>NZ_CP031966.1:2862500-5461560 GCF_003443695.1 Aquimarina sp. AD1 | reverse complement strand
TGTTGGGGAAAACAAAAAAGATTTACAACGCATTTATGATATATTCGGCATCTTTAATCAACGTGTATGAAATTTAACCACGAAGAATTCGAAGAAAATAATTTCTCAATTACTCGATATGAGTCTATGCTGAGATCTAATGATGTTAAATTTTTTGATTCTGATGAATTCGAATCAATAATTCATCATTATCTAGAGAATGGAAAAATTGCTAAAGCCAAAAAAGCGATTTCTCTAGGACTTTCTCAACATCCTTCTTCTGTTAATCTAAAACTATTACAAGTTGAAATTCTTGTTTTTGAAGATCGTTTAGATAAAGCTGATAATCTTCTGGCACAGCTTCATGCATTGGAACCTGAAAATGAAGAAATATATATCCAAAAAGCCAATATACTTTCTAAACAAAATGATCACTTAAAAGCAATCGAATTACTAAGCACTGCGCTGCAGTATACTGCTGATGAAGCAGATGTATATTCTCTTATAGGTATGGAGTATTTGTTTATGGATGATTTTGAAAATGCAAAAGTAAACTTCATGCGATGTCTAGAATCAGATAATCAAGATTACTCGGCACTATATAATATTATTTACTGTTTTGATTTTCTTGAACAACATGAAGAAGCAATAAATTATCTCAATATGTTTTTAGATAAAAATCCATATTGTGAAGTTGCCTGGCATCAAGTCGGCAAACAGTACTTTGACCTTAAAGAATATGAAAAAGCTCTTGCTGCATTTGATTTTGCTATTATTAGTGATGAATATTTTATAGGTGCTTATTTAGAAAAAGGAAAGGTTTTAGAAAAATTAAAACGCTACAATGAAGCTATAGAAAATTATCGGATTACTTTAGAATTAGACGACCCGACTTCTTTTGCTCTACTCAGAATTGGTAAATGTTTCGAAAAATTAGGTAGCGATGATTTAGCAATTCAACATTTTTCTAAAACAGTGCATGAAGATCCACTTTTGGACAAAGGATGGATTGCAATCACTGATTTCTATATGAGAAAACGCAATTATCAAAAAGCGTTGTATTATACCAATAAAGCGATTAGCATAGATGCAGAAAATGTTTTATACTGGAAACGTTATGCTAAAATTAATAATCGCTTAGCTTTCTTTGAAGAAGCAGAAAGAGGATACCGAAAGGCTTTAGAACTTGGAAACTACGAGTTAGAAACTTGGCTTAATCGTTCGGATATTTTAAAATTTATCGGAGAGTCTGATGCCGCTATTCAAAATATGCAGCAGGCTATTGAATTTTATCCAGAAAATGCAGAAATACAATATAGGCTAGCAGGTTTATATTACGAGAAACAAGAATTTAGCAAAGGTGAATTTCACCTTAGAAAAGCACTAGAATTAGATATTGAGTTCACTATTGTTTTGGAAGAATTATTTGAACACGTATTTAATCTTACATTAGTTCAGAATATTATTTCTGAATACAAAAGGTAATCAAGCTGTTTTTTTGTGGAATTTATAAATCAAATAGATTACTTCAATTTCCTTTAAGTAACAACAAAATTTACAACAAAAAATACATACATTTGTTTGTATAACAAATGCTAAATCAAAAAGAATGCAACGAAGTCTTAAGGACTATCTGGTAGTTTCAGCTAAAGGAATTGCCATGGGAGCTGCGGATGTAGTTCCTGGAGTTTCGGGAGGAACAATAGCTTTCATTTCGGGTATATATGAAGAGTTGATTTCTACAATCAATAATCTAGACCTTAATTTTTTTAAGGCATGGAAAAATGAAGGGTTTGTTGCTTCTTGGAAAAAATACAATCTTTCTTTTTTATTAGCATTATTTTCAGGTATCGCAATAAGTATTCTGTCATTAGCAAAAATTCTTAAATGGTTATTGCATAATGAACCGCTATTATTATGGTCATTTTTCTTTGGATTGGTATTGGCGAGTATACTTTATATTGGAAAACAAATAACAATCTGGAGTCCTAAGGTTCTTATAAGCATACTATTAGCCGCAGTTATCTCGTACTTTATAACAATTGCAGAACCAATTGCATCACCAGAAAGTCTATGGTACTTACTATTTTGTGGTTTTATAGCTATAATAGCGATGATTTTACCAGGAGTTTCCGGAGCATTCATTCTTTTAATTTTAGGAGCTTATGAAACATTCATTGGTATATTAAATCAATTTAGAGAAGGGTTGACTTCCTTAGATTTTAATCTATTATGGCAAGCATTTTATAAAATATTGATCATAGCTGTTGGAGCAATAGCTGGTTTAAAGCTTTTTTCTAAAATATTAAACTGGATGTTTAATAACCATAAGAATATGACGTTAGCTTTACTTACAGGGTTTATGATAGGTTCTTTAAACAAATTATGGCCTTGGAAAAAAGTACTTTCATGGAGAACGAACTCAGAAGGTATTGAAGTTCCTTTTCTAGAAAAAAGTATTCTACCTTCTAGTTTTGATGGCGATTCTAGAATTATTTGGGTACTTCTTTTTATTATAATAGGGTTTCTATTAATTCTTGCACTAGAGCGACTCGCAACTAAAAAAGGAGATTAATATCTATGGCTCAAAACACCAGAACGTTTAGCGATAAGTTTTTTCTAGTCATTAAAGGTTTGGCTATGGGAGCCGCTAATAAAGTACCTGGTGTTTCTGGAGGAGTTGTAGCTTTTGTTGCTGGTTTTTATGAAGAATTCATTTATTCACTTCAAAAAATAAACCTAAAAGCATTTAAACTATTTATCAATTTTAGATTCAAAAGTTTTTGGAGATATATAAACGGTCGGTTTTTAGCACTATTGATCTCAGGAATGTTAATTAGCTACTTTAGTGTTTCTAAAATTCTTGATTATCTAATTATCCATTATGAACTGTACGTTTGGGCAGCATTTTTTGGAATGATTATAGGATCAATATACTACATAACCAAAAATTTTGATGAGTGGAATAAACGCAATATATGTTTTATTATCATAGGTACTATAGTCGGAATAAGTATTAGTTTACTTGAACCTGCAAAGGAAAATGACAACTTATTCTTTGTCTTTTTTTGTGGTATCGTAGGAGTTTCTGGTATGACACTACCTGGATTATCAGGTTCTTTTATCTTAATCTTATTTGGTAATTATGTGTTATTATTAGTAGATGCTGTAAATGCTTTATATGACACTATAGCTGATTTAATACGATGGGATTTATCTTTTATGGAAAATGCTAAAAGGTTACGATTGCTCCAAGTTCTTGTAGTATTTAGTTTAGGCTCTATAACTGGCCTAGTTACATTATCGCACTTTTTAGGATATGTATTAAAGCATTACAAAAATGCAACTTTTGCTGCTATTATTGGTTTTATAACCGGTTCTTTAGGAGTTGTTTGGCCATGGAAACATAAAATGTATAAAAAAAATGATCTAGGAGAAATATTGATCGATGCACAAGGAAATCCTATACTGGACAACTACGATCGCTACCTTCCAGATCTTACAATAATACCAACCTATGCTGCTTTCTTTTTTATTTTAGTGGGTATAGGGATTGTCCTTTGGTTGGAATGGTATGGCGAGAAAACATTAAAAACCAAACCAACATGAACACATACGGATTATTAGGTAGAGATATCGGTTATTCATTTTCTAGAAACTATTTTTCTAACAAATTCGCAAACGAAAATCTGGATTGTTCTTATCAAAATTTTGATATCAAAACGATCGATGATTTAAGAACTATAATACAAGATTCAGATATCAAAGGAATGAATGTAACCATACCTTATAAAGAAGAAGTAATCCCCTTCTTAGATTCATTGGATCCTACTGCCAAAGAAATTGGTGCTGTAAATGTAATTAAGTTTAACAAAGACGGAAAACTAACAGGTTATAACAGCGATTATTATGGTTTTACAGAATCTTTAAAGCCATTATTAAATGAAAAAATTAAAAAAGCTCTAATCCTAGGAACCGGAGGAGCATCGAAAGCAATTGCTTTTGCATTAAATAAATTAAATATAAAACACAACTTTGTATCTCGAAACCCTGATTTCAAAGAATTGAGCTACAATGATCTAGATGAAGATATTATTAGAGAATTTAAATTAATTATAAATTGTACTCCATTGGGGACACACCCTAATGTAGAAAGTCACCCAAACATTCCTTTTGAATATTTAAGCGAACATCACGTTTTATACGATCTTATTTACAATCCAGAAGAAACCACCTTTATGAAAAAAGGAAAAGAATATGGAGCGAAAACTAGTAATGGTTTACGTATGTTAATACTCCAAGCCGAGAAATCTTGGGAGATCTGGAATCAATAATTTTTCATTTCCTATATCAGAATTATTATATATTTCCTACAAATGTAATTCCTAAAACAGCTCATTTGCTTTGAGTTTATATAAGATGTTAGTATCTTAGTCAATCGTTAAGCTCAGACAAACAAAAACATTTTATATAATGTCCACACACGATAACCTGCCAGAAGCAGATGGAAACGAAGAGAACAATACAAAGGCTATAGAAGAAAAAACTGTCGCAGAAGTTACTGAATCACAGTCAACTCAAGACGATCAATCTGAAAAAGCTACGGTAAAAGAAAAGACTGCTACAGAAGAACTACCTGTAGAAGAACCATCTACCGAAGAAATTACAGCTACTGAAGAAATAAAAAAAGAAGAGGTTATCTCTGATTCTGAAAATGAGATCCAAAATGAGATGGATCAGGCAGTAGCAAAAGATAGTGAGGATGAAAGCAAGTTAGAGCGACACGATATAGAAAAGAAAGACTATCATGCAATGAGCAAAGATGAGCTCATATCTGAATTACGCCACCTGATTAAAAGCGAAAAGATCCAGGCAATAAAGGAGCATGTGGAGGAAATTAAAACTGAATTTAATGCTAAGTTTAATGAGGAAGTAGAGCAGAAAAAAGATGAATTTTTAGCAGATGGTGGCAATATAATTGACTTCTACTACTCAACACCATTAAAAAAAGAGTTTAATTCTGTTTATTTTGATTATAAAGAAAAAAGAAATGCATATTACCAAAATTTAAAGAAAGATCTACAAGTTAATCTTCAAAAAAGATTGGACATAATTGAAGAATTAAAAGGGCTATTAAATGTAGAAGAAAACATTAATACTACATATAACCACTTTAAGGAAATAAAAGAAAGATGGCATAATGCGGGTCCTATTCCAAGAGATAAGTATAATACAGTTTGGAACACATACCATCATCACACAGAGAACTTTTATGATTTTCTTCATCTAAACAGAGATTTTAGAGATCTGGATTTCAAACATAATTTAGAGCAAAAACTTAAGATTATTGAGCGTGCCACAGAATTAGCTCAGGAAACTGATGTAAATAGGGCATTTAGAGAATTGCAAATTCTGCATAAAATGTGGAAAGAAGATTTGGGCCCAGTAGCTAAAGAATATAGAGAACCTATATGGGAAAAATTTAGTGCTCTTACTAAAAAGATACACGAAAACCGTCAAGATTTCTTTAAAATACAAGATAAAGTTTACGAAAAAAACCTAGAAGTAAAACAAGAAATTATTTCTAAGATCATCAACGTAGCTTCCGATCATCCAAAAAATCATGGCGGATGGCAACAAAAAATCAAAGAAATAGAGGCTCTAAGGGAAGAATTCTTTCAAGCTGGAAAAGTACCTTCTAATGCTAATGAAGAAACTTGGAGTCAATTTAAAAGTGCGGTAAGAGATTTTAACAGAAATAAAAATGCATTCTATAAAAGTCTTAAGAAAGATCAGTTCGAAAACCTAAATAAGAAAATGGAACTCATCAAAATCGCTGAAGATAATAAGGATAGTGATGATTTTTCTATAACTACACCGCTAATGAAAAAAATTCAGGCGGATTGGAAAAAAATAGGTCACGTTCCTAGAAAAGACAGCGATAGAATATGGAAACGATTTAAAGATGCCTGTAATTCTTATTTTGATCGAATCCACGCTGAAAAAAATGAAGCTAATAAAGAAGAAGTTGCTTCTTATGAGAAAAAATTAGCGCACATAGAAGCACTTAAAGAACTAAAATTATCTGGTGATCCCGAAACTGATCTTACTACAATCAAAGAAAACATTAACGTTTGGAAGAGCCTAGGTAGAGTTCCTTACAAAAAGAAAAACATAGAATCTGATTATAATAAGGTCTTAGACACCTTTTTTGAACAACTAAATCTTAGTAGACAGCAAACTGAGATGATTAAGTATGAAAACAAACTTAGTTCTCTTGCCAATCAATCAGATGATAGAGCACTTAGAAATGAGCAAAACTTCATTCGTAAAAAAATAGATGAAGTTCATGGTGAAATTCGCCAATTAGAAAATAATCTACAATTTTTTAAACACGCAGATGATAACAACCCTCTGGTAATAGAGGTAAAGAAAAACATTGGAAAACATAAAGACAGTTTACAAGTCTGGAAAAACAAGCTTAAAAAAATTAAAGAATTATAATCTATGAATTGTGCTCTTTGTGGATCAGAAACCGTAGAATTTTCTGTTACCGAAAAAAGAGGCTATTATCAGTGTACTCATTGTGATGGGATTGGAATGTATCCATCATATTTTCTATCTAGTATAGAAGAAAAAAACAGGTATGATACTCATAACAATGATGTGACGGACGTTGGTTATCAAAATTTTGTGTCCCCCATAGTGAATTCCATTAGAGATGAATATAAAAAAGAACATAATGGTCTGGATTTTGGAAGCGGTAGTGGTCCTGTGATCACTTCGATGTTAAGAAATATAGGATACAATATCACTACATATGATCCATTTTTTGATCCAAATCCAAAAGCATTAGACCAAACCTATGATTACATTGCATGTTGTGAAGTAATGGAACACTTTTATAATCCAAATCAAGAGTTCAAATTATTACACTCCTTATTACAAGAAAAAGGAAGTTTATATTGTAAAACCTATCTTTATAACCGATCTATTGATTTTAATTCTTGGTGGTATAAAAATGATCCGACCCACGTATTCTTCTACACACAAAAAACTTTAAATTGGATTAAAACCAACTATCATTTTAATGATCTATCAGTTTCCGATAAATTAATATGTTTCAAAAAATAAGTTTTTAAAACATGTTTTGAAATTATTGGCACAGGGTGTTAGTATATAACCACTTCTAAATTTTATCAACACGAAAACGTTTAAGTAAAAAAACAATCAAATTAATACTCAATTATTCCTTAAATTAGTAAATCATCATTTTTTAAACTAAAAAAGTATCACTTCTTTAATAAAAATCACCTAATCAAATAAATATGGCAATATAAATCACAACTTCTGAAAGAAGTATAAAATTTCACACAAACACAATTCAAACACTAAAACTTATGAAAAACTCACTACCTAAACTTCTAGGCATAATATGTCTATGGAGTCTATTTCTCAATTCTAATATTCTAACAGCACAGACTGATTTTAGAGAAGAAACAATTTATTTTTTAATGACCTCTAGATTTTTCGATGGAGATTCTAGTAATAATGCAGCTACAGAATGGTCTTCGTACAATCCTGATCCAACAATAAATCCAACAATTACGGATCCAGAAGATGTAACTTGGAAAGGAGATTTTAAAGGGTTAATCCAAAAACTAGATTATATTAAAGATCTCGGGTTTACCGCTATTTGGATAACGCCAATTGTACACAACAGAAGCCCTTTAGATTATCACGGGTATCACGCGTGGGATTTTACGAAAGTAGACCCTCGATTAGAGTCTCCCGGAGCTACCTTTCAAGATTTAATAAATGAAATTCATGCTCGTGATATGAAGATTGTTCTAGATGTTGTAACCAATCACGCCGGTCGTTTTGGTATAAAGGATGTCGCTGAGATAAAATATAATACAGATCCAACAAAACCTTGGTACGCTCCGGATAATCCTAATTGGGAATATGACGGTTTAACTCCTAATCCAGAAGATGGTTTAATATGGAGTAGAGCGAATTTAGAAAAAATGCCTCCACCATATAATCAAGATCTGTCCGCTTACAATTTCCCTGGCAAAGAAAGCTATGTTGATACATCTGATCCGGATTGGTACCATCATTCTGGAAATGGTTTTGCGCAAGGATTTGATGATATAGAAAATTTACAAAACAGAGCACTAGCTGGTGATACGCCTGATCTTAATACAGGTAGTCAAGTGGTTAGAGATTATCTTGTAAATGCCTATGCCACGTATATAAATATGGGAGTAGATGCTTTTCGTTGGGATACCGTTAAACATATGAGCAGAGAGGATATTATTTATTTTTACGATGCATTTAAAGCTATCAACCCCGATCTATTTATTTTTGGAGAAGTAGCACAAAAACGTCACGAACTACATCCTGTTGATGAAACTAACCCACATTATTATACTTGGAGAGGAGAAGTTAATAATTCAGAACCTTTAGATCTTGCTGTAATAGATTTTTTCGGAGAAGCCACTTTTCACGGTACTTTTGAAGAAGGACAATCTTTTTCAACAGTAAAAGCAGCTGCAAGATATGATAATCTATATAGCGACCCTTCTACCTTAGTTACTTGGTTAGACAATCATGATTTTGGCCCAAATAATGACTGGAATAGACGTTATGGTGGATCTGATGAGAATTTAGCTGCTTGCATGAATTTCATGTTCACTTGGAGAGGAATCCCGACCGTATATTACGGAACAGAAATGCGATTTAAAGCCGGAGAGTTTAATGATATTCATGACGCATCTGGAATCGAAAAATCCATCAATGAAACCGGTAGAGCATACTATGGAGATGTTATTGATCAAGCTTCTAATCATCAGATATACCAACATATTAAAAAACTAAATGCGATTAGAAAAGCTGTTCCCGCTTTACAAAAAGGAAGTTGGGATTGGAAAGAAGCTCCCGGAAATGCTGTATCCTATCGAAGAATATATCAAAATAGTGAAGTTGCGGTAGGGTTAGCAAAAGATGGAGATGCATCATTCTCTATTTCAGGAATGACAAATGGTTTATATAGAGATGCAGTTACTGGTCGTGAAATTGCAGCACAAAATGGGATATTAAACTTTACAGTAACTTCTGGATCAGCAGGAATTTATGTGTTAAATGGACCTGGACTTATTGGAGGTTGCGGAGGTGGTTTTTTCGAAAATTGCGTTAATGGCCCTAGCAATCCTGTTGTTATTATTAATCCTAATATTACAAATTCTGAAGATCCTATTCAGGTTACTCTTGAAGGTGTAGGTGGTGCTGGAGCTCCTTATGCTATTTATTACACTACTGATGGTTCTAATCCTAATGTTTCTAGCATTGCTTATAATAGTTCATTTACTATTACCGAATCGACTACTATAAAAGCAGTTACTTTTGATAAAGATGGTACTGCTTCTGATATTATTACACAAAACTATCGAATTGGCCCCATAGAAGGATTACACGTTTATTTAAAAAAACCATCTTCTTGGTCTCAAGTAAATGTACATTATTGGAATGAATCGCCAGACGTTTTGCCTCCAAGCAATTGGCCAGGACCTCAGATGAATCGAATAGACAACTCTGAATGGTATGAATATATTTTCGAAGGAGTACAAAGCACTAACTTATTATTTAATGATAATGGTGGCACTAAAACAGATGATTTAAGTAGAGATAAAGATGGTTGGTATGATAATGGAATATGGTACGATACGGATCCAAGAATTACAGGAAATACGCCTCCAATAATATCCATGTCTCCTGAAGGTGGATCTTTTAATATTGGAGAAATCGTAAGTATATCATTAAGCGCTACAGATAATAATCCACAAGGAATAGAAATCTATTATACTTTAAATGGTGATGAACCTTCTATTTCTTCAGATAAGTATACTGCCCCATTAAGTATTACATCTGACACAACTATACGTGCTATTGCATACGATGTAGAAGGACTATCTTCTCAAATTATCAGTAATTCATTTACTTTTTCAGATAATACATCTGATTCAATGACAATATATTTTAAAGGTTCATTATCTAATCCAACTATTTACTACTGGAATACAACTCCAATTAACGCAACAGTTCCTTGGCCTGGTGTAACAATGAATAATATTGGTAATGAATGGTATTCTTTAAAACTTGAAGGAATTAATTGTTCTAATATAATTTTCAGTAATAATGGAATATCGCAAACACAAGATCTACAAAGATGCGGAGATGGATGGTATTACAATGGAACTTGGTATGATAGTAACCCTGAAGTAAGTCAAGACTTAACAGTGTACTTTAAATCAGACTCATATACATCTCCAACTATTTATTTTTGGAATGCTACTCCTTCTAACTCCACAACTGGTTGGCCAGGAGAACCTATGACATTAGCGACAGATGGTTGGTACCGATATACATTACCAAATACTTCTTGCTCTAATTTTATTTTTAGTAATAGTGGGGTTTCTCAAACACCAGATCTAAATCGTTGTCAAAATGGGTGGTATTATAATGGAACCTGGCACGATCAAAATCCAGATGCAATAAGGTTGAATGATACTAATATTAAAGATGAAACATTAGATAAGAATATTAAAATATTTCCTAATCCTATAACCGAAAACTCTGTATTACAATTAGAAATACTAAAGAATAGAAGTGACGTAAGGATAGAACTTATTAATTTATATGGAGCTTCTCAAACTATTATTAATACAAAAGTAAGCTTAGGAAAGCACCAATATAAACTGACAGAAAAATCTCTAGCAAGTGGTATTTATTTTTGTAAAATAACTATTGACGGTAAGTCTTCTACTAGAAAAATTTTAAAACAATAAAATTTCAAGAAAAATTCTTTTAAAATTAATTACCCGTTTAAAAAAATATTTAAACGGGTAATTTTTTGGGATATAAAAAGGATATACACAATCTTCGGTCTTATTTCCCTAAGAGATTAAAACTGCCCAGAAAATTATTTTGAATCAGATTATTGTTCATTCCACTCCGTAGATTTCGTCTGATTATATTTCCAGGCAGTTTTGAAAAATATAAAAACTCAACAATTAACTCCCATATCCTGGATTTTGTATTAAATTCGGATTCGCATCTCTTTCTCTTTGAGGAACTGGCATTACCAAAAAGTTATCATCATAATTCAACGGACCTACAGTACCTTGTAATCTTTTAATATCGTGCAAAGTAAAACCTTCAAACGCTAGTTCGCGTTTACGTTCATCAATTATATCTTGTAAAGTAACAACTCCAAGTGCTCCAGCATTTGACCTACCTCTAAGTGCATTAATCTCTACCAAAGGATCTAACCCAATTGCTGTTGTTAATCTGAGATTGGCTTCAGCTCTAATCAAGTGCATTTCTGCAATGCGTAAAAATGGAATATTAGCAAACTGTGATTGCCATTTGGTTGTAGCAGTCCCGCCAGAAGTTGTATAAAAAAATTGTGATCTATCATCATTTACATCATCAAAAATATCAAAAAACGAACTATTTATTGACACATCAGGGTTTCCTGATCTACCTCCAAATGCCTGGCCTGCCCAAAAAGTATTCATTTGATTTATACCATCTTGACTGGTAACTTGCCAGGCAAAAATATCTTCACTAGAGTCCCCATCATTGTTAAACGCTCCATCATATGTCTCTGTTAGAGAATGTCCGCTATTTTGTAAAACATCATCAGCGGCATCTCTCGCTCCTGTATAATTGCCTTGTTGCAAATATACTCTAGCTAATAACGCCTGTGCCGCATATCTATCAGCAAATACTCCATTAGAATCAGGAAGCAAATTGTAAGCATTTTGAAGATCAGAAATCACCTGACCATACATTTCTTCTACAGAATTTCTTAAAGGAGAAGTAATATCACTAGGGTTTAATATTGCATCTAATACAATCGGGGCGGCAAGTTGAGAATTGCCTCCAGCTGCATCATATGATTGTCCAAATAATCTCGCTAGATCGAAATAAACTAAAGCACGAAGAAACTTAGCTTCTCCTTCTACTCTATTTCTTTCTGATTCATCTTCAAATACACTTAAGTTTGCTAATACAATATTAGCCTGATTATTAACCTCATAAGCGTTTAACCAATAATCCCTTACGAAAGTATTGTCCGGTACTAGTTGTTTTTCTATTAATTGAGCTGGCTGTTCAAAAGTACCATTCCAAGAAAGATCTGTATCATTACCAAGTAATTCTGATGCTAAATTTATTTGACCACCGTATGAAACGGCTTGTCCAGCTTCATCATAAATACCTGTTAATATATTTTGCAAATTAGCAGGATTTGATGTAGCTACTTCTGGTAATAAACTTTGTTCAGGTGCTAACTCCAAATTATCCTCACACCCAAAAATCGAAACAATCAGTGCTGCGATCATTATCAGTTTTATATATTTTAATGTTTTCATATCAATACGTTTTTAAAAATCAATATTTATACCTAGTGTGTATGTTTTAGCAGGAGGAGCTGAATAAAAAGTCTCTCCTACTTGAATATTAGAATCTCCGTTAAAATCCGCAGTAGATTCTGGATCGTATCCATCATAGTCAGTAAAAGTGAGTAAATTAAAACCTGTGAAATAAACTCTTACTCGTTCCATATAAAATTTCTTTGTTACCTCTTGCGGTATGGTATATCCTAAAGTCAAATTTCTTAATCTTATGAAATCTGATTCCTGAAGGTATCTTGTAGATGCCTGCTGTCCATTTGTACTAAACAAACGAGCTTGTGGAACATCCGTGATATCTCCTGGTTGTTGCCATCTTCTTAATTGATCTGTAGTTTGGTTATCGAAAAATCTTGCATTTCCCGATTGAAACCGTCCGCCGTTATTATATATCGAGGCACCCCATTCTCCTTGAAAAGTAAATGCAAAATCAATTCCTTTATAAGATATATTATTAGTAAAACCAGCTATAAAATCAGGGTAAGGGCTACCAGCTATAATTCTATCTGCCTCATTAAAATTATTTGTAGTACTTCTATCAATTGAACCATCTGCATTCACAGTATTTCTAACAAATAAAGCATCTCCATTAGCCGGATCAGCACCTGCAAATTCTACTACATAAAATGAAGAAACCGTTTCACCTTCTCGTACAATGTTTCTCCCTGCTATAATATCTCCACCTGGCAATTTAGTTACTTCATTATCAATCGTAGAAAGATTTAATGATGTACTCCAACTACCATCTGCAGAAACAATATTTTTTGTATTAATAATGAATTCAAATCCTCTATTTTTCATTTCTCCTACATTTCTAGTAATATTAGGAAAACCTGAAGCTCCCGGAACAGGCTCATTTAACAGAAGGTCATCGGTATCTTTTACATAGTAATCAATTTCTCCAGAGATTCTATTATTTAAGAAACCAAAATCTAATCCTATATCCACCTGAGTTGTTTTTTCCCATTTAAGTGCTGGATTTCCTAACTGAGTAGGAGCTAATCCCGCTCTTTGATTATATGGAGTTCCTTGAAACAAACTCAAACTTGCAAAATTTCCAATACCTGCATTACCTGTAATTCCCCAACTTCCTCTAAGTTTTAGCAGTGAAACAACTTCTGAACTATTAAGGAACGATTCTTCTGAAACTATCCATCCCACTGATGCTGCTGGGAACCATCCAAATCTATTTTCATCCCCAAATCTAGAAGAACCATCATATCGTATACTTGCATTGAACAGATATTTATCGGCAATTGAAAGTGTAGTTCTACCAAAGTAAGAGAGAAAATTAAATCTAGTTCGGCTAGATCCACCTGCTGTAATTTCTGCTGCGCTATTTAATGTTTGTAAATCATCAGAAGGAAAACCTTGACCTTGGGCAAACTGCAATCTTCGCTGACTATCTTCATAACTCATTCCTAAGGTTCCTTCAAAATCAAAAGTATCATTAAACCTTTTATTGTAGGTGAAGTAGTTATTTAAATTATACTTTTCTGTTTGAACAGCATTTGCAGTTCCAAATCCACCAACCGAAGCTGACTCAGTAAGACTTCCGGAAAAACGTTCTGCTACCTGAGATAGAAAATCATATCCTATCTCTGATCTAAAACTTAATTCAGGTAGAATTTTATATTCAGCATACACATTTGCTAATACTCTCCAGATATTCGTTTTGAAGTTTCCATTAAATTCTTCTGTCAAAAAATTATAATATTCCGTAGATTCATTATTAGGAGTAACACCGTCTGCTAAATACGCAGGAGAAAGTGGTGATTGCGCTATTGCCTGAAGTGGGGTTGCAAATGCATTATCATTAGAAATTCTGTCTATTATAGATTTCGAAACACTTGAATTAGTTCCCACTCTAAACTTTTCAGAAAGTGTATGATCTATATTTGTTCTAAAAGAATATCTTTCTAATTGATTTCCACGAACAATACCATCTGTATTATTATATGCGGTAGACATAAAAAATCTTGTTTTTTCGCTTCCACCTGAAACCGATACTCCAAAATCTTGTACTGATCCATCTACCAAAGCTAATTCTTGCCAATCCGTATCGACTTCTCCATTTCTCCAATCTAATCCATTAGCATAAAAATCAAATTGCCCTTCTATTCCGGCTTGAGTAAAACCAGCGTTTAATGCAGATTCTGTTACTAATTCTACATACTGTTCTGCATTAAGCCAATCTCTAATATTCGTAGCACTACTAACTCCATAAGAAGAATTAAGTGACACTTTTGTTTTCCCTTGTTTCCCCTGTTTTGTTGTAATAATAATAACTCCATTCGTTCCTCTGGCTCCATAAATAGCGGCAGAAGAAGCATCTTTGAGAATATCGATTGATTCTATATCATTAGGATTTAATGCAATTAAAGGGTTAATTGGGGAATCATTAATAGATTCATCAGAATTAGTTATTGGAATACCATCTACTACATATAAAGGTTCCTGAGAAGAAGATATTGTAGATATTCCTCTAACTCTTACCTTTACTCCTCCTTCTACTTTACCGTTTAATTGTGTTACTTGTACGCCTGCTGCTTTACCTGTCAGGGTACTTTGTAAACTTGGAGTTGGTATTTCATTAATTTTATCAGAAGAAATAGAAGCTATATTAGCTGTAATTTTCCTTCTAGATTGTGTCCCAAAACCTACTACTACCACTTCTTCTAAAGCACTAACATCTTCTTCAAGGACTACGTCTATCATATTTTGATTGGTAATTATTATTTCTTGCGAAATATATCCAAGAAAAGAATACATAATAATTTCTTGATTTTCTGCTTCTATAGAATAGATTCCATCGAAATTTGTTTGGGTTCCTCTTTTTGTTTTCTTAATAATTATATTAACTCCTGGAATAGGTAATCCGTTACTGTCTGTTACAGTTCCAGATATGGATCTTTGTTGCGCTAATGCAATACTCGATATAAAAAAAACGAGTATTAATAATTTGTAATGGTTGATTTTCATAATTGAAATTTTTCAAGATTTATACTCCAATATTTAGTCATAACATAAAAGAAGGCAAGAGTATATTGAAGGCTAACTCAATAATAACATCACCAATATGATTAAACTACACAATTATTATTGGTAATCTCTTGCCCGTTCCTTTAATGATTGAGTGATAAAGGAACTTATAGAAGTCAAAAAAATGGATAAAGCCTATCAACGTTTACCTTGCCGATAAAAATTTACTTATGAAAATGAATAGTAGTGTTTTATATTTAATCAAGACGTTTCATTGTATTTCACTAAAGGGATTAATCAATTAAACGAAATGAACAATCTATACATCTAATAGCTATAAGTTAATAGTTAATCAAATTCAATTATACTATATGTTTACCTTTTATATCTAACCATCAAAATAATATGCTTCACAAATTTAAATCTTGAAATATGGAATAAAGAAAGGTCTACTTTTCAGTAGACCTTCCCTTTCCTTACATGTTTTATTATAATTAGAAACCAGGATTTTGTTCTATAAATGGAGATAATTCCCTAATCCCTTGAGGTATTGGATATATAGTTTTATCCATACCTGGAGCAGAAAGAGCTTCGTTTGGTTGATCCGGTCTTCTTAAACTCAAGTTGTTTCTTAAAAGATCCATTCGTCTTTGTCCTTCAAAAGCCAATTCTTTTCTTCTTTCATTTAAAATAATATCTAAATCAACACTTGTTAAATCAGATAATCCTGCTCTATTTCTTAATAGATTAATATCTTCCAGTGGTGTTGAACCCACAGAAGAACTTGCTCTAAAATTAGCCTCTGCTCTTATTAAATACATTTCTGTAATTCTTAATACAGGTGCGTCATCAGAGTTGTTAACGTCCTCCGGAAATTTATTAGTAAATATTCTATCCGCACCTTCAGCTCCAGGTCCAGTTTGAGTCAAGTTATCAAATCTTAAATCTCCAGGCTCTTCAGCATATGCATCTAACAAATTTTGAGAAAAAGGAACATCACCTCTTCCTCCAGGGACAGGATTACTTAATCCTGAAAATCCTTGCCCAGATGTCTGACCTGTTACTGCATCATTTATTAATGTAAATACATGTTCTGGTGAATCTGGAGAGTCATAAAAAGTATAATCAGGAGCTAAACTATAGAAGGAATCGTTAATTACATCGTTTGCAAAATTTGCAGCATCACCCCAACGTTCTTGATACAAATACAATTTCGCTAATAGCGCTTCAGCGGCTCTTGAACTAGCTCCTATTCTATTATTGGTTTCTAAATCAGGAATGATAGCTAATAATTCCGTTTCTACAAAATCATATATTTGCCCTAAAGTTACTCTAGGTAACTCTTGACCTTGTTCTGATGTAACTACAAGAGGTACGCTCAAATTATTTGCTCCTGCTCCAATTTGTAAAGGTTGTCCGAAAATTGTTGAGATATTAAAGTATACTAAAGCTCTTAAAAACCTAGCCTCTGCTATAGCTCCTGTACGTTGTTCTTCTGTAAAGCTCTCATCTGGTACTAAAGGAACATTATCGATAACTAGATTTGCAGCTCCGATAACTTCGTAACTATCATCCCATATACCAAATACCGCTCCATTAGCAGATAATGTAGCATAATCTCTTATCTCTCCAAATGTGGTAAAAGTACCTATGAAATCTACATTATCAGACTGCCACTCTGTAATAAATTGTAATGTTCCGTTAAGTACATTATCCTGTTGTGCTCTATTATATATACCTGTTACAGCTCCTAATGCTAAGGAACCGTTTGAAAACACAACCTCATTAGCCGTATCATCCTCTGGTAATAATTCTATTCTATCTTCGCAAGAAGTCGTTAGTATTACCAGTAAAATTACTAGTAAACTAAACTTATTATTTTTATTTATACTTGTTTTCATACGTGTATATTATATCGTTAAATTGTTTAGAAGGACAAATTAATACCAAAAGTATATGTTGAAGCTTGTGGTAAAGTAAAGAAATCTTGTCCTATAGCACCAGCACCATTAGATCCATTTGATACTTCTGGATCATAACCATCTAACCCATCACTTTTAAAAGTCAATAAGTTTGTAGCAGTAGCATATAACCTTACTTTATTAATAAAAATCTTATCTAAAAAATTATCAGAAAGTGTATATGCTAAAGTTACATTCTTTAATCTAAGGAAAGACCCATCTTCTAATTGAGCTGTAGAATTTTGATTAAATGTATTTATTGTTGGGCTATCGGGACTAGGTATTAGAGCCTGATCTCCTGGTTGTTGCCAAACACTTAAAACTCTTGATGATTTATTAAAACCGCTTATTGGGTTTTCTGTAAATGTTCTAGAAGTTAATAATATGTCATTACCTACAGAGAAGTTAAATAATGTATTTAACGACCAATTTTTATATGTAAACACATTCGAAAATCCTCCAACTACATCAGGATTTGCTTGACCAACTATTCTTCTATCTGCATCCGTTGGGGTTGTTGTAGGATTACCATCAGCATCAAGCCATTCAGCATCACCTGTTTGAGGATTAACTCCAATATATGGAATCAAATACCATGAATTTGCAGAATGTCCTTCTATTGCTCTCTGTCCTGAAAATGCAAGTGACCCACCTGCTTGAGCAACAAACCTATTTCCATTCTCATCTACGCTTGCTGATTCAGGAAGACTTGTAACTTCA
Organism: Aquimarina sp. AD1; assembly: GCF_003443695.1. NCBI lineage: Bacteria > Pseudomonadati > Bacteroidota > Flavobacteriia > Flavobacteriales > Flavobacteriaceae > Aquimarina > Aquimarina sp. AD1. The sequence goes on along the minus strand of NZ_CP031966.1, from coordinate 5,443,442 downwards.
TTCTTGTTAAATCCAAGATTTAGACTAGAGGTCCATTTAAAACCGTCATTAGCTCCTTTAAAAATCACAGCGTCCATAGAAAAGTCTACACCCGTATTCTGTAATTCTCCAATATTTTCATTTCTTCCATTCAGTCCAAAATTAAATGTAGGATCCACAGGAACAAATAAAATTAAATCATCTGTAACTCTTTCATAATACTCTACATTAAAAGACAATCTTCTATTAAAAAAAGCGGCAGTTAACCCTACATCCCAAGTCGTAGTACTTTCCCAACGTAAATCTGGATTTGCCAAAGTGAATGGAGTTAACCCTGAATTACCATTAAAGTTATTTCCTGTAAACAATCCTAAAGAAGGGAAGTTTCCTATTCTATCATTACCAGTTGTACCATAACTCCCATTTAATTTTAATCCTTGAATCCAATCAACGTTCTGCATGAATGATTCATCAGAAACATTCCATCCTACTGCCGCCGACCAAAATGTACCGAACCTATTGTTTGCACCAAATCTTGAAGAACCGTCTCTTCTTACAGTACCTTCAACAATATACTTACCATTTGCGTAGTCATAAGAAGCTCTACCTAAATAAGAAACTAATCTAGTTGCATCTCCGCTTGAAGAAGTAACAGGAAATGTCGAAGCTGATTCAATATTCAATTGAGCATCAGATAAGAAACCTGTACCTTGAGCTTGTACATTTCTAAAAGCATTCTCTTCATAAGAGAATCCTCCAAAAACATTTAAATTATGTGAATCACCGAAACTCTTATTATAGGTAAGAATACTATTAAGTATATATCTATTTTGTTGGAAAACGGAGTTTGCCGCAGATCCACCTGGAGTTAATAGATCAACATTTCTTTGTTGGTTTTCTGTAAACACCCTATCTATTCCAAAATCTTGTTTAAAACTTAATCCATCTAATAAAGACGATAAATTAAAATCTAAAGATCCATTTCCAACGATTCGTGTAGTTGTCGATAAATTTAGATTTAATAGTTCTTGAGCTATTACATTGCCCCCACCTACGTTACCAGCTGTCGTAAAATTACCTTCATCATCAAATGGTTCTACATCTGGTCTTTGTAATAATGCAATAGTATATGGAGAAGCAAAAGCATTCTCTGCTGGTACTCTATCAAATCTGTTATGAGAGATATTTGCATTTAATGTTGCTGTCAACCAGTTACCTGCTTTCGCTTGGACATTTGATCTAAAACTAGTTCTCTCTAAATTATCACCTACTCTAATACCTTCTTGGTCTTCTCTTGTTGCGCCAATAAAATAGTTTCCATTTTGATTACCACCTCGCACACTAAAATTATATGATTGTGTCGAAGCAGTTCTCAAAACCGCATCTAAAGCATCAAACTCTCCTCCAGCACTAGTCAATGGACTTGCTCCTACCGCTGAACCATTTCTAATAAGTGTTGTAAAATCAATGAATTCTTGAGCATTTAATAAATCTGGCGAATCTGTAATAGATGCAAAAGATGTGTTAATGTCTATATCCACCGTAACTTTTCCATCTTTTCTTCCGCTCTTAGTTGTAATCAATACAACTCCATTGCCTCCACGTGAACCATATAATGCTGCTGCTGCTGCTGATTTTAAAACAGAAATACTTTCAATATCATTTGGGTTTATATTAGCCAAAGGATTAATCCCTTGTCCCGAACCTTGTCCAAAAGTAGTAAAGTTATCACCTAGTACTATTCCGTCGATAACAAATAATGGTCTTGTGTTACTACCAATTGAATTAGTACCTCTAATATTAATTGTAGGAGAAGCTCCTAAACCTCCAGAACTAGAAAAAACCTGTACTCCTGCCGCTTGTCCTTGTAGTATATTTTGTGGAGAATCGGCAACAATATCCTGTATATCATCACTTGAAACTGTAGTAATACTGGTAACCAATTTTTTTTCGATCTGCGATCCATAAGCAACTACTACAACTTCCTCCAACTCAGCTGCCGAGGCTTCTAATTGCACATTAATATTATTTGAATCGCCTACCACGATTTCTTTGGTAGCAAAACCCACATAACTAAACGATAGTACAGCTCCTCTATTTGCCTTTATACTATAATTTCCATCAAAGTCCGTTTGCGTTCCGTTGGATGTGTTTTTAACAATAACATTAACTCCCGGTAAGGGTAAGTCTTTATTATCCGTTATTAATCCAGTGATCATTTTTTCTTGTGCTAAAGAAATACTGGATACAAAAAATACAAACAACAGTAATTTGTAATTAATTTGTTTCATAAATTAAATTTCATAAAATTAAACCTCCGTTAGAAATTGCAAAAAGAGAAAAAGAATATGATAATGATGGCTAATTCAATCTATCTATTGACTTTTTATAAAATGTATAAGGCATTCTGTAGATTAAAAAATTCTCCTTCTCTTTCTAGCAATATTTGACAAAACAAGTGATTATGGGACTTCAACTAGTTAAAAATGATCAAGCTTTACCTTTTTACCGATGAAATTTTACTTATTTACTTAGCTTTCTATTGTAAGGGTTTGATTTTAACAAAAATCAAAAACAAAAGCATTTTACATCTTTAATTATAATACTAAAAAATAAAAATGAGAGAACTATTTTTTTAGTTAGACACTAAAACTTCTTAAATATTCGGATGGAGTAATCTGATTATACTTTTTGAAAGATTTATTAAAAGTAACTTTATTATTAAACCCTACTTCATAGGCAACATCAATAATATTGACAACCCCAGATTTGTTCTTTTTTAAAATTGACATAGCTTCGTTAATTCTATATGAATTAATTAAATCAAAGAAATTTAGTCCAAAATGTTCATTTATAATCTGCGAGGTATTATGCCTATTTGTGTTTAATAGATCGGCTATTTTTTGCAAAGTAATATCATTCTTTCGATATACTTTTTCTTTGTCCATAAGCTTAACAAGTTTATCTTTTAATTCTATCGACAATTCTGTTGTTAAACTTGAAGAACTATATTTAAAAGGATTCAATTTATTAATGTTATGAGTTTTTAGAGATCTATTTTTATTATCTCTAACAAGTGCTAGATTAAAAAACGTATTATAACTTATATATAACACTAACAAATTCATTAGAAAAATTTGAAGATTAAATAATAAACTTCCCATTTCATATTTTCTGAAAATAAATGTATATGTTCCATAAAATGCAGCGTAAAGACTATAAAACATTATTAAGTTTCTTTGCCAATTCTTTTTTGATATATCCAAAGTCTTCTCTTTCTTTCTTTTATTAAAGTGTTCCATTACTAACAACAATCCATAAATCATTAATGAAATTAATTTTGCTATCATTATTAAAATAACATAAGGTCTTTCGTTATGAATAATCATATATAATTTTTCTTCACTCGATAAAGAATATATAGGTATCATAAAAATCAAAAACAAAAGCGTTGGTAGCAAATGCAATAAATCAACTTTTCGAAATTTATGTTGTTGATTGATTCTTTTAAAATAGAAATAAATAAACGGGCCATATAAAAAAGAAAAAGACGCGGATATATATAATGTATGTGGTAAATAAAATTCATAATTAGTAATAAGAATACTAACTCTAAGAATAAAAAGAGAATGGAGTAATAAAAAACAACCAATTAAAAGATTGCCTAATCGATCTTTAGTAGGTTTAAATATTAAAATAGTAGAAATAAAAACACCAATAAATCCTACATATAAACAAAATAAAGCCCATCCGTTAATTTTGCTTTGGTATTTTTTTTGCAATATTTTAAATTTATCATATGTTTTGATTGAATCGAAGTAACTATGATTTACAAATGATACATCAAGTGTACCTAGAATGTATTTTTCAATAAAAACACTAGCCTCATCTGGCTGATCAGATTTAGCATAAGAAAAGGCTAACCTTTTATGTAAATAATTAGGATCCTTATAATCATCAATTAATAACGTTTTGTATATCGAAATTGCCAGATCATATTTTTTTAAACTAAAAAGCGTATCAGCTTTAGCTAAAGCATGCGTGGTGTCGGAAATAAAATCTACCACTAAGTTCACATTGTTATTCTTTGCAAATAGACCACCGCTAAAAAGAAAACAAAGTAAAAATATACAACAATAAGCAGATTTTAGGTTTAATTGAGTTTGTAACATAATATGCTGAAAAATCTGTGTAGATAAAAATACTATATGTTTATTATTATTTTCATAAAACTAATCGAACATCCCATTGGTCGAAAAACAAGTTTAAAAATTACATAAAAATAATTTAAAAAACTTAAAACCAATATATTAATACTTTAAATACAATTAAATTTAATCATTAAAACGAAAATAATGTAACCATAATGAGATGGCAATAATGAATATCTTCATGGCTAACTCAAATATTACATTTCATAAAACTTGAACAAAGTCTTTATAGAAAATGTACATCCCTTTTATGATTACAATGTAAAAGAAAGGATAGAAAATATAAAGTCGGGTAACCCTTATCAAGGTTTACCTTTACCGAATAATGTTTACTTAATTCCGAAGAATGTTTACTAAAACGTACCCTAATTAAACTAAGCTACAAATGTTTTTAGATATTCCGAAGGTGTGATTTGGTTATACTTTTTAAAAGACTTATTAAAGGTTACTTTATTATTAAAACCTACTTCATAAGCGATATCAATAATATTAAATTTTTTATGCTTTTCACCTTGTAAAAGCTCTTTTGCTTCTTCGATTCTATATTTATTAATTAACTCAAAAAAGTTTAAATTAAAATGTTCATTTATTATCTGAGAAGTATTATGCCTCGTTGTGTCCATTAACTCTGAGAGCCCTTGAAGGGTTATATTATTTTGTTTATAGATTTTTTCTTCGTTTAATAAATACAGTAATTTTTCTTTTAATTCTGCTGATAAGCTTTCCGTAAGTCCAGATTTTACATACTTAGTAACAGGTAATTTATTTTGTGGCTTAGTCTTGATCACCTTTAGGCTTCCGAAAATACTAGGTTGAACAAAAGCAGTATAACTTACATACAATACTAATAACGCCATTAATCCAACCTGCATATTGAATAGAAAACCACTGTAAATTTTAGAAATAATTAAAAATGCATAAATACTATATGTGACTATATATACAGAACAAAAAATTACAATATTTCTTTGCCAAACAGATTCAAAACGTAAAACTGATCTCTTGTCTCTAATTGACTTAATATAAATTTTTAAAACCAATCCGCCATAAATCATAAGTGACATCAATTTCACAATAGTGATTAAAGCACCATGCGGAACGGTACCATTTAACATCATTTTTAATTTTTCTTCTGCTGATAAAAAATATACTGGCAACAACAAGAATACAATTAATAATACAGTAGGAACTAAATGTAAAAGATCTATAGTTTTAAAAACATATTTATTAATAACTCTTTTAAAATAAAAATAAATTAAAGGACCATATAAAAATGAAAAAGAAGTAGATATGTACAAACTATGTGAAAAATAATATTGATAATTTGTCAATAGCGCGCAGATATGTAGAATAAAAAAGGAATGTAGTAATACAAATAAGCTCATTAAAAGATTAGCCACTTTGTCAGAACGTTTTCTAAGATTTAAAACTATCGCAACAAAAAAACCAATGAAACCAACATACAAACAAAAAATCGACCACAAATCAACTTTTTTGAGATACCTATCTGTTAATAGCTGATAAGATTCTGAGTCACTTATATTATGAAAAAAACTATGACCAGCAAAAGAAACATCCGAACTTGCTTTCACATACCTATCAATATATTGTACAGCAAGTTCCGGTTCTCTCATTTCAGAATATGTAAAAGCCAATTTCTGAAATACTGATAAAGAATCCGCTTGGTTTTCTTCTAAGGAATTAAGATATTTATCAATTACAAATTGATATTGCTCTTTAGTATCATATCCACCCTGAGTGTAGGATAAAGTATTATCCTTATCTATTTTCCCATTACTACTAAAGCAATAAACGGTTGAAGAAATAGAAAATAAAACAAAGACACCTAGTAAAGATATTTTTATATTTTTTTTTGAGTTAGCCACACAATTATTACTAAATAATTATTGATCCTAATTTACGATAATTTTTTCTTATTTTTTTCAAAATACAGCATCTCCCGATAATATCTTACCCAAAAACTCAATAAAATCAATAGTTTTAAAACAAAAAATTATTCATAAATCATATGGTATTCCCGTAACTAACTTGCGAAATATCAATAAATCTTACATTTTAAATATCAAAAAAATGGAGAAAAAAGCGTCATTATATCATATTTTTTTTGCTTCTTCCCAAAATACATCCATTTCGGCAAGTGTCATATCCTGTAAACTCTTGCTCTTTTCTTTTGCTTTTTGTTCCAAATACTGAAACCGTTTTATAAACTTTTTATTGGTTCGTTCTAATGCGTCTTCTGGATTAACATTTAAGAAACGAGCATAGTTGATCATCGAGAATAATACATCGCCAAACTCAGATTCTATCTTATCAGTATCCTGTTTTCTAATCTCGTCTTGAAGTTCTCTCAACTCCTCCTCCAGTTTTTCGAAAACTTGTTGTGGTTCTTCCCAATCGAAACCAACTCCTGCAACCTTATCTTGTATTCGGCTTGCTTTGACTAAAGCGGGCAAAGATTTAGGAACACCTTCTAAAACACTATTTTTACCTTCTTTAAGTTTTAAATTCTCCCAATTTCGTTTTACATCTTCTTCATCTATTACTTCTACATCACCATAAATATGAGGATGACGACTAATTAATTTTTCACATATTTCATTGGCCACGTCGGCAATATCAAAATCTTTAGTTTCGCTTCCTATTTTAGCATAAAAAACTATATGTAATAATAAATCTCCAAGCTCTTTTTTAACCTCATCTAAATTATTATCTAATATAGCATCACCTAGTTCATAAGTTTCTTCAATAGTAAGATGTCTAAGTGACTGTAATGTCTGTTTTTTATCCCATGGACATTGCTCTCGCAATTCATCCATTATAGTAAGCAACCTATCAAAAGCTTTTAATTGATTTTCCCTAGAGTTCATTGTATAGTTTTATTTCAAAAATAAGGATAATATTAGGCTCCTTATAATTTAAGAATAAAAGTAATTTTTTATAAAAAAACTATAGATTTGAAGTTCTCTTAACAGTAAAATACTTTTTATGTACTCCATTAAAATTCTTTTTGCTTGTATATACGCTGACGGACATTTTAATCCGATGACTCAATTAGCAGTGCATCCAAAAAAAAGCGTGATGTAAGATGGTATACAGGGAATACTCATGAAAAAATTAAACTCCTATGATACTTAAATATTTGTAAGAAATACATTTTGGATTTAGTATTTTCTAAAACCAAGTAATCAAAGTTGAATTTCACTCATTGTTTTCTGTATTTCTTTAAAATTAGACACTAGATCTTTCACTATTTCATCAACTGGTTTGATATTATTAATCAAGCCTGATACCTGTCCTATTTCAAGTTCTCCTTCTATCAGATCTCCTTCGAACATTCCCTTTTTAGCTCTTGCACGACCCAATAATACTTTTAACTCTTCTAATGATGTTCCTTTATCATACAATGCCGCAACATCATTATAAAATTTATTTTTCAACATTCTTACAGGAGCTAACTCCTTTAATGTAAGCTGTGTATCACCTTCCTTAGCATCAACCACCATTTGTTTAAAGCTATGATGAGAAGAAGCTTCTTCACTTGCGACAAACCTACTACCAATCTGAACTCCATCAGCTCCCAATGCCATTACAGCAAACATAGAAGAACCTGTGGCAATACCTCCAGCCGCAATTAAAGGAATCTTAATCTTTTCCTTTACCATGGGAATTAATGCCAAGGTAGTTGTCTCATCTCTTCCATTATGACCTCCTGCTTCGAAACCTTCAGCTACAACAGCGTCTACTCCGGCATCTTGTGCTTTCATAGCAAATTTCAAGCTACTTACGACATGTACCACAGTAATACCTTTCTGTTTAAGATAAGAAGTATATGTTTTAGGATTACCTGCAGATGTAAAAACTATCTTAACTTCCTCTTCAATTATAATCTCTATAATTTCTTGAAGATTAGGATATAACATAGGAACATTTACGCCAAAGGGCTTATCCGTTGCTTTTTTACATTTCTGAATATGTTCTCTTAATACATCTGGGTACATAGAACCTGCTCCAATAAGTCCCAAACCTCCAGAATTACTAACTGCACTTGCAAGTTTCCATCCACTTGCCCAAATCATCCCTCCTTGAACAATAGGATATTCGATTTTAAAAAGTTCTTTGACCTTATTCATTAGTTTTTAGATATCTTCATTGTATGACGCGAGGTACCAGAAATCAATTCTATTAAATATAAACCGCTTGACAAATCATTTAGCCCAATAGATTTTCCACTTTTCAAACTTTCTGATTTGACTAATTTGCCCTCAGCGGTAAAAATCCGAATTTTAATAGATAAAATAGTAATGGAATTGGAAAATAATTGAAATAATTTACGAAATTACTCCAGACCCAACTAATTCTTCATCAATATACCAAGCAACAAATTGTCCTTCCGTAATTGCACTCTGAGGGTTTTCAAAAACAATATACATACCTGAATCTACTTGATATAAAGTTGCCTTATCAAGAGGTTGTCGATATCGTATTCTTGCCATTACATCTAATTCTTGATCTATCTGCAATTTAATATCTGATCGAACCCAGTGTAATTCTTCATTACTAATAAAAAGAGCTCTTCTATATAAACCGGGATGTGCTTTACCTTGTCCAGTATAAATCACATTAGTATTCACATCAGTTTCGATAACAAACAATGGTTCTGGAGTGCCTCCTACTGCCAAACCTTTTCGTTGTCCTTTGGTATAATAATGTGCCCCTTGATGTTGCCCAACAACTTTCCCATTAGCGATATCGTATTGATATTTTAAAGAAAGAAACTCTAATTCTTCTTTTTTAGAATTAAAATTCGGAATCGTTCTATTATACATTTCTTCTGTACAAGAAATCTCAATAATATCTCCTTGTTTTGGTTGTAATTTTTGTTGAAGGAATTCTGGGAGTCTTACTTTTCCTATAAAACATAGCCCTTGTGAATCTTTCTTATCCGCGGTAATAAGATTTTGTTCTTTTGCAATCTCTCTTACTTCAGGTTTTAGTAATTCACCAACCGGAAAAAGGGTTTTTGATAATTGATCCTGTGATAATTGGCATAAAAAATAAGATTGATCTTTATTAGGATCTTTTCCTGCCAATAAGCGATGCACCTCTTTTCCTTCTTTTATTATTGTATCTTTTCTACAATAATGTCCTGTTGCAACATAATCCGCACCTAAAGACATTGCTATTTTTAAAAAAACATCAAACTTAATCTCTCGATTACATAGTACATCTGGATTTGGTGTTCTTCCTTTTTCATACTCGTTGAACATATAATCCACGATACGTTCTTTATACTCTTCACTAAGATCAACTGTCTGAAAAGGTATACCTAGTTTTTCTGCTACAAGTAAAGCATCATTACTATCATCTAACCATGGACATTCGTCAGAAATAGTAACAGAATCATCGTGCCAATTTTTCATAAAAAGACCTATCACTTCATATCCTTGTTCTTTTAAAAGATATGCCGCTACACTTGAATCTACTCCTCCTGATAAACCTACAATAACCCTTTTCATTACCAACGCTTTCTTTACTTAATATCTTCAAAAAATGAAGAAATCTTTATTTTAAAAATTATCTGCAAAAATAATAAATAAAAAAAGCAATGCTTATGCATTGCTCTAAGGTTTTATCTATCTATCGATTCTAAAAATTGATACTATGAACCTGTTTTTCCAAGAGGGAATGTTTTCTGTTCTAATAACTTCCCATTTTCATAATAATTCCACACTCCATCTTTACGGTCCCTTTTATAAGTACCTTCTATTTTAACTTTCCCCTTTACATCATAGTACTTCGTAATTCCATGTAATTGGTCATCTACATAAGTAAACTCCTTAATTAAAACTCCTTTCTGGGAATATACTATTCGTTTACCTTGCTTTTTACCTTTAGTATAAATTATTTTTTCGGTTAGCTGACCGTTTTCAAAATATGTTTTCTGTTCTCCATCTAATTTTCCAGCTTTATATTCTTCAGTCATCATTATTTCAGAGGATCCTTTATGATAATAAGTCCATACTCCAACTCTTTGCTTACCAAACATTTTTCCTTTACTAATAACCTTTCCTTTAGCAGTAAAGTATTTTATTTGCACACTATCACTATTGGAAGCAAAAACTTTAATAGCTGTTGGCATTTTTCCACTATTTGGTTTATAAAACTTAAACTCTCCAACTTCTTTGCCGTGATCAAAAGTCCCTTCATAACGAAGTTGATCACTATTCTCATATTTCTTTTGCCATTTTCCATGTCTCTTACCATCTGCATCAAAAGAGTTAAACTTCTGAGCATATCCTATAGCGGTTATGTAAGTAAAAACGAAAAACAAAAATCTATTTCGCATGGTTTTATTTCATTTTTAGTAATTTGATAGTCCAAAAAACATACCAATATTCATCAAAAATATAATCAAAAGAAAATATTTTATTTTTTTATCTAAAAAAATCTTACAAAAAAAACATTAAAATTTCTAAAAAAACAACTAACTAATCTCAAAACCATACCTTGTTAACTTTTGTTTAACAAATTGTTGAAAATATATGAAATAAATACTCCGTTAGCTTATCTGAACAAATTTTAACTTTTAAAACTCAAAAAAATGAAAATTATTTCAAAAATCACCAATGCTATTGTTATAACAGCATTAATTTTAACAGCTTCATCTTGTGGCGATGATGATGATGGTAATGTTATCATACCCACAGATGATAATATAGTTGCTATCGCAACTGCAGACTCAGATTTATCTTTATTGGTAACAGCTCTTGCTGCTGCAGATGGAGATTTAGTATCTGTACTTAATGGTAGTGGACCATTTACTGTTTTAGCTCCAACAAACACAGCTATACAAGCCTTTCTAACCGCGAACAATTATGCAGATATTAGCGCTGTGCCAACAGATGAATTACAACAAATCTTATTAAATCACGTAATTCCTGGAGAAGTTAGTTCCACTACACTTACTAACAATGTAGCTGGTTATACTGAAACTTCTTCAACCGCTGGCCCTAATGGATCAACTATTAGTATGTACTACAATACTACAAATGGTGTTGTTTTTAATGGAGGTGCAACTGTAAGCACACCAGATATTGCAGCATCTAACGGTATAATTCATAAAATAGACGCAGTAATTGGTTTACCTGATGTAACCACTTTTGCTACAGCAGATCCTAATTTCTCAAGATTGGTAGAAGCTTTAACCGCTTATAGTTTTGACTATGTTACTACTTTACAAGGAGATGGTCCTTTTACAGTTTTCGCCCCAAATAACACTGCTTTTGATACTCTATTAGATACTGATGCTTCTTGGAATACTCCTAGTGATATTCCAGAACTTATTTTAGAGAATTCATTAAATATTCATGTTATTCCTGATTCTAACTTTAGAGAAATAAATTTAGTTGATGGCAATCTTTCCGGCATAACTGGAGAAATAACTATAGATGCTACAGCAAAAACTGTGCGTCCTGAAGGAACAGATACTGTAAATGCCAGCAATATTACCACAACAGATATACAAGCCACTAATGGTGTTATACACGTGATAGATCAAGTTATGGTATTATCACCCGTTATAATTCCAAACTAGAGATAAGTAGATGAATAAAAGCCCTTTTTCTAATTAGAAAAAGGGCTTTTTTTAAATATTAAAGTTTTTATTACTTTTTACTAGCTTTTTGTTGTTCTGCCTGCTCCATTAATTCTTTCATCTTCTTCTGAAACTTACCTTGTTTTTTAGGTTTTTTCTTGTTCTCTTGAATCTTAGCATGAATTTTATCTTCGTCTATAATCACATTCTTAATAACTAACATAATACCAATAGTAATCAAGTTAGAAATAAAATAATATAGAGAAAGTCCACTTGCATAGTTATTAAAGAAAATCAACATCATTAAAGGAGACAAATACATAATAAACTTCATATTAGGCATCCCAGGTTGTTGTTGCTGCATCGTTTGCCCAGTTGTCATCATCATATAAATAAATATAGCAATAGAAGCTAATATTGGAAATAAACTAATATGATCACCATAAAATGGTATTTCGAATGGTAATTTTGCAATAGTGTCATAACTTGATAAATCATCAGCCCACAAGAAACTCTTCTGTCTTAAATCAAAGGCACTCGGAAAGAAGTTGAACAACGCATAAAACACAGGAATCTGCATAAGCGCTGGTAGACAGCCACTCATAGGACTCGCCCCAGCCTTACTATATAAAGCCATAGTTTCCTGCTGCTTTTTCATAGCATTATCCTTATACTTCTCATTAATCTCTGTAATCTCAGGCTTTAATATTTTCATTTTCGCTTGAGAAACATAGGATTTATATGTTACTGGAGACAATACAATTCTCACCACGATTGTCATTACTACTATAGCTATACCATATGGTAGAAAACCACTTAAAAACCCAAAAAATGGAATAAATATATATCTATTTATCACTCCAAAAATCCCCCATCCTAGCGGCACAATCTCGTCTAAGTTACGATCATAAGAACTTAAAATCTTATAATCCGTAGGACCATAATACCAGTTCATATTATAGTTTAACTCACCACCTTTAAGTTCTAGAGGCATAGAAGCTGCAAACTCTTTTGTAACTTTAATGTCTTTATCATCTAATTCACTAGTATTAGCAACATTTTTCGAAGCAAATGTTGCTGTTTTAAAAGGAGTATCTGTTAATAAAACAGAAGTAAAGAAATGTTGTTTAAATCCTACCCAAGTTACTTCTTCTTCAGTGTCCTCTGCAAAATCTCCTTGTCCAGTATAATCATCTTTCCCTCCATCATACTCATAAAGAATCTCCGTATATCGATTTTCGTAAGAAGCACTTTTAGCTTGTCTTATAGCCTGTAATTTCCAATCTAAATTAACTACCTGACTTGAATTAAACACCTGTTGTAATCCTTGTGATTTAATTGAAAAATCCAACATATAATCATTAGGTTTCAATTCATAACGGTATTCTAAAAACTTAGAATCAGAAACTTTAAGTTTCATGGACAAAACAGTATTATCCCCATTTTTAGTAACAGTTGGTTCAAAAAACAGGTCCTTCGTATTTAAAATTCTATTATCCGTTGTTCCGAAATTAAGATTAAATGAAGCGTTTTTGCCATCTTTAATTAGATATAAAGGAACGGAATCATACGTTTTGAAGTTTTTTAATAATGCTTCTTGAATATAACCTCCTCGATTATTAATCTTTAAAGTTAAAACTTCATTTTCAATTTTAGTAACATTTTCTTTTGCAGAAGGCAAACTAGCAGAATACGCAAATGCACCTAATTGAGATTTAGCAGCAACTACCGCAAGGGAATCTTGTGGATTCGCCACAATAGCTTCACTTTCTTTTACAAAATCTGTCGTCTTATTATCTTGAGTTTTTTCTTGAGCTTCAACTTGTTCTTGTTCAGCCTTTTGAGCCTCAATCTCTTCTGGTGTTGGTTTATTAACCCAAAACATCCACGCAAAAATTCCAAATATCAGTACAAATCCAATTACTGTATTAAGGTCAAACTTTTTTTCTTCCATTGATATGTGTATAAAAAAACCTCTATCCTTTTAGGTTAAAAAAGAGGCTTTCTAAAATTATATTACTTTTCTTTTGTCAATTATCTAGCCAGTTAGAGATACTATGACACTTTGACATCTTTATTACAGTTAGAATATGCCACTGCTGCTTTTACAAAAGCTACAAAAAGCGGATGAGGATTAGCTACTGTACTTTTATATTCTGGATGATACTGCACACCTACAAACCAAGGGTGTTCAGGAATTTCCACAATTTCTACTAAACCTGTTTTAGGATTTATTCCTGTTGTTTTAAGCCCTGCTTTTTCTAATTGTTCTTTGTATTGATCATTATATTCATAACGATGACGATGGCGTTCGGTAATTAAAGGTTTTCCATAGGCTTCGGACACTTTGCTATCGTCAACTAATTCACAATCCCAAGCACCAAGCCTCATAGTTCCCCCCATATCTGTGATATTCTTTTGTTCTTCCATCAAACTAATCACTGGATACGCTGTGTTTTCATCTACCTCTACTGAGCATGCGTCTTTTAATCCTAAAACATTACGTGAATACTCTATAACTGCCATTTGCATTCCTAAACAAATACCGAAAAAAGGCAATTTGTTTTCTCTTGCATATTGTACTGCTTTTATCTTTCCTTCTATTCCTCTTTCTCCAAAACCTGGAGCAACTAATATACCATCAAGATGCGCAATTTTAGTAGCTATAGTCTTATCATCTATATATTCAGAATGTATACTTTCTACATTTATTTTTACCTCGTTTTCTGCACCAGCATGAATAAAAGCTTCTAAAATAGATTTATAAGAATCTTGTAATTCTACATATTTACCTATTAAACCTATTGTTACTTCACACTTAGGATTCTTATGTCGTTTTAGAAAATCATTCCATTTATCCAAATTAGGAACATTATCGTCTCTAAGTACAAGTTGTTTTAATACCACAGCATCTAACCCCTCTTCCAACATCAAATTAGGAACATCGTAAATAGTAGATGCATCAATCGACTGAATAACCGCCTCTTGCCTTACATTACAGAACAATGCCAGCTTTCTCCTCAGATCTTCTGACAACTCATGTTCTGTTCTACACACCAAAATATCTGCTTTTATACCGCTTTCCATTAATGTTTTCACACTATGTTGTGTAGGCTTAGTTTTTAATTCTCCAGCGGCAGAAAGGTATGGTATTAATGTAAGATGAATCACTAAAGCATTCGTATCTCCTAATTCCCATTTTAACTGCCTAACAGCTTCAATATATGGTAAGGATTCAATATCACCAACTGTTCCACCTATTTCAGTAATTACAATATCATAATCCCCGCTCTTGCCAAGAATCTGAATTCTTTCTTTTATTTCGTTCGTTATATGAGGTACTACCTGAACAGTTTTACCAAGGAATTCTCCTCGACGTTCTTTCTCAATAACACTCTGATATATTCTTCCGGTAGTTACGTTATTCGCCTGAGAAGTTGGTGTATTTAAAAAGCGTTCATAATGTCCTAAATCCAGATCGGTTTCTGCACCATCATCGGTTACATAGCATTCTCCATGTTCATATGGGTTCAATGTTCCAGGATCAACATTGATATACGGATCTAATTTCTGAATTGTAACTCTGTATCCTCTAGCCTGTAGCAATTTTGCCAATGAAGCTGCTATAATCCCTTTTCCTAAAGAAGAAGAAACGCCTCCAGTTACAAAAACATATTTGGTATTAGCCATGTAAACTTAACTATTTGTTCGGTTGTGTTTAAATTTTGCGCAAAAATACAAAGAAGAACCCAAACTAGGTATCGAAAATAAAGCAATATTTCTGCAACTTATCCATAATTCTTTAACAGTGTAAAAAACTGATAATGAATTATTAAAACTCTAAAACAAAAAACCCATCTAAATGAGATGGGTTTTTTGTTTATCTAAAAACTTTTTATTCTTCTTCATCAGAAGTTACTTCTTCTGGCTCTTCAAAATCAGTAATTCCTTTAGCTTGTAAAATATTATACCACTGTATCACTTTTTTCATATCACTTACATATACTCTGTCTTCATCATAATCAGGTAATACTTCGCTAAAATAAGCTTCTAACTTATTCTTAGACTCTTTGTGACTAATTGCTTTTTCTCCATTCTCTTTTTCCTGGATTCTTTTAAAAATTTCTCTTAAAGGAACTTCTTCTGTAAAAGTATAGATTGCAATTTCACTAAGAATACTAACGTTATTTTGAATACTAACAGAAAGTTTTTTTCCATCCGCTAATGATTCAGCCACAAAACCACTTCTGGTCTGCGCCTTTAATTCATATAAACCTGGTTTTCCAGAAATTGATAATATTTTGTCTAAGCTCATAAATTTATCTTCAAAGTTGGCAAATATCAGTAGTTCATTTTTAAAAATCAAACATTAACCAACATAAATTGTATTGTAATTCTATGTAAATTCTAAAAATCGATTAACGTCCTTTTTTAGCTAAAGGGAACTTCATCCTATAATCAGCACTAATCTTTCCTTTAGATATATTAGTAAGTTTTCCTTTAATTAAACGTTTTTTAAGACTTGATAATTTATCTGTGAACAAAACTCCTTCAATATGATCATACTCATGCTGGATCACTCTAGCAGCTAGACCACTATATGTTTCTGTATGTTGCACAAAATTTTCATCTAAATAATTAATCTTGATCGTTTCTTTTCTAAAGACATCTTCTCTAACCTCTGGAATGCTTAAACATCCTTCTGTAAAAGCCCATTCATCTCCAGTTTCTTCTATAATTTCAGCATTTATAAAAACTTTTTTGAACCCTGTTAATGTTTTTCTCTCTTCTTCAGAAAGTTCTTCATCATCCGCAAAAGGTTCTGCATCTACTAAAAATAAACGTATTGGAAGTCCAATTTGTGGAGCCGCAAGACCTACTCCATGAGCATTGTACATCGTTTCGAACATGTTTTCAAGCAATTCCGAAAACTTAGGATAATCCTTAGAAATCTCCTTTGCTTTTTTCTTTAATACTGGATCGCCGTACGCTACAATGGGTAAAATCATATTATTAATATTCTCTGTTTTTATTCTCTATTTTTAAATTTACCTTTACAAATTATAAAGGTAATCCTGAAGGATGATGGTAGCACTAATCTGATCTACCAATGCCTTATCTCTTCGTTTCTTTTTAGATATTCCACTGGCAATCATTGTATCAAAAGCCATTTTAGAAGTAAATCGCTCATCTATTCTTTTCACAGGAATATCAGGTAACATTTTTGACAACTTCTCCAAAAACGGCTGTATCAATTTCTCACTTTCAGAAGGATCTCCGTGTAAGCGTTTTGGTTCTCCCACTACAAATAACTCTACATCTTCGGCTGAAACATATTCTTGTAACCAATTCAATAAATCCTTAGTATCTACAGTAGTCAATCCAGAGGCTATAATCTTTGACTCGTCTGTAACAGCAATTCCACATCGCTTTCCTCCATAATCTATTGCTAAAATCCTTGCCATATTATATTTTGTGCAAAAGTATGACATTATTATAAAATAGTTCTAATTATTAAGAGTATCCTAAAATATTCAATGAGCATATGATTTTCGAATGAAGCTGTTATCTTTACGAAAATTTTTAATAAATGAACCAACTAAAGGAAACCATAGAAAAAGCTTGGGATAATAGAGAGCTTTTAAAAGAGTCAAACACTCAGGATGCTATAAGAAAAGTAGTCGACTTATTAGATGCTGGTGAACTTCGCGTAGCAGAACCAACTAAAGATGGATGGCAAGTAAATGAATGGGTAAAAAAAGGAGTTGTGCTCTATTTTCCTATTCAGAAAATGGAAACACTTGAAGCTGGTATTTTTGAATACCACGATAAAATTCCATTAAAAAAAGGGTATAAAGAAAAAGGAATTAGAGTCGTTCCTAATGCCGTAGCTCGTCATGGAGCTTATATTTCTCCAGGAACCATACTAATGCCTAGTTACGTAAACATTGGTGCATATGTAGATGAAGGTACCATGGTAGATACTTGGGCAACGGTAGGTAGTTGTGCTCAGATTGGAAAAAATGTTCATCTAAGTGGTGGTGTTGGAATTGGTGGTGTCTTAGAACCACTTCAAGCGGCTCCTGTTATCATAGAAGATAATGCATTTATCGGATCTAGATGCATCGTAGTAGAAGGAGTACGCGTAGAAACTGAAGCTGTACTTGGTGCCAATGTGGTATTAACTGCATCTACCAAAATTATTGATGTAACTGGTGATACACCTGTAGAAAGAAAAGGAGTCGTACCTGCAAGATCAGTAGTTATACCAGGAAGTTATACTAAAAAGTTTGCTGCAGGAGAATATAATGTTCCTTGTGCCTTAATTATTGGTAAGCGTAAAGAAAGTACTAATAAAAAGACTTCCCTAAATGATGCCTTGAGAGAGCACGATGTAGCTGTATAATTAGAAATGAATATGTATACTTGTGAGCTTGTCTTTTAGGCAAGCTCATTCTTTTAATCAATAGTTAGGTAAATGAAAATATTAGTCATTCAGCAAAAAATGATCGGTGATGTACTTACAAGTACAATTATTTGTGAGGCACTAACTAAAGAGTACCCTAATGCAACGATTGACTATTTAGTAAATTCTAATACAAAACCAGTAACTCTAGAAAACCCTTTTTTCAACACAATTATTGAATTTAAAAATGAATATCGCGATAGTAAAAAAGCATTTTATTCATTTCTAAAAGAAATCAAAAAGGCAAAATATGATTTGGTTATAGATGCATACGGAAAATTAGAAAGCAATCTTATTTCTTTCTTTTCGAAAGCCCCAAAAAAAATATCTTTTTATAAATGGTACACTAAATTTATTTATTCTGAAGTAGTACATAGAAAATCAGACCCTATTACTAATGCTTCTATTGCAATAGAAAATCGACTTCGGTTGGTATATCCTGAAGACAGACTTACTTCCAACATAATTCGTCCTAAAATATTTTTGACAAAAAAAGAACAGGAAACTTCTAAAGCATATCTAACTACCAACGGAATTTCTTCAGAGACACCGCTGATAATGATAAGTGTTGTAGGTAGCGAAATTAGAAAAACACTACCTTTCGAATACATGTCCAAAGTTATTGATGAAATTGTGACAACAACCTCAGCCAATATTCTTTTTAACTATATACCTAGTCAAGAAAAAGATGCCAAGACTATTTATGATTTAACAACAAAAAGCACACAACAACATATTCATTTTAATGTATTCGGAAAAAGTTTACGTGAATTTATAGCTATATTATCTCATTGCGATGTTTTAATTGGAAATGAAGGCGGAGCTGTAAATATGGCAAAAGCCCTAGACAAACCAACTTTTACTATTTTTTCGCCTTGGATTATTAAAAAGGACTGGAATATGTTTGAAGATGGTATTACACATGACTCTGTACATCTTTATGACACCAAGCCCGAATTATATGGAGATAAAACTCCAAAAGAAATGAAAGATCATGCATTAGAATTATATAAAAATCTTTCTTCAGAATTAATAATCCCAAAACTTAAAACGTTCCTTAAAAATTTAAATCTTTAGTCCTTTTCAATTCCAAAAGGAGTTCTAATCACTTGATCTCGTTTTGTAACTTTTCTTATAGCCTTATTCCTTGTAATCATTTCTGGATGAACATATCCTCTTTCGTGATATAGATGTACACAAATTGCACTATATCGTATCTGTTTAGCCTTTATTCCTAGATTAAATAAACGTTCTCCTATCTCTCTATCCTCTCCTCCATATTGCATTCGCTCATCGAAACCATTTACCAATAAAACATCTTTTTTCCATCCAGAGACATTCATACCATCCCAAGTAGCTTTAGTGGGTGTACTAAAATTAAGAAAACGTTCTTTCCATCCATCAGCTGTTAATTTATTTAGCTTAAAAGAAGATTTTAGCCCTTTACTTATTAACCATTTAGCATCAAAACATTCTTGATTTTTTATATGCTGTTCAGAAATCAATTCAGAAATATCTTTTGGCAACTTAAAATACCCTCCTGACAAAAAACAACCGAGTTTTCTCATCCGCAGGTGAGTTTCAACAAAATCCTTTCTAGGAATACAATCACCATCCGTAAATAATAGGTAATCAGAATCTGCTACTGTAATAGCTTTATTTAAAATTACTGTTTTTCTAAACCCTTGATCTTCGTGCCAAATATGTTTTAAAGGATAACTAACTCTTTTAGAAAACTTTAAAACTAATTCCTTTGTATCTTCTGTTGACCCGTCATCTGCAACAATTACTTGAAAATTCTTTATACTTTGGCATTCATATCCAAATAGCACTTTACTCAACCATTCTGGTTGATTGTAAGTACTTATGATTACTGTTATTTCTAGTGATTGCATTGCCGTAAAAATAACTATTTTTGCACGATACATTTATAAATAAAGCATCAATCTTAAAGTATCCGAATGGTTAAACTCTCTGCTGTTATTATCACTTACAATGAAGAAAAAAAAATAGAGCGATGCCTCTCATCTTTAGTGGGTGTGGTTGATGAAATCGTTATTGTCGATTCTTTTTCTACAGATAGAACAGAGGAAATATGTAAACAGTTTGATGTAAAATTTATTAAGCAAAAGTTTTTAGGATATATAGAACAAAAAAACTTTGCTATTACTCAAGCTTCTAATGATCATATTATATCATTAGATGGTGATGAGGCTTTATCTTGTGAACTTCAGAACTCTTTGATAAAATTAAAATCCAATTGGATTCACGATGGATATTATATGAATCGATATAATAATTTTTGTGGGCAATGGATAAAATACTCTGATTGGTATCCAGATAAAAAATTAAGGGCTTTTATAAAGGGAAAGGGAGAGTGGAAAGGTATAAATCCTCACGATTCTTTTAAACTGACAGCCCCTAAAGCTTCCTCAAAACTAAAAGGTGATATATTACATTGGAATTATGCGACCTACCAGGAATTTAATCTTAAAACAGATAAGTTCTCTACAATATCAGCACAATCTTACTATCAACTAGGAAAAAGAGCTCCTATTTGGAAGATTATTCTTAATCCAACTTGGGCATTTTTAAAATCTTATTTTCTAAGATTTGGATTTCTAGACGGATTTAATGGCTTTGTTATATGCATACAAACTGCGAACATTACTTTTCTAAAATACTCTAAGCTAAGGGAATTAATTAAACAACAAAAACAATAAATCAGCATTCTAACCTAACTAAACAAAGGCTTTTGATAATAAAACCTGCTATTCTATTTTTATTCACGTAAAAAAATAATGGCTCATCGGGTTTTTTCAAGGTTTATCCATATTTCTAAAATCCAAGAAAGCTTCTCATATAGTTTTGAATAAAAAATATTTAAAACTATATGCATATGATCAAAAAAATTGTATACCTGCTCTTTTTATGCACACTTGGAACAATTGGACAAGAACAATTTACCATAAGTGGATATATAAAAGATGTTAGCTCTGGAGAGAAATTACTAGGAGTTAATATCATTATTGATAATTCCATAGGAACCACAACAAATGATTATGGTTTTTATTCCATGAACATAGAAAAAGGAACCCATCAAATAGAAATCAGTTATTTAGGATATAAAACTATTCTTAAAGAAATTCAAATTACAAATAATCAAAAAATAGATTTTAATCTAACAGAAGAGTTAGCTCAATTAGATGAAATCATCATTTCATCTAATAACACAAGAAAAAAAATCGAATCAACAGAAATGAGTGTTATTTCATTACAAGGAGAAACTATTAAGAAAATGCCAGCTATCCTTGGAGAACCTGATGTACTAAAATCATTACAACTATTACCAGGAGTATCCAGTGTAAACGAAGCCTCTTCTGGATTTAATGTAAGAGGTGGCTCTGTAGATCAAAATCTAATATTACTGGATGAAGCTACTATATATAACGCTTCACATTTATTTGGTTTCTTCTCTGTATTCAATTCTGACGCCATCAAAAATGCTAAATTATACAAAGGAGGAATTCCAGCTATATATGGAGGAAGATTATCTTCTGTACTGGATATAAAACAAAAAGAAGGGAATACTAAAAAATTTGGAGGGAACATCGGAATAGGTCTTATCTCTGCCAAAGCATTAATTGAAGGACCTATTCTAAAAGGTGATAAAGAAGAAGCTTCAGGTAGTTATATGTTAGCAGGTAGAAGATCATACATAGACCTATTTTCATTCCTTCTAGAGGATTTTGAAGATAGCTCTTTATTTTTCTATGATTTCAATCTAAAAGCGAACTATGACTTGAATAAAAACAATCGATTATTTCTTTCAGGATATTTCGGTAGAGACACATTTGAACTTGATGGATTATTAGGAACAACTTGGGGAAATACATCTGGAACATTAAGATGGACAAGCGTTATCAACGAGAAATTATTTCTACAGACTTCCGCTATTTTTAGTAATTACGAATACAACTTAGATAATCTAAGAACAGGTTCCGAGTTTAGATGGAAATCCAGTATCACCAACTACAACCTAAAACCAAAACTGTCTTGGTACATTAATAATAACAACACACTTAAAACAGGAGTAGATATGACATATTATCAATTTAAACCTGGAAAAATATCATCTCTAAATGGATCCAGTATCAATGGAGAAGAATTTAGTGATAAGTTTGGTTTAGAAAACGGGGTTTATGTTGATCTAAAACAAAAATTATCAAATAAACTTAGTGTTCAATATGGGCTAAGATGGTCCAACTTTTTTCGACTAGGGTCCCAAGAAATAAACCAATATGAAACAGGAACTCCTTTAACCTATTATGCCGAACAAGATATTTATGAAGAAAATGAAGTAATAGGAACTACACAATACGGTTCTGGAGATAATATAAAATCATTTAACGGAATAGAACCTAGAGTATCCGCAAGATATTTACTAAATGATTCTAATTCTTTTAAACTAAGTTATAATAGAATGTATCAGTATTTACATTTAATTTCCAACACTACCTCTCCTACTCCTCTGGACGTATGGTCTCCAAGTGGTCCCTATATAAAGCCACAATATGCTGATCAATTAGCGTTAGGATACTTTACATCATTCAATAAAGGAAAATATGACTTAAGTCTCGAAACATATTACAAGAAACTTAATGATGTTACTGATTTTATTGATGGAGCGGATCTAATATTTACTGAAGAGATAGAAACGCAAATTGCACAAGGAGAAGGAAGAGCATATGGATTAGAAGTACAACTAAATAAAAATGAAGGTAGATTAACTGGATGGTTAAGCTATACACTTGCTAAATCAGAAACTAAAGTTCTCGGAATCAACAATAACGAATACTACCCATCTAACAGTGATCAATTACACAAATTAAATCTAGTTGGATTCTATAAACTAAATAAAAGATGGGATTTTGGAGCCAATTTTGTTTTTGGTTCAGGAAGACCTGTAACCTATCCTACAGGGCGATATGAACAAAATGGATTAGTAGTCGCGGATTACAATAATAGAAATGGAAATCGATTACCTGCCTATCACAGATTAGACATATCAGCTACTCTAAATCCTAAAAAAGGAAAAAACGGTAAATGGGTATTCAGTCTTGTAAACGTGTATAACAGACAAAACGCAGCTTCTATCTACTTTAATGAAGTTGGAGAGGTTGGAGATCAAGAAATTGCGACCGGAATGACGCAGGCAACCAAGCTATCATTCTTTGGTATCGTTCCAAGTATATCTTATGAATTCAAATTTTAAAAAAACATCAAATGAAAAATATATTTATAACATCCATACTAATCATCTCATTACTTTTCATATCGTGTGAGACAGATGTAACCAGTGACATCACCTTAAATGAGAGTACTCCGAGGTTAGTTCTTAATGGCGGATTAGAGAGAAACACTGTAACTCCACTAGCAACACAGAGAATTCAATTAACCACCACTGCTTCGTTTTTATCTACAGAAGATCTTCCTTTTGTCGATAACGCAGTAGTTACAATAACAGATGGAACTAATTCTTGGACATTTAATCATTCAACAAATGGAATTTACGAAAACTCGGATATAATTCCAGAAATCGGAAACACATATACCATTACAATAAACTGGAATGAAGAAACCTACGAAGGATCAGATTCTATAAGTGAAGTACCTTCATTTGATAATTTCTATTTTGAATTTGAAGAAGAAACAATCGCAACAGATGCAGGATATTTTGTTAAATTTGATACTACAGACCCTATAGATATTGCTAATTTTTATTATTATCGCCTTTTTAAAAATAATGAATTTATTATAGTTCCGGATCCAGGAAATAGCGAGGTTTTAATTGTTTCAGATGAATTCTTTGATGGTAGACAACGTATTGGTGTAAATCCAAATGATGAAGTGCCTTTTGAAATCGGAGATATTGCTACAGCACAACAATTATCAATATCTGAAGACTATTTCGATTTCTTAAACGAATTGTTTATACAAACAGGAAATTTAGGTAATCCAATAATTGGTAACCCGCCACCAGCTTCAATACGTGGAAATTTAATAAATTTAAGCAACCCCAATAATAGAGCATTAGGGTTCTTTTATACAGTAGATATCGAAGAAGATACCATAACAATCATAGAAAATTAAAACTAATAAATTGAAAACTAACAGGATTTATTTTTATTTATTCATTATTCTTCTGTTTAATGCTTTTCACCTTATTAGTGAAATTTATACTGCTGATCTAAAAGAAGGGCTTTCTGAAACTATTATATTATTACCTGTAAGTTTCATTTATACTTTGTTTATTTTTTGGTCTAGAGTTTATTTAAAAAACAAACTAATTCCAAAAATAATAGATATAGAAAATAGATCTCAGTTCTTAAGTGTTTGGACTACCGTTATTTTAACAAAAACAGTTACACTAACATTTATCTGGCAGACAGTTGCTTATACATTTGAAAATGATAAAGAACTTGAAAGATCTTTTTTTGATTTGGTGTTCTGGCTAGTTTTATTAATCAATTTCGCAGTCATTGCTTTCGTATATTTTATTGAAATTTTCTTAGAATCTCAGCAAGAGAAACAGGACATCAAAATTAAGCTCACGCAATATCAAAATGAAAAATCAGTAGCTCAATACTTGGCCTTAAAAAAACAATTAAATCCTCATTTTCTTTTTAATAGTTTTAATAGTTTATCTGGCTTAATAAGTATTGACACTAAAAAAGCAGAACACTTTTTACAAGAATTATCTAATATTTACCGTTATAACTTAACTCAGAGCGAAGAGGTAGTAGTACCGTTAAAAAAAGAATTAGAACTTATTAATTCATACATGTCATTGCAGAAAATTCGATTTGGAGAAAGTATCATTTTTCAAAATGATATCGAAGAATCTAAACTACACCTTCTACTACCTCCTATGACTTTAGAATTACTTTTTGAAAATGCTATCAAACATAACAGTGTGGACATCAGTAAACCTTTAAAAATAACTATTTCAATTGATAATTTAAGTCTTAAAGTCGTGAATAACTTCCAACCTAAAAATAATGATTATGAAAAATCGCTTGGTATTGGACAAAAGAACTTAGTAAATCAATACAAGATGTTGCATTCCGAGATTCCTGTTTTTAACATACTTAACAACAATTACATAGCCTCTATACCACTTATTCAACCTGAAATATGACCAAAGCTATTATTATAGAAGATGAGAGTATTGCAGCTATTAGATTACAAAATCTAATTCAAGAAGTCAATAACCAAATAATGATTGTTAAGGTTCTGACCTCCATAAATGAATCAATACAGTATTTATCGACAGAGAGTCCTGACTTAATTTTTTTGGACATCAATTTATCCGATGGATATTCTTTCGAAATCTTTAAAATATTAGAAATAAATACTCCAATAATTTTTACCACCGCATACTCAGAATATGCAATTAAAGCATTCGAACAAAACAGTATTGATTATTTATTAAAACCAGTCGCTAAAAACTCATTATCAAGGAGCATCGATAAATTCTTTGGACTTAATAAAAACAAGTTGCCTGAATACAAAGACTTGTTTCTTCACAACGGAAAAGATTATAAAAAACGATTTTTAGTAAAAATGAACAATAGTTTAAAGACTATCGAAATTGATCAAATTGCATATTTCTATACGGAAGAAAAACTAACTTTCATTCAACTCTGGAATGGTAAAAAGATTCCTATAGATTTTTCTTTAAAAAAATTAGAACAAGAATTAGACCCTTCCAATTATTTTAGGATTAACAGAAAATACATAATTCATCTAAAATGTATTGAAGAAATGTACTATACATCCAAATCTAGAATAAAAGTATCATTAACTCCTATTGCTTCTGAAAGCAACATTTTTGTTGCGATCGAAAAAATAGGAAAGTTTAAAAAATGGCTTTCTCTATAGTTTCTTACATACCGAATCTCTGTGTTTATGATACTGATTTTCAAACAGTAGCATTGAGGCTAATACATAAACACCCTACACTATAAAATAAAAGACAAGATCAGATCAATTAATAAACAAATCATCTATTTTTTTAGAACAATTCTCCCAAGTATAAGGCAACACGGTTTCTCTAACATCCGTTTTAATTAAAAATGCTTTTTCTATTAAGGTAATTACTTCTTTATAATCGGCATCTACATCAAACAAGAAACCATTTTCTCCTTCTGTAATAAGATCTGGACAAAAACCAGTTCTTGATGCTACGGGAACACAATTAGACATCATTGCTTCTAGCACAGGTACAGGACCTCCTTCGATCAAAGATGGAGATACAAAAACATCTATTTTACTATACAAATCTGGATAAGAATCATAAGGTTCTTCTTCAAGGTACTTAAAATTAGGCAAGTCAGATATCTCATTAAACCTATCATATTGTTGCCAATGACGACCAATTAAATAAAACTGTCGATCAGGCATATTTTTCACTAAATCAAGAACTAAGTCTGGGTTTTTTCGATCACTAAATGTTGAACAAAATCCTATACCTCCAGAACCTCTTTCGTGCGAATAAAAGAAAGAAGAAGAGGTAGCAATATGCATTACTTTAAGAATATCAGGTTTTACACCTAGATCTATCAAATACTTCTTAATTTCAGAATTTAAACAAATAACATAATCCGCTTTATTGAGGCACCAAACTACATGAGTTTTAGAATATTTTTTGGACCAAGTGGGATGTGTGAACATCACTACATTTTTTTTAAACAAAATACTTGGAGTACTCCTTAAGCATCGACAAAAATAGTTTTGGTAAATAAAATAATACGCATCTGCTTTTGGCAAATTCTTTAACTTATTATGATAAAATGTAGTTGCATTTAAAGATGAATATTTAGATAACCGTCTTACTTTAGCTCCAAAAATCCAATCTTTATCCTTTTCTCTAGCGATATAAACTGCTTTGTTTATTATCCTTCTAGATTTATTTTTTCTTAAGACAGAAAATAATATAACAACAATATATTTCCATTTATGAATTAGTGAAAAATATAATTGCTCTTTTAAGTTACTTTTTCCTGACATAACTACTTCTCTTTTTAATCTTCTCTTCACATGAAAAAACAACTAACTTTTCACAAAAACTAACTAAATAGGACTTTTAGACACTCTTTCTTTGTATTTTTTCTTCCAAAAAAATATTCTCTTTTTAATACGTATTTTACGATAAAAACGATGTTGAAAATCTTTGGTATATCCCCACATAAGATCAAATACCTTTGCCTTATCTTCTCCACTACATTTTGCATATTCATCACTCATAACTTCTATCATAGATTTATGAATAGTTAAACGTGCAAAATTTTTAATACGAGTTTCAAGATTCATGTTACCAAACTCCATGCGATTAAGATCTACTAAATAAAAATCATAACCGTTTTCCTTTCTTTTTATTAAAGTATTTCCAGGAGAATGATCCAGGAAGTTCACTCCATTCTTATGTAAAGTATATGTAAACCTAGTAAAAGCTCTTAGTATTTCTTCATGATCAGCAATACTAAAATCAGTAGTTAATTCTCTATAGGTAAGATCAGCTTCTACTAATTCACTTATATAAAAACTCTTTTTAAATAGAAAAGAAGTACTCCTTATTTCATAGGCAATTGGAAAAGGAGTCTTAATTTCAAAATCTAATAGTTTATTAGCATATCTATATGATCGCTCCGCCTTTGACTTTCTAAAAAACTTGTAAACAATTTGGTTGACAATATTAGGGATTTTAAAAGATTTGATAGCAAATTTCTTATTCCCTACAGTAACTATCTTTATGACATTTCGTTCAGCATCTCCTAAAATTTCTTTATGATTATCAAAATCAACAATTGCTTTTTCAATAGCCGGAGTCAAATCAGTATGATCTGGATGTACAACCAAGTTTTTTTTCATGGTCGTTAGGTGTTTTCGAATTTTGCTACAGTTGCGTATTGAGGATACCTAATATCGAGCTGAGTAAATAACACCGGAATGTTATACAAGTACGGTTTTATAGATCTACTTCGGTTGATGCCTGTATGCACTAAAACCTCATAACCCAGATCTTCATACATTCTCTGAATGCTCTTTTTTGTAAAAAAGCGTAAATGCGTTCTATCCATCACACCAAAATCCTCGTACTTCCAATCTTTCTGAACAAGAACTTTCATAAAGGTATTGTGATATCTAACATTAGGAATAGAACTAATCAACACACCATTTGCAGTTAGTTTATGCTTTATCTTATCTAAAACCTCATAAGGATCTACCAAATGCTCTAATACATCATTAAAATAAATTGCATCAAAATACTTATCTGGCAATTCATCTATATAATCTTCACATTTGCCAGAATAAACTTTGTGTAATTTGCTCTTGGCTACCTGAGCTTCTTTGTCCATATATTCTATACCCCAAACCTCTGCGCCTGTTGTATTTTTTAAGACTTCAGCAAAAGCTCCATTTCCACAGCCAACATCAATAATAGTTTTTGGGTTTTCCGGCAAATACTGAATCATTTCGTCTCTAATATTGTCGTAGTAACCACTAGGTTTATTTTCGTAATCCATTTGTTAAGTTATTCTGCAAATATATTTAAAATTAAACGATATAATTTCCATCAAAAAAACCTATTTAAATATTGTTGACATTGGTATTCTCGCAATCAGGTAATATATTATTCGTTAAGAACATTATTAAAACAAAAACTAAACAAATTCCAATTGCTTGTTTTATCGAAATGCAACCTTTACTTTTGATCCTTAAGCGCATAAATTATTATGAAAGATATTTCGATTATACTAATCAATTACAATTCTTCTTCTTTTACTATAGATTGTATTAAGTCAATTATAGAGAAGACATCAAACGACATATCTTATGAATTTATTGTAGTTGATAACGCCTCAGAATTAGATGATTATCTACTACTGGATAAAAAGATTAAAGAATTACAAGTCTCAAATCTAAAACTAATCCGAAGTAAGTATAATACTGGTTTTGGAGGAGGAAATATGCACGGAATACAATTTTCTAATGGAAAATATTACGCTTTCGTTAATAACGATACCATCCTACAAAATGATTGCCTAAATATTGTTTTTAATTTTCTAGAAAAAACGGAAGATGCATCAATATGTGCTCCTCAACAGTATAATGAACAAGGAGAGGTACAAAAATCATTTGATCATTTTCTTTCTTTACGCAGAGAACTATTCGGAAGAAAAGTATTAGAAAAAATTAATCCAACAAAATATCCTAAGAGAAAGAAAATCTATGACGCTTCAGTTAAAGTACAAAGTGTACCTGGATCATTTTTAGTTGTTTCGGCAGATGCTTTTGAAAAAGTTGGAGGTTTTGATACTAATATATTTTTGTATTACGAAGAAACGGATCTTTGCTATAGAATTTCGAAGAACATATCAAATGGTCATTGTTATCTTGTTCCGCAAGGTCGTTACACTCATTTTAAGGGACAAAGTACCCAGAAAAGTATAGCCATTAAAAAGGAATTAAAAATTTCACTATTATATGTTCTTAGAAAAAACTCAGGATACCTAGCTTATCAGGTATTAAGATCTTGGTTAACCTTTAAGTTCTTTTTTAAATCTATTATTAAACCCAAAAACTTTTCTCTTTTTATACTTTTTCTAAAAGGCGCTTCTTTATCAGAGTCATTAAAATTAAAACAAACAATTGCAAGAAAGTAGTATGCATATTTTACATTTATCTGCTGTTAAAAACTGGGGTGGTGGCGAAAACCATATAGAAAACTTATGCTCTGAGCTAGCTTTATCAAATCCTGAAGTAAGGAATACAATTTTTTGTGTAAAAAATGGTGCATTTCATAAAAGATTAAAAAAAACCAACTTAAATTTTATTCCTGCCACTCTATGGCCAAAATTTGATCCTAGATTTTTCATAAAACTAGGTCGAGTATGTAAAAAACAGAAAGTAGACATCATCCATATTCATGATCCTAGTGCCATATTACTAGCGATTTTAGCAGATAAATTTTACAAACTACCTCCTTTTGTTTTTAGTAAAAAAACTTCTTTTCCTATTAAACAACGAAAAAAGACGTTGTACAAGTACAACTACCCTAAAATTAAAAAAGTACTTTGTGTATCCAAAGAAACTCAGAAAATTGCTTCTGCAGGAATCGAAAATCAGGAAAAACTAATTACTATTTACCATGGAACAAATCTAAAAACCAAAAGTACAGAAACACCTTTCTTACTTAGAGAGAAATACAATCTAGCAAGTGACAAAATTATCATAGGAAACATAGCTAATCACATCAGAGCTAAACACTTAGACACCTTAGTTGATATTGTAGATATTATTATTAACAAACAAAAAAGAAAAGAATTCTTCTTTATACAAATAGGTACGTTTACTGACAGAACTGAGGCTTTAAAAGAACGAATCAAAGCATTAAATTTAGAAAACCATGTAGAGTTTTTAGGATACACTCCCAATGCATCCAATTTTTTACCACAATTTGATGTAAGCCTTGTCACTTCTCAAAGCGAAGGTGTCCCACAAGTAATCTACGAATCTTTTTATCATAAAACTCCAGTAATAAGTACTGATGTAGGTGGTATTCCAGAAATTGTTGACCAAGATATTAATGGCTTATTAAGTCCTATGCATACTCCTAAAAGCCTTTCTAAACATATCATAGAACTTTCAGAAAACCCTTTAAAACAAAAGAGTTTTGTTGATAAAGGATATGAAAAGCTTATTACAAAATTCACAACCGCTAATATGGCACAGCAAACTTTAGAAGTTTATAAAAATATAATACTAGATTAATAAGTATCATCTAACTATAATTATCAACACAGTAAGATCAGAATATCTATAAACGATAATTTTACAGTGCATTGACATAGAAAATATAATTCTAAAATTCAACAAGAATGGAAGATCAAAGAGAAGAAATACAAAAAACAATAGATACTCTTAAAAAAGGAGGACTTATTCTATATCCAACAGATACTGTATGGGGAATTGGATGTGATGCAACCAATGCTGAGGCGGTTGACAAGATATACGCTTTAAAACAAAGAGCAGATAGTAAGTCCATGTTATGTCTAGTTAGTGATTTCAAGATGCTTCAACAATATGTAGAAGAGGTTCCTGAGGTTGCTTATGACATATTAAAATATGCATCTAAAGCGACAACAATAATTTATGACAGACCACTAAGAGTGGCAGAAAATTTAATTGCAGCAGATAATACACTCGGAATTAGAGTCGCTCGTGATCCTTTTTGCGGAAAGTTAATCCGAAAATTCAAAAGACCAATCGTTTCTACTTCTGCTAATATTAGTGGAAAATCCACTCCTCGCAACCTAAAAGAAATAAGTAAAGAGATTTTGGAAGGCGTTGACTATGTTGTAAATTTGCCGTTGAAAAATAAAGATGCTAAACCTTCTTCAATTATAAAAATAGGTGGTGATAGCACAGTGAAAATTATCAGGAAGTAAATTGATTCATGTCGGAAGAGAAAAATTATAAAAAAGCATTACAACATTCTGTTTTTAATACTATTACCAAAGCAGCAGCTAATCTTCAATTAGAAAGCTACGTTATCGGTGGTTTTGTTAGAGATCATATTTTGCAAAGAGGAACCGCAAAAGATATCGATATTGTAGCTGTAGGTAGCGGAATTGAATTGGCAAAAGAAGTTTCTAAATTACTTCCGGGAAATCCAAAAATTCAAATCTTTAAGACCTACGGAACGGCTATGTTAAAAGCTAATGACATAGAGGTCGAGTTTGTAGGTGCCAGAAAAGAATCTTATCGAGAAAATAGTAGAAACCCAATTGTCGAAAATGGGACATTACAAGATGACCAAAACCGAAGAGATTTCACTATTAATGCCTTAGCACTAAGCCTTTCTGAAGATACATTTGGAGATATTTTAGATCCTTTTAATGGACTAGAAGATCTAAAGTCTAAAATTATTCGTACACCATTAGATCCAGATATAACCTACTCTGATGATCCTCTTAGAATGATGAGAGCAATCCGTTTTGCTACGCAACTCAATTTCAAGATTGAACCAACATCATTAGAAGCGATAACGAAAAATAAAGACCGAATTAAAATCATCACCAAAGAACGCATTGTTGATGAGCTTAATAAAATATTACTTAGCGAAAAACCTTCAGTAGGTTTTCTTTTACTAGAACAGACAGGATTACTACCATACATTTTGCCTGAATTAATGGCTCTAAAAGGCATTGATGAAGTAGAAGGACAAAAACATAAGGATAACTTCTATCACACCTTAGAAGTTGTAGATAATATATCCGAAAACACAGATGATCTTTGGCTTCGTTGGGCAGCGTTATTACATGATATAGGAAAAGCTCCTACAAAAAGATTTAATAAAAAAGTAGGATGGACTTTTCATGGTCACGAATTTGTAGGTTCTAAAATGGTATTTAAACTATTTAAGCGCCTAAAGATGCCTTTGAATGACAAAATGAAGTTTGTTCAGAAAATGGTATTAATGAGTTCTCGCCCGATTGTTATTGCCTCAGATGTAACAGATTCTGCAGTAAGAAGATTGGTATTCGATGCTGGTGATTATATAGACGAATTAATGACGCTTTGCGAAGCTGATATTACTACCAAAAACCCTAAACGCTTTAAAAAATACCACAACAATTTTAAAATTGTACGTCAGAAAATGGTCGAGGTAGAAGAGCGAGATCATGTTCGTAATTTTCAGCCCCCAGTAAGCGGAGAAGAAATTATGAAAACGTTTAACATTAAACCTTCTCGCGAAATTGGAATTATAAAGGAAGCCATTAAAGAAGCTATTTTGGAGGGAGAAATACCAAATGAACATGAAGCTGCTTATCAATTTATGATTAATAAAGGAGAAGAACTAGGGTTAAAAAAATAACTAAGACACTCATAATCTTTAGTATAAACATATGAAAAAATATTTCAGGCCACTTGTCATTACATCGGTTGTACTTATATATTTAATCATAATTGCTGGAGCAGTTGTTAGAATGACAGGATCCGGAATGGGATGTCCAGATTGGCCTAAATGCTTTGGGTATTATATTCCCCCTACAGATGAAGCTCAGATCCAATGGAAAGCTAATTATGAATATGAAAAAGGGTTTATAGTCATATTGGATAAAGAATTAAGAATCGCAACTAGAGACTTCTCATCTGCTTCCACATACAATCCTGATAATTGGGAACCCTACACCAAACATGATTATGCTAAGTTTAATGTATGGCATACTTGGATTGAATATATCAATAGACTTGTTACAGTACTTTCTGGAATTCCAATTTTATTGATGTTTATCCTATCGTTACGATTTTGGAAAGAAAATCGTAAAATACCCATATATGCGTGTATTACAATTATTGCAATGGCCTTTCAGGCTTGGTTAGGGAAAATTGTAGTCGATTCTAATTTACTACCACTTAGAATTACTGTCCATATGTTGGTTGCTTTCATTATTCTAGCAATATTGTTATATGTATTATTCTTAACAAGAGAAAAAATCACATCCATTAAGTTCGGAACTACATTTAAAAACATATTACTTTTTTCTACTATACTTACACTAATACAAGTGGCGTTAGGAACTCAGGTAAGACAATATGTTGATGAACAAATTAAAATTGTTGGAGAGCATACAAAATCCGAATGGTTAAGCCCTCCTACTTTCACCTTCTATATACACAGATCATTTTCCATATTGATTGTTTTAATAAATACTTGGCTTCTTTGGTATAACAAAAAAATGCAATTAGGAATATCTAAATTAAATTGGGTTATAGGATTAATCGGTTTAGAAGCATTAACAGGAATATTAATGTATTATTTTGATTTCCCTTTTCTATCACAACCCTTGCACTTGGTTATATCATCCTTATTATTTGGTGTACAGTTTTATATCATATTAGAGGTGTTTAAAAATAAAGTTATTGAAGCTTAAAATTTTAAAATAGTCACGAACAAGTTTGTATCTTTGCCAATCCAAATTAATCAAGAATGATTTACCGTTTCAGAATTATCCTGGATACAGAAGAAGATGTATTTAGAGATATCGAAATCGAACAAGATGCTACTTTAGAGCAGTTCCATAATGTCATCAACCAATCTTTTGGTTTTGATGGTATGGAAATGGCATCTTTTTACACTAGTGATGAGCAATGGAATCAAGGAGAAGAGATATCTCTTTTTGACATGAGTGATGGCAATCAGCCAGTAAGATTAATGAATGAAACAACACTTAATGATGTAGTTCATGAAGCTTCTCCAAGATTGATCTACATATATGATTTTTTAAGTATGTGGACATTTTTGGTAGAGCTTGCCGAAATTGCAGAATATGAAAATGGACGAGAGTACCCGAATGTTATGTTCGTTCACGGACAAATTCCTGACAATGCTCCCGATAAAGAATTTAAAGCTGATGATTTAGACCAAAATAGTGATGATGAAGGTTTCTTAGACCTTGATGATTATGATGAATTAGGATTTGACGAACATTGGAATTAAAACTAAAAGAATATGATCAACTTATATAGCACCCAGATTGAATCTCTTTCGATTCATAAAATAGGAAACAAAAGTAGAAACGAGAACATATTTCTTTCTGATGCTCCGTATGCACTTAATGATGAATTAACTGCGCTATTAAAGGAGTATTTCTTTAAGCCTTTTAGAGAAAAAGAAGAGAATTATTTTCAGTTTGTTAATGAAGTTGATGTGGAGTTTAATCCGCTATATAAGATAGTGACCGAAATTTTTAACAATCCAGCATCGGCACACGAAAAATCCAAAAGAATTGCTTCTTTATTATACGAGCAATCGCAACACCCACATATCAAAAGTGGTGAAGTATATGTTGTTTATCTAGATAATCTTACCATAGATAATGAAAAAACTTCTGCTGTTGGAATTTTTAAATCAGAATTAAAATATGATTTCCTTCAATTTGAAGAAAAAGGAACTAACATAGCACTGTTACACCAACAAGGAGTTAACCTTAATAAACTTGATAAAGGTTGCCTTATTTTCAATCATAAAAAAGAAGAAGGATATAAAATTCTTTCTGTAGACTCTAACCGTTATGATACTAAATATTGGTTAGAGCATTTTCTTGGAGTAGAAGCATTTGCCGATGAAAACTTCTACACAAAAAAATACATGAAGTTCTGTCAGGATTTTGCAAAGGACGTAGTATTACCAGCAGAAGACAAAAAAGAAGAAGTGATGTTTATGAACCGAGCTGTAAATCACTTTGCTAAAAATGACACCTTCGAAGAATCCGCTTTCCTTAATGAAGTTATAGATAATCCAGATCTTATCCCAGAATTTAAACACTACAAAACAGAAAAAGCTCCAAAATATCATATCGAAGATCTTACTGAGTTCCCAATTGCCAATACTGCAGTTTCTGCAGCAAGAAAAAAGATTAAAAACACTATTAATTTAGATACTAACATCCAAATTAAAATGGATTTTATCAATCCAGAATCTGCAGAAAAATTTGTAGAAAAAGGTTGGGATGAAGAAAAACAGATGTACTATTACCTGGTATATTTTAATAAAGAACAGAAGGATTAATATAGCGCTGGGTTAAGTATTATCTCGAACTTTTTATACTAAAAATAAGGCCTGTATTTACTTCTATAATTGATTCATCTGGATTTTCAATAAAATCACTTAGGAAGATTTTCTCATCATCTTTGTTAATAGGTTTTGGTTCTTCTATTATAGAATCCCCTACCAATCTATTTTGATAATAAATTAATGGTGATAATTTAATTACTCCACTTTCTTTAATATATGTTCCAGTAGTTTTGATAAAACGTTCACCGTATTCTCCATAGTCCTCATAAGTAAATATATTTTCTCTTAAATCCAATGCCTTATATCCATTAGGTTTTGTATGCAGAAAACTTTTTACAAACCCCTCAGGTCTAGGTTTACCAGAAACGTTATAGCAGTATAGAATAGGTTTTGTTCTTTGCGGATTATTAATACTATATTCAACTAGTAATGAATCTCCTGAACGTTGAAATTGCCCAGTTTTATGAGCTCTATACTTTGATACATAAGTTATGTTATCCACTTGATAAACAAATTTCACCATTAGATCATTTACTCCACCTCCAAAATCAGGAAGCCTTGGCTGGACTGGTCTTGAATGAAAAACTACCGCCTCTACTTTTGCCGTTTTTTCAAAAGGATAAAATTTCGGAAGTTCAAAGTTATTCCACATCCAGATACCGGATATTAACAAAAATAAGCCTCCAAAAGCCCAAGGATTTATTTTCATAATTAAGAACTTTTTACTAATAACTAGAAACCATTAATCAAATATTAAAACAATAGAAAAACTATAATTAAATCAGCCCTCCAACAATCGTTTCATATTTACATTTTCATAATTACGCTTCACGAAATCCAACGCTGTTTTTAAAACTTCTCCCATCGACTTACTTCGCCTAAATTTTAAGTCTAGTGTAAAATTATATAAATGCTCTCTTAATTCTTTTAAGTTTTTTTCTGTAGAAATAGTGTCTTCGCACATACATTTCACAAGGGTTTCATAACGGGATCTAGAATTCAATATTCGCTTTGCAAGAATAGAACGTTCTTCTTTTTTATACTGCTCTATAGAACTAGGTTGAAGTTTATTCATCACAATATCTACCATATCAAAATTCTCTTTAAAAAACTGTGGTTGGTATACTTTTAATTTCCCTTCAAAACATTGTTGATCAAAATCTATAGCCCTTATTTTATATTCTACATGATCAAAATCATGGATAGGGATAATAACATAATTATATGATCTCATATCTCCTAATAAACGCATCTGGCAACGTTCATTAAACTTCACAAACTCTTTTGCTATTTGGGATTTAGCCTGATCACTTAAATCCGGCAGAAAATCTTTAATAAATACATCTCCAGGAATACCTGCAATATGCTCCTCTATGAGTGTGTTTTTATATACTAAAAAGTTAATTCTATTGGGCGAAAACATATGCTCTAATTCCAGTCCGTAGATACGCGAAGCATCTGCTTTCTTAACATAAATATATGTATAATTATCATTAAGGATATTCCGAACTCGAACTCTAAAAGGCTTTGAATTTCCAAAGGTACAATAGTCAATTGCATCGATATTAAGAAACTCTATAGCATCTTCATTTCCATCAGAATGTAATATCGTATATACTTTTTTTAAACTAGATTCAATCTCTGGCCGCTCATGCTCTTCATAATACACGCGAACCCACAAAGTATCTTCATCATTACTATCATAAACAACTATGGAACCCGAAAACCTCAACAAATCATCATAAAATACTGGAATCTTAATTTTACGATTACATTCTTTTAAATAACGATCCAAACTATCATTAATCGGATAGGTAGGTTTCTTTTTAGACATTAACTTTTCTTCCATATTCAGCTGCTTTCGGATAGCAATTTACGAAAGAAAAGGTTTCGAAATACAATATTCAATTACTAACAAACCACAACTTTATTGTAACAAAACTTAATACCGGTCGTCTAGTTTAATATAACCACCAAAAATAATCACAATTGGAAACCATTCTAACTTTAAAGAATCTTACCAAAAGATTCGGACCAATAACAGCCGTCAATGATCTTTCCTTTACAATTAAAAAAGGAAACGTATATGGTATTTTAGGACCTAACGGAAGCGGTAAATCAACTACTTTAGGAATTGTTCTTAATGTTGTCAATAGAACTTCTGGAGATTTTACCTGGTTCGACGGATCGTCGTCCACCCATGAGGCACTAAAAAAAGTAGGAGCAATTATTGAGCGTCCTAATTTTTACCCCTATATGACTGCTGCTCAAAACTTAAAGTTAGTATGTCAAATAAAAGAAGTAGCGGCTGATAAAATTGATGAAAAA
Organism: Aquimarina sp. AD1; assembly: GCF_003443695.1. Lineage (NCBI taxonomy): Bacteria > Pseudomonadati > Bacteroidota > Flavobacteriia > Flavobacteriales > Flavobacteriaceae > Aquimarina > Aquimarina sp. AD1. The sequence goes on along the minus strand of NZ_CP031966.1, from coordinate 5,405,196 downwards.
CTAGAACTTGTTGGTCTTTTAGATAGAAAAGACAGTAAGTTCAGAACTTTTTCTTTAGGTATGAAACAACGATTAGCAATTGCTTCTGCATTGCTAAATGATCCAGAGATCCTTATTCTGGATGAGCCTACAAATGGATTAGATCCACAAGGGATTCATCAAATCAGAGAAATTATTAAAGTAATTGCATCTCAAGGTACTACAATTCTTTTAGCATCTCACCTTTTAGATGAAGTAGAAAAGGTATGTAGTCACGTGGTTATTATTAGAAAAGGAGTGAAGTTATATTCTGGACCGGTTGATGAAATGAATGCAAGTCATGGTTTCTTTGAATTAAACAGTAATCAAAATAGCATATTAAAGAAGTGGTTATCTGAACAAAGTACTTTTGGTAATATTAAAGAAGAGGACGGCAAACTGATCGCTTTTTTAAATAATGAATTAGATGCCGAAAGTCTAAACAAGCAACTGTATGACGCTGGTATTACTCTGACACATCTTGTAAAGCGTAAAGAAAGTCTAGAAGAACAGTTCTTACAATTAACCAACAACTTAAACTAAAGCCATGTTACGATTACTCAATATAGAATTTCAGAAATTACGATATAATAAGTCTGCGAAAGTACTGACTATAACTTATTTTGTATTAATACTCCTTATTTCTCTTATAGCATCTTATGAATTTAGTTTTGGAGGAGTGAATTTTCGTTTAGCGGATCAAGGGATCTTTAATTTTCCATATATATGGCATTTTAATGCTTGGATTGCTGCTTGGTTAAAGCTTTTCTTAGCCATAGTTATTGTATCTATTATGGCGAATGAATACTCTAATAGGACATTAAAACAAAACCTAATAGATGGCTTAAGCAAAAAAGAATTTCTTGCTTCTAAGTTTCTTACCGTTGTTGTTTTTTCATTAATATCTACCATTTTTTTATTCTTAGTATCTCTAATTCTAGGATTGATATTTTCTGATTACAATGAGATTTCAATTATATTTTCGGATTTAGAATTTATTTTTGCTTATTTCATAAAATTAGTTGGTTTCTTTTCTTTTTGTATGTTTTTAGGAATACTTATCAAACGTTCAGCTTTTGCTCTTGGTTTTCTTATTTTTTGGCAGCTAATTGAAGGCGCTTTTAGATTATTTTCTGGTTTAATTAAATGGAAATTTGATTCTGATATCATAGATAAAATTATACCTTTTTTACCTTTAGATAGTATGTCTAATCTTATTAACGAACCAATAACTAGATTAAATTTTATACAATCTGCAGCTAATCAACTAGGAGAAAACTTTCAAAGAGACTATGCTGTACACTGGTATGAGATACTAATTGTGTTAATCTGGACTGTAATATTTGTTAGACTTTCGTATTATCTTCTTAAAAAGAGAGATTTATAATATCTTTGGGTTTTTGGAACTCAACTCATGAAACACATATCGTTCATCTTTTTCCTTTTATTAGGAGCTTCAGTATTTTCGCAAGGAGAAGCTAATAACTGGTATTTTGGACAAAATGCGGGAGTCAACTTTAGTACTACACCTCCTACTCCACTTACAGATGGTAGGATAAGTACTTTAGAAGGATGTACAACAATATCTGATGCTACTGGAAATCTTCTTTTTTATACAGATGGTTCGACTATTTATACGCAGAATCATAGTATCATGTTAAATGGAGAAGATCTAAGAGGAGATACTTCGAGTACCTCATCTGCATTGATTGTCCCTCAGCCAAACACTCCTAATATTTATATTGTTTTTACTGTAGATGAGCCTCATCATTTTAATGCAGATGGAGATTCCAACACCAATGATGGAGATGGAGTAAATGATGGACTATTATATTCGGTAGTAGATATGTCGTTAGATGGAGGAAATGGGGCTGTAATTTCTGGTCAAAAAAATCTTCCGCTAATAACGTATGATACTTCTGATTCTTTAGAAAGCTTATACAGATGTTCAGAAAAAATAACAGCGGTAAAAAGTGACGATTGTGATTCTTTTTGGGTAATTACTCATTTTATTGATACCTATTATGCATTTAGTGTTGATCAAACAGGTGTTAACACTACTCCCGTTACATCACAGGTTGGAGTTACTGTTCCTATTTCTGGATACCGTCGTAATGCATTAGGTTACCTAAAAGCCTCTCCAGAAGGTGATAAATTAGCTGTAGTTCATTTTGGATTGACTACTGTAACTGGAGGTGATGGGCCTGGCAAAGTATTGTTTTATGATTTTGATAATAGTACAGGAATTGTAAGTAATGAGATAGAATTATATGATGGTGATGCACCTTACGGTATTGAATTTTCACAAAGTGGTCAACGTTTATATACTACAGTTGGTATTGGAGACGGAGGATTTGGCAATGGTTTTCTTATGCAATTCGATCTTACATTACCCGACAACCAAATCGCCGCTAGTGGCACTCGAATTTTAAATGAGAACGGACAAGACAATTCTAATTTTAGTGCGGGAGCATTGCAATTAGGACCGGACGGTAGAATCTACAGAGCTTTATATGATTTTGATTCTGGAACTGGAAATTATCTTGGAGTTATAGAAAACCCCGAAGAATTAGCAACAAATATCAACTATAGTGATAGAGGGTTATTAGTTAACACAGATGGAAGAAGAGGATCCAGAATAGGACTTCCTCCTTTTATCCAATCTATTTTTGCCCAGTCAATTGATATCATAAATAATGGTGACGTAAATAATGTAAACCTTTTACTTTGTGAAGGAGACACATTTAGACTTGAATATCAAGATATCTCTACAGCCACATATACTTGGTATATCAATGATGTAGCAGTCACAAACACTCCTTATTTTCTAGACATTACAACCACTGGTAATTATAGATTAGAAGTTGATCTAAATGATGGAAGTTGCCCTTTAATTGGTGTTGCTAATGTGACATTTTTTGAAGTTCCTACCATTCAAAACACACCAATGAATGAAATCATCTGTGATGATAATAATGATGGAGTAACAAGTTTAGATCTCTCTATTTATAACTCTTCGATTCTCGGAATGCAGGATCCTAGTCAGTTTCAAATTCGTTATTTTAGATCGATTACCGATGCTGATGCTGATATAAATGAGATATCTGGAAATTTCGAAACAGAAAACAACCCACAAACTATTGCTATTAGAATTGAGAATATAGAAAATATAGTCTGTCATAATACATCTAGTTTTCAGGTACAGATTTTTGATGGACCCACAGCTTTTAATACTAGTCCAATAGTTGCTTGTGATAATGCAGATGATGGAGATGACACCAATGGAATGATTACATATGATCTAACCACAATCAATTCTGACATTTATGGCAGTCAAAATATTTCTGATTACAACCTTAGTTATCACGCTACATTAATTGATGCCGAGAATAATACGAATCCATTTTCGGATCCAACAAATGTAGTATTATCAAGCGCAATGACTTCTATATTTGCCAGACTTGAAAACATCTTGAACACAGCTTGTTTTGATACTACAGAAATTCCTGTAACCGTTAATATATTACCCGTTGCCAATAATTCTTCTCTATCACAATGTGATGAATATCTGAACACAAATGACGGAATAACATCATTCAATTTAAATCAAAATATAAATCAAATTACTGGTGGATCAACAGATCGTACGGTATTATTTTTTGAGGATATGGTATCTGCCGAAACTGGATCCCCTGTTATTTCAAATACAAATACTTTTATAAATACAATTACTAATCAACAACTATTCGTAAGAGTAATAGATGATATTACGGGATGTTTTAGAACAACTACCTTAGATTTACTAGTAAGTACTACATCCGCGAGTGATGCTGTTTTAGCAGTTTGCGATGATGACGGCATAGAAGATGGTTTTAGAGAATTTGATCTTACACAAGCAAACCCTCAAATCTTGCTCGGAATAGCAAGTCCCAATCTTTCTGTTTCATATTATGAAACTAATGAAAATGCGCTAAGTGAAACTAATGAAATTGTATTTTATACCAATACAACTCCAGGAACTCAAGGACAAGACATTGTTTACGCCAGAGTAGAAGACAATCAAAATCAGTGTTATGGTATTAATGAAGTGCAATTATTTGTAAATCCTCTGCCAGATATTGAAGAATTAGCTGAAGCTTTTTTATGTGAAGGCACTAATGTTACTATTAACTCAGGATTACAATCCGGAAACTCAAGTAATTTCGATTATTTATGGTCTCCAAATGGCGAGACTACAGAAAGTATCAATGTATCTCAAGAAGGAACATATACTGTTTCAGTTACAAATCAAACCACAGGATGTTCTAAAGATAGAATGGTAACTGTTACAAATTCTTCTCCAGCCACTATTATACAACCTATTGAAATTAATGATGCATCGGACAACAATACAGTAACGATAAATGTTTCAGGATCTGGAGACTACGAATATGCAATTGCTTTTAACGATGCTAACATCCGAACGTATCAAGATAGTCCAATCTTTACAGATGTTCCTCCAGGATTCCACACGGTATATGTTAGGGACAAGAATGGTTGCGGACCAGAAGCCTCTCAAGCTATTTCCGTAGTTGGTTTCCCTAAATATTTTACCCCAAATGGAGATGGTTTTCACGAAACTTGGAACGTAAAGGGAATATCTGCTCAGGTACTTGGCAACTCTATCATTTATATTTTTGATAGAAGTGGGAAATTATTAAAACAATTAGTTCCATCTGGAAATGGTTGGGATGGAACATATAGCGGCTCGTTAATGCCTTCCAGCGAGTATTGGTTTCGTGTAGAATTAAGTGATGGAAGAATTCGGAAAGGAAGTTTCTCTTTGATAAGATAATACATCTACAAGCCTTTTCTTCTTCTATAAAGCTATGGTATATTATTAGTATATTCGTGGCCTAACAGAGATTGTAGATGGTAAAAAAATTACACTTCACTTTATTACTTTTTATATTATGCTTTAATGGATATGCTCAAAACGAGCCTACGGATTGTATAAATAGCATTATTGTTTGTGGAAATACAAATTTAGAGCTTAATTCAAACGGAGTTGGTACTAATGATTTTGCTTTACCCGGCAATTTCCCTCCAGATTGTGCATTTGTGGAAAGTCAAAGCTTGTGGATTAAAGTGAATATAGTCCAGTCCGGAACGTTAGCCTTTACCATAACACCAGAATCTAGTAGTACTGGTGAAGATTATGATTTTGCTGTTTACGGGCCCAATGTTACCTGTAATGCACTCGGTACTTCTATTAGATGCTCATCTACTAATCCTCCAGCGGCTGGAGTATCTACTTTAACAGGACTTAATGACACTGAAACAGAAACTAGTGAGGGACCTGGTAGTGAAGGAAATGGATTTGTAAGATCTATAGATGCTCTTGCAGGAGAAGAATATTACATATTAATCGATAACTATTCGCAAAATGGTGGTTTTGATTTAGAATTTACAGGAACAGCACTTCTGCCTGATAGCCCTCAAAATGATTCTGGTACTTCTACTAGTTTAGACCTTACAGAATGTGATATCGCTACAGATCCTAATGACGGAATGACAAATTTTGATTTAGAAAGTAATACTGCAGCAATTCTTGGAACTCAAATAAATACCATTATTACGTATCACGCTTCTGAAGAAGATGCCAGCCTAGGAAATGGGGCATTAACAAGTCCTTATCTCAGTACACAAAACAATCAAACCATTTATGTAAGAATAGAAAATACAATCACAGAATGCTTTGTAGTAGACACCTTTCTTTTAATAACAGATCCTGGTCCCCCTATAGCTATTCCTACTCCATTTATAGTATGTGATACTAATGATGATGGTAATGACACAAATGGATTTGTTTCTTTCTTATTAGGTAATAAGGATTCAGAAATTCTTAATGGATTAAATCCAACGGATTATACATTAACCTATCATCTATCTCAATCTGACGCTGATGCAGGAACAAATATTATTGATAAAACAACGCCATATATTAACATTTCTAATCCACAAACACTTTTTGTTAGAGTTCAAGAAAATACTTCCTTACTTTGTTTAAGTACCACTAGTTTTGAGTTACAAGTTGATCCACTTCCTGTTGCAAATGCTTCTACACTTACACAATGTGATGAATATAATAATCCAACCGATGGTATTACTCTATTTAATCTCAATCAATCAATTGATCAAATCACTAATGGCAACCCTAATCGAACAGTTACATTTTTTGAAGACCTAACAGCAGCTAATATGGGAGCACCCTCAATTACGAATACAGATGCTTATCAGAATTCAACAACAAATCAACAACTATTTGTTCGAGTTACTGATGACACCAATAACTGTTTTAGAATTGTTACTTTAGATCTTCAGGTAAGTATCACTACTGCCAATAATGCTTCTATAGCTGCATGTGACGATGATGGTATTGAAGATGGTTTTACAGAATTCGATTTAACACTTGCCAATGCTCAAGTACTTTTTGGAATCAATAATCCTAATTTATCAGTTGTCTACTACCAAAATATTGATGACGCTTTAAGTGAAACTAATCTTATAACCGTATATACAAACACTACCTCAGGAACCCAAGGAACGGATATAGTTTATGCTCGTATAGAAGACAATTTAAATCAATGTTATGGTATTAATCAGGTAACACTTTTTGTAAACCCCTTACCTGATATTGAGGAGTTAGCAGAAGCTTTTTTGTGTGAAGGTAGTAATGTAACTATCGATTCAGGATTACAATCTGGAACCTCTAATAACTTCGATTATTTATGGTCTCCAAATGGCGAGACTACAGAAAGTATCAGTGTATCGCAAGAAGGAACATATACAGTTTCGATTACCAATCAAATCACAGGATGTTCTAAGGATAGAATAGTTTCTGTTACGAGCTCTTCTCCAGCGACTATTATACAACCTATTGAAATTAATGATGCTTTGGATAACAACACGGTAGCTATTAATGTTTTAGGATCGGGAGACTACGAATATGCAATTGCTTTTAATGATGCTAATATCCGAACGTATCAAGATAGTCCAATCTTTACAGATGTCCCTCCAGGATTCCATACAGTATACGTAAGAGACAAAAATGGTTGCGGACCAGAAGCCTCTCAAGCTATTTCCGTAGTTGGTTTTCCTAAATATTTTACTCCAAATGGAGATGGTTTCCATGAAACTTGGAACGTGGGCGGAATTTCATCGCAGGTTTTAGGTAATTCGATTATTTATATTTTTGATCGAAGTGGCAAGTTGTTAAAACAGCTAGTCCCATCTGGAAATGGCTGGGACGGAACTTATGGAGGAACACTTATGCCATCAAGTGAATATTGGTATAGGGTAGAACTTAGTGATGGAAGAGTACGAAAAGGCAGTTTTTCATTAATACGATAAACTTTCCCTAAAACTTCGATTCATCATAAAAAATCATAGTAGTATTCTTTATCTTTATTCAGAAAAGACAGTCTATATATAATGAAGTTCGAACTCAAGTCAGATTTTAAACCAACAGGAGATCAACCTGGAGCTATAAAGCAGCTTGTTAATGCCTTAGAAGCAGGAGAAAGATACCAAACATTACTAGGAGTAACAGGTTCTGGTAAAACATTTACAGCGGCTAACGTTATTTCTGAAGTACAACGCCCAACATTGGTATTAGCACATAACAAAACATTAGCAGCTCAATTATATTCTGAGTTTAAACAGTTTTTTCCAGAAAATGCTATAGAGTATTTTGTTTCTTATTATGATTATTATCAACCAGAAGCATATATCCCAACAACAGGTACCTATATCGAAAAAGATTTATCAATTAATGATGAAATTGAAAAGTTAAGATTAAGTGCTACTTCTTCCCTGCTTTCTGGGCGAAGAGATGTACTAGTAGTTGCTTCAGTTTCTTGCTTATATGGTATTGGAAATCCTGTTGAATTTCAAAAGAATGTAATCTCTATACAACAAGGGCAATTTGTATCGAGAACTGCCTTGTTACATAAACTAGTTCAAAGTTTATACTCTAGAACTGAAGGAGAATTTAATCACGGTAATTTTAGAATTAAAGGAGATACTGTAGATATTTATCCTAGTTATGCTGATGATGCATTTAGAGTCCATTTTTTTGGTGATGAAATAGAAGAAATAGAAGCTTTTGATGTACAAACTAATGAAATTATAGAAAAATATGATCGCCTAAATATATATCCTGCTAATATGTTTGTTACCTCTCCAGATATATTACACGGAGCAATCGATCAAATCGCATTAGATCTGGGTAAACAAGTAGAATATTTTAAAGAGATTGGAAAGTTTCTTGAAGCTAAAAGACTAGAAGAACGCACTAATTTTGATTTAGAAATGATCAAAGAATTAGGATATTGTTCAGGAATCGAAAACTATTCTCGCTACCTGGATGGTAGAGAGCCTGGAACCAGACCATTCTGTTTATTAGATTATTTCCCAGATGATTATTTAATGATCGTAGACGAAAGTCATGTAACGATACCACAAACACATGCGATGTATGGAGGAGATCGGTCAAGAAAAGAAAACCTTGTAGAGTATGGTTTTAGATTACCAGCTGCGATGGATAATCGTCCTTTAAAATTTGAGGAGTTTGAAGCTCTTCAGAATCAAATAATTTATATCAGTGCAACACCGGCAGATTATGAATTACAAAAAAGTGAAGGTACATATGTAGAACAAATTATTCGTCCGACAGGATTATTAGATCCAATTATAGAAGTACGTCCAAGCCTTAATCAAATTGATGATTTAATTGAAGAAATGCATAAGCGTATTGAAAAAGACGAACGTATATTGGTTACTACTCTTACCAAAAGAATGGCCGAAGAGTTAACAAAGTATCTTACCAGAATTGATATTCGTTGTAGATATATCCATAGTGATGTAGATACATTAGAACGGGTAGAAATCATGCAGGATTTACGAAAAGGGCTGTTTGATGTATTGATTGGGGTTAACCTACTTCGTGAGGGATTAGATCTTCCCGAAGTATCCTTAGTTGCTATTTTAGATGCTGATAAAGAAGGCTTTCTACGTAATAATAGATCGCTAACGCAAACCATAGGGAGAGCTGCTAGAAATGTCAACGGATTAGCTATCATGTATGCGGATAAAATTACAAAAAGTATGCAAGACACTATTGATCAAACTAATTATCGTCGAGAAAAGCAAATTGCTTATAACACCAAACACGGTATTACTCCTAAAGCAATAAAAAAATCACTGGATAATGCGCTTGCTGGTAAAAAAGTAGAACCGTATCAATTCGAGACAGCTCCATCATTGCAAGCAGCAGAAGAAGAAACTGCTTATTTCACAAAAGAACAGTTAGAAGCTCGAATTCGTAATGTGCGTAAAGAAATGGAAAAATCTGCGAAGGAACTGGATTTTATGACTGCTGCAAGATTACGAGATGAAATAAAAATGTTACAAGCTAAAATTCAGGATCAAAAAGTATAATGCAGTTGGCAATATTCTTAGAATTAGATAACTGTTATTTACTTAAACAATAAACTAAAAAAATAGAACGAATATGGTTTCCATAGAAAGATTCATAGAAGGCATTCCGAAAACAGAATTGCATTTACATATAGAAGGAACTTTTGAACCAGAATTAATGTTCGAAATAGCAAAAAGAAATCAAAAGAAGATTCCTTATGATTCTGTTGCAGCTTTAAAAAATGCTTACAAGTTTAATAATCTACAAGAGTTTCTGGACATCTATTATGCCGGAGCTAATGTATTGATTGAAGAGCAAGATTTTTATGATCTCACTTGGGCCTATCTTACTAAAGTTAGCGAACAAAATGTGGTTCATGTAGAAATATTTTTTGATCCTCAAACTCATACAGATCGTGGAATTTCTTTTGATACTGTTATCAAAGGAATTCGCTCAGCTCTCGAAGACGGAAAAAAGAAACTAGGTATTACCTATCAGTTGATTTTATCTTTCCTAAGACATCTGGACGAAACTTCAGCCTTTAAAACTTTGGACCAAGCCTTACCTTACAAAGATTGGATAAGTGGTGTTGGATTAGATTCATCTGAAGTAGGCAATCCTCCTTCAAAATTCGAAAGAGTATTTGAGAAATCTCGAAAAGAAGGTTTTCTTACCGTAGCACATGCTGGAGAAGAAGGGCCTGCATCATACATTTGGGAGGCATTAGAACTATTAAAAGTCACTCGAATTGATCATGGTAATCGTTGTTTAGATGATGACAAATTAGTAGACAAATTAGCTACTTCTCAAATACCTTTAACGTTATGCCCTCTTTCTAATTTAGAACTAAAAGTAGTCTCTGACTTGAAGCAACATCCAATAGTCAAAATGATGGACAAAAATTTACTTGTAACTGTAAACTCTGATGATCCTGCTTATTTTGGGGGGTATATGAATGAAAATTACATCGATATTGCAAATGCTTTAAATCTTTCAAAAAAGCAAATAGCTGATTTAGTCAAAAATAGTTTTAAAGCGAGTTGGTTACCTGATCAAGAAAAAGAAAAAAGAATATCAGAAGTTGAACACTATTTGATAAAAAACTCATGAATATAGATCCTTTCCAATTATTTACTAAGTGGTATGCCGAAGAGCTTGAAAAAAGCACAAACAGTCTTCCTGCTGCTTGTTGTATATCTACCATTGGATTAGATGAGTATCCTAATGCTCGATTTGTATCTCTAAAAGAGCTTAAAAATGACGCCTTTATAATTACTGGACCACTTCAATCCAGAAAAGGAATGGAAATCGAAAAATCTCCAAAAATAGCAATTACTTTTTGGTGGGAAACTACTCAAAGACAGATACGAATTCAAGGGAATGCTTCTAAAATAAGTAATAGTGAAGCTATATCTTATTTTAAACCAAGAGCTAAAGACTCTAAAATTATATCGACAATTAGTGAACAAGGGAATATTGTTGAAAGTATAGACACTTTTAAACAAAAGTTTTATGAAGCTGAATCAATTTATAAAAATAACGATGTTGTAAAACCTGAAAACTGGGGAGGATATGCTATACAGCCTATTAGAATCGAGTTTATGGAATTCAAGACGAATAGATTTCATCATAGAACTCTTTTTCAATTGAACAATAAGGAATGGACAACAACAATATTGCAACCATAATTATTAATAAACATATAATATCTAACAATAATATAAGTCTATAATAAAATCATACATAAAAAGTATAGACTGGATATTTTTGGAATTACTAATAGCTATCAAAAAAATGGATAAAATTCAACATATAGAAAATGAAATTTCTGAATTGAGAAATCAGTTGCAGAATCATCAACTGTACAAAAACTTGAGAACAATAAATGACATTAAAACCTTTATGGAAAATCATGTATTTGCAGTTTGGGATTTTATGTCACTTTTAAAAAGCCTTCAAATAAACTTAACGAATGTTCAAATTCCTTGGACGCCTTCAAATAATCCAACACTTTCAAGGTTTATAAATGAAATTGTCCATGGAGAAGAAAGTGACATCAATGAAATGGGAGAACCAAAAAGTCACTTTGAAATGTATTTGGACGCTATGAATCAAGTAAAAGCTAATACAAATGAGATTAATGAATTTATAACAAAAATTGAATCTGGACATTCGGTTTTATATTCATTAAATGAAATTAACATTGATAAAAGAGTAGCAGATTTTGTAAAGTTTTCATTTTCTATTATTGAAACTAACAAACCTCACTTAGTCGCTTCTTCTTTTACATTCGGACGAGAAGACCTCATCCCAGATATGTTTATAGAAATATTGAAACAGTCTGATTCCGAAAACAATACATACAACAAGCTTAAATACTATCTAGAAAGACATATCGAACTTGATGGCGATGAACACGGCCCTCTGTCACTTAAAATGGTAGAAGAACTATGTGGAAAGGATGAGCAAAAATGGAATGAAACATTACTAGTGGCAAAACAATCCCTAGAAAAAAGAATCTCACTTTGGGATGCTATAAATGATTTAATTACTCAAGAAAAACCTGTTTATACAATTTGAAAAATGGAGATCATAATTGCAAAAGGTAAAAACAGAAATATGCTGACTTGCATAAGAGAAGATGGGACTTCTACAACTATAAATCTCGGACCAGATATTCCAAATCACGATATTGCCCATTATGTCGTTGAAAAAAAATTCCATTTAAGAAATGGATTTTATGGAAAAATTCAATCAGGAATGACTATACAAGAGTTATCTGACAAAGAGGTTATTAAGAATCTTGGCGCAGAAACCTGGTTATCTGAAATTATGGCTAGAAACTTACAGTCAATAGGCTCTGGAGCTGCAAAAACAGAAGAATTCATTGAATTAATAAACTGGGAAGCTAAAAAAATTGATGGAATTAAAGTCCCAAAAATGAATCTAACAGATATTGAAAAAATAAAAGAAAATTTTGATCAACTCTGTAAAAAATGGAATCTGATTCCTGAAAGTGATGAGCTAATACTATTATTCTAATAAAAGATGATTCACTAAGAAACTGCAATTTTTAGAGAAAGAAATTACAACAGTATTGTTTATCAAATTAAATGGTTCTCAAAACCAAAAAAAAGCTGGTAAAAAACCAAACAAAGACCATATTATCATATAGTTATAACAAAAAATAACAATTTAAAATTTCGCAAATATTCCCTACCTTTAACAGTAACGAAAATACTCACACATCTTTTGTTAGGCACTCTACTCAAAAAGGTTCCATACAAATCAAACACTTCGTTGGTATGAAAAAGGCTTTTTTTTTAATATTACCTATCGCAATTATCTTTAATGTAAACGCTCAAGAATACTTAAGTGCAGAAAAATCTGATCCTATCAGAATGGGATGGATGCAAGGGTATCCTCCTCCTAAAGAAAAAACAATCTCGGCCTCTGACGGGAGTTTTTTTAAATTTCCAGCACTTAGATATAGTGTTTGTCATATGCGAAAATTTCTGCCTACTACAACAGTAAAAGCAGCTGCATCCGATAGGTATCAATTCGAAACAAAATTAGACCCTAAAATAGATTCAATAGAGTTCACTCCTTTAAACAGTAATAAAAAAATGAGTTGGTTGATATCTTTGAATGAGAATTATACCGATGGAATCTTAATAGTACATAAAGGCATTATTGTCTATGAAAAATATTTTGGAGCACTAAAAGAAGATGGTTTACATGCTGCTATGTCCGTGAGCAAAACATTCACAGGAACACTTGGCGCAATGCTAGTTACGGATGGTGTTTTAAATGAAGATACTACCGCTGTAAATTATATTTCAGAATTTAAAAATTCTGCGTTTGAGACCGCGACGATCAGAGAAATACTAGATATGCGCACTAATCTTAAATATAGCGAAGACTACTCGGATCCCAATGCTGAGATTTGGGCTTTTTCTGCTGCTGGAAATCCATTACCCAAACCAAAATCATATACTGGTCCAACAAATTATTACGAATACTTACGAACCGTAAAAAAAAATGGTGAACACGGAGAAATATTTGGTTACAAAACAATTAACACAGATGCTATGGGATGGATTATTTCTAGAGTGACTGGTAAAAGTATTCCACAATTATTATCAGATAAAATCTGGAAACCATTAGGAACTCATTACGATGGCTATTTTCAGGTTGATGGTTCCGGAATCGCATTTGCTGGAGGAGGGTTTAGTGCTAATATGAGAGATCTGGGCATGTTCGGAGAAATGATTCGCAATAAAGGATATTTTAATAACAAACAAATATTATCTCGCGAAACGATAGAAAATATTATGAAAGGTGGTAACCAGGAATCCTTTAAAAAATCAGCGTATAGTTCTTTGACTAATTGGAGTTATCGAGATATGTGGTGGATAACTCATAATGAACATGGAGCATTCGCAGCTAGAGGAGTTCACGGACAAACCATTTATATCGATCCTAAAGCGCAAATGGTTCTAGTCAGATTCTCATCTCATCCTGAAGCAAAAAATTCGAAAATAGATCCAACTTCGTTACCAGCGTATCATGCAGTTGCAAAATATTTATTGCAGAAATGAGGATATTTAACTTTAAATTCTTAAGCTCTAAATCTATATTTTTTTATTTGATTTTATCTGCTTCAATGTCAATAATAGCTCAAAAAAATAATGCACTTCATTTTTTAAATAAAGAACATCTTGACATTCAAGGATATCTACAGTCAGGAATAAATGCCGTTGCAGAAACTAATTTATTTTGGAATTTAGCTGATGTTCCTGAATTAGATTTTAACTCAGATACGGAATGGTTAGAATTATATATGAAACCTGGAATTGGTTTAGAATACAAAACCGAATCAAGTAATATCCTTTATACTAAAGTATCCGCAGTAGGCTCTTATACTTGGGGGATTGATGCATTCGACGCACAGAATACCGGACGCATTACATTAGAGGACGCATATTTAGGCTATCGTTTTAATATATTAGATAGTATATCATTTGATGTTTCAGTTGGATCTAGGCCTCTGAAGTTAGGAACTGGAATGTTAATTTCTAATGGTGCTTCAAGCGGTTTTGAAAGAGGAGCATTAAAACTTGGACCAAGAAAAGCATGGGAGAAATCTGCTATTATAGAGGTTATCAAAAATCAATTAAATAGTAAAATATTTTATATAGCACCTAATGAATTACCTTCTAATGATACTAACAATGAATTAATTGGATTAGACTTCAATTATTCCTCTTCTAAAAACAAATATCTAGGTATATCTTACATTAACGTATTACAATCCGACGCCCCATACCCCAAAGCTGCTTTAAATGGAGATGGCCCTCCCATAATTACAATTGGGGACAGGAAAGGATTAAACGCCTTAAATCTATATGGAAAAACAAATCCTGTTAAGAATTATGTAGAGAATCTATATATAGCAATGGATTTGGCATATCAATGGAATACAGCAATAGACTTAATAGCTTGGGGAGGAAGAATACAATTAGGATATAGTATCGCCAAATTACCTTGGAAACCAACATTTATGTATTCTTATCAAGTATTTTCGGGTGATGATCCAGACACCTTTAATCAAGAACGATTTGATCCTTTATATTTTGAAGGTTCTCCAAGCGCTTGGTCAACAGGTTCAAAATCTTCTATGGTATTTATTAACTCTAATGTACAATCTAACGGAATTACTGTCAGGTTACAACCGTTTTCAAAAGATATAATTACATTAAGGTATGCACATATTACTGCACAACAATCACGTAGTCCAATTCAATTTGGACAAGCTGCTCGTATTGAATTTTCTGACGAAATTCCTACCGTTATAGCTGGTGTTACCAACAATAAATTAGCAGATGATATATTTATTGAATACAATAAAATAATTGGTAAAAATCTATTTATCAATGCTGGTTTTAGCATTTCTTTTCCCGGTAAAGGAATTCGCTTAATAACAAACAACACTTCTAATTGGACTGGAGGTTTTATTAATTTTGTGTTTAATTATTAAAAAGAAACATAGTAACGTTTGAAATTTTTCAAAAACATATCCGCAATTTTCAATAGAAAGCTATTCGCAAAAAATCTATTTTGTGGAATAGGAAATTCTGAAATACAGGAAAATGCTATCTGGTTTTATAAATATCCATTTGAGCCTTCAATCATCTATCCAGAAAGATTAGTGCACGCTAGTGAAATTGAATCTATAGGTATGGAATTTGGAGCTATTAAAATCTTTCTAAAAGATGATATAGTTTTTATATCTGCAGAAAAAAAGGAAACATTAAAAGCATTTGCAGAAAGAAATGCCATTCCTTTGTCCCCTTATAGCTGGAATTGGGATTGGATCTTAGAACCTTACCTAGATACTGAGTTAACTAAAGAACATGGAGAACTACTTATAACTAGGCTTCAGGAGAATAATTTTAATGAAACTGAAATTATTAAAATACGAAATGAAGTAGAAAAATCGATGTACATTTATAATTTTGATACATTATTATGGGAATGGAATAGCTTATCTTTATTAGACGTCCTTTCTGCTATGCGAGCTACCTATAAAAAAGAAGATTTTAGAGCTTTTTACAAAAGAGCTCTAGAAATCGAAAAACGTAACTAAAACAATTATTGATTACATTTTTCGATTATTAAAAGTTCTCAGGTCTAGGTTTTATTCTTTACCTAAAATATCTCGTACAATTTTTAAATGATGTTTAGTATGAATCTTCAAAAAACGTTTTGCTTGTTTCTTATTTAATTGACCAAAAACTGGATGGATAAAATTCACGTTTTGATCTAATTTTTCTAGTTCTGATAGGTTTTCTCGGGCTTCTTCTAATTGAGATAATATATCTTCTGTTTTTATAGTATTAGGCGGTAAAACAGCTGCAGGGGATTTTGCTCTTCCCCTAGGGATATATCCAAGTGTAAATGAAAAAACTCGTGTTAAACTAAAACGTTTTTCGTAGACAGTTGGATCAGAATTCTGTAGTATATTATGAATTCTGTTTACTACCTTAAGCGTATGATCCAGATGCCATGCAACTGGCACTTTAGAGACATTGGTATTTACGCTGTCTCTAAATTGAATCAAATATGCGATATCATATAATTGACTATCCATAAATCCTTTCTTAACATCATTATTATCTCCTTGTCCATACCCCCAGAAAGCCAAGTTACAAATAACAGAAAACGTGAATAATAGTGTTCTCATTGTGTTCATGGTGACTTTTTTATGTTAAAATTCAAAACGATATCCAAAATCGGGAAAAAACCCTATTTGATTTACCTCATCTATATTATTGATCAATCTATTATATCGTCTTGCAAATAGATTTTCATTAGCAGTTACATTCTGTAGATCAACATAAAATTGATGAGAAGTTTTCTTTTTACTACTATTAATTTTATAACCAAACTTAACGTCCCATCTAAAATATCTGTCATTTTGTTCACTAAAAGCAATATCCTCTTGCAAAACCTCAAAACCAGCCGCTTGTGAAGCAGGCAGATCAACGGGTGTATAATATCTTCCACCAGAAAATGTTACTCTAGTATCAAAAAACAAAACATCTTTTTTGTTTTTACCCATCGCAAATTCTTTACCTGCAAGCATATTAATAACATACCCATTATTAAAAGGAGTATTTCTTTCTACACCATCACTTCCTTCATATTTGCTTTCGAATATTGATGTCGTTAATAATCCGTAATATCCTTTATTAAAAAATTTTTCTAACGTAAGCTCTATTCCTTGATTAAAACCAGTTCCTTCATTTAGGAGAGAAGTTCTATCATTATCAAAACCAAAATCCGCTCCTTCTGTTAAAGAAGAGTAACTAGATGGAAATGATTCTACAGCTGCATTATCTATATCTTGATAATATACTTCTGCTTTGCCTCTCCAACTATTGCCTAGTTTCACATCGTATCCTAATACAAAATGATTACTTCTCACAAAATCTAACTCTTTATTTGTTTGTAGAATTTCTCCATTCACTTCTTCGTTTAAAAACAAAAGAGGTAGCGGAACAGGCTGATGATGCAGACCATACCCAAAACTCAAACGATGATTTTGGGATATCTTATAATTTAATCCTGCTCTTGGCTCTATTACAAATTGTTCATTTAGTGTACTATATTGGCTATGAATACCACCATTTATAGTTAGCTTTTCTGTTAATCTAAATTGTCCCTGAATAAAAGGCTGTATAATTGTAAGGTTTTCATCTAAATCTCTAAAAGTAAATATATCTGGATCTCCATCATTATTAATATCAGGTTGTTCCGTTCTATCACGAAACAAAGATTCTACACCAATATTCTCTAATAACACTCCAGTTCTTAAGGTGCTTTTATTACTTAATTTTACGTTATAAAGGGTTGAGAAAGTAAATCGGTTTTCTTTATTATCCGCTTCTGTATATCGAATAACTCTTTCCTGTGGAGTCTCTTTATCTATAAATCGATCCGCAACGAAATCATTTGCCGTAAATGATCCAGACAAAATTGTCTTAAGATATGATTTGTTGGTAATATTAATTTGATGCTTTAAACCTATCACACCAAATCTAGATTTTACAAAAGAATTCTCATCTTCTGCAGCAAACAGATCATCCTCATCAATATCATCTCCAAGAAAATCAATATCAGAAAAACCGATGATACCAAATAATGAAAAATTACCTAATTTACTTTTCCCAAAATCAAGATTAAAAGACACATCACTATAGTTAGGAGCAGCAGAAGTTCCTCCTGCTCCAACTCCTAATAAACCAACAAGCGAATATCTTCCTGCGACTAAAAAAGAACCATTATTCTTTCCTAACGGACCTTCTGCCATTGCTTCTATACCTGTAAAAATTCCTACCTGAGCAGTATATTCGTAATCGTCTTTATTTCCTTTTCTAAAGCCAAGATCAAAAACTCCTCCTATTGCATTTCCATACTCTGCCGGAAATGCGGAAGTAATAAAATCTGAATTCTTTAACAGATTAGGATTCAAAGCAGATACAGGACCTCCAGTTGTTCCCAATGTACTATAATGATTAGGACTAGGAATCGGAACTCCTTCTAATCTCCATAATAAACCTGTAGGAGAATTTCCTCGAATTACCACATCATTTCTACTATCATCAGGAGCTGATACTCCAGCAAAATTCGCTGCTAGCCTACCCACATCACTTCTTCCACCAGAAAAACGAGTTACTTCTTCTAAACTAAATTGCCTTGCTGATACTGATGTTAATTTATTAATAGATCTGGCTTTATTAGTATCAGATGTAATTATTACCTCGTCTAATCTATCAAAAGCTTCAATCAAAGCTACATTTACTACGGCATCTTTACCAGATGTAACCACTATATTTGGTAGTGTTATAGATTCAAAACCAATATAACTTACACGAATTACTTGTCTTCCTAATGGAACTCCTTCTAAAGTAAAAAAACCATCAAGATCTGCAATAACACCATTAGCTTCTTCGGTATTTAATAACTCTACAGTGGCGCCGATTAGAGGAGTTTCTGATTGTTTATCCAAAACAATTCCTTTTATAACACCAGTTTGTGAATAGCTTATCGTTGTACATAAAAGAGTAAACAAGAAAATATATTTTTTCATAACCTTTTTGATTTTACTCAAATCTGCTAACTTGATTCTAATCCTTCTAATTAAAATAGTAGAGTTGTTAAATTATCAATTGAGTTGTCTAAAACTCTTATTGGATCTTTTTTATTGACTTATCAATTGACATTTACAAACGAAATAACTTTTCATACAGTTCAACTCTTATTTTGACAGTTCGGTGTAAAGTGTTAGACAATTTGATTCGTAGTTATGTATCTTTAACAGTACTATTATAATTTCTATGGTAAAAAAAACTACATTAAAAAAAATAGGAATAAGGATCATTATAATTAATGTGGTTTATTTCTTAATCAAACTAACAATAGTTCACGAAGAAAAGGAATCAATTTTTGACGCTCCTGCCATTTTTTATTATTGTAGTGCATTTTTTTTATTTATGCTTGCCTGGGAAAGTAATGATTGGCTGGTAAAAAGACAGCAATCAAATAATGGTGAAGATCTTGATTTAACAAAAGGATTACAAATATTAGTTATTAATTTAGCTATTTGTCTTCCCATTTCTGCATTAGTATATTATCTCGCTATTTTTCAATTTGATCAAATTTGTCAAATTGATGCAGATGACCCCTGGTTGCGATTTAGAATTGATTTTTTTAGAGCGGCTATTCTAGGGTTTGCTTTAATAATCTTCAATTTATTCTATCATTCTTTACAACAGAAAAAAGAAATGGAAAATAGAATGAATGATTTACAGAAAGAGATTATGACGTCTAAATATAAATCCCTAAAAAATCAAATCAGTCCACATTTTCTTTTTAATAGCCTAAATACTTTAACCTCTTTAATGTATGAGGATAGAGATTTAGCATCTGATTTTGTATCTAGATTGGCAACTTGTTATCGATACATTCTCGATAATCGTGAAGAGGATTTAGTGAGTTTAGAAAAAGAATTAAGCTTTTTAGATTCTTTTATTTTCATGATGAATGTTAGACATCAAGGAGCTTTAAGCATTACAACACATATTACAGTTAACCCAAAAGATTTTGTTATCCCTACCCTTTCCTTACAAATGTTAGTAGAAAATGCTTTAAAACACAATTACTATTCTAAAGAAAAACCTTTAGAAGTCACCATAATTTCGACAGAAAAAGATGGTTTGATCGTTCAAAACAATCTACACGTAAGAACGCAGAAAGAAGAATCAACAAAACTTGGTCTAAAGAATATAAAAAAACGGTATTCATTTTATACCAATCAAAAAGTAAATATCGAAACCCAACATGGATACTTTAAAGTAACCATTCCTTTAATTCCTAAAAACATTAAAGAAGTTTCCATTATAAAAGTATCCTAAAATGACAGCAGTAATTGTTGAAGATGAAAATTTTGCCTCTAAACGACTTGCTTCTTTAATAGAAGAGTTGGCTCCTGAAATAAATATTATAGGGCAAATTACATCTGTAGAAAATGGCCGTAAATGGTTTGATAATAATCAAAAACCAGATTTAATATTCTTAGATATACAATTAAACGATGGATATGGATTTGATATTTTGGATATGCTAGAAGATCATCCTCCTGTTATTTTTACTACAGCATATAATGAATATGCTATTAGAGGTTTTAAATACAATGGATTAGATTATTTATTAAAACCGATAGATCGGAATGATCTTAATAATGCCCTAAATAAATATAGAAAATCACAATCCAATAGTGACCCCATTTTTGACGAACAAAAATTAGCAAACATCAAAAAGCTATTTAATAAAGAGTACAAAAAACGATTTATGATTAAGGTTGGAAATCAGTTCAATACTTTTAGTGTAGAAGATATTGCCTATTTCAAATCTAACGAAGGATTAATATTCCTTTATTCTCATAATGGTCAACAATATCCTATTGAATATTCTATTGATCAATTGGAAGAAATTCTAGATCCCGTTCATTTTTTTAGGATTAATAGAAAATTTATGATATCGGTAAAATCAGTCATAGAGATTCACAGTTATTTTAACAGTAGATTATTACTAAAACTAAAACCTCAAGAAGAAGAGCAAATTATTGTTTCTAGAGAAAGAACTTCTAATTTCAAAAAATGGCTGGATCTATAAATTCGAAAAAATCATATTAAGCATGAATAACAAAAAGGTATTATTAACAGGTATTACTGGTTTTTTAGGTTCACATACCGCTATACAATTATTAAATAAAGGATATGAGGTAATCGGTACTTTAAGAAGTATGGATAGAGCCAAAGAAATCAAAGAAGTTATAAAAAAGAAGACCCCAAATATTGATAAACTAAGTTTTGCAGAAGCGGATTTATTAGATAAAGATGTATGGTATGATTTGGTTAGCGAGGTTCAGGATGTTTTACATATTGCCTCTCCATTTCCAAGAGAATTACCCAAAAACGAAGATGATCTTATCATACCAGCTAAATCAGGAACTTTACATATTCTAAAAGCCGCTTCTATGCACGGATTAAGAAGAGTGGTTCTTACCTCATCATCTGGTGCAATTATTTATGGAAAAGACAAATCAAATCGAAAAGGTATTTTTGACGAAAACAATTGGACCGATGTTTCCAATATAAATGATTCTACTCCATATTTTAGAAGTAAAACTATTGCAGAACAGGCAGCTTGGGATTTTATTAGAAATGATACTAGCGGATTAGAGTTGACTACTGTATGTCCTGGAGCTATTTTAGGTCCTATACTTGAAAAAGATTTTGGAACTTCTGCCAATATTGTTATCAAAGCTATGGATGGCAGCTCACCTGCAATTCCAAAAATTGGTTTTGATATGGTTGATGTAAGATCAGTTGCGGATTTACACATAAGAGCTCTAGAAACTCCTGAAGCAGCAGGAGAACGGTTTGTTGGCTCTGCAGGTTATATGACTTTTCAAGAAGTTGCTAATATATTGAGAGAAAATTATCCAAATAAAAAAGTTCCTAAGTTTACTTTACCAGATTTTGCAGTACGGTTATTTTCTAATATCGACAAAACAATTAAACCAATCTTGATTGACTTGGGTACAGAAAGAAAGGTAAATAATAATAAAGCCGTAAAACTTTTAGATTGGAAACCAATACCTGTCAAAGATGCTATTATTGCTTGCGCAGAAAGCGCTATAAAATTAAGTTTAGTTTAATATTTTTTTGCTTGAGTAGTCTTTAAATTTAATCATTCATTATCTCGATTTTTATAATGAATTTTATAATTATTCAAGACATTATAACAAGACCGAACTAAACATCAATACCCTGTTTTAAAAACACTTAACCAGTGGATAAAAATTAACAGATGAGTAGTCAGGTTTAGAAGAATTAGAGTCAGAAATAGTAAAAAAATAAGATTTTTCCTTCAATATACAAGGGGAAAATCTCACAAAATTAAGACTCAAAATAGATCTAAGTTAACAATTAATTTCTTAAATTCGTGAACCACACAAACCATCCGAATTTCAATCGGATAATGATTCACACAATTTTATTAGGGCTTAAAAATAGTACATCAGATCATTTGTAGTATTCAATTAATATTATCAAATACGCCCCAAAAATGAAATTAATTTTATTATCAATATTTACTAGTGTTTTTGCTTTAGGCACCTTAAAAACTAGAACAGAGAATAATACCGATGGTATTTTTATAACTTCTACTGATCCAATATCAGGTAGAACATTAATGATAGAAGAAGATGAATACTCAATCTGGGTTTATGTTTTAAACCCTGACAAACAAGGTATTGATTTTGATGGGTTTCTTTGTTCTGTAGTAGATCCAGAATCTATTACTATGAGCCCTAAAGAAGCTACAAAAAATGGAAATGCACCTCCTCTAACGACAGATTATGCAAATAAATATAGCTACATTAAAAATCTTAAGTCCAATGATATTAAGGTTTATTGGAAGTACAACAGGATAGAAATCAAGCTAAAAAAAGAAACATATCTTATTATGGATTTAGAAAGTAAAACAAGCTATTCTAAAGCCCTTTCTAAAGATTGTTATTACGGTAATACATTATAACTTATTAAATGATTGTTTTCGAATCATCCCATTTTTGAAAACAATCATTTGTAAATTATGTTATTTCCTATTCCTTTTCAGAATCATCATCCTTTTTTTTGGGTTTAAGTCGCTTGGCATCTTTAAGGCTTTTAGAAATCATCCATTCTAACTGACCATTAACACTACGAAATTCATCATCTGCCCATTTTTCTATTAACTTAAAAGTTTCTGGGGATATCCTAAGAACAAATGATTTTTTCTTACTCATAAATTACGAATGTAGTGTTCCTGTATTAATAACAGGAGTCGCCTCCTTATCACCACACAAAACTACCATTAAATTACTAACCATAGAAGCTTTTTTATCTTCATCGAAATCAATTATTTCGTCCTGAGATAATTTAAGCAATGCATCTTCTACCATCCCCACAGCTCCTTCTACTATCTTTTTACGCGCTGCTACTATTGCTACAGCTTGTTGCCTTTTTAACATAGAACTTGCTATTTCTGGAGCATAAGCCAAATACCCTATTCTAGCTTCCATAACTTCTATCCCTGCAATAGCCAAGCGTTCCGTTATTTCACTTTCTAAAGCTTCATTTACCTCATCCATACCAGATAAGAGAGTTACCTCTATCTGTCCCTCTGCAAAATTATCATAAGGATATGAACCTGCTAATTTTCTTACTGCCGCATCTGTTTGTACCCTCACAAAATCTTCATAATGATCTACATCAAAAGCTGCTTTATAAGTATCACTAACTTTCCAAACCAAAATCACATTTATCAAAATAGGATTTCCAATTTTATCATTAACTTTTACTCGTTCGCTATAAAAATTTCTAGCTCTTAAAGAAATCCTTTGTTTCGAATAAAAAGGGTTAGCCCATAGAAAACCATTTTCCTTTACTGTTCCTTTATACGCTCCAAAAAGCACCATTACTTTAGAACTATTAGGGTTTACAATAAAAAAACCTTTGATTACCAATACAATAACTACTATTAAAGTCAGAAATAGAGGATTTTTTGTCACAACCATACCAGTAACAACTCCTACTATTAACAATAGTAGTACCATCAACATCATGTAACCATTACTTGTCTTTATATTTTTTTCTTTTTTCATAATAATATCATTTTGATATCACAATGATACGAAAAATTTTCGTAATTATAAAATTTGACAAAGACTAAGCAAACAACTAATTGCTAACATTTGCCTTTAAAACATAAAAAACGCCCTTGATATAAGGGCGTTTTCGTAACATTAACTAACTAACTCAAATCTCAAAAAACAACTTATGAAATTTCTATTAAACGTTTAGGCTGTACCTTGGCTTCTTCTTTTTTAGGAAGTTTCACTAATAATACTCCATTATCATAAGAAGCTAAAATATCCGCGATATTTACTGTATCTGGCAAATTAAATGAACGTTTAAACGTTTGATAACTAAACTCTTTTCTTGTATAATTATCTTTTTCTTCTTTCGCCTCATTTTTAGTTTCCGAAGAGATTGTTAATACATCATTATCTAATTCGATATTAAAATCTTCTTTTACTAAACCTGGTGCAGCCAATTCAATGATAAAATCATTATCGCTCTCTTTTACATTCACTGCTGGAGTATTAAAACCTATTTTGTGCTCATTGGCGATACCACCAAACCAATCGGTATTAAAAATATCGTCGAAAATAAGTGGTAATCTGTCTGTTCTTTTAATTAAACTCATTGTATTTATTTTTTTAAAGTTATTCTAGATTTAAATTCAATGAGTATATAGCAATTAGAGTTCCATTACTATTTTTGTGTCATTTTGACATATTTTCATATGGAAATAATGACACAATGTCAAATCATTATGACAAAACCAAAAAAAAACCTTCAGAGGATATCTGAAGGCTATATTTATTATGAATAATTTTCTTCTTTAATTATAAAACCTAGTAAAAATCTCTATTAAGTCCTTTGGAGGTATTACTTTATTGGGATATTTATGCATTTCCTTTAAAACCGTATCAACAGCTTCTTGTCGTAATCCCATATGCAAGCCCATTTCTTTGATTTTATCTACTTCCGAAAGAGCTGCTTCTTGATCCACATTCATTAACAACACTAATCTATGAAACTGAAGTATTCTTTGAGATTCTGGCTGTAGATTTCGTTTCTCAGCACTATTTCTCACTAAATAACCAATCTCTTCTTCTGATATCTCTAATTGAGAAGCCACAGCTAAAATAAAATTATATTCTTCATCTTTTATTTTTTTATCAGCCTTAGCAAAATCAATCATTTCTGATAACAAACTTAATTTCTCTTCCTTACTATACATATTTTACTATATAATTTAAAAATGCAAATATCCTATAAACATATTTGTTTTGGAACATAAAGGATATTTTTTTCTTGAAGTCAATTAAAAAGGTACCTTTGTTCTATGGGATTAACAAATAATGATATTTTCAAAAAATTACGAGTAGCTCACAAACTGCGAGATGATGAAATTGTAAAAATTTGTTCATTAGTAGATTTTAAAGTAACAAAGAGCGAACTTGGTGCAATTTTCAGAAATGAAAATCATCCTAAATATATGGAATGCGGGGATCAAATTCTTCGTAATTTTCTTAATGGACTTGTTATTCATTTAAGAGGACCGATGCCTGAAAAAAAAGACAAAAAGCAAACAGCTAACAAAAAATCCTAAAAAAACTTCGGAAATAAATGCTTAATTTGGTAAATCATTGAACTAAAACAATCGACAACCAATTTAATTAAGTATCTATGCTAACAAAAGAGGAGAAGCAAATATTCCGAGAAGAATTATTCAGACATTTAGATGGTATAACCGTTGCTCCTGTTGCCTATTCACTCTTAAAAAAAGGAATAACTGATTATATCGTTACTAAAAAAAGTGTATCCATTTCTGAAATCATAGAAGAATTTGGAGGAAATGCAGGATATATAAACGTAGCACTCAGAATGCTTTCTTCCCAAAGTTGGTTGATCTATGAAGTTAAGCAAAATACGATCAAAGTATCCCTAAATGAGTATACAAAAATAGCATTTGATTATTTCTATTTATATGAAGGTGTTGTTGATCTTTTAGAATACTCCGGTAAATTTCATCCCAGAAAATTCGAATTAGAGCCATTTCACAAATTAGAAAAATTAATTACTCAGTATAAAAACTCATTTAATCTTTCTTTTTCCGAAGATGCCACTACAAATAGAATACAGCATCAAATCTTAAAACATATCGAAGGGATTTTAGTAGGCCCTACTATTGTACATCTTGGAATGGGCGGAATGTTTCATAAATATTTTATGGAAGCTTCTTTTAGCGCAGATGAATATCACAAGTTTCCTACAAGTTTTGATACGATCCTTTCTTTTTTAAGCAATCTAGGATGGTTTAGCAAAAATAATGACAACTACACTTTTACTAACAAAGGTTTGTTTTTTGCTAAAAGAGCAACAGCATATGGCGTAACAGTTTCTTACATCCCAATGTTTAGACAGATGGATCAATTATTATTTGGTGATCCAAACGTTTTATGGAACACTGAGAAAAGTTCTGACGAATCCCATGTAGACCGCGAAATGAATGTATGGGGCAGCGGAGGAGCTCACACCACCTATTTTAAAAAAATTGATGAAATTATTATTAGTCTATTCAATAAACCTTTAGAAGAACAACCCAAAGGGATTCTTGATATGGGTTGCGGAAATGGAGCATTTCTTATTCATCTTTTCGAAATCATTGAATCAAAAACATTAAGAGGTAAACACCTAGATAACCATCCTTTATTTTTAGTTGGTGCAGATTATAATAAAGCAGCACTAAAAGTTACAAGAGCAAATTTAATTCAAGCAGATATCTGGGCAAAAGTTATTTGGGGTGATATTAGCGATCCTGATCTTCTCGAAAAGGATTTAAAAGAAAATTACAAAATTGAGCTAAAAGATCTTTTATCTGTTAGAACTTTTCTAGATCATAACAGAATATGGAGTAAACCAATATCAACATTAAATACGTCTAGTGAATCTACAGGGGCTTTTGCATATAGAGGAAAGTTACTACAAAATGATGATGTAGAACGTAATCTAAAGGATCATTTTAAAAAATGGGAACCACATATTGCTAAATTTGGTTTAATCGTTATAGAATTACATACTGTACCTCCACACATAGTCTCTAATAATATCGGAAGCACAGCGGCTACAGCTTATGATGCCACCCATGGATTTTCTGATCAATATATTTTAGAAATCAATTCCTTCCTTAAAGTTATCGAAGAAGTAGGATTACAAAGCGATCCAAATCATTTTTCTAAATTCCCGAATTCTGAATTGGCAACCGTAAGTATACACTATATTACAGGAAAGTAAACGCATAAAAAAAATCCTGGTTGATGAATCCAGGATTTTCTATTTCTTTACTTTTATACCTTAAGAGGCAACTACCCTCACTGGCATCGTATAAAATTTAACTCCAGTGCGTGGTTTAGCTTCTATCTTTTGATAATTTAGCCTGTTTTTAATGTAACCTTTAATGACATCACTATCAGAGTTAACAGAAAGGACTACAATTTCACCTTCATCGTTTAAAGTAAAAGTAACACTAGCCTCAATCTCATCTTCTATTTTAAAAGAAGGCTTTTTTAATAATTCTTTAATTTCCTGAGTGAAATTAGTTTCTGACTCTGTTGGTTTTGTACTTGCAGTTGCAACACTACTGATTGCAAAAGCTGCTGCTAACAGCATAACATTTAATTTTTTCATTCTATTCGTTTTTATTGATTTATGCTTATAAGACTACTAGGCATCAAAGATTGTTACATCCCAAAAACATCTTTAACAACAGATTAACAAACTAACAAACAATAGTTTGCGGAATTTATAATCAAACAAAAAAACTTAATTCTATTTAGGCTAAACAACTACTATATTGTTTTTCAACATTAATCTTAATACATCCATCCATACCAATTATAAGATTGAAAACTATATATTTTAAAATATGATTAACAGAATCCAATTCGTAAAAACTTAATTTCATTTATTAAATAAAAACACATAAATCTTCATCAATCATAAAGCTTATGAAACAATTAAATTCAATCTTTTACACAGTATTCTTTTTAGCAATTCTGTACTCTTTTAAATCTTATGCCACAGATCCTAAGGATACAAGAATGTTGCATACACCAGCAATTAGTCAATCACATATCGCATTTATTTATGCAGAAGATCTATGGGTTGCAAATTCTGATGGCTCTCAACCTCGTAGATTAACCATAGATAAAGGAATAGAATCCAATCCTGTTTTTTCGCCTGATGGCAAGCACATTGCTTTCAATGCAGAATATGATGGAAATGTCGATGTTTTTATCATTCCTGTAGAAGGAGGTATTCCTAAAAGACTGACCTGGCATTCTATGAGGGATACTACTTTAGGTTTTTCTCCAGATGGTAATGCTGTGCTATTTAATTCACAAAGGGCTATTCATACCAATCGATATTCTAAACTTTATACAGTTCCGGTTACTGGTGGTTTTCCTACAGAACTAGAAATACCGAATGCATGGCATGCCACCTATTCTCCCGATGGAAAGTATATGGCATATACACCAATAAGAGAACGTTTTCAGCAATGGAAAAACTACCGAGGAGGTACAACAGCAAATATATGGTTGTTCTCGTTTGGAAATAAATCAATTATAAAAATTCCGCAACCTAAAGGAGGAAGTAATGATGTACAACCTATGTGGAAAGATGACACTATATTCTTCTTAAGTGATCGCAATGGGGAATTTAATCTATTTTCTTATCAGATAAACTCAAAAACAATAGAACAACTTACTCAATTTGATAAGTTTCCTATTACAAATGCTGATTTAGGAAATAATAAAATAATTTTTGAACAAGCCGGTTATCTTCATACATATAATATCAGTACAAAAACGAGTACTAAACTAACTATAGGTATTGCCACAGATCTCTTAGAATTACGCGATAGATATGTAAAGAGTTCACGATACGTGCGTTCCGCTGATATATCTCCTTCTGGAAAAAGAGCAGTTTTTGACTATAGAGGAGAAATTATAACCGTTCCTGAAAATAAAGGAGATTCTAGAAACTTAACTCAAAGCGCGGGAAGTCATGAAAAATATCCTTCTTGGTCTCCTGACGGAAAAAACATTGCTTATTTTTCTGATGATTCTGGAGAATATGAATTATATATTAAATCGCAAGATGGAAAAGGAGATTCTCGAAAATTTAAAATCCCAGGAACAGGTTTTTACGCTTATACCAATTGGTCTCCAGATAGCAAAAAAATTAGCTTTTCTGATAATGGTAGAAATTTATATATCCTAGATGTCGATTCTAAAAAAGTTTCAAAAATTGCCAGTGATGAATACTATGTTCCAGGAGCTTTTAGAAATATTTTTGGGGATTGGTCTCATGACTCTAAATGGATTGTGTATTCAAAAATCATAGATTCTAACTTTGAGCAAGTATTCTTATACAATATACAAGAATCAAAATCATACCCCATAAGTGATGGATTAAGTAATGCTACCAATCCTGTTTTTGATCCAAGTGGGGATTATATTTATTTCTTTGCCTCTACTGATGCTGGACCTGTTGTTAACTGGTTTGATCAGTCCAACCAAGATATGACAGCTACCAACTCTATTTATCTAGCTACACTCAGAAAAGATATCATCTCTCCTTTTGCTAAAGAAAGTGATGAAGAAGAATCTAAACAAAAAGATGAGTCTGCAGAAGATGAAGACTCTAATAAATCCGTGCAAATTGATATCGATGGAATACAAAATAGAATCATTGACATTCCTATAAAAGCCGGTAACTATCGTGAATTAAATTCAGGGCAAGCAAATAAGATTTTATATATTTCCTCAAACCCTTCAGATCGTTCAATTCCTTCATCACTACATGAATATGATTTAAACGAACGTAAGGACATCAAGATAATGGAATTGGATAATTATGCTATTTCTTCTAATGGCAAAAAAATGCTTTATCAAAAAAATAATAGTTGGGGAATTACAGAAATAGCTAAAAAACCAAAAGTCGGAAAAGGAATCTTAAAAGTTAGTGAAATAGAGGTAAAAATGAGCCCAACGAAGGAATGGGAAAATATTTTTGAAGAAGCTTGGAGGATTAATCGTGACTATTTTTATGACCCAGGAATGCACGGTTCTGATTGGAAAGGAATGAAAAAGAAATACCAACAGTTCTTACCTCATCTTTCCTGCAGAAATGACCTTAACAGAGTTATACAATGGATGTGTAGTGAACTATCTGTAGGTCATCATAGACTACAAGGAGGTGGAGAAAGACTGAATACACCTGAGAGAATTCCTGGAGGTCTTCTTGGAGCAGATTACGAAATAACAAACAATAGATATCGATTTAAGAAAATTTATGGTGGATTAAATTGGACTCCTGATTTAAGATCACCGCTAACAGAGCCCGGAGTTTTAGTAAATAAGGGGGATTATTTATTAGCTGTAAACGGAACAAATATCGAAGGTACTATGAACCTTTTTAGTGTTTTTGAGAATACCGCAAATAAAATTACCGAAATTACCATAAGTCCTAATAACTCATATAAAAATTCTAGAGTTGTAAAAGTAACGCCTATAGCTAGTGAGTATCGATTACGTAATCGAGATTGGGTGGAAGGAAATCTAAAAAAAGTACACGAAGCTACTAATGGTGAGGTAGCGTATGTATATGTTCCAAATACTGCTGGTGCTGGTCATGAATATTTTAAAAGATATTTCTTCCCACAAGCCAATAAAAAAGCGATTATTATTGATGAACGTTTTAACGGAGGTGGTCAGATAGCGGATTATTATATCAATTTATTACTAAACCCTTATCAATCTCATTGGAATTTCAGGTATGGAAAGGATCTAAAAACACCAAGTGCCTCTATTCAAGGACCTAAAGTAATGATCATTGATGAAACTGCTGGATCTGGTGGAGATATGTTACCATGGATGTTTAGAAAATTTAAAGTAGGACAAATGGTAGGTAAACGAACTTGGGGAGGTTTAGTTGGAGTTTTAGGATTTCCAGAATTTATTGATGGTGCAAGCGTTACCGCTCCTAATGTAGCAATTTGGACAGAAGATGGTTTCATTGTAGAAAATGTTGGTGTAGCGCCAGACATAGAAGTAGATCAATTACCGTCTGAAGTAATTAAAGGAAGGGATCCCCAATTAGAAAAAGCAATAGAAATAGCCTTGAAAGAACTAAAAAATAATCCATCTAAAGAACATAAAAGACCTCCATATCCTAAAAGAGCAAGTAATTAGTTTTAACCCGAATTAGGTATTTCATAATAAAGGTCAGTCAACATTCATAACGTTAACTGACCTTATTTTTTATTATATAAAATTATTTTTCTAAGCTAAAACGATAGATAAGTATTTACAACAATAAATGTGAAAATTGATTTTTAAACTAAGCCGCTTGTTCAAAAGCTATATAATTAACTAATTTTCCTTTTTTGTCTCTTACAGGAAAACCTTTAATATGACATAAATATGTAGATCTATCCTTTTTATAATTAACAATAGAAACTTCGAACGGTTCTTGATTATCAATTGCGGCTCTAATAATCTTAGATGTTTTTAGATCCGTTTGTTCACCTTGAAACATTTTTGGAGAATTACCCACAACCTCTTGCGGTGTGTATCCACTCATTTTTTCAATATTACGAGTAGCATATACTATTTTAAGATCCGCATTAGTAATAACTATAACAGATTTTTTATGAACAAGCTCATTATGATATACGTTCTCGAAATCCCATTTTTTTGTTATTTTATTTAAAGAATCAAGATCGTTCTTAAAATTATTCAAAAACCAATTATGTTCTCCATAGAATTCCCAACTAGATAACGGAAGAACTAATGCCGGAATCGAATTGTAATATTCTGCCATCATTGTATCATAACCCTCAAACTCTTTCATAACCTGTGTTTTAAGCAAATTTATAGATTAAAACCAAAACCATAGATTGAACAAAAGTTAATTATACAAGTAAACAAAAGTTAAATTTTATCCTTATTACCACTTAAATTGCAATGTTGCATACCAAGTTAAAGGATCAGATGGTATAATTCCAGGACCTGGATATCCCGTAGCTCTTTGCGTAAAATAACTCTCATCTAGAAGATTATTAACTCCTGTTTCTAATTTAAACTTCTTATATGTGTAAGAAAAAGAAACATCTAAAATTGAATAAGATGGAATCTCACCAATAATACCATTTCTATTATCTCCATCTAAAGCTACAGAAGCATTAGAAACATCAGTAAATTGCTCAGAAAGGTATGTATATTGAAGGTTTGCTAGAAAATTCTTATAACCAAACTTAAGTCCCGTTTTTAGGTTAATCTCTGGTATAAACTCTACTTTGTTTCCTTCTACCCCCGAAAGATCAGACGATGTATATTCTGAACTGGTAAAAGAAGTGTTAGCAAAAAGATTTAATCTATAATTTTCATTATCTCCAGAAAATGTATTCCAAATATTCCAATCTACGAAACTCTCTACTCCATAAATAAACGCATCTCCGATGTTTCCTCTTACGCGTTCAGCCCTATCATTAAAAACAATGCCTATTCTATCATCATACACCAGCCCAAAAACACTCACATCATATGACAACATATTATTTAATCTACCTCGTACTCCAATATCCGCGGTAAAGCCTTCTTCATCTCCTATGTTTGGATCCACTCTAAATGTTGGACTTACTACTCTTATATCACTAAAAGTAATAGATCTATAATTTTGTGAAACATTCACATAAGTTTCTAGAGAATTATTAAGTTTATAACTAGACCCTATTCCGAAAAGAAAAAAAGATCGATCCAATTCTCTATTATCCGTCTCTGTGTTATTAGCAATAGGGTTACCAGCATTATCAAACACTACATTATTAAAAGTTCCTTCACTCTCTGTTTTAATATATTCAAATCTAAATCCTGGAGTAATAGAAAACTTCTCTGATAATTTGAAAATATTTTCTCCAAAAATAGCGAGGTTAACATTGGGGAAATCAAAAGAAGATTGATTAGGGTAATCAGGAAAAGTCTCATCCTGAAAGTTAAAATCAGGCCCTGACCCAAGACCTCCTGATCCTTGTCTAGAATCATTGGATGCTTTATAAAACTTCGAACCAATAAGAAAAACAGATTCCTTATCTAGCAAATCATATCTAGTAAGTAATCTTGCCTCTGCTCCCCAATTTCTAAAATTATCAACAATAAGATCTCTAGAATTCACAAAATTGCCAGACCCATCTACTTCATCAACATCTGTAATAGGGTTTGTATTAAGACTACCAGGAATTCCTCTAAAACCTACTGCAGATCTAGAAGCATCCAAACCAAATAGATGAAGACTAAAATCTGTCCTATCAGAAAATTCATGTTCTAGTTTTAAAGAAAATAATTTCCAATTTACATCAAACCAATTCCTAGTTCTATTACTAAATGTAGGATCTATGTTAAATTGAGTATCTGTTAAACCACCCGGTTGTTTAGCCAAATAGTCTAAATAGGTAAACTCCCCGATCAACTTCGTTCTACCCGATAATTGATAACCCAAATGAACATAGGCATTCTTAGAATCAAACTCGGAGTTAGCTCTAAACCCATCACCTTGCTTATAATTGAAATAGGTATAATAACTAAACTTACCAACAGTACCTCCTAAACTATTGAAACTGGTGAAAAGGTTATAGGAACCTAAAGTTTGACGAGATACTAATTCTATTTTCTTGTTTGGATTTGGCTTTTTCATTTTAAAATTCAACAAACCTCCAAACTGTGTTCCATATTGTAATGAAGCAGCCCCTCGCACAACTTGTATTTCTTCAATAGCTTCTGCAGGTGGTGTATAGTAACTTTCTGGATACCCTAATACATCAGCACTAATATCATATCCGTTCTGACGGGTGTTAAAATTTGCTGTACGATTAGGGTCTAAACCTCTACCTCCTATATTAAGTTGTAATCCCCCCGTACTATTCTCATAAATATTTAATCCAGCGACCTGCGCATAAATTTGCCTTGCATTATTAGAAGCTAAATTACCTTGAACATTACTTAGTAAAACTACCTCACTTTTTTTACCTGCATATATTGCAGTTCCTTCTACAGGTTTTAAACGTTTAAGTCCAAATACTTTTTCTCTTCGTTGTGTTACTACTACCTCAGACAACTCTTCTCCTAATGTTTTTAGAACAAAATTAACTTCTAGGTCATTATCCACCTTTACTTGTCGCTCCAAAATTTCATAATCAAAGCTAAAAACAGATAAATAGTAATCCCCTTGCTCCACATCCACAAATTCGAAACTACCATCTCCTCTTGTAATTGTTTGTTCTCCAGTAGATCTATTATACACCTCCGCACCTTGAATTGGTCCATTATTTTCATTTAAAACAACCCCCTTAATCTTGTATTGCGCCGATACAACTGTAGTTAACAGTAAAAAAAACACAACTACTTTACAATCCCTTAATCTCATCCTTGAATGGAATAATCCACGTTTTATGTTCAAATGACTCTTTTTGTTTTCCAAGATCCACTGTGGGATCAATATATTGACTACTTAATCTACCATTAAGCGCCACATAACTTTCTACAAATACCTGCACATTCTGATGCCCCTGTTTTTCAAAATGTTTTTTTAAGTAGTTTGCATACTCTAATATAAAATCTGGCTGTGTTGCCATTTGTTTTTGCTGAAAAGGAGTTAAAAAATCATCATTATCAACATAAAATCGTTTTCCAGTTTTTTGATCTACGATTTTAAAATTAGCGTAACCTGCCTTTTCCATTAACATCACACGCCAAGAGAAACGATACCCCTCTTCTGTCCAAAACAATTCTCCGGGATATAGCATATACCGAAACGGCAAAAGTAATTGAATCACAAAAAATATTCCTACTATCGACACAATAATTTTTGTTCTTACAGATCTTATAATTAAAGCTCTATTAGTATCAAAACCTATTTTCTTAATATTGAATATTCTTGAAATGAATTGTAATATCTTGTGATGTATATTCCCACCAAAAAATATCAATGCACTTACAATCATCACATACGGAAACATTCCTATTGGAAAAAGGACTCTAGTCAAAATATGAAACATAACTACCATTATAAAGCCGAAAACTCTAGTCTTTCTAGATAGTAATAAAAATGGAATTGTTAAATCATAAATAGCACCAGTATAACTAAATGTATAATGTACCCATTCTTGTTGCATTAAATCACCAATTAAAGGAATATCATATTTAGAAGGCAACCATATTTTAAGCGGCATAGCAGTTAATAACCAATCTGAATTAAGCTTTGCAAGGCCAGCGTAGAAATACACTATTCCAATAAGTAACTTAAGCGTATCAATTGTCCAAACTGGTATTTTCTGAAAAGACATCCCTCTTATTTTAGCATCCAATGAATAATAAGCGTTAGCTGGTAAAAAGATTAACAAAAAACTTAGAATACTAATAAAGTAGTAATGGTTAAGATACGTAGTCTTATCCATCAATTCTATATATGTAAAACTTAAAAAAAATACTATGATTGCAATTCTATATTTATACCCAATCATGACAAGTAGAGCAGAAACAGCACATAAAACAAAAATCAGATATGTATAACTGCCAATGGGTTTAATAAAATCAAACCCATAATACGAGAAGAAAAAAGTTGGTTGAACATATAATTTATCTATCCAACCGTAACTCCAAAAACGAATAATACTAATAAACATCATTAAACCAAAAAAAATACGAAAGACTGCAAGTGGTGCAGCCTCTGTATTTTTTTTAAGATATTCGTTTAATTGAAAATTCATAAGAGAACGAGATTACATTTAATCTCCATCGGCATCTACAAAATCAATATTTACAGCTATAGCCTGAAGCATATCTACTTTTAGAAAAACAACATTCTTTTGCAATTCATCATACGTATTAAGCATTAAACTATTATTTGTTCTCACTTGCTCAGAAAAATCTTCGTTTAGGTTCGTCGCTATTGTTCTAGCTGAATTAAATTGATTATTAATCAGACTACTTAAATCCTCACCGTCTTTAATAGTATTAAGAAAATCTAGGTATGTCTTTAAACTCTGACCTGTAGCATTACTACTAAAATCCTTTCCGTTAAAGAAATCTTGTAATGCGTCAAGATTCGCATTAAAAAGTGTTTTTGATAAATCGCCTTTATAAATCGCTTCTACTCTATCATCTAATGGATTCCCAGAAAATACACCTGCCGGAATACCTATTTTACCTGCACGCAAATGTTTTTCATAATGAAATATGAAATCATTTACTAACTTATCTAATGAACTTGTAGCAGATGAACCATTATTATTTACAAAAGAACCTCTAAAAGTACCTGTCCAATCGTTTAACACCTCAGATGTCATATCATCCATTCTGGTAACAAGATCAGTAAGGTAATTTTTATAATTTGTACCTGTAGTGGCGTCGGTATAGAAACCAACAATAGCGGCATCAGAATCAGAAAGACCATTAATTAAATAATCCAATGAACCAAAACCTTGTTCATCTTGCTGAGAAACAGAAGTAAGATCATAAGTTCCTGAAGATATATTTGCTTCTATATTTGTAGCACTAACAGGATATACATTCATAAAGTTTCTAAAAGAAATCTCTTCTGCTTTCCCAATTTCAAACATACTAACAGATTGCCAAGAGATAAATGCAGTTGACCAAGCCTGTCTTAAAGCTACCAAATTAGATTCATCCGTCGTACCTACAAAATCCGATGTAGCTACTTTTAATGCAGCCATATTTGTAGAAAAATTTTGATATGCTGGAATTACAATATTATCCGCCACATTTTCTAACATAGCCTTTCTATCAAAGTTATCTGTCGTTTCTCCACTATCATCACTTGATGAGCAGGCAGCCAGAATAAGAACCAAAACAACCACTGTCAAAAACCCAAACTTCTTCATCTTATTTTTATTTATTCTTAATAAATTTTTGCAAATGTAAAAAAAGAGGAGGGATTATTACAAAGTCCTTCCTCTTTTTTATCATTTTTATATTTTGTTTAATTTTTAGCTCCCAGCCTGTGCTACGGTAAAATCAAACTTAGATGCTATTGTTTCTGACATTGTATCTAAGGTTTCTGGTGTTACATCCCATAAACCATTTGTTCCTCCCATAAGATCGTCTATCAAGCTTTGTACCTCTGTTCTAGTGAAATAAGGAGTATTACTATCTGAATTTCTTGTAAACTGTAAACTATAAACAAATCCGAATCCTTCGGAAAGGTCGTGAAATGCACTTGCATAATCCACTGTACCAGCTTCTAATGCTGCTTTTCCTTGTTGTAAATAATAAACCGCTCTTACTGCAATAACTTCAGAAATTTTTTCTCTAAGAATTGCCGCTTGTTCATCACGTACGGTATAGTTTTTAGCAACAATAGCAGCTCTACCTAGTTTAAATGCATTATAAATATCATCAGCTATTCCTGTAAAATCAGCATCATCTTCTACTCTACCAACATACTTATTAAGAAAACTATCATCATCTCCAATAGTTGCATTAGGATTCGCTGGATCTACAGAAGCACCGTAAACATATCCATAAGCTTCATCCCATTTATGCTCCATAGTAGTATACATACTACCATCTGCTACTATTCCATTATCATTATTTGTTACATTATCAGCTTCGTCAAGAACAGCCGTACCTAAGTAGTTATTTAATGCTTGATCTGTCATTAACGCACCGATCAAACTCTTAGCAAATGCTTGATTATACTCTAATCCTTTAGCATTTACATATCTATTAGATCCACCTCCAGCTTCTTGAAGAACTCCTGGATTACCAGCTGTAGCAGTTATCGCCCAGTTAGGAAAAACCTCATCAACCTGACCATTAATCCAAGCATCAAAATCAGCTTTTATCGCTGCAGCTTCTGTAGCGTTAGAAGAAAAATAATCTCTTGATGCTGCTGTTTTACTTCTTACACTTTTATCAGAAGCATTTAAATCCGCATCTTCAAAATCATCTGCATTTTCTTGATGATCAAACATTGCATCTATAATAGCTTCGGTATTTGTATTATCAACAAATTGGCTGATAATTACCTCTGCCATTGCTATTCTAGTAGTTTGACCACTAAAGCTTACAGTACTTTCTCCTTCTCGTAGGAATTCATATGTAGCAGGCACTTCTACTTGCGTGATTGGAGTTGCGTCATCATCAGAAGAACAAGAACCTAAAACGATAGTTCCCGATATGCATACAATTTTGAATACACTTTTAATTTTCATTGCTTTTTATTTAGACTTATTACAAATAATTAATAAAGTGCAAATATATTCAACCAAATATATCTGGCAAATTTTATTTATACTAAATCTAAATAAATTTAAATTTTTAACAATTAGATAAAAAAACTAGTAATCCTAAATGATTATCTAACCGTTCTATTCATAAACCAGTTTCCAAAATTGTTTAACTACTGTAGTTAATTTGTAGCGTATTTTTTTCTAAGTTCTCTTGTCCAATTAATTAGAACTTCCATTTCTTCTTTTTCTAAATCACCGTGGATCCAAGTATAGGATGAAAGTGGCATTTCTCCTTCTTCTACCTCTTCAATCAACTCATCCAGTTTATGGTCTTTTTTCTTATCAGAATACCCTTCCCAATCAGAAACATTAAAATGTTCTTTTCCTTCTTCCACATGATCTGCTAACCAATAAGAAACTGGTGCTATTTCTGCATACCAAGGATATATGGTTTGATTGCTATGACAATCGTAGCAATTACTTTTTAATATTTCCTTTACCTTCTCTGTTGGCTTTGTATCATTTTCAAAATAAGCTACCGATTCATATCCTGACTCGTTCTTATCTGGTCTAACAAATTGCATAATTACTAATACTACTAACAATAACAGCCCTACTTTTTTTAATACATTTTTCATTTTATTACTCTATCTATTTAATGGTATTTCGTAAATATCTTAGTTGCTTCATTATGAGAAGACTCAAAACTCATAGTTCTTACATTAGTATCAGCCTGTACAGTGGTAAAGTAAGAAAGCATTCTCTCCGTAGGCATGTTACCTGTTAATTCATCTTTTGCCATTGGGCATCCTCCAAATCCTTGTATTGCTCCATCGAACCTTCTGCAACCGGCTTTGTAGGCCGAATCTACTTTTTCATACCAGGTTGTAGGCGTTGTATGTAAATGTGCGCCAAATTCTATATCGGGATATTTTGGGATCAAGTTAGCGTATAAATACTCTATAATTTCTGGATTAGAAGTACCTACAGTATCAGAAAGTGATAAAATTTTCACTCCCATATTACTTAACTTCTCTGTCCAATCACCCACAATCTCTACATTCCAAGGATCTCCATAAGGGTTCCCAAAACCCATGGATAAATAAGCTACTACTTGTTTATTAGCTTTATCAGCAATATTTAAAATTTCCTGTAAAGTTTCTACAGATTCTGCAATGGTCTTATGCGTATTACGCATCTGGAAATTTTCCGAAATCGAAAAGGGGTATCCTAAATAATCAATTTCTTTATGCTGCACTGCATCATTAGCTCCGCGAACATTAGCTATTATCGCTAATAATTTACTTTCTGTTGCCGAAAGATCTAATTTTGATAAAACTTCTGCTGTATCTACC
This sequence comes from Aquimarina sp. AD1, assembly GCF_003443695.1. Lineage (NCBI taxonomy): Bacteria > Pseudomonadati > Bacteroidota > Flavobacteriia > Flavobacteriales > Flavobacteriaceae > Aquimarina > Aquimarina sp. AD1. Next base: position 5,365,308 of record NZ_CP031966.1, on the reverse strand, counting down.
ATCTGCGGAATCGCTTTTGGAGAAACAAAACTACCAAAATCTATAGTATCAAAACCACAACGCAACAACGATTGGATATACTGTACTTTTTTTTCTGTAGGGATAAAATCCTTGATGCCTTGCATAGCATCTCTTGGACATTCAATGATTTTTACTTTTTCGGCCATTTATCAGCTTCTATCTAAAAGAAATTCAATTAAGAGTATAAAAATATGATTATTTTTCAGAAAACAGGATAAAAATTCCTATTCCAATAAAGACAATTATCTGCATCCATTTTAAGAACTCTCCAACCCTTGAATTACTTTTAACAAAATCCGAAATATAACCAGCCATAATTGCTATCCCTCCAAAAACAAAAAAAGACACTACGATAAACAAAAAACCTAAAACATAAAACTGCGTTACATTACTTAACTCTTGACTAAACAAAAACCCAGGAAAAAAGGCTAAAAAGAATATAGACACTTTAGGATTCAGTACATTCATTATAAAACCTTGCCTAAACAATTGCCCAACACTTTTTTTCTCAACCGAATCCTCAGAAAGCTGAATAGATCCTTTACTTCTCCATACTTTATAAGCTAAAAAGAATAAATACAAAGCCCCCATTAGTTTAATCACAAAAAACAATATCTCACTTTGTTTAATTATAACAGAAACACCAAAGGCAACCAATGTTGTGTGAACCAAACATCCGGACATCAAACCTGCGACAGTAGCAAGACCGTATTTTTTTCCATTAACAATACTTTGCATCAACACATAAATATTATCAGGTCCTGGAGAGATTGATAAGGCCAATGTGGCAATTATAAACGTATACAAGATGTCAAAATTCATTCTTAATTTTTATGAGATTACATTTCATTGACAAATCCTTCAAAAATATGCATATCGTTTTAAATTAGTTCCTAATAAATCATAATTAAAAATTAGGGTTATTTAGTAATCAACTGTTTAGAATATATAACACAAATCAAAATAACCAACAAACTCACAAATGAAGAAACGTATACTAAACTCTATTATATTACTCTTAGTATTTACAACATATAGCCAAACTACTGCCACATATGATATTGTTTTTACAAGTAATTGGGCATCTCACGGAACTTTACCCGGTAACGCACATTTTACAGAATTAGTAGGTGCTACACATAATAACAACATTGTTTTCTTAGAAATGGGTGGTTTAGCCACTCCCGGAATTGAAGACGTTGCAGAATTAGGTCTTTTCGGTGACTTCTCTAACGAAGTGAACACCGCAATTGCCGCAAATAATGCAGACCAATTTATAGAAGGCCCGAATTTATTCCCTACTTCTTCTAATCAAACAATTAAAATTAATGATCTTACTGTTAGTTCTGATTATCCGCTAGTTAGTCTTGCCTCTATGATTGCTCCTAGTCCTGACTGGATGATTGCTGTAAACAGCATATCTCTGATAGATAATGGAGGGCAATGGATTCCAGAGATTTCTATAGATCTTTTCCCATATGATGCCGGAACTGAAGAAGGAACTGGATATAGCCTTAACAATAATGCTACTAACCCGCACGAAGCTATTTCTATGCTTTCTCCATCAAATTCACCATTTAATTCTGATAAAATTGGCACTATAGTTTTTACCCAAAAACAACTTAACGTACAAGATTTTAACACACAAAAAGATGACATCACTATTTCGCCAAATCCTAGTGATGGTAATATCTCTATTCAGACTAACCATGCATCAACCTTAAAAGAAATTGAAATTTATAATGTTTTAGGTAAACAAGTTAGACGTTACAATTTTAAACAGAGTAATAGTAATATTAATCTAAACTTAAGTAATCTAAACGCTGGAATTTATCTAGTGCGACTTCATACTAATTCGGGAACAACAGAAACTCAAAAAATAATTCTGAGATAGTTTACAATCCTTTTTGAACAACCATTTTATTGATATTTTTTATCAATTTTGGCCCTTCATAGATAAAACCAGTATAAATCTGAACTAGGCTTGCTCCTGCTTCTAATTTTTCAATTGCATCCGCAGCTGTATGAATACCTCCTACTCCAATTATAGGAAAAGCTTGGTTACTTTTTTCTGATAAATATTTTATCACTTTTGTACTTCTGCTCTTGATTGGTAGCCCACTTAATCCTCCATTACCAATATCTTCTAATCTTTTCTTAGAAGTCTGTAATCCTTCTCTATTAACAGAAGTATTACTAGCAATTACACCATCCAATTTTGTTATCTTAACTAGTTCTATTATTTCATCTAATTGAGTGTTGTTTAAATCGGGAGCTATTTTTAGTACAATTGGTTTTTGTGCCGAAAATGTAAGATTTGCTTTTTGAACAGTTCTAATTAACTCTTCTAAATATTCTTTGTCATTAAGTTTTGCATGACTCCCAACATTAGGACAACTAACATTTAGTACAAAATAATCAACATATGGGTGTAATGCATTAAAACAAGCTAAGTAATCTCTCGTATAATCCTCGGGAGCTGTATCTGTGTTCTTTCCAATATTACCACCTATTATGAGTTTACCTTTATTCTTTTTTAATTGAGTAATCGCTGATTCTAATCCTTCATTATTAAATCCCATTCTATTAATGATCCCAGAATCTTCTTTTAATCGAAATAACCGTTTTTTAGGATTACCTTCCTGAGCTTTCGGAGTAACCGTTCCGATTTCAATAAAACCAAACCCAAAATTAGCTAACTCGTTATACAATACTGCGTTTTTATCAAATCCAGCTGCTAATCCAACAGGGTTTTTAAATTTCAATCCAAAAACTTCTCTTTCTAATTTGGAGTTTTTGACTTGATATAAACTTCTAAAAATACCTGATACAAAAGGAAACTTTGATAGCGTTCTAATCATTTTGAAGGTAAAGTGATGTACACCTTCTGGATCATATTTAAATAATATTGGTCGAACTAGGGATTTATACATGTAACAGCTTCTTTTGGTTTGCAAAAATACGTGTTACAAAAATTTTACCATACAAATATTTAATTTTTATAATATTCATTAGATTCAATAACAATCCATTCTGATCTGTTTATTTTTTTGAAAGGTACTTAATGGAGTGTTTAATTTATTTTCAGTTATACTTTCCAAAACGTCAAGAACTTCATCTTGCATATTAACAGACCCGCATATCATGATCAAACCATCTTTCTGAAGAACATCCACTATCACACTGTACTCTCTCTGTATAACATTTTGAACATATTCATTATTATCTTCTCTAGAATAAACCCCTTGAAAAGCGTACAATTGCTTTGTTAATTTACCTCGTTTTAGATAATCTTCATATATCTCTTTAGATTCTCGAGTTCTTCCACCCCAAAACAAATGAGTTTTAGCATATTTATTCTCACCCGCAATCATTCCTAAAAAAGGAGCTATACCTGTACCATTTGCTATTAAAACTGCATTCTTTGTATTCGTAGGTAAATAAAATTTTTCATTACGTTTAATTCTACCTTTTAAGATATCTCCCTTATTTAATTGGCTTAAATATGAGGAACAAAGACCTAAATCATGCTTTTTAACACTTAATACAATACCTCCATCTACTTTTCCTATTGAATAAAGTCGTTCTACTGTATTTTGATCTGAGCGAATAGCTAATAAATCTCCGGATCTAAAATCAATAGAAGAATCTTTTGATTGTAACCGAAGTAAAAATGTATCATCAATATTCAATGGTGTTCTATCGATGACTTCAAAAGCATCATATTCTTTATCAACAAAATCTTTAAAAACTTCAATCTCTAATGCAAGCCCTTCAGATACACTCCATTTTTGAATCCAATACTGAAAATTATCTGTTGATTTGTTATTTATTTTTTCTATCGGTAAGCTAGCAGTAAATTTAGAATGCTCTCTAAACAATTCATCTACATCTTCTGCAAATTTGCAAAACTCAGGATATGCTAAAGATCCAAAACCTACTACAGAAAATCGAAGCTCATTAATAGGTTCTATACTATTGAACAACTGATTAAATTTTTTAGCATTTGTAGGAGCTTCTCCTTCGCCATAAGTAGCAGTAATAACAATTATGTGTTGCGCTCTTTGATATGTTGTATATGAATTAAGTTCTTCTACAAAAACTGTTTTACCTACTGAAAATAGTGCTTTTCTTAGATAATTAGCAAACGTATACGTAGAGCCATTTTCTGATCCTACTAAAATTATATAATCGCTTGTATCCTTATTCCCTTTATTACATATCAGTTTACTCCCGTTACGACGTTTAATAGTCATATAAAAACCTGAATACATAAAAAACAAAATGACTACACAAGTAATCAATAAGACAAAAGACCATAAAACATTACCTTTACCTGTATGTAAGATAAGTGCGTAATATGTTGTTAATTTCACAAACGGGTATTCTTGCTCACTAAGCACATTGCCATTAAATTGATTTACAATAAGTTCTTTATTAATCAATTCTAATCTAAAGTAATCCTCTATATCATCAGAAAATGGAAATTCTATGTTCTTAACTTCGGCAAGAGATATTTTTTTAAAAACTGGAAAATCTGTAATAGCAATTACATCAGTTTTCTGATCTCCTTGAAAATTAATTTGGTGGGTGGATGTATATTTCGGGAGTAGAGAAAACTTTTCAATAGATAAATATACACCAGTCAATGCTACAATAAGAATTGGCACAAAAAACCACCTTCCTAAAACAACATGATAAAATTGATTTGCATATTCTTTATTAACCTTTGAAAAAAGTTGTAAAACGCCTCCTTGTCTCTTAGCAATAAGAACAATACCCGTAATCACAATCACAACTAACAATAAAGAAATAAAACCAACAAAAAAACGCCCGAAACTTTTGAGGAATAAAGATCGATGGAGATTAGTAGCAAACTTAAAAATTCCGGATTTACGTTTTGGTACACCTAACTTCTCTCCTGTTCTTGGGTTTATATAAATTCTTTCGTCATTTCCCTCTTTCGTTACTACAGAAGCAATTACAAAATTTGTTTCATCTACGGTAATTGCAATAATATCATCATACTCTTCCCGTAATGCCTTAATAGTTTCAGAAATCGTTACCTCTTTAATGTTATCTACTACATATGGTTTTGCAATATCAGATATTGGTTCTAAGGCAAGAATTACTCCCGTTACTGAAGCAATAAATAAAAAAATAGCAGAAGATATAGCCAAAAGAAGATGGCTATATCTCCACAACGAAATAGTCATTATATTCTATATATTATTGAGGAAGCATTCTTATATATCTAATAAAACCCTTCCCTGCCACTTTAGACTTAATCGTTTCAGTAGTTAATTCAAACTCAACATCATCCTTATAATATTCTTGATCTTCTACCGCAGTTTCAAAACGAATTTTATATCCAGCATCAATTTTATCCTTAGGTATTTTAATAATACTTATAGTTCTTTCTCCTCCAGCTATGGTAGCACCAGAAATCGCATCTATATCTGGCCTCCTTTTTCCATAGAATTTCCACCACTCTGTAATATCACTATACCACTCACTATCTTTTCCTTGCACATATAAAGTCTGATCATACTCCCCATCTGGTTTCATAAGTGAAATTACCACATAGGCAGCTTCTCCTGTATAATTAACCATCTGAATCATACACTTAAGATTCTGAGTCTTCGTTTCATTAGTAAAAGAGACCAAAGTAAAAACAGCTAATGCTGTTAAGAATACTATTTTTAAAAGTGTTTTCATTTATTCAAATATTTTATTTCCAACAATCTACTCTTGCAGAAAATCTAACTCAATGTTTTGTTTTTGTAATAATTCGTTTTCAGATGCTAAATCAAAAACGGTTTCATTAAAACTCGTTTGCATGTTTTTATCAGCTCCTTTCTCTAAAAGAAATTTTAACACATCAATACTCTTTGCCTTCATTGCAGCCAAATGTAGTGCTGTGTTACCTTCATCGTTTTTACTATTTAATGGAATATTTAATTTCTCAATTTTTTCTAAAAGAGCTACATCATTTTCTTTTACTGCCAAATGCCATAATGTTTCTCCTTCTGCTTGATGTTCTGTAAAATCAACTCCTTTTTCTAATAGTAAAGTAATTTTTTGATCGAACTCTTCTGAAGTTTTTTTATCGTATGACTCCAAAGCATAATATGCTAGTGAATTCCCTTCTGTATCCTTTAGCAATGGATTTGCTCCATTATTTAGTAATAAATTAACGACGTCAATATTATTTCTTCCAACGGCTTTCATCAATGGCGTTACACCAATTTTATTAGACTGATCAATATCTTTTACGTATTTAATCAAATATTTAATCGCCTTTAAATCATTTCTAGAAACGGCATTTGAAAAAGGAGTATCACCTTTACCATTTGCTTGATTAATATCTACCCCTTTTTTTATAAAATAATCGAATATATCTTGTTCCTTATTCTTAAAAGCTAATGCATGCAACGAATTTACTCCATCAGTTGTTACTACACCTGGGCGAATACCTACATTTTCTAAGTATTGATAAAGCTCTAAATTATTGGCACTATTCCGAGTACCTTGACTGGCAAATATAAAAGCATTTCCTCCTTTAGTATTCAAAGTTTTATAAGCCACACCCTTTTTAATAAGCAACTCTAAAATCTTCGTATTACCCTTTTTTGCAGCATAATTGAAAATACCATTACCATTATCATCCTGACTGTGTATATCAATGCCTTTATCAACGAAATATGTGATCAAAGTTTCATCTTCCAGAAATGGTGCTACAAGTAATAATGGATTGGCACCATCGTTATTTTTTTCTGTCATCGGATTAGCACCATTTTTTATACAAAAATCATATAGTTTTGTGTTTTTTTGACCGGTAACCGCTGCAAAATTTAACAATGAGTATCCGTGACTATCAATAATATCTGTTCTCGCTCCTTTTTCGAGTAGAAACTGCATCATTTCAAGATTATCCCGATAAATTGCCCAAAAAATATAGGTTCTACCATCGTGAGTTTTCTTATTAACATCATTCCCTTTCTTGGTCAATAGATATTCTATAGTAGAATTCCTCACTTTTTCTAAAAGTGCGTATGAAATAGCATCAAAAGCAAACCTATTTAACGCTGCTGGATCATTGCCTGCAGCTATATCCTTATCTATTTGTTCGATACCAGGATTAGACTTCCAGTATGTTCTGTCTAAAAAAACATTTTCTTGTGCTTGTATTTTCGAACAGATCAGCACAAAAATAGTAACCAACCATATATTATGTATGTTTTTCATATTATGTTTTTTTTACAAATGATTCTATGATAGAATTAATGTCAGCTTCGACTGTATAATCTTCTGTAAAAAGATGTTTATATAGTGCTTTATTTTCTACTTTCTGCTCTAATGACAGGTCTTTATTTCTAGCAAAAATTTCATCCCATTTACCACGCACCATCGCCCACTTATCACCATGCTCTTTCCACCAATTAGCAGCAACTTCACAACGTTTATTATCCACACGCTTATATACATTATACCCTTTTTCTTTTGCAATAATCACATCTTCTTTACCCTTTTCTCTTATGATTTTATCATTGTCCTGATCATGGACCCATCCTGTTTTTGTGATTTCATGGCGGTTTCCTCTAATGGTAACATTATAATCACTTCTAGTAGTATACTCTCTCCTTGGTAATGGTGCGGGTGTTGTGTTTTCCCAAAAGCTTTTTCCATCAACATGAACCCAACTAGCTGAACCTTCATAACGAGGGCTATCATCTACTTGAAAAACTTTTTGTGACCATTGTCCAGATACTTCGCTTTTTGGTTTTTGCACATATTTCCAATTATTATCCCCATCATAGAGATAAAAATTTAGATTTTCGTATTCCCAATCTTGTCTCCAATGTTTTACAATATGTGGATCAGCAGGATTACCAACTTGTAAAATATGCTGAATCGATATTTTATCATCTTCATCAACAATTAATTGTGCCCATTCTAATCCTTTTGATATTTTATTTTTAGAAGGCTTGTATAAAGAATCATTCGTGTAATTAAATGTCTCTGCAAAGTTAAAAGTGACTTCATAGCAACCGCACATTGACTTTATAGCGGTAAGATCATTTTCTTTTTTGTCTGTTTGCCCCATAACTAAACTTGACATAAATAGTGACGAAACAATTGCTAATTGACTGATTTTCATTTTAATAATTATTAAAAAATTTAAGATATAAAAATTTAACTACTCTTATTTAGACTGAATTAAAATAAGATTATATATTTGCCAAAATTAATCATTATTTTTAATTAATCTAAATTAATGAACAAATTCATTGTTTTTATATTATTATTAAGTAGTACTATCTATAGTCAAACAAATATTCCTCATAGGGAAAGTGATTCTTTAAAAACTGAAAAATTAGAAGAAGTCATTCTTACTGCAACAAGAACAGAAAGACAATTATCCTCTATTCCGCTTCCGGTTACTTTAATCTCCGGAAATACTATAAAACAATCAGGAAGTGTTAGAATTGATGACATTTTAGCAGAACAAACAGGGCTTATTCTTGCTACCGATGAAAGCGGTTTTGAAGGTATCCAGATACAAGGAATAGATTCCGATTACACTTTAATTTTAATGGATGGTGTTCCTTTAGTAGGAAGAAGTTCAGGAAACTTTGATCTTAGTCGACTTACAGTAGGTAATATCAAACAAATTGAAGTTGTAAAGGGGCCTACAAGCAGTCTTTATGGATCCGAAGCGTTAGCAGGTGTTATTAACATCATCACAGAAAAACCAAAAAACGAAAAACTTAAAGGACAGGCTTCTTATCGTATTGGATCATTTACCGCCCAAGATATGAACTTATCATTTCAGCATAAGAAAGGAAAAGTAAGATATGCTTTATTCGGAAATCGTTTTTCTAGAGATCAATATACCTTAAATCCAGATAACAGTGAGCGTTCGATAACAGTTAATCCTATTGAAAACTATACGGTTAATGGTAGGTTTTATTATGATGTGAACGAAAAATTAAAACTAAGTGCTTCTGGGAGATACTTTAATCAATTACAAGATTCTGGCTTTACTTTTACGGATACTAATGAAGATGGACAAGAAATCACAGTAAATGCGCAAGGAGAAGCAGTAGAAAGAGATTTAAATGCTCTATTAAAATTAGATCAAAAATGGTCAGAAAAATTTAATACTACTTATGAATTTTACTACACAAATTACATTGCAGAAGATATCAGTAGAAATACTGAAACTAATGATATCGTATTCAATAATTTGTTTGATCAAAAATTATTTAGAGGCGAAATACGTGCTAACAACATTATTAAAAATACTGGAACCATAACCACCGGTGCTGGTTATCAATATGATTTTCTAGATCGTACTTTATTTGAAAACGAAGTTAGTTTTAACTCACAGTATATATATGGGCAATTCGACATGAATCCTTTAGAAAATCTTAATATTATCATTGGAGCTAGATTCGACAACCATTCTGAATACAATAACCAAGTAAGCCCAAAGTTTGCATTTAACTATAAAATCACTGATCAACTCTCGATTAAAGGATCTACTGGCTATGGATTTAAAGCTCCAGATTTTAGGCAGTTATATCTAAACTTCACAAACCCTTCTGTAGGTTATTCTGTTTTAGGTTATCAAACAGTACCAAGAGAATTACAACTTTTATTTGATCAAGGTCAGTTAGCATTGGGAGAAAATTTAACTCCAACTCAAGGACAAGCCAGAGTAGATGAACTTATCCAAGCATTTGATAAAGATCTTAAAGCAGAAAGTTCTATTGGATACAACATTGGAATTAACTATAGACAATCCAAAAAACTCATTCTGGATATTAATTTCTTCAGAAACGATTTTAGAAACCTTATAGACACCTTCGTACTGGCAAGAAAAACTAATGGCCAAAATGTATTCAGCTACCAAAATTTTGATGAAATATACACAGAAGGAATAGAGTTTAGCGCAACCTACAACATTTTTGACAACTTAGAAATTAGTGGTGGTTACCAGCTTCTATATGCCTTTAATAAAGACATTAAAGAACAAGTAGAAAATGGAGAACTATTCGTACGAGACGAAAACTTAACATCCATCGTACTTGCAGAAGAAGATCATTACGGTTTTTTTAATAGATCAAGACATAATGGAAATCTAAAAGTGTTTTGGGATATCCCACAATGGAAATTAAATGTAAATGCTCGTGCCATCTACCGAAGTAAATATGGGTTAGGTGATACCAATGGAAATGGAACATTCGATGCATTTGATGATGATGCTGTAGTAGTTGATGGATTTGCAACTCTAAACATAGCCGCGAGTAAGAAATTGTTCAAAAGTTTTGAAATACAAGCAGGCGCAGACAACGTACTTAATTATCAAAATATCAATATCCCCGGTAATCCTGGAACCAGAGGATACATAAGAGTTAATTACCAATTTTAATATTTATAAAAATGAAAAGAGGATTTTATTTATTACTAACGTTTAGTCTTACCATAGCTTCATGTAGCAGCGATGATGATTCATGTGCAGAAACTGTCTTTTTTGAAGATGCGGATGGAGATGGATTAGGTAACGCAGCAACATCACAACTTGCATGTACAGCTCCAGAAGGGTTTGTTTCAAACTCAGATGATAATGATGACACGCAAGCCCTTGCTGATCTTATATCAGAAACAACTAGCAATTTACCAGCACCTCAAGAAGGTGGACAAGGACAACCAATTTCTGGTGATTTTACGCTATTTGATTTAGACACAGGAGCGATCACCACAGATGAAAATAATTGGGATATTGCTTTTAGAGCAACAACAATTATTGTTAACGGAGGCGTCTCGCAAGGAACTACGGATGAACCTAGCAGAACCGGAAATGCAGCAGCTTACATAGCTACTGGTACAATGTCGGATATCGCTTCTGTAGATTCTAGTCTATTTGTTCAAGATGCAACAGATGCACTTGCTATACCATCTGGAAGTGACGAAGGTTGGTACAACTATTCTGGATCTCCATTATTCTTAATTACTCCTTTACCAGGGAAAATCTTAGTAATACGTACTTCAGAAGGAAAGTATGCTAAAATAGAAATTCTTAGTTATTATAAAGATGCTCCGACTAGTCCTGATGCATTTGTTAACGAAAGTAGATTTTTTACATTCAATTATGTATACCAACCTAATAACAACATCACGACATTTTAAAAATTCTGAATTAATATTTACAACTAATTACCCCTAGAAGCAATAATCCTATCGCTTCTTTTGTAGAAAACCTTGCTTGGCAAGGTTTTCTTATTTTTTAAAAACAACATATTATAATAATACCGTATTTTTGAAATCTTCTGACAAAAAAATGTTGCTATGATTCCGAAAAAACATATTATTGATCGATTTATTAGTTATGTAACTATTGACACAGAAAGTGACCCTAATAGTGATACAACTCCCAGTTCTGAGAAACAATGGGATCTAGCAAATAAATTGGTAGAAGAATTAAAATCAATAGGATTACAAGAAGTAACTATTGATGAAAATGCATATATCATGGCAACCTTACCTTCTAATGTAGACCATGAAGTACCTACCATAGGTTTTATTTCGCATTTCGATACTACTCCGGATTTTACGGGAGCAAATGTAAATCCTCAAATTATAGAAACCTATGATGGAAAAGATATCGTTCTTAACGAAGAAGAAAATATCGTATTATCTCCTGATTATTTCGAGGATCTAAAACTATACAAAGGTCAAACATTAATTACCACAGACGGAACTACACTATTAGGAGCTGATGATAAGGCAGGTATCGCTGAAATCATCTCTGCGATGGAATATCTGGTACAACATCCAGAAATCAAACACGGTACAATACGTGTTGGCTTTACTCCTGATGAAGAAATAGGTAGAGGAGCGCATAAATTTGATGTCTCAACATTTGGAGCTGAATGGGCATACACTATGGATGGTAGCCAAATTGGTGAGTTAGAATATGAAAATTTTAATGCAGCAGGTGCAGTGGTAACTATTAAAGGTAAAATCGTACATCCAGGATATGCTAAAGGTAAGATGATCAATAGCATGTATATCGCACAAGATTTTATCAATTCTTTGCCAAGATTAGAGACTCCAGAACATACCAGTGATCGAGAAGGCTTCTTCCATTTATATTCTATGAATGGAGAAGTTGAAGAAACTAAACTTCAATACATCATCAGAGATCACGACAAAGAACATTTTGAAGCTCGAAAAGAGATGATGGCAAAATTGGGAGATGAACTAAATAAACAATATGGAAAAGATGTAGTTGATGTAACGATCAATGATCAGTATTATAACATGAAAGAAAAAGTGGAACCTGTAATGCATATCGTAAATATTGCAGAAGAAGCTATGAAAGAATTAGGCATTACTCCTCTTATTAAACCAATACGTGGAGGAACAGATGGATCGCAATTAAGTTATATGGGATTACCATGCCCTAATATATTTGCTGGTGGACATAATTTTCATGGAAGATATGAATATGTTCCTGTAGAAAGTATGATTAAAGCTGTAGAAGTGATTGTAAAGATCGCCGAACTTACAGCAAAAAGGTAATTCGCAATTCATCGAGATTTAATAACTTTTAACGATTTTACATTTTTTTCTTATCTAAGAATAAAAACAATGTACCCACTATAGTAGTAGATTTATGTGATAACTATTTAATCACTTTAAAACATAAATCATGCAAACTACAGACAAGGTCGTAGATACTGCCGTATCTGCGACTACAGAAACAGGAGGTGCAATAATGAGCTCTCTAGGCGGTTTTTTCAATTCTATACAAGAAGGAGTTGGTCAATATGGACTCAAAATTGTTGGAGGAATTGTTGCATTAATTATCGGACTTTGGATTGTAAAAATGATCATGAAAGCTATAAAAAAAGCTTTCGATAAAAGCAAAGTAGACAGTACCCTAAAACCATTCTTAGTTACCTTAGTAAATTTCTTATTAAAAGTATTATTATTTATTTCTATAGCAGGTATTGTAGGTATACCAACAGCTACATTTGCAGCATTACTAGCAGCAGTAGGTTTAGCCATCGGAGGTGCTTTTAATGGATCTTTAGGTCATATGGCAGCTGGAGTAATGCTACTTGTCTTTAGACCGTTTAAAGTAGGGGATCTTATCGAAACGGGAGGTAAACTTGGTTTTGTAAAAGAAATCTCGGTCTTCGTTACGATTTTAGAAACTTTTCAAAATAAAACGGAAATTATCCCGAATGGGGCTATCACTGCCGGTACAATTACAAATTTAACAACCATAGGTAATCTAAGGGTGGATATGCCTTTTGGAATCCAATATGGTACAGACATCGAAAAAGCAAAACAAATTGTGATGGATGTAATGAAAGGCGATAATAATGTAATGGAAAATCCAGCTCCTAGAGTAGCAGTAAATAATTTAGGTGCAAATGGCGTAGAATTATTAGCATTACCTTATTCTACCTGTGATGACTATTGGGATGTATACTGGGATACTAGACAAAGAATTGTAGAAGCTTTAGGTACCGCTGGATATGCAGCTCCACTACCACAACGAATCGTCACTATGAAATCTTAATCAACCTATACTTATATATATTACACAAAAAAGCGCCGTATTTAAATACGGCGCTTTTTTTTAATAAGAGCATTTGTTATTTTTTCTTTTCAGCCGGTGGTGCATTTAATTTCTGGCTCATTTCTAAAGAAATAGCAGATTTATCAAATGTTAATTTACCAGCTCCAGTTTCTATAACAACTGCATTATTTTTTTCGCTGAAATCAAAGACTTTTCCGTGAAGACCACTTTTGGTAACTACACGATCTCCTTTTTTAAGCTCTTCAGCAAATTTCTTCTCCTTTTTCGCTTTTTGCATTTGTGGGCGTATCATAAAAAAGTACATCACTACAAATATTAAAAGTATAAAAGGTAATTGTCCTCCAAATCCTTCCATAGATATTACTCGCTAACTGGAGTTCCGCTTACTGGTTTAGCTTTTGGAGTTACCATTGCCTTAATCTTAAGGATTTCTTTTCCTGCTTCAGTATTTGCAGTAATAGTAACTTGCTTGTTTTGAGCGTTTGGCTTACCGTTAGAGTTAAACTTTACTAACATTGATCCTGTAGCTCCAGGAGCAACTGGTTCTTTTGTCCACTCAGGAACAGTACAACCACAACTTCCTTTTGCGTTTACAATTACTAAAGGCGCTTTACCTGTATTAGTAAAAGTAAATGTATGCTCCACTACATCACCTTCATTGATTGTTCCAAAATCGTGCTCAGTTTCAGAAAAGCTCATTACAGGAAAATCTGTGTTTTTTGCATCACGATCTGCAGCATCAGCTACATTTTCTTCTTTAACTTTTTCTGCTGCATTATCTTTACAAGACATAAATGTCAAAGCAAAAACACCAGCTAAAATTAAGATTCCTTTTTTCATTACTTGGGTTTTTAATTAATTGAGGGTTAAAAATACTATTTTTTTTGAACTACATAAGTCCACGGCCAACTTTATTTAATTTACCGTTCTCTTGATATTCTTTAGATATTTTATCCAGAATTCCATTGATAAAGATACTACTCTTTGGGGTACTATATTCCTTAGCAATCTCTAAATATTCGTTAATTGTTACTTTTACAGGGATTGACGGAAATTTTTGGAACTCACAAATTGCCATTTTAATGACCGCTTTATCCAACTCTGCGATTCGGTCTTTATCCCAATTTGGAGTCTTTCCTTCTATTTCTTTTGCAAATTCTACTCCGTTAAGCGCTGTTTTCCTAAAGATATCTTTTGCAAATTTTTTATCATCAGCATCTTTATAGAGTCTAGGTAAAGACATATGCTCATCATGAGTTTGCTTTACCTTTCTAAGCATCTTGATAATCCCTGTATTAATTAATGGCAAATCATCTATCCAAGTAAGCTTCTTATCTTCGATATATTCATATAATTTATCATTAGGAGCTATAATTTCTTTAAAAACATCTAAAATAAAATCCTTATCCTCTTTAAAAGAACTCATTTTAGTATCCATATAATCCGAATACAACTCACTTGTACTAATCTCTTTCCAAAGAATTTTAACGTACTCATCATCCAGATCCCAACAATTCATTTTCTTGTGATCCATAGCTTCCTTAAGCTCTGTATTCTTTTCTAATAACAAAAGAACTTCGTTATTAATAAATTTTTGATTTGGATTCTTTTCTTCTGAAGTTGCTAAATATTTTTTTTGACTCTTTTCTAAAAAATCAACAGCATGCTTTCTTATTTCTACCAAAAGTTGAAGATTTATAAGAAACAAATCGTACATCTGATCAATACTAAATAGCAAGAATTTTTCTTCTTTATCTAGATTATCACTTTTCGTCTGCTCTAGTGCGTAGAGGGACTGCATTACTTTAACTCGAATATGTCTTCTGGTTAACATAAGAAATTACAAAGAACATTAATAAAATGGGCGAAAGTGAGTCTCACTTTCGCCCTGCAAAAATACTATTATTTTTAATCTACCAATTCTAAAATTCACTTTTTATACAGTAAATTTTAGATTCTCTCGGCTATTGATTTTTTTTGGCTGCAATTCTTTCATCTGCTATACTAACAGCAGCAGCATTTGTTGTCATACCTGTTGCCTTTGCCTTATTCAAAATATCCAAGGTAGTATTATAAATATTTTCAGTTTTTTTCATGATTTGGTCTCTACCATATCCTTCTATTTCTGCATATACATTTATTATACCTCCGGCATTAATCAAAAAATCTGGAGCATAGACAATTCCCTTTTCTTGTAATAAAGGACCGTGTATATCTTCTGAAGCCAATTGATTATTTGCTGCTCCAGCAATTACTTTTACCTTTAATTTATTAATAGTCTCATCATTAATTGTTGCTCCTAATGCGCAAGGTGCATAAATATCAGCAGTTTCAGAATATAAATCTTCTCCTTTATATATTTCTACTCCATATTTACCACTTACTTCTTCAAGTCTTTCTTGATTGATATCCGTGATAATTACATTAGCTCCTTCTTCTGCTGTTAAACGTACAAGCTCTTCTCCTACATGACCAATACCCTGAACTAGTATTTTCTTACCTTCTAAATTATCAGTCCCGTAAGAAAACTTAGCCGAAGCTTTCATTCCCATATAAACTCCATAAGCAGTAACAGGAGATGGATTTCCTGCTCCTCCTTTTGATTCAGAAATTCCAGTTACATATGGTGTTACCTCTCGCACAGTATCCATATCTGATGTTTCCATACCAACATCTTCTGCCGTATAGTATTTACCACCTAGTGTATGAACAAACTCTCCAAATCGTCTCATAAGAGCTGGAGTCTTCATTACTTTTGGATCTCCTATAATCACAGCCTTTCCTCCTCCAAGATTTAATCCTGTAATAGCCGCCTTGTAGGTCATACCTCTTGACAATCTCAATACATCATTAAGAGCATCCCATTCTGTTTGATAATTATACATTCTAGTTCCTCCAAGAGCTGGTCCTAAAATTGTGTTATGCACCCCAATTATTGCCTTTAATCCTGTATCTTTGTCTTGACAAAAAACAACTTGTTCGTGATCGTTAAAAGACAATTGTCCAAATACAGGAGCTTGTTTTTTTAATTGATTCGCAGTAAGCACTTCGGTTATCATTTTCAGAAATTTTAAAATGTTATAATTATATTATAGTCAAAATAGAAGCGCTAAAATACGGTATTTTTACGAATTTAAAATTTTTTGTTGTTAAACTTTAAGAATTTGTTAATAATTGAGTTTCTAAAAATCAATACTTTATGCGTGCATTACGCCATCTAAACAAGTACTTCCTAAAATATAAATATCGCCTCCTTATTGGATTAGTAATTACCATAATTGCTAGAATTTTTGCAGTTGCAGTTCCTAAATTCGTTGGTGATTCGGTAGATATAGTAGAACAATACATCAATAATAGCATCACCAATATAGAGGATGTAAAAACGGGATTAATCACCAATATACTCTTGATTCTTGGATCTGTTTTGATCGCTGCTTTTTTTACTTTTTTAATGCGACAAACTTTTATTGTAGTATCTAGATTTATTGAGTTTGATCTAAAAAATGAAGTCTTCCAACATTACCAAATATTATCACTTAACTTTTATAAAAAAAACAGAACAGGTGATTTAATGAGTCGTATTAGCGAGGATGTATCCAAAGTAAGGATGTATGTGGGTCCTGCAATCATGTATAGTGTTAACACCATTACTTTATTTGTCGTAGTTATTGGTTATATGATTAGTATTGCTCCCCAACTAACCCTATACACGGTTGCACCACTTCCTATTTTATCTATTTCTATATATAAATTAAGTGTTGCCATACACAAAAGAAGTACAATTGTTCAGCAATTTTTAGCTAAACTAACCACATTCACACAAGAATCTTTTAGTGGTATTTCGGTCATCAAAGCCTATGGAATAGAATCTCAGACATTATCGAACTTTACAGATTTATCAAACACCAATAAAGAAAAAAATATAGATCTTGTAAAAGTGCAAGCTCTATTTTTTCCGCTAATGGTTTTACTTATTGGTGTTAGTAATATCATGGTAATCTATATTGGAGGAAAACAATATATTGATGGAACCATTCAAGATCTTGGTGTAATAGTAGAGTTTATTATTTTTGTTAACATGCTAACCTGGCCGGTAGCGACCGTGGGTTGGGTAACCTCTATTATACAACAAGCAGAAGCTTCACAAGTAAGGATTAATGAATTCCTAAGTCAAGAACCAGAAATCACAAACAGTGTCACTGAGCAAACACCCATAACAGGAAATATAGCATTTAACAATGTTTCTTTTACCTATGACGACACCAATATTACTGCCTTAAAAAAGGTGAATTTTGAAATTAATTCTGGACAAACCATTGCAATAATTGGAAAAACAGGATCAGGAAAATCAACAATTCTTGATTTACTAGGGAGATTGTACGATGTTTCTGACGGAGAAATTAAAGTTGATGGAAGATCTATTAGAAAACTAAATTTAGTAAATCTTAGAGAATCCATTGGGTACGTGCCGCAAGATGCTTTCTTATTTAGTGACTCTATAAGAAATAATATAAAATTTGGTAAAACTGATGCCACTGAAGTTGAGGTAATTCAGGCTGCCAAAAATTCTGCTGTCCACAAAAACATTGAAGGATTTAGTAAAGGATATGATACCGTGTTAGGAGAACGAGGAATTACTTTATCAGGTGGACAAAAACAACGTGTTTCGATTGCCAGAGCAATTATCAAGGATCCGTCCATCCTTCTTTTTGATGATTGTTTATCTGCAGTTGATACCGAAACAGAAGAAGAAATACTCAATAATCTCAATAGAATTTCCAAAAATAAGACCACTTTTATAGTAAGTCACCGAGTTTCTACTGCTAGGAACGCGGATAAAATCATTGTTTTAGACGAAGGCGAAATCATCCAACAAGGCACTCATAATCAACTATTAGACGTTGATGGATATTACAAAGAGTTATATTTAAAACAGCTAAGCGAAAAAGAAATTTGATATTTTGTTGTACGATTAACAATTTTTTTAGATTTTTGATTCCATCGTAACAGACTAATTAATTAAGAAATAAGGATTATGAGCGATAATGAAATGTTGGAGAAAGAGGAAATTTTCTCAAAAGTTTTAAGAGCAGGAAGAAGAACATATTTCTTTGATGTAAGATCAACAAAAGCTGGAGATTACTATCTTACTATTACAGAAAGTAAAAAATTCACTAATGATGATGGATCTTTTCACTACAAAAAGCATAAAATCTACTTATACAAAGAAGACTTTGTTGGTTTCAGTGAAATACTAAGTGAAATGACTGATTTCATAGTTAATGAAAAAGGTGAAGAAGTGATCAGTGAAAGACATCAAAAAGATTATCAAAAATCTTACGAACAAAATACAGAAGTATCTGCAACAGCAAATGAAGAAGTTACAGCTTCTACAGAAAGTTTTACAGATGTAAGCTTCGACGACATATAAGGCATAATAACTTATGTTAAACTTATGCAAACCGCTTCAGTCTCTGAAGCGGTTTTTTTTATTTTCGAAAACTATTAAACGCTACAATCGCTCAAACAAACTAAAATGAAGCACTTCTTTACTATCATCTTATCACTATTATTCTTTTCTTCTTTTGCTCAAGAAAACCTTTCGTTAGAATATTATTTACCAAAAGGAGTTTCCTATAATCCTGAAATACCAACACCGCAAAGTGTTTTAGGTTTCGTTCCAGGAAAATGGCACGTTACTCACGATAAATTAGTAGAATACATGAAAGTTTTGGCGAAAGCTTCTCCGCGTATTACCATAGAAGATAGAGGAAAAACATATGAAGATCGGCCTATCATCTTACTAACTATTACTTCAGAAAAAAATCATCAGAATTTAGAACAAATACGAAATCAACATATTCAATTAACCCAAAATAGCAAAACCGCTAACGACATTGCATCCATGCCAGCAGTGGTATACCAAGGTTTTTCTATACATGGTAATGAGCCAAGTGGCTCAAACGCAAGTTTAATTGCTGCTTATTATTTAGCCGCTGGACAAGGAAATCAAGTTGATGAGTTATTAGAGAATGTTGTAATTTTATTTGACCCATCGCTTAACCCTGATGGTTTACAGCGTTTTGCTTATTGGGCAAATACTAATAAAAGTAAAAACATAAGCACAGATCCACAAGACAGAGAATACAGTGAAGTATGGCCTGGAGGTAGAACAAATCATTACTGGTTTGATATGAACCGTGATTGGTTACCAGTACAATTACCAGAATCAAGAGCTAGAATTGAGACTTTTCATAAATGGTATCCCAATGTTCTCACCGATCATCACGAAATGGGCTCTAATAGTAGTTTTTTCTTTCAACCTGGAATACAATCTAGAACGCATCCATTAACACCTAAATTAAATCAGGAGCTTACCAAAAAAATTGCTAACTATCACGCAGAAGCTTTTAATAAAATAGGGTCATTATATTTTACAGAAGAAAATTTTGATGATTTTTATTATGGAAAAGGATCTACATTCCCTGATATTAATGGAGGAATTGGTATTTTATTTGAACAAGGAAGCTCTCGAGGACATGCGCAGGAAACAGACAACGGAATATTGACATTCCCGTTTACAGTAAGAAATCAATTTACTGCTACACTCTCTACATTAGAAGCGGCAAAATCCATGCGCACAGAATTACTTAGATATCAAAACAACTTTTATAATAATGCTAGAAAAGAAGCGCAAACAGGATCTTACATTTTTGGAAATGAAAAAGATGCGGCTTCTACCTATCACCTTGCAGAAATCTTAAAACGTCATAAGGTTCAGTTTTATGATTTAAAAAATGATATCACTGCAAACGGTAAAAAATTTAAAAAAGGATATAGCTATGTAGTTCCTAAAAATCAAAAACAAAGCCGTTTAATCAAGGCTATGTTTGAAAAAAGAACAAAATTTCAAGACAGTTTATTTTATGATGTATCTGCTTGGACATTCCCATTAGCCTTTAATTTAGATTATACTGAAAAAACAACTACCTCTGACCTAGGAGCAGAAATTACTAAGTTGGACTATAAAAAACCTAAAAGCATTAATAAAAGCAACTATGCATACCTTATGGAATGGCATGAGTATTATACGCCTGCCGTATTATATAAAATTTTAAATAGCGGATTGAGGGCTAAAGTAGGCATGAAACCTTTTTCTATTGAAAATAAAAACTATGACTACGGAACAATTATGATTCCTATTCAGAATCAAAGATTAAACTCACAGGAAATTCATGCATTTTTACAAAATCTTGCTTCAGAAAATCATGTAAATATTACAGGTGTATCTACTGGTTTAACAACAGGAATTGATCTAGGAAGTAATCAATTTAGAGCATTATCATTGCCAAAAATCGCATTGTTAACAGGAAGCGGAATCACACCATATGATGCTGGAGAAATCTGGCATTTAATGGATCAACGTTACAACATTCCTATCACCAAACTAAATACTGAATACCTAGAAAGAAGAAACTTATCTAGATACACTCATATTATTTTACCAAACAGCTGGAATCAAACAATGGGTAAAAATGTTATTGACAAGATTAAATCTTGGATCAGAAACGGAGGAACACTAATCGGATATAGAAACGCAGCTCAATTCTTTAAAAACAATGAGCTTATGAAAATCGAATTTTCTAAACCAGAAAACGATGCTAAAAACATTTCGTTTGAGCAAAGAAGAGATTTCTTTGGAGCTCAGGTAATTGGAGGGGCGATTTTCCAAGCTAAAACCGATAGATCACATCCAATAAATTTTGGTTATAAAAATGATGAAATATCACTTTTTAGAAACACAACCTTATTTATCAAAGCTAATAAACAGAGTTACTACAACCCTATTCAATATACAAAATCACCACTGCTAAGCGGATATATCAGCAAAAAGAATTTGGATTCATTGGCTAATACGGTACCATTTAGACATCAAAGTTTAGGAAGAGGGAACACTATTTTATTTACCGACAATACTAATTTTAGAGCTTTTTGGTATGGTACTAATAAGTTATTAATGAATGCTATTTTCTTTAGTGATGAGATGTAACTAAACAGCTATTTGTTTGAGTAACTTCCAGGAAAAAGAACATTATAAATAAAATATTTTTATAGAAATATAATTTATCAAACCCATGAATACTTATCTAGGACGTATAGTTATTTTTTTATGGGTATTATCGTTATCCTCTTGTAAAAGTGAAAATGACCAGAATGACCGATACATTTTCTTTATTCATAATAGATTTCTAGAAACCCATGAACTACATGAAGTTCACCCAGAATTTGGAAGAACAGAATACCAAGAAATCATTTCGGAATTTAAAAAAAGTGGCTTCCAGGTTATTAGCGAAAAAAGAAATAGCAATGTCAATGCTAATACGTATGCAAATAAGATTGTAAATCAAATAGATAGTTTATTAGCAAACAATATTAACCCTGAAAAAATAACTATTGTAGGCACTTCTAAAGGTGGCTACATCGCTCAATATGTATCCACTATAGCTAATAATCCTGACCTCAATTTTGTGTTCATAGCAAGTTTTAAGGATCGTGATATTATAGAAATTCCTGAAATTAATTATTGTGGAAATATTTTGAATATTTATGAAAAAACAGATCCATTTGGAGTCTCTGCCATAACTAGACAAAAAGAATCTACCTGTAGTATTATCCATTTTAAAGAAATAGAACTTACTACCGGAATGGGCCATGGATTTCTTTTCAAACCATTAAAAGAATGGATAGAACCTACCATACAATGGGCTTCGGGGAAATATGAATAAATTACAATCCGTATTTATTCGAAGATGTTTTCATAAACGAAGAATTAAGAAATAATGATTTTTCTAAACTCTTCATAATGATGTAATACTTCATTTGGAGCTTCTGTTTGTGGATAATGACCAATAGCCTCTAATAACACAACATCAGCATTTGGCACTATTTCTTTATAGAATTCTGCCATATGCTCACCCGAAATAGGATCAACAGCGCCATCAATTAATCGTTTAGGCATATCGGTATATTGTATCGCTTCTCTCCAGCGAATTTTATAAGTATCTCTTTCTTTTAGGTATTTTATCAACTTAGGTATTACATTCTTACCAGAATTATAAGCTATTGTTTCCCAAAAATCATCTATCTCTTTTTCACTAGGTTGTGTATCGCTTCCAAATATTTTTTTGAAGTTTTTAGCCAATGTATTTCTACCCATAAAATGTTTAAGAATAGCACCAAAAGGAGTGAGTAACATTTTTTGAGTTAATGTAGGAAAATTAGTTTCTGGAAACATTCCTCCATTAAGAAAACAAACGGATTTAATATCAAATTCATATGCTGGGTTCTCTTTTAATCTAGCTAACATTTCCTGAACCACAGTATCTCCATAATCATGCGCCAGTATATGAAAAGAAACAATTCCTTTTTGTTTTAAAAAGGCTTCCCATATATCAACCTGGGACGCAATTGTATATTTAAAATCACTTGGTTTAGCCGAAAAACCATACCCCAACATATCAATAGCATATACGCTATACTTTTCTGCAAGTGTGCCCCATATTTTACTCCAATCCCAAGAAGATGTTGGAAATCCATGCACAAGAATCAAAGGCTCCCCTACCCCTTCTTCTTTATAAAATATTTGATAGTTTTTATATGTGTAATACGATCCTGAATCTTTCCAATTCTTTAATTGCATATTATTTTTTTCCAAACATTTTTTGGATTACCCAAGCAGGTCCAATCAACAAGAATTGTAAATCTTGCGCAGCAGAAGGTTTTTTACCTTCTAAATGATGACCATAAAATTGTCCGATCCAAGCAACGACAAAAATAATAAGAGACACCATCCATAATGGTGCATATTGACTGATGTAGTAATTAGCAATTATACAAAAAGCAACAAAAACTAATATTTGTAACGCCATTTTTACGGATAACCTAACGTAAAAAAGCAAAATAAGTAAAGCAACGACAAACGCCCAATTTTCTATAAATGGGTTTTCTCCAGGTATTATAGAGGCTAAAAAACCACTAGGAATACTCATAATTAGACCAACAACAGAAAAAAATATAGCTGGCACACATATAAAATGAATTGCAATATTTGTTTTGTTCTGATGGCTCACAGCATATTCCTGAAACCAAGTCTCTAAAGTTTTCATAATTTTATTTTTTGGAATGTAACTAAGATAACAATTTTTATACTTATAAAGTATAATATTGTAATTTCGAAAATATAAAAATTAAACATTATGGCTCGTACTCCATCAAACATGCTACCATTAGGTACTGTTGCTCCAGATTTCACTTTAGTAGATGCTGTTACTAATAATAAAGTTTCCCTGAATGATATAAAAGGAGAAAAAGGTACTATAGTTATGTTTATATGCAATCATTGCCCTTTTGTTATTCACGTAAATGAAGAAATTTCTAGAGTAGCTAATGACTACAGGGTACAAGGATTTGGTTTTGTCGCTATTAGCAGTAACGATATCGAAAATTATCCACAAGATGCTCCAGAACACATGTGGAAAACCGCTCAGAAAAACAATTATACATTTCCTTATTTGTTTGATGAAACACAGGAAGTAGCTAAAGCCTATGATGCAGCGTGTACTCCGGATTTTTATCTTTTTGATGGAGAATTAAAACTTATTTACAGAGGGCAGTTAGATGATTCGAGACCTGGAAACGGGATTCCTGTAAATGGTAGAGACCTTCGTCAAGCATTGGATGCGGTACTTAGAAACGCTACAGTTTCCGAAATCCAAAAACCAAGTATAGGGTGCAATATTAAATGGAAACAATAATAAGATAAAAGAGATTACTTAAAAGTACCCGCTATAATCTGTAAATGTGCTAAATGATGGTTTCCGTGCCAAGCGTATATTCCAATATCTTCTGCTAAAGAAATTGCAACATCACCTTCGGGATGAATAAATACTTTTCCTAAATCTTCATCAGATAAACCTTTTAAGAAATACACCCATTTAGCATGCAACGCTTTTATTAAGTCTAAAGAGAGGTGAATTGGTGCTGATTTAGTATCAAATAATTCCGCCCATCTATCTTCATAATATGCTTTAATTACTGGTTGTTCTTCGGTGAGCGCCCATTTAAAACGAATATAACCATTATGATGACTATCATGGATATGATGAATAACCTGTCTTGCAGTCCACCCATCAGGTCGGTATGGGGTTTCTAACTGGGCTTCAGAAAAATTGGAAACTAATTTTTCTATTTTTTTAGGTAGTTCCTCTATATCTTTTATCCAAGTAGTAATTTGTTCTTTAGTAATAGTATTAGGGCTTTTAAACTTTCCTATTGGATATTGAAGATTCATAGTATTATTTCAGTCAACTTTTACGTACAAAAATAAACTCGAAGAAGTATTTTGTAAATCCTTTACAACTAATTCTCGTTCATTCAGAGTCTCTATTTTATATTTATAAATATATTTATCTTTAGGAGATGAACAATACATAACATCATCTTTAATTTTTACCTTTAATCTTTTCAGAAACTTTCCATCACGAAAATTGAAACGTATAGTTTCTTCAAAAATCATATGCTCATCAGGAAATTGAACATTTACCCATTTTCCCTGTAGCGCTTCATAAGTCCCTCTATTTTTAAACTTATTATCTAACAAAGATTTCATTCTTAAACTATAAGAAACAAAAGTTTCTTCAGGTTCTATGTTAGTTACCGCTTGACCAGAAACTATTTTATAAATTTCATTCCCTTTATCAAAATAATGTTTTGACTCAAATTTTGTAAATGCGTTGGAGTAATCCATTACAACAAAGCCATCGCTATTTTTTGTTTCCATATACTGGCGTTGCTTATAATTCACATGAATCAATTGATCATTCCAAAAATAAAATACCGTAATTACCATTGCATTAGGCATCCCGATATTTCTTATGATTTTCTTTAAACGTTCGTGCTCATAATATCCATTGAGCTCCGCTCCATGATCCGCAATCTGATCTAAGAACTCCTCAGGATCCAAAGAAAACACATCGGATTCGATATAACTATCAATGATTTCTATTTGATCTTTGATAGCAGTCATTGCAGCTTCATTATCTTGAGTAAAGGAAAAATTTACACAAAAAAATATTAAAAACACTGTTAGCTTCCACTTCATAACCATCAAAAATGGGGTTTTTGTATTGGTTTATTATCTTATAACTAGGGGTGTAAATATCTGCATTATAGACGTAAAAGTTTACTTTTTTCTATAAAACTTCTCTATTTTAATAAATAAATTAACATTTAAAGAGGGAGGACAAGTGTTAATTATGCGTTAAAGTGGTTTTTTTATGTAGGGTTGACCATTAAAAAAACAAAAAACCTCTGAAAATATATTCCAGAGGTTTTAAAATTATTTTAAAAAGAGTTTTACTTTACTCCTACCAATTCTACATCAAAAACTAGTGTAGCATTTGGGGGAATTACTCCTCCAGCTCCGTGCGCTCCATATCCTAAAGATGGCGGAATTACAAAACGTGCCTTATCACCTATTTGTAATAAAGCGATACCTTCATCCCATCCAGGAATAACCTGCCCCATTCCTAATGGGAAATCAATTGGTTGGTTACGCTTGTATGAAGAATCAAACACAGTACCGTCTGTTAAACTTCCTTTATAATGTACTGAAACAGTTTTTCCTTTTTCTGCTTGAGCACCATCACCTTTTTGGATGATTTTATATCGTAATCCACTATCCGTTTTATCAAAACCAGCAGCTAATTCTTCTAATAATTGTTCAGAAGCCTTTTTTGCAGCAGCTTCTCTTTCTGCTTTAGCTCCATTAAATTGTCTAAAAGTTTCTACAGCATTAAAGTTCTCAGCATCAGCTCCTACCCTTACTATCTCTAAAGAATCAATTGTATCACCTTGCGCAACAGCATTTACGATATCCTGTCCTTCTACAACTTTACCAAAAACAGTATGCTTACCATCTAACCAAGCAGTCTCTACGTGAGTGATAAAAAACTGACTTCCATTAGTTCCAGGTCCGGCATTAGCCATAGATAATACTCCTGGTCCATCATGTTTTAGATCTGGGTGAATTTCATCATCAAATTGATATCCTGGTCCACCTGCTCCAGAACCTTGTGGATCTCCACCCTGAATCATAAAATCAGGAATTACTCTGTGAAATTTTAATCCATTGTAGTAAGGTTTTCCTTGAGGAACTGCTTTGTTCTCCATATTACCTTCTGCTAAACCTACAAAATTCCCAACTGTACCTGGAGTCTTTTGATACTCTAGATTTACTAAAATGCTTCCCTTCGAGGTATTAAATTTTGCGTATAATCCGTCTTGCATAACTGCGTATTTTAAGCTTGTTAAATTTTAAGCTGCAAAGATAGGTAATTGCTTAATGTTTAACACATAAAACGAATGATTGTTTGTCTCTTTACAATCATCGAATCTACAAAACGATACTGATGAAAACTTCTAAGCGAGTCGTATATTTAATCAATCTCTGTTAAAAGCTCCTTAGCCTCTTGATACTTATATGCATTACTATCAGAAACAATAGTTTGTAAAACCGCTATCAATTCTTTTTTATCCTTCTGTTTTAAATAAACCAAAGCTTTATACCAATTGGCTTTTTTAGCTTGTAGTGTGTTAGAATCTCCCAAAAGTTGAAACTGTGATAAAGCTTTATCAAACTTATTAAGTTCTACATATGAGATCCCATTATAAATATAACTTAAAGGATCAATAGATTTCTCTTTTTGATGATAGGTGGTAAATAACTCTGTAGCTTCTTTATATTTTTGCTCTTCGAATAATAACTGAGCATTTTCTAAAATTTTATTAGTGTCTTCTCCTCTAGTAACTAAAGATGGTATTTCATCTAAATGAATATACGAAGCATATAATTCATCGTAATTGGTATCCTTAAAAACAAATAATGAAACGGTGATCAAAACGGCAATAGATGCAGCTATTCCAATAAACCAAAAAGTCTTTGATTGAGAATTTGATCGATTTTCTGAAATCACCTCGTTAATCGTTGATTTTAATGCTGCTGCTTCATCACTTTGATAAAAAGTTTTTAATTGAGTAGCTTCTGTTGTTTTTAATAACTCTTTATTTCCTTCTACCCATTCTTGATCTTCATAAATGGTCTGCATATCTTGCTGCAACTTCAATTCTTCAGAGAGTTCCGTATCAGTAAGCAATCTTGCCTCAAACGATTCCTTTTCTGATGCTGACATATTACCGCTTAGATAATCATCAATTTCTATCGGGTAATCTTTCATAATTCTTTGATTTGGTTATATCTCGAATCTTTTTTAATCAATTTAGTCAATTGCGACTTACAATTAAAAATACGTTGTCTCACTACATTATCTGTATTATATCCTAGTTTTTCTACAATATCTTTATACGGTACTTTCTGAAAAAACAACTGTAATAATTGTTTACAGTTATCAGATAATTCAGCTAATTTTTCTTGAAACAGCTCCCACTTTTCTTGTTCTAAAGTTAACATCGTCATATCTTCTGCTTCTTTAACATGTTCTATAACCTCATCATTTGTTACTATACGTTTTTGTTTATTTAGTTCTCTACGCCATAAATTTTTACAAACTGTATAAAAATAAGCATTAAAATTACTCTCAATAATGAATGCTTTTATCTTATATCTAGCAATTAACTGCATCAAAGCTTTCTGAAAAACATCTTCTGCATCCGTTGTATTCCCATTATTATTAAGCACAAAACTTCTCACCTTGGGAAACTCTTTAGTATACAAATCTTGTATCACCTGTTTTTCTCCAGAAACAATCAGCTTTAACTGGTCTATTTCAGTTATCTTCATTAAGATATCTTTAACTATTTAATTTTTTTTTATTTTAGCGTGGTAACATTTGTTAGGTTAGGGAAACATACTAATAAATAATAATACAAAAAAAGATTTAAGAATGAAAAAAATCACGTTACTATTGGTAGCTGCAGTTTTTGTGATTGGAATACAAAGCTGTTCTACAGAAGAAACTTCTATTATTGAAGAAGAAGCACAACAAACCTTAGAAGAAAATGACTCTAAATTTAACTGGGTTCCGCATTGTAACTTTTTTGTGCGTTATCCAGTTGATTGGACACAAGAAGATAGAGATGATTTTCATATTTGGGCTAGAGAGAACTGGTTTAGTTCCATCTTAGTTCTTTTTGAAGATGGATGCTACGCCGTAGATGAATGGAGAGTCCCATGTTCTGAATTAGAAAAAGTTACTAAAACAGATATTGCATCAGCCAATGCAACTGATGCTGGAACTAAGACGGAAAATGATGACGAGGGCGTTCCTACTATCATATATACACTTAAAGCTAAAAATGGTTATTACGATAATTGTTATGATGTTCCATTACATGGACAGCTTTAGTGTATGAAAATCATAGATAAAAAAACTCAAATAAGAAAGGAAATCTATTTTCCTTTCTTATTTTTTTTAATATATCTAATCAATACTCAATCACTATATAGTCAAAAGATATCCCCAACATTAGATTCTATTCTAATTAGTAAAGAGAGCGATACTATCAAAAAATGCCTATATACTGACCTTTTCAAAACCTATGAAAGACAAAGCAACTATACCCAATTAGGTGCAGATGCTCACGAATTAGGAAAATGGTTTTATCGAAAAAAAAATAAAGAAAAAACCATATATTATACTCAACTTGCTATTGATGCTAAAAAAAAAGCAATCCCCTTTGATAAAGAATTACTTAAAAACAGCTACATCAATCTTGGATATTTTCATAACAAATATAAAAATTACGAGAAAGCTATTAAAGCATTTAAAAACGCCGCCCCTTTTAAAAAAAACTCCTTGAACATAAGAACTTATAACTATTTAGCTGACATCTATCTTAAACTAGAGGATCCCTATAACTCGGTCGAACATCGTTTGAAGGTATTTCAATACTTAGATCCAATAAAAGATCGACAAAAAATCATAAATAGTCATATTAATATAGCCTTTTCATATAGAAATATGGGACAGATTAAGACTAGCAAACAAGTAATTCGACATTTACTGCTAGCAGATTCCCTTGTAAAAATAATAGAAAAACCTAGTATCGAAGATGAGTATCTAATTACCTCAAATTTAGCAATACAATATCATGACCTCGGTAATATGGATTACATTAAAAATGGCTCAAAAAACAACTTGATAATTGCTATTTATTATTACAAAAAAGCCCTTATAATATCCAAAATCATAAAAAACAAAGGTTATGAATGTTCTACTAACTATAATCTAGGATTAGCAAATATTGATTTAGATACTATAATTGCCAAAGAATATTTTAATACATCATTATCATTAGTTGAGCACAAACCAACATTACTAAAGTCTATTTATTTTGGATTTGGTAAACTTGCTTATAAAGAAAAAAAATATGATCAAGCTATTGATTTTTACCAGAAATCAATAGCTGGGTTTTTAAATCCAGAAAAAGCCGATTATAATTGGTCATCAACTCGAAAACAATTAGAAGGAGTAGAAAAAAAATCATTATTCCTAGGGATTTTAAAAACAAAAATTAACACTTACATTGATCAAGGAAATACTTCAAATAACAAAAGTGCTTATTTATTAGCTTTAAAAACAGTAAAAACTGCGGATCGACTAATTGAGATCATGCTAACCTCTGATCTCTCTTACAAAACAAAACTACGATGGCGCGATCTGGCTTCTGAGATTTATATTATTGGACTAGAAGCTTGTTATCGAGCTAACTTACTAGACAAGGCCTTTTACCTCATGGAAAAAAACAAGGCATTATTGCTTATGCAAGATCTTAATAGAAGTAAAACAGCATTACCAGAAAGTATCTTAGAAAAAGAATTAGCATTTAAAAACGATATCGCTTCATTACAAGAAAACAAAAAGGGGGGGTCTGATAAAAAAAAAGATTCTTTATCCATATTAATATTTGACAAAAAAGAGGAACTACAGCGCTTCAATGATTCTATAAAAGGGTTTTACCCAGAACATTTCTTGTCTAAAGAAATTCCTGGAGTACTATCATTATCAGAAATAAAACCAAAGGAAAATGAAGTAATTATTCAGTACACTATGGCAGAACGTATTGGATATACTACTCCTTATGGATATGGGATGATCTTATCTAATGAAGGAAATAAGGTTTTTAAATTGAAACAAATAGATACGTTATTAAATAACATTACATCATTAAGAGAACAACTCAATAAACCATTTACTACTACAAAAGATATCGAGACCTATACTAAAGTTTCCAACGCTATTTATCAATCCTTGTTTCCAAAAGATATTAGAAAATCTCTCAAAGACAAAAAAGTAACAATCATACCTGATCATATGCTAGGAATGATCCCTTTTGAGGCATTGATAATTGACATCAATAGAAACACCTATTTCATAGAAGAAAATGAGATCGATTACGCATTCTCTCTTACTTTTCAAAACAAAAACAAATCCATCCAAAGAGAAGCTACTCAGGATTTCTTAGGAGTTGCGCCCATCAATTTTTCTAATAACCTAACCACATTAAAAAATAGCGCTAAAGAAATCACATATGCTAATAAATTATATGACGGAACGCTGTTAGTGGATCAAGAAGCCACTAAAGAAAATTTTATCAAAAAAATAAAAGATTATAAAATACTGCACCTAGCAACACATGCAGATGCTTCTGATTCTATTGTACCTTGGATCGCTTTTAGAAATTCTAAATTAACCGATTTAGAACTGAACTCTTTACAAAGCCAGGCAGAATTGGTAATATTAAGTGCTTGTAATACTTCTTTAGGAGAAATTAGACGTGGAGAAGGTATATTAAGTCTTGCCAGAGGATTTTTTAAATCAGGAGCCAATACTGTGATTCCATCATTATGGAGCACCAATGATAAAGCGACTGCTACCATCACCGCTAATTTCTATAAAAATCTAAGCGAAGGACGAACTAAATCAGCAGCTCTACGTACGGCAAAACTAAACTATCTTAAAAACAATAAAGATGCGGAAGCCTCTCCTCACTATTGGGCCTCTTTAGTATTGATTGGAGATAGTGGAACTTTATTGCCACAATCTAATAATTTATGGATGTTTCTATTAGGATTTGGGATTGTAGCTGTGATAGTATTATATTTATTTCTTTATAGAAGAAATAAAGATTAAGTATCTATCAAGTAAGGTAATATCACTTTAACTTCAGTGCCTTTTCCATCTGGAATTTGATCAATAGTAAAATTTGTTTTTTTATTTAATGACTTTGCATAAATCTGTAAGCGTTCTTTAATAATTTTACCAGAAAAAGACTGATGTTTTGTATCAACTTTAGATTTAAATTCTGAAGGTTTTGTAATCCCTGCTCCATTATCTACAATAAGACACTGTATCAAACCTTCTTTTTCATTTTTGGATAATACTATCTTAATAAAACCGTCGTCTACACCTCTTAAACCATGCTGAATTGAATTTTCGATAAAAGGTTGAATAAACATAGGAGGGATAAAGGTTTCTTCAATATCAATATCTTCTGAAACTGAAACCGAATAAGTAAACTTTTGAGAAAAATTAGATTCTAATTCCAGATAATCTTCTAAAGATTGTAACTCATCTTCGAGAACAATGAACTCTTCTCTGGAATTTTTGAGAATCAATCGAATTAAACTACTTAATTTGGAGATATACTGTAAGGTATGTCCCGATTTTTTATTTACTAAATTACTTACTGTATTTAGCGCATTAAAGACGAAATGAGGATTTAACTGAGATCGTAATAATCGTTGTTTTAGATTAGCAGTTTCATACTTACTCTTCAGTTTACGTTGTCTAAACAACAATATTCCAACTCCGATAATCGACACTAATATTCCTAATAACGCTATAGCTATAGTATTTCTTTGCTTTATGATAATCTGTTGTTCTTCTGTTATCGCCGCTAACTGCTCTATTGATTCTTCTTTTTCTTTTACTTCATATGCAATATTTAATTCTCTAAGTTTTTCATCCAATACTTGTTGATGAAATTTTTGTAGAAAATCACTTTTTCTTATAGAAACAGATAAAGCATCTTCTAGCTTACCATTTTTTTGATACGTTTTAATAAGGTAATCCATATTCCTCACTTTCAAATCTCGATCGCGCTTATCTAATTTACCTAAAGCATTAATACTATCTAAAGTCCTATTAAGCAAATACATAGCAGCACTATACTCTCCTTTATTCAACAGCATCTGACCATAATTAATGTGAGAGCTATATCTAGAATAGTCCGAAACTTTCTCCGAGTTTAAATCTACTATATCTTTAGATTTTTTAAAATGATAAAAAGCTGAGTCCTTTTGATTTACAGAATGAAATAAATTTCCTAAATGATTATGAGAAGTTACTTTTATACCTATTATAGTATCTAACAATGCTTTTTTGTAAAAAAACTTTGCAGAATCTATTTTTTTTAAATCAAAATACATATTACCAATGCTGTTATACAAAGGGCCATAATTAAGTGGGTTTTTCAAATAGCTTGTATCCTTTGATGTTTTCAACAAGTACATTAAAGCCAAACTATTATCCCCCATTTCTAAATGATTACTAGAAATATCTCTAAGAATATAACCTTTAAGATACTTTGAAAAACCTGGATATTTATTAATCACCCTTAAAGCATTCATCATATAATCTAATGCTTTATTATGATCCTTATAGTGCAACCTTAATGCTCTGCCTCCATTATAGTATGCTCTTGCTAATTGGGTTTCGTCTTCTTTACGTTTCTTATCTGATGTGTCATAAGACGAGATTGCTTTATTTGCAAAGAAATAACACGAATCTAATTTATCTTCACCCAAATATAACACACTCATTTTAGAATAATAATAAGTCCATCCTAACAAATTTTCATCTGTTTCCAACATCTTCTGATATTTTAAAAGGTTTTCCCTATTCGTAGGATAAATCTTAAAAGTATCTATTTCTTTTTGTGTATAACTATTCTTTTGCGCATTCCCTTTTAGTCCAAACATGATTATAACTAGCAATATGGTTGTTCTCATTTTTGTCTTTTTTTTAATAAATTATATAAGTTAATACAAGTATAATTAATTAATTTAGCTATTGCTTAATAAAAAAGAAGTAAAACGCATAAATCTCAATGGATAAAAATATTTCAGTTATTATTATTGAAGATGAAAAAGATTCTTTAGAATTCTTATCCGAAATGTTAGTTGAAAATTTTAAGGAAATAGAAATAGTTGGTAATTCTGGAAGTATACAAGAATCTATAAATATTTTAAAGCTAACTAAGCCTGAATTAGTATTTATGGATATTGAACTTATTGATGGGAATTCTTTTCAAATTCTAGATGAAATTTCTAATCATGAGTTTGAGATAATATTTACCACAGGGTATAATAACTACATTGAAAAAGCAATGGAATATTATGCTTTCAATTTTTTATCAAAACCTATAGATGTCGATAAATTAAAAAATGTTGTTCAGCGATACCTAAACCTGAAAGAACGTATTTTTACAGAACAAAAATACGATCTGCTCAAAGAATTCATGACCAAATCTCGTTTAATGATAAATATCGGAAATGAACATATAGCAATTGATATTGATAATATAATCAAATGTGAAGCAGATGGTAATTATACCATTTTTTTAATTACTGACAGTTTAAAATATTTAGCTTCAAAATCACTAAAACATTACGAAAATCTATTAATAACTAAAGGTTTCTTTAGAGCTAATAGAAAAACATTAATAAATACCAAACATATCACCTCTATCTACAAAAAAGAAACTATCATTTTAAGTAATAAAGAAAAAATAATTGTTTCAATTAGAAATAAATCTAAATTAGGTGATCTCATAAGAACATTCTCTTAAACAATTTAATATACGCTTATCAAATAATCCATTACGCTTATCAATTTATTATAGTATTTCTAATAATACATTAATAAATTGACACTAATTAGTTCTTAGCATTAATAATACATATAATATAGAACGTTGAGTTAAAAACTCTATGATGAAGATTAAATGATTTACTTATAATTTTAAGATTTAATTAGACATATACCTTAAATGTCTATAATTGTTTAAGGAAAAAAATAATTATTAATTCGTAAATTATGTTAAAAAGCATTTTAAAAGAAAATGGAGTTCAAGAAATTAAAAAAAATGAACAAAAAAGTATAAACGGAGGAGTTTTAAGTACAAACTGCGATGATATTCAAGGTTGTCAATATGGAGGCTATTGGACTCCAACATTCAGAAATGGGATAGTTCTAATATGTTGTGCAGGGACCCCTGATAACTAAAATAATTGAAGGTATAATATATCGATGCGAAAAATAAAAAGATAAAGAGATTACTAAAATTAGTAATCTCTTTATCTTTTTAAAAGAACTTAAAAATACCCATGTTTTAAAATTTATTAAAAAAACAAAAAACAGATAGTAACATTTTGGTAATATACTGAACATGGTAGTAGATATATCCTCTAAATATCTATAAAAGTTTAGAGATTTTTTAAAAATTTAAAACTAAAAATTATGTTACAAAACATTTTAAATGTAAAAGGAGTACAAACAATGAACAAACAAGAACAACAGTTAATCAATGGTGGTTTTAATGTAGGTGGATTCGACATTGACAGCTGCATTGATGCAGACACAGACAGATTATGTCAAAACGGAAGATATAATGCTGATGGTTGTTGGACTTGTGATGCCGGAACACCTGATAATTAATTAAATCTATTTAAACTTATTGAATAGATCTTAGAATAATCGTATAAGGTTGTTGGTTTTGACAACCTTATACTTTTAAAATCTCATTAAAATAAACATATACTAATAATTTTAAGATTTAATTAGACATACACCTTAAGTGTCTATAATTGTTTAAGGAAAAAAATAATTATTAATTCGTAAATTATGTTAAAAAACATTCTAAATGTAAACGGAGTATCATTGATTAACAAAGACAAACAGCAATCTATTAAAGGAGGATATTTACCAGAATGTCCAACCTTTTTCCCAGGAGGATGCTTTGCTGGCGCTCCATTTTATTGCAACATTCATGGATTACCATTATGTGACCCACAGGATGAGGAAAATTAATTAGAAAAGAGGTTATCGAATTCGATAACCTCTTTTCATAAACTTTAACCACAATTCTTTTAAAACAAACTTATTTCTATATCAAACCATCTGATTTTTAACAAAAAAGCTATATTTGCTGCTTCACACACTCAGATCGTCATATACATGAAATCTTTACTTTATTTTGCAGTAGGCCTATTTTGTATAGCTACTTGCAGCGCGCAAAGCCTTTATGAAGCTGGTTATTTTATCGATAACGATGGAAACCGAAAAGAATGCTTAATCAAAAAATTGTCATGGAGAAGTAACCCAACAGAATTCGAATGGAAACGAACCATCTCTTCTAGCCCTAAAACTGAAACTATTGAAAACGTTAAGGAGTTTGCTGTAGGAGAAGATTATAGGTTTAAAAGGTATATCCTACAATTTGATCTTAATGGAGATACAGTTGGCAAATCTACTAAATCAAAAGATCCTAATCTTAGGTACCAAAAGATATTTTTAAGAACTATATTACAAAGTAAAACTACCTTATACCAATATTCTGAAAATGGTGTAAATCGTTTTTTCTATACGGATCCTAATACCGTATATCCAGAATTACTTTTATACAAGGTATTTTATACGCCAGACGAAAGTAAAAAACCAGGAAAGAAGATTATCCCTCAGCAAAACAACACCTATCAACAGCAATTACAGGATAAAATAAATTGTGAGGATCAAGATGTTTCTAAACTTACCTACACACAACGGGATTTAAAAAGATACTTCAAAAAATATAACGAATGTAAAGGCAATGAAATAGAATATAGCATTCGTAAAAAAATCAATCAAACCAGAATAGGTATCGTTGCCGCAGCAGATGTAAGTGGTTTTACACACAATTCAATTATAGGCAGCGCTGGTAATGTAAGTTATGATGACGTTTTTGTGCCACGATATGGTATATTTATAGAGACTTTTATACCTTTTTCTAAGGTAGATTTAAGTTTCTTTCTAGAATCTACGTATAAGGCTTTTACCATGGACGGTAGGGATTTCGAAATTTCTAATAGTGAGTTTGAACTAGATTATAAAAGTATCAATATAGCCGTAGGACCGCGATTTCATATTTACTTAAGTTCTAAGTTTGAGTTATTTCTAGAAGGAGGTCTTACTGTCGATTTTAATATTGGTACAGAATCTAATGTTTTTGCAGAGAATGAAATAGAAAATACTACCACCGATTACTTTTATGGTGGGGGTCTTGGATCAGGTCGATTTAAAATTGGTTTTAGACAATATACAGCTAAGAACATATCAAAAAGCACTTCTATACCAGACTCAGAGTTAACTACTTCTAGCTTATATCTTTCTATGAATCTATTTTAAACCTTAAAAAATTATAATAGCTCAAATAAAAAACTGAATTTTCCCTGTTTATTTAACATCTCTTTAAGCAACAATTATATTATTAATCGTTCTTAATATATTAAATAGACATATACCTTGAGTGTCTATAAATGTTCAGGGCATTATAAATTATTCTTAAAACTAACAATATGTTAAAGAACATTTTAAAAGAAAACGGAGTTCAGGAAATTAAAAAAAATCAACAAAAATCCATTAATGGAGGTAATGGAAATCCTGCTTGTGCTCAAGCAATCTCTATCGATGGAACTCTATGTCTATGTTTAGGTTGGTATCCTCAAAATGGGGTATGCGTAAACGGAAATCAATAAAATACTTCTAAAAAAAGAGAGGATGTAAAAACATCCTCTCTTTTTTATTTCTATAATATCTACTTTAATTAGCTACATCACTAATAAATTTGATACGATACAATCTTAATTCTTCATCATCATAATCTCCATCAAACTCTTCAATCGCCGTATCTATTTTATCATTTTCCGCCTCTATAAAATATTCATGAATTTCTTCTTGTTGATCTTCATCTAATATTTCATCTATCCAGTATGTAATATTAAGTTTAGTACCACTATATACAATAGCTTCCATTTCTTTAATAAACTCTGGCATATCCATTCCTTTAGCTGCAGCGATATCATCCAACGGAAGTTTTCTATCTACATTCTGGATAATATATAACTTAAGTCCACTATTAGCTCCTGTACTTTTTACGACAAAATCATCAGGACGCATAATATCATTCTCATCTACATATTTAGAGATTAATGCTACAAACTCTTTTCCGTATTTTTTGGCTTTTCCTTCTCCTACTCCATGAACATTTCCTAATTCCTCGATACTTATCGGGTATTTAAGGGCCATATCTTCTAGCGATGGATCCTGAAATACCACGAACGGAGGAACTCCTAATTTCTTGGCAACAGTTTTTCTTAAATCTTTTAGCATACCTACTAATCGATCATCAGTGCCACCTGCTTTTCCTACACCTTTAGCAGCGGTTATAATAGAATCGTCCTTAGTCTGATCATATACATGATCTTCTGTCATCATAAAACTCACAGGCGATTCGATAAATTTTCTTCCTTCTGGAGTAATTCTTATCACACCATAAGTCTCTATATCTTTTTTCAAATACCCAGAAACGAGCACTTGTCGGATCAATGCCATCCAATATTTATCTTCTCTAAACTTACCTGTTCCGAAAAAAGGTTGTTCATGAGTTTTATGAGATATAATAAGCGCATTACTTTTTCCGATCAACGTATTTACTAAGTCTTTCGATTTATAAATTTCTCCTGTTCTATTTACAACTTTTAATAAGAGTTGCACTTCTTCTTGAGCTTCATGTTTCTTTTTTGGATTACGAACATTATCGTCCATGTCCGCTCCTTCTCCTGTAACCTCATCAAACTCCTCACCAAAATAATGCAATATAAATTTACGTCTGGATATAGAAGTTTCGGCAAAAGCCACTACTTCCTGTAACAAGGCATGTCCTATCTCCTGCTCTGCAACAGGTTTACCACTCATAAATTTTTCTAACTTCTCAATATCCTTATAAGCATAATACGCCAAACAGTGTCCTTCTCCACCATCTCTACCTGCACGACCTGTTTCTTGGTAATAACTTTCTATACTTTTAGGAATATCATGATGGATTACAAAACGTACATCGGGTTTATCGATCCCCATTCCAAAAGCAATTGTAGCAACTACTACATCAGCATCTTCCATTAAGAACATATCTTGATGCTTTGCTCTGGTCTTAGCATCCAAACCTGCATGGTAAGGAACAGCTTTTACGCCATTTACCTCTAGTGTTTGAGCAAGCTCTTCTACGCGTTTTCTGCTTAAGCAATAAACAATTCCGCTTTTGCCACTATTTTGTTTTACAAAACGAATAATATCAGCATCTACATTTTTTGTTTTCGGGCGTATTTCATAAAACAAATTAGGACGATTAAAGGACGCTTTAAATGTTTTAGCATTACTCATCGCTAAATTCTTAAGAATATCTTCTTGAACTTTTGGCGTTGCCGTTGCTGTTAATCCTATAATCGGAATATCTTCTCCTATTCGTTTAATAATATTTCTTAGATTCCTATACTCTGGTCTAAAATCATGTCCCCATTCACTTATACAATGGGCTTCATCCACAGCCAGAAAAGAAATCTTTTGCTCTTTTAGGAAATCTACGTACTCTTCTTTTGTCAAAGATTCTGGTGCCACATATAACAGTTTTGTTACACCACTAACAATGTCTCCTTTTACTCTTTTGACCTCGGATTTGTTGAGGGAAGAATTTAACACATGTGCTATTCCTTCTTCAGAAGAAATACTTCGAATAGCATCTACTTGATTTTTCATTAGTGCGATTAGCGGAGAAACTACAATAGCTGTTCCTTCACACATTAAGGCAGGAAGCTGGTAGCAAAGGGATTTTCCACCACCTGTAGGCATAATAACAAAAGTATTTTGTTTTCCTAAAATACTTTCTATAACCTTCTCCTGCAATCCTCTAAATTGACTAAAACCAAAGTACTTTTTTAAAGCTCCTTGTAAGTCGGTTTCGTTCAAACTCATTAAATCGTTTAACTTTTATATACCAATTAAATTAAAATCGCTATCACTAAAACCTTTTTCCCCAGTAAAGATTTAGTGGATTGTTCTTTTTTTAAAAGTTACCAAAGATAAGGAAAACTAAAAATAGTAAGCTTTTTTCTGGCACTATTTAAAATTCATAAGGTATTACATACCTTTGCATAATTAAAGATAATAAAATCTTTATTTATAACACGCAAATTTTATAAATTTTGAACACCCTCGATACGATTATTTCTTTTGCCCAAAAAACAATTAGTGAAGAAGCTAAAGCAATTGCAAATCTGGAACAGCTTATAGATCAAGAATTTGCAGAAGCGGTGAATACGATTCATAATTCTAACGGTCGTGTAATTATTACAGGAATCGGTAAAAGTGCTATTATAGCTTCAAAAATAGTAGCAACTATGAATTCCACTGGTACTCCAGCAGTATTTATGCACGCAGCAGATGCAATTCATGGTGATTTGGGTAATATTCTTAAAGATGATGTAGTAATTTGTATTTCAAAAAGCGGAAACACCCCTGAAATTAAAGTGCTGGTACCTCTGATTAAAAACTTTAACAATACTTTAATTGGTATTACCTCTAATAAAGAATCATTTTTAGGGCAAGAAGCTGACTTTGTTTTAAATGCTTTTGTAGAAAAAGAAGCATGTCCTAATAATCTAGCTCCTACAACAAGCACCACTGCACAATTAGTTATTGGTGATGCAGTCGCTGTAAGTTTATTAAATCTAAAAGGATTTTCTAGTACAGATTTTGCTAAATATCATCCAGGAGGAGCTTTAGGAAAAAAATTATACCTGCGGGTAAATGATATTGTATCTAAAAATGAAAAACCTGAAGTAAGTCCAGATTCTGATATCAACGCTGTTATTGTAGAAATGACAGAAAAAAGATTAGGGGCAACCGCAGTAACCGAAGACAATAAAATTATCGGAATAATTACCGATGGTGATTTACGAAGAATGCTCACCACGAACACTTCTTTTGCAGGTTTAACCGCTAAGGATATTATGTCCCCAAACCCTAAACG
The DNA here is from genome assembly GCF_003443695.1 of Aquimarina sp. AD1. Taxonomy (NCBI): domain Bacteria; kingdom Pseudomonadati; phylum Bacteroidota; class Flavobacteriia; order Flavobacteriales; family Flavobacteriaceae; genus Aquimarina; species Aquimarina sp. AD1. The sequence goes on along the minus strand of NZ_CP031966.1, from coordinate 5,324,465 downwards.
TATCGATGCAGATGCAATGGCGATAGATGCTCTAGACAGATTGGAGGAGTACGGAATATCGCAGTTATTAGCTGAAGAAAAAGGTAATTATGCAGGTCTTTTGCATATTCATGATCTAATGAGAGAAGGTATTTTATAATGGCAAATAAAACAACAAAAGATCCGCAATCCATGTCGTTTCTTGATCACCTAGAAGAGTTACGATGGCATTTAATAAGAGCAACTTTAGCAATAGTTTTGGTCGCTATTTTTGCCTTTATTTTCATAAAAACTATTTTTACGGATATCATCTTTGCATTAAGAGATCCGAATTTTATCTCTTACAGAGTTTTATGCGGTATTTCTGAAACCTTTGGAATGGAAAAAGGCTGTCTAGAAGAAATGCCTTTTAATTTTATTAGTACAGAAATGGCTGGGCAATTTAGCGCTGCCATATGGACATCTATTACCACAGGATTTGTAGTAGCATTCCCTTATATATTGCATGAATTTTGGAAATTCATTTCACCAGCACTTTATGAAAAAGAGCGAAAACATTCTAGAGGATTTATTATAGTATCTTCTATATTATTTTTTATTGGTGTCCTTTTTGGGTATTATATTATCGCACCGCTTTCGGTAAATTTCTTAGCTACTTTTTCTGTCGCTGAAGTTGTAGAAAATCAGATAAAAATAGGATCTTATATATCATTAGTTAGGGCTTCTGTAATTGCATCTGGATTTATTTTTGAATTGCCTATAATCATATACTTTTTAAGTAAAGTAGGATTAGTAACACCAGAATTTATGAGACGTAATCGAAAATATGCTTTGGTTATTGTTCTTATTCTAGCTGCTGTAATCACACCTCCAGACATCTCTACTCAGATAATTGTTGCAATACCAATACTTATATTATATGAGATAAGTATTTTTATTTCCAAAATGGTTGTCAGAAGAGAAAATAAAAAGAATAAAAAATTAACAACACAAACTAGATGAGTACTATAGTTGAAGAATTTAACGAATATAGAGAGAGAATGAACTCTCGTATTCTAGAAGATAATAATAAAATTATTAAAAGAATTTTTAATCTAGATACGAATGCTTTTATGAAAGGAGCATTGGATGTAAAAACGAAAGAACTATTAGGCTTGGTTGCTTCTGCCGTATTAAGATGTGATGACTGTGTCCGCTATCATTTAGAGACTTGTCATAAAGAAGGTTTAACCAAAGAAGAAGTGGCAGAAACCCTAAGCATTGCAACTTTAATTGGTGGAACAATTGTAATTCCTCATCTTCGTAGAGCATATGAGTACTGGGATGCATTAGAAGCAAATACATCTAAAAATTAAGGTTTAAAAGAAATACTATAAATTTACCTGCTCATTATAGCAACACTTACCATCTAAAGAAGTCATTCTGATTATGAAGTTAAAAGCGGACAACTTAATTAAGTCATACAAAGGTCGAAAAGTAGTAAAAGGGATTTCTCTGGAAGTAAATCAAGGAGAAATTGTAGGTTTATTAGGGCCCAATGGAGCTGGTAAAACTACTTCTTTTTATATGATTGTAGGTTTAGTTAAACCTAACGGTGGAAAAATCACTTTGGATAATACCGATATCACCAAATTCCCGATGTACAAACGTGCTCAGAATGGTATTGGTTATTTGGCTCAGGAAGCTTCCGTTTTTAGAAAATTAAGTATAGAAGACAATATTCTAAGTGTTCTTCAGCTAACAAAACTTTCTAAAAAAGAACAACTTCATAAAATGGAATCTCTAATAGAAGAGTTTGGATTAGGGCATATTAGAAAAAACCGTGGTGATCTTCTTAGTGGTGGCGAGAGAAGACGTACAGAAATTGCCAGAGCACTAGCTACTGATCCAAATTTCATTCTACTTGATGAACCATTCGCAGGAGTAGATCCAGTTGCTGTAGAAGATATTCAACGGATCGTAGCACAACTAAAAAATAAAAATATTGGAATCCTGATTACAGATCATAATGTACAAGAAACGCTTGCTATTACCGACAGAACCTACTTGATGTTCGAAGGAAGTATTCTTAAAGCAGGTATTCCTGAGGAATTAGCAGAAGATGAAATGGTTCGTAAAGTATATCTTGGTCAGAATTTTGAACTTAGAAAGAAGAAATTAGATTTTTAGATATAGTTTTTCTTAGTCGTTTAAAATTTTTGGTGTACATTTTTCTATGCTAAATTCTGAATGATTAAAAACAACATCTTTTTCGCGAACTTGTAACTGCACTAATAACCCTTTAGAGTTAATAGGTTTATTTTGGTCAAAAATAAAATTCCCAATACTATAATAAATTGGTTTTTGTTTATACGACTCTACCGTCTGAATTGTATGAGGATGGTGCCCAATAATACCGTCAGCACCAGCATCTATTAATAAATATGCTTGTTGCTTTTGATACGTTAGTGGAACAACAGTATGTTCTGCTCCCCAATGGAGCTGCACTATAATTACCGAATTAGGTTCTTTACTTTTTAACCCCTTAATCTTACCAGAAATAGCATCAAAAGAATCTTCGCAAACACAAGGTTTGTTTTCTAAAAAAGTCCAATTTTCTGATGGAACTTGAAGAGAAGAAAACACATAAACATTCCTAGGAGTAGTAGCGATTAATTGCGGTCGACAGGCTTTTTCCGTATTCTCTCCATACCCCAAGGCAATCAAACCATTGTTTATTATATTTTTATTAGTATCCACGAGACCGTTTCTACCTTGATCCATCGCATGATTATTAGCCATATTAAGATGTGTTATTCCATGATCTTTTAATGACTTTAACCAAGATGGTTCTGCTCTAAAAATAAATTTTTTATTAATCGGTTCCTCTATCTCGGTAGCCGGGCATTCTAAATTTGCTATAACAATATCATTTTTTTGAAAAACTGAATCTATGGATGAGTGAAATAGGCTATTCATCCCCAAATGTTCAATACGATTCCGTACACCTCTATCCAACAATAAATCCCCAACAAAAACAATACTAATTTCATCAATTTTTCCTCTACCTGTATTACAAGAAGAGGTTACTATTAAAAAGGTTATTAAATAAAAAACAAACGCACCTAATCGATATTGAGACATCAAGTAATATCTAAATTCTGTTAACATCCGGAACTGTAGAATATTTTTTCATTCGTTTTAGGAACTGGTATTGGTACAATAATATCTTTCATCCAAATTGGTATTCCGGTTGCTTCATTATTTTCTAGCATTTCTTGCCATTCTTCGTCTGTTAAACGATTACCCATTGGTAAATGAAATTCATGATATCCAAACACCGCACCTTTAGTTATGTATAAATACCCTTCAATTTCTACTACTGCATATATATCATTTACATTACCTGTTGCGACGTGTAAGATTCCTTTATCTGGATTGTTCTCGCCATTAGCGGTATAAATATCCGCTACAATAGCAACAGATTTATCTGCACCTTTTACATTATGCCAACCATCAAGATATTGATCTTTTTGCTTGACTAAATCCAACGTTAACCATTCGAATGTACTCCCAATTATTTCTATCTGACCATATTCTTGCACAGATAACTTTTTACCAGCAAGTTCTTTTGTACTAGCTGATAACAAAAACTCTGCATTTTCTCTTAAACCTGTTGTAATTCTAGAAATGTTAGAATTCAATAGTTTATTTCTTTCTAAAACAGATTTGGTAAGATCTATTAATTCGATTACCGTATTCCAATACCCAATATTAGGCTCTACATACCCAACCGTATATGGACTAGGTACCTCTTCTCCAGATCCGCACTCAGCTGCCATAGGTTGTTCTGCATAAAGAATAGAATCATGTTTAAGTTCTGCCCAAGACGCTAATGATGCATTTAAGTTTTTCTTATCCCATTCGGTTGTCTGCATAAAATACGGATAACTATCATTCGGTTTCTGCAACTCCAATAAACTTTGTATCCATTTGGTATACAGAGTTTCATTCCAGTCTAAGTCTTTCATTTCTTTTTGCATATCAGAAAGTAATTCCGGATACTTACTCCATTTCTCACCTTCTTTCAATTCATTCAGTAATAAATTTTCGGCAGATTCACTCCCAAAAGCAGCCATGACATCTAGACCCTGAGGATAAGGACGTTTAGAAACTTTACTTTTTAAATCTACTAAATTCTGAAGAACATCATTATCTGATAAATATCTTTGTGGAATAAAGTTGATTTTAATTTTACAACTTCCGCCACCTGATCTTATTTTATCTTTGATTTCTGCCATTTTTTTCACTTCCTCTTTCAAGCTTTCAATAACAGTAGTATTCTGTAAAATCTCTTCTATAGGGAGCTCTTCCTTTTCAATTAAATCTACTAAATCCAAAAAAGACACATTATCTGGTTGACCTATTATAAAATTAATAGGTTCCATTATTGCTTTATATTTCCGTAATGTTTCTTTTTCAAAATTTGGACTATTCCCTAAAACAGAAGCATTAACCAAAGCTCTTTTAAATTGTAAATCATTATTGAGGCAAAAAGGTGCAGATTGCAGCCACATCATAGCACTAAAATATCGTTTTAACGTTTCTGTACGAGTGTAATGTCCTCTCGGTTTAAATAAGCTATAAGGAAAATTAACTTCTTCAAATTCTAAAAATTTAGAAGTACTATCCTCTGCTCCTTTAATTGAAACTAATTCATTTTCATAGTGTTGTTCATACCCCAAAGGCACTTCTATTTTTTTGTTAGTTAAAACAGTATAGGCTATAGCATAATAGGTATGATTAAATTTTGCTATTTCCTTTATTGATTCATTAGGTGTAGTTTTTACAATCTCTTGCATATCCTTTATCATAGACTCACAAATCTGTGATAGTATAGGAATAAATTGTTCTTCTTCTATTTGTCTAAGTATGTAACCAAAATACATATGAAACAATTGCATATACATATCGGTAGTTACAAAATTTGGGAACTCAGCATAATCATTTTGTTCATACAAATGAAATAACTGAATATTATTATTAGGAACTATAGCAAACCCATTCTGACTTAACATACTCATTAATTCGGGTGCTGGATCATTTAATTGAAAAAGGTTTACAACATTGTTCACGTTCGCCAATTGTCTATTACCTTTTTTTACTAAATTCTTTAATTTTAATTCTTCTTCTCTCTTCTTTAATTTCTCAATAAACACTGTTTCTTGGTCAGAATACGAAATAGGTGCTATATCCTTTCCTCCTTCTTCTGCCCAATATCGATTTTCCATTCTTTCGTTATACCAACTAGTAGCACCAAAAGTATACCTAAGATCCCCTTTCATAAAGCAATACCCTTGTTTAGCAGCAAAACTGTTTCGTAAAATCCTAATTTCATAAAGACTAAACGAAGAAATGTCCATTTCTAAATTAATATCCTCTCCCAGCTGTTCTATATCCAGTTTTCCATCAATCAGAACAGGATTCTCTACATTCTCGATAATCTGATCATCCTTTTCAGTTACTTCTACAATATCCGGAGAAACTTCAAATTGTTTTTTTTCTTCGGATTTTTTATCACCTCCGCAAGCTATTAGAAACAAAAAGAAACTAGCAAATAGTATTTGTCTGTTCATAATTCTTTTAATTTATATGTTTTCGTTTTTAAGTATGCGTATTGCCCTTAGACTATCAATTTCTCTATGGATATATCTTTTGAACTCCAACCCAAATCTACGCCATTTATATTCTGCAATTAATACCTTTCCACTCTTTTCTTTTTCAACGCTTCTAATAAAACTGCCTTCTTTATTTTTTATAAAATTAAAGTCTACCAAAGGTTTACCCAACCTAGAACCTAACCATAGTGGACGGACATAACCTTCATAATTTTTAAAAATAAAAAGTCGTTTTCTTTTTATGGAATCAAATCGAGTTGTTTTAATAACTCCTACTAATATATCATTAGATCCATTTTCATCTACATCTCCAATCATATATTGATACACTGGATATTTTAACTCCCAAGTATCTATTAAAGAATCTGATTTGATTTGTATATAAAATAAAGAGTCATGTTTTTTGATTAAAGTAACGCCACTATCGTATTCCGTGGATTTATTTCTAGTTTTACTAGAACAGCAAAACATAAAAGATATTCCAACTATAAAAAACAGTAATCTGTAAATATTTTTCATTTACTTAATTAATTGTTCTGCGCAACATCTTTCTCCTTAAAAATTAGGGACATCAAAACATACAACAAGATAACACAAGGTATTGCCATAAACTGAAGTAATACAAAGAAAACAATTGTAAGCAATAAGAAAATATATCTGACTTTATTTTCAGCAAACCTCCAAGTTTTAAACTTAAGAGCAAACAATCCAATTTCGGCATTTAGTAAATAACAACTTACCAAAGTTAAACCGATCAAAAACCATTGATTTAAAATAACATCTGACATCCATGGATGCGTCTGATATCTGATGATTAATGGTAAACTTAAAATCAATAGAGCATTGGCAGGAGTCGGCAAACCTATAAACGAGGTAGTCTGACGTGTATCGATATTAAATTTAGCCAATCTATATGCAGAAGCTAATGTTATAAGCAAACCTATTAGTGGCAAATAATTCAAGCCAAAATCACTAAGCATAAAATCATAAGAAATTATTTGACCAGAACCTTCAGAAACGCCCCGATAGGGGTATCCAAAAATCTTAGCAAGCATCTGGAACATCACTATTCCTGGTACTAATCCGCTGGTCACCATATCTGCTAAAGAATCCAGCTGCAACCCTAATTCGCTTTGTACTTTCAAGATTCTAGCAGCAAAGCCATCAAAAAAATCAAAACCAATACCAAGCGCCACAAAAAGTGCTGCTAATTCTAAAGCCCCCTGAACTGCAAAGATGGTTGCAATACATCCACAAAGTAGATTAAGTAATGTAATAATATTAGGGATTTGCTTTTTAAGCCACATATGATTTGATTTTTGTGTAAAAATAGCAAACTATTTTCGTCTATTAACATAGGCTACACAATATGAAATCACAAATAAAGTTTATCATGTTGAAAAATAGTGAGATATTTGTCAAAAATTGCTTGGATTGAAAAGAATTATAATTGCATTACTACTTTTAGTTGTATCGTTTTCTTCGGCACAAACTAGAAAATATTCTAATGAATTTCTAAATATTGGTGTAGATGCTGGTGCTTTAGGGATGGCAAATGCCGTAGTTGCAACATCTGGTGATGTAAACTCGGGCTATTGGAATCCTGCAGGATTAATCCATTTAGAAGACAACCAAGTATCATTTATGCACGCGGCTTATTTTGCAAATATTGCGAATTATGACTACTTAGCTTTTGCGATGCCTTTAGATGAAAAAAGCGCTATTGCTCTTTCCTTAATTCGTTTTGGAGTAGATGATATTTTAGACACAACCAGTCTTGTAGATGCTGATGGTAATATTGATTACACTAGGATCAATTTATTCTCTGCAGCAGATTATGCTTTTACATTTTCTTATTCTAGAAAATTACCTATAGAAGGGTTGAGTTATGGAGCGAATGCTAAGGTAATACGAAGGGTTATTGGAGATTTTGCCTCTTCTTGGGGATTTGGTTTTGACGCAGCATTACAATATCAAAGGAACAAATGGCAATTTGGAATTATGGTACGTGATATCACTACAACTTTTAATGCTTGGAATGTAGAAGATTTTGCTATTGGTGATCTAAACGGAGATGGTATTCCTGATGAAGATCAAATACCTCAAATTAGAGATCAAGAATTACCGGAAACAACAGAAATTACTATTCCCAAATTGCAATTTGGAGCTGCAAGAAAATTTGACATAGGCAAAAAATTCGGTTTAAACACTGAATTGGATATGAATGTACGTTTTGCAGAGACTAACGATATCATTTCCTCATCTGCAATTAGTATTACCCCGGCTTTTGGTTTTGAATTAGATTATTCTAAAATAGTATACCTGAGAGGAGGCGTTGGTAATTTTCAAAATATTGAACAATTTGATGGTTCTGACAACGTAGGATTCCAACCAAATTTTGGTATTGGTTTTCAATATAAAGGAATACAAGTAGATTATGCATTAACAGACATAGGAGATCAAAGTGCCGCTATTTATTCTAATGTATTTTCTATAAAAGTAGACTGGAGTATTTTTAGATAACAATATCACATATTCAATCATAACATTTTTTTAGCTTTGACTTAAAGTTTTGTAACGAAATAAGATTAATTTCGTTACTAAGACAGAACACTCCGTATGAAAAACATTTTACTTGCTATTTTATCTGGTTTATTACTTTCTATTGGATGGCCTACCTATGGTTTTCCTTTATTTCTATTTTTTGGCTTTGTCCCTTTATTAATTATAGAATACAAAACACGTAACAATAAACGTCATAAAACTCAAGTATTAGGCTTTGCTTTTCTAGCATTCTTTATATGGAATATGATTACCACTTGGTGGATATACAACTCTACTCCTTTTGGAATGTGGTTTGCAGAAATCGTCAATACATTATTAATGGCATTAGTATTTCTTATCTATCACATTATTGCCAGAAGATCATCATTTACTATTGGTGCAGTCTTCTTAGTATGCATTTGGATGAGTTTTGAATACCTACACCTGCAATGGCAGTTTTCTTGGCCTTGGCTTAATCTGGGTAACGGATTTGCCAATTTCACTTCTTGGATACAATGGTATGAATACACAGGTACTTTCGGAGGGACACTATGGATTTGGGCAGTAAATATTGGGTTATATAAAAGTGTTTTACTTTATATTGAACACAAAGAAAAGTCTATTTTGTATCGATCCGCGATAAAGAATGGACTTCTTATAATTGTTCCAATTGTAATTTCATTTATAATTCTAAAAACTTATACGGAGGAAGGTAAAGATGTAGAAGTTATTATACTACAACCCAACATAAACCCTTATACCGAAAAATATAACACTTCTGATGATCGTGTAGGCACATTATTAAGCTCTCTTACCGCTAAAGAAATTTCCCAAAAGACAGATTTTATTATAGCTCCAGAAACTGTTTTTGCTGATAATAATAGACTAAAGAATTTTAATAACTCTATTGCAAGAAAAACAGCTAGTAGTATTATTAATAAGTATCCCCATGCTAATTTTCTTTCAGGAATTTCTCTATTAGAAGTATTCAGAAATCCTGCTAAAGTTCGTCCACAAACAAATGAGCATAAAAGTGGTGTATTCTATGACGATTACAACTCTGCCTTCCTAGTAAGACAAGATGGAACAACAGAAATTTATAACAAAAGTAAACTGGTCGTTGGAGTAGAAAATTTTCCTTATCAAAGTGTTTTTAAACCATTAGTTGGCGACGCCATGATAGATTTAGGAGGTACCGTTGCCAAAAAAACAACACAAGATGATCGAGAAGTTTTCTTTACTAAAGAAGGTCTTGGCGCAGGTCCAATCATTTGTTATGAAAGCGTTTATGGTGAGTTTGTTACTGGTTATATAAGGAATGATGCTGATTTTCTTGCCATCATTACTAATGATGCTTGGTGGGGAGTAACACAAGGACATAAACAACATTTGGCCTATGCAAAATTGAGAGCAATCGAAACCAGAAGAAGTATCGCTAGAAGTGCTAATACTGGAATCTCCGCCATTATCGATCAGACTGGTAATATTGTATCTTCTTTAGCGTACAATGAACAAGGAGTTCTAAAAGGAAGTCTTAAAACTAATGAAAAAATTACTTTTTATGTAAAAGCTGGTGATTACCTAGCAAGAGTTGCTATTTTTCTGATGATCTTTATATTCCTATTTTCTATGACCAGACGAAGAAAAAAAATAACTTTTTAGGAAGTAAAGATGTCAAAAAAGAAATCATACCGTTTCCAATCTAATAATTAACCCTATATGTTTTATTTCGGTTAGTAATAACCGTACAACTTATTCTCAATCTCGTTACTCCTGATATTTGAAGTACTGGATCACCAGGTAAGCCTCCATATTCCACAATATATCCTTGAGCAACATAAGCTCCTCCTCCTCCAGTGATTGGTAGATCATTCCAAGAATTCTGAATACCAATTGTATCATCCGTTATATGTGCATAATTTTCTTGACCTGGTATTGCATCGTCAGGATAATCGTTAGGTTCATTATTATTCCAAAAAGCAAATTCGCCAGGTACCACGGTTCCTGTTTCATCACCATTCCAGAATATAGTTCCAGCTTCTGGACCTGTTTCCCATCTCCATTCACCTTCTCCCGAACCAAAATTATCGCTAGCTCCAATCCAACCTGTTCCTGTAATTTGATCTCCAGCAAAAGTTGCTTCGATATTACTTGTCAGGGTAGCCATATATCCTTGGAGTCCAAAAAAGGTTCTTAATTCTGCTTCATCTCTCGCATCATCCCAGCGTATTCCTAAGGACGGAATAAACTCATAATAATGACCTGTTTCTGGCAAATACAGAGGAGATCCCAAAACAATAGAAAATTCTCTCAAAACGGCAACAATCGGAGGCGTAGATGAAAAAACTGTAGCCAAAACAGCAGCTTCAAACTCTGCAAAAGTAGCCGGTCCAGTTAATGTTAATCTTCCTTCGGTAACATCCCAACTATCCGTAATATTAGGATGTACACCTGTCAATGTTAATAAATCTGATCCATTTTGATATCCTGTAGATATCTGAATAGTAAGTTGCTCCAAATTAACATCATCAGGATCTGTAATAGAAACTGTTTCTACTACTGGAATAGAATTTGACCCATTAGGGCAAAAATGTTTATCTCCTGTAACGGTAATTACCGGAGGGTCATCTACTAAAGTATTAGCTTCTATTTCTATATTATCAACAAAAAAGCGATCATTCCCTTGATTCCAATCATTATTAACATTAATAAACCTTATGGTGGTATTAGCCGAAATATAGGCTGAAATATTTTGACTAAAAGAACCTGTAGTATTAACATTATCCCCAAAAGTAGCTAACGTAGTAAAAGGAGCTCCTCCAGTACTAGAGACCTGAACACTAATAATTTCTCCTGCCTCAAGGCTTGATGTTTCCCAATCAAAAGAAAGTGTCGCTGTAGTTGATCCTGCAAGATTCGCAGTTCTCTCAATTTGTTCTTCATTAGCAAACATAAAACTAAATCGTAATCTATTCCCTGTTACTCTCACAAAACCATTAGAAGGGATATTATCTCCACCGGAAAAAGGATCACTCTCATCCCAATTAGCCGCCCAATTGGAATTTCCATCGTTATTACCATAGGAAACAGCACTAAATTCATCACGATACGTATCCTGAGCGAATAAGAAATGAATATTTAATAATAACAAGGGAATTACAAGTAGTTTTTCCTTCATAGGCATAGTTATAATTGGACTTAGGGGTTGAAAATATACAAAAAAAAAAGAAAAAAGAATATTCAATTATATTCAAAAGAAATATTATACCTCTGGTAAAACCTTTCATAGAATCTATTTCTATTTATCTTTGCGTCAATTTTAAAATTAATAAGTGAATTACGTATCAGTCGAAAATATTGCTAAATCATTTGGAGAACGCATACTGTTTCAGAATATCTCTTTTGGAATTAATGAAGGTCAGAAAATAGGTTTTATTGCAAAAAATGGAACAGGAAAAACATCTCTACTCAACATTGTTGCTGGTGATGAAGAGCCTGATAATGGTCAAGTCGTATATAGAAAAAATCTAAAAGTAGCTTTTTTACCTCAGGAGCCTAATCTAGACCCCAATCTTACTATTGAGCAAACTATTTTTGCTGCTGATAATAATACGTTACGAGTAATAAACACTTATGAAAAAGCGCTGCAAAATCCTGATGATACTGAAGCTTACCAAAAAGCTTTTGAGCAAATGGATGCTTTGAATGCATGGGATTTTGAAACACAATACAAACAAATTCTTTTTAAACTAAAGTTAGAAAACCTAAATCAAAAAGTAAGTTTACTTTCTGGAGGCCAAAAAAAAAGGTTAGCACTTGCTAATATTCTACTCAGTAAACCTGAACTATTATATCTGGATGAGCCAACCAATCATTTAGATTTGGAAATGATTGAATGGCTTGAAGAGTATTTTGCCAAAGAAAACTTCACTCTTTTTATGGTGACTCACGATCGTTATTTTCTAGAAAACGTTTGTAATGAAATTGTAGAACTTGAAAACGGAAAACTATATAGCTACAAAGGAAATTACGCCTATTATCTTCAGAATAAAGAAGCTAGAGTCGCTAATGATGAAATTGAAACCAACAAAGCAAAACAACTTTATAAAAAGGAGTTGGATTGGATGCGAAGACAACCTAAAGCTCGAACTACAAAATCAAAATCAAGAATTGATGATTTTTATGAAATAAAAGAACGAGCTCATAAAAGAAGAAATGATCACGAAATACAATTAGAGATAAATATGGAACGACTAGGAAGTAAAATCCTAGAAATTCATAAGGTTTCTAAAAGTTATGAAAACCTTGTTCTGTTAGACAAGTACGAATATGTTTTTCGAAAAGGAGAACGAGTTGGAATTATTGGTAAAAACGGAACCGGAAAGTCAACGTTTCTAAATATGATTACCGGAGCTACCCAACCTGATCAAGGTAAAATAGTAATTGGAGACACTGTAAAATTTGGTTACTACACCCAAAAAGGTATCACTATCAAAGAAGGGCAAAAAGTGATAGAAGTGATCAGAGAATTTGGTGATTACATCCCTTTAAAAAAAGGAAGGCAAATTTCTGCACAACAACTATTAGAACGTTTTTTATTTGACCGCAAAAAACAATATGATTTTGTAGAAAAACTGAGTGGTGGTGAGCGAAAACGATTATACCTATGTACTGTTCTTATACAGAACCCTAATTTCTTAATACTTGATGAACCTACGAATGATTTAGATATTGTTACTCTAAATGTTTTGGAAAACTTCTTATTAGATTTTCCTGGCTGTCTAATTGTAGTATCACACGATCGTTATTTTATGGACAAAATAGTAGATCATCTATTTGTATTTAGAGGAAATGGAGTAATAGAAGATTTCCCTGGTAATTATTCCGATTACCGTATTTACGAAAATAGTCGACCACCAGAAAAAACTAAATCGATTGACACGGAACCAAAAACAAAGACATCTTGGAAAAAAGATAATAAGATTGCTTTGTCTTATAATGAACAAAAAGAATATAACCGTATCGAACGTGATCTAAAGAAATTAGAAATTCAGAAAAAAGATATAGAGAAACTTTTCGCTAATGGTTCTTTGGAAGGAGATAAAATTAATGAAGAGTCTGCGAAGCTAAAAGAGATTATAGATAGTATTGAAGAAAAAGAAATGCGATGGTTAGAGCTTTCTGAAAAAATGGAATAGATACTTATACTTATTACTTCATTCATGTTTTTTAAAATCAAGTCATATTTTCGGTTTTTGATTAAATCTACTAACCAACACGGTGTACATTCCCCTTTTATTTATAATTTGGTTACTAAGTGTTTTTATGATTCAAAAAAAAAAGACGCATATCCCAGAATAAAATTAATTCTTAAAAATAATACTGTTGATATAAATTTTAAAAATGCTAAACTTATAAACCGATTAATACCGTATCTAGATTACAAATCAGGTTTAATCCCTGAAAAACCCTCTAATAATATTGCAGAGATTTTAACCCTTAATAATTCCATTTCAATTTCTAATTCTGAAACCAACAACAAAAAATACGATTTCATATATCTAAACATCAACAAACTGCAAGAAAATCCAGAATATTTAGAATCATTATTCTCTAGAGTTCATAATGATTCCCTACTTCTTTTACGAGCCATGCATTCATCGAAAGAACATCAACTAGTTTGGGAAAAATTACAAGATCATTACAAGGTTAAAGTTACTATAGACACTTTTGATTTAGGCTTTATTTTTTTTAGAAAAGAACAAGAAAAAGAACATTTTACAATTAGAGTGTAACAACTTCTTCATTGATGCGTCATATAAGCTAAAATCGTATCTTACGGCTATAATTAATTCATCGCATGGAAAACGTTATCGATATTAAAGGTATCATTAGAAACTTTCAATTAGGTCAAGAAACAGTGTATGTACTTAAAGGCATTGATCTAGAAATAAAACGAGGAGATTATATCGCTATCATGGGACCTTCTGGATCTGGAAAATCTACACTTATGAATCTTTTAGGTTGTTTAGACACCCCAACTGATGGCACCTATAACCTTAATGGAAATGATGTTAGCAAAATGACCGATGACGAATTAGCGGATATTAGAAATAAAGAAATTGGTTTTGTATTTCAGACTTTTAATCTTTTACCAAGAACTACAGCCTTAGATAACGTAGCACTACCTATGGTTTATGCTGGAACCTCTAAAAAAGATAGAAATGCAAGAGCCGAAGAAGTATTAACAGATGTAGGCTTAGCAGATCGTATGGACCACAAACCAAATCAACTTTCTGGTGGACAGAGACAACGTGTTGCGGTTGGTCGTGCATTGGTTAACAAACCTTCCATTATATTAGCAGATGAACCTACTGGAAATTTAGATTCTAAAACTTCATTAGAAATCATGCAGTTATTTGATGATATTCACGGAGCTGGTAACACTGTAATTTTGGTAACTCATGAAGAAGAAGTAGCTGCTCATGCGCATCGTGTAATACGATTACGTGATGGTGTCATTGAGAGTGATACCAGAAACAGATAACTTATAATTTCAGGTTAGTATCGTAAAAATATTAATTCGTATTTTGGTGTTTTACTAATTCGAATTTTTATATGCAACCCATACATATTCTACTTTTAATCGCCGCTTACTTTGGTGTATTACTTTTAATTTCATATTTCACAGGAAAAAGTTCAGGAAACGAAGCCTTTTTTAAAGCGAATAAACAATCTCCTTGGTACGTAGTTGCTTTTGGTATGATCGGTGCTTCATTAAGTGGAGTTACATTTATTTCTGTTCCTGGATGGGTTGAAGGGGCACAGTTTAGCTATATGCAGATAGTTTTTGGATATCTGGTTGGTAATTTTGTTATTGCATATATCTTAATGCCAATTTACTATAAGTTAAACGTCACCTCTATTTATCAATATCTAGAAGAAAGATTTGGAGTAGTAAGTTATAAAACAGGAGCTTTCTTTTTCTTTATATCTAGAGTTTTAGGTGCTTCTTTCAGACTCTATCTTGTGGCAATTGTATTACAACAATATATTTTTGACGAATGGAATGTACCTTTCGAAATTACCGTTATACTTTCTATACTATTAATCTGGATATATACCTTTAGAGGAGGGATAAAAACAATCGTTTGGACTGATACGTTACAGACATTATTTATGTTAATCGCCTTAGGAACCGCAATCTATTATATTAATAATCAAATAGGATGGTCTTTTTCAGAATTTCTCTCTTCAGAGGAATTAAAAAATTATGATAAAATATTTTTCTTCGATAGCTTTTTAGAAAAGAATCATTTTTTTAAGTCATTTATTGGTGGTATGTTTATTGCCATCTGTATGACTGGATTAGACCAAGATATGATGCAAAAAAATCTAACCTGTCGTAACTTAAAAGAAGCACAGAAAAACATGGTTTCTTTTAGTTTTGTATTGATTGTGGTCAACTTTATTTTTCTTTTACTAGGCGCTTTATTATTCATATATGCTGATCAATTTAATATTGCCACCCCAGTTGTAGATGGAAATGTAAAAACAGACTTGTTGTTTCCAGAAATCGCAATTAATGGCGGATTAGGCATCGTATTAGCTATTGCATTTATACTTGGATTAGTTGCTGCTGCATACAGTAGCGCAGATAGTGCTCTAACATCACTAACAACTTCTTTCTGTGTAGACTTTTTAGGTATCGAGAAAAAAGAAAAGCAAAATCAAGTAGCGATTCGAAAAAAAACTCATATTGCCATGAGTGCCTTGTTAATCATCGTGATTATAGTTTTTAAACATGTATTAACGGAAAATGTAATCAGTAATTTACTAACCGTAGCTACTTTTACTTATGGTCCACTTCTAGGTTTATTCGCATTCGGAATTTTTACTAATTATAAAATCAAAGATAAATACACGTGGATTGTAGCTTTAATATCTGTTCTAATTATTATTGGAGTATGGAAAATACCTTCTGAATTCATTGGTGGTTATAAAATCGGTTATGAATTACTTCCGCTCAATGGATTACTTACATTTCTAGGACTAATACTGATTCGTAGAAAGTAACACCAAAGTACAAGCTACTTCTATATCTATATTCGCTTGTCTTAAAATCTTATAAAACTCTGGGTTTTCAGTTCCTGGATTAAAAATGACTCTTTTTGGATTAAGGCCCACTATATATTTATAGTATTGTTCCTGACGGGTAGGATTTAAATATAAAGTAACTGTATCAACATTTTCGAAATCTACTAAATCTGTTTCAATTTGAACTCCTGATACTTCCCCTTCACGCAATCCAATTGCTATAACATCATGATTAAAACGCACCAGCTTATTTATTGCCAAATTGGAATATCGATTGGATTTTAAAGAAGCACCTAATACTAAAGTTTTTTTGGATGTCATATGTATTAATTTGATTGCAAAATAAAGTTAATCTATCCATTAAAAGTTAAAAATAAAGGCTAAAATGTTAAAAACAAAAAACAGGTGTAACATAAGTCTTACCACTCACGTCTTATAGGTAAAGAAATATGATTTTTCATAAATTTAGTTAGTTAGTTAGTTACTTAATAATCAAATTTTATTCATAGTTGATGGTTAGTGTTACTATTTGATTATTATAAGAAGACCGCCCCTAATAAAGGGGCGGTTTTTGGTTATATAATTTATTGTTAAAAAAAAATATTAGTGTAACAGAATTTAGAATGAATCGTCATATATCAAACACACGATTAATCAACGTGTTTAAAACAGGGAAAACAAATGCTTTTGTATTATGCAATACAAAGTACAATGCTTAGCATAATTATCAATCAAATAAACGTTCGAAATGAAAACAATCAATCCACCTAGCCAACAGGCAGGCCAAAAAGCAATTTTATTATTTTTATTATTTTGCTTTTCTCTTGTCATAGCGCAACCCAGTAATAATGTAATACTAGGAACAATCTCAGGAAAAGTAATTGACAAAAATCTTAACCAACCTATACCGTACGCGACTATTATAATTAATGACGGCGCTGACAAATTAATCAGCGGAGGTATCACTACAGAAGATGGCACATTTTCAATTACAGATATCCCCAACGGAAATTACATTTTAAAAATACAGTTCATAGGATATAAAAGTCATAGTCAACCTATCGAAATTTCTAAGAAAAGTAAAAACATTAATGTTGGCACTGTTTCATTAGAAGAAGAGGCACAAGCTTTAGATGACGTAACTATTATAGCTGAACGTACAACCATTGAACAAAAAATAGATCGAAAAGTAATTAACATCGGAAAAGATCTAACTACTACTGGTGGTACCGCAGCAGAAATAATGCAAAACATCCCATCTGTAAACGTAGATCAAGATGGTAATATAGCACTACGTGGTAACCCAAATGTTCAAGTTTTAATTGATGGCAAGCCAACAAATATCTCGCCAACTCAATTATTGAAACAAATACCATCAACCTCTATTAAATCAGTTGAACTTATAACGAATCCGTCTGCTAAATATAACCCAGAAGGTATGAGTGGAATCATCAACATTGTATTGCGTAAAAACGCTAATATTGGATTTAATGGAAACATAAATCTTGGAGTAAACTGGGATAAAAATGCTAGATTTAACAGTTCTATAGACCTAAATTACCGAAGTGGAAAAATAAATGTCTATGGAAATTATGGTGCAAATATTACAAAAAATCTAAATCAAGGGTTTGTATTTAGAGGTGACCAAAATTATAGAACCGATTTCCGTTTTCAGGATAATAACAAATCACATTTATTCAAAGTAGGTTTTGATTATTATATAAATGAAAAAAACACCATATCATTATACACCAATCAAAACATATTTGATGGAAAAACTATTGGAACCACCGACATTTTGTTTTTTGACAACCCAGAAAATAACATTTTTCAGGATCTAATTAATAAAAGTGACAATTTAGGATCTACTTATAATTTTGATTATAAGCATGATTTTAAAAAAGAAGGGCATAATATAGAATTAGAAGTTGATTATAATGTTTTTGAAGGTGACAGCAATGATGACTTTAATTTTGCAGGAGGATTAACTCCCAATTATGATGACATATTAGACAATGAAAGAACAAATACAACAATCAATCTTGATTATGTAAATCCCTTATCAGAAAAAGCTAAATTAGAACTAGGATATGAGGGGCGATTAAGACGTACAGACAATGAATATCGCTCTACACTTTTTGATGATTCTAAATATCGTTATGATAGAGATATTCACGCTATATATGCTACTTATGGTAAAAATTATGAAAAGTGGTCATATCAATTGGGAGCTAGATTAGAAAACTATCAAGTAGAAGCAATTTTTAATAATGAAAAAGTGTTTGAAGATGATATTTTCACAATATATCCTTCTGCATATTTAACGTATACACCTGGAGAAAAAAACAGTTACCAATTAAGTTATAGTAGACGAGTGGATCGTCCTGGTCTTAATCAAGTAAATCCTATAAGGGAATGGAGTACACCAAGGATTACTTCTAGAGGAAACCCTGAATTAGATCCACAATTTACAAATTCAATCGAATTAAATTATACACGTAAATTGACTGGAGGCTCAATTACAGCAGGTACATTTTATCGTCTAATTAATGATGAAATTAATCAAACCTTACTAGCTGATCCAACTGTAGAAGAAGGTCAGATACTTACTTTTGAAAATTTTGACAATAACTCTGCGTATGGAATAGAAATTTCAAGTAATTATCGTCCTACTAAATGGTGGAATTTTAATGCTAGTTTTGATTTATACGCACAAACACAAAAAGGAATTGTGGAAGATATTGTAGAAGTAAATGGAATGGATGAGATTGTACAAGTCGCTAGTGAAGTTGATGCTGTTGTCTATAATTTTAGAATGAATAATAATTTTAAAGCTACCAAAAACCTTACTTTTCAAATATTCGGATTTTATCGCGGAGAACAGGAAGGTATCCAATTTAAGACAAAACCTTTCTATTTTATTAATACTGGTGCTAGATACAATTTCTTACAAGGGAAAGGAACGGCAAGTATAAACTTCAATGATATTTTTAACACTATGCGTTTTAGATTCTCAGGTGATTTTCCTTTCGAACAAAATGGACAATTCCAAGGAGAGACACAAACAATATTTCTTGGATTATCTTATCGTTTTGGTAGTGGAAAAAACAGAAAAGTCTCAAGGAAGAGAAGAGACAAAAATGAAAAAAGTGGCGGTGGAATCCTCTAAATCAATCAATTAATATGTTAAATTCATAAAATATATCTATAATATTTGTTAAATTTAAGTATTAATTAAAAAAAACGTTGGTTAGTTAAATATTCGTAAAAAACATACTGTTTTTGTAACACTATCCAATTTGTTACGTCTATTATAGTAGTACCATTTGGTTATAAATTATTTGAATTAGCCTTTAAAAAAAAATAACCCAAGTACATATAAAAAATCGCGAAACGATGTTTCGCGATTTTTACTTTATATATTTCCTTATAATACTACCATTTAATAATAGCACTCCCCCAAGTAAATCCACTTCCAAAAGCTGCTAACACTACAAGATCACCTTCTTTAATTTTACCTTCTTCCCAAGCTTCGGTTAACGCAATTGGAATTGAAGCGGCAGTAGTATTTCCATATCTTTGAATATTATTATAAACCTTGTCATCAGATAATTTAAACTGTTTTTGAACAAACTGAGATATTCTGAGATTTGCCTGATGTGGAATTAACATATTAATATCCAAAGGAGTAAGATTATTTTCCTGTAAGCCTTCATTGATAACTTCAGAAAAACGAACTACTGCATTTTTAAACACAAATTGCCCATTCATATAGGGATAATAAGGAATATTCTCTTGATCATTCTCTGCGATGATTTCTGGTACCCAATGATCAGTACTAGGGCCTTCTAACGAAAGTTCTTTAGCATGAGCTCCTTCACTATGTAAGTGGGTAGATAATACGCCACTTCCATCATCTTTTTCATTTCTAGATAAAACCATTGCTCCTGCTCCATCACCAAATATAACAGAAACTCCTCTACCTCTAGTAGTCATATCCAATCCCCCACTATGATTCTCACTTCCTATAATCAAAACATTTTTATACATTCCTGTTTTGATAAATTGATCAGCCACAGATAATGCATACACAAATCCGCTACACTGATTACGAACATCTAAGGCCGGTACGGTTCCCATATCCATCATATCCTGAACTCTTACTCCACCTCCAGGAAAGTACATATCAGGACTAAGTGTCGCAAAAATAATTAGATCAATATCATCTTTTGACAACTTTGCTCTTTCTAAAGCTATTTTAGCTGCTTTTACTCCCATTACAGAAGTACTATTTCCATCCCCTTTTTTGATATGTCGTCTTTCTTTTATTCCAGTTCGTTCCTGAATCCAAGCATCATTGGTATCCATTACTTTAGAAAGATCGTCATTAGTTACAACATTCTCAGGAACATAGCTCCCTAATCCTGTTACTTTTGAAATATACATATATTTTTAATATTGAGTGTGTATTGTGTGCAATAATAGCTAAATACTATAGTTGCTAAAAAACTGCAGAGCAAGATATGTATTCTTATGTTTTTGATAAAAGAAACTGCAGTCTTATTGTATGCACGCATAATAAAATCACCATATTCTCCATTTATATATCAAAAGTAGCCTCAGGAAATAATATGCTTATTGACAAAACCTAACACAAAAAAGAATAGTCAAAACTTTAATATTTCTTTCGATATTTTATTCACATTATCAGTAACCTCAACCCTATACATTCCTGAAGGAAAAGGACTTAAAGACAATTTATATCTCCTAGATAAATTATTTTTTGATTTTATAATTTGTCCTTCTTTATTATATAAAACATAAGAAACATTAGCATCCTCTTCATCTAAATCTATATAAATAGCATTGGAAGATTGAACTAAATATACCGAAAATGCATACTCCAAAGTTTCCTTTAAATCATTTTGAAATATAGAATGTGTATTCATATTAAACTATTTTCTTGTTTTAAAACAATAACTATTAGTATTTTAAACAGAACTAATATTAAGAATCATCATGATTAAAACTACTGATTTAAAATATCTGAGAAGAGCGAAAACTTTTTAGAAAAATCACTTTTTTCGACTAATGACTAATAAAATCTACAAACGTATATCAATAACAACCTTCAATCATCTTTTTCTAAAAAAACAGAAAAACAAATTAAATAATTTTTAGCTTCTAATAGGATAATTAATAAAACACTTCATATCATAATACTAACATTGGAAAAATCCCTCATTAAAAATTTGAAATAAAGTTCACACCTCTTGTGAAACACAAAACTACTTTCTTTCAAATAGTACGATATATCGACAAAAGAGTTTATAAAATGTTAAAATCCCCGTTTGAACCCATAATACTATTTGTTAAATTAAATATAAAATATCGTTAATTTTACACATTAAATAACTTAATTAAAGGTGATTAAAATATTTAAAAAACATAACAGTACGTTAAAACCATATTTTAATTAAAGTAAAACCATATTTATTATCGAAGTGTAATTCCTACATTTGACCCGAGGCTGTTATCATAGTAAAAATTCAAAAAGAGCAACCAACTCTAAATCATAAACTATGAAAACTATATTAAAGTTTTACCATCTTTATTTAGGCAAATCCAATTCCATTTTAATCAGGAATCAGTGGATTCAATCCTATGGAATGTATCATGAATAGATTTGATAAATTCCATCGTGTATTAACCAAAACCTCTTTATTCTTAATTGCCTTAATAATCGTCTTACTTATTGTCTACATCATTCTTCAAGTTTTTTAAGAATAAACTAAGAGAAGATTAAAAACACATATAATGATTCATTAATATATAACACACAGAAAAACCAATCTAGTAAACCCTGAAAATCTGTTAGTTAAGATAGCAGCCTCAATTTTCAATATTTCACAGAATTGGTTCCGGGAACTAGACAATAGTTCCCGGTTTTAAAAAATCACAAACGCAATACTTTATTTTGGTGTTTTAAAGTGCACAGCGGGTTATTTAGTATTGTCGTTTTACCGGAGGTTTTCTATTATTAAATAATAAGCCTCCGGATTTAATTTGTCCCCAACCAAAAAAATATCTTTGAATTAAACTTAACACACAATCATCAAATTTAATTTTAAAAGGTGTTTTCCGGGAGCTAACCCCATAGCTTCCGGTTTTTTTTATAAAAATATCAGAATCATTCTTGATCTTATACCAAAAAAAACGAAAGGCACGCCAACCACAGCATGCCTTTCTAACAACCTAACCAATAAATAAACAAACCAAAGTCAGTCGATTGACCGACTAAAGGTAATTTTCAAAATTTTTAACACGAATCGTCGACTTGAGATCGTGCAATAAATTGTATAAACCGAAAAATGTTCTATTGATATACAAAAAGTGCTTACTTCCTCTGTTACCATTCATCTTTCTTAACTCTGTATCTTTAGAATATTTTTCACTTAAATCTGTTATTTTATTCCAAAAATCTTCATCCGCAAAATCAAAAACCTCTTCATTAAAAGGTTTAGTGAATAGACTAAGCATTTCATAGAACAACTCCGAGAAAAATGCTTTCTCTTCTGCCGAATCATCTTCTCGGAGTATTTCCAGTTCGAACATCTTTAGAGCAAAAAAATCGGGGTTTTCGATATTTTCTTTATCAGCTAACTCAAAATATGGAGTATAAAACTCTAAAGGAACTTTTTTGACACAACCAAAATCGATTGCTATTAAATTATCGTCTTTATCTACAAGAAAATTCCCTGGATGAGGATCGGCGTGCACGGCTTTAAGTACATGCATTTGATACATATAAAAATCCCAAAGTGCTTGTCCAATTTTGTCAGCTTTTTCTTGATCAGTATTTTCTTTTGCAAATTCGCTTAAGTGAACACCATCCATCCAATCCATAGTGATGATCCGCTTACTGGATAAATTTTCATAATAATTCGGGAACCTTAAATTAGGAATCCGCGAACAAGAACCAGTAATATCCTTGCTTTGCTGTACTTCTAAAACGTAATCGGTTTCTTCTAGTAGCTTACCTTCTAATTCCTGAAAATATTTATCAGAATCTTTCCCTTTTAAATTAAACATTCTGATGGCGATGGGCTTTACCATCGCCAGATCAGAACTTATACTGTCTGCAACTCCAGGATATTGAATTTTCACAGCAAGTTTTTTCCCGTCTTTAGATGCCTTATGTACCTGTCCGATACTGGCAGCATTAACAGATTGAGTTGCAAACGTATCATATAATTCTTCCGGATATTTTCCGTGATATTTCTTAAATGTTTTTCTTACCAGTGGCGCAGATAATGGAGGAACGCTAAACTGTGCTAACGAAAATTTCTCCACATACGCGCTTGGTAAAATATTTTTTTCCATTGAAAGCATTTGCGCAACTTTCAACGCGCTACCTTTTAAATTTTTTAACCCATCATAGATATCAGCGGCATTACTCTCATTTAATTGATCTCTTGTAATATTAGGGTTTACCGCTTTTTTACTATAATATTTTAGATAATTACCACCTACTTTAACTCCTGTCTTTACAAGTTCGGTAGTTCGTCCAATTTTTGATGTAGGTATTTTATCAATTGTCTTCATATTCCTCTTCTATTCTTTAATTTACTCTAAAACATCTAGTTCCACATCGTTTTTTCTTTCCATAGAAACTTTCCAAAATCCAACACACTACTCAAAGGTGTATTATCGAATAAATCGAAAATTGTATGTACCGATTTTTCTATAGCAACATCCGTTTTTTCGAATCCTGGAGATTCATCTTGCATCCAGAATTTTAATAGAAATAAAAATTGTAACCAAGCTCCCTCTGAATATATAGACACCGGATTTTTGGCTATCCTAAACATTTTATCATCATTATCAACCTCAATTAATTCCTTTGCAAAACTTTTAATATGATTTCGCAAACTTTTTAATTGCCCTAAATTTTTAAGCGGCATTTCATGATATTTCAAAACTAAAAGAACGTAGCTTCTATTTAGCGTTAGTAATTCAAAAAAAGTAAAGAAAAATGTTAGCATTTTATCCTTACTCGATAAAGAATCATATTCTTCATTTCCATTCATAGCATCTATAGTAGTACTAAAAAAAGTATTCCAAATTCCTTTATTTACACTATCCAAACTACCAAAAAACTCATAAAACTCTTCTTCCTTAATTTTTGACTCTTTACAAAATTTATATACCGATTTAGGGTACATATCATGTTCGAGTACATAGTTCATGTACTTTGTTATAATATACTGACTATCTACAGTTTGTTTCTTATTAGATGCTGCCATAATTCTCATTTTACAGAGTAAAGATAATCATTGTTTAACTTTTTTAGAAAAAACTTGAACAAAAAAATTGTTAAAGTTGTTTCATAAAAAATGAAACTTAATTCCCTTTCTTTTTAATAGACGAAATTGTATTAATATACTTACGTTTTTGTATTCACAATTTTATTTCAATGTCAGTTTGTCAGCAAAATATAATTGGTATTTTTTTTGACTATAGAGAATCACAATAGTGATAATTAAAACTAAAACATAAAAAAATGGCAACAGGAAGTATTAATGTATCGGTAGAAAACATTTTTCCTTTGATTAAAAAATTCTTGTATTCGGATCATGAGATCTTTTTAAGAGAATTAATATCTAACGCAACAGATGCTACGCTAAAATTAAAGCACTTAACTAATATAGGAGAAGCCAAAGTAGAATATGGTAATCCTAGGATTGAAGTTAAAGTAGATAAAGAAAATAAACGATTACATATTATTGATCAAGGAATCGGTATGACAGCCGAAGAAGTTGAAAAATATATCAATCAAGTTGCTTTTTCTGGCGCTGAAGAGTTTTTAGAAAAGTATAAAGACAGTGCCAAAGATTCTGGTATAATAGGACATTTTGGACTTGGTTTCTACTCTGCGTTTATGGTTGCGGAAAAAGTAGAAATAATTACTAAGTCTTTTAAGGATGAACCAGCTGCTCATTGGACTTGTGATGGTTCTCCTACCTATACTATAGAAGCTCACGACAAAACCGAAAGAGGTACTGAAATTATACTTCATATTGGAGAGGAAGATACAGAGTTTCTTGAAGAGAATAGAATCAGTGAATTATTGGTGAAATATAATAAGTTTATGCCTGTTCCGATTAAGTTTGGAACTAAAACAGAGACTTTACCAAAACCAGAAGGAGCAAAAGAAGAAGATCCTGCACCTACAGAAGAAGTTGACAACATTATTAACAATCCAAGTCCAGCCTGGACAAAACAACCTTCTGAATTAAAAGATGAAGATTATAAAGGATTCTACAGAGAGTTGTATCCAATGCAGTTCGAGGAACCTTTATTTAATATTCACCTTAACGTCGATTATCCATTTAACCTTACTGGGATTTTATATTTCCCTAAGCTTGGTCAGGATATGAATATGCAGAAGGATAGAATTCAATTATACCAAAATCAGGTATTTGTGACGGATAACGTAGAAGGTATCGTTCCTGAATTCCTTACGATGCTTCGTGGTGTTATTGATTCTCCTGATATTCCTCTAAACGTTTCTAGATCATATCTACAAGCTGATGGCGCTGTAAAAAAGATTTCTAGTTACATTACTCGTAAGGTAGCGGACAAATTAAATTCTTTATTCAAAAATGATAGAGAAGATTTTGAAAAGAAATGGAATGACATCAAGGTAGTTATAGAATACGGAATGCTTTCTGAAGACAAATTCTTTGAAAAAGCAGACAAATTTGCATTATATCCTACTGTTGATGATACTTTTTTCACTTTTGATGAATTACAAGAGAAAATTAAAGATAGTCAAACAGACAAGGATAATAAGTTAGTAGTCTTATATGCATCTGACAAAGATGAGCAACATGCGTACATATCAGCTGCAAAAGATAAAGGATATGAGGTATTATTACTAGACTCTCCTATCGTTTCTCATTTGATCCAAAAATTAGAAACTAGCAAAGAGAATATTTCTTTTGTTCGTGTAGATGGTGATCATATAGATAATTTGATCAAAAAAGATGAAGAAACTATCTCTAAATTATCTGATGAAGAAAAAGACAGCCTGAAGGCTGATCTAGAAAAGGTTATTCCTGCTGAAAAGTATACAGTACAGTTAGAAGCTATGGATAGTAATGCTTCGCCGTTTATGATTACACAACCAGAATTTATGCGTCGTATGAAAGAGATGCAACAAACTGGAGGTGGTGGAATGAACATGTTTGGTAATATGCCGGAGATGTACAACCTTATAGTAAATACTAATCATGATTTAATTAGTGAAATAAAGGACACTAAAACTGATAAAAAGAAAGAACGCCTAATCAAGCAATCTCTTGACTTAGCAAGACTTTCTCAAAATTTACTAAAAGGTGAAGAATTAACTGAATTCATCAAACGTAGTTTTGATATGATAAAGTAGTTGTAGAAAGACTAACGTTTTTAGAATATAGATTATAACACCGCTTCACTGTCTAATCAGTAGAAGCGGTTTTTATTTCTGATCTCTATATGTATTACATATTTTATTATTTTTACAACATCACTCCTTTCTATTAAGATAATAAGACAAAATGAGAACTAAAATTTATCTTTTCATATTAATACTCTGCATTGGTTTTAATACGAATGGACAAGAAATCGTGTCAGGCTATTTACATATAGAAAACCCAAAAGATTGGGAACAAGAAGTACATCTAAGTAAGGTAGAATTAAATGAAAGTAATAACAGCTATACATATACTCCAATAGCGTCATCAGATATTTCTGAAAAAGGATACTTCGCTTTTGATCAAAAATGGTTTAATACTACTGATCATATATACAAAATCCACCTCAACCCCATAACAGAATCAAAAAACAAAGAATTAGTTAAAAACTCGAAGTTATTTATTTTGTCTAAAAATGATTCTATTCATTTTGAAAAAGGAGAAACATTTTTTGCTAATTACTCTACCAATAATCAAGCAGATAAAGAATGGCAACAGTTAAAAAAATTTGAATCTAAATTTGAAAGTTTACACGATAATTTTGATACTGAAGAATACTTGCTCAGGACAAAAGGATATATAAAAGACTCTTTACAAATACTGTTGGTAAAATTAATCAGTATTAAAAAACTTGATGATAAAAAATTATTAGAAAGAGACATTAAAGAAAATACCGCTTATTATAATAGCTTATTAAAAGAATTAAAATCTAGTGAAATTGATCCTTCTTTATTTATATATCTTGAGAACAAGCTATCTTTAGTTGATAAAAGAATTACCGAAAAAAAATATTCTTTAAGTATTTTCTTAAATGGGATTGCTGGGTTAATTATACTAACACTTATCTTTTTAATTATAAGAAAACGAAAAAAAGGAAATAGTACTCCTATAACAGTATTAAGCAATCAAGAAAACACTATCAAGGAGTTAATTATATCTGGAAAGAGTAATAAGGAAATTGCTAATGAATTATTTATTAGTATTAATACAGTAAAAACTCATATCTCTAATATTTACAGCAAGTTAAATATAAGTAGTAGAAAAGAATTATTAGTTAAAAAGTAAAATCATACCCGTACTAGTACTTTATTACGACTTCTAAAATCACACTTTTTTTAATATATACACTTCTTTTGATTACCAAAACAAAGGCAATCAAAACGAATGAATATTTCTCTTTTTAAAAAATGGAATTTAGTACTTGGCTGGACCGTATTTACTATTTCTTTGGTAGTATATATAATAACTGCAGAACCTACAAATAGTTTTTGGGATGTAGGAGAATACATTTCTGCTTCTTCTAAATTGCAAATTGGACATCCTCCAGGTGCTCCTTTATTTCAGATGATCGGTGCATTTGCTTCTCTTTTCGCTACTGCTCCAGAGCAAATAGCATATACCTTAAATATTACCTCTGGAATTGCAAGCGCATTTACTATATTATTTATGTTTTGGTCGATTACCTTGCTTCTTAAAAATCTAGCTATTTCTAGATCAAGTTTTACAACTAGCTCAGCCATAACAATACTAGGTAGCGCCTTTACTGGCTCCTTATCATTTGCTTTTACAGATAGTTTTTGGTTCAATGCAGTAGAAGCCGAAGTATACGCAATGGCTACTCTTATACTATCAGTTATGTTCTATTTAGGGCTTTTATGGCAGCGGGATATGAATACACCTAAAGGAAACAAATGGATCATTGTAATTTCATTTATTATTGGGCTATCTTTTGGTGTTCATTTTATGGGATTGCTTTCTATTCCTGCAATAGGTTTGTTATATTATTTCAAAAACTATAAAACCGTAACGTTCAAAAATTTTATTGTTGCTAATATTATTGTAATAGCTACATTACTTTTCATTTTTAAAATGTTACTACCTTACACATTAGCATTTTTTGGAACTTCGGAAATATTCTTTGTAAATTCTATTGGATTGCCTTTTCACTCAGGAACTATAAT
Source organism: Aquimarina sp. AD1 (assembly GCF_003443695.1). Taxonomy (NCBI): domain Bacteria; kingdom Pseudomonadati; phylum Bacteroidota; class Flavobacteriia; order Flavobacteriales; family Flavobacteriaceae; genus Aquimarina; species Aquimarina sp. AD1. The sequence continues at coordinate 5,295,710 of NZ_CP031966.1, read as the reverse complement.
AGCAGGTATAAGCTTGATCATTTGTTTTTATATGGGCCTTCGATTTACCAGAAAAAAAGGGTATCCTTTGATGAACACTTCTCTACTCTGCATTCTTTTTATTCTAATAGGATTTTCTAGTTGGTTAATGATTCCTGTTAGAGCAAATGCAGGTACCGTTATAAATGAAAATAATCCAAATAACGCTCGAGAATTATTAGCTTATTACAATCTAGAACAATACCCAAAAACTCATCTGTTTTACGGACCTCAATTCTCTGAAATATACGGAAACTTAGATGAACAAGAACCCTATTTAGACGACAAACCTAAATATGAAAAAGACATAAATACAAAAAAATATGTGATTGTTAATGATTGGAAAAATGCACGACAAAACTTAGATAATACTCATAAAACTTTATTACCAAGAATGTGGAGCACAGAACATATTAGTAATTATATGTTATTCAGTGGACCTTTAGAGTTCTCTGTTAAAAATGAATATCAAGATCAACAAGAACTGATTGACACAGTCATTGATTTTAGAAAAAAGTATGCGTCTGGCGAATTAGATTATGATGATTATCACAAGTTCTTAGAGTCATTCGGTCAGTTTTTAGATATAAAACCACCCTCTTTCTTTGATAATGTATCCTATTTATTTCAATACCAAATCAACTATATGTATTGGAGGTATTTTATGTGGAACTTCGTTGGAAGACAAGATGATGTCCAAGGCAAACTATCTTCTTTGCATGGAAACTGGCTCAGTGGAATTCCTATTATCGATGAATCTCGTTTAGGTTCTCAAAACAATTTACCAACGGATACATTAAAAAATAAAGCAAGAAACACCTACTACTTTCTTCCTTTAATTTTAGGGTTAGTAGGATTCGTTTTTCACTTCCAAATGGATAGAAAAAATTTCTGGGTATTATTGGTATTCTTTTTATTTACGGGGTTGTCATTAAAAATATATCTTAATGAAAGACCTTTTGAACCAAGAGAAAGAGATTACGCCTTGGTGGGTTCTTTTTATGTATTTGCAATTTGGATTGCATTTGGAGTCTATGCTCTTTTTGATATCTTAAAAAATCAGATTAGTACTAAAAAGGCTGCATATTTAGCTATTGCAATTTCATTACTTGCAGTACCTTCATTATTAATTTCTCAAAACTGGGATGATCATGATCGATCCAATCGATACACTGCTCAATCTTCTGCAAAAACGTATCTATCTTCTTGTCAGAAAGATGCTATTTTATTTTCTATTGGAGATAATGATAGCTTTCCATTATGGTATACACAAGAGATAGAAGGTTATCGGACAGATATACGAATTTTAATTACGAATTTATTGGCTACAGATTGGTATGTTGATCAAATGAAAAAGGCAGCCTATGATGGCAAACCTGTACCATCACAATTAGAACACAATTTTTATGCATATGGAAACAACGATGCTGTTTTCTTTAAAAAGGTAACAAAGGATACCATGCATATTAAAAACTGGATGAGATGGATAACTTCTAATGATCCAAGAACGAAGGGTGAACTTATGAATGGAAAAACAGTATCTACCTTTCCTACTAAAAACATTAGGATTCCGGTTGATAAAGAAAAAATCCTTAAAAATGGTATCGTTTCTGAAAAAGATGCCGATAAGATTGTACCTTATATAGATATTCATTTAAAAGGAAATTACATCCCAAAACATAGATTAGTCATGTTAGATATCATTGCGAATAACAACTGGGAACGTCCTATTTATTTTACAGGAGGTAGTTTTGGCGATGACGATTACATCTGGATGAAAGATTATTTACAGCTAGATGGAATGACCTATAAACTTGTCCCTATTAAAACAAAAGTAAATCCAAACAATCCCTATCAATTAGGAAGAGTGAATACGGATATTATGTATCAAAACGTAAAAGCTTGGGACTGGGGAAATGGAGATAGTACAGAGATTTATCACGATCCCGAAACTAGAAGAAATGGGATATCATACAGGACCAATTTAGGTAGACTCGTAAATCAATTAATAAAAGAAAATAAGTTAATTAAAGCAGAAGAAGTTCTAGATTTAGGAATAGAAAAAATGCCTTTGGAATTCTATGAATATTATACTCCTTTACACGATTTTATAAATAGTTATTATCAGATAAATAAACAAGAAAAAGCAAGGTCTCTTTGGAAACAAGTAGCTAAGAAATATCAGGAACAATTACAATACTTTGCAAATCTATCCTATGAAAATCAACAAGAACATTTCGAAAGTATTATGGACAATGTAACATATTATAGAGATCTTATAGACACACTTGTTGAAAATGAAGATACTGACTTAATCGATACAGAAATAGATTTATTTAACAAGTATATAGGCTTATTTCCAAGATTTTTTACTAGAAGAGAAAAACCTTCATTAGAAGATGAAGAAAACTTATTAAAGGAATTAAAATCAGAACAGGAAATTAGGTGATTTATAAATAAACTAAAACTAATAACAAAATATGCTTTTATAACATCGATACGTTATTTATCATGGATACGACTAAAGTTATTTTGATGTTAAAATTTATAAAAAATATTATTTAATTAGGATTCCTTACTATATTTGTTTCAGAATTTTTTAAACCTTAAAAATTATCAAAATGAGTAAATCAATTTTTTATCATGCAGGATGTCCCGTTTGTGTAAGTGCAGAACAAGACCTTATACATCTAATCGGAGCTTCAAATGTAGAAGTTGTTCATCTAGGAGAGGATCAATCACTAATTAGTAACGCAGAAAAAGCAGGTGTCCAATCGGTTCCAGCGCTAGTGACAGCTAACGGCAACGTATTACATATTAATTTTGGCGCATCTTTATCTGATGTAAAAAAGTAAAAAAATTTAAACTACATAGTTAGGATTCCTAATTAAAAGAATCCTAACTATTCTAAAACTAATAGAAATTATGAGACATATGTTTTTTTTAATACTGATACTATTAAGTAATGTATTATTTGCTTGTGACGAGTGCAAAAAATACGATAATGATAATTTAAAGATCATTGAAGTTAGTGTTACTCATCTAGAGGAACTATCCAGTACCATTTGGGAAATTAAAGTAAAAGGAAAGGCAGGAGAAACCACTCCTGAACCAGTAGGGCAGCTTCATGGGGCTCCAGTTTTGGGATATGTTTTTCCAACTACATTAAAACCTACCGATGTGGGTTTTAATAGTACTGAAGGAATTATTGCCCTGGCATTAACATCACATCCCGATTTTGATGACACTCCTTTATGGGATGAAAACTCTGACAAGAGATATGATAACGATGGTATCGTATGGCATCCACATTGGGTAGTTCTGCATTCGGACAAAAGAGTCAAAGGTGGATTATCAGTAAAGCAATTTAAAAAAGATGATAAAACTATTAAACTTCCTCCTACTAATCCGGGAATGCCAATGTATATGGATTCTCCAGGTTTTCAAGTGATTACTAAAGGAAACTCAATCAAAGTAGTTATCCCCGATTACCGAATAAGCAATCAAACTAATTTCAAATTTGATGCAGTTTCCGCTTATATGCAGGTAAATACTGAAAAAAAAGAATTTCCTATGCTCGGTGTTTATAAAGTATATAGTGTTTTAAGTACCGATCTCTCACTTCCGTATAATGTTGAATTCGAATAAAAAGAAAATGAAAATAGCTGTTTGGGATACTTATGTAAATCGAAAAGATGGATTGCTAATGCATTTTGACATCCTTGTTTCAAATGAAAGCATGGATGAAGATCAGGTTTTAGCATATGGAAAAAAGTACTTAAGTACTAAAACTTTTAAAACTCTTAGTTTGACTGCTAAAGAATGTAGGTTTTGTCATATTGAAACCGCTTCTCCAGAAATTGTAAATCTTATAGAAACTAAGGGTTATGCTATAATCGAAATGGAAAATTGTAATTAGTAATGAATTAACTAATTAGGATAACTAACTTTGCAAATAAGAAAGCAAAACTTTCTTATTAGTTTTATATGGATAAGAGTATTTTCAATATACCGTTTCAACATGAAGATATCAATGCTAAAATTGTTATTGGTTTAGAACGTATTTCTGAAATTTTCCGTGTTTTGTTATGGGAATATTCTAAAGAACTTAAAATAAGCCCTATACAGATTCAAATCTTGATTTTTGTAGCGTATCACAAGGAAAGTCAATGCACAGTTAGTCATTTAGCTAAAGAATTTAATCTTACCAAACCTACTATTAGTGATGCTGTTAAGGTCTTGGAGCAAAAAAAACTGATCTCCAAAAACAAAACATCCACTGATAGCAGAAGTTATCATATTAGTTTAACATTAAATGGAAAAAAGAGTGTTTCTGAAACAGAGAACTTTGCCAATCCAATTAGGAAACAAATTGATACCCTTAATTTTGAAGAGCAACAATCGCTATTTTCTACGCTTAGTTCTTTAATCTATAAATTAAATAAATCTGGTGTTTTATCTGTTCAGAGAACCTGTTTCGCGTGTAAATTTTATGAAAAGAAATCTGAAACCAATGATTTCTGTAATCTTATTCAAAAGGATTTAAGTTCTAACGATATCCGATTGGATTGTCCTGAATTCGAAAAAAAATAAAAAACCTCCTGACCCAAGTTTTCAGGAGGTTTTTGCTACATAATACATTACTCTACAAGCATATATACATTAGTAATCGATAAATGATTTTTGTTACAATATTTATATCATTTAGCAAATATGGTTTCACAATTTTAGCTTAATTAAATCATCAATCTGTTACAATTTTCATAAAGATTATATCACTAATTATGCTTTTAGTACTTTAGTTTATGAACACAAATGACCCTCATTATGAAAAGAATTTTAGTAGTATTATTAACGATCTCTATTATAGGTTGTAATCAGAAGAAAAAAGAAAAAAAAACTGCTCCTGAAGTTACTGAGACTAAAGATGCTATTCCTGTGGAGCCTAATGGTGGAATCGGGGATGGAGCTTTATCAATCTCAGATCACTTTATTAAAAGCATAGAAAAGGCACATAAAAAGGATAAGTTTTTAGATCACAAGGCAGTTAGTTTTTACATTAAAATTATTTTCAACGGAAAAGAACACTTAGAGGGTAAAGTTACCATGCTCACTAATTCATCAAAAATTAGAATTGATAAAAAAGATGAAAGTAAACTTATTTATGATGGAGAGAAGGTATATCTCTGTCCTGCCGATGCTAATGATAAAGGAGCTCGTTTCGATATGTTTACTTGGACTTATTTCTTTGGGTTACCATACAAGTTAAGTGATCCTGGTACGAAATGGGAAATGCAAGATGATAGAACTCTTAATAATACTATACACAGTACTGCTAAACTTACTTTTGAAGCCGGAACAGGAGATGCGCCTGATGATTGGTATGTGATTTATGCTGATCCAGTTGTTAAATCACTACAAGCTGCTGCTTATATTGTTACTTTCGGAAGTGATGGTGATACTTCTAAAGCTGAGGCAGATCCTCACGCCATACACTATAAAGACTTTACCACTATAGATTCTATTCCTTTTGCAACAAAATGGGAATTTTACGGTTGGACTTCAGAAAAAGGAATGACTGATAAGTTAGGGGAAGCTACTATTAGTGATATTACATTTCTAGAAAATGAAGGTAAATTATTTGATGATCCCGAAAACTCTAAAATCATTGACTAAAAATATTAGTTAAACAAAAAACACCGCTTTTAAAGCGGTGTTTTTTTTATTCACAACTTCAGTAAAGTTTACAATCCCGAAATTACGAATTCCTCCCAATTCCCTATTGATATTCTATTACAAGTCATTGATTGACCGCCATCTTCTGAACTAATATACTTATCATTATTTCCTTTTAACGCGTATTTGTTTCCTCCTCTATCTACTAATGTAAATTGTTCCCAAGAACCTATTTGTGATCTATTACAAGTGATAGGCTTAGTACCATCCTCGCTACTTACATATTTTCCATTATTCCCTTTTAGTGCTATTTTTCCACCACCTAATGTTATTACTTCAAATTTCTCCCATACTTGTGGACTTGTTCGATTGCAATTCATGGGTCCACTGCCATTTTCGCTGCTCACATATTTACCATTACTCCCTTTTAGTTCAATTATATTGTTAGAAACCTGCGCCGGATACATCTTATTAATTCCGATAACATCACTATCAGACAAACCATTACGTTGAGCATTGTAAGTATTCCCATTAATACGAGTTATGGTTGGCTGACCATTTTTAGAAAAAGCATATGATCCATACATCATAATACTTCCTAGATCTAGATTAGAAGTGTATTCATTACCGTCCTGGCCTTGTTCTATATAAGTTTTAAAGTTAAATTCTCTACCGTTTTGAATATTTTCGAATACTACCTTAATATATTGATCTCGATCTTTTCTACTTTGTTCATGCCATAATCCAATAGAATGCCCAATTTCATGAATTGTATTACCAGTCGAACATCCATTTGCCAAGGTGATATCTTGGCGTCCTCCAATACGCCCAACGTATGAAGAACATCCTGATCCATTTTTAAAATACACATAATTGGATTGATTTGTGCGAGATTCGAATCTTAACTCTGTTTTAGATTCCCAATGAGCTATTGCATTTGTTATTCGAGCTTGATTAGGCATTCCACTCTGGATTGCATAATACACAATGTTATTAGGCCATCTCCCACCAGTTCTACCTACTCCTTTGTTTGTATCAGATAATTCTATTTTTATATCACCTTCTAAAATGTAATATTTATTAATGCTCTCAACATCTATCTCTTCTCCATTTAAAGTGATTTGTAACAACTCTCCTGTTTCATTTGGATATGCCTGCTCTAAACTAAAATCATCATATATAATTTGTTGATCATCGGATTGTAGTTCTTTTGATTCGCATGAAATTAACAATATGCTTATTATCAATCCTATCCATAAGGGTTTTAGAATTCTAAAAAAATCCTTCATAATATGAGTTTGTGTGGCTTTAAAAACAATGCTATATTAACTATAACTTTTCTTTTTATTTTATGGAAAATACTAAGTGCCGTAAAACTTTTAAAAAACGATGTATATAAAAAAGTATTCGTTTACACGATGCAAAAGGACTTAATAATTGTATTATACTTTCTCTATTTTTTGTATCTTGTAGTAAACACAGGATATCCAAACTTAAATTCAAACTCATGACTCCATTATTCAAAAAATTACAACTACCTCCATCACTTGATGAGATATTAATACTGAATGAACCAGAAGGATTTTGCAAAGAACTAGATTGCCTAAAGGATGTTATAGTAAAAGAATCTTTAATACAAGTATCTGAAGTTGATTTTGCACTAGTCTTTGTTATGGAACAAAAACAAATCGAAAACCGAATCGAAACTATTTTTCCTAAATTAATTGGTGATGCTATTCTTTGGTTTGCTTATCCTAAGAAAAGTTCTAAAAAATACAAGTCTGAAATCACAAGAGATAACGGATGGGGAGTTTTAGGTGACTATAACTTAGAACCTGTAAGACAAGTAGCTATTGATGAAGATTGGAGTGCATTACGTTTTAGAAAAGTAAGTTTCATAAAGCATATGAAAAGAAGTAAAGATTTTGCACTTAGCAGTGCTGGTAAGGCAAAAACAACTGGAGTTTAATGAGTTGGCATTTATATATTTTATCCGGTATTTTTATAATTGCCGGTATTTTTCACTTTATTAAACCAAAGGCATTTATGAGAATTATGCCGCTATATATTCCATATCATAAGCAACTAGTATACCTAAGTGGTATTACTGAGATCATTGCAGGTATAGGTCTTTTATTTGCCCAGACACGGTTTTTTTCTATTTGGTCTATTATATGCATGTTAATTCTATTTTTTCCTGTTCATATACATATGCTTATGAATAAAAAAGCAGGTTTAAATTTACCAAAATCAATTCTCATTTTCAGGTTATTACTTCAATTTGGCTTGATTTATTGGGCACAATCATATCTTTAAAAAACAAAATCATTGAATCTATTTAGTTCTCAAAACGAACATATTCAGCTAAAAATGGCAGATGGAGATGTACATTATTATCCATTTCTTTTTAAAAAAACCGAAGCCGATCATTTTTTTGAAATATTAAAAGAGTCTATTCAATGGCAACAAGATGACATAAAGGTCTTTGGTAAAACCTATAAGCAGCCACGCCTTACTGCCTTATATGCTAATAATGAAAATACCTATTCGTACTCTAATATCACCATGCAACCTCATTTATTTACAGATCATTTATTAAAGATTAAAAAAAAGGTAGAAGATGTAAGTTCGGAGATTTTTACAACTTGTTTACTAAATTTATATCGCAATGGTCAAGATAGTAATGGTTGGCATTCTGATAATGAAAAAGAACTTGGTCCAGAACCAATAATCGCATCTGTAAGTTTTGGCGAAGAAAGATGGTTTCATTTTAAGCATAAAACTAAAGAACTAAAGCAAAAACTATTATTACAACACGGCAGTCTACTTCTAATGCGTGGAAAAACTCAAGAGAATTGGTTACATCAATTACCAAAATCTAAGAAAATTACAAATCCGCGAATTAATCTTACCTTCAGGATTATTAATTAGAAGGCATTTAATCCCTATGAATAAAACATAAAATCTATATCATTAGATACATATCTCGAGAATAATCCATAGATTTTAAATTGTAATTATCTTTTTTCCATAATATTAGGGTCAGGATAAATAATCCTATATGTAATATCGACAGTCCTATTGAATTTACGTCTAATAAAAAAAGTGCCAAAAACAAGAACAAAATCGATGCACATATCAGGACTTTTCTTGTAAAATAACCAAGAATTAGAAATAACCCCAAAACAAACTCTTCAAAAGGAACTAGCGGAGCTAATGCTTCAACCAAGTCGTATTTAAATACCGTTGTTTTTGTAAAGTAGGTGTCAATTTCATTCAGAAATTCTGAATAAATAATTACGTTATAGACACTATGTAGTGCCAAAAAACCTCCAAACAGTATCCGAACCACTGCATATAAATAAACTCTAAACTTCATTGCCGATTTGTGTGAAAAATTTGCAGGGCAAAAGTATAAAGTGTTCCTTACTGTCTACTTGTAGAATTATAGTAACTACTTGTACTTTTAAAACATAATTATTTAATTATCAGTTAAATAAAGTAAAAATATTCAAAAACACTTGTACAAAACAGTTATTAGGTTTGATTTTATTTTTGTAACTTTAAAACAAAAGAAAAATTGATTATGAATCGTTATACCTTACACGAGACCTTTGTTGTACATCAATATTCATTCGATAAATGGGAAGCGGAACCTCATAATCACAATTATTTTGAGATCATTTTTGTTGAAAAAGGAAGTGGTTATCACACAATTAATGGTATTCGATTTCGGTATAAAAAAAATGACATTTTTCTACTTGCTCCAGAAGACACACATCATTTTGAAATAGAAAAACATTCTGGTTTTACACACTTTAAATTTACCGAACTTTTATTTTCTAGTAAAGTCAACTTACCCGATAGGAAATATTGGTTACAACGAATTGAACAACTACTACATCATCCTAATATTATCCCTGGAGATGTAATTTCACATGAAGAAGATAGAAGTATTATCTGGGATATCCATAATGTAGTTATGGAAGAATTTAAAAACGAAAAGATATATTATCAAGAGATTATTTCGAATGCAATCAGTACTATATTAAGTATTATAGTCCGTAATATTTCTGACAAATACAGTTCTCATAATAGAAATGTTTCAATAAATGATTCGAGGATAGATCAGATACTAGGTCACATCAGACAGCATGTATACGATAATGACCTTACCAAGATTAGTTATATGGCTAATAAGTTCAATATGTCGCAGAGTTCGATTAGCACTTATTTTAAGAAAGCAACGGGAGAATCTATACATCAATATGTAACCAAATACAAAATGAAACTCGTAGAATATAGGTTACAGAATACCGAATTTACAATTGCAGAAATTGCCTATCAATTAGGATACACTGATGAGAGTCATCTTACTAAGACCTTCAAAAAGTATTTCTCTATGTCTCCTAAGCAGTATCGAAAGGATCTTACAGTTAGTAAATAAAATCTTGTTTTATTTTAACCAAAAATATCATTCAATACTTTAGCCAAACGTATTCCTCCCTTTTGTAATTGAGCTCTTACAATTGGAAAATTATTATACATATACTTGTACCCCAACTTCTCTCCTACATTTGCAGAGGCATATACTTTTTTCGCAAGGCTTTGCGACTCATAAATCCAATCTAATACTTCACCTTTTTTTATAGCTTCTATTTCTGATAATGATAATTCGTCTGTATTATTGGCTAATTCTGTATAGCTCATTCCATAATAATCAAGCATTTCACTATCCCAAACTCTATGTAAATTAGACCCATCTCTAAACCAACGTACCTGGATATCATTCCCTCCTTTATCCTCTCCTCTTCCTACATGTAAAGGCTGATGTAAATCACCAATAAAATGAACTAACATTTTAAGATAAAATTCTTTATCTTCTTCAGAAGAATCCTCACTTTTCAAAACCTCTACACATTTTTGAATTCCTTGAACTAAATCTCCATGTTTACTAGGAGTTTCTTCTCCGTATTTTTTATCAAAAGAAAAGTTTACATAATGCCAAGGACTATAGCCTCTATAACGATCATCACTTTTTATTTCATCAGCATAAATTGAAACAAAAGCTAACCCTTTTCCTTTTAATATGTTAGCAATATTTCTTTTTGCCTTTTCTGTAAGGTGGCTATCTGCTATCTCTCCTGTAACCCTATGACCTGTTTTACCCCAATCATCATTAAATGAGAATGCATTAAAGGAAATAGTAAACAGTAATAAAAAGGCAATGTATCGAGTAATCATTAGTATATATTTTGAAGCAAAGATAAAAAAGGGTATGTTAGTGAATCGTTAAATGTTATTTTTAACAAAGATATTTTACCAAAAGAATTTTAGATCAAAAATATGGTAGCATATTTATCGTTTCATAAAGACATATCTCATAAACCCCAATATATATGAAAATAAGATTTTCATTATTTCTGATTGCTTTTACAACATTTTGTTTGGCTCAAGAGAAAGAAGAAAAAGAATACAATTCTGCGACCGTTAGAGTTAACCGTCTTATCGAAGGTACATTAACAACTCCATACTCCGATGATAATGTTCCTCTCGTTATTTTTATTATGGATGCTGGAGCTATCAATAGAGAGGGTAATGACAGAATGTCTAAAAATGATGCTTTTAAATTATTAGCTATAGCACTAGCAAAGAAAGGCGTAGCATCGTATCGTTATGACAAAAGATTGTTTAAAATTGATGCTTATGGAATTAGAGAGCACGAAATTTTATTAGAACATTTTATTCAAGATGCGCAAGCAATAGTTAAATACTTCAAGGAAAATGGTAATTACACAAAGGTCATTTTGGCGGGTCATGGACAAGGTTCTTTAATCGGGATTGTAGCTGGCCAGGAAAACGTTGATGGTTTTATATCAATTGCTGGAAATGCACAATCGGTAGACCAAATTGTAATACAACAATTAGAAAAACAAGCACCTGGGTTGGATAAAAGTGCTGCGGTAGCTTTTACTGAATTAAAAGAAAAAGGAAGAGCTACAGATTACGATCCAGCTTTAGAATCTATATTTGGTTATCAATTACAGCCTTTTATGAAATCTTGGATTAAGTATACTCCTTCTGAAGAGATACAGAACCTAGAAATACCAATTCTAATATTACAAGGTGATAAAGATCTACAAGTAGAAGTCTCTGAAGCAGAAAAATTGAAAGAGGCTGTTCCTAATGCGGAGTATGTGATCATAGAAAATATGAATCATATACTTAGAGAAATAAAAGGTAGTAGACTAGAAAACCATAAATCTTATAACGAATACTGGCTTAAAATTATGCCAGAAGTTACCACTAGTATTGTTAACTTCGTAAAAGACTAACCAATTAGAAGAATCATTAACCCTAAGCTAATTTAATTGAATTCACATCGTATTGTATTTTCTGATATTGACGGAACACTTCTTAACCCGGAAAGAGAACTTTCTGAATTTACTATTTCAGAAATAAAGCGAATAAAAGATACTATCCCTGTCATATTAATTTCTTCTCGTATGCCAAGTGCTATGACACATTTACAAGAAGAATTGGATATTACCCATCTTCCACTAATTTGTTATAATGGGGGGTTAGTTTTAGTAGACAAAAAACCTATTCATTCTACTTTTATACATCCGGATATAATACAGGAGTTGAACAACTTTAATAACAAGAACTCATTTCATATAAGCTTATATCATAATGATGATTGGTTTGTTCCTGAAATGGATTTTTGGGCAAATAGAGAATCACAAAATACTAAAGTAACTCCAGTTGTAAAATCAACAAAAAAAGTTATCGAAGAATGGAAAGTCGAAAATAAAGGAGCTCATAAGATCATGTGTATGGGGGATGAAAAATATATTGAAGAAGCATTTATTTTTTTAAAAACACATTTTAGCGAAACATTACACTTATATAGATCAAAGCCTACATATATTGAAATTGCTCATAAAAGTATTTCAAAATTAACTGCGATTGAATTACTGCTTACTAAGCATTATAAAATTTCTCTATCTGAAGCAGTAGCTTTTGGCGATAATTATAACGATATTGCTATGATAAAAGCTGTTGGTACCGGAGTAGCTGTTGCCAATGCGAAACCTGAAACATTAAAAATTGCTGATGTAATAACACTACCCGGAAAAGAAGATGGTGTTGCTACATATATAAAAAACAATATCTAATACTTGTGCTAAAAAAAATTACTCTGATTAGAATTCTAATATTTTACATTTTTATTATCTACTCTTTTACAGGTTGCAAACCAACAAAATCTGCAATAAAAGTAGATACTACACCAATTATTGCATCCTTAGATTTAGTAAATATAATAGATGATAAAGTAAAGGTAGAATTAAAAATCAATAGCATAAACTCAGATACAATCAGTTATTACCTGCCCAAAATTGTTCCCGGAACATACCAAAACAATAATTATGGAAAATACATCGAAGATTTTAAAGCTTTCGATAATGAGGGCAATGAATTGTCTGTAAAAAAACGCGGAGATAATCGCTGGAAAATAAACAGTGCAAAACAATTAAGTTCCATAACTTATTTAGTGAACGATACTTTTGACACAGAAAATGACCATCAAATATTCTCTCCTACAGGAACAAATATTCTACAAAACAAAAATTTCGTTCTTAACCTATATGCTTTTGTAGGATATTTTGACAACAAAAAAGAAAATAAGTACAACCTTTTTATCAAACATCCTATAGATATGGAAGCTTCAACTTCTTTATCTGAATATCTACCAAAAGAGCCTCAAGCAGGAGCTTTATATGATACAGATGTTTTTATTTTTAAGAGATATGCTGATTTAGCTGATTCTCCCATAATGTATTCCTTTCCGGACAAAATAACTTTTAATATTAATGAAATTGAGGTTTTATTAAGTGTTTACTCTCCTACCAAACTTCATCGTGCTGCGCAATTAATGCCACAAATGGAACGCATGATCAGAGCGCAAAAGAATTTTTTAGGATATATCAATACGACAAAAAAATATAGTGTTATACTTTACCTTTCTTCTTCTAAAAGTGATGATGCTAAAGGTTTTGGAGCCTTAGAACATAATACTTCTACAGTTGTTGTACTTCCTGAATCGATACCATTACAAAAACTGAATGAATCGCTGACAGATGTTGTTTCGCACGAGTTTTTTCATATCATAACTCCATTAAGTATACACTCTGAAGAGATTCATGATTTTGACTATAATAATCCAAAAATGTCAAAGCATTTATGGTTGTATGAGGGTACAGTTGAATATTTTTCTTTATTATTTCAGATTAATCAAGCACTCATTGAAAAAGAAGAATTTTTTGAAAGAATTTTAGAAAAAATAAATAATTCTAAAAATTTTGATCAAAGCTTTTCTTTTGCGGAAATGAGTAAAAACATATTACAAGATCCATATTTAGAAAATTATGGCAACGTCTATGAAAAGGGTGCTCTAATTTCCATGTGTATCGATATAATAATGCGAGAAAAAAGTAAAGGAGTTTATGGTATTGTTGATCTTATAAAAGGGTTATCAGGAAGATTTGGAAATAAAAGTCCTTTTAAAGATGATGAATTAATAAAGGTGATAGAAGAACTTTCTTATCCAGAAGTAGCAGATTTTCTAAAATCTCATGTTATTAATAATACCCCTATCGATTATGGATATTACTTAAAAAAAGCTGGATTGATATACAATACTGTAGAAATTCCTTCTGAATATTTCATTCATGAACAAGAACCCTTTATAAAAGGTTCTGAAACTACTAAAAAGGTAGTTTTTACTGCTGGGGCAGAACGTAATAACTTTCTAAAAAAAGTAGGAATAAAAAGAGGAGATATTCTATTAAGCATAGATAGTAAAACATATACCATAAAAAACATTTATGATCTTTTTAGTGATTCTAATAAATGGAATATTGGTGATGATGTTGTTTTTACAATCGAACGAGATCAAAATATTTTAAAACTTACTTCTAAAGTAATTCCCCCTGCAGTAGAAAAAATAATTCTTAAACAGAATCCTAACGCTACTGAAGGACAGATAGCAATTTTAAAGAGCTGGATTAATGATTAACTCACATTAGGAAGTTAATTTAATTTTAATCCAAAAATTGTATTTTGCAACGCATCTCACAATATAATGAACTCACACTATGGAAAATGTTCCTTTTTTTACCAATGACACCATTGTTTTTGGAATTCTAATGCTATGCTTAGGTCTTGTTTTTTACACTTCATCAATTAAAACAGGTTTTTGGCAAGGGTTTTATAAATTTGTTCCTGCACTATTACTTTGTTATTTACTCCCAGCTATATTTAACTCCTTAGGAATTATATCTCCTGAATGGAAAGAACTAGGTACTGACGGAGAGATTATCGAAAAATCCTCCAATGTATATTATATAGCCAGTAGATACTTATTACCAGCTTCTCTAGTATTAATGACACTTAGTATAGATTTAAAAGCAATCTTTAATTTAGGACCAAAAGCCTTAATTATGTTCGCTACAGGAACTATAGGTATTATAATAGGAGGACCTATCGCTATTTTATTAATCTCTTTGATTTCTCCAGAAACTGTTGGAGGTGCTGGTTTTGATGCGGTCTGGAGAGGCTTATCTACACTTGCTGGTAGTTGGATTGGTGGAGGAGCTAATCAAGCCGCTATGTTAGAAATTTACGAATATAATCCTGATAAATATGGAGGTATGGTACTAGTAGATATCGTAGTAGCAAACCTTTGGATGGCTATTTTACTAATTGGTATTGGAAAAAGTAAAAAAATTGACAAATGGCTAAAAGCGGATAGTAGTGCCATTGAATCACTAAAAGAAAAGGTATCCTCTTATGCAGAAAGCGTTAATAGAAACCCTACGTTAACGGATTATATAATTATGTTATCTATCGCTTTTACAACCGTAGGCTTAGCACATTGGGGAGCAAATGGAATGTCTGGATTTTTATCGAACAATTTCGAAGTATTTAATGACAAAAGCTCTGCCCTATCATCCTTTACATCTCAATTCTTTTGGATGATTACTATAGCAACCGCTATTGGAATTCTATTATCATACACTAAAGCGAAAAAATATGAAGGAGCAGGAGCTAGTAAAATCGGCAGTATTTTTATTTACATTCTAGTTGCAACGATTGGAATGAAAATGGATTTGAAAATGATATTAGAAAATCCTGGATTAATTGGAATTGGGTTGGGTTGGATGACCATACATGCGCTTCTTTTAATTGGAGTTGCTAAATTAATAAAGGCACCCTACTTTTTCCTTGCTGTAGGTAGCCAAGCCAATGTAGGAGGAGCAGCATCAGCTCCAGTCGTGGCAGCAGCATTTCATCCATCACTAGCAACAGTTGGCGTACTCTTAGCTGTGTTTGGTTATGTGGTAGGAACCTATGGTGCAATTCTATGTACAATATTAATGCAAATTGCTTCTGGAAGTTAGTTTTTCAATCTAATTTATAGCATCTTTGTATTCGATTTTTTCAAAATTAAAAACCCATCAATGCGACAATTTTTTACCATATTATTGTTATCTACTCTCATCCTAAGTTGTAGTTCTCCTAAAAAAGAAGGAAATGTTTCTATAAACGGAACAGTAAAAGGACTTAAAAAAGGAACATTATATCTTCAAAAAATTAAAGATACTATCTTAATAAATTTAGATTCTTTAGTTATCGATGGAGATCCTCAGTTTACATTTCAAACTACTGTTCAAGAACCTGAAATTCATTATTTATTTTTAGATAAACATGATGGAACTCAATTTAATGATCGTATTGATTTTTTTGCAGAGCCTGGAGTAATTACGATCAACACTTCTCTGAATGGTTTTGAAAAAGAGGCAATTATTGCCGGAGGCAAAAATCAAACTAAATTGATTGAGTACAACAAAATGAATAAAAGATTCAAAGAAAGAAATCTAAGAATCATAAAAGAAGATTATGAGGCAAAGAAACAGAATGATGATGAAAAATTAGCTAAAAACGATATCGCTTACAAAAATCTACTTCGACAAAAATATTTGTACACTATCAATTTTGCCATCAATAATAGAAAACTAGAAGTAGCTCCATACATAACTCTTCACGAAGTTTTTGACGCCAATATTAAATATCTAGATACTGTAGCAAAATCATTATCTCCAAAAGTTAAAAAATCAATATATGGCAAACAACTAACTGATTACTTAAAAGAGAGAAAAACAAAAGAAGCTGAAAGAGTAGAAAAAGATCAGTAAATATATTTTTCTAAAAACAATAACATCGGAATTTAACCATAAAATATTGACAGAAATACCGCAAGGTACTTAAAACAATTTTTATTAACTTAATTGACTCACAATTAACTCTTTAAACTACAATTATGTTAAAAAAAATTTTAAACTTAAAAGGGGCTCAACAATTAAATAGAAAAGAACAAAAAGGTATTTCTGGAGGAGGACGTCCTGGTTCTGGAGGCGGTGGATGCTGTAATCCTTCATTGTCTTGTTGTACAACTACTGATTTAGTTAATAATCCAGCATGCGGAGCGACTTACATTCCTGGATGTTACTTTCATCCCGCTAATCCAAATACACCAAGTTATCCTTACTATAACTGCTGTATCTAAAAAGTTATCTCACATTTTTTTTGGTGAAAACGTTATTAAAAAATAGTAAGTGATATCACTTAATACATTAATAGCCCTAAACTTCTAAAGAAGATTAGGGTTGTTTATTTAATAGAACGTATTAAGAAAGATATTTAACTCGAACTAAATTTCTATTCTAATTGGAAATTTATCCAATAAAAAAAATCCCAACTCCTTCAGGAATTGGGACTTACACTACTAAGAGCCGATGGAGGGACTCGAACCCACGACCTGCTGATTACAAATCAGCTGCTCTAGCCAGCTGAGCTACATCGGCAAAGCGGTTGCAAATATAATTTCTGAAATCATATTTGCAAATACTTTTTAAAAAAAATTATAATGAATTTACTTTTTCAGCTAAAGACTTCGCTGTTTTTTCTAAATCTTCTTTGATAGATTTAAAGTGCTTTGCCGCATTTTCTACATTACGATCACTAACTCTTGCCATAAAAGCATCAAAAGAATTGATTGCCTCATCTATAATAACTTCTCCTGCCTTTTTATCTTTATCTGGATTATTCTCTTCCCAGATGTATACTTCTTCTATGATATCCCCTAATACGTAGTTAATATCTTTCTTAAGATTTCTTTTATTTGCCATTTTCTAAAATATTTTATGCAAAATTAGTCTTTTAAACCATTTATCAAACGGTTTTACTTTTAAATATAGACTTGTAGTAGTTTTGCCCCTTCAGAAATCAAGTTAATTTCTTTTATCGAAGCGGGAACTAAAATTGTCTCTCCAACAACAATAGTAACTTTTTGAGACCCATTTATTAACTGAGCTTTACCTTTTACACACATATATATTACAAAAGAATCTAGTTTAGTATGTGACATAGAAATTTCTTTATCCACTTCTACAAGGTTCGTAATAAAGTGTGGGCATTGAACTAAATCAGTAATTTGATTTTTTTTTGAAGTATACTCAACTTTATAATCAGAATTATTACTAAAATCAATTGCCTCTAAAGCATCTTGTTGATGTAATTCTCTGTAGTTACCATCAGAATCTTTACGATCCCAATCATAAACTCGATAAGTAATATCAGATGTTTGCTGTATTTCTGCTAACAGCACTCCTTTTCCTATTGCGTGTATCAACCCTGAATACACAAAAAAGGTGTCTCCTTCGGTAACCGACTCATAATGTAAAATATCCTTGATCGTCTTATCGGCAACATGTTTTTGATATAATTCAGAATTTACTTTTTGATTAAAGCCTATTATAATGTTTGCTTCTTTATCAGCTTGCGTAATATACCACATCTCAGTTTTACCTAAAGAATTATGCTTCGCTTTAGCGATTTCGTCACCAGGATGTAACTGTACGGAAAGATCCTGTTTAGCATCTATAAATTTTATTAGTAAAGGAAATTTTGCTCCAAATCTATCAAAGTTCTTTTGTCCTATCAATTCTTCTTGATAATTAGCCAAAAGTTCTTTTAGTGTTTTTCCTTCAAATTCACCATTAATAACAACCGAACAATCTCCTTCTACATCACTTATTTCCCAACTTTCTCCAACAAAAGAGCTCTCAGACTTCTTTCCTAAAAGATTATTTAATTTGGAGCCTCCCCATATTTTTTCCTTTAAAATGGGCTGAAACTTAAGCATGTAAAGTGAATCGTTACTCATTCATTATTTTTTTGACAGTTTTAATAGCTTCTTTTAAATGTTTCGAAGCGTTAATGCTATTAAATTTTAACCTAACCACTCCTTCTTTATCTATAACATATGTTTCTCTTCCTGGTAATACTCCAAACAAACCTGACTTAACACCAAAAAGCTTTCTTAAACTACCGTCGGTATCTGATAAAAAAATAAAAGGCAAACTATATTTAGTCTTAAATCTTTCGTGAGATTTGACATTATCTGCACTTATCCCTATTACTTCTACTCCTTCTTTCTTAAAATCTTCGTAACTATCTCTAAAATCACAAGCTTCTTTTATACAACCAGGAGTGAAGTTTTTGGGATAAAAATAAATTACCAATGGAATTTTACCAATATAATCAACGCTATGAAAATCGCCCCCATCATCTTTGATTGCTGAAAATTGGGGAATTTTGCTTCCTAATTCTAAGGCCATAAATGATTTTATTTACCGTCGTATATTACATAATTTCGAGGAGTTTCGAATAATGTAACCTCGATATCATACCTTAAATCTAGCTTTTTACGAAGTCTATTCCAAATTACAAAGGCGATATTTTCCGCAGTTGGATTTAATTTTTCAAATTCTTTTACCTCTTCATTAAGGTTTTTATGATCCATATAATCTTCAACTTCAGACTTAATATAATCTTTTAAAATTTTCAAATCTATTAAGAAACCTGTTTCTGGATCTACATCTCCTATAACCGCTACTACTAATTCATAGTTATGCCCATGATATCTAGGATTGCTGCATTTTCCGAAAACTTGAGTGTTCTTTTCATCACTCCAATCTTTCCTATACAATCTATGTGCGGCATTAAAATGCGCTTTTCTACAAGCCTTTATTCTCATATTACTATATGTTCATAAAATTTATCAAAAATAATCTTAAACCAAGCCGTATAGCTATTAGGATTCTCAATAATATCCTTTTTAACATCTTCTATATGCATCCATTTCCAATCCGAGACTTCATCTGAATTAATAATAGGATCCTCTTCATACTGACCAACTAACACATGATCCAACTCATGTTCTGTAAGTCCATTATCAAAAGGTGCTTTATATATAAATGATATTGTTTCTTTAAGAGGTGTAGTAAATCCCATTTCTTCCTCTAATCTTCTTGTTCCAGCCTGAATATTACTTTCTCCTTCTCGTTGATGACTGCAACAAGTATTTGTCCATAAACCTGGCGAATGGTACTTGTGATGAGCTCTTTGCTGCAACATTAGTTCTTTTTTTTCATTAAGAATAAATACTGAAAATGCTCTATGTAATATAGCTTTCTCGTGTGCTTCAAGTTTAGGCATCAACCCAATTTGCTCATCATTTTCGTTAACTAAAATGACTTTTTCTTCTTTCATTGCTTTGTATTGGCTCAAAGCTACGAAATCGTAATAGCAATTCATAATCTATGCATTTTTTGACATAAATTAAAGAATTGTTTACCTGTATAATAAAAAAACACCTTACTCTCGTAAAGGTGTTTTTTTAATTTAATTAAGTTTTATTAGTAATCTATGTAAGTATACTATTATTTAACGATTATAAATTCACTTCGTCTATTTAGCTGATATTCTGATTTTTTACAATTAGATTCATTTCCACAATCATTAACAGGTTGTGTTTCTCCATATCCTTTACTGGTTAATCTATTCGCTGCAATTCCTTTAGATACCATATATTTTACGGTAGATTTTGCTCTTTCGTCAGATAACCAAAGGTTGTAATCATCATTTCCATGACTATCGGTATGAGATCTTACATCGATTTTCATATCTGGATATTGATTCATTACTTCGATAACTTTTGCTAATTCTATAGCAGCATCAGGACGAATATAATATTGATCAAAATCAAAGTAAATAGGGTTTAACGATAATACTTTAGCAAGATCATCTCCAACATCAGCAGTTTTGATCTTTTTCTCTAACAATAATGGCACATCTAAAGTTTCTGTTTTTCCTGGAGTACTCACTAGCTTTTCTAATGTTAAATACTCTTCTTTTTCTGCACGTACGAAGTACTTAGAGCTACATTTAACTATATGACTATATGATGCATCATCTCCGACAATAAAGCTTTCTAATAGATTATTACTACTATCATAGATTGAAACCTTCGCTCCAGAAAGTAATTCTTGAGTATCTTTATCCTTAACAACACCTGTAATAGTAATCTCACAGAAACTTTTAAGATCTTCTAACTGCAGAAAACTATAAATATCATCTTTCCCTCTTCCTCCTTCTCTATTCGAAGAAAAATATCCTCTTTTAGACTCATCATCTACAATAAAAGCAAAATCGTCATCAGGACTGTTCACAGGTTTACCTATGTTAACAATTAACTTTTCTTCATCTGTTTGAGGGTTTAATCGAGTTACATAAACATCTAAACCACCAAGTCCAATGTGACCATCCGAAGCAAAGTATAAATCATTGTTAATGCTAACGAAGGGAAAAGTTTCTTTTCCTTCTGTATTAATTCTATTTCCTAAGTTTTTAGGTTCTCCAAAACTCCCATCAGAATTAATCGCTATTTCGTAAATGTCTGATTGACCTTCTCCTCCAGGCATATCCGAAGAGAAATACAATGTTTTCTCATCTAAACTTAACGTTGGATGTGCAGTGGAGTATTGATCACTATTAAACGGTAAATTTTGTGGAGTCGTCCAACTACCTTGAGTATTCTTATAAGAACGATAAATTTTTAATCGATTAGTTCCTTTCTTATCACTGCCATATTTTCTACCGTCATAGTTATTTCTTGTAAAATAAACTGTATTACCATCTTTAGAAAAAATGGGTGTAGACTCGTGAAATTTACTATTTATCTTACTATCAAACTTTTCAATTTCAGAAAGTTCTCCATTAGTGGGGTTATATTCTGCTCTATAAAGATCCAAAAATGGTTCTTCATTCCATTGATGAAGCGTTTTCTTAAATAAAAGAGTATCTCTCGAGGAACTAAAAACTATAAATCTTCCGAAAAAAGCCGAACCAAAATCAGTATATGAAGAATTAATAGAAGAATTCTCAATTTCGAACCTTCCTGATTGGAAATCTATTCTTTTAAGATAGTTAGGTTCTTCTTCAAACAATTGCGCTCTTTGATCATCTGAACTCGCTTCTACAAACTTATTCATAAATACATCTGCATCATCATATCTTCCAACAGATTTTAACGTTTGAGCATATCTGAAATAATATTCAGGTTCTACTTCGCTTGGATAGGAATTTACCAATTCTTCATACCACTTAGAAGCTTCTTCGAATTGACTATTAAAGTAGTAGCTATTCCCTAGATTCTTATAAAGATCTGCACTTTTATATCCTTTCTTAACTACTTTAAGGTATGTCTCTTGCGCATTAATATATTCATATTTATCATATTGACTTTGAGCGGTCTTCAATTTTCTTTCTTGAGAAAATGTAGCACCTACAAAGAAAAACACAACAAAAACAAACACTAACTTGTGTAATAATCCCTTCATTTTATTTTGGCTATATATTGTATACTATAAAAATAACTAATCTAAACTCTATGATTAATCAGAAAAACTATTAATTCTAATTAAAAGAAACGAGGAGTTAGCATTCTGTTATATTTTCTAAATAATTCAAAACGTAACATAACTTCATAACTTCCATCATTAAACTGTGTTCTACCCAATTCTGTAGACTCCTTATCATATGCAAATCCGATCATTAAAGAATCTGATACCTGGAACCCAGCCATCGCACTAAATGCTGCACTCCATCTATATCCTACCCCAAGAGTAAGTTTATCATACAACAAGAAGTTAGCCGATAAATCTACTTGCAGAGGAGCTCCAAAAACTAACTTACTTAAAATCGCTGGTTTAAACTTTACAGTATCACTTAAATCAAAAACATGACCCGCTATTAAATAATAATTAATTCTTTCTTCTGCTATAAATGAGGAGTTTCCATTACTATCTATCGCTGCGCTTTCATCAAAATGATCTGTCTCTAATAAATTAGGAGCACTTAATCCTAAATAAAACTTATCAGTATGATAATAAATACCAGCACCAACATTAGGGCTAAATTTATTATCTATATTTCCATTATTAAAAAGAGGATCTCCAGTATCAAACTGTGACAATCGATCAAAATCCACATTTAATAAATGTCCACCTGCCTTTATTCCAAAACTTAATTTCCCGGTATCCGAAGTAGGAATAGTATAAGAAAAATCAATATCAAAATATGTTTCATCAGTGGGTCCGATCTCGTCATTTACAATTGACAAGCCTAATCCAACTCGATTATTATCTCCTATGGGTGTATTTAGAGTTAATGTTTGAGTGCGTGGAGCTCCATCCAGTCCTACCCATTGACTACGATGTAAACCCATTATACTCATAACTCCTCGACTACCTGCATAAGCAGGATTTACACTAATTGTATTATACATATACTGAGTATACTGAGCGTCTTGTTGGGCAACAGCATAATTGGAAATTAAGCTACACGCAATCAGCATAAATATTGTTAATAGTCTATTCATAAGTATTATAATTTGATTTAGGGAATAACAAATATATACTATTCCAAATATAAATTTATCTGTTAATATATAAGTAACCTGCTTTATACGTATTTACTCCTCTAGCATTTATGTATTCTAAAACATAATAATAGGTACCTACAGGCAACTTGTTGTTCTGTGAAATAGTAACTCTTCCATTACTTATTCCTGCAAACAATTCTACACCTGGTTGCTCATAACCATCCTCTTCAAATACCTGAACTCCCCATCTGTTATAGATTCTTAATGTATTATCTGGGAAATTTCTTAACCCTACAATCCTGAAATCATCATTAATTCCATCTCCATTAGGGGTTATACCAGTATAGATTATGATTGGATCATCAGGATCTGTAAACACTCCTTCAATAATTGTTACCGTCTCATCTTCTGCATCTCCGTCATTATCAAGATCTACATCTGTTGTATCTGTAGGATCATCAGAAAGATCAATAACATCATCTCCATTTGGATCCTGACCAGTCACTGTAGCTTGGTTTATAACTTCTCCTAATAGAATATCCTCTGCCGTTAATACATAAGTAGCAGTGAATGTGGTCATATCTATCTCACCAACTGCTAGATCTATTGGACCTCCAGTAACAACAATACCTGGTAATGGATCTGTAAGAATAATATTAGTAACATCAACATTACCTGTGTTCTCTACCGTAAAGGTATACTGAATCTCATCGCCTACATTTGGCAGATCATCACCATTAACATCAACATAGAAACCTGTCTTAGTTAAAGCTAAATTAGGTAGCTGTTCAATATCCGTAATCGTCTCATCATTTGTAGGGTCATTATCTCCATTATCATCAACAGTCTCATCTCCATTATCAGATATATCGATAACATCATTATCATCAGGATCATCTCCAATTACAGTTGCACTATTGATCACTTCTCCATTGTTAATATCAGCTTGTGAAATTGCATAAGTAGCAGTTGCCGTTCCTGTTTCTCCTGGAGCTAAAATAGATGGTGTAACTGGTAGATTAATACTTCCTGTTAGCATATCATCTATGAAGATATTATCAATTGTTACATTTCCTGTATTAGTAACTGTAAAAGTGTATGTAATAACATCTCCTACATTAGAACCACTAGCCACTCCTGTTTTAACTAAGGTTAATTCTGGATTCTGACCTAAATCTGTCTCGGTATTATCCTCTACATCTCCATCACTATCACTATCTGTAGTATCCGTATTGTCATTTGGATCATCGGATACATCTGTTACATCATCCGTGTTACCTGGACTACTTCCTGTAGCGGTAGCACTATTTACTACTTCTCCATTGTTAATATCACTCTGCTGAATGTTATAACTCCCTGTGAATGTACTGGTGTCACTAGCGCCAACAACTAAATCGATTGGACCGCCTGTTAAACTACCATTCGGTGCAACTAATAATGGATCACTAATCGTAATTCCTGTCAAGTCAACATTACCATTGTTGGTTACTGTAAAACTATAGTCAATTCGATCTCCGACATTAACAACGCCATCGCCATTCGCATCAACATATAATCCCGCCTTTAATAATGCAATGTTTGGATTCTGACCTAAATCTGTCTCGGTATTATCCTCTACATCTCCATCACTATCACTATCTGTAGTATCCGTATTGTCATTTGGATCATCGGATACATCTGTTACATCATCCGTGTTACCTGGACTACTTCCTGTAGCGGTAGCACTATTCACTACTTCTCCATTGTTAATATCACTCTGCTGAATGTTATAACTCCCTGTGAATGTACTGGTGTCACTAGCGCCAACAACTAAATCGATTGGACCGCCTGTTAAACTACCATTCGGTGCAACTAATAATGGATCACTAATCGTAATTCCTGTCAAGTCAACATTACCATTGTTGGTTACTGTAAAACTATAGTCAATTCGATCTCCGACATTAACAACGCCATCGCCATTCGCATCAACATATAATCCCGCCTTTAATAATGCAATGTTTGGATTCTGACCTAAATCTGTCTCGGTATTATCCTCTACATCTCCATCACTATCACTATCTGTAGTATCCGTATTGTCATTTGGATCATCGGATACATCTGTTACATCATCCGTGTTACCTGGACTACTTCCTGTAGCGGTAGCACTATTTACTACTTCTCCATTGTTAATATCACTCTGCTGAATGTTATAACTCCCTGTGAATGTACTGGTGTCACTAGCGCCAACAACTAAATCGATTGGACCGCCTGTTAAACTACCATTCGGTGCAACTAATAATGGATCACTAATCGTAATTCCTGTCAAGTCAACATTACCATTGTTGGTTACTGTAAAACTATAGTCAATTCGATCTCCGACATTAACAACGCCATCGCCATTCGCATCAACATATAATCCCGCCTTTAATAATGCAATGTTTGGATTCTGACCTAAATCTGTCTCGGTATTATCCTCTACATCTCCATCACTATCACTATCTGTAGTATCCGTATTGTCATTTGGATCATCGGATACATCTGTTACATCATCCGTGTTACCTGGACTACTTCCTGTAGCGGTAGCACTATTTACTACTTCTCCATTGTTAATATCACTCTGCTGAATGTTATAACTCCCTGTGAATGTACTGGTGTCACTAGCGCCAACAACTAAATCGATTGGACCGCCTGTTAAACTACCATTCGGTGCAACTAATAATGGATCACTAATCGTAATTCCTGTCAAGTCAACATTACCATTGTTGGTTACTGTAAAACTATAGTCAATTCGATCTCCGACATTAACAACGCCATCGCCATTCGCATCAACATATAATCCCGCCTTTAATAATGCAATGTTTGGATTCTGACCTAAATCTGTCTCGGTATTATCCTCTACATCTCCATCACTATCACTATCTGTAGTATCCGTATTGTCATTTGGATCATCGGATACATCTGTTACATCATCCGTGTTACCTGGACTACTTCCTGTAGCGGTAGCACTATTCACTACTTCTCCATTGTTAATATCACTCTGCTGAATGTTATAACTCCCTGTGAATGTACTGGTGTCACTAGCGCCAACAACTAAATCAATTGGACCGCCTGTTAAACTACCATTCGGTGCAACTAATAATGGATCACTAATCGTAATTCCTGTCAAGTCAACATTACCATTGTTGGTTACTGTAAAACTATAGTCAATTCGATCTCCGACATTAACAACGCCATCGCCATTCGCATCAACATATAATCCCGCCTTTAATAATGCAATGTTTGGATTCTGACCTAAATCTGTCTCGGTATTATCCTCTACATCTCCATCACTATCACTATCTGTAGTATCCGTATTGTCATTTGGATCATCGGATACATCTGTTACATCATCCGTGTTACCTGGACTACTTCCTGTAGCGGTAGCACTATTTACTACTTCTCCATTGTTAATATCACTCTGCTGAATGTTATAACTCCCTGTGAATGTACTGGTGTCACTAGCGCCAACAACTAAATCGATTGGACCGCCTGTTAAACTACCATTCGGTGCAACTAATAATGGATCACTAATCGTAATTCCTGTCAAGTCAACATTACCATTGTTGGTTACTGTAAAACTATAGTCAATTCGATCTCCGACATTAACAACGCCATCGCCATTCGCATCAACATATAATCCCGCCTTTAATAATGCAATGTTTGGATTCTGACCTAAATCTGTCTCGGTATTATCCTCTACATCTCCATCACTATCACTATCTGTAGTATCCGTATTGTCATTTGGATCATCGGATACATCTGTTACATCATCCGTGTTACCTGGACTACTTCCTGTAGCGGTAGCACTATTCACTACTTCTCCATTGTTAATATCACTCTGCTGAATGTTATAACTCCCTGTGAATGTACTGGTGTCACTAGCGCCAACAACTAAATCAATTGGACCGCCTGTTAAACTACCATTCGGTGCAACTAATAATGGATCACTAATCGTAATTCCTGTCAAGTCAACATTACCATTGTTGGTTACTGTAAAACTATAGTCAATTCGATCTCCGACATTAACAACGCCATCGCCATTCGCATCAACATATAATCCCGCCTTTAATAATGCAATGTTTGGATTCTGACCTAAATCTGTCTCGGTATTATCCTCTACATCTCCATCACTATCACTATCTGTAGTATCCGTATTGTCATTTGGATCATCGGATACATCTGTTACATCATCCGTGTTACCTGGACTACTTCCTGTAGCGGTAGCACTATTTACTACTTCTCCATTGTTAATATCACTCTGCTGAATGTTATAACTCCCTGTGAATGTACTGGTGTCACTAGCGCCAACAACTAAATCAATTGGACCGCCTGTTAAACTACCATTCGGTGCAACTAATAATGGATCACTAATCGTAATTCCTGTCAAGTCAACATTACCATTGTTGGTTACTGTAAAACTATAGTCAATTCGATCTCCGACATTAACAACGCCATCGCCATTCGCATCAACATATAATCCCGCCTTTAATAATGCAATGTTTGGATTCTGACCTAAATCTGTCTCGGTATTATCCTCTACATCTCCATCACTATCACTATCTGTAGTATCCGTATTGTCATTTGGATCATCGGATACATCTGTTACATCATCCGTGTTACCTGGACTACTTCCTGTAGCGGTAGCACTATTTACTACTTCTCCATTGTTAATATCACTCTGCTGAATGTTATAACTCCCTGTGAATGTACTGGTGTCACTAGCGCCAACAACTAAATCGATTGGACCGCCTGTTAAACTACCATTCGGTGCAACTAATAATGGATCACTAATCGTAATTCCTGTCAAGTCAACATTACCATTGTTGGTTACTGTAAAACTATAGTCAATTCGATCTCCGACATTAACAACGCCATCGCCATTCGCATCAACATATAATCCCGCCTTTAATAATGCAATGTTTGGATTCTGACCTAAATCTGTCTCGGTATTATCCTCTACATCTCCATCACTATCACTATCTGTAGTATCCGTATTGTCATTTGGATCATCGGATACATCTGTTACATCATCCGTGTTACCTGGACTACTTCCTGTAGCGGTAGCACTATTCACTACTTCTCCATTGTTAATATCACTCTGCTGAATGTTATAACTCCCTGTGAATGTACTGGTGTCACTAGCGCCAACAACTAAATCAATTGGACCGCCTGTTAAACTACCATTCGGTGCAACTAATAATGGATCACTAATCGTAATTCCTGTCAAGTCAACATTACCATTGTTGGTTACTGTAAAACTATAGTCAATTCGATCTCCGACATTAACAACGCCATCGCCATTCGCATCAACATATAATCCCGCCTTTAATAATGCAATGTTTGGATTCTGACCTAAATCTGTCTCGGTATTATCCTCTACATCTCCATCACTATCACTATCTGTAGTATCCGTATTGTCATTTGGATCATCGGATACATCTGTTACATCATCCGTGTTACCTGGACTACTTCCTGTAGCGGTAGCACTATTTACTACTTCTCCATTGTTAATATCACTCTGCTGAATGTTATAACTCCCTGTGAATGTACTGGTGTCACTAGCGCCAACAACTAAATCGATTGGACCGCCTGTTAAACTACCATTCGGTGCAACTAATAATGGATCACTAATCGTAATTCCTGTCAAGTCAACATTACCATTGTTGGTTACTGTAAAACTATAGTCAATTCGATCTCCGACATTAACAACGCCATCGCCATTCGCATCAACATATAATCCCGCCTTTAATAATGCAATGTTTGGATTCTGACCTAAATCTGTCTCGGTATTATCCTCTACATCTCCATCACTATCACTATCTGTAGTATCCGTATTGTCATTTGGATCATCGGATACATCTGTTACATCATCCGTGTTACCTGGACTACTTCCTGTAGCGGTAGCACTATTTACTACTTCTCCATTGTTAATATCACTCTGCTGAATGTTATAACTCCCTGTGAATGTACTGGTGTCACTAGCGCCAACAACTAAATCGATTGGACCGCCTGTTAAACTACCATTCGGTGCAACTAATAATGGATCACTAATCGTAATTCCTGTCAAGTCAACATTACCATTGTTGGTTACTGTAAAACTATAGTCAATTCGATCTCCGACATTAACAACGCCATCGCCATTCGCATCAACATATAATCCCGCCTTTAATAATGCAATGTTTGGATTCTGACCTAAATCTGTCTCGGTATTATCCTCTACATCTCCATCACTATCACTATCTGTAGTATCCGTATTGTCATTTGGATCATCGGATACATCTGTTACATCATCCGTGTTACCTGGACTACTTCCTGTAGCGGTAGCACTATTTACTACTTCTCCATTGTTAATATCACTCTGCTGAATGTTATAACTCCCTGTGAATGTACTGGTGTCACTAGCGCCAACAACTAAATCGATTGGACCGCCTGTTAAACTACCATTCGGTGCAACTAATAATGGATCACTAATCGTAATTCCTGTCAAGTCAACATTACCATTGTTGGTTACTGTAAAACTATAGTCAATTCGATCTCCGACATTAACAACGCCATCGCCATTCGCATCAACATATAATCCCGCCTTTAATAATGCAATGTTTGGATTCTGACCTAAATCTGTCTCGGTATTATCCTCTACATCTCCATCACTATCACTATCTGTAGTATCCGTATTGTCATTTGGATCATCGGATACATCTGTTACATCATCCGTGTTACCTGGACTACTTCCTGTAGCGGTAGCACTATTTACTACTTCTCCATTGTTAATATCACTCTGCTGAATGTTATAACTCCCTGTGAATGTACTGGTGTCACTAGCGCCAACAACTAAATCGATTGGACCGCCTGTTAAACTACCATTCGGTGCAACTAATAATGGATCACTAATCGTAATTCCTGTCAAGTCAACATTACCATTGTTGGTTACTGTAAAACTATAGTCAATTCGATCTCCGACATTAACAACGCCATCGCCATTCGCATCAACATATAATCCCGCCTTTAATAATGCAATGTTTGGATTCTGACCTAAATCTGTCTCGGTATTATCCTCTACATCTCCATCACTATCACTATCTGTAGTATCCGTATTGTCATTTGGATCATCGGATACATCTGTTACATCATCCGTGTTACCTGGACTACTTCCTGTAGCGGTAGCACTATTTACTACTTCTCCATTGTTAATATCACTCTGCTGAATGTTATAACTCCCTGTGAATGTACTGGTGTCACTAGCGCCAACAACTAAATCAATTGGACCGCCTGTTAAACTACCATTCGGTGCAACTAATAATGGATCACTAATCGTAATTCCTGTCAAGTCAACATTACCATTGTTGGTTACTGTAAAACTATAGTCAATTCGATCTCCGACATTAACAACGCCATCGCCATTCGCATCAACATATAATCCCGCCTTTAATAATGCAATGTTTGGATTCTGACCTAAATCTGTCTCGGTATTATCCTCTACATCTCCATCACTATCACTATCTGTAGTATCCGTATTGTCATTTGGATCATCGGATACATCTGTTACATCATCCGTGTTACCTGGACTACTTCCTGTAGCGGTAGCACTATTTACTACTTCTCCATTGTTAATATCACTCTGCTGAATGTTATAACTCCCTGTGAATGTACTGGTGTCACTAGCGCCAACAACTAAATCGATTGGACCGCCTGTTAAACTACCATTCGGTGCAACTAATAATGGATCACTAATCGTAATTCCTGTCAAGTCAACATTACCATTGTTGGTTACTGTAAAACTATAGTCAATTCGATCTCCGACATTAACAACGCCATCGCCATTCGCATCAACATATAATCCCGCCTTTAATAATGCAATGTTTGGATTCTGACCTAAATCTGTCTCGGTATTATCCTCTACATCTCCATCACTATCACTATCTGTAGTATCCGTATTGTCATTTGGATCATCGGATACATCTGTTACATCATCCGTGTTACCTGGACTACTTCCTGTAGCGGTAGCACTATTTACTACTTCTCCATTGTTAATATCACTCTGCTGAATGTTATAACTCCCTGTGAATGTACTGGTGTCACTAGCGCCAACAACTAAATCGATTGGACCGCCTGTTAAACTACCATTCGGTGCAACTAATAATGGATCACTAATCGTAATTCCTGTCAAGTCAACATTACCATTGTTGGTTACTGTAAAACTATAGTCAATTCGATCTCCGACATTAACAACGCCATCGCCATTCGCATCAACATATAATCCCGCCTTTAATAATGCAATGTTTGGATTCTGACCTAAATCTGTCTCGGTATTATCCTCTACATCTCCATCACTATCACTATCTGTAGTATCCGTATTGTCATTTGGATCATCGGATACATCTGTTACATCATCCGTGTTACCTGGACTACTTCCTGTAGCGGTAGCACTATTTACTACTTCTCCATTGTTAATATCACTCTGCTGAATGTTATAACTCCCTGTGAATGTACTGGTGTCACTAGCGCCAACAACTAAATCGATTGGACCGCCTGTTAAACTACCATTCGGTGCAACTAATAATGGATCACTAATCGTAATTCCTGTCAAGTCAACATTACCATTGTTGGTTACTGTAAAACTATAGTCAATTCGATCTCCGACATTAACAACGCCATCGCCATTCGCATCAACATATAATCCCGCCTTTAATAATGCAATGTTTGGATTCTGACCTAAATCTGTCTCGGTATTATCCTCTACATCTCCATCACTATCACTATCTGTAGTATCCGTATTGTCATTTGGATCATCGGATACATCTGTTACATCATCCGTGTTACCTGGACTACTTCCTGTAGCGGTAGCACTATTTACTACTTCTCCATTGTTAATATCACTCTGCTGAATGTTATAACTCCCTGTGAATGTACTGGTGTCACTAGCGCCAACAACTAAATCGATTGGACCGCCTGTTAAACTACCATTCGGTGCAACTAATAATGGATCACTAATCGTAATTCCTGTCAAGTCAACATTACCATTGTTGGTTACTGTAAAACTATAGTCAATTCGATCTCCGACATTAACAACGCCATCGCCATTCGCATCAACATATAATCCCGCCTTTAATAATGCAATGTTTGGATTCTGACCTAAATCTGTCTCGGTATTATCCTCTACATCTCCATCACTATCACTATCTGTAGTATCCGTATTGTCATTTGGATCATCGGATACATCTGTTACATCATCCGTGTTACCTGGACTACTTCCTGTAGCGGTAGCACTATTTACTACTTCTCCATTGTTAATATCACTCTGCTGAATGTTATAACTCCCTGTGAATGTACTGGTGTCACTAGCGCCAACAACTAAATCGATTGGACCGCCTGTTAAACTACCATTCGGTGCAACTAATAATGGATCACTAATCGTAATTCCTGTCAAGTCAACATTACCATTGTTGGTTACTGTAAAACTATAGTCAATTCGATCTCCGACATTAACAACGCCATCGCCATTCGCATCAACATATAATCCCGCCTTTAATAATGCAATGTTTGGATTCTGACCTAAATCTGTCTCGGTATTATCCTCTACATCTCCATCACTATCACTATCTGTAGTATCCGTATTGTCATTTGGATCATCGGATACATCTGTTACATCATCCGTGTTACCTGGACTACTTCCTGTAGCGGTAGCACTATTTACTACTTCTCCATTGTTAATATCACTCTGCTGAATGTTATAACTCCCTGTGAATGTACTGGTGTCACTAGCGCCAACAACTAAATCGATTGGACCGCCTGTTAAACTACCATTCGGTGCAACTAATAATGGATCACTAATCGTAATTCCTGTCAAGTCAACATTACCATTGTTGGTTACTGTAAAACTATAGTCAATTCGATCTCCGACATTAACAACGCCATCGCCATTCGCATCAACATATAATCCCGCCTTTAATAATGCAATGTTTGGATTCTGACCTAAATCTGTCTCGGTATTATCCTCTACATCTCCATCACTATCACTATCTGTAGTATCCGTATTGTCATTTGGATCATCGGATACATCTGTTACATCATCCGTGTTACCTGGACTACTTCCTGTAGCGGTAGCACTATTCACTACTTCTCCATTGTTAATATCACTCTGCTGAATGTTATAACTCCCTGTGAATGTACTGGTGTCACTAGCGCCAACAACTAAATCGATTGGACCGCCTGTTAAACTACCATTCGGTGCAACTAATAATGGATCACTAATCGTAATTCCTGTCAAGTCAACATTACCATTGTTGGTTACTGTAAAACTATAGTCAATTCGATCTCCGACATTAACAACGCCATCGCCATTCGCATCAACATATAATCCCGCCTTTAATAATGCAATGTTTGGATTCTGACCTAAATCTGTCTCGGTATTATCCTCTACATCTCCATCACTATCACTATCTGTAGTATCCGTATTGTCATTTGGATCATCGGATACATCTGTTACATCATCCGTGTTACCTGGACTACTTCCTGTAGCGGTAGCACTATTTACTACTTCTCCATTGTTAATATCACTCTGCTGAATGTTATAACTCCCTGTGAATGTACTGGTGTCACTAGCGCCAACAACTAAATCGATTGGACCGCCTGTTAAACTACCATTCGGTGCAACTAATAATGGATCACTAATCGTAATTCCTGTCAAGTCAACATTACCATTGTTGGTTACTGTAAAACTATAGTCAATTCGATCTCCGACATTAACAACGCCATCGCCATTCGCATCAACATATAATCCCGCCTTTAATAATGCAATGTTTGGATTCTGACCTAAATCTGTCTCGGTATTATCCTCTACATCTCCATCACTATCACTATCTGTAGTATCCGTATTGTCATTTGGATCATCGGATACATCTGTTACATCATCCGTGTTACCTGGACTACTTCCTGTAGCGGTAGCACTATTTACTACTTCTCCATTGTTAATATCACTCTGCTGAATGTTATAACTCCCTGTGAATGTACTGGTGTCACTAGCGCCAACAACTAAATCGATTGGACCGCCTGTTAAACTACCATTCGGTGCAACTAATAATGGATCACTAATCGTAATTCCTGTCAAGTCAACATTACCATTGTTGGTTACTGTAAAACTATAGTCAATTCGATCTCCGACATTAACAACGCCATCGCCATTCGCATCAACATATAATCCCGCCTTTAATAATGCAATGTTTGGATTCTGACCTAAATCTGTCTCGGTATTATCCTCTACATCTCCATCACTATCACTATCTGTAGTATCCGTATTGTCATTTGGATCATCGGATACATCTGTTACATCATCCGTGTTACCTGGACTACTTCCTGTAGCGGTAGCACTATTCACTACTTCTCCATTGTTAATATCACTCTGCTGAATGTTATAACTCCCTGTGAATGTACTGGTGTCACTAGCGCCAACAACTAAATCGATTGGACCGCCTGTTAAACTACCATTCGGTGCAACTAATAATGGATCACTAATCGTAATTCCTGTCAAGTCAACATTACCATTGTTGGTTACTGTAAAACTATAGTCAATTCGATCTCCGACATTAACAACGCCATCGCCATTCGCATCAACATATAATCCCGCCTTTAATAATGCAATGTTTGGATTCTGACCTAAATCTGTCTCGGTATTATCCTCTACATCTCCATCACTATCACTATCTGTAGTATCCGTATTGTCATTTGGATCATCGGATACATCTGTTACATCATCCGTGTTACCTGGACTACTTCCTGTAGCGGTAGCACTATTTACTACTTCTCCATTGTTAATATCACTCTGCTGAATGTTATAACTCCCTGTGAATGTACTGGTGTCACTAGCGCCAACAACTAAATCGATTGGACCGCCTGTTAAACTACCATTCGGTGCAACTAATAATGGATCACTAATCGTAATTCCTGTCAAGTCAACATTACCATTGTTGGTTACTGTAAAACTATAGTCAATTCGATCTCCGACATTAACAACGCCATCGCCATTCGCATCAACATATAATCCCGCCTTTAATAATGCAATGTTTGGATTCTGACCTAAATCTGTCTCGGTATTATCCTCTACATCTCCATCACTATCACTATCTGTAGTATCCGTATTGTCATTTGGATCATCGGATACATCTGTTACATCATCCGTGTTACCTGGACTACTTCCTGTAGCGGTAGCACTATTCACTACTTCTCCATTGTTAATATCACTCTGCTGAATGTTATAACTCCCTGTGAATGTACTGGTGTCACTAGCGCCAACAACTAAATCGATTGGACCGCCTGTTAAACTACCATTCGGTGCAACTAATAATGGATCACTAATCGTAATTCCTGTCAAGTCAACATTACCATTGTTGGTTACTGTAAAACTATAGTCAATTCGATCTCCGACATTAACAACGCCATCGCCATTCGCATCAACATATAATCCCGCCTTTAATAATGCAATGTTTGGATTCTGACCTAAATCTGTCTCGGTATTATCCTCTACATCTCCATCACTATCACTATCTGTAGTATCCGTATTGTCATTTGGATCATCGGATACATCTGTTACATCATCCGTGTTACCTGGACTACTTCCTGTAGCGGTAGCACTATTTACTACTTCTCCATTGTTAATATCACTCTGCTGAATGTTATAACTCCCTGTGAATGTACTGGTGTCACTAGCGCCAACAACTAAATCAATTGGACCGCCTGTTAAACTACCATTCGGTGCAACTAATAATGGATCACTAATCGTAATTCCTGTCAAGTCAACATTACCATTGTTGGTTACTGTAAAACTATAGTCAATTCGATCTCCGACATTAACAACGCCATCGCCATTCGCATCAACATATAATCCCGCCTTTAATAATGCAATGTTTGGATTCTGACCTAAATCTGTCTCGGTATTATCCTCTACATCTCCATCACTATCACTATCTGTAGTATCCGTATTGTCATTTGGATCATCGGATACATCTGTTACATCATCCGTGTTACCTGGACTACTTCCTGTAGCGGTAGCACTATTTACTACTTCTCCATTGTTAATATCACTCTGCTGAATGTTATAACTCCCTGTGAATGTACTGGTGTCACTAGCGCCAACAACTAAATCGATTGGACCGCCTGTTAAACTACCATTCGGTGCAACTAATAATGGATCACTAATCGTAATTCCTGTCAAGTCAACATTACCATTGTTGGTTACTGTAAAACTATAGTCAATTCGATCTCCGACATTAACAACACCATCGCCATTCGCATCAACATATAATCCCGCCTTTAATAATGCAATGTTTGGATTCTGACCTAAATCTGTCTCGGTATTATCCTCTACATCTCCATCACTATCACTATCTGTAGTATCCGTATTGTCATTTGGATCATCGGATACATCTGTTACATCATCCGTGTTACCTGGACTACTTCCTGTAGCGGTAGCACTATTCACTACTTCTCCATTGTTAATATCACTCTGCTGAATGTTATAACTCCCTGTGAATGTACTGGTGTCACTAGCGCCAACAACTAAATCAATTGGACCGCCTGTTAAACTACCATTCGGTGCAACTAATAATGGATCACTAATCGTAATTCCTGTCAAGTCAACATTACCATTGTTGGTTACTGTAAAACTATAGTCAATTCGATCTCCGACATTAACAACGCCATCGCCATTCGCATCAACATATAATCCCGCCTTTAATAATGCAATGTTTGGATTCTGACCTAAATCTGTCTCGGTATTATCCTCTACATCTCCATCACTATCACTATCTGTAGTATCCGTATTGTCATTTGGATCATCGGATACATCTGTTACATCATCCGTGTTACCTGGACTACTTCCTGTAGCGGTAGCACTATTTACTACTTCTCCATTGTTAATATCACTCTGCTGAATGTTATAACTCCCTGTGAATGTACTGGTGTCACTAGCGCCAACAACTAAATCGATTGGACCGCCTGTTAAACTACCATTCGGTGCAACTAATAATGGATCACTAATCGTAATTCCTGTCAAGTCAACATTACCATTGTTGGTTACTGTAAAACTATAGTCAATTCGATCTCCGACATTAACAACGCCATCGCCATTCGCATCAACATATAATCCCGCCTTTAATAATGCAATGTTTGGTGTATCTGGTATCTCCGTACAAAAATCAAACCCTCCTATTGCAGAACCGTGCTGAACTGCAGGATTACAAGTAGTACAATTTTGCCACACAATAGTTATACTAGCTATTCCATCAAGGTCTTCAAAATTAACACCTATTTGGTCATCTTGATTGTTTACTGAATTAGCATTAGCATCAATAACTCCAGTACCACTATTAGAAGTATAAGAAGGTGTCCCAGAGTCGGTGAATGCTGGAAAAATTGTATTCCCTGCACCATCCGTAGCAGTAACTGTAAACAAATCTCCATTTCCAGAACCATTAGCATTGATATGATAAAGATCAAATCCTACAGAATATATATCCGTACTAAATGTTATTGTTTGTGTAATTCCTGTTACTCCAAAGCCATTTGTAAAATATTCTAACACTTCATCACCTAGGTTTGCTGTTGCATTAGAATCTACACTAGGACTTACTGTAGAACCTGTTGTAGGCCAAGTACCTAAAGTTCCCGTTTCTCCAGAGAAAGTGTGTGTTATATTTATCCCTGATCCATCTACATCAGAAAACGTATTTGTTAAAGCTCCATCAGGAGTCCAATCGAATTGATCTACTCCATTAGGTACGAACCCATCCCACATTAAATTATACACGGTATCCGTACAAGCTGGACTTTGGTGTAATGTTACTGATGCAGGAGCTGTACATATATTTGCTCCACCAGCAGTAACATTAGCATTTGTTCCTAACGTATAATCTACACCTGTTTCAGTTACTAATCCTGTAGAATTTACAGTTGCAGGATCTATCGAACCAAACTGTCCACCATCACCTCCATCTGCATTCGCATCGTTGTAAGCCTCATTAGCATCACTACAATTATCATCATCAGAATCTAAATCTAGATGATTCGGAATATCATCTCCATCCGTATCTTCATAAGTACAATAGGTAACATTAGAAAGTAAAAAAGTTATTAATCCATTATTCGCTACATCACCATCTTGCCTTGCTTTCCCTGTAGTAATTTGAAAAGATGATACTAATCCCTCTATAACAATATCCGAATAATTAAGTGTAGTATCGCCCGAACCATTAGTATAAGAAGTTATGGAAGGGGATGTACTATCGTTATTTACAATAACATGAGAACTTCCAGATGAAGTAGTTGTATAACTCCCACTAGGAAAAGTTGTTGGATTCATCAAGGATCCCAAATTAATAATTTGACTTCCCGGACCAGTAGCATTTACAGTTACTTTATCGCCGCTATCTATTCCAGACCACCTAAACTTAACACCAGTAACCGGCTCACTGAATGTAAAAGTATACACTAAGCTTTCAGATAATCCGTCATCTATTTCTTCACCTTGAATTCTAATAGTAGTTGGATCATCAACCTGTAATATGTTTAAAGCTCCTCCATCTACTTGATTTATCGTTGTAGTAATATCAACATCTACTCCATCAAAGTCGAAGATATCATTTATAGCACCTACTCCATTCTGATTTCCTGAAGGAGCCGTTCCAACACTAATTGATGAAGATGCACAATTCAACCCTTCATCAGTGTCTAATATCCCGTCATTATCATCATCACTATCACAAAGATTACCAACATTATCAGAATCTTGGTCAGCTTGACCTGCATTAGGAATCGTAGGACAATTATCTAATGGATCACCTGTACCATCTCCATCTGTATCTATAACGAATCCGTCAGGGACAGAAGCTGTATTTGAACCTGCAACTACAACTATACTTGTTGGATCATCTCCTTGTGTTTGGATAGCATTAACTGGTAAATCCGTATCAGAATCCAAAATATCAATAGTAGCATTACCAGGAGGTAAAGTAGCACTATATGTTCCATCAGGATTTGTTTGTATCGTCTGAGTATTTCCATTTACATCTGTAATAGTAATGGTAACACTACCAATTCCTAATTCGCCACTTTGTACACCATCACCATTTGCATCGTTATACACTACTCCACTGATTGTTCCCGGATTAGAACATGTTACTGCTCCGTTACTTATACCTGTAATTGATTCCCCAGTTGCCCCACTTGTAGCACCATTTGCAGGGAATTCCGTTACAGCACCACTATTAGTAATACCATTAGAACCTCCATTTATATTAATCGTAGGCGAACCTGCAGAAACTGCTACAAAACCAGCTCCTCCTCCTCCTCCAGGACCTTCACTTTCGTTATTAGTAATCAATTGATCTCCACCATCTCCACCATTAACGCTAAGCGTCAAAGTATTATCAATAGAAGAAGCTCTTAAAACGATACTTCCACCACCTCCACCACCTCCAGGTGCGTCATTATGGTTTGGAACTGTTGGTAAAGCATCAGCTCCATTAGCAATTATGTTACCAGAACCTGTAATAGAATTTGCTCCAAGCAAAATTATACCACCTCCATTAGCAGCATCTTGACTTGCGCTATTATTTCTATCACCAGCTCCTCCTCCTCCTCCGAGAAAGATTCTATTTTGTTCGTTTGCAATAAGAGGTCTACCACCTAATCCACCAACTGGATCTCTTAAATCTCCTCCCCAAGCAGCACTACCTGGAGCAAGAGTCAAAGCGTTTTGATTACTACTTCCAAAAGAATACCCTCCTCTTCCTCCACCAGAAGAATTCGTAAGAGCATTTCCATTAGCAATATAATCAGGGTCTAAAGTCCAAGCTGTGGCCCCAGTACATCCAGAGCACATTACACCTGATCCATTAAACCAAGTATTACCATTATTCCCATTAGATCCCCCTCCTCCACCGGAGTTATGAGCGTTTCCACCTCCACCACCATTGGCGGGAGCACCACGACCGTATCTACCACCTAAAACATCATAATCTGCTTGATAACCTACTATACTTTCTCCTTTTTCTGCACTCAAACTAGCTAAAGTAGAAACATAATCGCTATAAACAGTCGCATTAGCTCCTGTAGTACTGTTTTCTACCTCGCCTCCTCTAAACCCAAGACCAGATGTATCTATATCTCCTTCTATGTCAATTATGTTCGCAGTAATAACAACTACACCACCTCTTCTACTACCCGCAAAATCTTCCCAAGCTAAAGATGTTACAGAGGCACCTGCTTGTATGGTAAGTGTATCATATTGAGGAACTTTTACTACTTGTGTTCTTCCAGCAACAAAATAACCATTAGCTATCTCACATGTTAACGTAATCGTATTTGAACTAATACTTGAAACATATCCAAATTCATACAACCCTGAACTTCCATAATCCGTAATATCGCCATAATTAACGGTATTTGTTGTATTAATAGATGCCCCTTGAGCTTGATAAATTAAGACTAAATCACCGCTAGAAAGACCTCCTAGATCAGTTGCAACACTATTCACATCAATAGATGTATCACCAGCTGTTATGTCCGAAGTTATAGGACTGTAAGTATTAAGAACCGTATTTGCAGCAGTTACCGTAAGATCACCATCTTTCCCTTCCTGACCAGAAGCGCTGTAGGTAACTAAAAAGATAAAGGTCAAAAGAGACATAAACGCACTTTGACCCAACAAGACTTGGGTAATTTTTTTCATATGACGATGGTTTACAACAGTATATAAAAGCTTGGGTATAACCTTTATTTACCATTCATAAATATCTTAAACAATATTTATATTTTAAAAATACGCGATAAAGTTACGGTAAAACCGTAATCTATAATCTATACAAATATGGCACACATTAGAACAATTAACACTTAATTCCCCAAATTTTTTTCGTTTTTTCGATGAAATACACTTTTCGAACGGCGAAAAACGGTCAAAAACTATAACATTTCAAAATAACGTAGTTTTTAAGTGTCTTATCATCATTGTACATTTATATAGTATATTTGCAAACTTTAGCAATAGAACTACAATGAAATTCTCAGAAGAAATAAAGCGACGAAGAACCTTTGGTATCATTTCTCATCCTGATGCAGGTAAGACAACATTAACAGAAAAATTACTTCTCTTTGGTGGTGCAATTCAAGAAGCAGGAGCTGTTAAATCTAATAAGATCAAAAAAGGTGCTACCAGTGACTTTATGGAAATCGAACGTCAAAGAGGGATTTCCGTAGCTACTTCTGTATTAGCATTTGAATACCAGGGTGTTAAAATAAATATTTTAGACACACCAGGGCATAAAGATTTTGCAGAAGATACTTTTAGAACTTTAACTGCTGTTGATAGTGTAATAGTTGTTATTGATGTTGCTAAAGGTGTAGAGGAACAGACCGAAAAACTGGTTTCGGTGTGTAGAATGCGAAATATCCCAATGATTGTTTTTATCAACAAACTGGATCGAGAAGGAAAAGATGCTTTCGAGCTTTTGGATGAAGTAGAACAAAAACTTGGATTAAAGGTAACTCCTTTAAGTTTTCCTATAGGAATGGGATATGATTTTAAAGGTATCTATAATATTTGGGAAAAGAACATCAATCTTTTTAGTGGAGATAGTAGAAAAAACATTGAAGAGACCATTGAAGTATCCGATTTATCGTCTCCTGAACTTACTACTTTAATCGGAGATACAGCCGCAGATACCTTACGAGAAGAAATTGAATTAGTAGATGGTATTTATCCATCATTTGATAAAGAATTATATCAAAAAGGAGATTTACAACCTGTTTTTTTTGGTTCCGCATTAAATAATTTTGGTGTTCGAGAATTATTAGATTGTTTTATATCCATAGCACCTACTCCAAGAGCCAAAGAAAGTGATATAAGAGTTGTACAACCTGATGAAAAAGATTTCACGGGGTTTGTATTTAAGATCCATGCAAACATGGATCCTAAACACAGAGATAGATTAGCTTTTATTAAAATAGTATCAGGAACTTTTGAACGTAATGTACCCTATTTACATACACGACATAACAAAAAACTTAAATTCTCGAGTCCAAATGCATTTTTTGCAGAGAAAAAAGAAATTGTCGACATCTCATACCCAGGAGATATCGTGGGATTACATGATACTGGTAATTTTAAAATTGGTGATACATTAACAACAGGTGAAAAGTTAAACTATAAAGGTATTCCTAGTTTTTCTCCAGAACATTTTAGATATATTAATAATGCAGATCCGTTAAAATCCAAACAATTAGCAAAAGGAATTGATCAATTAATGGATGAAGGTGTAGCTCAATTATTTACATTAGAACTAAATGGAAGAAAAGTGATTGGTACGGTTGGCGCCCTACAGTATGAAGTAATACAATATAGATTAGAACATGAATATGGTGCAAAATGTACTTATGAAAATCTAAATGTACATAAAGCTTGCTGGGTAGAAGTTGAAGATGAAAGTAATGATGAATTCAAAGATTTCAAAAGAGTAAAAAGTAAATTTCTTGCTAAAGACAAACAAGGGCAATTAGTATTTTTAGCAGACTCTTCTTTTAGTTTACAAATGACGCAACAAAAATATCCTTCTATCATTTTTCATTTTACATCTGAATTCTAAACTTATTTTAAATAGCTTTTTAGAGCAATTAAAAAGGTAAACTACATAACTTATGCTTTTAAATTAAAAACGGATGAAATGCTTTTTATTTGATCCGTTTTTAATTTATTTATCAATAAAATTTATGAAAAAAAAATACTTATAATCAAAAACTATTTTAATCTTTCGAGCTATCAAACGCTCGTTTTCCCAAAAGAATTTCAAAAAATAATTTAAAATCTGAAATCAAACTCCAAAAAGGATATTTAAAAGTAGCAGGTTTATTCTTTTCAAAAAAAGCATGACCTACCCATGCAAATCCATAACCAACTAAAGGAACCAAAAACCACTTCCAACCCCATCCATTATATATAGCAATGCCTATAATAATAAAAACCAAAAAGGTCCCTACAAAATGCAAAGTCCTACTTGTCCTATTTTGATGTTCGGTAAGATAAAATCTATAAAATTCTGAATATGTTTTAATTCTTTCGGACATATTTTAATACGTTAAATAAAAGACGGTTTAAGATACTAAAAATATACTTCCTTATCAAACTCTAAAATATTCATGAAAAAACCCACTGTTAAAAAAAACAATGGGTTGCATATAATTTTATAAAAATATGTTATTATGCCTGTCCTGTAGGCCCAAAATTTAAAGGAATTGGTGGTTGATCATAATCCTTTATTTCGCCATGAGCAGCTTCAAACCTTGACACATTATCACCTAAAGCTTTTAATAATCTTTTAGCATGTTGAGGAGTTAAGATAATCCTACTCTTTACTTTGCTTTTAGGCCGTCCCGGCATAATATTAACGAAGTCTACCACAAACTCGGATACCGAGTGATTAATAATTGCCAAGTTACTATATACTCCATCAGCTATTGCATCATCCAACTCTATATTTAACTGATTTTGTTTTTGTTTCTTTTCCTCTGCCATTTTATATTATTTTACAAAAGCCAATAGCTTTCTAAAAACAGAAAGCCTGCCAATTGGCAGGCTTAACTGATTAATTATAATTTACTTCTTGTCTTTGTTCCATTCGATCTTCGAATTCTTCTTTAGAACCAACTATGATACTTTCGTAGTCTCTCATACCCGTTCCTGCAGGAATTCTATGTCCAACGATTACATTCTCTTTTAACCCTTCTAAATCATCAACTTTACCACTTACAGCAGCTTCGTTTAATACTTTAGTAGTTTCCTGGAATGAAGCTGCAGAAATAAATGACTTAGTTTGAAGTGACGCTCTTGTAATACCCTGAAGGATTGGAGTCGCCGTCGCAGGAGTAACATCTCTTGCTTCTACTAAGTTTTTATCTTCTCTTCTTAATATAGAATTCTCATCTCTAAGATCTCTTGGAGAAATAATTTGACCTGCTTTTAGGTTTTCACTATCTCCAGCTTCTTCTACCACCTTCATTCCGAAGATAGCATCGTTTTCTTGGATGAAATCTGATTTATGA
Source organism: Aquimarina sp. AD1 (assembly GCF_003443695.1). Taxonomy (NCBI): domain Bacteria; kingdom Pseudomonadati; phylum Bacteroidota; class Flavobacteriia; order Flavobacteriales; family Flavobacteriaceae; genus Aquimarina; species Aquimarina sp. AD1. The sequence goes on along the minus strand of NZ_CP031966.1, from coordinate 5,251,063 downwards.
ACTAATTGATTCTCTAAGAAAATAGTATCACCTGGATCTTGAATTCTTACTTTACGCATCATCTGACGTACTACAACCTCAAAATGCTTATCATTAATCTTCACACCTTGTAATCGATATACTTCCTGTACTTCATTAACTAAGTACTGTTGCACAGCTGAAGGTCCTTTGATCTTAAGAATATCTTCTGGAGTCACAGAACCATCAGATAATGGCATACCAGCACGAACAAAGTCATTCTCCTGAACAAGAATCTGATTAGACAACTTCACAAGATACTTCTTGATCTCACCTATCCTAGATTCTACGATAATCTCACGATTACCACGCTTAATTTTTCCAAAAGAAACTACACCATCAATTTCACTAACTACAGCAGGATTGGATGGATTACGTGCTTCAAATAATTCCGTTACACGTGGAAGACCCCCTGTAATATCACCAGCTTTTGCTGACTTACGAGGAATTTTTACTAAAATCTTACCAACATTAATCTTATCATTGTCATCAACCATTAAGTGGGCTCCAACCGGAAGGTTGTAAGAACGAAGAACTTCGTCATCTTTACCCATAATTAATAGCGTTGGTATTTTTTTCTTATCACGAGATTCTGAGATTACTTTTTCCTGGAATCCAGTTTGTTCATCTATTTCTACTTGATAAGTAATACCTTGTTCAACATTTTCATAACTTACTTTTCCTGCAAATTCTGAAATGATCACACCGTTATATGGATCCCATTGACAGATACTTTGATCTTTCTTAACTGTATCTCCACTGTTAATAAATAACTGCGAACCGTAAGGGATTAAGTTTGTACTAAGTACGATCTTAGTTTTAGGATCTACAACCTTAACTTCAGAAGTACGAGAGATTACCACATCAATTTCATTTCCGTCAGAATCTTGACCTTTTACAGTTTTCAATTCATCTATCTCTGCCTTACCAGCAAATTTAGACTTCAATTGATTTTCTTCAGAAATGTTACTTGCAATACCTCCTACGTGGAATGTACGCAATGTAAGCTGAGTTCCAGGCTCTCCAATCGATTGAGCTGCCACAACACCAACTGCCTCACCACGCTGAACTGTTTTACCAGTTGCTAGGTTACGACCATAACATTTTACACAAATACCTTTTTTAGCCTCACAAGTTAATGCTGAGCGAACTTCAACGGATTCTACTGGAGAATTCTCAATGTTTTTAGCAGTTACATCATCAATCTCAACTCCTGCTTCTACAAGCACTTCCTGAGTTAGAGGGTTTATAACATCTACTAATGAAGTCCTACCGGTAATTCTAGCAGCAAGACCTTCAATAATTTCTTCATTTTTCTTCAAAGGAGTAACCTCTACCCCACGTAATGTTCCACAATCTTCGATATTAACAATAACATCTTGTGCAACATCAACTAAACGACGTGTAAGGTATCCAGCATCCGCAGTTTTAAGTGCAGTATCCGCAAGACCTTTACGAGCACCGTGTGTTGAGATAAAGTACTCAAGAATCGAAAGACCTTCTTTAAAGTTAGAAAGAATTGGATTCTCAATAATCTCTCCACCAGCTGAATTCGATTTCTTTGGTTTTGCCATTAATCCACGCATACCTGTAAGCTGACGAATCTGTTCTTTAGATCCCCTGGCTCCAGAATCAAGCATCATATATACTGAGTTAAACCCTTGCTGATCCTCTCTAATACGTTTCATTGACAATTCTGTCAATTCCGCATTGGTCGATGTCCATATATCAATTACCTGGTTATAACGCTCATTATTAGTAATAAGACCCATGTTATAATTAGCAACTATATTGTCTACCTGACCATTAGCATCAGCGATCATTTTATGCTTCTCTGCAGGAATAATAATATCACCTAAACTAAAGGATAATCCTCCTCTAAATGCGAAGTTATATCCTAACGTTTTAATTTCATCTAAGAAAGCAGCAGTTTCTGGTACACTAGTTACTTTTAAAATACCTCCAATAATATCTCTAAGAGATTTTTTGGTTAATACTTCATTAATATAACCAGCTTTTTCAGGAACTTTTTCATTAAATAAAACTCTACCTGTAGTAGTTTCTATAATTTTAGTTACCACTTCTCCATCTTCGATATCTTTTGTTCTAACCTTAATATTAGCGTTAATATCAAGACGTTTTTCGTTATAAGCAATAACTACTTCTTCTGGAGAATAGAACGTTAAATCCTCACCTTTAATTTCTAACTCAGGTGTTGATCTACGTGATTTAGTCATATAATACAGACCCAGTACCATATCCTGAGAAGGTACAGTAACCGGCGAACCATTAGCAGGATTCAGAATGTTATGAGAAGCTAACATTAATAATTGTGCTTCCAATATTGCTTCTGGTCCTAATGGTAAATGCACCGCCATTTGATCTCCATCAAAATCGGCATTAAATGCTGTACACACTAATGGGTGTAACTGTATTGCTTTACCTTCAATAAGTTTTGGCTGGAATGCCTGAATACCTAAACGGTGAAGCGTAGGAGCACGGTTTAGTAATACTGGATGTCCTTTAAGAACATTCTCCAAGATATCCCAAACTACAGGCTCTTTTCTATCGATAATTTTTTTAGCAGATTTTACTGTCTTTACAATACCACGTTCTATCAATTTTCTGATTACAAATGGTTTGTATAATTCTGCTGCCATATTCTTAGGAAGACCACATTCGAATAATTTCAATTCTGGTCCTACAACAATTACAGAACGAGCAGAATAATCCACACGTTTACCTAGTAAGTTCTGACGGAAACGTCCTTGCTTACCTTTTAAAGAATCCGAAAGCGATTTTAAAGGTCTGTTAGAATCAGTTTTAACTGCAGAAGCTTTACGAGTATTATCAAACAAAGAATCTACAGATTCTTGTAGCATACGCTTTTCATTACGTAAAATTACTTCTGGAGCTTTGATTTCCATCAAACGCTTCAAACGATTGTTACGAATTATTACACGACGATATAAGTCATTTAAATCTGATGTAGCAAAACGACCACCATCTAATGGTACTAACGGACGTAATTCTGGCGGGATTACCGGAACCACTTTAAGAATCATCCATTCTGGGCGATTTTCTCTATTCTTATTTGCATCACGTAAAGATTCTACAACCTGAAGGCGCTTTAAAGCTTCCGTTTTACGCTGCTTAGAAGTTTCATTATTTGCCTTATGTCTTAACTCGTAAGATAACTCATCGAGATCAATTCTTTTTAGAATTTCGATAAGACACTCTGCACCCATCTTAGCGATGAACTTATTAGGATCTGTATCATCTAGATATAAATTCTCTTGAGGAAGACTATCTAAGATATTAAGATACTCTTCTTCTGTAAGAAAGTCCATTTTCTGAACTGGCTCACCTTCTTCATTCTTTGCGATACCTGGTTGTATTACTACATAACGTTCGTAGTAAATAATCATATCCAGCTTCTTAGAAGGAAGACCTAATAAATATCCTATTTTGTTAGGTAGCGAACGGAAATACCAAATATGTGCAACTGGTACAACTAAATTAATATGACCAACACGATCTCTTCGAACTTTCTTTTCCGTTACTTCTACACCACATCGATCACATACGATCCCTTTGTAACGAATTCTTTTATATTTACCACAAGCACACTCAAAGTCCTTAACAGGTCCAAAAATACGCTCACAGAACAAACCATCACGTTCTGGTTTGTGAGTACGATAATTAATAGTTTCAGGCTTAAGAACCTCTCCCTGCGATGCTGCTAAAACAGACTCAGGAGACGCTAAACCTATAGAGATTTTATTAAATCTCTTTACTGCATTCTTATCATTATTTCTTGCCATAATATATGGTTACTTAAGAATTATTGTAATTTAATTTTGAATAACAAATAGTATAAACGCACCCTTTGATTACTCTCAGGGTACGATTTCCTAATCTATATTATTCTTCTAATCTGATATCTAGACCAAGACCTTTCAATTCGTGCATAAGTACGTTGAATGATTCTGGCAATCCAGGTTCTGGCATAGGCTCACCTTTAACAATACTTTCGTATGTTTTAGCTCTTCCTATAACATCATCAGATTTAACAGTCAATATCTCACGAAGGGTAGCAGAAGCACCATATGCCTCTAATGCCCAAACTTCCATCTCTCCAAAACGCTGACCTCCAAACTGAGCTTTACCACCAAGTGGTTGCTGAGTAATCAATGAATAAGGACCAATAGAACGTGCGTGCATTTTGTCATCTACCATATGACCTAACTTAAGCATGTAAATCACACCTACAGTTGCCGGTTGATCAAAACGATCTCCTGTACCACCATCATATAAATATGTATGACCAAATCTTGGAATACCAGCTTCATCTGTAAATTCATTAATCTGATCTAAAGAAGCTCCATCAAAAATTGGAGTAGCATATTTTCTACCTAATTTCTGACCAGCCCAACCTAGTACAGTTTCATAGATCTGACCAATATTCATACGAGAAGGTACCCCTAGTGGATTCAATACAATATCTACTGGTGTTCCATCTTCTAAGAATGGCATATCTTCTTCTCTTACGATACGGGCAACAATACCTTTGTTACCGTGACGACCTGCCATCTTATCACCTACTTTTAGTTTACGTTTTTTAGCAATGTAAACTTTAGCAAGTTTTATAATTCCAGAAGGTAATTCATCTCCCACAGAGATCGTAAATTTCTCTCTACGCAAGTTACCTTGTAAATCATTTTCTTTAATCTTAAAGTTGTGGATAAGATCCGCAACCATCTTATTAAGACTATCATCAGTAGTCCAAGTCCCTTTAGTAAGATGAGCATAATCATCAACACTATTAAGCATTTTTTGAGTAAACTTCTTACCTTTTGGAAGTACTTCTTCTCCTAAATCGTTAATAACTCCTTGCGAAGTTTTACCTCCAACGATTACGAATAATTTATCTACTAACTCTGCCTTTAATAATGCAAATTTAGCGTCATACGATCGCTCTAAGATTGAAATATCTTCTTTATCCTGAGAACGCTTACGCTTATCTTTTATCGCACGAGCAAATAATTTCTTATCTATAACAACACCGTGTAAAGATGGTGAAGCTTTTAAAGAAGCATCTTTAACATCTCCAGCTTTATCACCAAAGATAGCTCTTAATAATTTCTCTTCTGGTGTAGGATCACTTTCTCCTTTTGGCGTAATCTTACCGATAAGAATATCTCCTGGCTTAATCTCAGCACCAACACGGATCATTCCGTTTTCATCAAGATCCTTAGTCGCTTCTTCAGAAACATTAGGAATATCGTTAGTTAATTCTTCATTCCCTAACTTAGTATCTCTTACTTCTAAAGAGTACTCATCGATATGAATAGAAGTAAAGATATCATCTCTAACAACTTTCTCAGAAATTACGATTGCATCCTCAAAGTTATATCCTTTCCAAGGCATGAAGGCAACCTTCATATTTCTTCCTAAAGCAAGTTCTCCATTTTCAGTTGCATAACCTTGACATAGAACCTGTCCTTTATTTACTCTATCACCAACTCTTACGATCGGTTTAAGATTAATAGAAGTACCTTGATTCGTTTTACGGAATTTAATAAGGTTATAAGTTTTAGAATCACTATCAAAACTTACCATTCTTTGTTCTTCCGTTCTATCATACTTAATAGTTATCTTTTGTGCATCTACATACTCAACAACTCCTGCTCCTTCTGAGTTAATTAATACACGAGAATCTGAAGCTACTTGACGCTCTAGTCCTGTACCAACAATTGGTGCATCAACTCTTAATAATGGTACTGCCTGACGCATCATATTCGATCCCATCAATGCACGGTTCGCATCATCATGTTCTAAGAAAGGAATTAAAGATGCAGAAATAGAGGCAATTTGATTAGGAGCAACATCAGCATAATTTACAGATGATGGTTCTATCACCGGGAAGTCACCTTCCATACGAGCAATTACCTTATCACTTTGAATCTTACCATCTTCTTCTAACGGCAAGTTCGCTTGCATTATTAATTTTTCTTCCTCTTCCTCTGCACTTAAGTATCTAAACTCACTTAAATCTACTTTTCCATCTTCAACTTTACGGTAAGGAGTTTCTAAGAACCCCATTGAATTCACTTTGGCAAAAACTGCTAGTGAAGATATTAATCCAATATTCGGTCCTTCTGGAGTTTCAATTGGACATAAACGACCATAGTGTGTATAATGTACATCTCGAACCTCGAAACCAGCACGCTCTCTTGATAAACCACCTGGTCCTAAAGCAGAAAGTCGACGCTTGTGCGTAATCTCTGCTAATGGATTCGTTTGATCCATAAACTGAGATAACTGATTCGTCCCGAAGAAAGAATTAATTACAGAAGACAATGTCTTTGCATTAATCAAATCAATAGGTGTAAATACTTCATTATCTCTAACATTCATACGCTCACGAATTGTACGTGCCATACGTGCTAGACCAACTCCAAACTGTTGTGATAATTGTTCTCCTACAGTTCTTACACGACGGTTAGAAAGGTGATCAATATCATCAATCTCAGCTTTTGAATTGATTAACTCAATTAAGTATTTTATAATAGTAATAATATCTTCTTTAGTAAGCACTTGCTTATCCATTTCAATATTAAGACCTAGTTTTTTATTCATTCTATAACGACCTACTTCACCAAGGTTGTAACGTTGATCAGAGAAGAATAACTTGTCAATAATACCCCTTGCAGTCTCCTCATCAGGCGGTTCTGCATTACGTAATTGACGGTATATATGTTCTACGGCTTCCTTTTCAGAATTCGTAGGATCTTTTTGTAATGTATTATGGATTATCGCATAATCACCTTTCTGATTATCTTCTTTATGAAGCAAAATAGTTTTAGCTCCAGAATCCACGATCTCATCTAAGTGATCTTTATCAAGAACAGTATCACGATCTAATACAATTTCGTTACGCTCTATAGAAACAACCTCTCCTGTATCCTCATCTACGAAATCCTCATGCCATGTATTTAATACACGTGCCGCTAACTTACGCCCTAGTACTTTTTTCAATCCAGATTTAGAAACTTTTACTTCTTCTGCAAGATCAAAAATTTCTAAAATATCCTTATCTCTTTCAAACCCGATAGCACGGAAAAGAGTAGTTACTGGTAATTTTTTCTTTCTATCAATATATGCGTACATAACGCTATTGATATCTGTTGCAAATTCTATCCAAGATCCTTTAAAAGGAATTACTCTTGCAGAATATAGCTTAGTTCCATTTGCATGGAATGATTGTCCAAAGAAAACACCTGGTGAACGGTGTAATTGAGATACAACAACACGTTCTGCTCCATTAATACAGAATGTACCACTAGGAGTCATATAAGGAATTGTTCCTAAATATACGTCCTGTACAATCGTCTCAAAATCTTCGTGTTCAGGATCGGTACAGAAAAGTTTTAGACGCGCCTTAAGCGGAACACTATATGTAAGACCTCTCTCTATACATTCTTGCAAATCATATCTTGGTGGGTCTACAAAGTAGTCTAAAAATTCAAGTACAAATTGATTACGTGTGTCCGTAATCGGGAAATTTTCCATGAAGGTATTATAAAGACCTTCATTTCCTCTTTCTTCTGACTTTGTTTCTAATTGAAAAAAGTCTTGAAAGGATTTGATCTGTATATCCAAGAAATCAGGATAATCAGGTCTATTCTTTACGGAAGAAAAATTCAATCTTTCAGTTTGCGTTGCTAACATCAATGGACGGAATTAAATTAAAATTTAAAAAACAGCGTATTTTAATACATCATATTTATATACGCAAAATGGTTTAGACCTTAGAGAAAATTCTCCAGGTCTAAACCTCTATGTCAATATTTGGTAAGCTTACTTAAGCTCAACCTCTGCTCCAGCCTCTTCTAATTGAGCTTTAAGAGCTTCTGCTTCATCTTTTGCTACTCCTTCTTTGATTGCACTTGGAGCACCATCAACTAATCCTTTAGCGTCTTTAAGACCTAGACCAGTTAATTCTTTTACTAATTTTACAACTGCTAACTTAGCACCTCCTGGAGCTTTAAGAATTACATCAAATTCTGATTTTTCTTCTGCAGCTTCACCACCACCAGCACCACCAGCAGCAACAGCTACTGCAGCAGCAGCAGGCTCAATACCATACTCTTCTTTTAGTATATCTGCTAATTCATTAACTTCTTTTACAGTTAAGTTAACTAATTGTTCTGCGAAATCTTTTAAATCTGCCATTTTCTATCGTTTTAAATAATTTTTTTTAATTGAAATATAATTTGTTAAAAAGTGCGTACACGCTTAGATTATCCTTCTTTTTCGGATAATGTTTTAAGAATACCAGCAATAGTACCACCACTTGACTTTAATGCTGAAATAACATTCTTAGCAGGTGATTGTAATAAGCCAATAATATCTCCGATAACTTCTTCCTTAGACTTGATATTAACAAGTGCTTCTAGATTCTCATCACCAACAAAAATCGCTGACTCTACGAAAGCTCCTTTTAATACAGGCTTCTCAGATTTCTTACGAAACTCTTTAATAACCTTCGCTGGTGCATTTCCAGTTTCGGAAAACATAATAGAAGTATTACCTTTTAATACCTCAGGTAATTCTCCAAACTCCTTATCTGATTTCTCCATTGCCTTAGCAAGGAGCGTATTCTTAATTACTTTTAATGATACGTTAGCTTTAAAACAAGCTCTACGTAAATTTGAAGTTGTTCCTGCATCTAATCCTGAAATATCAGCTAAATAAATATTAGAGTTTTCAGCTAACTGAGCAGTTAAGTCTTCAATTACTTGTGATTTTTCTTCTCTTGTCATAATCGTATATCTTAATTACCCAGCAAAGTGCTTAGAATCAATTTCTAAACTAGGGCTCATAGTAGAAGACATATAAATAGATTTTATATATACACCTTTAGCAGCCACAGGTTTTAACTTCACCAATGTTGTTAATAATTCTTTTGCATTTCCCGCTATCTTATCAGCAGAAAAAGATGACTTCCCAATTGCAGCGTGAACGATTCCTGTCTTATCAACTTTGAAATCTATCTTACCAGCTTTAACATCAGAAACAGCCTTAGCTATATCCATAGTTACAGTACCAGTCTTTGGGTTAGGCATTAAACCACGAGGTCCTAAAACTCGACCTAATGGACCTAATTTACCCATCACACTTGGCATAGTGATAATCACATCTACATCAGTCCATCCACCTTTGATTTTATCAAGATACTCATCAAGACCTACAAAATCAGCACCAGCTTCTTTAGCTTCAGCTTCTTTATCTGGTGTTACCAATGCAAGAACTTTAACATCCTTTCCTGTTCCGTGAGGTAAAGTTACCACACCACGTACCATTTGATTAGCTTTACGAGGATCTACGTTCAAACGAACTGCTAAATCTACAGATGCATCAAAATTTACGTTTGTTATTTCTTTTACTAAAGCAGAAGCTTCGTCTACTGAATATGATTTATTCTTTTCAACTTTAGCTCTAACTTCTTTTTGCTTTTTAGTTACTTTTGCCATTTTCTACACGTTTTTGGATTAAAAAGGAGCTTGTCCTTTTACAGTTACACCCATTGAACGAGCGGTACCGGCTATCATTTTCATAGCAGATTCAACAGTAAATGCATTCAAATCTTGCATTTTATCTTCTGCTATTGCACGAACTTGATCCCAAGTAACACTAGCTACTTTCTTACGATTTGGCTCTCCTGAACCCTTTTTCGTTTTTGCTGCTTCCAGTATTTGAACTGCTGCAGGTGGAGTTTTAATTACAAAATCAAAAGATTTGTCTTTGTAAACATTGATAACAACCGGTAATACTTTACCAGCCTTATCTTGTGTTCTACCATTGAATTGCTTACAGAATTCCATGATATTCACTCCGGCAGCACCTAAAGCAGGTCCAACTGGTGGGGACGGATTAGCCGCTCCTCCACGTACTTGAAGTTTTACAACCTTACTTATCTCTTTAGCCATTTTTCTAATTTTAAATTAGAATTGTTCTATAAAGTGGAAGCAATAAGAACAATTCAGGATATATAATGTAACAATTATTATACTTTTTCTACTTGCATATAGCTTAATTCTAATGGTGTTTTTCTTCCAAAAATCTTTACCATTACCTCTAGCTTACGCTTTTCTTCATTTACTTTCTCTACTGTACCATTAAAACCATTAAATGGACCATCAATAACTTTAACCGTTTCTCCAACAGTATAAGGAATTGCAACATTATCAGTTTTTACAGCAAGTTCATCAACCTTACCTAACATTCTATTAATCTCTGCTTTTCTTAAAGGAACAGGATCTCCACCCTTTACTTCTCCAAGAAAACCAATAACTCCATTAATAGATTTTATTATATGAGGGATTTCTCCAGATAGGTTAGCTTCTATCATAACATACCCAGGAAAATACACTCTTTCCTTATTTATTTTCTTTCCGTTACGGATTTGCACCACTTTTTCAGTAGGAACTAAGATCTGAGAAACATAATCCTCCATACCCATATGAGCGATTTCTCTCTCTATATAGTCTTTAACCTTATTTTCTTGACCACTTACAGCACGTACTACGTACCATTTCTTTGTATTACTAACTTCAGCCATACTAATTTATGATTTAACTAAAGTAAAATAATACTCTATCAAATTACTGAATACAGTATCCACTCCCCAGATAGCTAAGGAAAAAATAACAGAAAATACAATGGTAACTAAAGTTAGTCTTTGTGCTTCTGCCCAAGGAGTCCAAGTAACGTGGTTTTTCAACTCGCTATATGATTCCGAAATATAATTTATTAATCCAGCCATCTTTCTATTCTTTTTAACGACAAACCTGTCACTTGAAACTTATCTTAAAATCATTATGCTTTTAAGCATATATAATTCAAATTTTCTAAGCACGGGTTGAGAGGCTCGAACTCCCGACACCTGGTTTTGGAGACCAGTGCTCTACCAACTGAGCTAAACCCGTATACATAAGTCAAGGTATTCGTCGTAACGAATACCTTTCCTTATATCATCTATATTATTAGTCTAAAATTTCAGTTACCTGACCAGCACCTACTGTTCTACCACCTTCACGGATAGCAAAACGAAGACCTACATTCATTGCAATTGGCTGAATAAGCTCAACAGTAATAGTTAAGTTATCTCCAGGCATTACCATCTCAACTCCATCAGGAAGCGCAATGTTTCCAGTTACATCAGTTGTACGAACGTAGAACTGAGGACGGTAGTTATTATGGAATGGAGTGTGACGTCCACCTTCTTCTTTCTTAAGAATATATACCTCAGCTTTGAATTTAGCGTGTGGTGTTACAGATCCTGGCTTAGTAATTACCATACCACGAGAAATCTGAGTTTTCTCAATACCTCTTAATAAGATACCAGCATTATCTCCAGCTTCTCCTCTATCAAGGATCTGACGGAACATCTCAATACCTGTTATAGTAGAAGTTAATTTCTCAGCACCCATACCGATGATCTCAACAGGATCTCCAGTGTTAGCAATACCTGTTTCTATACGACCAGTTGCTACAGTACCACGTCCAGTAATAGAGAATACATCTTCAATCGGCATTAAGAAATCCTTATCGATTTCACGTAATGGCTCCTCAATCCAAGCATCTACTTCTTTCATTAATTCTAAAACCGTATCAACCCACTTTTGTTCTCCATTAAGAGCACCAAGTGCAGATCCAGCAACTACAGGTCCATTATCTCCATCATACTCATAGAAAGAAAGAAGATCTCTAACTTCCATCTCTACTAATTCTAAAAGCTCCTCGTCATCAACCATATCCACTTTATTAAGGAATACAACGATTCTTGGAATACCTACCTGACGTCCTAAAAGGATGTGCTCACGAGTTTGTGGCATAGGTCCATCAGTAGCAGCTACCACTAATATAGCACCATCCATCTGCGCAGCACCAGTTACCATGTTCTTTACGTAATCGGCGTGACCTGGACAGTCAACGTGTGCATAGTGACGGTTAGCTGTTTGATATTCTACGTGAGATGTATTAATTGTAATACCTCTTTCTTTTTCTTCTGGAGCGTTATCGATAGTATCGAAATCTCTAGCCTCAGAAAGACCAGCATCTGCCAATACCTTAGTAATAGCAGCCGTTAAAGTTGTTTTACCGTGATCAACGTGTCCAATAGTACCAATATTTAAGTGCGGTTTGGAACGATCAAAAGTTTCCTTTGCCATAATTAATTTATTTAATCTTAGTTATATATTAGTGTTCAATTAATGCTTCTGAACCAAGAGCCAATGACGAGATTTGAACTCGTGACCTCTTCCTTACCAAGGAAACGCTCTACCCCTGAGCTACACCGGCTTTTTAAAGTACACAATGATAAACCAGAGTCCTTTATTTAACATAAAAAGAAAACCGATTCATCACATTCTATTTTAAAAATCCAATGCTAATAATGCATCAAGATTAGCTCTGTATTTTTTAAGAGCGGGAGACCAGGTTCGAACTGGCGACATTCAGCTTGGAAGGCTGACGCTCTACCAACTGAGCTACTCCCGCGATTTACAATTTTGAAATCAAAATTGAAGGTTGTGGGGAGAGCAGGATTCGAACCTGCGAAGTTAAAAAACAACAGATTTACAGTCTGTCCTCGTTGGCCGCTTGAGTATCTCCCCAAAAAAATCATTATTTTAGAATGAACTTCTAAATTTCGAAGCGCAAAAGTAATCAAATATTTTACAATTCAAAATTTTACAAAAAAAAGGTTTATTTATTTTCAAACTTAACCTTTTTTTGAGCCGATGGAGGGACTCGAACCCACGACCTGCTGATTACAAATCAGCTGCTCTAGCCAGCTGAGCTACATCGGCTTTTGGTTACTTTTTTAAGCATAAAAAAGTCCGCTATTTCTAACGGACTGCAAATGTATAGAATTTATTTATTACACAAAACATTTTTTTAAAAAAAATCATCAAACATGTGCATTTAATTTTTCCTTGCGTTTCCTTAACTGTCTCTCCAATGAACTAACACACTCATCCACACCTTCTTCGAAACTTTTATTTATTTTTTTGATTATAAACTCATCTCCTGGCACACTAAGCAAAATTTCTGTGATTTTATTTTCCTTACCACTCGTATTCATAACTTTTAGAAAAACATCAGCATAAATAATACGACTAAAATGATTTTCCAACTTATCCAATTTTGCTTGAGTAAAATCTATCAACTTCTGATCTACATTAAAATTTACGGATTGCAAGTTCACTTTCATAGGTGTTATATTAATTGGTTAAACAAATACTTAAAACCTAAAAGAAATTAACAAAGCAGCTTATAGTTTATTTTTTATTCCTTGGATGGGATTGTTTATACACTTTTGCCAACTGTGCTATACTTTGATGCGTATACACCTGAGTAGCTGCTAAACTAGAATGACCTAGCAATTCTTTTACAGCGTTTAAGTTCGCGCCTTCATTAAGTAGATGTGTCGCAAATGAGTGTCTCAATATATGCGGACTTCTTTTAACTTTTGAAGATACATTACTAAAATAGCCATTTATGACTCGATAAACAAGTGTTTCATATATTTTAACTCCTTTTTCTGTAAGTAGTAACGAAGAATCTCCCAACTCTTTAACTACATCTTTACGCAACTCTATATACTGCTCTATAGTTTTAATAACCGAAGGGATTAATGGAACATACCGTTCTTTATTTCGCTTCCCTAAGACTTTGATCTGCTTAGATGAGACATCAACATCTTTAAGCTTAAGATTCACCAATTCAATTCTACGCATTCCAGTTGCATAAAATAACTCCACAATTAACCTATCCCTAACACTTTTAAAATCCACACCACTAGACAACTCTTCTAAAACGAGATCAACCTCTGCATCCGAAAATGGTATTTGAAGTTTGTTAGAAGCTTTTAACGCCTTATGTTTAGCTAACGGATTCTTATCTATCTGCTCCGACTTAAGCAAGAATTTAAAATAAGTCTTAAGAGAAGACACTTTTCTATTAATTGTTCTATTCGAAACTTCTTTATCAACCAGACTAACTATCCAAGAACGGATTTGAGTATAATCCGATTTTGAAATATCTTTTACATCGTATTCATCTTCATAAAATTGAACAAAAGACAGCAAATCTGCTTTATAAGCAGCAACAGTATGTGTAGAGTATTTTTTCTCTAAAAGTAAATAATCTACAAACTCCTTAATAAACATAAAAAAAACCATTAGACCGCAAAAGTATAAAACTTTTACATCTAATGGTTCAATTTATATATACTGAAAAACGAAGTTCGATTTCTCTACAAGAAATCAAAACATACAACGTTTCAACATTTTTTAAATTTCCTCTTGATCTCTTAAGTGCTGAATGTACTGCGCTTTTTGAACTTGAGCTCTGCGCTCAACAGAAGGCTTTGTGAACGCCTGACGCTTACGCAGCTGACGCATAGTTCCTGTTCTGTCGAATTTACGCTTAAAACGTTTTAACGCTCTATCTATATTTTCTCCGTCTTTAACTGGTATAATTAACATAGTGTTACCTCCTTTCTTTAAAAATTAGGGTGCAAAGATAACACAAAAGTATTATCTACAAAGCTTTTTCTTCACGAAGTTAATTATTCTTCATTTTTTATTGTAAACATTCGAATATCATCATAAAAAAAAACAGCTCCTCTATCTATATAATTATTTAATAGAAATAGGAGCTGTCCTTGATTTATACAGTATCTTTTTACACAAGTAACAATATACCCAATCCTTACTTAAGAGACCATACAGTATACCCTTTCGGCGGAGCTTGTATTTTAACCCATTTCCCTCCTTGAGTTACCGGCTCCCAGCTCGAATTACCTGTATAATCTTTTATTCTTCGGCTAGACCAGTTTGTCTGAATCCATCTTTCTTTCCACGAATTAGAATTATTGATATACACAATTAAACCATTCTTTCCTCCACCACCATTTCTTCTAGCAATATACTCATCGTTATCTGTCCATAAATTTGAAGTATTACCTCCGGCCAAGTTATTATGAATCCATATAAGATTGTTCAGCTTATTTTTATCCAACCAGTCTTCGTAATCTCTATAAAAAAGTGCAGGATATCCTTCGTGAGTTAAAATATAAGCGTATGCTAATAACTTATTGGTATAAATTTCATCAGTATCATGATTAGCTACAAAAGTAACAGCTCTACTGGCATTTCTTTTCCAAAGCATATCTCCGCTAAGTGCATTTAGATTATTACCTACGAACGCGTCCCGCATTTTATAATAGCAAGCAAAATCAAATGCGGACATCTGTGCTTCATTTGTCCACCAATCCAAGGTATTTACATTTCCATCCCAATATTCTCCAACACCAAAGCCACCTGTTGACTGACGAAATTCTTTTGCAACCCAAGGAGCAAAACCTTTTACATAATCAAACCTATATCCATCAAACCCCATAGTGTTAGTATAATACTTCGCCACAGAGTTACTTCTCTTCCATAACCAGTCCTGAACATATGTTTTGTTATGGCTTAAATCTGGGAATCCTCCAAAGAAACCACTATCAGAATTATAGGCTTCATTTGGGTGAAAATCATACTTTGTTCTATTAAACTTATTAGACAATGGATTAAATTTTGTGTACGTCTCTTTTCCTGCAAATTCATTCGGTTCTAAATCCCCACCGCTATTATGATTAATAACAATATCAGCAATCACACTTAAACTGTTACTATGAGCCGTCGATATAAGACTTTCGAGCTCGGATCTTGAACCAAATCGTGTCTCGGTACTTCCCATTTGGTTATATTCTCCAAAATCATAATAATCAAAGGGATCATATCCCATAGAGAATGGCCCATTCTGTGCTTTACTTACTGGCGGTAGCCAAATAGCATCAACACCTGCATTACTCCAAGCGTTAACTTTTCCTTTTACAACATTCCACCAAGTACCACCTGCAGGAACATCCCAATAAAAAGCTTGCATCATCACCCCAGATCCAATAACTTTAAGACCTGCTCTAGTAGAAGTTGATTCCTCTGGTTTGATCGACTCAGGCTCTACTGAATCTAGAACCTCGTCTTTACCGCATGAAACGATAAAAAATACCGTCAACAGAAAATAAACGAATTTAATAGTTTTCATAAAAAGTGTTTTTTGTGTTAAATTTCTCACAATGTAATATTTTTACATACACGAAAACGTTTGAAGAACCACTCAAACGTTTTCGTGTTAATAAAATTTTATCATGTATTCAAAAATGAGCGCTAAAAAGTAGCAAATTGTCATTTTGTAAAGACAATAAAAAGAAAATTCTCAGTTCGGACTTAATTTTCATCTCTAGATCAAGGATTTTAAACAGTATAGATGAAATATTTCGGCAATAATCTCTCTTAAGATTATGGAAGTCTTTCCGTCTATTGTTTCATTTTAGTCTTGGGTTATAAAATCCAAATCCTATGTTTTACCTTGCTATTCATTTTAAAAAGAAAATTCAAACTTTCAAAATAGAAATATATCAGAAACCCCGAAGCAAAACCTTCGGGGAGTCATGAAAAGTAAACTTGGGGAAAGGGTTTTAGGGCAATTACTATAAATAAGTAGGTAAGATTTACAGAGACATAATACTCAACAAACTATTATTGCAGTACTCTAACTCCTGAATAATCAGCTTCAAAATCATCAACCTCTCTAATTCTTCTATACACATTTCTTCTCCTCGCATTCAAATCATTTAAATACATCATAAGATCACCTTCTTCATTAATTAGCAAAAGCTCTTCTACTCCTCCTAAAAAACGTATTACAGCCGCGGCTCCTATTTTATTAAAACTGTCGTTACCTTCATTTTTTAGTAATACCGATAAATTTTGCGTTTCTACATTATCCATAGCTGTACTACTGGAAAAAAGGTTTTGCATAAACTCTGGCGACCCATCAGAAAAAACAATAGAAGTCATTCTATTACCATCAGCCAAGTTAGAAGGTAATCCTGCAGCCGCCGAAACACCTTCTGCAGAAAAAGGGAAAGGTGAATCAGAAGTACTTAAAATAGTATCGATATTTTCAGTATTGGAAGCATAAACTCCTATAGGATTCCCATCATTTATATCAAAATTTTCATTCACAAAAAACCGATGTGACCTAATCCCTCCATTATCAATAAATATCACAGTGTTTTCAGGAAATCCTTTATCAGTTTCTGTATGTTTGAAACCAGCCCCTACGTTATCCAAATCACTAACTCCTAATGGACCATCAGGATCATTATGATCAAATACTCCTAATACTTCTGCTAATCCTGCGTCATAAATAGCGTATCTATCACCTGCTTCATTATAAACACCTATGACGGCATCTTTAATATTGAAAGCTGCTCCTATACGATCATCGGTACCAAAAATATCAACCAGATTTTGATAAGCTCTTAGTGGTAGTTGCCCTTTTAATTCGCAAGTAGTTCTACCGAACTCTGTAACTAAATCTACACCAACAATTTGATCAGGTCGTTCCACGCTTCTTACCACATAAGAAACCGGCAATGCAAAACGTAAATCAGAAGTTTCTCCTAATGCTGAAGCAATATCTCGAATATTGGTTTCACCAATCAACTCAAAAGCACCACTAGAAGGCCCTCCATATGCAATTACCTTTATTTTTAAGTCATTTAAGCTTTCAACTGAAGAAACATCCAAGCCAGCGGAAGCATTAACCGCAAGACCTCTAAAACTCGCATTGATACTTGCATCCATTTCTTGACGAGAAGAAGTCGATTCTATCAACATGTAAAAAACACGTCCAAAAGTTACAGAGGAAATAAAAGTTGCCGGATTATCACCTTGTACAAATGGTGCTAAATCTTCAGGAGTAACACTTTCGCCAAAAATTTGCCCAATTTCGGTAGGCAAATCAAAACTCATTGTATACATACTTTGGTCTAATTTAACTAACGTACGATTGAATTCTTTTTCTGTGCTAAAACTAAAATTGCTAGAAACATTCACTCTAAATGCACGTACATTAATACCTAATTCTATCGCCAACTGCTCTTCAGACTCTACCTGCTCGATGTCCACTGTAAAATTTGCTGGAGCTTCTTCTCCTGATGTGCTGATAATTTGGTTTATAGCATCTTGAATCGTACTTCGTTTCACCTCATCTACTTCTACAGAAGATTGTAAATTTCCGTTATTAATATTTATAGAAATAGTTCCTCCTGCTCTTTCGACTACAATAGGAGAAGGCGTAGGCTCGGACAAAGTTTTTCCTTGTAATAAATTACCTGGAAATATTACATCTGCATTTGTATCAAATAAATTAAATTTTCCTGTTCCATCCTTCAAATCTATAGTTTCGGTAACGCAAATAAATCTCGAAGTGGTTCCATCTGCATTACTCTCATCTAATGCAGTTTCTTCTATAGATATAACTTCCTCTATTCTTTCTTCATTAAAAGAAGGAATCTCGTTTCCGACAGAAAACACATCTTCATATGTCAAAGGTTCTTCTCCAACAATCGAGTTTTCTTCATCAGATGAATCATCATTACTACACCCAAAAGTGAGACATAAAAAAAACAATATGTTGAGTTTAATAAAAAGTGTTATTAGCTTTTTCATAATTAATTAAAATATTTTTAAATAAATGATTTGTGACGCAATACTACAACCGCAGTACGCTGCAAAAAAAAAGAAGTAAGATGAAGACGAAAAAAAAGCGTTTAGAAGGAAAAAAAAACGGTTAAAGGGAATGCTATAATACCTCTACTGATTTAGGATTATCGTATCTATATCAGGGATAAAGTTTACAAGTTGGTGTATATTGATCCAATTTACATTTGGAAGTAAAAAAAAATTATCAATCCTTCTTTTGATTAAAAAAGTTGTACTATTTCATATAAACACTAGCTAGACAATAAGAAGAAAAAAGGCTTTTTATATGTCTTAAGTTTATAGACATATAAAAAGCCTTTTAAAATTTTATAAGCAAGCGAAACATCTTCTTATAATTACCATTTTGACAAATTGAAAAAATTTTCGCTAAAAAAAGCAACCTATAATTATGCTTTCACAGCTGGTTTGTATTCTTTCTTGTCGATTACCATTTTGGCGATAATCTCTCTTAAAATTTCAGAAGTACCTCCTCCTATTGGTCCCAATCGGCTATCTCTAAAAAGTCTTGCTAATGGATATTCTTCCATATAACCATATCCTCCTAATAATTGTAGACATTTATAAATCACCTCATCAGCTATTTTTGTCGACATTAACTTAGACATACTTGCTTCTTTTACCACATACTGCCCATCATTTAATCTTTTAGCTATAGAATAATTAAACTCTTTACACATTTCTAATTCACTAGCCATATCAGCTACTGAGTGACGAAGAGCTTGAAACTTATCGATTGTTTTCCCAAAAGCTTCTCTCTCACTCATATACTTGATTGCATAATCTAAAGCATATTCGGCTCTTGCATGAGCATTGATACCCATTATCAATCTTTCTAATGCAAAATGCTGCATAATATATGAGAAACCTTTGTTCTCTTCTCCCATCAAGTTATTTCCAGGTATTTTAACATTATCAAAAGCTATCTCGCCAGTATCGGATGCTCTCCAACCTAATTTATCTAATTTAGTAGCAGAAATACCCGGAGTTTCTCTATCCATTATAAAAATACTAATCCCTTTATTACCAAGTTCTGGAGTAGTCTTAGCAGCTACTATAAGATAATCACTATAAACTCCATTGGTAATAAATGTTTTAGAGCCATTAATAACATAAGAATCTCCTTCTTTTACCGCAGTAGTTCTCATACCCGCGACATCAGAACCACCAAATGGTTCGGAAATACATAGGCATCCTATTTTTTCTCCAGAAATACTAGACCTAAGATATTCTTCTTTAATTCTATGATCTCCTTCTTTATTTACATGAGTCATTGCCAAATAAACATGTGCCCACATAGCCGCAGCAAAACCGCCAGAATTTATTTTCTGTAACTCTTCTAAAAATATTACGGTATAAAAAAGATCTAGTCCCAATCCTCCATATTCCTCTGGATAAGCTATCCCAAAATAACCCATTTCGCCAAACTTCTCCCAAATGAAACGTTCAATATCACCAGTCTTTTCCCACTTTTCTATATGTGGGACTACTTCTTTTTGTAAAAAATCTTTTAGACTTTCTCTAAATAATTCGTGCTCTTCTGTAAAATACATGTTGTTTAAATGATAACTTTGATTTATATAGCTAACATATTACCATAAATAAAAACATAAAAAACTCTTCTAAGAATTTACATATTATCAATAATCACGGTAATTTTTTCCGATTTTTAATTTAATTCCAAATATAATGCTATTCTATCTATTTTTTCTAAAGAAAAACCCTCAATTTTTCCTAATTCTTCAAAATTAGAAATCCCTTGATGTGCATCTATAAAATCTTTAATTTCTAACGCAGTCTCAAAATCAAAATAAGGAACTTCCATTAATTCCTTTACTGAAGCATTATTAATATTAATCTTTTCAAATCTTCTTATTTCTTTAACAGTATATAGAGATAGAATTTTTTTACGCTGATTATCATACAAGCCTTCAACATCTTTAAGCTGTACATCGCTTATAAAGCCACCTAATCTATCTCTACATTTTATAATCCTCTCTGCAATAAAATCGGGCACACCAATAATATCTTGAAATTCCTTAGAAGTAACACCATTAAGATCCTCTTTTTGAGCAAAAGATTTTATAGGATATCGTACATTATTATAAGGTTTTGATTTTTTAGAATTTTGTACCCAATCAGGAAATTTAAATAAAGGTGAAATTACTGCTAATAATGAATCAGAAACCCCAGTAACCCTTTTAAAATCCGATACAGAATTTATCCATCTATCTTTTTTTCGATATGCATAAAGTTTATCCAATTCACCTGTCGTCATTCCCAAAACGTACCCTTTATAATCCGTTATGAAATTTGGATTAAACTGCTTTAATTTATACTCCTTTTTCTTTTTAAGTGCTTCATTTTTCAATGAATCTATCTGCACCTGATATTCTGTATAAGCCACAAAGTTGTCCTCACTACCTATAGTGTTAGGAAAAAAGTACAACACTCCTATTAAAAAGAACATTAATAGTGCTAAAAGAAGAATCCCATTTCGGAAACGTCTGTGTATCTCGAAATGGGATTCAGTATTTTTCATGTTAAGACGATAAATAAATCTTAATTTTTAGAAGCTTTTATTGCCTCAAAAAACCTAGAAAGTTGTTTCTTAACTACAGGGAAAAGGAAAAATAATCCTACCATATTAGGGAATACCATCGCAAAAATCATTGCATCAGAGAATGCCCAAATTGATCCCATACTAGCTGCTGCACCAATCACAACAAAAGTTAAGAATAAAAGTTTATAAACTAAATCTGCAGTCTTTCCTCGACCAAATAAAAATTTCCAAGATTGTAATCCATAGTACGACCAAGATATCATTGTAGAAACTGCGAACAATACTACAGCTATTGTTAAGAATATATTAGAGTATGGAATGAACTTTCCAAATGCTTGTGCAGTAATTCCTGCTCCTTCATATGACACACCATCAATTAAAACAGCACCACTACCATCTCCACCATACTGAAAAGCTCCACCGGAATTAAAAATAATAATTACTAAAGCAGTCATTGTACATATTACTACTGTATCTATAAAAGGCTCTAACAAAGCTACAAGACCTTCAGAAGCGGAATACTTAGTTTTTACTGCAGAATGCGCAATCGATGCTGAACCTGCTCCAGCTTCATTTGAAAATGCAGCTCTTTTAAAACCAACTAATAAAACTCCTATAAAACCGCCTACTCCAATAGCTTTTGGATTAAATGCTTCTGTAACAATCATACCAATAGCATCATCAATAAATGAAAAGTTACTAAAGATTATATATAAACACGCTAAAATATACATTACTGCCATTAAAGGCACAACTTTTTCCGTAACAGAAGCAATTCTCTTAATTCCTCCTATAATGATAATTCCAACTAAGATTGCCAATATAATACCTATGATTGTTCCAGCACCAGTACTTTCTAACCCCATCAGTTCTTTTAAAACTATTGTTGCTTGATTAGACTGTGCAGCATTTCCTCCTCCAAAAGACCCTCCAATACAAAATATAGCAAAAATTACAGCTGCTATTTTTCCTAATGTAGCAAAACCTTTTTCTTTAAGTCCTTTACTCAAATAATACATTGGACCTCCATAGACAGTTCCATCTTCTCCAACATCTCTATATTGTACTCCTAATGTACACTCAACAAACTTAGTAGACATTCCTAAAAGTCCACAAACAATCATCCAAAAAGTAGCTCCGGGTCCTCCTAAAGCAATTGCTAAAGCTACACCCGCTATATTACCATTACCAACAGTTCCTGAAACTGCGGTAGCCAATGCCTGAAAATGTGAAACTTCTCCTTCTTTACTTTCATCTCTTATCGTATCTGGAATATCGCCATCTACCCCTGCTTTAGGATCTCCCAAACTGTGACCCTCTACTTCATCATATTTACCGCGTACTACATTAATCGCTTTCCCGAAATATCGAATATTTGGAAAGCCAAAATATATTGTAAAGAAAATTGCACTTAGAACTAATAGAATAATTACAAATGGTGCACCTTCGAAAACTTCAAAAAAGATAACTTTTGAGAAAAAATTAGAAATTGGCTGAAAAGCTTCATCTATCTTTTGATCTAAACCTTTTTCTGCAGTCTCCTGCGCAAATGTTAAAAATGGGATTGTGAGTGCTAAAATTGAAAGAAGAATTCTCTTCATAATGTGTGAGTTAATTGAATTTAGTTTTTTAGAAGTGAGCAAGATGCTAAAAAAAACCATTGTTTACAATAATTTAACGATTAAATCTTTTATGCTAATCTAAATATTAAATTCTTTATTCAATTGATTTACCTGCTCAGGTCTTCCTAGGACAACAACTTTAGAACCTGGCTTTAAAATGGTATCAGCTTCTGGGTTTACAATATATTCGCCTTCAGGAGACTTATAACCTATGATAGTACATCCTGTCCTTGATCGCATAGCAATCTCACGAATAGTTCTCTCTTTTTTATCATCAAACAAATCTTCAAAAGAAACCTCTTCTATATTTATAGATCGCTTACCAACTATTGATAAATTATCTAAAAATTCGATTAAATCCGGCACCACAACTAAAGAAGCCATATGATCTCCTCCGATTCTATCTGGCATAATCACATTATCTGCTCCTGCCAATCTTATTTTCTTATAAGAAGCATCTTGTGATGCTCTACTAATAATTTTAAGGTCCCTGTTAATTTGTCTTGCGGATAACACTATAAATAAATTATCAGCATCTTCTGGTAAGGTACAGATTAAACAAAAGGCTTCTTTTATTTTAGCGTCTATTAATACATTATCTTCTGTGGCATTTCCTTCTAGAAAAAAAAGCTCATCACTTTGATATTTTTCGATTACTGCCTTGTCATTTTCTATAATAATAAAAGGCTTATTATATGCCAACAGTTTATCCGCAGCTTGTTTACCATTTCGACCATAGCCGACAATAATGATATGATTTTCTAGTTTATTCATCATTTTTTGCAATTTTCGATGTTGCACTCTTTGAGGATCACTTTTCCCTACAATATATTCTGTTATTACGGATAAGGAATATCCTAAAATTATTGCACTTGTGGTTATTAAAAAAACCGTAAACAACTTTGCTGTATCATCTAATGGCTCTACTTCTCCGAACCCTACAGTAGACATTGTAATAACGGTCATGTACAAGGCATCAATCCAAGAATAATCGGAAAAAAAACGGAAACCTATTACTCCTACCGCAACTACAGTAATTAGTAAAGCTAAGGCTATATATATTTTAGACCCAAATCGCTTTAACATACTTATAAATCAAAAACTGAAGTTCTTTTAGTATACACTAAATCCTTTAATTTTAACCAAAAGGCCATATTAAGATAAATCACAAATCCTAATCCTGCCGTAGCAAAGGTTAAATAAATAAAGAACAAGCGTACATTTTTAGCACG
This sequence comes from Aquimarina sp. AD1, assembly GCF_003443695.1. NCBI lineage: Bacteria > Pseudomonadati > Bacteroidota > Flavobacteriia > Flavobacteriales > Flavobacteriaceae > Aquimarina > Aquimarina sp. AD1. Next base: position 5,226,939 of record NZ_CP031966.1, on the reverse strand, counting down.
CATTCCTAACCTATCTGCAAGCCTACTGGAAACATAAAATCCATTGCGCTCCAAAAAATGTCTTAAATTATAAAGCATAATGCAAAATAATTATATTATCCTAAACTACCTTCTCTATTCAATAAATAATTACCTATGGAACATTTTAAACAAGCTTTTTTATCACAATAATTGTTTTTAAGTTCAATCATAGATTGTGAATGTAATGCATCATCCATACGCACTCCCAAATCAATAAAATGATTCGTAATATTATTCTTTTCACAAGGTAGTTGTGACATTAATCCAAATATTTCCTCTTCTACATCTTTTCCAATATCCCTAGCATATAAAAATTTCAAAGGAATAATCGTATTTATCAAAATCAAGTTTATAAATGACTTTGTTATTTTTTTACCTCTCGAACTGGATTCCTTATCAAAAGTATAATGCGTTTCCCAGAACTCACTCGCACTTACATCAAATAGTTCATAAAACATATCGAGATTATTCATACTCATAACCTCACTAAAAAGTTGGTTATTTTTAAAATAAAGACTTGCTAATTGAGATATTCGAATTGTTGGAAAATTAGAAGGTCTTAATCTAAAAAACTTAAAAGGTATCACTCCTTTATTTTGTAATTTAAATTTATTTTTCAAAAAGGCATACTGTTTTAAAAGCTTCTGTACATATGGAACACTAGAGTCTACATCTAGCAAATTAGCTTGTCCAAAAAATAGCGCTTCTAATTGTTCTACATTTGTACTACATTTCCTTAAACAAGGGAACCCAAATGAATTAGCTAGACTTAAAAATGCATCACCATTAACTTTTAACCCAAAATTTTTTGCTAATAACTTAAAAAGCACCTCTTCCCAATCGTTTGATGATTTTTTTAATAATTTTCTAATTTCGGATGACTTATACTCCAAACGTTCTATATATAATCTTTCTTGCCAATTAGAAATTGTAAAACTTGACACTTCTGGAAGTTGTTTCTCACACTGAATCCAGTTGGTAGTTTTATTCTGAAAAATTTTTTGATACTGAATAAGTAAAGATGTACCTACATAATCTTTAAGTTGCAAAGTAGGTAAGCGAGAATTATCGTTTCTAAAAACTTCGATATCATCATCCCATACCACATGCAATATAACATTATCGTATGCCGGATCTATCTCATGATGATGCACATACCAATCACTAGACTTTATATGAATCTCTAAATTTCCTGCCCATTTCTGATCATTAATTATTAATTGTGCATTAAAAAAATCTGGCCCAGAATTCAATTGATTATGATCTCCAACCCTAAGAAGCACTAAAGATTGATTATCAGTAGTTTTTAGATTCGAAAAATTGATTTTTTTGTATTTCCAGATATAATGTAGAAAATCTTCATTCATAAATAAATCATTCATTTAAAAAATTATCACAGTTGATATAAACATTATCATTTGTTCATATACTGTAGATGTGTCTTAAAAAGATGAAATGTTACCCCGCTACGAATAACTTATAAAGAATATTATATAATTTTACTCTTTTATTGTAAGTGAATTAACGCTACTAAGACTACTCACAAAACAATCACATGAACGGTATATTAAAATCTATTTTCATTACGCTCCTACCCTTATCGGGCCTTTACTTTACCATACTTGGCGCAATACATATTATTAAACATGGGCTATCTGCTCCTCAACTCTTTGGACAAATAATAATAGCATCAACTATTACTCTGTTTTTTGTTTTACTTTTTCTAAAACCAGTAGCCAGAACCGACAAGAATTTAAAAACCCATACTACGTTAATTATTATTGGTCTTTTGATAAATCTTGGGTTTAGTATTCTTAGAGAAATAAATCTAGGTGAAATATTACCCAGTCTAGCTATGTTTTTAAGCTGGATTTTATATTTAAAATGGTATTCGATTTTTAATAACCGTTCCGAAAATGCCATATTAAAGAAAGGCGCACAATTTCCGAAACTTGATTTTTTAGATATTAATAAAAACAAAATCACTACAAGTACATTTTCGGGAAACCCTACTATATATCTATTTTATCGTGGTAACTGGTGTCCTCTTTGCATGATGCAAATCAAGGAAATTGCATTACAATATAAAGAACTGGAAAAAAGGAATGTACATGTTGTTTTAATAAGTCCGCAACCCCATACACTTTCTAAATCTTTAGCAGAAAAGTATGAACTAAACTTTCATTTCTTACAAGATTATAAAAGTGAAGCATCCAAAAAACTAAATATTTTAGCAAAAAATGGATTACCAATGGGCCTTCAGGTATTGGGGTATGATAATGATACAGTTTTACCAACAGTTATTATTACAGACTCTAATCAAAAAATCATCTTCGCAGATTTAACCGATAATTATAGAGTAAGGCCAGAACCGGATACTTTTATAAATATTATTGACAATATTAACTAGATAGCACACTAAAAAATAACAAAGTGCATAACACTAATAGACGAAATTGTCTCTTGAAAATTTCTTGAAATCACCTAAACACTCTTAAGTACTGACTAAAAACCTATTACGGGATATTTCAAACTAAAAAGTTAAAGAAATCTCAAAAAAATCACACTATTCACCTACCAATAGTACGGTTTTACCTTTGTTTTTCTTAAAAAAATCACAAAAATTACAAAAATGTACTATTGGTAAGATTTTATGTATTAATGGAAATTATTACAACCTTATCATTTCTTTTCTTTGTTAACGAAATAGGGAAGATAATTTCAAAAAAAATATATAAAGATTTCAAAATCCTAAGCTTAGTTGAGTTTGTGTTAGGTTATAGATGGTTGTCATTTTTTGACGACCATCTTTATTTTATATACTTTTTTTTCAAAAAAACTTATCGAATTTGTATATCTGGATAAACATCAAATTTATTGAAAAACGCCTTTTTAAATTTTGATGAATTCGAATAATTAAGATTATCCATAACTTCTTTGATAGATAACCCTTCTGTAAATATCATATTATAAGAACTTTCTAATTTTTTATTATTAAAAAATTCCAAAGGTGTTTGATCATGAATCTCTTTAAACATATTAAAGAAATTTGTACGACTCATATGAGCCATCGAAGCCAAATAATCTACCCCTACAAAAGGTTCATGGAGGTTATGTTCTAAATAATTACTTACCTTATAAATATTACCAACCTGAGCACTATTTATATTAAAAGGATTGCTTTCTGTCTCCCACATTAGGACATCTTTCCAGAATGTTTCTAGTAGGCGAATTCCTCTTGCAATAAAAAACAGGTAATTTTCAACTTTCTTTATATCCGGGGATACTATCTGGTCAAATAAAAGAGATTGTTTATACGAAAGGTAAAACTTATTAATATGCTGATGGGAGTATCTAATATATTGATCCACTTTATCAGCCATATTACTATTCTTGAGAAAATAAGGTTTTGTATACTTACTTTTCAATACTATCATAATTGATTTCACCTCTGCTCCCTTGGTTATGTAGACTCTCTCTCCCTGTTGCGCATCCATACATCTCATATTTCCGGGAGTATATCCATCAGAATATGAGCTTATTATTTCATTTTGTTCAATCTGATGATCTAATGAATATTTCCTAAAATGTAAGATAATATCTTTTTCTCCGATAGGTTCTCTTACATATTCTATATCTACGTGTGCTTTATAATTATTGATGAAAAGAAAAACCTCTGGAGATATTTTATAATAGCTAAGATATCCTTCTCCAATTTCTGAAGGAAAATAAATTCTATCGGTAGTACCATCAGGATCCAATTGGGATCTAAAATAGCTCCTTAATACATCTATATCAGAAAAGTCAAATGAATATTTTTGCATACACCCTCGATTTTATACGAATCTTTTCTTTATAGATTGTTTTTTTTGCATAAAGTTGCGCACAAAAATAAAGAAGTTCAGATTTTGGTATAAAAACAACCCCTAAATCAGTTTAAATACTAATAAAGGGGATACCTTATATGATATAAATATAAATAATTTATTTTATATGACTTATAACATCATATTTTGTAATGATATGATGCTTTCCATTCTCCAGTGCAACTAGAACAGCAGGATTACCATTTTTGATTAAACTTGATATCTCATCTAGTGATGTATTTGCTTCTACAATTGGGAAAGGGTCATTCATAATTTCTCTGATTGGAGTATCCGCAGTGTTTTTATCATCCAAAAACGCAGAAAATAAAGCACTTTCATCTACCGACCCTACAAAACCTTCGCTATCTAAAACTGGTATCTGCGAAATTTGAAATTTACGCATACGTTCTATTGCATGAGAAACCAACTCTTCAGTTTTTACTGTAACTAAAGGTTTCTCTTCATGATTTTTTACCAAATCCACTGCTGTCGACACTTCTTCTTCCAGAAAACCACGTTCTCTCATCCAATCATCATTAAACATCTTACCAACATATCTACTGCCGTGATCATGAAATAGTACAACTACTACATCATCCTTTTTAAAATGATCTTTTAATTGTAATAATCCTTTAATAGCTGCTCCAGCACTATTTCCAAGGAACATTCCCTCTTCTTTTGCAAGTCGTTGTGTATAAACTGCAGCATCTTTATCAGTTACTTTCGTAAAACCATCGATAATAGAAAAATTCACATTTTCTGGTAAAATGTCTTCTCCAATACCCTCTGTAATGTACGAGTACACCTCATTTTCATCAAATATTCCGGTTTCATGATATTTCTTAAATACCGAACCGTATGTATCAATACCCCAAATTTTGACATCTGGGTTTTTCTCTTTTAAATATTTACCAACACCAGAAATTGTTCCTCCTGTTCCAACTCCAACAATAAAATGTGTTACTTTACCTTCTGTCTGTTCCCATATTTCTGGACCCGTACTTTCGTAATGAGCCTTTGCGTTAGACGGATTATCATATTGATTAACATACCAAGAATTAGGTGTTTCTTCTGCCAACCTTTTAGAAACAGAATAGTAAGATCTAGGATCATCTGGTTCTACATTAGTTGGACACACCATTACTTTAGCTCCTACAGCTCTAAGGATATCCATTTTTTCTTTGGACTGTTTATCCGCCATAACGCAGATCAACTTATACCCTTTTACAATTGCAACAAGAGCAAGTCCCATCCCGGTATTCCCAGAGGTTCCCTCTATAATTGTTCCTCCAGGTTTTAATCTTCCATCAGCTTCAGCATCCTCGATCATTTTTAAAGCCATTCGGTCTTTTACAGAATTCCCAGGATTAAATGTCTCGTATTTAGCTAACACTAAAGCATCAACATCTTTTACCAGAGCATTCATTTTTACCATAGGTGTATCCCCAATGGTTTCCAAAATATTATTTGCGTACTTCACAAGCTTACTAATTTATTAGAGTCTCTTTAATTGTTTTTTATGCGGTGCAAAGATACAAATACAAAGCCATTAAGTTAGAGGAAGATGTACTAATTCATGCTACTGGAATCGAATAGCCTTAGAAGGCGATATTTTAGCAATCACATATGATGGAATAAGAAGCATGATAAGACATAAAACCATGGTCCCCAAATTAAGTAAAATTATATAACCAATATCTATATAAATAGGAGCTGTACTCACATAATATGTAGCAGGATTCAATCCAATTATACCATAATATTTCTGTAGAAACAACAATCCTACACCTATGAGATTACCCCAAAGCAATCCTATCAATATTAAATATCCCGCGTTATACAAAAATACTTTTCGAATACTCCAGTCATTTGTTCCTAACGATTTTAAGATACCAATCATAGGCGTTCTTTCTAAAATAAGAACCAGTAATGCCGTAATCATATTAATTCCAGCAACTAATATAATTATACTAATTATACCGATGATATTAAGATCAAAGAGTTTTAACCATTCGAAAATACTACCATATTTTAAAGTAATCGTTACGGCTTCTAGGTCCGAAGGAATATTTTCATAAATCTGTCTCCCTTTTTTGTCAATATCATCAAAGTCATCAATAAACACCTCAAAACCTCCGACTTGATTCTCTTTCCATTTATTCATTTTCTGAATATGCCGGATATCTGCAAAAATAAATTTCTCATCAAACTCTAGAAAACCAGAATCATAAATACCAACAATCTTAAAAGCTCTAATATTGGCCGGGATGTTAGAACTAGAGTTTTTCTTCAAAAAAACAGTATTTGCATTATCCCCAATCCCCAATCCTAACCTAGAGGCAGTATATGCGGATATTAATATTTGATTATTTCTAGGATCTGTAAAATCCGGTAAAGTACCCTCTATCAAATATTCTTCAAAATATGACCAATTATAATCTTCTCCAACTCCCTTAACTACAATTCCTTCAAAGTCATTCTCTGTTCTAATAAGTCCGCCCTTAGTAGCAAATCCTTGAACATGTTTAATTCCAGAAACGTCTGTAAAATTAGGATAGAAATGCTGATCTTTTTTAATAGGGATCATAGATTCTAAGCTGTTATTATTATCATAACTGGTAATAATAACATGACCATTAAATGCAGCAACTTTTTCTCTAATTTTACGTTGTAACCCTATACCAGTAGCTACAGTTATCAACATCATAACCATACCAATGGCTATAGCCAAAATGGCAATTTTTATGATTGCTGATGATATGCTACTTTTATGTTCCTTACCTTTGATAAGGCGTTTGGCAATAAAATATTCGAAATTCAAAGTTACTTATGGTTTTTATAAGAAATGCATTCAAAAATACGTTTTTATTCTTTTTTACACTGCTTATTTCTTGCGGAAGCGGAACAAAAACATCATCACAGACCACTTCTGATCAAGAAAAGTCTGAAATAAATAAGAAAAGTGTTATTTCAGAAAACCAACAACAAGACTCGCTAAATGTTTTAGAACCTGTTATAGTTGGAGCAAATCAAACTGAATTATACTTACCATTACTGCAAAATAAAAAAATTGCAATCGTAGGGAATCAAACTTCTGTAATTTTCAAATTTCCTAATATCAGTCCATTATTACAAACTGAAAAAGTTGCTACAAACACTTTAGGTCAATATACACATCTTGTAGATTCTTTATTATCCAAAAACATTGACATAAAAAAGGTATTTGCTCCTGAACATGGTTTTAGAGGAAAAGCAGATGCCGGAGAGCTCGTTGCTGACGAAAAAGATATAAAAACGGGATTACCGATCGTATCATTACATGGTAAAAGCAAAAAACCTTCTGCTGCCTCGCTTTCTGATATTGATATGGTTGTTTTTGACATTCAGGATGTAGGTGCTAGATTTTACACCTATATTTCTACACTTCATTATGTAATGCAAGCCTGTGCAGAAAATAATATTCCTTTATTAATTTTGGATAGACCGAATCCCAATGGGCATTATATAGATGGACCAACTTTAGAAATAGAACATAGCAGTTTTGTTGGGGTGCATCCAATTCCATTAGTTCATGGGATGACAATCGGAGAATACGCAAAAATGGTAAATGGAGAAGGTTGGTTAGGAAATGACCTAAAATGCGAAATCCAGATTATTCCTGTTAAAAATTACACACATCAAACTTATTATAGTTTAGCAATACGACCCTCACCTAATCTACCAAATGATAGATCGATAAACCTATATCCCAGTTTAGGTTTTTTCGAAGGTACTACTATTAATGCTGGTCGAGGTACGGAAATGCAATTTCAGATTTTTGGATCCCCAGATTTCCCAATTGATCAATACGATTTTGCTTACACTCCACAACCTAATTTCGGTGCTAAATACCCTAAACACAAAGGAGAAGTCTGTTATGGAAAAGATCTTAGAAAAATCAAAAGACTTGGCAGTATTAATATACAATGGCTCCTTAACGCATATAATAATTCTAAAAACAAAGAAGGTTTTTTCAACAATAAATCATTCACTATACATGCAGGAACAAAAAAGCTACAACAACAAATAGAACAAGGATATACTGCTCGGGAAATAAAAAAGACGTGGATAAAAGATCTAGAAAAATTTAAAAAAATAAGATCTCAATATCTTCTGTATAAATAACCCTAAAATAGAGATCTAAAGTTCCCTGTTTTCAGGGATATTGATGATTTTTGAAATTAATATCTTTGACTATAATAAATTATAAAACATTGTAAAATAGATATTTCAATATAATTTTAACTTTAAAAGTTATTTATTATAACGAAATAGAAAAATATTCTCCCCCAGAATAATTAAAGCAAAAATGAAGTTCGTCAATTACAATATATTATCTTATCTAAAAAACAGTATTGCCATAGTCACGCTACTGTTTTCTTTAAATATTCAAGGGCAAATTGACGTTAAAAAAACATTTCCTTATTCTTATAAAGGTGAAAGGGAAATTATAAATGAACTAAAAACTATATCTAATATACCAGATAGAAGAAAAGAAAGTTATCTTATTGCTAAAGAACAACTACATAAAAAAGCTGTTAAGAGTGATCGATTTAAAGCTGACTTGAGCTTAATTATAAGTTCTTATTTTAGAAGTATATCCCAGATTGATTCGGTAAAATACTATGGACAAAAAATACTTGAACTAAATAATTTCAAAAATGACACTCTTAAAAATAATATTTATGGTCTTGCATATTTCACTCTAGGCCAAGCTAATAGTTTTATTGGCCTGAACGAAAAATCCAAAAAATGGTATTTTAAAGGAATTAATATTTCACAACAACATAATGATGAACGTATTTATTATGTAAATTCTTTTGGTTTAGCTAATGTCTATATCGCCACGAGTGAGTATGATCTCGCTCTAGAGATCTTAGAAAAATGCCAAGAGTATAAGAAAAACCCAGAAATGGTATTTGGTTCCATTGTAAATATTGCCAACATATATGGCTATAAAGAAGAATTTGACAAAGCTATTGAATATTTCGAAAAAGCCAGAGAAATTTGTATAAAAGCTAATAGAACAAGCTGTATCGGGACAATTTCTATAAATATGGGTATTACCTATAAAAAAATTGGAGCTTTAGATAAATCACTGGTTTCTTTCGATAAGGCCTTAGAAATTGCTAAAGCCAATAATTTTGAACGAATGCAGATTATTGGTAGTGTAGAAAAAGGGCGACTTTTAAATGAATTAAAAAGATACCAAGAAGCAGAAGATATTACGCTTTCTGCGTTAGATATCGCAACAAAAATAGGTTTCTTAAATGAACAAGAAAAAATCTATTTCCGCTTAAAAGAAATTGCAGTTTCTAAAAATGATTATAAAAAAGCATTAAGCTATTACGAACATTATGATCAAATCTCTGATTCTGCCCGAACACTTGATAAAGATAAAGAGATTAACGAACTAGAAGTAAAATATAAAACATTACAAAAAGAAAAAGAAATAAGGTTTTTGCAAATTGAAAACACCAATAAACAACTGGAATTAGCGAATCAACAAGAAGCTATAAGTAACCTTAAACTTGTACAAGAGATAGAAAATAAAGAATATGAAATTCTTAGAAAAGAAAATGAAAACAAACTGTTAACTTTTCAAAACACTACCGAAAAAGCATTAAAGGATAATATTATTCTAAAGAAAAACCAAGAACTTAAGGATGCGCAATTAAAAATCCAACAAGACGAAACTGCAAAACAAAAAGTTTTTAAAAATATCATACTATATTCTTTTTTAATATTACTCGTACCAGTAATTGGGTTATTAGTGACTTACTATCAAAAAATTAAAGTACAAAGTGAGCTTAACCAAAAACAAAAAGAAATAAACGAAACAAAAATTTCATCCTTATTAAAGGATCAAGAATTAAAAGTAATCAAAGCTTCCGTAGAAGGGCAAGACAAAGAAAGAAAACGTATCGCTCAAGAATTACATGATAGTATCGGTGGAAATCTTGCTGCTATTAAACTTCAATTGAACAACTCTGATCAAAAAAACCAAAGCACATTAAAAGCTGTCAATACTCAAATTGATGACACGTATGAATTAGTCCGTGATCTTTCTCATAACTTAATTCCTAAAAAGTTTAGTAAAAACAATTTTTCTGATGTACTAGAAGAATATTTTAGTAATATTGGAGGGGCAAGTAAGCTAAAAACTGGATTTAGTGTGTACCCAAGAAGAAGAGTTGATCTTCTAGAAGAAACGTTACAAGTCGAAACTTTTAAGATCATACAAGAATTAGTCACTAATAGTATTAAGCACGCAAAAGCATCCTCTATTGCACTTCAAATTAATTTATTAGATAATGAATTGAATATTCTTTTTGAAGATGATGGAGTAGGATTTGATGTAAATAAAAATACCGAGGGTATTGGATTCAGAAATATAAGGAGTAGATTAGATAAAATTGATGGAACGATAGATATCGATTCTAGAATAAAAAGAGGGACAATTATTAATATAGCAATAACCAGCTTAACAACAACCACAGATGAAGTACAACCTAATTATAGCTGATGATCATAAAATGTTTTTAGATGGATTATTAAGCATCTTAAATTCTGAAAACGATTATAATATTCTTTTAACAGCTAAAAACGGCAAGCATATTGCTAAATACCTAGAAATCAACCCTGATGAAAAAATAGATTTAATCATCACTGATATTACTATGCCAGAAATGGACGGTATTGCTCTAAACAAGATCGTAAAAGAACGAAGTTCTACTATAAAAACACTTGTCGTAAGTATGCATAACAATCCAGATATGATTGATAACCTAATCGAACATGATGTGGATGGTTATGTTCCTAAAAACGCTGAAAAAGAAGAACTTCTAAAAGCAATACAAACTATATTGAGTGGAGAAAAATATTTTTCTCGTGAGATAAAGGATATTTATATGGAAAATAAGTTTTCCAAAAAGAAAGATGAAGAAATAAAACTTACTCAAAGAGAAATAGATGTTATTACATTAATTGCTCAAGAATTCACCACTCAGGAAATCGCGGATAAATTATTCTTAAGTAAACATACTATAGAAAGTTATCGAAAGAACTTAATTGCTAAACTTAATGTAAGAAACCTAGCAGGTCTTACAAAGTATGCTATAAAAATGAATTACGTAGAGCATTAAAATTCTTAAGACAAAAAGTTAAGTTACTCTCATACCAATCTCTATTTATTTAAATATTTCTTCCCCATTATTACGCCCATCCTATTGTTGGTGACACTAGGTGTGTACCCAAAACGGCACACACTTCTCTCCTATTTTCAGACTTAAAAAAGTAATACATCCCTGTTTTCAGGGTACTCATTTTCACCAGAAACTGTGTTTCTAACAGCTTATATAAATCACATCTTTGTACTGTAGTTATTGATAAACAAAATATCAAAACGTACAGCATTAAACTAATTACTAACCCTATAAAACCATAAAGACATGATCTGGGGAATCTCATTAATTTTATTAAGTATTTTAGCAGTACCATCACTATTGCTTTCAAAAAAACCAAACGCAAAAGAACTTTTAGAAAAAATAGAGCCTTATCAAGGATGGATTGGTCTAGTATTCTGTTTCTGGGGTGTTTGGGGAATTATTTCAGCAATCTTAAATCTAGGATGGCTTACTACCTATCCTATCTGGTGGGTGACTTTATTAGCCGGTAATATCATCTCTGCAGTACTTGGATTTATGTTAGGTTTCGGACTTATCAATAAATTTTTCTTATCCAAAAATGAAGCAGCAAAGGAAAAAGCAAACGAATTGAGAGCAAAACTAGCTCCTAAACAAGGTAAACTAGGAGTATTTGGATTGATCGTTGGTGGATGGATGATCGTAGCATCATTCCTTTTCTTTACATAAAATGTTAGTTAGTTGAAGAATGGGGAGAGAACATCGTGTTTAGAGATATCATTCTCTCCTCAATTCTGAACAACCAAAATTCATAAAAATAAATATCAAACTTATACTCGTACCATGATAATCTTCGGAACAAGTTCTTCTACAATTCATCCTGCAAAGCTTGATGGAGGTTGTTGTCCTTTTTGCAAAACAGAAAATCAGATGTGGATTCAAGGATATAGAAAATACTTTCACGTATTCTGGATTCCGTTCTTTCCACTGTGGAAAAAAGTATACTCTGTGTGTAGTCACTGCAAAGGTGCTTTTGAAAAACAAGAATTCGACAACGAAAAACTAATTAATAGCTTCGAACATTTTGAAAAAAATCGAATCAAAATTCCGTGGTATCATTTTACAGGTATAATCATCTTTTTATTACTAATTACACTAATAACAGTGTTACCATTATTTACTAATTAAACAAATTTAAATTACACAAATTACTACATTATGAAAACAAAAGTTTTATTTCTATTAAGCCTTATTGTTCTTGGAACTACAACCACTTTACAAGCTCAAAAGTTAAAAAAATTCGGAAGCTCTATTGAGAAAAAAATAGGTCCAAAAACAATTAAAGTACCTTATACAGATGTTGTATCATATCTTGGATATGCTGCTCCAGGAAATGAGGATGAAGTAAAAGATGGAAAAAAGTTCTATTATATTTATGTATGGGTTCCTGCAGTTGCTCCAGAACTTGGAGTAAGAATGATGTCTCCTGTAGGTAAAGCTAAAGTAAAAAAAGCAATCAAATCCGAAGCATATACTAAAAATGCAAAATCCGGAGATTATTTTGACACATACATTACATTAGAAAGATCCGATATCATTAGCACAGCCAATATCAGTCAAGATGCTGTAGATGGTGCCAACTGGACAATTTTAGAAAGAAATGATGATAGCGGTGAAATGCCAAAGCAACCAAGTGGTAGCTCTTACAACTCCCTATTGAGATATAAAAGCGATGTTAATGATCCTTTAAAAGCATTAACTGTTGGTTTATACCGTATCGGTTTCACTACTTACAAAACTGGAGAAGTAAAAGGTACTTTCTTGGCAGAAGTTGCTGCACCGGTAAAACTACCAGGTGTAGTAATGGCCAAAACTATTAAAGATTTAAAAGCCGGATTAAGCAAATAACATATTGTTATTAGATGATATAAGGAGCAGTTATTCCTACATGGATTTATAACAACCATGTAGGGATAACATCCTGAATTTAATCGCTTACCTATATGGAAGAAGACAACAATAAAGATGAAAAAAAGAAAAAAAATATTCTAGATGACATCTTAGGGAATGCTATTTCTTCTACAAAAAAATATGAAGAAACGAATGCTGGCTTAGAAACAAAAAAATGCATAAACTGTGGTGCTGCAAGACCAAGTGACACCGATCTCAAATATTGCGATTTCTGCGGAAATCAATTCTATTAAAACCTAACAAATTCAGATAATGTCTTTTATTTCTACGCAAAACAGATGGGATACTTTTCTTTTAAAAATAAAAGATAGATTTCACGAAGTACTTAGTAAAACAGAAGAAGCATTACCATTACTATTTGAAGCTACAGATTTTGAAACTATCACATTTCAAAATGCTTGGCAAGGAATATACTCGCAGGCATCTGATTTGATATCAAAAATAGATGATACCTGGTTTGATAAAGTAGAACAAACATTTTTAGATTCAGATTTAGAATATGGTTCAACTAAATTTATCAATGAACGAAATAAAGGATTTAAGTTACAGCACGATTTAAATCAAGAGCTAAAATCATATGAAGTACGAATTTTTGAAAAAGCTTCAAAAAAACTATTGTCATCTGTAAAAGAAACATTATCAGAAGATTTTTCGTGTACTCAATGTCAGGCAAAACTTCCTGTAAAAAGTAATTTTTTCAGATCTTATTATAGCACCTGTGATTATTGTCAAACTGTAAACACCTTCGAACCAGGAACCAAAGCAAGAAACATAGAACATTTTGCTGTTGATGCATTAGGACAAGCAGCAGCGCTTAAACATCACCTAACTTACGAAGATCTTAAGTTTCAAAACTACCTAAGTGATCGAGATATAATTAGTAAGGACGAATTAATCACTCAATATCGAAAATACATCGAAACCTTTCTAAAAAAAAGAATAGAAATCATTCCTGATTATCAAGATAGGTACGAAAAAGATCTCACGTCAAAAATGTCATTTCTAATCGATTATATATAATTCAAAAACAAAAAACATGTCAAACTCTTTTAGCAATCAACTGCGCTCAGTTATTGAATGGAATAATCCAAAATCTGATATACTTTTTGAAAAGTGGACACAAAGTGGAGATGAGATTAAAAATGCTTCAAAACTTATTGTCGGACCAGGACAGGGATGTCTTTTTGTATACGAAGGTAAAGTTGAAGGCTTTTTTGAAGAAGAGGGGCTTTATGATCTTAAAACAGGTAATATCCCATTTTGGACTACCATAAAAAATCTTATGTATAAGTTTGAATCTGCACATAAAGTAGGTATCTTTTTTTATCGAAAAGCAGAAATGCAAAACATACGTTGGGGTACACCTTCTCCTATAACCTATAAAGATCCTGTTTATAATTTTCCTGTAGGTTTAGGTGCATTTGGAAATTTTTCCTTTAGAATAACCAAAGCTGTTGATTTCTTTACCAATGTAATCGCAGGTGATGACTACTATCCGGTGAGATCCATACAAAAAGTAATTTTATCAAGGATTACACAACCAATTAGTGATTTTCTTGCCAAAGCATCTTTTAGCTATATTGATATTGATAAACATCGCAACGAGATTGCAGAATTTTCCAAAACAACCAGTAAAGAAATTTTTAATGCATTAGGATTCGAACTACTTGATTTTAGAATTGAGGGAACCAGTTTTGATCAAGAAACAAAAACTAGAATCGGTAGAATTTCGGACATGAGTGCCGAAGCACAAGCAATGAAAGAACTTGGTGTAAGTTATCAAGATTATCAACAGCTAGAGGCTCTTAAAAACATGGCAAAGAACGAAGGTGGTGGAAATTTAGGTATGCAAATGGGAGCTGGACTAGGAATGGGACAAATGATGGGAAATATGATGAACAGTCAGAATCATCATCAACAATCTTCACAACAGCAACAAAATACTACTCCTGCACAACCAAATCCAAACGATCCAATGGAAAAACTTGAAAAACTAAAAAAGATGTTTGACGCTGGATTTATTGACGAACAAGAATACAAGCAAAAAAAACAGGAAATCCTGTCTCAATTTTAATAAAAACCAATCACAAAAATTTAATAAAATGAGTAACATACACAAATTCACGGATCACGATAAAACAGAACAAGGTCAAAAAGCGATCGCCTTAGGAATAAAAAACAAACAATCTTCATCAGAGATTGATTATGATTATACTTCTCAGGAAGCTGCAGATTTTAACTGGCCAGATATCAATCCTGATCTTATTGGACATATAGAACCTTGGTTATGTTATGACAAGAAAAACGATGGAACTACTGGTGGATGGGTAGATCTCAATCAGTTTGCGAATGGACAAGAAAGAAAACTTAATGCATGTCTACAAACATTAGGTTTTCCAGAGGCTTTAAATACAGATTCTGATAGCGCAAGAAATATATTAGATGAAATTAATAATAGTGAGAACTTCGAAACTGTAGCGAAGCAATATGGATTCAAAAATAATCAGCACTTTTCGTTAGAAGATCACGTAGCATCTACTCTTATAAAAATAGAAAAAGCAGAAGGAAAAGCTTTTGACGCTGCAGACGATTTTTTAAAAGAACAAAAGGTAAAACTTGATGCGCAAATGGATGCTCATATAGAGGCTGCCACAGAAGGAGGCTTACTTGATCCAATTAAAGGGATCGATATGGAAACTTGGGCCGCTGCAAATGCAAAAATCGCGGGAGGTATGAATCTAGAAGAAATGCTAAAAGTAGTAGGAACCGAAAAACCTATTTGGGATGAAGTTTCTGCAGAATGGACTGCTAGAATGTCTCAAGATACTACATTTGCCATCTCAAAAGTATATGGAGATGCTTTTTTAAATTCTGATATCGGTAAGTTCGCATCGACAGCAACAAATGAAACTACAGAAGCAAATACTTCAAATGGTGGAAGCGCTCTTGATAAAGTTACCGAAGATTTTGAGCTTTATATAAAGATAATGTGCCATCAAAATATGGGAGCGTCACAAGGAAAAGATGCAGCTTCTATACTTGGTGAATATGGGCTTAGTGTAACCGATTGGAGTTCAGTTGGAGCACAATGGAGTACAAAAATGGCTACTGATACCCGTATGGCCTTAAAAATGGGAGAATTAATGGAAAAATACAACTCCGAGTTTGCTACTGCGGGTGCAGGAGATGATATAGATTTCTAGTAGTATTGATTTATAGAGAACAATGGCCTGATAATAATCAAGAGGGTTTCTTGACATTAGATATAGTTTATACTTGATAAAATCAGGTCATTTGTTTTATGAATTAGCAGTATATTTCTAATCCTTATAATTAACATTAGGAATTTTCTAAACGATCAATACAACAAACTCAAAAAATGAAATCAGTTCTTTTATTAATTCTACTATCTATTCAAGTGACATATTCTCAAAATGCCAAACCAAATAAAGAAGTCGAGCGATTAGTTAAATTAGGAAGAGAACATATTATTGAATCTGCACTAAAAGAAATAAATGAATCAGAGGTGCCGAAAATTAAAAAAGATGATTTTCATTTTATTACGGTAAAAGCAAGTGATCAGAGAATACTTGTAGAATTTGGGTATAACGTACTATATCTGCCCAAAAACACCAGCTATTACTCGAGTATTATTGTCGAATTGCCTTCAAAAAATGTATCTAAAAGCTCTGAAAGTAATGGAAGTCAAAATACTGCATTTTATAATCCAACGGCAGAACATCTTAGAGTAATTAATCTTATACTAAATCCAAACGGAAAGAATTCTGATATTTTTCATAAAGGAACGCCATATTCTCCAACGATTATTTATGAAGAAGAAAAACATTATAAAGTAGATTTTTCTTCTAGAGATCCTTATCTAGGTGGAAGTTTTTCTTCAGAAGAAATAGATAAGGAGACTGGAGAAATACTTTCTACTATCAGCGGACATTATGAACCTGCTCCAATATTTCCTGAAGATACAATCGATCAAGAAGAGTTTACAGAAATAAAAAATTAAAATATTACTAAGTAATGAAATTGAAACTTAAAACCTATAAATTTATTTTCTTCATACTTGCTAGTATAATTATTTATGGATTTAACACCTACCCATTAGATAATACTAATACTCCTATAAAATCAACTAGTATAACAGCTGAAAAATATCAAAATAAAATTCTCTACATAGAAGGTACTGGAGAAGGTACTGGTGCAGAAATACGTCTAAATGATATTCCTATTGGATATCTTTCTCCTAAAGGAGATTCTGAAATGAAACACATCCAGGTTGAATTGAATATAGTAACTGGAAAAAACAAACTATCTGTTTATCCTTCGTCAAATAAAGGGAATATTGCAGTACGACTAGTTAGGTATACTGAAGGAGATTGGATAGACGGTGTAGGAGGAGAAACTTTGCTATTGATCAAAACCAAAAATGATGATTCTCCAGTCCATAAAGAAATAACGTTATCAGGAAAGAAACCACATTGGTCCTGGTTAAATGCTGATGTCATATCTGATCCTAAAAGTCATAAGGAAGCCATTGCTTTTGCAAAATCATTCTATAATAATCTAAAAGATTTAGAAAATTTGGATGAAATTATTACTGCATTGAATCCAATATATTATGATATGTCAGCTATTGATCCAGAAATAACACTATCAATTAGAAATAAAGAGCTAAGAAAAAGTCTTTTAGAGAATTCTAAAAAGAACATCTGGCAATTTGATGATATTGACACCTTATCATTTATGGCAATTCCAGTTGGTAATGGTAGATTATATGATCTTCGAAGAACTGATGGATCTCCATTAATTCGTACAAGTCAAAATAGTAAATGGGATCGTATAACCTACAGAAATATAATAGGACGCAAAAATGGCATTTGGCAATTTTATAGATAATTATGCACGTCTATTACTTTTATGCTCTAAAGGCATAACTTCTTTCATCTTTTCTACAATATTATACGCTGCCGGGCAAACAGTAATATTTTGCATAGTTAAATCAGAAATTTGATGAAACTTTTTTCGATCTGTATGTGGAAACTCTTTACAAGCTTTCGGTCTTACATCATAAATCAAGCAATAATTATCAGAAGCCAAAAAAGCACAAGGCACTTCCTTAAGAACAAAATCACCGTCTTCATCCTTTTTTAGATACTGTTCTTCAAAATCATATGATTTCATTTTTAAATGCTTAGCGATTCGATCTACATCAATATCTGTAAATAAAGGTCCTGTAGTTTTACAACAATTAGCGCACTCTAGACAATCGGTTTTCTGAAACTCTTTAGTATGTAAATCTTGCATAAACCTATCCAAATTCTTTGGTGGTTTCTTTTTTAGCTTTGCAAAATACTTTTTATTCTCGTTCTGTGTATCTTTGGCCAGTTTCGGTAATTGATCTATGAATTCTTGCATAGCGCAAAATTACGAATTATGAATCACGAATTTCGAATTGAGAACTATAATGATGAACAAAGATATTTTTGGAGAAGCTATTAAAGATTTTTACAATAAAAAACATCAAGAAGATATTGTAGTCCAAGCTCCAGATTTTGATGATGATATCATACCTGTTTCTTATTTATTTAGAAATTATTCTGAAATGCCTAAAATCGAACAAAAAGCATTAGAACTTGCTTTTGGAGAAGTCCTCGATGTAGGTTGTGGTGCAGGAAGTCATAGCTTATTTTTATCAGAAGAGAAAAAACTAAAAGTACACGCAATTGATATTTCTGAAGGAGCCATAGAGATTTGTAAAAAAAGAGGAATCATAAATGCTAATGTTCAGGATATTTTTGATTTGAAAAAAACACAATATGATACCCTTTTGTTTTTAATGAATGGAAGTGGAATCATAGGGAAATTAGGAAGTATTGATCGTTTTTTTTTACACATTAAAAATTTATTAAAACCAAATGGTCAAATACTTATTGATTCTTCTGATATCTCTTATTTATTTGCAGAAGATGACGGAAGTTTTTGGGTAGATGCTTCTGCAGCATATTACGGAGAAATGCAGTACAAACTAAAATATAAAAATTTAGAATCTGATTGGTTCGATTGGTTATATGTCGATTACAATACCTTACAAAATGCTGCAAATGCTAATGGATTTATTTGCGAACTTTTACTAGAAGGAGAAAATAATGATTTTTTGGCTAAATTAACTATGGCATCTGATATCCTTTAGTCTTTAATTTCTTAATAGTCTCGGTATATAAATCTCTACTCCATAACTCACTAACCTCAGCAACCATTGTTCTTAATGAATCACCTTGATTCTGAACTTTTTGACCAACTTCGGAACTAAAAAAATCCGACAATGCTACTTTTTGACTATCGCTAAGCTGTGTTCTATCTTTTACCATCTGTTGTCCTGTTTCTGATTCGTAAAAAACGATAAGCTTTTTTATATCTTCATGAGAAAAATTACTGCGATATGCAGATACTAATAATGATTTAATATTTCTTAATGGCTCTGTTTTATCACCCATTAGTTCATTCCAAATATCGTCAGGAACATTCTGGGAGCTATATTGCTGTTTTAATAATGTAAACATTTGATCAATCGCTTGATCATATTGTTGTTCTGTTCCGTTTAAAGAAAAGTATCGCATCGCATCTTCATGGTACGATCTTTGTGCAAAATTTGCAGTAACTGTTAAAAATAACGTTAAAACAAAAACTAAGTTTCTCATAAATTCGTTTATTTACTAACCAACACCTCTGGAAAATCAAATTTTATGCAAATTACAAAATTCTTAAGTATTCTTTTATTCGCTTCTTTCATTCTTGTTGGATGTTCTGATGATGATGATAATACGCTTATTCCAGACGGCGAGTCACCTAACACACAGCCTTTAGGAACATCTGCCAATGATTTATTAAGTGATGCTAATTTTAGAGGATTAACAGTAGAGATTGTTTCTGTAGAAGGGTTTGCTCCAACAACTACTGCCGTAAATACTTTTAGAACTTTTTTAGAAGAACGTCTTTTTAAGCCAGATGGGATTACAATAAACCAACGTACTGTTTCTTCTTCTGGATTATCCCCATTTAATATTGATAAAATAAAAGAAATTGAAACTAATACAAGAACCGAATTTAATGAAGGTGATGAAATTACGGTTTATATCTATTTTGCAGATGGCACTAATGATAATGATGATGGATCTAGAGTTACCTTAGGTACCGCTTATTTAAACACTTCTATTGTTATTTATGAAAGCACACTTCGTAATCTAAGCAGTAATCCTAACGCTCCTATGTTATCTACCATAGAAGCCGCTACACTAAATCACGAATTTGCACATTTACTAGGACTTGTTAATATTGGAACCCCCTTACAATCGCAACACGAAAACACCGTGTCTAGAGGACATTGTAATGTACAAAACTGCCTTATGGAAGCAGCTATCGAGTTTGAAAGCGGTATGATGGACATGATGGGTAATGGAGTACCTGAACTTGATGCACAATGCATAGCAGACCTCCAAGGAAATGGAGGTCGTTAAAAGCTACACTAATTTTATCAATTATTAATATACTTTTTCTCCTCCTACATAGGTAGCATTCACCTTAATATTAGGGATTTTGTCTTCATTGATTTCCATAATATTTTCTTCTAAGATCACAAAATCGGCAAATTTACCAGTTGTAATGCTTCCTTTTTCAGATTCTTCAAAATTACTATAAGCAGCCCAGATAGTCATTCCTTTTAGGGTTTCTTCTCTGGTTAGGGCGTCTTCTTTTTGAAAACCATCTGCAGGGTATTGTTTTAGATCTTTACGAGCTACTGCTGCATAAAATGTATAAAATGGACTTACATTCTCTACAGGGTAATCAGTCCCTAATGCTAATTTACCTGTTTTATTAAGTAATTGTTTATACGCATATGCTCCTTTAATACGTTCCTTACCTAATCGTTCATCCGCCCAATACATATCGCTCGTAGCGTGTGTTGGCTGCACACTCATTACTAAATTATCGTTTAGTATTTTAAATTCTTCTGGAGCTACTACTTGTGCATGTTCCACGCGCCATCTTCTATCAGACTTATCTTTTAATACATCATAATAGGTGTTCATCACTACGGCATTAGCAGAATCTCCAATGGCGTGTGTATTCATCTGAAAAGGAGAAGCCGCTAATTTCACTGCTAATTCCTTAAATTCTTTTGTCCCAATAACCATTGCACCATAATGATCATGTTTATCTGAGTATGGTTTCTTCAATACTGCTCCTCGAGATCCCAATGCTCCATCTGCATATACCTTAAAAGAAGACACATTAAGCTTATCTGTTTTATGCACCCCCTGCATTAAATAATAATCTACATATGCAGGTACATTACTAACCATAGCATACATCCTTATTTTTAGTTCTTCAGCTTTTTGTAAACTGTCAATAACCTTAATAACATCTGGACTTAAACCTGCATCATCTACAGTTGTTAATCCATAACTAAAATTAATTTTTTCGGCATCTTTTAGCGCTGCTACTTGTTCTGCAACTGTAGGCTGTGGAAAAATTGCTTCTACTAATTCCATTGGATTATCAATCAACACACCTGTTAATTTTCCTTCTTTTTGGATAATTTCGCCACCAGCAATTTTTGTGTCAATAGTGATTTTTGCTAAATCTAATGCAGCTTGATTAGCAAGCATTGCGTGACCATCTACTCTGGTCACTGCTACAGGGATTTCTGGAAATAGACTATCTAGTTTCTCTTTGGTTGGAAATTCTTTAACTTCCCAATCATTTTGATCCCAACCTCGACCAGTTATAAATGATACTTTCTTTTTATCCTGAAAATCTATAATACGGGATAATACATCATCATAGCTAGTAGTACCTACTAAGTTTACTTTTTGCTGTTGCAGTCCTAACCCGTAAAAATGACAGTGAGCATCTATTAAACCGGGAACCACTGTCTTGCCTTTTGCATCTATAGAATCTGTAAAGGAATATGTTTTACTTACTTCTTCTAGACTCCCTACTGCTATAAATTTATCGTCTTTAATTACAAAGGCTTCTGCTTTAGGTTTTGATTCATCCACAGTATATACATTGGCATTAAAAACGAGTAAATCTGCTGTTTCCTTAGGTTGTTGACAAGAAATAAAAACAAGTGCACTAAGCGTACCTAAAAGTACTTTTTTCATGATATGTTGAGTTTGAAATGTGTTATCGGATAAAAATAAAGATAAAAAAGATGATATTCCTTTTTTTTCAAATTCTTAACTTTTGTAGAGCTATGGAAGTCATTGTTTAGTTAGTAGTACTGTTTATAAATTAACCACTCTTTTATAAATAATCCCTTCTGATCTATACACTATCATCAGAACATTAGTTCCTTGTCTATTATATAGCTCGGGACTACTCGTTGTTTTCCATTTTATTTTTCTTTTCTCAATTATATCATTCATCCAATCTTTATCATCTTTACTAGATAGAATCTTCTCCATTCCATCTGTCCATGTATTAACATCAGATGGATTTATCTTAATTACAAACTTATAATCCCAAGAAGATGCCCCTTGTAGTACAGTTCTACTATCTGAAAATCCATTTACATTAAATAATTCGAACTCTGCGTCTTCAAAATCGCTAAAATATTTAATTTCTTTTTTTAGAATTTCTACGCGTTCAATCTTAGAGTCATATTCATCACTATCTAATATAGTAGTATTAGGTTTTGAATTCGATGAATCAAAACAACTATTAAATATGAAAATTATTAGTAAAAGTAAAACAGTTAATTTCTTCATTACAATCAGAAGGTAAATCACTAGATGCTATGTGTTATGACAAATCATATATACTACAAAAATATTTAATAACTAATGGTTCAAAATATCATTGCGCAGTGAACGTATTTGAATGTTGTCATCAGCAAGATTTAGGAATTGAGTTTTATTCATGATGACTAAATTAATGTCGGTTAATCCATTTGGTCCATAATTATTTTCTGTAATAAACTTTCCATTATCCAATTCTAATATTGCGCTAGAATCGCTTATTTGCTCATCATCCAAGAATTTAAAATGTATATCTTTTATCTGTTTATTTCTAAACATTAGTCTAGATGTTAGACCGTATCTTTGAGCTTTTTCAAAACTGACACGTTTATTGTTTGAATAATCTTCTATTAAATCAAGATCATCGTCTGGATGCTTAGGCAATAAAACAACTTTACCACTGGATAATCTAATCTGAGACTGAAACTCTTGCATTCCCTGTTCGTTTTCGACTGTATAATTAAATCGAATTTTTGAGATTTTTTCATCAATTAAATCAGATAGTTTCATGGCTTAGTGTAGTATTAGTTAATGATTTGTGTTTTAACGTAGTAAGCTTAAATATAATAAATTTTCGAGTCAACGCATAACTCAATGCTGTGCACCTCTATTTTTATATATTATTCTAAAACATCAAATTAGAAATACTTCTCTAAATAATAGTTACAGATCTAGTAAATACAATCTTATTTTTATAATGCTTATAAAAAACTCTATTAGCTTTTGTAGTATTTCACAATATAAACATCCTCTATTCCAATTACGAGCTCTTTCTTTTCATTTTGAGTAAATTGAGCGTAGCTTTTCACACAAAGAATTAATAAGTTTTTAAATCACATCACGGACTTACTCCTAAAAAATTTCAACAGAAATTTTTTAGCTAGATCTCATTAAAAATTCTTTTGGACGCTATTAATTGGTTCAATTCTTTATAAAAATCAGATTTATTAATGAAATCCCCATGGTTGCTATAAATTCCTGTCATTGAATTTAATTCTTCCATTTCTTCATTGTACACATCTATATTATCCACAAAATTAAGATCTCCTTTTACAATTCTTTTAGAAGCAATAGCTATATGAATTCTTTTATTACACCTACATTTATTAGCAATATTATAAACACCACAATTAGAATTTAAAAAACTACCAATTAGTTTCCTAGATTTTTGGAGTCGTTTCCTAAAATTTTCGGGAGAAATTTCGATTATCTCACAGGCAACATTACTTTTTATTTTAAGAATACTGCCTAGTATAAAAACTATTCTCAATTCTCTGGATAAACATTGAAGCATCGCTAAAGTGCACCCTGTTTTCATCTCCTTTTCTAACAAACCACTATCAGGCAAGTCATAACTCACAGGGTCATTAATCGAGTTTAATTCTTCTGAGAACTGACTAAATGAGATAGGTCTTTTTTCGAACGAAGTTTTCTTTTGATTAATTAAATAGTTTGTTGCAATTCTATAAACCCAAGTATTAAACTTACTTTTCCCTTGATATTTACTCAAATTAGTAATTACTTTTAATAAAATTTCCTGAGTAGCATCTTCAGCATCAGCCTTATTCCATAAAAAACGTATTGATAGATTATACACTAATTGATCAATGGACTTAATGAGTTTTTCAAGACTCCTTTTATCACCTTCTAAGCAAGATTTTATAAGTTGTTCTTCCATAATATATAATAAAAAGGCTAAGGCTTACCTTAGCCTTTTTTTGTTTTTCTTTAATCCGCTAAAATAGTCTGTAACAATAGTAATTCTTCTTTTAACTGACCAATTTGTGCACTTAATGTACCTTCCACTTCCTCTAATGGGACTGGAGGAGCAATTAATACGAAAGAGTAAATTGCATTATTGTCTGGTCCAGCTGTCACTCTGGAATACGCAACTCCTATACTATTGTCAGGCATTGTCATATACCAATCAATAGTCCCCAACTCTTTATTTATCTTTGTTTCTAAACCAATTTTAAGTTCACCATTAGGGGTTACTAATAATGCTGATTCTTGATCAGCTTCTTTAAATGCGCCAGTCCATTTAGAAAGATTAAAAGGGTTTGCTATATAATCAAACGCCTTTTCTGTTGATGTTGTTAAATTAATGCTCTGAACATCATGATTCTTTATTACCATCATTCTTATATTTTTTAATAGCCAATTTATTTTGGCTACATTATATTAGACAGCTAAGAATGCGTACTGTGAATATTTTTTACATGTTTTTTTTCTTAGATAACAAACCATAATTAGAATGACTGTATTTTTAAACTAAATCAAGATAATTTACAATCTTCTTTAAGCTGAGGTATCTATTATTTTTCAGAAAAATAGTTCTTAGAATTTTCTTCTATTAATTTTTTTAGATTTTCTAAATTTTCGTCTTCTTGCGTTTTCATAGAACTTGGCATAAAAGAAAGTAATGATTTTGCCCACATACTATTTCCCTTAATGTTGGATTTAGAAGTAATTATTGTCTTTCCACCTGCTTCTTTAAAAAACATTTCGTAATCTATATCCATAAAATCCATCGTAAAAGTCATTGCCATATGTTCATGAAGTTTCATGGCAGTTATGGTCTCTTCCATAACCATTTCTTCTCCACTATTATCGACATATACATTAGAAACTGCTCCAACCGTATTAGGAGTGCCACTAACTAATTCTGTTCTTTTAAATCCCTTAATCCACTTAGGTAAATTAGCGACATCAGACATCACTTCCCAGGATTCACTCGCCGGTTTATTAACTGTTATCTCGTTTTCATAAGATACAGATGGCGTAAAAAAACCAATTCCAAAAAACACTAACGTTAATACAATAATTAGATATAATAAATATTTTAAATACTTCATAATCAAAATGTTTTGTGTTCACTATAAATTTATCAAATTAAATTTAAACAGCTTACTCATAAAACCTGTAAATCAACACATTACTTTAATTCGAATAATCACAGGCTTCTGGCACTGAAATGTATTTATTTTTAATATCCAAAACATTAATTAATTTATAGATGTATTCCTTCCCATTCCTCTTTATCGCATATTGTTCTTTTATAACACCTAAATCAAAATTATCTCTATTGATCATTTGTCTCCAAGTTAGGTACACATAATTAGTTCCAAGAAATGGATATTCTTGACTCTCATTCTGATATGTAATAAAGTGAACATCATACTCTTTTCTTTGTTTAGGAGGTGTATGTTTCTTGCTTTTTCTTTTGAATAGTATATGATTAAATACCGTATCATTGATAATAGTATCTTTTAAATTTTCGAAAATAAATTTTCTAGAATACTTAAGATCTCTTTTTTTTATTTTAACCTTTTCAACCAAATCACAATCCAGATTTATCCTATTAGCTTCTAAAAAGGCTTTCTTGTCTAAATAAAAAGTAGATTGTAAATTATTACGTTCAAGAAAATATAGTTTCAAATTGTTTTTCCCATCGTCTCGAACCAAAAGAAAGTAGTCATTATTTTTAGAATTTGTTAAAACCAATTCCTTTACTTTTGGCAAATTGAGAGATCCCTGATAGCTAAACTCAAACAATTTGTCAAAAGTATACGTACGCTGAGCAGAAATTAATTGTATTGAAAAAATTGTAACTATTAATAGTAATATCTTATACATTTTAGCTTTTCCAGTTATAAAGTCAAAACTAAGATATTTTAACTTTCTACACAGGTATTAAAATGTATACTCTTCTTTATCTTTATTCCAAGTTAAATCAATTTTAAAACTAATAAGATTTAATATACCTCTTCCTTTCTTCTAATTCTAAGAATTGCTTCCCATTACCAACAAGAAATTTTGTTGGAAGTGTTTCTCTATCATTAAATCGCTGTAGAAATACTATAAAGTGAAGATGTGGTCCTGTAGACCATCCTACATTACCGCTATATCCAATATGCTGTCCTTTTTTGATGACTTCACCTGGAGTCACTTTGGATCCATTTTTTTTGATATGCGTATATTCTGCAAAAGTACCATCAGAGTGATACACTAGTATATAATTATTAAACTTAGCACAATCGGCACCTGTACACGTTTTATTATTCTCTTGTTCTACTAAAACCACTTTCCCTTCTCTAGACGCATAAATGGGTGTCCCTACAGGCATTCTAAAATCTAATGCATATTCATTATGATGAGATATCTTGCCATTATAACCTTGAGTTACCATATGCTCCGTACCTTTTTTAAATGGTAAGTGATATGGATAATCAGTATCATAAGATTCTTGTAAATGATTTCCATGATTATAGCGAACACTAAACCCTAAACGAATGGCTTTTTTTCTATCTACCACTGTTAAATCAGCAATATAAAATTTGGTTGTTTGTTCAGGGACTTCTATGATCTTAATATCCCCAATATTTGAAGTAAGATTCTCTATCTTAAAATCTATCTCTACCGAAACTGGGCAAAACTCCCCATTATCTGCATAAATTGTATATCCATTATCTGTTTCTTCGTAATAGACTTTAAAATTATCTTGACTAAAAGTAGTTATCCATAATAAATTTACGATCCAAAATACAGCGCTCCTCATATTCAATTCATTTCCAATTACTAGCAGAAAATAAGCTTTTTATTTTGGAATTACTAATGGATTATATTTTTAATAAACCTAAACAAAAGTTAGATTAATAATTAAACTTATACGTTACTCCACCTAACACCTGTACTCCTTGTACAGGAAAGTTCACCCAACGTTCATAGTTTTGACCCGCAAGATTATTACCTTTTATAAAAACAGAGAGTTTGTCATTAAATCGATATCCAAGGTTCACATTAGCATCAAAATAGCTATCCAATGTTATGGTAGCTTCTGGTGTAGGCGGAGTAAAAGCAACGGCAGTATTGATATCCTTTCGCTCACCGACATAAAAAAGTTGTGCTCCAGCGAACCATTGATCAGTAATCTGATAATCTAATAGCACAGATGCTTTTAACTCTGGTAGATTCCAAGCTTCTTGTTCATCTTCGGTATTATAGCTGAAGTATTCTCCAGAAACTCCCAATTTAAATTTCTTATTGATATTAAAATTTAACTCTCCATATCCATTCAGTGTTAGAATATCATCATATCGATATGCAAATGAATTACCAAAATCATACCCTTCTAATTGTAATATTTCTGGTCTATTATTTACAAACAAAGCCTTATCGTTTTCTGATGTATATCCTCCTCTAAAATTATAGCTTATTATATCAGAGATTTTTCCTTTTAACCCTACGTATGCATCAAATTGATTATGAGTAGGAGTCAACACCAATGTTGGAGAAACATATGGATTTGCCTGTACCGCATCTCTATATGTGTTTTGTTTTAATCCTCCTTCTAATCCTCCATAAGCAATTACTGCTTCATCTAATAATCGATAAGATGCTGTAACTTTAGGATAGATAAAAAAGTCATTATCATTATTCTGGCTATCAATACTATAAAAAACTGAAGCACCCAAATTTAAAGTTAAATTATCTCTTAGCACTACAAGACTTGGTTGTATTCCTAGATTAAGAATACTAAAATCATTTGGAGTTTGTAATACCAGATCTAATGGTCGATCAAAACTTCCACCCAAATAATCAACGATGAAATCCGTAGTAATTAATTCATCTACAATTTCGAACTCAAATGTAGGTGTAAAAACTGCATGATGTTCTGTAGAGCTTAATGCATCTCCAAAATATCTATAATTTAACGAAGCTCTTTTAAAATATAAGTCATCAAACTGCAATTTGCCCCCCAACTTGGCCCCAAAATAATTTTGTTGAGGGTCAATTGCATCAATTTGTGCCTCTGTTAATGCAGGAGTTTCGGGTATACCATACCAATTATACAATTGATGCTCT
Organism: Aquimarina sp. AD1; assembly: GCF_003443695.1. NCBI lineage: Bacteria > Pseudomonadati > Bacteroidota > Flavobacteriia > Flavobacteriales > Flavobacteriaceae > Aquimarina > Aquimarina sp. AD1. Next base: position 5,198,217 of record NZ_CP031966.1, on the reverse strand, counting down.
GCTCCTACTTCTATTCCATATGTAAAGTCCTTGGTTCGTGAAGTATAATTAAGATCCAAAAACGTATTATAAAATTTATCGTCTAGCGCTACATCTTCTATTCCTCCCTGAGAAGAATTATGATGTAAGTACAATCCCATATTATCTGTACGATTTATCTGAAAATTGCTATAAAACTCCGCTAATACAGATGTAAAATTACCAAAACCTAAAGTAGCATAATTATCATACAATGGTATTTTCTTTGGTTTATCAATACTAGCCGCTCTTCCTTTTGCAGGAGTAAATGTTGACGCTACCGGAACTGAAAAAATACTATATCGCAGCTGTTTTTTCTTTTGGGTAACAGAATCATTAAGAATCGGTGTAGACTTTATTTTAAATGCATCACTAATCGTAGGTGTATATGTTTTAACAATAACTACACGTTCTGTTTCTATGGTTTCCTCTTCTTCTTTTTCTTGGGCCACTATTGCGGTAACACTAAACGCAAAAACACAAGTAAAGGAAATTAATTTCTTGATATATCTCGACATAAATTGCTAAGAGTTTATAACTGATTATTATTGTTCGGTTTGGATGGATGAATTTGTTTTTGCCTCTTCAGCTTTGATTTTTTTGAGTTCGGATCGTGCTTCGTCAATTACATCTTGATAATCAGTAAAGTTTTTGATAACACTTTCTAAAATATAAGTTGCTTGATATGCATCTTCTAGTCCATAAAAGTTTTTAGCCATAAGCACTAAACCTTTAGCTCCATATAATTTATATCCTGAAAAATCTTTTGCTAATTTTTGTACAGTTTCGTTTGACTCTTTATAGTTACCTTCTTTATTTTTAAAATACGCTTCGTAATATAAAGCTTCTGCGGCTAACTCACCTGTGGCAATTTTTCTAACTTCGGCATATGCTCTTTTTGCTCGAGTATCATCTGCGGTTTGTAAAGCAGCACGAGCAATAAAAATCTGAGCATCACTTTTTACATCATTCTGGATTTTTGGATTACTCAATACTTTTTCTGCGTATGCAATTGTTTCTTGATAATGTACTAGTTGATAATGCGATTTCATCAAATTAGATTGCGCAAATATAATGTTCTGAGGAAAATCGGCTGATTTTTCTAATCGTTCCAATACAGGAATTGCTTCATTATAATTACGATTCTCTAAATAGATCTGAGAAAGTCTAGCCAATGCTTGCTCCGTAAACTCCGTTCTATCTTTTTCTAACACATATTTATAATGTGGTATGGTCGCTTGCTTATCCCCTTTTTTATAAAACAACTGTGCTATATAAAAGTGACTTTTTAATGCGTGTAATCCATTAGGAAACTCGCTTAAATATTTTTGAAAACCGGTAATTGCAGCATTATCATTATTTTCCAAAAACTGTTTTTCTGCTGCCTCATATGAGGTGTTATCTAGATCTGCATCTGTAACATCCACAAAACTCAATCCTTTTACCCAACTCGAATACTCATCCGTTCTACCTAAATCTACATAAATCAATCTTGCGGTATTAACGGCTTGGATTGCTTCCTCTGTTCCAGGATAATCAGCAACTACACTCTTAAACTTTGTTAAAGCTCTATTTCCCTGATCACCATTATAATAAATTAATCCTTGTTTTAACAAAGCCTTTGGCACATAAGAACTTCTAGGAACTTCTCTGATTAATCGATCGTATGCTTCGATACCTCTTTGAGTATTATTTTCTGCCACATATGTATTTCCTAGAGCAAACATTGCATCATCACGATATGTGGATCGCGTATATTTTTTAATAAAAAGCTCTAAATCACTAATCTTCTTATCATTCTTTTTTACAAAACCATAACTTATTGCTTTCTGATAATGTGCATAATCAGAATCAGCACCACCATTTTTAATTGCCTTATTATAAGCTTCCATTGCTGGCCAATATTTTCGGGAAATAAAATGACTATCTCCTAACCTTAAATAAGTATCAGTTAATTGTGTTTCATCTATACTTCTTTTTTTAGAATAGGTATCAAAAAACTCTGCAGCCTGTGGGTATTGTTTTAGTTTAAAATAAGTATAGCCAATATTATAATCTATTCCTTCATATTCAATTGTTCCAGCAGCTCCTTCTTTTCCTTTAAATTGTTTAAATCCTATAAGTGCTTCTTCAAAACTATTTTGCAAATAATCACATTCTGATTTCCAATAAATTGCTTTTGCTGTAAATTTCGAATCTGTTTGTTGTGCCAACGATTTATCAAAATACAATTTCGCCTCCGCATAGTTCGCTTCATTATACAACTCTATTCCACGAAAATATGCTACTTTTTGATATACTACTTTATCACCAAAATTGCGACTTCCTTCTAACAAATCCATTGCTTCCTTGTAATTCTTAGAAGTAATATAAGAGCTAATTAACAATTCCTGAATTTCTTCTTTAAACTCAGAATTAGGATATGCTTCTGCATAAGACAATAATACTTTTGGAGTACTCTCATATGAATTACCAATCTCATAACTTAGCTTAGCATAGTTATATAAAGCATCTTCTTTTATCTTAGCTTCAAAATCCATTTCTGAAGCATTCTTAAATGCGTTTAATGCTTGTTGTTTCTGATCTGTTTTTAAATAAGATTCTGCTAAATGATAATATGCATTCTGTGCAGTTTCATTACGCCCATCTACTATTTTATTAAACTCCGAAATAGCATTAGTATAATCTCCTCCTTTATAATACGCGTACCCTAATTGATAATAATCCGTATTATTCCATTTCCCTTTTCTACCTCTATATGCCTTTAGATGCGGAATTGCTTTATCATATTGTCCTAAATTAAAATAACTTTCTCCAATGATTTTATTCAATTCCGACTTTTCTGAAGGTTTAGATCTAGAAAGTTGACCTAACCCATCATTAATTGCATCCTGAAAATTTCCAGATTTAAAATTCATATCACTCTGGAAATAGGATAAATTCTTATTGTACTTATCAAGATCTTTAACCTCATCAAACAATTTATCTGCTTCTTGATAATTATCTCCTTCATATGCTATGAAACCAAGATAGTACTTGGCCTGAGCTCCATATTTATCAGTTTCTTCTACTTTAGTTAAGAATTTTTTAGCTTCATTAAATCGTTGAATCTTAAAATATGCATATCCATTATTGAAGTTGAACTTTTCTTTTTCGGAACGACTCATATTCCCCTCATCTACTTTGTCATACCACTTACGAGCATATGCATACTTACCATTATCAAAATAATAATTTGCTACATCCAGATATGCAGCATTACGTTTTATACTTGTTGGATACTGCACCACAAACTCTTCCATCAAATCGTCCGCACCTTTTTGATTTAACCATACAGCACAATTTGCTATATAATAAGTACATTCTGCATCGATATTTTCATCGTCTACAGCATCTCTTACTTTATCAAAAAGATTTTGAGCAGCTAGAAATTGCTTATTGTTATAAAGTTCTAATGCCTGATTGTACAGTACTAGTTCATTTGTGTAAATTGCTGATTGTTGTGCAGAAATCTTCGAAGATAGGACCGCTACAAAAAGCATCAAAGTGATGTATTTGTTCATGTAAATATTTCTTTCAAAGTTTAGACTCTGGATAATACCAAAGTTCCAGTTTAATAGAAATCTCAAGGATTGACCTTGACCAATTTTTCTTAAAGTAAATATCGTTTCCCGCGAATAAATTTTGTGTTAAAGATACCCTAATCTTCATACTAATAACGAAATATTTTGGAGATAATTACATTAACCTTCATTTTTTGGATCAGATATAATTTGATTTATGATTTTAGTATATTTTTTTGCCCCTTTATGGTTAAGATGATCAGGGTCGTAAAAATCTGTATCTTCTATCCTAATATCTTCTCTTAGGTTTATATAAGTTACATTCTTATAATGACTTGCTAGATCTTTACACGAATTGGTAATTTTCTCTAATTTACTTGGGTTAAGTAGTTTTAAATACTCATTATATACTGGCATATCAACTAAATAAACATTGCATTTTATTTTTTTGCAATAGGCTATAATCGATTGAAGTCTAACTAAATTTTCATCGAAATCCATTAAAAAATCCTCATGTCTTTTTGCCGTAGCTCTACTTCCTTCTACTAAAGGTATATTGTTTGTGCTTTTATAGTATGTACCCCAACCCCAATTATCGCACCCGACAATTGTCCCTTTATACATATAATCGTGAAGTAGAGTAATCGATTTATCAAAACGACGAGTTAGTGCTAGGCTATATTTTCTCACATCTAGTGGATTAATAATGGGAACATCTAATTCCATTTGATGATGGTAAAAATATTTACGCCATCGATCTTCTTTTGTATTTTCTAATTGACTTAAACTATAATAACCGATGGTAATAACTACATTTTTTAGATTAGGAAGACTATCTACATGTTTATCAAACAATAATTGATCAAAATACAAACTCTGACTTATATTAGATACATTAAAAGTTTTGGTATCCATAAATTCTGGATTAATACCGAAAAAAGCATGGGAATCCCCTAAAACCAATGTCTCTATGTCATTATAAGAGTTACTAATCATTTTATGCTTATAAGAATAATTAGATTCTACAGTTCTATAAAAACACTCTAGTGCTACCCAAATAAAAAGCAGTGGTAGTAGAAATAAGAATATTTTTTTTATAAAAACCATCATAGTTTAGAATTGAAAATAAATAAAGGTTTGTAAATCCCCTGCATAGTAAAACACGACGAATACCGTAACATAATAAATTAGATATCGAATGCTTTTAGATGATATATACTGAATATCCAATAAGTGTTCTCTTTTTTTCTGAAACCATTCTATGCCTAGATATCCAATCAATAAAATCAAAAACAACTTATTCCCTTGTGGAATAGAAAAAAGTGTTGATGAAAAAATACGATCTAGATACCCAAAGGCTTCCGTGATTGAATCTGCTCTAAAAAAAACCCAAGCAATAGTAACTATAAAAAATGTAATACTCATTCTTAAAAAATCAACTACTATTGAATTTTGATTTTGGAGAAAAACCCCAAATTTTGTTTCATTATTTATAAAAACTGTAAATATCAATATGATTCCATGAATCAATCCCCAAAAAATAAATGTAAGATTAGCTCCATGCCATAATCCACTTAGCAGAAAAACAACAAGAATATTAAATACCAATCTAAATTTTGAAACACGATTACCTCCCAACGCAATGTATACGTAATCTCTAAACCAAGTAGAAAGCGAAATATGCCATCGTCTCCAAAACTCAATTAAGTTCTTTGATAAATAAGGGAAATTAAAATTTTTCTTTAAATCAAACCCTAACAATCTTGCAGAACCAATAGCAATATCCGAATAACCTGAAAAATCTCCATAAATCTGAAAACCAAAAAATATGGCACCACATAACAAAGTGCTTCCTGAATATGCTGTATAATTTTCGAACAGTCTATTAACTATTACCGCACAATTATCCGCAATTACCATTTTCTTGAATAAGCCTCCCAAAATTAATCGCAAGCCATCAATACTTTTACTATAATTAAAAACTCTACTTTTATTAAACTGAGGTAACAAATTAGAAGCTCTTTCTATAGGTCCCGCAACTAACTGTGGAAAAAATGAAACAAATGCAAAAAATGAAACAATATCATTAGTAGCGCGCATTCTTTCTCTGTATACATCTATTGTGTAACTCAATGTCTGAAACGTATAAAAACTTATCCCTACGGGTAAAACGAGTTGCAATGAACCATAAGATATTGGCTTACCAAATAACAAAAATGCTTCTGTGAACGTTTCTATAAAGAAATTAAAGTATTTAAAGACGAATAAAACACCTAGATTAAAGAATAAGCTAATTCCCAAAAGTATTTTTTTTCTAACTCTAGTTGTGGTCTGTAATTGACTTGAAACCAAAAAATCAATTATTGAACTTAAAAATATAAGCGATAAAAATCTCCAGTCCCAAAAAGAATAAAACAAGTAGCTTACCGTTAGAAGAAAGATATTTTGAATCTTTTTTGAGCTGTTAAAGACGAACCAATACAAAACAAAAACGATTGGAAAAAACAACGCAAAATCAACGGTATTAAATTGCAAAATATGAGCATATGAATTCTCTGGAAAAATACTTAAAATCTACGTGGATAAAAAAACATTTTTAATAAATACATTATTGCATAAACTTTTTACTTTTACTAAAATTAATAAAATCAGAATTTCATACTATGTCCGATATGGTTTTAAGCCTTAAAAATGCTTCAATTTATCAACGAGAAAATTTAATTCTTTCAGATGTTAATGTCGAAGTTAATAAGGGAGATTTTGTATACCTGATCGGTAAGACCGGTACAGGAAAAAGTAGTTTCATGAAAACACTTTATGGAGATATCCCTCTAATAAAAGGAGAAGGAAGTATTGTTGATTTTGATTTAAGTACTTTAAAAGAAAATCAAATTCCATTTCTTAGAAGAAAATTAGGAATCGTTTTCCAAGATTTTAAACTTCTTAATGACAGAACTGTAAAGGATAATTTATTGTTTGTACTAAAAGCGACTGGATGGACAGATCAAAAAGCGATGGATAGTAAAATTGATGATGTCCTTGATAAAGTAGGCATGAAAACAAAGGATTTTAAATTCCCATACCAATTATCTGGTGGAGAACAACAGCGAATCGCTATTGCCAGAGCATTACTTAATGATCCAGAATTAATACTTGCCGATGAACCAACTGGAAATTTGGATCCTCAAACTTCTGTAGAAGTTATGGAAGTACTGCAGGACATCAATAAAAATGGTAATACAATTTTAATGGCCACTCATGATTATGCACTGCTATTAAAATATCCATCTAAAACTTTAAAATGTGAGGGTAACAAGGTTTTTGAAGTGGTTCAACGAAAAGGATAACTCTACAAATTAATACAATAATGCGACTAGTAACCCTCGATGATTTTATAGAGACTTACACTAAGTTTAGACAAAGAGGGTTGTCTTTTATTACCTCTAAACTAAACATTAATAGTATTAAAAGAACTAAAAGCGCTTTTAATGAATTAGATATACAATCCTCTAATTGGTGGATCATTCCTAAAATTCAAGAACGATGGAATCAACTTATTACTGGGGACTCCAAAGTTGAATATGAAGACTTTGTGATGAAAAAGTTCTTATCAAATTCTAAAGATCTAAAAATGCTTTCATTAGGAAGTGGAATTTGTAGTCATGAACTCACATTTGCAAGCTATAAGAATTTTAAAGAGATCGTATGTATTGATATTAACGAAGTACTTTTTGATGCCGCAAAAAAATCAGCATCAGAGCGAAAATTAGACAATATTAGTTTTAAGATTCAAGATTTGTATTCCTATGATTTTCGAGAGAATTATTTTGACATTGTTTTTTTTCATGCTTCATTACATCATTTTAAAAACATAGAAGAGCTCGTAGGACAAAAAATAAAAAAAACCTTGAAAACGGATGGAAAGCTCATAATTAATGAGTTCGTGGGACCAAATAGATTACAATTCCCAAAACATCAAATAATGGCAACAAATAATGCTATAAAACTCATTCCTAAACCCTATAGAAAAAGATTCAAATTAAATTTATTTAAAAATAGAATTTATGGCTCAGGCATTATTAGAATGATCTTGGCTGACCCATCAGAATGTATAGAATCAGAAAAAATACTACCTGCAATTCATAAAAATTACATGACTATTTATGAAGCTTCTTATGGTGGTAATCTTTTAGCAAATGCACTTAAAGACCTATCGCATCATTTCTTAGAACTGGATTCAGAAAAGGAAGCTGTACTAAATAAACTATTTGATTTTGAAGATAATTATTTAAGAAACCACTCTAGTGACTTTGTATTTGGAATTTATCAAAACACAACTAATTGATTGATTAGACTAATCAATCATCTTTCTTATATACGTGTGGGTTTTCTCGAATTCCCTTTTTAAATATTTTTCGAACCCCCATCCGTATTGATGAATCGATTTTCAATATTTTATCTCTAAAAAACTGACCTGGCCAACCTCTAAAAGTCGTTACATGAAAAGATCTTTTTGCATCTACTGGTTCTGTCGAAAAATAATAATTAGAAATACAACATCGTACCTTATCTACTTTTACCTTACCAACAGAATGCCAAGAATCCTTATGAGTAGACATAACCACTAATCTATTATAACGAGAATTTATAGATACTGGTTCACTTTTTAGTCCTTTAGGCCATAGTTCTAAGTTCCCTCCATTTTCTGGCATCCAATCTGGTGTTACGTAATATAATAAATTAAGTACACGCCATAGTTTGACATCCTTATCATGAGAATTATCCAGATGTGGATTCAAATAATTTCCTTTTCCCATCATCGAAATTCCTCCTGCATATAAATCTCCATCAGGTTTTACACTGCAATATCCGCATATTTTGGAGATTAAATCAACAATCCTCTTATCCTGAAAAGCATAAATAGTCTCCTCTAATAAAGGGTGATATCTATTCATTTGAGCAGCTACATATTTATACTCTCTCAGACTCCTTTTTACCTTTATATCCTTCGTACTAGGAAACTTATCAAAAATTTCATCAGTTAAATGTTTTGGTAGTAGATCATCTAAATAAAAATACCCAATACCCTCACTGGTATGAGCAAAGTGTTTTTTTAAAACTTCTTCATTATCTTTGAGCTTTAAAAAAATGAGATCAGCAATTTTATCTCTATTAGGGTGATTCATCTATCCAATTACAATTTTGTCTTAAAAATAATTATAAACTTCTAGTAAAACATCTATAAATGTTATCAATTTTGATCCCTGTCTATAATTATAACATTATTCCGTTGATTAAAGAGGTTCATCAGCAAATTTCATTACGTAACGTCTCTTTCGAAATATTAGTGTTTGATGATCATTCGGATCATTTTATAAAAGAAAATAATGATGTTCATGAATTATCAAATTGCTCTTTTAAGAAATTGCCAAAAAACATAGGCAGAAGTGCTATTCGGAATCTACTAGCTTCCGAAGCAACATATGATTCCCTTCTCTTTATCGACGCTGGGACATTTCCAGAACGCAAAAACTTTATTAAAACATATCTAGATAATATAAACCATAAGGTTGTAACAGGAGGAATGACTTATTTAAAAAAGCCTCCCAACAAACCTTATCGCCTTCGATGGATGTATACCAAAAAAAGGGAATCTTTATCCAACAGAAATAAAAGATCTATTGTTTGTTCATCGAATTTCTTAATTCAAAAAGAAATCTTTGAAACCATAAAATTTGATGAATCTTTAGAGAAATATGGATGTGAAGATGTAGTGTTTTTTGATGCTATTACCAATAAAAACATTCCTATTACATATATTGACAACCCGGTTGTACATGATGCTAATGATAATGCTGAGGCTTTTATTATAAAGACAGAGCAAGCCATTGAAAACCTAATTGTTTTAATTAATACTAATAAACTTTCTTATGATAGATACAAGGTTTCTAGTATGTACTACAAAATGAATAAAATAAAAACCGATAAAATCATTTCTTTTATCTTCCGAATCTCAAGAAATCTTCTTAAAAGAAATTTCAATTCCTCTTATCCTTCTATAGTATGCTATGATTTTTATCGTTTAGGTTACTTTTGTTTAATCAAAAACAAGATATAGTGCCTTTTTTCTCCATTATTATCCCACTTTACAATAAAGAAAAAAATATCGCGAAAACGATACAATCTGTATTTGCCCAAAACTACACAAACTATGAGATCATAATCATAAATGATGGTTCTAGTGATAACAGTGAAAAAAACGTAAATACTTTTAGCGATGAAAGGCTGCGATATTTTTTAACAGAAAACAAAGGAGTTTCTAACGCTAGAAATTTTGGGATTGACAAGGCGAATGGTGAGATCATTGCCTTTCTGGATGCAGATGATTATTGGTATCCCAATCATCTCGAAATATTATTCCAATTATACAAAAAATTTCCCGATGCTGGTATATTAGCGACATCTTATGAGAAAAAATTTAGCACAAATTCTATCTTTTTAGCTGACTTTAGGAACATAAAAACAGATAGTAATTCTTTTATAATTATTGATGATTATTTTGATTCTAGTTCCATTGATGCTATTGCATGGACTTCGGCCAGTGCAGCTCCCAAAACTGTTTTAAATGCAATTAAAGGTTTTGATTCTTCTATAACACACGGTGAGGATACAGATCTTTGGATTCGTATTGCATTAAGATATAAAGTAGCTTTGGCAACATATGTTACTGCCACATATAACCTAGATGCCAAAAATCGATCAAAAGAAATAAACATAAAGAACAAAAACTTTATGAAGTTTGAAAAATTTGTAGAGGAAGAAAAGCATAACCGTTCTTTAAAAATATATCTAGATGCTAACCGGTATTCTATAGCATTAGAATATAGAATTGCTGGAGATTATTTGACTTCGAAAAAATATTGTGAAAATATTAATTGGAAAAACCTACATTGGAAAAATAGGTTTTTAATAAAACAACCTAAAATAGTATTACTCTTGTTTAAAAAAGTCCAAAGTAGTTTAATTTCTATTTTTAGGCTAAAACTATCTAGTTTTAAATAGTTTAAATTCAGTGAATTTTCTGATATAATCTTCCTCTTTATATACATCAGAAGCTAATACTAAACAAACTGATCCAGAAGAAAAATTTTCTAACTCTCTCCATATTCCAGATTTAATCAATAATCCTTTATTGGGTTTATTAAGAGTTATTTTCTTTTGATTTTCCCCGTCATGTAAAATCACATCAAAACTACCACTTAATGCAATCAAAAATTGTTGTAAATTTTTATGCGCATGACCTCCTCGACTAGCATCACTAGGGACATCATACAAATAATATACTCTTTTTGTTTCAAAAGGTATAACATCCTTCTCTACTACCGCAATATTACCTCTAGGATCTTTTATTTTAGGAATTTCAATAATTTCACAATCCTCGGCGGTTGTCATATTTTCTATTTTTTGAAAGGAAGTATTGCTTGCCATTGTGGTATTATATTTTCTATTTCAAATTTTGAAACGCTAGAGATCGTACCATTTTTACATTTTTGATAAAAAGCTTGATCTTCTATCATTTTATTTAAAGCTTCTGTAAAAGCCATTTCTTTATTTAAAGGCACTAATATACCATTCTCACCGGTAACAATCACTTCTGATGGACCTGATTTACAATCTACCGAGACCACTGGTGTCCCCATAGCTAAAGACTCTATTAACACCATGGGAAAACCCTCATAGTTACTTGTTAAGGTTGTATACAGAGCTTTTTTTACATAAGGAAATGGATTTTCCGAAAATCCTTTAAAAATCACACAATCTTCAATCTTTAATTTTTTAACCAGATTTTGAATCTTTATTTTATCAGGGCCATCACCTAATATAAGAAGTCTTACACCTTGTTTCGGCAATCTTGATGCAGCATATGATTCTACTAGAAAACTATAATTTTTGGAATCTTCAGAAATTCTACCATAAGATAAAATGTAAGGATAACTAGGTGTCTCTACATTTACCTCAGACATCGTATCCCAACGTTTTCTATCAAATGCATTATAAATACAACTTCCTTTACTTAAACCATATTTCTCTTTAAAATGACATACTGCTTCTTTAGAAACTCCAATCAATTCATATGCATCCTTATATAACAATTTTCCTAAAAATCTATTATCAGGAAAATAAATACCGATATTATAACTGTGAACAATAAAGACTGTATCTGTCTTTTGATACACAAAAGTATTAATAAACCATTGTCTAAACCACCAAGGTCTTGGAGCCGCATCTATGATATAATCAAACTTATTTTCTCTAATGAGTTTTCTACTAATTACAAATTTTCTCCAACGTTTGTGCAACCCCTTATTAGAAGAAGTGAGTAATTCTAAATTTACTAGATTTCCTTTATAATCATAAACAATATCATCAAGAATACTAACAATTGTAACATCATACCCAGAATCTTCTAACATTCTCGACAAAATAGCACTTGATCGTTCGGCTCCTCCCGCGCCTAAGGAAGAAACCATCAAACAAACTTTTATTCTTTTGTTTTGAGTCACACTAGTTAAATTTTCCTATCAGGTCCAAAAAATGATTTTCTAAACACTAAAATCAACAATAAAAAATAAACGACATAATTAAAAAAATACGCCATAGAAGCACCAATAAATCCGAATTGGTTTATCAAATAAATACTTGCAAAATATAAAAATGTAAACGAAATAATTTCTGTAATTATATAATACCAAAACATTCTTTTAGCCAAAAATTGATATGCTATCACCAAAGATGCTATTTTGAAAAGATCTCCAAACAACTGCCAGATAAACAAAGGTTCCATTGCAGTAAAATCATTTGAAAAAAGAATTCCAATTATGATATTTCTCAAAAAATAAATAATCAAAAACCCAATAACAAATATTGGTAAAATCGTCTTGTAAAAATTAAATACTTCTAATCTAAAACTTTTACTACTATTTATTTCAGATAGTCTAGGTAATAAATATATAGTTAATAAAGTCGTTATAAATAACATATATTGACTACTAATACTCTGTATTGCTTCCCAATAACCGGCTTCTTCTAAACCTTCATTAGCAATAATAAAATTTCTTATTCTGATCAAAATAGCGGGTAAAACGGTTACAGAAACCAATGTCATAACAGCAAATGAGCTTAATCTTTTTAGATATTTTGGCGATATCTTAGTAGATGGCAAAAATTTAGTAACATCCTTTTTATTCAGCATGATTACAATGGTAAAACATAATGATACCGCTGGATTTATGATAATAGCCCAAAATGCACCTTCTAGTTTATATTCCCAAACTAAGAAAACCGTAATTAGTAAACCTAAAATACTACTAACAATATTAAGTAGTATATACATCTTATATTTAGAATATCCGTTAATTATTGCCAAACACAAGGTGTTTACTGAATAAAAAGGAAGTGCTATAGCTATGGCTTTAAAAACAAAATTATACTGATAACTATTTCCAAAAACCAAATTATTCCAAAACGTTGGAAACAAATAAAGCCATGTAGACAAGAAAATGATTATTATTAAACACAAAAGATAGGAAGTTGATAACACAGATCTAATTTCCTTTTTATCACTCTTAAATTCTGCAATATATTTTACAATTCCATTATATAAACCTAGGGTACCAATCGATTGAATAGAGGTCAAAACATTTCGAAGATTACCAATCAACGCTAACCCTTCTGGACCTAAAAATATTGCAACTACCTTAAGACTTATAAAGCCAGTTATCATTTTTACGAATACACCTATGGCATTAAAAGAGCTAACTTTAATTAAAACATTGTTTTTTAGTTTATCAAAGTATGAATCCACTCCTTTAGTATTCGTTTAAGGTTTTTATAATCTTACTAACCTCCTGATCGGTTAAGCCCGTATTAAGCGGAATACTAACAACTTCTTTGTGCATTCGTTCCGTTATCGGTAATGAAAGTTCAGAAAACTCTTTTAGAGCGTTCTGTTTATGCGGAGGAATTGGATAATGGATATGATATCCAATTCCTAAATCATCTAAATATTCACAAAACTCTAAACGATTTTTGACTCTAACCACAAAAAGATGAAATACATGATTCTCTGAACCATCCCAACCAGGCAACACAATTTTATCATTTTCAATTTCTGACAGATACCTTTTAGCAATTTGTCTTCGCCTTTGATTATCTTCCTTTAGGTCTTTTAACTTCTCCAATAAAAATGCAGCTTGCAGTTCATCCAATCTAGAATTAACCCCTAAATAATCGTTTTGATACTTTTTAGAAGAACCATAATTCCCAATACTCCTAACAACATCTGCTAATTCTTTATTATTAGTAGTTATTGCGCCCGCATCCCCCAATGCTCCCACATTTTTTGCCGGATAAAAACTAAAAGAAGAAGCATTACATAAATCACCTACCAATCTATCATTGTTATAAATTGCTCCGTGCGCTTGAGCGGCATCATCAATTATAAGTAAATTATATTTCTTAGCGATTTCATTGATTTCTTTCATTTTCGCTAGCTGACCATATAAATGAACAGGCACAATCGCTTTGGTTTTATTAGAAATATGTTCTTCAATTCTATTAATATCTATATTAAAAGTATCTCTATCAGGTTCCACCAACACAGGTTGTAACCCAGCATATTTAATAGACAAAATTGAAGCTATAAATGTATTTGAAGGAACAATTACTTCGTCTCCAGAATTAATTTTTCCAAGTTCAATATATCCTTTAAGAATTATTGTTAACGCATCTAGTCCATTACCAACACCAACACAATACTTAGCTCCACAAAACTTAGCATAAGAATCCTCAAACTCTTTAACAAAAGTTCCTTTAATGTATCTACCTTCATCCAAAAACTTGGAAAAACAATCTTTATATTTTTCATGATAACGACTATTAATTTTATGAAGATCTAGAAATGGAATCAACTGTTTAGGGTTTGTCATTATCAAAAATATCTATCTACATTTATGAATTATCTTGTACAAAAAGAATTCAGTAGGATTCAGTTTTTATTATTACAGTATTAAAAATACCTTTACAGCAAAGATATTTGTTTTTGTGAAAGCCCATAAAAACGTATGATAATTTTTTAAAGTCTTTAATATAGGGACTTAACGTTACTTGAATGAAAATATTATTAGTAGGAGAATACAGTCGATTACACAATTCGCTTAAAGAAGGTCTAATAAAAAATGGACATGAGGTAACTATTGTGGGTAATGGTGATGTGTTTAAGAAATATCCAATTGATATAGACGTTGATGGAAGTATTGTAAAAAACAATTTTGTGCTTAATAAGATTAGACACTTAATTTTTAAAATTACTTCGATTGATATTGCATCTGTGGAATCCTACATTAAATTCAAAAAAAACAAGGCCTCTCTATCCAATTATGATTTTGTTCAATTAATTAACGAAACTCCTTTTAATATTGGACAATATTTCGAGAAAAAACTCTTAAAATTTCTTTTTCAAAACAACAAGAATGTTTTTTTACTTGCTTGCGGCGATGATTTTAGATTTATTTCTTATTTACTTTCTGGAAAATTTCCATACAGCACGGTAAGTCCTTTTTTAAAAGACAAAACTCTAAAAAAAGAATATAAAAACACTTTGAAATTTGTTTCTAAAAAACAAAAAAAAATACACGATTTCGTCTTTAAAAATATAAAAGGGGTTATTCCAGCAAGTGTGGAGTATCATATTGCTTATAAAAACACTCCTAAAGTATTACCACTGATTCCAAATCCTGTAAATATAGACTCTATCAAGATAATTCCTTTCGTAAAGCATAAAAAGATAAAAATACTTCACGGAATCAATACTTCAAATTACATAAAAAAAGGAAATGAATATTTTGAAAACGCCTTAACTACCATTATAAACAAATATCCTGATAAAATCGAATTAATTACCACCAAAGATCTCCCGTATAACCAATATATCAAACACTTCTTATCTGCAGATATTATATTAGACCAAACTCAGGCACACGATCAAGGGTATAATGCCTTAGAAGCCATGGCAATGGGCAAAGTGGTTTTTACAGGTGCTGGAGAAGATTTTAGAAAATATTATAATCTTAAAGATGTCGTAGCAATCGACACATCTCCTGACAGTGCTAAAATAGCTCAAGACCTAGAAAAATTAATTCTTAATACTGATCTGGTTTTTGAAATAGGAAAAAATGCCAGAGCATTTATCGAAAAAGAGCATCATTACATTAATGTCGCAAAAAAATATATTGAAACGTGGAAGACATACAGTTGACATCTAAACGACCAACTCATAAAAATCCTGTGTATAGATTTCGCATCCTAACTCCTCCTTCTGTTTTAACAATCCAAAATTATTTTCAGTAACTGTACCCATATCGAAAAAACGAAACCCTTCTTTTCTATATTTATTAATTAAAGAGATAAAAAGAAAATCCAACGCTCTATATTGTTCACCTTTATTGGTCACAGCTCCATATTGGGACTTTACTACTCCTTCACTTTTAAAAATGGTAATTCCTGCAAGAACTTCTTTATCTAAACTTATGACAAATTGTTTTATAGATTCGGGAAACCTTTTCTTTAATAAATCAATCTCTTGCAACGTATGAACAGGTTTTACATTATGCTTTTCTTTCAGCCTTGGTATCAAGACACTATTCCAGAAACCTGAAAAGTCATTTACTTCTTGTATTTCAAAACCAATATCTTTTCTTTTTTCATAATGCTTAAGTTTACTCTTATGAATGCTAGATGGTAGACTATAATCTATAGCTAAATTTAGATCTCTACGATAAATTTTCCCTCCATGTTCTGACAAAAAAAATGTAAACTCATTGGTTGGTTTTTTATTGTAAAAAATTGGTATAGTCTTAACAAATAGATTACGAACTTTATAAGAATCAAGAAATTTAATTATTTCAGAAAGAATATTTCTTACTTTTTCTCCTCCAATACTCTTTTTAAGAATTATACCTCCATAGGTTAAGCCTTGATGTGAATAAACCGCTTCATTCTTGATGTTAGCAGGAAAAACAGCTATCAACGTTGAATTATTAAAAACTAATAAAGAGAAATCAAGGAATCTATCAGAATGATATTCCATAAAATCTCGGTTAAAAAGAAAAGTACCGTTCTTAGAATTATCTATAAAATCATTCCATAACGAATAATCTTCTTTTTGATATTTTTTAATTGTATACGTTGACAAAATAAGTATTTATGAAAGTGAAAATAGCTAATTTGTTTGAGTATCTGGAATATAAAACTTACTTTTAGATGATTAAGTAAGAAGTTATGCTTCTTTTCTTAAGAAAAGGTAATAAAAGTTTATACCCGCAATTGCTGTATTAGTAATTATTATTGGCAATGACCAGTTGAGTAAGACCCCATAAATTACAAAAGCCACACACCCCACAGTATTTATTAGACGAAGTTTTTTGATATTACGCATCAGAAACGATATAAGCACCATAAATGATGCAAAATAACCAACCAGTTCTATTACTAAATTTTGATCTAAAGACATAAAAAAATGTATTTTATCGATAAAAAATGTATTTTACCGTTATTTTAAAGGTTTTTACAAGTTTACAGTTATTTCAAAAAATTACATTTGCGCGGACAAAAAAATTATACTAATAAACAATTACTCCTACAAACGAATTAATCCCAAAACCACAATTACCCCAAGATTTCGACAAAAAATCCCGAGTTACCTCGGGATTTTTTAATTATATATTATAAATAAGAAGTTTTAGACTTATACAATTTTATTTCTCTTACGCTCAACTTCTGTTAAGAATACTTTTCTTAATCGTAAATGATTAGGAGTAACTTCTACATACTCATCTTTTTGAATATATTCCAAAGCTTCTTCTAAAGAGAATTTAATTGCAGGAACGATCTTAGCTTTATCATCAGCTCCAGAAGAACGCACATTACTTAACTTTTTAGTTTTAGTAATATTAACTGTCATATCATCTCCTCTAGAATTCTCTCCTATCACTTGACCTTCATAAATATCCTCACCTGGATCTACAAAAAACTTCCCTCTATCTTGTAATTTATCAATAGAATACGGTATTGCAGAACCTTTTTCCATAGATACTAAAGATCCATTAATACGACCTGGAATATCACCTTTAAGCGGCTGATATTCTTTAAATCGATGCGCCATAATCGCCTCTCCAGCAGTAGCCGTTAATAACTGATTACGTAATCCAATAATACCTCTAGATGGGATCATAAACTCACAAACCATTCGCTCTCCTTTGGCTTCCATGCTTAACATTTCTCCTTTACGCATTGTTACCATTTCTACCGCTTTACCAGATACATTCTCAGGTAAATCAATAGTTAATTCTTCAATAGGTTCGCATTTTACACCATCAATCTCCTTAATAATTACTTGCGGCTGTCCGATTTGTAATTCATATCCTTCTCTACGCATTGTTTCAATAAGTACAGATAAGTGAAGTACACCTCTACCAAAAACCAAGAATTTATCCGCACTATTAGTTTCATTAACTCTAAGTGCTAAATTTTTCTCTAATTCTTTTTCTAATCTTTCTTTGATATGTCTCGAAGTAACAAATTTTCCATCTTTACCAAAAAACGGAGAATCGTTAATTGTAAATAACATACTCATCGTTGGTTCATCAATTGCGATCGTTTTTAAACCTTCTGGGTTTTCGATATCAGCAACGGTATCACCGATTTCAAATCCTTCTAAACCAACTAAAGCACAAATATCTCCTGCCTCTACTTTATCGACTTTCATTCTTCCTAAACCTTCGAAAGTATGAAGTTCTTTTATTTTTGATTTCTTTATTGTTCCATCACGTTTTACTAACGAAACCTGCATTCCTTCTGTCAATGTACCTCTTTGTAAACGACCAATCGCTATACGACCTGTAAATGAAGAAAAGTCTAATGATGTAATTAACATCTGCACTGTCCCTTCTTGGATCTTTGGCGCAGGAATATGCTCCATCACCATATCCAATAATGGTTCTATACTATCAGTTTCTTTCTGCCAGTCATCACTCATCCAGTTGTTCTTTGCAGAACCATAAACTGTTGGGAAATCTAACTGCCACTCCTCTGCTCCTAATTCAAACATTAGATCAAAAACTTTCTCGTGCACTTCATCAGGAGTACAGTTCTCCTTATCTACTTTATTAACAACTACACAAGGTTTTAATCCTAAATCAATTGCTTTTTGAAGTACAAAACGTGTTTGCGGCATTGGCCCTTCAAAAGCATCTACTAATAATAGAACACCATCAGCCATATTTAATACACGCTCTACTTCTCCACCGAAATCGGCGTGACCTGGTGTATCAATAATATTGATTTTTGTTCCTTTATAAGTAACAGAAACATTCTTAGAAGTAATTGTGATTCCTCTTTCGCGCTCTAAATCATTATTATCTAAAATCAAATCTCCTGTATTCTCGTTTTCACGAAATAATTGACAGTGATACATAATTTTATCTACCAAGGTAGTTTTACCGTGATCTACGTGAGCAATAATAGCAATGTTTTTTATAGCAGTCATATACGCCTGAATTTAAGGGTGCAAATGTACGTTATATTTTAATAGGTTGTATATTAAAACAAGAATAATAAAACAGCTTCAAAATCAAACACTTAAACCTCTCTTGTAAAGCTTCTTAAATTTCAGTTAACAATTAAGTATTCGAACAATAATATCTTGGTAACATAGGTTAAGACGACTAATATTCAACATGATAATAGATACAAAACTTCTTGATAGATAATCTTTTCATTCAATCATTAAAACGCATATCTTTGCATTCTTAAAATATTGATATGGAACTTTCAAAGATTAAAAACCTAAAAAACCTTGATGCTAATAATTTTTTCCTTCTTGCAGGACCTTGTGCTATTGAGGGAGAAGAAATGGCTTTAAGAATTGCTGAAAAAGTAGTAGAAATCACTTCTAAACTTAAAATTCCATATGTTTTCAAAGGTTCTTTTAAAAAAGCAAATCGAAGCCGTATTGATAGTTTTACGGGTATTGGAAATGAAAAAGCGTTAAAAATTTTACGTAAAGTAGGAGAAACTTTTGAGATTCCAACAGTAACTGATATCCATGAGAATGATGATGCAGCTATGGCTGCAGAATATGTTGATATTTTACAAATTCCTGCATTTTTGGTAAGACAGACTGACCTAGTAGTTGCCGCAGCCAAAACTGGAAAAACAGTAAACCTTAAAAAAGGACAGTTTATGAGTCCCGAAGCAATGCAACATGCAGTAAGAAAGGTTAATGATAGTGGTAGCGACTTAGCTATGATTACAGACAGAGGAACTATGTTCGGATATCAAGATATGATTGTAGATTTTAGAGGAATACCAACTATGAAACAATATGCTACTACAGTTCTAGATGTTACACATTCTCTACAACAACCTAATCAGACTAGCGGAGTAACGGGTGGAAGACCAGATATGATAGAAACAATAGCACGTGCTGGAGTCGTAACTGGTGTTGATGGTCTATTTATGGAAACGCATTTTGATCCTTCAAATGCAAAAAGTGATGGTGCTAATATGCTAGATCTACAATATCTAGAAAAGTTACTTAGTAACTTGGTTGCTATTAGACAAACCGTTAATTCGTTATAATTTTTTTATTTCTATGTAAATATGCTTGCTCAAGGAGGTCAATAAGCGTGTCTTCTTCTATTTCCTTTGGCTCAAAATAGCGTAAAGATTTAACGTATTTTCTTTTATCTGACACTAGCTTATCCATGTGCTTGGTAAAATATTGTGCTCCCCAAAAGCCAATATCCACATATCCTTTAGTTACATTTAGATAGCAAATAGGACTTTTATCTATGTAATAAAAAGGAACTTTCCACTTAAATAGCAATTGTACCTCTGGCAAAGTAGTTTCAATAAGTACCTGTAAATGAAGTAACATAGATCGAAATGGTTCCGGTTGGTTAAGAATATAATTTTCTGCAGGATTCAATAAAAAATGGTATTTTTAAAATAGTTAATTTTACAATTATTAACCCCAAGATATCTAATCACATTGAAACCTCAAAACTCAATTCAATTAATCTTCTTTTTCCTTTTTTTATTACCTGGACTAGCTGAAAGTCAGGTAAAAAAAAAGAAACAAGAAACATATACCATAGAAGCAACTGTTCTGGATAAGAGCACCAAAACTCCTTTGCCTTTTACGAATGTTTTAATTGACGGAACATCAATAGGAACTATAACTAATGAAGAAGGAAAATTTGAGTTAACTATTAGTAAAAAATATGAATCCCGTAAAGTTGTATTTTCTTTTGTAGGTTATGAAAACAGTAGTATATCAATAAAAAAATTAAAAGATACTTCTAAAAAAGTATACCTAAATCCAGTTTCTACCTCATTAGATGAAATTGTTGTAACGGTAAAAAACAAATACAAAGAACTGATTGATCAAGCTATTTCATTAATTCCAGAAAATTACTCTCAGCAATCCACTGAACTAGAAGCATATTACAGAGAATTAACAAAAATAGATAACAATTACACAAAATTCTCCGATGCTGCGAGCCTTATACATTACTCCGCTTATGATTCTAATTTTGATTATTTATTATCTAGGACAAATTACATGCAGTTTAATCGTCTAGAATATAATATTAACCAAGTTCCTTTTCCTGAGCCCCAAAAATTTGTAGCTGACACCAGAGACAAGGCCAAAATAATAGCCTTAAGAAAAAGTAATAATCTACAAGATTATAAAATTTTAGAACAATCAAAGAAATTAAAATCTATCGACACTTTAAATCTAAAATGGTTGGAAAATAATGAAATAGGTGGAGGTCCTCTTCGATTAACTGGAGCAGATAAAGTAAAAAGGAAAGAAGATTTCTTTGATTCTCAAATAAATAACAAATATCTTTTCACCCTTTATGGAAAGAGCACTTATAATAATAAGTTAGTTTATATTATTTCTTTTAAGCCAAAAGATTTCTCTGATATTGAAACTCCCTATATTGGTGAAGTGACTATAGAAGAAGATAGCAAGGCAATTATTTCATATCAATATAAACTTACTAACGAAGCAAAGAGTACTTTAAACCAGCGATTCGCAGCCCAACTAAAAACTCCAGAAGTTATAGAAAAAAGTAGCAAAAAAGCATTTATTACGCGCATTACCAGTCTAAAGAACTATCAAGTTTATGTTACATTCTCTGACTATAAGAGCACATGGTATCTAAAGCGAATTAAAGCAATTAATTCGTATGAAAACACAGGTGATTTATTCGAAAACTATAAAATAACTACAGAGTCAGAATTAATAGTTGGCGCGGTTAATATTGAAAAAATTTCTTCTTTTACTAATGACGAAATATTTAAAAATAATTTTTCTAATGCCCTATTTAACTACCCGCTTTCCTATGATAGCAATTTCTGGAATAACTACAATACCCTTATAGCTACTGGTGTTGTAGGAGAGGCATTAGAAGATTTAGAAGTTAAAGGAAGTTTAGAATCACAATTTAAACGTAAAAACTAATTCCGGATTAAGTTCAAAAAAATTTGTGAGTTTCAATATTTTAATTTTACTTTGTATTTCAAAGTACTTTTAATATGAGCACAGAAGATTATTTAAAAGATATTACGGAGATCAAGGATATGATGAATAAATCATCACGATTTTTCTCCCTTAGTGGTTTATCAGGAATATTAGCAGGTGTATATGCAATCATAGGTGCAGCAATTGCTTATTATCTTGTTAGTATCAGCGGTATAGATTATGTTATCGCCGAAGGAAAGATATTTAACTATATTCTAATTGACCTTGTAGCAGTAGCGCTTTTAAGCATTATAACCGGTATCATATTAAGCAACAGAAAAGCTAAGCAAAATAACGAAACCCTTTGGAATGGAACTTCCAAAAGATTACTCACTGCTTTTTTAATTCCATTGGTTACTGGTGGTATTTTTATTATCATCAAAGTTTATAATCATCATTATGGCCTTACTGGATCATTAATGCTAATTTTTTATGGATTAGCCTTAGTAAATGCGTCAAAATATACTATTGGAAATGTAAAATATTTGGGGTATGCAGAAATTATATTAGGTTTGGTGTGTTCTGTATTTCCAAATTATGGTTTCTGGTTTTGGGTTCTAGGGTTTGGGATAATGCATATTGTCTATGGTAGTTTAATCTATTTAAAACACGATAGATAAAATTCTTCGAAACACTTAAAATTTAAGCTTAAAAGCTAAGAAATGAGCAGTATTATTGGCAACATAAATAAAGCATTTGATCACCGAATACGACTAGGTATTATGTCCGTATTGGTGGTTAATGAATATGCCGATTTTAAAATGCTAAAGGACTTGTTAGGTGCAACGGATGGAAATTTAGCTAGTCACACCAAAGCGCTAGAAAAATCGGAATATATATTGGTTGAGAAATCATTCATAGGAAAAAAACCAAACACGCGATATAGTGCCACTAAAAAAGGGCGTGATGCCTTTAAAAAACATGTAGAAGCTATTGAAAAATTACTAAAGCAATAGCTATATTTTTTTATTTATTTACTTTGAATTTCAAAGTACTTTTAAAAATTAAAAATGAGATCAATATTATTAGAAATACTATATGAATGGAGTAAAATTCCATATCAAAAATGGTTCAAAAAAGAAGATCCTTGGGACATTTCAATATCACAACTGTTAAGATATCCTAAAACAAGTCTTGGATTTCACTTAGGGAGCTTTTTGCTACAACATGATTTCACACCTCAGCCTAAATTAGAAAATCATGATGTATTTCACGTACTAACAAAAACTGGAATTACAGTTCCTGAGGAAATATCAATGCAGTATTACCTTCTTGGTAACGGTAAAAAGAGTACATACTTATATACTGTTATTTTCATAGGAACCTTACTCTATCCTGATAAGTTTAAAGTATTTAGAAATGCATTTAAACAAGGGCGTAATGCCTATTCATTTCATCAATTGGATTTCAAAAAATTACTAGATCAATCACTGGACACCATAAGAACAACTTTTTTAATATCTACACCATGCAAATAACACAATCAGCAAATCGAAACGCCCTTATGATAGCAACCTTTAGCTTTCTTTTAGGCACGATACTCTTATTACTACATCTAATTGTTCCATGGGAACAAATAACCACAATAGGTCTATTTTATGTTATAATTGCCGTTGTTCTTAACGGAATAACTTTTATAGGATTATTAGCAAATACAGTTATCAATTATCACTGTTACAAGGAAAACTTAACCACTGTATTAGTTTTCTTATTAAATATTCCTATTGCTATTGGATACTTCTTAATCGTTATCAATAACCCTTTTCATACTATTATTTTATAATGAATTCTTTACAAAAACAACTCCCGTTTATTAAAGGTTTTAGTATAGCCGTAGCATTTAGCATAACACTTTTAATTATTAGAGTTACAAAATTAGATTCTGTTTTCTTTCTATTTTTAATCTGGAACTTATTTCTAGCCTGCATCCCATACGGAATAACAACCGTGCTTAGTTTTGACAGAATACACAAAAATAGATTTCTATTCGGATTAGGTTTTATAGCCTGGTTAGCTTTTTTACCTAACGCGCCTTACATACTAACCGATTTACAGCATATTAGACTTAGTTCTCTACATTCTGTATGGTTCGATGTGCTTCTCATCTTATCTTTTGCCATTAACGGATTAATAATTGGATTTGCTTCTTTGCGAACAATGCAGCGACTACTTCGGGAACACTTTTCTAATAAGGCCACCAATTTCATCATACATCTAACCCTATTATTATGTGGGTTTGGTATATACATGGGACGTATACTTCGATGGAATAGTTGGGATCTCATTCAAAATCCATTACATATTCTAGGTGACATATTTAGGCGAATAATATCACCTATCGAACATATACATACTTGGGTATTTACCATTGGTTTTGGTAGTTTTTTAATCATCACCTATCACTTAATACAACATTATCACAAAGAAAATAACTAAAAAGACAATCATTATAAATTTAAACAGTCATGGAAAATCAAAAACCAAAAAAATCCTTTGGACAATGGATAAAAACCTCAATTACCATTCGTATGCTTATGGTAGGCATATTAATTTTAGTTCTATTGATTCCACTTTCTTATATCAAAAGCCTAATACAGGAACGTTCTATAAGACAAGAACAAACGGTAGTAAGTGACATCAACCAAAAATGGGGGAATCAAGTAATGCTCTATGGACCTATTCTAAAACTTCCATATCAAACTCATAATATCAAAAAAATATGGGATGAAAAAACTAAATCATATACTGAAGAAGACATTATTACGGTTCGACATGCTTTCTTCTTTCCTAATTTATTAGATATCAAAGCAAATGTTACATCTGACACACTAAAAAGAGGTATTTACAAATCTCCAGTATACACTTCTGACATGAAGATTAAAGGATCATTTACAATACCATCTTTTGATACTCAAGATATTCCAGAAGAAGATATTTTATGGGATAAATCTACTATTATTCTTAACTCTACAAATCTAAAAGGAATAAAAAGTAATCTCCAATTAAAACTCGGTACAGAAAATTACTTACTCCAATCAAAATACTCAAAAGATTCATACACCAATACGTTAGAAACTAAATTTCTAAACGAAAACTCATGGCCAAAAGAAAAAGCAATTGACTTTAACCTAGATCTTATCATCAACGGAAGTAATCAACTAAAATTCATCCCGGTAGGTAAAGAAACTAATGTAAGTATAACTTCTGATTGGGCTTCTCCAAAATTTGATGGAAACTATTTACCAGATCCAAAAACTAAATCAATTACCGAGAAAGGTTTTAAAGCTAACTGGAAAGTATTACAGGTGAACAGAGAATTCGAACAAGAGTTTTTTGGAGAGTTACCACATATTAATTCATCTGCCTTTGGAGTAAAATTTATTGTCCCTGTAGATGATTATCAAAAGAGTGAAAGAACTGCCAAATATGGATATTTAGTTATAGCACTTACCTTCTTAGTCTTCTTTTTAATCCAAACTATTAGCAAGATAAATATTCATCCATTCCAATACTTAATGATAGGGTTAGCACTGACCATGTTTTATACTTTACTGATATCAATCTCCGAACACTCAAGCTTTTTATATGCTTATCTAATTGCTGGTATCTCCGTAATAGTATTAATTTCTGTATATACTAAAGCAATTCTTAGAAGTTTTAAGTTTATGGCCATGATATCAGCATCTTTGACTGCTCTGTACGCCTTTATATTTGTAATTATTCAGTTAGAAGATTACGCATTATTAGTAGGTAGTATTGGATTGTTTTTAATACTGGGAACCATTATGATGGTATCTAGAAAAATTGATTGGGGGAATGATGGAGTTTAATTTTTTTTATATAAACCACATAACTATTTTTTAAAATAACAAACAAAAATGCTGGTTAGTTAGTTGAGAAAAGTCGTGCTTCGAATTTGTGAAGTGCGGCTTTTTTTTAACAAAGATTTGTTTCTTTTAGAAATTGTGTTTCACAAAGAAAACCGTTACTTTTCGTTCTTAAACAGATCTTAACTCATATTGGACCAACAAAAAGAAAATACTAATGAAAAAAAACATATTTGTGTCAGTAATACTGGTTTTCAGTTTATTTATTTTCTCTTGCAAAAAAGAAACCGATAAAAAAATAGTCACAGAAGAGATAAAATTCACAAAAGAAGGAGAACTATCTATTTATAACTTACAAGATTCAATCCCAAGTCAAATTGTTTCGTTAGGCATAGAAATCGCGGATAACGATTATGAAAGAGAAACGGGACTGATGTATCGTAAAACTATGGAAGAAAAAAGAGGTATGTTATTTATTCAGGAGAAGTTTAAACTACAAAGTTTTTATATGAAAAATACATTGATCCCTTTAGATATTATCTACATTGATGATCAATATAAAATCGTGAGTTTTCAAAAAGATGCAAAGCCATTAGACGAAACATCTCTTCCTTCTGGAAAACCTGCTAAATATATTTTAGAAATAAACAGTGGGTTATCTGATCAATGGAATTTAAAAATTGGTGATTCTATATCCTTTAAAAGAAACTAAACTTATCTGAGTCAAATAAAAACCCTTGAAAGATTATTCTTTTCAAGGGTTTTACCCAGGGATAAATCGGAAAAATTATTTAATAATCTTCACAACCTTATTAATAGTTTTACCACTGAATTTCACAAAATATATTCCTTTTGTCACATTAAGAGGTATTGATATCACTCCATTTTTACTTGATATCACATCAGAATAATACAATCCTCCTTTTACATCTCTAATCGTAACACTAAGAGACCTATCCTCTCCCGATATATTAAAGTTAATCTCATCTTTAAAAGGATTAGGATAAGGTGAAGAAATCCTTACCGCATTTTTTTCTGGTTCTTTATTTAAAGGCTCATTTACCCAACCATTATCATACCATCCTTCACCGCATATTTCTAAATCTCCTGTTTGTTGTTCTCCATTTATACTAAAAATAACTTTTGCACATGTTACCCCAGATAATGTATACTCATACCATCCATCTCCATCTATATCCGTCATTTGGACACCAGGCCAAGAAGTAGTCAAAGATGTGGGAGTTGTTTCCCAGTAATATAATGTTACAGAATTCCAATTGGTATTGTTATTATTAAAATGAATTGTCAATTCATCATCAGAAACATCTCCAGGACAAGCTGTTGGACACTGATCATACCATTGATTAGTAGATGAATCATACCATCCATCTACTTCTCTCATCAAATCATATGATTGCCCTCCATTGTTGTTGTTATTAAACACAATACCTATGTCAGCATTTTCTTCGATCAAAAATGAGTACCACTGTGAGGATTGTTCTCTATCCATTGATCTACCTGGCCAATTCCAACCAGGTAATGGTTGATTTGTATTTTTATCAAATAAATACACATATACATCATTCCAGTTAGACATATTTCGATAATAAACAGTAAATGATTGAGCCTCGGTGATATTATAATCTTCAGAAATAATCGATGACTGACCGCTACTATTGTAAGCAATAGCCCTTAATGTAGTATCTTCTGTAAAAATCAATTCATTTTGATATAAAGAACTAGAATCCGAAGGTTCTGATCCATCTATGGTATAATAAATTACTCCTTGATTGGTAGTCGATAAATTTACCGAAACGCTTCCTTCATAAGATCCTCCTAATGGAGTAACTGACAATTCAGGCAATCCTAAAACTCCCGGACAATCCGAAGGGCATTGATCATACCAAATATTTTCTGAATACACATACCAACCATCTACATTTCTAAATTGATCATCTGACTGTTCTCCATTTCCATTTGTAAAAACAAGACCAACCTCTACTGACTCCGCTATGGTTGTAATGTACCAAGGCGAATCTTGTTCTTTAGTCATTAATTTACCTGGCCAATTCCAACCGGGTAATGCTGCATTATTATTTTTATCAAAAGCGTATACATAAACCTGACTCCAATTAGAAGTGTTCTTAAAGTGAATACTATAAGAAGGCAGGTCACCAAATGTATAATTCCTAGTGATTACTTCGGAAGAATTTCCATCTTCATCAAATGCTATTGCTTTTAAGATGATTGGTTCACTATCAGCATTACCAATATCGAATGAATTCGAATATTCAGTACTTGATTGATCAGGATCTGATCCATCTATAGTATAATAAACAACAACCCCATCATTAACAGATGTTGTTGAAGCTTCTAACACTACTTCAATCGTATCATCATAATTTCCAGAATCAGGGGTTACAGTTAGAGTTACCTGATCACTACTATTAAATTCTCCAACATATACATGTTGAATAGGGGTCTTAAACACATTCCCCTTGGTATCCACAGCTTCTACATAATAATCTACCAATACATTAAAGAGGCCTTTAATCTCTGCATAACATAAATCTGCAATAGCTGTTGGTTCTATAAATAAATCAATTTCTGGATCTTGTGTTACATTACCTTTTGGAAATTCTTTCTGTATCATAGAGATACTATTCCAAGAACTCACACCTTCACTAGTTGAATATACGTCATTCACATTATCAGAAATAGGATTTACGCCATCATTATCTGTTCTATATTTTAACTCTACTGAAGCCAGACCATTTACATCATGTGCAAATGTCCAAACATGAAAATCAGAAGTATTCTGAACTTCTTGATATGCATAAATAGGCCCAAACCCTTTACCTCCAGGATTATACGGAAAACGTTGTGGAATAAACACAGATGGCGGAGTATTGTCTTGTTCTGGGGCGTCTCCAATTTCTGCTTTCGCATGTTCTATTGCAATATTACCCGCTAGCGTCTGCTTAACCTCCATATCAATTGCTTTTCCATAATACATATAACCACTAGTTAAAGATGGTAAGAAAAAATGCCAAGCTTTTTCCGCATTGGAAGCCCCGAAAGAAGGGTCAATAACTTTTGCAAGATCAACACCTCCACTATTGTCCTCTGCAGTTAAAACATAGTTTTCTGCAGCAGTTATTACCGCCCAATTTCTAGCATCCTCAGTCCATCCATCCGGATTAAACGTATAATCTGTGGTATCATACAAAGGCCATAACCAATTAATAAATTGAGGGTGTCCCCAATCATTAGCAGCATTTACCCAAGATCCATCTTCTACTCTCACAATATCACTTTCTGGAACTGGGTAAGAGTTTAAGAATTGTTGTATTGTAGTGGGATCATATCCTTTAGAAGCAGCTTCATTAGCAAATCCAGGAACAGACTCTTGGTAATAACTATCTCCACCACCCCAAGCATTATCTCCATCATGAGCAAGCAATACAATCGATGGCTGACTTGCGTTACTAAAAGGAGCAATATTAGCATCTATTTCCCCTGTTCCCATAGAACTAAATCCGTTCTGATAACTCAATAAATCTGCCATCGGTACAACATCCATTTTATATGCTTGACCAGTTTCTGGATCAATATATTGCGCTTTGTGTGCTTGATAACAATATGGAGCGGCAAAAGTTCCTCCTCTCCCGTCTATTTGACCTTTCCACCAATTCTGTCCATTGGTAGCTACTTTATCCGCAGCATTAGGTGGGTCAATATTAACCCCAGAAGTTCCATAATCCAATGGGTAATCGTTTAAAGTACGTGATAAATGGCTATTAGCTACAACAGACCATTGAAAACCCTCTTCTACCAAAACCTTTATGATCCTTTCGGAAAAAGAACATTCTGCTGGCCAAAAACCTTTAGAATACTCTCCTCCAAAAGTTTCAGTCATTATTAATTTATGCGTTTTCAATTCCATTCTTAAAGCACGTTCACTTATTAATGGTGCTAATGCATGATGAAACGTAAATCCCGTTAGATCCATCCTAGGCTGTCCACCAGATGTTTTCCAGTTTTTAGCTTCTATAAAATTATTTTCCCAGCCCTGGCTATAACCCCAAACTCCAGCATTTCCTAGGCTATTTACATTTTCTATCAAGCAACCAGAATAATTAACCTGCGCACCACCATTTGGTAATCCCAACAATGTTTGAACAGAGTTCTTTGGTCCATACTGATATGCTTTTACACGATCATATTTCCCAAAAATTTCCTCCAAATTATTTAATGGATGACTTATTCCATCATCATAAATATTCCAGGAGTCACCAGAAGTTTTTAGATTATGAGACTCTAGAACAGTCTGATAGCGGTTAGGATTTTCTTTACTTTTCTCAGGCCAATAATTGGGCTGTTGCATATGCCACAAATAAGAAGTGTGGACTTGTTGTGCTACTATCCCCGAATAGACAAATAGCAATACCAAAAATAAGTTAGTGTTTTTCATGAATCTTGTGTGTTAAATATATAATAGTGTTATGTTGTAAAACAACATTTATATATTCCAACGACAACTAACCCCTGCAAAGAAAATTTTCCCAGATCTTTTATTTGCAAACTACTTATAGCTACTTCAGCGTCATTATATGTTCAAAAAAATGAACAACTAAAACTTTCGATTATGTATAACTACATAATACTAAAAAGTGGATAGCTGCTATTTTTACATCACACTCTTAAACTATCAATAAGTCAAAAAATTAACTATTTAATAGTGATATTTTCAAATGTAGGTAATTAAAAAAAATAATTTCTTACTCCATTATTACGCAAACGATATAGTGTTAACAAAAAGACAAAGATCCATAAAACAGTAACCTATCATTAGGGAAAATTCAAACAAAAAAAGAGTTGCATCCAACAAAGGACACAACTCTTTTTTTTCAAAATTTATAGAAAACTTACTCTTCAGTCTTCTTCTTTTCTTTTAAACCTACTTTCTTCACCGTATCATACATTACAGGAGTTGCAATGAATAATGAAGAATACGTACCTACTAATACACCAATAATTAATGAGAACATAAACCCTCTTAATGGTTCAGCAAAAATAAAGATTGCTATCAATACTAATAAAGTAGTTAACGAAGTATTTAATGTACGACTTAATGTACTATTTAATGCTCCATTAATATTCTTGTCTAATGACCAACCTGTGTGTTCCGCAAAATATTCACGGATTCTATCAAACACAACCACCGTATCATTCAGAGAGTATCCTACAACCGTTAATATGGCTGCAATAAAGGCTTGATCAATTTCCATATTAAATGGCATAAATTTCCAAGTAATTGAGAATACACCTAATACAACTAAAACATCATGAAATACTGCTGCTACTGCACCTAAACTAAACTGCCATCTTCTAAATCTAAATAAGATATACAAGAATACTACAATTAAAGATCCGATAACCGAAACAAATGCTGCTTGCTGAATATCATCTGCAATAGTTGGTCCTACCTTTCTAGAAGACATAATACCCACTTGCTTATCTTCATCTCCATTAGAGAATTCCGCATAAGTCATACCATCTGTCAAATAAGGTTTTAAAGCAGTAAATAAAGAATTAGAGATTTCAGAATCTACTTCTTCACCTGTTTCATCTACCTTATATTTTGTTGTAATCTTTAACTGATTATTAGCACCTAAGGTTTTTGCTTGCGCACTACCAAAAACAGCTACCAAATCCTTTTCTACATCTGTAGGCACTACATCCTGAGCAAAACGAACAGTATAGGTTCTTCCTCCAACAAAATCTACACCTTCATCTAATCCTTGTCCTGGAGTAAATAGTGATACAAGACCAGCTACGACGATAATACCCGAAATCAAATATGCAATCTTTCTTTTTGCAAGGAAATTGATATTTATATTCTTAAATAAATTCTTAGTAGCCGCAGTAGAAAATGCTAGTTCTTTACCATTTTTACCATATCCATCAATAAATAATCTTGTAATAAAGATTGCAGTAAATAAAGATGTAAGAATACCAATTAACAAAGTTGTTGCAAATCCCTTAATTGGACCTGTACCAAAGAACAAAAGAATTAAACCTGTTAGA
Source organism: Aquimarina sp. AD1 (assembly GCF_003443695.1). Taxonomy (NCBI): domain Bacteria; kingdom Pseudomonadati; phylum Bacteroidota; class Flavobacteriia; order Flavobacteriales; family Flavobacteriaceae; genus Aquimarina; species Aquimarina sp. AD1. The sequence continues at coordinate 5,166,067 of NZ_CP031966.1, read as the reverse complement.
CCTGTTGTAATGTTTGCATCTAATATAGATGACAATGCATTATTAAAACCGTCTTTAATTGCATCTACTTGAGATTTCCCTTTTGCAAGTTCTTCTTTAATCCTTTCAAAGATAAGTACGTTCGCATCCACAGACATACCAATCGTTAATACAATACCCGCAATACCAGGTAATGTCAATACAGCTTTTAATCCAGCTAGTACTCCAAAAATAAATAGAATATTTACTACCAAAGCAACATCAGCAAAAGCTCCAGCCTTACCATAGTAAAAAATCATCCAGATTAAAATCAACACCAATGCAATACCAAATGACATCACTCCACTATCAATAGCCTCTTGTCCTAAAGACGGTCCTACTATTGCACTCTCAATAATATCTGCAGAAGCTGGTAATTTACCAGCTCTCAATACATTTGCTAAATCTTGTCCTTCTTCAACAGTAAAGTCTCCAGAAATTTCACTTCTACCTCCAGAAATTGGTCCTTTAGAAACACCCGGTGCAGAATATACTATATTATCTAAAACGATAGCAATCTGACCTCTGGTTTGCGAAGCCCTTCCTGTCATTTCTTCCCATTTCTTAGCTCCTTTACCATCCATCTGCATGGTTACTATTACATTATTAACCTGATCATAAGTTTGTGCAGCATCCGTAATTACTCCTCCACTTAATTCTGGAGTACTATCACGGTTTCCTTTTAATGCATATAAATCTACTCTCTCGCCTTCTTTCTCAGGTTTACTCCAAGCAAATTTTGTGTACCTCAAAGCTTGAGGTAATAAAGCTCTAATGTCTTTTCTATTTAAATACTCATCAAATTGCTCTACATCCTTAATTGCAACTGAGATCAATGCTCCTCCAACTGAAGGAGGACCGATTAAATCGTTTATTGGATTTACCTGTGTTTCTACATCTGTAGAATCTTCTGAATCTGCTAATAATTTTTCTATTTCAGCATCTGCATCCGTTTTAGTTGTATCTGTCTGAACAGTATCTAATACTTTTTCTGATTCCGTAACCTCATCAGTTACTTCTTCTTTAACTTCTACACCATCTTTGGCTTCTAATTCTTTCTTAAGTTTCTCATTCATTCTGCTTAAGAAAATACCAAGCTCTTGAGCATTTTCTACATCCCAAAATTCTAATTGTGCAGTACTCTGTAAAAGCTTTTTTACACGATCTACATCTTTAGCTCCTGGCAACTCTACTAAAATACGCCCTGACTCTCCTAAACGTTGGATATTAGGTTGTGTAACCCCAAACTTATCAATACGCTTACGAAGTACTTCGAATGCTGAAGTTACTGACTCGTCAATTTTTCTTTTTAAAACTGGCTCTACAATGTCGTTAGACATATCAAAAGTGATATCATCACTTAAATTTTTATTCGCAAAAATATCCGGAGAAGCTAACTGAGCATCCGGTATTTTTTCAAACTCTATAAAGAAATCTTCAACATATGTATTCTGACTATTTTTCTGAGTCTGATCGGCAGCATCTAACGCCTGGATAAAAGCAGGATTTTTAGAATTATTAGCCAATCCTTCTAAGATATCTCTAACAGAAATCTGAAGAATTACATTAATTCCTCCTTTAAGGTCAAGACCTTTATTTAGTTCTTTTGACTTAGCATCGTTATAACTAAAATTTGCAAAAATTGGATCCTTACCAATAGAATCTAAATACGTTTTTTCTGCTGTATCTCTTAATGCAGAGGCATCTGCTTCTGGATGTTTAGCTAAGGCATAAGCTTCAGCTTCTTTTTCTTTTGTGTATGTTAAGTACGTAAACGATAATTGGTAAATACATACCAATCCAAATAAAATCGCAAACACTCTAACAAGTCCTTTATTTTGCATTATTATTTATTTTGGTCAAACCCTTTTAAATCAAATAGGATTCAACAATTATTAATTTATTAGAATTTCATTATTGGAAAGCTCTATCAAATCTTAGACATGAGCTATATTAAAAAGTCAAATAGGATTTAGAAAAAAACAACTCAATTACTTTCTTCTTATCTGACTTCCTAAAAATTGGAGATGTAAGGAATATTAAAATTAATATATCCTTAATTAAGAAATTGGTCCTGCTCTTACCTCAGGAATTTTATAAGAAATATTATCTATTGTGATTGCAATAGATTTATTAACTTTTTGAGCTAATTTTGTTAGTCTAGCTAAATGATCAATATCATTTTCGGCTACAAAACTATGTGCATAAAAACCTGAAGCTCTATCCTGTTTTTGTTTAACCTCTAGAACAAAAATTCCATTAAAATCCGTATTGGAGTCTGTACTTTTTTGAATTTTATAAACATCTAGATTATAGTCCGAAGAATTTTTGTTGAACGGAAATTGGTCGTCTGCACTATTCTGATCAAATAAAATATGATTTAATGCAACATTTTGTTCTTTGGCAAGTATCTTTTTTATACTTTCTACATCAGCATCACTGTAGTAAGAAATTTTAAGTTTACCATTATGCAACTCTTTAGAGATTCGAGTGTTTTTCACTCCAATAGACTCCAATTGTTTTTTCACAAGTGCAATTGCGTTTTGCGCTTCTGAAGAAGTAACCTCAACATCAGTAAACTCTAAAACAATTTCTTGGTTAGGCACAACAGTTTGATGCTGCATTACAACCAACAGTGCAAATGCAGTAATTAAAACCTTGAAGTACCATTCTTTCTTCATGTGCGCAAATATAGAAAAAATTAAAACTGCATTTCTAAAGTCTTACAATAAATGTCTTATAAAATAGTAATCAATGTAAAATATCTTTTTTTACAAATAAATCGTTATTTTGATTTTGAAAATTTAAACAACGAAATCTGTGAGATACATTTTTATAATATTGTTATTAGTAAGCGTTCACTGGAGTCAAAAACTTATTGGGCAAGAACAATTCCCGCTTTCAACTTTAATAACTGTAGAGGGAAAGGAAATTAAAATTGAGGATAAATTAACAAAATTAACTGTTATTGATCTTTGGGCTACGTGGTGTAAACCTTGTATTAAAGAAACACCATACCTAGAAGAAATTAAAAAACAATATGGAGATAATATAGATATTATTTACATATCCTTAGACACTAATAAAGATAGATGGTTACAGTACGTTAAAAAGAAAAAGAATACTGAAAATCAATTTTGGGTACCACAAAACAGTCCAATACTAGCATTTATTTCTGAAACTACAGAAATGGGAGGAGTCACTTCAACATCTTGGTCTATTCCAAAATTTTTTCTTGTTGATGCTACTGCTAAAAAAGTGAGTCGCTTTTGTCCATTACCGTCTTCTGGAAGATTACAGGGTTTAATTGACAAAAATTTATAAGAAAGTGATTTTATAATTTATCAAAAAAAGAGCCGCTATTAATATAGCGGCTCTTTTTTTATAGATGAATAAATTATAATTCTAATAATCCATTAGTTTTCTTAACTCCTGCTGCACTCTCTGCAAGTTTAGCTTTTTCAGCATCACTAAGTTTAATTTCTACAATCTTTTCGATTCCGTTTTTACCTAGCACTACAGGCGCTCCTATACAAAGATCATTTAAGCCGTACTCACCTTCCAACAACGTGGAACAAGGGAATATTTTTTTCTGATCGCAAGCAATAGCCTGAACCAATCCGGAAACAGCAGCTCCTGGAGCATACCAAGCAGAAGTTCCTAATAAACCAGTAAGCGTAGCTCCACCAACTTTAGTATCTGCTGCAACCTGCTCTAATCGCTCATCAGAGATATATTCTGAAACTGGCACACTATTTCTAGTTGCTAGTCTTGTTAAAGGAACCATCCCTTTATCACTATGTCCTCCAATCACCATTCCATCAACATCAGAAATTGGAGCTCCTAATGCTTCAGCTAATCTATACTTAAAACGAGCACTATCTAAAGCTCCACCCATACCAATAATTCTATTCTTAGGAAGATCTGTAGTTTTATGTACTAAATATGTCATTGTATCCATTGGATTACTCACTACAATAATAATTGCATTTGGAGAATGTTCAATCAAACTAGAAGAAACTGATTTTACAATCCCTGCGTTAATACCAATCAATTCTTCACGTGTCATTCCAGGTTTACGCGGAATACCAGATGTAATTACAGCAATATCACTTCCTGCAGTTTTAGAATAATCATTTGTAGTTCCTGTTATCTTAGTATCAAACCCGTTTAAAGAAGCTGTTTGCATCAAATCCATTGCTTTACCTTCTGCATATCCTTCTTTAATATCTAACAATACTACCTCTGAAGCAAAATTCTTAATGGCAATATACTCGGCACAACTTGCACCTACTGCACCAGCTCCTACTACTGTAACTTTCATTATCTCTATATAATTTTGATTAATATTATCTTGGTATATTGAATCTCTTCAATATCAGCGCGAAAATACAAATTCTTTAACGATTTTGTTTGTGAATTCTTAGTTAAATTACCAACCAAAATTCAATCCTATAGAGAGATTTTGATAGTTCTGAAGCGTATAATCTAAATTGGCTCTAAAAAAACCTAATTTCACATTAGCTCCAATAGTGGCTTTAAGTCCAGAAGCTTTATTATTTACAGAAATTGGATCCTTAACAGTTTGACTAGCTAGTGGACCTCTTTGAATTTCATAAGTACCCAAAATATCTGCTTTACTATTTCCTGCATAATACCCAAAACCACCGTAAAAATTAAATTTAGGAAGCTTCGTTGAAATAATACCACTAACCAACCATGAATTAGACTTCAATCGTATTTCCTGATCTGCCCCATCAATCTGACTATCCGCGGTAAAATCATAAAACCCTCTAACATTAGTATACCCTATTAATCCAGAAAATCTAAAAGGAAGTCTTTTCCAAGAAAAAATCCAATCCGTCAATTCATGCTGAATTGCCAATCCATAAAGAAAAACTTCTGTGTTCTCTCGCACAGCAATTTTTGGTAAAAATCTTGCTTTAATCTCTGTGCTTCTTGATATCCCCATAGACCCCTGAAGAAATCCTGTGGGTGCAATATTTACTTCTTTTCCACCAATCCCATCTGGAAGTGTAATCTCTACTTGCCCTAATTGTCCTTGATCCAAAACCACCGAAATATCTCCACGATTTCCACCAAAAGCATTAGCCACCAACTGACTCGAAGGACCTTCACTAAATTCTAAACCTTCATATTCTGCTGTATTGAGAATAAATGACTGCTTTTCTTCTCTTACAAAAGAAAGATTTCCGATAAAACCTACCTCAAAACGCCACAACTTTTTTACTTCGGCAGTTTTATACCAACCATTAGACATACTATTTACCAACAATTCTCCTGCCGGAGCAAAATAATCAGTACTAAAACGCTGTGCATTTTCTATACCTAATTCTAATAACTGATCTACATTAGTTTGAGAATATGACACTTTAAACAAAAGCATCGTAAAAAGTAGTATCGTTTTTTTCATCTGTTTCTATCTATGGTTGTTCAATAATCAGATGGAATGCACATAAACTAATATTTGAAAAAGTATTCAAACATTTTAGGTCTGTTCATTTCACAAGATTTGGGTTTAATAGGCGGGACAATATATAAAAAAATCCGCTATACATAGTATAACGGATTTCATTCTAAATTATTTAATAACACTTACATTACGCATCAATGTTTGCGTAAACGGCATTTTTCTCAATAAATTCTCTACGTGGCGGTACCTCATCTCCCATTAACATAGAGAAGATTCTATCCGCCTCTGTTAAATTATCAATTGTTACCTGACGCATCGTTCTAAACTCTGGATTCATAGTAGTATCCCATAATTGTTCAGCATTCATCTCTCCAAGACCTTTATATCGTTGAATTTTAGAATTTTCCCCAAATTCTTTAACAATCATATCTCGTTGATCATCATTCCAAGCATATTGCTTTTTAGCACCTTTCTTAACCAAATATAACGGTGGTGCGGCAATATAAATATGACCTGCCTCGATCAATTCTTTCATATAACGGAAAAAGAATGTAAGAATCAGAGTTGATATATGACTACCATCCACATCGGCATCACACATAATTACAATTTTATGATATCTTAATTTAGAAAGGTTAAGTGCCTTACTATCTTCTTCTGTACCAATAGTAACTCCAAGAGCCGTGAATATATTTTTTATCTCTTCATTCTCAAAGACTTTGTGATGCATTGCTTTTTCTACATTCAAAATCTTACCACGTAGTGGCAAAATAGCTTGAAACATACGATCACGTCCTTGTTTTGCAGTTCCACCTGCAGAATCTCCCTCGACAAGGAACACTTCGCACAAAGCTGGATCTTGTTCTGAACAATCAGATAACTTTCCAGGCAACCCTCCTATACTCATTACCGTTTTACGCTGTACCATTTCACGAGCTTTCTTAGCTGCGTGACGTGCTTGAGCTGCTAAAATTACTTTCTGAACAATCGTTTTAGCATCTGAAGGGTTTTCTTCAAGATAGTTTTCTAACATTTCAGAAACCGCTTGAGAAACTGCAGAAGTAACTTCTCGATTTCCTAGTTTAGTTTTTGTTTGTCCCTCGAATTGCGGCTCAGCCACTTTTACAGAAACGATTGCTGTCAACCCTTCTCTAAAATCATCACCTGCTACTTCGAATTTTAACTTATCAAGCATACCAGAAGCGTCTGCATATTTCTTTAAGGTAGAAGTAAGTCCTCTTCTAAAACCTGAAAGATGCGTACCACCTTCGTGCGTATTAATATTATTAACATATGAATGAAGATTCTCTGCATAAGAGTCATTATAAATCATAGCAACTTCTACTGGAATATCATTCTTCTCTCCTTCCATTGAAATTACATCTCCAATGATCGCATTACGACTGGTATCTAAGAATTTCACAAACTCCTTTAATCCTTCTTCGGAATGGAAAGTTTCAGAAACGTGATTCCCTTCTTCATCAGTATGTCTCTTATCCGTAAGAATAATTGTAATACCTTTATTAAGGTATGCCAACTCACGCATACGACTTGCTAAAGTATCATAATTATACTCTAGAGTTTGCTGAAAAATAGTAGGATCAGGTTTAAAAGTAACAATTGTACCATTAAAATCAGTATCTCCAGTGGATTTTACAGGGTATAAAGGTTTTCCTCTTTCATACTCTTGTTCCCAAACCTTACCATCTTTATGTACAATAGCATGTAAATGATCAGATAGTGCATTTACACAGGAAACTCCTACTCCGTGCAAACCACCAGATACTTTATACGAATCTTTATCGAATTTACCACCAGCTCCAATCTTAGTCATTACAACCTCTAAAGCCGAGACACCTTCTTTTTTATGTATCCCTACAGGAATACCACGACCATTATCTTTAGTAGTAATGGAATTATCTTCATTTATTGTAACATCGATAGCATCACAATGACCAGCCAATGCTTCATCAATTGAGTTATCCACAACTTCATATACCAAATGGTGCAAACCTCTAGTCCCTACATCTCCAATGTACATGGATGGACGCATGCGTACATGCTCCATTCCTTCTAACGCCTGAATACTATCGGCAGAATAATTATTTTTCTTTGCTTCTTCGCTCATAAATCAGCTTTATTTATTACAATTTTTGGTCAACAAACAAAGATAAAAAAACAGCTAAATGTTCAAAGGGTTTTATAAGGTATGATTTAAAGAGTTATCAACAATTAGTTAAGAACAAGACTAGGAAAAGAAAAAAACTCCTTAAAAGTGATTAAAACAGCCTTAAAATCGATTTAAGATTAAATTAATACTTTATATAATTCTCCTAAAACAAATACAATGCTTTGTAAACAAACACTTTAACATCAAAAAGAATCTTTTACAAAAATGCAGATTTATTTTCTTCATCAGAAAATAAATCTAAAAGCGAACAACAATATTAAAATAATGTTCTCCCTTAATATCTTTACGTTTTCTCACCCAACTCTTACGAATAATAAACGCCTCTTAATTAAAGGACGTTATTCACAATAATACAACTTACTTCCGTTAAACCAACCAGACTACAGATGTAGTCGAATTAAAGGAAATACACACAATCAACAAATTTAATTTTTAAAAATGAAGACTAAAAATTTAATGAATTTAGGCAAAATTGCTTTTATCTGTCTAGGACTAACAATAGGTTCTTGTACAAATGAAAATTTTGATGACGAAATTAGCAATGAGGAAAACAATGATATTGAACTTCTAAAAAAGTCCTTTCTAGGAGAAGCTATTTATGTTCAAGACTTAGGCAATGGAGAATATTTATCTGGTGACACTAAGTATTTTGAAAGTCAATTTGATAATGGTAATTTCAATGAAGATCCTGTACCTGGTGAAGAAGTTGAAAGGCTTGGAGTTTTTCCTGGAATCACAAAATGGCCGAATAACACTGTGATTTACGTGTTGGATAACAGCTTAACTTCTAATCAAATTTCAGTCACTATAGCATCTATGGAAGAATGGTCTTCTAAGACCAATATTAGATTTAAAGAAAGAACTAACGAAAATTACTATGTAACTATTCAAAATGATGGTCAAACTTGTAATTGCGGAAGAGCAAATCTTGGTGTAAATGGAAACAGAGGAACAATCACTATAGGCACCAGAACAGGCACCGGAGTCATGATTCATGAAATAGGTCATACCCTTGGGTATATCCACGAACAAAATCGTAGTGATAGAGATCAATTCGTAAACATACTACCTGAAAACATTCAGAACGGAGCTATAAGCCAATTCAGAATAACAAACAATTCTGTTAATCCTGGTGCATTTGATATAAATTCTATCATGATCTATAGCAGTTTTACATTTAGTAAAAATGGGCAACCAGTTATGCTTACGTCTGCAGGAAATCGCATACCTTTTAATGGTCGTTTATCTACTGGGGACATAGAGGGGACTAATATTATTTATCCAGCTGGTGATGGTGACGGAGATGGTGATGGTGATGGTGATGGTGACGGAAATGACATCTGTGATGGAATAGACGAATGGTCTAGAAACATTAGATACAGTGTTGGAGACAAAGTTACTTATCAAGGTTTTTTATATGAAAGAGATTTTAACAGCTGGAATCGTTTAGGAGAATGTGGAGAAACTCAACCAGCGGACATCTGTGATGGTATTGACGCCTATAACGGAAACACAAGTTACTCACCTGGTGATCAAGTTACGTATAACGGATATTTATATTTACTACAAAGCAATAGAAGATGGTCTAATCAAGGTCGTTGCGGAAGTTAATAATCACTTTACTTACCTAACTAAAACAATAGGGCTACATTGCAATGTAGCCCTATTGTTATTCTATAAATTCAATAAATCGTATTTATTAAATTATACAGCAGTAATGAATACTTCTAAAAATTAGGACAAATAGGATCTGTACCATCCAAACAAGTATAATCTCTTTGCACCCTGCACACTTGTCCATTAACAATACACGCACAAGGACCACCGAAAGGTGGTGCTCCAGGAAAAGTACACGCCGATGGAATAAAACCTCCATTAATTGCTTGTTGTTCTTTTTTACTTAATTGTTGAGTCGTATTGAGCTTTAAAATATTTTTTAACATAATAGAAAATTAAAATATGCCGCGAAAATTTCAAAGATGTTCACGACTTACACCCTATTAACAAAATTGATAGTTTGATACTTGACAACTTAAAATGTTTTAGTATTCGATAACTAATACACAAAATAAATTTCTCATAAATCTAATTATAAAAACACGGTATATTCCCCAAAAAATAGTTAAACTTATTATTTTAACAGCCCTAGATAATTAATTCTTTTTATAAGAAAATCACTAACTACAATGCAGTTATCTCTATCTTCAAAAAATATTTATTGATTACAAACATGTAAAAAACCCCAAGAAAATTCTTGGGGTTTTACATCTCAATTAACTCAACTTTCAGCGACTCAAGCTGAAATTTTTAAATTTCTTTTTATTCTATTACTATTGTGCAACTTCATCTAATAAATATGCATCGTCATGAACATTTGCTACTGCTCTTCCGCTAGGATCATTCATGTTTTTAAAAGCTTCATCCCATTCCAATGCTATTTTTGTACTACAGGCGACAGAAGGTTCTTGAGGAACACTCAATGCCGCAACATCACTTGGGAAATGTCCTTCGAAAATTGATCTATAGTAAAATTCTTCTTTATTCTGTGGTGTTTGTATTGGAAACCTAAAATGAGCATTAGCCATTTGTTCATCAGTTACCTCAGCATCTACTACTTCTTTTAAAGTATCTATCCAGCTATACCCAACACCATCAGAAAATTGTTCTTTTTGTCTCCAAGCAACGCTTTCCGGCAAATATGATTCAAAGGCTTTACGAATAACCCACTTCTCCATTCTTTCTCCGTTAATCATTTTATCCTGTGGATTAATACGCATAGCAACATCCATAAATTCTTTATCCAAAAATGGTACTCGTCCTTCAATTCCCCATGCCGCTAAAGATTTATTTGCCCTTAGACAATCATACATATGTAACTTATCCAACTTACGCACTGTCTCTTCATGGAACTCTTTTGAATTTGGTGCTTTGTGAAAATATAAGTATCCTCCAAATATCTCATCCGCACCTTCTCCAGACAACACCATCTTTACTCCCATAGACTTAATAACTCTTGCCATTAAATACATAGGTGTAGACGCTCTGATAGTTGTGATATCATAAGTTTCCAAATTATATATCACATCCTTAATAGCATCCAGTCCTTCTTGAATTGTAAATTTTATTTCGTGATGTATTGTTCCTATATGATCTGCTACTTTTTGTGCAGCCTCCAAGTCTGGCGATCCTTCCAAACCAACTGAAAAAGAATGTAATTGAGGCCACCAAGCTTCTTTAGTATCACCTGACTCAATTCTTTTTTCTGAATATTTTTTAGCTATTGCTGAGGTAACCGAAGAATCCAATCCTCCAGAAAGTAATACTCCATAAGGAACATCTGACATTAATTGCCTATGAACTGCGGCTTCCAAAGCTTCTCTTAACTCATCGATACTAGTTTGGTTATCTTTTACAGCTTCAAAATCAGACCAATCTCTAACATACCATTTAGTTAATTCTCCTTTTTTACTATCTAGATAATGACCAGGTGGAAATAATTCTATTTTAGTACAAACACCTTCTAGTGCTTTTAATTCTGAAGCAACATAAAAAGTACCATTCTGATCCCAACCCATATACAGAGGGATAATCCCCATGTGATCACGAGCTATTAAATATGAGTCTTGCTCAGCATCATAAAGTGCAAAAGCAAAAATACCATTTAGATCATCTAAAAACTGAGAGCCTTTTTCCTTATATAGAGCCAAAATAACTTCACAATCAGATTCTGTCTGAAAATTATAAAAACCATCAAACTTTTTACGAATTTCTCCGTGATTATAAATTTCGCCATTAGCAGCCAAAATCAACTTATTATCTTCACTAAACAAGGGCTGTTTACCAGACACAGGATCAACTATCGCAAGCCTTTCATGAGCCAATATAGCTTTATCATCTGCATAAATACCACTCCAATCCGGACCTCTATGTCTTATCTTTTTTGACATTTCTAATAACTGAGGTCTTAACACATCTGCTTTTTCTTTTAATTCAAAAGCGCAAACTATTCCACACATATTCTTCTTTTTCTATTAATTGAGAAGTCAAAGATGCGTTTTTAGCTACATTATTTAAACATAAAACTTGTTTTTAACTTCAAATTAAAACAAATAAACACTTATTAGTTAAAAAATAAAACTATTACAACGTAAAAAACCTATCAAAACTATCAAGTTGTTATTTAACTCTTTTAACAGAATTTAATGAGAGGATTAACATTTCCCATGTATGTTCCTACATATCTTTACGACAATTAAGAAAATAAAATCACGAATTATGAAAAAATCACTCTTCTTAGCTGTTGTTATGTTTTTAGGAACAATCAGCACCATTAATGCTCAAAAATTCGCAGGACTGCAGAAAAGTCCGACGGATATCTCTTATGCAAAAACAGATAGAAATGCAAAACCAGATATCAAAGTAATTTATAGTAGACCCCAGAAGAAAGGTAGAACTATGCTTGGAGACAAGGTGTCTTTCGGAAAAGTTTGGAGAACAGGAGCTGATGAAGCTACTGAGATAAAACTTTTTAAAGATATGAAATTAGGAGATGGAACAGTAAAAGCTGGCACATATTCTTTATTTACTATTCCTGGAGAAAAAGAATGGACTATCATTCTTAATTCCGATCTAGATGTATGGGGAGCATATTCTTACGATGAAGGTAAGGATGTCGCTAGAATTAAAGTACCTGCGGGAAAAGGTGATGAGTTAGAAGCTTTTTCTATTGCTTTCAAAAAAGTAGACAAAGGATACCATATGGTTATGGGGTGGGAAACTACTAGAGTAGAAGTTCCTTTCTATAATTAGAAATAATACACAAAAACATATTAAATAAAAAAGAGGTTGAAAAATTCAACCTCTTTTTTATTTTTAATAACCTTCTGACTAAAAAGGTTAAATTATTTCACTGAAATAATAACTATCTGTGGATAGCATTACTAGATGCCCCCGGTAATTCTTTAAGAAAGTCCATGACAATCCTAAAAGTTAATCTGAATTTAGTGTAAAATAGCCCCATAATATTTCCAATTTATTTAGTTACAAGATAACATCTAAAAGACTTTAAATCAACCTTTTTAACAAAAAATGTAAGAACTTTTAGATATAAAGTGAAATTTTACCGATTAAAAACATGTTTTTCAATTATACTAGTAAAATTTATTCCTACTTTTTGGTGTTACTATTAAATCTATATCAAATTATATTACCAATAGATTTATAGTTTTATAGAATGATTAGCATTCAATTTTAAATAACCTTGTTTCCCCAACTATATAATACTAACCGATTATCTATGTATAGCATTACTACTAGCAGATGGTAATTCTCTCAAAAAACTCTTCAATGAATTAAAATCTATTTTGAATATAGTGTAAAAGTATCTCATAATTATTTGATTTTTAATTTGTTATGCAAATATAAATCGCAAACTCAAATCAATAAAAAAAATTAACACCTAGAATTCAATATTTTAGACGTACAACTTATTTTACACGACATAACAACAAAAAACCATTTAAAACAACTATTTTAAAAGGAATTAACCTACAACCAAAAGAGTAAAACTAGGGGCTAATCCCCCTAATGTCGATTAGTTATTTTTATTTCTATCTCATCTTTACGTGGACAGGTTAATATTTTTAATTATTTACACCACCATAAACAACTTAAAAACAATTAAATAAATAACTATTAAGATTTTGAAGAGAAAACAAATGTAAACACACATATTGAACATTACATTTACATAAAATGTAGTTCATAAAACTTTTTATAAAAAACAAAAGATTACAAATTGTTGTAATCTTTTACTTATAAATTAATACGGGATGTTGAACTTAAAATTATCTACGCATTGCATAACGGGAAGCACTCGGAAGATCTCTCACAAAATCAATAAACATTCTAAAATCAAGCCCAAAAATAGAGTATAAGTTTTTCATAAAAATCTGTTTTTAAATTACTTACATAAAATTAAAAACATCTTTCTATAAAATCAAAAAAAAAGATAACTATCATTTAACAATTAGTTAAACACTTGTTTATATACGTTAAAAAACGTAAATCAAGGGAGGCTAAAAAATAAAAAAGAAAGTTTTATCTTACAAAATTACATTTCAATAGAAGGGAAAAATCCTACAAAACTACGGTCTAACCATAATCATTAACATACAAAAGAGCACAGACCATCGAAAAACGTCAAAAACCATAAAAAACCTATGTTTTTATATGACCTAATTAAGGAATATTCAAGTACTTATGAGTTTGTAAAGACACCTTCCATTTAGGGTTTTTCATCACATATTCTACAATTAGAGGAATTACCTTGTCCCTAACACTCCATTCCGGCTGTAAATACAATACGCAATCATCCGAAACCTGAGAAGCTTGCTCTTCAGCAAAATCAAAATCACTGTTATTATAAACAATACATTTTAATTCATGAGCTTCACTATATATTTCTTTAGTAGGAAGTTTTACTTTTTTAGGAGAAAGACATATCCAATCCCAATTACCTGTAAGAGGATACGCTCCAGAAGTTTCTATATGGGTTTTAGCACCTTTACTCTTTAAGCCTTTCGTAAGTTCAGACATATCCCAAGTAAGAGGTTCTCCGCCCGTTACTACAATTACATTGCTATATTTTATAGCATTATCTACAATTACAGCAGTAGAAGTTGGTGGATGAAGAGCAGCGTTCCAGCTTTCTTTAACGTCGCACCAATGACATCCAACATCACATCCTCCAATTCTAACAAAATAAGCAGCAGTACCTTTATGATACCCTTCTCCTTGTATGGTATAAAATTCTTCCATAAGAGGAAGCATCTTTCCCTCATTCACCAATGTCTCTGTACTTTCTTGCATAAGGATGCAAAGGTAGATAATGAATTAGTAATCCTAAAGTAAGTTTAGGAATTCTTTCATCCGTATTAAGTATTTCTTTTACTTAGTTTTAGCTGCAACACATTCTATCTCAATCTTTGCTCCCACCGCTAATCCTTTGGCAGCAAACGTAGTTCTTGCTGGTTTATTAGGGAAATACGTTTTATAAACCTTATTAAATGCTGTAAAATCGTTAATATCAGAGAGAATAACTGTACACTTTACTACATCATTCATATTCATATTATGATGTTCTAATACCGCTTTTATATTTTCTAAGGTTTGTTTAGTTTCAGCTTCTATACCGCCGTCTACCAATTTACGTGTTGTATGATTCATCCCTACTTGTCCAGAAAGGAAATACAAATTACCTACTTGAACAGCATCAGAAAATGGAGCATTCACTTTTTTAGGCTCATGTGTGTCATGAAATATAATTTCTGTGTTAGAATTATTTTTTTGATTACAACTATAAAAAATTGAAATTAAAATCGTGAATAAATATATCTTCTTCATTATGTTGAATTATGTGTTTCATCAATAAAAATAAACTATAATTTTCTACACTGACTCTTATTGATTTAAAAATTATAAATTTACCTAAAACAAAATCACAATCATTTCGATAGAATAGACAAGATTGCTATTTTTATCAAAATTTACATTAACTATGAGTAGTAATCAAGAATTCCTTGACCATATAAATAAAGGATATACTACCAAAGGCGATTTCATCACCTTAGGAGCCGCAATGCATAATGGAGAAACTGTGACAGATGCACACGTTAAAATTCCTCTAAAGACATTAAATAGACATGGGTTAATTGCTGGAGCAACAGGAACTGGTAAAACGAAAACATTACAAGTCTTAGCAGAAAACTTGAGCGAACAAGGAATACCTGTGCTTCTTATGGATATCAAAGGAGATCTTAGTGGTTTAGCAGCTGCAAGTCCAGGTCACGCTAAAATTGATGAAAGACATGAAAAAATTGGAATTCCGTTTGAAGCAAAGAATTTTCCAGTAGAAATTCTTTCTTTATCAGAACAAGATGGAGTACGCCTTAAAGCAACTGTAAGCGAATTCGGGCCAGTACTATTTTCAAGAATTTTAGATGTAACAGAAACACAAGCAGGTATCATTTCAATAATTTTTAAATATTGTGATGACAACAAATTGCCATTATTAGATTTAAAAGATTTAAAAAAGGTTTTACAATTTGCGACTCGAGAAGGAAAAGAAGAGCTAGAAAAAGATTATGGAAGAATATCTACTGCATCTACTGGCTCCATATTACGTAAAATTGTTGCTTTAGAACAACAAGGAGCTGATATCTTTTTTGGAGAAAGATCATTTGATGTACAAGATTTATGTAGAGTAGATGACGATGGAAGAGGTTTTATAAATATCTTACGATTAACCGACATACAGGATAGACCAAAACTATTTTCTACATTTATGTTAAGTCTTCTAGCTGAAGTATACAGTACCTTTCCTGAGCAAGGAGATAGCGGAAGACCAGAGTTGATTATTTTTCTTGATGAAGCTCATTTAATATTTAAGCAAGCTTCTAATGCATTAATGGATCAGATCGAAAGTATTGTAAAATTAATAAGATCAAAAGGAGTTGGACTATATTTTGTTACCCAAAACCCTACGGATGTACCAGATGGAGTATTGGGGCAACTGGGGCTAAAAGTGCAGCATGCCCTAAGAGCATTTACCGCTAAAGATCGTAAAGCAATTAAACTTACTGCCGAGAATTATCCTATATCAGAATATTATGACACAAAAGAAGTACTAACAGCTTTAGGAATTGGAGAAGCATTGGTATCAGCTCTTGACGAGAAAGGTCGCCCTACTCCTCTTGCTGCGACGATGTTAAGAGCTCCTATGAGTAGAATGGATATACTATCCAAAAGTGAATTAGATGATTTATTAAAAAAGTCCACGCTTTCTGACAAATACAATGAAGATATAGATCGAGAAAGTGCTTATGAAATTCTTAATGAAAAAATAGAAAAAGCTGAAGCAGAAGAAGCTAAAGCAACAGCAAAAAAAGAAAGAGAGAAACTAAATAAAAGTTCTTCTCGTTCTAAAAGTAGAAAATCTAGTACTACGGAAAAAGCTGTGATTAAAGTTTTAACCAGTGCTACTTTTATAAGAGGAGCATTAGGTGTACTAAATAAATTATTGCGCTAAACTAAACACAAAATCAATCATTGTTTAACCTTGGGAATAATTAACAACCTATTATGATTAAAAAAATCAGCAGTATTTTACTTGTTTGTATAAGTTTACTGAGTTGTCAAAATGACAAAAAACAAGATCCATTCGAAATCTCTTATAACAGAATTGGTCATTTAACTAACACAATCAAAGTGAGTCAATTAGACTCAATCTATGCAAATGATTCTATAGTAAAAATATCCAAAAATGACAATATTATGGATGTTGCAAACACTATTGAAATTTATGAAAAAGGAGGAGCTAAATTATTATTATTGGAACCTAGAGAAGAAAACAATCCTGAATCCTCTATTGAAAGTATACAAGTAATTGATCCAAGATATAAGACTATATCGGGACTATCGGCAAATGGTGTTTTCAAAGATATCAAGGATAACTATTCTATCACTAAGATTACTAATACACTTAGTGCAGCGGTTATATTTGTAGATAGTATCCAAGCATCGATAACTATTGATAAGAAAGAATTATCGAGTGAGTTAAAATTTAATACTGACAAAAAAATTGAAGCTTCTCAAATTCCTGATTCGGCTACAATTAAACACTTTATTATTAATTGGGAGAATAATTAAAATCTGTTATTAGATATTTATGAGTAAAAAATATCAAATTCAAAAATCACCTTTTGTGGTACCAACTACAGATGGAAAATTAATTGAAGAACATTTTGGCAAAGCCACAGATGGGAATTCTCAGGTTAGTATAGCGCATATGGTAGCTCCTCCAGGTTGGAGCGAACCATTTCAAACACCGGAATTTGATGAATACACTTATATTATTCGAGGAAAGAAAAGATTTATTATTGATGATGAAGAAATCACCTTAGAATCTGGACAATCTATTAAGATTAAAAAAAACACCAGAGTACAATATTCTAACCCATTTGAATCAGCATGTGAATATATAGCGATTTGTCTTCCTGCTTTTTCTATAGATTCGGTACATCGAGAAGAATTATGAAAGAAACATTAAAAAAGTACATCCCAATTTTTATTGGCAAACGACTTTTATTGCTCTTCTTTTTTAATAAAAAAAAGGCTTTGCGCAAAGCCTATATCTTATTTAGCACACCGCTTAAAGGAAAGATACTTGCAGATCAAGAATATTTTCTAGAGGAAGCCGAAGATGAAATCATTTCAGTAAAAGATAGGTTTTTACAAACCTATAGATGGCCCAATATGGGAGAAACTGTTTTGATGGTACACGGATGGGATAGTAATAGTCATAGATGGAAAACACTTATCGAAAAACTACATCAACAAAATTATAATGTTATAGCATTTGACGCTCCAGCTCATGGTAACTCTTCTGGTAAAACACTCAGTGTTCCGTTCTATGCAGAATGCCTTCAAAAAATGATAGAATTATACCGACCTAATTACGTTATTGGACATTCTGTTGGCGGTATGACAACTGTGTTTCATCAATTTAAATATCCAAACCTTGAAATAGAAAAACTAATTGTTCTTGCACCTCCTACAGAATTATCTGTAATTATGGAAGGCTATCAAAAAACGCTCAAATTATCTGATAAGTTTATGAAAGCCTTAAGTCATTATTTCAAGGAAAAATTTGGTTTTCATTTCGAAGAATTTTCCATAGCTGAATTTGCAAAGAACTTAACTCACCCAGGCTTACTCATACATGACAAATACGATGAAATTGCCCCGTATACGGGAACTGAAAAAATAAGTAAAAACTGGACTAATGCAAAATTCATTACTACAGAAAACTTTGGGCATTCCTTATTCTTTGATGAAGTGGATGATATGATCATTCATTTTTTGAAAGATTAAATTTTATGAGCACCTTTGCACCGTGGAAAATTCTAAGCTTACAAGACTCAATAAATTCCTTAGTGAAGTTGGTTACTGTTCTCGTCGTGAAGCAGATAAACTAATTGATCAAGGTCGCGTAACCCTAAATAATAAAATTCCAGAAATGGGCACCAAAGTGGCTCCTGGAGACGAAGTAAGGGTCGATGGTGAATTGATAAATAAGCCTAAAGAAAAACACGTATACCTTGCTTTTCATAAACCTGTTGGAATTGTTTGTACAACTGCACAAAACGAAAAAGACAATATTATTGATTATATCAACTATCCAAAACGTATTTTTCCAATCGGCCGACTAGACAAGCCCAGTGAAGGATTAATTCTATTAACCAGTGATGGTGATATCGTAAATAAAATTCTAAGAGCAAGAAACAACCACGAAAAAGAATACATCGTTACGGTAAATAAATTAATTAGCCCACAATTCATTAAAAGAATGGGTAATGGAATTCCTATTCTAGATACTATTACTCGTAAATGTGAGGTAGAACAGATAAATAAATATGATTTTAGAATAGTTCTTACACAAGGCTTAAATAGACAGATACGAAGAATGTGTGAGTATCTTGGATATGAAGTAACAAAACTAAAGCGAATTCGTATTATGAACATTAGTTTAGATACTCCAATAGGCCAATGGCGCTACTTAACAGAAAAAGAACTACAAATTATTAATAAAGATGTAGGAGATTCTAGTAAAACTGAAGAAGCATCTGTAGTCGAAGAAAACAAACCAGTAAGAAGACAAAACAACAATAAACATTTCTCTTCCAAAAATAAAGGTGGGGCAAGTAAAGAAAAACGAAATAGTGCTGCCTCTAAAAAAAGAAAAAGAAGTGATAGAAAACGTTAAAGCATCTATTTTCAAACTCTTAAAATAATCCCTTTCAATCAACGTAAATAACTTATGGAATCATTATCTCCCTTTCATCTTGCAATCCCAGTAGATAATTTAGAAGTTGCGCGCGATTTTTACAACAAAACACTTAATTTAAAAGAAGGGCGAAGCAGTGAACACTGGGTAGATTTTAATTTTTTTGGGCATCAACTGGTTATTCATTACAAACCAAAATCAGAATTAAATAATCATCACAATACCGTAGATGGTAAAGAAGTTCCTGTGCCGCATTTCGGAATAATTTTAGAATGGGATACTTGGCAAAGTTTTGCACAAATGTTATCTGATAAAAAAATAGATTTTGTTATTGAGCCCTATATTAGGTTTCAGGGAGAAGTAGGAGAACAAGCAACCATGTTTTTTTATGATCCTTGCGGAAATGCACTAGAATTCAAGTCTTTTAAAGACCCATCTCAGATTTTCGCGAAATAACATACACCGAATTTCAAAAGAACCGCGTCTTCATTTCAATAAACAATCGTTAAAAACATACTTTTTTTACTTAAAAAAGTAAAATGTTAAACTTTTACTGCAAATTCTTATTATATTCTGCCCCAATTAGAATACAACAAAAAGAAAATGGATTTTATACAGCCCTTAAAATATGGTGTACCTTTATTTCTAGTACTTATTGTAGTAGAATTAACGTATAGCAAAAATCACGACGAACATAAAAACCTTTATAATTGGAAAGATTTATCTGCCAGTTTCACAATGGGACTTGGATCAGCATTTTTAGGTCCTTTTCTTAAAACGGTTTTTTCGGTTGTTTTGTTTACGTATATGTACAATGTATTTAATCCCGAAGTTGATGGTGTACGAACCAATATCATGGGTTGGGAATCTTTTAGCTATGCTTGGTATGTATGGCTATTATGTCAATTAGCTGATGATTTTACATATTACTGGTTTCACAGACAAAATCATATGATAAGAGCTTTATGGGCTGCTCACATAGTTCACCACTCGTCAGATAACTTTAATCTTGGAACAGCAGTTCGTAATGGATGGTTTACTCTTTTATACAAACCACTATTTTACATGTGGATGCCGATTGTAGGATTTCCTCCAGAAATGGTAATTGTTTGTTTGGGAATAGAAGCTTTATGGCAATTCCAACTACACTCCGTTTTCATTCCTAAAATGGGTTTTATAGAAAAAATATTTAACACCCATACAATGCATCAAGTGCATCATGCCAAAAATGTAGAGTATATGGATAAAAACCATGGAGGATTTTTAAATATTTTTGACAAGATATTTGGAACTTGGAAAGAACTTGATGACGAAATTGAAGTACAATATGGAGTTACTCACGCGCCTAATTCTTACAATCCTTGGGTTATTTTAACGCATGAGTATAAAGACATTTGGAACGACACCAAAAAATCTAAAAATTGGTATCATAAGTTCATGTATATTTTTGGTCCTCCTGGATGGAGTCACGATGGAAGTACATTAACCGTAAAACAAATGCAGAAAGAGCTAGAGTTAAAGAAACGTATGAGCACAGGATCATAATTCTTTTATAACCTTGTTATATTTGTCATTATGAACTATCAGGAAATCATAAATACTCAAAAAACTTTTTTTGACACCAATACTACTAAAGATTTATCTTTTAGAGTAAAGGAATTAAAACATCTAAAAAGTGTTTTACAAAAAAATGAAGATCTCTTATACAATGCTATTTATAACGATTTTAAAAAATCAAAATACGAAACTTACACCACAGAACTAGCGATCATTTATCACGAAATTGATCTTGCAATAGTTAATATAAAAAAATGGTCTAAAAGAAAAAAAGTAGGCACTGGATTAGCAAATCTTCCTGGTAAAAGTTACGTCATACCTGAACCTTTAGGAACTGTTTTAGTAATGGGTGCATGGAATTATCCTTTTCAATTATCCTTAGTTCCTGCTATAGCGGCTATCGCTGCGGGATGTACAGTTATTCTTAAGCCTAGTGAAATTCCATCACATTCTTCGTCGATAATGGCTAAAATTATCAATCAAAATTTTAATGAATCATTCTTTAGAGTTATAGAAGGAGGTGTACAAGAAACTACTGAATTATTAAAATTTAAATTTGATAAAATATTTTTTACTGGAAGCATACCGGTGGGCAAAATAGTTTATCAAGCTGCTGCAAAACATTTAACGCCAGTTACCTTAGAACTTGGAGGAAAAAGTCCCGCTATTATCACCAAAGACGTCAATATAGATATGACAGCAAAACGTTTAGTATGGGCTAAATTTCTGAACACTGGTCAAACCTGTATTGCTCCTGATTATATAATGGTAGAATCTACGATACACGATAAGCTTTTATCTGCTATAAAAAAACATATTGAAAAAGCAGATTATAAAGTAGAAAACCAAAATTACACTCAGATAATAAATCAAAAAAACTTCGAGAGATTACAAGCTCTTATCGAAAATGATAAAATATACCTAGGAGGTCAATGCGATGCAGAAAATAGAATTATAGCACCAACCATCCTTACTGAAGTTTCTTTTGCAGATAAAGTAATGCAAGAAGAAATTTTTGGTCCTATACTGCCGGTTTTATCTTTTGACTCTATAGAAAAAGCTATCTCGGATATAAAAACATTATCAAAACCCTTATCCTGCTATATTTTTACAAAAAATAAATCAGTCAAAAACAAAATTCTTAACGAAATTTCTTTTGGTGGAGGAGCGATAAATGATGCTGTTATGCATTTTATGGAACAAAACCTACCTTTTGGTGGTGTTGGTGATAGCGGTATTGGTAATTATCACGGTAAAGCAGGGTTTGTAGCATTTTCTCATTACAAAAGTATTTTACAAAAATCCTTTTTGATTGAGTTAAATCTAAAATATTCTCCCTATACTAGCTCGAAGTTAAAATGGTTGAAAAGACTTATCGGATAACACGACCTTTATTTAATTATCTCATACATATTTAGACCAGCAATTATTCGCTTTTCCACCTCATCACTATCCCAAGTGTTTTCAATATCTTCTATTTGCATGATTTCATCCATAATAGCAGCTTGTTGATCTCCTATTTTCAGTGCTTCTGCATAAGGTCTATGTGTAAAGGTTACTCTCGTATATAGAGGAATCCATTTATCAGGATGTTTTTCAGAAAAATGCTTTTCTATCTTCTTTCTCAAAAGAAAGTTAGCG
Source organism: Aquimarina sp. AD1 (assembly GCF_003443695.1). Classification (NCBI taxonomy): domain Bacteria; kingdom Pseudomonadati; phylum Bacteroidota; class Flavobacteriia; order Flavobacteriales; family Flavobacteriaceae; genus Aquimarina; species Aquimarina sp. AD1. Next base: position 5,143,381 of record NZ_CP031966.1, on the reverse strand, counting down.
TCTGCAGTTTTACTACTCATTTCCATAAAATTACGATATGAGAGTTCTGCAATTGCATCAGTACTTGGTTTTCTTGTTTCTTGATATTTCTCAAAAATTTCTTGCCAATCACCACTTCTATCTAATTCAATAATATCATCTAGCACGGAAATATCTTCGAAACCAGCATTTATTCCTTGACCGTAAAACGGCACAATTGCATGAGCAGAATCTCCTACCAACGCTACTTTATCCCAATAGCTCCAAGGATAACATTTCATGGTAACTAATGCACTGGTCGGATTATTCTTAAAATCCTTGAGTAAAGTAGGCATTAAGTCTATAGTATCTGGAAAATTTCGTTCCCAAAATTCTTCTACATCATTCTCATTAGTCAAACTTTCAAAAGAATTTTCACCTTCGTGAGGCATAAATAATGTACAAGTAAAACTTCCATCTAAATTTGGTAATGCAATCAACATAAACTTACCTCTTGGCCAAATATGAAGTGAATTCTTATCTAATTTATGAGTACCATCTTCATTAGCAGGAATACCCAGTTCCTTATATCCAGCATCAAGAAAATCCTGAGAATAATCAAATCTACTTCTCCTTTGCATTTTATGACGCACTCTAGAAAAAGCTCCATCACAACCAAAAATCATATCATACTGATACTCCTTCCACTCACCTTTTTCAGTTTCTCCTGTATATATCTTTGCCTCTGGCAAATTGACATCCCAGACTTTTTCATTAAACCTAAATACAACTCCGGATTCTTCGGCTAGACTAATCATTTTTCGATTCAATACTCCTCTAGAAATAGAATATATAGCTTCTCCTTCTTTTCCATAATATTGATGATATTCTGGTTGACCATTAACGTGCATCGCTCTTTTGTCCATCGGAATAGCTAGCTTCCTAATCTCTTCTCCAATCCCAACTTTATCTAATGCTTTCCAACCTCGAACAGACATCGCAAGATTGATGGAACGACCGCTAAATTCTACTTTTCGAATATCTGGTCTTCTATCGAATACTGTAACCTGATGATTACGTTTCTTTAAATAAATTGCTAACAGTGAACCTGCTAAGCCACTTCCTACGATAGCGATATTTTTTGCTTGCATACTTTTTTAGTAATTCTAGTTTGCCAAAGTATGAAAAGGAACTACATCATTAAGATCCGAGTCCTAATGTCCTTGACAAACTAGCTCCATAAATCCTGAAGCTTATGCAAACATTAAAACCTTCAACAAATGTAAAAAAATTATCAAAGAATTGTTACTTAAAAGCTTTAATCGCAAATAGTAATGGAAATAATTTATCCGAACTCTCAAACATGCCATTTTTATTCTTTATCAAATCCGGAAAAACATTATAAGGAGATTCATCATATTCTCTCAAATATTCTATTGTTAATCCTGCTTCAGATAAGGATGAAATTACTTCGCCCAGCCCATGATTCCAACCATACTCTTTACTTATCATCTTAGAATTATTATCCGCATACGTACCTTCATACTCTTCATAGATAGCTTCTTTTTGATGATATCCATATTTTATTCTTGGTGTTTCTTCTAGATAGTCAAACATCCAAACTATAGGGTGAAACTCTACCATATAAAAAGTACCTCCTAATTTTAGACGTTCTGCTATCATTCTGCCCCAAGGTTTTAAATCCGGTAACCATCCTATAACACCATAACTTGTATAAACAATATCAAACTGTTTCTTTATATAATTAGAAGTATCTAGGACATTACAGCAAACAAAATCAGCATCTAATTTTAATTCACTATTTAATTGTTTTGCTAATTCTATACCTTTTTCTGAAAGATCAACTCCAGTGCACTTAGCTCCTTTCCTACTCCAACTTAATGTATCCTGACCAAAATGACATTGTAAATGCAATAATGATTTTTCGGAAACATCTCCTAAAGCTTCTAATTCATATTTCTTTAAAGAACTCTCTCCTTTTTTAAAAGATTCTAAATCATAAAAATCACTAGATGCATGAACTTCAACTTTTTTATCCCAAGTACTTTTATTTATTTCAAAATACTTTTGCAAATCATTAGACATACCCTTACTATTTAATAATTCCTAAATATAATAAATCTCATTACTACCATTTCTAAACCTAAACTCTTCTTTAAAGAAAATTCAAAGAGACACTTATCTATTAAATGTGATATAAACTTTATAAAAACCTTAAGAGTTGTTCCATCAAAAGGTATTGGAAAGAGGTATTTTATTACCTAAATTTAAACTAATGAAACTTAGTCTAGAAAATCTTCAACAAGTTCAAGAGTTTACCCAAGTTCCAGATAATCAATTACAGTGGTTAATCGATAAATCTTATGTCCAATTTTTAGATAAGGGCTCTTTCTTATTTCAGAGAGGAGATCCAATAGATAAATTATTTATTGTATTAGAGGGGAAAATTGAAATCAAAGTTCAACAAAACGGTAACTATAAACATGTAGCACTATTAAACATAAATCAAATTGGTGGTTTGCTTCCTTTTTCTAGAGCAAGTTCTGCTCTTGGTTTTGGAGAAGTGATTGAAAAAAGTCAGGTCTTAATACTTGAAAAATCTTTTTTTAAAGAAATGATCTCTAATCATTATGAGCTTACAGAATCCTTAGTGCATAAAATGACATCAAGAGTTAGAGAATTTACCAAAGACAATGTCCAAGCAGAAAAAATGATGTCTTTAGGCAAGCTATCCGCAGGATTGGCACACGAGCTTAATAACCCGGCATCTGCAATGGAAAGAAGTGCTAAAGCGCTTAAGGAACATCTTGGTAATGTTCCTGAGAAATTTAAGAGAGTAGTTTCAATCAGAATGGAAGAACAAGAAATTGATAGCATTAACAAAGTGCTTTTTGATAAGTTGCAAAATCGTCCAGAAAATAATATGAAACTAATAGAGCGCAATGAAAAGGAGGATGAATTAGAAGAATGGCTAGAAGATCACGGAGTAGATAACGCATATGAATTGACGGAGACTTTATTAGATTTTTGCATGGATGTAGAAGCTATGGAGGGTATTTATAAAACTACAGGTCAAAAAAACTTTTCTAATGCGATTGAATGGATAGAAAATGTATTAACCACAGAAAAAATGGTCGACGAAATTGATGAAGCTTCTAATAGAATTTCTAGTTTGGTGCATTCTATTAAAAGCTATACACATATGGATCGTGCACCTGAAAAAATAGCTACAAATATTCATATAGGAATTAAAAGTACGCTGGTTATGCTTAATCATAAGCTTAAAAAGAAAAATATATCCTTAGAAAAAGATTTTAACGATGATCTTCCTAAAATCAAAATTTTTGTGAGTGAGATAAATCAAGTATGGACCAATTTAATTGATAATGCTATTGATGCAATGGATCACTCTGGAATATTAAAAATTAAGACGTATAAAGAACAAGATTTCTTAAAAACTGAAATTATTGATAACGGAAAAGGAATTACCGAAGAAAATCTCACAAACATCTTTGACCCATTTTTTACCACAAAAGCTATTGGAGAAGGAACAGGTATGGGATTAGAAGTGGTACAAAGAATTATTAATCAACACCAAGGTGATATTACAGTAAAATCTAAAAAAGGAGAAACAATCTTTACTGTTTGCTTACCTATTACCTAATTACACTTATGAAAAAAATAACAGATATAAAAGGAACATTCAGATTACATAATGGAATTGAAATGCCTTACTTTGGTCTCGGTGTATATTTATCCGACAATGATAAAGAAGTAATTGACGCAGTACAATGGGCATTAGAAGAAGGGTATCGCCATATAGATACAGCAAGTATTTATAAAAATGAAGAAGGAGTTGGAACAGCAATACTTAATAGCAGTGTTCCTAGAGATGAAATTTTTGTAGTAAGTAAGGTATGGAATGCTGATCAAGGCTATGAATCTACTCTTAAAGCATTTGAAAAAAGTTTACAACGACTGCAATTAAACTACTTGGATTTATATCTTATTCACTGGCCTGTAGAAGGAAAATATATCGAAACCTGGAAAGCATTAGAAAAATTATATAAAGACGGAGTCATAAAAGCCATTGGAGTAAGTAATTTTTTAGAACATCATCTAGAAAATCTCATGGAAACATCCGAAATTAAACCAATGGTTAATCAAATGGAGTTTCATCCCTATCTTGTTCAACAAGATTTGATTGATTTTTGCAACAAACATCACATACAATACGAAGCCTGGTCACCAATGATGCAAGGAAAAATTTTTGAATTATCTATATTGGACAGTCTTTCTGAAAAATATAATAAGACAGCCGCACAGATTGTTTTGAGATGGAATTTACAAAAGGGAGTAATTACTATCCCTAAATCCTCTAAAAAACACCGAATTATTGACAACGCTAATCTTTTTGATTTTGAACTTTCTAAAGAAGATATCAATTATATTGACTCTTTAGATAAACATCATCGATTAGGACCGGACCCTGATAATTTCAATTTTTAGTCTGCTTTAACTTATAGAAACGATGAAAAAACCTATCATATTTGCACTCGATGACGATCCACAAGTATTACGTGCAGTAACTAGAGATTTAAAATCTGAATATCGCAAAGAATATCGTATTATGAGCACTGAATCTGCCAACGATGCTCTAGAAGCTTTGGCAGATTTAAAGAAAAAAAATGAAGTTATCGCATTATTTCTAGTAGATCAAAGAATGCCAGAAATGCTGGGAGTAGAATTCTTACAACAAGCAAAAAAACTATTTCCTAATGCTAAAAAAGTACTCTTAACTGCATATTCAGATACGGAAGCAGCTATTAAAGCTATTAACGATGTACAATTAGATTATTATCTGACAAAACCTTGGAGTCCACCAGAAGAAAAATTGTTTCCTACTTTAAATGATTTGTTAGATACTTGGTTAGTTAACTTTCAACCAGAATTTGATGGAATAAAAGTGATTGGTTATCAATACTCTCCAAAGTCTCATGATATAAAAGATTTTTTATCGGGAAACCTATTTCCGTTTCAATGGTTAGACGTGGAAACTAGTGATAGGGCTAAGGAAATTATTGAACTTCATGGTCTTACGGCAAAAGATTTTCCAGTAATTTCGCTACAAGACGGAAGTTGCTATAAGAATCCAGATATTATTGAACTTGCTACTGCGCTTGGTTTGAACCCACATCCTAAAGACAATTTATATGATGTAGCAATTATTGGTGCTGGTCCATCTGGTTTAGCCGCTGCGGTTTATGGAGGTTCAGAAGGTTTAAAAACATTATTAATTGAAAAACATGCACCTGGTGGTCAAGCAGGAACTAGCTCTAGAATCGAAAATTACTTAGGGTTTCCTAATGGATTAAGTGGTCAAGAACTAACTCATAGGGCTATTACACAAGCCAAACGATTTGGGATAGAATTTTTATCTCCTCAAGAAGTTACCTCTATAACTGAAAAAGATGGGTACAAAAGTATATCACTAGCTAATGGAGAATGTATTAGCACCAAGAGTGTAGTTATCACTACAGGTGTCAATTATAGAAAACTAGAGGCTGATGGGATAGAGAATTATACAGGAGCTGGTATTTATTATGGTTCATCTATGACAGAAGCTCAAGCTTGTTCTAATAAAGAAGTATATATTGTAGGAGGTGGTAATTCTGCCGGTCAGTCTGCTGTTTACCTCTCTAAATTTGCTAAAAACGTTTACATTACGGTTCGAAAAAAAGATCTTACAAGTAGCATGTCCAGTTATCTTATTGATCAAATTGATGCTATTGATAATATCACATTGCTAGGCCATACAAATGTCACAAAAGCATTGGGAGAAAATGACAGACTTACTTCTTTAGAAATAAGCAATAGTACTAATGGGGAATCCAAAATTGTCGATGCAGATGCTTTGTTTATTTTTATCGGTGCTAAACCCTATACAGATTGGATTGAATTAGACATAATTAAAAACGAAAGAGGTTTTATTGAAACTGGTCGTGACCTAAGTCGATATGATGACTTTAAAAAGGTTTGGAAAAAAGATCGAGAACCCTTCTTATTAGAAACTTGTAGTCCTGGTATTTTTGCCTCGGGTGATGTCCGAGCTGGCGCTATGAATAGAGTAGCATCTGCTGTAGGAGAAGGTGCTATGGCAATAAAATTTGTTCACGAATATTTAGCTGAGATGTAATATGGGATTTAAAACAAAAATTTGTGACCATTTAAAAAGTTTTGACCTACAAAATATCAAAAAAAATGATACTTATGAATGCGCTATTTGTGTACAGAATGGGGATAACTGGGTACACCTAAGAACCTGTCAGGAATGTGGTATTACTTTATGTTGTGATTCCTCTCCTAATAAACATGCTAGTGAACATTTTAAAAAACATGAACACCCAGTAATAATTTCTGCCGAGCCTAATGAAAATTGGGCTTGGTGTTATGAACACAAATCTTTTATTCAATTCTAAAATTTATAAACCAATTCAGGTATATTTATTTCATCGACATTGCAAAAATACATTCAAAATAATTAGATTTTCTATAACATATTTTATCCTAGGTAATTACTAAATTTGTATAAAATTACAATCAGTTTCTAAATTATTGTTTTTTTTATTATCAATCTAATTTATAGATAGTTGCTTTTTTTAAAAACACTGATTTGTAATTTTACAAAATCAATTACGACTAATTCCATATATATTTAAAAGTTCTTTTATTTCTTTTTAATTTATTCAATATAACAAATGGTAATATTGACAATAATTAAGGAAAAAATTACCTTTTAATCTATATGTTTTTGCCCCAACTTTGTAGTATATTAAATACGGAATTTATTTCGTGTAAAAAACATTTCATTATGAAGACTTTACGCAATCACATATCAATAGTTATAACATTATTTTTCTTCGCTATATCTTTTTCAGGTCACACACAAGAAAAAACATATAAAACTCAATTAGAAACAGTATACCTTAAAAATACTAAAGAAGTAGTTTATAAAAACACTTTTAGCAATTACAACGAAAATTTAATTGCTCTCAATGAAATTAAATTTAAAAAAGAAATAAAAAATTCTAAGGGAGAAAACACCTCTTTATCTTTTTCTTCTAATAAAAACAATGTAGAGTTAATCACTTCTTCTTATCTGAAAATCATACGAAAAGCAGCTAATAGAAGTAAGAGTCCCGAAGCATTTCAGGCTTTCTTGATGAACAATTTACCTCAATTATCCAATCAATTTGCTAATGATAACAACCTTGAGGAATTGTATTTTATTTCTAGAAAGAATACCTTTAATGGAAGAATAGACGCATTACCCAGTGTTCTATAGTAACTAACACAAACTCTAACATATTAAAATGAAAAATGCCTTACCCCTGGTATTAAGAATAATTGTTGCTATTATTCTTATACAAACCCTTAGATTTAAGTTTACTGGACATCCTGATAGTATTTATATTTTCTCTAAAGTTGGCCTAGAGCCATATGGAAGAATAGCTACAGGGATTGTAGAACTTATTGCAGGAGTTTTATTATTAATCCCCAAAACAGTTTGGATAGGTGCTACAATAACCCTTGGAGTTATCGGCGGTGCCATTTTTATGCATATTACAAAACTTGGAGTTGAAATTAATAATGATGGAGGTGTTCTTTTTATCACTGCATTACTAACTTTTGTTCTAAGTGGCATTATTCTATGGATGAAACGAAAAGAAGTAAAGTTTTTTTAGAATAAAACATATCATATTATACTTTCTATAAACCTCCTTAATTGGAGGTTTTTTTATTTCGGGAAAAATTGACAAGTAGTAGGGAAAAACAACCATTCTAAAACCTTCATTAGAGCCTCATCTTTGTACTGTTAATTTAAAACACTATAAAAATGATAACTAATAATAAATCCATATTCAATTTAATAGAGATTTTCCGTCAGGGAAAAAGAAAAATTGTAAACACTCTAAATGCCAAAGCGCACTGTGATCAAAGAAGTCACCACGATTTTTATTGTGATGTAGAAAGACCTTTTATAAGCACTCGAAAATAAGCTAAGGGAAAAATTGACAAGTAGTCGGGAAAAACGGCCATTCTAAAGTCCTTAATCCCATCGCATCTTTGTCCTGTCAAATTAAAAGACAATTAAAATTAAATATAAACTCATTCTGAAAAATAAATTCAGGATACTAAAAACATAAAATCATGGCAACATTTAATGTACCTACAAGAGAAGAAGTAAATGCAACAAATCAAGGGATTTTTGACAATCTTAACAGCGCATTAGGTTTTGTACCTAACTTATATGCAACTTATGCACACAGTGAAACTGCATTAGAAAATTACTTAACTCTATCTAACGCAAAAACATCTTTAAAAGCTAAAGAAAAAGAAGTTGTTAATCTTGCAGTTAGTCAAGTAAACAATTGTATTTATTGTTTATCAGCACATACAGCAATTGGAAAAATGAATGGATTTACTGATGAGCAAATATTAGAGTTAAGAGCAGGGCACGCATCTTTTGACAGTAAATTAGATGCATTGGCAAAACTTGCTAAGAATATTACAGAAAATAGAGGACGTACAGATCAGGATGTAGTAGATAATTTCTTTGCTGCAGGATATGACAAAGGAAATCTAGTAGATACCATTGTATTAGTAGGAGACAAAACTATTTCGAACTATATCCATAGTACTACTCAAGTCCCTGTTGATTTTCCTGTAGCACAACCACTAGAAACTACTACAGTATAAATCACTCAACCACCAATAAATACATTCAAGAGTTCTGAGGAGAAATAACACTATAAAACATGTTTCTCCTCAGAAAAATTAAAAATAATTTTCAACAATAATCATAAATATTAAAAATCATGAAAAAGTTAATCACATTATTTACATTTATTTTCGCAATTACATTAAGTACATCTGCTCAAGAAGTTAAAACGGTTTCTTTAGAACAAACAAAAGGAGAATTTACTCAGAAACAAGTAACATTATCAGAAGGTAGTTACGTTTTCAATATATCTAACAACAATTCTGGAACTGATGTTGGATTCGTATTAGTCCCTGCTGGTAAAGATGCTTCAGATCCTAAAAATCATATTCAATCAGCGTATGTAACTAAGGTTGTAGCTGAAGGGAAAACTGAAAGTTCTAAAACTGTAACATTAAAAAAAGGAGAATATAACTATTTCTGCCCTTTAAATAAGACACCACAATACAAGTTGATTGTAAAGTAATTGTACATACAAGAACAAATAAAAAAAGCTTCCATAACAGGGAGCTTTTTTTATTAATACCTAAAACGATGTTAATTCAATTCATCACGAATTTTGTTTTTTTATTTTAGCGAAAAACTCAGTCAAGATGAAAAATGTAATTAGCGTATTCCTACTTTCTATGTTAGTAATTGCTTGCAAGCAAGAAACTAAAAAAGAATATCAATACGAAGAGGATGTTGAATTAAAGGAAACCGAAACAGTTCTGCATAAAATACCAACTACGGCTGAAGCGATTGCCAATGCGAATGGCTTTAAAAACTGGGAAAAAGTTAAAGAAATAAAATTCACCTTTAACGTTGATAGAGATAGTAGTCATTATGAACGTTCTTGGAATTGGAAACCAAAAAAAGATGAGGTTACAATGATTACTTCCAAAGATACAATTACCTATAACAGAACTAAAATAGATAGTACTACATTAAAAGCTGATCAAAGCTTTATTAATGATAAGTATTGGTTACTAGCTCCGTTTAACTTAGTATGGGATGAAAATAGTTTCTCATCAGCACATGAACTAAAAGCGATTGCTCCTATAAGTTCTAAAGAAATGCAAAAACTTACCATTATTTATAAAAATGAAGGTGGGTATACTCCAGGAGATGCATACGATTTTTATTTTGAAGGTGATTTTAAAGTAAAAGAATGGGCATTTCGTGAAAAGAACAAAAAAGAAGCTTCCTTAATAACATCATGGGAAGATTATGATGATTTTAATGGAATCAAAATTTCAAAAACTCGCAATCGGAACGAAGGTAGTTGGAAACTTCATTTTACTGGCATAAAAGTAATTACAGAATAATACTAGAAGAATATATTATTTAATAGCTCTTTTTGAAATAAAAAATGTAACAATTAATGCAATTAATGTTGCTATCAACAAGGCCGTAAAACTAAGCTTTAGGCTTTCTATTTTGGACAAAAAACCAAGAAATGGAGGACTTATCAAAAAACCGAGATAACCAAATCCTGCAACGAAAGAAATTCCTTTCGCAGAAGAAACGCCTTTGGTCTTACCAGCTAACCTAAATAACTCAGGAATAATCACAGAGAAACCTAAGCCGATTAATCCAAAACCAGTTATTGTTAGAACCAATGAAATACTTAATACAGCTAAAAAACCAAGCGCACTGATCAAAGATCCTCCTATAATTATTGCAAAAGACCCAAAATGTTTACTCACAGCATCACCAAAAAAACGACCTAGGGTCATCATTAAAGAAAAAGCAACAAAACCAAATCCAGAAATCTTCTCCGAAGATATTTTTACCACATCCTGCATATAGAGTTTACTCCAATGCTCTATTGCTCCTTCGCTACCCATAATTAAAAATGCAATAATTGTAAGTCCTAATAAAGGTTTGATAAGTTCTAAATCCAACCGTTTATTAGAAGATTCTTCTTTTTCTCCCTTTATGGTTATATATTGTTTACATACTAAAAAGTTGGTTAAAATCACAAATATTGCGGCATACAACATATGTAATAATGGAACCTCAAAATAAGTAATCAAAAAACCACCAATACCTGCTCCAATAACACCTCCTAAACTAAAAAAACCATGAGAAGCAGACATAATATGTACATCATCTTCCTGTTCTATTTCAGATACCAATGCATTCATTGCAATATCGGTTAAGCAAGCAAATAACCCTACAACGAATAACACAACACACAATACCAAATAACTTGGAGCAACAATTGGCATTAAAAAAAGTAGAGAAAAAATTGAAATCCCAATAATTGTGGTCTTTCCTACACCAAATTTTCCAATAATAAAAGATGATAAAGGTATCATTGCCAGCGTACCTAAAGCGAAACAAAAAAGTGCTATTCCCAGTTGCGCATCATCAATTAGCAACTTAGCTCTAATTTTAGGTATATACAACACCCAAGTACCTGTCATTATATTAAGCGAAGCAAAAACCCAAGCAGGCCCAAAATATCGTAATTTAGTAAGAATAAGATATAAAGAATTCAATTCGTGTAGTTTAAACAATTAATATCATATCAAAATTAACTACAAAAATAAATCTAAGGTAAAACAAAGTATTCTAACAATAAGTCAATTTATTCTATAAATAGTAATTATCTGTTTAATTATGATAATTTTGTTATATGAAGCCATCCTATGAGCAAATTTATCTGGAACAATCCAAGTCTTTAAAAATAGAAAGTTATACTAAGGATTCACTTTGTCACGAAATAAACTGGCATTTACATCCTGAATACGAAATTGTTTTTATTAAAAATGGAAGTGGTATTATTCAGGTAGAATCCCATCTTGAAAACTATCAAGATGGATTACTCATTTTTCTTAGCCCCAATATGCCACATATGCCTTTTGGTAATAAGGATTTTAGAGACAATGTAGAGGTAGTAATTCAATTTAATGAAGATTTTATTGAAGAAAAATTACATCATTTTCCGGAGTTTTCGATAATTTTAGATTTCATAAAGAAATCTCCTAAAGGTTGCATCTTTTCTCAGAAAATTAAAGATGAATTATCTGCGTCTTTTTTAAGACTTTCTAATCAAAACAATATCGAAAAGCTATTAAACTTTATTAATATTCTATATCGACTTTCTATTTCTAAGAATTATAGATCAATTATAAAAACAAATCATCTAGAAATTGACAAAACTTCTTTACCCAGAATATCAAAAGTTTTTGAATATGTAAATAAAAACTACGCTAAAAAAATCAAATCAGAAACTTTGGCTAAAGAATTAGGGTTGACTACAAATTCATTTTGCAGAATTTTTAAATCCTCTACAGGAAAGAATTTTATTAGTTTTTTAAATGAATTTAGAATTAAGAAAGCGCAAGAACTTTTCTATAATAGCAACAATATGTCTATCTCAGAAGTGTTATACCAATGTGGGTTTAATGATCCTTCTTATTTCTGCAAACTCTTTAAAAAACAAACCGGCCTTTCACCTTCCGCATATATTAAGGCATTAAAATAAGGGACTCAATTTATACTTTTTGCAATACCCCTTTCTTAAGAATTTGACCAAACTCGTACATATCCTCATAAGAACAATAAAAAGGTGCTGGAGCTAGTCTAATTACATTTGGTTCTCTCCAATCTGTAATTACTCCATTTTTCATTAAATAATCAAACAACTTTCTTCCTTCTCCATGAAGAAATACAGAGAGTTGTGTCCCTCTTTCTTCTTGACTCGAAGGAGTTATTATTTCGAAAGTACTTTCTACTTCTAAATCAATTGATTTCAACACAAATTCTAAATAAGCAACAATGAGATTTCGCTTTTCAATAAGTGCTTCCATCCCAACTTTTTCAAATAATTCTAGTGAAGCCAAATACGGCGCTAATGATAAAATTGGTGCGTTACTCAATTGCCAAGCATCTGCATTAGGCATGGGTTCGAACTCTGGTTCCATCAAAAATCTAGACTCTTTTTTAGTTCCCCACCAACCTTCGAACCGTGGAATATCTTTTCTGTCATGAAATCGTTCATGTACAAAGCAGCCAGAAGCATTTCCTGGACCACTATTCATATACTTATAACTGCACCAAGATGCAAAATCCACATCCCAGTCATGTAATTTTAATTCAATATTACCCGCGCCATGTGCAAGATCCCACCCAACAAAAGCTCCGATATCATGACCTGCTTTAGTAATAGTTTTCATATCAAAAACCTGACCTGTATAATAATTAACACCACCGATTAAAATCAAAGCACACTCCTCTCCTACTGATTTAATAGTAGATAAAATATCTTCTATCCTAAAATTATGTTCTCCAGGACGTTTCTTAATTTCTACAATAGCATCCTTTGGATCATATCCATGAAATCTAACCTGACTATGTAACATATATTGATCACTAGGAAATGCCTTTTCCTCGCATATAATCTTATATCGTTTCTCTTGAGGTCGGTAAAATGAAACCATTAGTAAATGAAGATTTACTGTTAAGGTATTCATAACTGTAATCTCAGAGGGATTAGCTCCAACTATTCTACTTAGGGGTTTGGCTAAACGTTCGTGATAGTCCCACCAAGGCATATCTGCATAAAAATGTCCTTCAACAGCAAGTTCTGCCCAGTCTTTCATTACTTCATCGACATACTTCTTTGTGTTTTTAGGTTGAAGTCCTAAAGAATTTCCTGTAAAATATATGACCTCTTTCCCATTAACTTTAGGAAAAAGAAATTGATCTCTATAAGAGCTTAAAGGATCTTGTTGATCTAACTTTTGAGCAAATTCTTTACTGTTTTCAAATTGCATTTTTGAATTTTGATTCAAAAATACAGATTAGAAATGAGATTATATAATGTTTTAAAATGCTGTTAAAAATATTGGGGAAATTACCGCGTATAATTACTTTCATAGCTCAAAACAAATTCGTCGTAAAAATTGTATAAAAAAAGACATAAATCCCGAGTATCTTTAAATGTTCGAACATACAATATCTCTTTAACTCATATTTTAATGAAAGAATTAAAAAATTAGACGGTGTACAAGAAATTGGTAAGAAAGTTCAGGAAAATGTAAACGGTGGGCATTGCACTCCTTGCGGTCCTGGATAATGTGGACAGATTATTTTCCCCAGGCTAGATTGATTTTTCGCACCTTATTAATCTACAGGCAACAGAATTTTATATTGTTAGAAATATAGAATAAGTATTGCAGCGGTTTATTCAAAAACTACTGCATTTTTTTCAAAAGAACTTTTGCTTCAGCAAAATTATAATTCCCCTAATCTAAAAGAATATTTATAAAATTATACTCTTTAAATATTTAGTTCCCAAAATTACTAGCTTTGCAAAAAAAATAACACCCTATGCACTTCATACCAGAAGCATTAGATACTTATGTAGTAAATCATACAGAAAAAGAACCTGAGTTATTGGAGCAATTAACTCGTGAGACCTACCAAAAAATATTACAACCTCGTATGCTAAGTGGACCATACCAAGGTCGTGTATTAAGTATCCTCTCTAAACTAATTAATCCGAAAAATATTTTAGAAATTGGCACTTATACTGGCTATTCGGCTTTATGTATTGCCGAAGGAATGCGAAAAGATGGAGAACTCCATACCATAGATATTAATGAAGAATTGGAAGATTTCCAACGAAAGTATTTTGACCTTTCACCTTATGGTAATCAAATACATCAACACATAGGTAATGCTACTGAGATTATTCCAAATCTAGCTATGAAATTTGATTTGGTTTTTATCGATGCAGACAAACCAAACTATCCTACTTATTTTGATTTAATTATTGATAAAATGAATCCTGGAGGTGTTATTTTATCAGATAATGTTCTATGGAGTGGTAAAGTTATTGAGGATATAAAAAAAGATGATCTTTCTACAAAAGCTCTGTTAGCATATAATAAAATGTTAGTAGATGATAATCGTATCGAAACCGTATTATTACCTATTAGAGATGGATTAACAATTAGTAGAGTATTATAAAAAAAGTGGAATCTATAAAGACCCCACTTTTCAGATGTATTAGTAACTACAATTGCTAATTCATTAATTATTGCACTGCTTTTAGTGCGTCGATATTACCGTAACCAAATTTACTATTTCGATTAGGATAAAACTCTCCTGCTCTTTTTAACTTATCCAATACTTGCGCTCTAGACATATTAGGATTACGTGACCAAACTAATGCCGCAATACCAGCAGTCATAGCTGTTGCTACAGAAGATCCGCCAACATAAGATTGTGCTCCATTATTAAACCCTAATACTGGTACAGTTCTACTAGTGTTACTAGCTCTTTGCATAATAATAGTAAAATCAATTTTACTACCATCATGACAGATATCACAACGATTATATCCATTATCTTTTAATCCTGTTACTGCAACAGTTTCACTCATACTTGCTGGAAATATAACACCATACCAATTGGTAAAAGTAGTAGATGTTCCTCCGGCTGCCATGATCATTTTACCTTTTCCGTACGCATACTTAACAGCATCTTTTACATTTCCTATAGACCAAGGATATCCTACTGACATGGAAATTATTTTAACATCACTTCTATTCCCTAATGCTTTTAATGCATTACTCACTCCTTTGCGTTCGTGATAATCGTTTAAAACAACATCTTCTGTTCCTCTATATGCTACCAAATTAGAATTGTATGCAACACCAACTGGCATAAAATCATTATTACGTGGTGAGGCAATAGCAGAAGCCATCTGAGTTCCGTGCCCACACTTATCGTTCGGGCCATCAACATTATTAGACCACCACCAAGGAGAGTCAATAAATGTTCCGAAACGCTGTACAGATCTTCCATTAGAAGCTCCATCATTAAAACCATTTCCTAAAAGATTTTGGTTAGCTGATAAGCCAGTATCTATAAGCCCAACAGTAATTCCTGCTCCAGTACTCAGGCTCCAAGCATCATCAATATTATGATTTTTATAATTCCAAGGTAATCTCGCATTAGGAGAAATCACGCTATAATCAGCACTGTTAATAGATTGTCCACTTTGAGAACAACCTGCAGATTTTTGTTGCACTTCTTCCTGTAAATAAAACCCATAACCATTAGGTTCTAAATAACGAATATTATCCATTGCAAGTAACTCTTCAATTGTTTCCAACTTGGTTACTTTTAAATCTAAAACATTCAATACATCATCTTCTGTAATTTGAAAATTAGAACGTTTTTCTCCTTCACTCTTCTGAACAGTACCATAAATATCTTCTACAATAATATTTAATCTAGACGATCGTTCTGTTCCTTCAATAAAACTTTCTCCTTTTTCTCCGAAACCAATTGTTAATACTTCACCTCCATGCATCACTGCACTATATAACATATGTGCTGATGCATCATTAGCCCAATCCAAATCACCATTTTGCTTAAGCTGTGTCTCAATAAAGGAGTTAATCTCTTCGATGGATAGAATTTTCTGAGAATCCAGACTCTCGTCAATAATTTCTTCAGGATTATTTTTTGAACAAGATACAACAAGGAATAACCCTAAAATTAGAGGAATAATTTTTTTCATTTTAGTATAAGATTAATGAGTTTGTGTGTTAATGATTTCTAAGGTCTTTATTTCCTTAAAAACATCAAATAATTATCATTTAGTTAATTTCTGTACTAATTTATTAAATAAAATCTAAATATTGATACATTATATTGAAAGAATCTTAAAAATAATTGCGTTCCTATGCTTGCATAGGACTAAAAACTGGTTCTAAATACCAATGTTTATAAGGGTTTTACAGAAAAATACTACAGAATGAAGTAAACTTAAAAAACAAAGGATTTTTTTAAAGTTTGTTATAAAAAAGGAAGGTTTTTTATTGAAATACTAAAAAAAGGTGTCGTAAAGTTAGAATTTACGTTTTACTGGACCAGTAACATCTTCGATATCACTTTTAACTTGATTTATTTCTTTCTTGATATCTGAAGTAATAGAAGAAGGAATATCTGTATCTATTCCGTGCTTTTCAGCGCTTTTGGTAATTTCAGATTTGATATCATTGGTAGCATCTTTTACAATTCTCATACCTTTACCTAAACCTCTTGCTATTTCAGGTATTTTATCTGCTCCGAAAACCATAACCAAAATAAATACTATAAAGGCAATTTCTGTTCCGCTTATAAATAAAGGTAATACAATCATATCAGTGCAAATATAGCTACAATAATGTATACAAAAAAGCCGTTCGTGATCACGAACGGCTTTAATCTATAATTTAAAGGTTTTTTAACTATTGCCCTTTTACCTTATTTTTAAACTTATCAAATTTTCCTAATTTTTTATTCTTAGGCCAGCTATTATTAGAAGTATCGATATCAGCAGTCTCTTGATTAGGATCTACAACAATTTTAGAAATTGCTTTTTCTGAAGCGATCGCTCTTTTTACAGCTGCATCATTTTTTCTCCAAATCTCCGCTGGATACGTTATAGTCTCTGTAGTACCATCTTCATAAGTATACTCTACTATTAATGGCATTACTAAACCACCAGGTTTTTCAAAGGTAACTTCATAAAAATATTTTGGCTCCTTAAGAACTTCTCTTTCTTCTACAGAAAAATTATCAATCAAATATTCTTTTAAGGTCTTAGCATTATCAATGATATTACCATTCTTTTTGATTTTTTCATATTCCTCACTACCTTCTTCTACCATAAATACCAATGGCCCAAAATCTTCAATTTTAGCTCCTCGTGCAGCTGCAAAATCCTTTGCTCTTTGATTTGGTTCTTTCGAAACAACATATTTCTTAACATCTTTAACACCGATATCTGTGTAATCTGTAGTATAGAACCATCCTCTCCAGAACCAATCTAAATCCACAGCAGATGCATCTTCCATAGTTCTAAAGAAATCTTCTGGTGTTGGATGCTTAAACATCCATCTTTGAGAATATGTTCTAAAAGAATAATCAAAAAGATCTCTACCCATAACAGTTTCTCTAAGAATATTTAATCCCGTAGCCGGTTTGGAATATGCATTAGAACCAAATTGATAAATATTATTAGACTGAGACATAATAGGAGATATAAAACTCTGGTCTCCACTCATATAAGGAACTATTTTAGCAGCTGGTCCTCTTCGAGAAGGGTATTTTTTAAGCGGTGCAATTGCATCTGGATACCATTCTCCAAAATCTTGCTCGGCAACATATTGAACAAAAGTATTAAGACCTTCATCCATCCAAGTCCATTGACGCTCATCACTATTTACAATCATTGGAAAAAAGTTATGTCCAACTTCGTGAATAATAACACTCATCATACCAAATTTAGTACGATCACTAAATTTTCCTTTTTTATCAGGTCTACCATAATTCCAACAAATCATAGGGTATTCCATACCTTGATTCTTAGCATGTACAGAAATAGCTTTGTGATATGGGTAATCAAAGGTCATTCTACTATACGATTTTAAAGTACTTGCTACGGCTTTAGTTGACCAATCTTCCCATAAAGGATTTCCTTCTTTAGGATACATGGAAACCGCCATTACATCTTTACCTCCAATTTTTACCGCCATCATATCCCAAATAAATCTTCTAGAAGTGGCAAACCCAAAATCTCTTACATTTTTTGCACTAAGTCTCCAAGTTTTTTTGCTTTCGGAAAATGTTTTTTCTTTAGCTTCTGCTTCTTTTTGAGTTACAATAAGAACTGGTTTATCATATGATTTCTTAGCCTTTTCGTAACGACTCATCATTTCTTTAGTAAATACCTCTTTTCTGTTTACCAAAACTCCAGTCGCATCTAAAATATGATCCGCTGGTACTGTAATATTAACATCGAAATCTCCAAAAGGAAGTGCAAACTCTCCTCTTCCCCAGAATTGGTGATTCTGCCATCCTTCTACATCATTATACACTGCCATTCTAGGATAAAACTGTGCAATAACATACGCTCTATTTCCATCTTCGAATTCTTCATAACCCGATCTTCCTCTTCCATTAACGTGATCGTTAATGTTATACCACCAATCTATAGAAAACACAAATTTACTACCAGATGCTAAATTTTTAGGCATCTCTACACGCATCATTGTTCCATTAATAGTATATTCTAAAGGTTTACCCGAAGCATCTTTAACAGCCGTGATATTAAATCCTCCATCAAAAGACTCTCCTAAATATTTACCTACAAATCTATTTGGTGGATCAGTTGCGTCCACTCTAGTTGGTTGAATTAATGGCGTTTTTGATTTTCTAGATCGCATATTCTGATCTAATTGTATCCAAAGAAATTCTAAATTATCAGGAGAATTATTAGTATAGGTAATAGTTTCTTTACCTGTAAGTTTTTTGTTTTTATCATCAAGCTCGATATCCATTTTATAATCTGCTTGCTGTTGATAGTAAGCAGAACCTGGAGCTCCAGAAGCAGTTCGATACATATTAGGTGTAGCAAACTCATCATACATTTGCTTAAACTTATTCTGATTTGTATGCCCCAATTCACGAGCTTCCTCGCTGTTTTTTTCATTTTGAGCGTACAGTCCTAAGCTAGAAATAAAGAACCCTACTGTGAGAATAAAAAGTGTTTTTTTCATTAGAGTGTAATTGTGTTAAGTAATAAATTGCAAAATAGTTGTTTTTTAAAAGTTTAGTGATTTATTTACTAAACTTTAACATGCCTTGATCTTTTTCTTTTTCGAGTATAAGGCTTTTACGTTTTTCTTGTTTTTTGACATGTATGATATTCTGCTGATCATCAAAGAAATCCATCAAAACTTGATTAGAAACAACTATCGTTTTTAAGGATTCTACATTTTCTACCTCTAGATAACACAGGACTAAATCATTATCATATTCTTTCCCTATGAAATTAAAAAAGACTTCCTCTCCATTTACTGTAATAGATAGCTTTTGTTTTAAATATGTAGTTAGATACTGATCTACCTTTTCTTCCTGTTCATTAGAAACTAACTCTATCGTCTCATCATATCTTTTTCTAAGAACTTCTTCTATATCATCGACAAAAATCCTGGAAATAATCTGCAAAGATTTCTCTTCTTCTTTATATTCTATTTGTGTTACACTAACATAGAATTTATGTAAGGCGGTAAACGAACTCAATGAAACCAGAAATACTGATAAAATAATTAATAATTTCTTCAATTTAAAATAATTTATACGATGGTAAATGTACTATTTTGACATAAAATATTATGCCAAAAATGTTTTATTAAATAAAAAGAAAGTTATTTATCAATTTCTTTAAACTCTTTATAGGACTTTGCTTTGGTCTGAAAAAACTCTAATAATGATAATTTTTTAGTGTTTTCTAATAAGTTTTCAAAATAGCTATCTTCCGCGCAATAATACATAAAATCAGATATTAGATCTTCTGACAATCCCAAATCATTTGTAAAAAATGTAACACTAAATGAGGTTTCACCTTTATGAATTAGTTTATCTAAATCCTGAATAGCTTTTATTTTTTTTAATTTTTTTAGCGTTCCATTTAAATAATTAATCGGGCGATCTATAATTCCAGATTTTGCAGTATAGATTCTTCTTTCTACTTGGGTAGGTTGTTTTATATCTCTAAATGGGAGCCCCAAACTCTTATTACTTACAAAAGGTTTTGTCTTAATACCTTTAGTATCTTTATCAATATTTCCTGAAAGATTAATATTACTAACATTTACTTGATCCAGTTTTCTTACAATAGGAGTCAGTTTTATTCGAAAATCTTCGTTATTTATATCAAAATCTCCTACAACAAGAGAGACTATCTCATATTGGACAGAAGAAAAAATAATGGAATCATTAATTGATACAGGAATTTCAAAATAACCTTTGTCATCATTGGTAGTTCCTATCTTCTTAGTATAGTTTACAATATTTATGGCAAATCCATCTAATGAATCAGCAACGATAACTCCCTTTAATCTTTGAGATTGTCCAAAAGTGTTAGTTATAACAACAAAAAATATAAGAATAGGTAAAATTCTGGCCATATGATGAATTAGTTTTATGACCCGATTCGATATGTTTTCTTATGGATAAACCTAGAAACCCTGTCATACTAATTCAAAAGACGAAAGGTCTTTAAAAATGTTGCGCTATTAAAAACGTTATTTACGATCTTTATAAACTTTACTTTGAGACACCAAAAATTCGAGAAGATTCAATTCATTACCTTCTTCTAGGTATGATTTATCTAACCCATTTTCTTCTGCAAAAAAGATAAAATCATTAATTTGATCCATTTCTAACGCTAAGTTTGTTTTAAAAAACTCATCATTATACATTTTTCTGACCTTTACATCAATATCAGCAGGGGTCTTATCATCATTATTGTCTTTATTTTTAAAAACTACTTTAAAAAGGTTTACAAAATTAAGTCCATAAATCATCCTATCCTCTAAAAAGACTTTGTTTTCTAACTCAGATAATTCATCCGCTGTCCAATCATAATCTGTATCATTAATTCTATCGGAAGTAAGTCTAGCAACATCATCTAATCCACTCTCCGAAACATCAATTTTTTTAACATCAATAGAAACGTTACCCAACAGATCGTATGGAGTAACAATAACTTCATCTAGCAGATTAACGGATTCATTCAAAAAAATATTCAATCTCCTATTATTTAATACCCCTTTATCAATTAATACAACAAACTTTTGATATTGCATCGCAATTACCTCTATTTTATCATTGGTGCCAACACTTATCCTAAAATTACCTTTATCATCTGTAATAGTCCCTTTTTTAGTAGTCAAATTATAGACAACAACACCCTCTACATCATCACCAATAGGGGCACTCACGCGACCATCAATCATAACTCTCGAAGTTATTTGGGCAAAAGAAAAACTAATTGTAAAGCATATAAATAGTAGGGATAATTTCATTTTCATAGTTAGCTGGGTTAAATTTGTATGTATTGAAGATACTATATTTTTTCAATATGTTTTGAAGATTTCTCTATAAGAAAACGTTAAACTACCTTTACTAAAAACAATTATATGCAAAACTGTGTCATTGCAAGTACCTCTACCATCCATGGAAGTGGTCCATTAGAATATTTATTTGATACTTTAATTGAGCTTTATAAAGATTCTGAACAAATTTTGTTTATCCCATATGCACGTCCAGGAGGGATCTCCCTAGATGAATATACCATAGGAGTTAACAATATTTTTAAGAAAATAAATAAAAGAATACTTGGGATCCATATGTTTTCTGATATAACGGAAGCATTCGAAAATACACAAGGAGTTTTTACTGGTGGAGGAAATACGTTCCTACTCGTTAATCAATTATATAGAAATAATGTACTAGAACCTCTTAAACAAGCAATTGACACAGGTGTTCCTTATTTAGGCACCAGTGCTGGAAGTAATATTTGTGGGCTTACCATGCAGACCACTAATGATATGCCTATTGTACATCCTCCAAGTCTTAAAACACTAGGGGTTATGCCTTTTAATATAAACGCACATTATTTAGACCCTGATCCAAACTCTACACATAAAGGAGAAACTAGGGAAACACGTATTAAAGAATTTCATAAGTTAAATCCACAACCTGTAGTTGGACTTAGAGAAGCGAGTTGGTTAAGAATTCAGGAGAATGATATTCAGTTAAAGGGAGAATTCTCTGCTAGGATTTTTGAACAAAACAAAATTCCTTATGAAATAGAGCCTGATAGCTCTTTATTAGGTTTAAATTAAACTTTGTATGCAGTACCAAAAAATTCTTGACACCATTCAAGAAGAATTATCGAATAAACAAAATAATGGAAAGGTAGCCTCCTATATTCCTGAATTGGCTAAAGTGGATCCAAATAAATTTGGAATGCATTTATATTGTATTAGCTCAGGTCATTATGGTTTTGGAAATGAACAGGAACAATTTTCCATTCAAAGTATATCTAAAGTATTTTCTTTAACACTAGCGATGTCTTTATTAGATGATGAATTATTTGAACGTGTAGATGTAGAACCTTCTGGAGATCCTTTTAATTCTTTAGTACAATTAGAATACGAAAACGGAATACCAAGAAATCCATTGATAAATTCAGGTGCTCTGGTCATTGCTGATGTCTTAGTTTCGACGCTAGAAAATCCCAAGAAACAACTTTTAGAATTTATTCGTAAAATTTCGGGAAATACAACTATTGATGTGAACTCAAAAGTTTTTAAGTCTGAAATGAAATATAGTCATAGAAATGCTTCTTTACTGCATTTAATGAAATCTTTTGGCAATATCAAAAACGACATAGAAACTGTATTAGACTTGTACATTTACCAATGTTCTATAGCTATGTCTTGTAAAGAATTAGCGACCGCTTTTATGGTTTATGCAAATTCTGGAAGAACTCTATTTGATGAAAAACAAGTGATTTCTGAAAGAAAAACAAAACGTATTAATGCTATTATGCAAACTTGTGGTTTTTATGATGAAGCAGGAGAGTTTAGTTTTAGAGTAGGTTTGCCTGGCAAAAGTGGTGTTGGTGGTGGAATTGCTGCTATTCATCCAGGTCAATATGCCGTTACAACCTGGAGCCCCCCATTAAACCCAAAAGGAAATTCTGAATTAGGAATGTATGCATTAGAAAGATTAACAACCTTAACTGGGTTTTCTATATTTTAAGTGATATCGGCCTTCCGTCTGTAATGGTCATATAATTGAACACAAATAATCACCAATACAAAATAAACGAATAATGAGTTATAAGTAGTACCTTTTCCTGAATGTACTATAATAGAAGTAGCTGATAAAGGAAGAGAAACTATAATAAGCTTGATCCAGTCCCAATCTTTCCGCTTTAACAAAAAATAAAAAACTGGGAATAATAATAAACCTAAGTAAGGTACAGGTATTGTTGTTGTTAATGTCCTAAATATTCTTTTTACTATGATATTAGCATACCAAAAAGGATCATTTTTTATGTCCGTCAACACTTTTTCTTTTACCACTTCTTCATAATGTGATAATTCTTCTGGTTTTTTATAATACAACCTATAATCATCGTAGTAATCATCTGTCTGATATTTACCCGAATAATGGATATTCATACTATACCTATTATTTAGAATAGGAATTGCATAATTGTATGCTTTTATATCATTCCATTCATACCCATATTTAGTATCAAAATCTCCTAATCCGCAAAACATAGGGTGCCAAAAATTATGACCCTTAATTTTAGCTCCATTATACACATGCCCTCCATAAAGACTTACTAAATGACTGGTCTTTTCAAACTTTAGATTAAACTCATTTCTAATATATGACTTACAAGAATTAAAGAAAAATACAACTGTTAAAACTAAAATTATTTTCGGAATTAACTTAATATGTTTAGACAACATATAGATCAATAACAATGAAACTAAAACTACTGAAATTTCATTTCTAAATTCACTAAAAAAACCAATCGTTATCCCAGAAATTATTGCCGTCAAAATTAATTTAAAATAATCAATAGATGCAGAAAACAATACATTTACATTTAGCCCTAATATTATAAAAAAAACAGAAGCCATTAATCCAAAAATATTTTCATGGGAATACACTTCATAAAGAAAAAAAGGAGTGCTATTGATTAAAACACACAAAAGAAAACCAAACATTGGTTTTCTTAGTCTCCAAAACCCAAAGAATAATAGTAACAGCCCAATAGTAAACACGAAAGCATTAAACAATTTAATAGAAGGGTTTTCTGGAGAGCCTTTAAGATAAGCATTCGGTAAATAAGCTAAAATTCGAGCACTTTCACCAAGTCTCGACCAATGCTTATATTCCATAATCAAATCCTTACCTCTATTGGTTATTTCTTTATTTGCACCTTCTTCAGAATATTTTAAATCAGTATTTAATGTAGCTAAAGGGAAATGACCTGTGTAGAAATAAAAATAAGCAAATTTATATGCTTTATCGTGGGAGAAACCTGAAGCATCCCTTCTAGCTTGAATTGAAGAATAATCACTATAACTAGATTTTACATACAATCCAGTATTAAAAAGAATTATTGACAACAAAATTGTGACAAGCCCTTTTTTACTTTTTAAAAACACTTCAAAACGACCAGTTATGTTCATCAATGAATTCATACTAATCATTTTTTTGCTTAATAATATAAATAGGTCTTTTACGCATTTCTTGTATTAATTTTTCGAAATAAAGTGACAAGATAGAAAGTGTAACAAACAGAATTGAAAAAGAAGCTGACATAAAAATTATAATAGTGTTATATCCTGACGGAGCTGAAGTTCCGTTTAAATAAGTATATAATGTATACCCTATCATTCCTAAAGTAAATAAAATAAAAACAGCCGACAACAAAACACTAATTCTCAATGGCTTATTAGAAAAAGAAAATATTGCATTAAAGGCTAACTTAAGCAACATGAGATAAGAATAATTACTCTCTCCATATTCTCTTGCAGGTGCGCTGAATGATAATTTACTTTTAGAAAAACCTAATGATTGTATAAAACCTCGTATAAATCTATTACGGTCTCGAAAATTAGAGGCAAGTATAACTTTAATACGATTAGAAACTAAAAAGAAATCAGTGGAATTTTCTTCAAATTTAATGGCTGACAAGTAATTTATTATTTGATAAAAGAATTTTGAAAATTTCTTTTTAACATAGCTATTATCACCTCTTTCTAAACGCTGCATTAATACAATATCATTTCCTTCATTAAAAGCATTAATCATCTTAGGTATTTCTGCTGGCGGGTGTTGGCCATCAGAATCTATACAAATAATTGCATCTCCGGAAGCATTATCAATCCCTGCTATCATTGCAGATTCATGCCCGAAATTTTTAGAAAACTCAATGCTAATATTTTTAATATTATTCAATGATTTTTCTTTTCTTATTTCATCAATTAACCTTTGCGTTCCATCAGTACTTCCATCATTTACCCATATAAGTTCAAAACTTCTCTCTGGCATGGAAATCAATACGCTCTCCAACGAATTCCAAAAATGAATCACACCCTTCTCTTCATTAAACAATGATATTACAATTGAGATATTTTGCTTATTCATTTTTGGTTATTGAGATTCGACATTATTCAAAACAAGAAATCTAAATTACTTTCTTCACAAAAGGGTGGTAATCTTCTTTTAAAGAAACAATTTCAGCATTTCTAATATCATGGACAATTTGTATTGAGGTTTTAGCATCCATAAGTCCATAACCTTTACCTTCTAATATACTCTTATAACTACGTGTATGTAACTCTGTAAACCCAGTACTAAACTCTATTTCTTCATTATCAATGGTAATTGAGCGATATGTTCTTTTTCCTTGTGCTTTAATAACTTCTGGAATATTTCTCGTAATTAATAGATAAAAACCAACGAACCCTAGCTTTTTCGAATTCTAAAAATCCAGAAGCACTATCATCTGTCAATAAATGAACTTTGTTTCCTTTAACCTTTCCAAAAACCCAAGATAACATATCGTAAAAATGAACCCCAATATTTGTTGCTATTCCACCAGATTTAGAAACATCACCTTTCCAAGAAGCGTGATACCAATTACCGCGAGAAGTTAGGTAAGTCAAGTCGAAATCATAAATCTTATCTTTAGGACCATTATCTACCTTCTCCTTTAATGCTATAATACTTGGATGCAATCTCAATTGCAAAATAGTATTTACTTTCCCTTCAGATTCTTTTTCAATCTCAACCAATGTGTCTATATTCCAAGGATTAAGAACTAGTGGTTTCTCACATATTGCACTTGCTCCTCTTCTTAATGCCATTCTAATATGAGAATCATGTAAATAATTTGGTGTACAAATACTAACATAATCAAGTTGAATATTTCTTCTTCTCTTTAATTTCTCTATATGTCTATCAAAACGTTCAAATTCCACGAAAAAATGTGATTCAGGGAAATAACTATCAATAACGCCAACGCTATCGAATTTATCCAGTGCAGCTATCAGATTATTCTCTGTATCCTTAATTGCTTTTAAGTGTCTTGGAGCTATATAACCTCCAACACCCATAATTGCAAAGTTCTTATTTTTCATCTATTAAATTTTAAAAACGTCTCCTCCGATAAGCTCATATTTCTCTTTACTTTCTGGGCAGACAGCTATATCATCTGCATTAAAATCCAGTCTATGTCCATATTCGCTCATCCACCCTATTTGCTTGGCAGGATTCCCAACAACTAGGGCATATGGTTTCACTTCTTTTGTAACAACCGTACCAGCACCTATAAATGCATACATACCAATATTATTGCCACAAACAATAGTAGCATTAGCTCCAATAGTAGCTCCTTTACCTACATGAGTTTTGGCGTATTCATTTTTCCTACTTATAGCACTTCTAGGATTGGTAACATTAGTAAAAACACAAGAAGGTCCCAAAAAAACATCATCATCACAAACAACTCCCGTGTACAAAGAAACGTTATTTTGAACTTTTACATTATCCCCTAAAATCACTTCCGGTGAAACCACTACATTTTGTCCTATGTTACATTTTCTACCTATTACGGAACTAGGCATAATATGAGAAAAATGCCATATTTTACTACCTTCTCCTATAAAACACCCATCATCTACCACTGACGTTTCATGAGCAAAATAATTCTTATCCATTTGGTTAATTTATTTCTGTAAGAAACTTTGTTAGTCTCACTATACAGAATATGCGTCTCCCAAATATAAAATAATTCATTTTGTTTATTTGTTTTAGAAAAAATACTTTTTTAAAGCTTAATTATTTTCGATTTAAATTCATCAGGGTTATTTATCAAACAAATAAATACTTAACATAAACAAAAATATTTATCTTCAATACAATTAAAAAGACATAAAAACAACTATATTTAAACCCATTAATACTAAAAACAAAGGATACTACAATCCCAGATCTTAATAAACTATAAGCAATCCAATCCCCAAGTACAATTAAAATTTTAAAGCTAGATGTTTAAAAATTTTACTTCCAAAAAATTCGAATTAAAAATCTTAGTAGTAATACTAATTGCTACTTTTTTTATATACATCAACCATTTCGACAATCCCTTTATCTTCGACGACATGCATACAGTCGTAAACAACGATTCTATAAGAACTTTAGATAATTGGCTTGTTTTTTTCAAGGATGCAGATACATTCAGTTCATTACCTGGAAATAGAGCGTACCGACCTATAATCACATTGATGAACGCTATCGATTACAATATTGCTGGAAAATTGGACTCTAACTATTATCATTACCACATCTTTTTATGGTTTTTAGTATTAATTGTATTAGTTTTTCTGTTATCGAAACATATCTATAAAACATCTCTAACAAAAAATAAGTTTGTTGGGCTAACTGCATTGTTCGCAACCGCTTGGTTTGCGTTTCATGCTGCAAATGCGGAAACTATTAATTATATATGCGCTAGGTCAGATTCTTTTTCAACATTATGTATTGTAGCTTCTCTCATTTTATACATAAACACTACAACTAGAAAATGGCACCTTTATCTTATAACTATGGTTATTGGAATATGGACAAAACAAACTGGGGTCATGTTTTTTCCTATTTTAGTATCTTACGTAATACTTTTTGAAGAACATGAAGTTTTATCTCCTTCTAAGAAAAATATTCTTACCAAGCTCCTAAAAATTTTAAAAAAAACTGCTCCTGCTGGAATTATAGCTTCTTCTCTCTTTATTTTAAATCAATATTACCTAACTCCTGAATCTACAGATTCTACTAATTATTTTGTTACAAGATTTGAATACTTCAGCACACAATGGTACATTATCACACACTATTTAAGCAACTTTATTTTACCCATAAACCTTAGTGCAGATCCAGATTTCACTATTATAAAGCCATGGTACAGCTATAAAACACTATTTGGATTAAGTATAATAATTGTAATGTTATTTACAATGGTAAAAACAGCTTTAAAAAAAGAATTAAGACCTATTTCATTTGGTATAGCTTGGTTCTTTATTGCTTTATTGCCGACAACTCTAAATCCTCTTTTCCAAATCGCCAACGACCATAGAATGTTTTTTCCTTTTATTGGACTTTTTATTGCTGTCCCATATGGATTACTAAAAATTATTGAAAAACAAAAGACCATAGAGAAAGAAAAAAAACAAAACATTTACATCATATCTATCATTACTTTAATTCTTTTAGGCCACGGATATGGTACTATTCAAAGAAATAAAGTTTGGAACTCCATTGAGTCTATTTGGCTTGATGTGGTTGTCAAAAGCCCTAAAAATGGAAGAGGACAGATGAATTATGGTTTGACCCAAATGCAAAAAGGAAATTATGATATAGCACTCAATTACTTCAATAAAGCCTATTCATTAAGTCCAAATTATTATGTTTTACATATAAATTTAGCAATTCTTCACGCTGCTAAAAAAGATTATAGTAAAGCTGAAGAATATTTCAATTCTGCAATTAAATTAAGTACGAGCTCTCCTTCTGCCGACTATTATTATGCAAAATTTCTTTTTGATCAAAAAAAATATTTAAAAGCTGAAAAGCACGTAAAAATTGCGCTTCAAAAAAGCCCTAATCATACTCTATCTAAGAACCTTTTAAATAACATTTCAAAAAACTTAACTAAAATACAAGAGGAAATAAGCTCATTAAAAAATCAAACAAAAAACACCAAAGATCCTATAAAGCTTTTAGATCTAAGTTTAAAATATTATCAAATAAAAGAATATAAATTAGTTATAACAACCTGCGAAAAAATATTACAAATTGATCCGAAAAATGCTTTTGCTTATAACAATATATGTTCTGCGTACAATCAATTACAAAAATGGAAACTTGGAGCCGAAGCTTGTCAAAAAGCAATTAAATTAAGTCCAAATTATTCATTAGCAAAAAATAATTTAAAATGGGCCACGAGTAATCTCAAAAAAACAAATAAAGAATAAAACCAAAATATAATGCTTGACAATAAAACAGTTGCAGTAGTAGTACCCTGTTATAACGAATCTCAACAAATAATGATGGTTCTAGATAGCATGCCTTCTTTTGTTGATAGAATTATTGTAGTTGATGATGCTTCGAAAGACGATACTGTCGGAACAGTAATAAAAAACCTAACCGACAACACATCAACTCTTGAACTAACTTCTAACCTAAACAACGAAATTGCTCCTAATATATATAATCGTGCGGATATTGAGGTAAAGCGAAAAAGCATTGATGAAATTCAAAAATTTACTCCTTCAGAAATTCTTAATAAAAATCCCAATACAGAAAAAATAATTGTAATTAAACATCTAGAAAATGGAGGTGTTGGGGCAGCTATTGCGACTGGATATAAGTGGTGTAAAGATCATGATATTGATTGCACAGCAGTTATGGCTGGAGATGGACAAATGGATCCAGATGAATTAGAATCTATATGTAAACCCGTTATAGCAGAAGATATTGATTATGTTAAAGGAAATCGCTTGATTCATAAAAGCGCTTGGGTAATTATCCCAAGAGTACGTTTTTTAGGTAATTCAATTCTTAGCATACTAACCAAAATTGCCTCAGGATACTGGGGTGTGTCAGATACCCAAAGTGGATATACCGCAATATCAAATAATGCCCTAAACTCTGTACCTCTTTATGACATATATAAAAGATATGGAATGCCTAATGATTTATTAGTAAAACTTAATATTGCATTCTGTACTATTAGAGAAGTAAAGATTAAACCAATATATGGTGTAGGTGAAAAATCAAAATTAAATATTATCAAAGTATCTTTACCCATACTCTTTTTATTAGTTCGTTGTTTTTTCAAAAGGCTTCAAACAAAGTATTTATATAGAAGTTTTCATCCGTTATATTTACTTTACTGGGTAGCTTTTATTATTTGCATCATTAATAGTTATTTCTTCTACCAGTTAATAGCTAATTTTTTTGTTCCAAATTCTAAAACGCCAACAGATTACCTAATCATATTTATCTTCCTAACCATATCAGGGTTTCAATCTTTGTTATTCGCAATGTGGATGGATATTCAGGATAACGAAAGGTTATCCAAATAATAAAATTACTATTTCATTTGTCTTAAGTCTTTTAAACGTATCGGTGATAAATAAAACAAAATAGCTCCAGGAATAAATGAAATTAATTGAAGAATAAATATAATTAAAGATAATGCTATAGCATCTTCAGCCGAAAGATCATACAATTGAAAAATAAAAATTAAAGATGTTTCGCGAACTCCAATTCCTAAAACTGTAACAGGAAGTAATGTCAGTATTCCCAAAACAAAAGTCCCTAAAAATAACCCTAAATGATCAATCTCAATATCCATAGCCCAAGCAACATAATTAAAAATTCCATATATCATAATCATACTAAGACAGGTAATTACGAAACTTAGTATACTTTTTGACCACCCAAGATTATGAGAATTAAACGCTCTTCTCCAAGGCTTAATAATTCTGTTAAATTTACCTCTAAACCCGTAAATAAATAAAAAAAAAGATATCACCCCTATAAACAAAAATACCAGCCCTTTATAGTTATTTGGTAGTTTCAGAATATCAAAATTAAACTGATAATAAAACAACGCTAATAAACTAAAAAACAACAAACTAATTAAATCAAAAAGACGATCCATAATCAAGCTAGACCAACCTATTTTCTGAGTAGGTAATTCATCCTTAATATAAAGTAACCTCCCAAAATCTCCCAATCGCCCGGGAGTGATATTAGCTAAAAAAAGACCAATAAAGAAAACTTTAAAGGCTTTATAGTGCACTAAAGGAATTCCGTATGAATTCGAAATAATTTTCCATCTTATACTTTTTAAATAAAAAGCTAACCACAAAATAAATACTGCAATAATGATATGAATAATAGAAATCTTTTTAATTGATTCAAAAGTTTCTTCCCAACCTACTTTATATATCAAATAAAAGAATAGGATTATTCCAATAAATTTTAACCAAAAGCCAATATTTAACAAATACTTCTTAGTCATTAATTTAAAATAATACTTTTTTCCTTTTCCATATTACCTATAAATACTAAGTCACCATGTACTTTTTTACAAGAATAAAATTTCATTTTCATTTCTTGTTCAAGCATCCATTTGTAAGGAAAAAACCGCACATGCTCATCTAATGTATAATAATAAGCTCTTTGACAAGGAACTACTACACATAAAGTTTTTTTAGTAATTCTCTTTAATTCTCTAACAGCTTTTTCAAAATCTATAACATGTTCCAAAGTATGCGTAGAGAAAACCACATCAAAGGAATCATCTTCAAAAGGCAAATTTTCTATATTAGCTTGAAAATACTCACTGTGCGTAAAGCTTTTACCGTCTATAATATCACATCCAGTAGTTTTAAAACCTTTTTTGTTCGCATAATCAAGTAAAAAACCATTTCCGCATCCTACATCAATAAACGTTTGATTATCAGACTTTATCTTTTCAAATACATGTTTTAAACATTGTTTAGACATATCAGTCGGTCTACTATTAGAAAACCGAGTATCTCTTTTAGAGTAAAAGTCAGAAAACTCTTCTTCTGACCACTTAAAAATTATGGATTTCAAGTTCATTACCGTTTTTATATTCCTTCCCTTATATGCATAATAATAGAACGGAAACATAAAAAATTTAGAATCTCTTATAGCCGGCGGTAACCATTCATCCATAAAATATCTAATAATATTTGTAAATCCTCTGCTATTCATAAATAAAATAATTAATTTTTGGAATCAGTTATCACGAATGTAAGTATTACTTAACAAAACCTCTATATAGGAAATAAAAAACATATTGAATTATTGAAAATCAAGAAAATATTAAAAAGAAAAAAGCTTCATCTTAATTAAGATGAAGCTTTGAGCGGGAGACCAGGTTCGAACTGGCGACATTCAGCTTGGAAGGCTGACGCTCTACCAACTGAGCTACTCCCGCTTTTGCGCTCGCAAATGTATTATATTTTATTAAAAATAAAAATATTTTTAATTTTATTTTTATTTCTTATTACAATTTCAATTGATCCTAAGATCAAAAAAATCATTCTTTAACATTGAATAATTATACCTTATATCCAAGTTAAAATAGATTGAAAAAAGTATTTTATCGAAAAAAAATGCATTTAATCGGATTAAATGTGTATTTTTGTAGTTAAGAAAATATTAATATATTAGCAACTTATCTATATTAGCTTAGATAGAAGGCTAGTTTTGTTTAAACAAAATAGTTACGTGATAACCCCAAACAAAGAGAGGTAAAACTCTTTTTTGAAAAGAAATTTCCTACAGCCTATGAAGGTAAAATTACTTCTTTTTATATGTATACTTTCATCTTTGAGCAATGTATATGCACAGGTGAAAGTTGGTGACAATCCAAATCAAATAGATACTTCATCTATTTTGGAACTAGAAAGCGTGGATAAAGCTTTCGTTTTAACCAGAATCAATACGAATCAAATGAATGCACTCACTCCATTAAATGGAGCCTTAGTGTATAATACAGATGATGAATGTATTTTTCAATTCAACAATAATAGTTGGTCCAGTCTATGTAGTGGTAACGATAATCAAGTATTATCGTTCGACCCAATTACTAACGTATTAACATTAGAAGATGGTGGATCAGTCGATTTAACCTCTCTTATTAACGACCCTGATTCTGACCCAACGAATGAAATCCAAATATTAAGTCAAACCGGCAATACTATTACCTTGTCCAACGGTGGAGGAAGTATTACTGAAACCATATCTACACTATTAGATAATGGAGATGGTACATTTACCTATACATCAGAAGATGGAACAATAACAAATATTGGTACCATTGGTGCGCAAGGACCTACTGGAGCACAAGGACCACAAGGTATTCAAGGACCGCAAGGTATTCAAGGACCTCAGGGTGATACGGGTGCGCAGGGACCACAAGGTATTCAAGGACCTCAGGGTGACACTGGAGCACAGGGACCACAAGGTATTCAAGGACCGCAAGGTGACACTGGTGCACAGGGACCACAAGGTATTCAAGGACCTCAGGGTGACACTGGAGCGCAGGGACCACAAGGTATTCAAGGACCGCAAGGTGACACCGGAGCACAGGGACCACAAGGACCACAAGGTATTCAAGGACCTCAGGGTGACACTGGAGCGCAGGGACCACAAGGTATTCAAGGACCGCA
Source organism: Aquimarina sp. AD1 (assembly GCF_003443695.1). Lineage (NCBI taxonomy): Bacteria > Pseudomonadati > Bacteroidota > Flavobacteriia > Flavobacteriales > Flavobacteriaceae > Aquimarina > Aquimarina sp. AD1. Next base: position 5,109,475 of record NZ_CP031966.1, on the reverse strand, counting down.
AGGTGACACCGGAGCACAGGGACCACAAGGACCACAAGGTATTCAAGGACCTCAGGGTGATACGGGTGCGCAGGGACCACAAGGTATTCAAGGACCGCAAGGTGACACTGGAACACAGGGACCACAAGGTATTCAAGGACCGCAAGGTGATACTGGTGCGCAGGGACCACAAGGTATTCAAGGACCGCAAGGTGACACTGGAGCACAGGGACCACAAGGTATTCAAGGACCGCAAGGTGACACCGGAGCACAGGGACCACAAGGTATTCAAGGACCGCAAGGTGACACTGGAGCACAAGGACCACAAGGTATTCAAGGACCTCAGGGTGACACGGGTGCGCAGGGACCACAAGGTATTCAAGGACCGCAAGGTGACACGGGTGCACAAGGACCACAAGGTATTCAAGGACCTCAGGGTGACACCGGAGCGCAGGGACCACAAGGTATTCAAGGACCGCAAGGTGACACGGGTGCACAAGGACCACAAGGTATTCAAGGACCTCAGGGTGATACGGGTGCGCAGGGACCACAAGGTATTCAAGGACCGCAAGGTGACACTGGAGCACAAGGACCACAAGGTATTCAAGGACCTCAGGGTGATACGGGTGCGCAGGGACCACAAGGTATTCAAGGACCGCAAGGTGACACGGGTGCGCAGGGACCACAAGGTATTCAAGGACCTCAGGGTGATACGGGTGCGCAGGGACCACAAGGTATTCAAGGACCGCAAGGTGACACTGGAGCACAGGGACCACAAGGTATTCAAGGACCGCAAGGTGATACGGGTGCACAAGGACCACAAGGTATTCAAGGACCGCAAGGTGATACGGGTGCACAAGGACCACAAGGTATTCAAGGACCGCAAGGTGATACTGGTGCGCAAGGACCACAAGGTATTCAAGGACCTCAGGGTGATACGGGTGCGCAGGGACCACAAGGTATTCAAGGACCGCAAGGTGACACTGGAGCACAGGGACCACAAGGTATTCAAGGACCGCAAGGTGACACCGGAGCACAGGGACCACAAGGTATTCAAGGACCTCAGGGTGACACCGGACCACAAGGACCACAAGGTATTCAAGGACCGCAAGGTGACACTGGAGCACAGGGACCACAAGGTATTCAAGGACCGCAAGGTGACACCGGAGCACAGGGACCACAAGGTATTCAAGGACCGCAAGGTGACACTGGAGCACAAGGACCACAAGGTATTCAAGGACCTCAGGGTGACACGGGTGCGCAGGGACCACAAGGTATTCAAGGACCGCAAGGTGACACGGGTGCACAAGGACCACAAGGTATTCAAGGACCTCAGGGTGACACCGGAGCGCAGGGACCACAAGGTATTCAAGGACCGCAAGGTGACACGGGTGCACAAGGACCACAAGGTATTCAAGGACCTCAGGGTGATACGGGTGCGCAGGGACCACAAGGTATTCAAGGACCGCAAGGTGACACTGGAGCACAAGGACCACAAGGTATTCAAGGACCTCAGGGTGATACGGGTGCGCAGGGACCACAAGGTATTCAAGGACCGCAAGGTGACACGGGTGCGCAGGGACCACAAGGTATTCAAGGACCTCAGGGTGATACGGGTGCGCAGGGACCACAAGGTATTCAAGGACCGCAAGGTGACACTGGAGCACAGGGACCACAAGGTATTCAAGGACCGCAAGGTGATACGGGTGCACAAGGTATTCAAGGACCGCAAGGTGACACTGGAGCGCAGGGACCACAAGGTATTCAAGGACCGCAAGGTGACACGGGTGCACAAGGACCACAAGGTATTCAAGGACCTCAGGGTGACACCGGAGCGCAGGGACCACAAGGTATTCAAGGACCGGAAGGTGACACGGGTGCACAAGGACCACAAGGTATTCAAGGACCTCAGGGTGATACGGGTGCGCAGGGACCACAAGGTATTCAAGGACCGCAAGGTGACACTGGAGCACAAGGACCACAAGGTATTCAAGGACCTCAGGGTGATACGGGTGCGCAGGGACCACAAGGTATTCAAGGACCGCAAGGTGACACGGGTGCGCAGGGACCACAAGGTATTCAAGGACCTCAGGGTGATACGGGTGCGCAGGGACCACAAGGTATTCAAGGACCGCAAGGTGACACTGGAGCACAGGGACCACAAGGTATTCAAGGACCGCAAGGTGATACGGGTGCACAAGGACCACAAGGTATTCAAGGACCGCAAGGTGACACTGGAGCACAGGGACCACAAGGTATTCAAGGACCGCAAGGTGACACTGGAGGACAGGGACCACAAGGTATTCAAGGACCGCAAGGTGATACTGGTGCGCAGGGACCACAAGGTATTCAAGGACCGCAAGGTGACACTGGAGCACAGGGACCACAAGGTATTCAAGGACCGCAAGGTGATACGGGTGCGCAAGGACCACAAGGTATTCAAGGACCTCAGGGTGATACGGGTGCGCAGGGACCACAAGGTATTCAAGGACCGCAAGGTGACACTGGAGCACAGGGACCACAAGGTATTCAAGGACCTCAGGGTGACACCGGAGCACAGGGACCACAAGGTATTCAAGGACCTCAGGGTGACACCGGACCACAAGGACCACAAGGTATTCAAGGACCGCAAGGTGACACTGGAGCACAGGGACCACAAGGTATTCAAGGACCGCAAGGTGACACCGGAGCACAGGGACCACAAGGTATTCAAGGACCGCAAGGTGACACTGGAGCACAAGGACCACAAGGTATTCAAGGACCTCAGGGTGACACGGGTGCGCAGGGACCACAAGGTATTCAAGGACCGCAAGGTGACACGGGTGCACAAGGACCACAAGGTATTCAAGGACCTCAGGGTGACACCGGAGCGCAGGGACCACAAGGTATTCAAGGACCGCAAGGTGACACGGGTGCACAAGGACCACAAGGTATTCAAGGACCTCAGGGTGATACGGGTGCGCAGGGACCACAAGGTATTCAAGGACCGCAAGGTGACACTGGAGCACAAGGACCACAAGGTATTCAAGGACCGCAAGGTGACACTGGAGCACAAGGACCACAAGGTATTCAAGGACCTCAGGGTGATACGGGTGCGCAGGGACCACAAGGTATTCAAGGACCGCAAGGTGACACGGGTGCGCAGGGACCACAAGGTATTCAAGGACCGCAAGGTGACACTGGAGCACAGGGACCACAAGGTATTCAAGGACCGCAAGGTGATACGGGTGCACAAGGTATTCAAGGACCGCAAGGTGACACTGGAGCGCAGGGACCACAAGGTATTCAAGGACCGCAAGGTGACACTGGAGCGCAGGGACCACAAGGTATTCAAGGACCGCAAGGTGACACGGGTGCACAAGGACCACAAGGTATTCAAGGACCTCAGGGTGATACGGGTGCGCAGGGACCACAAGGTATTCAAGGACCGCAAGGTGACACTGGAGCACAAGGACCACAAGGTATTCAAGGACCTCAGGGTGATACGGGTGCGCAGGGACCACAAGGTATTCAAGGACCGCAAGGTGACACTGGAGCACAAGGACCACAAGGTATTCAAGGACCTCAGGGTGATACGGGTGCGCAGGGACCACAAGGTATTCAAGGACCGCAAGGTGACACGGGTGCGCAGGGACCACAAGGTATTCAAGGACCTCAGGGTGATACGGGTGCGCAGGGACCACAAGGTATTCAAGGACCGCAAGGTGACACTGGAGCACAGGGACCACAAGGTATTCAAGGACCGCAAGGTGATACGGGTGCACAAGGTATTCAAGGACCGCAAGGTGACACTGGAGCGCAGGGACCACAAGGTATTCAAGGACCGCAAGGTGACACGGGTGCACAAGGACCACAAGGTATTCAAGGACCTCAGGGTGACACCGGAGCGCAGGGACCACAAGGTATTCAAGGACCGCAAGGTGACACGGGTGCACAAGGACCACAAGGTATTCAAGGACCTCAGGGTGATACGGGTGCGCAGGGACCACAAGGTATTCAAGGACCGCAAGGTGACACTGGAGCACAAGGACCGCAAGGTGACACTGGTGCGCAGGGACCACAAGGTATTCAAGGACCTCAGGGTGATACGGGTGCGCAGGGACCACAAGGTATTCAAGGACCGCAAGGTGACACTGGAGCACAGGGACCACAAGGTATTCAAGGACCGCAAGGTGATACGGGTGCACAAGGACCACAAGGTATTCAAGGACCGCAAGGTGACACTGGAGCACAGGGACCACAAGGTATTCAAGGACCGCAAGGTGACACTGGAGCACAGGGACCACAAGGTATTCAAGGACCGCAAGGTGATACTGGTGCGCAGGGACCACAAGGTATTCAAGGACCGCAAGGTGACACTGGAGCACAGGGACCACAAGGTATTCAAGGACCGCAAGGTGATACGGGTGCGCAAGGACCACAAGGTATTCAAGGACCTCAGGGTGATACGGGTGCGCAGGGACCACAAGGTATTCAAGGACCGCAAGGTGACACTGGAGCACAGGGACCACAAGGTATTCAAGGACCTCAGGGTGACACCGGAGCACAGGGACCACAAGGTATTCAAGGACCTCAGGGTGACACCGGACCACAAGGACCACAAGGTATTCAAGGACCGCAAGGTGACACTGGAGCACAGGGACCACAAGGTATTCAAGGACCGCAAGGTGACACCGGAGCACAGGGACCACAAGGTATTCAAGGACCGCAAGGTGACACTGGAGCACAAGGACCACAAGGTATTCAAGGACCTCAGGGTGACACGGGTGCGCAGGGACCACAAGGTATTCAAGGACCGCAAGGTGACACGGGTGCACAAGGACCACAAGGTATTCAAGGACCTCAGGGTGACACCGGAGCGCAGGGACCACAAGGTATTCAAGGACCGCAAGGTGACACGGGTGCACAAGGACCACAAGGTATTCAAGGACCTCAGGGTGATACGGGTGCGCAGGGACCACAAGGTATTCAAGGACCGCAAGGTGACACTGGAGCACAAGGACCGCAAGGTGACACGGGTGCGCAGGGACCACAAGGTATTCAAGGACCGCAAGGTGATACTGGTGCACAAGGACCACAAGGTATTCAAGGACCTCAGGGTGACACGGGTGCACAAGGACCACAAGGTATTCAAGGACCGCAAGGTGATACTGGAGCACAAGGACCACAAGGTATTCAAGGACCTCAGGGTGACACTGGTGCGCAGGGACCACAAGGTATTCAAGGACCGCAAGGTGACACCGGAGCACAAGGACCACAAGGTATTCAAGGACCGCAAGGTGATACTGGTGCACAAGGACCACAAGGTATTCAAGGACCGCAAGGTGACACGGGTGCGCAGGGACCACAAGGTATTCAAGGACCGCAAGGTGACACTGGTGCACAAGGACCACAAGGTATTCAAGGACCGCAAGGTGATACTGGAGCACAAGGACCACAAGGTATTCAAGGACCGCAAGGTGATACTGGTGCACAAGGACCACAAGGTATTCAAGGACCGCAAGGTGATACTGGTGCACAAGGACCACAAGGTATTCAAGGACCGCAAGGTGATACTGGTGCACAAGGACCACAAGGTATTCAAGGACCGCAAGGTGACACGGGTGCGCAGGGACCACAAGGTATTCAAGGACCTCAGGGTGACACGGGTGCACAAGGACCACAAGGTATTCAAGGACCGCAAGGTGACACAGGAGCACAAGGACCACAAGGTATTCAAGGACCGCAAGGTGATACTGGTGCACAAGGACCACAAGGTATTCAAGGACCTCAGGGTGATACTGGTGCGCAGGGACCACAAGGTATTCAAGGACCACAAGGTGATACTGGAGCACAAGGACCACAAGGTATTCAAGGACCGCAAGGTGACACGGGTGCGCAGGGACCACAAGGTATTCAAGGACCGCAAGGTGACACGGGTGCGCAGGGACCACAAGGTATTCAAGGACCACAAGGTGATACTGGAGCACAAGGACCACAAGGTATTCAAGGACCTCAGGGTGACACTGGTGCACAAGGACCACAAGGTATTCAAGGACCGCAAGGTGACACTGGTGCACAAGGACCACAAGGTATTCAAGGACCGCAAGGTGATACTGGTGCGCAGGGACCACAAGGTATTCAAGGACCGCAAGGTGACACCGGAGCACAAGGACCACAAGGTATTCAAGGACCTACTGGTGTTGGAATTCCCCAAACTATATCGATTAGTGATCATGACATCACATTATCAGATGGTGGTGGAACCGTGACAGTACCAGATGATACTATATATAATACCGATGGCACTTTAACTGGCAATAGGGTGATGACAATGGGTAATTTCAATCTACAGTTTGATTCAGACTTAGATAATAGAAATACCTTAACTCTTCGAAGAACTAACAACGCAAGAGAGCTCGGTATTTCATTTAGAAACTCTGGTAATGCTTATGCTGCGGCAATTGGATTTGGAACAACGGCTAATGGTAATAACAATGGACTAAATTTCTATGCCGGTGGTAATCAAGGTGATCCAGCAGATATTCAAGAAACATTAAGTCTAAGAAATAATAATCAAATTAGATTTAGCCGATATGGAACTATAGACACCTATCAATTTGATAATACCCCTACTCGATTCTTAGGAATTGAAGCGGATGGCGATGTAGTAACTGTAGATCCAGCTTCTATAGGAAGTGATGACCAAACTGCTTCTGAAGTAGATTCTGATACTCCTGTAGATGTAGATGGTGATGGAAATACCGAAGCAACAGTAGAAGATGTAATTCAGGATATTGCACCGATTACCTCTAAGGCTGCCAGGATATTCTATCCTCCATCAATTGCTATTGATGCAAGCACTATTTCAGCAAATACAGCTGCTCCAGGTGATGAAAGTGTAGATCTTTATCAACAATATATCGATCAATTTACATTAGCAAATGCAGCTACATCACAATCAAGTGCTGGTGCTCCTGGGGCTATCCCAACATATGCGGCCAATGAATTATATTACTATGTAACATATTTTGACCCTACAGTTTTTGCAAACGTTGCTATTGATGCGAACGGAGTTATGACCTATGATATAATAGGTACTCCTGCTGACTATAACACATTAATTAATGTAGTATTCGTAGTACGATAATTTTTATATGAAACTCGTCAAATTATATAAAATAGCATCTAAACATCTAATTACTAGTGTTATTACTATGTCTTTGTTCCCTTATACTTTCTTTTCTCAAGAAACATATAGAGACAATTTTAGTACCGTATCCTACGCAAACAATAATGGAACTCAAAATTGGGCAGGAAACTGGATTGAAACCAATGACAACAACAGTCCTAATAATGGATTTATTAGGATAACAGGAGGAGATCTTAGACTTGATTGGTTATTTGTAAATGCTGAAAACATAAGAAGAACCGCTAATCTTACTGGAGCTTCATCTGCAACTTTATCATTTGATTGGGAAACCAGTGGTTTAGATGGCGGAGTGAATGGAGAAGAATTAAACATTCAAATATCCTCAGATGGCACAAATTTTACTGATATTGGATCATTTACAGGAAGCCAGACCGGAAGTTTTAATCAAGATATAACCGGATTTATTTCTGCTAATACAACAATTAGATTTATTAATAATGGAGGTTGTGGTTTTTGTAATTGGGAAAATGGAGAATTTGCTTTAATTGACAACCTAGAAATATCTGCAGTTTTCGGTCCAATTGTTTCCGTAATTGACTTGACAGTTAATGAGAACGTAGGAACAGCAACTATTACCGCAAGGCTTACCGGTGGTAATATACCTGGAGGTTTTTCCGTAGATTACAACACCATAGATAATACCGCTTTTGCAGACTCTGATTACATTACTTCTTCTGGCACATTAAATTTTGCTGGAAATCTTAATGAAACGCAAACCTTTACAGTGCCTATCGTAAATAATGCTTTTGGAGAAAACGATGAAACATTTTTTATAAATCTTAGTAATATAAGTAATGCTTCTGTAAGAATGGGTAATGGTACAATAACAATTAATGATGATGGAGATCCAACAATACCTAATGAAGTACCTTTAACACTTTTTGATGAATTCAATGGATATTACGATTATGCAGTAACTGCAGGATCTTTTAGAACTTCAGATAATAATGTAGATCCCTGTGCCATAGGAGCAGCATCCTCAAATACGCTTACCACCTCAATTCCTGCTGGTTCTACTATAGAAAAGGCATATTTAACCTGGGCACATTCAGGTCCTTCACCAGATGATGTCGTAACTTTTGAAGGTCAAACCGTTGTTGCTGATGTAATATACTCGGCTAATCAATTGGCACAATACTATAGTATGAAAAGTGATGTTACCTCTATTATTAATGGAATAGCGGATCCAAGTAATGAGACATTTGAAATTACCGACCTTAGCATCACGGTCAATGGATATTGCGGAACAATAGTATTAGGAGGCTGGTCTTTAATGATTTTTTATACAAATCCTTCTTTACCAGCCGTAAGTATTAATTTTTATGATGGGTTTAATTCAGAACAAAATTCATCATCTAGCTATACCCTTGATGGTTTTTTTGCAATTGGTAGTTCTGGTTCTAAAACATCCGTACTTGCATGGGAAGGAGATGTTAATTTTACAGGAGGAGAAACCATTACTTTGACCTCTGGAGTAAATACAACAACCTTAAACGGAGATGGCGATAATACAGGAGGAACTCAAAATGTTTTTAACTCAACTATTTATGACGACACGACAGCCCCTATAATCAATGATTCTTCACAGTTTGGTGTAGATTTAGATACTTATGATATTTCTTCACTTATATCTCAAGGAGCCAACTCTGCTACAACTAATGTTAATGTAGGAGGAGATATCGTATTACTTAATTCTGTATTACTTAAAGTACCTAGTAACTTAATGACAGGTACTGTTTTTGAAGACATGAATTATCCAGGAGGAACAGGAAGAGATCTTACCACTTCATCTGGAATAGGAATAGAAGGAGCTCTTGTAGAACTATATGATAATACAGATACTTTTATCGATTCGGATATTACCGATTCAAACGGAGACTATAATATAGGCGGTATGGCTAATGGAACCTACACGCTGCGTGTTGTAAATAATACCGTACGTTCGACTAGAGGTGGCGGTACTACTTGCACAACTTGTATACCTGTTCAAACATTCAGATCGATATTTGCTGCTAGCACTATAGGATCAGTAACAGATGAGATTGGTGGTACTAACCCTCTTAATGAAGATGTTGTAGCTGGGACAAATACAAACGCGCAAACAATTTCAACTATAACAATTCTAAACGAAGGAGCCGTTGGCATTGATTTTGGTTTTAATTTTAACACCATAGTAAATACTAACTCTAGTGGCCAAGGCTCTCTTGGTCAGTTTATAATTAACTCTAATAATCTCGACGAAACTGGATTAAACATTGAAGCTAATGGTATTTTTGATCCAGCAGCTGGTCAAGACACTTCTATTTTTATGATACCTCCTACTGGGGATCCGTTGGGAAGAGCTGCGGACCCAAACTTTGTTACTGGTTTTTTTGATATCAATTTACCAAACGTAGATCCACTGGATGATATCACAGACGATTCAACTCATATAGATGGTAGAACCCAAACTGCTTATTCTGGTGACACAAATACTGGTACAATCGGATCCGGAGGAACCATTGTTGGTATTTCGGGGATTACATTACCAAATTATAATTTACCAGAAATACAAGTACGTAGTGATTTTGGTGATGTCATTCAATTACAAGCATCAAATCTTGTTATAAGAAACTTGGCAGTATATGGCGGAAACAGAAGAGCAATACGACAAGATTCTGGAACAGGAAATCTAGTAACAGCAAATCTTCTAGGTGTCAACGCCCTAGGAGTTACTGGAACTGTTGGTGTTGGAAGTTATGTAGATGACGGTTTTGAAATTAATGGAGGACAAGTAACTCTTGATGGTAACTATATTTCCTCTAATACTGACTTTGGAATTTCTGTAAATGGAGGTACATCAACGCTAATACAAAATAATCACATAACCAATAATGGTTTTAGAAATTGTGAGTATAACATTAGAATTGCTAACGGAAGCGGTGTAGTAATCCAAAACAATCTTATAGATAACTCCGCTGCTACTGGCATTTTTGACAACCAAGGTAACGTAACTATTACAGAAAACACAATTACAACAGCTGGAAGTAATAGTGGTGCTGGATGTACTGAACTTAGTGGTATCAATTTAGCGCAAAGTAATTCTTCTATTACTAATAATATTATTGATAATAATGGAGGAGCTGGTATTGTATTAAATGGTGGAACTACTTCTGGGAATCTGATATCTCAAAACTCTATTTTTGCTAATGGTACTGTTGCCGATGCACTCGGTATAGATATTGCAAGTGATGGAGTTACGATTAATGATGTTGGAGATGCAGATACAGGTCCCAATGGAAGTTTGAATTTTCCTCTTTTGGAATCCGTAACCATTTCAGGAACAAATTTAAAAATAATAGGATGGTCTCGTTCAGGAGCAATAATAGAAGTTTTCTTAACAGATATAAACCAAGGAACCGCTACTGTTGGAGATAATCAATTAGGTCTTAGTCTGGATTATGGTGAAGGTCAAACGTATTTAGGTTCTGGCACGGAAGGAAGCGGTGCGGATCTTGACAATACTATCTCATTATATACTAATGCCGATGGAAATACAGATAACACCAATAGATTTAACATTAGTATACCATTAGGTACAACAATTCCTGTTGGCAGTTTAGTTACTAGTACTGCAACAATATCAAACACTACTTCTGAATTTGGAAATAGAACTATTGTTGGAGCAGCAACGGTTATTACTAATCGAAAAATTACATATAGAGTAAAACCCAATTAATATAAATATAATAAAAACGCTTAACGTAAAAAATTTAAAACTTATAACTTAAAAAAACACAGTATCACCCAAACATTATGCATAAACATCGTCATCATTGTAAAATATTCACGAAAAAGAATCTTTTCAAGGTTTAGCTACTCGATCACTGAATAGTTTATCCCCTTATATTTTATTAAAAACATATTTCTTCTTCATTCTAAAATGTAGCAAGACAAAATTATTCTTGCAAAAGAAAATGTCTTACAAATTAATAAGTGAAAATATATCTTATCGTGAAATATATGTACTTCGTCGACAAAAAAATGCATTTCAACGATACTTTTGTGAATTTTTTTTTAAAAAAAAGTAGGATGTATGAATAATTTTTATATATTCGCAGTAATTGATTTATGGTTTAACCGTAAAATCAAATTTTAAAAGATATGCCCCAAAATAAACTCTACATAACGTTATTCATACTAGCTGGTTTTATTTCCAATGCTCAGTTGTCTTTTCATAATTTCGGAAATTTACAAATACATGATGAAGGTCAAGTAGGATTTCATCTAGATGTAATTAATGATGGAACCTTTGATCAAAATCGTGGGTTCGCTGGTTTTTACAATCAGAACAATTTAACAATTTCGGGAAGTAATCGTCCTATTTTTCACGATATGGAAATCGATGTAATTGATGATTTGTTTTTAGAAGTTCCTGTAGGGGTTAATAATTTTCAAGAATTTACAAATGGAAGAGTTTTTACTCCCAGAGATCAAAAACAGATTTCATTAGATTACATAAATGATGCACCATACTTAGGAGAAAATGATGATCGTTATGTTGATGGTTATGCTTCAATAACTGGTCAATTAGATTTTTCTTTTCCTATTGGTGATGATTTCCGTCATAGACCAGCACGTATTGAAAGTCAAGCTGCAACTAATACCGCAAAAGCAGCTTATTTCTTTGAAAATCCTAATTTCCCTAATTTCTTTCCTGGAAATTTTGATACTAACAGTTTTGGAGATTTATTATATGGAATTAGTATTTTCGAATTTTGGGATGTAGACGGAGACCAAGAGACAAGAGTTACCTTAACTTGGGACACTAATAGTAATATTCCTACTTTAGTAAATGATTTATCTGATCTTAGAGTTGTAGGATGGGATCCTAATTTAGAACAATGGATTAATCTAGGAAATACTTTTGTTACGGGAGATCTTGATAGCGGAGAAATTACTTCTGAATTAATCGTTCCTGATAATTTTGTAGCTTTAACTTTTGGAACATCTGGTCTTATACTTGATGGAGACTTAGAAATCTTTACAGCTGTTTCTCCTAATGGTGATGGATTTAATGATACTTTCGTAATACAAGGATTAGTTCAATACCCTGATAATGAGCTATTCGTATATAATCGTTGGGGAGTTTTAGTATACAATAAAAAAGCTTATCATGAAGTACAGCAAACTTCAGAAGGCTTTAATGGAATTTCTGAAGGTAGAGCTACTATAGCTAAAGGAGAAGAATTGCCTGCTGGAACTTATTATTATGTTTTAAACATAGAAGGAACAAAGGATAGAGCTGGTTATCTTTACGTAAATAGATAGATTCTAATCTCAATTATTACTTAAATAACTGAGGTAAAAGCATATTTTTTTAATCAGAGCTTCTAAATAACACTTCACATTTGAGTATATACGGAATCGGACTACCACAATTCCTCAAAACCTCAAAACATACACTATTTTTTTGAAACCATAAACTCATTAATATTAGTTAATGATTTCGCTAATAACAAAATAGACTTCTAAAATCATGTTAAATATTAGATTCTCTAATAAAAGTATCAAATTTGTTATCTCATAAATCGTAATAATTTCTAAAATAATTATACTTTTAGCTATTGGTGTGTGTATTATCTATACTGTATACACTCAATTTTAGAAAAACAATTGTAAACTAATTACTGATGAAAGAAAAAGCTGGAAAAATCCAAGATATAATCGATAAAAAATTTTTAGAAGAGCGTAGTGTTTTTCTATGGGGTCAAGTAGATGACAAATCTGCTAAACACGTCATTGACAGGCTTATGTATCTAGATATGATTAGTAATGATGAAATAAAATTATATATAAATAGTCCTGGTGGTTATGTTACATCTGGATTTGCAATGTATGATACTATAAAAGCATTGAAAAGCCCTGTATCTACAATCTGTACAGGACTAGCAGCATCCATGGGTTCTATTTTATTAAGTGTAGGAGAAAAAGGACGCAGGTTTATTCAACCTCATGCTAAGGTAATGATTCATCAACCAAGTGGTGGAGCGAGAGGACAAGCCTCTAATATAGAAATTCAAGCTACCGAGATTCTTAAAACTAAAGAGTTAAGTGCTCAAATTCTTGGAGACAACTGCGGGCAAGAGATTGAAAAAGTACTAAAAGATTTTAATCGAGATTATTGGATGGATGCACAAGAATCTATTGAATATGGTATTGTTGATGGAATACTAGAATAGTATAAATTAAAAACACTTTACAAAATCAAGTCTATATCCATATGTTAAGAAGGGATTTCATAAAAATTAGTGGATTAGGCATTACTGCACTCTCATTATCTTCACTGAATATGATTCAATTAGAATTTACCAAAGATGATTTAATGGGAAAAAGTAATCCAGTTTTTTATGGAGATACTTATAAACTGAAAAAAGAAGCGCACGAAGCATTTTTAAAAATGAAAAATAAAGCTTCGGAAAGTGGTATTAGCATAAAAACTGTTTCGAGTTATCGAAACTATGCACATCAAAACAGAATCTGGGAACGTAAATATAAAAAATTTACTAAAGAGGGCTTATCCCCTATTAATACCATAAAAAAAATAATAGAATATTCTACTATTCCCGGGACTTCACGTCATCATTGGGGTACAGATATAGATATCGTAGACGGAACACCTAAACAACCAAAAGGCCTTCTTCTAGAAGAAAACTTTCATGAAGAAGGTCCATTTTGTAAATTCAAGGAATGGATGGATATTCACGCCAATAGTTTTGGATTTTATCTAGTTTATACAAACAAAAAAGATAGAAAAGGTTTTAAATATGAACCTTGGCATTATTCCTATGCACCTCTATCTATACCCATGCTCAAATCTTATAAAAAACTGGATATAAAAAACGAATTACAAAATGCTAATCTATTAGGTAGTAATCATTTTACAATCGATTTTATACAACAATATATTACTGAAAATGTATTAGATATCAATCCTAAATTACTGTAAAACATACTAAAACATATTTCTTTCAGTTATACTAAAAAAGCCCTTTAATATTTTATGAAAGTATTTTGTAAATTTTTCTTTACGGTATGTATCGCGACAATTATAGTTTCTTGTTCATCTGAGGACGATTCTATAAACTCAAATATAAATACAGATGAACTTACCAATGAAACAAACATTTCTGATGATATACTTGCATTAGTAAATCAACATAGACAAAGTCTTGGATTATCAACATTATCCAAAAACAACACTGCAGAGCAACTCGCTATTGATCACACAAAATATATGATATCTATTGAAGAAATCAATCACGATAATTTTAATCAGCGAGGAAATATATTAGGAGATGAAGAGAATGCTACTGGAACTGCCGAAAACGTCGCTAGATTTTATTCTGATGCTCAGAGTGTTGTTGACGGTTGGTTAAATAGTACAGGGCATCGAGAAAATATAGAAGGTAATTATATGTATACTGGTATCTCCGCAATTAAAGACGAGAATGGTAGATATTATTATACTCAACTTTTTTATCGTTAACCAAGCATCAATTATGCTAATTAGCACAATTCGTATTTAAAAATACGAATTTGAATCCCCTAGTAGTCGCTTACCAAAAAATGACCTCTTTTACATTTATTTGGTAAGCAACTTTTATATTTAGTAACTTTATAACTCAAAAACTTTTACTCTAACCAAAAAATAATTGATGAGACGCGGTGGATTAAAAATAAGAATATTAATAGGTCTTGCTATTGTGGCTTTTGCTTTTATCAAGAAATGTAATAACAAAACCCATAATGAATATACAGATAGAGTTCAGAATATTAATATGACTACGGAACAGGAAATCGCTATTGGTCTCCAAAGTGAACCTGAAATGACTAGACAACACGGAGGACTATATCCAGATCAAAGGCTTCAAAATTATGTCGATAACGTTGGAAACAAACTTGTCAACAATACGATGGCTAGAGAATCTGATTACCGATATGAATTTCATCTTCTAGCCGACCCCAATACTATTAATGCTTTTGCATTGCCAGGTGGTCAAATATTTATAACCTATGCACTTTACTCTAAATTACAAAATGAAGATCAACTAGCTGGTGTACTAGGTCATGAAATTGGACATGTTTTGGGACGACATTCTGCAGAACGTATAGCAGAACACGAGTTTTGGAAAACAATATCAACAGGAGCCTCTGTAGGTGCTGATGCTGGTGGACTTGTAAATGGTATAGGACAAAATGTTCTTTTAGGAAACGGTAGAGACGATGAATTAGAGAGTGATAAATTAGGGGTTTTATTTATGATAAATTCTGGTTATAATCCTCAAGAAATGATTGGAGTAATGGAAATTCTAAAAAAAGCCGCTGGACCTAACCGTACTCCAGAATTTCAAAGTACGCATCCTGACCCGGATAATCGTATTGAAAAAATTCAAGAAGCCATTAAAGAATATAGTGTACAATAAAAACTTCGATTCGTAAATTACGAATCGAAGTTTTTAGGAGTTTTACAATTAAATTTTTAGGACATTTCTTTAAGGAGATCTATTGCTTCTTTAGCATTAGCTAATTCTGCAAATTTTAATGCAGTATTACCTTGACTGTCTTTAGCCTTAAGATAAGCTCCTTTTCCAACTAATAATCTTATAATATCAACTCGATTATACCTAGCTGCATACATTAAAGGTGTTTTTCCATCTAACCTTAGATTTACATCACTCCCTTCATCTATCATTTTTGCCACAGTATCAAGATCCCCCTTAATAACTGCCATAAAAAAAGGATCCACTTTATTAATAGTTAATTCATAATCTTTACTATCACTTACCTTTACTTTTTCCGAAGCAAAGTTTACAGGCATAATGAACAGAATCATTAATACTGACATAATTGTTTTTCTCATAATGTTGTGAATTATTGAAGTTAGTATATTGATTTATTATTTTTTTAAAAATTATAAAAGAGATAATCGGTTTTTATGCACCTACCTAATTTACAGATTTTTAACCAATAATCAACTTAAAAATTTGATAATATTTTAAAAATTTAACATTTTAATCACGAATATTTAAATTTATAACTTCCTAATTTATCAATTATTTACACATGTGAGTTAAAAAAATTATTGTTTATCTTAGATAAACCAAAAATTCAATTATCGTCATTAAAACCCTATCAATCCTAAGAATTAACTATTTTATACCTTGTTCACTAAGATCTATTAATAGTTCCTCAAAAAAACATCTAAACAAAACAATCTAAACCTTCAAAAATCAGAAATCAGTATCAACAGGTTTTTGTCTGCTTCTATTCTATATTGTAATTTAGCCTCTAATCAAAGTTGTCAGCAATCAGTTAAATAAGTGATTGAAAAACATCAAATCGTATATAGAAAAAGAAATGAACAAAAAAGTAATCTTAATGATTCTGGATGGATGGGGAACATCGCCAGATCCTAAAGTTTCTGCAATCGATCATGCTAAGACTCCATTTATTGATAATTTATACACAAAATACCCTAACGCTTCCTTAAGAACGGACGGTTTACACGTTGGACTTCCTGATGGCCAAATGGGAAACAGTGAAGTAGGTCATATGAATCTTGGAGCAGGAAGAATAGTATATCAAGATTTAGCCAAAATTAATATGGCTATCAAAAATGATACACTAAAAAATGAGCAAACACTGATTGATGCCCTTAAGTATGCTAAAGAGAATAATAGAAATGTTCATCTATTAGGATTGGTTAGTGACGGAGGCGTTCATTCTCATATTAATCACATCAAGGGACTATTAGACGTAGCCAATTCTGAAGGATTAGAAAATGTTTTTTTACACGCATTTACTGATGGCCGCGATGTAGATCCAAAATCTGGAATAAATCATATCAAGGAAATTAAAGATTATATGGATACATCTACCGGAAAATTAGCTTCTGTCATTGGACGATACTATGCTATGGACCGCGATAAAAGGTGGGAACGTGTTAAACTAGCATATGACCTTCTTGTTAATGGAACAGGAACACCCACTGATAATGTTATTGAAAGTATTCGAAAAAACTATGATAACGATATCACTGATGAGTTTATTAAACCAATAGTAATAGAAGAAAAAGGGGCTCCTGTAGCCACGATTAAAACAGATGATGTTGTAATATTCTTTAACTTTAGGACAGATCGTGGTCGTGAACTCACAGAAATGCTTTCTCAATCCGACATGCATGAATATAATACTCATAAGCTTTCTCTATATTATGTTACGATGACTAATTATGATGAAAACTTTAAAAACACTCATGTAATTTATGATAAAGACAACATCACAGAAACCTTAGGCGAAGTATTATCCAAAGCTGGCAAAAAACAGATTCGTATAGCGGAGACAGAAAAATATCCTCATGTTACATTTTTCTTTTCTGGAGGGCGAGAAGAACCATTTGAAGGTGAATCCAGAATTCTTAGAAATTCTCCAAAAGTTGCTACTTATGATCTTAAACCCGAAATGAGTGCATTTGAACTAAAAGATGCATTAGTTCCTGAATTAGAAAAAGGTGAGACAGATTTTATCTGTCTAAATTTTGCTAATGGGGATATGGTAGGTCATACAGGAGTCATGGAAGCAGCAATAAAAGCTTGTGAAGCTGTCGATCAATGTGTAAAAGATGTTGTAACAAGTGGACTAGAAAATGGATATACCACTATATTAATCGCAGATCACGGTAATTGCGAAACTATGATTAATCCAGATGGATCTCCTCATACAGCACATACAACAAATCCTGTTCCTGTTATATTAATTGATACTGATGGAATTGAAATAGAAGATGGAGTCTTAGGGGACATTGCGCCAACTATATTGGACCTTATTGGTCTAGAACAACCAAAAGCGATGACACAAAAATCTTTATTGAAGAAATAGATAGTAAATACATAAAAATATAAAGATGAGTTTAGCAATTCTTATACTCATCTTTATATTTTTTTTGCGTTATTTTTTAACATTAAATACATAAATTAAATATTTTAAAATAAAATTAATATTGAATTTATCTTTTTAATGCATACGCCGAACCTTGTGCAAGATCTTTTAAAAAGCTAATACATATGTTAAAGTTCATCTGAAAAAAAGGGTTTAAATACTTCATAACTATCTGATTTTTAAATTACACCTTAAATTTATTCATTAATTATCTTCTAAACAGCAATTTTCGCTTAGTAAGTCTAAAACATAGCTAAAACGTCACTTATATAAGACGAAAGAAATTCAAATTCTAATTATCTAATATTTCATTTTAGTATCTTTAATATATTATTATAAATTTTATAATAATTATACGCAGCGAAATCCTACATCCTCAGTTAAGTTTTATGAGAGTAAGCACTAACCCTTATTCATGAATAAAGAAGAACAAGACAGACTGGTTAAAGCTTGTAAAAAGAATGACCGGAATGCTATGGAAAAAATATATAATACTTTTATGCCCAGGATGCTTGCGGTAAGTTTTCGCTATTGTAAAAATCAATCAGATGCAAAAGATATTGTACAAGAAGCATTTATCAAGGTTTTTAAAAACATAAAAAAATATAAACATAATGGTACATTAGGAAGTTGGATCGAAAGAATTGTAGTTAATTGTGCTATTGATGATTGGCATAAGAGAAAAAAAACAGTTTTAATAGATAATTCAGAGTCCATAGAAGAAAGTGAAGTACAAGAATTAGATGATTTTGAAAAAGATCACTTTTCTAAAAAACTTTCTGCAGACAAATTAAGAGCACTAATAAATGAACTTCCTGAACAATATAAATATGTATTAAACTTATATGCCATTGAAGGATATTCGCATAAAGAAATAGGAAAAATATTGAAGATTAAAGAAAGTACATCTAGATCTAACTATACGAGAGCGAGGAAAAAGCTTTTAGAAAATATGAGAGCTATCGGAATAGAAAAATATCAATAAATCTCTAAATGAGAAACTGATGAAAGAGGATAAAGACCTTTTAAAAGAGTTTTTGCAGACAAAATTTAAAGACGACATTATGGAATCGTCTGGAGATGGCTTTGATCTCATTTTTGATGCTGTACAAGAAAAATCCGATGACAAAAATTTGTTTTATTGGTATACCGCTGGTTTCATAATTCTAATGATTATTGGCGTGTTTACTATATACTATTTTAAAAATGATAGTACTTCAGACATTAACATAGAAACAACCAATACAGAAACTACTACTAAAAATAAAAATAGTAATCTTACGACTATAGTTCTTGATTCTATCTCGGAAAAAAAAGAAACTAATATTACGCTCATTACAAAAGATGAACCAACTGAAGATCCAGATCAATCTTCTAAGAAACCTAAAAATAGACAGATAGATGTAACTAACTTGGAGCCAGAAGACGAAATTATCGAAAAAGGTGTTATTACAGTAACGTATACTGCTTCTGACAAGTATGCATTTACAGAAAGAACAAAATACAATACACTACCAGATTCTAGTACGATTGTAGTAAGAAAAAATAGTAAGATAAACTTTACAGCAACAAAACAAGGGTATCGCAGAGCTGATATTATGGGTACCGTATTTTTAAACATTCGAAAAGATGAACACAAACCATTCATTCTTTTTGGAAAACACGGTAAAGTACAAATTACTGGTAATTCTTTTGCTATGCATTCTGCCCCGGAAGCGGATTTAATGACTTTAATCCAAGGATCTGCAAAAGTAGTTCATAATAAAACAAAAGAAGTGAAAATATTAGCTCCTGGGGAGAGTTTACGAATAGATGATAGAGGAATTTCGGTATTAGAAAAATCTCCGAATCGATTTGCGTGGAAAACTGGCAAATTATTTTATCAAAATACTACCGTAAACGAAATCATTAATGACCTTGGAAATAATTACGATGCCAAAATCCTATTAAAAAATCGTAATATATTAGACTGTAATTATTCTGGATCCTTTAATAATGATAAGATCTCACAAATATTAAAAAAGCTAACAACATCTTTAAATCTTAAATTAATTAAAGAAGATGATGTATATATAATTACAGGAAAAGGATGTACTAAATAAAGAGATTGATAATCTCTCAATCGTCTAAGTGTAATAAAATTTTCAATATCAAAAAACCGGATCTTCATAAAAGTACTCTAATATAAAAAACACCTCTACTCAACTTTACAGAACTACTGAGTAAACCCTATCTATGTATTAGAACTTGAAAGATAGAATAGACTTTCTAATGCACAAACCAAATAAACTATAAGACCATATTTAATAGAAAATACGAACCTCTTTTACAAGGTTCTAAAAAAATATTCAACGCACCTGTAAGACACTTACTAAGGAGATATAACAACTTTACCATAAAACTTTGATAGGATATACTCTCTCTAATCTAATCAATAAGTAACCTTATATTTCTTTTAAAACTAAATCAAAAGACATAAAAAAACCGCCTGCAAATATTTTGCAGACGGTTTTTAGAATTTAACTAAACTATCTATTATAAATCAAAAACAATAGACTCTCCATTATCTCCGGTTAGTACAACCTCTTTATCGCAAGCTCCATCTCCGAAATCAATATTAAAATTAACACCAAAACTACTGGTGAAATCTAAAGATCCTTGAACTGGATATCTCAAGAAATTCAATCTATTAAAACAAGCCACTTTATATACTAAAGGTTCGTTTTCTACAGATTCCGATTTCATAAAATATGTTTGTGTTATACCTTCTACTAAAGAAGATTCTTCTAAAATAACAACCTCATCCGTCGAGAATCTATTTTCAAATGTAAAATTCCTATTTGTCGTATAACGATACGAATCACCATTAGGTTCAGTAATTACCCCATCAATAACAACATCAAAAACCTTCGTTGTTTCTGTACTTAATGCTGAATTTTGTTCAGCAACTCTATAACCATCAAATGTATAACCTTCATCTCCCCTAACGTTTTTAAACACAGTAGAATCCTTCCATTGCTCGTTGAACACTCCAGCCACATAGTATTCTAGTTTACCGCTCCAATCATCAAATTGGCATTGTTCCTCTCTATAATCTAAAATCATTTTACTATAATAATCATACTCCTCGAAACCTAGTAATGGAGTCTCTTCATTAGACACCAACAATTCTATAGATACACAACTGCTTTGAGAACTCTTAGAAGAACTTTGCACCTCATTAAAAGCTGACTCAGAAATTAAATCAAACCCGTCCATCGCTCCATCTAAACTATTATACATTTCAAAATTTTCTTTATCGCTATTCTGGATCGATACGTTATCATCCATATCCTCTACGGCACAACTTACCATTAATCCTAATCCTACTATACAAATCAATAATTTTTTCATGGTTTACTTTTTTAAATGAATATTATAATGTGTTTTCTATCTATTAAACCTGAAAAAATAAAAACGCTGCGTATTTTTTTATTTTTTTTAAAGTGCTTCTGATTTTTTCGCAAAAAACTTAAGTAAAATAGGGTTTTACAGCGCAACATTTTTTTATAAAAAGACATGTTTTATATAAAATTAATCCTATGTTGATTTAAAAATTCTATAAAACTATCATCCTAAGAGCACTAAAATGGGAATTCTTATCAGAGATTAAAACTTGATCAATTGACTGAATCCTAATATTCTTTGTAAATTTGCCATCCTTAATGAGGATATTATGATCATTACTAAAACACGTGAAGAAATTGAATTAATGCGCGAGAGTGCCCTGATTGTCTCTAAAACACTTGGAATGCTTGCTCCGGAAGTTAAACCAGGAGTAACTACACTTCAATTAGATAAACTAGCAGAAGAGTTTATTAGAGATCACGGAGCTATTCCTGGGTTTTTAGGATTATATGATTTTCCTAACACTTTATGTATGAGTCCGAATGCTCAAGTAGTACACGGTATTCCTAATAATACTCCATTAGAAGAAGGAGATATCATCTCCATAGATTGCGGAGCCATTAAAAATGAATTTTATGGTGATCATGCATATACTTTTCCCGTAGGAGAAATAACTCCAGAAGTTGCACACTTACTCAAGATTACCAAAGAGTCACTATATAAAGGTATTGCCGAATTAAAAGTTGGAAAACGTGTAGGTGATGTTGGGTATGCAATTCAGAAATTTACCGAAGAAGCAGGATATGGTGTGGTAAGAGAATTAGTGGGGCACGGATTAGGGCGTAAAATGCATGAAGATCCAGAAATGCCTAATTACGGTCGCCGTGGAAGGGGTAAAAAACTTGTAGAAGGAATGGTAGTAGCAATAGAACCTATGACTAATATGGGAACACACCGTATAAAGCAATTAAGAGATGGCTGGACAATACTTACTGCAGATGGTAAACCAAGTGCTCATTTTGAGCACGATGTAGCTATTATAGATGGTAAGCCCGAAATTCTTTCTACGTTTAAATATATTTATCAGGCATTAGGTATAGAATCTGATGAAGAAGATGCATTTAGACAAGAATTATTAGCGGTTTAGTTTTTTTCCAAACATGAAAAAACTCTTCAAGTTTATATTAAACACAATTCCTAGGCCTTTATTAATTCGTTTGAGTTATGCTGTAAGACCTATAATCTCTATATTCCTTAAAGGAAATACTTTTACAGATCCTATCGATAGAAAAAGTTTTTCTAAGTTTTTACCATATGGATATGGAAATCAAAGAGACAATGTTCTTTCACCTTCTACCCTTTCTCTAGAGCGTCATCGATTACTTTGGTTGTATTTAAAAAATGAAACTGATTTTTTCACTGCTAAAGCTAAAGTATTACATTTTGCTCCTGAACAGGCTTTTTATAAAAAATTTAGACATTTAAAAAACTTAGAGTATACTACTACAGATCTTAACTCTCCATTAGCAGATGTAAAAGCAGATATTTGTGACCTCCCATTTGATAGTAATCAATATGATATCATATTTTGTAATCACGTTTTAGAACACATTCCTGATGACACTAAGGCGATGCAAGAATTACTAAGAGTTCTAAAACCTGGAGGTATGGCTATCCTTCAAATCCCGCAAGATCTTAATAGAGCGGTTACTTTTGAAGACAATACTATTACTGATCCTAAAGAACGTGCTCAAATTTTTGGTCAATATGATCATGTAAGAGTCTACGGAAGAGATTACTTTGAAAAACTACGTTCTATTGGTTTTAAAGTTAATGAGGTTGATTATACCAATGAATTATCTAAAGAAGAAGTAATCAAATACTGCCTAGCTCCTGGAGAAATACTTCCCGTTTGTTATAAGGCTTAAAGAAATATCTATCAAGAAACATCTTTTTTTATATCAGATTTTTTATCACTACCAAGTTCAGAATATAATGGATCTTTAGCTATCAACTCCATTAAGTGTTTTTTGCATTCAAATTTTCGCTTTCTCACATATCCTTCGGTATAATTCGTTAATTGAGCAATTTCTTTCATACTCTTTCCATCAAAAAATAAAAACAATAGATCTTTACATTTACAATTAAGATTTAAGAGATATTTTCTATATAATGATTCACGATCTCTTTGTTCTATATTATCTATTATAGAAAAGTTTGTATCCGACACAAGGTCATTTATCCGTCCACAACAAGAAACTTTTTTCAACTTACTTAACCTTCTCATCCAAATATTTTTAGAAATCCCATAAAAATATGTATGTATAGAATAGTCGAGCACTAAAGAATCATTTTTTATTTTTTGATACAGAATAACAAGAGCATCCTGGAATATATCTTCAGCGTCTTTTTCTGTTCCAGAATTTTTGATAATAAAACTTTTAATTATGATAAAATTCCTTTTATAAAAATCTTTTAAAATTTCATTGTTACCATGTAATATACCGTTGAAAATTTTAATCTCATCATTGTACCCCATATTGATGATATAAGTTTAGTTAGTTTTTTCTAGATAATACCTGTAACAACTTTTGTTCCATTTTTATATCAGAAGTATAATGTTCTAGAAACTTCATACTGTTCTAAAAAGGCAGATATTACTTATCAAAATTGAAATTAACTAAGACCTGAAAAAATCAAAAGTATAAATGAGAGAACACCCGTTCTCAATGAGTAAAAGTGCCTATTCATTTTCTCTATGTAACATTTTGATTGTTATAGTATCAATTTAATTTCTTTCATACTTCCCAATGTTAGGTTATGAATTAACGACCTATGTTACAATTCAACATAAAATGACGACGATTGAAAATTAAATCATTTCATTTCCTTCTTAATTTCTAGATATTCGAGTCATCATTTAATAAGGCTATTAACTAAAACTAAACAAATATGACTACCGCAGATACTTTTTCTATAGCTAATATGATTGCTATGCCAATGTGGGTACTAATGATACTACTACCTAAATGGAAAATAACCAGATTCTTAATTGACTTCAAAATAATTCCCATAGCACTCTCCCTGATTTACGCCTTTTATATTTTTCAGGCAATACAAATTGGTGGAGGCATGGATTTCGGAAGTTTAGCTTCCGTGATGGCCTTATTTACTGAAGAAAACGCAGTACTTGCTGGTTGGGTACATTATCTAGCTTTTGATCTAATGGTAGGTATGTGGATACTAGATCAAAATAAAAAGATTGGAATACATCAACTGCTAATAGCACCTTGTCTTTTTGGAACATTTATGTTAGGACCAATTGGACTTCTACTCTTCTTAATCATCAAATCAATCAAACAAAATAAATCATGAAACATCTAAATCAAATATTCAAAGAAGTAAAAAAAGAAAACCTCATATTATATTGGGCAGTCATCATATACTTTATAACCGCAATTTTTTGTCTATCTGGAGTTTTAATTGATGACAGAACCTTAATGGGAGTTAATGTTTGGATCAAACCCTTAAAATTTTCTATCTCCATTGGTATCTATACCCTAACAGTTGGATATTTGATAACACTGTATCCATATTCTAAAAGGAAAAAAAATATTATAAACAATCTAGTTGTTTGGACACTATTAATTGAACTAGCAATCATTGTATATCAGGGATCAAGAGGAGTACGATCCCATTATAACGAAGAAACGCTATTTGATGGAATGTTATTCCTAGCTATGGGATTATTAATTGGAATCAATATATTACTGATGATATTGTTCATTATTGATACTTTACGATTAAAGTTAAATACTCCCAGATCTATTCAGTATGCTATTCTGATGGGTTGGTTAATTGTATTTTTCGGAAGCTGGATAGGTGGTCAAATGATTTCGCAGATGGCTCATAATGTTGGTACAGCAGATGGTGGCGCTGGTCTTCCATTAGTCAATTGGAGTACTATTAGTGGAGATCTTAGAGTAGCGCATTTTTTTGGATTGCACGGTATACAAATAATTCCGTTATTCGCATTATGGCTGTCTAAAAAATGGACTGTTTCTAATAAAAAACAAATCATCACAGTACTTGTTTTTGGATTGCTATATGCTGGATGGATTGGGTTTACTTTTTATCAAGCCAAGCAAGGTATCCCATTACTTAAACTATAACTAAACCAATATGCTAATTAATAAAAAGAAGCGCATAAAATACTTAGGTTTTGATGACTTTTGGTTTATTATCATCGGAATTTTAATCCTTAGTTTCATTACAGATTACCTATTTAGTAATTCATTCGTTCGACTTCCTTTTGGTGAAGCTATTATTAGTTGGAGTGTATCCCTTTTCTTTTCTACCTGTGATTGGTTTATTATTCGTGCCATCATGATTTTTTTACGAAAAAGACTCCCCGATTTTAAAGATAATTCGAAGCGTATTTTTTTGTTCTTTATTTCTATTGTTAGCACCGTTTTTTTAGTTGATGTATTCGGCAATATGATATTATCTTTTATTTGGGGATTAAACTACAATCCTTTATCAAGAGCTAAAGTATTAGTCCCTGTAATTTTGATTAGCACTATGACTATGGCGATATATGAGGCTATTTATTTTTATGTCCGGCTAAAGAAATCTATAAGAGATGAGGAACAAGCAAAACAAATGATTGTACAGGCACAGTTGGATACACTTAGAAATCAAGCTCAGCCACATTTTTTATTTAACACTTTAAATACTCTTAGAGATATCATTGATCAAAACTCTAAAGAAGATGCTAAGGAATTTGTAGATAAATTATCTGATGTCTATAGATTTATATTAGAATCTGGGAATGCAAATTTGACATTACTAAAAAATGAATTAAAATTCGCCAGATCATATATCCACATACAGTCAGAAAGGTTTGGGAAAAACCTAACAGTGCATTGGGATATTCCTGAAGCCTCATTAAATATGATGATAGTTCCGATGAGCCTTCAACTTTTATTAGAAAACGCAATAAAGCATAATGTAATTTCTAAATCAAAGCCACTCATCATATCAGTAAAAGTTGAGAACAACTCTTTATATATAACAAATAAGATTCAACCAAAATCTACTAAAGTACCATCCACCAAAGTTGGGTTAAAAAACATTGAAAAACGATATGGATTAATCTCTAATGAACCTATTGAAATAAGAAACGATGGAAACCATTTTATTGTTTCCCTTCCATTATTAAAATCATCTGATCAAAAAAACAATTATGCAGATACTGATTATTGAAGATGAACCACGAGCAGCCAACCAACTTCAAAATAAGTTGAAAGCTGAAAAATTTAATTATGAATTATTAGACATCATTGATACTATAGAAGATACAGTACTATGGTTTCATAAAAATAAATCACCCGACTTAGTATTTATGGATATTCAGTTAGCTGATGGATTAAGTTTTGAAATTTTCCAAAAAATAGATATTGATGCACCTATCATATTTACTACAGCCTTTGATCAATATGCTATCCAAGCATTTAAGGTTAACAGCATAGATTACCTGTTAAAACCGATCCAACAAGAAGAATTAAATCACGCATTGGATAAGTTTAAAAAATCTAACAAGCAACCTATAGTTGATCCATTGATCTTAAAAAAACTTCTTGGCAGTATACAAACTACTAATAAAAGAGAAGGTATATTAGTTAAAGAAGGAAATGGTTTTACACAAATTAAAATAGCCGATCTATTATATTTTTATTCTCAGGAGAGTATCACTTTTGGTGTCACTCTGGATAAAAGGTTTATTATTGATGAGACTATGGATCAGCTATTTGAATCATTAGACACCAATCAATTCTATAGAATTAATCGTGGTCAAATCATCTCTAAAAATTCAATTCAGAAGATAGACTCCTATTTCAACCATCGGGTTAAATTAGGCATTCTAAATCCCAGAGATCAGGATTTTATTGTTAGCAGACAAAAAACTAGTGATTTTAAAAACTGGTTAAATAGTTGAATTTAGTTTTCAGGAAAACCATTCAGGTTAAGTGTTTTCAATTCTTTATGATCATCTTCATAAATAAAATACACTTCTAGCTTAGGGTGAGTTTTTAAAAACGCTATAGATTTTTCTAAGCCCATAGACATCAATGCTGTAGCATAAGCATCGGCATCCATACATTTTTCTGTCAATACAGAAACACTTAATAGATTAGATTTATGAGGATATCCTGTTTTTGTATCGATAATATGTGCATATCTGTTTCCATGTTCATCAACCTTAAATTTGCGATAACTACCAGAAGTTGCCATGGCTTGATCTTCTAAATAAATAACTTTGCTATAAGATTGCGTTTGATCAAAATTAGGATCTTCTACTCCTATTCTCCAAGATTGCTCTTTGATTAAATTACTGCCTTTTCCTCTGATCTCTCCTCCTATTTCAACCAAATAGTTTCCTATTTTTTTTGATTCTAGAAAATCTGCAAATACATCTACAGCGTATCCTTTTGCTAATGCATTAAAATCAATAAAAGTATTCTTATGCTGTTTTATAACCTTATCCTTTTGTAAAGTAACCTTATCGAGTCCAACAGAAACCAATAAACTATCTATTTTAATGCTATCTAATGCAACTATTTTACCTTCTGGTCCAAAATCCCACGCATTTACTAAAACTCCAACGGTAGGATCAAAAACTCCATTTGTTTCTTTATAAATTCTTTTAGATGCTTTAAATACAGTTTGGAAATGATCATCAATAGTAACTGTAGCATCTCCTTGATTAATTTTAGAAATATCAGAATCATTTTGATAGGTAGACATAGAGGTATTAATAACCGTTACTATACTATCATATGATTTTGATAGATCTATTTTTTTTGAATCAATAAACTGAACCGAAAAGGTAGTTCCAAATGCATTTCCGTTGGTATAATTCAAATGCTGTTCTGGCTCCTTATTGCATGAAAACAAGCATATCACCAAAAGTAAAAAAAGGAAATTACGAATCATATTATTTAATTGAGATGA
Organism: Aquimarina sp. AD1; assembly: GCF_003443695.1. Taxonomy (NCBI): domain Bacteria; kingdom Pseudomonadati; phylum Bacteroidota; class Flavobacteriia; order Flavobacteriales; family Flavobacteriaceae; genus Aquimarina; species Aquimarina sp. AD1. The sequence continues at coordinate 5,080,923 of NZ_CP031966.1, read as the reverse complement.
GTTTCTATTACTTGTAATCCAGCATACTCCATTGCATATGCTTCATTAAAAAAAACCGGCTTATTTGGGTTTTCAGAATTTTGTAGTCCTACACCTGCATAAAAAACCTTCGCTTCTTGTTCTCTGGCGTGCTTTTTAAACGCTTCCATCCAAACCATATCATAATTATGCGGATTATCTGGATATGCTATAGCTTTTACAATTACAAAATATCGTTGATTCGATGTATCAATACATACAAACTGTGGATGTTTCCCTAACTTACTATTAATAGCAATAAACTCGAAACCCTTTTTTTCCAATTCTTTTCCAACAATATTCATTGCTAGATTATGAAGTTCTTGTTTGGTTAAAATCCTACTCATAGCAGGCAAAGATACTACTCTCTACAAAAACTAAATACATAAACTAAAAAGTTGAGCAATCTATTGTATAAGATAATCTAAGTGTATCTGCTAAGTTCGTTTGAGCAATTTCACGATAATGATGAAAATCTTCATTAAAATTTCCAGTAGAATATGTAAATCTCACCTCAATATCTGAATTAGGTTTTGTTCTCAAATAAATCAGAGTATCCTTTTCTTGTTCAAATATATTTTGTGTCCCAAACGAATAAGAGATATTATCATTATCAACAATACCATTACCAACTGTCAAAGGTTCATTATTATTATTTCTAATTTTCAAATTCAATGCTAAAATAACCGGATACCAAGCATCAACATCTTTTATATTTTCCTTACCAGGAATAATACTATCTTTTTGAATTATTTCAGTATAATATGATGTCCCGTAATATTGTTTTAGAAGATTATATTTTTTCCCTAAAACATGGTTATAAGTTATAGAATAATTACCTTTTTCATCTGTCCAAACAGAGTCAACTGGATCGGTAAAGCAGCCGTTTAGAGAATTAGAGAACCTACAATCTATTGTTCCTAAAACTAGCTTAAAATCCTTAACATCAACCTTTCTTTCTACATCATACACCCGCCCTTTTAGAGTTGTTAAAACTGAAGTTTGATCATCATCAGACCCACAAGAAATTAACAATTGAACTATAATAATAGTTAAACTTTTTAAAACAAACTTCTTCATATTTAATATTTATTAGATCAATGCAAACGTAGTATATATATCTACTTATTATTTGTAATAAATAAGTAGATATGAATTTAGTTTCGCAGAAATCACAAATACAACAATTAACTATTTAAATCGTATAAACACACCTTTTTCAAAATAATAACTAGGAGTATAAATAGTAGTATTTTCTTCAAATCGATACCAAGGAGAAATATCAGTATCTTCAAAATTCTTAAGCAAGCATACATTCTGTGCTGGTGTATTTCCTTGTGCTAACAAAAATAGTTTCTGCCCTTGATCATTTACTATTTCATCTACTATTATTTCTATATGACCAGGAGTTCCTGGGTTTACTAGCATATCACCAATAGTCAAATCCTTTATTTTTACTTTTGGTAATTCTGTATGCAAAGATAACGTCCCCGCATACGTATAGACAAGATTCAAATATTTATAAAAATTTGATTTGGAAGAATTCGGGTTAGCTGTCTTATGAAAGGTTACTTTATTACCTCGGATCTTAGGTCTAAAACCTTCTGCATACTTTTCCCAAGAACAATAATGTCCCGAAGTAAAATTAAATCCTATGTCATCTTTTCTATTTGCATCCCAGAGATATTCTGCTCTCATTCTCATTAAAGCATCCGCACATTGTTGCAATCCATTAGCAGGAACAGGAATTTCTAAAATGGCATCATGCCAATTCTGTGCAAAGTATCTAGTATTATCATAATTTATAATAGGAGAACCGTGTTTTTTCAATTGATAATGACGAAGATATTCTTGAAAAGAACCTTTTGGATATGCTTTTCTTTTATATCCTTTCGGAAGTTCAACTCTGGTACTAATAGAATCTCCTAATTCATTAATATAACTAGGTGTTGAGATTGTGTTTTCTATGATTCCTTTAACATGGTTAGTTAATTGTTTTCCTTTAGAATTCATTCTAAGAATGACTATTAAAGCAATAACACCTAATCCAATTAAAAAATATTTCTTCATAAAAACAACATATACTAAGCAAGATACTTAAAAAAGAAAAAACCAGGGTAAACCCTAGTTTTTAACAAGCAATTAATCCCCTGATAACCATATGATTTAAATTCGATATTTTTGAGTATGATCCATTTATTAAAAATAATAAAACATTATTTAATCGTATTCTTATTATTATCTTCTTTTTCTACTCCTGCACAAGAACTTGATAGTTTATACAATATCCTGAATACTAAAAAAAATGATTCAATTATTGCCAAAGCTCACGGAAGAATAGGTTGGCTTACAATGTATACTGACTCTAAAAAAGCGCTACAACATCTAGATTCATCTCATGCCATTTACAAAAAACTTAATGATGAGAGAGGCTTAGTATACACTTCTTATCGAAAAGCTGTTATAAACAGAACGATAGGGAATTTAGAATTAGCGCTTAGCCAAATGAATTCATTTAAAGTATTTGCGGAGAAAGAAAACAACGAAAAGAATATAGCAAACGCTGCCTTCCAGTTGGGTGTTATTTACAGTGAGATGGGAGATTACCCTAAGGCTTTAGAACAATACCAAAAAGCAATCGCTATTTATGAAAAAAATGACAATATTGATAGCATAGGTTTTGTCTTAAATTCAATAGGAATAATCTATAAAAACACAAAACAATATAACAAAGCGATACAAACTTATAGGAAAGCAATAAAAATTCATAAAGGAGAAAAAAATCCTAATCGTTTAAGTGATGTATATTATGGTCTAGGTTCAATTTTTAGTGAAAAAAAAGCAACAGATAGCGCTTTAAAATACTATCGAAAATCAATTAAATTAAATAAAATGATTGATAAGAAATGGGGACTAGCTCTTAACTTTACTGAAATTGGAAATATTTATAGAGAAGAAAAAAAGATAGATAGTAGTATTTATTATTTAAACAAATCTTATGAACTTCAAATCGAAAACAATTTTAATTCAAATTTAATTTTAACTATTGCTAACCTAGTATTGTTAGAAATTGACAACAATAATTTTAATAGAGCTGAAACTTTATTTAAAAAAGGTATTTCTATTAAATCTGCATCCAAAAAATCAAAAAGAGAGATGTATAGGTCAGGATATCTGCTATATAAAAGAAATTCTAATTACAAAAATGCCTTAAAAAACCTTGAACAATTCAACACCTTAAATGATAGTATAATCAATGAAAGTGTATTAAATAATGTTAATCAATTAGAAATCAAATACGAGACCGAGAAAAAAGAAAGAGAAATTGCAGAACAGAAAATTCAGATTCAAGATCAAGAATTAGATTTAATCAAAAAACAACGACAAATCACTTTATGGTCAATTACTGGAGGTATTTTAGCATTAGTATTAGGCATTACCTTTTGGTTCAACAAAGAAAGACAAAAGAGAAAACAACAAGAAATTGAGAACCTTCAGAAACAGCAAGAAATTATAAAACTAGAAGCTTTGGTCTCAGGTGAAGAAAAAGAACGAGTACGATTGGCTCAAGACTTACACGATGGTATTAATGGTGATTTATCGGTCATAAAATTTAAAATGAATTCTTTAAACAAAAAAGCATTTTCAGAGACCGAAACAAATACGCATATCCAAGCCATAAGCATGCTAGATAATGCAATTGATCAGGTTCGTAGAATTTCACATAATCTAGCACCTCCATCCTTGCATAATTTCAGCTTGTTAGAAGCGATCAAACAGTATTGTAATAAAATACAACAAACAAATCCTTTTACTATTGATTTTCAAGATTTCGGAAACCCTTCTTCTTTTGATAGTGAGAAAGAAACTGCTATATACCGAATCATTCAGGAACTATTAAATAATATCGCTAAACATGCTAAAGCTACCGAAGTTTTAGTTCAGCTAAACAATACCGAAGAATCCTTAGAAATAACTGTAGAAGATGACGGCCAAGGGTTTGATACTCAAAATGTCAAAAATGGAATTGGCTTGCAAAATATTGCGTCACGGGTTTCTTTCTTAAAAGGTAATCTACATATAAACTCAGGAAATGATGGCAGTGCTTTTATCATTACTATTCCTTACCTAACTAGTACGAAAATCTCATGATTAAAATATGCATTTTAGACGATCATCAAATGATCATAGAAGGATTAGAATCCATGTTAAAATTAGAAACTGAAATCTCTGTAATTAACAGTTTTACGCATAAAGCAAACTGTTATGATTTTTTTGAAAAAGAAACTCCTGATGTATTACTTCTAGATATTAATCTTAAAAATGATAATGGGATAGCAATATGTGGTGAGCTCTCTAAAACATATCCCACTATTAAAATTATTGGTGTTAGTAATTACACAGAACCTGGTTTTATAAAAAACATGCTAAGAAGCGGAGCCAAAGGATATCTTCTAAAAAACACTACACAAGAAGAACTGGTAGACGCGATTAAGACCGTTATGAATGATCAAACATTTTTACCTCGTTCTGTAGAAACTATTTTATTAAATGATAGTATAGGTTCTCCACAATCCAAAAGAAGTATTCCAAAATTAACCCGTCGTGAAAAAGAGATATTACAACTGATCAGTGATGAAATGACAAATGCTGAAATTGCAGAAAAATTAATAGTTAGCATTAAAACCGTAGAAAGTCATCGAAATAATCTCCTCCAAAAATTTGGAGTTAAAAATGCAGCAGGACTTATAAAAAATGCTATGAATATGGGTTTTATTTCTTAACGCATTAAAAAACTCAGGGTTTACCCTAGTATTCACATTTACAACATATTACTGATTCGCGGTATCACTTCATTTTAGACCTTAGCTATATAATTATAAGCCATGTCAAAAATGAAAAAAATACTTCTATTACTTATTGCTAGCTATTTAATTAGTTGTAGCAATGACGATTCTACCACAACGAATCAAGCGCCAGCTAATTTTACGGTAACTACAGAAATAATAAATAATGATGTTACTATTTCATGGACTGAAGCAACAGATCCAGAAGGAGAACAAGTTACTTATGAAGTCATATTAAACTCTGAAAGCATCAGCATTGATCAGGAAAGTACATCGTTTCAAATAGATGATTTATCTTATAACACGAACTATGAAGGAAGTGTTACCGCCAAGGATACCGATGGGTTAACAACTACCAGTGATTTTAGTTTTACAATTGATGAACAACCAAATACCGCTCCTACCGAAGCATTGTTAATAGTCCCAGAAAACAATTCTAATAGTAACGATGTAGAAATCACACTTTCTTGGCAAGCTGCTTCTGACAATGAAAATGACCCAATAACCTATTCCGTATTCATTAAATCTGGAGATGAAAGTTTCGTACAATATGCAGAAAACCTAACAGAAAATCAGTTCAATTGGCCAGGTGGGGGCATTGATGAATCTCATCAATGGTATATAGAAGCAACAGATGACAAAGGAGCAAAAAGTACTTCAGAAACATTTTCATTCAGAACCATAGAAAACACTACCGTTAATTATTCTAATCAAGAACCTCCTTTTCCGGATAGAGATAGTCACGCTACTCTTATTTTTAATGATAAAATCTACCTTATTGGAGGCGGTTTAAGTACTGGAGGTGCTCGATATAATGACGTATGGGTTTCTGAAAATGGAAAAGAATGGACAGAACTAACGACGGGACCAAAATTTACAGCTCGCTTATGGCATAGTGCAGTAGTTTTCAATAATAAAATATGGATTATTGGTGGCAACGCAGCATATAGTAGTGGAAACGAACTGAATGATATTTGGAGTAGTGAAGATGGTGATACTTGGATACAAGAAAATGCAAATCCAACCTTCGCTCCAAGGTATGGTCACAGATCTTTAGTATATGATAATCATATATGGGTGTTTGGCGGTCGAGATGTAACTATAAGTTTTAGTAGAGAAGAAGTATGGAAATCTGCGGATGGAATTAATTGGACACTCGTTACAGACAGTGCTAATTTTGGTGCAGCCTCTTTTGATGTTGTTGTTTTTAATGACAAAATGTGGAAAATTGGTGGTCGCGGATCAGGGGTATTTAGTTCTACAAATGGAGAAAATTGGCAGGAAGAAATAAACGAACCAGCTTTTGGAAGATTACGATTTCAACATTCTTGTGCGGTTTTAGACGGTAAACTATGGCTTTTTAGTGGTTATAACGACACCCATCTAAATCCCCCAATTACAGATGCCTGGTATTCTAATGATGGTAAAGAATGGTTCTTGTCAAGTGACAATATTGGGTTTCAAGCAGTAAATTTTACCAGTACAGCTTTTAGAAATACCATCGTAATTATAGGAGGTGCAACCGGAGGATCAGGAAGAAATGCTGTAAACGACATCTATCACATCACACCAGACAAATTTCTTAATTAACAGCGATGAAATGAACTACAAAAAGTAAGTTAATATCACCCAAAATGATTACTGGTGAATTCCATTTGACCTTAGAAAAAATAAATATAAACAAATGAAAACAGGACACACTTTTATAATAATACTAGCCTTATTCCTCATAGGATGTTCTAATGATGACGAAACTATTATCAACACAGAACAAGAAGGGACCAATACTGCTCCATTAGAAGCAAAACTTTTAGGACCAATTAATGGAGCAGAAGTACAACAATTTCTAAATATTACGCTTAGCTGGAAAGGAGAAGATCCTGATAACGATCCATTAACCTATGATATTTTGTTAGGGAAAAGATCTAATCAGCTCGAAGTGTTGGTCGAAGGAATTGAACAAGAAAGTTATACCATAGATTTCTTAACTACAGGAGAAACCATATATTGGAAAGTTATAAGTAAGGATCCCGATGGATTAATCAGTGAATCTGATATTAACGGATTTAATATTTATGAAAATATCTTCGAAGGAGATTATACCATAACTTCTAACGAAGATTTAGAAAGTTTTGCCGCCAATGGTTATACCAAAATAATTGGTGATTTATCAATTGCTAATGTTACAAAATCAGAAAGCAATGATTTAAAAACACTTAACAAACTAGAAGGTTCTCTTTTTATAAAAGATACTAACTTTTCTAATTTTGATGGGTTAAACAATTTAGAAATATTAAAAGGAGACCTTAGTATAAGAAGTAATGATTTTTTAAAAAATATAACAGGATTAAGTAAAATTCAAAAACTAGAAAAAAGTATTTTTATTGAAGGAAACCCATTACTATCTAGCTTACAAGGAGTTGAAAATATCAATCAGTCTATGGAAGGATATATTTCAATTCAGAGCAATACCGCTTTAACAAATCTATCCCCATTATCAAATCTGCTATATGTTAGCAATGATATATATATAACAGGAAATGGAAATATTACAAACTTAGATGGATTACAAAACTTGCAAGCGACGGGTGGATCGTTAGTAATAGGTGACGAATCTAACTTAAGTTCTGTAGGTTTGAATAATTTTCAATCTGTTAATTCTTTAAGATTAATTAACATTGGTAAAATCACTGAAATAAATTTTGAAAATCTAACTGTAGTAAGAGGAAATATATCTATCCAATCTAATAACATTTTAACCAACATAAATGGTTTTGAGAACATTACTGGCGAAATATCCGAAGGTTTAGGTTTATTTATTATTAATAATCCCCTATTAACAAATATTGAAAGTTTACAAAATTTGACAACACTAGAAGAATTAAAGATTTCTAAGAACATAATGTTAAAAGAGATAAATTTTAATAAACTTCTAAATGTTCAAGAAATAGAATTAAACGAAAATGATAATCTAATCAATATTCAAATGGGAAATCTAGAAAGTGTCACCGACAATTTTGAGATTATTGCTAACCCATTATTAACTGATTATTGCAGTTTAGCAAGCTATGCTAGTATCGCACTTACAGAACAAAAAGAAATCACCACTGAAGGAAATCTGTACAACCCCACTACAGAAATGATCTCCACTAGAGAGGAATGCAGACTATAATCTTACTAAAATTCGCAAAAGAAAACATTCATGAAAACACTATATTATTATGTATTGACAATGGCCCTGATTATAAGTAGTAGCTGCTCAAATGATGATGAGCAGCTACCTTCCCAAGAGCTAGAAACAGAGAATAAAGCACCACTAAAAGCAACACTTTTAGGGCCAACAAATGATGAAGAGCTACAACAATTTTCAGGCATTACACTCTCTTGGAAAGGAGAAGATCCTGATGGAGATCCGTTGACTTATGAAATTCTATTAGATCAAGACCCAACGCAACTACAAACAATAGCAAGTGCTATTAATGAAGAAACGTACACTATTGACCACTTGATAGCGGGAGAAACCTATTACTGGAAAATACGCAGTACAGATACCAATGATCTTACTAGTCTTTCGGATTTAAGAAAATTTAGTATTTATGAAAAAGTTTGGGAAGGTAATCTGTCGATCTCCTCACAAGCGGATCTAGATAATTTCGAGAGTAATGGATATACTAGAATTGCCGGTAATTTTTTTGTAGGTCAAATAGAAAATCCTAGATCCAATCAATTAAAAACACTTCACAAAATAGACGGTGGTTTGTGGTTTTCTAGGAATAACTTTATTGATCTCGAAGGCTTAGAGAATTTAACAAGTGTTGGAGAGCTAGGGGTTATGCTCACTAGTAATAACTTTCTCGAAACTATAGAACATCTCAAAAATCTCAAAAAAGCAGGTAGTATCGTTATTGATGACAATCCGTCATTAATCTCCCTCGATGGACTTCAAAACATTACTGAATTAACAGGAAGGTTTTTTCTAGCTGATCTTCCATTAATAACAAACTTAGACGGATTTCCTGAAGCTATTAAAGAAATCCCAGGAAATCTTTATATATCAAAATTGCCTATGATTACCAATATAGATTCACTACAAAACATTGAAAAAATCACTGGAACTTTAAACATAAATTTTACAAGCCTTAACAATTTCAATGGATTAAGCAACCTTACAGAAATTGGTGAAGATCTAAGAGTTACTTATAATGATGATTTAACGACTGTTAATTTCCCAAATCTAGCAATCGTCAAAGAATATTTTAATATTGCGAACAATGAGAACCTTACTTCCCTGAATTTTGATGTGCTATCATCACATATAGGCACTATTGCAATCATTTCAAATCCCATGCTTTCGGAAATTACAGGGTTTAACAACTTAACGACCGTAACCGATTATTTAAGTATTCTAGGTAATGATTCACTCATTAAAATTGACGGTTTTAATAGCCTTAGTGAAGCTACAGAAAATTTAAACTTACAATTTCGAAACAATGATATTTTAGAAACAATAAGTGGATTTAACAGCCTAACAAATGTAGCTGAATTGACCATTTTCAATAACGATAATATGTCATCAATTATTTTAAATACTATAGAGACTGCAAATACTATTTCATTGAATAATAACGATAACCTAACAAACATTGGACTAGAAAATCTAAACAATGTCGCGACAAGCTTTGAGATTAACACCAATCCGATATTGACCAATTATTGTGGATTATCTAATTATGCTTCCCTTGCCGTACAAGAACAAAAGGAAATTGATATCCTAAACAACGGATATAACCCCACTACCGAAATGATAGCCAACGCAACACAATGTCAACAATAAACAAAAATGAAAAAATTTATATATATCATCATGATAATTTCTAGCAGTATATACGGGCAATTAACAGGTCGTGTAGAATACAAAGAAGAAGGTGTTACTTTTAATATCCCTACAAACTGGGTTGGGCAAGAAGTAGAACAAGTATTTATTATGGGATCCCAGCAAGAATCAGGTTTAATAGCACTTATAACACATCCTGCTAAAAATCTAAAAGAACTTCAAGATACTATGCACTTAGGGCTAAAAGAAGGAGGGGTTACCTTAAGTTTAAACAATAACCTCAAAAAATTATCGAATACAATGGTGGAAGGCATGTATGAAGGTGTCATAGATAATCAAAAAGTAAAAGGAAATGCCGTTGGATTACTAAATTCTTATGGAGAAGGTGTTGTTGTGTTTTCCTTAATAAACCCTGATTTATTTTCTAATCGAACACTACAAATTGGTAGAGAAGTAGCAAATAGCGTTAGTTTCTATGCTCCTCAACTATCTAATAACCCTTCTAATGGACTAAATGCAGCTCAAGTAACCAAAGATTTAGGAGGTAATAAATTAATTTATTCCGAAAGTTATTATTCCAATACTCCAGGAGGAGGAGGTTATGAACGAAGCAAAGAAATTAATCTATGTCCTAATGGTGCATTTACGTATTACGGTAGCAGCTATCTTAATTTTACAGATCCCAATTTTGATCCTTATAGAAAAAATGGCCAAAGTCACGGCACCTGGAAATTTATAGATCAAAACGGGAGCGTATATCTAAATTTAAATTACAGAAATGGTAGTAAAGAAAATCTTCTTGTGCGCTATAAAGACGACAAAACATTTCTTGATGGAGGCAGATATTATCTAGGTGATGTAACGTGTTATTAAGAGATTAAAAACATTTAACAAGATCAAATGCAACGTATTATTAAGATTTTAAGTCTTTTATGAAAAGATAATAACACATATATACCGTAATAAATTAAAAGTATAATCGCATTGATTATACTTTTTTTATTTAATAAAATATACAAGTATAAATTAACAAAATATTAATAAACAATCTATTTTTTCCCTTTGTCTTTAAAGTAATTCACAATATAATTTAAACAAGACAATATGAAAACAACACTTTTACTTTTTATTACAGCGATTACATTATCCAACATTTATGCCCAGGAAGATTCTTCATTTGGATTTAAAAAGGGAGATATTACCATCTCTGGAACTATGAGTTATTCTTATCAAAACTCTGATTCTTTCAGAAATGACATAGATGGTACTCCCTATCGATTCGAAACAAAAGGGCATAATTTTAGCATCATCCCTGAAATAGGTTACTTCGTATCATCGCATTTTATGACCGGTTTAAAATTTGGATATATTAGTTCTAAAACAGAAAGTTTTGATAATGACCTTTATGATTACACATCTAAAGGAAGAGGATATAGCACTAGTCTTTTCGGAAGATACTATTTCACTCCTCAAAAAAGAGTTTCATTATTTATAGAGTTAGAAGCCGGTTACACAAAAAACACAATAGATTCTGATAGAGTATTTCAGGTTAATGATCTAACATCGTATACTAATAAAGTTCAAAATTATAGTGTAACAGCAGCTCCTGGAATAAATGTATTTATCAACAAAGATCTTTCTTTAACTTCTAGAATTGGTCGTATCGGATATTCGAATATTAAAGACAATTTTAGTAACTCTAATGGAGATACGGGAACGAATAAAAGAGACAGTATTGATGCTAGTATTTCTTTAAATAACTTCTATTTTGGAGTACTCTATAGAATATAAGCTAGAAGCAATAATTCACAAAAAAACCGATACAACAAGTATCGGTTTTTATTATTTAAAAGACATTATGCCTGTTTTATCCTCCAAAGTCATCAAATCTGATATTCTCATCAGGAATACCAAAATCTTCTCCCATTTTCTGAACAGCTTTGTTCATTAATGGAGGCCCACAGAAATATAATTCAATATCTTCTGGAGATTCATGATGATTCAAATAATTATCGATTACACAATTATGTATGAATCCAACAAATCCATCTCCTTCGGCATCTATATCACTTTTCACCTTCCAGTTATCTTCTTCTAAAGGCTCAGAAAGTGCTAAGTAGAATTTAAAATTAGGGAAGTTTTTCTCTAAATCATAGAAATGATCTAAGTAGAATAACTCACGTTTAGAACGTCCACCATACCAATACGTAACTTTACGTCCTGTTTGTAATGTTCTAAATAAGTGATATAAATGAGAACGCATTGGTGCCATACCTGCACCACCACCTACATATAACATCTCAGCTTCGGACTCATTGATAAAAAATTCTCCATAAGGTCCAGAGATAGTTACTTTATCTCCTGGTTTTTGAGCAAAAATATATGAAGATGCCACACCAGGATTTACATCCATCCATCCATTTTTACTTCTATCCCAAGGTGGAGTAGCAATACGCACATTAAGCATAATCTCTCTTCCTTCTGCTGGGTAAGAAGCCATAGAATAAGCTCTTTCTACAGTTTCATTATTTTTCATTACTAATGGCCATAAACCAAACTTATCCCATTCTGCCTGAAACTTATCCGGTGTTTCATGTTCTTCTGGGTGTGCAGTAATATCAATATCAGAATATTTAATCTCGCATTGAGGAATTTCAATCTGAATATATCCACCAGCTTTATATCCCATATCTTCAGGAATCTCTACAACGAATTCCTTGATAAAAGATGCTACATTATAATTACGTACAACAGTAGCTTCCCATTTTTTAATTCCAAATACTTCTTCTGGAACCTCGATATTCATATCCTGTTTTACCTTCACCTGACAAGCTAAACGTGCTCCGTGTTGTAATTCCTTACGAGAAAAATGTGGCGTTTCTGTAGGCAATGCTTCTCCTCCACCTTCTAATACGTGGCACTCACATTGAATACAAGTTCCACCTCCACCACATGCAGATGGTAAAAATATTTTTTCATTTCCTAAAGTAGATAATAAAGTCCCTCCAGAAGCAACTTCAATCTCCTTTTCACCATTAATAGTAATTTTTACAGGTCCTGATGGTAATAATTTATCTTTTGCAAATAATAAAATCCCTACCAATACCAAAGTAAGTACCAAAAACGAAATAATGGTGATAGCGATTGTTCCAAGTGTTGACGCTAAAAATATCATATTATTTAAGTGTTGAAACGTTAGTGTTTTCTGCTACTTCTTTAGCAGCTTTCTCTTCTATCTGAACAGTTTCCTGTTTCTTTGATTCCTCTTCATCTCCTCCTGTAAGCATTCCTCCGAAACTCATAAATCCAATTGCCATAAGTCCAGTTAGAATAAAAGTGATTCCTAATCCTCTTAATGGAGCAGGAACATTAGAGTATCTAATCTTTTCTCTAATCGCAGCAATAGCAAGAATTGCTAAGAACCAACCAATTCCTGATCCAATTCCATATACCGCAGCATGAGAGATTGCTGGGAATTCTTTTTGTTGCATAAACAATGATCCACCAAGGATTGCACAGTTTACTGCTATTAATGGTAAGAATATACCTAATGAGTTATATAAAGACGGTGAAAACTTCTCAACAATAATTTCTACTAATTGTACCATCGTAGCAATCGTAGCAATAAAAAGGATAAATGTTAAGAAACTTAAATCATAATCTGCGTACTCAGGACCTAACCATATTAAAGCACCTTCTCTAAGTATATACTTATCTAATAAAAAGTTTAAAGGTACTGTAATTGCTAAAACGAATATAACTGCAGCTCCTAGACCCACAGCAGTAGATACCTTTTTAGATACCGCAAGGTAAGAACACATTCCTAAGAAGAATGCGAATACCATGTTATCTATAAAGATCGCTTTTAAAAATAATTCTAAATATTCCATTTTTTATAATTTTTAAATTGCCAGTGGTAGCTTCATACCACCAACAATTGTGAACTTTCTAGTGATCTTCGATTAGTGCTTTATTTCTACTTCTCTGAATCCAAATAATGATCCCTACAGTTATCAAAGCCATTGGGGCTAATACCATAAAACCGTTATTTTCATAACCAAAAGCATACAATCCAGTTTTCTCTATTGGATCTCCCAATACTTTAGCACCGAACAATGTTCCTGATCCTAATAGCTCTCTGAAAAATGCTACAATTATCAATAAAACTCCATATCCAGCCGCATTACCTATACCATCTAGAAAAGATTTCCATGGTCCATTTCCTAAAGCAAAAGCCTCAAAACGTCCCATAATAATACAGTTGGTAATAATCAGACCAATAAATACCGAAAGCTCCTTACTCAATGTATAAGCAAAAGCTTTTAATACTTGATCAACTACAATTACCAAAGCAGCTACTACTACTAACTGTACAATAATTCTAATTTTTGACGGGATAATATTTCTCATTAATGAGATCACAACATTACCAATACCAAGTACAAAGATTACCGAGATAGCCATTACTATTGAAGGCTTTAACTGGGCAGTAATTGCAAGTGCAGAACAAATACCTAATACCTGGATAGTAATAGGGTTATTATCCGCTAGAGGATCTGTTAATAATTTCTTGTTTTTCTTCGAAAACAATGGCTCTTTAGGCTCTTTTACTTTAACTTCAACTTTTTCTTCTGTTACTTCAGCCATTTGTTATTTTTTTAAAGTTTCGAAATAAGGTTGATACATCTTAATTCCTTTCTTCACCATTGCAGTTACACCATCTCCGGTAATTGTAGCTCCCGCCATAGCATCTACTGCATTATCATCTTTTCTTACGTTTTTAGGATCTCCATTACCTTTCTTTACTGTAATTCCTTTATAATTTCCAGAAGCATCTAAAATACTCTCTCCAATAAAGTCATCTCTAAAATAAGCTTCTTTGATATTAGCTCCTAAACCAGGAGTCTCTCCTTTATGATCAAAAAAGGCACCTTTCACAGTTTTAAATTGTTTATCTAAAGAAACATATCCCCAGATTGCATCCCAAAGACCATTTCCTCTCATAGGCACAACATAAAACTCCTGACCGTCTTTTTTACCAATAAACAATGGCATTTTTCGCTCATAATTTGGATCCTGCTTTACCTTATCATTCTCCTTCTTCACTTCTATGTTAAAAGCATCAGTTGTTTTCTTAGCAGAATTTCCAGTAATGATATATTGCTCATCTCCTACATATTTATCAAACAATTCTTGTGCTTTTTCTGCAGGTACAAATTCGTTAGGATCTTCCGTATCCGAAATCCCCATTGCGAATAATATATTCTGCTGCTTTTCTGTGATTTTATTAGCCGTTATATTTGGTTTAAGTACCGAAGATATACCTGCTAATATAGAACCTACCACAACTACCATTGCAACTGCAAAGATAATTGTATATGAATTTTTATCTGTATTAATCGCCATAACTAAGCAGTTTTTAATTTTAGACGTTTCATTCTTTTCTTAACATTTCCTTGAACCACGTAATGGTCAATTGTAGGTGCAAATACATTCATCAATAAAATTGCTAAAAACACACCTTCTGGATATGCTGGATTAAACACTCTAATTAATATTGAAATAAATCCAATCAAGAATCCGTAAATCCATTTTCCTTTATTGGTTTGAGAAGCTGTTACAGGATCTGTAGCCATAAAGACAATACCAAAAGCAATACCTCCTACTATTAAGTGTTTCCAGAACTCTAGATTCATTAATGCATAAAACTTACTAGATTCTGCTATCCAACCAGCATTGGTAACTCCATTAAAAATTAGTCCCATAACCAATGTTCCTAACACAGCACTCACCATAATTCTCCAGCTTCCAATTTTTGTAAAGATTAAGAAAGCAGCTCCTAACAATATCAATAATGCCGAAGTCTCTCCTACAGAACCAGGAATAAATCCAAAAAACGCATCCATAACAGAATATGTAGCATCTCCAGAACCTAAAATATTTTTTCCTTGTGCTAATCCTCCCAAAACAGTCTCTCCAGAGATCGCATCTAACTGAGCACCTCCAGCAATTTCATTTGCTCTATCAACTGCTCCATGCACCCATACTTTATCCCCAGACATCCAAGTTGGATATGCAAAGAACAAAAAGGCTCTTATAGTTAATGCTGGATTTAAAATATTCATACCAGTTCCTCCAAATACTTCTTTACCAATCACTACTCCAAAAATAACTGCTACAGCCAACATCCATAATGGGGTATCAACAGGAACAATTAATGGAACTAACATCCCGGTAACCAAATAGCCTTCTTCTACTTCGTGTCCTTTAATAACTGCAAATAAAAATTCTACAGCTAACCCTACTCCGTAAGAAACTACCACTAACGGTAACACTTTCCATAATCCGATTATCAAATTATCAAGTGACCAAAATGCAGCACTAAAAAAACCATTAGCAGCCGCTTCTATTTCACCCAACGCTAAATAATGCTGATAACCTGCGTTAAACATACCAAAAATTAAACATGGTACTAACGACATGATTACAGTGTTCATGGTACGTTTTAAATCATCTGCTGCACGAACATGAGATCCAGAATGCGTAATCTCATTTGGCAGATATAAAAAAGTATGGAGTGCATTAAATGCGGGCGCCATCTTTTTATCTTTATACTTAAGTTTTAAGTTATGTAATTTACTCTTTAAACCCATGACCTTATCCTATTTCTTTTAACATTAAATCTAGTCCTTCTCTAATGATCTGCTGATGTGGTTGCTTAGAAACACATATAAACTCAGTCAATGCAAAATCCTCCGGAGCTACTTCATACATTCCTAATTGTTCCATAGCATCTAGATCGTTAACCGCACAAGCTTTTAAGATCTGCAATGGATAAATATCTAAAGGAAAAACAGTTTCATAATTACCGGTAACCACAAAGGCTCTATGTTCACCGTTTGTATTGGTATTTAAATCATATTTTTTATTCGGAAATAACCAGGAAAAAGTCAACGCTCTAGACGGAGATATCTTATTAAAAATCGGTTTATTCCACCCAAACAACTCATAATCATCACCTTCTGGAATCACAGTAATCATATCATGATAAAATCCTAAATGACCATCAGGCTTTACATTATCACCTGTAAGAACATTTCCGCTTATAACCCTAATATTATTATCTTTCACACCAGAATCATAAATAACAGAAGAAACTTCTGCACCGATTTTAGTTTTAAAATATTTTGGATTTTTTATTGAAGATCCAGCCAACGCAATGATACGTTCAGCGTTAAACTTACCAGTTAATAACAATTCACCAATAACAACAAGATCTTGTGGATTGACTACCCATACAACTTCTCCTTTATTTATCGGATCTACTTTTGCTATTTGCACTCCCACATTTCCAGCAGGATGAGGGCCACTTACATTGTGTAAGGTAATATTATCCAACCCGTTAAAAGGTGAATTATCCTTTTTCCCCACAGACACGTGAACATCTCCTTCTGTTAACTTACTTAACGCAGTTACTGCTGCTTGAAGCTCTTTATCTTTACCTGCTAATACGTGAGCTAGATCAGCTGCTAAAGGAGCTGTTGCATACGCAGATATAAAAATTGCTTTGGGAGCAACATCAGGATTAGCTATAACGTCATATGGACGTTGTTTGATAAAAGGCCAACAACCTGAAGACAGCAAGTGAGATTTGATCTCATCTCCACTCATTGACTTTACATCCTTTGTTCCAAAGTCTGTAAATTGTTGCTCTTTATCTGCTAAAATTTTAAATGCTAATATTTTTCGTTTAGCACCGCGAACAATTTCCACAACCTCCCCGCTTACTGGCGAAGGAAAAAGCATATTTTCATTAGATTTAGAGTGGAATAAGGGTTCGCCGGCTTTAACTTCTGTACCCTGTTTGGCAATAACTTTTGGCACAATACCGTGAAAATCGTCAGGCTTAATTGCGTAAACATTACTTTTGGTAGCTTCTGCAGTAACTTTCTCTGCTTCGCCAACAAGCTTAATGTCCAAGCCCTTTCTGATACGAATGTCTTTTGACATATTTGTAGTCTATGTTAATTAACTAAAAAAATCGTGCAAATTTAATAATTAAAACACGTAAGTGAAAGCTAGCACTCTTATAAGATTTTATTTATAATGTTTCTAAATAACAAGTTTTAGGCTTTAAAATCATCAACTCATTTTTAGGCATACATTTTGTTTATCTTTACACAGCTAACAATTCATTTAATGTCACAAAATCTTAAACAATTCTTACTAATTCTAGGAATATTTAGTAGTTCTTCATTTTTTATTACAGCTCAGCAAGTTACAAATGAAGTAAACCCTCCTGATCACATCAAAACCATTCAGCTATTTGGTAGCGAAGAATTTTCTGGAACACCTATTCTAAAACTCGGAGAACCTCTTCATATTAGATTTGATGATATCAATGGTGATGAAGTAGATTACTACTACAAAATCACTCACTATAATTTTGACTGGACTCCTTCTGTTTTATACAAAAACGAATACTTAAATGGCTTTGACGATATTAGAATCGTAAACTACGAGAATTCTTTTAACACCCTACAGATGTATAGCAACTACACTTTGAGAATCCCAAACGAAGACACAAAAGGATTAAAAGTAAGCGGTAACTATATGATAGAAATTTATGACGAGGATGATGAAATCGTATTTTCCCGGAAATTTATAGTATACGAAAGTGTAACAAGTATAAAAGTATACACAAAGAGATCAAGAAACTTAAAATATATTGACACCAGACAATCAGTACAGTTCGAAATAAGCTCTCCTAATGAGATTCTAAAAAACCCAAAACGAAATTTAAAAACATTAGTTATTCAAAACAATGATTTAAAAAATGCTATTACGGATCTCGTACCACAATTTACAATTGCGAACAGTTTAGTATATAAATACGATGTAGAATCAAGTTTTTGGGGTGGCAATGAATATCTTTTCTTTGACAGCAAAGAAGTAAGATCTCCAACTGCCAACATAAGAAGTATCGATCTTCAGAAAATATACCACAATTATTTATATACAGATATTGTTAGAGCCAATAGAATATACACCTACTACCCGGACATTAATGGTAGTTTTGTAGTAAGAAATTTGAGAGCCGAAAATAACAACACTGAAGCTGATTATGTCTGGATGCATTTTTCTCTAGAATGCTACGAACCACTTAATGGAGGAGAAATTCATCTATATGGAAATTTCAACAACTACGTTATAGACGACTCTACAAGATTGACTTATGATAAAGAAAATGGTATTTACTTCGGGAAAAAATTATTTAAACAAGGATTTAATAATTACAAATATGTCTTAGTAAATCCAGACGGCACTATTGATCCTGGATTTATCAGCGGAAACTTTGATGAAACCGAGAACGAATATATGATCATCCCTTATTATCGAGCACCAGGAGCAAGATATGACAGAGCAATTGGCAAAGGTATTGGCAATTCTAGAAATATAACAAACTAAGAAATTTAAAACCTACATTTCACCCTTGATCACAAGAAGTGTTTGAATTATTATTAATTACAAACACTAAATTAACAATACACTCTGATTATAAGTTGCTTCATTTAACTACCACCAACTTTTTTCGACATTAAACACGATAACAATACTTCTTTTCGCTATACTACTGTTACTAGTATTACCCGCATTAACTAATACCGATTTTATTCTATTTTAAAGACATTCAGAATTTTTATGTTTTGTAACGAAATACTGTTATTTTAGTCCCATTACGCAAACCATGAACTATACATGAAAGAAAAGGGGAGATTTCTTAAAAAATATAGAGGAAACGAGTGTTTAAACTGCCACGTACCTCTAGATGTTATTGATCGATATTGTCATAACTGTGGTCAAATAAACACTACCAAAAAACTATCGTTTAAGGATTTCTTTAATGAGTTTTTTGCGAGTATATTTTCATATGACTCCAGATTAAGACACACTGTAGTTGGCTTGTTATTTCGACCAGGAATGATTTCTAAAGATTATATCGAAGGAAGAAGAATAAAATATGCCAACCCTTTTAGATTTTACCTTAGCGTATCAATACTATTTTTTATTATAAGTGGTTTATTTATTGATTTTGACACCATAATTACTAAAAACAATGATCAAGACAACCAAGCATTAGCGGTAAATTTATCTAATCAAGATCAACAAAAAAGCACAACAACCAATGACTCCATATTAAAATCTGACAATAAAGACGATAATGATTATGTATATTTTAGTGAGAAACAGCTAGACACTATGGATATGTTTACTGCTTTAAACAAACGTTGGAAAACATATAAATCACATTATAAAAAAACCGAGCAATTATCTGCAAGTATTGCTTTAGACAGTTTAAAGCACTCTAAAAATGGATATACCAAATACTTATACAAAAGAAGTATACGAACAAAAAATCTAAACGAAAACCCGATGGAACTTCTTAAGTTTGTCTTTAACAAACTACCCTTCATCATCTTTTTCTTTCTTCCTTTTTTTGCGTTAACAATATGGATTATATACATAAGAAGACCTTTTAACTACATGGAGCATCTTGTATTCATTTTTCATACTCAAACCATGTTTTTCATCCTTATGGGAATTGCTATTTTAATTGATCAAATCACCAAAAGTGAAGTTGCATCTAGCATTGCGATGTTCATTTTTCTATTTTACCTATATAAGGCGATGCGTAATTTTTACCAACAAAAAAGAGCTAAAACTATTGTTAAATTTCTGTTAGTGAACGTATTATTTTTTATCTTAGCAAGTATAGGATCTTTAATTACGATCATTGGATCAATGTTTATTTTTTAATATGGTTGAACAAGTAACCAGAGGTATAAAAATTTCGGTGGACACCACCTTTGAAGGTACGTTCTTTAAGAACTATAAGATGCACTTTGCCTTTGGATATCGTATCACCATAGAAAATCAAAGTAAAGATTCAGTACAACTTACTTCTCGCTTTTGGGAAATAAAAGATGCGTTAAGTAACACTGAAATTGTAGAAGGAGAAGGTGTTATTGGCAAAAAACCCGTTTTAAAACCAGGAGAATCTCACACTTACAATAGCGGATGTCTTTTAAGCTCTCCATTTGGCGCAATGAAAGGACATTACAACATGGTTAATTTTACTTCTACAAGAAAATTTAAGGTAATCATCCCCAGTTTTAAACTCAGCTCTCCTTTTGCGCTAAATTAAGCCTCTTTATCAAATCAAATCTTATAACTTTCCCATCCTGTTCGATATGGCAGTATTTGCAATGTGAATCAAAAACGAATTTATAGCTTTTACTATAAACAAAAATTGATTTAGGTTCAAACAACCCTCTAAAATCCTCTTGTCCATGCTCGGTATATCGTCTTATTTCAAATAATAAACTTTCAGAAGATTCTTTCATAACGAAATATGCTCCACTACCGATTCCTGTAAGAAAACAAGCTTGTTCTAAAAAAACAGGTAATACATTTTTTTTCTTTTGAACAAAATTCGGTGTTTTCTTGTCAAAATAATTGGTAAGATTCTCTATAAAAACAGAATTTGGATATTCAATTAGACTACCACTTTCTACCTGATAAATTTTATTTTCCATAGACCCTTTTTCTACATTCCCCAAAGGACTTGGAGTAAACAATTTATTTCGCAATAACGGGGTTCTTATTTTGGATTTATCAGTGCTTTTTAAGATCGTATCTGTGACTATCCTAGAACAATTACTACCTTCTTTTCTAAACGTAGAATATGGAATACTTCCTTTATTTTGGACTTCCAACACATATTCTTTTGCCTTATCATAATATATATAATCACATACAGATGCAACTAATCGCCCACTACCATGCGTTTTTTCGGGATTTGCTTCCAACCATAACAGAAATTGATCAACATTAGACAATTTACCTTCTGAAGTAAAAGTCGCTTTAAAAGGAATTTCAAGCTCCACATCAGTCTCAGCGCTTCTTACTCTTCCTTTTCCTGGTGGAGTTATATAACGCCCAAAATCATAGTACTCTGCTATTCCTGTTTTATTCTCAATTAAAACAAAAGCAGCATGACCAGCCTTAATAACTCCTCCTTTTCCCAATCCAAAGAATTGTAACAAACTGGTAGATTTTTTTTCCTCGTCAGAAAAACGAACAAAAGTATCTGGAAAAGCTAGGGAAATTATTTTACCCGTGTAATTCATCACACGCTTAAAATTTTAATATTATACGTATTTTCAAATGTAAGATTGCATTCATAATTTACTTTCAAGCCGTTATTGCTTCAAAAGTAACAATATTTACTTCAGAATTCTGAAGATCCTCATAACGCATTGTAAGTTCTTCTTCGTTATTTTTAACAACCTGAGTTATACTTCTAGTCTTTAAAAAACCTCTATCAATCTGCAAATCTACATCCTTATTTCCTATCCCTGCATTCTTATGAAAATCTAGAAGAGTTTCTGGTGTTAATACATTTTCTTTTTCAAACACTTCAAACCAATCTTCTCTCTTACCCTTCATTTCGGAAGTATATAAAGTTGAAGATGACCAAATATAAATTTCTTTATCTAGTACTCTAAAATGTTTTTGCCTACCATCCCAAACTAATTCAAAAAATTCTAATTCTGATTGCCAGTTTGCAGCAACTATAGTAAACGGCTCAATGCCTTTATAATCATAGTTCATAATTGCATCTTGCAAATTACTAGCACCTAACAAATCTTTAACTACTACTCCTCTACTTTGCCTGTAAGAAGCTAATCTTTCATGAATTTTAAAGCCTCCATTAAGAAGACAGATCATTGTATTTTTATCACTAATTCCAATCCAAGTTCCTCCAGCTACCGCATCTTTTGGAAATAACATTCTGGTTTTATCAACTTGATAAAACTCAGGAGCTAAAGTTTTTCTGTTTAATGCTTCATCTCGATTAGAGGTTAATATAAAACCGTTTTCTTGAGTGGGAATCAACGTTACTGTACACATAGATTTTTGGGTCGCATAAATTTTGCACAACTTACAAAAAAAAATACACACTATACATGTTTATAAAAGGTTAAAATAAACATTACCCTACATAATTTCCTATCTTTGCCGCTTGAAGTATTCTAACACATCTTACAAATTAAACTAAAATACACGTAACTATGGGAAAAGGTTTTTTTCAAGTTCCAACAGCAATAAATGAGCCTGTAAAGTCATATGCTCCAGGGACTCCCGAGAGAGAAGAAGTTTTGGCAACATATAAATCAATGTATAATTCATCTATAGATGTCCCATTATACATAAATGGTGAAGAGATCAGAACTGGTGACACAGGAACCATGTCACCACCACATGACCATAAACATTTATTGGGAACGTATCACAAAGCCGAAAAGCAACACATTCAAAAAGCAATAGATACTGCAATAGAAGCTCGTAAAAAATGGGCTGACCTAGCTTGGGAACAACGTGCAGCTATATTTTTGAGAGCAGCAGAATTAATAGCTGGTCCTTATAGAGCAAAAATTAATGCAGCGACTATGTTAGCGCAATCTAAGAATATTTTCCAAGCAGAAATTGATGCTGCTTGCGAATTCATTGACTTCCTACGTTTTAATGTAGAGTTTATGACTCAGATCTATGAAGATCAACCAGATTCTACTTCTGGTGCTTGGAACAGACTAGAGTACAGACCTTTAGAAGGTTTTGTATATGCAATCACTCCATTTAACTTTACTGCAATAGCAGGGAATTTACCAGCTAGTGCTGCATTAATGGGAAACACTGTTGTTTGGAAACCAAGTGATAGTCAAATTTATTCTGCAAAAGTAATTATAGATATTTTTAAAGAAGCAGGAGTTCCTGATGGAGTTATTAATGTAGTATATGGAGATCCTGTTATGATTACCGACACAGTATTAGCAAGTCCTGATTTTGCTGGTATTCACTTTACCGGTAGTACTCATGTATTTAAAGATATTTGGGCTAAAATTGGAACGAACATCCATAATTATAAAACCTACCCAAGAATTGTAGGTGAAACAGGTGGAAAAGATTTTATCGTTGCGCACCCTAGTGCAAATGCTAAGCAAGTAGCTACAGGAATCTCTCGTGGAGCTTTTGAATTCCAAGGGCAAAAATGTAGTGCTGCTTCCAGAGCTTACATCCCTAAAAGTTTATGGGCAGATGTAGAAAAGTTCTTAAAAGCAGATATCAAGTCATTCAAAATGGGATCACCAGAGGATATGAGCAACTTTATTACTGCTGTTATTCATGAAGGTTCTTTTGATAAACTTGCTAAATTTATTGATCAAGCTAAGGAAGACAATGGAGCAACGATAATTGCTGGTGGTGGATATGATAAATCTAAAGGATACTTTATCGAGCCAACGGTTATTCTTGCAGAAGATCCTAAGTACACAACTATGTGCACTGAGCTTTTCGGACCAGTAATCACCATCTATGTATATGACGATAGTAAATGGGAAGAAACATTAACCTTAGTAGATCAGACTAGTGAATATGCATTAACTGGGGCAATCTTCTCAACTGACAGATACGCTGCTGCAGAAGCTACAAAGGCATTACAAAATGCTGCTGGTAATTTCTACATCAATGACAAACCAACTGGTGCAGTTGTAGGGCAACAACCTTTTGGTGGTGCAAGAGCATCTGGAACAAATGATAAAGCCGGATCTTACCTAAACCTATTACGTTGGGTATCGCCTCGCACAATCAAAGAAACTTTTGTAACTCCAGCAGATTATAGATACCCTTTCTTAGGAGAATAGTCTCTAGTGAAGTACATAACACATAAACCGTATATCATTTTTTGGAGTTTGACTCCAATTTTATTGATATACGGTTTTTCTTTTGACGAAGAAACATTAGACATTAATGTTCACGACACTTATTTTGTGATTTATTAGTCTCATTTTTTTACATTTTTATCTATTTTATTCTTAGGTATTGGACTACTTTATTTTACCGTTCATAAATTAAATAAAAAAAGAACATCATTACTATCTAATATCCATGTGATCTCCACAATTACCGCTACATCGATATTTATTTTTACCTTCTTACTTTCTATTTCTAAATCTACTGAGGGCATAGAAGAAGTTGTATTAATTGTCCGTCTTATTTCTCTTGTTACTATAGTAGTAGCACAACCGATACTTTTCTTATATTTAATTATTAGTATTTTTCAAAAAAAATAAAAAATGATAATACGTCCAGCGCATATTGAAGACCTTCCAACCCTACTTGAATTTGAGCAAGGCATCATTGAAGCAGAACGTCCAATGGATATTACGCTTAAAACCGAAGAAAAAATAAGTTATTATAACATTAGCGAGTACATAAAATCTAATCACACAGAAGTAGTTGTTGCCGAGATTGATGGAGAAGTAGTGGGCAGTGGTTACGGACAGATCAGAGAGCGAAAAGAATTCTTCAAACAGGATACAATGGGATATATTGGTTTTATGTTTGTAAAAGATGAGTTTCGTGGACAAGGAATCAGTCAAAATATAATTCAGTATCTATCAAACTGGTTCTCGACTAAAGATATTACAGAAATACAGTTGGATGTTTATGACCAAAATCCAAGTGCCATAAGAGCCTATGAAAAAGCTGGTTTTGAAAAATATCTAGTTCGCATGCGAATTAATTCAGGAGATAAGTCTTAATAACAAGATTTCATTTTTTAGCTCTTCTATCATTCCAACCGAGGTTAGAACGCATCTTCATTATTAACGAAAATTCTTGTTTGACACCAAAAACAATTACAAACGTTATCTTTAGCAAGCATTTACACGATTATTCCTATAAGCCTAATTCTTTTACCGTATGAATCAAAAAAAAGCACCTTGGTATTTTCTTTTACTACTTATTCTAGCGGGCGAGTCAGTATTTATCCTTCCGTTTGTTCTTTCACGTGTATTTAGACCTACAGTACTGGAAGCGTTTAACTTGAACAACTTTCAATTAGGAGAATGTTTTTTTGTATATGGTATTGTGGCCCTATTATCTTATCTTTTTGGAGGGCCTATAGCGGATAAATTTCCCCCAAGAAAACTGATCGCCGTCGCACTATGGATGACCGCTTTAGGAGGCTTGGT
The DNA here is from genome assembly GCF_003443695.1 of Aquimarina sp. AD1. Taxonomy (NCBI): domain Bacteria; kingdom Pseudomonadati; phylum Bacteroidota; class Flavobacteriia; order Flavobacteriales; family Flavobacteriaceae; genus Aquimarina; species Aquimarina sp. AD1. The sequence continues at coordinate 5,055,127 of NZ_CP031966.1, read as the reverse complement.
CTACGCTACTTTTCCTGATTATACAACATTAAAAATATTATATGGTTACTGGGGATTTACTACCATTTTTTTATTCTGGGCACCAATGATCAAAGCTACACGGGTTTGGGGTGGATCTACTTCTCAGGGTAAGGCTTTTGGTTTTTTAGATGGTGGACGCGGATTAGTAGGAGCACTGTTTGGAGCCATGGGTGTCTTTATATTCTCTTTGTTCATAACCTCAGATGCATCACAAGTCACTGTTCTTGAAAGTAGAGTAGCATTTAAGCAAGTAATACTGGTGTCTGCTGGTATTGTAGCTCTCATAGGCTTAGCGGTGTGGTTTTTTATGAAACTTGACCACGAAACAGAACAAGAAATTATCCTTGAAAAAATAACAACATCGCAAATTTTAGAAGTATTAAAACTACCCTCAGTATGGCTATTAATGATCATTATCCTATGTGCATACGTAGGTTACAAAATCACGGATGTATTTTCGCTCTACGCTAAGGATGTGATGCTATATGACCAAGTAGAATCCGCTCAGGTAGGTACTTTTTTACTATTTGTTCGCCCGATTATCGGAGTGTTAATTGGAGTATTGGCGGATCGCACGCAAACCACTTTTTGGCTGGTGATTAGTTTTGTAGTCTCCTTTATCGGAGCTTTATTATTTGCGCTTGATATCATTTCGGATTCTGAAACGCTATTATTCTTTATTTCGATATTAGTGGTAGCAACTGGAGTATACTCAGCACGTTCTTTGTATTTCGCAGTAATGCAGAGGGGTAAAATCCCACTAGTTCTCACAGGAACCGCTGTAGGTCTTATATCACTGATAGGATATACTCCAGATATCTTCGCAGGACTTGCTTATGGATATCTTTTAGACAATTCTCCAGGTATTACTGGGCACCAACATGTATTCTGGATGCTGGCTATATTTTCTTGTACAGGAGGTATTGCTGCTTGGTATTACCATAAATTATACAAAAAGAAAACAACCTAAAACACCAATTCTAAAGTGTTTTTTTCACTGATAGTATATCAGCTACACCTTATATTTTATTGGGAGGTGTACTACTTTTTTTGTTTCAAAAAAATCTTCTTCGAAATAGTCTTGTAAATTATACTGTGTTGCTTTGGGGAATGAGGTTAGTTCCTCTGTTAAATCCCCTCCTTTTAGATACAAAATACCATTAGATAATTCATGTATTGATTTTTTAGCTACATTCTTTCTAACCCATTTTACAAAATCGGGCATATTAGTAACTGCTCTACTTACAATAAAATCAAAGCGCTCGTCGAATGTTCCTGCCCTGCGTTGTTCTGCTTTTACATTTTCCAAGCCTAAAGCACTAGAAACCTCATTTACAACACGTATTTTTTTAGCAATTACATCTACCAAGTAAAACTGAGTTTCTGGGAATAATATAGCTAACGGTATCCCAGGAAATCCACCACCTGTTCCAACATCCAACACACTTGTACCTTCTTTAAATCCTTGAATTTTAGCAATCCCCAAAGAATGCAATACATGTCTTTCATATAATAGATCAATATCCTTTCTAGAAATCACATTAATTTTAGCATTCCAATCTTTATATAATTCACCCAGTTGCGTAAACTTTTGTATTTGATCATCTGTTAAATCGGGGAAATATGTAAGTAGAATATCCATACAGTAAATTTTAAACAGCAAAAATACATGTTAACTTAATATATTTTACTACTTTTTAAGAAGTTAAAAAAATTTAAATACCTAACTTTACCGAATAAATTATGACGAATAACGTTAAGTCATAAACACAAAGCCCATGACTACACCTACCGTGAAATTTAGTAGAGTAGATTCCGCAAAATTTTTCAGAACACTGAACAAACGTGTGAATCAATATTTCAAAGAAAATAACATTAAACGTACAGGAAACTGGAAACTTCATTTGAAAACTATTATTATGTTTTCAATATTTCTTACGCCATATTTCTTAATACTTACTCTAAATATATCTCAATGGTGGATGTTATTACTTACAGTTGTAATGGGTATTGGTATGGCTGGAGTAGGAATGAATGTAATGCATGATGGAAATCATGGGTCATATTCTTCTAAAAAATGGATCAACAAATTAATGGGTAGCAGCATGTATGTACTAGCCGGAAATGTATATAACTGGCAAGTACAACACAATGTACTTCATCACACATATACTAACATTCATGGACATGACGAAGATATGGATGCTGGTAGAGTTATACGTTTTACCAAACATGCAAAGTGGATGAAGTTCCATAAATTTCAGCACTATTACTCAGTGTTTCTATATGGTTTATTAACTTTTAATTGGGCCTTAACTACAGATTTCAAACAAACTAAAAGGTATTTAGCACGTAAACTAGCATATGGGAAGCTACCAAGTCCTTTAAAGCAATGGAGCACTATTGTAATTACAAAAATTATTTATGTATTGATCTGGATCGTTATCCCTATGATAATTATGTCTGTTTCTTGGTGGAAAATTTTAATAGGTTTTTTCGTGATGCACTATGTAGCAGGACTTATTTTAAGTATTGTTTTTCAATTAGCGCATATGGTAGAAGAAGCACAAATGCCGCTTCCTGATACTACAGGAACTATGAAAAATACTTGGGCAATACACCAGCTATTTACTACTGTAAATTTTTCGACAAAAAACAGATTGATCAACTGGTTTACCGGGGGGTTAAATCATCAAGTGGAGCACCACATTTTTCCACATATTAGTCACATCCATTATACTAAAATTTCTAAAATTGTTAAGCAAACTGCGCAAGAATTTAATTTACCGTATAATGAATACAAAACCACTCGCAAAGCGATTGTCGCCCATTTCAAACACTTAAAAGAAATGGGGATTAAACCCGCGATGCAGTCATAACTTTTATTTACCAATTACCAAAATGAGCACACAAGTATCGGAAATGAGCATTCAATTATCAGACAAAATCAACAAGCTTAAAGCCTCTGCAACTTTAGCAATGGCTGCAAAAGCAAGAGAATTAAGAGCAGAAGGAAAGGATATTATCGGTTTAAGTTTAGGAGAACCTGACTTTAATACTCCAGATTTTATTAAAGACGCCGCAATTAAAGCTGTTAATGACAATTATAATTCTTATACTCCAGTAGATGGATATATAGAATTAAAGGACGCGATTATAACAAAGTTTAAAAGAGACAATAATTTAAGTTATGATCACTCTCAGGTTGTTGTATCGACTGGTGCAAAACAATCTCTTTACAATGTAGCTCAGGTATATTTAAATCCAGGAGATGAAGTTATACTCCCATGCCCTTATTGGGTAAGTTATAGTGACATTGTAAAACTAGCAGAAGGTGTTCCTGTAGAAGTTAAAACTTCGATAGAAAATGACTTTAAAATGACTGCTGATCAATTAGAAAAAGCCATAACTCCTAAGACTAAAATGATTTGGTATAGCTCTCCTTGTAACCCAAGTGGATCTATATATAGCAAAGATGAATTAAGAGCATTAGCAGATGTTCTTCAAAAATACCCAGATATTATTGTCGTTAGTGATGAAATCTATGAACATATTAATTATGTTGGTGATCATGCTTCAATGGCTCAATTTGACGATATGTACGAGAGAACGGTAACTGTTAATGGAGTTGCTAAAGCTTTTGCCATGACTGGATGGAGAATTGGATATATAGGAGCTCCAAAAGCGATTGCTAGAGCTTGTAATAAAATGCAAGGACAAGTAACTAGTGGCGCTAATTGTATTGCGCAAAGAGCAGTAATTACAGCCTTAGAAGCTCCGGTTAGTAAAATCCAATACATGATTGATGAATTTAAAAACCGTAGAAAATTAATTTTAGATTTGTTAGCCGAAATCCCGGGATTTGAATGCAATGAACCAGAAGGAGCATTCTACGTCTTCCCCGATGTTTCTTACTACTTTGGTAAAACTATTAATGGAAATATAATAAAAAACGCTTCTGATTTCTCAATGTTTTTATTAGAACAAGCGAATGTTGCTACGGTAACTGGAGATGCTTTTGGGAATGGAAATTGTATTAGAATTTCTTATGCCGCAAGTACAGAGCAAATCAAAGAAGCAATCAATAGAATTAAAAAAGCATTAAGCTAAATTAGCAATACTGTATAACTTTTATTAAAAAGCCGATGATTCAATAAAAATTATCGGCTTTTTATTTTCCTAAAAATAAATTACTGTTTTTTGAGTTATTAGATTGCTATATTAAATGTTTTGGGGAAAACACTTAAGAAGAGATAATTGTAGTTTGAACATAAATAACAATCTTAAAACCTACTTTTGTATTTATGGACATTCTTGAAAAAGAACGTATTGTTCAAAAAAATGTGCTTGAAATTTTTAAAGAAAATTTTAATAGCCCTTATTCCGAAGATGAAATTCTTAACTATACTCCTTCTGATGTAGAGGATACTGTTTCATATTATGAGTCAATTCTTGATATCTTTTTTATCGAACCAGAATACCTACAAAGTGTAAAAGGCTGTGTAAAGGATACTATTAAAAAAGTCGCAGAGCTTTGGCATATCAACCCATATGCTTTTGGCCCTTGGGAAGAATCTTATTAATTATTCAACTACGGTAAAATACTATCTGTTCCTCCAGAAGAAAGGAGTAAGCAAAATAAGAACTGTGAACAGCTCTAATCTTCCTATAAGCATTAGAAAAGAACACCACCATTTACCAAAGGCTGGCAGTACATCAAAATTATTTACAGGACTTAGCTTACCTAAAGCAGGTCCAACGTTCCCTAAAGACGAGGCAGCTCCACCTATAGCAGTTTCAAAATCCAGTCCTAACATTCCTAACACTAAAGACCCTATTATAAAGGATAACATATACAATATAAAAAATGCTAATATATTAAACACAATCTCTTTAGAAACCGCTCTTTGATTATAACGCACAGGCAACACAGCTCTAGGATGTAATGTCCTTTTAAATTCTAAAATACCATTACGAATTGTAATAAGATGCCTTACTATTTTCATCCCACCTGCTGTGGATCCCGCCGAACCTCCTAAAAACATTAATCCAAAGAATACTATCTTCAAAAAAGGAGTCCAAACCGTAAAATCAGCAGAAACAAAACCTGTAGTAGTAATAACAGCCAACACCTGAAACAAAGAATGCCTAAAAGCGCTTTCTGCCTCTCCAAAAACCATAGGATGATCTATAACAGAATTCGCTGGATCTGCTTTTAAATAAATAATTAATGCGGCTATAGCGGTAAAAGCCACTATAGAAATTCCGTACCATTTAAACTCTTCGTCTTTAAGAAATTTTCCAAATTTTCCTTTAAAACCAAAGTAACTCAAGATAAAATTCATTCCTGCAAGGAACATAAACAAAATAATGATATACTGTATTAAGGGTTGATCATTCCAATAAGCGACACTTGCATTTTTTGTAGAAAACCCTCCTGTAGACAATGTACTAAGTGCATGATTTATCGCATCAAAGAAATCCATCCCGGCAAGTTTCAATAAGATTGTCTCTGCCGCTGTATACCCAAAATATATTAGCCATAACCTTTTTGCAGTATCAGTGATCCTTGGATGTAACTTATCAGCGCTTGGACCAGGAGCTTCTGCTGCAAATAACTGCATCCCTCCTATTCCTAACAACGGAAGAATAGCTACAGCAAGAACAATAATCCCCATTCCACCGATCCAATGTGTAAGACTACGCCAAAAGAGAACACCTTTAGGAACAATTTCTATTTCATTAAGGATAGAGGCTCCGGTTGTAGTATAACCAGACATTGTCTCAAAGAAAGCATTGGTAAATGATGGAATTGCTTCAGAAAATATATACGGTAGCGTTCCACTTAAAGACATGAATATCCAACCAAATGTAACAACAATATACCCTTCTCGTTTATTTATTGATTTTTGATGTTCCTTAGTAAGAAACATTAAAATTATACCCACAAACATAGTCGATAATGCTGCTAACATTATCTGCATTGTAACACCGTCTTTATAAATAAAACTTACAATGGTTGCTATTAGCATAAAACCTCCATTACAGAGCAATAGAAGCCCCATAATATGAGTAATAATTTTAAAGTTTAGTTTGGACATGTTACAAGAAAAGGTTTTCTATTTTCTTAATAGATTTAGGTAGACAACATACCACTACTCGATCTCCTGCTTTAATATAAAAACCTCCTAAAGGAATCATCCCAACTCCATCTCTTATAACTCCAGCTATAATAGCGGAACGAGGAAAATCAAGATCTCTAATTAGGTTATCACTTACTTCGGAAGTTGGTTTTACAATAAACTCCAACAACTCGGCATTCATATTATTAAGCTTCGTCATAGCAACTACCTCTCCTTTTCGGATAAATCTAAAAATATTATTAGCTGCTAATAGTTTTTTATTGATTAATGTATCAATACCTATAGAATGAGAAAGCTGGAAATAATCCATATTCTCTACCAAGGCAATTGTTTTACGCACTCCTTTAGATTTAGCTACTAAACAAGACATGATGTTGGTTTCAGAGTTACCTGTTACTGCAATAAACGCATCCATATCATCTATATTCTCTTCTTCAAGCAATTCTACATTTCGTCCATCCCCATTAATAATCAATGCATTTGGTAAATCGTCCGCTAAGTCAAATGCTTTGTCTTTATCACTTTCGATCAGCTTTACTCTAAATTTATGATCACATAGATCACAGGTAGTTTTATGTCCAATTTTACTACCTCCCAAGATCATCACTTTTTTAATTTGTTCTTTTACTTTACCCGTTAACTTGTAAAGCTCATCTACTCCTCCTTTAGAAGTAACAAAATAAACCTGATCTCCTTCCTTAAATTTTGTATCTCCTCTAGGAATTATTGTGTATTGCGTTCCCGATCTTTGAATGGCTATTGGCATAAAATGAAGTTCCGGAAAAATCTCGGCAGCCTCTCTAACAGTTTTATCCACAAACAATGCGCTGCTAGAAAGAGTCGTTCCTACCATGGTTAGTGCACCATCCTCAAACTCATAACTATCACTAAAAGCCGATTGATTTAATAATAATTCTATCTCACTTGCCGCTAGTGCTTCTGGAGAAATCAATTCATCAATTCCAAACTTGATAAAACCAACTTCTTCTTTATTCTCTATAAATTCTGTATTGGAAATTCTGGCAATTGTTCGCTTAGCACCTAATTGTTTTGCTAAAACACATACGGTAATATTGGTAGTCTCACTAGAGGTAACACTAATCACCATATCAACATTCTGTACTCTGGCATCTTTTAAAATACTTATTGAGGTAGCATCTCCCTTAATCACTCTAATATCCAGATGGCTATCAGCATAATTTAAGCATTCCTTATCAGGATCAATCAGGGTAATATCCTGAGATTCAAATGAAAGTAATTTTGCCAAATGAAATCCTACTTCACCAGCACCGGCAATAATAATTTTCATCTGTGTTTTCTGTTATTTATCATCAAAAGATAAAATTAAACTTCAGCAAAATCCCCTTAATAACAAAGTGAAAATTTCTTGCTGAAAAATAAAAGCCTACAAAGATAGTGGAATTTCATTAATTCATAAAACAATTAATAACTAGTCACTTATTTTATATCTACTATTCCATTTAAATTAACAAGAACATAGAGCTTACCAAAAATCCGCTGTACCAGCATTCATAGACAACTAATCATTAAACTACAGAATCATTAATAATACTTAAACACATCTGTAACAAAAAACATACTTTAACCGTCTTAAAAGAACATCATCAATCAAAAAACAATCATGAAACATTCTGCATTAAGTATTTCAATATTTATAATTTCTTCAATTCTATTCACTGTTAGTTGTAACACAACAAACAACAACACCTCTTCAACGGAAAACAAAATTGATCATATTATAGAAAAGAAAATAGATTCATTATTAAAATCATTGCATCAAAACAGAAAATTTAATGGAAATATTTTAATCGCTAAAAATGACCAAATCATATACAAAAACGAATTTGGCTTTTCTGATGGCTACAAAAAAAACATTCTTAAAGAGACTGACAGATTTAATATTGGTTCTATTTACAAGGAAATTCCCGCAATTGCAATTATGCAATTAGAAGAAAAAGGTCTTTTACAATTAAACGACCCCATTAAAAAACACCTTAGTTACTTACCGGATTGGTCTAACAATATTAAGATTATTAATCTTTTACAATACACAAGCGGATTACCTAAAATTGATTGGAGAAAACATAAAATAATAAATGATCAAAACCTCATAAATGATTTATCAGAAATATCTAATTTAGAATTTACACCTGGAGAAGATTACATATACACAAATTTCAGCCCTTTCTTACTTTCTAAAATAGTAGAAAGTATCACAGATACAACCTTCTCTTCTTATGTAAACCAAAACATAATAAAACCTCTACATTTAGAACAAAGTACATTTAACACCTCATTTCCATACAAGAATAGGGATTCCATGGCCCTTCCATTTAACAACAAATTTGAAGAAGACAAACTTCCATTCATTATAAAATCTCCTATATTTCTATTTTCCACTACAACTAATGACCTCTTTCAACTTATAAAAAACCTGCATTCTGGTAATATCATCAATAAAAATTCATTACTCAAGATTAGCAAAACTGCAAATTTAGATAGGAATAACATGCAATCCGCGTTAGGAAATATCACCTATGAAAAAGAAAAAATAATAGAACACACACATCATGGAACTAGTGGTAACTATGAATCTATCATAAGTAAAAATGAACTAAACAGTACTACCATTATTATTTTAACAAACAACAAAAGTGGAAACATTCACGCTTTAAGAAATACTATTATTGAATTAATAAAAACTAATAACGAAGTAAAATAACAATTTCGTAATCTCCTTTTTTTTAAAAGAAATATTTCTAAACACAATTCATAAGCTAAAAACTACAACTCAGTAATTATTCTTTTTAGGATTTCTGCAATAGCAACATCTTAGCAGTATAAATACTAACTTTTTACTTATGAAAACGAAACTTATATTACTCGCATTATTTATTACTAAATTTATTTTTGTCCAAGCACAAATGGACGATAAATTCTATTTCCCAAAAAAAGATTTAAGCCAGATAACATGGAAAAATCATGAAGAATTAATGATCAAGACAGAAACTGATACAATTTCTGTTTTAATTCTAAAACCAAAAGAAACACCAAAAGCAACTATATTTTATTTTCACGGAGCTGGGGGGAATATAACATACTACCTCCCCTTAACACAAATATTAGCAGAAAACAACTTTCAGGTAGTTATGATTGATTTTCGAGGGTACGGAAAATCAACAGGAACTCCTACACACAATAACATAGCTAAAGACGGTGAATTATTCTTCGAAACTCTTCTTAAGAAAAAAGGAATAAAAGAAACTCCAAAAATAATATATGGAGTCTCTATTGGAACTCAAATCGCTACTTTACTAGCCAAAAATCATCAAGATAAAATTGAAGGATTAGTGCTAGAAGGAACTATAGCATCCTTTACAGATATCGCTATGTATCATGTACCTGAGTACAAAGATTTTTTAGAAAAAAACTATATCTCTCCCTACGCGGCAAAAGAAGATATAAAAACCATTAATAAAATTTCTAAACTCTTCTTGCATAGCAAAGAAGATAAAGATGTACCATTTACACAAGGCGAAACCGTATACAACAATGCATCGGAGCCAAAAGAGTTTCTAGAATTTAAAGGAGAACACCTACACGCACTTAAATACAAAAAGGAACAAATACTACAAAAAATCAATGAAATGATAGAATAAATTTTATAAACAAACATTAATTACAAAATTGATAAATAGAAGTAAAACAATAAGCTAATAACAACTTAATGACATTCTTTTCCTACGATCCATATCAAAAATGTATATTTGCCTAAATTTTTTTGAATGTCAGAAAAAATAACGCCATACAAAGATAAAAACACGACCAAAAAACAACAGGTTACAGAAATGTTTGATACTATTTCTGGTAATTATGATGGTCTTAATAGAGTGATTTCTTTTGGAATTGATGTAAAGTGGCGTAAAAAGGTTGTAAAAATAGTTGCAGACACAAAACCAAACAGCATTCTAGATGTTGCAACCGGAACCGGAGATTTGGCTATAAACTTAGCTAAAACAGGTGCTTCAGAAATTATCGGATTAGACATCTCCGCAGGAATGCTGGAAGTTGGAAAAGATAAAATAAAGGCAAAAAAATTAGATAAGACAATCTCTATGGTCAAAGGAGATGGAGAGAGCTTACCGTATGATAATGATTATTTCGATGCAATTACTGTAGCTTTTGGCGTAAGAAATTTTGAAGATTTAGATCAAGGTCTATCAGAGATATACAGAGTTTTAAAACCTGGAGGGATTTTCGTTGTTTTAGAAACCTCTGTACCCACCAAAACACCTTATAAACAAGGATATAAACTACATACTTCTTTGATTTTACCATTAATTGGGAAGATCTTTTCTAAAGACAGATCTGCATATTCATATCTTAGCGAAAGTGCGGCAGCTTTTCCTTATGGAGATGCTTTCAACAATATTTTGAGAAAAATTGGGTTTATAGAAGTCGAGGATAATCCGCAAACTTTTGGTGTTGCCACAATTTATACAGCCACAAAATAATATGAAAAGAGTTTTTATAGCAATAGCTGTTATCGTTTGTACTCAGAATGTGAGTGCACAATTGTTTTCTAAAGAACGAGTTAGAAATCTTCAAAATTATGATAAACCTAGATTAAGTTGGGGGTATATCCTTGGGTTTAATAGTTATGATTTTAATTTTGATTATAAAGCTACACCAGAAGGAGAAGAACCTTTATTGGATGGTGATATTCAGGTAGCAAAATCTATAGGTTTTAATGTAGGATTATTGGGTAATATGAGAATCAATGATTACCTAGATCTTAGACTAGAACCTCAGGTATCTTTTGTACGAAGAGACCTTACCTTTACCGGACCAGATTTTGAAGATTCTCAAAGGTTTAGAGAAGTAACATCAACCTATGTACACATTCCTCTTTTATTAAAAATATCTACCAAAAGACTTAATAATTTTAAACCTTTTATTGTTGGAGGAGTATCTACTTCTATAAACTTATCTAGTAATGAAGATAACCCCGACGATAATAGTGTAGGACAATTTAGAACTAAAACGAATACTAATTATTTCGAACTTGGATTTGGAATAGACTTTTACATGTTCTATTTCAAATTTACACCTTCTATTAGAGGAGTATTCGCTATGTCTGATGAGTTAGTAGCTGATAACGACCCTAATAGCCCTTACACTGCTGCTATTGATAAAATGTCGTCAAGAGGACTTTTTATTAATTTCACTTTCCAGTAGTTTTTAAATTCGTCTAAATTCATTTAGAATAATTGCAGTTGCAGTAGCTACATTAAGACTCTCTGTTACTGGAGTAGTTCCAAATCTCGGTATTGAAATCCTTTCGTTCACCAATTGTTCTATATCAGAAGAAATACCGTTCGCTTCATTTCCCATAACAATAATTCCTTTTTCAGGTAATTGTTCGCCATAAATCGTATTGCCATCCATAAAAGTACCGTACACCGGTATTTCTCCTCTTCTAGAAATCAAAAAATGCTCCAGATTCGTATAAACAATATTAACTCTTGTTACAGATCCCATTGTTGCCTGAATGACCTTTGGATTAAAACAGTCAACTGTTTGCTCTGAACAAACCAAATCTGTTATACCAAACCAATCACACAGCCTTATAATTGTTCCTAAATTTCCTGGATCTCTAACATCATCTAATGCTAAAACTAGCCCATTATTCGTCACCGATTGAGCTTCTGGAATATAAAATATAGCTACTGCAAATTGCGGAGTCGTCAGAAAGCTGATGCTTTTAAGCTCAGTTTCTGTAACTATGAAAACTTTTTCTGAATTTAATTTAAAATAAGAAGCATCTAAAGCAAAAAGCGAATGAAGCTTTAAATCAGCTTCTAACAACTCATTAATTACCTTTTTACCTTCTGCAACAAATAATCCATGTTGTTTTCGGTACTTTTTTTGATGTAAACTATTTATTAATTTCTTTTGGTTTTTGCTAACCATACAAATAATGTATTTTTGACACAATAATGAATCTCGATTGAAACACCTGCTCACAAAAATAGTATTTGTTGTAATATCTACAATTTTTTTAATTTCTTGTAATGCGATTAAAAGAGTGCCAGAGGAAGAATACCTGTTGACTAAAAATGAAATTTTTGTTGACAGCACTAAAACCAACGACTCTAAATTATACAATCAGCTTTATCAAAAACCTAATTCTAAACTTGCTTGGACTCCTTTTAGACTTCATCTTTATAATCTTGCTAAAGTAAACCCTGACTCTTCATATCAAAATTGGTTACATAATAAACCAAATAGAGAACGAAGATTAAATAACTTTTTATCTAAAAAACAAGTTAATCGACTGGGTGTAGCGTATACAGGAATTAATAACTGGCTAAAAAAAGCAGGAGAGACTCCAACTATAATCGATGAATCTAAAGCAAAACGATCTGTAAAAAGACTACAATCTTATTACTGGAATAATGGTTGGTTTAATGTAAAAACAGACTACAAAATAAACTTGAACGAAGATCAAAGAGCCTCTGTATCATATTACATCCAACCTTCTAAGCCCTATTTTATTGATTCTCTAAACACTAAAATAGAGTCTAAAGCTGCTGATTCTATATATAAACTACATCAAAACAAATCTAACATAGTAACCGGAAAACAATACCGAACTTTAGACATCGAATCAGAAAGAGAAAGACTTACTAGTTTATATAGAAATTCTGGATTGTATAATTTCGAAAAAGAATACATCAAATTCGATGCAGACACTGTCAATACTGACCAAAAAATACAACTTAATTTACTGATCAAAAACAGACAAATTAAAGAAGGCGAAGAAACTAAGAGACTGCCTTTTAAAGTTCACAAAATAAGCAAAGTAAACGTATTCACAGACTATTCTTATCAAAACAGAAACGCAATACCTAAAGACAGTGTTTCTTATAACGGATATAATATTTACAGTTATGACAAACTTAGATATACGCGTAAAGCAATAACAAATTCTATTTTAATTACACCTGGAGAGATTTTTAAAGATAAAGACAGAACTCTTACTTATAACCAGATCAACAATCTTAAAACTTTTAAATACCCAAATATAAGATACAGTATTGACCCCGATAACCCCGAAGGAACTGACCTTATCGCAAGTGTTTTACTTACACCAAGAAAAAAATATAGTACCAATGTAGAATTTGATGTATCTACTTCTAATATCCAAGTGTTTGGAATTGGATTTAGCGGTTCTTTCTTAATACGAAACGTATTTGGAGGAGCAGAAATTTTTGAAATCTCTGCAAGAGGTAGTGTCGGTTCTTCTAAGGATCCAGTAGATCCAAATGGACAGTTCTTTGATATCTCGGAGATTGGAGTAGATCTTAAACTATCATTTCCTAAAATAATTTTTCCTATCCAAACAAGAAAAATTATTCCAAAATACATGTCGCCGACTACGAACTTGATTTTTGGTATCAATTCACAACAAAACATTGGACTTGACAAACAAAATGCTTCTGGTATATTTAACTATCAATGGAAACCTAGCACCAAGCTTACTAATCAAATTGACTTAGTAAACGTTCAATATGTTCGTAACCTTAATACGGGTAATTATTTTAATGTTTACTCTAATTCTTTTAACAGACTTAATAATATTGCAACAGAAGTATTAGATTCTAATTCACCCTTCTTCGATCCAGATAACACAAGTGAAAACATCTTATCAATTCCATCTGGGGCAAATAGTTTTATAGCACAATCGCTAGGAACAGCACCTGATAGTGATTTAACTACAGATCAATTACAAGAAATTAGTAATATTAATGAACGAAAAGAGCGATTAACCGAGGATAACCTAATTTTTGCATCTAGTTATACATATTTAAAAAATAACAGAGAAAATCTTTATGATGAAAACTTTTCAAGATTCAGAGCAAAAATAGAATTCGCTGGTAATGTCCTAAATACTGTTTCTAATCTAGCTGGTCTAAAAGAAAATTCACGTGATCGTTTTGAAGTATTTGGTGTTGAATTTTCACAGTATGCTAAGACAGAACTAGATTATATCAAACATTGGGATCTTGGAAGAAAAAGAGTATTAGCTTTTAGAGCATTCGGTGGAATTGCATTACCCTTTGGTAATGCAAATAGCATCCCTTTTGCTCGAAGTTTTTTTGGCGGTGGTCCTAATGATAATAGAGCTTGGCTTCCATATGACCTAGGCCCAGGAAGTAGTGGTGGCAGAAATGAGTTTAACGAAGCTAATATGAAAATTGCGTTAAATTTAGAATACAGATATAATATTTTAGGTTCTCTTAACGGAGCATTTTTTGTAGATGCTGGTAATATCTGGAATGTTTTAGACAGTGTAGAAGAAGAAGATGCTGTATTTTCTAGTTGGGATGATATTCAAGAAATCTCTGTGGGTAGTGGCTTAGGACTTCGATATGATTTTGACTTCTTTGTAGTTAGATTGGATTTAGGTTTCAAAACATTTAATCCTGCTAGAATAGAGGACCGACGATGGTTTAAAGGATATAATTTTTCGGAAGGTGTATACAATGTTGGAATCAATTATCCTTTCTAAAAACAATCATCGTTTTTCATTCTTAAATATAAAATTCATTCCGTATTATTTTACTATTTTTGTAGGCTTATTAACTAAAAGTAAATTATGAGTCACAACATCAAACCAGGAGTTGCAACAGGAGACGAAGTACAGGCTATTTTCAATTATGCCAAAGAAAAAGCATTTGCCTTACCAGCAGTAAACGTAATTGGATCCAATTCTATTAATGCAGTATTAGAAACTGCTGCAGAATTAAACTCGCCTGTAATTATTCAGTTCTCCAATGGAGGAGCTCAATTTAACGCAGGAAAAGGACTTTCTAATGAAGACCAAAAAGCTGCAATTGCAGGAGCAACTGCAGGAGCCAGACATGTGCACCTAATGGCAGAAGCTTATGGAGTACCTGTTATTTTGCATACTGACCACTGTGCAAAAAAACTACTTCCTTGGATAGACGGATTATTAGATGCCGGAGAAGCATTTTATAAAGAAACAGGAAAACCTCTTTATAGTTCTCATATGATAGATTTATCAGAAGAACCTATTGAAGAAAATATAGAAATCTGTAAGGAATACCTTGCTCGAATGAGTAAAATAGGTATGACTCTAGAAATAGAACTTGGTATTACAGGAGGAGAAGAAGATGGTGTTGACAATAGTGATGTAGATGATTCTAAATTATACACACAACCAGAAGAAGTTGCATATGCTTATGAAGAATTAAGTAAAGTAAGTGATAAATTTACAGTGGCAGCAGCTTTTGGTAACGTACACGGAGTATACAAACCTGGTAATGTAAAATTAACTCCAAAAATCCTTAAAAATTCTCAAGAGTTTATTTCAGAAAAATATGGTGTAGAACATAACCACATTGACTTTGTATTTCACGGAGGAAGCGGTTCTACTCTAGAAGAAATTAGAGAATCTATAGGATATGGAGTTATCAAAATGAATATTGACACTGATCTTCAATTTGCATTTTGCGAAGGTATTAGAGATTATATGACTGGTAAGATCGATTATCTTAAGACTCAGATTGGTAATCCTGATGGAGCTGATGAGCCGAATAAGAAATATTATGATCCTAGAAAATGGTTAAGAGAAGGAGAAATCACTTTTAAAAACCGACTTAAAAAGGCTTTTGAAGATTTAAATAATGTAAACACATTATAATTAAGATAGAAAACCAAGCTGAAACTCTAAACAAGAAAGAGTTTCAGCTTTTTTAATACAAATAATTTATGGCTTGGTTTAAGAGAACTCAAAAAGGTATACAGACTGCTACTGAGGATAAAAAGGATGTTCCAAAAGGACTCTGGTATAAATCTCCTACAGGAAAAATAGTAGATGCAGAACAACTAGAGAAAAACTTTTATGTAAGTCCGGAAGACGGATATCACGTAAGAATAGGTAGTAAAGAATATTTCGAAATTCTATTTGACGACAACAAGTTTAAAGAATTAGACAAAAATCTAACCTCTAAAGATCCTCTTAAATTCGAAGACAAAAAGAAATACACCGATCGTCTTAAGGATGCTCAAGAAAAAACAAGTTTAAAAGATGCTGTAAGAACTGCCGTTGGAAAATCAAATGGTAATGATTTAGTAATCGCTTGTATGGATTTTTCATTCATAGGAGGTTCTATGGGTAGTGTAGTTGGAGAAAAAATAGCAAGAGCCGCTGATTATGCACTTAAGCATAAAATTCCGTTTATGATTATTTCTAAATCTGGAGGAGCTCGTATGATGGAAGCTGCATTATCATTAATGCAGTTAGCAAAGACTTCTGCTAGACTTGCCCAATTAGCTGATGCAGGAATCCCATATATATCACTATGTACAGATCCAACAACTGGAGGTACTACCGCATCCTTTGCAATGCTTGGTGATATTAACATTGCGGAACCAGGTGCACTGATTGGTTTTGCTGGACCAAGAGTAGTTAGAGACACTACGGGAAAAGAACTTCCTGAAGGTTTCCAAACTGCAGAATTTTTAAAAGAACACGGATTTTTGGACTTCATTAGTCCTAGACAAAATCTTAAAGAAAAAATCAACTTATATCTAGATTTAATTCTAAATAGACCTTTATCTTCTAATTAGATATCAGATTTTTAAAAAAAAGTATTAAAAAACCCGGTTATACCGGGTTTTTTAATACTTTTTTAGATTATAAGACAACATCAAAAAAAAGCGTCTTCTAAATAGAAAACGCTTCTTTAACTGCCTAAAACAAATATTTACAATAATATTTCCCTTTCTTCACCTTCAGAATTTGTAAATACTGCAGCGTTATCACAAGATCCATCACCGTAATTCAAAGATCCATTATATGTAGTTCTTACCAATTCCACTACTCCACTTACCAAAAACCTACAACTAGCTTCTCTTCTTAACGGAGTAGAAATGGTTGTACTATGAACATTACCATTTGCTAAATTAGTTTGCCAATCACCAGTAATTAAGAAAACGTTATCTCCCCAGTTACCATTAAAAGCACCTTCGATCCATTCACGAGTTTTCGACCCGGTCCTAGATGCCTGAGTACCATCCACAAAAGTTACCTTAAAATCAAAACTCATTGTATATTGTGGATTACCATTCTCATTAGATTTAAGTCTAGTAATTGTTCTAGATCCTGCAAATTGTACATTATCAATGAAGAAATCCTCCAAGCTGTAATTAATCAATAAAGACAGGGCATCTGTATCTAGTTCATATGACATCAAAATCTTTCCTTTTACAATATGACCACTTCTTACCTCACATCCTTCCGTTCCAAAATCTATTGTCACATTTTTTGTAGTATCCGTTAATTCTATGGTCACCGTAGCACAATCAGGTAAAAAACGATTTATATTACTTTTTGCTAAACTCTCCTCATCTTCAAAACCTTGTAATGTGAGATCACTAAGTACTTCAGAACCATCATCAATTGTTGCTGTTAATGTAGCCTCTTCACGATCGATTTCATCTACAGATAATTGATCCGTTGCTTCTTCATTATTACACCCTACTAAAACCACCGTAAAGAATGCAATAAAACCAAATTTTAAAATGTTGTTCTTCATTATCTTAATTTTTAATGTTACCCCTCTAGGACTTAATTATTTACAAAAGGTTTAATCAAACATGTTTTTTTTCATAAGAAGCAATTCTAATATAAAAAATACTATATTTGCACGCTGATAGCAGAATGCTATTTATACATAAAAATCATTTAAAATAATATTGGAATGTATTTAACAAAAGAAACAAAAGAAGAAATCTTCGCAAAACACGGAAAAGGTAAAAATGACACCGGTTCTGCAGAAGGACAAATTGCATTATTTACGCACAGAATTACTCATTTAACTGAGCACTTAAAAAACAACCGTAAGGATTTTAACACTGAACGTTCGTTAGTAAAGTTAGTAGGTAAGCGTAGAGATCTTTTAGACTATCTTGTTAAGAAAGATATTATGAGATATCGTGCAATTGTAAAAGAATTAGGATTAAGAAAATAATCAAAAAAGAGAGGCAGTACGCCTCTCTTTTTAATTATATTCATTTCTAATAGAATACGTTTAAATTAAAAAACGTTTTGATCAAGAGATGATCAAAACGATGCCTTAGTTTTTCATTGGTCGCGCAACTACACAACAACAACACAACCTTGTCCGTCCGAGTAAGACGGAAACCAATGTTTAATGAAACCTTTGATATTTGAAGTATCTAATTAACTGACGATATATAGGGTTAGAATCAAAAAAAATATGATTCCAAAAGTTTATAGAGAGGTCATTGATCTAGGAGATGGAAGAGAAATTAGCCTAGAGACCGGAAAATTAGCAAAACAGGCGCACGGATCTGTAGTTGTTCAATCAGGAAAATGTATGTTATTGTGTACTGTAGTTTCTAACTACAAAGCTGCAGATGTAGATTTCCTTCCTTTAACAGTAGATTATAGAGAAAAATTTGCTGCTGCAGGTCGTTATCCTGGTGGCTTTTTCAAAAGAGAAGCTAGACCAAGTGACGGAGAAGTGTTAACAATGAGATTAGTTGACCGTGTATTACGCCCTTTATTCCCTAAAGATTATCATTCTGAAACTCAGGTAATGATCCAATTAATGTCTCATGACGAAGATGTTATGCCAGATGCCATGGCAGGATTAGCAGCCTCTGCTGCAATACAGTTATCAGATTTTCCTTTTGAATGTGCTATTTCTGAAGCAAGAGTAGGACGTATTAACGGTGAGTTTATTATCAACCCAACAAGAGCTCAATTAGAAGAATCCGATATTGATATGATGATCGGTGCATCAGCTGACTCTGTAATGATGGTTGAAGGAGAGATGGATGAAATCTCTGAAGAAGAAATGACTGAGGCTATTAAATTTGCTCACGAGGCTATAAAAATTCAATGTGCTGCTCAAGAAAGATTAGCAGAAGCTTTCGGAAGAAAAGAAGTTCGTGAATATGAGCCAGAAAGAAATGATGAAGAGTTAGCTAAGAAAATTCATGATATGGCATATGACAAAGTATATGCTGTAGCAAAACAAGGTTCTTCTAAACATGAAAGAGGAGCTGCTTTTGCTGAAATCAAAGAAGAGATAAAAGCTACTTTCTCTGAAGAAGAGTTAGAAGATTTCGGAGATTTAGTATCTAAATATTATTCGAAAGCAGAAAAAGCTGCTGTTCGTGATTTAACACTTAATGAAGGATTACGTCTTGATGGTAGAAAAACCACTGAGATTAGACCAATTTGGTGTGAAGTAGATTATTTACCTTCTACACACGGATCGTCTATATTTACAAGAGGAGAAACTCAAGCACTGGCAACAGTAACTTTAGGAACATCTAGAGAAGCTAATCAAATAGATATGCCATCATATGAAGGAGAAGAAACATTCTATCTTCATTATAACTTCCCTCCTTTCTCAACTGGTGAAGCAAGACCTATACGAGGTACTTCTAGAAGAGAAGTTGGACACGGTAATTTAGCACAACGAGCTCTTAAAGGTATGATTCCTAATGATTGTCCATATACAGTTAGAGTTGTTTCTGAAGTATTAGAATCTAACGGTTCTTCTTCTATGGCGACTGTATGTTCTGGTACAATGGCATTAATGGATGCTGGTGTACAACTTAAAAAACCAGTTTCTGGTATTGCAATGGGACTAATATCTGATGCTGATTCTGGAAATTACGCAGTATTATCAGATATCTTAGGTGATGAAGATCATTTAGGAGATATGGACTTTAAAGTTACAGGAACAGCTGATGGTATTACGGCTTGTCAAATGGATATTAAAGTAAAAGGTTTAAGTTATGAAATCTTAGTAAACGCTTTAAATCAAGCACGTGATGGGCGTCTTCATATACTTGAAAAACTTACCGATACGATCGAGACACCAAATAACGATGTTAAGGCACACGCACCAAAAATGGTTACCAGAACAATCCCTGGAGAATACATTGGAGCACTTATCGGACCTGGTGGAAAAGTAATTCAAGAATTACAAAAAACTACAGGTACTACTATTGTAATCAATGAAGATCCTGTTACAGAAGAAGGAATTGTAGAAATTCTAGGAACTGGACAAGAAGGAATTGAAGCAGTATTAGCTAAAATTGATTCTATTACTTTTAAGCCACAAGTTGGAAGTGTATACGAAGTAAAAGTAGTTAAAATGCTAGATTTTGGTGCTGTTGTAGAATATACAGAAGCTCCTGGTAACGAAGTACTACTTCATGTTTCTGAATTAGCTTGGGAACGAACTGAAAATGTAAGTGATGTAGTAAACATGGGGGACGTTATGGATGTAAAATATTTCGGTATTGATTCTAGAACTCGTAAAGAAAAAGTTTCTAGAAAAGCTTTATTACCTAGACCTCCAAGACCTGAAGGTAGCAAATCTAGGGATGATAAGCCAAGAGGTGATAGAAAACCAAGAAATAATGATAAAAAAGAGAATTAACACACTCTCTTTATGACACTTAAAAAACGCCTTCAAATTATGAAGGCGTTTTTGTTTTTTCATAAATTATATTGGTTTTACGAAAATGAACAGTATATTTGTATTGGTTGACCAAATTGGTTGACCAATTTTAAACAAAAAAAGTAAAGCCCTAGATTATGAAAAACAATTATTTGAAGGTGTTTACCTTCTTATTAGTATTGATCACTTCTTACAATCACACCTACTCTCAGATTGTAAACAACAATTCAGAATTACAAACAGCTATTACCAATGCTAGTGCCGGAACTACCATAACATTAGCAAACGGCACTTGGACCGATGTACAAATCAACATCAATAAGAATGGTACCGAAACAAATCCTGTTACTATCCAAGCAGAAACTCCAGGATCAGTTTTTTTTGAAGGCAACTCACGCGTAAGTATGGGTGGTTCTTATATTATTTTTGAAGGGGTTGTTTTTCAAAACCCATCTAATTTAGACGTAAATGGTAGTACTATTGAACCTGTTATAGAACTCAGAGACTCTAGCAATAATGAATGTGATAATTGTACTATTACAAATATTAAAATAGACAACTACAATGGAACCGCAGCTCAAGAGCTATTGACGTTTAAATGGATCATTGTTTATGGGCAATACAATGAAATAAGCTTTTGCTCATTCGAAGGAAAATATGGTATAGGAAGTATAATAAATGATAATAGAAATGCCACTTCTACCGAATTTGCGGAGCCAGATTTTACAAAAATACATCATAATTACTTTGCTGATCGAACGCCTGTTGGTGTGGTAAATGATCTAAATGATCAGGATGCTATTAGAATAGGAAATAGTAGTACTTCATTACATCCTTCAAATACTGAAGTATATGATAATCTATTTTACAATTGGTCTGGAGAAGTCGAAATCATTTCTAATAAAAGTGGTGAGAATAAGTACTACAACAATACTTTTAGAGATTATCAGGGAACTCTAACACTACGACACGGCGATGATTGCGAAGTTTATAACAATTTCTTTTTTGCTGAAAACAATCTTTTTTCAGGTGGTATTCGTGTAATCGGAGAAGGACATAAAATATACAACAATTATATTGAAGGAGTAAATTCTGAAAAACCTGACGGAGGGAATACCAAAACTGCAGGAGCTATTAATGTCAGTAATGGACAAGAAAATTCACCGCTTAATCGTTATTTCCAAGTTAAAGATGCAATTATAGTAAATAATACTTTTGTTAATTGTGATTATGGGTTTAGAATTGGGACTAGCGTAAGTAGCAATCCAGTGTTAACCTTAGCACCAGAAAATTTAGTGATTGCTAACAATATTATGATTAATACAGAAGAAAGTGCGGTTGATGAACAAACAGCTCCAATAGGTTCTTCCATATATCAAGGGAATATTACTCAAAATGGAGCTTGGGATCTTACTACAGGAACTAATAACAATCAAGTTGTTACTAATGGACTTTTAGAAAATGGGACTTTGTATTATGAATTAGGAAGTAATAGTCCAGCTATTGACGCTGCTGTTGGAAGCTATCCTTTTGTGACTACCGATATCTTAGGCGGAAATCGATCCGGAAATCTTGATGCAGGTGCTGAAGAATTCAATTCAGGTGGTTCTCGTATTCCATATACCACTGCCGATGTAGGTGTTTCAATTGGTTTTGGTGGAACCGGTATTGACACTCCTAGATTAACCACAAATACTATATCTATAAATGTAGCAAGAAGTTCAGGAAATACTTTGTTTGATATTGATGCTAATGTAGATTGGACAATTACCGATAATGCGGATTGGTTAACTCTTGACATAACCTCCGGAAGCAACTCGGCAATAATTACAGCTAATTTCACAGAAAACACCTCATCTGCTCAACGTACGGCTACTATTACTATTAGTGAGGTAGCTGGAGGAAGTGATTTAACTACTATGTTGACCATAATACAGTCTAATATATTTTCGGAAGAAATTACAATTGTAGATGCAACTGCTATAGGAACTGAACCAGGAAAACCTAATGTAGGACCTCAATTTGCTTGGGATAATAATGTAACCGAAGCAGAATATTGGACGGGAGATGCCAATACAGAACCAGAGGTTTCTATAACTTTCGATCTGTCTTGTATAAGAGTTCTAAGTGAAATAGGAATTCATGTGCTAAAAGCTGATGAAAGAACTATTAATTTTGACATTGCAGTATCGGATGACCAAACAGGTCCATTTGCCAGCATATTAACGGGTCAAGATAGTATGATTGAAACAGGTGCGGAAAATACAGAACAATTTTTTAACCTTAATAATGCAACAGGGAGATATGTAAAATTTACTTCTAACGGAAATAGCACTGGTTCTGGATTTGCAAGTATTGTAGAAGTTAACATCTATGGTGATACCACCTGTGATGCTACACTAGGAGTAGATGACAATCTTCTTTCTTCTAAAGGTATTTTATTATATCCCATCCCTGCAAAAAACCAACCTATTGTAATCGAATCCAACACGATAATTGGAAAAGTAGAAGTATTTGACTTACACGGAAGGCTAATGTTGAAAAAAGAAATTGACAGTAATATTGGTCAATTAGAAATTAGTAATCTTAGCACAGGGACTTACATTGCTAAAATACAAGGAGCTTATGGTCGTTTTATAATTCAATAATCATAAATAACAAACAAAATAAACGCCTTTAATACATGAAATTAAAGGTGTTTATGTTTTTAATAAAGAAAAACTAACTCAATTAAATTTATACTGAAAAACAACATTTCCGCTATAGGTTGTGTTTATAGAATTAAAATTTACAAAGGGACTTAAACCAAAAGCAAACCTTTTAGCCGGATAAAACAATAATTTAGTATTTATAGGAATTCCTAGAACATTCTTTTGATCTGTAGTACCACTTTTTGTTGTAATTTTATGATGATATAGACCTATCCCAATGTTACCTTCTATTTTGAGCCATCTTGTTAATTCTAGTTCCCTTCCATATAATAAATTAACTCCGTAAAAACCCTGTAACTCTGGATCATCTCCAAAGTTTATAATTACCAATTCGGTTCCCGTTTCTAAGTGAAAAGAAAAAATATTTTTCTTATATGACATAGAAACAAGACCATTAACAGTTATTCCGCTATGATCATATAAATCATTATTCTGGGGTTTAGAATGATATATTCCAAAACCTGACTGTATAGATCTAAATTTGAATTTATTGTTTTCTAAAGAGGTGTTACCTTGTTGACTCAAAGTAATTATTGACAATAACATCGCTATCGTAGTGATAAAAAATCTTCTCATAATAAGAATGTTTAAAATTGTTTAGTTATTCAAACATAAAAGCTATTTATCTACTACAGTTGTCAAAAACACAAGGGTAAAAACATATCTTTGTGATTAACACAACCAAAACATTACATCATAAAAAAACCTTCTAAAAATTATTAAAAGGTCTTTTAATACTAGTTAAATAGATTAATTCAAAAGAGTCTTCCCAAAACAACTCCAAACTGTAATCCATATACACTTTTTACTCCATTTAGATTACCATATGCAGAAAGTTCTACACCTACTACCCTAGTAAAGGTATATCTTAAAGATATTTTAGAAAATCCTCCAAAAATTATTTTCTTATTCTCCTTACTTCTCATATAATCCAGTGATGGACCTGACCCATCACCTGGAAAACAAAAACCAAAACCACAAGATGACGCTGGAGAATACTTAGCAGTATATTCATAATCCTCACTATATATAATAGAAGGACCACCCATTATAAATATGCTAAGGGATCTTGTTTTATTAAGGGCAAAAGACTTAAACACGTTAGGTGATAAAGAATATAATCTATTATCTCTTTTACTATTATAAGTAAATCTTTTTTCAATTCCGGAGGGTAATTCAGTACCTTCAAAATTTTCAATTTCTGTAACTGGAGGAATTCCTTTAGTACTTTCTGCTGTATAAGCTGATCTTGTAAAATCAAAGCCATAACCCCATCCATTCTTCCGCTCGAACAATACACCTGCATAAATATCTAATTCATTACTCTCGTCACTTACAATCGTACTGAACCCATTTGTGAAAGCAATCGGCTTTTTATCAGTTCTTATATCTTGACCATGACAATATTTAGAGATACACAGTAGCAAAAGGAATAATTTAATTAATCTTTTCATTATAAAAATTTTATTGTTTAGTGATTCAAACATATTATTTATCAATCAACTGCTATTGTCAATAACACAAGCCCAAAATTTTGTTTTTGCGATAATCACAATGCAAGAGTCATTCACTCATCAGGACTAAGTAAAATTATGCATGCAAATGCAACATGCTTTTGAGGGGAAACAGTCTTATTTTGTGGATACAAGTCAAATCCATAAGGAGGAAGTGACTAAAAATTATATTTCATTCTAGCAATTTGTATTATTTCTGTATCCAAAATAACTTCAAATATTTCAAGTGAGTCATTTTACAACCAATATCCAGTGGCTTAGATCATTAAAAAACACTACTATTTTTGTGGTAATCGCAATAATACATCACTAAATAAAAACAAGCACCTTCTGTATGAAGGTGCCTATTCTTTATTATAATTATCAGTTCCTATAAACTTCCCAAATACTTTAAATGAGACAAATGGGATTTTACACCTCCCAGATATGATGTCTGATTAGGAATGATATTATTAGTAATCAAAATATTATATAAAACCTTATTTAGTTCCGGATAATAGACATGATGAATATGAGGAAATAGATGATGTGCAATATGATTATTAAATCCTCCAAATATGAAATTCGCTATTTTACTAAAAGGATAAAAGTCGTTAGAACTTTTTATCTGATTCATTAACCAAGATGTTTTTATAAAACCAAAGTTATCCGTTTTAGGATACATCACTCCTTTAATATGATGTGTCATAAAAAAGGTAAATAATAAAAATAAAGACTGTATCAAATGCATCATCATAAACCCCAAAAGAATCACATACCATTCGTGGTCAGTCAAAAACAATGGTAGTACAATTAAGTACGATATATAAAAAAGCTTTTGACACCAAAAAGAAATTTTATAGCGTTGAGTTCTTCTCTTTCCTGTGATAGTTTTTCTAAAAAATATTTTAAAATCTTTTATAAATATCCAGAATAATGAATAGGTAGTATATAAAATTGGAGCATACCAATGCTGATACTTATGAAACCATCTCAAAGAACTTCCGGGAACCACCCTAATAAGATCAGTTATCTCCAAATCTGTATCATACCCTTCTACATTTGGTGCATGATGATGCGAATGCACATGTCTATCTTTCCAAGCTTCTGCATGAGCACCAACCATTGTATAAAGTAATACAAAACAACTATGATTTAGTTTTTTACTTTTAAAAATTGTATTGTGAGAAAAATCATGAGCAAAATTAAAAGCGAATAACAATGCAACTAAACCAAATAACACATAAGTCGCTATTAATAGAGATGGATTACTTATAGCATAAAGACTTATATATACCATAATAGTTAGAATCATATAAACAAAACCTTTAAAGATGATCCTTTTTTTAAATCGATTCGGGCAGAAATTTAATTTCCTATCAATCTCCTTCTGAATGAAGAGAAATAGTTCTTTGTGAGACGGATTATATACATGTTTAGATTTCATAAGACATAGTTTTAAATTCTAATTGTGTTCCCATTTTCTTCAGGAATCTAAAATGTGATCGCAACGCTTGACTATATGACATTTCCATATATACGATACCATACTTCTTTGCAACCTCTCTAAATATTGGCAGTAATTTTATGTAATGTATGTGACATATATTAGGCAATAGATGATGTAATGCATGTGCATTAAAACCACCTAACGTCCAATTTAAAAAAGTACTATTTACATTATAATCAACAGAAGTACACATCTGTAACTTGGGCCAACTCATAGCAAGCTTTCCTTTAGAATCAGGTTGTGGATGTACTACATAATCCGACAAATGCGATACTCCTAACACTCCGGTAAATAGTATAGATACTAAGAAATGATTTAATAAAAAAGCTACAAAAATATATTCCCATGCAAACGGTAATACAATCCCTGGAATGATAATCATATACGTGATATAAGCAATCTTAAAAAAAATAAGTTTAAAAATCTCCCAAGTAGGAATCTTGATCTTTATCGTTCTACTCGATCTATTAAAAATCATTAAGAATTCTCTAAACAAAAACCAATTCAAAGAATAAAACAGATACAAAAAAGGAACATATAAATACTGAAATCTATGATACCATTGTAAATTTTGTTCCGTTGTCATTCGTACTAAAGGATTATTGAGAACATCAATGTCGCTTCCTTCTATATTGGTATACAAATGATGAGACTCATTATGGTTTTTACCCCACACATATGCATTGTTCCCTTGCAGGTTAAAACTTAATTGAAATAGAAGTTTATTCCAGAATTTACTTTTTACAGCTACTCCATGCGCAGCATCATGAGAGACATTAAATGCATTTAATAATACTGATATTCCCAAACCAATGTAAAACACAAAGAATGCCCCTAAATCAGATGAAATGAGCATCAAAAAATAAAACAAAAATACTAGCGAAAAATACATCACTATCTTAAAAACCATCTTTCTGTTTCCTGTTTTATCGATCTGGTTACTTTCAAAATAATTTCTAATTCGTTCATTGAGTTCCTTATAAAAATCAGAACCCTCATCTTTAGAAAACTTTATTTTTTTCATAATTATTTCTTTAAAAATTAGACATACCAATAGTGGCGTGATGATCAAAGGCTATCGCTTTGATATCTCGATTATATTGTAGATATGATATTAATTACTCAGAATTCACACAGAACTAAAGACTTGTCCTGTGCTCATATTATAAATTTAAATCTTACTTTTTCTTTCTAGAAGTAAGATCTTTAAAAACTCCTAGTTGTACTTTTCCTGTTTTCGACAAAAAAATTAATAATTGTTGCTTACTAGAACGCACATTTATTTTTTGAGTCCGCCAATGCTTAATAAACGAAAATATTGAAGTAACTCTATTACAAGATGAAACGCTAAAAATCCCATCTCTTAGCGTACCTTTTATATATTTATTAATCTTTTGAGTTTCTGATTTCATTAAACTAATCTTCAGGGTTCTATCATCCAGTAGTCTAATGCGTGTATATAATTTTTCTTTTACTGGAATAAGACCAACCAAGTCTCCAGTAAGTACATAAAAAGCTTCGAATCCATAATCCCCTTCGATGCTTAAGTTGCTAGTGATATTCATAATTAAGATGTTTTTGTTTTCACTTTTTTCTTAGAAAATTGCCAGTTGATAAAAGGTAGAGAACGTCTTTCATTTTTGTTCCACAATCCTATTTGAATTCCTCTAAAATTGTCTGCTTTATTTAAAATTCCGATCTGGATCCCTTCATATTTAGAATGAGTAGTAGTATCATGATTTGATAAACCAATCTGGATTCCCTTATAATCATTAGAAGTATTAAATATGCCTAATTGCATTCCTCTACCAAAACGCTCAATATCATTAAACGCTCCTATTTGAACACCTAAATAACTATAAGCATAGTTACCTGATAAAGCTATCGATGCTCCTAATCCGTGATAAACTTCATTTCCTAATAACGCAATCGATATCCCATTTTGTTCTTCTATAGAATTTGCAATTCCACCAATTGCTATTCCATTCATAACCTGTAAATATTGCCCTATAAAAGCACCAGATATCCCATGAACGGTAATTTCTCCAAGACTGCCTCCAGAAAAATTAATCCCATATACCTTTTCTAAAAGATCGTCATCATTAGGTCCTCCAGAAAGATATGATTTTGGTGCAATTGGATAAAGAATTCCTAAACCCGGCGCTTCCAATTTCATACCATATGTTCTTGTTAAGGTAGTATCTCCTAGCAAGTCTTTTGGAGCAACTCCTAGTGAAAGTCCTATTATATCTGTGTTTTTAGAATGATAGGTCCAAGCTCCAACATATTTCTTACGTTGCTGACTAAAAGAAGACAGAGAAATCAATAATACTAATGTTATTACAATGCTATTCTTCATTTTTCTTGTTTTTAAAAATTCAACAAGTCAAAACTATTGTGATAATTACAAGACCAAAAGTGATAAATGCGAATAGAAATTTATTTTTTTGCGATTATCACAAAACATAAAGAGCTTATTTTCTTATTTGCGAAAAAAGTGATAATCACAAGCTGATGTTTTATTATTTGCGAAAAACGCAAAATTAACTTATTTTTCTACGTTACTTTTCCACTTCGGAACATCATCAATCTTATTAAAATCAAAAAATGATACAGGAAAACTTCTTAGAACTTATAAAAAAACAAATCAATTCTAAAAATTCTCTTATTGATGAAGTAGCTACCGCATTAGACATTAGTTATGATGCTGCTCACAGAAGAATCAGTAAAAAAAGTAAATTATCATTAGAAGAAGGAGTTACATTAGCTAAATACTTCAGTTTATCAATAGATCAGCTATTCTCTAGTGAAGATGAACATATAGTGGCTGTAAAAAAGACAGCTCCTGTTCAGGATATGGAAAGTCTTCTTGCCTATTATGAAAATTCATATAACTCCTTATCACCTCTTATAAACAATAAGGATGTGGAAATGATTTATTCTGCTAAGGATTTGCCTATTTTTTATACATCTGACGACAATTTGCTTTCTAAATTTAAAATGTATGTCTGGTTAAAAATAATGGATTCTGATCTTGGTGATGTTAGATTTACGGGGTTTAATCCGTCTTTATCACTTTTAGAAGCTGCAAAACGCTTAGGTAATATGTACAACGACCTAAACTCTGTAGAGATATGGGATATTACCACTATAAATAGTACATTAAAACAAATACACTTTTATTTTGAATCGAATTCACTTAGTTCTAAGGATGCCTTAGAAATATGTGATGACCTTCAGAAATTGATTCAAAGAATTTCTAAAAAAATAATTGATCAAAAAGATAACTTTAAATTCTATTATAATGAGTTATTACTAATGAACAATCGTGTATTAGTAAAAACACCTACCGAAACATCATTATATGTTCCTTTCACTATCCTTTCATATTATAGAACCAATGATGTGATTACCTGTAATCAAGCAGAACATTTTTTGAATATACAAATGGATGGTTCTAAACTTTTAAGCACGGCTGGCGAAAAGGAAAGAAATCTATTTTTTAATAAAATGTATAAAAAAATAGATGCACTCCGATCCCTTATAGCAGCTAAAAATGTATTAGAATTCGAATAAAACTGTAAATATTTAGGTTCTCATGCGACCAAAAATTAAAGTCATTTTATATAATACAATAAGGCTTTGAAAAAATAATTTTACTTTTTTGTAACATTTTCGTAACAACATACGTATAATAAATAAAAAGCAAAGCCCTAAAGTATTCACTAATAAAATTTCAAGGATAACATAGATGAGACAACTTAAGATTACGAAGCAGGTAACGAATCGTGAGACTGCATCGCTGGACAAGTATTTGCAAGAAATAGGAAAAGTAGATCTTATTACTGCAGATGAAGAGGTAGAATTAGCTCAGCGAATAAAAGCTGGAGATGAGAGAGCCCTTGAAAAATTAACCAAAGCGAATTTGCGATTTGTTGTATCTGTTGCAAAACAATATCAAAATCAAGGACTTACTTTACCAGATTTAATAAATGAAGGTAATTTAGGTTTGATTAAAGCGGCTAAACGTTTTGATGAAACAAGAGGTTTTAAGTTCATTTCGTATGCAGTATGGTGGATTCGTCAATCTATCTTACAAGCTTTAGCCGAACAGTCTCGTATTGTTCGTTTACCATTGAACAAGATTGGTTCTATTAACAAAATTAATAAAACATACGCTTTTCTAGAGCAATCTCACGAACGTCCACCAAGTGCCGAAGAGATTGCGAAAGAACTTGATATGACTATTAATGACGTAAAAGAGTCTATGAAAAACTCTGGCCGTCATGTAAGTATGGATGCTCCTTTAGTAGAAGGAGAAGATTCTAATCTTTATGATGTATTAAATTCTGGAGAATCTCCAAATCCTGATAGATCATTATTACACGAATCACTTCGTACCGAGATTGAAAGAGCTCTAGAAACACTTACACCAAGGGAAGCTGATGTAATCCGTTTATACTTCGGTCTTGGAGATCAACATCCTATGACACTAGAAGAAATTGGAGAAACTTTTGACCTAACACGTGAGCGTGTTCGTCAAATTAAAGAAAAAGCTATTCGTAGATTAAAACATACATCTCGTAGTAAAATATTAAAAACTTATTTAGGATAACTTTTTATTTCCTAAATTGCGATTACAAACAGTTTATAACATAACTGTTCGTTTTTTGATTGATGAATGACCTCCGGCTGATTACCGGAGGTTTTTTCATGTAAATATCTTATTGAAAATTTAAAAAAAATATTTCCCCACTTTCTTAAAATTAAAAAAAGAGTATCTTTAAGAAAGATTCGTATCAAATGTGGCAAACTATTAGTTATGTAAGTACTGTTGATCCTTCATTAAATGATGATGATATGGAAAAATTATTTGAGTTTGTTAAATTGAAAAACAATGATCTCGAAATTACTGGCATTCTAATGTATTCTGATGGAAATTTTCTACAAGTTTTAGAAGGAAAGAAAGATGTAATTGACTCTTTATTCAATAAAATAAAACAGGATTCTAGACATTATAATATCATAAAAATCTTTGATCGAGCTATTGTTAATCCTTGTTTTTCTAAGTATCATTCTAATTTCACAGTTGTAGGGGAATCCTATGATCACAGTGAATTTCAGACTTTTCTAAGAGTAGAGAAATCTTATAACCCAGATAATTATAAAAGCATTTCTTATCTAGCTAATAAATTTATGAAACTTTCTTAAACAATTTCTATTACTTAAGGATCGTATAAGAAAAATAACAAGTTTTATAAACAAAAGTTAAAAAATAAATTTAACAGAAAAATTCCCTTTAAAAAATGTAACTTTAAGATATAACCCAATCATTATGTTGTATACCATTTCTTATGTAAGTACATCTGCAGAACTTTCCGATTTTCAAATCAATGAGCTATTGCACATAACAAAATTAAAAAATGAAGACCTCGGTATCACTGGCATTTTAATGTACTCTGATCAAAACTTTTTCCAAATTATTGAAGGGCAAAAAAAAGTCATCAAATGTCTTTATCAAAAAATAGAAAAAGATATACGTCACTTTAATCTAATTAGAATATTAGATAGATCCATTAACATTCCATCATTTACCAGTTTTCAAAGTACATATACTATAGTAAATCGAGAAAAGGATTATTCGGATTTACAGCAATTTTTAGAAATAGAAAAAATTTACAACCCCAAAAACTTCAAAAATATATCATATCTAGTCAATAAATTTATGAAGCTTACCTGATAATATACTCTGGTAATCAACTTCACCCCATTGAAGTATTAAATATTTTTTTTAAAGATTAGGGATAACTCCCTATAATTAAAGTTAAATTTAATAAACACTATTTCAATTATGTGGCAGACCATAAGTTATGTTAGTACCGCTAGCCGATTCTTAACCAACTCTGATGTTAATGAACTATTCGAGTACGTAAAGGTTAATAATAACAGTTTAAAAATCACTGGAATTCTGATGTATTCTGATGGTAATTTTTTTCAAATTCTTGAAGGCGAAAAAAAACTTATACACGATTTGTTTAAAAAAATACTACTCGATTCTCGACATTATGATATCATCAAAATTTTTGATCATGAAATGACTAAACCTTCATTCTCAAAATACAACTCCAACTTTTCGACAATTAATAAAAGGTCAGAACATTCAGAATTACAGCAGTTCTTAGAAAAAGAAAAATCTAATAATCCCGAAACTTTTAAAAGCATATCTTATTTAACAAATAAATTTATGCAGCTTTCTTAGTCTGGATTTCAAAACTTTAATAGTATTTTTGCGGAAAACAACACAATTTTATGTCTTCAAAATTAATTGCCCCTTCCGTACTAGCTGCTGATTTTGCTAACTTACAGCGTGATGTAGAAATGATCAACAACAGTGATGCCGATTGGTTTCATATTGATATTATGGATGGAGTTTTTGTCCCGAACATCTCTTTTGGGATGCCAGTATTAAGAGATATTGCAAAACATGCAACAAAAACTATTGATGTACATTTAATGATTGTTGATCCAGACAGGTATATAAAAACCTTTGCGGATTTAGGAAGTAATATACTTACCGTTCATTATGAAGCTTGCACACACCTTCACAGAACGTTACAAGCTATAAAAGCTGAAGGAATGAAAGCCGGTGTCGCAATAAATCCACATACCAATGTAAGCTTACTAGAAGATACTATCAAAGATATTGATTTAGTATGTATTATGAGCGTAAACCCTGGTTTTGGTGGACAGTCATTTATAGAAAATACTTACAAAAAAGTAAAACAACTTAAAGAAATCATTGATCGTAATAATGCACAAACAATGATCGAAATAGATGGAGGTGTGACGAACAAAAATGCTAAACAACTTATAGAAGCAGGTGCTGATGTTCTTGTAGCTGGAAGTTATGTATTTAAAAGTGAAGATCCAATCCAAACCATTACAGGATTGAAAGAAATGATTGCTTAATGAAACATTATGATCTTATAGTAATTGGTGGTGGTCCAATAGGTATTGCCTGTGGACTAGAAGCGAAAAAAAATGGGTTAAATTATCTCATTATTGAAAAGGGGCCAATAGTAAATTCTCTTTTTAACTACCCAATTAATATGCAGTTTTTTTCTTCTTCAGAAAAACTAGAGATCGATGGAATTCCTTTTATAAGTAATGAAGCTAAACCTAAAAGAAATGAAGCTTTAGAATATTATCGAAGAATTGTAACTTCTAATGATATAAATATTCATCTTTTTGAAAAAGTAAATACCGTAAAGAAAGAGAATAAAACGTTTTTTATAGACACCGAAAAACAGAACTATACAGCAAATCAAGTTATTGTTGCAACTGGTTTTTATGATATTCCTAATACAATTAATGTTCCGGGAGAAGATTTACCAAAAGTATCTCACTATTATAAGGATCCCCATTTTTTTGCAAAACAAAAATTAGTCGTTGTTGGTGCTAGTAATTCTGCGGTGGATGCCGCTTTAGAGTGCTATCGGAAAGGTGCTGATGTAACCATGATTGTACGATCACCAGAAATCGGAAATAGAGTAAAATACTGGGTAAAACCTGATATTGAAAATAGGATTTCCGAAGGGAGTATTAATGTCTTTTTTAATAGTACGGTAAACGAAATATTGCCTCAACATATCATTATAAATACACCCGAAGAAAAAGTTCGTATCGAAAATGATTATGTCTTAGCATTAACAGGATATACTCCAAATTTTGATTTTCTACAGAAAATTGGAATCCAGCTTTCTGATGATGAGAAAAAACATCCTAAATATGATGACCAAACTATGGAATCAAACATTAGTGGATTATATTTAGCTGGTGTTATCTGTGGAGGAATGGATACTCATGTTTGGTTTATAGAAAACTCCAGAATACATGCAAAAACTATTATAAAACATATCATTTCTAATCAATCAAGTGTTTCATAAAGATCCTATAATTACTTTTAAAAGAAGGTCTGAAAAATGGTATAGTGACCTTCAAAGTTATAGTACTGAAAAATTGTATCACAAACCATTAACCAATCAATGGTGCCTTGCAGAATTATACGATCATATTATTCGCGTAGCAAAAACATATCAGCTCCCCAATTTTCAAAAATGTATTGAGGGTGATATTAAAAAAGGAAAAAGAAAAAACAGTATTGCCTACCTAATATTTGATTTAAGTATCGTTCCTTCTCGCACTATAAAAATGGAATCTTTTCCTGCCAAAATTGTATCAGATTTCACTCCTGAAGTTTTAGAAAGAGAAGCTTTAGAAAATAAATTCAAAGAATTCATCGCAGAAACGTTATCTAAAGAACCGTTAATCAAACATTCTGATAAATCTTTAAAACATCACCACCCATTCTTTGGGATGATCAATGCTTCAGAATGGTTTTCTCTTATAGAAATACATATGAGACATCATGAACGCCAAAAGAAGCGATTAGAGGCAATAACAAATAAAAAAGCTCTCTGATTTAGAGAGCTTTTTTATTTGTTATTACTTTAATTTATATAATAAATTAATCGTTTGATAGGATACTTAAGATATACCAAAACAATAGCATTAGAGAAGCAAACAATCCTAGAGAAGCACCCACATATTGATCTTCTGAGTATTTATGTACCATATTAGAAGTTTGATACAAGATGGAACCAGATGCCAATACTACCATCCCTACACTAAACCATAATCCAAGATTAAATCCAAATAATAATCCAGCAATAATAAGTCCTAATGCTATAAAGAAACCAATTGTCAACATAGATTTTAAGAAAGAAAAATCTTTTTTAGTTAACAATACCACTCCTGATAGTCCTGTAAACAATGCTAACGTTAATATCGCAGCTTGATTTAATATATTAGCTCCTCCATTCTCTGCAATCATCATTGCTATTCCTATTAAAGGAATAAAAATAAAAGCCTCTGCTACTACATAAAGAAGCAGTCCTAAATACTGCTTATTGATATCATGTGTTTTGTGAGCCATTTTCTCGGCATAATTTGTTGCCAACATAAAACCTCCTAACATGATCATCCATCTCCATCCTTGTGTCATTGAAAATGCAAAATTTACCAAAGGTTCAATCTGAAAAAACACCCATTCTACAATCACAAACAACAATACTGCCATTGCCAAATGCGTATAAGTCTTTTTATAAAAAGCAACTCTTTTTTCATCAGTAAGTGAACTTACTACAGGTGCTACTTGCTGAAACTCTTCCATATTATTCATTTTAGATTTAACTGTTTAGTTAGATAAATATAGTTTTATCATTTAATATAAGTATCATAGTGTTGTAAAATGTTACCTTCATTTTCTGTGTTTTTTCAATAAAAACGAATAGACACCTGAAAAACAAATAATTACAAACCTATCTATAGGTGATTACACTAATTAAACACCAGCATTTAAACTTTAAAATATTTGAAATTTAGCATCCGACTTACATACGTATAAATATCAGGAAATTGCTTCTTTAGCTTTTCTGGAGATTCCATAAAAACTTCTACTAGTACTGCAATAAATTCGAATTTATCGGTAAATGCATACTCTCTTAATATCTTGGAATCAATAATTTTATTACGTAATTCTACAGAAGACAAGTGTTTTTCTAGTTCTAAAAAAGTATCATGAAATATCTCTGAGCTAATATTGTTACTCTTTAATGAACAGTAATGAATCGCATGTGTAATTTCGTGTATTCCAAGATTAATTCCATCTTCTTGATGTAAGTTTCCAATAGTAAAATGTTCCCAAGATAATGCCAATGCCTTAGATCTTGGATTAAACTCACCATTGTTTTCTGTTTTATTAAGTATCGAATAATAACTAGATGGATATAAGATAATGGTCTCCACATATTCTAATAAATAATTACGCATCCCAAAGGTTAATTGAATAACCATTATCGCAATTTGCATACGCTTATCATCATCGACAATCAGTCCCTCTCTTCCAACAAACTTCGTTGTTTCCAAAAACCTCATAATACGATGCTCAAAATACTTTTTTCTTCGTTTATCTAATTGGTTATAAAACGTATTAGTAATTAAAAAAGATACTAGATTTGGAGGTAATTTTTTATAATTCAAATAAAAATGCACAAAAAAAGGCTTCTTATACCTCTTAGCATAAACTGTTTCCAAATATCGAGAGATATAATAAATACATATGGAGACAATACCAATTGTCAATAGGACTCCCAAAAATTTTGGAATCCCTGGTTGAGGCACCTCCTGAGGGGATATTATATATAATAAGTAAAAGTTCAAAAAAAGGATAAGTAGGTTTATTAGGTTACAAAATAGTGGTTTTGAAATAAAAACTCTGTTAAATCAACTACTAAAACGTTAATCTAGCCTACATAGTATTACAACCTACTAAGAAACAATCATTATATATTCAAAGAAAAGCCCTACATGATAGTTTGTATTCCTGCTTCCTTAATTGATTTAAAACCACCAGCGACATCCATCAAATTGTGTATTCCTCTACTCTTTAAAATAGAAGCGGCTATCACAGAACGATATCCTCCGGCACAATGAACATAAAAAGTTGTATCCCTTGGAAATTCATTAAAGTGATTATTTATCAAATCAAGCGGAGTATTGTTAGCTCCCTCTATATGAGCGGCAGAAAATTCATTCTGTTTTCTAACATCAAAAACAGGAGTAGTATCTGTTAGTAGGTTCTTAAAAGTATCTGCAGGAATAGAATCTAAAGTATCTATTTCTCTCCCTTCTTCTTGCCAAGCTTCAAAACTTCCTTTTAAATACCCTAAAGTATTATCAAATCCTACTCTAGAAAGTCTGGTTACTGTCTCCTCTTCTCTTCCTTTAGGTGTTATCAATAATATAGGTTGCTTTACATCTCCAATCAAAGCTCCGACCCAAGGCGCAAAACCTCCATCCAAACCTATAAAAATAGATCTTGGTACGTGACCATTTACATAATCATGTTGATGACGAACATCTAGAATAACCGCACTTGTCTCATTTGCTAACAATTCGAAATTTTCAGAAGTCAATTCACGTGTACCGCGCTCTAAAACTTCCTGGATATCTTCATATCCTTCTTTATTCATTTTTACATTTAAAGGAAAATACGAAGGTGGAGGAAGTAAACCATCCGTAACCTCTTTTACAAACTCTTCTTTAGTCATATCAGATCTCAAAGCGTAATTCGTTTGTTTTTGAACACCAAGAGTCCCTACTGTCTCTTTACTCATGTTTTTTCCACAAGCCGATCCCGCTCCGTGAGCTGGATATACAATGACATCATCAGATAAAGGCATAATCTTAGTTCGCAAACTATCAAATAACATCTCTGCCAATTGTTCTTGAGTCATATTCGCTCCTTTTTGAGCAAGATCTGGTCTTCCTACATCTCCTAAAAACAAAGTATCTCCACTAAAAATAGCATGATCCTTTCCCTTTTCATCTTTTAGTAAATATGTTGTGCTTTCTAGCGTATGACCTGGAGTATGTAATACTATAATGGTCACGTCTCCTACTTTAAATTCCTGTCCATCAGTTGCTATAATTGAATCAAAAGAGGTTTTAGCTTTAGGACCATACACAATAGGTGCTCCAGATTCTTTGGAAAGTGTGACATGGCCACTCACAAAATCTGCATGAAAATGAGTTTCGAAAATATACTTTATGTTCGCATTGTCCTCTTTGGATTTCTCTATATAAGGTTTTATCTCTCTTATTGGATCTATAATAGCTGCTTCGCCATTACTCTCAATATAATATGCTCCTTGCGCAAGGCAACCAGTATACATTTGTTCAATTCTCATTTTTCCTAGTAATAAAATATCAAATAATTTTTCAAAGGTATGATTAATTAAAAATACCGCATAATAGTCTTTTATTTATATAGGCAAATTGGAATTTTTCTAAGCAGTGCTATTTTGGTCTTAATGACATTTATCATAAAAATCTAATATAATTCATCATACTTTTATTTAAAATTTATTATCTCCTATATGCTCAATCGATACTTACCTATTTTTATTATACTCGCCATCATTTCGGAAATTTTGGGCACTGTAGGCGGATTCGGTTCCTCTGTTTTTTTTGTTCCGGTAGCAAATTTCTTCTTAGACTTTCAATCTGTACTTGGATTAACTGCTTTATTCCACCTATCAAGTAATGTAACCAAGATTGCTTTATTTAAAAAAGGATTGGATAAGAAGCTAGTTATATCACTAGGTATTCCGGCAGTTCTTTTTGTTTCTATTGGTGCATTATTAAGTAAATATGTTGATCCAAAAATCTTGACTTGGTTTCTTGGTTTCTTCTTAATTAGTTTGAGTTTACTATTCTTGATTTTTACACAGCTTAAAGTAAAATCTACCACAAAAAATGCTATAATTGGAGGTACATTATCAGGATTAAGCGCTGGGCTTTTAGGCACAGGAGGAGCGATCAGAGGTATTACCATGGCGGCATTTAAAATGAACAAAGATAAATTTATTGCCACTTCCGCAATGATTGACTTAGGAGTAGACTTTAGTAGAACTATAGTCTATTATTTTAATGGTTATATGAATAGAGAAGTTTTATATTTAACTCCCTTTCTGATAGTAGTGAGCATATTAGGTACTTGGATTGGAAAAAAAATATTAAATAAAATTTCCCAAGAACAATTTCGAAAATTTGTGTTATTCCTGATATTGGCAATAGGAATAGTAAGTATCATTGTTAATTTATGATTTTAAAAGTTTAGGAAGATACTCTAAAGCTTTACTATCACGTTTTTCAAAATACTCTTCAGCATATTCTTTTAACCAATAATTATCAATAAAATTAATAAATATTGGCAACAAATGATTCTTATACTGTTTCACCTCTACTTCCAAACCACTAGGCAGTCTATGCATATACATTTTATATTCGCGATTATATTGTGGAAACTTTTCTTCTAAATATTTATCGAAATGAATCGCCACACTAATATCTGGTCGTATCTCTTTTCCATCTAAAGCATAATTTGGTAAAATATACCCTTCTTTTTCAAAACGTCCATACAATCTTATAAAAAGCTCACTCAAAACAGAAAAATGACCAGGTGCTACTCGATCCCAATTGTCATTGAATCTAATTACAAAATTAGGGATTTCTAATCGTTTAGTATGATAGTAACCTCTAACTCTAATAAGTGGCAATACCTCATTAGTGACCCATTTTTTAAACTTTTTAGCACTTTTAGAGTCATTACTAAAAATTAACTCATATAAAGCACTTTCTGATATCAAATTTACCATTTGCATTTGCCCATCTTTATAAACCTCCGTAGCAAAACGATCTTCGGGATCCAAAGAATTCCAAGTATCTATTGGATCAAAAATGCCCATAAGAATGCTAACATCCTTCATAACAAACCAAACTTGACCATCAATTTCTATAGATCCGAGTTTCTGGAAGTAAGTCGTATTTCTTTTCTTGGTGATTTGCGTATTCATATCCAAATATTGTATAATTAATTTTTCTTAAGAGGCATTTACATATGAAAGTAATTCATAAACAAGAAAAGCTGGCCAAACAAATGCTTTAAGAACACCTATTATACCTACCCAAAAGCTTGTTGCCTGACTTACATAATATATTAATGCACCAATAATTCCTAAACCATAAACAGTATTAGATGAGGCATTTTTTTGTACTCTTTCTTTCATTATAATGTGTTTATAATTTTAACTTTTTTGCATTCTCCCAATAGCACAACTCACATAAGATTTAGCTTTTCTACCTAAATTGTTGCTATCATTAACCAGTGGATATCCAAGTTTAGTTAGTTCTTTCTGTACAGTTTCTATACCATCATCAGTATCATAATTAAAAGACACTGTACAAGTATCAGTATTAACAGATATCTCTTTAATTCCTTCTAGAGTATGTAGTTTTTTTGCAATTGTACTCTCACAACCACTACACTTCAAATTTTGAATTTTTACTGTTGTTTTCATAATCAAATTTTAAAAACATAAAAATAAAGACACAGGTGTTTTTTTACTATGATAATTATCAGTCTTTAACGTAGATAAATCTGATTAATATCATTTTTAATCAAAAACTGCAAATCTATCTTTATAAAAAATTTAGTACTAACTCTATGACAAAATCCCTTAGAATAGTAGGAAGAGTAAAAGCTTTTTTTATAGAAATTGGTGACTTATCATATTTTTCATTTCGATTTTTTAAAGAAGTATTCAGTAAGCCGTTTGAATTTCAAGAATTACTGCGTCAATGTTATCATATAGGCAATCGGTCTTTATTATTGGTTGGTGTAACAGGGTTCATTCTAGGGTTAGTTTTTACATTACAATCTAGACCTACGCTAATGGAGTTTGGGGCAGAATCTTGGATGCCTTCTATGGTTGGAATATCAATCGTTAGAGAAATTGGTCCTGTAATTACAGCTCTGATATGCGCAGGACGCATAGGTTCCGGAATGGGTGCGGAAATAGGATCCATGAAAGTTACTGAACAAATCGATGCAATGGAAGTATCTGGAACAAACCCTTTTAAATATTTAGTAGTAACACGTATAACCGCAACAACCTTAATGCTTCCGTTACTGATTATTTTTGGAGATGCTATTGCGTTATTTGGATCAGCTATAATAGAAAACATAAAAGGTGCTGTTTCTTATCAATTGTATTTTAATCAGGTTTTTGATGCGATAAAATTCAGTGATATCATCCCTGCTACGATAAAATCTTTCTTTTTCGGTTTTGTCATAGGACTTGTAGGGTGCTATAAAGGGTATCATTGTAAAAAAGGAACTGCTGGCGTTGGAGAGGCATCTAACTCAGCAGTGGTATACACTTCCATGCTGTTATTTATCATTGACTTTATAGCGGTATTTGTATCTGATATATTTTTTGAAATCTAATATGATGAAAAAACAAGTAAATAAATTCCCGATTTTAGAACTTAAAGAGTTACAGAAAAGTTTTGGCAGCAATAATGTTTTAAACGGATTCAGCTTACAGCTATTCGAAGAAGAGAATTTGGTAGTTATGGGTAAATCGGGTTCAGGTAAGTCTGTAATGATTAAATGCCTGGTCGGTTTAATGCAGGCAGATAAAGGAAGTATTAAAATTAAAAATCAGGATATCACCGTCTTGGGTCAAAATGAACTAGATCTACTCCGAACAGAAATAGGTTTTTTATTCCAAGGAAGCGCCTTATATGACTCAATGACTGTAAGAGAAAATTTGGAATTTCCATTACGTAGGCATAAAGAAAAATTAAAGATGAAAGAAACCACAGAAGATCTAATTATCGAAGCATTAGAAAACGTAGGTTTAGTAGAGGCTATAGATCTTATGCCTTCTGAACTTTCTGGTGGTATGCAAAGACGTATTGCTTTAGCAAGAGCTCTAATTTTAAAACCAAAAATCATTTTATATGATGAACCTACAACTGGATTAGATCCTATTACGGCAAAAGAAATTATTCAATTAATGAGAAACATTCAGAAGAAATATAAAACATCATCTCTGATAATAACACATGATGTAGACTGCGCTAGGGTAATTTCTAACAGGATAATTCTATTAGTAGATGGAATCAATTATGCAGAAGGAACATATCAAGAATTAATACAATCAAATGATCCTCAGGTAAAAGCTTTTTTTAAACATTAAGTACAAATCAAACCAAACGTTATGCAAAAATCAGTTTCACAAAAATTAAAACTAGGTGTTTTTATAGTACTAGGTACATTATTACTGGTAACTGCACTTTATTTTATAGGAAATAAACAACATCTCTTTAGTAGCAATATTAAGGTCCTATCCCAATTTGCCAATGTTAACGGTTTAGAGATAGGGAATAATGTTAGGTATTCTGGTATAAATGTCGGTACCGTAAGTAAAATTGAAATAATAAGTGATTATCAGATTATAGTTGAGATGATGATACAAGAGAATATTAAGAAACATATTAAAAAAGACGCTGTAGCTACTATTGGTTCCGACGGTTTAGTTGGTAATATGATCATAAATATTATTCCAAGAGAAAGTAAATTATCATCAATTACTTCTGGAGACACAATACAATCATATAGCAGAATTGGTTCAGATGATATGCTTACAACATTAAATGTTACCAATGAAAATGCTGCCCTATTAACCGCAGATTTATTAAAAATAACCACCGAGATTATCGATGGTAAAGGTACACTAGGCTTATTAATAAATGATTCGACAATGGCTCAAGACCTTAAACAAACAATTTTTCAATTAAAAAAAACCAGTTCTGGAGCTTCAAATGCAATTAGCGAGCTTAATCAAATAATTTCTTCTATCAACAAAAATGAAAGTGTAGCCGGTGTTTTATTATCTGATAGTATATCTGGAAAAAAAATGAAAACGATTGTTTCTAATTTAGAGCAATCAAGTTTTGACATTAATAAGGTTACTAAAAATCTTGATTCTGCCTTAACGAATGTAGTTTCCGGAAAAGGAGCTCTGCATTATTTAACAGAAGACGAATCTTTAGTTAAAAATATAGATACAACGATTAATAATATAAAAGAAGGAACAGATCTTTTTAACCAAAATATGGAGGCGCTAAAACACAATTTCTTTTTTAGAGGGTATTTTAAAAAACTCGAAAAGGAAGAAAAGAAAAAAGACAATTAAATCAAAAACTTGTATTATGAAAATTGAACATCTCGAAGAACACGTAAATGACTATAGAACCTCAATTAAAACTGTTGTAGACAAAAGGTTACTTTGGAAAACAAAGACAAAAGGTCTACTCATCAAAACACTAAAAACTATAGTAAAACTATACGATATTGGATGGAAAGTACAAGAATTAAGTTGGATTCATAATAATGAAGCTATCAACATTACTTTTGACTCCTTCCCTAATGAATTAATAGATTGTACTAATTTGATTCCTGCATATCAATTCTTACCAGGTGGAGCATTGATTTTTTCTCAATCATATAACGGCGATATTTATATTTTCATGTTATTTCCTGAAATTGAAAACCTACCCAAAGAAAACAATGTAGTAGAATTAGGTACCTATACCCCAGAAACAATATCCGAAAAATTGATTATCGAAAAGGTCGATGAATTTCTGAAAGAAATGATACGTTGGGAAGTACCTTCTGTTAAAAGCAAGGTTGGTTATTGATATCTTATAAAAAGAGGGTGATATAATAATTCAGTAAAAGCTATGAAATAAAGCGGGTTAAAACAATTTACCAATTAATCTTATGTTAAGATCTCATATCTTGAAATCTTTGCTTTAAAATATTCTAACTTCTGTCCATTAATATTCCAAATTCCTGTCATCGAATTAGGAAGTAAGAACCCATCATAACTTTTATACGCTCCTATTTCTCCTATAAAATTTTCTAGAATAGTATCTCTATATCTTTTAGTTTCGAAATGATCTATTAAACCGTTCTCAGCAAAAAAGAAAAACCCTTCAATAGTAAGATTTCCTTTTACCATAATAGCCTTTACACTCCTAGTGCTTATAGTTTCCCATGAAATATCAGAATCCAAAAATCCAACAGGAAACCATATCAATTCTCCTAAGTACCTCGCTAAAGAACTCTGATCTACTTCTCGACCAAAGAACCGAGCTATATTTTTAAAACCAAAAAAACTAACTTTCACTTCTCCCTTATTATTTATGCTCTTATCTCTGATAAATATTGGAAAACTTTTTGCTTTCCAGATAAACCCATAATTAACTGAAGACATATATTGAACAGCTGTAAAGCTTATCCATTTCTTATCTATACTGGCTCTGATTTTACCAGCTTGATTGAATACGACATTGCAATATTTTGGTTTTCCCAACACTCCTACTTTAATCAAATAATTTTTTACCAAATCAGGAAGTCCACTCATATCCTCTAATGAAATCTTTACATTAGACTTATTATTAAGACCAAGGAGAACTGCTTTTTCTTGTTCTACATTATTATTAAATAACAAAAAACCAATTACACCTACTAATATTAATATTATCAAGAATCCACCTATTATCCATAAAACCATTTTTCCTATTTTTTAAATACTATCACAGTCTATTTTATGATTCGACCTGTCTGATTTGTAAAATTTAAATCAAGTATAACTTCCAATAAGGATAATCACTGTTCCTCATTTAATTATTTAAAATATTAAACTTATTATCCGAATTACAACTATCCAAATTTCATAGAAAACACAATGTTTTGGAATGACATTTATCATATTTAAAAACAAAGAGAGCCATTATTTTTGAAATAAATTTAAAGATCACTATAGTTATGGACGTATCAATTTTTTTAGCTAAATTCTGGGGATGGTATCTTCTCATATTCTTTCTTATACTAAGTTTTAATACCACTCGTA
The DNA here is from genome assembly GCF_003443695.1 of Aquimarina sp. AD1. Taxonomy (NCBI): domain Bacteria; kingdom Pseudomonadati; phylum Bacteroidota; class Flavobacteriia; order Flavobacteriales; family Flavobacteriaceae; genus Aquimarina; species Aquimarina sp. AD1. Next base: position 5,010,302 of record NZ_CP031966.1, on the reverse strand, counting down.
TAAAACAAGTTTTTGAAAATCTGAAAGATCAAAAATTCTTGATAACTACCTCTTTTGTAGCTATCATTATTGGATTACTCAATATTCTTTTTCATAACATATGGGAACCAAATTGGAAATTTATAATCACCGCTATAGGTTGGATTTCATTAGGGATAGGATTAGCACTATTTATTTTTCCTGAAGGAACTACAAAGTGGCTAGAATTCATTAACATAAAGCTAGTGCAAATATTATATGTTTTATTATTCTTAATTGGAATTTTCTTACTCAACATATCCTATCAATTAGTACCATATTAATAGTATAAAAACGCAAGTACGCACATAAAAAGCTGAAGAAATCAAAAGATAAAGAAAAACTATAGCCTACTAAAAATCTTATACTTTGAGTGCCAACTAAAGCATCTTATTAATGAAAAGAAAAAAAATGAATAACTTATTATTGGTAATAGGATTGATATTAGGAATTTGGATGACTCTTTCCATTGTTGTAAGAAAAAAAGGAGCAAAAAGAGTATCATTTATAGGCTCATCTACCAATGAATATAAAGCACTAATCATTTATGATCCTGATCCAATTTACAACCTAGACGAAAAGATTAGTCGGTCCTTTGCTAAAGGCCTAGCTGAAAATGGATGGTTATCAACATTATCAACTGTAACTTCTACATCAGAAATAAAGGAAAAAGAACAATTTGATCTTTACGTATTTTGCTCAAACACTTACAACTGGGCTCCTGATAAGGCTATAAAAGAATACATTAATAACAGTAATCATCTAAAAGAAAAAAAAGTGGTTGCAATTACTTTAGGGAGTGGTGCAACAAAAAGATCACAACGAATACTCGAAGAATTAATAAAAAAAAGAGGAGCAAAATTAATGGGATCCAGAGAATTTTGGCTAATGAAACCTAATAACGAATCAAAATCGAAAAGATCTAACATTAAGATTGCTGTAGAAATGGCAAATACTTTTGGAAAAGAAATTGCTAAAAAAATTAAAAACTAAAATTACTTACTTATGAAAACAAACATTCAGTTCGTACAAATGCCAACAAGTGAATATATGGAAGGTTATGTACAAGAAAAATTAGAAAAATTATATAAAAAATATGATTGGATCATTAAATCAGATGTATTTTTCAAAAAAGAAAACGATCCCAAAGGAAATGGAAAAATATGTGATGTTGAATTAAGTTTATCAGGTCCAAAAATATTCGCTACATCTAACGAGAAGAATTTTGAATTAGCTGTTAAAGAAACAATTAGCGATCTAGAAAAACAACTCAAAAAGAGAAAGCAAGAGATGAAACCATATATCTAAATATTTATTAGAAATTCATAGAGGGTATTAAGGAGAGTCTTAATACCCTTCTCTATATCTTGATACGATAAAGAAATTATAAATTCAAACTCAAAAACCGATGGTATTTTTCACTTTCATTACTTCGGTTTTGATTTCCAAAAACCATATAAAAGTTGTCCAAAAAAGTTTTTAGGCACTTTTTCATCTCCGGGAAAACCTATTTCGATAGTACCACTATTCTCCGGTATGTAATTCGTTTTAAAAATATAATCCCATACACTCAAACTAATTCCAAAGTTAACACCATAGGAATCTTTTGGTAGTGCATAAGAGTGATGGTATAAATGCATAACTGGATTATTTAAAATATACTTCATAGGTCCCCAAGTAATTTTAATATTTGCGTGATTAAAATGCCCTATAGTAATAGCTACGAAATGTACAATATAGGCTTGCTCCGGTTCAAAACCTCCTAGAATCATTACTCCAATAGTTTTCAAAGGTTTATAAAATATATTTTCCATCCAATGATATCTAAGATGAGCCGCAAAACCCATTTCCTTGACTGAATGATGAATCTTATGAAATCTCCAAAGAAAGGGATATTTGTGAAGTAGCACATGGGTAAACCACTGAACAAAATCCAAGATGATAAAAAAGACAATTAATTGTCCCCACATTGGTAAATCAGAAATATCTAAAAGTGTCAAACTTTTAGCTGATATTCCAACATCTGCGAAAAACACTGCAATAAGTTGATAGAACCCACTAATTACAATCGCAAAAACGAAAAAATTGAAGAACATATAAAACCCATCTAACCAAAAATCTTTTCTAAAAACAGACTGTTCTTTTCTCCAAGGAAATAGTACTTCCAAACTCCAAACCAGCAATGAAATTACTATCAGACCCCAAAAATAATTTGTATACCAAGGCACTTCTAATAGTATTGAATTCCAGGTCCACTGGATATTATTGATAAAAGCATCAATAAAGGCATTGATATACTTCTCCATAGCATAAAATTTTATAGAATAACGGATACTATTCTGTCGTCTAAAACATTAAAACATTTCTTTTCTTACCTCATCTAATCAACGAAATAATTTCACAGCTTAAAAGTATAAAAAGTGAATACTTCTTTCAGTAACTTATGTTACAATATATAAATACAGAAAAACCATCTTTATAAAAACTAATAACGAATTTCAAACATTGTATAAGGTAAAACATCACCTTCTTCTATAGAAACATCAGTAACTTCAGCCAATTCTGGTCCTTTACCACACCAATCTAAGAATGTTTTTAGTTGTGTCTTATTCCCTTCAACCTCTATATAAACATTACCATCAGACATATTCTTTACAATTCCTCTTACATCTAATTCCCACGCTTTTTCTAAGGTACTTTTTCTGTACCAAACTCCTTGTACTTTTCCTTTTACAACTATATTATAATGTTTGACCATATTACTTTGTCATTAAAACTTCAATATTATACAATATACCTAAAGTTCGAAACAACTATAAAACATTTAACTATTCTTATAAATATGCATGATAATAAAACTATCACGAATTGTAAGTATGAGAATTATCATATTAATTAATCTAAACATCTTCTACTTTTGATTTTGTAAAACAATTAGATATGAAAAAAATTCTTGTTCCAATAGACTTTTCTGAGAATTCAGAATATGCATTACGTGTTGCAGCTTCAATTGCAAAGCAACAACAAGCAGAAATTATTGTGCTACACATGCTTGGTTTATCCGAAGCAATCTTAACTAAAGACGAAGCACAAGAAACTGCTGAGGCCATTTATTATTTAAAACTTGCCGAAAAAAGATTTAGTACATTTTTAAATAAAGATTTCCTAAATGGAATTAAAGTAACAGAAACAGTACAAAACTATAAGATATTTAGTGAACTAAATGAAGTCGCAAAGGAAAACAATGTAGATCTTATCGTTATGGGCTCCCATGGAAGCAGCGGATTAAGTGAAGTATTCGTTGGATCGAATACCGAAAAAGTGGTTCGTACTTCCGATGTCCCTGTGCTAGTAATTAAACATAGAATTGATGAATTTATAATTAAGGAAGCTGTCTTTGCTTGTGACTTTAAAATAGAAAACATCAAAGCTTATAATAAAGCAAAAAGATTGTTTGAATTATTAGATGCTACATTACACTTAGTTTATGTAAACTTACCAGGTGATCGATTTAGGAATTCTAATCAAATTGAAAAACGCATTAAAGACTTTCTTTTTAAGGCGGATTCTGGAAATTTAGAGAATTTTGAAAATGTATATGTCCAAAATGATTATTCTGTCGAAAGTGGAATTTTTAACTACTGTAAAAAAGTAAATGCTGATATTATTGGAATACCAACTCACGGAAGACAAGGAATATCACACTTTTTTAATGGAAGTATTGGAGAGGATATTGCAAATCATGCTAATGAACCCGTTATTACGTTTAAGATTTAGGATTATATAAGTTTTTATAGTACTCTATCAAGTCTTCTGAAAAAAGTATTTTCAGAAGACTTGATTTTTTCTTATAAAATACCTAAGGCTATTTCAACCATTTTGCTAAAAGTAGTTTCTCTTTCTTCAGAAGAAGTTCTTTCTCCGGTAACTAAGGAATCAGAAATCGTTAAAATTGCTAATGCTTTTACATTAAATTTTGCTGCAATTGTATACAAACCTGCCGCTTCCATTTCGACACAAAGCACCCCATATTCTGCCCATTTTTTATAGGAATTAAAATCATCTTCATAGAACTCATCTGCAGATAATACATTTCCTGCTTTTATGGGAATACTATGTTCATTAGCATACTTGACAGCTTTCATTAACAAATCAAAATTTGCTGTTGGAGAGTAATCCGAATTGATAAACCGAGAATTATTAATTCCAGAGGTAGAAGAAGCTGCCATGGCAATCACGATATCTCTTAGTTTAACTTCCTTCTGATAAGATCCCGAAGAACCTACCCTAATTAAGTTCTTTACTCCAAAATCATTTATTAATTCATGACAATAGATTAATGAAGATGGAATGCCCATTCCAGTTCCTTGTACGGAGACTTTTTTGCCTTTATAAGTTCCTGTATATCCAAACATACCACGCACTTCATTATAACATACCAGGTTATCTAAAAATGTTTCTGCAATCCATTTTGCCCTCATAGGATCTCCTGGTAACAAAACAGTTTCTGCTACCTCACCTCTCTTTGCTGCGATATGTGTACTCATAAGCGATTATTTTGAAGTTACCAAAGCTACACTAGAAGAAGTACCTAATCGAGAAACTCCCATATTGATATATTGCACTGCGGTTTTGGCATCTCTAATTCCACCTGAAGCTTTTATCTGGATTGCATCCATCGCAATCTCCTTCATTAACCTTATATCTCCTAATGTTGCTCCTCCATCTCCAAAACCGGTAGATGTTTTTATAAAATCCGCACCTGCATCAATAGATAATTGGCAAGCGATTTTCTTTTCCTCTTCAGTAAGATAACTATTCTCCAAAATTACTTTTAGCACATTATCTCCAATGGCTTTTTTGATCAAAGCAATTTCATCCTGAACAATTTTATGATAACCGGATTTAAGTAATCCTATATTTAGCACCATATCTATTTCATTTGCTCCATCATCAATACACTGTTTAGCTTCAAATACCTTAGCTTTAGTAGTCATGGCTCCTAAGGGGAATCCAACTACAGCTGCAATTTTAATATCTGATTTCATTAATTCGCTACAAGCTAAACCTACATAAGCACCATTAACACATACTGAATAAAAACCATATCGTTTAGCTTCCGTACATAATTTCTTAATATCCTCTACAGTAGCTGTCGGTTTTAAAAGGGTATGATCTATATATTGATTAAGTTTCATGGGCTATTTATTAGCATTTATAATACTAATTATCTCCGTTTTTTGTAAAACTCCTGATTGTCGCCAAAGTTGTTTCCCTTCTTTAAAAAGTAACATTGTGGGTACTCCTCTAACTTGATATCTAGCTGCTAATGGTTGATTTTTATCTACATCAATTTTCACAATTTTTATTGATGTTCCTAATTCTTCTTTCACCTCTTTTAAAATAGGAGCTAATGTTTTACAAGGACCACACCAATCTGCATAAAAATCTACCAGTACAGGTGTATTAGAATCTATAATATTACTAAAGCTATCTTTCATTTTTGATTTTCTTTTATTAATTTAAAATATTCTTTTTTTGCATAAACATATTCATAATATTTAAAAGAATATAATATCCACCCAAAAGTGATAATAAATATCCCTCGTTGATATATCCCTCTATAATCAGAATGAATAAACATCAAAAAAGATCCTATTAAAGTAATTATCCCAACAAACAACGCCATCAACTTTTGACTCTTCCATCTTGCAGCGAAACTAATGACTAAAGAATATGCACAAAATGAAATACCAGTAATGATCGAAAATACAGAATGCATTTCATTTTGAAAAGAATCAAAAACGAGCTTTCGATCTATGGGAGCAGATAAATATATTGCAGATAATACGAGAGAGAGACAAAAAACAAGTAATATTAATAACTGAACACGTTGCTTTTGTAATATTCTGAAACCATTAACAAAGCTTATCAAACCAAGTAAAATAAGAACAAAGTTCATGATCCAATTATAAGGAGTTTTTTGTGCTCCTAGTTCATATAAAGTGTGTTTTGATATCGAATATTGTGGATCAGAAAAAAAAGGCAATATAAATGCTATTACTATTAGGGTAATATATAACCCACATAAAAAAAGGTAATTCTTATACTGCTTTTTTCTATAACCTTTCATCCTATTAATGGTTTATTATTATACTTTTTTATAAGATGAATAACATCATTTATTGGAACCTCTATAGCATATGTCCCTGTATATGAAGGGCAGATAATACAGTCGTCAAAATAAAATTTAATAACATCTTCCGTAATAACAAAATTGTTTTTATAAACCTTAAAATCTTCCTCAGACAATTGCCAACATTCATAATATAAGTCTCCAGAATTTATTCCGTCAGATATCACAGTATTGATAGTGGTTAGCAACTCACTTTCTGAATTATCAACAAAAAAATCGTTATAATATAGAAATCCATGATTCTCTAAATCGTAATTAAGGCACTCGAACATATAGGTGGAATGTTTCATCCCCGAATAATAATTTTCTTTATAAAGTAGCACACTGATAAGTTGTTGTTTTACCGTGTATATTTTATAATCAATAATTCGTTTATCCATGCACCTGCCAATTGCTAGAGAATCACAGAATAGGACTTTATCTTCCAAAATTTCATTTTCAGTAGCTTCAATATTTAAGTAATTTTCAGACAGAAATTCATTAAACACAGAATTATTTTCATCCATATTCTCATTTAGATAAGGATACTTATAATCCAAAACATACACATCTTCAGCTTTATAGAATTGCTTATCTATAACTAGTTCCTGTAATTTATGTTCGTCATCTTTTGTAGAGATAAGACGCTCTACTTTTGTTGATTTTGTTTTTTCCTGATGTAGTTCTTGTTGCTCTTCTAATAAATACTGTATACTATCTTCACTTAGAGTATTGTCTTTTTCTATCTGTGTAGTGTAGGTTTCAGGTTTTTCTTTGATCTGAGTTTTATTATTACAAGCGATTAAGCTTAACATCACAAAACTGGTAATTAGCGTTCTCATAGGATACTTTTTATTTTATATAAATGTAATAGGGCTACTTCTTAAAAAATATGATATCCATCAGTTATATGGACATAAAAAAACGAGTCTCATCATATGAAACTCGTTTCTCATTAAGTGTTATATGTAAAATATCAAAATAAACTATTCCCAATAATAAGTAAACTATTAACTAGTAGACTCACGATCAATAGGTCTAATACTAATTTAGGCTTCTGAACTGTTAATATCGCAGCATTATGGGCACTACAAACGGATACCGTTAAAAATACTAGAAGCATTTGTATAAAACCATTACCTCCTAATAAAGTGGTCATAATTGCAATTGAGCCTAAACAAGTAGATGCAATAATTGCTAAAGCAGAATATCCAATATAATTCTCAGAAAAATCAGCGTTAATTTTTGCGTATAATGTCATGATCGTTTAATTTTTAAATTCAGTGTAAAATTACAAGGCTCTTACTAGTTAAAATATGATAAAGATCAGTTCTCAAAAATTAACTGAAGTTTTCCGAGCATCATCAATTCTGATTTATTTTTACCAGAAAAAGCTCCTGCAATACTATTAGATGTATTCCATATCAATTTCTTTATGTTATCTGTAAAAAGTGATTTATTCTCGTGATAAAAATCTTTAAATTCAAGAAAGCTATCTTCTGCAATTAATGATTCATAATCTAACCAATCAAAAACAATTTCTATTTGAAATGCAGCGTCAACGCCAAATTCATCTTCTAGATCATCAACTGCTAACCATTCTGATTTAACTAAATTTCTCAACGAAGTATACTCTGATTTACGAACTACTTTGTCCGAAGCAGCAATAGCATAAAATAATTTACCTAAGCTTTGATAAAATGTAATTCCTATATTTTCTGTTGTATTCATTTTTCTAAAATTATTGGTTTAAAACATAAAATTAATATATGAAATTCACCTTTTCTATGATAAAAATCAGTTATACTATCTAGTAATTAAATTGGACTGAATCAATATAAATTCACTTATATTTGGAAGGTCAATTGCTCCAACAAGTTCATTATTACTGGTAACAGCAAAAAAATCTTTTTTCTTTGTGTTCATCAATACAAAAACTTCTTTTAGCTCTTCTGCGGCATCAATTGACGCAAAAGAAATATCCATAATATCTTTTATTCTAAGATCCTTATTTTTGGATTTAGAAAGGATATCTTGGTGATGAAGAATCCCTATAATCTTAGAATCTTCTACGACGATAAAATTTTTCTCAGTACTCTTAAGTAATATATCAATAACATCTCCGATAGTATTATCTGGTTTTAAAACAGTAATCTTAGTTAACATAGCTTCCTTTACGCTGTGCCCTTTTATTAGTGCCAACTGCTGAACCATTTTATTTTCTGAAGTTGCTCCAAAATATATAAACAATGCGATTAGTATTAAAAAAGGATTATAGAGCGCACCAATAAGCAAAAAAACAAAAGCAATAATTTCTCCTAGGCCAGTTGCTATACTTGTCGCTTTTACTCTATCCATTCTCAAAGCTAGTAACGCTCTAAAAATTCGACCTCCATCCATCGGAAATGCTGGAATAAAATTAAATAGTGCTAATATAACATTGGTTGAAAACAGATAAAGGACAAGATTTTCTATAGTAACATGACTTAAATTAGAATCCATATAACTAGAATCCTGACCAACCAACAATTCAAAAGGAATAAAAAGAACTAAAAGTAATGCTATTACTATATTTACTGCAGGCCCTGCCAATGAAATCAATAATTCTTCTTTAGGGTTTTCTGGAATGGTATCCATGGAAGCGATTCCCCCAATAGGCAATAAAGTGATTTTTTTAGTACTAACTCCAAATTTTCTAGCGGTAAGTATATGTCCAAATTCATGAAGAACAACACAAATAAAAACTAATAAAACGAAAAAAATACTCATTAGTACATTTTGCACATTCCCTCCCCGTTTAAGTTCTAAAAATGATACCCAGGCAATGATTAACAAAAATGTCCAATGTACTTTAATTGCTACATTAAATACTCTACCAAGAAAAAGTGATCCTTTCATAATTTATAATTTTTGGTTAAAGTATCTAGACAAGGATTAATAAGAAATGACCAATATCATAATTTCTGGTTTTTTATCTATATTTGTTAACCAGTTATCTTTAGTCGATCATCTTGTGTTTTTATAATAAAATTAGAACATCATACTTAAGTAATATCACAAAACTCCATGTTACCAACCGGTGAAAACACATTTGACATTCTTTCTGAAGCAATCTCGGAAGGTGTAATTATTGTTGATGAAAATCAGACAATTGTAGCAACTAACTCTGCTGCAGAAGAAATGTTTAATTATAAAAAAGGAGAGCTAAAACAACAACCACTTAATATTTTAATTCCACAAGAGTATCGTGGGAATCATGGAGGGCATTTCAAGAGTTTTTTAAAAAAGAGTGAAAAACGACAAATGGGAAGAGGTAGAGACATTTATGGAGTTCGTAAATGTGGAAGTTCTTTTCCTGTAGAAGCAGGATTAAGTCCTTTTGAAATCTATGGTAAGACCTTTGTAATGGCTTTAGTAATGGATATTACCGTTCGAAAGAAAGCTGAGCAAGAACTAAAACATTGGGCTACCATTTTTGATGAGTCACTTAATGAAATCTTCATTTTTGATACCGAGTCTCTAAAATTTATTGATGTAAATCAGGGAGCACTAAATAATATAGGCTATACTTTAGATGAGCTTAAAAGTCTTACTGCAATTGATATTAAACCAGATTATACCACATCAAAATTTTTAGAACTAATAGAACCTTTGCTTCAAAAAAGTAAAAAAAAGCTACAATTCGAAACTATACATAAACGCAAAGATGGTACAACGTATCCTGTAGAAGTACATTTACAGTTATCTACTTTAGGAAATCAACCTGTTTTTGTTGCTATTATTTTAGATATTACTGATAGAAAAAATTATACCGAAAAATTAGAAAAAACGGTTACAGAAAGAACACAACAACTTAGCGAAGCTCTTGCTAAAGAAAAAGATCTTAATGAATTGAAAACAAAATTTCTTTCACTGGTTTCTCATGAGTTCAAAACGCCGTTAAGTGGAATTCTTACTTCTACGACCTTGATCGGAAAATACACAAAAGCGGAGCAGCAGGAAAAAAGAGATAAGCATCTTGCTACCATAAAAAACAAAGTAAAATATCTCGACAATATCCTTAATGACTTTCTATCTGTAGAACGTCTAGAAAGTGGTAAAGTAAATTATAAGTTTACCTCTTTCCCATTAAGTAAAGTTATAAATGAAGTCGTCTATGATGCCAATATGTTACTTAAGGATGGACAAAGAATAAAATACCCTCAAGATATTGATGATTTTACATTAGAGTTCGATGAAAAAATATTGGAGTTAGTGCTAACCAATCTAATACGGAATGCCATAAAGTATTCCGGAGAGAACACCACTATCGACTTACAGGCTATTTTCGAGAATAATCTACTTACTTTTCATATAATAGACCAGGGAATTGGTATTCCTGAAAAAGAACAAAAATTTATTTTTAATCGATATTTTAGAGCAGAAAATGCGCTATTGGATCAAGGAACAGGAATCGGATTGAACATCGTAAAAAGTCATTTAGAAAACCTTGGAGGAAGCATTACTTTTATTAGTAAAGAAAATCAAGGGTCTACTTTTACAGTAAACATACCTATATCAAAATTATCATAACCATGAAAACAATTCTATTAATAGAAGACGATACTGCTCTAAGAGAAAATACGGCAGAACTTTTAGAATTATCCGATTATAATGTGATCACATCTCCAAATGGTAAAATAGGTATTACTAAAGCGAAAGAAGAAAAACCTGATATCATTGTTTGTGATATTATGATGCCAGAGATCGATGGTTATGGTGTTCTGGAAGCATTGTCTCACGATACTATTACTGATCAAATACCTTTTATCTTTTTATCCGCTAAAACAGAACATAAAGAGATCCGTAAAGGAATGGATTTAGGAGCGGATGATTATCTTACAAAACCTTTTGATGAAGACGATTTATTAAGTGCTATAGAGAGCCGTTTGGCAAAAGCCCATATTATTTCTAAAAGATTAAAAGAACAATCTCTAAAGCCAGAAGAAGATTCAGAAGATGGGTTGAGAAGCTTACACGAACTCAAAAACTTTTTTGATGATCACGGAGATATTTCAAGTCACACCAAAGGAGACGCTATTTTTAAAGAAGGAGACCATTCTAACAAAATATACTTGATTCTGAAAGGTGTTGTCAAAACTCATAAAATGGATGAAAGTGGTAAAGAATTGATTACAGCATTATTTAAAGAAGATGATTTTTTAGGTTTTACATCATTTACAGATCATACTCCATATCAAGAATCAGCAACAGCAGTAGAAGATGCAGAGTTGGCGGGTGTATCCAAAACAGATCTAAAAGATATACTAGAAAAAAGTAAAAACATTTCTTTAGAATTAATGGAATTGCTTAGTGATAATCTTTCTGAAATAAAAGAACAATTATTACAGATGGCATATAGTTCGGTTCGTAAAAAAACCGCTCAAACCATTTTACAATTCACTCAAGTGTTAAATAAAAAACCTGAAGAAAGTATTAAAATATCCCGAAACGATCTAGCTAGTGTGGCGGGTATTGCCACAGAAAGTTTAATACGCACATTATCCAGCTTTAAAAAAGATGGGCTTATCGAAATTGAAGGTCGTAATATTAAAATCTTAGATCTACCAAAACTTCAACTTATAGAGTAAAAAAATAGCTAAGCTGACTTTTGTCATATTTTTCATAGACACATCCTAATACATTTGTTGTATTAGAACATATTAAAAATGAAGAATATTCTTATTCCAACAGATTTTTCGGAAAACTCGTGGAATGCTATTACTTATGCTTTATCTTTTTTTGAGAAAGTACAATGTAATTTCTATTTTCTACATATTTCCCCATATAAACAAGTCATTGGGAATGAATCATTTTTTGAGTCAACTGATCAAGTTGTAGATAACATTACTCTTAGTGATCAGGAACAAATGCAATTATTGTTAAAGAGGATTCAAAAATTACCTCTTAATCCTAAACACTATTTTTTTACTATCCATGAATATATCTTTTTTATAGATACTATCAGAAAACAGGTCGAAGAGAAGAATATTGATTTCATCGTTATGGGGACTAAAGGAGCTTCTGGATTAAAAGAAAAAACAGTAGGCAGTAATACCGGAGATGTCATAACCAAAGTAAAATGCCCTATTCTGGTAATTCCCGAAAAAGCTAAATACTCTAAAATTAACGAAATCGCATTTCCGACGGACTATAATATCCTATATAAAAACAGAATATTACAAACCATAACTGAAGTTCTTACTATCAATAAAGCGGCGTTACGAGTACTACATATTGCAAAAAAGGAAAAACAGCTTACCGAACTACAAAAAAGGAATAAAAATATTCTCAACGTTTTTTTAGAAGAAGATATAGATCACAGTTTTCATTTTTTGTCCAATCCGAGTATCGAACAAGCAGTACAGTGCTTTGTAGAAAGTAGAGACATCAATATGATCACTATGGTTGCTAAGAATCTCAATTTTTTTCAAAGGATTTTATTTCATCCAACCGTAGAAAAAATAAGTTATCATATCAATATTCCATTTCTAGTATTACACGAGTAAAAATTATATAAAAACTAAATAATGCATACAAAATTAGTGGACAAATACAATGTTCCAGGACCCAGATATACCAGTTATCCAACCGTTCCATATTGGAATCATGAAACATTCTCATTAAATGAATGGAAAAAATCAGTGATAACATCTTTTGCAGAAAGCAATGATGCACAAGGAATAAGTATATATATCCACTTACCTTTTTGCGAAAGTATGTGTACTTTTTGTGGATGTAATAAACGCATCACTAAAAGACACACTGTAGAAATCCCATATATCAATTCAGTTTTAAAAGAGTGGCAGTTATATCTAAACCTTTTAGAAACAAAACCAAAGATCAAAGAATTGCATTTGGGTGGAGGAACCCCTACATTCTTTTCGCCAGAAAACTTAGAATACTTAATCAAAGGATTGTTCTCTTCTGCGAAATCAGCTGAAGCTTGCGAATTTAGTTTTGAAGGACACCCTAATAATACAACTCGTGAACATTTACAAGCATTATACGCTGTAGGTTTTAGAAGAGTGAGTTTTGGCGTTCAAGACTATAATGAAAAAGTCCAAAAAGCAATTCATCGCGTACAACCATTTGAAAAAGTAAAATATGTTACCGAAATAGCACGAGAAATAGGATACACTTCGATTGGTCATGATATCATTTTTGGATTGCCTTTTCAGACCGAAGAAGCTGTAATTCATACTATTCAAAAAACAAAAGAATTATTACCTGATCGATTAGCTTTTTATAGTTATGCTCATATTCCTTGGCAAAAAGGAAATGGACAACGAGGATTTAATGAAGAAGACCTTCCTACTGGAGAAGAAAAAAGACGACAATATGAAGTTGGTAAAAAATTATTATCCAAAGTCGGTTATGTAGAAATAGGAATGGATCATTTTGCACTTAAAAGCGATACATTATTCCTAGCTATGGAAGATCAAAACCTACATCGTAATTTTATGGGGTACACGGTATCAAAAACCAAAATGATGATCGGTTTAGGAGTATCTTCTATTAGTGATAGTTGGCATGGGTTTTCTCAAAACGTAAAAGGCATAGAATCCTATCAAAATTTAGTCAACCAAGGAATAATACCAGTTTATAGAGGTCATATATTGACCAAAAAGGATAAAATAATTAGACAACATATATTAAACCTTATGTGTCATTTTAAAACCGATTGGAGTAGTAAACAACTTTATTTAGATGAACTAATAGACATAACTATACGCTTAAAAGAAATGGAACAAGACGGATTGGTAATTATGACCGATCATAGTATTGAAGTTACCGAAAAAGGGAAAGCCTTTGTACGTAACATCTGCATGGCTTTTGATCTAAGACTACAGCATAATAAACCAGAAACACAGCTATTCTCTATGACAGTTTAGAACATTCGTTTTTTAGATCTTTAATCCGATATAATTAATACTAATGACATTCAAAACTAGAAGAAACCAATTCTGTAGATTGTTTAGGTGATATATATGGAATTCCTAATCCCATTCCTCGTAAAATAAACAACAAACCAATCATTACGATAAATACGGGGATCACTTTTTGAACATGTTTTCGTATCCACTTTGCTTTAAAAAAGTGACCTGCATATACTACCATGGTCATTAAAGGAATCGTACCTAAACCAAATAAAAGCACATACAGTGTGCTATTCATAACATTACCTAAAGCTACAGCAGCAAAAACTGCCATATATACCAATCCACAAGGAAGAAATCCGTTTAAAAAACCAATAGTTAAAAATGTATCTGGTGTTTTCTTTTTAAGTTCTTTTCCTAATGCATTCTTGATCTTAGAAATTATCCGATATATCGGTTTAGAAAAACTATATTTCATAAGTATTGATGAAGGTATCAAAACCACTAAGATCATTACAATCCCAATGCTAATAGAAAGTCCTTGCTGCATTCCAAAAATGTTTAGACTTTTTCCTATAATCCCAAAAAATAAACCAATAATACTATAAGCCAGCAAACGGCCCAAATGATATAAAGAGATCTGAAAAAACTTCTTTAATTGATTATTATGATCTAACGGTAACATAAACGCAATTGGTCCACACATCCCAACACAGTGAAAACTTCCTAAAAGACCTAATATAAAAGCAGAAACTAACATTTAATACGTAAAGGATTCTCTAAAGAGATATGATGTGTTTTCATTTTCCCAATTCACTTTAATCTTCCATTTGCCTTCTATCAATTTATTTTTTGGAATTATAACTTCTGAAGTTGTAAGTGAGATCGGAACTTCGAAATCTAACTTTTTGTTAGATGGGCGGTATAGCGAAATAGTTCCGCTTAGTTTTTCGGAGTTTATATCCTCCGGAAATTTAATCAGTAATCCTTCGGATACCTTTTTAATCGTAATATTACTTTTTAGTGCCTTTGCATTTTTTTCGGCATTGATTTCTTCCTGAAAAGCTAATTCTTGTTTGTAGTAATCTTCTGTTACTAAATCATGTTCATATTTTTTATCGGTATTCATCCGTATCACAAAGAATAGTATAAAACTTATAAATCCTATAAATACCAATACAATCGCTGTACCCCAGTTTATTTTCATAACTCATTTTTTTAATTTGGATTCCAGCCTATGCTGGAATGACACGTACTTTACATATTTTTAGTTCCTGTTTGTCATCCCAGCGCAGGCTGTGATCTACTTCACATCTTTTAGAATTTTCTTTTCTCCAATACTCATAAAATCATAGACTCGTCTTCGTTACCTATAACTTCTTGGGCCTAAAAATGCTGTGGTTGTTGTTTCAATCAATTCATTATCATTAGCGTATACTCCAATTTTTACTTTATCCTTATCACCACTTAAGGCAGATGCATTAATTTCTATGAACAATGTTCCCTCTGCTAATCCTTGCTTAGGCACCACAAAGTTTTTATGCGTTACCACTTCTATAGTTCCTGTATGTGATAGCAATTCGAAATGAACATTTTCGATATCATTAATCGTTTTATTCACTAGTTTAAATGTATATACATTACTAATCATATTATGCTCTTTTCGCTCATACAATTGACCTGGTAACCTTAAAATATTCGCTTCGACATCATTTCTCAAAAAAGACATTCCCAAAAAGACACCAATTAATATCACTAATACTGCTGTATATCCTTTTAACCTTGGTGTAAACTTAAATTTCTCTTTTTTAGCGATATCATCTTCACTAGCATATCGGATCAATCCTTTCGGAAGATTTACACTTTCCATCATATGATCACAGGCATCAATACAAGCAGTACAATTCACACATTCTAATTGTGTTCCATTGCGGATATCGATTCCTGTAGGACACACATGTACACATTGAAAACAATCAATACAATCTCCTTTTCCGCTAGTAGGTCTGTCCTCGTTCTTCTTAAACTTAGCGCGTCCTGCTTCTTTTTCTCCTCTTTTATAATCGTATGCAACTACAATTGATTTGGCATCTAACAATACCCCTTGTAATCGACCATATGGACAAGCAATTACACAAACCTGTTCTCTAAACCAGGCAAACACAAAATAAAATACAGCGGTAAATATTAATAAGGAAATTAAAGTCCCCACATGCTGAAAAGGGCCATCAATAAATATATATTGAATGAGCACATCACTACTAATCAAGTAAGCCAAAAACACATTCGCTATTAAAAATGAAATGATAAAAAATACCCCCCATTTAAGAACGCGTTTTTTGATTTTTTCGGCGTTCCAAGGTTGTTTATCCAATCGTATTTGTTTTCCTCTATCTCCTTCGATCCAATATTCTATTCGTCGAAAAACCATTTCCATAAATATGGTTTGTGGGCATATCCAACCACAGAATAATCGTCCAAAAGCTACTGTAAATAATATTACAAAGACTACCCCAATAATCATTGATATTACGAACAGATGAAAATCCTGTGGCCAGAAAGGAGCTCCGAAAATGTTGAAACGTCGCTCTAACACATTAAACAATAAAAACTGATTGCCATTGATTTTGATAAAAGGAGCGGCAAATAAAAAAATCAATAACCCATAACTTACCCATTTGCGGTATTCATAAAATACGCCACTTGGTTTTTTAGGGTACAACCAAGCACGTTTTCCTTCTTCGTTAATCGTACCGATAGAATCTCTAAATGTTTCGTTTTCTGGTGTTTCCAATGGTCAATGAATATTGATTATACGATTTATGTTATACTACTAACCTTTATAATCCTAATTACTTACTACAGAAGTAGAGTCTGCAATAGTTACGGGAACAGTTTCTGGAATTTCTTTTTCTAGAACCTCTTCTTTTACAGCATCTGGATCGATCCAGATCTCGCCTTGCGCCTCTTTAGGTTCTGCAGGCGTTGTACCGCCTAATGTGATTACATAACTAGCCACTTGTGCCATTTCTGCCGGTTTTAGAGTTTGCTTCCAAGCAACCATCCCTTTTCCATCACGACCACCTTCAGAAATAGTTTTGAATACATTTTTAATACCTCCGCCCAAAATCCAATTCGGATCCGTTAGATTGGGGCCAATACCCCCTCCTCCATCTGCTTTATGACAGGCTACACAATTGGTAGTAAAAATGGCTTTCCCTGCACTAATATCAGCAGCATCCGTTAGCAATACAACTGTATTTATATCCACAAGATCTTTTGCGGTTTTTTTATACGCTTCTATAGCGATCAAAGCCTCTGCAACTTCTGTTTCATACTCTTCTGTCTGATTGTAATCATTAAATACATGGAACCGCACTAAATAGATAACTCCAAACAAAATAGTCGCATAAAAACCATATACCCACCAAGGCGGAAGGTTATTATCCAGTTCCTTAATTCCATCATAATTATGATCCAAAATGATTTCATCTTCCTCTTCTACTGGTGTACTATCCACTAATTTTAGATAGGTAGCTTTGATCCATCGAAACTGTTTGTCTTTTTTAATCTTCTGGCTTAGTACATAGCGTTCTTGAGCTTCGGGTTTCAGGGATTTAAACAACACACTTCGTAGTGCCTCTACACAAATCTCTATAGCGATCGCAAATAACAATACGATGCCTAACACTACCCAACTAACTGGTACTGCAATAAATGCCGATTCTTCTCCAGAATCCACTGCCCATTCTATTAAAAAATAAGTGATCAATAGTAATGCAATGACTCTGATATAGGATACTGTACTTCTCATAGTATTAATTCGTTTTCATTTTCAGATTCCAATGGAATCTCGCTTACTTCTTTTATATGTTCCTTTTTTGCTGAAATTACCCACCAGAATAAGGCAGTAAAAAAGATGAAAAATATCAGTAGTGATATGATAGGATATATCTCTACACCTTCGATACTTTCCATATGTCCTTTTATAAATTTAAACATGGTTTATTTCTTTAGTTTGAACTTGCAGTTTCGTTTTTAACTTTGATATCGGTTCCTAATCGCTGTATGTAGGCAATTAAGGCGATGACTTCTCTATCGCGCATTTCTATAAAATCCAATCCATTATCCTTGGCATATTTTTTATCTGCTTCATAGGTTTTGGAAAAATCTGGATCATCGTATAGGTTTTTCTCGATCTGTGTTGCTTGTTCATCCATCCATTTTTGTGCTTTAGCAATCTCTTCTGGAGTGTAAGGAACCCCAAGAGTAACCATAGCTTCCATTTTGGTTTCTGTATCCGATCGATCGAGTTCATTTTTTAGCAACCATTTATAACTTGGCATAATAGAACCCGACGATGTACTTTGCGGATCATAGAAATGATTAAGGTGCCAGTTATCCGAGTATTTACCTCCGATACGCATCAGATCAGGCCCAGTTCGTTTACTTCCCCAAAGAAATGGGTGATCATAGACATATTCACCAGCTTTAGAATACTCTCCGTATCGTTCTACCTCACTACGAAAAGGACGAATCATCTGCGAATGACAAGACACACAACTCTCTCTGATATATAGATCTCTACCTTCTAATTCTAGCGGTGTATAAGGTTTTACACTAGTAATTGTAGGGATATTGGAATCGATCATTAGCGTTGGTACAATCTGTACGGCTCCTCCAATAAGTATCGCAATTGTAGCAAAAATCGTAAGCTTTACCGGTCTTCTTTCTAACCAAGTATGATATCCTTCTTTTGCAGTTCTTTTGTTAGTTACTTTTGTTAATGGAGCAGCTTCTGCCAATTCATCGGTAACCGTATTACCCGCTTTGATAGTTTTGATTACATTATATAGCATAATAAACATCCCTAAGATGAACATACTACCGCCAATTGCTCGCATCCAATACATCGGTATAATTTCGTTTACGGTTTCTAAAAAATTACCGTATACCAAACTACCGTCTGGGTTAAACTGTTTCCACATAGAAGCCTGAACAAATCCAGCCACATACATCGGCAATGCATACATAATAATCCCTAAGGTACCAATCCAGAAATGTGCATTAGCCAATGCTGTAGACCACAATTTGGTCTTAAATATTTTAGGGATTAGCCAATATGCCATCCCAAAGGTGAAGAAACCATTCCATGCTAATGCGCCTACGTGCACGTGCGCAATCACCCAATCACTAAAATGTGCTATTGCGTTTACATTTTTTAAAGAAAGCATAGGCCCCTCGAACGTGGCCATCCCATATCCTGTGATTGCGACCACCATAAATTTTAATACTGGATCTGTACGTACTTTATCCCAGGCACCACGCAAGGTTAATAATCCATTGATCATACCACCCCAAGATGGTGCGATTAGCATTATAGAAAAAGCAACACCTAAATTCTGCGCCCAATCCGGCAACGAAGAGTATAATAAATGGTGAGGTCCTGCCCAGATATAAATAAAAATCAATGACCAAAAGTGTACAATCGATAATCGATAGGAATATACCGGCCTATTCGCTGCTTTAGGAACAAAATAATACATCAATCCTAAAAATGGGGTGGTAAGAAAAAAGGCTACCGCATTATGTCCGTACCACCATTGCACCAGTGCATCTTGCACTCCTGCATAGACCGAATAACTTTTTAGCGCACTTACGGGTAATTCTAAACTATTAAAAATATGAAGTACCGCCACAGTAACTACGGTTGCCAGATAAAACCATATGGCTACATATAAGTGTCGTTGTCTACGTTTTAGAATGGTACCAATCAAATTCCAACCAAAAACTACCCAAACAATAGCGATAGCGATATCAAAAGGCCATTCTAATTCTGCATATTCCTTAGAAGTAGTATATCCTAACGGTAATGTGATAGCTGCACCTACTATAATCAATTGCCAACACCAAAAATTAATGTTACTAAGCGTATCATTAAACATTCTAGTCTTTAGCAATCGTTGTGTAGAATAATATACTCCTGCAAAAATAGCATTACCTACAAAGGCAAAAATCACTGCATTGGTATGTAGTGGTCGTAAACGCCCAAAACTTAGCCAAGGGATTCCATCGGTAAGGTTAGGAAATAAAAATAGAAACGCCAGTAGCAATCCGACTGACATCCCTACAATACCCCAAAGCATGGTGGCGTATAAGAATTTTTTTACGACTTTATTATCGTAATAGAATTGTTCCATTTTCATAGTTTTAATTGATTGTTATTAGTGGAAACTGAATGTTTTTCTTTAGGCTCTTTAACTAGCTCATCATCAAAAAGCATTCTTACAGAAGGTGTATAAGTATCATCGTATTGTCCTTTTTTTACAGAGAGAATAAAAGCTATAAAAAACACGATAGCAACAATGATACTAATGGTTAATAAAACATAGATAACACCCATAAGATTCTTATTAGGCTCCAAAAGTATAGGTGAACATTTTCTTAAAAAATGACATTTATCAGGTTTTAGAAAGGTAGTTTGTACTAAGAACTAAAACCGTTAATAGCATCTCTTAATTTGGCACAGCAAAACAGCTATACAAACTATCTGAATTAGAATTTTGAATTCGGGGAATTTTTACTTTATTTTAGAAGCGGAAAACAAATAATTACAAACGGTACTATACGTAATAACTATACTCGCATGTTAGCTATAATTAAAGAGCAACCAACAGAAAAAGACAATAATGGAAATTGAAATAAACTCAATAAGTAAATTAATTTCTCAATTAAAAAAAGAAACCAAAAAATGCAAAGAGGATATTTGGTTTAGAGGTCAGTCTGATTTTAGTTGGGAGCTATCACCAGGAATTTTAAGAATATCTAATACCACGTCAGAGAGTTCACTACTTTCAAGGTTTAAGCAGTCAGCTGCAATGCTAATTGAAAACAAGACAACAGATGATTTTGACTGGCTATTTTTAATGCAACATTATGGATTGCCAACCAGGTTATTGGATTGGAGTGAAAGTCCATTGACTGCGTTATATTTTGCAGTAAATAATGAAGAAAAAGATAATATTGATGGAGCTCTATGGTTATTAAAACCAACAGAATTAAATGAAATAGCAAATATTGGAGCTTTGGAAAAAAACTTCATTCCTTCTTTTGATGATGAAATTTTAGCTAACTATTCTGTTAAATCTTTAAGCTCAAATCCTAGACATCAACTTGCACCAATTGCGACAATTGCGACAAGAAACAGTCCAAGAATTCAAGCTCAATTAGGTGTCTTTACAATCCATCATTTAGATACTAAACCAATTGAGCAATTTTGCCAAAACGAAGAGGTTATTAAATTCAAAATTCCAGCTAAATCTAAAGCAAAAATAAGAGAGGAATTAACGCTTCTTGAAGTAAATAAATTTGCTCTTTTTCCAGAATTATCAAGTATTGGAGAAATTATTAAAAAGAAATTTATATGAGTTATATAGAAACATTTCCAGTTCAGCACTCAACAATAATGAGTACATATTCTGAAAGAGATGAAATCATTGTAAACCCTGAATATCAAAGAAAAGGTGGTGTTTGGACTACGGAAAAAAAACAATTATTGATAGATTCAATTTTAAATAAGTATGATATCCCAAAAATATACTTTCATCAATTTGACAGAAAGGAAAGAAAAGAAAGCGGAAAATCATTTGCTATTATTGATGGTAAACAAAGACTTGAGACAATTTGGGGTTTTATAAACGGAGATTTCTGTCTATCAAATGACATTGAATTTCAAGATAATCCTGATATAAAGCTTGGTGGATTAAGTTATGATGATTTAGGAAAAGAATACCCTAAAATAAAAATACGATTTGATTCTTTTGTTTTACCTATTGTTGGTGTTATGACGGATGATATAGATTTAATTGAAGATATGTTCTTTAGATTAAATGAAGCTGTTCCGTTAAATTCTGCGGAGAAACGAAATGCTTTTGGAGGTAATATGGTAAAAGCTATTAGAGAAATAGCCAATCAC
Organism: Aquimarina sp. AD1; assembly: GCF_003443695.1. Taxonomy (NCBI): domain Bacteria; kingdom Pseudomonadati; phylum Bacteroidota; class Flavobacteriia; order Flavobacteriales; family Flavobacteriaceae; genus Aquimarina; species Aquimarina sp. AD1. The sequence continues at coordinate 4,988,215 of NZ_CP031966.1, read as the reverse complement.
TCATTTTTTATTGACAAAGTAAAATTTAAAAACACAAGATACCAGCATATGGAAGTTGCTGCTAGGTTTTTACTAGTAGAAATTTCAAAAATTGAAGTCAACAAGTTAATTGACACCAAGAAAGTTTATCTAGACGCAATGGCTAAAAACTATAAAACCGAAAAGAAAAAAACGGTTAAAGATGTTAGTCAAAAAGTTAATTCTGTACTAGATGAAATGGTAACTCTTTTTGCCGACAATGATAATTTATTGAGAGCGCAAGGAAGTATGGTTATGTATTATTTATTATTTAAATGGGCAATTTCAGAAAATAAAAATATAAAACGTTCCAAGCTTATTAAATTTGAAAAAACAATAAAAGAAAATAGAAAATTAGCTGAAAAGAGTTACGAAGAAGCAGATTATGATTATTTAGAATACGACAGACTATCACAACACGGAACGAATGATGTATCAAATATTAAAGAAAGATTAAGGATAATTACAGAATATCTGGAATAATAACTATAGCTAACACCGTATAAAATTAATTGCTGGTTATAGCCTACTTTAGTACTTAAAACACGCAACTAATCTTATACAATCACGTTGTAGCTAATTATAGAACCAAGTTAATCTTGAAAGTTTGGACAATTTATTTGACATAAATGAACCTGAAAAAATCTGTGAATATCGTGGTGAAACTTATCGCGTGAGAGAAAACGGTTCTATTTTCAGACTTCAAAAAACAAATAAAAGAAAAAGACCTTTAGACGAAAAATGGACTTTTGGTAAACCATGCAAACAGAAAGGATATATGAACTTCTCATCAGAAACAGTTCATAGAATTGTGGTAACGGCTTATCATGGAAAACAACCTTCTGATAACCATATTGTTGACCATATTGACACCAACAAAAAAAATAATAGACCAGAAAACTTAAGGTGGATAACTAGATTAGAAAATATATTACTTAATCCTATAACTCTATCTAGAATAATTTTTAAGTACGGAAGTGTTGATAATTTCCTTGAAAACCCATCCAAACCAATTGACGGAGAACTTGAACAAAATTTTGAATGGATGAGAACGGTTACAAAAGAAGAATCGGAAAACACCAGAAAGAATTTAGAAAATTGGGCGAAAGAAGGTAAAATTACAAAAGGAGGTCAATTAGGAGAATGGATATTTAATCAAGAAATTTATACAAAACCATCAATTCCAGAACCTAATTACATATTATCAAAAACTCCTAATGCAGCACAACGCATAATTTTTTATAATGACAAACCGAATGAGTTCCCTTGTACTCCAGGAGAAATTGAAAGTAACCCTTTGAAAACATATTATGAGAATTTGAATGAAGGAATGGTTTTTTTTCGAAACCATAATGGAGAATATGTAATTGTAAATAGTGGTTTTTCTAAAGACAGACAATCTATTTACATATTGACAAGAGCTGATTATGTCTATAGAGAAAATAAGGATGGAGAACATAATCCTGTACCCATTTCCAAACTTCAAGAAGTAGTTTCAGTTAAGGATTTACCTCATGCGCTAACTGAAGTAACTTATAAAGATGAGTTGTTTATTCATTCAAAAGTAGAAACCGGTTTTCACCCACGTGAAGAACTAGAACAAATATTTGCAGATTACACTCTAAATGAATAAAACTAGGTACAACAACGTGTATAGTTAATTGTTTGTTCTGTGTATACTCGGTAAATCCTACGGATTTTCCTACGGTTCGTTTTCTTTTGCTAACTTAGTTCTTTCCAACGCAACTAACCATACACCAACACGTTGTAGCCAATTTCAAAATGACTCAGAAATTAAAAGTTGAATTTATTAAAATCATTGAAAGTCTTATCTTGTCTAACAACACGCTCCTAATTTTTCATATCGGTTAATAAGACAGATGGCAGAAATCGCAGTATACTAAACTTCTACCGCCTGTGTTTTTACACTTCTTATACAAATTACCAGGATTATTCACATTGAGCATCACGACCATCATCTAAAATACTCCAATTACTTTCACTAATCAAAGTAGCTCTTGCATCAGTCGCTTCATCAGAACAAAAAGTGGTGTCAATAGCTCCAAAACTAACATCATTTTGTCGTGTTTGATTAGCAAAATTAATGAGTAGTTTGTCGTAATTTTCTGTTGACAAGGCTGAACCATTAAACATAAGACCGGCATCAGTAACCTTAGAAATATTCCAGTTGCTAATATCGGGGTTTGCTAATGAAGCAAGAAAAAACATACCAGCTAGAGTCGTTACATTACTAATATCCCAATTACTTACATCAGGATTTACAATGGATGCACCAAGAAACATAAGTGATAGATTACTCACGTTTGACAAATCAGGAATATCGGTTGCAGGAACTTTAAGATTAATACAGTCAATAAATGATCGGGCCATAGACAACCATACTCCCGTCCCCCATTGATCCACAGAGATAATCTTACTCTTATTAGCCTCATCTGTACTATTGTCAAATTGTATAGAAGGAAAAGTACCTGTTATACGTATTGTATGCTCCTCATCAGTATCAAAAGTATGAGTAATATCACCTGTTATTCCAGATTCATCTACTATTCCATCGTTGTCCCAATCTACATTATAGTTATAAGTCAATTCTGGATCTGTGGGAATGGTAATTTCTTTAGCAGACCAGGTCGTTATAAATTCTATTCCTGATGCTGTTCCTAAGTCAACATTAACAGTGACCACAAACTCTTGAGTATTTCCGTTTTCTGCAACTACGGTATACACTACAGGATTTGTAAAATCTTGTACCGAACCAAGAGCTGGAACTACAGTTAATCCTGTATGCTCAATAAGAGGAGTCAAAGCTGTAATATCTGTTCCTGTATCAAACTCAAGGGTAATGGTATTATTATCTATAGTACCCTGTTGCTCATTAATACTAAATGAAGTAATATCATTAAGATCGCTTAATACCTGGCCGTCATCATCGTTAGAGCATGATATGCATAGTAAGAGCAGACAAACGTAAATAGATAGTGCTTTCATTTTTCTTTGTGTTTCTATATGAATTGATATATCAAATAAAGGTTAAAAAAAAAATTAAACCAAAATAAAATATGCAGAAAGGAAAAAATGAGGTTAAAAGGGAAAACAAATGGTTTAAATATCTATTTCTTATTTACGAAAGTTTCTTGATTAATGACATAGGCCATGAAAAACAGCTTAGGTTTGCTAGCATTACGAAAAAATAAAATGAGCAAGAAGATAAAAAACAATTGACTTTTTCACATGACGAGGTAAATGAAAAATACTGAGAGAAAGAGATAAAAAAGATACACTAATTATAAACCATTTAAAGAATAAATAACTGGCTACTACACCATATATAAAATCAGAGAAATTTAGTGCCGGATCGAAAGGTTATTTCCTTTTTGCAATGGCGCTAGATTTTTATAAATTAACTAAGAAATAAAAATGCGCAGATAGATCGATTGGTTTAGGCTTACTTGCTTTGCTCCGATTCATATATTTAGCGTTGTGCATAATGCGAAAAAAAACGCAGTGAATAATCTGAAAACTATAAAAGAATATTACAGACCGATTCAGCCAACAGTTTCGGCTAATGATAATGAAATAAGTTATCAAGAGAGTAAACCAAATAAAGAAATTGAAAATTTCATCTATTGTTTTTGGCAACTTAAAACGCTGAAACCATTAAACAAAGATTATAATTACCGAGTAGTTTCAGACGGCTGTATCGACATATATTTTGACCATAAACAACCGACCGAAAACTTTATAATGGGATTTTCTAGAAAGTTCGTCCAATTTCCAATTGGAAAGGAATTTGATTACATAGGCATTCGTTTTTTACCTTCTGCATTTCCACACTTATTCGGAATAAACGCCAGAACTTTAAGTAATCAATCTCAAGAACTAAACAAAGTTTTACCTAATTTTTCCGAGTGGATAAATTCACAAATCACGACTACTGATTCATTTGAAAACATTGTAAAAATACTGAACGAAAGAATAATTGAATTTTTAAAAAACCAGGATATTCATTATGACCACCGTTTTTTAGATTCACTAAACCTAATTTTCCAAAAAAATGGATACTTGAACACAGAAAAAGACCTTAATACAGGTTTAAGTTCAAGACAACTTCGCAGAATTTTCAATTTTTATATCGGAACAACAGCTAAATCATTTAGCAATGTTGTACGCTTTCAACATATTTTAAATGCAAAACCTTCCAAACAAAGTTTAAAAGAAAACAAGTTATACTTTGATGTTGGATTTTTTGACCAAGCTCATTTCGTTAAAAACTTCAAAACATATTACGGAGTTACACCCTCCGAAGCCTTCCATTAAGTTTGTCCGATTTTTACAATGTATAGGTTTCTTGCAAACCTAAATTTGTAGCAACAAAATTATTGACAATGAAAGCATTTATATTAACAGCATTTGTTCTTACAGCAGGTTGGGCAAATGCACAAACAACAAACAAGATGAAACTTAATGCAGGAATAATCACTGAAAAATTACAGGAAACCAAGAAATTCTATACAGAAGTATTGGGATTTGGAGTAAGTTTTGAAAACGAATTTTATTTATTACTTCACACCCCCAATAATTCGGCAGAAATCAGTTTTTTACAACCGAACCACCCAAGCCAAAAACCAATTTTCCAATCAGCATTTAATGGAAATGGAGCTTATTTGACTATTGAAGTTGAAAATGTAGATGTAATTTATAAGCAACTAAAAGAAAAGAGAGTCCAAATGGAAATCGAAATCCGAGACGAACCTTGGGGAGACAGACATTTTGCAATAAAAGACCCAAATGGAATTGGAATCGACATTGTAACTTATACAAAACCAGAATAATAAAATACTATACACAACAAGATATAAAAAAACATAGGGCTTTTGTGTTAACTCCAAAGTTCTGTGTTTTTTTACAAAGTCGCCAACTATAAAATTTGGCATTTTTCAACAAAAAAGATAAAAGCAAAATATTATATTTGACGTAATACCAAACCGAAATGTATTGCTTATAGCCTCCCCTACGTTTCTTATACTAACCGCTACCTACAAGCAAAAAAATGAAAAAAATTCTAATATTTTTTATAATATCAATTACAAGTCTGAGTTGTAACAACAAAGGAAAAGATGGTGGAATTAAAACCAAAACCAAATCTGATTTTGAAAAATATGATGAATTAGTTTGGAGCGGAATGCTAAATTTTAAGGACAAAGATTATCAAAACGCATTATCCAATTTTCAAGACGCCTTTAAAATAAAACCTGATGAAAGTACTTCAGATTATTTTTATGCTTCTGCATCTGCTTTAAACTTAAAACAAGATAAAGTTGCAAAGGATTTTATAATAACAGCAATTCAAAAAACTAACGCATCCGAAAATTATTTTGACAGTTTTGATGAATTTAATGCTTTTAGAGAAAACAAACTTTTTTCAGAGATAAAAGCTAGGTATTCCAAGTACAAAACTGACTACACTAATAATCTTAAGAACCCTGAAATATATAAAGAGATTGAGTTATTAGCAGAACGAGACCAAAAAGTTAGAACAGATGGCAGTAGTGTTGAGGAAATGCAAAGAGTCGATAGTCTGAACATCAAAAGACTAATTGAAATAAACAAAGAGTACGGTTGGTATGATAGGCAATGGATATTACTATGGCATCACAGAGGGATTCATCGAGAGAACAATTACGTTTGGAATTATTTTAGACCATTAATCAATAAAAAAATTGAGAAAGGCGAATTAAGAAAAAACTATTGGGCAAGATTTGATGATGAAAATTCTATGCTTAGAGGTAAGGGCGTTCAAATATATGGAACGTACTGGAATAATTATGACCAATTCCCAATTGAGAATATAAACACGGTAGATAGTTTGAGAAATACGGTCGGATTACCTCCTTTGGCATATATAGAAAAGGTTTATGATGTAGAATTACCTGAGGGATATACAGTAAAAATGCCCCTAACAAGATATAAAAAAAATAGGGAGAATTAGTACTTAATCGAAAAATCTACGTGTGTTTAGAAAGTCGCCAAATTTAAAAATTTGACTCGTTCTCAATCCGAAAATAATCCTTAATTTAAACGCTAAAAACTATATCCAAGACTGTGAGCAGTAATCGAAAAATCGACAACATATCTAAAAATCGTGAACTCTATCAAAAATTATTTTTTAGTATCCGTTATTTAAAATAAAACTTTATATGCGACTAATCATTGTTATGATAATGTGTATCTGTTGTTTCGGTTGTAAAAACCAAACAATAGTAAAAAACGAAGTACAGGACCAAGCATTAGAAAAAAGAATTAGACCTGTGCATGATACAATTGGCTTCACAAAATATAATTGGCAATTAGACTCTATTTATAAGCGTTTAGGCATTAAGGATTCTAAAAATAGTATGCAATGGAAAGCAGCTGTAAGTCCGCATGACGATTACAAATACGCTGGACGTTTGTATTATGAATCCCTTAAAGGAATTAATGCCAACACTATTATTCTCGTTGGTGTTGCTCATCGTGCTCGAAACTTTAATCTTCAAGACAAAATCATTTTTGGAGATTTTACACATTGGGAATCTCCTTATGGTGATTTAAAAGTGTCTGATATAAACTCTGAAATTATTGAGCAACTTCCAAAATATTCATACCTGGTTCATAACGATATGCAAGAACTAGAACATTCTTTAGAAGCGATTGTGCCCTTTTTACATCGGAAAAACAAAAATCTAGAAATTATCCCAATACTTGTACCCTATATAAATTATTCATTGATTGATGTCATAGGTAATGATCTTTCTATTGTGGTGTCAAAAATTTTAAAAGAAAAGAATCTTGCCTATGGAAAAGATGTAGCAGTTGTTATTTCTAACGATGCTGTTCATTATGGTAATGAAGAATGGGGTAGAGATTTAGCACCTTTTGGAGTTGATGATGAAGGCACTAAAAAAGCTAGAGCTATAGATATGGAGATTATCGAGAAGTGTTTAGTAAACGAAATTAGTAATGAAAAAATAAAAACGTTTACAGAATACACCGTGCAAACTAATGATTATAAAGAATACAAATGGGTTTGGTGTGGTCGTTATTCTGTACCTTTTGGAGTGAGTTTTGCAAATAAATTAAATCAGACATTACATAATAAACCGTTACTAGGAACTTTTTTAGATTACCAATCGAGTATAGATCATGAGCTTATAACAGTAGAAGACTTAGGAATGGGAACTACAGCTATCGCAACTCAAAAACACTGGGTCGCTTATGCGAGTATCAAATATGAATAGATCTGTAATTCTTGATGGTGTTAAAATTAGAAAAGAAGTCGTAAAGAAAATTACTCAGTACAGTTTAATTACGACCATGAAAGAATCGTTTATTTGAGCAGACAAGTAATGTATATTAAATCGAAATAAACAATAAAAACAGCTGTATAATACTGTTGATAATCTAGTCAAAGGTAGAAAATTCAACAATTTTAATTGCCGTACTAACCATAGCCGAGAGCCACCCTCCATAATAACCAAAAGCCCAGCTACTACATTAAAAACTTATACTTTTTTGACATAGTTTTACATTTGATATGGCAAAACAATTATGTAAACTATCCGAATTAGAATTTTGAATTTGGGGAATTTTTACTTTATTTTAGAAGTGGAGAACAACTAATTAAATACAAATGTATACATGTCCTTTGTAACTAACTATACTTACAAATTGACTGTAATTTCAAGAATTCCGTAAATGGCTAGAATATATGGAACCATAGGATCATTAAAATCTCTAAAATCTGAGTTAGAGACTAAAGGAGTTACTAGATTTAATTCTGTCGGAGAGATTAATGTTTTTTTATCGAATTATAATTTAGAAAAAAGCGCAATTATTAATGACACATCAGATCAGTTAGAAAAGGAATATTCTGAAACATGCATTAACCTGGAACAAAAAATTGAAAGTAAAGCTAAAATAATCAATGTAGAAACGGAAAGAATAGATCACAGGATTTCTGATTTACGGACAAAAACTGACTTAATTCATAGCAATAAAAATGATAACTTTTTAAAAAAATTAATATCAAGTGTAAAACTTTATTTTTTAAAATATAAAGTCAATCATTTTGTAAAAAACAAAACTAGACTTATAAGTTTATCTGTAAAAGAAATCTCTAAAAACATTAAAAATGATGAACTTTTTATAAAAAAATATAAAGCTGAAAAAGAACAGCTAATTAAACAAAGAGCAAAATCCAAAATTGAAGAATTAAAATATATCCATGATGTTTTAGAAAACTCAAGAAATCTAATTGCAGGCTCATTAGGAGAAAATTTAGTTGTTAAAGAAATAAAGAAACTTTCAAATGATTATGCTTTGATTAATGATTTTAATTTGAGTTTTTCTCATCCAATTTTTTATAAAAAACATAATCAGAGAATTAATTCTATACAAATTGACCATCTCTTAATTTCGAAAGCTGGAATTTTTATAATAGAAACAAAAAATTGGAGTAAATCATCTATCAATTCTTTAAGCCTAAGGTCACCGATTGAACAAATCGAAAGGTCAAATTTTGCTCTTTATATTTTCCTTTCAAAAAATATAGTTTTAAACGAACATCATTGGGGAGAACAAAAAATTCCAATACGAAATCTTATTGTAATGATTAATAATAAGCCAAAAGCTAAATTCAAGTACGTAAGCATAAAACTACTTAGAGAACTGAATGACTATATAAAATATTTTGAACCTGTTTTAACCGAAAAGCAATTGAATAGAATAATAAATAAATTGCTAAAATAGTTCTTAATTAACTAAACAAATACAAAAACACTACCCTCCATAATAACCAAAAGCCCAGCTACTACATTAAAAACTTATACTTTTTTGACATAGTTTTACATTTGATATGGCAAAAGAGCTATAAAAAGTATTTAATTTTGAATTTTTAGTTTAGGGAATTTTTAGTCTATACTAGAGACAGAAAACAACGAATTATCAATACACGAAATTAATTACTAATGCGTATATGCCTCCCTTTTATAATTATATCAATATGCTGTAGTGCATTTTAAGAAAAACTGTAACAATCATTAAAAATTGTAATCTTTAGAGTACGAAATCAATAAACAACATGTTAACTAAAACTACTAGTTCTTCTCTATTACTAATTGTCATTTTATTAATTGGTTGTAAACCAAATGAAGATAAAAACCACTCAATCAAAGGTATTTGGAAATCCATCGGTTATGGGGAAATCCTGAAAATAGATGCTAATTCTTATGAATATTTTGACATAAGTGACATTTCTTGCTTACCAGTAAAAGAAGGTACTGTTTCGGAAGTCGCAAATTCAATGCAAGTTTCAAATGATACGCTAATCATAAATCGTGGATTTAACAGATATCGCTACCTCAGGATAAAAAAGCTTCCAGATTTTTGCAATCAAAACTCAAAAGATAAAAACAACATCTTGTATAATTTCGAGGTTTTTGCAAATACCTACAAAAATCACTACGCATATTTCAAACTGAATAAAATTGATTGGGACAATCTTTACATAAACTCAAAAAATAAAATCAATTCAAAAAGTACAGAGGTTGATTTATATATAGTTATGGAAGATATGATTGAAAAGTTGAAAGATAATCATGGTTCGATAACACCAACAGATGAAGTTTATAAATTAGCAGAAAATCAAATCCAACCAGAATTAGCAGAAGAAGAAACAAAAGAATTGAAAGAATATGGCGATTTTGAGATTGCTGGAATGGTTGCAAATTATTATCTTAAAGAGGATTTGACCAAAGATACGTGGCTTATGAAATGGGGCAAGATGGAAAACAATGTTGGTTATATCCAAATCAAAGCAATGTTTTTGTATGCAGATTTGAATTTAAACGATAGTCTTGTCAAAGAAAATGGATTTATTTCAACATATATGGATGCATTTGATAGTTTAAATTATCAACAGCAAATTTCAGAAGAAGTTGATGGAATAAGTAAATTAATGGATACAATAATGCAGGACCTTAAGGAAACAAATTATCTCATTATCGATGTTCGTTTTAATGGTGGTGGACATGATGTAGTATCATTAGAAATTTTGAGACGATTTAACTCTGTCAGAAAAAAAATCGCTGTTAAAAAAGCAAGACACAATAACAAGTATACTATAAAAACACCGATTTATTTAGAGGCAGCCAAAAATCCCTATACAAAACCAGTATATTTATTAACTTCCCAACAGTCTGCAAGTGCAGCTGATATGATGGCTTTGAGTTCAATGGAATTAGATAATTTGAAACGTATTGGCTCACATACAAATGGAGCAATTTCGGATGCTTTGCAAAAGACATTACCAAACGGTTGGTATTTTTCTCTTTCTAATGAAATTTACACAGATAATAATGATAAATGTTATGAAAATATAGGAGTTCCTGTTAATTATGAATTGAATTACCCCAATGATAGACAGACTTTTTTTAGAAGTGTTGCTGACGATTTAGAAAAAGATAAAAAAAATATTTTAAACGCAATTAACGAGTTACAAAACGAGTAAAAATATATCACGACAAAGAACTGAGGTAAAAAACATAGGACGGTTTAAACTTTCAGAAAAGTCTGTGTTTATTTATAAAGTCGCCAAACCGAAACGTATCACTTATCACTTGCCCTACGTTTCTTGTACTAAACCTTATCAACAAGCTAAAACCTAAACTATGAAAACTGAGATTAATACAATATGGATTGACTTACACGAAGAACTTTATAAATTCATTTTAGGGAAAATAAAAGATGAGCAAGCATCAAAAGATATTCATCAGGAGGTGTTCTTGAAAGTTCAAACTAAAATCCATCAACTAAACCATTCTTCTAAACTTACATCTTGGGTTTATCAAATTACAAGAAATACTATTATTGATTATTTTCGAAAAGTAAAAAATGAAAATACATCTATAAGTGGGTTAGATTTTCCTGAAATAGACAAAAGTAATTTTGATTACTCAAATCTAACAAACTGTATCAATCAAAAAATAGAAAACCTTTCTTCTCAACATAAAGAAGCAATTATTTTAACTTCTTTTAAAAATTATTCACAAAAAGAACTGGCAGAACATTTAAAAATATCATATTCCGGAACAAAATCAAGGGTTCAAAAAGCTAAAGAAATTTTAAAAGAAAACATTTTAGATTGTCCAAATGTAGAATCTGATAGCACCGGTAAATTAATAGACTTCGAAAAATAATTAAAATAAACTACGTCTTTTTCTAACTAATTGCGTCTATCCTATATAACATCTAAAAAAAATCAAAATGGGTAGTTTAAAAAAAATAGTAATAGTACAAGTTCTTAATGCTTTTGCAGAAAATGGGAAAGGTGGTAATCCAGCAGGTGTAGTTTTAAACGCGGATGAATTATCTGATAAAAATAAACTGGAAGTTTCTAAAAAAGTAGGTCTATCCGAAACCGCTTTTGTTTCAAAATCTAAAACAGAAGACTATAAATTGGATTTCTTTACCCCAACTAAACAAATAGCACATTGTGGGCATGCCACGGTAGCAACATTTTCTTATTTAAAGCAAATTGGTTTATTGAAAAATGATAGTTCTTCAAAAGAAACTATAGATGGGAGACGAAAAATAGAAATAATTGGAGATTTAGCGTTTATGGAACAATTGGTTCCCAAATATACTGATGTAAACAACGAAGAAAGTATCATTTTAAAATCATTAGGGTTAAAGAAAAAAGACTTGATTCCAAATGCACCAATTAAATTAGTTAATACAGGGAATTCATTTATACTCATTCCTGTTAAAAACAATGAAATTTTAAAGAATATAATTCCCAAATTTGATTTGATTAGTGACGTTAGTGATAAGTTTGATTTAATTGGTTACTATGTATTCTCTACCGACACAAAATCTGACGCTACTTCAAGAATGTTTGCTCCTAGCTATGGAATATTAGAAGAGTCAGGAACAGGAATGGCTGCTGGACCACTTGCTTGCTATTTATTTGACATTTTAAAAATTAAAAAAAAAACTTTTCACATTCAACAAGGAAAATATATGAAAGAGCCTTCATCAAGCATGATTATTGTTAAATTACAAATCAATGAAGGAGAAATAAAGAATTTAATGGCTGGTGGAAAAGGAATACTCAATAGACAATTAAAGATCGAAATTGACGATTAACAACTAGTTATCAACTTAGATGTTTATAACACCGAACAAACAATATGAAAAACAATCCACTTTTATACATTTTAATAGCTTTGATTATTATTAGTTGTACTAAAGAAGAAAAGAAAATAATCGTTGAGGAATGGAAATTAGAATACAAAAATGATACTAATGGAAACAAAGTATTCGGTAACAAAGAGGCACTAATCTCATATGTAAGAAAAGGAAATCCTATTAGAATTGGTTGGGCTTCGCGAAGACGAAATGATTCGACAAAAACGGTTGAACATATTGTCGATGCAGAATTTATAACAATTGCGAATGGAGAAGAAGTCTTTGCACAGATTAAACCATTCCTTGCTCAACGTCCTGATTTAACGAGTGACACGCTGAGCATGACCTTAATGCCATCACAATCCCATTGGATTTTGAGCACAAACGGACTAATTAGCACAATGAGTATTAATTACGGTAAGGATACTGTAAGTACATCGAAGCCAAAACCATTTAGACACGATATAAGTTGGTTTACAAAAAAATCTAATTCATCAAAAAAAGCGAAACCTCTATGGGACTAAATGAATAATCAACAACGACTAACAACAAGTAAACTTAGAGATTCTTGTTACACCTTTAATGAAAGGAATTCATTAAAAAATCCAGTAAAACTTAGTGAGGATCACAGTTAATATGTAATGAATTCGTTGTAACATTTTCATTAATTCTCATACCCATAACCTATAATCTTAAATTTAAATTATTTGCATTATTCACATATAATTAATTGCGGCAGAATTTCCCTATCAGAAATTCTCTTGCATTAATTATCTTTAGCAACGGCAGAAAGTACTCGCATACTTTCTTGCGAATAATCATACACAAAACATTAGATATTAATTAAGGAAACTGAATTGAAAATTAGAGAAACATATAGAAATGATTATACCATTTCAACCGACAAGGATAAATTAGATATTTTAAGCATTCATAAATTCCTTGCAAATGAGACTGATTGGGCTAACGGAATCCCAATCAATACTTTTAAAACATCCGTTGAAAACTCGTTGAATTTTGGGCTTTATTACCAAAACAAACAGATTGGTTTTGCAAGAATAATTTCAGACTATTCGACTATTGCATATTTAGGAGATGTTTATATCCTAAAAGAATATAGAGGAAAAGGATTAAGTAAATGGCTGATAGAGGAAATCATGGAACACCCTAACCTTCAGGGATTAAGGCGCTGGATTTTATTGACTGATACTGCTGAATGGCTTTATAAAAAGTTTGGGTTTACGGAAATACCAAATCCTGAATTTTATATGGAAAAACATAACCCAAATGTATATAACGGAATAGATAACACTAATGCCGACAATGCATAAAAAATTATAGAGAGGTTTCTGCTTTCCCGAAGGTTTGTGGTTATCTACAAAGTCGTCAACTATAAAATTTGGGGTAGTATCAATCCAAAACGTATTGCCTATCAACTGCCTTACGTTTCTTATACTGAATGTTAACTACAAACTGCACAAACACTCGAACTTAAAAAAACAGGATCAAGTGAAATTGAACACCCCAAAACTAGGGGCTACCCAAAAATGAAAAAACAATAAGCAACCATTTAGAAAAAAATTGCGTCTTTATAAATAGAAGTACTTTAAAAACCAAGCAAACATGTTAGAAAATCCAAAAATAAACATCAAAATCAAACTTTCTTCATTATGGGCTTCAGCAACTTTCTGTTATTTATATGGAGATTATTTTGAACTCTACACACCAGGTAAAATAGACAGCTTACTTACAGGCGAAAATATTTTAGACAGCCCTACCAAATTATTAATTGCAACAATAATTTTAGCAACTTCATCCATAATGGTTGCTGCTTCAATTATTCTTAAACCAAAAATAAATCGTATTCTGAATATTACATTTGGAATGTTATTTACAATAATGATGTTATTTATTGGATTCAATTCTAATACGGAATGGTATGGATTCTACGTGTTTTTAGCGTTTTTAGAAAGTATTATTACTGCTTTAATTGTTTGGTATGCTTGGAAATGGCCTAAAGAAAAAAGCATCTCATCATGAAAATTAGGACATAGAATAGAAAAAAAGTACTGGAATATTCTAGTATAGGACAACAATCAATTCTAATCACTAAAATGAGAAGAGCCCGTTGCCAACTATGTATAAAAATAATCCTAAATTAGTCGCTTAATCAAAGGTTAGTACCATTTTGTTACGCCTGATTTTCCTTCGAAAAATCCTCGCACACAAAACCGCACTATTCTTATACATTAAACGTTGGTAAACATTTGAAGAAATTAATTAATGAACATAGAAGTTATTAAACCTTCAGATATTGAACTTCAAAAATACATTGAATGTTTTTATATTTTAACACATTCAAAAGAAGAAGGCAGAACAACTTATTTTACATTTCCCAGTATTTTTTCTATAGTGTCAATTTCTTCTAATACAAATGTAGTTAGAACAAATAGGTTTATAAAAACTACAGAGTCTTCAATACTAAATTTTGATTCCAATTTAGACACTCGCTTCACAAATCCTATTTTGATTCAATATGAGGGTTACGTTAAAGAAATTACAACTTATTTTAAACCATTAGGTTTGAATGCCTTTTTAAATAGGCCACTTAATTATTATTGTAACTCAGATAAAACACAATTTTTACCTTTTTTAGATTATATGGATGTTATGAGTTCAATTCTAAAAATAGCATCATCTGATAAAATAATGAAACTACTCGAAAATTACTGGTCTAGTAAACTAAAAAATGATAGGCCATTAAAGCTTGAAAAAGCCATTAAAGCCATAATTGAAAATCCTAATAGATCAATCTCTTCAATCGCAAATGATAGTAATTTAAGTCACAAGACTTTAATTTCACATTTTAATAAAAACATGTGTAAAACCCCTACTGAATTTAGAAAAATCGTTCGTTTTAGGAAAACGCTAAAAAACAAAAAAGAAAATAATTTAACACAGTTAAGTTACTTGTCAAATTATTTTGACCAAGCACATATGATTAAAGATTTTGATAAACTTACTGGTTACAAACCAAAAGATTTTTTTAAAAATTTAACCTCAATTGATGAAAAAATAAATTGGATTTTCACATAAGGGTAAAATCTGTACAATTCTACTTTACAATAATTGCTGATTTTTGGCTATCAAAATAAAAAGATGATAGAGATTACAAATGCAGTTTTATATGCTGATTTTGAAATTATTGAAAGTTTAGTTAGGCAAATTTTACATAAATTTTATGACCCAGTTATTCCAAAAGAACATACTAAATATTTCATAAATAAGTATCAAACAGCAAAAGCAATAGAGCAACAGGTTGAGAATGGAAGTAATTATTTTTTACTTAAATATAAAGGCTTGAATGTTGGTTATCTCGCCCTAAATAAAACGTCTGATTTTTTGTTATTAGATAAGTTATACCTACTAGAAGATTATAGAGGTAAAAAGATTGGTAAAAAGGCAATTGAATTTACTGATAGTTTCGCTAGAAAAATGAATATTTCAAGAATTGAATTAATCGTACACAAAGAAAACCTTAAAACAATAGAATTTTATAAAAAAATGGAGTTTAAATTACTAGACATAGTACCTAACCATTTCGAGACTGGTCAAATTATTGAAAATTATCAAATGGCAAAAATATTAGTAACAAAGTAAAACGTCTACAATGTAAAAAAACACAGGGCAAAGACAATTTGAAAGATCAGTTCTTTTCTGTGATATCGCCACAATAAAATATGGCATTTAGAACAAAAAAGATAAAAGCAAAACATTTATATTTGGATTAGTACCAATCCGAAATGCACCGCTCATCACCTGCCCTACATTTCTTATACTAGACGGTTAACCATAATTATAAATATGAATATAACTATTAATACATTTCTACTTTCACTTTTATTCTACTACTCTTATTCTCAAACTAGTAAAATTACTGTTATTATACCTGATTGTGGAGTAGATTCTCAATGGAAAGAAATAAAAGCAGATGTAAACGAAGCATATTGGGGTGTTTATGAGAAAAAAAAGTATCATAACAGGGATAATTTTCTAATCAAAAAATATGATAATACTAAATCTACTATCCCAAAGTTTTTAATAAAGGGGTTAAATTTAAAAGATAGTATTTTTACAACAGGAAAATGGGTAAATAGAATGTTGTACCCAGGAGAATCAATTCCATTTTCTGTCTATAGCATAGAAGATGAGCAGAATAGCAAAAATTACTTTCTCTACGCTAAAGGGAATATAATTGAAACAGAAAAAGGTGAGTTTCCATATTTTAAGAAAATTAAAAATTATGAACTTGTTGTAGATTCATACAACGATAAAACTCGTCAAACAATTAGAAAAATGGATCTTTTTTCTTTTCCCTCTGGTGGTTTTGAAGGAGGAGTATTTATCCATTGGATTGGAGATTTGAACGGAGATAAGCTACTTGATATGTTAATTGGAACTTCTGAACATTATGCTGGATCAACGCTTTCAATATTTTTATCCAACAATATTTCTAAAGAGTTATTTAAAGAATATGACGTTGGAGGATGTTCCTGGGATTAACATTATATATAATAATATTAAAAACAAGTTACTGAATGATAGAAATCATTGATTTAAGTCAAGAAATTTACGAGGGAATGCCTGTTTATAAAGACCTCCCACAAGTTAAAATGACAGTTCATAATTCCCATGAAGAATGGAATGGAATAAAAAATCCAAAAATTAAAACACCAGCAGTTCATAAATTAGAATTAGGGGAACATACCGGAACACACGTTGATGCAATAAACCATATGGCAATTGAACATAAAGGAAAATCAATTGACAAAATGCCTTTATCCATGTTCTATACTCAAGGAATTTGTTTAGACTTTTCTCATAAAGGACTAAAAGAATTAATTGAACCTAATGAAATTGAAAATGCTTGTATAGAGGCTAATTTGAAAATAGAAAAAGGAGATACTGTATTGATTTATACTGATCATTATCGAAAAAACTTTAATGGAAAAGATTGGGGTAATGGACCTGGGATTTCTACAGAAACTGCTCGTTGGTTAGGAGAAAAAAAAATATCAGCTTTCGGAGTTGAAACGATGTCACCTGGAGTTCCGGGAATCTCAAATAAAAAAGTGCATCATATTTGTGGAGAATTGAATTTTACGCATTACGAGAATATGATAAATCTACATCTGCTAATCGGTAGAGGAAGATTTCGATTTATTGGACTTCCACTGAAAATTAAAGGAGGAACAGGTTCACCTGTTAGAGCTATCGCAGTATTCGAAAAATAACAACTTTGGCTACACCCTATAAAGCTAATTATTTACTAAATTTAGTGCTCTAACTAGGCATTAAAATCATTTTATGTTAAACCCTATATACAATCAGGACTAATATGAAAAATAAATAACAGAAGAATGTCAGAATTAAATTCACTATTTGTTAAGGTAAAAATTAAAAAGAATAAACTTGATGATTTTCTAAAATCAAAACCAAAGCAATTAAAGATAGATGCCAATTGGGTTGCATGGTGGGATTCAAGAGAAATGTACGGAAAAAATGAACTTTCTCAAGACAACCTTTCTAGTTATGAACAACCGGATAATCAAAGTATCGTAGATACTTGGAAGAATAATAAACGAAGTGGAGGATTTTCTGAATATGATTCAGAAAATGGAATTTGGAACTTTGGAGTAGTTTTTTTTGGAGAGAACTATTATGAAATGATTCCAGGACTTGGATTCATAAAAAGTATTGCGGATTATATCGAACACGATATTGGTAATTTTGCTATAGTCTTCGACTTTTTCTGGGGTAGTAATGAGGTAAATGCTTTAATAGATTTTAATAAAGAGAAAGGGTGTTTTAAGCCTACGGCTAAAGTAAAATCAGATATCAATCCAGAAAGTCTGAGGTATGCAGAAATTTATTTGAATAAAAAAACAGAAGAATTCTCTAAAGCGCATGAAGATTGATTGCGAAATTAACTACCCTGAACCTATCGTATACGCGCGTTTCCAAAAACATTCAAGAAATCTACTTTAAAGTAACTTTTACCTAATGAAGCATTTTTTCAGAATTTTACACCAAACATAGATTGGATTTAATGAATGATGAGCAATATGCTTAGTGAAAATTCTAAAGAGAAATTATTCTTTACTTTTGAAACTGACAAAAATGAGCTTCTAATTAATGAATACCACACAACCAACAAAGAATATAGCAAAAACAGTATGGCCTTGGTTTAGAAAGGCAATTGTATTAATATTATTCTCTTTAGTGGTAAATCACTTAGCTGCAAGCGATAATTTTCTAGATAGTGAATCCTATAGATTCCCTTTAGTTGGTTTTTTGTTTACTATTATTTTATCCATTCTTGTTGTAGTTATAGCACATTTTAATTTTAAATTTTACGAGAAAAAACATTTTTCTAAAAAAATAGAAAGCGTTACAATCATAAGATTTATGGCTTCTACTCTAGGATATATTACAGTAATTTATGTTCCTGTAAATATCATTGTAGGAATAGTTGTAGATGGAGAAATACAATTTTATTACACTTTAATTGGTTTGCTAATTACCTTATTAATATGTTTTATTCTCATAGGTTTATTATATGCCCAAGACGTATACAATTTATATAAGTTATCTATAAAAGATGCAGAAATCACTATAGATAGCGGAGCGAAAATAAAGAAGCTTACCTATGAAAATATTGCGTGCTTTTATAGCGAAAACAAAATTGTGTATACTGTTCAGAATGATGGTACAACAATTAACACCGATTTTACATTAAATGAGCTCGAAGAAAAAATAAACGATCAATTATTTTTTAGAGCCAATCGACAAATTATCATCCATAAAGATACTGTAGACCTAATCGAAAAGATTGAAAATGGCAAGTTGCGTATTCGATTAAAAGGTTTCATTAAAAATGATGCAATCGCAGAAATCAATATCAGTCGTTACAAGCGAAAAATATTTATGGATTGGTTTCAATAAAAGATGTCAAAAACTACCGACTATTCAGTTGTAAATTTCGACCATTCAGTAAAAACATGAGTATTTAAAGGGGATTTCAGAGATTTTGTTCATTATTTCGTTTAGAATTTAAAATCAAAAACAATGAACAAAATCACCTTACGTCAAATATTAATTCCATTAATTACCATTGCATTCATCTGCTTTTTTTGGTTTGGACCGTTTCGTATAACCATAGAAAACATCATTATTTCTATATTAATCATTATAGCAAATTATATAGAATATAAAGAAAAAGCATTTTCAGAACTTGGATTTCAACGTAAAAATTTCACATTCAAAAACATTTTAGTAATTGCGCCATTAGTCGCATTAGGGCTCTTTATTTTTTATGTCTTTATATTGGTTCCTGGGATAACAAAATTCACAGGAACTCCTATTGATTATTCTGCTTTTGATCAATTAAAAGGAAATCTTCCTGCCTTTTTAATTACTTTATTATTAGTGTGGGCCACCGCAGGGTTTGGAGAAGAAATTATCTTTCGTGGTTATTTTATGCGACAATTTGTAAAATTCTTTGGAGAAAGCAAAATCAGTATTGCGCTTAATATTATCCTAATTACTGGTTTTTTTGGCTTTATGCATAGTTATCAAGGAATTACCGGACAACTTGTTACTTGGATTGTGGGAGCGCTCTTGGCCTGGATATTCTACTTGCGTAAATACGATTTGTGGTTTCTGATTTCCGTACACGGTTTTTTTAACACCATCGCTTTAAGTTGTATTTACTTTGATTTGGTATAACGATTCCCAGCAACAATACATAGATCTTTTTTGGAACTATAATTTATTATAAAAATAAAAATTAATTTTACCTAGACTATTGAGAACTATAATTACAAAAAATGAAGCAAATTCAATCAATAATCTTATTTCTACTCTTCATCAATTTTGGATGCAAAAACTCAATAGCAGAAAAGCCGGAAAAAGCATTGGATCAATCTAAAAAAAATCTACAATCAAAACCGCTAGTAAGTTTTACATTCGACGATGGAAATACATCTGATATCGCAAATTTCAAATTTGAGGAATGGAACAAAATGATTTTAACACATCTTGAAGAAAAAAATCTAAAAGCCATATTCTTCGTTACAGGAAAAAATAAATCCAGTAAAAAAGGGCAATTTTTGCTTAAAAGTTGGAATGATAATGGGCATAAAATAGCGAATCACTCCTATTCTCACCCCAATTTTAATTCCGAAAAAAACGATTCACATCTTTTTGAGAATGAACTCAAAAAAACAGATGTAATTATCTCAAAACTTAGCAATCATATCAAGCTTTTTCGATTTCCCTACTTAAAAGAGGGACAAAACCAAACAAAAGTTGATAGCATTAGAAACATACTTAGCAAGCACAATTACTCGAATGGTTATGTAACTATAGATGCTTCGGATTGGTATGTAGATCAGCGCTTAATCAAAAGAATAAAACAAGTTGGACTTGAAAAAGCAGATATCGATAGGTTTAAAGACTTCTACTTAGATCATATTTTAGAACGAGCGAATTATTATGAAAAGCTTTCTTACGAAATGAACGGAAGACATATCAATCACACATTGTTGCTTCATCACAATCTAACATCTGCATTGTTTTTAGGAGATCTTATTAAAAAATTTAAAGAACAAGGTTGGGAGGTTATTGATGCCGATAAAGCTTTTGAAGATGAAATATTTACAAAGATTCCTACATCCGATTTTGCAGGAGAGAGTTTAATTTATTCAATGGCTAAACAATCAGAAAAATACGATCAGATATTGCGATATCCTGCAGAAGATAGTCGATACGAAAAAAACAAAATGGATGCAATTGGTCTTTAACATAGAAGGATTACCTAAATAATATTTTTAACTCCTTGTAACCAACAGAAAAACTAAAAAACGAGGTAACATTTTACCTTTTTATGATACATACTTATAACCTCATAACATACTTCTGTAATAACATTAACTATTAAAATGCAAAAGCTAACAAAAACAATTTTATTCCTATTATTGATTTCTAATATGTACGGACAAGAATATTTTGAAGGTCAAATAGAGTATAAAATTGAATATGAACCTATAAACCCAAATATTCCAAGGAGTTATTTATCTACCGAACTTGGAGATTCTTTTACAGCTTTTGTTCAAGAAGATAGATATACAATGATTTATAACGGAAAAGGAGAACTTGGATGGATGAAAATAATAGTTCGATTAGACGAAGGATATTCATATACTGAATACGAAAAAAAAGATACCATAACTAAGGCAAAATTTGGGCTTGAAAAAGACAAATTACTTGAATTTAGTCGCAATCCAGATGACAAAAAAATTGTAATGGATGAATTATGCGAATCTATCACCATTAACTATCAACCATCTGATCCAAAATCGTTTTTTAAAACTTTTCGTGGTAAATATTATTTCAATCCAAAATATAAACTTAATTCGAAGTTATATGAAAATTATACTAATGGATTTTGGAATCTATTTGTAAAAGAATCTAACTCAATAAGTATTAGAAATGAAACTGAGTTTTATCCTTTTTTTAAAGCCACCCAAGAAGCTATATCTATTGATGAAAAGAAAATACCATCAAAAATATTCGAGCCAAATAATTCAAAAGTGATATTTGAAAAAAAGTAGAACCGTAGCTAACACAACATATAAAACACTTGAGGCAATTGAATACAGAAACCGATGGAAAATGGATTAATGTGAGCGAAATAAGACCTTTTCGTAGTATCGACATTATTACTTTCGGCAATGATAGAATTACAAATGCTGTTTTAGAAAATGTCGAAAATGAAGTAAATTTAAAGGAAAAAGAAGTAGAAAATTCTTCTAAAAATATAGCTGGCCTAAACTTTCAATTTATAAATCCCGACCGAATACGATTTTATAGAAAATGAAAAAAGGTAACCTTATTGAACGAAACGGAATCTAAAACCGAAGACCATATCTTTGAACAAGATTATGTTAGATTGACTCCAACAATATCAAAAATATCAGGAAGTAGGATTCAACTTTTGAAATATAATTTTAAATGGAATAACGAAAAGATGATCATTAAATTCAATAAAATTTTAGATCCTTCTGAAATAACCCAAGCTCTTAATACAATCGAACATACAGGACAAAAACACTGTTAGAAAAAATAGATAATACTTTATTGATTTCTTTCTTTTATAATAATCGTAGAGGATTGGTATTATTTATTAAAGAAATTGACGAAACTAAAGCTGTCTTGTATGGACTTCCTCTAGAACCTTTTGATATAGTAGCTAAAAGAATTGACTAAAAAATACTTAACACTGCAACATACATATAATACCAAGAGTCAATTAATCAACCGAATGGTTGTTGTATTTTTGGTAAAGTGTAAAACTTGCTCTGAATAATTAGTTAATCAACACCGAATATCCTCAGTAGAAAACAATAAAACCGTGTTAAATATCCTTTGAAATGAAAAAATTAAAAAAATCACTATTTCAAACGCCTGTACTAATCAGTATCCTTGCACTATGCTTAAATAGTTGCTTTCATACTAATGCAACTAAAAACGTTGAAAAAGAAAACACGAAAACTACTGTATACCCTAGTGATGTTATTCCTTTTATGAACGAATGGAGTATTCTAACAGGTGATGGCACACGTACCGAAGAATTAGCCAATTACGAGCAAAAAGATTTCTTTTATGTTTCTAATGATGGAGAAACGGACTGGGTAGTTTATAAAACACCAAACTCTGGTATTACGTCAAAAAATTCGAGCAATACAAGAACAGAATTAGGGCAAAAAAAACATTGGATACCCGAAACGGGAGGCAAATTAAATGGTACCTTAAAAGTAATGCATGTTTCCACATCTGGCGATGCTAGAGTGGCTGCATCATATTCTGTAGTCGTTGGACAAATTCATAGTGATGATGGACATGAAAACGAACCACTAAAAATATTTTACAAAAAATTCCCTGGACATACAAAAGGATCTGTTTTTTGGAACTACGAAATCAATACAGAAGGAGATAATTCAAAAAGATGGGATTACTCAACAGCTGTTTGGGGTAATGATATGTCTACTATTGGATCGAGTCCAACTACATATCCTGAAGAACCTAAGGAAGGAATCGAACTAGGAGAAGAATTTAGCTATGAAGTAAACGTATATAAAGGTATTATGTACATCACTTTTACAAGTAAAGGTCATCCAACAAAGACGTTTACAAAAAACTTATTAAAATCAGAATTTATCTCTAAGGAAACCATACCTAAACAAATACTAACATTATATGCGGCTATAGGTCGAGATGGTACAGAACGCCCAGATGCATATGCAGGCGAGTTGCAATTTTTTAAACAAGGTGCTTACAACCAAACAAACGGAAAGAATCCAGAAGACAATATCGTTTGGAATACTGGATCAAAAACTTATGATGGTGATATCGCTAAACAATATGCTAACGGATGCTATGCCGAAGTATGGTTTAAAGAAGCTGCTGTAGGTTCTGGTACGGTACCTAATAAAGAGTAGCGTATTCATGAAATTAATTTTAGATTTTTTTTTGGTGGGAGGCATTTTTATCATTGCCATAGTTCTGATCCAGCTATTAAAAATAAAAAACAGAAAACTACCTCAAAAAATATTAATTGTATTATTTCTTTTTCTTTTATGTGTTACAATCTATTTTTATGCGTTACTACACACTATTGATTGGCTAATACAGCTTCTATTTTTGCCTAATGATATCACCATTATAATTTTGGGTCCTTTATTATTTCTATATGTAAAATCATTATTTTTAAAGCAAAAAGAATTAGTAAAGAATACTTTAGTTCATTTTACTCCTGCTTTACTATTTGCGTGTAGCATTACAATACCAACAATACTATTCAACAACTTCAAAATAGACGAACTAGCTTATACACATACTAATTTTATTCGCTCAATTATCAAAATTGATAGTTTATATTTTTTATTGTACTTATTTTTTTCGCTACGGTTATTATCAACATACAGAAAACTAACCAAACATAAATATTCGAACCTAAACCACTATGATTTTAATTGGATTAAGATTATGCTACTTGCAGCACTAGGTATTATGAGTGTTGATATGGTGATTAAGATATATGAATATGTATTTAGTGATTTTCATTTGAATGCGGACTATTTTTCTGTTTTGGCGATGATAGTTCTAGTGATGTTCTTGAGTTATTACGGTACAAATCAATCTAAAGTATTATTACCTTCTTTTTTATTAGATGATAAACCGCTCTATAATATTAAAAAGATAAAAAATGAAAAAATTTCACCTTCAAAAAAAGAAGCGTTCGAAATCTTAAAGAACAAACTCGAAGTTCTTCTACAAACAGATCAAACGTATTTAGATCAAGATTTAACATTAGGAAAATTGGCGCAAAAAACCTTTACAACGGATAAAATACTTTCTACTATGTTAAATCAACATATGAATACTACATTCTATGATTTAATAAACAAATATCGTGTACAAGCTGTAAAAGAAAAGATACTCCTAGAACAATATCAAAACTATAACCTCTTCGGAATTGCTTGCGAATGTGGTTTTAAATCAAGAACCAGTTTCAATAGAATTTTCAAAAAAGAGACTGGACTTTCGCCTTCTGATTATAAAAGAAGTATGTTAGAAAGATAGTTTTATCTTTTTTTAACATATTATAACATACCAATGCTTCCATTGGTCAATCCGAATCCCTTTTAATTCATTGATTTGTGATCAAATTTATAAACATTAAAAATGATGAAAAAAATCGCATTGACCTTATTTTTTTGTGTATTCACACTAATTGTAAAATCACAAAATCTAATTGAAAAACCACAGAATCCAAGTGTAGAAAAATCAATTTTAGGTATTCAAATTGGATTTGCAGGATTATGGATTTATAATGAATTTAAACTATCAAATCAGTTTACATTGCGGACGGAATTAGGTCTTGATGCTTACGAAAATGATGATTTCTATCCAGATACAGGTTTTCTGTTAACAACAGTTATTTCGTTAGAACCTCGATGGTATTATAATTTTGATAGACGATTAAGTAAATCAAAACGAATCGACAATAATAGTGGTAATTTCTTTGCGCTGAAAACAAGTTTTCATTGGGATGATTTACTAATTAAGTTTGGGGGCGATAGTAATGTTAATATCGTTAATAACTTATCAATAATTCCTACTTGGGGTATTAGAAGAAATATAGGAACGCATTTTAATTATGAAACTGGTATTGGGATTGGTTATATTCACTTCTTTTCTAAAAATTCTGGATTTACAAAAGATAAAGGTGAAGCTGCAATAAATCTACACTTTCGAATTGGGTATCACTTTTAGTAATATAAAAGCTGGTATTTTTAAGAAAAAAGAAAGCAAAATATTATATTTAGTGAGGTAACATTATAGTATATTTTAGAACGCAAATTAAGATTTGAAAGACACACAAGGAAAAGCTATTATTATTGGAGGAACTTCTGGTATTGGAAGAGGTTTAGCAGAAATACTGTTAGAAAATAGTTGGATGGTGGGTGTAACTGGTCGTAGGATTGAACTACTTAATCAAATAAAAGAAAAATCTGATAACCGAATTATAATCCAAGAACACGATATCACAGAAATAAATAGTTCGGATAAAAAAATGGAAGCTCTTTTTAACCAAATGGAAGCAGTTGATTTAGTGATTGTTTCTTCTGGTATTTCAGAATTAAATCAAGAATTGGATTGGGAAACTGAAAACAAAATAATACAAACGAATGTAAATGGGATTTCTAAAGTGTATGAATTCGTGTTTTCTAAGTTCAAAAAACAGGGCTACGGTCACCTTGTTGGAATTTCATCTATTGCCTCTTTAAGAGGTAATAGGTATTGTCCTTCGTATAGTGCATCAAAAGCTTTTCAAGCAAATTATCTCGAAGCGCTAAGATGTATTGCAAAAAATGAAAAATTAGATATACAGATTACCGATGTACAACCTGGTTTTGTAGACACACCAATGGCCAAAGGAGATGGACTATTTTGGGTAGCTTCTGTAAAAAAAGCTTCCGCTCAAATCTATGCAGCAATCCTAAAACAAAAAAGAAAAGTTTACGTCACCAAAAGGTGGAGATTAATCGCCTGGGTTATGAAGCTTGCTCCAAATTGGATCTTAGAAAAAATGTAAAGAACACACTACAAATAGAACTGCAATCCATCCAGAAAGTGAGTTAATAGTACTCTGCAAATCCTTGCAAATTTTGTATTCGGTTTCTGTTTGTTTAATTAAATGCTTCCAATATATTAGCAGAAAGGTATATATTAAGTAACATAATGACATGTCAATAGCTAAAATAGGAATAGTAACAGTGAGCGATCGAGCTAACGCAGGTATTTATGAAGATATCAGTGGAAAAGCAATTATAAATACATTGACTGATTATCTTACTTCTCAATGGACAGAAGTGTATAAAATAGTTCCCGATGAACAAGAAGTTATTGAACAAGCTCTTATCGAATTAGTAGATCAAGAGAAATGCTGTTTAGTAATTACTACTGGTGGTACAGGTCCCGCTAAAAGAGATGTTACCCCAGAAGCTACCGAAGCAGTTTGTGATAGGATGATGCCTGGTTTTGGGGAACTTGTGAGGGCAGAGTCTTTAAAGTTCGTACCAACTGCGATTCTTTCCCGACAGACTGCCGGACTCAGAAGTAGTAGTTTAATTATTAATCTCCCTGGAAAACCAAAATCAATCAAAGAATGTTTGGACGCTGTTTTTCCTGCTGTCCCATATTGTATCGATCTCATGAATGGACCATTTTTAGAATGTAATGAGGATGTTATTAAACCATTTAGACCAAAGAAAAAATAGAGTTGAATTAAAAACATTATGAATAAACTATAAATACAATAATCATTCATGTTTTGACCGCATTTTTAATTAAAACCAAATATTTCATAAAATTATGCTTACCTTAAATATTATAAATTGATAAAAAAGAATGAATGATCTTTAATGAAATTTGGAACAAGCACGAAAGTCATTTGTTAAACTTTATCAAAACAAAAGTTAGTGACCAATGCATTGCGGAAGATATTTTACAAGAAGTTAGTATAAAACTGCTTGACAATATAAATCGAAAGACCGCAATCAAAAACTATAAAACTTGGCTCTTTCAAGTGTGTAGAAATACAATTGCAGATTATTATAGAAAAAACAAAAAGCATTTTGAATTATCTATAAATGATTCTGAAATCGAAATCAACTCAAATACTTGTGTTTGTGATTTATCTGAGTTTGTGATTCAAACTTATTTGCCAGAAAAGTATAGTAAACCTCTTTATTTAAGTGATATTAAACAAAAATCACAAAAAGAAATTGCTCAAATACTTAATTTAAGTTTGACAGCAACAAAGTCAAGAATACAAAGAGCACGTAAAAAACTAAAGGAAATAATCAATGAATGTGTTGATATTAACTATAACGATCGAGGTGAAATCTTCGATTTTCAATTAAAAAAAGGATGTGAACTTCCATCTGAATTAAGAGCAGAAATAGACAGAATAAATTTAATTCTATAATCTTGCATCTTTTTACTTTCTCTTTACGACTACAAGAGAAAAGTACTTAAATGAAACATAAAATAATATCCTTAACAGCAATCCCGCTATTATTAGTTATAATAAGTATAATAGGTTTTCTAACATTGGAGAATAATTGGAACTTTGAATTGACATCGTATTCAGTATTCCTTTTTACTCTCTTTTATATTTTAATTTTAGAACGTATTATACCTTTAAAAAAAGATTGGAAACCCAAAAAACGGCTTATCCTGACAGATATTAAACACTTAGTTTTTTCAATAGCAATTTTTGATGCTTTAGGAAAAATGTTTGCTCTATCATTAACTATTTACTTACAAGAAAAAAAATTTATAGCCTTTGATTTTTGGGATTCTTTACCCTTTATTGTTGTACTTATTATTGCTAATTTAATAGGAGATTTTCTTCCTTATTTATATCACAGGATTAGTCATAAAGGGAATCCTAATTCATACATAAGTATTTTGTTATGGAAAGTTCATTCCATACACCATCTACCTAAAAGCTTAAACTGGTTCAAGACTAATTGGATACATCCAATTAATATGTTTTTAAACACATTTCTTAAAATGACACCAATTTTATTGTTAGGCTTTAATAGCGAAATTATCTTTTTAGTTGGCATTATACACGCGGTAGTTGCGTACATATCTCACGCAAATATTAAAACAGCAAAAAGTTTTTGGGATTATTTAATAGTTACACCACAAATCCATCATTTTCATCATAGTGCCAACACAGAAGAGGCAAAAAACTTCGGTAACACCTTACCATTTTGGGATTTATTATTTGGCACTTATTTTAATAGAAAAGGAGCTGTTAATAAAGTTGGAGTTTTTGAAGAGGAGCATACAGACTACCCGTCAGATACTAATTATGTGAAACAACTTTTATACCCTATAAAGGTCACAAAAAAATGTTGCATATAAATACTTTCTTATTATGAAATGACCAAACACATCGAATTTCAAAAATAAAAGTTAAAAGATTTTTTATTACTAACCGATTGTTTAGTTTTGTTCTGTTTTAATAAAACAATGGCAAGAAAAAAACAATATATAGAATCAGAAGTTATTGATAAAGCTATGAACTTATTCTGGCGTAATGGATATGAGAGTACGTCCATGCAAATGCTAGAAAAGGAAATGGGTATTAATAAATTTTCTATCTATTCGAGTTTTGGTAGTAAACACGGGCTATTTCTGGAAAGCCTAAAAAGTTACAAAAGAAAGGTTAACAACATTTTTGAAAAATTCAGACAATCTTCTAATGGTGTAGATGATATTAAAGAATTCTTTTATGATTCCGTAAAAATCTGTAATCAACAAGGTAATGAAAAGGGATGTATGGTAACGAATACCTATAATGAATTC
The DNA here is from genome assembly GCF_003443695.1 of Aquimarina sp. AD1. Lineage (NCBI taxonomy): Bacteria > Pseudomonadati > Bacteroidota > Flavobacteriia > Flavobacteriales > Flavobacteriaceae > Aquimarina > Aquimarina sp. AD1. The sequence continues at coordinate 4,958,944 of NZ_CP031966.1, read as the reverse complement.
TCTGGAAAAGAAGATGAATTAATCAATGATGAGATGACTAAGTTTATGGAAGATCTTAAAAAATTGTTTATTACTAAGTTAAGTACCGATACGACCAAAAAGCAAAATGATATTTTAAAACAAGCCAACTTTTTATTATTAGCTAAGCACGGTCTAGCCGCTGCATCTAAAGTAAATAGTAAAAAAGAAATTGAAGACTATATTGAAATGACATTTAGTAGTCTATAGCATTTTTTTTTAATAATAACTAAACGATTGTTTAGTTATAAATGATAATTATATATAACAATAAAATTTAAAATCATGACAACATTAAAAGTAAACACAATCGAATCAGCACCAGAAGAGAGTAAAGCCTCTTTAGAACAATCTGTAAAATCTTTTGGCATGTTACCAGGATTACATGGTGTTTTAGCTTCTGCTCCAGAAGTATTGGAAGCTTATAAAACATTACACAGTGCTTTTCAAAATTCATCATTTAATGCTGAAGAACTTACGGTAGTTTGGCAAACAATTAATGTAGAACACGAATGTCATTATTGCGTTCCTGCTCATACAGGTATTGCTCACATGATGAAAGTAGACTCTGCATTAACTGAAGCTCTTAGAAATAGAACAACAATGCCTAACGAAAAACTACAAGTATTACACGATTTTACTCTAAAAGTAGTTCGTAACCGTGGACATGTAACACAAGAAGATTTAAATACATTTTATGCTGCTGGTTATGGAGAAAGACAAGTGTTAGAAGTTATTTTAGGACTATCACAGAAGGTAATTAGTAATTATACCAATCATATCGCCAACACACCGGTTGATGAAGCGTTTCAAAAATTTGCTTGGGAAGCACAAAAAGTGTAATGCCAAAAACAGATACGTCCAATCCTTATTACTTAAGGTTTGGACGTATCCTATTATAATATTAATTATCAATGTTATTTAAGTATCCAATCAAGAATTAAAAAATTAAAATGTAACAAATACTACTTTCTACATACCAATAAATAAAACATCTGTATATGAATATCTAGGTGTCCAAAAAAACTAAATGATAAGAATTAACTGGAAAAAAGATCTTTTTTCGTCTAAGTATAGACTGCAATCTCACAATCAAAACGTAGGAGAATTCGATCAGCATTCTTTTAGGAATTTTTCAATTGGAAAATTAAATGACACTAAACTCAAATTTGAAAAGAAGGGATTTTTTAATTCAGAAACGCACATCATAGACCTGAATTTAAATCAACCTATCGGGAGTATTAAATTTAGTAACTGGGGAAGCGGAACTACTATTTCACTTAACGGGAACAACTATAGGTGGAACTATGATAATTTCTGGCACTCTAAATGGAGTATCTCTCAAAATCAAAAAAGATTAATTCATTATAACAGCTCAACTACAAGTGGTCTAATTGAATCTTCAGTTGATAGTGAATCTTTAATGTTATGCGGACTTTTTGTTCATAATTATTATATACTAACATTAGTTATCATTTCTACATTCATCATCATAATATCAACAAGCTGATAAAATAATTATTGCATCCTAAACCATAAAGAATTTAGATTTTACACTAATATTTATTCTATTTTTATAGTGTTCTAAGATACTTGAGTTCTCAGTTTAGATAAAAAAACAATAGTTTGCGAAAATTTATTTTTGAAAAAAGGAAGTATGGATTCGAATTACTGATGGATTTGCATAGGTTCGAAAATAATCCAAATGTATTTTTTGAACCCAAGCCTCAAACAACTGACTTTTTTGAAATCATGATTTTTGAAAAAGCAAGTGGAGCTATTGAATTAAATGGACATTTTATAGAAATTGCAGATAATAGCTTTTTCTTCATCTCCCCTTTTCAGACTAAAAGTTGTAAGATTTCTCTAAATCAACTAAAAGGATTTCATCTTGTATTTCAAAGTGATTTTTTATCTGATTTTTTTAATGATGCTCTGTTTACTTACCGATTACAGTATTTTTACAACACTCAATATCCTCAATATTTATGTTTAAAAGATGCTGATTTTAATATTATAAAAATCGCTTTTAACGAAATTATCACTGAGATAAATGATTATCAAAACGATAGCGCTCACATATTACGTTCTCTACTATATTTCTCATTATCCAAGCTAAACCGGTTATATTCTAATTTCTACCATATCTCTCCAGACACACAATCTAACACCGTAATTTATAGATTTAAGGCCTTACTAGAACAGAATATTAGAAATCTACATACGGTAGCAGATTATTGCAATCTACTTAATGTTACACGACATCAGCTTAATACATTAGCAAAAGAATATACTAAACATACTACAAGAGAAATAATTAACAATAGATTACTTCTAGAAATAAAAACAGAATTGCGTTATTCTAATAAAACCATTGCAGAAATTTCTGATGCTTTACACTTCAGTGAACCTAATAATTTGACTCGTTTTTTTCAAAAATTAACAGGAACAAGTCCAACAACATATAGGAAAAATTACCAAAACGATAGATTTTGATTGTAAATTGATACGGGATTTAAACAAATTCAATCAGATATTTGCAAATAAAAAATCATGGTAAAATTTTCTTCATCATTCATCTTATCCTTATGTTTTTTAGTCTCCTTCTCACAGAGCTCTAAAACAAAAATTGAAATGATCGCCTCCAACTGGAATACTACAAAAGAAGCAACTTTCGAAAAATTCGACAATAGAGAAACCCTAGTATTAAAAAAAGGAAGAATTACTGTAAAAAATCAGAAATTTACTAACGGTACTATTGAGGTTGATGTATATGCCAACACTATTAGAAGTTTTGCAGGAATTACCTTTAGAAAAAAAGATAATACCATGGAAGAAGTTTATATGAGACTTCACAAAACAAACCAAGCAGATGCGATACAATACACTCCTATTTTTAATAATGAATCTAACTGGCAGTTATATAGAGAACACCAAGCCAACGTATTATTTAAGAATAAAGGATGGAATACACTTCGTATAGAAGTAAATAATGACCAAGCTAAAGTTTTTGTGAACAATGAAGAAGTGATGAGCATTTCTAATTTAAGAACGGATAATATATCAGGTGAAATTGGTTTATTTGCCCTATTCACTAACAGATTTTCTAATTTTAGGATAACCCCAAAAGAATCTAGTGAAGTACCTGAAAAGACTGAAGAAACACCAACCGACCTCAACATTATAAAAAAATGGAAAATTACTGAGGCAAAACTATTCGATCGAAAAAATCTTAATTTTAAAAATTTTTTAAAGGAAGAATACATTACTGTTACTACAGAAAAATCAGGGTTATTACCTATTTCCAAATACATTAAAAAAGCTTCTTCTGGAAACTTTGAACAAAATACCGAAGATTATACCATTGCATTTACAAATATTTATTCAGAAAAAGAGGAAACAAAGCTTTTCTCATTTGATTATAGTGATACAATACTAGTTTATTTAAACGGTAAAATCATTTTTGAAGGTAAAAATGGATTTAGAACAAAAGGAATTCAATATATGGGACACTTAGATATTAATACCAATACATTATACATGCCACTTAAAAAAGGTAATAACACAATTCATTGTGTCGTTATAGATAAAGCAAATGGATGGGGGCTTATGGCAAAAATGCAATAAGATTTCTTACGATAAGTAAATAACAAACTAAATAAGGCAAACGTTCTAAAATCCTATAAATATGTAATGAATAAATATAGATCGCACTATTTAATGTGAAAAAGATCCGTTGCATATAGGATAATTATGGAGTAAGATTGTATTTTTATGATTTTCATCAATCAAACAATCAAACAATGACCCATATAGAAACACCTCATTGGAGTTTATCTAGCAAAATTTTTCTACGATTTATATTTCTATACCTTTTATTCTATATATATCCATATGGATTCGAATATATACGAGAACTAGATACCTCCGATATTTCTTTTTGGCAGGGGATCACTGTATGGTTTGGGGAAACTTTTCTTAGTTGGGAGTTTGATAAACAAAACCTTCTAAACGGTTTTGATTCTAAATACGATTATAGTAGGTTTCTATTAATTACAGTACTTTCTATAATTGGCACTATAGTTTGGATGCTCATTGACACTAAATTTAAACTTAATTATAATCAAAAATTAAAAACTCTTACAAGGACTATTCTTAGATATCATATTGGATTAACTCTTATAATCTATGGATTAGCAAAGGTTTTTATGCTTCAGTTTGGTGAAATGGATCTGGATCGATTAGAAAACACTATTGGTAATCATAATGGTATGAGTTATCTATGGACATTTATGAGTTATTCTAAATTCTACACAATGACTACTGGTTGGGTAGAAGTAATAGGTGGTGTTCTCCTATTATTTAGAAGATCCACTTTTATTGGCGCTTTTATTTTATTTATAGCCATGATCAATGTTGTAATTATCGACATTGGTTATGATGTAAGAGTAAAAATGTTCGCTATTCATCTTTTAGTTATGACTGTTTTACTAATTAGTAATGACCTGAAAAGGATGATTAACTTTTTTATACTTAACAAGCCTACAGTACCGATTATCGAACTACCACTGTTTACTAATCCAAAGACAAAAAAGATCGGATATATCCTTAAAGCTTGTATATTACTATATTTCACTATTTCTAGTTCAATAAACTTCTCTAATAGAATTAAGAGTCAAACGGCAAATAGGTATCCTAGTATGACAGGGTTTCACCAAGTGGAAATTCAGATGGTAAATGGTGATACGATACCTAAGTCTACTAATATTCGATGGAAGAACATCTCCATTAATGGAAGTTCATATAGACCAGAAACTTTAAAAATAATTCAAGAAGATAAAAAACAACTGTATTTTCTCTTTGAAGCGGATACAATAAAAAGGACCATTGACTTTCATGAATATAATGATTCAGAAAAGAAAGCAAATTCATTTACTTATGATCGACTAGATGATAACGTATTCATTTTTAAAGGCTCTTATAAAGGTGATTCTATTTGGATTAGAACTAAAGCTAAAACGTTTAAGAACTATCGATTGACAAAAAGTGGAATGCGATGGATAACTGATCTTACAAAATAAAACTCTTCAATATTAAAATACATAAGTACCAATTCCTCGAGAGATATAACTCGGAAGGAAGACTGTACTATATATTATAAAACGATACATATATATAAGTAAATAAATTTAGAGCAACCATTGTTAATTTAGCAAATATTATTACCAAATTCTTCTACCCTAGTTAAAAAAATAACAGTTAAATTTCTTTTATTTTTCTAAAAAACACCTCCAAACCCCAGTGTTTTCGTTAAAATATGTTAAAATAGTACCTTTTTATACATAGTACTGTAACAAAAATGAAACATCTGCGTCTAGTAAGTATATAACAATTTAAAACAATAGAAATTATGAGAATATTAGATAGTAATCAAATCAGTAAAAAATTAAAAAACACAAACGGAAATATCTGGAATGCTAAAAGACGTTATAGATAATCCATAACAATAAAAGTATTCATCAATCAATCATCAATTCAATCAAAAAACAAAACATTATGAGAACATTAGACAATAATCAAATCAGTAAAAAATTAAAAAACACAAACGGAAATATCTGGAATGCTAAAAGACGTTATAGATAATCCATAACAATAAAAGTATTCATCAATCAATCATCAATTCAATCAAAAAACAAAACATTATGAGAACATTAGACAATAATCAAATCAGTAAAAAATTAAAAAACACAAACGGAAATATCTGGAATGCTAAAAGACGTTATAGATAATCCATAACAATCAAAATATTCATCAATCAATCATCAATTCAATCAAAAAACAAAACATTATGAGAACATTAGACAGTAATCAAATCAGTAAAAAATTAAAAAACACAAACGGAAATATCTGGAACGCTAAAAGACGTTATAGATAATCCATAACAATCAAAATATTCATCAATCAATCATTAATTCAATCAAAAAACAAAACATTATGAGAACATTAGACAGTAATCAAATCAGTAAAAAATTAAAAAACACAAACGGAAATATCTGGAATGCTAAAAGACGTTATAGGTAATTCGGAAATCTAATTATTCATCAATCAAAAACTAATCATCATGAGAACTTTACAAAACATACGAAACATATCACGAAATAGTGGTACTCCGCAATATAGCAGATTCGTAAATTATATCACGCAATTCTACGATTATGAAGGAAATATTATTACTGGAAACAAACGGTACACTTACCAAGTTGAACGATAAAACAATAAACTGAATTATGGTATAAATTCCATAATTCAGTTTTATTTTTTATATCCACTAAACTCTACATCTTTTCTAAACCATTCTTCTTTCTCCCAACTATGATCCAATGTTATTTTATAATTAACAATACTGGTAACATCAGCTATCAAATCTTGTTTCATAAATTCTAAATAATGTGGCTTAACAATATATCCACCCCAATAATCAGGTTTAGTAATTTCTTTATTCCTAAATTGAATTCTATATTTTTTCAAACGTTCCTCTAATACGTTTCGAGAAACGATTACTTCGCTTTGATTAGATACCCAAGCACTTAATTTACTTCCTTCTGGACGAGATTCAAAATATCCTTCTGAAATATTTTCTGAAAGCTTCTCTGCCCTACCTAAAATTAATATTTGGCGTTTTGAGTTCACCCAATTAAACAGTAAAGAAACTTTACTGTCATTTGCGATAGCTTTTCCTTTTTCGCTATTGTAGTTTGTAAAAAACAGAAACCCTTCCCAAGTAAATTTTTTAAGCAATACTACCCTACTTTTAGGAAAACCATCCAAACCTTTTGTCGACAATATCATGGCGTTCGTTTCATCTTCGGGATATGATTTATCTACTTCAAAAAACCATTTCTGAAAATGTTCTATTGGATTGTGATCATCAGATCTATACATCATTGTTTGAGTTTTATCTTTCTTCCGATATAATTGGTTAAAATGGTTACATAAATAATTACAGAAATAGAGCTTAACGGCATTAGTATAGCCGCCACAATAGGAGATAGTTGCCCAGTAACAGCAAAATACAACCCTATAACATTATATAAGAAAGATAAAACAAAACTTGATTTAATGACCTTCATTGTCTTTCTAGAAATTATTAAATATTGTGGAATTTTGTCAAATTGCGAAGCATCTAAAATAGCATCGCAGGCTGGAGAAAAAACATTCACATTCTCGGAAATAGCAATCCCTACATTACTTTGCGCCAAAGCACCTGCATCATTAAGACCATCGCCTATCATAATTACTTTTTGTCCAGATTCTTGTAATGATTTGATATAATCTAATTTATCATCTGGCTTATGATTAAACTTTAATGTCGTTTTTTCTGGAAGTATATTTTTCAAATGTTCTCTTTCTCCTTCGTTATCTCCAGAAAGAATAGATAGTTTATATCCGCTATTAAGAATATCAAAAACATTCTTAATATTCTTTCTGTATTGGTTATGAAAAACATATCTCCCTTTATATTTATCATTCGTACTTATGTGCACATTGGTGTTTTGTGTTTCTGAAAATTGATTATTTCCAACAAAGTTCGAAGAACCTATTTTAATAGTACTTTCAGATATCTTGGCCTCAATTCCTTTTCCTATGTGTTCCTGATATTCATCAAGCGTATAAATATCGTGATCTTCTAGTATTTTATATAATGCTCTACTTAGTGGATGATTAGAAGCTCTTAGGCTATTTTTAAGTAATGATTCTTCTTCAGAAGTTAACTCGACTCCCTGATACTCGATATTACTTTCAGTATTAGTAGTAATAGTTCCAGTTTTATCAAATATTATACTATCCATTTGAGCTAATCGCTCTATTACATCCGCATTCCTTAAATAAAATTTATTTTTTCCAAAAATCCGCAACATATTCCCCAAAGCAAAAGGTCTAGCTAACGCCAATGCACAAGGACAAGCAATAATCAAAACAGCAGTAAAAACATTAATAGCTTTATTGATATCAATAAAGAACCAAAAAAGGGTTGTGATTACGGCAATGCTCAAAATAATAAGTGTGAAATATTTACTAACCGCATCTGTTAGATTAGTAAAACCGATAGACTTATCTTTTTTAAATACATCATTACTCCATAAACTCGTAAGATAACTTTGTTCTATAGTTTTAGTGGCTTCAATTTCTATAGCTCCATACAATTGCTTTCCTCCTGCAAAGAGTTTATCACCTGATACTTTGTCAACCCATTCACTTTCTCCGGTTACAAAACTATAATCGATTCTTGCTCTTCCTTTAATCAATACAGCATCTACAGGTATTAGCTCTTCATTACGTATAAGTAATCGGTCACCTTCTTTGATGTCATACAGCTGAATACCTTCTTCAATATATTTCTTATTGTTTTTAGTACGAACTAATCTTGTAACTGCAATTGGAAAATAGGATTTATAATCTCTTTCAAAAGATAAAAAAGAATAGGTTTTTTGTTGAAAAAATTTACCTAACAATAAGAAAAACACCAACCCAGTCAAACTATCAAAAAAGCCTGTTCCCAAATCAAATATAATTTCAGAGGTGCTTCGAATAAAAAGTACTGCAATACCCAATGCTATAGGCACATCTATATTCAATATTTTAGATTTTAGTCCCTTATATGCAGAAATAAAATAATCCTGAGCTGCATAGAAAACAACAGGTAACGAGAAGGCAAACATTAACCAACGGAATACATGTTTATACTGTTCTAACCAATATTCTGATACCTCAAAATACTCAGGAAAAGATAAAAACATAACATTACCAAATGCAAATCCAGCAATTCCTAACTTATATATCAAACTTCTGATATTATTCTTTTTACCTTCTGAATAATCATCTAAGCTTATATATGGCTCATAACCAATCGAATTAAGAAGTATAATAACTTTTTTTAGCGATGATTTTTCTTTATTAAAGGTGATTCGAACTGTCTTCTTTGGAAAATTGACCTGTGAATTAATAATAGAAGGTTCTAACTTATGTAGATTCTCTAAAACCCAAATACATGAGCTACAATGTATATCAGGAATATAAAGTGTACAAATTGCTGTAGTATCATCACTAAACTCAATTAATTTTTCTGCGATAGAAATAGTATCAAGATAATTATATTTTTTTTCAATCTCTTTAGGAATGTTACCAGGTGCAGATTGTAGATCATAATAACAATCTAAATTATTACTAGAAAAAATATCATATACTGTTTTACATCCATTACAGCAGAATGTTTTCTGATCGTACGTAATTCCTAATGCAGCATCACAATCACTTCCACAATGATAACATGTAGATTCTATCATAAGTATCTAATTTGAAATACAAAAATGAAAAAGACAACAAGTATATAATATGATAAAAATCATAGTTTTAGCTCTAACGAAGATTTAGTTTTGGAATATCACTTTAAAACTACTGATGATGAAACGGATTCTATTACCAACTGATTTTTCTGACAATTCTTGGAATGCTATTGACTACGCTACAGAACTCTTTAAAGATGAAGACTGTATCTTCTTTCTATTAAATGCTTATAGTAAGATTATTTATGAATCAGTGCATATTTCCGATGTACCTCACAAGCGAAGTATTGAAAATACTATAAAAACGAATGCTATAACCAACCTAGAACATATAAAGAAAACTATTAAACACACTACCATCAATGAAAGACATAAGTTTAATATCATTGCATCGTTTGGAACGCTAACTGAAGTAATACAAGAGTTTGTGAAATCTAAAAAAATAGATCTTGTCATTATGGGAACAAAAGGTGCATCCGGAACAAAAGAGGTATTTATGGGTAGTAATACTGTTCGTATTATTAATACTATCAAAAATTGTCCTGTTATAGCCGTTCCCGAAAACTTTACCTATATATCAAAACCATCGGAGATTACATTTGCTACAGATTTCACTCATTTCTATAGCAAAGAAGAGCTTCAACCTATAGTAGAATTAGCAAAATCATTTGACGCAACCATTAGAATAGTTTATATACAACAACAAAAGGGTGTTCTAACAGAAGAACAAAAATTTAATTTAAGAATGCTTCAAAAATACTTTAAAGACATTACCTATTATCAACACACCCTTTCTAAAAGCGACTCAATTTCAAAATCAATACAGGTTTTCTCTGAAGAGCTTGACATTTATCTACTTGCTATGCTAAATTATAAACATAGCTTTATGGACAGACTTACTAGAGAACCTGTAATTAAAAATATGGCATTCCATACGCAAATACCCTTATTGGTAATTCCTGAATTGGGTATTAGTTCTGCCCTTTCTAAGACTATAAAAAGTAATTCTAAACTAGAAGAAATTAAATAGTATTTCAAACTTTCTTAAATAAGAATAATTGGTCATTATTATTACTAATAATGACCAATTATAACAATCAAAGTTGTTGTTTAGATCTTCATATTTTTTATTAGAAAACAACCAAAGCATATTAATTATCAATCAGGATAACTGATCTTTTAAAAGTAAGTAGCTGATAAAAGTCATAGTTTTAAATTCTATTCTTCTCTAGTTTTGAGAAAACAACTAATAATAGTTAGAATAATGAGAAAAATATTAATTCCCACGGATTTTTCAGAAAATGCAATGAATGCAATTAAATATGCAACAGAGCTATTTAAATATGAAAAGAGTGAGTTTTTTATCTTTCATGCCTATGCAGATGAAGTATATGATAGTAATGAGCTAGTTTCTAGAGAAACTTTAGAAAAACTAAAAGAACAGACACACAAAAACTCTGATAACCAGTTAGAAAAAATACTATCTACACTGCTTACGATTTCTCCAAACCCTAGGCATGAATATAAAATCTTATCAATTTTTGGAACACTCGTAGATGAAGCTAATGATCTCGTTGATCGAGAAAATATAGACATCCTTATTATGGGCACCAAAGGTAAAACAGATGATCGTGACATTACATTTGGGAGCAATACATTACAAGTACTTAAATATGTAAAATCTCCTGTATTAGTAATACCAGAAAATTATAAGTATCAACAACCAAAAAACATTCTTTTCCCTACAGATTATATGTTGCCTTATAAAAGACGAGAATTAAAATTACTCAGTACATTGTCTAAAAGTTTTAGATCTTCTATTAATTTTTTATATGTGTCGAAATATAAAAAACTTTCTATTCGACAAGAAGATAATAAAGTCTTTATTCGAGAATGTTTACCAGATGCAGAAATATTCTTTCATACTATTGATGATAAAGATGTAACTACGGCTACAAATCAATTTATTGAAAAAAACGAAATCAACATGTTAGTTATGGTAAACTCTAGACATTCATATCTGGAATGTGTATTACACCAATCCACCATAGATCAGATTGGGTTACATATAAAAATACCATTTCTAACTATGCAAAATTTACAACGAAATTAAATTACAAGAATTATGAAACGGATTCTATTACCAACTGATTTTTCTGATAATGCATATAACGCAATACGATATGCGATGCAATTTTTCAGAAACGAAAAATGCACATTTTACCTCCTTAACACCTTTACACCAGTGTCATATAACATAGGATATCTTATAGAAAATCCAATGCCATATGGTTTGGAAGATATCGCAAGGATGAATTCAGAAAAAGAGATCGAACTTATAGAGACTAAAATAAAAGAAGAGTTCAACAACTCAAAACATAGTTTTGAAAGAATTTCTGCCTTTAATATGTTAATTAATGAGATTAAAGATACAGTAGAGCGTTATGATATAGATTTGATCGTAATGGGGACCAAAGGAACAACAGGTGCCAAAGAAATATTTATTGGAACCCATACCATGTATACAATCAAAAATGTAACATGTCCTGTATTAGCAGTGCCTTCTGGTTTCGAGTTTGAAGAACCAAAAGAAATCCTCTTCCCTACAGATTATTACCTTAGTTCAACTAATAAATATCTTTCTTTTATAAAAAACATCTGTGATAATCACACATCAAGACTACATATTCTTAATGCATATTATGGTATCCCATTAGATAAAGATCAGGAAAAGATAAAAGATTTCGTGGATAACTATTTTAAAAACAATGCTCATATTTTTCATATAGCAGATGGCATGGATGTTATAGAAGCGATTGAAGATTTCCAAAAAATGAATATCATAAATATGCTTGTTATGGTACATAATAAACATTCTTTTTTTGAAAACCTTTTGTTTAAACCTGTAATTAATCAAATAGCACATCACACTAACATTCCATTTTTAGTAATCCCTTCAGAAAAAAGAATAGGATCAAATAAAAAAAGTGATCACATCGACATAAAAGGAAAAGAAAAAGAGAACCAAAATATAATCATATAACAAAAAGTCAGAATAGTTAGGTGAATAAGAATACGTTATAGAAAGATGAAAAAAATATTAGTAACAACAGATTTTTCTAACAAAGCTTGGAATGCTCTTGTATATATCCTTGAATTATATAAGAACATTCCTTGCGAACTTCATATTCTTAATACGTATGATCTAAATTCTGCCCAATTAGTTACTACGGTAAGCTCACAAAGAGTTGGTCATTTCTATACATCTATCAAGATAATGTCAGAAGATCGATTAAAAAAAACTCTAGAAGATATTCAAAACACCAAACTCTCTAAAAATCATACATTTCAGACAGTTTCTAAACCTGGTTCATTAACCAAAGTTTTAAGACAAATGACTGCACAGTACAAGTTTGACTTGATTCTAATGGGTTCCAAAAAAGTTTCAAATTCGAAACAATTATTCTTAGGAAGTACTGTAAAAAGAGTTTTAGAAAGTGAATTTAACTCCCCTATCCTTATAATTCCTGAAGATGTAATTTTTAAGCCAATTAATAATATAGCATTTGCTACAAATTTCGAAAGGATTTATTATAAATCAGAAATTAATCCAATTATTGATTTAGCCAAACACAATAATGCCACTGTTAAAATGGTCTGTGTTTACGATGGATCAAAACTAAATACAGTACAACATTATAACACCACCACTCTAGAGGGCTTTTTCAGAAATGTGAAATTTGATTTTCACATGATACCAGATTCTTCTAATATAGAAATTGGAATTCAATCTTTCATAGAAGAACAAGAAATAGACCTATTAGCAATGATTACATATAAGCATAATTTTATTGAACGTCTAACCAGAGAAGCTGTTATCAAAAAAATAACATTCCACACCAAAATTCCTTTCCTAGTAATTCCCGCAGATCATATCTAACTATAGAGATAATTAATTAGTAATCACCTCCAAAAAGGTACTGTTATTTTATTTCAAATATGAGAATTATCATAGTATTCATAGTGTTTAAAAAATACTTTTATAGTAAATAAACAAAACTAAAAAACAATGAAAAGAATACTTGTTCCCACCGATTTTTCAGACAACGCATATAGTGCTCTTTTTTATGCTACAAGATTATTCCAGAATCAACCGTGTCAATTTTATATTCTTAATACTTTCGAAGTCAATACACCAGTACTTACTGGTAGAATTGATACAAGCAAAGGAGATGCAACATATCAAAAACTAAGTGCGACATCTATTGACGCTTTAGCAACAACATTTCATTCAATCGTTAGAGATTCGGAAGATCTTAAACATACCTTCGAAACTATCTCTATATCAAAAGATTTAACAGAAACAATTAACAAAACTATCAAAAATAAGGATATTGATTTGGTCGTTATGGGTACAAAAGGAGTTACTGGTGCTGCCTCTCTTTTTATGGGAAGTAATACCGTAAAAGTGGTACAAAAAATAAAACATTGTCCTGTTTTAATTGTTCCTAATGAGTTTGATTTTGATAAACCAATAGAAATTGCATTTCCTACTGATTTTAAACGTTTTTATCTAGAAGCAGAAATAAAGCCATTATTGGATATCGCCTCTTTATTTGATTCCAACATACGTATTTTTCATATCAACGAAGATGAAAATTTAGACGATATACAAGAATATAATTATAATCTATTGAAACGACATCTTTCAAAATTCACCCATAGTATACATTGGATTTCTAAAACTGGACAAAAGACTTCACTAATCAATGAATTCATTGATGAATTTGATATCAACTTGGCTATTATGATTAATTACAAACATAGTTTAATAGAAACCATAACACATGAACCTGTAATTAAAAAAATAGGATTCCATCCATCCATACCTTTTTTGGTAATTCCTGATGCTACCTGATAATTATCATATTTTTTAACTATGATCAATTATATATTTATCTCATTAATCTTTAAAAACCGATCTGATGAAAAAGAAAATTTTATTACCAACGGATTTTTCTAAAAATGCATGGAACGCAATAAGTTACGCAATCGAATTATATAAAAATGAAGAATGTGATTTTTATATTCTTAATGCATTTAATGCTACTGGATATGCTTTAGAAAGTATGATGATTCCTGAACCAGGAGAAAAGATGTATGACGAAGCTAAGGAAAAATCAGAAAAAGGATTAGGAAAAATATTACAACGCCTTTCTTTTAGAGATGAATCTACAAATCATAAGTTTATTATGATTTCTCAATTCAATAGTTTACTAGAAAGTATAAAAGATATAGTAAATAAACAAGATATCGAAATGGTAATCATGGGAACTAAAGGATCCACAAACGCAAGTGATATTATATACGGTAGTAATGCTATTCAGGTCATGGAGAAAATAAGAAACTGTCCAGTGATGACAATTCCTGAAAATACAATCTACAAAGAACCAAAAGAAATCGTGTTTCCTACTGATTACAAGACACAAGTAAAACGTCGAGAATTACAATATCTAATTGAAATTGCAAAAATTAGCAATGCAGCTATACGTTTTTTACACGTTTCTGAAGAAGATACTTTAGATGAAGAGCAAATAAATAATCAAAACTTGTTAAAAGAATATTTTGAACATATACCTCACACATTTCATACGCTACATAATGTAGATGTAAAAGGAGGACTCAGTGCTTTTGTAGAAAGTAGAAATAGTGATCTGATTACTTTTATAAACAGAAAACATTCTTTCTTCGGAAGTATATTTTCCAGACCCCTGGTTAAAAATTTAGGATACTATTCTAAAGTACCAGTATTAGCATTACACGATATTAAAAATTAAATCAAATTGATTATGAAAAACATAGGAATATGGATGGATAAGGAAAAAGCTTATATCATCATCGTAAAAGAAAACAACGAAGAAATGATTACAATTTTTTCGGAAATAGAAGATTACAGAATACATGGAGGTTCTGGAACTAAAATAAAAGGTGGACCTCAAGATGTTGTTCAGGACAGCAAATTCTTAGAACGTGAAAAACATCAATTCAAATCTTATTTTAAAAAGATTATCCCTCTTATTAAAGACTCTGATGCTATTGTAATTTATGGCCCAGCAGAAGCTGGAGAAAAATTCAAAAAAGAATTAGATGAAAATTATTATAGTCTTAGTAAAAAAGTAAAAGCTGTTCTTAAATCAGATAGTTTGACCGAAAACCAAACGAAAGCTTTGATAAGAGATTATTACAAAAATAATAAGTCACATATTCTTAGATAAGTATCCTTCATACTTATCTAAGAATTCTAATGTATTAAACTTTCAAGCTTTTAAATCTATGAAAAATGAAGATTTCAATATCAGAAAATCTTCTGGTAAAAAAGTGAAGTTTTCATTGAGTAAATTAAAGAGTTCACTTAGTAGAAGCGGAGCAGATAACAAAACAATAAAACATATTGTTGACACTGTAAAAGATGAATTATATCAAGGGATTTCTACAAAAGAGATTTACAATAGGGCTTTTTCATTATTAAAGAAGGAAAAAACTGTATTTGCTTCAAAATATAAACTTAAAAAAGCCATCTATGAATTAGGCCCTACTGGATTTCCTTTTGAACGGTTTGTAGCCGCTGTATTAAAATTTTCTGGATATCAGGTTCAAGTAGGACAAATTGTTTCTGGCAAATGCGTTACTCATGAAGTTGATATTATCGCAAAGAAAAACTCGGATTTCATTATAATTGAATGTAAGTTTCATAGTGAAGAAGGGCGTAACTGCAATGTTAAAATTCCATTATATATTTATTCTAGATATCAAGATATCATTGCGCACTTTGGAGACAAAGAAAAAGATCCATTAATTCCTAATCAAGGTTGGGTTGTTACTAATACTAGATTCACAAAAGACGCTATTCAATACGGTAGTTGTATCGGTTTACATTTACTTAGTTGGGATTATCCTAACGGGAATGGCCTTAAAGATCGAGTCGATCACTTAGGATTATATCCCATTACAGTATCCACAATTCTTACCAATCGCGAAAAACAGTTTTTGCTAAGTAGAGATGTTGTTCTTTATCAACAACTAAAAGGAGATGTATTTTACCTTGACCATTTAGGAATTTCTGAAAACAGAAAACAAAAAATACTAAATGAGATAAAAATGTTATGTGATTTATAAAACATTAATATATGCCATCTATTAAAATTCAATTTCTTGGAGCAGCAGGAACTGTGACTGGATCAAAAATCTATATAGAAACTCCACAAAAAAACATATTAATTGACTGTGGTATGTTTCAAGGCATTAAGGAATTAAGAAAGCTAAACTGGACACAATTACCAATTAAAGCTTCAGAAATTGATATAGTTCTATTAACTCACGGACATCTAGATCATACAGGGTATCTTCCTAGATTAATTCAACAAGGGTTCAATGGTGAAATCATTGGAACAGCACCAACCCTTGCAATTACAGAAATCATTCTGAAGGACAGCGCAAAAATTAATGAAGAAGAAGCAGATAGGGCTAATAGAGAAGGATACTCTAAACATGATCCAACATTACCTTTTTACACCATAAAAGAAGTCGAAAAAACAGTACATCATTTTAAAGCTAGAGAAAAAGACATCTGGTTTTCTTTATCAAAAGATATTGAATTTAGATTTAGATATAACGGACATATTATCGGTGCGTGTTTTATAGAATTACATCTTTTCGGAAAAGATTTCGTTTTCTCAGGTGATATAGGGAGACCAAAAGATCTACTACTTAAGCCTCCTGAAAAACCGGAATGGGCAGATTTTCTTTTTATAGAAAGTACCTATGGTAATAAACTTCATCAAGATCAAGATATTGAAGAGAAACTAATTGGATTAATCAAAGAAACATTATATAAACAAGGAACGTTAATTATACCTTCTTTTGCTGTAGAACGTTTACAAACTTTAATGTACCTTTTGTGGAAGTTATATCAAAAAAATCGAATCCCCAATATCCCAATCTATGTAGATAGCCCGATGGGAAGTAACGTATTATCCGTATTTGAAAAATTTTCGGATTGGCATAAATTATCCAAACAAGATTATAATTCTTTATGTGATCATATCAATATTGTTACATCATACAAAGAAACTTGGGAAGTAATTGATAATCCCAGACCCAAAATTGTAATTGCCGGAAGTGGAATGGTAACTGGGGGCAGAGTATTAACATACCTAAAACAGCTTGTAGATAATACAAATACTTCTATTCTTTTAGCAGGATATCAAGCTGAAGGTACAAGAGGCAGACAATTACAAGATGGAGTTCATGAAATCAAATTATATGGTAAATATTATACTGTAAAAGCAGAAATACATCATATAGAAAGTCTATCAGCTCATGCTGATCAATATGAATTATTAGATTGGGTAAGTAAGATCAAAAACATCCCTGAAAAGGTTTTTCTAATCCACGGAGAGCCATCTGCATCGGAAGCATTTGACACCAAATTAAAACATACTTTAAATTGGAAAACACATATCCCTAAGCTCCATGAGGTCCTAAATATTACTGTTTGAAATATATTAGAAACGTGACCATTATCATTTTTCAGGTTTTAATCTTTAGCTAATTTACTACTATAAATATGATATAATAATCATTCTTTTAGTAACCATTAAAAATTAAACTATGACAACTGAAACAAACACAATGAGCAGTGACTTAAAGGATATCCATTTTGATACTCTAGAATGGAAGTCCAGCCTTCAGTTTATAGAAGGAGAACTATTGTTTATCAATCAGCTATTACAATCCTATGTTTTCGAACCAACTACTCCTAATCTTTTTGAACGATTACAGCAGTTTAGACAAGGAATCGAAAATATTGAGAAAGAAATCAGCAAACTGCACCAAAAAATAAGAAAACATGAAAGTGAACTAGGTGGTATGTTGGAATGTGACACTATCTCCTGTGATCATTATTATTTCGATGAGCATAAAGAACTTCGAAATCATTTCTACAATTTTTACAAAAACTTTCGTACGCTAAAATCAGAGGTGTTTCAATATGCAGGAGGAATTCTCAAAAAAAACAAGAATAATTAAATAAGCTGATAATTGTCATTTTATTCAACCTAACAACTAATTACTTTTATTTCAATTAATTAAAACACTAATAATTAAAACCTAAACATTATGTCAATAATTAAATTTAACAAAAACAGATTCCCGTGGTTTAACGACAAAGCTTCCAATTGGATGGATACTGACAACTTTTTTTCCGATGATTTTTTCATTAAAGATAGAAATCTACCGGCAATGAATGTAAAAGAACGTACGGACGATTTCGAAATTGAGCTTGCAGTTCCTGGGTTTTCAAAAAAAGATATTGAAATAACCTTGGAAGATGATGTCCTACATATTTGTGCAGAAAAACGCAATGAAGAAGTAGAAGAAGATAACGATTACGCCCGTAGAGAATTTAACTACAGTTCCTTTGATCGCAGGTTACAAATGCCTGCTAGTATAGATCAAGATGAAAAGATTAAAGCTACATACAATAACGGAGTTCTTACTCTTAATCTATTAAAAAAAGAAGAGGCAAAAGAATTACCTAAAAAAGTAATCGCCATAGATTAATCTCATTCATAAAGGCGAAGGATAATTATATGTAGTTATTTTTTGCCTTTTAATGTTTTATTATAAAATTAATAATGAAACCACAACCTATAGATACTAAATATATAGAATGGAAAAGTGCAGAAGAATTGCATCAAATTTCCATGAATTGGATTTCTGAACTAAAATTCATCAAAGATGAACTTACATTTTTAACGGATCTTATTATAAATGTTGCTTCACCAATAATCTCAAAAAAGATTTTTGCAAAAAGTAACAAATTAATTAAAGAACTAGATCAGAAGAAAAAAGAACTTAATCCAATATTAAAAAAACTGATTGAACACTGTAATAAGCTCATTATACTAATCGACGGTGTTGATCAGCTAAAGGAAGAAAAAAAATACAAAAAAGAGCATCAAGAAATATCAATAAAAATCAGTAATTATTTTGATAATTATAAAAAAAACAAAAGAGAAACTTTTGATCTTGTTAAGGATATTATTAAGAAAAAGAAACAAAAGAAATTACTTAATTAGTTTGATAAGCTTTCGATGAAAAAAATGAAAAAAATAGTGTTCACCGTTATAGCTCTTTTAATCGGAGTCTGGGCATGGTATGAATATACATATTCTATGGATACTGTTATTCCTTTTGAGGTAAATAACAAAAATGCTAAAACAAAAATTTTAATAGCATCTCAGGGCAGTAAATTTAAAGATTCAGTAGTTCAAGGAATTTTAAGAAAATACGAAAAAGATACTATTTATTTTAAAGTAATCGATGTATATACACTATTTACAGTAAATATTGAAAAATGGGATGCCTTAATACTTATCAATTCATGGGAATATGGTAGTCCCCCAAAAAATGTAAAAAAGTTTATTAAGAATCATCCGAACGAACTAAATAAACTTATCGTTTTATCAACAGTTGGAAGCAGTAATATTGTTTTAAAAGATGTAGATGTGATTTCTGGAGAATCTATTATTGAAAAAACATCTACATATGTAGAAGTTGTAACGAACCGACTTAATCAAATAATAAAAAAGAAACAATGAATAAAATAGAAACATATATCATTTTGTTAATCTTGGGATTCTTGACAAGCTGCTCATCCAGTGAACTTATAGAAGTTTGGAAAAATCCTGATATTGAAAGTTTTGAGGCTAACAAAGTATTGGTAATAGGCATGACCTCTGATCTTGATGGGAGAAAAGTATTCGAAAAAAAGCTCACTGCAGCACTCAAAAAAAATGGAGTCAAATCAGAGAAAAGCCTTGACTTCTTCCAAAAATCATTTACCGATTCTCCAAAAACAGAAGAAGACCTAATAACTATGGAAGGTAAGCTTTTAGAAGCCGGCTTTGATGCTATTTTATTATCCAAAGTATTAGCTGTAGAAGATCGATTAACCGTAGTACAAGCTTATCGAAATATGGATAAAGATTTCAGAAATTTCAAAGATGATTACTACAAAAACCAAGATATTTACTACGAAGAAGATTATTATGAAGAGTATGAAATCTATCACGCAGAAACATCTTTGTATTGCATATGCCCTGATAAAGAAAGAGAATTAATTTGGAAAGGATCTATCGACATTACAGAGCCCGAAAACGTAAAAAAGGCTGTTAGTGATTACGTAAAAGTATTGATTTGGGCATTAAAAGGACAGAAATTATTAATTATTGAAGAAGAAATTACCAATGAAAATATTGATCTATAGTGCCAAGGATTTTGAAATACCTTTTCTTGAAAAAGCAAACAAAGATATCCATCAGATAAAATACGCCCCAGAAAGGCTTACTTCCAAAACGGCTATGATGGCTATAGGTTTTGATGTAGTTTCGATTTTTTCCGCGGATGATGCTTCTTCAAAAACACTTCGATTATTAAAAGAATTCGGAGTAAAATATATCACCTTGCGATCTGCTGGTTATGATAACATACACTTAGGAACTGCAAAAAAATTAGGTATTAAGGTAGCCCATACCCCAGATTATTCTCCATACGCAATTGCAGAACATGCTATAGCATTGTTATTAGCATTAAACCGAAAACTAATTTTATCAAATCAACAGTTCAATGATTACAATTTTTCCCTAAGTAATTTAATTGGATTTGATCTTTACAATAAAACAGTTGGTATTATTGGAACTGGTAGAATTGGAAAAGTAATTGGAAAAATATTACGAGGATTTGGTTGCCATGTAATTGCAACTGATATTTATCAGGACATCAACTTTTCTCAAACAAATAATATCAAATATGTTTCTTTAGAGCATTTATGTAAACAATCTGATGTTATTATGCTAAGTATGCCTCTTAATTCAGAAACTCATTATATGATTAATGCAGACCTAATACATCTAATGAAAAGAGAGGCATATATCATAAATATTTCTAGAGGAGCCGTTGTAAATACTTTAGAACTCATAGAAGCCTTAAAATGGAATAGAATCGCTGCTTATGGATCTGATGTGTATGAATATGAACACGATTTATTTTTCTACGATCACTCTAAAAATAAACCTGATGACTCGTTATTGAAACAATTAATAGATTTACCCAATGTTTTAATAACTCCACATCAAGCATTCGCAACAACCGAAGCATTAACTAACATAGCAGAAACCACCTTTTATAATATTAATTGTTGGGAACAAAATAAAGCTTCTGATAATGAAATCATTCCAGAATTAGTGGGGTAACCTATCTTTAATCAAACCGTATAGAAATGTTCCTAAGATGGAAGCTATGATCACTATTACAATTGGTAAATACCCTGCACCTAACAAAACGAACATTGGTCCTGGACAAGCTCCAGCTAACGCCCAACCTAGACCAAAAACAATCCCTCCTATCATATAACGATAAAAACTTTTTTCTTTTGATAGAATAACTATTTTATCTCCAAAAAAAGATCTCACTTTATATCTTTTAATAAATTGAACGATAACAATACCAAGTCCTACAGCGGATCCTATGATACCATACATATGAAACGATCCAAATTGAAACATTTCATAAATTCTAAACCACGAAGCAGCTTCTGATTTAAACAAAACAATTCCAAAAAAAACACCAATTACTAAATATACAACTGTACGCATATGCTTAAAATAATAAAGGAAAAATTAAATGGATCATCACCAAACCACCAATAAAGAAACCAACAACAGCAATAAGTGATGGTATTTGTAAATTACTTAAACCCGAAATCGCATGACCAGATGTACAACCGCCTGCATAGCGAGCACCAAAACCAACTAATATTCCACCAATCACAAGAATAATTATTGTTTTTGGAGTCATCATAATTTGATCAGAAAATAACCTACTTGGTATGTAACTTTCTCCAGCATCCGCAAAACCTTTTGCTTGAAGATCTTTTACCACATTAGCATTCAGATTTACTTTAGTATCAAAAGACAAGTAATTTTCTGCAATAAAACCACCTATAATTATCCCAAAAACTACTACAAGATTCCATCGCTGGGATTTCCAATCAAATCTAAAAAAATCAGCAGTTTTACCAGCACCGCAAATAGTACACATTGTTCTTAGATTGGAGGACACACCAAACTTTTTACCCATCATAAGCAACAAAAACATTACCAATGTTATCAATGGTCCT
The DNA here is from genome assembly GCF_003443695.1 of Aquimarina sp. AD1. Lineage (NCBI taxonomy): Bacteria > Pseudomonadati > Bacteroidota > Flavobacteriia > Flavobacteriales > Flavobacteriaceae > Aquimarina > Aquimarina sp. AD1. Next base: position 4,936,342 of record NZ_CP031966.1, on the reverse strand, counting down.
GACACATACCAAGGCCACGGTTCATATAACCAATTCATTCTTTTACAAATTATATTTTAGTGCAATAACTTACATTTTTTAGCTAGAATCAGTAACCTAAGTTACACAAGAGTATTTTTGAAATAATAAATCAAAATATTCTTGGAAAGAAACGACCTGTAGTCGCTTTGTATACTTTATATTCCTCAAAAAATTCTTGTAACTTTTCTTCTTCGTATTTAGTTTTGAAATAAAAAAGCATATAAATAGTGGTAGCTATAATTAATTTAAAAATGGAACCTATATAAAGTCCATATCCAAATACAACACATAATATTCCTGTATATATAGGATGTCTTATAAATTTATATAGACCAGTTTTAACTAATTTTGAATTTAATTTTGGAGTAGGAAAAGGTGATAGGTTTTTATTTAACTGTAATAAAGAAATGAATACAATCAAAACACCCAATACAAACGTAAATAAACCTATTCGATTTATAAATGGTAACCAACCAATACTTACTATTTTTACATCAATTACGTACACAAAAAACAGTACGAACTGTACTAAGACGAAAAGAAAATCATTGTTTTCTAATTTCATAATTTAAAAAAATAGATTCGTATCTAAAAACCTGTCATCATCTAAATGACAGGTTAATAAGCAACATCATTAATTAAGTTTAGTTCTTTACTTTACAGGTATTTAAACCTACCAGTGAGTATAGCGGGCAAAAACTAACAAAACCAGTTACAGCAAATATTCCTGCTAATCCCAATAAAACATATGCAACGGCACCTTGAATAATGTTAAAATAATAAAGTAGCGCAATTGTAATAGCAACAATCAATCTCAAAATACGATCTGTATTTCCCATGTTCTTTTTCATAGTATATAATATAAAATTAGGTTTTAAAAAATTGAATAAGAAGAACTATTATGGTAGTAATGCTTATACATAATAAACAGACTATTAAAAATTTAATCTCCTTACGCATTTTCATCTTCAATATTTTGGGTTATTGAGGAACAAATTTATCTTAGAGGAAGAATAAAAACTGTGACAAATGTTACAACTACACAAATTTTATGATGACCATTCAAAATTTAAGATCAGGACTAGGTAATATTGACATCTACTTATTAGATCAAATACTAAAAGATAGATATTCCCAAAATGATAAGATCTTAGATGCAGGATGCGGAAATGGTAGAAATATACATTGGTTTTATGAAAATAAGTTTAACATCTATGGATTAGATCGGGATGTAGAACAGATCGAATATGTGAAAAGTATATATCCTGATTGGAGTACTAAATTTGATGTATCCTCTTTAGATACACTGAAATATCAGAATAATTTTTTTGATCATATTATTTGCAGCGCAGTACTACACTTTGCTTCTAGTACAGACCACTTCAATTCCATGTTTTCAGAACTTATACGTGTATTAAAACCATCGGGAACTTTATTTATAAGAATGACTTCTGATATTGGAGTAAAAGATAAGATATCCCATATACATAAGGGTGTATATAGATTAGGAGATGAATCAGATCGATTCTTGCTAACACAAGAGTTACTCTCTTCTATTATGCATAATCATGGGCTATCATTTTTAGAGCCCTTAAAATCCACTAACGTACACGATCTAAGATCTATGTCTACGGTAGTACTTCAGAAGATTTAAGTTACATCAATCAGTTCTATCTCACCTTGTTTTAAAAATATATGACCTTCTTGCTCTAATTTTTTAAGTAATCTAGATATTACTTCTCTAGAAGACCCTAGATCATGCGCAATATGTTGATGCGTCGTATTAAGAACATTTCGCCCTTTTAACTTGGCTTCTTTTTTTAAATACTCTAATAATCGCTTATCCTTATTAGAAAATGTCAATATTTCTATAACATCTAATAATTCTTCGAACTTAAGGTTAAAGAGGTCATAAATAAACTCATTCCATTTCGGATATTTCTTTGCAATTACTAGTGCTTTATCTGCTGGTATGACCACCACTTCAGAATCTTCTTCAATCACCGCTTTTACCTGACTTTCTTGATTACGAATTAAAGTAGTAACTGACATTACACAACTTTCTCCTGGCTGTATATAATACAATAAAACCTCGTTTCCATTAATCGGCTCTTCTTTAAATACTTTTGCTAAACCCGATATTAATAGTGGGATGACTTTAACATATGAGCCTTGTCTAAGAATAACCGTGCCAGCCTCAAATTTATGAATACTACTAATTGCTACAAGCTCTTTCTTTAAATCTGGCATTGTAGTCAATTTTGGAAAGTAAGTATCTAAAGCTTCAGAAATCAACGGTGTTTATTTTTTACTAATTTAATCAATAATTGATTCTATATTATATCATTTTTCTGAATACGAACTCCAAGCTTTATAACCACCTTTAAAATCATATACTTCATTAAAACCTAGTTTAACTAATAATTTAGCAGCGCGATGACTTCTCCAACCAGAATAGCAATAAATATATACTGGTTTTTTTTTATTTAGTTTTTGAAATTCTGAAACAAATTTTTCTCTATTCGCAATACTTATATTTATTGCGTCATCTATATAACCATTAGTATACTCCTCTACAGTACGTATGTCAACAAATTGCACATTCTTACCAATTACTTTTTCTTTAATTGAATTGACATCAACAATCTTTATTGAATTGATTTCTTTAGTAGAAGAATTTCTAAAATAATCCTGAGAAAAACCAAAAAAGATGTTTCCTAAAATTAATAAAAAAGTTACATAATATTTTAACGATATTATTTCAAATCTTACTACATCTTTCATGAATTATTTTAAGGTAGTTGGACATACGTAATCTGTCGTTTCTAAACCAGTTTCCTTAATAGCAGCAAAACCACCAGCAACATCTATAAGATTATGAATACCTCTACTCTTCAAGATCGAAGCAGCAATAACAGATCGATATCCTCCTGCACAATGTATATAAGCCATTTTATCCTCTACAAAATAATGCATATAATCATTGATAAAATCTAATGGCGAATTTTTTGCATTCTCTAAGTGTTCGGCAGCAAATTCACTCTCTTTTCTTACATCAAAAACATGTACTTCTTCTCTTTCAATAATGTTTTTAAGCTGCATCGCTGATATTGATGATATTGTATCAACTTCTTTTTTAGCTTCTTTCCAAGCTTCAATTCCTCCTTCTAAATATCCTAAAGTACCATCAAAACCTACTCGAGATAATCGAGTAATCGTTTCTTCTTCTCTACCTATTGGTGTTACTAATAAAATTGGTTGTTGCACATCTGCTATCAAAGTACCTACCCAAGGAGCAAAACTACCATCTATTCCAATAAATATAGATCTTGGAATATGAGCTTTTACATATTCGTTTTGATGTCTAACATCTAATACAATCGCACCGGTTTCATTAGCCAACATCTCGAAATCTTCTGGAGACAATGGTCTTATTCCTCTTTCTAATACCTCATCTATATCTTCGTATCCTTCTTTGTTAAGTTTAACATTTAAAGGGAAATACTTTGGTGGAGGTAACAATCCATCAGTGACTTCGTTTACAAATTCTTCTTTAGTCATATCTGCTCTCAATGCGTAATTCACTTTCTTCTGATTACCCAAAGTATCAACCGTTTCTTTCATCATATTTTTACCACAAGCAGAACCTGCTCCATGTGCTGGATATACAATTATATCATCATTTAATGGCATAATCTTATTTCGCAAACTATCAAATAACGTTTCTGCCAATTCTTCCTGCGTAAGGTGAGCAGCTTTCTGAGCTAAATCTGGACGTCCAACATCCCCAAGGAATAAAGTATCTCCACTAAAAATGGCATGATCCTTACCATTTTTATCACGCAATAAATATGTAGTACTTTCCATAGTGTGGCCTGGAGTATGTAAGGCTACAATAGTTATATTTCCCAATTTAAACTCTTGTTCATCACTAGCAATAATAGCTTCAAAAGAAGGATTGGCATTTGGTCCATAAATAATCTTCGCACCTGTTTCTTTAGCGAGTGTTACATGTCCGCTCACAAAATCCGCATGAAAATGTGTCTCAAAAACATATTTAATTTTTGCTTTGTCATTTCTAGCTCTTTCTATATAAGGTTTTACTTCTCTTAACGGATCTATAATTGCAACTTCACCTTCACTTTCAATATAATATGCTCCTTGTGCTAGACACCCAGTATATATTTGTTCTATCTTCATTTGTTCTATTTTTTATTTTTAAAAATACTACTCAGATTGTCATTTTACAGTAACAATTGTTACAGATAAAACAATCTAAATTTTTGTTAAGTCAATTCTTTTATCAGTATATAAATTCCCATTATTAAAACGAACCATCCAAAGCCTTTTTCTAATTTTTTTCCTTCAATAAAATTGGATAAATATATCCCAAGAAAAATACCTAGGATAGAAATTCCAGTAAAGGAAATTAGGAAAATCCAATCTATATCTAGATTTTCTACATCGCCCACAAACCCAATCAACGATTTGATTGCAATAATTAATAGTGATGTAGCCACTGCTTTTTTCATTGGTAATTTTGCGAATAAGACCAATGCTGGTATTATTAAAAACCCTCCTCCTGCTCCAACAATTCCGGTTAATACACCCACTATGAAACCTTCTATTATAATTAAAGGATAATTATATAAAACTTCTTCCTTTTTCTGCAATGTATCTTTTCCGTTTTTTATCATAGAAACCGAAGCCAATAACATAATCATTGCAAAAAACACCATGATTCCTATATTTTTAGTAATCACAAACTCTGCTACAGAAAAAAGATTGTCCGGTATCGCAGGAACCAAAAACTTTCTTGTAACATACACTGCTATAAAAGCCGGAATTGAAAATACCACTGCAGTACGTAAACTAACAATGCCTTTTCTCAGGTTCTTAATAGCTCCAATTAATGCCGAAGACCCTACAACAAATAATGAATAAGCAGTAGCAGTCACAGGATTAATATGCATTAAATAAACAAAAATCGGTACTGTTAGTATGGAACCTCCTCCTCCTATTAAACCTAGCACTACTCCAATTATCAATGCGCCAAAATATCCAAGAACTTCTACTATTTCCATCAATTTTTTTTGACAAAAATAATTTTAGCTTATGTTAGTCACAGTAACATTAGTTACACACTATTATAGACTTATGACTTTTATACTATTTCTATTTAATTCTATTCTACCATCCACCTCTAGTTTTTTTAACAGTCTAGAAATTACCACTCTAGAGGTATGCAAATCATAGGCAATTTCCTGGTGCGTATTATGTACAATAGTATCGCTATTTACTTTGATTTTATCTTTAAGATATTTTAGTAATCGTTCGTCCATATTAAGAAAAGCAATGTTATCTATAGCCTCAATTGCTTCCATCAATCTTTTATGATAACTTTCGAAGACAAAACTTCTCCATGAACTATATTTTGTGGTCCACTCTTCCATTTTTTTTATTGGAATCATGATAAGTGTAGAGTCCATCTCCGCGATTGCTTTTATTTCGCTTTTATGATGCCCCATACAACATGAAAGGGTCATTGCGCAAGTATCCCCTTTTTCTAAAAAATAAAGTAACAACTCATCGCCTTCCTGATCTTCTCTTAATATTTTGATTGCTCCATTAATAATCAAAGGCATTGACTTAATGTAACTACCCGGCTTAATAAGTATATCACCCTCGAGTACTTCTTTAGTTATAGAAACCTTACTAATTTCTTCTAAAAGCTCTTTCTCAAAAAAATGACCATAATTATTATTCAGTTCTTCAATCATTCTGATTTATTCTATTTTTGGTTTTCAAAATATTGTTCTAATTGTTGTTTGGCTTCCTGATAACCCAACTCAAAAATTTGATCTAAATTTCCACTACTAAAGAGCCCATGATTGGTAAGTTTCTTTGGTTGAATCACCAAATCACATTCATCAAATTTTGTTTCAGAATTGGGCATAGCTCTTAAATAATATGCTCGTTGCATAACATTATATGCATGCTTAAAATCTGTGAGTTTAGGTTTTCGGATAGGAGTAACATCAATTCCTATGATCATATCACATTGTTTTTTTATCGGCGTGATCGGAAAATTATCCAAAATTCCTCCATCAGAATATAATTGATCTTCAATCTGTATCGGAGAAAACACACCCGGAAAAGCAGCTGAGGCCAATATAGGTTTAATTAATTCTCCCTTATTAAAAACCGTTACTGTTCCTGTCAAAAGGTTCGTAGCAGTAACAAAAAGTTTTTTCTCCAGACTTTCGAAAGAGTTTTCATTAAAATAATTGATTAAATCATCGTAAAATTTTTCTGAATCTAAAAACCCTGCCTTTTTTCTGGTAAACCTATTTAATTTAAACAGCGGTGTTTTACTAAAAAAACTCTTAATCTTTTCTATAGAATGTCCAGCAGCATATAACGAACCTACAATTGCTCCTGCACTGGTCCCAGAGACATAATTCGGAAACAAACCAGCTTCTTCTATTGCTTTTATTGCTCCTATATGTGCTACACCTTTAAACCCTCCGCCAGAAAGGACAAGACCAACATTTTTTAAAGTTTCCATCTTTTTATATTTTAAAGAACTGGGCTAAAAATTTTAGCTGCTCCTTCTTTTAGTTTTTCTACCCAAGGTCTATCTACAAAAGTACTATAGTTCAGCTGAACACTTTGTTTACAATCACTTAAAAAATCATTTTTCAATTCCATAGCAAAACTATCATCATATATCACCACATTTACCTCGTAATTTTGTTCAAAACTTCTAATATCTAGATTAGTAGTACCTACCGAAGAAACGGTATCATCAGCAACAATTGTTTTACTATGTAAAAAACCATTAGAAAATAAGTATATTTTAACACCAGCTTCCATCAACCCTTCAAAATAAGATCGCACACACCATCTAACAATTATGTTATCAGAAACTTCCGAAAGCAGTAACCTAACTTCTACTCCACTCAGCGCAGCTACTTTTAGGGCTTCCAAAATAGCCTCTCCAGGAATGATATATGGATTGGCTATATATACATAGCTTTTGGCTTCGTTTATTAAAGAAAAATACATTTGCTGAGTAGACGAAAAATCCTCATCTGGACCACTATGTACCGTCTGAGCTGTCATAGTTCCTATTTCTTTATAACTTGTAAAATAAGATGTATTTAAAATATTTTCATTATTACTTACTAGGTACCAATCCATCACAAAAATAGCCTGTAAACTATGTATTATTGGTCCTTCTAATTGCAAATGCATATCGTTCCACATTCCTAAATCAGAATCTCCTGTAACATATTTATCCGAAACATTAATACCACCTGTAAACGCTATTTTATTATCAATTACAATAATTTTTCGATGATTACGGTAATTTAATGATGAAAGAAATTTACCGAATTTGATTGGCAAAAACCCATATATTTCAACACCTATATCTTCAAGCTTTTTGATATATTTTTTACTTAATGATAAACTTCCGATACCATCATATAAAATGCGTACCTTAACACCTTCTTTTACTTTCTTTTCAAAAAGCTCAAAAAGCCCGTCAGCCAATATTCCATTCTCGAAAATATAATATTGCAAATGGATAAAATGCTCTGCTTTTTTTAAGCTTTCGAATATTGCTCGAAAAGTGGCATTACCGTTTTTAAGAAGTTTCAATTCATTTCCAGCACTTGGTGAGAAACCACAATTCTTCGTAATAAGTTCTATTAATTTTTGATGTTCCTGATATTCATTTTGCTGTACCGGTTGATAATAACTTTCAGCTTTTTCTAAATATGTATTAATCTCACCCGTTCTTTTTAATTGAAATAACTTGTTTTTCCTTCGATTTCTACCAAGTAACAAATAAAACAACATCCCACCCACAGGGATTGTAAAAACCACAAGTATCCAAGCTAACGTTTTGGTAGGACGCATACCATAAAGTATCAGTCTAATAACAATAACTAAGCCCGCTAAAAAATATATGATAAGAAAAGTAAAATATACCATTTATATTTTTTTATTAAAACATCAATTCTTCATAATAAGTAAAGGAACTCTAGTTCTATAACTGATTTTCGAAGCCTCAGAGCCATAGAAAAATCGTTCAATAAATGTTTCCTTTTGAATAAACATAGCATTCATATCGATATTCATTATTTGGACAAAACTATCAATTGCTAATGCACTAGGAACATTGGTAATCGAATGAAAGGTATGATTAATATTCTTAAAAAAATCTTTTAATTGTTTCTTATCTTCAAATTCTGCAATAGTTACAGTATCATCTTCTTTTATTTTTAGAATTCTTAGAGAGGACTTATACTTTACCACCGTATCTACTAGAGGATCCATACCTTCCGTATTAAAATGATCGTTATCATCAAGTGTATATAACACAGTTTTTAAATTTTCAAAAACATATCCTTGAGGAATCACAAGAACAGGGCAATCTACCTTACGAATTACATTCAGTGTATTACTTCCAAAAACCACTTCTCTGGCCCCAGTGGCTCCATTTGATCCCATAATAATCAAATCAATTTTTTTAGATTTTACTGCCTGTTTAATCGCATCAGTAAAAACATCATAATCAGTAATTGCTTTAAAAGAATATTTCTGATTTGTAGTTTCCTTTTGGAGGTATTTTGTTAACTCATTAAGTTTTTCTTTAGATGTATTAATCACAGATTGATGAACCGAGGTATTCATAGGTGCAGCCATAAGATCATCAGTCATATAAAGAGAAGCTTTTTGAACGTTTAAGATATAAAAAGTACAAAGCTCATTTTCAAAAAAACGCATTGCATAATTAATAGCATTTCTTGAATTTTCTGAAAAGTCGGTAGGAAGCAGGATATTTTTCATTTTAAAAAGATTTTATATGATAAAAATAGCCTAGATACCTATTAAGAACTATGATATTTATCAGCATAAAAAATAATCAATTTGTTAATTTTGTTTAAACATTTTTAATAAATGTTAAACATTTTTTATCTTTACAAAAAAGAAGATTTGGAACTTATTAAAAAAGCTTTAGAGTTTGAGAGCAGAAAGATAAGTAATATGACTACTAGTAATCGGGTAGCAGCATCCAGAGAGGCTAAATCTCTAGTTCTGGCTATTAATGAAATCTATAAAAAGACACAAGAGTCTAATCTTATGTATATTATGAAACTAGTTACTGCGAAGAAAAGAAAAATAGAAAAACGTCTTAAAGGCGTGCCTACAATATGATTGTTTTTAATGCACAGAAAATTAATTAAGTATGCTTTTAGAAACCACATATAGAAATAAAAAAAACAAAGCTCTCATTAATGATTTGGTAGGAAAACCATTTTCTATATTAAATGCAATTAAACTTAAGGGCATTGGATCGAAACGCATGATTATTGAAGATGTTAGTCCTAATCTAAAAAAGGTTATTAATAGTATATCTGATGTTAATTATGGTAGTATAGAACTACGACCAAATGGTATTCTAATAGCTATCAATAAAGGATTGCAAAATTTCACTTGGGCAATACCTTATTATCAGTTTTACCTTTATAATACGAATGGAATAAGTATTCATGCACAAGGAAAATTTGTTCATTTTAGAAATAATCGTACACATCAAGAAAACGCTTCTTTCTTCAAAAAATTAATGCGATTAAAAGTTGAATATGATCAACGGTTTCCACATGTTGATTCTATTTAAAATAAAAGAACTATAAAACTCCAATTCACTTCAAACCTTATTATATAAAAGTCTCCGATATGCTTTAACAATAATAGATAACGTTAAATCATATCCTAAAAAAACAGTTTATATTCGTTATTCCAATTCCTTGTAAGGGATAAAAAATTATAATACCTTTTATTATTTAATTTAAGAATTAGCATATGGGGAACGCCAAACAAACATTTTATGGACATACACCAGGACTAGTTCCTGGATCTGTCGTATACGTTGGTAAAAAAAGCACCAGTGATTTATTTATAGACGTATTCAACTATAATAAAGAATCTTATGAAGAAAAAGAATTAAAAAATATTGAAGAAGCATATTCTTTTATTGATTCAGAACCTACAACTTGGATAAACGTTAATGGTCTTAACCATATAGAGACAATTGAAAAATTAGGCAGGCACTGCAATTTACATCCTTTAATACTTGAGGATATCGTTAACACCCAACAAAGGCCTAAGATTGACGAGTATGACAATTACCTTTTTGTAGTTCTAAAAATGATTTATTTTAATGAAAAAGGAGAGCTTTCTATAGAACATATTAGTTTCGTTTTGGGAAATGGATTTGTCATTTCATTTCAAGAATCAGATGGAGATGTTTTTGATTCCATTAGAAATCGTATTCGAAATAACAAAGGTAGAATTCGAACTATGGGATCGGACTACCTTCTTTATATTTTGATGGATGCTATAGTGGATAATTATTTTAACCTAATCGAAGTGATCGGTGATAAAATAGAAGAATTAGAAGATGATCTTTTTGAAAATAAACAAAATGATAATATTACCTACCAAATACAAACGCTTAAAAAAGAAGTTCTTAAAATTAGAAGAGCAGTACTCCCACTTAGAGAGGTAGTTAATAGAATCGAAAAAAGTGAACATAAATTAATTACAAAAAAAATACGATTATACCTTAGAGATCTATATGATCATATCATTCAGGTATCCGAAAATATTGAAATTTATAGGGATATGATTTGGGGGTTAATGGATATGTATATGACAACTATTAGCAATAAGATGAATGAAGTAATGAAAGTACTAACGATTATTGCTACCATATTTATTCCCCTTACTTTTATTGCTGGGATATATGGTATGAACTTCGAACATATTCCTGAACTTAAGTTTAAATATGGTTATTTTGTGCTTTGGGGAGTAATGATATTTATTTTTGTAGCTCTTATATATTTTTTTAAAAGAAAAAAATGGCTTTAAAACAATATCCAAAAATCAACATTCATGTTAAAGTATCAAACAGAAATTTTTCTTACTATCGTACTGGTGATCATAATGATCATATTATTATTATTAAGTAAAAAAGCGATACAACGATTTGGTTTTATTAGATCCATCGAAGCGAATCGTAGAAAAATCATCTTTAAACTAAGTCATCTTCTAATTTACGTGATTGCCATATCGATACTTGCAATTATTTGGGGAGTGGATCGCAAACAATTTGCTGTTTTTATTTCATCTGTAATGGCCGTTTTAGGAGTAGGATTCTTTGCTCAATGGTCACTACTATCCAGTTTGACTGCAAGTGTTATCTTATTTTTCAATCACCCTGTTAGAATAGGAGATCGCATCCGTATCCTTGATAAAGATTTTGATTGGACAGGTGAGATTATTGATATTACTGGTTTCTATTTATTTATGAAAACAGATGATGGAAGAAATATAACAATCCCTAATTCATTAGTAATGCAAAAAGGGATTGAAATACTTGAGAAAAAATAGTATCTGTTATTCTTTTATTGCTTTTTTAAATGCATCTATACCACCTACTATAGGAACCGTAATAGATGTTTCATCTAGATCAATAGTAAGTTCAGTCCCAGGTTTTGGTAATAGTGTAAACTTACTATCACTAGAAAAAATCATTAATCCAATTTGTTGTCCTTTTTTAATTACCTGATCATCTGGTTGTAAATCAAAAGACAGTTCATAGAATGAACCTGGTTTTAGCGGTTTGCTTTCTGTTAACGATTTATGATTTTGTGGATCAGCCCAACCACGAGTAATTATATTATCCGTGATTTTTTTCGCATTCTTTTCCCAAGGTAAAGAGACTAACCAAACCGAGAAATTAGCTGCAGGTTTACTACTAGCAAGTTTTACAGTTACTTTGGCAATTCCTGATATGTGAATATCTTCTGTTAGTACCGGAGTTGAATATAGCAAACGATGGTTAGATTCTTTTAATATCGCTAACGAATCACCTGAAAAAGTATAGTCATCGATCAATTTTTCTACACCTAGTTTAATTGGTTTTTTAATACTTAACAACCCAATTTCTAATCCTCCAATATTGGGAAAAAGAGCCACATCTGATGCATCCGGATTAGGATATTCTTTATAGGCAACCGGATGCTCTCGAGAATCGTTTTCTCTAACAATCCAAGCACGAGCATCTTTTTCTACTCCATTTTCTATTCCGTGCAAGTATCTTGTAAACCATCTATTCATTATTCTAATTGGAGGAGGACCTCCATGACCATTTTGATGATAATAAATCTGAGATGGAATACCCATTTCTTTAGCTTTCCTATATATCCTGTAACTATGTTCTGGCATTACATTCCAATCATTAAATCCATGAGACATCAATAATGCGGCTTTCATAGGCTTCATATCATTTAGATAATCTCTACCTGCCCAGAAATCGTTATAATCGCCTGTAATTCTATCCATTCCATTTTTCATCTCAGTATCTCGTATTGTTTTATTATTGTATGGACGTTTGGACTCATCTCCACTATGAATAAAATCATATAGTACATCTATATCCTCTCCTAAATATCCACCTGGAGAACGTACCAAACCATTAGATCTATAATAATGATAATACGAGGTATTTGGTGCAATTGGAATAATAGCTTCTAAACCTTTGACTCCAGTAGTTGCAGCTGCTAACGGAATAGTTCCGTTGTAAGAAGTTCCCGTCATCCCAACTTTTCCTGTAGACCAATATGCTTTAACTTTCTCCGTACCTTTTTTTTCAGTGTATCCATCAATGCGACCACATAACCAATCAATCACTGCTTTCGGAGCTAACGATTCGTTATCACCACCCACGGTTGGAGCTCCTTGCGATAATCCAGTACCCGGAGAAGATGAATGAACTACAATATATCCTCTTGGAATCCATTTTTTTATATGCGAATTAGAAATAATTGGTCTTTTACCTCTACGCACTACTTCTGTATGTGTTCTTGGTTTTGGTTGTTCCCCTAATTCATGATGTACATCCCAAAACAATCCATCTATGTCGGCAGCAACACCCGCAAAATATGGACTAGAAACATAAATAACAGGTAGCTTCAATCCTTCTGTTTCTGTTTGATACGGACGTGTCACAGATACGTGCATTCTATCCAATATTCCATCACCATCTGTATCAAATTCTGTAGGCACCCATAGATCGTGACGAATCCATTTAGCAGGTGTATTAAAAGCTTCTACTATTTGCGCTTCGCCATCCTTAAACAAAGGAACTGCTTTTTCTTGTGCGTTTATTGAAGTAATTGAGAATATAAATAATACTAAAAAGTGTATGGTGATTTTGTGAGTCATTGTTATAATAATTTATGAAATATCATCCCGTAGTCAAAAAACGATAGTCTATTCACTGTGTCAAACAAATATAGAATACAAATATGATTTTTTTTATTTCCGAAAGAGAAAACAAAAAACTTTACATTATTTTAAGAGAACAGTGTAAACTTTAAAAGAAACTTAATCTATAAAACATTTAATATACTCTTTTATATTTATATTTAATCTGATAGTATAAATACACCTCTAGAAATATTGCTTTATAAATTAATATACCTGTTTAGAGTATTCTATGAAGACTCCAAACTAAAATTTTGATACTTTATATATTACAAATAGAGAATTCTGATTTATCTTCATAACTAACTCTATTAATTAAGTTAATCCTACAAAAATAACTCTTTTGTTTTTTTTAGGTGTTTAAACCAAAAAAATGTACCTTTGATCTAACACAATCAACTTTTTTGAATAACATAATAAGCTTAAGGTTAAAATTCATTAACAACCCCTATTAGAATTTTAAAGTTTATGAGGTTATTATGGTAGTATCTAAATTAGAAATTTCTTATCCACAAAAAATGATGAACCAGGTTGCAGGTTTCATATTTCGTTTATTTCTGGGGTTCTTTACATTTGTAATAGGCGTATTATCTATTGTTTATATTTTATTATGGGATTTTATACGTGAAAAAATACTTCGAAGAAAACCTATTGAAAGCCCATGTTTTGAAAAAGTCTTACATAACGATGAAGTTCGTATGAAAAATGAAATGATAGGTTCTTCTAAATCAGAAAAAACAGTTCCAGAAGTAAAAAAAATTGATTTATAAAATTGTCTTTTACTAAAAAAGAAAAATAAAATATTTTCTATATCATATAATAATTAAACAAATAACCCAGAACCTTAATTTTTAATAAAGGTTTTGGGTTATTACTTTTTTGAATATAAAACTATTCAATTTATCTTTTCACAATTCTACAGGTTTCGTTAACACCTTTTCCAATTATTCTCAGTAAATAAATACCGGTTGGTATAGAATTGTTTTGATTAATACTATAGTATATCATATTATCTCCTTTATCAAGACTTTGATTACTTATATTTTGTCTTACTCCATTAATATTATACAGTTCTATATTTACATTTTGATCTACTTTGGAGTGTATTTCAATAGTTAACTGATTATTATTTTCATCTACTATGGTAGGATATACTTTAATATTATTTTCTACAATATTATCGCAGGACTCTACCATGATTAAAACTTCATCAGTAGCCTGGCATCCATTTTCATCAGTAATAGTAACGGTATATGTTGTAGTTTCTGTAGGAGACACATTAATGGTAGAAGTAGTTTCATCTGTCGACCATTCATAAGTCACTCTACCATTAGAAAACACTATATCAATATCGCCAATAGTATACTCACTATCTGTTGTTTGTATCCACCCAGAAGCTCCATTAGCACTAGATTCAATTTCTGTACTATTTGCTCCTGTTCCTATCTGAAATGCAGGTCCTCGCCTTATAAATGTTGTAGACCACGATCCATCCGTAGACGATATAATTCCTGAAATATTTGTATAATACTCCCAACCATCACTATTAATTTCATTACAGATGCTTGGTTTAGGGCTACCTTCCGCAGCTACTATAGTTCTACCTGAAAAAGTAGCTTCAAAATTAAACACTTCGTTTGTTACTGTATAATCCAGAATTGTTCCTTCTAAGGTTGCTGTACCATTGTCCAATTCTGTCCACTCTAAATCAATATTTGAAAAATATCTATTAACTTGTCCATTGTATAACCATAAAACGTAATTCTGAGGATCACCAGTACAAATAGTTGTATTTAATATATCTCCTTCAGAAATAGTACTTGTTACTATCGGAGTAAGATCTACATCTTCTCCAGAACATATTGTAATATCATCTCCCAGATCTACGGATAAGTCACATGCTTCCACAAATATTGTAATCGTATCTATTATAATACAATCACCTATCGTCGCGGTAACAACATATGTTGTGGTTTCTATCGGTGATACTATTGGAGCTTGTGATGGAGAAACTGTTGTAAAGAAAACGTTTCCATCTACAGACCATTCTCTATATTCTACATCAGAAATTGCATTTAAACGAACCGATTCACCTTCCTGAATCGTTCTATCATTTCCTGCATCAATCATAATATCATCACAAGAAAGAACAGTAATCACTACCATATCTTCAGCAATACATTCTCCAAACCTAGCTCGAACTGTATAAGTAGTAGTCTCCGTAGGAGAAACGGTAGGTGATGCAGATGGAGAACCTGTAGAGAAAAACACATTTCCATCAATAGACCATTGAACAAGATCAGCTCCTGAAACAGGTATCAATGTAACTGAATCTCCTTCTAAAATAGTTTGATCTTCTCCAGCTTCAATAGCCACTTCATTACTAATAACATTAATTGAATCTGTTGCCATACAACCATCTTCATTTGTAACTGTCACTGTATATTCTCCAGCTTCACTAATTTGAATACTAGCAGTATTTTCTCCTGTAGACCATTCATAAATCATGGATCCATTTACAACACAGTTCCCTAAGTTAAAATTAAAGTCTCCTATCTCATATAAATCTTCATCTGTGATGAACCAACCTGAACCTCCTGCTCTTCCGGATACTAACTCTGTATCATTAGCGCCTTTTCCAACTTGAAAAGAAGGTCCTCTTCTTGACACATTAATAACATCATTGGTTGTTAATGATGTAATCGTTCCATTGAATTCTGGATAATATTCCCAACCATCTGCATTTACATCAGAAGAACAACCATGTAGTCTAGGACTTTCTGCTGGTGGAATTGTTGTTTTCTGTGTAAATACCACAGAAATTTGATAAGTATCATTTGCATCTTGACTATTTACCGCAATTCCTTCCATTCTAGCTGTAGTATCATCAACTTCTTCCCACTGTACATTTTCGTTAACCAAATACACTCTATTCTGCTGATTACCCAGACTTACAAGATATGTATTGATACCACTACAGAAATTAGTATTCTCTACATCAAAAGTAGTACAAGCTCCTGCATCGTTTCCGGAAATAATCGGTGTAATAGTAATAGGCTCGTTATTACAGATTGTTCTATCATCTCCTAAATCTATCGAGAAATTACAAGGTTCTACTGTAATTGTTACTGTATCTTCATAAACGCACTCTCCCTTAAAGGCATGAACTGTATATGTAGTTGTTTGTTCAGGAGATACTGTTGGGGATCTGCTTGGAGAAACTGTAGTGTAAAATATAACTCCATCTACAGACCATTCTCGACGATCGATTTCAGGATCAGATATTGGATCTAAAGTCATAGAATTACCTTCTACAATTGTTTGATCTTCTCCTGCATCTATTACAAATTCCTCGATTACAACTTCAACGGAATCCATCGCATTACATCCTTTACAATCTTCAACAGAAACAGTATATGTACCACTTTCTGAAACAGTAATTGATGGTGTAGTTTCTCCATTAGACCAAAGATAATTTACTTCGTCCGTTGTCTCTGATGAATTACACGGTCCAATATTTATATTGAAATCTCCTATTTTATATACGCTATCATTAGTATCAAACCATCCAGAACCTCCTAATCTTCCTTTCTTCTTTTCTGTAATATTAGCACCTTCTCCTAATTGAAATGCTGGTCCTCTTCTTGAAAGATTTATTGACCAACTATTATCTTCTTTAACAATAGTTCCAGAAAATTCTTTATAATATTCCCAATCTGAAGAGTTTTCTTGATTACACCAATGCTCTTTTGGGCTACCTTCTGGGGCTGTTTTAGTTCCATTTGTAAAAATAACATCAACAATATAATTATCGCGACCATCTGTTACCATACCCTTAAGCGTAGCCTCTTCATTTCCTAGTTCTTTCCATTCTAAATCTACATTAGAGAGGTATTTAACATCACCATTATCATCAGATAGCCAAACCACATATTTGTTTTCTTGTCTATCACAAAATTTCGTATTCTTTATCTTATATCCAACACACGAAGTACACTCTTTCTGATTAGCAGAAGTAGCTGTTAAGGTTACCATCTGTCCGTCACAAACAACCTGATCAGTTCCTGCATCTACAGAAATTGTACAAGAAGTTCTATTTTCAATGTTCTGTGCACTAATTGAAGATATCAAAAAGAGACCTATTAGCATCATAACAGATCTTAACATGAATGCTTTTTCTCTAAAAATATCCAAGTGATATTGTTTCTTCTTTCTATTCTCTAGAAAAAAAGGTTGAGTAATCTTCGGAGCCATAATTTTATATTTTAGAATTAATTAAGTGATTTATGTAACCATAAATTAATAATATTTAAATTTTAATTTACGATCTAGCTAAAGAAATAATAACGAAAAACGTTAAAACACAATATTATATCTATAAAAAGCAAAGCACTATTAAAAATGTAGGATGAAATTGTATTTTACTCAAAAATCATTCAATTCATTCAACTGATAATCAACGGATAAACTTAAAGCACAACTTCAATCAAGGTTACATGATTAAAAGTTATAAAAACTCTTTACTTTATTTATTATTCATAATTCTCTTCTTCCACCACGGTTTTTTCTCTATTACACCACCACCATATGTATATCCATAATAATTTTTACTATGTGTCTCGACATCGTTAATTAAAACAGTCATACTAGAAAAACGTTTATTTTGATAAAGGCTATCTGCTACAGATAAAAGTCTCTTATCTGTAAAACCTGATCTTACTACATAAATGCATAGATCTACATAATCCGTGAACAATAATGCATCGGCAACTAAACTCACTGGCGGTGTATCAATAACAACATAATCATACTGAGTTTTTAATGCTATAATTAATTTTTGAAAACGTTTACTTTTTAACAACTCAATTGGATTAGGAGGAATAATTCCAGAATTTATTACATCCATATTTGGAACATTGTCTAAGCCAATAATGATATCCTCTAAAACAAGTTTTTCATCTCTTATATAGTTAGTCACTCCCACAGAATCTTCTAAATTAAGATACTCTAAGATTTTAGGTGATCTAAGATCTAATCCTAACAAAGCCACTTTCTTATCTGGGTCAGCTAAAGCAATGGCAAGGTTTGTAGAAATAAACGTTTTACCTTCTCCTGTAGCAGAAGATGTTACCAAAATAGTTTTACCTTTATCTGCATTTTCAGAAAGTAAAAACTTTAGATTACTCTCAAAAATTCTAAATGACTCAGCCACTATAGAGCGATTATCTCTAGAAATAAGAAATTGTTCCTTAGTATCTGTACCTGGTATTTCAGCAACTATCGGTATATCAATAAGTTTCTGAACTTCTTTTTTCCCTTTAACTTTTACATCCAAAAGATCATAGAAAAAAATCACTATTGAGGGCAGCAAAAAGGATAATAGTATAGTTACTAGAAAAACAATACGTTTTTTAGGTTTAACCGGGAATTTAGAGCTATAAGCTCTTTCTATTATTTTTGCATTAGCAACGGTAGCAGCAAGTGAAATTGCAGTTTCTTCTCTTTTCTGTAATAAATAAAGATATAGTGTTTCCTTAATTTCTTGTTGTCTAACGATATCTCTTAACTCTCTTTCTTGTCTAGGTAAAGAATTGATTTTAGAATTCATCACCGCATCTTGTCGCTCTAAATTTCTTAATTTAATTTTTAAAGAAGTCTTCTGATTATTTAGACTCTGTTTTAAACTTAATTTGAGGTTTTCAAGTTTCTCATTTAGGCTAACAACAATAGGATTTTTTAGGGTAGTCCCATTAAGTACCTCATCCCTTCTAAGAGCAATTTCATTATATAGAGTAATTGTACCTGAGATAGAACCATCAGAAAAACCAAGATTTGCTGGCAATAATCCTTCACTATTCTTTTTTAAGTAATCGTTCATAAAGTTAACGAGTCCAATTTGAGTACTGGTTTCTAGAACTTCTTTTTTATTTTCGGATGAATTTTCTAAAAACAATTCTGCTTCAGAGGTTACATTCGTTAGACTATTAGAAGTTTTAAAAACTTCTACT
Organism: Aquimarina sp. AD1; assembly: GCF_003443695.1. Lineage (NCBI taxonomy): Bacteria > Pseudomonadati > Bacteroidota > Flavobacteriia > Flavobacteriales > Flavobacteriaceae > Aquimarina > Aquimarina sp. AD1. The sequence continues at coordinate 4,916,969 of NZ_CP031966.1, read as the reverse complement.
CCTTGTTCTATATCCGATAATTCTGAATTGATAATAGTAAGTCGTTCTTTAATAAAACTTGCTGTATTTTCATAAATCAAGTTTTTGTCCCTGATGGCATCAAGATTATATTCTTCTATCAATCCATTTAATAGATCTTTAGCCTTCGCTCTAGTAGTAGTATTTATGCTCAAAGAGATCACATTTGCATCTTTATTAACCAAACCGATACTCACTTTTGATTTATACTCTTCTACCACATCCATTATTGGTTGTACAGAAAGATAAATTTCATTGTCTAAAAAAAGTTCTATAAAATTATTATCTGGAACGAGAATAACATTACCTATTCTTGTTGATATTACTTCGCCAAAAACTCCTTCTTTAATAAAATCTTTTTCTTCTTCTTTAATTGTAAATGAATTTTTCGAATTAATTGTAATTGTAAAATCGGCCGATATATCCTGTAGCAATGAATCCTTTATAAACTTGGCTTCAAAAGGTTTATTCTCATATAATTCTACTAATCTTTTCGAAAACTTTGTCTTGGTAAAATATTGATGATGCGCATTAAGTTTCCTTATTACATTCTCAAACAATGGTCGAGATTTTAGAATCTCTATTTCATTTTCTACCTCTTTATTATTTGTCTCTACAATATTTAAATCTTCAAAAGCGGAGAGTTCAGATAACATTCCTGTTTTTTCTCCTTTGATCAAAATAGTTGCTGTTACCTTATATTGAACCGATGTATATTTTAGATACAGAAACGCTAATATGATGAACAAAATACCTGATACAAGAAACAGTTTCCAAAATCTTAGATATTTACTTATATGATCTTTTAAGGTAAGATTACTTGATTCTTGTTGATATTCGTAATCCATGTTTGTATTTTGCTTAATCTCCACAGAATTAACGTGTTAATAATATTCCTAAAGACACTAGTACAGATGCTACAGATATCCAAATTGGAGTGTTCTTATTGTAAGAAGATGACTTTATCTGTGCGTTATTAGGTGTCACATATATTGCATCGTTTTGTTTTAAATAAAAAACTGGGGAATTAAAAATTTGATCAGAAGTAATATCTACTCTATAGTATTTATATACTCCTTCTTGTTCTCTAATTACTAAAATATCATTTCTTACTCCTGTAATAGTAAGATCCCCCGCCAAGCCTAACGCCTCAATAATACTAATACGTTCGTTAGGAATTGTATAGGTGCCTGGGTTATTTACTTCTCCTAAAACCGTTACTTTAAAATTAACCAATTCTATATGGACTATAGGAGTCTTTATATAAGATGATAATTTTGTTTTCAGTAATTCTGTTGCCTCTATTAATGATAATCCAGCCAATGGTACCTTCCCTAAAACTGGGAAATCAATTGTCCCATCTTTTCTTAATAAATAAGTAAGCTGTTTTTGTTGTCCAACTGCACTACCTGGAATCGCATTGAAAGAAACCGCGGGTAAGTTAAAAGGCTCTAGTCCTTGCATATCAGAAGAAGAAACTGTGATAGCCAGTAAATCATCTGCTTGAAACGTAGTATTGTATTCTATTTTAATTTCCTTCTCTTGAGCATTTCTTATATCCTTAAAATAAACTATATCTTTACGAGAAGCACAAGAAACTAACAAAGATATAATCAATACGAAAAAAGGAAAGTTTTTCAAATTTTTAATAATCATGTATAAATGTTTAACAGAATAAGGGTTAATTAAGTTAACAACTTCTTTTACCACGAAGAAGTATATTTTTCATGATTTTAATTAGATAATCGATATCAGTTTTTATCGGAGCTTTTTCATATGCTTCCAGATACTTTGTTTCTGAAGCAACAATCTCGTCTAAAGTTTTTGGCATATCCGCATAAAACGGTGGAAGTAAACCTGGTTTCACTTTTGTTCTTTTTTCCTGAAGTTCTTTAGGATATAAGCTAAAGTAATGACTACTTAAAGGTCTTACTCCGATTAGTTTCATTTCATTTTTAATTAAATTAATAATCATCGGAAGTTCATCAATCCAATACTTCCTCATTATTTTTCCTTCATGTGATATTCTAAAATCATTTTTGATTTTACCACCTTCCTTTAGATTGTTTTTTTCAAAAACATATTGTTGTAAATATTCAGAAAACGGATACATAGTTCTAAATTTATAAACCTTTATCGTCTTCCCATTTTCGCCTAATCTATTTAATTTTATCAAAGGACCATATGTTGGATCGTGATCAAAAATAGGTTCCTTTATTTTTCTAGCTACAAAATAAAGTTCATTATTAATTGTTCTTTCTTCTAAAATTTCGAATCCACAAGAATATAAACGTCCAAAGGTTTCTGCTTTTGTTAGCACTCTTCCCTTTCCTTTAGTAATATGAAAATACAATCCCTTGGTCCATTTTAATTTAGGAATCACTCGTGTAAGAATAACGTCACCTAAATAATACAAATAATTTAATGGTTTTGGGAGTTTTTTGAAAATCCTATTTTTCCGAACAGCGTGAGTTTCTACTTTATTTATAAAAACTCCTCCCTTAGGTAGTTTAGAATTAACAGACTGAAAGTATTTATTTATTCTTCTAAAATCATTAACCCTCTTAAGATTAACAATTGTTCGATATCTATCTTTCGTTATTTTCTCTATATTAAATCTTGTTCGTGTAGAGATAATATGAACGTCATTGGGTTTATAAGTAGCATACTCTGAAATAAAATCAAAGGTTTCTTCTCCAGCTTCTTTAACAACTAACTCTTTAATACTCACGTCCCAATCTTGATCAGAGATGGCATAAACATTCTCTAAATCTTCAGAACTCAATAACTTTTCGATTTGTGAATCGACAAATGGGGCAAATTTGGTAATCATTTTTGTGTGAGCCTTTAGTTAAGTGTGAATGACCCATATAAAGAATAACAATTATTCAAAACAATAGTATTTTAGGAACTATGTAAATAATTAATTGTCAAACCCTATACTACGTATCAACGGTTTTATTTAAATAATATTATATTAATTTCAAGCAACTTATATAAGTCTAATGACAAAACTTTTAGATACATTAAACATGTTACTTTTACACATAAAACCAAAAATCAAGTTATCTATGACTAAATGAACTATCAATTTAAATTTCTAAAATCAAATTAAAAATGTTTCTAACTTACTTAATAATTTATCCAAAAAATTTGAATGGTTTTTCGATAAAATGAAATAAAAACTGCTTAAATGCAATTTTTACTACAACGTATTTATGATTCTTAAAAGACTTAAATAATTACAAAACCCTTGTAGCTCTATTCTTTATTTACTCACAAAAAAATACTTTTTCACAAGGTTTTTCATGTTTTGTAATATAAGTTCTTTAGTCCATAATACTCTGTTATCACTCCATCGTTGCGGATGGAATGTAAACATTAATTGATCAGCCAAAGAATCGGATGATTCAATAATTTCCGTTGTTGTATGAAAAGTTTTATTAAATGATGTTTGTACCTTATCTCTAACACTAACTGCATGACCATCCCAACGACGACCAGTATCTGTAATGTAATAAACTTGTTCAAAATCTACATCAAAATAAGGCTCTGCAATAATCTCAAAATCTTTATAATTGTAAGTTTTCCAAAGATCCTTAGAATCATACTTAGACATTGGACTACCATGCATACAGATTGTTGTTACCGGAGCCAACTCACGAAGCGCTTTTAAGTTTTTACTAAAATCTTCTATCCCTTTTTTCAAATCTCCATTACAGGTTGTTAAGCATTCATAGTGATATCCTATTTCATGTCCTAACGACGCTATCTGCTTGATGATATCTTCATCCCAACTTTGAGGAACCGCTCTAAAATAATATGTTCCTTTCACTCCTTTATTGGCTTGTATTTTTGCAAATTCTAAAGAATTTTGAGGTAATAAATCAACATCATGCCTCAATACAATGGCTCTTTTATTAGGCCTGTTTATGAATTCTTCGAATGTCTGAAATGAATAGTCTTGATTAATTAATGACTGTAATAAGTCCTTATACTTTTTTACGGTAAAATCCATTAGCTAAAATTATGGTAATATTTTGGGTCGTTTTTCATAGTCCGATGGCTCTGAGGAAAATTTTCCACAAACCATATTAAAAATGCAGTAACATCTATTTTATCTTTTAAAAGTTGTTCTCTCTTTTTTCCAAAAGCCTCTTGCAGATTAGAAGTATTTTCTAATTCCTTAATTTTCTCCATAACTCCTTCTCCTTTCTGAAAATTAAAAAGTAATCCATAATCTACCTGCTCATCAATTGTACCCGCCATAATACTATTTATATATATTGCGGGAGTACCTAAAATTGCGCTTTCTGATGCCATCGTAGCGCCTTCTCCAATGAACATTTCCGCAAAAGCCAATACATCATGCATTTTTTCTGGAGGTATTTTTATTTGATATTCTTTAAACTCATCGGGTAACTGACCTTCTGAAGAAATAAAAACTTTATATTTTTTATCTAAATGTTGAAGTAACTCTCTTTTCTCTGTCATAGTCAACCCCGATTGATTAACATCATGGCTTGCATTCCAAGACACAAATCGTAAAACAACGTAAGGAGTTTGTTCTGGTATACCCAAAGTGTGATAAACTTTAACATCAGAAGTAAAATAATTCGGATGTAAATATGCCAACTCGTGATATCCTGCATATTCGATTTGTTTGTCTCCTAAACTCTTATGAAAAGCTGTAGAAGTAAGGACACTTTTTGTAAACGGCAAATACAATTTTACCTGTTCCATGTTCCCTGTATCTTCTAGAGATACATGAGGTTTTCTTAATATTGCTGCGGCATGAGCTGCATAAGGTGACCCGTGACTCATAAACAAATCTGGTTTAAATTTAAGTCCTTGTACAACTGTCATGAAATCGAACTTTAATAATCCAAACATTTTTCCAACTGTAGAATTATATTTTTTACCAAATGAGACAAATTCAAAACCTTCTGCTTTCATCAGTTCTATTTCAAACTCTTTTTGTCTACATGTAAATAAGAAAGTATGCCCTTTTTTCTGCATTTCTTTAGCCAAGTTCTTAAACAAATGCACATGACCTGGGTGACCTATATCGATAAGTATACGCATTTAAATACTTTTTAAAATTTTGACAGCTGTTTTTCCTACTTTATATAATAATGGTTGTGTGACATTGAGAAATCTACCGTGTTCAACCTGCTCTCCACCAAATTTAGATTTAAATTCTCGTACACCATAATCTTCATCAGGTTTTCCTGCTCCCATAAAATCAAATCGAGGAATTTTATTTTTAACAGCGTAATCCATTGCTGCCCAAGTAGCTAATATACTAGGGTATATATTTTTATAAACTCCATCTTTACCGCAAACGAACCATTCATAAATAACTTTGTTATCCAAAACGGGGCATACAATTCCACCAAGTACTTCTTCTTTATATATTATCAAAAAAAACTTAGCAACCTTATCTTTCCACATTCTAATAAAATAATCCAAATTAGGCAATGGAGTTTTAACTTTGGTCTTATATAAATTCTCAAGAATCGCATAGTATGCTTCTATTTCGTTTTGATCTTGCGCTTCCTTTATCTCCGCTCCTTCTTTTAAACTCTTTTTAACTTGTCTTAGTTTACTACTGCTCATTCGTTTACGCATAACAGCCTCATCCACACAGTTTAAATGAAAATTAAGATGTGGTACATACTCAAAACCTGCTTTTTTGAATACTTCTTTATAATCTCCATAATCATTTAAATTTCTCATCTCTATATATATTGCTTTCTTTTTAAGATAACTTACAGCATATGTTAATACTTCCAAAATATTCTTCTCTTCTGCATTGTCTGATATTATTGGACCACCATAAATAATCGCGCGACTAGTAAGACCAGCTTTCACACCTTTTTCTTTCTGAATAATTCCTGAAAGAAAAACTACAATTTCCTTGTCTTTTTCTAAAGCAAAAGTAAAAACTTCAGTTCCTACAGATTCAAAAAAATGAAGTGCTACTTTAGATTGAAAAAAATTGGCCGTATTACATTTAGACAATTCTGTCCACTGTTTTTCTGATATATTATCTATATTGGATTGTATCATGTTTAGTTTCTTAAGGCTGAGAGTTTTTATAAACATTCACCAATTGATGTGCAATTAGTTCCGAATCTAAATAATTAATATTTGCTCTTCCTTTGGTTTTATCCTCTAAATTGAGGGCTTCTTTTATTTTTTCTGAAATTTCTTTTGGATCAAATTTTGTTACAAAACAGCCTTTAGTGGATGAAATAACTTGTTTTATATCCCCCACATTAACAGCTACAATTTTACAATTGCAAGCCATTGCTTCTTTAATCACATTTGGTGATCCCTCCCAAAGACTGGTTAATAAGATAACATCAGATGCGTTAAAATAAAATGGCATTTTCTTATTAGGAATATCCACTAGTTTTTGCAATATTACCTCATCATTATCTATTAAGGAAAAAGCTTTCTTCGCCAATGCAAAATTTTTCTCAGGTCTATCAGGGTTCGCAGCAAATAAAATATGTTTCTTATTATAATCCCAGCCTGTTTCTATAATTGCCTCTGATCTAGGAATCTGCTTAAACTTTTTAAAGTTTACTCCATTAGGTATAACATTGGCTTTCTTTAATCCTGAATCATCCTTCATGTCCTGAGATTTTACAATAACTTGTTTCCAAAACAACCAGCTAAAAAGTTTGATTACATATTTTAATATTGCCGACGCCTTAACGTCACTCCCCATCAATGAAACAATCAAGGGTTTTGCACCAGCTAAGGATGCAACAATAGCGCTTAATGAGTAATGCGCGTGTACCACATCAAAATGTGTGTTTTTTAGAAATTTATTTAACGTAAAAATGTTTTTAAAATACCCTATAGCTCCTTTTCCTTTAATGGTAAAAAAAGTTACCTGATGACCTAATTCCATAATAGATTCTCCTTGATTTTTAGTCAATGAAGAAATACCGTTTTTAGAATTTCCGCTACTTACAAAAAGTATATTCATTTTGTTTACTACTTCAAAAAGGATATGATACTATCGACATATACTTTTTCGATTTCTAATTTTTCCTTTACAAATTCCCATCGCCCTTTTTTGTTAGAAAAATACCCTTTTGAGTAAGGTATACCTGCCGTTCCAAAGTACAGAGATTGAAACTCTATGATATAAAATTGTTTTCCATCATATGCTATATCTATAGAAAGATGTGGTACATTTAATTTTCGAAAAACATCGAGCGCCACATCAAACATTCCTTCTGGCGCCTCAGCATCTAAATCATATAAATAATTATCATATCCACCACCACTTGCTTTAATACCTCTTCCCTTTAATATTGGTCGTTTAAAAGTATATAGTCTATCTCCAAAAACATATACTTTCCAATCGTTTTTAAGGTTAGGAATAAAATCTTGCACAATAAACTTATCACGATAAATAGATTCTTTGATATACCCTTTATGTTTTAAAGCCCTACCATAATCCTTAGCATCTTCTAGGTAGTTCCTTTTTTGACTACTTGCTTTTACCTTAGCAATTAATTCTTGCTTACTTTTTACGAGGGCTACTCCCCTACCAGACGCCCCCTCTGATTCTTTAAAGACACAAGGAAAAGAAAGTTCTTCTATCGATTTTTCAAGATCAGACATGGAACCAAAAACTCTTGATTTTAATGGAGGCCGCATATCACAGACTTCGCGCATTAACTCCATAAACACCTTGTTATTATTAGCTCTAAGGTGCTTATATTCCGGAAGAACTTTGGTCCCTACAAGTTCCAGTGCAAACACCACATCTTCTATATATGATTTATAGCGATATCCTATATCTTCTGAAGAAGTATAGATTACAGGTATATTTTTGAGATCTTCATCCTGAACAGATACCTCATTAAAGCATTTAAAAATTACCTCATAGCCTGAAGCTTTAAAATAACTTGATAATTTATTTTTATCCATACCACTGCGGTAAGGAGTATCAAAGTGCTTGGATCCAAATTTTTCTTTATAATCGGTAAGTGCTATAATTTTATTCATTAAGCAAATATTTATTTGATTGATTAGATTTTTGTTTTAGCGCACTTATAAGAGATATAGTCATCAATAAAGTATCTCTTTCTTTTTCATTTGTATAAGGGGAGAGTCTATCTAAAATATTGAGTACATATTTTTGATCTATCCATTCTGTTTCTTGGATTAGACTTTTAAAGTTATTCTGTTGCGCTAAGGTTCCTGAAATAATTCCAAGGTTATCCAGGTTCGTTTGTTTAACTTTTCTTTTTAATCGCTTTTTAATAAATGGGAACAAAATATTGAATAAACCAAAAGGTTCTCTTACATCTTTTGGACGATATCCCTTTCCTGTTTTTTGATGATAAATTTGAGTATTGGTTTTTTTAATAATGTCCGCATATATGTACTGACCCTTCATCCTTTTCAAAGGGTTTTCTGTAAAAAAATCGTTATTCGCACCTGCGTATTGTGTTTTTAGAAGTTCTTTTATGAAGGTATAATCCAGAAAAGGAGTTCTTACCTTGATATAGCTCATCTGGATATAAATCCATTGCCCAAAAAACTTCCTAAAAATCTCTTCAAACACAAACGTGTAGAATTGTTGGTTTGGTGTAAGGTCCTTCGGGATTGATTCTTTATAGTTAATTAATTCTTCTATTAATTCCTCTAATTCTTCGGCAAAATCTTCTCTATTAATAATCAATAAAGGCTTTGCTTTTAATATTCGATCTCTAATTTCATCTGCAGTAGTACTAGTGAAAATATCAACCAAAGCTTGTGAAGTTACAGCTCCAGTTAAATGCAATGCTCTAAATAACTCACTTCCTACCACTCCCGAAATAAGATATTTAGATTTTTTAGTTATTTCTTTAGTACTGTATAAAAAGTGTGAATAAATCAATCCATTACCACTAGGGTATAAACTATTATATTCATTTGCATTTTTTATGTAATGTTCTTCTATGTACTCTTTGCTCCCCAGATCAAAATATTGATAGGGTATATCAATAGCCTTAGCATTCTCTTTTGGTATTGCTACATCCTCATTCTCTAATTTCCCAAAAGAAAAAGTATTGAATTTTTTATCAAAATGTGTAGCACAACTTACTAATGTTCGACCATCAAAACCACTAGTGAAAGCAATATCAAAAGTATCTTTCGGAAAATACTCTTTAGTAGTTTCTATGAATAATGCACTTATTTTATCCGCAGTTTTTGATCCTTTAGAAGGTTCTTGAGTAAAAAGAGATACCGTATCGAAATGTTTTTTAATCGTACTTTTTTCTTTAGTTAATTCTAAAAAATAATGACAAGGTGCTAGCTCTATTCCTTTATAAAGTGTTCGATTAAAGAATCCATAATTAAACAACAAGCTCTCTAAAATGAACTTTTTGTCCATTTCGAATTTCTTATCTGATTTTTTACGGATATATTCTATTGAAGAGGATATATATTCAAAATCAGAGGTATGATAAAGAGGTAGAACATTTAGAAAACTACTATATATTTTCAGGTGATTTTCTTCTATTACAATAGCATAAAAATTACCTTTCAATTTAGGAATTTGATTAACATCTATTGTAAACAATTGCTCTTTAGTCCCTATATAATCTCCAAAAACTAGTATTCTAACATCTCCTTCAAGATATTCTTCATACTTTTCTCCATCAATATTTAGATACCAAGCATCAGTTAATTTTAGTTGATGCTCCTTAGGCAATTTATCTTTTGATTTTGATATGATAAAATGATCCATCATTTATAAGAGTCCTCTGTTAGAAAGTTTAAATAAGTTCCACATTAAAATAGCTAGGAAAATGAAGCATAAGTATATTTTCCAATGCATTATTTTTTTTAGATAATTTGTAAAAATTCCATCTGCCATGAAAATGATTAAAAATGGTAATGCTAATACCTGAAATCTATCTTGAAATGAAATTCCAGAAATTGCTAGAATTAAAATATATCCTATAGAAAAGCTGGATATAAAAACAGACCCTTTATTTCTATGTTTTACAATCCTAAAAAGTCCAACAAAAACAAAAAAGTACAAACTGTTTCGTATGATCTCATTAAAAAAATGCGCATAGATTCCTAATTGAGCTTCTTCAAAATTTAATAAGGATGGAAATGGGGTAACAATTGCTCCGGCAATTAATAAAGGTGCTACAATCGCTTTGGTATAACTAATACCTCTCGATTGTGCCGCATATGACAGTTCGTTATCAAATTGGTTTTGGCTAGCGGCAATAATAGTATCAACACTCTCCTTCATCCCTAATTGTTCCACAACAATATAGCTGCCATAGACCATTAAAACAGAAACACATATAGATAATATACGATAATTCTTTTTTCTAGTTTTTAGAAATATAATCTGTAGTAAAATACATATCAACAATAAAGGAGCTATTACCGTTCTAAAATATAACGTAATTGCTACCTGAAAGACAATAAGTGCTAAAATAAGCCACTTAAACTTAGCATTGTGTACTAGTTTTATTATCAAATATCCAACATTGACAATAATAAACATCAAAAAGGTTTCTTTTAGCACCATACTACTAAACCACAAGAGAGGCGGCATTAGCATCACTAAGATTCCAGATAATCTGGCTCGTTTTTCATCAAAAACATACTGCGTAATTTGATAAATCCTTATTGCTATCAAACTCCCTACAAGAATATTAAAGATTTTAACGACCAAAGGATACGCACCAAAAATATAATATAGAAAACCAATAATAACTGAAAAACCATAATCCGAAGCTCCTTTCCAAAATCCTGATAGTTCATTCTGAATGCTAATTCCCTTTTCAAGTGCTTGCTCTACCAATTCTCCCGAAATATGGTAATTTACAGAATCAATCGCACCAATTTCAAAAGGTAGACTATCCGCATCAAAAGACATCGTAAGCACATACATCGCAATTACCGCCAATGTTCTATATACGACACTATGTAAAAATAGTTTCTTTTTGAATTGTTTTGTAAATTCCCAATACTTTGCATATTGATATAAGGCTACAAAAAACAGAAATATAGTTCCTAATCCTCCTAATAGAATTAACAATGGCATCGTATACTCCGAAAACAACAATATGTGGAATAACAATACTACTATTGAAAATAGTATTGCAATACTTGAGTATGTTTTATTCCAGATCATAGCGCTTTATAAGCTTTTAAGTAAGATTGATGAGCTTGATTAATCGAATATTTCTTTGAAAAAGAATCTTTCGCATTTAATTTCAACAACTTTCTTTCTTCTTCTGATAACCGTAAAAAGGTTAAAACATTGTTACAAAATGATTCTATTGTAAAATCCTTTGTAATAAATCCATTATATCCATGATTAACTACGTCCTTCATTCCTCCTGCAGGAGTAGAAATTACAGGAACTCCCAAGGATAAGGCTTCTAAAGCAACAATTGGCATTCCCTCTTCTGTAGAAACCACACATAAAGCATCTGCTTGTGTTATAAAATCAGCAGCATCATTCTGTACTCCAGAGAAAAAAATGTTTTCAGATATTCTTTTCTCTTCGCTTACGTTGCCTACCACTAAACACTTTATTTGAGGATACTTCATTTGTAAAATCTTACAGGCATCAATCAGTAATGAAACATTTTTAAATGGAGAATTATTAGCTATCATTAAAAATTTAAAATCCGTTTCCTTACATTTCAAACTTTGATTCCAATAATCTTTAACCTGCTGCTGACTTCTTAGTGGTTGATACCTTTGTATTCCGTTTTCTACATATGTAGTTTTTAATTTAGGAAAATTCAGTTTTAATTCTTCATAAATTGATCTTGACACACAAATGTGCAATACACTGTTATTTAAAAATCGTAACCTATTGCACAACCTCATAACTGGTTTCCAAATAGTAAAACTATTATGCATGGTATGCACATACTTATACTTCTTTCTTATGAATGATAATCCGTATACATAATATAGTGGATTGTGTAAATGCACATGAATGATATCGGGTCGTTCTATTTTTAAAACCCGATCTAATTCAATAAATTGAATACCACTATACTTCTTTTTCCAATCAAGCTGAATCAACTTTATTCTAGCGTTAATTTTAGAAATATAATTATGATATGCATCTGATTGCCTCAGTACAACGACTATTATTTCATCAGTCTCAGATTGTTGGTTAGCGAATTGAACCACAAAATTCTCAGCACCACCTAAATTTAAAGTTGATATGATATGTATAACTCTCAAGATGCTTTTCCTATTTTCTTTCGGATAATAGATTTTATTTCTTCATATTCGTCAAATTTCAAAAGATGCGCGCAGACTATATATCCAATTCCTACAGTACATATTCCTAATACAAGATATAATAATTGATCCTCTATAAAACTCCACAAAAAATAGCTCCCTGCAGTTAAAAATATACTAACAAAGGCATATTGTAACATGTCAATTATTTGTTTGAAACCAGAATAACCGATATATTTTCCACTATAATAAGCATATGTAAAAAAGCCTATAAATGATACTATGACATATCCCACAGCGATTATTTCTATCCCAAAACTATAGGTGATACCCAATGTTATTACAATGAGGATATTATTAATAATTTCTAATTTTAAGAATAAATCAGAACGCCCTTTTGCATTAATAAAATTAGAGTTGATCGCATTGATAGGAAAAAATATAACTCCAATTGCCAAAATTTGAAGTAAAACAACTGTTGGTAACCATTTTTCTGTTAATAACACTAGTACTAGTGGATTTGCAAAAGCTATTAAAATAGTTATCATAGGAAAAAGAAGAAAGGAAGTTAACCGAACACTTCTTTTCATAATTTTCCTAACACGTTCATCATCTTCTATAACATCTACCAATATAGGAAATGTAACATTTTGCATGATCGTTGTTACTAATGTTGCGGGAATTTGCTTAAAAAGAGTAGCTCGGGTATAATACCCTAATTCTTCAGATTTGTATATTTTACCAATTACTACTAAATATATATTTTGAAAAGCAGCATATAATAATGTAGATGCTAAAATTTTTGACCCAAAATTAAATAGTTTTTTTAAAGCGTTTATACTAAATATAAAGGAAGGTCTCCAATCATTAAAAATCCAAAACAAGACTGAAGTAGCAAAATTTCTAGATAAATATTGTAACACCAATGACCATACTCCTAAACCTGAGAGTGCACAACCAATCCCAACAAAAGCACCGATTAAGCCAGAAGTAATATTCACAATAGCTTGTGCCTTAAAATTGATTTTTTTAATCAAAATAGTTCTCTGAATGATCGCAAAAGATGAAACAATTACATTAAGGCCAACTACTTTAATAAGGTCTATCAACAAAGGCTCTTCATAAAAGTCCGCAATAAAAGGAGCTACTATATAAAGTATTCCATAAATACAGATACTTATCAAAAAGTTAAAAAAGAAGGTTGTAGAATAATCTATCTGATTTGCTTCTTTTTTTTGGATCAGAGCTCTACTGAAACCACTTTCTACAATAGCCTGAGATACGGTTATAAAAATAGTGATCATTCCTATAAATCCATAATCTTCAGGCAATAATAAACGGGCTAATACAATTCCAAAAACAAATTGTATCAACATCGTTGATGATTTATCTACGCCACTCCAGATTACTCCGCCAACAGCTTTTTTCTTGAGGCTGGTCACTTATCCAAATAATTTAAATGTTTAATCTATGAGATTAAACATTACTTTTTAAAAGTCCATCCTTAGTAGACTTTAGAAAAGGATGATAATCATTCTTTAATTCGGAAATAGAAGCATTTCGGATATCGTGAACAATTTCTATAGATTGTCTTGCATCTTTTAGTCCATAACCATTGCCATTTAGGATTGATTTGTAACTATTTGTATGCAATTCAGTAAATCCTCCACTAAATTCAATTTCTTCTCCATTTACGGTAATTGATCGGTAAGTTCTTTTTCCTTCTTTTTTAACCTTTTCAGGAATATTATTGTAATCAATAGATAAAAACCATCGTACTCTTGCTTTCTCAAATTCTAAATATCCTGCAGCCGTATCATCGGTAAGTTTATGAACCACATTTTTAGTTACTTTACCAAATATCCATGATAACATGTCATAAAAATGCACTCCTATATTTGTTGCTATTCCTCCAGATTTAGAAACATCCCCTTTCCAAGAAGTATAATACCAATTTCCTCTAGAAGTTAGATATGTTAAGTCAATATCATATATTTTATCTTTTGGTCCTTGATCAACTTTCTTTTTTAAAGCAATAATACTTTCATGAATTCTAAGCTGCAAAATCGAATATACATTATGTTCTGATTCATTTTCAATCTCTATCAGCTGATCCACATTCCAAGGATTTATAACTATTGGTTTTTCACAAATAGCATGTGCTCCTCTTCGTAATGCCATCCTTATATGAGAATCATGAAGGTAATTAGGAGTACAGATACTAACATAATCTAATGCTATGTTTTTCCTCCTTTTTATTTTCTCTATATGCCTATCAAACCTTTCGAACTCCACAAAAAAATGAGCTTCCGGAAAATAACTATCCATAATTCCAACACTGTCGAATTTATCTAAGGCTGCGATTAAATTATTATTGGTATCCTTAATAGCTTTCAAATGACGGGGTGCGATATATCCTCCTACCCCTACAATAGCAAAGTTTTTGTTCATTTTTTTTGTTTTGAGACAGTTTTATTTTCTAATCTATATGTTTCGTTACTTTCTGGGCAAACAGACCATCCATTGGTATCAAAATTTAATCGATGTCCATATTCACTCATCCAACCTATTTGTTTTGCTGGATTACCAACTACTAGAGCATATGATTTAATAGTTTTTGTTACTACAGCACCAGCGCCTATAAAAGCATATGCGCCTATATCATGCCCGCATACAATGGTAGCATTCGCTCCAATGGAAGCACCTTTGCCGATATGAGTTTTAGTATATTGCCCTCTCCTATTAACTGCACTTCTTGGATTAATCACATTGGTAAATACGCAAGAAGGCCCCAGAAAAACATCATCATCACAGATCACTCCTGTATATACTGATACATTATTCTGAATTTTCACATTATTACCAATAATCACTTCTGGAGATATCACTACATTTTGTCCTATATTACAATTTTCTCCAATTTGACTTGAAGACATTATATGAGAAAAATGCCATATTTTGGTTCCTTTACCAATGCTACAGTTATCATCCACATAAGATGATTTGTGCACAAAATATTCTTGGTCCATTTATTATTTAGTTAAAATCATCATCCTTAAGTCTTATAATAAAACCAAGGTTATATTGAATATAATTACTTCCTACTTTACTATTATCCACTGAAAAATTTCCAGTAACCTGTCCATTAAGACGTAAACTCTCAGTAATATAGTAATTAACACCTATACCAACATTAGCCGTTGTTGCCATTTCGCCATTATAAAATCCAACGCCAACGCCAGAACTCATATACCCTTCATACATTGCTCTATACTTATTAAGATATAGATTTGTTAGGTAATATTTAAACATTCCTTCTATTCCAAAAAAATTGGTATCCTCTCTTGCTATACTTCCATTTACATTTTTACCTTCCAAAAATCTATTAAAAGATCCAGCAACTTCAAAACCATAATCATTCTTAAATCTTTTCTCTATGACAATTCTAAATGGATTACTATAATTATAGTTGTCTTTAACATCAAAAACTCCATTAATTCCTTCTCCAGAATCATAAATCACATTTAATCCAAATCCAAGAATCCAAGGATTATCATCATCAAGATATGCTTGTGAGTTAACATCTATCGTCGTAAACATAAAAAAAAGACATAAGCATATGCTAACAACTTTCATCATACATTTTATTAATCATAACGTAAAGAGAACATTTATTCGTATACCTCCATAACATTTTACAGCTTTGGAATACACATATTTTTCATTACTCTGATAAGTTTATAGCAATTAGTACAACCTAAATAGACAATCATCATCAGGTTATTTTTAATCACAATTTTTCCTATATATCACGAATTTTACAATTTTCAATCTTAATACTTCTATTGTGTATTTTAAAAAGTGCTTATTATCGATCAAAACGCAAAATTTTCGTTAACTGTAAAACAAAACTAGAATTACAAACTTCATTTTATAAAAAAACAGGTTACCAAAAGGCGACCTGTTTTCTCTATAAATGCTTTTAAAATTAATATGTTAAAAAATTCTATCTAATTTCAATTTTAGTAGTAAGGTTTTTGTCATCAATATTTAATTGAAGAATATATATCCCTGTTCCAAGTTGAGAAACATCAACAGTATTTACTGTATTCTTCTCTAAATTCTCTGAAATCATTTGTTTTCCTATAATATCAAAAATTTGAACAGTTCCTTTATTATATAAAAAAGGGATTTGAATATTTACTTCGGATAATACAGGGTTCGGCCAAATTCGTGTATTACTTTCATTAAATTCATCTACAGAAAGTGTATTTCCTAATCCAATACCTGCACCTCCACTAGAAGTAAACACATACAACTCTAACGCTTGATCTTCATTTCCTGATGAAGGTGTAAGCAAACCACTTGCTATAATTGTTATAGATTGCCCAATAAATCCTGATATATCCGCATTACTTTCATTAAGCACATTTGTTGTTCCTTCTTCTCTTATCTCCAAAACATAAGCTGTAGGGTCTAATGTTTGGTATCCGTCAAAATCGGTATATGAAATATTATCAACTAATTCCGCTCCATTTGTAATTGCTGTTTCGAAAATATCTACTGATGGAGTATCTGGTGATCCGTGATGTACTAAAACATCTACTTTAGTATTATCATTAGCTGCTTGTCTTGCTAAATCATATATTTCATAATTCAATGCATTAGCGCCAGAACCACTAACTAAACCATCTACCACAATAATATAATCGTTATTTTCATCTAGAGTTACTATTTCCGATAAAACTGGAATAGAAGTAGCAGTAGCATTAGCAGGTCTAACATCAATTTTGAGGTTAATTTTTGCAAACGTTTCGAAAAAAGGGCTCGCTACTCTAAAATTCACATCCTCAAATGTTAATACATTTTCTACATAAACATCTACTGGGCCAGCATCCGGACTATTATGAATCAACTGAACTGAAGCCTTAGGAACTGCAGGAATTTCTAATCCAACGCCACCTCCTCCAAGTGCACTAAACACGAATAATCCAAAATCAGCTCCATCACTATTTACCGTAGGATTTAAAAATCCACTAGCAACAAGTACAACGGCATCACCAGCTAAATTAACCCCTTCTAAATCGGTTAACGTGGCATCATAAGCTTCTATAGTTTCTACAGTAGCTTCATCAGTAACCTTTATAACATAATCAATAGAAGGCAATGATTTATATCTTCCATTAGTAGTTTCAGAATTATCTCTTCCAACAAAAGTTCCATAATCAGCACTATTAAAAATTGCTGGTGCTCCCTGCACTGCCGCTCCATCAATAATATCAATCTCTGTTGGAGCATCCACTCCTCCGTGATGCAAAACAATATCCGTATTAGAAACTCCATTTAATCCAGATTCTTGTCCAAAAGCATAACTAAAAACATCAAAAGGAATATTAGGTTCATATCCTGTGTCACTTACTATACCATCAGCAACCAAAATATATGTAAATCCATCTGCTAGGTTTAGTTGTTTGGTAAAAATAGGACTACTATTATCCACTGCATCAGGAGCAGTAATATCAATTGTTAATGCCGTATCTGTTGGAACGGTTAAAAATGGAGAAGCTGTTCGAAACATTATGTTATCCAAAGAAGCATCTGGGATACTTCCATTTACATAAATATCTACCGTGGCGGCTGCCAAATCTGGTGAATTATGTATTAACTGAACTCTCGCTGTTTGAGCGATTGTATAATTCCCTATTAACAGGAAAACTAACGTAAATAAGTAAGTTGATTTTTTCATGGTTATGACGATTAGTGTGTAATAATTTGCTTAACACACTCAATTTAAGGTATTTAAAAACCTTAAGCATTCGAACATTTAATAAAATTTTACCAATAAAATGTTATAAAAAACCAAATTTTAGCAAACCTCTTTGGAGTTTACCAGTAGCGTATTTATCAGAAAAACAGGATCAAGCTAATATTATAAAACAAAAAAAAGACAAGCTAAATGCTTGTCTTTTTGAGTGACCCCGATGATTCAAAGTTCAAACTTTTTGGTGCAAGATCTGAAAGAAATAAATACATTTATAAATGAATACTCGGAGCTATCAATTATTTGCTGTCCGAAATAATCAATACAAATTATAAAAAGTTAAATTTATTTTAGACATTATTCTTAGTTAAGAAAGGATAAATATTAATTGGATTAAATACCAATTCTTCTAAGAAAATCGGCTTTATAACTCTCACCAATGGGGATTCTAGTTGTATCAATAATTACTTTACTTTTTTGAACAGTTTCTATATAGTTTATGTTCACTATAAACGATCTATGAATCCTTATGAAATTATTTTCAGGAAGTTTTGATTGTATGGCTTTAAAACTCATCAAGGTTAATTTTGGTTTTCCAGTGGTAATGTGAATTTTCAAGTAATCCTTAAGACCTTCAATATATTTTATTAATCCTAACTCTATTTTTATGTTTTCATATTCCGATTTCACAAAAATAAACTGATCAGGAGCAGTAATAGATTCGGGAGGTTTCTTTGCTATATCAGGTGTTTTATTATTATTTTTAAATTCAAAAATTTCTTTTGCCCTATTGACCGCTTTTATAAACCTTGGAAATGGTATGGGTTTTACCAAATAATCTACTGCATTTAACTCAAATCCTTCTATAGCATATTGGGAATAAGCAGTAGTAAAAATGAAAAGTGGTTTATGATCTAAAGCTTTAATAAAATCAATCCCATTGATTTGAGGCATTTCAATATCAGAAAAGACAAGATCAATATTGGCATTGTTTATAATGTTTAATGCTTCTAGTGCATTTGTAAAAATTCCGACAACTTCTATAGTACCTAAATCCTCACAATAGGATTTTATAATATTAAGTGCCAATGGCTCATCATCAATTATAATACACTTCATGTTATGTCAACATTAATGTTAATGTTAAATCAACTTTATAATAGTCCTTGTCATCTTTTATATTAAGAGTATGGGCATCTTTATATAAAAGCTCTAAACGATTCTTTATATTGCTAAGACCAATCCCCGAAGAATCTTCATTCTTTTTATAAGTTCCTATAATATTACTTATACTCATCATAAGTTTATTTTCAATAACTTCAATTGTTATTTCTATAATAGTATTCCCCTTAAAATCTGTACCATATTTAAAAGCATTTTCAATAAAAGAAATCAATAAAAGGGGATAGACTTTTTTGTTTTCATAATTTCCTTTTATCAGTAATTTTACTTGTTCACTATTAGTAAGTCTAAGTCGCTGTAGCGATACATAGTTTTTTATATAATCAATCTCTTTTTTAAGAAATACTATTTCTTGATTAGCCTCATACAACATATATCTCATTAACTCGGACAATGTAATTACTGCTTCAGGAGCTTCGTTAGATTTGTTACGTACCAAGGAATATACACTGTTCAATGAATTAAACAAAAAATGTGGATTTAATTGAGTTTTTAGAAATCGAAGCTCTGTTTCCGTTCGTTTTGCTTCTATTTCTTTAGCAATTTGATCTCTTTTATAGAAGTCTAGAATAAGACTAAAGATACCTCCTAAAAGAAAAAAGACAAAAGAGAAAATAGCTGGAAGAACATATTTCAAATTTTTTATAGGAGGAAATTCATTTTCAAACTCCAAGTGCTTATCTAATCTTTCTAATGGTGGAATTGGATAAAAATTTCTAAGTAGGTAATTAAACGAGACTAAAACACCAATAGAAAGTATAATATATAAAAGGTTTTTTTTCTTTAGAAGTAGCCTGGGAACTAATAATAAGTAATTAATATAAAATAGACCCACGCTACCAAGTCCTCTATAAATAAAATCTAATCGTATTTGATCTAATTCCGGAATAGCAATTACAATCGGTAATGTAAAAAAACACAACCAGATAATTACGTGGATCCAGATCTCTTTAATTCTAAAGCCTTTTTTCAAAGTAACTACTTTTTAATATCGATCAAGATAGTTATTTTTTGAAAGTGATATCATACTTCTTTAGTTCATTTAATGATATCATTGGCATAGTACCAGATTTTAATTTCGTAATTACTAATGTGCCAACTTTTTTAGCTTCTTCTTTAGATTTAAAACTTTGTATTCCAGGAACTCCTGGGATGGTCTCTTGTTTTATAATTAATTCAGAATCCAAATATACTTCGTAGTACCATTCTTTTTCCGCACGTTCATTGATTTTCAGTGTATATATGTCATTATTCTTTAGTGTTTCCTTTTGAAGAAAGAAGCTCAACACTAAAACACCTATGACGATTGTTACAAAGACAATTGTATATTTAAAAAACTTTTTCATGTCGTGTCATTTAAAATAGATCAGACAGTATTTATGGAAGGAGATTTTGGAAAAAGTAAAAACACTGCCTGACCGTAGCTAATAATTATTAATCATCTTCATCTTCGGTTTCAAGTGGAAAAAATTCTCTATTATCGTCTAGATACAAAGTTCCACTTCTACCTAATGCTACAAAAGCTCGTGATCCATTATAAAAGGCAATCGGATCTTCTCTGGATATACCTTCATATTCTGTTTTCTCTACCCAAAGATCTGTTGCAGGATTATATTCCCATATAGAGTTTGATGAGCCTAAACCAACATTTCCACAAGCAACATACCCTCTATTTCCTATACTAAAGCCTACAGCATTGTTTCTTGTAATAAAATAGTCATCATTATCATCCAGATCTGTTAGCGCACTCCAGGTTTCTGTTGTAGTATCAAACACCCAAAAATCTTCCTGATTTAAACCATTAGAAATACCCGTTCCCAAATATACTTTATCTCCAATAGAAAATGTCATTGCATCTCTTCTTTTATCACCTCCAAATCCGACTAATTCTATCCATTCATCAGTAGTTGGATTATATTTCCAGAAATCTTTTTTATCATTATCTCCGTCAAAACCAGTTCCTACATATCCAGAAGAACTAGAGTTAAATGCAACAGCACCTCTCCTGCTTCCTCCAGTAAAATCAGTAATGGGAGACCACATATTCGTTGAAGAATTATATTGATAAAAATCATTTAATTCATTGTCGCCATCAAAACCAGTACCTACATAACCATTGCTGTTAATTGTAAACCCTACTGCAGCACTGCGCTCTACTCCTGGGAAATCTGCCAATTGACTCCAGAAATTACCTTCTATATCATATTTCCAGAAATCTTTTTGGTAATCATCCCCGTCAAACCCGGTACCCATATATCCCGTATTATTAATAGTAAATGCAATAGCACTGCTTCTGGGAGTTCCATCAAAAACCGATCGTTCTACCCAATTTCCTAATAGTTCATCATCATCATCATCAGAACAACTAACTATGATAAGGGCCATTAGTAATACCAACAAGATTTGTTGTAATTGTAATAGATGTATTAAAAATGGATTATTTTTTGTTTTCATTCTTTGTTTTATTTAAGTTAAACTTTAATCCCATAGATATGTAAAAGGAACTATTTGATTCTATATCATACAGCTCATTATTATCATTGTCTCGTATTTTTAATTGGTTCCAAGGTGCATAACCCAGACTGATGGTAGTAGTCCAATTGGGTTGGATTCTATAATTATATTGGATTCCGGTATTCAGTGAATTATACTGTAATTTTGTATTCGTTTGTAAACTACTATCAGCTAAAGTAACCGATGAAGAAGCATTTCCGAAAAGACCACTAAAACTTGCTTTTCCTGAAAAAGTATGTCGCTCTCTGTAAGTATAGTTTATACTTGTTTCTGGGATACCTAATATATAACTCCAATTAGAATTTATTTTTTTTCTAAAAGAAATAGCAGGAAAAAATTGAGGTTCCCCAAACGGAGTTCCGAAACCTAATCCAAATGTTACTATTGAAAAAGTTTTGTCATTACCCCATTTTTTTGATACCGAAAGTATAGAATTTATGATGAGATCATTATTGCTTAGACTTCCTTCTAAGTTAGAGGATATAACTGGTGAAAACATAATATTTCCTGACCAGGATTCATTTATCATATACCTATAAAACATACGAAATCGTATATTATGAATTCTTTCATAGGATGCTAGATTAAAATCGATAAAAGAATCCTTCTTGTATAGAAAATCATACAGCGTATAGGAAATACCTAAGCCTACCATACCTTTTCCTAGTTTAGTCCCAAAATTTAGATTCGCAGCATATTTTTCTATCTGAGTATCACCAATATCAGGAATAACCGAATACTCAAAACCTCCTATTTCACCCTGTGGATCCTGTCCCCATAGTGCATTAGTAATTCCTGAAAGCATTATAATTAATGTAAAATGACACTTCATTTAATACAAATTTTGTGTAAAAATAACTTAACAACAAAGCATCAAAAAAAAAGATATACAGGTATACATTTTTTATATACCAAAATAGGATTTACCTCGATGAAACCTTGTTTAATAGATTGGTAGAGAGAAAACAGGAGCTGGTATAGAGGTATCTGTAATTTGTAGATTCTAGTTTTTTAATTCTAAACAGTCTCTTTGTTTTGTTATTCAAATAAAAAAATAATGAGAGAACTATTTGGTTTATTAATAATAATATTGTCTATAATTTCTTGTTCTGATCGAGAAGAAGATATTCCTACATTAGAGGTAGGTCAGGATTTTACAGATTCTAATATTCGTATAATATCTATTGATACTTTTGCTGTTGAATTATCTACATTTAAGTTTGATAGTATTAATAGTTCCAGTAATAATAGATTATTATTAGGACAATATAAAGATGAGTTCTTTGGTACAGTACGTGCTTCTAATTATTTCGAGTTAACCTCACTTAACTACAATTTGCCGGATGACGCTGAGCTAGATAGTATTGCTTTAGTTTTAGGGTATGATCGATATTTTTATAGTGATACTACTAATGTTGCACAAGTTAATATTCACGTCTTGACGGATGAAGTAGATCCAGAAGAAGATTTCTTTTATAATACCAGTGTACTTCCTTATGAAACTATTCCAATAGCTACACGTAACTATATCCCTGAACCATTTGACGAAGATTCTTTGCATATATCCTTACCTATTGCTTTTGGTCAAACACTGTTCGATTTAATACGTGATGGAGATATTAACGATGATGATGAATTAAGAAGAAATTTTAAGGGATTTACATTACAGCCGAGAGACGAAGATGACGCATCAATTATAGGGTTTTCAAAAAGTAGTGAAAGCACATATCTCCGTTTTTTTTATACCGTTCCAGGAGAATTTGAGGATGATGAAGAAGCGTTTGATTTAACTATAAATTCTGCTACAATTACTCCTAAATCATTTAATAACATTATAAGTAACGTAGCAGACACCTTTCTTGAACCATTAATTGATCAAGAAATTAACTTGCTGTCAAAAGACAGTGAGAATAGAAGCTATATCCAAGCAGGCACTGGTTATGCAACTCGTATTCAGTTTCCTACTATTCGTAAAATTTATGACATTCCCGGTACCGGAACTATCCTTAACGCCACGCTACAAATTAAACCACCTCCACAAGCTTTTAGTAATGCACTACCTATCAGGGATTCTCTTTTTGTTGATATAGCAGATCAAAACAATGAATTGATAGATAGATTATTTAATGGACAAGGAGGTGTTTTTGCACTCATCAATGAAGAAAACATAGAGTTTAATGAAGTTATATACGAAATACCTATTGGGTTTTATTTAGAGCAGGAACTTCAAGAAGCTCCAATTATAGATAATGCATTAGTGCTTTTTTCACAAGACTTTAATCAGACTGTAGATCGCTTTGTACTAGAAGGTGAAAGTAGTACGGACTTTAGAGCCAGGTTAATATTGACGTATGCTATTTATGATGAATAATAATTATTTAAAAATACTCGGAGTATTGTTTTTTTGGATATCTACTTCAAAAGCACAAACTAATTCTTTAACAGGATCCCCGTATTCCTTATTTGGATTAGGTGTACAAACCAATTCTAATATCGGAAGAAATAGCGCTCTGGGAAGAGGAGGAATTGCTTTGGAAAGTAATTACTTATTGAATACACTAAACCCAGCATCTTTTACAGGTATTTCTGAAAAAAGTTTTTTATTAGACATTGGTTTTTTAGGAGAGCTTAATAAAGTTTCTACTAATGATAAAGATGAAAACAGATTTTCTTCTAACTTTTCTAATCTAGCCATAGGATTTAGTCTTAATGAAAGATCCGGAATGGGTTTATCAATTGTTCCATTTACGGATGTTGGATATGCTTTGATCGGAATTGAAACTAACATTGAAGGTTCTCAAGATGAATTTATTAGCAATATTATTGGTTCAGGGGGTCTTAATGACTTAAACTTACATTATGGATACAGGTTATATGATAATCTAAGTTTAGGTATTAAATCTTCATTCTTATTTGGTGCTATCGATCAGATAGAAAACATCATTTTTCAAGAAACTTTTCTAAATATAACAGAAGAGAATTTTTATAACGGTTTCAGACTGGGGTTTGGATTACAATATAAGATAGATAACCAATATAGTTTAGGTTTTACAATAGATTCTCCAACATCTCTTAAAGGTTCACAGGATAGAAGTGTAACTAAGAGTCTTGACTTTATTCCAACCGAGGTAGAAGATGAAAATGATCTAGCGATCGACAGTTTTAAACTACCATTGGAGATAGGTTTTGGAGCTAGCGCTAGGTTTTTTAATTCACTAACTGTTAATCTTGACTATAAAGGAAACTTATGGGGGTTTACTAATCAGAGTGATGACATTGGTGATTATGTGGATCAAAGTATCATTAGTCTTGGAGCTCAATATAGAGCAAAAGAGATAGGGCTAAAATATTGGGAAAATATAGAGTTCAGAGCAGGATTTAATTATGATTCCGGATATCTAAAAGTAAACGATGAGACAATCAACAATTACAGTGTAACTGCAGGAATAGGTTTTCCGATTAGTGTTAGAGGAGGGTCTATGATTAATATTTCATATGCGACCGGACAACGTGGAACAGTTTCTGGTATTCTGGTAGGAGAAAGTTTTAATATGATCAATGTAAACATAAGTCTTAAAGATATATGGTTTAGAAAACTAAAGTTTAATTAAAAACAACTAGATGAAAAATAACATTCTAACGATAATAATAATTCTTGTTTGCAACATTAGTAGTGTTGCACAAGAAAAAATGAGTGTAACCGAAATGGCTGATTATCAAACCCAGCAGATGGTTAAGGAACTAAATCTTACTACAGAACAAACCGAAAAGGTAAAAATAATCAATCTAAAGTATACGGAGAAAATCGTTGTTTTGATGGAATCAACAGGTAGCATGTTTGGTAAAATTGGAGAAATGAATGAAATAAAAAAAGGCAAACTTTCTGAGCTGGAAAAAGTATTGTCTCAGGAACAATTAGAAAAGTATGAGCACGATGTAGCTCCAAACATCAAAAAACATATGAGAAAGAACATGAAACTGTAGACCAATGAAAAAATATGTAAGCATCATCATAGGAGTTTCAATTGTAATTTTAGGCGTGTTAGCTTTTAATTTATTGAATGTTGAAGACAATAAAAAAAAGGAAGAAGTCACAGCCGAGACACCTATAAAAGTAATTAAAGTAAAACGAGTAAAATTAACCAATGTACCATATGCCGTAGAAGCTACAGGCATACTTCACGCTAAAGAGAAAATAGAACTATATAGTGAAGTTCAAGGAGTAATTCAAAAAACAAATACAGCTTTTAAAATCGGAAATCGATTTAGAAAAGGACAAGCTTTAATTGTAATGGATAATAAAGAACATACTGCTCAAATAAAATCTGCGCGAAGCGATTTAATGAACCAAATTGCCGCTATGTTACCAGATATGGAGATTGATTATCCCAATATCTCCAAAAAGTGGGAAACATATTTAGAAAATCTTACAGTCAATTCAAAAACACCTGAGCTACCAGAATTTAACTCTAATGAAGAGAAACTTTTTGTATCTGGAAAGAATATTTATAGTGCGTATTACAACATTATAAATTTAGAAGAACGCTTGAGCAAGTATTATATCAATGCTCCTTTTACAGGAATAGTAACAGAGTCTAACGTAAATGTTGGAACCTTAATAAGAAGTGGTCAAAAAATTGGGGAATTTACAGATGATTCCAATTTTGAACTCCATCTTTCCATACCCGCATCTGATAATAGATATCTTAAAAAAGGAATTTCCGTTCATCTTAAAACAATGGATAATTTTCAATCATTTAGTGGAAAAATAACACGAATAAACGGGAAAATAAATCAAGATACGCAGAGTGTTAATGTCATTGTAGAAGTTAGTAACGAAGGTCTAAAAGATGGTCTATATCTAAAAGCCCAAATAGATGGAGACGATTTAATAGATGTTTTCAAAATAGATAATGCTCTCATTCTCGAAAACAACATGGTATATGTTGTAAAAGATAACCTTTTAGAATTGAAACCCATAAGAATTGTTAATTACCAAGGTAATGCTTCAGTGATCACTGGTCTGGAATCAGAGAATATTATTGTCAACCAAAGCATTGCTAATGCGTACCCCGGTATGCCAGTAGAAATTCTAGAATAATTATGAAAAACTTTCTCGGTTACTTTATAAAATATCCAGTTGCTGTAAACATTTTTATAGTAGGTTTTCTAATTTTCGGCTTTCTCGGGTATCAAAAAATGAATTCCTCATTTTTTCCTTTATCCGATGCTAAAACTATACAGATTACAGTTACTTATCCAGGAGCTTCTCCTGAAGAAGTTGAAGAGGGTGTCGTAGAAAAAATTGAACGTAATCTTAAAGGTATTATAGGTATTGATAGAGTAAGTTCTGTTTCTCAAGAAAATAGTGCTTCTGTAATCATTGAAATTCTGTCTGGTTTTGATATTAATTTGGTATTAGATGAAGTAAAAAATGCAGTCGACAGAGTCCCCTCGTTCCCAAAAACTATAGAGCCTCCGGTTATAGAAACAATTAAACCAACAAGACCAGCTATCTCATTCATTATTACTGGTAAGGATATTCCTTTACGAATATTAAAAGAGTATGCCCAGAATATAGAAAATGACCTACTCAGGATTGATGGAATTTCGCAAATCTCATTGACAGGATTTCCTGATGAAGAGATAGAAATTTCTATCTCTGAAGCGAAACTTAGAAATTATAATCTGACGTTCGAAGAGGTTGCTAAGTCTATTGCAGAAGCTAACATTAGTATTTCTGGAGGTTCCATAAAAACGAAGGATGAAGAGTTTTTGATTAGGGCAGATAACAAAAGGTATTTTGCAGATAACCTTAATAATATAGTTATAAAATCATCTGCTGATGGATCAAAAGTATACCTTAGAGATATTGCCAAACTAAATGATACCTTCAGCGAAAATCCAGATAAGCTCTTTTACAATGGAGAACAAGCGGTTCAAATTGACTTAAAGAATACGAATTCCGAAGATTTAATTAGTAGTGTAGAAAGTGTAAAAAACTACATAAAAAAATTTAACACCGAAAATGAAAATATTGAATTAAAATCAACTTTCAACACGGCAGATCTAATAGAAGATAGGATTTCTCTCCTACTAGAAAATGCCATTGTCGGAATGTTATTGGTCTTAATACTCTTATCTTTCTTTTTACGACCTAGCGTGGCATTCTGGGTAGCTTTTGGATTACCGATATCTTTTTTCGGAATGTTCATCCTCTTACCCAATTACGGAGTTACTCTCAATATGCTTTCTATGTTTGGGATGATTCTGGTAATAGGTATATTAGTGGATGACGGTATTGTAATTGCCGAAAACATTTACAGCCGACGGAAAAAAGGAGAATCACCAATACAAGCGGCTGTAAACGGTACATTAGAAGTATTAAAACCTATTCTTTCTGCTATTACAACTACCATATTGGCATTTTCAGTATTCTTTTTTTTAGATGGTCAAATAGGTGACTTTTTTGGAGATATTGCGCTAGTTGTCACCTTAACATTATTGGTGTCTCTAATCGAAGCCCTATTAATTCTACCCTCGCATTTAGCCCATTCTAAAGACATTAAGAATATCAATAAAATAAGTAAGTTTAATAAACTTGGTGAACGATTCATGGACTATTTACTGGATAAGATATACATTCCTGTTTATAAAAAATGTTTACAGAACAAGTTTTTATCGTTTACTATCATCTTCTTTTTATTTATAATCACAATTGGCGCATTTACAAGCGGTATCATAAAACTAAGTTTTTTTCCTACGAACGCAAGTGATCAAATTGTTGCAACAATAAACACCCCCCAAGGAACAAGTGAACGTGTTACAGATTCAATTGCCACTTATATAGAAAACAATGTTTGGAAAATCAATAAAGATTTAGGTCCAAACGAGATAAATGAATCCCATATTACAGGAACAGTAAAGCGTATAGGTTCAAGCAGTTCATCTAGTAGTATTACAATCAACTTATCTCCTAGTGAAACACGTTCTATTTCTTCCATAGAGATTACGGATAAAATTCGTGCTTCTGTAGGTAATATTCCGATTCTTGAAAAATTATCTTTTAATTCTGGAGCTAATGTTGGTGGGGCACCTATTTCTGTATCCTTACAAGGTAAAAACATTGAACAAATTAATAAAGCCAAGGAAATCTTATATACTGAATTAAGTAAGAACCCAAATGTTAAGGATATTATAGATTCTAGTCCAAAAGGTATCAAAGAAATTAATTTGAAGCTAAAGGATAACGCACAACTTTTGGGCTTAAGTTACAATAGTTTAATGACCCAAGTTAGAAATGCTTTCTATGGAAATGAAGTACAACGAATTCAACGAGGTCAGGATGAAGTGAAAATCTGGGTACGGTACGATAAGCAAAACAGATCAACTATCAGCAACCTTAATACTATTGAAATTAGCACCTCTAATGGACGGGTTCCCTTATCGGAAGTAGCCTCGTATACTATTGAAAGAGGTGAAGTAGCCATTAATCACTTAAACGGAATTCGAGAAGTAACTGTAGAAGCGGATATCGATAACGCCAAAGTCAGTGCAGCGGATATCATGATGGATTTAAAAACAAGAGTTGCCAAAGGCATAGAAGAGAAATACCTTGAAGTTACAGTTTCTGCAGAAGGTCAAAATAGAGAAGTTAATAAAATTGCAGACTCTGCAACTGCAGTTTTTCCTGCCATTATTTTTTTGATATATGTAGTTATAGTATTCACTTTTAGATCATTTAGTCAGCCATTTATATTATTGGCACTTATTCCTTTTAGCATCATTGGAGTGGCTTGGGGTCATTATTTACACGGCTTTCCTATGAGTATTTTATCATATTTAGGTATTGTTGGTTTAATAGGTATTGTAGTAAATGATGGTTTGGTATTTACTAATAAATTTAATTCATTTTTAAAAGAAGGTTTGAAGTTTGAAGAAGCTCTTTACCAAACCGGAAGAGCACGTTTTAGAGCTATTTTCTTAACCTCGATAACTACTATAGCAGGTCTTGCTCCATTGATGTTAGAAAGAAGCCTTCAGGCACAGTTTTTAATACCGATGGCCATTGCTATTTCTTATGGAATAGCGATAGCAACCATATTAACACTATTCATTCTGCCCATTTTTCTTTCGTTTTCTAATACAATTAAAGTGTATATAAAGTATATAAGAACAGGTAAAAAACCAACCAGAGAAGAAGTAGAACGTGCAATCATAGAACAAAAAGTAGCAAATGAAAAATTTTAAAACGTTAACAATACTATTCGTTTTTCTTAGTATTTCTCCGGTAATTTCACAAAATGTGCTTACTCTAGATGAAGCTATAAAAATTACAGTAGAAAAAAACTATGACGTTCGCATTGCAAAAAACAATACAGAAGTTTCTAATATTGAAAAAGGAGTTTTAAATAGCGGTTACCTTCCTACAGTTTCAGTTTCTGGCGGTATAAACTATTCTGATGAAGCCCAAAATGTAACTTTTTCCGATGGCTCTAATACGAATATAGACAATGCAATAACAGAATCTTATAACGCTTCGGTGACTGCAGAGTATACAATTTTTGACGGGTTAGAACGTAAATTCAACACTCAAAAAAACAGTGAAAATTTTAATCTTAAGAAAATAGAAGAACGGCAGCTAATAGAGAATACCATTGTTTCATTATATGATACGTATTATAATGTAGCATATCAAAAACAGATCACCGAAAACCTTCTGTTGAATATTGAAAATTCTAAAGATCGTTTAGAACGTACGAAAAAGAAATTAAAATATGGGCAAGGTTCAAAATTGGATGAACTAAATGCACAAGTAGATCTTAATAATGATAGCATTTCATACGCTTCAGCCTACAAAGATTTTAAGAACCTTAAACGTAACTTAAATCTTCTATTAGGTAGAGATATAACTATTGAATATGTTGTAGACACAACTGTAGTTTTTCTAAATAAACTTAGCGAAGATGCCATCCTACAAAAGGCTATTAATAATAATGTAACCTCCTTACTTAATAGACAAAACATATTATTGAGCGAGTTAGATATCAAAATAAATAAAGCTAAATTTCTTCCTAAAATTAATGGTAGTGCAAGTTATAATTGGAACGAAAGTATGAATCCTGTAACCTCATTCGCACTTAATAATGAAACGTATGGTGTTAACTTAGGACTGAGTTTATCTTGGAATTTATTTGATGGAGGAAAAAACAAAACAAAAGTTCGGACATCTAAGATAACAAAACAAAATCGTGAAATTGAACTCTATAAGGCAAGAGAAGAATTAAAAACAGAAGTCTATAATGCTTATGAAGATTATTTTAATAAACAATTCACTCTTAAAGCTGAAAATCATAATATAGCAACAAACCAACTGAATTTTAGTCGTACTCAAAAGCAATTTAGTCTTGGTCAGGTATCTGCAGTTGAATTTAGGCAAGCACAAATTAATTTATTCAATGCCTTGAATAACTGTGTAAAGGCAAAATATGATTTGAAGATTGCTGAGACTAATTTACTTCAATTGGGAGGAATCTTATTAGAATAATAAATGATTTGTTTGTTTCAGTAGATTTATAGTGTGATTTTTTATAACTAATTTATGCTCACTAGTTTTTCAGATCGATAACTATAAATCGTAATAGCCCGCAGTGTTAAGCTGCGGGCTTTATTACTAAGAATTTGGGTTTTGGTTTGTTAGATCTGATATTATTTTCTGTTCATTATTCTTGTTTTTTTTGAGAAGCAATACCCGTTACTTCATTTCGATAATCTATAGATCAAAAGAAAGAAGTATAAATCTCTTTGGCAATTATTCCTACTTTGTCATCTTAGAAAAAAGGGTGAAATATTTTGGTGAATGATTGCAAACACCTTATTTTGCCCGTATAACAAGTATTACAAATTAAAGAAAAGTGGGCTACTCTAGATAACACCCGCCAAAAAAAATGATTCAGAAACTTTAAGATTTCTGGATTCTGTTGAACATCAATTCACTTCTTTCTTTTCAAAATTTACAGATCGTTTTAAGGTTGTTAAATTTTCATATCGACAACACGCCTTTGATTATTTTCAATCTGTTTTCAAGTTTGAGAAGAAGAAGGCTAATTGCCAATATATGGCAGACCACTTGTCCAATCTTAGCCAACAAAGTATTAATCACTTTGTTAATAGTGATTTATGGTCATATAGAGCATTGATGGATCAAGTAGTTTTAGCTTCATCAGATTTGTTTTCACAGCGTAATGACCCCACTGCATTATTGATTGATGAAGTAGGTTTCCGTAAAAAAGGTGAGATGTCTGCCTGTGTTTCCAGACAACATTTAGGTTGTATCGGAAAAATGGATAATGGTCAAGTAGCCGTAGCAGCAGGACTTTCACAATCAGAATATTATACACCTATAGATATACGCTTGTTTATGCCTAAAGAATGGAAATCTGATACGGTACGCGGAATTAAATGTAATATTCCCGAAAAAGAACACCATTTAAGCAAGCCTGAAATAGCTAAAAAAATTATAGAACATGTAGTAAATAAGGGAATCAAGTTCGATTATGTCAATTTTGATGCTCTTTATGGTATTGCAAGTTCTTTATTGGAATATTTAGTGGATAGACAGCTTGATTTTATAGGTGATATCCGAAGTGATCAACAAATGTATTTCAATTACGATCTTAAAGAAAAATGTAGGGTCGATAAATACATCGCTAGTTTATCAGAAGATGAATTTCAACAAATTGACATCCGTAAATCAACTAAAGGAACTTTAAGAGCAAAATTTCATTATGTCAAAATACAAACCCGTACTACTAATCATAGATGGCTGTATTTGATATTATTGGTTAGAAAAGATGCGGATGGTAAAACCAAATATTCCGTAACCAATATGGAAAATAATCATATCAAAAAATTAGCTCAAAAACAAAGACAAAGAATATTCATAGAACAAATTTTTAAAGAAGATAAAAACCTAGTAGGAATGGGAGATTATCAGATTAGAGGATTGCATGGTTTTCACAATCATATGGCTATGTTGTTGATTACGAAATTAAAATTCAAAAACAACAAACAAAAATTTACTGCCGCTACAATCAAGAAAATTGTCAATCTGTGTATAAAAACTAAAATAGAAGAACCTCAATTAGCTATTGATCTAATTTTTGAGCAACACCAAAAGTATATAAATCAGCTTTTAAGGAATCAAAAAAAAACAAAAAACCTAAGATGACAAAGTAGGAATAAGATAGATATTCAAAACTTGAGTTTTGTTTTCTTTTATTTGAACTTAATTTTTCAGACAAACAACGAACTAATACGGAAGTTTTTTTTAAAACAATTATAGCTTTCCTGAACAATTAGTTAAGTTGTCCAGAAAAGCTATTTATAGTTGAATTTAATGTTTAATAATAAATTGAGAATTTTGAGTCTCTTTTTTATTGAAATCAATGGATAAGATGTACATTCCATTCGTGATACCAGAAACATCTATTGAGTATATTATGCTTTCTTTTAACTCATTTTTAGAGATTGCTTTAGCAACTCTTCCTTGTAAGTCATAAATTTTAATACTTTGTATTTCCTTTAATGAATTACCTAGTTGTAAAATCAGGTTGTTATTAACCGGGTTTGGATAAAAATTGATTTTTACATCTTCATTATTAGAAATTTCTGACCCTCTATTTCTTACACCAACATCGATCAATTTCCACGCTGTACAATCACCAGTATATGCTATAGAGACTTGTTTGATCCTAGTACCTTCATTCCCGGAACATCCCTCTGATCTAATCCAATGTCCAGTTTGTCTATTTTGTATTCTAAAATATCCATTACTGGTTTCTATTAATTTCCATTGTACACACCAACCAAAAGAATCGTTTCCTACCTGAACGATTTCTATTGAATCATCTACTATATCAGAACATCCTTTTGGTCTGTATCTCCCTTTGGTATATACATTTTCTATAAAATAGTAGCCATCATCTGCAGGGATAAAATTAAACATGGTACAGGTTCCTGTGTTTGTAGTAGGACTTACAATTAGAGGCACAGATTCATTATATTCGAGTCTACATAGAGGACTTATCCATTGTTTAGTTGCTTTATTTTCTATTCGCCAAGTGCTTGTAGTAACGTCATCATCTGCTAAACAATCTATATTTAACTCTTGTATAACACCTAGGTTATTACTAAACCCACCTCCTTTTGGGAAAATATAACCAAACCATTTGTATTCATTGTTACCTAAAGGAATATTAGGATCTATATCAATAGGTATCGATACAGTTCCCGTACCTTTAGAAACATTAACCTGTTTTGACCCATAGTTGGTAAAAGGAGCTTTGTTCTGTTTGAGCTCTAATATAACACTTCTATCTTCAGAAGCAGTATAATCTATATCAACAGTATAACTCTTACCTGGTAATACCACATCTGGTCCATCTATATTTGATGCACCATCTGTACTTCCATTTCCTCCGTCCGTAGAAGAGTCTAATTTTATTACTCTTACGAAACTGGCTGTTAAATCTCCTTGTTCTGCAATCAGGAAAAAATCATTGTTCATACCTGTAGCATTAAAACTGATATTTTTTAACACCCAGGTGATCGTCTTTAAAGTCCTTGTGTTTTGATTAGTAACTCTCTCTTTTACAATTCCTCCGTTAGTATTAGTATATTGTAAGAACCATTGAGTAGTGCCATTATCTTCATAACTAACTTTTATTGCTACTTCTCCTTTACCTTTGATAAAACGGTCGTCTAAGGCAAAACCTATTTTATTAAAACCATTAGATGCATCAGTTCTTCTTGCCGTGTAATCAAATGGTTTGTTTTTGTCTCTAAAAAGTATATCTCCTCCTTGCCCTCTTTCTCTAACAGGAATGGTTTTAATATCACCGCCATCACGTTGGTATAACCAACGCTCAAAGTTCTTAACAGGTAATGTGCCATCTGGGTTTCGATTTTCAACTGCAATGGCATCCTTAATACCTTTATTATTGGGATTATTGAGAATCATATCGCTTTGCCGTAAATAACACCATGCATCAGCAGTAGTATTTACTCTTTTTGCTAAACTAAGTGCTAAGAATTGACTTAATGGAGGATTTACAAATCCTTCTGCCCACTCATCCCAGATAGTAGTCCTACGCATCTGTAAAGCTCGTAAAGTTGATTCTCTATATCTATGTTTATAAGATCGAGGCTCTCCAAAACGACTTGCTGCTAACGCATTTAAAAAATAGTTTTCATTTTCATCTCCAGAAGTTCTGTTTTCTTTATAAATAACTGCATTCTCATTAAACTCTAAATAGCCTTGTGCATTTACTCTTGAGCCAATTTGTGGATTTACTAATCTCATTAGATACTGTTCTACAAAACCACCACGTTGACCCATACCGCGATCTATAGCTGCTTGAGCATTATTCTCATCACTCGACACACTTGTCAATTTTTTGGTATTACTGCCTGCTGCTTCAGCCCAAACATCCAATCGCTCTATATATTTGTCATAATTTGCCTCGTTTGGTTTAGGGCCTTCCCCTTCTTCACCCCGCGTAGGAGACCCTAGGCATACGTATGCGTTAAGAATTATTGGATCGTTTAATATTCCACTTTCTCCTAGTGCTGTTATTAATTTTTTATATCGAAAATGGTATCTAGAATCGAACTCATCGAGATTAGTAATTCTAACGGTTCCCTCAATCGCAGGAGCTTTTCTAGGGATATTGTATGTATCTACAAGCCATTGAGGTGCGGATTGCTCTGCATCAATAGATCTTCTTTGAAAATCATTTAATGAGGTATCAACAGAACCATCTGGATTGAGAAATTCGAATTTAAAAACGGCTGCATAAATATTTACTTCTAGTTTATATTTACCATTTTCGCTGACATTCTTAATTTCATCCCTAAGGCTTTGAAAGTCATAAACTCCTTCTTGAGGTTCTAGTTTTCTCCAATTCCAACTGACTTTTCGCTTAAATTGACCTTTAAATCCTCTTTCAGAATAAATTACATCTTTTCGTTTAAAACTAAGATTTGAAATTTTTCTAGAGGATACCAAACCACTATTTTCTGCTGGTTTTACCCAATTAGGCATTGACCAATCATAGCCGTCTATCGTATGATTGGTCTCATTCCAATTATGGAAGTATACATTAGTTCCATAGAATTCTTGTTCTGTCTGAGCACTTCCTATGATGCTAGTTAGCAAGAATATTTTGGTAAGTAAAAAATAAATTTTATAGTTCATAATGATTGTGTTAATGTTAAATCCTTACTAGACATTCAAAAAGAACTATTCAAGTAAGCATTTTATAGTTGAATTTAATGTTTAATAATAAATTGAGAATTTTGAGTCTCTTTTTTATTGAAATCGATGGAAAGGATATATATTCCTTCTGTAATATCCGATGCATCTATCACTTGCTCAGTATCTAATTTTAAATCGTTTTCAGAATACATAATAATCGATAGCCATTATATTCTGTGATATAAACAGAAAAACCATAAGACCAAGATGAAACTTTATGTTATAGATAAAACTTTTAATATCGTTTGAACTTGCTACTATATTTTTCCATTTGATTTGTGTAGTTTTCATAGGTTTAGTTTTAGAGTTAGCTTTTCCTGAACACTAAAAAGACTATCCAGAAAAGCAAATTGTGGTTGAGTTTAATGTTTATAGAGGTTAATAGTTAAATATTTTTTTCATTGATTAGTTCCAAGAAAAACTCATTGAAGTAGCTATTTAGATTAAAATCACCCTCCATGGAATACACGGTTCTTATCCAAGCTTTGATATGACGAATCATCGTATTAAGAGTTTTAAAATTAAGTCCTTTATGCTTTCTATTTGAGTAATGTTATAGGTATCATGGCAATAGATTGATAGTATTTTCATTTATCAGCACTTGCTTTTGGTATTAAAGAGCCTGTATTTCCTGCCTGTTAAAAAATATTTTTTTCATATGTTTATAATTTTAAATTACACTATAAAATTACTTCGGAAGTACACTTCTGATATAACCTAAATCACTGAATAAAAGACCACTTTTATTAATGTAAAGTATTTTAGCAGGTATAAAAGAAAAATAAAATAATTTGAAGATAAGTTCTAATCTTATTCAGCCGAAGATATTTTATGAGATTTTATCTCATTATATGTAGTTTCATAATCCTTAAACTCAGTCCCCATTAACCAATCCCAAAACCTGAAATGTAATCCATAGTTTCCATTAAACTTGCTATGGTGCATATTATGGTGTGTGCTTGAGGTCATAAAGCGAAGTAAACTTTTATTCCACCATGAAGGATACAACTCATAACCCAAATGTGCCTTTACATTGTCTAGTAGTCCCCAAAGTTGAAGCAGTATTAGAACAGGTGCATACATAGGAAATAGAAAGGAAACAGGTAATATCCAAAATGTAAGCAAGAAAGCTTCAATGATGTGAAAGGACATGGACGTAAACGGATTTACATCAACACTTTTATGATGCTCTCTATGAACATACTTGTAAATTTTAGGGTGATGTAAGAGACGATGAACCCAATAAAACCAGGTGTCATCTATAACTAACAGAGTAAAAAAACCACTAAAGCTAAAAAAAAGATTGTAGTCACTAATGTCAGTATAAATCTTTGTATACCCCATTCCGGTTAATAAAAAAACGATACCGCTAAACATGGTGCCTACTAATGTAACGAGTAAGGCATTTTTTAGTTCTCGTCGTAACTGCTTATTATTTATATATTGTTTTGATTGAATTCGCCATTTTTTTAGTCGTTTTGCAAATTTTTTCCATACCAGAAAATAAACAATTAAAATTATTGTGCCATTAAATAAAATGCCTTGTATTAATCCTTGGGGAAGTGTTTTTAAGTATTCTATGAAAATATCCATTTTGATTCTTTTTATAAAATCAAAGGTCATAGAATATTATTATTTCACACTTGACATTTGTTAAGAAATAATTTTACGTCTAATTCTACTCAAACTTTCAGGTGCAATTCCTAAATAAGAAGCGATATAATTAAGTGGAATATTTTGGATAATTTTTGGTTCTTGAGACATTAATTTTACATATCGCTCTTCAGCATTAAGAGTTGCCAAATCATTAGCTCTATGTTGTGTTTTTTGTATAGCTTCTTCAAAAATTGAAACACTATATGCTTTAAAGTTTTCACTATTCTCTATAAGCGCT
This sequence comes from Aquimarina sp. AD1, assembly GCF_003443695.1. NCBI lineage: Bacteria > Pseudomonadati > Bacteroidota > Flavobacteriia > Flavobacteriales > Flavobacteriaceae > Aquimarina > Aquimarina sp. AD1. Next base: position 4,879,031 of record NZ_CP031966.1, on the reverse strand, counting down.
TTCATCTTTGTATAAGAAATAGATAACACCTCACAATCGGTAATAGTTTCAATTATATCCTTAGATGGTATTTGGTTTACAAATGGTAGAAAAGAAGCTATATAGTTATTTTTATTGCTTAATACAGTTGTAATTTCGTTACCATCAGTATCTAAATGATATATTCTTGCATAGCCAGAAACGATGAAATATAAATGTTCAGAAACACTCTTTTCATTTTTAAGCGTATATTTTTTTGATATAGCTAGTTTATCAAATGAGTTATCGATTTTAGCAATATCCTCTTTGGTAAGAGATACTTTTTTGGATATTGCTGTGATTAATTTACTTATCATACTTTTTAATGATACAAAGTTAATGTAAAAAGAAGCACTCTCTTATTTGAAATGAAAACCAATCGATTACATTAGAATTAGCATTACACAAATTTAACCTAAAATTTGTATCTCCGCAATTATGGCAAAAAAGATATATCATCCTTTGAAAAGAATTAATTAATAGTAATAGATTATTGTTTTTAAATAAAGTTTCTTAAAAATCTAATTATTGCGAGATAGAGGTACATTTTTTTACAATATCTAAATCTAAGAATATAGACCAATAAACAAACTTAAGTGATTCTTTTTCTACAGAACCTTAATGAGGACTTCAAGCCTTTATAATAACTGAACATCAAATAATTAAAAACATCCTTATATTTTATAACAAAAAACAAAACCCCTTAAAACATTAGTGTTTTAAGGGGTTTTGAAACCTTTAGTGACCCAGGAGGGATTCAAACCCCCAACCCTCAGAGCCGAAATCTGATGCGCTATTCAGTTGCGCCACTGGGCCTATTATTTTTTTTAAGACAACTTAGCTTTTACAATAGTAGAGATCGTTTTTCCATCAGCTTTACCAGTTAATTGTCCGGACGCCATTCCCATCACTTTCCCCATATCTTTCATACCAGAAGCACCAGTTTTAGCAATTATATCTACAATTACCTTTTCTATTTCTTCCTCGCTCATTTGCTCAGGTAAAAACTGCTCGATTACTTGTGCTTGATCAATTTCTGGTTGTGCAAGATCATCTCTTCCTTGTTCGGTAAAAATACTTGCACTATCCTTACGTTGTTTTACTAATTTCTGTAATAGTTTTAACTCTTGATCTTCTGTTAATTCTTCTTTTGCTCCACTTTCGGTTTGAGCTAATAAAATAGCAGATTTAATAGCACGCAATGATGTTAAAGCATTGGTATCTTTAGCTTTCATTGCTTCTTTCATGGCTGTCATTACTTTGGCCTGTAAACTCATAACTAGTGGTTTTAATCTTTTGGATTGCGAAGATAAAAAATAAACCGATAATCCATTTTAGATTATCGGTTTATCTTAAAAACTATTTCTTTAATTCTTAGTCTACATTATCATGTAAAAAGGAATTGTTTTTTCGTAATTGAATATCATCATTGCTATCTGTACCTAATGAAGTTCTAGACAATTCAGACGACCCAGGCTTAGAATCTACATCTAATCCGGCACGTTTATAAGCAGGTTCTTTTTCGATATCATCAATATTAGAAGCATTATTTCTAAACTTATAATTAAACTCCTTCATTTTAGCTCTGCGTTCTGCAGCTCTAGCTTTTAGAGTTTCTGAAATCGGTTGATCTACAGGATCAGCGTTTTCTGAAGGTTCTTGTTCTGGAGTTGGAGCAACAGTCTTCTTTTCAAAAGCTACTTCCTTATCCTCCTCTATTACCTCAGCTGCAGGTTTAGCATCAGTAAGTCTTTTCTCTTCTTCCATGTACTCTTCAAGACTATACTTACGAACTCCTCCCGCTACTGTTTCGCTTACTGGAACTACTTCTATAGGTTCATTTACCTCAACTTCTAAAATATCATCTGTTAGATCGAAAACAATTGGTTTTTCTTCTTCTTCCTGTTTTACAACAGGAGGTGTAGGATCAATCGCTTCTATATTTTGCTCTTCATTTCCACTTACAGGCATATCAAAAGCCAATGTAAATTGGTCTTCCTCCTTCTCCTGTTCTTCCTTAGCTAATGCTATTTCATTTGCGTCATTAACCTCTATTTGATTAATAATATCTTGAGCATTAATAATCACAAAATCACTATCTACGGAGAAAGGGCTTACCTCTTCATGATCTACGACATCTATATTCTTTAAAAATTCTGTTGTCGGTAATAACAAAGATTCATTAATGTCCTCTTCCTCTTCTTCTATTAACTCATGTTTAATAATTATCGGTTCTTCCTTAACCACTTCTTTTTGTGGTACAGGAGTTATCTCAGGAGTACTTTTAGAAGTTGATTTAGGTGTTAAATCTTGGGTTGTTGCTCTTTGTTCTTCTTCTAATGTATGAATTATTCTTTTTGTTTCAGTATTAACAATTTCATCTTGTTGTTCTACATCAAAACCAGTCGCAATAACAGTTACAGAAATTGCATCTTCTAATGACTCATCTTCTCCAACTCCCATAATGATGTTGGCACCATGACCAGCTTCTTGTTGAATATGATCATTAATTTCTCCAATTTCATCAATAGTAATTTCTTCTTTTCCAGAAACAATTAGCAATAATACATTTTTAGCTCCTGTAATTTTATTATCATTAAGTAATGGTGAATCCAATGCTTTTACAATAGCATCGTGAGCACGTTTAGCTCCTGAGGCATTAGCAGACCCCATTATTGCTGTACCACTATTACTAAGTACTGTTTTTGCATCACGTAAATCTATATTCTGCGTATAGTGATGTGTTATTACTTCTGCAATTCCTCTAGATGCTGTAGCTAATACCTCATCTGCTTTAGAGAAACCTGCTTTAAAACCTAAGTTACCATATACTTCTCGTAGTTTATTATTATTAATAACAACTAAAGAATCTACGTGCGCACGAAGTTTTTCTACACCTAACTGTGCTTGTTCATTACGCATTTTTCCTTCGAACTGAAACGGAATAGTAACAATCCCTACCGTTAGAATATCTAACTCTCTTGCCATTTTAGCAATAATAGGCGCCGCACCTGTTCCTGTTCCTCCACCCATACCAGCAGTGATAAAAATCATTTTGGTATTGGTGTCTAACATTCGTTTTATCTCTTCATAACTCTCTACAGCTGATTGCTCACCCACTTCTGGATTTGCACCAGCTCCTAATCCTTCTGTAAGAGACACTCCCAACTGTATCTTATTCGGAATAGGACTATTTTCTAATGCTTGCGCATCTGTATTACAAATAACGAAATCAACTCCTTTGATCCCCTGCTGGAACATATGATTAATGGCATTACTACCACCTCCTCCAACTCCAATAACTTTAATTACATTTGATTGATTCTTGGGTAAATCAAAAGAAATGTTTTCGAACTCCTCGTTGTCACTCATAATTGCTAATTTTCTTGTTCTCTTACTTTTATTTTTAAATATCTTAATTTTTTATTCTAAAAAGAGGCTTACTTATCTACATCTTCAACGCTCGGTTTTACTCTGCGTTATCAAGAAACTCCTTGAACTTTTCCGTCCATTTCTCCAGAATATTTTTTCTAGGTCTGCTATCAACTACTGGCTTTTCTTCCTCGATACCTTCTCCCTCAATAGTTGCTGTTTCTTCTTTCTGCTCCTCTTCTACTACAGCTTCTTTTACCGCTGCTTTTTTCTGTTTACTAATATGTACAAGACTATCCATAACCAAACCAACTGCTGTCGCATACATTGGACTTGTAGTTTCTGGATCACTATTACCTGCTAAATGCTCATTTGGATATCCAATTCTGGTATCCATACCTGTTATATATTCTACTAGTTGTTTTAGATGTTTTAATTGTGATCCTCCACCTGTTAATACAATTCCTGCAATTAACTTTTTCTTTGGTGACTCATGACCATAATTTTTTATTTCTAAAAAAACCTGTTCTATAATCTCCACTACACGGGCATGAATAATTTTAGATAAATTTTTTAACGTAATCTCTTTTGGTTCTCTTCCTCTTAATCCTGGAATGGAAACTATTTCATTGTCCTTATTTTCTCCTGGCCAAGCAGATCCAAATTTAATTTTAAGCAGTTCTGCTTGTTTTTCTATAATGGAACAACCTTCTTTTATATCCTCGGTTATTACGTTCCCTCCAAACGGTATAACCGCTGTATGACGTATAATTCCATCTTTAAAAATTGCTAGATCTGTAGTTCCACCTCCTATATCAATTAATGCTACACCTGCTTCTTTTTCTTCTTGACTTAACACAGCGTTTGCAGAAGCTAGCGGCTCTAACGTAACATCCGATAATTCTAATCCAGAACTTTTGACACACCTTCCGATATTACGAATAGAAGTTACCTGACCAACTACCACGTGGAAATTAGCCTCTAAACGCCCACCATACATTCCAACAGGTTCTTTTATTTCTGCCTGCCCATCGACTTTATATTCTTGCGGAAGTACATGCAATATTTCTTCTCCTGGTAGCATCACCAGTTTATGAACCTGATTACAAAGTGTATCAATATCATCTTCATCAATAACCGCATCTGCATTAGGACGTGTGATATAATCACTATGCTGTAAACTTCTTATGTGTTGACCAGCTATTCCTACTGTTACTTCACTTATTTTTACTCCAGAAACACTTTCTGCTTCCTGAACCGCTTGTTGTATAGATTGTATTGTTTGTGTAATATTATTTACTACACCACGATGTACCCCAAGGCTTTTGGACTTACCAACACCTAAAACTTCCATCTTTCCATACTCATTATACCGCCCGACCATAGCAACAATCTTAGTTGTTCCTATATCTAATCCTACCGCTATTTCATGTTCTTCTCTTGCCATATTGGTATCATTTTATTGTACACACAACTTGATTCCTAAACTGTAAACTAACTTTCTTATATTTTTCTAAGCTTTTATCTTTTAAAGCTTTTTGATAAAAGGCTTTAAAATTTCTAACCTTACTACCTAAATTTTCAATTTTTCCAAAAACTACGTCGAAATCATAAACACGCAATCCTAATTCATAATGTCCGCTTACATTTCGATAAACACTCACTACGTGTTTTTTTAAAAACTCATCTTTCTGAATTTTTCGTAATAATGGAAAAACTTCTGAAACTTCTCGTTCTGAAACATTGCTTACTAGAGGAACATGAGCTGAATAATTATCCGATAATGGCATCGTATTTCCAGTAACATCAACATAAAAAGGAATAACCGCATTTACCCTAGCTATTGGAGTACGCTGTTTAATTCTCGCCTTAAGTTGCCCGTTTACTGTGAGATACACATCTGAATCTTCTATCATTTTGTGTGTATCCAGCCCCTTCTCTACAATATTCAAAACTAAAATTTCTTTACCTACATCCGTCACCCCTACCTGATTTTGTATTAACAATTTATTAACCGTTAATTCATTTATGTAAGGATTCTGTTCTTCAACGAATTCTATTTCTACTTCTTTTATCTTTCTTTTCTCGTTTCTACCCCCTGTAAAAGCAAAAAGAAATATGATCAATCCAACGAGACCAATAAACTTTGCGTATGTTAAAATCTTCTTCATACCGTCAACAATGCTTCTTTTATAACACTTACTTCTTCTCCTATATCCCCTGCTCCAATTGTGGTAATCACCTGAGCATTACTTTTCAAAATTTCATCTACTAAATGATTCTTTTTTACTAATTTTTTATCGTCGAGATGTATCATTTCCAATAACCATTCTGAAGTCACCCCCTCTATTGGCAATTCTCTAGCAGGGTATATATCTAACAATAATAATTGATCAAATTGCCCTAAGCTTTCTGCAAACTCTAATCCAAAATCTTTTGTTCTGGTAAACAAATGTGGTTGAAAAATTGCCAAAACTTTTTTTCCAGGATGCATTTCTCTTATCGCTTGATGTAGTGCATTAATCTCTGTAGGATGATGTGCATAATCGTCTACAAAGACAAGATCATCGGATTTAATTTGATAGCTAAAACGTCTTTGAACTCCTTTAAAAGAAAATAAAGCCTTTGCTAAGGCAGCGGTCGGGGAGCCGTAAAGCATTGCCATAGCAAAGGCTGTGATAGCATTTAACAAGTTATGTTTACCTGGCAGGTTTAAATGCAAATCCTTAATAACTTGAGTTGGTGTTTTTAAGTCAAAAATATAGGTTCCATTATCAATCTTAATATTTTGAGCACAATAATCAGCTCCATCTTCTACCCCAAATGTACTGCCCGATAAAGGCAAACCATTACAGACTAAAAGATGATCCTTCGCTCTAGAAGAAAACTCAATAAAGGATTCTTCTAATGCATTTGCTTCTTTATAAATATCAAGATGATCAGCGTCCATAGAGGTAACAGCTACAACATCTGGATACAACTGTAAAAACGACCTATCAAATTCATCTGCTTCTACCACTACCACATCATTTCCTTCTAGAACTAGGTTCGAGTTATAGTTCTCACTTATGCCGCCTAAAAAAGCGGTAACTTTTGCTCCACTCTCTTTTAATAAATGTGCTAAAATAGCAGTTGTTGTTGTTTTTCCATGAGTTCCAGCCACTGCTAACGTATACGTTCCTTGAGTAATAACACCTAAAACTTCTGCTCTCTTTTTAATTACAAAATCATTACTCTTTAGATAATTTAATTCTGAATGAGTAATAGGAATTGCAGGAGTATAGACAACCAATGTTTCCTTAACATTTAAAAATGAGTCTGGAATTGCCTTGATATCATCTTCGAAATGAATAGAAATTCCTAGATCTTCTAAATCTGATGTTATTTGTGTGGAGGTTTTATCATACCCTGCCACATTTTTTCCTAAAAACTTAAAATATCGAGCAAGCGCACTCATACCGATACCACCGATACCGATAAAATATATATTCTTTATATCTTTTAGTTCTTTACTCATTATTCAACCTAACCATTATCTTTTCTAATTAGTTGCTCTATTTCATCAACTATATCTTTCGTAGCATTTGGTAATGCCATTTTTTTTATTGCGTGTGTTAACTTAATTTGCATTGCCTCTGATGACAGTAATTGAGAAACAGTTTTCTGAAACTTTTCATCTAGCTCAATTTCTTTTAACATCTTAGCCCCATTTTTACTTACGATTGCATCAGCATTTTTAGTCTGATGATCCTCAGCTACGTTTGGAGAAGGAATAAACAAAGTTGGTTTTGCTACAATACATAATTCTGAAACAGAACTAGCTCCAGCTCTAGAAACAATTACATCAGCTGCCGCATATGCCAAGTCCATGGTATCTAGAAATTGGTGAACCTGAACATCTTTATTACCATCGTATTTTCTATATTCATCGTAGTACAACTTTCCACATTGCCAAAGTATTTGAACTCCTTTTTCCTCAAAAAACATCAATTCTTTCTCTACTAATTGATTCACTCTCCTAGCTCCAAGACTTCCTCCGATCACCAAAATTGTTTTCTTTTCAGAATCTAAATTATATTTAACAATCGCATTCTCTCTTTTACTTTTAATTTCTAACAAATCTTGCCGAACGGGATTGCCTGTTTTTACTATTTTATCTTTAGGAAAAAAGCGATCCATATTATCGTAAGCAACACATATTTTATTAGCCCCTTTTGCTAACCATTTATTCGTAATACCTGGATAAGAATTTTGTTCCTGAAGCACTGTTGGGATTTTTGCTGAATTTGCTTTCTTTAACAAAGGTCCACTTGCAAATCCACCTGTACCTATTACTACATCAGGAGCAAACTTTTTAATAATCTTTTTTGATTTCCAAAGACTACTCAACAACTTAAAAGGAAACAACAAATTACTCAATGATAATTTACGTTGGATACCACTTATCCACAATCCCTCTATCTCATAACCCGCTTCTGGAACCTTTTGCATTTCCATACGATCCTTAGCTCCTACAAATAATATAGCCGCTTCTGGGTACCTAGCCTTTAATTCATTAGCTATAGAAATTGCAGGATAAATATGTCCTCCTGTTCCTCCACCTGATAATATGATTCTTGGTTGTTGTTTCATATTGCTTCGCTCAACACCTCTAACGGGTTTTGTTCTTTAGTATCTAGATTATCTTTTACAGTATCATCAGTAGTTCCTTCTTCTTCTGACACACTTCTTTTACTACTTATACTTAACACCATACCTATTGCCATACAAGTCATCCAAATTGATGTCCCTCCGCTACTAACCAAAGGAAGGGTCTGACCTGTAACTGGAAACAATTCTACAGCAACGGCCATATTAATTAATGCTTGAAATACGATGGGCAATCCTACACCAATTACTAATAATTTCCCAAAAACATCTTCACTTTTATGGGCGACAATAACCAATCTAAACAACAACATTAAATAAAGAAACATTAGAAAAACTCCTCCAACTAATCCCCACTCTTCTATAATAATTGCATAAATAAAATCCGAAGAAGATTGTGGCAAAAAATTTCTTTGCACACTTTTGCCAGGACCTTGACCTATTACTCCGCCTCTTGCAATAGCTATTTTTGCTCGTTCTATCTGATAATCTTCTGGCGTATCCTTATCATTAAAAAAGTTTTCTGCTCTACTTACCCAAGTATCAACCCTATTAGGAAAAGCATCCGGAAACGCTTTTGCGGTAAGAATAAAGAATGTTAGTGCTAACAAACCTGTTCCTAATACAACCACAATATGTTTCATTGGATATCCTCCCAAAAAAACCAACATGATTACCATAGAAAAAATAATGGCAGCAGTAGAAAAATTAGCAGGTAAAATCAACATCAAAATGACAAATACAGGCAACCAAAGCGGTATTAACGACTCTTTAAAAGTTATTTTTTTATCTCTTATTTTAGATAAATATCTCGCCACATAAGCCATCAACACAACCGCAGCTAAGGTGGAAGTTTGAAAAGTAACACCAACAAATGGCAAACGAATCCATCTACTTGCATTAGCACCTCCGATAGTATTATTCTGAGCCATAGTAAACAACAACAAGACTACAACAACTGGCAACATAATAATCGAAAGTCCTTTAAAATAATGATATGGGATCTTATGGACCCAATACATAATTCCAAACCCTAAAAGCAAATGTGCAAAATGCTTTACCAAAAACACAAAGGTGTTTCCATTCCCATATAAATATGCTAAGTTACTACTCGCACTATAAACAGGTAGAAACGAAAATAATGCCAACAGAGCAACGATTGCCCATATTACCTTATCCCCTTTTATATTTCTTAAAACCTTTGTCACTTTATATTTCTATTATTTTAATATTACAATTCTCGAACTGCCTCTTTAAACTGTCTACCACGTTCTTCATAGTTTTTAAAAAGATCAAAACTTGCGCAAGCAGGCGATAATAAAACATTTTCGTTTCGTTCCGCAATCTTATACGCCATATTCACAGCTTCTTTCATAGACTGCGTCTCTACAATATTATCTACGCAATTACCAAAAGCATTAATTATTTTAGAATTATCTACTCCAAGACAAATAATTGCTTTTACTTTTTCGTTAACCAAAGGATACAACTCTGTATAATCATTTCCTTTATCAACACCTCCAACTATCCAAACTGTCGCAGACTTCATGGCATCTAATGCATAAAAAGTAGCATTAACATTTGTGGCCTTCGAATCATTCACGTATTGAACATTATTAATTTTCAATACATTCTCTAATCGATGCTCTACTCCATGAAAATTCTCAAGACATTCTCGTATAGTAGTCTTTCTTATTTTCAATAATTGTGATACAGTGGCAGCAGCCATAGCATTTTTCACATTGTGATTTCCTTTTAATGCTAAATCTTTTGTTGGCATAGTAAATTCGTTGTTGTCTATTGTTATTGTTATTTTTTCTCCTTCCAAATACGCTCCATTTTCTACTTTATTTCTTAAAGAAAATGGTAGCAATCTTGAACGAACAGGATGTTTTTCTATATACTTTTTGATTACTTCATCATCTCCATCATAAATAAAATAATCCCGCTCTGTTTGATTCATCGTAATCCTAAATTTTGAAGCGATATAATTCTCAAATTTATAATCATATCTATCCAAATGATCAGGAGTTATATTAGTCAGTACAGCTATATGAGGCGCAAAATCTTTAATACCATCAAGCTGAAAACTACTTAGTTCTAGCACATAACACGGAGCATCATGTTCTACAACTTGTTTAGCAAAACTATCTCCAATATTTCCTGCTATATTCACATCTATCCCTCCATTTTTAAGCACATGATGTGTAAGCATTGTGGTGGTAGTTTTTCCATTACTTCCAGTTATACCTACAATTTTTGCAGATGTAAATTCTGAAGCAAATTCAATCTCTGAAATTACTGGAACTCCATTTTGATGTAGTTTTTTTATCAACTCTACCTTATCCGGGATTCCAGGGCTTTTCATGACTACATCGGCAGTAAGAATTTTATCTTCTGTATGCTTTTGCTCTTCCCATTCAATTTCAAAACTTCTAAGAACGTTTTTATAATGATCTGTAATTATTCCTTTATCAGAAACAAATACCTTAAACCCTTCTTTTTTACCAAGAATAGCCGTTCCAACCCCACTTTCTCCTGCTCCCAATACAACTAGTCTTTTCACCTTATCTAACTTTTAAAGTAATCACCGCTATAATTGCCAGAAAGATTCCAATAATCCAAAATCTAGCTACAATCTTACTTTCATGAATTCCTTTTTTCTGATAGTGATGATGCAATGGAGACATTAGAAATATTCTACGCCCCTCCCCATATTTTTTTCTTGTATACTTAAACCAACTCACTTGCATCATTACAGACACTACTTCTATAAAAAAGATTCCACATACAATAGGGATCAAAAACTCTTTTCTGATAGCAATCGCGATCACAGCTATTATTCCTCCTATTGTTAAACTCCCCGTATCTCCCATGAAGACCTGAGCTGGATATGTATTATACCATAAGAAACCTACTAAAGCACCGGCAAATGCAGCAATATAAATGGTCATTTCACCAGAATTTGGTATATACATAACATTTAAATAATCCGAAAAGACGATATTACCAGATACCCAAGCAAACAATGCTAGTGTGAGCACAATAATTGCAGATGACCCCGCTGCTAACCCATCAATTCCGTCGGTTAGATTAGCGCCATTAGACACTGCTGTCACAATAATAATTACGATTGGTATAAACACCAACCAAGCATACTTACCTAAATCAGGGCTAATCCAAGTAATTAAACTTGAGTAATCAAATTCATTATTCTTAAAAAAAGGAATTGTAGTTTTTGTAGATTTAAATGCAGGATTAAAATCCGATTCTCCATCTACATTAGTAATTTGTGCAATATCTGCTCCAGGTTTCTCTTCTTTAATAGTGATATCTTCGTGGAAATACATTGTACAGCCTACGATAAGACCTAGACCAACTTGACCGATAACCTTAAACCTACCTGCTAAACCTTCTTTATCCTTCTTTTTAATTTTTAAATAATCATCAGTAAACCCTATAACACCCATCCATAAAGTTGTAATAATCAACAAAATGATATAGATATTATCCAGCTTAGCAAAAAGTAATGCAGGAACAAGTGTGGCTAAAATTATTATTATCCCACCCATTGTTGGCGTACCTGCTTTTTCTGCTTGCCCTTCTAACCCAAGCTCTCTGATACTTTCCCCCATTTGTTTTTTTCTCAAAAAATCAATGATACGTTTACCATATATAGTAGAGATCAATAGCGATAAAATAATTGCCATGGCAGCTCTAAATGTGATAAACTGAAACAAAGATGCTCCAGGAAACTGGTACTCATTTTCTAAATATTGAAATAAATAATATAACATATGTATCTTTACCTTTTACCCTAATTCAAATCAGACTTAATGCAAAGGATTTATTTATTTTCCTATTTTTTTTAGTTCTTCTTTTACTATTTCGAAATCATTAAAATCTATCCGTTCTCCATTAGTTTCCTGATAGGTTTCATGACCTTTTCCTGCTATTAAAATAATATCATTCTCTTCGGCAAACTGACAAGCAGTTCTTATTGCTTGTTTTCTATCGGAAATAGATATTATTTTTTTATAATTCTGCGGCTCAACTCCCTTTTCTATATCTTCTATAATCTGCTCAGGATTCTCCGTTCTAGGATTATCACTAGTAAAAACAACCTTATTACTTAATGTTGTAGCGATATTACCCATTACTGGTCTCTTTCCTTTATCTCTATCTCCTCCACAACCTACTACCGTAATCAAAGTTTCGTTATTAGTACGGATGTCATTGATAGTCTCCAAAACATTTTTAAGCGCATCTGGAGTATGAGCATAATCTACTATAGCTGTAATTTTTTTACTAGAAATCAAATATTGAAATCTACCACTAACACTCTCTAGATCACTTAATAACTGTAGAGTCTCCAATGTTTCTAACCCTAGCAATTCTGCTGTTCCAAAAATTGCAAGAAGATTATATGCATTAAAGCTTCCTATTAGTTTCGTCCAAACATCATTATCATTTATTTTTAACAACAATCCTCCAAGACTATTTTCAAGAATCTGCCCTCTAAAATCCGCATAGGATTTAAGAGCATAAGTATATTGTTTTGCTTTTGTGTTTTGAAGCATGAAGCTTCCATTCTTATCATCCTTATTAGTTAAAGCAAATGCTTTGTTACTTAACTCATCAAAAAATACTTTCTTCACATCTCTATATTCTTTGAAAGTATTGTGGTAATCCAGGTGATCATGTGAAAGGTTTGTAAATACTCCTCCTTCGAAAACCAATCCAGATGTACGTTTTTGATCAATTCCATGAGAACTTACCTCCATAAAACAATACTCAACTCCAGTATCATTCATTTCCTTTAAATATTTATTGATAGTCAAAGAATCCGGCGTAGTATGTGTCGCTTTATATGGGGTATCATCTACTAAAATTTTTACCGTAGACAACAGACCAACTTTATAACCTGCTTTCTTAAAAAGCTGATACAATAATGTAGCAATAGTTGTTTTTCCATTAGTTCCCGTTACTCCAACAAGTTTTAAATTTTCTGAAGGAGATCCATAATAATTAGCAGCAATAATAGCAAGTGCCTTTTGAGCGTCTTCTACTTGAACATACACCAAACCATCTACCAAAAATTCCGGCATGGTTTCGCATACAATAGCAATAGCTCCTTGATTGATTGCTTTCTCTATATAATCATGACCATCTACAACAGTTCCTTTAATTGCTACAAAAACATCGTCATGTTCAATTCTTCTAGAATCAAATTCTACCTTATTAATACTCGTTGCTGTGTTTCCAACAACGGCATCCATAGAAACTTTATATAAAATATCTTTTAATTCGATCACGATAATTCTATCCTAATAGTTTGATTTATTTTTACTTTAGTGCCTGGTTCAATTGATTGACTTTTCACTTTACCAGAGCCTTTTACCTCTACTTTTAACCCCATATTTTCTAAAAGAGAAATTACATCCATCGCCGGCATTCCTTTTAAATTTGGCATTATGGTTTTATACTTTCTTGCTTTCTGAAAGTACTCCTCATAACTCTCAGATATCTCTTCACTTTCTACGATATTAGCAGAAACTTCATCAATTACAGGTATGTCATTATACACTTTTAAAGCAATGGTTTTAAATACAGGCGCTGCCACTATATTTCCATAATACCCTTTTTCTTTATTTGGTTTATGAATAACCACAATACAAGAATATCTAGGATCATCTGCTGGAAAATATCCAGCGAAAGAAGATATATATTCTCTTTCCTTATCTTTTCCATAATTACCCCAACAAGTCCCTGTTTTTCCAGCTATCTGAAAACTCTCTGTATGTATATTATCAGCAGTTCCTCTCACTACAACATTCCTCATCATTTCCTGAACAATCTTTGCTGTTTCTTTAGAACATATTGCTGAGTTAAGAACTTCCTTATCAAATCTTTCTTTGGTTTTATCCCAAGCTTTTACTTCTTTTATAAACCTAGGTTTCACCATCTCTCCGTCATTTGCAATAGCATTATAAAAAGCTAATGTTTGCAGAGGAGTTACAGCTACTCCATATCCATGAGCCATCCAAGGCAATGTAGTACCGTACCAATCTTTATCACCTGGATATGGAATCTTTGGCTTACCTTCTCCTTTAATAGATAGTCCCAATGTTTTATGTAACCCCATATTCATTAATCGGTTTACAAACTTCTTTGGATCATCTTTATAATTTGCATCTATAATCTTAGCAAAAGCTGTATTGGATGATAATTCAAATGCTTTTGCAGCTGATATCTTACCATACCCTCCCCATTTAGAATCTTTTACAACTCTATCATAAAACTTAACACGACCATTCTCTGTATCTACTATATAACTAGAATCAATAACCTTATCCTCTAAGGCTGCTACCATTGCCATCAACTTAAAGGTAGAACCTGGTTCGTGTGATTCTCCAACCGCATAATTCAGCTTCTCATAGTACTTCCCAGATTTTGTTCGTCCGAGGTTAGAGATTGCTTTAATCTCTCCTGTTCTTGTCTCCATAACAACTACAGTTCCATGCTCCGCTTCGAATTTCTCTAATTGAGCCAATAAGGCATGATGAGTAATATCCTGAACATTAACATCAATTGTCGAAATCACATCATACCCATCTTGAGGTTCCACTTCATTAGCATCACCAATAGGTTTCCATTGATTTTTTGCTATTTTTTGCTTTTTACGCTTCCCTTCTTTCCCTCTTAAAAACGGACCGTATGCACCCTCTAATCCAACTCTAGTATAATACCCTTGCTCATCTTGGCGCTCATAACCTACCGTTCGTTCTGCTATTTTTCCAATCGGATGTTCACGAATCGTGCGTTGTTCTACAATAAGCCCTCCTCTATTAGCCCCATATTTAAAGAGAGGAAAACCTTTAACTCTTATGTATTGAGAATATCCTAAATTTCTTTTTATTAAAAAATATCTATTCTTATTATCTCTTGCTCTTCTTAATTTATCATCATAATATTCTGATGATCTTCCAAACTCTTTTGCTAATGCTATAGACAACTCCTTAATATTCTCTCTAAAATCCTTATCCGTAACCGTTACAGCATCAAATCTAATATCATACTTAGGTACTGATGTAGCTAATAAATTACCTTTACTATCATATAAGTTACCGCGATTAGCAGGTATATCAAATGTTCTAAAAACACGCTCCTCTGCTTTTGCACGATACATATCCCCTTCTACAAATTGTGTTTTCACAAGCTTTACCAAAACCAAAATTGCGAAGATGAACATACACCCCGAAATGAAGTATAATCTATTTAATATGTTCTTATCTTTTACTGCCAAAACAACTTACTCTTTTACTATTATTTTTTGTGGTGGTTTCGTTGGTCTTTTAATTCCTTTTTTTGTCATTTTTTCGATTACAGAAGATTCCATTTTTAACTGCATCAATTCTGTTCGTCCATCTACAAATTGCGTTCTTAACTCCCTAACTTCATTATTAAGTTTTGCAATCTCATGGACTTTACTTTCTGCATTATGCGAGCTAGCAATCATAATAATTGCCAAAAACGACAAAAAGAGTAGCATACGCCAATTCTTCATCGCATCATCAGCAATAAGAAATTTTCCTTTTAATATATCGTATACCGTTTGCTTCAAATCTTTTCTGCTATTCTTAGTTTAGCACTTCGCGCTCTATTATTTATTTTAATTTCTTCTTCATTTGGAACAATCAAACCTCCTACTTTCTTAAAAGGAACTGACACATTACCATACAAATCCTTTTCTGGTTCCCCCTCAAATAATCCGCTTCTGATATACCTCTTTACTAATCTATCTTCTAAAGAATGATATGATATCAAACTTATTCTTCCTCCTTTACCTAATACTTCTTCCGTTTGTATAAGAAACTCCTTAAGAACCTCTATTTCTTGATTTACTTCTATTCTTATAGCCTGATATATCTGTGCTAAAATCTTATGTTCTTTATGTCTAACCATAAAAGGTTTCAACACCTCTTTTAGCTCCGCACTAGTTTTAATCGGTTTATCGTTCCTAGAATTAACAATTGCTCTAGCTAGTTTAGGAGCATTTCTTAATTCTCCATACTGCAAAAACATTTTTCTTAAGTCTGATTCATCATATTCATTAATCACATGATAAGCCGATAATTCGCCATCTTGATTCATCCTCATATCCAAGTCAGCTTCAAATCTGGTAGAAAATCCTCTTTCTGCAACATCAAACTGATGAGAGGAAACTCCAAAATCCCCTAAGATTCCATCTGCTTTTTTAACCCCATAAAAACGCAGAAAACGTTTAATGAACCTAAAATTCTCATTAATTAAAACAAATCTATCATCATCGATTGCATTTAGTAACGCATCTTTATCTTGATCAAAAGCATATAATTTACCATTTACTCCTAATCTCTTTAAAATCTCTCTAGAATGTCCTCCTCCCCCAAAGGTGACATCCACATATACACCATCTGGTTTTATCGCAAGACCATCAACGGTTTCTTTTAGTAAAACCGGGTTATGATATTCCATCTGTTTCATCATCTAATCCCATTACTTCTTCTGCGAGATCTGCAAAATCAACAGCGGTATCATCTATCACTTTTTCATATTGAGTTTTATCCCATATCTCAATAATATTGACAGCAGATGACAACACTAACTCCTTAGTAATCCCAGCAAAACTGACTAAATCCTTTGGTATCAAAAGGCGCCCTGTTGAATCTATTTCAACAACTTTAACTCCTGCCGTAAACCTTCGGATGAAATCATTATTTTTCTTTTTGAAGCGGTTTAACTTATTCATCTTTTGCATCAGAAGATTCCATTCTTCCATCGGATACAATTCTAAGCAAGGCTGAAAAACAGCTCTTTTCAACACAAACCCCTCCTGCAAAACAGGTGAAAGTTGTTTTTTAAAAGCTGCAGGTATCATCAGACGCCCCTTAGCATCTGCTTTACATTCGTATGTACCTATAAGATTTACCACTTTTTCTTTCTTACCTCTATAATTAGTCAAATATATTGAAAAATTTACCACTTTTTACCACAATCTACCACATTGTTAATAAGTTGTCATCAAAAACCAGTCAAAGAAGCATGGATCAACATTAATATTTTGTTAATCAACAGAATATTCTTTTAGCTATAAAATCTTGGTTTTGACGTATTCAGGATCAAAAAAAATGACCGATTAAAAAAAACTAAAAAAATCATATCGCACTATTGATAAAAAATCTTCAAACTAATTATGAAAATGCTATATTTGCTTTTAATTCTTGTAAGAACTATTAATGAAGCACGAATTAAAAAAAGACGGAAAATTTAGTTATCTGGAACTCGGAGAAGGCACGCCAATAGTTATTTTACATGGACTTATGGGCGGTTTAAGTAACTTTGATGGTGTAAGTAATTATTTTCCAGAAAATGGATACAAAGTATTGATACCAGAACTTCCTTTGTATGAAATGCCGTTGATAAAAACCAGCGTAGGTACTTTTGCTAAATACCTTAAAGATTTTATCGATCAACTTGGATACAAAGAAGTAATTCTTTTAGGAAATTCTCTTGGGGGACATATTGGATTATTATGTACTAAGATGTTTCCCAAAAAAGTTAAAGCTTTGGTAATTACAGGAAGCTCAGGTCTATATGAAAGTGCCATGGGAGAAAGTTATCCTAAGCGTGGTGACTATGAATACATTAAAGCTAAGGCAGAAAATGTTTTTTATGACCCTGCAATCGCTACCAAAGAAATTGTTGATGAAGTGTACGCAACAGTTAATGATAGAAATAAGTTAATTAGAACACTTGCTATTGCAAAAAGTGCTATTAGACACAATATGGCTAAAGATCTTCCTAATATGAAGACGCCAACATGTATCATATGGGGTAAAAACGATAATGTTACTCCTCCAGAAGTTGCAGACGATTTCAATAGACTATTACCCGATTCTGACCTTTACTGGATTGACAAGTGTGGACATGCCGCTATGATGGAACACCCTGAGGAATTTAACACTCTATTACATTCCTGGCTTAAAGAACGTAATTTCTAAGCAACAAAATTTATGAAGATTAGCAGTGCTGAATTTGTAATGAGTAACAGCGATGTAGCGAAATGTCCTAAAAACAATTTGCCAGAGTATGCCTTTATAGGAAGATCAAATGTTGGTAAATCCTCTTTAATTAACATGCTAACCAGTCGAAAAAGTCTAGCAAAAACTTCTGGTCGACCCGGAAAAACTCAATTAATAAATCATTTTCTAATTAATAAAAATTGGTTTTTGGTAGACTTACCAGGATATGGCTACGCAAGAGTTTCTAAATCATCTAAAAAAGTATTTCAGAAGTTTATTACTGCATATTTTTCTAAAAGAACTCAACTAGTATCTGCATTCGTATTAATAGATTCGAGACATGAGCCACAAAAAATTGATTTAGAATTTATGCAGTGGCTTGGAGAGAATCAAATTCCTTTTTCCATAATTTTTACTAAAGCTGATAAACTCACAAAAACTAAGTTACCAAGCAATATTGAAGCGTACAAAAATGAAATGTTACAATATTGGGAAGAAATGCCTAATTATTTTATCACCTCCTCTTCATCTGGACTTGGCAAAGAAGAAGTACTAAATTACATAGAAGAAATCAATCAGCAAGTCGCTAAATCTTAGATTAGCTTAACACTAAGAATTTCTATTAGATCTTCTACCGATTTAATAGATTTTAATTCTTCGGATTTAACCAGAATTTCTAATCCACTCTTTTTTTGCTCTAAGATTACTGGAAATATAAGCTCTTGGTATTTAGGTTTTTTATGCTTTTTCAAAAATTCATTTTTATATGAAAAAATCATTGTATTTGAAGATTTCTCTCTAAATACTTTCCAGACTTTCTTTTCCGAAAAATTCCCATGAGTCAAATTACATAGGCCACAAGAATACGTGGATGGACTTATTATCTTATGAGCAAAATCTAAATATTTATTCCAACTACTGGAATCCGCATTATAAACGAATAAAATTGTCCTTTTCAAAATCAATATTTCATCTATTCATGATAACAGCAGGCCAATCAAACTCACTGAACACACAAAAAAATTACTTTTGTTTAAGCTCTAGTTTTTCTGCAAAATAATCACAGAAATCTTTCATTGTAGCTGACATTTTTTCGTCTTGTGTCGCTCTATTAAAAGTTTCACTCATAGAAACTAATGTCTGATGAAAAAATACTTTCATTTCATCCACAGGCATATCTTTTGTCCACAAATCAATACGAAGACTTTCTTTATTTTTATTATCCCATACTGATAATAACATAGCCTTAGTTTCTTCATTCTCTATCCCTCCATCCTTTGCGGTCCAATTTAGTTTTTCCGGAACTTTATTCTCATCAAGTTCTATTTCAATTTTGATTTCGGATTTATGCGTGTTTGCCATTATCTTGCAGGTTTATATTTAGAAGCGTTAAAAATTGTTTCGGCGTCTGTTAGTAATAATTGACGCAAAGATACATTGTTATTTTTCATATATGAACTAACAATCTTCCAACCTATATACTGACCAACCCTATCTGGTGCTTCTTGATCAATTTCCTCCAAATAAAACTTAGAAAAAGGTCCTGGATATAGAAATCGAGGTAGAAGATCTGCCTCTGTACTATATAATAATTGACGATCAATAAAGTACCTCCAAATTTCTTCTTCATTTGCTTCTATCCAAGCAAACTGATCATCTTTATACGCCATTTTCTCGCTATCCTCAAAATCCGGCAAAAACAGGTCTTTCAGATACATTTCTTTCCCATAATATATCATATTTGCTAAAAAAGTTCTGTTTCTAGGAAATTCTACTAATTGTCGAGCATAGATTGTAGCCACATCAGGTAAAATCTGAATTCTAACAAAACGATCCTTTAAATATGCCTGAATACCGCTATAAAAATAATGATCTGATCCTAAATAAGTATCAAGAGAAATAATCAATAAATTATCTGACAAAATTACTTTACGCTGGTAATCTACATTAGAGGTAACAGTAATAACTCTAGGCACTGTAACTTCTGGGAAATAATATTTTATATGCTGCAATAGCGATTTTAGTTCCTCTTGCTCATTTGTGAAGTTACTGAACTTCTTTTCTACTTCTCGATTAATCTCTAATTGCAACGTATCCTTAGTCTTCTGTATCCAAATACTATCGTCATATTTTTCTGGAAATAAAAAGGGATATTTAGACTTTACATCTGCTAAATTCTCAGGTGTTACATCCGCAAAAACTCTGTCAAAACGTTCAATTCCAATTTCTACAGGTATTTTTGCTATCTCTTCTTCTATTTTATTTTCATCAGCACAAGACCATATTATGCAAAAAATCACTATTATTTTTAAAAATTTACTATACTTCATTCAAATATTATAATATCTATATAAATAATTACTCTTACTCTTTAACGCTAGCTTTTTTTATTAATTTTATAACCACAAATGTACTATTATCAAATTAGGTTTTATACACTAGTAATAGTTTAAAGACATATCATCTTAATAAAGAATTAAAAAATATAAAATATGCAAACTGAAAAAGTAATTGATCACATTGTAAATTGGCTTAAGGATTATGCTACGAATGCAAATATCAATGGTTTTGTTGTAGGAATAAGTGGTGGAATTGACAGCGCAGTTACCTCTTCTTTATGCGCCAAAACGGGTCTTAATGTATTATGTGTAGAAATGCCTATACACCAGGCTCAAAGTCAAGTAAATCGTGCACAGGAACACATTTCTCAGTTAAAAACTCGTTTTAATAAAGTATCCGATACACGAGTTGACCTTACACCCGTATTTGAAGGGTTTAAAAAATCTGTTCCGGAAGGTGATTCTGAAAGCCGGTTAAACCTTTCTTTAGCTAACACCAGAGCCAGATTAAGAATGACCACATTATACTATTTAGCAGGTCTAAATAGCTACTTGGTTGCGGGTACTGGAAATAAAGTTGAAGATTTTGGTGTTGGTTTTTATACTAAATATGGTGATGGTGGCGTTGATATAAGTCCAATAGCAGATTTATTAAAGAGCGAAGTTTATGAATTAGCAAAGGTATTAGAAGTACCGGAATCGATACAAACTGCTACTCCTACAGATGGTTTATTTGGAGATAGTAGAAGTGATGAAGATCAGATTGGAGCAAGTTACGACGAACTGGAATGGGCTATGAAAATGAAGGATTTAGGTAAGAAAAGTGATGATTTTTCTGACCGAGAGCAAGAAGTTTTCAAGATTTATTCTCGTCTAAATACGGTAAATCAACATAAAATGATACCGATTCCTGTCTGTGAAATACCCGTTAATCTGATTTAATTAACGCTTTATCGATAACTTCATAAAAACAAGTTTACGACTGGTAGTTCTTATTAATTTTGCATGGAAAACAAATATCAGAATTACCCCTAGAGATGTTAACCCTTTAAAACAAAAAATTAACATTTATCAATTGTAAACAAGAATGACAAACGTACTAATCGCAGATCATCATCCTATTACTAGAAAAGGGATCGTTTCTTTACTTAGGAACTCTGAAGATTTTGAAATCATCGGAAAAGTAAGTAATGGAAATGAAATGTATGATATTTTGAAATCTAATACTCCAGATATTTTAATCATGGAATTAGACTTGCCGCAGATCAATGGCATTATGGCATTGCGAACCATAAAAAAAGAATTCACAGGAATTAAAGTTATAATTTTTAGCTCTCACCCTGAAGAAATGTACGCACTAAGTGCTATTAAAGCAGGTGCTTCTGCATATTTATCAAAAACCGTTGCTACAAAAACGCTTAAAAAAGCTATCGAACGTGTAGCGCGTGGTGGTATTTATCTTAATGACAACTTAACTCAGCAGTTGGCGAATGGGAACACCAACGAAAATAACATGGTTGTTAAATACAAAAAGCTTTCTTCTCGAGAAATAGAAGTTTTAAATCTATTATCCTCAGGAAAGCGTAATAAGGATATTGCCAGTACTTTATCTATTAATGAAAAAACGGTAAGTACATACAAAACAAGACTATTAAAGAAACTTAAAGTAGACAATCTAGCTGATTTAATCCATCAATCTAGATTACTACATATCAATTAGATAACTCTATTAAGTTTTCGGTATAATAGTCTTCTTAGAGTATAATAATTATTTATATCCTCTAGGATGTTCCTATTATCTTCAAAATTTTGAGCTTTCACTTCTTGTGAAAGCTCATTTATTTTTTTATTTATTAAGTATCTGCGTAAATTCAGGATTGTATCTGACACATATTGAGAAACAGAATGTTCTTTTTTCTTAACATGTATCTCCATATCCGACCATCTATGAAGTGCATGGCGTTCTTCGTCCATCATAATCTCCGTAATTTCATAAGCTACTTCTGGAGGTATTTGATTTATAAAATGATCAATCTTAAAATTTTCTTGCTGATTTAATTGATCTATTAATATTTTATACACTTCTTTAAAAGTGCTTTGAGTAAACTCAATTTCATCTTCTTGAAGATCCAAGTATATTTTCTCAAAAACTTTGGTAGTGTATAATTCTGGCTCTAAAAACAACTCTCCTTCATCATTTTCTTTCATCACTAAATCCTCAAACTCCTCTTCATTAGTGCCATATAATAGTAGAATTTCAATAATTTTTTTCTCTAAACCATTTTGCTCATTAATCTTAGGTTGTTGCTGAGTTTGCTGTTTTACAACTTCTAAAGGTTTCTCGGACTGCTTCTGCTGTTTTCGTTGATCTTTGATATCAACATTTCTGAGTTGAGCTAAAGTATCAAATAACACATCTTCTGAGATATCCATAATGCGAGAACACTCTTGCACATAAATTTCTCTTTTAATTACGTCAGGAATTTTAGAAATACTAACAACCATATCCCTTACCAATTCTGCTTTCTTAATCGGATCTGTTTTAGATTCTTCCTGAAGCAATGAAGCTTTAAACCTAATAAAATCTTGAGCATTTTCCTGAAGATAAACAGTCAACTCCTCCAAAGTATTCTGTTTCGCAAAACTATCAGGATCCTCGCCATCAGGAAAGCTACAAACTTTCACATTCATCCCTTGTTCTAGAATCAAATCGATACCTCTGATTGATGCACGCATACCAGCAGCATCACCATCAAATAAAACTGTAATATTTTTAGTAAGTCTATTTATTAATCTGATTTGATCCGAAGTCAGGGCTGTTCCAGATGAAGAAACAACATTCTTCACTCCTGTTTGATGAAACTGAATTACATCAGTATACCCTTCTACAAGAAAACAATTATCTTCTTTTGCTATCGATTGTTTTGCATGGTAGATACCATAAAGCACCTTACTTTTATGATAAATATCACTCTCAGGAGAATTTAAATATTTTGCGGCTTTTTTCTCGTTGGTTAAGATCCGCCCTCCAAAACCTAATACTCGACCAGACATAGACTGAATAGGAAACATAACTCTTCCCTTAAATCGATCAAATTGTTTTTCTTCCTTAATTATAGTGAGCCCAGTTTTTTCCAAAAACTCGAGCTTATATCCTTTTCTTATAGCTTCAGAAGTAAAAGCATCCCAGGTATCAGGAGAATATCCTAGGCCAAACTTTTGTATAGTTTCAGTCGTAAATCCTCTTTCTTTAAAATAAGATAATCCTATAGCCTTACCTTGTTCTGATTTATGTAAAATATTCTGGAAGAAAGTATTAGCAAATTCACTGACAAGATACATACTTTCTCTTTCATTAGCTTGTTCTTTTTGCTCATCAGTTTGCTCTGTCTCCTCTATTTCTATATTATATTTTTTAGCCAAGTATTTTATAGCTTCAGGGTAGGTAAAATGCTCATGTTCCATAAGAAATGCAACGACATTACCACCTTTTCCACTCGAAAAATCCTTCCATATTTGTTTAACAGGCGATACCATAAAAGAAGGTGTTCGCTCTTCACTAAAAGGACTCAATCCTTTAAAGTTACTACCCGATTTTTTTAGCTGAACAAAATCCCCTATCACTTCTTCTAATCGTGCAGTTTCAAATACAGCATCTATGGTTGATTTATGAATCATTAAGTAAAAAACATAACGTTATATAGCCAACAAAAATAACATAATTAATAGATTCATTCCTTTCTAAGAATATAAACAAAGAGGCTGCCTTAAAAAAGACAGCCTCCTTGTGGCTAAATTATATTTTTAAATAATTTATTATTCAGCAACAACAAACTTTCTAGTTATCTCTAATTCTTCTTTATTAGAAACAAAACGAATAAAATATGTCCCTGAAGCTAAGTTACTTATATCAATTTGCTTTTGAGTTCCTTGGTTAGAAATTTCTTTCACCAATTGACCATACATAGAAAATATCTTAACATTATCGATTGATCTATTCCCTGTAGCTACATTAAGAGTTCCTGTAGCAGGAATAGGATAAATTTTGAAAGCATCAGCGTCTTCTGATCTAAGATCACTTAATGGATAAGTATCTATTCTAGCTCCTGATCCTTCTACACAGAAATCAGTAGCCTCTGAAGCGGCAAATTCTCCTCCACTTACAATAGTACCAGCATCACTAGATAGTGTATATGAACCGTTTCCAAATCCACAGCAAATTCCATCACCAAATGAATCAGAAATTGTAAATGTGTAAGTACCATTTCCTAAGTCAGAAATAGTCTCAGTAACAGTAGATCCGTCAGGATTAGCAGTAGAATAACTCTCAGAAGCAACCACACTTCCTTCAGAATCTGTTAACGTCCAAGAAGTTTCTTGTGGATAGTTATCAAAAGTAATACTTAAGGTAACATCTCCAGAAACACAATCTCCACCGCCTGTTCCACCATCAGCTGTTACTTGCACATTATCTATTGCTGCATCAGCTCTCCAAGTACCACCAGTAACTCTATTAAATCTTAATTGCACACCTGTACCTGCATAATCAGCTAAATCAATACTAGCAGTTTGCCAAGAATTACCTTGGTTTCCACTTCTTGTCCAAATACTAGCCCAAGTTACACCTTCATCATTACTTGCTTCTACACTAAGAGATCCAAAGTCATTTGCACCAAACATATGATACTGGAATGAGAAAGAAGCAGAAGTAGCTCCTGTAAGATCAAAACAAGGAGATGTTAAAATTGCTTGCTTATTAGGGAACCCTGTACCACTACCTGAAGCTTCTACATATATATAATTAGATCCATCCACAGCACTAGAAGGACCTGTTCTATTTGATGGAGTTCCATTAGCATCTACAGTCCAATCAAGATCATCACCTGAATTTTGTGTCCAATCTCCAAGACCAGCCTCAAAACTTTCTGCGTATGGAGGCAATACACCACCTAAACATCCTGAAGCCGCTGGTGTTGTTACACTCGTTGCATCACTTGCTACAGATTCATTTCCTGCCGCATCTTTTGCTATAACAGTAAATTCATAGGTAGTTTCTGCAGTTAACTCTGTAATTACAACAGTAGTATCAGAAACTGTAGCTACTACTACACCATCTTGTAATACATCATACTCTGCTACACCAACATTATCGGTTGAAGCATCCCAACTAAGCGTTGTTTGACCTGCAGTAGTATTCGAAGCAGTCAAATTCGCAGGAGCAGTTGGAGCTTCCGTATCAGGAGCTTCTGTAGTTACTGATAGCGCTGCACTAGCTGCAGATTCATTTCCTGCAGCATCTTTAGCTACAACAGTAAAGTCATAAGATGTAGATGGTGTTAATCCAGTTATATCTGCAGAAGCCGTAGCAACTGTAGTTACTAAAGTTCCATCTTGAAATACATCATAGGCTGTAACTCCGATATTATCTATAGAAGCATCCCAACTAATTGTTGTAGAAACATCTGTAGTATTAGAAGCCACTAAGTTCGTCGGAACTGTTGGAGCTTCTGTATCTGGAGTATCTGGTTCTAGCTTAAAGGCAACTACATGACTTCTTCTAACATTAGGAGCTGGCCCTTTCATATATTCACCAATATGCCAGAAGGTCATATCATCCGTAGGATCTATTGTCATTTGAGCATAATCCCCATAACGTCCATCACCTCTGTTATTTTGAGCATCCCCATCAACAACACTTTGTTCCACTAGTGTCATTGTTCCTGAAGGATCACTTGCTAATCGTCCAGTATATCGTATCGATGTAAATACAGTACTACTTACTACTGTATAAGCAAGACCTATATTACCCTGTGCATCTTGTGCTATACTACCACAAAAAGCACTCAAACCATCTGGTTGCACATAAGTACCTTCTTGGAAAATAGTCCATGGTTGACCATCACCAGTTTGTCTTAATTCATACCACCGAATACCTGCAAGACTATCCGTACCATCTAAATCTACTACAAAATTTAGTACAATAGAGTTATGCGTTCCAAAACGTCTATAATTTGTCATATACATCATAGTAGCTTGTAATGCATCTATATCAGGTCCATTGCCTGGTTCATCCAAATTCTGGAAAGACCCACCATCAAATACACTATCAAAAGGTGTAGTATCAATTTCTTGAGGTTGAGAAATAGTTGAATTAGCAATATTTGTCCAATCTACGTCGGTTGTCCATACTTTTATATGATCCTGAGATACTCCTGCCCATGCATCATCTTGTAAATATAAAATTGAATGCCCTACTCCCACTGGTGGTAAGTTAGGACCTGTAGAGTTTGATCCACCTGGGCTATAAAAACCACTCGTTGAAACGCCTGGCAACGGAAAACCTACAAATTGAGCATTTGGATCTCCAGCTAACATTAAATCTCTTTCTAAAGCATATACCACTTGACTAGTATCAGCCGAGTTTTGATCTTTATTAGCTGTGATATAATATCCATCGCTCCAAATAGATAATTTTTCATAATCCGGAAACGATCCTGTATTAAATCGATAAGTAAACCATCCGTCATTCACTGGATCAGGTCCTTGTCCTATCGCTAGTAAAATACCATTTGGAGTATTACTAAATTCCATGATGATAAATCTATCCGCATAGTTATCATATACCACTATAGGATCTCCTAAAGTTTCACCAGGAAATAAAGTACCTAAAGATGCTTCTGGCACTAATACATTACCTGATCTATCCAAAATACCAAAACCTGAGTTAAATGCATACACATAATGATTTGGTCCAATAGCACCTGTAGGATCATTTAGTACTGTACCAATATGAGCATCAAAAGAAGCAACTTGAGTACTAGTAGCGGTTCTGGTAGTGTTATTTTTTTGTCTAGCCATTAAAGGATCATTCTGACCAACGGCCGGTACTCCTTTTCCTGGAACAAAAGTATTAGAGCCTAACCTTTTTGGTGGAGCGGTATGTTCCATTCCTTTCGCAGCAATGATATTATCCATTTTTGACAATGCAGGTACGCTTCTCACGTATTCAGCTTTACCTAACAAGCTGGCTTTTTGGGGGTTTTGTTGAGCTATAAGCCCAAGACTACAAAGCATAAAAAATGCTACATAATAGAATTGTGTTTTCATATCTAAAATTTGGTTAACAGTTACATAGTTATACACCAATTTTTAGCATAAGTAGTATTTCAAAAACTTGTACTTGGGCAAATACAAGCCTGACTGGACTATTAAAAAAACCTTTATAATTTGACTATCAAAAGGGATTCTAAATATATACTATTTAGATTAAGAATAAAAAAAAATACATGTCATAAAATACTTACAATCAATAACTTACTTTAAAACCGTAACGTTTTTAAGGTATATATCTTCATTTTTATATTTAACAGTTAACGATTTATTGTTTATTATTTAACAAAAATAAAACTACTCTACTTTTCATAGTATTTTAATAGAGTATTCTTGACACCCTGCTAAATCTCAATAAAATAACTCACATATTTTTTTAAAAACAAAAAAGAGTTGTGATTACACACAACTCTTTTCCCCATAAAAAACGGTTAACACTTAAAAAATAAATTATAATAAAATTTGCTCTCGTTCTAATTCCAAAATAAAAATTGAATAGAGAACCTTACCGATTATGGTTATTATCAAAGGTCAAAACGCAACCCCAACGACACATTGTTCTGATCAACGGTCGCATTTTTGAATATTGGAGATAAATCATACTTAGCATATATAGACATATCACCAAAACCAATATAGGTACTTAATCCATATATTAAATCGCTAGTATTATAATCTCTTTTTATTTTATCTTTAATTCTATCTCCATCTTCCTTATATTTTAATTTTTGTCTTGTACTAATGTTCGCTCCTACATATCCTCCCAATCCAATTCTAAATTTTCCATGTGTTTCGAACCTTAATTTTTCTTCAGTTTCTACTTTTTTTGAAGCACCAAACTCTAAATGTAAAGGCACTACGATATTATCCATTCTAAATTTAGATTTATCCAACTCCACTCTAAACTCTTCCAATTCCGTTTGATCTCCGTTTTGCACAAAGTATCTATTATCTGTAGGCTTTAACCCGTTAGATTGATATGAAATCCCGTATTTAACCCTCATAAAGTTTGAATTCTTAAAAACCCTTGTTTTCCAAGCTAATCCTATCTCAAAAAACCTACTACCGGCTATTTTATAGTCAGAATCATCCAACGATTGCCCATCGACTATTGCATTATTTAGTCCAAAAGCTACTACTAAATCTGAATATGTTCTTCTATCATATCGTACCTTGGTCTTCTTTCCATTTTTTACATTAATCCCAAATAAAATGTCTCCATCATCTCTATCTTTTGCCCCTATACCAATGGACAATTTGGTTTTACCATTTAAATAATTAGTATCATTTCGTTCTAATAATGCTATTTGATTATCAACAATTACTAATCTATTTTCGATATTTAAAGCATGTTTTTGAGCTGCAATTTCTTTTAACTCTTGCGCTTCTGCTGTAGTTAACTCTCCTTTTACCAATCGCTCGTTAATAACTTCTACTTCTTTCTTTAAACTCTCTTTTTCCGATAATACTATTTCTTCTTTTTGCTGTTTTAATATTTCTATTTCTTCTGAATTATTTACATCCTGCGCATTTAAAAAATGGACACTAAGTGACATGGTCGTTAACACGACATACATTATTATTGTTCTCATAAAAAATTTGATTTCTACTTACTTTCCCCTCTCAAATTAGAGAGGGAATTAGTAAGAATTGATTGATGAATGTTTATTAATTATCTCTCTCAGCAACGGTTGTTTTTAATTTTTCAAAACCTGTTTTAAGTGCTTCAAAAACACGATTTTTAAAAGACTCATCTAGTTCTGATTCTACGTCTAGAAGCAGAGCTGATGCACTTACCGTATTTGATTTTAAAATTTGTTGTGTTGTGATTTCGAGTTGAGCTTTTCGGAGTAATGCTTCTATCTCTTGATCAGTAACTTTTTTATTATTTTTTTCAAGTTCTTTTATTTGAGCTACCAAACTAGAAACCTTACTTTCTATAAGCTCTGTAGTTATATCCAGCGAATTGCTTTCTTCAGTTAATTTACTATCAATTGTATCTGTTCGCAAGGTTATAGCTTCATTTGTTTTTTCATCAAACATATTTTCTGGAATTACTATTTGGTCACTCTTAGGAGTTTCCTTTTTAACATTCTCATGTTTTTCCGTTCTCTTAGTTTCTTCCTTGTTTAGATCTGCTACAACAATTTCGGTTACTTCTTTTTTAGTTTCTTGTTTATTCTCAATAATATTAGATACTTGTTCGGGCTCTATAATCTCCTCTACTTCGGCATCTTTTAACATATCTTGGTTAAAATCCTCTTCTGTAACATTAACAAATTGAGGGTTTGATGGTTTTATTTTATTATTAGATCGAATTAGAAATGTGGTTACAATTAATAATCCTACAAAACTAGCTGCAATACCAACCCACCAATATTTTTTAATTTTTTTTTGACCTAGTTGATTATCTAACTTATCCTCTAATTTATCCCAAGACCCGTGAGACGGACGTATTGAACGCTGCTCCAACTTCTCTCGTATACTATCTTCAAATTTTAATGGCGCCATTACTAATCTTATTTTGTTGGTTTAACTTTTGCTGTAACATTTTCCTTGCTTTAAAAAGTTGCGACTTTGATGTACCTTCACTAATTTCAAGCATTTTGGCAATCTCGTTATGTTTATATCCTTCTACAGCATACAATACAAACACCATTTTATATCCTTCTGGCAGACTATCTATCAAATCCTGAATTTGTTCTACTCCTAACTCTATATTTATATTATTCCAAGATTCTTCAGTATGATAAGCAATATCTTCTGTGAAAACTACTTGCTTTTGTTTCCTTAAAAACGATATTGATTCATTTACCATTATCCTTCTTATCCACCCTTCAAAACTTCCTTCGAAATTAAACTGTTTTAAATTTGTAAATACTTTTAAAAAACCACTTAACATTACTTCTTCTGCGTGATGAATATCTCTTACATAACGGCGACATACTCCCAACATTTTTGCCGAATGTTTTTCATACAACTGATGCTGAGCATCTCTATGCTTATTTGCAGCCTTTTTTATCAGCTGTGTTTCGTTTTTATAAAACTGAATAACTTTCAAAGTAAAATCAATTATTTAAGACTATCTATTTACATAGACGCAATTAAATTCAAAAAGGTTGTCTGGCTCTAGAAAAAATATTTTTTTTCTAATCAAGCTTTTCGATATCATCTATAATCCACTGTAATTCTTCGTCTTTATCGTTTAAAGTTTTTTTGATAGAGATATCCGGCTTAATCCCATAACCATCAGGCTCTATTTGATAAGGTGCATTTATTTTCATTAACCCTACTCTCATATTAATCCTGGAATTAGGCAATTCCACTTTTGCATAAACCCCTGCCACTGTTCCATTATAAGCTCCTCCGGTTTCTTCTCCAACAAACGTAGCTCGTTTAGTTGCTTTTAAATGAGTAGAAAGAATACTACTTGCCGAAAAACTTTCTCCATCAATTAAAACATATACCTTACCACTAAAAGAATTTGGCTTAGGCTTTCTTAATTTACTATACTTAAATTTAAAATAAGCTTCACCATTTTCCTGCTTTACTTTAAACATTTGATATATCCCTAATATAGGTGATAGTATTGTAGCCATGGTTTTTGTTCCCCAAGACTTTGTATGAAAATATGGATATAAAAAACTTAAACGCCCAGTCATTTTGGATTTTTCTATAAACACATATTCTTTATCTGTTAAATAAGAATATAAATCATCAATTTCCGTAAGTCTACCTCCAAGATTACCTCTTAAATCAAGTACTAAATTTCTACATTTCGCAGAATCAATTTTAGCAAAACTCTCTTTATAAAAATCTTTATATCCTCCATTGGTAAAACTTCTAATATTCATATATCCAATTAGTGTATCGGATTCTAAAAACGAAAAATTTCTATTATAATCTTTTGTTTTTTTGTTATATCCATATTTGAAATTTTTCTTCCGCGTCTTCTTTTTAAGTTCTTTAGCTATTCTCCTATCTACTTTACTCCATTTTTCATTTTGAACACTAGTAGAATCTTTTTTGGTTGAAGCTTTAAGTTTATCATAATCCGCATATATATATTTAGAATATAAACTATCTCTTAATTTTAAATGTAACAATATGCTATCATTCTGTTTATGAGTATTTGAATAAAAAAAACCGAAACGACTGCCTACAAACTCCGGCATAAATGTCTTATTAAAACCATCACTGGCGTGTAATTTATTAAAAGAATCAAGCAAATCACTAACATTTTCATTCTCTACTTTAACAACTTCTGATCCTTCTATTATAGTGGTATCACCTTTAAAAACTTTTCTTACAAATAGTTTTTTATCGGATGCTTGAAATGATAAAGAATGAAAAGGTGAAGACCTTTTACCTTTTTCTTTTATCTGTTCTTTAGTTTGTTTTATAGATGGAACATGTATTGATAAATGACCTTGCTTTATGCTGGTAAAAACTGGCGCAAATGAATTATAAAACTCTTTTGTAGTTAGTGGCTTTGTTAACTCACTCTTTAATTTATTTATGCTTTCTTCCAACTCTTCCTTAGATACATACCAATAAACATCAGGGTGTAATTTTACCAGTTTTTTATATGCATAATCAACATCTTCTCGTAAATCAATAGGGTTGTGAGTTTTATTTATTTGTTGGTTGTATTTCTCTACAGATGCACAACTAGACAATAATAAAATTGAGAGGTATAAAAATAGTTTTTTTTTCATAGATGTTTTTATTTAAAGACAAAGGAACTTTATTCTAAATGATAGACGTCTAAAAGAATAAAAAGGTTGTCCTATTACAAAAAAATGATTAATTGTTAGTATCAAAACCAATACCATAGTCATATTTTTTGGATAAAAAATACGGTAATTACTTGATTTTAGATACTGGAAATTCCGTTTGGATTATTTCTTACGGTCAATAACGTAATTAACCATTAATTGTAAAGAGGATTTATATTCGGATTCTGGATATTCTGAAAGTATAGTCAAAGCCTCTTCTTTAAACTTGTGCATTATTTTTGTAGCATATTCTAATCCTCCACTTATTTTCACAAAATCAATAACTTCTTTTACCCGTTTTTTATTCTTATTATGATTTTTAACAGAGTTAATTAGCCATTTCTTTTTTTCTTTGGAGCAATGATTTAAAGTATAGATTAAAGGCAACGTCATTTTTTGTTCCTTAATATCTATTCCCGTAGGTTTACCTATTGCTGTATCTCCATAATCAAATAAATCGTCTTTTATCTGAAACGCCATACCAATAAGCTCTCCGAACTTTCTCATCTTTTCTACTGAATCAGAATCTGGTTCCACAGAACAAGCACCGACACTACAACATGCTGCGATTAAAGTAGCTGTTTTCTGACGAATAATCTCGTAGTAGATTTCCTCTGTAATATCAAGATTTCTTGCTTTTTCTATTTGTAACAACTCCCCTTCTACAATCTCTCTAACTGCAACAGAAATAATTTTTAGTAAATCAAAATCATCGTTATCAATACAAACTAGCATCCCTTTTGAGAGTAGATAATCACCAATTAGTACAGCTATCTTATTTTTCCAAAGTGCATTTACTGAAAAAAAACCTCTTCTACGATTAGAATCATCAACTACATCATCATGAACAAGACTTGCTGTATGTATAAGTTCTATAACTGAAGCTCCTCGATAAGTACGTTCTTTAACTTCTCCTCCAGATACCATCTTAGCAACGAGAAAAACAAACATAGGACGCATCTGCTTCCCTTTTCTGTTTACTATATAATGAGTAATTCTATTAAGTAAAGCAACTTTGGAATACATTGATTGAGAAAACTTTTGTTCAAAAAGCTCCATTTCATCAATTATAGGTAATTTTATTTGCTCAACAACTTTCAATCCAAAGTAGATTATTTTGTTTTCTAACTAGTTGCGAAGATAGTACAATCCATAATGAGGGTCAAAACAGTTGATAAATAATTTACAAGGAAGATATATTCTAAGATTTATTTGCCAATTGTCCACAAGCCGCATCAATATCTTTACCTCTACTTCTTCTAACATTTACCACAAAACCCCTAGATTCTAAGGCATTAATATATTGCTCTATAGCAGAATCAGAAGCTTGCTGAAACTCTCCATCATCAATTGGATTATATTCTATCAAATTAACCTTACAAGGAACATAAGAACAGAATTTTAATA
Organism: Aquimarina sp. AD1; assembly: GCF_003443695.1. NCBI lineage: Bacteria > Pseudomonadati > Bacteroidota > Flavobacteriia > Flavobacteriales > Flavobacteriaceae > Aquimarina > Aquimarina sp. AD1. Next base: position 4,845,296 of record NZ_CP031966.1, on the reverse strand, counting down.
AAGCGTTTATATCTTCTTTCCTATCATTTATACCCTTCCAAACAACGTATTCATATGTAATCCTACTTTTCGTTTTCTCATACCAGTACTCTAGTGCTTCTCTTAAATCTGTAAGCGGAAAATTCTCATTAAACGGCATAATAGCAGTTCTAACTTCATCTATAGCCGAGTGCAACGAAACAGCTAACTTAAACCTCACTTCGTCATCAGCCATTTTTTTTATCATTTTTGGCACTCCCGATGTGGAAACAGTAATTCTTTTCGGAGACATTCCTAGTCCTTCTGAAGAAGTAATTTTATCAATTGCCCTAATAACATTATTATAGTTCATCAACGGTTCACCCATCCCCATAAAAACAATGTTCGATAATGGACGGTTGTGATATAATCTACTTTCATTATCTATAGCTACAACCTGATCATAAATCTCGTCTGGATTAAGGTTTCTCATTCTCTTTAGACGCGCAGTAGCACAAAATCTACAATCTAAACTACAACCAACCTGAGAAGAAACGCAAGCAGTAGTTCTGGTAGGCGTAGGAATTAAAACAGATTCTACTACTAATCCATCATGGAGTCTAACCGCATTTTTAATCGTACCATCAGTACTTCGTTGCATTTGATCAACGCTGATATGATTAATAACAAAATTATCTTCGAGTATTTGTCTTGTAGTTTTTGAAATATTAGTCATATTATCAAAACTATGTGCTCCTTTACTCCATAACCATTCGTATACTTGATTCCCGCGAAAAGCTTTATCTCCGCTTTCTACGAAGAACTCGCGCAATTGCTCTTTAGTTAGAGCTCGTATATCTTTTTTTTTTGACTTCATTTATATGCAAAAGTATGTAAAAGATATAGGATCTCTAATAGATCGTAAAACTATTTAAGAATATCACTAGGGGAGATCTAGTATTAGAATTTTACAGTACGAAAATCTTCTCTGTTATCTTTTTTAGATGATTTAATACGTTTCCATTGATGCACTCCACCGCTACCTCGATACTTAACATTAAGCACATCGCTGTCATCTTTATCAATCCAAATCTGGCACTCGGATATTTTTCCAGTTCTTATATCAGTAAATTTACCATTAATGTACTTAAATTCACTTTTATTCTTCAAGTGTTTAAGTATAACTAGCCCTTCTACTGGTTGATTTTTATCATCACCTTGACATTCATAACAAACTGCATCTCTTTCTGATTGACGCAACATCTGTTGGATAGAACCAAAAACCTGATTTTTGATCATATATAATTGAACTATATTGATCGCTACTCCAGTTTTTTTATCATATGCTTTCCATTGTCCTAGTACTGGATTGGCGTCATACGTTCCTAATAAATCTTCTTTAAGTTGTACATCAACAGGATTCTCTCCTAACCATATTTTAAAAAGAGCTTGCTTAAACTCTAAACTATTGGTAACAGCTCCAAGTCTTTCCTTGTTTTTATACAAAGTTAGCTTTTGATCTTTTGTATATATAATTTTAAAAATCTCATACTTATTAATTGTTTTAGGAAGAAGTTTGATAAAATCTCTTATTTGATCTTCCATCAAATAGCTGTTACCATCAGTAGCACGCTCTAATCCATTTCTAATAATTTCTTTTAAATCATCATTAGTAATATCAGAAATTGTCTTGATGGTAAGTGCCATCGTAGCATCTTTATCTGCTACCATAAGACCATCTTCCACTCCGTCAACTTCGAAATCCAAATATAAACCAATAGTATACAGTTTCTCTCGCTCTCCTGCTCCATTAAGCATTAGCTCATTATTTTCAAATACATCTATATCATTATAGTGAAGATTACCTACCTTGGTTTGAGAAAATGAAAATAAGGTTACAAAAAATAAAACAATGTGTAATATTCTGTTCATAGGTTAATTTTAAATTTACTTAGGGTGCGCACAAGAAACGATTAATTTTTCAAAAAAATAGGACCAACAATTAGCCTTATTCATTTTTTCGATAAAAAACCAAATTAATCGACATCTTACTCTTTTTAAAACTACGGTAAAACCGTATTTTTTCAAAAAGCTCCGCAAAATACTTATTTTTTATGAAATAAACATTATAACTGATTAATTTTAAGATTTCTACAATAAATATTTAAATCTATACTTTACGTACTTACAATACAAAATGTAGGATTTACAATACATAAGCAAACAAAAAGGCTCCACTTTTAAACAAAATAAAGTGAAGCCTTTTAGTATACATTTTACAAAAATGTTAGATGATTAACATTGCATCACCATATGAGTAAAACTTATATTTTTCTTTTACAGCTTCTTCATAAGCTTCTTTAATAAAATCATGACCAGCAAAAGCAGACACCATCATCAACAGTGTTGATTTTGGAGTATGAAAGTTCGTAATCATACTATTTGCTATACTAAAATCGTAAGGAGGAAAAATAAACTTATTTGTCCATCCTCTAAATTCATTTAAAGTATTATCTGAAGAAACAGAGCTTTCTAATGCTCTCATAACAGTAGTCCCCACTGCACAAATTCGTTGCTTATTAGCAATTCCATTATTAATAGTCTCTGTTGCACGAGCAGTAACGTATGCCTCTTCACTATCCATTTTATGTTTGGATAAATCTTCTACCTCTACCGGGTTAAAAGTACCCAAACCAACATGAAGTGTTATTTCTGCAAAATCTACTCCTTTTATCTCCAAACGCTTCATTAGATGTTTAGAAAAATGCAATCCAGCGGTTGGAGCTGCTACCGCACCCTCATTTTTTGCATAAATCGTCTGATATCTTTCTTCATCTTCTGGTTCTGCATCTCTTTTGATATATTTTGGCAGAGGAGTTTCTCCTAAGTCCGTCAGTTTTTGTCTAAACTCATCATATGATCCATCATATAAAAAACGAAGTGTTCTTCCTCTAGAAGTAGTATTATCAATAACTTCAGCAACTAAACTTTCATCATCACCAAAGTATAATTTGTTTCCTATTCTGATCTTACGGGCAGGGTCTACCAACACATCCCAAAGACGTGTTTCTGAGTTTAATTCACGTAATAAAAACACCTCAATTCTAGCTCCAGTCTTTTCTTTGTTACCATACAATCTAGCAGGAAAAACTTTAGTATTATTTAAAACCATAACATCATTAGGCTCGAAATAATCTATAAGATCTTTAAACTGTTTATGCTCTATTGTTTGATCCTTTCTATTAAGAACCATTAGACGTGCCTCATCCCTGTTTTCTGAAGGATATTCTGCTAATAGATCTTGTGGAAGGTCAAAATTGAAATGTGATAACTTCATTAGTGTCTGTTTTTTTTGGAGGTGCAAATATACAATCTCGACATAGGGGTTGTCAAGTAAATCACCATTTAAATTTTTATTTACAGTACTTTAAAATCTAATTTTTTCAAATCATTCCAAAAATCAGGGTACGATTTTGATACCACATCTGCATCATTAATAAGCAATGTTTCTCTTAGTGCTAAAGGAGCAAAAGCCATCGCCATACGATGATCGTGATACGTATCTATAGATATTTCTGACTTAATTGATTTGGAAGCTGCCAACCTTAAGGAATCATCAGTAATTGCAACATTTCCTCCTAATTTTTCTATTTCTATCTTTAGCGCTTCTAATCTATCTGTTTCTTTAATTTTTAATGTATGCAAACCAGTAAGATAACACGATTTACCTAGCCCAAAACAAGTAACAGCAATAGTCTGTGCAATATCTGGAGAATTAGATAAATCTAATTGTAACTCATCTGACTCGATAGCCGCAGAACTTTTGGTTAGTGTTATTTGATTGTTATGAAAAGTAGTTTCTACCCCTAGTTTTTTGTATATCTGCGCTAATGCAGAATCCCCTTGGTAACTATTTTGCTTATAACTACCCAAAGTAACACTCCTATTGTCCGACAAAGCCACAATACTATAAAAATAAGAAGCAGAACTCCAATCTGATTCTACAACAACCAATTTTGGTGTAGCTACTTTTAAAGGATGTATATTAATAACATTATTTTCGAAAGTTCCTTGAATCCCAACATCCTCAAGCAAACTTAAAGTCATTTTTATGTAAGGAATCGAGGTTACTTTTCCCTCTAAAACGATCTCCAAACCTTCCGGCAAAGAAGATGCAATCAACATTAAAGCAGAAATATACTGGCTGCTTACATTCGCGGCTAAAGAAACCTTATTTGTTTTTGGTTCTTTTCCAATAATTCTAATTGGCGGATATCCTTCTTCTTTTTCATAAGTTATTTCACATCCTAATTGCCTAAGTGCATCTACTAGGATTTTTATTGGTCGCTCTTGCATTCTTTTACTCCCAGTCAGAATAGTTTCTCTACCATTCTTTACTGCAAAATAAGCTGTAAGAAACCTCATTGCTGTACCCGCATGGTGAATATCGATTACCTCATCAGTACTTGCCAATGCCGCCTGCATTAATTCTGAATCATCACTATTTGATATATTCTCTATTTTAATTTCAGGATACAATGATTGTAAGATTAACAATCTGTTTGTCTCACTTTTAGAACCAGTAATTTGTAGAACATTATCCTTAATATTCGAAATGTGATTTAATTTCAAATTCATTTTATCTATTGGATTTACGTTTTCTTAATTCAAAATAATACCCTAGAATCATCCCATATGTTAATCCTCCTACAACTCGAGAAGTGATATACCTTACCCAAAGACCATTATTTATTTTTTCATCTATAAAAGTATCGAATGCCAAGCCACCATATTGCATTAAATGTTCAATAATACTAAACAACACAACAAAAACAAGACCTAAAAGAAGTACAGATTTCCAATATCTTTTTGAGGAAATAATTGATTTAAACATTATTTTAATTTATCATTATTATGGTGACGATCGTGATCTCTTTTTGTCTTAATATCCAACTTTTTATTGAACGCTTCTTGAAGATCGATACCCGTTTGATTTGCTAAGCATAATACTACAAACATAACATCTGCTAGTTCTTCTCCTAAATCTTTATTTTTATCACTTTCTTTTTCACTTTGCTCACCATATCTGCGCGCTATTATCCTTGCCACTTCTCCTACTTCTTCGGTAAGTTGTGCCATATTGGTAAGCTCATTAAAATATCTTACTCCATGATTCTTAATCCAATCATCTACCGCTTTTTGCGCATTTTGAATATCCATTCTTTATATTTTTTCCTTCTCTCAAACAAATTATGAGAAGATTATTATTCTTTGTTCTTAGTATCAATAATTATGGTTACTGGTCCGTCGTTAAATAATGAAACCTTCATGTCTGCTCCAAAAACTCCAGTTCCTACTTTCTTTTTTAAGTTTTTTTCTAGCTCTTTTATAAATTCTTCATATAAAGAAATTGCTTTTTCTGGCTTTGCAGCTTTAATAAAACTCGGCCTATTTCCTTTTTTAGTGCTCGCATGTAATGTAAATTGACTAACTACTATTGCGTCTCCATCAATATCAAGAATACTATTATTCATCATATTATTCTCATCACTAAATATTCTTAGCCGACTTATTTTTCCTGATAACCATAATACATCATCTTTAGAATCTTCATCTTCAACTCCTAACAAGATGAGAAGACCCAAACCAATCTTCGAAATCTTGTCTCCTTTTACTTTAACTGATGCTTCAGAAACTCTTTGAATTACAGCTCTCATTATGTATGTGTCTTTTATAGAGGAAATGTTACCCTGAAAAATAAAATTTTATTCTTCATCGTAATTATTTTTTCGATAATGCTCTTCTTCTCCTTCGAGGATTTGCAAATAACTTTTATATCGAGACCAAGCGATCTCTTCCTTATCTAGCGCTTCTTTAACAGCACATTTTGGTTCATTTATATGTAGACAATTATTAAACTTACATTGTTGTTTTAGTTCGAAAAATTCTGGAAAATAGTCTCCAACTTCTTCTTTATCCATATCGACGATTCCAAAACCTTTGATACCCGGAGTATCAATAATCTTAGCATCAAAACTAAGGTCATACATTTCAGCAAAAGTAGTAGTATGTTGTCCTTGTTGATGTTGATCACTAATCTCGGCTGTTTTAAGAGATAAATTAGGCTCTATTAAATTAACCAATGTAGATTTTCCCACACCACTATGTCCAGAAAACATACTCACTTGACCTTCCATTAAGGTTTTAACTTTGTCAATATTTTTTCCTGTTTTTGCAGATATCCCTATACACTCATATCCTATATTTCTATATAAAGCAGCTAGATACTTTATTTCTAGGAGTTCATCTTCATCATAAGTGTCAATTTTATTAAACAATAAAATTGCCTTAATATCATAGGCCTCTGCAGTAACTAAAAAACGATCTATAAAAGCCGTAAAAGTTGGTGGATTATTAAGAGTTACTAATAAAAAAACCACATCAATGTTTGCCGCAATGATGTGAGTTTGTTTAGAAAGATTTACTGATTTTCTAATAATATAATTCCGGCGTTCTCTTATATTTTCTATAACACCGGTTTCTCTATCATTATTAGTTTCTACCTTAAAATCCACCCTATCGCCTACAGAAACTGGATTGGTACTTTTTATACCTTTTATTCTAAATTTACCTTTTATACGACATTCATATACAGTGCCGTTATCAGTTTTAACGGTATACCAACTTCCGGTAGATTTATAAACGGTTCCTGTCATAAACGCAAAGATGCAAATAAATCTCTATACCCAATAGGTATTATACACATTTAAGATTTAGCTACTTTTTTCTGGTGATTTATAGACTCTTGATGGATTGCTTTATAAATTCTTAACATGAACTCTTCACTTAATCCCTTTTCTTCTCCTTCAAGAATCATTTTACCTAAAATTTCATTCCAACGTTTAGACTGCAATATCGCAACATTCTGTTTAGCTTTGGCTTTACCAATCTCATCAGAAATTTTCATTCTTCTGGACAAAACATCTAATAATTGATTATCGGCTACATCGATTTTTGCACGTAATTCATTTAAAGTTCTTTGGTATGCTTCATCGACTCCTACTTCTTTACGAATTCTTAAATCTTTCATATGTTGAACTAAAGTTTCTGGTGTAATCTGTTGTGCGGCATCACTCCAAGCATTATCTGGATCATAATGCGTTTCGACTATTAATCCATCAAAATTTAGATCTAAAGCCGTCTGCGAAAGGTCAAAAATCAAGTCTCTTCTTCCCGCAATATGGGATGGATCTAAAATAAGTGGTAAATCTGGAAAACGATTTTGCAAATCAATTGGTATTTGCCATTCTGGGATATTACGGTACTTCGTTTTTTCATATGTCGAAAACCCTCTATGTATTACCCCCAAATTTTTAACATCGCACGTATAAAAACGCTCTACAGCTCCTAACCAAAGTGATAGATCTGGATTAATTGGATTCTTGATCAATACGGGATTATCAATCCCTCTACAAGCCTCTGCAATATCTTGCACTATAAAAGGAGAAACTGTACTTCTGGCACCTATCCATAATACATCTACTCCATGTTCTAGGGCCAATTCTACATGATGAGGATTTGCTACCTCAGTAGCTATCTTCATTCCTGTTTCTTCTTTAGCTCGCTGTAACCATTTCAACCCTAAAGCTCCAACACCTTCAAAATTACCTGGTCTAGTTCTTGGTTTCCAAATTCCAGCACGCAACACTGTAGCGTCAGAATCTTTAAGTTGATGCGCTATCTTAACTACTTGTTCTTCTGTTTCTGCACTACAAGGCCCTCCTATCACCAATGGGTGATCCAAGTTGTATTCGTCTAACCAGTTTCTAAGTTCTTTTTTATTCTCCATTTTTATTTTTTTATTCTCTATTAATAATCTGTTTTTAAGTGGTTATTTTATGAAATTCCTTTCAAAATTGTTCTTATATGATTAGTGTCTTCCATTTCTTTATAAATTTCTACAAAATTATCTTCTTCCATCAACTCTTTAAACTGTGTGAGATTTGCTATATACTCAGTTAAAGTTTCGACTACATTTTCTTTATTGTGTTTAAAAATGGGTGCCCACATTTCGGGAGAACTTTTAGCTAATCTTACCGTAGATGCAAACCCACTACCTGCCATATCAAAAATATCACGTTCATTCTTTTCTTTCTCAATTACGGTTTTTCCTAACATAAAAGAACTAATATGTGACAAATGAGATACATATGCAATATGTTTATCATGAGAAGCAGGGTCCATATATCGTATCCTCATTCCTAATCTTGTAAAAATCTCCATTCCGCGCTCCTGTAATTTAAAAGCCGTCTTTTCTACTTCACAAATAATGTTAGTTTTACCTCTATACAAATTAGCAATTGCTGCCTGCGGTCCTGAAAACTCTGTTCCGGCTATCGGATGTGCCGCCAAATAATTTCTTCGTTTCGGGTGATCACTTACTGAATTACATAATTTCTTCTTAGTAGAACCTACATCAAATACCAAACAGTCATCATGTATAATATCTAAAATTTCCGGTAATAGTTTCACGGTTACATCTACCGGAATCGAAGTTATAACAACATCTGCTTTTTCTAATGCTGAAAAATTTGCTTTCTCATCGATTAACCCAAGAGAAATTGCTTTATCCAAATGCTCTTCATTTTTATCTATACCGTAAATTTTCGCTTCGTTAAATGCCGCTTTGACATCAATTGCAAACGAACCTCCTATCAACCCAATACCTATTATGAATACTTTCATGCTTCTACTTGTAATCTTTTTATTGCTTCGTTTATATTCTCTTTAGTAACACATAAAGAAAAACGAATATAACCTGCTCCATTACTTCCAAAAATATCACCTGGAGTTATAAAAACACTATTTTCATATAATATCGTATCGATAAACTCAACAGCGTTAATTCCTTTTGGTAGTTTTGCCCAAACAAACATTCCTGTCGCTGTTTTATCATAGTTGCAACCAAGAATTGAAGCTAATTCCCAGATTAACTTTCTACGTTCTTTATAAATAGCATTCATATTAGAATACCAATCATCAGATATATTCAATGCAGCTATAGCTCCTTTCTGAATCCCTTGAAACATACCACTATCCATATTACTTTTTACTTTTAGAATAGCTTCAATTTTTTCCTGACTTCCATTAACCATTCCTACTCTCCATCCGGCCATATTAAATGTCTTACTCAACGAATTTAGCTCAAGTGCAACATTTTTAGCTCCAGGAACAGATAGAATACTTATTGGGTTATCATTTAGAACAAAGCTGTAAGGATTATCATTAATCAATAAAATATTATGATTTGTTGCAAAATCTACTAACTTTTTAAACAAATCCATACTACCATTGGCTCCCGTGGGCATGTGGGGGTAATTAATCCACATAATTTTCACCTTACTTAAATCATTTTTAGCTAAAGCTTTTAAATCTGGTTCCCACCCATTATCCGCCACCAAATCGTAATAAACAGGTTTGGCTCCAACTAAATTAGTTACAGATGTATATGTGGGATATCCAGGATTGGGAACCAAAACCTCATCTCCTTCATTAAGATACGTTAATGATATATGCATAATTCCCTCTTTGGATCCCATCAAGGGTAAAATTTCATTTTCTGGATCTAGAACTACCTTATATTTATTTTCGTAAAAGTTTGAAATAGCTTCCCGTAATTCTGGGATCCCCTGATAACTTTGGTACTTGTGAGCTCCATCTAAAACAACGGCATTTTGAATAGCTTCTACAACTTTTTTAGGTGGATCCAGATCGGGACTACCTATAGCCATATTTAGAATTGGCTTACCTGAAGCCGCTAGCGCCCTTACCTCTCGTAATTTTTTAGAGAAATAATATTCCTCAACCGTTTCTAATCTTTTTGCAGTTTGAATACTCATCCGTTTTGATTTTTATATTCTCCTAAAATTTTAAATTCTAATGCCATTATTTTTAATAAAGAAACAGCTTTTTGATAATCCTCATATGCACTAAACGTAACATCTACAAAAAAGGAATATTTCCAAGGCATGTTAATTACCGGCAATGACTGAATCTTAGTAAGGTTCAAACCACAATCGCTCATAACATTAAGAACTGTTGCTAAACTTCCTCTTTTATGATCCGTTAAAAATTTTAAAGATGCTTTATTAATTTCTTTACTATCCACTCCAGAATCCTCTCTAGCTGTTAGTATAAAAAACCGTGTGCAATTTGATTTAATTGTCTGAATTTCTTTTGCTAAAACATTTAATTGATAAATATTAGCAGCAGTTTCTCCTGCCACAGCAGCAACGCCTTTTAATCCTTGTTCTTGAATTCTTTTTGCAACATCTGCGGTATCTGAATCTTCTACTAATTTAATATGTGGTTGGTCTCTAAAAAATTCTTTGCACTGAAGCAAAGCCATAGGATGAGAATATACCTCTTTTATATCGGAGATTTCTTGTCCCTCTAAAGCCATTAAACAATGATGAATTGGCTGAAAATACTCCCCACATATTGTTAGATTATGTTCATCAATATATGCATAATTAGGAATAATCGAGCCTGCGATAGAGTTCTCTATTGCCATCACAGCATCAGTACTTTTCTTTCTCTCTAGACTATGAACCAGTTCTTGAAAAGACATACATTCATCTACATCTATTTGATCACCAAAATATGCTTGGGCAACCCCATGATGATATGATCCTTTTATTCCTTGTATAGCAACTTTCTTTCTCAAACGTTTTAAATTTTTATTTCAAAAAAAAATCCCGATTTTTCATCGGGATTCTAATTTTATAAATTTTGCTTATTCATTTACATAGCGATCCCGATCTTACTTTTAAAATAAAAGAAGAAAAAATAAAATCGGTTCCAAGTAAACAAATTGCTCATTGTTGTTTCTTTAATACGTTGCTAAATTAGCTAAAACTATTACCATACAAAATATTTTTTCATTTTTTTCATTGATTCAAACCTATTATCATCAAATATCAAATTTTTAATATGAATCAATGAAATATTTTAAACAAACCAACCTGTACAATAAGAATCTTTTAAGTTTTTAAACACTAACAAACGTTAGTAATTATATTACTCCCAGCTCTTTACCTACTTTAGTAAATGCTTTTACTGCTTTTTCTAAGTGATGTCGATCATGTCCAGCAGATAATTGTACTCTTATACGAGCTTTACCTTTTGGTACCACGGGATAGAAAAATCCAATAACATAAATTCCCTCATCTAATAATTTTGCAGCAAACTCTTGCGCTAAAGTAGCTTCATAAAGCATCACAGGAACTATAGGATGATCTCCAGATACTATATCAAATCCTGCAGCAGTCATTTCTGATCTAAAATATTTAGTATTCTCCTCCAGTTTATCTCTAAGTACAGTTGAAGAACTTAACAAATCAAGTACTTTAATCGAAGCTCCTACAATTGATGGTGCCACTGTATTAGAAAACAAATAAGGCCTAGATCGTTGCCTTAACATATCTACAATTTCTTTTCTTGCTGCTGTAAAACCCCCAGAAGCTCCACCAAGCGCCTTACCATAAGTACCTGTTATAATATCAATCCTTCCCATTACATCCCGATACTCATGAGTTCCACGTCCAGTTTTTCCAAGAAAACCTGTAGAGTGACACTCATCGATCATTACCATGGCTTCATATGTATCAGCCAAATCACAAATTTTATCCAATTGTGCAATAGTTCCATCCATAGAAAAAGAACCATCCGTTACAATCAATACCCTTCTGGATCCTTTTGCCGCTTGTAATTGTTTTTCTAGATCCACCATATTATTGTGTTCGTATCTAAAACGTTTTGCCTTACACAATCTAATCCCATCAATTATAGAAGCATGATTCAACGAATCTGAAATAATAGCATCCTCCGCCGTAAGAATAGGTTCAAAAACTCCTCCATTTGCATCAAAAGCTGCTGCATATAGAATAGAATCTTCCATTCCAAGGAATTCTGCAGTTTTTCGTTCTAATTCTTTATGAATATCCTGGGTACCACAAATAAACCTTACAGAAGATAATCCATATCCATGAGAATCTATAGCATCCTTACCCGCTTTTATAACATCTGGATGAGAAGAAAGTCCTAAATAATTATTTGCACAAAAATTTAAAACATGTTTTGTGTTTGTAGTATCTATTTCTGCTCCTTGTGGAGTAGTTATTACTCTTTCTGATTTATACAAGCCAGCAGATTTAATATCATCTAACTCTTTTTGTAAATCGTCTTTAATATTTGAAAACATTACGGTATTCTTTATTTTATTATTTACTAATTAAACTCAAATTATAAGTCTATAAAACAAAATTTCTAAAACATTAGAAGTTCTTTACTTTTTGAACCTGTTTTATATTTCTGTTGTAGTTTTTCAATCATAATTTCAGTAATATCTTTGAGATCATAACGTGGTTGCCATCCCCAATCTTTTTTAGCAGAAATATCACTAATTGATTTTGGCCATCTAGAAGCTATTTCTTGTCGGAAATCAGGGGTATAATTTACATTAAAATCAGGGTATAATTTACGAATTTCGGAGACTACATTTTCCGGAGAAAAACTAATTCCCGAAATATTATAAGATGTTCTTACTGCTATATTTTCTTTTGGTGCCTCCATTAATTCTATCGTAGCTCTAATAGCATCCTCCATAAAAATCATTGGAAGCATCGTATCTTCTTTTAAGAAGCAATCAAAGTCTTCTCCTAGTACTGCTTTATGATATATATCTACCGCATAATCGGTTGTACCTCCTCCAGGTAACGATTGATAACCAATCACACCAGGATACCTTATAGACCTAACATCTAAACCATATCTAAGAAAATAATACTGTGCCCAATTTTCTCCCGCAGCTTTACTAATACCATATACTGTAGCAGGATTAAGATATGCATCATCTGGTGTGTTTTCTAAAGGTGCACCTTCTCCAAATACCGCAATTGAACTTGGGAAAAATACTTTATCGATATCATTTTTTCTTGACACCTCTAGTACATTAAACAAAGTCTTCATATTAATATCCCAAGTAGCTAATGGTGTTTCCTCTCCTTTAGCTGATAAAATTGCCGCTAAATGATAAATTTGGGTAATCTTATATCTTTCTATAACTTCTTGAATCCTATTCCTATCAGTAGCATCAACAATTTCAAATATGCCTTTAAAATCCTCATTTTGTCTAAGGTCTGAAGCTATTACATTTTCTATTGTATACTTTTTTTGAAGCTCTTTTGTCAATACGGAACCTAATTGTCCATTTGCTCCAATTACTAAAACTTTTGTATCCATATTCCTCTTAAAATTTTAACACACAACAAGTATTATTCACTTACTAAATTAGCAAATACAACTTTTATATCCGATATATATCAATATTTAAGTAATTATTCCTTTATATTGCACATTATATCGTTTTAATTACTTTTAAAGGATGTGTAACTCTCTGTTTTAAAGTAATTTTTAATTAACATACATGGACCATTTAGATCAAACTGACATCACAATTCTTAGAATTCTTCAAAAAGATTCTAAAAAAACGGCTAAAGAAATTGCTGCTATTCTTAATTTAACACCATCTCCTGTTTATGAAAGAGTTAGAAGGCTAGAAAAACAAGGGATTATAAAAAAGTATGTAGCTATATTAGATAAAAAACTAATAGACAGATCTATAACTACTATTTGTCAAGTGTCTATGAGATATCACAATGAAGCATTTATTGAAAAATTCGAAGAACAAATTCAAAATTTAGAAGAAGTGCAAGAATGTTACCATATGGCCGGGCAAGTAGATTTTATCTTAAAAATCCACACTAAAAGTTTAGAAGAATACCATGATTTTGTAAAGACCAAACTTTCTAAAATTGAAAATATTGGGGTTTTAAATAGCACATTTGTTTTAAAAGAAATCAAACATTCATCAGAATTCTATATTTAACCTGAACGATTGGATAAATAATCTTTAAGCCAAAATGCTGTTTTTTTCATTTTTCTATTGAGTGTAATTTTATCCATACCAATTATTCCGAATTTTGGAATATATCCTTCGGCCCATTCAAAATTATCTACAAGCGTCCAAAGTAATATCCCTTTTAAGTTGATTTCTTGATCAGAAACCTTTTTCATACCCTCTATAATATGTGTGTAATATTCTATCCGTTTAGCATCATCTTCTTTTTCTGATAAGGCCATTCCACATTCTGTAAGCCACAATGGTTTTTCTGAATCATACATCGAAAATCTTTCCAAAAAATACTGAATCCCATTTGGATATGTTTCCCATCCCATAATAGAAACAGGTGCTTTTCTTTTGCTTGGTTTAACAGGGATACTACCTAAATAAGGAATGTACCACGCACTTTTAACCACTTCTCGAGCGTACGTCTGAATTCCCCAAAAATCAAAATCAACTTTCATTTCTTCCATATCACCCTGTTGTACAAACCGCTTAATTCTTTTTACGAGAGGAAGTTCATTCTCAGGGTACCCCAAACCTATATAGGGTTCAATACATAAACGATTCATTAATGCATCTATTCGACTCGCTGCTCTTAGGTCTTTTTTTCTTTTGGAATGCGATTCAATTTTTGTGCAACTAATAGCGGTGCCAATTTTTATATCTTTCTTACCTTTTAAAACTCTATAACCTCTGGCCTGAGCTAATAAAATATGATGAATACTAGCACTAAAACTTTTAATCCCTCGCTTGCCAGGAGCGTGTATTCCTAGAAAATATCCTGCTCCAATACACACAATCGCTTCATTAATAAGTATCCAATTTTTTACTCGGTCGACAAAATAAAGCTTAAGTACTTTAATATAATTTTCGTAATCAGTAATTACATCTCGATTTTTCCAACCACCTTTATCTTGTAATTTCTGAGGTAAATCCCAATGATATGTGGTAATCCATGGTTCTATACCAACTTCTATACAATAATCAATTACTTTATTATAGAATGCAATTCCTTTTTCATTAATTGCTCCTGATCCATTGGGTAAAACTCTTGACCAAGAAATTGAAAAACGAAATATTTTCAACCCTATTTTAACAGATAAATCAATATCCTCCCTATATCGTTCGTAAAAATTTGTTGCAACCTGGTTATTTGATTTATCCTTAATACTTTTTGGTTTATTAGTAAACGTATCCCATATAGAAAGGCCTCTACCATCCGCATTAAAACCACCTTCAGTTTGGGCTGCTGCAGTTGTGACTCCCCAAATAAGATGGTCAATATTACTCATTGATAAATAAAACTCAAGGAAAGAATAGTTACTAATGCTTGAATAAGCTCTTCTTAATGTATGGATATATAATAAAGAAAATTACCTTTTGAATATTATAAATCACCTTGGTAAAAAAACGAACTATGTTATTATTTATTCTACTAACTAACATATAAATTGGTTTTGATTTTTAAAGTTAATAAAACAGATCCAACATATGTTTACCTAAATATTATCTAAATGTTATGATCAGTTTTTTAATTTTTTATTGGTTATCGATACAATAAATATCGTTTTATGTACTTTTGAACATAACGGGTAGTTATAATATGTGTTTATGTCAATTTCAGTTTCAAATATTACGAAAATATATGATAATCAAAATGCTTTAAAAGAAGTTTCTTTTAAAGTAAATCAGGGAGAAATTGTTGGTTTTTTAGGGCCCAATGGTGCTGGAAAATCTACTATGATGAAAATCTTAACTACCTATTTAGACCCAACTGAAGGAGAAGCTTTAGTCAATGGTTTTGATATACATACGCAGCCCATAGAAGTACAAAAAAGTGTTGGGTATCTTCCTGAACACAATCCTTTGTATTTGGAAATGTACGTTAGAGAATATTTATTATTCAATGCACAGGTGTATAAAATCACAAAATCTAGAATAAAAGAAGTAATTACGTTAACTGGCCTACTACCAGAGTCAAATAAAAAAATTAGTCAATTATCTAAAGGATATCGACAACGTGTAGGGCTAGCATGTGCTTTGCTACATGATCCAAAAGTTTTAATACTAGATGAACCAACAACAGGTCTTGATCCCAATCAGTTAGTAGAGATCAGAGAACTTATTAAGTCAGTCGGCAAGGAAAAAACAGTTTTTTTATCTACACACATTATGCAGGAGGTGGAAGCAATGTGCGACAGAGTGATTATAATTAATCAAGGTGAAATTGTCGCTGATAAAAACTTAAATGAAATAACTGATCAAATGGATCAACTCATAGAAGTTGAATTTGATTATAGAGTAGAAGAAGCTTTTTTATTAAAATTTGAGCATATAAAAGATGTACAAAACATCCATGGATTTGTATATCAACTTACATTTGACACTACTACAGATATGAGATCAGCAGTTTTTGATTTTGCTCACGATAATGAATTGAAAATTCTTCAACTTTCAAGAAAAAATAAAGATTTAGAAAGTCTATTTAGAGAATTAACTAAATAGTATTTTTTAATAATAATATTAAAAAGCACTTTCAAAATCATTCAAAACCTCCTTCAATTTTGCAACTGATATAGGTTTTACTATATAATCACTTACTCCTTCGTAAGATGTAGCTTTAAGAACATCCTCTGGATCAACTGATGAAGAAACAACATAGATAAGTATTTCTTTCTCGCAAGGTATCTTAATGAACTCATCCAAAAATTGCCATCCATCCAATACTGGCATATTTAAATCCAACAAAATAATATCTGGTAGCTTTTCCTTTGCCGAAATAATCGCTCTTAAATTATTTAATGCTTCTTGGCCATTTTTAAAAACCAATATTCCTTCACAAAAGTCAATGAGTTGCATAACCTTTTTAATCCCAAAAACAAAAATAGGGTCGTCGTCTATAACACAAGCAATATCAATTCTTCTCATATTTCATATAAATTTTAAAAGTTGTTCCTTGATTAACCTTACTAATCACTTCTATCTTTCCTCCAATTGCTTCTACTTGATTTTTAGTAATAAACAATCCTATTCCCCTCGAATTTTTAATATTAGGATGAAAGGTTTTATACATTCCAAATAGCTTAGATCGATGCTTAACCAAATCAATACCCAATCCATTATCCGTTATCGATAAAACCACGTATTTCCTATTTGCAACTGCACTAAGGCTTATATGACTCTTTCGTTCCCTTGATCTGTATTTAATACCATTTGTAATAAAGTTGAGTAATATACTATCTAAATAAGCTGGAATAGCTAATACATCAATATCATCATCAACTAAATTATTAATTTCTACTTTAGACTCTAATGCTATAGCAGAAACACCTCTTACGACCTCATCAATAACATCTTTAAGCTGTATTGGCACTAAACTTTTATCAAGCGAAGTATTGATCAAAACTACCTCATTTAAATGAGCAATAGTATCAGAAAGATTACTTGAAGCAGTCTTAAAAAGTTTAATGATTTCATTGTCTTCTATTTCCGGGTTTTCCTGTAAAAATAGATCCAGCAACATTTCAAAATTTCCTGAATGAGATTTAAGATTATGAGAAACGATATGAGCAAAGTTTTTTAATCTTCTATTCTGCTCTTCTGCTACCTTCAATAATGACTTTAATTCTTCCTCTTTTTTTATTCTAGTAATATCCGAAACATGAATTATAAGACCACCTATTTCAATATCATCTGAATACCAAGGACGTAACTCCCAAGATAACCACTTAAATTTGCCACTTTTAGTTTCTATTTTCTCTTCATAATTCTTAACTATATTTCCTTTTAAACAATTATCAATATTTATTTTCCTTGCTTCACTGATTTTAGAAAAAATCTCATAATATGATTTACCAATAATTTCAACATCTTCTATCTCATACACTTCTAACCATTTTTGAGAAGCTGCTAAATAATTCATTTCATTATCTAGCATTGCAATTGCGCTAGGAGTTTGCTCTATAAAAAGTCTGTTTCTCTCAAAATCTCTCTTCTTTTTAGTAATCTCTTGATGGGATCCAACCATCCATTCAGGATTTCCATTTTCATCCCAGCTTACTACTTTTCCTCTATCTAAAACCCAAATCCACTCACCATTTTTGTGTTTCATTCTAAATTCACACTCGTAAAAAGGGGTTTTATTAAGAAAATGATCTTTTAGAAATTTGTTTGATCTATCTTGATCTTCTTTAGTGGAATGTTCTAACCAAGTACTTAAAGAAATTGGTTCTAGTTCTGAAAGTGAGTATCCTATAATTTCTGCCCAACGTTCATTGAGAATTGTTTCTCCTGTTTTAACATTCCATTTCCAAGTACCTAGACCGGTTCCATCAATTATGTGTTCAAAAAAAGCTGACTGAAGTTTAAGTTCTTCTTCTTTTATTTTAATATCTGTGATATCAGTATGTGCGCCTAACATTTTAACAGGCTTCCCATCTTCATCTCGTAACATCATACCTCTGCACCGAACCCACACAGTATGTCCTAATTTATGTCTAAATCTAACTATCTGATCATAAGGGCAGGTAGGATCTTCTGCATGGCTTGCAAAATTGGCATATACATTTTTTAAATCTTCTTTAAACACAATATCCTGCCAAGAATCTACTTTATGAGGCATTTTCTTGGGATCATATCCAAATGTGGTCCAATAACTAGAGTTCATCCATACGTTTTCTGGGTCTAATAGATCCCAAAACCACAGCCCGTCCAACGCTCCGACTTGTAAAAAATCGAATATTGAACTTTCTTTTTTAACTAGATCGTATAATTCTTTTTGCAAATAGTGTTCCCCGCTATCCAAAATTGGATCTACATCTATCTTTTTTTCAAGTTTCATTGTCTTATTCATTTTATTATAACAGAAGGGGTATGTAAGTAGGAATTTACTTAAAGTTAAGGAAAATTCCCTTAAAAAATATGTTAATAAACCTCAATAATATTATGGTCTCAACTTTATAAATATATTTTTAGATTATCCTGTATAAACTAAACCTCGTAAAAGTTAATCTAAATTAGTTGTAATAGAATTATTGATTTTAACTACATCATTTAAATCCTTGATAGTATCTGAAAGCTTAGATGATGTAATTTTAAACATCTTAATAATATCAGATTCTTTTATCTCAGGATTTTCTTGTAAAAATTTTTCTAAGAGTCTTTCTAAATTACTTGAGTGTAATTGTAATTTATGAGATACAATATGAGCAAAGTCTTTTAAACGTGTGTTTTGATTTTCGGTTACTTTTAAAATTGACTTAAGCTCTCTCTCTGCTTTTTTTATATCACTAATATCGGTTGCAACACCTAAATAACCTATTATATTTCCTTTTTCTTTTATTGCAGTAATCGTAAGTTGCACTGGGAATTGAGTTCCATCTTTTCTTACAAGTGTCCATTCTCTCGTATAGTATTTTTCTTTATTTGCTAATTCAATAAAAACCTTAAACCCTTCTTTATACTCCCCTAACTCTGTTGACAACTCAATTTCAGCCATCTTTATCTCATCTTTTAGATGAATAATAATTGGACTTTCTTTCAATAAAAGTTCATCTCTAGAATATCCCAATAAGTTTTCTGCTCCTTTATTAAATATGTTAATGATACCTGATGTATTTGTACCAATAATAGCAACTCTAGTACTCGACTCTAAAACTCCTTCTAATTTTGCAAGGGCCTTATGTAATTTCCTCCTAGTATTTATATTCTGAGTAGTATCCGTTATTTGAGAAATGAAATAAAGTGGTTTTTGATTTTTATCCTTCACCAAAGAGACTGATAACAACGTATAGACTTCCTGACCGTTCTTATGAATATATCTTTTTTCTAAATGATAATACGGTATTTCATCTTTTAAAAGTTTATTCAATAATCCTAGATCTTTTTTTAGATCATCAGGATGGGTAATATCCTGAAAAGTCATCTTAGTAAGTTTTTCTTTAGAATACCCAATCATATTGCAAACTGCATTATTCACTTCGATCCATCTTCCGTCTAAGCCAATGATAGCCATTCCTATAGCTGCATTTTCAAAATTTCCTCTAAATGCTTCTTCACTTACTTTAAGTTTATCTTCAGCCATTTTTCTTTCAGTAACGTCATGCATAGCCACAACCGCACCTTTTATTTCTCCATCTGCTCCTATTAACTGAGAACCATTAGTTACTACTTTTCTTATAGGACCAATTTTAGGGATTATAGTTAACTCTTGATCTTTTACCTCTTCTCCTTTTAAAGCTTTTAATAGTGGTATTTCTTCTTCTTTTAATGGTGTTACGCCATCTCTCTTATAAAGACCATAGTGTTGAGATAATTCTGTAATTGGAATAGATCGTACTGGTAAACCATGCCATTTTTTCGTCGCATTATTAAATAAGGTCAATTTACCGTTTTGATCACAGGATACTATCCCTACGTTAACACTGTCTAAAATTGCTTCTAAAAAAACTTTACGTTCTTCATTAATGGCTTCTGCTTTTTTTAGTTTAGAAATGTCAGAAGTATGCATTAAAACTCCAGCAATTTTTCCTTCTCTATTATACCAAGGCCTGAGTTCCCAGGAAATCCATTGTAAACATCCCTCTTTACCTTTAAGACAATCCTCTTCTTTTCTAAGAACATTTCCTGTGAGACATTCTTTGTAATATTCGTTCCATTTTTCTTCCATTTCTGGAAAAACTTCATACTGAGTTTTTCCAATTATATTTTGACCTACAATATTATAATCTTCAAACCATCTTCTAGATGCCGCCAAGTACCTCATATTTGTATCAAACATTGCCATTGCACTTGGGGCTTGACTTACAAACAATCTATTTTTTTCTAATGCTTTTTTATTATCAGTAATATCGACCTGAGACCCTACCAACCATTCTGGATTATCCTCTTTATCCCAGCTAATTATTTTACCTTTAACCAAAGCCCATATCCATTCTCCATTTTTATGTTTTAGTCGAATCTCACATTCATAATACGGTATTCTTTTTTCATAATGTTCCTGCAATATTTTAGTTGTCTTAATATGATCCGAAGGATGCATAAAACTAACCCAAGTATCTAGAGAAATAGGCTGTAATTCAGCAAGTGAATATCCAATAATATTAGCCCATTGTTCATCAAACAACACCTCTCCTGTCCTTAAATTCCATTCCCAAGAACCTTGATTTGGACCTTCAAGAACATCCTCATATTTTTCGACTAATTCTTGTAATTTTTCTTCAGTTCTTTTTAATTTACTTAGGTCTGTATGGATTCCCAACATTTGAGTCGGTTTTCCGTCATCATCTTTTATTATTAAACCATTAAATTGTAGCCAAACGATATGCCCTAATTTATGCGTATAACGAAGAACCTGTTCGTAGGAATCAGAAAGGTGATAAGAATAGTTTTCAAGGTTATCTGAAATTTTTTTTAGATCTTCATCTTTTATAACATCCCGCCAAGAGGATATTTTATCAGGCATCTGCTTTGGATCATATCCCAATGTATCCCAAAAATTTTTATTAACCCATTCATTTTTAGGCTTTTTTAAATCCCAAAACCAGAGACCATCCCATACTGAATCTTGAATAAAGTCAAAAATCTTATCTTCCTTCTTAATAAGTTGATAGAGTTTTTCTTTTAAAAAATTTTCATTTAAGGGAATAAAATCTCTAGACGTAGTTTCCTCGCTATAGGCCATACAATTTTGTTAAGATTAAAATGTTTGATCAGCGGGGTACTTAAATTTACGCAATATCATTAACTTTTTATTACAGAAAAACCTTTTATTTTAAAAGTTTAAACCACAATAAAATTACACGCAAAAATGAGTGTTTTACTTTTAACATAAAAACACAAACTGCTCATTAACAATCATTTGTATTAAAAAACATTATCAATTGATTATAATAAAAAAACAAATAGAGTATGAAAAAACTAACAAAACCATATTTAAAAAAAAGGGAAAAATCCCTAATATTAGTTATGATTTAAATAAAATCAGGAAATTAATTAAAAATAAGTCGGCCAGTAAAAAATTCATCAACCTCTATTATTGGAGGTGTATTTACAGAAATCACATCACCTGTGCTTCTTATTTCACCTTTTATGGATTGTTGAGGATTTACAATGATCTTATTTGTACCTCTATGCTTTATGTTCACATCTTGAGAAATAAGCTCACCTCCTTCAAATCGACCCGTTCCGGAAGCAAAAGTAACGCTCAAAGTCTCCACATTACCTTTAATAAAAAAAGAAGCAATATTATTGCCAACAACTCTTAAAACTTCGTTATCAACCTCCATAGTAAAAGTTCCTGTTATATTCCCTCCCTCATTTTCTAAAAAGTCCTCAGAGAACAAAACTAATGAAGGATATCTCAACACCCCATCTGAAGAAATATCAAATTGTGTTTCACTCCTAATTTCAGTAATATTTGGAGAAGTAACAAAAACTTTAGTTTGATTAAAATCTCTCACAAAATTACAATCATTGCTATTACTTAACACTAAACGATCTCCTTCAACCGCCGCGGATACTTCATCCAATAAGTTATCACCTGTCTCTATTACGACCGAAGCTACTTCTCCCTCTTTTAAGATTAACTCTACATTAGGATTTACTAAGATTCTTGTAAAATCAGCAACCTCAACCTCTTGTCTTATTATACCTCCCGTTCTTTGAAAACAGTCCAACGCATTTTCAGAATCACAGGAAACCAGACACAAACCTAATATTATTATGATAACTCTTTTCATAATCTATACCCTATTGAAAACTCTACTGCTTCCGCTTTAGCTGCGTGAGATCTAACAGTAATTGAACCAAATATATTTTTGTTAAAATAATATCTTGCACCAAAACGATTATACACTTGACCTTCGAAATCGTATGGATAATACACATAATATCCTAACTGTGTCAAAATCGATATCTTATTAATTCGTAATTCATGTCCTAAAAAAATACCAACTCTTTTGGAATCTTCGTCACCTGTAGTTCCGTCTTCAAAATCTCCAGTTGACCTAAAATCTATGAACTTTTTTAAAGCTTCTGAAAAGAATAATTCCGCTCCCAATTGAACACTACTCTTTTTATTCAATCTCTTATCTGCAAACGCTGCAATTGTATAAAATGGATGCTGACCAGATCCAACAACATCACTTTCATTAATTCCACTGCGGAACATAAAACCGTAAGAAATAGGTTCCGAACCTTTAACGTCCCCTTTTTCTTTTTTAATATATTCTGGATACGTACTATCCAAGACATAATTAAACCCTGCGTTAAAAACTAGTGTATTTGTACTTTTATTAGGAGCTTTAAAATTAGCATTAGAATAATGAATTACCCCAAACCCTAATTGCACTCCAAGTCCACCTATTAAATTTTCTTTTTTTAGATTCAACATTGCAAAGGTAGAACTCATAAAATGAGATCCGTAAGCTACATTTCTAAAATTATTATCTTCATCATATGGATTTGTATTATAAGCTAATCCCTGTCCAAGTCTAAGCATTAAAACCCGCTTAAAAAAATAAAAATTATAATGAGCATAGAATCCGAAGTTTTCTCCTAAAAACTCATTATCCATATCTTGATAAATAAATGATACTCCATAATCGGGAGAATTATACAACCGCTGCCAGTCTTTGTTTCCAAAAGTCTTTCGGTTTATTGAAAAAAGAACTCCAGAGGGATGCCCAGTAATTAAATGAGAAATATCCGGATTGTGTTTCAGGATTGTTCCATAAAAATTATTGACATCAAAACTATAATATGGTTTATCTTCTTGAGATTGCACCAAATACCCTAGAAGAAAAAGTACTAAACAAAGATGTTTTATCATTCCGACAAATGTAAGATAGCATCATTAGGTTTCCAAAACCTTACTACTTTTTAAAATACATTTGCTGCAATTTTTTTTATGTTATCAGATTTACCCATTGAATAATAATGCAAAACAGGTACTCCGTATTCCATTAACTCCTTAGATTGCTGTATTGCAAATTCAATACCGACTTCTCTTACTTCTTTATTAGTTTTACAACTCTCAACTGCCTTAACAAGTTCATCTGGCATATCTAACTTAAATACCTGTGGAAGTAATTGCAAATGTCTTTTTACAGCGACTGGTTTAATTCCTGGAATGATTGGCACATTAATCCCGGCTTCTCTTGCTTTTTCGACAAATTCAAAATATCTTTTATTATCAAAAAACATTTGAGTTACAACATAGTCTGCACCTGCATTAACTTTATCCTTCAACCTTCTTATATCCGAATCCATAGAAGGAGCTTCTAAATGTTTTTCGGGATACCCTGCTACTCCAACACAAAAATCAGATTGGTTATCACTCTCTATAACTTCATGTAGAAACCTACCACTATTCATATTCACAATTTGTTCTACCAATTCATTGGCATAACAATGACCTCCTTTTGTAGGATTAAAATACTTTTCCTCCTTCATTGCGTCTCCGCGTAACGCCATAACATTATCTATCCCTAAATAATGACAATCAACTAATAGATATTCTGTTTCTTCTTTTGTAAAACCACCGCATAATACATGCGGAATAGTATCGACATTATATTTATGAGTTATCGAAGCACAAATCCCAACTGTCCCGGGACGCATACGAGTAAGCTTTTTATCTAGTAACCCATCTCTATCTATATAAATAAATTCTTCTCTAGAAGTAGTTACGTCGATAAATGGAGGTTTAAACTCCATTAAAGGATCAATGTTATTATATAATTCTTGAATACTTTTTCCTTTTTGTGGTGGTATTAGTTCAAAAGAAAATAATGTTTTTCCTTTTGCATTTTTTATATGATCTGTAACCTTCATCTAATTTATAGTTCTTAGTTGGTAATCTTTTATTTTAGTCAATAATATTAGGACTTAACCATTTTTGCGCATATTCGAAGTCAATATTTTTTCTATTGGCAAAATCCTTCACCTGATCTTCTTTTATTTTCCCTAATCCAAAATATCTAGCTTCTGGGTTTGCAAAATAATATCCCGAAACTGATGCTGCAGGCCACATAGCAAGTCCTTCTGTCAATTCAACCCCTATTCTATCTTTTACTTGTAACACTTCCCAAATTGTTAATTTTTCTAAATGATCTGGGCAAGCTGGATATCCTGGTGCTGGTCTAATACCCTTATACGATTCTTTAATTAATTCTTCATTTGATAATTTCTCTTCTTTAGCATAACCCCAATCTTCTTTTCGAATTTTCTGATGTAAACATTCTGCAAAAGCTTCGGCAAGACGATCTGCTAAAGCTTTAATCATTATCGAATTATAATCATCCAGATCTGCTTCAAAAGCTTCTGCAAGTTCTTTGGTTCCAAAACCAGTAGTCACACAAAAACATCCCATATAATCTTGTATCCCACTTTCTTTCGGGGCAACAAAATCAGCCAATGCAAAATTAGGTTTGCTAGCATGCTTCTTTAATTGCTGTCTCAATGTCCTAAATTTAAAATCTTTTGAGTTTGATTTAATTAAAACATCATCATGATCCACAGTATTGGCCTCAAACAAACCATACACCGCTTTTGCGCCAAGTAGTTTTTCATCAAATACTTTTTGTAATAATTCTTGTGCATCTTCATACAATGAAGCGGCTTGTTCCCCAACAACTTCATCTGTCAAAATTGCTGGATATTTACCATGTAAATCCCATGATCTAAAGAAAGGTGTCCAATCAATAAAAGATTCTAACTTTCTTAAATCAAAATCTTCAATAACCTGAATTCCTAACGTATTTGGTTTTATAATTTCTGAAGAAGACCAATCGATCTTATATTTATTTTTTCTAGCTTCTTCAATAGACAAGTATTCTTTTTGTTTTGTTCTTTTAAGAAACCCTTCTCTAAATTTTTCATAATCATCTTTGAGATCTCCTACATATTTTTGATTACTTCTTTTATTCAACAAATCTCCAACAACAGTAACTGCTCTGGACGCATCATTTACGTGAACTACTGCATTTTTATATTGAGGATCAATTTTAACAGCGGTATGTGCTTTTGACGTAGTAGCTCCACCTATCAATAAAGGAACCTTAAAATTTCTACGCTCCATTTCTTTTGCTAAAAACACCATTTCATCCAGTGAAGGTGTAATCAAACCACTTAATCCAATGATATCTACTTGCTCATCAATAGCAGTTTGAATAATCTTTTCTGGGGGGACCATTACTCCCATATCCACAATTTCATAGTTATTACACCCTAGTACTACAGACACTATGTTTTTTCCTATATCATGAACATCTCCTTTTACCGTAGCCATAAGAACTTTACCCGCAGAACCATTACCTTCGGCCTGTTTGGGATTCTTTTTCTTTTCTTCTTCGATATAGGGTAACAAATAAGCAACTGCTTTTTTCATAACCCTAGCGGATTTAACTACTTGTGGCAAAAACATTTTACCAGATCCAAAAAGATCTCCTACTACATTCATACCAACCATCAAGTTACCTTCGATCACTTCAATTGGTTTCTCTGCGACTAATCTTGCTTCTTCTACATCTTCAACTATATATTGATCAATCCCTTTAACGAGTGCTCTAGTAATTCTATTTTGTAAAGATTCTTCTCTCCAAGAAAGGTCGACCGTTTTTTCTTTACTAGTCCCTACAACAGTTTCTGCAAAATCCAATAATCTTTCTGTGGCATCATCTCTTCGGTCTAAGATCACATCTTCTACATGTTCAAGGAGATCCTTAGGAATATCATCATACACCTCTAACATTGCAGGATTTACAATCCCCATATTCATACCAGCTTTTATGGCATGATATAAAAACACTGAATGCATTGCTTCTCGAACAGGATTGTTTCCTCTAAAAGAAAAAGAGACATTACTAACACCTCCGCTTACACTGCAATGTGGTAGGTTTTCTCGAACCCATCTTGTAGCTTCAATAAAATCAATAGCGTTTTTTCTGTGCTCCTCCATTCCCGTGGCAACAGGAAATATATTTAGATCAAATATGATATCCTCAGGAGGAAAATTCACCTGATTTACTAAAATATCATAAGATCTTTTTGAAATCTCAATTCGACGTTCATAATTATCAGCTTGGCCAACCTCATCAAAAGCCATAATTATTACAGCAGCTCCATATCGTTTAATTTTTTTGGCGTGAGCAATAAACTCTTCTTCACCTTCCTTAAGACTAATAGAATTTACTACACATTTTCCTTGTACCACCTGTAAACCAGCTTCAATAATATCCCATTTAGAACTATCAATCATAATAGGAACTCTTGCAATATCTGGTTCTGCCATAATTAAGTTTAAAAACCTAACCATCGCTTCTTTTCCATCAATTAGGCCATCATCCATATTGATATCTATCACCTGTGCACCACCTTCTACCTGATGCCTAGCTATGTCTAAAGCTTCGTCAAACTTTTCCTCTTTTACTAAACGTAAAAATTTACGCGATCCAGCAACATTTGTTCGTTCTCCTACATTAATAAAATTAGTTTCTGCTGAAACAATCATGGGTTCCAATCCGGATAATTTCAGATATTTTCTTTTTTGCTCCGTACTCATAATCTATGCTACAACTTCTACTGATCTTGGTTCATACTTTTTAGCTAAATCCGCAATCGCTTTTATATGCTCGGGTGTTGTTCCACAACATCCTCCGATAATATTCACTAAACTTTTATCCATATATTCCTTAATCTGAGATGCCATTTGTTCTGGAGTTTCATCATATTCTCCAAAAGCATTTGGTAATCCCGCATTAGGATGTGCAGAAACTCCAAAATTAGCTTTCTGGGCTAACACTTCTAAATGGGGAGTTAATTGACTTGCTCCCAAGGCACAATTAAAACCAACTGATAGCATTGGTATATGAGATACCGAAATTAAAAATGCTTCTGCAGTTTGTCCGGATAGTGTACGGCCACTTGCGTCGGTTATCGTACCACTTATCATAATTGGCACTTCTATATTTCTTTCATCTTTCACCTCTTCAATTGCAAAAAGTGCAGCTTTTGCGTTTAAAGTATCAAAAATAGTTTCAACTAAAAGAATATCAGAACCTCCATCAAGTAAAGCTTCTACTTGTTGTTTATACGCCACTCTTAATTCATCAAAAGTAACTGCTCTAAACCCAGGATCATTTACATCTGGAGACATACTAGCCGTTCTATTTGTAGGACCAATGGACCCTGCCACAAATCGAGGTTTATGAGGTTCTTTCTCTGTAAATTCATCAGCTACTTCTTTTGCTATTTTAGCAGATTGATAATTTAGTTCGTAGACCAACTCTTCCATCTCATAATCTGCCATCGCAATTGTAGTCCCCGAAAAGGTATTGGTTTCCACAATATCGGCTCCTGCCTCGAAATACAACCGATGCACTTCTTTTATAGCTTCGGGTTGTGTAATGCTTAATAAATCATTATTCCCTTGCACCGGAATCGGCCAATCTTTAAATCGTTCTCCTCTAAAATCCTCTTCTGTATACTTATGACGTTGGAGCATAGTACCCATAGCACCATCAAGCACAAGAATTCTCTCTTCTAATATTTTTTTTATGTCTTTCATTTATCCATCTTCAAGCTAATACTTCTTAAATCTATTTTTAAACGATAATGAAATACTAAGGCGGGCTTTATATAACATTATCGAATAACATTAAATCTCCTTTATAAAAGGAATATTTTAAAATATATCAAGAAAAATAAATGGAAATAGCAAAAGCTATGGTCATTTGTTATCTATTTCGTTTAGTATACGAATAGAACGTAGCACCTTCTTTAAAAGATAAAGGGTTGCTAAGGTATCATAGGGTCTATTCCCTCCACCTTTCTTGATAACATTTAATAATTATATGAACTAAACAGTTTTATAACCGTTATGATTACAAATTAAAGGCATAGCCTTTTGTTTTGCAAGTTTATTCTACATTTTTAAGATTCAGGAGCTAATTCTACTTCTAAACCATCCAATTCTGGAGTAATTGGAATCTGACATCCAAGTCTACTATTATCCTCTACATAAAAAGCTTCTGCTAACATTAAATCTTCATCTTGGCTCATTTCTGGAAGCTCATGATCTGATAAGACATAACATTGACAAGATGCACACATCGCCATACCACCACAAGTTCCTTCTACAGGAAGTTCATAGGCTTTGCACACTTCCATAAGGTTCATTGCCATATCAGTAGGAGCCTGTACTTCATGAATTTCTCCTTCTCTATCTTTTATCTTTATGGTAACGTCTGACATATTATCGTCTTAATCGTATAAAAATCCTCGCAAATATACCGAAAAATGATCAGTATTAATTGCGAGGATTATGATATAATAAATTCTATACTATTGCTTTTACTACTTCTTTTTTAGCTTCTTTTTTAGATCCATCAAATCCTTCAACTCCTCCAACGGTAGTATACTTCATTACATATTTCTTGTCTGGGAAGATCCTTTGATAAGCACTTTGACACATAATGGCTGCTTCATGAAATCCTGAAAGAATTAGTTTTAGCTTTCCTTTATATGTATTAACATCTCCTATTGCATAAATACCAGGAATATTTGTTTGGTAATCGTAAGAGTTATCTACTTTTATTGCATTTTTTTCTATTTCTAATCCCCAATCACCTATTGGTCCTAATTTTGGTGAAAGTCCAAATAATGGAATAAAATAATCTGTATCAACATTGATATCTCCCTCTGTTTTATGTTTGATCCCAACAGCGGTAATATGATCATCTCCTTTTAGTTCTTTTACTTCTGCTTGAGTGATTAAATTTACTTTTCCTAACTTAGTTAATTCAGCAACTCTTTCTACAGAATCTAAAGCTCCTCGAAACTCATTTCTTCTATGTACTAGTGTTACCTCACTAGCTACATCTGCTAAGAAAATAGTCCAATCCAATGCAGAATCTCCTCCTCCAGCTATCACAACTCTTTTATCTCTATATACTTCTGGATCTCTAATAATGTAAGCAACTCCTTTATCTTCAAAATCCGTAATATTTGGAATAGGTGGTTTACGAGGTTCAAAAGAACCCAATCCACCAGCAATTGCTACTACAGGCGCATTGTGTTTTGTTCCTTTATTGGTGGTTACCAAAAAGGTATCATCTTCTAACTTCTCAATAGTTTCTGCTCTTTCTCCTAAAGTAAAACCTGGTTCAAAAGGCTTTATTTGTTCCATCAAATTATTCACTAAATCACCAGCTAAAATCTCAGGAAAACCTGGAATATCATATATTGGCTTTTTAGGGTATATTTCAGAACATTGTCCTCCTGGTTGAGGCAATGCATCTATAAGATGTGTTTTTAACTTCAGTAATCCAGCTTCAAAAACAGTAAATAAACCTGTTGGTCCAGCTCCAATGATTAGAATATCAGTCTTGATCATGTTCAACTTCTTTTTTTCCTATTAATCCTTTGGTAAATTCATTAAGTGTTTCCACTTTTTCTTCGAAATCACCTTTTATTGTTTTTCTATATTCGTTTAAATTCTTAACTAAATCATCTATGTTTTCTGGAATTACTTCTTCGAAAAACTGACGTAGTCGTTTTGCTGTTGTTGGTGACTTTCCATTTGTCGAAATAGCCACTTTTACGTTTCCTTTGGTTACAATACCTCCCATATAAAAATCACAATACGGAGGATTGTCCGCTACATTTACCAATTTACTTCTTTTCCTACAGTCTTTATACACTTGTACATTGACTTTTGGAACATCTGTAGTAGCAATCACAATATGTTTCCGTTTAAGAAAACGTCTGTGATATTTCTTTTTAATCATCTCCACCCCAAACTTATTAGCTAAAGTAATTGTATCGTCTCTATACATTGGGGACACCATTGTTACTTTAGCATCTGGACTAGATTTTAGTAAGAACGTAAGTTTTTCTTCGGCTACATTTCCTCCTCCTACAATTAGGATCTCAAGGTTTTTAACTTTCAGAAAAACGGGATATAAATTATTTCTTTCTTTCATCTCTACATCTATCCTGAACTATCAAGATACGATTTCTTCTTTTACTTCTCTATAAATCGAAGCTAATTTTGCTCTTTGCTCTACTACTTCTCCAATTACAATAATCGCTGGTGATGATAGTTTTTTATCTAATACAACCTGCTCTATTGTTTTTATTGAACCAAATCCAAATTGCTCATTTTCAGTAGTTCCATTCTGAATAATAGCAACTGGAACATCCTCTTTATTTTCGGCTGCAAAGATACTAACTATTTCGCTTAACTTGCTCATCCCCATTAAAATTACCACAGTTGCATTTGATTTAGCTGCCAGGCAAACATCCTGCGATAATTTATGGGATTTAGTAGTTCCTGTAATTACCCAAAAGCTCTCGGAAGATCCTCTTTTTGTTAATGGAATTCCTTGATATGCCGGAACTGCTAAAGACGATGATATCCCTGGCACCATATTAGTATCGATACCAAATTTTTGAACATAGTCAATTTCTTCAGCTCCTCTTCCAAAAATAAATGGATCTCCTCCTTTTAATCGTATTACGTGTCCATGGCTTTTGGCTCTACTAACAATTAACTCATTAATCTGTTCCTGTTGATATGCATAACATCCTTTTCTTTTTCCTACAAATATTTTTTCAGCTTTAGGCGCATATTCTAATAAGGATTCATTGATAAGTGCATCATACAACACCACATCAGCAGACTCCAATGCTTTAATAGCTTTTAATGTAATCAAATCTGGATCTCCTGGTCCTGCCCCGACTACTGTGAGTTTTGGTGTTTTAGTACTCATTTTTATTTACTTATTGTCTTTATTTTAAATATTTTACAACCCTGTAAAGATATTATACATTTTCTACTTCGAGTGCTCTAAATGCTTGCACTTTTTGCAAAAATTGCCCTGCTTTTTTAATATAATCCACTGCAAAATCCTTGCTCGGTGCATTTTTTTGAATCTGATATATCAAATCCGCGAACGTTCCATCAAGATTGATCTTCCCACTTACCACAAATTCTGTATCAAATTGACTTATAATACTAGCATGTGTATTTGTTTTCTTGTTCTCTGCAAGTAATAATGCTTTAGCGGAATTAACTAAAGAACTATATGCATGATATATAGCATCAGAATATACTTCATTCTCAAAAGATACTTTTGCATTTTCTATCTTTTCTTCACTTTCTAAAAATAATGTCGCTATTAAATCAATTACTACACCAGCACATTCTCCAATCCCTATTGCTTTTACATACTCTTGTTCAGTCCCCCAGTCTATAAAATCTTCTTGAGTTAAATTTTCTACATTGGACAAATCCGTAAGTAAGTTATAAAAATACTTTTCTCCTTTGTCTTCATAATATGCTACAAAAGTCTTACCATTTGCATTTTCTTCATAATCATCTAAAATTCTACGTAATGCTTCTGGGCCCCTTCTACTAGGAATTTTTACTACTTTATCTGCAAAACGACCTTTTCCATCACCCAGGTTTCCTCCTCCAAGCAATACTTGTAATGCTGGAGCTACTAATTTATCTTTTGTTCTTACTGACATTCCCTGAAAACCAATATTAGCCATATTATGTTGACCACAGGCGTTCATACATCCACTAATCTTAATTACCAGATCCTCTTTTTGTAAATATTGAGGGTATTCAGTTTTTATAACTCTTTCTAATTCTTCGGCAATACCAGTACTACTAGCAATACCTAGGTTACAGGTATCAGTTCCTGGACAAGCTGTAATATCAACCGCTTTATTATAACCTGCTTCTACAAATCCCAATTTTTCTAATTCTTGATAGAAAAATGGAAGCAATCCTTCTTTTACAAAAGGAATTAAAATATTCTGACGAAGAGATAATCTTATTTCTCCTGCAGCATATTTCTCTACTAAATCAGCTAGTAACCTGGCTTTATCTGTGTAAAAATCACCTAATAAAACTTTAACCCCAATTGCTACATATCCTTCTTGTTTTTGTTGGATTACGTTAGTAGATTTCCATAAATCAAAAGCTTTTTGGTTCTTAACCTCTACCTCAGGAATTTTAACCGATACCGGAATTGATGCTACATAAGCTTCTGCATCAATGGTAACTGTTTTCTGCGCAATTGCTTGTTGTTCTGCTTCTACTAATTCTTTAAAAGCTTCCACACCAATATCCTTTACCAAGAACTTCATTCTAGCTTTTGCTCTACTCTTACGTTCTCCATGACGATCAAAAATCCTCAAAACTCCTTCCATTAAAGGAATAATCTTATCGGTCGACAAGAAGCTATATAATTCATCTGCATGTCTCGGCTGCGAACCTAATCCTCCTGCAAGCATCACTTTAAACCCTCTTACCCCATTTTCTATTTTGGCAATAAAACCAAGATCATGCATATAAGACAATCCAGTATCTTCTTCTGTTCCTGAAAAAGACACCTTGAATTTACGTCCCATTTCCTGACATATTGGATTTCTTAAAAAGAAACGAAACAACGCATCTGCATATGGAGACACATCAAACGGTTCCTTTGCATCAACTCCCGCAGTTTCTGAAGCAGTAACGTTACGAACCGTATTACCACAAGCTTCTCTAAGTGTTACATCATCTCTTTCTAACTCTGCCCAAAGCTCAGGAGTTCTATTTAAATCCACATAATGGATCTGAATATCTTGTCTTGTTGTTATATGCAATCTACCTCTAGAATATTCATCTGAAACGTCACAAATTCTTCGTAATTGATTGCTCAACACCTTACCATAAGGTAATTTAATACGAATCATCTGCACACCTTCTTGTCTTTGTCCGTATACTCCACGAGCTAGACGTAGGCTACGAAATTTCTCTTCATCAATCTTCCCTTTATGGAATTGCTCTATTTTATTCGCTAATTCGATAATGTCCTTTTCGACAATTGGGTTTTCTATTTCTGTTCTAAAACTTTGCATTTTCTTTCGTATTACAACCTTTAAAAAAGGACATACTTATGA
The DNA here is from genome assembly GCF_003443695.1 of Aquimarina sp. AD1. Taxonomy (NCBI): domain Bacteria; kingdom Pseudomonadati; phylum Bacteroidota; class Flavobacteriia; order Flavobacteriales; family Flavobacteriaceae; genus Aquimarina; species Aquimarina sp. AD1. The sequence continues at coordinate 4,811,416 of NZ_CP031966.1, read as the reverse complement.
CTTTTGTATAAAGGTTTTTTAATTCTAAAAATTCTTGTTTTTTCTTATCAGTAAAAGATTTTTATCTATTGGATAAAACCTACTCCTGAAGTATTATTGGTTTGAGAATCTATTAATATAAATGACCCTGAAGCTTTATTCTTACTATAAGAATCGATAGCCAAAGGTTTACTTAATTGTATTTGAACTTTTCCTATTTCATTTAGACTTAGTGAATTCTTAGCGGTATCTTCTCCAGAAAAATCAGTAGCAACTGTTCCACTAATATTCTTCACTTTTGCTAAAACTCTACTACTTCCACTTTGGATGAAATAATTTGTTCCAGGATTTAGGTCTTTATTATCCATCCAACAAATTGTTGCGGTTAATTGCTTTTCTACCTTAGGCTTCTCCGACGATTTTACAATCATATCACCACGACTTACATTTACATCATCTTCTAATGTAATCGTACAAGAACTACCTCTACCTGCTGTATCAAATTTTTGATCAAAAAAGAAAATCTCTTTCACTTTGGATGTTGTTAAAGAAGGTAAAATTGTTACCTCATCACCTACAGAAATATCTCCTCCATATAATTTACCAGCATATCCTCTAAAATCATGAAATTCATCTTTTTTAGGTCGAATTACTGTTTGTATTGGGAAACGAACTTCTGCTTTTTCATACACATCTTGCGCATCCAATTCTTCTAAATGTTCTAGTAATGTTTGACCATTATACCAAGGAGTATTCTTTGATTTATCTACAACATTATCACCTTGCAAAGCACTAACCGGAATAAAAGTGATGTTTTGTTCTTTGTAATCACTTTTAGCTATCAACTTTTCAAAATCTTCTTTGATCGCCTCATATTTATCCTGAGAAAAATCAACCAAATCCATTTTGTTTACCGCCACAATCACATCTTTTACTCTCAATAAATTATTAATAAAAAAGTGACGATATGTTTGTTCAATTACTCCTTTTCTAGCATCAACCAGAATAATCGATGCCTGAGAAGTCGAAGCTCCAGTAACCATATTTCTGGTATATTCTATATGACCAGGAGTATCAGCTATAATGTAACTTTTCGTTTTTGTAGAAAAATAAATATGCGCTACATCAATAGTAATACCTTGTTCCCTTTCTGCAACTAATCCATCAGTAGCTAATGAAAAATCTAAGTAATCAAAGCCATTAGCTTTGCTTCTAGTTTCGATTGCTTCTAGTTTATCTGTTGTTAATGACTTTGTATCGTATAAAATACGCCCAATCAAGGTACTCTTACCGTCATCTACACTTCCTGCTGTTGCTATTTTTAATACGTCCATTTTATTACTCGTTGATCGTTTACAGTTGGTTATCAGTTGATTGTTTAAATCTTACAAAATCAACCTACTAATACGATATATTCTCAATTAATTCAATTCTTATTTTCTTTTATCTGTTAACCATCAAAGATTAACTAACAACTATCAATTATTTCTAAAAATATCCTTGTTGTTTTCGTTTTTCCATGGCTGCTTCAGATCTTTTATCATCAATACGAGCTCCTCTTTCTGAGATCGTAGACTCTCTAATTTCTGAAACTACCTTATCAATAGTAATTGCATCAGATAGCACTGCTGCTGTACAAGACATATCTCCTACGGTACGAAATCTCACTAATCGTTCCTCTACTAATTCATCATCTTCTCTATGCACGACATCATCTTCTGCAGACCAAATCATACCATCTCTAATAAATGTTTTTCGTTTATGCGCAAAATATATAGAGGGGATTTCAATATCTTCTTTTTGGATATAACTCCAAACATCAAGTTCTGTCCAATTACTAATCGGAAATACACGTACATTCTGACCTAAATCAATTTTACCATTAAGATGATCAAAAAGCTCTGGTCGCTGATTTTTTTCATCCCACTGACCAAAATCATCTCTTACAGAAAATATACGTTCTTTTGCTCTCGCTTTTTCTTCATCTCTTCTTGCTCCGCCAATTGCAGCATCAAATTTAAATTCTTCCAACGCATCAAGAAGTGTAGTCGTTTGCAAACTATTACGACTAGCATACTTACCTTTCTCCTCTATCACTTTACCTTGATCAATAGAATCCTGAACATTACGAACTATTAATTCTACTCCAAGTTCTTTTACCAAACGATCTCTAAACTCAATGGTTTCAGGAAAATTATGCCCTGTATCAATATGTAAAAGCGGAAAGGGAATCTTACCTGGATAAAATGCTTTTTGCGCTAATCTTACTAGAGTAATAGAATCTTTACCCCCCGAAAAAAGTAATACAGGCTTTTCAAATTGGGCCACGACTTCTCTAAAAATATAAATCGCCTCACTTTCTAAAGGATTCACTTTTAGCACTTTTGCATCCACAATTTGTTCTTTTATATGTTCAATTACTTCCATGTAATTTAATCTTTTTTTTATATATCTTGACCTAATTAGTATGAATCCCGCATTCTCTATTATCTAGAACTTTTGTTGGATCGAAATACTTAAATTCATTTGGTAAATTATGTTGTTCTAAATACACATCTAACTCCGCATCACTATAGTAATAAAAAGGGCTTACTTTTAAAACTCCATCATTACCCAAACTCAAAATATCTAATGAATCTCTTAATGCCGTTTGTCCTTTTCGAAGATTGGTAAACCATACATCCGGTTTAAAATCATTCATAGCTCGTTTAAAAGGTTCTAGCTTTACTTGTTGTGTAAAAATTTTATGTTTTGGATCATCAATATCAGGAATACCCATCACTACATCCCTATGCGCAGCTGTTTGTTTTGGAACGTACAATTGTACATTAAGTTTAAGTAAATTAATCACTTCTTCTGCATGCTTATATGTATTAGGAGTATTGTATCCAGAGTCACACCAGATAACAGGAATATCAGATAATGCTATAGAACTCACATTAAGAATAGCAGCTTCATACGGTCTAAAATTAGTAGTTACTACTGGAGTTTTCGCATTTAAAACAGCCCACTGAGTAATCTCTAAAGGAGTTTTGTCCTTTAAAGCATTATTTAAATTCTGTATTTCCTTTTCTGTAAATTTCATTTTTTTTATTCTTTTTCTGTTACTTCTAATTTAATCAAGAAGTAAACCAGCAATTATCTTCCCCATTTAATACGATTCCAAATTCTTTCATGAAAAAAGTAAAGGATCATTTTTGTTACAAAATCAATTGATGCGATAGATGTAGCTAATGCTATTTCGCCAGTTAACACATAAGAAACAATTAATGTGTCCAACGTGCCAACTACTCTCCAACTTATAGCCTTGGCGATACTTCGTAATGGTTTCTCCGAAGTCCTATCAGTCTCATACGATGTTTTCTTCGTAGCTACTTTATCTAATATCATTTGATCTACAATCATTTTTTACTTTAAAACCTATTACCCTATCGGAATAGTAGATTATTAAACAAATGTATATATAAAAATCTATTTCTTAGTCTTAAAAACTTTAAAAAATTACTAGAAATGAAAGAATTATGATATTATTAATAAAAAGCCTAGTGATTTAGTAGATTATTATTCAAACAAGTCATGTTATAAGGAATCCAGCACAATAATTTCGATTTTTTGACTACTACTATTATTGAAAACATCCCAAACTTTAATTTCTAAAGTATGGTGCCCTTTTGATAATGTATCTAATGGATAAGAGATAAACCCTTTCTTATAACTATTGTCATAATTGGAAAAATAATTGTTTAATATTTTCTTTTCTCTTGTATGTCCATCAATAGTCATTGTCATTTGATGCCCAATTCCCATTCTAGAAACATTGATTCCGTCCTCATCAGCGATCTCTATTTTTAGTTCTGCATTAGCCTTAACAACATTAATTACCTTTGTTTTTTCACCTTCAATAAAAACCCTGATCTCTGGTCCATTGATATTCGATGATTTTACTTTTGATAATCCACCCAACAATATATCTTCTTGCACCCCAACAGCATCTTCTAAAGCATTTTCAACTTTAGCATATAAGATTATTTTACACTTCCCTACAGATAGGTTTATATCTTTTGGGACCACAAATTCGAAATCAAACAATCCTTTTTTAATTTCAAAACTTCCATCATATATTACAACGTCTTGATCTTTGTATTTTAACTGTATAAGATCTCCTTTTCTATTTTTAATTCTATTATTACCTAGTGTCTTTTTACTAAATTCTTTGTCAAATATCTTAACATAAATCTCCCCATCATATTTTTTTATAACATCTTGAGACACATCTAATAGTTCTCCAGATATTCTAATCTTGTCTAGAGCTCTAATTGTATCATTAAACTTTTTAATTGGTATTTCATTAATCTTAGTAATACGAATAGTAGGTAAAGGCATTTGAAGAGACATTACTGGGTCTCCAATAAAAAACACACTTCTTTTATCTTGATAGCCTAGTTCATTTTTTAGTTTTAATACTACTTCTGATGGTTTCAAATGAGAGTCTTTCTCAGAAAAAAGAGAATTGATTATTTTATTATTTATTCTAACTCCAGCACTCATAAAAATTTCTCTAGTAGTTGCAATCATAGCTATTGCACCTCCGTTTGGGTTTTTAAAAATATGCTCTCCAACAGAAACTTCGAAAGGATTATCAAACCGAGTAGCCAGACAGGTAACAGTAACAAACAACGGTAGCTTATCTTTATTTTTAAGTTTGATTGCTTCTTTTTTAGTAAAGAAAAACTCCGTACCAAACCCTTCCTCTTCAGCGTGTCCAAAATAATCTAAAACAGCAACACCTTCCTCGATTTTCTTTATTAGTGTCTTCGTAACGTTTGGATATCGCTCACCGCTGGATGTTGATTCTTGAATAAATGCATCGCTATATACTTTAGAGATATTTAAAAAAGGATATTTTTTAATCAAAGAATTTCCTACATTATCTAAGCTTCCTTGGATACGTTGCTCCCAGACTTTATCCACATCATCCGACAGTAAGAGTATGTTGTTTTTCCAATCCCCAAAAGAATTTTTCTGATGATATCCTATAATTTTATTAACTACATCATTAGCAGCTATATCAGTATCAACCAATATTCGTCCAAGAGCAATATCTAGATTATCTTTCAATCTCATTTCTCCTTCTTCTGGATCCATCATTGCAAAAAAATCATCTGACACATACGATCTAATGTTTGAAAAACTATTATAACTCATAAAACTTGGAACATCATTCTTTTTATATATCTGATTCCCTTCTGTATCCATCATTTTATGTTTATAATCGAATGTAGCATTTCCTAAGAAACATACATATGAAAGTTTTTTAGCATCAGATGAAGCATTTTCATAGACATATCTTATAAAATTTCTAATCGCTCCTATGTCTTGTTTACCGCTACTAAATTCATTATAAATTTCATGCACGGGTGCTACTTTGACATTCTTTTTATTATGTTCCCTATGAAAATTTGCCAATCGATTTGCCGCTAAAAGTTTATCTTTTGATGTAATTATTATATAATCTACGTCTCTAAAATTATTCTCTTTATCTAAGAAAACAGTTCCTTTCAGATCTTGGTTTTCTACTTTGCAATTATTTGGCTTTAATGGATGATAAAAATCATTCTTAGGAATAGCAATAAACCTTCTTGTTTGATTAAGGTTTGTCTTAAAAGAAAACTTTCTAAAAAAAGAAATATTCCTAAAAACGGCTATTGAATCTGTATTAGTCACATCCCATATTTCGGTAATTTCTTTAGTATTCTTTAATTGTATTTCTCCTCTTTTTTTAACCGAATTTAGAGCACGAATTTCAAACTTCAATTGCTTATCAGATAAAACCAATGATCTTTCTGCCGAAATCTTTATGTAATCTAAATAACTCTTTCCTAATACCTGATTTTCTGTTTCATATTTAATGTTAATATTAATAGAATCTGAATTATTCGTTATCATCTTTTCTACCCAACCTTCTTTGGCAATACTCCCCTTTGATAGCTTCTGAAACTTAATCCCTTCTGTTTCTTTTTGGTTTATTTTGATACTGAATTTAGAAGGCTTATCGGATTGAGCAGCTGCAACAATAGTATAGTAAACCGGCATAAAATCTACCTTGTTAGGAAAATAAAACGAAAACTGCTTTTCTTCATTATTTCTAATTTGATCCCCTAACCATCTGCGCCCCATCAATCCAAGATTATATTGATCTATTTCATAAAACTGGCCTTCTCTAAATGTAGTAATAACTGTATCAACTTTTTTGTTTACAGATTCTGAATTGAATATTCTATTTCCTTTTTTTCCAGATGTGGTAATAAAATAATAAGATTTATTATCATATGCATTGATATGAGTTTTACTATCGGTATTGTACCCTTTGGTACTTTGACCATAAAAGAGGATGTAGTCATTTTTAGCCAAAAACCCATTTTCTCCCCCAACTACTTTTATAGCATTTTCCTTTAAATCAAACTCCTCATTTTCGCTGTTTTTAAGAGGAAGCATTTGCCCTCCATTACCGTAAATTTTTATTGTCGTAGGATCTATTGTAGTAACATCGATCCCTAAATCAGATAAAAACTCAGGAGTAATTTTATATATTCCCGATTTTTCAATATAAAACTTGTACCAATCCCCTTTTGCTAACACAGAATTAGACATGGGGATTTTTTTTACAACTTGCTTAGTTGTGCTCGTTCTTTTTTTAGGAATTTGTTGTACTTGATTTCCATAAAGCGAAGCACTCAATAAAACGATAAAACATAATAAAACACTTCTTTTCATAAAAATAAAATGATAAAATAAATATACATTTTATATCTCACGAATTGTTCCATTGTTATCTATAAAGAAATCATATTAGTAATGATTTGAAAGTTCTTTCTATTTAATTATAAATAAGATTACACTTGTAAGAAAAATTATATTTCTTCTAGTGCTTGTGTAATATCTCCAATAATATCATCAATATGTTCCAACCCTACAGAACATCTTACCATTCCGTCTGTAATACCAACAGCTAATTTATCTTCAACTGCTAATTTACTATGTGTTGTAGAAGCAGGATGCGTAACAATCGTTCTAGTATCACCCAGATTTGCAGAAAGTGAGCACATTTTAATACTATCAAAAAATGTCTTCCCTCCTTGTACTCCATTCGTAACTTCAAAAGCAACAATATTACCTCCTAATTTCATTTGTCGTTTTGCTACCTCATATTGCGGATGAGATTTAAGAAAAGGATATTTCACCCAATTTACCTTAGGATGTGATTCTAAAAACTCTGCCAGTCTCAAAGCATTCTCGCAATGTCTATCTACCCTAACAGCCAAAGTTTCTAAACTTTTGGATAACACCCATGCATTAAATGGTGATAATGCAGGCCCGGTATTGCGAGAAAATAAATAAATATCTCTTATCAATTCCTTTTTACCAACAGTTACTCCTCCTAATACGCGTCCTTGCCCATCAATTAATTTTGTAGCTGAATGGATCACAAGATCAGCTCCAAACTTTATCGGATTTTGTAAATATGGTGTTGCAAAACAATTATCAATAACCAATAACAGTTCATGCTTTTTTGCAATCTTACCTAACAATTCCAGATCCAATACATCTACTCCTGGATTTGTTGGAGATTCTGCATAAATGATTTTTGTATTAGGCTGGATTAAACTTTCTATTGTATCAACTTCATTAACTGGAAAATAACTTGTTTCTATATTCCATTTAGGAAAATACTTCGTAAACAAAGAATGTGTTGATCCAAATACTGACCTAGCAGAAACGATGTGATCTCCTGCATTTAATAATGCAGCAAAGGTAGAAAACACCGCAGCCATTCCTGTTGCAAATGCATAACCATCCTCTGCTCCTTCTAATTTGCAGATTTTATCAACAAACTCTGTGGTATTGGGATTACTAAAACGACTATATAAATTACGATCTTTCTCTTCTGCAAAGGCAGCTCTCATTTCTTCAGAATCTTCAAAAACAAATCCAGATGTTAAATACATCGGTGTAGAGTGTTCTAAAAACTGAGTTTTCTCAGTTTGAGTCCTTACCGCTTGCGTTTCAAAATTTTGGCTTTTTAAGCTCATACTTCTTTATTATTAACTACAACCTTATAAGTTATAGTAGCTGTAGGCTCCAATGTTTTAGACACGGAACAATATTTTTCGAATGATAATTGTGCTGCTCTTTTAGCTTTTTCTGGGGCTATTTCTCCTTCTAAATAAACCGTAACGGAAATCTCTTTAAATGGTTTTGCTCCATCAACTTCCACTCTTGAGCCATCAACTTCTGCTCTATAATCTATAATTTCTTGACGCTGCTTCTTAAGTATTGAAATCACATCAATAGCGCTACAACCGGCTACCCCCATCAATACATATTCCATAGGACTTGGTGCCAAATCATGACCTCCAACTTCTGCTTTGCTATCAATATAGGTGATATGACCTCTTTCATTTTTTAGTTCAAAATGATAATCATCATCTATTCTTTTCAATTCTATTTTCATATGTTCAAATATTTTTAATCACTTATAAATACATTAAAAATTGAGATCACGCTCAGTAACTACGTTCTCTTTTTTTAAAAATTCAAATATCTTTCATAAACTAGAAATAACTTTAATTCGTAGTTATTATAATTTATCTTTTTTCAGTTAACCTCAATATATCTCCAAAAACTCCTCTGGCAGTAACCGCAGCTCCCGCTCCCGCTCCTTGTATCACTATAGGTTGATTTCCATATGACTCTGTATAAATCTCGAATATAGAGTCGGAACCTTTTACTTGTCCTAACGCACTGCTTTCGGGAACAGATACTAATTTAACATCTAAAATTCCTTTTTCTTCAAATAAATCACCGTGAAGATCCCCAATATATCGCAAAACATGATCGGGTTTCTGTTCTTCTTTTATTTTTTGATATACTGGGTCTAACTCTTTTAACCTTCCTAAAAACAAATCAGCCTCTCCTTCTCTTAAACTTTCAGGAATTAAATTATGAATATTGACATCTACAAATTCATTACTCAAATCAAGTTCTCTAGCCAAAATCAATAATTTTCTTCCTACATCATTACCACATAAATCCTCTCGAGGATCTGGTTCTGTAAACCCTTTATCAATAGCCTCTTGCAGCACTTCACTAAACAGTATTTGTTCTTTAGAAAAAGTATTAAATAAATAACTTAATGAACCAGAGAAAACTCCTTTGATTCTAGTAATATTTTCTCCAGATAAATGTAACAACTTAATAGTATCTATTAAGGGCAATCCAGCACCAACATTAGTTTCATACAGATATTGTTTTTGAAATTCTTCTAACTTTCTTCTAAGTTCTTTATAAAAATCAAAACTTAGCGTATTTGCCACTTTATTAGAGGACACCAAATCAAATCCATTTTCAATTAAAATGGTGTAATTATCAGTAAATTCTTTACTAGCAGTATTATCTATAGCGATCAGATTTTCTAAATGATGCTCATCAGCAAATTTTATGACATCTTCAATACCATAAGAGTTCCCTTGTTTTAGATCAGTTTTCCAATTAGTATCAACTCCATTTTTATTAAAAAGTACTTTTTTAGAATTTGCAACCGCAAAAATATTAAGATCAATCTTTTTTCTCTTTTCAATATCATCTGCAGATTTTAAAATTTGATCTATCAAAGTTCCACCAACAAGTCCATGTCCAAACACAGCAATATTTATTTTCTTTGCTACTCCAAAAATCTCCCCATGAATAACATTTAATGCTTTATGAAGTTGACTTTTATATACAACTAAACTCACATTCTTACCTGTAACTGTATTGTTAAAAAGTAATGGGATTACCTGATTTTTAATTAAGGAATTATAAGGTTTATGAAATGTACTTAAATCTTGTCCTATAATAGAAATTACAGAAACTTCATTTATTATTGTAATTCTATTTACATCTTGCTTATGAAAATCCACTTCGAACTCTTGTTCCAAAACTTTTTTAGCTTCTATTGCTTTTTCTGAAGTTACAACAAGACCTATTCCTCTCTCGGACGAACCTTGTGAAATAATGCTTACACTGATATCTTTATAAGCTAACGCTTTAAATATTCTAGCATCCACTCCTACTTTTCCTAAAAGTCCTCTCCCTTCTAAATTGATTAAAGAAACATTCTCCAAAACAGAAAGAGATTTTATTCCTTTATTACTATTCTCTGCAGTAATTAATGTTCCATCATTATGACCGTCAAATGTATTTAGAATACGAAGAGGTATATTTTTTTCAATTAATGGTATTATAGTTTTAGCATGGAGAATATTAGCTCCAAAATACGCCAACTCATTTGCCTCAGTAAAAGATAATTTTTCAATCTTTTTTGCATCACTTACTAAATCCGGATTCGCTGTGTAAATTCCACTTACATGGGTGAAATTCTGTAACTCTTCTGCATCTAAGTAATTGGCTAAAAGCGCAGCAGTATAATTACTTCCATTTCTTCCTAAAGTTGTTGTTTCATTATTAGTATTAGAAGCAATAAAACCAGTTACAATATTAACCGTTGAACCATTAAATTTTTTAAAATGTTTAATAACATTTTCTTTAGATAGCTTATCTAACGGTTGTGCTTCTCCAAACTTACCATCGGTTTTTATTAACTCTCTGCTATCTGTGAAATTGGCTTTTATTCCTTTTTCTTTAAGTATGTGAGTAAGTAACTTAGCAGAGATTACTTCTCCTTGAGATAATACTTGATCTTTAATTCTTTTGCTGTAGTCACCTAACAAAGAAACTCCTTCAAAAAGCTTATCCAATGTTTCAAACTCCTCATCAACTTTAAAACTACCGTAATCATTTATTTGATATTGTTTAAAAGCCTGTAGTTGTTCTTGATAACTTTCATTTTTAACAGCCCTATTCAATATTTCTTCTAATTGATCGGTAGATTTCCCTCTAGCAGAAAGCACAACAGTAATTAACTCACCATTATTAACCTTATCTTCTATTATATCAACCACTTTATGAATACCTTCACCATTAGCAAGTGATTTTCCTCCAAACTTTAAAATCTTCATTTTGTCCTATTTTAAAATACATCTGACAACAACCTACTCAGTTGGTCAAATTCTATAAGAAACGCATCATGTCCGTGAACCGAATCAATTGTATGATGCCAAACATTTTGCTTTACTTCCTTTAACTCCTGAAAAGTAATCTCATCTTCTTTTGCCGTAAAAAAGCCATCAGAATTGACACTTACGATATGAATATTCGATTTGATATTAGCCGCCAAATCCTTAAAACATCCTCTCCCTTCTGTTATATCAATATTGGCAAGTATATAGTTCAGCTCTTTATATGCGGAAAGAGTAAATCTTTCATTTAACTTTTTCCCATGATGAAACAACCAACTTTCCACATTATACATTCCCTTTTCACCATTAAAAGTCCTATGAAACTTTTCCTTAAATGACTCAGGCGATCTATAGATAAGCATCGCATGCAATCTTGCATCATGCACAGGATTCTTAGAGTTTAGTAAAATCTGCTCTTGTATTAAACAATTAGCTTTTAACCAATCTGTAGATTTCCAGTCTGTAGCTACTGGAATTAAATGATTAATCAATCCTGGCGCTAATGCTGCAAGTTCCCAAGCAATACCTCCTCCAACCGATCCTCCTATAGCAGCATATAGTTTTTGAACATTCAGTTGTTTTATACCTTTTTCAAAAATCGCTGCGATATCCCTTGCCGTAAAAAGTGTATAATCCGTAATTAAATTTTTCTCATCTCCATCATATCCATTACCTGGAATATTAAATGAGAGCACCGTATATTTATCTGTATCAATACATTTACCTTCTCCAATCAGTCCATTCCACCAACCATTGGGGCCACAAACATCAGAATTACCCGTTAACGCATGATTAACCAAAACTACGGGGCCTTCTAACAAAGGTTTACCAAAGACTTCATAAAACAGTGGAATTCGTTCTATTTCTAGCCCTTTGGTAGTTATAAAATCTAATATTTCAATTTTTTGGAGCATATATATTAAGCCTACTATTTATAAAGAGTCTACTTCCCCTTCTTCTAATCTCAAGGAAAGGGTTAGCATCTCAATGCTTGTCAATCTTAATTACTTTACTTTTTCAGCTACTTTAGAAAATGCGCTTTTTAGATCCGTTTTTAAATCTTCTATATTTTCTAAACCAACAGAAAGTCGTATTAAGTCCTGTGTTACTCCTGTTGATTCTTGCTGTTCTTCGTTTAACTGTTGATGAGTAGTACTTGCAGGATGAATAATTAAAGATTTTGAATCTCCTATATTTGCTAATAAAGAAAATATCTCGGTTTCATTTGCAACTGTTTTTGCTGAATCGAAACCACCCTTTATTCCAAAAGTAACAATACCACTCTGTCCCTTTGGAAGGTATTCTTTTGCAAGTTGATGATACGTATCACTTTCTAATCCTGGATATTTTACCCAAGTAACCTCATCTTGCTCTTTTAACCATTTTGCTAATGACAAGGCATTTTCACTATGTTTTTTAATTCTAATCTCTAAAGTTTCTAAACCTTGTAAAATCTGAAATGCATTAAAAGGACTTAGTGCAGCTCCATAATCTCTCAATCCTTCTATTCTTACCTTAGCAATAAAAGCAGCAGCACCTAAAGCATCGTGATATACTAATCCATGATATCCTGGAGAAGGTTCTGTAAACTCTGGAAACTTGCCACTTGACCAATCAAAGGTTCCTGCGTCTATAACAACCCCTCCTAAAGAAGTTCCATTTCCGCTTATGTATTTTGTTAATGAATGAATAACAATATTAGCACCATGTTCTATTGGGTTTAATAAAGCTGGAGTAGCCACCGTGTTATCTACAATAAGTGGAACTTTATATGCTTTTGCTTCTTTAGAAATCGCCTTAAGATCTAATACATCTAGTTTTGGATTACCTAATGATTCTACAAAGAAAACTCTTGTATTTTCCTGTACAGCATTCTTGAAATTCTCAGAATCCGAAGGGTCGACAAACGTAGTTGTTATTCCAAACCTAGGTAACGTAACGTTTAAAAGATTATAAGTTCCTCCGTATAAACTACTAGAAGCTACAATATGATCTCCTGATTTTAGTAATGTTAACAATGTAGTATTAATAGCTGCTGTTCCAGATGCCGTAACTACAGCAGCAATACCGCCTTCTATTGTAGCCAATCGCTGTTCTAAAATATCATTTGTTGGATTATTTAATCGAGTATAAATAAAACCTGGTTCAGATAAATTAAAAAGATTAGCCGCATGATCTGCATCATTAAAAACATAAGATGTAGTCTGATAAATAGGAACTGCTCTTGTCCCTCCATTGTTTTTCACGTCATGTCCTGCGTGTAAAGCTTCTGTTGCAAATTTTTGTGCACTCATAATTTTCTATTTTAAATTTTAAATAATTGATAAAATTCAAATACATCAAACACTCTTAAAGCGTATGGTATAGAAAATTAAAAAGAAAGGAAACGACAATTACAAGTACTGCAATTTGTATCGAGTTATCTTTTTCGTCTACAACGAATAGAATTTAGCACCTTCTTTATAACTAAAGGGTTGCTAAGGTTTCATAGGGTCTATTCCCTCCACCTTTCTTAATAACTTACTAATATGTATAAGAAACTTCGGGACAAAGCTAGTAATTATTTTTAAACTAAAAACAATTTCCATAAAAATTGTTTTGATCGAAAAAATCACCCTTAAAAGTTTTTTTTTATTGGAAGAAAATTAATGATACGTTAAATCCTTTCCAATATTATCATTTTTTTTACCTTTGCCGCATTATTAAAAAGGGATAGATTTGACTGATTGCAACCCTAAAGAGCTGAAATTATAGTATTCATATCAAAACTGATAGAATCAATTCAGTAAATAAATGCTAAAGCAGTTCGGTACAATACTATAATTATCGAAAGCTTCTTTATTGCAATCCTGTCATAATTTATTATAGTTTATTCTATAAAAACAACGAAGAATGGCGTATTTATTTACTTCAGAAAGTGTATCTGAAGGACATCCGGATAAAGTGGCAGATCAAATTAGTGATGCTTTATTAGATAACTTTTTAGCCTTTGATAAAGATTCGAAGGTAGCTTGTGAAACTTTGGTAACTACTGGACAAGTGGTTCTTGCTGGAGAGGTTAAATCAAAAACATATTTAGATGTACAGCAAATTGCAAGAGAAGTAATTAACGAAATTGGGTATACCAAAGGAGCCTACCAATTCAGTGGAGATTCTTGTGGTGTAATTTCTCTTATCCACGAGCAATCACAGGATATCAACCAAGGTGTTGATAGAGAAACTAAAGAAGAGCAAGGAGCAGGTGACCAAGGAATGATGTTTGGGTATGCAACCAAGGAAACTGAAAACTACATGCCCTTAGCATTAGACATTTCTCATAAAATCCTTATTGAACTTGCTAAATTAAGAAGAGAAGGTACAGAAATTCCATATTTACGTCCTGATTCTAAAAGTCAAGTTACTATTGAATATAGTGATGATAATGTACCACAACGTATTGTAGCAATTGTTGTCTCTACTCAGCATGATGATTTTGATATAGATGATGATGTTATGCTGGCTAAAATAAAAAATGACATCGTTTCGATTTTAATTCCTAGAGTAGTTTCTCAATTACCAAAATATATTCAGAATTTATTTAATGATCAAATAACGTATCACATAAACCCTACTGGTAAGTTTGTAATCGGAGGACCACATGGAGATACTGGTCTTACTGGACGTAAGATTATTGTTGACACTTACGGAGGTAAAGGTGCTCATGGTGGAGGTGCTTTTTCTGGAAAAGATCCTAGTAAAGTTGACCGTTCTGCAGCTTATGCATCTAGGCATATAGCCAAAAATTTAGTTGCTGCTGGTGTTGCAAATGAAGCATTAGTTCAAGTTTCTTATGCCATTGGAGTAGTAGAACCTACTTCTATTTTTGTTGACACTTATGGCACTAGCACGTTAGGTATTACCGATGGAGAAATTGCAGAAAAAGTAGCTGAAATATTTGATATGAGACCAGCTGCAATAGAAGAACGTTTAAAATTACGTAACCCTATATATAAAGAAACTGCAGCATATGGACATATGGGAAAAGAACCAAAACTAGTTACCAAAGTTTTTGAAAGCCCATATTCTGGAAAAGTAGAAAAAGAAGTAGAATTATTTACTTGGGAAAAACTAGATTATGTTGATCAAGTAAAAAAAGCTTTTAAAATATAACTTATTTAATGTAACTTTATAATCTCCAATACTTTATATATCTAACTTTTAAAAATTAGTCATTTTTCTAATGTAGTCGGATACTATAACATGACCTACGAATACTAAATAATTGAATTGCCTGTTATTAATAAAAGATATATTTAAGGCGCAATGATCAAATTATCAAAAAGTACTAAAATGAGATTAAAAATTGGAATTACTTTCATTATGTTTTGTGTTTGTAGCTTATCCTTTGGACAAGACTATAAAACCAATACAAAATCTATAAAAGAGGTTGATGTAAAAATTGAAGAAGGATCTTATAATCAAGATAATTCAGTTTCTGCGGATAGACTTATTATTAAAACTTCTGAACAAGGAGCATCAGAACAACAAGGTTTTACTTCTTCCGCAAGTTACAGTGATGAAGAATGGGCTGACATAAAAAAACAAATATTAGATACTAAAAAAAGAATCAATGATGGGCGAGAGATTTTTGCTTCTAAGGTAGTTGATACTATTTTTGTTACTATACCGACTTTAAGTAGTAAAGAATCTCAATTATCTGGCTGGTAAATTAAATACCACATTATTATAAATTAACAAAAGATCGCTTTTCCAAGCGATCTTTTTTTTATAATTCGTTATAAATCAGAACCTTTTTTAGGGTAAGGGAATATGCACTATTAAAAAAAGGGGTGTTTTCCCTCTAGAAACAACTTTATATATAACGTAAATTAGCATCTGAAAATCAACCCATTATAAAAAAAAAAGAAAAGTTATGAAATTTAAAATGGTAATCATAGTAGTTTTGATCTGGTTTGGTCAAAACGCATTTGGACAAGCTAACACAGAAAAAAATAACACAGTAGAAGACACTCCTCATAATACTATAGTAGTAACTAATGAAAATAGTGAAGTAGTATACAATGATAAGGAATGGAAGAAAATAAAAAGACAAATTCGAAGAAATAAGAAAAGAATTACAAATAGTAAAAACGGAATTCATAGCTACAAAAAAGTAGACACCATATTTTTAGAAATAAAAATCTCTAAAACCAATTCTCAAATTACTAATTGGTAACATCAACTTATTGCATACAAGGGTCATTTGTTAAAAGGGTATTTACCTATTTTTTTGAATGAAAATAGGGGTATTTACCTGATACAAACATTACGGTTTTAATGTAATTTAGATTCGGATTTAATTTGTAGTTTCATACCATATATAATTATACAATGAATCTTGGTATTCATAGTGTACTGAAGTTATAAATATAAAATAAGTCCCCATCTATATTTGAATTTAATCAACCAAAAAAGTATCAATAACTTAAAACCATACCCGTCATGCCAAAATCAAATTATTGTTTAATTGACCCTGATGGAGGTCCCTTAAAGGTTAAGGTAACCGCTAATAATGGAATTAGATCTGGTTCCATATTTATTCTTTGGGAATTGCAGAATGGAAAGTGGGAAAAGAAAGAAAAATTTAATGTAATTACTGGAGACGATGGCGTAGATGAATTTATTCTTCTAGAAAAACCAAGTGATATTGAAAATGATTCTCTTGCTTGGTCTATCAATGCTTGTTCCATGATCAATAATGTAGAGCGAGGAGAATTCAGCATTACAGTAATTCAAGACGAGGAAAAACGATGGACAAAAGATTCTTCACGCCTTGTACCTAAATGTTCTGATGGAAAACAATTAAAATTTGGAAATCACGTAATCTTCAAGCATCTTATTAATGATAATTTCTCAACATCTGACTTATGGAAAGATACAGAATAAGTTGCTCAATTTTGATACTCTTGATAATGCTCACAGGGTATTCGCAAGATGCTGAACAGCCAGGCGATAATCAGGAAGCATATTCTTTTAAACTAGACTATAATGTTCCTGAAAGCCCCGCTTTTGCTGTACTAGATGCTAACCCTACTACTGTTATGCGTGCTAGTACTCCTCAAGAAATTATTACACAATTGGCTAGTAATTTTCTTAGCGGAAATGAAGTTAGTCCAGGATTAGCTTTTGATTTCAACCCATATTTCACATTTGGAGGGAGATTAAAAAACGTAAAAGAATATCGAAATAATTATGGAAAGAGATTTCTAGCAAATCTTCAACTCTCATTTGCGACCATAAATTCAATGGACTTTCCGGATGACCTATTATTTTCTGGAGGGATAAGAGCTACTCTTTTCGACAGTAAAGACATCATATTTGACCAACAACTAGGACAAGATATTGACAATGCTCTTCTTCCAAACGACTCTGACGAACCAGGACCTATGAATTCTGACGACCAAGGAACTATAGTAGACAATCCAGCATTAAAACAAGCATACATCAATGCTAAAACACGCTATATGGAAAAAGCTGGAGGTTCGCTTGCTCTTGGTTATGCGATTGCCGGAAGAGCTAGAGATAATTCTTTTAAAACAGATAGTATTGTTACCTATAGACATCAAGCTTGGCTCGTGGGACAATATGATTTAGGTAAAAGTGGGATGAGTATTAACGGAATGATCATGTATCGATATGATCAAACACCACAGACCACGGATAATGATGGTTTGATTAGCGGGATTGCATTAAGAAAATATGGACAGAAATTAATTCTATCTGCCGAGATTTACCATGACAGCATGAAAGAAAGTATTGATTTCGGCGGGTATGCAGAAGCATATCTTATACCAAGTATTACACTATTTGTATCACTCAAAAAAGAAACAAACGCTATCACCGGTGATGAGGATGTTATATTAAAACCAGGAATAAAATGGAACTTTAGTCAAGCTAAAAAATAAGAGTTTTTAATCATGAAACCAACTGTTACAATCATTTACAATGTTGTTCTAGCAATAACTTCGGTATTATTGCTATATAGTTATTTTTATGTTCTCGTATATGATAAGGATTTTTTCACTGAAGAACATACACATAATAGATTAAGTGAAAATGCCAAAACAGTTGAAGATTCTTCTTCGGTTAACATACAACCGATGCCCGCTAGTCCCATAAAAATAGATACGATCATAAGAGATACCTCTAAAACTACCTTATCTAAAACAAAAGTAAACTTATCAGTTTCAACAGATCTTGAGAAAAAAGATTCATCATTAAAGGAAAAAGAAAAAGAAGTTGAACCCGTAAATTTCTTAGATATGTTGGTCGTTATGTTTTTAGCAGGTATGTTAGGAGGAGTACTAGCAAATCTACGTGGAATTTTTGAGTTTTATCGTGAAGAAAAAATGTTCCCGGATCACTTATTTATTCCCTATTTAATAAGACCATTAACCGCAGCAATATCTGGATTATTAATATTTTTCATATCACACTTAATTATTTCTTCGACTGCAAATCCTACCTATGACAATGAGTATATATCTTTTAGAGGAATGGTTTCCTTTATGAGTCTTGCTATTATTTCGGGTTTTGCATCACAAGAATTTACAGAGCGATTAAAAGCTGCAGCAGGAACATTATTTGGGATTTCTCCTGCTCAGACTCTGGAAAAACCAAAGAATATTACCGAAGAACCCGATCCAAGTAATCCAAATCCCGCCGCTGATTCGGATAGTGACAATCCTGATCCAAATGCAGAAAAACCTGCTCAAAACACAACATCTCCATCTAATCCCCAAGCGTCCCCATCGATCCCTCAAGCTCAGCAAAAAATGGGAAAATCGAGATATATAAATCGAGATTAAGAACACCCATTTTACATGTTGAAGATTGCAACTCCACTTTATGATAAATAAAACGGAGATAGATTTTATAAAAACAACATAAAATAATAAATCATGGGAAAAATACTTCGTGTCTGTCTGGCAATGGGAGGAGGAGTCTCTTTAGGTTCTTTTTCTGGTTCGGCATTAACCGAGGCATTAAAATTATTAGTGCTTTATGGTAAAGACAAAAACAAAAATGATTATGATAAAGTAATCGTTGATGGAATGAGTGGAGCTAGCGCCGGCGCAATTGCTTTGACTATAATGCTTAAATGCCTTATTGATTACCAAGCAATGATGCCACTATTTAGTGAGCAACTTACCCAGAAAGAATTACTTGATGAAATTATAAGAGACTACTTTAACGGAGATATTTCGAAAGCAGAAGAATACAAAGATAAGTTTGAAACATTAAAAGCATTACAACTTGCTCAAAAGATCCAATATAAATTATGGGTAGACGAAGTGAACTCCTTAAAACTATACGGTTCCAAAGCTCAGGATGACTATGAGCCAAAACCTAATGAATCTTTTTCTTTACTAGACAGAAAACTTCTAGAAGATCTTACCAAAAAATATTTAATGGCCTCTGATGGAGTAGATATTTCTAGAAGACAGCTTTTAGATCCTAAACGAGTCATTTTTGCTTGTTCCTTAACCAATTTATTACCAATTGAGATAGATTTTTTTAAAAACGGTAATTCCAACAAGGATCGATTACAGCAAAACTTTTTGAAATCTGTAGGGTCAGAAAATCATTCAGAATTACGTGTTATAGATTTTGTGTTTGATGAAAACGAAGTGCAAAAAGCGCAAAAAGAAACAGATTCTAGATGGTTAAAATTTTGTAATACTCCCGATCCAAATACCCCAACACATTTTAAGATGACTGATCAATCCGCCTGGGCGACAATTTCGGCTTCTGCACTTGGCTGTGGAGCGTTTCCTATTGCTTTTGAACCCGTAGTCTTAAAAAGGTTTAAACAAGAGTTTGGTGATAATGATAATAACACAAACTGGCCATCTTCTTTCATCAAAATACAAAACGAAATCGACACTCATACATCTAAGAATAATACCACCTTTAAACAAAATAGTTTTTTTGCAGAAGAAGGAGAAAATACACTAGACTATAACAGCTTCAATTTCCCATATATTGATGGAGGAACTTTCAATAATGAACCGATTCGGGAAGCATTTAAAATAGGAACTTTTCAAGATTTTGGACGAATTACCCAAAACGAAGAAAGACTCATTCTATTTGTAGATCCAATTGTTAGAAAAGAACAATATCATTCATTTAAAGTATCGGCCTTCTCTCCTATTAAAATGTCCAACCACGAAGTAACTTTCAAAAAAGAATTGGGTAAACTTCTGGGGAACACTTCTAGTATTTTAGGTGTTTTAACAAACCAAGGAAGTATCAA
The DNA here is from genome assembly GCF_003443695.1 of Aquimarina sp. AD1. NCBI lineage: Bacteria > Pseudomonadati > Bacteroidota > Flavobacteriia > Flavobacteriales > Flavobacteriaceae > Aquimarina > Aquimarina sp. AD1. Next base: position 4,791,025 of record NZ_CP031966.1, on the reverse strand, counting down.
AGAAGAACATAAAATCATTGACATAAAAGAAAATTTCGAACTGCGAAACACTATCTTCAATTATCTAGACGCTAATAGTGATATGAGTAGTAATCTAAATATTGAAATTATTGCTACCGCTTTCAATAAAATTGCTAAAAATCTCAAAAACGGAATCATATCTTTAGGTACCAGAGATCCTATGATATATTTCTTATCAGAAATTAAAAAGAACTGCGATAACAAAAATGGTGATCAAAATACTTGTATTAAAATACTTCAAGAAGATTTACTAGCTCTTAAAGATCTTATTGATGAAAAAATCCGAAAATCAGAACCTCTTAAGATTGATAAAGTATATGAAAAACTTCAACTAACTAAGAAAGAGGATAAAAACATTTTTGCTCAGACAGTATTTAAAGTAATCGCTGATTTTGCATTAAATACAGATGGAAAAAATGAAAATGCATATCGCGCAGCAATACTACCAATTAATAAAAATCTAAACACCATAGAGTTACCAGGAAGCGAAATTGAGGCTTTTGGTGGGTTTGCATCTCTAAAAGCTAGAAAATATGCTTTCGAATTTGCTCGTTTAAGCACTCTATTATCTCTAAAAGAAACTACTGGTGGGTTTAGACCAGAACGTCCTTTCATTGCTAATGAAGGCTTTTCTACTTTAGAAAATCAATTTACCAATAAAATTAAAAGCATCGATTTTTTTAATGATAAAAATCAATATGCTGATGAAATAGAAAAGAATCTTTTTAATCCATCAATTGTTCGTATAAAAGGAGTTTTATTAAGTAATAAATACTTAAAGTTTATATTATTAAAAGTCCCTTTTGTAGCAACATCATTATTGGGAACTATCGCTATGCCATTTGTATCTATTGGATTATTAGCATCCTCTATTTTTAAGAAATCACCTTGGCGTGGTTCAAATATTTTGAAAGATATCATCAGTAAAAGTGTAGATTCGATCAATTATATGCCATTAGAAGCCGTAACGATTTCAATTTTAAGTGATACACAGCTCAATAAAAAACTTTTAATAAGGTGCTCCGATAATTCTATAAAAAAACGAAATTCCATAGAACATATAGTAGAAACATCGGACAATAAAATTAGATATCAGTATTATTTTCAGGTTTCACTTTTAGAATATATAAAACAAGAGAATTCCATTCACGCAGATACCATATCACAAAATGCAGATTCTTTAAAAATAAATTCTCAATTTATACAACGACTTGGGTTATCACTTTCTAATAAAGTAAAAATGCCTAATGATATTGATGGAAACCTGAATCCAGAAAATAAACGCATCGCCCTAGAGAATAATTACACAGATATTATCACTGAAATGCGAATTGACAGATTTAATCTACCACTTTTAAACAATTCAATAAATAATGCTTCAACAGCGCTACATTATTCTCTAAAGAATATCAATTACCACGTAAATCCATTATTAGAGATTGATTTACAAAAACTAACAGAAGGGTGGTATTTTAAAGAACAAACCGAGTCACTGGATAAAAAATTACTTCGTTAATTTATCATATAATATATCGGTGTAGTTTTTGATATACTATAAAAAAACATCATATTATGAAAACTGATACCTATACAAAATCTATTCTAACAATTATTGCAATTGCTTTAAGCATTATTGCAATAAAAGACATTGATATTATACCAAAAGCTTACGCTAATGATAGTTCTTTATTACCTAATTACGGATTGATTCCTATTAACGAAGATGGAACGATTACAGTTAAATTAGCAACCAACGAGGAACTAGATGTAAATATCAAGAGTATTAGTACCTACGATAAACTCAAGATTGACATTAATGAAATCAGTACCAGCAATGAATTAAACATTAACATTGATGAAATCGGCGGAAGCTATGTTTCCAGTGGTGGTCCCATCAAAGTAAAAGTCCAGAATTAGTCGTGGATACAAGTAAATTTCATTCTCAAAATATTATAAAAAAACTAAGTATGATTATAATCCTGCTGCAGCCGAAGTAATTTTATCCAACGCTCCACTTATCTTATTTAGTACCTCTTCGATATCATCTATATCATGACGTTGCTGTAAGTATTTAGGATCGTTATAAGAAATTTTCACAATACCGGAATCATCCTGAAAAATCAAAATTTTCTGTGGTAGATCTAATCCTGTAGTTTGAGCACTTTGCATTAAGGGAGTTCCCAATTTAGGATTTCCAAACATTATAATTCTAGTTGGATTTAACTCTAATCCAACAGATGCTGCATTGGCTTGATGATCTAATTGCGCTATGATTTTTAGATTCGGATTATCTTCAATAATTGTTACCAATTTATTATAGGTATCATCAAAAGTGTTAGTACTTTGTTTTGTTATAATTCCTTGTTTCGGTGTAATTTCCATTTGTTTTTCTAATTCAGGTTGCGCACTATTAGACGTATCCTTTTTAACTTGATTACAAGAAAATAGGAGTATATAAAAAACAAAGCAAAAAACTATTCTTTTCATAGTGAGTTTGGTTTAATATAGTGGTTGGTCATCATTTTTACTGTAATCACAATCATTGAGATTAACATACCAGATCATTTTTACGTTATCAGAAAACTCATCACTTTGATTTACATCTTTGTTATCAAGGTATACTTGTGTCATTTCTCCGGTTGTTCCTAAAATAGAATACCAAGAATGTGTTTTTATTAAGTTTAAATGAGGTAATTCTCTAGAGGGTGCTTGGCCCATGATTTCTGATAATTGGGCAAAAACATGGCCTTTACTAATGGTAATAAATTGAGCTTGTGCAGCATGCTCTACAGTAATAACTTGCTTTAGTCCGTCTTTTTTGTACTCATTATAGATCCCCCAACCTACTCTAATGTTACAACCTTGACGAACTGCTTTTTTTAAATCACTTATATCTCCAGATAAAGGATTTCCTTCGCTATCATTTCTGTAGATTTCTTGCCATCCTTTAATCTCATTAGTAGCGTTTTCATGTTGTTTTCCAATATTACAAGAACTCCATAAAACTACTATGAAGAGCATCGTTATACTTCTAACCATCCAATTACTTTTTACTCTAAAGATAGTCGAAAAGCAAAACAAATTCTAATTTCGCATGCTTATATTTGTGCTCTCAAGGGATTTTTCAACCTTTATTATGTTCGTAATTATGACTGTATTATTCAAAATTTTGATATAGTTAAAATAGTAATAAAAACGAGTACTATTTCTTATTATTAAAATGATTTTGTAATAACTTTCGTCTCTCTATTTGTTCTTATATATTATTTATGAGTAAATAAAACCAATAAATACGTACTATCTAAAAATATACTATAATAAATTTTAAAAACTTATTACCAAATTAAAGCAACTCTTGTCTTCCATTCACATATCACTTGCGCATAATACATCGTTAATGGCATCAATTCATTACGCTTTTCGACATCATAAATACTAATCGTTAAGTGACAAAACAAATCCAAAAGAATATAATTGACTTGTTCTAATCGACATACTGTTTATATTTTTTTAAGCATTCCACTTTGAAAATATTTTTGATATAAAGTATTCAAAATAGTATTCCGTTTTATGGAAAATTCAAATTAGTATTAATAATAAATGTTTGTTTTTCTCCATTCTTACTATTTGAAATCACACTCATTTGTTCAAGTACTATAGGATTTTTCTTATAACGTAATTTTCGAGATAACTTAATGCTATTATTAGTACACAACCATGCTACATAATCATTATAATTTAAGTTCTCATGAAAATTAACATTCAAAAAATCCGTTTTATCCCATAATCTTTTATAAACACGACTTTTAATCTTAATTTTTTTATTCCCTAAAAAAACAAATTCATTATTTAAAAGTATTAAATTCTTAAATCGATAATTCTTAGTGTCCTCACTATTAACTTTGTGAATAACATCTTTATATTGTTTCTTATCTTCAATTTTTATAGGTAATGTACCTAAAACCCCACTTCCCATTTCAGTAACTGAAGCCGGAGAAGTGACATACACGATATTCTTAATCCCTTCTTTTGCAACAAACGTTTTTACTAAATTTACAATATCATAATTTGCTACAGCATCAGAATGTAAATATACTTTATCAATCACCCCTATATTTTCTTTTATTATTTCCCTTATCTGATTAGGGTTTTTAATCTGGTTTCCCTCCTTATCAAATATCTTATTCTTACTATTTACATAAAAAACTACATTAGTCTGTTCATCAAATGAAAATAAATAATTACCAATATCTGTTGGATAAGTAATATTTTTATATTCCTGAGCATTGATTTCTTTACATAGGAGAAAAAGGACAATGATAAACATGATTTTGTGTGTGTACTTATTTTCAAACATGATACTTTACTTTTATTTTTTACTTCTTTTTATTATAAACTTATTAACTCCTACAAAATGAAATTTGCTTTTACAACAATACCTTTTAACCTTATACGTTAATTAAGGAACTTAGTTAGTACATTTTTCTATTTAAAATTCGGACTCTTATAATTATAGTATCATTAAAACACAAAATGTTACCTTACATTTTCATAAATTATAATAGTTTTTCAACCTTAAGCAATATTATCTAAAGTTTCTAACCCATAATAATTTATAGTTTCTTGTTTTAATGGATTTTTATCCCAATCTTCCCAAGTGTTTTTATATGGGTCATACCCACATTTTAAAGGTTTACTAAAAGTATTTTGAGGAGTCTCTACATAAGCTCTACAGTCAGTACATACGTATCTAAACTCACAATCTTTACAAGTTTCTATTTGATTCTTATTAATGCTCCAATATTTCTTATAATTTTTATTCTCTAAAACTTCTTCAAAAGTATTTTTATCAATATGACCAAAAGATTTTTTCATTGATGGACAATTTTTAATATTACCATCTATATTTATTGAGATTTTTCCGTTTAGACAAGAATTATGTTTCAATGACTCAGTAAATGTTTTAATATTTACCGAAAATAAACCTGGATCAATAAGTCCACAACATTTTTCGTTCTTTAAAACTTGATTAGAATAAATAATATATCCTCTTTTATTTTCAATTGGTAACACAAACTTTTTTTCAGGAGCGGAATAAAACCTAAAAGAACAAACTCTAGGGAAATTATACATAAAGTCCTGCATTTTTTTCTTATCAAAATCTTTAGAAAAAGGTATCGTAAAATCTATTGACAGTACAGATGATTTTATAGTATTTAGATGCTTTACAATAGTTTCGATTTCATCAAGGTCAATTTTTCTGAAAAATCTAAATTCTACATGTTTACAATTTATATTGGTTAAGCCATCTAATACTTTAAAAATATCATACTTATAACTTCTTCCAATATCTATAATAGCATTCGTAATTTCATTAGGTGATTGCCATTCCATAGGCATTTTCGGAAATAACTCTGGAGTGGTAGTAAAAAATATAAACTCATGTTCAATTAAAAACTCAAAATATTCGTCAATTATGGTATCATATTTATGATTATACTCCTTTTTAATTTCCTTAATGGTATTACCTTCATGCTTTTTTATTAGCTCATATAAATCATTAGGGATTAGTTGTATGGATCCCCTATGAAGATCACAAATAGAGCTTCTTTTAGCTCCTTTTACAGGTATACAATTTGCAATAAGTTTAAAAGGAGTTTCTTGCTCAACTTTCATAGGGTAAAAATTTTCGAAATGGGTCTGTAAAAACTATAAGGAGTCATTGCATCTGTATCTATATAATCAATTGCAATTGTTTTATTTTGTTGTTTGAAAATCCTATTTTTTTGAATTTCTGCTTTTTGAAACGTAAGCGGTAAAACGGGTTGTAATTTCTTTATTTGGTCCATATTACTTTAGTATTGATTATTTAAAGACTAGATATTCTGCGATATTCTTTTCGATATAATAATTGCAATGTTTTGAAACCCAATCTAGTTGTCCTTGTGGATTAACTTCTAAGAATATATAATCATCTGATCTGTCTACGATAAGATCTATAGATCCTGTAGAGAGTTTAGATCTTTTTATAAAGTTTAGTACCTTTTGTTCAATATGTTTTGATAAAAGAACAGGAACATTTCTATTTGGTTTCTCTCTATTATAATTACGGTAATCGACCGAAGTTTTGGTGTCGTTTTGTGATAAAATAGCCATAGGATACAAGGTGGTTTTAAAAAAGAAAACTCGGATTTCATACTTTTTATCAACCTTTTCTTGTACCAATGTTGGAGCAAAATGCTCTTTCATAGATGTAATCATATCTTCAGATACGACAAAGGTCCCTGCTGAATACATCCCAGAATCCTGAGCTTTTATCTTTATACCATATCGAATGTCTTTGGTAATAATTTGATCATAAGCATTAAAAAACGATTGTAATTCCTTTTTGGAAGTTGTTATTAATGTATCCGGGATTCGAATACCACAATCTTTTGCTTTTAGCAAATAATCAATTTTATAATTTTCAACTTCTTTATGATAGCTGCCAATATATTCTTTAGTATCACCAAGAATATCTTCCAACGATTTTAATAAACTATCTTCCTCCTTTTTTAGATAGGTATATAAAGATGAAGTAGTATTTCTAAGTGTACTTGGTAAAAAACGCATACTTCCACGACGATGCCATATTTTTTCAACCTTACTTGTATCAATACAAGCAATTTTTGAAGTACAAGTTTGATTTGTGATTTTAAGACTATTTAACGGAGTATAACCTGAGAAGTTAATTCGTTTTACATCTTTGGTATAATGACGAATCCACTCCATAGCAATATTAGTGGTGATATCGTTAGTATCACCAATGACAAGTATCATAATAAGAATATTTTTTTAGTTTTTAGTAACAATTTTGAGAGGTAGTAATTCCTGTCGTCCTTCTAAATTCCATTTGATCAAATGATATTCTGCGGTAGTCATTCTCTTTGCTTCCAGTTCACGATGTAGCAATGGCATCAATTGATCACAATATTTATCATCCGCATGTTGGAATATTAGCCATATAGGAATTGGTTTTCCACTACGGTTTGGATTTGGGAATCCATATTTCTCAGTAAAAGTGATGAGTTTTTGTGTATTTTGATCATCTAAACGCTCTTGAATACTCCAGAGTGAGTCCCATTCTTTTTTTGGAGGTTGTTTTCCAATTCTATATAAAGAGTCCAAAGGTTTTCTATAGCGCATATCATTTTTAACTATAATACCCAGTTCCTTCTGTAATTTTGCTTTGTCAAGACCTTGAAAAGCTACTTCAATTTCTTCATTCGTTTTTATATGTTGCTTGCACGAGAGCAAGACAAGTAAACAAACACTATATATATAAAATGTTTTCATCTGTTATCTATTATTTCTAATCCTGGTACTTCAGGTATTCCTTTTCTGCCATTTAAAGTCCAATTTAGCAATCCATATGTAATGCTATCCATTCTTCTAGCTTTAAATTCTCTTTCGACCAAAGGTTTAATTTTTTTATGATATTCTATTGGTGCATGATGTAATATAAGCCACGCTCCAATAGGTTGACCAGTCCTTTCCGGGTTTGTAAGTCCATATTTTTCGGTGATTTCTATAATTCTTATTGTGTTTTTATGATCTACTGTAAGTTATAATGCTAATAGAGAGTCTTTTTGCTTTTGATAATGTACACTATATCTATCTAATCCACTTATCATACCTCTATAGTATTGATCCATATAAACCATTTCTTCTAACTCTTTCCAAAGTTTTTCGTTATTGACTTTCTGAAAAGCTTTTTCAATTTCTTTATTGGTAGGTTGTAGTTTACCACAAGAAACGATAAGAAAAGTGAATAACATAAGAAGATATTTTGATGGCATATTTTTAGGTTTTAAAAGATAGGTTCTTGTAAATGTAGTTTTTTATTCAAAGAGATAAGTAAATATCTAGAATATACTTATCTCTTTACCATTACACATTCCTATTTGACTAGTGAATAGCAAAAGGTTCTACTGCACAAATCATATCACCTACTCCGTAGGTCCCATCATTGTTACTATCTTCCCATATGTCAGTATATAAACCGTCTGAGTTTTTTGACGTAGGAACACTATTAGCACCTCCCAAGATAGAACCCAGCGAGTTCTTTTCTATTTCTAAACTTTGAAATTTTTTTATTGTTTTCATATGTATTTGATTTTTGTGATATTATTTAATGTTAGCATACTACTATTTCAGCACATTCTCCCGGATCTTGTTTTCCGTTATCGTTTGTATCTTCTAAGCAATCACATAATTGTGAACTTCCTGAACCTAAGACAGTATCAATATACTGAAGACCTCCATAAATATTACTTAATCCAATTTTCTCGATTTTTAAACTTTCAAATTTTTCCATGTTGTTTTTAATTTAAAATAATTTGCACCTACTCTATTATCTAAAGGCTTTTCGGTTTCCGCCTTTTCCGTTGCGCAACGGTTTTTTATTTAGATTATCTATACCGTAAGATTGTAGGGTCTTTTGGTATTTATATCTTATATTATAATTATAGAGCTTTAGACCCTATACTTCGAGAACCTCAGTCCTCTTATTAGTAACTAAGCCTAATAAAGTCCTACTAAACAACTGTTATACTGTTAATTCGGCATAGATAGGATCGTTTTGTACCATCTGAAATAAACGATCTTTAATCATACACTTCTTTTTTCTGGTATACCCTTCTGTATACCCAGTACTATTAGCAATGTCACGCATACTTTTTCCTTCAAAAAATAATCCTAATACCAATCTGCTGCTATCCGTAAGTTTAGTTATATGTCTATAAAACACTTCTTCTTGATCCCTATTGGTTATCTTATCGTACAAAGACACATCATTGTCCTCTGCTTTTTGAACGATAGGCTCACTGTATTCTAACATTCTTTTTTTTCTTGATTGATTCTTCCAAATATTTTTACAAACCCCTATAAAATATGCATGAATCGACTGGTGCAATTCTAGATCCCCTGTTCGTAATTTATGATACACTAATATCATTGCTTCCTGAAAAACATCTTCTACATCCTCGGTTGTGCCTTGATATTTTAGAATAATCTTTCTAACTGCTGGTAAGTTTTTCTTATAGAATGATTTTAGGACATCGTTATTTCCTGTAATGATTCCTTCTACGATATATTGATTTTTTGTTGAGTTCATATTTTATTTTCCTTACTTTACTTTTTTACTCTTTTCCTTTAAAATTTGAATGCAAAGTCCCTATCGATGACAACAGACATCGTCTATAAAACTTCACAACACTTGGTTGCAGCGGCTTATTTAAAAAACTTTAATTATTGGGTTATTAGGATCGGACTAATTAGCTTAATTTTTAGATACTAAACTTTTTAAGCGCATTACGGAATCCTATAAGATTATTTTTAATTTTTATAGTAGTTTTGTCACTGATCAGATTTTTGAACTACGTTTTAACGTTGAGACAAATATATGGGTGAGAATTACGTTAAAGCAAGGAAAGATGGTTTCAATTCATAAATTGAGGATTACCAATTCATAAATTGAAAGGATATTATTTAAGAATATAAATCAGTTATTCTGGTTAAAAGAGAACCTTTTAGATGAGAATATATCAACAACAGAAAAAAAAGAATAATGATAGAAAACTTTTATGTCTATCTATCTCATTTTCTTGTTTAATTTTTTTTACTACTCTAACCGCTCAAGTAAATATTTCAATAGATTCTTTACACGATAAAACATTAGAAGAATTAGAAAAAAGTTATAATCTTTATCGGGGAGATTCATTGATGTCTAAAATATATGCTAATTCCTATTTAAAAAAAGCGAAAAAGGAGAAAGATGAATTGGTTATTGCAAATGGGTATAAATTATTATCGGAAATATCAGAAAACTCTTTAAAAATAGATTATTTAGATAGTATTATTCACATAACAAAAGATAAACAAAATAAAAAATTTCCTAGTTTAGCTTATTTAAGAAAAGGAGTCTATTATTTTAATAATCTAGAATATAATAAGGCGTTAAACTTGTATTTGGAGGCATTAAAATTCGCTAAAATTAATCGGAATAAATTTTACGAAATAGCCATAAAACATAATATAGGACTTCTAAAAAAAAATTTAGGAGAAGAAAAAGAAGCCTTAGCTTTATTTAAAGAGAATCTGAATGTAATTAAAAGTGACACAAATGATATAGATTTAAAAGGGTCACTTAACAGCACATTATTTGCTATTTCGGATTCATTTTTAAGATTAAAGTTTCCAGATTCTGCTAAAAAATATATTCATTCTGGTTTAGCTAAAAGTCATAAAAGTAATGACAAAGATCTATATACTAGTTTTTTAGCTTTAAACGGAATTCAGAATCGAATGCAAAATAATTATAAAAAAGCTATAGATTCCTTAATCAAAGCTAAAGTACGAATTGAGCAATCCAATAATTATGACGCGAATAAAACAATAATTTACCTTCAAATAGCCAAAGTTCTACTTAAAATCAATCGGGAAAATGAAGCAGTTTCCTATTTAAAAAAAATTGATTTCCTAACAAATGATGAAAACTTTTCCATAGATATAAGAGATAGTTATGAATTATTAATTGATTATTATAGAAGATCAAATGATAAGGATAATCAAATAAAATACTTGAATAAATTGATTCATTTTGATAGTGTTTTTAATATTAATAATAAGAATATAAAATCAAATATCGTAAGACATTATGATTATAAAGAATTAATTAATGAAAGAAATACTGCTATTAATCAACTAAAGAAAAGTAAAGGAAGGTCTGATAGTGGGATCATACTGTCCTTTTTAATTATCTTCTTATTGTTAGTTTTAATTTTCTTTTACTACAGGAAAAAGAAAATTTATCAGAGTAAATTTGAAAAACTTATTGAGGAAAAGAAAATAGTAGAACCTCAAATTTCTTATCAGGAAGAAAATAATATTTCTAAGGTTTCGTCAGAACTAGATATAGATGAGGAAATAGTAAAAGATATATTATATAAATTAAAGACTTTTGAAGAAAAAAATAGATTTTTAAAATCAGGATTAAAAATGGATACTCTAGCTAAATCATTTTGTACAAATTCAACATATTTGTCTAAAATAATCAATATAAATAAACAGAAAAACTTCAGTCAGTATATAAACGATTTAAGGATTAATTTCTGTATAAATAAATTGAGAAATGACCCGAAATTTAGATTATATTCAATAAAAGCTATAGCTTTTGAAGTTGGATTTACTAGTATCCAATCCTTTAATCGTGCATTTTTAAAACAAACAGGGATACATGCTTCTTACTTTATAAAAAAAATTGATAATCAATAGTTTATGCGTGTTTTTTTTTAATACCATTTTATAAATTGGATCATATATAAGGCAAAATGACAATAAAGAATGTAAATTTTTAAATAGCTTTGTGAAATAAATATTAATAAAAATGAAAATAAGAAACAAGAAGAAATTAGTTTTAAAAAAAACCGTGGTATCAAATTTGGATAGGACTTCTATGCAAAGAATTAATGGAGGGGGTACTCTTACGAGTTTAACAAATAATCCTACCACTGGGATTAGTATGCAGGGTACAGGAAATAATACTATTACTAAAACAGCCGGTACGGCTTAATAATTAGAATTTCAATTAAAATGGAATCATCATTGGTTCCATTTTTAAATAATTTGTATTTTGTTAGATATGTTAAGAAAGAAATTTAAGTATCTTTTCATTTTGATATTTATTGTAAGTCTTAGTTGCAAGGATAAGCAATCAATGAATAAGAAATTTATAGGAACCACATCAAATAATTATCATGGTCAAATAATTTTTGACGAATATAGAAAACTTGAGAATTTAAAAGATTCCTCAGTAATACAATGGTTCAAAAATCAAAGTGTTAGAAGTAATAAAATATTAGAGAACATACCTAATAGTCCCCAATTGGTTTCATTACAAAAAGAAATTTTAGGTACTCAAAATGAGTTCGTAAGTAATGTTTTAATAACGAAAAACAATAAGTTCTTTTATTTTAAAAGACTTTCGACTCAAAAATTTTCAGACCTTTATTACAAGAATGGATTAAACGGGGAAGAAACATATCTATTTGGCTCTTCGGATATAGAAAAAGACTCCTATATAAGTTATTTTCGCCCTGATTGGGACGGAAATAAAGTTATAATAGCTTTTTCAAAAAACGGAGATGAGTTTTCTGAATTGAGAGTTCTGGATGTAAAGTCGAAAACTTTATTACCTTTAAAAATTTCTAATTGTTTACCATCATATGGAGGTGCTTATTGGTCACCAAATAGCAAAGCTATATTATATAATAAGGTTAGAAACACAAAGGATAAGAAAGATGCCTATATGGATATGGAATTTATTTATCACCCTTTAAATTCATCTCCAAGAAAAATGTTTTCACGAATAAATAATCCAGATATTGAGATGAAGCCTGTGGATATTCCAATTGCATATATTGAGGATCCTGATGAGAAATTCTTTTTCGGAGCAGTAGCTGGAGCTACTATTTATCAAGATTATTATTACACTAGTATTGAAGATATTGAAAATAATAAAAAAGAATGGAAGAAACTTTTTTCCAAGAAAGATAAAGTAACATCGTTTGTAAGAGATAAAGATAGTGTGATTTATATCTCTTCTTTGAATGCTTCTAATTTTCAGATTTGTAAGACATCTTTAAGTTCTCCAGACACAAATAATTCAAGAATCATTGTTCCAATGAAAAAAAATGAGATTATTAGAAGTCTTAGGTTGATAAAGGGAGGAATAGTATATACTACAATTAAAAATGGAGTAGAAGCCAAAATTTTCCTAATAGATTCTCTTAACAAAACGAAGGAGTTAACAATACCTGTCAAAGCAGGAAACATATCCGTTCAAACCAAAGGAAAGAAATATAATTATTTATCAATTCTTGTTGAAGGTTGGTTAAGTGATAAAAAGAGATACGAATACGATTTTGAAGAGAAAAAATTTAAGAAAGCTGAAATTAGTAAAATAAGTAGTTATTACAATACTGATGATTTTGAAGTAAAAGAACTTGAAATCCCCTCACATGATGGAAACTCAGTTCCGTTATCTTTAATTTATAAAAAGAGTGTTGAGCTTAATAGTCATAACTCGGTTCTCATGATAGCGTATGGAGCTTACGGAGTTTCTATTACTCCATCTTTTAGTGAGAAAATTTTGACTTGGGTAAGTGAAGGTGGAGTTTTTGCGGTATCTCATGTAAGAGGAGGTAGAGAAAAAGGTGATTTATGGTATAAAAATGGGTTTAAAAGTACAAAAGCTAATAGTTGGAAAGATTTAATCTCAAGTGCCGAATATTTAATAGAGAAGAAATATACCTCCGAAGGTAGAATAGCTATTAATGGGGCTAGTGCGGGTGCAATAACAATTGGACGTGCTATGACTGAAAGACCAGATTTGTTTGGGGCTTCCATTATTGATGTTGGATTTCTAAATATGATAAGAGCAGAAACTGGATATAATGGAAAGAATAACACCAAGGAATTTGGAACTGTTGAAAACAAAGAAGAGTTTCAATATTTAATGGAAATGGATTCATATTATCATATTGAAAAAGGAAAAGAGTATCCTGCTTCATTAATTACTTCAGGAATTAATGATTCAAGGGTTCCGCCATGGCATTCTGCTAAGTTTGCTGCAAAACTTCAAGATTTTAATAAAAATAAAACTCCTATTTTACTTAAAATAGATTTTGATGCTGGTCATAGCAACACAGCAAGTGATAAACGCTTAGAAAGTGTAACTAATGTTTTATCTTTTGCATTTTGGCAAACAGGTCATCCTGATTATCAACCTAAATAGTTAAATTTTTGAAAATATCTCAGGATTGGAATTCATTTTGTCAGTGTATTGATCTAGCCAATAAGATATACGATAGTTTTAAATTGACAGCATTAGTCAAGGCAAAAATAAAAAGCCCAAAGAGCTCAGCTGCATTATGGGCTAGAGTAGAAAATGCTGATGGAGGTATTGATTTCTTTGATGATATGACCGATAGGCGTATTCAATCGTCTCAATGGATGAAATATGAAGTTAACGGTATAATTGATATAAATTCATCTAAACTCTATTTTGGAGGATTTTGCACGAATCAAGGAGAGTTTTATTTTAAAAGCTTCAGACTTTTTTTATCAAACAAAAAAGAAACGAAGGAAGTGATAATTAATAACCCAAATTTTGATAAAGTTAAAAGTCAATTGTTAGTTCCTGGATGGACTCAAGGAATTGGTAATGAAACACCTAATCAAATATTAGAATATAATTTTATTTCCGAAGTTTCCGAATACAGTAAAGAATCTCATTTAAAAATCACTTACACTGACAATTTTAAAAACTTAAAAGATTACGATTGTGAAGTTTATGAGTTACTCAGGATGTTAGAGGATGTAAGTATAAGAATGATTAGATCTATCCAAAATCTAACTATTGATCAATTAGATTATAGAATAAATCTTACATCAAACTCTATAGCCCTATTAATAATGCATATTTCCGCAGTTGAATCATTTTATCAGGTTTTTACATTTGAAAACAGGACATTCAATAATACTGAAAAAAAGAGATTTGAATCAATTTTGAAAATGGATAGTAAAGCACAAGAAACGTTTGTCAATTTTAATATTGAGTACTACATTTCTTATTTTCATGAGATTAGAAGCAGAACTCTAGAAAATTTTAAGAAAAAAAGTAATGGTTGGTTGAAAAATAGACCATCCATCTCTGATAAAAACAACCATTATCACTGGCTTCATGTATTAGAACACCAATCTTATCACATTGGGCAAATTGAATTATTGAAGAAATTAATGAATTAATAACTGGCAATCTATTTGCTTAAATATCATGATTTTCTTTGAAAGAATAAATTTGACTATATAATTCATAATCATAATAAAGGGGATTCAATACTAATAAAAGTAATACCATGTCAAAAATCACTAAGCTGTTTGTACTCATTTCACTTATATATCAACATCAAGGGGTAGCACAAACCCAAAAAGTATCTAGAAATTGGGCTTCTTTCGTACAATCTATAGAGATAAAAACTGACAAGAAAACGAAATTCAAACTTCAAGGTTGGGTTAAAGTTATAGGAAATGAAAAAGACCCTAACGTAAAAGCAGGACTCTGGGTTCGTGTTGATACTAAAAATAATGAAACAGCTTTTTTTGACAATATGAACAACCGACCTATTACTGCCAACATATGGCAACAATATGGAATTATTGGTGAGCTAGATCAGAAAGCTGATAAACTAAACTTTGGAGGAATTGTTCATTACAACGGAACATTTTATTTTGATGATTTTAAATTATACTTAGAAGACGAAAATGGAAACCTTAAGCAGGTTAATATAGAAAATGGAGGATTCGAGAAAGATGATTTCTCAAACGGTTGGTATAAAGGAATAAGAATAAATAATGAGGTAGTTATTAAAGAATTTGAATATAATTTATCCGCAGATCATAAGGAAGGAAAACAATCAATTAAGATAACAGGAAGAAATATACCTAAACGACTATCCAAAGAACAACTAAAAACCTGGTATCATAAAGATTATATTAATGACTCAATCCCCGGAATAAGTTTAGAAAAAGCATATAATAAAATTTTTAAATCTAAAAAAGGGAAAGAGATTATTGTAGCGGTTCTGGATACAAAATTAGATATACATCACGAAGATTTAAAGAATCAAATATGGTATAATAAGAACGAAATCCCTAATAACGGTATTGATGATGATAAAAATGGATATATCGACGATATCAACGGTTGGGATTTCCTCAGTAATACAAGCGGTAGCTTTGTCTCATACGCACCTCTTGAAAGTACGCGGATTGTAAAAAAGTATAATGCTCTTTTTAGTGGTAAAAAAATTAATCAAATCCCGAATGATCTGATAAAAGCTTATCGACTATATACTTCAGCCTATCAAAAATGGAAAAATGATATTGCAGAAAACAAAGAAACCTTAAAAAACATGGAACTATGGAAACTTGCTGTTGTTAATTGTAAATCTTTTTTAGATAGTATATTGCCAAAAAAAGAGCACAAGATTGTGGACATAGATAGCTTATTAACGGTTTATAAAAAAGACTCTGTTATCCAGCACATGTTATATGGATATAGAAATTCTATCGAGTATGAACTTACAGAAGATTACATTAATAAATACATCAATGATCTGAATAAAGAAAAAGAAATTACACTTAATCTTAATTATAACGAGAGAGAAATATCAGGAGATGACATTAACAATATTGGAGATTACACTTATGGTAGTCCAATAGTTGATGGAGATGTACCATTTCATCATTCCACAGCAGTATCAGGAACCCTAGCTGCAAATCGTGCTAATGATATAGGAATTCAAGGTTTTTCTAATCAAATTAAGATAATGCCCGTGGTAATGGTAGCAAGTGGAGATGAACACGACAAAGATGTTGCTTTAGCCATACGTTATGCAGTGGATAATGGTGCTAAGATTATAAATATGAGCTGGGGAAAAACACTTTCATCAAACGAGGAATGGGTAAATGATGCAATAAAATATGCAGCAGACAAAGATGTTTTATTGATTAAAGCAGGAGGAAATAATAACACTAACAATGATACAATTAAGTATTACTTGAATGATTATGACGATACTGAAAAGGAATTTGTTGATAATCTTATTGTTGTTGGTGCGAGTAGTTGGAATATTCAAAATCTTAAAGCTAATTTTTCAAATTATGGTAAAAAACATGTAGATGTTTTTGCTCCTGGAGTTAATATGTACACTACAGAATATGGAATCGATAAATATACAACTACAGGAGGAACTTCTCTTGCGTCTCCCGTTGTTTCAGGAATTGCAGCTTTAATAAGATCTTATTACCCAAAATTATCAGCCAAACAAGTAAAAAAAATACTTCTGGATTCTGGAAGTTCCTTTGATGTTAATGTTGAAATCAAACAAGAAGATGGTACAAAAAAAATAGTCGCTTTTTCAGAATTATCTAAATCCGGTAAGATTGTAAACGCTTACAACGCTTTACTACTAGCAGAAAAAATATCTAAACAAAAGAAGTAAACACTATGCAAACCATTCAAAAAAACAGCAAGTTATTACTACTTGTATTCTTCTTCATCTGTATCTCGCTAATAAATCACACTTCTTATTTTGATCAACAGACTAAATTATATCTGGCTATAGGTTGCGCTGTAATTGCTATCTCGTTCTTGATTTTTTATTGGTCTAAAAAGGAGAATAGAGCATCTTATAAAAACAATACATTTAAAAATAAAATAGGCATTCTTATTGGAGCTGTCGCTGTGACTTTAGTTATATATGTTTACCAAATGATATAACATAAAACTACTACTAGTTACTAGTTCCTTTTAAGTATTGCTCAATTTTGCTTATTTCTTTAGTTTGTTGTGGAGCATTATAGTTCAACCAAAACTCTGCATTGTATTCGCTTGAGTGATTTTCTATACTACTATCAGAATTCATATTTCGAGTAAATGGGTATTTCTCTACATTATCTACAATGATTTTGTTTACGAACAATTCTTTTTTTGGTTCTTTTACAAATAGTAATTTACTAGGAGTTTTAGTATCATAAATATTCCAGGTATCTTCTTCCCTTTGATATTTTAAGTACATTTTGTTCCTATATTCCTGATATTCAAAAATCACATTATAATACACTTGTTCTCCTCCGTGTGTTAATCTTCTTTTCCACGATTTTCCTTTATTTGCAGTTCGCGTAAGCTCCATTCTTACAAAGGCGAAAGATTCTGTATCTATGTATAGTGTTGCTTTCTGAAAAGGTGCATCTGTTCCTTTTATTTTATATACATACTTCTGATTATAAGGTAAGATATCCTCCAATTCATATTTCCATCCATTTTTTCCTTTAATGGGTCCATAATCAAATCTTATAAAATCATCTTCTATTAAGTCGATAATTGAATTTTTTCTTTCCCACTGTTTGTTCCAAGGATTTTTTTCTGCGATGTAGCTATTCCTTATGGCTACAAGCTCTACTTTAGCTTCGACTTCTTTATTTGTAGGTTGATTGTAAAACTTAGCTGCACATTCTAAATACTCTACATATGTACTATCTTCTTTTTGCAAATCACGAACAAAACCTTCTAGAATATAAGACTGATCAGGGTAGTTATTAGGAATCTCCTGATATGCCTTTTTTACTATCTGTTTTGCCGATAATTTCTTCTTTTTTGTCGTTGTAATCACCACTTCACTAAGAGCATTTACTTCTGCACTTAGAAATATTTGCTGATCAAGATTAAAATCATCAACATTTTTCTCTATAGAACTATATCCCAAACTAGATATTATAACTGTGCCATTTCCTCTATTAGAAATATGAAAAACAAACTTCCCTTCTTCATTCGATATTGTACCAATTGCCTGCCCTTTTAGGTATATAGAAGCAAATGGAATCGGTTGATTGTTTTCTTTATCTAAAACTTTCCCTGTGATGGTTTTGTTGCCATTTTGTGCAATGGAAATAACCGTACATAAAAAGACACTTACGGAAATAACAAATCTAATAATTGTATGCATAGTAAGATGACGAGCCAAAACTAATTTCGTTACTTTTTTTGAATACTAAAATCTTTTTTGCTTGAACATGTAACTTGCCACACTCAATATAACTATACACCTCATCAATCAATTTTAGCACCAATCTCCTATTATCAAACGAGATACACCTATAAAACCTAAACTACTTATGTCAATATTGTATCGCTACTAAAACCAAAATTACAGATTATATTTCACACTTAAAATCCAATATCTTGGTTGCACTACATAGCTAGATGTACTATTAAATAATTCATTAAAACTATCTCTATTGATACTTTCAGTATCTAATAAATTGGTAACGGAAAATTTATACTCCCATTTACTATCTGGTTTCTGATAAAACACCTCTGCATCCCAAAAACTATATTCATTTAAGGTAGTTTCGGTATCTCGATAATTATAGTAACTATAAGAAGATTTTAAAAGGAAGCCTTTGGCAAAAGTCCAATCTAATCTGGCAAAAGGGCGACTGGTATAGAAAGTACTTTCTGCACCATTATTATCATAATCATTCACTGTAATACTATAACCAAGATCAAAATTAGGTCCTTTCTTAAAATTTGTAGACCATTCTGTCTGATACGTTTGTGTAAGACTAATACTCTCACTAGGCAATGTGTTGACTATATTATTAAAACTAGACCAACTTACATTAGCACTTAGGTTTCCTTTGATCTTACCAAAAGTCCTCGTAAAATTACCACTACCGGATAAAACCTGATCGGCAAGATTAGAATTTATCGGTGTATTTACCCTATTGATCCCAGATACAACACTCGTATTCTTAATAGGATTACGTCTATTGGTATAACTTAATCTAGCGAAGATATTGGTGTAATTAAACATATTGAAACTAAAATAGTTTAAAGAGTAGTTATCGTACAATGCATTCTCTAAACTTCTATTTCCCTGAGATAATGAGTTATAATTATTAAAAACATATCCTTCTGCCAGATTATTTATATCTGTATAGTTGGCGGTAATTGAATAATTAAATCGCAGACTCTCACTTTTTTTAAACTGTACTAAAGCGAAGAAATCTGGTAATACCTGCCACTCATTCTGGCTATTAGTAGTCCCCAATTGCTCATCTTTTAAATCATAATTATGAATACTAACTCCTGGATTAAAGGTAAAGATTCCAGTAATGAACTTATAATGTACTCCAGCATATAAATCATTAAAATTATAAGTAACATCATTAGTAAATTCTTCTGACTCAAAATTATTTTGATTTCCATCATCTAAAATTTGAAAAATATCAGAATCAAAGTTTTGTTTACTGAATGTGGATCCTAGCGTAAAATTAAGATTACTCTTTTTATTCAACACATAGTAATAATCTAATTTAGCATCTAGTTTACTGGTAGTTACATTTTTTTGTTGATTGATATTATATCGTTCTGAAGATTCTAAGGGATCAAAGGTATCCACATCCGGATCAGCAGGGTCATTAATTTGTGTAAAAACTCCTCTAAAAGGAATTTCTGACCTAATAGCGTTATAAAATGGATCTTCTTCTTGGAATAAATGTTGAGCTTCAAAAGAGAAGATATTTTTTGAATTTAGTGTATAATATGCATTTAAATTTTGTTGTACAGAAAAAGGGTCATTTTCTAATCGTTCGTTAATATCTTCAGAAATATCATCTCTTACAGAAAGAAAAGTATCATCCTCTTCTTGTTGAGAAAGTTTCCCAAAAACATCATAATCTAATCGAAAATTGCTACTCGGTCTATAACTTGCACTTAGTTTTAACAATCCTAAAGTGCTACGTTGCTCTGTATTATCAAAAGTTTCCTCTATTGTGTTGTCAGTAGGATCAGCAGTATCATCAATATACGTTCTTCTTGTATTGGTGATCAAATCTGTTTTAGTATTGCTTACAATTCCATATCCACTAATATCTAATGTTTTACTAGCAGACATACTAAAATTGGCAGCTCCAAACTTGGTGTTAATTTCATTAGCTCGATCATTCTGTAGCACAGCAAATGCCAAATCATCACTTGTTATATTAAAAGAAGTCCCTCCTCTACCTAAATTTCTAAAACCTCCTGTAAAATTAAAGTAGTCCCTTCTAGAAAATGGTACTTCTCCTATATCATTAAAATCGGTTAAAATATTAATACTATATTTTGGATTATAATAAAACAATTTAGGTTTTACCAAATATCGTTCTGTCTCTCCTACTCCTGCTCCTACGGTTATATCTCCGAACCAAAAATTCTTTTTACCTTCTTTCAGTTTTATGTTAATCGCTACCTGATCCTGGTTATTACGAAGGCCGCGCATTTGACCAACATCTTCATAATTTCTTAATACTTCTACCTTATCTAATGCATCTGCCGGAATATTTTTTGTCGCCAATTTAGAATCTCCATCAAAAAAGTCTTTTCCTTCTACCATTACTTTAGAAACTGTTTTTCCTTCGACTTCTATTTCTCCGTCATCATTTACTTCTATCCCCGGTAGCTTATCTAAAACATCACCTAATTTTTTCTCATTACCATTGGTAAAAGAATCTGTATTATATACCAATGTATCTCCTTTTACTACTACTGGTATCTCATAAACGATTTCTACTTCATCAAGACTATTTGCTTCTGAAGTCATCTCGAAATCTACTTTTACATCTTCAGTCTTTACAATACTAGTTTTATCTTTTGCAGAAAGCCCTATAAAACTTACCTTAAGTAAATAGGTTTCATTAGCAGGAACTGATAAACCATATTTTCCTTTACTATTCGTAATTCCATAAGCGGTCATGGAATTATCACTTTTTTTATAGGCTATTACATTTGCCATTTCTAATGGATTACCAACTGAATCTTTAACAAATCCCGTAATCTGAACTTTCTGTGCAGACATAGTGATTCCTACCAACAATATGGCATATAGTATTTTTTGCTTCATTTCTTTGATTAATTTTTTTAAACGAATTTTAATTTCTGCGTCCTCCGCCTAAGCCTCCTCTTCCTCTTCGTTGTGTACTGAATTGTTCGATCATTTCTTCCACTTTCTTCTTTGTAATTTCATCAAACTCAGCTTGTGAAACATCTTTCCCTTTTGTTGGTGGTTTGATTTCTTCTTTTTCTTCGGCGTTTAGCACAATTTTATTACACAATAGTGTTGTTCTTCCCTCTTGTACTTCTAATATTAAACCTGGTAATCCCCAATAAGATCCTGGTCCTTGGTTTACCGGAATTTCTGGTGTATACCAAGCAGTAACTTCAATTTCTTCTAGTGGTTCTGGCATATCCGGAGCATTATCTGCATTTGCCTGATCATCAGATCCGTTTTCTCTTTGATCTCTTTGTTCCCTAGCCTTTCTTCTCATAGCTCTAAAGTCCATCACTTCATTCACTTTTTTAGTAGTGGTTGCTTTAAAACAGGTATAATTTCCAATTTTTTTAGTCTCATTAACTAAAGTCCAATTATATTTTGCTAGTGAATCTTTGATCAAGAAGTTTTTTCCATAAAATTCTCGTTGATCATAATATTGACCATCTTTTATACTTTTATAATAATTATTAGATGTAAAACCAGAAAGCATAGCTCCCCATCTTCCACCACCTCCACCAGATGCATCTAATTGTGCTTCTTCCTTATAGGTCGCGGCACTTTTATTAAAAGTAAGCACAAAGGTTTTTTCCATGACAGATTTCATTCTATCGGCAATAGCTTTTTTCTGGTCTTCCGACATTTGTCGTCTACCAAAATCCATATCCATTCCTGTTTTACTGAAATAATAGGCTTTTCCCTGAAAATCCTGTGCGATTGTTAAAGAGGTTACAAGAATAGTAACCCATGTACATATAGTCTTCATATTAGGCAGTTTTAAAATATTTAGACTCTATGATTAGCACTAGGTTTAATCAATAAAAGTTAATTATATCCTAAAAAAACAACAGTCTTCTATTAGATTAATCGTTTCAATAAAATAACTACTCGATGTACTTCCCCTGATTTATTTTTTACTTCTATTTCTACCTTTTTTTGATCATGCTTTAAATGCTTCTTCCAAAAGTTTAGTTCCTTCCCACCATATCCATCTATTTTAAGTAATTCATCTCCTTCTCTAATACCTTTTTCATACGCTTCACTAGATTGTACCACATGACTTACTAATATTTTGCCTTCTACCTTTTCTATACCTATTCCGCTAGTAGGAAATTCAAATGGAGTATTAAACTTTTCATTAGGTTTGAAATAAAATAATTTCTTTTCATAATCTAGTACCATGTTGAATCTATTAATAATTTGTGCTCCTAAGATTCCAGTATAATTGGAAGAGCCTGATACTCCTTCTTTGCCTTCTGAAATATCAATTGGTAAATCAGTAAATTCGAAATCGCTGAATCTTAATTTTTCTATAGTTCCTTTCGTATAAGTTGTAGATTTATTCAGCCCTCTTGCCTTGCCTTTAATTGTTTTTCCTGATCTATTTCTAAGATCATTTTTTACAGCATATGGTGTATTAAACAATACACTCATATTTGCACCACTATCAAATAGAAAATTTCCAGTTAGCGTATTACCATCATTTAAAGTAAAGGTTAAATCAATTTGAGGAATAGGTGTTCCATCAAATTTCATTGGAATCTTAGTGTATAAATCCAATCCTGAAATCAAATCACCTTCATTATATAATGTGATCATTTTTTTCTGAAAATCAAAGCTTGTTCGATACTTCCTTAAAACATCATACCCTATGATACCTTGAATTTTTCTACCAGATCGTTGAGAAAGCTTTTGTAAATCTACAAGAACTAAATTCGAGTTATCAAATACGACTGCTCCTATCTTGACAGTTTGATTTGTAGCGATATTATAGGTTTGCGATCCATTTGCACCTTGTGCATTTTGCGAATAATTAGATTTTATATTCAATCTTTCGGCCACTGCACTGTCCAAAACTCCAATCGATGCTCCAGTATCGAACACAAAATCTAAATATTCTTCTTGATCATTTACCCGTACCTTTATAAAAACGAGGCCGTCTTCTTCAAAAGGTATAGTGGTTACTTGTGCTTTTATGTTAAAAAACACAAGTATGAATAATACTAATAAAATCCTGTTCATTTTTTGATTGTTTTGATCGATGATTATGATTATCCTCCTATTCTAATTTCTATACTATTACCATCATCTCGGCGCGGCATTCTATCTTGCATTTCTTTCATTTTTTTACGCATGATTTCTTCAAATCTGGTCTCAGTTACTTCTTTACCCTTTGTTGGCTCCTCAATTTCTATTTTTTTACTTGGATTTAAAACAATTTTATTACATAAAACTCGCAAATCTCCGTCATTAACCTCCATAATGAGTCCTGGTAAACCCCAATAGTTTGCTGGACCATTGTTTACGGGTATTTCTGGCGTATACCATACTACTACTTCAATCTCTTCCGTTTCTGGTTCGGATTTTTCTTCTTCTCCATTAACTCGTATATCCCTAATAATTTCCTGAGTTCTGGTCATGGTCGCTTTATAACAATTATAGTTTCCTATTTTTTTAGTTTCATTAGATAGTTTCCAATTATAATGGGTTAAAGTATCTTTTACTAAAAACATTTTGCCTAACATATCTCGTTGTGCAACAAACTTCTCTTCCTTTGTATTTTTGAAAAGAATATCTGAGGCTCCAGATCCTGCGATCATTATTTGCATTCCTGAAGCGGGTTGTGGAGCTCCTAAACTTTCTTCTTCCTTATAGACTGATGTTTCTTTATTGAATCGTAGTGTATATTCTTTTTGAAATTGCTTACGCATCATTTCATGAATCTGTTTCTGCATTTCAGAATTCACCTGTGTACTATCTAATTGTATCTCTAATTTCCTATCTGTGCTATAGGTTGCTATCCCTTGAAAATCTTGTGCCGAAATTTTTGCTATAGCGAATAATGTTATTAGTATTATTAATCTTATCATTTTTGTTTATTTTAAAAGGGTTTCTAGTTTACGTTTTAGTTCTGTAGCTTCTCCCATTTTCATTCCACCATTTTCATCTCTTATATAAGGTATTCCACCTTCTATATTTTTTACTACGCCGTTTTTATCAAGTATAATATTATTAGGGAACGATTTCATTTCTAATGCGTCTGTATATTCTCTAGCGTCTATAACATGTCTGAAATCAAACTTATATTTCTTTAGAAATTTTTCTACTTTTTCTTTGGATTCATAGGTTATAGCAACAAAATTCACACGTTCTCCAAAATGTTCTTTTAACTTATTTAATTCTGGCATTTCGTCAATACATGGAGGACAATTAGTAAACCAAAAATTAAGCAACGTTGGTTTTCCTTCTAAATCGCTAATATTTATTTGATCCCCTTGTAATGTTATTAAAGAAGACGCTAACATTTTTTTTCCTTTATATGAATTAAGCTTTGTTTTTAAATTTAAAGTACCATTCAGATTTACATGAAAACCAAAATCATGGATTATCGAATCCTTTCTAAAATCTGTGTCTTTTATCTCTATCTCAACTACAGCTTTTTTATTGATCTTTTGGATTTTATCTTTCATTTTACTTTCTGCTTCTTTTAACTCTGCCTCATCTAACAAAATTCCATCATGACCCCTGTAATACGTTGATTGTGCGTGGTTAATAAAAGAAGTCAAAAGAAGAAAAAGAGTAACTACTGTTAAGATCCGTGTTTTCATGTTAATTTTAGTTTATATGATTTGTACACTACAAATATGGAAACCAAATGCTAACCAAACCGTTAACCAGTGTTAACGAGTGTTAACTGGTTCTTTTTATATCAGTTAAGAATCCTATTTTTGAACTATGCAAAAAAATAGTTACAGAAGTATATTGTATTTTATTGCCTTTGTAATTCTAGTTACTCTAAGCATTCAGGTATATTGGAATCTAAAGAATTACGAAGCAAGTAAACAACAACTAATTAATGAAGTACAGATAAGTTTAGACAATGCCGTTGATCAATATTATACCGAATTAGCAGAAAAAAATACGATTGGTTTTTCTTCAGACTCCTCTAATATTGGTAGTTTTCTAAAGAAAAGTAGTTTTTCAAACCTTTTAAAAAAAATAGATTCGGGAACGGTTGATTTTAAAAGTTATACATTTTCTGAAGGCTTAGATCATAGTGATATAAAAATATATAGAGGTCTTTCTGTAGATAGTATCGATCGAATGGATCAGCATCCAAACTTTTGTATAGATTCATCTAAAATCATCGAATTTCCAGACGGATTAGAAGAAATAGAGAATGGTGATTCTAGAAAAAAAGCTTTTGAGCAACTTACATCGAAAATCATAATTTCGATTAATGAAGATTCGCTACAACTAGAAGTTTTAGACACTATAATAAACAATCAATTAAAGAGGAAACAGTTAACCATTAGTTATGGAATTACGTTTCAAGATCAAACCGGAACATCGTTCTTATTTAATGAAAATGTTATCAATCAATCTGATTTAAAAACTAAGACAAAATCTTACTATTTACCTAGAGGAAGTTCTTTAGAACTATCTTTTATGAATACTACACGTACAATTCTAAAGAAAAACTTATTCGGTATTGCTTTATCATTTTTATTAGTTAGTGCTGTAATAGGATGTCTTTTATATCTTTTGAATATTATTAATCGTCAAAAGCAATTAGCTGAATTAAAAAATGATCTCATCAGTAATATTACTCACGAATTTAAAACTCCGATTGCTACAATTAGCGTAGCCTTAGAAGGTATCCAAAATTTTAATCGTGAAAATGATCCTGAAAAAACTAAAAAATATATTGACATGTCTTCTAATCAATTGGGCAAGTTAAATACCATGGTAGAGAAAATATTAGAGACCGCTACACTGGATAGTGAAGAACTAGAGTTAAATCTCGAAGAAGTAAACTTAGTCGATTTAACCCAAACAATAACTAATAGACATCAAACAAATACTACAGAAAAAAACATTAGTTTTCATCATACTCATGAAAATATTTGGAAAAAGGTGGATGCATTTCATTTCGAAAATGCTATTAATAATATCATTGATAATGCCATTAAATATGGAGGTAATAACATTGATATATATTTAAAAAATACACATCCTAATATTACACTAGAAATTAAGGATAACGGAACATCTTTAATTAGATCACAAAAAGATAAAATATTCGAAAAATTTTATAGAGTTCCGAAAGGAAATACGCACGATGTAAAAGGATTTGGTATAGGATTATTTTACACCAAAACTATTATTGAAAAACATGAAGGAACAATAGAATTACTTCTAGATCAAGATCAAACTAATTTTAAAATCACACTACCCAATGGATGAAATTATCGAAATAGTACTAGCAGAAGATGAGCCATCTTTGGGGCAAATTATAAAAGAAAGTTTAGAAACCAGAAACTTTAAAGTGCATCTTGCCCAAAACGGCGAAGAAGCCTATAAAATATACAAATCCATAACCCCAAAGTTATTAGTGTTAGATGTTATGATGCCCAAAAAGGACGGATTTACTTTAGCAAAAGAAATCAGATCAGAGAATGAAACTATTCCAATAATATTTCTTACCGCAAAATCGCAAACACAAGATGTCGTAGAAGGGTTTACTATCGGAGGAAATGATTATCTAAAAAAGCCATTTAGCATGGAAGAGCTTATCGTTAGAATCAATAATTTACTCCATAGGACTAAAACACAACAAAGTTCAGAATCATTAGAGATAGGAAAATATACCTTTGATTTTCCTAAACAACTTCTTACTTACGATAATCAATCACATCAACTCACGCATAGAGAAGCTCATTTATTATTTCACCTCATTAAAAACAAAAATCAAGTATTAGATCGTTCTATGATTTTAAAAAAACTTTGGGGTGATGATGATTTTTTTAATGGCCGCAGCATGGATGTGTTTATTACCAAACTAAGAAAAAAATTAAAACAAGATGATTCTATACAGATTATCAATGTAAGGGGCTTTGGTTACAAATTAGTTTGTTAAAAACGGCCTTATTTTTGTACTTTGCTATTTCATGAAACAAATTATTCTGTTTTTAATCTTATTAGGGTTTATTCATAAGGGGTATACCCAGAGAAACGTAATAGCACAAGACACTATAGCATTAAAGGCTGATCAGTTTTTAGGAATTGATTCTTTTGGTGCAATTTATTATGCTAAAGACAATATTTTTTATAAAAAATGGAATAATCAAGAATGGCAATTTGGTGATTTTATTCTTGGTCAACTTACTCAAGCATCGGTATTAAATCCTTTAAAAATCTTATTGTTCTATGAATCCTCGAACACTATTGTGTTAGTTGACAAATATTTATCGGAAATAACCCGAGTGAATTTTAATACAATTACTGAGTTTAAAAGTGTTTCTCTTGTTTCTCCAGCAAATGATAATAGCAGTTGGCTTTTTGACAACAACACTCAACAATTAGAGGTATTTAACACCAATTCTGAAAAAACATTAGTTGTTACACAACCCATTAATGAACTCCCTACATTATTACGCAGTAACTTCAATTATTGCTGGATACTTACTTCTGAGAACCTTTCTCAATTCAACATTTATGGAAGTTTGTTAAACCGAAATGAGAACGAGGGATATAATGGTATCAGAATTATAAATAATGATTTGATAGTTCTAAAAGATGATGGTTTATATTATCGTTACACAAAGACCGGAGAAATTGAAAAAATAAATCTTCCTGAAATTCATATAAAACAGTTTTATGTTACTAATGAAATCCTTTATATTTACGACCAAAGTAAGATTTACAGTTTTGACCTAACACTCCAAAAAAAATAATCACTTATGCACGTAGCTATTGCTGGAAATATTGGTGCTGGAAAAACAACACTAACCAAATTATTAGCCAAACATTATCGATGGGAACCTCAATTCGAAGATGTATTAGAAAACCCTTATCTAGAGGATTTCTATAATAAAATGGAGCGCTGGTCTTTTAATTTACAGATCTATTTTCTTAATAGTCGTTTTAGGCAGATCCTAGAAATACGTGAAAGTGGTAAAGATATTATTCAGGACAGAACCATTTATGAGGATGCATATATTTTTGCTCCTAACCTACACGCGATGGGACTTATGACGAATCGTGATTTTGAAAATTACAAATCACTTTTTGATCTTATGGAAAGTGTTGTCGAAGGTCCTGACTTACTAATCTATTTGCGCAGTAGTATTCCTAATCTGGTTGCACAAATCCATAAACGCGGACGTGAATATGAGAACACCATTAGCATCGACTATCTTAGTCGATTAAATGAACGATATGAAGCCTGGGCACACGGATACGACAAAGGTAATTTACTTATTGTAGATGTTGACCATCTTAATTTTGTCGATAACCCCGAGGATCTTGGTAGTATAATTAATCGTATTGATGCAGAATTAAACGGATTATTTTAAAAATAATAAAGGCCTTTCATACTGAAAGGCCTTCTTTTTCAACTTACATTAATAAGTTTTCTACTCTAACGTCTTCTTAAGATGTTTGTTCACCACCTTCAGTTTCTGCCTCCTTGTTATCTTCTTTTACCGCTTTATCAAGAGTACTTTCTACTTCTTCTCCAGCTTCTTTTACTGCTTTTTCCGCTTCTTTTTCGATCTCTTCAGCTTCTTTTAAAGCTTCTTCTGCAGTATTTTCAACTTCTTTTTGTACTTCGCTGGTTTCTTCGGTAGTACTTTCTGTTTCCTTATTAGTTTCTCTACAAGAAACAAACATTACATTTAAAGTAAATAAAAACGCTAAGGCCAAAATTACTTTTTTCATAATTAAAAAATTTTAGTTGTTATTATATCGGTATAACGGTATTCTAATCCCACTATTTCTATTACCTTGGTAATGTTTTCACAAAAAATCTTAATTTTTTTAACAGAATGAATTTCAGTGATTTATTTCAATTTCTTTCAGAATTACAACAAAATAATAACAAAGAATGGATGGATACTAACAGAAAATGGTATCAACAAATTCGAAATTCTTTTATAGATTGGTTAGATCATCTGGAGGTAGAACTTGCCAAAATTGATCCAGAATATTATCCGACTTCAGGAAGAAAAGGAATCAATAGAATTAATAACAACTTACTTTTTCATCCTAACAAACCTGTATACAAAGATCATTTCGGTGCAGGATTAGACCAATTATCTAAACAGGGAGACTTCTATATCGAAATAGGCCTTTCTCAATGTGTCTTAGCTGGAGGATATTGGCGACCAGAAAGTAAAACACTGCAAAGTATTAGAGAAGCTATTGATTATAATGGAGAAGAATTAAAAAAAATTCTTGCTAAAAAAAGTTTCCGAAATACCTTTGGTAATTTATATGATGACGGCAATTCTCTTAAAAAAGCACCTAAAGGGTACTCTATGGATCACGAACATATAGATTTATTGCAAAAAAGAACTTTTGCAGTAGCTTATGAATTACAAAAGGAAGATGTACTACACTCTGATTTCACGCAAATAGTGATTCAGGTATATCGAGAAATGCTTCCATTTAGAAGGTATCTAAGAGAAGCAATATCTGTTTAGAGTTTTGCAATCTTCTCGGTTAAATAAGCAACAATCATATCCGTTGCTCCGGTATTGCTATTGATAAAGTGTCCAGCGATCATTCCAGTTTTTTCTCTAAATTTCCGATCATCAACTAATTTATTCATAATAGCACTAAATTCTTCAGAAGTAGATATAGAATATAAACCTGCTAACTTTTGCAATTGTTTAGCTTCTCTAAATTTTTCAAAATGCTGACCGATAATAATTGGAATCCCAAAAGTTGCTGGCTCTAATATATTATGTAATCCAGAGGTACCCATTGCTCCTCCTACATATGCGATATCGCCATAACTATATACTCGCGATAAATAACCAATTGTATTCATAATAAAAACCTGATGGTTTTGTAAACTCTTTCCTTCTTTTTCTGAAAAAACAATAGTCTTTTTGATTATTTTTTTCTGCAAAGACTGCACTCCACTATTTTTTATTTCATGCGGAGCAATAATAAAACATAAATTTTCACTAGCCTGATTTACAAAATCTATAAATACTTCTTCATCTTCTGACCAAGAGCTACCTATAACTATACAAAGTCTATCTCCTATAAATTCTGAGATAAAATCTACTTGATTATCCATTTCTATTTGATGAGATACCCGATCAAATCTAGTATCACCACTCACAGTAACGTTGTTGAAATCGACTTGACTTAATAATTGCTTAGAAATTGTATCCTGTACAAAGAAATGATCTACCGTTTTTAAAGCATTACGCATAAAACCTCCATACCACTTAAAGAATGCTTGATCTTGTCTAAATGCTGCAGAAATTATGGTAATTGGAGTATTGTTCTTTTTTAACTCTCGTAAGTAATTAGGCCAAAACTCATACTTTACAAAAATTGCAAGCTTAGGATTCACCAATTCTACAAATCTTTTAGCATTTTTCTTTGTATCTATTGGAAGATAAACAATACTATCAGCGAGGGTGCTATTTTTTTTTATCTCATATCCTGAAGGGGAGAAAAACGTCACCAATAACATATAGCTAGGATATTTCTTTTTTATCATCTCCATCACAGGAACACCTTGCTCGTATTCTCCAAGCGAAGCACAATGAAACCAAACTATTTGATCTTCTTTTTTTAGTTGTTCCTTTAAAATTTCGAAAACTGTTTTCCTTCCTTTTACGAACAAAGTAAGTTTAGGACTTAAGAGTCCTATTATAGGAAGCATACTATTGAAAACTGAAATAAGGAAATTATAGAAAAAATTCAAAAGTCTTGATTTAATACATCGCTAAAATACGGCTCTTTCCTGTAAAAATTGATAAACATACGGTGCAAAACCTGAAATTTTCAAATTATCAAAAACACATAATAATTATCATTTTACTAAAAATATACTTAAAATTTTACGTTTTTAACAAATTTTGTTTATTAAAATTCTTAAATTAACACCAAATATCACGCAAACTCAAATCTTATGAAATTAAAACTTACTCTAATTGCTTTACTATCCTGTGCAATACTTTTTTCTCAGAATTTTTTAGAGGTACAACTGCCTACACCTGATAAACTCAATCCATTTTTTGTTGGTCCGCTTTTTAAATCAACCATTCATTATGGAGCGACCCCTGCAAATTATAACGGAAAAGTGATTGTTTTTAATCACGGATATATTGATCTAAATCAAAGTCAATTTTTATTTGATAATTCTTTTTATCAAAAAACATATAATGAAGGATATCAGGCTGTTTTCGTTGCTACAACAAGAGGTGGTGGCATATGGGTCAATGGAGAACTACTTGCAGAGTCCATTGACATTGTTACAAACAAATACAATGTCGCAGATGTATATATCATAGCCCATAGTAATGGAGGGAAAGCCGCAGAAGCTGCTATGATTCAATATGGAAAAAAAGATAAGATACAACAAGTTTTTGCTTTGGGAACTCCATATTGGGGAACTTATCTAGCCGACATTTCTCAAATGCCTTGGTTAAACTGGGCTTGGCGATTGACTGGTTTAAATGAAGGTGCTAGAACCTCTACCACTTATTATTGTCGAGATGTAGTTCGCCCATATTTAGATAACAATGAAAATAACGAGCCAGAAAAATTTGTTGTTTTAGGAGCTTCCGGATATTTCAATGGATCAAATCTTCTTGCCAGAGCCGCTTTTACGGTTACCGGTGGAATTTTACTTCCTATCCAAGGTGCAAATGATGGTGTTGCACCTTATAGAAGTACGCTAAGGCCTGGAGCAACATATGTCTTTAAAAAAAATGATTATCGCGCATTCTTTGATCATATAGATGTAAGTTTTGGACAATTTAGTTGGCCTTATGTAAAATCATACATACAAAATCGTTCTCAAAAAAGTAATCCATCTTTTGAAAACATAAATCCAGAGAATTACATCACCACTAGTAACTATTACATCATACATTCTGAAAATGAATACGACGAAATAATTTTTGACAAAAACTCTAGATTTGCAGTAGCCGAAATTATACACGAAAATCCTAAAGCTACGTTTCAAGGCATTAACAAAGAACAAACAGATCAGTTAAAAATTAATACCCAAGGCAATCATAGATCTGTAATCTCTCTTACTTCTAATAATATCAAGTTACAAAGTAATTCTCGTTTTGCTGCCTTTGTAAAACAAAATAATGGAATCACGATGTCATTAGAAAATCAAATAAGAAATAAATATCCTTTATTAAAAGTTGATATTTCTTCAACACAAAAAAATAATTCTTTACTTACAAACATAGAAACACGCGGTGTAATTATTAGAACTTCTAATATTGATGGAACACAAGTACAAAGTGATCCGGAAGTAATTACTTTTGATAAAATCAACGATAGTTTTTATTTCGATACCAAAAATCTGGAAGAAGGTGTATACAGCTTGTTTCTAAATTCAGAAAGTACAGGTAATTTTAAAAGAAGTATTATCTCTGGTTTTGTAGTAGGAGATATTAATAAGGCTTTGACTTTTAATACGGAAGTAAATAAGCCTTTAGATAAAAACGAAAAATCAATAAAGTTATCACCAAATTCGGTAAAAAATTATGCTTTACTATCACTACAAGGATATTCTATATCCGATAAAATATCTTTAGCAGTTTACGATATAACTGGCAAAAAAATGAAGAGTTTTGAAGTGAAAGTAACCCAAAATTCAGAATATAATATTTCAGAAAAATTAGAGCAATTATCCTCTGGGATATACCTTTTACAAGTAAATCACGAAAAAACAATAAAATTCGTTAAGGAATAGTTTTATAAATATCTAGAAGAAAGGCTGTTGCTAAAATGACACTATTTTGATTTTATCCGTTAATAAAAAACAGATCAAAACTAAGTATCACATTGGCAATGGCATCATTATTTTGTACTTTCGTCCGGTTACAAAACACATCCTATGAAGAAGATTCAAATGGTTGACTTAAAGGGTCAATACGAACAAATAAAAGAACGTGTAGACTCCTCTATTCTAGACGTTATTTCATCTGCTGCATTTATTAATGGCCCTGAAGTACATAGTTTTCAGAAAGAATTAGAGGAATATCTTGATGTAAAGCATGTGATTCCGTGTGCGAATGGAACAGACGCTTTACAAATAGCAATGATGGGATTAAATTTGAAACCAGGAGACGAAGTAATTACTGCAGATTTTACTTTTGCTGCGACAGTAGAAGTAATCGCGTTATTACAGTTAACTCCGGTACTTGTGGATGTAGAAAAAGATTCTTTTAATATTGATCCCGATGCTATACGTAAGGCAATTACTCCTAATACAAAAGCAATCGTACCTGTTCATTTATTTGGCCAGGCTGCCAATATGGATGAAATTATGAAAATAGCAAAAGAACATGATCTATATGTAATAGAAGATAATGCTCAAGGAATTGGTGGTAGTTATAAATTTAATGATGGTAAAGTTGCTAAAACGGGAACTATTGGTCATGTATCTTCTACTTCATTTTTTCCTTCTAAAAACTTAGGATGCTATGGTGATGGTGGAGCTATTTTTACGAATGATGATGATCTAGCACATACCATTCGTGGTATTGTAAATCACGGAATGTATAAAAGATACCATCACGATGTGGTTGGTGTAAATTCTCGTTTAGACTCTATTCAGGCTACAGTACTTAGAGCAAAATTACCTAATCTGGATACTTATAATAATGCTAGAAGAACAGCGGCCAGAAAATATAATAAAGCTTTTGAAGGAATTGAGAATATTATCACCCCAAAAGTGAAAGGAAATAGTTGTGACACTAATGAGAATATAATTTGTGACACTTGCGATTGTCACGTATTTCATCAATATACATTGCGTGTTGTCAATACAGATAGAGACGCGTTAGTACAACACCTTAATGATCAAGGAATTCCTTGTGGTGTATATTATCCAATACCCTTACATAAACAAAAGGCTTATCAAGATGATCGCTATGATGAAGCAAATTTCACAATTACTAATCAGCTTATAAAAGAAGTGATTTCATTACCAATGCATACTGAATTAGATAATGAGCAAATTGATTTTATTACAAAAAACGTTATCGATTTTGTAACGAAATAGACAAAAAAGCTAGTAAAATTAGGTTAGAAAATAATTTTAATCTCTTTTACATATATATAAATAACCCCGTAGTTAATAACTAAATACAACCAATAAATACCCACAATGGATTCACTTTGCATCTGTTATAACCTAGTTGACCATAATAATTTACCTGGAATCCCTCCATTACCAGAAGCGTATATTGTACCTGTTACAAATGACCGATTAGGATATGTAGAAAAACAGGCTACTCCTGCAACATTAAAAAGTTTTGAGATACCATATTTAGAAACAGCTCATGAACAATTGCTAGAAATATGTTCCAGTTTAAAAACAGCTGTTTTAGAACAACAGTTTAGACCCGCTAAAAAAAGAAAAACATTCGGTTTAGCAGACATTCTAAAGGATCCTAAAATTAAAGATGTTGTTATTAATTATGTAAACAATAAACTTTCTGACTTTTATGAGTTAGTTATAAAAAACGAATACTCTGTAATACATAATGCGCAGAGAAAAGATCCGTTTGAAGTACATAGATTATCGATTGGAAAAAGTATCCTCAACCCTATTCTAGAATTTACAAAAACTGATGAAGGAATTGATTATGCCTTTTCGTTAAAAGATGAAGAAAAGGTAATAATCCCTCAAAATCATAGTATTCAAATTTTATTAAACGAACCGTCTTGGATTGTTGTAGACAAATCCATACATCACATTAACAACCTGAATGCCAACAAACTAAAACCTTTCTTTAGCAAAGAAAAGATTACCATTGCTAAGAAACACATTAAAACATATCTAGATAAAGTAATTATTCCTGTTATCAAAAATGTAGATGTAATTGCTAATGGCTTCGAAATTGTGATTCATAAAAACATAGCATCCTACAAACTAGAAATTATCCAAGATTTTATAAAGGAAAATTATGTTGCCAAGGTAATTTTTAATTACGGAGAAGCTAGTTTTGATTACAATAGCAATAAAAAAACATCTTCTGATGTACATTTTGGAGATAACGAAGAAATCCAGATCACCCAAATAAAAAGAGATCCAAAGGCTGAAAAAGAAATAATAGATTTACTAGAGTCTAAAGATTTAAAGGTAAATGCAAACCTTTTATTAGAAACTACAACTTCTGATGATCCTTTAGCAATTTTTAACTGGGTACAGAATCACCATAAAGATCTTGAAAAAGAAGGTGTCGAAATCATCCTACCGGATTTAGATAATAAATCTGTAAATCTTGATTCACACGAAATCGAGATAAAAAATAAAAAAAAAATGACTGGTTCGATGTCAAAGGAATAGTACAAATTGGCACAAAAGAAATTCCTTTTTCGAAATTTATTAAATACATAAAAGATAATAATCGATTCTTTCCAATGGATAATGAAACCATTTTCATTATTCCATTGGAATGGATGACTCGTTATAAAAAATTAGCAAATTTCGGAAAAGTAAAAGAAGATAGCATCCTTGTTAACAAAGGAAATTACACACTACTTAAAGAAATCGTTGACCCAGAAGAACTAGAAATAAAGGATACAATTGATTTAAAATATCAATCATCTTCTAAACTAAAAGCTACATTAAGACCATATCAAGAAGAAGGCGTAAAGTGGTTAGTAAAACACCAAGGAAATCATCTGGGAGCTTGTCTTGCTGATGATATGGGACTTGGAAAAACATTACAAACTATTGCAACTCTTGTTTTTTCAAAAGAACAACTAAAAACAGAACAATCAACTCCAAAAACCGTTCGACTAGATCTATTTAGCGATCCCCTAGAAATAAAAACGTATTTAAAAGCTCTAATTGTTTTACCCTCTTCTCTTGTTTTTAATTGGGCGCAGGAAATACTAAAATTTGCTCCGCACCTTACTATTACAAAGTATATCGGGAGTGATCGAAAAAAAATAGCTCCTTATTTAGAAACCTATGACATCATACTGACCACCTATACCACTTTAGCTAAGGATATTTCTATTTTACAAAAAACAACATTCACCTATTTAATAACAGACGAAAGTCAGCAGATTAAGAATAAAGAATCTAAAATATTTAAAGCTATTAATGATATTAATGCAACTCATAAAATTTCGCTAAGCGGAACTCCTATAGAAAATTCATTATCTGATCTTTGGTCCCAAATGGAGTTTATCAATCCAGGAATGTTGGGAAGTTTTCCGTTTTTTAAAGATCATTTTAAAATTCCGATTGAGAAATATCAGAACGAAGAACGCATTAAAGAACTAAAAACACTCATAGAACCTTTTATATTAAGAAGAACCAAAGAACAAGTTGCAAAAGATCTTCCTGAGTTATCTGAGCAAATTATCTACACAGAAATGCTTAATGAACAAGAAAAAGCATACGAATCTCAAAAATCAGCTGCAAGAAATCTATTACTAGGTATTGATCCTATTGCCACTAATAAAATACATGTTTTAAACACCTTAACTAAATTAAGACAACTAGCCAACCACCCTAAACTATTAGATTCCACAACAGAAGATTCTTCGTGTAAATTCAAGGATGTTACTTCTTATCTAGAGACCTTAGCTAAATCCCATAAAAAAGCCCTAGTATTCAGCTCTTTTGTATCTCATTTAGAGATCTATCAAACTTGGTGCAAAGCACAAAACATATCCTTTGTTAGTCTTACTGGTCAAACAAAAAACGCTGATAGAGAAAAAATAGTTAATGAGTTTCAGAAAAATGATTCCATCTCTTTATTCTTTATTTCACTAAAAGCTGGTGGAGTTGGTCTTAATCTAACCAAAGCTTCTTATGTTGTTTTATTAGACCCTTGGTGGAACCCATTTATAGAAAAACAAGCTATTGCTCGGGCCCATCGTATTGGACAAAACAACAATGTTATGGTTACTCGTTTCATCACTAAAAATACGATAGAAGAAAAGATTCTTCAATTACAAGAAAGAAAACAGCATCTTTCTGATGAAATCATAGATATCGATACTATACCTGACTATATAGAAAATGATCTAGTAGAATTATTAAGGTAACATTTTACACACACTTAACTTTTTGTAATATCTATACAGGTTAAGTGTCCTTAAGAAAAAGTAAACAAATGAAACGATTTTTTTTAGTTCTCTTAATTATTATA
Organism: Aquimarina sp. AD1; assembly: GCF_003443695.1. Taxonomy (NCBI): domain Bacteria; kingdom Pseudomonadati; phylum Bacteroidota; class Flavobacteriia; order Flavobacteriales; family Flavobacteriaceae; genus Aquimarina; species Aquimarina sp. AD1. The sequence continues at coordinate 4,753,140 of NZ_CP031966.1, read as the reverse complement.
AATCTTTACTCATGTTCATCTCAGGAATCTATAATTCTAGAGAAAAAGAAAATTGATTGGCAACTTTATCCTAAGGTATTTACAGATTCTTCTAAAACTAAATTTAAAGATAGATTTCGTTATTCCGAAAATGTAGACATGTTCGAAATCACTTATCTAAGTGATGGGCTAAAAATTCAGTCTTTCGCTTCAGTTCCCAAAGGAGACAAGAAATATCCAGTTATTATCTACAACAGAGGAGGGAATAGAGATTTTGGTAATTTAAATGTATCCTGGGCGGCCATAAGGTTTTCAAAATTAGCAAGTGAAGGTTATATTGTAATTGGCTGTAATTATAGAGGATCAGGTAAAAGTGAAGGAATGGAAGAATTTGGAGGAAATGATATAAATGATGTCTTAAATTTATCTAAAGTAATTAAAGAGCTACCTAAGGCAGATACAACACGTATTGGGATGTATGGTTGGAGTCGAGGCGGAATGATGACATATATTGCTCTTACCAAAATGAACAATATAAAAGCGGCTGTTACCGGAGGCGCAAAGTCTGATCTGAGAACAATCGATAGACCTAATATGGAAAAGGGTGTTTATGCTGAGTTAATTCCCAATTATCATCAAAACAAACAAGCTGAACTAGAAAAAAGATCAGCAATAGTATGGGCAGATAAATTCTCTACTAAAGTTCCTATTTTATTATTACATGGTAATGCAGATTGGAGAGTAAAATCAACCAATTCCTTAAAACTAGCTTTAGAATTTGAAAAACATCGAATACCTTATAGATTAAAAATCTATGAAGGAGCAGATCATGGTATCAGTCAGTTTAAAGAAGAAAGAGATCAAGATATAATCGATTGGTTTAATAAATATTTAAAAGGCAACGCAGCATTACCTGATATGAAATTTCATGGTAAATAGCCATTATTACCAACCTATATTTCTAAAAGAAATCATAATCTATTAATCAATTAGATTAATTTATTTTAAATTGTTCATCTGATAATATACACAAACAATTTCACTCAATTTATTAGCTTATGAAATTCTTTTACACTTTACTTTTTGTTTTAACGAGCATTACAATTACTGCACAAGACACATATCTGCATTGCGGAAAATTAATTGATAGTAAAACTGGAAAAATTCTTCCTGAAAGAACCATTGTGGTTTCTGGAAACAAAATAAGCAAGGTAGAAATCGGTTATACAGAGGGAGATAGCAATGATATAATTGTTGATCTCAAAGACAAAACAGTTATGCCGGGACTTATCGATATGCATGTTCATATGGAGAGTGAATCCAATCCGAAGGCATATTTAGAACGTTACACTCATAATGATGCAGATGTTGCCTACAACTCTGTAGGATTTGCCGAAGCTACTTTGTTGGCAGGATTTACTACTGTAAGAGATCTTGGAGGAAGCGGTGTAAACATCTCTTTAAAAAAAGCAATTGCTCAGGAAAAAATAATAGGTCCACGAATTTTTACGGCCGGAAAAATTATTTCTAGTACTGGAGGACATGGAGATCCCACTAATGGAAGTAAAAAATCTATTATAGGAGATCCAGGACCTAAAGATGGTGTTGTAAACGGCGTAGAAGATGCTAAAAAAGCTGTAAGACAACGTTACAAAAACGGAGCAGATCTTATTAAAATAACTGCCACAGGAGGTGTATTAAGTGTTGCTAAAAGTGGTTCTAACCCTCAATTCAAACTAGAAGAAATAAAAGCAATTTGCGAAGCCGCTAAAGACTATGGATTTCATGTTGCAGCTCACGCACATGGTGATGAGGGTATGCAACGTGCTTTAAATGGTGGAGTAACGACCATAGAACATGGGACTCTAATGAGTACTAAAACAATGGATCTAATGAAAAAAAAGAAAGCTTATTTAGTACCTACGATTACCGCTGGTAAAGAAGTAACCGAAAAAGCAACAATTGATGGGTATTATCCAGCCATTATTGTTCCCAAAGCATTAGAAATAGGTCCAAAAATTCAAAATACATTTAAAAAAGCTTATAAACGAGGAGTACGAATTGCATTTGGTACCGACGCAGGAGTTTTTAAACACGGCCAAAATGGAAAAGAATTTGGATATATGGTTGAAGCCGGAATGCCAGCTATAACAGCTATACAATGTGCAACTATCGTTAATGCAAAAGTATTAAACATGAGTAAAGAATTAGGGCAAATAGCTCCAGATTTTATAGCGGATATAGTTGCAGTAGACAAAGATCCTAGAGATGACATCAAAACTATGGAAAATGTAGTTTTCGTTATGAAGAATGGTAAAATCTATAAGCAATAGTTCTTTACAACTATAAATTATTAAAAAAGATATATCTCAAATAAAAGTGAAAAAAATATCACAATACATTATTCTAGGAATTATTGTCTTATTTGGGGTATTCTATTTATATACAAAATTTTCGGCAGCAGAAAAAGGAGATTTAGCTCCAGATTTTGAAACGACTCTTATTGATGGCACTCCTTTTAAATTATCAAATCTACAAGGAAAATATGTACTGTTGGATTTTTGGGGTTCTTGGTGCGGTCCCTGTCTTAAAGAAAGTCCTGAACTGGTCGCAATCTATAAAAAACATGATAACCAACTTACTATAGTTACGGTTGCTCTTGAAAAGAATCTAAAGTCTTGGAAAAAAGTGGCTGATAAATTTGGGTATACATGGAAGAACCAAATTGTAAATCAAAATCGTTTTGTTTTATTATCTGATATTGCAAGAAAATATGGTGTTTCAGAAATTCCAGCTAAATTTTTGATCTCCCCAAAAGGGGAGCTTATGGGAACTTATACATTTGAACAAATTGATTATTTATTATCAAACTCCATTAACAATTAATACAACTATTTTTAACCTCTTATCTATTAATATAAAAATATCCCGCTCTATCTTTTGCTCCAGTTATGTTCAATACATAATAATAGGTCCCCTCAGGCAGTTCTGATTTTTGAGAAATTGTGACTCTACCTTCAGAAATACCAGCAAAGTTTTGATTTTCATGATATGCTTTCTTCTGAAAAACTAATACTCCCCATCGATTATATATAAATAATTCGTTATCCGGAAAATTTGATAATCCCTGAATCTTAAAGGTATCATTCATTCCATCTCCATTAGGTGATACAGCAGTAAAAATTTCTAAATCTCCATCTAATAATCTATTTGATGATCCAAAAGTTAATACTTCATAATCATCCGGGATAATTGCTTTAGAAGAAATTTCACCTTTGTTTACATCACCAAACACTGAGGTATTTCCTAAATTAACCCACTTACGAAGTTCTTTACTCCAACCTACCACTCTTAAATCGTTAAGATCTCCAACTAATGTAGGTATATTACTATTACTATCCCATGTTAGAGTAACTCTAGTTTCATTACTACCATCTAAATCCCAAAATTCGAAAATACTTACACCAAATAATAAATCTTCATACATCTCAGTATCAAAGCTATCAACAAAAAAATTTGGCGTATTAGGGTTTTCAAAAAAGTACGCAGCTCTGGAGCCATTACTAGCAGCTTCATTCTCAATTTTTATAGGTCTTAACCTAAAATCATCACCTACAGGAAAAGAAAAATCTAAGTTTCCATTTAAAGTAGCATACCCATCGACATACCTATCATCATTTTCTCCTAAATATGGAGCATCATTTATATAGTCTAATGAAACACTTTTCTCATCTCTATCAGTTATTACTCTACCATTTACAAATTCTTGAAAGTTAGTAACCCCTACGCCGATTTCTAAAACCAAATCATCTTTAACATCGATTTCTAAATCATGAAATACTGGTTCGTTATTTCCAGAAACTGTTAAACTATTATCGTTATAAAATCCTGTCTTTCCTGCGTTATTGTCAAACTCTCCATTATTGATAACATTTATATGAAAACCTATCTGAGCGGTTGAATGAATTTGAACATTACCGAAATTATGAAAAGCCTCTTGAGTAAATCCAGAAAAGCCAATTAAAGTGATTATTATAATTCTTAAATACGACATTTACTTTGGGTTTTTGTATTCGTTACCGTAAATATAATTTGAGAAGTCCCATAAAAACCTTGGAGCCAGATAGGATGACATTTTATACCCGCGAATGGAAAAACACCTCTGTTAAGTCGTTATATGTTCGTTAAAACGGAATAAGTATCGTTCAATGGAAGTTATTAACCGATGAATAGAACTGTGAAGTAAAAAGTATTATTTTAAATTAGCAGAATAGAACTTTTAATAGATAAAAAAGCTCTATTCATTCAGTATTAAATTATTATTGTATGCAATGTAACATTATCAAACTCGCAGTCATTTTTTTTTCGTTTATTAAACTAATATTGGCTCAAGAATCAAATCTTGTTGTTTTCGAAAACCTGATTGATAAAGAATGGAAAGCTATTGGTACTTGGGGAGATGGAACGGCATTTAAACAAGAAACGATATTTAAATTTGATCTTAACCGTACAATTGTCATAGCAAAATCAAAAGGGTTTATAGACAAAAAACAGACTCAATATGGTTCGCGAAATCATGGGATACGAAAATTTGATCAGGAAACCAATACCATTAAATTTTGGGAGTTCGATATTTTCGGAGGTGTTACTGAAGGAATTGTTATAGTTGATGGAAAAAATATTTTATACCAGTATCAATATGGGAGTTCATTGGTAACTGATATGTGGGAATATATAGATAATAACACTTATAATTTTAAAGTCGGAAATTATGTAGACGGGCGCTGGAAACAAATATATCTAGAGACTCAATTTAGAACCGAAAAAATCAAAAAAAAGTAACTAAAAACAATTTTTAAATTAAGTATTATCAATAAAAAACCTCGAAAACTATTTAAATTTTCGAGGCTTCCTTATAATTCTTTTATATTAAATAGATGCAGAAATAGTTTCCATAGATCTATCTACTTTTTTCACTAATCCCGATAGTACTTTTCCTGGACCAACCTCTGTAAATGATGTTGCTCCATCTTTCATCATATTCTGCACACTTTGTGTCCATTTTACAGGAGCAGTTAACTGAGCAATTAAATTCTTTTTAATTTCCTCAGGATCAGTCACTGCAGTTGTAGTCACATTTTGATATATAGGGCAGTTTGGTGTATTGAAAGTTGTTTCTTCTATTGCTGCTGCTAACTCTTCTCTAGCAGGTTCCATTAAGGGTGAATGAAAAGCACCTCCAACCGGTAATACTAAAGCTCTACGAGCACCTTTTTCTTTCATAAGCTCACAAGCTTTTTCTATAGCTTCTACTTCTCCAGAAATAACTAACTGACCAGGGCAATTATAATTTGCAGCCACTACAATACCATCAATTTCTTCACATCCATTTTCTACTACCTCATCATCTAATCCTAAAACGGCAGCCATTGTAGAAGGTTTTAATTCACAAGCGCTTTGCATCGCTAATGCTCTCTTAGAAACTAATCTAAGTGCATCTTCAAAATTTAATGTTCCGTTAGCCACTAAAGCAGAAAACTCACCAAGAGAATGACCTGCTACCATATCTGGTTTAAAACTATCTCCTAATACTTTACTTAAAATTACCGAATGTAAAAATATCGCCGGCTGAGTAACTTTTGTTTCCTTTAACTCATCAGCAGTACCTTCAAACATGATTTTAGTTATTTCAAAACCTAAAATATCATTGGCTTTATGAAAAAGTTCTTTTGCAATTTCTGAATTCTCATATAAGTCCAGTCCCATTCCTGAAAATTGAGCCCCTTGACCTGGAAAAACATATGCGTTCATGTACTGTGTCTTTTAAAATTTTAACAAAAGTAAGTATAAATACCAAGAGTAATTAACTTAAAAAATGTTTTTAAATAGCCTATTTGATTTTAAAACTTCTAAAGAAATCTACTTTCCTGGTTTTAGAAATGGATAACTTTTTTCCATCGTCCATTACGACAAACCCTCCATCAGACTTACTAATACGAGTGATGTGATCTTTATTGATTAAACTAGAGTTGTGTATCCTTAAAAAACCAAAACTCTCCAGCAGATACTCATAATATTTTAAATTCTGCGAAGCCAAAATATGTTTATTATTATTTAGTGTCAATTGAGTATAACTTCCATCTGCTAAACAATATAAAATCGAACTTATGGAAACAATTTCATAGCCATCAAAGGTGGGAATAGATATTTTATTAAACTTATCTTTTTCTAACTTAAGTTGCTCTATCAGTTCTTTTGCATTATTAGCAAAATATCTTCTCTCCAAGCCTTCTAAAAGTCTATTGATAGCTTTTTTAAAGTCATCAATATCGATAGGTTTTAAAAGATAATCTAGTGCCATATACTTAAAAGCTTCTAGCGCATGATTATGTGCAGACATGAAAATTATCTCAAAATCAATTCTTGTAAACTTTTCTAAAAACTCGAAAATACTTCTAGTACCAATCTGAATATCTAAAAATGCTACATCAATTGTATATGATTTCAATAGAGTCTGGGCCTCTTCGAACGTTTGTGCAGTACCTATAATTTCAATTTGCGGATAGAATGTTACTAGTAAAGATTGTAAATTTTCTATACCGTTCAATTCATCATCTACTATAATAGCATTAATTATTTTTGTCATACATATTCTTTAATGGCAAAATTAATATACTTCTAGTTCCTTTTACCTCATTATTTTTATCAAAGAGATCTTCAAAATAATATCTAGCATCCTTATACCCTGATTTTACCAGTATGTCTATTCGTTGTTTTGTATTAATCGAAGTAATTCCGATAAAACCTTTTGGCTTAGACATTTTTATTTTTTGAGCTTCTTTTCTTCCAATTCCATTATCTTGTACAATAATTTTTAAGTTACTATTAAATGGTTCTATTGTTAAAGAAACATGGCCTCCATCTGGTTTATTACTAATACCATGAATTATGGAATTTTCTATGATAGGTTGTAAAATCATTGCAGGAATATAGGGGTTCTGTTCTTCGATATTGCAATCTACCTTTAATGTAAAATCCAGTTTATTTCTGAATCTTATTTTTTCTAAATCTACATACACTCTAATAAGGTCTAATTCCTTTTGTAACCTGATAAACGAATCATTCGAATTATCAAGAATTAACCTAATTGATTGAGAGAACTTACTTAGGTAGTTATATGCACTAAACTTATCTGACTTTAATATCGAGTTTTGCACTCCATTTATCGTATTAAAAATAAAATGAGGATTCATTTGAGATCTCAAAGCGAATAATTTCATCATAGAAATCTGCTTCTGCTTTTCTACCAAATACACTCTATTGCGATATACATATACTACAATCATTCCTATAATTGCTATTAAAACAATACTTACTATCCAAATGATTCTTTCTATATCCGATTCGAATTCTTTTTTATCTTCTGCTTTCTCTTTTGATAAAGAAGCATAAGCAACATCTTTTTGTTCAATTACTTTAGAAGATTCTATTTTTGAAATTTGTTCAGAAAAATTCTCATCTAATAATTTAGATTCGAGTGAATTAAACTTTTCATAATACAAAAGTGCTTCCTTATAGTTTTCCGTTTTTTTATGATATCTACATAAGTCTTTATAGGCATCAATAATTGCTGTCTTTATTTCGTACTCTTCTGCAATTGACAAAGCTTTATTAAGATTATATTCTGCTTTTTTATAAGCTCCAATATCAAGATACACATTGCCTAAAGTACGATAGGTTTGTCCTACTCTACTATCAAACAATTTATCTGGCTTAATTGCTAAAGATTTTTTGGCATAGACAAGACTAGAATCATACGCTTTTATTTTATAATAGTTAAATGCTAGATTGTTATAACACGTCCGTCTTTGATTATAATACGTTAGATTATCGTCTAGAATTTCACTTAATATCTTCTTATACAATACAATTGCATTTTCAAAATTTTCTAATTGAGTTTCTATTACTGCTAAATTTATATAACTAGTAATTTCTCTATCTTTTTCACCCAATAATATTGCAACTTCTAATGCTTCAGAGAATATATCTACTGATCTATCATTTTTATTTAGCTTAGAGTATAAAATTCCCAATCTATTTAATGACTTATGTTTTTCTACAGAAGGTTTTTCATCTTTAAAAAAGTAATATGCTTCCATTAGATTGCTCAATGATTCTTTATAATCACTTTTTCTTTGAAATAATAACCCAATGTCTGATTGAATATCTGCAATTAAAAAATAATCTTTCTCATCATTTGCAATACGTTTAGCTCTATTAAAATAATTATACGCTAAATCCGCATCTTCTGAATACATATAAATGACACCTAATCGTTTTAGACTACGCGCATATAAACCATAATCCTTATGTTCTAAGGATAATCTCTTAGAAACTTCTGCATATTGTAAGGAAGTATCCATATCTACATCCTTGTAATACAAACTAAGATGATAAGATGCTCTAGCCTGTTCAACATCTTCACAAATGGTATAAATAGTTAACAAACTATCTTTTATCCCACCATTTTTCTTAGTTTGGGTTTGCGATACTGTTACTAACGTAAAAAGTAAAAAAAACCAACATATATTTTTATTATACAATTTCAACTTGATAGCATAAGTTTTTCATCCATAACTGTATTTTTTTTGAATACTACTTTAAAATAGATAAAGCAGATAATTTTAGTAATTACCTGCTTGATTAACTGTATTTTGGTTAAATCTATTGCGAATGATTTTATTCTTTATAAATTTTAATAGTTTTTTGGTCTCCACTAATCTTAGAATATATACTTATCAAATACATCCCTTTAGGAAGATCTTCTATAGCAAAAGTCGATTTGACATCATCGGTTTTGGACTGAAATGACTTAAGAATTTTCCCCTCTAGGTTTATAACCTTAATAGAAAGTGATTCATTTTTTATATGCTCTATAAAAAATGAATTCGATATCGGGTTAGGATATATTTCTAAGGCCTCCATTGTTGTCTCTCCATTTCGGTTTTGACCACAAGGAAGGTTTCCAAAATCAAAATTCCCATTACAATATAACCATTCTGAAGAACCACATCCTGTTCTACTAGAATAATCTTCTGTTTGATACAAAGTATCACAAATTTTAATCCAATCGATATAGGCATTTAAGTCACAAGAACTATTATCATCATTTACAAAAGCTATCTTAATATTTTGACCTTCCTTATAATTGACATAACGATACACTTCTATATCATTAGTTAAAATAAACTGAGCTACCGATTCATTGTCCAAAAGTATTTCTATTTGCTCGCCAGAGCAATTTCCTTTTGCTCCTACTTCTAAAACTTGAGTGACAGTATTTCCCGAAACGCAATCAATATTTGGCTTATTTAGGTTACCTAATCGATTGTTCCAATCTCCTCCAACCGAAGTTATATAGACCTGAAACTGATATTTATCTATTCCTAAAGGAGTGTTTTCTGGTATAAAAATCGGAATATCGATAGTTCCTAAGCCTTCCGAAACTCTAATCCTATTAGTTTTATAAACAGTATAAGGGCTAGAATCTAATTGAAAAACAATGGATATATCTCTATTCTCTTTTGCTTCATATGATACTGTGATATTTATTTCCTGCCCAACGACGACTTCATTGGGAACTAATGTAGAAACAATCATATCATCAAATGTATTTATTGTTCCTTGAAACTCCTTAGCTCCTATATCAATTGATCCTCCTATAATAGTTCCAAATCCTACATTAACGCCTCTATCGATAGCGGGACTATTAGATTGAAGATTCATATCCTGAACTGGAAAATTATTATTTTCGGTAGGAGTAAATAATTTTGCAGAAGCTCCATTGATATTAAACGGATTCGATGTAGTTGCTAGTAGGATAGTTTGTGATTCACTTAATGCTTGAATGTTTTTTAATTTTGGATTTACAATAAAATCATTAGAATTTATAGGCTCTGGATTACCAGTTATGTTCCAATGTATATTTTGATCATAGGTTATATTTTCGTCCTGATATCTAGATATTGTAGTTTTTGAATCATTAGAATTATATAAAATATTATTCTTTACACGGGCATTTTTAACTCTTCCTATCGATAATTGAGAATCTCCAACAGCAATCGGATATGCAGGATTAGATATGCGTGTACTTTGTGCATTATCAAATAAAGTATTGTTGTATACATCAACATTGTCACTAGAGAACACATTAATTCCTTGCCCTCCATTACCATAACAAATATTCCCTATTAATAGTGTTCTACTATTATATGGAACTCCGTTTTCTTTTTGATCTTGGATGTGATCATCAACAATGATTCCATTACCATCCGTAATTCTATTACCTCCACCAAGAAAACCTCTAAGATTCACATTATATCTAGAAACATTATTTTTATAGATAATTCTATGATTTGGATATTCTGGAAAGCTACTAACATCTAAATTTGCTGGTTGATATGACGAAATTCCACTATTTCCATTCTGACTTCGAAACGCACAATGTTCCACTAAATTTCCTTCTATTAAAACGACTTCTGATCCACCAATAGCAATTCCATTTCCGGGAAAATCATGTACATAATTATTACGAATAATAATATGATGCGAGCCGTTATCTATTCCAATAGCTCTTCTTGCTCTCCAAAGCTCCAAACCAAAAGAAGGATTATCTATCATTCCTTTCACATCTTGATTAGCAGGAACAAATTCTAAGTTTTCTATAATTACATACGAAGACCCTAACATATCAATTCCTTTTACTGAAGCTGAAACTATTGTAGGTAATTTTCCTTGTGCATCAGGTACTCCGGAAAAAGTTATGTATTTTCCTTCGGATCCAGATATAGACATAAATATTTCGCTCCATGGACTATCATTCCCACCCGTATATATTCCTGATAGAATTCTTACAGTATCACCTTCATTTACAGAATTTACTGCTTTCTGAATTGATTTAAATGCTACATTTTGATCTAGTCCTGAGTTATTGTCATTCCCGTTTTGAGAACTCACATAATATGTTTTTTGTGCACTTGCAAAGAATCCAACCAACACACTTAACATTATTATTAATTTCATTTTTTTCATAATATTATTCTATAAACAATGGATATACTTACTGTAAAAAAGAAATATCAAGTACAATTACTTGATATTCCTTTTCAGTTTAATTAATGATTATCTATAAGGATTTTTTTGGTCTCTTTTGTTTTAGTAGTCAAGTCGTACAACTTTAGTATATACAAACCATTATTTAGGTGATTTGTTAAAATGATACTCGTATTAGATACATTATTTTCTTCATAGACCTTTTTACCTATCATATTATAAATTACTACTGTATATTGTTCAGAGCCTTTTATAGTAATCTTGCTATCAGTTACAGGGTTAGGATATATCTCAAAAGTGTTCTGAATACTCTCATCCGGAGTTTTATTATCACAACCAAGAGCGCCGAAATCGAAATTACCATCACAAAATAACCACTCCGAATTTCCACAACCTGTTCTGGAAGCAATATCTTCCGTTTGATATCTTGTAGCACATACTTTTATCCAATCTATATAAACATTTTTATCGCAATCGTTTATGTTGCCATCATTTATAAAAGCAACTTTTATATTCTCATTATTTTTATATCCTTCATAAGTATATACTGAAATATTCGTGTTAAGAGACCATTCAGATACTTTTTTGTTGTCAATTAACAACTGAATTTTTTCGCTTCCACAGTTTCCTTTCGCTCCTATTTCAATAGTTCCTACTTGATTTGAATTAGCTCCGTTTCCAAAATTAATGTAACCATTACAGTGAATTGCTTGTGTAAAACTTCCTCCACCACAACTTACCACCCAGGCACCTGTATTTTCTTCCCTAGATTCTGCCTGGATTCTTTCTCCATTGATTTCTAACCAATCGATTTCTACATCTCGCCCAGTATCATCATTGATAAAAGCGACTTTAAAGTTTCCTGAAGTCTCTGGAACTGACAAACTATAATTAGCAAAATTATTAGTAAGCGTTATAGCATTATCAATTCGCACATCATTATAGCGTACTTCAATTTTCGAATTATTAGTTCCTTTTGCTCTAACTATAATATTGTCCGGATTATCAACATTATCAATACAATCAATATTAACTTTAGAAATAGTATGTAATCTTTCATTCCAATCCCCACCTTGTGGTGCTATAAAAACTTGAAATTTGTAATCATTATCAGCTACAGGAGTATTTGCATCAATAGGAACTTCTAATTCTATAGTATCTGTCCCTTCTTGAACATTTGTTCTTTTTGATCCATAAACGGTATACGGGCTTCTGTTCAATTGAAAAACAATTACAAGATCTCTATTAGTACTCGAGGAATACTCTATTTCAACAAAAGCGTTTTCTCCTTTCGCAACTTGATCAGGAGTTATTAAAGACTTGATCATATCTTCATCAGTTCCTCCTGTATCATCACAAGATGATGGAGGTGTGTTTACAGTCCTAAAATGATCCCTGTTCCATTTCCCTTCTGCAGTAAGATCATTATTATAATTCCAATTACCATTTGGACTAGCCGATCTATTAAGGGATGAACTAATTTCGTTTTTATTACTTAATGACCACTTACAATAACTAATATCATTATTATCCATCCATTGTTCCCAACGGTTCCACTCGGCAGCATCTAGATTGTTATTAGGTCCATAATTAGTTCCAACTCTTCCACATTCAGTCATAAACAATGCTAAGCCTTTATTAATTGCATAATTACCCTTATCTCTCAATGATTGTTTATGCGCTCCGGCATATGCATGTATCGTATAGGCTATATTACTTACTGGTTTATTATTAATATCTACGGTCAAAGGATTGTCTGCTGCTATGTCTACTCGTTGCGAATAAAAAGGCGTCCCTACTACTATAATATTATTGGGATCATTTGCTCTTATCTCCGCTATTACTTCTCTAGAATAACTTTTTATCTCGTTCCAAGTACCAACTGCATTTCCATAATCTCCAATAGGTTCATTCCAAATCTCATAGATAATATTAGGATATGCTCCATACTCCTTAGACATTTGTCTAAAAAAAGTTTTAGCTTGTTCTTTATAATTAGGATGGGCATGAAAATCTATTACCACATAAATCCCATGTTCAATAGCAGCATCTACAACTGATCTAACCTGATTTACAGAACCAACAGGATCATCTATATAATCTCCACCCCCTCCGCGAACACCCATAGCAGCTCTGACTATTTCTACTTTCCAATCATCCCTTAACCATTTTAATGCATTGCTATTCCAATATTCGCCTCCTTCCCATTGATGCCAGAAATAACTCATTCCTTTCAACTGAGTATTTCTATTACATTTATCCTTTATTTTCGTTCCCTCTACTCTTAATTGTCCGTGTCTTTCTACAATTGTTTGGGCTGACAACTGAAATATCGTGAATAGCATCATTACGATCATTAATAGGTTTGTTTTTCTCATAATAAAGATTGATTTGTGTTAGACCTCTAAAATAAAAGCTAAAACGATCGGTAGAAATGCTCAATTTGATGAACGACCATTCTCAATCAATGGTTGACCTCTATTAATTTGCAGTGCGTTTTTATTAAAAAAGAAAAGAATACTAAACCATTCCTTAGGAATATTTTTTAAGTATTGATTGAATTTGTGGTAAATAAGAATCTCCAAATAAATTAAGATGCACTAATAAATAGTATAATTGCCAAATTTCCATTCTTTTTTTCCAACCATCTATTAATGGGAAAATGTCATTATAAACCTCAAACAATTCGTGTTCAAAACCTCCAAAAAGATGCATCATTGAAATATCCATTTCTCTAGGAGCATAAGCCACTGCTGGATCTATTAAACAAGGAAAACCATTAATATCAATCATAAAATTACCACTCCACAGATCTCCATGTATTAAACTAGAAACTTCATCCGAAATTTCGTTTTCAATAGCAACATAAAAACTATCCAAACTCGAAAAAGAAAAACCTCTTTTAATAGCCATTTCGAATTGTGGTTGTAATCGCTGAGTTATATAAAACTCTGAAGCGGAAGAATATTTGGAGTTATATTGTGGTAAACTTCCAATGTAGTTATCACCTTCAAAACCAAAATAGGGTTTACTTTGCTTATGTAAATTTGCTAGTCGTTCACCGAATATTGACCAAAAATCTCGAGTTTTATTTCCAGACTTTATATATTCTAAAAGCAAAAAAGACACATCAGCATCTTTACCAAACAACAGCACCTCAGGTATTTTAAATATAGCAGCATCTATGAATTCTTGTAAGCCCCTTGCTTCTGCTTTAAACATTCCATGAAATTTAAACACACTATTCACTTTAACCACCATTTCTCTATTATTTGTGGTTAAAAGAAATACTTCATTGATATCTCCGCCGGATAAAGATTTAGTAGAAATGATTTTCTCAGAAAGAAGATTTTCTAGATGTTTTATGAGTCTTTTTGACAACAAACCAAAAACTCTTACTTCTTATTATAGGTCAAATATGTAAATGCATATTCATGTCGCTCATCTGCACCATGAAGCTCTTTTTTATCAACAGTCCATTTCTCCATATCGATTTCTGGGAAAAAAGTATCTGCTTCGAATACCCCATGAACTCTTGTAAGTTCAATACAGTTAGAATATTCCATTCCAATATCATAAATCTCTCCACCACCAATAATAAAAGGCTGTGGATCATCTTTAGCTATTTTTAAAGCTTCTTCCATAGAATGAACTACAATAGCTCCTTCTGGCTTATAATTTTGATTTCTAGTTATTACAACATGTACACGATTTGGTAATGGTTTTGGAAATGATTCAAAAGTCTTTCGACCCATAATAATATGATGTCCAGTAGTTAATTGTTTAAAACGTTTAAAATCATCCGGTAAATGCCAAACCAGATCATTATCTTTTCCTAACGCATTGTTTTCTCCTGCCGCCGCAATCATTGTAATTATTTGGTCTTTCTTAGATACTACAGGCGCCTCAATAACTTTTGATTGTTGTTGTTTAATAAATTCTTCTTTCTTTTTAACCAATTCATCTTTTGGATACATCTGATCAACATCCTTCTGAATCAATGCTATTTCGGCTTTTTGTTTAGCAATCAATCGTTCCATCTGCTTACTTGTCCATTCCGTACCCATAAACTTGTGAAATAACCATACATTACAAAAGTGTAATACCAACAAAAATGCCCAACAAACTACGGCTATCAAACACCAGTCAATACCAAAAAAAGTAATCTCCTTACCAATTCCGACTAATAGGTTTAGAATAATCAAAAACACCGATCCAACTAAAAATACTATAAAATGCTGAAATAGTCTTTTCTTTTGAACAATCCGTTTACGAGCATGTTCATATAATTCGCGCTGTACAGGATCAATTTGTGGAGTTTCTTTTCTTTTTGAAAACATTTTAATAGTACCTTAGTAATGCTTGATTAATTATCAAAGTAAATATAAAGGTTTTACCAAAAAACCGTAAAATAACTTATGAAGAATTTAAAAAAAGAATTTCCCGTATTATCTCAAAACACATATCTTAACACGGCCTCCTCCGGCTTATTATATGATTCATTATTAGACTATAGACAGGAGCATGATCTCGATTTTCTCATTGGAGGAAGTATGTTTAGGGAACATCAAGAAAAACTTTTAAATTCAGTAAGGACATCAATTGGTTCGTTTTTAGGCTGCAAATCAGAAAATACTGTATTAACACCGAATTTTTCTTTAGGTTTTAATACCATATTAAACGGGTTAGAAAAAAATAAAAAAGTACTTCTTCTAGATGAAGATTATCCTTCTATAAACTTTTCTGTAATAAATAAAGGGTTTAATGTATGCTATGCTAAAGTGAACACCTCGTTAGAGGAAAATATCGAAAAAGCTATCGCTAAATATAACCCTACTGTTTTTGCTTTTAGCTTAGTACAATACATTAGCGGTGTAACAATAAATCTTGAATTCCTTAAGAAATTAAAACTAAAAAATCCTGATCTTTTAATAATTGCTGATGGCACACAGTTTTGCGGAACTAGAGTTTTTGATTTTGACACTTCAGGAATTGATATTCTTGGATGTAGTGGGTACAAATGGTTATTAGGAGGTTATGGCAACGGATTTTTATTATTTAAAGAAGGCATTCTTAATAAAACAACACCGGATACTTATAAAAAAGCTTCCTCAACTGCTAATTATGATCCTTCATACACAAATCTACAAGCAAGATATGAATGCGGACATTTGGACACCTATAACTTCGGGAGTTTACAGTTTTCTTTGGAATTTTTATCCAAAATTGGTCTTCCTAAAATTGAAGAAAACATACAAGAACTAAAAGAGTACACAAAAACAAAATTAGCCTCCTTAAACTTATTAGAAACTGATGTAATAGAGAGGAATGATCATAGCTCTATTTTTAATATAAAAGGAGATCAAAAATTATATAATACACTAAGGGAAAGAAATATAATCACCTCTCTAAGAGGAAATGGAATACGAATAAGTCTGCATTTTTATAATACTATCGAAGATATTGACACCCTATTAACCTACCTATAAAACCTTTTCATGACACGTGCATTATTTCTACACTAGTTGTAGAAATAGTATAAATAAATATTGGGTTAAAATATGTAATCAGCGATTCTCATTCAGGTTTTAAAAATGGTATGATTTTTTGAAGTAAATAAACAATTATTGCAGAACTGATTACCAACCACAAAGTTATAATAGATAACTACAAATTAGTACTAACCAAATATTGCTTTAATATATATAAATATACTAGCAAAGAAGTACCTTTCTTGTTATAACGATATAACCATATAGATTGCTCAATTTTCTTAAAACGTAACACAAAATATCATGAAAAAACTTAACTTATTACTCACCCCTTTATTTTTATGCATTGCTTTTTTAACTACTTCGCAAGAAGTACCGATATCTAATATCGAATCAAACGATATAATTGCTAAAGTTATAGGAAAAGAAGATAAAGTATTACACATGTCTGCTAATCTAGTAGTAGATGAACCAGAAGATTTATTTGTTTATATTGATAGAGCAAAAGCAGCTGGAGCGAATACTGTTCTATATTCTGATTCTAAATTAAATACGTATGGACTAGAAGGGACTGCAGGGTCTAGATGGGATGAGCGAATCCAAGTATTGGTTGATGGAATTAAAGAAAGAGGAATGAAATTACATTTCATCACTATTTCCATGGGATTTGCAGGTTCACTAATAGCATCTAACCCTAATTTAACTACTGGATATCCTATTGAAGAACAAAAATTAAAAGCTATAGATGGCGAACTTAGACCTATTAAATCTTCTAATCTAATTAATGGAGATTTTGAAGACTTTGATGGAAACAAAGTTCTGCAATGGAAATTTCAAGATGCAATCGGAGAACGAACTTTTATTGACACCAATATTAAAAAAAGCGGTAATGCTTCTTTTAGAGCAGAAGCTACTAACAATGAAGATTCTAGAATTTTTACAGTTTTTGATGTGAAACCATTTCATCAATACACATTAAAAGTTTGGATCAAGACCGAAAATCTAACTGCAAGAAACTTAGCAGCATTAATTAGAGATGAAAATAATAAGGACCGTACTTTAACAAATTTACATATATCTCTTCCAAATGATAACGGAGGTAGAAAATATTACAATAGTCCTAATAACTTAACTACAGAAGATTGGGAAGAAATACGTATTGGATTTAACAGTTTAAATGCTACTGAAGTTAATTTAGCATTAGCGGTCTTTGGAGGTCAACAAGGTACAATTTGGTGGGATGATTTAGAAATTATTGACTCTCCAACTCTTAACTGGTTAAATCGAGAAGATTTACCAACATCTCTAAAACATAATAATGGACAAACACTTACATTTGGAACTGATGTAGCTCCAATATCAGATGATCAACTTGGTGTTTCTGGATTTTCTGGAGCTTTCGACACGCAACATTTATCACCTAAAATACTCATTAGCAGTACTACAAATATAAAAGAAGGCGATATAGTAAAAATAAGCGGATATCACGGACTTCCTACCGCAAGTGGACAAGTATCCGCTTCTTGGAATCATCCCGAAATATATAGTAGAATGCGAAGAATTCATCAAAAACTAAGTAATGATTTTGAACCTGACGGCTTTTTATTGAATTATTCTGAAATAAGAACAGGAGGATGGGAACCTTTAGATACTCAAATCGGAAATTCTGGTGCTGCCTTATCAGCTAGTATCCAACGATCTTTTAAAGATCTTTTTGAAGTTGCGCCAGATGCAGCATATTATTTTTGGAGTGATATGATTGATCCAGAGCATAATGCCATTGCAGATTATTATCAAATTAATAATACCCTAGATCAGTCTTGGGTTAGCGTAGATCCAAATAAAGTTATACTTGCAACTTGGTGGGAAGGTCAAAAAATTATAGATAAAGGTACAAAATCGCTCAAGTTTTTCTCTGATCTAGGCTTTAAACAGATTGTAGGAGCATTTTACGATGCAGATGTTGAACTTAACTTTAATCAGTGGCAGACAGCAGCCCAAGATACAGAAAACATCATTGGATCTATTTATGCTACTTGGGTTAAACCTCGTAATTATACACAAATAGAAAATTTTGGTTCCCTTTGGTGGTCACAAAATCAAGCAAACGATGAAATCGTATCTATAGATGGTCCTGACACAATTTCTCCTGGTGGTACCGGAATAATAAATTTAGAGTATTCAGCATCGGCAACTAGAGATATTATTGTTTCCTTGCAACTTAATAGAGCTCCGTGGACTAACTATGGTGTTAAAATCACTACAGTTCCCGCAGGAACAAATAATATAGAAATTGAAGTTGTAGTAAATGAAGATATACCAATAGCGGATAACGATTATAAATGGTTATCCTATATAGTTCCAGAAAATGAAAATTGGAATAACCGTTTTGATGATCTTCAAGAAATTAATATTAGCGCTATAAATAATGACACAGAAATAGATATTAGTGGAACACTATGGAGATTAGAAAATAAAGCTACCAAGCAATGGATAAGAACTAGAGGATGTTCGAATGATTATAGTGAAATCACGCCATTAGTAATGACTTCAACCAATAATACTGGAAATTGCACAATCTTTGAATTCATACCAACAGATGAAGGATATTACTATCTACAAAACAAAGGAACAAATGGAAGATATCGTCCAAAAAATTGTAGTAATACTGCCAATGATTCTATCGAAATAGTTCAGGTAAGCTCAGCTTCTTTTGGCTGGTGCGAGCAATGGAAATTAATAGAAACGGATGAAGAAGGGTATTTTAGAATCCAAAATAGACAAACAAACAACTGGATAAGATCCAAAGGTTGTTCCGCTAATATTGACGAATCTATTGCAATCACACAGGTATCACAGGGCTACACAGGCAACTGTACCAAATGGAAACTAATTGATACTAGTAATAATCAAATTAACAGAGATTTTATAGACACTAATATAGATGATATAAAGCTATTCCCAAATCCGGCCAATAGCGAAATATCCATTCAAAAATCTACAAGTAATACAAACGAAATTGTAGCTATTAATATTTATGACTTACAAGGAAGAAAACAACTAACGGTTGATTCTCAAAAACTCATAAGTAATGGAAACAATATTGAGGTATCACATTTAACCACTGGTATGTATATATTATCAGTTGACTATCATAAAAAAGAAACTCAGAATTTACAATTCATGATAAGTCATTAATATTTTTCTCTAAGTTTATGTAATGGTTTAACTTCTAAGAATTACTGTAGAATTATAATACTAGTTTAGGTTAAAGATACTACATCGTTATCGTTAATATTTAATTGTTAATTGTTCATTAAATTATTGAAAATCCGAGAGTTTACACTTTTATTTTTTAATGTTTTGTGGTAATTTCCCTTAAATTTTATTAATCAAGAATTAATTTTAAACTAAAATTATGGCAATAACCAAACAATACTTAAAGTCAAAACCTATCTGTAAAGTTACTTTTTCTGTTCCGGCAAAAGAAGCAACTAATGTTTGTGTGGCTGGAGAATTTAATGAATGGAATACTGAAGCAACGGTATTGAAAAAGTTAAAAAATGGTACATTTAAGGGGACTTTAGATCTTCCGAAAGATCAAAAGTTCGAATTTAAATATGTGGTAGATGGTCAATGGACCAACGAAACTGAAGCAGATGGATATCAATGGAACGATTTTGCTGCTGCAGAAAATAGTTTATTGGTTCTTTAACTAACATAATTTTAATTGGGGTTGTAGTTATTATTCTACAACCTCAATACCTTTCCAAAATGCAACGTAACCTTTTATTTGCTTAGCAAGGTCACTGGTTTCTGGATAAAACCATGCCGCATCTGTATTTTCCTTGCCATTTACAGTTACTGTATAATAAGATGCAACTCCTTTCCAAGGACAGTTGGTATGCGTTTCACTTGATTTAAAAAACTCCTTTTTAATAGCTTCAGGAGGAAAATAATGATTATTTTCAATCACTTTGGTATCATTGCTTTCTGCAATTATTTTATTATTCCATATTGCTTTCATAACTATTTTATATGCTTTTTTTTTAGATTTAAATTATCTATTCTGATTTCTTGAATACATAATTCTTATAATATTTATTTTCATCTGTAAACGATTTACTTATCTCTAATCCAGATTCTTCTGCAAGCCATTTTACTGTATCATCATCATACTTCTGAGAAATCTCTGTATGAATACTTTCCCAAGCTTCAAAGTGAACCTGTATCGATAAACAATCAATATCAACTGTTTGCTTTTTAGTACTTACTAGATAACTTTTAGCGGTTCCGCTTTCTGGATCATACACTTCCCAATGAGTAAATGCATCCAAATCAAAATTACCTCCTAGCTCTTTATTGATTCTAGCCAAAACATTCTTATTGAACGCGGCCGTTACACCAGATTTGTCGTTATAAGCGTCTAAAACTTTCTGAGGATGCTTCTTTTGATCGAATCCCATAAAAATAAGATCATCAGGATGCATGACAGCGTTTAATTTTTTCAAAAACTGAATCGCTCTAGGATGTAAAAGATTACCAATATTAGAGCCCAATACCATAATAACTTTTTTACGATCACTAATATGCTGCAATCTATCTAACACTTCAAAATATTCTCCTATCTGACCTTGTACACTAAGACTAGGTAACTCTTGTTCTAGATTAGAAACCAAACCATCAATTGCATTTTTACTAATATCTATGGGATGATACGTAACCGGATATTCTTTTTCGAGCAGTTCTCTTAATAAAACTTTTGTTTTCTTTCCATCGCCCGCACCAAGTTCTACCAGATCAAATCCTTCTTTATCAGAATCAAAACTTTTTAAAATATCGGCCTTATGTAACTGAAAAATATTAAACTCTGCATTAGTTAAATAATACTCTGGCAAGTCCATAATCTGCTGAAACAACTTATCACCTAATTCGTCATAAAAAAATTTGGAAGATAAATATTTAGGAAAAGCTGTTAGTCCTTCGTTTACTTCTTTGCCGAAAGCACAAAGCAATACATTTTGATCTTTAGAATTCATGTAATGGGGTTATTTATTTTTTACTAGTCGCAATCCATTAAATTGCCATCTTAGTTGGGGGTGAAAAAAATTACGATATGTAGGTCTTGTATGATTATTAGAAGTAGCCACAGAACCTCCTCTAAGCACTTTCTGATTTACCATAAATTTTCCGTTATACTCGCCAAGAGCTCCAGGAGCTTTACTATAGTTAGGATAAGGCAAATATGCACTTTCAGTCCACTCCCATCTTATCCCCCAATCAAAAAACTGTTGAGATGCTTCCCATTCAAATTCTGTCGGAAGACGCTCTCCTTTCCATTGAGCAAATGCAAAGGCTTCATAATATGATATATGAGTAACAGGAGCTTCTAAATCCAATTCTATTAATCCCCTCAATGTATACTGAGAATATCTTTCATCTATATTATGCCAATAAAGCGGTGTCTTAATATCATTAGAATTAATCCAATCCCAAGCTTCTGCATGCCACAACAAACTATTCTTATACCCTTTATCATTTATAAAATCAAGGTACTCCCGATTAGTTGTCAAATTATTAGCAATATGATACTCCTCAATAAACACTTTATGTGAACTAAGTTCATTATCATAACAAAATCCTTCTCCCTTATAACCAATCTCGTACAACCCTTCATTAATCTTATGATATCTAGTTGAAGGATTTACTTTCGGATTCTCATTAAACGTATCATTATATTTTGGTAATAACGGATTGTTACCTAGAATATATTTTATATCCGTTAATAATAACTCTTGATGTTGTTTTTCATGATGAATACCAATCTCCACAAGTGCTCTAATCTCTGTATTATCATTATCTTCTAAAAATGAATACAAACTATTAGTTACATAGTCTCTATACTCATAAACTTCACTAACCGTAGGTCTAGAAAGATTACCTCTATTAGTTCTTATAACTCGTTTCCCTACACTTTCATAATAACTATTAAAAACATATGCAAAATCATTATGAAATCGAGTATAATCCGTTTTGTATTTAGCAAGAATAAACTCTTCAAAAAACCAAGTAGTATGTCCTAGATGCCATTTTGGTGGAGAAACATCAACTATGGGTTGAACAACATAATCTTCTGTTTGAAGGGGGGCACAAATTTCTTCTGTATGAGATCTTGTAGCTAATAAAGAAGAAAGCAAATTATCAGTAATTACCATAAAAAAAGAGCGTATTCGATTTACGAATACACTCAAATTTAATGATTTTTATTATTTCACTAATTGATAATAGAGTTAATCCAATGTTAAAAACACAAATATCTATTTTGGTTTAATGAAAGTAATAGGTGCTTCATATGCAATAGCAATTGGTTTCTTACCCCACTTTCCAGGTTTCATTTTAGGAATAGCTCTAATAATTCTAACAGCTTCCCTTTGTAAATGTCTATGACCTCCTTTAACATCAATGACTTCAGACTTACCTTTATTATTAATTATAAATTCTACAGTAACTGTTCCTTCCAATCCATCTTTTTCAGCGATTTCGGGATATCTGAAATTTCGAATAATATGGTTTCTTAGGTTATTATCAAAACACTTTACAGGGCTCTGTCTTGATTTTTCACAGCCCGGCCATATAGGAGTAATCCCTTTTTCATTAGCGTTATCTTGAGACAGGATAACATTATCCTGAGCAAATAAAAAGGTGGAACATAAAATTGTTGCAATAAGTAGTAGTTTTTTCATAGTATTCAGTTTAAGTTTTGGGGGGGGTTAAACTGCAACTGCACCTTTAATATGAGGGTGCGGATTATAGTCTTCCAGTATGAAGTCATCAAAAACGAAGCCAAAAATATTTTCTACCTTAGGATTGATCCTAATAGTTGGTAATTTTTTAGGAGTTCTAGACAACTGTAATTCTAATTGTTCTTTATGATTATTATAAATATGAGCATCTCCAAATGTATGTACAAACTCTCCCGCTTCATAACCGCAAACTTGCGCCATCATCATTGTAAACAAGGCATAAGAAGCTATGTTAAATGGTACTCCTAAGAAAATATCAGCACTTCTTTGATATAACTGACAAGATAATTTCCCATTAGCTACATAAAATTGAAAAAAGGCATGGCAAGGAGGCAATGCAGCTTTTCCATTCGCCACATTTTCCGAAAAAGATTTAGATGTATCCGGCAAAACACTAGGGTTCCACGCAGATACCAACATTCGTCTACTATCTGGATTATTTTTTAAAGCTTCGACGATTTCTTTAATTTGATCAATTTCATCTCCATTCCAATTACGCCATTGATGTCCATAAACTGGTCCTAAATCTCCATTTTCATCTGCCCATTCATTCCAAATACGAACTCCATTTTCCTGTAGATACTTAACATTTGTATCTCCATTTAAAAACCATAATAGCTCGTGTATAATAGACTTTAAATGAAGTTTCTTGGTAGTCACCATTGGGAAACCTTCGCTCAAATCAAAACGCATTTGATATCCAAAAACACTTTTGGTTCCTGTTCCCGTTCTGTCTTCCTTTTCATTTCCATTTTCTAGCACATGACGTACCAGATCCAAATATTGCTTCATACTCCCTTACTAACTTTCTTTTTGAGTTTGTTAAAATTATACTAATTCCTGTCAAATATACAAAAAATAGGTTTTGAGATATCGTTTAATGCGTAGATTATGAAATACTTGTAAAATCTAATCCACAATTACATTTTTAACAAAAAAATCTATCTTATTTTATCCGATAATCATTCCGGCGATAGTGGCTGATAAAAGTGAAGCGATCGTACCACCTATTAAAGCTTTCATTCCAAACTCTGATAATGTTTTTCGTTGTCCAGGTGCAAGAGAACCAATCCCTCCAATCTGTATTCCAATTGATGCAAAGTTTGCAAAACCACATAACATATACGTAGCCATGATTACTGATTTATTATAAGTCAAATGTGTCACGTTTGCTACATTTTTTAAATCGGCTAATTGTATATAACCAACAAACTCACTAGCAGCTAACTTAATACCGAGAAGTTGTCCCATTAAAGCGATGTCTTCTTTTGCAACTCCAATTAACCACATTAATGGTGCAAAAATATAGCCCAAAATAAGTTCAAGAGATAAACTTTGGTATGCTGTGTTTGATGCAATCCAAGTATTAACAGATGTTATATCTCCGACCCAACCTAACATACCATTAAGCATTGCAATAAAAGCCACAAATACTAACAACATAGCTCCAACATTTACTGCCAGTTTCAAACCTTCAGTTGTTCCATTTGCAATAGCATCTAAAATATTAGATCCTATTTTTTCTGAAGAAACATATACATCGGTATTAATTTCTTCTGTCTGTGGAAATAATATCTTAGAAATAATAATCGCTCCTGGTGCAGCCATTACAGATGCAGCCAACAGGTGTTTTGCAAATTGCAATCTCAAAATCGGATCGTCTCCTCCCAAAAACCCTATATATGCTGCTAATACAGCTCCCGCAACAGTTGCCATACCACCGATCATAACCAATAGCATTTCGGATTTATTCATTTTTTCTAAGTACGCTTTAATCAATAAAGGCGCCTCTGTTTGACCTAAAAAAATGTTACCAGCTACACTTAAACTTTCTGCTCCTGATATCTTTAGCGCTTTAGTTAATAACCAGGCAAGTCCCTTTACTACCTTTTGGATGACACCTAAATAAAATAATAATGAAGTTAAAGCCGAAAAGAATATAATAGTGGGTAATACTTGAAAAGCAAATATAAAACCAAAAGTATCCATATCAACAACCAAACCTTCAAACAGAAATTTACTTCCTGCCCTAGTAAAGTCTAATACACTAACAAACAGGCTTCCTACCCATTCGAATATTGTTTGAACAAACGGAACTCTCAAAACCCCAATAGCAATAACTAACTGAAAACAAACACCTAGGCCAACTGTTTTCCAATTAATTGCTTTTCTATTACTACTAAATAGAAATGCAATAGCTAGTAAGACAATCATTCCTAAAACTCCTCTCCAGAAACTCGAAAAAGAAAAACCTTGATTAGGAATTAGTTCACCATTTGTTGGTACAGAAGCAACGTCGGCTATTTCCTTTTTAGGAATAAAAGAATATATCACATCTCTTTTAGATAAAACTAAAGTAGAATCTGTAGTACTTCGAATTTTATATTTTATAATAGAATCCTCTGCGATATCAGGAAAAAACAACAACACATTACCTTGAGCAAGGTAATCACCTTTAAGATTTTCTAATCGATTATTAAACTTATAAGAAAACAAACCTTCTTCTAAATTTAAATAATCGTTGTCTCCAACTTTAAATATATTATCAGAGGCTCCTTCAACATTCTTTAGAATCCATTCTTTTTCTATAGACTGTGCTGATAAAATAGTAATAGTAAATAATGATAGTAGGAGAAATAGTAGTCCTTTTTTCATATAATTAGAAAGTAATAATATATTATTTCGGAATATGTGATAAACGTCTTCAAAACTAACCTCGTTTTGAAATTTCATCTCTTATTCTGGCTGCCAATTCATAATCCTCATTGCCAACAGCTTGATCCAACATGCGATTTAATTCTTCGAGAGATAAATCTTGATAACTAGTTTCTTTACCTACCATTTCTACATCATCTGAAACTAATTCATCTACAAGTAGACTTTCAGCATCATCATCATCATCTTTCTTAGGATTTACCTTAAGATAAATTCCCGCTTGATCCAAGATGTTTTTATACGTAAAAATAGGCGCTTGAAAACGCAATGCAAGTGCTATGGCATCACTCGTTCTAGCATCTATTATCTCTTCGATCTTATCACGCTCGCAAATAATACTTGAATAAAAAACACCATCCACTAACTTATGAATGATTACCTGTTTAACCACTACATCAAATCGATCAGCGAAGTTTTTAAATAGATCATGAGTTAATGGACGAGGAGGTTTAATCTCCTTTTCTAAAGCAATTGCTATGGATTGTGCCTCGAATGCACCAATAACAATTGGTAATTTTCTTTCTCCATCTACCTCGCTTAAAATTAATGCATAGGCCCCATTTTGGGTTTGACTGTAAGATATTCCTTTTATGTTCAGACGAACTAAACTCATAGTAATTTTCAATAAAAAAAAGGCTGTTTGAACAAATGGACTTTACCTGAGTTCAAACAGCCCTTGATTGGGCACAATTTATGAAAATTATGCGTTATTCGCCTTAAATTCCTTTAATTTTTCAATTAACTGAGGTACTACCTCAAAGGCATCACCAACAATACCATAATCTGCAGCCTTAAAGAAAGGTGCTTCAGGATCATTGTTTATTACTACTTTTACCTTACTAGAATTAATTCCTGCAAGATGTTGAATTGCTCCAGAAATCCCAACAGCAATATATAAGTTGGTAGCTACAGGCTTTCCTGTCTGTCCTACATGTTCACCGTGAGGTCTCCACCCCATATCACTTACGGGCTTAGAACAAGCAGTAGCGGCTCCAAGAACATCAGCTAACTCCTCTATCATTCCCCAATTCTCTGGTCCCTTAAGACCTCTACCTCCAGAAACCACAACTTCTGCATCTGCAATAGATACTTTATCCGTTGCCTTATCTACTGATGTAACATTAACACCAAAATCTGCATCCGATAATGATGGATCAAAACCTTCTGCTGCCGCAGCACCTTGAGTTTCTTTTAATCCGAATGCGTTATTAGATAATCCTACTATTTTTACATCTGTAGAAATCTCCGTAATATTAAACGCTTTATTCGTAAAAGCTGTTCTTTTTACAGTAAAAGGAGCTACATTTTCAGGTAATGCAACAACGTTAGAAGCATATCCTGCATCAAGATTAACAGCTAACATAGAAGCTAAAAACTTACTATCCGCACTAGAACTAACTACTACAACTTTTGCTCCTTCTTTTTCCGCCGCTTGCTTCAATGAATCTGCATATGCTTTTGCACTAAACGTAGCTAGCTTATCGTTTTTAATTTCCAAAACTTTATCTACTCCATATGTTCCAAGATCACTACTATTCTCCACGTTAACGCTAACTGCGGTAACAGTAGTACCTAGCATATTTGCTATTTCTTTTGCATAGGATGCAACCTCAAAAGCAGCTTTCTTAAATTTGCCTCCTTCACTTTCTGTGTATACTAAAACTGACATATATACTGTTTTTTTTATATTGAATCTAATACCATTATTATGATAGTAGACATTCTTTAAAATTATTATATTGCTTTAGCTTCGTTATGTAATAACTCAACTAATTGACCTACATTATCAGGAGAAACCAAAGTTACATCTCCTTTTGGAGCTGGTTTCTCGAACTTAACAGCTTTTGTTTCTTGTGTAGCCTCTATAGCTTCTATAACGGTAAGCGGTTTTTTACGAGCCATCATAATTCCTCTCATATTAGGAATTCGAAGATCACTTTCTTCTACCAACCCTTTTTGACCACCAACTACAAGTGGTAATGTAGTTGTCGAAGTTTCTTTTCCTCCATCAATCTCACGAACTGCAGTGGCAGTATCTCCTTCTATCTCTAATCCAATACAAGTATTTACAAAATTAGCACCTGTTAGGGCAGCTAACATACCTGGCACCATACCTCCATTATAATCAATAGATTCTCTTCCTGCAATTACAAGATCATATCCCCCATCTTGCACAACTTTAGCCAGTTGCTTTGCCACATAAAAACCATCGGTAGCTTCTGTATTAACTCTAATTGCATTATCTGCTCCAATAGCTAAAGCTTTTCTTAAAGTAGGTTCAGTTTCAGCTCCTCCAACATTTACAACATCAACAGATGCACCTTGTTTTTCTTTAAACCACATAGCGCGTGTTAATCCAAACTCATCATTAGGATTAATTACAAACTGTACTCCATTTGTGTCAAACTTTGTATCTCCTTCAGTAAAATTAATTTTAGAAGTAGTGTCCGGCACATGGCTAATACAAACTAATATCTTCATTTTATATAGGTATTTTTTGAGAATTTAATAATAAAAGCGAAGGTACAAATAAAATGTCGAATTTACTATGCGTGCATAGTAAATTTTTCAATTTTCAATGATTAGTAAAAGGTATTAATTGCTACTTTTGCCTTTCGTGTAGCACAAAAATAATTATTTTAGAAATGAAAACGATACAATTCAGAGAAGCAATTTGCGAAGCAATGAGCGAAGAAATGCGCCGAGATAAATCTATTTATCTTATGGGTGAAGAAGTAGCTGAGTACAATGGAGCTTATAAAGCTAGTAAAGGTATGCTTGATGAGTTTGGCCCAGATAGAGTTATTGACACTCCAATATCTGAGCTAGGTTTTTCTGGTATAGGGGTTGGTAGCGCAATGAATGGTAATCGTCCGATCATAGAATTTATGACTTTCAACTTTTCATTAGTTGGAATTGACCAAATCATTAATAACGCTGCAAAAATGCGTCAAATGAGTGGTGGACAATTTAATATTCCTATCGTATTTAGAGGACCTACTGCATCTGCTGGACAATTAGGTGCTACACACTCTCAGGCTTTTGAAAACTGGTTTGCAAATACTCCAGGACTAAAAGTAGTAATCCCTTCTAACCCTAAAGACGCTAAAGGTTTATTAAAATCTGCTATCCGTGATAATGACCCAGTTATTTTCATGGAAAGTGAGCAAATGTATGGAGATAAAGGTGAAGTACCCGAAGGAGAATACACAATACCACTTGGTGTTGCAGAAACTATTAGAGAAGGTGCTGATGTAACAATCGTGTCTTTTGGTAAAATTATTAAGGAAGCCGTAAAAGCTGCAGATGAACTTGCGAAAGAAAACATCACCTGCGAAATTATAGACCTTAGAACTGTACGCCCTCTAGACTTGGATGCTATTTTTACTTCAGTAAAAAAGACAAATCGACTTGTTATTCTAGAAGAAGCTTGGCCATTAGCAAATATCGCATCTGAAATAACGTATCAGGTTCAATCTAATATTTTTGATTATTTAGATGCTCCTGTCATAAAAATAAATACAGCTGATACTCCAACACCTTATTCACCGGTTTTATTTGAAGAATGGTTACCAAACAGTAAAGATGTTGTTAAAGCTGTCAAAAAAGTAATGTATAAATAAAAGGAACCCTTTTTCTTTGCGTCTGATAGATTTTTAAATTTTGATTTGCTGCATCATAAAAGTTGGCTCGAAATTTGATGAAATATCACAAGTTTACAAACGTCAATTTTTAGGGCACTTTGAAATTTTGAGTTTATATATTTAAAAATGTTTTGTGTTAAGCTCTATAATCAAAAGCTTAACACAAAACATTTTTGGATTTGTAAAATATAAGAGGTAGGGTTTTTATATATTGATGTGTTTTAGATAGAGCAACATTAAATTGATACTATAGAATTAGGTTACAACATACTAATTGACTAATAAAAAAAGGGCTTAATTGCTCCTTTTTGATTTTTTAAAATCAAATTAATTTAATGATGCTAATCATAATTATTTAAAAATATTAGATGAAATATTGGGTTTTAGGGTTATTATTTTTTGCTTTTAGCAACTCCTTCGTTTTCGCACAAACTAAAGTAAGTGGTTATGTTTATGATAGTAATAAACAATCCGTTCCATTTGCAAACATTGTTTTCGTAAATTCAACTATTGGAACTATTACGGATGAAAATGGTAAATTCTATATGGAATCTGATCAAAATCACAGTAGTATTAAGGTATCTTTTATTGGTTTTGAAACAAAAACAATAAAACTTTCTAAACGCACCACTTATAACATGGAAGTTGTTTTAGAAGAAGAGGCGGCCTCATTAGACGAAGTTGTCATTTATAAAGGAAAGACTTCTAAAAAAAATAACCCAGCTATAGATATTCTTCGTAAAATTTGGGATAATAGAAGAGAAAATGGTGTTAAAAAGTTTAAGCAGTATAATTATGATAAGTACGAAAAACTTGAATTCGATCTAAACACCATTGATAGCGCTCTAGTTAATAGTAGAATTTTTAATGGTATGGAATTTATTTTCGAAGATATTGATACTTCGAGAATTACCGGTAAAACCTACCTCCCTATCTTTCTTAACGAAGCAATTTCTAAGGTATATGGTGATAATGAGTTAAACGAACTTAAAGAGGTTTTAAAAGGTAATAAAAATGCAGGTTTTAGCGATAATCAAACTCTTATAGCATTCGTAAAAGATTTATATTCTGATTACGATATCTATGACAATTATCTAAAGTTTTTTGACAAAAGTTTTACCAGTCCTCTTTCTAGAACTGGGATCAATGTATATAATTACGTCTTATCAGACAGTGCTTACATAGGAAACAAATGGTGTTATAACATTATCTACTATCCTAGAAGAAAAAATGAACTTACTTTTAAAGGAGATTTTTGGGTAAATGACACTACTTGGGCAATCAAAGAAATCAACCTAGAAGTTACCAAAAGTGCTAATATTAACTGGGTAAAAGACTTATACATCGAACAGGAATTTGATGTTCTTAATGATTCCATTTTCCTTATTACCAAAGATTATTTTCAATCAGATTTTGCTTTTAATAAAAAGGAGAAATCTAGGGGAATGTATGGTAAAAGAACTACCCTTTATGATAATTACAAATTTGACCAAAAGAAAGATAAAAAATTCTACCAAAGCCAAGTAGACCCTTATAATCAAGATATTTATAATAGAGACGATTCTTTTTGGACTAACGCCAGAATGGAAGATCTGAACAAAGACGAACAAAAAGTATACAAATTACTAGACACCCTTAGAACAGTAAAAGCTTTTAAAAGACTTTATAACGTAGGTACCATATTAGCTACAGGTTATGTAGAATTTAATGGATGGGATTTTGGTCCTTTATTCTCTACAGTGGGATATAATACGATTGAAGGGTTTAGATTAAGAGCTGGAGGTCGCACGTATTTTACTGCAAATGATAGATGGAGGATAGAAGGATATGGAGCTTACGGTTTTAGAGATAATAAGTTTAAATACGGAATTTCTGGAAAATATCTAGTAGACAGAAAGTCAAGATTAATAGTTTCAGCTGGAAATCGAAGAGATGTAGAACAATTAGGAGCCAGTCTAACTAACACAAACGATGTCGAGGGACGAAGTTTAGCCTCTTCATCGATAGTTGCCACAGGTGATAACAGTAGATTAACATCAATTAACCTATCGGCTTTTTCGATGCAAATAGAACCACGAAAGAATTTCACTATAGGAGTCACTGGATCATATAGAACATTAAAACCAGCAGATGATGATTTATTTAGTCTTGACTTTTTCGATCCTGAAACTGGTGAAATAAAATCTGAAATTAAGCAAGCAGAAATAGCTACTACGCTGGCCTATTATCCAGGACGTAAAACAACCGGATACGGTGTAGATAAAATAACAGTAAACGATGGCGACTATGCACAATTATTCCTTAATTATTCTTTAGGACTAGATCATATCTTAGAAAGTGATTTTGAGTATCAAAAACTTCAATTCTTCTATAGGCAACCATGGAATATTGGTGGTTTTGGTGTTCTTAGTAGCTCTTTAGAAGTAGGTAAAACGTTTGGAGAAGTACCTTTAGGACTGCTAAGTGTTGTACCTGGTAATCAGACATACTTATCAATTCAAAATACATTTCCGTTATTAAATTTTTACGAATTTGTTACAGATACTTATGCCGCTGTACATATTGAACATAATTTTAATGGTAGAATTTTTTCTAGAATACCGTTACTTAGAAAATTAAATTTACGAGAACTTGTTGGCATTCGAGGAGTTTGGGGTGAGTTATCTGATGAAAATATCGCACTAGATGCCTCTGGTTTCTTACAAACTGTAGGAGCTCCGGATGAAGAAATCTACTGGGAATATAGTGTTGGAGTTGGAAATATCTTTAAAGTATTCAGAATTGATTTTCACTTTAGAGGAAATTACTTCGATAACCCTGATGCCCGTGATTTTGGAGTAACAGGATCTTTCGGGTTCTATTTCTAAAAGAGATAAATTCTATATGATTTAATCTCTTTTATCAAGCTTTATATTTTTGCTTATTTATTTTATAAACTGTACTATTATTTTTACGAAAAGGTTTAAGGTTACCGTAACATTAAATATTAGCACAAAAATCTGTTATTTTTGGTTATAAATTTTAACCAAACCCTTGTAATACTTATATTTGCCGCCCATAAAAATGAGAATAATAATATGAGCGCAGCAAATCGCGATAGTTTCGATGTACTAATCGAAATTCCAAAAGGAAGCCGAAATAAATACGAATACGATTTTGATATAAAAAAGATCCGCTATGATCGCATGATCTTTTCTTCTATGATGTATCCAGCAGATTATGGATTTATCCCAGAAACTTTGGCATTAGATGGTGACCCACTTGATGTTCTAGTATTGGTAACAGAACCTACATTTCCTGGATGTGTAATAGAAGTTAAACCAATAGGTGTTTTTCATATGACGGATGAAAAAGGTCCAGATGAAAAAATCATTTGTGTACCTGTAGCAGATCCTATCGCTAGTCGTTTAGCCGATCTAAAAGAAATGAATCCACACCTTATAAAAGAAATAGAACATTTCTTCCAAGTATACAAAGATTTAGAAGAGAAAAAAGTAGATGTTGGTGGCTGGGGAAATATAGATGAAGCCAGAGAAATTATCAAAGCCTGTGTAAAACGTTTTGAGGATATGCCAAATAAACCAAAAGGTTTATTCAGTATTCACTAAAGTCCATACAAAAAATAAATAAAAGCGCAATATTTTGTAAAGAATATTGCGCTTTTTCTTTTTAGCTTTATTTTACTACATTTAGTGACTAATTAACTAAAAATACATTTAATGGAATCAAATATGATTTATATGCCAATTGTTTTGGCATTACTAGGGCTTATTTATATGCTGGTTAAAAAATCTTGGGTAATGAAACAAGATGCCGGTGATGGAAAAATGAAAGAAATTTCAGATCATATATACGAAGGAGCCTTAGCTTTCCTAAATGCAGAGTATAAATTACTTGCAATATTTGTAGTAATAGTAAGTGTTTTACTTACCATTGTATCTTTTGTAGTACCAACTACTCATTGGTTAATTGTTATTGCTTTTATATTTGGAGCGGTTTTCTCTGCCTTTGCAGGTAATATAGGGATGAAAATTGCTACCAAAACAAATGTAAGAACTACACAAGCAGCTCGTAATAGCTTACCAAATGCGCTAAAGATTTCCTTTGGTGGAGGTACAGTAATGGGTCTTGGTGTTGCAGGTTTAGCAGTTTTAGGATTAACTGCTTTTTTCATTGTCTTTTTTCATTATTTTATGGGAGGACAATGGACCAACACATCTGATATGACTGTTGTTCTGGAAACTTTAGCAGGATTCTCCTTAGGAGCTGAATCTATTGCTTTGTTTGCTCGTGTTGGTGGAGGAATTTACACAAAAGCCGCTGATGTAGGAGCAGATTTAGTTGGAAAAGTAGAAGCAGGGATCCCAGAAGATGATCCTCGTAATCCCGCTACAATTGCGGACAATGTTGGAGATAATGTTGGAGATGTTGCAGGTATGGGTGCAGATTTATTTGGTTCCTATGTAGCCACAGTATTAGCGGCAATGGTATTAGGTAATTATATCATTAAAGATATGGGAGGAAATATTGTCAGTGAAGGGTTTGATGGTATTGGACCTGTTTTATTACCTGTTGCAATAGCAGGAGCTGGAATTATTATTTCTATTATCGGAACGATGCTTGTAAAAATAAAAAGTAACGATGCTAAAGAAGCCCAAGTTATGGGAGCTCTTAATATCGGAAACTGGACATCAATCGCATTAGTAGCTGCATCTTGTTTTGGTCTATGTACATATATGCTTCCTGAAACCATGAAAATGGAATTTTTCGGAGAAGGTTTAATAGATATTTCTGCAATGCGGGTATTTTACGCTACATTGGTTGGTCTTTTTGTAGGAGGAGTAATTTCTGCCGTTACTGAATATTATACAGGTTTAGGCAAAAAGCCTATATTAGAAATTGTACAAAAATCAAGTACTGGAGCAGGAACTAACATTATCGCTGGTCTAGCTACTGGTATGATTTCGACTTTTTCTTCTGTCTTATTATTTGCAGGAGCTATTTGGGCATCTTATGCTTTTGCTGGATTTTATGGTGTAGCTATGGCTGCATCTGCTATGATGGCTACAACGGCAATGCAATTAGCAATTGACGCTTTTGGACCTATTGCTGATAATGCAGGAGGAATTGCAGAAATGAGTGAACAAGAACCAATCGTAAGAGAGCGAACTGATATTTTAGACTCAGTAGGAAACACGACAGCCGCAACTGGAAAAGGATTTGCTATTGCATCTGCAGCGTTGACTTCCTTAGCTCTATTCGCTGCATATGTAACATTTACAGAAATTGACGGAATCAACATCTTTAAAGCACCTGTATTAGCCATGTTATTTGTTGGTGGAATGGTACCTGTAGTATTCTCTGCTTTAGCGATGAATGCTGTAGGAAAAGCAGCAATGGAAATGGTATATGAAGTGCGTCGACAATTTAAAGAGATTGCCGGAATTATGGAAGGAACTGGAAAACCAGAGTATGACAAATGTGTCGCAATTTCTACTAAAGCCTCTTTAAGAGAAATGATGTTACCAGGATTGCTGACTATAGGGTTTCCATTAGCAATAGCTTTTATTCCCATGATTTTTGGAATGAATAATCAGGCTATAGCAGAAATGTTAGGTGGATATATGGCCGGAGTTACAGTTTCTGGTGTTTTATGGGCTATATTCCAAAATAACGCCGGTGGAGCTTGGGACAATGCTAAAAAATCATTTGAAGCAGGTGTAGAAATAAATGGAGAAATGACTTACAAAGGTTCCGATGCTCACAAAGCAGCCGTAACGGGAGATACA
This sequence comes from Aquimarina sp. AD1, assembly GCF_003443695.1. Classification (NCBI taxonomy): domain Bacteria; kingdom Pseudomonadati; phylum Bacteroidota; class Flavobacteriia; order Flavobacteriales; family Flavobacteriaceae; genus Aquimarina; species Aquimarina sp. AD1. The sequence continues at coordinate 4,717,606 of NZ_CP031966.1, read as the reverse complement.
GTTGGAGATCCTTTTAAAGATACTTCTGGACCATCCATGAACATCTTAATTAAATTAACATGTCTAATCGGTCTTGTAATTGCACCTATTCTTGGCGGACACACTTCTGAAACTGCCGTTGCAACAAATGAAATAGAAGTTATAGAAACAACATCTTCTTCTGATAAAATAGGAAAACTAATTCAAGTTGAAATGAATATGGATGGTGATATGGCAAATGCTAAAGTTACCATAACTAAAACTGTCAATGGAAAAACTTCTACCGAAGTAAAAAAACTTAAAGGGACTGAGAAAGATGTAAAAATAAAAATTGAAGAAATTAAAGCTTCAATAAAATAATATTTAAAGCTATTTAATAAAAAACCTCGCTATTTAGCGGGGTTTTTTATCTTTATATTGCAGCATAATTACAATTATAATGTTCAAAAAAAAACCATTACGAATTAATTCTTACTTAGGATATGGAACTACAAACAGATTAAGGGCAACTGGAAGAGCACTAGAAGATGAGAATGTCAATTTTGATGGAAATACAGGAACTTTAAAAACATTACGAAACATTTATCGACAGTTCGAAAGTGATGAAATTAGAAAAGCGCATATCGATCTAAAATTATCTAATGGACAAAAATACACTACAACCACGGATGCCGAAGGATACTATAATTTTGATGAAATTATATCAAACTCTAATGAATTACTAAATAAAGAAGGATATATTAATTATATAGTTTCCTATCAAACTACAGGTAACAAGAAAGTAATTCAATCAAATATCTTTAAGGGAAAAATGTTAGTTCCTTCTAAAAAAGCTTCTTATGGTATAATCAGTGATATTGATGATACAATTCTGCATACAGGTGTAGCATCTATCTTAAAGTGGCGAGTTATTGCAAACACTTTTTTTAAAAATTTTGATAGAAGACTGCCGCTTGAAGGAACTGTCCAATTTTATCAGAAACTTAAACTAGGTAAAGCCAAAAAATCAACTAATCCAATTTTTTATGTTAGTAATAGTCCTTGGAACTTATATGATTATTTAACCGCTTTTTTAAAAAAACATTACTTCCCAGAAGGACCTATTTTATTACGAGATTTCAGAACACCTTTTGACAAAACACCAAAACCAACAGCTCCACATAAACAGTCAGAAATTTTAAATATCCTAAAAATATATCCTAATTTAAAGTTCATACTTATTGGAGACAGTGGCGAAAAAGATGCACATATTTATACAGAAATAGCAGGACAATTTCCCGACCGAATATTAGCAATTTATCTGAGAAGTGTTAATCACAAGAGAAAAGAAAAAAGAATCATGGATATTATTAATTCTTTTACCATTACTCCTATCCTACTTGTTCACTCATCACAAGAAGCGGAAGAACACGCAAGAAAGCATGGATTTATAGATTAATTTTTTAAACTTCTAACTTCAGAAGTCAAAACCATCATTGCATCCTGTAATTGTTTAATACTTGCAGTATCAGAATTTGCATCAATATTAAAACTCAGTTTACTATTCACTTCCCAAACCTCTACTATTTGATGTGTTTGGATTGTAAATGGTAAGTAATCAGCGTTTAGAGAAATTAACGTCAATACTGAAGAATCTTCATTCTTTCTAACTTTCTTTACCACAACACTATCCTGTAAAACTACAACATACAAAGCATTACTACTCAATTCTGAAAGACTATTTATAGCTTTTCCAATAACCCACTCTTTAGGCTCCAAAACAGGCAACATACTATCTCCTTCTACCTGAAACCCTCTATACGTAGCATTCCTATATTCTGGCAATGGTATATCAAACGCAGGTAATTGTTGATACCAATCCACATCCTGAACGTTATGCGGATAACCAGCTGCCGCCTTTACATTTACAAGAACAATATTTTCATTATTCTCCGAATCCACGGTAACAACCTTAGGTGTAACATCACCATTATGTAACTGAATTCTCTTTTGATCACTCTCGCCAAACAACCATAAAGGATTCACTCCAAACTCCTGAAGTAATTTAGAAACTACTTTTCCTGAAATCTTTGTTTTTCCTCTTTCTATATCCGCAGTAGAATTTTTAATATTCAAAATTTTAGCAAAATCAGATTGTGTAAAATGATTTTCCTCACGGATTGATTTAAAGCGTTGAATGGTTTGGTTAGTTAAATTATCCATACAACTATTATTTATTTATTAGCATACATTTCGGTTACTCCGGTTAGGGATAATTATGTAACAAATATACTGTTTTTTGGAATAATTCCAATTTTAACACTATTTCATTTTTATTTTATTGGAATAATTCCATAAATTTGGAAAAATTACTAGTCAACTATAATCTTATGAGATCACAAATTGTATTACATCAACCGGAATCAGAAAAAATCATTAAGTATTCATTAAATAATTCTATCCCAGCAACAGAAGAACTTTATGAGGGTTTAACCAAAAAAGGATTTTATTTCATTAGGAATCATAAGGTTGGCAATTATATTTTTGACTTTTATTGTCCTGTATTAAAAATTGCTATAGAAATAGATGGATATGCCCACGAATTTTCTGAAGTATATAGTCAGGATGCTCCTAAAAAATTACACATTCATTCTTTGGGTATAACCGTATTGCGTTTTACAGATTATCAAATCCTTGTTGACATTGAAGAAATATTTAGAGCATTAAAGCACGAAATCAAGACATCCAATCAAAATTCGTATGTCGTTTGATAGAATCACTGAAAAACTATCGATTCTTGCCGATGCAGCTAAATACGATGTATCTTGTGCAAGTAGTGGAGGAAAAAGAGCAAATACGCAAAAAGGATTAGGCAATAATACTGGAATGGGTATATGCCATAGTTATACAGAAGACGGACGCTGTGTATCCTTATTAAAAATTTTACTTACCAATCACTGTATATTTGATTGCGCATACTGTGTTACAAGAAAAAGCAATGACATAAAAAGAGCCGCATTTAAAATCCAAGAAGTAGTCGACCTGACCATAAATTTTTACAGAAGAAACTATATAGAAGGTTTATTTTTAAGTTCTGGAATTTTCAAAAATTCTGATTATACAATGGAACGCTTAGTAGCCGTGGCAAAGAAACTAAGACTAGAAGAGAATTTTAATGGTTACATTCATTTAAAATCAATTCCTGGTGCAAGTGATGAACTTATGAGAGAAGCTGGACTTTACGCTGACCGATTAAGCGTTAACATAGAAATTCCTACAATATCAGGACTAAAACTTTTGGCCCCAGACAAAAAACATGAAGATTTTATAAAACCTATGAGAAAGGTGAAAAATGAAATCATTCGGTATAAATCTGAACGAAAATCGATAAAAAACACTCCTAAATATGCTCCCGCAGGTCAAAGTACTCAGATGATTATTGGAGCGACAGGAGAGAGCGATAGAGATATTATGTATTCTGCAAACTATTATTATCAAAAATTTAATATGCGTAGAGTCTATTACTCAGGTTATATACCAATAACCACGGACAATCGACTACCTTCTATACAGACTGAGGTGCCAATTTTAAGAGAAAACAGATTATACCAAACTGATTGGTTACTTCGCTTTTATGGATTTTCAATCCAGGAATTATTAAACGATCAACATAAAAACCTAGAGTTAGATATAGATCCAAAATTGAGCTGGGCTTTACGAAACATGGAAGTTTTTCCGATTGATATTAATACAGCTGATAAAAATATAATTGCTAGAGTACCTGGAATCGGAATGCAATCCGTATACAAAATACTACAAGCTAGAAGATTTAGAAAATTAGATTGGTCACATCTTAAGGCAATTGGTATCTCTCTAAACAGGTCCAAATATTTTATAACCTGTAATTCTACCAATTTTTTTCATAAAGATATAGCTCCATTAGACTTAAAAAAACTTATTGTGAATTCTTCCAAAAGTAAGCACAATAAATATTTTACAAATCAACTCAGCTTATTTCCTTAAACGTAATACTATGAATCCACAAACTATTTTACAATACGATGGAAGTTTTGATGGATTCCTATCATGTGTTTTTATGATCTATGAACAAAAAATTGATTCGCCAATTATACAAAAACAACAAGAAATAAATAATCAACTATTTACGATTTCCGAAATAATTCATACGGATAAAACTAAAGCAAAAAGAGTCTGGAAAGGGATCAAGGATAAAACCGACATATCACAACAGAAAATTCTTTTCAGGGCATTCTTAAGTGAAATTAAAGGTGTCGAAAACACCATATTTTCTTATATAAAGAATACTTTTAAGGCCACAAATTCTAAATTTATTGATTATAGCAGCAAAGATATTCTTAAAATAAGCCAAGTAGCAAAGATGGTTAGTAGAGAGAAACACCGTATGGAAGCTTTTGTAAGATTTAAAAAAACTAAAGATGAAATCTACACTGCCACTGTAGAACCTGATTTTAATGTACTACCTTTATTAATACACCACTTTACGGATCGCTATGCGGATCAAAAATGGTTAATCTATGATATTAAAAGAGCTTATGGAATATTTTATAACCTTCAGAAAGTAGAGATAATTACTTTAGACTATTTTTCCAAACACACTACTACAATTAACAAAGAATATTATACTAATGATGAGTTGGAATTTCAACAATTATGGAAAACGTATTTTGACAACGTTAATATAAAATCCAGGAAAAATTCAAAACTACATATACAACATCTTCCAAAAAGGTATTGGAAATACTTGATCGAAAAAAACAATATATAAAATAAAATGTTAAATTTGGCGTTCAATAACCCAATTAACTATATCTATCAATTATGAAAAGATTATTTTTAGGAGCAATTGCTCTAACGTTAGCTGTTTCAGTAACTTCTTGTAAAGACACAACAAAAGCAGAAGATGCTGCTAATGAAGCTGTTGAAGAAGTAAAAGAAGCTGCTGAAGAAGCGAAAGAAGCTGCTGGAGAAGCAGTTGAAGAAGCAAAAGAAGCTGCTGGAGAAGTAGTAGATTCAGTAAAAGCTGCTGCTGGAGAAGCAGTAGACGGTGCGGTTGATGCTGCAAAAGATGCTGCTGGTGATGCAGTTGATGCTGCAAAAGACGCTGCTGGTGATGCAGTTGATGCTGCAAAAGATGCAGTAAAAGACGGAGCTAATAAAGCTACTGATGCACTTAAAAAGCAATAATATATAGTCATATATATGTAAAAACCCTTCCAATTTGGAAGGGTTTTTTATTTACTAATCGAACCATTTTACTTTCTCTTCGACTGGATTTCTTTTAGAAGATAACTCATCTTCTTTATCGTAATTACCTATATAAAGAAAACCTAGGCACCTTTCTCCTTCTTCAAGTTCAAAAAACTGGTCTGCATATTTTATTGATACGGGACTACTCCAATAGCATCCAACGTTATTAGATGCGCATGTAAGCCACATATTCTGGACAGCCATAGCAGTTGCAGCTATTTCTTCCCATTCTGGAACTCGTTCTTTAGCATCTCTTTGCATACATATAGCTATAATAGTATCAGACGCATCACATTTATCTTTAATCTTTTTGACTTTAAATGGCGAAAACTTATCATCTGGTGTGATATCCGTATAGGTATCCGATAAAAAATCCTCGATTATATTTGTAAATATAAAGAAAACAAGCACGATTTTTGGTTAACCTTAAAACAACTACAAACAAATGAAAAGAAAAAACCAAAAGAAAAATTTCGCTTATGGCTGGCAGGATTAGTAATTTAGTATCCGTATATTGTTTGAATTATTAAAACGAATACTCTTAATACGTAGCGAAGGATGAATATCCAAAATGAAATTAACAAAACTGGAGGCTTTACGAATCTTGAACTTTTAGCTAAACAAGTGGTAGAAGGTTTTATTTCTGGAATGCATAAAAGTCCTTTTCATGGATTCTCTGCGGAATTTGCAGAACATAAAGTATATAATAACGGAGAAAGTACAAAGCACATAGATTGGAAACTATATGCGAAAACAGATAAATTATTTACTAAAAGGTATGAAGAAGAGACCAACTTAAGGTGTCATATTATTATTGATAATTCTTCTTCAATGCATTATCCAGAGATTAAAGAACATCATTTAGGATCGCTAAATAAAGTTAGTTTTTCGGTACTGGCAACTGCTTGTTTAATGAATATACTCAAAAAACAACGTGATGCTATTGGATTAAGTATTTACAGTGATACTTATGATTATTATTCTCAAGAAAAAGGTAGCGAGAGGCATCATCAAATGCTTCTGAGCAAGTTAAGTCAAATTGTAACTTCTACTCCAACTTCAAAAAATACCGATACCTATACTTTTTTACATCAAATTGCAGAAAAAATCCATCGTAGATCTTTGATTTTCTTATTTACAGACATGTTGCAGGCCACGTCAAGTCCCGAAAAATTATTTGAAGCCTTAAGACATCTTAAATATAACAAACACGAAGTAGTGCTGTTCCATACCTTTGATAGCACTAAGGAGCTAAACTTTGATTTTAATAATCGTCCTACCAGATTTATAGATGTAGAGACTGGTGAGCACGTAAATTTATATGCAGATAATATTAAAGAAAATTATCAGAAAGCGGTCGCATCTTATTTTTATGAACTCAAGTTAAAATGTTCACAGTATAAAATAAAATATGTAGAAGCTGATATTACAAAAGATTTTGACAAAATTCTCACAACATATCTTGTTGAAAGGCAGAAATTTGTATAAATCGACAAAAAATAAACTAAAAAAAGTTGAAAAAACATTTGCGGGTTTTAAAATGAGGTGTATATTTGCATCCGCAATAAGGCAATGGTCTGGTAGTTCAGTTGGTTAGAATACCTGCCTGTCACGCAGGGGGTCGCGGGTTCGAGTCCCGTCCAGACCGCAAATTGCAAAAGCTTCAACTAACATTGAAGCTTTTTTTTGCAATTAACGAAGTTGTGTTGTCCCACGCCGTTTGCGTGGGTGGTTTAGTAAACCAATGAGAAGCTTTTCCTGAAAACGGAGAGGCTTTTTTTAATTTAATACTATATGTAAGATTCTTAAACTCACAAAATCAAAAGCCACAGAATTCTAAAAATCTCTTTTAAAACTTAGAACCCCCTACTACTATATTCCTAGAGAAAAAACATATTTGTATAATTATTCAATGTTAAATTTAACAACTGTAGTCTTAATCCTACTAAAATCAAATAAAATAGACTAAAATATGTTAAAATGCACTTTTTTATAGATAAAGTGCGTAAATAATTTGGTGATAAGCTTTTTTATACTATCTTTACAAAGTGAAAATGAGTTAGTGCTTTCATTACCCCCAAGATGAAAGTTTTTATAAAAGTGAGTTTTAATTTTAGAATAAGCCCCTAAATTAAGATGATTTGTGTGAAGAAAAAGAGCGTGGAGACGCTCTTTTTTATTGTTTATTACTAAAACAATTCCCCCCAATGCTCCCAAACTTTATTGATATATAAAATCACAAAAGCTACGGATACTATAAATTTTACGAAAGTACCAGCAAGAAAACCAAGAAATGAACCAAAAGCTGCTTTTAAAGCCTTACCAGAATCATTACTGTCTTTTATAAGTTCACCGATAAATGCTCCAGCAAAAGGCCCTATAACAATCCCCAATGGCCCCAGAAACAACAACCCTATGATAAGTCCTACAGAACTCCCTATCATACCATACTTGGTACCGCCAAAATGTTTTGTTCCCCATGCTGGGACTACATAATCAAGCACCCAAACTACTAATGCTATAGCCAACGTAATCCCTAAAAAAGTCCAATTTTGAGGAATAACATTTGTAAAATGCAATATTAAAAGACCTATCCATGAAGTAAAAGGTCCCGGTAGTACAGGCAGAAAACTACCAATAATCCCAACTAAACATAAAATAAATCCTATTATGACTAAAGCTATATCCATAGTAATTTATTAGACTAATAAAAAACAATATTGTTACTGTACTATTACTTTTTTAATATAATTCTTAAAGTTGTATTAACACGTAAAATTCTTACAAACTATAAATTTGTAGGAAAATAAAATACTTTATTAACCTATCCTGCCCCCGAAATGAAAAAGTATATTCTTACTACTATCATGATCATTTTTATTGGTTTTTTTGCTTATTCACAAAAAAAGCCCACCACGGTTAAGTGCAAAAACAAAAATATCGAACGTGTTAGAAAGCATTGTGTTTGTAAAGATATAGAACAATATGCTAAAAATAATTACAATGTTAGATCCGTATCTTCCTATGCTCAATCTGGATTCAATCGTATTTATACAAGATTTAATATTTCTAATGATGGTCAAATCAAAAACATACAAGTCAAAGGAGGCTCACCGGAATTAGAAAAAGAAGCTATTAGAACTTTGATGTCATTTCCAGATATTATTCCCGCAAATCCGCAATCAAAGACTATATTAAATTCTCAAGAATTCTATACAATTTTAATTCAATTCGAGGTTAAAAACACTATCACTAATCTATAAACCACATTAGCTCTAAACTCGTTATTTCATTTTAAGCTATTTATTTTTAATACTTTAATAGAGCACATGGAATATTTCCTGTAGAATTCACCAAAACTTACTCCACAAAAAACAACTAAAAATCATAATTTTTTATTTTTTTTAACTAAAAATTTAGTTAAAACAAAAAAATACATATATTTGCTATTCAACTAAAGTATTAGTTGAATAGATGTAGTTACCTACAAAACAACATTGGGGTCGTCAATTTGAGTCTGATATTCTTTTTTTTAATCATGAATACTCAGACTCTAGATTGACAAAGCCTTAACAGTTTTACTAAAAAAGAAAATATGTTTTATTACCTACTCCAAATCTTAATATTTCAGTTAGTATTTCTTTTGATTTATGACCTGTTACATAAAAAAGATACTTTCTTTAATTGGAATCGTCTATATCTATTGATAGTACCATTCTTATCGCTAGCACTGCCGTTTATAGAGATTGACTTTCTTAATTCTAGCACCACCGGAGCTTATGTTTCTACTATTGAAAGAACAATTATAGCCTCTACTGAACGCACCCTACTGAACGGAAACCAAACCAATGATATTTATAATATTTCCTCTGAGTCTGTTAATTGGTCATTAATAGTATACTTAATAGGAATAATGATCAGCATAGTAGTTCTTATATTAAAATTCCATAAACTTCATATACTAAGGAATGTTTCTAATATTTCTAAAGCTTTTGACAAAAGAATAGTAATACTCCCTAATAGCTCTCATGCATTTTCGTTTTGGAATACCATTTTTTTAGGAGATGCTTTAACTGAAGAAGAAAAGAAAAATATCATCTCACACGAACTGGTTCATGTAAATCATAAACATACTATTGATCAAATCGGTATAGAAATATTAAAAGTATTATTATGGTGGAATCCTTTAATATATATTTATCAAGCTAGGATCACCCTACTCCACGAATATATCGCTGACTCCGTTACTATACATAAAGTAAATCAAAGAAATTATATAGAACAGTTACTTAATTCTGCTTTTCAAACAGAAAAAATAACTTTTATCAATCAATTTTTCAATCAATCATTAATCAAAAAACGAATACTTATGTTACAAAAGTCCCAATCAAAATCTATTGCCAAATTTAAATACCTACTATTAATACCAGTCATTACGGGAATCCTTACCTACACTTCTTGTAAAGATGATGGTACATCTAAATCAGAAGACGCTACTATGGTAGAAGGAGAGAGCACTGATATTAATAAAAAAATAGCAACTAGTAATCAGCCTTCATGTCTTAACAAAGGTTCTAAGTATGATTATACGTTAGATAATTACTTAAAAATTACAAATGGAAAAAATGCTGATATAATTGCCAAAATTGTCTCTTTAACTACAAATGAAATTATTAGAACAGCTATAGTTTACAAGTCTCAGACTCATCTTGTTAGAAACATACCTCAAGGTACATATCGAATTGATGCTGTCTATGGAAATCAGTATAAAGAAGAGGAAAAAGATGGTTATTGTTCGGGGAGTTTTGCAACAGAGTTTATTTCCGAAACTGGAGAAGACGTTCTCGATTATAATATTATCATAAATGAAAAAGGGAAAAATGTACCTTCTTATTCTTTAGCATTAGATTTCTTACCTAAAGATTCTAAAAGTAACAATACCGATAACAAAGGAAATGTTAATCAGGAGGAAAAAAAAGGCGAAATTTCTGAAAAAGCAGCAGCTTACAACAATGGGATCAAAACAAATGATATATCCAAAAAAGAAGCTGAGCCTTATTGTGCAAATTCTGATGAAACTAGATACGACTATAAATTAGATAATTATCTAAAAGTAACCAATGGAAAAAATGCTGAAGTAATTATCAATATTGTTAACTTAGAAACGCTAAAAAGCGTAAGGACTATACACCTGCCTAAGAATGCAGAATACTTCATTAGAAACATTCCGGAAAGCAAGTATCACTTAAAAATTGTGTATGGAGAAGGTTATAAAAAAGAAGAAAAAAACGAAAAATGTGTGCTTTCGTTTACCAACAAAAAAATAGAAGAAGAAGGCCAAGATATTCTTGATTTTAATACAATTATATCACCACAAGGTCTTAATGTTCCTTCATATTCTATTTCATTAGATATGTTAGATGAACATACACATTAATAGAGTAAACTATAAATAATTAATACTAACAGATATGCTTCAATATTGTATTCAAACTATATTATTTCAGTTAATATTTTTATTAGCGTACGACATGTTTCACAAAAAAGATACTTTTTTCACTGTAAATAGAGTATATCTTTTAGTTACTTCTGTACTTTCTTTGACTCTACCTTTTATTAAGGTTAAAAGTATCCAAGAAACTATCCCAGACGATTATGTAGTTAATTTACCCACTGTTTTTATCGGGGAAAGAATTTCGAATAATACTATTGAAGTTGCAAATACTGTTTCTTCAGCATCTCTAAATATAAACTGGTGGTTAGTTCTTTATATAATCGGAGTTTCCGTAGCCGTGTTCTTATTTATTAGAAAAATACTAATCATTCGTTCTTTAAAACAAAAATCTTCTAAAGGGATGATCAGGAAATTCCCTGTTAGAATATTACCTGATAGTAAAGATGCCTTTACTTTTTGGAACACTATATACATTGGAAATGAATTATCGGAAACAGAAAAAAACAAAATTCTAATTCATGAGATCGTGCATTTAAAACAAAAGCACACATTAGATCTCATTTGGTTCGAAATAATCAAAATCCTTTTCTGGTTTAATCCTTTGATTTACATATATCACTCTAGAATCATCACTTTACACGAATATATCTCTGATGCATCCGCTATTAGACAATTAGGAAAGAGAGCATATTATGAACAATTACTTAACTCTAATTTCCAGACTAAAAATGTAAAGTTTACTAATAATTTCTTCAATCATAAATTACTTAAAAAAAGAATCATCATGCTTCAAAAAACGAAATCAAAATCCAATGCTAAATTAAAATACTTAGCTATTGTACCGTTATTAGTAGTTATGCTTACATTTACCGCTTTTTCTCAAAAAGCTGTTGCTATTGCAAATATTTCATCCGAAAAAATAACAGATGAGATTAAAGAATTGACTAATTCACTATCTCATGAAAAGGTCGATACTGAGATAGAAACTGAAATTCCTGCTGAAACTAATATTTCTAATAATGAAAAAGAGGTTTCAGATATTATAGAAACTGAACCAACAGAAGAAAAAGAAGAGGAACAAATCCAACAACCAATAAAAACAATTACTAGAGATTCATTATCAAAAGTAGATCAAAAGATTGTTGATAGACTTTTAGAAATTAAAAATGATATTATTCAAAATGGTAAAAGCTTTGCCAGTAGAGCTGTACTATATTCAGAAGACCCTGGATCCAAAGGTAATGGAGGATTATATTTTGTACAAAAAGACACTCCTTTTCATGAAAAATTTAAAGCTATTGCTTTTACCTTAAAAGAAGGTGAAATTTCTGAACCTTTTAGAACCTCTTTTGGATGGCATTTACTAACTGTAGATAAAATAAAAAAAGACGGAGTAGATGTAAGACATATCTTAATTTTAAGAGAACAAAATATCCCTTATGCAGCAGTAGAAAAAGTACCAAAGACACAGAATTGTAAGGATTTAACAAATAATGAAGAAGTAAAAAAATGTGTCTCTGATGAAATCAAACAATTCGTCAATAGGAATTTCAATGTAGACATTGCAGAGTCAATCGGTTTAACTGGGGTAAATCGAATCTTTGTAAGATTTAAAATAGATACTTTAGGAAATATCACAGAAGTTCAATCTCGTGGACCAGCTATCGAATTAGAAGAAGAAGCTAACAGAGTAATTAGTTCTCTACCTAAAATGATCCCAGGAGAGTCGAATGGAGAAAAAGTAAATGTTTTATATTCATTGCCAATTGTTTTTCAGGTACACGGCACCTCCGACCAAGAAGCTGAAAAAAAAACTAAAAAACAGAATATAATTACAGAAGAAAAAGTTCTAACCGAAACATTATCAGACTATGAAAATCACACTATCAAAAATGGATACTATATGGTAGTGAATATTTTTAAACGCCAAAGTTATTTTGAAAAAGGCATCGCAAAATTAAAAAAACAAGGACTTAAACCTAAGCACTTCAGAAACCCAAAAGATTCATACATATACGTATATCTAGAAAGATATGACACTTTAGATGAAGCCAAAGCAATGTTAACTTCTGATATGAATGGACAATACACAGGAGATTTATATATATTAAAAATCCAATAATAAACTAAACGTAAAAAATAAATACATAGAGTCAAACAAATGAAACAACTCACCAAAGCAGAAGAAGAAGTAATGCAGCTTTTATGGCAACTTAATGAAGGAAATGTCGCTGCTATTATCGAACAGATGTCAGAGCCTAAACCAGCATATAATACAATCTCTACAATAATTAGAATTCTAGAAAACAAAGAGTTTGTTTCTCATCGTAAAGAAGGGAAAGGATATGTCTACTTTCCGTTGGTAAAAAAGGAGGAGTATAGTAACCAATCATTAAATAAATTAATGAACAATTACTTCAATGGATCTTTTAGAAATATGGTGTCATTTTTTGTAAAGAAAAATGATATGAACATGAAAGATCTAGAAACTATACTTCAGGAAATTAATAAAGATGATAGTAGTAATTCATAAAAGCATAAAATATTTTTTTTACATTTTAATAGCCTTGACTTTTATAAAAGTTGAGGCTCAAGACTCTCAACTAAAAATTGCAGATAGTCTTTATACAATTGGCAACTTTTCGGAAGCAATAAAAAGCTATAAAACAATCGTTCCGAAGGATGACTATATACTTCTAAAAATAGCTAAAGCTCATAAAGCAAAAGGTACTTATAAGGATGCCTTAAATTATTATGAAAAAGTAATTCTAATGAACACAGAATTACTTCCTGCAAAATTAGAATATGCAAAATTATTGATGTCTACAAAAAAGTTTAAAAAAGCAGATAGTGTATACTCAGACTTGGTTGCTAAACATAATGATAATCCAAATTTCCAATATCGTTTAGGGCTTGCCAAGAAAAAATTAAAAGATTCTACAGCGATAATTTATTTCGAAGAAGCCTTTAGACTAGATAGTACTCATCAGAAAAGTTGTTTTGAAGTTGCAAAACATTATCTTAAAAAAAGAAAATACATCAAAGTAGAAGATATTGCCAATAAAGGACTAGCATCTTATCAAGAAAACCCAGAGTTAATTAATGTAATTGCACAAAACTATCTTTTAAGAAAATACTACTCAGAAGCTATACCATATTTCGAAAAACTTATCGAATTAAATCATAATAATGAATTTGTTCACGCTTCCCTAGCCTTATGTTATCATAAGGATTATGAATACAAAAAAGCTATTGAACAATATCTACAGGCCTTAACATTTAATAATCAAGTCTCTTTAAGGTATACTCGATTAGCTCAAGCCTATAGTTCTATCAAAAAGTATGATGAAGCACTAACTAGTTTTAAAATGGCATTAGAACTTAAAGATGTTCCTATAGATGAAGATCTATATAATATTGCCATGACCTATAGGCATAGAGAAGAATGGGAAAATGCCATTAAACATATGAAATTGGCAATTAAAGAAAATCCAAATTATCACAATGCACAATACCAACTGGCAACTTTTGCCGATGCCTATTATAAGGATCCTAAAGTAAAGCTAAAGTATTATACTGATTGTTTAAAAAAACTAGAAGCAAGTAACGAAGACAATACATTCATAAACTTTCTTAAACAAACTGTCAATAAAAGGATTAGACAATTCGAACAAGAAATCGAGAAAACTAAAAAAAATATTGAAAAAAAATAAATTTATTTACAAAAGTAAAAAGAGTATTCTTATCACATTGATATTAACCTTCTGAAAAAAAACTTTAATTTTATGCGCTTAGAAACACTTAAGTTCTTTTATAGCTATTAAAATTAATCAATGATTAAGCGATTTTATTATATATCTGTTTTAATTTTTACATTATTTTCTTGTGACAATTTAGTGCTCAAAAAAGAGAATCAAGAACAAGTTTTAAAGGATAAATGGAATGAAATCGACAAAAACCAAGTCGATGAACCTCCTCTATTTGATGCTTGTAAACACGTTTCTGGAGAAGAAATAGAGCGTTGTTTCCATACCATCATAAATGAACAAATAGGAAACTATCTCCAAGATCAAACAATTAAAGTAAAAGAACCTATTAATGATACCATCTGGGTTCCTTTGTTAATTACCAAAAATGGGGATATAATTCTTGAAGACTTTTCAGTTCCAGATTTTATAACATCTCAGATTCCAGATTTTAAAGACATTTTAGAAGAAAGTATTGATAATCTTCCTGATGTAGAACCTGCTCATACTAGAAGTACTCCTGTAAATACAAGATATAAACTTCCATTAGTAATTAGTATTAATTAAACTTACATTCCTTAGTTTTGTATAAATTGAAAGCTATTGGAAAGTGAAAAAATAATATTGGGTATTGATCCTGGAACTACCATCATGGGATTTGGCTTGATTAAAGTTGTTAAAAAAAAGATGTCTTTCTTACAGCTTAATGAGTTACAACTTAGCAAATACGATGATCACTACGTGAAGTTAAAACTTATCTTTGAACGTACAATAGAACTCATAGAAACATATCACCCAGATGAAATAGCTATTGAAGCTCCATTCTTTGGTAAAAACGTACAATCTATGCTTAAATTAGGTCGTGCACAAGGAGTTGCTATGGCGGCTGGATTAAGTAGAGAAGTGCCTATCACAGAATACTCTCCAAAAAAAATAAAAATGGCAATTACAGGTAATGGTAATGCTAGTAAAGAACAAGTCGCCAAAATGCTTCAAAGTCTTTTAAAGATCAAAACGCTTCCTAAAAACCTAGATTCTACAGATGGATTAGCAGCCGCTGTTTGTCATTTTTATAATATGGGCAGAGCCGATATTGTAGGTAAAAGCTATACTGGTTGGGCAGCATTTGTAAAACAAAACGAAAAACGAGTGAAGAAATAATAATAATTCAAAAAAAAATAATATCCGATTTAACTCACTCAATTATAACTCTAAAAACTTAAAGTCATCAGCGGTATTTACATACATATTCCATTTTGCAAACAAGCATGTCACTATTGTGATTTCCATTTCTCTACCTCTGGTAAAAAGAGAGATCAAATGGTTTTTGCGTTATGTAATGAAATTAAATTACGAAGATCAGAAATTGATGATCACGAAGTTATAGAAACAATATATTTTGGAGGTGGAACTCCAAGTATATTATCTGTTTCAGCATTAAAATTTATTATTGATACAATTTACGAGAATTACCTTGTTTCTGATGATGTAGAAATTACCATAGAAGCAAATCCTGATGACCTTACCGAAACATACATAAAATCATTAGCTTCTACAGAGGTCAATCGTCTTAGTATTGGTATTCAATCATTTTTTGATGAAGATTTAAAACTTATGAACCGAGCTCATAATGACAATGAAGCTAAGACTTGTTTATCGATAGCAAGTAAATATTTCGATAATATCTCAATTGATCTGATTTATGGTATTCCAGGAATGTCTTCAGAGCGATGGCAAGAAAACTTAAAAATAGCCTTAGATACTAATATTCCTCACATATCAAGCTATGCATTAACTGTAGAACCAAATACAGCACTATCTTCATTTATCGAAAAAGGAGTCATTGCTCCGGTAAAAGATGAACTAGCACAACAACATTTCGATATTTTAGTAGATACCATGGAAAAAGAAGGTTTTGAATATTATGAATTTTCTAATTTTGGAAAACCTGGATATTTTAGTAAAAACAATACTGCATATTGGCAAGGCAAACATTATCTAGGAATTGGTCCTTCTGCACATTCATATAATGGCAAAGAACGTAGCTGGAATATTAAAAACAATATAAAATATATCAAATCGCTACAGGAAAACAAACTCCCAAAAGAAATTGAAGAACTTACCACTACTGACAAATACAATGAATACGTAATGACAGGATTAAGAACTATTTGGGGAGTTTCGCTAAAAAAAGTTGAAGACGATTTTGGACTTACATATAAAGAATATCTACTAAAACAGGCTCAAAAACATCTAGATGAACATCTCTTGTTTCTTGATGAGGATATATTAATTGTTACTAAAAAAGGAAAGTTTTTAAGTGATGGGATTGCAAGTGATCTTTTCTTGTTAAATTTAGGGTAACTAGTTTCTTAAATATAAAAACTAGCATAAGTACAACCTCATGATTACTACTATACAAGATAAAAAACGCTTTTACAAAATAGATCTATCTAAACCTCTAGATATTTCAATTACATTAAGAGGAACCTCTGATAATGTAAACGCCTGGTATATAACCGCTCCAAAAATTGAGCCCGTTACTGATGGAGATTGGATTGGTAAAGTTTCTGAAGGTGCTTCTACAAATTTTAATAATATCCATTTTAACCCACACGGACACGGAACGCACACCGAATGTGTTGGCCATATAACAACAGAGTTTTATAGTATCAATGACACCTTAAAACAATTCTTTTTTACCGCAGAACTTATTAGTATAAATCCAGAAAAAAAAGGTGAAGATTCTGTGATTACGAAAAGTCTGCTGCAAGAATTAATTCATTATAATACGGAAGCTCTAGTTATCAGAACGCTTCCTAATTCGGATGAAAAAATTAGCAAACAACATTCTCATACTAATTGGCCCTATTTATCAGAAGATGCAGCAATATATATCCGAGAACTAGGAATAAAACACCTTTTAATCGATGTACCGTCTGTGGATAAAGAAAAAGATGATGGCAAATTATTAGCTCATAAAGCTTTTTGGAACTATCCAAAAGGAACAATATTTGATGCTACCATTACCGAAATGGTATTTGTGAAAAATGTTATTAAAGATGGAGATTATATGTTAAACCTTCAGATTGCCTCTTTTGAAAACGATGCTTCTCCTAGTAAACCAATTTTGTATAAAATATTAGAATCCTCATGAAATCGACTTTACAGTTAGAAGAGCTAGCTATGCTTGGGCTAGGAATTTATCTATTTAGCCTATTATCCTTTTCTTGGTGGTTATTCTTGGCTTTATTTTTGATTCCAGATATTGGAATGCTAGGATATGCGATTAATAATAAAATAGGCGCCTTTTCATATAATCTATTTCATCACAAGGGCCTCGCTATTTTGATTTACCTCGTTGGAATATACTATTCAAACGAATTTGTACAACTCTGTGGAATTATTTTATTTTCGCATGCTTGTTTCGACAGAATTCTAGGATATGGTCTTAAATATGAAAAAGGTTTTAAATTTACACACCTTGGTGAGATAGGTAAAAAGAATTAGTATGGAATTATTATTTATTGGATTGTTAATAGGTTCTGTTTTGGCATATTTTATTTTTGCCAGATTTAATATCGTAAAAAAAAGAGCCGGCATACAAACACAATCTACTATCTTAATGGAAAAAATCAGAAGTGTTTGTAAGCTTGTTACTGTAGAAGGTGATTTTGCAGAAATCTATCACTACGAAAGTGTAAAAGAAAAATTCTTTAAAACCATTAGAGGAAAGAAAAAAGCTTTAATTCTAATTGATGCAAAAGCACATGTGGGTTTTGACCTTTCTAAAATAAAAATGGAGAGTGATACTAAAAACAAACAGATCATACTAACACAGTTCCCTAAACCAAAACTTCTTACGATAGAAACTGATTTTAAGTATTATGACAAAAAAGAAGGTTGGTTAAATCCTATGACATCTAATGACCTAACAGATATAAATCAAGAAGCTAAACAGTTTATTATTGATAAAATCCCAGAAAGTGGATTAATAGAATCTGCAGGAAAAGAACTACTTACCGTTATCTCACTTATGGAAACTGTTGCAGAATCTATAGGATGGACATTAGACTACTCTGCCTTAGAACTCAATAATGATGTTGATCAAAAACTCCTAAACTAAAAAAGATGGAGCTTATTATCTCTACAGAAAAATCAAAATTAGACATTGATTTTATTCATCAATTTCTTACCAATACTTATTGGGCAAAAGGAAGAACAAAACAAGAAGTAATAACTAGTATAGAACATTGTCTTAATTTTGGCGTTTATATAAACGACGAGCAAATTGGTTTTGCAAGAGTGCTCACTGATTATACCGTATTTGGATATCTAATGGATGTTTTTATAATCGAAAAACATAGAGGAAATGGGTATTCGAAAATACTAATCAAAACAATTATGGAATATCCTGACTTACAAAAAGTTCATCGCTGGATGCTAGCTACAGCAGATGCTCACGGATTATATAAGCAATTTGGGTTTGATTCATTACCCAATCCAGATCTGGTTATGGGTAAAATGATAGATAACAATATTACACGATGAATATAGAAGGGTTTAGAGATTATTGTTTGTCAAAGAAGGGAGTAACCGAAGAGTTTCCATTTGATAAAACTACTTTAGTTTTTAAGGTAATGGGAAAAATGTTTGCGCTAACTGGATTAGAAAGACATCCTTTTAGTGTAAATCTAAAATGTGATCCTGATAAAGCTATTGAACTAAGAGAATATCACTCAGAAATCGAACCGGGATACCATATGAGTAAAAAACATTGGAATACTGTTAACTTTTCTGGCAGTTTAGCTACTAATATGTTATGCGAATTAATAGATCACTCTTATGCGTTAGTAGTAAGTGGTTTAACAAAAAAAGTAAAGCAAGAATTAGAAAATCTTTAATATTAAAACTAAAATAGAGTACGATAAAAAACACTCATTTTTTTATCAATATCTCTATTTCTATAACATACAATGAATAATCCTCAACAATTCTATAACACACAAATAAACACTTATAGCCTATCTCTAAAAAAGGTAAAAAAACAACTAACTCTTTCTAGTACAATTAGACTTTTTGTCTTCTTAGGTATCATAGCCGGTATCTATTTTGGGTACCCAAATACGCAGATTATTGTTGGAAGTATCGTAATAGGAATTGCTCTTTTTATTGTAATGGTTAATCGCCATACCAATTTATCTTACACAAAAAATAAACTACAGAAGTTAATCGATCTTAACACATTAGAAATTGATGTTTTTGGTGGAGATTACAGTAAATTATCTAAAGGAAAAGAATTCATAGACCCTTCTCATAAATATAGCCATGATATTGATTTATTTGGAGATAGATCTTTCTTTCAATATACAAATAGAACAGCCACTGCAGCAGGAAAGAACAAATTAGCAAATTTATTAAGAAGTAATAACATAAATAACATCAATGACAAACAAGAAGCTATAAAAAACTTGGGGAATCTAGCAACTTGGCGACAGGAATTTAGTGCTATTGCCTCACTTGTTGATGTTTCTGCTTCAGTATCTACAATTCGACAGTGGTTACAAAACTATGTCCCATTTGTTCCTAAAATAATGAAGATTCTTCCTACTATTATTTCATCTATTTCTGTAGTGTTACTGGTATTATTATTCTTGGAAATTATTACTTTCCAAATGTTCTTAATTTGGTTTTTTATTGGTTTAGGAATAACAGGATCTCAACTAAAAAAAATCAATAGCTTATACAATGAAGCAAATAAAGTAAAAGATACTTTCGAACAATATTATAAACTAGTAGATAAAATTGAAAGTAGCAGTTTTGATTCAACCTTGCTTCAGGAAAGACAGCAGAACGTAATTAACGAAAAAGAAAAGGCATCACTCATACTAAAACAATTTGCAAGTATTCTTAATGCTTTAGACCAAAGAAACAATATGATGTTTGGTGTTTTTGCTAATGGTCTTCTTCTCTGGGATATTATGCAATGCTATCGTATAGAAAAATGGATTGCCACGCATCATCACAAAGTAGATCAATGGTTTGAGGTTATTGCCTTTTTTGACGCCTATAACTCATTAGGGAATTTTGCTTTTAACAATCCTAGTTATACATATCCAGAATTAATTAAAGAAGGTACCATCATTAACGCTAAAGAACTTGGACACCCAATGCTAAAAACAGCAAAACGGGTTGATAATGATATTATAATCAACAAAGAGGAATTTTTTATCATAACCGGAGCTAATATGGCAGGTAAGAGTACATTTCTTAGAACTGTAGCGTTACAAATTGTAATGTCTAATATTGGATTACCTGTTTGTGCTCAATCCTGTGTATATCGACCTATTAAGTTAATCACTAGTATGAGAACCTCGGATTCTCTAAGTGATGATGCTTCTTATTTCTTTTCTGAGTTAACACAACTTAAAAAAATTGTGGATGCACTACAAGACGATGAGTACTTTATTATTTTAGATGAAATTCTGAAAGGAACAAATAGTAAAGATAAAGCAGCTGGATCTCGAAAATTTGTAGAAAAACTAGTCAATGCTCAAGCTACCGGAATAATAGCAACACACGATTTAAGTCTATGCGAAATCGCGACAGAATTAGATAAGGTGAAAAACAGATTTTTTGATGCGCAAATCATAAATGATGAGTTATATTTTGATTATAAATTCAAAGATGGTGTTTGTCAAAATATGAATGCTTCTTTTTTACTAAACAAAATGGGAATCGTGTAATCTCTTTTTGTATGTAGACGGAGTAACTCCCTTTATTTCTTTAAACTTTCTATTAAAATTAGATAGATTCTTAAAACCACTATTATACGATGCTTCCGATATCGTAATTTCAGTTCCTTTGGATAAAAGTCTACAGACATTTTCAATTCGAACCTCTATCAAAAATTGAAAAAATGTTTTATTTGTGCGTTGTTTAAAATATCGGCAAAAAGCATTTGGTGTCATATTAGCAAGGCTTGCCACTTCTTTTAATGAAAAATCTCTGTTAAACTCATTCATTACAACTTGAAAAACAGTAGCCATTCTTTTTCCTTCATTATCTGTATATGCTCTTTTAGAAATAAATGAAGATATTGTTTCTACTTTAACCGTTTTTAAAAGTTTTAATATTTTCAGAAAAACCATAAAACGATCTAGTCTATCTTCTTTTCCTAAAATTTTGAGAAACTGTTTTTTTAGCTTTTGTTTTTGTGAAAGCACTTTAATCCCATATACAGAGCTTTTAAAAAAGTGATTTAAACCCTCAAACTCTGGTAAGTCAAAAAACCCTTTACCAAAGGATTCTTTCGTAAAAAAAAGAGAAATCATATAAGATTTCTGATCAGATTGCGCGCTTTGTAATACATGCGGAACATTACTCCCAAAAACCAAAATATCATTTGGTTTGTAATCAGTAATGGTATCACCAACAATTAAGTTACCTTCTCCAGAAATAATAATAGAAATTTGTATTTCTTCGTGCTGATGAAATTTATCATATAAGACAATTTCCTTATCTTCTTGAACAATTAAAGTATCCGTGGAAGATTTGGGTATTTTAAAGGGTAAGGCTTTCATTTATAGCAGTATCTACATCAATATTAATCATAATTAAGCAAATTATTACAATATGCGATAATATAGTATCATAATGAGATAATTTCGAAATATACACTTGATGAAATTGACAATATATTTGAACCAAAATTATAAGCAATGACTATAGATTGGAAAGGCGTTATGCCAGCAGTTACTACAAAGTTTACAGACGAAGACACTTTGGATTTATCAATGTTTACTACTAATATCGAAGCACAATTAAATGCTGGTGTTCATGGAATTATTTTGGGCGGAACATTGGGAGAAGCAAGTACATTAAACAATATGGAAAAAAGTACTCTCGTAAAAACTACCGTAGAAATTGTTAAAGACAAAGTCCCTGTTATTATCAATATTGCAGAACAAAGCACAAAAGGTGCTATTGAAGCTGCTCAAAAAGCAGAAGAAGATGGCGCTAATGGTCTTATGATGCTCCCTCCGATGCGATATAAAGCTGGAGATAGAGAAACAGTTGTTTATTTTAAAGAAGTAGCTAAAAACACTGATTTACCCATTATGATCTATAATAATCCTGTAGATTATAAAATTGAAGTTACGTTAGATATGTTCGAAGAACTTATCAAATTTGACAACATACAAGCAGTAAAAGAATCCACCAGAGATATTTCTAATGTTACACGTATAAAAAATAGATTTGGAGATCGATTAAAAATCCTAAGTGGTGTAGATACTCTGGCTCTAGAAAGCTTACTAATGGGCGCAGATGGATGGGTTGCTGGATTAGTTTGTGCATTTCCAAAGGAAACAGTAGCGATCTACGAACTACAAAAAGCAGGACGAATTAAAGAAGCAGTAGAAATTTATCGTTGGTTTTTACCATTGCTAGAGTTAGATATAAATCCTAAATTAGTACAAAACATTAAGCTAGCAGAGGTTGCTACCGGAATTGGAACAGAAAACGTAAGAGCTCCAAGACTTCC
This sequence comes from Aquimarina sp. AD1, assembly GCF_003443695.1. Classification (NCBI taxonomy): domain Bacteria; kingdom Pseudomonadati; phylum Bacteroidota; class Flavobacteriia; order Flavobacteriales; family Flavobacteriaceae; genus Aquimarina; species Aquimarina sp. AD1. The sequence continues at coordinate 4,694,613 of NZ_CP031966.1, read as the reverse complement.
ATTAATTGAAGAAGAACGTCAAAATGTTTTACAGGTCATTGAAAATGGATTAAAAACAAGACCAGTACTACCAAATTACAAATCTTTGGTTTCTTAACAGAACACAAACAATTCTAGGAGAATAAAATCCTCCTATTATAGATTAAATTATTATAACACTAACTCACTAATTTGTCATTAATGATAAGCGGTAAAAACTACATTGGTAATCAACTTTCTGCAGAAAGTACCAAAACATATAAAACTTTTAACCCTAAACTAAATCTAGAAAATGAAACTATTTTTCATGAAGCTTCTTCAGAGGAAATAGAAAAATCAATATCTCTAGCTGCAGATGCGTTTGAATCATTTAAAAAAGTGTCTGGTCTAAAAAAATCGGAGTTTCTTAATACTATCGCAGACGAAATCTTGAAACTAGACCAAACACTTATTAACACATATATGTCCGAAACTGGACTGCCAGAAGGAAGAGCAAAAGGAGAACGCGGCAGAACAATCGGTCAGTTAAGAATGTTTGCGGAGTTAGTTGCTAATGGTTCTTGGGTAGAAGCTACAATTGATACAGCAAATCTAGAACGCAAACCGATCCCCAAACAAGATATTCGTAAAATGTTAGTTCCTCTGGGGCCAGTAGTTGTTTTTGGAGCTAGTAATTTTCCTTTAGCTTATTCTACAGCTGGTGGAGATACTGCTGCTGCATTAGCAGCTGGATGTCCGGTCATTGTAAAATCGCACCCTATGCATGCGGGAACTGGAGAACTAGTAGCTTCGGCTATTATAAACGCCGCTAAAAAAACAGGTATGCCTAATGGAGTATTCTCTAATCTTAATAGCTCTGGAATCGAGGTTGGTACTAAACTGGTTAAGCATCCAAAAGTAAAAGCTGTAGGATTTACTGGAAGTATAAAAGGAGGAAGAGCTCTTTTTGACTTAGCATCACAACGGTCAGAACCAATACCTGTATTTGCAGAAATGGGAAGTGTAAACCCTGTTATTCTTTTACCAAAAGCAACAACTTCTAAAGGAGCAGACCTTGCGAAAACCTATGCACAATCAATTACACTAGGAACTGGACAGTTTTGTACAAACCCAGGTTTACTCCTAGGAATAAAAGGTGAATCACTTGATAATTTTATAAATACTTTATCTGATGAAATTATAAAAATTGAACCATCTTGTATGCTACATCCAAATATCATTGGTAACTATGAAAAAAACAAAACTAATGCGATACAACAAAAAGGCCTAATTATAACTGCTAATTACGAAAGTGACGTAGCCGTTAATCACGCAAAACAAACTATAACTACCGTAGAAGGAAAAACATTTTTAGAAAACACTACATTACATCAAGAAGTATTTGGTCCATTTTCTATGGTTGTACAATGTGAGGATATAAAAGAATTAGAAACTGTAATTACTAATCTAGAAGGGCAACTTACAGGAACTATCCTTGGTGAGGATGATGAAATTGAAATGTATTCTCCCATAATAAACGCATTACAAAATCGTGTGGGAAGAATAATTTTTAATGGCGTGCCTACAGGTGTAGAAGTGTGTCCTTCTATGCTCCATGGTGGTCCATATCCAGCTTCCACGGATAGTAGATTTACAGCAGTTGGTATTCATTCTATTAAACGTTGGGTACGACCATTTAGTTATCAAAGCTGGCCAAATAACTTACTGCCAAATGAACTTAAAAACGAGAACCCTTTACATATTTCTCGATTAGTAGATGGAAAACAAACTCATGATCAGATTTAATCATGTCTAAAACTGTTTATAAATGTATAGATGCTCATACCTGCGGAAATCCAGTTAGGGTAGTTACTACAGGACATCCAAATCTTAAAGGAAATTCAATGAGCGAAAAACGCCAACATTTCCTAAAAGAATATGATTGGATAAGAACAGGGTTAATGTTTGAACCCCGTGGGCACGATATGATGAGCGGTAGTTTTTTATTTAAACCCAGCGATTCTTCAAATGATTTTGCAATATTATTTATTGAAACATCTGGTTGTTTACCTATGTGCGGTCATGGAACCATTGGTACTATTACCATTGCTATCGAAGAAGGGTTAATACAACCCAGAACCCCAGGAAAAATACGAATGGAAGCCCCTGCAGGTTTAGTTGAGATTACCTATAAGCAGTCTGGAAAAAAAGTAGAATGGGTTCGCCTGAAAAATGTAAAATCCTATCTTGCTAATCAGGATTTAACTATAGATTGTCCAGAACTTGGAGAAATTATTTTTGATGTGGCTTACGGAGGTAATTACTATGCAATTGTAGACCCTCAGAAAAACTTTAGTGGAATACATAATTTTACAGCTTCTAAGTTGATTCAATATTCACAGGTTTTGCGTGGTCGAATTAATAAAAAATACCCAAACTATTTTGTTCATCCAGAGAACGAAACCATTAGAAATGTAAGTCATATTCTTTGGACGGGAGATCCTTTAGACCCTAACTCTTCAGGGAGAAATGCTGTTTTTTATGGTGACAAGGCCATAGATCGCTCTCCTTGTGGCACAGGAACCTCAGCAAGAATGGCCCAATTATATGCAAAAGGAAAACTAAAAAAGGGAGATGATTTTATACACGAAAGTTATATCGGTTCTAAATTTATTGGAAGAATAGAAGAAGAAACTGAGCTTGCTAATCAAAAAGCTATTATTCCTAGTATACAAGGATGGGCAAAAATTTATGGATACAACACCATCATTATCGATGATCAAGATGACCCATATGCTCACGGTTTTCAAGTAATTTAAATTTATGATTCAAAAATGAAGGAAGTAATTGTTATAGGAGGAGGAATAATCGGTCTTTGTTCTGCATATTATCTGCATAAGGAAGGTCATAAAGTAACAGTGATAGATCAGTCATCTATGGATTTTGGAGCTTCTTATGTAAATGCTGGATATCTAACTCCTAGCCATATCATACCTTTGGCAGCTCCTGGAGTAATGAAGAAAGGAATTAAGTGGATGTTTAATCCAGCCAGCCCTTTATACATAAAACCTCGACTTAATAAAGAATTTTTAAAATGGTCTTGGGCTTTTAATAAATCTTGTTCTTCAAAAAATGTAGCTCGCAGCATTTCTGCCATTAAAGATATAAATCTACTAAGCAGAGATCTTTATTCTGAAATAAGAGAACAAGAACAGTTTAAATTCCATTTAGAACGAAAAGGGTTATTAATGCTTTGTCAGACAGATTCTATGCTAGAAGAAGAGATCCGTGTAGGAGAACTTGCGCAAAAAGAAGGATTACCCGTTAAAAACCTCTCATTTTCCGAATTAAAGCAAATTGAACCTAATGTACAATTCAAGGCTAAAGGTGCTATTTTGTATGAATGTGATGGACATACAACACCTTATCTATTTATGGAAGAAATAAAAGAATACCTTTTAAAACAAGGTGTGATCTTTTCGAAAAATGAAAAAATTTCTGACCTAATAATAGAAAATGGAAAAATTACTGCCATTAAAAGCACAACTACAGCATATTCTGCTGATGAATTTGTATTAGCAGCCGGTTCTTGGTCGAAAATACTAAGTAAAAAACTTGGAATTAAATTATTGTTAGAAGCTGGTAAAGGATATCGGATCAATTCTAATAGAAATTTAGGTATTACTATGCCGACAATCTTAGCAGAGGCTAAAGTTGCTATTACTCCAATGAAAGGATTTACTCGATTCGCAGGAACTATGGAAATTGCTGGAATTAATCATAATATTAACAAAGTAAGGGTTGAGGCTATTGCCAAAGCTGCTCATACATACTATCCTGATATTGTTCTTACTGATAACGAAAAGAACGACGCTGCCAGTGGTTTACGACCTGTATCTCCAGATGGCATGGCTTATATTGGCAAATCCAACAAATGTAGAAATCTAACCATTGCCACCGGACATGCAATGATGGGTTGGAGTATGGGCCCAGCAACAGGAAAACTAGTTTCTGAAATTATTTCGGATAAAAAACCATCGTTAAATCTAAACGTATTTCATCCAGATCGACGGTTTTAAAAATCAAGTATTCGACCTGAAAGGTATAACCTACCCCCTCAGGTCTTTGATTTATACTATTTTATAATATATCAGTTTGCTTTTTATAGAAGGCATCTTGTTGTTTCTGCATCAACTCTCTTGCAATTTTCTTTTTATATTGATACAATTCGTCCTCTTCGGCAATATCGCCATAGACTCTATCATTAACTGTATGATCCGTTGCTAATAAAATTTTACGCTGATCTGCTTTTTGCGCTGTCCAGGTTTTTACTTCGCCTTCTACATCTTCAATTTTAAAATCATATTCGCCTCTAGGAGAAAGTAACTTTGCAAAAATTGGAGAAGTTTCAATAGCTAAAAACAATAAAAATATAAAAAATGAAGGTAGCCAAGGCAATTCATTAAGTGCATTTACTCGAGCCATTAATCCATCAAAATTATCAATTATTGGTTGAGAGTCTTGTACTTGCTTTTCATACTCCAATGCTAACTCCGTTTTTTGCAATTCTAAATTTGCAATTTTATCTGTATTCGTTTTCTTAAGTGTTACCAATTCCGCTAATTGCGCATCGTGTTTTTCTCTTTTTTCTTTGTAAACAGGGCCTTTGCCAACTAGCTCTGTTCCTTTTCGACCTTCTGCTTCTGCAATATAAGTTTCGTACAAGCTATTTACCTTTGTTTCCTTGTCACTAATATCTTGTTTCAGTTCTGCAATTTCAGTATCTAAACCTTCTAATATCGGAGTGTACTGTGTCGCTATTTGTTCCTGATTTGCTAAGGTTAAATCATTCTTTTGCTCTAACAGAACTTGATCAATTTCCTTTTCAAAAATCTTTAATTCTAAAGGTTTTGAAATCACTACCGCAATAATCACCGCTAAAATAATTCTAGGAGATGCCTGTAGAAATTCATCTAGAAAACTATCTTTTTTCTTAATAGTAGATACTATAAATCGATCAAGATTAAAAATTAATAACCCCCATACCAATCCAAAGAAAACAGCAGTGAAATAATTATCAAATACTGTATATAATGCATAACTGGCCGCTAAAAATGCCATCAGCGCTGTAAAAAATACCGTTGCACCAATACCTGCGTATTTGTTTTGTTCTCCATTAGAGCTATCCGCCAATATATTAGCATCTGCACCGGAGCACATAATAAAAAATCTTTTTAACATAATCTAAGGGTGTATTTTGATTGACAATAGACTTATAACGCTGATTTCTAACCAAATGTTGCACAAAAACCTCACCAAGGTGAGGTTTTAATTAATTTATTATGATTTCTAATAACTAAAGTTTATGATCAATCTTTAAGTTTAACTTTTGATTTACCATTTTTTGTAGATGCATCAATTGAAATCTTGTTATTAGAACCCTCTACTAATTTAAGAGCTTCTTTAGCAGAAATTTGTTTCCCGTTATAATAGAAATCAGCATCATTTTTCGCCATTCTTTCTATAAGTTTATCAGGCGTATTGTTCTCTGCCATCCTCGCTGCTCTCTGCTCTGCTCTCATAGCGTTCATTTCTGCCCTGCGCATTTTTTTTTCTGCTTCCATTTCTGCTTTGCGAGCATTCATTTCTGCTTTACGAATTACTTTTCGCGCTTCCAGTTCTGCTTTTTGAGCATTTTTTCGTGCTTTCATTTCTTCCATCCGTATTTCCTTCTCAGCTTTTCGAGCTTGTACTTCAGCCTTTCGCATTGATTTTTCTGATCGCTCTCTTGATTCTTCTGCAGCTTCTCTAGCCATAGCTCTTGCTTTCTCAGCAGCTTCTCTACTTATCATAGCATTCTCGCGAGCATTTTCTGCTGCTTGTCTAGCTTCTTCTTGACTAAGCATTGCTATTTCTTGTCCCATTCTAGACTCCTCTGCTCTTACCATTGCTTCTTCTCTTCTAATTTCCGCTTTTTCTCTTGCAAGTTCCGCTCGCTCTCTAGCCAATTCTCTTTGTACTTCTGCCTTTAAAACCGATTTTTCCTCTTTTGTCCAATCTTCTTCTTCTGATAACAAAATTTCTGCGTAACCATCTTCCGTCTTTATTTTTTCCGATTTTTTGGATTTGTTATTGTCATATTCTTTCCCCTTAGGAGCAGGAGGAGGTGGTGGAGGTATATCACTCTTCTCCCCTTTCTTTACTTCTGGAGCTGGCGGAGGTGGTGGTGGCGGAATATTGCTTTTTTCTCCCTTCATTACTTTTGGTGATTCTGGAACTGGAGGTGGCGGTGGAATATCTGGAAACTGTTCCACTCCTTTTCGCTGCTCAGCAGTCATTTTCCTATAAACATCTATCATACGATAAATCTCACTCTGCTTGATGTTAATCGGTTTGTTACCTTTGATTTTAGCATTTATATTTTTTGCCCACACATCATATTCTTTTACCATCTCCTTAGTAACTCCGTCCTGAACGTCTTTCTTTTCCCAATTTTTAGAAATGGTCATAGTTCTTTTTTCAGAAGTATCTGTAGTCGTTGATGGCTCGAAAGATTGAGGTTCCTCAACAAAATTTTCATTTTTAAACTTAATATCATCCATACCAAGGTCTTTAAGCTCATTTAATAATGGAAGTATAAATAAATCCTTATTAGCTTCTTGATGAAAAGTTATACTAGCATTCGTAGTTTTTTTTGTAGCATTAAGCTTTACATATTCTTTTGCTAAGTTTCTTACTTCATCAATGTTAATTTTCTTTTCTTCATGATAAAGATTGTTACTGGCATCAATTGTTAATTCAAAATCATCTTCAATTAACCGCTCTGGCACTTCTTTGATAATTTCCTTGGCTACAATATCATTATTAAATGATAGTAGACCAATTGCCAGCAACGGTAACACGGCTAGCATCTTTAAGATTGTCTTCTTACGGGAAAAATTTTTAGTCATCATCTGTAATCGTTTTTTTGTTAATGAATAATTAATAGGACTCGATAATCCAGCTTGATTAGAGCTGTTTTTGTAATTAAGAAGTAAGTCAACATAACTCTGTATCGAAAATTGTTGTTTCAATACATTCTGATCGGCTAAGAATTCATGATTTAATCTAATTGATTTTTTAATGAAAATAAATACCGGATTAAACCAAAAAATTACTTGTAATAATTCTACAAACAGTATATCTAAGGTATGCTTCTGAAGCACATGCGTTTTCTCGTGAACAAGGATTTCTTTAGGAATAGCCTTTTCCTGAAATTCCTTTTTGGGAACAAAAATAAAGTCTAGAAAAGTATGAGGAACAATCGAGTTGCCCACTAAAACGTTTACATGTGATGTCTCTTTTAAACGTTCATTTCTTCTTACTTTTTTTCCAATATCGATAAGATTTTTAATGAATCTAATCCCGAAAATCAATACCCCAATTCCGTATAAACTCCATACTATAATTGATATATAATTGATCGGTTCTTTTACTTCATTTACCTCAGATACATTCATCATCATCGGAACTGCCGTGTCCAAAATTATTTCTGGTTGTGGAACAACTTCTACTTCGTAGGTAAGGGTAACAAACGGAACACTAAAAGCAAACACCAAACTAAAAAGAAGATAAAACCTCTTTACAAAATGAATATTTTCTTTTTCTAAAAACAACTTATAGAATCCCCATAAGAGTATTAAACAAAGTGATGATTTAATTATATATGCTATCATTTTTGTTTCTTTAAAAGTTCTTTATCTACAATCTTTTTAAGTTCTTCTAGTTCTGAGGTTGATAAATTCGTCTCAGAAGTAAAAAAAGATGCAAACTGGGATGCAGAATCGTTAAAAAAATTCTTTATCAAACCGTTTACATGCTTCGAAAAATAATCTGTCTTTTTTACCAGTGGATAATACTCTCTAGATTTTCCGTATAAAGTATAATCTATAAATCCTTTGTCGGTCATTCTTTTTAATAAAGTAGCGACTGTGGTAGTTGCCGGTTTTGGTTCTGGGAAAGCATCTAGTAAATCTTTCATGAAAGCTTTTTCTAGTTTCCAGAGGTACTTCATTAATTGTTCTTCGGCTTTAGATAACTGCATTACTCTACATTATTAGAATTAACTCTACAAATGTAGAATAAAAATTTGTATTTCCAAATATTTTTTTATTTAGAACAAAAAAACCACTCTAAATGAGTGGTTTAATTAAAAGATAAGCTTAAAAAATTCTTTGTTATTTATATAATTCTGTAAAATATTTATAAAACAACGGGATGGTCTCTATACCCTTTAGATAATTCCAAACACCAAAGTGTTCATTAGGGGAATGGATTGCATCACTATCTAATCCAAATCCCATAAGAATTGTCTTACTCTTTAATTCTTTTTCGAATAAAGAAACGATTGGAATACTTCCTCCACTTCTTTGCGGAATAGGAGTTTTACCAAATGTATCTTGGTATGCTTTGCTCGCTGCTTGATATCCAATGCTATCTATTGGAGTTACATATCCTTGTCCTCCGTGATGCGGAGTAACTTTTACAGTTACTGCCTCTGGCGCAATACTTTCGAAATGATTCTTAAAGAGTTCTGTTATTTCTTTCCAATCTTGATTAGGCACTAAACGCATCGAGATCTTAGCGTATGCTTTACTTGCGATAACCGTTTTAGCTCCTTCTCCTGTATATCCGCCCCAAATTCCGTTCACATCTAATGTTGGACGAATTGAATTACGTTCGTTAGTTGTATATCCTTCTTCTCCGTATACAGCATTGATATCTAATGATTTTTTATAAGTATCCAAAGAAAATGGAGCTTTTGCCATTTCTGCACGCTCTTCTGTAGAAAGGTTTTCTACCTTATCATAGAATCCCGGAATTGTTATATGATTATCCTCATCGTGTAATGAAGCTATCATTTTAGTCAAAATGTTAATTGGATTTGCTACCGCTCCTCCATATAATCCGCTATGCAAATCTCTGTTGGGTCCTGTAACCTCTACCTCTACATAACTTAACCCTCTTAATCCTGTTGTAATCGAAGGAACATCTTTTGCAATCATCCCAGTGTCACTAATAAGAATTACATTGTTCGATAATTTTTCTTGATTTCTTTCTACAAACCAACCAAGGCTATTACTTCCAACTTCTTCTTCTCCTTCGATCATAAACTTAACATTACAAGGAAGTTGATCTGTCTTAGTCATTAATTCCATTGCCTTAACATGCATATACATTTGCCCTTTATCGTCACAAGAACCTCTTGCAAAGATTGCGCCTTCTGGATGTAATTCGGTTTTTTTAATTACTGGTTCAAAAGGTGGACTATCCCAAAGGTCAATTGGATCAGGTGGTTGTACATCATAGTGACCATATACTAAAACAGTAGGAAGATCAGGGTTTATTATCTTTTCGCCATAAACTATAGGATATCCAGGAGTTTCACATATCTCTACAAGATCACAACCTGCATTTTCTAGACTCTTCTTAATTTCATCAGCAGTCTTAATAACATCATTCTTATATGCAGAATCTGCACTAATAGATGGTATTTTTAGTAATTCAAGAAGCTCGTTGATGAAACGCTCTTTATGTTCCTGAACGTAAGATTTAATATTTTGCATTGGATTGAATTAATTTTGTCTAAAAGTACTAAAAAAATTTACTGAGACTTTTTATTTTAAAAGTATTGTTTATATTTGCACTCGCTTTTATAAATAGTCCTAAGTTTTATAAAGGTTTTAATGCGGGCGTGGTGGAATTGGTAGACACGCTAGACTTAGGATCTAGTGCCGCGAGGTGTGAGAGTTCGAGTCTCTCCGCCCGCACTGCAAAAGAGCCGAATCATATGATTCGGCTCTTTTTATTTTATTTGTTTTTCACCATTGTAATATTAGATCAAATCACATTTTAGTGATAATAAATTCTGACCTTCTATTAAGTTGATGATCTGCTTCTGAACAAGGATTTTCATTACCACAATTATTAATCAATTGTGTTTCTCCATAACCTATCGCACTTTCGATTCTACTAGATTCAATTCCTTGTGAAATAATATATTCTCTTGTTGATTTAGCTCTTCGATCTGATAAGGCAAGATTATAATCATCAGGAGACCTAGAATCTGTATGTGATTCAATTTTGATAACCATATTAGGGTACTGGGTCATTAACAAAACAATTTTATTAAGTTCTATGGCTGCATCATTTCTTATAAAAGATTTATCTAAATCAAAATAGATTATTCCTATCTTAATTTTGAGTAAACCATTTTCTTCTACAATTAGTTCACTTACAGTATCAAGACCCAACGGCACTTCTGTTTTACCAGTCTGTCTAGCTGTTTTAAATTCTTTATCATTTGGGCTATACCCTTGTTTTTGGGCAATGACCTTATATTTTTCATCACAATCAATTGGTGTAACGAAATTATAATCTCCATTTACGTCTGTGATAGTTTCTTGTATTTGTTCTCCACCGTTAGAAAACAATACTACCTTAACATTCGTAATTCGCTCACCGGTTTTATTGTTGGAAACATATCCATAGACGTTTTGAGCACATTTTTCTACAGGAATCCTTTCAAATGAATAAATATCATCATCTCCTTTTCCTTGTTTTCTATTAGAACAAACAAATCCAGTATTCTTATCTTCTCTTATTATGAATCCAAAATCATCTAATTTACTATTAAGTGGAGATCCCAAATTTACAGGAGTTTCAAAATAATTATTGACCACATAATTAGATTCAAAAACATCTAATCCTCCAAGTCCTAAATGTCCATCTGAAGCAAAATACAACCTCTCTTCCGTTATATAAGGGAACATTTCTCTACCATATGTATTAATCTGATTCCCTAGATTTCTAGGTTTAGAATATTCATCATTATCCAATATGTCAACTACGAATACATCGGTAGCTCCAATCGAACCAGGCATATCTGACACGAAATATAATTGTTTTCCATCTGGGCTAACTGCTGGATGTCCTACTGAGTAATCTTCTCCATTAAACGGTAATTCTTTTATATCAGTCCATATTTGATTTCCTTTTCTATCTTCTTCTAAAACAGCACTGTAGAGCTTAAGATGATTAATCCCCTCTTCATCTCTTCCTAAATCTCCATTGAAGTTGTTACGAGTAAAATAAACCTTGTTATTATCTACAGAAAAAGAAACAGTTGCTTCATGATATTTTGTATTTATCGTTTCAGAGAAATTCTCTGATTTTATAACATCATTTTCTAATGTATTCATTTTACCTAAGTACAAATTAAGAAAAGGCTGCTCATTCCATCTATATTTTCTTTCGTGATAATATGACGAATCTATTGCAGAAGCATACACTAAACTATCTCTGTAATACATTGGCCCAAAATCTGAATACTCCGTATTTATCGAAAGGTTTCTAAGAACGAACTGTGGCTCTATATCTAGAATATCTTCTATAGTAACTTCTTCTTGTGCATATTTGGTAGCACGAGGATCATTGGTTTTCGTTTTTTTAGCAAATTTTTTCATCCACTTCTTTGCTAATTTATATTCGCCTAAACCTTCTAATGAATGCGCATATCTGAAAATATATTCTGGATTAACTTCATTAGGATACTCTGATATCAATTTATCATACCATTTAAAAGCATTCTCCATATCAGTATTAAAGTAATAAGCATCTCCTGCTTTTTGTAATACTTCGATCGAATTATCTCCTTCATCAATAACTGCTTCATATTCCTTAGCGGCCTGTATATACCACATTTTAGAAAATAAATCATCTGCTCGTTTATATTTTTTCTGAGCCGAAATTGTAATTGAAAAAATCAATAAAATATGTATAGTAATAATTCTTTTCATTATTGAGTACTTTTTAGAAGAATCTAGGTGACTTTAATCTCTTTTCTGCTGATATCAATTCAAAACGTATCATAATTTCGTGACTACCTGTTGTAAACTGTTGTAACTCGGTAGTAGTGTAATCATAAGCATATCCTATTAACAATCCTGGGGAAACTTGAAATCCCGCGAGACCACTGAATGAATCATCCCAACGATAAGATGCTCCCAATCTAAATTTATCGTAAAACATAAAATTAGCTGATAAATCGACTATTAAAGGAGCTCCCACAACATGTTTTAACAGAAACGCAGGTTTAAATTTGGTATTTGCATTGATATCGAATACCAATCCTCCTATTAAGAAAAAATGTAATCGTTCTGAGGCTAGTGATTGTTCAATATCATCATAATGTTGATCTGTAAAGAAGTTTGGAATAGATATTCCTAAATAACTTTTTTCACCATGCAGATATAATCCGGCTCCAACAGTGGGCAAAAACCTATTGTCGATGTTTTGTTGAAACAATACATCTGGGTTTTGAGATTGACCTCTTGTCCAATCTAGACTAAAGAGCCTTCCTCCACCTTTAACTCCAAAAGATAATTTATGAGTTTGAGAAGCTTGAATTGTATAGGAAAAATTTAAATCAACATAAAACTCATCAGAAGGACCTATTTGGTCGTTTACAATCGACAATCCTAGACCTACCTTTTTTCCTATAGGAGAATCGACTGTTAAGGTTTGTGTTCTTGGCGCCCCATCAATTCCTACCCATTGAGAACGATGAATTCCTGTAACACTAAGATTTCCTCGAGATCCTGCGTAAGCGGAGTTTACACTCATCGTATTATACATATACTGTGTAAATTGCGGATCTTGCTGAGCATACATTCCAAAGGATATAAATACTATTAGAATCCCTATATTTTTTCTGATATCAATATTCATTGTCTTTATCAAATTTTTCGAAAGTAGATTTTCTATTTTACTGTTCTTTTTCATCGGTAGGTTTTTTATCTATTGATATATAACCATCCAGCTTTTGGCTCATTACCGTCTCCTAAATCTAGAATGTAGTAATAAGTTCCTACTGGAAGTTTATCCTCCGTATATAAAACGGCTCTACCGTTTGATGTTCCATCAAATGTGTTATCATATCCATCTTTTTGATATACGATATTTCCCCATCTGTTATATATGGTCAGTTTATTGTTTGGATATCTATCTATACAATCGATATAGAATTGATCATTTACACCATCATTATTTGGTGAAAACTCATTAAACACAGTCAAACAAATAGTTTCAATTGTAACCTGATCTTCATCATTATCAGAATTTCCATCAATTTGATCTAATGACGTTAAAGAAGCAATATTCAGATAATCATCAATATCCAATACCTCTACAGTAATTTCTAATACTTCGGAAGTATTACCTGCTACTAGTGGAACAGACCATATACCAGATACAGCACTATAATCTCCAGATGTAGCAGTAAATGATTCAAACTCATATCCAGTAGGTAACTGATCTAATATTTCTACTGTAGTAGCATCCAAAGAACCTAGATTATTAGCGGTAATTGTAAAAGTTATGATATCACCTATTGCAGGGTTTCCATTACTAACCGTTTTGATAACTTGTATATCTGCTACAGGTGTCTCAATAAATGCATTGTCTTCATCATCCTCGCTTTGATCTCCATCATCATTATTAGGATCACTATTAGGATCAAACTGATCACTCACAGTAATCTGAGCGATATTAATATACTCTCCATCTTCTAATGTTGGCATATTAACGGTTGCCTCGTATGTTAATGTTAATCCAGCAGTTGTTATAGTTAAACCTGACCAATCAATAATATTACCTGTTAATAAACCTCCGTTACTAATATTAGAAATATTACTATAACCAATAGGTAATATATCCTGAGCACCGACTCCTGTTGCTGTATCAGGTCCTATATTATCTATTTGTAATGTAAACGTAACAACCTCACCAACATTGGCGTTTACATTACTAACTGACTTGGTAAGACTCAGATCTGCTTGCTCTACAAATACCTGAATATTATCTTGGTCATCCTCTGTAATATCATCATTACCTGGCACACTATTAGGGTCCAATTGATCACTCGCAGTAATCTCTGCCTCATTAATATATTCATCAGAAGTTCCAGAAGGAGTATTTACCAATACATCTATAAATAATGTTTGTGTACTTCCATTCGGCACTGTACCAACATTCCAGATTCCTGTAACTTCATCATATGTCCCAGACGTCGCACTGAAAAGTATAAAATCAAATCCAGGTGGTAATTGATCTACTACTTCAACATTCGTAGCTACATCGGGACCATTATTAGTTACAGTTATTTGGAAAGTGATCTCATCACCAACATTTGGTGTAATATCATCGTCTACGACTGTTTTTTCTAATGACAAATCAGCAATCGCATCTACAGGAGTAATTAATTGATTATCCTCATCATCTTCGCTCTGATCTCCATCATCGTTACCTGGTCCAGAATCAGGATCTGTTACATCTGATGCAGAAACTTCTGCTACATTTAAATAATCTCCTGTGGCATTCACTAATACATCAATTAACAATGTTTCGGATGTTCCACTAGCGATATTACCTACATTCCAAATTCCTGTATTCTCATCATAACTTCCGGTTGAAGAACTAAAGAGTACAAAATCAAATCCTGAAGGTAGTAAATCTAATATTTCAACACCTGTTGCATCTTGTGGACCATCATTCGTTACCGTTATTTGGAACGTAATTTCTGTTCCAACCAACGGCATTGTATCTCCATCAACAACAGTTTTTGCTAAAGATAAATCAGCTATAGACTCTACTGGAATAACAATCTCACTGTCTTCATCATCTTCACTTTGATCTCCATCATCATTATTAGGACTCGAATCTAGATCTAAAATATCTGATGCGGTAACTTGCGCTATATTTAGATAATCTCCTGTAGCATTTACCAATACATCTATTAATAATGTTTCGGATGTTCCACTAGCAATATTACCTACTGTCCAAATTCCAGTACTTTGATCATATCCTCCTACTGTAGAACTAAACAAGACAAAATCATATCCAGAAGGAAGCAAATCTGTCACTTCTACACCTGTTGCATCCTGTGGACCATCATTAGTAACCGTTATTTGGAACGTAATCTCAGAACCAATTAATGGTGTTGTATCTCCATCAACTACGGCTTTAGTAAGCGATAAATCAGAAACTGATTCTATTGGAGTAACAATTGCATTATCTTCATCATCTTCATCTTGATCACCATCATCATTATTCGGAACAGAGTCCATATCAAAAACATCTGAAGCAGTAACTTCGGTAACATTTAGATAATCTCCTGTAGCATTAACTAACACATCTATCAATAATGTTTCTGATGTTCCACTAGCAATGTTACCTACTGTCCAAACTCCGGTATTTTCGTCATAATCACCTACTGTGGAACTGAATAATATAAAGTCATATCCGGATGGTAGTAAATCTGTTACTTCTACCCCAGTAGCGTCTTGTGGACCATCATTAAATACTCTAATTTGGAAAGTAATCTCAGAACCTATTAATGGAGTTGTATCTCCATCAACTACTACTTTGGTCAAGGATAAATCTGCCTGAGCTGGTGGAATCGTAATACTGTCCTCATCATCATCAGCAATTCCATCTCCATTATCATCAACTGTATCATCTGAGTTAGGATCACTATCTGGATCAAACTGATCACTTGCCGTAATCTGTGCAGCATTCGTATATTCTCCTGCAGCTCCGGTTGGAGCTTCAACAGTTGCTGTATAGGTTAAGGTAATACTACCATTATTAGTAGGAATACTCAATCCACTCCAATTCGCAGTGTTATTTGGAATGTCTGCTGTACCTCCATTATTAACAGCTACTAGAGTAAACCCAATTGGTAATACATCTTCTACCGATACACCCGTAGCAGCATCTGGACCAGCATTGCTAATCTCTAAAGTAAATACAACTACATCTCCCACATTTGGACTAGAATCACTAATACTCTTTATAATACTTAAATCTGAACTCTGTGGCACAACTACAGCCGTATCTTCATCATCATCAGCAATACCATCACCATTATCATCAACTGTACTATCCGAGCTAGGATCACTATCTGGATCAAACTGATCACTTGCGGTGATCTCTGCTTGATTTAGATACTCATCAACAGCTCCCGTTGGAGCATCTACAATAGCTTCGAATGTAAGTATTAAAGGTACAGTAGTTGTTACTGATAGACCTGTCCAATCTATTGTGCTACCTGTAACAATACCTCCAGAACTAATACTAGTAATACCACTATATCCTCCAGGCACAATATCTGCAACGGATACTCCTGTAGCATCACTTGGCCCATCATTAGTAATAGTTAAAGTGAAAGTAACTGTATCTCCCACATTTGGAGTAGGATCACTTACTACCTTATTGATACTTAAATCTGATGTCTGTGGAGTAACTTCAAAATTATCCTCATCATCCTCGCTCTGATTACCATCATCATTGTCAGGGGTACTATCGGGATCAAATTGATCACTCGCTGTTACTTCTACAACATTATTGTATTCTCCTGCAACACCGGTTGGCGCCAATACTTCAACATCATAGGTTAAAGTAAGTGTACCTGCAGCGGCTGTTAATGATAAACCACTCCAGTTAATCATATTACCTGTCAATCCACCGCCATTACTAATGTTAGTAATATTGGTGTATCCAGAAGGTATAATGTCTTCTACAGCAATACCTGTAGCATCATCTGTACCATTATTAGTCAATGTAATTTCAAATGTAATTACATCTCCAACATTTGGAGGTAATACGGTTCCTGCATTCTGAACTCCTTTAGCAATCTCTAAATCTGCCTGAGCTGGAACTACGGTCTCTGTATCCTCATCATCATCCGCAATACCATCACCTAGATCATCTACTGTCTCATCACTATCTGGATCACTATCTGGATCAAACTGATCACTACCAGTGATCTGAGCTAAATTCGTGTACTCACCGGCTGCGCCTGTTGGTGCATTAACCGTAACATCGTAGGTCAAAGTTGTTGTGCTATTACCAGCTATGGACAAAATATCCCAATTAATCGTCGTAGCTCCTGCATTATAAACTCCGCCATCGCTAATACTGCCTGGTACAATACTATATCCTATAGGTAATACATCTTCGATACTTATATTAGTTGCTGTATCCGAACCAACACTATTGTTAATCGCCAAACTAAAAGTTAAAACATCTCCTACATTCACCGGAGCTCCATTACCATCTACAAAACTCTTTACTAATGATAAATCTGCTGCAGTGGGAGTGATCACAAATGTATCTTCATCATCATCCGCTATTCCATCTCCATTATCATCAACTGTATCATCTGCCGTAGGGTCACTATCTGGATCAAACTGATCACTTGCAGTAATCTGTGTGGTATTTAAATATTCATTGGCTGCTCCTGTGGGGGCATTAACTGTAGCAGTATAGGTTACTGTAATCGAACTATTTGTAGGTACAAATAAATTTGTCCAAGTAGCAGTGTTATTAGGAATATCGGCTGTACCTGTATCGTTAACTGTACCTAATGTTAATCCGATAGGTAGTACATCTTCTACTGCAACTCCGGTAGCATTACTTGTACCATCATTGGTAATCGTTAATTCAAATACTAATGTATCTCCTATATTAGGCGTAGCACTCCCACTTTGCAATCCTTTACTAATACTTAAATCTGCCTGTTGTGGTGGAATCGTAATACTATCCTCATCATCATCCGCAATACCGTCTCCATTATCATCAACTGTATCATCTGCCGTAGGATCACTATCCGGATCAAACTGATCACTTGCAGTGATCTGTGCAGCATTTGTATATTCCCCTGCCGCACCTGTTGGTGCTTCAACAGTTGCTGTATAAGTTAAGGTAATACTTCCATTATTAGAAGGGATACTTAATCCACTCCAATTCGCAGTATTATTTGGAAGATCTGGAGTACCACCGTTATTAACAGCTACTAAAGTAAACCCTATTGGTAATACATCTTCTACCGATACACCCGTAGCTGCATCTGGACCTGCATTACTAACAACTAAACTAAAAGTAACTGTATCGCCAACATTTGGACTGCTATTATCAATACTTTTCTTAATACTTAAATCCGAAGATTGAACAGTAACAACTGCCGTGTCCTCATCATCATCAGCAATACCATCGCCATTATCATCAACTGTATCATCTGCCGTAGGGTCACTATCTGGATCAAACTGATCACTTGCAGTGATCTCTGCTTGATTCAAATACTCATCAACAGCTCCCGTTGGAGCATCTACAACAGCATCAAAACTTAAGGTAACTGTATCGGTACCCACTGGCACCGCTAATCCTGTCCAGGTAAGAATATTACCAGCAGGAACTATAACAGGGACAATATTACTTATTCCGCTATATCCTCCAGGTACAACATCTGCTACCGAAACATTTGTAGCCGCATCTGAACCAGCATTACTTAATGTAATCGTAAAAGTAACAGTATCTCCCACATTTGGAGTAGGATCACTTACTACCTTACTAATACTTAAATCAGAAGTCTGTGGAGTAACTTCAAAATTATCCTCATCATCCTCGCTCTGATTGCCATCATCATTGTCAGGTGTACTATCTGGATCAAATTGATCACTTGCTGTTACTTCTGCTATATTTAAATATTCTCCCGTTGCTCCCGTTGGGGCATTAACTGTAACATCATAACTTAATGTAATAACATTACTACCTGCAGGAATAGCCGTTGGATCTGGAATAGTAAGAGTTGTCCAATCGATTTGATTACCAGTAGCAACTCCTCCATTATCAATAGTTCCTCCTACAATCGTATACCCAGCAGGTACAAGATCTTGTATTTCAACACCCGTAGCTGCACTAGGACCATTATTTGTCAATGTGATTTCAAAAGTAATTACATCTCCAACATTTGGAGGTAATACGGTTCCTGCATTCTGAACTCCTTTAGCAATCTCTAAATCTGCCTGAGCTGGAACTACGGTCTCTGTATCCTCATCATCATCCGCAATACCATCACCTAGATCATCTACTGTCTCATCACTATCTGGATCACTATCTGGATCAAACTGATCACTACCAGTGATCTGAGCTAAATTCGTGTACTCACCGGCTGCGCCTGTTGGTGCATTAACCGTAACATCGTAGGTCAAAGTTGTTGTGCTATTACCAGCTATGGACAAAATATCCCAATTAATCGTCGTAGCTCCTGCATTATAAACTCCGCCATCGCTAATACTGCCTGGTACAATACTATATCCTATAGGTAATACATCTTCGATACTTATATTAGTTGCTGTATCCGAACCAACACTATTGTTAATCGCCAAGCTAAAGGTCAATACATCTCCTACATTCACCGGAGCTCCATTACCATCTACAAAACTCTTTACTAATGATAAATCTGCTGCAGTGGGAGTGATCACAAATGTATCTTCATCATCATCTGCTATTCCATCTCCATTATCATCAACTGTATCATCTGCCGTAGGGTCACTATCTGGATCAAACTGATCACTTGCAGTAATCTGTGTGGTATTTAAATATTCATTGGCTGCTCCTGTGGGGGCATTAACTGTAGCAGTATAGGTTACTGTAATCGAACTATTTGTAGGTACAAATAAATTTGTCCAAGTAGCAGTGTTATTAGGAATATCGGCTGTACCTGTATTATTAACTGTACCTAATGTTAATCCAATAGGTAGTACATCTTCTACTGAAACTCCTGTAGCATTACTACTACCATCATTGGTAATCGTTAATTCAAATACTAATGTATCTCCTATATTAGGCGTAGCACTCCCACTTTGCAATCCTTTACTAATACTTAAATCTGCCTGTTGTGGTGGAATCGTAATACTATCCTCATCATCATCCGCAATACCGTCTCCATTATCATCAACTGTATCATCTGCCGTAGGATCACTATCCGGATCAAACTGATCACTATCCGTGATCTGTGCAGCATTTGTATATTCCCCTGCCGCACCTGTTGGTGCTTCAACAGTTGCTGTATAAGTTAAGGTAATACTTCCATTATTAGAAGGGATACTTAAGCCACTCCAATTCGCAGTGTTATTTGGAAGATCTGGAGTACCACCGTTATTAACAGCTACTAAAGTAAACCCTATTGGTAATACATCTTCTACCGATACACCCGTAGCTGCATCTGGACCTGCATTACTAACAACTAAACTAAAAGTAACTGTATCGCCAACATTTGGACTGCTATTATCAATACTTTTCTTAATACTTAAATCCGAAGATTGAACAGTAACAACTGCCGTGTCCTCATCATCATCAGCAATACCATCGCCATTATCATCAACTGTATCATCTGCCGTAGGGTCACTATCTGGATCAAACTGATCACTTGCAGTGATCTCTGCTTGATTCAAATACTCATCAACAGCTCCCGTTGGAGCATCTACAACAGCATCAAAACTTAAGGTAACTGTATCGGTACCCACTGGCACCGCTAATCCTGTCCAGGTAAGAATATTACCAGCAGGAACTATAACAGGGACAATATTACTTATTCCGCTATATCCTCCAGGTACAACATCTGCTACTGAAACATTTGTAGCCGCATCTGAACCAGCATTACTTAATGTAATCGTAAAAGTAACAGTATCTCCCACATTTGGAGTAGGATCACTTACTACCTTACTAATACTTAAATCAGAAGTCTGTGGAGTAACTTCAAAATTATCCTCATCATCCTCGCTCTGATTGCCATCATCATTGTCAGGTGTACTATCTGGATCAAATTGATCACTTGCTGTTACTTCTGCTATATTTAAATATTCTCCCGTTGCTCCCGTTGGGGCATTAACTGTAACATCATAACTTAATGTAATAACATTACTACCTGCAGGAATAGCCGTTGGATCTGGAATAGTAAGAGTTGTCCAATCGATTTGATTACCAGTAGCAACTCCTCCATTATCAATAGTTCCTCCTACAATCGTATACCCAGCAGGTACAAGATCTTGTATTTCAACACCCGTAGCTTCACTAGGACCATTATTTGTCAATGTGATTTCAAATGTAATTACATCTCCTACATTTGGAGGTAATACGGTTCCTGCATTCTGAACTCCTTTAGCAATCTCTAAATCTGCCTGAGCTGGAACTACGGTCTCTGTATCCTCATCATCATCCGCAATACCATCACCTAAATCATCTACTGTCTCATCACTATCTGGATCACTATCTGGATCAAACTGATCACTACCAGTGATCTGAGCTAAATTCGTGTACTCACCGGCTGCGCCTGTTGGTGCATTAACCGTAACATCGTAGGTCAAAGTTGTTGTGCTATTACCAGCTATGGACAAAATATCCCAATTAATCGTCGTAGCTCCTGCATTATAAACTCCGCCATCGCTAATACTGCCTGGTACAATACTATATCCTATAGGTAATACATCTTCGATACTTACATTAGTTGCTGTATCCGAACCAACACTATTGTTAATCGCCAAACTAAAAGTTAAAACATCTCCTACATTCACCGGAGCTCCATTACCATCTACAAAACTCTTTACTAATGATAAATCTGCTGCAGTGGGAGTGATCACAAATGTATCTTCATCATCATCTGCTACTCCATCTCCATTATCATCAACTGTATCATCTGCCGTAGGGTCACTATCTGGATCAAACTGATCACTTGCAGTAATCTGTGTGGTATTTAAATATTCATTGGCTGCTCCTGTGGGGGCATTAACTGTAGCAGTATAGGTTACTGTAATCGAACTATTTGTAGGTACAAATAAATTTGTCCAAGTAGCAGTGTTATTAGGAATATCGGCTGTACCTGTATTATTAACTGTACCTAATGTTAATCCAATAGGTAAGACATCTTCTACTGCAACTCCTGTAGCATTACTACTACCATCATTGGTAATCGTTAATTCAAATACTAATGTATCTCCTATATTAGGCGTAGCACTCCCACTTTGCAATCCTTTACTAATACTTAAATCTGCCTGTTGTGGTGGAATCGTAATACTATCCTCATCATCATCCGCAATACCGTCTCCATTATCATCAACTGTATCATCTGCCGTAGGATCACTATCTGGATCAAACTGATCACTTGCCGTGATCTGAGCAGCATTCGTATATTCTCCTGCAGCTCCGGTTGGTGCATTCACTGTAGCTGTATAAGTTAAAGTAATACTACCATTATTAGAAGGGATACTCAATCCACTCCAATTCGCAGTATTATTTGGAAGATCTGGAGTACCACCGTTATTAACAGCTACTAAAGTAAACCCTATTGGTAATACATCTTCTACCGATACACCCGTAGCTGCATCTGGCCCTGCATTACTAACAACTAAACTAAAAGTAACTGTATCGCCAACATTTGGACTGCTATTATCAATACTTTTCTTAATACTTAAATCCGAAGATTGAACAGTAACAACTGCCGTGTCCTCATCATCATCAGCAATACCATCGCCATTATCATCAACTGTATCACCTGCCGTAGGGTCACTATCTGGATCAAACTGATCACTTGCCGTGATCTCTGCTTGATTCAAATACTCATCAACAGCTCCCGTTGGAGCATCTACAACAGCATCAAAACTTAAGGTAACTGTATCGGTACCCACTGGCACCGCTAATCCTGTCCAGGTAAGAATATTACCAGCAGGAACTATAACAGGGACAATATTACTTATTCCGCTATATCCTCCAGGTACAACATCTGCTACTGAAACATTTGTAGCCGCATCTGAACCAGCATTACTTAATGTAATCGTAAAAGTAACAGTATCTCCCACATTTGGAGTAGGATCACTTACTACCTTACTAATACTTAAATCAGATACTTCTGGTGTTGGAATACTCGCAGTATCTTCATCATCCTCGCTCTGATTACCATCATCATTGTCAGGGGTACTATCGGGATCTAATTGATCACTTGCAGTAATCTCTGCAACATTATTGTATTCTCCAATTGCACCTGTCGGAGCATTGACCAAAGCCGTAATCTGTATACTCTCGGGTGAACCAACAGCTACAGTTCCTACATTCCAAACTCCAGATCCGGGAGCATAATTACCTCCACTATTATCACTTTGATATGAATATCCTGCCGGTAACTGATCTTCTACAACAACGTTAGTTGCTGAGTTAGCTCCTCCATTAGTAACAGTAATCGTGAACACTACAGAATCTCCAACATCAGCTGAAGCCGGCGATACTGTTTTTCCTAAACTTAAATCTGCTGATATTATGGTTACATTTGCTGTGTCTTCATCATCATCATCCGGATCAGCATCGCCATTTTCGTCGACAGTATTATCGGTAGAAGGATCACTATCCGGATCAAAACTGTCACTTGCTATAATCTGAGCCGAATTCACGTATGGTCCTGAAGAATTTACAATCACATCATACGTTAAATTTAAAGTATCCCCACTAGCAACATCCAATCCTACCCAAGTTATGGACAGATTTCCTGCATTATAAATTCCTCCATTACTTACTGTTCCCGGTACCAAAGTATACCCAAGAGGTATCAAATCTTCTACACTAACACCACTGGCATCTGATGAATTAGTGAGTGTAGTATTATTATTAAAAATAGAAACAGTAAATGTTACCTGATCTCCAATGTTTACCGAAGAAGGTGCTACTGATTTTGTAAGTTCTAAATCAGATACTGGAGTTATTATAATGGTTACTTGATCTGTAGCAGGATCACAGTCACCATTTGTTATTGTCCATTCAAAAACATAAGTACCTACTATCGTTCCTGTTACATCAGTTCCAGGATCAAGTGGATCATTGATATTAGCAGTATTGGGTCCAGATACTTGTGACCACTCCCCTTGTCCTATTGTTGTTGCTGTTGCACCCAAAGTAACCAAGGAAAGCTCTGGTAATGTTTGGTCAGGACCTGCTTCTGCTACCGCTGCATTAGATCTGACAATAATTTCCATGGTATCCACATTGGTACACCCTCCTCCTACTACTGTCCAAGTGAATATATAAGGATCACCTACTGGTGTAGGAGCTAAATCTATGATCAAACTTTCAGGATTGTTAGGAGCAGTAATTGTTGGACCTGCAGGACCTCCTGTTTGTGTCCAAGTACCAACACCACTTGTAATTGGATCAGCATCCATAAAAGTTTGTGTTTCATCACAAAAATCCTGATCCGGACCTGCTTCTGCATCAGATGGTGGAGCTCCTGTAAAAGTAATTGTAACAGTATCTACTTGTGTATCACATAAATTAGGAGATACCGGATCTGTAAAAGGATCTGTATTCGAATTAGAAACTGTCCAAGTCAATACATATACATCATCAATACCGTCATCGCCGACATCATCAGGAACATTTAATAGTCTAGTTTCTGGGTTATTAATACTTTCTATAGTTACGACTCCCCCTGATGGGTCATCTCCTGGGTTCGCAAATGACCAAACACCGTTACTACTATCAGAAGTAGCGGTTGCTGCCATTTGAACATCCAACTGACAAGCATTTGGTTGATCTGGACCAGCCTCTGCAGCTCCCGGCGCTTCGAACACCTCTACTCGAACGATACTAAACTCATCTGTACAGTTTCCTATTGAATAATTCCATTGTAATATATATACTCCTGGTACCGTTAATCCATTAAGAGTAGCATTTGGATTACTGATATCTCCTGCTGGTATCGAAGCAGTATTTGAAGGTTGTTCTATAATACTCCAGGTAGCTGTTAATCCTGGATCTGCTGGAGGAGTACTTCCATTTAAGGTAATGGAATCATTATTATCTTCACAAACAAAACGATTGGTACCGGCAGATGGCATAGCACTAGGACCGCCAGTAACTGTAATAACTACATCATCAGAATTATTACATATGACACCTGGTCCCGTATAATCTGTGGTAAACCTGAAGGTATAGGTATTACCAGGTGTAATCGTGGCATTGGCTCTATTACTATTAGAAGGAGATTGTGTAATTACGGATCCATTACTAGTAATTTCAGTCCAAGTACCTGTTGCTCCTTCTGTCGCTTCTAAAAACACACTATTTACATTACATAAATCTTGATCTGCGCCTGCAGTAGCTGGTGCAAATACATCAACTTGTATTTCATCAAAATCTGATCTAGGATCACAAACTGGTGATCCTCCTACAGTTGTCCATCTAAAGGTGTAAGAACCTGTTACCAAATCTGTAACTGTTATACTGTTGCTACTAGGATTATTGATAGTTGGATTGTTTGGCCCTGAAATCACTGTCCAAGTTCCTGTTTCGGTAACTGGATTATTTAAAGGGTCTGCAGTAATTACGGTATTGTCAGCAGCACAAACTACTTGATCACCACCTTGAATAACTGCAGGTGTTACTGGAATTCCCACATTAATAGTTACTTGATCGGTAGCCGTAGTACAGCTTCCATATTCTACTGCCCATTCAAATACATACGTACCATCTAATAGATCAGTGAAAGTAGCTGTTGGACTATTTATATCATCCACTGTAAAACCACCTATACCTGTTACCAAACTCCAAGTTCCTGTTCCTAAAGGTGCAGGATCAGTGGCAGCCATTGTAAATGAGGTAGCACATACATCCTGATTAGGTCCAGCTTCGGCCATGGCAGCGCCTGCTACAGTAATTTCTACAGTATCCGAAGTTGCCGTACAAGCTGGAGATGGAGGTATACTGGTATATTCAATTGTCCAAGTAAATACATACGTACCATCACCAGGTAATGTTACATCAGTATCAAATTGATTTTCGTCGGCAAAAACGACTCCTGCCAAAGGTGTTACTGTCCAAGTACCTGTCTCATCGGCTTGTTCTTGATTACCTGCCAATGTAATATTAGTAATTCCGGCTCCCAAACAAGTATCAGCTCCCGCATCGGCAATAGTTGGAGACTCATCAGCTGTTGTCGTTATAGTTACTGTATCTGTAGCTGCTGGTCCACAAAAAGTAAAATCATTTATTAAGGACCAAGTAAGTACATAATTTGTAGATGGGTTTACAAAACCTGTGGCAATAGCATTAGGATCATTAACATCTGAAAATACGATACCGTCTGGAGAAGACCATGTACCTGTTTGACTATCTGCAGGAGGATCTGCAGCCAAGGTTACAGGCGCATTAAAACAAACTGTTTGATCCACACCTGCTTCTACTGGATTATTATCTAAAGGTGATACAAAAATAGTTGTATCTGAAAAAGATGGAGGTGTACAATCCGGCCCTGCACTTACTGAATATCTGAAAACATACTCTCCGGGAATAAGACTAGATATTCCTGTATTTTGAGCATAGATGTCTGCTATTGTCGCTGAATTAGGCCCTGATATTTGCGACCATACAGATTGTCCTGTAGTAATCGCATTACCGGCCAAATTACCTCCTGATTGTCCACAAATAAAAGTTTGATCAGATCCTGCATTTGCTATTGTAGGTATTAAGGAAACGGTAACATTAACAAAATCTCTAGCCTCATCACAAGCCTGAAATAAATTCCCTGTTCTTCTTCTTATAAATTCTATCGTATATGTTCCTTCTACATCCAAATTTTCAATAGTCACAGGACTACTACCTGCTGATATAGGTCCTGTTGTAGATCCTGGAGGACCATTAACAATCTGGTATTCTGTTATATTTCCACTAGTAAAGTTAAAGTCAATATCAAAAGAAGTTTGCCCGCAAGTACCTATGATATCATCTCCCATCCCAGGATTTACATCAATACTTATGGGGTTTACATTGTAACGAACATTAACTATTGCTTCTTCATCACAATTAGTATTTGTATTTGTGATCGTATACCTAAATTGATATGCATTTGGCGAAGTTAATCCAGTAACTTGGGTTGTACTACTTGTCGGATCCACAATAGTAACCGGAGGATTTCCATCTATTTGTTCCCATAGTACTGTTTCATCTGTATTTTCAGGTACAGAACCTACCAAAGTAGTTTCCGTTACAGAAGGATCACAAAATCTTTGATTATTATTTTGAATTGTA
Organism: Aquimarina sp. AD1; assembly: GCF_003443695.1. Classification (NCBI taxonomy): domain Bacteria; kingdom Pseudomonadati; phylum Bacteroidota; class Flavobacteriia; order Flavobacteriales; family Flavobacteriaceae; genus Aquimarina; species Aquimarina sp. AD1. The sequence continues at coordinate 4,667,709 of NZ_CP031966.1, read as the reverse complement.
GCGCCTGTTACATCCTGTGTCGCTTCATCGACAGTAATAGTAATAGTGTCACTTCCCGTGGAACAAGGCCCTGCTACTTCCCATAAAAATGTATAGGTACCTTCTCTTAAATTACCTATTCCTGTAGTATTCGAATTAGGATCATTAATCGTCGGTGTTGTTGGACCACTAAGAAATGTCCAAGTTCCTATCTGACCGCCAAAACCAGCTCCTCCAAAGGAGGCATCCATAGTAGTGGTTTGGCTTACTGTATAACAATTGTCTAAGGGTATATCTGGACCAGCACTCACTGGTTGTTCTCCACCAAAGTTCGTTACCGTCAAATCAGCAAAAGACTCACAAAACACTCCTGTGCCAGGATCTGTAGGTCCAGTGATTGTCCAACGTAGAGTAGAAACCCCAGCACTGCCTTCTGGTAATAGTATAGGTGTAGACGTAGAAGTAGGAACAGAAATAGTAACACCCGCATTATTAGCACCTACAATAGACCAAACACCTGTTTCTCCAGCATTACCTGGTGTATTTGCATTGATCACAATAGATCCAGAAGTATCTGGACACGATGCTATATCAACCCCTACAGCAGCTTCTGTGATTGGAAGCACTGTAATTGTTACATCCTGAAAAGGAGTATCCCCATTAAAACATTCCGCGGAGTATCTAAATCCATATGTATTACCTCCTATAAAACCTGTAATAACAGGATTATCAATAGTAGGGTCACTAATAACTACTGTTGGTCCAGAAATCTGAGTCCAAGTAGGACCATCTGCATAGGTATCAGGACTATTACCATCTAATTGCATTACATCATTAATACAAATAGTCTGGTTAATACCAGCATTCAAAGTACAACTTTGTGCATTCGTATTTGTAATGGATAAAAAGCTTATAAAAATAAATGATAATACTCTGAGAATACGCTTATTATTTTGAATAAAAAATAAGGATACAATAAAACACAAGTAATTTTTAATCATACCAAAATAGTTAGTTAATGTAATGAATCCGAAAATTCAGTATAAATATTGCCCGTTTTTAAATAGTACAAAGGGGATGTTTTAGCAGAAATTATCTTAAAAATCGATGATGTGATTGTTTTTTCGACCAAATGCACAATAAAAAGGTTCAATAATCAGTTTATGAAGATAAAGACAATAAATAGTTTTTTTTGGGAATTTTCCCTCAAAATATATAAGGTAAAACCATTCTTTGTAACAATAAATTCTCCTAAAAAATTGATTGACAAATAATTGACATGTTGTATTCTATCGAGAAAGTATTTATTTCATCGATATACCTAAATAAATAAACCTCGAAAAATCACACTTCACTTGATATCTGATCTAAATTACCCCTCACTAAAAAAATGGAGTCATGTCTAGGATTAATCATACCGTACTTATTGATGACAATAAAACAACCAATTTCCTCAACAAATATTTGATGTTAAAATCAAAACGTTTTAAACGTATAGAAGAATTTATAAACGGAAATACGGTACTTGAGCGATTCGAAAAAGATCAATCTTTTGAACCAGATATCATTTTTTTAGATATAGACATGCCCAATATTAATGGTTGGGAGTTACTCGAAAGATTTGAAAAACTTTATTCTAAAAAAGTAAAGACAAAAATATTTATTCTTTCTTCGTCAATTAATAAAGAATATTCTCAAGTTTTTAAACCTAAATATTTCGCTCCTGAATACTTAATAAAACCACTAAATCTTACTATAATAGAAGCACTGTATCATAAATATTATCTTAAAGGTTAAAATATTTGATAAACTCTAGATTAATAAATGTTCCTTAATCACTGCGGTTAACTAACTAACTCTGATGGACTAATAGCAAATTGTTTTTTAAAACGTTTAGAAAAATATGACGGACTAGAAAATCCAGTCTGAAAAGCGATCTCCGCAATGGTATTCTGTCGACCAATAATCAATTCCTTTGCTCGATTTAAACGAATTGAAGAAATTAGTTGATTAGGAGACATATTAGTACTAGCCTTAAGTTTACGCTGCAATTGTCGTTCACTAACACCCACTTCCGTACAAAGCATTGTTACACCATAGTAGTCATTGCTTAAATGATGATTAATATTTTGAATCACTTTTTGTAACAAAGAATCTTGTTGTGGAGATTTATTTTTATCAATCAAAGTGACATCTGTAGGAAGATTTTTAGTCGCTTTATATAATAATAAGGAAGCCCCTAATTCAGTTTTAAAAATTGTTTGATAAGGTACAAAACTCATATTTACCCCTATTAATAAATTCTTTACCGTCTGAGTTACTATAATTTGATTAGGTGCACTCTGTTTAGTTACTAAGGTTACGAAATCCTCAGTTTCTTCACAAATACAATCTTTTATAGAACATTCCTTGATATCAACCCCAATAGATATGTGCGCATTGACGCTCTTAACAATTTTCATTAATTCTGAACTACAATAAACTGCTGTACTAGGCCCTTCAAAAGTTAATGTGAATGTATCATTATCATATATCGCTACATTTCCTCCATATCTAGCTACACATTCTCTTATGAGTTTATGTAGCTTATTATCTCGTTTTATTGGAGTGCTTATATGGCCAACCATAAAGGTATAGAGCTTTTTTTCATAAACAGGTTTAGGTTTTACATCGAAAACAAATGTCCTTATTTCCTGAAGAACCCGTTCCGTATCACCAACCCAAAAAAGATGATCATTTCCTTCTAACTCTACAAATTTTGCTCCCGAAATACGTTCGGCTATAAATCGTCCTTCTTCAATCTTTACATCGATATCGTGCGTACGCTGTAATATAAGAGTAGGTACATTAATGGATCCTAAAATATCTATTATGTCAATTTGTGTATTTAATTTTGTCAACATCATAGCAGCTCCAGGACTTGCTCCTGACCTAAAATAACTAGCTAACCAATCCATAAAATTTTTATCATTAGCCTTAGAAGGAGCAAGCGCCTCGAGATTCATATCTCCACTACCCCAATTATTTTCGATCATATCATACACCTCTTGGCGTTCCTCATTAGTAGGCGCCCATGGATAATCCGAACTATAAACTCTTTTAGCAAATATCCCAAAAGAAACTAAAGAAATGGTCCGTTCTGGATAAGTAGCAGCGAAAAGAGCAGATACGGAACCTCCTTCGGAGTGCCCAAATAATACCGCTTTTTTGGATCCAACAGCATCCATTACAGCTCTGATATCATCCATTCTTTCCTCTAATGTAGGATATGTAGCAATACGATCAGAAAGTCCTGTTCCTCGTTTATCAAATAAAATAACTCTTGCTATTTTTCCTAATTCTTGTAAAAAGCTAACAAGTTCTGGACAAGCCCACATATAATCAATATTTGAGATCCATCCAGGAATATATACCAAATCAACGGTTCCAGAACCAAAAACCTGATAAGCAATATTTACATGACCACTTTTAATATAGTTGGTATTAGGTTTCATAAGAGTATAATTTAATAGGTTTTAGAATACTCTAAAATTATAAAGCCCTAATAAGAAGGCAATTAAAAAGACGTATACAATGTGTGCACCTAAATAAAAAAAGGATGTATACAAGGGATACAATAGGTAGACAACAAAAATTTAAATATTTGATTTTCAAATATTTAGACCCTAAAACATAACATCTTACGCTATTTATGTTTTTTATTCTTCTAATTGTAATAAATAGGTGAGAATTTCTTGTTTAGGATCTAATTCTATTTTTTTTCGAAGACGATATCTAGCAGTTTTTACGCTCTCAGGAGATATCCCCAAAATACTAGCAGTCTCTTTTATATTAAGATTTAGCCTAATTAAGCTACAAATTTTTAAATCATTTGAACTTAAATCTGGATGTTTTGATTTTAACCTCACATAAAAGCCTTCATGTGCATCTTCAAAAAATCGACTAAAATCCTCCCAGTCTTTATCAATACTTAGATTCTTTTTAATTATCTTATTTAAATCTGTAATTAACTGTTGTTTTTCTATAGAAGAGGACTTTTTAATCTTCTGAATAGTTTCTTGTAACTGCTCAACAATTTCATTTTTCTTTATAAAGTTAAGCGCATAAGAAGAAAGTTCTTTATTCTTAAAATCTAATTGCTGTTGCAACTCTTGCTGTTTTAAAGCTAAGTTCTCTAAATCTTTTTGAGTAAGCGCATGTTCCGACTCTAGAAGTTCTCGTTTTTTTAAAGCTAATAGTTTACTTTTTTTGGTTCGTTGCCTACTTATAAAATAGATAACACCTCCAAAAATTGATATAATAACCACACTTAGAAATAAAATCAATTGAATTAAATCATCTTTCTTTTCTTGTTCTTTTAGTGCTACTAATTCTTTGTCTTTCCCTTCTAACTGGTTCTCGAATTCTAGGTAAGCAATTTGTTTTGACTTTTCTAAATTTAAAAGAGAATCTCTAAGAAAAATAAATTTATCATAATAAGCCAAAGCTTCTTCTGGTTTAGACTGTAATTTTTTGATTTCCTTTAATTCTTCATATGCAAATAGTTCATATTTTTTCAGTTTGTTCTCTTTTGCAGATGTCAACCCTTTTTGAATTTCTATTGCAGCTTCATCAAGTTTGTTTGATAATCTTAGAATTCTTCCATGAATTATATGGTTATTAGTTAATCCATCAATATCATTGACTTTATTGCCAAGATCCATCGACTTTCTTATATGATAATAGGCCTGCTCTATTTCGTTTTTATGAAGATATAAAATCCCTAATTTATTATGCGCTTCTGCAATCCCATAGGTAAAATTAGCATCCGTATGCATCCTCAATGCATCGGTAAGATATTTTAATGCTTCTTCATCCTTTTGTTGCTCTATAAGAATAGTTCCTATTTTGCTAAATGTAGTTGCTATTCTTCCTTTTAAGCCTAACGCCGTGAATTCATTAATCGCTTCTTCATAAAAAATTAGTGCTTTTGTATATTCTTTGAGATCAGCATATACCATCCCTATATTGAGTTTTGTATTTGCTAACCCTACTTGATCCTCTATATTATTGTATAATTTATACGAAGTATTTAGATAGGTCAAAGCTTTATTTAAATGTCCTTGCGCCCAATAAGCTACTCCAATTATTCGGTTTGCTCTAGCTTGGCCTTTAGTAAATCCAATTTTTTTAGATATGCGCAATGCTTCTTTTCCAAAATTAATAGATTGATTTGCATCTACAATCCAATACTCAAAACCTATAGTATTAAGCAAGTCCACCTTTTCTGCATTCTCTTTGTTATTAGTATTTATTAAATTACGAAGACTATCGACCTTTTCTAATTTCTGAAACCCATAGAAAGAATTAGGCAATAAAAAAAGTCCTAGGATGATACAAGCTATTAAACTTGTTTTATATTGATACGGTCTGATTTGAAAAAAGTAAACTTTAGAAAAAGTCATTAAAAAGTATTTACAAAAGGTGCTATTAGTATTTTTTCAGTTTACTGTAAAACTACTCATCATTTCTCTAAAGAAACTAATATGAAATGTTAAATGAGGTATTATAAGATTGTATAACAATTCTTTAAAATTATATCATAAAAATCCGATGATTATATTTTATAATGAAACTCCAACCAGAATTCCAACTCCGATACCCGCAACACCGATAAGGATTTTTTCAAAAACGCCTTTTCTTCTTTGTCTCTTGGCAGCCTTATCTACAATATCAAGACTATTTGTTGCTCTCTCTAGACTGTTTATGGTATAATCTAGCGCTTTTTGGGTATTTAATAAAGTTGCTTGAGTCTTTTCATATACCTTCTGATCTAGGCTATCACTGGCAGCAAAATTAATTTGCAGACTACGTTCTAAATCAATATTTCTGCGTAATGTTTGTGAATATTTCTCTATCAATTCTTTGGTCATTTTATCTTGTTGTAAAGTACTTTGATACACATTTTTAATGGCTAAAAAAGATTTCTTATTGACTAAAAATACATCAGGAGTTCTAAATAGATAGAGACTGTCTTTTTTTACAATAAAAGGTTCTCCTTTATAATTAGCATAACTTTCCGGAATTTCAATTACCTTAAGAGAATCAATCTCCTGAGAAAAAGATACTGATGCAAATAGAAATAAAAAGATGAAGGTGATTTTTTTCATGTGATAGTTAATTTACAAATAGCTAAATATTTTTTTATTGTTCTAATCCAAAAACTCCGTTTAATATTGCTCGGTCCTTTGCTAATTGATCATTCGTAAGTTTTATAGAATCTTTGATACGTTCTAACTCAGACCAATCTTTCGCATTTTTCCTTTTAAATGAGAGTATTAATGAATCTCGTTTATGAATAATTAAATCCTTTTGAGTCTTCATTTTTTCAAATTCTTTTCTAGAACTTTCTAATTCGGATTTGGTTGTTTCAATTATCTCTTTTGATTGCTTTAATTCTTCTTTTGCCTTGTTCAGTTCTGATGTTAGTATCTTCCAATTAGAACTAGAATTAAAGATCAGATAACCAATAACCACTAAAAAAAGTAGTGCTACAATCTGCAGGATTAAACTCGTAGTAGTATTTTTCACAAGGTCAAATTTTTATCAATTAATCTATTCGTAAATATATCGTAAAACATATCAATAAATCAACATAAGTATTTTAGAAATGAAAAAAATACTGGTTTCAATAATTTATGCTTTAGGTTTTGATTATTAGTTGAATTTCTAGTTATCTGCATATCATTTTGTTTTATAGTAATTCTTTAATTTTCTTCAATTTTAATCTTATATTTTTCCTTGTACAGGATAATTAGGTTGCAAAAAGAGATAATAAACCCAGCAGATAATAGGTAACAAAGGAATAGCATTATTATTAATTGAATTCTATTACTTACAATACTATCTTTAGTCCAGGCTTTTTCCGGATCTCCTAATAGGATCAACATGCGTTCTTTTCTTTCTGGTAAAAACCCATGAGATTCCTTAAAAGTATCAAATGGATTGTTCGCTATCAATTCACTACCAATCACAATATCATTATCTACATATGGAAGTGTATTTGCCTCTCTAAAAAAATGATAGGTCGCATAAATCCCAACAAACATTAGTAAAAATTGAAGCGATAATCGCATCCAAGTTCTTATCATTTTATGCTTTAGTGAATATAAAATCAAAAATCCAGCTAATGCAGTCGCGATAAAAACTCCAAATTTCATAAGAAAAGCAGTATTATCATCTGTAGCATACCAAGAAGGTAGCGGAATAATAAATGCTCCTGTAATAGATGCAATCCAGGTACTTAATAATGTTATCTCTTTCCAAACTTCTTTTAATCTATTTACTAGCATCGTATACTTATTTTGGGGTTTTTAATACTAGCTGTTTTTCTTCTTCACCAGAATTACTCATAATTAGATGGAGTTCTGGTTCTCCTATTAAACCATCTTTTTCTAACCAAAACAAATAATATCCAGGGACAAAATCTAGAGAAGCATTTTGTGTTGGTTGATTAAATCGAAAGCGTTTAATATCCAAATCCTGCTCATAAGATAATTTCCCGAAAACAAAAAAACCTTCATTTTCACTTGAGTTTACTATCACTTTAATAGTTGTGGTGGCATTATTTTGTGCTGTGTTTTTTATGGTTTGTAGTTTGGCTTCATAGTCTTTTGATATTGCTTTTAAAACAAATGTTTTATCCGTTGTTGTTTCATACTGCTCATTTAGATTTCTTAAGGTATATTCCGTAGTTTCTAAAGTTGATACATACGCTGGAGTAAGCGCATATTTATCATTACACTTTTCTAAAACAGGGAATAGTGTAGCGCTCTTTTCTATCAATTCATTATAAGCTGCTTTTAGATTATTATCATTTGTAGTAGTTATTTTTCCTTCTAACCCACTTATAGCTTGCTGGGTCTTAGACAAAACCAAAGACAGGTCTTTATTTTTCGGACCATAGCTTGCACAACTATATAGCATAATTAATATGCAAAACTTAATCAAATACACATACTTATTTTTCATGTCTAGGGAGTTTTTATGAACTATTATAGGGATTATTCCAATTCAAAATTATAGTAAACCAACGTTATCTTGTTATGACAAAAACGGCTAATTCTAGTAATTTTCCGACTTTAAAAACCAAGTAAACCACTGATAATTAAATCCCAATCAAAAGCAGGACCTATATCCCATTTACCAGTAGATCTATAATTAACATGAGATGTAATTCCCCTAAAGTTTACCAACTCTTCTTCTGCCACTATATCATATCGTTTATCCTCTGGTAAAAACGTTGTAGGAATATCATATTCTGAAGTTAAATACCTAAGTAATACCAGTAAACTTTTATACTGCTTAGCGGTATATGTGGCAAAATATTGTTCCCCACGAAAAGGTATATCTAACTTTCTATAAAACTTAGTTTCGCTTACATGACAATACACATCAGTATCATTATATACGGTTACTAATTGATCTCCAATTCTTTTTAAAAACCCAATATTAGACATCTCGATTCCGATGGTTCTTTTACCTCCTTTGGTATTTCCTCCTATTGCTTTTGAACCTAAGTGGTACGCCCAATATGCAGAAGACCACAAGTTAAGTATGGTGCCATTTCTAGCAATAATAAAAGGCACAGAGACCCTGTAATTGGGCTTAGACAAAGCTGCTACATCCCCTTTCAAATAGCCCGCAGTATAATGTAATACTATTTGTTTTTTGGTATGTTTTTCCTGAATATAAAAAGATGTGTCTCCATTTTTAGGTCTACATTGTGTATAAGACATCATCTCCAATGCGCCTTGAATTGGAACCTCTTTATGAGTTAATAAAAATTCTTTTCCAGCTGAGTCTCGACCAGTATCAAAAAAGTTTTTCTCATGTTTGATTATACTAGTTGCCTTCATACCACATTTAATTTATGATTACTTACATCAAAATTACTATAGGTTATGTCTACAAACTATCTTAAAACCGCCAAATAAAGGGAATTTTACGACACTTTTAAAATTGAAATATATGATAAAACTAGATCGTATGCCTTAAATTTATTTTTAAAACAAAAAGCTTCTTATAACAAGAAGCTTTTTGTTTACTGAAGAATATATGATCCTGTAACTACTCTATTTTTGTAAAAGCTATATTAGCTGCTCTAGGAGCATCAAGATTAAAACCTATGATTTTTCCAGTTTTACTTCTTTCAAATCTTAACGTAAACATTCCCATAGCATTGAATTCATCTTTTTTAACGGCCTCCAAAGGAAGTTTTTGATTAAAAATTGGAAAAACAAGTTGATCATCTTCCATCTTCAACCTAAACTCTAGGTCTAATTCATCATTTCTGTATTTCTGGCTAAAAAGATTCAACTCACTAATATCCAATAATGTTTTAGTATAACTCTCAGCATGTAATGTAATTGGACCATCATTCCACACTATATTTTTCTTCTGAATATTTTTAAAATCGAAAGTTAAAATTACATTTGGCCTGTCTTCAAAAGTTAACTTGTTTTCTCCCAGAGGAACTAATTTACTGGTAGGACCATTATTACGGACATAAAAAAGTTGATTCTGATTTCTTTTTATCGTTCTATGTTCATTAGTTTCTATAAAACGGTAATCTCCAACGAATTTATCCAATGCTACAGATGTTAATTTTATAGGTTTCAATTTTTGATTTTCTGCTGACTTCTTAGGTTTATCCTTAGGAGGAAAAAAAGAATTTGCTATCTGCATAGCATATGACCTTATATCATACCAGTTTTGATTAGCAAGAATTATTATAGATAAGTTATGATCAGGAAATCTAATTAAATCAGAACTGAAACCCGGATTTTGACCACTATGAGATATCATTTTCTGTCCATTTTGTTCTCCTTTTATCAACCCAGAAGCATAGGATATTTCCTTTCCGTTTTCTAGCATACCATTAGTTAGCATCATTGACCAAAATTTCTTGGAAAACAAATTCTGATTATGAAATTCATTTTCCCATAATACTAAATCATCAATACTAGAAACAACCCCTCCATCTCCCACAGTAGCTGCTTGAAAACGATATTCCTCTCTTGGGCAATCAGGACATTCACTCACATAACCTGCAGCTCTATTAGGAACCAATTGACCCGTTCTTTCTACATATGAAGTGTTTGTCATTTTTAAAGGCATAAAGATGTTAGCCTTAGCATAATCACCTAATGATTTTCCTGTAATTTTTCCCACTATTTCACCCAGAATCCAATAATTAGTATTAGAATAACTATGCTCTACTCCACTATCAAAAGAAAGTCCCTTCTGATTCGAAACTACATCCATAATATCACGATCCTCTCCAATAAAGCTATTAAAGAAATCCATTTGTCTAGATCCTTTAAGCATTAAAAGAGACATATAATCTCTAATACCCGAAGTATGATTTAACAGTTGTCTGACTGTAACATTTCCAATATTTTCGGAAAATTCTGGAAAAAATTTTGACAATTCATCTTCTAATTTAAGCCTTTTCTGTTCTGCCAAAAGAATAATACAAGCAGCCGTAAATTGCTTGGAGGAGGAAGATAATCTAAAATTAGTTGAATTCGATATTGGTAGGTTATAGTCCAAATTTGCCATTCCTTTAGCTACAGAAAAACTAAGTTTATCCTCTTGGACTATACCTATTGCAACTCCAGGACCTTTTGGATCAATTTCGGATATAATTGAATCTACCAACCTCGAAGAATCAAAAGATTGTGCAAATGTAAATAAGGGAAAGGCTATTAAAATTATTATAAGATGTCTCATGATAGTTATTATTAAGTATTGATTAAATAATTAAATAGTTTCTATGATTGCGCAAATAGAACTAAACAAACTAATTCTCTTAAGTATTAATTTTCTGTTTGTTAATCTGATACTTCAATATTCATAAAGGTTACAAATAATTGAATTTTATTTTTTCAACTTTTTGTAACCTTTAGCTAATTATGGGTATCCAATGGATATATATTAATATTAAAAATGAAAATAAAATGAATGATCCTGTAGCAATAGTTGTAATAGCATTGATAGCCGCCGCTGTATTTTCAATTTTCTATATCATAAAAAGTAAACACTTGGAGCGTATGGCAAAAATTGAAAGTGGAATGATTGACCAAAAGTTTAAGGATTCCGGTAATATTTTTTTAAACATTGGAATACTTTTATGTTCGCTAGCAACAGCTGTATTTACATCCTACTTATTCAGTTTATACACTAAAATCCCAGAATATGTAATCATCCCGGGTTTTCTATTACTATTTGGAGGAATAGGTTTTCTGATTTCTTTTTATATCAGTAAAAAGAAAAGTAATTGAATTCTATACCAGACAAAGCGCATATAGATAAAGTACTCTCTGGAGATAAAAATGCCTTTGTGTATTTTATAAAGACATATCAGGAAATGGCATATTCAATTGCAATTTCTATGGTAAAAAACGAGTTTAACGCGAATGATGTTGTTCAAAATTCATTTATAAGAGCATTTAAAGCCTTAAGATCATATCGTTCTGACGCAAAATTTTCGACTTGGTTGTATAAAATTGTAGTAAATGAATCTTTAAAATTTATAAAGAAAAACAAACGGTCACAAGAGTTCATTACGTTTATGGATGATCCTTTTGATTATTCAGTATCTTTTAATGAAGCAATTGAAAACTTTGAAAAAAAGGATCAAAAATTAGAAATTAAAAAGACTTTAAATCTTATGAAACCCAAAGAAGCTTTACTATTGAAATTGTTTTACTTACACGAAGAGTCTATTCCAGAAATAGAAAAAATTACAGGTTTCACCAAATCAAATATAAAAGTATTACTACATAGAGCACGAAAGAGTTTTCTTGCACTTTCTATTCAACATAATAATCTAAATAATGGATAAGACAGATCAAAATATACATAATACACTTACTGAATACAATCCAATTTATGTTACTCACCCTGAATTAGAAGATAATATTATGGATATAGTAAAAAAGGAAAAAAACTATAAAGAAGTATTGATAAAAACAAGACATAAAGTAAAAGCTGGACTTATTGTAAGTGTAATCCTTTTGTCAATTTATATCATTTTAACTTATACGGATTTATTAAACTCAATAGATCAGAATGAAGATAGTATAAAACTATTTTACCCTTCTATTCTTGCAACTATAGTTGTTATACTTGTCTACTTTCAGGGGATATTTGGGATTTCTATTTTAAAAAAGGAAAATTAAATCTAAACATTTTGATTTTTTAAAGCTTAGAATTGATCCCGTATCTGTAAAAATTCAATAAACATATATAACTAAGAAACTAATGTAAATAACAAAATTCACCTCTCTAAATTTTTAACACATAAGAGAGGTGAATTTTACAAAAAAATTAGGGAGAAATGCTACTGTTTAATCAGTTTCATTGTTTTTACTTCTTTACCTATTCTAAGTTTTAAGAAGTAAATTCCACTAGGAATACCATCTGTATCCCATTGAATATTTTGACTTCCAGAAGAAAGTTTTTCGTTATTTTTTAATACAGCGACTTTTACTCCGATCTGATTATAGACAACTGCATTAACTAATTCATTCTTACTCAATCTGAAAGTAACTGTAACCTCTGAACTAAAAGGATTAGGATACATTTTTAAACTTTCTTTTTCAAGTAATTCTTGCTCTGGAGATCTTTGATCTAAGGCGTCTAAATAAGTTCGATGAGGATCTGAGAATCCAAAACCTGCAACAATATCCCAGTTAATAGACCAAGTCATTAAACCTCTAAAGTTAGCATATCCAGAAGGATTTCGCAACGTGTATTGTCCGCCAAAAGATTGTCCTTTGATAATATAATCTAATGCTTTATACACTTCTGCGGCTGGTGTGTATCCGCTTCCCGCCGCCGATGGACTAGCTGGTAATCCTATGGCAACTTGATCAGGTCGTAATGCAGGAAACTGTTCTCCTGTACTTAATGTAAATCCTTGCAATAATACTTCGGCCATCGCCACATGAAAATCTGCATTTCCAGCAGAATAAGCTCTGCCATCTAATCCTAACATGCTACCCGTATTATAATGCTGAACGTGAATGTAATCCATTTCAGTACGTAGTGCATAGATTAATGGAAGATATGCTCCCCAAATACCACCATACTGGCCAATTGCACCTTGTACATAGGCAGTTTCAGGAGCCATTGACAGAATAAATTTCGACATATCATATTGAGAAAGAATTGATCTAAAAGCAGTTATAAGATTTACAACTTTTGGAGAAGTCGGGTTTGATAAACTAGTATCTCCCGGTGCCAGAGAAATTGAAGTACCTTCAAAATCAATATCCATACCATCAAAACCATACTCATTAATAATATTGGTCATAGAGCTACTAAAAGCTTGCGCATCTGCTGGGCTATCTACATCTACCGCACCGGTAGCCCCACCCATAGAGATCAATACTTTTTTACCTCTACTTTGTAATAAAGCCACATCATTTTTAAATTCTTGAGCGTTTGAATAGATCTCTGGATCTGGAGTAAAAGTCATGGTAGCTCCATTTTGCACAGTTGGAATTGCAAAAGAGATATTAATCACATCCCATTTATCAGATATATCTCTTAGCTTTGGAATTGAAGATCCATTATTAAAATTATGCCAATATCCTACCAAGATTCTTTTTGGCAAATCTCCACCTGGTGGAGGTGGTGGTACAGATCCTACAGAAATATTTACTGTAGCCTCTCCCGTGGCATTATCATCATCAGTTGCTCTTGTAGTAAGTATATAATTTCCTGTAGAAGCATTGTTCCAGGTAAAACTATAAGGGTTTGTTGTATCTTCTCCTATTATAGTCCCATTTCTTAAAAACTCCACTTTTGTTACATTCCCATCACTATCTGAAGCTGAGGCATTAATTGTAATTGTGCTTCCTGCAGTAAATGACTGTCCGTTTACAGGTTGCGTAATGGATACAGTTGGAGCTTCATTTCCTCCAGTATCTCCATCACCACACTCACCAATGAGAGTCCATGCATCTTGCCAATAGGTTCCTTCTCCAGGTGCATATGCCCACGCGGCTCCATTACACCATCCCGAGAATGGATAAGGTTTACACTCATATAAATTTCCAGCATTCTCAACTTGACTACCTGCAACATATCCACCATTTTCTACATATTGTGGTTCTGTACAATCTCCTCCTCCTACTGCATTTCTTGTAACTGAAATAGAATTTGAAAAGTCAAAAGATCCTTGTAATCCTGAAACATTATTATCTGCGGATAATCCTATCAGACCATTTTCATAACTCAAATGCCATATTAAACAAATACCTACTCCTGCTCCGTCAAAATTCACTTGCTCTGGCGATGCCGGTAATCCCAGTATTTTTCCTTGTTCATCGGTAATAACCCATTGCGAATTCATACCACTATTACCACTCAGCGTAATACCAGAAACATTATCTGCAATACCATCTCCTACTGTAAATACAAAGGGTCCTCCAGCTATAACTCCTCCTTCTGGATTATTATCTCCTACTGAATTTCTTGTAACTGTAATAGAATTTGAAAAATCAAAAGCCCCTTGTAATCCTGAAGTATTATTATCTGCGGATAACCCAGTTAAACCGTCCTCATAACTTAGATGCCATATTAAACAAATACCAGGTCCTGATCCGTCAAAATTTACTTGCTCTGGTGATACTGGTAATCCAAGTATTTTTCCTTGTTCATCAGTAATAACCCATTGCGAATTCATACCACTATTACCACTCAGTGTAATCCCAGAAACATTGTCCGCGATACCATCTCCTACCGTAAATACAAAAGGTCCTCCAGCTATAACTCCTCCATCCGGGTTATTCTCATCAGTACATGGTCCTAATAATTCCCAAACATTCTCTCGGTTCGTAACGGGATCATTATTTTGTGTCCACCACTTAGCACGATATTCATTTCCTTGATATGAGACTGTATCTCCTCCAACATATACTTGTCCATTTACGTATGGAGGAGCAGTACAACCTCCAGTATCACCAGAAGTAACTGTTACACTAACTTGATTAGTCGTTGATTCATTATCATTATCCGTAGCGGTGACTACAATAGTATATGGCCCTTCAGAATCTGGAATCCAACTAGCTGAATATATATTATCAGAAGCAGTTGCTGAGATATCTTTACCTGCAATAGTGAATACGACACTACTTATTGTTCCATCTTGATCAGAAGCCGTAGCGGTAAGGTTTATAGTTCCTAATTCGATATTTGCATTATTAGTCGGTGATGTAATGCTAACTACCGGCTTTATATTACCTGGGTCGCAAGGATCTCCTACAACCTGGTTAATCGCTGCTAAAAGAGATGTTTGTTGATCCGTTGTATCATGAGACAACTCCCATATCATAATACCTCCAGCTCGATTCAGCGCCATTTCGGTTTTAGCTTTTATAGTAGGAATACCATTATAATTATTTCCTTGGAAAGAATCGCTATTAGGGCTTGCTCCTTGAGCTAACAATGAAGCATAACTTTGTGCTTGCGGTCTGCTATAAAAAGGCACTCCTAATACTGCTTTTTCTTTTGGTAATCCACGACCAAGCCAATAATCTAATCCACCTTGAGCTTGAGTCATAGCTCCGTGATCAGGACCGTCATATGCCATAATATTTAAGAAATCTACATCATCAAAAACTCCACTAAGAATCCCATCTGCATTCCAACCTGAAACGACTACGGCCGAGGTTAATAATTTCCCTCTACTATGCATTGCTTGACCAAGTTCTTGCATTAACAATTCAAAATTTTGAGGTTCATTACCTTCACGGGGATATTCCCAATCCATATCTACACCATCTAAATTATATTGATTTACATAATTCACCAGGTTGTCTATAAAAGTAGTTCTCGTCGTTGGATTTGCGGCTAATGTGCTAAACGGGGAATCATTACCATCCATCCATCCTCCTACAGCAATCAACACTTTAACTCCTTGTGCATGTCCAAGACTAACGATTTGTTGCATTTTTGCAACATTATCAAGAGGTTGTAGACTACCATCACTATTAGGGAGTAAGAACGAATAATTAATATGTGTTAATTTGTCGTACTGTATTGTATTTGCACTTCCTTGCCAGCTTGGCATATATCCAACTACTTTAAAATTATTTTGGCTATCGGAGCAATCTCCACCGGACACAAAAATAGAAATCGAAGAAGAAGTTGTATTCGCATTATCATTATCGTAAGCTTTAGCTGTCAAAGAGTAACCACCTTCATTAGCTCCATTCCAAACTACTTGATAAGGACTTGATATATCTTCACCTATTTTCTGAGTTCCAACATAAAATTCTACTTTAGTTACTGTTCCATCAATATCATTAGCATTGGCTTCAATTGTAATAGCATTCCCTTCTTCAAAATTCGCATTATCTAAGGGAGAACTAATAGCTACCGATGGTGCTGTATTTGGATCTGGATCTCCTCCATTCGCAAATACTTCATTCACTTTATTTATTAATGGTGACTTCACGTTAGACCATCTCTTCAACTTAGTTCCAAATGATTGAAAAGAGCCACTTATCTCCAAGTCTCCGAACACCGTCCATACAATTGTTCCAGCAAGATTATTGTCATTAATGTACTGTGCTTTAATCCCAATAGACTCTTCATCATCGTAACTAAGAAAAAAATTACCTTTAGTCATATAAGGGACTTTTGCTTGGTCATCCCATTTTTTTGTCCAGCCATTTCCGCCTTCTGTTTTTTGTTTGATAAAAAAATGATTTGGCGTACCATCATATACATCCTGTGGCCAATTGGTATAATCTGCAGCTGTACTAACAGGACCATCTGGTTGTATTGTCACATTTCTCTTAACTGTTGGCGCATTTAACGTAGCATTACCATCAGTTACAACTCCTCTTCCATAAAATGGTATCCCGAAGTTGATTTTATTTGAAGGCACCCCCATGGATTGCATTGCAGTTAACGTAGACTGCCAATTAAAATCTGGTACTTCTGCACCATCATATGGATATACTGGAGCATTATGACCTGCTATATTAGACCACCCTCCATTAAAATCATAGGTCATCATATTAAAGTAATCCATAGAGTTATCTAGTCGGTTCCAATCAAATCCTTCTAGCTTTTTTGGATCTGCAGACATCGCAGCGGTAATCAATTTATCAGGACCTATTGCTGCCCTAATCTCTTCTACCAAGGATGCAAAATTTGGGTAATCTGCATTTGTTCCCGTAAAATTCATTCCAGGATAAGGACCTGGATATTCCCAATCCAAATCTATTCCATCAAACCCCATATTAATTAGTCTTTTACAATCTTCAATAAATCGAGCTTTTTTAACAGGGTCCGCCGCCATTTCAGGAAAATGCTTACACATACTCCATCCCCCTATAGAAGC
Source organism: Aquimarina sp. AD1 (assembly GCF_003443695.1). NCBI lineage: Bacteria > Pseudomonadati > Bacteroidota > Flavobacteriia > Flavobacteriales > Flavobacteriaceae > Aquimarina > Aquimarina sp. AD1. Next base: position 4,650,326 of record NZ_CP031966.1, on the reverse strand, counting down.
CATTACTTTTACTCCATTTTCTTTTGCCAATTCTAACAATCCTTTTGCTCCACCTTCTTTAGGAAGCGGTAATGGTAATTGGCCACTCAATCCCCATCCAGGATGATTCCACGTAGCTCCACCCACCTCAACTTCAAATCCATAAGCCTCTGCTCTTTCTTTTACATCAGGGCTTATGTATTGTATTACTTCTAATTCTCCAAACAACAAATACATATCCCAGCTACTATATATATCCGTAAATAGAATGTCTCCTGGTTCCTGAATTGCTCCAGGTTGATATATGTTTTTGTTTCTTAAATCTCCACTGTGTAAAGATCCATCAACTGCTACACCAAAAAAGGAATAGTTAAGGATCGTATATTTCGAATAATCGATATTAAGCTGTGTTAATGCACCTGCAGAGGGAACTCCTGCACTAGCGGCTTTCCAGGCATCCCAATTTGTGATATATCCAATCACCTGCTTTTGATGATTTGATGTTGTTGCGGTTCCTCCTGTATTTACTTGTCCCCAGGTTAAGCCTACGAAAAAGGAACATAAGATTAGTAATGGCACTTTCCAAGAGCCAAAATGAAAAGGGTTTTTCTTTAGTAAAGGTTTTAATAGTTTCATGATGATTTGTGTTTTAAGTTTTCAACAGTTTATGTTAAACTGATCTTAAAGTATAAAGAACTATATAGGCCAAAAAACTAATTGGATCAATGACATCATTTTGTAGATATTATGAAGCAAAAATCCTATAACCGTAATTTTGATATATTTAGAAAAAATCAATAGGGTTTGTATAAAAAAGAGGAATAGCATTTAGATATCTAAATGCTATTCCTCTCTTAAAATTAAGTTCAATATTTATTAGGATTAGACAATAAGGTCTTTACCTATTTTCCTCCAAACTCTTACCAATAAAACACCTGCAATTATGGTTCCTGATCCAAGAATTAATGATTCTTGTAAATTCCCATAAATTATGTGTCCTGTCGTAAACAATACTCCATAAACTAAGAAGCATCCTAATAATAATGCCAGAATTCCAGACGGCACACTCCATCCTTCTAAACTATTTACGATATCTATATTATTTTCTTTTGCCTTTGTAATAACATTCTTCCAACCAGGTCCTCCTGGTTGTATTTTTTTATAAAAATTTTGTAAAACACTATCGCTTTCTGGTTTTGTTAAAAATGTTACACTTATCCAAACAACTGTAGTTATAAACACTATACTCGGAAGTTTTGCCCAGCTTGACATAATTGCATCATCACCAAAAAAATAATCTCCAACAGGAGAAGCGAATATTAAAGATACCACTCCCGAAATAATCATCGCTGAAATCTCACTCCAAGAATTGATGCGCCACCAGAACCATCTAAGAATAAAAATAAGTCCAGTTCCAGCTCCAAACATTATTATAATATCAAATAATTGTTTTGCATTTTTAAGATACAATGCAAATAATGCGCTTAATATCATAAGCACAACAGTCGAAATTCTTCCTACCATTACCAATTCTTTTTCTGATGCATCTTTCTTTATTTGTTGCTTATAAAAATCATTTACAATATAAGACGACCCCCAATTAAGATGTGTAGATATAGTACTCATATATGCTGCAATCAAAGAAGCAAATACCAATCCCAAAAGACCACTTGGCAATTTTGCTAGCATTGCTGAATACGCTAAATCATGTCCTAATTTATCCTCAGTTACATTTGGAAAAGCCTCTTGAATACTTGCTATATCAGGAAAAACTATAAGCGAAGCTAATGCTACCAATATCCATGGCCAGGGGCGTAAAGCATAATGCATAATATTAAAGAAAAATGTTGCACCTATTGCATGATTCTCATTCTTAGCAGCTAGCATACGCTGTGCAATATAACCTCCTCCTCCAGGCTCTGCTCCCGGAAACCAAGAACTCCACCACTGAACTGCTAAGGGGATAATTAATAGTGTAATAAGTGCTTCCTTATCATTAAAATCTGGTAATAATGATAGTTTATCCGCTACATTGGGATGTGTTATTAAATTCTGAAGTCCACCAACTTCAGGAATATTTACTAAATAATATGCTGCCCCTATTGCACCTCCAATTGCTATGAAAAATAATAAAAAATCAGTATAAACTACTCCTTTAAAACCTCCTAATGCACTGAATACTACAGTAATTATCCCTGCATAAACTATAGTCTCCCATGGTTCTAAACCAAGCATAATACTACCAATCTTAATCGCAGCAAGAGTGACACCAGCCATTGCAAAAACATTAAATACAAGACCTAAATATAAAGCTCTAAAAGACCTTAGGAAAATGGCAGGAGCTCCTCCATACCTTAATTCATAAAACTCAATATCCGTACTTACGTTGGACCTTCTCCATAATTTAGCATATATAAAAACAGTTAAAAGACCTGTAATTAAAAACGCCCACCACATCCAATTCGAAGAAACTCCATCTTTTCTAACAATATCTGTTACAAAATTAGGAGTATCGGTAGAAAAGGTAGTTGCTACCATAGAGAACCCTAGTAACCACCAAGGCATATTTCTTCCTGATAAAAAATATTCTGAGGTACTCTTCCCTGCTTTTTTCGATACTATTACTCCTATAAAAAGTGTAGTCAGTAGAATAACTATTATAATTGAGTAATCAAGTGTGCTTAGTTTCATGTGAATATATTTGCTGTATTATTGGTTATGTCAGTTGTATTAAAATTACAGATGTATTTTTATTATTAAAAGGTCTCTTTTTGTGCAATATAGATACTTATCCATTGAGTAGGTTCCCTTTGTTTTTTAATATTTGTTTTTTAGCGTGAATTGAGTAGTTACGACCGATTGGAATTCTCTTATCGCCAATCTCCACAAGATTACCTTCTACAGATTTTACTTTATCAATTGCTATGGCATATGATTTATGTATTCTAATAAAATTTTCGGAGGGTAGTTCCTCACTTATACTTGCTAAAGATTTATGAGAAATATAGGTTCCTTCTACACTACGCAACTTTATATAATCTTTTAAACTCTCTATATAAAGAATATCGCGAAGAAAAATCTTGATTAGTTTTTTATCTACTTTCAAAAAAACATGAGGGGCTTGTTCAAATTCAGCAAAAGGCTTGCCTTTGTCCAGTGTTATTAATCTAGCCATTAACTTATTTATTGATTTTAAAAACCTGCTAAAAGGTATGGGTTTCACTAAATAGTCAAGAACCTCTAATTCATAACTTTCGATTGCATACTCTTTATATGCAGTTGTAATGATGATTTGTGGATATTCTTTAAGTGTTTTTAAGAATTCTAAACCATTCATTCTTGGCATGTTTATATCTAAAAAGACTACATCAACACCATCATTCTCAAGCAAGGGCAGCGCTTCCAAAGGGTTTTTAAACACACCTATAACTTCGATGTTTTTGAACTCTTTAAGGTATGATTCAATAATACTTATTGCCAAATGTTCATCATCAATTATGATACTTTTTATGGTCATGTGGTTGGGATTTTAAGGGTAATCTTATAAAGGTTATTATCATTAGATACTATTAGCTCATAATTTTCATTATATAAAAGTTGTAATCTTCTTTCGACATTTTTTATTCCGATTCCATTCTTAGAATTTGAAGAAGCCTCTTTACCATAGCTATTCTCAGACACAAAAATCAATGTATCGTTATTTACTTCAAATGAAACTAATAGGCTCATCTCTCCTGTATCCTTAAAACCATGCTTAAAAGCATTCTCTACAAATGGCAGGAATAATAGCGGAGTTACTAATACATCATCTATACACCCAACGATGTTAATTTCCGTCTTAATCTCGTTTCCATATCTTATATTTTCTAACTCAATATAATTATCAATATACTGTATCTCTTGTATTAAAGAAACTTTCTTTTTACTAGCATCATATATAATATACTGCATAAATTCTGATAGTTTAACAACTACGTCTGATGCTTTCGAAGACTTTTGTATTGTTAACGCATATAAGTTGTTTAACGTATTAAAAAAGAAATGTGGTTGAATTTGTGCCTTAAGATATTGTAACTCGGTTTTATATTGTAATGCTATTAATTGCTGAGTCTTGTTTCTTTCCAGAATAAAGTCAACACTGATTTTTATAGAAAAAGTTAATGCAAGAACATATAATTCTCCTAATACTACCGCTATGATGTGATTAAGACCGAAGGGGGCATTCTCTCCTTGGGCTTCAGGCCAAATATTTTCTGTAATTAGCCAATAATTCAACCCTGACCTTACCACATAATGAACCCCTAAACTTAAAAGCAAAAAAGTAACATACATCGTATATTTTTTCTTCAATAAATAATTTGGGATAAGGTAATTTATATTGAAATAAACAATTACAAGGTGTAATGGAAATTCTACTAAATTGGATTTAAAAGAATACCAGTAATCATTAAAATAACTACCCCATCTTATCACATTAAAAAGAAAGTATGTCATCCAAAAATAGATATGATACTTCGTTTTAATTGTTTTTTCTTCCACATCTTCGTGGATTACATTTTTATCAGTTTTTAGCACAGAACAGTGTTAATTTTATTAAAAAACTGTGAAAAAGTATCATTAAATATCATAAAAAACAAAAAAATGTTTGGTTCCAAAAACCTGTAGCAACGGTTATCTATGGTTATATGTCGTTCATTATCAAAATGCTGTTGTTGGGATAAAAAAAAAAAAAGAAAACCTTCAAACTATTAATTTAGAACAACACAAATAATCAATAAAAGGAAAACATGAGGCAAAAAAAATTAACTTTAATTTCATTTTTATTTTTAGTAATCGGAGTTCTCGCTCAGGAAAAAAAAATATCTGGAATAATAACTGATGCGGTAAATAACACACCCTTACCTGGAGTAAATGTTATTGTGAAAGGAACTTCTACCGGAGAACAAACCGATTTTGATGGTGCATATACAATTAATGCTTCTACAGGTGATATTCTGGTATTTTCTTATATCGGATTTAAAACCGTAGAAAAATCTATTGGCTCATCAAACACCATAAATATTGGTCTAGAAGAAGATGCAGAACAACTAGAGGATGTAGTAATAACAGCTTTTGGTATACGACAAGAATCAAAAAAACTAGGGTATTCAGTACAACAACTTAAATCTGAAACAATTACACAAACAGCAGATCCTAATATTGGATCAGCGATTCGTGGGAAATTAGCGGGTGTAAATATCAATTCTAACTCAGGTGGAATTGGTTCATCTGTATCAATTAATATTAGAGGAATCAGTTCTTTAGGAGCTAACAATCAACCTCTAATTGTATTGGATGGTGTTATTATAGATGATAATCAAGGTGGTCAGGGAGATTTTGCTTCTGGACTTGATTATGGTAACACACTATCTAATCTCAATCCTAATGATATCGAAAACATATCCCTACTAAAAGGTGGAAATGCTACAGCACTCTATGGATTTAGAGGAATAAATGGTGTTTTAGTAATTACCACGAAAAAAGGACGTTCTGACAAGCCCACTGTAGAAATAAACTCTTCGATTACTGCAAGTTCTATATTGGTTTCCCCTAAATTTCAAAATGAATATGGTCAAGGTTTGTTTGACACCTCAACAAATCAACTAGTATACGATATCACCAATGGTAGTAGTTTTGGACCGAGGTTAGATGGAACACAACGAGAGCGTTTTGATGGAGTTGGAACTGCCAGTTATTCTGCGAATGACAACGATTTTAAAGATTTTTTCAGGAGTGGGTTTTCTTTTTTAAATTCAGTTGCAGTTTCACAAGGAACAGAAAAATTTGATTATAGGTTTAGTTATTCCAGATTAGATGATGAGTCCATAGTCCCTGGAAGTAATTTAAAACGTCAAAACTTTAGTATCAAAGCTGGTGCTTCTATCACAAGTTGGTTAAAGATCCTCGGAAAGGTTGATTATATCCATCAAGATGCACGAAATCGACCTGAACTAACAGGAGGTCAAACCAATATTACTCGCGCTCTTTCATTAAGGCCCAGAAATATTTCTAATACATTGTTAAGAGATAACTTTTTAGAATCGGATGGCACTCCCAATAACTGGGCAGGAGCTTTCATTACAAATCCATATTACACTTCTAATACACTGCTCAATGAAGATGAAGTTGATCGATATATCAGTCTATTAGAACTAAATATTGATATCGCACCAGGCCTAAAGGGATTAATGAGACTTTCTCAAGACCACATCACAAGTAGTCAGCAGATATTCAATCCTTTCGGTGCTTTTGACATTGCTGGTAACGGAAGATTTTCTGATACCAACTCTACTGCTAGAACCAATAATTATGATTTAATTTTTACCTACAATACAGACATAGGTAATAATTTTAACTTGGGAGCTACACTTGGGTTTAGTCACTCTGATGTCTCTTTTAAATCATTACAAGCTATTGGAGAAACTTTTTTACTTCCTAACTTTTTCTCTCTTAACAATTTTGAGAGTATTAGCGTAGTTCCTGGTAATGCCAAAAATTCTTCTAATTCTATATTCGGATCTATGACTATAGGATTTAACAATTATTTATTTGCAGAATTTACCGCGAGAAATGACTGGAGTTCTACATTACCAATAAACGATGCTTCATTTTTCTATCCATCTGTTGGATTAAGTTTTGTAGCAACAGATGCTTTCCCATCATTACAGGACAACGAAATACTTTCTAATCTAAAATTGAGAGGTAGTTTTGCGCAGACTGGTAATGCCACAGGTGCTTTTTCTCTTGTAAATACTTATAATGTATCATCTAATCTTTTTAACGGCCAGCGTTTTTTCTTTTTCGGAAATGCAGAAGAAGGGGCAGGAACTGGGCCAGAACTTAACAACCCCGACTTAGTTCCTGAAATATCAAATGCTCTTGAATTTGGTTTAGATGCCCGTTTTATAAACAACAGAATAGGGCTTTCTGCGACATATTACACTATAAGAACCGAAGATCAAATATTACGATTAACGCTTCCTCCATCCAGTGGAGCAGCAAATCAAATAATCAACGCTGGTTTAGTAACAAATAAAGGGCTTGAACTTTCTTTAGACGCTGATATTATAAAGACCGATAACTTTAAATGGTCTACAACCGTAAATTTCACAACTAACGAAAATAAAGTTGAAGAATTAGCTCAAGGAGTGGATAGAAACATATTAATACGTCAATTTAATGATGTGGTTCAAGTAGCGGCCGAAGTAGGCTCTAGCGCTCAAGGATTATTTGGTACTACATTCTCGAAAGATGATAGTGGAAATGTAATCTACGATACTAACGGATTACCCGTAATTAATACTGAAATATCTCAAATCGGTGATGTTGCTCCAGATGCTTTTTTAAACTGGGGAAACTCTTTTTCTTATAAACAATTCTCTTTAAGTTTCTTATTCGACGCAAGGTTTGGTGGTGATGTATTTTCCTTATCAGAAATACAAAGACATACACAAGGTACGGCGATCGAAACATTAGAAGGAAGAGAATTCTTTTCTGGCGGACAAGGTATCTCCTTACCTCAAAATGCAGTGATTGATGGAACATTAGATCCTAATGTACAGCAAAGAGGTGTAAACCCTCAAACATATTGGGGTAGAGTCGGTCAAATTTCAGAAAACTGGGTCTACGATGGAAGCTTCATTAAATTTAGAGAACTAACGTTTGGGTATACTTTTCCTGAGAGAACGATTAAAGGGCTACATCTATCTAATCTATCTATAAGCTACGTAGGGAGAAACTTAGCCATACTTCATAGTAATACTGACAATTTTGATCCTGAAACAGGTTTCAATACAAGTTTTGGTGGAGTTGAATTTTTTGGAATTCCTTCTGCCAGTAGCCACGGACTTAGAGTAAATCTTACTTTTTAAAATAAATAATGTTATTAATAAACAAAGAATTATGAAAACTCAAAAACACATCATAAAACTATTTGTTGGTTTTCTTATACTAATTATTACAACCGTTTCTTGTACTGAAGATTTTGAAGAAATAAATACCAACCCTATTGACCCGCAAACTGCAACTGTGGAAGGTATTATGGCTGGAGTACAATATTTTGAATTTGCTGAACCTCGTTTCTTAACCTGGAGAGGAAATTTAATCTATACTAGCCAATTTGCAAATCAATTTAGTTACAATGCAGAAGGGTCTTGGTTTGCTGGAGATGCTTATCAAAACAATCAAGGTTGGACTAATGCGATATTTGATGCATCATATCAAAAAGTCTCCCTCAATATTAGAAATTTACTAGGTACTTATAATGATCTTGAAGATACTAATGGTGCAGCAGTTACCAAAATTATGATGTCCTGGTTTTATCAAAAAATGACAGATATTTATGGAGATATCCCTTATAGTGATGTAATTGGCGACGAATTAATTCTGACTAATCCTCAACCTACATATGACGCTCAAAAAGAAATTTATACAAGTATCCTAAATGACCTAAAAGCACAAATGGATGAGATTGGCACTTCATCAGAAATAATTGCTGGAGCAGATGGCGATTTCATTTATAATGGAGACCCTCAAAAATGGAAGGCGTTTGCCAATACCTTGCGATTACGTATCGCAATACGATCCAGAGATGCTTTTATACAAGCAGGTGAGCAATCCTTTATAGATACAGTTATTAATGATTGTCTAAGTAATACCCTCATAGATAGCTCTAATGAAGCACTATTAAAAAAATCCGAATCTGCGTTGATACTATCATTTCTTGATGGAAGTTTCGAAGATGTTTACTGGGGATTTGGAGGACTAGGTTCTAAATGGGTATTCTCAGATCGTTACTTGAATTTATTAAATGATAATAATGATCCTAGACTCCCACAGATAGCAGATCCTTCTCCAAATGACACTTTTGAAGGTACCGCAATTTCAATGAGAGGAATTATCCCAAGAGATAATCTTGCAATTCCATCTCAAAAAATCATCGGGACTTCGACAACTGATGTAGCTAACGTTGTACCAACTCAAATTTTAACTGCTGCAGAATCTTACTTTCTACAAGCAGAAGCAGCACTTTTAGGGTATTCTGGAAATCCACAAGGGCTTTATGAAGAAGGAATTAGAGCGAGTATGAAGTTTTGGGATGTAGATGCTGGTGATATCGAAACTTTTATAATTAACGAACCTATCGCCACTTTATCCGGATCAACAGAACAACAATTAGAAGCTGTCTGGAATCAACGATGGTTAGCACTATTAATGAATGGATATGAAGCTTGGTCTCTAGTAAGAAGAACAGAGCTTATCCCAACATTAACAGACAACGCTATTTTTTTTGTCTCAGAACCTAATAATGGAACAGTCCCAAAAAGATTACAATATTCAACCACAGAACTAGTCGCAAATGAAACAAAAGTAAAAGAAGCTATAGATAGACAAGGACCAGATACAATGACAACTTCTATCTGGTGGGATATTGAATAAGTATGTAATAAAAACTCTTATTAACCTTCCATAAATCAATATGGTACTATTAAAAAAGAAAAATGATTAAAGAAATTAAATTCAGACAAGTTGGCAAATTTGAAGATACCAAATTCGAAAAAATCCATAATGAAATATTTCAGGATTCTTCTTATGCTTCTAAATTGGCAGCTTTAGAAATTTCAGATTTAATAAAACAAAAACAAAAAGAAGGTAAGTCTTGTGTACTAGGATTGGCTACTGGATCTTCTCCAATAAAAGTATATGAAGAACTAGTTACATTATATAGATTAGGAGAACTCAGTTTCAATAACGTGATCACCTTTAATCTGGATGAATATTATCCTATGGATACAGATAATCAACAAAGTTATTATCACTTTATGCATCAACATCTCTTTGATCACGTTGACATAAATCCAGAAAATATCAATATTCCTTCTGGAAATATTAATCTAGAAGAAATTGATCAATACTGTATCGATTATGAAATGAAAATAAAAAAACTTGGTGGACTAGATTTTCAATTACTTGGTATTGGTAGAACAGGGCATATTGGATTTAACGAACCTGGATCTCATCGTAATTCTGGAACAAGGATTATAACATTGGATCATATAACTAGAAGAGATGCAGCATCAGATTTTAATGGTTTAGAAAATGTTCCCAAAAGAGCCATCACTATGGGAATAAGCACTATTATAAAAGCTAAACGTATTCTTTTACTTGCTTGGGGTCATAAAAAAGCATCTGTCGTAAAAAAAACTATTGAAGGCGAAATGACCCCTCAAATTCCAGCTTCTTTCTTACAGGATCATAAAAACATTACCGTTATTCTGGATAGTGAAGCAGCAGCCGATCTAACTAGAATTAAAACTCCCTGGTTAGTAGATCAGTGTATTTGGACATCGAAACTTAAACTAAAAGCAGTTACATGGTTAAGTGAGGAAGTGCAAAAACCTTTGTTAAAACTAACTGATAAAGATTATAATGATCACGGTATGTCCAGTCTTCTAACTTTAGAAGGATCTGCATATGAACTTAACATTAAAATGTTTAATCATTTACAAAACACCATCACAGGATGGCCTGGTGGAAAACCAAATGCTGATGACGCTAAACGTCCGGAAAGAGCCAATCCTGCTCAAAAAAGAGTACTAATCTTCAGTCCTCATCCTGATGATGATGTAATTTCTATGGGAGGAACATTCTCTAGGCTTATTGATCAGGGTCATGATGTACATGTTGCATATCAAACCTCTGGGAATATTGCTGTAACTGATCAAGAAGCCTTAAAATTTGGAGAAGTAGCACAACGTTTAGCTGATGGTAATAGTATATTTAAAAATATAATAGACGCTATAAAATCAAAAAATACTGGAGATATTGATTCTCCAGAAGTAAGATTAACTAAAGGTCTTATTCGAACAATGGAATCCTACGGTGCTACTAGATATTTGGGGCTTCCTGATCATAAAGTTCACTTTTTAAACCTTCCTTTTTATGAAACCGGCAGAGCGAAAAAAAACCCTATTGACACTCCCGATATTAATATTGTAAAGGATATTATAACTCATATAAAACCACATCAGATCTATGCAGCCGGTGATCTGGCAGATCCACACGGAACACATAAACTTTGTCTTGATGCAATTCTCGAAACAATATCAATAATAAAGCATGAAAAATTCATGAATGATTGTTGGCTTTGGCTATACAGAGGAGCCTGGCATGAGTGGGATATCCATGATATTGAAATGGCAGTACCATTAAGCCCAGATGAAGTAAATCGAAAAACAAATGCAATTCTTTTTCACCAATCTCAAAAAGATAAAGTAATGTTTCAAGGTGAAGACTCGAGAGAATTTTGGCTGAGAGCAGAGGAACGAAATAAAGATACTGCGGAACGATACGATAATTTAGGGCTAGCTGATTATGAAGCTATTGAGGCTTTTAAAAGACATTATTTTTAACACGTAGCATTGACTTTATTAACTCTTAAACTTTAAAAATGTGTGTTAAAAATCATGAACAAGAAGCTCTTAATTATAAAACAAACCATAAAGATTAGAATCTATGATATTAATAGCAGATAGTGGTTCTACAAAATGTGATTGGATTCTAATGGACTCACAAGGAAAACAAGTATTCTCCCAGACAACAATAGGAATCAACCCATTAAACACATCACAAAACAAAATTGAAAGCATATTATTAGAGATTTCCGAAGTTTCGAAAAAAAGAAATTTGATTAATGAAGTACACTTTTACGGAGCTGGATGTAACACAGAAGCATCAAATCAAAAAGTCAAATCATCTTTTCAATCTATCCTTAAAAATCTCACGGTAATAAATATTGAAGAGGATATTATTGCTGCTGTACACGCTACCACAAAGACACCAGCCGTAATTGTTATTTTAGGAACCGGCTCTAATTGCTGCTACTTTGACAGTAAAAAAATAATACAATATGCCCCTTCATTAGGATATTTACTAGCGGATGAAGGTAGTGGTAATTACTTCGGAAAAGAATTGCTTAAAAGTTTTTATTTACAAAAAATGCCTTCAAGCCTTGCGAAAGAATTTGAAACCAAGTTTGGCTCCAATTTAGAGCAACTCTTTTATAATTTATATGATCTTCGGCAACCTAATGCATACCTAGCCTCATATGCTTTTTTCATGTTTCAACATCGAAATCATCCCTTTATAGAAAGAATGTTATACTATGGAATCAAAGTTTTTATAGACAACTATTTGACACTTTATTCCAAAGAATTAGAAAACAACCCTATACATTTTGTTGGTTCTATTGCATACTATTCCCAGGACATCATTAATAAAATACTGCTTGACAAAGGTTTTACGGCAAAAAGTTTTATCAAAAAACCTATAAACAATCTTATTAATCACATTATCTCTACTAGGAATACACTACAAAAAACAATATAACAAATGAAGAAATCCATTTTCTATATACTATCAATCATTATCTTTTTTATTTCTTGTCATGAAAAAAACACACCAACAACTGCTGTAAATACAAATCCCAGAATTACTCCAATGCCTTTATCATTGCTGGAAAAGCAAGGGACTTTTACAATTGACAAAAAAACTTCTTTCATTGTAAAGACCAATGAAACCCAGAAAATTGCTTTGTTTTTTATCGATGTTATTTATGAAAAAACAGGATTACATCTTAGTACATCAGATCAAAAAAAAGACAATTCCATTTATCTAGTTATAGATCCTTCTGTCGAATTAACCGAAGAAGGTTACTTATTAAAAACCTATGAAAATCATATTGAAATTATTTCAAAAACAGCGAAAGGTCTATTTTACGGAGCCCAATCTTTAATGCAATTACTACCATTTGTCTCTGATGACGACTCCCACGAAAATTTACAAGTCATAATTCCTTCAATAGATATTAAAGATGAACCGGCTTTTAAATGGAGAGGTGTATTACTTGATGTTTCTAGGCATTTTTTTACAGTAGAGTTTATAAAAAAACAGTTGGATTTTTTGGCAACATTAAAGATCAATAAATTCCATTGGCATTTGACCGATGATCAAGGTTGGCGTATAGAAATAAAGCAATATCCCAAATTAACAGAAATAGGTGCCAAAAGGGGTAATAAAAATAGCACCATTTATCATGGATTTTACACACAAGAGGATATTAAAGAAGTTGTTGCCTATGCTAAGGAACGATTTATTGATGTGATTCCCGAATTTGATATGCCAGGACATGCTAAAGCAATTCTTGCATCTTACCCGGAATTAGCTTGTGAAGAAAAGCCTTTTGAAATAAGAGAAATATGGGGTGTGGATTATAACATCCTATGTGCAGGAAAAGAAGAGGTATATGTTTTTATAGAAAATGTAATTACAGAAATGGTAGCTCTATTTCCTTATAAATACTTCCATGTTGGGGGAGATGAAGTTCCTAAACGTAGTTGGATAGAATCTGAATTATGTCAAAAACTGATCAAAAAAGAAGGACTTAAAGATGAAAAAGAATTACAAAGTTACTTTATGGCTCGTGTAGAAAAAATTCTACACAAGTATAATAAAACAATGGTTGGATGGGATGAAATTCTAGAAGGAGGAATTACAAAAACTACCAACATTATGTCTTGGCAAGGAGAAAAAGGAGGTATAAAAGCTGCAAATGAAGGTCATGATGTAATTATGACTCCATTGGACTATGTATATCTTAATTTTTATCAGGGTAATAAACAAGTAGAGCCAATGGCATTTGGGGGACATACTCCATTAAAAAAAACATATTCGTACAATCCAATACCCCAAGCAATAAAAGAACACAGAAGACATCATATTCTTGGATTACAAGGAAATCTATGGGCTGAACAAACCGATAATGATAAAATCGCAGAATATCAATTATACCCCAGATTAATTGCTATTGCAGAAACAGGATGGACTATAGAGAAAAACAAGAATTTTAATAATTTCTTAAATCGCTTAAACAGCTTATATCCAATTCTTGATCATCATGAAATAAATTACCACATTCCATTACCAGAAGGTCCTTCCTCTGATCGGATAGTATTCATTGATAGTATATCCATCCCATTTAACACCACACATCCTGTTAAAATGGTCTATACAACAGATGGATCTAATCCTACCAACAAAAGTGAAGAATACTCTAAAACACTCACATTTAATGAGACATCTATTCTAAAAATTGCATCCATATTACCACATGGAAAAATTAGTAAAACAAGAACTATTGACATTGTTAAGCAATCCTATCTATCGCCGATATCAGAATCAATGGATTTATCTCCTGGTTTAAAAACAAAAACGATAAAAGGTCACTTTTCAAGTGTAGATGATATCAGGAAAGAAACTCCATCAAAAATATCAATCGTACAAAGTATTAAAGAGGCAAATACGACCTTCGATTGGGGACATGAAGTTAAAAAAGAAAATTTTAAAGCAGTATTTCTAGAAGGATATATCGACATCCCAGAAGATGGAATATATTATTTTTCTAGTACACAAGATCAAATATGGATTGGTAATCAATTAGTGATCGATTACAAAAAAACAATAAAAAAACACCCTGAAGAGAGCTCTATTGCTCTTAAAAAAGGAAAACACAAACTTAAAATTGTATATCTAAATAATATCAAGAAAGGATGGGCATCTGATTGGAATACTGTAGAACTAAAATATCGAAAGGAATTAGATAAAGAATATAAAACTGTTAATGAAAAAATGATTTTTTATGAGAATTCTAATAGAAGTCTCTCCCTTAAATAGTTAAAACACTTTCAAATTAAAACCAATATAAACACAAACTCTTATGACAACATTTAAAAAAATCATTGGATGTATCTTCTTAATTCAGATACTATTCTTGTCTTGCACTAATGAAAGTTTTCTTGATGAGGAAAATCTTAAAGAAATCACTCCGGTAATCGATCGGTCTGCAATCACTGAACCTATTATTTTAGGGTACTTCCCATCCTGGTCAGAAAGTTGGACTACAACTGGACAAGGATCCAAACTTAGAGATATTCCCGAGCATGTCACTCATGTCTTTCTGGCTTTTGCAAGACCAAACTTACGATATCAAAAAGGATCTTTAGATATTACAGGAACCGGAATTCAAACTCCTTATGATGGTCAAACTCTAAAAGAATCTGTATCTATTCTTAAAACTAAAGGAATTAAAGTAATTCTTTCTATAGGTGGAGAAACTTACTGGGGCACAAATGCTGCTTACGACATCAATTATCAACAAATAAAAGATTTAGTAGATGATATTGGTTTTGAAGGTATCGACTGGGATTTCGAGCCTAACGGCGGATTTCAGACTATTGGGGAATCAATTAATGTGCAGCGATTTATTAGTTTTTTTAATGAATCTAGAGCACTGATGCCTAAAGGTCAATATGTAATTGCCTGCGCACCTGCAGGTGCAGGAGCTTTAGGAGGCCTTAACAATGATGATCCCTCTTCTCCTTTTGCTCATAGTAAAAGAAATACAGTAACTGGAGAATCCGATACTAACCTATTTAATGCCACATCACCAAATCAAGCAATAAGTTTATTTGGCTTTGCTTCTACAGGTCACATGATCCCCGTAATAAAAGCAGTAGGTGATAAAATTGATTTAATTGCTTATCAAGGTTATAATACAGGAGCAGCTAGCAACAGAACAATTATGTACGACTCTTATAAACATTATGCAGATCAATATGGATTCTCAATTGCGGCAGGTACTCATTATCCCAATGAACCCTGGGGCCCCTATTATACCTACAATTATCAAAATATGGCTGACTTATCTGATCATATTTCTTCAAAAAGTACGACAGATGGTATTATGATTTGGCAAATGTTACTTGAAGAAAATTCATCATCTGCCTATGGGTATTTATATGTGTCAAGTCAAGTTCTAAATGGAACTTCTCAATCACAAGCAATTGCTAATGCTGAAAATTATCCCGAATCGCCATATACCGGAGATAGTGATGGTGGAGATGGAAATGGTTCTGGTTGTTCATCTAGTCAGTGGAATTCATCTGTTGCTTATACAAATGGTAATGAAGTAGTTTATGAAACTTCAGTATATAAAGCAAAATGGTGGACTCAAGGAGATAACCCAATAACTAATAGTGGAAATGGAAAGCCATGGGAATTTATAGAAAACTGCGATGGCGATACTGATGGCGGAGATGGAAATGACAATTGTAATGTAAACCAATGGAACTCATCCACTGCATATGTAACAGATAATGAAGTTTTCTATGACAATGTTATTTATAAAGCAAAATGGTGGACTCAAGGAGATATTCCAGTATCCAACACCGGAAACGGAAAACCATGGGAATTTGTTCAAAACTGTAATTAGCCACAATAAGAATAAAACACTTTTCTAAACTAATTGATTATCATTTTGATAATATTCGAACCGCCTGAAAACAGGCGGTTTTTTTATAACTTACAATATAAAAAAAGTAGTTACTGAATTCAGTAACTACTTTTAAAACAACTAATACTGAAAGTATCACAAATGGATAACCGCAGTGGGCATTTTACGGCTTTCTAACTAATTCAAACTTTTGCATAATTTCATTTTTTCTTTTTCAGATTATGTAATAGATAAGCGTCCTTTTAGTCTTTTATCAATTTTGCGCTTTTTCTCTGTAATCAATTTCATGATATCCATTAAATATGGATCTTTACTTTTCTTATAAATTTCGTTAATACTTAGTACTAATGATTTAGCTTCTCTGGATGCAGAAACTCGATCACTTGTACTCATATTACTCATACTTCTCTTCTGAAACTCTCGTGCTTTTTTTAATAAATCCATAGAAAATACATTTTAAATGAAACTTTTAATTCTAAATAAAACGAAGAAAAATGTTAGGCAAATCTATTCTATCCTTATATTAATTCACACTCTCACATTATTCTGTCTTACCTCTAATTTACAACAGATTTTTCATATATTTTTATTTATATTTGTAATCATATCTATTAACTTTATTTATGAATTATACATTGCATCAGCTGCAAATTTTTTTAAAAATTGCGGAGAAAGAAAGTATTACTAAAGCTTCCGAAGAATTACATTTAACGCAACCCGCTGTTTCAATTCAACTCAAAAACTTTCAAGATCAATTTCCTATTCCTCTTACTGAAGTTATCGGAAGAAAACTTTATATCACCGATTTTGGAAAAGAAATTGCAATTGCAGCTCAAAAAATAGTAGATGAAGTCAATCAAATTAGTTACAAAACAAAAGCGTATCAAGGCCATCTATCCGGTGTTTTGAAAATTTCTGTTGTATCGACCGGAAAATATATTATACCCTATTTCTTATCAGATTTCATGAAACAACATGAAGGTGTAGACCTCATCCTTGATGTAACCAATAAGCAACAGGTTATTAACAGTTTAGAAAAAAATAATGTTGATTTTTCTCTTGTTTCTGTATTACCAAAACATCTACAAATTGAGAAAACAAAACTTATGGAAAATCAATTGTATCTAGTAGGTAACACCTCAGAAAAATTTACAAAGAAAAAATATCAAAAATCCATATTTTCCGAACTTCCTTTAATTTATAGAGAGTCTGGTTCTGGAACCAGACATACTATGGAAACCTATATAGAAAAAAATGATCTTCCTGTTAGAAAAAAAATGGAATTAACTTCTAACGAAGCAGTTAAACAAGCAGTAATTGCAGGATTAGGATATTCAATAATGCCTCTTATTGGTATCAGAAACGATCTAGAAGCGGGACGTTTACAAATCATTCCTGTACAAGGTTTCCCTATAAAATCAATCTGGAATTTAATTTGGTTAAAAAACAAAAAGTTTTCTTTAGTCGCAGAAGCTTTTCTAAAATATGTTGAGGAACAAAAAGATGAAATAATTAAAGACAAGTTTCATTTTTTTAATTGATAAGGTATATATAGAAGATTAATACATATGCCTTGTAACATAATAAATAGTTATGTTTTTCATCATAAATATAAATAAAAATATATGCTAAATAATACTGATTTTTGTATATCAAAGGGTTAACTAAAATCCTTTATAAAATCACAAAAATGACCAAAGTATTTATTTCTAGAATATCCGAATATTTTCAAATCTCTATTGGTGTAATATTTGCTAGTATTGGATTAAAAGCATTTTTATTACCTAATGGTTTTTTAGACGGAGGAGTTACGGGTATCGCTATCTTACTTAATTCTACATTACATATCAATACTTCTGTTATCCTAGTTTTATTGAGTATCCCATTTTTGATTATAGCATATTTTTCAATTTCAAGAGCCATGGTAATCAAATCTATATTAGCCATCATTGGTCTGGCTATTTCCATCCAGTTAGAAACTTTTGATGTTGTAACAAATGATAAGCTTCTTATCTCCATATTTGGTGGATTATTTCTTGGGTTAGGAATAGGAATTACTATAAAAAATGGAGCCGTTTTAGACGGTTCTGAAATACTTGGTATTTATGTCAATAATACTTTTGGTGTAAGTATTGGAAAGGTAATTTTATTATTCAATTTTATATTATTTTCAATGACCGCGATTATAGTCTCGAAGGAAACTGCTATGTATTCTATTTTAACTTTTTTAATAACTGCAAAAATAACAGACCTTACTATTGAAGGTTTTGAAGATTTTATTGGTGTAATGATTGTATCCAAAAAATCAAAAGAAATGAAAAACGCAATCAAAGAAAAATTAGGAGCCGGAATGACTGTTTTTCAAGGAGTAAATGGTTATGGAAATAATGGCCCGACAGAAAACTTCGAAGTAATCCAGACTGTCATAAATAGGTTTGAAATTAGAAAAATAAATAGAATTATAGACAATATAGATCCCGATGCCTTCATTATTGAATACGATGTAAATAAAATTAAAGGAGGTATTTTAAGAAGGTATCTTCATAAAAACAACTAATATCCTTAAGAATAAAAAAGGTTCAAGCTATTTAATCTTGAACCTTTTTTAAAATGTATCCATTATTACTAGTTAAATATTTGTACCAAATACAGATATAATGGTAAGCCTATTGTAATATTAAATGGAAAAGTTACTGCTAATGCCATTGGAACATAAAGACCTGGATTTGCTTTTGGCGCAACTAATCTCATAGCTGCAGGCACTGCTATGTAAGAAGCACTAGCTGCTAAGATTGCCAATAGGAACCTATTTCCAATACTTTCGATAAAAGTAGTACTAATTAAGGCTACTAGAATACCATTAAACAATGGGATCACTATAGAAAAGAGTACTGCGAACCAACCTTTCTTTAAGAAAGAAGAAATCTTTTTTCCACTGGTAATTCCCATATCTAATAGAAATACAGCCAAAAACCCTTTAAAAATATCTGTTGTAAATGGTTTTATACCAGCAGCTTGCTCTTGACTTGCCAAAAACCCTACGACCAAACTTCCCATAATGAGTAAAACACTTCCATTAGTTAATGCGTGCTTTAAAACTTTTCCTAACGGAATAGCATCCTTAGTATTTTTATTCATTATCGACATTAAAAGAACACCTATCATAATAGAAGGCGCTTCCATAATAGCCATAACCGCTACCATATGTCCTCCAAAAGAGATTTGCTCCATTTCTAAAAAAGAAAGTGCGGTTACAAAAGTTACCGCACTTACTGAACCGTAGGACGCAGCTATCGCCCCCGAATTTTCTATACTATACTTTCGCCTTAGAATAAAAAATGTGTATATCGGCACAACGAGTGCCAATACTACTCCAAAAATAAGAGACCATATGATCTCTAATGTTAATTCACTATGAGAAAGTTCTTGACCACCTTTAAATCCTATCGATAATAATAGGTATAGAGAAATAAATTTTGATGAGTTTTCTGGAATTTCTAAATCACTCTTCAGTCGTACTGCTATAATTCCTAAGAAAAAAAATAATAAGGCAGGATTAGTTAAATTATCAATTAATAAATGTAAATCCATAATAAAGACAATACTATCTATTTTTTAAGTTTGAATATGTTTAAAAATTATTGAATTATTTTTTTATTAAAGTAATTTGGATATCGCTCTCAATCTGCAACTCCAAACCTTCTCTTCGAGCTTCCATTATAGTCTCTCGTATTGATTCTTTTGCTTTCATTAATTCATCTATCCTACTATATAATTGAGGCGTATCATCATTACAATCTTGCTCAGTAATACATAATCTCTGTAGCTTATGAAAATTAATTTTCTTATCTATAAAAATGTTAAGAATATCTGATGCTTCTGATGGGCTAAAGACTCCATCCATTAGTTTAACTTTTTGATCTGTAAGTACCATAATTTCAATTTTTATTAATTACTATTAGTTTTAATTTCTAAATACTTTTTAGGTTTTGATTCTTCTTATGATTTATATTTTGAAAAATAAAAGCAAAGACTAGATATGCCTAGTTATTTCATAAATAATCCTGTAAACCTGTAAAGAGGATAAAAGGAGAATTATAAAGAATAAACCTGCAAGAAAAATTTTATTAATTATTTTTATATCAAATGATGTTTAGTTTACAATTACATTTCTGTTTTCAACCGAATAAAAATTCACTTTCATCAATATTTTAAGCAACGCTACTTGTAAAATTTTGCTTAACTAAAAACAAAAGTGAGAACATTTTTTCATATATTTTTATTTATATTTTCAATACAAAACATAAGATAAATTTATGTTTTGAAATATTTATTAATTCATAAAAATATACTCTCTCCTAACGCCTCTAGGAAAATAAGTGTAAAAAAAGCCACATAGATATGTGGCTTTTTTTAAGTTATGAGGATTTAATTTCTAAAATCATCAATAATAAACTGTCTAGTATTTATAAATAAAAGTTTTTTTAGAAAAAAAATAAATATGTAGCTTTAAATAAAAATTTAACAAACATTAATACATAAAGACCTTATTTCAAAAAATTATTGTGAAATCAAAAATATATAAGAAACAAACACCTTGGAATACGGAAAATAGAATAATAACAGGTAAAGTAAATTTTTAAATAATATAAATCAATTATCTATGTCTAAAAAGAGAAGATATAACTAAAATACCTATTCTTGAATGTATTTATTAATTGTAAATACTTAAAATGAAGCATACCACAGATTAATTTATAAATTGGAAGGGTTTTTTATTTACTAATCGAACCATTTTACTTTCTCTTCGACTGGATTTCTTTTAGAAGATAACTCATCTTCTTTATCGTAATTACCTATATAAAGAAAACCTAGGCACCTTTCTCCTTCTTCAAGTTCAAAAAACTGGTCTGCATATTTTATTGATACGGGACTACTCCAATAGCATCCAACGTTATTAGATGCGCATGTAAGCCACATATTCTGGACAGCCATAGCAGTTGCAGCTATTTCTTCCCATTCTGGAACTCGTTCTTTAGCATCTCTTTGCATACATATAGCTATAATAGTATCAGACGCATCACATTTATCTTTAATCTTTTTGACTTTAAATGGCGAAAACTTATCATCTGGTGTGATATCCGTATAGGTATCCGATAAAAAACTTCCTAATCTATCTTTTGTTCCTCCACGTACGACCTTAAAACGCCATGGTTCCGTTAAACGATGTGTAGGAGCCCAATTTGCATTCTCCAATAAGTTTTTAATAAATTCTTTAGAAACTGGCTTATTATTATATTGAGAAGGAAAAATTGCCCTTCGTTCTCGAATAACCTGATTTAAATATTCATTATTCATGAATTTTATGTTTTTAATGTAAAGTTATTATTAATATTGAGACCAATAAAAAATAAATCCTAATTTAGATCTTGAATTTGCGAATTCGTCTTCATACAAAAGAACAACTTGATAATTTATCGCTATCTGGAAAGAAATTATCAAAAGTATTAATAAGCCTAAAATTAATCAATAAACTGTTCGGAAATCACAAGCAGCTAGCTAAAAGCACTCTTGACTATTGTATTAAAAATCCTCAGAAAAAACCAATTCGTATTGTTGATATAGGTTGCGGAGGTGGTGATAGTATTTATAACGTTTTTAGCAAGCTTAATAATAATGGTATTCAAGGTAATTTTCTTGGAATTGATGGAAATCCACAAACTATTAACCACGCTAATTCTTTATATGCTAAAGAGGATCAAATACAATTCGAGATTGGTGATATTCTAGATCCTGCATTTATAATTCCTGATTGTGATATTATCATAAGTAGTCATTTTATATATCACTTTGAAGATGAAGAACTAATTAAATTTATAAAAAGAATACAAGAAAAAGGAATTAAGCATATTATATTTAGCGAATTAAAAAGAAGTAAAATTGCTTATTTTTTATTTAAGTATTCAAGTATTTTTTTACCCATTTCTAAATTAGCCAAACAAGATGGATTAATTGCAATACAAAGGGCTTTTACCATTAATGAATTAGAAAATATTATTAATAAAAGTGACGTAAAAAAATATACTGTACACAAAAAAACATGGTTTAGAACCTTAACCAAAATAGATCTTTAATTATGAAAGAAATCCTTATTCAAAATCTAAAAGAAATAAAGGAAACTCCTAAAACAATGATCTTCACATATATTATAATATATTTTTTATGGGGATTAGGAATGAATCAGTTTGGTGCAGAAATGGAAATTGCAAGATTTAGTTATTGGTGGCAGGTAATCACTTGTTATATCTTGTATATGGTTCCGATTTCAATTTTATTAAAAAAATACAACTTCTTTAATCAATATGCATACGGATTAGTGGCTATGGGTATTCTCGAGTTTCTGGGGTATTGGTTACAAACTTCTTATGTATATCCAAATAACATACTAGACCTATTATTTAATCCTCAGAATTTTAGTTTGGGAATGGCTTTATTTTTTGCTTTATACTTTCCTGCTGGAAACTGGCTAGTTAACAAAGTTCATAGCCTAATTTTCAAAAATTGATATAAACTTTGTTTTTTACTTTTTAACCAAGATAAATTGCTGCTTGCCTTGTTTTTTAACTCGATATTTATCTTGAATATCTTCTGCACCTTTTAGATCCAAAGAATCCTTAACAAAAGTTATCCAATCTTGTCGATGCACAATCACATTATCTAAAACCACATCTGATAAATCAGCATCATCTAACTTAGTTCCCCATAAAGTTGCTTCCGTTAAATCCGCTTCTGTCAAATCTGCCCCATATAATTTCGCATTTGTTAAATCACAACTTAATAATTCTGAATTGGTTAGATCGGCATTAGTAAGATTAGCTCTTTTTAATATCGCATCGGATAGATTTATTCTTTTTAAATTAGCGTACACCAATTCCGCTCGCTCCAAATTAGCCGCAGGAAGATTAACTTCTGATAAATTAGAATGGTTTAAATTGATATACTTTAAATTAACTCCTCTACCCAAGAATATATCTTTAAAATATGTGTAACTAAAATCAGAAGCATCTAAAATCTCTCTGTAAGATTGATCTGCTAGATCACTTCTTAATAAACTAAATAGCAATTGACCTTTTTCTGGACTTATCTCTTTATCAATAAGTTCACCATCAACTTCATATCTATAGGGTTTCATCGCTCTAGACAAGCTCGCTATTCTTGCCTCTAAAACTGGACTAATATTACGTTCACTAGAACCTTTATACTTTAGTTCCTCACTTAGATCAGAAAGCAAATTATCCATAATAAAAACTAAAGAAGAGCGTCGTTCAGCCTCTATTAAATAGTTTTGATTTTTTACTATCCTATTTTGATTGATTACTAGTTTTGTTTGAACTATCAATATGACAGAAGGTATTAATGTCACAAACAACCCAAAAAGACCAATTCTAGTAATCCGCCATATGATATTAGAAGAAACATCAGAAACGGTATCGACAGAAACAGTTTTCGTTTCCTTGTACTCACTGATAGCATTAGTAATACTTTTCTTAAGTTTTATTCCTAAGAGCGGAACACTAGATTTTTTAAGTAACCAAAAACCAACACTTTTTTTCTTTTCTTTTCTTTTTTTAATCTGATCTAATTGATCCTGAAGTTGTTGTTTTTCCTTCTCTAGCTGCTTTATTTGTTCTTGCTCGGTCACTTTACTCTAGGGTTTGGGATTTTGAATCTCCAATATATTAAAGTTAAATGATTAATACCAATTAAAAAAAAGAAAGCCTTTTTATAAAAAAAAGGCTTTCCAAATCTAACATAATAAAATATAGTCCAAAAAAACCATACCCTTACTTTATATAATTAGAAATATCTTCTGTAATACTTTCTACCAACGAAGTTCGTTCTCCATCATCTACTTGATTAATAATCTTTGCTAAAAGCAGTAAGTAACTCGCAACATAATCACTTTTCTTATTCTCATTCACATACTCTTTACCCTCAACCGCTATGAAGGTAATTAGATTACGTATAACCTCTCTTAAATCCGAAATACTTAACTCCTCTTTCATTTTTCAAGTAGATTTGTTTCTAAATTTTATAATGAAAGTAAGGTTCTAACTTTCTAAAAATGAATATAAAACTTTAGAAAAATAGTAATTCTCGATAAAATGCAACTTTTATCGATTTAGAGAATTTTGTAGAAATTTAAAGGAAAAATGTACAGTTAACGAAGGCTCATAAAAGCGCTATCATTAAAATAGTATAATTGATTAAAAGTTTAATCAAGTTGTTCTAACAACTCTTTAGCTTCTAGTTTTTTAAAATTCAAACCATTGTCAATCAATAATTTAAACTCATTCTTCGCTTTCTCCAGCTCATTAATCTTTAAAAAACATAACCCTAAATACCAATGAGCTTTAGAAGAATCAAGACTATCATTGTTCAGTAATTTTGTAAAAGATTCAATTGCATCTTCATTCATATTTAGTTCTAATTGATTGGCACCTAAGTATAAAAGAATTTGTGAATTCGCTTCTTGATTATTTTCTATCATATATTTTTCTATCAGGATCAATGATTCTTCATTTTTTTTATTCCTGAACAATTTTTCTATATCTGCTAATTCAGTAGCTCCATCTCTTAAAACTAATGATGGTAGTACATTCCAATCTTTATACTCCGCATATAATTGACTATTATCAATATCTTTATTAAACTGCCCTAAAAGAAACAGTCCTGCGATAAAAATAGCTGCTATCCCTCCAACATAAAGAAAAATGCGTTTCATTTTAGATGTTTGTGGCTCATCGAAATATGATTGTTCTGCTTTACCAATTGCGTTTTTAACAGACGCTCCTTTATCTCCCTTAAAAAACTCTTCATACTCTCTTATTTTTTTATAAGAAGGCTTTTTATCCGTTATGTTCCAATTTTCACTATCATAAATGGTATTCATTTCTTGATAGAGAGTTAGAGCTTCTTTTGCATCTGGATTTCCATCTATTTTTTCTAGAAAAACGATCGTTTCCTCCTTGGTCATTTCACCATTGAGGTATTTCTCTATTTCCTGCTCCATAGTATTCAAAACTCTTTTAATTCGTTATAACGCATATCGGCATGTATCGCTTCCTTTAATTTCGATTTACACTTAAAAATTCGTTGTCTTACCGTATTTTCCGATCCGTACCCTAGCTTTTCTGCTATTTGCACATAAGGTACTTTATTAAAAAAAAACGCTAGTACTTCTCTACAATTTTGCGATATTTCTAATAATTTTTCTTGAAATAACTCCCACTTCTCCTGTTCATAGGTCGCCAAAGCTATCTCTCTTTCTTCATGAACAAGATCCATAACTCCTTCATTTGTTACCCTCATTTTTGATAATTTTGAAGCTCGCCTCCATAAATTCTTGCAGATAGTTATAAAATACCCTTCAAAACTAGAAGTAATCTTGAAATTTTCATCCTGTGCTCTGGCAGATAATTGTAACAATGCTTTTTGCATTACATCCTTTGCATCATCTTCTGATCCATCGTGACTAACTATGTAAGACTTTATTTTTGGATACAGTCTAATATATATTTCCTTAACACCCTTATCATTACCGGATTTAAGGCTCTGTAACAGGTAATCATCAAGCTTTTTATTTGCCATGGAATCTCTAAGTAATTATAGAATAATTTCTATACGAAGAACACAAACATAACTATAATTCGTGAAACTTTGTTAGGGGAATAAGACTGTTTTTTTATGGGTTAACTGCTCTTATTAATTCACTTTTTAAGAAAGAAAAAGGGAAATATAATCATCTATAAAACGCATAAAGAGATTATTTAAACAGACTTAAAATCAATTAATTAACATCAAAAAATAATTTCAAAGCCAAATCAAATTATACTATTTAAACAAATTATCTTAAATATTTGGGTAACATTTCTACTATTTTCGAATCCGGTCTATGAATATCAACTAAAAATGTGATTTAGTGATTTAGTAATATATCATATGACTTTACACATTTTAAAAAACAAACTAATTATCATGAAAAAAAGTATTGTAATTGTAGCATGCGTATGCGTTTCATTAATCGGAGTATGGGGATGCTCCGTTGATGAAGATAACTTAGAAGAAGGTTTTTTAAATTTTGAAAAAACAGCCTCTCAAAACATTCCTATTCCAGACATAATTAGAAATCAAGTAGTAGTTCGTTTTAGAGATACCACACTGAGTGATATTGAAAAGAGAAATAAACGTATAACAATTGAAGGGCTTTACAATTTTAACATCTTAAAAAAAGAAACCTGTGATTGTGATAAAAATGGTCCCGAATTATGGACTATCGATACAACCCACAATAATTTTATGGGAGTTGAACACCTTGTTGAAAATTTGGTTACGAATCAATCTAGTAGCAATGGTGATGAAAATGTAGAAGGCGATGAGCATGCGGTTTATGATTATCAATTCTATATAACTATTGCAAACAACACTTTATCAGGAAATTACACAACATCTATAAATAATAGAATAATAGCTTCGAATAACCCTGATTATGTCAACATCGCAATTTTGGATACTGGGGTAGATTATGATTTTTTTCCTGATCCATTCCTATATAACACTAAAAATATACGAAATGGTACATTCGGTATCTCAGGTTGGGATTATATAAACCATGATAATGATAGTAGAGATGATAACGGTCATGGTTCCAAGATAACGAAAATCATTACTACAGAACTTAACACAAGCAATATACCACATCAAATATTACCAATAAAAGCATTTGATCAAGATGGAAGCGGTAGTTATTTTGATATTGTTTGTGGTATGAATTATATTTCAAAACTTCATAACATACATGCAGTAAATATGAGTTTTGGTTGGTATGGGCTAAGAAATCAATCGATTTTAAAAGCAATAATGGAAGAAATTACTGATGACACTTTATTTATAACCTCAGCAGGGAATTATGGTATTAATATAGATGAAGAAACTCCACATTTTCCATCTGGATATGACATAGATAATCTTTTGGGTGTTGGTGGATATGAATTATCTTTAGAAGAAGAATTAGAGTTACCTGACTTACTAGAGTTTATTACATTAGAAAGGTCCAACTATGGATCCTTAAATATTGATCTAGCAGCACCCATAGATAATTATACCTTGGTAATGCAATCAAATCCTAATCTTACTGTTCATCCGGTAGGAACATCATTCTCAGCAGCCTATATTACATCTATAGCAGGAAAATTATATGATAAAGAAAATTCTACTTTGCAGCTTTATACCGACATAATGGATACTTGTCACAAGGTACCTCGCTTACAAAGAAAAATAGAAGAAGGAAATATTATGCTTAGACTAAACAACCGACAATCATTTTAAACATAATACACTTATTATCAACACAATAACAATTTTAGATATACAGTATATCTTTTATAATCACTTAAAATTATTTGAGATCTATTAAAACTTTCTTCTCCAAGCGTAATTTTCATATTTTTATATAATGAAAATTACGCTTTTTATTATATTGTTTTCGATATATATATTCCCTTCTTATACGCAGGAAGAAAATAAAAGACATCAAGAATACAACTCTATCATAACCGCTCCAATAGAAAGCTCTTTAAAGCAAAAAAAAATAGACTCTTTCTTCAAACAAAAATTGCAATCCCCACCCACATTAGATTTGGCAAATTGTTATCATGATTATAGTATAAACCGTTATAAAACATCGAGAGTTAACAATGATAAAAAAACATTAAAAGAAGCAATTAACTACGCAAAAAAAGCATTAAATATTAAAAAAAAAATTGGAAACGTTACTCAGGAGTCGATTGATAAAACATTATTCAATTTAGGTTTTTTCAATTTTCGAAATCATGAATACTTTAAAGCTATTGATTATTTTTCCGAATTAATTGAAGTCGGAAAAACAAATAAAAAAATAAAGGCATATAACGAATTAGGAAGCTCATATATTGAAATAGGAGACTTTCATAAAGCCTTAAATTCTACGGAAAAAGCCTTTGAACTATGCAAACCTATAGATGTCAATCAAAGAAACATAATAAATATATATTTATTAAGAGCAGATATTTATTCTGTTATGGGTTACAAAGAACATTCCAAAGAGATTAAGAAAAATTTACAAAAAGCAGACTCTATTTTAGATATAGCTTCCTTTAATAAAGCTCGAATCAAGAGTCGAATGCACCAAATAGAAGGAAACAGATTGCTTGAAACTAAAAAATACCAAGATGCAATTCTTATTTTTTCTAAAATTTTAGAATCTCAACATCATCTAGACTCAATTAATCGAGCTATAGCTCACAATAGCTTAGGTCTTTCATTTTTAAAAACAAGACAATTAGATAATGCTAAATTCAACCTAGAAAGTGCTATTCAATATAACCCCAAATACACTGCTGCTTATGAAAATTTAGGTGATCTACACCTTGAAAAGAAAGAATTCAAAAAAGGACTATATCAATACCAAAAAGCAATTAATTACTCAATTTCGAATCACAGTAAATTTACATACAGAGATTTAATAGACACAGAAAGGTTAGAAATTGCTATCCACAAATATTACCTATTACATCACTTAATCCAAAAAGCTAATGGTTGGATGCAGTACTATCACCACGACAAAAATCAAGATCATCTCATACAAGCTTTAAAAACTTTTAAAATTGCAGATAAATTAGTTGATATTATTCGTTTCGAAAGCTCTGAATATAAATCTAAGTTATATTGGAGAGAACAAGCTTCATCTTTGTACATGAAAGCTGTAGAAGTATCTTTTCTATTAAAAAAATCTGAAGACGCTTATTATTTTATGGAAAAAACAAGGCGATACTCTTATTAGAAGATATCACCAATGAACAAGCAAAAGATAATGCCAAACTGCCCTCGGAACTGGCTAGCAGAGAATATTTTCTAAAACAAAGTATCTATCTATCAGAAAACAAATTAAATATACTAGACAATACATCAAAAGATAGTATTCTTGCAGTGAAAAAAGAAATCTATCAACATAAGCGCAGCTATGAGGTCTTTGTAGACTCTCTTAATATCAAGTATCCCGAGTACGCAATTAATAAGCAAAAAGTTAAGGTTCTACCCTACTCGAATTTTACAACGAAGTTTATTTCAGACAAAGAAGTTGTATTACAATATATTCTAAATGAGAATCAAGGATATGGGATCCTTCATACGAAAGGCAAATCCATATTTTTCGAGATTCCTAATCCAAAAGAATTAATTCGGGATATCAGTATCGCAAACCATCAAGTTACTACCTGGTTTACAAATCAACAAGAATTAGCGGCATATCAGAAAACAGCATATCGAATTTTTAATCAACTTATTCCAGAGAATGTTTATTCAGTAATTAAAGAAAAAAATGTAACAATCATTCCTGATTATGCATTACAACAACTTTCTTTTGAGACCTTAATTACGTCAGAACATGATCATAGTTATTTAATTAAAGACACCGAAATTAGGTATGCTTATTCTATGAGTTATTTAGATCAAAATAAAAACAAAAACAGAAATCCTGAACTCAATTTTTTAGGTGTTGCGCCAATAGATTTTAAGATGGATAATTTAGGCTCTTTAATTCATAGTAAAAAGGAAGTGACCAACATATCCGATATCGTTTCTGGAGATATCTTATTAAAAGAAAAAAGCATTAAGGATAGTGTTATTAGCAATTTTGACAAATACAATATCTTACACCTATCTACGCATGCTGATGTTGGAGCTATAACAAATCCTTGGATTGCTTTTAGAGATCAAAAAATGACATTACAAGAAATATACGCCACCAAAAATCAATCAGAAATGGTAGTGCTAAGTGCTTGTAAAACCTCTTTAGGAAAAATCAACAAAGGCGAGGGTGTAATGAGCCTAGCTAGAGGATTTTTCTATGCAGGTACTAATAGCGTAGTCTCTTCTTTATGGTCTGTAAATGACAAAGCAAATCAAGAATTGATGATTGACTTTTATAAAAACATCGATAAAGGGTCTACAAAATCTTCCGCTTTACGAAATGCTAAACTACACTACCTAAACACTCACGACGGTAGCGAATTATCTCCTTTTTATTGGGGTTCGTTAATACTTATTGGTAATAATACTCCTATTTCATTAGATCAAAATTCGTTTAAGCCCTATATCGTTTTCATTCTTTTGATGCTAGTAATTGGCGCTACAAGTCTTTATTTTTTTAAAAAGAAAAATAGAAAGGCTAAATAAATAGTATCATTTTAGCCTTTCTATCAAAGTAGTATGATTTCTTACTTATTACAAATTAAATATACTTCCACCAATAGGAATCTTTTCAATCGCAATAGAATTATTTAAAACCTCATCATAATTATCAATATCATCACCTTCAAAGTAATCTTCAAATACCGTTAAAAAGTTAGTTGACAAATCGGGACAAGCACTACATAAAGTATTAAAGTTCCTTAACGTAATAGTGCAGCTGCAATAACTTCCTGCACCATCTAATCCTATTGAGGCCCAAAGATACGGTGGCAAATAAGCAGCCTGAAAATCATCAATCAACACTCCATGTTGAAACACATAATCTTTTGGCACATTTACTTCTGTCGGATAAGGAATATATAATACATTCACTTTTGCTTGATTCTTTCTATCATCTACCTCTTGAATTAAAATAGCTCGACTATCTTCTTTATACAGAATCTCTTTAATAAAAGATATTTCCTCTCTTTCAATCGGTAATTCATTTAGATCAATAAATGATGCTACATCTTTTCCTGTTATAAATATAGGCGTTTTCGGAGTGCCCGGTACAAATCTAAAATCTGGATCAATAGCTTTAGCATATTGTAAAGCATATAAACTTGCAATTCGTGCATCCATACTAAACATAGATGTTACCTCTTCTGCTTCTTTACTAGCATTAAATTGTAAAGCGCTAGATTCTATTTCTTCTTTGTTACAAGAAAGAATGAAGCTTGCAAAAAGCACGCATAGAATTCCTTTTAAAATATTATAATTCATTTTCATTAGTTTTTATTTTTAATGTTTATTTCTTGTTATCAATAAGCTAATACTAGTAGTAAATCCAAGTACCTACCGTATTAGGAGTAGCAGGATACCAATGCGACCAATGTTTTGTAACCCCTGATCTGGGAGTAAATTCTGCAGGTATAAAACCAGCACTCCAATCATATACATCTATGGCTTCATAACAGTTACAATAATTATGACTAGACTTTGATTTTATTCGAGGAGATACTTCAAAAAAATCTTGCGCATACCAAGACGCTTCAAACTCTAATCTATTGTCTGTTTTTACATCTTTCCAATCACTCCACCATAACACTTTTGACCATTCTTGCGTTTTAGTAACGGATCCTATCGAGCTATAAAAAGCCCAAAGTCCATTCCATTGCTTAGCAATCATTCTTGCCTTTCTTCTATTAAATTCACGAATCACTTTTGTTGTAGAAGCTGATTTTTCAGTGATTTCTTCTATTTTATTTTCATGTTTAAATACTGTAAGATTTTCTCCAAAAGAGATCGTCTCACCGTCTTGGACTTGCACATCACCTTTGGCGTTTGCAGCAATAAACTCATTAATTACTTTTCCAAATCCTCGTGTATATGTGTAGACAAAATCTCCATCTATTCTAAAGATTTTATCTTCTATTCCAATTTCTCCATTCTCATTTAGTAAAAAAAGTAACATACTATCCGGAGAATCCACCTTTGCAATATTTTCCCTTTTTAGACCAAGTTGTTCAGCTTCCTCTTTTTCTAAACTATTATACACTAACAATAATGATAATCTTCCTCGTTCTTCGAAAGCAATTCTTGCTTCATCTAAAAGGTTTTCTTTCGACTCCATTTTTTGAGCAATAAACTCTTTAAATTCATCTTGCGAATCAAAACTGAGCATAGAAGACTCTTTAGTTTCTTCTTTAGTATTAATACTAGTTTCTTCTTGCTGTAGAAGAGTATCATCCTGCGAACAAGCAATCAACAACGTACTTAAAACTATTATTCTTAAAATATTTTTCATTTTTATTCTTTTATAAATATTAGTTACTTTTTAAAGTTTTTGAAACAATGCGGATATAATAAAAAACATATATCCCATCATTCAATTAAACCATTTGACAAACCATATACTTAATTCATCAAATGGTTGTTTTTAGTTTCTTACATTTCTATTGTATTGCTAACTGTTGGGTAATTACTTCACCAGAATTTCTTATAATTCTAACAAAATACATTCCTTTAGAAACCCTAGAATCAATCTCTAATTGGATACTTTCTTTCTGAACTGAAAAAGATAACGAGGTACTTTTTCCAGAAAGCTCAACCAGTTCTATACTTTTAATTGGATCATTAAAAGATCCCGAAATGGTAAGTGTATTTCCTGACTGTACCGGATTAGGATACATCTCTAATTTAGATAGATCGGTATTTTTATCATCTGAAGAATTCTCTCTTTCATATTCTTCATATAGTTCATAAATAGTACCCGAATTAACTAACTCATTAATTTCTTTGGTATAAGCACTATCTGGCTCAAAAGGATACTCTTTAGTTTCTAAAATAAAGCCTCCAATATTATTTTCACTTTCCTGTATCTGAACTCTAAAATATTTTCTAGTTTCTTGCCATTCTTTGCAGTCATTCCAGATTCCATGTTTCACATAATACCAAGTATTTATTAAAAGTCCTTGAAAAGAAGCTATATCAGAATTACAGCAAAATCCACTGATTACATTATGGTTTACATCATACACTTGCCATCCATGATATACAGAAACTGGATTACTATCTGCCTGTACATTTACACTTACCTGACCATTAAAATTAGAACTTACACTTAATGCAAAATCAGTAGTGTATCCAGCCCAACTAACAGAACTAGGAATAATTTTTCTAGTTTCTTGCCACGGATAACAATTTTCATCAGAATCTTTCCAAACTCCATGTTTGATATAATAATTTTTAGTCCTACTTAGTCCACTAAACGTTACCGTTGTTCCACCTTGGATAGGTCCTATTTGTGTACCTCCATTAGCAATAGAAGTTGGTGTTTCGAATAATCCCCACCATTGATACGCATTTGGGTTTGTTGCTGTTACCTGTACTGTAATGGTTCCATTACCAGCACAGCTAGTATTCATGATAAAATTAGAATCTAATCCTACATTAGGCAAT
The DNA here is from genome assembly GCF_003443695.1 of Aquimarina sp. AD1. NCBI lineage: Bacteria > Pseudomonadati > Bacteroidota > Flavobacteriia > Flavobacteriales > Flavobacteriaceae > Aquimarina > Aquimarina sp. AD1. Next base: position 4,616,731 of record NZ_CP031966.1, on the reverse strand, counting down.
ACTGTAAATCGCTTGGTTAAAGGCAACCATCCGATACAATCATTACCCAATGCTACTTTGATTTCATATTCATATCCAGCTTCAAAATTCACATTATTACCGGCAAATAGGGTCGTTAAATTAACTGTTTGCAATTGTCCTGTAGTCCAACCTAATCCAGATACGTACTGAAAACTACCTGTACTTCCTGTTGGTCTTCTCCAAGCATCTATAAAATAACGAACCTCTCCCTGAGAAGCACTTCCGTTTAATAGAATTGTCTCTCCATCACAAAAAGCATCTTTAGTATTAGCATCAGTATCTTCAAAATGAAAATCAACAGATAAAGATTGACTTTCTTCTATAACGATATTATCGATTGCCATTTCTGCCTGCTTTACTCCACCTGTATACAGCGGATTTATTAAAAGTCTAGCATAGTTTGCATTAGGTGTAAATGTAGTTGTAACCAAATGCCAGTTATTTCCTAAATATGTGCCTATGGTATTAGAAAAAATAGTTTGTTCATTAAGGATGGTACCGTTCTGAAAATTAACAGCTCTTACATTTATAGTACCGTGATCACTTATATCTTGATTACCTCTATCATTAGTTCTTACTTTAAAAGAAACTGCATAACATTTTCCGGTCTCAAATGCGATAGGAGTTTGTATACTTTCATAATGATTAGTAGAACCTCCTGACCACATCCAAGCATGTGGATTAGACGATACGCCGTGCAATGAAGGACTCCCAGAAAAGGAGTTCCAATTAGGAACGCAATTATTGCTGGTGGTAGTAAACGCAAAACTATAATCATTACAATTTGTATTGTAATTAGAAAAATCTCCGTTAGTCACTAGATTCTGTGCTACCCCCAAGTTAACTGATACTATTGTAAAAAATAGCATTAAAATATTTTTAAAATTCATTGTATTAGTTTTAAAAGAAATGCCTACTCATACGCTTTTCGGCTGCCGCGTTTTGCTTCGCAAAAAATTATACAGGTTGATCAGACCTAGAAACAATTGCTTATTTGGTAGGAGGAGTACGTTTATATCTAAATGTTACCCTGAGTTTTTATTTTTTTTGAAATAGATGATTTCTACTAATGAATCATCAGTGAGATACATCTAAGAATACGTGTATCAATCTGGTGAAAAAGTGTTTTGGTAATCACTAATGAAAAAAGAAGAGCGGAGATGAGTATGAATCTGAAATTAGAAAGGGGAACAGTAATAATAAATCTTAATGACTGTTTAGTTAATTATAATTAATCTATTTTAAAAATTAAAGTACTCTAAAATGATGGTTTTAATGAAACTCGAATTTGAGAAGTCTGAAAGATACACTCAAAATTCGTAAGTTGAATTAATCCCCCACTAGGGCAGAATCAGATAAATTCCATATATAAGCCCATTAAGTTCAACAAAACGATGGCTTTTCCAAAAAAAACCTAAGCGAATTACAGATTATATAAAAAAAATACAATTGGTGGTAACATTTTAAGCTTATTTGACACTTTTTAAGGAATGAACATTTATATGAGTTTTAATTATATCATTATGAGTAATTTTGCACTTTAAAAATTTAATAATTATGAAGATACAGCACCTAATCTATTTTCTTACCTTAACAGTAACCTTTGGGTATTCTCAAATTGTAAATATTCCTGATTCTAATTTCAAGACTTATTTGTTAAACCATCCTAATATCAATACAAATGGTGATAGTGAAATACAAGAAACAGAGGCAATTCAATACGCGGGAACTATAAGATGTGGAACTGGAAGTATTAGGGATTTAACAGGAATTGAAAAGTTTATTAATATAGAAGCCCTAATTTGTAAAAGGAATTATCTTACAAACATAGACTTGTCAAACAATATTAAGCTTACAGAATTGGATTTAGATAGTAACGACATTACTAGCTTAGATTTATCCCAAAACATTAATTTAAAAAATTTTACCTGTGCAGATAATGCTCTAACTAATTTAATTCTTCCCGATAGTGAAATACTTGAAAGTATAACTTGTTGGGACAATCAAATAACAAGTTTAGACATTTCAAAAAATATTAATCTAAAGCATATATTAATAACCACAAACAGAATTTCTACTTTGGATTTCACAAAAAACATTAATTTAATTAGTATAAATTGTGGTTTTAATAAGTTAACTAACTTAGATTTGTCAAATAACACAGCCCTTTTAAGTCTCAACTGTTCAGGTAATAGGTTGAAGAGTTTAGATTTTTCGAAAAACACTGAGCTTAATACATTGTTTTGTGGCTTTCAGCGTTTTGGAGGTTTAGAAAATTTAAATGTTACTCAAAATAGGCTTTTAGAAAATTTTGCTTGTCAAGAAGGAATATTAACAAATTTAGACTTATCAAACAATACGGATTTAACTCATTTTAATTGTGAATTTAATGATCTTAGAAGTTTAGACTTATCCCAGAACAACAAATTAAGGGTTTTTCAAGCAAGGGCAAATGAATTAGAATATGTAAACCTAAAAAACGGAGGTAATGCTGATAATCTCCTAAGTGTTCAATTAAAATTGAACCCCAATTTAAGCTGTATTAAGATTGACAATATTAACATTCCTGAAAGCAAAGATAGCTGGTCAATAGACGACACGGCTTATTATAGTGAAGATTGCGAAACTCTGGGTGTTCATAATATAAAGGAGGATATTTTAAGTATTTCAGTATTTCCTAATCCTGTTTCGGATGAATTGAGAATAAATAGTGTTGAAAATTTAAAGGAAATAAACCTATACACATTACAAGGAAAATTAATAAAACACCATTTGAATTCTTCAAAAATGAATGTTTCTAATTTAAACTTTGGATTGTACATTTTCGAAGCCATCACTGTAAATGGAGATCGATATACAGATAAGGTTTTTAAGATTTAGATACTCAATTTCGATGGATATCCGAAAACACATTCAACAAAAAATCACTTTTTATTTTGCTCAATAATATTAAAAGCATTTTTAGGTGATAGAGAAATTAAGAATTATTGGAATATTGCCAATCCTACTAGGTTTGCTATTATTTTGTATTGAATACTTTTTAAAATACTTCATTGATCTCGTATACACCTCTTACTAATATCGCGACCTATTATATTTATACTAAAATTTGCTATAATCCTTCTGAAACCTAAAGTTCAATAAAACGATAACTTAATTAAAAAAAATAAAGTCTAATAAACGATGAAGAAAAAGCAGGTAACATTCTTTATAATTACTCTAATGACCTTGAATTCTATTATATCACAAGAAATTACTCTACATAGCACGAAGTATAATGTTTGGATAGAGAATGCTACAATTATTTTAAAAACAGGAAAAACTTTAAGTGGTCGCTTCAAATTATATCTTCCTCCAGGAAATTCTGCATTCAGTTCTAATCAAAGTTTAGCCTTTAAGGAAAATAGAAAGTCAAAAAAAATAAAATTTAAAGCCAAAGATATAGATAGGGTGTCATTCGTTAATTCTTTATCTGACACAGTTGTTTACAACTGTGTCAGAGTCTCTAACAGAAAATACCTGTTATTGCAAAATTTGATCCATGATAAGTGTTCATTATATGCATCACGTTCATATGTAGGAAATATTCCTTATTACTACTATACAATTAAAGAAGACGATAGTATCGCTACTATTATGAATTCTAATGGTCCATTCCGATCTTTTAGGAAACAAAGTTTATCAGTTTTTCAATCTTGTAAGAGTTTAGTTGAATTGATAAAAGAAAGAAAACTTAGAGAGTGGGATATTATAGATGTCGTGAGAAAATATAATAATTGCGAAGAGTAAGCATTCTAGAAAAAAAATGTATTAAATAATTAAAGTTCAATAAAACGATAGAAACATACAGAATGATTAATATTCACAGTAGAAAAGAGTTTATTAATTTTCTAGAGGGTCTCTTAAAAGAGTATCAAGAGCATGCTGAGAATTGGGAAAACCATAAGATGGAAGATTTTTTAGAAGCTATGATACGATATTCTGATGCTGTTCAGCAATATTATAAAAACACAAATCAAGGTATTAATGCAGATGAAGCTCAATGGAAAGTATTTGCAGATATTATCAAAGGAGCTTCTATGTATGAATAATCAATATGTTTAAAATAAGATGTTTCAAGAATGCAACCTAAATATAAGATACGATCTTCCCAAAGAAATTTGGGATACAATAGAACTAGTATATATGAAGATGCCTGGATGGTTAGGTTTTGGTACAAAAAATAAAGGATATGAAGGTTTACCACATTGGTTTAGTTTTAATGAAGATGAAAAACACATAATCGCTTCTGTAGAACCAAGTGGACTCCAACTCGTGGCTAATATGGAGGAAGATGAATGGCTTTTATGGAAAACTAATTTTAAAAAGGTCGCTACAGAAATTTTAGGATTCAACGTTGGAGAAATAGAAGAAGGAGAAGTGGGACATGACTTAGAGTGGATCAATTAATCAGCAAAATTTAATAAACCGATGTTATTAAAACTACTAAAAAAACCATATTTACTTTTTTGGGGTATTATTCCTTTATTATTGCTTATTTCCTATTATGAAGCTGATCAAACATTAGATGTAAATATTCATGACACTTATTATGTTTTTTCACGGCAACAATTAATAATCCTAATAAGTATCCTTTTTGGCCTAACTGGTTTTATATATTGGTTGTTAGAACGTTTCAATTTTAAAACTGTAACCTTATTAAATCTCTTACATTTAATTTTTACGATTGGAATTATCTTGATAAATAACATCCAAGAATTTTTAGTAGACTATTTTTTAGGCAAAAGCTACTATACGAACTCTCATGTCTCCAATTCATCTATTTGGCTCTTTATTTTGATTATCAGTATAGGACAAATCATTTTTGTAGTAAATATTTTTTTAGCTATTCTGAAAGGAAGGAGTTATACAACTAAAGTTTGACAAACTACCTATGTTGGGGTCTTCTGTTCTTGAAAACTTCACCTAACTTATCGAAGTGCATTTCTCCCTAAATCGAGTAATCGATCTAACGATTTTTTTCAAAAAAAGAAATACTTAAAAAACAAAAAAGCCTTCAAAATCAAAAGATTAAGAAGGCTTTAAGTACTCGGGACGGGACTTGAACCCGTACGTCCTAATGGACATTGGATTTTAAGTCCAACGTGTCTACCAATTCCACCACCCGAGCGTGGTATATTTCCTCAGAGCGAAAGACGAGATTTGAACTCGCGACCCTCACCTTGGCAAGGTGATGCTCTACCCCTGAGCTACTTTCGCAGTAATTTTATGAACTTCGCAATTCGTTATTGCGGATGCAAATTTAAAACATTTCTAGTAATACCAAAGTCTTTTCGCAAAAAAGTGTAAAAAACTTTACACTGTAGAAGCTTTCTTCCTGGTTAACATACGTTTAATCTCATTTAATTTCATCAAAGCTTCTACAGGAGTAAGCGTATCAATGTCAATATTTACAATTTCATCCTTAATTTCTTCCAATAGTGGATCATCTAGATTAAAAAAACTTAATTGTAGCTCATCCTCTTCCTGAATCCCTTTTATCTTATCCGTAAGCTCTTCGCTACTATGCGATTTTTCTAACTTTTTAAGCATCTTATTTGCTCTATGCAATACTTGTTGAGGCATTCCTGCCATTTTAGCTACATGGATTCCAAAACTATGCTCACTGCCTCCAGGAACTAGTTTACGAAGAAACAACACATTATCTTTTAACTCTTTTACAGCTACATTATAATTTTTAATCCTCTTAAAGGTTTCACACATTTCATTAAGCTCATGATAATGCGTAGCAAATAAGGTTTTTGGTCTCGCTGGATGCTCATGAAGAAATTCACTAATTGCCCAAGCAATAGAAATCCCATCATAGGTACTTGTACCACGTCCTATTTCATCAAGCAATACCAAACTTCTGTCCGAAATATTATTTAGAATATTTGCGGTTTCATTCATCTCTACCATAAACGTGGATTCTCCCATAGAGATATTATCGCTTGCTCCTACTCTAGTAAATATTTTATCTACGGCTCCAATTTTAGCCTCATCTGCAGGAACAAAACTTCCCATTTGTGCTAATAAGACGATTAAGGCTGTTTGTCTCAATATTGCAGACTTACCACTCATATTAGGTCCCGTAATCATAATCATCTGCTGATCTTCCTTATTTAAAGAAACATCATTAGCTATGTACTGTTCTCCTGGTGGTAATTGTTTTTCAATTACTGGATGACGTCCATTTTTAATTTCTAGCGTATAGGAATCATCTATCAACGGACGTGTATAGTTGTTTTCTTCAGCTAATTGAGCATAAGAACATAAACAGTCCAATTGTCCGATCAAACTAGCATTTAATTGCACCGGCTTGATATACTCATTCATCCAAATAATTAAATCACTAAACAACTGTTGTTCTAGCGTTAGAATTTTTTCTTCGGCTCCAAGAATTTTAGCTTCGTATTCTTTTAACTCTTCTGTGATATATCTTTCTGCATTAACCAGTGTTTGCTTCCGTATCCAAGTTTCAGGAACTTTATCTTTATGGGTGTTACGTACTTCGATATAATACCCAAAAACATTATTGGAGGCTATTTTTAAAGAAGTTATTCCGGTAGCTTCTGTTTCCCGCTCTAACATCTTATCTAAATAATCTTTCCCAGAAAATGCAATCGAACGTAATTCATCTAATTCGTCTAAATAACCATCCGCTATGGAATTACCTTTAAGGATATTTACAGGAGCTTCTTCATTCAGCGTTTCTTTTATTTTGTTACGCAACAATTCGCAATCATGCAAGGTATCCCCTATTACTTTTAAGGCCTCATTATCACTATTAGTTGCTTGCGCTTTTATGGGAACTATTGCTTCTAAAGAGTTTTTTAATTGAATAATTTCTCTGGGATTGACTTTTCCTGTAGCAACTTTAGAAATCAAACGTTCAATATCTCCAATTTGTTTAATCTGATGTTGGACCTTTTGGTGTAGCATTCCATTATCTAAAAGGTATTGAACTACTTCATGACGTTTTTGAATACTAACTACATTTTTAAGTGGTAAAGCTAACCAACGTTTTAGTGTACGTCCTCCCATTGGAGAAATTGTTTTATCAATAACATCTATTAACGTTACAGCATTGACTGCATTAGGGTTATACAATTCCAAGTTTCGAATTGTAAAACGATCCATCCATATATACTCATCCTCTGCAATCCGTTGTATGGAAGTAATATGTTGTAATTTATGATGCTGCGTTTCTCCTAAATAATGAAGAATTACCCCAGCCGCTATAACACCTTCTTGTAAATGATCTACTCCAAAACCTTTTAGAGATGTCGTCTCAAAATGAGCATTTAATGTCTCATTTGCATAATCCGTTTTAAAAACCCAATCTTCTAGAAAAAAAGTATGAAAATCATTTCCAAAATCATTTTGAAAAGCTTGTTTTTTAGGTTTAGGTATTAACACTTCACTTGGGCTAAAATTACGTAGTAATTTATCCATCTGTGCTACATCGCCTTGAGCAGTCAGGAACTCTCCTGTAGAAACATCTAAAAATGCAACACCTAATTCTTTTTTACCATAATGCAGCGCACACAAAAAATTATTAGTTTTACTCTGTAATACCTCATCATTTAGAGCAACTCCAGGAGTTACCAATTCAGTCACTCCCCTTTTTACAATCGTTTTTGTCTGCTTAGGATCTTCTAATTGGTCACAGATTGCCACTCTTTCTCCTGCCTTAACTAATTTAGGCAAGTATGTGTTTAGAGAATGATGCGGAAATCCTGCCAATGCAGTTTCGTGTTCACTTCCATTACCTCTCTTGGTCTGTACAATATTAAGAATCGCTGCTGCCTTAATAGCATCTTCTCCAAAAGTCTCATAAAAATCACCTACTCTAAATAGTAATAATGCATCCGGGTATTTAGCCTTAATAGCATTATACTGCTTCATTAGCGGTGTTACTTTCTTTTCTTTTTTTACTTTTTTTGGTGCCAAGAGTATCTAATTTTTCTACTGTGGCTAATGTAGGTATTCTCCATTTTTTTTTGAAACCTAACCAACAGGAGTTATTCATTTTTATTCACAATTTCTCTAAAGGAGAGGGTAGTATTAAGTTTCCAGTTGGCAGCGTAAAACCATATCTAGAGAATAAACATTCAAAAAAAACCTCTTAGTAGTCCAACTAATATTATATAACATACAAAGAAGAAAATTATACCTTTGACAAAATTTCAAAACAAATATGGATTTTAAGAATCTACTAGCGTATAAAAATTCTTTTGATTTAGCCATGAAAATATTTGAGATTACAAAAAACTTCCCAAAAGAGGAAAAATACTCCCTTATTGATCAAATAAGGCGATCTTCGAGAAGTGTAACTGCAAATATTTCTGAATCATATAGAAAACGAAAATATCCTAAACACTTTATAAGTAAACTAACAGATTGCGATTCGGAAAATGCAGAGACTCAGACTTGGCTTGAATTTTCTTTAGCTTGTAAATATATTGATCAAAAAACTTTTGACCAACTTACTTCATTAAGTTTAGAAGTAGGGAATCTAATAAATTATATGATTAACAATCCCGGAAAGTTTGGCGTCAAAGAATAGATTAAATCATTAACACAAAACATTTACTGCATATTGCCAACTAGACACTGTAAACTTTTAGAAATGAATAGAAAACTAAAAAACAGCGAACTTGATCGTAAAACGGTTGCTGAATTCAAAGAAGCTGAAAAAACTCCTTTGATAATTATTCTTGATAATATTAGAAGTCTCAATAATATTGGATCTGTCTTTAGAACTGCAGATGCTTTTTTAATCAAAAAAATATATTTATGCGGTATTACTGCTACTCCACCACATAAAGACATTCAGAAAACCGCCCTTGGAGCAACAGAAACTGTAGATTGGGAACACACAGAAGATACTATGGATTTAGTTGTTAAATTACAATCAGAAAACATAAAAATTCTATCCATTGAACAAGCAGAAAATGCTACTATGCTACATGATTTTACACCTGAATCTAATCAAACCTATGCGGTGATTTTTGGGAACGAAGTAAAAGGTGTTCAACAAGAGGTCGTTTCTGCAAGTGATAGTGTTATAGAAATTCCTCAGTATGGTAGTAAACACTCTCTAAACATTTCGGTTAGTACTGGAGTAGTAGTTTGGGATTTGTTTTGTAAGTTTAAGGCTCACTAACTCAATTATTATTTCATAATGAAACACATCTCTATACTACTGGCCATCTGTTTAACTTTAATTGGTTGCAACCAAAAAAAAGAAGAACCTAAAAAAGAAGAATCCATGACAGAGGCTCAACTAATCTCCAAAGCAAAAGAAATACATAAAAATGTCATTACGCTAGACACTCACTGCGATATTAACATAAAGAACTTTACCGACTCTATTAATTACACGCAAGATTTAAACTCTCAGATTACATTACCAAAAATGAAAAAAGGTGGTTTAGATGTAGCTTGGTTTATTGTATACACAGGTCAGGATTCATTAAATGCAGAAGGTTTTAAAAAGGCCCATAAAATTGCTATGTCAAAATTTGATGCCATCCATAGATTAGTTGATACTCTAGCTCCTGATCAAATAGCATTAGCAAGGAATTCTGATGATGTACGCAGCATTCATAAATCAGGTAAAAAAGTGGCTATGATAGGTATTGAAAACGGATATCCTGTCGGAACCGATATCAGTAATGTAAAAAAGTTTTATGACCTTGGTGCTAGATATATGTCTTTATCTCATAATGGTCATAGTCAACTTTGTGATTCTAATACTGGAGAAGCAGATGATGTTTGGTTACATAATGGACTTAGTGAGCTTGGAAAAGAAGTTGTTGCAGAAATGAATAAATGGGGTATGATGATTGATGTTTCTCATCCATCAAAAGAATCCATGCGCCAGATGATTGAACTTTCTAAAGCTCCAATTATAGCTTCTCACTCCTCGGCTAGAGCATTATGCGATCATAGCAGAAATCTAGATGACGAACAATTACAGTGGCTAAAAGAAAATGGTGGTGTCGTTCAGACAGTTGCTTTTACATCATATCTAAATACCCAAAAGTTCGAAAAAAGAGTCGTTAAAGAAGTGGAAATCGGAAAACAAATAGCGGATTCTATGGGAGTTACTTGGTTAGAGCGAGATGAAGTAATGAAGCTTAGTTCTGAAGAAAAAGAAACTTATTACGACTTTTTAGGAAAAATGGCTGCGATACGAAGAGCTAAAGTTAAAACAATGAATGACCTACCTCCTGCCGTTGATGTTGTAGATTTTGTAAATCACATAGATTATATGGTTGATAAAATTGGCATCGAACACGTAGGAATAAGTTCTGATTTTGATGGTGGTGGTGGAATTGAAGGTTGGAGTGATGCTTCAGAAACTTTTAATGTAACACTAGAGCTAGTAAAACGTGGATATACTGAAGCACAAATAGAAAAATTATGGAGTGGTAATTTGCTTCGCGTTTTAGACGAAGTTCAAAAAGTAGCTAGTGACCTTCAGAAAGGATAAATCTAGTTAAGTAATTGGTTTAGAACCCAAATGTAATCTGTTCTATTCGAAATAAAATCTCTTTCGGATATATCGATAATTTTAACGTTAAGGTGTGATTGCGCTTTTATAAATTGCAAATATCCTTGGTTGATTTTATCAAGATATTCGGCAGGGATTTTTTGTTCGTAGTCACGCCCTCTTTTTTTAATATTTTCTAGCAAACGTTCTGTGTTTTGATATAAATACAAATACAACCTAGGTTTTGGCAAATCTCTGTACATAATATCGAAAACCTTTTTGTACAATTTATACTCCTCTTCTTGAAGTGTTACCTGAGCAAAAATTAATGATTTAAAAACATCATAATCGCTTACTACAAAATCCTTAAAAAGATCAAACTGACCAATATCATCCTGTAATCGTTGATATCGATCTGCTAAAAATGACATTTCTAACGGAAAAGCATATCGTTCCATATCCTCATAGAATTTTGGTAAAAATGGATTGTCTGCAAAACGTTCTAACACCAATTTTGCATTAAATTCTTCCGAAATTAAATGAGCTAAACTTGTTTTTCCTGCGCCGATATTACCTTCAATCGTTAGATACTGAACTGTTGATAATGAATATGTGTCTTTTGGATTTGATATGACCTCTTTAAGTTTAGTGACCTTAGATGTATCTTTAGTACTACCTAACAATTGACTTACTGTTTGTTTTAATACTGGATGTAGCTGTTCTGCTGCAATTTCTTCCAGAGGTTTCAATACAAATATTCGATCTTGCATTGATGGATGTGGAACCACGAGCTTTTGAGTTTGTATAATTCCTTCAGAGGAAAAAACAACGTCTAAGTCTATTGTTCTAGCTTCATAACCTTGTTTATCTGTTCTGTTTCTTCCTGAAGAGTTTTCAATCTCTAATAATTTATCCAAAACTTCTTCAGTTGTATAAAAAGTCTTTATTAAGACACAAGCATTATAAAAATCATCACTACTAAAACCCCAGGCTGGAGTTTGATAAACCCCAGAAATTTTAACAACATCACCAATAGTATTATAAATGGCTTCTACCGCTTTTTGGAGGTAATCCAATCGATTTCCGATATTACTACCTAACGAGATATGTATATGACTGGGTGTTTTCAATTTCCGTTTTTTATATTCTGAATAGAAGTCCGTACTTTTAAGAGCAAATTAAGGAAAACAAAACCACTTCACCTTATTTTTGCGTGAAGTATTATGAACTAATTGTATTTTGAATAACACTCCTCTGAATCTAAAAGATAAAATCCTCGCATATAGAATTTACCTAATTCTTGGAGCTTTATTTATTTCCTCATTAGTAGCCTCAAACCTTATATTTCAGAAGTTTTTTTATTGGGATTTTTTCGGTGTGTATACTTTTGAGATTTCTGTTGGAATATTACCGTATCCTATTACTTTTTTAATAACAGATATTATTAGTGAAGTATATGGAAAAAGAAAAGCTAACCAAATAGTTACCGCAGGTATTTTTGCTTCTTTCTTTTCCCTACTAATTATCTATGCTTCTAAAGAAGTTCCTGCAACCAGCTGGTCACCGATCAATGACGAAACATTTACAGAGGTTTTTGGTGCAACCGCAATAGCTGTTTTTGCATCGATGATGGCATATCTTTTTGCTCAATATATAGACATTCAGGTTTTTCACTTTTGGAAAAAAGTTACGAAAGGAAAACATCTTTGGATCAGAAATAACTTCTCTACATTTTCTTCGCAATTTATAGACACACTTACCGTCCTGGTATTATTATGCTCTACAGGAATCATCGATTGGGATCGTTTTGGAATACTTTTACTTAATGGTTTTTTATTTAAAATATTAGTAGCCGCATTAGACACTCCTATTCTTTACCTAAGTGTTTTTATACTAAGAAAAAGGTTCAAATTAAAACAAGGAGGAGAATTAGCATTAGAAATTTAAAAAATCTAACAAATAGTTAACTCAAATACCGCAACATTGTACCTTTGTAAATCGTTACTTTACACAAAAAGCAATCATAATGGTTAAAAAAGCCCTCAAAATCTTCGGTATTCTTATAGTTATTCTTGTAATAGCAGTTATTTCTATTCCTTTACTTTTTGGAGGAACCATTAAAGATAAAATACGATACTTAGCAAACGAACACGTAAATGCAAAAGTCGATTTTGCAGATGTAGACATTAGTTTACTCAGAAGTTTTCCAAAAGCATCTGTAATCATTGATGAGCTTTCTATTATTAATTTTGCCCCTTTTGAAGGAGATACGCTAGCGTATGCTAAAAAGATATCTCTGGACATGTCCATAAATGAACTATTTAAAGGCGCAGAAGAAGCTATTAGTGTTCAAAAATTCATAATCGACGAAGCCAATATTGCTATAAAAACAGACTCTTTAGGAAATTCCAATTTTGATATAGCAAAAGAATCAGGAGAAACAAAAACTACCGATAACGAAGAAGGAGGTTCTTTTACTTTCGAATTAGATCATTACGAAATAAATAACAGTAAGCTATTGTACAAAGATGATGTAGGAAAGATTGCTTTACTTATGACTAATGTAAATCATAGTGGTGACGGATCTCTATCTGGAGAAAATATTATATTAGACACTGAATCTAGTTCTGAAGTCTCTTTTAGCTTAGATGACACCCAATACCTGAATAAAAACGCACTAAAACTTGACGCAGAATTAGAACTAGATCTAGAAAATCAACGATACGCTTTTAAAGAAAATAAAGCACTGGTAAATCAATTGCCATTAGAATTCGAAGGATTTGTACAATTATTTGAGAAATACACCGACGTTGATCTTAGTTTTAAAACACCAACTTCAGATTTTAAAAACTTTCTAGCGGTTATACCAGAAGTCTATGCTAAAAACCTAGATGGCGTACAAACCACAGGAGATTTTTCGGTTAATGGTGTTATTAAAGGAAAAGCTGATGATGTATATATCCCAAAAATGGATATCCAAATTGCCTCTCACAATGCTTCTTTTAAGTATCCAGATCTTCCAAAGAGTGTTCAAAACATTAATATCGATACTCAAATAAAAAATGATACTGGTTTAGCAGATGACATCTATGTTAACATCGGAAATCTTACTTTTAAAATTGACCAAGATACTTTTGCTGCCAAAGGAAGCCTAAGAAATGTTACTACAAATATGATTGTGGATATGGCAGTAAACGGGACTTTAAATCTTGCTAATTTGGATAAAGCATATCCTTTAGAACTAGAACAACAACTTAATGGAATACTTAAGGCAAATGTAAATACGAAATTTGATATGCTATCTTTAGAAAAAGAACAATATCAAAACGTAAAAAGCGCTGGAACCATTAGTTTGGATAAGTTTACGTATGCATCACCAGAATTACCGAGTGAGATAAACATAGAAAAAGCAAATGTAAATTTTAAACCAGAGACCATTACACTGGATAAAATGCAAGTGACTACAGGAAAATCGGATCTTGCTGCTCAGGGAACTATAAACAACTTAATGGGGTTTCTATTTTCTAAACAAGATCTTAAAGGAACCTTTGATGTTACTTCCGAAGTTTTTGCGGTAAATGATTTTATGGTCGCTGGAAATGAAACAGCTGAAGAACAGACTGAAGAAGAAACATCAAGTGACCCTCTTAAAATCCCATCTTTTATTGATGCTACGTTGAATTTTGATGCAAAAAAAGTAATTTACGATAATCTAGAATTACGAAATACCAAAGGGAGTGTAAAAATAAATGACGAAACAGCATATTTACAGAACGTAACATCTAACCTTTTTGATGGTGGATTAGCGTTTAATGGGAAAGTATCTACTAAATCCGAAACTCCGAATTTTGGGATGAATCTAGATCTAAGTAAAATAAATATTGCGAAATCATTTTCAAGCCTAGAGCTATTGCAAGGTTTAGCACCGATCGCAAAAGCACTAACAGGAGCATTAACAACACAAATCAATATAAATGGTAACCTAAACAATGATCTTACTCCAGTTCTTAATTCTGTAAAAGGAAATGCACTAGCAGAAATATTAAATGCTAAAGTAAACACTGCGCAAACACCACTACTATCTAACTTAGATAGTCAGTTAAATTTTTTAGACCTAGACAAGCTAGACTTAAAAGACATTAAGACATCTCTTAGTTTCGATGATGGAAAAATCAATGTAAAGCCATTCGATTTTGATATAGAAGGTATTAAAATAACTGCAGGAGGAAGTCACAGTTTTGATATGAACATGGATTATAACGTATCATTGGATGTACCCGCAAAATATTTAGGTAACGAAGTTGGTGGATTACTCTCTAAACTTAGCGATCAAGAATCTAAAGACATGACAGTAGCACTTCCGATTGGAATATCTGGAAATTTTTCGAACCCGAAAATCAATCTTAATACTGGTACAGCAGTTAAGCAACTTACACAACAAATTATAGACAAACAGAAGGAAAAAGCAACCGGTAAAATCGTTAACGAAGGAACTAAGGTACTTACAGATTTATTAGGTGGTTCTAAAAAAGATAAAGACTCAACAAAAACAACTACGGACAAACCAGAAGATAAATTAAAAGATGCAGCCAAAGATATTTTAGGAGGTTTTCTGGGCAAGAAAAAGAAAAAAGACACAACAGGAACTAAGAATTAAACTTGTTTTTATCTATCCTATATAGAAGATTCTTATCATTTTTTTAATTATAATGTGCTAATACTCCATTTTGCATAAAAATTACTATTGGAATTAACCATCATTAGTAATAAATTTTTTTTATGTTTATTTCTTAGTACATTAGTACTGGGAAAACTACAAAAAAGCATGGGATTTTAATTGGATATAGCAATATTTATAAACCTTTTAAAATCAAAATATTAAAACTTCGCAAACGATATCTCGTATATTAAAAAGTTATTTCATTAAAGAAATAATGGTTGTCGCACAATAAATTTGTTAAAATTGGATTAACTATTTAGTAAAGTTAGATCCAATACCTCTAATTCTTATAATTATAATTTTACCCGAAAAATAAACCCCGCAAAAAGTTATGAAACCAGCTATTTTCCCCCTTGCATTTCTTATATTTTTCCCTTTGTTTTTATCATCTCAAAACGCAATGAATGATAATCCTATGAAATGGACAAAAGGATGGACCAACTTTGACCCTAATCACGAAGCATATCCAGAACCTGATAGCGACATTCCCAATATCATTGATAGAGACACTTATTTATCAAATGATTCAGTATACCTATTGTCTGGTAATACTTATGTAACCAACGGAGCTACGCTAACTATTCAAGAAGGCACAATTATTAGATGTGATAATGAAACCTCTACAAGCTTAGTAATTACTAAAGGATCGCAACTAATAGCAAGCGGACTTAAGGGGCAACCTATAGTTTTTACATCTAGCAAATCTCCTAAAGCGAGAAAAAGCGGAGATTGGGGAGGAATAGTAATTGCGGGATCTGGGATTATAAACTCTCCATCAGAAGCAGGAATTATTGAAGGAGATTTTCTTCCTCATTATTCATTATATGGAGGAAACGATGATCAAGAAATGACTGCAATTATGACTTATGTGAGAATTGAGTATGCAGGAAAAAAAATCAATCAATCAAAAGAGTTAAATGGATTATCTCTGTATGCTTTAGGAAAGAAATCTATTCTAAACAACATTATGATTAGCCATTCTGCCGATGATTCTTTTGAATTTTTCGGAGGTACATTTAATATAAATAATCTAATTTCTTATAAAGCCAAGGATGACGATTATGATTTTACCTTAGGATATAGAGGAGAATTATATAATATTGTAGCCGTTAGACACCCTTATATATCAGATGTTAGTGGATCTTATGCAATTGAGATAGATGGATATGATAAAAAACTAGGGTTGACCTCTAAAAAACTCTCTTATGTAAAAATTTCGCAGGCTACTTTAATTAATCTCTCTGACAACAGCAATTACCAACATACTACTGCTGCGATTTCTTCAAAAAATTTAGCACAACTAAATTTTCTAGATTCAAAAATATCGGGATTTGCTAATGTGGTAAAATTTGACAATTCTTATAGATCTTTTACTGAGTTAGCTAATTCATTTTCTTTAGAAAATAGTATCTTTAACGTACACGATGCAAATGTTTTAACCAATTTAGAACCAAAATCAGAAGCGCAGAAATTATTAAAATATAATATGTTTACAACACAGTTTAGAAATGTTTCTGATCTATTTGAGAAACCTCTAGACAATAAAAACCCAGAATTTACATTAAAACAAGCACGTGATAGTTACACAGTAATGCAGTAAAATAAAATTTACGCTATAATTATTTAACAACCTAATGATGAAATCGATTACTAAAATATTTTTTTTCCTTTTTATAGTTACTACCAGTTTTGCTCAAACTAAAAACAATATTCTTTTTGACCAGAGCACAATGATTAACAAGTTTCACACTATTGATGAATTAGAAAATCTAAAAAAGGGACAACTTGTTAAATTATATATAGAGAGAGCAAATGA
The DNA here is from genome assembly GCF_003443695.1 of Aquimarina sp. AD1. NCBI lineage: Bacteria > Pseudomonadati > Bacteroidota > Flavobacteriia > Flavobacteriales > Flavobacteriaceae > Aquimarina > Aquimarina sp. AD1. Next base: position 4,599,634 of record NZ_CP031966.1, on the reverse strand, counting down.
AATCATTACCGTACTTCCATATATAGCATTAACTAATGAAGCTAATGTTAGTCTTTCAGATATTGGAATAAAAGAAAACTCGGACAATCAAAAACTTCTAAAAAAACATCACGAGACAACTACGGATGCCTTTGGAAGCACTAGTAATTTAATAACAGAGTTCGTGCCTTATGCTGATACTGAAAAAATAATATGGTCCATTTTATATTATGAAGAAATGATCAAAAAAATTCGGATCGGAGTCAACGGAAATTTTTAGAACAATATTAAAAACAGCCTGATGGCTGTTTTTTTTATCCCAAAACCCCCTATCCTATCTCAACTAATCTCAATTAAAAAATCTTGTACTATAACTTAGAAAGAGTTAGTCAAGAATCCTTTCTACTTACTAATTCTTACAAAAAAATGTTAATAAATCATTTTTTCTGTAATCTTTATTACGTCTTATCGAACTAAATGGTGTTACTAGTTAACAAACCTTGATAGAAAAACTGATCAACTACAAAAGATCTAATGAAGGTATAACTTAAAAAAAGAAGTTATGAAGACAAGAGCAATATTAAGTTTATTTTTAATTATTACAATATCAGTTTCGGGTTTATCTCAAAATGATTTCAACCCAAATAACATGAAATGGATGAAAGATTGGACCAATTTTTCACCAAATAACACCAATTATCCGGATTACGAAGAGCAATTACCAAACATTATCACTAAAGACACTTTTTTAAGTAGTGATATTGTCTACTTTATTTCTGGTGATGTATATGTTGTAAACAATGCCACTTTAACTATAGAAGAAGGAACACTGATAAAAGCAGACACTGAAAAATCAACAAACCTGATTGTATCTAAAGGAGCTAAACTTATTGCCAATGGAACTAAGGCGTCACCCATCGTATTTACCTCTAACAAATCCAGAAACTCAAGAAAAAGTGGAGATTGGGGTGGAATAACTATTATTGGATCCGGTAAAGCCAATACTGTAGAAGGAGAAGGAAGTATCAAGGGTAAATTTAATCCTCTATACACCATATTTGGAGGAAACAAAATGGAAGAAGAAACTACAATATTAAAGTTTGTAAGAATCGAATATGCAGGTAAATCTACAAATGGATTATCCTTATATGCACTGGGAAGCAAGTCTGTGGTAGAAAATGTAATGATAAGTTATTCTGCAGATGATTCTTTCGAATGGCACGGAGGAGCCTCTACCTCTAGAAATCTAATCTCATATAAATCAAATGATGATGATTTTGATTTTACGCAAGGATACCGAGGAGAGCTTATCAATATTTTAGCAGTTAAACACCCATATATCACAAGTAATAATGGATCATATGCAATTGAAGTAGATGGTTATAATAAAAACCTAGGTTTTGACAATTCCAAAATATTATCCAGTATTGATATCACCGGAGCCACATTAATTAGTTTAGCAGATGAAAGCAATTACAACCACACTAGAGCTGCAATTTCTATAAACAACTTAGGCGAGCTTTATCTTAATAGCTCCAACATATCTGGATTTTCTGATGTAGTAAAACTAGATAAAACATTTTCTACCCTTAGAATGATAGAAACGGCTTTTAAACTAGACAATAGCTTTTTTAATGTACACAAGGAAGGTGTAGTTACCCATAACAATATCAAAGATGACACATTTAACCTTTTGAAATACAATCGATTTACTAAAACATTTCAGCAACCAGAAGAAATATTTAGTGATCCATTAGATAAATCAAACCCAGATTTTTCATTAAAAAACTCACTAAATAATTACATGGTAATCCAGTAAGTAATCCAACCACAAACAAAAAAAAGAACCATGAAAAAAACAACTATACTATTACTATTAGTGCTTACAATAGGTACTTTAAGTGCACAAACTAAAAAGAAGGGAGTCCTCTATAATGATGATAAACTAATTAATAGATTTCATACTATTGATGAACTACAAGATCTTAATAAAGGAGCCTTAATTGAACTATACTTGGAACGAACAAGAGAGATTTTTATAGTACTACCATACTTATCGTTATCGAATCAACCGGGAACTAGTCTAAGTGATATTGGTATTAAAGAAGACTCTGATAATATTAAAGTCGTAGAAAAAAATAATGAAATAGCGGATAGAGCTTTCGTTTATACTACAAACACTGTAAAAGAATTAGTCCCCTACTCAGATACGGATAACATAATATGGGCAATCTTATATTTTGAAGAAATGATTAAAAAGATGAGATTAGGCAAGGATGGAAATATATAAATTATTGCCCAATCAAAAAGGGAATTAATCATCGACAAAAGGTGCAAAAATCACGTTTATAATTCACTGAATTAAACGTGATTTTACTTTTTTAATAATGAAACATTTACATAAAGGAGAAAAATTAATCAAATTTCAAAAAAACGTAAAAAACACAAATACTTAAAAATCAATATTTTAAATAAAAAAAGATTTTGAAAATAAACTAAAAAACTCTTTAAGATCATTATTGTTTATCTTTTTCATTAAATAATTAAACAATACATAAAATACTGAAAATCAACACCATAAAATCTTATTAAGTAGGAATAATACTCTTAAAATTTTCATAATTACATGTAAAATGACGACGAACGTACATATTTTACGGTAAACACGTAACCAACTATCAGAAAAGTATATTAACTTAGTGACCCTAAAGTAGAAGAGAGAATTTTCTTCTAAATTTTAACCCCAAAATTAAACTTTTATGAAACTAAGATGCGCCTTAATTACGTCTATTCTTTTATGCATTACTATTTTAAACTCTAACGCACAAGATTTCAATACTAATGACAGCAAATGGACTAAAGGTTGGACCAATTTCACTCCAAACAGCACAAACTATCCTGAAGCAGAAGAAAAACTTCCAAACATTATAGCAGAAGACACTTATCTAAGTAATGATACAGTGTATCTATTATCTGGTAATGTATATGTAATAGGAAATGCAATATTAACCATACAAGAAGGAACCGTAATAAGAGGAGATCATGAAAATCCTGCGAATCTAATTATTAGTAAAGGTTCTAAACTTATTGCGGTTGGTACAGAAGCCTACCCAATTGTTTTTACCTCTAACAAAGCTCCTAAATCAAGAGCGAGTGGAGATTGGGGTGGTATCATAATAGCTGGCTCTGGAAACGTAAATTCAGTTTCTGGAAATGGTATTATAAAAGGAGATTTTAACCCTCAATATGCCGTATATGGAGGAAATAATCCAGATGAACAAACTACAGTACTAAGATATGTTAGAATAGAATTCCCAGGTAGCAAAGCAAAGGGAACTGATCAATTAAACGGTTTATCGTTATTCGGAATTGGTGCCGCTTCTATTGTAGATCATATAATGGTTAGCTATTCAGGTCAAGATTCATTTAATTGGACTGGAGGTAATAACAACATAAGAAACATGATTTCTTATAAAGCAGAAGACGATGATTATCAGATTTCTGAAGGTTTTAAAGGAGATCTTGATCAACTTATGGCAGTTCGTCATCCATACATTAACAGCCCAAAGGGATCTTTTGCTATAGAGATTGACGGATATGATAAAAATCAAGGATTCTTAAAGCCAAATGCAATTACTGATGTAACTATTACTAATTCGACTTTTGTTAATTTATCTGATAACTCGAATTATATGCATACGGCGTCTGCCATTTCTGCAACAAATTCTGCTTTGGTGTATTTACACAATTCTAAAATTTCAGGATTTTCTAATGTTGTAAAATTCGATGAATCATATACTTCTCTAGCTGTACTAGAAAGAGCTTTCAAAATGGACAACAGCTTTTTCAATATTCATGGAGAAGGTGTAGAAGTAAGCTACAAACCAAATGCTGGAGTTTTAAATATTTTGAAATACAATCGATTTACTAAAGACTTTGTTAGTGTTGATAAATTGTTTGAAGACCCTACAAGTAAATCAGCACCAAAGTTTCATCTTAAAAAGGCAATGAATAATTATATGGTAATGCAATAGATGCTGACCATACCTATTAAAAATAACATTTTTTTGTCCCAGGTTCCCCAAATCCTGTAAACGAATTTAATCCGGCAATACAAATTATGCTTAAATCAAAACTATTAGTAGGTTTCATCTTTTTCTTGTCCATCCATTATATCAATGGCCAGCAAAAAGATGAAGCCGTTTTTTTCAATCAAAGAGACCAAATAACTAAATTTCATACTATACGTGATTTAGAAGATCTAAAAAAAGGACAACTCATTCAACTTTATCAAGATCGTATAAAGGAAATCATTACTGTTCTTCCGTTTCTATCTCTTACTAATGAGCCTGGAGTTAGATTAAGCGACCTAGGAATTAAAGAAGATTCGGGACACATAAAATCTCTTAAAAAAAGTGTAGAAACTAACAAAGAAGCAATCAACGTAACTCAGAATTCTATAGAAGAACTGGTCCCCTACGCGGATACAGAAAAAATCATACTAACAATTTTATATTTCGAGGAAATCATAAAGAAAATGAGAATCGGAGTTACTAAAAACTTTTAACTTGAGGTTTAAATAAAAAATTAAGAAAAAGACAGTATTAATACTGTCTTTTTCTTTTGCAATAGATAAAATATCGTATATTATTGTAAGGGTATTTTAGAATTCACTACTAAGAAAACATGATTACATTTTATCTGTTTTTGGGAATATTAACTTCGATCGCTGGCGCGCTTCCACTTGGAGCTGTAAATATTGCTGTAATCAATACTACTATTAAAGAAGACACAAAAAAAGCTTTCCGAATAGCTTTAGCTGCTGGTGTTAGCGAAGTACTATTAGCTCTTTTCGCATTACATTGTAGTATGGAATTGACAGATTTTTTTGAAAACAATCGATGGATTCAGATAGTAATTATTTCTATATTCTTAATTATCGGAGTTTATTTTTTAGCAAGAACTAACAAAACAGAAACTGTCAAAGAAATTAAAAAAAATAAGTTTGGAAAGTCTAAATTCTTAACCGGTTTTTCCCTTGCCTTTCTAAACCCACCTGTTATCATATATTGGATAGTAGCAATATCATTAACCAATAAACATCTATTTGAGCTTACGCTATACACACCACTAATTGCCTTATTTCTTTTCTTTTCTGGTATATACTTAGGTAAAATTGGAACGCTTTATTTATACAGTAAATGGGGTAATAAAATGGCAAGTAAATCTAACAACTCTAAGACTAAATTATTTAAAATTATTGGAATTGCTTTAATAGTAATTTCAGTTGTTCAGGGATTAAAATTCTTCATAGTCTAAAGGCACAATTAACATATACTTTTTTAAAACTGTTTTATACCTATTTTAATATTCAAAAACAGTCTACATTTGCATACGATTTTGATAAAAAGATGCAATGAAGGAAAACCACCTAAATCCAGAATTAATATTGTCCAAGGATGATATGACACAATATGGATATACAATAATAGATCATATTGTAGAACATTTTGACAATCAAGACTCTAAAAAACCAGTAGCAATAGCAACTCGCGAAGAAATGGATAATCTACTAACTGAAGATATTCCAACCAATCCTACCGATGCCAATAAAGTTCTTGATTTTGTCATGAAGGAGATTATACCACAAAGTACGATTGTATCCCATCCAAAATCATTTTCTTTCGTTCCGGGACCAAGCAATTACATAAGCGCAATGGCAGACACGATAGCCACGGGTTTCAATATCTTTTCAGGTGGTTGGGCGGCTTCTCCGGCAGCAGCAGAATTAGAAATTCTTACCATGAATTGGTTATTAGAAATTTTTGGGTTTGGTACTAAACAAGGAGGTGGTATTTTTACTAGTGGTGGATCTATGGCTAATCTAACTGCTCTAGTAACCGCAAGAAGAATTAAATGCGGAGATGACTTTTCTAAATCAGTAATCTATTTATCGGATCAGGCACACTCTTCGAATATTAAAGCGATCAAAGTAATTGGCTTCAAAAAAAGTCAAATAAGGATTATACCGACAGATCTCGAGTTTAAAATGTCTTTAAACAAATTAAAAAATGCGATTGCCAAAGATCGTCTACAAGGGTTAGAACCTTTTTGTATGATAGCTTCTGCTGGAACCACTAATACAGGAACCGTAGACCCATTAGACGAAATTGCAAAAATCTGTACCAATGAAAAGCTATGGTTTCATATAGATGGAGCCTACGGAGGAGCTGCAATATTAGCTGATAATGGGAAAGAATTACTAAAAGGTATTGAAAAAGCAGATTCGTTAACAGTAGATCCTCATAAATGGTTTTTTCAACCATATGAAATGGGATGCTTACTTATAAAAGACCACAATTGGCTAAGTGGAACATTTAGCGAAAAACCTGAATACTTGCGAGATGTCGAGGGAAATGAATCAGAAATCAATTTTTATGATCACGGGATTCAATTAACTCGCCGTTTTCGTGCTCTAAAATTCTACATGTCATTAAAAACTTTTGGTTTAAATTCTTTCAAAAAAGCGATACAATACAATATAGAATTAGCAGAACAAACTGAAAATATTCTCAGAAAAAGCTCTAAATGGGAAGTAATTTCTCCAGCTACGTTAGCCGTTATTAATTTCAGGTATCATCCAATTGACAAAAATTTATCTGAAAAAGAAATTGATATTATCAATCAGAAAATCTCTGAAAAAATAATGAACTCCAGAGAAGCATTATTAGTTACAACAGTGCTTTTAGGGCAAGTAGTATTAAGAATGTGTTTAATAAATCCTAGAACTACAATTACTCACATAACTGAAACTATTGAACAATGCGAATTATATGGAGATGCTTTACTTTCCTTAGAGGAAGTCAATTAAAGCATGGTTAACTGTACCACATACCCTTCATTATTTCTAACATTAAAAACGGTATCATCTTCAAAAATTAGATATTGACCTTTGATACCTTTCAGAATTCCTGAGTATTCGGGTGTTTTCTCTAAATTTAAACTTTTTAATTTATTAGGGTAGTCCAATACAGGAAAATCAAGTTCTGTTTCTTTATTATTATCTATAAAATATTCCTTAGCCTCTTCGGGTATGAATTCTTTTAGCTTATCACGGTATTCTTTTAAATCCTTATCTTCAATCTCATTCTTAAGCATTTTACGCCAATTCGTTTTATCAGCTACATGATCCTTAAGAGCAACTTCGGTAATTCCGGCTAAATATCTATTGGGAACCTCAACAATCTCTATTGCCTCGTGCGCTCCTTGATCAATCCATCTCGTTGGCACTTGAGATTTTCTTGTAACTCCCACTTTTATATTACTCGAATTAGCTAAATACACAATATGAGGTTGAAGTTGAGCTTTTTTCTCAAAATCCAAATCTCTATCTTCTATCCCTAAATGTGCCTTACTTAATTCTGGACGCATCACCCAATCTCCAACCTGAGGTTGATTATAAAAATCATCATAACAATATCCTTGTCGATAAATTTTTTTGTTTTTGCCGCAAGCCAAACATTTATACCCAATAAATTTTATGCTTAAGGATTTATTCAATAACTGATTTACATGGATAAAGTCCGAATCAAACACTAAATAATACTGAATTGGACTCCCTATCTCTGTCTGCATTTTAGTAAGTACTCCCTGATATTGCATAAAAAGTTTAGTTATAAGTTAAATCTTATAAAAAGAATGTTATTATTTTTATTATTTTAGTTTCCGATGAAAGTCAATCACACAATCATATTAATGCTAATTTCAGCTCAAAGATACATCAAAAAATGCCAATCCCTTTAGTCAATTCTATAGCTAGCTGGTTCTTAAAAAAGCGTTTTCACCAGATGGAGCTCTTCCTTAAGTACCCCAATGAAGTACAGCTAGAATTATTACATGTTCTACTGGAAACAGCCAGAAATACTGAGTTTGGCAAAACCTATGACTTTTCTTCTATCCATAATTACGAAACCTTTAAAGAACGAGTTCCTATTAGATCTTATGAAGATTATGAAGAAATGATCGAACGGAGTAGATTAGGAGAACACAATATATATTGGCCTACCCCAATTAAATGGTTTGCCAAATCTAGTGGAACTACAAATGCAAAAAGCAAATTTATTCCTGTTAGCCAAGAATCTCTAGAAGATTGTCATTATGCCGCAGGGAAAGATCTATTATGCATGTATCTTAATAACAACGAAAATTCTAAGCTATTTACAGGAAAAAGTCTTCGGTTAGGCGGAAGCAAAGAATTATATAAAGAAAACGGCACCTCTTTTGGTGATCTGTCAGCTATAATCATTGATAATATGCCCTTTTGGGCAGAATATAGCTCAACTCCAAGCAATGAAGTTTCTTTAATGAGTGATTGGGAAACGAAGATGACGGCGATCGTTAATGAGACTATTCAAGAAAATGTTACAAGTCTAGCTGGAGTTCCATCTTGGATGCTAGTTTTATTAAATCAAGCACTAGAGACCACTGGACAAGAGCATTTATTCGAAATATGGAATAACATAGAAGTATACTTCCATGGAGGAGTTAGTTTTGAACCATATATTGATCAATACAAAAAAATATTGCCAGGAGATTCCTTTAAGTATTATGAAATCTACAACGCATCAGAAGGTTTTTTTGCAATTCAAGATCAAAACGAATCTTCCGAGCTTTTATTAATGCTCGATTATGGAATCTTTTATGAATTTATACCTATGAATACCTATGGCACAAATAATGAAAAAGTAATTTCTTTAAGTGACGTAGAAATTGGCATCAATTATGCCGTTATAATTACCACTAATGCAGGTCTATGGAGATACAAAATTGGAGATACCGTACGTTTTACTTCTATAAATCCTTATAGAATTAAGGTCTCCGGAAGAACTAAACACCATATTAATGTGTTTGGAGAAGAATTGATTATAGAAAACGCAGAAGAAGCTTTAAGAAAGACTACAAAAGATACTGATTGTGAAATTGTGGATTATACAGTAGCTCCTATTTTTATGGAAGGTAAAGAAAAAGGAGCTCATGAATGGATGATTGAATTTAAAAAACAGCCTAAAGATCTTACGCTGTTTACCAAAATCTTAGATCAAAACCTTCAGAATATCAATAGTGATTATGAAGCTAAAAGATATAACAACACTACTTTAAATATATTAAAGGTTAACAAAGCAAGACCTCAATTATTTTATGATTGGCTTAAGAAAAATAACAAATTAGGAGGTCAGCATAAAATCCCAAGGCTTTCTAATTCTAGAAAATATCTTGATGAGTTATTACAATTAAACAAGGTAAATTCTTATTCGATTTAAGGATGTTATAAATTGTAATTTAGCGAAGTAAATCTCCCAGAATCTATTTTTAGAAATACGGTTTTACCACAAAAACAATACGTAATAAATTCTGTTTTTTGTTAAAAAACAAGTATTTCATCGGCAAAAAAAAACGATTTGTCTAAAAAATAAAAAATATCTTTCGTACCCTTTATTTTCATATTAAATTTGTTTTCAGTTAGTTACAAAACAAACGTCCCAAATATGAAAAAGTTTTTACTCAGTATTGTTTTTATTTCGTTCTCTATCGCTGCAAGTGCACAGGAAATCAACACAGAAAAAAACATTGAAGAGAATACCACTTCTAAAGAGTTACCTTTGATAAGTAATCATATATCTTTATCGACAATCAATACTACAGCAAAAACTACAAAACTAGATAATGTATGTTACGGAGAGACTTCTAAAGTTGCATTTTATGAAGTTTTAATATCTAAAAATGGTTTTGATATAAACCTTAAAGATAGCACTGATCTTGTTATAAAAAACACTGAGGAAATTATTTCAAAAAAAATAGAAGAGACTTTATATTCTGAAGAAGAAGAATAGTAACCAACCATATATTGTAAAGCACAATAAAAAACTCCTTAGATATTAAATCTAAGGAGTTTTTTATTTCTATTAGGTAAAGAACTTACTCTATGAAACTGCTTTAAGTTTATTGATAGTGGATTTATTTAGTTTTTTCTCTGCATAATCTTTAGTTACCCTTAATTCAGTTTCTTCACTTTCTGGTAACTCATACATTGCATCTGTAAGAATCGCTTCGCACAATGAACGTAATCCTCTAGCTCCTAACTTATACTCTACAGCTCTTTCTACAATATAATCTAAAGCTCCAGGTGTAATCGTAAATTCGATATTATCCATTTCGAACAGCTTTTTATACTGCTTTATGATAGCATTCTTAGGCTCTGTTAAAATTGCTCTTAATGTATGATTATCCAATGGATTCATATGAGATAATACTGGAAGACGCCCTATAATCTCAGGAATCAACCCAAAATCTTTTAAATCCTTAGGGATTATATATTGTAATAGATTATCCTTCTCTATAGTATCCTCTGACTTAGATGCGCTAAAGCCCATGGCTTGCATATTCAATCGCTTCTGTATAGCATTTTCGATACCATCAAAAGCCCCTCCTGCAATAAAAAGGATATTCTCTGTATTTACCTCAATAAACTTTTGATCAGGATGCTTTCGTCCTCCTTTTGGCGGAACATTAACTACAGTTCCTTCTAACAGCTTCAATAAAGCCTGCTGCACTCCTTCTCCAGAAACATCTCTTGTTATACTAGGATTATCACTCTTCCGTGCAATTTTATCGATCTCGTCAATAAAAACTATACCACGCTGTGCTTTTTCTAAATTATAATCAGCAGCCTGCAATAAACGCGTAAGAATACTTTCTACATCTTCACCAACATATCCTGCCTCAGTAAGAACAGTAGCGTCAACTATTGCTAATGGTACGTTTAGCATTTTAGCGATAGTTTTAGCTATCAAAGTTTTACCAGTACCTGTTTGCCCTACCATAATGATATTACTTTTCTGTATTTCAATATCATCATCAGTACTTGGCTGTAATAAACGTTTATAATGATTATATACGGCAACAGACATCACTTTCTTAGTGAATTCTTGACCAATTACATATTCATCCAAAAACTTTTTAATAGCCATAGGCTTACGAAGCATTAATTCAGAGCTCAGTTCTCCTGTCTCTTCATCTCTAGCCTCTTCAACAACAATTCCGTGAGCTTGAACAATACAACGATCACATATGTGAGCGTCCAAACCTGCAATCAATAAATTGGTCTCTGGCTTTTTTCTTCCACAAAACGAGCATTCTAAATCTTCTTTCGGCATAATTATCTATTTCAAAAACTTGTTTGCTATTCAAAATTATAACAAACATTACTAGGGGCGCAAAATATAAACTTTGCTTTTATTTTAATTATATATTATTCTCTTGTAAGTATTTCATCAATCATACCATACTCAAGAGCTTTATCTGCTTTCATCCAATAGTCTCTATCACTATCTTCATAAACTTTATCATATGTCTGACCTGAATGTTTTGCTATAATTTGATATAGTTCTTCTTTTAATGTCAATATCTCTCTCGCAGTTATTTCGATATCACTTGCCTGACCTTGGGCTCCTCCAAGAGGCTGATGAATCATTACTCTACTATGAGGTAATCCAGAACGCTTTCCTTTTTCTCCAGCACATAATAATACAGCTCCCATAGATGCTGCCATTCCTGTACAAATAGTAGCCACATCTGGTTTAATAAACTGCATTGTATCGTAAATCCCTAAACCTGCATAGACACTTCCACCAGGAGAATTTATATATATCTGTATATCTTTAGAAGAATCAACACTTTCTAAAAACAAAAGCTGCGCTTGTATAATATTCGCTACCTGATCGTTAATACCAGTACCCAAAAAGATAATACGATCCATCATTAATCGAGAGAATACATCAAAAATAGCCACATTCATTTGACGTTCTTCTATAATATTAGGAGTCATACCTACTGGATACATACTACTTATAATTTGATCATAGTAATTACTATTGATACCGTGATGTTTCGTAGCGTATTTTTCGAATTCTTTTCCGTAATTCATATGTTCTTTTTCTGAAATTTTGTTTTTATAAAAAAGGCGTTAACCAAAACTTGGTTTAACGCCCTAAATATAAGTATAAATTCCTTATTAGTATGTGTTGATTATTTGTAAACTTCTTTTACAAAATCATCAAAACTTACTTCTTTTTCTTTCAATTTAACATTCTCTTTATAGTATCCAAGTAATTTCTGGCTCATAAGTTGCTCAGAAATCCTTTTTACCTCATCCTGATTAGATAAAATTCTTGCTGCTATATCTTCTAACTCTTTATCTTCTGGAGACATTTGACCAAACTGAGCCATTTGTCCTTTTATCAGGTTTTTAGCGAATTCTTTTAACTCTTCAAAAGTAACCTGAAGGTTATTATCATTGATTAGTTTTCCTTCGATTAACTGAAAACGTAATCCTTTCTCGCTTTTCTCATACTCATCTTTCGCCTCATCCTCTGTCAAAGGTTGCTCTCCAGTAGCTTGAATCCACTTTTGTAAGAACTCAGCAGGTAAATCAAATTTAGTGTTTTCAAGTACACTTTCTGTCACATCATTTAGCAACTGCTGATCCGACTGCTGAACAAACTGGCGATCTGCATCTTCTTTAATCTTTTCCTTAAGTTCAGTAACAGTTTTTACTGTATCCTTACCGTAAATTTTATCAAATAAATCTTGATCTAATTCAGCTAATTCTTGATTGTTAATTTCAGAAATAGTAAAAGTTACTTCAACTTCTAACCCTTTAGCATCCTCTTGACTAACTTTTAACGCATTTATCAAATCTTGATCATCAGAAAATAAGCCCTTTGTTTTCAAAGTAAGTACATCACCAACTTTAGAACCAATAAACTTATCTAAGTTTCTTTTTCCTTTGATCTTATCTAACGAAATAGTAGTTTGATTGTTAATTTCTTTTTCTTCGTTAACAAAAGTACCAGCAATTAAATCATCCTTCTCTGCAGCATCCTTTGGTACTAATTTACCATATTGCTTTTGGATTGTTTTGATTTGATTATCGATCATTTCTTCACTAGCTACAATCTTGTAATGTGTTATAGCTTTCTTACCATTAAGTTTTACCTCAAATTTTGGCGCCAAACCTAATTCAAACTCAAAAGAATAATCATCAGAATCCCAGTCAAAGTTTTCTTGCTCTTTCGGTAATGGATTTCCTAAAACATCTAATTTTTCCTCTGTTAGATACTTATTTAGAGCATCTTGCAACAATTTATTTACCTCATCTACTAAAACTGCTCTCCCATATTGCTTTTTTACCAATCCCATAGGAACATGGCCTTTTCTAAAACCAGGAATATTGGCATTTTTGCGATAATCTTTAAGAATGTTATCTACCTTATCGCTATAATCTGCTTTTGCAATATCTACTGTCACTACAGCATTTAAATCGTCTAATTGCTCTTTTGAAATATTCATTATCTCTACTTTTTTGTACTAAAAATCGGGTTGCAAAAGTAATACTTTTTTACAACTCAACAAAGTTTTAACTTCCTGAAAAACAGTTAGCTTTTATCTTTCTTTAAAATAGAGTATAATATAGATTGAAACACGGATAACAAAACACTAAATATTAATGCCCATAACCAACCGTTAACTCCAAAACCTGAAACAAAATGATCTGCTATTAATATTATCGCCGCGTTAATTACCAATAAAAACAATCCCAAAGTAACAATTGTAACTGGAAGCGTTAAAATAACCAACAAAGGTTTTACGACAGCATTTAGAACTGCCAAAAGTACCGCCACAATAAGAGCGCTAACATAACTATCCACATTAACTCCCGGTAAAATCTCTGCCAACACCAATACAGCAATTGCACTGAGAATCATTTTTAATAAGAATTTCATTATATATAGGTTTAGATTGATTCTCAAATTACCAAAAAACAATACAATAAAAAAACCTGCTATTAAAATAATAGCAGGCTTATATATTTTATATTAACTTAAAGCAAATTAATTCACCTCGTTACTAAGTGTAACAGTTCCGTAGTCTCCAGGATTAACAGAAGGCAAAGTAGCTCCATAAGTTTCTTCGATCTCTTCTAGCACTGCATTCGTTAAAATCGCATGTGCTCTTGGTGTAGGATGCACTCCATCTAAAGAGAATCCACCACCAGTTACAAAAGTTGAAGTAACTACTCCAGAATCAAAAGGAATACCACTACCTGCAGCCTGACTTAAGATTGACTTTACATCTACAAAAGCTAAACCATTAGCAGCCGCTAATGCTCTTATAGTAGCGTTAAAAGAATCCTGAGCACTAGTTACTGCAGCTTGTTCTGCTTCTGTTAATACATCAGCATCTCCTAAAGGAACGGAAACCCCTGTAATCAAACTACCGTCTCCCGTAAGATCAACACCTATATTACCTGCTGATGTTAATGGAATTAAGTCTGAAGAAGTAGCCTGTCTTAATTGACCTAAAAGCCCAGCCGTTTGAGCATCTAAGTTAAAGGGAGCTCCCTGTATTATTGTTGAGATATCAGTTAATGATTCATCTACTATAGTTACAAAGTTCTGACCAGCTACAAAATTAATTTGTCTGCTTCCAGCTTCTTCAGCAGTTATTACACCAAGTCCCGCCAATCCAGGAAGTATTTGAGTATTATACGCAGCAAATTGCGAATTTAAAAACGCAGCAGTCTGTGCATCTAAAGGTACTGCATTAGTTGGTACAGTTGTAAAAAATGGAAGTGATGTTACACTTGGCAAATTAAGAACTACACCTTTTGCTCCATTTGCAGTAAGAGCATCTAACAAATTACTATAAACAGAAGCAAAAACATTACTATTAGTAATATCACTTCCTCCATAAGTAGTAGGGTCTATATTTCCAGTAACATTGTGATCTTCTCCCACACCTCCAGAAGTAGCATAACTTAAGATGTCATTATTACCTATCCATAAACTAAAGAATGTTGGGCTTTGTGCAACTGCATCTGCAATAACTGTAGCGTCTGCAGAAGAAGCAAACCTAGCAAAATATGGGTTCGCTAAACCCGCAGCAACACCTGCAACATCTCCATATCTATCAGCAACTAAATGAAAACTTTTAGCTCCTGGAACTCCCATATTATTAAAAGAAGCACCTAGGTTATTTGATATTTCAGTTGTCGGCATTGCACCTGTATAAGGTGTAGGGCCAGGATTACCGTCTGCATCAAAAGCTAATACCAATCTATTTCCTAAAATCTGAGTCCCTCCCAATAAGGCTCCACCAGCATTATCCGCCATTAAAGGCTGGGTAAAGTCTCCTCCACCTGCTAAAGCAAATTGTTGAGATAATATGTTTGGGTATGAATTCTCTTGCCCCGTTATATACAAAGCATTATCTGCAAAACCAGCAGTTAGCGAATTTCCTAAAGCTACATAATTAGAAAAATCAGCTTCTCCACTAGTATACACACCAGCATCATCAATTGGATTGTCAAACTCTGGCTCACAAGCTACTAAACCTAATGCCAGAATTGCTAAATATTTTATATTGTTTTTCATCTTCATTTTATAATTTATAAGTTAAACCAAGTCCTGGCGCAAATGCGCTTGATTTATATGTTCCTCCAAATGGAACATTCTGCCCATTTTCTTCATAAAAATCGTAGGATGCATCAACCTCTTCAAACCTTAGATAAAAGAAAGAAGCGTCAATTGCTAACTTAGGAGTAATTGCAAAACTTACACCTCCTGAAAAACCTTGAGAATCGTTACGAGGTGTTTCTGGTGCAAAAAATCCAGATTGAACAGGAGATTCATCAATATAGTATCCTGCACGAAGTGAAATCTTAGAAGTTGCATCATATTGTAATCCAAAACGATATACCGATGAGTTCTTATAATTACGTGGATTAATAGAAGTTGCTCCATTACCAAACTGTAAATCTAAAGATTCATATACATCCCAGAACTGTCTGTTATAATCAAAAGCAAACAACCACTTATCATGGAACTGATAAGAAAGTCCTACTGTCAATTCCGCAGGCAATGGCAATTCTGCATTAAAAGTAGTAGTTCCATTTGCAGGAACACCAGGAGCAGTAGTAACAGGGAAATTAGAGAAAGTCGCCTCTCCTCCTTCTGCTTCAAGAATAATTTCACTACGATAACTAAATCCTAATCTAAAATTTTCTGTTGGGTTAAACATGGCACTTACACTCCAACCCCAATTATTAACTCCAGAATCATCTATAGTAATATTAGCACGATTTCCATCAATATCCGTAGTCGTTCTATTAGCATTTCTATTAAAATTCACAGAACCTGTAACAAAAATAGGTCCTCCCCCAATACTAAACTGGTCAGATAATTTAATAGAAACTACAGGTTGAATATAAATTGCAGCTAATTCAATATTATTTACTAAATGGGAACCAGCCCAATCTGTTGGCCAAGTTACCTCACTACCATAAGGAGTGTACACCCCAAGTCCTAGTGCCAACCAATCATTCACCTTATAAGATCCATATAAGTTAAGTGGAGTCCCAACAGAACTATCAGTTTCTGAAGAAATCCCAAGATCTGAATTTTGATAAATAACATCGGTAAAAATACCGCTCGCACCAGCACTTATATTCAGCTTATTTTCTAAATATACAAGACCAGCTGGATTAAAGAATACTAACTCCGCACTATTTACCACGGCAACACCTGTGTGCCCCATAGCCATAGCTCTCTGTCCTTGCACACTAACTCTATATCCACCGGCATATGTGACTAATGTCACTAAGGCGAATAGAACTAATAATAGTAGTTTTTTCATAATAAATTAAAATTGTTTTTGTTTTTATAAGAATAAAGCACCAAATTTAGTAGAAAATACCAATTATCCAACTAAATCATTAAAATATTATGCATACATAACATTTTTTGTTCAATTTTTGAGAAATTCCAACAAAGTCATTAAAAATTCTGAAGGGTTCTCGGCATGCAACCAATGTCCAGCGTTAGAAATCTCCCCTATTTTTGACTTAGGAAACTGTTTCTTTATAAGATCTATATCTTCGTCTATTATGTAATTAGATTTTTGTCCTCTCAGGAAAAGAGTATCGCCAGCGTACAAGTATTCTTCCGATAACGCAACCCCTATTTCAGAAGAATTACGAATCAAACTATTTAAATTCATGCGCAAACCTAGTCGACCTTTTTCTTTCCAAAACAGATTTTTCATTAAAAACATACGGACACCAGCATCTCTGACATAAAGCTCTAATGCTTTGTCAACATCTCCTCTACTTTTTAAAACTTCAAAATCTAAAGAATCCAATCCATCTAGGATATCCTGATGATGTAACGGATAATATTTCGGACCTATATCCGCTACCACCAATTTATCAACAATGTCAGGATACTTCGCAGCAAAAAGCATTGCCGTTTTACCACCCATAGAATGACCAAGCAACACTATATCCTCAAGCCCATGATCTCTACAATACTCCAACAGATCTAAAGCAAGAATTTCATAATTAAACTCATCACTATGTGGACTCCGCCCATGATTTCTCTGATCGATCAAATGTATTTGATAGCCTTGTTCAGATATCTTCTTAGCTAGGGTCTTCCAATTATCTCCCATACCAAGAAATCCATGTAATATTACAAACGGAGTACCTTCTCCAAAAACATTTGCATGTAACTTCATTATTTATTTGAGTTTATGTAGATACATATTTACCACATTTTCTAATCCAAGATATAGTGATTCACTTATCAGAGCATGTCCAATAGAAACCTCAAGCAAACCAGGAACATTTCCTTTAAAAAACTTGATATTATCCAGCGAAAGATCATGACCTGCATTCACACCTATATCAAGATCCATAGCAATCTTAGCACACTCCGCATATGAACTAATAACACTTTCATCTCCCTTTGTATACGCTGATGCAAAATCTTCAGTATATAATTCTATTCTATCAGCTCCCGTTTCTTTTGCACCTTCTACCATATTCTTTATTGGATCCACAAAAATCGAAGTTCGAATACCATTTCTTTTAAATTCTGATATAACTTCAGACAAAAAGCTCTTGTTTTTTATAGTATCCCAGCCTGCATTACTAGTTATAGCATCTATTGAATCTGGAACTAATGTTACTTGCGTAGGTACAATATCAGTAACCAATTCTATGAATTTTGGAATTGGATTCCCTTCAATATTATATTCTGTATGTACAATTGGTTTTAAATCATAAGCATCCTGATATCTTATATGTCTTTCATCAGGCCTAGGATGTATCGTAATACCTTCTGCCCCAAAATTCTGAACATCAGCAGCAACTTTGAGTAAATCTGGAGTATTACCTCCTCTAGAATTACGTAATGTTGCAATTTTATTGATATTAACACTTAACTTTGTCATAGTTTTTGATATAACTTTAATAAATAACAAAAATACGAACTTGAGAGTGCCTCGGTTACATATTTTTGATTAATTTGCACAAAAAGCCCCGGGAATATGAAGACAAGTTTATACATAGTAAATGAAATAGCGCCACTTGCCACTTCTGCTAAAGTTGTGGATGCACAATTATTATTTAATGAGCTTACGTATACTCATTTCCCTGTTTTGAATGACAAAACGTATGTAGGTTGTATTTCTGAAGCAGACGTTAGGTGTTTCGAAACTGAAAAAAAATTAGAATCCTATGTATACGCTTTGGAAGGTTTTTTTGTTAGAACTGATGCTAATTGGCTTGATATATTAGAATCATTCGCTCAAAACCACTCTAATATTATGCCTGTTCTTGATGATGCAAACAATTATCAAGGGTATTTTGAATTAAGAGACATCATGAATCTCTTTAACGAAACTCCATTTCTTAGTGAACCAGGCAATATTTTGATTGTAGAAAAAGGGGTTTTAGATTATTCTTTTAGTGAGGTTTCTCAAATTGTAGAATCTAACAACGCTAAATTACTTGGACTTTTCATTTCTAATATGGAAAATGATGTAATTCAGATTACGTTAAAAATAAATGACAGTGACATCAATAATATTGTACAAACCTTTAGAAGATATAGCTACAATATTGTTTCTAAACACCACGAAGATTCTTTCCTAAACAACCTTAAAGAAAGGTCTCAATATTTAGAAAAATACCTTAATATATAAATTAAGACATCGAGTAATAACTTAAACAAACTAAATTATAATGAAGATAGGTATTTACGGCCAGTTCTATCATGAAAAATCTGGGATATACATCCAACAATTACTCGAAGCTCTAGACAAAAATAATATCGAAGTAGTAATTGAAAAGAACTTTCTTGAGTTAATTGATCTTCATGATGATATTGACAAAAGTTACTCCCATTTTAGCACGTTCGAGGAATTAGACCATTCTTATGATCTTTTCTTTAGTATCGGTGGAGACGGAACGATATTAAGGACCATTACTTATGTAAGGGATTTAGGAATTCCAATTGCCGGTATTAATACGGGAAGATTAGGATTTTTAGCAACTATCCAAAAAGAAGAGATAAAAGATACTATTGATTTAATTCTAGATAAAAAATATTATATATCACCAAGAACGATTGTAACTATAGATACCGTTCCTCCTTCTAATAAATTCGGAGTGTTAAATTTTGCTATGAACGAAATTGCAGTCAGTAGAAGAAATACAACTTCTATGATTACTGTACACACAAGTCTTAATGATGAATTTTTAAATTCATATTGGGCTGACGGTTTAATTGTATCATCGCCTACAGGCTCCACAGGATATTCGCTTAGCTGCGGCGGTCCAGTCATGATGCCAGATGCAGAAAGTATGGTACTTACACCTATAGCTCCTCATAATCTTAATGCTCGGCCGTTAGTTATTCCTGATGACAAAGAAGTTAAACTACAGGTTTCTGGAAGAGAAGACACTTATCTCGTATCGTTAGATTCAAGAATACATACCTTACCAAATGAAACCACTGTTGTTATCAAAAAAGCTCCTTTTAAGATTAATATGGTAGTTTTAGAAGGTGATAGTTTCCTAAAAACATTGAGAAAAAAAATGCTTTGGGGTGAAGATAAACGTAATTAAACAATAAAATCTACTAAAAAGTGTTTTTTAATTCATACTATTTTACTCAAATTCTTGTGTAGTAAAGTTAATTGTTATATTTGCAAACTTTTGAAAATCTATGAGATACTTAGCATCCTTTGTATTAATTTTGTTTTTTGGACAAACTATCAACTGCCAAACCTATGAGGTTGGGCTAATGCTTGGTGGTTCTAACTATATTGGTGATGTAGGATCTTCCTATTATATAGCACCAAATGCGCTTGCTATTGGAGCAATTGGAAAATGGAATAGAAGTAAAAGACATGCTTTTAGAGCATCCTTTTTATACGCTAATCTAAAATCAAATGACGCTAACGGTGATGATAGAAGAGTCCAAAGAGGTTTCAGCTTTAATAATTCTGTAAAAGAATTTTCTTTAGGATTGGAATTTAATTTCTGGGATTGGTATCTATATGATTCTCAACCACAGTTTACTCCATACCTATATACAGGTTTAACCGGTTTCAATTATAGTGCAAAAGCAGTTGATCCTATCAATGGAAATCAGATTAGCTCCTACAGCGAAAGATGGAGCGCATCAATTCCTATGGTAGTTGGAATTAAGAAAACAATTGGAAGGCACTGGGTACTTGGTGCAGAAATTGGAGCAAGATATACATTCACTGATAATTTGGATGGTAGTGATCCAGACAGTGCATTTGGGACAGGATTTGGTAATTTGGATAATAATGATTGGTATGTATTTACTGGAATAACATTATCCTACACATGGGGAAGAATACCATGTTATTGTGCATTTTAAAATAATGATTAATAAAGAACAACTTAACTCTAACATTCCAGAACACGTAGCCATCATTATGGATGGTAACGGAAGATGGGCTAAAAAGAAAGGGCTTTTTAGAGCAGTAGGTCACGAAAATGGAACAAAAGCGGTTAGAGAAGCAGTAGAAGGGGCTGCCGAAATAGGTATTAAATATCTTACACTATATGCGTTTTCTACTGAAAATTGGAACAGACCAAAGTTAGAAGTAGAGACTTTAATGAAACTTTTAGTAAGTTCTTTAAAAAAAGAAATTAAAACGCTACAAAAAAACAACATCCGCTTAAATGCAATTGGAAATCTCCAATCTTTACCTCAAAAAGCAAGAAAAGAATTACTGGAAGTCATTGAAAAGACTAAGGACAACAAGCATATGACACTTTCATTAGCACTTAGTTATGGTAGCAGAGAAGAGCTAATAAAAACTATTCAAGATATAAGTATTAAAGTTAAAAATAATGTACTTTCGCCACATCTTATAAATGAAGCAGTCATTAATGAGCATTTGTATACCAAAACACTACCAGATGTAGATTTATTAATACGTACCAGTGGAGAACAACGTATTAGTAATTTCTTATTATGGCAAATTGCGTATGCAGAATTATATTTTACTGAAATATTATGGCCTGATTTTAAAAGAACAGATTTGTTTGAGGCCATTTTAAATTATCAACAAAGAGAGAGAAGATTTGGAAAAACTAGTGAGCAGCTTAGTTAAAAAGATGACAAAAAAATTACCTTTTACGTATTTAGCATTCATTGTAATCTTATTAAATACGGTATCAATTTCAGCACAAAATTTGCCTGGGACTTCAGGAAAAGAGTATATCATTGGCGATATAAAAGTTACAGGTATATCTACTTACAGTGAGAACACTATTATTACCTTCACAGGTCTTAAGAATGGTGAGCGAATTGCATTACCTGGAGACAAAATAAGTGCGGTAATAAAAAAATTATGGGATCTTGAATTATTTAGTGATATTAATTTTTACATCACGAAAGTTGAAGGAGAAAAAGCATTTCTTGAGATCAATATTCAAGAGGTTCCGGAATTAAATCAAGCAAGAATTGAGGGTGTTAGAAAACGTAAAGCTGAGGATTTAGTAAAAGACAATAGTCTTAATCCAGGAGCTAAAGTAACAGAAAACCTAATTACTACCACTCGAAATTTTATTACCAATAAATATCGTAAAGATGGTTTCCTTAATACAAAGGTTATTATTAACACTACTCCTGTAAAAGACACTATACCTACTAATAAAGTTAATATGTTGGTTCGCATAGATAAAGGCGATAGAGTAAAAGTTGATAAAATTAGAGTTGAAGGAAATGAGCAATTCTCTGATGGCAAGGTGAGAGCAGCGATGAAAAATACCAAGCAGAAAAAATTCTGGAGATTCTGGAAACGCTCAAAGTATATCAAAAATGACTATCAAGATGATAAAGAAAGTATCATTAGCAAGTATAAAGAAAAAGGATATAGAGATGCGCGAATTACTTCTGACTCCTTAATCGTAGAAGACGACAATAGTGTTTCTTTAAATCTTGCCATAGAAGAAGGGAACAAATATTATTTTGGAAATATTAATTTCCTAGGTAATAGCGTCTATACAGATAATCAGTTAGCAAGACAATTGGTAATTAAAAAAGGTGATGTCTATAATGGAGTTTTACTAGAGAAACAGATTGCAGACAATACCAAACCAGATGCAAATGACCTTACCAATCTATACCAGAACAATGGATACCTATTTTCTAACATTGATGCGGTAGAGACGAATGTAAAAAATGATACTATCGATTTTGAAATACGAATTCGAGAAGGAAAATTAGTTCACTTTGATCATATTACTGTAACTGGAAATGACAAAACAAATGATCATGTTGTTTATAGAATCTTAAGAACAAAACCTGGTCAGATTTATAGTAAAGATTTAGTTGTTAGAACAGTTAGAGAAATTGGACAATTAGGATTTTTCGATCCAGAACAATTAGAACCTCAGTTTCAAAATGCAGATCCTCAAGCAGGAACTATAGATATTAATTATCCAGTTGTTGAAAAAGGAGCTAGTCAAATTGAACTACAAGGTGGTTTTGGTGGTGGAGGTTTTGTTGGAACCTTAGGATTAGCCTTCAGCAACTTCTCAATTAGAAATATTTTTAACAAAGAAGCTTACAGCCCACTTCCTATGGGAGATGGACAAACCCTGCGGATAAGAGCACAGGCAAGTCAGTTTTTTCAAACCTATAGTTTATCTTTTGTAGAACCTTGGTTAGGAGGAAAAAGACCATTTCAGCTTTCTACTTCTTTTTCTCATACGATTCAATTCTTATTTAACAATAGAACTCGTGATGTAGATAGAGACAGTAAATTTTTGATTACTGGGGGATCCATCGGTATTGCAAAAAGATTAAACTGGCCTGATAATTATTTTACTTTATCCCAAGCAGTAAGTATACAGCATTATAATCTTAAAAACTACAACACACGTTTATTTACCTTTGGTGACGGTTCGTCTAACAATCTTGCCTACACTATAGGAATTAACAGAAATAACACTGCTGTAAATCCTATTTTTCCAACATCTGGATCAGAGTTTAATCTAATTGCTAAACTTTCATTACCATATTCTATATGGGACGGAACTGACTATGGTGAATTAGCTGAAGAAAGAAGTAATTTACTTGCAGAACAAGAAGACCTTGTAGTTAATGACCCTACAAACACTAGAATTGGAGAGATCAGTACGGAAATTGGAGAAATAGATCAAGAACGTTTTGACTGGCTAGAATACTATAAAATAAAGTTTGACGCTACTTGGTACACAACTTTAACTAAATTAGGTAAACAACCATTAGTATTAAAAACAAGAGCTGAATATGGTTTTCTTGGAGCATATAACAATAATCGAGGGAATATTCCTTTCGAAAGATTCTTTTTAGGTGGAGATGGTTTAGGTGCAACAGCACTTGACGGAAGAGAGGTTGTAGCCTTAAGAGGGTACCCTAATCAATCACTTATTCCACTAAGTAGAGCAAATGATCCAGATTTTGTTGAAGATGGGGCAACAATTTATAATAAATATTCGTTAGAACTTCGTTATCCAATTACTCTAAAACCATCAGCATCCATATATATGCTGGCGTTTTTAGAAGGAGGAGCTTCATATGATAGCTTTAGAGGATTCAATCCATTTCAATTAAATCGTTCTGCTGGAGCAGGTTTACGTATCTTTATGCCAGCCTTTGGATTGCTGGGTATTGATTTTGGGTACGGTTTTGACCCAATTCCAGGTACGACAGGAAATAATGGATGGGAGACTCACTTTATCATTGGACAACAATTTTAATTTTGGCACGATTATTTCTATAAACAAAACAGGATCATGAAAACAAAAGTTCTTTTAGTATTAGCAGCTATCCTTTGGTTATCTTTCTCCAATACAGCTGAAGCTCAAAAAGGTATAAGAGTCGGATATATCGATATGGATTATATTTTAGAAAATGTACCTGAATATAATGAAGCCTCTGCAGATTTGGAGACAAAAGTTCAGAAATGGAAAGTCGAAATTGAAGCTGAATTAAAAGAAGTTGAAGAAATGAGAAAAGACCTCAATAATGAGCGTGTTCTTCTCACTAAAGAATTAATCGAAGAAAGAGAAGAAGATATTTTCTTTAGAGAAAAAGAGATCCTAGAATATCAACAAAAGCGATTTGGTCCTAATGGCGATTTGTTTATTCAAAAGAAACGATTAGTGCAGCCAGTACAAGACCAAGTTTTTGTTGCAGTACAGGAAGTAGCAAAAAATAAAAAATATGATTTCATATTTGACAAATCGGCAGACTTAGTAATGCTTTATTCTGCTGACAGACACGACATAAGTGATCAAATATTATTAAGAATCAATAGAGCTTCTAAAAGAAAGCAAGTAAACAGTAAAAAAGAGAAGAAAGCATTAGAACGAGCTGAGAAAAGAAATTCTGAACAAGAAAAAGAAGTAACAGATAGAGAAAAGTCAACTTCTAAAAAACAAGCTGAGAGAGAAAAGCTATTAGCCGAAAGAAAAGCTGCAAGAGATTCTATCAGAGCAGCAAAGAAAAAAGAATTTGAAGCTAGAAGAGCTAAACTGTTAGAAGCGCAAAAAAGAAAAAAAGATTCTATAACAGCATTAAAAGAAAAATTGAAAAATGACTCTCAATCTGACGATGATGATAATAAAGATGGAGAAACTAACGATAATTAGAGAAATTAATTTTTAAATTTATAACACACTTAATATTATTAAAATGAAAAAGTTTAGAACCCTATTAGTAGCTTGTGCATTAATCCTTGGAGCATCAAGTTTCGTAAATGCACAATCCAAAGTAGCTCATATTGCATCACAAGAGCTTGTGGAGGCAATGCCTGCTTTTAAAGCTGCCAAGAGTGAAATTGAAAAACTAAACAAAACATACGAAGCTGAAATCAGAAATATGGTTTTGGAATTACAGAATACAATGAAAAAGTACCAGGCAGAAGCTCCTTCTAAGACAGAAGAAGAAAACGCTAAAAGAGCACAAGAAGTTCAGGCTACTGAAAAAAGTATCGGTGATTACAGACAAAATGCTTTACAAGATCTTCAGAAAAAAGAAATTGAATTGTTAAAGCCGATATATGAAAACGCTCGTGTTTCTATCCAGAAAGTTGCGAGAGCACAAGGATTTCAGTATGTATTAGATTCTACAACAGGAACAGGAGTTATCCTAGCTGATGGTAAAGATTTAATGGCAGATGTAAAAAAAGATTTAGGTATCTAAAAAATTACTTTTAGAACATAAAATAAAAAAAACAGTGAGTCCAAATACTCACTGTTTTTTTATTTTTGAGAAGTACATCATTATAAAAATGAAAAAACAAGCAATCGGTATTTTTGATTCAGGAATTGGAGGGACATCTATCTGGAAAGAAATTGCAATTGCGCTTCCGAATGAAGACACAATTTATTTAGCTGATAGTAAATTTGCCCCCTACGGAAAACGTAGTAAAGAAGAAATAATATCACTAAGTATTAAAAACACAAAAAAACTCTTAGAGTTAAATTGTAAAATAATTGTTGTGGCCTGTAACACCGCGACGACAAATGCTATAAAAACTCTTAGAAATCAATTCGATGTCCCATTTATTGGCATAGAACCGGCAATAAAACCTGCCGCTCTTAAAACAAAAACTAAAAAAATAGGCATCTTAGCCACTAAAGGCACCTTATCTAGCGAACTCTTTGCTACTACATCAGATTTATACACTAATAACACAGAAGTAATAGAAGTAATCGGAACAGGCTTAGTAGAACTCATTGAAGCTGGTAAAATCTATAGCGAAGAAATGCTTACCCTCTTATCTTCCTACATCCAACCTCTTGTAGAAAAAGACATAGATTACCTTGTATTAGGTTGTAGCCATTACCCCTATCTAATTCCGGTTTTAAAAAAGATTCTTCCTAAAAACATCATAATTATCGATTCTGGTGAGGCCGTAGCAAGACAAACTAAAGTTATTTTATCAAATAATGATTTATTAAACGAAAACGCTTCAGAAGGATCACATATATTCTTTACTAATGGAAGACTTTCGGTTCTTCAAAATATCCTTAAAAAAAGTAATATCTCAACAGACACTAATCAATTAGAGTTTTAAAAGTATCTTAATTAAAAAACTTCTTTTTAATAATTTTAGTTAAAAAAAGCGCATTTTGTTGATTTTTAACACTTCATATATTCATTGAGATTATTTTTTTGTTTAATTCGATAATCTATTAGTTGTTAAACACTTACAGCCAACAAGATATTAATAAACCTTTTTACCCCTATAGTAATTATGAAGAGGAGCATTATAGCGCTTTTTGGATTATTATTTTGCGCAAATACCATTATTGCTCAAAATGATGTCAAAATTGATGGAAGACTGAAACCACACTTAGATAAATTCTTTGAATATTGTAAAGAATACAATATTCAATATTATGATAAACTATTTAAACTTAAAAATATTGATATAGTCGATACTCTTACCGTCTCATCCAAAGGATCTACACTAGGTATGTTAACCAGAGATAAAAACAACAACGTAGAAAATATAATAATTAACTGGATTACAATGTTAGATCCAGAAATATTGAAAGTAGTTGCATTTCATGAATTTGCACATTATTTTCTGGAGTATCAAAAACATATTTGTGATGACTGCAACCAAATTATGGCTGTAGTAAATACTAGTTATTTCGATATTATAAAAGATTGGGATAATCAAGTAAAAACATTATTCTTAGATTCTCCTGCTTATAAAACAAGAAAAACGGTAGCATATATTGAACCCTACAACACCAAAAACACCATAGCTAATTGAGTCTATTTTACTTAAAGTAATCGAGTAACGTACCTTTTTTAGAAGAAGATACCATAAGCTCTTTTCCTGATGATAATTGGACACTACCTCCTTTACCCTTTTTATATTTTACTATAGTGTTTACATTAACCAAATAACTCTTATGGATTCTAACAAAACCATGTTCTTTTAAAGAATCCTCGAAATACTTCAATGTTTTGCTGACCAACTTTTGTCCTTGATTGAGAAATATCTTTGTATAATTATCATCGGCCTGACAATATAAAATTTCGGAAACTTTTAATACCTCAAAGCCATCTTGTTGTGGTATCGTAATCTTGCCATCAACTGTAGGAGATATTTTTGGAGTTAATACTTTATCTTGTAACTCCTTCTCACGTTCTTTTATATGACCAACATGATCTACGGCCTTTATTAGGTTATCAATTGCTATAGGTTTCAATAAATAATAAGTAGCTTGTGCATTTAAAGCATCTACAGCATAATGATCATAGGCAGTTACAAAAACAGTTTCGAATGTTCTATCTGGTACTTGCTCCAATAAATCAAAAGCATTTCCATAAGGCATTTCTACATCAAGAAATAACAAATCCGGATTATTAGATTCCAAAAGTTTCAATGTTTCCTGAACACTGGCTGCCTCTCCCAAAACCGTCACAGATGGGCAATATTTATTCAAATAATTTTTAAGAATCGCTCGGCTATTTGCCTCATCATCCACTACAATTGCTGTTAAATTCACAGTTTTAATTTATTTATAAGTTATTATATTTTTTAAAATCAATTATCCTTGTTAAGTAATAATTTAACTTTAGTTCCTGCTCCATCCTCCTCATGAGCTAAATCGGATATAAAAACATCAACTTTATCTTTATACATAGTATTGAGTATCTGAATTCTTTTTTTGATATTACTCATCCCTTGTGATTTCTGCTTCTTTTGGTTTAGTGTTTTTAATGACATTGACTTTTCTCTTCCAATTCCATTGTCTGCTATTATTATTTCGATAGTATCGTTATCCTTCTTTTTAAAATCTATAGACAACAACCCTTTTTCCGATTTATATCGTAATCCATGCCAAACAGCATTTTCCACATATGGCTGTAATAACATTGGAGGTATCATATATTGTTTAATATCTATTTCTGGATCAACATCTATCCTATACTCAAACTTATCCTGAAACCTAAAATGTTCTAATTGCACATATAACTCCAGTAATTCTATTTCTTTTTCCAAGGGAATAAAATCTTCTTCACTATTTTCTAAAACAGCTCTCATTAACAATGAAAAATCTGTAAGATATCTATTTGCTGCTCTTTCATCGCTGGTTGCTATAAAAGTGTTAACAGAATTTAAAGCATTAAAAATAAAATGAGGATTCATCTGAGAACGCAAAGATTTAAGCGCTAATAAATTATTAGCATACCGTTGTTGTTTTATGTTTCGATACATTAAATAAGCAGCAAAAAACAATAAAACAGATAAACCAATCAATGAGTAGATAATTACTTTTTGTTGTTCGGCTAATTCTTGAGATTTAAATGCCAATTGATACCTACTCTCATTAAGCTCTCTATCCTTTTCTAAAGTTGCTATACGATTAGCTTTTTGAACAAGTTCGCGATTAAATCTTGTCGCTTGCGATATTTCTTGTTCTTTTTGAATATATAATTTATCTATGATAACTTCATATTCTTCAAAAGCTTCAGAAGCTTTTCCTAATTCTCCCTTTTCTCTATATACCTCACCTAATTTCCTTGTAGCATCTTTCTGAACAACAAGATCATTTTCTGAAGCAGCTTTCTTAATACTTTCTTCTAAATAAGGTATCGCTTCATCATATTCTGATTGAGCAGCAAATGCATTTGCTATTTTATAATTCTGAACTTGTGAAGTAATTGCTCTGTCCTCAGCAGCATTAGATTCGCGTGTAACACTATCTTTTTTGATTGGACTAAACGCTTCTTTCTCTTCTATATCCTGAATATCCTCTAGAGCTTCTTTACGTAACTGTATCTCTTTATCAAAGCTATTATTCTTATTATAAAAATCAGCGGCTTTTGCCCGTTGTATGGCTGAAGATTTTTTACTTCTTTTACTTGCAAGCTGCACGGAATTTCCAAGATATTCTTCAGCATCATCAAGATTTCCTTGAATCTGAAGCATTTCTGCAAGTTTAGAATTTAATTCAATAACATTGTCTTCGGCATTGTTCTTTTGAGCAAACGACAGTGCTATGTTATAATTACTAATTGCATTTTCGTTATCTCCATTACCTTTATAACTATCTCCTAATCCTCTATAAATTTGTATTCGTTGTGTCGCGTTTAATCTTGATTTCTTTAACTGATTAAAAGTTCGCAGAGAAGCATCATAATCTTTAATCTGTAATTGAGCGTTTCCTAACTTAATTTTTACGTCGGCGTTAAACTTATTACTTAAACTAGTTATATAGTTAGTTTCCGCTAAATCCGGTTGTTTCCAATATGCATAAATATCACCCAAAGTCTCAAAAAGTTCAGCCTTTTTCTCATCTCCAAAAGTATCACCATCTTCTATGGTTTCTAAAGCTTTTGTTACATAATCAATACTAGTGGTTGCATCTTTTTTCATAGAACTTCTTGCAGCAGCAAGATGTAATCCATATTCTGCGGATAATTTCTTTTGCTTTCTATCACTGCCCCTACTTAATGATTCTGGATCTTCTTGAACTTTTACATCAATTCTTTCTCTACTTTGAATAGTATGATAAACCGTGTTAAAATTATCGTGACTAATAATAATCTGATCTCCTATTTTAGCTTGTATTTTAAAATCCCCTAAATTATCAGTGCGGTATGTTTTACCACCTATAACTCTAATTTCTACATTTTTTAAAGGACGCAGACTTTCATCTTCCTTTACAGTACCTCTTATTGTAACAGTATTATTACTGGCATTCTCAAGTGTTCGTGCATTATCCTGAGCGTACTCAACATTTGGCAAAAACCACATTATCAGTAAAATAAAATAAAATTTATTCATCATATATTAAATAGTCAAGGTAAACTTAATCCAATTATATGGGATATTAAAATCCGAATTTGACGAGAATTCCTATTTTCATCCATTTCTATATAAAAAAAAGATACTTCCCTAACTCAATAGCGTTTTTCACTCATCCATAATAGTTTCTTACTCATTAATGATTTTTATCTAAAAAAGATCATCATAGTTTTAGCCTAAATTAAAAAAAGTAACAATTATGAAAACAATATATGTATGGAGTCTATTATGCTTATTAATCGTTCCTATCTCCTGTAATGCTAAAAACAATAATGATTCTAACCTAGCATTAAAGACCGAAAAATCATATGAAATTTACACTACTAAAACAGATCCAGATACAAGAAACATTCAGGTTGCTCTGTTATTAGACACTAGCAACAGTATGGATGGTTTAATTGATCAAGCAAAAGCTCAATTATGGGAAATCGTAAATGAGTTATCCTATGCAAAATGTGGTCATTATAATATAAAACTTCAAATTGCTTTATATGAATATGGTAACGATCGTTTACCTTCTCAAGAAGGTTATATTAGACAGGTACTACCTTTTTCTGATGATCTAGATGAAATATCTAAAGAACTTTTTTCTTTAACGACGAATGGAGGGAATGAATATTGTGGTAAAGTAATTAACACATCAATAAATCAACTTGATTGGAAAAAAAATAATGATCACCTTAAATTAATTTTCATAGCGGGTAATGAACCATTTACTCAAGGTCCAATAAATTATAAGGATGCTGCCACTGATGCAAAAGAGAAAGACATTACTATTAACACTATATTTTGTGGTAATTATAAGCAAGGCATCCAAACTAAATGGAAAGATGGAGCCAACCTTACTAATGGAGAATATAGCGCTATTGATCATAATAGAGAAACTATACATATAGCTACTCCTTATGACGATATTATCTTACAACTAAATAGAAAACTAAACAATACATATATCTACTACGGTAACGAAGGTTCTAAAAAAATCGGTTTACAAGCGGAACAAGATCGTAATGCGAGATCATATAGCGCAGCTAATGCTGTTAGTAGAACTATTAGTAAAAGTTCTGGATTCTACAAAAACAAAAGCTGGGATCTTGTGGATGCAGCCGAAGACAAAGATTTTGAATTAGAAGAAATTGAAAAGGAAGAACTACCACAAGAGCTTAAAGATAAATCCAAAACAGAAATAAAACAATATGTAGCTCAAAAAAGTAATGAACGAAAAGAAATACAGAAGAAAATACAAGAGCTAAATAAGAAGCGTTTGGTGTATATCAAAAATAATAGCAAAAAAGATGATGCCAATTTAGAAGCCGCATTAATCAAAGCGATTAAAAACCAAGGAGAAAGAAAATCTTTTAGTTGGAAAAAATAAAACATATGAAAACGATAAAAAAAAGTCTAGTCATTTTACTAATCCCAATAACTATGATCTCTCAAAAAAACAATGAACTACAACACTCAAAAGTTGATTATAATTCATTTATAGAAATTACAGAAGAAGTTATGGAACATAGACAATCGAGATTAATACACTTAGATACGTTCCTTGATTTTGCCACCGAACCAAATACCATTTTATTAGACACTAGATCCGAAGCAGCTTTTAACAAAAAACATCTAAAAGGAGCAGTCAATTTAAATTTTTCAAATTTTACTAAAGAAAAATTAGCGAAACTCATCCTTAACAAGGAAACCAGAATCTTAATCTATTGTAATAATAATATCGATGGGGATACTATAAATTTCCCTTCAAAAAGTATTCCTTTAGCGTTAAATATCCCTACATATATTAACCTATATGGATATGGTTATAAAAACGTTTATGAATTATCATCTTTGGTTCCAATAAAAGACAAACGACTAAAATTTACCGGAACAGACGTTAAATAAAAAAAGCAAGCTTTGAAAAGCTTGCTTTTTTGTTTTTTATCAATGTAAATATTCTTAATTGTTAACGGCAGGACAATGACAATTCCATCTTTCTTTTCGTTTGCCAAAGTCATATCCTAATGTCAGCTGATGAAAACCTCCATTACTTAAGACAACTGAATTGGATTGATAACTATAGGTGTACCCTACCATCCAATTCTTATAATTTATTCCTAGAAAAGGAGTTATATATTGAAGTTTTTGACTTTCAATTTCTGCACCTGTTTGAGAAAATTCTGCACCATCAAAACTTCTTCTATAAGACAGTCCTCCCCACAATGTAGCCAATTCTCCAAATCTTCTATATACTTTTAAATTTCCATCTATCGTACTTTCTTTAGTTTGATCTGTTGATTGATATAAAATTGATGGCTCTAAGCTCCAAGGACCATTTGATAGTCCAAACACATATCCTACCGAAAAAATATACCTTCTCTGGTTATTTGATTCTAGGATAGTATTATTAGCATTATCAAAAATTTCTCTGGTAGAAGGTAAAATATTCTTAACCGTAAAATGAGCATACCAATCAAGATAATGGTAAGACATACCTACATCCAAATTAAAATATCCACTTTTTTGTTCTCTTCCAATAATAACAGGATCTGGATCTAATGGATCATCTAGTCCTCTTTCATCTACATTAGACTGTATAAAAGCTCCACTAATCCCAAAAGACAACATATTAAGATCAGTTCGATCTCTCGAAAACAATAGATGATACGCAAAAGTCGTAAATACTCCTGTTTGCGAGAAACGCCCATTCTCATCTCGATATACAATAGCTCCCAGACCGACTTTATCACCAGTTCTAAAATTAACATTAGCCGATTGTGTACTAGGCGCATTATCAACATCAAACCACTGTTTTCTAGCAGTAAGTCTTATTTTATTCGCATTAGAAGCTCCTGCCATAGATGGATGAACCAAATATAGATTGTCAGAAAGATAATCTGCATAAACTGGAATTCCTTCCTGAGAAAAAATAAGTTGTGAGGTCAATATAGCAAACAACAAATAATATTTCTTCAAATTCATTAGAGGCTTTAGGTTTAAAAAAAAGGAAAAACTAGGTTAATTATTTCAATATAAACTATTTAATACAGCTTATATTGTGGGGCTTTAATATTTCTTTTCCCAAATTAAAATATTATTTCTTGCCAGCTTCAAATATATAAATTTTTACAAGAACATATCTTTAAAGCCCAGTATTAAAACATTCTTAATCTTATAAACCCTACTCCATATGGAATTACTTTTTAGTAAATTTGCCAAAAATTAGATTATGGAAAAGATTTTTGAAATAAAAATAGAACCAACTTCTAATGCAAGTATTATAAAGTTTGAGGCCAATTATTTTTTAACTCAACATACTAGCTATGAATTTGAAAATATAGATCACGCCAAAAATTCTCCCTTGGCACAGCAGTTATTTTACCTTCCTTTTGTAAAAAGAGTATTCATTGCTCAAAATTTTATTGCCATAGATAAATTCGATATTGTGGAATGGAGTGATGTACAAGACGAAGTTGCGGAACAAATAAAAACCTATTTAAATAGCGGGCAACCTGTTATTAGCGAAACTTCTTCAACAAAAAAAGTACCTATTACTATTTATGCAGAAAGTACACCTAACCCTGCGGTACTTAAATTTGTAGCAAATAAAAAATTAGTAACAAGTGGGCACGAATTTAAAAGCATTGATGATACTAAAGAAGCTCCTATCGCAGAAAAACTATTCCATTTTCCTTTTGTAAAAGAAGTATACATTGATGAGAATTATATCTCAATTAATAAGTACGATATGGCAGATTGGAATGATATCACCTTAGAGATAAGAGAGTTCTTAAGAGAATATCTAGAAGAAGGTAAAGAAGTTTTATCAGAAAACGCTACTGCATCAAAAAGCCAAGTAGAGAAACAGGCAGAGGCTGATTTTGAAAAACTAGATGACACCTCTAAAGATATTGTAAATATTATAGAAGAATATATTAAACCCGCTGTTGCTAGTGATGGAGGTAATATTATGTTCGATTCTTATGATCCAGAGAGTAAAGGTGTAAAAGTAATTTTACAAGGAGCCTGCAGTGGATGTCCATCCTCTACTTTTACATTAAAAAATGGTATCGAAAATATGCTAAAAGAAATGCTAAAAGACAAAGTAGAGTTTGTAGAAGCTATAAATGGGTAGTTTATCGAATAATCTTTAATGATATCGAAAAAACCATAAAAATAATAGCGGTAAATATTAAAAAAAGAACAAAGTATCTTGTATATTAGAGACTCTTTTATAAAATATTAACCAAAAAATTATTAAAATGGCAATTGTTAAAGTAATAGAAGTAATAGCATCATCAGAAAAAGGTTGGGAAGATGCAGCTAGAAATGGTGTCAAAGAAGCTAGTAAAACAGTTAAAAACATCAAATCTGCTTGGGTATCTGATCAAAAAATGATTATTGATGACAATCAAATTAAAGAGTATCGAGTAATTTTAAAGATTTCTTTCGAAATAAAATAATTAATTACTTCTATATTATAAAAAGCATCTCACAAATAACGAGATGCTTTTTATATATCTCATTAAAAAGATATAAATCTATTTCATTCATTCAATTATCAAAAATTTAATTTTTTTCAAAAAAATATATTATTAATTCAATCCTATTTTTATAGCCTCTCGTAATATTTGTTTCGACAAGCAAATCAAGCTTTTAGCTTTTTGTTTGAAGTTTTTTCTTACAAAATAACATCGTTTTCGTTCATTTTTTACTGTTTTACCACAGAAAAACGATGCTAATTTTTTAATAAAATTCAATATTTCTAATTGATATACAGTAAAAAATGTCATTCTATTAAAGAATCGATAAAAATTATGTATTAAAACTTATATTTTTGCATTTAAACTCCCTTTTCGTTAAATTTAATTCACCTAAATCAATATACCGTGAGAAAAATATTACAATTTCTATTTCTAATAATGTCCCCGGTTTTATTTGCACAATTACCGCAATCTTTATTAAAACCAGCCAAGAGAGTTACTACTTTTGATGAGTATGATGGTTCCATATTTAAGAGCCTTAAATACAAAAATGCAAGTGTCATAGATGAAAAGTCTGGAACTTTTGATGCAAAACTTCGGTACAATGCCTATTCCGATGCTTTAGAGTTTAAGAAAGATTCTGAATTATTTGAACTATTAAAGAATCCAACTGCCCATGCGAGGATAGACGGAGATTATTATTACTACTGCAACTTTAAAACCCAACGAGGTTTAAAACGAAGTGGATACTATGTTCTTGTTGAACTAAATGAACAATACAGAATATATAAAAAGTATAACGTAAAAATTACCGAACCTGACAAAAGAGGTTCAGCTAGTGGTACAGCTACCCCTGGAAAGGTTCAGATAAAAACCAAATACTATTTAGAAGAACGTGGTGTAATCATGGAACTTCCCATGAATAAAAAGAAGGTTTTAGCCGCTCTTGGCGATAAGGAAGAGGAGTTAAAAACGTATATGAAAAAGGAAAAGATAAAGGTTAGAAAGGAAGAAGATTTAATCCGTCTCGTTTCTAGATATAATGCACTAAAAAATATGGATGGCAATCCTTCGAGAAGTCTCCTAAGCACCAGAAGTAGAAGGAATTAAAACCTTAGAAAAATATAAGCTCTAATAATTTAGAGTAAATAATTAAAAAAGCTGTCTATGTAGATGGCTTTTTTTGTTTATTATATCCTTTGGAATGGTATATCTATTAACCTGCGACAAAATCTTTTAAGTAATAAGGCTCAAAATAACTAACATCTTCAAAATCCTTTTCTAAAAACTTAGTATAGCCTAAGATTCCCATCTCCACAGCGGATGGTAACTTATCAGTTATAAACTTAGCATTCTTATGATTACAGATCTCTTCGAACTTAGCTACCCCATTACCTATAAAAAATACTTGCTTGTTTTCTAAATACGTACTAAAAGAGTCCTCTGAAAGCACTTCTGCTTCAATGGTTCGTACTTGTTTATAATCACTTGAAAAAACCGCAGAATATACTTCCATTCTCCTTGCATCTAGCATAGGAACAACAAAACCTTCCATTGATTTTACTTGTAAAGCAAGTCCTTTTAATGTACTAACAGATATTAGAGGAATATTTAAGCCAAAACACAAGCCTTTTGCAGCAGAAACACCAATTCTAAGACCTGTGTACGAGCCGGGTCCTTTGCTTACAGCAATTGCATCAAGTTTATCTAAAGCTATCCCAGCTTCTTTCATGACAATTGTTATGAACTGATGTAAACGTTCTGCGTGAGAATATTTAATGTCGTAATCTTCTTTAAAAGCAATTACTTTACCATCTTTAGACAAAGCAACCGAACAATTAGTTGTAGAAGTTTCTAAACAAAGAATATAAGGCATCTTTTAAAAAAATTTATGCAAAGATACCCTTATTTATTATATTATTCTTTAGTCTCTTTCTTATCGCTTTTAGAAGATACTTTATCGCCTGTTTTTAGTGTTTTGGTCACGACATTATAAGGTCCTATAATAACATCTTCTCCAACCTCTAAACCTTCTGTAATTTCTATATTACTATCGTCCTGAATACCTGTTTTTATCACTCTTAATTTAGCCGCTCCTCCATCTTTCACAAATACACATTCAAACTTTTCATCAGACTCCTTTAGCTTTTCTTTCGTATAAGATCTCTTCACATTACTAGAAGTGTCACTTTTTATAACTATCGCACTGATAGGTACACCGATCACTTGTTCTCTTTTATTGGTAATAACATCCACAGTTGCGGTCATTCCTGGTCTAAAAGGAGAATAGCTCTCTGGTTTATCTTTTATTAAGTCTTTATATGATTCTTCAAGAATACGAACCTTTACTTTAAAATTAGTAACCTGATCTGCACTCAATGTGCTTTCTGCAGAATTTGCAATTTCCGTAACTAACCCTTTAAACTGCTTTTTAAGATAGGCATCAACCTCTACTATAGTAGAATCACCTAGGGATATTTTTACAATATCATTTTCATTAACATCTACTTCAACCTCCATGTTACTTAAATTGGCAACTCTCACTATTTCCGTTCCTGCCATTTGTTGTGTTCCTACAACTCGCTCACCTAATTCTACGGATAGTTTAGAAACGGTTCCGCTCATAGGAGCATAAATAGTTGTTCTACTAAGGTTATCTTTTGCTTCATTTACAGTAGCTTGAGAACTCTTTACACTATAAAAAGCTGACTGCTTTGCTGCTTCTGCCACCTCATATGCAGAAACAGAACTATCCCATTCTGCTTTAGAAATAACTCCTTTATCAAACAGCTCTTTGTTACGATCATAACTTAGCTTTGCTTCTTTAAGACTTGCTTCTGCCTGTCGTAAACCAGCTCTTGTATTTTCTAAAGCCGCCTGAGACCTATTCAATCCTGACTGTATAATATCTGGATTAATTCTTACTAACAAATCTCCTTTATTTACTTGTTGCCCTTCTTTAATTGGTAAATCAATTATTTCACCCGAAACCTCAGAGGATAACTTAACCTCCACTTCAGGTTGAATTTTTCCTGTTGCAGAAACAGTTTCAATAATATCAAGTTTTTCAATTGTTGATATTTCCACTTCTTTCAAGTTTCCGTCTTTACCAAACAATCCCGCCTTTTTACCAAAGACCAATCCTACAACCAAAACGACAACAATTATTAATATAATTAGTAAAGTTTTTCTACTCATGGCTTACTTTAAAAAATTAATTCTATTGGATGAAATTACGATCTTTTGGGTAACAGCCCAAATAGACCATTATTTATTTACAATTTAATATCTGCTATTTTTATTCCAAAATAAAGCTCTAACACCTTAATTTTGAATATATAATCAAACTTTGCTTGCACCTCATTACTTTGTGCATTTTCTAATCTAAACTTTGATTGACTAAAATCAAAGGCATTCGTTCTTCCTACATCGTACCTATCTTTAGCGTACTCATATGCCCTTTCTTGAGCTTTCACTGCAACAAGAGAAGCTTCATATGCTTCTGCGGATCCCTTGGCATCTAAATATGCCTGATACACATTACTATCAAGATCTAATTCTGCTTGCTCTAATTGAAACGCTGTCTGTTTTACATTAACCTTACTCCTTTTTACATTTACTCTTGACGAAAACCTATTTAAAATAGGAACACTTAATTGTAAACCATAAGAAAAACCATCATTTTCATACAATTGTTTCACAAGACTTCTATCAAAAAAATCGTTATCAGCCCATCTTGTATTATATCCAAAAAATGCACTTAAGGTTGGGTAATATGCTCCTCTTGCGATCTGTAAATCCTTTTCAGCAATTAATTTATTTTGTTCAGCTATTTGAACTTCATATCTAGCTCCTCTAGCACTAGACCTGATTTCTTCAATTGATTTATTTAGAATAGATGCTGAAGGAATTAGATATTCTTGTTCTGCGATATCAAACTTCTCATAATCCTTAATTAACAATGTTTGCGCTAGTCCAACGCGAGCAATTAATACTGCATTTTCTGCCTGTACAATACGCGTTAATTCATCTGCCGAAGTAGCTTCTATTTCTAATAGATCTCCTTGTGGCAACACACCAGCATCTACTAAATCTTTGGTACGTTTAAGTTGTTCTAAAGTAATATCATGTTGTTTCTCTATTACTTTTAAAGATTCTTTATTTAATAAAACTTGCAAATAACTATTAGCAACAAACAATGCAATATCATCTTTTGATTTACCTAAATTATACTGACTTAATAACTTATTCATGTTAGCTCTTTGTAACTGTCTAAAATTACGTAAACCATCAAACAAAGTAAGCCCTAAATTAGCACCACCTGTTAAGGATGTAAATGTATTACTCTCGAAAGTATTGGTTACTGGGTTAATATTGGCTCCTGTGTTTGAAGAAAGGCTAGCCGAGGTATTAACTGTAGGCACAAAATTTCCTATTGCCGCTAATTTATCTATCTCAGCAGTTTCGATATTAAGTGCAGATTGCTTAATTGTAATATTATTTTCTAAAGCATATTCTACGCACTCCCTTAACGTCCACTTTTTTTCTTGTGCTTGCGTAGCGATCATCCCAAGAAGGATACAGCAAATAATTGAAATTTTAACTTTCATCCGTTTTTCTTTATTTTAAGAGGTCAGAATGGAGGCGCACCAAAAACAATAAAGTTTTATAGTTTACCTCACAACACCTATTTGTATACTATTGATTGTTATTGTTACACTTTTTGTTAAAAAAAATTAATTCCCAAACTCTGGTTTCTTAATTTGATTCCAAACTTTGATCTTATCTTCTTTTGTAATTCCACTTTTTACTTCAACATTAATCCCGTCACTAACTCCTAATTCTACATCTCTATTTTCAAACTCTTGTTCTCCTATAGCTACTTCTACAAAAGGTTTTTGGGTTTTTGGATCATACTGAATAAGAGATTCTTTTAAAGCCATTACACTATCCACTTTTGCTAAAATTATAGATGCATTTGCACTTAATCCAGCTCTAATAAAAGTTGTGTCCTTCTTATTTAAAGTTCCTTTTATTTCAAATTGAATTGCTCCATTTTCTTCTTTTCCTTTTGGTGCTATGTAATCTAAAACTGCATCAAACTTTTTATTCTCGATTGCTCCTACAGTTATTTCTAAGGGCAAATTTTCTTTTATTTTCCCTACTTCACTTTCATCAACATTACCCTCAAAGATCATCTGACCTACATCTGCAACTGCCGCAATTGTAGTTCCATCATTAAAATTATTAGATTCTATAACCTGATTCCCTTGTTTTACCGGAACTTCTAGTATCATTCCTGTAACTGTAGAACGAATTAAAGTATTTGCCGCACTTCCTAAACCTCTAGTTGTACCAGTTCTAACAATCTGATAATTCTGTTGAGCTGCTTCATAGTTTTGCCTTGATTGTTTATATGTAACATCAGCACCATCAAATTCATTTGCCGATATTACTCCTTTATCAAATAGTTCTTTCTGACGATTAAAAACCTTTTCTTGATTATCTAAATCTATTTTTGCAGTTTGTACTGCATTTTTAGCACTCTGTAAAGAAGACACATTAGGAATCACCCTAATTTTAGCTATTAAATCTCCTGATTTAATCTGATCACCAGCCTCGATATAAATTTCTTCTATAATTCCCGAAATATTTGGTTTTATCAGAACTTCCTCTTTAGGGACTATACTTCCGGTAGCAACTGTTTTTTTTATGATCGTTTCTGTAGTACTCTGTTCTGTTTTATAGGTAACAGGATCTTCTTGGTTTTTTTGATATAAATAATACAAAGCTCCTCCGAATACAACTACAATGAGAAGCAAAATAATGACAGTGATTGTTTTTTTCATTTTCCGTATTTATTGATTTTTACTATTTGCAACAGTAATTTTGATTGATTTTACATTTAATCTGCTCTAAGAGCATCTATTGGTTTAGTTTTTATAGCCACCTGTGCAGGAATTAGCCCAGCCAAAAGTCCACTCGAAATTAAAATTAACAAAGCTATGAAAACCACAGTAAGATCCACACTAGGATTTGCAAACATAGTCTCATCACTTGCTGGTATTCCTTCTAACACTTTATTTACCAAAAATATCACACCTGTAGAAACAGCAATACCTGTCATTCCTGATATGATTGTTAGAAAAATCGATTCTAATAATATTTGTCCTCGCACGGACCAAGGTGACGCTCCCAAAGCTCTACGAATACCAATTTCTTTGGTCCTCTCTTTTACTACAATCAGCATAATATTACTAATTCCAATGATCCCAGACAACAACACTAAAGTTCCAACAAAATATGCTACTCCCCTAAGTGCTATAAAAAGTCCATTAATTTTGCTAAATTCTTCATACAAATCGAAATTTCCAACTGCTCTATTATCTTCTGGGTGAATTGTATGATTCGTTTTCACAACATCGATAATACTTTTTTTAAGACTTGTAATTGAGTTATCATCCTCTGCGGTAATTGCCATCCAACCGACATTATCTGCACGATTAAAAGCTTGCGAAAAAGAAGTAAAAGGAACAAATATCTCTTTCTGACCTTGTTCACGGTCTCCATTATTAGATTTTTTCATGTAAGTTCCAATTACCATAAAACTTACTCCTTGTATTTTTATATACTCTCCTATTGGTTCTTCCCCAAATTTAAATAGCTCTTTCTTCACTCCTTCTCCAATTACTGCTACTTTTCTATTATTATCTATATCACCATAGTTAATAAACCTGCCAGAAGTAATTGTTATTGGATCTTGATTAATTATTTCTGGATAATCTCCATATACATTGAATGCACCTGCATTAAGACCTCTAATAACATTGTTTGTCCCACCAAAACCTCCTAATTGGTTTCTGGGTGATATATATTTCAATCCAGGAACCTTTTCTCTAATAGAGCCAACATCTCCTATCTTAAAATTATATCTTCTCCCTTTTGGTAATCCTTTATATGGCTTAGAAGCAACTTGAGTCCACATAAACATCGTATTAGTCGCTATATCTCCAAAACCGCGCTTAACACCATTTTCCAAACCTTTACCTGCTGCTAATAAAATAACAAGTATAAAAATCCCCCAAAACACTCCAAAAGCGGTAAGTAAAGTCCTAAACCAATTCGCTGTCAGCGCCTCTATAATTTCATTCCATCGATCTCTGTTAAACATATTATTCGTCTCTAAGTGCTACAATAGGTTTAATTTTTGCTGCTCTCCACGCTGGGAAGAAACCCGCAATTGCTCCTGCAAAAATCAATATAAATACAGTCGTCAAAGCAACATTAAAATTCACTGACGGACTGGATATAAAATCTGTTTTGATCATTGGCCCTAACAACTCTAACAAGATCAATCCGAAGATCAATCCAGTAAATCCTGCAATCGCAGTCACAAATATGGCCTCGTGTAAGATCATACCTATTATTGAAGAAGGCATAGCTCCAATCGCTTTTCGAATACCAATTTCTTTAGTTCGTTCTTTAACAATGATAAGCATGATATTACTTACACCTACCACTCCTGCGATAATCGTACATACTCCTACCCACCAAAAGAAGGCTTTAATCATAAAAATCAGGCTGTAAAATCTTTTGGCTTGTTCTAAAGAATTCCCTATACCAATAGCTCGTTCATCTGTTGGAGCTATTATATGCTTATTTTTCAAATATGTAGTTATTCCTGCAACGAATTCTTCTGACTTAGCAACAGCCGTTTCAAAATCTTTTTCTGGTTTAAGAGTATAAGACAAGTTGTTGATATTTTGCCCTCTATTAAATACTTGTTGCGCTGTGGTGGACGGAACAGAGACCTGTTCTTCTTCGCGTTCACCACCTTTATCAGTATATACTCCAACTACTTTAAAAGGGATATCATTTAATTTTATATACTTTCCAATAGGATCTTCATCATTTTTGAATAAAGC
The DNA here is from genome assembly GCF_003443695.1 of Aquimarina sp. AD1. Classification (NCBI taxonomy): domain Bacteria; kingdom Pseudomonadati; phylum Bacteroidota; class Flavobacteriia; order Flavobacteriales; family Flavobacteriaceae; genus Aquimarina; species Aquimarina sp. AD1. Next base: position 4,556,991 of record NZ_CP031966.1, on the reverse strand, counting down.
TTCCTTTACTTTGTTACCAATTGCTACAATTTTCCCTTTTTCATTAATATCTTGTTGATTAATGAATCTACCTGAAACCATTGATTGATTTTCTATAAATTGAAAACCCGGAAAAATCCCTTCTATCCTATAATTCCCTGACTCCTTTTTGTAAGAAATAACCGAATTCCATATTCTAACTCTAGAAGATTCATACTCGATCACATCCTCATTCGTTTTATGAATAAAGTCAAAATCCTCATTAGTCATACTAAAAAATCTCCCTGGATTTAAGCCTTTGTATTCTACAGAAGTTGGTCTTGTCCAAACCCAAATACTATTGGATGCATCCCCTTCAAATTCTTGAGAAATTCCATTCTGCATTCCCTGACCTACTCCAAGAAGAATTACTAGAATAAATATCCCTGAAGCAACTGAAAGTCCTGTTAAAAAAGTACGTAGTTTATTCTTAGCAATCGTATCAAATATTTCTTGCCAACGCTCTATATTAAACATATGAATTTGCTCTTACTTGTTCTACTATTCCATCATCAATGATAAGACCATCCTTAAGATTTACTATTCGTTTACTCATATGAGCTATATCTTCTTCGTGGGTTACAATAAGAATAGTTTTCCCTTCGTCATTAATTCCTTGTATTAACTCCATAACCTCATAAGAAGTTTTAGTATCGAGTGCTCCTGTAGGCTCATCTGCTAACAAAACCTTTGGCTCAGAAGCTAAAGCTCTAGCAATCGCCACACGCTGCTTTTGTCCTCCCGATAACTCATTCGGAAGATGAGTTGCCCAATCAGCCAAACCAACTTTTTCTAAATAATGAAGTGCTTTATCTGTTCTTTCTTTTCTCTTAATACCTTGATAATACAATGGCATTGCTACATTATCTAGCGCATTTTTATAATTAATAAGATTGAATGATTGAAATATAAACCCTAAGAATTTATTCCTATACCTAGCTGCTATTTTTTCATTCAAGTCTTTAATAGGTATGTTATCCAAAAAATAACTTCCTGTATCCGCTTCATCTAACATTCCAAGAATATTAAGCAACGTAGATTTTCCAGAACCCGAGGATCCCATAATAGCTACAAGCTCACCTTCTTTAACATTAAAATTGATTCCCTTAAGGACATGAAGGGAATTGCTTCCCATTTGGTAAGATTTATGTAAGTCTTTGATTTCAATCATAATACTAGATTAAGATTTAATAGACATCAAATGATGCCAGCTTCAATTTAAAACAAGACTTACACTATACGGTGTAATACATTATAATTGATGAATTTCTAGTCTCCCCTCTAGAAATAATTTAAATTGGTTAGTGTAGTCTTATACCATAAGACTTCTCCTACACCACATTCGTTACACTTCAATATGTTATGAATATGTTAAAGATTTAAAATCAAGAAAAATTAAAATAAAATCAGTCTTTGATCGGCTTCTTTTTATTTCTGTAAATGAAGTACCCTACAACCCCAATAAGAACATAAGGAATAATCATTAAATACACGATTCCATTGTTAATCCCTTTAGCTGTGTTTTGTCCTTCTTCACTTTCTAATACCGCTCTGCACATAGCACATTGCGCATCCATTGAAACTGTAAAGAATAACAACAAAACTAATATGTAGAATATTTTTGTTCTCATTTTGAAATATTATCTAAGTGAATATGATCAATTAGACTTTTAAATTTACGTATAATATGGTGAAATCATCAAATAAACTATTACCCCGGTAATTGCTACATACAGCCATATCGGAAATGTAATTTTTGCAATCTTCCGATGTCTATCAAAACTTTTAGCCAAAGCTCTAACATATGTTATTAAAACAAATGGGATCACAACAATAGATAAAACAATATGTGTAATTAGTATGAAGTAGTAAACATATTTAATCAATCCTTCTCCACCAAACTTTGTAGAATCACTTGTCATATGATACGCTACATACATCACTAAAAACAAAACAGAACATGTAATCGCAAATTTCATGAGATTTTCGTGTAATTGCAACTTCTTATTTTTAATAGCCCAAAGTGCTGCTATAAGAACCACAGCAGTCAATCCATTAATACTCGCATAAATTGGTGGCAAAAAGGTAAGCGGTTCAACATCATAACCCAATTTACGAAGGTTTACACCAAATAATGCTGCTACAGCTAGCGGTATTACTATGGACAATATAACAATCCATTTATTATATTTTTTTTCTACCTCAGAAGTACTTTTACTCATTTTCTTTTAATAACTTTTTAATATCCTCCAATAGGATTGTTACCTGTTCTTCTTCTCCGTTTTCGTCCTTTTTTTCATCAACTCCGATAGTTCCTCTATAATAAATGATAGGATTTCCGGAGGCATCATAACGTGATCTAATGTAACCTTCTTGATCTATTAGTGCAAAATACCCATTATGTTCAAATCCTCCTGGAACCTCTGGGTTTTCTGCTGCATAAATATTAAAACCAGCATTAGCCAATTCATATAAATCTTCTCGCTCCCCTGTGAGCAAATGCCAATCTGGATTTACTATTCCATAATTCTCTGCATACTTTTTAAGAATCCGTGGTGTATCTCTTTTGGGGTTAATCGTAAAAGATGCAATTCCAAAATTTTGATAATCTTTAAGTTTATTTTGTAAATAAGCCAGATTTCGACTCATTTTTGGGCAGATAGTAGGGCAGCTAGTAAAGAAAAAATCTACTACATATACCTTTCCCTTATAATCATGATTAGTAATTAACAAACTATCCTGATTTAAAAATGCAAACTCCGGAACTTTTCTAGGCTTACCATTAATCTTTATGTATGAAAGTTTTTCATTAGCCACAGGATTATCCGCACTCATTCTATCATTTTTAACAATAGAAGTATCCTTTACTCTATTTACAATTTTAGGGATAAAAATGATCCCAAAAATCAGAATTATAAATGATATACCAACGTATGAATATTTTTTCATCCCTTATTTTTCTTTTCGATCTGCTTTATATTTCTTAAGAGCTAAACGGTACTCAGCTAAGATAACTTTTACGTCATCAACCATTACATTATTTAAATCCGCAACAGAACTAGTATCATATCCATAGACCTCTAACTCATTTTTCTCTTGATTCTCTTCTCTACCCCTTAGATTTACATTCTTATCTATAATAAAAACAAAATTAGAAGCATTTTTTTGATTGAGTTTATAAGGCGTCTGAAGTCCTTTAAACAAGCGTTGTACACTCTCAGGTGTTCCGAAAACAAATTTCCAACCGGATACATCAGTAATGTCATCTAACTCTTCTAAAAGATCTTTTACTGCATTCTCGCTACCATATGGCAATGCCATTACTAATTGAAAATCCCTGAATTCGCGATTTTTATTATAAATCTTTTGATTTAAATTAAAAACATTTCCTTTTTTATCCTGAATATCTTCACCAAAAAAACCTAATATTGTAATCTTATCTTCTAATGTAATTTGTTCTCCTGTAAGGCTTTCAAAATCGTCCAAATTTCCTATAGACTCTTTTAACACAGGAAGTTTAGAAAAATTATCAACTGCTGAAGCAAAAAACAGATACATCACTATTGGTAGTATAAACAGTATTCCAAGAACTAAAAATTTTTTCATTAAATCGTTTACTTTACTTCGATTACAAAAATAAAAAAGACGGCTGAAAACAACCGTCTTTTACTATCTTTTATTATGCTTTTAACTTAAAAACACAAACGGATTTTAAATTAAAAGTCCCAGCTTTTGTGTCCAGCTTTAAATACTTCATAAATATAATCACCTTCTGTTAATAATATAAATATTAAATAACTGATAAGGAATACTGCTGTCCATACTACTGCTCTACGCAAACCTTTAGTTTCACCTTCCATATGCATAAAAGACCAAGTAATATAATACGCCTTATATATAGTAAGAATTATAAAAATCCAATTAAGTAATTTCATACTAATTACTGTAGTCTCTATCAAAAATGCGGGTTTAATAATACCCAAAATTACTTCTACTATCGTAACTACAGATAATAAAATAAATACTTTCCAGATTTTAGCCGTATTCGATTCGTGATGTGCTGTATCGTGTGCCATAATATCTATTATAAATTCTTTTAATTATTAAACTAGGTAGAAGAACGTAAATACGAATACCCAAACTAAATCTACAAAGTGCCAATAAAGCCCTACTTTTTCGACCATTTCATAGTTCTTCCTTCTCTCGTATGTTCCCAAAATCACATTGAAAAATATGATGATATTAATTACAACACCTGATAATACGTGAAATCCATGAAATCCAGTAATAAAGAAAAAGAAGTTAGCAAATAGAGGTGTTCCGTACTCGTTATGAACTAGGTTAGCTCCTTCTACGATACCAACAGCATCCGTATTCAATCTTCGTAAAGATTCTTCTCTAGATAATATTGTTTTTTCTCCTTTTTCAGTAAGTATCTGCGTTCTTATAAGAAGATCACTTCTTTTAGAAAACCCTTCTCTGATCTCATCAACAGTATATGTAGGTAGTGTACCTTCCTTATCATACCAAACACCCAATTTACTTTCATGCTGAAGCCTTTCTTTGTGATTATCCACTACAGCAATATCATGCAATGCCACTCTATGACCATCTTTATCAACAAATTGTAGTATTTGACCACCCTTTGTTTCGACAGCACCATATTCTCCTTTAATGAAATTTTTCCACTCCCACGCCTGTGAACCAACAAAAATAGCTCCTCCGATAATAGTAAGGAACATATATAGTATTACTTTCTTTTGTTTCATTTGATGGCCAGCATCAACGGCTAACACCATAGTTACAGAAGAAAATATCAATATAAATGTCATCAATGCAACATAGTACATTGGTGCATCTACACCATGAAGAAACGGAAAGTGATTAAACACTTCATCCGCTATTGGCCATGAATCAATAAATTTAAATCTTGAAAAACCGTAAGCAGCAAGAAACCCAGAGAATGTAAGCGCATCAGACAGGATAAAAAACCACATCATCATCTTACCATAACTCGCCTTGAGTGGTTGATTGCCTCCGCCCCAAGTTTTACCTTCTGTACCTGTATTAGTAACAGCTGTTTCCATATAAAGAATTTGGTATTGTTAAATTTTCCACAAAAGTAATCAATTTTATTATCTCACGAAATATAAAAATAAAAAGAGATAAACCCACAAAACATCTACGAAATGCCAATACATAGCACCCAGTTCTAAACCAAGGGTTTGCCCTCTTTTATACTTTTGTTTAAAATGATTATAAATTACGACTAAAAGTACTAGTAGCCCAACAATTACGTGAACTATATGTAATACTACAATGATATACAAAAAAGTTGGAACAATATTCGCAGAGGGCCCTGTAAAATAATAACCCTGTGACATAATATCTTCAAAGCCTTGAAACTGCATAAAAACAAACAGCACTCCTAAACCAAATGTAGCTAACAATAAGAATGTTGCTAAACCTCGGTTTTCATTATCAATAGCCTTTTTGGAAAGAAAAAAGGATATACTACTAGCTATAATTACCAATACACTTAAAATAAAAGCATTTGGAAAAACTAAGTCTGTTAACCAATCTTCTCTTGTTTTACTTACTACATAAGCACTGGTAAGACCAGCAAATGTCATGGTCATGCTAATCATAGCAAACCACATCATGGTCTTTTTTGCTCTTTTTTGTTTTTCGCTTGTTGTTCCTTGGGTTAAATCCATGCACGAATAAATTTATCTGCTACATATATAATCTGTAACAATGTAATATAAGACACACTAGCTAACATTAATTGTTTTGCTGTCTTAGCATCTTTGACTTTATATAAACGAATTGCATATCGCAATAAAAAAGCTCCTAATATTAGTATCAAAACTCCAGAAACAGGAGTAATATATAATTTACCAGTAACACCAAACACTGGTATTAGTGAAGTTACTACTGTCCAAACAGTATATATAACAATCTGCGTTGCTGTACTTTTATCCTTTTTACCGGTAGGCAACATAAAGAAACCTCCTTTTTTATAATCATCAAACAAGAACCAACCTATTGCCCAAAAATGAGGGAATTGCCAAAAAAATTGTATCATAAACAAGGTGCCAGGTTCTATTCCAAAATCATTAGTAGCTGCAACCCAACCTAACATAAACGGAATAGCACCAGGAATAGCGCCTATAAATACAGACAACGGCGTTTTCGTTTTTAACGGTGTATATAGACTTACATAAATAAATATAGAAATCGCACCAAACATTGCTGTTTGAGGATTAATAAAATACAGCACGGAAATACCAGAAATAGTAAAAACCGCTGCTATAATAAATGCGGTATTAACAGACATTCTTCCAGATGGAATAGGCCTATTTTTGGTCCTATCCATTAAAACATCTAAATCTCTCTCTATAATTTGATTAAAGGCATTAGAGGCTCCAACCATAAAATATCCTCCTATTGATAAAAGCAGCAGTGTACTCCAAGAAATAGTATCTACTCCTAAAAGATAACCAGCTACAGAAGAGAACACTACACTTAATGCCAAACGCATTTTAGTGATCTCTTTAAAATCCTGAATAACAGAAACTTTGGCAGTATCGACTTGGGTTATACTCAAATTTTGCACGTTAACTAAATGTCTTTTTAAAAAAGTTGTGCAAAGATATGCCTTAAATGGATTATAGACAACTTATAACTATTTATAATTCACCTTTTAACAACTGTTTTATCTTAATACAGTCATTTAACCTTAATTAAAAGACTAATTATGAAGCATGATTAACTTTTAGAAAAAATACACTTTTAAAGAAAACCCATCTATCCAAGACAAATGGGTTTTTAAAACTTAATTTTGAATTTTAAATGTAATTGGTAAAATATATTTAACCTTAACAGGCTCTTTTCCTATCTTCCCAGGTCTCATATTCGAGAATTTTTTCACTACTCTTCTTGCTTCTTTTTCTAAAGCCGGGTGTGGCGCTCTAACCATAACCTCATTTATAACACCATCTTTATCCACTTGAAACTGAACGTGAATCCTTTGCAAACCCTTAAGACCATAAATTGCTCCTAGATCAGCATTAAATTTTTTTGAAACGATTCGTTTAATTTTACCAGAAAGACAAGATATTCTTTCATCATTAGTACTTAAACCTTCACATCCTGGGTAAATAGGCGCTATTGCAACTTTATCAATGTCATAAATAACTTCCTCTTTATCAACTACATCAGAAATAGAATCAACCGGAACTTCTTTAGAGTTTGAATCACCTCCTTCTTCGATTAGTGCTTTTTTAAACTTTTGCAAAACAATATCATCATCGACCTTTTTTAGCTTTGTCCAATCCGGCTCCTTTATCGTTTTTGTTTTAACTACAATCTTTTTCTTAGTCTTTTCTTCAACCTTAAAAACATCCATTGTAAAACTTACATCTTCCTTTTCGTTAGAGGCAACATCAGGAGGATCTACAACAGAAATAGAAGTATATGTCTGGAACATCACATAAGTGAATAATAGGCTTGCTATAAGCCCAATTTGAAAGTTTACCAATGTACTTTTTCGTACATTCGCATCATGCTTGTTACTCATACTATTTAGTTTTAACGTTACAATTAAAATCTGGATCAACAAGCATACCAAAAAAGAATCCCGTTTACGATTATCGTAACGGGATTCTCATATTATATATCAACTATACTTAATCCTGAATCTTAAATACTATAGGCAATTGATATTTTACCGTCACTGGTGTTTGACGTTGTTTTCCAGGAGTCATTGTTGGAAATAAACGAATTACTCTCTCTGCTTCTTTTTTTAGTTTTGGATGTGGGGCTCTTACTTGTATATTCTGAATCGTACCATCTGCTGCCACATCAAATAAAGCATATATTCTCTGCACTCCACTAAGTCCATAATCACTTCCTATACCCGTATTAAATTTTCTAGAAATGATTTTACTAATCTTCTCAGAAAAACAGGCTGCTTTTTCTTTATTCGTTTTTAAGCGTTCACAACCAGGAAAAATAGGCACATCCTCTACTACTGAAAAAGGTACATTCTCAGGAATTTCCTCCTCTTCCTTATCGTCTATTGCATCCGGATTAAATGAAGCTGTCTCCTCAGGCTCTTCATTCTTAAACTCTTCTGTTACATCGTCTAAAGTCACATCATCTTCTACAACTTCAAAATCCGTTGGATCTGGAATAGGCACAGGCTTCTTTTGTGCGACCACTTTTTGCTCTGGCTCTTGATAAACCTCAAAAGCTCCATCCCAAACAAATGACTCATCTTCTAAAACTACTTCTTTATCTGAAGCTTTATTGATAGGCTGCGAGGTGTACACCTCAAACATCACATAAGTGAATAATAGACTTGCTACAAGTCCAATCTGAAAGTTTACCAATGTACCCTTTCGCACATTAGCATCATGCTTGTTACTCATATTATTTAGTTTTAACGTTACAGTTAATTCTAAACACAACAAGCATACCAAAAAAAGAATCCCCTTTGTAATAATTACAAAGGGGATCTAATATTTTAAAAAAGTACTTTACTTAATCCTGAACCTGGAAAACAATCGGTAAAGAATACAGTACACCTACTGCTTTACCTCTTTGCTTACCTGGCGTCATTTTAGGTAACATTTTTATAACTCTTTGAGCTTCTTTTTCTAATCTTGGGTGTGGTCCTCTCGCTTGAACACCAACAATCTTACCAGTTCTATCAATTTTAAAACGAACATATATTCTGTTCACTCCCGAAAGACCTAGTTCACTCCCTAATTCTGTATTAAATTTACGGTTAACAAATTTCTTAACCTTATCACTCATACATTTCTTCTTTGCAGTATTACCAGCTTCTTTTTCACAACCTGGAAAAACTGGTACGTTTTCAATTACAGCAAAAGGAACGTCCGCAATTTCTTCTTCCTCTTCAACATCTTCTACTTCTTCTACCTCAACAATCTCTTCTTCCTGATTAGTTTCCGTAGATTCTATAATAGTTTCCTCTACCTCTTCTTCATCTTCAACAACATCAATAATTTCTGGTGCTGGTGGTGGAGGTGGTGGAGGTGGTGGAGTATTTAAATTTTGAGTAATAGGAACTTCCTCTTCCTCTAATTCATCAAGGTTAACTTGACCTATGTCGATATTACTTCTATCATAGGTTTTCCACTCTATACTTTGCCAAGTGACAAACAAAACTAAAATTAGTCCCAATTGTAAAAATAAGGCACTTTTTTTGGTCAAATCTGCTTTCGGATTTTTCTTCGGTTCCATACTACAATGTTATTATATGATTGCTAAAATAGCTAATTTCTTTTGTAATTTCCAATTAAACGTAAAAATGTAAACCTAAAAATCCATTTTTTAACTTTTAAGCACACATCATATCTACTTCATAAAACGTGTAAAATGCCACAAAATCAATATTTACGACACTTTCATCCTAAAGCTAACTAATTTATTTTTAAGCACTACCATTACTATTACTGCCAAAATAATGCCAGAAGTATTTGCTAAAACATCATTCCAATCAGAATTTCTGTAGCTTGTTAATACAGCTTGAAAAAATTCCATTAACAATCCAAACAGGAATCCAAAAATAGCTGATAACCATAAACTCTTTGAAAAACTCATTGGTTGCTTTCTTGAAAAAAAGAAAGGTAAAAACCAAACAATTGCAAATACAAAATATGCTAAAAAGTGTCCGATTTTATCGCTTCCTTCAACCTTAATATCAATTGGAATAAAAACTTTTGCTAAAGATAACCAAGTTATCACACAGGTATACAATACCGCTAGCACAAGCAAATATCTACGCACCGATAAGCTCTTTGTACCCATCAGCAGATAAAAGATCATCTATTTGAGATGCGTCTGCTATTTTAATTTTTACCATCCAACCATCACCATATGGATCATTATTAACTAATTCAGGATCGCTCTCTAAAGTCTCATTGAATTCTGTGATTTCTCCTGTTAATGGTAGAAATAAGTCTGAAACTGTTTTAACAGCTTCTACTGTTCCAAAAACTTCTTCTTGTTCCAGCTCTTCACCAACTGTCTCAACTTCTACATAAACGATATCACCTAATTCACCTTGTGCAAAATCAGTAATCCCTACTGTAGCTATATCTCCATCAATCTTGATCCATTCGTGATCTTTTGTATATTTTAATTCTGAAGGAATATTCATCCGAAATAGTATTTATATGTTGTTATTATTTTGAAGACGAAAATAAATTTATTTTATCAAATTTTAGAAAAACAGCTTTAAAATTTATAAAAATTTAATTATTCACTGATTGAATAGAAAAAAAGCAACAAATCTTTTCTAATATATTACAATCCATCCTTATTAGTTTCCAAAATTATACCTTAATGTAAAACCTCCTCTAATTGTAGTTTGCGGGAAAGCTGTAGAAATTGAATACTTAGAAAAAGTATGATCATAAAACAGTAACGCTGTTAAGTTTTTACTTAATGCGTAGTCTGTAGTAAACTTAATACCATATATATCCTGTCCCGCAGTAACTTGCGTATTATCTATATCTAAATATCTAATTATCGTTTCATTCTGACGCAATGATAAATCAGCTCTAAAATTAAGATCACTTTTTAAAGTAGTCTTTTTCCCAGCAATCTTAGTAACAAAAGTTAGATCTTGCACCCTATACCCAAGACCTATAATATATTCATTACCCTGAATCTCCGTAAGTAAATTATTATCAAAACTTAGTGAAAGCGCTCGATCTTTTTTCCATTCGGCAAGAATTTTTATAGAATTTTTCATTTCCATATCTAGCCTAATCAATGGACTAAATTGCTCCGTAAGATTAACATTAGCATATAATTCAGGATTCTTAAAATTATCTCCTTGATCTAATTCATCTGGATTATTAGGATTAAATTCTAGGTTTGTCTGAAATTGATTAATCGTATAATTAGCGCGATATCCGTGTGCCATTGAGAACCTCTTGAAACGTTTTTTAAACCATTTTAAGTTCATCAAACCAGTATATTTAATATCCCAATTAGGTAGAGGAACATCTCGGAATGCTCCTTTCTGAACATTTTGAGGATCTGCTCCTGTATACGCTGCTAGGAACGCAGGCAAAAGAACCGCTTGATTCGTAGGACCTAGACCAACCGGAAAATTATTTCCAGTTCCTGGATCTATTCCTCTTTCCAGCGCTAAACGCCTTGCTATAATGAGCCTATTTTCTCGAAACTTATCGAAAGTTTCTGAGTTAAATTCGTCGCTTTTCTTAAAAGCAGTCCCAATTAACAAAGTGGAAACAGTATAGTTACCAAAAGTATTACCCGTTAAAGACGAATATGGATTATCTAAATTTATATTCCCATCAAAATTATCCTCTACATCTAAATTAACTCTATAATTCTCCGTATATGTTTCGGAATAATTTCTATTAGCACTAATATCAATCTTAAGATCCTTAAGTAAGTCTACTGAAGCCTGTATATTTAGTTGCCTACCTTCTACTTCACGATATTGTTGGTTAAAATCCTGATACAAAGTCAACCAACCATTTCTTGCAGCTAAATCCCTTATCTCTGCTTGACTACCAAATGTAAAACCAACCGTAGGTTTTAAAGTTCCAACAAATCCTGGTTCCCGAATATAACCTGGCAAGAAAATACCGTTATCCTGTTGATAATTAATATTAACTTTCTTAACCGCAGTCACCAGACCTATTGCAGTATTAAGCACTTTATCTCCTATAGTAAGTTTACTAGATTTCTTTTTAGTTCTTTTCTTGGAATCAGCTAAAGCCGGTTTAGCAGTATCTTTACCATCAGCTTCTTTTGATTGCTTCTTTTTCTTTGCTCTATTCCTTCCAGGTTTCTTCTTGGTTAAACCAACATATTTATACAAGGTTCCCATATCTAAAGAACCATTTACAGTATGAATATTTGCATTCTGTATTGTATTACCCAAATCAGGTATCCCATCCAGATTCTTCAGAGCTTCACTTCCTTTAGTCCATTGAAAATCTGCAGAATAAGAATATGTTGTCCTCAAGAATTTTAACAGTGGAATTTTATTAAAAGGAATCTCATAATTAACCTGCAACTGTTGGCTATGGAAGTTAGGATCACCAACATCAAACAAACCACTCCAAACACCTATGGAGTCATCCACATTACCTTCATCATCAATAAAGTTCTTTACAATTCTATTATTCGCCGAATTGAAACTAAAATTAAGCGATTTTGTTAAATTGTAATTAATCCCATATTGCCAATCAAACAAGAAATTACGTTGAGTAAGTGCAGGCAACCTTAAATCATTTGGGCCTAGTGTTATATCTCTAAACACTTGCTCATTAAATTGCCTAGTAATATTAGAATTAACAGAAATACTTGTTGGTAATAGATTAAAATTAAAATCCTTAATTAAATCAAAATACTTACTCCTACCTAAAAATTTTATCTTTTTAAAGGGTTCAACTTCTTTAGGCTGAAAACTAAAATCATATGTTCCACCTAAACGAACACTCTGATCTAATGAATTTTCTATTTCAAAATCATGATGATCAGTTTGATTGTATGTCCCCGAAAAAGCCAAATTTTCTACATCATAAGGCATAGGTTTACTATCACCAGTTCTATCCTTTCGAAGCCCAATTACGTTAAAACTCTGTCTTTTGGTATAATTAACAGATTGCCTTCTTATACGCTCTTTTTCTTCAGGATCTGTCTCATTATCCAGTCTATCCTGTAATTCTAAATCCAGAAATTCCGGATCATATTGTGGCGTGATAAGCTCTTCTCCTCTACTATAGTTAAAAGGCACTTGTAACCCCCATTTCTTCGGCAATAGTTGACCTAAATTTACATTCGTAGTAAGGTCATATTGCTTAACATCTTCGATACTTCGTTCATTTGGCCCTTGTTCTATACCGCCAAAACCTATTGTACTAATCCTACCAGAAGCACTTACCGTAGCAAAATCTGCAATATTAGCATCCATACTTCCTACAGCTGCCCAACCACCTCTATTCTTAAGATCACTTAGACGCATTTCGTTAAACCAAACAGAACCAGATTCATTTGTATTACTAGCATTCTTAACACCAACCATCATCACCTGGATATCTCCAAAATTCGGATTTCCTTTGATCCCAACTCTTAGATTATTTGGGCCATTAAAAAAATTAAGGTTTGTACTACTTAAGGAGCCATCTCCTATTACTGTTGCTTTTACTTCTTGCAAAAACTCTAAAGGTAAATTTAGTCTATTAGCCTCAGGCCAGACTTCATCTGGAACTCTAGTAGCTATGTCTGAAACTTGAAGTGGTAATTCTATCTGATAAAAGTTATTTGTAAAATCATTCCCCATCCTTACAAAGGCAACTAACTCGTCATTTGTCAATGAAGATTGTCCTGGAAGATTTTCTGCATGTAAGAATAATTCAAGGTTTTCATATTGACGCATGTCTACATTAAAATTTTTGTAAACACCCCTAGAATCATCTGTTTGAAGATCATTAACTGTTAACGCTAAGGATCTTTCATCTTCCCGTATTGTGGTATTATTATTTATCAACTCTTCCCTTCTTACTCCAGGAGGAGTTACGTAATTAGGAGTTTCTTCTTCACTAACTGAAGTCACTAACACTTCATTATCTCCAAAAATATTTAATCCACTTGTAGGATCATTTGTAACATTTCCAAGCTGGACGTACCTTCTATAATCTCCTCGAACAAGATCCATTGTCGCGAATCTTAATATTACTGGCTCATCAAAACCAGTAACAACCATTCTCATAAATCTAATAGATCTAAAATCACTTATATTTCTTGCGTTTGTTGGTTCATAAATAGGGACTTTAAAACGAAGCCATCTATATCCATGATTCTGACCATTTAAGATAGTTCTGTTTCCTTCTCTAATATCAGTAACAAATCCTGTACCTCCATCAGCACCAACATCCATACCAGGAAAGATTGGTATTTCGTACTCAAAATAACTATCTATTGTATTCATGGTATTATCACGATTCACATCCTCTGCAGTTGGAAAAGTGGTATTCCCCCGATCTTCATTAGAAACACTTGTTGGGGAGTTCCCTTGTGTACCATTATAATCGTTATAACGCTGAACGATATCTCCTTCTGCCTGTAAAAAATATCTATAATTATCATTTGCTGGATCAATAGGATCGAAATTTGGAAAAGAAGCTCCTTCTTCAGTATCACTTAACCCATCATATCCTGCATCTTGATTTACTCTTGCCTGACCTTCTGAATCAAACGCATAGATCAAAGATTGATTAATTGGAACTTTACCGAAATCCGTAGGAGAAGTATCAGTATCTGTGCCATCCGCAGGAAGTCCATTTTCGTACTGCTTCCTACCATCTTTTAAAACATCCTCACTAATATTACCTAGGTTAAAAACAATCGTACCGCCTGTTGCATTTGTCAATGGAGCACCTCCACCTCCTGGATCAAAAAATGGATCCATTAACCAAAATTCGATAAACTCTACATTTGATTGCTCAAAATTAGTAGATGTCAATTGACGAGTTATTCCTGCAAAATTATCTTCAGGATTTGGCAAAACATTATCAGCAGCAGCCAGATCATTATAATTATAAGGGCCACGCTCTGATGGTCTATAATGAAGATCTAAAGGAAACAACGACAATGTCTGTCCAGGTGGTCTATCTGTATCAGGAAAAATTTCATCTAGAAATACCCTTCTTGCTGGGTTAAATTCCTCATCCTCATCAGAAATACCACTAGGCTTGTCATTCGTATAAAAAATAGGATCAACTGTATACCAAGATAAATCTGCCCTTCTAAATCCTGATTCAATTCCATCTAGAACAGCATCACTACTTCTAGAATCAAAACCAATTGGCACACTAGATAATTCCCAAGATAATGCAGAACTCACATCAATTTGTGTCTGCGCTCCTTCAAAATCATCTATATAAGTCGTTACTTTCCCTCCAAAATCCGCACCTTTGGGAGCACCAGCAATCAAATAAGCACCTTCTGCTCTAACAGAAACATTAGAAGGTACATCTGTATCTATATTAGGTAACTTATTAACCATCCTAGTTAGGAATGGAACTTCCGTAGAGTAATTAACATTAAAACCTAACAAGGTATTGTTTATAGGTTCAAAGTCGTAACTAGATTTCTGAGTAATCGGCCTTTCATTAAGATTTAAATAGGTTCCACCAAGAATAAAATTATCACTGAATTTATGCTCTATATTAACTCCTGTAAAACGTTTAGTTTGCTGTCCAAACACAGCATTATTTTCAGTAGAAACCTGAATTGGAGTATTAGAAGCCAATAGAGCTTCATCTAATATATTAACCCTACCTAATTGATAGTTTACAGTATAATCGACTCCTTCTTGTAGCGTTCTTCCACCTGCAGTAACCGTAACAGATCCCTGCGGAACATTAAATGCTCCTAAAGGTATTCCATCTTGCCCAGAGGATTTATACCTACCTTTTAGTTGAAAATATTTATTTTCGGCAGCTTGTTGATCTGCTATTACTTTTGTCTCTGTATATAATTCTCTAAATACATATTTACTTTGATTTCCATTATAATTTAATGGATTATTATAATCATCAGGGTTAGTAATTCCGTCATTATCTAATTTATTAAAAAGATGCTGTCCGAAAGGTTCTACGGTTGTAAAAATCACTCTTCCATTTTCTGGATCAATGGTTAATCCAGGAACATAATCAAAGAAACCATCTCCCGAACCATCAGCTCCCTGCACTGGGTCATTATTAGGATTTAACCTATCCATATTAAAAACACTCAACAACCTTGTCTCCGCAACATCATCAGGAAGCACTGTTGTTGCACCCTCTGCCTGTGTAATATAATTCACTGGAGACGGATTGGTATACACTATATTTAATCTAAAATCTTCTGAATTTAATCTAAAAGCTCCTGTACTATAGATGTTCTTCATCATTAGATCCCAAATCGGAAGATCTACATTAGTTATAGGACTTTTTAGCATTTTCACTACCAAACTATTACTAGAACCTGCTTCAATACCAGTACCTGAATCATCTCCGATAGTAGCATCCACACCATCATTTGCGAACTCCCCTACCTGAAACACTTCTCCTCCAACGGTGTATTGAAAAGCAACAGCGAGAACTTCGTCGTTATTTAATTTTTGATTTAAAGATATATACCCCAATTGTGTATTTAGCGTATACTCGCTTTGATTTAATTGTCGCGCATTTTCTAAAACCGCATAATCAAATCCCTCGTTAAATCCTGAGATTGCACCTGTAAAACCTTGTTGCACAGTTGGTATCTGACGAACAGCATCCGTAATAGGTCCTCCAGGACCTATTGCAGAAGGATCTAAATCATTATTTCCATTATCAGGAAAAGATCCTGCTGGCTGATTAAACAAAGAAACTGGTATTGTAAAATTACCCGTATCAGGAGATTCTCCTAAATCCTGAATTGCAACAATATTTCTCGCATCTGTTAGCGTTTGTGCACTCGTAGCTCTATTCGTTAACCAAACCTCTATCCTAGTAATTTGAATATTATTATTAATAAAAGGATAATTAGTTAAAGCTTGATCATAAGTATCTCTAAAATAATGAGATAAAAAGTAGTGCCTATTATCATCATACTCTAAAGCAAAAATTTCAAAATCTTCTACGGTTCCTCCTCCCTGAACATTCACGGATCTTGTTTCTGACCTTTGTTCAGAATATACAGCAGTAACACTAGTTTTACCAAACTGCAATCCAAGTTTTGCTCCAAAAAGACTCTGAGATCCTTGAATTAATGAGTTATTAATTGGCATTGTAACATTACCAATTTCGATACTTCTTATGATATCATCTTCCGTAGGAGTATATTCTAACTTTATTTGATTTTGAAAATCAAAGGTTGATTCTGTATCGTAATTTGCGGTAATCTGCAATCTTTTTCCAACTTTACCCAACAAACTAAGACTAATTCTTTGATCAAAATCAAACGTAAAATTACTTCTGTTTCTTGGTGAAAACGCTGGATTATCTTGTTTTGTATACAAAATTCCCAAATCCATTTCAACAGATCCCTGGGGTATTATCTCAATTTCATTTCCACCGAAAATCGATTCAAAAAAGTTTGAGTTTACATAAAAAATAGGGAGAAGATTTTTACGCTTCTCTTCGCTCCCGTCTGTTTTTCCACTAAAAGCGCTTATTTTTTCTTTAAAGTAATCTCTTCTTTGTTCTTGTTCAACTAGAGCTTCAAATTCTTCTGGAGTAAGAAATAAAGGATACCTAACATTAAACGACCCTAACATTTCACGATATATATAGCGATTTGTTATTGGATCATATTCATACTTGGCAACTATACTATTAGGATCTGGTAAGGAAATTTCTCCTAAAGAAAATGTAGTACTTGTGGAATCTCTTACTGTTTCATTCTCTTGACCGAAAAGTACTCCCCCATATAGTGCGATTAAACAAACTAGTCTTTTCAAAAATTTAAAATATAAGGAATGTAATGAACTCAATGTTTTTATAAATTTTTTAGTGCTTGTTTAATAATATTTTCTACTGTTTCGTCGGGGCTAACCTTAAGAATTTTATCAACAACTTTTTCTGATTGTTTTCTATTAAATCCAAGGGTTTCTAATGCAGATAACGCTTCATCTTTATTAGTATTGTTTTGGGATACAGAAAGTTCATCAATATTATAAACTTTAAGAATTTTATCTTTTAGATCAATAATTACACGTTGGGCCGTTTTCGCTCCAATTCCTTTTATAGATTGTATGGTCGCTACATCATTAGATGCTATAGCATCTTTTATCTGATCTGGATGCAAAGAAGAAAGCATAGTTCTTGCTGTACTTGCCCCAATTCCTGAAACAGAAATCAAAAGTCTAAAAATCTCACGTTCTGATTTTTCTGCAAAACCAAACAATGTATGAGAATCCTCTTTTACCTGTAAATGTGTATATAATTGTAAAACTTCCTGATCTGGAATTAAAGAGAATGTATGTAATGAAACATGTAAAAGATATCCGACACCATTACAATCTATTACTACGTCTGTTGGATTTTTTTCTACAAGTCGCCCCTTGATTTGTGTAATCATTAGTCAAATGAGTGTTAAGCATCCAAAAGTAAGAAAATTATCCTACAAAACCGTTTAAAAAAATAAGCTTCAAAAACTTATATTTTTTGAAGCTTATTTTACTATTAAAATTTTGTAAATATCACTTAACAACTATACATCACTCGACGTAAGTGAGAACATTTCTTTTTCTCTTTTTTCCTTTTCCTGGGCATCTATTACAGCAACCGCTGCTACATTAACCATCTCTTCTACACTAGCACCTAACTGAAGTATATGAACTGGTTTTTTCATTCCCATCATTATCGGTCCTATGGATTCTGAGTTATTTAATTCTTTCAGCATTTTATACGTACTGTTGGCAGAATCTAAATTAGGAAAAACTAAAGTATTCACTTTACGACCGTTAAGCTTAGAGAAAGGGAATTTATCTTTTCGCATATCTCGATTTAAAGCAAAATCCATTTGCAATTCTCCATCCACAACTAAGTTAGGATAATAACGATGTAAGTATGAAACTGCGTCTTTTACTTTAGAAGCATTAGGATGTTTTGAAGATCCAAAATTAGCGTAGGATATCATCGCTATAACGGGGTCAACACCGAACATCTCTACTGTTCTTGCCGTCATTTGAGCTATCTTCGCTAACTCCTTAGAAGTAGGATCAATATTAATAGAAGTATCGCTAATAAACAATGGTCCTTTATTCGTCATCATTACATTCATGGTAGCAATCCTAGTAGCTCCTTTTGCCAATCCAATAAGCTCTAATATTGGCTTTAATACTGTTGGATAACTTCGAGAATATCCTGACAACAATGCATCCGCATCACCTTCATTAACCATCATCGCAGCAAAGTAATTACGCTCTCGCATCAATCTTTGAGCTCCATAAAGAGTTATTCCTTTTCGGCTATTATCTTGCCAATATTTCTGAGCATACCTGTTTTTTCTATCAATTTCTTCATCTGCCTTAGGATCGATAATAGTAACCCCAGCAGGATCAAAATCAAGCTCCTTCATTAGTTCTGCAATAATATCTTTACGACCTAATAATATTGGAAAAGCTATTCCTTCTTCTTTTACTGTTTGTGCTGCCTTTAAAACATCTAAATGATCTCCTTCTGCAAAAACAACTCTTTTGGGGCTTAGCTTGGCGCGATCCATTAACAATCTCACCAATTTATTATCATTCCCCATTCGTTCTAAGAGCTCACTTTCATACTTATCCCAATCCTCGATCGGTTCTGTAGCTATGCCGCTTTCTATTGCAGCTTTAGCAACTGCTGGAGGAACTTTGGCTATCAATCTAGGATCAAAAGGCTTTGGTATAATATAATCCCTACCAAAATTAAGTCTAGTTTCTCCGTATGCTATATTTACTTGCTCTGGCACTGGTTCCTTAGCCAAATCCGCCAGCGCTTTTACAGCCGCCATTTTCATTTCTTCATTTATACCAGTTGCCCTTACATCTAATGCTCCTCTAAATATAAATGGAAAACCAAGAACATTATTTACCTGATTAGGATGGTCACTTCTTCCTGTAGCCATAATAATATCCTTACGCGTTTGTACCGCTAAATCATATCTTATTTCTGGATCAGGGTTTGCCATGGCAAATACAATAGGGTCATTAGTCATTGACAACAACATTTCTGGATCCACTAAATTAGCCATAGATAAGCCTATAAACACATCAGCATCTTTCATAGCATCTGCAAGGGTATCAAGATTTCTATCTGTTGCAAATTCTGCTTTTTCTGGAGTTAGGTTATCTCGATCTTTACGAATTACACCTTTACTATCAGTCATTACTATATTTTCAGCTTTTGCTCCAAAAGCTTTATATAGTCTTGTACAAGAAACTGCTGCAGCTCCAGCTCCACTAACCACTATTTTAACTTTATCAATATCCTTTCCAGCGATTTCTAGTGCATTTAACAAGGCTGCGGCAGAAATAATAGCTGTTCCATGTTGGTCATCGTGCATTACCGGAATATCTAGTTCCTCTTTTAGACGCCTCTCTATTTCAAACGCTTCTGGAGCTTTAATATCCTCTAGATTGATTCCTCCAAAAGTAGGTGCTATATTTTTTACTGTTTCAATAAATGCATCTACATCTTTAGTGTCAACTTCAATATCAAATACATCAATATCTGCAAAAATTTTAAACAACAACCCCTTTCCTTCCATAACAGGCTTAGAAGCTTCTGGACCAATATCACCTAGTCCCAAAACAGCAGTACCGTTAGATATTACCGCTACTAAATTTCCTTTTGCAGTATACTTATATACATTTGCTGTATCTTTTTCAATTTCTAAACAAGGTTCTGCTACACCAGGAGAGTATGCCAATGACAAATCCCTTTGAGTTGCATATTTTTTTGTAGGTACTACTTTGATTTTACCAGGAGTGGGTTTCGCATGATAAATTAGCGCTTCTCTTCGTTTACTTTCGATACTCATATTATATCAATAAAATTGTGTGCTATACAAAGGTACAAGTCTATGCGAGATGCAAAAGACAAAACTAGGTAATCTTTAAAAAAATTAAGGTTTCAAAAAACTTTGTAGTTTTTTGTGAATTATATTGTAGATTATATAATTATTTACCTCTTTTACTAAATATATCGTTAGGATCTACTAACTGATCTAATTGGGATTTTAATTTTTCATCTAAAATATTTAATCCTAATTGATAAGATGCGTTCATCCACCCAAATCCACTTGGAGTTATATAATCAAATTCTGTCCCGACATTGCCATATTCTGCATATACTTTATGCGTACATTTTACTACATCATACTTTTCGGGAATAGTTCCGTTATAATTAACGGCGTTTTTTGTAATCATCCATAACCAGCGATAAACCAATTCTTGAGCTTCTTTTTCATAACCATAGTTTATAAGACCTCTCCATATCATCATCTGATGTGGTGCCCAACCATTAGGATAATCCCATTGACGTTGTGGTGCATTCGGATCTTCTTTATTAGAGATATCTGTAGTTGCTGCAACACCCCCTTTTTGAACTAAATTATTAAACAAACTTTCTACCAATGAAGCAGCCTGATCTTTACTACTTAATCCAGCCCAAAGCGGATAATAATTAGTTGCTGATTCTATCTTTTGTTGTGTTTTAGACACAAAATTATAATCATAATACACCTTCTTTTCTTCATCCCACAACAGATCATTCATTATCTTTTTTCTTTTCTCTGCTTTTTCTAACCAAAAGTCAGATGAAAATTCTTTAGAATCAATACTAAACTTATCCTGAAATGCTTCTCTTATCAAATATGCTATATCCTGTTCGTATTTATACAAAAGACTATTAATCCCTACAGTATTTAAATGCACACACACATCATCTAATCTATTAGAAGTATCATGTCCGCTTTCTCTCATTGATCTATCATGGGTAAAATACAAATCAAGTTCTTCATCTATAATTTCGCCTGAATCATATTTCTCTACAAACTCATCTAAATTAAGCTTATGTTTTGCTGCATACTTATTTAATATAAAATCAAAATGTCCTTTTTCTGTTTCTGGTGGAATCCCAATTCCCTCTCCATAGAAACGACTTAACCCAGTACTTGTTAAACGAACATCTTTTTCTGACCAAACAGTTTCATATTCTTTAATCACCATTTTTAGATTATCTGACAACCAGTTTCTTGATACGTTTGGATTCTTCTGATATATTTCTCTTACTAAAGAACTAAAAAATGGAGGTTGTGTTCTGGTAAGATAATAACTTCTATTAGCGTTAAGGATTTTACCATAATGTTCAATCTGATACCCAAAATTATCCGCCATAGACATGGCTAAATCTTCTCGACCATCAATTAATAATCCAACAGACTCAAAATAGCTATCCCAGCCATACATTTCATTAAATCTTCCTCCAGGAACTACGAAAGGTTTTGCTTTATAATTTCCGCTTTCATCTATCTTATGGGCTAGATTTAATATTCCAGAAACTTTATTTAATGTTTTTACATATGACGGAGTAATATTCTCTGGTAGCGTTATAACTTTTAACTTTGGAATATCTGATTTTATAGTTTCGAAATAAGTAATTGCTTCTTGATCATTAAATGGCACATAAAGCCTAAAAGTATCAGTTTCTGATTTAGTATCCTCTAATACTTTTGCTAATCCTTTTTTATCCACTGATCTTGTTAGATTATCCCAATATCTAGTTTTAATTAATCTTGAAATTCGACTACTTGGAGACTCAATAATTCGATCCAAAGAAATAGTATCGTTCTGATCTGCAATAGCCAACTCTTGAAGCAAATTAGACAAATGATAAGTCCCCTTTATCAAATTTACTTCTCCATATGAATCAATAAATTCGAATTGTTTAGGGCCTTTATCATCAATGGTTATTTTCTTATCACCATCTGTATCTTCTTGTAGAATCAACTTGTCAAGTGTTTGTTGATGACCTAAATATTCAATTTTCTTATCATTATTACAATTAAAAAGGAATACCGAAAGTAAACACGTTGTTAGAACTCTAAACCTAAAATTTCGCATATTTAATTATTTAATTTACCAGAAAAAACCAACTACAAGAGCCGTTATTACCAAAAGTATTACAGATAAAATTCTATAATTTTTATACCAAGGTAAACCTATTAGCTCCTTAGATTCTTCTTTAAACATTTCCTTTTTATAAGTATACTCCTTTATTTGCTCTTCTGATTGTGCTCTTGTCATCAAACTTACAATCATATGAAGAATGACACATATAACAAATAACCAAGTAGCTTTTGCCAAGAAATGTAATTCATTTATAACAGGTATCCAATCAAAAGTTTGTGATAAAATCATAAACACAGCCAAAGAAAAACCTGTTAATAAACTTACAATTGAACCGTTTCCATTAGCCCGCTTCCAAAAAAGACCTAATACAAAAGTAGAAACTGCTGGAGGACATGTATAAGCAATCACTAACTGCAAATACGTCCACAAAGAATCACTTACACTTTCGATAAATGGAACCCAAGAAATAGCCAAAACTACTAAAATGACTGTTGTAATTTGTCCAACTCTCACTAGTTGCTTACTGGTAAGTTCAGGTTTTAGCTGTTTCACAAAATCCATAGTAACCAAAGTTGACGCAGAATTAAATGTCGCAGAAACGGATGACATCATTGCTGCCATTAGTCCTGCTACTACCAAACCTAAAACTCCCACTGGTAATAATTGAAATAATAAAACTGGATATGTAAGATTTGGACAATCAGAAAGGTTGTTACAAATAGTTCCATCGGTTAACGTATAGTTCAAACTAGTAATATCCAAAGTACTAAATAGCAGTAATGCTAATACACCCGGAACCACCATAATAAAAATCACTGGTAATTTTAGAAATCCTGCAAACAATGCTCCCCAACGACCATGATTAAGGTCCTTTGCTCCCAAAACACGTTGCACCATAAATTGATTATTTGCCCAAAAATAGAACCCTAATAAAGGGACTCCTGTTAACAAACCCCACCAAGGCATAAACTCATCATTACTAGGCCTGACTAAACTAAATACTTCATCAGCATTGGCTGGTATATATTTCCCTTCATCTAAGCGATTCCCAAAATTAACATCTCCAGCAGATAACATAGTATCCAATTTTGCCATCATTCCTGACCATCCTCCTCCTAATTGATCAAAAGCAAAATATGTTAACAGACAGGAACCAATAATAAGCAATATTGCCTGAATAACCTCTGTTTGAATTACAGAATTCAATCCACCTGGAATAGTATATGCTGCAGCCGCAACTGCCAAAATAACCAAGATTAATGTAGAATCCATGGATGGAAACAATAGTGTCAATACAATTTTACCTACATAAAGTCCCGCTGCAGTATCCACTAAAATGTTACCGACTACGGTGATAAATGAAAAATAATAACGAGACCTCTTATCATATCTTCGCTCTAAAAATTCTGGCATTGTATAAACTCCGGATCGTAAATAAAAAGGAAGAAAGAATATTGCGAAAAAAATCAGTACTACAACCGCATACCATTCATAATTATAAACATTAATGTTGGTCTGATAAGCATCAGATGCAAGTCCAACTAAGGTAGAACTAGAAATATTTGCAGAAAACAATGCAATACCTACAATTGGCCAAGTCATTGTTCTTCCGCCTAAAAAATAATCTTCTGAACTTCCCCTTTTTGATTTTGATATTCCGTATATAATAATTCCGATGAGATACACTACAATTACTGTAATGTCGATATAAGATAATTCATTCATGTGTGAAATGTTTAGTACTTGATACTGTATTAGAATCTTAACTTAAACAATAAGACAAGTTAAAATTAGTCAATATTTTAGCTAAAAATCCAATGAATATACAAGTTTCTTAAAAAATTATTAACGTTTTGATACCAAAAACAGGTAAAACAATATATACAACCGTTTGTATTATCAAATCGTCAAACAATCAACATATTTATTTTAAAAATTGGATGTTCCTATGTAAGCCAGAAAATTTAGTTCGTTTCACTGCGGATTTTTGAAAAACTTTAGAAAAAACTTCTTGGGTAACTTCTTCCCAATCTTTCTTTGTCATCTCTAACAATTCTGGTTTAGGATTAAAAAGCGGTTCACTATGTGATTTAGAAAAACGATTCCAAGGACATACATCTTGGCATATATCACAACCAAACATCCAGTTATCAAATTTTCCCTTATAGTCCGAAGGAATCTCTTCTTTCAATTCAATTGTAAAATAAGAAATACATTTACTACCATCTACCACATATGGATCTACAATAGCCTGAGTAGGACATGCATCTATACAAGCAGTACATGTTCCACAATGATCTGTAACGGGTGTATCATATACCAACTCCAAATCAATAATCAATTCTGCTATAAAATAAAATGACCCAACTTTTTGAGTAAGCAGGTTACTATTTTTACCAATCCATCCTAATCCACTTTTTGCTGCCCAAGCTTTATCCAATACTGGAGCGGAATCAACAAAAGCTCTTCCGTAGACATCGCCTATCTCTTCCGAAATAAATTCTTGGAGTTGTTTCAGTTTTGATTTAATCACATGATGGTAATCTTGACCGTAAGCATATTTGGAAATCTTAGGAGCATCTGAATCTTTTTGCGTCTCGGAAGGAAAGTAATTAAGAAGTAATGATATTACACTTTTAGAATCCGGAACTAACTTTGTCGGATCGAGCCGTTTGTCAAAATGATTCTCCATATATGACATTTGTCCGTTCATATTTTTATGCAACCATTTTTCTAACCTAGGTGCTTCTTCTTCTAAAAACTCTGCTTTACTTATACCACAAGATAAAAAACCAAGGCGTTTAGCTTCGGCTTTTATCAAAGATGCATATGTTTCAGATTTATTAATCATAAGCAGTATATGAAAACGTTTTTGAAAGCTTTAAATATATGGCAAGTTGTGTAGAAAATAAACGATTACTTCCGGTTTAGCTACAAGCCAAATCACTTTATTTTATTTTTTTATTCTTCTTTTATTAATACTAAATCATAAAGATTTGGATACTTTGCAAATAACCCCTAATATTTTGGTTGAAAACTAACCTCTCTATCACGGAACTATAGTTTAGTTTGTAAGCTTATTTATTTTTACAAAGAAGTATTACTTCTTTGTCATACTTATCATCCGAGTTACACCATTCGAGTTTTTTATTCACTTCTTGAGGAACAACATCTTTTTTATGTTTCTTAAATCCAAATTTGGAATAAAAACCTAGTAGATTTTCAAATGGTAAGCACCAAACTACAGACTCTTTGTAAGGATTTTTGTCACATAGATTGCTCACAATATTTTCAGCAACCTTTAAACCTCGAAAATCAGGAAATGTATAAATCCCTCCAAGTTCGATATTTTTTTCATCAATCTTTACTAACCTTCCAAGTCCAGCGTTATTATTCCCGACCTTAGCAATAACAATAAATTCACTATCGTAATTAGATTTTACAAAACCAATTTCAGCATACTTCGAATTAATCCACTCGATTTCATTTTTGTCAGCTTGAACTACTGTGACTGTTTTCATATTTACTTGACTTACATACAACACAAAGATAAAACAACTCTATATTCATTTGGCAAATTGTATCTTTAGACATCAATTATTCAAGTACATGCGACAACTCTTTTTATATACTTTCTTTTTTATTATACATTTTGGTTATTGTCAACAAGAATTTCCAGCTTCTGAACAAGATAACTATTTTGAATTCTTACACCGTATTGCTAGCAAAGATTCAACAATTAATAATACATACAAGAGATATAAGTGCTCCGAAAATTTCTTCGGAACCATCGACTACTATCGAGAAAATGAAAAACTTCGTTTTATTATTCACGCCTATAAGCCCCACGCTTATGAGGACACAATTCTTGAATATTATTATATAGAGAATGACTCACTAAAAACAAATGCTGTGTTCAACTATATCATTAAATACAACACAAAAAGTTTTGAAAGTAAAAATGTTCAAAAATTTGGAGCTGAGAAAATTACAGAGATTCAAGAGGACCTAAGTATTTTTAGTCCCAAAATGAATTCATTAAATTGTTTTACAAGAATGCTCCCAAGTGATGGAGAGTCTTGGATTAAAGATGCTTATTTAAATAAGCTTACCCTTTACAAAAAAGCACCATGTAAGGAGGCTGCAGTCGAAATTCTTGACAAATACAACCAATTACGAAAGGCTGAAAAGAAACTAATCACTTACCATAGAACACTCGGATGTTTGTTCCATCTATGGTAATTCTTTTTAAAGATACTACTGATTTATTATTTATTTCTTGGAGTAAACTTCAGAATTGCATTTACTGGTTTCAAAGTAATCAATGGCTTAATCTCAATTTCTGATATGGATGTAGAAATTTTATATTTTCTGATTAATTCACTAACTGCATAAATCATTTCATACATCGCAAAATTACTACCTACACACATCCTTGGTCCTGCACCAAAAGGAAAATACCAATCAGAATATTTCTTTTTATTATCAGGATGAAAACGATCTGGATCAAAAACAGTAGGATTCTCCCAGAAATCTTTATGTCTATGTATCTCAAAAAATGAGATAAGCACTGTCGTACCTTTTGACAATTCTATATCATTAAACTCATCTTTCTCAATATTTACTCTATCCGAGAAATATGCTGGCGGGTACAAACGCATAGATTCTTCAATACATTGAGCAACATATTTACTCTTCTCGAATTGCTCCATTAAGGATAATTCTTGTCCGTCATATTTCGCAATTTCTGTATATGCTGATTCCTGAATTTCGGGATGTAATGCTAACAAGCTTAAACAAAAAGATAATGCATTAGAAGTAGTTTCGTGTCCTGCAACAAACAAAATCAATATCTCATCTATCAATCTTTCATTATCCATCGAACTACCATCTTCATATTTAGAACTTAACAACATGTCCAAAAGATCATCATATGTATCTTCAGATCTTCGTCTTTCTTCAATAATGGTATTCAATATATCTCTTGCTTCCTGGGTTAACGTAAGTGTGCTTTTTATTTGACCACTAAGATAAAACCACCATCTTTTATATGGCTGTCTAATTTCTCTAATTAAGGATTTTTGCGCAGCTTCCGTTATATGTTGTAATCTAGCCATAGTATTCCCAGTATCGGTATAGCTAAACAATGATTTTGCTACTACCTTAAAAGCCAAATCATTCATTAACGGATAAATATCCATAGAAACATTAGGCTCTATTCTGGACAGTTCTTCGCATATGGTTTCTCTAATGGTTTTTGCAATTACATCTATTTTCTTTTTATAAAATGCTGGCTGTATCAGTCTCCGTTGTCTTAACCAATGATCTCCATTGGAAGTTAACAAACCATTACCTATATACTTTCCTAAGTCTTTAGTTTGTAGTGGAGATTTATAATATTTTCTATGTTGATTTTGCAACATATGTTTTGCAAAACCTGCATCTCTGGTAAAAATAACAGAATTACCAAATCCTAAATTAACTTCGAAAATATCTCCATGTTTTTCAAAATTCTTATTATGAAATGGCAATGGGTTACTAAGAATATTTTTAGCATTCTTAAGAACTTTATAAAAAGAGACTTTAGGGACTGGCATATTTTTAATACTTTTTATTATAAGACTAAAACAATCCTCCTTGGATTCCTCCTTTTACTCGTCCTAAATGTTTATAAGCTGCTTCTGTAACCTCTCGACCTCTTGGTGTTCTCATAATAAACCCTTGTTGAATCAAAAAAGGTTCATAAACTTCTTCAATAGTTTCAGCACTTTCACTTACAGCTGTAGCCAACGTGGTAATCCCAACCGGACCACCTTTAAACTTATCTATTAATGTCGTAAGAATTTTATTATCCATTTCATCTAGTCCATGAGCATCCACATTGAGCGCTTTAAGGGCAAATTTAGAAATCTCTATATCAATCTTACCATTACCTTTAATTTGTGCAAAATCACGTACTCTACGCAATAACGCATTAGCAATCCTAGGAGTCCCTCTACTGCGACCTGCTATTTCTATAGCCGCTTCTAATGAAATAGGAACATTTAATATATGAGCACTTCTTTCGACAATCGTGGCAAGTAATTCGGTTGTATAATATTGTAATCTAGATTGAATTCCGAAACGAGCTCTCATAGGTGCTGTTAAAAGACCTGACCTAGTTGTTGCTCCAACTAATGTAAAAGGATTTAAATTAATCTGTACTGTTCTTGCATTAGGACCACTTTCGATCATTATATCAATCTTATAATCCTCCATAGCCGAGTATAAATACTCTTCAACTATTGGGCTTAATCGATGAATCTCATCTATAAATAAAACATCTCGATCATCAAGATTGGTTAACAAACCTGCTAAATCACCTGGTTTATCCAAAACTGGCCCGGATGTTACCTTTATACCTACTCCTAATTCATTGGCTAAAATATGCGCTAATGTAGTTTTACCTAAACCTGGAGGGCCATGAAACAGTGTATGATCCAAAGCTTCATCTCTTAAATTAGCAGCTTGCACAAAAATCTTTAGATTCTCAAGAACCTGATCCTGTCCCGCAAAATCCTCAAATGCAAGAGGTCTTAATGCTCTTTCTATATCAAGATCTTCATTAGAGTAATTTTCACTTGAAGGATTCAAATTTTCGTTCATTACTAAAAGTATATTTTTTAAAGTGAATTCTGAATTATATTAACCGCATAAACAAATATACTAGAAAAAGAAAGATCGGCTTTAATATAACAATGCTTTACACACTTAATTATTAAATTCAATATATGACAAATGAAATAGCTTAAAATTATACCTTGTAATAGATATCCTATAAATTATATGCTAAATAAAATTAGACCCTTTAGTTTCTTCCATTGGCTTAGTACTTACTAAGAACTTTAGATAAAATAACATAGCAATTACATCTACAGAATATATAATAGCTTCAAAAATGACATTGTTATAATATAACTCTTGAATAGGAACTAAAGCATTAACTAAAGCACAACTACTTGCTGCAATTAGTAGGTAGTAAGAATATTGATACTTATTTCTCAAGTAAATAATAAAACAACACCCTAAGAAGTAGAGTAGAGAAATAACTATTATTACACCATAACCAATAGCATCTTGAAAGCCAGGCATGGTCATATTAAAAATAGAAAGAGTAAGATAAATAACTAATAATACACCTATTACCACAGAAGGAGAAAGCATTTCTTTATACTTAATATCTTTTAAAGAAATAAACGGCAGTAACAAGTACGAGCATAAAAAGTAATACAACATCAATAATATGCTTATATATTCAAAATAAAGATCAAAATTCTTTAAAACAAGAACATCATTTATAATAATGATACCGATAATTAATGGATACAGCACACTTACCTTCTTCCTATTGTCAAAATAAATCCAAATCAGTGTTAAAGAAGAGATTGGTTTTATAAAAACCAACACTGAGTTCCCATAAAACAACCCACAAAAAAATACTACTACAATACTTATATAACAAAAGACATATGCCGAGGATAGGTAGCTCAATTTTGAATTTTCTATTTATACTCTAAAATAGCATTAAAATTATACTTAACAAACTACTTAAGTATACTTCTATATACCATTAATAAAGTAAAATAATCTCCTCAAAAATAAATAAGCCCTTTTGAGATTAACTCAAAAGGGCTTATTCATTTTTATAATAGATCAGTTAATGATGCATTTCCTCTTCTCCGTCCTGTAATGGAGTGATTTGGGAGACATAATCCTGTCCAGGAATTACATACTCACCATCTTCTCTAGTTTTACTATAATCATAAGGCCATCTATATACATGTGGAATTGCTCCAGGCCAGTTTCCGTGCATATGCTCTACAGGTGTTGTCCATTCCATAGTATTAGATTTCCATGGGTTTTGAACCGCTTTCTTTCCGTAGAAAATAGAATGTATAAAGTTATAAAGGAATACCAATTGTGCAGCTGCTGTAATCAAAGCAAATACAGTAATTAAAACATTGGTATCCGCTAAATCATCAAAATATGGGAAATTACTGTTTGTATAATAACGACGTGGCAATCCAGCCATTCCAATAAAGTGCATTGGGAAGAAAACTCCATATGCCCCTATCGCTGTTACCCAAAAATGAACATATCCAAGATTTTTATTCATCATCTTACCATACATCTTAGGGAACCAGTGATATACTCCAGCGAATAAACCATACAATGCCGAGATACCCATCACCAAGTGAAAGTGCGCTACTACAAAATATGTATCATGTACATTAATATCTAACGTACTATCTCCAAGAATAATTCCTGTAAGTCCACCAGTAATAAACGTAGATACTAGACCTATAGAAAATAACATTGCAGGATTGAGCTGCAGATTACCTTTCCATAATGTGGTAATATAATTAAACGCTTTTACCGCTGATGGTATTGCAATTAATAAAGTTGTAAACGTAAATACTGATCCCAAGAACGGATTCATCCCTGAAATAAACATATGGTGACCCCATACGATAGTAGATAAAAATGCAATTGCCAAGATTGAAGCAACCATGGCTCTATATCCAAATATAGGCTTACGCGCATTCGTTGCAATAATCTCTGATGTTATACCCAAAGCCGGTAATAATACAATATATACTTCTGGGTGACCTAAGAACCAAAATAAGTGTTCAAAAAGTACAGGTGATCCCCCTTGGTTATGCAATACTTCTCCGGCAATATAAATATCACTTAAGTAGAATGAAGTTCCAAAACCTCTATCCATTATTAATAATAATGCCGCCGAAAGTAAAACCGGGAAAGATACCACACCAATAATCGCTGTTACAAAAAATGCCCATATTGTTAATGGCATACGCGTCATTGACATCCCTTTTGTTCTTAAATTAATTACGGTTACCACATAATTTAATGAACCTAATAATGAAGAAGCGATAAAGATTGCCATAGATACTAACCATAACGTCATACCAGTACCAGAACCTCCGATAGCTTGCGGTAAAGCACTTAATGGCGGGTAAATAGTCCATCCAGCAGATGCAGGTCCTGCCTCTGCAAACAGAGATAAAACCATTATTACACTACTTAAAAAAAACAACCAATATGAAACCATATTTAAGAAGCCAGAAGCCATATCTCTAGCACCTATCTGCAATGGAATTAGAAGGTTACTAAATGTACCACTTAAACCTGCCGTTAATACGAAGAATACCATAATCGTACCATGTATCGTCACCAAAGCAAGATACATACTAGGGTCCATTACACCATCTTCTCCAAACTTACCTAATAAGACCTCAAAAACAGTAAATTTATGATCAGGCCATGCTAATTGCATTCTAAACAATAAAGACATTGCAATACCAATGATTCCCATAATCAATCCAGTAATCAAATACTGCTTGGAAATCATCTTGTGATCTTGACTAAAAATATATTTAGTTATAAATGTCTCTTTATGATGATGTCCGTGATCGTGATCTTCTGCGTGACCATCTACGTGTGCTATTGCTGACATACAGTTATTCTTTTAATAAAAATATAATAATTTCTCTTTTTCTCTTTCTTAGTTGCTTGCTTGAGCAGATAATTGCTCTTTAAATGTCTGTTGTGTTTTTAACCAAGCATTATAATCTTCTTCTGATTCCACTACAATCTTCATTTGCATATTGTAATGAGAAGCACCACAAATCTTGTTACATAATAAGTAGTAATCAAATTCGTAATTTTCTAAAGCTTCATCTCCTGCTGCAACCAATTGTTTGCTCTTTTCTCTTCTAATCTTATTAATAGTGGCTACTTTTTCTACCATAAACTCACTATTACGCATTTCATCAGAAGTTAATATCGGTGTATATGCAAACTCTGTAATCATACCAGGAACTACATTCATCTGTGCTCTAAAAAACGGCATATAAGCAGAATGTAATACATCCTGAGAACGCATTTTAAAGATCACTTTTCTATTAACAGGAAGGTGTAGTTCGTTTACTATTTTATCATCCATCCCATAAGAATCAGATGCATCTAACCCTAAAGTATTAACACCTTCTATAAAACGAACATTAGCCTTTCCTAAAACATTATCTTCTCCAGAATATCTTGCTCTCCAATCAAATTGATATGCATATAATTCTATAATTAACGGATCACCTTCTTCCTCATCGATATTCATAATATCAGTCCAAGTAAACAATCCATATATAATCAATCCTGCTAAAACAATCACAGGAATAATAGTCCAAATAAACTCTAACTTATCATTATCAGCAAAGAATAATGCTTTGTTATTTTTATTTCCTCTATACTTATATGAAAAGAAATGTAACAATCCTTGAGTGATGATCTGAACAAACATAATCAACACCATAGATATTAACATTAACCTATCGTATTCAATCCCGTGCTCAGAAGCCGATTCTGGAAGGAAAAAACTATTATATTGAACAAAGCAAAATATGGTTAGGATATATATGAATACAACAAAAGCAAGCATTAACTTACCTTGTAAGTTATTATCCTTGTCGTTAGCTACTTGAGAGTTATCAGCTCCTTTAACTTGAGATAACTTCAATATTTTAGACATCTGCCATAAGGAGATTCCTATAAGTGCTATAACTACTATGGTTAAGAATACAGTCATTTTTTATCTATCTTCTTTTTTACGATCTAATTTTTAATAATGAAAGTGTTTACTTTCTTCAATATAAGGATTCCCTTTAGCTAATAATGGTGCTTTAGTAAGTGCTTTGAATACTACGTATAAGAATAATCCTAAAAACAACAATACCGCGCTAATTTCCGTAACACCAATAAACCAAGATTCACCTACTGTAGCCGGCATTACCATATTAAATATATCAACATAATGTCCACATAAAATAATAATACCTGCCATCACTACAAACCAGTTAATACGTTTATAATCACTGTTCATAAGAACTAATAAAGGGAATATAAAGTTCATAACTAACATACCAAAGAATGGTAATTTATAATCCTCAATACGAGTTATAAAATATGTTACCTCTTCAGGAATGTTAGAATACCAAATCAACATAAACTGAGAGAACCAAAGATATGTCCAGAATATACTAACACCGAACATAAATTTCGCTAAATCATGAATATGACTATTATTCACAAATTCCATATATCCTTTAGACTTAAGGTAAATAGTTATTAATGCAATCGTAGTTATTCCTGAAACAAATAAACTTGCAAAAACATACCATCCAAACAAAGTACTAAACCAATGTGGATCAAAACTCATAATCCAATCCCAAGAAGCCATAGATTCTGTATAAATAAAGAACACCAAGAATCCTGCTGAGATTTTAAAACTCTTTTTATACCACTTGTTTCCAGTAGCATCTTCATCTTGTTTTCTAGAGTATTTTACCGCAAAATGACGATACAACATCCATCCTCCTAAGAAAATAGCCGCTCTAATTATAAAACCAGTTCCATTTAACCACCCAGATTTACCTTGAATTAATTTATCATGAGCAACTACCTCAGGATCGGCCCAAACAAATAAATGATTTACATGAAACCCTGATAAGGCCAGTATTACAAATAATATTATACCTCCAGGCACCAAATATGCTGTGATCGCTTCCATAACTCTAAAAAGTACCGGAGACCAACCTGCTTGCGCAGCAAATTGAATTGCATAAAATGCTAACACACCTAACGCAATCATAAAGAAGAAAAAAGCAGCTACATATAATGCTGCCCATGGCTTATTTTGCAATTGATGTAACGTATGTTCATAATGTGAATCTCCTCCATGCGCATCTTCTTTACCATGGGTTTCGGTTCCATGACCTTCAGATGCGTGTGAATCAGTTGTTGCCTGCGTATCACCATGTCCACCTCCGTGAGCATCGTGTGCTGCCATCATTTCTTTTACCTCTTCGATAGTATTAGGAGCAGAAAGGAAACCATAAGTTAGCCCTATTGCACCAATAACTACAAGAATGATAGAAAATAATCTTAATTTACTTGATAGCGTATACATATTTATATAATATCGTTATTCTTAACTTTTAACAAATGCACTAATGTGCGTTATCGTGGTTCTCTTCTGTTGTGTTGTGAGCAGTCTCTTCTACTTTTGCAGAAACCACTTCTGTATCAATACGAGCAGGTTTCCCTTCAAGATCAGCCTTTAACTTTTGTACATATTGTACAATCTGCCAACGTTCGTTCTCATTTGTCTGAGAAGCATATGATCCCATAGAATTAATACCATAATACATTACGTGATAGATACTCCCTTCAGTAATTGCTCTACCAATATCGTCGTAACTAGGAACACCAAGAATTTTTTCCCTTTTTACCAAGGTTCCTTTTCCATCTCCTTTTTCTCCGTGGCAAATCGCACAGTAAATATCATACAATGCTTTTCCACTCTCCTCATTCTCCTTAGTATATCGAATAGGGTTTCTTAAAGAATCTTTAGCTAACTGATATCCCTCTGGTGCATTCTTATAATCATAAGGCATCCAACCTCTTGGAACAGAACCCTCCGCAGGTAACATAGCTTCTTGACCTCCTGGAAAAACTCCATACTGGCCATAAGTTTCATAACCTACAGGCTCATACATATTAGGCATATATTGATAATTAGGTTTTGAATCTTTTTTACAAGAAACAATTGTAATCATCATTATTGCAACTACTATTATATTTAAACTATTCTTCATTATTACTAATGGTTATCTTCTTGCTTATCTATTACTTTAATCTCTACAGCTCCCGTATTGCTTAAGAAACTTGTCATCGCATCTACATCTTGATGACTTGCATCTATTTCCATTAAGAAATGATCATCTGTAGTTCTTACATCCGGATTTTCTGCTTCTTTAAATGGCCATAGTTTACTTCTCATATAAAAAGTTATAACCATTAAATGCGCTGCAAAAAACACAGTAAGTTCGAACATGATTGGAACAAATGCAGGCATGTTTTCGATGTAGCTAAAACTTGGCTTACCACCAATATTTTGTGGCCAATCCTCTATCATAATGAAATTCATCATAGTAATCGCTACTGTGAGTCCAACACACCCATACATAAAGGATGTTATTGCAAGTCTAGTAGGAGCCAATCCCATTGCTTTATCAAGACCGTGAACAGGAAAAGGTGTGTAAACCTCTTCAATATGATAATGTTCTCCTCGAACCTGCTTCACAGCGTCCATTAGGACATCATCATCTGTATATAATGCATGTATAACTTTAGATGCCATACTTCTAGTTGTTTTTTAATTTTTCAGCTTGCCCAGCCCAATCGTCACGTTGTGCTCGTCCTGGGAAAGACCCTGTAATACTATCTAATAAATTGTACTCTGTTTCGGTCATCTTACTTACCTGATCGAAAGTATAGATTCCAATTTCATTCAATTTTTTCTCCATTACTGGACCAATACCGTTCACTTTCTTAAGATCATCAGCTGTCTGTGTGGCCGAATCAAAAGTTCCTAAGTTACCTAATAAGTTATTGATATCATCTTGACTAGTATCCTCTACATTCTTAACTTCTTCAGACACCTCTTCAACTATCTTTTCCTCAGATGTAATCTTAGCAGCTACTTTAGGCAACTCATCTCTATGATCAATACCAGCCTCTCTTAGCTTTTTATATTTCTCTCCAGAAGATTTCAATATTGTTTTCACTTCTGCTTGTGCAATTACTGGGAATGTACGTGCATACAATAAAAATAATACAAAGAAGAATCCGATCGTACCTATAAATATTCCAATATCTACAAATGTAGGAGAGAACATTGTCCAAGATGATGGTAAATAATCTCTATGAAGCGAAGTAACAATAATCACAAAACGCTCAAACCACATTCCTATATTTACTACGATAGATATAATGAATGAGAACATTATACTTCTTCTCAATTTTGGAAACCACATAAACTGAGGAGAGAATACATTACAAGACATCATCGCCCAATAAGCCCACCAGTAAGGACCAGTTGCTCTATTTAAGAAAGCATACTGCTCATACTCTACTCCAGAATACCAAGCAACAAACAGTTCGGTTATATACGCAACTCCAACTATTGAACCCGTAATCATTATTACAATGTTCATTAATTCTATATGTTGTATTGTAATATAATTTTCTAGGTTCGACACCTTTCTCATTATAATAAGTAATGTGTTTACCATTGCAAATCCAGAGAAAATTGCACCTGCCACAAAATAAGGAGGGAATATAGTTGTATGCCATCCAGGAATAACAGATGTTGCAAAGTCAAAAGATACAATTGTATGTACAGAAAGTACTAATGGTGTTGCTAAACCTGCAAGTACTAAGGAAACTTCCTCAAAACGCTGCCAATCTTTTGCTCTACCACTCCATCCAAAAGAAAGTATACCATATATTCTCTTATTAAATGGTGTAATAGCACGGTCTCTTATCATCGCAAAATCAGGCAGTAATCCAGTCCACCAGAAAACTAAAGAAACTGAAAGATATGTAGAGATCGCAAATACATCCCAAAGTAATGGAGAATTAAAGTTTACCCATAAAGATCCGAATTGATTCGGAATAGGTAATACCCAATATGCCAACCATGGACGTCCCATGTGAATTATTGGAAATAAACCTGCCTGAATAACCGAAAATATGGTCATCGCTTCTGCAGATCTGTTAATCGCCATTCTCCATTTCTGACGGAATAACAATAATACAGCAGAAATTAATGTTCCTGCGTGACCGATACCTACCCACCATACGAAGTTGGTAATATCCCACGCCCATCCTACTGTTTTATTAAGTCCCCAGGTACCAATACCTGTGGAAATTGTATAAATTATACAACCTATTCCCCAAAGGAAAGCAATAAGCGCGATAGAAAAGACAATCCACCAAGATTTATTTGCTTTTCCTTCAACCGGTGCAGCCACATCCACAGTTACATCGTGGTAGGTTTTATCGCCAGTTACTAAAGGTTTTCTTATAGGTGCTTCGTAATGAGACATAATCCTTTATAATTGAATTGATTCTTTATTTAGTTAATTAGGCTTCCGTAGTATTTCTTACTTTCGTTTGATACATAACATTTGGTTTAGTACCTACGTGTTCAAGTAAATGATACATACGATTATCCTCTGTTAATTTAGCTACTTTACTATCCTTATCATTTATATCACCAAATGTCATTGCTCCAGAAGAACAAGCAGCCGAACAAGCAGTTTGGAATTCTCCATCCTTAATTGCTCTTCCCTCTCTTTTAGCATCCAAAATTGTTTTTTGAGTCATTTGGATACACATAGAACATTTTTCCATAACCCCTCTTGAACGAACAGTTACATCTGGATTTAATACCATACGCCCTAGATCATTGTTCATATGATAATCAAATTCATCGTTTTCATTATACAAGAACCAGTTAAATCTACGTACTTTATAAGGACAGTTATTTGCGCAATATCTTGTTCCTACGCAACGGTTATAAGCCATATGATTCTGACCTTGTCTTCCGTGTGATGTTGCCGCTACTGGACAAACAGTCTCACAAGGTGCGTGATTACAATGCTGACACATTACTGGCTGAAATGCAACTTCTGGACTATCAGAAGGAACTTCCATTTCACCAAATTCAGATAAAGAACTACCTAAACCAGAAATAGCATCTTTCTTATTATTATCACCTTCAAAACTTTCTTCTGAAGAATAATAACGATCAATACGCAACCAATGCATATCACGCGATCTTCTAATCTCAGACTTCCCAACTACAGGAACATTATTCTCAGCATGACAAGCAATAACACAAGCTCCACATCCTGTACAAGCATTTAAATCTATAGAAAGATTAAAATGATGCCCAACAGAACGATCAAACTCATCCCAAAGATCAACTTCTGGCGAAGTAACATCAAACTCAATATGATCTTTACTTACCTGAGGCATCTTGTTCCAATCTTTTGGATTGCCCGTATTAAATATCTCAAGAGTCGTTTCTTTAATAATATCTCCACGACCCATCAATGTATTATGTAACTGTACACAAGCAAATTCATGTGTACCCTCAGCCGCTGAAACAGAAACAGATTGTACCGCATTTTGATTCTGGTATAATGCAAATGCATTAACACCTACTTGCATTTCTTCTTTTACACCAACTATCTTACCGTACCCTAAAGCTAAACCAATAGTTCCTTGTGCTTGCCCTGGCTGAATGATTACCGGTGCAGTCACATTAACTCCATTCACCGTAACAGTTGCATAACTACCATTTAAAGCTCCATTCGCGACATTTTCATTCATCAAGCCATTAGCCTCTGCATCTGCTCTTGAAACTGTTAGATAATTATCCCAAGAAGCTCTGGTTATAGGATCAGGCATTTCTTGTAACCAAGGGTTATTAGCCTGTTGCCCATCACCTAAAGCAGTCTTCGTATATAATGTAAGTTCTAATCCATTTGATTTTGCAGTAGCCAATCTTCTTGCCGCAGCTCCAATATTAGGACCAACAGGTACTTCAACCTCTACAGCGTCTCCTTCTGGAGCAGCAATAGCAGTCTCTAATGACTCCTTAGCAAGCACTGGCTTAACCAATACTCCATCATGTAATGCCTGATTCCAAGAAGTACCTCCTAGTACACCTGTCCAAGCATCTTTAATATAATCGTTATAAGCGGCAGTATTACCTGTCCACTTCAATAATGTTTCTTGAAATTGTCTAGTATCAAATAGAGGGCGAATAGTAGGTTGCATCAAACTGTAGCTACCTTTCTTTAATTCTACATCTCCCCAAGACTCTAAATAATGAGGTGTAGTCGCAACATAAGTACACTCAGATGCTGTGGCATCATTATGCATACTAAAAGCAACAGAAACGTCAACTTTTTTAAGACCTTCTTTAAACTCATTTGCATTCGGAAGAGAATATGCTGGATTAACACCTGCTATTAAAAGTGCACCAACACGTCCTGCATTCATATCCTTCACCAACTGAGCTACCGCCTTAGCATTACCTTGACGAATTTTTCTTGGTGTAGCTTCATTAAATGCTTTACTACTAATATGCTTATTAATAGCCAAAACTAACAATTGAGCATCCACATCTTGAATACCAGAAACTACAACTGCGTTGCTTCCTGCTTTCTGTATATGCTTAGCCGCTTTAACAACTTCGGCATCCAAACCAGCATCCAATGCTCCTTTGGATCCGGCACCAGTAACATATTTATATAAAGCTGCTAACACCTGTTTTTGTTGAGTAGGCGTTGCTTTTACTCTTTTATCTGCATTTGCTCCAGATAATGACATATTTGCTTCAAAATGGATATGTTTAGACATTTTCCCATTTTCAGGAACACGTCCTTGTGCATATCCACTGTCATATCCTCCTCCTTGCCAATCTCCTAAGAAATCAGCAGCTATACTTACAATAGTATTTACTTTAGAAAAATCATAATCAGCTAATGCTCTTTCTCCATACATCATTTCGTAAGCGTCTAATGCTTCACTGTAAGATATAGCATCATATACCACTTGAGAAACATTAGCATATTTTGCTTTAAACTCTGATATCAATTTAGATGTAGAAGGACTAGCAAATGTCTGAGTTAACAATACAATTTGTTTTCCTCCTAAACTATTTAGCTTAGATCCAACCTCTTTATCAAGAACATCCCAACTAATATCTTCATCTCCTTTTTTGGGACCTTGCAAACGAGTACTATCATACAATGATAACACTGAAGCATGAACTCTAGCATTTGCCTCTCCATTAGAAGTAGCAAGGTTATTATTTTCTACCTTGATTGGACGACCTTCTCTTGTTTTTATTAAAACACTTGCAAAATCATAACCATCTGCAATAGTAGTCGCATAATAATTAGCAACACCAGGAACTATTCTTTCTGGCTGTACTACATATGGTATTGATTTAATTACTGGTCCTTCACAAGCTGCTAAAGATGCAGCCGCTGTACTAAAACCTACATATTTAAGAAAGTCACGACGTGAAGTCGAAGAACTTTCTAGAGATGACTTATCTCCTAAAAACTCATCCGTAGGAATCTCCTGAACGAACTCATTTTGTTGTAGCGTCTCAACAATAGAGCTATTTTCGTTTAGCTCTTCAACACTTTTCCAGTATTTCTTGTTTGATGACATATATAATTGATATTAGCTTCTTACTTATTTTTTCGCTTAAACGACGAATAAATCATTTTATTAATAGTGGCACTTACCACATTCCAGACCACCCATCTGAGCAGCTGTTAACTTATCCACTCCATACTTCTTAGACAATTCTTTGTGTATTTTATCATAATACTCATTGCCTTCCATTTTCACATTAGTCTCTCTGTGACAGT
This sequence comes from Aquimarina sp. AD1, assembly GCF_003443695.1. Taxonomy (NCBI): domain Bacteria; kingdom Pseudomonadati; phylum Bacteroidota; class Flavobacteriia; order Flavobacteriales; family Flavobacteriaceae; genus Aquimarina; species Aquimarina sp. AD1. Next base: position 4,515,954 of record NZ_CP031966.1, on the reverse strand, counting down.
TAATACACCATCCCATTGTCAATGGAGCATGTTGATACATAATTTCCATTTCTTCTACAGGTCCGTGACATTTCTGACACTCTATACCCGCTACGCTTACGTGCTGAGAGTGATTAAAGTATGCAAAGTCTGGTAAATTATGGATACGCACCCATTTTACAGGCTCAGTTTCGCCAGTGTAAGACTGAGAATTCTCATCCCAACCAACAGCTTTATATAACTTCTTAATTTCACCGTCATAAAACTCCTTCGAATAATCAGCCGTTGCAGTACCTTCAGCAACCTCACTAATTGATTTGTGACAATTCATACAAACATTAAGCGATGGAATTCCTGAATGTTTAGAAACTCTAGCTGAAGAGTGACAGTACTTACATTCTATCTTATTGTCTCCTGCATGTATTTTATGAGAATAATGTATTGGTTGAATTGGCATATATCCCTGATCAACTCCAACTTGCATAAAATAACCATAAACAAAGTATCCACTAGCAAGCAATACAAATATTGCAGAAACCAACACTAAAAATTGATTTTGAACAAATGCTTTCCATATTGGAGTTCTAGCTTCTGCTTCAGGTAATTGTACACCATTTGCTTCTGCAAAATTCCTAAGTGTTTTATTAACTAAAAACAACACTACTACCAACATTAGGAACACTAATGCTAAAGCTGCTAAAATTAAATTAGAAGACACTCCAGAACCACCAGATTGACTAGTCACTTCACCAGGAGGCGGTGGAGGCGGATCAGCTTTTGGCACCATAACATATGCCAAGATATTATCAATATCCGTATTTGTTAATTGAGGAAAGGCATTCATCGGAGTCTTCTTGTACTCTTCAAAAATTGCAACTGCGTCTGCATCTCCAGAAGCAATCATTGCTGCACTATTCTTAATCCAAGAATACAACCATTCTGTATCTCTTCTCTCGGTAACTCCAAACAATGCTGGACCTGTCATTTTCTTATAACGCTTGTGACAAGCAGCACATAGCGATTTAAATAACGCTTCTCCTTTTGCAACATCACCACCAGCAGCTGATTCCACAGCAGCGGCTTCAGTTGACACAGCTTCTTCCTGAGCAAAAACTGGATTCAATAAAGAGAACAAAAAAACAGTTCCTAAGAGTAGGAGTTTTGAGGCTGAATTTCGGTATTTCACCTGTTTCATATTATTAAGTAGAATTATCGTCTAAATTTTGGTATGGTTTTTTCATTATTTGTAAAAAATGACACAAAAACCACGTCCATTTAATTCGACAGCAAAAGTACTATAATAAGTCGATTTTAGAAATGTTAGCGAAGTGTTAAGTGGTAATTTATAATAATTCTAAATAATATTTTTAAAGGATTTTGAGTTATTAAACTTTACCTTTGTATCAAATCTATTTGTAATGAGAATTTTAAACAAAAAAAACAACCTTTTATTATTAGGTTTTTGTTTTACAGGAATCACCTATATAAGCGCACAAGATTCTACTAATTTGGATAATCCAACTGTTTTTACCACTGTAGAGATGACTCCACCAGCCGAACCAACCATTACTATCAACCAAGATCCACGAATCAACCAGCTGCTAAACATTAAAACCAAAATGGATAAAGACGGTGTTCTCAGTGAGAACTACAGGATTCAACTATATACGGGGGACCTAAAAAATGCAAACACAATTAGAAACAATGCAGAAAAGTCTTTCCCTCAATGGAGAGCAGACATCGTTTATGAAACTCCAAATCATAAAGTATGGATAGGTAATTATCGAAGTAAATTAGAGACGGATCGAGCATTAAAAGAGATAAGAGAAGAATTTCCTAACGCATTCCCTTTTAAACCAGAAAAAAAATAAATATCAAAATCCATATCACAAACATAAAAAAGCCTGATCAATATTGATCAGGCTTTTTTATTATAATCCTATATGTATATCGGTTTTATAATTTTTTCTTCACAGCAACTTCCTGGAAAGATTCTATTACATCACCTATCTTAATATCATTGTAATTTTTAACCTGCAATCCACAATCATACCCTTTAGAAACCTCTTTCACATCATCCTTAAATCTCTTTAAAGAAGCAAGCTCTCCAGTATACACAACTACACCTTCACGTATCAAACGAATTCCAGCATTACGTATAATTTTACCTGTCTGAACCATACAACCTGCAATTGTTCCAACTTTAGATATCTTGAATGTTTCTCTAATCTCAGCAGTACCAGTAATTTCTTCCTTCATCACAGGAGAAAGCATACCTTCCATTGCATCTTTTAGATCATTAATCGCATCGTATATAATCGAATATGTTCTGATATCGATTTCTTCTTTATCAGCAACCTGACGGGCATTACCTGCAGGTCTCACATTAAACCCTATTATAATAGCATCAGAAGCAGATGCTAGTAACACATCACTTTCTGTAATTGCTCCTACTGCTTTATGGATTATATTTACATGAATCTCTTCTGTCGATAGCTTCTGGAATGAATCCGTTAACGCTTCTACCGAACCATCAACATCACCCTTAAGAATAATATTTAATTCCTTAAAGTCTCCAAGTGCAATTCGACGTCCAATTTCATCAAGTGTAATATGTCTCTGTGTACGTACTGATTGTTCTCTATGCAACTGAGCTCTTTTAGAAGCTATATCTTTTGCCTCTCTTTCATCTTCTAAAACACTAAACTTATCACCTGCCTGAGGAGCACCATCTAGACCCAAAATAGATACTGGTGTTGAAGGACCTGCTTTCTTAACGTTCTTACCACGTTCATCCTGCATTGCTTTAACCTTACCACTATTCTTTCCGGCCAATACATAATCTCCAACTTGTAGTGTACCTGTTTGTACTAAAATTGTTGACACATATCCTCTACCTTTATCTAAAAATGCTTCTACCACAGTACCAGATGCCAATCTATCCGGATTCGCCTTAAGTTCTAATATTTCTGCCTCCAGAAGTACTTTTTCTAAAAGTTCTTTAACCCCTTGTCCTGTCTTAGCAGAAATATCATGGGATTGAATTTTTCCACCCCAATCTTCTACCAATAAATTCATAGAAGCTAATTTTTCCTTAATCTTATCAGGATTAGCTTCTGGTCTATCTACTTTATTTATAGCAAAAACAATCGGAACACCAGCAGCTTGCGCATGACTGATCGCTTCTTTTGTTTGCGGCATTACATCATCATCTGCAGCTATCACAATAATTGCTAAATCCGTTACTTGAGCACCACGAGCACGCATTGCTGTAAACGCTTCGTGACCCGGTGTATCTAGGAATGCAATCTTTTGACCATTTTCTAATTGAACACCGTACGCACCAATATGCTGCGTAATACCACCACTTTCTCCTGCTATTACATTCTCTTCACGAATATAATCTAACAGAGAAGTTTTACCGTGATCAACGTGTCCCATTACAGTAACAATAGGTGCTCTAAGTACAAGATCTTCTGGAGCATCTACTATTTCTTCTATTGATTCTTCAATATCAGATGTTACAAAATCAACTTCATATCCAAATTCATCTGCAACAATAGAAAGGGTTTCCGCATCCAAACGTTGGTTCATAGTCACCATAATACCTAATGACATACAAGCTGATATTACTTGAGTTGTAGGAACATCCATCATCGTCGCCACCTCAGAAACCGTAACAAACTCAGTTACTTTAAGAACCTTACTTGCCTGTTCTTGCTGAGCCACATCATCTTCCACTTTTTGGCGATGCTGATCACGCTTATCTCTACGATATTTAGCTGCTTTGGATTTATTTGATTTCCCTTGAAGCTTCTCAAGAGTTTCTCTTACTTGTTTTTGTACTTCTTCTTCACTAGGCTCCTCCTTAACTACAGCAGGTCTCTTTCCTTTTCCTGGACCTCGGTTTGGACCTCGGTTTCCTGGACCACGCCCACGATTACCGCCTTGTCTATTACCTGGTCCTCCAGATTTAGCTCCTCCACCATCTTTGCTAATTCTTCTACGACGTTTTTTTGGATCGCTATCGGAAGACTTCGATTTATCTTCTTTCTTTTTTGGAGGTTTCTGAAACTTAGTTAAATCAATTTTTTGACCAGTAAAATTCGGACCATCCAACTTCTTATACTGAGTTTCTACCTTTACAGGTTCTCCCTGAGGTTCCGGTTCTTTAGAAGCAGGAGATTCCTTTTTAGCTGGCTGCTCTGCTGGTTTAGAAGCTTTCTTTTGTTCCAGATCTATCGCTGCAACTTTAGCTATTTTTATACCTTTTTTAGCAGGCCTATTAGAAACCACTTCAGGAGCCTTTTCTTTCACTTCCTCTTTCTCCTTTTCAACTTCTTTTACCTCTTCTATCTTAGGAGCTTCTTCTGTTGCTGCTTTTTCTTCGGGCTTCTCAACAACTTCTTCTTTCTTATCCAATTCTATTTTACCTACTTGTTTCGGTCCAGTCAATTGGGCTTTGGCTTTCACAACTTCACGAGCTTCAGCGCGCTTACGTCTCTCCTCTTGTTCCGTTTCAATCTGCACTCTGAGCGCTTCTTTCTCTTTTCTTTTTTCCTCACCAACCTCTTTTGAAGCTACCTTCTTACTCTTGTCTGTCTGGAACTCATCAAACAACAGCTGATAGATCTCCGAAGAAATCTTTGTGGTAGGACGCGAGTCTATCTCATGACCTTTTGAATTCAAAAAGTCAACAGCCCGATCTAGCGAGATATTGAATTCGCGTAATACCTTATTTAATCTCATTGTTTTTGCTTCAGCCATAAATGCCTTATTATTTTATGCTCAAATATAAATTAATTGAAGTTATTAATCTTCAAATTCTGATTTTAATATTCTAATAACTTCACTAACAGTCTCTTCTTCAAGATCTGTTCTTTTTACTAAGTCTTTAATATCTTGCTCCAAAATACTCTTAGCTGTATCTAATCCTATTTTAGCAAATTCTTCTATAATCCAAGAGTCTATTTCGTCGGAAAATTCTGATAATTCAACATCTTCTTCAACCCCTTCTCTAAACACATCAATTTCATAACCTGTTAATTGACCAGCCAATCTAATATTGTGTCCTCCACGTCCGATTGCTTTAGAAACTTCTTCTGGCTTCAGCATAACTTCTGCTCGGCTACCCTCTTCATTAAGCTTAATAGAAGTTACTCTTGCTGGACTTAAAGCCCTAGTAATAAACAACTGAAGGTTATTCGTATAGTTTATAACATCAATATTTTCATTACCAAGTTCTCTTACGATACCGTGGATACGAGATCCTTTCATACCAACACAAGCTCCAACTGGATCAATTCTATCGTCATAAGAGTCTACAGCTACTTTAGCTTTTTCTCCTGGTATTCTAACAACTTTCTTAACAGTAATCAAACCATCAAAAACCTCTGGAATCTCAGACTCGAACAACTTCTCCAAAAACAATGGAGATGTTCTAGACATAATAATTGCTGGTTTATTACCTTTTAACTCCACAGATTCAATAACCCCTCTTACATTTTCTCCTTTTCTGAAAAAATCTGAAGGTATTTGTCTATCCTTTGGTAAAATAATCTCATTACCCTCATCATCCAACAAAATAATCGCTCTATGACGAATATGATGCACTTCTGCAGTATATATCTCTCCTTCTAATTCTTTAAATTGCTTATAGATATTAGTGTTATCGTGTTCATGAATTTTAGAAATTAAATTCTGACGTAAAGCCAAAATTGAACGTCTACCTAAATCTATTAACTTCACTTCTTGAGAAACGTCTTCTCCTATTTCAAAATCTGGTTCTATTTTTTGCGCTTCAGAAATTGATATTTCCTGATTTCCATCCTCAACTTCACCATCAGCAACAACCACACGGTTTCTCCAAATTTCTAAATCCCCTTTATCAGGATTTATAATGATATCGAAATTATCATCACTACCAAATTTCTTTTTTAATGCATTTCTAAACACATCTTCTAAGATCGCCATTAGCGTAACACGATCGATTAACTTATCATCCTTAAATTCTGAAAATGACTCTATTAATGCGATATTTTCCATATCAATTTATAATTAAAATGTTATCATAACTTTAGCTTCCTGTATTTCATCATAAGAAACAGAAGCCTCCTTTATTACCGTTATTTTTCCTTTCCCTACTGGTTTTGGCTCTCTTGCTTTCCAAACCAAATCTATACTATTATCAGACACAGAAACCAACTCTCCTTCAATAGTATTACCACCTTCGGTTTTTACCTTTAATTTTCTACCTATATTCTTTTTATACTGACGTCGATGAACTAAGCCTTCAGAAACTCCAGCAGACATTACTTGTAAAGAAAAATCTTCTTCTTCTCGGTCTAAATTATGCTCAATCGCTCTGCTTAAAGCTATACAATCCTCTACAGTTATACCACCATCACCATCAACAATAATCTCTATGATGTTACCAGGATGTATTTTTTGACTGATCAAGAAAAGAGAAGGCCTTTCTTCTAGGGCTTCTGCTAATAAACTTTGAACTTTATCTTTTAATAACATAGGCAGATAAAAAGAGGGGACTTTCCGTCCCCTCAATCTGGTTTTTTAATTTCAACGGTGCAAAGATAGTAATAATATCTTAGATTCAAAATCTACTTAAGAATGAATTTATTCGTAAATTTAAATGACTGTTAGCTTATTACAACCTAACGATTTTAAGAATCATAGGAAAAATACATTTTTTAATCTACAGTTCACGCAAACAAAAAAATAACTAACCTAAACCAAGTGCTACTTGGATATTGATAAATTTCTCTTAAACACACTTAACCATGATTAAAAGAATTCTAGTACCTACTGATTTTTCTACTCAAGCAGAAAGCGCCTTAAAAGTAGCAGCGCAAATCGCTAAAAAGAACGATTGTCAGATCTATCTTTTACATATTTTAGAAATGCCAGTTCATCTGGTCGATTTAATGTCTTCTGGAGCTTCCGCTTCTGCGCCGGAAGCCATATTTTTTATGAAACAAACACATAAGAAGTTTGAAGAAGTTTTAGCTAGTGACTACCTAAAGGATCTAGAAGTAATCGAAACTGTTAGTTTTGAAGATGTTCTCCGTGGAATTATGGATTCGTGTGACAAGAATGATATAGACATGATTATAATGGGTTCCCACGGATCCTCCGGGTTTGAAGAATTATTTATTGGCTCTAATGCCGAAAAAGTAGTTCGAACTTCAGAAAAACCTGTGCTTGTAATTAAAGAAGATTGTAACATCTACAATGTTAACAACCTTGTGTATGCTACTAATTTTGATGATGAAGATAAACCCTCATTAATATCAGCGCATGAATTTGCTAAACAACTAGAAGCAAAATTACACTTAGTGTGGATAAACACAGCAAATAGTTTTAAAACAACTAGAGAAACGGAAGAAAAAATGAATCTAATGATTGCTGATCTACCTATTGACAACTACTCACTAAATATTTACAACGACATCAATGTAGAAAAAGGAATTTTAAATTTTGCAAATTCGGTAGATGCAGGCCTTATAGGAATTAGCACACACGGAAGAAAGGGATTATCTCACTTTATTAATGGAAGTCTTGGAGAAGACGTGGTAAACCATGCTAAAAGACCCGTTCTAACCTTCAAAATATAATTTAATCTTACTTATAAATAAAAAAGAGCTACATATAATATGTAGCTCTTTTATGTTGGTCTACTAGGGCTCGAACCTAGACTCTTCTGGACCAAAACCAGACGTGTTGCCAGTTACACCATAGACCAATGCGTCATTGCGGGTGCAAATTTAATATATTCTTTTTGGTCTGCAAACATTTTTTTAAAAAAATATTCATTCTTTAGTTTTTATCCTATTTATTGAGCCAGTTTTATTTACCACTTATCCAAAATATAAACTTCTGTTAAGCGTTTGCTAAAAAAACTAATAGAGAAGTATTTTTATTACTAAATTCGCCACACGTTATAACAGTTATATCTTATGAGCACATTCAACTTTAAAAAGTGGAATAAAATATTAGGATGGGTAGTTTTTGGAATCGCCCTTTGTGTATACTCCTTAACCGTAGAACCAACAGCTAGTTTTTGGGATGCAGGTGAGTACATAGCTACATCTTCTAAATTACAAGTTGGACATCCACCGGGAGCACCTCTATTTCAAATGATAGGCGCTTTTGCTTCCATATTTGCTTCAGACCCCACGCAGATAGCGCTTGTTGTTAATATGACCTCAGCTTTCGCTAGTGCTTTTGCCATTCTCTTTATGTTTTGGTCAATCACTATCCTTGTCAAAAAATTAATTATAACGGATGAAAGTTTTACGGATGGTAAAGCTTTGGCAACCTTAGGGAGCGGCTTAGTTGGGTCTTTGGCATTCGCTTTTACCGATAGTTTTTGGTTTAATGCAGTAGAAGCAGAAGTATACGCAATGGCTACCTGTATTTTATCTGTATTGTTTTATTTAGGATTACTCTGGGAAAGAGACATGCATAACCCGAGAGGCAACCGATGGTTAATTTTAATTGCTTTTATTGCTGGACTTTCATTTGGAGTTCACTTTATGGGATTACTTTCCATACCAGCAATAGGATTGTTATATTATTTCAAAAACTATAAGGTTACTATAAAGAATTTTATTGTTGCTAACATCGTAGTGGTAGCAATACTTTTATTTATATTTAAGTTACTACTACCTTCCACTTTAAAATTGTTTGGATGGTTTGAGGTTACTTTTGTGAATAGTTTTGGAATGCCATTTAACTCAGGGACTATATTTTTAGGCCTCATTATAGCAGCGGCATTTTATTTCATTCTTAAATACACGCGCAAAAAGGAATTCCCTTTAATCAACTCTGCTGTACTATGCGTGTTATTTATATTCATTGGTTTCTCTTGTTGGATCATGCTTCCTATAAGAGCTAATGCTGGAACAGTCATAAATGAAAATAATCCAAACAATGCTCGTGAATTACTCGCTTATTATAACCTAGAACAATATCCAGAAACTCATCTATTTTATGGACCACAATTTACTGAAATATATGCCGGACTCGATGAAGACGAACCTTATGAAGATGACAAACCTAAATATGAGAAAAATCTAAAAACTGGGAAGTATGATATTGTAAACGACTGGAAAAATGCTAGACAAAACATAGATGATGATCATAAGGCATTTTTACCAAGAATGTGGAGTACCGAGCATATTTCCAATTACATGGACTTCACCGGACCGATTAGGTTCACTATAAAACCAGAGTACCAAGATGAATCCGAATTACTTGAAGCTGTTACGCAATTTAGAAGAGAATATGCGGTAGGTAAATTAGACAATGACGACTACAATAAATTCTTACGCTCCTTTGGTGATTATTTAAATGTAGAAAAACCATCTTTTGCATCTAACGTTTTATATCTCCTTGAATATCAAATAGGATATATGTATTGGAGATATTTTATGTGGAATTTTGTGGGTAGACAAGATGATAATCAGGGAAAATATAGCAATCTAGAAGGTAATTGGCTTAGTGGAATTAAATTTATTGATGAAATACACTTAGGATCTCAAGACAATTTACCTGGGGATGTATTAAAAAACAAAGCTCGTAACACCTATTACTTTTTACCATTATTGCTTGGTCTCATTGGTTTTGTGTTCCAAGTACAAAAGGATAAGAAAAATTTCTGGGTGCTATTAGCTTTTTTCTTATTTACAGGATTGGCCCTAAAAATATATCTTAACGAAAGACCTTTTGAACCAAGAGAAAGGGATTATGCCTTAGTTGGTTCATTTTATGTATTCGCTATATGGATAGGTTTTGGAGTATATGCATTATTCGACATTCTTAAAAACTCATTAAAACCAAAATTACTAGCTCCTCTAGTAACTACAATATGTTTACTCGCCGTACCCGTTTTACTGGCTGCTCAGAATTGGGATGACCACGACCGTTCGAATCGATATACAGCACAAGCTATGGCAAAAATGTACCTTCAATCATGCCAAAAAGACGCTATACTTTTTACAATAGGTGATAATGATACATTTGCATTATGGTATGCTCAAGATATAGAAGAATACAGAACTGATGTAAGAACAGTAAATACTAGCTTATTTGCAACAGATTGGTACATCGATCAGATGAAAAAAGCTGCATATGATGGTAAACCAATCCCATCTCAGTTAACACACGAGTTCTATAGGTTTGGAAACAATGATGCTATTTATTACAAACCAGTCACTAATGATACTATGCTTATCAAAAACTGGATGCGATGGATTGAGACTGATGATCCTAGAACCAAAGGTGACTTACAAAATGGAAAACAAGTAAACACTTTTCCAACGAAACATATAAGAATTCCTGTTGATAAAGAAGCCGTTCTTAGAAATGGAATCGTATCACAAAAAGATGCTCATCTTATAGTTCCTTATATAGATATACATTTAAAAGGTGATCTACTATTTAAAAATCGATTGCTAATGTTAGACATGATTGCTAACAATAACTGGGAAAGACCTGTATATTTTACTGGTGGAAGTTTTGGTGATGATGATTATTTATGGATGAAAGATTATTTACAATTAGATGGTGTTACCTATAAACTAGTTCCTATTAGAACTCCAATAGACAAACGAAACCCTTATGACATGGGACGTATTGATACAGACCTTATGTATAACAATGTTACTAGCTGGGATTGGGGAAATAGCGAAAACCCCAACATTTACCATGATCCTGAAACTCGAAAAAACGCTATTACTTATCGTAGTAATCTAGCTAGATTAGTAGAAGCATTGATTAATGAAGGCAAAAAAGATAAGGCTAAAACAATTCTAGACCTTGGGATGGAAAAAATGCCAATAGAATTCTATGAGTATTACACGCTATTAGAACCATATGTAAGTGGATACTACGAAGTAGGAGAAAAAGAAAAAGCGCGTGATTTATGGAATAAAATCGCAAAAAAATATCAAGAACAATTGACATACTTCGGGAGCCTTACTTTAGAACATCAATATGAATATGCTAGTGAGATAGTAAGTAATGTAGAAAGATATAGAAGTGTTGTAGATCTTCTAATAATCAATCAAGACAAAGAAATGATTGAAGAAAAGGCTGAAGAATTTAATAGATACCTAAGATTATTTACAAGACTTTATTCTGAAGATGAAGAGTATGACAATCAAGATGTTTTGGAAGATCAAGAGCAAGATTTGCAAAAAGAACTTCTAGATAGTCAAAAACCATTAGATACTTTAGAAGAACTACCAAAATCATAACACAACTGAGCCTTTTAACTAAGGCTCTTTTTTTTGATCAATTTGGATTTAATACCTAATAAAACGCCTAACAGTATTAAGTTACTATTTCCCAACTATACTTGGGATTTCTACACTTGCGAAGAAAAGAAGATTTATCTAACCTTTGATGATGGCCCTATTCCCGAAGTAACCGATTTCGTATTAGATCAACTAAAACTGTATAACGCAAAAGGCACTTTTTTTTGTATTGGTGAAAATATTAGGAAAAACCCAATGATTTTTAAAAGAATAATTTCAGATGAACATAGTATTGGTAACCACACTATGAATCACTTGAAAGCGAGGAAAAATAGCTTTTCTACATACATTGAAAATGTTTTAAAATGTGAAAATGAAATTTTAGAACACACTAAAATTAACCACAAACTGTTTAGACCTCCTTATGGACAATTAAATAAGCGTAAATTATCAGAGTTAAGGAAACTAAACTATGAAATTATATTATGGGATGTGTTATCCAAAGATTGGGACAAAAATACCTCACCAGAACAATGCTCTATTAATGTCGTTGCAAACGCAAAAAAAGGTAGTATTGTTGTTTTTCATGATAGTATTAAAGCATTTAAAAACCTTAGGGTAGCATTGCCTAAAGTACTTAAGCATTTTTCTGAAAAAGGATTTATATTTGAAAAGATTTAATCTTAATCAATCTAAGAAAGTTCTTTTTTAAACATACTCTTTCATAAGACCTATAAGCGTGTTCGCATCTTGCTCTCCGCTTTGTCTCCAAACCATTTCTCCTTCTTTATAAATCATTAATGTAGGAAGACCTTTAATACGAAGCGCTGTAGCCAACTCCTCATTTTTATCCACATCTATCTTTATCACTTTAGCTTTATCGCCAAGAGCAGCAGCCACATCCTTTAACACAGGATGCATGGATACAGAAGGTTCATTCCATTCAGTATAAAAATCCAGCAAAACCGGAACCTCAATACCTATTAACTCTCCAAACTTTGACATGTTCTAAAAATTTTATTATCTAACTATGCTATACTAACGAACAAAGCTGATATATAATTGTAAATATAACACTTTCTTCGAATTATGCGGGTTTAGGGCCTTTTCTCAATTCTATAACAGTAATTTCCGGCCAAATCCCTACTCTTCCGGGAAAGGCATGAAAACCAAACCCTCTATTTACATTAAGATAACGCCCCATATCATTATACATACCAGCCCATTGTTTATAAACATACTGTACAGGACTCCACTTTAAAAACCCAGGGATTTCTATTCCAAACTGGAATCCATGAGTATGCCCACTAAGCGTTAAATGATAATGATTATCATGCTTTTTTACCTCATACTCCCAGTGAGATGGATCATGACTTAATAAAATTTTAAAATCTTCTTTGGAAACACCATTCGATGCTTTTGCCAAATCTCCTGCCTTTTTAAAATTATGCCCCCAATTCTCCACACCGACTATAGCTATTCGGTCATCATCTTTTTCTATAAACGAATTGTCATTTAACAACAATTGAAAATCAATTTTAGAATGCACTTCTTTAATAGCTTCAAAATTAGCTTCTTTTTCTTCTTCTGAATCCCAAGTTACATATTCACCATAATCATGATTTCCCAAAATAGAATATTTCCCAAAAGAAGGTGTTTTTAAACCCTTAAAAATATCAATCCAATCATCCATTTCACTAGCCATAGTATTTACAATATCCCCAGTAAAAACTAATAAGTCAGTTTGCTGCTGATTTATTAGATCTACAGCATATTCAATCTTTTCAACCTCATCAAAACTACCAGAATGAATATCCGATATCTGAGTTAACCGAAAACCATCAAATGCATTTGGTAAATCATCAAAATATAGAACATGATTAATAACTTTAAAATTATACTTACCTCTAAATATACCATGCACTAATCCTGCAAAAGGTATTGCAGCCACCCCTAAAGCTATTTGACTTATAAATTTTCTCCGGCTTGGTAAATATTGAGTCGCATTTCCGTCAAAAAATGTATTTGTAAGATAAGTATACCCTGCTACGCAAAGCCTTATAATATCCTCCCCAAACATAAACAATACTAAAATCAACTTAGGAACTAAGGTGACTAACAACAAACCACTTGCTCTTAATGAATATTTTGTAGGACCTACACTTCTATCGTAGTTAGCAAAAACATATATAACATACCCTATTATGAGTAATGAGATAATCAAATATACTATTTGGATCCATTGATTTTTTGATAAAGTGCGAATTACTTGATAAGCATATAATTCTATTAAAACATAAAGCACTAAAGGAATAATCCAACGCATATTAATTCTAAGTTTTATTTACTAAACAAAACTATCTCACCTTTTGTCAATCATAAGTATATTTAAGTAAAAATTAACTGTTTATCATTGAATCATTATAAAATACTATCGTTACTAAGATACACATATATCAAACACCATAAATCTTAGAATTTTCTTTCATATGTATAATTTTTATTCGTACCTTCGTTCAACTATTTAACTATAGGGATGTACAAAAAAAATCTACTTTATTCATAAAATATTACTATCGTATTTATAGCAATTGATAACATTGTTATCAATTTTATTTTGGGGCGAAATGCCGTCATTCATTGACGGCATTTCTTATTTAGTATAATTTTGAAACGATTTTCAGCAATCTTCTTTTTATATTGCATTTCTAAAAACTGAACATACACTATGTCACAAAAACGTCTTTTTCTTCTGGATGCATTCGCACTTATTTTTCGCGGATATTACGCTTTAATTAAAAATCCAAGAATCAACTCTAAAGGGCAAGATACCTCAGCAATTATGGGGTTTGTAAATTCACTTTTTGATGTTATCAAAAGAGAAAAACCAGATCACTTAGCAGTTGCATTTGATAAACAAGGAAGCAAGGATCGTTTAGAGATATTTCCAGAATATAAAGCTAACAGAGACGAAACTCCTGAAGCTATAAAAATAGCTGTTCCTATTATACAGGAAATCTTAAAAGCAATGCATATCCCTATTATTGAAAGAGCTGGAGTAGAAGCTGATGATTTAATCGGAACCATTGCTAAACAAGCCGAAAAAGAAGGATACCAAACATATATGGTTACACCTGATAAAGATTATGCCCAATTGGTGTCCGAAAACATTTTTATGTATCGCCCAGCTCGCATGGGCAATGGTATTGAAATCTGGGGAATACCCGAAGTACAAAAAAGATTTGAAGTAGAACATCCAGAGCAGGTGATTGATTACCTTGGAATGATGGGAGATGCTGTGGATAATATTCCCGGCTTACCAGGAGTTGGTGATAAAACTGCCAAGAAATTCATTGCTGCTTATGGATCTATGGAAGGTCTTTTTGAGAATATAGATCAGCTAAAAGGCAAGATGAAAGAAAAAGTAGAAGCTAATCAAGAGTTAGGGCTTCTTTCTAAAAAATTAGCAACGATTATCCTCGATTGTGATGTTACTTTCGACGCAAAGGATTATGAAATTTCTGAACCGGACGCAAAAAAAGTACAGGAAATTTTTGAAGAGCTCGAGTTTAGAAGATTGACTGATCAATTCACTAAAATCTTCTTTCCATCTGAATCCCCTACCCCAACAAAAACTATTTCTTCAAATAAGCAATCGGAACAAGCTGGTGCGGGTCAATTTTCATTGTTTGGTGGCAATCAAGATACCAATACTGCTACAGATTCATTTTCTAGTAGAAAAACAATTGCAAATACAGAACATTTTTACCAGAGTGTAGCTCCTGGAATGGCAATGAAATTATTTATTCAAAATCTACTTAAGCAGAAAAATGTTTGTTTTGACACAGAGACAACTGGACTCGATCCTCTTACTGCAGAATTGGTAGGAATCTCATTTTCTTGGGAAGCAGGAAAAGGGTTCTACATTCCTTTTCCTGAGAATCAAAATGAAGCTCAAGAATTAATCGAACAACTAAGACCTTTTTTCGAAGATGAAAATATTACCAAAATTGGTCAAAATTTAAAATACGACATCAAAGTATTAGCCAAATATAATCTAGATGTAAAAGGAAAATTGTTTGACACTATGCTAGCTCATTATCTAATCAACCCAGATATGAGACATAATATGGATGTCCTTTCAGAAACCTATCTTAATTACACACCAGTTTCAATAACTGAGCTGATAGGAAAAAAAGGGAAAAACCAATTATCTTTCAGACAAGTTCCACAAGAAAAGCAAACGGAGTATGCAGTGGAAGATGCCGATATTACATTTCAACTTAAAGAACACTTTACTCCAGAACTTAATGAAGCTAATATATTATCTCTTTTTGAAGACATAGAAGTTCCTTTACTAAGAGTTCTAGCAGCGATGGAGATAGAAGGAATTAATCTAGACAATGAATTTTTGCAGTCATTATCAGAAGAACTGAACAATGACATTAAAACGTTAGAAACTGACATATATAAAGAAGCTGGAGAAGAGTTTAACATTGCTTCGCCTAAGCAATTAGGAATCATTCTTTTTGAAAAAATGAAATTGGTCGACAAACCAAAGAAAACAAAAACTGGTCAATATTCTACCGCAGAAGATGTTTTATCGTACCTAGCTAAGGATCACAAAATCATTCAAAACATACTAGATTATCGTGGATTATCTAAACTAAAAAGCACCTATGTAGATGCATTACCTAACCAAATTAATGAATCTACAGGTCGTGTACACACAGATTATATGCAAACTGTAGCCGCAACTGGGCGACTTAGTTCTAATAATCCTAATTTACAAAATATCCCGATTAGAACAGAAAGAGGAAGGCAGGTTAGAAAAGCATTTATTCCAAGAGATGCTGAACACATTCTATTAGCAGCCGATTATTCTCAGATAGAATTAAGAATCATTGCTGCATTAAGTGAAGAAGAAACGATGATCAATGCTTTTAAAAGCGGAGAAGATATTCATGCATCTACCGCAGCAAAAGTTTTCAATGTACCTATTGAGGAAGTTACTAGAGAACAACGTAGTAATGCTAAGACTGTAAATTTTGGAATTATATATGGCGTCTCTGCATTTGGACTGAGCAATCAAACCGATCTTTCTCGAAGTGAAGCCAAAGAACTTATAGACACCTACTACAAAACCTATCCTAAACTACGTAATTACATGAGCGAACAAGTAGATTTCGCTAGAGAAAATGGTTATGTCCAAACAGTATTAGGAAGACGTCGTTATCTTAAAGATATTAACTCCGCTAACGCCGTTGTTAGAGGAGCAGCAGAACGAAATGCAGTAAATGCACCAATACAAGGTAGTGCTGCGGATATTATCAAAATTGCAATGATCAATATTCATCAAAAATTAAAAGAGGATAATTATAAGACAAAAATGCTACTGCAAGTACATGATGAATTGGTTTTTGATGTATACAAACCTGAATTAGAAAAAATACAATCTCTTATAAAATCAGAAATGGAAAATGCATATACACTTGCAGTTCCTTTAGATGTAGATATGGGGTTAGGAGAAAATTGGCTAGAAGCCCACTAACCTGTAACTGCACTTAGTATTATTATATTCATATTTAATAACATAACCAATCAACACTTATTTTATGGAACAACTTTTTACCGTTGAAAGTCTCATTACCCTATTAATGCTTGTACTACTGCAAGCGGTTTTAGGATTTGATAATCTCCTTTACATTTCTTTAGAATCAAAAAAAGCACCTCCAGAAAAACAAAGTTTCGTAAGAAAAATGGGAGTTGGATTAGCAATTGTACTTCGTATAGTTTTGCTTTTTGTACTTATGTCTGTAATACAATTTTTCCAAGAACCTTTCTTTAGTCTTCATGACAATAACATTCTTGAGTTCGAATTTAATGTCCATAGCTTAATTGTTCTTGCAGGAGGTGTATTTATTATATATACAGCAATCAAAGAAATTTGGCACATGATGTTACTTAATGAGCACGAAGAAATAGAAAAAGATGATAAAAAAGGTTCTATAAACAAAGTCATCTTATGGATCGTAATTATGAACTTGGTTTTTTCTTTTGACTCTATTTTAAGTGCAATGGCGTTAACCAGCGATATGGAATATGTACCGCAACTTGTTTTGATGTCTATAGCAATTGTACTAGGCGGTGTTTTAATGATCGTTTTAGCTGATAAAGTATCTAACTTTCTTCAGAAAAATAGAATGTATGAAGTATTAGGGCTTTTTATATTATTCATAGTAGGTATTATGCTATTATCAGAAGGAGGTCATTTAGCACATCTCCATATTTTTAATAATGAAGTTACACAAATGAGTAAAACAACATTCTATTTTGTAATTGTTGTACTTGTAATTGTAGATATTGTGCAAGGTCGTTATCAGAAAAAACTATTAGCAGAAAAGCAACACCAAGAATCACTAGCAAAAAAAGACAAGTAACTCCTTTTTTTAGTAAAAAGAAATAAAAAGCGCTTCCCTGTTTAAGGAAGCGCTTTTTATTTTAACCACAATAACAAATAACTTATTGACGCGTAAAAACTAAATCAACAGCTCCTAAGTCTTCAACTTCATCTGTAAAAGAAAGTGTTGTCTCTGTAAGTGTAATCATCACTGTTCTTGGATCCATTCCAGTTGGAGTAAATGTTAATTGACCACTTGCTAGAGCCCATTCACCTGTTACCTCAAGTATAAGACCTGTGCAGTCAGCAGTAACTACCGGAGGTAAATCTGGAGTTACATTAACATCAATCTGTGTGACATTTTGATTATATGTGCTATCATCACTTACCACAATTGTATCTTCAAAACAAGGCAATTCTTCTAATAAATTAGTAGAAGCATTTCCGTCCATATCTAAATCAACTGGCAACGCTCCAGAAGCAGAAGTAAGCTCCCAAGTTCCAACTAATGAGACCATATCCCCTCCATTGTCGTCATCGGAACTACAAGAGGTAAAAAACAATGCAATAGAAATAGCAAAAAGAAAAAAATTAGTTTTCATTATTTTTGAGTTTTAAATATTAATAACGATTTATTGTTCCTTCTTAGTATTTGCAAAATACACCTTATTTACTTGAAAAACCATTCACTCTCCACTACCCTCCCATTGTTGCAGTAAAAAAATCATAGTAATTCAAAAATGTCGGTATTACTGGGCCATTAAAAGTGTTTGGCCCATTAAACAATACGCAAACGCCTATCTTATTTTCTGGGTCTATCATTAATTGCGTTTTATACTGATTTACATTTCCTCCATGATAGACAACCTTTCTATCTCTGTAATCTAAAACCCTCCATCCTTTTGCATAATAAGAGTCAGAAACACCATCCCACAAATTCACGTACGTATCTTTATCACTTGTGCAGATCATCGGATTAAATATTTCTATTAAGCTTTCTTTAGAAATAATATCAGGACGATTTCCAAGTAGCACTTTTAAATATTCTGCCATATCAGAAATAGAAGCATTAACCCCTCCAGCGGCAGCAACATTATAATAGTTTTCATGAAGATTTGTTAAATAATATTTCTTAGAATAATGATTCCATTTATGTGGTAACGCAACATTAGAGTTTTTCTTAATATCTGAATAACTACTGGATGCATTTTTCATTCCTGCAGGCACAAACAATCGTTCTCTTAACAATGCTTCAAATGACTTTCCCGTATTATTCTCCATCACCTTCTCTACTACAGAAAAAACAGCATTCTGATATTCATATTCAGTGCCTTCTTTAGCTACAACACCATTCCTTTTAAAGTTTGCAATAATGTTCTGCAATGACATCCCTTTATGAATCAATTTAGAATTAGTATACTTATATAATCCTGACGTATGAGACAACAAATGATTAACAGTAAGTCTTTCTGCTTGTGCTTTATCTCTTAAGTTAAATATACCTACTGATTTTTTAACATTTTGCTTCCACTTAATCTCATTATTATCAGCCAAATTTCCAGCTAGCACTGATGTAACTCCTTTTGATAGACTTGCTATTCTAAATACCGTATTCACATCTACAGAATCAGTTGTATGGATCTCTTTTACACCAAAACCTTTTTTGTACACAACTGTAGAGTCTTTAACAATCACTATAGCAGCTCCAGGACATTCTGAAATATTAAAATTAGTTGCAAAAAACTTCTCGTAATGATCCAAAAAAAGTGACAATGAATCTTTTTTAGTTAACACAGGCTCTGGATCAGTAACAACAACCTTTTTCTGTTCAGTTTTAGAAGTAGTACATCCGATAATACATATAGAAACAAAAAGCCCTAAAATTTTTTTCATATTATAATCTTCTTAAGTATTGCAAAATACACGTAAAAAATCTTGATGAAAAACTTTCTTAAAACCTTTTTAAAAATTTTATAATACGAACCTATAAGTAGCCTTAATCAAAAATGTGTTTTCTGGTTGCTGACCAAAAATCTGATTGTCTAAACTCCTAAAAAGATGATCTCCTGGATCACCCAAGCCATTAACTCCTTGTGACCATACAAGAAAAATCTCTGATCCTGGTATATACTCCCAACGTAAAACCAAATTCGATCGAAACTGTACAAAAGCAAAATCAGGATTATCAATAGTATAATCTATTACGCCATCTAAGTTTTCATCCACAGAGTATAAATCATCCGCAAAAGAAATTTGATTATCATTATACAATGTAACTCTCTCATTTAAATCCGAAGCAATAGGATTATTCACATAATTAAAATCTGTATAGGTACCTCTGGAAATAAATGGTTGTCCATAATATTGAATAGTAAGATTAGGGTTGATATTATAATTTAGACGAACACTTGCGCTTAATGTCTGCTGATCGATTCTAGCGGTTATATATCTTGGGGTACCTGCAAAATCTACTTCTGTTACATACTGAGTTTTATTAGGATTCCTCTCGAATTCTGGATTTAAGGAAATACTTAATGCATTAAATGGTTGGTATCTCATCCTTAACACATATCTATGAAAGGTAAAATTATTTTGTCTAGCACCAGAATTAACATACCCCATAGTAAAATTAAACTTTTTCCTACTGTCCGAACCAAAAAACAGAAAGGCAAAATTCTCTTCAGAAAATCTCCAGCGAGGACCCCCTCTTAATACTGTGTTTGTATAAATTCTGGGCTTATGAGCTGCTCCTACTTCTGTCCACCAGTTATTTTTATAGTTAATAAAACCATTAAACTCATATTGAATTCTATTAAAATTTCCTTCAAAATCAAATGCCGAAGTTTGCTCAAAATTCAGATTTGCTCTTCTATAAAATTTAGTAGGTTTTAAAAACAAATATCTAACATTAGCAAATTGTCTGATATCATCAGCTTGCCTTAAAAACCCAACGTCATTTAACTCTAATTCTGGCGACCTCCAAAAAACCCCTCCGGTATACCTCCAATTTCCACCACCTGATTTACCACCGATAAGCTTACCGCCAGTACCCGTAAGTGAAGTTCTATTAGGATCTACTTTTACATGATCTGCATCTACTCTTTGAAAAAGATGTGTTAATTCATTTTGGGTCGCTTCTATGGCTTCTTTAGACCCTTCTACATGACTTGTTACTAAATTTCCTTCGACAAAATACTTTCTATCTTTCCAATTATGTCTAAAATCTAATCCTGCGGTATATGCTGATTTTCTTAAAAAATTTAGATTATTTTCTCTTAACCCAACTAATTCTGAAGTCTCATCGGTATTAGGATCTTCATAATCAATATTCAAAATATCACCGAGATTTCTATTCGTAGCCGTAAAAATACCTCCAATATACGTATTACGATCATTAAAATCTTTCTGAACTCTACCAACAAAATAATTTGTCAAAGGCTCTACAATAGTTTCGCGCCTGTTACCATCGGCGTCTTCTACTTTCGCTATTTCTCGCTGTGTTACACTTTCTAAGACTCCGATTGACCAACCATTCTTTGTTTTTCCACTAAACTTAGCAGCACCTAATATTGTTGTATTAGTTGGCCTATCAACAAACTCTGTATTAATAGGACTAGATCCTATAGAACCTTGTGGACTTCTTCCAATTCTTCTGGAATAAAAGACATTATCTTGACCATTCGCAAAACGATAATCAAAAATATTTTTATTCTCCACAAAAAACGGTCTTTGCTCTCGAAAAAATATCTGAAAACCATCCAATGCTATAGCCGCAGGATCTGCTTCTACTTGTCCAAAATCAGGATTCACCGTTAAATCCATTGTAAGATCATTAGTAATCCCAATTTTAGCATCTAATCCTCCATTCAATTTAAAATCATCTCCATCTCTAAAGGGGTTACCATCTTCTTCGGGGAAAGTGTCATATTGAGTAACAACAAACGGTTGAATCTCTAACTGTTTTTGCGGCTCTATATCAATTAATCCGTGTAACTCGCCAAACTCACTAACCCATCCAGGCGCATCCTGAGGTACTCGCTGCCATACAGATCGCTCTTCTTTTCTAAAAAACCTTCTGTTTACCTGTAAACCCCATATTTGTTCTTTACTCTTACCAAATTTTAATTGACTTAAAGGAATCTTAACCTCTGCTGTCCATCCTTGATCATCTATATTAGTTGCTGTATACCAGATAGGATTCCAACTACCATCCCAATTATTACCATTATCAGATATAAACTCATCTCCTTTTACACCTGCGGCAGTAATTGTAAAAGAGAAGCCTGTTCGTTTATCATGATAACTATCTAAATTAATTTCTACCCAATCTCCAGCAAAACCATCCCTTCTAGATAATCTCTTTTCTATTTTGTCGGGTTCTGTATCATAACATCTATAAGCGATATATAGGTATTTTTGATCATACAAAATTTTAAATTTTGTTTGTTGACTTGGAGGTGTATTCTCATCTGGCTCATTTTCAATAAAATCTCCAGACCATTCTACCAGATCCCAACTAGATTCTTCAATTAATCCATTAATTGTTGGTGCTTCTGAACCATTTAGAGGTTTCGTAGTATAAACTCTTTTTTTCACCACTGTAGAATCTTGAGCATTCGAAAACAGTGTAAAAAGAAGGAATCCTAGCACATGGATCGCGTACTTCATGTTGATTAGTTTTGTTGATTGATGTTTAATACAGGACATAAATTATGAATCTTTGTCACAGTTACTATCTATATTTAGTAAAAAATTAACACCAAAAAGATATTTTAAGTTTAAAACCCATAAAAAATCATCAGAAATTGATCTATCTGAAAACCAACGCATCATAGACACAAAATAATATCAATTACCTGTTTGCTATATAAATATATAATTGTACATTTGCACCCCTATTTTATATAGGAAAGGAATGTTTAATTAGTAAAATTAGTTAGTGTGGACACATTAAGTTACAAGACAGTATCTGCCAATAAGGCAACCGTTTCTAAGGAATGGTTACATATAGATGCTGAAGGACAGACTTTAGGACGTCTATCTTCTGTAGTAGCAATACTATTAAGAGGAAAGCATAAGCCTAACTTTACCCCACATGTTGATTGCGGTGATAATGTAATTATTACAAATGCCGAAAAAATCAATTTAACAGGAAAAAAGTGGACTGATAAATCGTATATCCGTCATACTGGTTACCCTGGAGGGCAAAGAAGTCTTACTGCTCAGGAGTTATTTGACAAAAACCCAGAGCGTTTAATCGAAAAAGCGGTAAAAGGAATGTTACCTAAAAACAAATTAGGAGCAGCTTTATTCCGTAATTTAAAGGTACATGCTGGAGCAGATCACAAGCAAGATGCTCAGCAACCAAAAACTATTAACTTAAAAGAATTTAAGTAATGGAAGTTATTCACAAAATTGGTCGTAGAAAAACGGCTGTAGCTCGAGTTTACCTTAAAGAAGGTTCTGGAAAAGTTACGATCAACAAAAAAGATCTTAACGATTACTTTCCTACTGCTACATTACAATACAAAGTGAACCAACCTTTTGCCCTAACAGACAATGAGGAAAAGTTCGATGTAAATGTAAACGTATATGGAGGTGGTATCACAGGACAGGCTGAAGCAATTCGTCTAGCAATATCTAGAGCGATGTGCGAGTTAGATCAAGAAAACAGAGCAACCCTTAAACCAGAAGGTTTATTGACAAGAGACCCAAGAATGGTAGAGCGTAAGAAATTCGGACAGAAGAAAGCTCGTAAGAAATTCCAGTTCTCTAAACGTTAATTTATTAAAACAGTATTTGTTGTTATCCCCGATTTTAGGGAGGTTAGTTTAGCATCTAAATATTCAAGGCCTTATCAAAAGCGATAGCCACTTGAATATTGCTAATTCAACAGAACGTAAACTATTACAAAAATGGCAAACAATATCGAAGTAAAAGACTTACTTGATGCAGGTGTACATTTTGGTCACCTGACAAGAAGATGGGATCCTAATATGGCACCATATATTTATATGGAGCGTAATGGAATCCACATCATCAATTTATACAAAACAGCTGCAAAGATTGACGAAGCAAGTGAAGCTTTAAAGAAAATCGCAGCATCTGGTAGAAAAATTCTTTTTGTTGCTACCAAAAAACAAGCAAAAGAAATCGTTGCTGAAAAAGCAGCAAAAGCAAACCAACCTTACATCACTGAAAGATGGCCTGGTGGAATGCTTACTAATTTCGTTACTATCCGTAAAGCCGTAAAGAAAATGGCTGCTATCGATAGAATGAAAAAAGATGGTACTTTCAACACATTATCCAAGAAAGAGCGTTTACAAGTAGACCGTTTAAGAGCTAAATTAGAAAAGAACTTAGGTTCTATCTCTGATATGACTCGTCTACCTGGTGCATTATTTGTTGTAGATATTACTCGTGAGCATATTGCGGTAAAAGAAGCTCAGAAATTAAACATTCCAATTTTTGCAATGGTTGATACTAACTCTGATCCACGTCAGGTTCAGTATGTAATCCCTGCAAATGATGATGCTTCTAAATCAATCGACAAAGTAATGACTTATGTAAGTGATGCTATTATCGAAGGATTAAGTGAAAGAAAAGCTTCTAAAGAAGCTCCTAAAGCAGATGCTTCAGCAAAAGCTGAAAAAAAGGCACCTGCTAAAGCTGAAACTCCAGCAGCACCTGCTGTAGAAGCTCCAGCTAAGGTTGAGGAAGCTCCAGCAGTAGCTGAAGCAGCCAAGCAAGAAGAAGAATAAACATTCATTGATTGCTTTCAATCATTAAGAATCATATTATTAAAGAATAAGTTACAAAACTTAACTTTAATATAAATTAATGAGTCGTTTAGTTCTTTACTTTCACAATAGTAAAAACTAAGCGACTTGTTTTTTACACAAACACATTAAATATTTAAACGATATGGCAAAAATTACAGCCGCAGAAGTAAGTAAATTACGTAAAGCTACAGGTGCCGGAATGATGGATTGTAAAAAAGCACTTGTTGAAGCTGATGGAGATTTTGACAAAGCAATAAAAATCCTTAGAGAAAAAGGACAAAAAATAGCTGATAAAAGAGCTGACAGAGAATCTTCTGAAGGAGCAGTTATCGCAAAAGTTAATGACGCTAAAAATAAAGGTGTAATTGTTTCTCTTAACTGTGAAACTGATTTCGTAGGTAAAAACGACTCTTTTGTTTCTTTAGCAAAAGAATTAGCAGAATTAGCTCTTAACAGTTCTTCTAAAGAAGAATTATTAGCTGCTGATTTTAACGGAATGAGTGTTCAGGACAAGCTTATTGAACAAACAGGAGTAATCGGTGAAAAAATCGAAATTGGAGACTTTAAAGTTTTAGAAGCTCCTTTTGTAGGGTCTTATATCCACGGTAATAAAATTGGTGCTCTTACAGGATTATCTTCTAGCATTGATTCCGCAGAAGCTCTTGCTAAAGATATCTCTATGCAGGTTGCATCTATGGGTGCGACTACATTATCTTACAAAGATTTTGATCCAGAATTTGTAGCATCAGAAACTCAAGCAAGAATCGCTGCTATAGAGAAAGAAAATATTGAGCTTGGTAGACTTGGTAAAACATTAAAAAATGTTCCTCAGTTCATCTCAAGATCTCAGTTATCTGATCAAGTAATAGCTGAAGCTGAAGAAAAACTTAAAGCTGAACTTAAAGCAGAAGGAAAGCCAGAGCAAATTTGGGACAGAATCCTTCCTGGTAAATTAGAAAGATTTATTTCTGACAACACTACTCTTGATCAAGAGCAATGTCTTCTTGATCAAAACTTCATTAAAGATGAAAAGAAGACTGTTGGAGACTACGTAAAAACATTAGGCGATGTTTCTGTAGTAAGTTTCGAAAGAATCTCTCTATAGTCGAACACTAAAAATAAGGATTAATTTCCTGTGTTAAAAATCAAAAACCGCTTCGATTGAAGCGGTTTTTTCGTCATTTTTCGAAATACTTTCTAGTAGTTTCCGAAACATTTTCTTTAACATTTTGGACCCCTCCAAAATGCTACCCCAAAAAAGACTAACTCCCCAATCAGTCTAGAATACAAATTACACTTTCGTGAATTTGTAAGTTCAAAAAACGCTTCTTCACTATTTCAAAAATATTCCTCATCTCCCTCTGTTATGTTTTCCTTTGGCAAACCTATGACATTCTTAAAGACCAATCAATAGGGGCGTCAGGGGAAAAGAACCCTTTTTTATTAGTCATTCGATATTTACAATACTCTAAAGCTTTTATTTTTAGATTTACCTTTACTTAGTAAAGTATTTTCTAAATTAAGAATATCATTATATTTGCACCACAGTTCAAGCAAATGATGAAATACAACAGAATATTACTAAAATTATCAGGAGAAGCCCTGATGGGAGAACGTCAATACGGAATCGATCCTAAAAGACTAGCAGAATATGCTAACGAAATCAAACAGATAACTGATAGAGGTGTAGAAGTTGCCATTGTTATAGGAGGCGGTAATATTTTTAGAGGTGTTGCAGGAGCCAGCAAAGGTATGGACCGAGTGCAAGCCGATCATATGGGAATGCTTGCAACTGTAATTAATGGATTAGCATTACAAAGTGCTTTAGAAGATGCCGAAATTCCAACAAGGCTACAATCTGCAATAAAAATTAATGAAGTAGCTGAGCCGTTCATCAAAAGAAGAGCGATTAGACATTTAGAAAAAGGAAGAGTTGTAATTTTTGGTGGAGGAACCGGTAACCCTTATTTTACTACAGATTCTGCAGCAGTATTAAGAGCTATAGAAATTAACGCCGATGTTATTCTTAAAGGAACAAGAGTAGATGGAATCTACACAGCAGATCCCGAAAAAGATTCTCAAGCCACTAAATTTGATTTTATTACATTTGATGATGTTTTAAGCAAGGGACTTAAAGTTATGGATACAACCGCCTTTACGTTAAGCCAGGAAAATGAATTACCTATCATAGTTTTTGATATGAATAAAACAGGAAATTTATTAAAGGTCATTTCTGGAGAATCTATCGGAACAAAGGTAAATCTGTAACAAGACAAAAAGTGGCTCGTTTTTTGATCAACTAAAAAAAGAAAAGAATTATATTACGATGAACGAAGAAGTAGATTTTATTCTGGATTCAACTAAAGAATCTATGCAGGGTGCTATCGCCCATTTAGAAAAACAACTAATTGTTATAAGAGCAGGAAAAGCATCACCAGCAATGCTTAGTGGTGTTATGGTTGAGTATTATGGAAATCCTACGCCATTAAACCAGGTAGGAAATGTAAATACACCAGATGCAAGAACAATTACGATCCAACCATTCGAAAAATCTTTAATTCAAGAAATCGAAAAAGCAATTTTGATGGCTAATCTTGGTTTTAATCCTATGAACAATGGAGAAAGCGTTATCATTAGTGTACCGCCTCTAACCGAAGAACGTCGTAGAGATTTAGTAAAACAAGCGAAAGCAGAAGCAGAAGACTCAAAAGTTGGTGTACGTAATGACCGTAAAAATGCCAACAATGAAATTAAAAAATTAGAAAAAGATGGTTTATCTGAAGATATGGCAAAAAATGCCGAATCAGATATTCAACAATTAACTGACAGTTACATCAAAAAGATTGATGAAATGTTATCAGTTAAGGAAAAGGAAATTATGACTGTATAATACTTTTTCAAAAACAATAGTATACAAAAGTGTTTTAAGAACAAAACACTTTTGTATATCTTCAATTACTATGAATCAAATCGGATAATGCAAAACAAACTCTTCTGTTTATTATTTTTCACTCATTTTGTTGTACTATCTCAAATTAGCATTACCGGAAAAGTAATTGATCAAAGCACCAACCAAGCATTACCGTTCGCTACGGTAAAAACGGATCATAATTCATATGCACTAACCTCATCGACTGGAGAATTCGTAATACGATGCGAAAGTTATCCAATAAACTTAACTGTTAGCTACATAGGGTACACTACCAAGAACTTCTCCATTAAATCTGAAGATATTGTTAAGGTAGAAATACAGCTTTCTCCTAAATCAGAAAATCTAGCAGCAGTAAAACTTGATATCCCAGGAAGCGTTGCTTCTAATATTATCAAACAAGCTATATCAAATAAAACAAAAAACAACCCTAACAAGGCATTAAAAAGTTATAGTTATAAAACTTATAATAAATTTAAAATTACTGAAGATAATCAGGCTACGTTTGAAACTCCGGACACTACAAAAGTAGATATGGAACGGATTTTTAATGACGCACATTCTTTTCTTTCAGAAAAAGTTAGCCTACATGAGTTTAATAAGGGGCGTGATGAAAAAGAAAGCGTTCTTGCTTCGAGAATGACAGGTTTTAACAAACCAGTTTACAATGTTCTAGGCATTAAAATTCAATCCAATTCGCTGTATAAAGAAAACTATGTAATCTTTAATAACAGATATGCTGGACCTTTATCCAATAGGGCCCTCAAAAACTATTATTATAAAGTTTTAGATACTACCCAAGGAAAAAGGCCTGCATACGTAATTCTATTCCAACCTAGAAGATCCAAAAGAATTGCCAGTTTAGAAGGTGTTTTGTACTTAGACATGGAAACACTTGCTATCCAAAAGGCAGTAGCAGAACTAAGAGGAGAACTCAATGTCCTAGTAAATCACGATTTTAAATATGATCCAAAAGAAAAATTATGGTTCCCACTAAATCAAGAAGTTACCATAAGACCGGGGATCGGAAAACAGAAAGTAACTTTGTTTGGTGGACAAATATCTGTCGGTAGATTAGGGAATGACAAGAAAAGTTTTACCGGCAATAATGATTTTCTAATTTCAAAAACAGATTTCTTTGACTACAATACCAAAAAAGATGTCAAAATTAAACTGCAACAATCTGCTATAGAAATAGATCCTGAAGCCACTACCAGAGATGAAGATTATTGGAATAAATATCGAACAAGTGCAATTACAGCAAAAGATCTAAATTCTTTTTCAATAGTAGACAGTATTGTTCAAGCTCAAAATATTGAAAGAAGAATAGACGTTATTCAAAGTTTTAATATTGGGTATTATCCCGTTGGTTTTTTTGACTTTGACCTAACCTATCCTATAAAATATAATAATTTTGAAGGTTTACGTTTAGGAATCGGAGGTTTAACCAATGAGAAATTCTCTAAACGATTCCGAACCGAAGGATACTTAGTTTATGGATTTCGAGATGGAAGGTTTAAATTCGGTCTTGGCGGCGGTGTTTTACTTAATAAAGATTCAGGATCTTGGTTAAACATAAATTACACAGATGACCTCAAAGAAGTTGGAAGTTTCTTTTATCTAACCGACAGACGTGTTTATTCTTTATTTGAACCACGCTTAGTAAATATTGATTTTTATTATAAACACAGAACATGGAGCACAAGCTTACAACATAGAATTTTACCTAAATTATTATCCGAAACTCAATTTTCTGTAAGTAACATTGATCAAACAGGAGGCTATACATATCTCAATAATGGTAATTCCTTCTCCAGCTACAAAACAGCAGAATCCACAATTGCACTTAGATGGAGTCCATTTAGTAAATTCTTAAAAACTCCGAGTGGATTTAAAGAAATACAAGATGGTTATCCAAAAATAACAGCTCAATACACCCAAGGATACAAAGGCGTATTTGATAGTGATTTTAACTATAGTAAAATTGGAGTCAAAGCGGAATACATTATTAACCGTCTTAATCAATCGAGCACTAGCTTACTTCTTGAAGCTGATATTGCCAGCGGAGATATCCCATTAACACATTTATACCACGCATATCCCAATGCCCCAACAAAAGAAACTATCTTTCAGAGGTTTTCTGTTGCAGGACGAAGAAGTTTTGAAACCATGTATTTTAGTGAGTTTTTTAGCGATAGATTAGCTACACTGCAAGTCAGACACCGATTAAGGCCTTTTAAAATAGCTAGTTGGCTAAAACCTGAAATGGTTTTAATAACTCGATACGCTATTGGAGATGTAAGTAATCGTGATAAGCACCAAGGAGTTAATTTCAATTCCCTACAGCAAGGATATCAAGAATCTGGATTCGAAATAAATAAGCTTTTTGCTGGCTTTGGGTTGAGCTTTGCCTATAGATATGGGGCATATCATTTACCAAAACTAGAAGACAATATCGCTTTTAAATTCACTTTTTACTTAAAGCTTTAACTCATTATTATTTATTCATTTTCTTTTGAATATTTTTTAAGTATTAAAACCTCAAATTCTTACATTTGCACAAGGAAAATAGAGAATGGCAAAGTTATTAACTTTCGGGTTTTGGAATACATTGGCTGGAATTATACTCCGTAATAGAGCAGCTATATTTATAATTATTATTGGAATTACAGTTTTTCTAGGTTTTCAATGGAAAAATATGCGATTCTCTTTTACAGAAGCAAATCTTCTTCCAGATGATCATGAGGTAAACATAAAGTATCAAGAATTTCTAGAGAAATTTGGTGATGAAGGCAACCTTATTGTTATGGCCGTAAATGATAGTTCTCTATTTACTCCAACAAAATTAAAGGCCTGGAATGATTTTAATAATTCATTCAAACAATATAGTGAGATTGACCTCGTGATTTCTGTAAGCGATCTAAAAACGCTTAAAAAGAAGGATAATCCAGCTAGATTCGAGCTAGTATCTTTTATAAAAGATAGTATTTATACAGATGAGAAAGTTTCTGCATATCAGCACGAACTCTTTAACAAATTACCTTTCTATGAAGGCTTAATCTACAGCAACAAATCAAACACCATACAGAGTGCTATTTATTTAAACAAGGATATTGTTAATACAATTGTTCGAAAAAAGTTTATTGAAAATACTTTAAATCCAAAAATCAAAGAATTTGAAGAAAAATTCAATATGGATATAAAAGTATCTGGTATGCCATATATCAGA
Organism: Aquimarina sp. AD1; assembly: GCF_003443695.1. NCBI lineage: Bacteria > Pseudomonadati > Bacteroidota > Flavobacteriia > Flavobacteriales > Flavobacteriaceae > Aquimarina > Aquimarina sp. AD1. The sequence goes on along the minus strand of NZ_CP031966.1, from coordinate 4,485,359 downwards.
ACTATGAATTCTCAAAACATCATGGATGAGATTCAAATATTCATTTTAGCAGCATTGCTAGTTACCTCCTTAATCTTCTTTTTCTTTTTTAGATCATTTAGAGCCACTTTTATTTCGATGACAGCAGTTATTATAGGTGTTATGTGGGCATTTGGTCTACTAGGCTTATTAGAATACGAGATTACCGTTCTTACGGCAATTATCCCTCCTCTTGTAATCGTTATTGGAATTCCCAATTGTATTTTCTTAATAAATAAGTATCAACAAGAAATAAAAAAACACGGAAATAAAGCTAAATCATTACAACGAGTTATTACCAAAGTCGGGAACGCCACTCTAATGACTAACGTTACTACCGCAGCTGGTTTTGCAACCTTTGCCTTAACGGAGAGCAAACTACTAAAAGAGTTTGGTATTGTCGCTGCGCTAAACATTGTTGCACTATTCATATTATGCTTATTAGTAATAACCATTATTTACAGTTATATGCCTCAACCAAAAGAAAGGCATTTAAAACATCTAGGTAAGCGATGGGTAGAACGACTTGTAAACTGGATGGAACACGCTGTTAAAAATCGAAGAATCACTATATACACATCCTCTTTAATCATCCTTATAGCTAGCATAATCGGCATTTACACGATTAAAGTTTCCGGAAGTTTACTAGAAGACATGCCTAAATCGGCTGGGTTTTTCCAAGACATTCAATTTTTCGAAGATGAATTTGATGGTATCATGCCATTAGAAATATTAATCAACACAAAACGTAAGCAAGGGGTTCTAAAATTACCAACCTTACGTAGAATGGAGCAACTGAGCGAATTAATCGAAGAAACACCAGAATTATCTAAACCTATATCAATAGTCAATTTAGTAAAATACGCTAAACAGACTTATTATAATGGAAATCCAAAATACTATCAGTTACCAACAAGTCAAGAACGAAATTTTATTCTGCCTTATGCCAAAAGCTTTGAATCCGAAGCTGGAGCTATGAATAGTTATGTAGATTCAACAGGACAATATGCTAGAATTACTACATTCATGAAAGATGTTGGAACTGAAGAAATGGAAAGAATAGAGGCCAACCTAGCACCAAAACTAGAAAAACTATTCCCAAAAGATAGATATGAAGTTACATTTACGGGTAAAGCTCTAATATTTCAGAAAGGAACTACCTATTTAGTTTGGAACCTTATCTTTTCATTAGGATTAGCAATTGTCCTGATTGCACTATTTATGGCATGGATGTTTAGATCATTTAAAATGATTATTATTTCTCTGATCCCAAACCTCCTACCATTACTTATGACAGCAGGTTTAATGGGTTTTTTAGGAGTTCCAATAAAACCATCTACAATATTGGTTTTCAGTATCGCTTTTGGTATCTCCGTAGACGACACAATTCATTTCTTAGCTAAATACAGACAAGAATTAAAATCTAACCATTGGAGAATTCGCAAATCCGTTTTTGCTGCTTTAAAAGAAACTGGCGTAAGTATGTTTTATACATCCACAGTTTTATTCTTTGGGTTTTCGGTATTTATGATCTCAAGTTTCGGTGGAACTAAAGCACTTGGAGGATTGGTATCTGCTACATTGCTTTTTGCAATGTTAGCCAATCTTTTACTACTCCCTTCTTTATTACTTTCTTTAGAGCGAAGTATAGCAAATAAGAAAACCTTAAAAGAACCTGCTTTAAAAATTATCGCAAGTGATGAAGAACTTCTTGAAGAAGAAGAACAATAATATTGCTATAATTTAATCTAAAAAAAGAAGTCTCACTAGTAAACTAGCGAGACTCCGTGTAAGATAGATTACCCCAAAACCTATCGAACTAAACTTAACGTAAACACAATCGTCATAATTGCATATGCAATATACATCCCCTTTTTGTATTTTGAAACCCATTCATGGGGGGAATTCCCCCTTTCGATAAAATAAACAAAGGTTTAACTTTTTTTTTGTAATCCAAAATTGGATTAAAAAACCATAATCACTTTGTAACCAAATACTTAAAAAAAATTATTTTGTAAGAATTTTTTACCTTCTTTTTGAAAAAAGCAATAAAAAAAACTATTTTTTCCCCAAAAAACTATACTTTTACGGTTTTTACATAGAATTCATCTAGAAAAAACCGTCGGATTATATAATCGCTTAAAATCACTCTATTTTTGTTATCACAAAAAAATGAAATTCAAGATCTATAGAATTTAAGTATTTTTTGAAGAGTAAGACTATGCATCAATTCGATTAAAAATTTATCTTTGCTACCTTGAATTTTTTAACGGATAATCTGGAATAAATTCAAATTTAGGTAGTTCCCTAAAAAGTATAGAAATAAAAAGTAACGCAACTGTATTATTAAATAGATAATATTGATTGTGTATTGCATCCAATAGATGTAAAACATACAAAAATAAGATTGATGAAACATACTAAAGTAATAGACGTACTACAAAGTGATCAGCTATTGCAGCCTGTCTGTGTAAAAGGATGGGTTCGTTCTTTTCGTAATGATCGTTTTATAGCGATAAATGACGGATCAACAATTAAAAATATTCAATGCGTAATTGAAGATAATACAATAGATGCTTCGATTATAGAAAAAATAAATATCGGCGCTGCACTTTCAATTACTGGTACGTTAACAGAAAGTGAAGGTAAAGGCCAACGTGTAGAAATAAAAGCTACAAGTATTGAAATTGAAGGCGAAGCTGATTCTGAAGAATTAAAACTAACTATCCTTTCTCCTAAACGTCATAGTTTAGAAAAATTAAGAGAGCAAGCTCATCTTAGGATTCGTACCAATACATTCGGAGCAATTATGCGCATGCGATCGAAACTATCGTTCGCTATTCACGAGTATTTTCAAAAAAATGACTTCTATTATGTACATACTCCTGTAATTACCAAAAGTGATGCAGAAGGAGCAGGAGAAGCTTTTAAAGTAACGAACCTTGATCTTAACAACATCCCAAAGGATGGAAATGGCGAAGTAGATTACAAACAAGATTTCTTTGGAGGAGAAACAAACCTTACAGTATCTGGTCAATTAGAGGCAGAAACTTACGCAATGGGATTAGGTCAGGTGTACACTTTTGGACCTACATTTAGAGCAGAGAATTCTAATACTTCTCGTCATCTTGCAGAATTTTGGATGGTAGAACCTGAGGTTGCTTTTTGTGATTTAGATGGTAATATGGATCTAGCAGAAGATTTTATAAAATATGTTATTCAATTTGTTTTAGATAACTGCCAAGACGACCTTGCATTTTTAGAAGAACGATTAGTTCAGGAAGATAAACAAAAACCTCAAGCGGAAAGAGCAGAAATGCTACTTAGAGATAAGTTAAAATTTGTTTTGGAGAATAATTTTAAGCGAGTTAGTTATACTGAAGCTATTGAAATATTAAAAAACTCTAAACCTAATAAGAAAAAGAAATTTAAATTTCCAATTAACGAATGGGGTGCAGATTTACAAAGTGAACACGAACGTTTTTTAGTTGAAAAACATTTTAAATGTCCAGTAATATTATTTGATTACCCAGCTGATATTAAATCTTTTTATATGAGACTTAATGAAGATGGAAAGACAGTGAGAGCAATGGATATTTTATTCCCAGGAATTGGAGAGATTGTAGGAGGTTCTCAGCGTGAAGAAAGACTTGATGTGCTTAAAGAAAAAATGGCAGCTTTAAATATCCCTGAAGAAGAATTATGGTGGTATTTAGACACACGTCGTTTTGGAACTTGTAAACACAGTGGTTTTGGACTAGGTTTCGAAAGACTTGTATTATTTGTTACTGGAATGGGTAATATTCGTGATGTAATACCTTATCCAAGGACTCCATTAAATGCAGAATTCTAAAAACATAGTTTAATTTCTATGTTTCTTTAATAAAATCTCAGAAATTAGATCATAAATCACCTTTTGATTACCATCTAGTTCCTGAGATTTATTTTTTGCTTTTTGAATTTTTTCGTAATGTGGGACCTTTCCTGTTTCTGCCAATAACCTCATAGCATCTTCAAAAAAATCATCCAAAATAGGCATTACGTACTCACTTCCTGTATTAATATCCCTAAGTCGAATAAACTTCTTTGTATACGCCAAAAACATCTGGGGATACTTCGCAAAAGTAATAATTGCTTCCGTAAAATTTCTCTTGACCTCTTCAGAGGTAACCGAATTTCTAAATTTTAATTTTGTGTTATCAATATGCTTTAGAGTATACAGAAGTGCACTTTCCTTTATAAAATTACCATAATCATTTACAGAATAATAATAAATCTCCATACCGACATTGGTATTTATTATTAATACTTCATCTCCTATACTATCTTTAAGAAAAGACTGAAAAGTAGCTACAGTGGATGAAGACATTAACAAACGCCTTTTTATATCGGTAGAACGAATATTAACGGATTTTATATAGTGTACAACTGAATTAATACGCACTAGATTACATTCGACAATTCTGAAAAATCAATCCCCTGATTCTCAGCATGCATTGCTGCAGTATACCCATTATTATCTTTAGCACCTACATCTGCTCCATTTTTAATCAGCAATTTTATAATTTCTTTCTGACCAAAAGTAGCTGCAAATATTAAAGCGGTTGCATCATTGTAACTTTTGATATTGACATCAGCACCCGAAGAAATCAATAATTCTGCAATCTCGTAATGCCCTTTAAAACAAACACCCATTAGAGCAGTGTTTCCAGAAGCATCTTGTTCGTTTATATTTGGGTTATAACTAATAATAAGTTTAACAATATTCAGAAAACCGTAATAAGTAGACAATAAGAGAGGTGTAGATCCTCTTTGATCTTTTGTATTAACCAAACTACCATCCTTGGCAAGAAAGTTTTGAACACTTTCTAAATTCTGTGATCTAATCGCATCAAAAATTGTATCCATTGAAATAAAGTTGCAATAATTTTTTATAAATAAGCTAAATACGCTTAATAACTACTGAAGATATCAAAAAAAAGATCAGCAACATTCTAATTAGGAGAAATTTATAATTTCTAAGGCAAAACTTACACTAAAATCTAATTTTTTCTAAAAGCGGGTGAGTTTTACTCGATGAATCAGTCATTACACAGGAATCTCCAGAAGCTACTATCAAACTTATATCAAAAACATTTAACAAATGAATACCTTTAGCACTTTTTATAACGAACTGCCAGTTATACTAATTTTACATATATAGAATTGCTGATCTTAATATATTTTTAAAATCAAACATGTTATCATTTAGAAATTTTTCTCCCTCGAAAACAGAATGGGATCAATAATGAAAAATAGATTCTAAAACAAAAAAGAGGAGCAGCCGCTCCTCTTTTTATATAATATTCATATAATAATTATCCTAACTTTTCTTTCATTCTAAATAATTCTTGTTCTATCATTTGCAACTTACCTTCCATACCATCTGCAAATTCAGGAATACGTTTGCAAAACACATAGCGTACTCGCCACATTTCTTTTATTTCTGAAATCGGATACTCGTCATCCTCAATGTTTTTATGATCTGCGCGTAATACCACGCTATTTTTAGTAATATATAATCTTCTAAAGATTAATTTCGAGTCCGTTAAAGCAACTACCAAAGTTCCATTATTCAATTTCTTAATAACATCTGATGGTACTTTTTCTCCAATCACGATATCTTTTGGATAAAATCCTTGATCATGATTAGTCATTTCTAAATTCAATACGGTATACCCTCTAAAAACCTTAGCTGGATTTACCGGTAATTGAATCGTAGGAAGCTCTTTTATAAAATTATCTTTATTATATAATGATATATACTCCCCAGATGTACTTTCAGTAATACAAGGAATTAGTGCAAACTGTTCACGTTTTACATCTTCTGCGTATGTAGTTAGATCTCCCTTAAACTTTAAAAGCTCATTTACGGTCAGTTCACTAGTTAGCAACTTATCTATTTCAATGCTAAAATAATTAGCTATTTTAATAATCGTATCTATCTTCGGTTCACTCCTACCTTCCTCATAAGCCCCTAAAGTCCCTCTTTTTAAGTCAAAAAGCTCCGCAAAAGCCTGTTGACTTAAACTTTTTACACTTCTAATTTTTTTAATATTTTTTCCAAAAAATGACATTTTTGCTAATTTTATTTGCAATTATAAAAATTTATTGTACTTTTACACTAACAATATTAGCTAATATATTTAATAAATGCTAATTTTAGTAGAAATACTTTTAATAAGTGTATTGATTTTGGGCAAAATCAAAAAACATACTAAAAATTTTAGCAAACAACTAATTCATTAATCATAAAAAATAACATACCCATGATATCCGCAGTGCAATACATTGTCAATTTAGCCGTCGATATAGTAGAAAAGTTATCGTACTTTTTGTAATATTGATATAAGGTCAGAAACAAGAAATAAATTACTAATAATCAGTCAAAACAACCATCACATGCAAGATCACTTCCAATTGGTGAAAGATTACTTATTGAAACTTAATTTTAACATCATTCACGAAAATAGTGGCGATGGAATTATTATGATCAGTAAAGAAAATGAAGGAATTAAAAATCTAATTATTGGTGTCGCATTACCAATTTTGATTATTGAACAACATATTTTCAATATAAAAAACAAAAACGAACTAGTATACCGCAGTTTACTTCAAAAAAACAGGGATATCGTTCACGGAGCATTTGTTCTGGATGAAACTGGAGAAAAAGTAATCTTTAGAGATACCCTACAGTTAGAAAACTTGGATTTAAACGAATTAGAAGGAACCCTAAATTCTTTAAGTCTACTATTAAGTGAATACTCGCAACAAATTATAAATTTTTCAAAATATTAATATTATGAACTTTTTCAAAAGACTATTTAAAATAGGTGAAGCAGAAGCACATTCTGCTATCGATAAGATGGAAGATCCAATCAAAATGACTGAACAAGGAATCCGAGATATGAAGGTTGATCTCGAGAAAAGTCTAGAAGCTTTAGCACAAGTAAAAGCTTTAGCTATTCGATCTAAAAATGATACCGAAGAGTTTGCTGCAAAAGCTGAAGATTATCAGCAAAAAGCGATGCTTATTCTTAAAAAAGCACAAAGTGGAGATTTAGAAAGTGCAGAGGCCGATCGATTAGCAAAAGAAGCATTGATTAAAAAGGAAGAATCTTTACAACATGTAACTCGTGGTAAACTTGAAACCGAAAAATTTGATAGTTCTGTATCTCAATTAGAAAAGAATGTAGGCGAGATTAAACAGAACATAAGCAAATGGGAAAATGAGTTAAAAACGCTAAAAGCAAGAGTAAAAGTGTCTGCTGCCACTAAAAATGTGAATAAACAAATGGCAGAAATCGATAGCTCTAGTACAGTTTCTATGTTAGAAAGGATGAAGGATAAGGTAAATCAAGAAGAAGCCTTAGCAGAAGCTTATGGAGATATTGCCAATGCATCAAAATCTATTGATGAAGAACTTGACAAAGCAGTTGATATCACAAAAACAAATGCTGAAGATGATTTAGCTAAGCTAAAAGAGCAATTAGGTCTGAATGACAAAAAGAAATAGAAGTAATTAATAATCAGCCACTTTTGGTCCAATCGACAAAGTATTAACAAAAAAACTAATAAATCATGGTAACATCTACGACAGAAAAGATACCTAATAAAGAAGTAATTCAAATTTTAGGAATAGCAAGAGGAAGTACAGTGAGAGCAAGAAATATTGGTAGAGATGTTTTTGCAGGGCTAAAAAACATAGTTGGTGGTGAAATTGAAGAGTACACCAAATTGCAAGCACAATCTAGAGAACAAGCATTACAGCGAATGAATCAAGATGCGCAACGATTAGGAGCGGACGCAGTTATTAATGTGAGGCTAACTACTTCCATGGTGATGCAAGGCGCATCAGAAATCTTAGCATATGGGACAGCAGTAAAACTTAAATGATTGAGTTATGGAAGGACTATTTGTAATACTGTTTTGGGCATTCATCTTAGTAATTCTGGTATGTTTAGCGATTAGAAGAATTAAGATATATCAAACGGAAGATTTTGAAAAGAGGGATAACTAAATAACTATCAATTAATTAACTAAACAACTAAAACATTGAAAGAATTGGTCGACATAGCTTTTTCGCAAGTAAATATTGTATTAACCGTACTAATGATTTTATTAATCTTGTATTGGTTATTTACAATGATTTCAGGAATTGATTTTGATCTAGATGTTGACGTAGATATTGATGTGGATGCGGATTTAGATCTAGATATGGACACTGATAGTAATATAGAAGGTGGTAATCTAGATTTTGAAGATATTGCTAATACAGAAGTTAATAAAGAAGATGTTATTGGAAAAAGAAGAAAACCCTTAAAATGGTGGCAAATTCTTTTAATTTATTTCAACTTCGTTGGTCTTCCATTTATGTTCACGTTCACATGCTGGATATTTATATGGTGGTTGTGCACCACGATAACGACAAGTTTGACTCATAGTTACAATAGTGATATTGGATTTATTTTCTTCCTTGCTGGAATCATTCCTTCTCTATTAATAACTAAAATTTTCACTACTCCTTTCAAAAGTTTTTTTAAAAACCTAAATAAAGATGGAGATGCTCCAATCGACTTAATAGGTAGAAAAGGAGTAATTCAATCAACAATATCGGAAGACAAAATGGGTTCCGCAGAAGTAGTAGTAGAAGGAAATCCAATGTCTATATATGTTAAATCTCTAAATGGAGAGGAAATAAACTATCATCAGGAAATTTTAATTATAAAACAGTCAGGAGACAAAAACTACTACTATGCACAGTCTTATGATGACTAATAGAATTCCTAAAATAAAAATTTTAAAAACTAATAAACACTAAACTATTATGACAGGCATCTTACCATTCATTGGCATAGGAATAGGCTTAATTCTATTCTTAATCATTGTATACTTTGCGATCATCGCAATGTTTTATAAAAAAATTCCTCAAGGGCAAGCTCTTGTTCGAACAGGGTTCAAAGGTACTAAAGTAGCCACTGACAAAGGGCTTTATGTAGTTCCTGTATTCCACAAAGTGGAAATTATGGATATATCCGTTAAGAAAATACAAATAGAACGATTAGGAGGAGATGGATTAGTTTGTAAGGATAATATGAGAGCAGATATAAAAGTAGCTTTTTTTGTAAGAGTTAATAGTGATGTAGATTCTATTAAAAAAGTGGCACAAACAATTGGTTGTGAAAGAGCCTCTGAAGTATCAACCTTAGAAGGGCTTTTTGAAGCCAAATTTTCTGAAGCTCTAAAAACAGTCGGTAAGAAATTTCAATTTACCGAATTATACGAAGCGAGACGCGAATTCAGAGGAGAAATTGTAAATATAATTGGTACTGATCTAAATGGATACACTTTAGAAGATTGTGCAATTGATTATTTAGAACAGACACCTGTTTCATTCTTAAAGATGGACAACATATTAGATGCTGAAGGTATCAAAAAAATTACTGAATTAACCGCCGCACAAAATATGAAAGCTAACCTCATCAAACGTGATGAAGAAAAAGTGATTCGTAAACAAGATGTAGAAGCGCGTGAAGCAATTTTAGAATTAGACAAGCAATTAGCAGAAAAAGAAGAACAACAAAAACGTGAAATTGCAAATATTAAAGCACGCGAAGAAGCAGAAATGCTAAAAGTGTCAGAAGAAGAACGTTTAAAATCAGAAACTGCACGTATTGCTACAGAAGAAAAAGTAAAAGTTGCCGAAGAAAATATGCAGCGCCAGATCATCGTAGCAGAAAAAAACAAACAGCGTACTGATGCCGTAGAAACGGAAAGAGTAGAAAAAGATAGAATGTTAGAGGCTACAGAACGCGAGCGTATCGTAACCTTGGCTCAGATCGAAAAGGAAAAAGTAGTAGAAGTTGAAAAGAAAAACATTCAAGATGTAATTCGTGATCGTGTTACCTTAGAAAAAGGAGTGGTAGAAGAGCAAGAAAACATGAAAGATATAGAGGCTTTTAAAACTGCTGATCGTGAGAAACAAGTAAAAATTACTATAGCAGAAGCGAATGCAGAAGAAGCATTGATTACTACAATCAAAGCTGCTGAAGCGCAAAAAGAAGCAGCTAAGCAAAAAGCAGAAGAAATTAATATCGAGGCACAAGCACAAAAAGAAGCTAGTGAAAAAGAAGCTGAAGCTCGTAAAACACTTGCTGAAGCAACTGCCAAAGAAGAAGCGACTATTGGTATGTCTGAAGCACAAGTAATGCACGCAAAAGCAGATGCTAACGAACGTCAAGGATTAGTAGAAGCAAATATTATAGAGAAAAAAGCGAAGGCTGAAGCGGCTGGTATATTAGCTAAAGCTGAAGCAATCAAGGAAGAAGGATTAGCAGAAGCTGAAGTAATTAAAGAAAAAGCAATTGCAGATGCTGCCGGAATCGAAGAGAAAGCAGAAGCTATGAAAAAACTTGATGGTGTTGGTAAAGAACACGAAGAGTTTAAATTACGATTAGATAAGGAATTACAAGTAGACTTAGCCGAAATAAACATCCAGAAAGAAATTGCAGATGCACAGGCAGAAGTAATCGGAGAAGCACTTAAAGCTGCTAACATCGATATTGTAGGTGGAGAAACTATGTTCTTTGATCAAATAGTTGGTCAAATAACTAAGGCCAAAGGATTTGATAGACTGGTAAAACACTCTGATAATATTCAGGATGTAAAAGATGCTATTTTAGGAAGTGATGATGTAAAAGGAAATCTTTTAGAAAAAGTAAAAGAATTTGCTACCAAATACGGAGTATCATCAGAAGATATCAAAAACCTTACAATCGCTAACATTTTGATGGATTTAAAACAGAAATCTAGCAATGAAGAAGAAAACACTTTATTCAGTAACCTGTTTAATCTAGCAAAAGGACTAGGGTTATCAGACCAGAAATTGAAATAACATTCATAAAAATTCTCCTCCTTTATTTGGAGGAGAATTAAATCCGCTTAAATGTGGAAATAAAACAGTAGGAATCTGCAATACTTTATGAATACCATCATAAATACATTTTTAGACCCATAAAAGTCAATCCCAGAAAGTCTCGAACTCTCTTTGGGGTAGCGAGTGATTGACTAGATGGGATTTGTTTAACTTTTAAATACGGTTTAATTATGAGCATAGCAGCCATGGTTGCTTCGATTAAATTTAATGATCGAAGAAATAGAAGAGAAGCATTTAGTAATATAAGCGGCACTATAGACACCAAAAGTCAAGGCATTAAAATAGAGCCCGTTTCTGAAGAAGCTTTGAAAGAAATCAGAGATAAGCTAAAAAAACAAAGATTAACAGTTTTTAAAAAGCAATTAATAGTTTCTGTGTTTTTGGTAGTTCTTATTACATCCTTCATAATATACATAGTTTAGTTATGGGAGGATATGGCCATAATCTAAGTAATCTTCTTAAAAACAGTAGAAGAAAAGAACGAAAAGCCTATGACGGATGGACAGAAAGTGACGAAGAAAGTCAAGCGATCAAAGTAGAAACAGTTTCAGAAAAGACATTGCAAGAAATCAGAGACAAATTAAAAAAACAACGACAAGCACTATTTAGAAGAAGATTGATTGGTTTTGGGTTGATAATGCTTTTGGTTGTTGGAATTATAGTTTATACATCTATTTAAAAGATAAAATTATGAACAAAAAATTTATAGGATTAATAGCAGTTTTATTAATGGCAATTGGAGTTTTAGCATTCAACACCTATTATAAAAAAGAAGGGTTGATAAAAAATGGCACTAGCACAATCGCGGTAATAGAAAAAATTTCGACAAACAAAATTGACAATGAATTCTCACCCACTGTAGAGAATATTCATGTCAAATATAAATACACAATTAAGAATAAAGATTATACGAAAACACAGGAGATTTCAAGACATGAACACGATTTGTATTTCTCTAAAACTGGTAAAATAGGAGATTCTGTTATGATAATCTATGATTCTGAAAAACCTACGAATTCTAGAATTGAAAAAATTAAACTCAAGAAATAGTTTTGTAAACTCAGCGTGACATCGGAACTAAAGATTAAATAAAAATCTTTACAAAAATAAGAGATATGACAACTGACATTCATTATACAGAGAAGCAAAAGTTTAGCCAATCTTGGTTATGGCTGTCAATACTCATTTCTGGAATCGTAGCTTTACTCTATCTATTTAATAACAAAGATGTAGGAACTACTACCCTTGTAATCACTGCTTCCTCTTTTGCATTAGTAATTTTAATTTTTGCTTTAATGAAGTTAGAAACGCAAATAAAAAATGACGGAATTTACATCCGATTTTTTCCATTTCATATTAAATTCATACAGTATGATTGGGGTAGTATTAAACAATTATATATTAGAAAATATGACCCAATATATGAATATGGTGGATGGGGAATAAGAATGAATATTAGAGGAAAAGGCAAAGCCTTTAATATTTCTGGAAATATAGGATTACAATTGGAATTCCTAAACAACAAAAAATTATTAATAGGTACCAATAAACCTGAGAAACTTTCTGAAGCTTTGAAAAAAATTGGCAAACTTTAATCGACGCTAAAAACACGTAGAGTAACAACTATGGAAGAAACCAACACAAATAACATACAACTAGACGGCGGAACCTACGAGATCATCCAAAACCGTTTGCAAAAACAAAAAGGAGAACTCCAAAACCGTTTAACACAATTAAATGACGCAAGAAAAGAGGTTTTCGGTAGTGTAGAAACAAAGCTTATTGCTAATAATCGTATCAATACAGAGAATAACTGTATTGCAAGAGATATTGTAACTATAGGAAAGTTTTGTCTTTTTGGATACAATGTACATTTTGGATTACGAACGGAGATAAAATTAGATGATGTATTTAGTATTTACACATACGCTGATGATCACTTTATAAATAAAAAATTAGATCTTATCAACGATGCTGTTTTTATTGATGACTTCACCAACTTATATAAATACTACAGAAACACCATCTTCTCCAAATTCGCTATTGTTGGTAATTACCTACACATGGTCTTTCAGCTAAGCGAAAGTGTTTCTGACATAAAAACCTTTAAATGGTTAATAAACGAAGACACACTTACCTATGTAGATAATCGTAGTGAACATGAATTTAAATTTCCAAAACAATATGAATTTGAATGGGTCGAAGTCACACGTGATATGCATCGGTATGGAACACACCCACATATTTCAATTTTAGATAAAGTATTTGTAGAAACTGTAGGTGGAGATCTTACTATTAAAATAGAAGATAATACGGATGATGGAAAAGGAATATATGATGAGGCAGTAGAACATGTAGATCAGACACTTGATGATGGTCAATATCGATATGCCAATCTTGGTAATTTAATTGCGTTAGAGATTAAACCATTCCAAGAAGCTCCTAGATATTTTGTATACAATCATAAAGTACAAGAGGTTAAAAAAATTGAATGCATTAAGGATGCCTGTGTATTACTGCCAGATGATCAAGGAATTATATATCCTAATGGATATTACTTACAATCTGGGGAAGTAAAAATATTCACCAATGAGATTTCTGATGTTCAATTTCAACAAAAAATCAGTTCGCCAAATGGAGAGGACTTCTTATATGTATTCTATGAAAGTGAAAAAGGGTTATATACCTTAATGTCCTATAATGTTATAGAACAAGAAGTAAAAACTCCTATTATCTGTAATGGTTTTACGATTTTACAAGATGGCGAGTTATGTTATTTCAAGACGGAAGATGAGCAAACTAAACACCATGTTATTCAGATATGGCAAACACCGTTCTTAAAAGGAAATGAAATCCCTTCAGAACATACAGATACTTTATTATATAAAATTGGCAATAAAGATATTGTAAAAGCAATGGCAGAATGTCACGCCCTCATTACATTATTAAATAAAGAGGATAACTATGATGGATTGTATGATGATTTGGCCAAGTCATCCAGTGATATTACAGATAGTTATTATTGGATTAGAGAAGATGATACATGTAGATTAGATATCCCATTAGGAGAAATTAGTAATGCGGCTAATGCGGCTATAGATGAGTTCGAAAAAGTAGTACAGCTTAGAAGAACCGCTGCCAATGTAACTAAAGAAACAAAAACAGCCGCTGAAGGTATTTTTGGCAAAATAAAAAGTAGTTCTTTTCGATCTATTGATGATTTTGTACAAGTATTATCTCAACTACGAACTTTACGAGGAGAAGTTATTGGTTTAAATGATATACGGTACATTGACAAGCAATTTATTACCGATCTTGAAACCGAAATTGCAGAACAAACCGATAAAATCTCTAAGCGTTGTGTACAATTTCTGCTTGATGATAAAGCATTATTACCATACCATGCTCGCGTAGAAGAAAAGCAACAAGAGTTAGAAACCATCAAAAAAGTAATAGATGCTAAAAAATTAGAAGATGAAGTAAATCAAATTGCTAAAGATCTGGAAATGTTGATTGATATTGTGTCAAATCTACAAATCGAAGACACTTCGCATTCTACCAAAATTATTGATAATATCTCTTTAATTTTTGCAACTATTAATCAGCTAAAAGCTGGTATCAAGAATAAAATAAAATCATTGGGAAGTAAAGAGGCTAATGCCGAGTTTGCAGCTCAGTTAAAACTTGTAGATCAGAGCATTATTAACTATCTCGATATAGCAAATACTCCCGAAAAGACAGACGAATTATTAAATAAAGTGTCTGTACAACTAGAAGATTTAGAAGGAAGATTTGCCGATTTCGAAGAGTTTATTACTCAGATCATTGAAAAACGCGAAGAAGTATACAATGCGTTTGAAGCTAGAAAAAACAGCTTGATCGAAGCTAGAAACAAAAAAGCTGTTGCCCTTGAAAACGCGGCAAACCGAATATTAAAAGGTGTAACCAAAAAAGCATTAAGTTTTGATTCTACAGCCGATATTAACGGATATTTTGCATCTGACCTAATGATCAACAAACTCCGAGATATCATTACTAATCTAATGGAGTTAGATGATGCGGGTAAAGCAGAGACTATTGAAACTGCTTTAAAAGTTGCTAAAGAAGATGCAACAAGAAAACTAAAAGACAAACAAGATCTTTATGAAGATGGTGAAAATATTATAAAACTTGGAAAACATAAGTTTGGTGTAAACAAACAACCACTAGATCTAACAATTGTATATAAAGATAGTACGTTACAATACCATCTAACAGGGACTGATTTTTATCAAGAAATTAAAAATGAGACATTATTAAAGTCTAAAAAATATTGGGATCAAGAACTAATTTCGGAAAACCAAGAGATATATCGTTCTGCGTATTTAGCGTACAAATTGTTCACTACTAAAAAAGATGAGCTAACCAATTTAGGTGAAAATGAATTGTTGGAACTTATAAAATCCGAAAGTAGTAAGAACTATGCAGAAGGGTATGTAAAAGGAGTTCATGACGAAGATGCTGCAATGATTCTAAAAGTTTTGGTAAACAAAAACAAGGATCTTGGTTTATTACGATATGACTCACTATCTAGGTCGTATGCGCAATACTTTTGGCATAGTTTAAATACTGAAAAGAAATCCTATTGGAATGAAACTATCAAAGCCTCTGGAGAAGTTTTAAAAATCTTCTCAGATAGTACAGAATATAAAACTGTACTTAAAGATTTAGAAAACGAAATTGTAATTTTCGCTGATGAAGCAAAGTTATTTGACAAAAAATATAAAAATACTATTAGCAATTATCTTTTTGATGAATTACAAACAGATGACATCTTTTGCATTAGTCAAACTGCAAATGAATTACATGATTCCTTTTTAACTGAATTAAAGAAGAAAAAGGTACTTACCAAATTTAAGAAGTCATTAGAATTAACAAATGAAAAAAGTCAGAAAGATTTAATACGCTTAACATTACAATGGATAACCGCCTATCTAAAAACACATCATCCTAAGAAAATTGAGTATGCACAAGAAATTGTTTGTGTTTTATTATATAAAAAGGAATCAATTTCAGAAGTAGTACATGTAAATCCTTCACAAACTATAGAAGGTTTAAATGGAAGTCACCCTACTATTAATGATGGTAACTTTGACTTTAGTTATCACCAATTTATTACTGAATTATCAGATTTCGCTACTATAGAAGTTCCAGCATTCGAAAGATATCGAGAAGCAAAACACACAGTAACCGAAAACTTGAAATCAGATCTTAAACTTGAGGAATTTAAACCTAGAGTATTATCATCTTTTGTGCGTAACAAATTAATTGATCAAGTCTATTTACCATTATTTGGTGATAATCTTGCCAAGCAATTAGGAAGCGTTGGAGATAATAAACGAACGGATAGAATGGGAATGCTATTATTAATTTCCCCTCCAGGTTATGGTAAGACGACTTTAATGGAATATATGGCTAATCGATTAGGATTAGTATTTATGAAGATTAATGGTCCTGCTATCGGTCATGAAGTTACCTCTGTAGATCCAATGGCAGCTAATAATTCTGC
Source organism: Aquimarina sp. AD1 (assembly GCF_003443695.1). Classification (NCBI taxonomy): domain Bacteria; kingdom Pseudomonadati; phylum Bacteroidota; class Flavobacteriia; order Flavobacteriales; family Flavobacteriaceae; genus Aquimarina; species Aquimarina sp. AD1. The sequence goes on along the minus strand of NZ_CP031966.1, from coordinate 4,468,818 downwards.
AGCAAGAGAAGAGTTAAAAAAATTGAATTTAGCCTTCGAAATGGGTAATAACGTAATGTTATATTTAGATGACATTCAACATTGTAATCCAGAATTTTTACAGAAATTCATTTCACTAGCAGATGGAACTCGCAAGATTGAAGGCGTCTACAATGGAAATCCTAAAACCTATGATTTACGCAGTAAAAAATTCTGTGTGATTATGGCAGGAAACCCATATACAGAAAGTGGAGACAAATTCCAGATTCCTGACATGTTAGCCAATAGAGCTGACATTTATAATCTGGGAGATATTATTGGTGATACAGCAGATTTATTTAAGTTAAGCTTGATCGAAAATGCATTAACTTCCAATCCAGTGTTGCACCAGTTGAGCAGTAAATATTTCGAAGATATTTATGGCCTAATTGAAATGGTCGAATCTGGAACGCAAGAAGGCATAGAATTACAAGGAAATCATACCAAACAAGAAGTACAGGATTATCTAGCGGTATTAGAAAAAGTAGTGACAATTCGAAATACAGTAATGCAAGTAAATGCCACCTATATTAAATCAGCAGCGATGGAAGATTCTTACCGAATTGAACCTTCGTTTAAGTTACAAGGATCCTATCGTGATATGAGTAAACTAGTTGCCAAAGTAGTTCCTATTATGAATGAGAAAGAATTACAAACCTTACTCCTATCTCATTATGAAAATGAATCTCAGACATTGACTAGCGCCGCAGAAGCAAACCTTCTTAAATACAAAGAATTAACTAACACTATTGTTGATGAAGAAACTGCACGTTGGAAAACCATCAAGGAAACCTTTGTAAAAAACAATAAACTAAAAGGGTTTGGTGATAAAAACGAAATGGCGCAGGTATTAGCCCAGATGATGCAATTTAGTGAACATTTATCTGGTATTCAGGAAGTATTAAAAAAGGGATTAGAAAAATAGTAATATGATAAGGTTTAAAACAATAGTCGGTTCCTTAATTTTGTTTATTTGCATTTGTTCTCTAAACGGTTGTACAAGAAATGATAACGCACAATTAGTTAAAGATTATTACAATCAACTGAACCAGAGTAACTATTCTGAATTATCCGAATTTATTGGAGATAGTATAACTATTAGCGAAGGTGATTATAACATGAACTATTCTACAAACGATTACTATCAATTCTTTCAATGGGACTCTGTATTCAATCCTAAATATGAAATATTAGCCATTAAAGAAATTGATAACAAAGTAGAAATAAGTATCTGCAAAACATGTACTCGAATTGAATTTCTAAACCAAAAACCTCTCATCTCTACGGAAATAATAGAAATCAAAAATCAAAAAATTTCCAAAATCAAAAATATAGAAATGGACTCTGATTTTAAGCTTTGGAATATTAAGAGAGGTCAAATGGTAACTTGGATCAAAAAAAACCATCCAGAATTAGATGGTTTTATATATGATCAGACCAAAATAGGTGCACAAAACTATTTAAAAGCAATAACGCTATACAAGAAATCTAATAACTGAAAGATTTTGGAAACAAAAACGAAATAGTATAAGTATTAATACGAATCGTATACTTCAAGAAGTATTTAATAAAAACCTGAACAAGTAATCAAGCTATAATAGTATTATTTTAAGCTTAATTAAACAACACAACTACTCATATGAAAAATTGATGATATTTTTAATCCCAACCTAAGCTGGGGTGACAAAATAAACCTCAAACAATCATAAAACTTGTCATTCCGGCGAAGGCCGGAATCCATAACACATACGCATGTTAAAACCGGAACATCAATACTCAGTATATATTCTCTCTAATAAGAAAAATGGAACTATATATATTGGAATAACAAATAATATAGAAAGAAGAATTTTTGAACATAAGAATAAATTAGTGGAAGGTTTTAGTAAAAAATACAATCTAAATATTTTAATCTATTTTGAAGTTTTTAGAAACGTTAATGAGGCTATATTAAGAGAAAAGAGATTAAAAAACTGGAATAGGCAATGGAAAATAAACTTAATAGAAAAAGAGAATCCAAATTGGACTGATCTAGCAAAGGATTGGTATCCGTAAAATAAATTATGGATTATGGATTCCGGCCTACGCCGGAATGACACTAATTTACACAAGGTGGTTTCATTTATAGCTTTTAATCATTAAAGATTATTCATCTAACACTATTAATACACGATTACCTTATCCTGAAAAGAATTTTCCTTTAGATTTTTATAGATCAAACATTCGATACTTTGCAGAAATTGTAGTAGAATTTGAGTTTAAAAATAAAACTAAAGGGAAATAAAACAGCCTTTTTTCCTAAAATAAGTGTAACCAGATTTCTTTATTTCAAATACATTAATTTACCACCTTATACTAATTCTTATATGATATTAGCTTAGATGGAATTAAACTATTTTGAAATATAAATTAAAAAGAAACGATATTACTTTATTATTAATTTATACACATAAAAAAAGGGCTGAAATTACTAGTAATTTCGGCCCTTTCAGAAAAATAGTTAGGTAGTTAGTTACCTCTACTGTTTTATAAACTTTAATATATTCTGATTTTTTCCATCTCTTAGTACCATAAAATAAACCCCAGAAGGGATTCTAGATATATCAACAGTATTACTTTCAGATTCCGAAATAGTTATAGAAGACATAACTTTTCTTCCCGTAATATCGTAAATAGCCGCTTTTCCTTTAGTCAGTCCTTGTATATTAATAATATCCTGGGCTGGATTAGGATATAAACTAGATTCTTGAAGATCAAAATCTTCTACGGATAATGCACAGTCAACCAAAACTTCATCCGGTCCTGTTCCCGTTGGTTTGGTATAAGTTTGCGATAATACAAACTTATCCATTTCTACTCCATCTTCTCTCATAGAAAAAGAAATAGTATGTATTCCAGCAGATGGAACATCTATATATATTAGTTCGGCTTCTCCACAATGGTTTGCATTAGTTCTTTGTTTACTTTCCCAAGTCCATTGATTTTTTCCAGCACACCACTGCATTCGCTGTCCTGATGCTGGCCAAGTACCATTAATTCCAACATGAATTCCATTATCTTCGGATCCTGTGGAATATAATCGTACCCATACAAAATACCTTCCAGAAGTAGTAAATTTCACTTTGTAATCCAAAATACCAACCACACCAGGTGTATTAGAAAAACTTTCTCCATTAACTAGTGGATCATCGTGCGTAACTCTTGTATCTGGTAAAATTTCCAAGTAACCATCTCCACTAGCAGAAGCATGGTGACTAGGGTCTGGATCTGGTGTTGGCGTAGAAACAGTTCCATCTTGAAAATACCATTTTCGCTTATCCGTTTTTGACTGGCCTTCAAAATGCTCTGCCTCTACAGCAACGATTCCATTTTCTTCTAAAGCTACACAACTATTGCTTCCATCTCCACCGCCTCCATCATCATTACAATCTAATTCTAACATAAGTCTTGGAGCATTCGAACCTTCTTTAGATGAAAAAGAAACGTCATTCCCTCCAGTTTGTTTAATTACCAAAGAAACTGTTTCTCCCGCACTAATCCCAGATAAATTCCATTCATATGATTGTCCGTCACTATAGGTCGTATTTAACGATCCTAAAAGAGCTCCTTCTTCAGGTTTATTGCTATTCGACAAGGTACTTTCTGTCCAGTTATTTGATGTTCCTTTATACACTTCGATAAGTCCATTACCTCCATCCGTACTAACAGAAAGTTGAAGTTTTACTCCCGTAATAGTTTCTGATGGAGTTGGCACCACAAACTGTAAATAAGACACTCTATTACCACTTTCTACTCTCAAGTCTGAAGTATTAAACAACGTAGTTCCTTGCAAATAAGCATCCTGAGAAGCCGAAACATTTTGCAAATTATTACAATCTGTTCCATCAGATTCTCCCTTAATTAAAGCTACCCAGTCATTATTGTCTGGTGCTGAGATCGAACTAGACACGGTAGTTGCACCACTTAAACTCCCACCTGATCTTGGGTTATACCATTGCACTTTCCATGTTCCTGAAGGCAAATCTATATTAGTAGATCCTCCATCAGGGAGATATACTGCATAGACTTCACCAGCTTTAGCAAAAACATAATCATTACCATTAGAAGTAATTTCATCTGCACTTATCATTTCTGTCAAGTAAGGCTGTAAATAATTATTGAAGAAATCAAGAGCATATCCTCCTTCTTTATACTTATTACCTCGTTTCCTATGATCATTTCCATTGATATCTCCATCATCATCTGTGTAACCACTATAATACTCTACTCCTGTTCCTCCAGCCATTAATGTAGCCCATAAAACATCTTCTCTTACTTCTTTGTCAGAAACTCGAATTCCTTCTCCAGCGCTACCTTGTTCATCATTAGCAACGATCCATTTTTTACCAGCATTTCTTGATTTTTCAAGCCATCTTCTTACATCATTATGCACATTACTTTTATTAGTCTGTATGGATGCTCCTGTAAGCTCAGAACTAGATCCTAGTAATGGATCATATCGTTGATCTTGTTGATTCGGGTATGTATGTATTACTATATTGTGATCATAAGGGTCTAAGTCTTTAATGTAACTAGCTGTACTTTTTGCAACATTATCAGTAAGCGTTGTTTCTTCGGTAAGGTTCCAATTAAGTGCTAAATGATGCCCAAAACGAGCAATCAGCTCTCGATAATATAATTTTCTTTCTCTTCCAAAACCATTTCCATCCATCAAATTATCATTTTCAGTTTCCATGGTTTTAAAATGTAGATAAATACCTTTTTTATCAGCATATTCCATCACTTTTTCCCATTGTGCCATCTTAGAAACATCAAAACGATCTTTATTCACTTTACTCCACTGCTGATTTCGCGCAGTATTTCCATATTCCTCAAGAGACACTTGTAAAGTATGCGGAAAAACTGCTCCTCCATCTCCACTCGAGTTCCAAGTCAAAAAAGACATTACATTAGCACCTTGCTCGGAAAGATAGTTTAACATTCCTAAAATCTCTGTTCCCTTATCATTGTCCCAAGTATAAGTGCTTGCATCTGCGGCAACATAATCTTGTTGATGTGGTTGCCAGGTTTTACTTCCTATCTTGTTTAAATTATTATTATAACTAGGTGTAGCATCAAAATCTACATAATTCAGCGCATTTTCTGGAGAGTCAGCTCCTGCCTTTATAAACCAAGGACCATTAGGGTTATCTGGATCAGTTCCTATATGCTTTAAGTAATGTTCTCCTACATATTTTAACCTTCCTAGGTCTTTACTTCTAAAATCCCTTCCTAATTTATCAGATTCTATCACGTTAAAAGACCCTGTCACTCCATCCATAAATCCAGCACTAGATCCACCTGCATTAATAGCCACATCAGGTCCTGTAGTAAACTGGGCGGACCAATTCCAAGTTCCTATTTGACTAGGACTAAAATGTACTTGCCAGATATTACCCGCATCACAACTGGAATCAGCAGCATCAGAACATCCCGCATAAAAACCTGGAACTACATAACTCAAACTTCCATTAGTAAATGTTACATCCAATCTATAATCCGAAAATGGATTTGTAGTTGCAGATTCCGAAGTATTAGGCCCTTCAAAAGATAATGTGATTTTATGCCAACGTTTTAGTTCTCCTTGAGGATCTTGGGCACTGACAGCAAGTACACTAAATACACATAGTGCAATAAGTTTTAATCGAGTTGAAATAATCATTGTGTGGTTAATTTTAATATTGAGTTCTTTTTAATTGACTCCGAAAAATTTACGAATTTAAAATCCCTAATTCTCAGTTATAAGTTCAGTTATATTCAAAAAAAGTGTAATTAAACTATAACGTAATCAAGCACACTATAGTGTGCTTTGTCTACCCCTAAATAGTATTCGTAAACAAAAAACCAATATTCGCAAACATTTGATTATTATTCGAATAGAGCCTATAAAGATCTGTTTCTTCAGAAAAATCTAACTAAAAAACTTGTACCTCTTTAGATATAAAGCAATTCATATTTTTTAATAGTTCTAAAAAATGTTTACTTTTACATAAGCACTTATATAAATACTTATGAAAGATTCTTTACAAGAATTTGGAGAATTAGGTTTAGGTTCCAGATTAAATAGATTAAGTGAATACTTAATGAAAGAAACTCAAATTATATATAATAGATTACAGATAGATTTTGATCCCTATTTATTTCCAATTTTTAAAATTATCGTGGATCAAAAAAACACTACAACTTCAGAAATACAAGAACAATTACAATATACACAACCAGCGATCACACAAGCTATAAAAAAGCTTCTAACAAAAGGGTTAATTAAATCCGAAGTAGATAAAACCGATAAAAGAAAAAAACTTTTCCAACTATCTCCCAAAGGTAAAAAAACACACGTCCAGCTCATTCCTGTCTGGGATGCTATTGACAAACAAGTAAAATGGCTTACCGAAGGATCTTCTATTAGTTTAACTCGTCATTTAACGTATATGGAAAATCAGTTTAAAGAAAAATCTTTAAGTAAACGCATATTAGAAAACATAAAATAATCACTATGGACTCCAAAGGACAAATAGAAATCATCCCGTTTGACTCAAAATACTCAAAAGACTTTGCAGACCTCAATGTTGCCTGGCTAGAAAAATATTTTGTAGTAGAACCTCACGACGTTGATCTTTTAGAACGATGTGAAGAAACCATTATCCAAAATGGAGGATATATTTTCTTTGCTAAGTCTAATACTACAATTGCAGGAACATTTGCACTCATCAAAAAACAAAATGGAATTTATGAATTAGGTAAAATGGCCGTTTCACCAGAATTTCAAGGACAACAAATAGGGCAAAAATTGATGTCATTTTGCATAGATTTTGCAGAAAAACAACACTGGACAAAAATACTTTTATACTCTAACACTGTCCTAAAAAATGCAATTCACATATATAAAAAATTCGGTTTTGTAGAGATTGATTTAGAAAACGATTCTCCTTACCAACGAAGCAATATTAAGATGGAATTAAAATTTTAAATAAAATAAAGCCCGCCTTACAAACACACATGTTAGGCGGACCTTTTCATTAGATAAACGTCTCTACTTAATTACTAGAATTTATGGTTATTGTATAATTTTTTCCGTAATTATTATCCCAATATTCCTTCCCGTTTACTCTGTAAACTACCGCATATTCCAGTTGATTTTGTGAAGCATTCAACCCCACATACCCTTGCCACCTTTCTATACCAAAATTGTTAGGACTCTGTATTGTATAAAATGGGCCATTTGACCAAAACTGTCGATATATCAATGGCAAATACTTTTGGGTTTCCCATCCATCAGAAGAATAAACTACTCCAACTTCTTTGTTAGGAGCTAGATTTCTAACATCTACAGTAATACTGAACCTATTTTTATCTTCATAAGGAGAATACGAGAAGCTTGCAAAATCAGTATCTACGCTAACATTAAGGCTTGCGTCTGCAAAGAAAGCACCTTCTGTACGTGACATTGAATAATTAGACCCATTATTGTTATCCCAATATGTAACTCCATTAACATCGTACCTTATAACAAATTCTTTATCGTATACTTGATCAACACTATATCCTCCTAAACTATATGTGCCAGACCAAATCTCATTTTGACCATTATCTATACTCCTATCATATGCTAATGGTATTTCGTCCCAACTTCCATCTAATTTTTGATGATATACATTCACATTCTTATCGTAGGCCAAGTTTGCTACTTTGACCGTAAATTTTCTAGTATAGGACTGATAACCTCTATAGAAACTATAGCTTGTCCAAGCTTTTGTAAGCTTTACAGGACTTAAGTTTTTAAGAAGCGGATCATTCTTAGTTATAGTGTCTTTTTGGTTGTCAATAAAATCATCTTCTGTGTTACAAGATAGAACGACTAAACTGATAAATAAATAGAAATACTTTTTCATTATAAATGATTTGTGTTTATATAGTTGATTAATAATTAACTTTATTTAAGGTGTAATTATTTCCATAATTATTATCCCAATATTCTTCTCCATCCACTTTATAAACAACAGCAAATTCAATAGATTGCACATCATCCGGGACTCTAATAGATGTATTATAAATGTCAACATCAAACTGATTTGGACTCATAATATAATGCGCATATCCAACCCTAAAATATCTTTGATACGTTAGTGGAACGGTACTTTTTGTTACCCAACCATCAGTAGTGTAAACAACCTCTGCTGTAGCCACTGCTCCATAATTACGCTTAGCATTTATATTGATAACAAAAGATCTTCCCGCAGATCTTGTAAAACTTTTATTTATCTCAACTTCTGTTTCTGAAGATAAATAACCTCCAGTATTTACCAACATACTGTAGTTCTTACCTTGATTATTATCCCAATATGTTTCTCCATTTACTGTATATTTTACTACAAAATCTGTACTATAGACTTCGTTGTCAGGAGTAACCTCTCCAACCCAAATCTCCTCATCATCTCCAATAGATTGTTCATATGCAAGGGGAATATCAGTCCAATTACCATCATTCATTAGATGATGAATGGCTACTTCTTTTTGATATGCTAAATTTTTGATCTTTACTTTAAACTTCCTTTGATAATTTATCTGCACAGGACTGCTTCTATTCGCTGTCCAAGCACTCAATAGTTTTACATTCTCAGAACTGTTTTTTGAAGCTAGTTCAATCGATTTTGATTCAAAGTTCATAGTATCTATATCCGAAGTACAAGAATATAGAGCTAGAATCACACTTAGTACTACATAAATTTTTCTCATAATTTTGGTTTTAAGTTTTTGTTGTTAAGACGATAATTGCAAAAAATACTTTTCGAAAAGTTTAGTTCTTAGCTTTTGCAGCTACTATGAAGTAAGCGAAGAAAAATTCCCTTAACAATTTCAAGGGATATTTTTAACATATTTTTTAACGAAAAACGTTTTCGGAAAGACTAGATTTTAACTTTTTTTTGTGCTTTGTTTTTTTGGAATTATGGAGTGTAATTATTTCTGCTTTTTAAATAAGAAAACTATTGTTGATATCGAAAATATTTCGTCTTAATTCCGAAAATATTTAGTAGGTATACCCAATAAAAATTGGCAAAACGCAAACAAAATTAGTTTTATAGTTCTTATCAAGAAAAAATACTCCTACAATAAAAAACCACCGTTAATCCACTTTTTATCAAAGGGGTCTTTCCCCCTTTTTTTCAAAAAGACAAAACAAAACACTATCCATTTTAGCGCAACAAAGCCACTGTAAATCAAGACTTTCTTTAGCTCAATTTGCAATTGTAGCCGTTCTAAATTTTTTAAAACTATTTAAAATGGTATTTTTAATTCATAAAGCTTAACAAAAATTAAGTTTTAGCTAACTAATATTTTGGTTAAAACCAAAATCACACAAATACTTATTAAACCTATCAAAAAAATGAAACTACAAACTAACCCTATCAAACAGTACCTGATAATTGCTTTTGCATCTTTATTAGTGATTTCCTGTAAAGACAGTGTACAGACTAACACAGCAGAGGTAGAAAAATTTAAAACTACTATCAAACAAAAAGACAGTGTTATTAACGAGCTAAAGAGACAATTAGGCAATATCTCTAATGACAAAAGGGCTCCTGAAAACATCATACAGTCTGGTTTTGCTAAGAAGATTTATCATTTATACAATAACAGAGAAGATCTAATTAACGAAGTTGTTGGAAAAGATGGTGTAGGTGAACCGTTTAAAGCAACACGATCATTATTTTATAACATCGATGAATTACAAAAATACATTCGATATGTAAAAACTAAGTCTCGTAAAGCTGGAGAGAAACCATCTGGATTTAGATTCTATTTTGCATTATACCCAGAAGATTATATTAGAAATAAAGAAGATAAACGATATGCTAATAGACAAACTTTTTTCATTGCACCTACGAAAGCAGTAAAGGATGCTGCAGGAAACATAGAACACTTAGGATATACACTAGACAACAATTTTAAAGTAGAATTATTAACCGAAAAAATTGGACTGGATAGTAGAATGGACAAAGATGGAAATATACAAAAAGGAAGTTTTTTTAGCTTTAATACCACGATAGAGGATGAAGAAAATAGCTTGATTTCCAATGAAATTCATTCATCACCTCCAGAAGGTAACAAATAATACATTTTGAGATAAGCATAAACAAAAAGTATGAATGATGGTAATTTAAATCTGATTCAAATACTAAGGGATTTAGCAGTCTATTCAGAATATGTTTCTGCTGTTATAGGCATAATATTTTATTACAAATACAAGAATACACCTTTAAAATATTTTGCACTCCTTCTCATATATATCGGACTAAATGAATATTTAGGACTACAATTTAAAGAGAATGGAATCAGATACAATAAAATAATTTATAACATATATAACGTAATTAATTTCACGTATCTATTCATAATTTATAAAAATTATATAAAAAATAAACGTCGAAAAAGAATAATTTTATATTTTATAATTATCTATATTATTTCATTTATAATTAATGGTTTTTTTCAAAATTATATTAAACAATCGCAGACTATTCCCTATATATTGGCCTCAATATTCTTAGTCATCAGTGTAATATTTTATTTTATTGAAATATTAAATTCTGAAAAAGTATTAAAAGTTAATAGAAATTTACTTTTCTGGATTAGTGTTGGTCTTTTCTTATTTCATATTGGAATAATACCCTTTAGAATTATAGTAAATTCTTTCTCTAATTTCACAGCATTGAATTATTTATTTTTAATAAAGTTTATTTTAGTTATAATAATGAACATCTGCTATATAATAGGATTTATATGGAGCAAGAAGGAACAGCCATACTAGTTGCTAGTATTATTTTAATCGTACTTGTAATTTTAATAATATCTCTTTTTTCTATTTTTCAAAAAAGAAAGAATAGTTTATTGCTACATCAAAAAGAAGCAGAGAAAAAGTTTGAAAGAGCTATTGCTGAGACCCAAATAGAAATACGAGAAGAAACTTTGCGTAATATCAGTTGGGAATTACACGATAATATAGGTCAACTACTTACCTTAGCAAAAATACAGGTAGACGTAGCTAAAGAAGATCCTAAAAGGCTTCCCGAAGTAACAGAAACGATCACTAAGAGTCTTACAGAGCTCAGAGCTTTGTCTAAATTGATCAACCCTGATGCTATTAAAAGCTTAAGTCTTACAGAAGCAATCGCGCTAGAGGTAGAACGTTTTAATAGATTACAATTTATTGAGGCTACCTTAAGCAGTAATACCGAGGTAAGAGCGTTAGATGATAAGGCGGAGATAATTATTTTTAGAATATTACAAGAGTTTTTTAGTAATACCATCAAACACTCTAAAGCCTCTAAACTTAATGTAAACGTTCGGTATGATCAAGAAAAACTGGTCATTGACGCAAAAGACGATGGCGTAGGATTTGACATGAAAGATCTTAAATCAAAGAAAAAAACTGGTATAGGATTATGTAATATGCAAAATAGAGGTAAATTAATAAATGCAGAAGTTAGCCTAAACTCTGCTAAAGGTAAAGGAACAGCTATTAACTTGATGTACTATTATAAAAAAATAGAAACAGAAGAGGAAGACAACTTATAATAAAGCCTAAACAACAGGTTTTTCACACAAAACATATACCCATGAAATACTCAGTAGTTATTGTAGAAGATCATATCTTATTATCCCAGGCATTAGCAGGGTTAGTAAATGGATTTTCTAAATTCAAAATATTGTACCTGTGTAAAAACGGACGCGAACTACTCACGAGACTAAAAGATCCAAAAAATATCCCAGATATTGTACTTATGGATATCAACATGCCTATCATGAATGGAATCGAAACCACAATTGCACTAAAAGAGGAATATCCAGACGTTAATGTACTCGCTCTTTCTGTAGAAGAGGATGAAAAAACAATTCTTAAAATGCTTAGAGCTGGTGCCAAAGGATATTTACTAAAAGACACTGAAAAAAGTATTTTAGAAAATGCATTAGTCGAAGTACAAGAAACAGGCTTCTATCACACCAAAGATGTCACTAATTTATTACTAGGTTCTCTAAATCCTAAAAAAGAAAACAAAGTTGTACTAAAAGAGCGTGAAATGGAATTTATTAAACACGCCTGCACGGAAAAGACGTATAAAGAAATAGCTAGCGATATGTGCTTAAGTCCCAAAACAATAGAAGGCTATCGGGATTCTATTTTTGAAAAACTACATTTAAAAAACAGAACTGGTTTGGTAATTTATGCAATAAAAAATAAAATTTTTATTCCGTAATTTCTGTAACCTATCATTATAACGATTGTAAAAAATCTTCTTGATTAAGGTAATAAATCGATTTTGGCGCGTTTATTGATCAGTTGCATAAAATAGTTTTATGTAACACATATAAAACTATCATCTTTTTAAGAAAACTAACCATCGATTACCTACAGAAATACGCCGTATTTTGTTTATTTTTGTGAGTATAAGAACATTGACATTTTTATGCTAAAGCAACAACTAAATTTTAAACTTTCTCAAAAACTTTCTCCTCAACAAATACAGTTGATGAAGCTAATTCAGCTTCCAACTCAAGCTTTTGAACAGCGTTTAAAGCAAGAAATGGAAGAGAATCCTGCGCTAGATAGCGGTAAGGAAAAAGCTGATGAATACGAGGATGCGTTTAGCAACGAAAATACGGGTGAAGATGATTATGGTAACGAAAAAATAGAAACCGACATCAATGTAGATGAATATCTTAGTGATGATGAAATCCCTAGTTATAGATTAAGCTCCAACAACTATAGCGCTGATGACGAAGAAAAAAATGTTCCATATGCATCAGGAACATCATTTCATCAACATTTGGTAAATCAATTAAACACCTATCGATTTGACACAGAAGAGCGTGAAATTGCAGAATTTTTAGTAGGAAGTATTGACGAAAGTGGTTATATCAGAAGATCTGTAGCTGATATTTTAGATGATCTTGCTTTTACTCAAAACGTATATACTACCGAAGAAAAAATTGAAAGTATTTTCAAAACGGTACATCAATTAGATCCGGCAGGTGTTGGAGCAAGAAATCTTCAAGAATGTTTGTTGATCCAACTTAATAGAAAAGAAACTACCATACCGATCAAATTGGCAACAATGATCTTAGAAAAATCTTTTGATCACTTTAGCAAAAAGCATTATGAAAAGCTTTTGACTAAATTTGATATCAACGAAGATTTATTAAAAGAAGCAATTGAAGAAATCGAACACCTTAATCCTAAACCTGGTGGAGCTTACGCAGGAAACAATAAACTCATAGAGCATGTAGTCCCAGATTTTACTATTAGAATTGCAGAAGGTGAGCTAGAACTTACACTAAATGGTCGTAATGCTCCGGAATTACACGTATCTAGAGAATATAACAATATGCTTCAAGGCTATAAAGCTAGTAAAGAGAAATCAAAATCTCAGAAAGATGCGGTCATGTTTATTAAGCAAAAATTAGATGCTGCCAAGTGGTTTATTGAAGCGGTTAAACAGAGACAGCAAACACTTTTTTTAACAATGAGTGCAATAATGCACTACCAACAAAGTTATTTCTTAAGTGGAGACGAGCGTAATCTTAAACCTATGATCCTAAAGGACATTGCTGATGAGATTGATATGGATGTAAGTACAGTTTCGAGAGTAGCGAATAGTAAATATGTGGACACACCATACGGAACCAAATTAATTAAAGAATTTTTCTCCGAATCTATGACCAATGATCAAGGAGAAGAAGTTTCTACAAGAGAAATCAAAAAAATACTGGAAATTACAATAGGAGAAGAAGACAAGAAGAAACCGCTTACTGATGAGAAGTTAGCTAAAATTCTAAAAGAAAAAGGATATCCTATTGCCAGAAGAACTGTAGCCAAGTATAGAGAACAATTGGATATTCCTGTTGCCAGGCTACGAAAAAAGATTTAATGAACTTTTTACTAAAAAGTATTTCTTATATTTTTCACCCTATATTGATGCCTATAGCAGGCTCAGTAATTTATTTTATTACCGCTCCAAGGTTTATTCCAGAAAATATTATTCAAGCTAAAATTTTTGGACTGGTGGTAGTCACAATACTTATCCCAATCGTGCTTTATTTCTTTCTTCGTACAATTGGTGTTGTAACCTCTATCCATCTAGAAGATGTAAAGCAGCGTAAGATTCCTCTACTTTTACAATCATTAATACTACTTTTAGTAGTTAAGATGATTATAGATGCATACAATTATCCTGAATTATACTTTTTCTTTCTTGGTGCATTATTGTCATCTTTAACAGCAATTTTTATTGTATTTTTTGATATAAAGGCTAGTTTACACATGATTGGTTCTGGCGCAGTAACCATGTTTACTATTGCGTTGAGCATTCATTTTGAGACAAACCTTATACTTCTTATTGCAGCAATGATTTTTGCCAATGGTTTAGTAGCCACATCAAGATTACATTATAAAGCGCATACGAACCTTGAACTCACATTAGGTTTTCTGATTGGTGTAATTCCCCAATTGACTTTAATTAATTTTTGGTTATAAGATATAGAACATCAGACCTATCTTAGCAGTAGTTAGACCAACTTCTTCATTGCCAATCTTTGCATTATCATTAAATAGAGGGTTTAGACTATAATAAAAATGAAAATTAAATGTATTCCAACCAAAAGTAAAGGTTGCGCCTACCCTCCAACGATTTAATTCATCGATTTTAGTTTGTCTAACTCGATTTCCCGGTTGTTCAAATTTAGCATCAAAATAATAAAGGTAACCAATCCTTAGCCCAGTATAAATTCTCCAAAACTTATGAGTTTCCGGCACAGATGTTCTCCACCTAAACTCTAATGGTGATTCTACGATATGAGTAACGAATTTATTTTTATCAAAATCAACACCATCAAGACTACTAAAAATACTCTGTCCAGAATCTAAGTCTTCACCTATAAAAAGATTTTGACCATATGTATTTACAGAATATCCTAACCCTAACCCTATAGCTATATTTCTTTTCTTATTTATTGGCATATCCCTAGTATACCCCAAATGCAAGCCTCCAGAAAATCCTGATTGACTTATATCAGAAGGAGTATTCCAAAGCAAATTAAAAGTAAAACCCGCATAAAATTGATCTTCTCTATATAAAGAATCTAGCACTTCTTCTTTTTGCAAACCTAGCGTATCCACCTCTTGAGCATATCCAGAAATCGTAGCTATAGAAGCACACACAACTACCAATAGTTGCTTAACTTGATTAACATATTTATACATCAAACTCATATAGTTCACTAAAATAAATCTATTTCTTTAGAAATAATGACACTTTTTAAAAAAGAATAAGAATTCCACGAGTACTCATGGAATTCTTATAAAATATTTCTTACTACATCATTCTAAATTTTTAATCGCATCACCAGTTTGTGTAGTATAATTTATCTTAAGCATTTGAACGGATCTTAACTCATTTTTGATATCACCTACAAGTCCCATTTTAGTACTCTTATCAACTTTTAAAGCGGTCGTTAAATATGGTCTCAATTCTTTTGGTTTTGACTTCATCTCCTCCAAAACAAAAGGCTGGATTTCTCGAATATCAGCAAATTTATCATTAAGCTGAACCCTAGCTTCGGAACCGATATTTTTATATCTAGAGCTAGGTTTTCCTGCATAAATATGTATTACCATATTCTTTTTATCCAACTTCTCTACCTGATCCGCATGTGGCAATTCATTTTTAACAATCAATGTATCCTTACGCATAACAGTCGCAACCATAAAGAAAAACAGTAACATAAAAACAATATCTGGTAAAGATGCTGTAGAAATTACTGGTAAGCTTGCTTTTTGTTTATTTTTAAATATAGACATAATCAATGGTTTTTAAATTATTATAATGAAGCGGTAACTGGTTCAGCTTCTGAAAGCTTTTCTGGATACATTAACCTAATTTGTTTTATTTGATCCTTAAGAAGTGTTTTATCACCGGAATAATTAGCATCCTTAAGATATGCTTTCATTAACTTAAAAGACATCCCATAGACCCTAAGAGCCTCCCTATTCCTTAATTCCTCATATGCACTTATAAGTTCATTCTGAACTGCTATATAAGTCTCATAGTTCGTCTCTCTACTATTTACAAGAGATATAACTGCTTTATCAGGATTGTCTGAAGACTTAGGATCTCTTGCTCCTCTGCAATAGCTACAATATTCTGCTTCTACCCCACCACCGTTATCTAAAAATGCAATTGCTGCCGTTTTCAGATCTTTTAAAGCCAAAGGTTTCTTCTCTACAAATAATTCGTTTAATTGATTTAGCTCTACTCGAAACAAATTTTTTTCTTTAATAAGCATATTACTCTGTATATCCTCTGGTGGCGGAGGCAACCTTCTACTAATACCATAATCAGTCTCAATAGTAGTACTTACTAAAAAAAAGATCAATAATAAAAAGGCGATATCCGCCATGGACCCTGCGTTTACTTCTGGTGCTAATCTTCTAGCCATAATAATTTATATTTAGTTAATAATTACTTACTAAATCACAGGTGATATTATTAAAGACAAGTATTTGGAAATCCAATAATGCTACTCTATAAAATCACATAAGAGCAATTCATG
Organism: Aquimarina sp. AD1; assembly: GCF_003443695.1. NCBI lineage: Bacteria > Pseudomonadati > Bacteroidota > Flavobacteriia > Flavobacteriales > Flavobacteriaceae > Aquimarina > Aquimarina sp. AD1. The sequence goes on along the minus strand of NZ_CP031966.1, from coordinate 4,452,153 downwards.
TAAAGCATCAATTAGATTGTAACCGTATATTTCTATCAATTCAATATCACAATTTGGAAGGTTAGATATTGATCATATGAGCAGATCACAGTTACATTATAAGCAACAATTGTTATGCCACTATAGCGTATTAGCAGAGAAGAATATCAAAATAATTATAAACTCTTAAATATAAATAGCAAGTAAAACCATAGAAGATCGTATTGGTTTTGAAGAATATAACAGCTAATTTATGAGGTATTAAACAAAAAAAACCTGCTACTAGAGCAGGTTTTTTTTTAATATATTAAAGTAAATCTTTAACCGTTACTGTATATTACCGGTAGCTTCACCTTGTCTTGTGGTATAGTTAATTTTCAGCGCTTGAACTTCTCTCAATTCTTTTTTAATATCACCAACAAGACCCATATTTGTTTCTGTATCCACTTTTAGAGCAGTAATCAGAAAAGGAACTTCCTCTTCCCTTTTGGCAGCTCTTTCAGCTAAAATAAAAGGTTTGATATCACTTACCTCAGCAAACTTATCATTAAGCTGAATTCTTGCTTGAGTACCAGCACTAGCTGCGTATCTCGAACTTGGTTTTCCAGCATAAATATACATTACTAAGTTTTTCTTATCTAACTTTTCTGTCTGATCAGCTTGAGGTAATCTATTTTCAATTTTAAGATTATTCTCCCTCATTACTGTTGCAACCATAAAGAAAAACAGTAACATAAATACGATATCTGGTAAAGACGCTGTTGAAATAGCGGGTAATTCACCACCTTTTTTCTTTTTAAACTTAGACATAATTACGTTTTTATGTTTTACTTATTTCTTTGGTTCTGCTTCAGAAAGCTTTTCAGGAAACATCAACTGTATCTGTTTAATCTGATCTTTAAGTCTGTCTTTACTACCTGAGTAATTCACATCCTTAAGTTCTGATTCCATCTGAGTAAATGACTTTCCGTAAAGTCTCTCTGCTTCTCTATTTCTTAGTTCTGTATATGCTGCAACCAATTCATTTTGCACAGCTATATAAGTACCATAACTAGTTTCTCTGTTATTACGTAGAGAGATTACAGCTTTCTCTGGATTATCCGAAGAACTCGGACTTTTTTCTCCTTTACAGTAGCTACAAGCTTCATCACCGCTTCCTCCACCATTATCCAAAAAGGCAACAGCAGCAGCACGTAAATCCTCCAACTTCATTGGAGCTTCCTCTACTAAAAGGTCATTATTTTTGTTCAATTCTACCACAAAAATATTTTTTTGCTTAAGAATTGGAGGCTCAACGGTTTCGTCTAAGGGCGGTGGTAACTTACGACTAATACCTCTATCCGTATCAATGGTTGTAGTAACCAGAAAGAATATAAGAAGTAAAAATGCAATGTCCGCCATAGATCCTGCGTTAACCTCAGGTGCTGATCTTCTTGCCATAATTATTTACCTATTAATTTTTTAACTCCAGATAATGCCATCATACCGACAGCTATTGCTGCTAAAAAGTAGAAAGCATATATACCCGTTCCTACTAATTTAGATCCACTCGCTGAAAGCACTTCTCCGTCTTTCATCGGTGTTTCAACTCCTTCAGCCATAACGTATCCTATACCAATCACTACTAAGAAAGCAACGATTCCTATACCAGCTTTCTTAAGACCTGCAGGGTTTTTAGCTAATGCTGAAAATACCGCAACTAAAGTTGCTATTACAATAATAACAAAAATTACTAAAGTAAGATTGTACATAGGGCTAACCAATGAAGTAGCTTCTGCAAAAGCTGATGAAGAAGTATCTTTCACCAAATCCTTCGCCTCTGTAATACCATAGTTGTCCATAAGTGTTGTGAAATTACCATTCATTAAGAACAATAATACAGCACCTATTGCACCTACTGCGAGAACAACGTATGATAATATTTTTGAAATTTTCATGTGACTAATTTTTTACTGAGCTGTTATTATACATAACAACTATATAATTAATAATAAATGTTTTTATACTCTATCGATTTTATTAATCTGAAATAAAATCTAAAAAGGCATTTACTATTTTTTGTTTTTGTAAGCTACTAACATATCGATTAAAGTAATCGATGCATCTTCCATATCATTTACTATACTATCGATCTTAGCAATAATGTAGTTATAAAATACCTGAAGGATAATTGCAACAATAAGTCCAAATACCGTAGTAAGAAGTGCTACTTTAATACCACCTGCTACAAGAGATGGCTGCATATCTCCAGCTGCTTCAATTTTATCAAATGCATCAATCATACCGATTACTGTACCCATAAACCCAAGCATTGGTGCAAGAGCAATAAATAAAGATACCCAAGATACATTCTTCTCTAATTGTCCCATTTGAACACCTCCGTAAGCTACTACTGCTTTTTCCGCAGCATCAATGCTTTCGTCAGCTCTATCAAGACCTTGATAATATATAGATGCAACAGGTCCTTTTGTATTTCTACAAACTTCTTTTGCTGCTTCTACTCCACCACTATTTAAAGCATCTTCTACATTTTGTTGAAGTTTCTTACTATTCGTAGTAGATAAATTTAAAAAGATAATTCTTTCAATTGCTATCGCAAGACCAAGAATCAAACATAAAAGAACGATTCCCATAAAACTAGGACCTCCTTCTATAAAACGTTTTTTCAGGTTTTGGTGAAAGGATTCCTCCGCTGCTGCAGGCTCATCTGCATCCTGAATAGTTGTTGTTACTGGAGCAATTAATAATTGCACGTTTGCCGTTAACTGGGCTGGAGCAGTAGCTGCTTGTATATTTCCAAAAGCCATTACTGTTGCGATTGCCAGAATAGAAAATAGTCTTTTCATTGCGCTGATTCTTAATTTTAATTAGTTAAAGGGTTAAAGATAAAAAAATATTACAAAATCCATTAAAAATTTAATAATAATGCAGAGAGGAAGGGATTCGAACCCTCGATACGCTTTTGACGTATACACACTTTCCAGGCGTGCGCCTTCGACCACTCGGCCACCTCTCTAAAAATTTTTGCCTAAAATGGTTGAGCAAATAACAAAAAAAATGTTAACTACTAAAATTTGGGGCGTTAATTTTCTGACATTTCACCTCGCAATGAGGTTTCATAAATGGTTTTGAGGACTTTAAGAGGTAATTTTTCTCCTAGTAAATACATTAGTTTCGCTATTGCTGCCTCTGTTGTTATGTCTTTTCCTGATATAACTCCTACCTTTTTTAACGCAACGCTAGTATCATACTTCCCCATTTCCACACTTCCACCTACACATTGTGTCACATTTATTACAGGTTTTCCTTGTTTTATCTGTTCAGAAATAATATCCAAAAACCAAGATTTCGTCGTTGTATTTCCTGACCCATAAGTCTCAATAATTGCTCCTTTTATCGATTCTGAAGAAAAAATACCCTGTAAGATGGCTTCATTTATTCCAGGAAACATCTTAATCACTACAATATTATTATCAAAATGTGTATGATATACCATTTTCTTTCTACGATTAGTTACTCGTAAAAAAGAAGTGTTCACTTTTAAATGCACTCCAGATTCCACTAATGTAGGATAATTAAGAGATTGGAACGCCTTAAAATGCTCCGCATTTATTTTTGTGGTTCTATTTGCTCTAAGCAATTTATACTCAAAATACAGTCCTACCTCTGTCACTACAGGCTTTCCTTTTTTTTGTAAAGCTGCTATCTGCACCGCAGTAATTAAGTTTTCTTTAGCGTCTGTTCGAAGATCACCAATTGGTAATTGTGATCCCGTGAATATAATTGGTTTCCCAAGATTTTCGAACATAAAACTTATGGCAGAAGCCGTATAAGACATCGTATCACTACCATGTAGTACCACAAATCCATCATACATTTCATAATTATTATTTATAATACCACCTAATTCTTTCCAACGCTCTACATCCATGTCGGAAGAATCAATTGGCTCTTTGAAACTTTTAGTTTCAATATTACAATCTAGCTGTTTTAATTCGGGTATTTTTAGCAGTAGCTCATCAAAATCAAAAGCAACTAAAGCTCCTGTTTCGAAATTTTTAACCATACCAATAGTACCTCCAGTATAAATCAATAAAATATTTGGTGAATTCTTCATTGCAAAACCTCCATTTGTTGGTCTGACAAATGAACAAAAATAAAATTAAAACACATTCACTATATACCGAATATATCCTTGGAGTTTTTGGTTGTTATGCTTGCTATTTCTTCTGGTGACTTCTTATAAACATCGCATAATTTTTCTACAACTTGAACTAAATAAGAACTCTCATTTCGTTTACCTCGATATGGAACTGGTGCTAAATAAGGGGCATCTGTTTCTAGAACAATATGTTCTAAAGGAAATTCATTTAAGAATTTATCAATTTTTCCATTTTTAAAAGTCACAACACCTCCAATACCTAATTTCATATTATATCCTATTGCACGTCTGGCATCATCAATTGTACCAGTAAAACAATGAAAAATCCCAAACAAATCTTCGCCTTTCTCGGATTCTAAGACCTCGAAGACTTCTTCAAAAGCTTCTCTACAATGAATAACTATTGGCAATTTATATTTTTTAGCTAATTGAATTTGAGATCTAAATGATTCTTGTTGTTGTTTAATAAAAGTTTTATCCCAATATAAGTCTATACCTATTTCTCCTACAGCATAAAACTTTCGATCACCCTCGTTATCCAAACGTTTTTTTATCTCTTCTTCTACATGTTGAAGTTCTTCTTTATAATTTTCTTTAACATGAGTTGGATGCAACCCCATCATTAAAAATACATTATTAGGATATTTTTTTTCAATATCATACATGGATTGGGTGTATCCCGAATCAATAGCTGGTACAAAAAAACGTTCTACTCCTGCAGAAATTGCTCTTTGCATCATTTGATCTTGATCTTCTTCAAAAGACTCACTATAAATATGGGTATGCGTATCGGTAAGTATCATGCCGCAAAAATAACCAAAATTTACACAAAGAATTTTGCATAATTACAATTAAAGCATGCTACGATTTAAAAACGAATACATAGTAAATTAAATCATATTTGTTTAAGCAACTCTTGGGCTTTCTGATAATCTTCGGCTTCATTAGGTAATTGTTTCAATAGTGACTTACATTGATCTTTTTCTCCTTGTTTCAATTGGTTCAAAGCCTCAAACCAAATCGCTTTATACCTATATACAGACTTCCCATTTTGTAATTTACCAAAAACCTCGGAAGCTTTTTTATACTTATCCTGTTCTACTAAGGTAATACCTAAATAAAAATTATACTCAGAATTATCAATATCATTTTTCAATAACTCAGAAAGATGTATCTCTGCTTCTGAATACTCTGCAGAATTAAATGCATCTTCAGCTTTTTTAATCAACTCATCATCAACACCTCTCTCTGTGATTGATAGTTCCGGAATTGATACAAAATCATTATATGAGGAACCCGTTTTCACAAAAGTATACACACCTAAAAGAATTGCTAAACTTGCCGCCACAGCATATCCCCAAGAAGGAATTTTTAATACCTTGGTTTCTTTTTGAGTTTGTTTCTTTTCAAAAAATGATTCTCCTATACTTTTTAGATTATTTTCCAAATCAGCTCTTTCTTCATCAGCATTAACGTTAGCTTCTAAATAAGAGCTCCATCGTTTATAAAGTCTAAATTCTTCAGCTACAGATTTATCTTGCTCTAAGATTTTAGAAAATATTTCTTGCTCTTCTACAGAAAGCTCATTGTTAATTTTACCTTCAAAAAGCTCATATTTTTTTTCTGGGGTCATAACAAGTTTTTTATTTTATTATACTTAGGAGAGCTTTGCATCATTTTTGTTAATTGACCGATACATAGAGATTTTTTCTTTCTGACATACCCATAAGATTGCCCTAATTTTTCAGCAACTTTTTCCATTGATTTTATAGAAAACGTTGCTTTTAACAATTCTTTACAAGCATTTCCTAATTCGTTAAATATCTCTGCAAAAAGTGCATTCTTAGCTTCAAAAATCATTGTTTCTTCTACATACTGCATGCTCTCATCATTTATAGATACAACCTCTTCGTTAATTGTTACCTTATTTACAGAATTCTTTTTTAGTTCATTAAGCCATTTTCTCTTGCAGAGCAAAAAGAAATACGCATCAAAGGGACAAGTAAGTATTAATTTCTTTTCTCTAGCCTGATTATATATTGTAATCAACGTTTCCTGAATGATGTCCTGAGCATTGGAATCATCTCCACTATTCTTTTTTATATAGTTAACGACTTTTGGTGCAAATTTTTGATACACCTCTTTAAGCACGATACTATCATTATCCAAGAGCGCTTGTATATATTTTTGATCTGAATGTGCCTGGTTTTTTTCCATAAACGATTTGTCTGGACAACTAAATTAAAAAAGTTTTTAAGAAAAAGGGTAACAAAAAATCAACGGTGTTGATATGAAGATGTAAACAATAAAAATAAGAAAGTCCGAAACGGATATTAAAAACAAAAAACATGAAAACAAATAGTACAACAATTACTTTACTGAAAAATAGTAAGAAAGTAAAACAGACAATGACTCATTTTTTATTCTTGGGGTTCTCTATTTTGCTATTGACCAGTTGTAGTAAAAATGATGATAATGACATTATCATTACGCAACCAATTTTAGGAGGATTAGAATTACAAACTGAAATATTAGAAAATAGAGAAGACGCTTTACAAAGTTTTACCTTAAACTCTGGAGGTGCTGGAGAAGTATATGGAGAAGACGGTACCATTCTATATTTCCCTGCTAACAGTTTTTTAGACCAAAATGGAGATCAAGTTACAGGAGTAGTAGACATAGAGTTAATAGAAATCTATAACAAAGCAAAAATGTTGCTTACAAAAATGCCAACTAATGGAAAACGTCCTAATGGAGATGTAGAAACACTAGTATCAGGTGGAGAATTTTATATAAACGCGACTCAAAATGGAGAACAATTAGAACTTGCTAATGACTTCATGCTTTTTGCTCCAGCGGATGAATTTGATGAAGACATGAGAATATTTAATGGTCAAGGTAATGACTGTAATGATGAAAATTTAGAATGTGATATCGTTTGGGAAGAAGATGAGCAAGCGGGCTTAGAACCAATGCAAAGAGAAGGGCCTAATGGGCAGGGAGTAAGTGGATACGGAGGTTTTCTTAGTAATTTTGGATGGACAAATATTGATCGTTGGTACAATGACTCAAGACCAAAAACGATGTTACAAGTTGATGTACCAGAAGGTTTTGACAACACCAATAGTAACGTATATGTCTCTTATGATGGAGAACCAACAGCGCTAGCTTTATTAGATATTTACGATCCAGAAACAGGTCTTTTTTCTGAGCATTACGGATTAATCCCTATAGGCTTAGAAGTTCACATTATTTTCGTATCCGTTCAAGATGACCAGTATGTTTATGCAATCCAAGGAACTACTATAGAGGAAAATCACTTAGAAATAATTGGAACTACAAATACTGGAACCGAAGCAACATTAGTTGCATTAATAAACGATCTCCCGTAAAAAACTCACACTGGAATATGCATATTAGGTAATGGGGGTTACAGCAAATTTCAGCAAAAATTCCGGAAGGGTTTACTTTCCGGAATTTTAATTCACTAAGGATATAAACTTAAGTGATTTAACTTTTTGTTTATCTTTATTAACACTAACAAAAAATCATGAACAAATCTGCGGCTTTAATATTCATTATATTTTTTCATTTTTTCTGTAACGGACAAACAATAATTAATGACACTATCGCCAGAATAGCTCCAATATCTCACGAAATACAGGGCAATCAAGTAATTTATGGAGCAAAAATGCCCGTTCTTAATCAAATCGCTGGTGCACCAAAAGCCTTTTACACCTATTATTGGGAATTTGGTGATGGCACGTATAGTTTTAAAGAAAAACCAACACACTCGTACAAAAAGAAGGAAACCTATACAGTTAAACTATGGGCCACTAATAATTATGACAATGGAAAACCGCCCATTAGTAGACCAAAATCTGTAACAATTACGGAGACAGAAGATGAAGTTTCCATTGAAAACACATCTCCGTTTAAAGAAGATCAAGATTTAATATTAAAACGAAATCGCGAACCAATTCCTAATCAAGAAATGGTGTTTATTACTAGCTATAAAAACAATAATAATTATGCTTCTAGCGGAAAGCTTTACTTATTTTACAATGACCGTCAATTTAAAAATGATAATTTTATATTAGAAGATACTCGGTTACATCATGGAGAACGAATTACACCATTAGATCTTATTTCATCTAATCTTCCTGAAAATGATAGCCATACTTTTTTAGCGTCTAATAATACTTCTTTTTTGTATAACAAAACTCTTGTTGCACAGGACACCACTAAACGAAAAAATCTACCGCTTACATTAGAAGAATCAAAAGCTTTATATCGAAATTATCAAATAATAGAATTTGACAACATGAAACCTGGAGAGGAACGAAATATTTTCCGAACATTGCAAACCACTCCAGAAATGATTAAAGACACTAGTGCAATTGTCACATTAAGAAGTGTCTATGTTCCTGATAATAATTTTGATAACCATACTGTAAAAGACACTGAAATGGAAATTGTCACTTCACATGACCCTAATAAAATGTCTTCTAATGGCTGGTTAATGAATTATCGATTAGTAAGGTTTAAAAAGCTAAAATTCAAAGTACGATTTCAGAATAACGGAGAAGGTCCTGCTAATACTATTAAATTAGAAGTTGACACTCCAGAAATGTTTGACAAGTCTACTTTAAAAATAGATAGCATGTATCCCGAATGTCCAATTTGTCCAAAAGAACGGGAGGTGAACTACAGCTGCTTAGATACGATTCTAAAAAAGGATAAAATTATTTTTCAATTTAATAAAATCTACCTTCCTGGAAGTGAGCAAAAAAACGTAGAGGAGATTGACTCCACCAAAGGTTTTGTAAAGTACTCTATGAAGTTTGGTAAGAATTTTCATAAAAAAAAGACCCGAAGCAGAACAGCAATATATTTCGATAAAAATGAACCTATTATTACCAATTATGCCACCACTAGATTCTCTCCAGGAATTTCTATCGGAGCAAAAGCCGGTTACATCTTAGTTCCTGAATTAAATAGACAGAGAGAATACTTCGTTGGTGCAACGCTATCGCCATTTAAATCCTACCGAATGTACTATCAGGCAGAATTATTATTTTCTTCTGCTTCTTATGATGATATCCAAAATTTTGAAACTAATACCATAAATCCAGATGGATCCAGAAACTTAGTAAGATTTTCAGAATTAAATCAATTTAACAACATATCTGTATATGCCATACCTGGATCCATTAGATACAATTTTAACAACTATCTAGCAATAGGAGCTGGTGTACAATTAAAATTGGATATGACTAGTAGTAATGACCAAGAAACCACAGGAGAAGGTTTTATAATAGATAACAATGGTGTTCTTAACCCAAACCCTGATCTAAACTCTTTTGTAGAAAACACTATAGATGACAGTTTCACAAATCTACAAACAGGAGTATTCTTAGGAATGAACATCGGCGCCGTTCGTATTGGTCCCAGTATTGGAATTCGATATGTTTATAATTTTGATACCCCAAACTCTCAAATTCAATTCTATGGAATTTGGAAGTTTTAGAAGCATTATTTTAATTTTTGTTTTATTGTACTTTGGAGATTCTGCAATTTATTCACAGCAAAAAAACAAAACTTCGGATTTTTTATACCATCAATTAGACCAATTCCTTTCGGATCCTACCGCTTCTAATTTAAATAGACTAACTAAAATAATTAATTCAAAAGAAAACCAACTACAGACTACCGAAGATAAATTAGCCTGGGTTATAACCAATACGAATATCGGTTACTATAAGACCCATTTTAACAGTCTATCTGGCGCAATAGTCCATTATGAAAAAGCCTGGAAAGCTTTTCAAGATAACAACATTAAAAACTATGATATTGTTAAAAACTGTCTACAACCTTTAGGAAATTTATATCTTAAAATTGGTGATTTACAAAAAGCAAAAAATACAATAACAAGCTATTTATATTTAGCAGAACAGCAACAAAATTTGCCTCAGATAATTTCAGCGATTACAAACTTATCTATCGCATACAACAATCAAAGTAATTATCAACAAGCTATAACCATACTCCAAAAAGGAGAAAAACTTGATTCTAAAAACGTAAACATCCTAATCAATTTAGCAACGAATTACTTAGGTATTAACGAACCAGAGAAAGCCCAAAGCTATGCCTTAAAAGTAATAGCTATTGATCCTTCGCAAACTAATGCTTATCAACTATTAGCAGCAATCGCGTTGGAAAATAACGACATACATAATGCTCAGCATTATATAAATAAAGCAAAAATTCAACTATTAGAACAATCAAATACCACAACTAGAGATCTTGCAAAATTACAATTAGCTTTTGTAGATATTTTACTTTCTAAATCTTCATTTACCGAAGCAATAGAAATTATAAAAGAAATTTACAGTATTCTTTTACCTACATATTCTAAAAAAACTGATATACCTAAAAAAAACCATCTTATAGCGGACAGAATTCTACTTAAAACTCTTGATGTACAAGCATATATTTACGAACGGTTAAACAAACCTATTTTTGCAATTGAGTCTTATGAAGCTGCTTTCATAGTAAATTCTAAATTAAACACAGTATATCCATTACAGGACACAAAAATAATTCAGCACAGTCAAAATCGAAATCGGACGGAACAGTATATAGATATTTTATATTCTTTGTATAGGAAAACCAAAAACATTAAACATATACATAGAGCATTTGAAGCAGCTGATAATTCTAAAGCACCTTTTGTAAACGAAGCACAACTATCAAAACAATTGCTATCCGTATATAAAAATGATTCTTTAGTAAAGAAAAACAAACAACTAACATATCAACTTGCATCCTACGAAACCAGTATCTTACAAGAAAAACAACAAGCTGATAACGCTGATATTGAAAAAATTCAAAAATGGACCAATCTACATAACAATAAATCTATTAAGCTTAAGGAATTAAACACCATATTAAAAGAAAAATACCCCGAACTATTACCCCCTCATAATACCATATCTATTCAAAAACTCCAAGAAAAGCTAAAACAAGATGATATTACTTTAATCGAATATTTTTTCGGAAAAGAAACCACATATCAGTTTAGAATTGATGCTCACTCTATCAGTTTACAAAAAATTGGTAATAGTGAAAATTTTAGAAAAACTATTAAAAGTTACATTTCCTATTTTAATACCCCTTCAGCTATTAACGATGATGTGATTTCATTTTCAGAAAGCAGTTTTAATGTGTATAAAATTTTAAAAATCCCAAGTTCTAAAAGAATACTAGTTGTTCCTGATGGATTGTTAAATTTCATTCCTTTTGAAACATTACTTACTAAAAAAACAAGTTCTTTTAGTTTTCAAAACATGCCATTTTTATTAAAATCTAGTGTTTTGGTTTATGAAAACTCCGCCAGTAAATACGTGAGGTCTATTAAAAACACAAACAACGATAGAAGCATATTAGGGATATTTCCTGTTTTTGAAAAAACCAACCTAGAACTTCCCTTCTCAATAAAAGAGCAACAATATATTGAACAAAAATTTAATGGTACTTTTCTCAAAAAAGAGAATGCGACCTATACAAATTTTCTCAATAAATCAAAAAGTCATACTATTTTACACCTATCAACTCATGCTGAAGCTGGAAATTTTTCTAGACCTGCTTCTATACAATTTAGAAATCAAAACATCCCGGTAAATCAATTATATGGACTAGCATTAGAAACAGACTTAGTTGTTCTTAGTGCTTGCGAAACTGGCATAGGCACTCTAATTTCGGGAGAAGGACCTTTGAGTATCGGTAGAGGATTTCAATATGCAGGAGTTCCTAATGTATTATTTTCACTATGGAAGGTTAATGACAAAACTACTTCTGAACTCATGAACTATTTTTACCAAAAACTATACGCTACTAATTCGAACGCAGAAGGATTACATAACGCAAAATTAGACTATCTCAATTCTAAAAAAATCTCTAATATTCAAAAATCACCGTATTACTGGGCTGCATTCATTTATTATGGTGCATACCAGACTCCAACCTCAACCAATTATAACTGGATTTGGATAACAGGTATTTTCTTATTAATTATACTATTTTTGTTTGCGATCCGACAAAAAATAAAATGACTACACTACGCCAATTCCTAATTAACAAAGAATATCAACGTATCAGACTTGTATACACCAAAACAAATCATTTTGAGGTAAAAGCAAAGCTTAATGGTATAGAAGGAAATTTTATTTTAGATACGGGAGCGTCTAATTCATGTGTAGGTTTTGATGCTGTGGAAAAATTTAATCTTTTTGCTCAAGATAGCGATGTAAAAGCGGCTGGTGCTGGCGCGACCGATATGGTTACTCAACTTTCTAAAAAAAACACATTACAATTAGGCAAATGGTCAAAAAACAATGTTTCCCTTGTTTTATTTGACCTAACACATGTAAATACTGCTTTAACCGCTCATCAAGCCGAACCTGTTGATGGAATAATTGGCGCTGATATTTTAAAAAGAGGAAAAGCAGTAATTGATTACGAACGAAAGTGCGTATACTTAAAATAACCTACCATTCCACTCATTAGATCATTTTTCTCTACTACATATTTGTCTGGTTGACTTAACCAATCTTCCTAAACTTTCTTAAAACAAGAATATACTCATAAGTATTTCTCACCACAAAGAATTGCTTAATAGTATTTTTCAAAATTCGGGTGGTTTTACGTATACCATATTTTTTATTCTTCACATAACTTTGATTCAAAGGGAAATTACAACTATTTATTTATGAAAACAATTCTCATCGGAGCATTTCCAATTTGTTTTTCCATCTACAAATATCTTTCTGAAAATGAAATGTTAAGCGCTATCTGTTTTGAAGAGTTGGTAGGACAAAATTCAAACAATTTTTGGTCCAATTCCATACAAAATGAAGAATATGAAACATATAGAATTAACAAACAAAATATTCATACAGATTTTAAAGAATGGTTAAAAAATAAAAATCCTGATTTAGTATTAGTTTGTGGTTTTTCTATTAAGGTCCCCGAAGATATTTTGGCAATTCCAACATACGGATTCTTAAACGTACATTTTGGGAAATTACCTGAAAATAAAGGCCCTGATCCATTATTCTGGTCTATAAAACAAGGAAAAAAACAAACTGCAATTACTATTCATCAAATGAATAAGGATTGGGATACTGGTAAAATTCTATTAGAACAACCTGTTCCTATAATTCCCGGCGAAACGTTGGGAATGGCTAATTCTAAAATGAGTTACATGCTTGGCGAGCTAACTAAAAAAGCATTAGAACTAATAGTAGATGCTAAAAATCTAAGATTACAATCGAATGAAGGAATAGCATACTATAACAGACCTACCGAAAAAGATACCACAATATCTTGGGAGACACAAACTGCTGACGAAATAGAAAATCTGGTGAATGCTTGTAATCCCAAATATGGTGGAGTAACCACTTACTACCAAGGATCACCGATAAAAATAATAGAAGTTTCTCCGGTAGATAGTCAACCCATATTTGGTAAAACCGCTGGAGAAATTGTACATGCACATCCTCAAGAAGGACTATATGTATACTGCAAATACGGGAAAATATTAAGAATAAATATAATCAGCTCGGATGCAGGTGTTTTATCTGGAGCTAAATATGTTCACCTAGGTATAAAGCAAGGGCATTACTTTCAAAGCAATTTTGAACAAAAAAAAGAATTAATAATCAAATAATCGATACTATGTACACATTAAATGTAACCAATAATTATAGCTATAATGTACCTGCAAGTAATGCTAAAACAGTAGCTAAAGATGGGGGAAAAACAACTTTTGAAAAACAAGGAAGTCTTCTTTTAGAAATTCCTGGAATAGGAACTCTAAACTTTATTGATCTAGGAGATAAGAAATTAGAAGGTCATCCCGATATTACCGAAACTTGGGGAGTTTTAATTAGAGCAATAACAACTGAGGCATACTATAGATACGAAGGAAATGGTGTTTTGAACCTTGAAATAGACAAATTGGGAACTTCAACTTTAAACACTGATAATGGTTCATTGGTACAAATTAAACTTAGAGAACTTAGCATTGAAACAAAAATGAATCTAGCAATATAACAAATAAAAATAAATACTAAATACATACAATTATGGAAGGAACAATAGGGCAAATAATGCCTTGGGGACCTAATTGGGCTCCAAGAAACTGGTTTTTATGTCAGGGACAATTATTATCTATATCACAGTATAATGCTTTTTTCTCTCTTATAGGAACCATTTACGGAGGAGATGGAAGAACAAGTTTTGGTTTACCTGACTTAAGAGGTCGTTCTGTAATCGGTAGCGGTAGTGGACCAGGATTACAACCTTATAACATAGGTGCTAAAGGAGGGGTCGAATTTGTAACCTTAAATCAACTAGAAATACCAACGCACACCCATACAGCAACATTAAATGGCTTATCTGCAAGCATCAATGCAAATGAAGAAGATGTGGATTCCGCTGATCCAAATGGCAGATATTTTGGAGTTGCAGAAACACCAACTATATATAATAGCACAGCTCCTGATGGAACTATTAAAATGGGGCCAAATAGCATTAGTATCGATGGAAATATATCTGTTGGATTAACGGGAGGAAATCAATCTCATGAAAATCGGGCACCTTTTCAATCTTGCAATTATATTATTTGCTATCAGGGAATATACCCCTCCAGAAATTAATGTTTTAATCCCATGTAAGCTTGTTTTTCAAAAAAATAAGCTTACATTTAATACAAACAAAACGTAAATGAAAACAATACTACTTAAAATATTATGTCCGTTTGCACTTGGATTAATTTCAAGTATTTGTTATAGTCAAGTCGGCACTAATTTTTCTGAACCCACGGCAGTTTCTGCCGTTTACTCTGATCCTAATACCACCACACATCAACTTTCTAATAATGTTAGTCAACCAACGGTAGAATACGTTTTTGGAACAAATGGATCTACAGAATTAGGTTTTAAAACAAGATTTATAGCTACCAGAACTGGTACTTCGGGAAGTTCAGGTTTATCAGATGGTGATCTAATTGGAGTGGTTCCAGGGACAACATTTCAAAATGGTGCGCCATCTACAACCGGAGCAGCTGGTTTCTTAATTGGATCAGGGAATGTATTTATGATCGAAGATCCAGACGGTACAATTCAAATAGAATTCGACGAAGTGGATCTTTCAAGTACCATAAATCCTCAATTGAGTCTAAAATATGGTATAAGATCTGCTACTTATGAAAATACTGATGGAGCAAATGATCGTTTTTTTGTAGCATTACAAGTTGATGGCAACCCAAACTTCGTAACAATTTTAGATTCTGATGGGGATGGAACAGAAGGGGGAAATAACGCTACGGGAAACGATATTGACGGACAACTTACAGAAGGAAGTGAACAAACAATCAATTTTAGCTTAGTACCGTACATTGGAAGTAAAGTCAAACTTATTATAGAAGCCGACTTTAATGCTGCTAGCGAAGAAGTCGCGATTGATGACATTGTCTTTTCTGAAGGGTCGATTGCTACGAGTAACAACGCTCCAATAGCAACAGCGCCATCCGCACCAACACTATTAGAAGACGCTATTAATGTTGCTTTAGCAGATAATATTCAGGTCGCAGATACTGATGGAGATGATCAAACTGTAACTTTTACCATTACAGGTGGAACGGTTACATTAGGTACAGCAGGAATTACTTTTGGCGGTAGTGGTAATGGATCTGCTAGTTTTACTGCTGCAGGAACCTTAGCAAATATTAATGCTGCGCTAGATGCCGCAACCTTTACACCGACTCCAAATCTTAACGGCACTAATGCTGGAACAATTTCGTTTACTACTAATGATGGTACGGATACATCTAGTCCCGCAAGTATAACTTTTGATATTACTGCTGTAAATGATGATCCTACTATAACTGGGCTTTCAGCAAGTGTAACGGTTACAGAAGATACACAAAGTAATGTTGATTTGTCTACAGCTTCGTTTGCAGATGTAGATAGCGCATCCATAACAGTTACCTTAACCGCCTCGACTGGTACATTTGTCACTCCAGCAGATGGCGCAGGTGTAGGTGGTGGAGTGACAGAAACTCTGGTGAACGCAACCGTAATTACACTGGTAGGTGCTCCAGCTGATATTAATACCTATTTGGATACAGCTTCCAATATTCAATATACACCTGCTATGAACGTAAGTGGTAATGCAGCTGCAACTATTACAGTAACAACAAATGACGGAGATGGTAGTGGAAATATAAACTTAGGAACTGTTAATATTAATGTAACGGCAGTAAATGATGAACCAAGTTTTACTGCGGGTGCTAATGAAACAATTAATGAAGATGCAGGTACACAAACTGTAAATGGATGGGCAACTGCTATCGATGATGGAGATGCCGACGCAACACAAACGTTAACATTTACAGTAACAAATGATAACAATGCATTGTTTAGCGCTCAACCGGCTATTGATGCTACTGGAAATCTAACTTATACACCTGCTCCAAATGCTAATGGAACAGCAACAGTAGACGTTGTACTATCAGATGATGGTGGAACTGCGAATGGTGGTGATGATACGTTTGCAACACAGCAATTTACTATTACTGTAAACGCCGTAAACGATGAACCAAGTTTTACTGCGGGTGCTAATGAAACAATTAATGAAGATGCAGGTGCACAAACTGTAAACGGATGGGCAACCGCCATTGATGATGGAGATGCCGACGCAACACAAACGTTAACATTTACAGTAACAAATGATAACAATGCACTGTTTAGCGCTCAACCGGCTATTGATGCAACTGGAAATCTAACTTATACACCTGCTGCAAATACTAATGGAACAGCAACAGTAGACGTTGTACTATCAGATGATGGTGGAACTGCGAATGGTGGTGATGATACTTTTGCAACAGAGCAATTCACTATTACTGTAAACGCTGTAAACGATGAACCAAGTTTTACTGCGGGTGCTAATGAAACAATTAATGAAGATGCAGGTGCACAAACTGTAAACGGATGGGCAACCGCCATTGATGATGGAGACTCAGATGCCGCACAGACTTTAACATTTACAGTAACAAATGATAACAATGCACTGTTTAGCGCTCAACCGGCTATTGATGCAACTGGAAATCTAACTTATACACCTGCTCCAAATGCTAATGGAACAGCAACAGTAGACGTTGTACTATCAGATGATGGTGGAACTGCAAATGGTGGTGATGACACCTTTGCAACACAGCAATTTACTATTACTGTAAACGCCGTAAACGATGAACCAAGTTTTACTGCGGGCGCTAATGAAACAATTAATGAAGATGCAGGTGCACAAACCGTAAATGGATGGGCAACTGCTATCGATGATGGAGATGCCGACGCAACACAAACGCTAACATTTACAGTAACAAATGATAACAATGCACTGTTTAGTTCTCAACCGGCTATTGATGCAACTGGAAATCTAACTTATACACCTGCTGCAAATGCTAATGGATCTGCGACGGTAAACGTTGTACTATCAGATGATGGTGGAACTGCGAATGGTGGCGATGACACCTTTGCAACACAGCAATTTACTATTACTGTAAACGCCGTTAACGATGAACCAAGTTTTACTGCGGGTGCTAATGAAGCTGTTAACGAAGATGCAGGTGCACAAACTGTAAATGTATGGGCAACTGCTATCGACGATGGAGATGCTGAAGCTATGCAGACACTTACTTTTACAGTAACAAATGATAACAATGCATTGTTTAGCACTCAACCGGCTATTGATGCAACTGGAAATCTAACTTATACACCTGCTGCAGATGCTAATGGAACAGCAACAGTAGACATTGTACTATCAGATGATGGTGGAACTGCGAATGGTGGCGATGATACCTTTGCAACACAGCAATTCACTATTACTGTAAACGCTGTAAACGATGAACCAAGTTTTACTCCTGGAGCAAATGAAACTGTTAACGAAGATGCAGGTGCGCAAACTGTAAATGGATGGGCAACTGCCATAGATGATGGAGATTCTGAAGCTATGCAGACACTTACTTTTACAGTAACCAATGATAATAATGCACTATTCAGCGTACAACCGGCTATTGATGCAACTGGAAATCTAACCTATACACCTGCTGCAGATGCTAATGGAACAGCAACAATAGAGGTTGTACTATCAGATGATGGTGGAACTGCAAATGGTGGCGATGATACCTTTGCAACACAACAATTCATTATTACTGTAAACGCCGTAAACGATGAACCAAGTTTTACTCCTGGAGCAAATGAAACTGTTAACGAAGATGCGGGTGCACAAACTGTAAACGGATGGGCAACCGCCATTGATGATGGAGATTCTGAAGCCATGCAGACGCTTACTTTTACAGTAACCAATGATAACAATGCACTATTCAGCATTCAACCGGCTATTGATGTATCTGGTAACTTAACATATACACCTGCTGCTAGCGCAACTGGAGCAGCAATAGTAGATGTAATACTATCTGACAATGGAGGAACTGCAAATGGTGGTGATGATACTTTTGCAACACAACAATTTACAATTACAGTTTCAGATATTACACCTCCTATGGTAAGCATTACTTCTTCAGAACCTAATCCTACAAACAACTCCTCATTTGAAATTACTATAAATTTTAATGAAGATATCACAGGTTTTGATATTAGCGATATCATTGTTGGAAATGGTACAGCTGCTAATCTTTCTGGAGGAGGGTTATCCTATACAGCTACAATAACAGCAACTACACCAGGAACAATAACCGTAGATATTAACGCAAACAGTGTAAATGATCTTTCAGGAAATGGAAATATCGCTGCGACTCAATTCAGTATCATATATGATAATTTACTAGATGTTAACGACGAAACTCTAGCAAATGGTCTTACTGTATATCCTACTCCTTCCAATAATATTATAAATATCACAGGAGCAATTGATTTAGATATAGAGCGTACTGAAATTTTTGATATTCGTGGAAAATTAATTCTTTCGCAAAAGTTAGATCCTAGTAGTATTATAAACACTATAGACATCTCTTCAATACCTTCTGGCTTGTATTTAATGAGAATATATTCAAAAACAAGTTCCACAATGAAAAGGGTAGTGAAAAAATAAAACTAATTCACTTTAATAAAAAAGCCGAAGTCTTACTTCGGCTTTTTTATTTTATATCTTTTAAAAATTAATGAAAATTTAGCTGAAATTTATCATTCAATACAAACAAGTATTTCTACCTATTTTATAACCTCCTTATTCATAGTACTTTTACCCTATGATAACAGTTATAATGCCCCCAAAGAAAAAAAGAAATATTATTATGAAGCTAATTCCTGTTGCCGTTTTGGTAATTATATTAATCGCCCTAGGGATGAATATTTACCTGTTGCTTCGATTCGTGTAGTATAAAAACATAATCACCTTCTACATTCCAGTTCTAATTGCTTCTACTGGATCTAATCTAGCAGCCATCCAAGCAGGAAAAATACCTGCGATCAAGCCTATTAAGGTTGACCAAAACATTCCCCAAAACATATTAGAAGTAGAAAGTATAAATTCGAAATCACCAGTCATACTAGAAGCTCCTTTTGAGATTAACCAAACCAAAATTAATCCGATTAATCCTCCAAAAACTGCAAGTATTACCGCTTCAAATAAAAACTGAAGTAAAATAAATTTTCTTTTAGCTCCCAATGCTTTTTGGATCCCTATAAGATTAGTTCGTTCTTTTACACTAACAAACATAATATTAGCAATACCAAAACCTCCTACTAACAGAGAAAACATACCTATAAAACCTCCTATTTGAGACATCGTCCCTGTTATATTATCTATAAAATCGGTAAAACCTTGTAATTGATTTACGAAAAAATCATCTATTTCATCTGGCTTTAAACCTCGGTAAGAACGAACCTTTTGAGTCAAAGAAGCTACAAACTCCGGCACGTCACTACCAGATTCTGGCTTTATTATAATCATTGGAAATGTAAACTTATTATTATCTCCATAAAGTCTTCTCACTATATTAACAGGTAATATTGCAGCAGTATCTTTAGAACCGCCAAAAAGACCACTCCCCTCTTTCTTTAAAACACCAATTACCGTAAATTTTCTACCATAAACACGAATCTTTTTACCAATTGGATCACTTGATCCAAAAAGACTATTGGCTATTTCATCACCAATTACAATTACTGGAGCTCCTCCTACCGATTCTTGTTCATTATAAAATCTTCCTTGGACTACTTGCAACTCTTCAATATCATAATAATCATTAGTAACGGGTACCATATCGACATTACTAATACTCTTATCATTATATTTTAGAGTCTCTTGTCCAACATTTAATAAAAAACTTGCTGCTTTTAAATCAGGCATAGTTCTTTTCACATGCTGATACTCTTCAAAAGTTACATCCGGAAACTGTTCTCTTTTCCAATCAGGAACTTGAGTAGGACCAAAAGAAATCCTAGTAAGATATATAGTACTATTATCTAAAGAACTTATACTTCCTTTTATTTCTTTCTCTAAAGAATCTACAGCGGCAAGAACCCCAATAATGGAGAATATACCAATAGTAACTCCTAACAAAGAAAGAAAGGTTCTTAATTTATTGTTTCTAAGAGCGTTAACCGCAAAATTAAAACTCTCTTTTAGTACTCTAAGATATATAAGCATGTGCTATTTTTTGGACAATATAAAGATAGGACGTTTTCCTTGCAATTTTGTTACAAAATATCTAAAACAATTACGCGCAATGGGTTGTCTAATTGATAACTAAATTGCTACTTTTGCGTTTTACTAACTAAAAATTGTCATGAGCAACACAAAAACCGCTAAATCTGCCTTAATTTCTGTATTCAGTAAAGACGGGTTAGCACCTATCGTTAAAAAATTAGATGAACTTGGTATTACTATTTATTCTACTGGTGGTACTGAAAAATTTATAAAAGATCAGGGAGTGGACGTTATTCCAGTAGAAGATGTTACTTCTTACCCTTCTATTCTTGGCGGAAGAGTTAAAACATTACACCCAAAAGTATTTGGTGGAATCCTAAATCGCCAAAATAACGATAGCGATGTTGCAGAACTTGAACAGTATGAAATTCCACAAATTGACATCGTGATTGTTGATTTATATCCATTTGAAAAAACAGTTGCATCAGGTGCGCCTGAACAAGATATTATTGAAAAAATTGATATCGGAGGAATTTCGTTAATTAGAGCTGCTGCTAAGAATTTTGCAGATGTAACTTGTGTAGCATCTGTAGAAGATTATGCTGAATTTTTGGAAATTATTTCAGAAGGCAATGGTAACATATCTTTAAAAGATCGTAAGCGTTTTGCTGCAAAAGCTTTTAATGTTTCTTCTCACTACGATAGTGCAATTTTTAATTATTTCAATACTGATCAAGAGATTGCGTCACTTAAGATTAGTGAAACTAAAGGAAAAGTATTACGCTATGGTGAAAACCCCCACCAAAAAGGGTTTTTCTTTGGAAATTTTGATGCTATGTTTGATAAATTACACGGTAAAGAGTTATCATACAATAATCTTCTTGATGTAGATGCTGCGGTAAATTTAATGAGTGAATTTAAAAAAGAAGCTCCTACTTTTGCTATTCTTAAACATAATAATGCGTGTGGATTAGCACAACGTTCTACGGTTCATCAAGCATATGTAGACGCATTAGCTGGTGATCCTGTTTCTGCTTTTGGAGGCATATTAATCAGCAACTCTGAAATAGATGCTGCTACTGCTGAAGAAATTCATAAATTATTCTGCGAGGTAGTAATTGCTCCTTCATATAGCGATGAGGCTTTAGAAATATTAAAAGGGAAGAAAAACAGAATTATTTTAATTCAAAAGAATATAGAATTACCAAAGACACAAGTTCGTTCTTGTCTTAATGGTTCTTTAGTGCAGGATAAGGATTTAAAAACTGATGCCTCGTCTGATTTGAATGTTGCAACCAAAGTTGGTCCAACAAAAGAACAGATTGAAGATTTACTATTTGCTTCAAAAATCTGTAAACACACAAAATCTAATACTATTGTTTTTACCAAAGGAAAACAATTATTAGCTAGTGGAACTGGACAAACATCTAGAGTAGATGCTCTAAAACAATCTGTAGAAAAAGCAAAGTCATTTAATTTTGATCTTAACGGAGCCGTTATGGCGAGTGATGCATTCTTCCCATTCCCTGATTGTGTGGAACTTGCAGACAACGCGGGTATCAAAGCAGTTATACAACCTGGAGGTTCTATAAAAGATCAATTAAGTATCGATTACTGTGATGCAAACGGAATTGCTATGGTAATGACCGGAACACGTCATTTTAAACATTAATTTTAGTACATTTACTCAATTCTAACCCTTTTTATCGTTTTATATGGGATTTTTCGACTTCTTTACTGAAGAAATTGCTATAGATTTAGGTACGGCAAATACCTTAGTTATTCATAATGACAAAGTGGTGGTAGACAGTCCATCCATTGTTGCCAGAGATATTATGTCTGGAAAAATAATTGCAGCTGGTAAAGAAGCTGCTATGATGCAAGGAAAAACACATGAAAATATAAAAACCATTAGGCCATTAAAGGATGGAGTAATTGCAGATTTTGATGCTAGTGAAAAAATGATAAGCATGTTTATCAAAGATATTCCTGCTTTAAAGAAAAAAATATTTACTCCAGCGTTACGTATGGTTATTTGTATTCCTTCTGGAATCACAGAGGTAGAAATGCGTGCGGTAAAAGAAAGTGCAGAACGCGTTAACGGAAAAGAAGTATATCTTATTCACGAACCAATGGCTGCAGCTATTGGTATTGGAGTAGATATTATGCAACCTAAAGGAAATATGATAGTAGATATCGGTGGAGGTACCACAGAAATTGCTGTAATTGCCTTAGGAGGAATTGTATGCGACAAATCTGTAAAGATTGCAGGTGATGTTTTTACTAACGATATTATATATTATATGCGTACGCAGCATAACTTATATGTTGGTGAACGAACTGCAGAAAAAATAAAAATCCAGATTGGAGCAGCTACAGAAGATTTAGAATTGCCACCAGAAGAAATGAATGTACAGGGCCGTGACCTTCTTACGGGAAAACCTAAACAGGTTCAGATATCATTCCGAGAAATTGCAAAAGCTTTAGACAAGTCTATTCTTAGAATTGAGGATGCCGTAATGGAAACATTATCTCAAACACCGCCAGAACTAGCAGCGGATATTTACAATACAGGTATTTACCTTGCTGGTGGAGGTTCAATGCTAAGAGGTCTTGACAAAAGACTTTCTCAAAAAACCGATTTACCAGTTTACATAGCAGAAGATCCTTTAAGAGCTGTTGTAAGAGGAACAGGAATTACTCTTAAAAATATTAATAGATATAAAAGTGTATTGATTAAATAATTGTTTTTCAGAAAAATTATAGGCAGAGTATACCTAAAATTAATTTTTAACGTTATTGTGCTTTAATTGTTTTTAATCAAGTGAAAAACACACTATAAAAACATAATATTATTAGTAGAATTTAGTACCCCCATAAGACATGCAGCAGATTATTAATTTTTTAATACGGAACAAAAACTTCCTATTATTTTTGCTGCTTTTATTTTTCTCATTAATCCTTACCATTCAATCTCATAGCTATCACAAAAGTAAATTTATAAGTTCTACTAACTTTCTTTCCGGAGGTGTATACGGATGGAGATATTCCATAACTAATTATTTTGGCCTAAAAAACAAAAATGAACGTTTACTTGAAGAAAATGAATTACTTAGAAATCAACTTAGCTTATTAACTAAGGATACTATAGCAACAACATTTACCGACACTACTTCCTTTAGCAAACCCTATACCTTTATAAAAGGAAATGTTTACAAAAATGATTATAGCAAAGCTGATAATTATATTTTGATTAATAAAGGAGAGAAAGATGGTATTAAAGCTGATATGGGTATTATTACAGACAAGGGAATTGTTGGTATTGTAGAAAACACCTCTAAAAACTATAGCAGGGTGATTTCTATACTAAATACTAATTCTAGAATTAATGCAGGATTAAAAAAATCTAACCAATATGGATCCTTAGTTTGGAATGGAAAAGACCCGAATATAGTACAACTTGAAACAGTTCCGAGGCAAGCCATCTTAAAAAAAGGAGACACTATTATCACTAATGGACGTTCTACTATATTTCCGCGTGGAATAGGGATTGGAACTATCCTAAATTATGAATTAGATCAAAATCAAAGTTATTTTTTAATTGATGTACAATTATTTAATGATATGACTGATATAGGTTTTGTTTATGCAATAAAAAGTAATGACGCCACAGAAATTAAGTTATTAGAAAACCCTAAAATAGATGAATAACAATGTTCTTTTATACATAGGTAGATTCTTAAGTCTGATTTTGGTTCAGGTTTTTATTCTTAATCATATAAATTTTTTAGGATACCTAAACCCATATATATACATTATTTTCATTCTACTTGCTCCGATAAATATAAATAAAAGTTTATTTCTTTTTTTAAGTTTTGTTTTAGGGTTAACCCTAGATTTATTTGGTGATTCTGGCGGTATTCACGCTACAGCCTGTATATGTATTGCATATTTACGTCCTGTAATTTTAAGATCTGTTTTTGGGTTGAGTTATGAGTTCCAAACAGTAAAATTAAGTAAAGTAGGTTTTGGGCAACGTTTAGCATACGTAACTTTAATAGTTTTCATACATCATATTATACTTTTTTCATTAGAAATATTTAACTTTTCTCATACACTATTAATTGCTAAAAAAACGTTATTTTCTAGTCTATTTTCAATTGTAGTAATTATGATTGTTTTAGTATTGTTTAGAAGGAAAGATTCATGAGAAAATTATTACTATATCTTATTATCATAAGCACTGGTGTTGTATTTACAGCAAGACTCTTTTATCTACAAATTTACAATACATCCTTTGCCGCATTATCAGAAGATAATGCCATTAAAGTATTGTATGATTACCCGCAACGAGGAGCGATCTACGACCGAAATGGTAAACTTTTGGTTACTAACCAACCCTCTTATGATGTTATGGTAATACCAAGAGAACTAAAGCCATTTGATACTTTAGAGTTTTGTTCGATACTTAAAATAACGAAAGAAAAACTCGTAAAGCAATTAAAAAAAGCGAGAGTGTATTCTCCGCGTGTCCCTTCTGTAGTCATACCGCAATTAACTAAAGATGAATATGCATACCTACAGGAAAAAATGCGGAAATTTGATGGGTTTTACATACAAAAGCGTTCTCTAAGAGATTATCATACGGTAAACGCATCGAATGTACTTGGATATATTGCCGAAGTAAATGACGGATTAATAAGGAAAGATCCATACTACCTTTCTGGTGATTTAATTGGAATGCAAGGAGTAGAAAAACAGTATGAAAATCAACTTCGCGGAATAAAAGGAATAAAAAGAATCCAGAAAGATAGGTTTAATCGTGATATTGGTCCGTATAAAAATGGTAAATATGATACACTTCCTGTTAATGGTAAAGATCTTACGATAACTATTGACGAAGAATTACAGGCATACGGTCAAAAGTTAATGGAAAATAAACGAGGTGGTATCGTGGCATTAGACCCAGCTACAGGAGAAATTCTAACTTTAATAACCGCCCCAAGTTATAAGCCAGAATTATTAGTCGGAAGAAAAAGATCTCCCAATTACACTAGATTGCATTATGATTCTATTTCTAGACCCTTATTTGATCGTGGTGTAAAAGGTGAATATCCTCCTGGGTCTCCTTTTAAAGCAATTACTGCATTGATTGGATTGCAAGAAGGAGTTGTTGACACAAAAGAAAGTTTTTCTTGTAATCATGGATTTCGATATGGCAAAAAGGCTAAACTTGGTTGTCACTCCCATCGAAGTCCCTTGAGTATGATTCCTGGAATTGCTCAATCTTGCAACGCATATTTTGCCAACGTATACCTAAGAAGTATTAATAAGTATGACACTCCACAAGAAGGTATCGACAATTGGGAAAAACACGTAGAAAGTTTTGGACTAGGAAACTATCTAGGTAATGATTTATCAAGCGGAAGTAAAGGTTTAATTCCAAATTCTAAATTCTACAACAGACAATATAATTACCCTAAATATAAGTGGTATCCAACCGCAACAATATCTAATGCTATTGGACAAGGAGAAGTGTTGGCTACGCCCATACAATTAGCTAATATGACCGCCGCTATAGCTAATAGAGGTTATTTCTATACACCTCATATTATCAAAGCTATTGACGGACAACCTATAGAGATTGAAAACTTTACCAAACCAAAATACACTACAATTGATAAGGAACATTTTGAGCCGGTAATCGAAGGAATGCACCAAGTATATGTACAAGGTACTGCAGCATCATTACAAGTAAAAGATATAGAAATTTGCGGTAAAACAGGTACTGCAGAGAACTACACTGTAATTGATGGAGAACGCATGCAATTAACTGACCATTCAGTTTTTGTCGCATTCGCTCCAAAAGATAATCCGAAAATTGCGCTAACTGTATTCATTGAAAATGGTTATTGGGGAGCTAGATATGCTGGTAAAATTGCTAGTTTAATGATAGAAAAATATATTAACCAATCTATCTCTAGAACCGATCTTGAAGATTGGGTGTTAACACACAGTCTTGAAGAAGAATATGCAAAACCATATAGTGGAGAACCTTTTAAAATCAATCAATAATGGCTAGATCGGCGGTAGGAGCAATAGATTGGCTAACTGTACTTTTATTTTTATTATTGATAGGTTTTGGTTGGGTTAATATATACTCTGCTTCTTATGGTGATGAAGTTTTCTCTATAACTGATTTTACCCAACCCTATATCAAACAATTGTATTGGATTGTACTAAGCATTGTTATCATAGTTATAACACAAGCAATAGAAACTAAATTTTATGAACGATTTGCTGGCTTGATCTATGTAATATCGTTAGTATCTTTATTAGGACTTTTTTTATTTGGAAAAAATGTAAATGGAGCCACTTCTTGGTACGCATTTGGCCCCGTAGGATTGCAGCCATCAGAATTTGCAAAAGCCGCAACTGCATTAGCACTTGCCAAATTCTTAAGTGATATGCAAACCAATATTAATTTAGTTAATCACCAACTAAGAGCATTTTTAATTATAACATTACCTGCATTAATAATCATACCTCAACCCGATCCTGGGAGCGCATTAGTTTATGCAGCTTTTTTCTTTCCTTTATACAGAGAAGGACTAGCAGCAACATATCTAATTATTGGAGCTTCTGCCGCAGCTTTGTTTATTCTGACTTTGTTGTTTACTCCTTTATGGGTTGTTCTCGGTATCGCAACTATAATGCTGCTAATTCTTATTAGAAATAGAAAACACAAACCAAAATACGCTAGATACCTATTAACAATTATTGTAATTACTGGATTTTGTTTCTCTGTAAACTATATTTTTAATAATGTTTTTGAACAAAGACATCGTGACCGTTTTAATATCGTTTTAGGAAAGGAAGTAGATGCTAAAGGTATTGGATATAATACCAATCAGAGTCAAATAGCTATAGGTAGTGGAGGCTGGACAGGAAAGGGCTGGAAAGAAGGAACCCAAACCAAAGGTGGTTTTGTGCCAGAACAACATACGGATTATATATTTACAACCGTTGGTGAAGAATGGGGTTTTCTTGGTGCCACTGCAGTAATTATACTTTTTATTGGACTTCTTATAAGACTTTTATATCTAGCAGAAAGACAGAAATCACAATTTAGCAGAGTTTATGGATATAGTGTTGCAGGAATATTATTCATCCATTTTGTTGTTAATGTAGGAATGGTAACAGGCTTACTGCCTACCGTTGGAATCCCATTACCGTTCTTTAGTTATGGTGGATCGGGATTATGGGGCTTTACGTTGTTACTTTTTATTTTCATTAAACTTGACTCTAACAGAGTAAATGAATGGTAAAACCAGCATAAATCAATAGTTCTAATTAAACCATTAAAACCTCCAACCATTTGTAGCAGAAGATGCCTCTAGCTTATTCTCCAAATCATCAGATAATTCTGGAAAAAAATCAATTCCCGACAATTTCTCAATACTATCGGTGGTAACAACAAAACTAGATAATCGCTTATTCGTATCTTTATTAGGAATTAAAAATGCAACCATTTTTGGTTTTTTAGAACTGTAATCCAAAATTACCTTGTAGAAATATTTCGGTACAGAAACTGCTTCATATCCAATTGTGTTAAGATCATCTGTCAAAATCCCTCCGGTTATTACATAAACCCCATTATATATTTTTGCCCAATACCTCGTTTTTTGTTCTAATTGGTTCCAAATCCCAGCATTAAACTCATGATTTTGAGGAGAAATGTTTGATGTTAGAAAAGTTTCTTCAAATGCATCATAGGTAAATCTTCTATCCGCTGCAGGGCAAAGGTGACCTTTATCATATCCAGTATTTTTATAATTTCTCCAATCTGCAGATGAAGACCTAACCTTATCATCAACTTCAAAAAAAGGTCTTTTAAATTCATTTTTAGAGAGATGCTCTTTTTTTAACTCATAAGCCACCCACTCTGGTTGTTCGTGTTTTTCAGAATAGGACAATACATAATTATCGTGAGAGATTATTGCATTCGTTGTAGATGTTGGAAGATAGAAAAAACCCAATTCTTTATCTTCAATCTTTCCATTAGTATAATCACCTTTCGTTTCGTCTAGGTATTTTTCGGTATAATAGAAACTAACCGTAACAATCAAAACCATCAACGGATATATATACTTTCTTTTCAAATTTATCTTTTTTAATTATTCACAGATTGATTGCAAAAGTATCAAATTCGAATAACTATAAAATATCATATAGTACAAAGAACAGAAATTGATAAAAAATAGATCATTCATTGCTTCGAACCCGCTATTTAATATGACAAATTAAACTTTAACATAAATTAATGAACACCTCTTTTGAATACCCCAAAAACACCTAAACCATTAAAAATTAATAATTTAACTCTTTAAATTAACATAAATAAATTATAAAATTACGGTTATTCCACTTCTATTTTATGTAATATCCTCGTCCGGAAAATGTTTTAAAATATCTAATTTAGGAAGCTTTTAATTCTGAATTGAAATTTCATTTTTTTTATTATTAATGAAAAATTATAGATTTAAGTAGATATAGGGGAATCAACTTATATTATCTTTATCAGAAGAAAGCACGCAAAACAAACATCTTAAAGGATTCATGAAAAATAGTATTGAAAAAATAGTTGAAACAGTTCTAATCCAAAACAGGATTAGTAATTATGATAAAAAAGATTTAGAACTACAATTACAAATACATCCCAACTATCCAAGTTTTCAATCAATTACTGATACTCTAGATTATTTTGATATAGATAACATAGCAGTAGAAGTTCCAATTGACGCTTTAGATCAATTACCAAAAAGCTTTGTTTCTCTAGTAAAAAAAGAAAATTCTGAAGAAATTGTTTCGATAATTAATAAGAATGGGAATATTGAACTTAAACACACGGATCTCGACACTAAGAAGTTTACGCATGAAGAATTTAAAAAAATATGGGTTCCTAAAGTAATCGCAGTAGAACATAATACCGGAAACAGTGCTCTTTTTTCAAAAGAAACACTTGTACAAAATATTCTTTTTGGAGGTCTTCTAC
The DNA here is from genome assembly GCF_003443695.1 of Aquimarina sp. AD1. NCBI lineage: Bacteria > Pseudomonadati > Bacteroidota > Flavobacteriia > Flavobacteriales > Flavobacteriaceae > Aquimarina > Aquimarina sp. AD1. Next base: position 4,422,223 of record NZ_CP031966.1, on the reverse strand, counting down.
TAGGTGCTTTGACAACTCTTGTTTTTAGACCTTTTGATCTTTACCAAATCCTATTTTTGTTATTATCTATTTCGGGTATAATTTTCAGCTTATTTGCAGTTAGAGAAAGTCTTGGTATTCAATCCAACACAATGCATCAATTTTGCACTACTGTTGGAAATTCCAACTGTGGTGATGTAATAAATAACAACACTGGTAAATTATTTAAAGATTTCTCCTTAGCAGATGCTAGTATTGCTTTTTTTGGGATTCTTATAATATATCAGCTATTTTACGGATATAATAGCACGCTATTGCTACCGACACTTATAGGAATTCCTTTTATTATTTACTCTATCTATTCACAAGCTTTTGTAATCAAAAAATGGTGTGCTATATGCATTGCTATAAGCGCTATATCCTCTGGTTTAATCGCTATAGCCTTATACAGTTTGCCTTTTAGCTTTTCCCTAGTATCCATAGCCTCTTTTATTATGATTTCTGCTCTAGGAACACTTGCTTATATGCACGTAAAACAAAGCATGGTAGAAAATAAAGATTATAAAAATGAAAACATAAAACTCAATCAATTTAAAAGAGATCGACAAATATTTGAACATTTATTAAGCTTATCAGAAAAAGTAACTGACAATAGTACAATTACCAATGAAATTATATTAGGTAATCCGAATTCAAAATTTAAAATCATCAGCTTAACCAATCCTATGTGTGGTTATTGCAAAGGTGCTTTTGAAGCGTATGCAAGAGTATTAAGAACAATGAGTGATCAACTTCAGATAATCATACGATTAAAAGTTTCCTTAGACGATCTTAATAATCAAGCTACACAGATTAGTTTGCGCTTAATGGAAATATACCATACCGATGGATCGAGTAAGTTTATAGAAGCTTACAGCGAATGGTTTAATGATAGAACACACAGTAATTGGATAAAAAAATATGGCGCACCGAAAAACAATATGCAACATGTAGAAACCTTAAAAACACAATCTAAATGGGCGGAAAGCAATAATTTGTTTTATACTCCTGCTTCCTTAATGAACACATCTATTTACCCTAAAAAGTATAGCTATGATGAGTTCTTTCATTTCACTAGTATGATGATTGAAAACCAGCAAGAACCTGATTATAACGTGGAACAAAAACCAGTTGAGGCTTAATCAATCACATAAAGATTCTTTTAAAATAGAATCAAGACAACCTTTTCTAAATAGAAAAGTTATTTAATAGTAAAAAGACGTATTAAAAACTCTTTTTCTTCACACACTCACTCAGACATTCCCCGAATGTCTTTAAACTTTCGGGGAATATTTTTTTAACTCTTAAAACCTAAATATTATGAAACAAATTAAAAAATTAAAAGGAGCAAAAACTCTTTCTAAAAAACAACAACAAGATGTTAATGGAGGTATTTATGTATTAACTAACCAAAGTAACAGAAGAAGACGTTGTGATCCGGCACTAAGTTGCTGTTATCACAATGGATATACTTGGGTACAAGGACCTCCTTGTTTCTAAAATTTATTTAAACTTATTCAAATAAACCCAAAAGGCTACTTAATCAAGTAGCCTTTTTATAATACGCAGGAAACTTTTTTAGTTTAACTCCAAACGCGCTATTGAGAAATTGTTATCAAATATATCTCGTAGCTCTATGACCTTTATCTGCTTAATCTCTTCAGGCATTCCGTAATCTTTATATAAGGTACATTTAACAAAACGTGGGATTTGATTATTTTTTTCTTCAACCTTATAACCTTTAATATTTATCAACCAAATTCCAGGATCACTTTCTTCTAGAACAAACTCTTTAGTATTATATCCCTGAACACGTTCTTTTAATAATTCTTTAGGCTGAGAATTTAAAGTATGCTGCCATGTAAAGTATTTTTTATTCGGATTTACAAATTGAATTTCAAATTCACTAAGGGGGTCATTCCATTCAAAAACAATTCTTCCATCTAAATCCTGCGCTTTACTATAAAACGAAGGATGTAAATCCCTATAATCTAAATCTATTTTATGTTTTGTCACTAAATATTTTACTTCCGTAACAGCAATTTCTAAAACAGTATCCCCAAAGACTACTCCGGGAATTTTGTTATCTAAAATCAACTTATATAAAGAGAATGCTTTCTCATATTCACCAATAGAGGTATAACTTTGAGCAAGGTCCATATAAGATTGCGATCTTCTTGGTTCCAATTCTCCTATTCTTTTATAAATTTCATGTGCTATTCCGAATCTCCCATTCTCTTCAAAAATAAAAGCAATACTTCTTAACGCTTTTGAATTATGATTTGCAATAGATATTGCAATATTCAAAATATCATAGGCATATTCCTCATCCCATTTTTTAAAATAAATAAATGCCTCCTTGTAAAAATTTACGTTTAATAAATTTAACTCTAATTCTTTTAAGTAAACAGCTTTAGCTTCCTCAAAAGATGACGAGTTTTCCAAATTTGATGCAACTGTCTTAAAATAAACAGGTGCCTCATATCGTTTTGCTAAACCATCATAGTCATTCCCTTCTACCAATAAAGAATTTACTATTTCTTTTTCCTCTAAAAGTTTTCGATTTTGCATGGCTGATTTGGTTGTAATATACAACACTCCATTTCTTCCATTACTTCCATAAACTGTATTACCCGCAAGACCAGGAACATAAGAAATGTTTGCCACAATACTAGGACTAATTAGGTTTGTATCACCAACGAATACAGCTCCATCCAAAACAACAGCTATTTTGTTAGAAAGAGTAAAACTAGAATGACCTCTACCTATACCAGTGCCTACAGAAAGACCCGGAAACTTTCCTCTAATTAAATCCTCAAAAGTTAATGCAAACTTATTAAATTCATCAATACCCAAAGACCGAGCTGAATATCCCAAGCTTCTCTTTTTCTGGGGACCAACCCCTAACCCTGACACAATTTCCTGATCTTCTTTGCTATAAGAATTAACAACTACTTCCGATAATGAATCATACTTTAATTTTAAAAATACATTTATTTTTTGTGGATTCTCAACCTTTATATTTTTTGACTCGGTAAACAAGGACCTAAATTCTAGTACATCTCCAGTTATAGCGGCTATGTTAAAAGATCCATCTCTATTTGTTTGTACATAACTTAATTTATCTTTTATTCTTACTTCACAACCCTGAAAAGGTCTACCTAATAAGGTTACAACCCCTGTTACCTTAGACTCTTCAACAACTCGCTTTTTTACATCTCCAGCATCCCCCATATTCAATACATCTAATAAAAAACCTATCGAATTAAAGGGTAGTATCTCCCAACTATCTTGACTTGTGGACTTTACAAAAGATGTCCCTATATCAGTAGACATTATGAATTGCAACTGATTTCCTTTAACTCCAAAGCTTTCTAATCGTTCTATGCCAACAATCACCTTCGGACTGGATATAACTTCTTTTGCATTAATAGCTACTAATTCTTCACCTTCTTTTCTTTTAATAATATGATATATCGATTTTACTATTTTTTTACCGGGGATATTATCTGGTCCAACATCATATATATTAATTCTTACTAAAGTACTGTCAGCTTTATGCTCTGCAATTCTAAACTTTAATTGTTCTAAACTAGTAACATTAGATGAAAGATCTATCAAACTAGCCAGCTCTGCTCCTTTCTTATCTTTTTCCGACCAACCAATGGTAACTTCTGAATCAGCTACTGATCCAACATAATCTTTAACCAAACTATTTTCAGAAAGATGTCTCAAATTTTTATTTTCATCAGACAGTTTCGATAAGTAAAGTACTTTAGTCTTATCCAAAACAGATTGTAATCTAGAGAAAGCTATACGCAAAGGATAATACCCTTGAGCGGAAATCTGCAAGGTATCTTTATTAGTAACATGGCTTTCCATAAATGAAAACTCAAAATACCCCTCTTTATCTGTTACTGTACCTACTCCCCTATCTATAAAACCAACATTAGCATATGCTATAGGTGTTCGCAAAACTCTATCAAAAATTAATGAACTTAGTTCTACTTTAGTCTGACTGCAAAGTATCCCCGAATACATCATTATAAAAACCAAAATTATTTTTTTCATATCCCCTATTTTAATATTGAATCTTTTTCATCTAAAACTTTTAAATATTTATTATATTCAAACAAGTCTATCGTATTAAAAACTTAAAGTAATTTGTTACAAAAGACATATCAAAAAGCAAGAATGACAGCCCTACAATATATACTTTTCTCTACATTAGTAAATATAAATATAATCAATCAAAAAAAAAGTTAATCACCTGTTAATCAATATTTTTTTTACCCGAAGTTTGCGATGTAAAAATTATCCTTTTACATCTAAAGCATCTCGCAATGCATTACCAATTAACATAAATGCCATTACAAGGCTCATTATTCCCAAGCCAGGAATAATAGCCAAATATGCTTTGCCTAAAATAATATATGAATAATGATCTTTAATCATTGCTCCCCAACTAGCCATTGGAGGTTGTGCTCCAATCCCTAAAAAGCTTAACCCACTTTCTATTAAAATTGCTGCAGCAAAGTTAGCCGCAGAAATCACTATTACTGGCGCTAAGCTATTTGGTAAAACATGTTTTGTAATTATTCTAAAATCATTAAAACCTAAAGCCTTTGCCGCAGTAACATATTGCATTTGTTTTATACTTAAAACTTGCCCTCTAACGACTCTTGCTACCTCTACCCACATTGTAAGACCAACAGCAATAAAAACCTGCCAAAAACCTTTCCCTAAGGCTAATGTGATAGCAATAACAAGAAGTAAAGTTGGTATCGACCAGGTTACATTAATCAACCACATAATGAGCACATCAACTTTCCCACCAAAATACCCAGCAATAGCTCCTAAAGATATTCCTAATATTAAAGATATAAGCACAGCAACAAAACCTATTGAAAAAGAAATACGAATACCAATTAGCATCCTACTAAGCATATCTCTACCATATTTATCAGTACCTAAAATAAAAGTGCGATCACTAATAAAATTTTGCTCTATTTCTTTATTGTTATGTTCCTCAGGAAAGCTTTTAAGTTCAATACTTTTAGAAATTCCGATAAGTTCTCCTTCTGTGTAAGGAATAACTTTAATAATATCTTTATCAAAACTAAAAGATTCTATAGGAATCTCTGTATCCATATTTTTTGTACCAAAAAACATCTCACTAAAATAAGATTGATCAGATACACTGCCAGACGGTATGGTTAACATTTTTACAGAAAAACCTGGGCCTTTTGAATGAATGGATAAATGCATTTGATTTGCATTCTTAGAACTATCAGGCGCTAGCACATACGCTAAAATTGCGATAAGTGCACAAATCAAAATAAACCAAAAACTCAAAACGCCCCAAAAATTTTTCTTAAATCTTTGGAGCGCTAACTTTGTCAGTGAATTTGATGTAGTCTGTTGCATTAAAGCAAATTAGTTCTTCAACGTAAGTGGATTTTTAGATCTACGAATATTATTAATTTTCATATCCTCTAAAACACTCAACGCTTCTTCTACATATACATCTTTACTTAAGCTTTTGTGCCATCTATTTCTTTTTTCTTCAAGAATTGAATCTTTCTTCATTAAATCCTTTTCGTATGGTAAAGATTCAAAAGTCAAGTTCGTCTTATAATCATTAAGACGATCAAAACGTTCTGCTTGTTTTTCGTTCAATTCTATATTCGCTTTGTACTTACTATAATTTAAAGAGTACTCATTTACATCTCTCTTCTCACGCACCCATTTTGCATTTTCTTCTATCAATTTTAATTGATCATTAGTTGCCATACGAGCTTTACTCTTATTGATAGTTTGATCAAAATCTATATATCCATCCCATAAAGTATAATCAGCTGCTGGAATCTTATCCCAAGGCAATGGGTTTTCTTGATCTTTTTCTCCTATATCAATATAGCTGTAACGATCTGGAACAACAACATCACTTTTTACACCTTCTAATTGAGTAGATCCACCATTTACTCTATAGAATTTTTGTGTAGTTAGTTTTAACGCACCTAAATCTCCAAAGTCATTACTTCTCATCCATCGATTTAGATCCATCACATTCTGTACAGTTCCTTTTCCATAGGTTTGTTTACTCCCGATAATAATTGCCCTTTTATAATCCTGCATAGCAGCTGCTAAAATCTCGGACGCAGAAGCAGAAAGTTCGTTTACTAAAATAACCAATGGACCATCCCATAAAACATTTCTGTCTTTATCACTTAAAACTTCAGGAGATTCCCCTTTTGTTCTTACCTGAACAATTGGTCCTTTATCAATAAATAATCCAGCAATATCAACCACAGTCTGCAAAGATCCTCCTCCATTATCTCTTAAATCAATTACAAGACCTTCCATCTCTTCTTGTTTAAGACGTATAATTTCTTGTTTTACATCTTTTGCAGCATTACGTTGATTATAGTCCTGCATATTAAAATAGAATTTCGGTAAATTTATTATTCCAAAATTCTTTCCGTTTTTCTTAACCACAGAAGATTTAGCATAGGTTTCTTCTAATTCAACAACATCTCTAACGATTTCAACATTTTCTATAGTTCCATCTACTTTCTTTACGGTAAGAACTACCTTAGTTCCTTTAGGTCCTTTAATAAGACTTACCGCATCATCTAACCTCATTCCTACGATACTAACAGGCTCAACTTCGTCTTCTTGTTTTACCTTCATAATGAAATCTCCAACTTCTACTTTATTTCCTCTCCAAGCTGGACCTCCAGAAATAATTTCAATGATTTTTACATTATCATTTTTCTTTTGTAGTCTTGCTCCTATTCCTTCTAACTTACCAGACATAGCAATATCAAAACGATCTTTATCTTGAGGAGCAAAATAGTATGTATGAGGATCAAATTCTTCTACAATTGAGTTTATATAAATAGAAAACCAATCTTTTCTTTCTAAGTCATCAGCAAATTCGAAATATTCTTTTAATGATGTTGTAGTTATATCACGAGATTCCTCTTCTAAAACAACCGCAGACTTTCTCTTAAACTCTTTGTTTTTTGTAATGGAATCTATTTGCTCATCTACTTTATCATAGTAACTAGATAAAGCATTAAACTTAAGTTGTAGCCTCCAACGATCTCTCATTTCATCTTTATCACGAGCATAAGAAAGTTTTTCATAATCCGTATTAATCGACTCTTCTTTTTCAAAGTTAAAAGGATGTTCTAAGATTTCTTTATACAAAGATCTTGCTTCAGTCATTCTATGCTGCAATCTTTCGTACGTTAAATTGAAAAAATCAATCTCCTTATCTCTGATCTGATCGTCGATTAAGGTTTCAAATTTTCTAAATTCTTCAATATCGCTCTCATAAAAATATCGCTTCAATGGATCTAAAGCATCAATATAATCAACAAAAACATTCTTTGAGAAATCATCATTAATATCCTTTGCATCGTAATGCCCCTTACTTAGCACATAACTAATAAGGTCGATTAGTATTCGATCCTTATCAGGGTCATTATCAATTTTTGTTGTAAAGCTACAAGACGCAGCTGATACAATTACGGTAAGCATCAATACCAAAAAACTCTTTTTCATACGCTCATTTTTAATTTAGGGGTGTTCAGGCAAAATACATTAAAAATCGTGCCAATAATAGGTAATATTACTAAATTTTTCTTAAAAGAACTAATAATGTACACTACTGATTACTAATAATATATTTAGAATAAAAAAAATGTATTTTTACCAGTGAAAAAAATAATCCTATGCCACAAAGAAAACCCTTGATTTTAGTAACCAATGATGATGGCATAACAGCTCCTGGAATTCGGACTTTAATTAGCATAATGAATGAAATTGGCGATGTATTTGTTGTTGCTCCTGACAGTCCACAGAGTGCTATGGGTCATGCTATTACAATAAACAACACCTTGTACTGTGATCCTATTACTATTGACAAAGACGGACCGCAGAGGGAATATAGTTGTTCTGGAACACCTGTGGACTGTGTCAAAATGGCAACAAGACAAATTCTAGATAGAAAACCGGACTTATGTGTAAGTGGAATTAATCACGGTTCTAACTCTGCTATCAATGTTATCTATTCTGGTACAATGAGTGCTGCCGTAGAAGCTGGAATTGAAGGAATTCCTGCTATTGGATTTTCATTACTTGATTATAGTATGAATGCTAATTTCGAACCTTCTAAAAAATTTATAAAAAATATTGTAAATAATGTGCTTAAGAATGGATTGCCAAAAGGTATTGTCCTCAACGTTAATATCCCAAAATTAGAAGAAGAAAACATTAAAGGCATTAAAATATGTCGACAAGCTAATGCGCATTGGGTAGAAGAGTTTGACAAAAGAACAAATCCTATGGGTAGAGACTACTATTGGCTTTCTGGGAAATTTATTAATGAAGATAAAGGAGAAGATACTGATGAGTGGGCTCTGCACAATGGTTACATCTCTATTGTTCCCACAAAATTTGATCTTACCGCACATCATTTTATACAAGAATTAAACAACTGGTCGTTACATGATTAAAAAAGAAATTCTATTCGGTTTTGTTACTGGAATACTTGCCAATGCAATTGGAATAATTTTATACATATTGTTATTTTCTGAATTAAGTATTAAAGAAACTTTAAAAGCAGCCCAGCAAAATAATTTTTTAGGAAGTTTGATTGCTTTAGGAGCCATTCTAAATCTTATTATTTTCTTCCTATTTTTAAAACAAAACAAACCATATAGAGCGCGTGGCGTACTTCTTGCTACTTTAATTGCTGCAGTAAGTATTGCGATTAGTAAGTTTAGTTAACACACGACGAAAGTATATAGAGATGAAATATTATCTTATTGTAGGAGAAGCATCTGGTGATTTACACGGTGCAAACCTTATGAAATCTATTCTTAAAGAAGATCCCGAAGCAGAATTTAGGTTTTGGGGAGGAGATTTAATGCAATCAGTGGGAGGTACCATGGTTCTGCATTATAAAGAAAGAGCCTTTATGGGGTTTTTTGAAGTTATTCTAAATCTATTTAAGATTTTAGGTTTTATAAAACAATGTAAAAAAGACATTGAGCAATATAATCCAGATGCATTAATTCTAATCGACAATTCAGGTTTTAATCTTCGTATTGCCGAATGGGCAAAACCAAAAGGCTATCTAACACATTATTACATAAGCCCCCAAGTATGGGCATCAAGAGCTGGAAGAGTCAAGACCATTAAAGCCAATGTTGATCATATGTATGTAATATTACCTTTTGTATCAGATTTTTATAAAAAATATGATTACGAGGTTAATTTTGTTGGACACCCACTTATCGATGCTATTGCGGATCATACTCAAGTAATGCCAGATAATTTCAAAAAACAATATCATTTAGATGAGCGCCCGATAATTGCAATATTACCAGGAAGTAGAAAGCAAGAAATCAGAAAAATGCTTGAAGTAATGCTCAGTGTGGTGGATGATTTTCCTTCTTACCAATTTGTTATTGCTGGAGCTCCTAGTCAAGACGAAAAATTTTATGAGCCATTTATAAAAAAGGAAGGGGTACATTTAATTATGAATCGTACCTATGATGTTTTAAGTTTGAGCAATGCTGCTTTAGTAACTTCTGGAACAGCAACATTAGAAACAGCTTTATTTAAAGTTCCACAGGTGGTATGCTATAAAGGAAATACAATATCATACCATATTGCCAAAAGAATTATCAATCTAGAATATATTTCTTTGGTAAACTTAATAATGGACAAACCTGTGGTTAAAGAGTTAATTCAAGGTGATTTTAATAAAAAACAATTAAAAGAAGAGCTTACGAAAATATTAGATGATTATAAGAGAGCCGTAATGTTCTTAGAATACTATGATTTAGAAAAGAAACTTGGTGGTAAAGGAGCTAGTGATAAAACTGCCAATTTAATTGTAGAAACTATAAAATAAAAAGCCCCAAAATGAATAATAAGTTATTTTATTTTTTACTTGTAGCATCTATTACGCTCACCTCTTGTGGAGGTGCTAAAAAGAGAAGTACTGTTTCAAGAAAAACCGAAAACACATCTAAAACTAAAAGAGTAACACCCAAAAACAAAAAGATCAATAGTATTATTGATTATGCCAAGACATTTGAGGGTACTCGATATAAATATGGTGGCACTACCAAAAAAGGAATGGATTGCTCTGGGTTAATTTACACATCTTTTAAAAAGGAAGAGGTTGTCTTACCGAGAACCTCTAGAGCTATGTCTGTTCAAGGAAAAAAAATATCTCTAAAAAATGTTACTGTTGGAGATCTTTTGTTTTTTAGAACAAACAAAAATAAAAACGCAATAAATCATGTTGGCCTAGTAGTAAAAACTGGAAAACGAATAGAGTTTATTCATGCCTCTACATCTAAGGGAGTTACTATATCAAGTTTAGATGAAAGATATTGGAACAATTGTTTTGCCGGAATTAGGAGAATCTTATAAAATTATTTTCTGTTTTCTTACTTTTTTACTTTATTGACCTTAAATTCCCCATAATTATTTTAAATTAGTGTATTAAAAATCATTCATTTATCATGGAATACTCATTAGATCCCTTAGAAGTAAAAAAAGTTATTGATGCTAAAGTAAATGGGCAAGAATTTGATGAGAATCAGTTCATCTATTATCATCTTAATAGAAATCTTTTTAATGTAAAAAAAGAGGTTACTACATTAACTCATTATATGGGTAATAAGTTTCGAGATAATAAAGGATATATATGGGAAGAAGCTCCTAGGTTTAAGAACTGGTATCACACACCTAAATCTAATTATTTTGGAAGCTTAGTCGGTATGAAACCATATAGTCGAAAATTTTTGCGCCCAGATAAAGAGACTGGTATTGGAGGTGAATTTGAAATGATTATTCGTCATGATGGAAAACGAATAGATGCACTAACACACGAAGGATATCAGGAAACATATAATTTTGGACCTACAAATAATTCAAAATTACATATTCTCCTTGATGTAGATCCACATGGACCACATCCCGATTACACAGTAAAAATAGACACTGGTAAAGTCACTATAAAAGACAAGAAGAGAGAACTTTCCGGAGCCATTAGAAGAAGAAACCGAATAAGAAAGTAATTCTTTTCAATTTTACCTTTAGCAATTTCTTTACAAAACCTATCAATTCTTAAGGGAATCATGTTTTAGGTTAGCTTAAAATACCAAGAAAACAAAAATCTACAGGTAACATATTTAGTTTATACGACACGATTAGTTATAGGTCCTAAAAGCCTATTAATTATCAATAGGTGTATAAATTACGTAACATTCCATTTTTATTCTTAACCCTTTCCTTGATTACAGGAATTATTATCGGTCAATACACTACTATTGGATTGAGATTTATTCTTATATGTCAAATAATTGCAATACTAGGACTACTAAGTTCCTGGTGGTATGCAAAAAAAATATTCAGAAGCTCTATTAGTTTCAGTTTTTTGGTAGTTATTACTTTTACAATGTTTGGGATTACTATGGTTAAAATTAATAATCCAAAAAATAACTCTGAACATTACACCCATCTAATTGAACAAGACAACAATCCGACGGTATTAAATTTTCACATAAAGGAAAGACTAAAACCAAGTACATATTATGAAAAATATATTGTAAGTCTTTCATCAATAAATAAAGAGAACGTTAATGGAGAATTTCTATTACAAATAGTAAAAGATAGTGTAAATCATAAATTGATAACAGGTGACTCCTATATTACATTTAACACTTTGGAGTCAATACCTACTGCTTTAAATCCGAATCAATTTGATTATGCTAACTATTTAAAGCAACAATATATTTTTCATAAAATAAGTTTAGAGCACAAAGAATTAATCCCCACAAACTCTCCTGTATTTTCAATTTACCGAATTGCACATATCATTAGAACGGATATATATCAAAAACTCGCATTGTATAATTTTAGTAATAAACAATTATCTATTCTTAACGCACTCCTTTTAGGTCAAAGACAAGATATAGATTCTGCCACTTTTAAAGATTATCGTGATGCCGGAGCCATTCATATATTAGCTATTTCTGGATTACATATTGGAATCTTATTAATTATTCTAAGTTCGATCCTAAAACCTCTTGATTACTTTACTAAAAATGGTAAAGTGGTTAAAACCATATTCATTATTTTACTTTTATGGTGTTTTGCTATTATCGCAGGTTTATCTCCCTCAGTACTTAGAGCAGTAACCATGTTCTCTTTTGTAGCTATAGGAATGCATATTAGATCAAAAACAAGCATTTACAATTCTTTAATTGTTTCCATGTTTATTCTATTATGCTTACGTCCGTTATTATTATTCTCAATTGGATTTCAATTAAGTTATTTAGCAGTATTTTCAATAGTTTGGATACAACCATCATTGGTTAAATTATATACTCCTAGATTCTTTATTGATAAAAAACTATGGGAAACTCTTACAGTTACAATAGCAGCACAACTTGGTTTATTACCGCTATTATTATTCTATTTTCATCAATTTCCTTTACTATTTTTTATTTCTAACCTTATAATCATCCCTTTTTTAGGAATTATTCTCGGATTAGGAATAATAGTAATATTCTTAGCAGAAATGCAATTGTTAACAGATTGGATAGCCCTTACATTTGGAAACTTTATTAACCTAATGAATTTTATTGTTCATAAAGTTTCTGAACAAGAAAAGTTTATAATAACAAATATTTATTTTTCATCCAAAATGCTGATTACAGCATATGGTTGTATTATTTCTTTAATATTCTTACTCAAGAAAAGATATACCATAAGAGTTTTGACTGTATTAATAAGTAGTCTTCTTTTTTTATCAACTGTAATTTATGAAAGACATCTAAATCTAGGTAAAGAAGAACTCATTATCTTCCATAATTATCGGAACTCTACATTAGGCGTTTTACAAAATCAATATCTAAGATTATTCTCTAAAGATTCTATTTCCATTAGCACTAAAACGTACTTACTAAAAAACTATCTAATTGAAAATGATTCCAAACTTCTCAGTACCGAAAAGCTAAATAACATCTATTATTATAAGACTAAAATAATATTAGTAATTGATAACTCTGGAATCTATAAACTCGAAAAATTACACCCTGATATAATTGTTCTAACTAATTCTCCAAAACTTCATATTGAGAGAATGATTCAAACCTTACAACCAACACTAATCGTTGCAGATGGTAGTAATTATAAAAGTTATCTCGATCAGTGGGAAAAGAGTTGTTTAAAACAAAACATCCCTTTTCATCGCACAGACAAAAAGGGAGCTTTTATATTGAACTAAAATTTTATAAATTATTCTAGAAATCGGATACCTCTGCAAGTAATTCTTCTACTGGAATATCCATTACTTCTTTTACAATTTTATGGATATCTGGGACAACAGTCCTTGCTAATTTTGTTGGACTATTAAAAAGAATAGTTATTCCGAGATCCTCTTGTGGAAAAATAGCTATTTCACTTCTAAAACTATTTACATGACCACCGTGATGAATCATTCTGCTTGATTCCCCTGTTTTTCTATTTTTAAAATCATGAATACGCCATCCATGTGCATATTGAGATTCTTTATGACCCGCCCATTTCTGGTAATATTTACTTTTTCCTGGTAGATTAATTATTGGATTAAAAACTTTATTTAATCCATCCGAATTCATTACACTAGGATTATGTCCTAATAAAAATCGCATCCATTTCGCCATATCAGTTACACTGGCATTTACGCCTCCAGCCGGAATTGCGTTGTAGTATTTTTGATTAAGTTTTAGAGATTTCCAGCGTCTACCATATTTTCTATGTGGCATTGCTACATTAGAAGCGGTTTTTAAAGAATTATGATCTGTAGATGCATTATACATGTTTAGTGGTTCAAAAATCTTTTCTGCAATCGCTTCTCCATAGGACTTCCCACTCACCTGCTCTATCATTGCTCCACTCAGAGCAAATACTGCATTTTGATAACTATAAATATTGCCTGGTTTAGCTATAGTTCTGATACTTTTAAACTGACCCGCTATGGTATTTAAATCAATCCCATCTTCTACCAAATTTGTAAAACTATGATATGGTAAGCCAGAAGAATGTGATAAAATATGTGATAAGGTTACACTGTCTGTCCATTTCTTATTAGCCAACTCAAAATTAGAAACATAATCATGTACCTTATCTTCCCAACTAAGCAAACCTTCTTCTACATATATCCCAGATAGTACTCCAGCAAAACCTTTAGAAACAGAACCTATTCTAAAAATGGTTTCTTCGTCTATCGTTTCTTTTCGTGAAGCATTTCTTTTTCCAAAACCACCTAAATAAATAACAGAATCACATTTTACGATACTAACTCCTGCTCCTACAATTTTGTGTTGTTTTAATGCTTTATCAAAATATTTCTCTACGGCTTCAACTAAAAGCTCTTTCTGTCTATCAGATATTGGATTTTTAAAAAAATCTACCGAAGCTTGTACTTTTACTGGTTTTAATTCTTTAGTCGTTTTGGTCTTCTCTATTTTATTAGCAGAGATAAGAGGGAAAAGCAATGCAATTAACAGCAACATTGAAGGGGCAATGATGAAACGTTTTTTCATATCAGGTTAAGCTCTAGTAAAATATTAAAGTCAAAAAAATGGGGAGACTCTTAATACTTTTATGTAACGATTTGGTTTATTAATTATTTCAATTCTGACCAAATATAACGATTATATGCAAATATCATCGTTGAAATACATTTTATTATAAATTTTAACACTTTTTAACCGCTATGTGGATTTATAAGGGTTTCATATGAAGGAAAAAACTTTCAAAAAAAGAATTATAATATTAAGACAGCTTAATATCTTCTTTAAAAAGCATATGTATATACTCTGCATGGATATCTGCATTGTGCTTACTCTCTAAACAATGAAATAATAAATGAATCAAACCGTAATCGCCTAGACAATCTCTATACTCATCTTGCTCTTTATTCTTCACCCAAAGAATAAAACTACACAAATGCCCTATCTCACCTAGCTTATCAGGTCTTTTTAGACATTTTTTAAACTCTTTTAACTCCATCATAGCGTACTCATTATACTTTTGCTTACAAAAGTTATAATCAAATGTGTGCTTATATGATCTAAGCTTCCTGTTCTGTATTTCATACTTAATACCACTCATAAGGTAAATTTCTTCAATTAGGTATTGGTGTTACGCATATAGTATATTTTGTTATACAATAACAAAACACACTCCAAGATTGCTTTTTTAAGATTCTTTTAATGAAGTTTAACGAATCTATAAATAGGAATTATTCCAAAACAAAGATACAAAATTAGGAATTATTCCTAGTTTATTTAACGTATTATTTTCAGTATATAACTAAAAAAATTCCCTCTCATCAATAAGACAAAAGAGAATTTAAAATTAATAACCGGTAAGATACTATCTGTTATATTGTTTTGATAATGGAAACAGAAATTTCAACCCCAGAAGTATTTAATGTTCGTAAATGAGAAGGTAACGCGTCTATGGTATTCGGTCCAAATGATTTTGCTTCTAACTCTAATTGCCTATATCTAATACCTGGCTCTAGAAAAATCACATCTGACAATTTCAATCTTAGTTTGGCATCTATATGAAAACCTAAATTCGTCTCATATTCAATCGGATCTGCAGAAAAATCATTTTCAGTAATTCTTAATTTTCCAGGAATACTATAATTACCCCCAACACCTATTACAATCCCGTGTAACGTATTTTCCGAAAATTTGAAAAACTTATTTATTCCCAAAGTAAAAAAGGCTCTGCCAAAAGTAACAGAGCTTTTATTAGATCCGTTTGTACCACTCTGCAATTGAAGGGCTAAATTATACTGATATCCTAATGTTCCGTAACCTGATAACCCGTTAAAAAACCTATATTCTGCACCAACTTCAAGTCCCATTCCACCTCCTGGACTATAAGCCAAACTTCCTCCATTATAATCAATCGATTCATAATTAAATCCGATACTTCCATTTAACCTACCAATTAAATTTAATTCCTGTGCTGTTCCACTAGTAAACAATGTACAAAAGAGTACAAGACTCCATATAATTTTCTTCATTTTATGATGTTTAGTTTTATTCGTCCTTATAAGTGTCTAAAAACAATAAAATGTTACCTCTGTTATCATATAAACTTCAAACAAATCCATATCATTCACAAAGCCAAACAACTATAATCAAAAAACCCTCTTATCAGATAGACAAGAGGGTTTTCTATAATTAAAATATATTCTTTAATTACTAAATGTACTCACAAATGATTGTTCATACTGCTGCCAAGCCTCTGCACTTGTTAATTTCTTATAATCATTAGTATGAATCATCTTTAAGTAAATTTCCAATTGCTGTGGTGTTTTATACCCCACCACTGGAGCAATCAAATTGCCTGATTCATCAAAAAAAACAATACTAGGATATCCACTTATTTTTAAGGCATTAGCAAAAAAATGTTGACTATTTCTACCTTTTCTATCAGGATTGTGATTAGGATTGGTATAGGTAAAATCGTTATACTTTATCTCTTCAGTACCTTCTCCATTAAATTTTACAGCATAATAATTAGAATTAACGTATTCTACTACGTCTTTATTATGAAAAGTTTTTTTGTCTAACAATTTACACGGCCCACACCAATCGGTATATACATCCATAAAAATCTTCTTTGGCTTTTTCTTTTGCGCCTCCAATGCTTCATTCATCGACATCCAATTGATCTCTTGCGCCTGGGATTGCAAAACAAGTAGAAATCCAAATAGTAAAAGTAGGTTTTTCATCTGTTCAAAATTTGTATTTACATATTAGTCGAAACAAAAACTGTTCCTTATTAAAAACTTCACCCGTTTTGGGTAACGGGTAAAGTAGTGTTTTAGTATTAACGAATTCCGTGCATCATTCTCAATAAGGTCTTATTTAGAACAAGCATAACAACTCCTGCACCTGCAGGTATTATAGTAAACATTAAGAAGAACACACTCATTCCGTACTCTTCTACTATTGGATCAATAAAACTACCTGTTACACCAGCCATTGTATTAGCAATAAAGTTCGCTACAAACCAGATTCCAAACATTAACCCTACGTACTTTACAGGAGCTAATTTACTAACATATGATAGTCCAACTGGTGAGATACAAAGCTCTCCAAGCGTATGAAATAAATATGCCAATATTAAGAAAATCATACTAACAGAAGCTGTTTTAGCCCCTAAAGGTATTCCCATAGATCCAAACGCTAATATTCCAAAACCTAAACCTAATAATATTAATCCGATTGCAAATTTAACAGGTCCTGTTGGGTTATACTTACTTTGCCATATTTTAGAAAAAAGTGGTGCAAAGGCAATAATAAAGAATGAATTTAGAATACCAAACCAAGAAGCAGGAACATCTGCCGAGTCAGCAACGAACTCTCTCTGTAACATCCAGATCACTATACCCCATATAATTGCAAAACCTGCTCCTAGTAAAATATTAGATAAAGAATATTTTCCAAAGGTTTGTTTAAATAATAACATTAGCACCCAAGTTATTATTAACATAGGTACTACTGTCAATACAGTATTTGATATTTTAAAGATCATAGCTCCGTTCCCTTCAAGAACCCTATCCGTATAATCAGAAGCAAATATAGTCATAGAACCTCCAGCCTGTTCAAAAGCCCACCAGAAAAAGATAACAAAGAAAGAGAAAACACCAATTACGATTAATCTATCACTAGTAACTTTAGATTTTTTAGATTCATCAATAATATCTTCGATTGCATCTTGTGTATTTTCTATAGAATCTTCAATTACATCATCTAAATCTTCCATCTTTTTTGGAGAAAGACCAATATTCGCAAAAATTCCCTGTGCAAAATAAAATTGTAACATTCCTATAAACATAAAGATTCCAGCTAAACCAAAACCATAATGCCATCCTACTTTCTCTCCTATATATCCACAAAGTAAAATTCCAAGAAAAGCACCTGCATTAATTCCCATATAAAAAATGGTATACCCTGCATCTTTTTCTTTCCCTTGAGTTTTGTATAACTGACCAACCATTGAAGAAATATTCGGTTTAAAAAGTCCATTACCAATAATCAAAAGTCCTAATCCAGCATAAAAGAATAAATCAGCAGTAACTTCTAAAGCCATTGATGCATGCCCCAATGTCATTAATAAGGCCCCTAAAACAACGGCATTTCGATACCCCATAATTTTATCAGCTATCAAACCTCCTAAAATTGGAGTAATATAAACCAATCCCGTATACCATCCATAAAGCAATAGTGCACTATCTCTTTCCCAGCCCCAGCCACCATCTACGATCGAAGCTACAAGAAATAAAACAAGTAAAGCACGCATTCCATAGTACGAAAAACGTTCCCACATCTCTGTAAAGAAGAGTACAAAAAGCCCTGAAGGATGTCCTAAAACGGTTCTTTGGTTTATCTCTGAACCTCCAAATTTAAATTCCATATTCAATTATTAAGTTAGTAAAATTTATAAGTTGTTTAATGATTATAAGTTCGCTTTAATAAAATTAGTCATCTTATTATACAGATGTAATCGTGTATTACCTCCATAAATTGCATGATTCTTATCCGGGTATATTGCCCAATCAAAATCTTTATTTTTCTGTACCAACGCTTCGATCAAACGCATAGTATTTTGAACATGTACATTATCATCTGCACTACCGTGCACTAGTAAAAATTTTCCTTTTAATCCATCAACAAAATTGATTGGAGAATTATCGTCATACCCTTTCGCATTCTCCTGTGGAGTCATCAAATATCGTTCCGTATAGATTGTATCATAAAACCTCCAACTTGTAACAGGAGCAACTGCAATACCCATCTTAAAAGTATCAGGCGCTTTAAACAAACAATTACTAGACATGAAACCACCATAACTCCATCCCCAAATACCAATTCTGGATGCATCAATATAATCTAAAGCTCCTAGTTGTTTTGCTGCTGCGATCTGATCCTGAACTTCTAAATTCCCTAAATCATTTTGTGTAACTTTCTTAAATTTAGCTCCTTTAAACCCTGTTCCTCTTCCATCTACACAAACAACAATATATCCTTGTTGTGCTAACATCATATACCAATAATCATTACTCCTATTCCAAGAATTACTAACTGATTGAGATCCTGGTCCAGAGTATTGATACATAAACAGTGGATACTTCTTAGCAGGATCAAAATCCTTTGGCTTGATTGTCCACATATTTAATGTTTCGCCGTTAATATCTATCGTAGAAAATTCTTTTGGTCTTACATCATATTCTGCAAGTTTATCTTTTAATGCTTGATTGTTTTTAATCTCACGAATTACCGCTCCATCTGCAGCATTATTTAAAGTAAACTCAAAAGGAGTAGATGTATTTGAGAAATAATTGATGTATTGACTAAAATCTGCGCTAAAATCTGCTTCATTAGTCCCTTCTTTAGTACTTAATCTCTTCTTGTTTTTTCCATCTAAACCAATTGAATAGATATCTCTATTGATATTCTTGTTTTCTACACTTTGATAAAAAATACTTTTATTTTTTGCATCGTATCCATAATAATCTGTTACTTCCCAAGAACCACTAGTAATTTGATTAATCAATTCTCCTGATTCTTTATAATGGTAAATATGATTGTACCCATCCTTTTCGCTAGTCCAAATGAAACTATTATCTTCTAAAAAGGTAAGATTATCGGTAACATCAATATACGCTTCATCCTTCTCGTTAAGCACAATTTTTGGAGTTTTTGTTTTCGCATCTACAAAAATTAAATCCAGATTATTTTGATGCCTGTTTAATACTTGTACACTCAAAATATCTGGATTTGTAGACCATTTAATTCTTGGTATATAAAAATCTTTATACTCTCCTAATTTCACTTTATCTAAAGACATACTTCCTAAATCGGCTATGTGTAATGAAACTTTAGCATTTTTTTCTCCAGCTTTAGGGTATTTAAATACATCTTGTTTTTGATATAATTGTGCACCATATACATCCATTGAAAATTCTGGAACCTCTTTTTCGTCAAATCTTATAAATGCTACCTTATTACTATCAGAACTCCAATCAAATGCTCTTACAAATGCAAATTCCTCTTCATATACCCAATCGGTAATACCATTGATAACTTCATTCTTTTTTCCATCATCTGTTAACTGAATCTCTTCTCCGGTAACAAAATTTAAAACATATATATTATTATCTAATACATATGCTATCTTATTTCCATCAGGCGATAACGCAGGTGATTGTATTTTACTGTCACTAATCTTAAAACTACTATTGGAAGCCACATCAAACAAATGATAAATTCCTCTTGACGAACGACGATAGATTTGTTCTAACTCACTTGCAAGTAAAACTCTCTTCTCATCTTTACTAAATTCATACCCTTGAAAAAACTTCAGGTCGTCTATAAAAGAGGATTTGATTAATGTATTTGCCTTTTCTCCAGTGGCATAGTCATAAACTTCGATAGAAGTTTCACCAGAAGTATTATCTCTTTCTAAAACCGAATATTGCGTACCATTATTCATGGAATGCAAGGATTGTAACCTTTCAGTTGTAAATGCTCCTCCCCATATTTCTTCTAATATAAATGCTTTGTCTTGCGCTATAGTAACAAAACTTATAAAAAATGCTATTCCAAAAAACAATCGGGTAATCTTCATATCTTAATTTCAATAAAAAAAATGTTAGCGCCAAGAATACTAAAAAATCCGTGAAAAATACAACAATTGACGTTAAATACCATAAAATGGAATGCGAGAAACGAATATTTATTAGCATATCATTAATAAAACCTTGTGAATAGATAGAATAATATACTTTTAAAATAACGGGATATTGCATTTATGAATTCATAAAAATCGTTTGAAACAAAACAGAATAGTATCTTTGACCCCTTATAGTAAAAAAACAATATGGCTCCAGTAGTTTCTGGCTTCTCTAAGCTTTCTAAAGACGAAAAAATAAATTGGTTGGTTAAACATCATTTTAATAATGACACAAACACCATCGATATTATTAAAACTTATTGGAATTCTGATGAAAAACTTCAGCAGTTGCACGATGAGTTTACGGAGAATACTATATCCAATTATTATTTACCTTTTTCTGTAGCTCCAAATTTTTTAATTAATAATGAACGTTTTACTATTCCAATGGCTATAGAAGAAAGTTCTGTAGTTGCTGCAGCAAGCAAAGCAGCTAAATTTTGGCAAAGTAGAGGTGGTTTTAATGCCGAAGTATTATCTACTACAAAAGTCGGACAGGTACATTTTACATTTTCTGGAGACAATGAAAAGTTAAGAAGATTCTTTAAAAATATCAAGTCTGATCTTATTTCCTCAGCTTCCCATATTACTAAAAACATGGAAAAACGAGGTGGCGGAATTATAGATATTGAGCTTAGAGATAAATCATCAGAACTAGAAAACTACTATCAACTTCATTGTACTTTTAGTACTGTTGATGCCATGGGAGCAAATTTTATAAACTCTTGTTTAGAGCAGTTTGCTGATTTCCTAACCAATGCAGCGACTACCTATAACGAATTTTCTGAAGCTGAAAAAAAGATAGAAATTATCATGAGCATACTTTCTAATTATGTCCCAGAATGCATAGTTAAAGCTTCTGTTTCTTGCTCCATTGATGATTTACCAAGTATAAACAACTTAACCTCTTTACAGTATGCTCAGAAATTTGTAAGAGCTGTACAAATTGCAAAAATAGAACCATACAGAGCTGTTACTCATAATAAAGGGATCATGAATGGTATTGATGCGGTTGTATTAGCAACAGGAAATGATTTTAGAGCTATTGAAGCGGGAGCTCATGCATATGCTTCTAAAGATGGTAAATATTCTAGTCTAACAGCGGCTAAAATTGAAAATAATGTATTTCATTTTTCAATACAAATCCCTTTAGCTCTTGGTACAGTTGGGGGTTTAACTACATTGCATCCACTAGTAAAACTCGCCTTAAGTTTACTTGGAAGTCCCAATGCAAAAAAACTTATGGAAATTACCGCAGTAGCAGGACTTGCTCAAAATTTTGCTGCCATCAATTCCCTTATTACTACCGGGATCCAACAAGGCCATATGAAAATGCATTTAATGAATATCCTCAATCAGTTTCAAGCCACTAATGATGAAAAAGAAAAATTAGTTGAGCATTTTAAAACTAATACCGTAACACATAGTGAGGTAGTACTACAAATCGAAAAACTACGAAATTAAACCTACTTCTACTTTTCTTATTTTGGAATAGTTTGTCATACTAGGGTAATTATACCGTTTATTATTAAAACTCGTATTTGGATTTTGGTTTGGTCAACAACTAAAGTCATTCATCTAAATTGCGTTTCTGATTTTAACTATGCAGACAAAACTATATCTACTTTTCTCATTCTATAAAAAGCATTTTTACGTCCTCACCTTTGTTACACTTTTACTTTTATTTAAAGAAAAAAACACAACGCTCGCTTTTATAATCTTAATAAAGTTTGTGTATTTCTTAGGACTAAAAATTTGGCATAAATTAGTCTCTTATACAAATATGGAGGTTTCGTTTACTGATCGTTTCTTCTTTTATGAAAACCTAGGACTACATAATTTACATCTTTTTTTGTTTGGATTTTTATTTGATAGTATAGCTTCTGTTATGACTTTTTACTCATTTCAATATTTTATAAGATGATCCTAGAAATTGACAACGTAGAATTATCATATAACAATAAATTCATTCTAAATGGAGTATATGTTAAAGCTGAAAAAGGAAGAGTTACAGGAATACTTGGAAGA
Source organism: Aquimarina sp. AD1 (assembly GCF_003443695.1). Classification (NCBI taxonomy): domain Bacteria; kingdom Pseudomonadati; phylum Bacteroidota; class Flavobacteriia; order Flavobacteriales; family Flavobacteriaceae; genus Aquimarina; species Aquimarina sp. AD1. The sequence continues at coordinate 4,399,336 of NZ_CP031966.1, read as the reverse complement.
AATGGCTCAGGAAAGAGTAGCTTGCTAAAGATAATATTTGGGCATCTAAAACCTCAAAACAAATTGATTCGTATTAACAAAAAGAACAAAGCCAGACCTCTCTATCTTTCAGGAAAAGTAAAATATTTATCCCAAAAAGATACAATTCCAAAAAATATTTCTCTCGAAAAAGTTTTTAATTTATTTAACCTCAGCTGGGAATCTTTTACGATCATATTCGAACCATTTCAAAAGTATCAAAACCCAAAAATATATGATCTTTCGGGAGGTGAAAAAAGAGTTATAGAAACATATCTTATGTTAATGAGTCCAGGAGAAATAGCATTATTAGATGAACCTTTTTCAAATATTGCACCTCTATATATAGAGACCTTTATAGAACTTATTAAGCAAGAAAAGAAAAACAAAATTATCATCCTAACAGATCATATGTATCGTTATATCCTTGACATATCAGATGATATATACCTATTAACCAATAGCACTTCTACACGTATTAAAAACCCTACCGAACTGGTCGGCTATGGTTACTTAAACAGTTTCTAAGTCTCTCCTTCATTTAGAAAAAACTGTATTCAACATAAGTTAATAACTAATATATTTAGAGTATTCTTATTTATTAAATGTAGTAATAAAGTAAATTTGTTTCTAGTTAAGACAAAATTATATGTTGAAAAAATCATTTTATAGTCACGGCAAACTTCTACTAACTTCAGAATACCTTGTTCTTGATGGCATCAAAGCACTAGCATTACCTACAAAACTTGGACAATGGTTAAAAGTTGAAGAAAATGATTCTGATCATATTTCTTGGAAAAGCTTTGATAAAGATGATGATTGCTGGTTCGAAACGATTATTAAACTCCCTTTAGCAATTTCTGAAGCTAATTCATCTAACACCAGTTTTTTAACAGACGAAGAAGGTTTAGGCATTTCCGAAACACTTTTAGAAATACTGAAAGTAGCTCAGGAACTAAATCCTGATTTTCTTTCTGGCGAAAAAGGGTATTACGTAAAAACCCATTTAGAGTTTAATCGCAAGTGGGGATTAGGCTCTTCTTCAACACTTATAAATAATATTGCTCAATGGGCAGATGTCAATGCTTTTACATTATTAAAAAAAAGCTTTGGAGGAAGCGGTTATGATATTGCTAGCGCACAACACACTACACCAATCTTATATATCCGAAAAGAAGATACTCCTGTAATTAGCATTGCAGAATTTGATCCTATTTTTAAAGATCATTTGTTTTTTGTTTACCTTAATCAAAAACAAGATAGCAAACAATCCATCAAACACTATCAGTCTTTGCCGCTTAAGGATTTTGATGTAGCTTCGGAAAAAATTAAAGAAATTACCAATTCACTAATTGATTGCTCCTCGTTAGAAGAATTTTGTGACCTTATTGATTTACACGAACAAACAATATCTAAAATTATTAAAACGCCTACCGTAAAATCTACCTTATTTTCGGATTATTCCGGAAGTATAAAAAGCCTTGGTGGATGGGGTGGAGATTTTGTCCTAGCTACTGGAACTATTTCTGATATGAATTATTTTTCTAATAAAGGTTATAAAACTATTATACCTTATTCTAAAATGGTACTGTAATGTTTTTTTTGAAAAATGGATGATTTGCATTTTTTTACTAGTAAATGACATTCGTTCCTCTATATAAAATATCTATAATACAGGTTTTTTACACCTTTAATATTTTTCAAAACATCACCTATAAGCTAGGTGTTTAGAAGAGTTTTTACATCTTCATCATCATTCAAAACATCGTGTTCATAAAATGTAAAGATTGCGATATAAATACAATACCACTATTCTGCGTTATCTTTAATAATTGACTTGAGAAATTAATGAATTAAATAATTAAATGAAGCTTTAAATAGGTTGGTAACACATATCACAAAATCTATAGAAAGAAAAAGTTACTTAAAATTGAGCACAAAGTTTTCGTGACTTTTTAAATTTTATCTTTTAAACAACTCCACAATAACTTAACTTCTTTTAAATACAATATCTCATTAATTTCTCAAGTCAAAACATGAAAAATAACCCTTAAAATTCAAAAAAATTGTCCCAATGAAACAAAGAATTCTGTTTACCATCGCCCTTTCATTCTTAATTGCTTTTATAGGCAATAGTCAAATTATCTATAGTGATAATTTTGACGAAAACATATTAAGTGTAGAGCCTACTTCTGCATATGCCGTATCATTATCTAATGATAATTTATCAATCAATGCTAATGGTACAGCAGGAGCTTTTAGCCCATTTAAATATACACTACACAACAATGGTTCTGATATATCAATAAATATATCAAACCAAACCAAACTATATATTAAAGTAATGGGTAGTTCGAATCCGGATTTAAGAATTGATATCCAAGATGAAGATGGTTTTGTATCTAATTTAAGCCCATTGTCCGTCAGAATAGACAATGAGTTTACTATTTACGAACTAGACTATTCTTCTAATTTACAGGATGGAGGTTATGGAGGTTCTGATTGCACACAAGCTACAGCTCCTTGTCCCGTAGATCCATCTAAAATAGCTTTTGTTCAATTTTTTGTAAATGCTGCAGAAGGAGGATACTCAGGAACTATTGAAATTGATTGGATTTCTTTTGGAGAACCTTTAGAAACACCTCCTCCACCATCCGCATATGAAGTTCGCTACAATCAAGTATCTTATATAGCAGGCAGAAATAAAACCATTAGTGTTGTAGCTCAAAGTAGTTTTAGCAATCAAGCATACACCATACTAGATAGCTCAAATAATACAGTATTATCTGGAACGACAGGAGCATCATCTTTATGGAGTGATTCTGGAGAACATATTGCGAATGTAGATATTTCTGAAGTGGACATCGAAGGAACATATCGTTTTCTAATAGATACTGAAGAAATTACCTTTAATGTAAGTATAGATGGATATGCGGAACTTAGAGAAGAAGCTTTTAAGTACTATTATTACAACCGTTCTTCTACGGCATTAGAGTCAACCCACGCAGGTATTTATGCAAGACCAGCAGGAACTCCAGATGACGTCGTTCGTGTGCATTCATCAGCAGCAACGTCTGCACGACCAGAGGGGACTGTAATATCTGCGCCAAAAGGATGGTATGACGCAGGAGATTACAACAAATACGTAGTAAATAGTGGAATTAGTACATATACCTTATTAGCTGCATATGAACATTATAAAACGGAATGGCAAAGCTTACAATATAATATTCCTGAACAAGGCGGAGATTTACCTGATATCTTAGATGAAGTTTTATGGAATTTAGATTGGATGTTAGACATGCAAGACCCGAATGATGGTGGAGTATACCATAAATTAACTGCTAAAAACTTCTCTGGAAGAGTTATGCCTGCCGCATATAATTTAGAAAGATTTGTTGTACAAAAATCAACTGCAGCAGCTTTAAATTTTGCTGCTGTAACCGCAGTGGCATCAAGAATATTTTCTGATTACGAAAGCGTAAGACCTGGATTTAGTGCACAATTAGAACAAGCAGCAAAAGATGCCTATTCTTGGGCAAAAGCTAATCCTGCTATTTATTATAGCCAAGGGAACGGAACACCTGTTTCCGATATTTCTACCGGAGAATACGGAGATACGAATGTTACCGATGAATTTCAATGGGCAGCAGTAGAACTATTTATTACAACTAGAGAAAATACCTATCGAGATGACATTGATGTAAGTTCTATTGGAGGGGGAACTCCAAGCTGGCCATATAGTGATCCTCTTGCACTAATTTCAATCGCTCAATACACTACCAGTTTAGCAAGTTCAATTAACGTTACTGCAGCCAATAGCACTTTAATAAGCACAGCTGATCAGTTAAAGAATCAGGTTAATACTTCTCCAATGAAAACTACAATGTCTACTAACGACTATTCTTGGGGTAGTAATGGAGCAGTAGGAAATCAATTAATCTTACTGATCAGAGCATATGAGTTGACTCAAGATGAGTCTTATTTAGACGCTGCTTATACAGCGATGGACTATATTTTTGGTAGAAACGGAACTGGATACTCTTATGTAACTGGATTTGGAGATACACAAGTATTCGAACCTCACCACAGAATATCTGATGCTGACGGTATTTCTGCTCCTATTCCTGGGATGATTGTAGGAGGACCGCAAAATGAAAACAACCCAGACACAGGTGATTGCACAGGTTCTGGAATTAATTTCCCTTCTAATTTGCCAGCTTCAAAATATGTAGACCACTGGTGTTCATATTCTACCAATGAAATTACTATTAATTGGAACGCCCCTCTAGTCTATGCAATGCACGCTTTAGATTTCTATCAAAAAGAATCAGCTACATTATCTATAAATGAGCTAGAAGAGAACATAAGTTCTGTCAAGATTTTCCCAAATCCTTCAAGTAGCATTTTAAATATAAAATTCTCAACAGACATAGCATCCTCGAATATCGAAATCTACTCGCTTCGAGGTAAAAAAGTCTTGTCAAAAAAAATAAACACTACTTCTTCCAGCATAGATATAAGTAACCTTACTACAGGACTCTATTTAGTTAAAGTAACTACTAAAAACCAAAGTTATACAACTAAAATTGCAAAGAAGTAAAACAATTTTAATGCAAACTCTAACTAAAAAATCACCCTATTTAATTATTAAAATTAAATAGGGTGATTTTATCTTTTTAGTAAGAAAACCTTCGACTAAAGTTCAAGGGCTTTATTTATATTATTATCCATTAATAATTCTTCAGGATTTTCTAATGCCTCCTTAACAGCTACCAAAAACCCAACAGATTCTTTACCATCAATAATTCTATGATCGTAAGACAATGCCACATACATAATCGGTGCTACAACTATTTGTCCGTCTCTTACAATTGGTCTTTCTACAATATTGTGCATTCCTAAAATAGCACTCTGCGGTGGGTTTATGATCGGAGTAGATAACATACTACCAAAAACTCCTCCATTAGTAATTGTAAAAGTTCCTCCTGTCATCTCATCTACCGTTATCTGACCTTCACGAGCTCTAATTGCCAACCTTTTAACCTCAGACTCAACTCCTCTAAAGCTTAAGTTTTCAGCATTTCTAATTACCGGAACCATCAATCCTTTTGGTCCAGAAACGGCAATACTGATATCTTGGAAATCATAAGAAATCATCTCTTTACCTTCAATCATCGAATTAACGGCTGGATACATTTTTAGAGCTCTTACACAAGCTAATGTAAAAAATGACATAAACCCAAGACTAACTCCATGCTTGCTTTTGAATGTTTCTTTATATTGTTTTCTTAAATCAAATATCGGCTGCATATCCACTTCGTTAAAAGTAGTCAACATCGCAGTTTCATTCTTCACAGAAACTAATCTCTCCGCTACCTTACGACGTAGCATAGATAATTTTTTACGTGATTCTCCTCTACTTCCAGGTCCTGGAGTACCCATTGATGGTTTTGCATCAACTGCATCTGCTTTGGTAATACGTCCATCGCGCCCAGTTCCTTTTACTTGAGAAGCATCAATTCCTTTTTCAGCTAACACCTTTTTAGCAGCTGGCGAAGCAGTTCCAGTTGCATATGTTTCTGTTTTAGCTGGAGCTTCTGTTTTCGCAGGTACTGGTGCCTCTTCCTTTTTTTCTTCCGTTTTTGAAGTTTCTTTAGATGCAGAAGAACCTCCTTCTGGTTTAGCTGCATCTGTGTCAATAAGACACACAACTTCACCAACAGCTACAGCGTCTCCTTCTTCTGCTTTTAGTGTAATAATACCACTAGCTTCTGCAGGAAGCTCTAACGTTGCTTTATCACTATCTACCTCTGCTATTGCTTGATCTTTTTCCACATAATCACCATCTTCTACAAGCCATTGAGCTATTTCTACTTCTGTAATGGATTCTCCCGGAGAAGGGACTTTCATTTCTAAAGCCATAATTCTAAATTTATACTTTATATCGCTTTCGCGAAAATATTTCTATTTATAGTTACTTTACTATTTTCTTTTTCTTCTTTGATTATCCTTTGTTTTATCAAAAACAAAATCGATTACTTCTTGATGTCTTCTTTTAGATCTAGTAGCACTACCCGCCGCAGGTGCCCCGTAAGGCCTTCTACTTGCAAATCTAAATGAACTGGCATCATCATAATGCATTAAAATATGACTTAGCGCACCCATATTACGTGGTTCTTCTTGAGCCCAAACAACATCGGTAGCCTTGTATTTTTTAATTAATATATCCATTTCCTTTGCTGGAAGTGGAAATAACTGCTCTAATCTCACCAAAGCAACATCATTCCTATCCAATTTTTCTTTTTCTTCTAATAAGTCATAATAAAACTTACCTGTACAGAAAACCAATGTTTTAGTATCTTTTGCCTTAGCTACTGGATCATCTATTACAGTTTGAAAACTTCCATTAGCAAATTCTTCTACAGAAGAAACTACTTTAGGATGACGTAATAAACTTTTTGGAGTAAAAATGATTAAAGGTTTTCGATATGTAGCTTTCATTTGTCTTCTTAACAAATGAAACATATTGGCTGGTGTAGTAACATCTGCTACAAACATATTATCTTTAGCACATAATTGAAGGTAACGTTCCATTCTCGCAGAAGAATGTTCTGCTCCTTGTCCTTCATATCCATGTGGTAATAACATTACTAATCCATTCTGAAGCTTCCATTTATCCTCTGCAGAAGAAATATACTGATCAATCATAATCTGTGCTCCATTACTAAAATCTCCAAATTGAGCTTCCCAAATTGCCAAGGATTTTGGACTAGCCATAGCGTATCCGTAATCAAACCCAACAACGCCATATTCTGAAAGCAAAGAATTATAGATATAAAAATCTCCTTGTTCTCCTTTTAGGTTATTCAATAACAATACTTCCTCTTCACTATCCTCAACCTTTACAACAGCATGTCTGTGAGAAAAAGTTCCTCTCTCGACATCTTGTCCACTCATTCTAACATCATACCCTTCTTTGAGCAGTGATCCATATGCTAGTAATTCTCCCATAGCCCAATCCAACTGATCTTTCTCAAAAAACATTTTATGTCGTTGATCAATTAAACGCTCTATTTTACGAAGGAATTTCTTATCCGACGGTAATTTAGTAATAACCTCTGCAATCTCAGTTAGTGCTTCTTTAGAATATGTGGTATCCACAACTTCCATCATCTCATCCTCTTGAACTCTTGTAAATCCAGCCCACTCATCTTGCATAAAAGGAGTGATTACTGTCTTTTCTTGTTTTCGAGAATCTTCTAGCTCTTCTTCTAGAGATGCTTTATATTCTTTTTCAAGATCCGAAACATGATCGTGATTTATAATTCCTTCAGAAATTAATTTCGCTGCATAAATATCTCTAGGGTTTTTATGTTTAGCTATTGCCTTATACAACTTGGGTTGTGTAAAACGTGGCTCATCACCCTCGTTATGACCGTATTTTCTATAGCCTAGTAAATCTATAAATACATCGCGTCCAAAATTCATTCTAAAATCAAGCGCAAAATTTGTTGCATGCACAACAGCTTCGGCATCATCTGCATTTACGTGAAGTACAGGAGACAAGGTTACTTTACCAACATCTGTACAATACGTAGATGAACGTGCATCTAAATAATTCGTAGTAAAACCTATTTGGTTGTTTACGACAATATGAATAGTTCCACCTGTCTTATAACCATCTAATTGTGCCATTTGGACAATTTCATACACCAAACCTTGTCCAGCAATAGCTGCATCTCCATGAACAACAATTGGTAAAACCTGTGATATATTATCTTTATAATACTTATCCTGTTTAGCTCTAGTAATTCCTTCTACTACCGCTCCTACAGTTTCTAAGTGAGATGGATTAGGGGCAATATTCATGTTAATTGCCTTACCCGAATCTGTTTTTCGTTTAGAAGTCCATCCTAAATGATACTTTACATCACCATCAAAAACAGCCTCTTCATAATCTTTACCATCAAACTCGCTAAATATATCTTTTGGGCTTTTTCCAAAAATATTGGTCAATGTACTAAGACGACCACGATGTGCCATCCCCATAACAAACTCTTTTACTCCCATACCAGCCGCTTTTTCTACTAAAGCATCTAATGCAGGTATTAAAGACTCTCCTCCTTCTAGAGAAAAACGCTTTTGACCTACATATTTAGTATGTAAAAAGCTCTCAAAAGATACTGCTTGATTTAGTTTCTTAAGAATATGTTTTTTCTGATCAGTAGAAAATTTAGTCCTATTGGTATTAAAATTTACACGATCTTGTATCCACTGCCTCTCTTCAGGATTTCTAATATACATGTATTCGATACCTATAGCATCACAATATATTTGCTCTAAATGAACAATTATATTACTTAATGTATTAGGTCCAACTCCAATAATCTCTCCGGCATTGAACACTGTATTAAGATCCCCTTGACTTAAACCAAAATTCTCTAGAGCAAGAGAAGGATGATACTTTCTTCTTTCTCTTACTGGATTTGTTTTGGTAAACAAATGACCTCTGGTTCTGTAGGCATCGATAAGACGCACAACCTGAAATTCTTTTTGAAGATTTTCGGGAACAGCTACAGCAGTATCTCCCGAATCTTTTTCTATATAAATTGTTTCCCCAGAGCCATCTGCACTTTCTAATCCAAAATCAAATCCTTGAAAAAATGCTCTCCAACTAGGTTCTACACTATCTGGGCTTTGCAAATATTGATCGTATAAATCTGCAAAAAATGCGGTATTAGCCGCATTCAAAAATGAATATTTATCCATATGTAAGTATTCAACCGTCTTTTTATTATAAAACATCACAAAAATACAATAATTACAGTATATTGAGTATGGAATTATATATATTTATTGTAACATTTTTTTACCATTTTAACAATGAAAGTGTTTCTTATTCATAAAATCAAAATCATACTCTTAGTATCCGCAATGTTATTTTCCTTACAACAATGTTATTCTCAGGAAGACAATTTTTGGTCTCGAGTGAGGATTGGAGGTAACATAGGTATTGGGTTTACAAACGATACTTTTAACGGAATCCTAGCTCCTTCTGCTGTCTATGATTTTAATAATCAATTCAGTATGGGTTTTGGTCTTAATTTTGGATATACTGATTCTCGTAATTTTACGGCAACAAATTATGGTGCTAGCATTATTACTCTTTACAATCCTTTTCCTTCATTACAATTATCTGCTGAGTTTGAACAAATGGGAGTAAGTAGAAGTTTTGAAATTGAAGGACCCAATATAAATGATAATTATTGGTATCCCGCTTTATTTATAGGTGCAGGCTATAGAGTAGGATTTGTTAGTGTTGGTTTACGATATGATGTTTTATACGATGACAACAAAAGTATTTATGCCAGCGCTTATGCTCCTTTCGTGAGAGTATTTTTCTAAAAACCACAATACTACAGAAAAAAATACGTTTTTTATCTAGAAAAAAATACCGGTTATCTAATATATAGCGGAAGCGCCATAGTTTTCTTGTATTTTTTCTACTTTTAATATCAATTACGATTAAAACCCCAAAATAAAATGAAAAACTACTTACTAATGCTATCCATTGCGATAGCAGTATCTTCGTGTTCTAGCAACAAAAAAACGGTAACGACAAAATTCGATCCTAACAACAATCCTTATTACGTAAAAAAAGAAAAAAAAGGAGTAACCGAAGTAAACGATCCTAAAATACAAGGAAAAATTAATACAATTATCGAGAAACATCTCGGGATTTCAATATCTTCTATTGCCATATCACCAATTACTCTTAATAATTCTGGATATCACTGGAAATTTATGAATGTAAGAAACGGTAAAAGTTTTATAGGATCTACTGATCTTAAATTTGAGTCTGTTAAAATAACAAAGAACAAGAAGAAACCTAATACTCAAGTATCTGATTTTTAAAAGATATTATTGTATTCTACCAGATATGAAAAATACATTGTCGTTTTCTGTTTGAATAACTCTGTAGTTTCTGTTCTGCTTTTCTTAAAAGTTTATATTTATAGCTTACTTCAGCGGTATCTTCAATACAAATACCTTTTTTAAATACAAGGGTATTAAAGTATTCGTGATCCCAATCAACAAGTTTTTCGCTATGCTTTCTTTCGAAACAGCCTGAATTCTCTTTATTTTCAAAGTACATCCTTTGTTCTGTAACTTCAATTACTTTTTCTGCAGTTGTAGAGGACACTCCCTGACTACTTTCTTTATAAAGTGTATTCATATACATGATTTCAGAAATTGAAGTCTTCAACTTTAATTTATCTTCATCTATAAAATAATTTTCTAAAAACGTATCATTACCAAAACCTTGCTTATAAACATGAGTCATCAATCTCAATTTATCATTCAAATAATAAAGCTCTATTCTTCCTGATAAATCCTCCGAACATTTATAATATTTTGTTCTATTTTTTATTAAAGTATCCTTTGCTGTAATTCTTTTTAAAAAGGTTTCATAGGAATCATTAACATCATCAAAACTTTCCTGTCCGTTTGAAACACTTAGGAAAAACAATAATAATACAAGTGGAAATATTTTCATAACAACAACTACTTACAATTAGGTTACAACAGATTAGCTTTTTTTCTTAATAACTGTTTTTAATCGAAAAAATCAACAAATCAACCAATATTACATTTTAATTTTATGCTTAAAACACAATTTTACTATGTTTAACCAGTAATTTTGAATTATTAAACAAACTCATTATGAAAACAAAATTACTCATTGCTCTTTTAGGGTTTTCCATTATTAGTTGCTCTAGTTCTAAAGAAACATTAAAAGAAACAAATACCGTAACATCCGCACCAGAAAAAGCTCGTAAAAACGAAGCTAGCATAAATTATGCATCCAAAGAAATTAACCGTAAAATTAATAGTATAATTCAGAATTATTTAGGCGTACCAATTTCTTCTATAGCCAGGTCAGATGTAAAAGAGACCGAACAAGGATATCAATGGAAATTCATGAATGTAAAAACGGGAGAAAACTTTATCGCTAATACTGATTTTAATTTTAACTCAGTAAAAATTATAAAAAACAAAAGAAGTTAATATCGTAGTAACCTACAACTACTTTTATTAATATTAATACGCAGTTTTTTTGCCTCAACTAAGCGTAACCTGATTTAATTATAAATCAGGTTTTTTTTATACATTTCTATTCATCAATTGTTCTCCAAAAATTTGTAAAATTTTCTTTTTATCCTGCGAAATCGATAAATTATTTAAAACCTCAAAAGCTTTTTCTGTATACTTCTCTATTTCTATTCTTGTTTTTTCTTTTGCTCCAGTAGTTTCAAAAATACTCTTAACAGTTTGTATTTTCTCCGATGGATCTTCTGGGTTTAAAGAAAAAAGTCCTTCTAACTGCTTTTTCACATTATCATCTGCATTCTCCATTGCTTTAAGGAACAAAAAGGTTTTTTTATTCTCGATAATATCTCCACCTACTTGCTTTCCAAAAGTAGCAGGATCACCAAAAGCGTCTAAATAATCATCTTGCAACTGAAAAGCCAAACCAAGCAACCTCCCAAAATCATAAATAGCAGATTTACAAGCACCTGAGGCATCTGCTATAATTGCACCCATTTGCATCGCTGCAGCAACCAGTACCGCAGTTTTATACTCAATCATTTTTAGATATTCTGGAATTGTAACATCATCTCTTGTTTCAAAATCAATGTCGTACTGCTGCCCTTCACAAACTTCAATTGCAGTTTTAGTAAACAATTGTGCTAATTGCTTAAAAGTATCTCCTTCATAATTTTCAAAAAGTTGATAGGCATTAATCAACATAGCATCTCCCGAAAGAATCCCTGTATTAATATCCCATTTTTCATGAACAGTCTCTTTCCCTCTTCTTAGCGGGGCATCATCCATAATATCATCATGGACTAAAGAAAAATTATGAAAAACTTCAATGGCTAGTGCCGCATCAAGGGCTTTTTCGTAGGATCCACCAAAAATTTCAGATGTCATCAACACCAAAACTGGTCTTAATCTTTTCCCTCCAAGTGTAAGGATATAGGAAATAGGCTCATATAGATTTTTGGGTTCCTTGTCTATAGTATTCTTTGATAAATAATCTAAAAAATATTCTTGATAATCTGAAATGCTATTCACCACTCTTTTTTTGCGCTAAGGTAAAATAAAAATTAAAAATCTGTTTAGTTAAAAACCTTATCTCTAGTCAAAATAAACATATACTATTTTATTGAAACTAAAAGTCTTCGGACACCTATAAAATCCATGATAGTAATTCTTTAAAATTAACCTAAAACAGTCTTAATCATAAAAAAAATAATTCTAAAACCTTTGTCTACACCATAATATTAACAATATCTAATACTTGTAAAAGCACAAAACCTAATAATAGCTTCGGAGCATATGAAAGATCCCCCTAAAAACTATAAAATAAACACTACTATACATCAACTAAATCTAAAGTAATAAATTAAGATTTTGTAATTTATAAGATAGACTGTCCAAATTAGACAGCCTTTTTCGTTTTATTCAAAAAAGAAAAGCATAATTAAAACAGTTCAACCCTGCATTGTGACGGTTCAAGTTATTTCATTGTTAAAAAATTGTGAAACTTAGGAAACTTTTAATGTTTTTAAAGTTTCCTCATGTACATTTGCACAAAATAATCTAAACCCTAGATGAAGGAAAAAATAATTGAAAAAGCAAATGACATGTTCTTAAACCTTGGCTTTAAGAGCGTTACAATGGATGACCTTGCTTCGGAAATGGGAATTTCTAAGAAAACGATTTACGCACATTTTCAGAATAAAACAAAGCTAGTCGAGGCTACTACAGATCATTTATTCTGTAATGTTAGCGATGGAATCGACGCTATTTTAGAAGAAAACAAAGAACCCATAGAAGAATTATACGCCATTAAGGCATTTGTAATGCATCACCTTAAAGGTGAAAAGACATCCCCTCAATATCAGCTTCAAAAATATTATCCAAAAATTCACAGTAGTCTAAAAATTAGACAATTTGACACAATGCAAGAATGCGTTATAGAAAATTTGGAAAGAGGTATAAAAACAGGAGTTTTTAGAGAAAATATCGATACTGAAACTATTTCAAGATTATACTTTATGGGAATGACAGGAATAAAGGATCAAGAAATGTTTCCTATCCAACGATTTCCAATATCAAAATTAATGACAGATTATTTAGAATATCATGTACGTGGTATCGCCACAGAAAAAGGATTAAAAATTTTAGACAACCTATTAAAACAACCATAAATTATGAGAAACAACCTTTGGTCGATATGTTTCTTTAGCTTATTTACAACAATTTCTTTTGCACAAGAAACACCCGTTTCTTCACAATATTCATTTACATTGGATGAAGCAATTGAATTTGCATTAGAAAATAGTTATCAGTCTATCAATGCTAGACGAGATGTAGCTAAAGCTTTAAAGCAAAAATGGGAAACCACAGCAACCGGTTTACCACAAATTAATGCTGCGATTGATTATCAAAATCAATTAAAGCAACCAGTTTCTTTGTTACCAGCATCAGCTTTTGACAGTAGAGAAAGTACTATTAATACCGTTGAAGAATTCTTTGACTTAACCGCTAATGGTTCTCCCGACCCACTTGAAGGTTTTATACCAGTAGTTTTTGGAACTAAACAACAACTAACTGCAAGTGCTACATTATCTCAACTACTTTTTGATGGATCTTATCTTGTTGGTTTAGAAGCTGCTAAAAGTTTCTTACAGTACACTAATGATTCTCAAGAAAAAACACAACTTAATGTTCGCGAAAGTGTTATTAATGCCTACGGTAGTGTTTTGGTATCAAATGAAAGTGTAAAAATACTTGAGAATAATAAAACTGCTTTAGAAAAGAATTATGAAGAACGAAAAAAGATTTTCGAAAATGGTTTAGCAGAAGAAGAAGATGTAGAACAATTGCAAATCACGTTACTGCAGATTACTAATCAACTAAATAATGCACAACGATTATCTAAAATAGCATTACAAATGTTCAACCTCACTATTGGAGTAGATGTTGATTCTAATACTGTTTTGTCCGACAACCTTAATACTTTAACTATTAAAAATGTAGATACATCTGTTGGATTAAAACCTTTTGTCATAGAAAATAATGTTGATTATAGATTAGGATATTTATTAACAGAGCAAAGAAGATTAGAACTAAAATTAGAAAAAAGTAAAGCCTTGCCTACATTATCCGCTTTTGTAAATTATGGAACCCAAGCCAATAGTAATTCTTTTACATTCTTAGAGAACGAACAACGCTGGTTTCAATCCTCAATATTAGGAGTAAGTCTTAATATTCCAATTTTCAGTTCTTTAGGAAGAAGTGCAAGAACACAACAAGCAAGAATCGCTTTTGAACAAGCAAATACATCTTTTACAGAAGTACAACAGCAAATTCAATTACAATACAATTCTACAGTAAGTGATTATCAACTTTCTCTAGAAACATATGAAACCTCTAAGCAAAATCTTGCCTTAGCAGAAAGAATAGAAAACAAAAACCAAATCAAATATACCGAAGGATTGGCATCCAGTTTTGAGTTAAGACAAGCACAATTACAATTGTACAGTGTACAACAAGAAGTGTTACAAGCAATGCTTACTATTATAAACAATAAAGCCAAACTAGAATCAATTCAAAATACACCTAATAATTAGACATACTCATGAAAAAAATACTTACCATATTCTCTGTATTTCTTCTTTTTGCTTCTTGTGGTCAAAAAGATGGAAAATCTATTGAAAAAGTAATAGAAAATGGCGACCTAACTGCGATTAGAGCTAAAAGAAGTGAAATTGTAGCTGAACAACAAACTATTGCAGACAAACTTAAGCAATTAGACGAAGCTATAGCATCATTAGACAGTATCAAAAAACTTCCTCTGGTTACTACAATACAAGCAAAAGATACTTTATTTAATCACTATTTAGAATTACAAGGAAGTGTAGAAACAAAAAAGAATATTGTTCTATATCCAGAAACTTCTGGAACACTTCTAAAAGTATTTGTGAAAGAAGGACAACGTGTTTCTAAAGGTCAGACATTGGCTAGAATTGATGATGGTGGTCTTAGTCAACAAGTGGCTCAAATGGAAGTGCAGGCAGAATTAGCTAAAACTACTTATGAGCGCCAGAAAAAATTATGGGAACAAAAAATAGGTTCCGAAATTCAATACTTACAAGCAAAAACAACTTATGAGTCTTCTAAAAACGGAGTTGATCAGATGAAACGACAATTGGCTAGATCCGTAGTGACCGCTCCATTTTCTGGAATCGTTGATGATGTTATCGCAGAACAAGGAAGTGTTGTTGCTCCTGGACAAACAGAATTAATTCGTATCGTTAACTTAAACGATATGTATATTGAGATCGAAGTTCCGGAAACATATATTTCTAGTATTGTAAAAGGAAAAGAAGCAAAAGTTCATTTTCCAATATTGGGAACAACTATAGATACAAAGATCAGACAAGTAGGTAATTATATAAATCCTAATAATCGTTCATTTACTGTAGAAGTATCAGTACCAAATAAGGACGGGATTATTAAACCCAACCTTACTGCTAAAGTAAAAATCAATGATTATACTAGCGAAAAGGCAATCTTGATACCCCAAAGTATTATTTCAGAAAATTCTGAAGGTGATCAGTATGCATATGTAACTTCCGGAAAAGATGCTAAAAATATAGCAGAAGCAAAACGTACAATCGTAAAAACTGGGAAAACTCAAGGAGACTATATAGAAATCCTAGAAGGAATCACTAATGGAGATGATATCATAAGTGAAGGAGCTAGAAGTGTTAAAGATGGTCAGAAAGTAGAAATTATAAACTAATATCTTATGGAAGTAAATAAGAAAAAAGTAGATAAAGAATTTAGATTATCGTCTTGGGCCATAGACAACCCAACTACCATTTATGTAATGATGGCGATTTTCTTCATTCTTGGATTATCGGCATATTTTTCTATGCCAAGAGAGAATTTCCCAGAAATTAATGAAACCAAAATTTACATTAGCGTTCCATACCCAGGAAATACCTCTGAAGATATAGAAAGACTTATCGTTGATCCTTTAGAAGATAAATTAAAGAACCTTGGTGGAGTTGTAGAGATAGTATCTACATCTCAGGAGGATTATGGAATTATAACAGTAGAGTTCGAAGAAAAATTTACTGTTGCAGAAGCAAAACAAAAGGTAAAAGATGAGGTAGACTCTGAAAAATCTAACGAAGACTGGCCAACTTTTAATGGAGCCAAGGTAGAACCAAATGTTTTTGATTTGAGTATCTCAGAAGAAACTCCAATCATGAATATCAATATAACTGGTGATTATCCAGTAGATAAGTTAAAACAATTTGGAGAATATCTAGAGGATGAAATTGAAGATCTAAAAGAGATCAAAGGTGTTGACATAAGAGGCGCCCAAGAAAAGGAAGTAGAAGTAGCTGTTGATATTTATAAAATGATGGCTGCTAAAGTAAGTTTTGATGATGTCATTAATACCATTAGAAACGGAAATGTCACTATGTCTGCCGGAAATATGATCACTAGCGGACAACGAAGAACAATCAGAATTCTAGGTGAGATAGATCAACCTTCAGAACTGGATAATTTTGTAGTAAAATCTCAAGACGGAGCTGTATATCTTAGAGATATTGCAAAAGTTACTTTTAAAGAAGAAGACAAAACTACCTATGCTAGAGAATTTGGAGATAATGTAGTAATGCTAGAAGTTAAAAAACGTTCTGGAAAGAATATGGTAGAAGCTGCAGACCAAATTAAAGTAATCGTTGCAGAGGCCGAAGAAAATGTATTCCCTACAGATCTAAATATTAGTATAGCTAATGATCAATCAACAAAAACGATCAATCAAGTAGATGATCTGGTAAACAATATCATCTTTGGAATAATTCTCGTAGTTGGTGTATTGATGTTTTTCTTGGGATTTAGAAATGCTTTGTTCGTCGGGTTTGCAATACCTATGTCCATGTTCATATCATTTATGATTTTATCTCTATTAGGGTACACAATGAATACTATGATCCTTTTTGCATTGATTATGGGCTTAGGAATGCTCGTAGATAACGGTATTGTAGTAGTAGAAAATGTATACCGATTAATGGAAGAAGAAGGCATGTCTCGTATCGAAGCAGCCAAAAAAGGAATTGGCGAAATTGCATTTCCTATTATTGTTTCTACACTAACAACAGTTGCTGCCTTTGTTCCTCTAGGTATGTGGCCAGGTGTCATGGGACAGTTTATGATATATTTTCCAATTACATTATCGGTCGTATTAGGTTCGTCATTATTTGTAGCTATCTTTTTTAACTCCATGTTAGTTTCTAGATTCATGGACATTGGTGAAAAAGAATTAACAGTAAAACAATTGATACGCCTAAGTTTAATTCTTGGTGGGTTTGGAATATTTATAATGATTGTTGGCGGTCCAGCAAGAGGACTTGGTACTTTAATGATATTTACCGCGATCATGTTCTGGATTTATAAGTACCTTTTAAAAAGAATGGCTACTTTTTTCCAAACCAAAATTTTAACTTGGTTAGAAAACACTTATCAACGCTTTCTTTCATTTGCGTTAAGAGGATGGAGAACTTATGCTTTTATAATTGGAACATTCTTACTACTTTTTGTAGTATTTGGTGCATTTGGTGCTTCGATTGGAAGTCAACGAACTAAAGTAGAATTCTTCCCTGATAACACCCCAAATCAAATCATTGTATACATCGAATATCCACAAGGAACGGATATCGAAAAAACAAATAAAATCACTAAAGAAATTGAAAATCGTGTATACGCCATCATAAATGATCAAGAATATATCGAAGGTGAAGATCACAACTTTTTGGTAGAAGCTGCGGTGTCCCAAGTAGGGGAAGGTGCCGGAAATCCTCAAACAGATGGTGGTAGTAGTGCAGAAATGCCGCATCGTGGTAAGATCATTGCCGCTATGAGAGAGTTTAAATTCAGAAAAGGAAAAGATTCTGAAGAATTACGATTTAAAGTACAAAAAGCATTAAAAGGAATTTATCCTGGTATTGCTATTTCTGTTGAAAAAGATGCAGTAGGCCCCCCTGCTGGATATCCAATCAATATCGAAATCGAAGGAAAAAATTATGATGAGTTGATTAACGTTGCAGAACGTATGAGAAACTTTATCAATGAAAAAAATATTCCTGGTATCGAAGAATTAAAAATAGATGTTAATAAAGGGAAACCAGCTATGCAAGTAGCTGTTGATAGACAAAAAGCTGGTGAATTAGGTGTAGCAGCTGGTCAGGTTGGTAATCAATTGCGTCGTTCTATTTTTGGTGAAAAAGCTGGTGTTTACAAAAAAGAAGGAGAAGATTATGATATCTATGTACGCTTTGATAAAAATGATCGCTATAATACCAGCGCTCTATTTAATCAAAATATTACGTTTAGAGATCAAGCAACTGGTAGACTCAAAGAAATTCCTGTTTCTGCAGTAGCTTCTAAGAAGAATACTTCTTCTTTTAGTGCTATAAAACATCGTGATACTAAGAGAGTGGTTACTGTATATTCTGGATTACAACCTGGTTATACTGATGCCGGTGCTATCGTAGCACAAATAGAAACTGAGATGGCAAGTTTTACAGGTAAACCAAACAGTGTTAAAATTAACTATACGGGTCAGATTGAAGAACAGAATAAACAAATGGAGTTTTTAATGGGTGCCTTTTTTGCAGGATTAGGACTTATTATGTTAATCCTTATTTTCCAATTTAGCTCTATTTCCAAACCTACAATTATTATGATTGCAATTTTCTTAAGCTTTATTGGAGTATTTGGAGGAATTCTAATCACTGGGGCAGCATTCGTAATTATGATGACCATGATGGGAATCATATCTCTGGCAGGGATTGTAGTAAATAATGGGGTGGTACTTCTTGATTATACCCAATTATTGATTGATCGTAAGAAAGTAGAACTCAATATTCCAGAAAATGAGCATCTTGATAATGATGAGGTAATGAAACTGATCGTAAAGGGAGGAAGAGCTCGTCTTAGACCTGTAATTCTTACTGCGATTACAACGGTATTAGGTCTGATTCCTTTAGCAGTTGGATTTAATATTGATTTCTTCTCATTATTTGCCAATTTTGACCCTAAGATTTATATCGGTGGAGATAATGTTATTTTCTGGGGACCTTTAGCTTGGGCTGTTATTTACGGATTAATTATAGCTACCTTCCTTACTCTAATTATAGTACCTTGTTTGTTCTTTATGGTACACAAGATAAAGGTTTGGTTTAGTAAAAAAAGAGATGCTAAAACAATAATCACTGAAGAACCAGATCTTGAAGATGATGAGGGTGGTGAAATTCCTATACCATCTGCAACATAAGTGAAACTTAATTATACAAAAAACGCCGCAGATTTGCGGCGTTTCTAATTTCAAAATAATATAAAATGATTATTGATTTTCTGACAAAGGTATTGGTAAAACATTAAATACTTGATCTCCTGCTCTATCAATAGGTAACGTATTAGACAATCCATATCTTTTTAAATCAAACATTCTATGATTCTCTGCCCATAAAGAATAACGTCTTTGATTTAAAAGTTCCGTTGTTAGATCTCCTGATGTTTGAGCACCAGCATAATCTACTAAACCGGCTGTATTACGAATTACATTCAATGCATCCTCTGCATCTTGTAAATTACTTGCTAATATACTCGCTTCTGCATATATTAAAATTAGTTCTTCATTTCTAAGAATGTCAATTGGTGTTACATTCGATGCATATAATCTCGTTTCATGTGTTCCATTGAGTCCATCCTGAGCACTTGGCGTTGGCCTAACCGCTGCTTTAGATGCTACTCGTGTATCACCTGCTTCAGCATCATTTATCCAACTATCATGAACAATAATCTGATCCGCATTATTTGGTTCCTCAGCGGATGTTGAAGGTGAACGAAAAACACCATTAGGTAGATCTCCAGCTCCTAATCCAAAAACATATTTAGGCCCATTGGTTAAACTTCCCATAAGATCGAAATAAGAGTTTGACAATTCTGAAAGAGCACTAGTTCCATCTCCTGCATATACTGCAGCAAGGGCGGCAACAGCTCTATTAAATAAAATGAATTCATCAATAGTAATTTGACTATTATCATCACGTACATCATCTCCCATCTCACCCGATGCATCTATTAAATTACCAAAACCTGAAATAGGAAATAAAAATTGATCTAAAGATGTAAATCCACTTAAATCATTTTCAGCTTCGTCTAACAAGTTTCTAATTTCTACAAGTGCGGCATCAAATTCTAAAAAAGGACCAAGATTATCCGGATCTGCTACATCAATTCTTGCTGTACCATAGGATTTCAAAACCTGAATAAGCTCATATGCAATATAAGTTTTAGCAAAACCTCGATATCCATTTTTATCCATTTCCTCTATAGCCTGTGTATTATCTAAAGCGGCTAATAGTACATTTGCATTTTTAATACATCTATAGCTTCCAGTAAATTGAGCGGTACTATAAAATGAATTATTATCTAATTGAATTCCATTTTTTCCCAACAAATCTCCTGTGTTTCTAGGATCTGCGTCAAATAAGTATAATTCTCTTGCCAATGTACCACTGGCCGTCGTTTCTATACCATGACCATCTCTAGAACTAGCCTGAATTCCAATTGCTAATTCATTAAGTTGTCGTAAGGAAGCATTAGATTCTACCCCTTCAAGACTTGGTCCATTAGGGTCAATGTCTTCATCAAAAGAACATGATACTGTTACCATAAAAAGTAAAACAAGCACCAGATGATATTTCGTTTTCATTATTATTCTATTATTCATTATTGCTTATTTTAAAAATTAACATTTAGGTGAAAGTAAAATTGTTGAGAACTAGGAAACGGTGTTACCTCTATACCACTGGATAAACCTGCTCCTCCATTTACAGATACCTCTGGATCATAACTACTATAATCTGTAATAGTAAATATGTTCCTTCCTGATACTCCTAATTTTACACCCTCTACTACTTCTCCAAAAAGTCCTTCTACAATATTGGTAGGAAATCTATAATAAATCGCTGCCTCTCTTAATCTCACATATCCTGCATCTTCTATAAAACGTTCGGCATTGGCTGCCGTTCCAAGTCGAGCTTGTCCTTCTGGAGTTTCCAAATCTGGAGAAGTTTGTCCTAGATCAGTAAGAAACCTGGATAAGTTTAGGTTTTCTCCTCCTTGCTTCCATTGTAATAAAAAGGAAATATCCAATTGTTTGAATAAAGTGAATTGATTGTTAAAAGCCATTTGAAAATCAGGCTCTACATTTCCTACTTGCTGCAAACTTCCTTCTATCGGTCCATCTCCATCAGGATCTATATTTCCTACAATCTGTGTAACTGGTTGTCCTTCTTCTATAAAAAACGTACCTAAACCGGTTCCAAAACCAGCACCAGGTTGCGCGAATGCAGGCACATCTAAACGAGTCACTTCGGATCTGTTAAAATAAAACTGAATTCCAGTATTCCAATAGAAATTATCACCTCTCCAAACATCTCCTCGTACTGCCAATTCAAGTCCTTGATTCACTAAGTCGGCAAGATTAGTGGTTTCTGTAGTGAAGCCAGAGGAGGCTGGTACATTTCTAGATAATATCAAATCACTAACTTTTCTATTATAATATGATGCTTCTAAAGAGACTCTACTATCTAATATTCCAAGATCCATACCTACTTCAAATTCTGCCGAAGTTTCTGGTTCAATATCCGTATCTCCTCTTGTTCCTACACTAAGACCACCATTGCCTCCAATATTACTTGGGTTCAATCTTGTGTATATAGAACCAAAAGCTGCAGATGAGCCCGTTTCTCCATAAGCACTTCTTACTTTTAATTGATTGATACCTTCAACATTCCAAAATTCGAAATTTGCTATATTAATAGCAAGAGAAGCTTTAGGAAAACCATATAACTTGTTTTGATCTCCATTTAATGTGGATTTATCTAAACGATACCCCAAAGTAGCAATTATTTGATCTTTATAGTTACCTTCTATCTGAGCAAAATATCCAAAATCCTTTTGGTTTGATCTAGTCTGGTCAATCACCTGATTTACCGATTGATCTACACTTGTTTGCCCTCCAAATAAATTAGAACCTCTACTATTCACTAAGTTAGCCTGTTGTTCTAAATAACTAACTCCTCCTTGTGTAGTAAGACCCAAATCACCATTGAGTGCAGTATGATCCCATACGGCAAAAGTTAACAAATTAAATTGAGTAAAATTGTTTCTTCCCTCAGCGACAAAACCTTCTTGATTACCTACTTGAGCTTGATGGGTCTCTGGTACATATACATATGTTTCATTTGCCAGATAGTCGATACCTCCATTTACTACAAACCTTACCTTATCTTTCTCTTTGTTCAATAGTTTAGTAGTAAATTTTACACCTTGTATAAATCTATTATTAGAATCTTCGTTCTTAGCTTGATCTCTTACAAATATTGGATTCCCAGGATAGTTTGGGTTATTAGGATAGTTCCCATCAGCATCTGGAAATAAATTATTCCAAGGTCTTGTAAATGCTAATGTATACCCAAAACTTAATCCTCCTTCATTTTCATTTCCTGTAAAACTTCTACTAGAATTACTTCTTACATAGTTAGAGGATAAAGAAACATCGAAAATGTCCGAGATTTTATGATCTATATTACTTCGAATAGAAAATCTATCAAAACCTGTCTTTTGGATAATCCCTTCTTCATCACGGTAAGAACCACCTATATAAAATCTAGTTTTATCATTCCCTCCGCTGGCACTTAATTTTGTTTCAGAAATAAAACCTACATTTCCATAAATTTCATCTTCATAATCAATTAATCCACCGTTCTGAATAGCATTATTAAAAGCAGCAACTTCTGCTTCAGCCGCAGCTCTTGACCTTGCTTCAGCCTCTGGATCATCAGGATTAGGTGTAAAAAATGCATCAAATACACTTGTAGCTGTCCAAGGGCGCAATCCTAATCTGTTTTGTATAACATTGACCCCTGTATCCTGACTAAATCTAATTTTAGTTTTTCCGCCTTTTCCTTTTTTAGTAGTAATAATTACTACCCCAGCATTTGCTCTCGTTCCATAAATTGCTGCAGCAGAAGCCCCTTTTAATATTTCAATATTTTCTATATCATTAGGATCTATATCTGCCAGTCGGTTTCCAGCATTTTCCTCATTACCTCGATTCGCTCCAGATGCAAAACGAAGCCCTGAAGGTATCTCTACATTATTAATATATACTCCATCTACTATAAATAGAGGTTGATTATTTCCGTTAATCGATGATATACCTCTTAACCTTAATGCAGTACCACCACCTGGTGCTCCAGAGGAGGCAGTAATATTAACACCTGTTACTTTACCATATAATGCACCGTCTACAGTTGTTTGTCCTGTATTACCAACTAGTTCTTCAGAAGATACAGTAGAAACAGCATTAGCAAGATTAGCTCTTTTTATAGATGAACCTAATCCAGTAACCACCACTTCTTCTAACGACTCAGTAGATTCGCTAATTTGAATTGTGATATTACCAGCTTGAGAAACATCTACCATTTTAGTCGAAAAACCAAGAGCAAATACTCTTAATCGTGCCGGTAATGAACCTACGGTAATTGAAAAATTACCATCAATATCACTAGCAGTGCCGTTATTCGTACCATTCTCTACGATATTTACGAATGGTGCTCCTTCACCGGTACTTTCAATAACTACTTTTCCGGTAATAGTTTCCTGAGCAAAAAGCATGACAGGAAAGAAAAACAAGAATAGCAAAAGCCCCTTGCTAGTTTGTGTTTGTTTTTTCATAATGATTTGTTTATAAGTTTGGTTAAATCTATTAAAACATTCTTATAAAAAAAAGTTAAAACTAACATATGTTAGTCCAGAAAACAATGATTATCAATAAGTTATAAGCTTAAACCGTAAATATTATACAGTAAACACGTAGTCCTTTTTTTAGATAAACTATTAATAATTATACTATTCATTTTCAGAGAAACTCAATTACAATTAATATTAAACTTCTTATTTTTGCAGCCTTAACAAACAACTATGTATAGAAGTCATTCTTGTGGTGAATTACGCACCTCCGATATCAATAAAGAAGTAACCTTATCTGGATGGGTCCAAAAAGTAAGAGACAAAGGATTCATGATATGGGTAGATCTAAGAGATCGTTATGGAATAACCCAATTGATCTTTGATGAAGAACGCACTCCTTCTGATGTTATGGAAAATGCAAAAACTCTTGGTAGAGAATTTGTAATACAAGTCAAAGGAACTGTAATAGAACGAGAATCTAAAAATCCAAATATTCCTACTGGTGATATCGAGATTTTAGTGCAAGAATTGCAAATTTTAAATGAAGCATTAGTTCCACCTTTTACCATTGAAGATGAAACTGATGGAGGTGAAGATATCAGAATGAAGTATAGATATCTTGATATAAGAAGAAACCCTGTAAAAAATAGCCTGATGTTTCGTCATCAAGTTGCTATGAAAGTTCGTAACTATTTATCAGAAGATGGTTTTATAGAGGTAGAAACGCCTTATTTGATAAAATCAACCCCAGAAGGAGCTAGAGATTTTGTTGTTCCATCTCGTATGAATGAAGGTCAATTTTATGCTTTACCTCAATCTCCGCAGACTTTTAAGCAACTATTGATGGTTGGGGGAATGGATAAATATTTTCAGATTGTAAAATGTTTTAGAGATGAAGATTTAAGAGCGGATAGACAACCAGAGTTTACTCAGATTGACTGCGAAATGGCATTTGTTGAACAAGAGGATATTCTTACTATTTTTGAAGGACTTACTCGTCATTTAATTAAAGACATTAAAGGTCAGGACATTACTGATTTTCCAAGAATGACTTATGACGAAGCCATGAGAACGTATGGTAATGATAAGCCAGATATCCGTTTTGGAATGAAATTCGGAGAACTAAATAAAGTAGCTCAACATAAAGAATTCAAAGTTTTTAATGATGCCGAATTAGTAGTTGCAATTGCTGTACCCGGAGGAGCTTCTTATACTAGAAAAGAAATTGACAAACTAATAGATTGGGTAAAACGTCCACAAGTAGGAGCACTAGGAATGGTGTATGTAAAATGTAATGAAGATGGAAGTTACAAATCATCCGTGGATAAATTTTATGACCAATCTGATTTATCCAAGTGGGCAGAAACTACTGGTGCAAAACCTGGAGATCTTATTTGTGTACTATCAGGGCAAGCAACTAAAGTACGAGGACAGTTAAGTGCATTAAGAATGGAACTGGCAGAAAGATTAGGATTAAGAAATCCTGAGGAATTTGCTCCATTATGGGTAGTTGATTTCCCTCTTTTAGAATGGGATGAAGATACAGAACGATATCATGCAATGCATCACCCCTTTACATCTCCAAAACCAGAAGACATACCTCTTTTAGATACTAAACCAGGTGATGTTAGAGCAAATGCTTATGATCTGGTATTAAATGGTAACGAAATTGGTGGTGGATCTATCCGTATTCATGATAAAGAAACGCAAGCATTAATGTTTGACCATCTAGGTTTTACTCCCGAAGAAGCAAAAGAACAATTTGGTTTCTTAATGGATGCCTTTCAATATGGAGCTCCTCCACACGGAGGAATAGCTTTTGGATTTGATAGATTGGTAGCGATACTTGGAGGTCAGGAAACCATTAGAGATTTTATTGCTTTCCCTAAAAATAATAGTGGTCGAGACGTAATGATAGACGCTCCTGCTAATATTGATCAAGAACAACTCAAGGAATTAAACATAAAACTAGATTTATAAAATAAAACATCCCGCCGAAAGCGGGATTTTTTATTACCTTTAATCTAAACCTTGAATATCCATAGATGCCAGCTAAAAAAAAGACGCTACTACATAGGTTTTTGATTTGGCGATATCGTCATATCTCCAATAAAAACTTTGTTCTTATTTTAAGTGTTTTTGTTGGTTTTTGTGCTGGTCTCATTTCTCTTTTACTTAAGAACATTACACACCTAATACAGGTAGTTTTGGAAAGTGATATTATCTCATGGCAAACATCTTTTTATTTTATTATTCCAATGATTGGGCTCCTGATCGTTTACATTATTACAAAATTTATAGTCAAAAAGAGTGTAAAATCTGCTATTCCAATGATTTTATATTCTCTTTCTAAAAAAGATGGAAAAATAAAACCATTAAGTGGTTACTTACCACTCCTTCTATCTCCTATTACTGTAGGTTTTGGAGGTTCTGTAGGATTACTTGGCCCAGCTGTGGGCTCGGGTTCTACATTAAGTTCAAATCTTAGCTCATTATTTAAGTTAGACACCAAAACGCGTTTTTTATTAATTGGATGTGCTGCTGCAGGAGCGATTTCCGCTGTTTTTAAATCTCCTCTTGCCGGTTTAGTATTTGCCGTAGAAGTATTTAGTCTTGACCTTACCTTAACTTCATTATTACCATTATTATTTGCTTCCGTTTCATCGATTATCACTTCTTATTTCTTTTTAGGAGATGAAGTATTGTTCAGTTTTGATGTTCTAGAAAAATTTGATATTTACGATACTCCTTTTTACATTATTCTCGGAATTGGAACAGCAGTTGCTTCTATTTATTTTACTAAAATGTACTTCGGAATTCTTCATTTTTTCGATCGTTTTCCTAAAAAAATTCATCGTTTACTTATTGGTGGTTTTGCTATTGGTATCATGCTATATTTTATTCCACCACTTTATGGTGAAGGATTAAGTTTTATTAATGATCTTTTAAATGGAAATCACCTTGCAGCTATTGGAAATACTCCTTTTGATACCATGACAGACAACATCTGGATGATCATTGCTTTGCTTACAGGTATAACAATTTTTAAAGCAATTGCGATGACGGCAACATTTGGTGCTGGTGGTTCTGGAGGGATTATAATCCCCACTATGGTAATGGGCAGCGCATTAGGCAATGTAGTCTCCAAAATAATCAATAATCTCGGTATTGGTATTCAAGTATCCGAAGCCAATTTTACTTTATTAGGAATGGCTGGCCTTATAGCCGGTGTATTACACGCTCCTCTTACTTCTATTTTTCTTATAGCTGAAATTACTTCTAGTTATGAATTATTTGTACCATTGATGATTACAACAGCTATATCATTCATTATTTCAAAAAATAGTATCGAGCATAATATTTATACAAGAGAGCTTGCAGAACAAGGGTTATTACTTACACACGATAAAGATCAAACCGTTCTTACCCTTATGAAATTAGATGATTGTATCGAAACTAACTTCATTCCTGTTAATCCTGAACATACTTTAAAACATCTACTCAGTGAAGCTGTTGCTAAATCCAATAGAAATTTATTTCCTGTTGTTGATGAATCTAATACTTTATTAGGGATTGTAAAATTAGATAATATCAGGGATATTATGTTTGATATTTCTCTGTACCATAAAACTACCGTTGCTATGTTGATGACCCAACTAGAAACTATGATTGTTTATGAAGAGGACGATGCAAAAACTGCAATGCGGAAATTTCAAGACACTGGGGCTTGGAATCTTCCTGTAGTTAAAAACGGAAGGTATTATGGCTTTATTTCCAAATCAAAATTATTAACCGCTTATCGAAGAAAACTTATTAATTTCACTAGATAAATACCTTTTCAAAGAATTTAGATAATAAAATAAATCCCACTAAGATAAATTCTTAGTGGGATTTAAAAATCAAAAAAAGAGATGTTATTTTTTGATTAATTGGACAATTTCATTCCGTCCATCCAAAATTATTTTTATCAAATACATTCCTTGAACCAGATTAGGTGTTTCTATACTAATAATATTCTCTTGAACCTCTACTCCATCATTACTCATTACCTTTTTTCCTAGAATATTATATATTTCTACTTGCACATCTTTTAATCTTACATTAGTCATTTGAAAAGAAATTTTTACAGAGTTTGTAAAAGGATTTGGCCAAACTTTTGCAAAAGCTAGATTTGGTAAATCAATCGTATCTACTCCTAAAGTTTGAGAAATAGGCTCGCTAATTAATACCAATCCAAAACTTGTTCCAAAACTAACGGTACCATTGGTAACTGTTCCTAACGATCCAGAAAAGTAATCTTGTAATTCTGTTCCGTCTTCCCACATCCCAAATACATCCAAAACTCCAGTAAAGTCATTATCATTACCCGTGTAGACAAGAGCTTTATCCTGAAAGCCATTTTTATCATATTCTCTCTTAAAAGTATAAGGAGTGTCTTGTAGTTTTGTATGTTTTCCTGCTCCTACAGAAATATGTTCTCTTCTAAACTTACCAATTTTCTGATAATGTGTTAATGTTAGCGAAGCAACAGAATTCGGATTAGTAAGTTCATCAAAATTCATATTAGAGCGTAATGTAGCATCTCCTGTAGCACCACCACCTGGAGTAAGTGTTCTAGCAGTTTCATCTCCATAATATATCTGTGCTGGCCCTGGTGTTAATAATAATTTGGTACCAGCTTCAAAAGTCTTTTGTCTATTCCTATCAAACACTTCTTCAGTATCATGATTGGTTAAAAAATTCATTGCACTTTTTCCTTCTCCTAATTGATTTTGTAATAGATTATCATATCTACTAAAAATACTTTCCAAACCTTCATCCGCATTAAACCTAAACTCGAAATTGATTAAGTTTGCAAACCCATTGTTATAATAATCTACATTAAAACCATCTCCTGTAAAATTTCTTCCCATTGTGGGAGCATTATAATTAAAGACTTCTCCAGTCATCCAAAAATCAAGATCGTCTAACTTTTTGCTAGGGTTGTTAGTTTTCCATTCTCTTAAAGCAATGATACCTTCTGCCTCCAACTCTTTCCATACAGCTTCTTCTACGTGTTTTACAGTATCTACTCTAAAACCATCTACTCCATATTTTCTAACATAATCTGTGAGCCATTTAATGATATAACTTCTTGGAGATCTAGATTTACCTGTTCTATTAAAAAAATCATTCAGTTCATTTTCTTCTCGTTCTCTTCTCCCTTCTTGATTCCATTTCTCTAATAACCAATTTGGCAAGCTTACATTATCATTAGAATCAGTTCTAATGTCTGGTAAGTTATCTACTAGCTCACAAGGTATTGTACCATTAGGACCTTGAAAATTACAATCAGGATCTCTTCGCACCCACTCATCCGGCCATGATTGATTTTGATCTGTACTTGTGTCAGGGCCAACATGATTCAATACAACATCTAACAAAACTCTAATTCCATGCTCGTGCGCAGTATCTACAAAAGTTCCAAAAAGAGCATTGGTTCCTAAGTTTGCATCTATATTGGTCCAGTCTTTTGCCCAATATCCATGAAAACCGTATCCGGCTCCTGGAACAGATCCATAAATATTTTCAATTGGCGGTGTAATCCATAGAGCATTTACGCCAAGGTCATCAAAATATCCTTCTTCTATTTTATTAATTAAGCCTAATAAGTCTCCTCCTTCGTAATTTCTTAGTGGCGGTCCATCTTGTGGTCGACTATAAGAAATATCATTAGAAGGATCACCATTTTCAAAACGATCCGTAAGAACAAAATATACTGTTGCGTTTTCCCATACAAATGGCAAATCCCTTTCTGATTGTGCATAACTAGCGCTGTAGAAATACAGCATTAAAGTTACTGCAATTACTAAACTCTTTTTCATTGTGTGATTTTTTAAGTTTTGTTTGTGTTTGATATACGTATAAGTTTAATTTGTTAAGGTCTAAAAGCTTTTAGAGCGCATTTAAACCTTAGATCTTAGAAAACGTATGTTTTATAAAACTATTAGATGATTTTTTTACGAAAACCTTTGATTGTTAATAAATTGTACTTAAATCACCAAAAAAAACTCTTAGATGAAATATGTTATTAGAATATTATTCATTGCAGTAGTCGCCCTAGTCGCTATTGGTTATTATCATAAAAACTCTGGAGATCATCTTACAGGAGACAAATGGGTTGGTCTCGGAATCTTAGGTGCTTCTTTTATATTAATGCCTTTATTCATATATCACAGATGGAAAGATAAAAAGGTTAAAGATTATATGTTAACTGAAGAAAACCTTCAAAAAATGAGAGATCACGGTAAAGAGGAAAAAACTGACAAAAACTAAAATTATGCAAATATTTACATTTTAATAACAAATCTTTTTGCATTAAAAGTTACCTTTATGTTTCATAATATTATCTTATTACAATGGAAGGAACAGTAAAATTTTTCAATGAATCTAAAGGTTACGGGTTCATTACCAACGATGAAACAGGAAAGGACATCTTTGTACACGCTTCAGGATTAAATGGTGAAGCGCTTAATGAAGGTGACAAAGTAGAGTATGAAGAAGAAGAAGGAAGAAAAGGAATTATTGCAGCTCAGGTTCGCGTAATTCATGGTTAAGATAAAAAACTTCTAAGTTTCATAGGCGCTAATCATAGCGCCTTTTTTATTCTTTTACATTATACTTTTTCTTAAACAATTCTACTTGCATTATTAAAAATTCTAAAACTTTTAAATCATCATTTGTTTTAAGAACAGTTTTTAAACTTTTCTCTTCATTTAAAAAATCCAAAAAATTATAAAACTCTGTTTCGGGTATTTCCAATTCTTTTATAAAAAACTCTTCTTTATAAAAATCTGTTATTTGGGCTTTAGATTCAATCTGTTTCGATTTATTTCTAAAAGCTCCAGATATTAGATTAATTAATATTCCTATATCAATCGATATCGAAGCTTGGCTACTTCCCTGTCCTAAAGCGATATTTTTTACTGGTGATTGGGCATCATCTTGCCAAACAATCCTCATTTTCTTGATCTGAGCTGCATTCCACAATGGTAATCTATCCTCGTATGTTGGTATTTCTTGGATGTCCTTTTGTATATCTCCAGATAAAATATACTCTGATATTCTTACTTCATCTAATTCATTAACCTCTGGTTCTAAGAAAACCGTAAAATTATCCGATTGTAAATCTTCTTTAGTAATTACAAGCTTTTCTAATTGGAATTGAATTGATGAAAACACAACTTGATCTCCTGGTTCTGCCTCTATTTTAAAATATCCTAATGCATTACTAATAGTACCTATCTCTTTGGTAAGATTGACAATATTAACTGCTTCTAATTCTAATGTTTTTACAACAATTCTTCCTTCTAACCAAGAGTTATTCTGGCCAAAACTTAATAAAGAGATCAAAAAAAAGAGATGGAAAATATTTTTTTGCATTTGTTTCTTCAAATAGTGTAATACATTTTCAGTTTTTCTCTTTTCGTAGAATTTTAGTATTAAAATCTTTACTTTGATTAATTAGGTATTCTAATATCCTTAACTCATCTCTTGTTTTTAGCACCTCTTTTGTTTCTACTTTTTGATTTAGATAATCTATAAAATTATACACTTCAACTTCAGGTATTTCTAATTCATTCACTAAAAAATCACCATTATAAAAATCTGACACTTTTGGAATACGAACTACTTTTTTAGGTCTCTTTTTCTTAAAAAGACTAGCAATCATCCTACCTGTAGCTATAAAATTAAAAGCGGTAGCATTTTTTCTATGATCAATAGTTGTATTTCTAACAGTTGCAGCACCTTTTTCATGTACAAAAGGAGTAGTATCCAATAGTTTTGCATTAAACATTGGTAATTTATCCTCAATTGTTTCAATTTTCTTTATATCCTCCTTAGGCTCTCCTGAAAGATTATACCGAGAAATAGTGACTTCGTCTAATTCATTTACTTTAACCTCTAATTGTATAGTTAGATTCGCTTTTTTTAGATCTTGTTTAGTAACTATATGTGATTTTTGGTAATGTTGGACTGATGAAAAAATGATCGTATCCCCTTTATTGGCTTTTATTTCAAAAAAACCAACTTTATCATTTATTGTTCCTATACCTTGGCTAATATTTATAATATTTACCGACTTCTGATGAATCGTATCTGTGAGTATTTTACCTCTTAAAATCTCATTATCTTGAGAAAAGCCAACAGAGCTCACTAAAGAAATAATAACATATAGTTCTTTTCGCATTTTGATTGATTCTACAAAAAAGACTGAGATCTATAAAAACAGTTGCAAGTATTGTTTAAACACCTTAATCTTAAAACAGATTAGACAGCTTATCCGTTTTAAGAATTTTTAATCTTGCTATGGTTTTAAGGAAAGCTATTGCAGTAATAAAAGCATCTCCAGAGGCTGTATGTCGATCGCTTTTGGATATTTTTAAGTCATCACATAATTCATCTAAACTATAATGAAGATGCTTTCTATGGGTATGATATACGATATGTTTAGTTTTCCGAAAAAGTACTCCAGTATCCAAAAACCTATTCTTTAATGTCCCTAACCCATGCCTTTTTAAGGCACTATTTATCATTCTGCGATCAAAATCTGCATGATGTGCAATTAATATAGCGTTTCCTATATATTTTATGAATAACTCAATTGCTCTGTATTCTAATATCGTATCAAAATTATTATTCTTTCGAATCCCATGAATCTCTACTGTATCAGAATTGAAAACATCTTGTTCTAGATATAATTCCAATTGATCTGCCACGTCAATTGCAACATTATTAATTGCAACACATCCAATAGATAGAATCCTATCATCCTTATAATCAAAGCCAGTAGTTTCTGTATCAAATGCAACAAACCTAACCTCATCAATAGTTTTTCTCTGAAAACGATTTTCAAAAAGTGAAAGATAATTATTCCAGAAATCTGGAAGCTCTTTATTTCTATTTAGAGACCATAAACTCATCACTACATTAATGTTTTTAACTGAAAACGTACTCTTAACACCTCTTGAATATCCCGTATGGGCTTAAAACATCTTTTAAGCTTTAGTTTATCACTTTTACTCAATGTATTTAATTTAATAAATCTCCCAGAGTCTTTATGAATTAACCCCTGACGTGTTCTAAACTTAAGTAGCACTCTAAAGGCCTTTGCACAACTCTCAAAAAGCTCCTTGTTATTTGGTTCTAGTATTGCAAGTTTTTCATACCGAAGTAATGTATTATTAACTCCTTTTAAATTATGATATAGTGATAAAATTCTTGCTCCATCGATCAATACCATCATAGCTCTTGTTTTGATATCAAAAGTATCCTTATGTTCTCCATTTTGTTCAACCAAAAACTGCTTAAAAAAACCTAAAGGCGATGGTTTTTGTAATGCACTAACTCCCAACAATCCTAAAAACCTTTTACTTTTATTAACTCCATCAAAAACCACATCAGATAGCTGATTTACCATATATGGATCTCCATATACTAACTGAAAATCAAAGAATATTGATGACAATAAGGTACTTTCTTCCGTTGGGGTTGTCATCCAATTTCTAAACTGCATTTCCCATTCCATAGCAGACATGCACCATCTTGGGTTACTTGCCATCATTTCTGCTGGACAATACTCAAAACCAATTGTGTGTAAGCTTTTAGTAATTATTCGCGCTAATTCTAAAAAGTAGCGTTGAGTTGATTCATATATATCTTCGCTAACATCTTCGAATACAATGGCATTATCTTGATCAGTTAACAACAACTGTTCTCTTCTTCCTTGACTACCTAAAACTAAAAAACTAAACTTCACTGGTGGTTTTTCTGGCATTTCTTTTAATGATAATTCGATTGCTCTAATTACCAATGC
Organism: Aquimarina sp. AD1; assembly: GCF_003443695.1. Lineage (NCBI taxonomy): Bacteria > Pseudomonadati > Bacteroidota > Flavobacteriia > Flavobacteriales > Flavobacteriaceae > Aquimarina > Aquimarina sp. AD1. Next base: position 4,365,540 of record NZ_CP031966.1, on the reverse strand, counting down.
ATCATTAACTTCTGAAATAAGATTTAAGATATGTAATGTTGGAATATCTTGTTCTAAATATGTTTTTAACAATCTTTCTAACTGCTTCCTAATATATCTAAGTCGTTGTATTTTTTTAGCTCTCTTAATCTCCTTAATCAATACGGAAGGATTATTTCCAAAAGACACTAACAAATCATGATTAGAAAAAACGCCAACTAGCTTTGAACTGCGAGTTCCATCCTTAGTTATACAAAGATGACTAATATTATTTTTGATTAACGCAATTTGTGCTTCTGCTACGGTCAACTTTTTAGCATATGTTTTAACTGGAGTATTCATAATCTCTGTAACCATTGCGGTAGCCGGAAACAAACCTGTAGCTACTTTTGCTCTAAGATCACTATCAGTTACGATACCTATTGGGTATTTATTTTCATCCGCAACGACTACTGCATCTACTTTACGTTTGTTCATTTCTAAAGCAATATCCTTTACAATAGTAGATGAATTACATGTTAGTGGTTTTTTGCGATAAGAAATTGTCCGCAAAGTAGAAAGATCATTTGCCGTATCAATGGATATAGTATTATCTATTCTTTTTCCCTTTTCTGTCTCCGTATAATAGTTTCTCGCATGGGTTGCAAATGTTTCTAGCAGAAAAGTATTTACGTCTTTATTCTGATCAATAAAGGGTTTGAAAACTGATGATGGAATTGCATACACTATAGACTCTTCATTGGCTAAAGAGGCCATTCTATAATTCTTTTTAATAATCATAATACGAAGCCCAAAAAGATCTCCGGTATCACATATATCTACTAAATCCTTTTCGTTTCCAATGTTTCTGTATAATCCAATTGCTCCCTCTCTTACTATATAAAATTCATCGTGGCACTTTTCATCTTGATTAAACACATACTCTCCCTTCTCTAAATACAATACTCGAATCTGACCAGAAATCATTAATAATTCTTCCTTTCTCAACATACTGAAAGGTGGAAACTGTTTCAAAAAATCCTGAATTCGTTCTGCAATTGTATTTTTCATGAAGATATCATTAGTATCAATTTAAATTACGTTTTTCAATAAAAAAGCGTTTAAGTATTTCACTACACTCTTCTTCTAATACACCCCCTGTCATTTTGGTTTTAGGATGTAATTTTGTCCCCATGTTAATACACCCGCGTTGTTCATCCCTTGCTCCGTATACTATTTTACCGATCTGACTCCAAAACAAGGCACCAGCGCACATTTGACATGGTTCTATTGTCACATACAACGTACATTCTTTTAAATACTTCCCACCTAAAAAATTTGCAGCTGCCGTAATAGCTTGCATTTCGGCATGAGCCGTTACATCATTTAATAGCTCTGTTAAGTTATGTGCTCTAGCAATAATTCTATCAGAAACTACTATCACCGCTCCTATAGGTATTTCTCCTTTCTCATAGGCCAATTCGGCTTCCTGAAGTGCCTTTCTCATAAAATGTGAGTCGTCGTATGGATCAAACATAAACTTATTTTAATTTAAAGTAAAACTAATAAATATAATCCTTCTTATTTTCAATGTATTCAGCTTTATAAGAAACTATCTCAATTAATTTTATGAGATCTCATTAGAATTACCAATTAGAGACTGTTACAGCTCATTTCAAAATAGTACTTTTACTGAATGAAAGACACACTACTTTCGCATATTGAATATCCAGAAGATCTCCGTAAACTATCAGTTAATCAATTACCAGATTTAGCGAAAGAGTTACGAAACTTTGTGATTAACATTGTAGCCAGTAAAGAAGGACATTTAGGCGCTAGTTTAGGTGTTATAGAACTTACGATTGCTTTACATTACATTTTTGATACTCCAAATGATTTATTAGTCTGGGATGTTGGACATCAAGCATATCCTCATAAGATACTTACAGGAAGGAAAAGTTTATTTCATACCAATCGACAATTAAACGGTATTAGTGGATTTCCTAAACGAAGTGAAAGTGAATATGATACTTTTGGTGTTGGACATTCTTCAACTTCTATTTCTGCTACTTTGGGAATGGCTATTGCCTCAAAACTGAAAGGCAATAGTGTCAAACAACATATTGCGGTAATTGGAGATGCTTCTATCGCCAGTGGAATGGCTTTTGAAGGATTAAATCACGCAGGAGTCACTGATGCCAATATGCTAATTATTTTAAACGATAATTCAATTGGAATTGACCCGAGTGTAGGAGCTTTAAAAGAATACTTAACCAAAGCCAAAGTTGGTTACAAACCTAAAACCGATAATATTATTGAAGCCTTGAATTTTAAATACTTTGGCCCAATAGATGGACATGATTTACCAACTTTATTAAAAACACTCGAAAAATTAAAGACTATAAAAGGTCCAAAACTCTTACACATTATAACTACTAAGGGAAAAGGGCTTAAACAAGCAGAAGAAAACCAGGTTACTTATCACGCCCCCGGAAAATTTGATGCGCATACGGGAGAATTAATTCCTAAAAAAGATATTCAACAACCTCCTAAATTTCAAGATGTATTTGGGTATACTATTCTAGAACTGGCTAGAAAAAACGAAAAGATTATTGGGATAACACCCGCAATGCCAACCGGTAGTTCTTTAAAATATATGATGCAAGAAATGCCAGATAGAGCATTCGATGTTGGTATTGCCGAACAACATGCAATCACGTTAGCTGCTGGAATGGCAACGCAAGGATTAATACCTTTCTGTACCATCTATTCTACATTTTTACAGCGTGCTTATGATCAATTAATCCATGATGTAGCACTACAGAATCTACCTGTAATTTTCTGTATTGATCGCGCTGGGTTAGTTGGAGCAGATGGTGCAACACACCATGGTGTTTTTGATATTGCATATCTGAACTGTATTCCTAATATGATTATAGCAGCACCGGCGAATGAAATTGAGTTAAGAAACCTTATTTATACGAGTACATTAGGCTTAAAAAATCCAATAGCAATTAGATATCCTAGAGGTAGAGGAAAAATAATAGATTGGAAAGTTCCTATGACAGAAATTTCAATAGGAAAAGGAAAGTGTTTAAGAAATGAAATTTCGAAAATAGCTATCTTATCGACAGGAACAATAGCGAATAACATTATAGATGCGTTAAAACACATCGACAAAACAATAAGTCACTACCATTTTTGCTTTATAAAACCTTTAGATTCTGAATTATTAAAAGAAATACTACAAAAACATACTACTATTATAACGGCAGAAGATAGTGTTATCAAAGGAGGTTTTGGAAGTACTATTATAGAATTTGCGAATCATCATAATTTTCAAAATAGGATAATCACCCTTGGAGTACCGGATCACTTTATACATCAAGGAACTACAGAAGAATTACAAGAAATTTGTGGTATTTCTGTAGAAAAAATAAGAGAGACTATTTTTAAAAATATGCCTGACAAGTAAAAAGAGGCTATTTTTATAAAACAGCCTCTTTTATGTTTATTTATAGAATCTATTCTATTATAATTTTAGAAGTAGAAATTCCTTCTCCATTCTCAGCTTCAATTCTTAACAGATAGATTCCTGATCTAAGACCTGTTTCTACTCTATAAAGATTTGTAAGACTTACCCTTTCTTTATATACTATTCTACCATTCATATCAAAAATATAAATATTACTATCCCCTAAGCTTTCAGAAACTCTAATATTAAATATTCCTCGCGAAGGATTAGGCTCTATCTTAAAAATGCTTTCATTAAAACTATCAACACTCAATGTAGAGCAATCTAACTCACTTGATGGAGGAAGATTGAATGCAGCAATCTGATCAAAACGATCATCAGTAGAACCTTCCAAAGCTCCATAACCAACTCCTCTTCTTGCAAAGACATCCCAAATAACACATTTATTTGCTTCGTTATTAGGAAGCAATTCTGCTGCTGCAAGGATACCATCTCTTCCACTCACAAATCCAGGGTTACAAGCTTGAAGTTTTAATCCGTCAATTACTAATTGCATTGCTAAGTTATTACCTCCTGTGCCATTATATAAATCAGGGTCAAAACCATCTCTTTCAATAAAAGCCCAAGTCATATCCCATAAAATAGATGCCCAAATTGAACCTATCCCATGAGGCTGCGAAAAACCTTGATCATCTTTAACATTATCGTAAGTAACAGGGTTAACATTCATATCTGTACTATAAGGAAACGGTCGAATCCCAGCACCTGAAGTAGGCTGTCCCGTAGCATACGTACCTATACCTCTGCTATCTGTTCCATTATCACCAGATTCGATAGTCATCATCAATGCAAACCAATCTGACCATCCTTCCCCCATTTGTTCTGCATTACCTAAACAACCCGCAGCAGATGGACCTCCAGCAAGTCTATTTGAAATACCATGACCATATTCATGAATCACGATACCATTATCAAAAGAACCATCTTCGGCAATTATATTTTTTCCAGCATCTGAAAGACTAACATTAACGGGAATTAAACTACTTTTTATAGCATTAATAATATCTTCTCCATCTGTCATATTAATCATTACAGCAGGAATAGTTATCGCATTATTTTCCCCTCCCATTGGGATAGGATTTCCTCCCACATTATTAACTACTAATACCGCAAGAGCACCCGCTTGCTGACATCGAAATACTTTATCAGTAAAATTACACTCACCTCTTCTAACAACCGCAATTTTACCATCTAAATCAGAACTATTTATAAGTTCAGAGCAAATATCATTTTCATCTATTGTAGCATCGTCATCTACCGCTAAAGCTAAGTCAGCTGTTATTGCATCGGGAGCACTTGGGGCATCTACATGCCCAGGATCAAAACTGTTATCTGATACAGGGTATCCTCCTGACAAAGAAGTATTATTAACATTAAAAACCTGAACATCAGAACTAGCCTGGGGATTCCATAAAAACATTGACATTTTAGGGTTAGCACCGTCTGGTGGTGTCCCAAATGTAGCATTATTAGTCCCTGATCCATCAATAGCATCAGCAGAAACTTCATCACCACCAAAACCTCCTTTTCCATAATTATTAAATTGAAAATTTCCAGAGGTTTCATCAAAACCATACTGATACCATACATCATGAACTACATTATTTGCATAAAACAAATTAGTGATAGATGCATCTTCATTATCCGCTACTAAGGCACCATCTAAATAGGGATAATCAAAAATTAGACCTCCTCCTCCATCAGGCATGTATCCAATTCCATCATTGCCATCAAAATCCTCAGAAGCAATTACATTATTACCCCTTGTAGTATTAAACTCTGCACCTTCTACTCCATCGGTATCATGCCAACCAAAAGGCGAAGCATTATCATCCTCTTGACCAGATATTAATTGTCTATCACCATGATTAGGACTTTCAACGGAAGGAATTGGAAATACATTATATACCGGGGTATCCATAGGCAACACAACAGGAACTTGCAATTCAGATTCCAATAAAGAATTACTTCCAGTAATTAAATTTTCATTATGAACATGAGTATTAAAAGAACACTTAACTATCCAATCATTTTGACTTAATAAGTTACCGTCCTCAGCATTTAATCTAATGCTATACCAGTTCTTTCCATCCTTAGTATGAATACTCAAATCCCAGCAAAGAAAAAGTCTTTCTTCTTTCAATTCATAAACCAAATTTACGGGTATTTCATCCATAGAAATATTACTTCTAGTGACTACAAACGAATTTTCTTCAGAAGATTTTTTTTGAAGTATTCTCACATCTTTAAGACCTTCTAAACCTAAAATTCTTGCTGCATATACAACAGCATCCTCTGCAGATAACAAAGGTGTTACTGTATTTATTTTGTCCGAAATATCCTTTACATAATTGCCCTGAAAAGAAACTACCTTTCCATTCTTAATTGCAAAACTACCAATTGCATTTTTTATAGGAATTCCCTTATATTGCTGTATAACGTAAGTTGTACTCACATTCATACTTTTAGAAAAAGATTCTGATTGAATACTAAGACTATTTATATCTTTTGTACTAATTCCTGAATCTAATAGATAATCTTTAATAATGTCCATTTTCTCTGTTTGAGAAAATCCAAGATTAAGCCCAAATACAAGTATTAAAAGTTTAAAATAAATTTGTTCCATTGTTTAATTAAATTGAGTTTGTGAAATTGATAAAAGGATTATATTATAAATACGAGAACTAAATATTTCCCTAATAAGCTGTTCCACAAAAATAATTAATAAGTTGTCTCTCGCAAGAACAAACTAAAAAGAATACATCATCAATCCTTCGATCTTTTAAAATTTCAACAAGTAACTTCTATCTTGGAGCCTCGCGAGATAGTTCATGACATTAATAAATCTACAAGCTAATCCTTACAAATTATTACTCGTTAATAAGTGTTTTTAAAATTTAATGGTAACATTTTTACAATTTTATGAACTACTTAATAAAATGATGTATTAATTAAACAAAAAGTAAGTTTATTGCTTCTTTTTTTAAAATAAAAAATTCACTTAATTGTTTTACACCCTAAAAAAATGTTAATTCGTCAAAATTTTTAAAATTAAACTAAAAGTATTACTAATGAAAAAACTAAATCTATTCTTAACCTTATTATTGACTATTACATTATTTTCATGCCGAAGTGATGATGATGGTACACTTGAAAACATTGAAATTACTGAAGCCAATCTAATTGGGACTTGGGACCTTACTTCAGGAACAGAAAATGGAGAAAGCTATGAGCCTTTTTCTTGCGTTTATAGAATGACATTGGCCACAGATGCAAATGGTGAAAATGTTGCAACATTTGTTGAAGGGTACACAGAAAACGGTAATTGCCAAGAATCTACATCTGTTGATTACTGGTGGGCTCTATCTGGAAATAATTTAAATACAGGTATAGAAGATATTGATACGTATGATGAATCCGAAGAAATAATAGAATTAAGTTCTACTACATTAAGATTACGATATACAGAAGAAGAAGAAGGTATCACGTATACATATGTAGATACATATACCAAACTATAACTTCATTGCTAAAAAAATAAACCTATTGGACATCTATTCCGATAGGTTTATTCTAAACTTGTAACCCTTTAATCTTCTGAAATTTTAATAGTGCATTCCCATCAGTTAGACTTGCTACATAATTACTTATACTAATTAATCTAGTATATAGGTCATCATTGGTATAGTCGAAATTATTTCCTTCAGCTTTTAGAATCAATTTATCATAATTAGAGGCTTTTTGATTCATAAAATGATCTGTTGCCACACAATATCTATCTAAAAGAGTAGCAAGAATCTCGTATCCTGCAATTTCTTTCTCTACTACTTCCTGACTTTGATATATCTTATCGATACTAATCTTTATAATATCATCGATTTGAGCCTGATATTTACTTTTATCAATAAGTGCCGCATCAAAATCTCCTTTTAGTATCTCTTCTTCGTTTTCTAAAAAGATATTTGCAGCTTCTTGTATCAAGGTATTAATTGCTAATGCTCTTAAATAACTTAGGCGATCAGCTGTAGTGATCAGACTATTATATTTTGATGTATTGATTGTATCCTTTACTAACTTGATAAGATATTCTAGCGCATACTCTTCTTGTATCAATCCTAAATTAATACCATCTTCAAAATCAATAATGGTATAACAAATATCATCAGCTGCTTCTACTAAAAAAGTTAATGGATGACGGCTATAGGTGATTTCATCTCCTATTTTTTGAGAAAGTAACCCCATTTCTTCTGCTACTTCTTTAAAAAAAATTGTTTCGTTTTGAAAATAGCCAAATTTCTTATGTGCAATATGTGAGGTTGGTTTTTTAGGTAAAGACTCTTTAGGATATTTCATAAAGGCTCCTAACGTAGCATATGATAGTCGTAAACCTCCTTCTATGCCTTGTTTAGATTCTGTTAAAATCTTAAAACCATTTGCATTTCCTTCAAAATCTATAAGATCTTGATATTGTTTTGGAGTCAAATATTCTTTATACATTTTACCTTTTCCGGTAGCAAAATATTCTCCTATCGCTTTTTCTCCCGAATGTCCAAACGGAGGATTCCCGATATCATGAGATAGAGAAGCAGCCGCCACAATAGCTCCAAAGTCATTAAATTGATACCGGTGAATGGTAGAAAGATGTGGATGTTTTTCTAAAATCTTTTTCCCTACTGCTCTACCTAAAGAACGCCCTACAACAGAAACCTCTAAACTATGTGTTAATCGAGTATGTACAAAACTTGTTTTGGATAAGGGAATTACTTGTGTTTTATCCTGTAAACTTCTAAACGCAGAAGAAAATATAATTCTATCATAATCCACCTCAAAACCTAATCGAGTTTCGTCTTGTTCTTTACGTAATCTTTTATTCGTATCTCCCTGTCTTTTTAAGGATAGGAGCTGTTCCCAGTTCATCATAATTTTAAGAAAAATCGAATATACAAAAAAGGGAAGCTTCTATACAGAAAACTTCCCTTTTGCCCTATTTAAATGGTCTTAATTAAGACCCACACATTAAACAATCATCTCCTTCAGCTTCTTTTGATTGCGCTATTAACGCTTTCAATTCTTCTGGAGTTAAGGAGGTACCTTCTGCAGAAACCTGCACAGCTTCTGGCTGCTCTTCTGTTTTAGAAGCTGATTGCGCTTCCATTACTTGAGCCGCTGCCACTGCTACTTGCTCCGCTTGTGGTTGTTCTTTCTTTTCAGTCTTAAGCGTAAACTTAATTGCATCTACTGCAGATTTTGTTCTCAGGTAATACATACCTGTTTTTAATCCACTCTTCCAAGCATAGAAATGCATTGAAGTAAGTTTTGCCATCGTAGCACCTTCCATAAATAAGTTTAGCGACTGCGATTGATCTATAAAATATCCTCTATGACGAGACATATCTATAATATCCTTCATACTCAATTCCCAAACTGTTTTATACAACTCTTTAAGGTTTTGAGGAATGATATCTATATTCTGGATAGATCCATTGGCACGCATAATAGCATCCTTAAGATCATCGCTCCATAAATTTAATTTTACTAAATCTTCTAATAAATGTTTATTTACTACAATAAATTCACCAGATAACACACGTCTTGTATAGATATTACTTGTGTAAGGCTCAAACGCTTCGTTATTTCCTAAAATCTGAGAAGTTGATGCTGTTGGCATAGGAGCAACTAATAATGAGTTACGAACCCCATTCTCTAACACTTCTTTTCTAAGACTGGCCCAATTCCAACGTCCACTTAATTCTTCATCTTTAATTCCCCATAAATTATGTTGGAATTCTCCTTTAGATATTGGTGATCCTTCATAAGATTGATATGGACCATCTGCAGTAGCTTCTTCCATAGACGCTGTTACTGCAGCAAAATATAAAGTTTCAAAAATTTCTTGATTCAGTTTCTTAGCCTCATCACTAGTAAAAGGCATACGCAATTGAATAAAAGTATCCGCAAGTCCTTGTACTCCTAATCCAATAGGACGATGACGCATATTAGAATTCTCAGCTTCTTTTACAGGATAATAATTACGATCTATTACTTTATTTAAGTTTTTTGTTACTCGTTTTGTAATTCTAAAAAGCTCTTCGTGATCAAATGCTCCATTTTTTACAAACATTGGTAACGCAATAGATGCCAAATTACATACTGCTACCTCATCAGGACTAGTGTACTCCATAATTTCTGTACACAAGTTAGAAGAACGAATAGTTCCCAAATTCTGCTGATTAGATTTACGATTTGCTGCATCTTTATACAACATGTATGGAGTTCCAGTTTCAATCTGAGATTCTAGAATTTTCTCCCAAAGCTCACGCGCTTTTATAGTTCTACGCCCTTTTCCTTCTGCTTCGAAACGTAAATATTCTTTTTCGAATTCATCACTATGAATATCAAATAATCCTGGACATTCATTAGGACACATTAATGTCCATTCTGCATCTTCTTGTACACGTTTCATAAATAGATCCGGAATCCACATTGCATAGAATAAATCACGAGCACGCATTTCTTCTTTACCATGGTTTTTCTTAAGATCTAAGAAATCAAATATATCTGCATGCCAAGGTTCTACATAAATAGCAAAAGAACCTTTACGCTTTCCCCCACCTTGATCTACATAACGCGCGGTATCATTAAATACACGTAACATAGGAACTATACCATTCGATGTCCCATTAGTACCTGCAATATAAGATCCTGTAGCTCTAACATTATGTATAGACAATCCAATTCCTCCAGCAGATTGTGAAATCTTCGCTGTTTGTTTCAACGTATCATAGATTCCATCAATACTATCATCTTTTGTTGCCAATAAGAAACAAGATGACATTTGTGGTTTTGGAGTTCCGGAATTAAATAACGTAGGTGTAGCGTGTGTAAAGTATTTTTTAGACATTAATTCATAGGTCTCAATTGCTGCATCTAAATCATTTAGATGAATTCCAATTGAAACTCTCATTAACATATGTTGTGGACGTTCTGCAATCTGACCATTAATTTTTAATAAGTAAGAACGCTCTAATGTTTTAAAACCAAAATAATCGTAACCAAAATCTCTATTATAAATAATTGTAGAGTCTAACTTTTCTTTATTTGCCATGATCACATCATATACTTCATCCGAGATCAGTGGTGCTTTTTTCTCAGTTCTTGGATTCACATATTCATATAAATCTGTAACAACTTCAGAAAATGTCTTCTTTGTATTTTTATGTAAATTAGAAACTGATATACGTGCAGCCAACTTAGCATAGTCTGGATGTGCTATTGTCATAGTCGCAGCAATCTCTGCAGCAAGATTATCCAGTTCACTAGTAGTTACACCATCATACAAGCCTTCTATTACCCGCATCGCTACCTTTACTGGATCAACGAGAGCGTTTAACCCATAACACAACTTCCTTACCCTTGCGGTAATTTTGTCAAACATAATTGGCTCCTTGTGACCGTCTCTTTTTACTACATACATACGTTTTTGGTTTTTATAAAATTCTTCTTCTGAAGAACTATGGTGTTAATTTGTGTTTATATTCCTCTATTTTCTTGAAAGCTATAATTATAATTGATCTCCCCCGAAATCAGATACTAAAATGAAGCCTCTGTATTATGATAATCAGAGTTATTCTCATTAATTAAAATATAACTATATGACTTTCGCCTTCTTTTGTTTCTTTGTAAGCTTTTAGAAAGCTTTATCAAACTGAGCTAATCGCTATTTAAATAGAAGTACTATTCTTAATTAGCTCAGAATGAATATATCCTTAATTTGAAATGATTTCTAAAGATTAAAAATCAGCATCAAAACTTATTTTATTTTCTTCTGTATCTTTATTAAGAACTCCTGCCTTTTGATATTCTGACACTCGTTTTTCAAAGAAATTTGTTTTCCCTTGCAATGAAATCATATCCATAAAATCAAATGGATTTGCAGTTCCATATTCTTTTTCACATTCTAATTCGGACAACAATCTATCGGTAACAAACTCTAAATATTGAGTCATTAGGTTTGCATTCATACCAATCAAACTTACCGGAAGAGATTCTGTAACAAACTCTCTTTCTATATTAAGAGCATCTACAATAATTTCTCTAATTCTATCTTTTGGTACTTTATTAACTAAATGTTTATTGTGTAGGTGTACTGCAAAATCACAATGTACTCCTTCGTCTCTAGAAATTAGTTCATTAGAAAAAGTAAGACCTGGCATTAAACCACGTTTCTTTAACCAAAAAATAGAACAAAATGCTCCAGAGAAGAAAATACCTTCTACCGCTGCAAAAGCTATTAATCGCTCAGCAAAAGAATCCGACTCGATCCATTTTAATGCCCAATCCGCTTTTTTCTTAATTGCAGGAAAATTATCTATTGCTTTAAATAAAATATCTTTCTCCTTTTCATCCTTTACATACGTATCGATTAGTAACGAATATGTTTCTGAATGAATATTCTCCATCATGATCTGAAAACCATAAAAGAATTTTGCTTCGCTATACTGAACTTCATTTACGAAATTCTCTGCTAAATTTTCATTCACAATTCCGTCTGAAGCTGCAAAAAATGCTAAAATGTGTTTAATAAAATATCTTTCGTCATTTGTTAACTTAGTTGCCCAGTCAGTAATGTCCTGATGTAAGTCAATTTCTTCAGCTGTCCAGAAACTAGCTTCTGATTTTTTATACCAATCCCAAATATCATGATGTTTGATAGGAAAAATAACAAATCTGTCTTTATTTTCTTGTAAAATTGGCTCTACTGCATTCATCTTTTTTTCTTTAAGCTAGTTCTATGTTTTTTTGTTTCCGCTACGGACTAACAAAGATCAAAAAATGCTCTAGAAGTTTCACAAAAAATTAGGAAACGTTTTCAACAAAGTTTTCAACACGAAGGGAATTAACCTATAAAAATCAACAATTCATATGTTTTATTTAAAATATTGACAATCAATTATTTAATCGTTAAAAAAAAGATATAAACATCGTTGTTAGTAACCTCAAAAACTACTTATTTTTCACCTGTTACCGAGGTTTTTTTACACTAAAAAAACAAAACCAAAAAACAAGCAATTTTACGGCAAAACCACATCTTAATAATTGTAAATAAAAATCAATTTTTATTGTTTAAAACAATAAAAAAAAGAAAAATCATATGCGTTATTCACATATGATTTTTCCAAAACAGTATTTTATTATTTTATTTCTTCTATGGCCAAGAAAAAGTTTCTCCAGTAGCATGATTTGTATATGTACCTGTCCCATCAGATAACCAAACAAAACTTTCAGTCAATACTCCTAACTCAAATGCTTTTATAGATCCTGATTGATCTACTTCATTGTACACAAGCTCTATCCCATTATCACTCTGATCTTTTATGCTAAAGTTGATAATGCTTCCTGTTTCACTAAATGTCATTAATACGAAGTCTCCTCCTTCTCCATTGAATCTTACATCATAGAAATTACCATCTTTACTTATTTTACCTTCATAGAAGGTTCTACGGACACCAGATTCCTCTATATCGTATGTAAAATAATCATAAGTAGCATCTGATGTTACCGTGTAATACAATGTAACCCCACCATAACTCCAAACCCAAGTACGAGTATTTCTTCCATTTTTTCCTATAATACTTTGTTGTTCTGCATCACCTGGAATTGAAAGAAAAACCGACGAATATGCCAATGCTTGTACTTGTAAAGTCGACAACGTAAATACTGCACTGGAAGCATACGTATTCTGTTGAGCATATTGTTCCATATCATCAGGTGCCTCAATATTCTCAATAGATTCTTGATACTGTTCTATACGACCTTGAATATTCTCTAATTGATCTTCATTTTCAATAATTACCCCATCATCCTCACTGCTACAGGATTGAAACATTATTGCAATTGCCATCATCACTATTACACTTATACTTTTAAATTTTGTTTTCATTATTTTTTCTTTTAATTGTTAGATAATTTACTTCTTAGTATTCATCGAACCACTTAGGTAAACATTTCGAATACTTTTTTTCAAAAAAAATTAAAGTTTTTTAAACTCCACCCTTCTATTTTTAGCTTTAGCTTCGAGTGTATTCTCTTTAGAAATAGGATCACTTTCTCCTTTACCATTGGTTTCTAACCTAGATCCATCAATCCCAAATTCATCCACAAGAACATTTTTTACAGAAACAGCTCTTTTTTTAGATAGTTTTTGATTAAAAACTTCATCTCCATCTTTATCTGTATGACCAGTTATTGACACTTTGATAGTAGGATTATCTGAAAGAATCTTTGCAATTTTTTTAATTGTACCATATGATGCAGATTTCACAGATGCTTTTCCTGTATCGAATGTAATTCCGTAAGTGACTAATTTCCCTTCTGTAATTAATTTATTACGCATATCAGGTTTTCCCACTGCATATCTTATATTACCAACATAATAGAATGTGTTTTCTGGTTTTGTTTGAGAAAAGAATTTTACATTTTTAAGCACAGTAGTTTTCTCAAATGCTCTTGGAATATCAAATACTTTTTTCTCATCAATATATATTCTCATTCGTTGCTTTTGTTTCCAAATAGAGATGTGCATTTTTTCTCCTCTACTATTATTCTTTTTATCCAACTGAGCTATCTGTTTATCTGAACTTAAGTTTAGTTTACTATCAGAACAATATTTGTGCACATCTACTTTTCCGCCATAGCTGTTTCCTCCACGAATAGCAAAAGCAAATCCATTTTTACCTGGAGTATGGTCTTGTAATTCATACCCTGGATTTTCTACATCAGAAAACACCACCATTAAATCACGTTGATACGCATACTCAGACACATCATAATCAAACACTACATCATATTCTAAAGTAAAATTCTCAGGAAACTCTTCTATAAATTCAGGAACATAAGACCCCTTTCCGGCACCTATTTGTATAAAACGTCCTTCTGTATTATTTAAAGTTACAACCTCTGCTGAGTTCGAAGAATTCCAACGTGCAGGCAAATCTCCTATTTCGTCTTGGCTAAAATCTTCGAATGCTATTACATTTTCGCCAGCTACAAAATCAAACTTGGAATATGCTGCAAAAGAAGGTTTGGTATCTGTTTCGCCTATTTCATGTTCTACTTCATTATCAGAAGAAATAACAGCACCCTTTTTCTTTTTAGTTTTCTTGCTCTTGTTCTTCTTTTTCTTCTTTTTAGGTTTTCCATCAACAGTATCATCTATCGTTTTACTTGTTTTTTTGGATACTTTTTCTTCTGTCTTCTTTAAAACAGTTTTTTCTGCCGCCCTTTCTGCAGTTTTTGCTACTTTTTTCCAAAACTGTGCTTCTATATTCTGAGGTATACACATCATAAAAAACAACACTGCTATTCCTATTATTTGTTTTGTAGTTTTCATAATACTAATTGTTTGGTTTTGTCTCTTTGTGTACGTTTTAGAAAAAAGGTTAACTTTATCTTCGGAAAATAAGATGAACCTATTACCCTATTGTCAGGTCACAAAGTATGAAGGAAGAACTCTTAACGTTAAAAAAAGGACATAATCAAGCCTTAGAAAAAATATACACAGAGTATCGCAACGCTTTTTTGCAGTTTGCAAAAAAATATGATCTAGATCATGATTCTCTTGTAGATATATATCAAGAAGCTTTTATAGCCTTACGCGAACATGCTATTAATGGTAAACTAGACACTATCAAAAGTTCTATTAAGACCTATTTGTTTAGCATTGGAAAATATATGATCTATGATCAACTCAAAAAACAGAAAAAAACAGTTTCTTATGAAAATAGTGTAGATTATAAAGAAACATCTGATGTTCAAGAGGTTTTTGAGGAGCCTCAATTAACTCCACAACAAGAATTATTACGACAACATTTCAAAAATTTAGGAAAACGTTGTCAAGAAATGTTAACCTTATTCTATTATCGGGGACTAACCATTGACGAGATTACTGAAAGCTTAGGCTATGAGAACAAAAACGTAGTAAAAAGCCAAAAATCCCGTTGTTTAAAATCCCTAAAAGAATCAATTAAAACCCCCGCATAAATGGAACGAGAAGAGTTAATAGACAAGTATTTACAATCAGAACTGACTCCTGTGGAAAAAGATCAGTTCGACAATCTTTTAGAAAACGACACTACTTTTAGAAAAGATGTTGAGTTTCTTAAAGATCTTAATCTAGTTGCTGGAGTTGAAGACAGAGATGGATTAAGAAATAGCCTAGCAGGTTTTGAAGCTAAAATTGAAGCTAAGGAAACCAAAGTAATACCGCTATTTAATTATAAAAAATTATTAGTAGCTGCATCTATATTATTGGTAGTTGCTATTGGCGGCATTACATTTCTAAAACCTTTTGGTGTGGATACCAATCAATTGTATGCGGAAAATTTTGAACCCTATAAAAATGTAGTTACTCCTATTGTTCGTGGAGATGAAGCTACCAATGAAGAGACTATTGCATTTACCTCATATGAAAGTAAAAATTATGAATTAGCTGCAGAGCAATTTGGAAATCTATTTAAAACAACAAAAAGTGCTTACTTCTTATTATACCAAGCAAATTCATTATTGGCGTCTAATAAAACCCAAGAGGCAATTCCATTATTAGAGCAACACATTTCTTTAGGAGATCAATTATCTGAAAGAGGAAAGTGGTATTTATCACTAGCCTATCTAAAAGAGAATAGAAAAAAAGAAGCTATTAATTTATTAGAAGAAATGTCTAAAACTGGAAGTTTTAAGAAAAGTGATGTCGACAAACTTTTAAGTCAATTAAAATAAGTCTACACGATCTATTTTTTTATTTTTCTTATTACTACGATTAAAATTGGAATACCAAGCAATAACAGCCACCAAAGGTATGAGGTCTTTTTTTGGAGCGGAGTTGTATCACCAGAAATCATAAATCCAGACCAATAATACGGGTGTTTTAATAATTCATCATCAGCATTATTAAGATAGGTTAACTTAGCTTCTCTTAGTGCTTGATCCTTCGATAACGATTTATTCAAGTTTTTATAAAACTCCTGCATCAACTCTGATGTGGTTTGGTCATTGATCTTCCATAATGTAGTAACCAAAGATTTAGCACCTGCATAACTAAAACCCCTCGCCAAACTAAGCATACCCTCTCCTTTTTGAAGTTTCCCTAAACCTGTTTGACAAGCGCTTAATGCCACTAAATCAGCATTAATACTATAACCATATAAATCTTTAACAAACAACAAACTAGTCTCTCCTTTATCATCTGGAGCAAACGCTAAATAAGAGTAGTCTGGATATTCATCATTGGTGGCCGCGTGTGTAGCAAAATGAAGCATATTATATGCCTTAGAATCTTCCGAAAATGATACTAGCGATGCATCATCACCTGTAATAGCTTTTCCTTCAAAGAATTTTGTTATTTGATCCACTTCATCTTTATTATATAGCAACGGTCCAAAATCAGATCTGTTTTGTGAAATATTTTTATCCACTATTTCAAAACTTGGAGCATATGCTAACAACTTATTTTTATCACTCTTTAATTTATTTTGTTGCTCTCTAAGTAATGTTGAAGAATTAGTATAAGAGATTTGGTACTCTTGGATTAAGTAATTTGCTACATCCTTTGATGCGGATAAAGCTTCAAATGGCAAATAATTCAGAACTCCATCAGGAATAATTACAAGCTCCTTAGCCTCTATCTCTTCTAAAGACCTTCTTAAAATCTGATTATAAATTAAATTTCCTGTTTTATAAATCTCGGATACATCTTTAATATTAACCTTTGACAATAGAGAATAAAAACGCGTAATTCTATCTTGATCTTCAGAGCCTAAAGGTATTTTATAGATGTTTTTCTTATTCTTTTCTACTGTAATCAAATACAAATCTGTGTTTGTAGAAAAATAACTTAATAGTGCTTTGTTTTTTATTAACTGGTTGGCTGTTTCTTCTAAACTCACTACATCCGCATTATACTTTAAATCATAATATTTAGGGTATTTTTGTTCTATATCAGAAATGAAATTATAATATTTATTCTTAAGCTGAAACAAGGAATCAAAAACCACCATATTAGATTTTTGATTAAAGAACTTTTTCTCTAAATGAATGATATTTGCTCTGAACTGCTGCTCTTTATCCACAATATCTTCTGGAACTCCACCATAAGAACTAGCTTGTGTACTTCTTGCTGCTTCTAACAGTAATACACTTTTACTTTTTTCAAAGAAATAAAAAGCATCATCAATATATGTAGTCTCTTTAGTTACCTCATAAAGATCATATGCAACGGCCACCATACTATGAAAAGCTGGATACATCTCCGATATCAGAAACTGCTTATCCACTTTACTTTCAAACTCAGGTTTTAATAAATCTAGTGTTTTGATAATTTCCTGAGAAGTGGAAAAGGCTATCTTAAGATCTTCAATTTTATTACTTTTTTGATACAATAATCGTAGTGCTTCTAACTTTTCTTTCAACACTTTTACCAGCTCTAGTTTAGACAGTACTTTTTTAGGATCAGGATTATTTTTGATATCCTTATCGTTAAAGTTTGGTGCTATCTGCATCAAAGATTCTTGATAAAATGCTAATGCCCTATTCGGATTATCTTTAGCTACATATAGTTGCCCTAATTTAGAAAAAGCCTCTGCTATATCTTGATGTTTTTCATTCTGTCTATAAGATTTTGTTTTTATTAGATATGATTGGTAAAAAGCTTCGGCCTCATCAAATTGCTTATTTTCTAAATAAACATCACCATACAGCATATCAGCAGATCTTTTAAAAGGATCATTTTCAGAATAGTACACTTCGCTTTCTTTAAGCACATCTATTGCTTTTGTTATACTATCCTGCAATAAATAATTCCTTGATAAGCGCTGATACGTAGAAAGAATGTTATTCTTAAATCTTGGGTTTTCCTTTTGTGAAATGTAAACCGGTAGTACTTCATTTAATAGCCCATTTGCACTTAAATAATCACTTTCATTTTCATAAACTCTAGCCAATCTCATTCTAGTATTAAGAATATGTCTGCTCCAATTTATTTCAGGATATCCTTCGGTAATGGATAAGGTTTTATTATGATATTCCTTTGATAAACTATATTTTCCGGTTTTTTCATACACAGCTGCTATAAAAGAATATGCGGAATAGAGTTCATTTAATTCATTCATTAAATCATCTCCGTTAGACTTTGAATCAGTTAAATCATTAACTAGTTTATTAAAATATCTTAAAGCTGTCTGGTAATTATTAATTTTATAAAAGTATTGTCCCTTTTCTAATAAAAATCTTCTTTGATAAATTGCTCCATACTCTAGGGTATCAACCGACTCTTCATCTTTTAACACCTCTTCAAAAGTTTTTAAATTCTGATTTAATTTTTTTAAATCAAAATGGTATCCATTTGCTTGGACTAAGTAAGTTAACGTATTTAACTTACCATCTAGATAATTACTTTCATCAGCAACTTTATAACTTTCTGATAAATATACATAAGCACTATCTTTATTTGCGTACAAAAAAGTACCTCCTTTATTTAAGAAATACTCATAATCTGCTAATTGTTCTTCTGTTTGAGAATAACATGATAATCCAGTAAAAATGGCTACTAAAACAAGAATATATTTCATAAAAAAAGCTCTCAAGTGATTGAGAGCTAATTTAATTATTATTTATGAAGGTAACTAAAGGTTAATACTCCCTTCTATAGAATAGGTAGTTATATCACCAATTGGTTCAAAGAACTTAGAAATTTGAACTGTCACATTTCCTTGAAAATCTATGGCTTCATTCAAAGAAATTACCTGCAATCCTGTATCTTCAAAATCTGTAAGATTACCAAATTCTGCTATTACTTCTTGATTTTCTGTAAAAACTGTTACTGCAAACCCTTCTGCATTTCCTGCCAATAAAATTTGTTCTAACCTACTAAATTCTACATCCGTAAAACACGTACAAGGAAGCGGTGGTGGCGGAACTGGCGGAAGTCTAGGTACTCTTGGTCGTACCGCAAGATCACCTACAACCTCTTCTATTTGTTCATTCAGAAAATCGATCTGCTCTGTATTAGCCTCTCTTCTTCCTTCTAATTCTTCTAACTGCCCTTGTAAATCCAGATTATTAGGATCGTTAGCTAGCTCTTCTTCAACTGATGCAATTTCTTCTGCAATCAAATCATCTTGCCTACTTAAATGCAATAGATGAAGATCTTGCTCTAAGAATGTTCCCGTTTCTTCTGCATCCGGAACAACGATGTCATCTACTATATCATCATCACTGCATCCAAAAGGAACAACAGCGAGCATAAATAGTCCGATACATACTTGAATTGTTTTCATAAAATTATTGTTTTGGTTTTAATGTTAGTATTCCTTTTCCCTAATAGGTAAACATTAATAACAATAAAAATAAGAAAATTTATTTTCTAAGATCCTCTGCTACTTTTTCTAGCTCCATATACCAGTCCTCTCCAAACTTACGTATCAATGCTTGTTTTACAAATTTGTACACAGGTACCTGAAGTTCTTTTCCTAGTGTACATGCATCATCACATATTTCCCATTTGTGATAATTAACAGCAGAAAACTCTGTGTAATCTTGCACTCTCACTGGATATAAATGACACGATATTGGTTTTTTCCAATCTACTTCTCCTTGATTATAAGCTTCTTCTATTGCGCATAAAGCTGTGCCTTTTTTATCAAAAATAACATACGCACAATCTGCTCCCTCTATTAACGGAGTTTCTAAATCACCTTGTTCAGTCTTTATAAAAGCTCCTTGGTTTTCAACTGCTTCAATACCTTCTTTTCTTAAATAAGGCTTAACAATAGGATAAATTTCTTCTAATTTTTGGGTTTCCCATTCTTCTAATGGAGCGCCTGCTTCGCCATCAATACAACAAGCACCTTTGCAAGCAGAAAGATTGCACACAAAATCTTTTTCGATGATTTCTTCTGAAACGATGGTTTTGCCTAACTGAAACATATTGCGAAGATAGTTTTTATGAAAGATAAATTTTACTGATTATTTATCTTTTTATGCTACTTTTATACTGCTAAGTCCATGCACTTTGGCACTAACCATAAAAAATCAACTAAAATGAACTTTGACTTAAAGGAAATATTGACTGCTAGTATGATACTTTTTGCGGTAATCGATATCGTAGGTAGCATTCCTATTATTATTGACCTTCGTAAAAAAGTAGGTCACATACAAAGTGAAAAAGCGTCTCTAGTAGCAGCAATTTTGATGATATTATTTTTATTTGTTGGTAAAGAGATTCTAAATCTTATTGGGATTGATGTTAATTCTTTTGCTGTGGCGGGTGCTTTTATCATATTCTTTTTAGCATTAGAAATGATTTTAGGAATTCAGTTATACAAAGATGATGAACCTGAAACTGCGGCAGTAGTTCCTTTAGCATTTCCACTTATTGCTGGAGCTGGAACGATGACATCTATATTATCCCTTAGAGCAGAGTATCAACCTATAAACATAGTAATCGCTATTGTTGTCAACATTATTTTTGTTTATATTGTATTAAAGGCTTCTGGAAGAATAGAAAAAGTACTAGGTAAACAAGGAATTAATGTTATTAGAAAAATATTTGGTGTAATTTTGCTTGCAATTGCAGTAAAGTTATTTGCAACTAATATAAAAGGACTATTTTAAATGAAGTACTTTATTTACGCTTTAATCGTGATAGCCATTTCTTTGATTATTTATAATGCTACAGTTTTAGACTTTAGCAATATTCTGAAAGGAGATAGCAAAACAGCATTAATCAGTATTCTTGGTTCGGCATGTGTGGTTGTATTGCTTACGATACTTTTGGTCTCCAGAGCTATACAACAAAAACACAAAAACGGATAAATTTTAGGCTATAAAGGTTACAAGAAAACAACCAATGATTACTGGTGGTAATGAAATTACCGCCAGAATCATAAAAAGATTGTGCAGTTTTCTAAATATCAATGCTTTCTTTAGTGATTTTTTTAATTTCATATCTTCTGTACTCTCGATATGTTCTCTAATTAAATCACCTGATACGTAAGAAGAATCTACCAAAATCTCATTATCTAAAAATAATGATGCACTATTATCTAACAACCGAAACCCTACTGCCACGATAAAGAAAAAAAGTGGAGAGCAAAGCGCAATTGCTAATAAATATTCTTTTAATTCAGGCATATTTGGGGTCGAGATAAGATTCTTAGGTCTTTTTCTGTTTTTAAAAATATCATTTAAATGTTAATATTACCAGAAAAACTCCAGATATTAATGAAAACATTATAAATAGTTGGTGTAATTTTCTTAACACTAAAGCTTTCTTCAGTGATTTCTTAAACCTAATATCTGATGTACTTTTTATATGTCTTTTTAGCAATGAAGTGGCTGGATAAGATGATTGTACAAAAATCCCATGACTTAATAAAATAGCTGCACTGTTATTGATCAATGTAATTACAGCTGCTACTAAGAAAAAACAGAAACAAGAAATCGCTAAAAAACCAGGTAATGATTCCATTTCTATATTGGATTTAAGTTTTTAATCAGAAATAGATAAAACTTTTTGAATCATTTTATCATCTTCATTAATAATTTTTTCAAATTCACTAGTCCCAAATAGTTGTTGGGCCATAATAGCTTTTAAATATTTCTTTAATTGTTCTCGATAATTTTTTAAATTAATATCTATTCCATTTTTTCTTGTATACACAAGAAATCCATCTGCAAAATCATCGTCTATTCTTATTTCTTCTTTGAATTGCTCTTCTGTCAATTCATTATAAAATGGTCTCTTTTTATCCAATTCCTCGAAAATATACCCTCCCATTCTTCCAGATCTAAGCATATAATCTAGGGTTTCTCCTACTCTTGTCGTATCCTTACTAACAAAAATATCAGGTATAATTCCTCCACCCCCATATACCGTTTTACCACCTGGAGTTTTAAATTTCAAAGAATCTGCAACCTGTATACTATCTGCATTCTGTAATTCTCCGTTTTTATATCTTTCTAAATATTCATTAAAATACTCTTTATTACCATTCTCATAAGGCTTCTGAATTGATCGCCCAGTTGGTGTGTAATATCTAGAAATTGTCAATCGAATCGCGCTACCGTCTCCTAACGCCATTTCTCTCTGCACCAAACCTTTTCCATAAGAACGCCGTCCTACAATAGTTCCCCTATCATTGTCTTGTATTGCACCAGCAAAAATCTCACTAGCAGAAGCAGAATTTTCATTAATCAACACATAGACGTTTCCTTTCTCAAAACTTCCATTACGTGTGGCATAATTATTTTCTATGGCTCCTTTTTTATTCTTAGTAAACATGATCAATTCATCATTTTTCAAAAACTCATCAGCCATTTTTAACGCAGGGGCAATAAAACCTCCTCCATTGTCTCTAAGGTCCACAACTAAATTCTCTGCACCAAGATCTTGTAAAGAATCTAATGCTTTTTTAAACTCTTTATAGGTAGTCTCTGCAAAACGATTCACCTTTATATACCCTAACTTATCTTTTAGCATATAACTAGCATCCACACTTCTCAATGGTACTCGACCACGTTTTACCACTACATCAAATATCCCCGTACCTTTTCTATATACTTTTAACTGTACTTGACTATTTAGCTCTCCTTTTAATTTATCTGCTAATCCATCTCTTCTTAAGCGCTCTCCATACAACGTATCCTGATCCGCCATGAGGATTCTATCTCCAGCTAAAATTCCTGATCGCTCACTAGGACCGCCTTTAATTGTATTAATAACAGAAATAGTATCTCTATAAGGGTAATAACTTACACCTATTCCAATGAAATCTCCCTGCATACTTTCTGTAATACCTTCTAACTCTTCTGGAGGAATATAAACCGAATGAGGGTCAAGGTTTTCGAGAATTCTATTTACTGTCACATCAACAATACTATCTGTGTTGATTTCATCAACATATTCATAATCTATATAATCGATAAGCCTATTTAGTTTTTCCTTTTTAGCATTATAGGAAAATAGCTTAGCTGATGGATTGCTAAAATTGAGTTTACTTCCTAAAAAAACTCCCGCTCCCATCGCCAAACCAATAAATAATGGCAAGTATTTTTTTGAATAACCCATTAATCGTCTAAATCAGTAATCTTTTCTATTTCTACACCAGCCTTTTCTAAAAACAAAAGCCCAGAATTATCTTTATAGGCATTTTGATAAACAATTCTTTTTATTCCTGCTTGATGAATTAACTTGCTACATTCTTTGCAAGGAGAAAGTGTAATATATAACGTAGCTCCTTTACAAGATTGTGTTGAAGAAGCAACTTTTAAAATTGCATTTGCTTCTGCATGTAACACATACCATTTCGTATATCCCTCTTCATCCTCACAAGGATTTTCGAAACCAGTTGGAGTTCCATTAAATCCATCAGAAATAATCATTCTATCCTTTACAATAACCGCACCAACTTTTTTTCTCTCACAATGAGATAACTTCCCCCATTCTCTCGCTATTCTTAGATAGGCCTTATCATATTTTAATTGCTTATTTTGGGGCATATATATAAATTGGATAGTACTTATTATTAATAAAGTACGAATATATTATGACTATGTGTCAAATACAACCCTAATTGATAATTAATTACCATATTTTGCTTGAAATTATCATAGGGATTACCATCCCAATTACTATAGAAGAGACTACTAATATCCAATCACGTTTAGAAAATCTAAAAATTGTTTGAACAAGGAAACTAATAATCAGAACTATTAGTACTACAATAATTTGAGAAACTTCAATACCAAGAGCGAATTCTAATATTGACAGAGCTTTATAATCACTAGCACTGCTAATCATATCAAAATAACTTGAAAAACCTAGTCCATGAATAAGCCCAAAAAACGCAGTGGTTGTATATAACACACCAATTTTATCTTGCTTAGTTGTATTCTTTGCTGTAAACACATTAAATAAAGCGGTTATTAATATGGTAATCGGGATTAAAAATTCGACCAATTTTGAATTTACAGAAACTATATCATAAACAGCTAAAAATAAAGAAACGGTATGACCTAAAGTAAATAAAGTAACTAAGGTTAATATTCTTTTCCAATCGTCAAAAGTATAAGCAATAATAAGAACTATAAAAAATAGAACGTGGTCATATGCTTGCCAATCTAAAACGTGAAAGAAACCTTCTTTAAAAAAGTATAAAAACTCTGACATAAATTTGTGTTTTGAGGTTGCGTAATGTACAATTAAAATGAAGAATGTAGAAGTTTTGTAGGAACTCTTATAAAAATTTTAGGATTATCAACCTTTTAAAGGGATTGAATCACCCTTTGTCGAATTTTTAGCATTCTTACATATTGTATTAAGCTATCAAAAGCATAAATCATTAATTTTAAGATTTACAAATCACTAATTTAAAAAAACTTGTATATGGATATTCAAAAATGGTTAGATAAAGGTATTGAATTTATCGTTGATTTTGGACCAAAGGTAATAGGCGCTATTCTAATCTGGATCATTGGTTCTTGGGTTATAAAAAAACTAATGAAAGGTATTTCTAAAGTTATGGAGGTTAGACAATATGATGAAAGCCTTCAAAAATTCCTGAGTAATCTTTTAGGTTGGATTCTAAAAATTATTTTAATACTTGCTGTGCTTGGTACGGTTGGAGTAGAAACTACTTCTTTTGCTGCAATATTGGCCGCAGCTGGTTTGGCAGTCGGTTTAGCTTTACAAGGGTCTTTAGCTAATTTTGCTGGTGGTGTACTTATTATGATCTTTAAACCATTTAAAATTGGAGATTTAATAGAAGCCCAAGGTGTAATAGGTGTAGTAAAAGAAATAGAAATTTTTACAACAAAATTATCAACCCCAGATAATAAAGAAGCAATCGTTCCTAACGGAACTTTATCAAATGGAAATATTATTAATTACACTTCTCAAGGAACACTTAGAGTAGATCTTAACATTGGTATTGGATATGGAGATGATATCAAAAAAGCCAAAGATGTTATTATGAAAGTTCTTATTGATAATCCAAAAGTTTTGAAAGATCCAGCTCCTACTGTTGCCGTTAGCGAACTTGGAGATAATGCTATTAATCTTGTAGTAAGACCAAATGCTAATGTTGCAGATTATTGGGATGTTTACTTCAGTGCGTTAGAGGATTCTAAAAATGCATTAGATGCAGCAGGGATATCAATTCCATACCCTCAAAGAGATGTACATATTCATAATGTAAAATAATATTTATATAAATAACATAACAAGGTCTCATAATTTGAGGCCTTTTTTTTATTAAATAAAAAAAAAGAAATCCAACCTAACATTTTATAAGCTTTACTTTTTTGTCGAGACAAAAAATATAACAGAGATTGAACAATTCATTACCCAAAAAAAAATCTTTGAATACCATATGGTAGCTATATTGCAATTATGTTTTAATTCAAACTATCTAGGGAATATGAAAGCAACTTCTACCTTTATTCATAATGACTTTTTATTACAGAATGAATTTTCAAGAATTCTTTATCATTCTTATGCCAAAGATCTACCCATTATAGACTATCATAATCATCTATCTCCAAAAGACATTTGTGAAAACAAAAAATTCAAGACTATTGGTGAAGTTTGGTTAGAAGGTGATCATTATAAGTGGCGTGCTATGCGAACATTAGGCATTGAAGAAATGTATATTACGGGTAGAGCTAATGATAAAGACAAATTTCTGAAGTGGTCAGAGACAGTTCCTTACAGCATTAGAAACCCATTGTTTCACTGGACACACATGGAGCTTAAGAAGCATTTTTCTATCTCTGAATTATTATCTCCAGAAACAGCTGAGAAAATTTACTCATCAGCCAATGAACAATTACAACGTTCCAGCCACTCCGTACAAGGATTATTAAAGATGAATAATGTGGAGGTAGTTTGTACCACAGATGACCCTATAGATACGTTAATACATCATACTACGTATGCAGGTAAGGAAAAAATAATGAAGTTACTACCAACTTTTAGACCGGATAAGTCCTATGCGGTAGAAAATATCGAAAGTTATTTAAAGTATCTAAATAAGTTAGAGATCAAATCCAATATCCAAATTAAAAACTTTGAAGATCTCTTAGCTGCACTCGAAAATAGAATTGATTACTTCCATAAAACAGGTTGTAGATTATCAGATCATGGTTTAGAGAACCTATATCACTTTAAAAAAGGAACCTATAATATCGAACAGATTTTCAAAAAAATTAAAAATCAAAAATCCATAAGCACTTCGGAAATTAATTATTTTAAGTTTGAAGTTCTATATTTTTTAAGCACCTGTTATCATAAACGAGGATGGGTTCAACAATATCATCTAGGTGCAATTAGAAATAATAATAGGAGGCTTCTAAAAAAACTTGGTCCTGATACGGGATTTGATTCTATTGGTGATTATTCCCAAGCCAAAAATTTAAGTGGATTTTTAAATTCTTTAGATACAACAGATCAACTTGCAAAAACTATTCTATATAACTTGAATCCATCAAACAATGAGGTTTTTGCTTCTATGGTTGGTAATTTTAATGATGGTACTATTAAAGGAAAAGTTCAATATGGTGCAGCATGGTGGTTCCTAGATCAAAAAGATGGTATGGAAAAACATTTAAATACATTGTCTAGTCTAGGTATGCTTAGTTGTTTTGTTGGGATGTTAACTGATTCAAGAAGTTTTTTATCTTTTCCGCGACACGATTATTTTCGTCGTATCCTCTGTAATTTGATTGGAGGTGATGTAAAAAATGGAATATTACCTAAGGATGAAAAATGGTTAGGTAAAATTGTTTCTGACATTTGTTACCATAATGCTAAAGCCTTTTTTCCTTTTTAAAAAACAATAGAGGAGGCATCACAAAACACCTCCCCTAAAAACAATTCAAAAACTAACAAAATGTAAACTCTAACTATTAAACTATTATTTTGATATGGTTAAATAAGTTCCTTTAAAACTTTGATTTAACACCATCATTTCGACAGTAGAGTTTTCTTTATTTGGCACAACTTCAATTTGTGCCTTCCCATTAGACATTTTAATGGATTCACTGCCCATTGGTGTGCCTAGGTATTTCTTATTAACTCCTCCAGATAAGCATTGAAAATAAACTCGCTCTTCATAGTCTAAACATATCAATCCTTCTTTATCTTTTGCAACAGCAGTAATTAAATAATTACCATTTTTTAATTCTTTATAGGAAAGTGATAAAGACTTAGCCACATCATTTTTCTTATACCTATAGTCTACTTTAAGACTATCTGTGACTTTTTCACCATCTCTATATCCAATTGCTTTTAGCTGGTTAGTACCTTCTTTAAAAAGTAGGTCCCAGGTTAATCCAGAAGCTGGAAATTTATTAATATCTTTTTTCTTTCGCCCTAGAGATTTTCCTTCAAAAAATAGTTCTACTGTATCACAGTTACTAAATACATTAATGGTTCGTGAGGTATCTTTAGGTCCTTGTCTTTCTGTCCAGGTATGAGATTCTATATATACAAATGGATCCTTTGCCCAATAACTTTTAAAAACGTAGTATGCATCTTTAGGGTTCCCTTCTCGATCCATAATCCCTTTTTGATTAACATATGGAATATCATTTTCTGGTCTTAACGGTGTTCCAAAATCTTTAAACGCCCATTGTACATTCCCTACAAAAGATGGATTAGTTTCTGCTATCTTTAAATGCCAATCAAAAAGATCTACAATATAATTCTCGCTCCAATCACCTATTTTGGCAATATTAGTAACAGAAGTTTGTGTAATAGCTTCTGTCCATCCATCCGGATCCATAGCTCCACTACCGTCTATTGGATTTTCTGTATGTCTCCCATAATGACTAGACCCTCCATACTCAGCGTGGAGAAAATGATCATATTCTTTTATATATTTTTTTAAAGCTTTTTCGTAGGTAGTATAACTACCAGAATACCAACCAGACCAGATAGATGGTGAAAATACATCTACAATATCTGATCCTGAATAATATTTACGGATAGCAGTTTTTCTTGTTGGATCTAATGTATGTGATAGTGTATTTAATTCTTCTAAAAAATCATTTAATTTCTTCTCATTATCCCCATCCTTAAAATCTGGCAACCAATAAATTTCATTTCCTAAAGACCATATGATAACACTTGGATGATTATAGTTTTGATTGATAATTTCGGATAACATGTTTTTGGTATTGGTCTTCCAATTTTCATTTCCAATTCCTCCTCTACACCAAGGTAATTCATCCCAAACTAAAATTCCTAACTCATCGCACATTTTATAAACTTCTGGGTCCTGAGGATAATGTGCTAACCTAATAAAATTAGCACCCATCTCTTTTATAGCTTTAATATCATTGCGATGCAATTCATTAGGCATTGCTGCTCCATATCCTGCATGTTCTTCGTGACGATGTGTTCCTCGTAACAATACTCTTTTCCCATTAAGATAAAATGGTCCATTTTTTTTAAACTCGAACCAGCGGAAGCCTACTTTTTCTGACAATTTATCGATGTGTTTCCCAGATTTTAATAATGCAATATCAACGCTATATAAGTAGGGAGTGTCGATACCCCAAAGCAATGGTTTAATAGTATCCTTAAAATCTAGTATCAATTGATTCGTTGATACCTTTTCCCTAACCACTTGTATTTCATTTCCATTTGGATCAAAAAGCCTAGCCTCTACTTCGTATTTTTCATTTTCTTTAAGATCTGCAATGTTTACATCCAGTTTTAGCGAAGCTTTCTCAGGAGAAACGAATGGAGTATTTACTTTTAGATTCGAAATATTAGTTTTATGTTTTTGAAGTAACCATACGTCTCTGGTTATTCCCCCATATATAAAAAAGTCACTTTTTTGTGAAGGTATTATTTCGGGATCATAACTATTATCAACCCTAACAAGTATCTCATTATTTCCTGTTTTTAGCTCTTTAGAAATATCAAAAGAAAACCCTATATAGCCTCCTTTATGGTCTCCAACTAGTTTACCATTTACATATACGTGGGTAGTAATATTTGCACCTTCAAAATACAAGACATAAGCAACATCCTGATTTATTGTTTCGAACTTAAGTTTTTTTCTATACCAACTTGCACTTCTTCGATAACCTGGATCAAGATCCATAGTATCATAATTATTCCAAGTGTGCGGCAAGTTAATAGAGACCCAATCTGTATATTTATAAACTTGATCAATATTCTCGATACTCAACTCTAAATATTCCCAATTATCATTTATATTTTCTTTTAATCTACTTATTTGCGCTAAGCAATAAGAGGATAAAAAAAGTAACACTATAAACTGTGCCAATTTTAAAAAAGAAAAAATAGTATTATTCATAGGACTTATAGGCTTTACTTAAGATTCTTTCTCCTTAAAATTGCTTCTAAAAAATAGTAATCGGCGTAATTAATTGGCCCATTAATTTCATCATTTTTAGGCCAATTTCCCGTGCTATGATTTAGAATAAAGGGTACATTAGTTTCTTTTTGGATTACATATTTTTTTGATGATAAACTTGTTATAATTTCATCTGCAAATTCCAGATATTTTTTGTCTTTGGTGTATTCATATAATTCTATCATTCCTGAAGCAATAACTGCCGCAGCCGAAGCATCTCTTGGTTCACTAGGAATATTAGGAGCATCAAAATCCCAATATGGTACAGCATCTTCTGGGAGGTTTTTATGTTCCATAAAAAAAGAAGCAATCTTTTTAGATTGTTCTAAAAACTCTACATCTTCAGTATACCTATATGCCATCGTATAACCATAAAGTCCCCAAGCTTGGCCTCTTGCCCAAGACGATTCATTTCTAAAACCTTGATGAGTTACCTTTGTTCTAATATTACCGGTTATGGTATCATAATCTATTACGTGATAACTACTATTATTCTCCCTAAAATGGTTTTTTAAAGTCGTGTTAGCGTGTTGTTGGGCTATATTATAATATTTAGGGTCTTCTGAGTAATTAGATGCTTCAAAAAGCAATTCTAAATTCATCATATTATCAATAATCACAGGAAACTGCCATTCTTCCTTATTAAAATCCCAAGAACGAATCGATCCGACAATACTGTTATATCTAGTCGATAAAGTTTCTGCGCTTTCTAAAATAATGACTCTATAAGATTCATCATTCGTCATTCTGTATCCATTTCCAAAACTACAGAACACTTTAAATCCCATATCATGGGTTCTATCATTATACTTTTCTTTTTCAATAAAAATTGTCCATTCTTTAGCCTTTGCTTTATATCTAGCATCACCAGTTAATTGATAAATTTTCCAAAGAGTACCTGGAAAAAAACCACTGGTCCAATCCTTTGAAGGGACTTTTTTAATAATCCCATTATCATCAGCACTTCTTGGAAAAGCTAAAGAATCTACTGGATACTCTAATAAATATGAAAGCCTATCTGAATATTGAATAATCTTATCCTCTTCAGCTATTGTATCTTCTTGTTTATTATCCGAAGAAATATCCTTACACTCGGTAAAACATATTAGTAAAGTGATAATTAATCCGAAAAGTATTTTTCTTTTTTCTTTTATCATAGATATCATCAATTAATACCCTGGGTTTTGCGGTTCTAAGTTTGGATTTCTAGCTAATTCTTCTGCTGGTAATGGGAATAAGTAATCTTGATTAGGGTCAAAGTTTGCTTTTTCTCCTTCTAACCCTGAAGCACTAAACACTTCACTACCAATTCTTCTTCTAGCGATATCATACCATCTTTTAAACTCAAATGCTAGTTCCCATTTACGTTCTTCTAATACGATGGTTCTAAAATCATCTTGTGATAATCCAGAAACATCCTCAGGGAAAGTAGCACCATTTCCACTTCTTGCTCTAGCTCTTACTCTATTTACATACTCGTGAGCTTCGCTTGATCCAGGATTTACTTCATTTAATGCTTCGGCTGCAATTAATAGCACCTCTGCATAGCGTATCATCATATAATTTGCTTCTGATCCTCTACCATTTCCGGTAGCAGTTGTTCCGATAGAACGAGTATACTTTGCAATATGTGGACGATTCACACCTCTACCAGCACCACTTTCTTTAAAAACAGTAAATGGTCGCTCTTCTAACGACTGAACTCCTGTAACAGGATCTGTGATATTAAAAACTCCTATGGTATCTAAACTCACTTGTTTTCTGTAATCTCTACCATCCCAAGTATTGTATACTTCTAAGGAAGGGACTCCTACAGACCAACCACCTCCAAGACCATATTGTTGATCATCTCTAAGTCCTGTTAATGCTGCTTGATAATCTCTTCCATCATCTCCATTGCTTGCCCCAATAAAATCCAATGTAAAAATTGGTTCTAAGGAAGTATCTATTAGTGAAGAGTCAAATAGATCCTGAAAATCTGGTTCTAATCCTAGGTTATAGGTTCCTTCATTATCAATCACTCCTTTTGCTTGGTCATAGGCTTGTTGGTATTCACCCATCGTTAAATATACTAATGCTAAATAGGAGTGTGCTGCAGATTTAGCAGGTATGGATCGTGCAGCTTGATTATCTGGTAACCAGGTTTTAGCAAACTCAAAATCAGCAATGATATTTGCATACACATCCGCAGCTGGAGTCTTGCTAATAGAACTTGCTTCTTCTAGATTCGTTACTGGAGTATCTAAATAAGGGATATCTCCAAATTGTCTTACTAAATGAAAATACGCAAACCCTCTTGCAAAATAGGCTAGGGCGGTAACTGGATTTTTTATTTCATCGGCTACATTTACTTGTTCTGCACCAGCTATTGCTTGGTTAGCAGCGGCGATCATTTGATATACTCTAAGCCAATATCCATCAATCATTCCATTATCAGCAGGAACATTGAATTCATCGTGTTCGATTCTTCTTGTTGCTGTAGTAGGGTCTCCAATAGCAACCATATCTCCACGTAACATTAATGTTAAAGACATTTTTCTGCCCCAAAAATCTTCGTGAGTCATATGTCCATAAGCACCATTTGCTGCTGTCTGTATATCATTTACATTGTTAAAAAAACCATCTGGTGCTAATAGCCCTACAGGTTCTTCTTCTAGATCAGAACATCCTATTATTGATAATCCTATCAATAAGAATAAATATTTATATTGTTTCATAATATATGCTTTAAATTATTGATTAAAATTTTACACCAAGACTAAAGTTCACAGATCTAACGGTTGGATAATTTCCAAAATCAAATCCATTAAATGTATTTTGGCTTCCTGAACCACCATTTCCTAAAAAGTTCACCTCAGGATCTAATCCAGAGTAATCTGTAAAGGTTAATAGGTTTTGAGCACTTATAGATACTCTCACATTATCCATACGTAACTTATCAGTAATCTCTGATGGTAAATTGTAGCCTAGGGCAATATTCTTTAGTCTTATATAGCTTCCATCTTCTACAAAACGAGAAGAAATTTGTTTCCCTCTAAGTTTAGCAGAGGGTATATCTGTATTTGTGTTTGTTGGAGTCCAAGCATTTAATATATCTGTAGTGGCATTAGAATCTCCGTTAAATAACTGTACATTGGTAAGATTCATAACATCGCCACCATAAGCTCCTTGAAAAAAGATGCTTAGATCAATGTTTTTGTAAGTAAATGTGTTTGTGATACCAATGGTAAAATCTGGATTAGGATCTCCTATTATTTGTTGATCATCGGTGGTAATTACGCCATCTAAATTACCATCTTCATCTGGTAAATCTGTAAATAATTGATCTCCTGCTTCGCCTCCTTCAAAAATAGCGGTTCCTTCTGGTAAAGCTCCACCTTGGTAAACACCTCTATATTCATATCCCCAAAAAACACCTACAGCTTCTCCTTCTCTTAGGATATGCGTACGATCTATATTAAAATATCCAGGAGAAGCATCTTGGAATATATCTTCACCATTTAATAAACTAACAAACTCATTTTTGTTTGTAGACCAATTAAGATCTGTAGTCCAACTAAAGTTTTCGGTACTAACATTTCTGGTATTTAAAGTAATTTCAAATCCTTTGTTATTAATCTCTCCTACATTTCTTAAACTTGCAGCAGTTAGAAAACCTAAAAATTCTGGTTGACTAGAATCTGCAATGATAAGATCCTTGGTGTCTATATTATAGTAATCCAATGACAGTGAAACTCTATTAGAAAATAATCCTAGATCTAGACCAAGATTGGTTTGATAGGAAGATTCCCATTTTAGATCTGGGTTGGCTACTTGGTTTGGTGTTACATTAATAACAGTCTGTCCATTGATAGGAGTAAAGACAGATGCAAAACTAGCAAGTGATCCATATGCTGCAATTGCTTGATTACCGGTTACCCCATAACTGGCTCTTAACTTTAGATTAGAAACCGTTTGACTGTCCTTTAAGAAGTTTTCATTTGATACTTTCCAACCAATGGCTCCTGATGGGAAAATTGCATATTTTTCATTTTTAGCAAAATTCGATGATCCATCTCTTCTAACTGTAGCTGTTAGTAAGTACTTATCATCATAATCAAAGTTTAGCCTACCGAATTGAGATTGAATCTCTATTTCAGAAAAAGAAGAAGTAGGTATCAATTGAGTAGATCCTGTCTGTAATGCGTGGTAAGAAAAAGAATCTGAGGTAAACCCTTCAGCTCCTGCAGAAAATCTATCTGTAGAATTCTTTTGGTAAGAATATCCCGCTAATAAAGTAAGATTCCCTCTTCCTATTTCTGCATTATAGGTTAAGTAGTTTTCACTTAAGATACTTGTACTCTTAGAATTTGTGATGGTTGCTCTTCCGCCTGTACCAGCTCCAGCTGTAGTAATTAAAGTCGATGGACTAAATGTCCCTTGAGTACCATTAATGGTACTAAAACCAAATGTAGTTTTGAAAGTAAGGTTTTCAAAAATATCGTAATTCGCATATAAATTGGCTCTATAATTATCCGTTTTTGTCTCATCGATTCCCTCAGTAGCAATGGCAAATGGATTATCTACATTATCTCCAACAGAGTTAATTGTATTAAGGCCATTGGCATCCTGTACCCCAAGATCTGGTGCAAATCGAAATAATAATGAAACCACATCATCTCCACCACCATTTACTGTAGCACCGGTTGATTGTGTAGGAACTCCATCTTTATTTCCTCGACTACCAAATATATTAGCTCCCAACTTTAACTTATCAGTTACCTGTGCATCGATATTTGATAAAAAAGAAATTCTTTCGAATTCAGAATTTATAATCACACCTTCTTGCTTAAAATAAGTAGCAGAGGCATAAAAATTTATCTTATCACTTCCTCCAGAAAAAGAAAATTGATGATTGGCAGTACTACCACTACGATACAATAAATCTTGCCAATCTGTATTGGCAGATCCTTGAACATATCCAGGATTGATGGTTTGCTGATAAGCTGCAAATTGATCCGCATTTAATAAATCTAGACGATTGGCTGTGTTTTGAATAGAATATGTAGTATTTACCTCTACAGATAATTTACCCTTTCTACCTTTTTTTGTGGTTACTAAAACAACCCCATTAGAACCTCTAGAACCATAAATAGCGGTAGCAGATGCATCTTTTAAAATCTCAATAGATTGAATGTCATTTGCCTGTGGAAAGATACCTCCTACAAATCCATCTACAACTATAAGTGGGGCACTACTAGCATTGATAGAAGTATTTCCTCTAATCTTTACATTGATAGGGGCACCCGGTTCTCCACCATTGTTAGATTGAACTACTACACCTGCTGCACGACCCTGAAGCGCCTGTGCTGCATTCAATACAGGAAAAGCATTTAACTCCTCCGTCTTTACAGAAGATACAGAACCTGTTACGTCACTCTTACGCTGAGAACCATAACCGACAACAACGATTTGCTCCAAAGATTCTATTGATGCAGATAAAATAACATTGATACTTTTTTGACTACCAACTAATATTTCTTGATCAGCAAATCCGATATAAGAAAATACTAAAACAGCTTTTTCATCTGGCACCTTTATAGTATATAAACCATCAAAATCAGTAGTAGTACCAATAGGTTTATTTTTTACGCTAACGTTAGCACCTAGAATAGGAACTCCATCTTCTGATGTAACTGTTCCTGTAATCTCAATTTGTGCGGATAACGCAGACCCCATCATTAATAACAAAACTTGAATACATCTTTTCAATACTTTTAAATATGTAAATTTTTCATTCATGAGTGATTGATTTATGTTAGTGTACGCTTCTGTTTAATACAGATATATAATTAGAAGACAAAAAAATATGATACACAACGAAAAGAAGAGTTGTAAAAAGATATATCTGCTTTGTTTCCTATTCATACTCAAACCTACTTAAAACGATATATCTAAAAGTCCTAAAAAGGGTATATTTCTGTACTAAACATTGGAAATAAGCACTTAACAGACCCTATCATTGTTAAAACGATCTGTTTTTAAGAAAAGAATTTTGATGCGTATTCTGAGGGAGTCTGATCAAAATGCTTTTTAAAACATTTTGTGAAATATTTAGGGTTTCTAAAACCTACTTTATAGCAAACTTCTGAGATATTTATTTGACCTAACTCTAATAATTGAGAAGCTCTTTTCATTCGGATAGAATGAATAAATTCATTCGGTGTTAAATTGGTCCAGCCTTTAATTTTAGAAAATAACATGGTTCTACTTACACCTAACTCCGAGCTAAAGTATGGAATATCAAAAGAAGTATTGCTTATATTTTCTTCAACAATTTTCACCGCTTTTTTCAATAACTCTTCATCTATAGAAGTTACCGTAATGTCCGATGACCTAAACTCATTAGATGAAAATTTCTCTTTTTGTTTTTCTAAAGATGACAGAAGGTTTCGTATGGTTAACAAAAATTCTTTTACATTAAAAGGCTTATTTATATAAGCATCTGCTCCAGACTCCAAACCATCAAACTTATAAATTAATGAGGTTCTAGAAGTCAATAAAATAAAAGGAATATGACTCGTTCTAATATCATTCTTTATTTTAGAGCACAGTTCAGTCCCTTCCATTTTAGGCATAATCACATCACTAATTATTAAATCTGGAACTTTTTGTATTGCCTTTTTAAATGCTACCTGCCCATTCTCAGCTTTGATTATCTGATAATAGTCTTTAAGCATATCTCCTATGAAATCTCTCAATTCATCATTGTCCTCTGCAATAAGAATCAATGGCTTTTGGTCTTCTTTAAAAACCATTTCCATATCTAGTTCTTTATTTTTCTTAGCTGTAGAAATTTGATTTTTATATTGAGTAATATCATCACTAATCTTAAAATCCT
Organism: Aquimarina sp. AD1; assembly: GCF_003443695.1. Lineage (NCBI taxonomy): Bacteria > Pseudomonadati > Bacteroidota > Flavobacteriia > Flavobacteriales > Flavobacteriaceae > Aquimarina > Aquimarina sp. AD1. The sequence continues at coordinate 4,328,729 of NZ_CP031966.1, read as the reverse complement.
TTATAATATCTGTTTCGTTTAAATGAGCTTTCCCTTTTTTAAGACTTACTCTAAAAACAGTTCCTTTTTCTAATTTGGTATCCATAACTTCTATAATACCTTGATGTAATTCGACAGCTTTTTTTGCTATCGACAATCCAATCCCACTGGCTTGATTAAATTGTTTCTGATAATCTTTATCTGCAGCTACTTCATAAAAACGATCAAATACTTTGTCCACAAACTCTTTATCAACTCCTTTACCTGTATCCTCTATTTCAACAATCGCATTATTGTTATTCTCGAAAATTCTTACATGAATCTCTCCTCCTTCTGGAGTATACTTAAATGCATTAGAAATTAAGTTATAAAATACCCTCTCCAATTTATATCGATCAAAGTATACTTCTATCATATCCGAAGAAGTTTCAAATGTATAGGTATACGAACCTGCTTTAGCAAATTCATTAAATGACAAGTAAATTTCCTTTAGGTATTTTACCAAATTCCCTTCTGCAACCTGTAATTTAGAATGCTTATTTTCAAACTTTCTAAAATCTAATAATTGATTAATCAATTTCAATAATTGATCCGCATTACGTTCGATAACTAATAAACGTTTATACATCTTGTTACTACCTTGATAATTCTCTATCAATTGTTGTAAGGGTGCTATAATCAGTGCTAATGGCGTTCTGAATTCGTGAGAAATATTTGTAAAAAACTCTAACTTAGAACGATTCATTTCTTCTTTTCTAATATTTTCTAGATGTTCTAAGTCTAATTCATGTTTTAGTTTTGTTTTTGCTTTGTTAATTTGGTTTAATCCAAACAATGCTAAAATTATTGCTATGACATATCCTGCAAAAGCAAGGGGACTCTTCCAAGGAGCTGGTTTTAATGATATTTTTAGTTTTGTAGGCTCATCATTCCAAATATTATCATTATTCGCCCCTTTTACCTCAAAAGTGTAATTACCTGGTTTTTGTATTGTGTAATTTACTTCGGTATTTTTGGTATACTGCCATTGATTATCTAATCCAACTAATCGATACGCGTATTGATTATTAGAAGAATTAATAAAATTAGGCATTGCAAAACTAATCCCAAAAGAAGCTTGATCATGCAATAATGTAAGTTTATCCGTATAGGAAACACTCTTTTTTAGTACTTTTTTATCTCCATAAGTGTCAATCTTTTTTCCTTGAATATTAAAATCTGTCAAAACCACTTTGGGTACAAAAGTATTTTTCTTTATCTGATTAGGATTTAAAAATGAGACTCCAGATGGTCCTCCAAAATAGAGACCTCCATTTTTAGCTCTTAAACATGCATTATTATTAAATTCGTTACTGATTAAACCATCAGTTTGGTTATAAAGAATCGAAGTTTTTTTATCAGGATTATATGCTACAATACCTTTATTGGAACTCATCCAAATAACGTTATCATCATACTCTACAATACTAAAAACTGTACTAATCTTTGTCCCTACTACATTAAGTTCTAATTTATTAAATGTATTATCATCAAACTTATATACACCATTTGCTTTGGTCCCAACGTAGAGAATTCCTCTTTTATCCTCGTATATGCTTAAAATATCATCTCCGGATAATTGTTCTTCATTAAAAAAGAAACGTTTAACCGTAATTATTTCTTTATTATTTAACTTACTTCTTTCTATAAAATTAAGGCCATTTTGTGTGCCAATCCATAAGTTAGAATCTTTATCAACAAGTAAAACTCTAATTCTATCATTAGAAAGTGATTTTTTATTTATGTCATTATGATCTATAAATCTAAAATCTTTGTTTGTTAAACTATATTGAATAAGGCCTTTTCCAAAAGTCCCTAAATACATAAAATCTCCAGATTTTTTAATCGTATATACCCCGACATCTTTAAGAAGCAGTCTTAAATCCTTGCTCAACAAATTAGAAACAAATTTCTTAGCCTCTATATCATATAAAGCTACACCAGCATTATAAGTTCCAATCCAAAGTTTTTTGTCATCAATAAATAATGATTTAATACTAAGACTAGGGAGTTTATTTTCTGAAATCTTCTGTATATCAAGAGATTGATTTTTCTTCAAATCTAATATACTAATCCCTTTTCCTTCGGTTCCGAAATATAAATTATACTTATCATCTTGCACAATACTGCTTACTACGCCGTATTCAATATCATCAGTAGAGTTTTTTCTAAGCGATATAAAATTAGAATTGGATTCATCCCATATGTTAATTCCTCCATAATAAGTTCCTAGCCAAGCAGAACCTTTTCTATCTATAAAAATTGTTTTAATCGAGTTTCTGCTAAGACTTTTTAAATTGTTCTGTTGATGCCTAATAGAAATAATAGAGTCATCATTGTTTTTAATACAAAGTCCATCATAAGTTGCTATCCAAAGTACTCCCCGATTATCTATAGATAAACTTCTAACATCTTTATTAATTGTTTGGTTTTTATTAGTCTTCCTTACACGACCAAAGGAACTAGAAGTTAAATCGTAGTAGTTAAGACCTCCATATTTAGTTCCAATCCACAATCTATCTTTATCATCTTGTACAATAGCTTGAATATAAGAGTCACTTAAGCTATTTGATTTTTGATGACTATAAAATCTCTTAAAAACAAAATCTTTATCATTCCTTGTTTTTAACTTATTTAAACCATTTGCTGTCCCTATCCAGATATCTTTTTTATTGTCTTCGTATATACTTAAAATATAATTATTCGAAAGACTTGAAGCATTCACTGGGTTATTTTTGATTGTAATAAATGAATCTGATTCCCTATTATATACCATAAGACCGTTAGAAGAACCAAACCAAAGTTCTCCATTATCCAACATGTGAATAGACCAGATTGTATTGTCTGAGATACTTCCTTTTTTACTAGAATGGAAATATGATTTAAATATATTAAGTTTTGGATCGTATCTATTTAATCCATTGTATGTTCCGATCCAGATAAAACCTTCTTGATCTTCTTGTATAGATAAAATGTCATTATTACTAATTGAAGTGGAGTCATTAAGTATATTTCTATACACCGTAAAATTATCACCATCATATTTATTTAATCCATCTCTGGTTCCTATCCACATTCGACCTAATCGATCCTGATGAATAGCAATTACTGTACTTTGTGATAATCCATCTGAGGTAAAAAGATGTAAAAATTTATTATAAAAATTATCTTGAGCAATAGATAAAGTTGAAATAAAAAATAATAGTAATGCGTATATATGCTTCATCAATTCCCTTAAAATTTCCTCCTAATAACGTTTTAAACTTCAAAATATTAAATAAATGTTAATAATTTAACGTTTAAGACTAATTCATTTTTGCTTTCTAATTTTTTAATTCTTTAATCTTCTCTTAAGTTGATACTTATATAACGAAGGAATTAATTTTATGTCTTCATTTACAAAACCTACATAGGCATCTGGATTATAGTTAATTACTATCTTTTGATTTCCCGAGATACCTACTAACCTAGCATTAGGCCCATCGTTCATTCCATCTAAACGTATGAGTTCTTCATGTTCTAGGGTATTCAAAAAATTTACTTTAATATTCCAAAAAGTACTATATGATGCATGTGAAGGTTTCCAATAACCTGCTCCACCACCAGTAAAAAGAGGATATGAGTCATTTCCTAATGTATTTAAATGAACAGTTATTAAATCAAATAAATTTTGATGATTTACGCCTGAGTGTTGATCCAAAATTGGATTTTTAAAAACTTCGCAGTTATGATAAACGCTTTTAGTAGAAAAAGTATTAAAGCTTAAAGGATGCATTACATCATTATGAACAGATAAATTCTTAACTAAAACATTATGAACTCCACCCATTTGTACTGTATAATGACCTTTCTTTTTCCCGGTAGTCTTAATATCTTTAATGGTTACATTAGCAATAGCTTCTGTTAATATACCACTGTCAGAATTTTCTATAACCACATTTTGAACCCAACTATTAAAAACTCTAGTCAAGTAAATTCCATTATATCCTTGTTCTACGTGATGAGCTATACGATTAGAAAAAGGAAATGTAATTTTGAAATTCTGAATCCCCACTTCTTTTAAATGATCCCATTTTATTATTCTCACCTCATATTCCGGAATAATGTCTGTTAATAATGGAGATTTAATTGTGACCTGATTTCGAACTATTTCTTCAATTTGTGCCTGTTGACGAATTAATGGCAAATTGGTATAGTTCCAATGATGAGATCCAATTTTTAAATTTTCAGTATCTCCATATAATTCTCTTAATATATTTGCCTCTTTGCCCTTTTTATTAAACCATTGTATCTCTACAACGTCCCCTTTATTTAATCCTAAATCATTATGAACTTTAAATGAGACTGAACCACGTTTTGCATTTTCAATAGTTCCCAAAACTTTAGGCTCTTTATCGTATTTTTTAAGATAGGATTTTACCCTAGCACCAGGAGTTCTGGTCCAAAACATACCTCCTGACCAAGAATATTGAGAGAAAGGAAGGAAAATGTTCTTTTCTTCTTCTTTTTGAATTTTATCTAGTTTAACCAGATATTCTCTAAGTTCTTTTAAATCATTAGGATCTTTTAAGTACATCATTGGTCTTGGGCAGAAAATTTCAGTTCCATTATTTTCTACTCCCTGACCATTAAGTACAATGTTGCTCCTTTCGAAATATAATACTTCACTTAAAATTATCCTTCCTGCAGGTAATTGAATCAACACTGGTTCTTTTATCTGATGAGCTTTCTCAAAAACTCTCAATAACGCTTTGGAATCATCTTTTTCATCATTTGCAACAACCCCAAAATCAGTTGCGTTCAGTACAGTAGTAATATCATCTGAAATTTTTATCTCCTTCTCTCCAAATTGATACCCAGCATAACTATAATTAGGAATATAAGGACCTTTATTAGCAACTAACTCCGACAAAGAATATTCTTCCTGAGAAGAAGCTCCGATGACCTGTAATAGCAATAAAAATAAGAAAACAGTACTTGAATTGTTTTTGTCATTTATTCGCATTCTATATTTCTTTTTATAGTCCTAGAAAAACTTATTTTATCATTATTATATGTTATCAACAGTACTCATACATTTATAAGTTAAAACTTAAAATGTACCTCTCTATTCTAAGAATAAGTTTATCGATTATAATCTATTATGAAAAATAGGTTGTTTCAAAACTATTAAAACCTACTATCCTAATAGTTCGGATTAAGGGCGCTAATTGTTCGAATAATTCAAAAATTGTCTTCAAAATTTATCAAATACTTAATACAATCCTTTGAAAACAAACAACATATTCAATTTTTTAAGAAAATTTACATTTAAATCAGCAAAAAATTAATACGCTGAAAATCAATTAATTGTACTTTTTTATACTTATTTCCGTATGATCCTTCTCTAAAATTTAAATCTTAATTGTAATAAAAGTTTCAAATTTGAAATAGATGAATTTTTTCTATTGTAAATATGGATAATAAGGTAGTAGTACTCACTGGTGGCGGTGGAGTTTTAGGGAAAACAATAGCATTAGCATTGGCTAAAAAAGGAGCACAACTTGCTATTTTGGATTTAAGAAAAGATGCAGCAGAAAAAGTTGCACAAGAAATTAAAAAACAAGGTGGTTCAGCGATTGGTATTGCTGCAGATGTACTTAGTAAAGAATCTTTATTAAAAGCACAATCCGAGATTAATTCAAAATTAGGTAGTTGCGATATTTTAATTAACGGAGCTGGTGGAAATCACCCAAAAGGGACAACTTCGAACACGCACCTTAGATTAAAAGATTTGGAAAATAATCAAAATGATTTTAAAAGTTTTTTTGATTTAGATACAGAAGGAATTCAATTCGTTTTTAATCTCAATTTTATAGGGACTTTATTACCAACCCAAGTTTTTGCAAAAGAAATGGTGGGTAAAGAAAATTGTTGCATTCTCAATATATCATCCATGAATGCATTTACTCCATTAACCAAAATTCCAGCGTATAGTGGAGCAAAAGCAGCGATATCAAATTTTACACAATGGCTTGCTGTACATTTTGCGAAAGTGGGTATTAGAGTAAATGCTCTAGCACCTGGTTTTTTCTTAACGGATCAAAATAGATCGTTATTAACAGATTCTGAAGGAAATCCAACCCAAAGAGGCAAAACTATCATAGAACAAACTCCAATGGGCAGATATGGGAACCCCGAGGATCTTATCGGAACTACAGAATGGTTATGCGGAGAAGGCTCCAAGTTTGTAACTGGTATTGTCGTTCCCATTGATGGAGGTTTTAGCGCTTTTAGCGGTGTTTAATATATAATATATGAAATTAGAAAAAACATGGCGATGGTATGGACCTAGTGATCCAGTATCATTATCCGACATAAAACAAGCTGGAGCAACTGGTATTGTATCCGCTTTACATCATATCCCAAATGGAGAAGTTTGGACCATAGAAGAAATACTAAAAAGAAAGGAAATCATTGAAGCATCCGGATTAAAATGGTCTGTTGTAGAAAGCGTTCCAATTCACGAAAACATAAAAACCAGATCTGGAAACTATATTAAATACATAGAAAATTACAAAACTACAATACAAAACCTAGGTACTTGCGAAATCAATATCATCTGCTATAACTTCATGCCTGTTCTCGATTGGACCAGAACAAATCTAGAATACAAAGTTTCGGATGGATCAACTGCATTACGTTTTGACGCAACTGAATTCGCAGTTTTTGATCTATTATTACTTAATAGACCAAATGCACTAAAAGAGTACACTGATACACAAATTAAAAATGCTAAGATATTAGAAAAACAAATGTCTGAAGAGCAAAAGAAACTCTTAGTAAATAACATAATCGCCGGTTTACCAGGTGCAGAAGAAGGATATTCGTTAAAAGACTTTAATGCCATTTTAAATACTTATAAAGATATTGGAGCTAAAGAATTAAAAGAACATCTCTTTTCATTTTTAAAAGATATTATACCTACAGCAGAACAATCCGGAGTACTTATGTGCATCCACCCAGACGATCCTCCATATCCAATCCTTGGTCTACCACGAGTAGTAAGCACAGAAAAAGATATTATGGATTTATATAACGCTGTAGACTCTACCAATAATGGGTTAACATTTTGTACCGGATCCTTTGGGCTTCGTCCTGATAATGATTTACCAAATATGATAGAACGTTTAGGAAGTCGAATACATTTTATTCATTTAAGAAGTACTAAAAGAGATGAAAAAGGAAACTTTTATGAAGCTAATCATCTAGAAGGTGATGTGGATATGTATGAAGTAATGAGATCTCTAATAAATGAACAAAAGAAAAGGAAGAAAGTTGGTCGATCCGATCTTAATATTCCAATGCGACCAGATCACGGTCATAAAATGTTAGATGACCAATATAAAAAAACAAATCCAGGGTATTCAGGAATCGGAAGATTAAGAGGTTTAGCAGAATTAAGAGGCCTGGAAATGGGAATTAGAAAATCAATACTATAACAACTAAAACATAAAATTATGGCTACTGCTTACGAATCCAGATATGCATCTCACCCTAAAGCTGTAAAAGCAATGGATACTACAGAATTAAGAGATGAATTTTTGATAGAAAACCTAATGCAGTTAGGACAAATAAATCTTACATATTCGCATTACGACAGGTATATCGCTGGATCGGTGGTGCCAAAGGATACTTTAAAACTAGAACCTATCGATCCCATAAAAGCGGACTATTTTTTAGAAAGAAGAGAGCTGGGAATTATTAATGTTGGAGGAAAAGGGGAAGTTATAGTAGATGGAACTTCTTATGAACTAGAATACAAAGAAGCTTTATATGTGGGAAAAGGAAATAAAGAAGTAGTATTTAAAAGTCAGAGTTCATCAAATCCTGCTAAATTCTATATCAATTCTGCACCAGCACATCATAGTTATCCTACGGTAAAAGTAACTAAAGAAAAGGCCAATAAAATAGAATTAGGCTCTTTAGAAACTTCTAATCATAGAACGGTGATACAGCTTATTGTTGGTGGTGTCGTAGAAACTTGTCAATTACAAATGGGAATGACAGAATTAAAAAAAGGTAGTGTATGGAATACAATGCCAGCACATTCTCATGATAGAAGAATGGAAGTATATTTCTATTTTGAAGTACCAAATGATCAATCTGTCTGTCATTTTATGGGGCAAACACACGAAACCAGACATATCTGGATGCAGAATGAGCAAGCTGTAATTTCACCTCCTTGGTCTATACATTCTGGTTCAGGAACCTCTAACTACACATTCATTTGGGGAATGGCCGGAGAGAATTTGGATTATGGGGATATGGATACATGTAAAATTACAGATCTTAAATAAGTCACATTATGTCACTATCACTATTTGATATAAAAGATAAAAATGCTCTAATTACAGGATCAACACATGGCTTAGGTATGGCTATGGCCAAAGGATTAGGACTTGCAGGAGCTAAAATTATCGTAAATGGAAATTCCTCTCAAGAAAAAATCAACAATGCAGTAGATTCATATAAAGAATTAGGAATAGATGCTCGAGGTTATAAATTCGATGTAACTAATGAAGAAGAAGTAAAAAATGCTATTAAACAAATTGAAGAAGAAGTAGGCCCTATCCATATTCTAATTAATAATGCGGGTATTATAAAACGTACGCCTCTAGAAAAAATGGAAGTTTCTGATTTTAAAGAAGTAATTGACGTAGACCTTGTTAGCCCATTTATAGTTTCTAAGCACGTAGTTCAGGGAATGATCGAAAGAAAATCAGGAAAAATAATTAATATCTGCTCTATGATGAGTGAATTAGGGCGCAATACTGTTGGCGCATACGCTGCTGCAAAGGGAGGATTAAAAATGCTTACTCAGAATATGGCTACAGAATGGGCAAAATACAATATACAAGTGAATGGAATTGGTCCAGGATATTTTGCAACAGAACAAACAGCACCAATCCGTATAGACGGACATCCGTTTAATGAATTTATCATTAATCGTACTCCAGCTGCTAAATGGGGCGACCCTAGCGACTTGGCAGGTACAGCTATATTTTTAGCTTCTAAGGCAAGTGATTTTGTAAATGGGCATATTCTCTATGTAGATGGTGGTATTCTAGCAACTATTGGTAAACCTACAAACGAAAAGTAATGAAACATCTATGCATCATTATTTCCTTAACGCTTACAGTAATAAGTTGCAAAAAGGAATCCGTATCTGATCAAGGTAAAAAATATATCAGCTTTACAAATACTTCTTCTATAGATAGAATGGATGAGAGTATTATTATTTCCAAAGATATAATAATAAACAAGTTAGACAGTATCTCCGATAATAGAGTTCCTATAATTAAAGATTCGTCTGGAAGAATCATTCCTTTTCAATTAGATAACCTAGAAAAAAAGGAGGAGTGGGATGAATTAAGCTTAACCCTTGACTTTAAAGCAAATCAAACTCAAAAACTAGAATTAACAACAATAGCTACAGAAAGTATTCCTTCGTTTACTCCAAGAACAAATATTAGGTTCGGAATTGGAACTAATAAAAATACTGTAAAAGAAGTTTTAGAGCAAAAGCGAACAGGTGACCCACGAACCAATGATAGTATTTTTTATCAAATGGAAGGACCCGCTTGGGAGAATGATAAAGTAGGCTTTAGATTCTATTTTGATCCACGAAATGGTATTGATATTTTTGGAAAAAACACCTCCGAACTTGTATTAGATCGCGTAGGTTTAGGAGAAGGAAATTATCATGAATTAGATGACTGGGGGATGGATGTCCTAAAAGTTGGAAACTCTCTTGGAGCTGGAGCATTGGCTATAAAATATAATGACTCACTGATCAGGCTTACTGGTAAGGACCAAGCAGAATTTAAAACTGTTATGGAAGGGCCTATAAGATCAGTTTTTGACATGATTTACAGGAATTCAAAAATTGGAGATCAAAATATAGATGTTGTCCATAGAATTACCATTTGGAAAGGACAATGGGGGTACCAGAGTCAAGTGTTTTTTAGAGGTGCGACCAATCAAATGGATTTGGTTACGGGTATTGTAAATTTAAAACCTAACGATAAATATTCTAAAAAATCAAAAAACCATTTTGTTCTAGAGACTTTCGGAGCACAATCAGAGAACAATGATTTGTTAGGTATGGCGATCATAATCCCTAAAGATGATTTTATAAACGAAGGAGAAGCTCCAAAGGAAAACACAGATATTACAACAACTTACTACACTGTAATGAATGCTTCTAATAAAAAACCTTCTACTTTTTATTTCCTTGCCGGATGGGAACAATCCAATGTCCAATTCAATACCTATGAAGGTTTTGATAAAATAGTTTCCGAAATGAGCGAAAAATTATCAAATCCAATATTAATAGAATAAAATGGAGAAAAGAGTTATTACTTTAGGTGAGGTTCTAATGCGTCTTACTACCGCAACGAATGAGCGATTCGAGCAATCGAATACATATAAGGTACATTTTGGCGGAACAGAAGCTAATGTTTCAATCTCTCTTGCACAATGGAATGTCAGCGCTACTCATATCACTTCATTTCCAAATCATTCCATAGGAAAAACTGCTTGCAACTACTTAAAAAAGTCAGGAGTTGACACCAATAACATAAAATTCAATGATGGAAGAATGGGGCTTTATTTTTTAGAAAATGGTGTTATGCAACGATCTTCTAAAATCATATATGATCGTTTTGATTCTTCCTTTTCAAAATTAAACCCTACTATTTTTAACTGGGACGAAATTTTAAAAGATGTAGATTGGTTTCATTGGACAGGAATCACACCGGCGATCTCTGAATCCGCAGCTCAACTATGTCTCGATGCTTTGACTTCGGCTCAAAAATTAGGAATAACAGTAAGTGGAGATATTAATTATAGAAGAAACCTATGGCAATATGGGAAATCACCTTTAGAAATAATGCCTGAGCTTATTAGCAAAACTAATGTTATCGTAGGTGGGCTTACTGATTTTGAAAATTGCCTAGACATTTCAGCAAACAACTTTGAAGAAGGATGTAAAAAAGTACAGCAGAAATACACTACTGTGCATACGCTATCTAATACCCAACGAGAAATCCTTTCTGCATCTCAAAATAAGTTATCGGCAATACTTTGGAGAAATAATAAGTACAATGTCTCTAAAACTTATACTATGGAAAACATTGTAGATCGCATTGGCGGTGGTGATGCTTTTATGGCAGGATTAATTTATGGATTGATGCACAAAGAAGAGGATGATGCTCTTGAATTTGCCGTGGCTTCTGCAGTATTGAAACATGGAATTCTTGGAGATGCAAATTTAGTTTCTGTAGAAGAAATAGAACAACTAGTACAAGGGGATAACATTGGAAGACTATTGAGATAAATGAAAAACTCTGCAGAACACATCATCACAATAATGGAAAAAACCGGATTAATTCCCGTTTTTAATCATCAAGATATTGAAGTTACTAAAAAAGTATTAGATGCTTCATATGAAGCAGGTATAAGAGTTTTTGAATTCACAAATAGAAATGAAAAAGCACTCTCCGTTTTTACTGAATTACGAAAACATGCATTAAAGTACAATGATCTAATTCTAGGTATAGGAACCATTTTTACCAAAACTGAGGTTGAACAATTTCTTAACGCTCAAGCAGATTTTATAGTTTCTCCGGCATTAATCCCTGAAATCGCTAATTATTGCAATAAAAAAGAAGTGTTATGGGTCCCAGGATGTGCTACCGTTACAGAAGTTTATAGTGCTCAACAACTAGGAGCAAAATTAATTAAAGCCTTCCCTGGTAATGTTTTAGGTGTAGATTTCATCAAAGCTATTAAAACTGTTTTACCTAAAACTAAAATAATGCCTACCGGAGGTGTACAACCTTCTCTGGAAAATTTAAGATTATGGTTTGATTCTGGAGTAAGTTGTGTTGGAATGGGATCTCTACTTTTTAGTAAAAACAATATTAAGAACAACGATTTCTTAAAACTTTCTTCGGATATAAAAGAAGTATTGGTGAGCATTAAAGAAATTAAAAACAACTAATATCATGAGAATCAAGATACTATTTCCACTTTTTATAGGACTATTAATAATAGGATCTTGTTCTACGAAAAAAGAAGTCAAAATACTAAGACTAGCGCACACATTAGACACCAAACATCCTGTGCATAAAGCAATGATTATTTTAGGTGAAAAACTTAAAAAAAAATCAAACGGAACTTTACAAGTTAAATTATACCCAAGTGGTCAATTGGGTGCAGAACGTGAATGTCTTGAATTACTACAAATTGGAAGTCTAGACATTACCAAAGTTTCTGCAGCTGTCTTAGAAAACTTTATCACAGAATACAAGGTTTTTAGTATTCCATATCTATTTAGAGATAGACAACACGCTTTTCAGGTTTTTGATGGAGCTATTGGAGATGAAATGCTTACTAAAGGAGATAAATATCGACTAAGAGGGTTAACTTTTTATGATGCAGGAAGTCGTAGTTTCTATACAAAAGAGAAGCCTATAACGACTCCAGAAGATCTTAAGGGTTTGAAAATAAGAGTTCAAAAAAGTAATATGGCTGTTGCAATGGTCAATTCTTTAGGAGGATCTCCCACTCCCATTTCATGGGGAGAATTATACACAGCTCTACAACAAGGTGTTGTCGACGGCGCAGAAAACAACCTGCCCAGTTTTTATACCTCTAAACATTATGAAATATGTAAATACTTTAGTCTTGATCAACATACTGCCGTTCCTGATGTTTTATTAATTGGTTTAGATACTTGGGAACGATTATCGGAGCAAGAACAAATCTGGTTAAAAGAAGCTGCGAGAGAATCTACAATAGAACAACGTAAGTTATGGGCTGCATCAGAAAAGGAATCCTTGGATATTATTACCACATCTGGAGTCGAAATTATAACTCCTGACAAAACTTTGTTCGAACAGGAGACAGAAAGTATTCAAAAAATGTTTCAAGATAATCCTGATATGCTATCCTTAATTAAGAATATCAAAAACACAAAGCAATGAGAAAAACAATAGATACATTTTTAGAAAAAGCGCTAATTCTAATATTCTCATTGATGTTATTTAGTGTTATATGGCAGGTGTTTTCAAGGTTTTTATTAAAATCCCCCAGTACTATTACTGACGAGATTTCGAGCTTCTCCTTAATATGGCTAGGCCTATTGGGAGCGGCATACGCCACAGGAAAACGCTTACATCTTGCCATAGATCTGATACCTTCTCATATTGTAGCTAAAAGACAAAAATTATATGAAAGGATTGTGCAAGGATCTGTTTTAATTTTTGGATTTCTTGTTATGGTTATCGGAGGAGTAAGACTTTGTTGGTTAACATTTGTGTTTCAGCAAAAATCAGCTACACTAGAAATTCCTTTAGGATTTATTTATTTGGTAATTCCTATAAGTGGCTTATTGATCTGTTATTATTCTTTAGTCATACTATTACGTAAAAAAGATCTTGTATTATGAATTATACTGAAGTTTTGATCCTAACATTAAGTTTTCTTGTATTACTCTCAATTCGAGTTCCCATAGCGTATGCCATTGGTCTATCCGGACTATTTACCCTTATTGTAGCCATGCCATTTATGCCATCAGTTACTACGTTAGCGCAAAGAATGGCAACATCTTTGGACAGTTTTACCCTTTCTGCAATTCCTTTTTTCATATTAGCAGGTCAAATTATGAATCGAGGCGGTATTGCAGTACGACTCATAAATTTCGCAAAAGCTATTGTAGGACCTTTACCAGGAGGATTGGCTTTTGTAAATATATTTGCTTGTATGCTTTTTGGTGCAATATCCGGTTCCGCCGTTGCAGCTGCTTCTGCTATTGGTGGGTTTATGAATCCAATGATGGAAAAAGAAGGGTATGATAAATCTTTTAGTGCTGCTGTAAATATAACTAGTTCTACGACAGGTTTATTAATCCCACCAAGTAATGTTTTAATTATATATTCTCTAGCTAGTGGTGGTGTTTCTATTGCTGCTCTATTTGTAGCTGGATATGTCCCAGGTTTATTGATTGGATTTGCTTTAATGTTAGTCGCTGGTATTTATTCGGTAATCAAAAAGTATCCTACCGAAAAACTAGTTAGTCTTAAGGTTTTTCTTAAACGATTTTTAGATGCATTACCAAGTCTTCTTTTACTTGTAGTTGTTATTGGAGGAATCGTTGCCGGAATTTTCACAGCTACTGAGGCTTCTGCAATAGCAGTTATTTACACTTTTATATTAGCTCTTGTGTATAAAGAAATTTCACTTAAAAGCATTGCTCCGATATTATTAGAAACTATAAAAACCTCATCAATCGTGTTATTACTAATTGCAACCTCTATTGCAATGTCTTGGGTAATGTCTTATGAAAACATTCCTCAAGAAATTAGTAACGCATTACTTTCAATTAGTGATAATCCAATTATTATTTTAATACTTATCAATCTAATTTTATTATTTGTGGGAGTCTTTATGGATATGACTCCAGCAGTATTGATTTTCACTCCAATTTTTTTACCTATTGTAACAGATTTAGGAATGAATCCTATCCACTTTGGTATTGTTATGATTCTAAACCTTTGTATCGGATTATGCACGCCTCCTGTAGGTTCTGTACTTTTTGTAGGGTGTAGTGTAGCAGAATTAAGTATTCAGAAAGTAATTCGTCCTTTGATGCCTTTGTTTTTAATTATGATTCTAGTATTAGTTTTAATCACATATATTCCAGAGTTAAGTTTATGGCTTCCTAGGTTATTTGATTTATAAAAGCTTATACAATATATAAACAACCTCAAGGAAAAATACCTTGAGATTGTTTATCATTCTCTTTAATTTGTTTTTACAATTTTATATATCATTAAATCTGATCGACGATTCTCTATATCTATAATTCGCACCATATAGACTCCTTTGGACAGCTGGCTAAAATCAATCTCATTTTCTGATTCATCCAAAGATTGACTAATCTTTTCTGCACCTAACAAATCGTATACCTTAATGACTTTGGAAAAATCCGCACCAGAAACACGTAAGATATTCTTTACTGGATTTGGATAAAGAATAGGGTCGTTATCATCAACGTTGTCAGGATTTTTATTCTCTAAATAAGTAATTACCAATTTTGGAGCTCCTGTAGTTCCATTTTCCTTGGATCCAAAAGCAAAATCATTGCCTCCATTCATTTCTAAAATAAGACTGAGCTTCTCATTAGTCAAAACTTTAGAAAGATCTACCCGAATTTGTATGGTAGAACCTATTGCATATGCACCTGTTCTAGAACCTATAATCTGTGCTTTTGTGGCAGGTTTATTTTGAAGAGAGAGATTGGTCTCTGTCCAACCGTTATGTGCTGCCTCTTGGACTAGTACTTCTCCATTTCCTGCATCACCAAATACTTCAAATTCTAATATCGCATCAGTAATCTCTCCATTAATTCCAGCTAGATCAAACATTAAATATCCGGTACGTCTTCCACCTTCTAATCTCACCATAGTATTATTAAATCTTGTACTATTATCTAAGTAAGCATCGTGAATTGGAGAAAGGCTTGTAGTTGTTTCCACAAGCGAAGGTTTTGTAACTTCAACTTTATCAAAATTAAATAAATACCCAGCTCCACCAGTGTATACCAATCGTAATGTTTGGTTTCCACCGGAAAGTGAAATAGAACTAGTATGTGATTGATATGAATGCCAATTACCATTTCCTGGGATCTGTATAGATTCTTTTAAAGAGTTATTCGCATAAATCTCAATGGTACCGCCATTAGTATTACTTGAAGTAAATACCGTAAAATCATAACTTCCCGAATCCTCAACATCAATCTGATACTCAGTATAATTGTTATTTAATATAAAACCAAGGTTTTGTCCTCCACTAGGTGTATTCTCTTCACGAACACTGCCTGATATATTAGTAAATGCTTCAGCTTCAAAACCTCCTGGTATTGGAATTGCAGTTCCATTTACATCATTTACTATGATCGTTTTGATTTTGGTGACAGTTTCACCACTGGTAGTGGTTGCTATAGCCTTTAACTCATAAGTTCCTGCCGCAAGATTTAATAAAGTATTATCATTTTGGTTGGTATTTGCTGTCCCCCATTCATAAGGAGCTCCTCCTTCTTGTCGTACCAAAACATCATTTAGATAAAGTCTAATATTTGAAACACTTCCATTGGTAACAGAGACTACTACACCTAAATCATCACCTTCTTCTAACTCGTTATTTGTAGGATTTGTAAATACAATTTCTGGTGAATTATCACAAGGGTCATCCGATGCATTTGGTCCATGAATATAATCAACCCAATAATGACTAGATCCAGAAGGATTTCCAGGAAAATCTAATCGAAGTTTGGTAATGGTTTGCCCCATCCAGCTGTTGAGATTACTCATATCAAACACAAGTTCTTCAAAGACATTTGTGGCTTGTGGGGTCACTGTTACTGATCGAGCAGCTGAAAAATTATTCTCATTAATTGTAGTCCAAAATAGTTGATATGACCCAGTTGCCTCAGACTTAGTTCTAATTCTTAATTGGGAAACCTGATTCCCGTCAAATTTAAATCCACTTCTTACAATATAGGGATCATTCGAGTTATCTGCTCTTATCAACCAATGTTGATCGCTACTGGTATTAGCGGCGGCAATATTGAAGCGTTCAAAATTTTCATTGGTATTACTAAATCCGAAGTTTAAATCGGATGCATTGTTTGGGTTTCCACAAGTATCTATTTCAGTGATATCGGGCCTTCCATCACCATCACTATCTAGAGCAGTAACTCCATCAAGGTCGTTTGTTGTACAAGGAAGATTAGAAGGTTGAAAACCTCCATTGTTATCCCAATTTAAGGTAACATTTACTCTATCATCTCCTCCAACCGCTCTAAATTTAATATACACATCTCCATTTCCTGCTATAAAATATCCATTATTTGTAGCATTTTCTACTGCTACTCTAGAATTTAGTAGCGGAGCACCGTTTACTCTAAAATTTCCTAGTTTTCCCAAACCTTTTAAGCAAGCTAATCCTAAATCTCCCGCGTCTCCCCTATTCCATATAAGTAATATACTTTTATTTGCTGGGGCTTTATCAAAATAGTATGTATACATAAAATCTTCATTAACAATCATTGGAAATTTATAGGTTCCAGATGACGATGATCCAGATTCGTAAAAACAAACATCTTCAGTACCGGGCTTAGATCGAACTACCGACATACGAACTCCACTTGCATTGATTCTTGCCATCCATAATCCTGCAAAATAATAATCAGATCGAGCCGCATTTCTCCAAGAAGAATGTCTGTATTCATGTCCATCTCTAAGAAATGGAATATCTCGAATCAACGTACCAGGTTTTCCTAACATCGTTCCATCATAATCTTTGAAAAATTGTCCAACCTTTCTTGTACGAGTATCAGTAGTATTTGGCAGTTGAAAAAATCTAAATGGGAAAGGTTCAGAAAATCCTTTGGTAGTTCCTCTAAATGTAGGATTAAAATTCTCAGTTGCTCCACCACCTGTGATTTGCTTAATCATTTCGGCATTAGATCGGTTCCATCCTTCAAAATGGCAATCAAAATGTCTACCAGGACCATCATAAAATCTAAAGAATTCTCGTACACCATCAAAAACACCTAAATCTGTATCAACATTAAAAAGGCTATTCTCTATCGTAAGATCACCTGCAAGCATAGAAACCGTTTTATTATCACTAAAAGCACAATTATAAAAAACTGTGTTTTCATTTATTCCTCCTACACCTAATCCGCTATATAAAGCTTGATCATTTCCATAAAACAAACCATCTTTAATCAGTTGCCTAGAATTAACTTTCCATCCAAAATTCTTTTTTATTGAATGATCAGGGTTTAACTGATCAAAAACATCCCAGCCAGTCATACAAGTATGTGCTACAAAACCATCGAATCGCCCTAAGGGTTCCGTTGTTGGGTTCATCCCCTGGAAATAAGCTAAATTACCAGAATCAAACATAGGTTTTTCTGGAAAAGCGAACCAAAATCCTGTTCCTTCTGTACCCGCGGCCACATTATTTTCGAAATAGTTATTAGGGTTAGTAATCCAATAAGATGCTGGTGTTCTATTTTGTGCTTCATTAGCTTCATTATCAGAAGGAGTCAATTCTTCACCTGGTTTTGGCCTTCTGGTAACAAATACTACATTATTTTTAATGGTATTAAATCGTTCTCCTCCATCTTCTAAAAAAATACCGTGACCAATTTGGTCGTAAGCAAATACACCATCGACAGTGACGTAATCTGTACCATGTATTGTAACAGCTCTATTAAAGGATTTATGCACACTGCTATTTCTTAGATAACTACCATTTGATTGATCTTCATTTAAGTGCCAGTGATAAGGGTATCGACCTAACACACCTTTTTGTCCCATTTTGTATAACTCTATATTTTCTGAATGAGAAGTAGAACCTTTCATGAGCATAATATGACCTCCAAAGCCAGTTTGCTCATTATTTCCATCCATTTTACCTTGAATTTTAATATAGTGTGATAACAAACCAACTTCTCCTTGAATATTTACATCCCAAGTTTTTCCATCTCTGTCTCTAGTATATGTTTTAGATCCTCCAATATGTTTAAATTTAAGAGGCGGTGATAGTGTAAGTGTTCTTTTATTACCGCTAATAGCAGTTATTGTAGCTTCATCCACATTGTTCCAAGCTTTTGATTGCGAACTGGCCAATCCTGTGGCAGTAAGTGCGATCTTATCCCCTACTTCCCAATCTACCTGATCTTTTAGGGTAATTTGCGTTGCTCCTACATTTGCAGTACTTGCTAGATTGGTCCAACTTATTCTTTTCTTTCCATGCAATTCTAAGCGGCCTCCGCCCATTACCATAATTGCTTTATATGATGCTGCCGCATTAGCAATCTTGTTACCCGTAAGTGTTATTTGACATCTAATGCCTCCAGGGCCTTTATCTGCATAGTAAGGCTGATTTTCAGTTCCTACTTCCATATACCCTCCGTTAGCAACCATAATACTTTGTGCTTCTAAATCTATCCAAGCACCTGGAGATTGATAGTTTACTGCACCAAGTTTTCCTTGTACAGTGATGTTTTTGGCTCTACAAGTTCCTACCATAGTTAAAGTTATTCCAGGAGGAACAACTATATCATCATTTGCTGTTGGTAGATTACCATTGGGCCAAGTTGATGCCTGTGTCCATAATCCAGATTGAACAGGTCTAATAGTAACCAAACTAATAGTAGGTGGAGCACAATCAAAAGATGAAGTAATTTTTGTGGGTGTATCGTTAGAAGTAGCAAAAATTTTACTTACACAAAATATAAGGAACATCAATAAAATTAATGTAATGAAACTGTTGTGTTTTAATAGGTATCGCCATTTATGGAGGTAACTTTTAGTTGTATTCATAATTTATTAGGTTTTAGTTGTGAGTTTGTGTTATGTTATTGAGCACCTATAGAGACAATAATTGATCTATAAACACTAAGCTTATTATGGTATCTTAGATCATTTCTAAGCACCTATTTAATGTATTCGAAATCGCAATTTTTATCATTAATTTTATTAATAAGGTCAAATCCATTTAATGAAATAAATCACTATACTGGATATACATATTAGTAACCGAATTAAAATATTAAAGATCTAAGGGAAGAAATATTTTAAGAGTCAAATGCTAGTTATCACTTGATATTTAGAACAGTTGTTTTTGGAATGATTATTATCATAAATAAATTTTTAAAATTATAAATTAAAATTCCCAATAATATTTGTTCAATGCTTCTTAACTATGATATAAAAAATTTAACAAGAGCGTCTGGATTTTCTTATTAAATATTATCATACAATAGTATTGAATTTCGAAGAAAAATTCAAGTTTTAAACATGAGTGAAAATTCACTTAAACAACTGACAAACATTTATTTACATTAAATTTTTATAGATACTTTATAGATATTATTAAGGTTTTTATTATAGATTATTCTTTCCTACTATACTCGTGTCGAAAAATATCAAGTTTTAATTCTAAATATGATCTTTAAAAAGATAATACAAAATGATTTTTATATAGTTATGACTAATAAAACTAGGATATTTTGATCTCAAAAAATATCCTAGTTAGCTATTACCAATCTTATTTTTTTACAAACAATAAAGATTCTTTAAATCCTATCGATTTAATAGATAAGAAATAGGAACCAGATGGTAATTCTGAAACATCCACAGTTTCTATTTCTTTTTCAGTCATAAACTCTTTTACTACTTTCCCTTCAACACTAATTATCTGAAGAGTTTTTAATTCTGAGGACATTCCTGAAATGGTTAAAAAAGAATCCGACAAAGGGTTAGGAAAAGCTTTAATCTGCGAAACATCAATTGCTGGATTAGACCTATTACAATTTGGAGCAGATACCGAATTACTGAAATATATCGTATATCCTTCAGATTTGGAAACCAGTGCAAAATTAGCACCGTCTCTAGCTATCCAATAAGAACCATCGAGACCTTCAAATCCAGTATTGTTCAAAGTAACTTCTGGATTAGAATTCTTAAACTGAAAAGTCATTGTAGCTTTAAAATCTACATACCAATCTGGTGAACCATTATTTGTATTGATAGCAAACTGATATAATCCATTGTTAGCAGGAACCCAATTAATGGTAAACTTTCGGAAATTACCAAGTTTGGGACCATCGCTACCTAAAACATGAACATTACTATACGTAAGCTTATCCATAGCATTAAGACCACTATTGATAGGTGTACCAAAGGCACAATTATCGCTTCCTCCAGTGTTGTCTCCTTGAACAGTTAAAGTAAATGTCGCTTCACTTTGTTTGCCATCATTATCAGTAGCTACAGCTTTAACTGTATACGTTCCTGCAGATCTTCCATTTACTTCTTGTGGATTAGGAGAACTATTGTGACCCCACTCATATGGTGCTACATTCTCTTGACGAACTAAACTGTTATTAATATATAATTTTACATTAGAAACACTTCCATCAGAATCAGAAGCATTTGCAACTACGGTAAGATCATATCCCTCTTCTAAAGTAATGTTACCAGATGGTGAAGCAAATGAAACATTTGGAGCTTGATTACTAGTTGGTGACTTAACAATTACCGTTCTTGAAACTTCTGTAGAAAGCCCTTCTTGTCCTTCTTCAAAAGCTCTTGCGCCTATTGTATATGTTCCTGCTACTGTTGGTGTCCAAGTAACCGTATAAGGAGCTGTTTGATCTTGATCATAATAGCTACCGTTTACTTTAAAATTAACTCGACCTACATCGCCATCAGGATCCGAAGCGTTTGCTCTTAAGACAATTGTTTCTCCTAAAGTAAACTCTTGATTATTCTGAGATGGATTCGTTAAGGCTACTGTTGGTGGTTTATTAGAATCAGAAGAAGTCCCCGAAGGAGTTGCAGCTACTAAAGTTGTTGCGACTCTCATTTCGTCATAATAAGTGCTAACATCAAAGTTGCACGCATTAGAGTTATATGATCCCCATTTCGGATATACAACAGTACCATCAAATGTTTTATGATATGCTCTCTTACCATCCGAGGACAACGTTACTTTATAATCCTGAAATCCTGAATTGGTTAAAGTTTGTTTCTCTCCATTATACCAGAATTCTATATATCCTACATCTTTATTTCTAGACAGTTTTATTTTTATGACAAAACTCACCCAAGTATTTTCTGGAATAGATTTATTCCATAAAGTAGTTTTGCGTCTGCTAATAGATCCACTACAAGAATTCCACGACGGATAACAAGGACCCCAAGCACTAAGACTTAAGTTCCCATTGCCATACCCCATATTAAGAGGGTAATTTTGAGTGTTATTTTTATTACCAGCATCAGTTTTCCACTGCCACACAGCGATTCCGCTAGTAATGTTAGGTGTTGAATTTATTTTCCATCTCCATCCATAATATAGTACATCCCCATCCTTAGGCAGATGATTATTAACCGTACCCGTCGTTCTGGCAAATTCCCCTCTTTTCTGACCTTTCGGTTTACGAACTCTCCAAACTTTTCCATATTCCGAATCATTCGTAGTAGTAGCTGTAGATGAATTATTAGATTGATTATTACAGTAATCTCCAGCATTACCAGAATCAAATCTTCTGAAGCTACTATTCACACTCTTATTAGGATCTCCATACCAAAGCACTTGGCTATGTGCATAAACCCCTGCTAATAGAAATATTATTATAAAAACCGTATTTCTAATTTCATTTTTTTTCATAATTCACGATGGTATTAGTATATACAAATTGATAATCTTATTATTAACTTATATATGTATTTAACTAGTTTAGTTAGTGTTATACCTTTTTTCTTATTTAATGAACAAAAAGGATTGTTTCGAGTTCTTACTTCTACTAATCAGCAAATATGGACCAGAAGGAAGTTCTGAAACATCCATAGTTTCTGCAGTGTTTGTAGAATTTAATTCTTTGATTATTCGTCCTTGGAGATCAACAATCTGTAAGACCTTAGTCTTTGTAGACAAACCACCAATGTAGATAACATTATCCTTGACAGGATTAGGATAAACAATCATCTTCTCTTCAATATTATCAATACCTGAAGATCGATTACAATCTGGAACAGATGATGAGTTACTGAAATATATAGCGAAGTCCTTTATCTTAGAAACCATCACAAAACTATTAGCTTCTTGTGTGACCCAATAAGATCCATCTAAACCTTCAATTCCAGTATTGTTCAAAGTAACTTCTGGATTAGAATTCTTCAACTGAAAAGTCATTGTAGTTTTAAAGTCTACATACCAATCTGGTGAACCATTATTTGTATTGATTGCAAACTGATATAATCCGTTATTAGAAGGAACCCAATTAATAGTAAACTTTCGAAAATTACCAAGTTTTGGACCATCACTTCCTAAAATATGAACATTAGAATACGATATCTTATCCATAGCACTAAGACCGCTATTGATAGGTGTACCAAATGAACAACTATTATTACCATCTCCATCGCCTCCATTATCATCATCTCCTTTTACAGTTAAAGCAAAAGTGGCTTCACTTTGTTTACCATCATTATCAGTAGCTACAGCTTTAACTGTATACGTCCCAGCAGATCTTCCATTTAACTCTTGTGGATTTGGAGAACTATTATGACCCCACTCATATGGTGCTACATTCTCTTGACGAACTAAACTGTTATTAATATATAATTTTACATTAGAAACACTTCCATCAGAATCAGAAGCATTTGCAACTACCGTTAGATCATATCCCTCATCTACAGTAAGGTTACCAGATGGTGAAGCAAATGAAACATTTGGAGCTTGATTACTAGTTGGTGTCTTAACAATCACAGTTCTTGAAACTTCTATAGAAAGTCCTTCTTTATCAAAAGCCTTAGCTCCAATGGTATATGTCCCTGCTGCTGTTGGTGTCCAGGTAACATTAAAAGGTCTATCCTGATCTTGTCTAAAAAAGGAACCATTTACTTTAAAATTGACATAATCTAAATTTCCATCTGGATCCGAGGCATTTGCTCCTAGCGCAACAGTTTCTCCTAGAATAAACTCTTGATTATCTTGTACAGGATTCGTTAAGGAAACTGTCGGTGGTTTATTTTCTTCGTTCTTAATTCCTAAATCAATAATCTGTAAGTACAATGGCTGCTTATCTCCTGATTTCTTTTCCATCAAGTAGTAGTACAATTTTCCATCATTGATATAAGGAACACCGAATCTAAATTTCTTTCCATTTGTTGGAGCATATATTCTTGTAAAATTATTTTTACCTCCATCCGCTTTCTCTACGTAAACACGGTCATTATTGGTGCCAATGATGTAAATATTATTATCATATGTATATAATTGATCTCCACCCGAAAAATTTGTTGAAGTAATAAAACTTGAACTACCCGCTGGCTTATACGTATGTACATTTTTGGTTACGTTATTTTTAGTGTCTCTAACTTTACCAATAATATGTACATCTCCCCTATCTGTAACAGTCCAATCAAAACCTTGTACCATAAAAACTTCATCTTTACCGGTTGCAGAAACCAAATTTCCAGGTTCATACACTTTCAATAAATCAGCGTTAGCAAATGGAATGTTAATTGCTCCTCCTAAATGATCTTTCCATTGACTTTTACCACTTTGGTCATTAGAATACCCATAATAAAAACCATTTTGATACAAGTATTTATCGTTATTGTTTGCACTCCTTCTTTGAAAACCAACTCTAAGTTTACCATTTACGTATTTCATGCTCCCATATAGTCCCCAATTAAATTGTTGACCATTATTTTTAGCATTTAATTTATTAAATTGAGTAAGCTCATCCCATTTTGAAGTACCTGCGTTGTATTTACTAAATACATATGCGCCATTATTATGACCTCCTCTTCTCATATACATAAGTAAGTCTCCACCATCATTTAAAAAAAACTTAGGGTACGTAAGACTTTGAAACTGTTCAGGATCGGAAGTGCCATTTAGACTTACATGGGTATAGTCATTAGTTCCATCCGGAATAAACAAATTCAGTTTAAAATCTGAATCTGAAACAGTAGCGGCATTCTTTTTAGAGTAAGCATATCGGAAGTAATCATTTTTGGAGAATCCTGTGTTCTTATAGGCGTGCATATCATAAAGCATGTGGATAGTTCCATTTTTAGGACTAATACCAACTGCTATTGTATTATGAGATTCTCCTATCCACCATTTACCGTTTAACCCGGTATGAGTATGAGGAAACTCAATAGTTTTAATGACACCTGTACTGGTATTATACCTAGAAAGCATAACATGTCTATTATATTTACCTCCTTTATACCAAGTCATAAAAACAAATTGTTTATACTTCTTAATACAATCTCCATGGGCTGATATCCTATTTCCAAAAAAATAATCATATCCGGACCCATTATTTGGAGCATTTCGATCTACTTTTTTTCCATCGAAAAACAAACCGACATCTGTAATCTTTGTTTCTTCTTCTAATTGAATTTGTGCAATACTATAATAATTAGTTAATAAAAAACATATCAAACAGGCAAAGACTGTTTTTGTTTTATTTGAGTTAGTAAAATAATTCATGATCATTTTGAGGTTAAAATTTTAATAATGGAAACTAGTCTACTAAGCCACCTTATTTTGACAGCTAAAAAAATGATGTAAAAAAAAATTGTGCTATATCGGTAACCTACTGTTCTACATTTTGATATAGTATACATAGATTGATAATTATCTATCAATCTATGTATGCTTGACTAGTTTGGTGGGGTTATACCTATTCCTTATTTAATGAATAAAAAGGATTGTTTAGCGTTCTTACTTCTACTAATCAGTAAATATGGACCAGAAGGAAGTTCTGAAACATCCATAGTTTCTGAAGTGTTTGTAGAATTTAATTCTTTGATTATTCGTCCTTGGAGATCAACAATCTGTAAGACCTTAGTCTTTGTAGACAAACCACCAATGTAGATAACATTATCCTTGACAGGATTAGGATAAACAATCATCTTCTCTTCAATATTATCAATACCTGAAGATCGATTACAATCTGGAACAGATGATGAGTTACTGAAATATATAGCGAAGTCCTTTATCTTAGAAACCATTACAAAACTATTAGCTTCTTGTGTGACCCAATAAGATCCATCTAAACCTTCAAATCCAGTATTGTTCAAAGTAACTTCTGGATTAGAATTCTTCAACTGAAAAGTCATTGTAGTTTTAAAGTCTACATACCAATTTGGTGAACCATTATTTGTATTGATTGCAAACTGATATAATCCGTTATTAGCAGGAACCCAATTAATGGTAAACTTTCGGAAATTACCAAGTTTTGGACCATCACTTCCTAAAATATGAACATTAGAATACGATATCTTATCCATAGCACTAAGACCACTATTGATAGGTGTACCAAATGAACAACTATTATTACCATCTCCATCGCCTCCATTATCATCATCTCCTTTTACAGTTAAAGCAAAAGTGGCTTCACTTTGTTTACCATCATTATCAGTAGCTACAGCTTTAACTGTATACGTCCCAGCAGATCTTCCATTTAACTCTTGTGGATTTGGAGAACTATCATGACCCCACTCATAAGGTGCTACATTTTCTTGACGAATAAGACTATTATTGATATATAATTTTACATTAGAAACACTTCCATCAGAATCAGAAGCATTTGCAACTACTGTTAGATCATATCCCTCATCTACAGTCATGTTACCAGATGGTGAAGCAAATGAAACATTTGGAGCTTGATTACTAGTTGGGGACTTAACAATTACCGTTCTTGAAACTTCTGTAGAAAGCCCTTCTTGTCCTTCTTCAAAAGCTCGTGCTCCTATAGTGTATGTGCCAGCTGAAGTCGGTGTCCAAGTAACAGTATAAGGAGCCGTTTGATCTTGATCATAATATCCACCATTAACTTTAAAGTTAACTCGATCAACATCTCCATCGGGATCAGAGGCATTAGCTCTTAAGGTAATCGTCTCACCAAGTGTAAACTCTTGATTATTCGATGATGGATTGGTTAATGCAACTTGTGGTGGTTTGTTATCCTCGCCACCGTCTGGTGGGTTACCACATCCTGTCCAAACTTTAAAATCATCAAAAAACGTATATTCTGTTCTTGGAGAATGCCAAACAGGATCTGTTCTACTTCCTCCACGATAGGTATTCATAATTAAAGCATTGATTTTTAAGCTGCTTTTTCCTGAGTTTCGAATTTTCGCATTGTTATCACGATACGTTTCTACTCCATCAATCCACATGATTACTTTACCATTTTTTTGGCCTGGTGTATTCATTTTGATGTACTGACGGATTGTATACCATTTATCGTCTTTCAGATTAGAAAAAATTCTTTTTCCGTCTCCACAATCTCCATCTTTTCTAGCACTCCCATCTTGTTTTTCGGCAAAGTAACTGTAAAGAATAAGATAAGGTGCATTGGTTTGCGCCCTATTTCTTCTCCACATCAAACGTGCAGACCATCCATTTGTATTGTATTTACATCCAGATGGAATAGTTCCACGACCTGTACTTTCACTATTAATCCCGCTGGTAGAACCTCCCAACCCTGGCAATTTTCCACCAGTAGCCCAGAAAAAATTATCATCAAATTTTACCTTATATTCTAAATACGCTTCATCTACGGCATCAAAATAAGGATCAAAGAGAAAACCACCTGATCTACCTGAGGCATCATTTTTTAAATACTGCGCTCGTAAAGTTCCATTAACAATTCTTGTTTCTTGCGGAGTATTTTCTATCAAATTACTTGCAGCGCCGGGACCTTCTACTCCTCTATATGTAGATGCAGTCCAAGGTTTGACTTTATTATTAAAATCATTTTTGATATCTGCAATAGAGTATCGTCTGTTGTTCCAATTATTAAAATCAACATCGATTATAGTATTACATTGAGCAAAAGTGTCTTGATTATTAAAAAGAAGTGCGATCACTATCAAAAATGATAGTGTAAAAACATTCTTATTTATATACCGTTTATAAACAATCTTTTCTTTCATGATTATAAAATTTTTAATTAGTTAATTAGTTGAGTTTGGTTATTAATTCTTTATTAGTTTATATCTTTTCGATGCTACCTTGAAAGATTTTAACTCGATAAAATAAAGTCCATTCTGTAATGAAGTAACATCAATTGAAATCGATTCTTCCTTAATTGGCTTTATTGATTTAACTTTCTGACTATTTATATTATAAATCACTATTTCGCTAATAGATGGATCAACACCGCTTAGCAAAATTGAACTATTGGCAGGATTTGGGTAATAAGAAAAGGAATCTACCTCTTCTAAATCAGGTTGGGATTTATTATCGCAAGAAGGAAATTCATTAGAATTACTGAAATACAATGTAAATCCTCTAGTCTTAGAAACCATTATAAAATTATCTTGATCTCTAGCAATCCAATAAGAACCGTCTAATCCAGAAATTCCAGAATCATTAATTGTTATTTCAGGACTTGATTGTCCCAACGTATGAGTTACTTTATTTTTAAGATCTATGTAATAACTAGGAATTCCATTATTGGTATTGATCGCAAATTGATATAAACCATTATTACCCTCATTCCAATTAATAGTAAGCTTTCTAAAATTGTCTAGTGCAGGTCCATTATTTCCTAAAACGTATGCTTCGGAAAAAGACGTCTTTTCAATACTTGAGATACTATTATTTACAGGAGTATCGAAGGAACAATTATCACTATTATCTGTATCTTCATTTTGTACAGTAAGCGTAAATATAGTTTCTGAAGTTGCCCCATCATTATCTATTGCAACCGCTTTAAAAACATGTGAACCAACAGGCAAATTATTTACTTCATCTGGATTTGGCGATGAAGCATGACCCCATTCATAAGGAGCAACACTTTCTTGTCTTATAAGGTTATTATCTATATAAAGTTTTACATTACTAATACTCCCATCGTTGTCAGAAGCGTTAACCTTAACATCGAGACTATATCCTTCATCTACTGTAGTATCATCAGAAGGCGTTGCGAATGTTACAACTGGTGATTGATTTGTATCACCTCCATTATCTCCGTCTCCATCATTGTCGTCATCATCTCCAATTCTAGTGGTAGAAACAATAAAATCATCGAAATATGCTTCTAGATCTTTGGTAGGCTGGAAAGTTTCATCACTACCCCCAAAAAAAGTGGATAGATATATAATATTAAGATGAATATCTTCTTCTCCAACTTGTCTATAATCGCCATTATCTGTAATATCTATTGCAAGCTCTCCATTTAACCAACCTCTCATTATTCCATCATTCTGTCCAGGAGTATTTAGCTTATTATACATTTCTACATGATTCCATTGTCCTTTTTTAAATTTTACTTGATCTGGCTGAGGTTCTCCATTTGGTTCTTCATAAGGATCTGTTAGACTCCAATTAATAGATGCATGCCATCCATCCCAAGTAGGTTCTGTATTATAATGCACATAGAACTCAACCAGTCCATCGTATCTCCACATTAAACGTAAAGACATATTCCTTTCTGAAGTCTGATATGCTAAACCAGGTAATTTACCACCTGCTCGAAATTCAAAGTCTTCTGGAAAGTATATCCAATAACTAATATATAATTCATCATACTCTCCTTCTACATCAAACGGTACTTTAGTATGCATACCACTTTCTCCGGTTTTAACCTGTCCTTTAGGATACTTAACATCTAATACCTTACCGCGAGTTTCAAAATCAGAAATATGTACCCTACCTTCATCTGCTCCTTTACAAAAGGAAACATTTAGTGCTTCTTTTATTTGATCTCTATTATATTGCCCAGAGGACAAATGATCAAAATCATATTGATATACATAGTTTTCTTGAGCAAATAAGAATGAAGTAAGGCTCAACAAAATAAATGTAAAACTATTTTTTACGTATTTATAATTCATGTTGTATGCGTTTTGAATCATTAGAATCATCATCAGATAACTTAGTCAGCTACCTGATGATGATGATTGGCTAATACTATTACTGTTTAGTAAATAGAATGGATTTTCTGAATTTTAATCCTTTAACAATGAGAACATACATACCCGATTTAAGTTTAGAAACATCTAAACCTACTTCTGTATTCTCAATATTCTCTTGAAGTACAATCTTACCTTGCATATCAGCTACTTCTAAAGTAGATTTTTCCTGAGCTATCCCTGTAACGTTAAGTATGTTATCACTAACAGGATTTGGAAACAATTTAATATTGGTTAATTTATCCTCATCTACCGGTGATTTATCATCATCACAGTTAGGAGCTGTATCAGAGTTACTGAAATAAATTGAGAAGTTTCCGCTTTTAGAGACCATAACAAAATTAGTTCCGTCTTTTGCTACCCAATAAGAACCATCTAATCCACTAAAACCTGAGTTGCTTATCGTTACTTCAGGATTACTAGTATTAAAGTTAGTGCTACTAAAAGGTCTAAGGTCTACATAATAATTCGGCACACCGTTATTAGTATTCATTGCAAATTGATACAATCCATTATACTGTGGATTCCAATTAATACTAAATTTTCTAAAGTTATCCAACGCAGGACCACCGCTTCCCAACACATGTACTTCTGTAAAAGATACTCCATCAAACGCTGGTAAAGCACCACTAGAAGGAGTTCCAAATAAACAATCATTGCCTCCACCAGTATCTTCACCTGTTACTGTTAATGTAAAGGTGGTCTCGGAAGTGGCTCCTTCATTATCTGTAGCTGTAGCTCGAAATGTATGATTCCCAGTTACTAAACCAGTTGTTTCTGCTGGGTTAGGTGATGTGCTATGTCCCCATTCATAAGGATCGAATCTTTCTTGTCTTATAAAATTACCATTGATATAAAGTTTTACATTGTCTATGGTTCCATCACTATCTGAAGCATTTACTTTAATATATAGGCTACTATATCCTTCATCGACTGTTAAATTACCAGTAGGTGTTTCGAAAGAAATTGCAGGAGGCGTATTATCTCCTCCATTATCGTTAGATACCGTAATATTTACATTACCAGAAGTTGTTGTTGCTCCATCATTATCCGTTGCTTTTGCAGTTAAATTATAATTACCTGCTTGCACATTATTTATATTATACTGGTATGGAGGTGAAGAATCTTCTCCTAATTTTACAGAGCCGTTATAAAATTCAACTTTTGTTATACTTCCATCTGAATCTGATGCATTAGCTATTATTGTTATATTATCTCCTTCTTGATATGATTGTCCATTAGTAGGAGATGTAATACTTACACTTGGAGCCTGATTTTCTCCACCTCCACCACAAGGGATAATATTCCAACTTGGGCAAGATTGTGTTACAAAATTCGTAGTTCCATCACTTATAGGGAAATCTGGAGAGTTTGGATTACGCGTATTATTCCATACGTGAATTTCTGAAGGGTCTCCTTGTTTTTTTCTTGCTGTTTGAATTTCGTTAGCTCTACTACCTAAATTAAAAGTATTATCAAAAATTGCATTTCTAAAACCAGTATTGAATCCAGTTCCTCTATCTAAAAAATCAACTCCAGCATTAATAATCGTAGATCCATCCAAATTAAAGATGTTGTTATATACAAAACCATAAGCTCCTTTAAGGTCAATAAAAGCATCTGCACTATTTTCCCCAGATATCCCTTGCGCAGAGAAAGTACAATTACGGATAATTGTATTTTTAGTTCCTTCTTTTACATCGACACCTTCTGCTGTTACATTAGGCCCTACAATACAACCATCAATAATATTATTATTACATTCTCTTTCGTAATCATCATGCTGTCCTTTATCAGATCCCACATATAAACCTTCTCCAATTCCTGGTTTTTTGATACCCACATTATATACTCGACAATCTTTTACAAGGTTAGAACTCGACCCATCTCTTAAATGAATTCCTTCTTCTCCTAATTCTCTAACTGTTAGATTTTCTAGGATTCCATTATTGGCATTATCCAATACAATTCCTTTAGAACCTTCTTCAAAAATTATATTTTTTATTTCCCAATAATCTCCTAGCATGTGCAATACATATCCATCATACTTCCCATTTTCACCTTTTAATATTGGTGGATTGGAAGGGTTTTGTGCTCTCATAATGATAGGTTGCGAAGCTGTACCATTTTTATCTGAAGCAAATCTAGCTGCTCTTCCTCCTATATTAATTTTATCTGGAGCCTCATAGGTTCCTGAAGCAATTATAATTTCATCTCCTGGTTGTGCATTTTGCATAGCATTTCTAATACAGTCTACTGTATTACAATTGATGGTACCACTAGGCCCATCAGGATCTCCTCCATCATCTTCTGACCAGTTTTTTATAAGGTCTTTTATGTAATTTCCTGTTGGTGTTAGTTGATTATTTTTTAATCCATCAATCCCCTTTCCTAATTCTACTACAGAAGATCTTTCAGCTCTTGTAGGATCATTGTTACTAGGTTTATCACTAACTGACCAATTTACGTGGCTAATATTATTGTCTTTGAAAAATTGCATCCATCTTTCCGTTTCTGGAATTTCTAAAGCTCCATCACCACTAGCATCAACCGCTCCCCATTCTGTAACAAATAATGCTATACCATTGTTCATAGCTGTTGTAGCTTTTTGTCTTAAACTATTTGTATGTGTCCCTGAATAAAAATGTAAAGTGTATGCTGTATTAGCATCACTTATTGGATTATTTGATGCTACATCAACATCCTGAGACCAAGTAGGAGAACCTACGATAATAAGATTATCCGGATCTTCAGATCTAATAGCTGCAATTACCGTTTCGGAATAACTTTTTACTATTGACCAAGATTGGTTAATCGGCTCGTTATATACTTCATAAATAACATTAGGTTTATCTCCGTATAATTGTGCCATTTCCTTAAAAAAGTCAGCAGCTTCTGAAGTGTATTGTTCAGCTTCATGAGTATGCCAATCTATTATCACATAGATTCCTTCTGTTATCGCTGCATCAATTACTTTTCTAATTTTATTTTTTTGTAAATTAGGACTATCAATGTAACCTGTACCTCCATCCCAGTTTTCTTTTACTCCCATAGCTACGCGGATGATTGAACTATTCCAATCACTGGTAAGATGTGATACGGTTTCGGCATCATAAAAATCCGAAGTATCTCCCGCATTACTCCAGAATAAACTATTTCCAGCCAGACTGACCGGATCATTATTTTTATCAACAATTTGATTTCCTTGTACTCTTAATCTTCCATGTTTCTGTACAACTGTTTGAGCTACTCCTCCTGCCCAAATAAATAATAGTAGTGCTAACCATAAAAAACGGTTTGCTGAAAAATGTTTCTTGTGTGTGTAATACATTTTCATAATTACGCTTGTTTGTGTGTTATATTATTATAAAATGATCTGAAAATATAGGCCTACAGCGTTATTTATATAGGTTCCTATACATCATTATTACTTACCTAAAGAAATCGACAGCTCTATTTAAATGAAAATACAATCAGAGATATTCATCGTAGACGTCTAATCTAAATCAGTATTACAACTACTGAAATATCATATCCGAATGCACTGAAAAATGATTACAGTCATTAGTAACGAGCCAGAAATTCTTCTGGTACGATCCATTATTTAAAATGATATGTCCAAATTCCGGAAGGGTGGGAGATAGAATTTAGATATCGAACTTACTTGCAATTTTATTTAATTCTAATTAATTGGAATTTTTAGTAATTGTTTGTGGGTTCATTAAACTTTACTTAAAATTAATTTGCCAATCTCAAAATCAAACATTTTTATTAATACTCCTTTTCTAAAGGAAAAATTACATGATTTTTATTTACAAGACATCTAAGAAATCAATTTAGACGATCTTTAGTTAACTCTTTTTACTTCTTTTTAGTATTCCATTTTTCTAAAATTTCTACTAGCAAAATGAATACTAATTGCTATAACCTTTTAATTATTCTATTTATACTAAAAAACAATGCTTTTTACTCTTTCTAGCTCTTCTGGGGAAACTATACTATTCGTATTAGCACTATCTCATTTAATAAATTAATGAAAAATTAATTACTTATCAAGATGTGTGTGTATCACAATAAGTCTTAAAATTAATGCATCGTAATATTAGTGTTAAATGCTATTTTAATAATACACTTTTAGGGGTAAATAAATACAAGTATCTGATTATTAGATTTTTAATTTTATAAAATTCAATATAAAAAATGGCATTAACATACCCTCTTTACTTAATAAACACATCAATTAATCAATACTAATTCAATAGAATTTCGCACCAAAAACCATTCTCCATAATTTACTACAGACAAAAGCTGATCTTAGAAATATAATTTATTACCGCTCAGAAGAATCCAGTATAATATTGAGGTGGTCCAGATTATAAAAGATATAATTTTAATTTATCTCTACCCTAGATCAAAATCCTTCTCCGGATTTGTATGTAAGAATAAATCCATTAGTATTATTAAAGGGAGTATCGCTGTTAAAAGCAGTATAACTATATGCAAAACGCCAATTTTTTAAAAAATAGAGTCCTACCAGTCCATTAAACGATGAACTACTCCGATAACCAGCTCCAATTTCTATTCTGTTTTTATAATTTGCAGATACATTAAAATCAAACTGAGCAGGTGCATCTTCCTCAAACTTTACCAACATACTAGGTTGTATCCGTATTTCTTGAAATCTACTGAGATACAATCTATAACCACCATATAAGTAATATGGTGTCTGGATATTTACATTTTGATCAGAAGCAACACTATCAGCAAATAAATTTTGGACAGAAAATCCTACATACAATTTATTGTGATTATAGAGAACCCCAAAACCAAAGGAAGGAACAGTGACATTAACATCATTTTCAAAATTTGGGTCTCCTTGTATATTTAATCGAGATAAATCTTCATTAAAGAAAAGTACTCCCGTAGTTAATCCAAATGATAATACGTTAGGATTATAGTTCCACCAACGTCCTCTATTATAATTCTCGTCCAACAATATTTTGTAAGCATAGGATCCAAATAGCGTTGTCGCGGAAGTGACTCCAATTTGATCACTTATAAAACCTCCGCTTATTCCAACATTATTATCAAAAAGACTTGTATTAAGAATCCCTGAAAACGTTCTTGGGCTTCCCTCAAACCCACTTAGGTATCCAAAATTACTTAAGCTTACCTCTGTATCCGGACTATATCCAGAATGAGCAGGATTAATTAATACTGGATTATAATAATAATCAGAAAACACTGGTGTTTGCTGAGCTTGTATAGAGTTCTTGCATACTAACAAAATAAGTATTGTTAGCACATTATATATATGTTTTGTCATAAAATTATCGTTTTAAAACTAAAAATCCTTTTAGTTTTTTTAGAGAATTACTTTGGGGGATATTAATACTAAAGAAATAGGTGCCTTCTGGCAATGCACCACCACCAAGATTGGTTAGACGATTTGCATCACCTCTAAAAACCCTTGAAGTATTATTGTATCCTGAAATTTCAAATACCATATCTCCCCAACGATTATAAATAGAAACAACATTTTCAGGATAATTTTCTATACCATCAATTTCCCAGAATTCATTAATCCCATCCCCATCCGGAGAAAACCCATATTTCGTATCATCCTCTACAATAATTATCGGATTTTCTGTGATAAAATTCTCTTCAGAACATCCAATTGCATCTCCTAATATGTTGTATGGGGTAATAGTTACAAAAATTGTAGTATTCTCTGGTAAATCAATTGGCAAATCAAAAGCTGTAACATTACCAATATCCTGATTATTTATAATATCTGTACCACCAGAACTCGTCCCAACTGTTAGTCTATATCCAGTAGCATCAGAAACTGCATTCCAACTTATGTCTGTATCTACAGAAACATCTGTATCCCCACTTAAAGGATTAGATAATGTAGTACAACTCGGAATCGTTGATAAAGTCTCTGTAGTAAAACTCTCTTCTGAACATCCTGTAGCATCTCCAACTGCATTGTACGGAATAATAGCAACAAAAATCTCAGTATTCTCCGGTAAATCAGTTGACAAATCAAAAGTAGTTACATTACCAACATCCTGATTATTTATAATATCACTTCCGCCAGAACTTGTTCCAACTATTAATCGATATCCTGTAGCATCAGAAATTGAATTCCAGCTTAAATCCGTTCCTATAGAAATATCAGTAGCGCCATCCAAAGGAATCGATAAGGTAGTACAACTTGGAATCGTTGCAACAGTTTCGGTAGTAAAACTCTCTTCTGAACATCCAGTGGCATCACCAACGGCATTGTATGGAATAATGCTAACGAAAATCTCAGTATTCTCTGGCAAATCTGCTGGCAAATCAAAAGTCGTTACATTACCTACATCTTGATTATTTATAATATCACTTCCGCCAGAACTTGTTCCAACTATTAATCGATATCCTGTAGCATTAGAAACTGCATTCCAACTTAAATCCGTTCCTATCGAAATATCAGTAGCGCCATCCAAAGGAATCGATAAGGTAGTACAACTTGGAATCGTTGCAACAGTTTCGGTAGTAAAACGCTCTTCTGAACATCCAGTAGCATCACCAACAGCATTGTACGGAATAATGCTAACAAAAATCTCAGTATTCTCCGGCAAATCTGCTGGCAAATCAAAAGTCGTTACATTACCTACATCTTGATTGTTTATAATATCAATCCCACCAGAACTTGTTCCAACTGTTAATCGATATCCCGTAGCATCAGAAATTGAATTCCAACTTAAATCCGTTCCTATCCCAACGTTAGCAGCTCCATCTAAAGGAATCGATAACGTAGTACAACTTGGGATCGTTGCTATAGTTTCTGTAATAAAACTCTCTTCTGAACATCCTGTAGCATCACCAACTGCATTATACGGAATAATAGTAACAAAAATCTCAGTATTCTCTGGCAAATCTGCTGGCAAATCAAAAGTCGTTACATTACCTACATCTTGATTATTTATAATATCACTTCCGCCAGAACTTGTTCCAACTATTAATCGATATCCTGTAGCATCAGAAATTGAATTCCAACTTAAATCTGTTCCTATCAAAACGTTAGTAGCTCCATCTAAAGGAATCGATAAAGTTGTACAACTTGGAATCGTCGCTAAAGTCTCTGTTGTAAAACTTTCTTCTGAACATCCTGTAGCATCTCCAAAACTATTATAAGGAACTATTGTAACAAATATTTCTGTCCCTTCTGGCAAATCAGCTAGTAAATCAAAGGTAGTAACATTACCAACATCTTGATTATTTATAATATCCGTGGCTCCAGAACTTGTGCCTACTGTTAATCGATATCCATCCGCATTAAAACTGCTGCCCCATGTTAAATTACTACCTATTGCAATGTCTATAGCTCCATTTAAGGGAATAGTAAGTGTGGTACATGCTGGAGGATCATTTAGTGTAGATTCTCCTGTTCTAAAACTTTCTTCCATACATCCAACTGCGTCACCAACATCATTATATGGTATAATTGTTACATAAAAAGTTCTGTTTTCAATAAGATCCGTTGGAAAATCATATATAGTTACATTTCCTACGTCAATACTATTCGCTATTTCAATACCGCCTTGAGTGATTCCTACAGAAACCAAGTAACCTGTGGCTCCATCAACACTATTCCAACTTAAATCTGTATCGATTGCTACATTAGTTGCTCCATTTAAAGGATCCGAAATCGTAGTACAAGAAGGCACAACAGGAATCAACTCTGTAGTAAAACTTTCTTCTGCACATCCAGTTGCATTTCCTTCTTCGTTATACGGGGTTATAGTAACGAAGATTTCGGTATCTTCCGGTAAATCATTTGTCAAATCATAAGTGGTAACATTGCCAACATCTTCATTATTTAAAATATCATTCCCACCTGTAGATGTACCTACTGTTAAAAAATAACCATCAGCATCAGCAATTGCTTGCCAAGAAACATCGGTTGTTATAGTAACATCAATAGTTCCAGCCAAAGGAGTTACCAACATTGTGCAATCTGGCACCGTAGCAGGATTTGTTGACAGAAAAAATGTTTCGGCAACACAACCTGTGGCGGTACCTTCGTCATTTCTAGGCTCTATAAGAACTGTTACGCTAGTAGAACCGACAAGTTCATTAGCCATAAATTCATAAGATTCTGTAGTAACAGTTGCATTAATTATGGTTCCACTTGGTTGAAGCGTAATTGTAAGCACATATTCAGTTGCATACAGAACTGGTTCCCAAACAAGGTTTGTATTTATTGGCACATCCACATCGCCGTTTTCAGGCGATGTTAGCTGTGTACATACTGGAATCGGACAATCCCGAATATCATCTGTAAAAATCCATCCATAGGTATCGATCATGGATTGTCTTTCATCTATACTATCACAATAAAGCAATGATTCTGCACCTAAATTAATTCCTGTAGTCAATGCCTGTTCTGACCAAGCAATTAATGTACTATCATAATTTTCTCTTGTTAATGCAGTATTATCCAACATATCTAACATATTGCTAACGCTACTTATATTCCAATCACCGAGAAACTGATCAAAGGCCGTAGCATTTTCTAACATAGATTGCATACTAACACTACCTATATTCCACATATTCATTTCTTGATTATAACTACTAGCATTTCTAAACATATAATCCATATTCTGAACTCCACTAACTCTCCAATTATTTAATAATCGATTGAAAGAAGTAGCTCCATCAAACATATATGCCATCGTATTTACTCCTCTTACATTCCAACTGCTAATAGCTTCATTAAAAGAAGTAGCACCCTGAAACATTCCTTCCATCGTAGTTACCGAAGCTACATTCCAAGAATCCATTGCTTGGTTATAAGATGTAGCGTTTCTAAACATTTCTTCCATAGTCGTTACAAAAGAAACGTTCCAAGAATCAATATTTTGATTAAATGCAGTAGCGCCACTAAACATTTCTTGCATATTCTGAACCTCTCCTGTATCCCAACTATCTAATGATTGATCAAATACAATTGCATCCTTAAACATAGAATCCATATTTGTTACCACAGCAACATCCCAAGGATTCAAATTCTGGTTAAAAGCTGAAGCACTTTCAAACATAGAAGTCATAAGTGTTACAGAACTCACATTCCAATTATCGATGGGTTGATTGAATGCATTAGCTCTTCTAAACATAGAAGTCATGTTGGCAACTGCACTTACATTCCAAGCATTTAATGGTTGATCGAATGCTTGGGCATTTTGGAAAGTAGAAACCATACTTACCACAGAATTTACATCCCAATTATTAAGTGGTTCATTAAATGCCAAAGCATCCTCAAACATGGACTGCATAGTGATTACATTGGTCACATTCCAAGAATTTATATCTTGATTAAATACAGAAGCTTCATGAAACATTTCTGACATATCTGTAACATTTCCAACATCCCAATTATTTAGAGGTTGATCAAATTGAGGACAATACGCAAACATTTCTCTCATATCGGTAACATTGTCTACATCCCAATCGTTTAAAGATGCATTAAACTCCATATCTAGAAAAAAACCATTAAACATCTCTGCCATATTAGTTACATTGCTAACATCCCAAGCATTTAAAGATTGATTAAAGATCAATGCCCTTTTAAACATTCCTGCCATATTGGTTACGTTGCTAACATCCCATGAGTCCATAGGAGAATTATATAGTCTAGCACCCTCAAACATTGATGCCATATTTGTTACCGACGAAACATCCCAACCATTAATATTTTGAGTAAAACTAGTTGCAGATCTAAACATACTTG
The DNA here is from genome assembly GCF_003443695.1 of Aquimarina sp. AD1. Lineage (NCBI taxonomy): Bacteria > Pseudomonadati > Bacteroidota > Flavobacteriia > Flavobacteriales > Flavobacteriaceae > Aquimarina > Aquimarina sp. AD1. The sequence goes on along the minus strand of NZ_CP031966.1, from coordinate 4,289,354 downwards.
ACATAAACTCTACATTAGATGTATTCCAAGCATCCAAAGGTTGATTAAAACTAGTAGCGGCAGAAAACATTCTCGACATATTCGTAACATTATCAACGACCCAATTGTCCAGAGGTTGATTAAAAGCAGTGGTACGATTAAAAAGACCACTCATATCTGTAACATTACTCACATCCCAATCATTAATATTTGCATCAAATAAAACAGCCCCATCAAACATCTCGTTCATACTTGTCACCTGTGATAAATTAGGTATGTCCGTAGCATTGTAAATCATATTCTCACAATCATTACAGGCTTTTTCCATAGATAGATATTCGAATGTTCCCCATCGATCAATAGAAAGTACTTTTTCGCCATCTCCAAAAACTCCAAAATAAGGATTAGGGAACTCTCCTATAATGGCTACATTATATATTCCAGGAACATCATACGTATGGATAATATCAGAAGTTACATTATTATCATATTCTCCATCTCCCCAATCGATATTTATATTATAGGTAAAATCATTATTTGTTTCTACTTCAAATTGATCTAAAGGTGTTGTAGCAAAACCATCTATTCGGGTATCAATCTGTATTCTATATGCATTAGGGTTATTTTGCCAAGAGGATACTACCGAAAAACTTATTTCATCACAGTTTTCTGCAGGTCCTTCAGCATTATAAGGAACGACGGTAATGTATACAACATCTCCATCCAGAAATTCATTAGTAAACGTGATACGAGTAACATTTCCCAAATCTTCATTGTCATAAATCACTTGTGTAACACCACCGTTTTCTCTTCGTAAACTTACTAAATAACCCGTTGCTTGCGGGGCAGCATTCCATACAATATCAGAATTAGCTGGCACTCCTGTTGCACCATCTAAAGGAGAGATTATTTCAGTGCAAAAAACATTGGTACAATTAACAATATCACCCGTAATAGTCCAGTTAAAATTATCTATTAGTTCTTGCCTAGCAATTCTACCATCACAATAACGAATATTTAAGGCTCCCAAAGAAACATTTGATTGCACTGCTTGTGATGCCCATCCTATCAAGATATTATCATAATTTTCTTGCGACAAACCCGAATTAGACAGCATATTACCCATTTGCGTAACCGAGGTAATATTCCAAGAAGCTAAATTTTGATTAAACATTTGGGCTCCACTGAACATTACATTCATATTAGTTATGTTTTGAGTATCCCAATTTGTTATGTCCTGATTAAAACTTGTTGCTCCACTAAACATTGCTTGCGTATTCGTAACAGTAGATATAGCCCAATTGTCTAAAGGTTGGTCATAAATCGTGTTACTTGCAAACATTGTTGACATATTTGTAACGCTAGATACGTCCCAATCATTAATATTTTGGTTAAATGCTGACCAACCAAACATACCTGAAACATTAACAACAGCAGATGTATTCCATTGATCTAAGGGCTGATTAAATGGTGTAGTAAAAGAAGTATTTCCACCAAACATTCTAGACATAGAAGTTACAGAACTCACATCCCAATCATTTAATGGCAGATTAAATAACGCTCTATTAAACATTGAATTCATAGAAGTAACCCCGCTTACATCCCATTGATCCAATGGTAAATTAAAAACTGTAAAAAAGAACATCGTATCCATATTGGTAACTGAAGATACATCCCAATTATTAATAGGCTGACTAAAATTACGATTAACAGAAAACATTGATGACATATCTGTTACAGCTGAAACATTCCAATTATCTAAAGGTTGGTTAAAATTAATACATGAGAACATCCCGGACATGTCCGTAACATTATCCACTATCCAATTATTAATATCTTGATTAAATGAATTAGCATCATCAAACATCTGAGACATATTGGTAACATTAGAAACATTCCAGTTATTCAGAGGATTATTATATGCACTAGCATCAAGAAACATTCTTGACATGTCGGTAACATTTGACACATCCCAATTATTGATATTTTGATTGAAACGTTCAGCATCATCAAACATACCTTGCATGTTGGTTACCGTTGCTGTATTCCAGTTATCTAAAGGTTCATTAAACAATTCTGCATCCCGAAAAGTTTCGGACATATCAGTTACATTTATTACATTCCAATTATCTAAAGGCCTATTAAATATTTCTGCGTCATAAAACATTCCCGAGATATCTGTAATTGTACCTATATCCCAATTATTAACAATACCGTTAAACGAAAGACACCCCCTAAACATATTTTTTAACGAGGTTGCTTGAGACAAGTTTGGAGAATCTATCGCGTCAAAATTAAGATTTCTACATCCATAGAAGGCATTCTCCATGGTTAACCATTCTATAATTCCCCACTCCAAAATTTCTATAATCTTTTCTCGATCTCCTGAATTATTAAAATAAATAGCTGGAAAATCACCACTTATTTTTACAGTATATATTCCAGATGCAGCATAGGTATGAGTAATATCGGTTGTAATACCAGTGTCCGAAGATCCATCTCCCCAATCTACTGTATAATTATAGGTATATGCCGGATTAGTAGGAATCGTTATTTCATTATCTAAAGAAGTTCCTGGTTGTGTTGTATCCCAAATCGAAGTAAACTCTCCAACAAAACTGGTAAACTCAGATTTTTCTATAGTATGTTCTAAAGAATATCCACCAAATAAAGGAACTATTAGCAAACTATAACTCAGCAAATACAGTATGGTACGTAAGTGTATTTTTTTTATCATAAGAAATTTTTAAAATCAATTTTTCCTTGTAAACCAAATTAAAATCAACCATTGCTAGGGATGACCTTATATTTACGCAAACAAAACTATGGTCTCTTCTTACCCCAGACAACCCTGAAAACCGTTGTTTTTAATTTAGTTTCCAAAATGAATCTAAATTGCATAAGCAAGATTCATTTCATTTTTATCAAAACTATGTATTAATGTTAGTGAAGACGTTTCAAATTATAATTTGAAACCTATAAATAATGTTTTTGGTGTTCTTTTCTTGCACAAAAAAGGATAGAAAATATTAAAATTGGGTATTAAAAAACCTGACAAACATCTATTTATCAGGTTTTTTTGTACTCAAGGTGGGAATCGAACCCACACTCTCGAAAGAACTGGATTTTGAATCCAGCGCGTCTACCAATTCCGCCACTTGAGCAACTTTGAATGAATTGGACGGCAAAATTAAAAAAATATTTTATCACATCCATTAAATAAGTAATAAAATACGAGCCAGAGTAGAAATAAATTTTTAAATTTGCACCTTGTTTTTAGAAAATAAGTTTTAACTCATTACAAAACAACATTTTACCCTATGCCTAATTTAATTACAGAAGCAAAATTTTTTGCTTGTAACCAAAGTACTGAACTCGCAGAACAAATTGTGAAAGCATATGGTGCGAAATTAGGTAAAGTCATTACATCTACCTACAGTGATGGTGAGTTTCAGCCTTCTTTTGAAGAATCAGTAAGAGGGTCTAGGGTATTTATTATTGGATCTACACATCCAAACTCTGATCATTTAATGGAAATGTTGTTAATGTTAGATGCTGCTAAAAGAGCTTCGGCAAGACATATTACTGCTGTGCTACCATATTATGGATGGGCACGTCAGGATAGAAAAGACAAACCAAGAGTTCCTATTGCTGCAAAGCTTATTGCTAAAATGCTAGAAACTGCAGGTGCAACAAGAATCATAACTATGGACTTGCACGCTGATCAAATTCAAGGATTTTTTGAAAAACCAGTAGATCATTTATTCGCATCAACTATATTTTTACCTTATTTACAATCGTTAAATTTAAGTGATTTAACAATCGCTTCTCCTGACATGGGTGGTTCTAAGAGAGCATATGCATATTCTAAGGCTTTACAAAGCGATGTAGTTATTTGTTACAAACAACGTGCTAAAGCTAATGTGATTTCTCATATGGAATTAATAGGAAATGTGACTGGTAAAAACGTAGTGTTAGTAGATGATATGGTAGACACTGCAGGTACACTTACTAAAGCTGCTGATCTTATGATGGAAAGAGGAGCAAAAAGTGTTAGAGCAATATGTACACACCCTATTCTTTCTGGAACAGCTTATGAAAGATTAGAAAACTCAAAACTAGAGGAATTAATCGTAACTGACTCTATTCCCCTAAAACAAAAAAGTGATAAAATTAGAGTAATTACTTGTGCTAATTTATTTGCAGATGTTATGAATAGAGTTCATAACAACGAGTCTATTAGCTCTAAATTTATAATGTAAATTAATAATTATTAATATATTTTAAAATGAAGTCATTAACAATCAATGCATCTCAAAGAGAAAGCGTAGGTAAAAAAGCAACAAAAGCCTTACGTAATGCTGGACAGGTACCTTGTGTTATTTATGGTGGAGACACTATTATACACTTTGCAGCGCCAGAAATTGCTTTTAAAAACTTAGTGTATACTCCAGACGTTCATACCGTGGTAATAGCGTTGGATAATGGTACAAAAATCAATGCCATCTTACAGGATATTCAATTTCACCCTGTAACTGACAGAATTTTACACATCGATTTTATTCAGATTTTTGATGATAAGCCAATCACTGTAGAACTTCCTTTCAGAACAACTGGAAACTCTCGTGGTGTTCGTAATGGTGGTGTTTTACGATACAACCTAAGACGTATCAAAGTAAAAGGTTTAGCATCTAAATTACCAGATTTAATTGAAGGAGATATCACTGAGCTTAAAATTGGAAACAAATTATATGTTACTGATGTAGCTAGCGAAGATTTCTCTATTCTACACCCAGAAAACACAGTAATCTGTATGGTTAAAACTTCTCGTACAGCGGTAGCTGATGATGAGGAAGAAGAAACTGAAGGAGAAGCAACAGCTGCAGAAGCACCAGCTGCTGAAGCATAATCTTTTCTTTACAGAGATAACAATCAAAAAGCATTCTGATTCTATTTTCAGAGTGCTTTTTTTATTTTTACAGAAAAGAAACACAAATGTTCTCTCTATTTAGAAAAATATTCTCTAATCAAACTCAAAATACAAAAGAAGAAACCCAGGAAGATCTCATGAAAAAATTTCTTGTTGTAGGTCTTGGTAATATTGGACCTAAGTATCATAACACTCGTCATAATATTGGCTTTAAAATTCTTGACGCTCTAGCAAAAGAAGAAAATCTTGATTTTGAAACCGAGAAGCTTGGCGATGTGACAACTTATAAGCACAAAGGACGCACCATCTTACTATTAAAGCCTAATACATATATGAATCTTAGTGGAAAAGCTGTAAGATATTGGCTAACTAAAGAAAAAGTACCTATTGAGAATCTTTTAGTTATAACTGATGATATTAATCTTTCTTTCGGTACCATTAGAGTTAAGGCAAAAGGAAGCGCCGGAGGACACAATGGACTAAAAGATATTGAGGCACAACTTAATACATCAAAGTATTGTAGATTTAGATTTGGTGTTGGAGCAGAATTTAGCAAAGGCAGGCAAGTGGATTATGTTCTTGGAGAATGGAATTCTGAAGAAGAAGCTGCTATGCCGGAACGATTAGATAAAGGAATTGCGCTTATCAAATCCTTTGTTAGCGCAGGATTAGCTAACACAATGAATACCTTTAACGGAAAATAAATAGTAGATCTCACAACATTTGCTTAATTTTATAGCTAACAATTCTTACTACCAAGACATTGTAATAAGAATTAGGTAAATGTAGATAAATCCTACACGGTTTTAATTAAAATAATCTTCTTGAAACAAAATACATATACTCAATTGAAAGTAATTATCGCGTACAATTACGAATTCCGTTTTACTAAAAAAATAAATAAAAATTAACGGATGAAACGTTATACCGACGCTAACACATATGATAATCACACTCCATCGGTTGTTACCATTGGAACTTTTGATGGTGTTCATATTGGTCACAAAAAGATAATTGAACGATTAGTAGATGCTGCTAAACGCGATAATCTAGAATCTGTTATTCTTACCTTTTTCCCGCACCCAAGGATGGTTTTGCAAAAAGATACAAGTATAAAACTCATTAACACAATTGAAGAGCGAATACAAATTTTAGAAAAAACTGGGTTAGATAGTTTAGTAATTCATCCATTTACAAAAGAATTTTCTCGTCTTTCGGCAAAAGAATATGTGGAAGAAATGTTGATAAACAAACTAAATGTTCGCCACGTAATTATTGGCTACGATCATCGTTTTGGACGCAATCGTAATTCCAACATTACGGATCTTGCTTCTTTCGGAATTCAGAATGATTTTACTGTAGAAGAAATCTCCAAACAAGATATTGATGATGTTGCTGTGAGTTCTACTAAAATTCGAGAAGCTTTACTCGAAGGAGATATTATTAAAGCGAACAAATACTTGGGGTACAATTTTATGCTAACTGGCAAAATAATAAAAGGCAAAGAATTAGGACGCAAGCTAGAATATCCTACGGCCAATCTTCATATAGAAGAGGATTACAAACTGATTCCAAAAAAAGGAGTATATGTTGTAAAATCCCATATCAATAACAAGATGTATTTCGGGATGATGAATATTGGGAATAATCCCACAGTAAATGGGACACATCAAACTATTGAAACTCATTTTTTTGATGCGTCATTTAACCTTTACGAAAAGAAAATACAGATCGAAATTCTCATTCGTATTAGAGATGAGAAAAAATTCGATTCTATCGAAGATTTAAAAAATGCAATGCAAGATGACGAAGATTTTTCTAGAGATTACATAAATTCTACGGTATGATCAATCGTTGGTTATTTACACAAATAGACAATAGTGCTTTAATAATCTTTAGAGTATTTTTTGGGTTTCTAATTACTGCAGAATCTTTTGGTGCTATTCTTACCGGTTGGGTTAGAAGAACTCTTGTAGAGCCTCAATTTACCTTTAATTTTATAGGATTAGATTTTCTACAACCACTTCCAGGAAGCGGAATGTATTATTATTTCGCCCTTATGGGAGTTTTCGGAATCTTTATTATGATAGGTTTTAAATACCGCTGGAGTATGATTTCTTATACTATTCTTTGGGCTGGTGTTTATTATATGCAAAAAGCTTCTTACAACAATCATTATTATCTCCTGTTATTACTGTGTATTCTTATGAGTACATTACCTGCCGGAAATTATTTTTCTTTAGATGTTAAGAAAAATCCAGCACTTAAACGAATCTCTATGCCTAGATGGTGTATTCTATTCATAATATTGCAGTTATGGATTGTTTACACATATGCTTCTGTTGCTAAACTATACCCAGATTGGCTAGACTTTAGTGTAGCTAGAAACTTAATGTTATCTAGAGCAGACTATCCTATTGTTGGAGAAGTATTACAACAAAAATGGGCTCATGTAGCTATTGCATATTTTGGAATTTTATTTGATTTACTAATCATCCCCTTACTGCTATGGCGAAAAACGCGCTTAGCGGCATTTATTATTAGTATCTTTTTTCATCTTTTTAACTCTATTGTATTTCAAATTGGAATATTCCCATACTTATCATTAGCGTTTACGGTCTTTTTCTTTTCTAAAGAACGTATTCATAGTCTTTTTATGCCTAAAAAAGAGTTCTACTCAGCAAATGAGTTAATTGTTCCATCATACAGAAAATTATTAATCCCAGCATTGGCAATTTGGTTTATAATTCAACTTACTTTACCAATTCGTCATTGGTTTATTCCAGGTGACGTTTTATGGACAGAAGAAGGACATAAGCTAAGCTGGAGAATGATGCTACGAGGCAGATCAGGATATACTAATTTTTATGTAGAATTTAATGACAATACTTGTAAGAGAGTTAAAATAGACAAGAATCAGTATTTATCAAAAAAACAACGCCGTATCGTAAACACAAAGCCTGATGCAATCTGGCAGTTTGCTCAATTTCTCAAAAAAGAACACCAAAAAGAAGGAAGAGATATAGCTGTATATGTAAAAAGCAGAGTTTCTGTAAATCGTAAAAAATCGAGGGTACTAATAGATCCAGATGTTGATCTAACAAGTGTAAAATGGAATTATTTTGCGACTAATCCCTGGGTTATTAAATATGACAAAGAATAGGTGTTTTTATATTGATAACATATCTTCAATGTAATATTATGGGTATTTTAATTAAGAGGTTTTTAATATTAATTATACTAGTTTCATTTTCTAGCAAGGCTCAGGAAAAGAAAGACTGGTATTCTTCTTTTGGAAAAATCCCTAATACCGTAGACAAATATTACTATAAGAATCTAAAAAATGCAAAAGATCTTCTAGAAAAAGTTAAGTTTATTGATACGATTGCCGCAATCCATATAGAGTCAGGAAATACAGACTCTATACTGCATTACGGAGAACTTCTAAAAAACGAGATTCTTATAGAAAAGGATAATTTTTCTGATTACAATCTCTATCTATCCAAGTCTTATAATATCCTTGGTAAAGGTAAACTAGAAAAAGGGTTATTTGATGATGCAATGAAACATCATTTAGATGGTATTGCTATTTCTTCGATTTCCGAAATGAATAGGATGCATTATATTCATCAATTAGGGTTAGGAACAGTGTATTTGCATCAAAAAGAATATGACACAGCTTTATCTGTATTCGAAACTTGTATTCAAAAAAGCAAGGACAATGATGTCCAAGTACTAGCAAAAAAATTATCTGCAGACGTATTCTTTTTCAAGAAAGATATTTCTAAAGCAAAATCCACATATCTTGAAGTTTTAGAAGAATTAAAAATTTACGAAAACAATAAAATCCGACTAGAGACTCAATTAAAACTTGGTAGAATTGATTTTTTTGAAAATAACCTAGAACACGCGCTCGAGTATTTTAGATCTGTAAAAGACATCGCGTTAGAAAGTAAATTCTATGATCTCTATATAGATGCGGTGATACGAATGGGAATCGTTTATTACAACCAAGGGCATGTTAAAGATGCAGAAATGATCCTGTCCACTGCCTACGTAAATACTATGCAATGGAATAAACTTGAGCTACAAAGAGATGTTATTATGGTACTTAAAGACATTAAGGTAGCGGACAAAGATTATGAAAATGCTTATAATTTGATGACTCAATATTTATCTATTTCTAACCAAATTCTTAAGAATCAAAATAAAGCGATTGTAAAGGAGATGGAAGTTAAGTATCAAACTTTACAAAAGGAAAAAGAAATTCTATCACTTAAGGAAGAAAAGCTACTTAAGGAAAGTGAACTTAAAAGACAACGAACTATTAAAAAAGCATTCCTTATAGGGTTTTTGGTAGTATTGCTACCAGTAATAGCATTGTTATTTGTATACTTCCAAAAATTAAAAACACAAATTGAATTAAACAAATCTCAGAAACAAGTCAATTCTCAAAAAGTTCACGGGTTGATGAAAGAGCAAGAGCTCAACCTGATAAATGCCACTATGGATGGCCAAAACAAAGAACGAAAACGTCTTGCACGAGAATTACACGATAGTATAGGGGGAAATTTAGCTAGTATTAAATTGCAACTTTCTAGCTCTAATGATAACGGAACGTTACAAACAAAAATTATAAAACAAATAGATGAGACTTATCATCAAGTCAGGGATTTATCACATAATCTAGCTTCCAAAAAGTTTCAAAAAAATGGTATTTCTACGCTTATAAAGGAGTATGTAAATAATATCCAACAAGGGAGTAATCAAAATATATCCTTCAACCCTCATCCAGAAGAAAAGATCAATGAAATTGAAAGCCCTTTAAAAGAAGAATTATTCAAAATCGTTCAAGAACTATTAACCAACACTCTTAAACACGCTAAAGCCGATCATATAGATATTTATCTAAATGAGTACCAAACTTCATTACAGCTTCTTTTTGAGGACAATGGAATTGGTTTTGACACCTCTAAAATAAAAGACGGAATTGGTTTTAAAAATATCAGAAACCGACTAAGTCCTTTATCTGGTAAAATGATGATAGATTCTACAGAGAATAGAGGCACCGTAGTTAATATAGAAATCCCTGTATAAAATTAAAAAACATGTAAGAATTCTTACTACGTATTACTTTCTAAGCCACGTATCCGGGTCTAGGTAAAACATTTTACGATTTCCTTGTATAACTTCTGGTTCTCTTAACCACCAATAAGGAAACGGAGTTGTGATCGCATAATGTAAATGAGGAGGTTTACCTAAAGCATTACCAGTATTTCCTACTGTTCCTAATTTGGTTCCGGACGCTACTGGTTGAAACGGAAAAGCATCAACCTCATCAAGATGGGCATAATAATGAAATCGCCATTTAGGACCCAAAACCATGACTGTCTTCCCTCCTTTGCCTCCTTCATAGGTATACATCACAATGCCGTGCGTAGATGAAATTACATCGGTGCCTTTTTCCTTGAAAATATCAATCCCTTTATGCGTGACTGAACTTCCCCAAGGATATGCCCAAAAAGAATGATCATCCCAATCTTTTTTCGTAGCACCTTTTACAGGAATCACCATTTGCTGTGGTAGTAAAAATCCTAAACCGATAATCAATACCGGTATCAATGTAAATTTTCGGGTTCTTTTATTTCTATATAAAGACCCCATAAAAATTAAAAGTGAAGCTAAAAAACGACGCGTGGTACTAGTGATCATATATTAAATATACGATATATACTCTGAGCTACTGAATCTATTAAAACTATAAAAAACGAGGCGCCCTTTTCAGGCAACCTCGTTTATAATTAATTTACAAAAAACAATTTCCCATAAAACAAGGAACCGGACATCTAGGAGCATTAGGCTCGCTATTGCCACCTGGACAATAATAACCTCCACTTTGTCCATTGATTTGTTTTAATTCCTCTCTACTTAAAGTTTTTCCGATGTTTAAAATTGATTTTTTCATATGTGAAATATTTAATGATTTGTAAGCCCTGAACATTTATCGACACTCAAGGTTTGTGTCGTTTGATCACATCATTTCTTATACTATTTTATGTATCACTTACTTCTTACTTACTTCATTAATTAGAAAATCATCTCTAATCAGTTAATAACTTAAATCTAAAAAGTGTTACTCAAGCAAAGTTTCTTTTCGTTAAGAGTTGATATTAAATCGATAAACAGCACAAGAAAATTTAATTTATTTTATAAAAATGGGGAGAATTCCTCAAAAAAATAATAACCCAAAACGTCTTCAAGGAAAATGAAACAAATCAACCTCATCACTATAATTTCCTTTGGGCGATAGAAAATTAGATTTGGTCTATAGAAACTTTACTCCCACCTAATCTTAAGAAAATATTGAAAAGACCTGTAGTATTTTTACATCAGAGAAAATAACAAATTAGTGTTGTTTATATGAAACATAAAATAAGTAACCGAGAGTTGCCTCTAGAAAGAAACATATAATCCATACATAAAAAATATTGATCCCCAAGATCCCACATCGTCATATTACCCAAAAGCTATGCATTGTTGCATAGCTTTTTTTATTGTTTACCCTAAGTAATCACCGAATAATATCATCTATTTTAAGTCTAGAAATAAGTCTAAAAAATAAAAGGTTCATCTTTTTTAAAAAATTCATTCTTTCTCATTCATACAAAACCAACCTTTTCTTTAAATTTGCTGCTTTAATGCGAAAGGGATAACAGCGACATCCTTTTGTTTTATCATCCTGAACTTGTAGAAGGAAAAACAAAAGATATAGCGGATAGCCCGACCACGAGGAAGCGAGTGGAATCGCCCAAAACAAAAACCATGTTACTTGCACAACAAATCATAGCACATAAAGAAGAATATATTGCTGCATTAGCCAAAAGAAATTTTGATGCTGCTCCAATTCTAGAAAAAGTAATCAATTTAGATGAAGAAAGACGTGCTACACAGTCCAAGTTGGATAATATCAAAGCAGACTCTAACAAATTGAATAAAGAAATTGGAGTTTTGTTTAAAAATGGAGAACAACAAAAAGCTAACATATTAAAACAAAAAGCTTCTCAAATCAAGGAAAGCATGAATACTTTAGAAGATAGACTTCCAAAAGTAAAAGCTGAACTTATTGAGTTATTATACACAATTCCTAACATTCCACATTCTTCTGTTCCTGATGGACAAACTGATGAGGATAATGAAGAAGTCTTTAGAGAAGGTGATATCCCAACCTTAGAAGAAGGAGCCTTACCGCATTGGGAGTTAGCAAAAAAATATGACATCATAGATTTTGAACTAGGAGTAAAAATTACAGGTGCCGGATTTCCAGTTTACAAAGGAAAAGGAGCAAGATTACAACGTGCCCTAATTAGTTATTTTCTAGATAAAAATACAGATGCTGGATATAAAGAATATCAAGTTCCTCATTTAGTAAATGAAGCTTCTGGTTATGGTACTGGCCAATTACCGGATAAAGAAGGCCAAATGTATCACGTTACAGCAGATGATTTATATTTAATACCTACGGCAGAAGTTCCGGTAACCAATATGTTTAGAGATGATTTAGTAAATGAGAATGACCTCCCAATTTGCTGTACTGGATACACTCCTTGTTTTAGAAGAGAAGCAGGTTCTTATGGAGCTCACGTTCGTGGGTTAAACCGCTTACATCAATTTGACAAAGTAGAAATTGTACGTATCGAAAAACCGGAAAACTCTTATCAGGCACTAGATGGAATGGTAGATCATGTAAAGGAAATTCTTAATGAATTAAAATTACCTTATCGTATATTAAGATTATGTGGAGGAGATATTGGGTTTACAGCTGCACTTACCTATGATTTCGAAGTGTTTTCTACCGCTCAAGATCGTTGGTTAGAAATAAGTTCTGTTTCTAATTTTGAATCTTATCAAGCCAATCGTTTAAAACTAAGGTATAAAGACGGTAATGGTAAAAATCAATTAGCTCATACATTAAACGGAAGTTCTCTAGCATTACCAAGAGTATTAGCTGGTATTTTAGAAAACTATCAAACGCCTAAAGGGATTAAAATACCAGATGTTTTAGTACCTTATTGTGGGTTTGAATATATCGACTAATTCTTTTAGAGCTAGATAATCAGCTAGTTTAACAATACTTATAACATAATATCAAAGCGCATTTTGCTATATTTACAAAAAAACTTGCAGCATGCGCTTTATTTATCTTTGTATCATTTTTCTTTTTGCTATACCCATGTTTGGTCAATCCGAACAGCTAGCAAAAAACTATGTACAACAAGGTGAATATGAAAAAGCACTTTCTGTATATAAAAAATTACATACCAGAAACCCTAATCGGATTACCTATCTCCTAGGTCTGGTAGAATCTCATCAACAATTAGAACAGTTTGAAAAAGCAGAAAAAATTCTGCAGAAGCAAATTGAGAATAAACCAAAGAACGCACAACTACTTGTTGAGTTGGGTCACCATTACGAAGTTCAAGGGAATTCTGAAAAAGCCACTACCTATTATAATAAAGCTTTAAAAGTTTTTAATAGTAATAATGTAAATGCGGCGTATTCACTAGCACAAACTTTCGAAAAATACAATCTTTTAGATCAAGCAGCCTTAATTTATGAAAAAGGAATGGCATCTAACCCAGGAGCTAATTTTAATGTACAACTTGCTAAAATTTACGGAGAACAAGGTAAACTAGAAAAAATGTTCGACAGTTATCTTTCATTACTACAATTACAACCAAATTATAAAAACATTGTTCAACGTAATTTTAATCAATATATCACAGATGACCCATTAAATAATGCCAATGTTATTTTCAGAAAATTATTAATCAAAAAATTACAGCAAAACCCTGACATCATATATAATGAGATGTTAAGTTGGCTTTTTGTGCAACAAAAGGACTTTAAAAAAGCGTTTGTACAAGAAAAAGCAATCTATAAAAGAAAAGATCAAGGGTTACAAGGTATCATTGGGCTTGCCCGAATTGCTATAGGCGCTAAAGATATAAAATCCGCTACCCAGATTTTAGATTACATACTAAACGCACCTGCTGGGAATGATATGAAATTGACAGCTCATAAAATCATTTTAAAAGCAAAAACCGATCTTGCTGATAAAAAGGATTACAAAGAAATCAAACAACAGTACGAAGAAGTATTCGAAACCTATGGAAAAGGCTCGCAAACAATCGGTTTACAAATAGATTACGCTCATTTTTTAGCATTCAATCAGGATAATAAAAAAGAAGCAATTGAATTCTTAAAACGTTTATTAAATCAAGAAAGACTTTCGAGATTTCAATCTTCTAGAGCTAAAATGAAAATTGCAGATATTTTAGTTTTAGATCAAAAATTTAATCAAGCACTTATCTATTATACGCAAGTACAGAATGCATTAAAAAATAACTTTCTAGCCCAAGATGCACGTTTTAAAGTAGCTAAAACTAGTTATTATAAAGGGGATTTTGCTTGGGCGCAAACTCAGTTAGATGTACTAAAATCATCTACCTCTCAATTAATTGCTAATGATGCTATGGAATTAAGTCTTATTATAAGTGATAATTCTTTAGAAGATTCGACGCAAACAGCTTTAAAGATTTTTGCCAGAGCTGACTTGTTAGCTTTTCAAAATAAAAACCAAGAAGCAATCACTAAATACGAAGAAATTTTAGTGAATCACAAAGGAGAAAAAATTGAAGATGAAGCTTTTCTTAGACAAGCGAAATTATTTGAAAAAGAAAAAGAATTCGAAAAAGCAAAAGTAAACTATCTCAAAATCATCGAATTCTATCCTGATGACATATTGGTAGATGATGCCTATTACTGGTTAGCAGAATTATATGTAAACATTCTGGGTGAACCTGAAAAAGCAAAAGAATTATATGAGAAGTTAATCTTTAATCACGCGGACAGTATCTATTTTGTAGATGCTAGAAAAAAGTATCGAACACTGCGTGGTGATGCCATCAATTGATTCTTTTTAAAATATATTTTCCTTCTATATATTATTCTATCCAAAACTCAAATAACAATGTGATCGTTATAACAGGTCTAAGCTTCTTCGTAACTTTGTAAGTTAATTATAAAAGCATTGATTCCCTTAGATCAATAAAGACAATTACGAATATGTATATTTACAATGTTACTATTAATATAGAAGAGACTAAGCACCAAGAATGGTTATCCTGGATGAAAAATGAGCATATTCCTGATATGCTCGCAACAGGGAAGTTTAGTAAAGCCTTAATGAGTAAGGTGTTGGTGGAAGAGGAAATGGGAGGCTATACATATTCTGTACAATACACAACGGATAGTAAAAGTACCTTAGAACAATATTATAAAGTAGACGCAGAAAGATTAAGAGCTAAAACAAATCGATTTACAGGACATTTTGTTGCGTTTAGAACAGAATTAGAAATTATTAGTGAACAATAATATGAAACAATATAGACCAACATTACTGTATGCTATTAAGATTTTTGGTCTTATAGTATGTGCTGGTTTTGGGGTTTTTATAATTAGTGTTTTTTTAAATATTGTTTCATTTTTTATAGCAAGCTCTATTTTCGAAAAAATTATAACTGTAGTTCTTATTGCTTTATTTATAATATCCGCATTTTTAATAATACGTTCTAACAATCCTGGTATTACTACCTATGAAGATTATATAAATATCGGCAACCAAGATATACCTTATAATTTAATCCAAAGTTTTTATCCAGCTAAGGGTGGTTCTGAACCTTATGTTATTACTACAGACGGAGAAAAAATTGATCTTGAAATTTCTTGGCTTTCAAAAAAAGATAGAATAGAAATCGAAAAGACAATCCTAGAAAATATAAAACCTTTAACAAAACAAGTTTAGGATGTCCTCTAAATTTAAAAAAAATAAAAAGCAATCATCTAACGATAGAGTTCGAATAGAAAAAACTGCTGTGCGTGCTAAAAAACATTTGGGTCAGCATTTCCTAAAAGATGAAAATATTGCTAAAAAAATTGGAGACACATTAACACTAAACGGTTATACTAATGTAATTGAAATAGGCCCAGGAATGGGTGTACTTACTAAATATATACTACAAAAAGATGTAGATTTAATTGCTATGGATTTAGATACAGAATCTATAGATTACCTCAATACTAGTTTCCCTTTAGAACATCCAGAAATTAGAAATGGAAAAGGAGCTTTTAAAGTTATCGAAGCAGACTTTCTTAAATACGATTTAGATACATTATTTGACAATGATCCATTTGCTATTACTGGTAACTTTCCATATAACATTTCCTCTCAAATTGTTTTTAAGACATTAGAAAAACGAAAACGAATTCCTGAGTTTACCGGGATGTTTCAGAAAGAAGTAGCCCAACGTATTTGTGAAAAACCAGGAAGTAAAGCCTACGGTATTTTATCGGTATTAACCCAGGCATTTTATAATGCTGAGTATTTATTTACAGTTCCTCCTTCTGTTTTTAATCCTCCGCCCAAGGTGGATAGCGGAGTTTTACGATTGATTCGAAAATCAAATCACACACTTCCTTGTGATGAAAAACTTTTTTATAAAGTAGTCAAGACTTCTTTTGGGCAACGAAGAAAAACATTGAGAAACAGTCTTAAAACATTTCAATTACCTGATGAAATAAAAGAAATGGAAATACTAACTAAAAGACCAGAACAGTTAAGTGTTGATCAATTTATAGAACTCACTTTGTTAATTGAAAAATCAAGAATTTAATTCATTTAACGTCAATCTAAACTGCAATTCAATTCTTTGGTTATCTTTGTGAGCGTTTGTAAAGAAATCCCATAAACAAGTACACTATGTCATTCGAGATTTCAGATGAGCTTATCGATCAAGTAAAGCATCTTATTGAAGATGTAAGCGATACTCGTTTACAAGAAATGCTCGATGAAATCCACTTTGCCGATATTGCCGAAATAATCGGTGAGCTTAACTTATATCAAGCAACTTACTTAATTAAATTATTAGATAGTGAAAAATCTTCGGAGGCTCTAATGGAGTTAGAAGAAGATTTCCGAGAACGTATTCTTGAAAACCTATCTGTAAAAGAAATTGCAGAAGAGTTAGAAGAAATGGACACGGATGATGCTGCAGATATTATTGCAGAACTTCCTGAAGATCGTGCAGAAGAGGTAATCGCTGAGATTGAGGATGAAAAACACGCTGAAGATATAAAAGAACTGCTGCTGTATGAAGAAGATAAAGCAGGAGGATTAATGGCAAAAGAACTTGTAAAAGTAAAAGAAACTTGGACAGTTGCCGGGTGTGTTCGGGAAATGCGTCGTCAGGCAGAAAAAGTAACCAGAGTACATTCAATCTATGTAATAGATAAAGAAGGAAAATTAAAAGGAAGATTATCTCTTAAAGATTTACTTACTGCTCCTACAAAAGCATATATCAGAGATGTTTATATCCCTAAAGTAGACTATGTTAATATAGAAACTGAAGGTGAAGAGGTAGCAAGAATTATGCAAAAATATGATCTCGAGGCCATTCCTGTAGTTGATCATGAAACGGTTCTTGTTGGTCGTATCACAATTGATGACATGGTTGATTTTATTAAGGAAGAAGCAGAAAAAGATTACCAAATGGCAGCTGGTATATCTCAGGATGTAGAAGCCGATGATAATGTATGGGAACTTACTAGAGCACGTTTACCTTGGTTAATTCTAGGGTTATTTGGAGGTTTAGGAAGTGTTTTTATTATGCAAGATTTTGAAGATGTAATGACCAATCCTAGAATACGAGATCTATTCTTTTACACACCTCTTATTGCAGCGATGGCAGGTAATGTGGGAGTTCAATCTTCAGCCATTATTGTGCAAGGTTTGGCAAATGACAATGTAAAAGGCAGTCTTTGGAAACGATTATTAAAGGAAATTGGGCTTAGTCTAATAAATGGAGTTGCTCTAGCTCTTTTAGTGATACTATTTGGAATTGTTATGAGCTACGAAATTTCATTTAGTTTAACTATCGCTACAGCACTTATGAGTGTAATCATAGTAGCCGCTTTGATAGGTACATTTGTTCCTATAATTCTTGACAAAAGAGGTATTGATCCAGCTATTGCAACTGGTCCATTTATTACTACTAGTAATGATATTTTTGGAATTTTCTTGTTTTTTTACATCGCAAAATTAATACTTGGGTTTTAAGTTTTAGAACTCCATTAATTATAATTAGTACTACTCTTATTATGAACTCTGACGTATTTCAATATACTATCACGGTACCAAAATCCGCAATTGATGATATGAATCATGTAAATAATGTTACCTACTTGCATTGGGTACAGGATATTGCAAAAAAACATTGGGAAACAAAAACAACAGAAACGATTAGAGAAACCTACGTATGGGTAGTTTTAAATCATTTCATAGAATATCACAGTCCAGCCGTTGAACATGATGAACTAACAATCCAAACATGGATTGATCATCATCATGGTGCAAAAAGTGAACGACACACTAAAATAATAAAAACTTCTACCAAAAAAGTAATAGTTACCGCCAAAACCATGTGGTGTTTACTCCATAAAGAAACGTTAAGACCTACCAGAATCAATAAAGAAATAAGTACCTTGTTTTGACATAATTAAGTTGAAAACATGGAAGCAATTAATATTAAAGATAAACTATCTCAATTTAACAAGCAATGGCATCCACATCGCATAGCAATGGTGGATAACAATCAAGTTTATCTTGCAAAGTTAAGCGGTGATTTTATTTGGCATAAGCATGACGACGAAGACGAACTTTTTCAAGTTGTAAAAGGTACACTTTTCATGAAGTTTAGAGATAAAACTGTTAAAGTTAATGCAGGGGAAATCATTGTTGTGCCAAAAGGAGTGGAACATTGTCCTTCTACAGAAAATGATGAAGAAGTTCACGTTCTATTATTTGAAAAAGCAAGTACTAAACATACCGGAGAAGTAGAAAGTGAAAGGACTGTTTCTCAATACATTGATATTTAAACAATAATATTTTTTTAATAGATTTTTCCTTTAAAAAATTTAATAAATAGGTTTATGAGTATAAATAGAAGGTCATTTATCCGAAATATTGGGTTAATAGCAAGTTATAGTATTATACCATCCGCACATTTATTCTCTAACACTCCAAATAAAAAACTAGGAGTATGTTTAGTAGCATTAGGCAACTATAGTACTTCAATCCTGGCACCAGCATTACAATTAACAAAACATTGCCAATTGACTGGAATAGTTACTGGAACACCATCTAAAATACCTATCTGGCAAAAGAAATATAATATTCCAGATAAAAATGTTTATAACTATGAGAATATGGACCGTATTGCGGATAATCCAGATATAGATGTAATATATATTGTACTACCCACTGGTTTACACGCAAAATATGCAATTAAAGCGGCTAATACAGGAAAACACGTATGGTGTGAAAAACCGATGGCAAAAACCGAAAAAGAATGTCAATCCATCATTAGTGCTTGTAAAAAAAATAAAGTAAAACTATCTATTGGATATCGAATGCAACACGAACCCAATACACAACAAGTTATAAAATGGGCTACTACCAAACCTTATGGAAATATTAAAGAAGTTTATGCTGAAATTGGTTATAATGTAAGAAATCCAGAAAGAAGCTGGAGACTAGATGCAGCTTTAGGAGGAGGAACTATGTATGACCTAGGTGTATATTCATTAAATGCGGCGAGGTATGCAACCGGAGAAGAACCAATATCTGTAGTAGCTGAACAAATGACTACAAGACCAGATATATTTACTGAAACCGATGAAACAACGCATTTTACATTAGAGTTCCCCTCAGGCGTAATAGCCCATGGAAAAACAAGTGTTGGACATGATATGCATCGGTTACGCGTAAACACTAATAATGGATGGTATCAACTACAACCATTTTCAATGTATGGTGGCGTACAAGGCGAAGCCAGTGACGGAACTTTATTAAATACATATATAGAAAACCAACAAGCCAAACAAATGGATGATGATGCTTTATCTATAATAAATAATACTGATGTCTTAGTTCCCGGTGAAGAAGGTATAAAAGACATTAGAATTGTAGAAGCAATTTATAAATCTGCTAAAGACAAAAAGAAAATTAAACTAGTTTAATAAGTACTAAAAAAGATATAGTTTTTACCTATTAAGCAATTTCACCAATTATAATTCGTCCTTACAAGATCTAATTGCCTCATAAAACAAACGATAATCTGTGGTTGTTACAACCTCTCCTTTTGTGCTTAAAGTAACAGTACCTTTTTCTGCTATCTCACTATAAGGAATCTGTTTTTTAGCGTATCCCTTATAAACAAACTCAAAATAACTATCAGCTTTTAACTTACTTGGATTGATTAAAAAATCATATAGACCATCTTTATCTGTATAAGCCTTCATACAAGTATTTTCATCTACAACTAACTTAACAGCTACATATTCCATTTTCTTTTTCCTTTTACCTAACACTTTTCCTGTAAGTAATTCATCTTCTGCTATAGCCTCAATATCCTCGTTTCCACCTAAAGATTCTCCTTTTTGTTGAGTTTTACAAGAAAACAAAAGGGTAACAGCAAATAATAATAGTAGTGATCTCATCATATTTTAATTTTGGGTTTTGAATTATTATACATAAGCAAAGTCATTTAACTATACTTTCTCATAATTTTTAGTCAATTTACAAAATAAAACTACTTGTTTAACATAAGTATAGTAGTGTTTTTTTATAACACGCTATTATAATGCTATTTCCTACTAAATATATAAAAAAAACTCCCCAAGTATCTAAGCAATTTCTGGTTTTATCAAATAGAACACTATTTTAAACTTTGTAAATGATCTAACTATCTATATAATATATTAAAAACAACATTTATTCTGGCGGTTAGATTTATAGAAAAATGCTAGCTTAAAAACAGGTATAAATACTATGCTTTTTACCGATTATAATTTTATAGTTTTAAAGTACTAAATAACTATCTATAAATTCTTAACACCATGGCAACTGCAACTAACATCAGTAAAGCTACCGATAAAACAGTAAAAACTATCTCTCCAAAACCTGAAATAGTTCCTGGAATTTCTAAAGAAATCATTCATAAGCTTAGTAATGAAATAAATAATATGCTCTCTTATGCTATTTTTAATGGTATAACTATAAATACAGAGGTGAATACGCTTATTCAAAATAGTACGGTAGATGATCTTATCAATTCTCATAACATATTATGCAAAAATATTTCACCTGCTACACCAAAATCTATTGAGTACACTAAAAAACTTAGAGAAGAAGAAAAAGGAAAGACATTGTTCAGCAAATTACCTTTGGTAAGAAACTTAATCATATTATCTATAATTTTTCTAATCGCATTTATCATTACTGGACTTTCTCCAGAAGTAAATAACGATTCATTGGACAAAGGTATTATGGATAACCAAGGTCTTTCATTACTCCTAAATTTAGGTTTTCTAACTGCTATATCAGGTTTAGGAGTACTTTTTTATTTACTAAAAAATGTAAGTACGGCAGTAAAAAATGGCACTTTGGTTCCAGAAGATACGATCTACTACGTCGCATTAATTATCTTGGGAGTTATTGCTGGGCTAATTTCTTCGGAGATTATTTCTTTTTATCAAAAAGATGCTCAGCAAATTAATCTATTCAACAAAGGACTAATGGCACTTATTGGTGGTTTTTCTTCTGATGCAATCTTTAGCATCCTACAGGGAATTATCGATAGAATCAAAGCTATTTTTATCCCTTCAAATTCCACAACTTAATCAACTAAGAATAAAAAAACGATATCATATATAATTGTACTTTCGTTAAAATTATTTTATCTTTTATTAGTTACTTTTGAAATACTAATAATATCGTTCATGAAAATACTGCATATAGATGCTAATCATTCTCTGTTAATCAATCAATTAAATGATTTAGGGTTTGAAAACGAAGAAAGTTATACGTCCGGAAAGCCTGAAATCGAATCAATAATAAAAGAATATGATGGAATCATAATCAGATCCCGTATTAAAATTGATAAAGAATTTTTAAATAAAGCTACAAACCTAAAGTTTATTGGTCGGGTTGGTGCAGGCCTAGAAAGTATTGACACTGATTATGCAGAAAAAAAAGGCATTAAACTCTTTTCTGCTCCCGAAGGAAATCGTAATGCTGTAGGAGAACACGCTTTAGGAATGATTTTATCACTATTCAATAAATTAAACACAGCAGATCGTCAGGTAAAGAATGGTCATTGGAACCGTGAAGCAAATCGTGGTATCGAACTAGATTTAAAAACTATTGGTATCATTGGATATGGTAATATGGGAAGAGCTTTTGCGCGTAAATTGAGAGGTTTCGATGTAGAAGTAATTTGCTACGATATCAAAGAAGATGTTGAAAATAGCGATGCTACTCAAGTTAGCTTAGAAGAACTTTTTGAAAAAACAGATGTTTTAAGTTTGCATACACCTTGGACTCCTTTAACCAACAAAATGATAGACGCTAAGTTTATCGATAAATTCAAAAAACCATTTTGGCTCATCAATACTGCTAGAGGAAAAAGTATAGTTACCAAAGACTTGGTAGATGGTTTACAATCAGGGAAAATTTTAGGAGCGGGATTAGACGTACTCGAATACGAAAAATCTTCTTTTGAACAATTATTTTCTTCAGAAGCTGAAATGCCCGAACCACTAAAAGACTTAATAAAAATGGACAATGTAATTCTTAGTCCTCACATTGCTGGTTGGACTATTGAATCTAAAGAAAAGCTTGCTCAAACAATTGTAGATAAAATCAAAGCTGAATTTTGCTAGAAGAAATATTCATACAACTGATTACCAAATATTCTGAAAATCAAAAAATTTCCAGTTCTCTATGGGATTATGTAATCAAAAATCACAGTAAAAAAAGTCGATATTACCATAATCTATCGCATCTAGAAAATTTGTATCAAAATTTACTTTCGGTACAAGAAGAAATTGTAGACTGGGATATTGTGTTATTTTCATTGTTCTATCATGATTGCATTTACAACGTTTTAAAACAAGATAATGAAGAACGAAGTGCACAAAAAGCTGAAGAAGTATTATCCTCATTATTTATTAGTTCAGAAAGAGTTGAGCTTTGTAAAGAAATAATTTTAGCAACCAAAGGCCATCAAATTTCTAAAAACAACGATGTTAATTATTTTACGGATGCTGATCTTTCAATTCTAGGAAGTAGTTGGGCCGATTATGAAATGTACTTTAAACAAGTTAGAAAAGAATATAAATACTACCCAGATTTTATGTACAATAAAGGCAGGATCAAAGTACTAGAACACTTCATTGAAATGCCTAAAATTTATAAAACAGGGCATTTTTATAATACACTAGAAAAACAAGCTAAACAAAATCTTCAAAAAGAGATTGACTTGCTTTCTAAATAATTTATTTAGCACAGCAATAATAAGTGATTACATCTTGTTTTAGTAAATTTATAATGTGAAGAAAACCATATTCATCTTCGGAGCACTAGTTTTAGCACTACTTATACTTTTTCAGTTAAGTAAATACAGTCTTGTATCTGGCAACACCTCTATAGAATTTATTATTGCAGGAATAGCCATCGTTTTTTTTGTTATTGGAATCATAATTAATAAAAAAGTACTTCACAGAGAAAAAAGTAATTCAAAAGAAATAGATCACGAAAAAATCAAAACATTAGGTTTAAGCAAACGGGAATATGAGGTGTTATGCGAAATAGCTTCAGGTTTGTCTAATAAAGAAATAGCAAAAAAACTTTTTGTGTCAGAAAGTACCATCAAAACACATGTGTCAAACATCTTAGTCAAGTTAAATGCTAAACGCCGTACACAGGCTATACAAATCGCCAAAGAGCTTCAAATTATCCAATTTTAAAGGCTTTTAGCACAAAAGTGCTATACAATTCATACTTTAGTATGAGTGATTTTTTGATTATCAAAACTACTTTTGACTTAAATCATAAATTATAATAGACATGAAAAATACAGTTGTACGTTATGGAATATATGGTTCGATAACCATATGCATACTATTTACTTTAGCATTGACTCTTGGAAAAAACTTATCCTATTCTCTACAAGAAGTAATTGGATATGCCAGTATGGTAGTATCCCTTATTTTCGTATACTTTGGCATAAAGCATTACAGAGATACAGAAAATAATGGTGCAGTATCTTTCGGGAAAGCATTGATAATTGGATTATTGATTTCTTTATTTGCCGCAATCGCATTTGGATTATTAGATGTAATTTATATAAAGTATATCAACCCCGATTTTTCTGCAGAATATTATGGTCACATTATAGAAGAAATGCGTACTACTCTTTCTGAAGAAGAATTTAAAATAAAGCTTTCAGAATTAGAGACCCAAAAAGAATTATTCTCAAGTCCTTTAATGAACTTTTTATTGATGTCTGCCACTGTTCTAATCATTGGTTTTATTATCTCGCTGATTTCGGGACTTATACTACAAAGAAAGCCATCTCAATAATTAAAACATAAACAGTATGCAATACAAAGCAAACACACCAGATGAATATATTGAAGCCATACCTGAAGAACGCAAAGAGGTAATGCAAAATCTAAGAAAGGTGATTTTGGATAATCTGCCAGAAGGATTCTCTGAAGTAATGAATTATGGGTTAATAGGATATGTGATCCCTCACGAAACATATCCCAACGGATATCATTGCGATCCAAAATTACCGTTACCATTTATGAATATTGCATCTCAGAAGAACTTTATTGCCTTATATCATATGGGGATTTATGCGGATAAAGAATTAATGGATTGGTTTGTAGGAGAATATCCAAAATATGTAAAAACAAAATTAGACATGGGAAAAAGTTGTATTCGTTTTAAGAAAATTGATCAAATTCCTCTGCAATTGATAGGCGAGCTAGCTACAAAGATGACTCCAGAAAAATGGATTGAAATATACGAGACGAATATCAAAAAATAAGTAATAAAGATTTTATATATGAAACGAGTAACAGGGCTAGGAGGTTTTTTTTTCAAAACAAAAGATCCAAAAACAACAAAAGAATGGTACGGCAAACATTTAGGGTTACCTGTAGATGATTATGGATGTACTTTTTGGTGGAAAGACAAAGATGGCAATGATTGTTCTACGCAATGGAGCCCTTTTAAAGAAGACACCAACTATTTTTCTCCTAGCAAAAAAGAATTCATGATGAATTTTAGAGTAGAAAACCTAGTAGAACTCTTAAAAGTTCTAAAAGAAGAAGGGGTAAAAATAGTTGGTGAAATAGAAGAATATGAATATGGTAAATTTGGGTGGATTGTAGATCCCGAAGGCAATAAAATTGAGCTTTGGGAACCTATAGATAAAGCATTTTTATAAGCTTACAATCTAATTACAGCTTTAAAAAAGGTTTTAACAGATCATATTTGAAGATTTTCATTGTGTTACCTTTTTTATAATGATTCTATATAATCATATTTTTTTGTAACTTTCTACACACTAATCAATTGTATATAACAAAATTATGAGTGAAGAAAACAACAATTTGGGAGACGATCTGAAAAAAGGAGCTGAAGAAGCGCTTGATGCAGCAAAAGAAACAGCTAGTGAGTTTGCCGAAGGGGCCAAAGAAACATTTAACGAAGTAACAGGTGATAACAAAAAAGTTCTTGCAGGTATCTTAGGAATACTTTTTGGATCATTAGGGATTCATAAATTTGTTTTAGGGTACAATAAAGAAGGTATTATCCAATTAATTATATCAGTAGTTACCTGTGGTGCAGGTGGTATTGTAGGATTAATTGAGGGGATTATTTACTTGACCAAATCTGATGAAGAATTCTATCAAACCTATCAAGTAGGTAAAAAACCTTGGTTCTAAAAAAAACAAAAAAGCCAGAAAATATTATTCTGGCTTTTTTATTTCATTTTAATATCGTAATATTGCGATATTAAAATGACATTATGGGTATTACCAAAACTCAAATATTCGATCAACAACAAAATGAACTAGCTCAAACTTTTAAAATACTTGGGCATCCTGCGCGTATCGCCATACTTCAATATATAAGTAAACAAGATGCTTGTATATGTAATGATTTGGTAGAAGAAATAGGTTTAGCACAAGCTACTATATCACAACATCTCAAGGAATTAAAAAGCATTGGCCTCCTAAAAGGAGAAGTCGAAGGAAAAAGTATGTGTTATTGTATCAATATTGACAAATGGAATGAATTACAACAAAATCTCAATTCATTTTTTAATACCACGAAACAGAACTGTTGTTAAACAAAAAAATAAATTATTTATATTATGAATACATCAGAATTTATTTCATTATTAGGAGAACATCAAGACAAACCTTTACTGTTTGAATATGCGCCTGGAATGCTGGTAGGTGCTAATTATCATATTACAGAAGTAAAACATGTAACCATAGACTCTGTTGATTGTGGAGCAGGAACAGATTCTTGGAAAGAAACAATCATTCAGTTATGGGAAAGTCCAAATGAATTAGGGAAACGAGATTATTTAAGTTCTTATAAGGCATTAGGTATTCTTAGAAAGGTAGGAACAATGACAGCCTATGAAATGGATGCTCCGGTAAAGATAGAATACGGAAATGCTATGTTTCACACCGCACATTTACATATCACAGGATTTAATGTAAATGATGGACAATTAATCGTAAAGCTTGCGGTAAACCCTACCGATTGTAAAGCAAAAGAGCTTTGTGGCGTTCCAGAAACTGCTTCTATTGAAGCTAATTCTTGCGCTCCAGGAAGTGGATGTTGCTAGATGAAATCCAAAATAGAAATACTAACTTTTAGTGAAGAAGATTGGCAAGATATTGCTAAAATCTACAAAGAAGGAATAGATACTGGTATGGCAACTTTCGAAACCAAGATCCCAAAATGGGAACAATGGAATCAAGTTCATATTAGATCCTGCAGATTAAAAGCTGTTCTAAATAATGAAATTATTGGTTGGGCAGCTTTAGCTCCTGTCTCTACAAGAGATGTTTATAGAGGCGTTGCAGAAATTAGTATTTACATAACATCAAATCGTAGGAATTTGGGGGTCGGCAAGTTACTTTTGACTAAATTAATTGAAGAAAGCGAAAAAAAAGGATTTTGGACCCTACAAGCAGGAATATTTAGTAATAACAAAGCTAGCATTCATCTACACACATCCCTAGGATTTAGAGTCATTGGATATAGAGAAAAAATAGGCAAGTTGTCTAACATATGGTATGACAATACCATTTTAGAACGTAGAAGTAAAACAATAATATAACCACAAAAAACACCACAATAATGAACATTTTAGTATTATGCACAGGAAATTCCTGTAGAAGTCAAATGGCAGAAGGCTATTTAAAACATTTTGCAAAAGATAGTGCAACGGTTTATAGTGCCGGAGTAGAAACTCATGGTGTAAACCCTAGAGCTATCGCCATTATGAAAGAAGATGGAATTGATATCTCTAATCATACATCTAACAACCTAGAGGAATATTTAGATCTAAAATTCGATTATATTCTCACAGTTTGTGATAATGCAAAAGAAAGGTGCCCTTTTTTTCCAGGAAAAGCAGAACGCTTGCATTACAACTTTTTTGATCCTTCAAAAGTAGAAGGAACTGAAGAAGAAATTCATGCAGCTTTTACCAAAACAAGAAATCAAATTAAAGAATATTGCCACGATTTTGTAAATAAAAGCGTTTTACAAACTACATAGGTTTTAATCAAATTACTTGTCAATCTTAAACCCTGGTTTAGCATAGTTTTCAGGAATGTTCGAAGGCGGAACTGCCAGATTGTTTCCATCTCTTACGGCATGATAGTGTGGGGATAGAATTTCTATTCCCGATTGATGTAATTCATTTTTAATATTCTCATGTAGTATCGAATAAATGGCAGCTGACTTTTCGGGATTTTTGGTGTAAACATTTAATTCATAATTTACATAAAAATCATCCAAACTTTTAATCAAAACAAAGGGTACGGGTTCGCTTAAAACCTGATCCGTATTCTTTGCTCCCTGTTTTAATGCTTCTATAACGTCATTACTAGACACATCATATCCAATGGTAACCGAAGTATGTAGAATAACACCTACATCTTCTGAAGCGTTCTTAGTAAAATTGATAATATGATTTCCTAAAATTGAAGAGTTAGGAATTGTCACATCCAGGTTTTTTATTGTACGAATTCGTGTTACTAAAAGACTTCTTTCTGTAACATCTCCAATAGTATTTCCTATCTCAACCCTATCACCTACTTTAAAAGGTCGCATATATGTTATCACAACACCTGCTACAATATTAGATATCGCAGAGGTAGATCCCAAAGAAAATAAAATACCAAAGAAAATTGATAAGCCTTTAAAAGCAGGAGAATCAGAACCTGGTATGTATGGAAAGACAATTATGAGTGCAAAAGCAATTATAAAAACACGTAATAAGTTAAAAGTCGGTCTTGCCCAATCTGCATGAAAACCATCTAGACGCACTGCTTCTTTTTCTAATTCTGCTGTTACATATTTTAAAAACCTTATTAGATATTTAGTCACAAAAAAGATAACAATAATAAAAAATAAGTTCGGTATAAAACCCACTAACCCTTCATATAAAAACACTAAAGGTTTCTTTATATACCCTAAAACAACATCAGCATACTCCTTCGTTTGTGGAACCAGACTAAATAGAAAAGGAAGATAGAATATGAAAAAAATAAAGATTACAGTTATCTTTAAAAGCCTTATAATGAACGTAAGAATATGTCTTTCTCTTCTAGGAGTTATAAATCTAAAGAACTGAGAGAATTTAGTTCTTCCAAAAAAAATATTGTTTTCTAGTTTACTTATTTTGCTTTGTAACCACTTAAAAAGTCTTTTATTAAGAAAAAGAAATAATATAACGCCTAATAACGCAATAGCAAAGTAAATATATTGTACAACCACTTCAAGATATTTTAATCATCAAATTAGTGAAATATATCAGTATTCTAAAAGAATAGAGTAAGAAAAAACGGGAATTTTACGATTAACTACACAAAAAAACTACCAATTACCGATTATTTGTCGGCATTTTTAAAATACTTCTGTTCTAATTCCGCCTGAAACTCTTCCATTACCGGTTTAACCGTGCTATCAGGCAAGTCTGCTATTCTTATATACATCAATCCATCAACGGCATTATTAAATAATGGATCAACATTAAACGCTACAACCTTAGCGTTTTGTTTAATGTATTTTTTTATCAAAACCGGTATACGAAGACTTCCAGGTTCGATTTCATCAATAATTTTATCAAATTTATTAAGATCACTTCTACTCTCATCAAACACAAAATCCTTATCCGCATCCTTAAGTTTAACCTTAAATTCTTTTTTAGGTCTAACATATTGTGCCACATAAGGATCGTAATAATGAGATTTCATAAACTCGATCATCAATGATTTAGAAAAATTACTAAACTTATTACTTATACTTACACCACCGATTAAATATTTATGATCTGGAAAACGAAGTGTACAGTGCACAATCCCTTTCCAAAGTAAAAATAACGGCATCGGACGTTGTTGATATTCTTTTATGATAAATGCTCTACCCATTTCAATAGATTCACTCATCATTTTATGTAATTCTGGTTCGAACCTAAATAGATCTTGTAAATAAAATCCATCAATTCCAAAATTCGAATAAATTTCATTCCCCATCCCCATTCTATACGCTCCAGCTAGTTTTTTAGCCTTCGTATCCCATAAAAACATATGATGATAGTAATCATCAAAAGGATCTAAATCGATAGATTGATTTGTTCCTTCTCCAATCTCTCTAAATGTGATTTCGCGTAATCGACCAATTTCATGCACAACATTCGGAATACACTCTTTTTTAGCAAGAAAAACTTCGTAATTTTTACTCGCTAATAAACGCATGTCATTATCACGACAAAATGTAAGTTCCGACTCTATAGAATTAATACTTCCTTCTACCGCGATTTCTTTCGGAGACTTTGGTATTTTTAAATTCTGAGGAATAGATTCCATCAATGTTTTCTTCTCATATGGATTGGCTAACATATAAGTTTTTTTACGTAAAAAATTCGTAAAATCTTCTATGTTACCATATTCTTCTTGATCTTTTACTGAAACAGGGTTACCTATCCTTACTTTAATGACTTTATTTTCTTGAGAAAAAAGTTCGCTTGGTAATTTAGCTGTTCTTAGCGTATCATTAATTGACGCCAATTGATAAAAAAGCCTACTATTTCTTGCATGAAAATATACCGGAATTACAGGTACCTTAGCTTTCTTAACTAATCTCATTGCTCCTGGCTCCCAAGGTTTATCCACATAATGCTTACCCTCCTTCATTGTAGACACTTCTCCTGCAGGAAATATTCCCAATGGTTTACCTTCCTTAAGATGCGAAATTGCTCCTCTAATTCCTACAAGACTAGATTTTACTTCCTTTCTATTTTCGAAAGGATTAACAGGCATAATATATCGTTTCAAAGGAGTGAAATTATGCAAAAGAAAATTAGCTATTATCTTGTAATCCGAGCGGTGTTCAAACATTAACTTAAGCAACAATATCCCGTCAAGCCCGCCCAGTGGATGATTAGATAGTGTAATAAAAGCTCCTTGTTTAGGCAATCTTTTTAGATCTTCAGGTGGAATCTCAAAAGTAACACCATACATATCTAATACACTCTTTACAAACTCCTCACCCTCTAAGTGACTAATACTATCGTATTGACGATTTATTTTTGATAACCGTGTGATTTTAAGAATCATCCAGCCAACAAAAGTGCCAATAAAACCAAGTTTATCCAATTTAAGCCCTTTGGCTACTTCTTTAGAGGTGACTACCGCCATTAAATACATTTTGTGCTAACTACAAATATAGCAAAATCATTGAATAGGGCATCTTATTGTTTTGCAACCATTTGATACGTTTCTTTTGTGCTTTGTTTAAGCAATATATCCTTATTTTCTTCTAAAAAAAGAATTGCTTCCTTGTTGAAATGTCTAATGGTAAATAAAGACACGTTCTTTTGGTACGTGACACTAAATTTTGCTTTTAAGTGTATTAATAATTCATCAAAATTATTGAATTTATCATCTAAACAAACAGAAAAACTAATTGCGGAGTTCTGTATAAGATCTACTTTTAGGTGAAACTTATGAAAAAGTGCAAAAACTTCACTTACGTTCTCCTCTACAATAAATGAAAAATCTAAAGAAGAAAGGGATAAAAGTATTTGATCCTTTTTTATGATATAACAAGGCAAATATGGAACCAATCTTTGTCCTTTTTTAACCGAAGTTCCTTCATTTTCGGGGTTGAAAAATGATTTCACATATAATGGGATCTCTTTTCTTTGCAATGGCTGCAAGGTTTTAGGATGAATTACTGAAGCTCCGTAAAATGCTAATTCTATAGCTTCTTCATAAGAGATTTGCGATAATAATTTAGTGTTTTCAAAAACTCTTGGATCTCCATTTAGTACGCCGGGTACATCCTTCCATATTGTTACACTTATGGCGTTTGTACAATACGCAAAAATTCCTGCTGTATAATCACTTCCTTCTCTACCAAGTGTCGTTGTAAAATTATTAGAATCAGAAGCTATAAAACCTTGTGTTATTGTCAGACCTTTTTTATTTACTGTAGCATCAATACTTTTTTGAGTGATTTCCCAATCTACAATAGCGTCGCGATAAACATCATTTGTCTTTATAACATCTCTGGCATCTAATAATTCATTTTTGTATCCATTTTCTGACAAATACTCACTAATAATTGTAGTAGATATTAATTCTCCATAACAAACCGTTTGATCATATACATAATCGTATTGATTGGATTTATTTCTATTAAGCATAGTTTCCATATCCAAAATAAGGGAATCTATCTTATCAAAGATTGGATGATGTTTATTTACAAAAAGATCTGTAAGTACTTCGTGATGATATTTTTTTATAAAGTCTATGGCATCTTTAAATTGGTCACTCTTGTTAAGATAATGTTCTACAACTGTTTCTAGAGCGTTGGTTATTTTCCCCATAGCAGATACTATAATTACAATATCAGAATGCCCAACTGTTTGTAATACACGAACTACGTTTTTTACCGCTTTTGCATCTTTTACAGATGCGCCTCCAAATTTAAAAACCCTCATCAGTTACAATAATTTCGTTCATAAACGAATGTATTCATCTCCATATTACATCTTTGAAACAAATGCATTTAATCCAGATTCATCCATCTGCACAACCTGCCAACCTTCTAAAATTTTAGCACCACTCTTTAGATAAAAATTAACTGCGGGCTTATTCCAGTCCAGAACATTCCACTCTACTCTTTTAACTCCTTTCTCAATTCCGTACTGCATAACTCTTTTATATAATCCCATTCCAATACCAGAACCTCTCATAGACTCTCTAACAATTAAGTCTTCTAGATGCACAGTTCTTCCTTTCCACGTAGAAAACCTAAAATACACCAGTGCTAAACCTACTAACTCATTATTAATTTCTGCCACAAAACAATGAAACAATGGCTTTTCTCCAAAACCTTCATTAATCAGATCTTCTACCGTCACTTCTACGGCATCAGGTTCTTTTTCAAAAAGAGCTAATTCTTCAATTAATTTAAGTACTTGAGGCATATCCTCTGCTACAGCATCTCTTATTATATAGTCCATAAGTCAAAAGTTTATCAAAACTATAAAATATGTATTAGAAACCAGACAATTTTGTAATCTTATACTGATCTAATTTTGGTTTTACTAATTCTTAAAAAAGTTTCACAAATTACGGTTACGAAAACGTTTTAGTTATTTAAAAAATAATATTTTTGCAGAAATTCAACATAACCAAAATGGCTAGAAAAAACCAAACCTTAGGAGAATTTATTATCGAAAACCAAAAAGACTTTCCGTATGCTAGCGGAGAACTTTCTCGATTGATCAATTCAATTCGATTAGCTGCAAAGATGGTGAACCATGAAGTTAACAAAGCAGGTTTGGTTGATATCACTGGAGCTATAGGTGAAACTAATATACAAGGAGAAGATCAACAAAAACTTGATGTACTAGCAAATGAGACCTTTATCAACACACTAACAAATCGAGAAATTGTTTGTGGTATTGCTTCCGAAGAAAATGATGACTTCATTACAATTAAAGGACAAAAAAGTGATCATAGAAACAATTATGTGGTACTTATGGATCCATTAGATGGTAGCTCTAACATAGATGTGAATGTTTCTGTAGGAACAATTTTTTCGATTTATAGACGAGTTACCCCGACAGGAACACCTGTTACCATGGAAGATTTCTTACAACCTGGTAATCTACAAGTTGCTGCTGGATATATTATTTATGGAACATCTACTATGTTGGTATATACTACTGGTCACGGTGTTAATGGATTTACATTAAACCCAGCTTTGGGTACATATTACCTATCACACCCAAACATGACTTTTCCAGAAGATGGAAACATCTACTCTGTAAACGAAGGAAACTATATTCATTTTCCACAAGGTATAAAGGACTACATTAAGTACTGTCAAGAAGAAAAACAAGATCGCCCATATACATCAAGGTACATAGGTTCGTTGGTTAGTGATATACATCGTAATATGATAAAAGGCGGAATTTATATGTATCCAAGCACTTCTAAATCTCCAAACGGAAAACTTCGTTTACTTTACGAATGTAACCCAATGGCCTTTATTGCAGAACAAGCAGGTGGATCAGCAAGTGATGGATTTAAAAGGATTTTAGAGATAAAACCGACAGAATTACACGAACGCACTCCATTTATATGCGGTAGTAAAAATATGGTTTCAAAAGTAGAATCATTTATGAAAAGTTCCGAATCATAAATACATCAGTTTTACTTATGATATAATTTATTTAACTATCAAGCGAGTAGTTAGATAATGGTGTATTTATAAAAAAAGGCTTATGAATACATTGATTGCAATTAATTTTCACTAATCTTGCAATCAAACGATAAAAATAAAAGAGTTTCTCCCTCCAACCAACTATTAAAACTCTATAAATTAAACGTATTACATTTGTTGTAAAAGCAAGTAACTTTAACATTATTGTTCTGTGAACTCTTATTTTTAATGTTTTTTATGTTAAATTTACCTGAAGCTCATAGAACAACAATATAAATTACCAAAAATGGCCAAAGAAAATAAAGCTGCGCAAGAACAGGTAGTAAATGATCCTTCTTCAAAAATAGAAGCAATAAAGAATCTAATATTTGGAGAAAACATTGCTGCTTATAATTCTGAATTTGACTCAGTTAAAAAAGATATTTCTTCTAAGAAAAAGGAGCTTGAAGATTTTATTGAAGATACTCGAAAAGAATTAAATCAGGCAATTGACAATCTTAGCACTGATGTAAATATTAGAATCACTGAATTAGAAGACAATCTCGCTGATAAAATAGATACACTAGATGATAAAAAGGTTGATAGAAAAACATTAGGTGATCTTTTAATCGCTATGGGAGAAAAAATTAATAAGTAGTAATCTGTTTATCCAACAATATGGAAGAACAGGATAAATTAAAAATTCTCAAAGAACTACTTCTTACAGAAGAGAAGGAGTATGCGGAATCCATTGCCAAAAAAGTTGATGAATTAAGTAAAATTGTTCATCAAAAGCAGCAATTATCGTATAAGGTAGATCCTATTATAGATGATAAATTAAAACAATTTGTTGAGGATATACCGAAAACTTTAGGACCCACAATTACAGAAACTTTAAAGGAAGAGATTAAAAACTCTCAGGACGCCGTGGTAGAAGCATTATTTCCGATAATCGGTAAAATGATTAAGAAATATATTGCTCATGAGATGAAACTGTTAAGTGAAAACATTAATCGAAAAACTAGGCAAGCATTCTCATTCAAAAACTTATTTAGAAGAACTAAGGCAAGGGCGCAAGGAATTAGTGATGGCGATCTGGCTATTACAGATTATGCAAAACCTAGATTAATACAGATGTTTGTTATTGAAAAAGATTCTGGTTTACTAATAACAGATTACAGCCCGTTGTCAGATAATACTGTTGATAAAGATATGGTTGCAGGTATGTTAACTGCTATCAAAAGTTTTGTAGAAGATGCTTTTCGGGGAGGAAACCAAAATCTGGAAACTATAGAATACGAATTATACACTATACACGTGCAAAATTTTTATTCTTATTATATTGCCGCTGTAATTTCTGGCGCATATAATATGATGTTTAAAGAAGTATTAGAAGATCAAATTATTAACTTTGCACAGCATCACATTTCTAAAAGAGACTTAGAAAACAGTGAACTTTTTACTAAAAAATTAAAAAAACATTTTGAAGATGAAATTGTCTAAAAAAGTAGTGCTTTTAGGACACTTTGGTGTAGGAAAAACGTCTTTATTCAGACGTTTTATTGATAACGAATTTTCTGAAGATTATAAAGTTACCTTAGGTGTTCAAATTAAAAAGAAAGTAATCGAAATGCCAGATGGTCGAGAACTTTCTATGATCATTTGGGATACCGAAGGGCATACAGACATAGAAGACACCAGAAAGTCATACCTTCTAGGGTCCAACGCCTTTATTTATGTATTTGATCTTACTCGTATCGACACCTATAAAGATCTCAACCAAGATTTAGAATATCTTTCTAAAAATCATCCTAAGGTAAAAGTAAAGGTTATTGGCAATAAATTAGATCTGGTTAATGAAAAAGATGTAACAAAAAAATTCGAAGAACTAAATATAACTGTTGATTGTTTGACCAGTGCAAAAACCAATAAAAACGTACAAGATTTCTTTACAGATCTTGCTAAGGAAATAACTGCATAGTACCATGACATATCAAGAAGAAAAGTTACTATTTAATCAAAAAACGCAGTGTACGATTGTTCAACACGATGGAACGATTAAAGAAACCGACGGCAATATTTTCACATGGAAAATAGGAACATCTATCTATGATGCACATCCGTTTTTCGAGATTATAGAAGGTTTTATTGCGGTTTTTGAAAAAGAAGAAACTACCTATAATTTCCCTTGTATTCACTTAGAAGAAGGGAAACTTGATAAAATATGTGATATCACAATTAAAATAAATTCTGAAGAAGTTGTTATTCTCTTGTTTGATTACTCTACCAAGTACTACGAACTAAATAAAATAGCACAACAAAAAAATGAGTCTATTTTAAGGGCAAAAGAGTTAGAGCTTAAAAATCAGTATTTACTTGATAAAGAACAGTTCAAAAATAGTTTTATAGCCAACATTAATCATGAAATTAGAACACCTTTGACAGGTATTTTAGGTTTTATCGAGGTATTAGAAAAAACAAATTTAAATTTTGAACAAGAAGAATTAGCTCGAATTATTAAGAGACAAAGCATACACCTCAATGCTCTTATAGAGGATATGGTAGATATTTCTAAAATAGAATCTGGAAAAATAAAAATTATAGACGAAAGGTTTCTATTTATTAACCTATTAGAAGGTTTCGAAGAAACATACGCCAAACTTGCCGAAGAAAAAGGCATCGAGTTCGAAACTTATATTGATCCAAATATTCAGGAATATCTTATTGGAGACAGAACCAGAGTATTTCAAATTTTAAATAACATTCTTAACAATGCTTTCAAGTTTACCGAA
The DNA here is from genome assembly GCF_003443695.1 of Aquimarina sp. AD1. Lineage (NCBI taxonomy): Bacteria > Pseudomonadati > Bacteroidota > Flavobacteriia > Flavobacteriales > Flavobacteriaceae > Aquimarina > Aquimarina sp. AD1. The sequence continues at coordinate 4,252,714 of NZ_CP031966.1, read as the reverse complement.
GAAGGCAAAGTAACTCTATCAGTTACTAAAAACTATCAACGTACCAATAAAATAAGTATTGGTTTCAAGATTGAAGACACTGGTTTAGGAATTCAAGAAGAAAATCTTAAAAACATTTTTAACAGATTTACGCGTTTTAATGGGGATAAACAAATTTCAGGCACAGGATTAGGATTAGCTATAGTAAAAGACTTGGTAGATCTCCTAAATGGAGAGATCAAAGTTACTAGTGAACCAGATAAAGGGACAACCTTTGATATTAAGTTACCCTTCAAGTTTGATGTTACAAAATCTATCCCAACGAAGAAAAAGAAAAAATACAGCCTTCCAGAAACTAAAAAGAAATTTAGAATATTAGTGGTCGAAGATGAAGAAGCTACTCAATTCTTATTAATGAAAATATTAATTAGTCACGGAAGTTTCTTTGTAGATGTTGCTATTAACGGTCAGGAGGCAATTAATTATCTAGAAAGAAGAAACTATGATCTTGTTTTAATGGATTTAAAACTATCAAAAGTAGATGGTTATAAGGCAACCCATATGATCAGAAATAATTATGGAGACAAAATGATATCCGAAGTTCCAATCATAGGTTTTACTGCAAAAGCAACTGAAGCTGAAAGAGACAAATGCTTACGTTCTGGAATGGATGATTTCATAGCGAAACCTTTTGAACAAGAAGATTTAATCTATAAAATAGTAAAACAAATAGCTAAAAAAGCCGCTTCATAGAAGCGGCTTTTTTTATAATATTGATTATCAAAATTTGATTATCGATTCATATTTTTAATTTCATCTGCGAATGTATCTCCATCCACATTTTGATCAACTAAAAAAAGTGCTTTATCAACTACATATTTAGCATTGTCTGATCTAAAACCTAATCCGATACATAACTTCTCTAATAACACAACCTGATCATCTCCTTTTATATTATCAGCATATACCATTCTTGCTAAATCAAACAATCTTTCTAATCTAGCGTCATAACTTGTAGGAGGATTAATAGGACGAGAAGCATAATCTTTTAATATTTCTTTATAATCATTTTCAGAGATACTGAGATTTCTAGCTAATCGATCTAAGAAAGCGCTCTCTTCATCAGTTATCACTCCATCACTCATTGCTACTCTAACAATTGCAGCAAAATGATCTTGATTTCTCTTCTGAAATCCACTATCAAATAAATCAGATATTGACATCATGTATTTTTATTTATTTTCCGCAAATATAACCAAACTATACTCCTTTTAAAATTTAATAAGCGAGATTTTTTTATCGATCCAATTCAGAATAAAAATACACTAATTCAATTCTAAAAACGACCATCAACAACTCCTAATATTTCTATAAACACTTTCTCGTCCACATAGTATTCCGTAATTTCAATAAATTAAGTTATAATTACCATTTATGTCATATCGACCGCTTTTAGAATTCACAGAAAAGGGAATCTATTGTGATGTTGCCAAAGTATATCTTGATCCTTGGAAACCGGTAGATAAAGCAATTATTACACACGGACACGCTGATCATAGTAGATGGGGACATCAACAATACATCACACATCATACAAACATTCATATAATCAAACATCGATTAGGAGATATTGAAGTCAGTGGAAAAGAGTATGGAGAAACCTTTACAATTAACAATGTAAAATTTAGTTTTCATCCCGCAGGTCATATCATTGGAAGTTCTCAAATCAGAGTGGAACATAAAGGAGAAGTTTGGGTTTTCACAGGAGATTATAAAATAGAAAATGATGGTATTTCTACTCCTTATGAGCCTGTAAAATGTCATACATTTATTACGGAATGCACTTTTGGGTTACCCGCATTTAAATGGACACCTCAAAACGAAGTTTTTAGAGATATTAACCAATGGTGGGCAGAAAATAAATCAGAAGGGAAAACTTCTATACTCTTCGGATATTCTCTTGGAAAAGCACAACGTCTTTTGAAATATTTAAATCCTGAAATTGGAAGGATTTATACACATGGAGCCATAGAAAACATGACCAATGTTATTAGACCAATGATCGACTTCCCTAAAACTACTTTGGTAACGAGAGAAACTAAAAAAGAAGATTTTATCGGGAATATTGTAATAGCACCGCCTAGTGCTCATGGTAGTACTTGGATACGGAAAATGGTGCCGTATGTAACAGCCTCGGCTAGTGGATGGATGACATTTAGAGGAGCTCGAAGACGAAGAGCAATTGACAAAGGGTTTGTACTCTCTGATCATTGTGATTGGGATGGTTTATTAACGGCCGTTAAAGAAACTGGAGCTACTAAAGTTATAAGTACCCACGGATATACTGAAATATTCTCGCGATATCTTAGGGAACTTGGGTATGATGCTCGTACAGAAAAAACACAATATGAAGGTGAACCTGCAGAAATAGAAACTAAAAAAGAAAGTGAGGTTATAGAATGAAACAGTTTGCAAACCTCATCAAAACTTTAGATAGCACCAATAAAACCAATGTAAAAGTAAGCGCATTGGCTTCTTATTTTAAAAATGCCCCAGAAAATGATAAAGTATGGACTATTGCTATACTCTCTCATCGAAGACCACCAAGACCTGTAAACACGACGTTACTTAGATCCTGGGCTTCAGAATTAGCGAACATTCCGCTTTGGTTATTTGAAGAATCATATCATATTGTTGGAGATTTAGCAGAAACCATAGCGCTTGTAGTCCCTACTTCAAAAGAAAGTTCCACAAAAACCCTAACGGAATATCTACAAGAAATGATCGCTCTTAAAAAGCAATCCGAAGAACATAAACGTGCATATCTTCAAAAAAATTGGGGAGTATTAAACTACTACGAACGTTTTGTGTTTACAAAACTGATCACTGGAGGTTTCCGAATTGGAGTAAGTCAAAAATTAATGACACGCTCTTTATCCAAAGCTACTGAAATAGATGAAGATATATTAGCATATAAATTGATGGGGAACTGGGATCCCAATACTATTTCATTCCAAGATTTAGTACTAGAGGAAAAAGAATCTGATTTTCTTTCAAAACCCTATCCTTTCTACCTAGCATATGCAGTAGAAAATGAAGTTTCGAATCTAGGAAATATAACAAATTGGTATGCCGAGCATAAATGGGACGGAATCAGAGCTCAAGTTATTATTAGAAACAACGAAATTTTTGTCTGGAGTCGTGGAGAAGAATTGGTAACGGATAAATATCCAGAGTTTCAAGAACTCTTAAAAATCATACCCAACGGAACCGTTTTAGACGGTGAAATTCTACCATTCCCAAATGGAACAATAGGAACTTTTAATGATCTACAAACCAGAATAGGGAGAAAAACAGTTTCTAAAAACTTATTACAAAAAACTCCTGTTATTCTAAAAGCATATGATATGCTAGAGTGGAAAGGAAATGACATCAGAAACTATCCATTTTCTGAACGTCGTGAATTATTAGAAAAACTATTTCTTAACGTCCGTCATTCTGAACTCAACCCAGAATCTGGAACACCTTTGCATCTATCAGAAAAAATGACTTTTAACTCTTGGGAAGAAGTAGCCAATGAACGCGAACGATCTCGAGATGTTAAGTCAGAAGGTTTGATGTTAAAAAAGAAAGATTCACCTTATTTAGTCGGTCGCAAAAAAGGAGATTGGTGGAAATGGAAAGTAGATCCACTAACTATCGATGCGGTTTTAACATATGCTATGCGAGGACATGGGCGTAGGTCTAATTTATTTACAGATTATACTTTTGGACTTTGGAACGAGGATAAAACTGAATTAGTCACTTTTGCAAAGGCATATTCTGGTCTTACCGACGCAGAGTTTAAGGAAGTTGATAAATTTATAAAGGCAAATACCTTAGAACGTTTTGGCCCAGTAAGAAGTGTAACTCCTCAGCTGGTTTTTGAAATAGCTTTTGAGGGAATTGCTTTATCCAAAAGACACAAAAGTGGTGTGGCAACTCGATTTCCTCGCATCTTAAGATGGCGACAGGATAAAAAAATTCAAGAAGCAAATACATTAGAGGATTTAAAAACATTGATCCCCAGCCTAACGAAGGAATCATGACCCAGAAAGAACTTTTTACCATAGCAGAATCTTGGTTTCAACAACAACAATGGAAATCTTTCCCTTTTCAAAAACAAAGTTGGAAAGCATTCCTACAGGGTAAACATGGATTACTAAATGCACCAACAGGAAGTGGAAAAACGTATTCTTTATGGGTTCCAATTGTTCTGAACTATATAAAAGATAATCCTGACTATCAAACCAAACATAAAAAAGGATTGAAAGCAATATGGATCACACCTCTACGAGCACTTTCACAAGAGATTAAACAAGCTACAGAAAGATTTGCTAAAGATCTAGATACACAATTTACAATAGGGATAAGAACAGGAGATACTTCTCAAAAAGAAAGAGCAGCACAAAAACGTTCTATGCCAGATTTGCTCATTACCACTCCAGAAAGTTTACAATTACTACTTGCTTCAAAAGGATATGATAAAACTTTTAAAGATTGCACTGCCATTATAATTGATGAATGGCACGAACTATTAGGAACCAAGAGAGGAGTTCAAATTGAATTAGCACTATCTCGATTAAAAACAGTTTCTTCTAAACTTAGAATTTGGGGAATATCAGCTACCATCGGAAACTTGGAGCAGGCACGTGAAGTTTTATTAGGATATCAATCAGATGCTTTACAAAACTCGGTATTAATCAAAGCTAACATCAAAAAGAAAATTAAGGTAAAAAGTATTATTCCCAAAGAAATGGAAACCTTTCCTTGGCGGGGTCACTTGGGAATTCATTTATTAGACGAGGTTGTACCTATTATCAAAAGAAGTAAAACAACATTACTTTTCACTAATACTCGTAGCCAATGCGAAATCTGGTTTCAGAAAATACTACAAAAATATCCTGAATTCGCAGGAGAAATGGCTATGCATCACGGTAGTATTAACAAAGAAACAAGGCTTTGGGTAGAACAAGCAATACGTAATGAATCTTTAAAAGCAGTAGTCTGCACTTCTAGTCTTGATCTAGGTGTTGATTTTGCTCCAGTAGAAACTATTATTCAGATTGGAGGGCCAAAAGGAGTGGCACGATTCTTACAGCGAGCAGGTCGTAGCGGACATCAACCTGGTAAAACCAGTGTAATCTATTTTTTGCCAACACATGCTATAGAATTAATTGAAGCATCTGCTTTACAGCAAGCTGTAAAACATAATACCGTAGAAGATCGAATTCCGTACCTAAATAGTTATGATGTACTGGTTCAGTATCTTACCACACTAGCGGTTTCTGATGGATTCTATCCAAAAGAGATTTATCACGAAATTAAAAGCACTTTTTGTTACCAAGCTATTTCTGAAGATGATTGGAGATGGATCCTAAATTTTATAACTATTGGTAGTCAAAGTTTACAAAGTTATGATGAATATAAAAAAGTAGAAATTCTAGAAGATGGATTATTCAAAGTAAATAATCGTGGTATTGCAATGCGTCACCGCCTACAGATAGGTACCATTGTTAGTGATGCTGTGTTAACGGTCAAATACCTTAAAGGTGGATATATTGGAAGCATTGAAGAATGGTTTATTTCAAAATTGAAACCTGGAGATGTTTTTACTTTTGCAGGACGAAACCTGGAACTTGTTAGGATAAAAGAAATGAAAGTTTTGGTAAGAAAATCTTCAAAAAAAACTTCCAAAGTTCCTAGTTGGATGGGTGGTCGATTGACACTAACATCCCAAATGTCTGAATTACTTCGGAAGGAATTATATAAAGCTTCATCCAAAACTGACGAAAAAAAATCTTTGGAATTAAAAGCACTATCACACATATTTCAGAAACAACAAGAAGAAAGTATCGTTCCAGGGTCCGATGAATTCTTAATAGAAACCTTTAAAACTAGAGAAGGATATCACGCGATTTTTTATCCTTTTGAAGGTAGATTTGTCCACGAAGCTTTAGGAAGCTTGTTGGCCTATAGAATTAGTCTTTTATTTCCTATCTCTTTTTCCTTAGCATTTAATGATTACGGTTTTGAACTGTTATCAGACCAAGAAATTGATATGCAACAGGTAATTGACAACAATCTTTTTGCTACAGATCATATGCACAATGATCTTCAAAAAAGTCTGAACGCCACAGAAATGGCCAGACGAAAATTTAGAGATATAGCTGTAATATCAGGAATGGTGTTTACGGGATACCCCGATAAAATGCTAAAAAGCAAACATTTACAATCCAGCTCACAATTATTATTCAATGTGTTTAGAGATTTTGAGTCTAAAAACCTCTTATATCAACAATCTTTTATTGAAACATTTGAACATCAATTAGAAGAAGGAAGATTACAAAAGGCCTTGGAAAGAATAGAAAATCAATCTATTGTTTGGAAATCCTGTAAAAAAGCGACTCCTTTTTCATTTCCTATTATAACAGATCGATTACGAGAAAAATTATCCAGCGAAAAACTTGAAGATCGTATTAAAAAGATGGTAGCTTTGTTGTCTAAAAAATAGTGAATCTTTGAAATTCCAGACGGTACAAATACAAAATCAAACTTTTCTTCTGCATCCTACAGGCGCAATGTTTTGGAAAGAAAAAAACATCCTTTTGATAGCGGATTTACATCTAGGAAAAATATCCCATTTTAGAAAACACGGTAGCGCGGTACCTCAAGAAGCAATTCTCAAAAATTTTGAACAATTAGACGCAGTTCTCGAAACCTTTACCCCATCTAAAGTTTGTTTTTTGGGAGATCTTTTTCATAGTTTCATTAATAATGAATGGATATTGTTTTCAGAATGGGTATCTAAAACTAAAGTAGAGCTTCTTTTAATCGTAGGAAATCATGATATCATCTCTCCTATTAAATATGAAGAAATAGGCATAAAACTAGGTTTAGAATTAATTTTAGATAATTTTTTACTTAGTCATCATCCTGAAGAAAGAGAAGGTCTATTTAATTTTTGTGGACATATTCATCCTGGCGTACTTTTAGAAGGCTTAGGCAAACAACGTTTACGCCTGCCTTGTTTTTACCAAAAAGAAAATCAACTTATCCTCCCTGCTTTTGGAGAGTTTACTGGTAATCATATACTGGAATCCACAAAAAAAGTCAAAATATATGCTATCACAAAAAAGGAAGTTATTTTAATAAATTGATTACTTAAATAACAAGAATCAAAGCCCATCGATCCTAAATCTTTTCTCTAAAAAATTGGGACTCATTAGTTATTTGATCTTAAAACTTATATTAAATTTAATTGCTAAATTATCTTCAAAATCTTCATTTGAATAAAAACCATATCTATAAAACCCGCCTAAACCAAATCCTAAATAACCTAAATTGAGGTAATTCACTTTAAATAAACTCTTTAACTCTAAACCACTTTCTAAAAACACCTCATCCATTGTGTTAAACGGAACAAGAGCGTTATTGTTATTAATCAGATTACCCCAACCTATATTTTGATGCACTACGATATCAGGTTGAAATTTTCCAATTTTAAACAACAATCCCTCGAAATTGTGAGCAATAAAAAGGTTAGCATATCTATCAGACACGAATTCGTATGGAGTCATTGTCTGAAAAAGATTTTTACTAAAAAAAGGGTAGTCAGTATCGTAATTACCTTTTCCTGTAAACGACAATCCATAAGGAACTGCACTATCTATATAGCCACCCTCCATCCTATAACTAGTCTTTCCAAAGCTTTTAGTGTAAAAAGAATGATCTAGAGATACTTCTATTTTATTATAATCTATATCTCCATCAAGAATATCATCAAATCCTTTAGAAAACGAAAAACCAATAACCGGGTAATCTGTTCCCGATGTGAATCTTTGGTTAAACGAATTAATCATTTTTTCCTTATATGCATATCTAAGATTAAGAGATAAGCTGCTATTGGTATATTCTCTCAAGTTTGTTGTTTCACTAATGAATTCATATTCGTACTTAGGATTAACTGAAGTATGATTAAAGGATAAATCAGCTGTTAAATATTTTAAACTTCTGAAATGAACATTTACCGAATGCTCTCTTATCTTATCAAAGTTAAATCCTAAATAACTTCTGAAATTTAAAAACTCTAAATCTTGTTGTTGCCTATTGTAATTACCAACTTCTCTTAAGTTTACCTGATACTGATATCCTATGGATACTTCGTTCTTTTTTGACACTGAGTAATTTACTTCTCCACCATATTTCCAATCTTTATCATCAAATCCATATCCCACAAAACCACCTAAACTTAATCGATCATCAAACTTATCATTTGTATACAAGCCTGTTCCTAATCGAAAACCTTCAAATTGATTCATGATTATGGTTTTATTTATATCAATATCTACCATACCAACTGGAATTTTACCTCTAAAAAGACTCTCTGATAAGGTTAAAAATTTATCTAAATCCACCTTTTCTCCAATACTATCTAAAACTCTATACGTAATCTTTTCTTTTGGATTTAAAACTGTATTTCGATTTAGGTTCCAGAATACACTATCCTTTTTAGTAGCACCTTCTGCAATACTAACAACCTCTATTGGAAAATCTCTTTTTTGTAACAAGGTATCTAAAGAAATATTGGTAATATAACTTTTACCATTCATCACTAAATTATTTTCTTTACTTGGATACTCTGGCATAGACAATTTATAATTCAATTGTTCAGGAAACCATATAGAATCTCTTAACAACGTGTACTTTTGTTGAATTTTTAAATCAATTTTTCCTTTTTGATATGGAGAAGCTGTAACATTCTGTATTGCAAATTTATTAGTGTTTATATGGATTATTCCCTTTAACCCTTCAAAGTTTTTATTTGCCTTTGGCTGAAAAGAAATCACATGTATTGTATCCTTTTTTACTGGTATACTCTCTTCAAGAAAAAATTTATACTTTTTTAAGCTTCCTTTAGATATCGGGTTTAAGTAATTAACCTCGAACAAATTTATCATATCAGTATAAAAAGAAAAAGGTTGAATATCTGTAGCTAGTGATGCAAATTGAGGATTTCTAAAACCTGAAACTTTAGTTCCGACAACTACTTCATTACTTAAATCCGGTTCTAAAAATTTTCTTCTAGTAATACTCTCCATAATCATCATATGCCCACCTTTAAGTCTTTTTACCAATGACACCGAATCTTTATTTTTTTTTGAGCGGACATCAAAAATAATTTTATTGTAAGAGTTATATGCAAAAGACTGCAACTTCTCTGGATCATTTATTTCCCTATTTTTAATCGCGTTTCTTATAATTCTATTTGCTGGATTCTCGGTTGAAGAAATAACAACTTGATCTAGTTGATTTTCTTTCGGTATTAATTCAATAACTATATAAGTAGTATCTATTACATCAATAGTTTTTTTATTGTACCCTAAATAACTACAAACCAAACTATTAATGTCTGTATCAGAACTAAAAACAAAGTTTCCGTCAATATCAGTAATAGTACCTAATGTTTTGTTGTTATTAAAAACGATAGTAGAAAACGCTAGTGGCTCTTTTGTATTAAAATCAAGCACTTTTCCTTTTAAAGATTTTTGAGAAAAAATAGAACTCCCAACTAATAAAAAGCACCAAATTACTATTCTGTACATATATTATGTTTTTAGTATTTGACTCTACGTATTAAATTTTGTTACAAACATTTATTTCTTATAAAAGTTAAAGAATTCTTAGTAGCTGAGTATGAATCAATTTAATATTCTAATTTGCTTAAACCTAATACAAACCAAAAGTATAAATCACTTACTAATGCAAAACCAAAAACACCTTTTTGATCTATCCCAAGAAATTACCTATTTAAATGGAGCCTATATGGCTCCACAATTAAAATCAGTTACCGAAATTGGTATGCAATCTTTACAAAAGAAATCACATCCTAATGAAATCTTACCTGAAGATTTTTTTAATGATAAAGAAATTTTAAAACAGCGTTTTGCAACATTAATTGATGCTCCAGATTATAGAAATACAGCTATTATTCCTTCCGTTTCATATGGTATTGCCAATGCTGCAAATAATATTCCTTTACAAAGTGGTGATGAAATCATCTTAGTTGATGAACAATTTCCTAGTAACGTATATATCTGGCAAGAGGTAGCCAAAAAAAACAATGCCATTATCAAAGTTGTATATCCTCCAAAAGATTTTAAAGATCGTGGTATGTTATGGAATCAACATATTTTAGATGCTATATCTCCAAATACTGCGGTTATTGCTTTGCCTCATATACATTGGGCAGATGGAACTTTATTCGATCTAAAAGCTATCCGTGAAAAAACTAACATGGTAAAAGCTATGTTAGTCATAGATGGTACACAAAGTGTTGGCGCATTGCCATTTTCTGTTCAAGATATTGAACCTGATGCTTTAGTTTGTGGAGGTTATAAATGGTTATTAGGTCCCTACTCTATCGGAATGGCTTATTACAGTGATGCTTTTAACGATGGAACACCTATTGAACATAATTGGATGAATAGACACAATAGTGAGGATTTTTCTGGACTTACTAATTATGAAGATCGTTACAAAGAAAAAGCAGCTAGATATTCTGTAGGAGAATCTAGCAATTTTATATTAACGCCCATGTTGATAAATGCTATAGAGCAATTGATTGCATGGCAACCAAAAAACATTCAGGAGTATGCAAAAAATATCTCTAAAGATACCATACAAAAGCTTAGAGAATTAGGTTGCTTTATTGAGAATGACTCTTTCAGAGCACATCATCTTTTTGGCATCTACCTTCCTAATCAAATCAATTTAGACGAACTAAAGGTTCGATTAAAAAGAGAGCAAATATTTGTTTCATTTAGAGGGAATGCCATACGAGTTTCTTGCAATGTATATAACTCTGAAAAAGATTTTGAAAGACTACTACTTCAATTCTCTTAATAAATCAGACGTTCTTTTTTGGATACGTTTATATAGCTGTTATATTTGCTACAAAATCTTCGCTACGTGAGTCAAATCTTAATCACGCAAACTTTTGCACAGTCTCAGCAATTGCAGAAACTGGGAAATGCTATTGCCCAATCCGAAAGTAAAATTCATTTACAAGGTCTCATTGGATCTTCATTATCCTTTGCAATTGAAAATGCTTTTCTACAAGCAGAAAAACCTTTTTTATGTATTTTTAGTGATAAAGAAGAAGCAGCCTATTACCTAAATGATTTAGAACAATTATTGGGTGATAAAAATGTGCTTTTTTACCCTGGTAGTTACCGAAGACCTTATCAAATTGAAGAAACTGACAATGCCAATGTTTTATTAAGAGCAGAAGTATTAAATAGAATTAACTCGCGTAAAAAACCTGCTCTGATCGTTACCTATCCCGATGCGTTATTCGAAAAGGTAGTTACTCGGAAAGAATTAGAAAAAAACACCTTAAAAATATCTATTGGGGATACTTTATCATTAGATTTTGTAAATGAAGTATTATTCGAGTATCAGTTTCAAAGAGTAGATTTTGTCACTGAACCTGGTGAATTTTCTGTACGTGGTGGTATAGTAGATGTATTCTCTTTTAGTAATGACGAGCCTTATCGCATAGAATTTTTTGGTGATGAAGTAGATAGCATCAGAACCTTTGATGTAGAAACTCAATTATCGACAGAACAAATTAAAAAGATCACTATCATTCCCAATGTCGAGAATAAAGCCATGCAAGAAACTCGTGAGAGTTTCTTAAAATACATTGCTTCCAAAACCGTCATTTTTGCAAAAGACATTGATCTTCTTTCTTCAAGAATTGATAAAAATTTTGAAAAAGCCAAAGAAGCCTTCAAAACACTTTCTGAAGATATCAAGCATAGTACACCTGAAGAACTATTTGCTTCTTCAGAATTAATCAAAAAACAACTACTAAATTTTACATTAGTAGAAATAGGAAACAGACCTCTAACTAAAGCTGATTATGCCATAAAGTTTGATACAAAACCTCAGCCTTCCTTTAACAAGCAGTTTGATTTATTGATTAAGAACCTTAATGAAAACCACGAAAAAGAATATAAGAATTATATTTTCTGTGTAAGTGAACAACAAGCTAAACGTTTCCATGATATTTTTGATGATGCTGATCTTGATGTAAAACAATACGAAACAATTGTATTTTCTGCATTTCAAGGGTTTATAGATCATAATCGTAAAATTGCTTGTTATACAGATCATCAAATTTTTGAGCGCTACCATAAGTTTAGTCTAAAAAGTGGATATGCTAAAAAACAAGCTATTACATTAAAAGAGCTTACTAATTTAGAAGTTGGTGATTATGTAACTCATATTGATCATGGAATCGGAAAATTCGGCGGACTCCAAAAAATAGATGTAGAAGGTAAAAAGCAGGAAGCTATCAAATTGATTTATGGAGAACGTGATGTATTATACCTAAGTATTCATTCTCTTCATAAAATCTCTAAGTTTAATGGTAAAGATGGTAAACCACCACAAATATATAAGCTAGGTTCTAAGGCTTGGAAAACGTTAAAACAAAAAACAAAAGCAAGAGTAAAACATATTGCTTTTAACTTAATTCAGTTATACGCAAAAAGAAAACTTCAAAAGGGATTTCAGTATAACCCTGACAGTTATTTACAACATGAATTAGAAGCATCTTTTATATATGAGGATACACCTGATCAAAGTACTGCAACAGAAGCTGTAAAAGCCGACATGGAAAGCGAAAGACCGATGGATAGATTAATTTGTGGTGATGTTGGTTTTGGTAAAACTGAAGTTGCCATAAGAGCTGCATTTAAAGCCGTAGATAACGGAAAACAAGTAGCCATATTAGTCCCAACCACTATTCTTGCTTTTCAGCATGCTAAAACATTTAGAGAACGACTAAAAGATTTTCCAGTAGTGGTAGATTATGTAAATCGTTTCCGTACTGCCAAACAAAAAAGAGAAACACTAGAAGATTTAGCTTCTGGAAAAGTTGATATCATTATAGGAACCCATCAATTGGTAAATAAGAATGTCAAATTTAAGGATCTTGGATTATTAGTAATCGATGAAGAACAAAAATTTGGTGTCTCCGTAAAAGACAAATTAAAAACAATCAAGGAAAATGTTGATACGCTTACATTAACAGCTACACCTATCCCAAGAACATTACAATTTAGCTTAATGGCGGCAAGGGATTTATCTACAATAACTACACCTCCGCCAAATCGATATCCGATTGAAACCAATGTTATTAGATTTACTGAAGAAACGATTAGAGATGCGGTGAGTTATGAAATTCAACGTGGTGGACAGGTATATTTTATTCACAACAGAATAGAAAACATTAAAGAAGTAGCTGGGATGATACAACGTCTAGTTCCTGATGCTAAAGTAGGTATTGGGCATGGTCAAATGGATGGTAAAAAATTAGAAAGCTTGATGCTCTCTTTTATGAATGGAGAGTTTGATGTACTTGTGTCTACTACTATAGTAGAAAGTGGATTGGATGTACCCAATGCAAATACTATTTTTATCAATAATGCTAATAACTTTGGGCTATCAGACTTACATCAAATGAGAGGTCGTGTTGGTAGAAGTAATAAAAAAGCATTCTGTTATTTTATTACACCACCCTATTCTGCAATGACAGAAGATGCAAGAAAACGTATTACCGCTTTAGAAATGCATTCTGATTTAGGTAGCGGATTTAATATAGCTATGAAAGATCTAGAAATTCGTGGAGCAGGTGATTTATTAGGAGGAGAACAAAGTGGATTTATTAACGAGATTGGTTTCGATACTTATCAAAAAATATTAAATGAAGCTATAGAAGAATTAAAAGAAAATGAGTTTGCAGAATTATATGAAGATGATAAAAAAGAAAAAGCATATTTAAAAGATACACAAATTGATACCGATTTTGAATTATTATTCCCTGATGGTTACATCAACAATATTACTGAGCGACTTAACTTATACACAGAACTTAATGGTATTAAAGATGAAACCGGATTACAGGAATATGAAAAGCGATTAATCGACCGATTTGGAGAATTACCCGATCAAGCAATTGATCTTTTAAACTCTGTACGCATCAAATGGATTGCTACATCAATAGGTATTGAGAAAATAATCATGAAACAAAATAAACTTATTGGATATTTTATTAGTGATCAACAATCTAGTTTTTACCAAAGTCCTGCATTTTCAAAAGTACTTCAATTTGTACAAAAGAACCCAAATGTCTGCAAAATGAAAGAAAAAAATACAAGGAATGGATTAAGACTATTACTGACTTTCGAAAATATTGACTCTGTTAATACTAGTCTTAAAGTATTGCAACCATTAAAATTTGCAGTTAATAAATCTTAAGATTCTTAAATACTCATTAAAATATAAGCGTTAAAATTAACTTTAAATACTATAAAACGAAAAATAACCGTTCATCGATATAAAAATGCATTTCAACGTCATTTTAACTATATTTAACTACAAAAAACGATTTATACTATTTTAAATTTCTAATTTCATTTCAGATTATAAGTACCAAACCAACTTAAATTATGAGACGAAAAGAAGAATTTAGTTTTTTAAAAGGATCTTTATCGAGAAAGGTAAATATGGATACTAAGAATAACAATAAACTTTATGCTATCAATTATTCAAATGTAGAAAGAAGGTTTGCTGAAGAATTAGAAAACTACAAAAATCACCCTGAACTTATCGATATAGAAGAATTTTCTATAAACTATTCGTTTGGTTACCATTACAGTAATGATATTGATGACCTTCATAGTAAAGAAGCTATGTTTATAGAGGTTAAGAGTTATCTGCAAAATCTAAGAATGTGCGCTTAAATCTAAAAACTACAGTTGCAACAATAAAATCTCTACTGTTCTAATTAATTATCTTATATAAAGAATACATCTTATTCCAAAAACATAGGTTTTTGCATTAGAATAATTCCTATATTTCATCTCCAAAGGGATTTACTAAAAACCCTTCAAAACCCTATTATACTTGAAATGTCAGGTTAATGACGGGTCAAAGTCAAGTCAAAAAATTTGAGATTTTATCTCTTACAACTAATATTGCTGTATCAAATGAAAACAAGTTCTAGTAATTCTACTGCAGGGAATACTACTTCACAAGAAACGAAAAACTTAAAAATCATGGAACAACCAGCATTAGGTATTAAAATATCCGAATTAAGAAAATCTAAAGGACTTACACAGGAAGAGCTCGTAGAACAATGCAATATTAGTGTTCGAACTATACAACGCATTGAGGCGGGAGAAGTAACTCCAAGAAGCTACACAATAAAAACAATCTTATCGGCACTGGATTATGACTTAGAAAAAATACAAACCGAAAATTCTAAAGTAGCTAAAGAATTTAAAAAACTTTTTCTTCTTGATATTGATGACAGTAAAGAAGCTAGTTTTTTAACTAGACAACTGACCATATCTTGGATTAGTGGTATTGTATATTTTATTCTTGGATTTGGAGAATTTGCGTTGGACTATTCAAGACATTTTGGTAGTGAAATGTTAGTCTCCACTGCACTTTATAGCGTATTAAAATTGGTAATTCTAGTAGCAATTATACTTTTTATGAGAGGTTTCATACTTTCTGGCAAAATTTTTAAAAACTACTTATTGAGAATAACTGCTTTTATATTTACATGTATGACAATTATTTTCTATACCTATGATTTAATATCCTTACACATAGGTGAGTTAGATTTCACCTACATAATTGGCGCTCAAGCTGTCACTTTTGGAGTTATTGGTATTCTTTTAGGAATCTCTGTGATTAGGCTTCAAAATGCATTAGGAATGTTAGCAAAAACTACGGGTATCTTCGAAATTATTGCTTATGGATGTATGGCCACAGTTATATTAGGGTTTCTTGGGTATTTCTTACTTACTCCTACCATTATTCTTGAAATAATCCTTTTGTATAGGATCTCTGAAATGCTAAAAGCTAAGCAACAAGAAACCGACTTAGCGTAATCTCTTTTTCATTTTAAAAATACTTATCAAAATCATTGAATTAACTTTCTATGACAAGGAATTCTATGTCTAATCTCAATTAAAAAATATGAAAAAATACATTAAAATTTGTTCTATTTTTATTCTAGCTTTAGTCTTAGCATATTATCTTTTTGAACCGATATTTGTCTATACCATCGGTTGGAAAAACAAGCCTAACACTTCCAATATTCAACCGGTTCAAATACACAATGACCTCATATTAAAGAAGGCAGATAGTATTCTTAAGGCAATCTACACAAAATTAGATGCGCCAGCTGTATCAATTGCAGTTGGTCAAAACAATAAAGTCATATGGTCTAATGTTATCGGATATCAAAATATTGAGGATAAAACCTTAGCAAATCTTACTACTAAATTTAGAATAGGAAGTACCTCAAAAGCAGTCACTTCTTTAGGAATAGGTGTTTTACTTCAAAATAATAAACTTAATTTAGACCATCAGGTAAAACAGTTCGTCTCATATGTAGACAAACCTCTTAAAGACTTGACTTTAAAACAATTAGGGTCACATACTTCTGGGATAAGAAACTATGGAGCTTGTCTTTGTTTTCCTATTTGGGAATATTACAATAACGATTCTTATTCTAGTGTAGAAGAAAGCGTTTCATTATTTAATAATGATGAATTATTATTTACTCCTGGGAATAATTTTAGTTATAGCAGTTATAATTATACACTTCTTAGCGCAATGATAGAAGAAGCTTCAGGAAAACCATTTCCTGAATTCATGAAAGAATCTGTATTCGAACCATTACGTGCTACATTCATTGTTGAGGAAACTTCGGAAACTATAAAGGATGCCGCAGAGTTTTATGATGTAACTAATCAAAAATATAAAAAGGTATACCCCGTTAACAACAGTAATAAATGGGCTGGAGGAGGTTTTTTAGCATCTCCAACCGACCTCATCAAACTAGGAAATGCTTTTTTAAATAATGAATTATTCGATAAAAACACTACTGATCTACTAACTGCACCAGTAATGCTCAATAATTCTAAAGTTAACGAACAGAATTATGCTATTGGTTGGAGGAATGATGCCAAAGATATATTTAACAACGGTACTACAATCAGGGTTTGGCATCATGGAGGTATTGCTAATGGATCCATCTCCTTATTAGCACTATTTCCTGAGTATAACTTATCAATATCAATGCTAGCTAATAAAAATGGCTCATCATCGGATTTATTCGAAAATGTATATGCAATTGCAAAAATTTTTATTAATCAAAAAAATCTAACAAGATGAAAAATATAAAAAAGGTCAGAATTTAGAATTCTGACCTTTTTTATATTTGAATTAGCCTTAATTAAATACCTACTGCGGACTAAAATGGTCCTCCAACAGGTCTACATAAGCATCCAGCACAGATTAACGGATAATCACACTCGCTATCAGAATGACATTCGGAGTTTAATCCTCCTCCTCCATTGATTGTTTGTTGTTGTTCTTTGTTTAATTGTTTTACTCCTTGCTGAGTCAAAATCGATTTTAACATGATGAATTTATTTTAAGATTAATTTGTATTGTGGGTATAAGTTACAAAATAAAAAAGAGAAAATTTCCCTGTTTCTATTTAATAATTATAAATTAATGTTCAATACCACTTTCTATGATTCTCAAATTTTTGGTCCCAGCATCAGAAATATATAGGATTTTCTGATTCTTACTAGCTAATATTCCATTTGGAAAATTAAATGTCGCTTCAGAAACATCTCCATCTTCGTTACCCAATACACTTCCTGCAAATACTTCAAAATCATTTTCTTTGTTTGGATTGATCTTATAAATCTTATGTTCCCCTATTTGAGTAGCAAAAAGAAAACCTCTAGCATACGTCAAAAACCCTAAAAAATTAGCATTAGGTGCTTCTGCGGGTAACTCAGCAATAAAAGTAAGTTCACCGTCTTTAAATTTATAAATTTTTCTATCATTAAAGTTACCTATATATGAATCACCTCTCCTATCGAATGCAATTCCAGCTGGTCCATTAATTGGTGATCCTTCATATAACTTAGTGATTGTATTATTTTCTGATAATAAATTAATCGTATTCGTATTATATTCGACGAACAACATATCATTGGTCCCTGGTATTCTTTTTATACCTGCTGGAGAAATTGCCGGAATACTATCCAATTGTGCACCTTCTTCTGAGTACTTATAAATAGTATTGCCAAAATGATCGCAAACATAAATTTCATCATTTTTATTAATACCAATCCCATTTGGAGAAACCAGACTATCTACAAAAACTGTTACTTCTCTGGAAGGAGTCATTTTATAAACCGTATTTCCGACAAAATCAGATCCATATAAATTCCCTTTACGATCTATTGCCAGTCCATCGTGAAATGAACCATCTGTCACTGTATCTACCGTGGTTACTATATTGGGAACTTCGCCCGGTCTACAAGAAGTAACCAATAGCGATAAAACAAAAATAGAAGGGGTAACATATGAGCATATCGCTTTCTTTATTGCTGAAAAAAAATTAACTGTTCGTTTCATTTGATATAATTTTAAAGTTATACTCAAAACTGAGTCAAAAAACTTTAAAAATCGACCTAATGTATACGCTGAAACTTCTTTAAGAGGTTTGTAATGTTTTTATATAATTACTTGGAGTGTCATTCTTAATCATTTTAAAAGCCTTATTAAAAGTTGATTTCGAATTAAAACCTGAATCTAACGACAATGCTAAAATAGTATGATTAAAATGCTCTCCTTTTTGGATTTTGGAGATAAATTCTTGAACTCTATATGTATTTACATAATCATAAAAATTACATTGATGTATATTATTGAGTAACCAAGATATATTGTTAGTAGAAGTATTGAGTTCTTTAGAAAGATCCTTTAAAGTAAGTTCATTATTTAAATATATCTTTTTATTAACCATAAGATCCTCTAAATTCTTTTTTAATATTTCCAATTCTTCTCCATTCAACCTTTCTTTTGAAACAGTTTTTTTCTTACTAAGTGGAACCCTAAATATTTCGGGTTGCTTTAAACTAAAAAATCCAACAATATAAATAAATACGGGAATTGACATCCAAATTAGATGATAACTTATAAAATACAACTCCTTAAATCTCATAAAATAATTAGCATAACTTATGATCCATAAAATCATAAAAACTGAAATTCCAAATAAAAAAAACCTTAGGAAGATTTGTACTTTCTGCGAATAAGAAAGGTTTGTTTTTTCTGCAGTTTTATAGATACTGAGCAAATGATATGATTTAGCAACATATACTACATTACTTATTAAACCTACAGTCTCTACAATAAAATAAACAAAATTAAAGCCACCTTCACTGATTATAATTTGTAATTCTTCTCTAGTATAAAATAACGTCCAACTAAAAAATACTACATGAAGAAAAGCAGGAATAAAATGATACCAAGGAGTTTTATAACCCGGAGATTCATTAAAAGTCAATCTTCTTATGTACGTATATAGCAAAGGTCCAAAAATAAAAATCAATGTATCCACAAATCCTGCTATTCGGAAAAATAAAACTCCAGAAAATCTCGGATAAAACACCCTGCCTACAAGCATCAAACAGGCTATTAATAGTATAAAGGATAAGATCCTATTAGCTGGTTTATTTTTATTATGAAGCAATGAAAGAGTAATCGCAAGAAAAACTCCTTGACTAATTCCTAAGAATAATAATAAATCAACAATTCCGAATGAATCCATATAGAAGTTTAAATATTCCCTTTTTCAAATCTAATCAAATTTAAAAATTAGAAAGACCGTTTGGGTACACTCGTACTTTTTATATCAATCTATCTGTGATTTTTATATAATAATGGCTGAATAATGTTTTGAAGATAGTTAAGTTCTTCATCGGACAACTGCTGTATTTCTAAAGCTTTTATACATTCTTGTAACTGATGTTCAGTTCTAAAACCAACAACAGAAGAAGTAATAGATTTATGATTTAAAACAAACTGAATTGCTATTTGTCCGATAGTCCTATCCTCATTAGATAATTGTTTTAACTTTTTAATAACAATATCAACATCAGAAGAATTATATTCTAAGTACTCTTTTGCCTTTTTCCCTGCTAACAATCCCTTTGCTATCGATCCTCTTGATAAAACAGCTATGTTATTTTTCTGTAATAATTGTAAACAGGATTCTTCTGGTCTCCTATCCAAAAGACTATATTGCATCATTACACTAGAAATTCTAGAGTGTTTTATATATTCTCTTATTACATTAGGTCGAATAGACGAAATACCATAGTATCTTATTTTACCTTCTGCTTTTAATGTTTCGAAAGCATCTATAGTTTCTTCAATAGGATCATCAATAGTTCCTCCATGTAATTGATAAAGATCTATATAATCAGTCTTTAAGCGAGTTAAACTCTTTTCTACAGAATTTATAATATATTTTTTACTTGGATTCCAATCCCAGCCTTCTCCATTTTCTCTAGGTTGATTCCCAACTTTTGTGCCTATAATAATCTTGTCTCTAAAACTTTTAACGGCCTTACCTAGCATTTCTTCGTTGTTACCATTTTGATATAAATCAGCTGTATCAAAATAATTAATCCCTTTATCGAAAGCCAAATGGATTAGTTCTTTTGTTTTTTCAAAATCTTCTTCAAGAGACATACAACCAAAAGATATTTCACTAATCTCCACATCCGAATTACCAAGTCTGCGATATTTCATTTATTCTTTTGTATTAAGACTAATTATTAAAAATGATAAAAAGCATCTTCAAGATGCTCAATTTCCGTTCGCAACTTATTTTTAATTATTGCTATAATATCAAAACGTATCTCTTCATCGAAATCATTTTCCTCTACGTAGTGATTTATCGCTTTGATCAATAATTGTATTTGTTTCTGTTTTACAAAATCCTGTGGATCACCAAACTCTGGTGTGCTTCTGGTTTTTACTTCGACAACCACTATTGTATTACTTTTCTTGGCTATAATATCAATTTCAGCCTTTAGATATCTATAATTTTGTTCTAGAATTTCATATCCCTTTTTTTCCAAAAACTCAACAGCTAATGTTTCTCCTTCCTTACCAAGTAAATTATGCTCTGCCACCCCTACATATACTTTAAGGTTACAGATTCCTTTTGTACTTCCAAAGAAATTTCTGCCCCCATAATTAATGCTCTATTATCTTCAATATGCCCCATCGGAAAATCAAATACCACAGGAAAACTATAATCTCGTACAATTTCTAAAATAATTTCTTTAGCATTTTTTCCAAAAGAAATATTATTATCGTGCATCTTAGTCATCCCCCCAACAATTAAACCGGACAATCCATCAAAATATCCATTACGTTTTAAATTCTGGAGCATTCTATCAACATGATATAAATATTCGTCTAAATCCTCAATACAAAGTATTTTTCCTTTACAATCAATAGATGATTTAGAACCACAAATAGAATATAAGATAGATAAATTACCTCCAATAACCTTTCCTTTACAATTTCCTGTTTTATTCTTTTCAAAAGAAGGAATATTATACTTAATCTTTTTTCCAAATAAAGAATCATATAGTGATTGTCTTGATTCTTCGCTACCTTTATGAATATCTATCGGCATTGCGGCATGAATTGTAGAAATTCCTAAATTGTGAATATGTGCGTGTAATACTGTAATATCAGAGTAGCCAACAATCCATTTTGGATGTTTCATAAATATAGAAAAATCTAATAGGTCTATAATTCTTATTGTACCGTAACCGCCTCGAGCACACCATATAGCTTTTATTTCATTATTATCTAACATTCTTTGAAAATCCTGCCTTCTATCATCATCTGTCCCTGCAAACTGGTTATACTCTAAATCAATAGTTGATCCCACAACAGGAGTTAAACCCCATTTTTCTACAATATTAATAGCCTCACTAATTTCTTTATGACTAATTTTTCGTGCAGTGGAAACAATGGCTATTTTATCTCCTTTTTTAACAAAATTAGGCTTCAACATTTCTTAAATTTTTCATTTTAGGATACTAATTAACAAATGTTTTCGTTCTAAACTATTATATTACGCTGAAAATCGTCCCTTAACACTAATTAAACCTATTGCCTATGATCTCTGATACTTCTTGTAACTTAGCATCGTTAGACCCTTATGTACCCTCGGCTGAGAATCCTTGGAACGTAAGCAAAATAAATCATTTATACCGAAGAGTAGCCTTTGGAGCTACTAAAACACAGGTTATCGATGCATTAAATCAGAACAACCCCTCAGCATTAGTAGATTCCTTGATTGATGAAGCAATTGCCTTAGTTCCAACTGCTGCCCCAGAATGGGCTTTTTGGAATCGAGATCAATTTGAAGCCGCTGAAATGGCTAACGAGGACAATGATATTAATTTTTATCAGGATGAGGGTAAAAGACAAATGATATATGATTTTGTGCAAAACGGATTGAGAGATCGTTTAACACTATTTTGGAGTAATCACTTTGTTACTGAGGATCAATCGTACAGAAGTCCTGCTTATCAATATCAATATTATAATCTTCTTCAATTTCATGCATTAGGTGATTTTAGACAATTTGTATATGATATCGGTATATCTTCTGCTATGTTGGTATATCTAAATGGAGATGAGAACACAAGAGACAGACCTAATGAAAATTATGCCAGAGAATTATATGAATTATTTACATTAGGTGTAGATAATGGATATAATGAAAATGATATTATCGAAACTGCCAAGGCTATTACCGGTTGGGTAGAAACTAATGATATTCCTTGGGGACCTATTACTTTTAATCCTGGTCAATTTAGTAATGACACAAAAGATATTTTTGGTCAAACCGCTAACTTTGGATATTATGGACTTGGAAGCCCTGATGACGTAATTGCACATTTGTTTGCGCAACGAGAAACATTAATAGCTAATTTTATTTGCGGTAAACTATATGCTTATTTCGTAAGTCCTACTTGTAACGAAGCAATTGTAGCCGAAATGGCACAAACATTTATAGCAAATAACTTTCAGATTGCACCAGTGTTACGTCAGCTTTTTAAAAGCGAACACTTCTTTGATCAAGAAGCTATAGGTGCCATTATTAAAAGTCCAATTGATCTATTTGTTACTCATTTTAAACAATTAAACTTTGAATCTCCTCCTACACTAGCAACTTTAAATTCTTTATTAGGGAGAACTACTACAATTGGTCAAGAAGTACTAAATCCAATTGATGTAGAAGGTTGGCAAGGAGATGAAGATTGGATTAGTCCTGACTATTTAATTGGAAGATGGGAAGGTATTCAAAGTATCATAAATACTTTTTATTCTCAGAATCAAACACAGTTCAGTGATTTCCTAAATGGTCTTCCCATTGGAACTTTAGCTGATGGTTTTGTAAATAACACATTACAAGGAGAACAGGTTAATATCGTGGTAAAAGCAATTCTAGACTATTTTCTGCCTAGAGGATTAGAAGATCAAACATTGTTCGATGAAGCATTAGCAATATTCAAGGAATTTTATCCTGAAAATTATTATGAACCTGATGCCGTTGCTCCTATTTTATGGACATTAGATTTATCAGGAGTTCCTGATCAGTTTTATGCGCTACTAAGTCACATTGATGAATTGCCTGAATTCCAACTTAAATAATTAACCTATGTGCGATACACACCACCCCAAAAATATAAAAACAAACGTTAAAGAAGGCGTTTGTAATACTGATGATCACAAAAAATGGAATCGTAGATCTTTTTTACAAGCATTAGGACTTGTAGGAGGAGGATCTATGATGCTGGCAAACACAAATCTTACCGTTTCCAGACCGTCTCCTCTATCCGTAGCTTTAAGTCAAGCAGAAACAGATAATATTTTAATCATATGCAGACTTGGTGGAGGTAATGACGGTTATAATACCATTATTCCAGTAAATCAATATGATATTTATGCAAATGCCAGACCTTTAATAAAAATACCCCCTAGTGAATTTATTAATCTAGAAGAAAACGAATACGCAATGCCCAAACCTATGAATAAATTAGAAAATTTATGGGGTGACGGGCAAATGAAAGTAGCCCATGGAGTAGGATATGAAGATCAAACGTTATCACATTTTAGAGGTACGGATATATGGGCGAATACCAATTTAACCGAAGAAGAACGTTCAGGTTTTATGGGTAGATATTTTCAAAGATTATATCCTAGTTATATTACAGACCCACCACCAAGTCCGCCTTCTATTCAGATTGGTAGTATTGGTAATCTAATTTTTAGAGGTCCAGAAAACGATTTTTCTTTTGCAATTTCAGATCCTAGAAGATTAGAAGCTTATATCGAAAATCAAGGTTATAGTTTGGACCCAGCTCCTGATTGTACATATGGTGATCGGTTAAATTTTATTAGAGAAAGTACAAACGTAACATATACATATGCAGAGGCAATATCTGAAGCATTTAATAGATCTACAGATTTCGGAGGATATTTAGAAGATGATAGTTTCGCTAGACAAATGCGTATTGTTGCTCGTTTGATAAAAGGAAATCTAGGAACCAAAGTGTATATGGTTACACTTGGAGGATTTGACACTCATAACAATCAAATACAAAGACATCAACAGTTACTAAACTCTTTCTCTGAAGGTATTAGTAATTTTTATGCAGATTTACAAGCTTCTGGTTGGGACGATAAGGTTCTTACTATGACGATTTCTGAATTTGGGAGAAGAC
Organism: Aquimarina sp. AD1; assembly: GCF_003443695.1. Lineage (NCBI taxonomy): Bacteria > Pseudomonadati > Bacteroidota > Flavobacteriia > Flavobacteriales > Flavobacteriaceae > Aquimarina > Aquimarina sp. AD1. The sequence goes on along the minus strand of NZ_CP031966.1, from coordinate 4,227,980 downwards.
TAGTAGAAAATGGTTCTTTAGGAACTGACCACGGTACCGTTGCTCCAATGATGTTTTTTGGAACAGGACTTAATGGTAATGGTTTTATTGGAGAACATCCGGACTTACCAGATAATCCTAGTGTTGGATTCAACGCAGAAAGTACTAATGATTTTAGACAAATCTATTCTACCGTTATGAAAGAGTGGTTGTGTATTGATCCAAGTACTGTAAGCGACGCCTTACTTGGTGAAGAGTTTGAGTCTTTAGACTTAGGGTTCACCTGTGGCGGAGTTAGTCCTAATATCCCCGGAGATGGAGAAACACTATCCCATATAGTTACTTATGATGGAGGGCAAACTTTTATAAACATTAATAACCCAGAAACTACACATGTAGATATAACATTATTTAACATTATTGGGCAAAAAGTAGCCACATTAAGAAATGAAATGCTATTAGAAGGAGAGCATGTTATTGATGTAAAAGAATCTGCTGGAACAAGATTAAGTACAGGTCAATATGTATACCGAATCGAAACCGGAGCAGGTGAGTTTAGTAAATCACTGTTAATTTCTTAATATAGTAAAAGTTATAAAATAAATATATAATAAATCCGTTAGTAATAATATATTTACTAAGGGATTTATTCTGTTATACCGTTAACTCCAAAAAAATTCTAAACGACATAAACAGATACTAGTTAATCACAAACGAATACTAAAAGAGTAGCAAGAAATCGATCTAAAATATTTAGTTTAAAATCATTTTTATTGGAAAAATTGATATTAATAAACAATATCAAAAATTATCATAATTATGACTAAATATTTCTTAACAAGAAACTAACTGTCAGATAATTACGTTTCGATAAAAATAAACTAACGTAAATTCTTAACTAACTCAATCTATTTATGCTAACAACAAATACTTCGTGTAATGTTGCTTCATTAAACATCTATTCCCCGACAAACTCAAATCCTTGGAATAGACAAAAAGTTAATCATTTGTACAGAAGACTTGGTTTTGGTGCTACTCCAGAAATGGTGAATAATGCGCTCAATCAAAACCCTTCTGACCATATTGATAGTCTTATCGATGAAGCTTTGAACCTTAATCCAACTCCAGCACCGGCTTGGGGCTATTGGATAAAAGATGACTTTGACGCAAGACCAGAAAACCCTTTTGAATACAGAAGAGATTGGAAAAATCAAATGGTGGCAGATATGTTTCAGAATAATCTTAGAGATCGTCTTACTTTATTTTGGAGTAATCATTTTGTAACAGAAGATAATACATATCAAAGCCCTGCATATATGTTTCAATATTACAATTTACTACAACTTCATTCTTTGGGGAATTTTAAGGATTTCGCAAGTGATATGGGACTTTCTTCGGCTATGCTTATCTATTTAAACGGATATGAGAACACGAAAAATAGACCCAATGAAAATTATGGACGAGAGTTATATGAACTCTTTGCTCTAGGAGTAGACAATGGATATACTCAAAATGATATTGTTGAAACTGCAAGAGCTTTAACAGGTTGGAACGAAAGAGAAGAACGTTGGGGTCCAATTACCTTTGATGCTAACAAATTTGATAGTGATGATAAAACAATTTTTGGTCAAACTGGAAATTGGGATTATTATGATGTAATTAGAATTTTATTTGAGCAAAGACCACAACAAATAGCAGCATTTATTTGTGGTAAACTCTATCGCTACTTTATTAGCCCAGCAACCAACGAAACTATTGTCAATCAACTAGCTCAAACTTTTTTAGATAATAATTTTGAAATAGCTCCTGTACTAAGACAACTGTTTAAAAGTGAACATTTTTTTGACCAGAAAAGTTTAGGTGTTCATATTAAAAGTCCTGTTGATGTACAAATCAACTTTTTTAAAGACTTAGGTTTTGAATTACCCGCGGATTTCGAATTTAACAACAAAATACGTGGAGGATGTCAAGAATTGGGACAAGAATTATTAAAACCAGTTGATGTTGCTGGTTGGCAAGGAGATAAAGATTGGATAGATTCTAGTACAATTACTACAAGGTGGGATAGAATTGGTTGGTATCTATGGAGAGCTTGGAGGCATAACGAAGAGCAATTTAGAGTAATCGGCAAGGCTGTAAGTGATGAAAACTCTAATGATGTTGAGTTAGTATCTCGACAAATTATGGATAATTTTTTGTCCAAAGAGCTTATTAGCGCTACAGAATATAGCCAAGGTTTAGAAATTTTTAAAGATCAAGTTCCTGAAAATTATTTTGAAGATGGCACTTGGAATCTTGATTGGGAAACTGCTCCCAAACAGGTCTATAGCCTTTTACAATTTCTAATAACAATCCCTGAATTCCAACTTAAATAATAACATCATGTGCGATACTCATTATAAAAATTTCACACCAAAATCTGGTAGCTGTAATAATCAAGAACATAAGAAATGGAACCGTCGTTCATTTTTACAAGCTCTAGGAATCGTTGGTGGAGGTACTATGGCATTTGCTAACACCGCTTTGTCTGTATCAAAACCTTCTCCACTATCCGCTGCTCTAAATGAATCAGAAAATGATAGAGTCCTAGTAATTGTAAGACTTAAAGGTGGAAATGACGGATTAAACACAGTAATCCCAATCAATCAATACGACACATATGCCAATGCACGCCCTAACATAAAGATTCCAGAAAATCAATTATTCAACCTTAATGATGATTATGGAATGCCGAATTATGCTAATAAATTTGAGAAATTATGGGGAGATGGTCAGATGAAAATTGTGCATGGAGTAGGATATGAACAAAGTGCATTATCACACTTTACAGGTTCCGATATTTGGGCAACCTCTGATGTAACCGATCAAGAAAGTTCTGGTTGGATGGGAAGGTATTTTGAAAACCTATATCCAGACTATCTATTAAGTCCTCCAGATCGTCCTGCAGCTATACAGATAGGAAGTAGTGGGAATCTTATATTTAATGGAGACCAAAACAATTTTGCTTTTTCTGTAGCCGATCCAAGAAAACTTTATGAAATAGCTCAGAATGGATCTCTTTATGACCTAAGTAATCTTCCTGATTGTACACACGGAGAAAAAGTAGGTTATCTAAAAGGAGTGGCAAATACTACATTTACATATGCAGGAGTAATTAATGATGCTTATGAAAGTACTTCTGATTTCGGAAATTATCCTGACAATAGATTATCACAACAATTAAGTGTTGTTTCTCGTCTTATAAAAGGAAATTTAGGAACCAAAGTATATTTTGTTACTTTAGGTGGTTTCGATACCCACAATGACCAATTAAATAGGCAAGAAGAATTGATGACTCAATTATCAGAGACTATGTCTTATTTCTATGATGATCTTAAAGATGCTGGATGGGATGATAAAGTAGTTTCCATGACAATTTCAGAATTTGGAAGAAGAGTAAAAGAAAATGGCTCTCGTGGAACAGATCATGGAACTGCGGCTCCTATGATGCTTTTCGGAACAGGATTAGATGGAAATGGTTTTATAGGAGATCATCCTGATTTGTCAAATTTAAATAATAACGGGAATCTATATAATACCAATGATTTTAGACAAGTGTATGCTTCTATTATGAAGGAATGGTTATGTATAGACGGTAATATTGTTGATCAAACTCTTTTAGGTCAGCAATACGATCCATTGGATCTTGGTTTTGGCTGTAATAGTTTAGGTACAGATGAAGAAATCCCAACCTTCGAAAATTTCGGTCACACAGTTACATATACAGATAACCAATCATTTCTTCATATTACCAATGCGCAGGCTGGTCATGTAAATGTAGATCTTTATAGTATGAGTGGGCAAAAAATAGCAAACCTAAAAAATGAAATGCTATTAGAAGGAGAACATGTAATAAACGTAAAAGAAGCCGCTCAAACTAATCTATCCGAAGGGTTTTATGCTTATAGAATAACTAAAGGCAAAAAACGATATAGCAAACCCGTTATGATCTTATAACAATTTTAATACAACAAATTATTTTAAACAGTATCAGGATTATTTCTTGATACTGTTTTTCTATTAAAAAGAATGTTATTTCTAATTAAACCTAGTCAGAGACACTAATATAAAAGCATAAAATAAGATTCGTATTAATTAGATAAAGCTTTCTTATTTTATATAAGTGTTTATTACCTTTGTGCCTCATTTTTATAAGCATTATGAGCGCACCTAAGAGATATACAATTACATCAGCTTTACCATATACAAATGGCCCAATTCATATCGGGCATCTTGCAGGAGTTTATGTTCCTGCAGACATATATTCTAGATACCTTAGAATTACGGGAAATGACGTGGCCTTTATTTGTGGTAGTGATGAACATGGTGCCGCCATACCAATGCGCGCTAAAAAAGAAGGAGTTTCTCCTCAGGTAATTATTGACAAATACCACGCAATCATTAAAAAGTCTTTTGAAGATTTCGGAATTACCTTTGATAATTATTCTAGAACCTCTGCTCCTATCCATCACGAAACGGCTTCTGATTTTTTCAAAAAATTATATGAAGATGGAAAGTTTATTGAGGAAACCTCAGAACAATTATATGATGCAGAAGCAGATCAATTCCTTGCAGATCGTTTTGTAACTGGTACTTGTCCAAAATGTGGATACGAAGAAGCTTATGGAGATCAGTGCGAAAACTGTGGTAGTTCACTGAATGCAACAGATTTGATAAATCCAAAATCTACAATTTCTGGGGCAAAACCGACATTAAAACAAACCAAACACTGGTTTTTGCCATTAGATCAATATGAAGATTTCCTTAAGGAATGGGTACTAGTAGGTCATAAAAAAGACTGGAAAACCAATGTATATGGTCAAATCAAATCCTGGGTTGATGACGGATTAAGACCAAGAGCAGTAACTCGTGATTTAGATTGGGGAATCCCTGTCCCGGTAGAAGGAGCAGAAGGAAAAGTGCTATATGTTTGGTTTGACGCACCAATTGGATATATTTCTTCAACTAAAGAATGGGCAGCAAGAGAAGGAAAAGACTGGGAACCTTATTGGAAAGACAAAGACACAAAACTTGTACATTTCATCGGTAAAGATAATATCGTATTTCACTGTATTATTTTTCCAAGTATGTTAAAGGCAGAAGGAAGCTATATTTTACCAGAAAACGTCCCTGCAAATGAATTTTTAAACCTTGAAGGAAACAAACTCTCTACTTCTAAGAATTGGGCTGTTTGGTTGCACGAGTATTTAGAAGATTTTCCAGGTAAACAGGATGTGCTTCGCTATGCACTAACCGCAAATGCTCCAGAAACGAAAGATAATGACTTTACTTGGAAAGATTTCCAAGATAGAAATAACAACGAACTAGTTGGTAATTTTGGAAACTTTATCAATCGTATTGTTGTGTTAACGAATAAATATTACGACGGTATCATTCCTGAACCAAATGAATTGTCTGATGTAGATCAACAAACCTTAAAAGAACTAAGAGCTTATCCTGATGTTATCAGTAGCTCTATTGAGCGCTATAGATTTAGAGAAGGTTCACAAGAATTATTAAACGTTTCGAGATTAGGTAATAAGTACTTAGCAGATGAAGAACCTTGGAAACTTATTAAAACAGATCCTGAGCGTGTTAAAACCATTATGTATGTTGGTTTACAAGTTGCTGCTGCTTTAGCTACTTTATCAGAACCATTTTTGCCTTTTACATCTCAAAAATTAAAGAATATCCTTGCTATCAATTCTGATGACTTAAAAACCAACTGGAATGATATTTCTACAAAAGAAGCACTTCTTCCTGCCAATCATAAGATTGAAAAAGGCGAACTATTATTTTCTAAAATTGAAGATACTGATATCCAAAAACAGCTAGATAAATTAGAAGCTACTAAAAAAGCAAACCAAGCCGAGAACAAAACCGTAGAACCGCAAAAAGACACAGCTACTTTCGAAGATTTCACTAAAATGGATATGCGAGTTGGAACTATTGTAGAAGCTGAAAAAATGCCAAAAGCAAAAAAGCTGTTAGTATTAAAAGTAGATACTGGAATCAATACTAGAACGATCGTTTCGGGCATAGCAGAACACTTTAAACCAGAAGACCTAATTGGTAAAAAAGTGACTGTTTTAGTAAATCTTGCTCCTAGAAAATTAAGAGGTGTAGAAAGTGAGGGGATGATCCTAATGACTGAAACTCCTGATGGGAAACTAGTATTCTTAAATCCAGATCAAGAGGGTGTCAATCCTGGCGCTATGATTAGCTAATGTTTGAATACTATTAACTACTTGAATTTTCTTCAATATCTTTTCTGAGGTCTAATTTCCTAAAAGCTGGAGAAACGATAGAAGTAAAAATAACAGTTAGTAATGTCATACTACCGCCAAATACAACGGCTGTTACTGTGCCCATGTATTTGGCAGTAATACCACTCTCAAAAGCTCCTAATTCATTTGAAGATCCTACAAACATGGAATTAACAGAAGAAACTCTCCCTCTCATATGATCAGGAGTTTTAAGTTGTAATATTGTTTGTCGTATCACCATTGAAATTCCATCCGTGATTCCGCTAAAAAATAATGCCATTACAGAAATCCAAAAAACAGAAGAAACACCAAAAATTATAATACTAACTCCAAATCCAAAAACAGCTAATAACAGTTTTATACCTGCTTTTTTATTAATCGGAAAATATGCAGTGGTAAACATAATTATAAAGGCCCCTACAGCAGGAGCAGCCCTTAGAACACCAAAACCTTGTGGTCCAACTTTAAGAATATCCTGAGCAAAAACAGGTAATAATGCAATAGCACCTCCAAAAAGAACAGCGATCATATCTAAAGTAAGTGCCCCTAAAACCGCTTTGGTCTTAAAAACAAACGTTAACCCTTCTTTCAAACTCTTAAATATAGGTTCACCAATATTAGGATTCATTATTGGTTTCTTAGGAATCCTAAACAAACAAATGAAAGCTATTAACGCCCAACCAACAATCACTAACATCGACCAATGCACATCAATAAAACCTATTGTAAATCCAGCAAGTGCTGGTCCAGCAACGGCTCCTATTTGCCAAGTGGAACTACTCCAAGTGGCAGCATTAGGGTACACCTTTTTAGGAACTAACAACGCTAACAAGGAAAACAAAGTAGGACCTAAAAAAGCTCTAACAATACCTCCTAAAAAAACGAGAAAATAAATTCCATACAAAATAGTAGATTCAGCCAAAGAACCTGAAATACTAGGCCACGTTAATAGTAACAAACCTAAACTAATTCCCAAAAATCCTAAAATACACGTAAGTAGTAAGCTTTTCTTCTCTTTTTGATCAACAATATGACCTGCAAATAAAGCCAAAGATACTGCCGGGATAACCTCCATTAAGCCAATAATACCTAAAGAAAGTGGATCTTTTGTAAGACTATATACTTGCCATTCGATTACTATAAATTGCATAGTCCACGCCATAACCAGTGACAACCGTATTAATAAAAAAATTGTAAACTCTTTATATCGTAATGCTGAGTAAGGATCATTTTTCATCAAAAAGGTAATTGGTTGTTTAGCAAAGATAGTATCTTCGTATTCATTAAGTAAATGATTATTGCCTTATCTAAATGCTAAAAATAGCATACCATCCTATATACAAACATCCCTTACCAGAAGGGCATCGTTTTCCGATGATCAAGTATGAGCTATTGCCTAAGCAATTATTACATGAAGGCACTTGCAATCAAGAACACTTTTTTATCCCAGAAATACCTGATTCTAAGCCTATCTTAGCAGTTCATACCACAGAATATTATCAAGAACTTACTGAGCTTACATTAGATCGAAAAGCGATACGTAAGATTGGTTTCCCGCTATCGCAGGAGCTCGTTGATCGAGAAGTGATTATTGCTGATGGCACTATTAAAGCTTCAGAATATGCAATGAAGTACGGTATAGCTATGAACATCGCTGGAGGAACACATCACGCTTACAGTAATCGTGGCGAAGCTTTTTGTTTATTAAATGATCAAGCTATTGCTGCTAGATATTTATTACGACAGCAAAAAGCAAAGAAAATACTAATCATAGATCTTGACGTGCATCAAGGAAACGGCACTGCAGAAATATTTAAGAATGATCCAAATGTATTTACATTCTCCATGCACGGAGCAAACAATTATCCTTTTAAAAAAGAACAGTCTGACCTAGATATTCCACTTATTAATGGAACAGAAGATAAAGACTATCTAAAAATTCTGAAAGAAACACTCCCTAAACTTATTAAAACACAAAAACCCAATTTTATATACTACCTCTGTGGAGTTGATATTTTAGGCTCCGATAAATTGGGTAAATTGGGGTGTACTATAAAAGGCTGCAAAGAAAGAGATCGATTTGTAATACAAACTTGTAAGGATCATTCTATTCCGATAATGTGTTCAATGGGTGGAGGATACTCTCCAGATATTAAGACTATTATTGAGGCGCATGCTAATACCTTCAGATTAGCGCAAGAAATCTATTTCTAATACAAACAAAACTTGCGAGTTTTTAATAATATAAGTTTTATACTACACCTCCTTATCATAGTATACCTACAAACGAAAAATCCATTTAACAAATTCTCATTTAACATAAAGTTTTAGTGCATAAAACTTTAAAAATCAATACCATTAAAAGCTTTTTAATAAAAATGATATTTATCAAAAATAGAATCAATAATGAAATACTAAAAGTTTTTACGCAATCGTTATAGCTGTTATACAAATCATAACTAAGCTTAACTAAAATGAAAAAAATTTACATCCTATTTCTGATAACAGTTTTAATGTCATCAAAATACGTTATTTCTCAAGAAGATTGTCCCGGCAATTGGTTAACTGTAAACGGCAACAAATTATTAGATGCCGATGGTAACGAAGTAATACTAGCAGGTGTTAACTGGTTCGGATTCGAAACACAACTCAGTAGTTTTCATGGAATCTGGTCTCGAGATCATAAAAGTGTACTACAACAGTCTAAAGACCTTGGTTTTAATTGCTTTAGAATACCTTGGCATAATATGATGTTAAGAGATGGTGCTTCAATAAACATTGGCTCTTATGGTTCTGATCCTTATACCGGAGTAACACCTATGAATGAAGAAGAATCAACTTTTACAACTCCATTAGAGCTATTAGATAGAACAATCCAATGGTGCCAAGAAAACGATATGAAAGTAATCCTAGATTGTCATTCTAGAAACCCTGATGCATATCTCGTTGAAAAATTATGGTATACCGATAATGTACCCGAACAACAATGGATTGATGACTGGGTGTTTATAGCAGATCGTTATAAGAATTTTGATGCCGTTATCGGAATGGATATTAATAATGAACCAAACGGTAAAATTGATAATCCAGAAGGTGCTAGATGGGGAACTAATGATGCTTTCGACTGGCGATTAGCAGCCGAAAAGTGTGGTAATGCTATCCTAGAAGTAAACCCAAATGTACTAATCATGGTTGAAGGGATTGAAGCATACACAAAACCAGATGGTACAGAAACATCATATTGGTGGGGAGGAAATCTGCAAGGAGCCAGAGATTACCCTATTACGTTAAGTAATCCAAATAAATTGATGTATTCACCTCACGAATATGGTCCTACCGTATTTGAACAGGAGTGGTTTTCTGCACCAGATTTTCCTGATAATATGCCGGGAATCTGGGAAGAACAATTTAACTTCTTAAATACAAACGGAACTTCTCCTCTACTCGTTGGAGAATTAGGAATTAAGGGGCAAGGAGGATTAGATGAAATCTGGTTTGCCAAGTTTATAGATTTTATCAAAGAAAAGAAATTACACTTTACATTTTGGGCATTAAATCCTAATTCTGGTGATACTGGAGGTATTTTGGCTGATGATTGGAGCACAGTAGTGCAATGGAAAATGGATTATTTACAGCCCATTTTATCAAATCCAATCCCTAATTGTTCTGCAGGTAACGTATTAGCGGTAGATGATCTTTCTGATATTTCTTTTAGCGTATACCCAAATCCAGTATCTCAAACATTAAATTTCAACTTTAAACAGGGTAGTATTAATTCTATCAGTATTTATGATCTTAATGGCAGAAAAGTGGATCATATTGCACAAGAAATTTTATCTTCTGATAGCTATTTATATGATGTTTCTAAACTAACTGCTGGAGTATATCTTTCTAAAATCACTATTACTAACTCCAAAGAAACGTTCACTAAAAAAATAATCATTCAATAATAGATCTTTTATCATATCCAATAAAAAATGGAGTATACTAATTAGTGTACTCCATTTTTTTAACCCCTATATTATCCATTTACAAACGATTAAATCGGATTATTGTATATTGCTATCAAATAATACTTTATGCAAAAAGACTGTCCAGAATGTGGTGAAAAAATTATTGGTCGCGCTGACAAAAAATTCTGTAGTGATTATTGCAGAAATGCCTTCAATAATAAACTTAATAAGGATAGTAAAAACTTAGTACGAAATATCAATAACCGCCTTAGAAAAAACTACCGCATTCTAGAGGAACTCAATCCAAAAGAAAAAACAAAAACTACCAAATCAAAGTTAATTGCTAAAGGGTTTGATTTTCAATTTTTCACCAGTATTTATACTACAAAAGTTGGAACAGTATATTACTTCGTTTATGATCAGGGATATCTTCCTTTAGAAAACGAATACTATGCTTTAGTAAAAAGAAATAACTAATATGTCTTTTTTAAAACTTCAATTAATGGCTATAGGAGATAGTGGATTCTTTTTCATTTTTCTATTCGGCATTATCGTTTTTTTTATTCTATCTCAAGTTTATAGTAAGAAAAATAGGATGCTAAGGAAGTTAAAAAAACATTCTTTTAAAAAAATCCCTCTTTGTAAAGAAAACGAATACATTAAAGTTAAGGGTAAAGCTTTACCTATTGATCAACATTTAATTTCGCCTATTGGAAAAAGAGAATGTTTGTATTATAAAATTCAGGTAGAAGAAAAAAGAAGTAATGGAAAAAACAGCTCTTGGAGAACAATCATTACCGAAGAAAAATATCAAAATTTCATTCTAGAAAGTGACGGAAATAAAGCAATTATTGACACAAATATCCCGAAAAAAAGTAAAATCACATACCTCGATCAAGATGTTGAATACACTTCTGGAACTTGGAAAGATGCACCTACTTTTTTAGAAAAGTTCCTTCAATCTCATGGAAAAGAAAGCACAGGGTTTTTAGGCTTTAATAAAAGTATTCGTTATAAAGAAGGAGCGATAGAAATAGGTGAAGAGATTACAATATTGGGTATAGGAAATTGGAAAGAATCCGATCATAACTTTGACCGATATTCTTCCAAAAGTATGTACATATCAGGTGATAGCGAACATAAACTTATCATTACTGATCTTTCTAAAGCAAAAAAATCAAAAAAAACGACTTAAACTTACTTATACGTCTCTCCAGTTTTGGCCTTTCATCTGTAAAGCTGCTTTCATAACATCTTTTTGACTTATCTGTCCTACTAACTTACCATTTTCCAATATTGGAAAACGCCTTCTTTTACTCTCTAAGAATTTATTAGCAGCATCAAAAATACTAATATTACCGTCTATGGTATCCACATTTTTTGCCATAAACCTTTCTACATTAGCATCGTCAATTGGCATATTGTAATAACGACTTTCGTTTAGTTGTTTAATACAATCTCCTTCAGAAATAATTCCTAACAATTCATTTCGTTCATTAACTACTGGACCTCCAGAAATTTTATGTTTTATTAAGGTTTCCATCACTTCCATTACAGATTGTTCTGGAGAAAAAGTGATCAAGTTTCTGGTCATGTAATCTGAAACTTTAATTGGAGTATTATCCTGCTTTTTTACCTTGGTTCTCGCGCCCTGAAAACTTATAATTCCCATAATAATAGTGATTTAGTGAATCTTAAATATAGTCATTTTCAATTACTTATTCAATAGCATTTTAACATTTACGATGGTAAAATCTGATTTTATTACCTTTATCAAAATTATTCGAATCATCAAAATTTAGATATTTCCTAAAAAAATATGGTTCGCGTAAACTATCTTAAAGGATATTAAACAAATGAGGGAAATAAGAATCAATTTGACAAAAGTGAGTTTATTTCTATTACTTATTAAAAACTTGTCTTCTTCTATTCAAATCTTAGACGATATACTTTTATCTAGACTAACAAAACAAACTAAAAACTGATGAAAAAAATTCTTTCAGTAATCACGTTCATATGCATTCTTTTATCTGTATGGTATACCTTTTATAGTAGTATGCCTCAACAAATATCAGGTTTGGACACACCAGAACAAGAGTTCTCTACATTAAGAGCATTAGAGCACGTTAAAAAAATCTCTAAAAAACCACATTATTTAGGAAGCTCAGGGCATGAAGAATCAAAAAACTATATCCTAGAAGAACTTAAAAAATTAGGTTTATCTCCAGAAATTCAAGAAGGATTTTCCTTGGGCGATAAAGGGACAATGAGTAAACCCCAAAATATCATAGCAAAAATAAAAGGTGCCAAACCTGGAAAAGCTTTACTCTTATTATCACATTACGATAGTAGTCAACACTCTTCTTATGGTGCGAGTGACGCGGCAAGCGGTGTTGCGACCATTTTAGAAAGTATTAGAGCATATTTAAGTCAAAATAAAACTCCGACTAACGATATTATTATTTGTATTTCAGATGCAGAGGAATTAGGGCTAAATGGTGCAGATTTATTTGTGTCGGAACACCAATGGGCAAAAGATATCGGATTAGTACTTAATTTTGAAGCTAGAGGAAGTGGAGGAAATTCTTTTATGTTAATGGAAACCAATGGTAAAAATGGTAAAATGATTGAAGAATTCATCAAAGCCGACCCTAAATTCCCTGTAACAAACTCTCTAGCCTATAGTATTTATAAACTACTTCCTAACGATACGGACCTAACCGTTTTTAGAAAACACGGAAATATTGAAGGGTACAATTTTGCTTTCATCGATGATCATTTTGATTATCACACAGCAAATGATACTTGGCAAAACCTTGACCTTAACACATTACAACATCAGGGTAGTTATTTAATGCCATTACTAACCTATTTTTCTGATGCTGATATTTCTAACCTAAAATCAGAACAAGACTTTTTATATTTTAATATTCCAATATTCAAAATTATTAAATATCCATTTAAATGGATCTACCCTCTACTTGGAATAGCCATTTTTCTTTTCATTGGACTTATTATCTATGGCAAGGCAAGGTTTCGTATTAATTTTAGTGAAGTTGGAAGCGGATTTTTAGCATTTATTATTTCAGCAGGATTAGCAGGAGTGCTTGGTTTTGGGCTATGGAAATTAGTGCTAATAATATACCCAGAGTATCACGACATATTACATGGATTTCCATACAATGGATATTACTATATAGCTGGAGCTATATTCCTTGCTATAGCAGCATTTTTTAAAGTATACAGTATCTTTAATAATGTAGAAGAACTGCCAAGTATATTAGTAGCTCCATTATTTTTTTGGATACTAATCTGCGGAGCTGCTGCTGTATATTTAGAAGGTGCAAGCTATTTTATCATTCCGGTATTATTATGTTTATTATGTCAATTTGTATTGATTAACCAAAAGAGACCATTTCCTTTATTGATGCTAATTCTATGTCTACCTTCTATTTTTATGATGGCACCTTTTATTGCGACTTTCCCTGTGGCCTTAGGATTAAAAATAACGTTTGCTTCTTCTGTACTTACAGTTTTATTATGTACATTATTATTACCAGTGATTGGTTTTTATACTAAGAAAAGTATGTTGGGTACAGTTGCTTTCGTAATTGCTTTAGCCTGTCTTGGTACATCTCATATTAAATCAGATTTTACCAAAGAAAGACAAAAACCTAACAGTTTGGTTTACATCATACATGAGGACAATAACAAAGCATATTGGGCATCTTATGATCATACGCTAGACTCTTGGACTAAAAACTATATTGACCGCCTTAAAAACATTGCTAAAGATTGGAATCAAAACACTATCGAAAGTAAGTACAGTAATTCTTTTAACTATGTTAACGAAGCTCCTTTAAAAAACATTAGTTCTTCGAAAATAGAAACTTCTTTTGATAGTATACAAGGAGATACAAGAATTTTAGATTTATGCATACGACCACAGAGAAATATTAATAGAATGGATTTATTTATACGAAAGTCTTTTAAATTTAATAAGCTATCTGCAAACGGTATTTCTGCTAAAGATATAACTGGCAAAGATGGTTTTGTAAAAAACTCTTTTACTGAACGTACTGGTAATCGCTTACTGACGTATCATCTAAGGAATAATGAATCACTAGAATTAAAAATGGAATTTCATAAAGATTCAGTTCCAGAGATTGTTCTTTATGAATCTTCTTATGACCTGCTAGAAAACGATTTATTTTCTATTCCTAAGCGTTCTGAAACGATGATTCCAAAACCATTTGTATTAAATGATGCCATAACTATTAAGAAAACATTGACATTAGAATATGTCGAAAAAATCAAAGATTCTGCATCTTTGCAAACCAATCAATCTTCAAATCTATCAGAAGATAATGAACAAACAAATTAGTGTATTAGGAACTGGGTGGCTAGGATTATCTTTAGCCAAAGCTCTTTTAAAAGAAAACTACATAATTAAGGGATCTTCTACAACAGAAAGTAAATTAGACAACCTTAGAAATGAAGGGATTGACTCGTATCTGTTAGAAATAACTGAAAATGGGCCTAAGGGCAACACTCAGTCTTTTCTCGATGGAAGTGACATATTAATTATTAATATCCCACCAGGATTACGCAGAAATCCTGAAGGTAACTTCGTAGCTAAAATTAGAAAATTAGTTCCTTTAATTGAAACATCAACAATTAAAAAAGTAATTTTTATAAGCTCTACCTCCGTTTTTTCTGACGAATATGGTTTCCCTCTAATTACGCAAGAAACTACTCCTAATGCTACTACAAATGCAGGAAAACAGCTAATAGAAGTAGAAAAACTATTACAAGAAAATAAAAAATTTCATGTTGTTATACTTCGTTTTGCAGGTTTATTTGATTCTAGAAGGCATCCGGCAACAATGCTATCTAAAAGGAAAAATATTAAAAATCCTCTAGCCCCAGTAAATCTTATCCATCGGGAAGATTGTATTGGAATTATCGAAAAAATTATCAAGCTCGACAAGTGGAATAAAACCTTTAATGCATCTTACCCTGATCATCCTAAAAAATCGGCCTATTATAGTGCAATCTGTAAACAAATGGAATTACCGGTTCCCGATTATGATTTTGACACTCCTTCAAAAGGTAAGATTATTGATTCCAAAAATTTACAACACGACTTGCAATACAGCTTTAAAAGAAACCTGTATTTATTTAGTTAAGCCTGATAAATCTAAACGTTTGATTAAAGAATCAATTAATTGTTCTTGTTTATATGGATTAGGAAGTGTAAATCGATTACCAAATTTCATACGATGAAACCTTTCTAGATAAAACGAAAAACTACCGGGTTTAAGATCCTTATTTATATAAGCATTATACAAATAGGTAAAGTTTCTTTGCCTTGACTCAATGTTTCCTGAATGATGAATAACAATCCAGGGAGTTCCAGCCGCTAGTTCTCCTAGTGTATCTTTAGACGGGTGCCCATATTCTTGCAAATACAGTTCAATTTTTTGAAGATTAATTCGATCATTTTTAATCATCTGCTGTATCGCTCCCTTTTTCTCATCACTATCATACCCAAATTCTAGCTCTACTTCGGCAAGATTCTTACGAACTTTTTGATCTTGTAAATGTATTTCATCTAAAAAAGCCATCTTCTCATCATTAGTATACAAAGACTTAACCTCAAGAACAATTTCTTTGCTTATTTTATCTTCCTTATTACAACCTAATATTAATATAAAGATCAAGCAATATATAACCTTATTCATGATACTTCTTTAATATTGAAACCCTAATCTATTTCAAAAACTAAGGTAAATTATATTGTTTATCGAATTTTGAAGTGTAATATTTACCTAAAAAAACTGAAAAATTGCTTGGTCCTAAATCTCCATGCTTATATGCTTTATAGAGATGCTCAAAATTTCGCTCTTTAGATGCTAAGTTTCCTGAATGATGAATTATAATATAAGGAGTTTTTGCTGCCAAATCTCCATGCACTGCAGCAGATGGATGGCCATACTTTTTTAAATATAATTCAATTTTTTGTAGATTAATTTTATTAGTTTGTAGCATCAATTGAAAAGCTTCTTTTCTTTCTTTACTATCATAACCATATACCATTTCAATATCATTAATCTGTTTACGTATCTTCCAATTCACTTGCTGTATTTCTTCTAAGAAAAACCTTCTTTCATCATTGGTAACCAGACCTTCTACTTCTCGCATAATATCCTGACTTACTACATCCTTTTTCGCACAACTAGCTGATAGGATAAGTAGGACAATTAAATAGAATATAATTTTATACATTGCATTCGGGGATTATCTAAAAACTCCAAATATTTAGCTATTTGGAGTTTTAGCGTTTAACAAAATAATTTTACCAATAGCGTATCATAATATGCCACCAATCTAACTAAATCCACTTCCTTCTTAAAGTTTAAACCTTCTTTATTTATATAACTTTTTAACTCATTTTGTTTGCCAGGAAAAGATTTTTACAATCTTTCTTTTATTCATTTTAAGATGCACCATCCTACCATCAATCTCGATATAATATTTTTCATGATCCATAAACTTAGCAGGCGAATTTACTCCATAATTATATAAATCATTTAACTTAACGTATCATCTATTAATTAATGTCTTTAGTTAGAAAAATGTTACCACAAAAAACATTCCTTTTCAAAAAAAAACTCCAAATCAATTGATTTGGAGTTTTCCTCTTGTTTATGTATGTACTTAATAAACTATCCTTTCAAGCTTGCTTTTAGATATTCTCGATTCATACGTGCTATATTCTCTAAAGAAATACCTTTAGGACACTCTATCTCACAAGCACCTGTATTCGTACAATTACCAAACCCTTCTTCATCCATTTGATTTACCATAGCCATTACACGTTCAGTCGCTTCTACTTGTCCTTGTGGCAACAATGCATATTGAGATACCTTTGCTGATGTAAATAACATCGCAGAAGCATTCTTACAAGCGGCTACACAAGCTCCACAACCAATACAAGTTGCTGCGGCAAAAGCATCATCTGCATTTTCTTTATTTACTGGAATAGCATTCGCATCTATAGTGTTTCCAGAAGTATTTACTGAAATATAACCTCCAGCATGTTGAATTCTATCAAAAGCACTTCTATCTACCATCAAATCTTTTACGACAGGAAATGCCTGTGCTCTAAAAGGTTCTATAAAAATAGTATCCCCATCATTGAACTTTCGCATATGTAACTGACAAGTAGTAACTAATCTATCTGGTCCATGAGGTTCTCCGTTAATCTGTAAAGAGCAAGCTCCACAAATACCTTCTCTACAATCGTGATCAAAAACTACAGGCTCTTCACCTTTGGTAATTAATTCTTCATTTAACACATCTAGCATTTCTAAAAAAGACATGTCTCCTTCAATTCCAGATATCGGATACTCTACTATCTTTCCTTTAGATTGGGCATCTTTTTGACGCCATATTTTTAATGTAAGATTCATAGCTTTTATTTATAAGAACGTGTTTTTAATTCAATGTTTTCAAATACTAAATCTTCTTTATGAAGCACAGCATCTTTAGGTTCTCCTTTGTATTCCCAAGCAGAAACATACTTAAAGTTTTTATCATCTCTCAATGCTTCTCCTTTTTGTTCTCCTGATTGTTCTACAGACTCTTCTCTAAAATGTCCTCCACAAGATTCATTACGATCTAAAGCATCTTTAGCAAATAATTCTCCCAATTCTAAGAAATCTGCAACTCTTCCTGCTTTTTCTAACTCTGGATTCATACTATTAGCATCTCCAGGAACTTTTACATTTTTCCAAAAATCCTCTCTTAAAGCAGCAATTTCATCAATTGCTTCTTTTAATCCTTTCTCATTACGAGACATTCCGCATTTGTTCCACATGATTTTACCTAATTTTTTATGGTAATAATCAACAGAATGCTCTCCAGATCCAGACATTAACTTTTCGATTCGATCTTTTACATCCTTCTCTGCTTGATCAAACTCTGGAGTATCTGTAGGTATTTTTCCTGTTCTAATATCATGTGATAAATAATCTCCTATTGTATATGGTAATACAAAATATCCATCAGCTAAACCTTGCATTAAAGCAGAAGCACCTAACCTGTTTGCCCCGTGATCAGAAAAGTTAGCTTCTCCAGCTGCATAGCATCCAGGAACAGTTGTCTGTAAATTATAATCTACCCAAAGACCTCCCATTGTATAATGTACTGCAGGATAAATCATCATTGGTGTTTTATAAGGATTCTCATCAACGATCTTTTCATACATCTGGAATAAGTTACCATACTTATCCTCTATTACTTTTTCTCCAAATTCCAATATCTGTTCTGCAGTTGGATTATGAATACCAGAAGTTAATGCTTTTTCTTTTCCGTATCGTTGGATTGCAGCCGCAAAATCAAGATATACAGCTTCACCTGTTTTATTAACTCCAAAGCCTTCATCACAACGTTCCTTTGCAGCCCTAGAAGCTACATCACGTGGAACTAAATTTCCAAATGCAGGATATCTTCTTTCTAAATAATAATCTCTTTCTTCCTCAGATAATTGTGTAGGTTTTAATTTACCTGCACGAATAGCCTCAGCATCTTCTTTTTTCTTTGGAACCCAAATTCTTCCATCATTACGCAAGGATTCAGACATCAGTGTCAACTTCGATTGATGATCACCTGATACAGGAATACATGTAGGATGAATCTGAGTATAACAAGGATTTGCAAAAAAGGCTCCTCTCCTATGTGCTCTCCACGCTGCCATTACATTACTACCCATTGCATTGGTACTCAAGAAAAATACATTTCCATATCCTCCAGTTGCCAATACTACTGCATGTGCAGAATGACGTTCGATTTCTCCGGTTACCAAGTTTCTGGCTACAATACCTCTAGCTTTACCGTCTATTTTTACAAGATCTAACATCTCGTGACGATTGAAAGCTTGTATTTTACCTCTATTAATCTGGCGATTCATTGCAGAATATGCTCCAAGTAATAACTGTTGTCCAGTTTGTCCTTTAGCATAAAAAGTACGAGATACTAATACTCCTCCAAATGATCTATTATCTAACAATCCACCATATTCACGTGCAAAAGGCACACCTTGTGCAACACATTGATCGATTATATTTCCTGAAACCTCTGCTAATCTATATACATTTGCTTCTCTTGATCTATAATCTCCTCCTTTTACAGTATCATAAAAAAGGCGATAATTAGAATCTCCATCTCCTTGATAATTTTTTGCAGCATTAATTCCTCCTTGTGCTGCAATAGAATGTGCACGTCTTGGAGAATCTTGATAACAAAATGTTTTAACGTTATAACCAAGTTCTGCCAAAGTAGCAGCAGCACTTCCACCTGCTAATCCAGTACCAACAACAATAACATCAATATTACGTTTGTTTGCCGGATTTACCAGGTTAATTGTATTTTTATGTTTTGTCCACTTATCAGCCAGTGGACCTTCTGGTATTTTAGAGTCTAAAATTGACATAATAGTGGTTTTAATGATTATGATTAAAATGAAGAACCAAGGATATGATTATAAATCCAAGAGGAATTACAATAGCGAACACTTTAGCAAACTTAGTCGCTCCCACAGAAAATTTATTATTAAAACCAACTGATTGAAAGGAAGACGCGAAACCATGCCAAAGATGTAATGCTAAGAAAACAAATGAAAGCACATATATTCCTGTGCGTACTGGACTTACAAATTTCTCTAAGAGCTCGTGATAATAACGAGTTGGATCTTCTGGTGCAAATTCTACATATTTATGAACCATTTCTGGAATCCAGAAATCATAAAAATGTAATCCTAAAAATGCTAAAATTACCAAACCTGAAAGAATCATGTTTCGTGACATCCAAGAAGCATTAGCCCCACCGCTATATTTTGCATATTTAACCGCTCTTGCATTTCTATTTTTTACTTCCAAAATAAATCCCATTACAAAATGGAAAACTACTCCAAAAATTAATACGGGTTGCAGCGCAAATTGAACCAAAGGATTTGTACCCATAAAATGAGACAACTCATTAAAAGTATCCGGACTAAAAATAGAAGTAAAATTGATCGTAAAGTGCTGTAATAAGAAAAATACTAAGAAAAGTCCCGAAAGTGCCATCGCAACCTTTCTAGCTATTGAAGATTTTATCAATCCACTCATTATTAAGAATGTTTAAAAATTTGATTAGCAAAAATAAGCTTCAAACTTGTTTTTAACAAGATTTTGATACAGTAATGCAGTATTTATAATGAATTAAAATAGAATTCAAATTTTGTTGAGGATTCATTACGAAATCGTTTGAAATATAGTGCTAACTTTGAACAAAAGACAATACTGCATTTTATAATCATATTAATTTTATCTCATGCGACACATACATTCCAAACTTCCAGAAGTATCTACCACTATTTTTACTGTTATGAGTAATATGGCAAATGAATATAAAGCAATTAATCTGTCTCAAGGTTTTCCAAATTTTGAAACGGATAGTAAACTAACGAATTTGGTTACTAACGCAATGCAAAAAGGATATAATCAATATGCTCCTATGCCTGGCCTGGTATCTCTTAGAGAAATCATTGCGGAAAAAACAAATACTTTATATAATAGTAATTATCTCCCCGATACTGAAGTAACCGTTACTTCAGGTGCAACCCAAGCGATCTTTACTATTATTTCTGCTTTTATCCGCCAAGGAGATGAAGTTATAATATTTAAACCTGCTTATGATTCTTACGAACCTTCAGTAAAACTTTTTGGGGGTAAAGTTATTCCTGTACAATTATCCACTCCTAACTTTACCGTTGATTGGCATGAAGTAGCTAATAAAATTACTTCTAAAACAAAGATGATTATTATCAACACACCTCATAATCCTACAGGAACAATTTTATCCAAAGAGGATATGCTAAAACTAGAAAACTTATTAAAAGGCACAGATATTATTTTACTTAGTGACGAGGTATATGAACATATAATTTTTGACAGTCAACCGCATCAAAGTGTTGCAAAGTTTCCTGGATTATCCGAAAGAGCATTTATCACTGCTTCTTTTGGAAAAACGTTTCATACTACCGGTTGGAAAATGGGATACTGTATAGCTCCTAAAGAGTTGATGAAAGAATTCAGAAAAGTACATCAATTTAATGTATTCTGTAGTAATCACCCTATGCAATATGCCTTAGCCGAATATTTAAAAACTCCTGAAAATTATATGTCTTTACCTAATTTTTATCAGGAAAAAAGAGATTTATTTTTATCATTAATTAAAGATTCTCGATTTTCATACGTCCCAGCTGCCGGGACTTATTTCCAATTATTAGATTACTCCAATATTACGGATGAGGGAGATGTAACTTTCGCAGAAAGGTTAACAAAAGAATACAAAATTGCTTCTATACCTGTTTCAGTATTTAATCTAAATCAACAAGATGACAAAGTACTTAGGTTTTGTTTTGCAAAAACGGATGATACTCTAAAAAGCGCTGCAGAAATATTATGTAGTATTTAATCTTATCCTAATATTTAAGCTTCAAAAGCTGAATTATAAAGTAACATTTTAATGTAAAGTGTTACTTATATAAAATCTAAAATTATTCTGAGATGCATTTATGCTAATCATTTACTAAAAACAGAGCTTTATGAAAATTAAATTTATCCTTTTTATTACGATCACAGTCTTAACTTTTTTATCATGTTCATCATCAGATGACTCGTCACCTGAAAATAGTAATTATGCAATGACGGCTAAAATAAATGGAGAAGATTTCCAAGCCAATAATCCTTTTGGAAATAATGAACCGTCTAGCACAACTATTTTCAATTACTTCCCAAAAGAAGACTTTGTTTTATTAATTGGTCGAGAGGGAGGTGTTATAGGAGGTAAAGAAATTAAAATTTGGTTAAAAAAGAGTGATATTATTGTTGGTTCTTATGAAACAGGTCCTGAAACCTTCGACACCACACCTTCTCACTTTATCGACTTTTTAGACCTTACTAACGAAATAGATGAATCTACGAAAAATGGCACAATTGAGATCACAGAAGTAAATACCTCAACAAACACTGTAACCGGAACTTTTTCATTTACAACAGTGGATGGAACCTTTGACCCTTCATCACCCATTGATTTCAATATAACCGATGGAACATTTAAATACATATATGAGTAAGAATCATCATTAAAAATTGAAAAAGTAAAGGTCAGTTACTTAGCTGACTTTTACTTAATTTTATAACTGGTGCCTATAGTAATACTAAAAAAAGGACCTTGCTAAAAATCAAACCTGAGCTGTATAATCTCAATTTCTTCTTTTTCTTTCTTTTTTTGATCTTTATTTCCAGTATTCAAATTAGACAAAGAAATTCCTAAAAGACGTACCGAATTTTTCATTTCTGACTGGTATAATAGTTCTTTCGATGTCTCTAATAAAATATCAGCGTCATTAACAAAATATGGTAATGTCTTACTCCGTGTCTGTAACGTAAAATCACTATATTTAATCTTTAGAGTAACCGTTCTTCCAGCAACTTTACTCCTTTTTAATCGTTTTTGTAATTCTTCGGCAATATTTTCTAAGCGTTCTAACATATATATCTCAGAGGATATATTCTCATTAAATGTTCTTTCGGCTGCTAATGATTTTCTTTCTCTATTCGGTTTTACTTCACTTAGATGAATTCCTCTAACTATATTATAATAGTGCCCTCCAGATTTACCAAAATGCTCAGTAAGGAACTCTTCAGATTTTGTTTTTAAATCCTTACCTGTATAAATACCCATCTGATACATTTTAGCTTGTGTGACCTTTCCTACTCCATAAAATTTTTTGACATCCAAATCTTCCAAAAAACCTAATACCTCTTCAGGATTTACAGTTTTCTGTCCATTTGGTTTGTTATAGTCACTAGCTACTTTTGCAATAAACTTATTAATAGATATTCCTGCAGATGCCGTTAATCCAACTTCCTCTAAAATGCGATGTCTTATTTCTTGGGCAATCAAAGATGCACTTGGATTCCCTTTTTTGTTTTCGGTAACATCTAAATATGCTTCATCTAAAGAAAGTGGTTCTACTAAATCTGTATAATCAAAAAATATCTTACGGATCTGTTTAGAAATTTCTTGATATCTATCAAACCTAGGTCTAACAAACAATAGATCAGGACATAGTTTTCTGGCCGTAAATCCAGGCATTGCAGAACGCACACCAAACTTTCTTGCCTCATAACTCGCTGCACTTACCACACCTCGTTTTCCACCACCACCAACCGCTAAAGGTTTTCCTTTAAGTTCTGGATTATCCATTTGCTCAACAGATGCATAAAATGCATCCATATCAACATGTATTATTTTTCTATCGCTTTTCATTCTTGTACACTACAAAAATAGTAGTTATAAATCATTTAAAATAAACCCCAACATACTGGCTATCAACTAAAATTACACGGTTTAACGAGTAAATATTTGACTCTTAAATACTTCTAAAAAATGATATTACTATATTTGTATAGATTTTATGAGATAAAAATAATATCTTGCTTTATTGATCCCAATCAATTTGAACTAAATTATATTTAAAAAATGAAAAATTACACCCTACTTCTACTCTTTGCATTTATCTGTTGTAAATCGGAAAGTAAATCTTCTAATGAATTAAAAGACAATAAAACTAATACTACGCAGGTAGCTAAAGATTTAGATACTGAAACTAAAATCGTCAATACCATTATTGCTACCAAAACATATGTTGCTCAACAAAAAGATGCTAATGGTAGTTACTCTCAAAATTTGTTAATCTCCTGGATTTCTGACAACATCGTGGAATATACACTTACTTGGAACAATAATTCTTGTAAAAAAACCATCAAAGGAAGAGCCAATAGTATTAAACCAAAAAAAGAACCTTTTATGAGCAGCTATAAGGGAGTTTCTTTTGAAGTTACTAAATACAAAGACAGTAAATCTGATTATAGTATCTTGCTACAGTTAGATTCTACTAACAAAGACAAAGCGGTCGTAGAGTTAACTTCAACTGCTGATGGAGATAACGAAGATTGTAGACCAGAAAGTGTAGTTATGGTCGAACAAAAATAATTTTCTGTCAAATAAATACCGATACAGCGGATAAGTGAGTACAATGTTACTACCAAGTTTACTTATGAAATATTTATTCCTTAGGGGATATTAAACGATAACTGTAAAAGGTTCCTATTTCCTAAAAAAACAAAATCAACATGTCCAAAACAGCGATCATACTTGGCGCAACAGGATTAACAGGAAGGATTCTTTTAGCATCATTACTTGATGATAGTCGTTATACTAAAATCAAATTGTTTTCGCGAAAAGCAATAGGCATTTCGCATTCCAAAATTGAAGAACATTTGATTAACGTACTGCAACTAAAATCAATCACAGACAATTTTAAAGCGGACGAAGTATTTTGTTGTATAGGAACCACAAATTCAAAAACTCCAGATAAAGGTCTTTATCGTTCAATTGATTTCGGAATCCCTGTTACCGCAGCACAGCTTTGTGTTCAAAATAAAATTGAGACTTTTATCGTAATTTCTGCATTAGGTGCTGATAGTGATAGTAAAATCTTTTATAACCGTACCAAAGGTGAAATGGAAGAGGCAATATTAGCATTTGAAATACCTAAAACACATATTTTACAACCTTCACTAATTAGCGGAAAAAGAAACGAAAAAAGAGCAGGAGAATATTTTTTCAAACAATTCATGAAGATTCTAAATCCTCTACTCTTTGGACCTTTAAAAAAATACCGTTCTATTCATCCTACAACAATAGCGTCGGCAATGATATGGTTAGCAAATAACTCTTCTGAAAAGAAAAGAATAGTTTCGGATGAAATACAAACAATTCACACTAAAAAACAGCTATAATTAGTTCACATACCGTATGCGTATGTTTCTAAGCCCCTATTATTACTGAGTATTTGTTTAAGCTTCTAAATTTGTTCAAAAAAGTACAAACAATTAAAAAATGACTAATTATGAAGTTATTCAAAAGCTTAATCTTATTTGCAAGCTGTTTATTTACACTAAATCTTTTTGCCCAATCTGACATTAAATCTTATGACTTTAAAAAAGGTGAAATTCTAGATATTCTATTATTAACTACTAAACCTGGAACCAAAAAAGACTTTGAGAAATACAAAAAAACAATCTTTCCTGTTGGCATCGAAAAAACCTACAAACCATTACCCGGTTTCGGTATTTCAGAAACAACTCAAGGCAATATACAGCCTTCTAATTTTATATTTGGTAAATGGAAAGATTTAAAAAATCGTGAAGAATTCATAGCTCAAATTGAAGGTATTGTTCCTGATTTTCATGTACAAAGAAGAAATATTTGGTCACTATTTAATTTAACATACTATGAAATGCCTCAAGACATTTCTTTCAAAATAGATAAAACCAAATACAATGTTGCCACTTCATACTGGAAAAAAGAGACCACATCTTTCAAGAAATTCAAGGAGCAATGGTTACAAAAATCATCAGCTAATGGCGGTAAGAAAATTATAGAACTCACAAACGGAAAATCAGTTGTAGGCTATTATCATAATCCTGATTTACTTGTTATTACTCAATGGGAAAGCAAGGCTGCATTTGATTCTTTTTATAAAGAAAATCTTAAAATGAATCATAAAGGTATCTTGCACGTAAATCAGTTTGTTTTAAACTAGTATATTAAACCCGAAAAAGATCTTGTTTATATGCAGACATTCCTAAATCAACTTGTCTATTTTGGATATTTTCAAAGCTTGTTTTTGCTATTTATTTATATTTTTTCTAGAGAAAAAAGAAAAAACATCAATAAGTATATAGCATTTCTAGTGTTGGTACTTTCCATTGGGCTAACAGGACGGGTTTTATATATTTCAGGTTTTTTCGGTGATAATTATCGATGGGTTATTTTTTCAGAATTTTCAACACTATTATTTGGAGCTACTATTTATCTCTTTACACGATCTAGTTTATTAAACCAACCTTTTTCGTATAAAGAATTACTTCATTATTTACCTGCTGTGGCATATAACATTGGTGTTACTATCGCATTTATAATACCATCGGATAAGGTATTACAAACTAGAAATACAACAGGAGAGCAATTTAAAATCACTTTAGTCTTTATTGCAATAGGTTTACTATTCAATATTACATATTGGGTTATGAGTCTCAAAATTTTTCTAAGATTTAAAAAAGACATTCAAAATGAGCTAAGTTATCATATTAAATCTCAATTCTTCCTTAATTTTCTAATTGCGATAGGGGTTTGTTTGGTTTGTTGGTCTATCATGTTTATTAATTGGCTTCTAGACTTGGAGTTATTCAATAGAACAAGTTGGCAAGTTATCTGGATAAGCATTGCGCTAATAATATTATTTATAACTTTTTATGGTATGAAAGAACCTGATTTATTTAAAGTTCCTTCACTACTTAAACCTAAAAAGTACGCGCAGTCCAAACTATCTAATCCAGAATTGGATAATTTAAAATCTAAATTGGAGCATTTAATGATAGATAGAAAGCCTTACTTAAATAGAAAATTACTGAAATCAGAACTGGCTGAAATGCTTGGAGTGAGTAATCCAGAGATAGCTCGTTTATTAAATGAACGTATAGGAATGAATTTTTTCGAATATGTAAACTACTATCGAATCAAAGAATTTATTGCATTAGCAAAAACTGATCAAGCAAAAAACATGACCTTTTACGGTCTTGCTCAAGAAGCAGGTTTTAATTCTAAAACTACATTTAACAAATCATTTAAAGATTTAATGGGTACTACACCAAAAGAGTACTTCTCAAATCTATAATCTTATTAAAACAACATCATGTTCAAAATATTTTTATTCAGTATAATTACTGTCGCGACTGTGAACGCGCAACTTAAAGTTCCTGCACTAAGTCCATCTTCTAAAACTACACAAACCGTTGGATTAACAGAAATTGAGATCGAATATTCTCGACCTAGTAAAAGAAATCGAATCATTTTTGGAGAAAATGGTATTATTCCCTTTGGTGAGTTATGGCGTACAGGTGCAAACGCTGCTACTAAAATTTCGTTTAGTGATGATCTAACAATTTCTGGAATAGCACTAAAAAAAGGGTCCTATACTATTCTTACTAAACCCAACGAATCTAATTGGCAAGTATATTTATACACTTATAAATCAGGGAATTGGACTAATTATGTAAATCAAAAACCTATAGTAAGTTTTACAACCAAAACCATTGAAAAAAAGGAGGTCTCAGAATCATTTTTAATATATATAGATACCATCACTCTTGATAGTGCCGAACTAGTTTTTTCTTGGGGTACCATAAAAATAATACTACCACTAAAATTTAACACACACGAAAAAACAATGTCTAATATAGAGAAGGTACTTTCTGGTCCATCAAATTTTGATTATTTCCAAGCGGCATTATATCTGCACGAGACACAAAAAGATCTAAATACTGCATTAAGTTATATCCAAAAAGTTACTAAAGCAGAAAATCCTTTATTCTTTCAAGTATATCGTGAATCATTAATCTTGGCTGATATGGATAGAAAACCTGAAGCTATCGAGGTAGCTCAAAAATCTCTGGAATTATCAAAAAAAGCAGGAAATAAAGATCTGATTAGATTAAATGAAAGAAATATCAAAAAATGGTCTAAATAAGGACTTTTTTAAATTTCTAGGTGTAGATTTGAAAATAATAAATTTTTGTAATTTTCAAATCTACTCTTTTAGAGAGAAGATACTATTATACAACATTAATGATTGAAATTGAACGCAAATTCTTACTAAAATCTACTTCTTTTAAAGATATAGCTCAAAAAAAAACCAAAATATCTCAAGGGTATCTAAATTCTAATCCCGAAAGAGCCGTAAGAGTTCGAATCAAGGGAGAAAAAGGTTTTATAACTATCAAAGGAAGAAGTAATGATTCGGGCACTTCTCGCTTTGAGTGGGAAAAGGAAATTGATATCAAAGAAGCGCAAGCGTTATTACAATTGTGTGAAAAAGGTGTTATCCAAAAAACCCGTTATGAAGTTACAGTAGGAGATCATATGTATGAAATAGATGAATTTTATGGCGAAAATGAGGGTTTGATTGTAGCAGAAATAGAATTGTCCGATGAACATGAAAAATTTCAAAAACCAGATTGGTTAGGAAAGGAAGTTACCGGAGATTCTAAATTCTATAATTCGCAATTAAGTAAGCATCCATTCAGAAATTGGTAAAAAAAAGATCGTAAACTGACTATTTTTCAATTAACAAATTTGTAACATTTTTAAATGTAATTAAAGGAGAATTGTCCCCGTCTAAGGAGACTTATTAACCATTAATAAAATATTTATGTTACACAAATCTAAAAAGTCTCTTTTAGAGACATTACTCGTATTATGTCTATCTACTCCGATAGTTGCACAAACAGAAGTTAGTGGATTCTATCCACAAAAAAATGAGCTCACCATAGCTCCTAGTTATTCTTACAAACAATATGATCGATTCTACCGAGGCAATGAACTTACTGATGGAAATCCAGCAGGGTTGGGTGCAATATCTTCATATATTGTGAATTTATATGGAGAATATGGAATCACAAATTGGTTATCCGCTTCTCTTAATATGCCATATATTTTTATAGAAAGTGAAAATGGAGAACCAGATCCTGTTCAAGGAACTTCTAGTGTTGAAGGGATTCAGGATCTAAGTATATTTATAAAAGGAAGAATACTAGAAAAGAATGTGAAATCCTTAGGAAGATTAGGATTAGGTGCTGCGGTTGGAGCTAGTATTCCTGTCGGCAATTATGAAGCAGAAGGTGTTCTGTCTTTGGGGAATAATGCAAATAGTATTCAAGCAAATGTTTTAGCACAACTAACGACGAATGTTAATTTTTTTACAGAACTTCAGTATGGATATAGTTTAAAAGATAATAGTGATTTTGATGTACCTAATGCTCAAGTATACGGCATTAAGATTGGATATTTTAACAGTCATTTTTATACCCACGTACAATTAGCCGTTCAGGATTCTATGGATGGATTAGATATCGGAACACCAGAATTTGTGGAAGCTGGTGGTCCTCGAGCGCTCCCTCAAACGGAGGTTGATTACACCAATTTAAATCTAAATTTATATATACCTGTATATAAAAATGAAATAGGTGTCTCTACAGCTTATAATCACAACCTAGATGGTCGTAATTTTAACAAAGAAACTTCTTTTTCTTTTGGTTTAGTTTACAAACCATTGTAATCAATTATTGATCAAAGAATAAGTTTATATCCTAATTTTCGAACTAGGATATGGACTTATTCCTTTATCTCTATTTTCTTTTTTAATTCGTTACCATTCTCGTCTAACACAGTTATAACATGTTTTCCCGGACTTGGCTGTACTGGCATTTCATGAAATTGCTTAGTAACTCCCACAAAATGATCATCGATATACCAAAACACTCTTGTCTCTGGTTTCGTGTGAGCAATTTTTAAAACTACTTCGTTTATTTTACCATCAAACCCTTTAGGTAGATAAACACTACTATTACCTTTCGGAAAGATAAAAGCCATACTTGCCAATAAATCAGTACTACAATCAGATCTAAAAGGAGGTAGAGATCTATAATCTGCATGCTTATTTTTATAATAATACGCTTGCAAAGGTGGTAATACAAACCAAGGTTGATGTATCATTCTATCAACAGATTCACAGGAAGAATTAACTCTGTATTCCTCTACAGGATCTAAGTGAACTAATTGATGATAAGGGCAAGGTTTGGTTTTGGTTCCTGCCAATGGGACATAGACATCTTTAACAGGACATTCTTTTGACGCTAAAAAACCGCTTTTAGCACAAACTTTGGCCATTACTAAATCATCATAAGGTATGGGAAACCAATTAGAATTAGGTAATAAATTCACCACATCAAATAACAAAGGTGCTGCAGAATTTAATCCGGTAAGATCTGGTCTTCCTTCTCCGTCTGCATTACCAATCCATACTCCTACGACATAATCTTTACTTGCTCCGATAGCCCAAGCGTCTCTATTTCCAAAACTCGTTCCTGTCTTCCAGGCAATTTCTCGCGATGAATCATAAAATTCCCAAGCCTCATCCCCTTGAGGACGGTTAACTTTTTTCATAGATTCAAAAGTTAACCAAATACTTCCTGCTCCTACAACTGGTTTTTGTTTCACTTTTTTTCCGAAATCAACTTTTTCATTTGCTAAAATAATTGGTTCTGTAAATTCCTTTGTAAAATATTCACTAGAAGAGTTTTCATAATGATTAAGCGTACCCGAATATCCCGCGTACGTTTTACATAAATCCCAAAGATTACCTTCTGCCCCACCAACAATTAGTGATAGACCATAATGATCAGCACTATACTTAAGATCTTTAATCTTAAACACACTTAATTCATCTCGAAAACGCTGTAATCCATATTTTTGTAATAGTCGCACCGCAGGTATGTTTAAAGACCTAGCTAACGCAGTACTAGCCGACACTGCTCCACTAAAAGTTTCATCATAATTCATAGGAGTATATCCAGCAATTACAGTAGGCACATCAGATACCAGTTGCTCAGGTAATAATTCCCCTTTATCCATCATAGCAGCATATAATAAGGGCTTGAGTGTACTTCCTGTACTTCTTGCAGCTCTAATAACATCTACATCTTTTTGATGCACCTTATCTGTTGGTGAATTACCTACATAACTCATCACTTCTCTAGTATCAACATCCAATACCAATACCGCCATATTATGTACTTCATTTTGACGTAACAATGTATAATGCTGTCCTACTAATTGATTTACTCTTTGTTGCAAAGATCTATCAATAGTCGTCCGTACCCTTTGCCCTCTATTCGTATGAGCAACACGATCTAATAAATGTGGTGTTTCTTGCGGAAGACTATATGGTTTTTGAGGTAAAGATTCGCTTATGGATAACTCATAGGTTAGAGAATCAATAACTTCTTTCTCTAATAAGGTTTTCAGCAATCTATTTCTTTTGCGTAACAATTGTACCTGGTTTTTTCCAGGGTAAATTAATGATGGAGCATTAGGCAAAACTGCTAAAGTTGCGCTTTCTGACCAAGATAATTGATGAGCTGGTAATCCGAAATATCTCCAAGAAGCCATATCGATCCCTACTACATTACCTCCAAAAGGAGCATTGGAAGCATATAATCTTAAAATCTCTTTTTTAGAAGCTCCAAACTCCAATCTTGTAGCCAAAATCAGCTCTTTCAATTTCTCGAAATAGGTTCTCTTTTTCCCTTTTCGAGAAAGTCTTATGACCTGTTGGGTAATAGTACTTCCTCCTCGAACTATTTTGCCCGCTTTTATATTTTCACTAATAGCTTCAATCATCGAAACTGGATTAAAACCGAAATGCTTATAAAATTGTTGATCTTCAAATGCAAGAATACAATGTTCAAACTTTTTAGACACACTATCAGTTTCGGGAAATCTCCATTGTCCATCCTTTGCAATTTTAGCACCTAATAACTCACCAGATCTGGTTTCTAAAACGGTTGCCGTAGGATCATCAAATAATGGTTTTGGTAAGGAAAAATAATACCAAATAAGAAAAACTCCAATAAGAAAAAATTTCTTAGGATGCTTATTCACATAATTTCTGAATCGGCTAAACAATTTTCTTACAATTAGTACAACGCTGAAATTTATGTAAATGTCTTTAGATATCCGAAAAAACGATACTTAAATAAATTGCAATAACGACTTAATCAATAATTACAACAAATATATTTTCTAAAAAAAAAGCGTAAATCTCCCCGTTTTATCAAAAATTAAGAGTCTTCGACACTGAATTTTCTCTTAGATCTTAACAAATAAACCCCATAATTTTATTAAATTATATCACTCTTAAAAACAATTAGCTATGAATACATTGGCTAAATGATTAAAAATATTGGGGCTTAGAATGTAAAAATGAAATTATATAATGCAACTAAATATGTTATTGCATCGAGTATAATCATTTTTAATAAAAGTTATTTTACGTTGAAAAGAAATCCAATATATATATATTTTGTCTTTATTTTTTCACTTGCCTCTTTCTCCCAAGAAAAGCCTCTATTTGAAAAAATTGATACTTTAGATGTTTTATTACGAACTTCGGAGAAATTAAGAGTCGCTAATGATATGTACGCCTCATTAGAATACGCTTTTAAAGTGGTTAATTATGCTCAGGACCTAGGACATAACCACTATTTATCACACGGATATTTATTGATGGGAACCGTACAATATGAAATCATTGACTATGAAAATGCTACGAAAAACTTTCTAAAGTCATTAGAATATACGGAAAAAACAAAAAATAAAGTTCTTTTACCATATGTACTGAACAGTTTAGCAAATGTATATTATGATGGTAACAAGGACTATGAGAATGCTTTAAAATATTATAAAAGAGCTGTCAAACTAGGAAAAGGAAATCCTCATATCCAGCAATATCAGATACCATTACATAATTTAATATGGACATATATGGATCTAGACAGGTTTGATGAAGCTGCAATATATTTAAGAGAAGCCGATAGTATTGACAGTTCAATTCCGGATAGTGTGCAAACAGATCGAAGTTCGCTTTACCTCTTAAGAGCGAGAAATTATGCTCAAAATAACGACATTATAAGAGCTGAGGAAAACTTCGATAAATCCTTCGAATACTTAAAGGATGAAACGTATTGGCCAAAAGGAAAAAGTTACTTCTATCGATATAGATCAGAGATGTATGAAAAGATAGGTGATCATACAAAAGCGATTAATGATCTCAAGTTATTGAATGAAAATGATCAGAAAGTTTTTGAAAATGCAAGATCTAAAACCGATGAGACTACCAAAATGAGGTTTAAAGTAGATCAATATGAACAACAGCTAGCAATAGCAAAAAGAGAGAAAGACCTATTATTAGATATAGATAAAAACAACAAAAAGATTATTTTTATTTCCACTACGGCACTTTTATTATTAGCAGGCATAGTTTTCTTCTATTACAGAGGATATCGATCTAAGAAAAAAATCTCCGAAATATTAGAATTTAAGAATATTGAGCTATCCGAAGCTAAATCTCAAGCTGAACAATTAAGTAAAATTAAATCCCAATTTATTTCTACTATTAGCCATGAACTGCGAACTCCTCTATACGGAGTGGTAGGTATTTCCTCTATTTTACTTGAAAATGACGCTAAATCAGAGAAAGATAAAAAGCTACTTAATTCACTTAAATTCTCAGCTGACTATTTACTTGACTTAGTGAATAAAGTTTTAAAGGTTAGTAAAATTGATTCGGAAGAAAAGGAACTTATCAAAACACCAACAGATTTATTTTCATTGTCCCAAAATATATTACAATCTTTTGAATATCAGTCTCATAAAAAAAATAATATCTTGATTTTGGATCATAATCACAGCATCCCAAAATTACTTTACATAGATGCCTTAAGAATATCTGAAGTTTTAATCAACTTAATCGGAAATGCTATTAAATTTACCCACCAAGGAAAGATTTGGCTTAGGGTTAAGCTACTATCAACTGATGATAAGACCGTTACCATAAGATTAGAGGTAGAAGATACTGGAACTGGTATACCTGAAGATCAAAAAGATTATATTTTCGAAGAATTTTCTCAAGTAGGAAGTGTTTATGATAATAAACAAGGAACTGGTTTAGGGCTTTCCATTGTTAAGAATTTGGTTCAAGTAATGGGTAGTCAAATTTATTTCGAAAGCAAAAAAAACATAGGATCTCTATTTTATTTTGATTTAGAATTAGACATTGCCGAAAGCTTAAATGATCTAAACAATCAGTCCGAAAATAAGGAAAGTACAACTAATATTTCTGCAAAGATTCTTGTTGCAGAGGACAATAAAATCAATCAATTAGTAACTAAAAATCTACTTAAGAATATTGGATGTAGTTGTATAATGGCAGAAAATGGAATAGACGCCGTACAAATTCTAAAAAAGGAATCTTTTGATTTAATCCTAATGGATATTAATATGCCCATTATGGACGGAGTTCAAGCTACAATAGAAATTAGGCAATTTGATACTACTACTCCAATAATTGCATTGACTGCTTCGGAGCTTAGTGAAGTCTCTGATGAGTGTAAAAAAGCAGGAATGAATGATCTTATCAATAAACCATTAAACAAAGAAGACCTAAGAAACTGTATTGCAAAACATCATAAATAATTTTTAACTAAAATTTCCCCAAAAAATTATATTCTTATAAAATATTAGCGATAAATTTGCAAAAGCTCTTTAATTATATTTTTACAGTAAAAAAATTAGGGGTTTGACATAGTTAATTGTTTTATTATAAACCCCTTTGTATAAGATAAAAAAAATACCCGCACAAATTACTCAATTCAAAAACTCAACTCCCCTTGAAAAAAATTACATTATTGTTTACAATAATTGCACTCCCCTGCATATTATTCGCACAATCCAGACAAGAATTTAAAAACACTAATGATTTAACCCTTTTAAACAAATTATCCGATAGCTCAGAATTTAAAAAAGAAAAAGAGTTTCTACATAGCATTCAATCCAATATTCACGAAGTAGAAAAATACAAACGTCAACTAAAAGTTAGTCAACGAGAAAAGGATTTATTGGTTAGTATTGATAAAAATAACAAAACGATCATATACATAACAATTATAGGGCTTATACTAGTGTTTGGTGTACTATTCTTTTACTTTAGAGAATATCATGCGAAAAAGAAAACAAGTGATATTCTAAAACTAAAAAATATAGAATTATCTGAAGCAAAAAATCAAGCAGAAACATTAAGTAAAATAAAATCCCAATTTATTTCTACTATTAGTCATGAGCTAAGAACTCCTTTATATGGTGTTGCGGGAATATCTTCTATGTTATTAGAAAACAAAGAACGACCAGAAAAAGATATAGAATTATTAAATTCTTTGAATTTTTCCGCCGATTACTTACTTAGCTTAGTAAACAAAGTTTTAGATGTTAGCAAAATAGACTCCGAAAAAGTAAACCTAATAAATTCTAAAGTAAACCTACTTTGTCATGTAAAAAGCATTATAAAAACTTTAGAGTATCAAGCTTCTCAAAAAAATAATCAACTTAAGCTAGAGTATGACCATATTCTTCCGGAAATTATCAATATTGATACGATCAGAATTTCTGAAGTATTGATTAACCTAATTAGTAATGCCATTAAATTTACGGAAAATGGGACCATCTGGATTAGAACAAAGCTTATAGATAAAAAAGCAAATACCGCTACCATACGATTCGAAATACAGGATACAGGTATAGGAATTCCAGAAGATCAAATTGCATATATTTTTGAAGAGTTTACCCAATTAGGGAGCGTCTATGATAACAAACAGGGTACTGGACTAGGGCTACATATTGTCAAAAAAATATTAAAACTAATGGATAGCGATATACATTGTCATAGTGCAAAAAATATTGGCTCCAATTTCTTTTTTACTATTACTGTTGGTATCCCTGAGGATTCTTTTTCGGAACCAAATAATGATGATAATATAGACATCTCAAATTTATTTCCAACAAAAATACTAATTGCAGAAGACAACAAGATCAATCAGATAGTAACCAAAAATCTACTAAAAAACATTCATTGTCAAAGTACCATTGCAGAAAATGGTCAGGAAGCTTTAGAAATATTGCGAAAAGAAACATTTGACATTGTTCTTATGGATATTAATATGCCAGTATTAGACGGTATGCAAGCAACACTAAAAATTAGAGAGTTTGATACCTCTACTCCAATTATTGCATTAACCGCTTCTGAGCTTAGTGAAGTAGAAAAAGAATGTATAAAAGCTGGCATGAATGACTTAGTAAACAAACCCTTAAACAAAAACGATCTAAAAGACGTTATTTTCCGAAATCTGACGATTGATAGTATTGACATTAATAATTAATGCATTTCACAAAACTTTCTACCTAGAACTATATCATTTTGCTAAATGCGAAATTTTAAGTTATTTTTAGAATCTATAATTGAAATAGCCATAAAACAATACATCTTTGTAAATCGTTATAGACAATGAAATAAGGTGATAGATGTTATAATATTATTATAACTTGATTGGCATTCTTTAAAGAAACAATCTTGATACGCTCTGTTTTAATAATATTATTTATCTTCTTTTACTCATCGAATGTCTTTGCTTGTAGTTGTACATTTGCCTGGAACGATTCATTTAGTAGAACTATAAAAAACTCGGAGTTCGTTGCTTTAGTCAAAATAATTTCCTTTGACAAATACCTTGACGAAGATATCTTAGGTCATAATGGTAAAATGCCATATTCAATGACTGTTGAAATAATAAAAAAATATAAAGGCAACGAACAACGAAAGAAAATAAAAATATTAGGAGATAATGGTATGTTATGTCGACCATACTTATCTAATTTTAAAATTAACAGTTATTATTTGGTTTCGCCTAATGCATTGGATAATTCTGCAAACACTGAATATGACTTTTTTTCCTGTAGAACAGAATATTTAAATGTAGACATTGATTCAAACGTAGCTCTAGGAAACTATTCCCTGATTAGAAATCAAATTAACCTTGATAAGTTTGAAAACAAAGTAAAAAATGGAGATTGGGATATCTTATTACTTAGTTTAATTTTAAGCTCAATAATTCTACTATTACTATTTATGCGAAGAAACATAAAACGAAAGACCAATAGAAGTTCTGACTAGTAACGTCTTTCGAAGCACCTAAGAAATAAATCAATCAAACAAAAGATGATGAACAAAGTATTCTCAATATTCGCGCCCATTATTTTACTATTAATTTTAAGTTGCAAAGACTCTAAACCTGATAATTTTAATCAAACCACAAAACAAACAGTTGACATAGAACAAGAAAAAAAAGCTATACTAAAAACGCTAAATAATGAAACCAAAGCTGCATTTAACAGAAATTACGAAAGCTGGAAAAAAACGTGGGTACATGATCCAAAAATAACAAAAACTTATATCAACTTTGCAGACAGTACTTTTTCGGAGTCTGTGGGTTGGAATAAAATAAGCTTATATGTAAAAACTTTTATTGAGGAACATCCAGAACCTGAACCTATACCAAAACTACTAAAAGACATAGACATACGTCTTTACGGCAATGGTGCTTGGGTAACATATGAATTAAAGGACTCTTTACGTGGACTAAAACGTGAAACAAGACTTATGGAAAAAATAAATGGGTCCTGGAAAATTGCTGGTATGCAAACCACTATTTACGGATTTGAAACCAATCATAAATAGTTTAACTTAATGAAGACAGTCACGCTACCGGATCAATTAAACCTAAATCCTTCTATATCGATTACTGTTTTTGCTTATGAAAGCAATAAGGAAATAGATAAACAACAAGTCTTACTAAATAAAAATACATTTAGTTTTCTTCAGGAAGGTAGTAAAGAAGTATTTTTTGATAACTCTTCCTATGCAATTGATAACTCTCAGTTTTTATTAATGAAATCAGGACATTGTTTAATGACTGAGAAACTTTCTAATGATTCAAAATTTTATAAAAGTATTTTACTATTCTTTTCTGAAGAAGAAGTATTAAAGTTCATGCGAAAATTTAAACTTCAAGCTCCAAAAGCCAAAAAGTTTTACTCTACATATTCAATTAACTATGATGACTATATACAGAGATTTGTAAACAGTCTCTTGGATATTTCTAAGCTCTCTAGTGCTATTCAAAATAACATTTTACGTACGAAATTTGAAGAAATAATGCTATATCTTATTGAGCAAAATGGAGTAGATTTTTTATATTCTTTAATTAAAAACAATGATAATCAAACGCAAAAATTCATACAAACTGTTGAGAGCAATACATTAAATAAATTAACATTAAAAGAACTTTCTTTCTTATCTAATATGAGCGTATCCACTTTTAAGAGAGAATTTGAAAAACAGTTCCATAGTTCACCTAGTAAATGGTTTCTGGATAAAAGACTTGAACATGCTGCTTTTCTATTAAAAAATAAATCGAAACGCCCGTCAGATATATTTGAAGAGATCGGATATGAAAATCTTTCTAATTTTATTCAAGCTTTTAGGACAAAATTCGGTGTAACTCCAAAACAATATCAATCAACTTGAGCTTTTACCAATACTTTTTGAACTAAACTCAATACAGAATATTACCCTTCACATCATAAATTTGTTCTCGAAATTAAAAACAAATATTATGAAGAAATCGAATTTAATTTTAGCGATTATAATTACTTTTTCAAGTTCAATTTTTGGTCAAAACACATTTACTTTATCTAGCAAAAATTTGGGTGGTGAAGCCACTATTAATGAAGAATTTAATGGTTTTGGCTGCACTGGTAAAAACCAATCACCACAATTATCATGGAAAAACGCTCCCAAAGGAACCAAAAGTTTTGCTATAACTATGTATGATCCAGATGCTCCCACAGGAAGTGGGTGGTGGCATTGGCTTGTATTTGATATACCCACAAATATTAATGAATTAGTATCTGATGCAGGAAACACTAAATTAAAATTAGCACCTGAAGGAATTATTCAAAGTATTACCGATTATGGAACAAATGGATATGGTGGTCCTTGCCCTCCAGAAGGGCACGGTTTACATCAATATATTATTACAGTTTATGCATTAAAAACAGATAATCTTGGATTAAATGAAAATACTAATCCCGCTGTAGTTGGGTATTATTTATGGAATAATACGCTTGCTAAAGCAAGCATCGTGACATATTATCAAAGAAGCAAGAAATAAAACTATTTATAACTATATATGCAAGTCTAATGACTTGCATATATAGTTATTGTGATGATAAAACATCAACTCTATTCTGTTATATTCACTTTATAACTTCAATCCATTTCCCTTTGGTACGTACAAGATAATCATTGTCGTACATTGCCTCACATTGAATTCCTGGTAAGTAATACTTTCCTAAATAAGAAGCATTTAACAATAAAGTTACTGTTTTACTTTCTCTTGGTTTTAAATCAAAATAAAAGTTAACACGATCATCACGAATATCCGTATATGTAACTTTATTACTTCTGAATGAACCAAAATCTGTAAATCGTGTATTCACAACTTCCCAACCCGAAGGAAAAATCTCCGTAAGCGCTATATCTTTCACTTCACTTCCAGAAGTATTAGTTATAGTTACTTCTGCGACAAAATCCGTTCCTTGTGATAATCGAGTAACATCAATAATTTTTCCATCTCGATTCTTATAATCTACGATAGCTTTAAAATTACTTTGTATTACTTTTTCTTGCCCTACTGGTAAAATTCCACTTGTTGCCAACTGTACAAAAATAGTATTGTCTTTATTGTTTTTAAGTAGTAATTTATTATTCTTAATAATAGACAACTCTCCAGATGACTGCAATGTTTTATCTGTATTGGCATTATTAGATTGCCCATTAAGTGTATAATTTACATCGATTCCTTTTCCACCTACATAAGCGGCATATTTAGCCATTGCCATTAAAGCATAAGAAGTAGTTTGGGTACTCATCCATTGCTTAGAAGATAACTCTTTAGCTAATTCTTCTGCTATCTTTTGTGCTTTTATTTTTTCATCCAATAATACTAATGTCTCTAAAGCCATTGCTCTGTTTCGATTAGTAGACCCATATGTATAATAATGATTTTTCCTTGGCTGAAAATCGATATTAGCGCTATTCAATAATTTATCTGCAGCACTCTTCTGACCGATAAGACCATAGGCAGCTGCCAATCTTAATTTTGCATTATTAGACAAATTCGATGTTTCCCTTAATCTATTCATAGAGGATAAATCTGGACTACCAGCTAATGCTAAAGTATACAGTCGATATGCCTGCGCTAAATCACTACCACCACTTCTCCAACGTTTAGCCTGTTGCTGCTGATAATTAATCCAATTACTTTTAAATCCAATAGGCAATACATATCCTTTCTTATTAGCTTCTAATAAGAAATGCCCCGCATATGTTGTCCCCCAATCATTAGAATTACTATATCCAGGCCAATAGGACATCCCTCCATTAGGCTGAATAAAACTTTTTAATCTATAAATAGCAGCTTCCATATGACGCTGTATCTTTTTCTTTTTATCTGAAGGTAATGTAAATACATCATTTAAATATAACTGCGGAAATGCTCCAGAAGTTGTTTGCTCAACACATCCGTGAGGATAACGTATCAAATACTTTAATCTACCTTCAAAATTCATTGGTGGTAAAGAAGACAATTCAATTGTAGTGCTATTGCTTCCATCTACTCCAAAAGATGTAAAATCTACTTCTTGTTGACTATTTGGTTCTAAAACTATGGTGGTAATCTCTGTAGTCATAGGATTAGGATTAATAATATCAATTGGAATACTGTAAGAAGCTTTTTCTCCGTTACCACTTGCTACTACTTCAATATCAGTAATAGATGCACCATCGATTACTTCTATATCAAAATACACCATCTTTTCATCTGGTTGAGCAAAAGAAATCTGTTTCGTAGGCTCTCCAATTACCGTAAATCCTTTATTTGGTTTTAAAGTTACATTCACATCCTTCACCTTTTTTTCCATCGCAAAAACTGTGACGGGAATGGTAACTTTTTCACCAGGAGTTATTTTTCTAGGAATAGATGTTAGCACCATTAATGGTTTTCTTACTGGTGTTGTTTTCTCTGTACTTCCGTAGGCAGCATTATTAGCATCAGAAGCAACAATCATAGTTCTAACAGAACCTATGTACTTTGGTATTTTAATTTTATGAGACTTTGTTTCCCCATTTTTTAATTCAAAAGGTCCTTTATAAACAACCATTGGTTTAAATCGGTTGGCTTTTTTTGCCTTTCCTCCTCCGGCTTCGGCATCACCTCCAATACTAAAAATTTGGTTGATACTTCCTCCATACGCTCCAATAATATCATCATACACATCCCAGGTTTTTACTCCCAACGCTTCTCTAGCATAAAATGTATTCCATGGATTTGGAGTTTTATATCTTGTAAGATCCAATAAACCTTCATCTACAATTGCAATAGAATAGGTCATTGCTTTACCATTTGTCTCACTAATTTTAACATCAATTGTTTCTTCTGGACGCAACACATCAGGCATCTTTACTATTGGTTCAATCCTAGTTGCTGGATTTTCGACAGAAACTGGAATAACTCCATATAGTCGAATCGGCAAATCATTCGCTGTAGCGTTATGCGCTTGCAATAATGTTATATGTATATATACATTTGGCGTATATATATCTTCAATAGGCAATTCGAATTTAGTTTCTCCTTTTTGCGGTGTAACCCAAAGAGAAGATAGTACTTCGGTACCGTTTTCTACAGTTACTAAAGCTCTTCCTCCTTCGCTAGAAGGAAATGTAACTGTAGCCGTCTCTCCAACATTATATGTGTTTTTATCTGCTGAGAACATAAGCATCGTAGCAGCAGATGGATCATTCTTGTTAGCTCTACCTGCCCAACCAGGCCAATCGATATAAATCGCTTTTCCGGTAGCATGCCCACCATTAGGATCTACTACTCTTACTAAATATCTACCCCATTCTGGATGCTTAATTTCAAAATTAAAATTGGCTTGTCCCTTACTATTCGTAGAAACTTTAGTTTTAAATACTTCATTTTGATACGATCCACGATTGTAGGAAGAAAGATTATCCTCTGAGGTATCCCACCACCATCGCCAGTTCACCTTATAAACATATACTTCTAGGTCTTTTACCGATTTAGGTTTTCCTTCTTTATCAACGGAAACTACCTCAAAATTATGTGTCGTATCCGTTAGCAACATTCCACGTGCTTTATCGCCTTTGGGAACATTCAGTCCTATATACGTGTCATATGGTGAAAAATCTTTAGAAATAACATCTGTACTAAAATCACCACCATTTTCGTAGACCTTAGTTATAAATGAGGCTCGTAGCATTCCGGCAGCTTTATTTTCTAATTTAGGTTTCATGGAAAAACTGGCTTTACCTTCTTCAGAAATCTTACCATTAAAAACTTCTAACTCTTCACTACTAAATCTTCTTGAAGGATCATCAAAAATATATCCTGGAAATGCTTTAAAACTTGTTCTTTTGGAATTAAAACGAACATTGATATCTGTTTGCAAATTCTTAGCTACTGCACCATGTAACCACAACACTTCTAAATCTCCATTGATACTTTTATTTGCTCCTAATACCTCATCGTCAAAACTTGTTTTTATTTTAAGACGATTTGGTTTTATAGTTTCTATTTTTAAAGCTTTAGAAAAACTCGCTCCTCCTACATTAACTTGAGCTTGCCAATTTCCAGTGGGTGCTTCATCAGAAGTTGTTACACTAAACTTATAAAAGTTCCCTACTCCTTCTGTTTTAGTTTCTTGATAAATTACTTTTCCATAAGGATCCTTTAATTTGAATTTTACAGGATGCCCTTTTGGTAATTTATTAGCATTATCATTAAGCATAAAAGAAAGGAATAAGGTGTCTCCAGGTCGCCATACACCACGCTCACCATATATATATCCTTTAATACCTTTCTGTAATCGTACTCCAGAAACATCAAACTTACTTACAGATAATGCATTCCCATCATTAAGTTTTACATATGTTTGTTGTTTTCCAGATTGAGCAATCGCAAAATATGCTTGTTTTTCTGCATCAAATCCAGACATTCCTTGCGCATCTGTGGTAGCAACACCAATCTCTTGTTGTTGATAGTTATAGAAAGTAACTTTAGTATTAGGAACTGGATTAGTGGTGATGATGTCATTAACTGTTACCATATACGAATTATTCAATCCCTTTTTTATAACTACTCCTAAATTAGAAGCTAGTACATTAGCAGCTATTTTCTTATTTCTATAAAAAGAATTACTACACGGATTATCTCTTTCACTCCAATCATAATCATAATAATCCTCATAATAATATTGTGAGCTATCCCAAAAACTAGACTCTTCTTCACTATCATAATTCTCTGATAATTCATTGATTGAAGTATCATCTGCACTCGCACCATCACATTTATATAGAGAATACGCTTTTCTATACTTTAGCTCAATTCTATAAATTGCTCCTGGATCAGGCGAGATCAGTTCTTTTAGATCTATTGCAAAAGCATTCCATTTACTCA
Source organism: Aquimarina sp. AD1 (assembly GCF_003443695.1). Classification (NCBI taxonomy): domain Bacteria; kingdom Pseudomonadati; phylum Bacteroidota; class Flavobacteriia; order Flavobacteriales; family Flavobacteriaceae; genus Aquimarina; species Aquimarina sp. AD1. The sequence continues at coordinate 4,184,516 of NZ_CP031966.1, read as the reverse complement.
AATTTAAAGATGTATTCTCTTGCAGATTAATTAGTTTTTTAGCGATTGGTCGTGCAACGCTTCTTAAGTTACTTGCTCCATTAAGATCATTATTTTGTAAAAACTGAAGTACATTGTTTTCAAATACTTTGACTACTTGTACTTCTACTGCCCGCAAGTTAATTGCCTCAAAATTAAATTTCAGATTCTCTGAAGTTGGTAAAATAACCCCGCTTTGTAACAACCTGACTTCTGGCTTTGGTTGCTGAAACGAAATATTTTCTGAATAGGTACTCTTAAGTTTATAATTGTCTACACTCTTAATACCTTCAAAAATGGTTACTTCTAACGTTCCTTTTAGTTCCTGTTTGGGGTATACTTTTAAATTCTGACCTATTACAGTATACTTTAGTCCTTTTGCTCCTTCAATGGCAACTAAACCATCAAAATTTTGATTTTTTTCCAACGGATCAGAAAAATTAATCTCTACATATTGTCCTTCAAAATTGGAAACAGATACGCTTATTACAGAAAAATTATTTTTCCCAGGAATGTTCAATGTGTTTTCACCTTCCGTATCGATATCAACTGATTTTCCGGACCATTTTACAGTCACCTCAGAATCATCTTCAAATCTTTGTATACTATCAATTCTAAAACTAAACTGACGGCTTTTATCTAGTGATTCTCCAAAATTAATTGGAATATTTTTTCCTTTTTGAGTAGCAGTAATTAGTTGTTTTGCCTTCTCGAAACTTAATTGATCACTGGCCGTAATCGTTCCATTTACATATTGCCAATCTTTACTATAGGATTGAAGATTTTCTGTTAGCACGGAGAACTGCTGCTTTAACGTTTTAACACTGAAGACAAACTCTTCATCTAAGTCTTCTTTTAGATCCTTAACCAAACTTTCTAAATTCAATGTAAAGGTATACTCCGTATCTTCTTTAAAACCATCTTCTGGTTTAAAAGCAATAGTTTGATTATTAACAGCAAATACTTTTCCTTTTACTTTCGGCGAAACTGAAAGGATTTTATCAGAAAGTTCTTGATTATCATCCCAACCCTCAACAGGTGTTTGCAACACTACATACACATTATCTAATACCGAAATTACACCGGTAGAAAGGTCCGAAACATAATCTTGATATTTATTTAGTTCTGAAGCATTTGCTTCAGCTAATGATTTAGCATCTTTCTTTTTACAAGAAAATATAATCGTAGCAAATAAGAAGAAGCATAGAATCCGTGATGATCGCATGTTGAATGATTTTAATTGACCATATAAATGTAAGACATTTTTACACGTACTGATCCCCTGAAAATGGTGATTTTTTGGATTTTAAGTATAAAAACCACATTTTCTCTTCAAATATGCTCACATACTTCTGTCTTTATAAAAATCAATTAAAGCAATTCTTGCCTGAAAAAATCTAAACGTTAAGTATACAATATTACCCTTATTATCCTCTAGAGCAATTGATTTATTTAATTCAAAATCATAGGGTTGATCTTTTCCTCCTTCAATAGCAATATTATCGGCGTACAATAACAACTTCTTATCGGACTTTGATACAGGTTCTATTTTACCAGAAATCCCAGGGACTTGTCCCGATTTATTGATAATAATCGAACCCGAATTGTTAGTTTTTTCGATAGTAACTTCTACATCTTCTTTTGGGTTCATACTATTAAAAACCACCGCTGGATATTCTGAATGGGCGATAAGAACTGTATATAATTTTCTTGTTCTAATAACAAAATGAGCTAGACCGTTCTCATCTGTAAATCCTTCGAGATATGTCGAATTGTTTGCTACTAAAACTACCTTCGCATGCTTAATCAGTTGCGACTTTTCATCAACTACCTTAATTGTAAAAATAAACGGTTTGGGACTAATCATGGTAGAGAGTTTCGACCATCGGTTTTTTAAAAAAGTTTGATCCTTTTTTAATTTATTCTCAATTAGAACGGCTAATTCTTCTGGAGTTCTATTTTCCAGATTAATATAACCGATAGTTTTAAGAATTCCAGGAATTTCTGTATCATCAAATCTAGCAGGTAATATATATTCCCTACTCTCCTGAAAAGCTCTTGCTTGCATCGAAACTCTCTCATGATTCGTCCATAATTTTTTATTATAAAAACTGGATACAAAAAGCACTGTATACCTTGCTTTATTCTGATAAATTTCTGACAAATACTCATATAAATTCTTTCCCCACAAATTAGCCTCTTCAAACAAGTCATAAAACACTTTAACTCCTTTTGTTTTTAAGCTATTCGCTACCTTCTCTACATACGCCCTATTCTCTCCTGCAAAAGATAAAGCCACATCATATTCATAACTTCTATTCTTCATCACTGACTATTTTTTTAACCTAAAACTGACTTATACAAAATTACTTTCTTTATTTGGAAATATTCCATTTTTTATTGGAAATATTCCAACAAAAGTTTTACTTTTAAACCGTAAAAATCAAAGCTTTTGGAACCAAAAAGAATTATAAAAGGAAGAGGTGCTCAAGAAAAAATTCATAATCGTTTTTCTGCCAATCATTACGAACTAAGAGATGACTTTCTCAACTATCTGCAAAAAGAAGGTGAACCGATTCAAAATAACAAGACAACATTCATTGAAACTTTTCCTAAGACTATTATCAATAAAGTAAGTAGTCCGGATGTTGGCATGCTATATTCCCTAAATCCATATCAGGGTTGTGAACATGGTTGCGTATATTGTTATGCCAGAAACTCACATGAGTATTGGGGATATGGAGTAGGTCTAGATTTTGAAAGTAAAATTTTAGTAAAAAAAAATGCCCCAGAATTATTAGAAAAAAAGCTTAAAAGCAAACATTGGAAAGCATATCCTATTGCTCTTTCTGGAAATACCGATTGCTATCAACCCGCAGAAAAAAAACTTGAAATCACAAGACAACTTCTTAAAGTATTTTTAAAATATAAGCATCCGGTAGGCATTATTACAAAAAACGCTTTAATTTTAAGAGATATAGATATCCTTTCTAAACTAGCAGAAGATAACCTTGTGTCAATTTTTCTTTCTATCACTTCCTTAGAAGAATCTACTAGAAAAATACTGGAACCAAGAACAGCAAGCATAAAAAAACGATTAGAAGCTTTAGAGAAATTAAATCAATTGGGGATTCCAACTAATGTTATGATGGCCCCTATTATCCCATCCATAAACAGCCACGAAATTCTGGCTCTTTCTAAAGAAGTATCTAATAGAGGGGCAAAAAGTATTGGTTATACAATTGTCCGTCTAAATGGTTCCATTGGTCAAATTTTTACTAAATGGCTAGAGCATACATTACCTGATAAAAAAGATAAAATATTACACCAAATTATGGAATGTCATGATGGCAACCTTAACGACAGCGAATTTGGTAGAAGAATGAAAGGAAGTGGTAAAATAGCTGATCAGATCCATCAAATGTTTACCATTGCTAGGAAAAAATACTTTACCAAAAAAAACAATATTCTTTTGAATTGTGACTTGCATGATTCTCATAAAGATGGGCAATTAAAGCTATTTTGACACTATTTTGGTTATTTTTGGTCCTTCACCCTAAGCTTATATGAGATTGCATCGTTTATTCATCTTATCTATTCTTTTGTTTTGTAATACTTTAATTTCTCAGGTTGAGAATATTATTGTTACAAAGAATGAAGAAGATATTCGTCTTCAGTTAGAAGCTCTTGATGAAAGTAAAATAGATGAAATCATTTCCTTAAGTAATATTTTATACAAAATAGCTTTTGATAACGATGATCCAAAAGGAATGATAAATGCTCTGGAACGTTTAAGCATTGCCAATCTTAATTCTGGAAATAATAATTTAGCTATTGAGTATCTCGACAACGCTTCTTCTATTGCATCCAAAAACGAAATGTACCAGAAACAGGTACAGATAATGAATCTTAAAGGAAATCACTACTTTGACATTGAAGAATACGATAAGTCAAGTTCTGCGTATTCAAAGGCATTATCTAAAGCAGAAGAGATTAACAATCCTTCTTATATGTCTGTAATTAAAACTAACCTTGCATTTATAAAACTAAGAACAGGTGATTACAAGACTGCTCTTAAAGAACTAAAAGATAGTGAAGAAGAACTTTTAACAAACCCATATAAAAGAAGTGAGGAAGGAGTTAATATCGGGATTATGTTATTTAATGCTCGAATTTCTGAAGCTTATATAAAATTAAATAAATTAGATTCTGCATTATATGCTAACAATAAGGGGTTGTCTTATACTGAAAAAGTAAAAGTTGATAATGTACATATTGATCTGTTAATGCATCGAGGTATTATCCATAAAAACAAAAAGGATTACACCAACGCCCTTACATTTCTAAACCAAGCAAAAGAACTATGTTACAAGGCAAATGATATTATCTTTCTAGGAAAAATTCTCAATTTACTCGCAGAATGTAAACTAGATTTAAAAGAATACAAAGGAAGCATTGAAGTATTACTCGAATCTGAAGAAATTCTTACCAAGAAATATAGTAACTCCGACGAGATAAGCAAATGTTATAAATTACTTGGTCAAGCCTATAAAATGGATGGTGACTTAAAAAAATCTAATTCGTATTATGAAAAACATATTTTAAGTTTAAGTAAACTCAATAATAAAAGATCATTAGCATCTAGAAAGGTTCAGGACATAACCATGAATGATTTTCAAAATGAAATAAACGATTTGGAAAATCAAAAAAAGAAACAAAAAAGCAAACTCACCTATTCTCAGATTGGATTAGTTCTTGTAGTTTTTGGACTTATTTTGGTGATATTCTTTTTTCAGAAAACAAAGAGAAAGAACAAAGAAAAATTTGAAACATTACACGCTGAAATCGAAAGAAAAGAAAAAGCAAATACTTCGGAAATAACTGTTAATGACCTTGCAATTAACGACCCCATTATTGACACTAAAGATAAAAAATTAGAATCCCGATCCAGTGAATTAGATATAAGTGATGATTTATATGAACAAATACTTATTGGATTAAAAAAAATAGAATCCCAAGAATATTATCTTAAAACAGATTGCAATCTATATAATGTAGCCAAGAAGATCAATACAAATACTTCTTACCTGTCTAAAGTAATTAATGCTCACTTTAATAAGAATTTCAATACCTATATCAATGATCTAAGAATAAACTATACAATCGTTCGACTTAAAAACGATTCTAAATTTAGATCTTATTCTATTAAATCTATTGCTAAAGATGTTGGCTATAAAAGTGCCGATTCTTTTTCTAAGTACTTTAAAATTCACACAGGACTACTCCCATCTTTCTATGTAAAACAATTAAATTCTAAAAATTGATCCATTAACTTTTACAAAAAAAATGAACAAATTACCCTAAATTTATAAAAATAGGGCTCTCAGTAATTTTTGGAAACCAAACTTCTTGTTTTATTATAAATAATTGATATTCAATTATTTATAATAATAAACCATACCCGTTTTTCTTTAAATTGGGTTTACCCCTCTTGTTATTACGGTTTTTTTAAAGGTACTTTGATCAAGCAATCAATTAAATAGTGGTTGTATCAAAATCTGATGAAAAAGCAACTTGTTTTATTTTCTATAGGAATTTTAGCCGGGATTTTAGTTTATGCTATGTATGTCGGAAATAAAGTAGAGGATAAATCAAACGCTATTCTAAAGGTATTACAATCTAATTGTGAATGTGATCAGGTAAAACAATTCTTATATGTAAAAGGCTTAGCAAGTTCGGAAAAAGGAATTTCTACAGAAACTGCAGAGTACGAATTAAAAAATTGTAAATATTCTGACTTAACCACAGAGGCAAATAGAATCAATGAATTATTAATTAAAAAAGTTGATGGATATCAAGAAATCGACAGGTTTACACTAGAATTTGTCAATCGAAATTCATCAAAACTAGTAACAATAAGTAACGGAAACATAAATCACTAATCATGATAGCACTTACAAAATTATTAATCGACTTTATTTTGAACTATTTTCTTTTTATAGTTGAATTTGTAATCAGCATTTTCGCATAATCAAAAAACGGACAATCAAATTCTATCAAAAAACGAGCATTTGGAATACAAAGAAGGTAGATAAATCATCAATGTCTGCCTTCCCATTCTTTAAAAAATTCTTCTAGAAAAGATTCCATAAAATGATGCCTTTTTTCTGCCATTTCCCTACCAGTATCTGTGTTCATTCTATCCTTAAGTAATAACAATTTTTCGTAGAAATGATTTATCGTTGGAGCAGTAGAGTTTTTATATTCTTCTTTGGTCATATTTAAATTAGGCGCTATTTCCGGATCGTATAGCGTTCTATTTTTAAATCCCCCATAATTAAAACAACGAGCGATTCCAATAGCCCCAATAGCATCTAAGCGATCTGCATCTTGTATAACATTCAATTCTGGGGATGTAAATTTCTGCTCAGTATTACCTCCTTTAAAGGAGATATTTTCAATAATAAGTACTACGTGATTAACAATATCTTTTTCTAGTTGAAGACTTTCTAAAAAGTTCCTTGCGACTTTTGGACCAATCGTTTCATCTCCATTATGAAATTTGGAATCTGCAATATCATGAAGTAATGCTCCAAGAGAAACTATAAAAACATCCACCTCTTCACTTTCGGCGATGGTTTTTGATGTTTTAAAAACCCGTTCGATATGAAACCAATCATGTCCTCCTTCAGCATCTTTCAGCGTATTTTTTACAAAATCAACAGTTTCATATATAATCTGCTCTTTGGTCATATACGCCATAATAATTTATTTCACTAAAGCAGGTTGCACCCATTTAAATTCAAAAACTTCTTCTGGAATTACCAATCTCTCACTAATACGTTGCATTCTAGCAGGTAATCTCATTACAAAATCACGTGCTTTTTCTGCCTCATCAGTAAGATCCACAAGTTTGTCAATTTCCCATTTATCGATCAAACGTTGCATAATATCAATATAATCCTGAGAAGTATATACTCCTATTCGTTGAGCGGCATTAGAAAACTCTTCAAAAGCACTTCCGATTGTATTTCCGGATTCTCTTAAAAAAACCGCTGGCATTACAATTTTATGCTTCATCATATCACTAAAAGCTACCATCATTTGACTTGGGTCTACTTCGAATATGTTTTTTACAAATTCACTATATGCATTAAAATGACGCATCTCGTCACCAGCAATAATTTTACACATTTTAGCTAGAGATTTGTTTGAATACCCTTTTGCCAACTTTGCCACTCTAGTATGCGAAATATTAGTTGCCAACTCCTGAAAGCTAGTATAAACGAAGTTTTTATAAGGGTCTCTATCGGTTCCGATATCAAACCCATCATTAATTAAATGTTGCGTTGTACGTTCAACTTCTATCATATTTACTCTTCCTGACAAATACAAATACTTATTTAAAGTATCTCCATGTCGATTTTCTTCACTAGTCCAATATCGTACCCATCTAGACCAGCCATTTCCTCCTTCTTCTTCGTGTTGATTTACCCCTTCTACATCCATTAACCAGGATTCATAGGTAGGAAGTGCTTCTTCTGTAATCGTATCTCCAACTAAAACGACCCAAAAGTCATATGGAAGTTCTTTTGCCAACTCTCTTAACTCCTTTACCTCATCAAAAAATGTATCTTCATTTTGTGAATCAGGTAAAAAATCTGTTGGCTGCCATACTTTATCTATCGGAATCAAAAATTTATCGATAAAAGATTCTATTTTCTTTTCCAATAATTGCATTACTTCTAATCTAATATTATCTATAGCCATGACTACTTATTTACGTTTTTATGGTAGAGATTACTCTCTTTTCTGCAATATCTAGTATTTCTTCTTTAGTAACTCCTTCTGAATTTATAGGTTCTTTGACTTCTAGAGTAAGATGTATTCCTACTCCCATAGGGAAATTACCAAATCTAACCAACTTCCAACTGTTATTAATAGTTACCGGAACTATTAAAGCTTCAGGAGCATTTTTCATTAATATTTTTAATCCTGTATGGGCAAAACTTTTAGGTTTTCCATTTCTACTTCTAGTTCCTTCCGGATAAATTACAGCTGAAAAATTATTTTTGGCAATATACTTCCCAAACCTAGAAATCTCTGGTATCGATTGTTTCGCATTTTTTCTATCTATTAAAGCATGACCTCCATTTCTTAAATTAAAAGAAATACTCGGGATTCCTTTTCCTAACTCCATTTTAGAGATAAACTTTGGTCGATGTTTATGCAAATACCAAGATATCAAAGGAACATCAAACATACTCTGATGATTTGATACAATAATCAAGGAACGATTTTTAGGTAATTTAAAAGAATTTTTAAAGCTAATTCTTACTCCTAAAACGTGTAAACAACGAAGCAGACAAAGGTTCATTAAATTAACCACACCTCTGTGTCCTTTTGCTCCGCCCAGTTTAACTCCCAACCATTGTAAGGGATGAAAAACTACTAATGTTAATCCAAAAAATAAATAGAAAACTATCGAAAGCGGATATGAAATTATCCTTTTTAATGCCCCCATAACTTCTCTTAGCAATTAATAATTTTGACTTGTGTTACTGCAGTGCAAGGTCTGATATTATTTTTTGTTTAGCAACAGTTTAAAGAACTAAAATCAAATCAATCAGTGAACTTTCTATTTACTACTGAAAATTTTTAGGTTTTTTTAATGAAAATATGTGGTAAAAGAAATGTTACACACCACTTAAATAAAACTTTTTTAAAAATTTCAGGCAACATTTTAGGGGAAATAATCATTAACATATGGACATATGCTTTGTGGATCTATAATTATTCAGAGTATTATATAATTTTAAAATTTACAGTATGTTACACAAAATCTTAAAACTAGAAGGAGCTAAATTATTAACTAAAAATGCATTGAAACAAGTGCATGGAGGAACTGGATGTCAATGTGATGGATACTCTAATGATAGTGGAAATGAACAAGGAAGTATTGAAGGTAGTGATTGCCAACCTTGCAAAAAAAGAAATAAAAAAATCCGGTACTAACCGGATTTTTATTTTTTATCTAAATATATTAGCAGTGCTCATTATAAGCATCTTTAAGGTTTTCTGCAATCATATCAGCAGGTCTCCCTTCGATATGATGACGCTCTAACATATGAACTAATTCTCCATTTTTAAATAACGCCATTGAAGGTGATGATGGAGGAAATGGGATCATATATCCACGTGCTTTATCAGTAGCTTCGCGATCCACGCCCGCAAATACTGTTACTAAATTATCTGGTTTTTTATCATTTGCCAAAGAAGCTTTCGCTCCTGGTCTTGCATTCGCTGCAGCACAACCACAAACAGAATTTACAACGACTAAAGTTGTTCCTTCTTTTGCAATCGCAGTTTCTACATCAGCTGCTGTTTGTAATTCATCAAAACCTATATTTGTTAGGTCTTCACGCATTGGCTTTACTAAATCTGCTGGATACATATTTCTTAACTATTTTTTATTTAAACTTTGATACAAAGATACAAATAATGTACCATATCAATATGACTGCCAAGTAGTCGTAAAACATCTTTACAACTATCTAACAAATCATTTTTTCGTAACATTTTTAATGAATATGTTACTAATTAAGTATACTCTAAATTGTGTAAATAATTCAATTATCTTTACACCCTCAAAATTGACTATGAATGATTAAATGGATTGCTGCTTTATTAGGAGGTATTTTTTTTAGATTTCCAGGAGCCATATTAGGTTTTATACTAGGCAGTTTGTTAGATACTACTACCAAGAGTAAAGGAAGTGGAGGATTTACTCAAGTATTCTCTCAAGAAAAAAAAGTAAGTCCCGGAGATTTTGAATTAAATCTACTTTCTCTTTCTTCAATTGTAATAAAAGCCGATGGTCGTGTAAATCAAACAGAACTAGATTATGTTCGTCAGTATTTCGTAAGTGCTTATGGAAAAGAGCGTGCTAATGCCACGTTTAGAACCTTTAATGAAATTATAAAAAGTAGAGAGATTTCTGCCCAACGCATCTGTTTGTTTCTTACCCAACGCACTCGCTATGCAGCAAGGTTACAAATTCTTCATTTCCTATTCGGAATTGCAAATGCAGATGGTAATGTAAGTAACGCTGAAGCAATAGAAATTCAGAAAATGGCTGGATTTATGCGAATAAATTTTAGTGATTTTGAAAGTATTAAAGCCATGTTCTTTAAGACCGGAAATCACGCCTATAAAATTCTTGAAGTTGAAAAAACCGCTACTGATGCAGAAATAAAAAAGGCATATCGAACCATGGTTAAAAAATACCATCCTGATAAAGTACAACATATGGATCCTGTGCATATAAAAGGAGCAGAAGAAAAATTTAAAGAAGTACAAAAGGCTTATGAACAGATCCAAAAAGAGCGTGGTCTAACATAATCATCCGTTTCTCTTTCAGAATAAAACTAATAGTTGTATATTATTTGGTTTAATATTTGATGCTAAAACAATATGCCTAAGCTAGTATTATTTATTTTATTAAGCCTATTATCTGCTAGTCAATCCTACAGTCAAGATTTTGATAGAATTGAAGCTATTGTACATTTATACCCTAAAAAATATAAAACTCCTAAAAAACTAGCAGAACAGATCTCCAAGGATTTTGATTCTGAAATAGATAAGGCCAAAGCCCTATATTCTTGGATTACAAAAAACATATCCTATGATTATAAGGAATCAGGAAAATATTACACTGATTATGCAAATTCTTATAAATCAGTCCAACACAACCCCTTTCCTAGCTTTCGTTCTACCAATTATATAGATTATCATAGGGATAAATCAGGATCTAAAAAGCATCTACAGACAGAGAAAAAATATAGAGAAAAAATATCTAAACGTGTTATATCTAGTGGTATAGCAGTTTGCGAAGGATACACTCAACTTTTTAAAGATGTCTGTGATCACCTTGGAATCATTAGCTTCTACGTTTTAGGAAATGGTAAAAATCAAATTCATCATATTGGAAAAGAATACCGCTCTGATCACGCCTGGAATATTATTGAAATAGATTTTAAAAAGTATTTAATAGATGCTACCTGGGGTAGTACAGGATATTACGATATCGATACACAAGAATTTATCGAAGAGCCTAATTATTTCTATTTCGGTACACCGGCAGAAGTTTTTATTAAGGGACATTACCCTAATTTTTATGAAAACAGCTTGTTAGTAGATAATATTAGTAAAGAAGAGTTTTCTAAAGCTCCATTATTTTATCAACACGAAAAATCAAAAGATTTTAATCTAATTTCTCCATCAACAGGAATCCTAAAAAAAAGGGAAGCAGTGATTCAAGAATTTATAATAGAATACGATCAACCTGTGCACTCGATTGTTTATTTGGTTAATAATCAACAATTCAGCTACAAAGGAAAAATAGCATATAATGACGGGAAAATTAGTTTTAATGTAGACTTATCACACCCTAATGCAAAAGAGCTTGTCATATTTATAAATGAGATTCCTATGGTAGGATTTAAAATTGAATAAATGAATCTACTTAATCAATCGATTCCAGACCATTTTAAGAAATTTACTAGTCGGCATTGTTGACATTATCTTTAGATCTTCTATCAACGAGGTTTCCTCATTTAAAAATTTCAAGATTTTATATGTATTATTTTTTCCGAATAATCGTGAAAATAAAATAGCACCATTCTGATTTTCTTTTGATAATAGATCTAAAAAGAATAGATCATAATACCAAAATTTAGTTCGTTTCTCAAATTTGGATAAATCCCCACGTCTTTTAAGAAACTTGATAAGCTTTTTTACCTTTTTTTCAGTGTTCAGAAAAGTAAATCCAGTACTAGCCTTTGTCCATCCTCCAGCCGTTCCAATATGAATAATGTTCTTAGAATTTTGTTTTCCAAACTCATATGAGGTCATTGGAATACATCCTACTTCTTTTTCTGTAATACAATACTCTTTGATCCCTGTAGTATTTAAATATGCTTTAATTTCTGTTTCATATTCTTCTTTAGAAAGAAGATCTTTAGAAAACAAGGTGTACTCAAATAAAGCTTCTGTTTTAGACATCGGCAATACATACATAAATCTTGTATTCCCCTTTTGATCAATGTCAAAATCCATAAAAGTAGCTGTCTCACTATCAAAAGTGGGGCTTACCACCTTTATAAACCATCCTATAAAATGTTGATTTAGTAATGGATATTTTTTTTGTGTTTTAAACTGTTTAGAAAATGGGATACTATTAAAAACCTTATCTCCTAAATACATTCTTTGATCAGTTTCTACCTCTACTATACTATCCTCATCTACAAATCCCATTACGGTTTCCTGTACTACAGTAATATTGGATTTTTTACTTAATTGCTCAAAAACATGATTGTAAAAGTCTTTACTACGAATCATCTTATACTGATATGGAGAAATATCTATTGTATCCGAGAAATCAGTACTTCCGAAAAAGATATTATTCCATTTTTTACTTACAACAGAATCCCAAGTTCCTTTTCCTTCTTCCCAAAAACACCAAGTACGATCATTTTTATTTTTTTCCTCTTTATCAATTAACAGTATTTTCTTTTTATCAAAAAAAGTATCATTAATTAAATAATAAGCCAATATCAAACCTGATGCTCCGGTGCCTGTAATAATATAATCATATTTCTGCATCTAGTAAAATAAGAATGTGGTAAAAAAGATAAATATAGCAATGAAAATATGAACCGAAATCGTGTATTGCAAAGTTTTATATACTTTTTGAAATAAAAAATGTGCTACAAAGGAAACTACGACCCATCCTATATAATTCTGAATTGGTACTATCTGTCCTTCAAACTCCCAAAAATCAAATCTTGGAGCGGAAACTTCGATGATAATATCCAATGCCACCATCAACACTGCACCAATAAAAGAAGAAATAGCTATGTTTGTGTGTATCTTTTTTGATATTGCTGCTGTACAATATACTAGTAATGCCCAGTTTACACCAATAATCCAAGGTACTCCTAAAATTTTACTTCCCAAGTTATTACCGTATTGATAGTTGCCAAAAATCAATCCATAGTTAACTCCCAGATACTCCGTAATCATTCCAATACCAAAAGGAATTAACAATGCTAAAATCAATTTTTTATTAATTCTAGAATTCCAAATCATTAAACCTAAATACAATAGTAAATTGAGAGGCGTTAATGGCAAGAACCAACTTTCATATCCTATCAGAATTCCAATTATTCCTGAAATATTAAACAACCAAATTAAAATTATGGATATAAGAAGTTTTCTTTCTAGACGCATAGTTTAATCATTAAAATCTTTTTCAATTAACTCAGAAACTATCTTACCAGACAATAAACACAATGGAATTCCTCCTCCAGGATGCACACTTCCTCCACAGAAATAAAGATTTTTAATATTTTTAGAAAAGTTAGGATGTCTTAAAAAAGCTGCATATTTATTATTGCTACTAGAACCATACAATGCACCTTGATAAGATTGTGTTTTGTTTTCAATACTTATAGGATCTAAAATCTCTTCAGTTTCTATTAACTCTTCAATATTTACTTTTAACAATTTTGATAATTTATCCAGAATATTTTTTCTAGACCGTTGTATTATTTCTTTCCAGTCTTGTCCTTCATTACTAGGAACATTAATCATAACAAACCAGTTTTCGGATCCTTCAGGAGAATCATTTGGTTCATTTTTAGCAGTAATATTTATATAAACGGTTGGATCATTACTTACTTCCTTCTTTTCAAAAATATATTCAAATTCCTTTTTATAATCTTTAGAAAAAAAGATGTTATGTAGATCCAATTCAGGAAATTCTTTTTTGATTCCCCAATAGAAAATTAAGGCGGAGCTTGATCTTGGTTGTTTCAGAGTTTTTTTCGGTGCTTGCTCATTTGGAAGTAATTTACGGTAAGTAGGAACTACATCCATATTGGATATAATTACATCCGCTTCTCGTATAAAACCATCAACAACTACTGCTGTTGCTTTTTTATTTGTAACAACTATTTGATCCACTTCTGATTCAAAATGAAATTTTACATCAAGATCAACAGCCAACTGATAAAGAGCTTTTGTAATACTATACATTCCTCCTTTTGGAAAAAAAGTTCCGTAGTACTGTTCTAAATGCGGAATCATAGACATAATTCCAGGCGTAACATAAGGAGACGAACCATTATAAGTTGCAAATCGGTCAAAAAACTGAACCAATCTTGCATCCTTAAATATTTCATCATTATAACTGTGTAATTTCTTATCTATTCCTAGGCTATTAATTCTAATAATAGCTTTTATAGTGTCCAAAGACAGATATGTGGATAATTTATGTAATGATTTTTCTAGAAATAAAGTAGAGGTCAAGTCATATTTTTGCTTACTAGATTTAAAATATTTAAAAATCTGATCCCTTTCTACTTCAAACTTCTTTTCTGCTTCTTCTGCAAATTTTTTAATATCGGCTAACGCTGTAAATCTAGTTCCGTCTTCATAAAAGTAATTACATACTATTTCTTTTTTGGAATACTCAAAATAATTCGAAATTGATTTCTTAGAGATAGCGAACAACTCTTCTAAAAACTGAGGCATTGTAAACAAGGATGGTCCGCAGTCAAAACGATATCCTTCTTTATGAATTTCGGCTAATTTTCCTCCAGGATAAGAATTAGTCTCATATACTTCTACACTAAAATTTTGACCGCTTAAACGGATTGCAGAGGCTAAACCGGCAATACCAGATCCAATAATTATTGCTTTCTTGTTTGACATATTATGTGCATAAAGATATTATGAAAAATTATAAAGCGAAGACAATTGCCATAATTTAGTATGGATTTTTATATATCTTTAATTTTAAACATATTTAAACTAACTTGTATCTAATAGATTTATTAGTTTGGAAAATCAAAAAATTGAAATAAGAAAACTCAAATTATCTGACACATTACAGTTGGCAAAACTAGCTAACAATAAAAACATATGGAATAACCTAAGAGATTATATCCCTTATCCTTACTCAGAAAGTGACGCCGAAACTTTCATTAATTTTACTCAAACACAAGATCCTCCACAAAGTTTTGGTATTGAATGTAACAATGAGCTATGTGGAGTAATCAGTTTAATCATACAAAACGATGTTTATAGAAAAAGTGCAGAAATAGGATACTGGATAGGTCAACCATATTGGGGAAATGGAATAGCCACAAAAGCGGTGAATCTTATAACCCATTACGGATTAAAAAAACTAAATTTAATTAGAATTTATGCTGGTGTTTTCGAAAATAATATTGCCTCTATGCGGACGTTAGAAAAAAACGGGTATAGTAAAGAAGGGGTTTTTCGAAAAGCGATTATTAAAAATGGTAAAACTTTAGACGAACACAGATATTTTATATTAAGTAAAAATCAAGAATAAAAATCCTCATAATGAAACAATTCATTTATCTACTTTTAATATTCTGCCCTATTTTCATAAAGGCTCAAGACACGAATAAAAAGGTAAAAACTCCTCAAATAGTTACCAAATTAAAAACTGGCAAAAAAGCTAATTTTGGAAATAAAAGTATACATTTTATAAAAGTATTAGAAGATTCTCGTTGCCCAAAAGGAGTATCCTGTATATGGGCAGGACAAGCAAAAATTTTGATTGGTCTCTATGAAAACGATACACTTTTAGAAGAAAAAGAAATCTTAATCAAGGCTCCTATTAAATCAAAAGAACTATTAAAGTCATTGGAGAAGACGGTCTATAGTCACAATCTAAGTCCTTATCCAATTAATTCTGAAAAAATAGATCCCTCGAACTACTATCTAGAACTATTGGTTAAATAAATAGTGCTAAAACCATGAGAGTACTTATCTCTATATTTAGTTTCTTTGCCAAATGATTTCTAACAAAGCCAAAGCTCATATTGCATTATTAAGTGTAAATATGATCTATGGAGCAAATTATCTTATTGCAAAAGGTTTAATGCCTGATAAAATAGGTGCATCCGCCCTAGTATTTCTAAGAATAAGTGGAGCTGGATTGTTATTTTTTATTTTAAAGTTTTTTGTAAAAGAACAGGCTCAGAAAAAAGATATTCCAAGATTAGCAATTTGCGGGCTTTTGGGGGTAGCAACAAATCAATTCTTCTCTATGAATGGATTAAGTTTGACATCTCCTGTAGATGCCGCTATCATAGTTACTGCCATGCCTATTTTCACAGTGATTATTAGTTATTTTTTGTTAAAAGAGCCTCTTACTTTATCTCGTGTTTTAGGTATATGTATTGGAGGTGGTGGCGCAGTATTATTAATATATTTAGGCAACTCAGGTTTAGGAACAGGATCGTTAAAAGGAAATATTTTTATAGGTTTAAATGCATTATCATTTGCTTTTTACTTAGTCCTAGTGAAACCATTAATGCAAAAATATAAACCAATTACTGTTATTATCTGGACTTTTTTCTTTGGATTTATCTTTATGTTTCCATTTTGTATTGGTCAATTATTAGAAACAGATTTTAATTCTTATAAAACGACCAATTGGATATCATTATGTTATGTAATCATAGGCCCAACGTTCTTAGCTTATTTATTAAATATGTTTGCTTTACAATTTGTAAAACCTACAGTTTCTAGTAGTTATATTTATGTACAGCCCGCAGTAGCCATGTTGTTGGTTGCAGGAATTGCCTATTTTATTATTGATAGTGAATATAAAGGAGATATAACAATAGTAAAACTGTTATGTTGTTCTTTAATTTTTGTAGGTGTTTATTTGATTAGCAGTAATAGCTCTCTAAAATGGATACGAAGAAAATAAATTACTTTTTGATAAGATGCACCATCAATAAGTGGACAAAACTATAATAAATATTATTAATGGTCTAATTGACTAGTGACAACCGCAGCCGTTCTTTCCACAACTTCCAGGCGTCTTTTTACTTGAAGTAACTGGCTTTGGTTTCCAAATAAATTTCTTAATCAAAAATCCTATTGCTATAGCAAAAACAACAAATACTAATATGTTCTGGACAAATAAATTCATAATTTCTTAGTCGAATAAAGATACAAAAACTTATTTTAAAATCTGATATGCCACCAATGCAACAGTATACGCTAAAACACTCATAAACACAAGCTGTACCATAGGCCATTTCCAACTGTTAGTTTCCCTTTTTACAATAGCTAGTGTACTCATACATTGCATTGCGAATGCATAAAACAATAACAGAGATATTCCACTTGCCAGGTTAAACAATGGGGTTCCCGTTACAGGATGGACTTCAGAAGCCATTCTATTTTTGATGGTTTCTTCCTCATCACTTCCTACGCTATAAATAGTTGCCAAAGTACCAACAAAAACTTCGCGTGCTGCAAAAGAACTAATGATCCCTATTCCAATTTTCCAATCATATCCTAACGGAGCTACAATAGGTTCAATAGCTTTACCTGCATAACCAATAAAAGAATATTCTAATTTATAAGAAGCAATTTTCTGATCTAGTTCTTCTTGAGAAAGATTAGAGTGCTCTGATGTTACTATTTCTTCTGCATTACTAAAGTTCTCATTAGGTCCGAAACTGGCTAAAACCCATAAGATAATCGAAATGGCTAAAATTATCTTCCCTGCCCCAAAAACAAACGCTTTAGTTTTTTCAATAACATTAAATATTACATTCTTAAACAAAGGCATTTTATACCCTGGCATCTCTATCACGAAGTAATTATTGCTTTTTATTTTTAGAATTTTATTTAAAATCCAAGCAGAACCTACAGCGGCACCAAAACCTATAAAATATAATAACATCAAAGTCAGACTTTGATAACTAAATATCCATCCAACCTTTTCATCAGGAATTACCAGTGCTATTATGATCAAATAAACAGGTAGTCTTGCAGAACATGTCGTAAATGGAACTACTAGAATCGTTATCAAACGTTCTTTCCAACTTTCAATATTCCTTGTAGCCATTACAGCAGGAATTGCACAAGCTGTTCCAGAAACTAAGGGAACAACACTTTTTCCACTTAATCCAAATTTTCGCATTACCCTATCCATAAGGAACACTACACGACTCATATATCCACTTTCTTCCAAAATGGAAATAAATAAGAATAAAAATGCAATCTGAGGTATAAAAATAACAATACCGCCTAATCCAGGAATTATACCTTCGGTTATTAAGTCTATAAAAGGTCCTGACGGCAAAGCTGATTTTGCGGTCTCGCTTAACCACGCAAATCCTTCGTCTATTAGATCCATTGGGTATGAAGACCAATCATAAATAGCTTGAAAAATCAACAACAATATGGCAAAGAAAATAAAGTACCCCCAGAATTTATGAGTTAATACTCTATCTAATCTAGCACGTATACCGGTTGCCGCTTTTTCATCAATTATCAATCCTTTTTTTAGAACTTGATTAATAAATTGATATCTTTTAATAGTTTCTTTTTGCTGAAATCGCTTGAGCTCACTTTCCGATTTGATCTCAAAATCTGGCGGAACTTCGGGCTTCTTTTTATCAATTTTTCTAAAATTGACATCTTGTGTAATTACTAACCAAAGTTTATAAATAGATTGATTAGGAAATGCTTTCTTAAGTCTATCAAAATATTCAGGAGCAAAAGTCAATGCATCTACACAAGGTTTAGTAGGTATTGAAGCATATGAAAGAATCAGCTTTTTAAGTTCATCTATTCCTTCATTTTTTCTAGCACTTACTAAAGCAATTTTAGTATTTAACTCTTTTTCGAGTAGTGGAATATCAAGAGAAATCCCTTTCCTACTCATTCGATCTGCCATATTAATGACTAGAATCGTGGGGATTTCTAAATCCTTTATTTGGGTAAATAATAATAGATTTCTTTTAAGGTTTTCTACATCACTTACGACTACGGCCACATCAGGAAAATCCTTATCTTTTTTATTAAGTAGAATTTCTATAACTACATTTTCATCTAAAGATGAAGCATTAAGACTATATGTTCCTGGTAAATCAAGAATATGTGCCTTAACTCCTCGTGGCAATTTACAAACCCCTTCTTTCTTCTCTACAGTAATTCCTGGATAATTGCCGACTTGTTGGTTTAATCCAGTTAGCAAATTAAAAACAGATGTTTTACCTGTATTTGGGTTTCCGATAAGTGAAACTTTAATCTGCTTGGCCATAAAAAGTAATCCTATTAAATAATTTCAATCTCAATTTGTGAAGCAATTTCTTTACGTATGGCGAGATGGCTACCATTGATTGTAAGATACATTGGGCATTGAAACGGTGCGGTTTGTAATAATTGCACCTCATTACCTGGCAAGCATCCCATTTCCAATAACTTTAATGGAATAGTATCAGAAGTTATTTCCTTAATCAACGCACGTTGACCCCTTTTGAGATTTGCTATAGTAATTTTCAAGCCTTTATTTAGAATAATTTTAAACAAGGCAAAAGTAGTGGAAAAATATCTATTGAAAAAACTATCTCTTAGAAAAACCTATTACGAGTTGTTAAAATATTCTTCCTGTCTTTTCTTTTTAGATTTCATTAATAAAAACCGTTTTAAACCTATTCAAAAAAGGGTTAACAACCCAAAAAAAGTCCAAAATCATTGAAATTCAAATTTTTCGGATATCTACGAAGGTATGTCGCTTTAATTTCATCATATCTAAATTTAGAAAAAGGTGGAAACTAAAAAGCCTTAAATAGAATAAAGTCTAATTAAAAAATTATAGAATGAAAAATTATAAAAAACTATTACTTCAAGCATTAATGATCTGCTTGGTTTCAATTATTTATTCTTGTGAAAAGAATAATTTAGAACAAGAAAGTTTGGACATATCTGGTCAAAATAAAAACGATAAAATCGAAAAATATGATCAATATACAGTTAGAAAACCTAAAAAAGATGGAGTTTATCTAGTTGCAAAAAACGAGCATACAGGTAGTCAATTATCTTACAAACTACATAATGCACATATCACAAGTTTTCAAATTCTGCAAAGAGATGGAAATACTATTATATTTGATAAACTAGTGATCCCTACAGCAGAAAATTTACCTCCTTGGAGACCAGATTGTCCTGATGGATGGGACGAAAAATTAATTTGCTACGTAAACAAGGATGGTGTTGCAGTTTCCTATACACGATGTACTCCTACCTCATTTACAATTGGCCTGGAGCCTGAATGGTAATATTATGGATAGAATTCATAAGATCACTTATTATTTTTTCCCTAGAAAAACACAGTTGTTTTTTAAAAACCCGAATTTTACACAAAAAGCAACTGTGTTATTTTACTCCTTCATTTTTTAAGACTTCTATATCTTCTAACAACCTTTCAATTTCTTCTAAATCAGTTCCGTCATAAAAGCCTCTAATACGCTTTTTCTTATCAACTAACACGAAATTTTCGGTATGAATCATATCATAAGGCCCACCATCACCATTCGATTTTGCTACTAAATATGATTTGCGTGCAAGATCATAAATATGCTTTTTGTCGCCAGTTACCAAGTTCCACCGAGTATCATCAACTCCTTTTCTAATTGCATATTCTTTTAATTGTGGTACCCCATCTGTTTCTGGAATTACCGTGTGAGATAATAGCTTAATATCTGGATCATTTTTTAATCTTCCCTGGATAAGTTTCATGTGATCTGTCATTATTGGACATATAGTCTGACATGTTGTAAAGAAAAAATCCGCAACATAAATCTTATCTTCATAATTAGACTGCGTAACTTTCTCACCATTCTGATTTAGAAGATTAAAATCTGCTATCTTATGGTATTTGCGTACATGCTGAACCGTACTATCTACTAATTCTAAACTCACCATATCTGGTTCATATACCTGTAAAATTCTTTTGGGTTTTAGAATTGAATAAATTATTGAAATAATAATCGCAGATAGTATAAATAAAACTATGGCAAAGAATTTGTACTTAGCAAAAAATCGAAGCATACTTACATTTTAGAGTTACAAAATTACAAGGTTTATCTTTTACAAAATTATGGTTTTCGCTAAAAAAATATTAAAACCGGAATCTGTATCCTTGATTTCTTTCATAAACTACTCTAAAAGGTTACTTTTGCGTGATTTAATTTTGAATAAGACCATATGAGTCCGATAATTATAAAAGCATTACAGCTATTATTAAGTTTGTCTATCCTAATCGTTCTACACGAATTAGGACACTTTATTCCGGCAAAGCTATTTAAGACACGAGTAGAAAAATTCTATTTATTCTTTGATGTAAAATACTCGTTATTTAAGAAAAAAATTGGAGAAACAGTTTATGGAATTGGATGGTTACCATTAGGTGGGTATGTTAAAATTTCTGGAATGATCGATGAGAGCATGGATAAGGAGCAAATGGCTGGACCACCACAACCATGGGAATTTAGATCAAAACCAGCTTGGCAACGATTAATTATTATGCTTGGGGGTGTTACAGTAAACATCATCCTTGGGTTTTTAATATATATGGCAATTATATTCACTTGGGGAATTTCTTATGTTTCTTCTGAGGATATACCGGATGGATATGAAGTTGCAGAAATATTTGAAGAATATGGGTTTAAAGATGGTGATAGAGTCCTTAAGGTAAATGGTGAAGATTTTAAAGATGCAAGAGATGTAAATATGTATCTTTTCTTAAGAGATGTAAAAAACATTACCGTATTATCAATTGATGGAAACACTAAAACTATCGACATCCCGGAAGACATTGGCACAACCATGTTTGAAGAAGGTGTTATGGAACCTTTTGGAATAAGACTAAAACCTGTCCTTGATACCGTAGTTGCTGATCGGCCTGCATATAAAGCGGGACTTAGAAATGGAGATGAAATTTTATCTGTTAATGGTAAAAAAATTAGTTGGTGGCATCAGTTTAAGAAGGAAGTAAAACCAAAAAAAGAAGAAGAAATTCAGGTTACCTTTCTTAGAGATGGATCGGAACAAACTATTTCTATAAAAACCGATGAAGAAGGTACTATTGGCGTATTACCAGTTTATTATAAGATAAATAAAGATGAGTTTTCGTTTGGAGAAAGTATCAGTGCAGGATTTAATTATAGCTACTGGAAACTTCACGATTATATTGCGCAATTTAAGTATGTCTTTACTAAGAAAGGAGCTACTCAAATTGGTGGATTTGCTGCCATAGGTAATTTATTTCCACCTGTATGGGATTGGGCTGCCTTTTGGAGTACAACAGCCTTTATTTCGATTATTTTGGCTTTCATGAATATTTTACCAATTCCTGCATTAGATGGAGGACATGTAATGTTTTTATTATATGAAATCATTGCTGGCAGAAAACCTAATGATAAGTTTATGGAGTATGCACAACTTGTTGGTTTTGTTATACTAATCGCTTTGTTACTTTTTGCAAATGGGAATGATATTTATCGAGCTATCTTCGAATAACAATAAAAAATCAAAAAAATCTTTTTGTGTTTTAAAAAATAGTATATATTTGCACTCGCAAAAGAGAAAAACACTTCTCGATTGTAAAGAGATATTCCTCCTTAGCTCAGTTGGTTAGAGCATCTGACTGTTAATCAGAGGGTCCTTGGTTCGAGTCCAAGAGGGGGAGCAAAAAAAGCCTAAACTTTAAGTTTAGGCTTTTTTGTTTTACAATTTTTTATTAAAGTTACATTTGGAAAAAACTAAAACAAGGTTGTTATAATACACTTATCTTTTTTAAGATTTAGCTCTATAATCTTTAGGGGTTTTTCTAGTGTATTTTCTAAACGCTCTATGAAAAGATGATTTGGAATTAAAACCTACTTCATACAAAATCTCCAAAACATGACTGGATCTTCTATTAGGGTCTTCAAGAATTTTGATAGCCATCTCAATTCTATACTCATTAATGAAATCAAAAAAATGCTTGCCAATATAACGATTAATCAAAATTGACAACTCCTGAGTTTCCATACCAACGCTATTTGCAAGCTCCTTTATGCTTAATGTAGAATTAAGAAAAGACTGATTAATTTCAATGTGTTGTCTTAATTTTACAATTTTTTCTTGAATTTCTTTCTGATCACTTACTTGATTCAAATTTATATTTTGAGAATTATTTAGATACAAATTTTTCACTAACTTATGTTTAGTATCCACCGCACGGAAAATTTCTGGAGAATACAAACTTTTTAGTATCAGCCAAGACACAAATAATACTAAATAAATAGTATGAAAAATTCTTATATTTAATATTTCCTCATGATTCCCAAAATAAATAATTGCCGTTCTGAAGAATGAAAAAATAAATAACAACACTAATAAAAAAGTTAACTGATTTAACCATTTGTAATTAAAATATCTTTTATCTGAATAATTTTCTAATAATATCAATTTATATTTTTTTAATTCCACACACATAAGTATCAAATAGAAGCTAATAGTA
Source organism: Aquimarina sp. AD1 (assembly GCF_003443695.1). Lineage (NCBI taxonomy): Bacteria > Pseudomonadati > Bacteroidota > Flavobacteriia > Flavobacteriales > Flavobacteriaceae > Aquimarina > Aquimarina sp. AD1. The sequence goes on along the minus strand of NZ_CP031966.1, from coordinate 4,161,088 downwards.
ACCATATTTAAAAAAGCGTATAATTTTGCTTCTAAATGAGAATGGTATGATTGATAAAAAACCATTCGATCTGTTTCACTTACAGAAAAAAATCTTGGAATAAAAATTATGATTACCAAAACAAATGGTATTATATGTAATAAGTGTCCCTTGTTTAACTTAAAGTCAAGATACATAGATGAAATCAAGTACAAATAAAGTAGAGGCCCGGAAAAGAGCATAAATTGATCTCTTAACTGCTCAAAAATTAAAGGTGTTCTAATGTAATCAGAATAAAGAAAAACACTGATATGAATCGCCAATATCAACAAAAATAATCCCATTAACATATTGCTAACTTTATTATGTCTTTTACTTTTAACAGTAAACAAAAATAAAGCTAACACCAATGCAATGAAAAATGCAAGTATTGTGGCTTTTTCCAAAATAAAATCTTGACCCATAAAAGAAACAGTAGTATAAATGCTAAAATAAGCATGTTCAAATAACTACTGTTCAAAATGGATTATAAATACAATTTTGTTAATTGTTTTCTAATTCTTTTATCTTGGCGTTCATTTGGTCATTGTAGTTCCACTTATTAACCACATTCATCTTAATCGCACGTTTATAACCAGCTATAGCTCCTAAAGTATCTCCTTGTTTTTCGTATGTCTCAGCCAAACCTGCTTGAGGAATCCACCACTCCGGAAATGTCTTTAAAAGAATATTGTAAACATCAAATGCTGCAAAATCACTATTATAATTCAATGTATTTCCTATCCCATTTATATTCCACTTCAAATTATAAAACTCGGTTTCCAAGTTTTCTGAGATAAGTGTTTTAAGTACTAATTCTGCCTTTTCATATTCTTTATTCACCACTAAGCTCATAATATCTTCTTCCAAAGTCAAATCTTTAGTTTTTAATTCTGGAATTGTCATCCTAGCAATATCATCTATTATGATATCATAAGCTGGATGTAAATAACCATTTGAAAGTAAAATAATAGTTGTATTATTATCTAAAAACTTTCTAAATCCTACACAATTCCCCCCAGAAAAACCAACAGATTTCAGGTTATTTACCGGATAGATTCCCCACCCGTGCAAAAATTTATCTGTTTTGTTTTTATAATTAAAAAGTGTCCATAACATTTTTTTTGATTCACTATTAAGCAATTCATTATTATCTAATTTAGAATTCCACTTAACAAACTCATCAAGAGTAATGTTTAATCCATTACCAGAAAACCCTCTCGTCCCACTATTATTCTTGTCTTTATCAAACTCTTTAGTCTTATAATTATAGAAATACCTTGTTGCTCTTTTAGGAATATCATCTGTAGCATTAGATGAAAACAATACATTATCATAGTCACCATTAAATTGATTCTTAAGTACAAACTCTGCAAAAGACAATCCAGAGACATTTTCGATTATTTGAGAAAGAAGCCAATAATTAGTTTGATTGTATTCAAATTGATTTCCTCTTTCAAAATCCATTTCATCATTAGATAGTTTTTCCATTAACTGATCATCTGTTAAATCCCATTTATATCTAATCATATCAGGTAGTCCAGATGAATGACTTAATAAATTGTTGATTCTAATATCACGCCACTTAAGTGGTAAATTGTTAAGATATTTTGAAATTTTATCATTCAAGCTGATTTTTCCCTTTTCTATAAGTTGAAAAACAGCAGTAGATGTTATTAGTTTTGTTGAAGAAAACATTCTAAACAATGTTTGTTCATCAACATTCCTGTTTTGCTCCAATGAAGATTTTCCTTTATAAGTTTGATAAATTATACTATCATTTTGTATAACAGAAATAGCCAAACCTGGAATACTATGCAACTTCATTACATTGGTAACATAGGTGTCGATATTGTTTTTCAAGTTGCAACTTGTCTCTACATTTTTTTTATTAACGCATGAGACACTAATAATTACTAGTATTAAAACATGCAATAGGTTTTTTTTCATTTTTTTTTCTTTTAATTGATGATGAAGTACTAATAAAGAATGTATATCCTTTATTATTGAGCAATATTAATTTTAAGAAATGAATTAAAAGTCCCATTTAAAAAAAGCGAACTTATTTTTTCAAAAACTCCATCGTCAATTTGTCTACATCTGAACATATTATTTTCAGTATAAAACATTCTGAAGAAAAACTAAGAAACAATAAAACTTATCAATATTATCAAATATATTTTTTAACTTTAAGTTCATTCAAATCATTTTAAAAATGAAGAGTTTAAAAAAATTCAAAAAACTATCTAGAACCGAACTAACAAAAATAAACGGTGGTTCTAATAACACTACTGGTGAATGCAATGATTTTATTGACTCATCAACAACAATGGCAATGCCGGAACCCGGAAGATATTGTTTGTAAGATTAACATCTGTTAACTTTTATTCTATTATTAATTAAATCCTAAAATTTCATAAGAGTAATCTGCTCTTAAAAACCTAGGATTCCTTAAACTATCCGTCATATAGCTTTTACGTTCAGCGTTAAGGGATAAGCCCGTTTTATCTTCATATTTTGTATTAACAATATAACTATAAGTAGTCCCGTGATGTACCATATTACCGACTAATTTATACGTTAATACATCAAAATAATACCACCAAGTATTCGCAGAAGAACCATCATCATTAAAATAAGTAACTTTCACTATGTAGACTTCCTTACTATCTATTGTATCTATTCCAACGTAAGATAATATGACTTCCTCATCTAACAATTTATAAGGTTGCCAGATAACATAGTGTGCTGCAATAACAGATTTATAGTACTTTTCTTTTAAATCTGAATCACCTTGTATAACGTTATCAAAATACACACTAATTTTATCATCCTCGAATACAACTTTCTTTTGAACAGTATTCTCTACCCATACCATTTCTGCCCTAAATTTTGGACTGAATATATTTTTATGGGTTTGTATAATTTTCTTCTCTATAGCTCCAAGACTATCATATAAAATAGTAGTTTTTTTATAAGAGATCTCCTTTACACTCTTCCATTTTTCTAACCCACCATGTGCCTCTAATGATTTTAGTATTATTTCCTTAGGATTCAGTTCATTTTTACAAGACCGCAGAGACAATAGTATAACAGGGATAATTAGGAATACTTTTATGACCTTTAACATCATTATATTTTTTAAAATAGTTGAATTAATCTTTAGACTATATTCTACCTTATCACAAAGTAAATTATTAATATAACTTTATTTTGTTAAACAAAAACTTAATTATTAGTTTTGCCGAAAAGTAATAAAGGAAAAAATTATCTAACATCCCCTCCCCTAGATAATTACAATACTATTCTTAAAACCAAAGGCAACGAGATATAAACAATTCTCGATTATGTGCCTTTTATGTAATTGGTTTTTATCAATAATAGTATTATTTAAAAAATTGTAGAAAAAAGCTTTAAAATTAGGCTCTAGATTTTATAGAACTAACCGCTATACTTGGAATAAAATGATAAAAAAATTAATTTCTATTTATTTACTCCTTATGCTAGGGAATCAACTCTTATTTTCCCAAGTTGATCATGTAAGTTGGGAGTTTAGAGGAGGAAGTCTTCTTAATAATCCCGACGGAACATCTACAGGACCAGGACCAGTACCTGCAGGATTAGATGTCGCAACAATACCAAACACATCTATCACAAGAGGCCGTTTACGATCCGCAATATTGGGTGACCTAGATAATGATGGGGATCTAGATTTTATTTCTGGTAGCCAAGGAGGTACAGTACACTATTTTAAAAATGAAGGTACGATTACATCTCCAAACTGGGTATCGGCATCTATACCTACTTTAGATACTATTTGGATTGATAGAAATTTAACAGTAAGAAACCAAAATAGACCTCAACTTGCAGATATTGATGATGACGGAGACCTTGATTTATTTATAGGTACAGATTATGATTATGAACGCGACCGAAATAATGACGTTCTTTTTTATAGAAACATAGGCTCCCCTGAAATTCCTGTATTTGAATATATTCCGGATGGCTTACCGGGACTTGATAATCAAGAGATAGCCGAATTTCCTGGTTTAGGTTTTGTAGATCTTGATAATGATTCTGATCTCGATCTCGTAGCACTAGGTAGTGATAAACTAACTTATTATAAAAATATTGGAACCAAAAATAATCCCATTTTCGAACGGCAATCTGAAGCAAATAGTCCTTGGGTTGATGAAAGTGCTTTTAATAATATGGATGTTCCAATACCCGTTTTTGAAGATTTTGACAAAGACGGAGACTTAGACATGTTTTTTATGATTGATACTGGATTTGTTAGATGGTTAGAAAATACCGGAACATCTACAGTTCCTAATTTTGCTTCAGTTCAGAATATGTTTAATGGTGAATTAACTCGTGGAGAAATTGGAAGTTTCGCTACTATTGATTTTGGAGATGTTGATGGAGATGGTTTAAAAGATGCAATTCTAGGTAGTTTTAATGTAGCAAGGTTTGCCTGGTTTAAACAAATTCCAGTATGTATAGCTCCTAGTATTCCTAATATTTCTGCAACTACCGAGTTATGTGAAGGTGAAACGACTAATATCACCATATCTGGTGATCTTAATATTGCTTCCACCTGGTCTATTTATACGGACTCCTGTGGAGGAAATTTACTAGGAACTACCACCACAAACACTTCAACGTTCGAAGTGACTCCAACTGCCCCCAGCACTACATACTATATAAGAGCAGAAGATGGTAATATCACGTGTATAGATGAAACGACAGCTAATTGCTTAACAATTACAATAAACGTTAATCCTATTGATGATCCTAGCTTTAGCTATGACCAAGTAATATATTGTGAAAATCAACCAAATACAACTCCTTCTATTACAGGTCTAACTGGTGGAACATTTAGCAGTACAACTGGACTTGTAATTGATCCTTCTTCAGGAGTAATAAATATTGCGGATAGTAATGCTGGTGATTATTTAGTTACCTATACAACTAATGGAACCTGTCCTAACTCTAGTCAAACTAATATAAATATTACTGAACTTGATGATCCTAGTTTTAGCTATGATCAAGCAATATATTGTGAAAATCAACCAAATACAACTCCATCTATTACAGGTCTAACTGGTGGAACATTTAGCAGTACAACTGGACTTGTAATTGATCCTTCTTCGGGAGTAATAAATATTGCAGATAGTGATGCTGGTGATTATGTAGTTACCTATACAACTAATGGAACCTGTCCTAACTCTAGTCAAACTAATGTAAATATTACTGAACTTGATGATCCTAGTTTTAGCTATGATCAAGCAATATATTGTGAAAATCAACCAAATACAACCCCATCTATTACAGGGCTAACTGGTGGAACATTTAGCAGTACAACTGGACTTGTAATTGATCCTTCTTCGGGAGTAATAAATATTGCGGATAGTAATGCTGGTGATTATTTAGTTACCTATACAACTAATGGAACTTGTCCTAACTCTAGTCAAACTAATGTAAATATAACGGAACTTGATGATCCGAGCTTTAGCTACGATCAAGCGATATATTGTGAAAATCAACCAAATACAACCCCATCTATTACAGGTCTAACTGGTGGAACATTTAGCAGTACAACTGGACTTGTAATTGATCCTTCTTCAGGAGTAATAAATATTGCGGATAGTGATGCTGGTGATTATGTAGTTACCTATACAACTAATGGAACCTGTCCTAACTCTAGTCAAACTAATGTAAATATAACGGAACTTGATGATCCTAGTTTTAGCTACGATCAAGCAATCTATTGTGAGAATGAGCCAAACACTGCCCCAACAATTACAGGGCTAACTGGTGGAGTATTCAGTAGTACAACGGGATTAGTAATTGATCCTTCTTCAGGAGTAATAAATATCGCAGATAGTGATGCAGGTGATTATGTAGTAACATACACAACTACGGGAACCTGTCCGAACTCTAGCCAAACTAATGTAAATATAACGGAACTTGATGATCCTAGTTTTAGCTACGATCAAACAATCTATTGTGAGAATGAGCCAAATACAACCCCATCTATTACAGGGCTAACTGGTGGAACATTTAGCAGTACAACTGGACTTGTAATTGATCCTTCTTCGGGAGTAATAAATATTGCGGATAGTAATGCTGGTGATTATGTAGTTACCTATACAACTAATGGAACCTGTCCTAACTCTAGTCAAACAAATGTAAATATTACTGAACTTGATGATACTAGCTTTAGCTACGATCAAGCAATCTATTGTGAGAATGAGCCAAATACAACTCCAACAATTACAGGGCTAACTGGTGGAACATTTAGCAGTACAACTGGACTTGTAATTGATCCTTCTTCGGGAGTAATAAATATTGCGGATAGCAATGCTGGTGATTATGTAGTTACCTATACAACTAATGGAACTTGTCCTAACTCTAGTCAAACTAATGTAAATATAACGGAACTTGATGATCCGAGCTTTAGCTACGATCAAGCAATATATTGTGAAAATCAACCAAATACAACCCCATCTATTACAGGGCTAACTGGTGGAACATTTAGCAGTACAACTGGACTTGTAATTGATCCTTCTTCGGGAGTAATAAATATTGCGGATAGTGATGCTGGTGATTATGTAGTTACCTATACAACTAATGGAACCTGTCCTAACTCTAGTCAAACAAATGTAAATATTACTGAACTTGATGATCCGAGCTTTAGCTACGATCAAGCAATCTATTGTGAGAATGAGCCAAATACAACCCCATCTATTACAGGGCTAACTGGTGGAACATTTAGCAGTACAACTGGACTTGTAATTGATCCTTCTTCGGGAGTAATAAATATTGCGGATAGTGATGCTGGTGATTATGTAGTTACCTATACAACTAATGGAACCTGTCCTAACTCTAGCCAAACTAATGTAAATATTACTGAACTTGATGATCCGAGCTTTAGCTACGATCAAGCAATCTATTGTGAGAATGAGCCAAATACAACTCCAACAATTACAGGGCTAACTGGTGGAACATTTAGCAGTACAACTGGACTTGTAATTGATCCTTCTTCAGGAGTAATAAATATTGCGGATAGTGATGCTGGTGATTATGTAGTTACCTATACAACTAATGGAACCTGTCCTAACTCTAGTCAAACAAATGTAAATATTACTGAACTTGATGATCCGAGCTTTAGCTACGATCAAGCAATCTATTGTGAGAATGAGCCAAATACAACTCCAACAATTACAGGGTTAACTGGTGGAGTATTCAGTAGCACAACTGGACTTGTAATTGACCCTTCCTCGGGAGTAATAAATATTGCGGATAGTGATGCTGGTGATTATGTAATTACCTATACAACTAATGGAACTTGTCCTAACTCTAGTCAAACAAATGTAAATATTACTGAACTTGATGATCCGAGCTTTAGCTACGATCAAGCAATCTATTGTGAGAATGAGCCAAATACAACTCCAACAATTACAGGGCTAACTGGTGGAGTATTCAGTAGCACAACTGGACTTGTAATTGACCCTTCCTCGGGAGTAATAAATATTGCGAATAGTGATGCTGGTGATTATATAGTTACCTATATAACTAATGGAACCTGTCCTAACTCTAGTCAAACAAATGTAAATATTACTGAACTTGATGATCCGAGCTTTAGCTACGATCAAGCAATCTATTGTGAGAATGAGCCAAATACAACTCCAACAATTACAGGGCTAACTGGTGGAGTATTCAGTAGCACAACTGGACTTGTAATTGATCCTTCTTCGGGAGTAATAAATATTGCGGATAGTGATGCTGGTGATTATGTAGTTACCTATACAACTAATGGGACTTGTTCGAATTCATCTAATTTTGACATTACAATTAATGATTTAGATAATGCATCATTTTTATATCCAGCGTCTTCTTTTTCAACTACTGAATCAAATACAGCTCCTGTAATAACTGGATTAACAGGTGGTGTTTTTACATCCTTACCAGCGGGATTGGTTATCGATAATAACACTGGAGAAATAGATCTAACCAATTCAATACCTAACACCTATACCATTACATATACAATAGCCAGAACATGTGTTAACTCATCTAGTGTGAATATATTTATCATAGACAATTCACCTCCAACTGCAAGTATTACTTCTACTGAAAGTAATCCAACAGGTAATTCTTCATTTGAAATCACTATTACTTTTAGTGAAGAAATCAATGATTTTGATTTAAATGATATTATTGTTCAAAATGGAATTGTAAGTAATCTTTCTGGTGACGGATTATCCTACCAAGCTACGGTCACTGCAACCGAAACAGGAACGGTTACTATTGATATCAATACAAACAGTTTTACAGACCTATATGGCAATGGAAATATTACTACAACTCAATTTAGAATTAATTTTGATAATACTTTAGGTATTAATGACGAAAGTCTATCAAATCGTATTACTATTTATCCAATACCATCCAGAAATACAATCAATATATCAGGTGAAATCAGTTTAAATTTAAAACGTGCTGAATTTTTTGATATTCAAGGTAAACTAATATTTTCCGAAACATTAGATACCAATAGTATTACTAACAGCATTGACATATCTTCAATTCATTCTGGTTTATATTTAATGAGAATAATTTCTGAAACAGACTCGATAACAAAAAAAATACTCAAAGAATAAAATTATTCTTTGAGTATATAGTTGTATTAGAATTACGTTACTTGAATTGAAATATAGTGCATTAAAACTCAAACTTTTCAAATAACACTCTATTTTTCTATCTATTATGTTTTATTCTTAAATTTTCTTATCCCCCAAGCTACTTTATAGGTTCTGTATAATAGATCATACAATACCATTTCATGCAGACGATTTTTAGACCTAAACAATCGATTCATAAGCATATGAATATAACTACTCATCATGTCATCTAATTGATTTTTATCTACAATCGTCAATATTTCTTTAACCAAATCTTTACTACTTATACTTTTCTCATCTAAAGCATCAATAATCGGAGCGTAATCTGGATCTGAATCTCTTTTAAAACTTAGGAAATTTTTAATTTTATCATGTTCATTTCGGAATTTCTTATCCATTTGCTTCTTAAGCCCCTTATTCATTCCAAACTCAACACCAAATCCAGTCTTTAAACGTTCCAATAAAGCCAACTTATCATCTTCACTATAACCAAAATCCTGAAGCAATTGATCTATAGCTCTAACGCCAAATAACCATCTCAATTCTTCTCCTTCGTCCCCATCAATCATATCTAAAAAATCCACTATCATTCTGCTATCCAAAAAAAATAATTCTTCTGAGATACTCATAGTTTCTCCTCCATATCGCTCTACCTCTCTTTGATATGTATCCAATTGTATTTTCCATATAAGATCTTCATCAGAAAACTCTTTTAACGAGCCATATAATGTGTTTATAACCTCAGCAATATTTTCAGGTTTATTATAGTGAAATCTTACTCTAATATGATGTTTTGGATCGTTATATCTTATAAAAAACCACTTATCGATAATTCCTTTGTCTAAAAGATGCGTAGCAATTGGTTTAATAATATCGGTTAGAATCAGGTCAGAGGTTTTAGGTCCAGTGTATATTTTATAATACAACCACTCGCTACCTACAATAAAGGATCTTTGTACATCAACCATTAATTCTGTATATTTTTTAGCTTAGTTTCGTTATAAAAAGACACCACAATTTGATTTGTAAACGTATTTTCTCCTTCTTTTATAGAACTATCTTCGGAATGCAAAAATTCCTTTAATTTAAATCTTTCTCTCTTCTTTACTGTATTCAGCAACATTTTCATTGATGTTATATTCCTCGTATTAATTAACAATTCATTATCTCCATCTACGAGTAGTACAAATTGAGGTAGTTTTTTAGCATCAATAATTTTATGTAATTCGATCTTAAATTCATCATCATCCTTTTGAGATTTCAATAAATCAGCGATATCTAATGATGAAATATTCCAAGTTGCATTAGAGAATATAACATCTTTATACTCAACTCTTGGTAAAAAATCATACTCCTCCGAAAACGGTCCCCAATCAAAACCAATTCCACTTCTTACATTTTGCGTTTGCATATTTGCTAAAAACTGATAAATCGGTAAAGCATTACTCGAAAAATTATGGGCATTTGTTAAATGGGGAACTACTTCTTTATTAAATTTTTTGGAACGTAATTTTACTTTACCTCTTGGGCTTGCAGAAATCATTAAATCATCTAACAAAAGTTGATCTTGGTCAGTAATAATAGATTTTGCTAAATAAGGAATTTCATATTTTCTAAAATTAGGTCGCATCAAAATATTACCAACTCTTGATTCGGGTAAATGCACTATTTCTGCTACAATTTTGTCCGGATTTAACTTGGTTTCTAAATCAATTATTTCCTGAGTGTAGGTATTTAAAGACTCATCACCGTGACAAAAACGACCTAATAAATTGGCTGCGCTCGAGCCTCCACAACTAGACATTACTATTTTTTGTGCACTATCTATTTCTACTAATTCTACCATAGAAGAAATCGTATCTGGCAAATCCTGCCAGTTTTCTTCTAATCCTTCAAAATCCTTATCTGTAAGTTCTAATAAATGTTTTCCTTCTTTTATAGACGACACTAATTTTTTATGAAGAATTGATTGTATCGAAGACCATTTAACCTCTTTTACAGCTACTTTTTCTTGTTTATATGGCAGTAAAAGATCATCAATAATCTGACTCACATCTCCAGAGTCTTTATCTTGTAAAAAACCAATTCCTAGTTCTACATCAAGCGCTTTTGATAAGGACACCTCTCTGCTCTCGTAACGTTCATAAAAAGCTGATTTAAATCTAGAAATAAATGTTTCTTTTGGAGGCAAGGTTAATTTGTTAAGTAATGATAACCCTCTTCTTATTTTTCTTATCGTATCATAACTCAGTGTGTTCTTCTCCACCGATAAACTCATATCCGTTTGAAACATATATTTTAACTCAAAACCAGTTTCTAACTTCTTAAGAGATTCGCTAAGATCGATATATTCCTGAGCCGAATTCCCGATATTTTTATCAATATGTTCTAATGTTTCTCGAACATTTTCTAATTCGGAAACAATATGATCAGTTCCTGATAATTTCTGTAGAACAGGCATTATTTGATCTAAAAATTCTGGTCCAGAAACAGAAGGTTCTAATTCACTAATTAATAATTGACTTTCTACCAATTGATCGATATATCCAGAAGCTTCGTCATAGGTAATTTCATCGTCTATTAATACTTCTGCTAAATCACTAAGTAATGCTCCTTTTTTTACTTTAGTTAGTACTTTTTGTAAATATTCTGAGTCCTCCACAGCAACAATATGATGCACTCTTTTACTATTCACATAAGAATATTCTACATATCTAAGTTGTTTTCCTGCTTTATATATACTGGTATTAGGGTAAAACAAGAGTTGATTCCGGATTTTCTTATCCTTTACAATATCCTGTGATAACGCTACCAGATAATTCATATCTAATCGTGTATGCCGATTGTTCTTTGATTTATCAGAAAGTTCTATGGATGTGATGTTAGAAAATTCTCCAACCGCAGTACCGGCAAAAAGACCAAATGGCGTACATCTAGAAGACATCCTACTAAGATATTTCAAAACAGAATACATCATACGTTCTGATGCTGCTTTCTCCTTTATTTCTCCTTTTAGCCACTTTTCAAACTCTTGATATAATGAAGGAGATGCTAAAAAAATCGCTTCTTTAACAATTTTATCCGTACAAACTGTTTTTAGTTCTTCTTCACTTAATTCTTCGTTTTTAGTTAACTCTTTATAAAATGAAAAAGAAAAGAGTGGTGTTCTTAAAACGTACTTAGAAAAGTTTTTATAGCTCATAGTTTTGCTATTTGGAATTAACTGATTAATAAACACTCATCCCATTTCATCTCGAATGGTGCCAAATAAGAAATTATACTCAGTCCAATTCCTGCTACACCTTCTAATAAATTGATTTCTTTTCTCCAACCTTCATCCGTTCCACCAAACCATTGTTTATAACCTACATATCCATCTTCATGTATTGCCATTTTAAGCCCTTCTTCCATCCAAAAATCGGCTGTTTCTTTAAATATTGTCTTTTTTGTTTCTTTATACATATAATTATAAATCTGTACCATACCAAAGGTACCATGGCATAGGCCGTTATCTTTTACTTTAGCCTCTATAAGATCTCTTCTTTTACAGGAGTTTTCCACTGTGTCAATTCCTTTTTGAATAATTGTATCATCTTTTAAAACGTTTCCTACCCGCCATAAGGTTAAGCCAATTCCTAAATCCCCATAACACCATGCCAATCGCTCAACACTATTCTTTTCCTTGCCTTGATATACCCAACTTGGAAAAAAAGAAGAACAAGATACATCTTTGTTTTCATTACTTAGAATAAACTGTGTAGCTTTCTCTATTACAGGCATTACTTCATCATAAAAGTCATCATAAATTGCCAAACGTGATAAAAAGTTTATAATACTAGACATTCCATGGGAGAGACTTAAGTTACATCCTCTAATTTCTTTATTTTCATCTAGATAACTTTCCCATTTCATCATACCATCCTCTTTAATAGCAGCTCTTTTAAGAGAAGCCACAATCTCTAAAAGTTTTACTTTATAGTATTCTTTTAAATCTACAGATTTTGTCCTCTGATATCTTTTAAAAAAATAAAATCCAATCCCTATTACTCCATGAAGAAAATCATAAAATTTATCTTTCTCTCCCATTTGTACGATAGCACTGCTTAAATAAGCATCCAAATCCGATAGAAGTTCATCACTATCTATATCAATAAACTCTTCTTCCTCTAACAATTCTATCACCCAACCTGCTCCGGCAATTCCAGTACAGAAAGTAGGAAAACTATATCCTTCATTAATTTTTTCAATTACAGAAGATATCATTTCTACTCCTATATCAGCATGAGATTCTTGATTAGTAAACTTAGAATAATAAAAATTAAACAATGCGATTCCAGAAATACCTGATAAAACACCAACATGTTCATTCGTCTTATAATTTTCGGAAAGAATGGTACTTATTCTTTCCAGTTTATCTAACAATATAGGTTTAAGTGTATTCATTTGCTTTTCTTAAATAGTACTATAAAAAAACTGCCCAATTAAGGCAGTTTTCGCGTTTAAAGTATTAAAAAAACTTGTATTTAGATCTATAGTATGACATCATTTTTAAAAATATGTCAAAGTATGACCCATTGGTTTTAGAAACAATATCTTCCTGGAGGAGGACAGCTATTAAAAGCATCTAGGGTAGGACAACAATGTGTTGGATCAATACCACCCTTTATTTTATTAAGGTTTAAGTCACTAATCGTTTGTTTTTTAAGCTCCAATTTTTTCAATGATTTTTTCATGATATTGTATAATTTTTAAAATTACCTACTCTGTTTATGGTTTTCGGCTTCCCCATACCAAAATTGATTATTCTAAATATTCCATTTTGATTCTACAACCAAATTAACACAGAGTAGGAAAGCAAAAAAACATAGTTTCCTCATTTTGGATAAAATACGGAGCAAAAAAAGCCCCGTAATTTTACGGGGCCCTATATTTTATTTCTATTTGACTAAGGTATATGACTATGGTCACAACGTACATCAGAATCAGCGTGTTCCGTCGGTAAACAATCACCTCCTTTAATTTGGCGCAACCCAACATTATTAATTCTAGCAATAGTAAGCCTTTTCAAGGTTACCTTTTTCTTTAACTGTTTTTTCATTGTATAATATTTAAACGATCAAAATACCAACTGATATCATTACAAAATCGTAAAATTAGATAGATGAAATATAATTTTTATCATTACAAAATCATAGTTTATAAACCGCATTTTGTTCAAAATGCGGTGTTTATTTCCTTATATTAAACACTTTGTACTTTAGGGTGAAGTTTCTCTATATTTTTTATATAATACGACGGATTAAGTCCTGTTTTAGCCTTAAAATGTTTTGTGAAGGAATTATCACTCTTGTATCCTATTTCTGATGCAATGGAACTAATAGAAAATGATCTAAATTTTTTATCATTCTTTAATCTTTTAAGAGCGTAATCAATTCTTAGATCATTGATATAATCATTAAAACTCTTCGCTTTATAGGTATTAATAATTTTAGAAAGATACGTAGCATTTGTTTTTACCTTTTTTGCAATCGACCTTAAATTACAGTCTAAACTCAAAAAATATTCTTGTTCTTCCATCTTAAGCAATCCTTTGAGAACTTCGTTGATTTTTTCATCATCTATTAAAATCTCTTTTGCTACGTCTTTTCTATCAGTAGATTCTATTTTCTCTTTAGTTTCTAGATCTGATATTTTTTTTACAAGCTCGTTAAATACAATTTTATTCGATTTTTGTTTTCTAAAATACACTATTAATACCGTAATCATTATCAAAAAAACCAATGCCAAAATTCCAGAAATATATTCCTTATACTTTTGTTCTTTTACCCGTTTACTTTCTAATTTTTTGATTTGATCGCCCAATTGTTGAGTGTTTTGATCATATATTTTGTTAACAGTTTTGTCCTTATCTTTTTGGAATTGATCTTGTAATTCTTGGTGTCTAGTAAACCAATGAATAGATGCATCCCCATCTCCTATCTCCTTATAACTTTTAGCCAAAAGTACATGTGCATCAATGATTCTATTTTTTCTTAAATCACTTTCTTTTAAAGCATTTATAGTTTCTAGTAGATAATTAATAGCTTTATCATAAGATTTAATATCGTAAAAATAACTTGCCAAAAAATAATTAACGTTGATCCATTGATTTGATCTTTTACTAACCTTCAGGTTCTTTAAAATACCTTCTGCTTTATATAAAAAATTCAACGCTTGATTGAAATCTTTACTTTGATAAAAAACAATACCTTTTTTAATATATAAATCAGCAATAGCTATTTGATAATCCAAAAGTTCACTCATTTTTATACCTATATCAGTATACTTAAGAACAGAGTCAAATTTTTCCAAATCCAAATACACTTCACTAATAATAGTGAGTACATTAACATGATTTTTACCATTCTTAAATGATGTTTTATCAATAAAACTTAGTAATTTATTACAATCAACCAATGCGTTATCCAACTGATTCATGCGCCTTAAAACTATAGCAATATTGGATTTAGCAACAATCTCATTTTTAAGATCCCCTTTTTCTTGCGCCATTTCTAAGACCTTATGATACGCATCTAATGCTTCTTGATTTTGCCAATCTTGTAAATAAGAATTCCCCTGACGTTTATATGCCTCACATAGGGTTTTATCGTCATTATTGACTGAAGCAATTTTTATAGCTTTATCTAAATAAGATATACTCCTCTCCGACTCTTCTTTCTTATAGAAATAATATCCAATGTCGGAATATACAATGGCAAGATTTGTATTTGGTTTCCTAGATTTATTTAGAGCGATTTCATAAGCTACACTTTCATTGATCTTAGAAATCTTGATCAAATCAATTAATTCTGTAAAAGTTTTGTTTTCTAAACTATCAACTACTATTGAACCTTTTTCCTGAGCTTGAATTTTTAACGTCAAAACACCGGATACAAACAAACAATAAAGTAGAAACTTTGGGATATATCTATTAACAAAAAAAAACATTCAGATTGATATTGTGTGATCATCCAAATGTAATGATTCTTTTTAAGCTGTTTAGAATGTCCTATTCTGAAAAAGGAGTTCCCTTATCTAAAATTGATCGTACAACTTTGTGATTGTCCAAACCACTTTACTCTATTACGAGAAGCTAATTTATAAATTCCATCACGTAACATTCTTGGCACAAACGCTAAAAGAGCGGCTACCCTTTTCCATTTTGGGATTTTAGAAACAATTCTTAAAAAGCCGTCTGAATGTGTATGAGATCCATTTTCATCAATAAGAATTACGGTATCTAATTGCTCTGTAGGGTATCCATATTTTTTTAGGTATTCTTGACCTTGAGGTGATTGAAACGGAGTAAAATGGAAAAGATCTTCTGGAGCAAATTGCATTAACCAACCAACTACACCATTACACAGATTACATTCTCCATCGAATATAATAATACTTTTGTTTAAAGAAGTTTCCATTTTATTGATTTTTAAGTTTTTACAACCCTATAGTCGTATAAAACCATCAATCATTTCAATACTACGATGAGAATTAAGATAAATCTTAGGATTGTGCGTTGCAATTACTACCGCTTTATTTCTAGATCCGGTAATTTCCTTTAATAATTCAAATATCATTTCAGAATTTTTCTGATCCAAATTTCCTGTCGGCTCATCAGCTACAACTAAAGAAGGATCATTGATTAGTGCCCTAGCAATCGCTACTCGCTGTTGTTGTCCTCCAGAAAGTTGATATGATGGACGCTTTGCAAAATCTTTCATACCTACTTCTTCCAACAAGATAAAAGCATCTTTTTTAATTTCTTCTTTACTCTTTTCTGATAATTTCATCGCTGGAAGCATTACATTCTGCAATACGTCAAACTCAGGAAGTAAATAATGAAACTGATATACAAAACCAATATGTTGGTTTCTAAAATCGGTAAGTGATGAAGGCGTTAAGTCTTTAACATCCTGATTATGGATATTCAAACTCCCTTCAAAATCCATATCTAAGGTGGATAAGATATATAACAAGGTTGATTTTCCGCTTCCGGATTCTCCAAATACCGAAACCAACTCTCCTTCAGAAATTGACACAGAAATGTTCTTTAATACCTGATGCTTTTCTGGATCAAGAAAGTATTTGTTAATATGTTGTGCCTCTAATATCATATTCCTCTAATAATTGTTACCGGATCCACTTTACTTGCTTTTCTAGAAGGGAAATATCCAGAAACAATAGTGGTCAAAACACCAAACAAAAACCCTAAAATATAGTAAGACATTCTAAAATTAATAGGATATGTATCTACAATGATGAAATCAGAAGTATCCAATGGTGTTGTCGAAATCATATAACTAATTACATACCCTAAAATTCCGCCAAAAAATGCTCCTAAAACTCCAATGATCAATGATTGTATTAAAAAAATAAAAACAATATCATTGCTAGAATATCCAATAGTTTTTAATACTGCAATATCCTTTCTCTTCTGAATTACTGTAATATTTAGAATATTATAGATCCCAAATCCAGCAACTAAGAGTAAGGCAAAAGAAACAGACCAAGTAAGAATATCACGAACCTTATTCCCTATTACAATAGTCTTATTACTATCTTTCCAATCTTCTGTGGTAATTGTATCTATGTTCTTTATGAGATCTTCCTTAAGATTCACATTATTTCTGTCTTTTAGCTTAATATGAATATTGGTTATACCATTTTCATTTCCTAATAAATTTCGCAAAGTACTTGCAGAAACATATGTTCTAACATTATCAATAGTGGTTATCCCGAAACTAAAAATACCAGAAACTTTTAACGCTTGATTCTTTCCATTGGGAAGTATCATTTTAATTGTATCACCCACGGATATTTCTAATCTCTTTGCCAAGCTTATCCCTAAAAGAATTGTATTTTCATTTAACAAACTAGAAAAACCTTCTCCTGCTATCAAACGTCTTTCTAGATCAACCACGGTTTGCTCTTGGTCAGGAAAAACACCATTGATACTTCCTGGAAATTGCTTTGTATCACTAATTAAAATTGCTGGTGAAATTATCTGTTGCGCAAAAGATTGTACATTTTCATGATTTGCTAAAAACATATTGATTCTTTCACCGTTTTCTATATAGTTAGACGGTACTAATGAATTGTTTTCTAATTCGGTGTTTGTTTTTTTACTAACAATAATATCTGGACTACCATTAAAAACTGCATCATCCAAAAAGTCATTGACACCAGTCATGAAATTAATCATTACAATAAAAGTAGTCACACCCAATAACACACCAATAGTAGCTAAAAAGCTTTGCTTTTTTCTTGCAGAAAGATATTGTAATGCAATAAATACATTGGTTTTATTAAAAACTTGATTTGACATATTTCTTAGGTCGCTATAGCAAGAATATGATTACACTAATTAATAATAGTATATTTCTGTAATTTCGAACCTTACCAATATTCAAAACCAAAAACTAACTATTTATTTCTTTTACTACTTTTTGCAATAGGGTTAAAATCCAGACATAATTGTATCCAATATTCTAGGTCTTTATCTAAATCGAACCCATCTGGAGTAACAAATGCATACCCTTTCATAGGTCTACCAGTAAAATCCATAGGGTAACACCCTTCTCTTTTTATAGCATTTTTATATGCTTCCTCTCCAATGCGGGCCATCAGTAAATCTGTTTCCTTTTTTTTGTCATAATGAATCCCACAACACATCTTATCATCCACCATAAAGCAAAGCCCCCCCATCATTTTTTTAGTGTAAAAGTTAGCTCTTTTATCTCTAAAAATCTGGTTGATTCTATCCGCTAAATATTCATTATACGCCATTAATATATTGCTTTGGTTAAATATTCATTTATTGGACGCATTACCTGCCAATAATCCATAAGCTTATCTATCAGAGATTCACTGGTAATAAGCGCAGGAGATTCTTCGCCGACAAAATAAAATTGCTTATTAGCGATTAAAGGCTCTCTTTCATAAGCCTCTTTCCACTCTTTAGGGACGCGCTTTAGTGCTCGTCCTTTTATACTACCAAATTTTTGAACAAAATCATTGTCATTTAATAATTTTCTAAATCCTGAAGAATCTTGGCTAATTTTAGTTCGTATACCGTGTAATTGTTCTTTCGAAACACCAAAACACCCTCCCATCACACCTACCATTTCTGGGGAAAATCGTAAAAACATTCCCGGAACGCTCTTATCCTTGCGACCTCCTCTAGATACAAATGCTGTATAATGGATATTATATGGAGTTTTATCCTTAGAAAAACGAATATCCTTGTTAATACGAAGTATACAATCCTTTGCCTCTATTTCTAAGGTAGGATCATATTTTTGTATTTCCTGAATCATCCTATCTACAAAAACCTCGAAGGGTTTCTTAATACTTAACTCGTATCTTTTCTTGTTAGCATGAAACCATTCTTTATGATTATTTTGTTCAAGTTCTTTAAAAAAGTTTACAAAATCTTCAGTAAAATATTGCATAAGTGAAGTTATTAATATTTAAATATAGTCAAACCATAAATTAGAACGAAATCAAAGCGTATGTATAACTTCTATCTGTTTGTAAACACAAAAATTACAGGCGCTTTGATTTCATTCTAACGGATAGCTTTTTATATGTTAAGACATAGAATGAAATGCCACTCGATTACCTTCTGTATCCAGGAAAACAGCCATAAAGCCATTTTCTCCAATAGAAGTTTTGGGCATTAAAATTTTTCCCCCAGCCCTTTCCACACGAGCTAATGGAATAGCCAAATCATCACCTCCGTTAAGATATGCAAAGGTTCCTTCTTGAGAAGGTGTATTGCCATTTCCATGAGTGATACATCCCCCGACACCGCCTTCTTGATATGGAAAGAAAGCCATTTTAAACTCCATTTCCATCGGTTGTAATTCTGCACCTAACAGCTCATTATAAAATTTCACGGCTCTTTCAAAATTGGTACTTGGTATTTCAAACCAACTAATTGCATTCGACATAATAATATATTTTGTATTGATTAAGAATATCTCAAAGGTATATGATAAGAATCGTTTAGAAAAACATTATTTTTGACAAAACATAGGTTTCTAAAATGAAAAAGAACGAAGAATTATTCTACCTAATTAAATCATTAAGTAAAAGTGAAAAACGTTATTTCAGACTTAGCTCAAAAGGCGGAGAAGACTCGGAATACCTATTGTTATTTAATGCGATAGAAGAACAAAAAACATATAACGAGGCTATAATAAAAGAAACATTTGCAAACAAATCTTTTGTAAACCAATTAACTACTATAAAAAACTATTTAAAACAACGTATTTTACAGTCTTTGCGAAATTATCACGCTAGGATTTCTATACAGGCTGAATTAATAGACATCATCCGCAATGTAGAAATTCTGTTTCATAAAGGTCTATATACTATTTGCAACAGTGAACTAAAACGTGCAGAAAAAAAAGCAATTAATTTTCAGCAAAATATTGTATTGTTTCAAATTAAAGACTGGAAAAGAAAAGTACATCAGGCATTATACCCTCAGGATTTTGATTCTTTAAAAATTATTATTGTTGAACAGAAAAACTCACTGAATTCTGCTGTTGAATACAGCAATCTTCTATTAGCTAATGTCGACCCCATAAACTCATCTTTATCTCACAAAAAAACAAATCACTTACACAATAAAACACTAAAAACCTTACACCTATACAGAAAACAACTTGCCGCTAAAAAACATGAAAAAGCAAAAAACACCATAGAAAAACTACTAAAAGAATGGGAACAGCAGCCTGAGTTACTCAAAGAATATTTTACTACCTATTTCTCTGTATACAATAACTATCTAGGATATCTTGTCTTTAAAAAATTACATAAAGAAGCTTTTGTTAGGATCTTGGTTTTAAAACAGAAAGCACAAGAAATCAACTCAAATTCTGCTTCATTAATTAAAGAAAAACTTCGTCTTTATAACATCGAGCTTGAAATTCATCGATATCTAAAAGATCTGCACAACACACAAGAGGTAATCGAAAATATCCAAACCTTTATTAGACAAAACAAAAAAGTTATTCCTTATAATTATTGGCTATCATTTCGCTTTCAATTTTCTACCATTTATTTTCAGAAAAAAGACTATAAAGAATCACTTCACTGGATTAACAACATCTTAAACAATCAAACAAAAAAGGATCGAAAAGATTTGATTACATACACTTATTGGCTTAACCTTTTAGTTCATTATGAACTAGGAAATGGATTGACTTTAAGGTATTTAATTACGGCTATTAAGAAGCATATTAAAAAACGAAAAAACATAGCTTCCTATGAGATGCTAATATTAAAATTATTATCCAAAACGGTCGAGTACTCGGAAAAAGATAAGGAAATTGCTTTCCAGGAATTATCCTTCCGGTTAAAAGAAGATCCTATTCCAAAATTTATAATAGGATATGTCAATTTTAATGAATGGATCGATCAAAAATATTAAGTGTTCTAAGTTTCCAAAAGAGAAATAAATTAGTTAGATTTTTACCGGTAGTAGATAAAAAAGCCCATAGTGCAAAACTACAGGCTTGTTAAGTGATTTATACAACTTTATTAATCAGATTCATCAGGTTTAGAGTTTCCATACATTGGTAACCCTTCTATGGGGTATAAAATCTCTTTATTAAAACCATCAAACTTGTAATTAGATAATGTGAAATAATACACAAAACTATCTTCTTTCTTAGGTGACAGTAGTTGTATACTTATTTTGCTAGGTAAATATGCTCCAGAATCTGTTTTTTCACGATCAAATCTAACGGTACCATGTTGTAAACCTTTTGGCATGGTAATAAAAAAATCATTTATCGTGACTTCTGTAAGATCTATAAAACCAGTTTCTTTATTAATATAAATTAGCCAACGATCATATTGATCATTAGGTTCCTCGGACCCCCAAGTAGCATATACCAAATCATACTGTTTATTTTCGAACTCTTTTTCTCCTGCATACCTAATAATCGTTGCATCTAACATTCTAAATGGTGATTCTAATATGTAATGATAGGTTGCCAATCCCCAAATATATCGATCGTGTTCATGCTTTTTTATTTCGTTAGTTTTATCTTTGATTTTATATCCTTGCCAAGATTGTAATCCCTGTATAGTTCCTTTTTTTCTTCCTTCGAGGTATTGCAACTGCCCATCAAAAGTGTTAGTAGCGAAACGAAATTGAAGATCTTTTTTATTATTCCCTGGAAAAGCGTTCATAGGCATAACTAACCATCCTTTTTTCCAGTTAAATTGCGCCGTTACTTCATATACATCTGTTTTGGAAAAATTATCGTATCCCATTTTTTCCATAGAAGCCTGTAAAAGTTCTCTTCCTTTTGCTTCTGTTTGATTAGGATTACTTATTAAATAGTCACTTCGCAAATCAACAGATGAGCAAGATTGAATGATCAAAATAGCTGTTACAAGAGATATCAATTTGATTAATAATTTCATGATTCTTTGGATTTAAATTAAACACTGGTTTGCTTTTGTAAATTTTTTAAAGCTTTCTTCATTACTGATGGTAACATGACATTTTTGGCCATCCATTTTTTTATAATATTCCCGTTAGGATCATAATATTGAGTCCAAATGACTTCTGTTCCTTCCATTTTTTCAATAAGCTTAAAATAACCCAAATGATTCTTAACAATATGCATATCTGCAATCATATATGCATACCCATATGGTGGATCCCAATACACTATTTTTTCTTCTAATAAGTCAGGGCCGAATTGACAATTCCGCTCACATCCTTCTTTCCATTCACCGCTTTGATTGGCTATAGTAAGATCTACTTCTTTGATCATTGGCATCCAAGATGTCATTCCTTTGTGATCGGAAACTACATCCCAAACCTTATCGATTGGTGCATTGATAAACCTCCCTATCTCAAGTTGCTTGGGAGCATTGGTAAATTGATTTACATCTAATGTTTTCATAACATATATTTATAATTAGACCGTTCTACTTATTTTAATTTAAAAAAAATTAAACCCTTATAAACTTAAAAGTCATTTCTAACCAAGTATCCATATCTTTTCTAGATCTTTCTACTTTCATCTTGAAAAATGTTCCATAAAATCCAGAATGTAAATAATTAGCTATTTCTTTAGGAGTAAAACTATCTGTTATTTCCTTTACTTCCTGACCTTTTCTGGCAACCTCAGCTATTACATCCAGCCATTGATCAAATTGTTCCTTTGTTTCTTCAGCTAATGAATCATATAATCTTCCTGTTTCAATCCCTAAATTGTTAATCAAACATCCACTACAGAAATTATCTTCTTCGTTATATCCAATTAATAACTTATAAAATGACTTTAAGGTATTAATAGGTGTTTCCTCTGATTTTTGAAATATATCCTGAAGCCATTTCCTATTTCCTTCTCCATAGTATTGAATTACCTGTCTTGCAAAATCTTCTTTAGATTTAAAAAAGTTATAAAAAGATCCTTTTGGTATTCCCGCTTCCTTAAGAATTTGGTTGATTCCCACATGATGGTATCCGTTCTTTCGGATTACCTGATATCCGACCTCTAAAATCTCTTCTTTATTATGCTTATATCCCATTGCAAAGCAAATATATAAAATGTTTTTATAAATTAGACCAATTGGTTTATTTTAATATATAATTTAACTAAAAGGGTTGTCATTAACTAGACAAACCCTTTAGTTACCCTACTAAAATAATTATTACTTAACCACCTTTACTTCTGGATATCTCTTTTTAATTTCCTTATACCTTCCATTACTTGCATTTACTTTTTCTCCAGTCTCAACATAATGTTTTAAACCTATCAGCGTTCCTATCAGCGTTTTTTTAAAATTCCCTTTCGCAATTGCTCCGATAAATGCCGGTTTCGTTCTAAACTGAAACTCATAAGAGGCCGTAGAAGTTCCATTCCCATTATCTCTAACTCTATAATAGGCCTGGGAATTATCTATATCCAACGGAAACTTTTCTGCATCAATTACTATATTGCGCATCACCTTATTCTCATTATCAATCTCTTCAATTCTTTCATGTGTCCAACGTGTACCCTTTTCATTAAAACTACATTTACGTTTGGCACCGAGTTCACCCTTTAATGATCCATTAATATAATCAGAGGTGTATATATATGGAGAAAAATTAGAAATCTCCCCATAATCCAATACCATAGCTTCCCATACTCTATCTGGTGATGCTTTAATTTCTATTTCTACCTTAATGATTCGATGCTTCTTCGACATGCTCTGCGAAAAAGCAACCGTACTACATATGAACATAAAGGTTCCCAAAATCCAAGTTTTCATTGTTGCTTTCATAATTTATAATTTGATCTAATACTAAACAGTTTTTAAAGGATGCTTTTTAAAATACTTTACATCGGATTTCAGTTTCGCAGCTGTCTGTTTACCTGTTTCTAAATAATACCGAAGATCAACCATAGTTTGTATAATATCTTTTTTCAACTTGGGTACTATCATCCAACTCATCAATGCTTTTGGTATCGTTGCAAGTTCTATTTCGAGGTCTATCGAAACTTCCGAGGTATTTACACCTCTTTTATGAACTTTCCAGGTATTTCTAGCGCTCTTCATCATAGCTGGTAATCCATCCGCGTAATAAGTGTATGTCATATTATGCTCATCCACTTTTTCTATAATTTCACTAATTTCACCCCAAGTAGAATGGCAACTTCGCCCTCCTTCTAATGTATTAGGTACTTCACGTTTTTCGGAATGATTTACAGTACTTGCCCAATCGCATACTTGTCCATAGTCTTTCCACAACACTTCCCAAACTTTTGCTGCGGGAGCATCTATACTAATTATTTCTTTAATCTTCATCTTGTTTTAGTTTATACTTAGATGCAAATCAGAAAACGGTGTGACAAACAAGCATAAAAAAACCCAAACTTTTTGTTTGGGTTTTACATATATACCTAGCAGTTTCTAATTGAGATTCATAAGCTTCTTTACATGTTCATCATTCACAATGTCTTCTAAAAATGTTCTTTTATCAAAATTGTTTTTATATGGAAGTTTCTGATATAACTGAGCGTACTTATCATCTACATAATCTAACATCGTATCTGCCTGAGGTTTTAATAGATTTCTAAATTCAGAATACTCCTCACGATTGAATAACAAATTTTTACTGTCTATAGCCTTGCCTTTTATAGCATACGTAACTTTTTTATGACAACGACAGGGATTGTTTTTATTTACCAATCCACATTTATTATTCATAAAACTAAAAATATCTGCTCTAGCTCTTGATAATCGTTTCCTAAAATTACTCTTAGATATTCCCAAAATTTCTGAGCCTATAGTATGATCTGCATTGAACATCTCTCCAAGTATAAATGTAATTCGCTGTTCTTTAGTTAAACACAGTAACATCCCACTCATGCACATGTAATTCATTTCACGAATTACCTTCTTATTTTCCTCTTGCTCCAATGCCGTCAATGCAACATCAGGAGTATTACTTAAAGCGCGTTCCATAGTGTCAAAACTATCAAGTACCGTCTCTGCTGGTTTTCGTTTAGACATTAAAAAATGATTAGCAACGATTCTATAAAGCCAAGTTCTAAACGAACTTTCTCCTTTAAACTGTGAAAGCTTAGTAATCACTTTAATATTTACTTCTTGTGTCAAATCTTCTGCATCAGTAGGATTTTTAACCATTTTCCAAGCAATATTGTAGATATATGGTTGATGTTTTAGGACTAAGAACTCCAAAGATTTCTTATTACCTGATTTAGCTTCATTAACTAATTGAATATCTGTAGTATCACCACTATACTCTTTTAAAAAAGGATTCTCCATGATTATTTTTTACTTGGATGCAACAAAACAATATGTGTGACAACTATTAAAGATACTAATTTGACACTTCACTTTTACAAAGAGTTTACCATTGGATTAACAGTATATTAGATAGGCTATTAGTATCTTTAATTTATAGAACAAACTACTTAAAACCAAAACCATGAAAACCATACAATTCATTAAATTAGGAATACTTTGCACATCGGTAACTTTACTAAGTTGTAATCAGAAAAAAGAAGAGAATTTAACTACGGAAACTTCAATCGCTAAAACTGTAGAAGAAAAGCAACCTGAGAAAAAGGAAATTACTTATGATGTCACTAAACCTAAAACTATTATTAATGCAGTTGCCGAAGCTTCTGGAGGTTGGAACAACATTTGGAATCTTAAGGATGTAGAATACACCTATACCTACGAGCAAGCAGATGGAAAAAAAGACGTTTCTATCGAACGCTATATTTTTGATGGCGAATATTCTTGGGGTAAATACACCACACATCAAATAAATGTACTACCTGAAGGTGAACAGACCATCGTACAGAATTTTTCTAAAGGAACAGCTTCAGTAAGTATGGACGGTAAACCGATGACTGATGAAAAAATGATTGGAACTTCCGATTTCCTACGTCAGGTAAACTATTACTGGTTTATGATGAACTTTAAAATTGGCGATCCCGGAACCATTTATGAATACAAAGGTCAGGAAACCATTAACGGAAAAGTGTATGATAAGGTCTCCGTAGCCTATGATCCACAAAAAACGGGTAAAGAAGCCAATGATGCCTATATTCTTTACGTAAATCCGGAAACCAAACTGATAGATCAATTCTATTTCTCTCTACCCGCTTGGGGAATCAATGAGACTGTATTATTAATGAAAGTAACATATACCGAAATTGATGGTATACAAGTATCTACACATCGATATGCATATATCCCCAATGAAAAAGGAGAGTATCCTAAAGAGCCATCTTTATCTGAGATTTCTACCAACATAAAATTTAATAACGGATTTACTCCGGAAGACCTTAAAATCTAAGCAATTTTAAGAAACTAGTATAAAAAGGGATACCAGGCGGTATCCCTTTTTACATATGACACTGATATTGCTAATTCTATTAAAGCTGTCACACTTTCTTTTTTATAGAATCTAAAAAGTGTAATAACTTTTAAAATAATACATCATGAAACTTACAAAATTTTTATGCTTATTAGTAATAATACTATTAGGATCGAGGAATATTAATGCTCAAAAATCTAATGCCAATATCACCTTAACAAAGGTTGTAGATACTTCTGCCGATAATGTTTGGGATAAATTAAGACAGTTAGATGATATTGATAAATATTCGTCTGCTATTTCTAAAGTAAAATGGACTGGTGAAAAAGGAATCGGTGGCCAAAGAGTATGTACATCCGCAGACGGACAAGGATACTTTAAAGAAAGTATTATCGCGTTTGATGATCAAAATCGCACTTATACATATGCATTAGTAGAAGGTGTTCCCACAAAAGGAATGATTAACAACTTTAAGGTAATAGACCTAGGATATCAAAAATCCATGATTGTATGGACCAGTAACTATGATCAGTTTATGAAAAACCCACAAATGACTGAAAAGCAATTCTTAGGATTTTTAAACCAATCTGCTAGTGAGATGATTGCCAATGTGGCAATTGCCGCAGTAAAATAGTTTTGATCTGATGCCTTTAAATGATGTTTGAAACATAACATCCCCATTGTCACACTGAGCCTGTCGTAGTATAATATAAAAAAATTGTTTTAATCATCTTCGACAAGCTCAGACTGACATAAATATATCAACTAAATCTTCCATATATAAAATTTATTTTTCTTTCTACTTGAGTTAATAATCCGAAAGTTATGTTAAAGTGCTAAAAGCTATGTACACTTCTAAAAACTATCATATCAAAACAATAAAAACCAACGGAGGAAACGATTTTAAGAAATGGAATGGTTAATTGACATTTATTTTAATCTTCTTATTTTCAGTGTTTTAAATACAATAAACAAAACTTTAACACAATAAATTTTGAATTACTAGACGAGTGGTCATAATTTTGCTCTTTCAAAAATCAAAATGTCAAAGACCTTAAAACACGAAATCAAAGCGGATTATCTCCTAGAAAAAGGGGTAGAGATCATATGGTCCAAAGGTTATAATGGCACTAGTGTAAATGACATTGTAAAAGCAGCAGATGTACCAAAAGGTTCCTTTTACTTTTATTTTGATAGTAAAGAAGATTTTGCAATAAAAGCATTGGATAAATACTTTACTATGCAATTTTCTCCTGCCTTGGATATTCTTCAAAATAGTGATGGGTCTCCTAAAGAACGTTTACTAAACTTTTACCAATTCCGTATAAAAGTTTTAAAAGAACAATTAGAATGCAAAATGGGATGTCTTGGATGTAATTTAAGTAATGAAATGTCTGAGCATAACGAAAACATAAGGAATGCTGTATTAGATAGACATAATTTGGTGAAAACTGAAATAACCAAGGTTGTTAAAGAAGCCCAACAATCCGGCGAAATAAATTCTTCTATTAATGCAGAGGATCTAGTTGGATTTATTGAAGATGCAGGAAAAGGGGCGATGATAACAATGAAAGAAATGAAAGATTCATACCCTGTCGATAATCATCTGAATATGGTAACACACTTATTAATTAAATAATTTTTTTTTATTCTATTAATAGACGACTGGTCAATTATTAATTTATTTCAAAAATTTAACCAAAACTTGTCCAAGTAGAATAAATTAAAACGTCAATATATTAAACAATCATAAATCACACTAAGTCAACATAACATGACATATAGTCGACTGGTCAACTAAATTTAAAAAAATGAATACAATAAGAAAATTAGGCAATGCTTTTTCAAAAAAATGGGCAGAATTTGTTATCAAATTCAAATGGCCAGTTTTGATCGCAACTTTAATCTTAGCGATGGGGTTAGGTTCGCAAGGAAATATGGAATTTGATGGAGATTATCATGTCTTTTTCAGTAAATCAAATCCAGAACTAGAAGCATTCGATGCTCTACAAGAAAAATATACCAAGGATGACAATGTTGTAATAGTCTTAACACCGTCTAATGGTGATATTTTCACAAGAGAAAATTTAACTGCAATAGAAGAACTTACTGCCCAAGCATGGAACACCCCTTACTCTTCTCGGGTAGATGCTGTTACAAATTTCCAATACACTAGTGCTCAAGGTGATGATCTCTATGTAGACGATCTTTCCTATGAATCTTCTAACAAAACTGAAGCAGAAATTGAAGTAATTAAAGAAAAAGCATTAAAAGAACCACTTTTGGTAAATCGTATTCTTAATGAAACCGGCACAGTAACAGCAATCAACGTAACAGTACGACTGCCTGGTGAAGATAGTGCGAAAGAAATACCAGAAGTTACCGCTTTCATCCGCAGTACTATTTCAGATTTTAAAAATAAGTATCCAAACTTTGAAATCCATTCTTCTGGATTAGTTCCATTAAATACGGCATTCTTCGAATCCTCTATGAATGACCTTATGCTGACCATGATTATGTTAATCATTGTTATTATTACAACCTTCATTCTTACACGAAATATCTATAGTACTATTGCAACTTTTGTAGTAGTTATATTTTCAATTATGAGTGCTGTTGGATTTGTTGGATTAGCAGGTATAAAATTAACTCCTCCATCTTCTGTATTTCCTACTATGATATTAACATTAGCGGTTGCAGATAGTATTCACATTTTGATCACCATGCTTCAGAAAATGAGAAAAGATGGATTCTCCAAAAAAGATGCATTGGTAGAATCTATGCGACTTAATTTTATGCCAGTTTTCATTACTAGCTTAACCACAGTCATTGGGTTTTTAACTATGAATTTCGGAGATGTTCCGCCATTCTGGGATTTAGGAAATATTACCGCTTTCGGTATGACTATGGCGTTCCTATATTCCACTACAGCACTGCCCGCTTTAATGGCAATATTACCAATAAAAGTAAAAACTAAGGAAATAGCAACTTCAGAAAAAATAAGTTGGTATACCTCTTTAGGACATACGGTTGCTAAACAACCCGTAAGACTTACAATTATCTCAACAATTGTTATTGGTATTTTGACATTTTTAGCCACAAAAAATAGGTTTAACGATGAGTTTATTAACTATTTTGATGAGACTGTTACGTTTAGAACCGATACTGATTATATCAGTGAAAACCTAACAGGTATCTATAATGTAGAATTCTCTGTAGGTAGCGGAGAAAGTGGAGGGATTAACAACCCACAATATCTAAACAAACTAAATGAATTCGAAAATTGGCTCAATGAACAACCAGAAGTTGTACATGTAAACGCTTTTAGTGAAGTTGCTAGAAGAGTAAATCGTTCTATGCACGGTGATGATCAAAACTATTATAAGATCCCAAAAAGTCGTGAAGAAGCAGCTCAATACTTATTGCTATATGAATTATCTCTTCCATTCGGATTGGATTTAAACAATCAAATTAACGTAGATAAATCGGAAACACGTGTAACTGTCACCATCGAAAATATTAAAAGTGCTGATATGATCGCTTTTGCAGATCGTGCAGAAACTTGGTTACAAAACAATACACCAAAACCAATGCACGCAATAGGTGTGAGTCCAACATTAATGTTCTCTACACTTGGTTTTAGACAAGCAGACAGTATGTTTACTGGTAATATTATTGCATTGATTTTAATATCCCTTGTATTAATGTTTGCATTAAGAAATTTCAAATTAGGTATTTTAAGTATTATTCCAAATGTAACTCCTGTTTTAGTTGGTTTTGGTTTCTGGGCCCTATATAAAGCCCAAATTAATACAGGAATGGTAATCGTATTCGGAATGACATTAGGGATCATAGTAGATGACACTGTTCATTTTATGAGTAAGTTTTTACGAGCTCGAAGAGAATTAGGTTATGATGCTAAAGAAGCTGTGATTTATGCTTTTGAAACAGTAGGTAAAGCTTTAGTAACTACCACTATTGTCCTACTAGCAGGATTCGCAGTACTTTCTACTTCTTCTTTTGCATTAAACAGCTATATGGCAAGAATTACATTAATCATAATCTCATCAGCCTTAATCATCGATTTTATACTGCTTCCTTCACTTCTTATTCTAACTAGTAAAAAGAATGAATCAAAAGATGCTGTAAAAGATTTAAAACCACAAATACAACTTGACAAATAATTTTAAAAAATAAAATAATGAAAAAATTAATTTTAACAGGAATCGCTTTACTAAGCATTTCCATGACACAAGCACAAAGTGCAGAAGAACGAGGTTTACAAATTGCCAAAGAAGCCGACAAAGCCGATCAAGGTTTTAATAGTTCGATAGTAAATCTAAAAATGACTTTAAAAAATAAAAATGGCCAAACAAGCGAACGTTTATTAATTACTAGAACCTTAGAACAGTCTGATGATGGTGATAAATCCATGATTGTATTTAATAGCCCTAAAGATGTAAAAGGAACTTCAACACTTACTTTTACACACAAAATAGGGTCTGATGATCAATGGCTTTTTTTACCATCCATAAAAAGAGTGAAAAGAATTTCATCAAACAATAAGTCTGGTCCTTTTGTAGGTAGCGAATTTGCCTATGAAGATCTCTCCTCTCAGGAAGTAGAAAAATATAGTTATAAATTTCTGGAAGAAAACGGGAATTTACTTGTCGTAGAACAAGATCCTGTAGATCCAAAATCCGGATATACAAGGAGAGTAGTTACCTATAACAAAGATAAAGCATATCGTTTAGAAAAAGTAGAATTCTACGATCGCAAAAACTCTTTACTAAAAACACTTACCTACAGTGATTATAAATTATATAAAGGTAAATTTTGGAGAGCATTAACCTTAGATATGGTAAATCACCAAAGCAATAAAGAAACACAATTAAAATTTAGTGATTACAATTTCGAATCCGAATTATCCGAAGATGATTTTACACAAGTAGCTCTTAAAAGAGCTGGGAAATAATCTCAAAATCCTAGCACACATAAGACACGTTTTTAGTTCTGATCTTACTCTTTACCAAATGTCCTTCTAGTAATAAAGACGGTCTATGTGTGCTTAATAATATTATAAAAATGAAATTTAAACCCTATTTACTTCTTCTTACTCTACTACATACCATACTTATAATTGCCCAAGAAGAAGATAAAAAAGTTACCCAAGATTTTGAATTAGAATTAGAAGGAGAATACCGCTATTTTTATGACAACCCCCTTTTTGAAGGGCAAAAAGATCATTTTCCCTCGTTAGGTATAACCCCAGAATATTCGATAGCATGGAATAAAGGATATGAAAGCATTAATTTTAAAGGGTTTTTCAGACTTGATGTTGATGATGAAAGAACACATTGGGATATCCGAGAACTCTATTACCAGAAAGCTAATAAGAACTGGGAATTAAGTCTTGGGTTAAAAAAAGTATACTGGGGCGTAACTGAAAGCAATCACTTAGTCGATATTATTAATCAAACAGATGCCGTAGAAACTTTCGACGGAGAAGAAAAGCTAGGGCAACCCATGGCTCAATTTACTTGGACTACTGAAAAATTTGGTTCTTTTGATTTTTTCTATCTTCCTTATCATAGGAAACGAACTTTTTCAGGCACCAAAGGAAGACTAAGATTTCCTGTTGTAATTGATAAAAACGATTTAACTTATGAAAGTAGTGCAGAAGAATGGCGACAAGATATTGCATTTCGCTGGAAACATTACTTCAGTATTTTAGATATAGGAATATCTCACTTTTACGGAACAGGTAGAGAACCCTTATTTACATTTGATAACCTAGGAAATATCAATGCATTTTATCCAGTAATTAACCAAACAGGGTTAGATTTACAAATTACGCATGATGCTTTTTTATGGAAACTAGAATCTATCTATAGACATGTGGATGTCCAGGATTTCTTTGCTCTGGTTGCTGGCTTAGAATACACATTTTCCAATATTGATGGAGATGGTTTAGACATTGGTATCTTAGGTGAATACTTATATGATGAACGTGATGCACTTGCATTAAATGCATTACAAAATGATATTTTCATAGGAAGTCGTATTGCATTTAATGATACTCAGGATACTTCCATACTAATAGGTGGAATTGCTGATCTAGAATCTAGTAGCAAAATTTTCAGTTTAGAAGCTTCTAGACGTTTCGGAAGTACTTGGACAGCATCGGTCGAAGCTAGAGTATTTAGCAATATAGACCCAAACGAGTTTATATTATCAAACTTTAGAGAAGACAGTTTTCTTAGAATTTCAATTTCAAAATACTTCTAAACTAAGTTGAACATTTTAACTATTTTTTCTGATCAAAAGTTAATTTGTTACAAAAAAATAATATTTAATAATCATTTGGGTTTAACATAATGTTAATAATTTAAACACAAACTCAAATGAAAATCAACAAATCAATCTTATTGATGAGTGCAGCCTTTGCCGTACTCTCATGTTCAGAAAATGAACCAATTTCTGAACTAGAAAACCTAGAACCTGACAATCAAATCTTTGATGGCGCCGAAAGAGCAAATTTTGACAAAATTGGAACAACCGAAGAAGGTTTTTATGCAGGATTACCTATCAACTATGAACTAGTAGACGGAAAAAGAATTTTTGAAGGTGACATTATTCTTCCTAAAGACGAAGTCTATACAGAAGACTCTAATTTTGTATTAGAAGACGGACAAGATCCTTCTTTAAGCAGAAGTGTTGGACGTACCTCTGGAAGATGGCCTGATAATAAAGTTTACTATACCATAGCAAATGATCTTCCTAATAAAGCTAGAGTTACCAATGCAATTGCTAGCTGGGAAAACAATACGAATCTTACTTTTATTGAAAGAACTAACGAATCCAACTATATATACTTTAGACCTGGGAGTGGATGTTCATCAAGTGTAGGAATGGTAGGTGGAAGACAAAACATCAATTTAGCAAGTGGTTGCAGTACTGGAAACACTATTCATGAAATTGGTCATGCTGTTGGATTATGGCACGAACAAAGTAGAGCTGATAGAGATCAATATGTAACTATTAATTTTCAAAATATTCAATCTGGTAGAGATTTCAACTTTAAAACCTATGTAGAACAAGGATATGACGGAGACGAATATACTAGTTCTTTAGATTTTGGATCAATTATGATGTATGGAGCGTATTCATTCTCTAAGAACGGTCAGCCAACAATTACCAAAAAAGATGGAAGCACATACTCTGTACAGAGAAATGCATTGTCTACTGCTGATTTAGAAGGAATAGATAAAATGTATCCCGATGGTGGAGACGGCGGTGGTGAACCGACTTATGAAAATGGACAATACTATACAGTTTATGGACTAAGAGTATACCGATATAATGATAAATGGTACTACTACAGCTCCAGAGGATGGAGAGAAGTAGTTTATGTTAATGGGGCTTGGTATTATGCATAATCTATAATATCATATTAATAAATTGTTTTAAGCCTTAGGTCTATAATACCTAAGGCTTTTAATTTTTAGTTGCAACGATATTCCCTATTTTTGGTCTGTTATTGAAAATCTTATGATGAGATCATTTTTATATACAGTAGTTACCGTTACAATCATTTGCGTAAGTTGTAAAAAAGAAAATACTACTATACAAGAAGAAGTTGAAATAGTTAAGCTAGATAGTTTATCTAAAGAAAAAGTCGAAATAGATGTATTAAAACTATCTCCGCAAGCTTCAAAAGACATTGAAAACTTTGAGGATTTTCAGAATCTTAAAAAGTTAATAGTATCTATGAGCAAATCAAACCCTTTTTATATCAAAAAATACGCTGATAGTATGAATTTACTTGTTCAGTCTTTTAAAGAAAATGTGTCCGAAGATTTAAAGGTAAATAACATCAGTTCTAGAATCGCGGTACTAACAACGGAATCGGGTTTGTTATTACAACTTACTGAAACTACTAGTCAAGATTCTCAGAAACTTATGGACGCCAATATTAGATTACTTACAGCTTATAATAGTCTTATTATTCAGCTAAATGAATTATCATTAGCAATTCCAGAAAACATTGAAAAAGAACTTCTTAGAGAACGTGACATCCTAAGAGATTCCATTTTATCTCCAGAAGAAAAGAATATTGAAATCGAAGAATAAAATAATATGAAGAATTTAGTAGTTTTTATATGTTTTGCAATTACCATTACTTTTCAAGCCCAAACAAAAAAAGAAATCAATACCGTATTAGAACAATGGCATAAAGCTGCAGCTGATGCATCATTTGATTCCTATTTTGGTTTGATGACCAATGATGCTATATTTATTGGAACTGATGCTACAGAGAATTGGAATTTAGCTTCCTTTAAAGCATTCTCTAAACCTTATTTTGATAAAGGAAAAGCATGGAGTTTTAGCACGTTAGAAAGAAATATATTTGCACAAACTGACAGTAAATTAGCTTGGTTTGATGAATTATTAGATACTCAAATGGGAATCTGCAGAGGTAGCGGTGTGTTAGAGAAAACAACTAAAGGCTGGAAAATAAAACATTACGTCTTATCCATTGCAATACCTAATGAAAATGTAAAAGAAATTACTACGCTTAAAAAAAGTTTTGACAGTGATTTAATGGAAAAATTAAGAAGTAAGTAGTACTCGAAAACTAGAATATACTTTTACTGAATTCATCTATATTGGAATAACATCTAGTAGCACCATTCTGTAGTAGTTTCTCCTTATTCTTATCTCCAATACCAACAAAATCTAAAGATAAGTTTTGAGCCGTTTTTAGATCCCAAAGCCCATCGCCCACCGAGATAATCTTAGTAAACTCCGATATGTTATAAAAGGCTTTTGCTCTTTTCAAAGCATCCATTACAAAGCCTTCTCGTGATTCGTGTGTCATAGAAGTAGCCAGTAATAACTCGTCGTACCATATACTACATTGCTCTAATTTAAGCATTGCAGGTTTAGGAAGTGCTCCCGTAGCAAAACAAAACGGAATAGACTTATCTCTAAAAGATTGTATTAAAGATTGAGCTCCTTTAATTTCTTTTACCGGATCGAATTCTAGCATTTGTGTTACCAAATTATTCTCAAAGTCCCCTAAAAGATTCTCTGAAAGATCTTGTTTAAAACTTCGCTCATAATTATATCGCAACGCATAACTATCAGTATGATGCTTATAATTATTATAGTCTGTATCAATATTATTAATCCCCATACTCATCATAGCTTTGGTTACAGAGATTAAATACATAGGTACACTATCCGTCAATGTCCCATCAATGTCAAATATGTATAATGTATCTTTCAGAAGTGTTGTTTTTATATTATAAAGAATACTTTAAGGATAAAATAAAGTTTCTTCCTGCTCCGGCAATACCAGATGAATATGGTCGATAACGTTGATCAGTAATATTCTCAACTGTTAACGTTGCTTGTAAACTTTTAGTAAACTGATATCTTGATCTCACATTAAGTGTATACCAAGAAGGAGAATATGGATTTCCATTTTCATCTAATGCATATAAAAAGTCATTGTTTTGTTGAGAAGGAGCCAACTCTTCAAAATCAAATTGCCCATTATAAATTGCAGAAAAATCAATCATCCATTTATCATTTGTATAATTAAGATTTGTACTACCAAACTGAGGAGCAACATGTCTTGAAGGAGAAACTGATCCATCATCCAACTCTTCTTCTCCACCAGTAAATGTATATTTAGAAGAAAGGTTAAAATTCTTTATAAAATCATAACTAAAACCTGCCTCAAAACCATAAATCTGAGCATTGGCTGCATTCTGAATCGCTTGTACATTGCTTAGCTCTCCTCCAAAAATAATTTCAGTTTCTCCATTAAGAGAAAAATCTCTTCGAACTAAAGCATTATCCAATTGCGTATAATAGGTTGCCAAATCAATCTTGAAATTCTTACCAACATTGGCAGTCAACCCAATTTCTCCATTATAAGCATATTCTGGTTCTAAATCTGGATTTGGCACTACTACTGACCCTGGTTCCGAATCAAAAATTTTACCCACATCATCAATATTAGGTGCTCTAAATGCTGTAGAAAAATTAAACTTCCACTGTAAAATATCATTTGGTAACCAGCTAATTCCTGCCGTACCTGTAAAAGCCTCCGTATCAATATTTGCTTCTCTAAAAGGAAAGTCAAAAAACGTATCATCAAATTCTGAATACAGAATAATCCTATTGTATCGCAACCCACCTTGAAACCTTAATTTTTCAGTTAACTTACTTTTTAAACTGGCATATGCAGCAATGGACTGCCATGTAGACCCATCCGGATATCTAGATGGTGCGGCAACAACATCATTGGTAGAAATATTAAGTTCCGAACCCTCTGACGAGACTTGATTCAAGATATATTCCAAACCATAATATATCGTTGTTTTATCATCAAATTTCTTTTCAAAATCAAGATTTGCAGAATATGCATCTACATCCTCTTTTGTTCTTGATAAGATATCATCTCCAAAATCCCGATCATTTCTACTTTCCTGAAAATTCTGATAGGCAGCTGTAAATTTTACTTTATCGTATAATTTATTTTTCCATTTATTAGTTAATTGAAGATTTCCCATTAACCATTTTTGAGGTCCATAATACCATTCGGCAGATCTTAAACCCACATCACTACGACGGATCAATCGATCATATCTAGGATAATCAGAAGTTTTTGTATAAATAAATCCTGCATTAATATCCCATCTTTCATTAGGAATAAAATGTACCTTTTGCAAAAAATTAAATTGATTATAACCAGTAAAAACCTGACTTTTCGGGTCATCATTTTCAATTAGAGTATCAACACCATCTATTGTTTCTACATACTCATTTCGTAAATAATCATCAGGGCCATGACTTCCCATTGTAAGATCATCAAAATCTGTATAACTTACACTAGTTAGAAATGCCCACTTCTCTAAGCCTATATTAAAATCTACATGACCTGTTCTTTCATTACTCGCACTAGCATACCTAGCTATAGCATTTCCACTAAATTTATTCTTTCCTCGTATAGCTATTTTAGGTTGAGCTGTGTAAAAGTTCATCACACCTCCTACAGCATCACTTCCGTAAACTACAGAACCAGGTCCTAATATAACTTCTGTTCTATCTATTGTAAATGGATCTACAGATATCACATTTTGAACATTACCACCCCTAAAAATAGCATTATTCATTCGAACTCCATCCACCGTAAGTAATAATCGATTAGTAGAAAATCCTCGAATTATTGGACTACCTCCTCCCAATTGACTTTTCTGTATAAACACTTGCCCACTGCTCTGCAAAAGGTCTGCCGAAGTTTGTGGTGTAGAGAAAGAGATTTCATCAGATGTAATACTAACAATCTTTTGAGTAACATCTTTTTTATCCTGTTCCCACTTAGAAACAGAAATCACCACCTCTGACAATTGATTTTCATCCACCTCCAAATACACTTTATTTGATAAAGCTAGAATTTCAGATTTAGTAGTAGCAAAGCTTATGTGGGATATGTGAACAAAATATAGTATTTCTGTTTCCGAAAAATCGGAAATATCCGCTATACCATCAAAATCTGTTATAACAGTTTTTGATTTCGTTTTATTATGAATTGTAACACTAGGAATAGGCTGGTTATTTGACCTGCTTAGCACAGTAATACTTTGAGCAGTATTTTCCGTTACAAAAAATAAAGTGAATACAACAATTAAAAATAAGCGCATTACTTAACTAAAAATTTCATTCAAAATCGAAAGTGACTTTGGTTTTTTAAAACCGTGCAAATGTAGCTCAAAATATACTAATAACGTATTAAGAATCTCATTTCTTACCATTCTAGACATTTTAATACTCATACTTTCCTCAAATGTCGTGCCCAAAAACTTCTTGAGTACCAAAACACTATTTCCTTCGAGACAATAAATGTTAGAAGAATCCTCCTGAAAGCAACCATCTTGCATATTAAAAACCGATGAAGAAATATTAGATGTATCTGGATAAAACCCTAAATATTGTGTCAACTTTATTAAAAATGAAATATGGAAATTACCAATATTATCATGTGAATCTAACCACAAAAATGTTGTTTCTAAATAATGAAAAAGATCCTCATTTATTTCTTGTTCTTGAATTGTATTTTTTAATATTTCTGAAAGAAAAAATACTAATGAGCTTTTAACAAAATCAGTATGCAAAGATTGATAAGGTATTAGAATTTTAGCTTCTTTAATTCTTTCTAAAGTACCTTTATCTTTGTGATTTGCTTCAATTTCTAGTAACGTCAATGGCTGAAACAAAGAAGATCGTATTTTTCCTCTTTTAGATTTTAATATTCCTTTTAGCAAATAGGAACGTAATCCACTAGTTTTTGTTAATAGGGAAACTATTAAATCACTTTCTCCATAACGCAAAGAATGAATTACTATGGCTGGAGTATTTACAATCATTACCTAACTATCAAAAGCTTAGAAACAGTTGTTTCTGCTTGATCTTCTCCTGTAACTAAAATAAGATAAACTCCAGACGCTACCTTATGCCTTCCAAAAGCGGTAGTATCCCACTGAATACTTCCACCTTCACTAACTTCTTCATATACCAAGTTACCTTCGATATCAGTGATCTTTACATTTGATCTACTTGTTAAACCTTTTATTGTTACCTGCCCATTAAATCCTGGGCGCACCGGATTAGGAAATGCAACTACATTATCTAAATTATCTTCTGGTCCAGTAGCAGTTCCTTTAAACTCTAATAAACCTTTCTCAGTTGCAAAATAAACAGAACCCGTAGAATCATCTACTGATATATCTAATACATTATTTGTAGGTAACGGAGAATTATCAGCCGTAAAATGAGCTAATGTCTCTTGCCCATCAGAAGAGAAATAAAACACTCCTGATGATGCAGTAGCTACCCATTTATTATTAGACCCATCTGCTTCTATATCAGTAATTGTCTCATCAAATAATAATTCTTGAGGAACACCTTCATCATCTAAAATAATAATCTGACTTGCTTGGGGATTACTTTGCTGAAACACTCCAGAGGTATTAAACAAAACCCTTATACCTCTAAAAGTACCAATCCACAACTGATTATTCCGATCGACCTCTAAAGCAAGTACATAATCACTAGGAAGATTAGAACCCTCAGTCTCACCAGATAATTGAATTTGACTTTCTGTATCAGTATTGTAACCAATCACACCCGAATTAAATCCACCAACAAACAAATTTCCGTCTCTATCTATCACCGTATCCGTAAAACCTAAATTATTTAAAGCATTAGGTATTGATCTGCTTAAATTAACATTAAGCGTTTGTGTCGCACCAGGAGAAAATCTTTTCAAACCATTGTCAACCCTAGCGTTATTAACCCACAGATTTCCATCATTGTCAAAAACAGAGCCGTTAAGAAACACAAAAATTGGATCATTTGTTACAAATGACTCAAAACCACTATTAAGGTTGTTATATAAATTAGTTACTACATTATCATTGATCTCTAATAAACCACTACTTAAACTACTTATAAAAACCTGATCTTCATTATTGGGATTAATAGTAATATGAGATAAAGATGTAGCACCCATAACCTCATCTTTAGAAATATTTAACCATCCTTCAGAAGTGAGTTTACTTATCCCTCTTTGTTGTAATGGAAACGGGTTAAAATTCACATCATATTGACCAAATACTACCCACAGTTTACTATTTGATGCTTCTATCCCAAAAGTAAAATTACTTAATGGTCCTTCTGGAGATATTGAAGTTTTATTAGTAAGATCATTAAAATCAACTTGTAATAATCCTCTACTATCTGTTCCTAGATATAGTGTGTTATTAAAAGATAACGCGGTCTTTAACAAAAAAGAATCTCCAGTTGTACTAATTGCCGATGTAGTTTCATTAAAGCTTGTATCAAATACCGATGCTCGATCTGTATTAACAACTATTAAATTGTCAGAATCGATAGAAACATCTATTACATCACTAGAGGCTGTTACAACTGTAGTTAGAACTGGTCCATCAAGACGACTGATAAGGTTATTATTCTCCCATACCAAAATCTCCTCATTAAATAATGTAATTCCTCTATACTGTCCTGGAACTAATGTTATCCATTGGTTAAAATCAACTAAATTAAGGTTGTCAACATTTGCATTTAAAATTCCATTATTCGAAGTAGTTGCATAAATCACATTGTTTGAAACTACCGTTCCGGTTATATTTATTTGTGATCCAGCTGGACCCACAAAAAACGTATCACCAAATTCTATTCTTTCTAAATTAAACTCTACGATCCCAAACTCTGTAGAGACATACAATATATTACCATTTTCAAAAAAGTGATTGATCCTTTTCTGTGTTGGAGGAATCGTCGGTTTCTCTAAAATATCGATAAAAGTTATTACCTCATCATCAACTATTAGCTCTAACAATCCATTATCATAACCAATAACAGTAATATCAAATATTGAACTATGATAAATTGTAGATACTGTTTCTCCAGACAAACCATTTACAGTAGTAAAGGTTTCCGAAGTTCTTGTATCCGTATCGTAGATAAAAATTGTATTCTCAGAAGCAACATAAATTTTATTTTCTATTGCATAGGAATCGTTAATTTGAAAATAGGAATAATGCCCTGTCCATTGATTACTAAAATCCTGAGAAAATAGAAATACCGGAAAAATTAGAAGTATTAACTGTCTGAAGTATCGCATAATTACGGAGTGATATTAACGCTGCCTTGATAACACGCTAAAATACTAATTATTGCTTTCAAATAATGAAAAAAGCCGTTCTTTATAGTAAGAACGGCTTTCACAATAAATACTTATTATTATTTATATAACTCCTTGAGCTAACATAGCATCAGCAACTTTTACAAAACCTGCAATATTTGCTCCTTTAACGTAATCAATATAACCATCATCATCTGTTCCATATTGAACACACTTTTCATGAATATCGTTCATTATTTGTTTTAGCTTTTCGTCAACCTCTGTTCTTGTCCATTTAAAACGTAGAGAATTTTGGGTCATCTCCAATCCAGAAGTAGCAACTCCTCCCGCATTTGATGCTTTACCTGGTGCAAAAAATATCTTAGCTTTATGAAAAGCTGCGACAGCATCAGAATCACAAGGCATATTAGCTCCTTCACTAACACACATACATCCGTTATCAATTAATCTTGTAGCATCATCACCATTCAATTCATTCTGTGTTGCACAAGGTAATGCAATATCACACTTTTCACCCCAAGGTGTTTTTCCTTTATGAAATTTTGCAGAACTGTATTTTTCAGCATACTCACTTATACGTCCTCTTCTCTCATTCTTAAGTTCCATTACAAACTTAAGCTTATCATTATCAATTCCATCTTCGTCATAGATATAACCTGAAGAATCAGATAAGGTTACTACTTTAGCACCTAACTGAATAGCTTTTTCTGTAGCATATTGCGCCACGTTTCCTGAACCTGATACTAAAACTGTTTTTCCTTCAAAAGAATTGCCTTTGGTTTTTAGCATATTTTCTGCAAAATATACGGTACCATAACCCGTAGCTTCTGGACGAATCTCAGATCCTCCCCAGGTTAATCCTTTTCCTGTTAAAACTCCGGTAAATTCATTACGCATTTTACGATACATCCCAAACAAGAAACCAATTTCACGTGCACCTACTCCAATATCTCCAGCAGGAACATCTGTGTTAGGTCCAATATGTCTAAAAAGCTCACTCATAAAACTATGGCAAAAACGCATAATCTCATCATCGGATTTTCCTTTAGGATCAAAATCTGAACCTCCTTTACCACCACCCATTGGCAGCGTTGTTAAACTATTTTTGAACACTTGCTCAAAAGCAAGAAACTTAAGAATACTTAAATTTACTGATGGGTGAAAACGTAATCCGCCTTTATAAGGACCAATCGCAGAATTCATTTGAATTCTATATCCACGATTTACATGTATTTCTCCCTTATCATCTACCCAAGGTACTCGAAACATTATGGCTCTCTCTGGTTCTACCATTCTTAATAGAATGTTTTTTCCATTATATATTTCTTGTGTAGCGATATACGGTATTACAGTTTCCGCAACTTCTTGTACCGCTTGTAAGAACTCTGGCTCATGTGAATTACGAGCTCTTACTTCTTCCATAAATGCATCTATTTTTGCTTGCATATGTTAATAGGATTAAAAGATTCTTATTTAATGGTTAATTTATTTGGTCAAATATATGATATTATCAAAAAATTACATCTAATTTTTTGAATTTAATAACACTCTATCCAATAGCTTGCTCTAAATCTGATATTAGGTCGTTTACATCCTCAATTCCTACACTTAATCTAATCAGAGAATCGACAACACCAGTCTTTTCTCGTTCTTCTTTTGGAATTGACGCATGTGTCATACTTGCTGGATGTCCTGCTAAACTTTCTACTCCGCCAAGTGATTCTGCTAATGTGAAAATTTTCAAATTTTCAACAATTCTTATCGCTTCTTTATAATTAC
This sequence comes from Aquimarina sp. AD1, assembly GCF_003443695.1. NCBI lineage: Bacteria > Pseudomonadati > Bacteroidota > Flavobacteriia > Flavobacteriales > Flavobacteriaceae > Aquimarina > Aquimarina sp. AD1. The sequence continues at coordinate 4,117,953 of NZ_CP031966.1, read as the reverse complement.
TGTTTTTTGTAACAAAAGATATCATGCCGCCGAAACCATTCATTTGTTCTTTAGCTACACTATAACCTGGATTATCTATAAATCCTGGCCAATATACATTTTCAATTTTAGGATGATTTTTTAGATAATTTGCTATGGTTTCTCCATTTTCGCAATGACGTTGCATTCTAACATGTAATGTCTTAATTCCTCTAAGAGCTAAAAAACTATCTTGTGGACCACAGACCGCGCCACTTGCATTTTGAATAAAATATAGGCGATTCGCAATTTCATCATCCTTAACTATCAAAGCACCCATTATCAAATCACTATGCCCTCCAATATATTTAGTAACACTATGCATTACGATATCGGCACCAAGATCTAAAGGTTGCTGTAAATAAGGTGTTGCAAATGTATTATCTACGGCTAATAGAAGATTATGTTTGTTAGAAATCTTACCAATTGCTTTAATATCAATAATATTCATCATCGGGTTTGTTGGTGTCTCTACCCAAATCAGTTTTGTTTTTTCATTAATATATTTTTCAACGTTACCCGAATTTTTCATTCCAATAAAATGAAATTTTATTCCAAAACCTTCAAAAATTTTGGTAAACAACCTATAGGTTCCCCCATAGAGATCATTTGTCGAAATCACTTCATCGCCAGGTTTTAATAATTTAAGTACCGCATCAATAGCTGCTAATCCTGATCCAAAAGCCAATCCATGTTTTCCGTTTTCAAGACTTGCCAAAGCATTTTCTAAAGATTTTCTAGTTGGATTATGTGTTCTACTATACTCAAACCCTTTGTGTCCTCCAGGAGTAGTTTGAGCATAGGTAGAAGTTTGGTATATTGGAGGCATTACAGATCCGTAAGCAGGATCAAGTATTTGTCCTCCGTGTATTGTTTTGGTATTAAACTTCACGATTCCTCGATTTTTATCAGTGTTCTTATTTTTTATATGTTCTTTCGATCAATTCTTATATTTCAGAACTGAAAAAAACCAACTTGTAATCTATTTTGTTAAAAAACTAAAACAAATTTATAACTTAATTCGTTCTAATCATATTTCAATGAATATCTTTAGTAGATGATTAACACAAAAACTAACACCAATCTTAAGTCACTTTTTTTAGCAGTAATCTCTATTTGTTTTTATAGCTGCCAAAAGAGTGAACCTTTAAGTTTTCATAAACGCACTATCGCCATTGATGATTATTTTGACTGCAATAGCTCTGATTGCGCTATTACAGAAATTTTTCTTCTCGAATCTATAAATGAAAATGAAATTGCAAAAAAAATCAATATTCAAATAGAAAAGGCTGCCAGTACTAGCTTAAACGTAGAAGATGACACCTCTATAGACAACATAGAAGAAGCACTTAAAAATTTTAATAACTCCTATCAAGAAATAAAAAAGGAATTTCCAGAAGAAATTATTCCATATGAAGCAAGTATAAACTGTGACATCAGTTATCAGAATAAATTCATTCTTTCTATTCTAATAGATTCTTATATATTTACTGGAGGTGCTCACGGAAGTGGCAATTCAAAATACATAAACATTGATGCAAAAACTGGTGCAATTATACCACAAGAAAAACTGCTAAAGAATGTAAACAACTTTTCAATATATGTCGAAAAAATATTTAGAGAGAAGTACGCTATTCCTAATGAACAATCTATAAATAGTACTGGCTTCTTCTTTGATAATAACACTTTTAGTTTGCCAAATAACATTGGGTTAACAGAGACCCATATTATTCTTTTCTATAACCAATATGAAATAAGCTCATACGCTGAAGGACCTATAGAATTAAAACTTAAAAAAGAAGAAGTAGTGGATTATTTTACGACTACTATTCTATAATGACTTCTTGAGCGCTAAAATGTATCCGAGATGTATTCCTTCATGAAAATTATTAAAATTGATAGCATCCTCTACAGATTTTAATACAAAACCAGTACTAGTAGGATATTCTTGATACCCTTCAAAAATACTACCATCTATGTCTTTTTCAGTTTTATCAATGGTAGTAAAAAGAAGTTCTTTTACTTTTTCTACCTCTTCTTTACTTACCAAACCTTCTGTTTTAGTCCCTTTACGATATTTAACAATCATCTCATCACTAATCATCATTGGTAATCCACTTAATTTGTAAGTAAGTAATTGTTGCGTAACCACTACATGAGCAATATTCCAAATCAAATTATTATTAAACCCTTGGGGAACTTTGTTTAGATCTTCCAATGAAAAGTTATCCATAATTTTGGCTAGTAATTTTCTATTGGTTCTTGTGATTTCTAATTGATCTCTCATATTTAAGTAGTAAACGTTCTTAATTTTTACCCAAAAATATGAGTTTTCAAAGAGAAATGAATTTCCTTTGTGTTGATTTTGACATTTTAAATATAAATCTGTGAAAAAAATATATTACCTATCAACTTGTGATACTTGTAAACGCATCATGAACGAACTAAACCTTTCTTCTGATTTCGTTTTGCAAGACATTAAATCAGAAGGCATTAGCTTAGTTCAAATAGAAGAAATGAAATCGTTAGCTGGTTCATATGAATCCCTGTTTAGTAAAAGAGCACGGCTTTATAAAGAAAGAGATCTAAAAAATCAAGCACTAGCAGAAGACGATTACAAAAATTTAATTCTAGAACATTATACCTTCTTAAAGCGTCCAGTACTATTATTTGATAATCAAATATTTATCGGTAATAGTAAAAAAGTAGTGGAAGCTGCTAATATTGCTATTAATGGATAAAAGAACGGCAGCATTACTAGCAGCTTTTGGTGCAAGTCTAATTTATGCAATCAATCACACCTTGGCAAAAGGTGTAATGCCCACTTACATTAAACCTTTTGGCTTTATTCTTCTTAGAGTAATTGGTGCTGCAGCACTTTTTTGGCTGGCATCAATATGGGCTCCTAAACAAAAAATTGATCGCGCTGATTGGCTAAGAATATTTGGGTGTGCTATTTTTGGTATGGTCATTAATATGTTGATGTTTTTTAAAGGACTTCAATTATCTACGCCAATAAACAGCTCAGTTATGATTACCATTTCACCTATTTTGGTATTCGTTTTATCTGCTATTTTTCTAAGTGAAAAAATAACATGGTTACGAACTGTTGGAATTCTACTTGGTTTTTCTGGAGCATTAGGGTTGATTCTCTTTGGTTCAGAAACTAGGCAAGATGCTCCTAATATTCCACTGGGTAATATTCTTTTTATTGTCAATGCTGCTTCTTATGCTATATATCTTGTATTAGTAAAACCCCTAACATCAAAATACCATTCTTTTACTTTAATGAAATGGTTTTTCCTTATTGGAGTTATTATTAATTTTCCTATTACCATTTCAGAATTTAGCGAAGTACAATGGACATCACTTCCTTATGACGTCATATGGAAAATGGCTTTTGTGGTCATTGGAACTACTTTTTTTACTTATTTATTAAATGTATTTGCACTTAAAACACTAAAAGCATCTACAATTGGTGCATTTATCTATTTACAACCTTTATTGGCAATAAGTTTCGCCATGGCAATGGGAGCTGATTCTCTTAATGCTGTCAAAATAATCTCTGCCCTATTAGTCTTCTTAGGTGTTTATTTGGTAACCAAAAAAACTAAAAAACTAGCTTAGGTCTTGTGGTATTTTTGCAAATTTTCTAGTGTCTTCTTTGGTAAGAATTTTAAAATTATCAGGACGCTCCACTTTATCCATAAACTGATTCATTTCTTCCGGAAGTGGTATTAATTTTCGAGTATTTAGATCTATCCATGCACCCATCATCTCACATCTCGCAAAGTTTCTTCCTTTATAATCATAAAAATTATGTAAAAATTCAAAGAATTTTCCATCCTCGCTCATTCCTGATAATTCTAAAGAAACTTTTACAGGTCTACCATAAAAAACCTCTTTAAAATAATAGATATGTTCGTAGAAAACTACTGGCCCAATATTGAATTTTCCCAAAGATCGTTGATCAAAACCCAACTCGGATAAAAAGGTCATTCTGGTATGTGCTGCATATTCTATATATGCTTTGTTAGCTAAATGACGATTTGCGTCAATATCATTCCATCTAATTTCGAATTCCTTTAAATACATAACTATTCATTTTTACGCTGTAAAAATACAAAAGACTTATTATGCTTGCATAATAAAAACCTGTTAAAAATTGTATCTCTATTCAACACCTCAAACATTTTTGAGCATAAAAACCTTTAGTAAATCAATATTTCTGAAATCTATAACTTCAAAATAAGACTCTTTAGGTTTTGAAAAGCTTTAGGGTCTTCTTATTTTAGGAAAAAAAATAACGAATGTACATCAAACGTAATATTGGCTGGGGACTTATTCTTCGCTTTGCATGGAGAAACTTACTTTTTTTCACTGTATATACCGCAGCTATTTTTTCATTATATCATTTTTTAGATTTACAATTTATAGACATTCCTTTTCAGCCACTTACCGTTATTGGAATTGCCGTAGCATTTTACATTGGTTTTAAGAACAGCCAAAGTTATGACCGTTTTTGGGAAGGTCGTAAAATTTGGGGAGGTATTGTTAATTATAGTAGAACGTGGGCAAATCAAGTTTTATGTCTAGTTAATGATAATCCTGAAACAAAAAAAGTACTTATTTACAGACATATAGCTTGGATTAACGCATTACGTATACAACTTAGACAACCTACTTCATTTTCCATAAAAGAAAATCCTTCTGTAGAGCGCCTTGTTAAAAAACACGGAGAGAAAAATCCCGCCTGTGATGCCACTAAAAGTTTTATTTCAGACGAAGAGTATTCTGATTTACTACAAAGAAAAAACGCGGCAACTCATTTAGTAAAAAACCAAGGATTACATCTAAAAGAATTATTAAACTCTGGAAAAATTACGGAATTCGACAAACAACTTTTGCACGGAATATTAGAGGAATTATATAATTTACAAGGAAAATGTGAGCGTATCAAAAACACTCCTTTTCCTCGTCAATATGCATATTTTAGCACTGTCTTTACCTGGATTTTTGTGCTATTATTGCCTTTTGGGCTACTTAATGTTTTTGAAAATGAACTCAGCGATATGGCACACCATATTAAACCTTGGTTTATTTTCTTAATGATTCCGTTATCTGTATTAGTATCTTGGATATTCACTACAATGGAAAAAGTAGGAAGTAATAGCGAAGATCCTTTTGAAGGAAGAATTAATGACGTTCCGATGACTGCACTTTGTAGAACAATTGAAATAGATTTAAGAGATATGTTAGATGAGAAAGATCTTCCTGAAAAAGTAAAACCGAAAGACAATATTCTTTACTAATGCCTTTAATAGAATCCACATACACTCCACCATATTTTTTTAAAAATGGTCACTTCTCTACTATATACCCTAATTTACTTAGAAAAGTAAACGATATTCTTCAGACGCGAGAACGTATAGAATTAGAAGATGGTGACTTTATTGATATCGATTGGAGTTATCCGTCTAATGGTGAATCTAATCAAAAAGTTGCTGTCTTAATTCATGGTTTAGAAGGCAATGCACAACGTCAATATATTGTCGGTTTGGCCAGGCACTTAAATAATAATCATTGGGATGTAGCTGCAGTAAATCTTAGAAATTGTAGTGGAGTCGTTAATAGACTATATAGATCTTATAATGCAGGTGTGAGCGAAGATTTAAGTTCAATTATCACCCATATCATCGAGAAAGAGTACAATACTATTTCGATATGTGGGTTCAGTCTTGGAGGTAACATAACGCTAAAATATTTAGGAGAGAGAGCAACCCCTACTCAAGTTAAATCTGCCGTTGTAGTATCTGTACCTTGTGATCTATATGACTCTTTAAAGGAGATCAATAAACCAAAAAACTTTGTTTATCAGAAACGCTTTATTAAAAGCTTAAAAGAAAAACTACACGAAAGGCAACAGGTTTTTCCAGAGCAAATCAGTAAATCAGATATCAATGCTTGTAAATCATTAATTGATATTGATAACTTATATACAAGCAAAGCTCATGGCTATACAGATGCTATTGATTATTATACAAAATGTAGTAGTAAACAATTTTTAAAAAATATTCAGGTTCCAACACTAATTATTAACGCTAAGAACGATACTTTTCTGGGAAATGCATGTTACCCAATTAAAGAAGCGCAGGAAAACAATAATTTATTTTTAGAGACACCTAGTTTTGGTGGACATGTAGGCTTTTATCTTAGAGGTCTAACTTATTATAACGAGCATAAAACCGTACAGTTTCTGAATAAATGGTAAGCGAACCAGATGTTTTTACCATAATTTGTAATATTTTACCTACATATTCGAATTAATGAAACAAACGTTAAGTCAATGTTAAGGTTTTGTGTAGTAATTTTTTATCCCTTTATCGAAAATCTTTTTTTAATTAGGAATATTTTAAGAGTTTTGGTCGTTTCCTTATAGAATTATCAGGGAAATCAAATTATCGCTAACTCAAACTCAATAAAAATGAAAAAAAGTTACAAAAACCTTACTGGGGGAAGGTTTAAAAAACTACACATGTTAGTTTTTTCTATGATGATACTTCTTTCGGCTGGAGCATTCGCTCAGGACAAAGCCCAGAGGTCAAAAATCATGTCAAAAAGTAATCTTTCTAAACTTAATCAACTACAAGCTGAGAATGCAGAAAAAGCTGCAATTCAAAAGAAAGAGGCTATACAAGCTGCAAAGCAAAATGGATGGCCTATTAAAACCACGCTAAAGGATGGAACTTTTTCTGAGCTGCAAAGACTTGCTCCAGATGGAAGTGCACTTTATTATACTACTTATAACGTAGACGCTGCGGAATCCACAAGAACGAATCATCTTAATATTGGAGGATCACTTGGATTAAACCTAGATGGTCAAAATATGACTGCCCATGTATGGGACGGTGGACATGCAAGAGAATCTCACCAGGAATATGATGGTGCTGGAGGAAACAATCGTGTTACTATCCAAGATGCCGCTTCAGAAGGAGGTACTCAATTAAACTTTCACGCTGCTCACGTAACTGGAACTATTACAGCTTCTGGTGTTCAAGCTGCTGCAAAAGGAATGGCTCCTCAGTCTAAAGTAAATGGATATATGTGGAACAATGATGTTGCTGAAGCTACAACTGCTGCTGCAAACGGAATGATCATATCTAATCACTCTTATGGATTTAGAGGAGATCTTGTACCAGATCAATATTTTGGTGCATATATAGACACTTCTAGAGATTGGGATGAAGTAATGTTTAATGCACCTTTCTACCTAATGGTAGTAGCTGCTGGTAATGATGGTAACCAAAATGGATATAACGGACAACCACTTGATGGAAACTCTTCTTATGATAAATTAACAGGACATTCTACTTCTAAAAACAATTTAGTAGTTGCGAATGCTCAGGATGCTAATATTAATTCAGATGGGTCTTTAAATAGTGTTTCTATTAACAGTTCTAGTAGTGAAGGCCCAACGGACGATTACCGTATCAAACCAGATATTACTGGAAACGGTACTGGGGTTTACTCTACATACGAAAGCAGCAATACAGCTTATGCTAGTATTACTGGTACTTCTATGGCATCACCTAATGTTGCAGGATCATTACTATTATTACAGCAACATTATAATAATACAAATGGTAGTCTTATGAGAGCTGCAACTCTAAAAGGTTTAGCTCTTCATACAGCAGACGATGCTGGACCTTCTGGTCCTGATGCAGTTTATGGATGGGGATTATTAAACGCTAAAAAAGCTGCTGAAACTATCACTAACAATGGAAATGAAACCAAAATTGAAGAACTTACGCTGAATAGTGGACAAACATATTCAATTACTGTAGATTCTGATGGTGTAAATTCTTTGATGGCTTCTATCTCTTGGACGGATCGTGCTGGAACAGCTGTTTCTGCAACTAATTCGAATGCAGCTGTGTTAGTAAATGATTTAGATATTAGAGTTACAAAAAACACTACTACATACAATCCTTATAGATTAACCGGTATTACAACAAATGGAACTGGAGACAATACTGTAGATCCATATGAAAGAGTTGATATAGCTAATGCTACTGGTACATATACTATTACTGTAACCAACAAAGGATCTTTGGTGGGAGGAAGTCAAAACTTCTCTCTTATCGTAACTGGATTAACAGGAACACCTGTTGTTTGTAATGCTACTGTTCCTGTAGGAGTAGGAGCTTCTAACATTGGTTCTGATTCTGCGACAATAAACTGGACTGCGATTCCTGGAGCATCTTTTGATGTAAGATATCGTCAAACAGGAACTTCAACTTGGACTACACAAACAGCAAGTGGTGTTTCATCTGTAATTTCTGGTTTAGCTGAGACTACTTCATATGAAGTACAAGTAAGAAGTAACTGTTCTGATGGATCTACATCTTCTTACAGTGCATCTACTACTTTTACGACTACCGAAATTCAATTAAACTATTGCGCATCTAATGGTAATAGTGTTGCTGACGAATATATTGGTAATCTTCAATTAGGAACAATTAATAATGCTTCTGGAGCAGGAAGTGGAGGTTACTCAGATTTTACTTCGATTTCTACCTCAATTTCCAAGGGAAGTGATTATACAATTACTGTAACACCAACCTGGACAGGAACTACATATAGTGAAGGATATAGTGTATGGATTGACTATAATCAAAATGGAGTTTTTACAGATTCTGGTGAACAAGTATGGACACAAGCTGCAACCCAAACTACACCGGTTAGTGGAAGTTTTACAGTACCGTCAAGTGCATTAAACGGAGATACAAGAATGCGTGTTTCTATGAAATATAATGGAGTACCAACTTCTTGTGAATCTTTTCAATATGGAGAAGTAGAAGACTATACTGTTACAATTGGAGCATCTACTGGTGATACACAAGCACCAACTGCACCAACAAGTTTAGCTGCATCTGACATCACTGAAACTACTCTAACTTTATCTTGGAATGCTGCTACAGATAATGTAGGAGTTACTGCTTATGATGTATATCAAGGAAGTACTATTTTAGGAGAAGTTACTGGAACAACTGCAAACGTTACTGGATTAACAGCAAGTACTGCATATCAATTTAGTGTAAAAGCAAAAGATGCCGCTGGAAATGAATCAGCGTTTAGTAATACAATTGATGTTACTACTGCGGACGCTCCAGATACACAAGCACCAACTGCACCAAGCGGATTATCAGCTTCTAATATCGAGGAAACAACCTTAACACTATCATGGAATGCTGCTACAGATAATGTAGGAGTTACTGCTTATGATGTATACCAAGGAAGTACTGTATTAGGAGAAGTTACAGGAACAACAGCAAATGTTACTGGATTAACTGCAGACACTACATATCAGTTTAGTGTTAAAGCAAAAGATGCTGCTGGAAATGAATCAGCATTTAGTAATACTATAAATGTAACTACTACTGGAGGATCTGGTGGAGGTGGTTGTACTTCAGGTATTTCCTCTTTCCCATATGATGAAGGATTTGAAAATACTTTAGGAGCTTGGACTCAATCAACTGCTGATGATATTAACTGGACTGTTGATGCTAGTGGAACACCTTCTAGTAGCACTGGACCTTCTAGCGCCACTCAAGGTTCTTACTATATTTTTGTTGAGGCTTCAGGAAATGGAACGGGATATCCTAACAAACAAGCTATCTTAAATTCTCCTTGTTTCGACCTTTCTGGTCTTTCAGAAGCAAGCTTCTCTTTCAGCTATCATATGTATGGTGCTACAGACATGGGAAGTATCGCTGTAGATGCAAGTACTGACGATGGAGCTACTTGGACAAATATTTGGAGTGAATCTGGAAATAAAGGAAATTCTTGGTTAACAGCTAGTATTGACCTTGCAACTTATGTTGGAGGAGGAGTTCAATTAAGATTTAACAGAATTACAGGATCTACCTGGCAAGCTGATATTGCAATTGATAATGTATCATTAACCAATACTTCTGGTGGTGGTGGATCAACAGATATCTGTGAAGGAGTTGCTGAATGGAGTAGTTCTCAATCCTATCAAACTGGGGATCAGGTTACGTATCAAGGAAACCTATTCGAAAGAACGGCTACAGGATGGACAAACCTTGGAGCATGTGGAACTACAACATCTTTTGTTACCACTTCTGATGACCCACAAGGACCTCCAACAGAATTACTATCTGTATATCCTAATCCATTGAAAGGAGCAATTCTTAATGTTCGTGCAGGAAACTACGGAACTCAAGAATATTCAATTCATAACATGTTGGGGCAAACGGTTCTTAAAGGAACTTTCTCTAACACAATTGATGTTCAAGCATTGGAAGCTGGAGTATACATGTTAAAAGTAAATATGGGAACGGTTCGTTTCATAAAAGAATAAAAATTTAAGACAGATAACCTTAATTTTTAATAAAGCCCTGAAACAATTTTGTTTCAGGGCTTTTTGTATACTTGTAATTCATAACTAGCTGATTTTAATCAATCATGAAATATTACGAAACTGACAGACTTAAATTACGCGCTGCAACTATAGAAGATGCTGATTTCTACCTAAAACTTCTAAATAGCCCTAAATGGATTCAAAACATCGGAGATCGCAATGTAAAAACCACTAAAGACGCAGAAACTTATATTACAGAAAAAATGACCCCTCAATTAGAGAGATTAGGGTATTCAAATTACACCGTAATTAGAAAATCTGATAATATAAAAATTGGTTGTTGCGGATTATATGACAGAGATGGTATTGAAGGCGTAGATATCGGTTTTGCTTTTTTACCAGAATTCGAAAAAAAAGGGTATGCCTATGAAAGTTCATTTAAAATAAAAGAAATTGGAATTAGTAAATTTGGAATTAAGAAAATTAGTGCTATTACAATACCAGAAAACACATCTTCACAAAAGTTATTAGAAAAACTAGACTTTACTTTTATAAAAATGATCAAAATTCCAAACGATGATGAGGATCTTATGTTATATGAATATCAAATAAATTCCTAAAAATTTTTGGTATAAGAATTCTCTAAATTGATACAATTATGAAAAACATCACACTTGTTTTATTTATAGCACTTAGCGTCGCGCTCACAGGATATATTCCAATTCATAAGTCAAGTATTGAGAATAAATTTTTAAGTCATGAAATAGACCTAAAACATCAGTGTTTAAAGTTTTATTGGAAAGATAAGTATGGAAAAAACTTTAGAAACTTTCAAAATCTCAAATCAGCATTGCAAAAAGAGAATAAAGAGTTAGTTTTTGCTATGAACGGAGGTATGTACAACAAAGATTTATCACCACAAGGATTATACATTGAAAACGGAGTGGTAAAATCCGAGACAGACACTCTTGACAAGGGTTACGGAAACTTCTACCTACAACCAAACGGTGTGTTTTATATAAACAAGGATAACAAACCTATTATTATTCCTACCAATAATATTAAAAAACTTGATCATATCGCTTATGCAACACAGTCTGGCCCAATGTTATTGATTAATGGAAAAATTCATTCTAAATTTAATCAAGGTTCTCCTAATGTTCATATTAGAAATGGAGTTGGAATTCTACCAAATGGAAATTTACTTTTTGCAATCTCTAAAGAAAAGGTCAATTTTTACGATTTTGCTAGCTATTTTAAAGAGAAAGGATGTAAAAATGCTTTATATCTTGATGGTTTTGTTTCTCGAGCATATTTACCATCTTCCAAATGGGAACAATTAGATGGTAATTTTGGCGTAATCATCGCAGAAATCAAATAATTAAAAATAAAAAACCTGTTAAACATTATAGGCTAACAGGTCATTCATCGCGACTTGGGGAGGTTGCGATTAATTAACAACAAAAAATCACATAACAAAAATTATCTTTTTTGTTAAAACAAAAATACTTTCTTTGCTAAATACATACAGTTAGAAATCAATTCGATTGTAGGTTTAACTGATTTCTGTAAACGATTTATACGCTTTTTCATAATAGGGCAATGTGTGAGGGTTAAAACTTAATTAAAATTTTAAAAGAGAACAATAATAAAAACTGTACTTCTTTATAGGGAATGCTAATATGCAAATTATTTTTCAAAATAACGTTTAAATGCCATTAAAATCGACAAAAAACACAAAATTTTAACATTTGTTAAGATTTTTATAGAATTTACAGGTTAAAGCAAAGGTTTAGGTAAGTAAAAACAACAGTCTTAAAGTAGGTTTATTCTTACAAATTAATTGTTTTATAACCTCTTTTACACATAACGTATTATTATTTGATTTATTATTCGTTCGTAATTATTTAATAAGCGTTTAGAATTATATAGTATCTGATTAAATCAATCCAAAATCATTTCTGGCACATTTCCTTCAATTATTAGATTCCCTTCTGTTGCATTTTGTATATCTTCTACACTAACACCCGGAGCTCGTTCTAACAATTTAAACCCCTTATCTGTCACTTCTAAAACTGCCATATTGGTCACTATTTTTTTTACACAACTTACTCCTGTTAAAGGCAACGAACATTTTTTAAGTAACTTAGAAGCTCCTGCCCTATTCGTATGCATCATTGCCACTATAATATTCTCTGCACTAGCCACTAAATCCATTGCTCCACCCATTCCTTTGACCATTTTGCCAGGGATTTTCCAATTTGCAATGTCTCCATTCTCAGCAACTTCCATAGCTCCTAAAATAGTTAAATCAACATGCTGTCCCCGTATCATATTGAAACTTGTAGCAGAATCAAAAAAAGAAGCTCCTGGCATTGTCGTAATAGTCTGTTTACCAGCATTTATAATATCTGCATCCTCTTCTCCTTCAAATGGGAATGGCCCCATTCCCAAAACTCCATTTTCACTCTGAAACTCCACTTCTATACCTTCTGGTATGTAATTAGCTACTAACGTAGGAATTCCAATTCCAAGATTTACAAAATACCCATCTTCCAACTCCTTAGCGATACGTTTTGCTATTCCATTTTTATCTAGCATAATATATTTTCTTATAATATTTATTTGAAATGTATATAATTTAATAAGGAAAAACTTATCTCTTACGCACTGTACGTTGTTCTATTCTCTTCTCATAATTATCTCCTTGGAATATTTTTTGAACAAAAATTCCTGGTATATGAACCTGATCAGGATCAAGACTTCCTGCCGGAACCAATTCCTCCACCTCGGCAACAGTAATTTTCGCAGCACCACACATACAAGGATTAAAATTCCTGGCGGTTCCCTTAAAAATAAGATTACCTGCTTCATCGCCTTTCCAAGCTTTTACAAAAGCGAAATCTGCTTCAAAAGCTTTTTCAAGTATATACATTTTACCATTAAACTCTCTGGTTTCCTTTCCCTCTGCTACTTCTGTTCCATAACCAGCAGGTGTATAGAATGCAGGAAAACCTCCTTGCGCAGCTCTACATCTTTCTGCTAATGTACCTTGCGGAATAAGTTCTACTTCTAACTCTCCACTTAACATCTGGCGTTCGAATTCTTCATTTTCTCCAACATAAGAAGAAACCATTTTTTTTATTTGTTTTTGCTGTAACAAAAGTCCTAAACCAAAATCATCAACACCGGCGTTATTAGAAATACAGGTTAATCCTTTAATATTTTTCTTTACCAATTCTGCAATAGAATTTTCAGGTATTCCACAAAGACCAAAACCTCCTAACATAAAGGTCATATTATCTTTTACTCCTTCTGTAGCTTCAACAACTCCAGCCACTGTTTTACGAATCATAGTGTTTAATTTTTAGCAGATTAAAAGTACCAAAAAAAACAGTACTAAAACGTTTGAATACTTATAGTTTTAGAAATAATTTAATTTTTTATACAGGAAATTAAAATTGGAATTCGTCTTGTACCTTATCCCTAGTTTCATAGATTTCACAATCTAACTGTACAGATAAATTTATAGGCTTTACAAATTCAGACTTAGACACTTGTAAACTTGTATCCTGATAACATTTTTGCATATACAGTGCCCATATTGGAAGTGCCATAGAGGCGCCACTTCCATAAGTTATAGATTCAAAATGTATTGATCTACTATCTCCGCCAACCCATACTCCCGTACAAAGATTAGGAACAATTCCCATAAACCATCCATCACTATTATTTTGAGTAGTTCCAGTTTTACCAGCTATTGGATTTTCAAACTTATAAGGGTGTCCTGTAATAACATTTTTATAAAGATATTGATTCGAAGTATCCGTTCTTAACGACCTACCTGATCCAGTTTCTGTAACACCTTCCATCAAATTAAGTGTTATATACGCTGATTCTTTGCTAATAACATCCTTACGTTCAGGAAAATTATCATACAACAAGGTTCCGTTTTTATCTTTGATATGAGAAACTATAAACGGTTTTATATATATTCCTTCATTTGCAAATGCACTATACGCCCCAACCATTTCGGAAAGCTTTATATTTTCTGTCCCCAACGCAATAGAAGCTACCGCATTTATTTCTGATTGAATTCCTAGTTTTCTCGTTAAATTAATCACAGTTTCCGGACCAATTCTATCCATTAATCTTGCAGAAACTGTATTAATTGATTTTGCCAACCCATTTTTGAGTGTTACTGATCCAATATAATTACCGTCTGTATTTGTTGGCGTCCAATCCTGACCAGATACCCCATGTTTTCCCACGGGTATAGTAATTTTAGCTCTTGGTACTTTATAGCAAGGAGAATACTTTAATTGATCCACTGCTGTAGCATATACAAATGGTTTAAAAGTAGAACCAACTTGTCTTGCGCCCTGATCTACGTGATCATACTTAAAATATTTATTATTAATTCCTCCAACCCAAGCTTTTACCTCTCCAGTTTGAGGATTCATCGACATTAATCCTGTGTGTAAAAACCTTTTATAATACAAAATAGAATCTCTTGGCGTCATAATAGTATCAATAACACCTTTCCAAGAAAATACTTTCATCTTGGTTTCTATATCGAAAGAAGCAAGAATTTCGTCTTCACTTTTGCCATTATCCTTCATTACTTTTCTTCTAGTCGAATTTCTAATAGCTCTATTTACAATGTCATCTTTTTGTTCTTTAGAAATCCCTCTAAAAGGAGTCGTACTATTTGTTATTTCTTGTTTATTAAACTCTTTTTGGAGATTGGTCATATGTTCTTTAACAGCTTGCTCCGCATATTTTTGCATTCTCGAATTTACGGTTACATAAATTTTAAGACCATCCTGATATATATTATGATATTCTAGCTTTCCATCTTCATTCTCGCCAATAGGATTATCTTTTATCCAATCCTCCACAAATTCTTTCACTTCTCTCCTAAAATAAGTTGCAGTACCTTCTGCATATCCTTCTGGCTTGTAATCAAGTTTTATTGACAACTTCTGTAAACTATCTTTTTGTTTATTTGTCAAATATCCATATTTGGCCATTTGGCTTAACACTATATTTCTTCTATCAATAGCATTCTCTAATCTTGTTCTTGGATTATATATGGTCGCACTTTTAAGCATACCTATTAATACGGCTGCTTCCTCTATTTTAATGTTTTTAAGTTCTTTATTAAAATAAATTCTAGAAGCAGATCCAATACCTATTGCTTGTCTAGCAAAATCATATTTATTTAGATACATTACAATAATTTCGTTCTTGGTATACTGTCGTTCTAAACGTGCCGCTATTACCCACTCTCTGATCTTTTGAGTGTACTTATCTATATTTTTTGATCTAAGACCAATGAAAAGTAACCTTGCTAATTGCTGCGTAATTGTACTTGCTCCTCCCTTACTTCCTAAAGATGCAAAAGCTCTAAATGTCCCTCTTGGATCAACACCAGAATGTTCATAAAAACGGACATCTTCCGTAGCAATTAATGCATCAACTAAATGCTTTGGTAAATCATCATACTTTATTGGAGTTCTATTTTCGTTGGGCTTAAAAATAGTTCCTAATTGAACACCATCAGAAGAAATAATCTGAGAAGCAAGATCATTTCTAGGATTCTCTAAATCCTCAAAAGTCGGCATCTCCCCTAAAACACCCCAACTAGCCAAAAGAAACAAAAAAGGGACAGTAATAACTGCTACAATAAAGCTAACCCAGAAATATTTAATATATCTCCGTTTATCCGAAAACGATATTTTTTTACTTGTAGTTATTTTAGAATAAGATTTCTCCATTTTATAACTAATGGATTTATTTACCTAAAGACCAAACTCATCTTCTATTGGATCTTCTATTTTAATGTTTTTCTTAAACTCCTTACAATCTACCTCTATTGTTAAATTTTCTGGCTTTTTAAATGCTGCTTTCGATACTTTAAGGGTTTTGTCTTCATAACACTTCCTCATATATAAAGCCCAAATTGGCAATGCCATTGTAGCTCCTTGACCATATCTTGTAGAATTAAAATGTGTAGCACGATCATCTGCACCAACCCAAACACCGGTACATAAATTAGGAACTATACCCATAAACCAACCATCACTTTGATTCTGCGTTGTACCAGTTTTACCTGCAATTGGATTTGTAAATTGATAAGGATATCCTGTTACCACATTCTTTAAATCATATCTATTGGAAGGTCCTGATCTAAGACGAGCCCCGGATCCTGACTGCGTTACCCCTTCTAATAGATTTAGTGTTACATAAGCTGCTTCTTTACTAATAACATCTCTCGTTTCTGGCTCAAATTGATATAAAGTGGTTCCATTTTTATCCTCAACACTAGTGATCATAACGGGTTTATTATAAATCCCTTCATTAGCAAACGTACCATATGCACCAACCATCTCAGACAATTTAAGGTCCACCGAACCTAATGCAATAGAAGCAACTTCTATAATCTCAGATTCAACACCAGATTTTTTAGCGAGTCTTACGATAGGTTCTGGCCCAATTCGATCCATCAAACGTGCAGAAATTGTATTTACCGATTTTGCCAAAGCCTCTTTAAGACTAAGATAACCCGTATATTTTGCGTCACTATTTTTTGGTGTCCAATCTTCCATTACACCATGCGATCCTGCAGGAATTGTAATCTGTGACATAGGTAATGTATCACAAGGAGATAATTTAAGTTGATCAATTGCCGTAGCATACACAAAAGGTTTAAAAGTAGAACCCACCTGACGTGCTCCTTGATACACATGATCATACTGGAAGTGTTTTATATCAACACCTCCGACCCAAGCTTTAACCTGCCCAGTTTGAGGTTCCATCGACATCATACCAGATCTTAGAAAACTCTTATAATACAAAATCGAATCTCTAGGAGTCATAATAGTATCGATATACCCTTTCCAGGAAAATATTTTCATCTCTGTCTTAACATCAAAAGATTTTAAAATTTCCTCCTCACTTTTATTCTGGGATAACATTTTCTTTCTCCTAGCCGAACTACGAATAGCTCTTTTTATAATTCCATTTACTTCTTGTTTAGTAAGATCTCTAAATGGTGCTGTTTTATTCTTAAGTTCTTGCTTATCAAACTCTTTTTGTAAGTTAGACATATGCTCATGAACAGCTTCTTCTGCATATTTTTGCATTCTAGAATCAATGGTTACATTAATTCGTAATCCGTCTCTGTAAATATTATAAAATTGCTGGTTTCCTTCTTCATCTTCTCCTTTTGGATTCTTTTTAACCCAGTTACCCATCCAACTTCTTACATACTCTCTAAAATAAGTAGCAATTCCATCAGAATGCCCTTCTGGAGCATAATCTAAATTTAAAGGTAATTGCTGTAAACTATCTTTTTCTTTAGTAGTTATATATTCATATTTTGCCATCTGAGACAAAACAACATCTCTCCTATTTTTCACTAACTCTGGCCTTCTTAAAGGGTTAAAGAGCGAAGAATTCTTAAGCATACCGACTAATACAGCAGCTTCTTCTTTTTTTAGCTCCTTTGGAGTTTTATTAAAATAAATTCGTGAAGCAGAACTAACTCCAATTGCTTGATTTAAGAAATCATACTTATTAAGATACATAGCCATGATCTCATCTTTAGTATACTGTCTTTCTAATCTTGCAGCAATTACCCATTCCTTAATTTTCTGGGTATACCGTTGCCAACCTTTGGATCTCGTACCTGTAAAAAGCAATTTTGCCAATTGCTGGGTAATTGTACTTGCACCACCTTTTTTACCTAGGAAGGCAAAAGCTCGAATGGTTCCTCTAGCATCAATTCCTGAATGATCATAATATCTAACATCCTCAGTCGCCACTAGTGCATCCACCAGATTAATGGATAAATCCTCGAAACTTACTGGTGTTCTATTTTCCTTAAAAAAAGTTCCTATTTGTTTTCCATCAGATGAAATAATCTGCGTTGCTAAATCATTTTGTGGATTTTCTAAATCATCAAAACCAGGCATCTCTCCAAAATACCCCCAACTTGCAAACAAGAAAATTAGGATTACTAAAAATATTCCTGAAGCAAAAGTGATCCAAAACCACTTAATATATTTAAGTACACTAATTTCTGGGGTTTTTGACTTTTTCCTAGTCGCTTTGGGTGTTGCTTTAGCCATTTTATTTAGGATTTTGTGCAAATTCGATTCTAAAACCTATATCTGTAATTCCTTCAAGAGAACTTATACCAAACGTCTCTCCATTTTTTCTCATTGCGTGTTGCAAAGTAATTTTATAAATTCCTTTTTCATTGAAATTTACATTCTCTTTATACCACAACTTACTTTCTTTTACATCGGAAAAACCAGTTCCAAGCCATTCTCCATTCGATGCTGCCATATCATATTCTAAAGTATCTGCAACTATTTTTCCATTAGGAAACTCCATCTCACTAATCAAAAAGATATTACTATATCTATAGTCATTTGTATTCCTAAGATTAATAAACAAATCATACGATTGTAATGAATCTAATACCGGTAAATCAAATGTAATTTTTTCATCTTTTTCCCAAGAACTCGATACGGTTTTATATTCATCAAAAACACGGGTGTCGTCACAAGAAGACAACACTATAAAAAGAAAAACCAAAGTTAAGAATCTAAGATTTATCATTATTCTTGCGTTGCTGTGGTTTACGTTTCCTATTATTACGTTGGTTATTTTTTTTCCTATTCGCATTTTTGCTTTCAGGAGTATTTGTATTAGTTTTTGATTTTGATTTTGATTTTGATTTTTGAGAAGTAGATTTATTCTTTTCTACTACAACCTTCTTTTTATTTCTGTTTCGGTTTTTATTTCTCCTTCTACTTCTTTTTGGTTGATCAAAACGTGTTAAACTATCTTGTCCTACAACGTTCTCAAAATCCACTTTAGTATCTTCAATTAATTCTGAAGCAAATTCTTCAAGGCTTGCAACCTTCTCTTTCTTTTTATTAGCGTCAATGATTTCATTTGCGTGATCAGCAGAGATTTTATGCCAATTCATCCATTCTCCTTCATAGGCATACCACAAATAACCTTTGAATATATCAATTTTCTGACATACTGCAGTACCCTTTTCTGTTTGTAATTTTATCTCTGTTTTAGGAAATTCATTTAAAGCATCTATATAAGCGTCTAATTCATAATTAAGACAGCACTTTAATTTACCACATTGACCAGCTAATTTTTGCGGATTTAGGGATAATTGCTGGTAACGCGCAGCACTTGTATTTACAGATCTAAAATCAGTAAGCCAAGTAGAACAACATAATTCACGTCCACAAGAACCTATACCACCCAATCGTGCAGCCTCTTGTCTAAAACCTATTTGACGCATCTCGATCCTAGTACTAAACTCTTGGGCGAATTCTTTAATTAATTGCCTAAAATCCACACGTTCCTCTGCAGTGTAATAAAAAGTACATTTAGAACCATCTCCCTGAAACTCAATATCCGAAATCTTCATTTGGAGTTTTAGACGAATTGCAATTTCTCTTGATCTTACTTGTATAGCTTGTTCTCGATCTCTAGCCTTTTGCCATATATCGATATCTTTCTGAGATGCTTTTCGATATATTTTTTTAACATCTTCACTATCGATATCTACTTTTTTCTTCTTCATTTGAATACGTACCAACTCTCCAGTAAGTGTAACAATACCTACATCATGTCCGGGAGAAGCCTCTGTAGCAACAATATCCCCAATACTCAAAGAAAGATTTTCTGTGTTCTTGAAAAAACTTTTTCTTCCGTTTTTAAAACGAACTTCTACACAATGAAAAGGTGCTACACCACCTGGCAGTGACATATTAGATAACCAATCAAAAACAGTTAACTTATTGCAACCATCTGTACCACATGTACCATTATTCTTACATCCTTTTGGTTGTCCGTCTTTCCCGGAGGAACAACTACTACACCCCATATTCTCTTGCTATATTGAAATTTGTCTATGACTAGTCATAACAAATATGATTCTTACTCAGATCAGATGCTCAATACATCCGACATCTTAATCGATAAAGATACTATGATTTCTGTTAAAACCATAGTATCTAAATCATTTTAGTATTATTGCTTATATTTCAGTACTTCTGAACGCCCTTTTTTAAAGATCTTATTGCTATTACCTTTACCCTTTCTTAAAGCTTTCTGTTCTTCATACGGTAAACTATTTATTTCTTGACATTCTGTAGAACAACAACTATCCATTTTGGATGCACATTCCTCACACTGGATGAACAATAAATGGCACGCCTCATTTTCACAATTAATGTGGGTATCACAAGGTTTTCCGCACTGATGACAATTAGAAATAACATCCTCAGAAATTCGTTCGGATCTTCGGTGATCAAACACAAAATTCTTGCCTAGATATTTATTTTCTAATCCTTTTTCTTCTACTTGTCTGGCATACTCTATAATCCCACCTTCTAACTGGAATACGTTTTTAAAACCTTTATGCTTATAATATGCACTAGCTTTCTCGCATCTAATCCCGCCAGTACAATACATTACCAATTTTTTATCTTCTTTATGATTTTTTAAATCTTCTTCAATTATATCTAAAGAATCTCTAAATGTATCTACATCTGGAGTTATTGCTCCTTTAAAATGTCCTATTTCACTTTCATAATGATTACGCATATCAACTAAGACCGTATCAGGATCTTCAATCAACTGATTAAACTTGTCTGCATCTACATGAACTCCTTTATTAGTAACATCAAAAGTTTCATCATTTAAACCATCTGCCACAATTTTTTTACGAATCTTTACTTTCAATTTTAAGAAAGATTTGATATCCTGCTCTCTTGCAATATTCAATCGAACATTTTCTAAGAAAGAGATACTATCTAAGTGTTTTTTAAAGGCTTCAAAATTTGGAGCAGGAACGGATAACTGACCATTAATTCCTTCTGTAGCGACATAGATTCTTCCTAAAACATCTAGTTCATCCCAATGTATAAAAAGGTGATTTCTAAAAATCTCAGTATTTCCGATATGTGCGTATTTATAAAAAGAGAGTGTAAGACGATCAGTACCTGCCTCATCAATAAGAGCAGCCCTCTCTTTTGCACTTAATTTGTTGTACAGTTGCATGCTATACTAATTTTTTAAGTTAAAAAGAATTTATTTTAATTTCTGCAAAAGTACAAATCATGGTTTAATATACAAGGATTGTATCGTATAGGAATAAAAAATGCCTTGAAAACCACTTCAAGGCATTTTTTGGGCTAATTCGTTATTTAATTAATTTACTTAATCTAAAACGACTAAAAATTAAATAACGAAGCTAGCCACCTTCTACTATACAATTACTAATAGAAGTAATCGTACACCCAACAAGGTTATGTCTTACGACTCTTTTAAGAAATTTCATCTACATCCTCCTTCTTCACTGTTTGTTCTAGTTTTGCTTTCTATGTAGATGCAGAAAAATAAAAAGGGTTGCGTTGGCATTCAAAAAAAATAATAAAATCTTCTTTTTCTGAATGAATAATCATTGTTAATAAATTAGTTAGATAAGTACAATTTTTAAAATGGGTATGCAAAAAACTTATAGTATTTTAGCCATTATCAATAACAAAAGAAAGTGAGCGCATGAGTACTGAAAAAGAAAAAGATGCAAAATTAAAAGCGTTAAAACTAACTTTAGACAAGCTAGACAAAGCTTACGGGAAAGGTACCGTAATGAAGATGGGAGACACTGCAGTTCAAGAAGTAGAGGTAATCTCTACAGGATCACTTGGATTGGATTTAGCTCTAGGTGTCGGAGGATATCCTAGAGGAAGAGTTATAGAAATTTTTGGCCCAGAGTCTTCTGGTAAAACAACACTTACAATTCACGCCATTGCACAAGCTCAAAAAGCTGGCGGAATAGCTGCTTTTATAGATGCTGAACACGCATTTGATCGTTTTTATGCAGAAAAATTAGGTGTTGATATAGATAACTTAATTATTTCCCAACCTGATAATGGAGAACAGGCATTAGAAATTGCTGATAATTTAATACGATCTGGAGCAATTGACATCATTGTTATTGATTCGGTGGCTGCATTAACTCCTAAAAGTGAGATTGAAGGAGAAATGGGAGATTCTAAAATGGGTCTTCATGCAAGATTAATGTCTCAAGCATTAAGAAAACTGACAAGTTCTATAAGCAAGACCAATTGTACTGTAATCTTTATCAACCAGCTTCGTGAAAAAATCGGAGTAATGTTCGGAAATCCGGAGACTACTACTGGTGGTAATGCCCTTAAGTTCTATGCTTCGGTTCGATTAGATATACGTAGATCTACCCAAATTAAGGATAGCAATAGTGCCGTACAAGGAAATAAAACTCGTGTAAAAGTCGTAAAGAATAAAGTTGCTCCACCATTTAGAACTGCTGAGTTTGATATTATGTATGGTATGGGAATTTCTAAAACTGGTGAAATTATAGACATCGGTGTTGATTATGAAATTGTTAAAAAGAGTGGTTCGTGGTTTAGTTATCAAGACACAAAACTTGGACAAGGTAGAGATGCAGTAAAAAATCTATTAAATGATAATCCAGAACTTATGGAAGAACTGGAAGAGAAAATCAAAGAAGCTATCAGTATTGTAAATGAATAAGTTACAATAGTATTCTATAAAAAAATCCCGGACATCCGGGATTTTTTTATACCTTATATCGAAGTTTCATCTAATATCAATCCTTCTAAAAATAGTATTCTCGTTAAAAAACTATCATCTAAACGCAACCATATCTATATCTAAACATCTATCTAATAGAATTTGGTATGTAAACCCCAAAATTAGTGGTATGAAAAATATAAAAATAATAGCACTATTCATTTTTACAATTTGTTTATCCAGCTGTTTGAATGATGATGATGCAGGAATCAATTTTTCTTATGAATTAGTTCCAATTGAAGAAGTAAGTATTCCCGACCAATTTGTAAGAGGAGACACCTATGAGATTACAGCATCTTACTTTAGACCTTCGGATTGTCACTCTTTTAGTGGATTTGATTATGATAGAGTTTCTAATGAGCGAACTGTATCCGTGGTAAATGTAATAGTTAATGATCGTACTTGTGAAAATCTCGAACAAACTGATTTAGTTGATGTATCCTTCAACTTTTTAGTTGGGTTTGAAGATTCATATATATTTAGATTCTGGCAAGGTAGAAATGACCAAGGAGAGAATCAATTTTTAGTTATGGAAATTCCCGTAGTGGAATAATGATTTCATAAATTCTGTTAATCAAAACAAAAACTGTTAGTGAGTTTAGACCAACTCATAAAAAAGTGTAAAAAACAAGATGCCAAGGCACAAGAACAACTGTATAGATTATACGGCAGTAAATTATTTTCTATCTGTCTAAAATATTCTAACAGCTACCCTAATGCTGAAGACACCTTGCAAGACGCTTTTATTACAATTTTTGATAAAATAGAGCAATATCGAGGTAAAGGTTCATTCGAAGGGTGGATAAAAAGAATCACCGTAAATACTGCTTTACAAAAATATCGTAAACAAAAAGTTTTTGAAATTATTGGAGAAGAACAGATAGAAGAGGTAGAAGTAGAAATCGATGAAGATACGGTTTCATTAGATTATTTATTAGAAATTATCCAGCAACTACCTGATAGATATAGATTAGTATTCAATCTATATGTATTAGATGGTTATTCTCATAAAGAGATAGCGGAGATGCTAGACATTTCTACCGGTACTTCTAAATCTAATTTAGCAAGAGCCAGAAATATTTTAAAAGAAAAAATAGAAACCAATCAAGAACATCACGTTCAATCAATTGAAGGATGAAGATGAGTGATAAAAAAAATATAGACAGATTATTTCAGGAGAAGTTCAAAGATTTTGAAGTTTCTCCTAATGATGAGGTGTGGAAAAAAATTCAAGCTCGAAAAAACAAAGATCGTAAACGAGTAATTTTTATACCATTTTGGTATCGTATTGCTGGTGTTGCAGCTATCCTAGCAGTTATTTTATCCGTGGGATCTGTATTTGTTACAGATGACTCAACAAAAGAAACTATTGTAAGTACCGAGGAAGAATTGAATGACCTAAAGCCTTTGTCTTCTGAGAAGCAAAATTTAGATTCTAAAAACTCTGATGATGCACTTGTTAATACTTCAGATAATAATGAATTTGACTTCAATGATGAAACTTCAGAAAGTAATAAAACAAACAACCAGGCCATTACTGAAAACTCTTTAACTAATGACAATAAAGAAGAAGAATCTTCAAAAAAATCAGAAGGTAAAAATACTTTTACCACTAATTCTTTTAAAAACCCTCCAGTAAATAAAAACAATACTGAAGGAATAACAAATATCAACGAAACAAAAAAGGAGATTGATAATATTAATGATGATTACCTCAGAAAAGATCAGACTATTTCAAAACAAAAAGTAACTAACACCGGTTCAATAACAGATATACAGAAAACAAATACTTCGCAGAAAAATACAGAAGAAAAACTTTCTGAATTTAAGAAAACAAATATTGAGAATACTATTGCAGATAATGCAATATCGTCAGGCAATAAAAAACAACAAGTCACTGATAATAAGGATAACACAAAATTTAAAGATTCTGAAGACTTTATAAAAAACACAGAAGAAAGTATTGCAAATAATACGGAGATCAATAAAAATAGAGAAATAGAGAAAACAGTTTCAGATGAAGTAATAGATCAAGACCTAGACAATGGCAAAAAATCAATCTTTGACGCTATAAAAGAAAAAGAAGAAAAAGAAGCAGCTGTAGCTAAAGCAGAGTCTAAAACAATCAAAAGATGGAATATAGCTCCTAATATAGCACCTGTTTACTACGATTCTTTTGGTGGTTCTTCCATAGACTCCCAATTCTCTGACAATAATAAACAAGGGGAAGTAAATCTTAGTTATGGAATACAAGTTGCATATGCCATAAATGAAAAATTAATTTTACGATCAGGTGTTAGCAAGGTTGATGTTGGCTACAATACCGAAGATGTTGGTTTTGGAATTGCCTCATTAGGAAGAGAAAATGGATTAAGCAATACCCAAAGTATAGTTGTCTCTGATTATCAAAATGGATCTGTTAGTTTAGCGCCTCCTCCAGGAGACGTTAACAGCGAAATTTTAGTGAAATCTCAGAATCCAGGATTACTTAATCATAGTATTGGATACATAGAAGTTCCTTTAGAACTTAAATATGCACTAACCAACTCTAAAGTTGGAATTCATATGATTGGTGGAGTTAGCACTCTATTTCTGGAGGATGATGAAGTATCTATTATTGCAGGTAGTTTTAGAAACGAAAATGTGAGCAGAGAGCAAACTGTCAATGATATTAGTTTTAGCGGTAATATTGGTATAGGATTTGATTATAAGTTATCTGATAAGTTTAAAATTAATATGGAGCCTATCTTCAAATATCAATTTAATGGTTTCAAAGACAGTGCAGACAATTTTAAACCATATTATTTTGGTATTTATACAGGAGTAAGTTTTAGGTTTTAAAAACAATGAAAAAGAAAATAACTAAAATGTGTTTTAGGTTATTTTAGTTGGTTAGGTTGAATTATTGCTCTAGGGAAGCAATGATGACAAAGCTGTTTCTGGGGAGAAGCAGCTTTTGTTTTTTTATAATTGATTGGATTTTAACTTATCCAAAATAACATTTCGTGCTATCATATTCAATTCTTTCTTACGTTCTTGAGTAAATCCTTCTGTCAAAATCTCTTTATGAACATAAGCTCTCATCTTACCAGGACTTCCGCTAAAGAAGGTGTAGGAAAATCTTCTTTTATTATCCAGAAAGGTTAAAGGAAGTATTGGGATTTGGTGATCGATCGCTAATCTAAAAGCTCCATCTTTAAACTCATCTAATAAAACCGACTCATCCTCAGGCACACCACCTTCTGGAAAAATACAGATACTTGTTCCATCTTGTAGTCTTGCCTGAGCACGATCAAAGACTTCTTTTCTACTTTTTTGACTACTTCTATCTACAAGAATACAAGTTCTCTTGTAGAAAAAACCGAATATTGGAATTTTCGCTAGTTCCTTTTTACCTACAAAAACAAAAGGATTCTTTACACAATATAACATTAACATGATATCTGCCATAGAAGTATGATTAGCAACAAACATATAGCTTCTTTGCGGATCTATTTTTGTTTCATTTTTTACTCTCGGTATAAACCCACTACCATACAAAACTATTTTAGCCCAAAACCTAGCCACAACAAAAAACTGTGCGTACCATTGTTCTCTTGAAGTTAGTATTAAAAGAATAGGAAACAGAATAATGATAGGAATTCCCATCATTATATAAAACCAAATACGCCAAAGAAGAATTAATATATTCCTAAGGACAACCATAAGCGCAAAAATACACAATTGGTTTGAGGTATCTGAACAAAAAAATTACCTTTGCCGGAAACTAAAAATTACTATGGCAAGAATTTTAACCGGAGTCCAGAGTACAGGAACACCTCATTTAGGAAACTTATTAGGAGCTATCATTCCTGCAATTCAAATGGCTAATCAGCCGGAGAATGATTCTTTCTTATTTATTGCAGATATGCATTCTCTTACTCAGATTAAAGATGCTAAAACACTAAGAGAGAACACCTACTCTACTGCTGCTACCTGGTTAGCATTTGGTTTAGATATAGAAAAAACGGTGTTTTATCGCCAGAGTGATATACCACAAGTAACAGAACTATCTTGGTACCTAAGTTGTTTCTTCCCATACCAGAGATTGACCTTAGCTCATTCTTTTAAAGACAAAGCAGATCGATTAGAAGATGTTAACGCAGGTTTGTTTACTTATCCTATGTTAATGGCAGCTGATATATTATTATATGATGCAGATATTGTACCTGTTGGAAAAGATCAGGAACAACATATAGAAATGACTCGTAATGTAGCAGAACGCATGCACAATCAGGTTGGAGAACTTTTTGTACTACCAAAGGCGCAATTTCAAAAAGAAACTATGTATGTACCAGGAACAGATGGTGCAAAAATGAGTAAATCAAAAGGTAATACAATCAATTTGTTTTTACCTGATAAAAAATTACGAAAAGATGTCATGTCTATTAAGACCGATAGCACACCTTTAGAAGAACCTAAAGACCCTGATACTTGTAATGTATTTGCAATATATCAACTAATAGCCACTAAAGAACAGCTATCAGAAATGCGTGCTAATTATTTAGGTGGTAATTATGGATATGGTCATGCGAAACAAGCTTTATATGAACTATTAATTGACAAATTCTCTGAAGAACGTAAACGCTACACATACTATATGGAAAACCTAGCGGAAGTAGATAAAGCTTTAGCCATTGGTGCTAAAAAAGCTTCAGAAGTTGCCAATAAAGTACTTTCTAGAGTGCGTGAAAAAGTTGGATATTAAATATCTTTGATTCATTTAGAATTAATAATTTCTAAAACAAAACTTAAAAAATGCAATCTCTTTATAAGTAGATTGCATTTTCTTTTTATAGTTATTCTTTAGAATCTCTTATATATATCTTAATTAAGCTTTCATTTTTTCTTAATACTAGAAAGAATTTGTGTATGATTAGTTACAGGTTAAAGAACTAACTTAGTAAATAATCCTTTGCCAAAACAATTAGCTATCGCAAAATATTAGGCAACTTTTTCCTCGTTTTTTTCGTAAGTTCAAGTTCAGGATATTTATTACCTAACTCCAATAAATCAGAGTGTTCATCTAATAAATACAAGTCAAAAAATTGTAATACTATTTTTGTAGTTACCTCATATGTTTTCCTTGGATTTATTGTTCCTGCTTCATTTATAAATTGTAAATTAATCATTAACGGAATATCCATAAAACTAGAATGTCCAGAATTCTTGATTTTAGCATTGTAAAAATCAGAAGAACTTCCATTATGATACGCCTGTATGTTTAAATTTGGGTGTGAATCATCCCATTCAGACGAAATTAAAGCAAATGGTTTGGTCATTATTGTATCTATCATTTTTCCCCATTGCATACCATCCACGTTAATTCCTGCTTTTATTCTGTCATTATCAAGTAATGCTTGACCTGCAGCTGCGCCTCCTTGAGAATGCCCAAATACGCCAATTTTCGTTGTATCAAGATGGTGTGCTAAAAAAGAAGATGTGTTCCATTTTTTTAATTCATCTATAACCAAAGAAATATCGTTACTATATCGCTCAGTTAGTTCAGCGCCGTAATAATTTAAAATAAGATTGTGAACAGTACTAAATTGTTCTTCTGGTGTTGTTGCCTTATTATAGTTTTGCATGGCATTCCAAGCCATTTCAGCCATTTCTTGATTATTCTGTTTTCTGTCGTATTCAGAATTAAAAAGCTTTATTTCTCCATCAGGAAAAAGTGTTCCTGTACTTTCATATGTATGATTTATATTTAAAACAATGTACCCGTGACTTACAATTTCTTCTATCAAAGCATAGTAGCCCGAAGCTTGAGAATAGCTCCCATGAGAAAAAATTAATACAGGGAATTTACCTGTAGCTACAGATGGCTTAATATATGTATGCGTTTTGACAATATCTAAATAATTAAATATGGTTTTAGGCAACCCATGTTTTACTGCAAAGCTCACTCTGTCCCCGTCATTAAGATAAGGTTCTGCTTTCTCATTATCTAGGATTGCAGGATACCATGCCTTTATCATCAATTCTCTTTTATCTCCTATATCAGAAGTCATTATTTCATCTTGGGTTGATTTTAAGTGAATATATTGAGAGCCAATATTGTATTTTCCAGTAGGTTTTGGCAAGTTAAAAACAGGTAGAATATAGGGTAACACCCAACTAAATAACAATAGTAAAATTAATACTATTCCTCTTATAGTTTTTCTAATCCAACCTCCATTAAAAAATGGATATTCTTTATACAAACACCAACCTAAAATTAGAACTAATAAGTAAGTAGGAATCATTTGCCATCGGTATCCTTCAAAAACAAAATGTAAAACAGTGATGCCTCCAATAATCAACAAGGGGATTTTTTTGTTTAATCGATAGCCTTTTGTTGAAATGTAAAAAGGAAAAATTGTGCTAATGGTAAGTAGAATGATTTCTAGAATTCTCATAAAAAAAATTAAAAGATTATTTCGCAAGATTCTTAATTTAATCTATTAGTAAAGTTAAAATAGACAGACTACTCTTTTAGGGAACCTTTCTACAGAATTAACCATTTCTAAGGCATCCTATTTGTTTAAAAAACAAAAATTAAACTAAAATATTAGTTCAAACTAATATTTTAGTTTATATTAGCAACCTCAAACTAAATTCTTAGTTTGGATCTATAAAAAATAGACAAATGAAACAATTAACAAAAGCTGAAGAAGATATTATGAAAATTCTATGGAATCTGAATGAAGGGAGTGTTCTATCCATACTCGATGAATTACCAGAACCCAAACCAGCTTACAATACTGTTTCTACAATCGTTAGAATACTAGAAGATAAGGGTTTTGTAAACTATCGTAAAGAAGGACGAATTCATATCTACATTCCACTAGTTAAAAAGACAGAATATAGTAACCAAAGTATTAACAAGTTAATCGATGGTTATTTTCAAGGTTCTTTTAAAAGTATGGTATCATTTTTCATGAAAAAAAATGATATCAGTATCGCAGAAATGGAAGAAGCTATGAGAGAAATTAATAAAGAAGAATAATATGATACACTATATATTACAGATCATAGGATTTCAATTACTTTTTTTAATCACTTATGATTTATTCTTAAAAAAGGAAACATTTTTCAATTGGAATCGTGGTTATCTTTTGATAACTCCTATTCTTAGTTTTTTACTTCCACTAATTCAATTAGATGTGATAAGACAACTTATACCTACATCTTATAACATAAAGTTACCGGAGATACTTACTACTGATTCTCCTATGCAGGTTCATCTGCTACCAGAAGTAGTAATCGGATCAGAGAATCAACTGTCCAACTATTTTTCCTTAATACCAATTATTGGATATTTATGGTATATAGGAATTACAATTAGCGTATTTCTATTTCTTTTCAAAGTATATAAAATATCTAAACTAAAGCGTTCCGGAAACAAAGTACATACTAAAAATATCACTCTAGTTTCATTACCAAATACTGATACTGCATTTTCATTTTTCAATACAATATACATCGGTAATGATCTTTCTGAAGTTAAAAAAAGTAATGTCATTATACATGAAAAAATACATGTAAGAGAATATCATTCTCTTGATTTAATTTTCTTCGAGATATTACGAATTATACTCTGGTTCAATCCATTGGTATATATCTACCAGAATAGAATAGCTACACTTCAGGAATACATTGCCGATTCTGAAGCAATAGCAGAAACCAATAAAAAAGACTATTACCAAGACCTATTATCTCAGGTTTTTCAAACAGAAAAAATTTCATTTATAAATACATTTTTCAATCATTCTTTAATCAAAAAAAGACTTGTTATGTTACAAAAATCAAAATCAAAAAAAGTTTATCTATTAAAGTACTTACTTCTTATTCCGATCATCAGTTCAATGCTTATCTATAGTTCTTGTTCGGAAGATTCACGTACAATAGAAAGTAAAGAAGTACCATTAACAACCCTTACACAAAGAGCCGAGTCCTTGTTAAGTAAAATAAACAGTGAAGGTACTTACTCCGAAGAAAGTAAAGAACTGTTTTCTATTCTTATGCAAGACATTGGAAATATCTCGGATGATCAATTAAAATCTGAAAAGATGGAAGTTTTTCAAAACTTAATCCAGACTATTACGAAATTAACCCCAGAGATTACTCAAAAAGAAGAAATAGAAGGCGTACCATTTATAAAAGCCGATGTTGTTCCTATTCATCCTGATTGTACTCACTTAACCGGAGAAGATGCTAAAAAGTGCTTTTCGCAGAAAATATCACAACATATTGGTAAAGAGTTTGACACTAAAATTGGTAATGATATTGGGCTTAATGGAAGATTAAGAATATATGCTAGATTTAAAATAAATAAAAACGGAGAGATTGAAGACATTCAGGCTAGAGGTCCACACAAGAAATTAGAAGAAGAAACTCTTCGCGTCATAAATACATTACCTAAAATGACACCTGGAATGAAAGATGGAAAAGCGGTAAGCGTTCTATACTCTTTACCAATAGTTTTTGAGATAAAAGAATAAAATAAATTCTTAGAATAGGCAATTTTTCTTTAAAAGCTAATAAAAAATACTACCCATCCTAGAGGATTAGTCTCTAGGGTGGTTAGGTTTAAGCATCAATTATCGAAGTTTATGAAAAGAATAATTTTTCACATAATTTTCCTTGGTTTTATCTGTAATAGCTATGCACAATCAAAACCATTATCAAAAGAAACTAAAGATTATTTAAAAAAGCAATTAGAAATAGTTTTTATGAAAGATCAATTGTTTAGAAAATTATATAAACAGGCAGAAGAACAGTTTGGTAAAGAATCTAATGAAATGGACTATTTTTGGGAAGTCGTCGAAAAACAAGACAAACTTTTGGAAAAAGAGGTCATTTCGATTATTGACACTTATGGCTGGTTAGGGATTTCAGAAGTTGGTCGATTAGCCAATACCACTTTATGGGGGGTTTTACAACATGGTTCGATTTCGTCAAAAGAGAAATATGCACCATTATTAAAAGAATCAGTACTACAAAAAGAATCCCAACCAACTCATTATGCTAGGCTTATTGATAGAATGTTAATTAACTCTAATAAGTCCCAACTTTATGGAACACAATATGAGTATAACTCTAAAGGAAAAATATCTTTTTTACCAATTAAAAGTCCTGAATCGATAAACAAAAGAAGAAAAGAAATTGGACTTAATTCAATTGAAGATTTCTCTAAATCAAAAAATATTCCTTGGACAATTCCTCAAAAAAAATGAAAAAGACATTTATAATCGTATTGCAACCGTAAAGTTGATTTATGATAACTAGGTCGAATACCTACAATTAATTAAACTAGATGGTCATTAGGAAATTATAAATTTACTCTGGCAATATAAAGATGTAAGAAGATATGGCGAATAAGTACTTTTACCTATCTACTCACATAACATAATTACAATAATAACCTGATTAGAGAGTTACTCTAACCAGGTTTATTTATTACCAACATTTTCACTAAATATTAGCGTTTGAAACCTTTTTCTACTGCTAAAATAACATTATAAGTTCCGTTCTCTTTATTATGAATCACAGGATATTCGCCAGCTTTTACTACATTACCTTGTAATCCCAATTCTTTGGAAGTCTCTGCATCCAAGACTAATGATTCCTTTACTGTAAAAACATTATCCTTAAATAAACCTTCCTCTTGATAAAATTGTAATCCCGCTATTTCTTCGTTTAATGCAAATGGCATAGCAGTTTCTCGTGGATCAATATCTAATTCTAGTTTATCTCTAAAAGAAAGAAAATCTCTAGGATCTATCTTTTCATAAATTATCCATGGATCAAAAATATCTATCCAACAAGGCACAATCCAACAAGGATCCACGATGATAGGGATACATATTCTCTTTACACCACAAACTCCATTAAATTGTGAGTAGCAATTACCTCGAAAGTTAAGCCCTCTTTCGAAAATGTAATAACATCGCCAAACAATGCCCCATTTACCCTGAACATCTGTTTCATTATCAATAAGATCAACTGTTACATTTTCATTTGCTTCCTCTACGCTTCCTTTTTCGCAGGAAAAGAACATGCTTGATAGTACTATTACCGCTAAAAAAAATACTTTTTTCATATTATTTGGTTTTAAGATTAGAATAAAAAACCCCACGACAATTGGATGTTGGCATTCCAATTATTGTAGGGGAATATAACGCTAAAGTATTATCAATTTAGAAACAATACGAGGGTTATTTAACTGTTTTTTAATAAGTTAAATAACTAATAATGGTAAAACCTTAAGTTTATGATACTAATACGCCTCGTTGTTCCATAACAGGAAGATCCCGAAAGGCACGTTCGTTTATTGTATTTTTTCTGAAGATGTATTTCTTATCATACAATTTTCCATCTGAAAAGAAGGAAACAGCAAATTCATTATTCATGGAAAACAATTCTTCCTGAATCATTTCTATTTTAGCCGATGATTTGGCATTCACGGTTCCAATACCGTGTCTAAGTAAAGATGTTTTTTTCTGGGCATCATACCCTTTTGTCACCACGAATACCATCTCTATAGGGGTATCTCTATCATTAATGATGTAAGAATTCCAATCGTCGCCTCCAAATTCATCATTCCACTCTTTCACAATGGCTATGTAAACATTTTTTACTAATGGTATTTCTATATCCTTTCTCAATTTATAATGCGGACTTAAATTGTTCTAAGAAACGTACATCATTTTCACTTAACATACGGATATCAGAGATTCCATATAATAGTAAGGCAATTCGATCGATTCCCATACCAAAAGCAAATCCACTATACTCTTCAGGATCGATATTACAATTCTTTAATACATTAGGGTCAACCATCCCACAGCCCATTATCTCTAACCAACCTGTTCCTTTGGTCATTTTATAATCTGTTTCGGTTTCTAATCCCCAATATACATCCACCTCAGCACTTGGTTCTGTGAATGGAAAATATGAAGGACGCAACCTAATCTTAGATTTACCGAACATTTCAGTAGTAAAATATTGCAACGTTTGCTTAAGATCGGCAAAGGAAACATCTTTATCTATATATAATCCTTCTACCTGATGAAAAAAGCAATGTGATCTAGCAGATATCGCCTCATTTCTATAAACTCTTCCTGGAGAAATTGTTCTTATTGGAGGTTTATTCTCTTCCATATATCGTACCTGTACGGAAGAAGTATGTGTGCGTAATAAAATATCTGGATCCGTTTGTATAAAGAAAGTATCTTGCATATCACGTGCTGGATGATACTCTGGTAAGTTCAGTGCTGTAAAATTATGCCAATCATCCTCTATTTCTGGACCTTCACTAACATTAAACCCAATACGAGAAAAAATATCTATAATTTGATTTTTTACTAAAGAAATTGGATGTCTAGATCCCAACGAAATAGGTTCAGATGGACGGGTAAGATCTCCATAGGCTCCTTTTTCTTCTTCCTTTGATTCTAACTCATCTTTTAAGGATTTTACTTTCTCTTCTGCTGCTACTTTTAGTGCATTTATTGCTTGACCAAATTCTTTCTTCTGATCATTGGCAATGTTCCTGAATTCTGCAAAAAAGTCATTTACAAGTCCTTTTTTACCAGAAAACTTTATTCTAAATATTTCAACTTCTTCTTTGGTCTTCGCAGAAAACTCCTCAACTTCTGAGATATATTCTTTAATCTTATCGATCATGATCTTTTTCTTATATAGAGGACAAATTTAAACAGAAATACAATAAATAGTACCCAAAATATAATAGAAGTTATATTTAAGAGCTTAATTTTTGTTTTTTTGTTCAATTGCTTCTAAAACTACATTATCTTTCAATTGATTTTTGCACACAAATTGTATCAAAAAGAAAACTGTATTCTCTCAAACTACCAAAAAAGAACACTATAACATCCACATCTCACTCTAATCAAGAAACAGAAATACAACATACGTTAAAGCTCGTTAAAAATCTTGATAAAACAGATAACATTGATTATATTTAAGTACAGTTTTTGTGCTTATAGAAACAACTATTGCTTAGCCTAAACTTCCCAAAAAAACTCCTTAACCAATAATTTTGAATCAATGGTAATGACTAAAAGTTAGTCATGTAATGTTTAATTTAAAATTGCCGGATATGAAAAAGTTATTTTTTGGAATTCTTATTATAGATATGAAAGGATTAAAAGAATTGATTAGCAATCTTCCTTCGGCCTCTTGGTATGCAATGAGAAGATAATTATACAATTAAAAACTTAACTATAAAAAAGGAGCCTTATAAGGCTCCTTTTTTATTAAATCTCATTAATAGCGATTATTACATGTTTTAATAGATAATTAAAAAAGTTACATCGTCAAACTAAAGAATATATTGACTTATAACAAAATAATTCACAATTGCTTCTTTCATCAAAATCGATTGTTCTCCTGCTTTAAGATTAGGAAGTTGTTCTTTTACAATATAATGTGGCCATCCTTCTTCATCAAAATAATCAAACTCATAATAACCATATGGCTCTAACAATCTACAAATTGCAATGTGCATCAAATCTAATTTTTCATCCTTTTTAAATCTACGATGTACTTGACCTAATTCTTGCACTCCAATCAAATAAATAATAGCGTCTAAATCTAACTCATCTCCATCGGCAAACTGATTAGATAACTTCATTACCAATTCTTCCCATCTTTCCTTTAATTTCTCATCTCTGGTCATAATCTAATTTTCCTCGCTTTTTATAAATACTAATTAAAAAATTAAACAGTACAAAAATAACGCTTAACTAAAAGACCAACCATCATTTTTTGAGAAAACTTAAAGCATCCATAATATCCTAACCCTAACAAATTATTGAAGTCTAACTGTATAAATAACTCGATTTTGATTTAAAACATTATATTAGTCTAAACAAAGCTGTCAATGAATTATATCGATATCATCTTAGGTATTTTACTGCTATGGGGATTAATCAAAGGGTTTAGCAAAGGGTTATTTGTTTCTCTTGCGTCTTTAGTTGCATTAGTAGCAGGGATTTATGTCTCTGTACACTTCTCACACTTGATAGGAGGTTATCTAGAGAAATACCTTAACTGGGGAGATGGGGCTCTTAAGTTAACTGCATTTGCCATTACATTTATTGGTGTTGTAATCTTAATATCTTTAGCCGGAAAACTACTGACAAAAATTGCAGATTTTGCCTCATTAGGTATCCTAAATAAACTTTTAGGTGCAGCATTTGGCGTATTAAAATTTGCCTTTATAGCAAGTGTAATAATTATATTTGTAGACGCGGCCAATCGATCCCTAAATCTAATTAAGCAAGAGACATTAGACTCTTCTATTCTTTATGCTCCTGTAAAAAAAATAGCACCTACAGTATTACCAAATATCCTTAGAGATACTACTAAGGAAGAAGACCAAAAAACTTAACTTATTTAGTTAAGCTGTGTTTTTTACATTATGTTCAATATATTCTAAGCAAGAATTAAAATCCTCAAATATATAATTCTCAGGTACTAAATCAGGAATAATATCTATATGTTCCATCATATATCTAGGCTGTTTAGGAAGCCCCACGAATAATACTTTGATCCCTTTTTCTTGTAACCCTAAAATGATTTCTTCCATGGTATATAATCCGGATTGATCCATATATTGCATTTTGGCTAATCGAACTACAACTACTTTGGAAGTATCAGGGATTTGAGCCGCTAAATTTTGAAAATCACTTGTAGAACCAAAAAACAATGGACCTTTAAGGTGCTTAATGAATACTTCCTCCTTAAGTTGGTCTGGGAAATTTTTCTCATCACTCCATGCTTCTTCTTTAAGCGGCTTAACATCAGATCTTTCTGCAGTTAAATCACCAATTTTTTTCATGAACATCAAACAAGCAATTACTAATCCAATACCAACTGCATACACCAAATTCCAAAATGTAGATAACACTAGTACAATCAACATTATTAAAACTTCAGAACTTAGTTTAATAGGTCCTAACTTAATATCCTTAGGCATACTTGGTACTGCCTTTAATCCCTTATAATCCATTACTCCAATACCTACTGTAATTAGAATTCCTGCAAGAACAGCTGCAGGTATTTTTGATGCAACAGGAGCCAATCCAAGCATAACCACAAATAAAATTAATCCTGCAATCATACCAGACAACTTAGTCTTACCTCCAGCATTTATATTAACTACAGTTCTAATAGTTGCTCCAGCACCAGGTATACCGCCAAACAAAGCCGCTATACTATTTCCAATTCCTTGTCCCATCAATTCCTTGTTTGGTTTATGCCTTGTTTTGGTCATATTATCCGCAATTACACTAGTCAACAAAGAGTCAATGGCACCTAAAAGGGCAAGTGTAAAAGCTGTAAATAAATAGGGAGTTATACTACTTAAACTAAATCCGGTAAATATCTCCCATCTTGGTATTGGTAAACCACTTGGGATTTCTTTTATAGGGCGATAATCCAACCCGAAGCCATAGGCAATCCCAGACATTACAACCAACGCTACCAATGTACTTGGAACGGCTTTAGTAATTCGTTTAAAACCATAAATTATAAAAATGGTTCCTAATGCAAGTAACAATTCTAACCAATTAATGTTTTTTAACGCCCGCGGAAGTACTTTAATTGCTCCATACGCTCCAGATGCTTCTTTTCCCGCAAGCGTTTGTGATTCTTTTAAAATATCTGCTTCAGAAATTATTTCTGCCTTAGTTATTGTTTGTTTAAAATCTTCTAGCACCAAAACACCCTTACCCGCCTCTTCTTTAAGAATATTTTTAAGAATTACTTCTTGCGCTTCTGGCTTAAATTTAGAAACAAACGCATCGTCTTCTTTAGGATAATATCCAACAGATGGTAATATCTGAGTAAGTAATATAATGACACCAATCGCAGTCATAAAACCAGAAACAACTGGATAAGGAATATATTTAATATACTTTCCTACTCCTATAGCTCCTAATAAAATCTGTATCAGTCCACATAATAAAAAGATCGTTAGAATAGCAGGTAATGCTTTTTCTACACTTCCGTCATTGGCGGCAATAATTCCTGCAATTACAACCATACTTACAGCGGTCATTGGAGCTGTAGGTCCAGAAATCTGAGTATTGGTTCCTCCGAATAATGCTGCAAAAAAACTTATAAAAATAGCTCCATATAACCCTGCAGTTGGTCCCAATCCGGAAGATACACCAAAAGCTAAAGCCAACGGCAATGCTACAATACCGGAAGTTAATCCACCAAAAGCATCTCCTTTAAAATTCTTAAAAAATCCTTTCATGCGTTTTATATTATTTTTAGACATACAAGAAACTCACCAAAAAAATTTACAAGAGTATCAAAATTTCATCTTGGTTTGCTTCATTGTATTAAGATTTATAATATCTTTTTTTACTTAAACACTAGTGTAAAACTATTAAAAATAAAACAAAAAAGCCGACACTAAATAATGTCGGCTTTATATTAGATACCTAGCATATCCTAGTTCTCATAAAAAGTTACACTTCCATCGTTAATATCATACATCCCTCCTATAATCATAATCTCGCCATTAGCTTCCATTTCTTTAAGAACTTCACTCTGATCCTTAATGTTTTGAATCGTCATATTTACATTTTGTTCAGCAACTTCATTTACAAAATCTATATTTTTTGAATTTCTTTCTGCTGGATCAGATGGTTCTGTAACAGCAGCTACTGCTGGCTTTATTTTACTTAATAAGGCAGTAAGGTTTCCTAACTTAGCATCATCACAAGCTCCCTTAACAGCACCACACGCAGTATGTCCTAAAACCAGTACTAATTTAGTTCCTGCAAGTTTACAAGCAAATTCCATACTTCCTAAAATATCTTCATTTACAAAATTACCTGCTACTCTTGCACTAAAAATATCCCCGATCCCTTGATCAAAAATTAATTCTGAAGAAACTCTAGAATCTATACAACTTAGAATTGTTGCAAATGGAAACTGACCCGACTTAGTGTCATTAACCTGATCTAATAAATCTCTATCAGCCATATGCTTTTGTTGAAACCTTTGATTTCCTTCTTTTAATAACTGTAATGCAGTTTGCGGTGTTATTGCCGCTTGTGTTTCTTTTGTATGTGCTTTCATAATATGTTTTCTTTAATTTACGTAGTTTTTGGTCTTAATTTAAAAAATTTAATGTAACTCTCAGGGTTTTCCGCAATTCCACGTTCTGATATTAATTGAATATCAATATTTCTTTCTTTTGCTTTATAAGCAAAATCCTCTAAAATCTCTATAATATCATTATCCAAGTACCTAGTTTTTCTAACATCTAAAGTAAGATATGTATCTTCTGGTAATTGATCCAACTCTTTCAGAATAGCTCCTTTATTAAAAAAGGTAACCTCTTCTGCCAAAGTCATTTTAATTCTATGTTTTCCATTACTCTTATCTTCGATATGTAAGAAATGAGAGTTCTGATAACTTTTAAATAATATTATTACGATACCTACTGCTAGTCCTAATCCTATTCCAACCAATAAGTCTGTAAGTACAATACCTAAAATTGTTACTATAAAAGGAACAAATTGTTTCCATCCTGCTGCCCACATTGCCTTAAATGTTGAAGGTTTAGCTAATTTATATCCTACAATAAAAAGAACTGCTGCAAGTACAGAAAGAGGAATCATATTTAACAATGTAGGAATTAAAATAACCGAGGTTAATAGAAAAAATCCGTGAATTATTGCCGACATTTTACTTTTACCACCAGATTGTATATTAGCTGAACTACGCACAATAACCTGTGTTATTGGTAACCCTCCTATTAACCCAGAAACTACATTACCAGCTCCTTGAGCCAACAGTTCACGATTAGTAGGTGTTACTCGCTTTTCAGGATCTAATTTATCGGTTGCCTCTACACATAATAAAGTTTCTAAACTAGCTACCAATGCAATAGTGAAACCTGTAACCCAAACATCTCCTCTAGTTATAACTCCAAAATTTGGAAAAGCAAACTGTCCCAAAAAGCTATCAAAGTTATCAGGTACCGGTACTGAAACCAAATGTTCGGTTGTGATTCCTATTGAAGAATCCTTTGTAAATACATAAAAAAGTATTCCTATAACTACTGCTACTAAAGGACCTTGAACTAATTGAAAGAATTTCCCCTTTTTAGATAACACATTACTCCATAAAATTAAAATTCCTAAACCTAAGAGTGCCACTATTGCAGCTCCAACATTAAAACTTCCGCTCAATAATGCATTAAGAGTTTTTAGTAATTCGGTAAATGTGTTTTCTCCATCAATTTGAAGAAAAGCAAAGTCACCTTCTGGGTTTTCATCAATACCAAAAAAATATGGTATCTGTTTTAATATAATAATAATCCCTATTCCTGTAAGCATGCCCTTAATTACAGAAGAAGGAAAATAATACCCAATAATTCCAAGTCTTAAAACTCCAAAGACTACTTGAATTAATCCTCCTAAAACAACAGCTACCAAGAAATTCTCATAGCTTCCTAAAGATGAAATGGCAGCGAGAACGATTGCTGCTAATCCTGCTGCTGGTCCACTTACTCCAATTTGAGAACCACTCAATGCTCCTACCATAATTCCTCCGACAATTCCGGCAATCAAACCAGAAAAAAGTGGAGCCCCACTTGCTAAAGCAATTCCAAGACATAATGGTAATGCCACAAAGAATACAACAATACTTGCTGGTATATCGCTTTTTATATTTTTAAAAACACTCATGATTTAATAATTAAGTTATTACCTGTTAACAGGTGATTGAAATTGAAATTGATTTAAACAAATCAAAACCTATATTCTCTTCTTACTGATTAAGAAAAAGAGAACTGAAATATTTTATGTAAATCTTATGAATATTCCGGAGGTGGTGTTACATACTCTAGATATACGGAAGAATTTCCGTAACTTAAATCAGGATAACCCAAAATAATAACATTAGATATCCTAGTTTGTTTCTCATCAAAATATTGAGAAATTTTATCTTTTTCTTTTAAGTCTTCTTTTTCTGAACCGTCTTTCTCATTCGATTCAGACTTCTCTTCTGAATCATCTATAGCATAACTAATCGAAGTAATATTTCCGCTATAAAAATCCAACAAGCCTAATGAATAGTTTCCGATGTTTAAAAGAAAACCGGAAATAATCAAAAATCTAGCAATTTTTATTTTTATAGCAGGCATAAATAATTTTTATGGGTTGTAAAAATAATAGTATTACTTTCAAAATTTGTTAAATCAATCGTAAAATTATTTGAACGATTTGTTCTTTCTCTACTTTAATCTTAACCGCAACGGAACAATTAGTATAATTTAACTTCATTGCTATTGTTTAAACAACATTAATGAAGTAATTTTAATTCACTTTGACAGCTAATACTTCAAATAGAATTATAATTATCGATGCTTTGCGAGGTTTTGCATTAGCTGGAGTATGCTTAGTTCATATGAATGAACAATATATTGCATCTCCTCCATCAGAAAGTCTTATGGAGGTAACTAATACCATTTTTGATCAAATTTTAGGTGGAATTATTGGGTTCTTTATTGTTGGTAAATTCTTTGCTTTATTTTCTATCCTTTTTGGTCTTAGTTTTTTTATCCAAATGGATGCGGCTAGTAAGAGAAATGAAAATTATGGATTACGATTTCTCTGGAGAGCTTTTTTACTTTTTATTATTGGATACATTCATCAATTGTTTTACAAGGGAGATATATTAACTATATATGCAATGCTCACTCCTTTCTTAATACCTTTTTACCATATTCGTAATAAATGGACCCTTTTAGTTGCCGGGCTATTTTTAGTAAGTATTCCTCGGTTCATTTCGTTTTACTTTTTAGGAAATGAAAGTCTTTTTGGATTTCCATCAATAATGGATGGTAATAGCGAAATGAACACAGCATATATAAACATTTTAAAAGAAGGTACTATTACAGAAGTATTTGCTACTAACGGGAAACAAGGAATGTTACAAAAAATAGATTTTCAGGTAGGTTTATTTGCCAGATTTTACCTAACCTTTGGTTATTTCTTAATTGGTTTATGGCTCGGAAAAATTGGGTTATTCCATCATTCAAAGGAAAAAATCCCTTTAATTAAAAAATGGCTTAAAAGAAGTTCAATATTTTTTTTAATTGCTATGGCTATAGCAGCAGGAATATTTGCTATTTCTCCACAACCTGTTGATTTTAGTAGTTGGTTACACGTATTGGGTATCAATGTTTATGATTGGTCTAATATTGCACTGACCGCAATTATCTTATGTAGTTTTATTCTCTTATATTACAAAAAAAGAGGGTACCGATTCTTTACTTTCTTTGAATCGTATGGTAGGATGGCACTAACTAATTACGTTCTACAATCAATTATTGGTACATTTCTACTCTTTGGATGGGGAATAGGCCTTATTGGAAAATTACAAACTATATATCTTATCATTTTTGCTTTAGCACTGATAATACTCCAAGCTTTAATCAGCAAAGTATGGCTACAAAAATTTAAGTACGGTCCATTAGAATGGTTATGGCGTAGCGCAACAAAAGGTAAGATTCAGTCTTTTAGAAAACAAACGTTATAACTCTTTTAAATCAGTAGCGGGAATCCATCCAATTTTTCCGTCGGCAAGTTTTATTTTTTTCCAATCGTTTACCGTTTCGGTCACTTTAACCTTTGTGCCTTCATGAAGCTCGAATACCTCTTCGCTACGAAGATTAGGTTCACTTTTTATAGTAGTTTCCTGAGCAAATACTATAGCATACTGATTATTTTCTATAAAACCATATTGTTTAAAAGCAAAGAAGATAGCAAATAAACCAACCACTAGAGATATCCAAGAACCAATAAAAAACAACCTCTTCTTAGAAGAAATACGTGTCACATAATACAATATAAATAATACTACAAAAAGAACGATACTTAATATCGAAATCCAAGCCCACATATCAAAACCAAACATATTTGTGAAACCATTAATGGTTCTAGAAATCACACCTTCTGGTATAACATCTATTGCATCGATAGTAGCATTATTGGCATAGGCAAGATTGTTTTTAATATCCTCATCATTAGGTGCTAGTTCTAATGCTTTTTCGTAGAAATATATACTTGGACCTATATTACTTAATTTATAGTTAGCATTTGCTAAATTATAATACAATGATGCAGACTCATTACCACTATTTATTATAGTTGTATATGCATCAATAGCTTGCTGATACTCTTCTTGATTATAAAACGTATTGGCCTTTTCGAATAATTCATCATTCTGGGCAAAGCCAATCATATTCATTAAGAAAACAACTATTACTACTAAATTCTTCACTACTTTCAATATTTTATAATTGTTTATCGATTGCCGAGATCACTCTAGACGCCTTATCATAATCCTGTTGCATAGCTGTTGTAGATGAAGGAGTATATCTAGCAAATTCACAGCTTTCTAATAATGCTATAAACTCTATAGATGTAGTATCATCTACTTCTTTTTCTTTTAATAACCGCTTAATTCGATCTTTACTCATATCACTAGTTTGGATATGTAATTTTGCTTTCAAATAGTTATGCAACGCTCGTTCCATTGCAATGTAAAACTCTTTCTGATTTCCTAGGTTCTTTTTAGCCTCAGAAAGATATTTTCTTGCAAGTTTATCTGCCTTACGTACTCTATTACCACTAACGTCACTTAATCTTTCTTCTCTCTTTTTTCCAAAAAACAAAAATAACGGAATCGCAAAAAGCGGAGCTGCAAGAGCTATCCAGTATCCTGTCGATTTAAAAAAATGTTTTTTCTCGATTGGTTCGAGATTAGCATTCAATTTTAAAAACCTAAACTGACTTCCCGTTTGAGTAACTAATTTTTTATTGTTACCTGTAGCTTCTAAATTTGTAACAATACTTCCACTATCAGGACCATTCTTTACATTAATTACTATTTCTTGAGATGTTATTCTTTTATAGGTTTCGGTTTTTAAATCGAAATACGAAAAAGAAACAGGAGGAATTGGATAGGTTCCTTTAAACTGAGGAACCAATGTATAAGAATCAGAAATATTCCCAGACATTCCTGTCATATTCGTTCTCACTCTTTCATTATGCTCTGGTTCATATTGTTCTAAACCGTTTGGAACACTTAATTTAGGTAGATCAAATAGTTTAAGATTTCCATTACCCGAAACCAAAATCTTAGTCTCTAGGGATTCTGTCGCATCCAACTCAGTTCTATTAGGAGTAATTTTGAAATCAAAAGACCCAACTGCACCAGAAAAATCGTCTGGTTTTCCTTCTATAGGAAGCGGTTTTACATTAATTGTTCTGGTACCAGCAGCAACC
Organism: Aquimarina sp. AD1; assembly: GCF_003443695.1. Lineage (NCBI taxonomy): Bacteria > Pseudomonadati > Bacteroidota > Flavobacteriia > Flavobacteriales > Flavobacteriaceae > Aquimarina > Aquimarina sp. AD1. The sequence continues at coordinate 4,073,505 of NZ_CP031966.1, read as the reverse complement.
GTTTTATTTACTGTAGAATACAACTTGCCTCCAAAAATATCACGACGATTTGTAGGAACATCGACCGCAATTGATAAAGTTAAAGGCTCTATATCTAATTTTCCTGTTTTTTGGGGATATAACACTGTTTTACCACATACAACAAAGTTATACGGTTCTCCTTTGTACTCACCTCTTTCTACTTTTAACTGACCAATCTTAATCGCCTGACTCCAGAAATCACTATATTTTGGATTATCTATTTCTCTTAAATTACTAATTTGTATTCTTGGGCTTACATACAATTTGTATACTACTGTGATAGCTTCATTTAGATAAGGATTGGATTTAGAAACCTCTGCAACTAAATGTAGATTTTCACTAGCAACATAATCCGCATTATTTCCATCTTTTGGCTTTTGCACTGCAGCAGTTACTTGTACTTTTACTGGTAATGTTTTATAGGTTTGTCCATCAATTTCTATAGTCGCTTGACCAATTGTAAAATTACCTCTTTTTGTAGGAGAAAGGAAATAACTAAATGTCTTGGCATATGATCTTTTACCATTGATCCAAGAATTACTAATGGATTGATTAGGTCCTCCAACAACAGTAAATCCTTTAAAACTAGGTTGTGTAAAATTATCACCGTCTTTATTCATTTCAAAATCGACGCGTAATCTTTCATTGATACCCAGTTTTTTCTTACTCAATTTAGCCTCAAACTTTACTTGAGCGATCCCAAGCTGGGTTATTGCTAAAAATAATGTTAGAAAAATTAATTTTATATTCATCCGTTTTATATACTTTTTAGGAACAAATGATATCTAGAGTGACAAAATAGTCAATATCAAAATGTAATGCTCTTAGTCGCATAGATTTCATTCGCTTACCAATCTTTTTCAGTTTTTGTTTTTGTTCCTTTAGCTTTTTTAGCATTTATTTTATCTTGTACTTTTCTTTCTTCATTGTTCATTGCCTCTAAAAGACTTTTTACTTGCTGAGGAGATAATTGACCTTGCGCTTGTTGTGGTTGCTTCTTTTGTTCTTCTGGCTTACCATCTCCTTCTTTCTTATCTTCTTTTTTGTCTTTACCGTCATCTTTAGGATCACCTTTTTCATCTTTTTTATCTTCACCCTTTTGATCCTCTTTATCGTCTCCTTTATCTCCTTTTTTATCCTTATCGTCTCCTCCTTCTTTCTTATCTTCTTTATTTTCGCCCTCTTTCTTATCCTTGTCCTCTTTATCTTTTTTGTCGTCTTTATTCTGATCTTTATTATCCTTGTCCCCTCCTCCTTTATCTTCGTTTTGTTGTTTTTCTAATAATTGTTTTGCTAGTGCTAAATTATATCGTGTCTCATCATCTTTAGGATTATTACGTAAAGCATTCTTATAAGCCGCTACTGCTTCTTTATATTTTTTCTGTTCCATATAGGTATTACCTTGGTTATGGAATGCCTTATGTTTTTCTACTTTTGAAGTTGCTGTTTTTACAGCTTCGGTATATCGTTGGTGTGCTTCATCATATTTTTCTGTGTTGTAATATGCATTTGCTAAATTGTACTTAGCTGTTGGATCTACCGGATTTTTGGATATTGCTTTACGATATTCCCCTTCTGCTTTTGGAAAATTACCATCTTTAACCAACACTTCATTTCCAGTCGCTACAAATCGATCTGCCTCTGCTATAGCTTCTATTCGATCTTCTTCTTGCGAAAAAGTAATCCCGAATTGAAAACATAGTACTATAATCAGTAAATTTTTCATAACGTTTTTATTTTATTCTGTATCAAGCTTTAACAAGCTTATTCCTTCAATATTTTATTGCTCATAACTTATTCTTCATTAAACAAGTTTAGCCTTTTAACCCAAGAAGTTTTTCTTTCTAATAAGAAAATATCTAAGAATAGCAATAGTAAACCTGCTCCTAGAAACCATTGGAACTGATCTTTAAAATCTGCAAATTGTTTGGCTTCAAACTCTTTTTTATCCATGCCTTGTAATAATTCTGTCACATTTTCTACCACTGCATTTGTACTAGAACCATCAATGTATGTGCCATTTGCTTCATTAGCAATTTCCTGTAAAATTGTCGTATTTAATTTTGTAATAACAGTTTCTCCCTGACTATTTTTCTTATACGATTGGACTATTCCGTTACGTTTTATCGGAATTGGGCCTCCTTTGGTTGTTCCAACACCTATTGTAAATATCTTAATGCCTTCTTTAGCTGCTTCTTCTGCTATAGATGCTACATTTCCTTCATGATCTTCTCCATCGCTTATAATGAATAATACTCTATTCGTCTGTTCCTCATCATCATAATAGGTTTTTGCTAGTTCGATAGCTTCATTAATAGCAGTTCCCTGAGAAGAAAGCATATCCGTATTCATTGATTGTAGAAACATCTTCGCAGATCCATAATCTGTGGTTATTGGTAATTGCGGAAATGCACTAGCTGCATATGCAATAATACCTACACGATCACTTGCTAAATTATTAATAATCTGAGTTACTAATTGCTTTGTTTTCTCTATTCGATTTGGCGCAATATCCTCTGCGAGCATACTTTTAGAAACATCTATTGCAAATACGACATCAACACCTTCTCGTTTTACTGTTTCTAATTTAGTTCCTACTTTGGGATTGACCAAAGCAATAATAAAACAAGCAAAAGCTAAACTAATAACCACAATTTTTAGTATTGATTTAAAAATTGATTGATTAGGGCTTAATCTTTTTAATAATTCTTTGTCTGCAAACTTTTTCTGAGCCGTTTTCTTCCAAATTAAAACACCAAGAAACAACACAATTACTATTGGTATTACCAATAATAACCAGAAATATATTTTTTCTTCTAATAGATACATTTTATTATTCTTAGTTACAGCAAACACTGTAATTTATATACGAACCAACTACACTTAAAAAGTTTAGTATGCTGTATATTTAATTTTTTATTTTTAAAGCAAAAGCATTTATTTTTTCTTTCATTTCTTGAGAAAGTTCTTTATCCCGAACCCAAGTATGTATATCTCCTAAATACTGCATTCCCAGGTATTCAGCACTTCTGGAAAAAGGAAGAGGGAATTCCATTACTCTATCATCATCATTACTGCAACTGATCATCGCCATCTCTTTTCCTCTTAACATTCTTCCGAAATCTTTTTCCTTATACAGATAATCAGAAATTCTGTCTAAAAACACTTTCATAATTCCGCTCATTGTATACCAATATACTGGCGTGGCTAAAACTATCGTCTGATAATTCCGTACTATATTTTTAAAAATTATTTCAAAATCATCATTGTTGTTAAAATCGTAATCAAAGTAATTTATTTCTCTTTGATTTAAATCAACCATTTCAAAACCAGTCATTTCTTTTAAATAAGAAACTACAATACCGGTATCTCCATTACTTCTCGAACTTCCTTGAATTATGATTCCTTTTTTCAACTACTGTACTTTTACTTAAATAAAACTTCTAAACACGGTAAATCTCAACAAAAATTCAACCAACAATAACAATCCAGCTAATAACACTAATGGTCGAAATTTTTCTTCATAGTTATAAAACTTAAACTCTTCTACATCTGTTTTTTCTAGCTTATCAATCTCCTCATATATCTGTTCTAGTTTCTTATTATTGGTTGCTCTAAAATATTTTCCTTTGGTCACTTTTGCAATTTCCTTCAAAAGTTCTTCATCAATCTCAACCTTTACATTTCCATATTGAAATGATCCATTTGGTCTAATAGCAACTGGTGCTAAAGCCATTCCATTAGTTCCAATACCAATCGTATAGGTTTTAATGCCATACTCAACTGCCAATTCTGAGGCTATTTTAGGATCAATAAAACCAGCATTATTAGAACCATCAGTAAGTAATATAATTACTTTGCTTTTTGCTTTGCTGTCTTTTAGTCTATTTACAGAAGTAGCCAATCCCATACCAATTGCCGTACCATTTTCTAAAAGATTATTATATTCTATTTCTTTCATTGCACTAAGCACAATCGCCTTATCACTAGTAATTGGTGTTTTAGTAAAACTTTCTGCTGCATACATAACCAATCCAATTCTATCATTTGGTCTGCCTTGGATAAACTCTGCCGCAACATCCTTTAAAGCTTCTAAACGATTAGGTCTTAAATCTCTTGCAAGCATACTTGCAGAAACGTCAATCGCCATTACTATATCAATCCCTCGAGTTGTTTTCGTTTTAGTTGATACATCGACAGTTCTTGGTCTTGCCATCGCCGTAATGATTAATGCTAAAGCAATTAATCTCAACAACAGCAATAATGGCTTAACCTTAGCCAACCAACTCCCTGATACTTTAAATCCTTTAATACTGGAGATTTTAAGCTCAGCTTGTTGTTTATTTCGTTTCCAGATATACCAAGCAATCGCCAGAGGTAGTGTTAAAAACAACCAAAAGAACTGCGGATTTTCAAATGTAAAATTTTCAAACATAGTTATTTGGCGTTTCTAAGTTCTACAGAGTTTATAATACGTTGGGCAACTTCTTTAGCATAACGATCTTCTTTATCATAAACTACCATTATCTGTTGGAAACCACCATTCTCGGCAAAATTAAGCATCAAATAATCGCTTTTTTGTTCTTTCTTGGTTACTGTATTTACAACCTCTAAATTCCCAAAGACCTTTATACCTTTTGCTCCTGCCAATGTTTCGTACTCTTCATCTTTTACGGTAATATTTTTAGCTCCTTGCGATTCGAAATTACCAACGACTCCTTCTACCACTTTATTTAAATCCACTTCTGTTTTCTGGTTGTATTGAACCGTCGAAACGGAGATAAAAAAGTTTCCTACCAAACTTCCGTATATAAAGGTTTCATTTCCTTTTAGAATTTGTTTTTGTTCTTCAGTTAATTGAAAATTATTTCTAATTAACACTTTGGGAGTAGATATCGTAACTGGTGGCGCTCCATAAGCACTACTGATCCACTCTGTTTCGGCTAACTCTTTCGTTGGATGCCCTAAGATTGAATCTTTCACAACATCATACCCTTTTACAACAATAAAAATCATTAATGTAATTGCGATTACACCAACACCTGCTATACTTCCGAAAATAATTTTTCTTCTTAGTTTTTTTTCTGCGACAGTTTTTCGATATTCTTCATCCGCCAGCAATTCTTCCTCAGTTGGTTCTGGAATTGCATTCTTTGTCTCATTTATTACTTTTTCAATAACATTTCTATCGGCTTTAGCAGTACCAATATCAGGTTTGGACTTAGCAAACTTTGCCATATCAGCCGTTTTTAGGACTGATTTAAGTTCTTCGATTGTATGCTTATCTAAATTTAATGATCCTGTTTTAATTTCTTCATCAAGTCGAGCTATTAATTCATCCGTAGTACTTTCCATTGCATGATCATACACTTCTTCGTCAATATACTTACGTGCTGTATCACTCAATTGAGAATAATATTCTTTATGAGAATCCTGCTCTAACAATTGTGATTCATCAATTCTTTGTAATGCTAAAATTGCTCTTTCATAAGGAGGAAGCTCATCTTCCTTTGCCTCTTTTCGCTTTTTTCTTCTTAAAACAAGAAATACAATCAACCCTATCAATGCTAGTGGTATTAGAATCCACCACAAATACTTTTTCCAGTTAAAAAAAGAAGCATCTACATCCACTATCGGTTTGATCTCAAACATTTTTTGTTTTATAGTATCTACAACTACATCTCGAACCTCTACTTTTAATGAATCTGTAAAAAATGATCGATCCCCTATCATCACTTTTTGTCTCGGAATTGTGTAATGCCCAGAATCAAATTGTGTTAACGCATATTCTTTGATTAGATTAAATCTATTTCCGTTTTTTGTAGTATCTGTTTTATAGGATTCTATAACTTCGAGTGGCGAAAATGTTTGCCCTTCTGGAAAAATTACAATTTCGGTAGAATCTACTTCAACCTGCATTTTGTATCTAATTTCTTCACCGATTTTTATTGATGTAGAATCAATACTAGTTGCAACTTGTGCAATACCATGAAATCCAGAAAAAACAAGAAAGAGGATCATAAATATTATCTTTCTAACTTTTTTCAAAAGCTGAATATCATATGTTTTATTACTAATTAGTACTTTATAATTACTCATTCTTACTTGTAGCCTATCCTCTCCTTTTAAAATATCCTAATAATTTCTTTACGTAACTCTCATCCACTCTACTACTTATCGAACCTGCACCGCTTCTAGTAAAACTATCTTTAAAATAATCTACTCGATCTTGATAATACTTTCCATAATTGGTTCTTATTTTCTTAGAGCTCGTATTTACCAAAAGTAACTCTCCCGTTTCTTCATCTTCCATCTGGACCATTCCTAAATTAGGAATCTCCTCTTCGCGCTTATCATATACTCGAATGCCCGTAACATCATGTTTTCCTCCAACAATTTTTAACGTTTGCTGATAATCATCCGCAATAAAATCAGAAAGCATAAATACAATTGCTTTCTTTTTCATTACGTTTGATAAGAATTTCAATGCTTCCGTAATATTAGTTTGTTTACTCTTAGGCTCATATTCTAATAATTCTCTAATAATTCTTAACACATGAGATCGTCCTTTTTTTGGTGGAATAAAAAGCTCGATTTCATCAGTAAACAAAATCAATCCTATTTTATCATTATTCTGAGTAGCAGAAAATGCTAATGTCGCAGCAACCTCTGTAATAATGTCTTTCTTAAATTGTTGTTTGGTTCCAAACAATTGTGATCCAGAGACATCTACCATTAACATCATTGTCAATTCTCGTTCTTCTTCAAAAACCTTAATATATGGTTCATTATAACGAGCAGTTACATTCCAATCAATATTACGAACATCATCCCCAAATTGATATTGTCGAACTTCGCTAAAAGTCATACCACGGCCCTTGAAAGTAGAATGATATTCTCCTCCAAATATATGGTCACTCAAGCGCCTTGTCTTGATCTCAATTTTTCGAACTTTTTTTAGTAACTCTTTGGTATCCATTTTTTGTTTTGTCATTTCGCACCCGATGCGGAATCTATCAAATCATACTTTCTAACAAATAATAATGAGATTCCTGCCTTCGCAGGAATGACAATACTATGGAACTTCAATCTCGTTTACAATCTTATTGATGATATCTACTGAAGTAACATTTTCTGCTTCAGCCTCATAAGTAATTCCAATACGATGACGTAATACATCGTGCACTACAGCACGAACATCTTCTGGAATAACATATCCTCTTCTTTTTATAAAAGCAAAACATTTAGCAGCAGTAGCCATATTAATACTTCCCCTTGGTGAAGCTCCAAAACTAATAAGAGGTTTTAACTCTTCCAAGCCATATTTCTCAGGGAAGCGAGTAGCAAAAATGATATCCAAAATATATTTTTCAATCTTTTCGTCCATATATACTTCTCTTACCGCTTCCTGAGCTTTAATAATTTGCTCTACGGAAACTACAGGATTTACTTTTTCAAAAGAACCTTTAAGATTTGCACGAACGATTAATTGTTCATCCTCTAATTTGGGGTAATCAATCACCGTCTTTAGCATAAAACGGTCAACCTGCGCTTCTGGTAGTGGATACGTTCCTTCTTGCTCAACTGGATTCATAGTCGCCATTACCAAGAAAGGTTTATCTAACCCGAAGGTCTCATCACCAATTGTAACTTGTTTCTCCTGCATTGCTTCTAACAAGGCACTCTGCACCTTGGCGGGAGCACGGTTAATCTCATCAGCTAACACAAAATTTGCAAAAATAGGCCCTTTCTTGATCGAAAAGTCATTTTCTTTCATATTAAAAATTAGTGTACCTGTTACATCTGCAGGTAATAAATCTGGTGTAAACTGGATACGACTAAAACTTCCGTGTACGGCTTTTGAAAGGGTATTTATAGCTAAGGTTTTTGCTAAACCAGGAACACCTTCTAACAAAATATGTCCTTGTCCTAGTAATCCTATTAATAATCGCTCGACCATGTGCTTCTGGCCCACGATTACTTTATTAATTTCTAAAGCAAGTAAATCTACAAATGCAGATTCTTTCTGTATTTTTTCATTGATTGAAGCAATATCAATAGAACTATTTTCTTCCATCTATTCTTTTTTTTAAAAGCGTGAATTTAACATTCATGTTTCAGCATTGCAAATTGTTAAATTATTTTTCTTCTTCTTGTTAATTATAGGTTAAATGTGTTGTCTTAAAATACGCTTACGCCCAAATTTTACAGTATATTTAGATCTTTTTACTGAAAAAACGGACGTAACAATTTTCATCGCCTTTCGCGATGATGTTTCTTAAAGACGAAAGTCTTTAAATAATGTTGCAAAAATCTAAATGAAAATTACCTATTTTATGAAAACAGCATTGATAACTGGAGCTACAAGTGGCATAGGAAAATCAACAGCTTATGAGTTTGCCAAAAAGAATATAAATCTAATACTTTGCGGAAGAAGACAAGAACGGTTAGATCAAATGAAATCCGAATTAAGTAAAACGGTAAAAGTCCATACGCTCTGCTTTGATGTTAGAGATAAAGAAAGTGTTTTTAAAAGTATAGAAAACTTGCCTCGAGAATTCGATACCGTAGATATATTAATTAACAATGCTGGGAATGCACATGGATTAGATCCTATACAGACTGGAGAGATCGATGACTGGGACGCTATGTTAGATATAAATGTAAAGGGACTACTTTATGTATCCAAAGCAATTATTCCTAAAATGATTTCGCAAAAATCCGGACATATTATCAATATTGGTTCTATAGCAGGTAAAGAAGTTTATCCTAATGGAAATGTCTATTGTGCCAGTAAACATGCCGTTGATGCTATTAATAAGGGAATGCTGATAGATCTAAATAAACATGGTATAAGAGTTGGAGCTATACACCCAGGATTAGTAGAAACTGAATTCAGTAATGTTAGGTTTAAAGGAGATGATAAAAGAGCTGATACCGTTTATAATGGTTTCGACCCTTTGAGGCCTGAAGACATTGCTGACATCATTAGTTTTGTAGTTACAAGACCTTACCACGTAAACATTTCTGATCTTGTAGTTTTACCAACAGCTCAAGCTAACAGTACAATTGTAAATAAAGGTTGATAATTTCTTTATCTTCAGAGTATTGTATGTTCGGTAAAAATACCTAAGTTTATGTAGGGAAAAAGAATATTGCAATATGTATGAGGAATGATTAACAAACGTCTTTTAATAAAAAATCTTTTAGCGCATAATGATGAGAACAGTTTTTATGACAAAAAACGCAAACTTAATATTGGTGAAAAAGAAGGTAAGGCTAAATTCCTAAAACATATATGCGCTCTTTCTAACTCCAATCCCAAAAACAACTCATATATTGTCATTGGAGTTGAAGATGAAGATAACCAAATCATAGGAGTAGATTTTTTTGATGACAGTAAGATTCAAAATCTCGTAAATGCTTACCTATCGAACCCTCCTATTGTAGCTTATGAAAACATTCCATTCCCTCACCTACCTAGTGATAAAGTGGTTGGACTAGTATCGATTCGTTCTCAAGACGGCAAGCTATGTTCTCTGCGCAAAAACATTTGGAAATATTATGGTGGCAGTGTCTTTTTTAGGGATGGAAGTATCAGTATGCCTAAAGTATTTGACATAGAAATCAAAGATGTTAATTCTGACATTGTTGAGTCCATAGAGAGTCATGCTCAAAACAATATTGAATTAACATTAGATGGAGTATTTGATTTTATGAGCTCCAGAAAAGATTACAATCCTACGTATAAAGTATTTAAAGAATACTTCGTAGTATGCTGGTCTGCTAAAGAAAAACATGTAAACGAAGAGGTATACTATTCTAGAGTAGATATTGCTTTAATCAACGAGCAAGTAAAATTATTTTATTCCCAGTTTGACGAAATAAGCATCTCTATTACTGAAGATGAATTTAAAATAATAGAATATGTTCAGCTTGGTTTGCAAGAAACATATAATTACTACCCTCTAGAAGAAGTAACTATTAAATTTAAGAACAATGTTAGTTATGATATAGAAAGTAAGATTTTATTTGAACCTCCACAATTTGATAGGAAAACATTGTATCATCTATACAATAGTAACAATGCTTTAATCGAAAAACTAAAAAAGAAAATGCCATTAACTAGAAATGAGCAAAAAGACATTCTTAATCTACCTGTAACCTATCTTTTATGTTATTTTAATGATTTTAATGAAGCAAAAGATAGATTAGAAGAAGCTAAACCTTACCTAAAAAATTATACTGATAGTAAAGTATATTCATTATATAAAGAAAGTATGCGAATCTTGAGAAAAGTAAGATACAATTAGATAAAGACTATACACCTTAAAATAAATAAGGGAAAATCAATTATCTCCCCTTATTTATTAAAAACCCTAGTTATTGCTGTAATAAATCAAAAACTTGTTGTGGATAAGGACTATTAAACATTGCTCCATGACCTCCAGTATCAATTTCTATTACCTTAGCCATTCTATCACTAAGAAATGTCTTTTCCGTAGTCAACAATCCTCCTGTTTGAAAATCATCTTTTGCAAAAACATAAATCACATTAGACAAATCTCCTGCTGTAATCTTTAAAGGAAAACGCTCTCCGCCGATAACTCCTAAAAATGAAAAAACAGAGGGGCAGGATTGTTTTATATCATTATATTCTTCCAAAATATCTGTCCTATCTTCTTCTTTTGGTGTTGTTCCATTTAAAAAGTAATAAGGATTCCCTTGCAAAAAATTATCAGGTACTTCTGGTTGCATTTCTAAACGAGCCGCCATGATTACAAATTTATCCGCAGTAGTATTTCCTTTCTCTGCAATATATTTTGTTACCAAAAAACCTCCAAACGAATGTCCCATTACATATACCTTCTTTCCCTTGGACTTAAAATTCTTAATTACTCTATCTAGCATCTCTATACTCACTTTATTTTCTAAATCAGCTTGTTCCTTTTTCAATGCTTCATTCATACATAAGCTATTATTAAGTGTAAGTGCTTGATGCATATATACTCTATAATAGTTCTTAAATAAATCGTTGTAATCTGTATTAAAACTACCATTAAGCTCAAAATACTCATCATCTAATTCCTTATCTGGTCCTCCTTGTTCATAGATAACAACTGTATCAGCGCTTTCATTTCCTTTAGCACTAAATAATTTTGTAATATCATCTGGTATTTTGGTAAGTGCATTTTGTATATCTAATTCTTCTAACTGTACTGAATCGTCATCATTGTTACAATTGACTAATAACAAAGCAATAGTAAATACATAAATTATTTTTTTCATTTTGGATAAATTTTTACAAAAGTCACTTCGACTTTCTTTATTTATATTTTATTCCCAAAACACATAACTCATAAAATACCCTAAAAAAACTTTCTAATATTTTATTCTTTCTCAATCTTACATTATTATCTACATCTAAAACCTTTTAGACAATATTCAAAAAAATAACATTTTACTCTTATGTAATACCTTTAAAAATGTTGTAAAATAGTATCTTCAAGTCCTCTTAAAATCAGAAGTGTAAAATGAGTAGAAATCTTGTTATTGGAGATATACACGGAGCTCTAAAAGCTCTTAAACAATTAATTAATAAAGCAAGTGTAACAACTGATGACACCTTAATCTTTCTTGGTGATTATGTTGATGGGTGGACAGATAGCGCCCCGCTAGTTTCGTTTCTTATCGACTTGCAAAAAACGCATAACTGTGTATTCATAAGAGGCAATCACGATGAACTCTGTTATACTTGGTTAAAAGAGAAAAAATATAATCCAGAATGGATAAAACACGGAGGTCAGGCCACTATGGACTCCTATCAATCCTTATCAAAAGAAGAAATTGAGACCCATCTTTATTTTTATGAAAATCTTCTTAATTATTATATTGATGATCATAATAGACTATACCTACATGCAGGTTTCACGAATATCCATGGACCACATCGAGAATATTTCAGCAAATTGTTCTATTGGGATCGAACTTTATGGGAAACTGCTCTTTCTATAGATCCTAAACTAAAGAAAACAGATCTCGCATATCCAAAAAGACTTTTACTTTTCGATGAAATTTATATTGGTCATACTCCAGTGACTAGAATAAACAAAACAACTCCTGTAAACGCAACTTGTATTTGGAATATGGATACAGGAGCTGCTTTTAAAGGCCCACTTACCATAATGGACATAGACACTAAAGAGTATTGGCAAAGTAATCCGGTATATACCTTATACCCTGATGAAAGCGGAAGAAATTAAAAACATTTACGCCTATAAAATCAATCTAAAATCGCTCATTAGAGCGATTTTTTTATTCTTGATGTTTACCTAATCATATAATACTATACTAATAGGAAACTAAAAAACGTAACGCAATGAAAACCTCAAAAATTTTATTAGTATTTCTATATGTTATTAGTATAGCATGTAATACAGAAGACGACGTAATTACAAATGATTTCTCAGACATTTCTTTGGCTTTTGATTTAAAAACTCAAGAAGATCAAATGGGTGGGTTTGCCGAAAACTCCATGGTAGTATTTGAAGGAAAAGTATGGTCTGTAGGTGGTGACAACGCTTATACCGCAGAAGACATATACTCAAGTGATGTTTGGTCTAGCGATAATGGTATTAATTGGATATCTGTTACTAGCAATATCTTCGAAGCAAGATATCGTCATACACTTACTGTTTTCAATGACCAAATGTGGTTAATTGGTGGAAAAAATAACTCTGATGAACTTTTATCCGATATATGGAACTCCGACGATGGTATTACTTGGTCTAATGTAACAATGACAGCCCCTTTTGGTAATATGTCCGCTCATACTACTACAGTATTAAACAACAAAATGTACGTAATTGGTCCTTCATCTGATCGAACTAATATGATTGTGTGGTCCACTACAGATGGTATTAATTGGACAGAAGAAACCGCAAATGCTTTTCCAGTTAGAGGGAATCACCAAACAGTAGCCTTTAATAATACCCTATACGTTATTGGAGGTAGAAATGAAACCGACAGATTTAATGAAATCTGGTCAAGTAACGACGGAATAAACTGGTCTTTAGTGTCTATTTCATCTTCAATTTTCAGCGCTAGAGATTTACATACTGCAACTGTTTATAACAATAAAGTATGGGTTGTTAATGGAAAATCAGATGCATCAAGAGTTGTTAAGGATATTTGGTATTCTTCTGATATGCTTAATTGGACAGTGTATGATGGAATTATTCCTTTTGAAAGCTCGCATTCTCATACTTGTCTGGCTTATGGAGAAGAACTATGGCTGTTTGGAGGTTACATAACATCTGGAACCTCTGGAGAAATCTGGACAATTGATGAAGATTAAAATTAAATAAATCCCTTTATAATTATGAAAACGCTCTTATTAATTTTCGCAATACTTATTACAACTAATAGTATCTCTCAAAATGATTGTAGTCAATTTTATCCTTCCAAAGTTGGGACTAAAATCACAATGCATCATTTTAATAAAAAAAACAAATTAACATCTGAAACAAACTATGAGGTTTTGGAAGTGAACTCGTCAGGATCAGATTCTAAAATTAAAATGAATATGTCTATGAACGATTCTAAGAAACAAAAAATTATTACCGAAACACAATTTATTGCAATCTGCGATGGAGGAACTACTAGATTAGATCCTGAATCTATAATTTCTCCGGGATTATTTAATCAATATAAAGATATGGAATACAGCATTAAAGGAACTGGAATTGATATTCCTAATTCAATCAGTATTGGACAAGAATTACCCGATGGCCACGTAACCATGTCAGTGGATGCTGGTGTAATGAGTATTGATATGACAGTAGATCTAAAAAAACGTAAAGTAGCATCAAAAGAGACTATTAGCACATCTGCAGGATCATTTGATTGTTATGTAATCACCTATGTCAACGAAACTAATATGAGTATAGGTATGAAACAAACATTTTATGTAAAACAATGGATTTCTAAAGGTGTTGGTTTAGTACAACAAGAAACTACTAAATCAAATGGAAAATTACTTAGTAAATCTGTTTTAGCTAGATTACAATAGACATATTTTAACCATTTACATAAGAGAATCTAATAAAAAAAGGTTCTCTTTATTGTAAATAAAAATAAGACACCTTATACCGACACAACCTCATCATCATCTAATAATTCTTCTTGTCGTAGACGTAATAGAATCTGTGCTACTGCTACTGTGTCCTTTTCACAATAAATTACAATTCTGTCTATATCGTTTTCTTCATAATAAACCTGTCTTACCTGACTACCATCAATATCATCCTTAGGAGAAGGAATCCCTAAAATGTTGGTCAATAACTTTAATGAAGTATAATGTTTATAATCCCCAAATTTCCATAAATCCAAGGTATCTAGATGTGGAACTTCCCAAGGTTTTTTACCAAACAGATTTAGCTTAAATGGTAAGCTGATATTATGAATAATCATTCTTCTAGCTATATATGGAAAATCAAATTCTTTACCATTATGTGCACAAAGTAAATGATGTGGATGATTAAAATGTGTTTCTAATAAATTTTTGAAATCTATCAACAATTGTTTCTCTTCTCCGTAAAAAGAGGTAGTTCTAAAGGATCTTATTTCTCCTTTAAAGGTAAAATATCCTACAGAAATACATACAATTTTTCCGAACTCTGCCCAAATTCCTGCTCGATCATAAAATTCTTCTGGAGAGAATTCTTCTTTACGTTGATATTTGGTTTTATCAGCCCAAAGATATTTTTTCTCATCTGTTAAATTATCAAAATTCTCTTGTTCTGGAACTGTTTCTATATCCAAAAACAAAACGTGTTCTAAATTAATCTTATGAAGCATTCTCTAACATTTTATAAGCCTCTTCTATATAAATGAAAAAATCCTCACTAAAAGATCCTTGCGGCCCTCCTCTATGATGTCCTAAACGTACAATAATTATATTATCTTCTGGAATAGTTATTACATACTGTCCCAAAATCCCTCTCATTACAAAAATATCTTTGTTCAAATGATCTGATAACCAAAAGCCATATCCGTACATATCATCATTTTCGAAACGTTTTTGGGTTGTTATTTTTGTAAATTCCTTTGGTAGTATTTGCTTTCCATCAAACTTTCCGTCATTTTTAAATAGTACTCCAAAACGAGCAAAATCCCTTGCATTACTAGCGATACAACAATAGGTTTTCTCCATACCACTATCCTCACTATCTACCTGCCATAAAGCATCTTGTTCCATACCCATAGGTTTCCAAAAGCTTTCGCTTAAATATTCTGACAAAGTCTTGCCAGTTGCTTTCTCTATCACCATTCCTAATAGCTGTGTACTCCCACTTAAATATTCAAACTCTTTACCAGGTTCGTTCACTACTTCTAACCCATTCATAACATCTCTTAATTCTGGGTCATAATATGCTCTTGCAGTTATAGAAAAAGGACTTGTATAATGCTCTGTCCAGTTTAATCCCGATGACATAGATGAAAGATCCCCTACAGTTGTTTTAGCAGCTAATCCTTCGGAGAATTTTGGCAAAAAATCTCCAATCGGTTGATCCAAACTTTTGATATAACCATCCATGATCGCCTTTCCTAGCAAGGCTGTTGTAATACTCTTTGCCATAGAAAAAGAATTCGTCTTAGACTCCGCACCATAACCTTCTGCATAGTTTTCATACCAAATCTTATCATTTTTAATAATCATAAAAGCAACGGTCCCCATTGCATCATTGGTAGTATTTAATCTTTTAGTAGGAATTACTTTATTATAATTGGTATGCAATTCCCATGGAATTGGTTTATCTCCTTTTTCTATTGTGTGATTATCAAAATAAGTATAATCATCTATATAAGCAGTGGTATGTCCTGTCATATATACTACACGAACTCCTTTTAGAATATAATCATAATCAAAAATATATAACAAAATCACACAAAGTAGTATAATCGCCAGAAGACCTTTAAAAAGTTTTTTGATAATTCTCATCTGAATTAGAAATTTTAATCCTCTAAGGTATGAAAAATAAAATCTCTGTTTAGAACAAAAAAAATGCCCGATTCATCGGGCATTTTAATTAAAGATAAACAATTATTATGACGATAATTTAATTCGATTAGGTTATAATAGTGTAGATATATAACTTATAAGAATGCTTGTTGAGTTTGTGTTATTTTTTTGAAATATCAGTTTAATATTTCACATCTTTTATTTATAAGCTACATCTAAAAACAGAAATCTATAATTAGGGCATATGTATTACAAAATAAAGTCTCACTAAAAGCTAATCCAAGTAAACTAAAGACTATTAATCGCTATTTCAAATTTAGGAGTTATTTGTTTCAATCCTTTTGGGGAATATTTTTTTGGTATGATTCAATGTATAAAATGCAGATTTTAATGTATGAGCAGACAAATTTAAAATCATGTTCGAAAAATAGTATTCTAAAAAAATTAAATTACGTTCAATTTCTGATATAATTCTTTCTTAGAATCTCTCGCTATTGGTAATGATTTCTCATTAGACATAACAACGTATCCTCCTTGTTCTTTCACCAAGGTATTAACGTGATCTAAATTAATTAAATAGGATCTATGAATTCTAAAAAAACCAAAAGGTTGTAACTTAGATTCTATATATTTCAGGTTCTTAGATATTACTATTTCTTTCTCATTTTTTCTAATAAACGTAGTGTAATTACCATTACTAATACAATAAAGAACACTAGGTATTTTTATAACATGTGTGCCTTTAGAATCTGTAATAGAAATTTTAGGAACTTCGTGAATTTTAGCATAAAGTTGATTAAAACTAGCTATTGGATCTTCTTTGTCTTCACTCTTTTCTTTTATAGGAATTGCCTTATCTATTACTTCTACTAATAGCTTAGGATCAATAGGTTTTAATAAATAGCCTAACGCATTATATTTATATCCGTCTACGGCATATTGATTAAAGGCTGAAACAAAAATGATTTTAAAATTAATTTCTTCGAGTTCATCAAGAATATCAAAGATTGTAATGGATCCTAATTGTACATCCAGAAAAACCACATCTGGGTTAAGATTAGACAGACCTTCTAGTATAGATTTTTTATCACCTGCCTCCCCTATAATTTCTACCTGAGGGCAATATGTACTTAATAAAAGACTTATGTTTTCTCTAGCCTTTTTTTCATCATCAATAATAAAACATTTTAACATTTGATCCATTATTTCTTAATCTCTTTAACTATAGGCAATGTAATAATTACTTCTGTTCCCAATGAATTACCCATACTATCATACAAATCATTTATAACAATATTAGACTGCCCTTTTACCATTGTATTTAAAATATCTAATCTTTCATTTGTGTTTTCTGTGGCAATGGACAAATGAGATACATCAGTTCCTTTTTTCTTTAGTTGTTCTGATGCTTCTCTACCAATTCCATTGTCTACAACTTTACAAACAACCATATCCTGTTCTTTCAGCAATGTTATATTTAATTGCCCTGCAACAGAAGAATGTGAAAAACCATGAATTATTGCATTTTCAATAAACGGCTGTAAAATCATAGACGGTATTCTAGGATTACTTTCTACAAGGACCGGATCCACATCGAAACTAGCTTCAAATTCTTCCTGAAATCTTCCTCTTTGTAGATTTACATAGGATCGAATAATTTCTAGTTCTTTTTTAAAGTTAATATATACACTATCCGAACTATTTAAAACATTTCTTATTAATCCCGAAAGTTCCGTCATATATTCGTTTGCTCTAATATTATCATTTTTTAAAATATAATTCTGTAAGGTATTAAAGCTGTTAAACAAAAAATGTGGGTTCATTGAAGATCTCAACGAAGTTAATCGTGTATGCGTTAATTTTTCATTTATTTTATAATATTTAATACGATTAATATACCCTCTATATACTAATACCAGCACAGTAACTACTAATAATAGTCCAAGGAAATAACTTTGCCATTTCGTCTTACTAACTTCTTTTTCTATTTTTAGATTTTTCTCTTCTAGTCCAGAAATGACTTCTTCTTTAGCTAATAATAAATTCTTACTTTCACTTTTCGCTAACTCTTTACTTACCTTAACCTTTAATTGCCTAGATTCCAGCAATCTTATATCTCGTAAACACTGAACACTTGCTTTTAAATTTCCTGTTGTTTCATATAGCCTTGATAAATCTTCTTTTACCGTAATTAAATCAGAAATATCGTTTTTCTTTTCGAAATTATTTTTAGAAATTAAAAAGTACTCAAGTGCTTTATCATAATTTCCTAAATCATATTGTATTGCACCCATGGTGTGCATTAATCCTGGATATAAATCATCTCCATCTTTATACGTCAAATTATCATTATCCCACTCTATATTAGTTCGTATTACCTCTAGTGCTTCTTTGGGCATTTTTTTTAAATAATATGACCAAGCAATATTATTATATACCATAATGCAATGTCTGGTCGACAATGAATTTTTCTCACAACCTACAGCAGCTAATCTAGAATAGTATAATATAGAATCAGCTTCTTTATCATTAAAAGACGCCGATAAATTTAAGTACGTAGCTCCTTTCCGTTTTTTAGTATCCTCTGGATCAATGTGTGTTAAGGCTCTTTTGAAATCAATTTTAGCTTGATCTTGATCACCAATATCTAAGAATAGTACACCTCTATTTAATAAAATATCCCACTGATAATCCGAATTGTCATCTGAAGAAGCCAAGGCTAATGCATCTCCATAATACTCTAAGGCTTTTATATATTCTCCTATTCTATTATGTAATAAACCTAATCTATTTTTTACATACATCAAGCATTTTTTATCATTCTGATTCGCACAATACTCACTTAAAAAATTAAGTACATTCATGGCTCTCAGGTATTCTCTAGTACTATCCGTAAAAAAGCGTTCAATTTTATAAACCATCCTTTTTACACTATCAATATCCGAGCTATTCTGAATTAGTTCAAAAGCATTATCGTACTCTTTTTTAGCACTTACAATGTCATTTGCTTTAAATAAGCTATCTCCTGTTTTTAGTATTTTCTGAAGAGACTCTTTTTGCAACTTTATAGGTTGATTTAACTCTTTATCTAGGGCTTCTTGAGATACAACATTAAAACACCCAAAAAAAAGTATACTAATCGAAATGAAAAAGGTTCTAAAAAAAGTCATTAAAAAAGGGATTGTTGCTTTACAGGGTTTTCATGATCTAATAACCATTTTTTGCGCCACAATCCTCCAGCATATCCGGTAAGAGAACCATCACTACCAATAACACGATGACATGGAACAACCACCCAAAGCGGGTTTTTTCCATTCGCAGTGGCGGCTGCTCTTATACATTTTGGATCGCCAAGTCGTTTAGCTATATCTAAATAACTTACTGTTTTTCCAAAAGGAATATTAGAAAGCTCTCTCCAAACTCTTTTCTGAAAATCTGTCCCTGTTGGATTTAAATCAATATTGAAATCGGTTCGATTCCCTTCGAAATAATCTTGTAGTTGAGTAACTACATCTTTAAGTTCGTCTGGAATTTTATCGGAAGGTACTTGTTCTTTATCTGCTGTTATAGAAATCTTAGAAACACCGTTTTCATCACCTGTAATAGAAGCAATACCTAAAGGAGTTTCTATGAAAACGGTAGAAATCACTCTTCTTTTTTATCATTCAGAATACCTAAACGTCTTGCTCTTGTTTCCCAATTTTTTCGGGCAAGGATTTGCATATCTGTTTCTGTATCACTTTCATCGACAATCTCTAGACCAAGTAGCGTTTCTATCAAATCTTCCATAGTTACTAATCCACTAACGGAACCATATTCGTCTACCACTAATGCTATATGATTCTTAGTCTGAATCAAATCATTGAGTAAATCTGGAATAGGTAAATTTCTATTAGTAAATATGATTGGTCTTTTTATTTCTCCAAGAAGTTTATGACCGTTCTGGTTGGCCATTTCTTTAAAAATTTCATCTTTTAATACCTGTCCTGTTATATTATCAGCTTTATCTTTATAAACGGGTATTCTAGAAAATCTAAGATTTTGATTCTCTTTAAAAAACTCTTCTACTGTTGTATCTTCTGAGGCAGTTTTAATAACTGTTCTCGGTGTCATTACATCTTTAGTAAAAATCGTTTTAAAATTTAAGAGATTTCTAATCACTGTAGACTCCGATTCTTCAAAAACACCTTCTTCTTCAGCTATATCAGCCATGGCTGTAAAATCTTCTCTGCTCAATACCGATCCATGATGTCCTTTTCCCCCTATCAGTTTTGTTGTTAACTGTAATAGCCATAAAATCCCTGTCCATTTAAGTGGCCAGATCAATACGTTTAATGCTTTAGAAGTAAAATTAGAGAGTTGTTTCCAATACGTAGCACCAATAGTTTTTGGTATAATCTCTGAAGCAACTAATATCAATATGGTCATTATAGAAGAAACTACTCCTACCATTAGATCTTCTGTCATTTCTATTCCAAAAATCTTACGAGTTTCGGTTCCATACATTTCTGCATATGCGACTTTTGCTTGCACACCTACTAAAATAGCTCCTACTGTATGAGCAATTGTATTAAGTGTTAAAATAGCAATTAGCGGTCGATCAACATCTTTCTTTAGTTTTTCTAATGCTGTTGCGTATGCTTTTCCTTCTTTTTTCTTAACATTAATAAAGGTAGGAGTGATACTTAGTAATACCGCTTCTAGTATTGAACATAAAAAAGAAAAGAAAATAGATACGACTCCGTATACAAGTAATAATGCCATAATTATAATTAGTTGGTTTTGCTAAAGTACGGATTTGGTATTCATTTGCGAAAATAAAAATATAGAATACTTATTACCAGCCCACATACTTTGGCGGTTTTATCTCATTGAGATTTAGATATACAATTAATTGACCTCTATGATGTGTTACATGATCTTGGAGTAGATTTAAAATCTGAAGTTTAGACTTTGGTCCTGCAAAAAAATCGACTTTAGCAGTTAATGATTCTTCTGATACCTCTGTTACTCTTTTAGATACTTCATCAAATGAATTTTTTAGAAACTCAATGATTTCATTTTTAGTATTTGGAGCATTATCTGCAAGTTTCTTCCTGTCAAAATCTTCTTCCGAGAAGTATGTAGTACTTAACCATAACATATTACCACAAATATGTAGCAATTGATTTTTAAAATCCATTTCTCTTTCTGTCGGCGCAAATGCATATTTTTCTTCTGGCATTGCATCAGCCATCTCTAATAAATATGTTTTAGAATTATTCCATTTTTCTAAAAATGCGGATTTCGGTGTTATTTGCTGAGACATTGCGGTATATGATGTGAGAAAAAGAAGTAAATATATCTTTTTCATTACTTGGTTACTTCGTTCATATACAACTCTATCGCCTTTAACTCATCGTCACTGAATTTTTCTAAACGCACAAAGTTTGTTTTCATAACTGCATAGTTATCTGGATCTACAATTGGATCTTTTTTCTGTCTAAGAAAACCTATAATATCACCATTCTGTTCTTTGTATATTTTCATGATATCGTTAACACTCGGACCAACAGATTTTTTATCCAATCTATGACAAGAATAACAATTACCTTTTCCTTTAAATAGCTTTTCGCCTAATACAAACTCTGGAGATTTTTCCTTTTTCTTTCCTCCAATTACTATTTTTTCTTTTTCAGGTTTTTTTTCTGATTGGCAGCTAGTTGCTATAAATGCAATGCTTAAGAGCGCAATAAAAATGTTCTTCATTTGTGTGATCTTATGAATTAAATAAATTATCAATATCCTTCTTAAATCTTTCTAATAAATCTTTAGAAAAACTATTAATTACCTTTTCTTCTTTAGAGCCAATACCATCCTTTGCTTCCGCGATTTTGGTCAACGCATATATCATAAAATCGTATTCTTCATCCGGACCGTTATCCGAAAACACCTCAATTACTCTTTTATAAAGTGTTTCGATATCACTATCATTTGCATTTTCATAATCAAAAGACCATTTAATTTCTTGTCCTTTTGGATGTGCTTTTAATATTTCTTCTAGCGTATGTACTTCTTCTTTTTCAATCACACCATCACTCATTGCAATTACATACAATAATTCTCCAAATGTCTGATACAATCGATCCCTACTTACCATAGCTATTTTATATTTAAATTTAACCCAAAAGTTTAACTACATCTTTTGCAAAATAACTTGCAATGATATTTGCTCCTGCTCTTTTAAAAGCAATTAATTGTTCCATCATAATTGCATTGTGATCTAGCCAACCCTTTTCTGCTGCCGCTTTTAACATAGCGTATTCTCCACTTACCTGATATACCGCAACTGGAACGTCTACAGCATCACTAACATCTCTTAAAATATCCAAATACGCCAATCCAGGTTTTACCATCACAATATCAGCACCTTCATCAATATCCGCTAGGGTCTCTTTAATAGCTTCATCTCTATTAGAGAAATCCATTTGATATGTTTTTTTATCTCCAAAACCAGGCGCAGAATCTAATGCATCTCTAAAAGGGCCATAAAATGCCGACGCATATTTTGCACTATAGCTCATAATACCAGTGTTCTTATAGTTTTCAGTTTCTAGCAATTCTCTTATTGCCAAAATCCTACCATCCATCATATCACTTGGTGCCACAAAATCTGCTCCTGCTTGTGCATGGGACAAAGACATTTTCGCTAACACTTCGCAAGTTGGGTCATTTACTATGTATCCTTCTTCTACAATACCATCATGTCCGTATGAAGAATATGGATCAAGTGCTACATCCGTCATTACTAACATCTCAGGAGCTACATCTTTTACCGTTTTAATTGCACGTTGCATTAATCCATCCGGATTCAACGCTTCGGTACCTTTATTATCCTTCAGGTTATCAGGAACTTTTACAAAAAGTAATACCGCTTTCAATCCCATATTCCATAAATCTTTGACTTCATCTTTTAATAAATCAAGACTATATCTATAATATCCGGGCATGGAAGCTATTTCTTGCTTTACACTAGTGCCTTCTACTATAAAAAGCGGGACTAAAAAATCATTTGGGGTTATTATATGTTCTCTAACCAAAGATCTAATTGATTCTGAGGTTCGTAATCTTCTATTTCTACGTAATTGATACATTAATTTTGCTAGTAATTTGTAAGAATTGTAAATATACCAACTTATAACGTAATTTCTAGGTGATCATTTTCACAAAATTAAACCAATTGTGTAACAAACTCTTAACAACACCTACTAACTATTTAATAGATAAAATTGCTAAAACATATTTCGTATGCTCACAATAAAAAATTTAAATAAAACGTATCCAAATGGAACCAAGGCTCTAAATAATGTTAATCTAACATTAGAAAAAGGAATGTTTGGTTTATTAGGTCCTAACGGTGCTGGAAAATCTACATTAATGAGAACGATTGCAACACTGCAATTGGCTGATACTGGATCTATTGATTTTGATGGCATTGACGTTTTTAAACAACCAGAAGAGTTACGAAAAGTATTAGGATATTTACCGCAAGACTTTGGGGTTTATCCTAAGGTTTCTGCAGAGATGATGCTTAATCACATTGCTAAAGTAAAAGGAATTACCAATAGCACAGAACGAAAAGGATATGTTGCTGATTTATTAAACAAAGTAAACTTATATAAATTTAGAGATCGTAATCTTGGTGACTATTCTGGAGGAATGCGACAACGTTTTGGAATCGCTCAAGCTTTATTAGGAAATCCAAAATTAATTATTGTTGATGAACCTACTGCTGGTTTAGATCCATTAGAGCGTAATCGTTTCCACAACCTACTAAGTGAATTAGGAGAAAACGCTGTGGTTATACTTTCTACACATATCGTTGATGATGTAACAAATCTATGTGAACATATGGCGGTATTTAATGAAGGAACTATACTAGCACAAGGAAATCCGCAAGAACTTTCTGCTACTTTGGATGGGAAAATATTTAAAAAGCAAATAGAAAAATCGCAATTACAACAATATCAAAATAAATACACTGTACTCTCCAATTATCTTAGAGGAGGTCAGTTTTTTGTCAATATATACAGCGAAAATACTCCTGAAGAAGGTTTCGAAAAAATGAATAATGGTTTAGAAGAATTCTATTTCTATAGTATCAACCAAAATCAAGAACAGGAGGCATAATTATGAAAGAAATATTCTTATTCGAATTACAGTATCGGTTCCGTAGGCCTGCTACCTGGATTTATGCTGGATTAGGTATGTTAATGGCGGGTTTATTAGCATATTTAATGCAATCATCTACTGCTCAGTTTGTAAACAGTCCCAATAATATTGCTGAGATTATTGGTCCTATTTCTGTTATTTCTATTTTCTTTTATGCAGCTATAATGGGTGTTCCCATATTTAGAGATCAAGATCATAAAACAGCACAAACCTATTTTACCTTTCCAATTACACAAAAGTCCTATGTATTAGGCAGATTCTTTGGTAGTTTTACTATTGTTTCGTTACTAAATATCTTTATTGTCCTTGGAGCGATTATTGGATTTACAATGGGTATGTTAGCCGAAAGACCGGATTATGGAGATTATGATGTTTTTAATATATCATCCTACCTACTGCCTTTTATATTTTTATTACAAGTTAATGCATTTTTAATTGGTGCATTATTCTTTTCTCTTATGGCTTTTTTTAGAAAAATGTCAATTATATATTTAGGAGGGATATGCCTTTTGCTATTGTATACATTAGCTGGTAACTTTTTAGGTGATATTGATAATGAATGGTTAAGTGTGTATTTAGATCCCTTTGGAGGAGAGGCATGGAGCTATGTGAAAAAATATTGGTCAATAAATGAACTAAATACCAATCAATTGCCAATTTATGGTAAGTTTTTATTAAATCGAATGATTTGGCTAGGAATTGGTATTGCATTTTTTCTGATTGCATTTTTTAGATTCGATTATAAAAAATTTCTTGTTTCTAGCAGTAAATCTAAAAAAGTAAATACTGATGAATACGTTCCATCTATGATTAGTTCAATTAATCAGGTATTTAACAAAAAAACAGCTAGAAAGAATTTGTGGTCTTTAAGTAAAATTGAGTTCTTATCGATAATTAAAGACCCTGTTTTTTTAGTTTTGGTTATAATCGGAGTTGTAACATCTATCATTCTTATCTACTTTAATAATGAAACCTATGGAACCCCTAATCTTCCAATTACTAGATATATAATTGATAATATTACCGTTGGAATCACATTACTATCCATAGTAATTTTAATTATTTATGCAGGAGAAGCTGTTCATAGAACGCGTAAAAATAAAACTTTTGTTTTTTATGATGCTTTACCAATAAGCAACCAAAGTTTATACTTTTCTAAAGTATTATCACTAATAGGAATCTCATTAGTATTGACATTAATCCATATTTTGATTGGTATTTTATATCAGACATTTAATGGTTATTTTGATTATGATCTAGGCACATATATTACCTATAATTTCATGATCACCTTTACCAATTTTTTAATGACTACCCTACTAGCGTTTTTTATCCATGTATTGGTCAATAATAAGTTTCTAGGATATTTTATCGTTATATTGATTTATATTGGATCCCCTCTATTAATAACTTTAGCCTTTAAAAGCGACAACCCATTGATTCGTTTCAGAGGAACTACACCTTTTTTTATAAGTGATCTCAACGAATTTGGTCACTATCTTAAAGGTATTTTTTGGTTAAAATTATATTGGATTTTACTAACCGCCATTCTTTTATTAATCGGAATGTTGTTTTGGACACGAGGATTCTTTTCTTCTGCAAAAGAAAGACTAACGCTCGCTAAAAGAAGGTTGAACTTTAAGATGGTTGGAGCGCTAATGATGGTTATTATTGCTTTTGTATCCGTAGCTGGCTATAGTTATTACAACCTAAAAGTTTTAAATACTATTGAGGATGGTGATTTCTTTAACAAAATAGCAGCAGAAGCTGAAAAAAAATACTCAAGACTTATTGATCAACCACATCTGCAAGTAACTGACCTCAAAGCTTACATTGACGTTTTTCCTGAAAAAAGAAATGTAAAGGTAAAAGGAAAATTTAAACTGATAAATAATTATGAAACCGCAATCGACACCATGTTGTTACAATTACAATATGGTAACGAGCATACTTCATTAGAAGATGTTATTTATAACAACAAAAAAGTCTATCCAGTGATAATAGATTCTGTTAACCGTATGTACTTTTACAAACTACCAAATACGATGCTACCAGGAGATAAAGCTGAATTGATTATTGATATCTCAGCGGAAACCAAAGGGTTCGCTAATCGGAGAGAAACCCAAATATTAAATAATGGATCTTTCTTCGATAGCTCTATTTTCCCAAAGTTTCATTATGATAGAAGTATTATTGATAATGGAATCCGAAAAAAATACGGATTAAAAAAATTAGATTATTTGTTTCCTCCGAGAACAGATTCTATAGCATTAAAGAAAAATTTATTCAATGAAGATGCAAACTATATTAATTTTGAAGCTGTGGTCAGTACCTCATCAGATCAGATTGCTATTGCACCTGGTAAATTAGTAAAAGAATGGAAGGATAATGACAGATCATATTTTCATTATGACTTAGAGTCTCAGACTGATTTGTTCTTTAATGTTGTTTCTGCCAGATATGATGTAGAACAATCCATTTGGACAGCTCCAAGTGGAAAAAAAGTGGATATAGAAATCTATCATTCTCCCAAACATAAAAGAAACCTTAAATACTTTATTGATGGAACGAAAGCTGGCTTAGAATATTTTTCTCGGAATTTTCATGAATACCCAAATTCAGTTCTGAGAATTGTAGAGTTTCCTGCGCATGCAACTTTTGCACAGTCTTTTGCAACTACAATTCCATATTCCGAAAATTTTGGATTTTCTGCCGATTTTGACAAGGCAAAAGATTTTAACTATGCTTTTCGTGTAACCACACATGAGGTAGCACATCAGTGGTGGGGACATATTGTAACACCAAGCAAAACTTCTGGAGCCAATATTATTTCTGAAACTTTAGCCGAATACTCTTCATTAATGACTATGAAAAAGGAATATGGAGAAAATGGCATCAAAAACTTTCTAAAATATTCTCTAGATAATTATTTAAGTAATAGAGCTTTTAGTTTTAAACCGGAACGTTCTTTAATAAATGTAGAAACAGCGCAACACATTTGGTATCGTAAAGGTTCTATGATCATGTATGAATTACAAGATATTATTGGTGAAGAAAAAATCAACAAAGCATTAAAAAGATTCTTAGATGAGTATAAAAATTTCGAAAAAGGAGTATATCCTACTTCAGAAAATTTATATGATGCAATTTATCGTGTAACTCCAGATTCTCTTAAATATGCTGTAAAAGATGGTTTTAAGGAGATTGTTTTATATGAAAACAGAATCCGAAAAGCCAAAACCAAGAAACTAGAAAACGGTACGTATGAAACTACATTTACAGTTGATTCTAAAAAAATCTATTATGATGATGAAGGAAAAGAAGAACGCACCGACGATAAAACAAATTATATAGAAATTGGATTATTTGGTAAAGACATTGTAGATGATCAAGAAGTGCCACTTAAAAACCCATATTATCTAGAACGAAAATGGTTACAACCAGGAGAAAATACGTTCACCATTATAACGGATAAAAAACCTGAAAAAGCAGGAATTGACCCATACAACAAGCTAATAGACAGAAATTCTAATGACAATTTAGGAGGAATAGAAGAATAAAATGTTTTAATATCTAAAAATTAAAACAACAAGATGTCTCTTGTAAAAATTTAGTTAGTTAAATGTCGAAAATCACGATATGAAACAATAGTTTCGATCGTGATTTTCTTTTTATCATAATTTCATTATAGACAGAATTTCAGAAATCATTATAAAAATCTAATATCGCTTGTAAACCTAAGAAAAGAATTCCATAAATCTTTTACTACACCCATTAAAAATTAACATTACTAGAGTCTATATTATTACTTATACGACATTCACAAAAAAACCTTCTGTAATCATATAATAAATAAACTCCTCAGCAAGATCTTTTTTTAGATAATGATATAAATCATTTAATCGAAAAATTTCGAGATTATTCAAAAATGAATAATCTCCTTCTAATACTATAACCTTATTATTATGTCTAAACTCAGTTGAATTATCTAAAGGTTCCATTACTACTTGTTTTCGCATGAAATAATATTGATCGGAATTTTGAATGTCTAATTCAAGTAAAGAATTAAGATATAAATCTCTGGAACTGTATTTATTTCCCTTATTTTTCTCCCTGATATTTAAAATTGAACTTTTGACAGTATATTTCTTTACTTCTTCGATTAATTTATCTTGAATAATATTTACGTTCGATGTAAGAGTCTTGGTAAAAAAAGGTTCGGATTTTATTATTGATTCTAATATTTCTCTAGCAATATCTCTATTTGTAAATGGGTAAATGCTTACTGTAATGTGTAGAGAGTTTTTTTCGGAATAAACCTTATGCGCGTAACCTCTAGGTAAATAAAGCAGATCCCCTTGGTTTAGAGTGATTTTTTGGGGGGTATTGTGCTCCAGATCAACCAATAAGCTATCATATGAATAATCAACAGGATATAATTTTTCAATACCTGGATATAATTCCCATATTTTTGAACCATATATCTGTATTATGAAGACTTCCTGAGTATCATAATGCAAAGGAAAAGCTTGATTATTTTCTGGAGTTAAATACACATTACTTGATATAAAATCTATGAATGGAATGTTTTCCATTATATCTTTTTCAAAATTCAAAATATTTCTTTCTATACGCGATAATCCATCTAAAACTATTGAATATCCTTCTTTAAACTTTTCAAAAATATCATCAATAGAAATGATATGTTCATTATTGTATTTATCAAAGTTGCTATATTTTCTGAAATCAATACTTTCATCACATTTAGCTAATTTTAGATATTTGGGTGTATGAATATTATTATTAAGCGTTTTGTCAAACTTTAATAAAGAATACATTTTAGCATAAAAATCCGGATTTTTTCTCTTAATATGAAGGTACTTCTGAGAGTAAAAATTATCAATAAAATCCGATAATTTAAAAGGTGATATTAAATCTTCAAAGTTTATGTAACTCATTGTTTAATATTTAAAAATTTCTGTTTTTTTAAGTAATATGATGCATTCAAATAGGATTTATATTCATGTAATCGTTGTTTATTTTTAAAGTGCCTATTTAAGCTCATATGAATCAAACTAGTTATATAATCATATTTTCTATTCTTATCAGAATTCAAAAAACCTTCGTTTATCATTATAAAAAAATCTTTAGGAACGTCAAAAGAATGATGAAATATGCGAAAATCATCTTGTAAGTTTCTTACTTTGGACATTATATCTTTTTTTTGTTTAGAATTAAGCTTCAATTCTGAAGAGAATGCCCTAATGTTATACTCGCATAATTTAATCTTATCATTAATGTTTAATTCAAATTTTTCGAAATAGTATAGAATTCTATTAACTCCAATCATCATTTCATTTTGTTCCTCATTTCTTGATAGTCGATTAATATAATCCTTCGAATCTGCTATAAATATTGTTTCTGTTAATTTTAAAAGTTCTTTACCTCCGTATCTATTTAATTCTTGTAAGTATGGGACAATTTTATATGTTGTTATCCAAGAATTTTTGACAAGAAAGTCTACTATATTCATAATCTTCTTTCTTCTAACGAAATCTTCTGAATCAATTTTAAATCTAAAACGGATATGATTGTTTGGATAGTTATATCTAACAAAAAAGAAATCTAAAATCTCTGTAAATACAGAAAATTTCTGAATTATATCACATTCTATACTAGTGTTACAATATATTTCAATACAAAACCAATCTGAAATTAAAGAAGCATTCGTTATGTAATCTTTTTCAAATAGAAATCTATTGAAATTTGGTTGCTTCCTTTGGTAATTAACTTTGTTTTTCACTACTGACAACAATTCGTGAGATAATCCTTCTTTTTCTTCATTCTGAACTATAGAATCGTAAGAATTATAAATTAATTCACTAACATATAAGATTCTGTGTTTATTTAAAGATTTGTATAATATCATTAAATCCTCATTATTTGATATCTCAATTATCAGATTGCCTTTACTATCAGGAATAACTAGATTCTTTTCAATTTTATATTGGTCTAATTTTTTAAATAAAACTGTTTTAAACTCCTCAAAATCATTATAATCTCCAGCTGTTAACAACAGCTGCGAAGGGTACAAAAGAGTATATTCATCTAGAAATATTCTAGGAACAAACGGTATTAATAAATCAATATGATTATTTAAATCGAAGCTTAAAGAATATATTTCAGCATTTTGATATTGTAAATCGCAAAGAAACTGGTATACAAGATTTGATATTTTAGAATAATCAATAGCAGAAGTTAATCTTGGAACTACTGTTTTTTTTAATGATTTTGAATATAAATGAAAATCATTACCATCAAAATGTAGAAATAAATCTTTTAACTGAATATTTCTGTCATCCGTAGGCACTGTATTTACAGAAATACTATAATCATAGTATTTTTTTCTGGCAAGTATATTAATCGCCCGAGCTTGTGGAACTAGATTTATTTCTGCTAAAACGCTATCCTTGTAATTAGACTTTTCAAAACCCGCTACTTCTCTACAAAGCTCCTCTGTAGTATTGTTAAACCTGGTAATTAAATTTAAACCATTAGCACCACCCATTGATTTAATATAACAAATTTGTTTTTTGCTTTTTTTACATTCTAAAATTTCAAAAATAACTCCAAAAGTTTTTAGTTCTTTTGGAATAATTGCCTCATTTTTAAGTGTATTATTATCTGTTTGTAATATTAGATCATCGTTTGATTGTATACACAATTGAGCTAAAATATCTCTACTAAATTTATTAGGCTTCGATTCCAAATCTTCATAATTCATTCCATAATTAGAGTCAAAAACCTTATTTAATGGGGTTAAACCATCGCAAAATGTATGATAGAATTTATTTCCAAATTTTTTTAATTTATCATTAATTGGAGTGTGTTTACTATTAACAAGAGAAAATTGGATATACTTAATCAAACTCTTCTGAATTCGTCTATTAATACCACCATTAAAAGAACTAAAAGATGTTGTTGAAAAAGCTTTTGAATAATCTCCAAGTTCATTTTTTAAATTCTTGAAATCATTTTCAATTGATTTTATAATTGGAGATAAATCTTGATTTTTAGTGATAGGTCTTTTTGCAAAATTTGATAGAAATTCAGATTTGAGATTACCCGTCTTAATTTCTTTATTATATGGAAATAGAAATTTATCAGAAATTATCATTCCAATATCAAACAATTGTAGCAAATAAGATTTTATACTATCCTCATCATAATCATTTATTTTTGTTAATTCGAACAAGACGTCATCAATAGTCTTTCCTGAATAAAACTTAGTCAAGATAAAATTAATATCATCGTCATAATCAAGTTCAATATATTTTGTTTCCAAATATCCACTTTCTTTAAATAAAGATCGTTCAAACCCCATTCTATTATTGTCAAATAATCTTATGGAAGGGTTTGGATAGAATTTATAGCTGTCTATATTCTCGTCTAATGTTTTAATAGAAATTTTATTAAGCAAAAAATTATCATAACAAGAATCAATGATTAAATTATTATTTTTATTGATAATTGTTTCTTCAGTATTAAAAGGAATAATACCTACTGAACTAAATATCCCAAATGGCACAGGATTAAAATGTGCTCTTTTAAAATATTTAGACAACGTTTTTCTAGTTTTGTTATTTATTTTTAGATTATCGTGCAGGTCATATGAAGCTATTAGAACTGATAGCTTGAATAAATCATTAGTATTATAAAAACCAAGAATATCTTTGTGATTTACTCTGTAATTGTCAATACTAAAGTTATTTGACCTAACAACAACTTGCTTAAGAAAGGAAATTTTTAGCATAGATTTAAATATTTGACCCAGGAAAGATCGGTTTTATTAGATAATGCTAATAAGATTAAACCTAGACCTGAAGCTCCTTCCAAAACATTAATTTCTTCAATGTAATTTTTTCCTTCAAAAGCCTTAAATGTTTGATAATTCTCCGTTTGTTCTTCTATTTTATCAATCCAAAAATTTAGAATTTTATCATTAGATAAATTCCTGTCTCTTATATATAAAAAATATTGCAAAAATATCCCCGAACTACCATGACATATGCCGAAATCCTTAATCCCAGTTTGATTAAACGGTATTTTGAATGTATCTTCTAAAATTAAAATACCTTCTTCTATAATTTTCGTGTCATTTAATAGATTGCCGCAATTAATCATGGTGTATCCAATTCCTATATCTCCTTGACACCAGGCCAATCTACTTTTTACTGTTCTCAATTGATCTATATTATGAAAATTAGGATATTTATGAATTTCCTTTCCTTTATATTGATTCAAGAATTCTAATAAAGCACTAATAGCATCATAGACTTTTTGGTTTTTGATCTGTAAAAGATTTGATAAAAAGACGATATGAGAAAGAATACCGCTCACACCGTGTGCTAATCCAAAATAATATGCTTTTGAACCATCCCATTCGCGCATTTCAATTACATTATTAAGATTATTATTTATTTTCGTCAAAAGAGTATTAAAATACTGATCTAAAAAAACATAAGCCTTTCTATTTTTAGTCAAAGAATATTTTTCGGCAAAATATAGACTGATTCCTATAGCTCCGTGTAGTAAATCGTAATTATCATTTTTTTCCTCAATTTTTAAGGCGTTAACTAAGATTGTTTCAATATCTTGAAAATATTCTTCCGTAATATTTACTATTTTATTACACCGTAAAAGAGCAATGCCATATCCTGTTAAACCAGAACACATGGTGGGCAAAACATCTTTTTGTGATATGATATTATTTATTTTAGTTATGATATATGTCATTTTATCTTCTAAATCATTTTTTTCGATAAAAGTTTGACTTTCTAACAATTCTTGATAAAATAATAAAATGCCCGATAATCCATTTAGTAGTCCAATTCTTTCTTCTTTCTGAACACCTCTCCAGACAAATTCTTCAATATGATATAAACTTTTTGCCATAATTAATTGCAATTTGTAAAACCTATAAACTTAAGGTCAAGGTCTTTGATATTTACTGATTTGGCTCGTTGTTGTTTTAAGTTAAAACCTCTTTTCATATTCATCAAAGGTCTCTTAATCGGTTTAGTGTCATTATATGAGATGTCATTCGAAACTAAAGTTTTAGTGTTAAAAAAAGATTTACAAGTACTATTACCCCCCTCATAACAGCGCTCAAAACTATTTGCAATCTGAAAAAGATTAATGAAATATTTACCATTGATCTCCTTATAGGTCTGAGTTATTTTGTGTGTAGAACTGACGGTATAATTGGCTCTTTTCGGTTTATATTTTTCTCTCACAATACAATGTTCGTATTTTACGATAGCATAAGATTCTGAGTCTATATAAATAAGTCCAGACGAATTTTTAGGTGCTGGATACCCATAGCCTGTAGAATATGCACCAGGTTTATTGTTTACAAATTGGATTTCATAAACCTTTTTTTTATTATAAATTTTACTACCGATAAGTTTTAAATCATAGGATGATGTTCTATATAATACATTGGACTTGCTTAAAATAATGTCTTTATTTAAAGTAATCCATAAGTCACCTACTCCTCGCCATTTTTCTTTACTATATTTATCTGGCAAGTACGAAAGTTTCAATATTTCAGCAAATATGTTATTCTCAACCGTATTTGAACCATACAGACCTTTCGAGTTATATGTGTCGATTAGGGCTTCTTCATAAAAAGAGGGATTATTATCTTTATCAAATCCTTCAACCTTATATTTAAAAATTTGATTATAGGGGTTTTGAACATAATTATCTCTTATTCTTTTTTTTGCTTCTTTCATTATTTTAGTAGCTGTTAATTTTCTTTTTGATAAAATCACTACCTGATCAAGCTCAGTAATTTTATCTTTTTTTAGGTATATTTTTTCTAAAGATTTTATAGAATCAAAATTAATACTACTGGTAATGTAGCCAATTCCAGAAAAAGAGATAACTCCTTTGTTTTTTATTTGATCTCCAACGGATATCGAAAAAAACCCATTCTCATCTGAAACGCTACTTCTATTACTAACATTAAAATAAATATCGGCATATGGAATCGGCTTTTTGGTTTCCACATCCAATACGAAACCTTTAAAAGTTTTTATATCATCTACAGGGTCCTCCGACAAACTGTTTTCTTCTGAATAATCATTTTTTTTTGGAGGATACATTTCTGGCACAAAACATATTCCATCATATACATTGGACCAATTCGCTAAAATGGGTAGATATCCTAAATTAGATGAATACAGTTCTTCATTATTGAAATTATCAAGATCCACATAAGAAGTAGTTCCATTGTTTTCGTTTAATTTTTTTTCAATACTATTTTCAGGAGGTAATACAATAGGAATGATTTTGTCGTGTAATCCTAAATAATTTCCTTGAAAAGAAGTAAAAGCTATACAGTAAAGGGTGTTTTGATATTTTTTTTTCAAAAAATACCCCATAGGCTTAGCTAATTGTAATTCTTTGATTTCGTTTATTTGTTCTTTTAAGGAAACTTGATTGTGTCCAATGATTTTTTTTTCTTGAACATATATTTTCCTTATATAATCTTCTGTTTGCTCGGTGTACTTAAAATTAAAAACTTCGTTTCCGAAATGATAGTTTGCACCCCAGAGAATAAACTTTTCGTTAGGGTATAAATTTTTTAAAAAGAAAAAATTATTTGCCATTTGTAGGTCTCTTTCGTTTTGTACGGGTAATTTTTCGTCAAGTTGTGCAGCATATAAAGATTTTAAATCATTGATAGCACTTTTGTAGGATTGGACGATTACCTTTTCTTTAATTCTCTTGTTTTCTATAGCATCTAAAAAACCTAAGATTTTCAAAAGTTCCTGTGTAACTTTGTTAAACTCCTCAGATTGATATAAATATTCCTCAAAATCATTAATTACTAATAGTTTTTCTATTTTTTCTAAGTTCTTTTCTGAAACCTTAATATTCCTATCTCTCATCATAATTCTTAAATCCTGTATAAAATAATTTTTAAACAATGTTGAACCCTGTGAATCAAATCCCAAAATTTTCATTTCTTTATGAGCTAGAACATAATCTAATAACTCCTTGAAAGCTTTGGTTTCAGACCAGATAGAATATATTCCTTTTTTATATACAGATATAGGTTCTTTTCCTGAAGAATACAGTTCATAAGCCTTGTACACGTCGTACAGGCCACTTTCGAAAGCAACTATTTTAAAACCAAGATGTTGATGTAAATATTTAATCAATTTTACTTTTTCATCAAATGTAGCTCCATCTCCATGTGTTTGTTCCCCTAGCAGTACAATGTCTACTGAAGCAAAATCAACGTCAGAAAAAAACGTATTTCGATTTTGAGAATATACGTATTGTATATTCAGAAAAATTAGGATAGGAAATAGAGTATGTTTTGATTTTAAAATAAATTTCATAAATACTTTTTTTAGATAAATTTAATAGTTTGTTTTTTTAATAATATGAAATTACAAATTGTGTTAAAGTGTTTTTGATATTAAATGTTTTGACATAAAAAAAACAAGTTATTAGAACAAATATACTGCCCAATAAAAGTTTTTTACCTTATTGGACAGTAATAAAATACACTTATTTTGTATTAATAGACTGTGCCATTAGTGCAGACTTCATTAATAGCTCCCCAATCTTTAGTATGTAGTCTAAGACATCGATTTCTCTGACTACAAGCATTTCCAATAGATAAGAAACCTCCTTCGACAGATAGTTGCTCTTGTCTTGAAACTTTTTTTACTTTCAAATTTTTTAATTCTAGTTTTTTCATTTTTTTATTTTTTTTATAGAGCTAATTCATCATTTTCCTCACATCCACCGCCATGTGCGTCACCGTCATAACAACGAGTCTGAAGCCTATCGCAATGATTTCTATGACTGCAAGCGTGACCAATTGAGAGGAAACCTCCTTTAATAGAAGATTTGCTCTCTCTTGAAACTTCTTTTACTTTTAAGTTTTTTAATTTCAATTTTTTCATATAAAAAGTATTGAATTATTA
The DNA here is from genome assembly GCF_003443695.1 of Aquimarina sp. AD1. Taxonomy (NCBI): domain Bacteria; kingdom Pseudomonadati; phylum Bacteroidota; class Flavobacteriia; order Flavobacteriales; family Flavobacteriaceae; genus Aquimarina; species Aquimarina sp. AD1. Next base: position 4,037,241 of record NZ_CP031966.1, on the reverse strand, counting down.
CCTACTCTATTATAAAAGGCTTTTCGGTTTCCGCCTTGTCCGCTGCGCAACGGTTTATCTTTAATTATGGAACTTGTTTCAGGCTTTTTAGATTAATTAAGTTTCTGATTTGATCTGTCTTCAATTAAGGTTTCTATAATACTATGTCTACTTATTATAAAATGTTACCGCCTAGATTAAAAAAGTTTAAGTTTATTTTTAGAAATTCATAAAATAACTTCTTAAATTTCTAAAAACTGCTCCTAAAATATCAGTACTCGATGTGACAATTTAATATCTTTATATCTAATCTGATTTATCTTACAATCTTATTAGCGCTTTTTATTGCTTAATACTTTGTACTCTCTATCGTCACCTATTTCCTACCCGCTAGCACACTGCCAACTCATCATATAATGGATCGTTTTGTACCATCTGAAATAAACGATCTTTAATCATACACTTCTTTTTTCTGGTATACCCTTCCGTATACCCAGTACTATTAGCTATGTCACGCATACTTTTCCCTTCAAAAAATAATCCTAATACCAATCTGCTGCTATCCGTAAGTTTAGTTATATGTTTATAAAACACTTCTTCTTGATCCCTAATAGTCATCTTATCGTACAAAGACACATCATTGTCCTCTGCTTTTTTAACGATAGGCTCATTGTATTCTAACATTCTTTTTTTTCTTGATTGATTTTTCCAAATATTTTTACAAACCCCAATAAAATATGCATGAATCGACTGGTATAATTCTAGATCCCCTGTTCGTAATTTATGATACACTAATATCATTGCTTCCTGAAAAACATCTTCTACATCCTCGGTAGTGCCGTGGTATTTTAGAATGATTTTTCTAACAGATGGTAGATTTTTCTTATAAAATGATTTTAGAACATCATCATTGCCTGAGATGAATCCTTCTACGATATATTGATTTTTTGTTGAGTTCATATGTTATTTCCCTTACTTTACTTTTTTGCTCTTTTTCTTTAAAATTTGAATGTAAAACCCCTATCGATGACAACAGACATCGCCTATAAAACTTAACAACCCTTGGTTGCAACAGGTTATTTAAAAACTTTAATTATTGAGTTATTAGGATCAGACTAATTAGTTTATTTTTTAAACACTAAGCCATTTAAGCTCATTACGGAATCCTATAAGATTATTATTAATTTTTATAGTAGTTTTGTCACTGATCAGATTTTTGAACTACGTTTTATGTTGAGACAAATATATGTATGAGAATTACGTTAATGCAAGAGCACTTGGTCGTGATTTATGAATCTAGAGCAGATAATTTATAAATCTAGAGTAAGACTATAGTAATTAAAAGAAACATAATCAAGTTTTTATGTTTTCGTGAAAAAATTAAATTTAACTCTAGAACAAAAAGTAATTATAATATTAAAAGACATAATGTGCTCTAAAAAATATATTATTTCGACTAAAATTTCAATAGTAAAACTATATCTAGATTAATTAAAATTTGAAATAATAAAATTCAATAATTAATTAAAATAATAATAGTTTTTAATACATCTTTTATGAAAATTAATAAATCATCATTTTTTAACTACATATTATAAGTTCCAACTAATTACAAATTATAATGCCAAAAAATCCTGATAAAATAATTTGTTATTTCCTTTTATTTATTAATTGTTATGTTTTCTCACAAAAACAGATTAATAACGTTATTCCTGATTCTCTTAAGGAACTAGGCTACAATAGACTATATCAAACATATAAATCTAATAAAGAAAATAATAAAACCATAGCTTATAAATATGCCTTGTCTTATTTAAAAAAAGCAAAAGAGAACAACAGCAAAATTGAAATTGTTAAGGGTTACCATTATGTTGGGGCTTTATCTTCAAATGAGAAGTATCTAAAATATTTAGATAGTGCAATTGCAAAAGTTAAAGATCGTCATAATTTCGTATATCCTTCAAAATCATATTTATTTAAAGGCTATGTACATTATGAAGATAGAGAATTTAGAAAAGCAATAGATAATTTACTTATATCAAATAAACTAGCAAGAAAACAAGGTAATTCCAACCTTATGTTCTACAGTAATTATATGATTTCAATTTTAACTGATCGTATAGGGAATCATCAGGATGCAATAAACATATTAAAAGAATATCCAAAATATCTTAAGGACAAAGAAATTACAAAAACAGACACTACCTTATTATTAAATACCTATCACGCGTTATCTGTGGCTTCATACAAAGCAAAAAAAATAGATTCTTCAGCATATTTTAATAGTATCGGTATATCAAAATCTTTAAAATCCAAAAAGAAAGATTTTTATAATCTATTTGTATTAAGTTCTGGTGTTACTCTATATGGGGCAAAAGAACTTTCAAAATCTTTAGATAGTATTGAAAAAGCAATTCCTTTCTTAAAAAAAATGGATAACAAACCTAATTTAGCAGTAGCCTATTTTTATAAAGGTAAAATTCTATATGAAACTGATAGAAAAGATGAATCAATTGTATATTTAAAAAAATTAGATACAATTTTTCAAATTCAAAATGATGTGTTACCTGATATTAGAGAGGGATATGAATTACTTATAAAGTATTATAAAGAAAAAAAACAAATCAAAGAACAATTAATATATACGGAAAAACTTGTTGAAGTTGATAAAGTCCTAAATGATAATTATAAACACCTACAAACAAATATTATAAAAGATTATTATACTCCCATATTGATTTCAAAAAAAATTGATAAAGAAAATAAAGTTTTTTGGAAGATAATTTATAGTGTTTTTACTCTTCTATTTGTTACATTCTTTGGTTTCATATTTAATTATTATAGACAAAAAAAATATAAATTGAAATTTAAAACTCTTTTAGAAAAACAAGAAGTTCAAAAAAACAAATCAAATATAAAAACAAATCAAAACAAACTAGATAAACTAAAAATATCCAAAGAAATTATTACGCAAATAATAGATGGTTTGCATATTTTTGAAAGTGAAAAAAAATTTCTAAATTCTAAATATTCATTGTCTATTTTAGCCAAAGAACTAAAGACAAATTCTTCCTACCTTTCTAAAATTATAAATTTCACTAAAAACAAAAACTTCTCAAACTATATTAATGATCTTAGAGTTGACTATGCAATTAATGAATTAAATAGCAATACTCAATTTAAACTATATTCTATAAAAGCAATCTCTGAAGAAGTAGGCTTTAAAAACACAGAATCATTTTCTAAAGCATTCCACAAAAAAACAGGATTATATCCTTCATATTTCATAAAACAACTGAATAAAAAATAGTCGATATTTATAAATAACGACATATACCCTAACAAACCAAATCCATTCTCTAACAAATTCTTATTAAATTTGAGCAAAACTAAAACAAAAAGAAATGAAAGAAAAAAAATTAAAATTGGAGAAAACACGTATTGCTCAACTAAATAATAACCAAAAAAAATCAATTAAAGGAGGAGATCCTTTAACTACAAATCCTACAAATAGCACTGATAATACTTGTACAGACCCTAATGGTGATAGTGATCAAAATCAAGTATGTCTATTAAGGTCATTTATTAAATGGTAACAGATTTGCAAAATTGTTTTATATGAGTTCTGTATTTTTAATTATATTAAGAGTATTTCTAATCATACTAATTAATATCTTTTTTGCTATTTTTCCCCATTTATTGCTTAAACCATTTTGGCATATGGAGTCTGATTACTTAGTATATGTGACAATTTTTGAAGGAGTATATACTTTTTTATTACTTCCTATTATCCTTATTAAAATAAATAAATTTTTGTTTAATAAGTTTACTTTTAAAAGAATTCAATATCTTCTAACAAGTTTAATAATAGTTATATTTTCAATTTTAATATCTGACTTTTTCCACAGTAAGAATTTTGGAGATATGACAGGGCAAGGAAATGATCCTGATATCGGATCAATGATTCTAAGTATTATTATTCCCCTAATTGGAATAATAATAGTTGTAATTGATATAGGAGTTAAACTCTTAAAAGAAATTAGAAAAATAACATAGAGTATTAAATGGTAATCTGATTTGAAAATCACGATATGAAACAATAGTTTCGATCGTGATTTTCTTTTTTTAACACTTTGTAACAATTTATTCTACCATCCGTCTTCTTGGTATATTTATTGATCAGGCAACCATTATAAATTTATTTGCGTCTATATAAATACGTACATCAAAAAACGAAATCATCAAATCATGAATATCAAAAAACTTACAGTAGTATCAATAACTCTTTTATCAAGTTTGGCTTTATCAGCACAAACTATCAGCTCAACTATAATTGATAAAAAAACAAACGAACCAATTCCTTATGCTACTATACAACTATCAGAACATAAAGGAATCATTACTAATGAAGAAGGAAAATTTAGTATAACTCTAGACGAGCAACTAAAGCAAATAGATTCTATTTATATTTCTTCTATGGGATATCAAAAAGTAGGTATCGCATTAAATACCATTACAGATAGCATTATCTATATTGAACCCAAAGCGATAGAATTAAGTGGTGTTTTTATTTCTAATAAGAATCTAAGTATTGATGAGATAATTGACAATGTAAAAGAAAATGTAGGTCAAAACTACAGCAAGGATTTATCTCACAAAAAGCTTTTTTACCGACAATCTGATTTTAGTGATCTTAATAAGATGAATATTAAATTCAAGAAATCAACTATAAAAGAATTCAACAAGAAGTTTATAGATAGTGTGATTTCGATAATTCCGAGAAAATCGGCTTATTACACAGAAGCATTATGTGATCTCTATGGTAATTTTGATAAGCAAAAGCTTAACATAATAAAAGGCGCAGAACTGTATGATAAAAGTAATGATGGATCTATGGAAGCGTTATCTGAAAAATTAGAAGATATTCTAAAGAAGAATGTGAAACCTAACTCTTACCTAAAAATCAAATCAGGCTGGATATTAGGTACTAAAGTACAAATGGATTCTATCTTTGATGCTAATGAAGAAGCAGCTGAAGTAAAAAATGAAGTAGAAAAACCTAATAAGAATCAAGAAAATTATTTTCTAAACTATAGAAAATCATCTTTAAAGAACCTTCTATCCAGTATGTTTTTTCAGGAAGACTCCAAATTAAACTTTATCGATAAATCTGGACGTTATAAATTTGAATTAATAGATTACACCACCATCGATGATAGTAGCGTATACATTATTAATTTTGAACCTAAAAGAGGTGCGGATTTTAAAGGAACCATCTACGTGAACACTCAAGATTTTGCAGTAATGAGAGTTGACTATGAAAACGTAAAGAATCTAAAGAATTTTGGATTACTTGGTATTAGTTTTCATGATACGATGTATAAAGGTAAAACGATTTTTACTAAAGGTGCAGATGGAAAATATAGTGTTCGATATATAGAAAAAACAAGAGGAAATGTTTTTGGTATCGACAGACCACTTAAAATCATCGAAAAAAATAAATTCGTAAAAGGTAAACGTAAACAAAATGAACTATCTCTAGGACTAGATATCGGTGCTGGCGAAATTAGTAAATACGAAGTAGTAGTTTTCGACTCTCAACCTATTACAGAAAGCGAATATGAGAGTAGTAAAGAAAATAAAAGTATCAAGCCACAATACTTATCTAAATACGATCCAGAATTTTGGAAAGGATATAACATTATAGAACCAAATACTGCTATTAAACAATTTACAGCGATAGAAGGAGAATCATAAAATATTAGATCATATTGTTTTACCAGGTTTATCTAAAGAACTATCATAAACAATACTATTATTAGTGCTTCTAAATAATTCATCTCATTTGTTGTTATAAATCAGTAAGTATCTCGTCTTATTTTAAGAATATATTACCATAATGGTATAGTTTTTCGTCGTAACTATGTAATACATACGACGAAAACTATACTTTTATAGTATAATTTTACCAATCTACTGATCCTATGAAAATGAATAAGATTGTATTATTAACCCTTGGGATATGGATGATCGCTATCTCAATGAAAGCCCAAACCATAAGTTCTAAAGTATTTGATAAAAAAACCAATCAACCTATTCCCTATGCTACTATCCAGATTGGAGAAAATCAAGGCGTAGTTACAAATGAAGAAGGAAGCTTTAATATTACTTTAGACGATATTCAATCTAAAATTGACTCTATCTACATATCTTCAATGGGGTATTCTACAGTGGGAGTTGCAGTACAAAATATTACGGATAGTATTATCTATATAGAACCAAAAGCAATAGAATTAAAAAGTGTATTTATATCCAATAAAGATCTAGATATTGATGATATCATAGATAATGTGGATGATAATATGGAAGATAATTATAGATCAGATCTTTCCAAAAACAGATTATTTTTTAGAGAAACCAATACCAACTATATTAAAAAAATGGATATTGAGTTTAAAAAATCTACCATAGAAGAGATCGATGAAAAGCTTGTGGATAGTATATCTAAAGTAATCCCTAAAAATTCTGTTTTTTACGCAGAAGCATTATGTGACTTTTATGGAAATACGGATAAACAAAAGCTTAATGTCATTAAAGGAGCTCGGTTATATGACAAAAACAATAACGGTTCCATAGAAGGAGTCTTTAAGAAAATGGAGAAGATCTTTAAAGATAATGTAAAGCCTAATTCTTACATAAAGATAAGATCAGGACTCTTTAGCCAAAAAGTACAGGTAGATTCTATTCTAAAAGCTAATCAGGATGCTAAAGATATAGCAGATGGAATTGAAAACCGCAAAGAGAATTTCTTCTTCAAATCCAGAAAAATGAATCTTAAGAATCTTTTTAACGAAACATTTTATCAATCAGACACCAAATTAAATGTAATTAAAAATTCTGGCAGATATATTTTTAAACGTGTAGATTATACTATTTTAGGTGATATTGGAGTTTACGTAATCAAATTTACACCTAAAAGAAGAGGAGATTTTAAAGGAACTTTATATGTCAATACAGAAGATTTCGCAGTTATAAGAATTGATTACAAAAATGTAAAACGCTTACGGAGCTTTAACTTATTAGGTGTAAGTTTTGAAGAAAATGGTTATAGTGGTACCACGATTTTTGAGAAAGGTTTTGATGGTAAATATGGTGTAAAGTTTATCGAAAAAATTACTGAAAATAAATTCGGGGTAGATAGGCCATTAAGTATCATAGAAAAAAATAAATATGTAAAAGGAAGGAATAAGCAAAATCAGTTATCTCTTAATCTTGATGTAATTAGTTATGCTAAAAATAAATATGAGATAATTGTGTTTGACGCTAAAAGTATTTCTGAATCTGAATATAATACCAGTAAGGAAAATAAAAATGTACAGTCCACTTATTTATCTCAATACGATCCAAATTTCTGGAAAGGATATAACATCATAGAACCTAATACTGCAATCAAGCAATTTAAGGCCATAGAAGAAGCAATAGAAGATGAGTAAAATATTACTCTATTAATTTCAATGTCTTTAACAGTGCTTCAAAATAAAAATCTTCTTGTTCCGAGATTATGGTAGTCTTATAAGCAGTATTCTTAAGAATATAATACGAGGAAGATTCTATATCTAAATCATTTTGATGTGAGTTTACTATGTTTTGAATAAAATCATTGATTAACAATACCTCATCATACGTAATCTCTCGTCTCAATGTTGGTTGATCACTTTTATATACTAAATAATCATCTCTAAAACTAATTGATTTCTTTGTCTCTCCTAATTTATGAAACTCGAAAGTAAAATCCTGAGAAGCAAATATCTTATTAATATTCTCCACAGTAGGCTCCACTTTTCGAGCGCAGCTAGCACTAACCAAACAAATTGTTATCAGTAAAACTTTTCTCATAAATTCATATTGATTTCTAAAATACAAAAGACTTTGCGGTTAAGACAAAAAAAAGGTATTGATCAGAACATCAATACCTTTATAGTTTTTAAATAAAACCAATTAACATTATTGGAATTATTGCGTTATTTCGAAGCTAATCTTTTAATAGAATTTTCGAAATCTACGTTCTCAAGATTACTTATTAGCAGCCCAATACCACCGGATCTAGACGCTACAATATACTCAGCTTGATATTTCTTTTCTAATTTATATCCTTTCAGATATTTTAACTTTACAATCTTTGATGTTGGAGTAAAGAAAAATCTTCCGTGGATTCTTTTGTAACGAACTTCTTGGCTAAGTGCTTCGTCTTTTAATTGTCTACTTAAGGCTTCTACCACTGTAGCAGCTCTATGCTCATCTAATTGAAAATAATCACAAGCATAAATAAACACATAATTTTCCACATTTTTCTCATCAACAAAAAGTTGAAAGTCAACATTTTTGTCTTCAATTTTTTTCAATTCCTCTAAGGCAATCTTTTTAAATTTAGGGCTATCCGTAAGGGAATCTAATCTAACTTTAAATTGATCTGGACTTGTTTTTTCGTACCCCTTCGTAAGCATTATTGTATTCTTACGAAATTCGATTGTGTTTTTTGAGAAATTTGAAAATTTGGTTTTCTGCTTACCTCCCTCGAAATATTGACATCCGGTCAGAAGGATCACAGTTAATAATAGTAGAATTTTTTTCATAGGGTTCTGGGTGTTAATTGGTTAAAAATTTATTACTAAGCCCCATAAGTGCGTGCAATATAATAAAAAAAACCTTATTATCAACACTTTATCCTAATTTTTATGCATTTTAACGAATTAATATTTAACTATTACCGGTTTTTCAATTGTTTTTCGTAGGATTACACCCACTCAATTGGATTCTTTAATACTTCTAATAATCGTGCCTCTTCTGTACCTGCTTCTGGATGAAAATCGTACCTCCACTGTACTTGCGGTGGTAAACTCATCAAAATACTTTCAATTCTACCATTTGTTTTTAGTCCAAAAAGTGTTCCTTTGTCGTGCACAAGATTAAATTCCACATATCTACCACGTCTTATCTCCTGCCAATCCTTTTGTGCATCCGAATAGGTTATTTCTTTTCTTTTTTCTACAATAGGTACATACGCTTCTAAAAAACTATTGCCAACTTCGGTTACAAAATCATACCAATCTTGCATACTCATTTTTTCAGTTTTCTTACAATAATCAAAAAACAAACCTCCCACTCCACGTCCCTCATTTCGATGGGCATTATAGAAATATTCATCGCATTTTTTCTTATACAAAGGATAAAACTCTGAATCATGTTTATCACAAGCTATTTTAGACACCGTATGAAAATGTTTGGCATCTTCATCAAATAAATAGTACGGTGTAAGATCCTGTCCACCTCCAAACCAACTATCTACAATAATACCATCGGCATCATACATTTCGAAATATCGCCAATTAGCATGTACCGTTGGTATCATAGGACTTTTAGGATGCAGAACTAAAGATAATCCACACGCAAAAAAATCTACATCGCCTACCTTAAAATAACTTTGCATGGCTTTAGGCAACTTGCCGTGAACTCCAGAAATATTGACTCCTCCTTTTTCGAAAACTCTACCATTTTCTATTACACGCGTTCTACCTCCGCCTCCTTCCGGTCGTTTCCAGATATCTTCTTTAAACTTAGCGGCACCATCCAAGCTCTCTATACCAGCTGTAATAGTATCTTGTAAATCTTGTATGTACTGATAAAATTTTTCTTTCATCTCTATTATGCTTCAATTTTAGAAACTTTTTGTTGAGTATCTACTTTAATAAGACCTTCCCTATCTAATATTTTAACTGTTTCTGAAGATGCAGCGACTACAGAAATTGGTAACGTTATTATAAATCCGATTATAGGAATAAATAACATCAGCATAAATACAATACCATTGCCAATTGCTGTTCCTCTATTTTTTCTAACAAATTCAATACTATCCTTGTATTTAAAATGGCGTTCCATTGTATAATCTATATTACCAAAACCAACATAATAAGCCTGTACTGCAAAGATTAATATAGTAGCTAATATTCCTATTACAGGAATAATACTTAGGATAAGTAATGGAATAATAAAAAGTAATTCTCTAAATAAGTTTCTAACATTGATACGAATACCTCTCATCAATTGCTGTCTAAACGAAGTATTTCTATGTTCATGATTAGCGTGTTTATCCCCTAAAAGATGTGCCTCTACCTTTTCTGAAACTGGACTCATAAAAGGAGCGGATAATGCCATTACAATATGTTTATATAGCACCAATCCCAAAGCCAATATCAATAGAATACTAAAATATTTACTGATCACCGTAAATGTCTCAGAACCCCAATCCCATACCCAAGCTTTAGCTATCACACTACCCAAAGGATCAGATAAAAACCAAGCTAACGTAACAAATAGGATTCCTGTTAAAAAACTAATAAGAATAGGGATACCGAAGTATTTCCATAGACCCAATTTTGATATTAATGCAAAACCTCCAAAATATGCTTTGATACCATTAATTATATTTTTTATCATAATCAGAAAATTTGGTTAACTCCTTATAAGTATTACTTTTAATAGTTTTGTTTCAAAATTTTATAGATATTCTAATGGGTTTACTCTGAAAGATATACTAAATCTTCAGAAAAACTTGTTATCTCTTCAATTCCTATAACTAGTTTCGCTTGTTGTAGTTTTTCTTCTATAAAGGCAATTACCTCACATTCCGTAGCAATTTTAAGTATTCTAAAATATCTTCTCCCCAATTGATTGTTATGTAAATCCATTGCTTTTGGAACATCTCCATTAGGTGCTAATTTCTCGTGCAATGTGGTTACCTTATCTGACCAAGTAATGGCTTTAATTTCATCTTTAGAAATCTTAAACACGTTCTGACAGATTAATACATTCCATATCGCGTGTCTAAAGGCATTTGCTTTTCCATTCTTATGATGATTTTGTCCATATAACGAATCGCAGATAACCAGTGTTTTTTTAGTAGCTCTTAATGTTGGAAATATGTATTGTGGTTTTTTTAATACTAAGCCAGCAACCTTAAATAATTGCCAGAAATTAAACTTCTTAATCAGGCTCCAAATTTTCATTCTACACCTTATACTCTTTTACGGCATCTACAAAAGCTTTGGCATTATCTACAGGAATATTTGGTAAAATTCCATGCCCTAAATTTGCTATATATCGATCTTTACCAAATTCGTCTATCATCTGCTTAACCATCTTTTTAATATCTGATGGAGGAGATAATAATCGAGACGGATCAAAATTTCCTTGTAATGTAATATTTCCACCGGTAAGGTATCTCGCATTTCGTGCCGAGCAAGTCCAATCAACGCCAAGAGCAGCTGCTCCTGAATTAGCCATCTCATTTAATGCAAACCAACAGCCTTTACCAAAAACAATAACTTCTGTTTCATCCTTTAGAGCATCCACAATCTGTTGAATATATTTCCAAGAAAATTCCTGATAATCCACAGGAGAAAGCATTCCTCCCCAACTATCAAACACTTGAACAGCATTCACTCCAGTAGCTACTTTTTTCTTTAAATAGGCTATGGTAGTGTCTGTAATCTTTTGTAACAACTGATGCGCGGCTTGTGGTTGTGTAAAACAAAAACCTTTTGCTTTATCAAAATTCTTAGAACCTTGTCCTTGCACAGCATAGCACAATATTGTCCAAGGTGACCCCGCAAAGCCAATAAGTGGAACTCTGTTATCTAACTTTTCCTTTGTCAAAGAAATAGCATCCATAACATACCCTAACTCTTCATCAATATCCGGAACAATAACTTGATCCACATCAGCCTGAGATCGAATTGGGTTTGGCAACCAAGGACCAATACCATCTTTCATCTCTACTTCGATATTCATAGCCTGTGGAATTACCAAAATATCACTAAATAGGATTGCTGCATCTGGACCTATGATATCGATAGGTTGAACTGTTATTTCTGATGCTAACTCTGGTGTTCTACATCTTGTAAAGAAATCGTACTTCTTCTTTAACGCCATGAACTCTGGTAAATATCTTCCTGCCTGACGCATCATCCAAACTGGAGGTCGATCTACAGTTTCTCCTTTTAAAGCTTTAAGAAATAAATCGTTTTTTATCATATCCGTTTATAAAAGTATTTTACCGTTTGAACAAGAACATTCTCAACGGTTGGTTTGTTAGCAACAATGCAATTCTTAGTATGTTTTTTAGCTTCAGAAGCTGTTGTATTTCCTATACAAAAAGCCATGCTTTCATCTACTGTGTTAGTCATAGTATAGCTTTGTACTCCTGATGGACTAAAAAACAATATCCCTTCGAATGTACGGTCGAACTTCTTAGATTTCATATGTGTTTTATACACTACAATTTGTTCTAATTGAATGGTATTTTCTTTTAGAGTTAAAGGTAATTCCGCTCTTCTCATATTTCCGCAAAAAAAGTAAAACTGCTCCTTTTTATAGCTTTTTACTATAATTTTGGCCAAATTTGAAGCATTCTGAGCTATTTCTACAACTTTTTGTCCATTTTCTTCCAATAGTTTTTTAGTATTCTCTCCAACACAGAAACAATTTTCTATAATAAATTCAGAGTTTTGAATAGCCTTTACTGCATTCTTACTGGTAAAAATGGCATTCTTTATATCTCGATTAAATTCAAGCTCCAATAACTCAATTTCGATTGCGTTATACTCAACAAATCCAATTCCAGAATTTAACAACAATTCTTTTTGAGAAGAGGAGAGTTTTCTTGTGGATAATATGGTAGCATTAGCATTCAATTATTGTAAGTCTGCTTTAATTTTCTTCATTAATTCTTTACCACCTTTGTTTAGAACTTCCTGAGCACATTGTATTCCAAACCCATCTCTTTCGGTAAGGTTAATCGATTTAGCAATATCAATTTTTTCTTTTCCGTCTAAACTCATTAAAACTCCTGTGAAATTGATTTGATCATCTTTAATAGTCGCCAAAGCTCCAATTGGCGCGGTACAACCTCCTTCTAGTTTTCGTAGAAATTCTCTTTCTATATGCACACATACTTTAGATTCTTCGTGGTCAAGATGAGAAAGTGCCTCTAAACAATATAAATCTTCCTCTTTGGCTACCACTAACATAGCTCCTTGAGCAGGAGCTGGAATCATCCAATCTAGGTCTAAATAATTCTTTGGTTTTAAGTTAATTCGCTCTAATCCAGCAGCCGCAAAAATAGCTCCATTCCAATCATTATTTTCTAACTTTTTCATTCGGGTATTTACATTTCCCCTTAGATCTACAACAGAATGATCTGGATATTTATGCAACCACTGCGCTTGTCTTCTTAGGCTTCCAGTGGCAATTGTTCCTTTCGATTGTAAAAAGTCAAGTCCTTTGTGTAATAGAATATCCTGTACATTAGCCCTTTCTAAAACCGCTCCTTCTACAATTCCTTTTGGTAAAGCTGTAGGAACATCTTTCATAGAATGAACAGCAATATCAATATCATTATTAATCATCGCGATATCCAAGGTTTTGGTAAAAATTCCGGTGATTCCTAATTCATACAATGGTTTATCTAAAACAATATCTCCTGTAGACTTTACAGGTACTAATGTTGTAGTATATCCAAGGTTTTTTAACTTATCTTGTACCGTATGAGCTTGCCAAAGCGCTAACTCACTATCTCTCGTACCAATTCGAATTGTTCTATTTTGCACTACTTATTGTGTATTTGGAATACTTTCTGAATCAATTCTATACTTTCATCAGAAGAAGTGTTTTCATCTTTAAGATGACTTGCAAAGTGATTTGTAATTTTTTGGATAATACGATCACTAATTATTGTCGCCTGTTCTTCGTTAAAATCCGAAAACTTTTTGCGTTGTAAATTGATTTCCGCATCCTTAAAAGAAGCCAATTTATTTTTTAATGCCTTTATTGTTGGTGCGAATTTTCTAGTCTCTAACCAACTATCAAATTCCGACTTAACTTCATCAATAATACCTTCTGCTTTAGGGATATGGACTCTTCTTCGTTGCAATGTATCATCTGTAATTTTAGACAAATGGTCCATATGGACTAAAGTAACATTTGGTAATTCTGTGACATTGATATCCACATTTTTTGGAACAGACAAATCCAAAATAAGTAATGGCTTATCCGTACTAATACTATCTTTAGTAATTGTAGGTTTTTGAGCCCCAGTAGCCACAATTAATACATCAGAATGATCAACTTCTTGTTTAAGATTATCATAATCTTTAACTATCAGGTTAAATTTTCCTGCTACTTTTTCAGCCTTATCTCGAGTACGATTAATTAAAACAATATGATCATTTTTAGTATGCTTTACTAGATTTTCGCAAGTATTCCTTCCTATTTTTCCAGTACCAAATAACAATATATTTTTATCAGATACATAAGGAACACGTGCCAAAATGTATTGAACCGCAGCAAAACTAACCGATGTTGCACCGCTAGAAATCTCAGTTTCATTTTTGATACGTTTACTAGCTTGGATAACCGCATTTGTCAATCGTTCTAAAAACGGATTGATCATTTGGATTTTCTTAGAAGCTCGAAAACCTGCTTTTATTTGTCCTATAATTTCGAAATCACCCAAAATCTGACTATCCAATCCAGTTCCTACTCTAAATAAATGCGAAACTGCCTTGCTGTTTTTATGAACATATGCAACTTTCTCAAACTCCTCAACAGTTCCATGTGTATGTTCACATAAAAGTTTAATCAATTGAAACGGATGTTGTGCAAAACCATACAGTTCAGTACGGTTACACGTAGACATTACTAAAAGTCCTTCTACTCCTTCTTCCTTTGCCTGCTTAAGAATTAATGTCTTTGCTTCTTCATTTATACTAAAATGACCACGTATCTCAGCATCAGCTTTTTTATAGCTGAGACCAATTGTATAAAAATTAGCTCCTTTAGTACGTAGGTGAGGTTCCATTGGGTTGTCTCAATTTTTTCCGTAGCAAAAATATCCCAGATCCACTCTAAAAAATAACGCTAGAAGTTTTTTAAGTATCGAAATACGTTCTTTATGGCTTCAAAAACACAAAATCACGTAAAAACACCTATTTTTGTATAAGTACCAAAGGTTGTTAATTCAATTGTTTAGATTTGTTCTAAATAAATATTATTGTAAATATGGAAATACAATTAAAAAATAACGCTCCAGGAATTCTTGAAGAAACCATTATAGAGGATGGTTTTTATATTCTCAAGTTTCAAAATGAAACTAATGATAGTCAACGTATTATAAGAGATATTGATAGTAGTTATATTCAATTTCATTTCTGTATTAAAGGTAGCATGAAATTTAATTTTAATAATGGAAGCTATGCAATACCGCTACCAGAAAAAAAATCTCTTCTGCTTTACAATCCACAACGTGATTTACCAATGAACCTAGAGATGGAAAAAGATTCTTGTTTGATATCTCTTCTAATTTCCATTAAAAAATTTCATTCTTTATTTTCAAAAGAAGCAGACTATATTCCATTTTTGGGAGAGGGAAATAGAGATAAAAAATATTATACCGATGCAGATGTTTCTCCTTCTATGGTCGTAGTTCTAAACCAAATTTTAAATTATAATTTACATAATTCTATCAAGCTATTGTATTTTAAAGGCAAATCTTATGAATTATTAAGTTTATATTTTAATAAACCAGAAGATGCGGATATTGATCAATGTCCTTTTCTTGTTGACGAAGAAAATGTTCTTAAAATCAAACAAGCAAAGGAAATTATTATTTCGAAAATGGCAGAACCTCCAACACTTCAAGAGTTGTCTAAAGAAATTGGATTACCCCTTAGCAAGCTCAAAGATGGTTTTAAACAAATTTATGGAGAACCAGTATATGCTTTTTTATTTGATTACAAGATGGAAGTAGCTCGTCAATTATTAGCTTCGGGAAGTCATAATGTTAATGAAGTAGGGTTAAAAGTAGGATATAGCACAGCAAGCCACTTTATAGCTGCATTTAAAAAGAAATTTGGGACTACCCCAAAAAAATATGTCATGAATCTTAGTTAACTTATTGGTCTAATGGTTCCTTAACAGGAATTCCTTCTCCTTTTTGTAAAGAAACTATAGAATCATACATTCCCTTATCATCCTCATCCGCACCTCCTAATACGGATACAAACTCGAAATGCTCCAACAATTCTAGGATAAAGGGTAATTTATCCTTTTCTACGTCTACAATAATACGTTTCATCTCAATGCTTTTTTGATATTATAAAAATAAGAAAATATTATCTGAGAGTTCCTTGTTTATAATAATTTAACTTGCCAATAAAATTTACAAACAACAAAAAACATGAGCGTCTTATACATTTATTTCAGCATATTATCAACAATCATGCTATCAATAAGTCTTATTATAATTTTATGATCTATCCATAGAATAGTTTGTATTTTTACCTCTCGAAAAAGAAAAATTATGAGTAAAGGAGTACTTCTTGTCAATTTAGGATCCCCTGATAGTACGGATCCAAAAGATGTAAAGAAATATCTTGGCGAATTTTTAATGGATCCCCGTGTTATAGATGTACCATTATGGGCAAGAACTTTATTGGTTAAAGGTATAATCCTTAATACACGTCCAAAAAAATCCGCAGCAGCTTATAAAAAAATATGGTGGGATGAAGGTTCTCCGCTTATTGTTCTTTCTGAAAGACTACAGAAAAAAGTAGCTGAGCGAACTTCAATTCCTGTTGGGTTAGCAATGAGATATGGATCTCTAAACATCAAAAAAGGATTACAAGAATTACATGACAAAGGAGTGGACGAAGTTCTAATAATTCCTTTGTATCCCCAATTTGCAATGGCAACCACCGAAACTATTTTAGTACTTGCCGAAGAATTACGAAAGGAGCATTTTCCGCAAATGAAATTTACGGATATTCCTGCATTTTATGATAAGAAGGAATATATTGAAGTATTGTCTAATAGTATTGCTGAAAAAATTAAAGATTTAGACTATGAACATCTTCTATTTAGCTATCATGGAGTTCCAGAAAGACATATAAGAAAAAGCGATGTTAGTAACGGAAACTGTAAAATGGATGGGAAATGTTGTTTTAAAAAAGGATCCGTACAACACGAATTTTGTTATCGTCACCAATGTGAAATGACAACTGTACAAGTAGCTAAAAAATTAGGGCTAAAGAATGGCACATATTCTACATCATTTCAATCTAGATTAGGTTTCGATCCTTGGTTACAACCTTATACAGATAGAACTATCGAAAGAATGGGAAAAGAAGGAATTAAAAAAATGGCAATTGTTACTCCGGCATTCGTTTCTGATTGTTTAGAAACACTTGAAGAAATAGCCATGGAAGGCGAAGAAATTTTTCACGAAGTTGGTGGTAAAGAATTCACTACAATCCCTTGTCTTAATGATCGTGATGATTGGTCTGATGTTTTGGGGAATTGGGTTAATGAGTGGACTGAAGCCAAAACCCCAGTTCTAAAATGACAAAAACAAGCTCTGAAGCTTTAGGAACACAACCCATTGGGAAACTCTTAATACAGCAAGCTGTTCCTGCATCCATAGGAATATTAGTCATGTCACTAAACATGATCGTTGATACTGCTTTTTTAGGAAACTGGATAGGCGGGTTAGCAATTTCGGCAGTACAAGTAGTTCTTCCTTTTACTTTTTTTATAGGAGCTATTGGTTTAGCAATAGGTATTGGAGGCAGTTCCGTTTTATCAAGGGCATTAGGATCTGGAGATCAAGATAAAGCATTAAGGGTTTTTGGAAATCAGACGACACTTACTTTTTTAATTTCTGGTTCATTAGCATTAATTGGATTATTATTTCAAGATTTTTTTATTGGTTTTCTGGGGGCCGAAGAATCTTTTAAAGAATACGCTCTTGTATACTATAAAATTGTTCTGTATGGTATTGTGATGTTATCCATGTCTATGATGGGTAATAATGTAATTCGCGCAGAAGGCAAACCAAAATTTGCGATGGTCGCTATGATATTACCAGCTATAGGTAATATTTTTCTAGATTATATTTTAATTAATGTTTTGGGATATGGAATGGAAGGAGCAGCCTGGGCCACTTTTATTAGCTATGCTATTTGCTTTGGATTTATACTATGGTTTTTTGTTGCTAAAAGCGAACTAAGATTAAATCTAGAATGCATAAAACTAAAAAAGAAAATTGTAAATGAAATAAGTGGTTTAAGCTTTGTAACCTTAGCCAGACAGGGCACCATTGCTGTTTTGGGAATTCTATTAAATAATGTACTTGGTAATTATGGTGATGAATTAGATATCGCATCTTACGGAATTATCAGAACAGTACTGATGTTTGCTTTATTCCCTGTAATTGGTGTTAATCAAGGATTTATGCCAATTGCCGGATATAATTATGGAGCAGAGAAATTTCAACGTGTCCGAGAATCTATTAATACGTCTATCACTTATGGAGGAATACTAGCTATTTTAATATTTACCATTATCATGGTTTTCCCGCAACAGTTTATCTCTATTTTTGTGAGCACTAAAGAATCATTAGATCCTGAAACACTTGCAAATAACAAAGAGATCCTAAATAGGACTCCTTCAGCATTACGAATTGTTTTTCTTGCAACTCCTGTAATCATTGTACAACTTATAGGATCAGCATATTTTCAGTCTATAGGAAAAGTAATCCCTGCACTATTGCTAAGCTTGACAAAACAAGGCTTCTTTTTAATTCCACTTATCCTATTATTACCTACATTTTTTGGAATTTTTGGAGTTTGGATTGCGTTCCCTATAGCCGATGTACTCTCTACAATTCTTACGGGATATTACTTAAATAGAGAGGTTAGAAAAACTTTGGTGCTTCCAAAAAATGTTTAATTAATATAAGCACTAGATAAATCAAATATTTTATTTTCTATATTTAGATTTTAGTTTTGAAATATCCTTTACAACATTGTTATCAATAATAAAAAATGTATTGAATGAAACAAACCTTCGTCATTATTATTCTGGTATTTATTAATTGGACGTCAGTTTACACACAGGATATAGACATAAAACTCTATCAAAATATTCCGATGAGGGATGGTATCAAACTATCTGCAAACATCTATTTTCCTAACACTACTAAAAAATCGTATCCGGTAATACTTATATATACACCATATGTTAATGATGAGGCAGTTGAAAGAGGAATGTACTTTGCCAAGGAGGGTTATGTCTTTATTACACTCGATCTTAGAGGTAGAGGAAATTCTGAAGGAGAATATAGACCATTTGAAAAAGATGGGATGGACGGTTATGATGCCGTCCAATGGATAAGTCAACAGGATTGGTGTAATGGAAACATTGGTATGATGGGAGGGTCGTATCGAGGTATGGTCCAATGGATGACCTTAAAGAATAAACCAACAGCACTTAAAACCATTGTCCCCACTGCAGCAGTTGGACCAGGTATTGACTTTCCAAAATATGATGGAATATTTAGTAACTATGCTCTACAATGGTTAAATTTTACAGGTGGTAAAAGTAGAAATAACAATTTGTTTAATAATGGAACTTTTTGGAGTAATAAAGCGACTAAAAAATATAAAGAGTTTATTCCATATAAAGATTGGGATCTCCTAGCACTAAACAAACGTAATCCCGTTTTTCAAACCTGGATTTCTCATCCAGATTTTGATGAATACTGGCAAAATTTTTATCCTACTCCAAAAGAATATGAATCATTTGATCTACCTATTCTTACCATAACAGGAGCTTTTGATGCTGACCAACCAGGTGCAATGACCTATTATGAAGATCATATGAAATACGGAAATCCAGCGGGTAAAACCAATCATTATTTAATTTTTGGACCTTGGTCTCATGCCGGCACACGTAAACCAGAAACGGAATTGGGAGGTCTTACCTTCGGAAGTGATTCTAAACTGGATATGAAAAAACTCCATTTGGAATGGTTTAATTGGACACTCAAAAATGAGAAAAAACCAAGGTTCTTAAAAGATCGGGTAAACTATTATATAATGGGCCAAAACAAGTGGATGTACGCCAATCAAATGGATGCTATTTCAAATGACACGATCACTTACTACTTATCTAGTCCAAATTCTGATGCAAAATTATTAATTGATCCGGGACATCTTTCACCCCAAATATCCTCAGTGCCTGACACTGATATTATTGCATATGATCCTTTGGATACGGAAAATACAGCAAGTTATTCGGGATCGGATTACTATACAGCACCGATACCAATAGAAGAAAAAGGAAGAATACTATATGTCTCTAATAAACTAGATAACACCACCACAATAATCGGAAGATTCGAAGTAGGGCTATATATATCTTTAGATGTTCCAGATACAGATCTACAAGTTTCACTAAACGTAGTTAATGAAGTTGGCCAAGTTAAATATATAGGATCTGATATGCTTCGGTTAAGATATCGCGAGGGATTGAATCAACCAAAATTAGCAGTGCCTGATGAAGTCTTCTTCTGTAAATTTGATACACCGTTTATCACAGCTCTTGAATTAAAAAAAGGAAGTAGATTTATTTTTTCTATCAATTCTATAAACTCTAAGTATTTACAAAAAAATTATAACTCTGGCAAAGACGTTTCGCTGGAAACAAAAGAAGATGCTAAAAAAGCAGAAATTACAATTTATCATTCTCCAGAAAACCCCAGTTACATAAAGATCCCTATAAATAGTAAAAAGTAATCTAGGAAATTCTTCTAAAACAGATTAACATTAGTATAAATCGGTTTGAAATCATATTATCAAAAATAGCAATTGAATCAACTAAGGTTAAAATTACGTGAAAATCTTTCTCAATAGCCATTTATTCCAGATTTTAGTAGACCATCAAATCTACTAATTATGAATTTTTATGTACTAAGGCATAATCTCTAAACTCAACTAAATGTACTCAAGAATTTTTACACTTACTCTGATTGCTATTCTTATGATTGGCAATTTTTCATCATTAAACGCGCAAACATTTAACGAGGAACTATACGATGCATTAGAATATCGATTAGTTGGTCCTTTTAGAGGAGGTCGAAGTGCCGCTGTAACAGGTGTTCCTGGAAAACCAAATCTTTTTTATTTTGGAGCCACTGGTGGTGGTGTATGGAAGACAACCGACGGTGGACGTACCTGGGAAAATATATCTGATGGTTTTTTCGGAGGATCGATTGGTTCTATTTCTGTTTCTAAAAGTGATCCTAATGTTATTTATGTTGGTGGTGGTGAAAAAACACTTCGCGGAAATGTATCTTCTGGTTATGGAGTATGGAAAAGCGTAGACGCTGGAAAAACTTGGAACCAATCTGGTCTTCCTAAAAGTAGGCATATTCCAAGAATAGCGATACACCCAACCAATCCAGATATTGTATATGCCGGTGTTCTAGGAAATATTTATAAACCTACTCAAGATCGCGGTGTTTATAAAAGTATTGATGGTGGAAAGACTTGGAATAAAGTATTATTTGCTAATCAAAATGCTGGTGCAGTGGATCTAACATTAGATCCTAATAATCCTAGAATTCTGTATGCATCGACTTGGAATGCAAGAAGAACACCTTACAGCTTAAGCTCTGGAGGTAATGGTTCTGCACTATGGAAAAGTACAGATAGTGGAAAAAATTGGAAAGAAATATCTAAAAACAAAGGTTTTGCAAAAGACACCTTAGGGATTATGGGAGTTACCGTTTCTCCTGTTAATAGTGAAAGAGTATGGGCAATTGTAGAAAATAAGGAAAAAGGTGGTGTTTATAGAAGTGATGACGGCGGCGAAACTTGGAGTCAACTTAATAGTGATCGCAGTCTTCGTCAACGTGCTTGGTATTATTCTCGTATTTACGCTGATCCAAAAGACAAAGATGTCGTATATGTAGTTAACGTATCTTACCATAAAAGTAAAGATGGTGGAAAAAACTTTAGTAGTTTTAGAGCACCACACGGCGATCATCATGATTTATGGATCGCTCCAGAAAATCCTAAACGAATGGTTATTGGTGATGATGGTGGTGCGCAGATCACTTATGACGGTGGTGAAACTTGGAGTACATACCATAATCAGCCAACTTCTCAATTTTACAGAGTTACCACCGATAATAGTTTTCCTTATAGAATTTATGCAGCGCAACAAGATAATTCTACTATTAGAATTAATCACAGAAGCACAGGTTGGTCTATTTCTGAAGATGATTGGGAATCTACAGCAGGAGGAGAATCTGCACACATTGCTATAGACCCAAAAGATAATGACATCGTTTATGGAGGTAGTTACGACGGGTTCTTAACTAGAGTAAATCATAAAACCGAAACCGTAAGATCTATTAGTGTTTGGCCAGACAACCCAATGGGGCATGGAGCAGAAGACATGAAATATCGTTTTCAATGGAATTTTCCGATTATGTTTTCAAAACACAATCCAAATAGATTATATACTTTTTCAAATCAGGTTCACGTAACCGAAAATGAAGGTCAAAGCTGGAAAGTAATTAGCCCTGATCTTACTAGAAATGACCCAAGCAAACTTAAATCTTCTGGAGGTCCAATTACTCAAGATAATACATCTGTTGAATATTACTGTACTATTTTTGCTGCTGCTGAAAGTCCTATAAAAGAAGGATTATTATGGACCGGAAGTGATGATGGATTAGTTCATGTAAGTAAAGATGGTGGAAAAAACTGGAGTAATGTGACTCCAAAAGGGATGCCAGAATGGATGATGATCAATAGCATAGAACCTAGTAGTTTTGACGAGGGAACTTGTTATATTGCAGGTACTCGTTATAAGTCCGGGGATTTTGCTCCATATCTTTATAAAACTACAAATTATGGACAATCTTGGACTAAAATTACTAGTGGAATAGCTGGTGAACATTTTACACGTGTACTTCGTGCAGATCCAAAACGAAAAGGACTATTATACGCCGGTACAGAAACAGGAATGTACATTTCTTTTAACGATGGAATAAGCTGGAAACCGTTTCAATTAAATCTTCCTATTGTACCAATAACAGACCTTGTCATTAAAGACAATAATTTGATAGTGGCAACGCAAGGTCGAAGTCTTTGGATCATCGATGATCTTACCGTATTACATCAACTTAGTAATAGTTTAAAAACTCAAGAAAACATCCTATTCAAACCTAAAAACACATATAGAATGCGTGGTGGTGGAAGAAAAGGTTCTAAAACCGAAGGAACCAATCATCCTAGCGGTGTAATTACTTATTTTAACCTTAAAAACTTTGATAAAGAAAAAGATACCGTTTCATTAACATATTTTAATACTAAAGGCGATACTATCAAATCTTTTAGTACTAAAGCAAAAGAGAAAAAAGATAAATTAAGTGATCTAAAAAAAGGATCCAATCAATTTAACTGGAATATGCGTGGTGATGGTGCAGAAAAATTAAAAGGAATGATTTTATGGTGGGCAAATCTTGATGGTCCTAAAGCTGTTCCTGGAAATTATAAGGTAAGCTTAAATGTAAATGGAAAAGAAGTTTCGCAACCGTTCACCATTTTGGCAGATCCAAGAGCAGAAGCTACAGCGCAACAAATGCAACAGCAATTCGATTTTATTACTAGCGTAAATGAAATGGTAGACAAAGCACATCAGTCCATCAAAAAAATAAGGAAGATCAACAATCAATTAAAATCTTTCTCGAAACAATATAAGGATGATGACAAGACAAAGGATTTAGTTACTAAAGCTAAAGATTTACAAAAGCAGTTTGGAGAAATTGAGAAAGCGCTATATCAAACTAAAAACCGAAGTGGTCAGGACCCTTTAAATTTTCCTATAAAATTGACCAATAAACTAGGGCATTTAAACTCATTAGTAGGAATGGGAGATTTTGGACCAACAGCACAAGATATAGCTGTAAAAAATGAACTTACAAAACAGATTAACGAGCAACTAAACTCTTTTGATAAATTAATTTCGGAAGAAATAAAAAGCTTTAACTCAGAATTCAATACCTTGCAGCTTAATTATCTTTTTGTAGAGTAATACATGCAAGAATACTATAACTATATAAAAGCCCTGCACCTAATCTTTGTTATTACATGGTTTGCAGGGCTTTTCTATATCCCTAGATTGTTTATTTATCAAATCGAAGCCTCTCAAAAACCTTCTCCTGATAAAGAGATTTTAGGTAATCAACTAAAATTAATGGCTAAACGCTTATGGTATATTATCACATGGCCATCAGCGATATTAGCAACAACTTTTGCCATTTGTCTTTTGATTTTAAGGCCTATGCTTTTAGATCTTCCTTGGATGCACGTAAAACTAGGGTTTGTTGTTTTACTAATTATATACCATCTTAAAAGCCATCAGATATTCAAACAACTACAAATTGGTGTTGTTACATGGACCTCTAATCAAATGAGGTTATGGAATGAAGGAGCTACCATTATACTCTTTGCTGTTATATTTTTAGTAATTGTTAGAGATGCAGTTAATTGGATTTATGGAGTTGTTGGTATTCTATTGCTTGCTATTTTATTAATGCTTGGAATAAAGTTTTACAAAAGAATAAGAGAAAAAAATCCAAATGCTTAAAAATATAGTTTCCCATTACAATTGAGCTTTTTCCCAAAAACATATTCAATAAAAAATAATCATACTGTCACAATAAGACAAGCAGTATCTGATGATGCGTCAAATTTATTAAAACTAAAACTTCAATATCTAAAAAATACTGAGACGCTCCCTTTATTCGAAAACGAATATCCAAATGACATTGATCAAGAGAGAGATTTTATAGAAAGGTTTCAGTCAGAGAAAAACAGTATTATTTTGGTAGCCTTATGTGATGATGTAATGATCGGAAATATAGATCTCACAGGAAGTTGGCGAAAAAAAATGGAACATACTGGAATGATCGGAATGGGAATTCATACGCAGTGGCAAAATCAAGGCATTGGAACATTATTGCTTCAAAACGCAATAGATTGGGCACATCAAAACGAAATATTAAAAGTAATTTGGTTAGAAGTATATGAAAGTAATCAATCTGGAATTGCTTTATATAAGAAAACTGGCTTTACACAATCAGGTATTATTCCTAATTTCTTTCTAGAAAAAGATGTATATATTGATAAAATTATTATGTACAGAGAGGTATAGCTACTAAAAATCATCTAGATCACGCCTAAAATCATTCTCAAGAGCTTCACCTCACTACTTTTATGTATCTTCGTGTAATTTTTTAATCCAGTACTGATATAAGCATATGATCAAATCAATGACAGGTTTTGGGAAGTCTATCCTTCAACTTCCTACAAAGAAAATTACTATTGAGGTAAAATCTTTAAACAGCAAAAACTTAGACCTAAACGCTAGAATACCTTCTCAATATCGCGAAAAAGAGCTGGAAATGCGTAAAACCATTGCTAAAACCTTAGAAAGAGGTAAAGTAGACTTTAGTTTATATGTAGAAGTAACTGGAGAAGAAAACTCAACTAAAATTAATGAATCTATTGTAAAAGATTACATGAAACAACTAGGTTCTATCTCTGTTTATGCAAAGCAAGAAGAATTAGAGTTGATAAAAATGGCCGTTCGAATGCCAGATGCTTTAAAAACAGAACGTGCAGAAGTTGACAAAAAGGAATTTGAAGCTATAAAAGGAGGTTTATCTGATGCTCTTAAAGCTATAGAAAACTATAGGCTTGATGAAGGAAAAGCTTTAGAAAAGGATTTTATTACTCGCGTTAAAAACATTGGGGATTTACTTGAAAAAGTAATTGCAATTGATCCAGAGCGTATCGAAGTAGTTAGAGAACGTTTACACAAAGCAGTCTCTGAATTAAAGGAACAAGTTGACGAAAATCGTTTTGAACAAGAATTGGTATATTATTTAGAAAAATTTGATATCACAGAAGAAAAAGTACGACTTGCCAACCATTTAGAATACTTTACTACCACTATAAATACTAAAGATTCTAATGGTAAAAAATTAGGATTCATTACACAAGAAATTGGTCGAGAGATTAATACTATTGGAAGTAAATCTAATTATGCTCCAATGCAACAACTGGTAGTTCAGATGAAAGATGAATTAGAAAAAATCAAAGAACAGTTGCTAAATATTTTATAGCGATTTAGGACTATATTTTATAAAAAAGTGGATTTACATAATCCTTTACCCTTCTGGTAAAATTTATATAGATGAAACAAGGAAAACTTATAGTATTGTCTGCACCATCAGGCAGTGGAAAAACTACTTTAGTTAAATATTTACTACATAAAGAAGAATTAAATTTAGATTTTTCTATTTCTGCTGCTTCTAGAGAACCGCGAGGTGCAGAAGTACACGGAAAAGATTATTATTTTCTTTCTTTAAGAGAGTTTAAAGACAAAATCAAAGCAGATGAGTTTTTAGAATGGGAAGAAGTATACCGAGATAATTTTTACGGCACCCTAAAAAAAGAAGTGCAACGTATCTGGGACAAAGGAAAGCATGTAATTTTTGATATTGATGTAGTTGGAGGATTAGATATTAAAAGAATCTATCCTGATCGTACACTAGCTATTTTTGTAAAACCACCAAGTATTGAAGAATTAAAAATTCGCCTTAAAAAACGTAAAACTGAATCAGAAGATAAAATCAATATGCGAGTTGCCAAAGCGTCTACTGAATTAGCTACTGCTCCACAGTTTGATGCTATCGTTACCAATGATGATTTAGAAAAAGCAAAAGCAGAAGTGTTACAACTAGTCAAAAAATTTATTTTAGGATAAATATAGATTTCTAATGAAAAAGATAGGTTTATACTTCGGAACATTTAACCCTATTCATGTGGGTCACTTGGCTATTGCGAATCATATGGCAGAATATTCTGATCTTGATGAAATATGGATGGTCGTAACACCTCATAACCCTTTTAAAAAGAAGAGCTCCCTATTGGATAATATTCATAGATTAGAAATGGTATATAGAGCTACCGAATCCTATCCTAAACTAAAACCAAGTGATATTGAATTTAAACTACCTCAGCCAAATTATACAGTTCACACATTAGCACATCTACAAGAAAAGTATGATAACCATCAATTCAATTTGATTATGGGAGAGGACAACCTTAAAAGCTTCCATAAATGGAAAAACTACGAGGTTATTCTAGAAAATCACAATGTTTATGTATATCCTCGAATTTCTGAAGGCATAACGGATCATCAATTCAAGAATCATATTAAGATTCAAAAAGTCAATGCCCCTATTATGGAAATTTCTTCAACCTTTATACGAAAAGCCATTTCTGAAGACAAAAACATCAGACCACTATTATCCAAAGAAGTGTGGGAATATATTGATGAAATGAATTTCTACAGATAACCTAAAAAATTCTTATGTAAATTAAGAACTACAGAGAATTGATGTGTTCCTATATCAGGAAATGGATTTCCATTAGTTGATATATTGTAACCATAAAATATATTTACATCACCGAAAATACCTAGACCAATCTTAGGGGTAATTACAAAATCATTAGTGTCAAAATTAGTTTGGTATTTTCCCTCTACACCAAGATTTAGTAAAGGGATCATATTTATTTCATATCCTATTTTTACTCCATAAACATCATTACCACTTATGGGAGTCCATTCTATAGCAACATAATAATCGTTAGAAAAAAAACCAACATCACTATAAGTGCAGGTATGTCTTGATAATCCAATTTCTGAATAAAAAGAATTCTGAACACCTGCACCAACTCGTGCCGAAAATCGTTTATAGGTAGTAGAACGAGAATTTGTCCTATACCCCATTTCTGTAATGCTATCTTGAGATTTTGAATTTACTCTTGATTTATCTTGGCCAGAAACAAATGAAATATAAAATAAAGTAATTACAACTAGGAAGAAACCTTTTCTTTCCATAACAACTTATTCCCCAGGAAAATCAGCTTTTCTTTTTTCTAAAAACGCCGTAGTTCCTTCTTTAAAATCCTCTGTTCCAAAGCAATTGCCAAACTCTTTTATTTCTGTTTTAAAACCATTCACACCATCTTCATAAGCCGCATTCACCGCATTAATTGCAGCACCTATAGCTACCGACGAATTTCTCATAATTTTACTTGCCAACTTTTCTGCAAGCGGTAACAATTCTTCTTGTAAAACAACATGATTTACCAATCCATAATTTAAAGCCTGATTAGCATCGATCATTCCTGCTGTCATAATCATTTCCATAGCTCTTCCTTTACCAACCAATTGAGGTAAACGCTGGGTCCCTCCATATCCCGGTATTACCCCTAAAGACACTTCTGGCAATCCCATTTTAGCATTATCGCTTGCAATTCTAAAATGTGCGGACATAGCTAGCTCCAATCCACCACCAAGTGCAAAACCATTTACAGCTGCAATTACCGGTGTTGATAAATTCGCAACAAAATCAAAAAGTAATTCTTGTCCTTTGGCCGCCAATTGACCTCCTTGATCAACAGAAAAATCAGCAAATTCGCTAATATCAGCACCTGCTACAAAAGCTTTTTCTCCGCTTCCGGTTATAATAATTGCTTTCGTTTTAACATCTTTATTTGCCTCATCAAACGCATCATGTAATTCCTGAATTGTTTCCTTATTTAATGCATTTAATTTTGATGGACGATTAATGGTAATCGTTGTTATACCACTATTGTGAGTTGTGAGAATATTATTATACATTATTTATATTGTTTATTTATTATTTTAAATCTCTTTCGAAGTACAAATAGAAGTACATTCCCACTCCAAAATCTTCGACATCCGTAGATACCAATCTCCATCCATCTTTAGCATAAAGATCTAATTTTTCCTGAATATCTTTGGAAGAAGATTTTAAGATATGTTCTTTATCCAAGGTAAGTTTTGAATAGTAAATCAAAGATTCTAATTTATACTCTTTCATGATTTTTTCGTTAATATATTCGTATTACAATTTTGGGAATTTCACTTTAAAAACTGTTCCCTTTCCTTCTTGAGATGTAAAGGTAATACTTCCGTTATACGTTTCCACAATATTTTTAACCATACCCAGTCCTAACCCCATACCACTACTTTTGGTTGTAAATTTGGGTTCGAATATTTTCTTTTTGTTTTCTTCAGTAATCCCAACTCCATTATCAGCAACCGTAATCACAACATCATCTTTTTCTGTAAATACATTTACCATAATTTTCGGAGTATGATCCTCTGATATTGCTTGTATTGCATTTTTTACCAAATTTGTTACCACACGTATTAATTGGGTTCTATCAAACTTGGCAATAATTTCTTCTTTTTCTGATGGAAAAACAATGTAATGTTCATTAAAAATATCCAAAGCCAACCCCACAATTTTTACAACATCCAAAGTTTCACTTTTCTGCGCTGGCATTTGAGCAAAATTAGAAAATGCCGAAGCTATTGAACTCATAGTATCAATTTGTTGGATTAATGTATCACTATATTCTTTTACTTTTTTCTCAATAGTAGGATCGTTAGGATCAAACTTACGCTCAAAACTTTGAACAGTCAATCTCATAGGAGTAAGTGGGTTTTTAATTTCATGAGCTACTTGTTTTGCCATTTCTCTCCAAGCGGCTTCCCGCTCACTTTTAGCCAACATTGCCGCACTTTCTTCTAATTCATCGATCATACTATTATAGGCATTCACAAGTGAATAAATCTCATCACTAGAATCACCTATTCTTATTCTCTTATTACGTTTATCTAAACGGGTCTGATCTATTGTATCAGAAATAGTTTTTAGAGATCTAGTTATGTATTTTGATAAAAAATAAGCTAAAACTATTGCAATTAAAAGCATTAATAAATACACTTGACCTAATCTTGTAAGAGATTCCCATAATTCACGAGAAAAGAAATTATCATCTTCTAAGTATGGTAAATTAAGGATCGCTAAAGGTTTTGATTTATAATCCTTGATATATGTGTAAGAGGATAAAAAATGTTCTCCATTTTTTTCTGAAACTCCTAGGTATCTTTTTTCATATCCACTACCTAAAGTGTCGACAATATGTTGGTTAAGCTGTTTATCAACTGTATCATTAACAAAAGTCTCTTCGGATTTAACCAATAATTTACCAGAAAGACTATAAATATTAATTGGTAATGTATGCTCTTGAGATATTTGATTGATTTTCTTCTTCTCTTTAAAAATTAGAGCAACGTTCTCTTCTGTAACAGGATAGGTAGTACTACTTAATGCATTATTTATAGCTATTTTAATCCGTTCTTCCTTTCTTTCCAATCGCTCACGATGATATTCTTCTGCTTCTTCTTTATATTGATATACAGTAATAGCCGCAACCAATACAGAAGCCAACAGAACTAACACGGTCATAGAAATAAAAATCCTCGTTCTAAGAGAGAGTTTGGTAAGCTTCATAGTATTCTTTGAGACGTAAATATAACAAATATCACACCAAAAAAACTTTAAAACAACGCTAGATTATAACCTAGCTACCTTATGTTTTATAGGAGGTAATTGACTAAATTTACTTAGTTTTGATACTATGGACAATGAGCCTTTACTTTCTGTCAAAAACCTAAATGTTTCTTTTTCTTCAGAAAAGAAAGAAATACAGGTACTATATGATATTTCATTTGATATAAAGCCCAACGAAATACTCGGTGTAGTTGGGGAATCCGGTAGTGGGAAATCAGTTACTTCTCTGGCAGTTATGGGATTACTTTCAAAAAAAACAGCAAAAGTTTCTGGTAAAATTTTCTACCGTGATAATGACTTACTTGATTTTGACGATAAAAAATTACGTTCTATCCGTGGTAACGAAATTGCTATGATTTTTCAAGAACCTATGAGTTCTTTAAATCCTTCAATGAAATGTGGCAAGCAGGTTATAGAAATTTTATTACAACATACTAAGTTTACCAAGTCCGAAGCCAAAGAAGAAGTACTCTCTTTGTTCGAAAAAGTAAAACTTCCAGATGAAGTTCGTGCCTATAATTCTTATCCTCATGAACTAAGTGGCGGTCAAAAACAACGTATAATGATTGCCATGGCAATTGCGTGTAAACCGAAACTACTTATTGCCGACGAACCTACTACCGCACTAGATGTTACAGTGCAAAAAGAAATCATTAGTTTACTCAAAGAGCTTCAGAAAGAGTACAAAATGAGTATTCTATTTATTTCTCATGATTTATCATTGGTTTCTGAAATTGCTGACAATGTTTTAGTAGTTTACAAAGGAAAAATGGTAGAACAGAATACTACTTCCGAAATCTTTAATAGCCCTCAAAAAGAATACACAAAAGCATTAATTTATGCAAGACCATCTTTAGATATTAGGTATAAAAGATTACCGACCATACAAGATTATCTAAACGATCAAAAAAAAGAAAGACAACAAATTACCAAAACAGACAGAGAAGAGCATCATAAAGAATTATATAGCAACACACCATTGCTAGAAGTAAAAAATGTAGAAAAAACATTTTTCTCTAAAGTTGGTTGGTTTGGTAAAAAGGAGTTCAGAGCAGTTGACGGAGTTAGTTTTTCGTTATACGAAGGTGAAACGCTAGGTCTTGTTGGAGAATCCGGATGTGGAAAATCTACTTTAGGAAATACCATTCTTCAATTGGATAAAGCTGACCAAGGAGAAATTTTATATAAAGGTCAGGATCTAACAGAACTTTCTCCATCATCTATACGAGTTCTAAGAAAAGATATCCAATTGATATTTCAAGATCCATTTGCTTCACTAAACCCTAGAATGACTATTGGTAAGGCAATTATGGAACCCATGAAAGCTCATAAATTATACACTGATGATACTGAACGTAAAAAAGAAACAATTAGCCTCTTAGAAAGAGTTGGACTGGATCCTTCATATTTTAATCGATATCCTCACGAATTTAGTGGCGGGCAGCGTCAAAGGATTGGAATTGCCAGAACCATAGCCCTTCAACCAAAGTTAATCATCTGCGATGAATCCGTAAGTGCTCTTGATATATCAGTTCAGGCTCAAGTTCTTAATTTATTAAATGAATTAAAAGAGAAATTTGGATTTACTTATATATTTATTTCTCATGATCTTGCTGTAGTAAAGTATATGTCAGATCAATTATTGGTTATGAACCAAGGTAAAATTGAAGAACAAGGTGATGCAGATATTATCTACGAAAACCCTAAAAAAGAATACACAAAAAAACTCATCAATGCCATCCCAAAGGGTATTTGATATAATTACCACAACATTTCTTTTTAAGAATTATCATCACCAATGATGTTTACTTATTTGTTTATAAGCACACCAAGTTTTAAATAACAAAACTTAACGTGATGAAAACAAATAGCATAAAAAATATCAAAAAGATAGTCTTAGCAATTGCAATATTATTCTTTATTTCTTGCGAAACCGACATTCCAGAAACTGATACAACTACTCCTACTTTTTCCTTTAATATTTCTGGGGATGGTTTTAATAGAACATTTACTCAAGATGATGATTTTTCTAGCATACAACTTAACTTGCGCACAGATACAACATATGATTTTATCTTTTCGGGAGCGGATACTGGTGGCGTAGAGAGAATCTCTTGGCAATATCCACATGATTACATCGAGTTTTCCGAAGAAATCCCTGCACCTTGGGAAACCACTACGCTTACATTTCTTTCTAGCTCTATCTATTGGAATGGTGATCCTACTAATCCAACAACCGGGAACATCTTGGCAGGAAAATTAGTAACTAATGGAGAATCAATAAGTATCTCATTTTCTTTTCTTGTAAAAGATTTTGGAGGATTAGATGGTTCGTCTAATACTATAGAGAAATCGATGACTATCTATATAGACAATCAAAATACAGAACTTATTTCTTTATAATCCATATTTGGTCAAATATCTTTCCTATCCAAAGACCTATTCAAAAACACTTGAATAGGTCTTTTTAAATCTAAATGTTTACCTCTTGCTATAAACCTACACTAATAGCAAACATTAAACTTAAAATGATGAAAACAACAATGAAATTTTTAACGTATGTAATAATGGCTTTTGCCTTAGTATTAACTTCTTGTGATGGAGAAGATGGAGCAAATGGACTCGATGGAGCCATTGGTCCAGCAGGTCAAGACGGAAATGCTAATGTACTTGTAAAAACAGTAGATAATGTAACATGGTCAGCCGGAACCTATCTTGGAGGGGCCGCAAATGAATTTGTTATTACAGATACTGACATTGATCAAGATATATTAGATAATTCGTTAATACTAGTCTATTTTCAATTATTTGGAGATGACATATGGTTTCCTATGACATATAATTTCCCTTTTTCAGATGGTACAGATGAAGTCATAACATTTACCTACAGTCTCGATACATTGACTATATACGCATTATCATCTTCGGGACCGCTAAACGCACAAATAACAAAACTAAAATATGTTATCATAGAAGGTACAGCAACCAGTAGTGACAATTTTGAAAACTTTGAGGACCTTCAATCTTTCTATAATCTGGACTAGTCAATATAAAGTCGACAGCATAATCCTTTGCTACCCTTTATTTGTACTTTGCAACCTTAATATGCCTTGCATATTAAGGTTTGCTTTTTTAGAATTAATCTAAAATTAATTTTTACACAAGCATCCTATTTTGTAGTTTTAGAACACGAATTATAAATCAACTCACCAATGGGAATTTTTGACGAAATAAAAAAGAAGCTAAGTAATGAATTTATAGATATTGTAGAATGGTTAGATAATACACAGGATACCATTGTACATAGATTCGAACGTTATCAAAATGAAATAAAAAATGGTGCTCAATTAATCGTAAGAGAAGGGCAAACAGCTGTTTTTATTAACGAAGGTCAATTAGCCGATGTATTTGAGCCTGGAACCTACACTTTAAATACTCAAAACTTGCCAATTTTAACAACATTAAAAGGTTGGAAGTATGGATTTAATAGCCCGTTTAAAGCAGAAATATATTTTGTGAACACACGTCTTTTTACAGATGAAAAATGGGGTACAAAAAACCCAATAACATTAAATGATGACCGTTTCGGTCTGGTAGAAATTAGAGCCTTTGGAACGTATGCATTTAAAGTCAGTGATCCAGGTAAATTTATAGTAGATATCGTAGGTACAGATGCTAATTTCACGAGTTTTGAAATTAACGAACATCTTAAAAGTTTAATCTCTACTCGTTTTACTGATACTGTCGGAGAGGCTAACTTTCCAATAGAATTATATGCCGCTAACACTACTGAACTATCAGAAACCTGTCAAGAAGTAATGCAACCAGAATTTAATTCTGTTGGTATTTCCTTGGAACGCTTCTTTATAGAGAATGTTTCTATGCCGGAAGATCTGAAAAAAGAAATTTTTGAATATAGTAGAATTGATAAGATTGACCTTGATAAATTAACCAAATTCAAAACTGCCAAAGCGATAGAAGCAGCCGCTGCAAATGAAGGAGGTACCGCAGGAGCAGGAATGGGAATGGGAATGGGATTTGTACTAGCACAACAGATGGGCGGAATGATGAATCCAATGGCAACACAACAACAAGCACAACCTCAGCAATCTGCACCAATTGCTCCACCGCCAATGCCAGTGCAAGTGCAATATTTCTATGCGATAAACGGACAACAAGCCGGACCAGTATCTTTTGATCAGTTAAAATCTCTATTTGCTAATAGGACAGTAAATAAAGATTCTCTAGTATGGAAACAAGGAATGGCAAATTGGTCCGCTATAAAGGATGTAGAAGAATTAAAATCATTTTTAGGGGGTAATACTCCTCCTCCACTTCCGGGAGCTTAATAAAATAAATATGCTTTTTATCCTTTCTTTCGTTTTACCCGAAAGAAAGGATAGTTTTGTACAACCTCTACTATCATAATTCCTGAATGGAAGAAGAAAAAAAAATATTTTCTGAACAAAAGAAATCTTGTGCTAATTGTGGTGCCGAATTAACCTATAAACCTGGTACCTCTGAAATTAAATGTGATTATTGTGGTCATGAAGAAACCATTGATCAACAAGAAGATGAATTTAAAGAACTTGAGTTAAAACCTTATCTCGAGGAAATGGGATCTCTTTCTCATTCTGAAGAGATTACAATGCTTCATTGTAAAAACTGTGGTGCTAATCAACATATAGAAGAAAATTATAAATCATTACACTGTGTATATTGTACCATGCCTCTAATCATAGAGGATGCATACAAAGAAGATTGGATTCTTCCTGGTGCTGTACTCCCTTTTCAATTTGATCAAAAAAAATCACATGAAATTTTTACAAAATGGGTAAAAGAATTATGGTTTGCTCCAAATAATCTTAAAAAAGCTGCTTTGGACCCTGAGCATACTAAGGGTCTATACCTTCCCTATTGGACATTTGATGCTCAGTTATACGCGACGTATACAGGACAAAGAGGAGATTATTATTATGTTAGCGTTCCTTACACTAAAACAGTAAACGGAAAAACTGTTAGAGGCACGAGACAAGAACAAAGAACAAGATGGACTCCTGCAAGCGGAAGTGTTAGTGGTTTTGTAGATGATACACTGATAAAAGCATCAAATCAAAGGAAAAATCCAATTCCTTCGAAAATCGCCCATTGGAATCTTAAAGCATTAGAACCTTTTAATACTAATTTTTTAGCTGGCTTTGTTACAGAAAAATATACTATACCATTAAAGGATGGTCATTTATCTTCTACCCAAGAAGCAGAAAGAATAGCACGTTCGTGGTCGCGTCACGATATTGGAGGTGATACGCAAAGAGTACATTCTGTAAATATGAGTCTATCAGAAGAAACATTTAAGCATATTTTGCTTCCTGTCTATATTAGCGCCTACCAATACAATGGAAAGAAATATAATTTTTTTGTAAATGGACAAACTGGAAAAATATCTGGAAAAAGACCCTATTCCTTTTGGAAAATATTTTTCTTTGTACTTTTTATAATAGCTCTAATTTTATTAATTATTTGGTTAGCCGACACCTATGGAAATCAACAATAAGAACTATTGTCTATATTCATAACCAACTATCTCGTACATAGTTTGATTAAAATTCATACAAGGTTTTTCCCTAATTATAATGAAAATATCCTTACTCAGTTTTGACTTTAAATAAGTAATATCTTTTGATATTCCTTTTCTTAAAGCAAGTATTATTTCTTTATTAATCGAAACCCTATTTACCAAACCCGAACCCGAACCTTTAATTTCTTTGATCTTAACGTTTACTGCAGCTTCTTGGGAAACATCACAAATTAGTTTATTACTATAAAGCTCCATAACCTCAACTGTTAGATGAATGGTATTTGGAGCTATCTGGTTTTGAGTAAATACATTAGGCTTAGGCATATCACCATTGTTAGTATCTCCAAACTTTGGCTTCTCTACCTTTGGCTTTTCGGTTTTGTTTTTCGCATTTTCTTGGGCGATACTGTTCGATTTACAAGAAAACAAGATTGCAATCAACCCTATGTACATAAGTTTATTCATAATCTTAATATAAAAAAAGGAGTCAATTATATCAACTCCTTTTTTCTTAATTAATTGTTATTAAAACTTGTAGCTCTATCTCTTAAGTAATTTAACTACAGTATTTGTATTAGTTCCTGAGATTTTCGCATAATACAAACCAGAAGCCAATCTCGATGCATCCCAATTTACGTTAGCATTAGAGTTAACATCAGATATTGTATGCACTAAATTACCAGTACTATTAAATATATTAATATCTACATTTTTGCTTGATTTGGAAATCGCATCTCCAAAATTAAAGAAGAATGTATTATTAGATGGATTAGGATAAACAGAAATCTCATTTACTAAGTCTAATGTAGTTAACGTAACCTCTAATTCAGGTTCTACTACATCTTCATTAGAACTTATAATATCTCCAAAAATTTGGAATGTTTGATCTAATGGATCTCTTCCTAATGCAACTGTTGTAGCAGTCCAATCTATAGCTCCTGTACCAAAAAGGTTAGCAGGATCTCTAAACTGACTTACTTCACCTACAACATTCTCCTGTGATGCCCAAAACCATTGGTTCCCACCATTAAAGGCAAGATTAGTATATATTGATATCCAATACTCTCCACTCTCTAAAGTAACCGCTTCTGGAAGATCTATATTTAAATTTGAAATATTTGGTTCTGAAATAGGAGCAATCTCTCCACTATTATAAACTTCTGCACCAGGAATCCCTCCTTCATTTTCATAAATAACAATACTTACGTTGTTCAATGCAGGACTTCCATTTACAGCACCAAAAGCTACTATCCTATTAATATTCCATGTATTACCCGCTGGAACTGTAAAATCATCAGCAGACTGCGCTAGACCATTAAAATCTAAGAAGTTCTGAGAAGGTATTGTAGATACCTGTGTATTTGTTTGTTCATAGATAGAAGGTTCAGATACTGTAACTGTAAAACCTTCAGCTACTTGTTCTTCTCCCGAAGTAGCAATTAGACCTATTGAAGCTGAACCGATACTATCTGGCGCATATGATAGGGTAAGTGTATTACCTGTTAATGTAGCTGTTACTAATTCTGGGTCAGAATTAGTTAATTCAATATCAATTGGTAATCCTTGAGATTGCACAAATAAACCTGTTATATCTATACTTGTATCTTCACTATTTTCACTAACACCAAAATCATCTAATAAAAAGGCAGTAACCAAGTTAGATTCTGGTAATGGATTAGCAGTTACAGGAAAACGAGCACTAAACAATCCACTTCCGTGAGCAGCTACAGCAATAAATCCGTCTTTTCTTGTAACTACTTCATCGGCTACTGAATTACCAATTGCAAAATTTTCTTTTCTCCAAACGGTATTTTGCCCATTTAACCTTCTAGTAGAATATAAACCAGTACTTGTTGCAGCAAATACTCTTTGTAATCGAGCACCAAATCTACCTGCGCTACTACCTAAAAAAGCAGTACTTCTTACAGAAGGCCCATTACCTGATCCATCCACATTTTCTTCTAAGTTACCACTAATATTTGCCCAAGTATCTCCACCATCTTCTGTAATAAATACACTTGGAATTCCGTAATTAGAATAGGTAACAATTACGCGATCGACATTAGACGGATCGATATTAATATCATTAACAAAACCTCCTGGTAATCCTTTTCCAGTTGAGATATCAATTGCTTGCTGACCGTCTATATTCGCATTATCCATTCTAAAAACAATTCCAGAGTTTGTACCATAGTATAATCTATTAGCTACTGGAAATTTAGACACATCTAAAGAAGTAATAGTAGATCCATCAGGAGTTGAAGTATTCGTAAGATTTACCCAATTCTCTGTTGCATTTGTATTTGTAAATAAAGGCAATCCATCTAGGTCGTTATTTCTCCATATCGTACTTCCTGCCGGCATATACATGATATTATCATTATTAGGGTCAAGAATAAATGGGTTAACAAAAGCAAAACCTGAGGCTCCTGCAGGTTCTACAGCAGAGAATGATTCAAATACTCCTTCTTCGTCAAAATTAAATCTAAACACATTACCTCTCTGAGAAGAAACATAACGCGTTCTACCATTATCCGCAATTGCACTATAAGCTCCATCTCCTCCAAAATCTGATTCCCAAATGGCATCAGAATCCGTGGAATTAGTAAACCAAGTACCATTATCTTGGAATCCAGCTACTAAATCATCTGTATTTGGCTCTGGATCAAATGCTACGTGATATGGTTGTGTGGTAATGTAACCATTGTTTAACGATGTCCAAGCTACTGGTTCTACACCATCATTAGTAGCTGTAATATCTTCTGTAACATAAACTCCACCATCATTTCCTGATAATACTTTATTAGGATTTGAAGGGAAAAATAATAATGCATGTTGATCTGGATGTTGATTTGTATATAGACTTACATTATTTAATGGAGAATATCCAGCTATCCAACTTTCTTGTCCAGTAGGAGTAGTAAATCCTGTAGTAGATCTGTACACATTAGTTCCTGCAACAAATACTAAATTGCTATCTGTAGGATGTACCTTTACTATCATATTATACTCTCCCTGTAGATTTAAATTTCCTACACTTCCACCAATACCAAAAGGCAAGTTTACACTTAAATCAGTCCATGTTCCTGCTGCAAGATCATATCTATTTAATAAAGCTGGAAATCCTCCAGAATTGTTTTGTGTAAGAAAATACACAGTATTCTCATTAGAAGGATCAATTCCCATAACAGTTCTTCCATACGCAGGTACAAATCCTTCTGGTGTGATATTTGTCCAAGTGTCTCCATCTGTAGAAGTAAAGAATCCAGCTGTTGGATCAGTATCAGAGTCCACTGTAGCATATATTTGACCTGTAGAAGAAATTGCTACTTCCGCTTTACTATCAAAACCACCAGTTAAAACTTCTGTAAATG
The DNA here is from genome assembly GCF_003443695.1 of Aquimarina sp. AD1. Taxonomy (NCBI): domain Bacteria; kingdom Pseudomonadati; phylum Bacteroidota; class Flavobacteriia; order Flavobacteriales; family Flavobacteriaceae; genus Aquimarina; species Aquimarina sp. AD1. The sequence goes on along the minus strand of NZ_CP031966.1, from coordinate 3,997,883 downwards.
AATTTCCTCCATCTTGAGATCTTTGAATACCAGTAATTGTACCTAAATAAATATCTCCGTTGGTAGGATCAATAGCTATCGAATTAATTAAATCAAAAGGTTCATTTGTATTAAATATACCAACATCAGGATTTGCTGTAGCTGTTAACAGTTCGAATGTACGTCCTCCATCTCTGGATTTGTATACTCCACTACCTTGATAAAATGCTCCTCCAGCACTTGCTGAATTTCCATAACGTTCTCCAGAAATGTAATACCAAGTAAAACTATGTCTTGGTCTTGGATCTTGCACAATTCCCGTAATACTAGGATCTTGGAAAGATCTCGTAACTTTTCTCCAAGTTTCTCCAGCATTCTCCGTTCTCCATAATCCTCCAGATACTTCACCTGCTAAGATTACATTTTCATTTCTTCTATCAATTGCTAACGCACGAGTTCTACCTCCTACGTTGTACGGCCCTCTATTTTTTCAAAAAGAGAATCTACCTGATTTAGCAGCAGTTTGTATCGATTTTTGTGATTCATCACTTAAATTGATCTTTTCTGAGAACTGAACCTCTGCTTTTCTAATTCCATCTGGTATTTTACCTGTAGCAGGGTTTTTTAATCTCATCAAGTCAAATTGTGATCTTTCTATAGCATTATCCGCTTGTCTTTCTAGAGGAGTTTTAGCATCAGTAGATCCTTTTTTACTATCAAACATTTTTGTTTGCTTATACAATTGATGTCCTTTATTAGGTTTTTCATCAGCTGTAGTCTTTAATTGTTGTGTTTGTGAGGTTGCAGAGAAGGTTGCTAAAGCCATTACGCAAACACAAAAACCTCTTTTGAGGTGTTGTAGAGTTGAATTCATATTTAAGTTAATTTTGTGTGAATACCAAAACTAACTCATTGACCTTAAAACATTTGTTAAAATATTATCAAAATATAATACTATCTTGTTAATTTGGTTGAAGAATGATTTCTCTGCTTTGTGTAATTACATGACAAATATCTTTATCAACTATTATTGGTATGGTAGAAGTAAATGTCTCGTAATTATTGCCACTTACAGTAATTACATAGTTCCCTGTTCTCTCAAAAGCGCCAACAAATGAATTTGTGTTTTCAAAATTTACTAATGTTTCGGTATAATCACCATCCGTAGCAATCACAGTAATTCCTGAAATTAAAAAAGAATCATTTATTGTTGCGTCTTTTATTGTAATATCTAAACCTGCTCTAAGCTCATCTGTACAGAATACCGGATCTAGTGTATCTTGTTCGTCTAGGTTACACCCGGTACAAATTATTAATAATATAAGTACTAATTTCTTCATATTCCTTTGCATATTTATTAAGAAGATGCAATTTAAACCATCTGGTTGCGTCTTCATTTCCGCGAATATATATAATCTATTTGATTCTTGTTCACTTTAGTAAGTTTGCAGATGATGAATAAAGTACTGCTAAGATCTATAAAAAAGTAATAAGGCGTCTATTTTAAAAAAAATAGACGCCTTATTAAAAAATATAATTTCAACTATTATAAATCAAACTTAATACCTTGTGCAAGAGGTAATTCTGTTGTATAATTTATAGTGTTTGTTTGTCTACGCATATATACTTTCCAAGCATCAGAACCAGATTCTCTTCCTCCTCCAGTTTCTTTCTCTCCTCCAAAAGCACCTCCAATTTCGGCACCAGAGGTTCCAATATTTACATTAGCAATTCCACAATCCGATCCTGCATGAGACAAGAATCTTTCTGCTTCGCGTAAATTATTAGTCATTATTGCCGAAGATAATCCCTGAGCAACACCATTCTGAACCTCAATTGCATTTTCTACATCACCACTATATTTTAATAAATATAAAACTGGAGCAAATGTTTCGTGTTGAACAATTTCGAAAGAATTATCAGCCTCCGCGATTGCAGGTTTTACATAACATCCACTTTCATATCCTTCTCCAGAAAGAACACCACCATCTACTACAATGTTTCCTCCTTCTTTTACTACTTTTTCCAAAGCATTTTGGTATCCGCTTACAGCGTCTTTATCAATAAGGGGGCCTACATGGTTATTCTCGTCTAAAGGATTTCCAATACGCAATTGCTTATAAGCGTCTACGACAGCATTTTTTACTTTATCATAAATTGAGTCATGAATAATCAATCTTCTCGTCGAGGTACAACGCTGTCCTGCTGTTCCAACAGCACCAAAAACAGCTCCAATCACAGTCATTTTAATATCAGCGTCCGGAGTTACAATAATCGCATTATTTCCTCCAAGCTCTAATAATGATTTCCCTAAACGTTCTCCAACTGTAGCTCCAACAATTTTACCCATTCTAGTAGATCCTGTCGCAGAAATTAACGGAATTCGTTTATCAGTAGTCATCATTTCTCCTACTTTATAATCTCCGTTAATAAGACAAGAAACTCCTTCTGGAATATCATTCTCTTTTAAAACTTTAGCTATTATATTTTGACAAGCAATACCACAAAGCGGTGTTTTCTCACTTGGTTTCCAAACACAAACATCCCCGCATATCCAAGCTAAAGCCGTATTCCAAGCCCAAACAGCCACAGGGAAGTTAAAAGCAGAAATAATACCTACTATTCCTAATGGATGATACTGTTCATACATTCTATGCCCAGGTCGCTCTGAATGCATGGTTAATCCATGTAATTGTCTAGATAAACCAACAGCAAAATCACAGATATCAATCATCTCCTGAACTTCTCCCAGTCCTTCTTGATAAGATTTACCCATCTCATAGGAAACTAATTTACCAAGAGGCTCTTTTAAAACCCTTAATTCTTCTCCAAACTGTCTAACAATCTCTCCTCTAAGCGGAGCAGGCATTAACTTCCAAGATTTAAAAGCCGATTGAGCCTTTTCTATTACTTTCTCATAATCATTATTTGTGGTAGTAGTGACTTTTCCTATTAAGTTACCATCTACTGGAGAAAAAGATGAAATTTCATCACCATTAGAAAACCAATCAGAACCTGTAGAAGTTCCTTTATTAAGATCAGAAACACCTAATTGCTTTAATGCTTCTTCTATTCCAAAATCTGTTGCTATAGCTGCCATATTTTTTGAATTATATTTTTAGAGACCGTAAAGATACTGCGTTTTGAAGATATATTAAATTTTGACCCGTTATATTGATGATTTTGAATAATATTCTAAAAAAACCTTATTAAAAAAATCAATCTTCTATTAAAATTAAAAGTTTCAAATTAAATTGACTCTTTATGGTTCTGTAACAAATCTCTTATCTACTGGCATTTCTGCACCACAATTATTACAAGTTCTTAACGATTGACTACCATAAAAATGTTTAAAATGTTTAAGAAAATCCTTTTCAATATCATTTAGCTTAAAGTAAACCTCGTGTAATTTAGTATTACAATTATCACAAAACCATAATAATCCATCTTCAGCCTCTAAATCAACACGTTTTCTTTCTATTACCAAGCCTATAGATCCCTCGTGACGTACTGGAGAATGGGGAACTTTTGCAGGATGCAAGTACATATCCCCTGGTCCTAATTTCATAGTTTCTTTTTTACCATTCTCTTGTATATGAACTTCTATCTCGCCTTCTAATTGGTAAAATAGCTCTTCTGTTTCATTATAATGATAATCCTTTCTTGCATTGGGACCAGCAACAATCATTACGATGTAATCTCCCGCATCTTTGTATAAATTTTTATTACCTACAGGAGGCTTAAGTGTATCTCTATTTTCTTTTATCCATTTATCAAGATTAAAAGGTTTTCGAATTCCCATATTTATATCAATTTGAAACATAAAATTAAGCAAATCACTTGAAATCTTTATAAAAACCAAAGTAATCTTCTCTAAAAAAGCAAAAGCGAACCTAAGTTCGCTTTTGTAAAGTTTAACAACCAGTTTCTTCATATTCTGTACTCCCATCAATTGGACAAGGATCAGAACAAGATTGTGTAATTAAAATTGGGAAAGGACTATTTCCTGGTCTAAAAACACACGCACAACATTCATCAAAAAAAGGAAAGCCTCCTCCTTGAATAGATTGTTGTTCCGTCTTACTCAATTTTTTGCTGTTGTCGATGTTTAAGATTTTTTTAAGCATATGATTAATTTGATTTGTTGAATTATTAAAGTTAGGGAATAATACACCAAATCAATAGTTTTTAAACAGAACACATCCTCATTTTGATCAAAATGAGCACTTATTATCAAGTGTTTATGATTTATTTAGCACGCTAGGTTACAAGGGAATATTCTTTAGTTCTTATATCAATTGAAATATCTTGCTACTAAAAAGAAATCGCCCAGACAAGATTTCTCTTGTAGAGCGATTTCCAACTAAATAACCAACCAAAAAAATTTATATCGTCTAGTGCGACTTATTTTATTTTGTAAGCTTCATAAAATCAGCTTTTTTTAATCTTCTTTTGTCATTCTGAGATGGTTTTCCATCTTTAGAACTCTTAAATTGAAGGTATCCTCTACCCACAAATTCATAAATTGTTCCAGAAGCAGGATGTAATAATTCTATCTTACTATCATTTATAACGGTTAACTCGAAATATTCATTGCCCAAATAATCGTAATCAAGTGTTAAATTTTTCATATAGAAATTATTAGGCACATCATCTACCGCATAATAGCCACTATAATCGTAGTATATATCATTGATATTAGACACATTAACGTCTTCAGAACTTTTAAAATTATCACCTGATCCATAATATAAAAATTGTAAATAATTTTCGTTATCAAACTCATTTAGTGCTCCAAAATCACTTGTATACACTTTTTCCCAAGTAACATATTCATGTAAGAAGTAATGTATGTTATCATAAAACACTCTATCATAATCAAACGTATTTCTTTGATACCCTATTAGATAATAACTAGTATTAGTAACTCCATCATATAATCTAATTTCATTATTTCCATATTGAGTGACATCAAGACTATATACACCATCAATATCATGACTAATATCGACCTCCATTCTAAACGTATTATAATACCCAACATCCAATCCAAAACCATTTCCATTACTCCCAATTCCTACTAAGTTATTATTAGCATAAAAGGTTCCATTCTTAAAGGAAACGGTAAACGCTTTCTGAAGAAAAGGAATTTCCCCATTACCTTGTGTACGTTCTATATCCACGTACCAGATTTCATATGTATTTAATAGTTCGTTTAATGTAATTGCAGGTTCTTCAATAAAAACATCATCTTCTACTACTACTTCTGTTACACAAGAAGTTAGAAGCATTGAACTAATCATAAAAGCCGAAAGTAATTTTAAAGTCTTCATAAGCTAAGTGTTTTTCAATTTTATCTGCTCTTTTTATTGTTTTTCAATTGTCAGATAGGATTCGCCATAGAACATTTAGTTTTGCACCAACATATTGTAATGGCTCATTTCATAATCTAGAAACCAAAACGTGTGCCAAAAACTCATTTAACTGGTTATCAAGTGTTTATTTTGAGTTGTATTTTCCTTATTTTTGAACTCACAATCATTTTACATGGATAAAGAATTAAAATTTGCTGTGATCGGTGGTGGTAGTTGGGCTACTGCTATCGTAAAAATGCTTACCGAAAATCTAAATGAAGTAGGCTGGTATATGCGAAGTGTATATGCTTTAGAACACCTAAAAAGACAACAGCACAATCCAAATTATTTAAGCTCAGTAGAGTTTAAGATGGATCAACTTAAACTTACTAATGATATTAATGAAGCAGTTACCTATGCGGATTATTTAATTTTTGCGATACCATCGGCTTTTTTACATACCGAATTGCAAAAGCTTACTGCATCCTTAGAACATAAAGTTATTTTCTCTGCTATTAAAGGAATTGTACCCGAAACAGGTTTAATTGTTGGAGAGCATTTCCATGATATTTATAATATTCCTTTTAATAATATCGGCGTAATTACAGGTCCTTGTCATGCAGAGGAAGTCGCTCTCGAACGCCTATCATACCTAACAATTGCATCTAACGATGAAGACAAAGCAAAAATCGTTGCCAAAAACCTAAGTAGTGAGTACATCAAATGTAAAGTAAGTGATGATATTATTGGTACGGAGTATGCTGCAGTATTAAAAAATATTTACTCTGTAGCAGCAGGAATTGCCCATGGATTAGGATATGGAGATAATTTCCAAAGTGTTTTAATGAGTAATGCTATTCGCGAAATGAAACGTTTTATTAAAAAAATTCATAAAATGAAACGTAATATTAACGATTCGGCATACCTAGGAGATCTACTTGTTACTGGATATTCTATTTTTTCGCGTAATCGCATGTTTGGTAATATGATTGGTAAAGGCTATACCGTAAAAAGTGCTCAAATGGAAATGAATATGGTTGCAGAGGGATATTATGCTGCAAAAACTGCTTATGAACTGGATGCTACCAGTAGTACTCGTACTCCAATAATTGATGCAGTACACGATATATTATATGAAAACAAAAATCCTAAAAAAATATTCAAGAAACTGGCGGACAAGTTGGACTGATAATACTATCTAAAATTTAAATAATTGGGTAAAAAATAAAAGCCTTTATCGATAAGCATATTAATGGACAATCAAAACAAAACCATCAAAAAACAACCGAATAACCCATTACACGGAATGAAGTTGTTAACTATATTAGAATTGCTTGTAGACCATTATGGTTGGGAAGGATTGGCTAATAAAATTTCTATCAATTGTTTTAAGAATGACCCATCTATTAAATCTAGTCTTAAGTTTTTAAGAAAAACACAATGGGCACGAGATAAAGTTGAACGCCTTTATCTAGAATTAGATAGATATGAATAAATAAGATCAAAAATAAGGTTTCACAATGTTTGCGTGTATTTCTCAAATATCAATAAGAAACCCTTATGCACTTATTAGTATATATTTCTTTGTAACTTTATACATATGAAAGAACTTATCGAAAAATTTTATACTGGATTAAGCGAAGGAAATGCAGAGAAAATGATTTCTTGTTATCACGATGATATTGTTTTTGAAGATCCTGGTTTCGGAAAATTAAAAGGTGAAAGAGCCAAAAAAATGTGGCAAATGCTTTGTAAAAATGGAAAAGATCTTAAAGTAGAGTTCTCTAAAGTAGAAGCAGATGATCAAAAAGGTTCTGCACACTGGGAGGCTTGGTATAGTTTTAGTCAAACAGGAAGGTCTGTTCATAATAGTATCGATGCCGAGTTCGAATTTAAAGATGGTAAAATCATAAAACATACTGATCATTTTAACCTACACAAATGGGCTTCGCAAGCAATTGGCTGGAAAGGAAAATTACTTGGAGGAACTAGTTTTTTTAAGAAAAAACTACATCAACAGACAAATAAATTACTTGATAAATTCCAAGCATCCTAAGAATGAATACTTTAGAATTTCCATCACCAATAGTTTCAGTAGATTGGGTATTTAAGCATTTAGATCACCCAGATCTTATTATTCTTGATGCAAGTATTAAAAAAGTGACTTCTTCTGTCGCATCTGATCAAGAATTACAAATTCCAAAAGCTCGATTTTTTGATATCAAAAAATCCTTTTCTGATCAAGATTCGAACTTACCAAATATGTTTCCTTCTTCTGATTTTTTTGAAAAAAATTGTAGAAAATTAGGTATCAACACTAACTCAAAAATTGTAGTGTATGATACTTTAGGTATATACTCAAGTCCAAGAGCCTGGTGGATGTTTACCTCTTTAGGTCATAAAAATGTAGCAGTACTTAATGGTGGATTACCTGAATGGATAAAAAGCGAACTACCTACTGAAAACAAAGGGTCTGCGACCAAATTTCCATTAGGAAATTTTAAAATAAACGATCATTCCAAATACATTGTTAACGCGAAAAACATTTTATTTGAAATGAACAGTACAAAATCTCTGATCCTTGATGCACGTTCTTTTGGCCGATTTAAAGCAATTGATCCAGAACCCAGAAACGATCTAAAAGGCGGACACATTCCTAACTCATTAAGTTTGCCTTATACAAAGGTATTACAGCATGGAAAAATGCTTCCAACAAAAGAACTAATAAGACTATTGGATGATTTTGAAATTGAAAATAAAAAATTGATCTTTAGCTGCGGTTCAGGTATTACTGCTTGTGTGATTTTATTAGCAGCTCATCTTGCTGGATACACTGACTTGTGGATTTATGATGGCTCTTGGAGCGAATGGGGCCAATTAAAAGATGCTCCAATTCATTGTTAATCTATTTAATACAACCCAAATCATTACCTATGCGATATTTTTCATTATTACTACTTTCAGTTTTATCTATTATTCAAAGCAATGCACAATCTAAAAAATTCGGGTTACAGGATTTTTACACCTACAATTCCGAATTGGAGTATACCGTAGACTCTATCTATAATACACTTTCAGAAAGACAACAAGTAGCTCAAATGATCATATCATCAGCTGGAGAATTAGGAAAACCAATGGCTACAGTGAAAAAATTGACCGAAAATGACGCCATCGGAGGTGTGGTCTTTCTTAAAGGAAGTAAAAAAACACATACAGAAAGTATTAACACCTTAAACACAATTTCTTCTAAAAATAAGACACTGCCTCTACTTTTTAGCATGGACGCAGAGCCCAGTTTATTTGCCAGTCGAATTAAAGGAGCAAAAGACGTTGGAAAAACAATTGACATAAAAACCGAGGCACAATCTGATGCAGTAGTTAATACAATTAATACAGAACTTAGAGAAATTGGAGTACATCATAATTACGCACCTGTTTTGGACATAAGTGCTAGTAATGAAGCGATTAAATCCAGAAGTTATGGTAGCGATAAGGATGCAGTAATTACTTTGGCCAATCAATTTATAAAATGTACGCAAGCAGGTGGAATCATCGCCACTGCAAAACATTTTCCTGGTCATGGTTTGGTAAAAGGAGATACGCATAAACAAAGTGTTTATATTGATGGTCCATTACAGGAAGTAGATAATTATAAAAAGATTATTGAAGATGGTGTATTATCCATTATGATTGCGCACATAACCATCCAAAATAACGAGAAATATGGAACTGATGGATTGCCTTCTAGCTGTTCTAGAAAAATTATTACAGGATTACTAAAAGAAGAAATGGGGTTTAAGGGAATTATAATTTCTGATGCTTTAAATATTATGAAAGCTGTTACTATTCTTAATAACGCACCTTTATTGGCTTCTAAAGCGGGTTGTGATCTAATTTTAATGCCTCAAAACGAAAATGCCACCATAAATGCAATTCTTTCTGAAATGAAAACAAACCCTGCTTATAAAAAACAAGTTGTTCAATCCGTTAAGAAGATACTTCGTTTAAAGGTTTGTGGAGGGGTTATTTAAACAGATACAATTACTTTAAAAAAACTAAATATTATAAAATTGACCAACTGTTTAAACTGTGAAACAAGTTATAAAGGAAACTTTTGCCCAGAATGTGGACAAAAAAGTACCGTAGAAAAAATTACCTTTTCTTTTCTGGTTAATGATTTTGTATCTAGATTCATGGATATAGATAAGGGAATGTTATTCAATCTTCAGTATTTAACTACATCTCCTAAAAAAACAGTTTTTAATTACATTCACGGAAAACGAAAAAATGTTTTTAATCCCGTAAGTTATGCCTTGATTGCTACCTCTCTGAATTTAGTAATAATTTCTTTATTTGAAATGCATTGGGTAGACACTTCTAAATTTGAAAATTTCGAAGGAGAATTATATTCTAATAGTTATGAAGCAGGTAAATTTATTGGGACTTATATAAAATTCTTTTGGTTACTTAATATTGTATTTCTTAGTTTATTTTCCAGATTGTTTTTCAAAACATTTAGTTTTTTAGAACACCTTGCTATTAACTGCTTTATAGTAGGGCATGTAACTTTACTTGGTATGCTATCTTATACTATTTTAAGATTTCCTATAGTTTTTGATCCTATTGTATTCATATATATCATATTGCTTAGTTTTATGATTTTCCAAAAAAAAGGAGAGAGATTCGAAACAATAGTTGCTTCTATTTTTTCTGTATTTTTTTCTTATCTACTTTTCTACATTATTCCTTTCATTATAGTATTTCTAACTAAATAGATGATTTACAAAATCATAAAGTTTAAAAATGCTTAAATTAGATCAAAATTCATACTACATGAATAAAAATGTATATTCAATTCTTCTTATAGTTTTTATGCTCTTTTTCGGGTGTTCATCAGATGATACCTCTTCCTTAGAAATTATTGAAGAAGAAGATCAAACTGAAGAAGTTAAAACATTCTCTTTTTTAGCATTAGGAGACTCTTATACATTTGGCGAGGGAGTTACAGAAGATCAGACATGGCCGTTCCAACTAAAGGATGCTTTTGCTACACCTTCTAAAAAAATTGATGATGTGAAAATTTTTGCCACAACTGGGTGGACTACAACCAATCTTATAGCGGCTATGGAAGAAAGTAGTTTACAAAGTCGTGATTTAGTTTCTCTAATGATTGGCGTAAATAATCAATTCCAAAGAGTAGATTTTACAACCTTCGAATTAGAGTTTAATGAACTATTAAGTAAAGCAATATCACTTGCCAATAATGACAAAGATCGCGTAATTGTTATTTCTATACCTGATTATGGTGTAACACCTTTTGGTTCTAATAATAGTGAAATAATTGCATCAGAAATTGATAACTATAATGCTTACATAAAACAAAAGTGTATCGAGCAACAAATTGCGTTTATTGATGTTACTCCAATCTCCAGAGAACTCGGAGACTCAGAAGGAGCTTTGGTTGCAGATGATTTACATCCAAGTCCGTTTCAATATAGTTTATGGGTAGAAAAAATAGTGCCTGTTGTTAAAGAAATACTTGAATAATCATATAATTTCAAACAATTTTCCAGGTAATGGTCGTATTACTCCTTTTAACTCAAGATTGAGCAAAACGGAAGCCACTTTAAAGGTTGGAATTTTACATTGTAACGCAATCACGTCCAGTAACTCTTTTCCATTTTTGCTAAGAAAGTCATAAATCCTTTTTTCATCACCTTCTAACTCCACAAAAAGTTGTTTTTGCACGATAGGTTGTTCTTTTTCTTTCAATTCCCAATTGAGCATATAAATCAAATCTGCAGCACTAGTTAACATATGTGCTCTTTGTGTTTTGATAAGCATATTACAACCGGCACTTAGTGAATCACTAGCTCTTCCTGGTACAGCAAATACGTCTCTGTTGTAAGAATTTGCAATTTCTGCCGTAACTAAAGAACCGCCCTTATCTGCACTTTCAATTACTATTGTAGCTTCACTTAATCCCGCAATAATACGATTCCGTCCCAAAAAATTCTTTCGATCAAAAGTATCCGTACTCCAAAAATCTGTAAAGAACCCACCATTTTCCTCTATTTGTGCTATGTATTTTTTATGTGCTTTTGGATATATTTGATTTAATCCATGAGCAAGACATCCTATCGTTTGTAATTTATGCTTTACAGCTGCTCTGTGAGCAGTGATATCAACACCATAAGCAAAACCCGAGACTATTATGGGGTTTAAAGGAACAATCGTTTCAATTAGTTCTTCGCAAAATTTTACCCCATAATTAGTAACTTTTCTAGTGCCAACAATACTAAGTATCCTTCTATTTTTTAAATCAATATTTCCTTTGCTAAATAAAACTACAGGACCATCTATACAATATTTCAATTTTTCTGGATAATCAACTTCGTCATAAACAGTATAATTGATATCGTTGTCCTCCACAAACTTCAACTCATTCTCTGCGGCATTACGATGTTTTATACTATGTATTTCTTTGATTCTAATAGTTCCAATACCATCGATCTTTAACAAATTAGCAGGTTTTTCTTTCAAAACGGCTTCTGCAGAGCCTATTTCTCTAATCAGTTTCTTAATAGAACTATCTCCAAGATTGGGTACTTTCTTTAAGGTAAGTAAGGCAATTAATTTTTCTTTAGTCATAAACTATTATAAGTCAGCACAAGTAACGAAAAAAAACAAAACTGTTAATAAAATCAATGAACCTACTTAGTATTAAACCCTATTTTTTTTACCTTTGACTAACCAAAATAACCAACTAATTCTTCAAGTTAAGCTAACCAAGATTCGTATAATCTTTAAAATGGTTTAAACTGAAAATATTGAATAAGATTTTAAGATAGGGGGACGATGAATCATACAGCAAAATACATAAGTGAATTATTATATAGATACGAATGTGTAATCTTACCAGGATTTGGTGCTTTTTTGACAAAGCGACAACCTGCTATGATTCAGGAATCTACTCATGCTTTTTTTCCTCCTCAAAAAATTATTTCTTTTAATAGCCAACTACAAAACAATGATGGTCTATTAGCCAATTACATAGCAACTGCAGAAAATATATCCTATACTGATGCTGTTGCAAAAATCCAGCGTTATGTTTTGTCACTTAGAAATAAGATGGCGAATGGTAAAAGACTTGAATTGGATGGAATTGGTTCTTTTTACACTTCTGTGGAAGACACTTTACAATTTGAACCTTCTCAGAATACAAATTATTTAACGGAAGCATTCGGCTTAAACTCTTTTATATCTCCTTCAATTCTTAGAGAAGAACAAAAAGTTACTAAAAAAGTAGTAATGCCCCAGGTAACCAGAGAAACTTATAAAGAACAGGTCGAAGCAATTGAAGAAGTTACACCAATTGCATTCACTCCTGAAAGAAGAAGAGAACGCCCTTATTTAAAATATGCCGCTGTTGCTGCAATTGGACTTATCATAGGCTCTTTGGGCTTATACCAAGTTAATACTCAGACCAATTTAGAAAATGGTCGCATGTTAGTAAAAGCGGAAGAGGAAATTCAAAACAGAATCCAAGAAGCTACTTTCGATATTACAAGTCCCTTACCTGCTATTAATCTTAACATCATTAAAGCGGATGCAGCTTCTGCTAAGAACCCAGAAAACAAAAATATTGAAGTTGTAAATACTTCTGGAAAATACCATATTGTAGCTGGAGCATTTAGAATAAAAGGAAATGCCAATAAAAAGGTGCAAAAGCTAAAATCAAAAGGGTTTGATGCGCGATTAATTGGCATTAACAAATATGGATTACATCAAGTTGTCTATAACACTTTTGAGGATAGATTAGAGGCCCTTAAAGCATTACAAAAAATAAAAAAACAACAAGATCGTCGTGCTTGGCTATTAGTTCAAAAATAATAACAATTGTTTTTTAGTTGATTTTCACTCTCAACGGTATTGTCTTGTTACTTTCTATATTAAATTTTGAAATCTAGGTAGATTTCTTTTTATTTTTCGCAAAAGCATTGAATATTTATTAATTTACCAAAGACAGCTGAATATCAGTTTTCTGTATTAGTATAGTCGTTAGTTAATCTTACCTGATTATCTTTGCCCAAAATTACCAAAATTCATGGAATCCAGATATCCTTCAGAATCTAGAACTATATTGACTGATCTTGTTTTACCGGGAGAAACTAATCCTCTTAACAATCTTTTTGGAGGTGAATTATTAGCTCGTATGGATAGAGCTGCCGGTATTGCTGCAGGAAGACATTCTAGAAGAATTGTAGTAACCGCCTCAGTAAATCATGTAGCATTTAGCAAAGCCATCCCTTTAGGAAGCGTTGTAACCGTAGAAGCAAAAGTTTCTCGTGCATTTAAATCGTCTATGGAGGTAGTAATAGATGTTTGGATAGAAGACCGCCAAACAGGAGATAAAACGAAAGCAAACGAAGCCATATACACCTTTGTTGCCGTTAACGAAAGTGGATCACCAGTTTCTGTTCCTCCGATCAAGCCAGAAACTGAATTGGAACAACAACGATACGATGCTGCACTGCGCCGTAAACAACTTAGTTTAGTATTAGCAGGTAAAATGAAACCTAATGATGCTACCGAACTGAAAGCGCTGTTTACTTAGATTGTTAAAGGAATCCAGCTCCTAATGCAATTGAGATTAGGATTAACATAATAGCCACAACTATCTGAAGAAATTTTAAGGTTACTTTTTTCAATAACTTATTCCCTAAAAATGCGCCAGCTATAGCCGATAATGTTGCACAGGTAACTAATGGAAGGTTTTCTGTAATACCCGATTCTGATACATTGGTGGCATATACACTAAGTCTAGTAAAGTCTACAAAAGTAGAAACCACCACTGCAGTTCCTATAAATGCTTCTTTAGAAAGTCCCGCTTTTATAAGAAAAGCTGTTCTTAGCGCTCCTTGATTACCGGAAAGCCCTCCAAAAAAACCACTTAAAACCCCTCCTAGAGGAAGTTTCTCTTTGCCAAATTTTAGATTCGAGAAATATGGTATCAAATCCATACTCGCGAAAATTATCAATAAAATTGATATAATAAACTTTACCGGATATACCTCAAACTCTTTATCAAATAATGTATACGTAAAAAGTGGTTGTATATCAGGAATATGTATCAACAACCAAGCACCTGCAAAAGCAGCTATTACAGCCGGAATTCCAAATCTTAGTAACACCGACTTATTTGCATTTCTTCCTACCAGAACTAATTTAAAAACATTATTAAAGAAATGCACAATACCTGTTAACGCTATCGCTATTTCTACAGGAAAAAAAATCATTAATACTGGTGTTAGAATGGTTCCTAAACCAAATCCAGAAAAAAAGGTAAGTATTGAAAGTAAAAAAGCTACAACCGAAATAATAACTATTTCCATGTTATCATTACATTTTATAAATCCAAGATTGTGGATTTAGTTTTTTAGTGTCTTTAAAAATTAAGAATTTCATAATGGCGCGACCAGTGGTTGGGTTTACACGTACTTCTCCTATACTCTGTTTAGTTAACAATTTCTGACCTTCCTTTACAGAAATATTCTCCAGATTATAATACACTGTGATATAGTTACCGTGTCTTACGTGAACCAATCTACCTGCACCTTTTAATTTCTGAATTGCCATTACTTCTCCTTCGAAAATCGCTCTAGCTTTTTCTCCAGGTCTTGTTTCTAACTCTACTCCACTGCTATTAATCTGAATATTCGGTAACGTTGGATGTGGTTGACGACCATACTTCCTAGTTAATTTACCGGTACCTACTGGCCAAGGAAATTTTCCTTTATTAGAAGTAAAATTATCCGCCAACTTCTTATCCTCTGGAGTTAATGCAAAAGTTGTAGCCGATCCCTTCTTAGAAGCTTTCTTTCCAGCCTTCTTATTTGCTTTAGCAATAGCTTCGCGAATTAATTTTTGAATAGCTTTATCCAATGCGCTTGCCTGCTCTTGTTTTTTCTTTATCTCTTTTTTATATGTCCCTTCTTTTTTCCGAATAGACGCCATCAAGGATTGTTGCTGTTGTTTTTCTTCTTTAAGGCGTTCTTGAGCATCTCGATTTTCTTCAACTAATAACTGCTTATTTTTCTTTCGTTCTAATAAGTCTTTGTTTAATGTTTGTAATTCTTCGGTACGGCTTTGTATTTGATCCGCCTGCTCTTTACGATGCTCATTATACTGCTTCATATATTGCAATCGTTTATAAGCTTGCGCAAAATCGCTTGAAGACAGTAAAAACATAATCTTACTTTGCTGAGATTTACTTTTATAAGACTTTACAATCATTCTTGCATAATCTTCTTTTAAAGCTTTCAACTCATCGCGATACGACTCCATTTTCTTCAGGTTATTATTTATCTCTCTGGTCAATAAATTTGCCTGTTGATTGGTAATCTTAATAAGGTTTTGCCTAGTACTTATCTGGGAACTTAACGTTTCTACCTCATCTAACACGGAACGTTCTTTAAGTTTTGTATCAGCAAGCAATACCCGCATCTGTTCAATCTGCTCTTTAAGACGGCGTCTTTGCTCTTCAAGCTGCTGCTGCTTGGTAGTTTGAGAAAAAGAAGGAATACTCATTAAAAGCATCCCGAAGATATATATACACTGTTTTAACCTCATTCTATAGTCACTTGCTCGTATCCTGATGGTATTTTAAACGGAAAACTTACCTTAGCATTGTAATCAACACTACGATATTCTATCATAATAGAAGTTTTCGCAATACCTTCTGTAGCTAGAACACTGATTTCTTTCGGAAAATCTTGATTTCCTACCTTTTGGTAACTATTATAGTTAATAAGAAGGTTTCTATTTTCTATTGGTTGTTTCAACTGTTGGGAAAAAATCTTAAAATTATCTGGATTTAAAATAAATAATCGCTCGAATAACGCTAACTCCTTTTTAGGTTGAAGTCTATATTTTTGATTTTCTACTGAAGAAATATACTTGTCATCTCTTAGGTCAAAAAGCGCTTGACCAATCAATAATTGTTGTACTTTATTAAAATCCAAATCAGTCCCTAGCCAATTACTTAACAACACAAAATCACCTTCAAAATAAGTATTATTGATCTTTTCATAATAGCTCACCTTATCAGGCGTAATGAGAGCTTTTGCCAGAGTTATTCCCAAAAGCTTAGCACTGACCCATATTTTCTTATCTTTTTCAAGACGTATTGTTACATTAGGGCTAAATGATTGTTTCCCATCATTATATCTAACTTTTACCTTAGCGTTGATTGTAGAAAAGTTAAAAGCTTTATCGTAATGATTAGATATGATTTTTTCGGTTTTCAGTTTTTTGATATTAGATCCTGAAATAGCTTTGGTTCCTTTACAAGACTGAAGTATAACTAACGAAATACATAATAGATAAAATATTCTATTCATTACCTTTTATGATTTTTTTTTAAGTTGAACTGATCGCTCTTTATACTCTAAAGCTTTTGCCTCATTTCCCATTTTCATATATGCTTCTCCTATTTGATCATGGAAGTCAGATTCCATTTTAAAATCATCAATAATATAATCCATACCGATACCTAAAATATCTATAGCTTCTTCATAATTATTTAAATTAATTAGAGAAACTCCACTTACTAAATATAGAATTGGCTGCGAAGGATACATTTCTATTGCTAATTCACTTCCTATTTTGGCTTTTTCATACCTCTTTAAATCTAACTGCAACAACAGCATTTTTCTTAAAATCCCAAAATTACTAGCGTTATCTTTAATTCCTCTCTCATAGTAATTAAGTGCTTGCTCTTTTTTGTCTTTTTCATAAAAATAGTTTCCTATTTCCGTAAACACTTTACTACTTCCTGAATCATCAGAAAAAACTTTGGTTACTTCAATAAGTTGAGTTTCATATTGCGGGTTTTTGTCCACAAAAATCAAAAAATCATTTATTACTTTATACTTAGATTCTTCGTCTATCTTATCGCTCGATAAGATAATTTTCATAGAATTAATAGCTTCTTTTGGTAAGTTATCATCCAAATAAAACTTATATAATGCTAAATGAGCCAACTCTGACTTAGGCTTCTCTTTTAACAACATCTGAGCCGTTCCGTATGCCTTTTCGATCTGATTATCTTGACTGTATAGATAAATTAAATTCAAATAATTCTGCTCTTCCTTTGGATTAGAAGCTATTTTCTCTTGCAATCTTGTAATTTGAGAATTAGGATTACTTATTTTTAAGGTTATTTTTTTTCTTAATTTATCTCTATATGAATCTAAACCCAATTCCTCTATCAATTCATCTACAACTATTAGAGCATCATCATAACGAGTTTCTAAAAAATAAAGATTGGCCAATTGTTCTTTGTACATACTATCGAAAGTCACCAATTTTTCAACAACCTCTATAGATTCTGTGTACTTTCTTTCTGTAAAATATATTTCGAATAATAACTCCAAAACATATCGATCATTAGGTCTTTCTTTAAGAACTTTTTGCAAATTTACCGTTGCTTTATCATATTGTTTTAGCTCCAAGTAATTTCTACCTAATTCATAATACAAAACAATTGGTTTTGGATTTGTCGAAATACATCGCTCTAACGCTATGATTGCTTTATCGTAATTTGTGATTGCTCTTTGCTTTAGCGCTTCAAAAAAACTTTCCCTAAACACATCAGACACGTCTCCGAGATCATCCAAAATCTCTATTTTTTTGAGCGATTCTGGTTCTTGAGCTAAAACACTATTAACTCCTCCTCCAAGAAAGATCAAGCAAATTAAAATATGTCTCCAAAGTTTAGGCATATAAATCATTCAAAGTAATATAAATCAAGTATTATTCTAAAGTAGAATAGTCTCCGATACTAATGGTGGTGTATTTTCCATCATAATACACATGATTCCCTATCATAGCATTGTCTAAGGTAGCATTTTTTACGATAGTTTGGTTCTGTATTAAACTATTTTTAATAGTACTATCTTCAATACTACAACCGTCTCCAATTGAAACATTAGGTCCAATGGATCCATTTTTAATTACAACCCCTTTCCCTATACAACAAGGAGGAACAACAGTAGCATTTTCTAAAACAACATCGTCGCTTATTAATTTTTCTTCATCTTTTTCCAAAAAACCTAGCATTCTAGAATTCGTTTCTACCGTAACATTTTTGTTTCCACAATCCATCCATTCTTCTACCTGACCAGGAACAAAAACTTTGCCATCTGCCATCATTCGTTTAATACCATCATTAATCTGATATTCTCCACCATTGATTATATTGTGATCCAACACATACTGCAATTCATTTTTTAACACAGCAATATCTTTAAAATAATAGATTCCTATCACAGCTAAATCAGAAACAAATTCTTTTGGCTTCTCTACCAATTCTACGATCTCTTTATTCTCATTAAGCTTTACTACTCCATACGCTTCTGGTTGATCTACTTGTTTAACCCAAATCACAGAATCCGCTTCTTTATCAAGATTAAAATCTGCTCTAATCAATGTATCGGCATACGCCACAACGGCTGGACCTGATAAAGAATCTTTAGCACACATAATCGCGTGTCCTGTTCCTAAAGGTTGGTCTTGTCTATAAATAGAAGCCTTAGCACCTAATTCTTCTGCTAATTCTGTTAAACTCACTACCACATCATCACCAAAAAACGCAGGATCTCCTAACACAAATGCTATTTCTTCTATTGGCTCTCCTAAAACCTTAGCAATATCAGAAACTAATCGATGAACAATTGGTTTTCCTGCTACCGGAATTAAAGGCTTTGGAACTGTTAATGTGTGAGGTCTTAATCGAGAACCTCTTCCTGCCATTGGAACAATTATTTTCATTACTTACTTATTTTTTGATTGGTTGATTTTATTTAATATTTTTTAATTGTACTGTTTTTTTACTTGGCAAATATTCCTATTTAACTCCAGTACTTCCAAAGCCACCTTCTCCTCTAGAGGTTTCGGTAAGTTCAGTCACCTCTATCCACTCAGCTCTTTCGTGTTTTGCAATAACTAACTGCGCGACTCTTTCTCCATTTTCTATAACAAAATCTTCATTGGATAAGTTTACCAAAATAACTCCTATTTCACCTCTATAATCAGCATCGACAGTTCCCGGTGCGTTTAATACCGTAATTCCTTTTTTAGCAGCCAATCCACTTCGAGGACGAACTTGTGCTTCAAAACCAACAGGCAATTCTATAAACAATCCCGTTTTTACAATTGTTCGTTCTAATGGTTTTAATGTTATTGATTCTGTTATGTTTGCTCTAAGATCCATTCCTGCTGAAGCTATGGTCTCATAATGCGGTAACTTGTGCGATGATTTATTAATTATATTTATTTGCATATCTACTATAAAGCTCTTTCTAAAATGTTGATTATCTTTTTAATATTTGTTTTAATTCCTTTTTTTCTGAGGCATACAAAACTACTAAAAACACTACTAATAAAGGGATTGAAATCATATAATTACTATCAAAGACGTAAAACGAAATAATTGAAAAACTGATCGATAACGCCAGATACATCCCCATTTTTTTTAGATCGTATGGAATTGGGTAATATTTTCTTCCCAGATACCAAGACACTAGCATCATCGTCCCATATGCCGCTAAAGTAGCGATAGCCGAACCAACATAAGTGTATTTAGGAATTAATAAAAAGTTAAGGAGTAAAGTAATAATAGCTCCAAAAACCGATATATACGCTCCAAACCTTGTTCTATCCGTTACCTTATACCAAACCGAAAGATTATGATAAATTCCTAAACAAAAATTAGCTAATAAAATGAATGGAACAATTTTTACTGCTTCCCAATATGCTACATCTCTTAAAAAAGCAATTTTTAACAGATGAACAAATACAATCACAAATAGAAAAATAAATGATCCTAGAATTACGAAATACTTAGTAATTCTAGCGTATGTTTCTGGGGCATTTTTATTATCGGCATAATTAAAGAAAAACGGTTCTATTCCTAACCTAAAAGCAGTAGCAAACAATGTCATAAACAATGCTAATTTATAACAGGCAGAATAGACCCCTACCATATGCTCGGCGACATTCTCTGGTAATAATTTATCTAATAGAATTCTATCAAAAGTCTCATTAATTGAATATGCGATTCCTGCTATCAAAATTGGCAGGGCATATCTCATCATTTTTTTCCAAAGAACCTTATCAAAGTGATATTTAATTTTAATATAAAATGGTAACAAAACCATTAATACAAATCCACTTGCAATAAGATTAGAAATAAATATATAACTGATTTCATAATCATCTTTACAAATCCAATTAAATAAAGAAAAATGAAATGAAAGTTGTTTTAAATAGAGTAAGAAAAATATATTTAACCCAAAGTTAATAGCAACATTTGTTATTTTAATAATCGCATACCTAATAGGTTGCTCATTGGCTCTTAACCAAGAAAATGGTATAATAACTAAAGCATCTAGAAGCAATATCCATATTACTAAATTTATATATTCTAATTTAATATCTGTCCAAATTGATATTTGCTCTCTTAAAAGGATGGCGATCACCAAAAATATCAATGATGAAGTTATTAATGATATAGCAGATGTACTAACCACCTTTTCTTTATTAGATTCTTTATTAAAAAACCTAAAAAAAGCAGTTTCCATACCATATGCTAAAACTACATTGAGCAATACGAAGTATGAAAAAATAATCGAAACCTTACCATATTCTTCTGTTGGTAATTGATTGGTATATAGGGGTACCAAAAGAAATGACAACATGCGTGGTAACACAGTTGCCATTCCGTATATAAAAGTTTGCTTAAAAAGTTTTTGAAAAATCCCCAAGTGCTTACTATTGTGATTCTAAAAATACAATTTTATTGTCTTGGCTGCATAGGATATGCTTTCAATTCTTTTTTTGGTAATTTATCAATTCTAAAATATCCTTCTTGTCCATTCTTAGAGTACGCTATGATGCATTCTCCTTCTTTAAGCTCAAAAGGTATTTTTTCTTCGATCTCCGGAACTTTATTGTTGTATTCCTCCTTTTGATCACTACTCATCACGATATCCTTTTTAACCGTAATAGGATCTGTATAACGACCTACATAAACAGATTCGTTTTGTTTACGTTTCAACTGAACCGCTTTTCCTTTAAAATAAGCATTCTCCAATGTAACATTTGAAGCAGGATCTACTGGAAAATAAAGCATAAAGCCAGCACCACCACCTTTTACTCCAGAAACCCAATCTTGGAAATACGGTGAATTTAAAGCTACTGGAGCTGTTTTATCAATTTTTTGGCCTGTAGCGCATTGCCCGAAAGTCATCAAAATACTTAATAATCCGACTTTGGTCAGCAGTTTTCTAAAATTTATTCTTTGTCCCATTTTTCTTTTAAACGTTCACGATGTTTTTGTTTCATTTTCTTAATATCCTTGGTATTAAAAACAAAGTTTATACCAAAGTTAAAAGCAACTCCAGAAAATAGCTTCGTATCATCCCCATTTGTAATATTTAATCCATACATATAAGGAAGACCAAATTCTAACTCTAAGCACTTTGCAAATTTATAATTTATTCCGGCACCAGCAGAAAATAATAACAAACCTCCACTATTATCTTCAATTGCCGCATCTGCAGGATCATTTGCTTCATATCTGATAGCTCCAATCCCGACTCCAGATTCTAAATAAAAACTAAATTT
Source organism: Aquimarina sp. AD1 (assembly GCF_003443695.1). Taxonomy (NCBI): domain Bacteria; kingdom Pseudomonadati; phylum Bacteroidota; class Flavobacteriia; order Flavobacteriales; family Flavobacteriaceae; genus Aquimarina; species Aquimarina sp. AD1. Next base: position 3,975,861 of record NZ_CP031966.1, on the reverse strand, counting down.
ACCACTATTAATTGCATGTTTCCTAAAAGAAGGTATAAAACCATAAGCCTGCACTTCGGCATCTATTCTATTTTCCTGCTCTATATCTTGTGGTAATAATATAAAAGCTGATGTATTAACTGCGAAATGTTCCGAAACATAGAACGATAAACTTGGTTTAGCTACTATACCGCTATAACCATCACTTAGATCCAAAAGTGGAACCGCAGAAATTCCCATTTTAATATCTCCTGCTTTATACAAAGTTTCTGATTCCTGCGCATTGGTAGTAGTTACTAATGATACAATCATTAGTAAGATAAAAAGTCTAATTGTTTTCATTTTTCTTTTTTCCTTTAAAGATAAAAAATGAAAACAAGCTTTGTCATAAAAAAAACAAAAAACCCCATACACCAAAGTATATAGGGTCTTAATCTATTTTATATTTTTATTGAAGGTCAAAAACCAATGTTCCTGAACCTGTATTATTACTATACCCTGCAACTTCAACATAATAATTACCAGGAGATAATGTTCCAGTAATCTGGTAATAATCACTTCCACTTATGTAATTACCACTAGCGTCATATAAATAAATATAATCATCATAATTTTCATTGATAATTTCAAAAGCATAAGAAGCCTCAGAATCAACACTAAATTCATACCTAATTTTTCTATCAATTTCGCCTGTTGTATTAAAATCAAATGATTGATTAAAAGGTACTGCAAGTGCGCCAAGATCAATATCAGATTCGTTCGGAGAGCTAAGTGTTATATTTAAAGTTCCAGATATATCATTATAGTCTTGATTGACAATTTCTAAATAATAACTTCCGGCATTTAAATTCTCTCCATAAATATCTCTATATCCGTAGTTTATATAATTACCATTACTATCATATAAATTTAAATATATTCCTGTTTGAGTTGTAAACGAATACCCTGTAGTGCTATTAATCTCAAATAAATACCGAATCTTCCCATCAGGTTCTGTTGTAGACACATTAAATTCTACTGAATCTGTATAAGGTATTGACAATGTTCCTAAATCAACATCTGTGGTAGTAGGATCTTTTAAAACCATTGTAAAGGAGCCAGAATTAATATCGTTATAATACTGATACACTTCTAAATAATAGGTTCCGGGTTGAATCGTCTCAGCAAACGCTCTCCTATAACCAGATGTAATAAAGTTTCCGTTTACTTCCCTAAGCTCGAAATTAATATTATTCTGAGAAAAAACCGAAAAACCTGTTTCCTCACTAATCTGAAAAGTATAACCTATTTTATTATCTGGTTCGTTATTTGGTAAAGAAAAGTTTAACGCCTCCTCATACGGGACTCCTAAGGTTCCCAAATCCACATCTGATTCTTTTGGATCTTTTAAAACAAAAGAAAGCGTACCAGATAAGTTCGAATTATTATAATAATTTTCTATTTCTAAATAATACGTTCCTGCGGTCAACGATTCTCCATACAATCTTTCATAACTTCCATTTATATAATTACCTTGGTCATCGGATAACCTTAACTGTAAATATTCACTAGACTGAATTACATATCCAGTATTTTCATCTATCTGAAAAGTGTAACCGACTCTACGGTCTACTTCTTCTTGATTAATTACATACTCCATAGAACTATCATATGGTAATGATAATGTTCCTAAATCAACATCTGTAGCTCTAAAGTCAAAAGATTTACTAATTTCCGTTATACCACCATCTCTATCATTTGCAACAACTTTAATAATAATTTCATCATCCACATATTGAGAATAATCAGTGTTATAATATATATTACCCAAACCGTCATAATCATCTGATCCAATAATGTAATTTTCTCTTAAAACAACATCATTAAGATACACGTCATAAGATAAGATATCATCATCCTCATCTATCGCTGGATACCAAGAAACCTCTAACCAGTTATAGTACGAGAAATCAAAATTAATATTTGCAAACTCGAACGTACTTGGATCTCTATTAACAAAGACATTTCGTTTTACAATCGATTCATCAGAAACACCACCATTAGTATCATACGCCTTAATACTAATTGTTAACTCTAGATTTAATCCTTTTTGTAGATTATTAGACCTATTTGTCAACAAACTGGCCACATTAAATTCTGTAGATAATTCCGATGTTTTATCAGCAACTACCCTATCATTAATTACTACATCATATGATAGTTCATCGTTATTAGCATCTTCCGCTTCTGCCCAACTTATTCTTACAAGGGTGCCTTCAATTACTTCTGCTTCTATATTCGACACTTCCATTGGAGGAAGGTTTCCAATTGCATCATCATCACTCCCACATGACGATATAATAATAAGTAAGCATACATAAAAAAGGTTGATAATTTTTTTCATAAAAAGTGGTTTTAAAAATTAATGTTTAGTACTTGATAGTAAGTGCCTAAAACAGGGAAAATGTTACCCCTAGAAATCACTTTTTACTGATATTTCAACGAAATCTGGAAATAAAAAAAACTCGACATAATTAATGTCGAGTTTTTAGGATATATTCTCTTTTTTAAGACTATTTATCGATTTCCAACAAACATCTAATTATGAGTTCAACGCTTCTGCACCACCAACGATCTCTAAGATCTCATTAGTAATAGAAGCCTGTCTAGCTTTGTTATATTGTAATTTTAAAGAATCTCTTAATTCAGTAGCGTTATCTGTGGCTTTATGCATCGCTGTCATACGCGCTCCGTGTTCAGAAGCAAAAGAATCACGAATTGCTTTATAAAGCTGTGTTTTTAAAGATTTTGGAATTAATTCTTCAACTATTTCCTCTTTAGATGGTTCAAAGATATAATCTAAGTTAGCACTTTTTTCGCCTTCAGTTTCTACTGGTTTAATTGGTAAAAACTGCTCTGTTGTAACTATTTGCGTAGCTGCATTCTTAAACTTGTTATATATCACAACAATTTTATCATAAGAACCATTCGTAAACATTTCCATCAACTCTTCTGCAATAGCAGCAACATTAGCAAACGTAAGATCATCAAACAATTCACTTTTGTTAGCCACAACGGTATGTGTTTTGGAAACTATATCATTTACTTTTTTACCAATGGTAACAAAGTCAACTTGTTTACCAGCATACACATTCTCATATAACTCTCTAGAAGCTTTAACAATGTTAGAATTAAAAGCACCTGCCAAACCACGATTAGAAGCAATTGCAACTACTAAAACTTTGTTTACCTCACGTTGCTCAGAGAATGAACTTGCATTATCTCCTTCAAGAGAAGCACTCAAACTCTGTAATAATTCAGTAAGCTTGTCTGCATAAGGACGCATAGCAGTAATTGCCATCTGTGCTTTGTTCAACTTTGCTGCCGATACCATTTTCATGGCACTGGTAATTTGCATCGTTGATGATACAGAGGTAATTCTACTACGTAATTCTTTTAAATTTGCCATCTTTCTTAGTATTGAGTATTGATTAGCTAATAACTAAGTACTTCTAAACAATACCTTTCTAATATTATAACTTTATATAAAATACAGAGTACTAAAAATCTTAATACTCTGTACTCAATACTATTTACTTATATTTTGCTGAAATCTCTTTACAAGCTGAAAGTAATACATCCGTTACTTCGTCTGTTAACTTCCCAGCCTTTAAAGTGTCTAAAGTATCTCTATGTTTAGCATTAAGATATTCTATAAAGTCACTTTCGAATTCTTTTATTTTATTAACAGGAACATCTCTTAATAAGTTTTTAGATCCAGCATAGATAATTGCAATTTGATCTTCTACTGTATAAGGGTCATTCTGAGCCTGCTTTAAGATTTCTACGTTACGCTTACCTTTTTCAATTACGTTTAAGGTAGCTGCATCTAGATCAGAACCAAACTTAGCAAATGCTTCTAGTTCACGGAACTGTGCTTGATCAAGCTTTAATGTACCTGCTACTTTCTTCATTGATTTAATCTGAGCCGATCCACCTACACGAGATACAGAAATACCTACGTTAATTGCTGGACGAACACCGGAGTTAAATAAATCAGAAGTTAAGAATATCTGACCATCTGTAATAGAAATTACATTAGTTGGGATATATGCAGAAACGTCACCCGCTTGTGTTTCAATAATTGGTAATGCAGTAAGTGATCCACCACCTTTTACTTTGTCTTTTAATGAATCAGGTAAATCATTCATATCTTTTGCAATACTATCATCAGCAATTACTTTTGCAGCACGCTCTAATAATCTAGAGTGAAGATAGAATACATCTCCAGGATATGCCTCACGTCCTGGTGGACGACGTAATAATAATGATACCTCACGATATGCAACCGCTTGTTTAGATAAATCATCATAGATAATCAAAGCAGGACGACCTGTATCACGAAAATACTCACCAATTGCAGCACCTGCAAACGGAGCATATACCTGCATTGGAGCAGGATCAGAAGCATTCGCAGCTACAATTGTAGTATACGCCATTGCTCCTTTATCTTCTAATACTTTAGCAATACCTGCTACTGTAGATGCTTTCTGTCCGATAGCAACATAAATACAGTAAACTGGCTCACCAGCATCATAAAATTCTTTTTGATTAAGGATTGTATCGATACAAACTGTTGTCTTACCAGTTTGACGGTCACCAATCACCAATTCACGTTGTCCTCTACCTACTGGTACCATTGCATCAATAGACTTAATACCTGTCTGTAATGGTTCTGTTACCGGCTGACGGAAAACTACACCAGGAGCTTTACGCTCTAATGGCATTTCAAAAGTTTCACCCTCAATCGCTCCTTTTCCATCAATAGGATTTCCTAAAGTGTCCACTACACGACCTACAATTCCTTCTCCAACATTAATAGAAGCAATTCTTTGTGTACGTTTAACCGTTACACCTTCTTTTACATCTGTCGAAGAACCTAAAAGTACTACACCAACATTATCTTCCTCAAGATTCAGTACGATTCCTTCTAGTCCAGATTCGAATTCTACTAATTCTCCATATTGAGCGTTAGACAATCCGTATACTCTGGCGATACCATCACCAACCTGTAATACTGTACCTACTTCTTCTAGTGAAGCTGTAGCTTCAAATCCAGATAATTGTTGTTTTAATATTGCTGATACTTCAGCAGGATTCACCTCTGCCATTTTATAATAGTTTGTAAAAATGAGTAAACCTACTCATTCTCTTATTATTAAATTTATATAATTGAAGTAATTTATTAATTACTTAATTCTCTTTTTAAACTTGTTAGCTTATTAGCTATACTCGCATTATACTGCAAATCACCTACTCTTAGAATAAAACCACCGATGATGCTCTCATCAATAACATTTTCTATAGTCGCTTCGTTTCCTGTCAATTCTTTTACTTTAGCTAAAACTTTTGAACTTAACGTTTTATCTAAAGGAACTGCAGTGGTTACCTTAGCAACTTGAGTATTATTTAATTGATCAAATAAAACGATATACTGCTTTGCCACATTATCTAGCAAGCTTACTCTTTTATTTTCTATTAATGTGTCAAAAAGTTTTTGTGTAAGATCTCCTGAACTTTTAAAAATCTCACGCAAAGAAGCTAGCTTTACTTCGCTTTTGATCAAAGGACTGTTTAATACCATTTTAAGATCAGAACTACTATCAATAGTAGCGATAATATTTTTCATATCTTTCTGAACATCCTCAGTGGCATTTTTATCCTGAGCCAAACTCAAAACTGCCTTAGCGTAACGTATTGCTGCTCTACTCATCTTATGATTAGTTTAAAGTAACATCTCCTAACATAGACTCTACTAATTCTAGTTGTTTGTCTTTGTTAGCTAATTCTTTTCTAACTACTTTTTCTGCAATTTCTACAGATAGTCCCGCAACTTGACTTTTAAGGTCAGCTATCGCAGCTTTCTTTTCACTTTCTATTGTAGCTTGTGCTTGTGCAACAATCTTATCAGCTTCCGTCTGCGCTTCAGATTTTGCGTCTGCAATCATGCTCTCTTTTAATTGTCTTGCTTCTTTAAGCATTCCATCTCTCTCAGCACGTGCTTCATTAAGGATACGCTCATTATCAGCCTGAAGGTTTTGCATTTCTTTTTTAGCCGCCTCAGCAGACTCTAATGCATTTTTAATTCCTTCTTCTCTATTATTAACTGCCTCTAGAATTGGTTTCCAAGCAAATTTTCTTAATAATAATAGTAACCCTACAAACAATAGTATCTGCCAAAAAAACAGACCAAATGAAAAATCATTTATTAACTTATCCATAATTAAATATGTTGTTTTCTTTAATTTTTAATTTCAAAGTAAACAATAGCTGTAACCAACCGTTACAGCTATTGTTTGTAAATTAAGCTGCAAATAATGCAGCAAATCCAATACCTTCAATAAGTGCAGCTGCAATAAGCATAGCTGTTTGGATTTTTCCTGAAGCTTCTGGTTGACGAGCAATAGCTTCCATTGCCTGACCACCGATTCTACCAATACCTAAACCAGCACCGATAACAATCAAACCAGCTCCTACATAATTTAAACCTTCCATAATAAAGAATTAAAAAAATTAAACAATTAACGTTTAGTGATGTGCCTCTTCATTGGCTGAACCAAAATAAAGTGCAGACAACATCGTAAAAATATATGCTTGTAATGCTGCTACCAATAATTCTAATATTGATAACGCAAATGCTAAACCAAATGATAATGGACTACCTATCCAGTTCTTAAATAAGAACATCATACCAATAATACTCATAATCACTACGTGACCTGCGGTCATATTCGCATACAAACGGATCATTAATGAAAAAGGTTTGATAAAAACACCTAACAATTCTATTGGCGCTAAAACTATTTTCATAAATGTTGGAACACCTGGCATCCAAAAAATGTGTCCCCAATAATTTTTATTTGCAGTAAGATTCGTAATTAAGAATGTTAATAACGCTAAACCAAAAGTTACTGAGATATTTCCTGTAACGTTAGGAGCTAATGGAGTCATCCCTAACAAATTCAACAACCAAATAAAGAAAAAGGTTGTCAATAAAAAACTCATATACTTCCCGTGATGCTTTTTTCCTATATTAGGAATTGCAATCTCATCTCTTACAAATACAACTAATGGCTCAAGAAAACGACCTAAACCAGTTGGAATACCATTATTCTTTTTGTATGACTTTGCTAAACCTCTAAACATAAAGAACATTATTATCGCTATAAAAAGCATACTAACAACGTTTTTTGTTATTGAAAAATCTAATGGTTTTGCATTGGTAGCGTGATGATCCTCATCATAATTGATGGTACCGTCTGCATCCGTTTTATATATTTTACTATGATATAATTTGTAGAAATTACCGTCAACCTCAGCAACAGTTTCTCCATGATGGAATTTTGATGAAGAAAAAATCTTAAGACCATTATCCCATAAAATAACAGGCAATGGAAAACCAACATGAGTTCCTTTTTCTCCATCAGACCAAAGTGTGAAATCATGTGAATCTAAAAGGTGATGATCTCTATAAGCATCCATCTCCTCAGGAGTGTCAACCTGTCCTCCTTTTTCTATTTTCTCAGTATCTTTTGCCGCCAGATTCAAAGAAGTGAGAATCAAAGCTAAAGTCATAAAAATTCTAACTACACTAATTTTTTGCATTCTAGGTCAGATTTCGGTTCCTAAATTTCGGTGCAAATGTACATAATTAAGTTAGATTCTTAAACTATTTTACACAAATAAGTTTGAGAATATTTCAAAATAATTAAGCTATTGATTTTCAGCTATTTATTAGAATTAAGAATTTTAGAAACATAGTACACTTCCAAAATTAAACTAATCACATAGGGTGTAAAAAAGTCAAGAAAAATGCTTTTATCCATCACTATACCATTGAGCTTAGTAATGGCTACAAAAACTCCTAATTTAATGAAGCTTCCTGCTAAAAAAATAAAACCAATCTGATCTTTAAACTTTTTTCGAAAAATCAAAATTACAGTAATTAATATGATCGTATATACCGCATTAAAAATATATGAAAGATTAATAATTGCAGGATTATTATTGATTGAAAAAAAACTTCCAACCCAAATATGTACTCCGTATACAACTAATAAGACTAAAAGAAAAATGCTTAAAAAGCTAAGTAAATTTTTAATCATTTATTTAGTTTACTAAATTTTAATTGCTTTTTTGTTTTTAAAAAAGGTGTTAGGAAAGATTTTCTGAAATAATTATTGTAAAAACAACTTATTTCTTAGGATTATTAATCCTATCTAATTGCTTTATAACCAAATATAATGATGATGCTACCCCAAAAAGAACTAACCCCATTGTGCACCAATTTTTTTCGAATTGATAATAGGCATCTAATTTCTTACCTGCATATGCACAGACAAAAATGATCGCTCCCATTTCAAAAGCAATACCAGTTAGAGCTAAATATTTTCTAAGCTGATTTCCCTTGTTTTTGCCCATCTTGTTTGCCTCCAAGAGATTTTACACCACCTTTCATGACACAAGATGCATTGAAAGTCGCTCCTGGCTCTACAGCTAATTTACCTACAGAAACTTCTCCTTCGATATGTGCTGTTGGTTTTAAGGAAAGTGTTCCTGAAATCACAAGATTTCCTGAAAACTTACCTTCGAAATCAGCATCAGAACATTCTAATGTTCCCTGAATAAAACCTGATTTTCCGACTACTACTTTTCCTGTGGTTTTAAATGTACCTTCTATAGTACCTTCTACCCTAAAACCACCTTCGGAGACTACATCTCCTACAATTTTAGTTCCTTCTGAAATTTTGTTTTGATTTCTTGAAAAATCTGTTAAAGCCTGATCTTTTCCTTTTTTATTGTCTGAAAACATACTAATCGGGGGATTAAATTATTATTCTGATTTAGGTTGCAAATAACTATCTAGGTTCTTATGTATCTGGATGATTCTATAATTTTTAGAAGTAACTAAAAAATATTCTTTATCTACCTTCTGATAGTATTTCTTCCTACGGTTCCATTTTGTCATATCTACTCCTCTGGTATCTTCTATTTTACCCAGAATCAAAAGTTCTGCTAGACCTTCTGCACCTAATTTATCTCTTTTGGTATGAACTACCACAAATTGTTGATCTTTTGTATAGATATCTAACGATACTTTCATTTTATCATACCTAAGATCTTTTAAAATAGCTTCTAATCTCTCTTTAAGCTCTTGAGCTTGATTATCTCCAAATCTAGAATACTCATATACCAACTTATGGTTTTTTTCTTGATCCGTACCTTCTAACACAAAATCCCTATTCTGTATTTGTGGTATTGTTGTTTGATATATTAATTGTGCCTTTTTACCTTCTGGACTTTGTGGGTAATTAAGCGATACATAATTCAAGGCTTCTTTATACGCCTCAAAACCTTGGTAACGACCAATCGCTTGCGCTTTTAATAATTCAAATTTTGGAACAAAATCTTCTCCACCAAACTTAGTAATCAACTCATCACTTTCTTTTATTACTGAAGCATATTTTTGGCCCTTAAAATCCTTATACAATTTATTATACAAAGATTTTGGGCTATTTTGATCATCTTTTAATGCTTCATCAGGATTTTGAAGAATTTTAGCATAACGTGAATCTCCATGTGTATTAATAATATCTTGCTTAAGTGCATTCGATTTTTCTACGTTGCCTTGTAAAACATAAATTTTATATAAATTATATTTAGAGGGAACGATTAGACGCTCTTCTGGATTACTTTCTAACAGACCTTCAAACTTATCTGTTGCTAATTCATATTCCTGAAATTTCTCCTTATAAATAACCCCTAATTGATAGTAAGCAAAGTTTCTATCGGTTTGCAAACTATCCAAAACAACCTCATCTGTTGGTAATTGGGTAATATACGTTTGTGGATCAAAAGCAGGATCCGACTCAATCGAATACTCTTCTACTTCACCCTGTTCTTCATTAGAAACCGCTGTTGGATTTGTAATACTGGATATCCTCCAATTATCCTGCAATTCCCGATTTCCATAAGTTCTTTTAAAAGCAGTTTTACCATAAGCTACCGTAGTAGGATTATAAAAATAAAACGTTCCTCCTTCTTCTGGGTTTGGTCCGCCACTAGCTCCTAATCCAGTACTTGGTCTATTAAATCGTTGTTCGTTAGGAAGTTCTCCTTTTATTCTTGCAATTTCTGCCGCTTCCTCAGCTGCAATAGCTTCTGCCTTAATTTTCTCAGTATACTCAGAATAATATGCTAATCTTTCTTCTGGAGACATCGCTACAGCACTAAGAATACTATCATTAGTTTGCGCAATTCCTTCATATAAAATTACATCGTCTAAATTGACTCTTTTCTTTTTTAATACACGGTATTTTTTAGAATCAACAACCATTCTTTCCAGGGTACTATCATAATAAGCACCCGCTACTGCATATTCCTTATCATCAAAATTTATATCTCCTAGTGTTTTATAGTTAAGTGATTGTAAATATGTATCTTCAGAATCTGTTCTTAAAGATTTATTATAAAATTGCACCGCTAAATCTATAGAATCTAGTGTATTAAAATAAACGGCTTTCTGATTATAAATTTTATCAAGGAAAGGTCTATTTTCGCGATTCTCCTCTAAATCTGTTAAAAGCTCTAAAAACTCTTGTTTATTTCCTGTTTCGTAATTAAAATTTCTGGCTTTTGCCATATACGCATTTAGCATATATCGCCTAGGTGTTTTTCTGTTCAGATCAATTACTTGATCGAACGCATAATTAGCACTATCCTTATATCCTAACTGATTTAACAACTGACCCTTTATATAAAGATACCTACCTTTTTCTTCATTATTTTTTGAGTGAATCGCTGCTTTACTAATATACGTAACTGCAGAATCCTTTTGTTCTAGATTAATATATGCTTGCGCAATCATCGCCACTGCATCAGAGTAATCTTGAGCTTCCATATATTCTTCTTCCACCATCTTCATTAAATCCTCTATAGCCTTCTCATTATTATCTAAACGAAGATTGGCTTTTGCTCTCCAAACCTTAGCATGATTGATATTATTACTGGTTGGATATTTATATAGAATATAATTAAAAGCTTCTAAAGCTGGAATAAATCGTTGTTCGTTATACCTCGCTTTTCCTAAAAGTAAAAATGACTCATCAATTTTAGGATTTCGCTCTCTATCATCAATAAGCATGCTATGCTTTTGTATAGCTTTAGCTGCCTTTTCCTCTGCTTTATCAAAATTTTGATTAAGAACTTCATTAGGAAGCCTAACATCTTCACCAACAATTAATCTTTCTACCGGAAGTAATTCCCAAAAATTGTCTTTATATGTTTGAACAATATCCTGCTTTCCTTTCTCAAAAGCCACTCTTCCGTTATAAAGTGTATTGTTTTTTGTAGTTACATCGTGCCAAGTCCTATTAGTCCATTTGTCTTTTTTACGCGAACAACTAAACCCAATAACAATTAGGAGAAATACAACGATGATTTGTGATAAATTTCTGTTCAAATCTGAATAATTTATACGCTGATAACTTAAAAACTTGCGTTTTAGTGCATCAGAACGGCATAAAAACCTTGCGTGAAATGTAAAAATACATTTCTTCTAGTAAAAAACCTCTGAACAACACATTTTTTTGTTGTTTCGATAGTTTTAATAAAAAAAGCATCGCTAACAAAAGATCAGCGATGCTTCAAAGTTTCCCGAAAACTTAATTGCTTATACTTATTTATTAAAATGCTCCTCTAATTCCTTTAATGTTTCTGTAGAGGTTGCAAGATCTTTAACTACTTCTCCTTTATCCAATACCACAATACGCTCACACACTTCTGTTACGTGCATCAAATCATGACTAGAAACCAAAACAGTAACATTAGGATCTGCAGCCAAATCTTTGATGATTTTCTTTAAACGAATCTGAGTTGTAGGATCCAGGTTGGCAAATGGTTCATCCAGAATAACAACTTCTGGATTTCCTATCAATGCAGCCACTATTCCAGCTTTCTTTTGATTCCCTTTAGACAAATCCCTTAAATACTTCTTTTGACCTAATATTTCTCCGTGAAAAAAATCTTCAAACTCTGCTAACAACGCATCTACATCTGCTTTATTTTGGCCTCGAAGTTCTCCTATGAAATAGAAATATTCCTCTGCTGTAAGATAACCGATCAAAAATGTTTCGTCGATAAATGCCGATGTGATTGATTTCCAATCTTCACTCTCGCTTACTTTTATCCCACTATTTTCTATATGACCTGTTGTTGGTTTAATAAGATCCAATAAAGCACTAAATAAAGTTGTTTTCCCGGCTCCATTATTTCCTACTAAACCAAAACTATCTCCCTTAGGAATTTCTAAATGCTCAATATTTAATACCGTATTCCCTGCATATGTCTTTGTAATATTATGTACTCCTATCATCTTCTTATTTTTTTTGTTTGTATGCCCAGATCGTTTTATACTTCTCTGTTCTATAAATTCTTTCAATTTTATCAAAAACCATATTCCTAAATGCAAAACCAGCAATTCCAGCAACAGCAACCAATGCATAACCTGCATATGGACTATATGCATAATGTCCTATTGCATATAACACCATTGGTAATGCAAGTTTTGGCAATGATAACATTAATGTTTTCATATTAAAGGATTGTTTGTCTCCAAAAGCCTTTTTATTACTAGTTAAATCTATTGGAGTTTTTACATAAGCACCTGCCCATAATACGACGTGTGCATTCATTCCCATATTATAGATCGCACCAACAACAACCGCTAAGTATGCCTCCCATCCAAAATATAAATATCCTGATGCTAGAACAGCAGAAATAAATGTCGCTATTACCATTAACCACCATTTTGAAGAAAGATATTCTCGGTATTTAATATTTTGGCTCATCATTAATGGATAATAAGAACTATCCCAACTTGGAACGAATTGTCCAAAACTCATTAAAAATCCACCAGAAACAAAAATCCCTGCAAATATTTTCCAAACAGGTCCTTCATATGCTTCGACAGCTCCTGTGAAGAATAACAGACCATAAAAAAGAAATAACGCACTCACTATTACTGTTGATCTTGCTCTTTTATTTCTTTTAATAAGCTTAATATCATTTTTTAGAAATACTGCGGTTTTACCAAATCGATCCAACCATTCTAAATTTTCTGTTTTTACAGTTTTAGATTTCGTTGCCAATCCAGCATCCAGATACAAATCCTTTACAAAAGACTTAAATGCAATAATATAAAGTGCAATCGCAGCAACTACTGGAATAACTACTAAAAACTTTGATTCGTATAATCCCTGAAAAAACGGTGCTGTATACTGTGTAACATCAAAATATCCGAAATAATGCAATCCACCTAATAACGCCATAACGCCACCAACTCCATAAATAAGATTGTCTTTATTGTTTAATAAGATATTAAGGAAATTATTACCATATATCAATGCAATCAATCCTATATTCCATAACAACACGTTTAATACAGGTGCATCTCCATTAGCAATCAAAAGAACTGAAAATGGAACAAAAAAGAAGGCATGAATAATATTAAAAAACGATGACATTGTCTTACCCAAAGCAAATGATACAATTTTGCTTTTACTAAAAGGTAAAATCAATAAAGGTTTAATATTGATAACAGGCATTTTTTGTAACGCATATCTAAAAATAAGATCAAATGCCCACCAATAGATCAAAAATCTATTTACCACTTCTAATGGATCTAGACATAAATCTTTGCTGATATATTTATAGGCAATAAAACTGCCTCCCATCATCATTAAAATAAAATATACCGCCCAAAATCCCATGAAGATTTTCATCCAAACTCCCGAAGAAGCAGATGCAGATCGCCAAAAAGATTTCCACTGTAAGGATATAAAATGTTTAAACATAGTTGTATTAGTTTTAAAAGAAGTAGGAAAGACTTCTTACACTATTTAGTAATCAAAAAATGGATTTTGTTACAAAAACAGTGAAAGAAAAGTTAAAAAACTATGCATTTTAAGGGCAGAAGAACAGATTGTTATATCAGTTGAAAGCGTTTTTTATAATAAATCACTAATGAAATCATTGTTTTTAAACTACAAACAAAAAATATGGACATAATCACTAAATTGACAAAATAAAACAATGAAGGTTCGTCTAAATAAGGAATAAAATAATAGTTAAACGAAAAAAAGATAGATACCAAAACCACAAAATTTCCAATAAAAGAAAACTTCTTTTTACCAAAAACTACAATAGGAATAAGACCAACTAAAGCCATCAAAAACGTTGGAAAAAAAGTAATTATAAAACCATCAATATGAAAATACTTATAGAGGCTATTGAAAATCCAAAAACACAGTACACTACCAAGTATTACTTGCCAAGAATATAAGTTTCTTAGAAATTTTTTACATACACTTTTAAAAATTTTAGAGTTAAACGGTCTACTTCCTTGTTTTTCTAAAGAAGCTTTATTTTCTATCATATAGTCTTTAAAAATATCATAGAAATCTCGGTTATCTCCTTGATTCATTGAATTTTCTATTTCTGAAGCTACGTGATCTATCATTTCAATTCGTATATCTTCATAGTGAATATCAGAATTAGATAAATACGTATCTATGAATTGTATGTCTTCAATAGTAAGTTTTTTCATGATTCCGATAATAATTTATAGTGTTGACTATATTCTTTTTCCATTTTTTGATACCCTCTAAAATTCACAAAAGTGAAGAAAACTGCAATCAAAGTAAATAATGTATACGAATACAAAAAGATATCTGTGTGTATTATATTGGGATCTATTTGTTTAAAAATATTTAAGAAATTGGGAAAATAAATCATTAATCCCAGCCAGCCAGAATAGACTACTAAATTAAGGGATTGATTTTTTCTTTTTTTGTATTGATCAGCCCAGACAAAAATGCAAGGAATCAACATTAAAATGACACTTCCGAGAAACATCATTTTCCACCCTATTCCTTCTGCAAAAGAAAAAATCAAACCAACCGCTACCAAAAAAGGAATCATAACCTTATAATCTCTTAGAGTTTCTTTAGCAACCTCAAGATTCGTTCTTCGAATCTTTTTTGTAATATGTTTTCTCTTTTCTATCAATAACTTTTTGTACCCTCTACTATCTTCATAAATAGATTTTCCTGATTTATTTACACCTATATCCCAAGCATAAAAAGATACTTTATTGCCGAAGCTTTTATGAATTTGCTCCATCGCAGTTTCAAAAGAAATATTATGCTGCAATCTTTGTTCAACTTCACAAATAATATGATCTAATAATTCTATTCGAATATCCCAATACTTTACCTTATTAGATATTAGATATTCTTCTATAAACTTAATCTGTTCTTTGGTTAATTTGCTCATATTAATTTATGCTCCATTTTGGGTTAATAATGGTTTGCATAGTGCGGATGTATTCTTCTAATTCTGTTAACCGATTAGCAGTTTCCTTTGTACCCTTTTCTGTGAGTTTATAGTACTTACGAAGACGATTATCTACTTTTTGCATTTCCACATCCAACAATCCTTCTGCCTCTAGTTTATGTAATGCAGGATACAAGGCACCTTCGGTTATGTTCAATTCTCCTTTAGTAATTTCTTTTACTTTTTGGGTAATCTCATACCCATACATCTTGTCACTCTCTTCCAAAAGTTTAAGAATAATAGTATTCAAACTACCTTTATATAACTTAGAATTGCCCATTATTACAAATATTAGAACGCAAATATATACATAATTTTCTTATGCATAAGTTTTTTAGGTATATAAAATTATGTCAAAACCATTATATGCAATAATGCATTTGTTATTTTTGCGCAAAATAATTTGTAAAAGATTAATTACTATTAAAGTGTAAACTGAAAACTTAATTATTAAGAGTTCAGTTTAAAGTATACCTAATTGCTATGTCAGATTTCCATACGCTTACTATAAAAAACATTACTAGAGAAACTCCAAAAGCTGTTTCCATAGAATTCGATATTCCTTCAGAGTTAAAAAACGATTATTCCTTTATTTCTGGTCAATATATAACTATCAAAACTCAAGTTGAAGGTAAGGAAATAAGGAGGGCGTACTCTATTTGTAGCTCTCCAAAAAGTCATTCTCTTCGTGTTGCGGTTAAAGAGATCGAAAACGGAACTTTCTCCGCAATAGCAAATAATAAATTACAAGTCGGTGACACACTAGATGTGCACACACCAGAAGGTAATTTTACCCTAAAATCAGATCCAACTGTAACTCATAGTTATGCCGCCTTTGTTGCTGGTAGTGGAATCACTCCTGTAATGAGTATGATTAAAAGTGTTCTAGAAGAGGAACCTAATAGTAATTTTGTTTTGGTATATGGTAATCAGACTCCTACAGAAACAATTTTTTCTAAAGAACTTCTATCACTACAGGCAAATTATCCTGATAGATTATTTATCGAATTTTTCTACAGTAGAAGTCAAGAAGAAGGTGCCCGTTTTGGAAGGATAGAAAAATCTACAATCAACTATATCACCAAGAACAAATTTAAAGACACAAACTTCCAAGCATTCTACCTGTGTGGTCCAGAAGAAATGATCAATACAGTAACAGATGTTTTATTAGAAAACGGAATCCCTAAGTACAATATTCATTTTGAACTTTTTACCAGTAGTAGTACTTCTAACACAGAAGTTGATGCTGTTTTAGATGGAAAAACTAGTATCTCTATATTGGTTGATGATGAAGAGTTTAGTTTTGTTATGGATCAGAAAAAAACCATTCTCGACGCCGCTTTAGAAGAAGATATTGATGCTCCTTATTCTTGTCAAGGTGGTGTTTGTAGTTCGTGTATTTGTAAAATTACTGATGGTACTGCTGTAATGGAAAAAAATAGTATTCTTACCGATGGAGAACTTGCTGAAGGTTTGGTACTAGCTTGTCAGGCGCATCCAACCTCTTCTTCTATAAAAGTAGATTTTGATGATGTTTAAATTATCAATTAGAAAATAAGTAAGGTTTTTCTTTTTAAAAATTGATGCTACATACTCTATGGCTTTATAGTAATTCGGCGAAAACGTCTACAATTTAAGTATTGCATTAACCACAGTTTCGGGTTCAATAGTATTCATCACATCTTCATATCCTTCGGGAACTTTGTTTCCATAAATTGATGTAGGGATTTGATCATACTTTGCTAAATTAGGAAGAATAGCATTTTCCATAGGTTGTCCAAAAGGCATAAATCCAGCAAATGGATGAGTAACACCCCAAAGTGTTATGGTAGGAATCCCATACATGGCCGCTAAATGTGCATTACCACTATCCATGGATAACATTACGTCTAAATTTCCAATTAGTTTTAACTCATCTTCAAAAGATAACTTACCTGCAATATTGATCACGTTTTTATATTTGCTTTCAATATTATTAAGCAAGTCAATCTCTTTTTTACCGCCACCAAAAAGGAATATTTCATAGATATCACCTTGATCGAGTTGTTCAATTACCTCAATCATAAACTCTAAAGGATATACCTTGCTCTTATATTGAGCAAAGGGAGCAATTCCTAGCCACTTTTTAGTAGACTTCTTTGTGAACTTTAGAATTTCTGGGGTTAATGCCATTTTTTCTGGAAAAGAATGCTCTCGTAAATCAATAGGATATCCTAATTTACCAAAAACATCTGCATACCGCTGATGCGTTGCTTTTAATTGCTTAAATTCTTTATTCTTTGATCGGGTTAACGCCTTTTTTTCTGCTCTTCCTTTATCTACTTGTACTACTTTTATCCCATGAAGAGAGAAAAAATTCTTAAGTACATTAGATCGTAGTACATTATGCATATCTGCCACAGCTGTTATCCCCAGGCCTCTTAATTCCTTTGATAGCTTTGACAATCCAAAAATACCTTTATGCTTCCCATTAACATCGCCGTGATACACTTCTAAGTTATCAATTCCGGTAAAAATTGGTTCAAAAAATTTTCTCGTTAGCACAGTTATTTTTACAGTCGGGTATATTGCTCTAAATGTTCGTAATACAGGCACAGTCATAGCCACATCACCCATTGCAGAAAGCCTAATAACCAGAATATGAGCATCAAATCCCTCTGAAAGGGCTTTGCTTTTGTTTGATATATTTTTTACTTTATTCAAAAAAACATTACTATTTTTCTCCTCGTAAAACCGGATTTAACTCATCATCATTATACATTTTCATCTGTTTGTAAACCTTCATGTACTTATCACCTTTCTCAATATCCGTAAGCAAGGTATCTATTGCTGTAGAAAGATCTACTTGCTGTTCTAATAATACATTATACTTTTTTTGACAAGCAGCCTTATGAGTATCCGATGCACCTTCTCTAACAGTCTCTTCATGCATATGATATACTTTAAGCGCTAATATCGATAATCTATCTACTCCCCAAGCCGGACTTTCTGTATTGATCGTAGCATCTTGTTTAGGAATAACATCTTTATATGTTTCTAAAAAATAGCTGTCGATATACTCAACCATATCCGTACGGTCCTGGTTAGATGCATCAATCTGCCTTTTTAGTTTTAAAGCTGCGATCGGATCAATTTCTGGGTCACGAATAATATCTTCATAATGCCACTGTACGGTATCAATCCAACATTTTCTATATAACAAATGTTCTATTTGTTGTGATTTACTATCATATGGATTTGAAAATTCCTGATCTACACGATCAATCACATGATACATGTCTATAACTTCTTTAAAAATTTTGTTTGCTTTATCTGTAAACATTATACTTATTTTTCTAAGATGTGTAAATATTCTTTTGTTTCTGTGGCTTTGTGGTTTCTGTTTTCCGTTTTATCCGCTTTAAACCTCTTATATTTTGTAGTTACTAAATCGTATCTACCATAACGTTCCATAATTTGTCTTATTTCTTCTTCAGACATTAAACCTTCATTGTTATAGCTAAGAAAAATATAAGTAAACTGCGAATTCTTGATTAAATCTTCAAAAACCTTTACTACTAAACCTTTTTTACAATAATTAGATCTTTGATAAGGTCTTAAACCAGTCTTTCCAACTGGGACAAAGGTATCATATTTTGCAATAGTATTTAGTATATGATAATTGGCTCCATATTGTCTAGCATTATACGGTGGATCAAGATATAAAATGTCTCCTTCTATTTGCTTTATCAATATATTACTATCCTCATTATAAACCAGATGCTTGTTTTCTGTGAAGTCAAAATTTGCTGGAACGAGCTCTAAATTTTTCTGAGCAGTTTTTTTTAGGCCCTTTAGATATGATGCATATACAGAGGCCGTATTAGCAACTTTATCGGCTCCTTCTAAAAGTGATACTAGTAAAAAATAATAGGTATTTTCATCAATTTCTTTACTATCCTTCCATTTTTCAATTTGTATTCTTGCCGCATCAATTTTAAGTCCATTATCATCACTAAAATACTGACGTCCAGACAAACTTCCGTTACAATAATTATTGTAGACAAAACCTTTTTTTCCTTGCAAGCGGTTTAATTCTGCAATGTAATCCAAAGAATTAATCTCTTCGCTATTTCCAATATAATTCCGGTTTAGCGCATAACTATAATACTCCAGGTCATTTGCAATCACCTGTTTTACAATAGTTTTAAAACTTCTTCCAACTACACCTGTTCCTGCAAAAAGATCACAAAAAACTTTATCTTCTAAATCAGCGCCTACTGTTTCAAAAACAGAAGTTCTAATAAAATTAGAGAGTTTGTATTTTGAGCCGATATAATTCATCGTTTATTAAGTCAATTTGCTTGTCCCTTAACAGCCCAAATCAAACCAATCTTACTGATTTGATAAGGTTGTAATTGTAGTCTAAATAATCTTGAATCATCAAATGTAGCAACATATACCGAGATTATATCTCTAAGCCAAGAGATTTGTGCTTTTAATTTCCAGTGTTCATGATCATCTGCATATAAAACTATAAAAATGATATTTTCTGAATTCTTTTTTGGTTGTTGACTTGAACTATTAGCTAACCAGTACATTAATTCTTTAGAATTTTCTCTTGTATACTGCAACGATTTCCCAAAACCTTCAGGAAAGACAATCATTTTAAAATCAAATAATTTGTTTCCATCATTATCGGTTGAAAATATATTTCTCGAATTTGATAAAATTAGCTCTATCGCTATATCACTCCAGTAGTCATACCATCGGTTTATAGTATAATTAAAAAATTCCTCCTCTTTAACTTTATACTTAATTGCCGACTTCGAAATTTTAGAAACTACATTTTCCCATTTTACCGTAGTATAAATAAAATTACCATAATCATCCCAAAGATGATTTTGCTTTTTATTCCATTCACAGTTAATAGATAATCTATGTTGTAATTCTGATTCTATAATATCTAGATAAGGATCTTTCAAAATAACAGCGTCATAAATGGCAATAATAGAAACACCCAAAGATTAATTTCTTTTACAAATTTTCCATGATCAATCTCTAAGTAAGTTGTTCCAATAATTGCTAATGGAGCCGCTATAAAAATCATTTCAGAAGTGTTTTTATGCAGAGCTATCATAACAACAATTAATGAAATCAATAATTGTGCAATAATAAGTTTTAAAATAGGTTTTGATTTTGTTGGTTTTCTGCTATATTTTATCAAATACACTGTTAAAAAAAACAGTATACAAATTATTAGTACTCCAATTGAAAAGAATCCTTGATCACTAAAATATCCTTCGAAAGAAAACGATATTGGCGCTACATAATCAGTAATAGCAAAGAATGAATCATAAAATAATAAGGTAAAACAATTGGATAACATATAGACGGTTAGTAACCCTATAAACGGAATTATCCAGTTCCTATAATTTTTAGATTCAAAATATAATACTCCCAAAAAAACTATGACAATAAAAGCTATGCTCCAGAAATAGGCTAAAGAAGCCAAACCAATATATAAAGAAGCATTTAAAACATTAGATTTAACATACTTGCCATTTCTTAAACTTAGTATACTTCTCATACTCAAAATAACAAATAAGTTTGACAACAGAACACTAGGGTTAACTAATGACATTGGCAAAATCCCCGTTAGAAAAGCAAATAGTAATATTGTGTTTGTACTTTTATATGTTAAATCATTCTTTTGCGTAACATGATTTAATATGAGCATCGTGAGGATATATGCAACACAACTAGCAAAAAAGATCATAATTTTAAAATAATCCAAGTCGATACCATTTCGGTAATGCGCTATTATATACATTACAAACATGTATAATGCAACAATTATAAAATTAATTGGTTTTGATTTATTAAAAAAGCTTGATAACACTACTATTTTTTATATTTTTGCGCTAAACAATATATTATTGTTTTTAATTATAATATAACTAATTTATAAAAAGTTTTTAGTTAGCTTTTTATAATGAAAACGAAGATCATATCATGAAAGATTTTTTTGAAGCGATACAATCCCTATTTGTAGATCTGCTTTTAGCTCCAATGGATGCTCTAAGAGCTTTAGAATTAGAGAGCTGGAGTGCTGCGAATATCATAAATTGGATGTTTATGCTTATTGGTTTTGTAGCTTTTTTATATTGGATGAAGGAATTAAAGAAGTTTAACGACAATGACGAAGAAGATAGAGATCCAAAAGCTCACTCATTTTTAAAACCATAATATCTATTTATTAGAATAAAATATTGAGGAAATTTATCCTCTTTTACATAAAAAAGTCAAGTGTTCTTAAACACTTGACTTTTTTTATACGATTTGATTTAAATAGAAAACTCTATAAATCAAATCCTAAATCCTTTCTATAATACATTTTATCAAAATGCAATTCTTCGATGTTTTTATATGATAACTTAAGTGCTTCTCTAAAATCATCATGGAATGAAGTTACAGCAATAACTCGTCCACCATTAGTAACCACTTTATCAGCTTCTATTTTAGTTCCGGCATGAAAGACAATAGAATCAGCTATTTTATCAACACCCGTGATTTCCTTTCCTTTATCATATGATTCTGGATATCCTCCTGATACCGTCATTACGGTTGCGGCACTTCTAGGATCTATATCGATATCTATTTGATCCAAAGTTTGATTTGATACATGATTAAATAAGGATACTAAATCCGTTTTTACTCTAGGTAGCACCGCTTCCGTTTCTGGATCTCCCATTCTTACATTATACTCTATTACTTTAGGATCATCACCTACCTTTATTAATCCAATAAAAACAAAGCCCTTATAATCGATTTCTTCCTTTACTAAACCTTCTACTGTTGGTTTGATGACTTGAGTTTCTATTTTATTCATAAAAACATCATCCGCAAAAGGAACCGGAGAAATTGCTCCCATTCCTCCCGTATTAAGTCCTGTATCTCCTTCTCCAATGCGTTTGTAATCTTTTGCCGTTGGTAACGTAACATAGTTTTTACCATCCGTTAGTACGAAAACACTTAATTCGATTCCATCTAAGAATTCTTCAATCACTACTTTTTCACTTGCAGCACCGAACTTTTTGTTCGTAAGCATATTTTCAAGTTCTCTTTTAGCTTCGTCTATATCTTGAAGAATAAGAACTCCTTTACCAGCAGCAAGACCATCCGCTTTTAAAACATATGGCGGATTTAATGTTTCTAAAAACTCTTTCCCTTCTTTAACTGTCTCTGCTGTAAAACTTTGATATGCTGCAGTTGGTATATTATGTCTAAACAAAAATTCCTTAGCATACTCTTTACTACCTTCTAACCTAGCTCCTTCTTTTGATGGTCCAATAACAGCAACTTTGTTTAGTTCATCATCTTGTGAAAAGAAATCCGTTATTCCTTGTACCAAAGGATCTTCTGGTCCTACCACAACCATTTCTATTTCTTCTTTTAAAACAAGAGCTTTGATCGCCTCAAAATCTGTAACTGATATTGCCACATTCGTTGCAATGGCAGCTGTACCTGCATTTCCTGGGGCAACAAATAATTTTTTACATAAACTGCTCTGAGCAATTTTATAAGTAAATGTGTGTTCTCTTCCTCCAGATCCTAATATTAAAATATTCATTTTCAAACGATTATATGATAGCTAAATTTTATGCGATCAAAAATAGTTCATTAGCTGTTTTCTTGCTAATAATTTCGTGGTCTATTTTACATTTTTAAACTATTATACCGGAGTATTACGTATGATTCTGCTGCTTAAAATGCTTCTCTTCTTAAGTAATAATGGCATTATAATAGAGAAAAATACAATCCCATTAAATCGTACCAACATGGATTCGAATACAAGTGAAACAAATAATATTAAAAATACTGAAAATTCATTTCGACTTCTTTTCATACGTATTGCCAAAACAACAAAAATGAATATTAACACTCCTAATCCCACTACTCCTGTCTGAAGTAATGTTTGAAGAAACTGATTATGAGCATTATACTTATTTTCAAAATTATAGATGTACCCTAATTCTTTATATTTTTTAATTAACACATCATTTGCATCCCCAATTCCATATCCCAATAGTGGTGCTTCTTTAATTAGTTCAGCACTAGACTTCCAAGATAACAGTCTTGCTTTTTCTGAAGTAGAATTCGCATATTCCATTGTCATTCCAAAGTCTTTAACTTTTGCATAAAAATCAAACACACGAGGATTATTGACAAACACTAAAATTCCTAAAAGGAACATAATAATCATTGTATGCTTTCTACTTTTATCAGAAATATTAAAAATCAAAAGTAAAGACATTACCGTAAGGATCATATATGCTGCTATAGAAGCCAACAAAAACAGATATAGAAATAATACAAGAACGATCGCAGTTCTCAATTTTGTATCTAAACTGTTTTTTAAATAATAACTTAATACTAATAATATATATAATGAGAGATAACTAGGGTTAATTAGCTTAGAGAACTCATCACCAATAAAATAGTTCCATCCATTTATAATTGCATCTAAAAAAGTATTGAGATCTGCCATTGAAATTTCTAAAGAAAACCCTCCTTTTATTATTGACATTGAATGGGAAATTGCAATTGAAAAATTTATGAAAAATGAGATAATCAATCCTAAAAGCAAAAAATCAAATAACTTTCTTACAGAAGACGCATCCTCTTTTACAAAAAGAAAAATTACAGGAAACAAAAGCAACGATAAAGATCGTTGTAGTAAGTTTAATCCACCAAAAATATTATCTGTATATATTAAACTAAATAGCATTATAATAAAATACAAAGGGAATAATAATAGGGCTTTATTCTCTAAAACAAACTTCTTCCTTGATTGAAAAATATTCACTATTCCAAGGCCTATAGAAACAATAAAAAATGGGGTAGGGAGATTAATTCCTAATGGTAATAGAAGAAATGCTATATATAAACTATTCCAAAAAATAGTAAGTACCAAACTATCGTCATGTTTGTAAAACATTTCAGTTAGGGTATATATATTTTTATCTAATCTCACTTTTTTAGCACAGTTTATTGGATAAATTGTTTTGTATAAGAAGCTATTAGAAAATAAGACCTCATTAGTTTTTACCTTCTCTTAATTTAATTACAAATTCACTAATATGCTTTCTCTTGTCCTTTGATGAGATTTAATATTGTATCAATTATAATTTTTGAATCTAACAATAATGACCAATTTTCTATATAAAAAATATCGTACTTGATTCTATTAACAATATCCTCATCATTTTCAACTTCTCCTCTATATCCTTTTACTTGTGCCATTCCTGTAATTCCTGGTTTTACTGAATGGCGGAACACAAAATTATATTTATCTATTCTTTTACCATAATCCTTGGTATATGAAATCATATGTGGTCTCGGTCCTACAACAGACATATCACCAAAAAGCACATTAAAAAATTGTGGTAACTCATCTATACTGGTTCTTCTTATAAAACGACCTATTCTGGTAACTCGATGATCTTCTTTTTTAACTTGAACAAGGTCAGAAAAATTTTCATCTCTCATTGATCTAAATTTATAACAAACAAATTCTTTGTAATTAATTCCATTACGTCTATGGCTATAAATTAATGGGCCTTTAGATTCTAGTTTTATTAAAATATATAACAAAGGAATTAACCATGAAAGCACCAAAATGATAACCAATAAAGAAAAAACAATATCGAAACCTCTTTTAATAGCTCTATTTGTTGCGCTGTTTAATGATACTTCTGGAATTGATAGAACAGGTAAGTATTCATAATAATCGGTTTTAAGACGTTTAGAAAAAATACGTTGCGAATTGGGTATAAACTTGAGAACACTGTAATTCTGATCTGCATATTTTACATATTCATTTACCACTTCATCAGAAATTTCATCTATTGAACAATATATTTCATCTACATCCTCATTTTTTAAAAACTCAAAACTATCCTCAATTTTACTATTAAGTTGATCTGAAAATACCTCTAAGACCTGATAACCTAGATCTTTTCTTTTCTCAAAAAACATCTTTAATTGTTGAGCACTTTTATTATTCCCAATAATAATTACTCTTCTATTATTTCCGCCCAAATAAGAACGATATCTTCTAAGAGCATAATATGTAATCACCTTAACAACACCTACTGAAGAAATAGTTATTACAATGAAATCAAAAGTATCTTTTACGGAAAAGTAATTTATTTTTAATAATCCGAAGTAAGCATATAAAAGTATAAGAATTAATAGCCCTTGCCGGAGCAAAAGCGAAACAACTGTAACTATCTTAGTAAATCGATAAACTTCATAAAAATTTAATAAGTAAGAAGAAATCAACCAAACAATTGATAAAAAAATATAAAGTTGATTAGTAACAATTTCATTTAAAAAATAAAAAGAAGAAACTAATAAAATAATTAGATCAATTACAATAAGTATTGGCCTAATTAAATATGAATATCCTCCTCTTTTATGATGCATTAGATATTAAGAATAAGATGAAAAATCTTTATGTTCACTTCTATATAACTCTTCCTTAGATAGACTCTTAAAATACTCTAAGGTTTGCTTCATTCCTTCAGATCTATCAACCTTTGGTTCCCAGTCCAATATTTCTTTTGCTCTCGTTATATCAGGTTGTCTTTGTAAAGGATCATTAACTGGTAATGGTTTGTAAATTACCTTTTGATCAGTACCGGTAAGTCCAATAATCTCTTCTGCAAAATCACTAATTGTAATTTCATTTGGGTTTCCAATATTAACGGGATATACATAATCACTAAACAGTAATCGATAAATTCCTTCTATTAAATCGTCGACATAACAAAAAGAACGTGTTTGAGAACCATCACCAAAAACGGTAAGATCTTCTCCTCTTAAAGCTTGTCCAATAAAGGCTGGAACCACTCTTCCATCATTTAATCGCATTCTAGGTCCGTATGTATTAAAAATACGTACGATTCTTGTTTCTACTTTATGATACGTATGGTATGCCATAGTTATAGATTCCTGAAATCTCTTTGCCTCATCATACACTCCACGTGGTCCAATAGTATTCACATTGCCATAATAATCTTCTGTCTGAGGGTGAACTAATGGATCACCATATACCTCACTAGTTGATGCTATTAAAATTCTTGCATTTTTCTCTTTAGCTAAACCGAGTAGATTATGTGTTCCAAGAGATCCAACCTTCAAGGTTTGAATAGGAATTTTAAGATAATCTATTGGGCTTGCTGGAGAAGCGAAATGTAATATATAATCTAAGTCACCTGGAATATGAACAAACTTTGAAACATCATGATCATAAAATTCAAAACTCTTTAATTTAAAGAGATGCTCTATATTTTTTAAATCACCTGTTATCAAATTATCCATTCCAATAACGTGATACCCTTCTTTAATAAAACGATCACAAAGATGTGACCCTAGAAAACCAGCTGCTCCAGTAATTAGAACTTTCTTCATTTTATAATTTTAATATCTTTTCTTCCAATAGAAAAGTATGTAATTTCTTCTTTTTCCAGATCTGTAAGATCATATAAGTTTCTACCATCAAAGATAACTGGATTTATAAGATTATTCTTTATTCTATCAAAATCCGGAGTCCTAAAAATACTCCACTCCGTACATATCACTAAAGCATTTGCACCATCCAAAACTTCATACATTGATTTTGAAAATGTAATTTTGTTTTCATATTTCCTAGCTACATTATCCATAGCTTCAGGATCAAAAGCTCTTACATTAGCTCCTTTGCTCAATAAAACTTCTATTACATCTAACGCAGGTGCTTCTCGGATATCATCTGTCTCAGGTTTAAATGCCAGTCCCCAAATAGCAAAAGTTTTGCCCTTAAGATCATCGTTAAAATAATTCGTGATTTTTGGAATTAACGCTACTTTTTGCTTTTGATTTACTTCGATTACAGATTCTAATATTTTAAAATCGTAATTATCATCCTTTCCGGATTTATGTAATGCCTTAACATCCTTAGGAAAACAAGAACCACCGTAACCAATCCCTGGAAATAAAAAACGCTTTCCTATTCTAGAGTCTGTTCCCATACCCCTACGAATCATATCGACATCAGCACCTACCTTCTCGCAATAATTAGCTATTTCATTCATAAACGTAATCTTCGTGGCTAAAAATGAATTTGCTGCATATTTAGTTAATTCTGCAGACTTTTCATCCATAATCAATATCGGATTACCAGATCTAACATAAGGCTTATATAGCTTTTGCATAAGCTCCGTAGCCCTATTAGATGAAGAGCCAACAACAATTCGTTCCGGCTTCAAAAAATCATCAACGGCAAACCCTTCCCTTAAAAATTCTGGGTTAGATACTACATCAAAATCACATTTTGCGTTTACTGATATAGCTTTGTGAACTTTTTCTGCAGTGCCAACGGGAACAGTACTCTTATCTACAATGACCTTATATTCTGAAATAATTTTACCTATTTCATTTGAAACCCCTAAGACATATGATAAGTCAGCAGAACCATCCTCATCTTCTGGAGTAGGTAAGGCTAAAAAGATAATTTCTCCGTGATCTATTCCTTCTTTTAGAGAAGTTGTAAACTGTAACCTATTGGCTTGGATATTTCTCTCAAACAATACATCTAAATGAGGTTCGTAAATAGGAACTTCGCCATCCCGCATTTTTTGAACCTTCTGTTCATCTATATCAACACAAATAACCTCATTACCTGTCTCAGCTAAACAAGTTCCTGTAACTAATCCAACATAACCCGTTCCTATTACCGATATCTTCATCTATTCTTTTTATCCCTTTAACAAATTAATACGCTTTATCTTCTCCCTTAAAAACATTAACCACTGTTTGTACAATAATATAAATGTCTAGTAATATGGACCAATTTTCTATATAAAAGATATCATACTTAGTCCTATTCACAATATCTTCATTAGTTTCGATACCACCTCTATATCCTTTTACCTGCGCTAAGCCAGTTATTCCAGGTTTTACTAAATGTCTAACCATGTACTTAGAAATTTTTGTGCTGTAAAGTTCATTTTGTTTCCATAGATGAGGTCTAGGACCAACCACTGACATATCACCAAATAATACATTGATAAACTGAGGTAACTCATCAATACTAGTTCTTCTTATAAACTCACCTACTTTTGTAATGCGTGGGTCATTTCTAGTTGCAGAATTCTCAGATTTAGAATTCATACGCATCGATCTAAACTTATAACAAAAAAAACCCTTTTCTTTTATTCCCGGCCTATTTTGACTGAAAAAAACTGGGCCTTTGCTTTCTAATTTAATAATCAACCCTAAAACAGGTATTAACCAAGAAAGTATGAGTAATAGAACAAATAAAGCTAATACAAAATCAAACAACCTTTTACCCCAACTTTTAACCGGATCATCTAACGGAATTTGGCGCAAAGATAATACTGGAACTAAATCATAATAATTTAAATGTAAATTTTTTGAAAATAATTCTTTAGTATCCGGTAAAAACTTTAGATTTTTCATATTAACATCACAAAACTCTATATAGCTTTTTACCTGATCGTTATCTAATTCATTTAATGAGCAATAAACCTCATCAATTTCTTTTTCTATAATATAACTAAAACTTTGTTCAATCGTTCCTATTTTATCTTCATCAAATTGATCCGTAAAAAAACCTTTGTATCGATAACCATACCCTGGCATAGTATCAAAAAAATTCATTAATCTCTTTGTAGATTCATTGGACCCGATCACTATAACATTACGATAATTACTTCCAGTAATAATCCTGTATTTTTTAAAGATTTCATACAAGAAAATCCTCCAAATATTGAGTACAATAAATAACCAAATAAAGAAGTATAAAACATTCGACCAATGGACATTCGATTTTGAAAGATAAAAGTAACTCAATATTAATAAGACTATTATTACGGATTGTCTTAATAATAAAGAGATTATTTCAGGAATTTTGGTAAACCGATATATCGCATATACAGAAATCAGAAAGGACAATATAATCCAAAATAAAATTATAAAACCTATATCCAATAAATTTTTGGTTAAAAGAAAATATGCCAAAAAAGAAACAATTAATAGGTCTATACCGTATAAAAGTGGCTTTATATATTTTGAATATCCACCTTTATTCATAAATACTTTTTTCGTGATTCTCCTCAATTAAACTATCATCATTCATCTTATTCTTCCAACAATTATATAGCTGTTCTATTGTTTTTTTAAATTCCTTTTCGAACCGTTCTTTACTAAAAACCTCCGCTTGCTTACGAATTATGTACTTATCAAAAACTTGTTCATGTCTTTCAAAAAATTCAATTGCTCCAAGTAATGAGCCAATAGTCTGTTCTTTAAAAAAAACTCCCGTATTCTCCTCCACTAAATTATCTGTTATAAAACAACCTTTAATTGTTTCTAAAACCCCTCCTTTTGCAAAAGCTATAACAGGAACTCCACAAGCCTGCGCTTCAATTGGCGCTATCCCAAAATCCTCCTCCGCTGCAAAAACAAAAGCTCTAGCTTTTCTTAATATTTCAATCATTGCTGTTTTCTCAATATGCCCCATTAAATCAATATTTGAAGTAGCCAGCTTCTTTATTTTTTTAAAATCTGGACCATCTCCAATCACAATAAGCTTCTTGTTTGTTTTAGAAAACGCCTCTACTATCAAATTTATTTTTTTATAAGGCACCATTCTAGAACATGTAACATAATAATCTTCCTTCTTGTCTGATATTGTAAAAGATTTTGTATCCACAGGCGGATAAATCACTATTGATTCTTTATTATAAATTTTTTTTATTCTTGCAGCGATATAATGAGAAATTGCAATATAATGATCTGGTCTGTTAGCAGTACTTACATCCCAAATTCTAAGTTTATGAAGAAAATATTTCGCTATAAAACCCTTTATCCCCTTATTAAGTCCACTTTCTTTTAAGTACTGAAAATATAAATCCCAAGCGTACCGAATTGGCGAATAAACATAACTTATATGCAATTGATCAGGTCTGGTCAACGCTCCCTTTGATATTGCTGATGACGAAGAAATAATCAAGTCATATTCATTTAAATCAAATTGTTCAATCGCCAACGGGAACAAAGGTAAATAAGAACGATATTTTTTTTTACCAAATGGCAATTTTTCTATAAAAGAGGTATTTGTTTTTTTACCTTTAAGAACTTTTTCTCTCTGCTCATCAGTTAAGCTATCGATTAAGGTAAAATGATCAAAGTCATCCCAAATATTTGTAAAGCTTTCAATACATCTCTCAGCACCGCTATATTGTGTATACCAATCATGTATTAAAGCTTTTTTCATTTTCAACATTTGTAAATTAATTATTGAATTTAAAGTTTTACTAAAAAGCTACAAATAAAAGAATTACCGTTATTATTAACGAATGCTTGAAAAACTCTAATTAAACAAAGTTAAGGCAATTTAGTCATATTAGAAGGAATTTGATACGAAATGAAGTATTCAAATAAATCACACTTCTTTAGGGGTAAAAACATATTTAATTGTGCTTTTTTTGTAAAATTGAAAATCAAATCATTACTTATTAGTTTCTGAATTAAACATTTTTATCAATGTGTCTTCCAAACTATAATTTTTTGATAAGTTTCCTATAAAACTAAATAGTTTAGATGAGTCTCCTTTCAAAATTTTTATTTCATTTTTTCGAATAAATTTTGGATTTACTTTAACTTCTATTTCGTGATTTGATATTTTTTCAAGAAAAAAAAGTACTTCCCCTATCGTATTCGTTCTTCCTGTACAAATATTCACAATTTCTGAGCTATTTTCTGACAACAATAACTTATAATAACAATTCACTAAATAATCAACATCATTAAACTCCCTATAAACGTCCAAATTTCCAAGTTCAATTGTTTGTTTCTTATTCTTAAAATGAGATACTATTTTAGGAATAAGAAATTCCAATGATTGTCCAACACCTGTATAGTTGAATGGTCTAGTTATAATAATATTAAGTTTAGAAAAATAAGCTTTAACCATATTTTCCATAGCCAATTTACTATTTCCATAATGATTAATTGGATTGGGGCATAAATCTTCTGAAAGTGTATGACCAGAACTTCCATATACCGAAGCACTACTTACAATAATTATCTTTTCAGGATCTAAATTGGATTCTACAATAGCATTCAAAAGATTTAATGTTCCGAAAATATTAACCGTATACATTTGCTCTTGATTAACATCTCCAACGAAAGAAATAGCTGCAGTGTGTATTATATAATTTGGTTGTAAATCTCTTATGATTTTATCAATTTCATCCTTTTTAGTAATGTCACATAAAAAATGATTTTTATTTTTTGATGTTTGAAAACTTGTTCCGAATACGCTCCAGCCCTGATCTATAAAGAACTTCTCTAAATGCATACCGGTAAAACCAGTAATACCAGTGATAAAAACTTTTTTGTTAAAATGATCCGCCATTAGTATTTCTTTTAATATCACTTTTTACCATCATTTCCGCAAGTTCTTCAAGAGTAGTTTTTGTTTCCCAACCTAAGTTTTCTTTTGCTTTTGATGCATCTCCAATTAAAAGATCTACCTCTGCCGGTCTATAAAACTGTGGATTTACTTTTACAATTTCCTTTTGTGTTTTTAAATTAATTCCAACCTCATTTTCATTACTTCCTTCCCAACCTATATCGATACCAACAGTCTTAAATGATAAAGTAACAAAGTCTCTAACAGTTTTTGTTTGATTTGTTGCCAATACATAAGTATCTGCAACAGGTGCCTGTAACATCATATGCATCCCCTCTACATATTCTCTTGCATATCCCCAATCTCTCTTAGCGTTAAGATTTCCTAACTCCAATACATCCTGTTTTTTTAAATATATTTTGGCTACAGCATCTGTAATTTTTCTTGTCACAAATTCTTTACCTCTCAATGGAGATTCGTGATTAAATAAAATTCCACTAGTTGCAAACAGGTTATATGATTCTTGATAATTTATAGTAGACCAATGTGCAAAAACTTTAGCTACTCCATAGGGGCTTCTAGGGTGGAATGGAGTTTCTTCATTTTGAGGAATTGCATTAACTTTTCCAAACATTTCTGAAGTTGATGCCTGATAAAATTTAATTTTAGGGTTTATTATTCGAATCGCTTCCAATAAATTTAAAGCACCTATTCCTGTAATATTAGCAGTAGCTATTGGCTGCGTAAAGGAAACTCCTACAAAACTTTGGGCAGCCAAATTATAAATTTCATCTGGTTCTACTTCTCCAATTATTCTATATGCACTCGATAAATCAATCAAATCATATTCTAATAAATGAAGATTAGGGTGATCTTCTATTCCCAACTCCTCTATTCTCCAAAAATTAGTCGAGCTTGTTCTTCGGTATGTTCCATACACCTTGTAGTTTTTCGTTAATAGCAACTCAGCCAAGTATGCCGCATCCTGACCAGTAATCCCAGTGATTATAGCTTTTTTCATTATATTTTTCTAATTTGTACGCAATAAACTACAGTTATCCAAAAGTTTATGTTTTTAAGGTAAACTCAGAACAGAGTATTTTAGTATCGAAAAGAAACCATATGTTAGAAGAATCTTTCTAATGCCATAAAAATAATAATACGCACTTACTTTGACAAGTTGTATACTTTATTCTTGCTCTGGGAATTTCTAACTATATAGTTCCCATATATTAATTCTTTTTCATTTTGATTACTAGCCAATATTGGTAGTCTTAATTAATTATTAGCTTATATTATTTCTAATAATCAAAATAAAATCTTCTGCTGATTTATTCCAAGTATATTTATTTGCATTTATAAAACCTTTGGACACTAAAAAATCCCTCTTAGTATTATTATTTAATACTTCAAGAATTTTATTTTTAATATCAGAAACACTGTTCGGGTTACAATATGCTACAGAATCCTGATAAACTTCAGGCAATGAGGTCACATTTGAAACCAAACATGGAGTACCACATTTCTGTGCTTCTAATGGAGGAATACCAAAACCTTCGAATAATGATGGATAAACAAACAGCTCTGCTTTATTATATAATTCAACCAATTCTTCATCACTTAAATATCCAGCAAATTTTATCTTTTCTTTATTTCTTAGGTCAGGAATTTTTAAATCCGAAAAGGCAGTTCCTCTCGCTCCAACTATTATCAACTTATGCGGGATATCCAATTCATTAAAACCTTTAATTACCCGTATCATGTTCTTCCGAGGGTCTAAAGAAGAGACCATTAAAATTATAGGTTCTTTACTTATTTGTTTTTGTACAAATATTGATGACGGTGCAGCATATACAACATTAATTTTCTCTGATAAAATGTTATAGGTCTTAATAAGATCATTTTTTACATACTTACTATCAGTAATGATATGTTTTGAATTTTTTAAACTTCTAGGTATAAACAAATTATAAGTCAATTGAAAAATTTTAGAAAACCACTCTGGATGATGCTTAAACGCAAGATCATAAACCATCATGATTTTATTTTTATACCTAACAGGTCCAATTCCCACAAAATTGATTAGCAAAGGAGCACCTTTTCTTTTTAAAAAGAAAGGTAAATCTATTTGTTCCCATAACTGACCCTCTAATTTTCCTACAGCAATACTATTAAATTCCTTAAAAAGAGGATTTAACATCGCTTTTCGAGGAGCTAGAAAGACTATTTTTTTTCCTAAAATCTCCTTCGGTAATAATTTACATATTTCAATAGCATACCTTTGAACACCTGTTACTTTTTGTGTTAAAAATCTAGCATTGATATAAATCATATTTCTATTTTATTTTTAGAGGATAACAGAATAAGTGAAGCACATAAACCAAAAAATAAAACCCCGTCCGAACGGGAAATTATGTTTTCTGTAAGCATAACAATACATATGACTGTCAAAGCATAAAATAAATGACTACTTCTTGATATTATTACTTTTCTAAAACAATAAAACAGAAAACAACAAAAAGAAAATAATGCCATAATTCCTGAACTAATCAAAAAAAACAAATATTGATTGTGCGAATTATAATCCTTCCATTGATAAATTTTAGCACCTATTTTTTGATCATAACATTTGGATAAATTTTCTTGAATATCTCCAACTCCTAATCCAAACAACCAATTATCTCTTGCAACAATTCCTGAACAATAATAAATACCTGTTCTTACATTTGTAGAATTGTAATTGTATATATCATTCCCTTTTGTTGGAAAAACAAAAATATTATCTAAAACTTCTTCAAACCTTGTTTGCATAGGTTTGAAAGTAACTAATAAAATAAAAAAACATCCTAAAGAAATACATCCTAACAAAATCATCTTCCTAAGATTAAAATGTTTGAATATTATCATTGTCATAATTCCTGCAATAAAAAGTGCTATCAAAGGCATTCTTGAAGAAATTAAAACCATCCAAAAAAACATAAATAAAATTATAAAAACTCTAAAGATTTTTTGTGTAACGGAATTTGAATTAAATCTAAGTTTATGATAATTAAAGTAGACAACAAAGGATATCCATAAACCCTGATAAATAGGATGTGAATCCACAAGTTTAGTGATAAAATTCCTTAATCTCCTTATTTTTACTTGTTGAATTTGATCTTGACTTATATTATTTAAATGATGTAAGTTGTTTCTTTTAATTTCTATCAAACTGAGATCATTTGTTAATATATCAAAATTAAACCCTAAGCAAATAACCTGATACAAAACAAAAATCATTACTGAAAAACAAAATAAACTAGTAATCCAATCAATTCTTTGTTCTGTAAAAATTTCTTTATTTAAATAAAATATTATAGGGATCAATACTATAGGAAACATTCGGATCAACCTTTTTACTCCATCGGAGATGTTTTCCGTATACCACAAACTAAAAATTAAAAAAATGAAAGATGTGGATAAAAAGATGATTAATAACCTACTTGTTTTATCTGTTCTTATAAATGGAAAAGAAGAACTCCTTATCAAACATAAGGTTCCTAAAAAACTCCAAACAGCAATAATTACAGATCTAATTCCAAAGGATAGTATTGGAAAAATAGATAAAAAATATGAACATATTAAAAATAGACTATTAATACTAAATCCTGACTCTAATCCAAAAAGGTGTCTATAGCTAGTTAACTTCATAATTTTTATCATCTACCCAATATCTAAAAACCAATCCAAGACATATACTCATCACCGGTAATTCAATAACATTTGTAGTTACACCATACCCAAACACATAAATTGAGAGTATATAGAATAATTTATATGCTTCCGTTTTCGTTACTTCCTTATTGTAAACGCCTTTAACCAAAAAACCGTATATAACGAACGCTCCTATACCAAAAATCGCTATTAGATATACAAATAAATTATCACCTGGATGGGACAGTTCTGGTTCAAAAAAGTTTTGAGGAACTCCTATCCCTCCTATGCCTCTTCCTGTCAATATATTTCCTGATTCTGAAATTAATTTATAAGCTTCTGGCCAAGTACCCTCTAACCTCATTTCAAAAGATCTTAAAAACTTAATGCTAGTAATATCATCAATAGAAAATGACCAAGCAAGTAAGGGAAGCGCAAGATTAATACACAATATAGTAATCAATCCAATTTTTTTTGAATAATCTGAAATATAATTCCAAAATAGTACTAGTAACGAAATAAGAATATATGCAATTAAAATTCCTTTAGTATCTGTAAAATAAATAGCAATACCTGCTAATATCCAGACAAGGTTAATTCTAAAATTCTTTAATATATACATGATCCCTAGAAAAAGTATATATCCGGCTGTTTCGAATGAAGATCTCCCTAGTCCAGAAAGCCTTCTTGTTCCTAGAGATGTCCAAAAACGATTACCTTCAATTGTCTTTCCATAAACCTCGTACTTAAAACCTTCCCAAGGAAAAATAAAAATAACATTAAGCAATACACCCACAATTCCTATAATTAATATAATCGTATAGAAGTTTTTATTATTTAATATTCTTTCAAAAAAAGGATACATTACAAAGCCATAAAAAAGAGGAATCAAAATATAAATTCCCATAAACACCTGAAGAAGGGTATTTGTATAAATTATACCTACTAAAAATGCTAAAAAAATCATAATTGCCAATAATAGAAAAATTCTCTTGACATTAATTTGATTCAAAAAATATGTAAAATGAATACCAACAACTATAAGCATTAATAGCTGAGCAATATAAACAATAGGGGAAAACGGGGTGTCTAATAGATAAAAACGAAAAACCGAATTGAAAATGCCTAATAGAAGTACTATGTAAAAAGTGACACCTTCTAGATTAAAACTAATTTTCATTAATCCTCATATTATTAAACTTATCTGAAACGACTAAATTTTGGTAAATTTACATTTTTATATCCTACTTAATGACTTGAAGGTAACTTTTCCCAAACTTGAAAATGCCCATCTCTTTTAATCAATTTAAAATTTAGACTAGAGAGAATATCTTCACATTCTTGAGCTTCTTCATTAGTTAATATACCTGCAAACGGATGAACTTCGAAAAAAATCATTTTAAATTTTTCAATTTCTAGTTTTTGACTTCTAAAAAGATCTAATTCACCTCCTTCTATATCCATAATCAAGGTGTCAAAAGTAAGTTTATATTTTTCTTGTAATAAATCAAATGTAATACCCGGTATATTAACGTGGTTTCCCGTTTTTCTTTTAATACTTCCTCCTACAATTAAATCGTGAATGTAGAATTGGATTTCTTGTTCTTTTGAAATTACTGCATTCTCAGTAGAAAAAAAGCAATTATTATCTGCTCTATTTTTATTAATCCAGGGCATCAAATTTGGATTCGCCTCCAAAACTATATGCTTCCTCTTATCTTTAAGTATTTTATTAGTTAAACAGGATACAAAACCTAAACATCCACCTAACTCAATTACTGTCGCATCAGGAGGCAAATATTTAGAAAGATATTCTGCCTCTTCAGTCTCGTAATTATTAAAAACAAAACGTCCTCTAAATTTAAAGTCTGTTAGTGAGAATGGTATTGTAATAGAAACACCGTTATTCTTATATTTCTTAATAAAATAGGTGAAATAAAATCCTGCAGAAATAAGCATCACATTTTTAGGAAATAATTTTATATTTCTTAATAAAGCGACAACACTGTTGGGTAATGAATTTTTTATCCGTTTTTTAATTTTTACCATTACTCTAATTCTTTCGTTGTATTTGTTTAAAACTGTTCTTTCACAAAGGGAGATGAATCAATTTTTTAATTCCTCATATACTTTTATATATTGATCAATCATACTTTCTAAAGAAAATAACCTATAAATGTAATCCATATCAAAGTTAAATGTATTTAACTCCTTTGGGTTTTCTATTATTAATTTTAGTGTGTTTTTTAAATCCTCATTTAAAGGGTTAAAAGTAAACTTAGAATTATTACTTAATATTTCCTTTATACCTCCTTTGTTACTTCCTAAAACAGGAACATTACTTAATATTCCCTCTAATACGACTCTTCCAAATGGTTCTTCCCATAGAGAAGGTACAACCAAAACGTTTATAGTATTAAAAAAAGTTTCCTGTTTTACATATCCCATAAATTCGACTTTTTCATCTGGTAAAAAAGACAATAAAAAATCTTTATATGATGATTCTACTCTGCCGGCAATATATAGTTTCCAATTATTATAATCCCTAAACCCCGCCAGAACTTGTATTAAAATCTCAATTCCTTTAGCTTTATTTACCTGCCCAATAAAACCAAACTTCAAAAAAGTTTGATTCTTAAAATTCGATTTCAATGATATCTCTTTTGTGGTATCAAATCCATTATAAATTACTTTTTTAGCTGAAGGTTTAAAATATCCTTTATCTAGGTGATCCTTTAATATAAAATTACTGATTCCAACAACACTATCTACAGATTGAGACTTAGTCTTCTTTATAACAGAAAAACACACACACTCCATGCATTGTTTTTCGCAATTATCATTCTTGAACTTATTGGTTTTAGGACACTGTAAATAATAATCTCTAAGTGTATGTACAACTTTAATTCCTTTACTCTTAGCTATATCCCAAATGGAAACAGAGAAACCCATTAGATTATTGGTGTGGATAATATCAGGATCAAACTCATTAATTATTTTAAGAAAACTAGTATTATATTTTTTATTATATATATCCGTAAAGTGCCATTTCAGTTTTTTAACTTTTGACTGATCTACCTGATCAAAAGGCCAAAACACATTTTTTAATGCAAGTCTATATACTGGTATCTTATTTACATATACTTCTTCCTCATTTTTTCCTAGGGTTAAAATAGCAACATCAATTCCTCTTTTATACAATCCTTCTGCTATCGTCTGAACAGAGATTTCTGCACCTCCAACTTTAAATGGCTGATATAATGTATTGACAATTAAAACCTTCAACTAAATATTTTCTTTTCTTTGAACAAAGTTTTGATTTCTTTCTTGAAAAACAAAAAGCAAAAAACCAGAACAACAACAAAGATGATGATTTTTATGCTTAAAAAATGATAGATTTGGGCATAGGATATATAACTTACAAGTGATAAAGCATAAAACCCTAAAGGTATAAAGATCATATAGAATACTTGGTATTGTATTTCGACAAACCTATTATAAAAAAAACTAAGCGATACTGATAATAAAAATTTACCTATCAACGTCGCTACTGCTGCTCCAAAAATTCCGTACCGAGGAATTAATATAATATTTAGAATGATATTTATCACAGCTGCTAATATTGTAAATACTGGTATAATTCGATTTCCTCGACCTTGAATATCGTAAAACAAAGCACTTGCAAAAAAATAGTACACACCGTGGTATACAAATGCAAATGCAATACAAGGTATTACAATCCAAGAAATATGATATTCTTTTGGTGTAATTAACATTATTACTTCTTTACCGAAAAAAGATAATCCCAAAGCGACTATGCAATAAAAAACAATAATCAATTTTGCAATTTCTGGAATTGACTTTTGGCTATTATCCTTTATTTTTTGATTAAACCAGGGAACAAAAGCTTGATTTATTCCTGAAGCAATTAAAAAAACAATACTACCGAAGTTATTACCGATACTATAAATACCTACTAAAGATGTATTCAACAACTTATTAATGATTATTCTATCAATAAGCATTGTCGTAACTCCTGATAAGGTATGGGGGATTAATGGAAAGGCATATTTTAAAGACTTCTTAAGTATATCAACATCAATTCCAAAGGTTATATCTTTCCTAAACCTTGATAAAGTATAGATAAAGAAAACAACATTAGTTATTGCTAAAGACCCCAAAACTCCTTTAGCACCCATATTGAAAAAAATTACACTTGTTAGTAGTAAAATAATATTTACCAAAAAAAATATTGCATTATTTTTTCCAAAACGAACTCCTTCTTGTCTTGATTGTAATGAACTCTGATATATAGTATAACAAGGGTTAAAAATAACAGATACCAAACCAAGAGCCATAAAAGGAAAAAAATCAACGTCTTCTAAAAATGGTAGTAATAACCACTTTCTGCCTAAAAAGATAATTAATGTAACTACAAAACTATTCAGTAAAACAAAAGTAATTATAGTCCCAAACAGTTTTTTTACCTTATTTTGATCATCTTTAAACTCATAATAAAACCTATTTAGCGTACCGGGAAGTGATAGTAAATAAAAGACATTCAGAAAGGCATTAATTGCAATAACAATTGCTACAACTCCATAATCATATGTGGACAAATAAATTGTCAGCACAGGGATTAGAATAAAATTAATCCCTTTTTGAAGTAGCATTAAAATGCTATAAATTCCAGAATTTTTAAGAAGTTTTTTTTGACTCAACTCATTAAGTATTTCATCAATAATTATTAATTAATTGAATATTTTCAGAATTTCGATTCGTTTCAAAAAGATTATTGATTTCCGATTTTCTATATAATAATTTATCCGTAGGAATAAAAAAAGATTTGAGTTTTAATTCATCCCCCAGAATAATTGATAATGTCTCAGCAACTGATGAGAAAAATAGCCCAACTTCCTCAGGAAACTGAGAAGAGAACAAAAAATGTAACTCTAATGGTAATTTATTTTTTATGATCACCCAATTAGGCATTTTTGCAACTAACTCTAAAACTTCATCAGATTCATTTCTGTGTGCATAATATTCTACTGTAATTCCTTCCGGGTATCGTTTTTTATAGTAGTCATCAATATTATTCAACAAACTAAGATAAAAATCTAACGTTAGCAATTTAGAATCTACTAGACTTTGTCCAACAAAAGCAATTTTCTTTTCAACTTTAGAACTCTTTTTACTTTTGAGACTTCTCATGTAAGAAAAAGTATTCTCTAATACGTGAATATGATTTTTCACTTCAACTTTCTTAGCATAATATGAGAAAAAAGTATATTTCTTAGATAATAGATATGGTTTCACTGAAAAAAAAGCATACAGCAATGTTTTTAGTTTAAAAGCTTTTGTGCTATAACCAAACCTGTTTAAAAAAGAGATATCATCTAACGTTCTTGTTCCATCATCAACACAAATATATTTTGTGTTATATAAGTTTGCAAAAGCAGCTTGGTATATAGATCTGAAATGACCTATAATAATATACTCGTAGTTATTATATAACTTATGTTTTTCTAAATTTTTTAAAAATAACATTCTTTCTAAGAAATTTAGATTTTTTGGTATTTTAATAATTGATAGGGCTGTCTTAATTTTTAGCTCTTCTAGTAACAATTTTACCTGTCTTTCATTAGTGATATTTCCATCACTAAAAAAAGTAATATCTGTACTTTTAATCTCTAAATGTTCTTTTGCTTCAATAGCATTAATCAACTGTAAAGGAGAAGCTATTATAAGTTTTGCCTTCATAAAAGTTTATCTAAAGAATTTTTGCTAAAACTTCTTCATAAAACTCTCTAACAACACCTTCTCCTCCTTTTCTAGATAGTTTTATAATTCCTGGAATATTCCTAATCTTCCTTAAAGCATTAGATGGACAAGCTGCTAACCCGACTGCACTCAATAATTCAAAACAATTAATATCGTCACCGATATAAGCTACATCTTCAATCGTAACACCTTCTTTTTCACATATTTCTAAAGCAGCGGATAGTTTTCCTCCATCTCGTTTTCCTTGATATAAATAATCAACTTTCAATTTATCTGCTCTTCTTTTTACCAACTCAGTATTTTCTGATGTTATAATAGCTGTTTTTACTCCGCTTTCACGGATCAATTGAAAAGCCATTCCATCATGAGTATTAAACTTCTTTAACTCGTCTCCATTCTCACTATAGTACATTCCGGCATCTGTCAATACTCCATCTATATCAGAAATAAATAATGTAATTTTTTTCTTTGTTTGTTCAGAAAGTATATACTTTTTCATTAAAATTTCTGCCCTCTGCCAATCATCTTCTTCATCAAGTTCTACATCCGTATATTCAGGCATTAAACATATTCCTATATTACCCGAAAGTCTATTACTTGATTCTTTAATCTTTCCAACAGTATTTATATAAAAAGCCCCATTTTCCATATATATTCCTTCAAAATCTTGCCTTCTAGGTCGACTATAAGGATCATAATTTATAGGATCACCATTCCCTTTCCAAAAAAAACGTTTTGATAACACACAAGAAAGCACACTATCATACTCTTGTTTATCAAACATCTTAATTCCAGCAGTTAAATCTTTTGCTGATAACAAAGGTGATGTCGCTTGAATCAAAACAAATGCATCTTTTTTATCTAATTCTCTTACTTCTAAATACTCTAAAATTACACTCTCTGTTGACGAACTATCCTGAGCATTACTGCTATTCCTTCTATATACAGATACTTTATTAAAACCAAAAGAATTTACTTCAGTTTCTATTTGTTCGTGATCTGTGGCGATAATAACCTCATCAATTGACTTAGTTTCTACAGCGGCTTTAATAGTCCAATATACCAATGGCTTACCACAAAACTCCTTAATATTCTTTAAAGGAATGGATTTACTGCCTCCTCGAACGGGTATGAATGCAATGGTTTTCATTGTTTGCGATACTTGAGTTTGTCTCTTTGTACCCGTTCTATTTCTAGAATTTCTGTTTTTTTATAATTCAATGCTTTAAAAGTTGCGAATAAATCCCTACATAACTTTCTTAATCCTGTTGGCTCTAAAGAAGCCGCATGATCAGTACCTTTCCAGGTTCGATCTTTAGTAAAATGCCTTTCCACCCAAGTTGCTCCTAACGTGTAAGCGGCATTGTCAATGGCAATACCTAAATGATGTCCAGAAAACCCAATATCTTTTACTCTGTTACCATACTCATTCTTTAATCGAGAAATTTCCAATAAACAAACATCTTCAAATGGCACCGGATATCCTGATGTACACGAGTAAATAACCAATCTGTGTTTTGCTTGATCTGTTTCTTCAAAAAAGGATATAATTTGTTTTTCTTCATCTTGGTTTGTCATACCAAATGATAAATGTACCTCTCCAGTATATTCATCTCTTAATACACGTAGCATATCAAAATGATTATTACACGCAGAAGGAACCTTTAGCATCGATGGATTAAAAGTAATCATTTCTCTTGCAGAAGTAACATCCCAAACTGAGGTAGAATATTCTATCCCTATTTGATCGCAATAATTCTTAAGTTCTTTATGTTGTTCAACCGAAAACTCAAGAAATTCTCTATGTGCTCCATAGGTATCTCCATAAGAATTACTTGGATTGGGGTGTGGAGCATAATATTGTTGTTCGGTAAGTAACTCTCTATTATTCCTCTTCTGGAACTTAGCGACATCAGCATTACATTCTTTCGAAAGACGTAATAGCTCTTTAGCTATTTCCATATCTCCTTTATGATTGCAACCTATCTCCGCAATTACTTTCGGTTTTTTATACTCCATATTCATTATATTTAATCTATTACGAAATAGATTAATAATTATTGTTATTCCCTATGTTTTATGTTTACAATAAAAAAAGAAAATTGTTTGTATCTCAATAGATCAAAAATACCTAAAATATGTTATAGATTTCTTATAAATGAATATTTACTAATGTAGTTTCGGCTATTGGGTCTTCTAAGAAATTAGTGTTTTTATCATAATAAGGAAAATTTAACCAAAAAATGGTATATCAAATTTTAATTCTTTTTCTTCTTTTGAATTAATTTCCCTCCTCCTTTTTTCATTTCACTTTTTATGTTATCTACTTTCTTTCGAAGCAATATTTTCCTTTTAATATTAGCAAAACTATAGTCAAACCTATAAAAAAGATATGCCATAACAACAACAAAAGTTATAAGAAATAACACCA
Source organism: Aquimarina sp. AD1 (assembly GCF_003443695.1). Lineage (NCBI taxonomy): Bacteria > Pseudomonadati > Bacteroidota > Flavobacteriia > Flavobacteriales > Flavobacteriaceae > Aquimarina > Aquimarina sp. AD1. Next base: position 3,932,080 of record NZ_CP031966.1, on the reverse strand, counting down.
AATAAAAATTATAAGAAGTACTACTTAAAATTATCATTAATATTACGAAAATAAGGTTAAACCCGCCGATAATAAAACTTGCTTGTTTGTGTGATAATTTAAAGGTGTCTAATAGTATATGATGTGTATGATTTCTATCTGGTGAAAATGGACTTTTTTTATTAGCTACTCTTATTGTAAATACCCTAGCAGTATCAAACAATGGAACAATTAATATGCTAATAGCTATTAATGGTATATTCTCTAAAAGAAATGGTAAATTGTTGTAGGATTCAGGGGATAATGCCAAAAACTTTAACGTTAATATACTGATAATAAAACCGACAATTAAAGAACCTGTATCGCCCATAAAAATCTTTTTATTAGAAGATAGGTTATAACTTAAAAAAGCAATCAAAGAACCATTTAGAGCTAATGAAATAAGAACGTAAAAATATTCTCCCGTTAAATAAAAAATAGTAGTATAAATTACTAAAATAACAATTCCAACAATGGATGCTAGACCATCGATACCATCAATCAAATTGTAAGCATTTATAATGGTTAACATCATGAATCCACCAACCATATAATACACATAAACAGGTATATCATATATTCCTAAAAATCCATTTAACGTAGTTATTCTAAAGCTTTCGTTACTTAAAATGAAAGTAATAGCAGCTAATTGTGCGGCTAATTTAGTATATGGAGAAAGCACCAATAAATCATCTTTTAACCCTACGATAAAAAGAATTGTTAAGCCTGGTATAAAATAAATAGCTTCATCAAATTTATCCCAATTATGTAGAAAAAACAATGCAAAAATAAGTGTATAAAAAAAAGAAACTCCACCTAAAGTAGGAGTTCTTTTAACATGAGAACTTCTTATGTTAGGGTTGTCCATAAGATTTTTGTACTCTACCAAACCAATTATTTTAGGAATGGTAAAAAATGTAAGTAAATATGCTCCTACAAAGAAAACTAACGGATAATAAAATTCCAACACAAAAATTTTAATGTACAAAGATAGCTTAAATTTTATGATTTATCTTGAGGGATCCTAATTACCCAAAATACCTATTTATATAATATTTTTTCACACCATTTAAGGCCCACCAAGTAAAATAATATATTGTTCTAAAAACTCCCAGTTTTTGATATTTATAAAGAAAAACCAAATGCTTAAAGATTAGTTTTCTTTTATTATTTGTAGCAGAGCCCTTTACTTGTCTATAAAATGCTAATTCTTCATCTAATGGTATAGATTTTACTCCAGTTTTCAGAATTGATAACCAAAGACCATAGTCCTGTTTTCTTCTTAGATTTGGCATATAAAATTTACCAATTTTTTTAACATTATACATCGCTGTAAGGCAACTTATTTCCGTTCTCTTAAGCAAATCATAATATCCTATTGGTCGGCTACTTACATGATAGGTTTTATTAATTTTATTTCCATCTTCATTTATAAAACCATAAGAAGCATGAGAAAAAGAAGCATCATTTTTGAGCATAAAATTAACGTGTAGTTCTAGTTTCTTAGGTAACCATATATCATCACTATCCAGAAATGCAATTATCTCTCCACTACTCTCTTCTATGGCTTTATTTCTTGCAATACCAGAGCCTGAATTTTCTTCAAGTTGAAATAATCTTATTCTACTCTCCTTTTTCTGAAACCTTTTTACAATATCTATTGAATTATCCTTGCTACAATCATCAACAATAATCATTTCCCAGTTTTCATAGGTCTGACACAGAACCGAATCAATTGCTTTTGCCACAAATCGTTCTGAGTTATATAGTGGAGTAATGATAGATACTTTTGGTTTCATTAGATCTGCAAGTTTTAATGTTTTTGCAAAAGTAATTTAATATTTCAAATTAACGTAAGTGACTAATTCAATTCTTTTATTATCTTTAACTTGTTTCTTCTTCAAAAGAAGCATTGACAATAACAAAATAATATCTAAAAACAACATCGACAAGAAAATTTCCTGAGAAAAACAAATTAAAAATACTATAGTAACAAAGAGTTTTTCCAAGAGATCATTATTAGAAAAGATGTATCTGACAAAAACTAATAAAACTACTCCAAAAAAAGAACAATATTAAAGATATAAATATTTCATTATATACAATACCTCCAAAAATACATTTCGACTCATTCCAGTCTCAATTAATAGAAGAGATTACTTCAACAGACAAATTACTTCTGCTTGAAATTATTATAAATCAAGCCGTGTTCATTTGACTTTTACTTCAAATAGAAAATACTTTGTTGTTAGGAACACTTAAAGGTAAAAATCTCATTTTAATTGATTAATTATTGCAAATCTATAATACAAATCAGTATATAACAACACTGGAGCCTTTTTACAAGAACTATCAAAAAAATTAAATGATTGGATAAGTAGTTTTTTCTGTTGTCGTTTGGTTAACTTGTTCTGAAGATTATGCATCCAAAAAAAGGATGCCACTGAGATATTCAAATCTTTAATATTATTCTTTTTAAAATTTCCTATTGAATTTCTAACATTAATTGAACATTTATTGACATTAATTTGTTTAAAAACAAAATTTACAAGTTTATTAAAACGCATTTCTACATCTTCATCTTCATTTATTAATAGATATTCTTGAAGCAGAAAAGATTGTACCAATAAGTACGGAACATTTAGTCTATTTCTCCAATTAGAAGGAGCTTCAGGCCAATAACCGTTTTCTTCATCAACTGGGATATAGTTTTTTAAAATATTATCTCTATAAAGTTTAAATAAATCAAAATAAAAAATATCGCAAGTAGAATGATATAAAGAATACATGGCAAGCATAGCTGCCATGTTATGGTTTGTTGCAAAAGCGTGTGGTTCTTTTAACCAATTACAAGCTTTTCTTATTCCTTTTTTGACTATAGTATTTTCCAATATATCTGGATGTTTCTCACTAATTTTGCCAATACCGTGTAAAAACAAGGATGTTCTAATATGACTGGGTCTATTATTTTGAAGAAATGCACCGTTTTCACCCTGTAAGTTATCAAAACTAAACTCAATTGCTTTCTTAATTCTTTGATTATAAAGTTTAACATTTTCTTCCTCCATAAAGAAATAAAATGTTATCGCTTCATTATATCTATTGTCAATATTCTCTAATGCATCTCCCCAATATCCTTTATCATTCCAATTTTTTTCTAATTCCATCATATTGCTTTTTAAGTAATTAGAAATTAGCTCATCGTTATCTTGTCCTTCAGAACTAATTACTTGAAAAAGAAATGAAAGAAGGATTAATAGCCTAATTTGATTAAAGTGGAGTGTTATCATTTAGACAAAGGTTTCTTATTGTACAAATAAAATATATGATTAATTAATGCATATAGAGTAACGCCATACGCTCTAATCAAATAATCTTCAACGAACATTAGAGAGATAAAGGATAAAGATAAAAATAAGTAAATTCTCGTCTTATCAGCAAAAGACAACTTAATGTTTATAAATAATGAGTGTAAAAACAAAATTAACCCTAAAACACCAGTATTTAAAAGTGTTCTGAAATAAAAATTATGGGCGCTTTTAGTGTTCTCAATATCAAATTCTTTAACTTTATAACACTCATTAAGATAATTCTGAACGTCTCCAACACCTACTCCAAATAAAAAATTATCCTTTACTATATCAAGACTACAAGAATAAATCTGCAACCTTTTAAAAGTAGAATTCCCAGCTAAAAATTTAATATCCTCGTTAATAAAAGTAAAAAACAAATTGTAAAAACGAGCATTAATAACTTTAATTTGAGAAATAAGCAAAAAAGTCCCTATCCCAATTAACAAAAACAAGATTGATTTAACCATTAAGGATATCTTCTTAGAAAAGAAAACCAGAAAAATCAAACTTAAAAAAAGAAGTATTAAGATTATTTTAGATGCCAAAATAGCGATCGCTAATAGAAATACTAATATAATTGGTAGATTAATAAATATTTTTTTAAACTCAAAATTATTCAACAAGTCATATAAAAGAAGAATTATCGAAAACAGAAAAAAAACAGACGTATAAATTGGATGAATATCAAATATGAGAAAATCTCCTTTAATTATATGGTATACTACTGAGCTGGTAAATACTTCTGAAATGCCTTTTTTTATAAACACAAACAAAATTATATATATCGCTAAACACAATGAAAAGCTTATATATGATTTCAAGACTATTTTAAGTTGTTTTATCCCTATATCTTTACCTAAAACACTTAAAACAGGAAATATTAGCAAAGGCATTGCATGCTGAAGGGTTTTAAATCCAGTAGATTTATCCTGTGACCAAATCAGAGAAATTAAAAACAAAAGATAAAAGCTTATTTGTGAAAAAAAATATAATCTGTTCTCTTTTGTAAATCTTTTTAATGGTTTGTTATAAAATTCAATCAAACACAATAACGCATAAAGAATTATAGATATAGACAATATACTATAAGGCAATACTGGTATTGCAGATAATAATATTAAAGCATAAAAACTTTTGTTTTCCGAGATACTACCTAACCTTATTCCCACTAAATCTATATTTGATATAATTAAAAATAGTGGGGTGAGAGTAATACGAATTTTCCGGAATCTCTATATGTTTTGTTCTAGGTAATTCAATTCCCCTGTTTACTTTTTTTAAAACTCTTATTTGCTGTTTTGCAATCTCGATCATGCCTTTCCATCCTAAAGTTATATAACTATCTCCCTCTTCAATATTGATAATTCCTTGACTTATTAAATCTCCAGTATCAACTCCGCTATCAAGCCAAAAAACAGAGTATCCAACCTTTTCAGGTGCTTTATTATAAATTGCCCAAAAAGATGAATGAATTCCTCTGTAGGAAGGAACAATTCCAGGATGACCTCCAATTATATTTCCATTAACAATAGTTCTTATTTTCTTTCCAACCCAATACGGAGTATGCACCACAATTATGTCCGGATTTTGAGATTTTATCCAATCAAAGGTTTCTTTTTTATGGTAATTCTCTGTGTAATGTATTGGTTGATTCCATGAATTAATAGAGTCTCTAATTAAAGGTTCATCATACAATTCTAATTTTATCTTCTTGTCCTTTTTAGAATTTACAAGTTTATATATAACTCGTTGAACTATCTGAAAAAAAACTTTAAAAACACCTTCTTTTTTAATCGCTATTTTTAAATAGGAAAAATCTATTCCTTGAGTCTTTTTATCAGCTATACAGGCTCCAACAACGTTAAGTTCCTTATCTTTTATAAAAAGAAACAGTGTGTTGAGATTATGTAGACTTGCACCTGTAAGTAATAATATTCTTTTACCCTTCACGATGTTTATTATTGTTATGAATTACTGAGTAAACAGGAAATATCAATGTTTTGATATTATTTTTAACTTTTCTTGTTAAAAGCTCTTTCTTTATATCTTTGAATTGAATATACCTTTCTATTTGATTTATATTTTTTCCTTTCTTGGGACATACTCGTCCTATGATATATCTGTTTTCCTCAACACAAGCAATCTTTAGGCTGGGGTCGGAATTAAACACAAAACTATAACCTTCATCAAAAGCGGTTTTATAAGTGTTCCTATTAGCATCGCCACCAGGAATCGAACAAGAAGTGATTTCTAATCCTAATAAATCTTCAAGTTTTTTTTTGCTTGTCCTCCATTCTGAAATCATTTTATCTTTAGATAAGCTTTTAAAGACATTGGGATGCGAATGAGAATGTGACCCTATTATATGTCCTCTATTTTGTAGTTCACGAATATCCTGTTCGTTAACAAAATATTTATTATTTATCATGCTGGTAGTTATAAAAAAATGTCCCCTCATGTTTTTTTCTTCTAATATGTCCGCAGCTTGCAATGCAGATTTACCACCATCATCAAAAGTTAAAAAAATAGTATCTTCCTTCTTATTAAATGGATAATCATTAATCGTTAAAACTCTTTTACCTGAATTTTTAACCAAATCTATATGAGCAATAAACTCCTTCAACGGATGCTTATAAGGATTAGCAGATTTTCTTTGAAAACCAGTCTTTTCCGGAAAGTCAGTTACTTCATGATAAAGCAAGGTTAAAGTTTTTTCCATAATTATAAATTTAATATAAAGGGGATTAATTTTTTTTCTTCATCCTCCCAAAACTTCTCATTTAAAGAATGATTAACTTGAGAAGTTTTAACTTTATTAATGACCGGCCTATTATTGTTGATCTTAATTAATAATGATTCTATGGCCAATTTATTATAAGGATCGACCGTAAAGCCCAAATTGTTAGCAATTACAAAATCTCCCAGCTTTGTATTTTCTGCAAAGATACAAGGTTTATTAAAAATCAGTGATTCAAAATACTTATTAGAAATAGCATATTTAACATTAAAATCTTTACTAGGATAAGCCGCCCAAATCAAATCCGTTTTTAAAAACAGCTTACCAAGATCATCATAATTGTACCAACCCACTTCTAATGTTACATTTGGATATCCTTTTTGTTTCTTGTATTCTATAAGTTCTTCTGCAAAACCAGATCCCTTTATTATAAGGTTCATATTTGGTAAATTCCCAACCGCATCCATTAGAATCTTTAGGCTTTTTATATACCTTAAAGTACCTAAAAAAGCTACAGTTAACTTTCCTCCCTCATTATTGATTGATTTATAATCTTTCGTTATATATTTTAATGGTTTGTTTTCAATAACAACAGATGGAATTTTACTGCTATAAAATTCTTTGAAAAATCGCGAAGCATAAATAATACCATCTGTTCGTAATAAAGCTATAAGCTCTAATATTCTAAAAAACTTACGCACTACAAAATACTTATGCGTAGGCATATCTAAGTTATCATATACAAGATTTTGATTTTTCTTCTTAAGTAAAAAACATAAGAACAGCATATCCCAATGAGACGCTATTAAAACATCATAGTCCTTTTTTTTAAGTTGTTGTTTAATAAATTTATAGTAAGAATAAATACTGATTAGCTTCCTAAATTTATTCCTTGATATTTTAGTAAAAACAAAATGGTTTTTTTCATTTGTTACTTCCACACCATTCCTATTCCACATTATAGAATCAACGTCCTGATCATTATTAACCAAACTGTTTTCAATTCTAAAACTTCTAGTTTGAAGAGGATAAAGGTTTTCTACAACTAGTATTTTCTTATTGAATTGCATTCGTTATTTTTTTTCTTATTTCTGAATCATTATGAGCTTTTAGAAAAATTGAATTATCAGAATTTCTCACTAGTTGTTCTTCCATAAAACCAAGGGAAATATTGTTGGGATATAATCTATACATTTCCCTACCATATAGACCTTGAGGGTTAATTAGTATTATTTTCTTATTTAATGACATGCTTTCATAAAAAACACCACTTACTCTATATTTATAAGGAATATCGAGCACTACATATTTAGCTTTTTCCAAAATTTCAAAATAATTATCAAAATATGGTTTTAATACAACCATTTTATCATTAAACTTCCTTTTTGATTTACTCTTTATATATAATTTCAAGTTATTATCTGAACTAAATTCTAATAAATTATTAAAATGCTCGGAATCTATATTTAAATTTGGTGCAAAAATAATATTACTTTGTTCAAATTCCTTATAATTTGATGGATTATAATTCAAAGCGTGCGGAATATAAAATGTCTGATTTTTAAGGTTATAAAAGTGTTTCTGTATATATTTTTCAAATACAAAAAATGCGACTCTTTTATCGATCTTTTTTAAAAACCATTGACTGATTCCTTCTTTATCAATATTATTGTGAAGATATACAAATGTTCTATTTCTTACATTCCACGATATAGAAAAAGAAATGTTTTCAAACCCTGTAATTATTATCTTAGTATGTTTGTCTATCTTTTTCTTAACATTTTTAATAATAACTAGTTGCTTTACTATAAATGAATATCTATTCCCGTATTCGAAAAGATAATTTTTGATCTCTATATTTCTTTTATTTCCTATCAACTTACAGTATCTAGATGAAGAAATAAAGATTATTTCATATTCTTTAGAAAGAATTTCTATAACTTTTTTTACGAAAAGTATATGTCCCTTCTCGGCTAGTAAATCAACTATATATAGAGGTTCTTTTTTCATTAGGATATTTATAGTTAATGGACAAAACTAAACCAATTACTACGCCTACAAAAATAAAGTTTTTCATACCGTAAGAGAATGTGGTAATTATATAAAACGGTGCCGAAATTGCTAACCATTTTAGATTTTTATATTTAATTAATACAAAAAATGACATTATGCAAAAAATGAGAAACAAAACTAAACCAACAATTCCCATTTTAATAGGAATGTACGAAATTCCTCCATGCCCCTTTTTATAGTGCTGGAGTTTTGTTTCTACTTCCGAATAATCCTCTTCTTTTAACCTTATCTTATACTTTTTAAAAAAATTAGTTTCATTATCATCAATGTAGCTACCATAGCCTTTTCCAATTAATTGGAAAATCATTCCCGCTTGTTTGAGGTTTTCAAAAGATATAATAAATTCTACAGCTCTAACCCTTGGAGACTTAGGGATTGAAGACACATCTCCTTCAAACATTTTAGGAATTGCTGTTTGAGCTTGATATATTTTGAATTTCGTTAGCTTACTACTCGTTTGATAAACAATAAAAGCACCTAAAAAAACTAAAACTACAAATCCTACTTTCTTTATCAATGATATTTTAATAATAAAAAATAACATTACAACAGATATAGCTATAAAAAGGATATTTAAACTACTGGTATAGGTGTACTTTGCTTTTAATGAAAAAACAACTATATGTAAAAGAATAATTAAGAATTTACGTGGTATTTTTAAGAATAGAATTGGAATAATAGATATAAAATAAAACTTCTCAAATTCGTCAAAAAACAGATTTTCTTCACCCGCAGTTATAATTGAGACTAATGTTAGCGCTGGATAAAAATATATTACATAATGCGCTAAAACTTGTAGGACATTTGTACGCTGTTCCTTACTAAAACCAATAATTATAATTATAAAAAAGTAAAATATGGTAAATGAAATCAATTCATTAACATACCATCCAAATGAATATTTAAAGTAAAAACCAAAAATAGCATTAAGAATGTATAAAATAAAAATAGGTGCTAAAAAGAACAAACTCTTTTTAGGCAAGTTAATTTTTATCATACTAATTAAAGCAAAACAAATGATTAGCAGGTATATAAAATTTATGCCACCCAATTCTGTGGTGTAAACACTATTAAATTTAGAATGATAACTTCCTAATAGTAATAATAGAAATACGGGTGTATAGTTATGCTTTAATAAGTTTCTTAAAGCATATAAAAACAATACTGAGATAATTATATAACCTAAAACACTCTCTCCTATTGCTAAACAAAGCAAATGCCCTATTAAGAAAACGTATTCTTCCTTTGTAAGTTTACTTAGCTTAAAAAGCATTCTACTTTTTTATAAATATTGTTTTAAAATACTAACATTTTTATAGGCTAGTGCTTTTTTAACTGAAAGTATCTCCGCTAAATCAGCAAATTCACTATTTCTAACATTTTCATGCATCTCCACTAGTTTCTCATAAGTAATAACTTCTACATGAGAAAAATAGTTTTGATCATTTATTTCTGTAAAAAACCTATCTATTTTAGGACTATAACTTAAAGCTAGGCATTTTTTATTGTATAATTTTGAAAGTACCATACTATGTAGTCTTTCTGATATATTTAACTCTGCTCCTGCAATAAGTTCTATTTTTGATTCAAAAGACGGGTTCTCAAAAAAGGTAATATCACTATTTTTATGTTTTTTTATTAACCTATCATATACATTTCTATTTACATTATAATCCTTAATACTATCTATTGGCAAAAAAAATATTTTAAGCTTTCCATCATCTTCAATAATTTTTTCAATAAACTTTATAACACTTTCTTTACGAGCAATTAAAGAATCTTTTGTGTAATAGCTCGTTAAGTCCCTTAAACTTACTAAAACATATGGTTTTTCAACCTTTATTTTATATTTATTAATATCAAAAATATAAGAAAGATCACTTGTTAAATAAATATTATTGTTTTTACTTAAAAGGCTAGCTTTCTCAAATGATTTTTTATCTCTAAAAGAAGCAAAAGCCATTCTATTTAGTAATAGTTTAGATTTAAATATGGAATTTTTATTCGTTAGGTTTCCAATTCCAATTCCAACATAAGCAAATTTTCTTAAAAGCAACATGTTTATAAAAAAATAAAGGAAGTTTCCTACCCCATCCTCATCAGAAAAACACGTGCCTCCAGACCAAATAGTTAATTTGCTGCCTAAGATTGATTTTAAGTATAATTTTAAATTGCCTAACTTATTATTATTCTTAAAAAAATAAATATTGATGTTTTTATGTTTCTTAACTATCGACTTAATATTTTCAGTCTCTTTAGTAAGAACATCAATCTCCAATTTTGGATATGATTTTTGTATGTTCTCAATTAAACAGTCTAGCATTAAATCATCTCCCAGATTATCATACCCTAAATAACCAACTATTGTAATTTTCCTATTCCGCATCTTTTCTTATTCTCTTTAAAATAGGCTTAAGTCCATGCTTATCTTTATTAAACAAATAATTTTTTGATTCTAAATTTAAACTGGCATAATTATCAATATCCACTCTTTTTTTAATAACCTTAGCTGGGTTACCACCAACAATAGAGAAAGGTGGTATGTCTTTCACTATTACACTTCTCATTCCAATTATAGAGCCTTCTCCAATTGTAACACCTGGTAATATGCTTACACTATCACCTAACCAAACATTATTTTTTATTGTTACCTCTTTTAATAAGTGCACCTCATCATAAGGTAAATATTTAGCATTTATATAATTATGATTGTAAGTATATATGGTTAATCTAGGTCCACTAATAACACCATCTCCTATTTTTATTCCTCCTAATCCATGTAATCTAGCTTCTGGTCCTATATAAACATTATTTCCAATTTCAACATTTTCGGGATATTCCACATATGAACCTTTCCAAACAAAATTGGAACCAACCTTACCTAGGTTTTTCTTTATCTTTTTAATTTTTAGTTTTCTTAAAAAACTTTTAACTAAGCTATAAACCATTTTTTAAATCCATATTTAAAGCAATAATAAATCCTATATGTCAACATCATAAGAACAGACATAAGAAATACGTAAACTATATTAAAACTGGTAATCATTTCAAAATAAAACAAAAGTAAAACACCTATACAATATGACACAAAAGCTACTACAAAGCTATAACCTAATAGTTTATTTAAATTATTAACTACTAAAATAGAAGTGTTAATTATCGGTCCAACAGCTCTATTAATTATGGAGAAACTTAAAATAAATAGATAATCAGTAGTTGGTAACATTTCAATCCCTCCAAGGAAAATAACAACCCAATCAGACATAAGATATAAAATAATAATCGCAACAAACGAAAGCACTAGTGAAATGTGAAGTGCTTTTCTTGCAAGTTTAAAATTTTTACTTTTTGCGACGTTCGGAAAAATAGCGTTAGAAAAGTTTCGGAAAAACATTGCTGAAAGATTTACAAGTTTTTCCGCTAAATCATAATACGCCAGTTCTACAGTTCCTACAAATCGGCCTATAAGAAAAGAGTTGCTCTTTGCAGTTACACCACCAAGGATATGAGACATAAAAAGGGGAAAGCTTTCCTTAAGTGTTTCCTTAATCTCTATTCTTTTTGGTAAAAGAAATTTAATCTTATCCATAACAAAAATTTTATAAAAGGAAAAAACACCACTTATTAAAGCTCCTATAAAGTAAGCAACAAGAATATTAGTATAATCTTGGGTTTCATTAACCAAAATGAAAATTAAAATAAAAGAAACAAGTTTTGATAAAAAATTACAAATGGCTATAAATTTCATATTCTCAATTCCCTGAAAATACCAAACAGGTATCATAATCTCATTTAAACACAAATAACTAGCAAACAACAATATAAGAGGCTCTCTTGAAAATTGATCTGTAAAAAAAATAATTACGAAAAGAAGCAAAATAGATACTAAATAAAATACAACTTGAATTGTAAAAATGGTACTAACAATTTTTCCTAAACTCTTCTTAGAATCTCGATTAGTAGAAACTTTGTTGGTTCCATAAAAGTGAAAACCATAATTTATTAACAATCCAAAGAAAATAGTGATACTTTGAGCAAATAAAATGATACCATAATTTTCTTTACCCACTGTCCTTATCAAATAAGGATATATTATCAAAGGAAATATTAAGTTAAAAACCTGTATAACGGATAAGTAGCCAAAATTACTAAATATTCTTTTGGTTTCTTCTGGAAACAAATTTGTCAATTTTTTAGCCTTGTTTTTTATCATTTATTTATAAGATCTTCCTACTTATTGTTACAATTAATTATGTGCTAATCAATCTTACAATCACCTGTTTTAATTTGGTCTATTGTCGGATTATAATAATTATCATATATCCTAATTTCTGAGGGAGGGTTCAATTGTGCCACATTTTGCAAAGCACAAAAATCTCTTAATGCAGAATTATTATTTATAGACCAGCTATTTGTCTCTTTTATGTTTGACAAACCATTTAATGAAGTTAAACTGTTGCAACGAATAACAGTTAAATCTTCTAATTTATTCAAATTCGTAAAATCACCTAACATGCTTAGCTTATGACAACCGAGGAGCTGTAAACGCTTCAGTTCAGTAACATTAATAAAATCACCTAACGCACTTAAATTATCACAAGAGCTGATATCTAAAATTTCAAAATTCAAGGTATTTAAAGTTTCTAATGAAGTTAAATTTTTATAAGATACAATGCTCAAATCTTTCAGTTTAGTCATTTCGGGAAAAGTATCTAACGAAGTTAATTCATTACAAAATGAAATTTTCAAAGTTTCTAACTCATTAACATCTAAATCATCTAAGAGATTTACAATACAACCACTAAACACTATACCTTTCAACCCTTTCGCATTTTTTAAACCCGCCAAAGAAGTTAGATTAGAAGAGTCCGATATCTCTAAGAATTCTAATTCGGTAATATTAGAAAGACCATCTAATGAAGTTAAATTTCCATAAGACCTAATTGTCAAATCTCTCAACTTAGGCATTTCGGGAAAAGTATTTAACGAAGTTACATTACAACTTAAAATTTCCAAAGTTTCTAATTCACTAACATCTAAATGCTCTAAGAGATTTACCTTGCAACCACTAAGAACTATCCCTTTCAACCCTTTCGCATTTTTTAAGCCTTCTAAAGAAGTTAGATTAGAAGAGCCTGATATCTCTAAGAATTCTAATTCGGTAATATTAGAAAGACCATCTACTGAAGTTAAATTATTAAAATTTTTAATAACCAGTTTTTTTACACTATTAATAGTACATAACTCTTCAAGATTATTACTATCTAATCCGTATTGTCCATCAACCTCTAAAAACTCAACTTTTGTATATTCATGATTTGCGAAATCGTCGTATCTTGCCTGCGTCTTTAGAAAAACTTGATTTAAAAACCCCCCAACATGAATCTTTTCATATATAAGTTTTTCGAACACCACATTAGAATTTGCTAATTCATTATCGAATTCATCTAACACATATAATTTATAATAATAATCTTTTCCATGTACAACCTCTTCGTCTACAAAACCAGTATCCGATAAATTGTTTGACTGATATATCAATTCTCCTTTATCTATTTCAAAATTATCTGTTTCTTTCTTGTATAATTCATACTGATCAAAATTTCCTAATTCAAATTTATTCCAGTTTAATCGTATTGTTTTTATTCTTGGAGATAATGAATTAATCAAATTAATTTTTTTATCGTGCAATAAGAAAGTATCCCCATATTCTATATCATCTATTTTACAAGCTAAAAGTGATTCGATTATGTCCGAAGAGTCAAGAAAAAACCTGTATTTTACTACTCCAATTTCCTTTATAAAGTCGCATTTAGGTCTATGGTAATATCCTCGATTAAGGTTTAATCTCTTATGTTTTGTTGCTAAATCGAAAAAAACAGTGTCCTTAGGCATGTCATCTAAATCTTGATCAGATAAGCTGCAGTTTTTAATTATATAATCGGAATCACCTCCCAATACTGAAATATATCTTTTTTGTTTTGTATAATCAAATAAATTTGCGTCCTTATCAATAGTATAGTACTCATAAAATGTACTAATATCATCAGGTCTATCACCTAAGGTCTCGTATGGTGTTTTTATAGCTTCTACCTTATAAAATTTAATATTATCAATTAAGGTATCCGAGATAACTCTTTTATCCATAATGTATCTCTGATATTCATTCCCTGGAAACATTACATCCCTTGTATCGTAAATTCCATCATAAACCCAACGATTACCAATTTTCAAAGGAAAATATACGGCGTCCTTATGAGTTGTTTCTTCGATAACTTCGATAACCTCCATAACAATATCATCATCTTTCTTACAACCTACTAGTAAGGATAAAAGCAAAGCAATTAAAATTGTATACTTTAAAAAACTCATAATCAGTTCTTTTTAATATTATCTTATTTTAAATTATCAATCTACATCTATTCAATATCATTCAATAATGGAATTATAGAAAATCAAATTTTCATTTCAAACGTTTTTTATAAAGTCAACTATTTTTCCACATGCTTTTCCATCACCATAGGGGTTATGAAGCTTACTCATACCTTCATAAGATACTTTATCTTTTAATAATTTTTCTGCCTCAAATACTATTCTATTCTTATCGGTTCCAACAAGTATTACTGTTCCCGCATTGACTGCTTCAGGTCTTTCTGTCGTATCTCTCATTACCAAAACTGGTTTACCTAAACTAGGTGCTTCTTCCTGTACCCCTCCACTATCCGTAATAATTAAATACGATTGATTCATTAACCATACAAAAGCCGGATACGATAATGGTGAAATTAAATTAATATTTTCTATCTTATCTAAAAGCTCATATACTGGCTTTTGTACATTTGGGTTTAAATGTACAGGGTAGATAATTTGAGTATCAGGATTATTAGTAGCAATCTCTTTTAATGCCTCACAAATATTGACAAATCCTTGTCCATGATTTTCTCTTCTATGACCTGTAACCAATATTAGTTTCTTATTTATCTCTACAATTGATTTAAGTTCTTCTATTTCCTCATCATTAAAACCTGAAGAGTCAACCTTATTCACACTAAACTGTAATGCGTCAATAACGGTATTACCCGTAATCAAGATTGAATCTGATGATTTATTTTCATTAATTAAATTCTGCTTAGATGTTTCGGTTGGTGAAAAATGAAAATCAGAGACTACACCGGTTATACATCTATTCATTTCTTCAGGAAAGGGGGATTTCATATTATGAGTTCTTAATCCCGCCTCAATATGACACACCTTTGCTCCCGAATAAAATGCTGATATCCCAGAAGCCATTGTAGTTGTTGTGTCTCCATGAACGTATACGTAATCTGGTTCATATTCTTCCAAAATCGGTTTTAGTCCAGTGATAATATCTCCCGTTAGGGTATAAAGATTTTGATTCGGTTTCATAAGATCCAAATCATAATCAGGAATTATTTCAAAAAATGATAATACCTGGTCCAGCATTTCTCGATGCTGCGCAGTGATGCAAACTTTTGTTTCAAAGATATTTGTATGATTTTGAAATTCCTTTACTAAGGGAGCCATTTTGATCGCTTCAGGCCTTGTTCCAAAAACAATTAAGTTTTTTATTCTATTGTTTTCACTCATTATTATCTAATATCTTATCAGGTTTGAATTAATTAATCTAGTTTAAATCCTTTATAACTCATCAATATAAACTTCTAGTAGTTTCATGAAATCACTTTTAAAACTAATTTCTTTAAAATTAGCAGGGACCATCATTGTTTCTCCAATCGATATAGAATTTGAACAAGAATCACTAATTATCTCTCCCTCTCCCTCAATACACATAATAATTACGAAAGAATCTAAACTAGAGTAATCTTTAACAATCTTATTATTTATTTCTAAAAAGTTTGTGGTAAAATAATTACAGTGAGCTATTTGATTTGAGATGTTTTTTCTTTGATCAAAAACTAACTTGAAGTCATTATTAATTTCATATTCTAGAGCATCTAGTGCTAACTCCGTATGTAACTGCCTTGTGTTTCCGTTACTATCTTTTCTATCCCAATCATAAACCCTATAAGTAACATCAGAGGTCTGCTGAATTTCTGCTATTAAAGAACCTGCCCCAATCGCATGTATTTTACCGGCTTTAATAAAATAACTATCTCCAGCAACTATATTCTCAAAGTTTAATAATTCTGTAATCTTTCCTTCTTCCAAATACTTTTTATATTCTTCTTTGGAAGTATTCTTGTTGAAACCCACTATTAAGTTGGAATCATTATCCGCCTGAACTACATACCACATTTCAGTTTTCCCAAAGGAATTGTGCCTTTTCATTGCTAACTCGTCATTAGGATGTAATTGAACCGATAAATTCCGTTTAGCATCTATAAACTTAACCAAAAGAGGAAATTGATCACCAAATTGATTATATACTTTATTCCCAAGTAGATTTTTCTTATGTTCTTTAATTAGATCAGCTAAATTAGCTCCTTTGAGATTACCATTAACAACTACTGAAATATCTTTGCCAACAGTTGAAATTTCCCAACTTTCTCCAATATTATTAAGGTGAGTCTCTTTATTCAGAATAGTTTTTAGTTTATTCCCTCCCCACATTTTTTCTTTTAAAATTGGACGAAATTTTAAAGGGTATAAAATATTCATTTATTTCTATCATTAGTTTTTTCAATGATTCTTTCCAATTCAAAAGATTCAAATCAAAGGAATTTAAACTCTTTTCTTTACTCAGAACGCTATATCCTGGACGTTTGGCAAAAGTAGGGTAATTATCTATTTTTTCAAGCTTTATTGTTTCTAGTTTGCCTAATCTTTTAACTATTTCTCGCGCAAAATCATACCAAGTAGCACTACCCGAATTACTGAAATGATAAACTCCAAATTTTTTACTTTTTATTTCGATAATTTGCAGCAAAAAATATCCTAAGTCATTAGCGTTGGTAGGAGTACCCACTTCAGAAGTGGTAATCGCCAGTTTCTTTTCCGTCTTACACTTCTCTCTAATAGCTTTATAGAAATTTTTACCATATTGTGAATACAACCAAGAGGTTCTTATAATAAAATATGACTTTAAAATTTCTTCAATATACTGCTCTCCTGCCAATTTAGACTTACCATATTCATTGATAGGATTGGGCACATCTTCTTCGGTATAAGGAGTATTCTTATGACCATCAAAAACATAATCTGTAGAAATATGAATTAAAGTTGCATCATACTTCTTACAAATTTCTGCTAAATTCTTAACTCCTTCCGCATTTACTAAATAAGCCTTGTCAGGTTCTTTTTCCGCTTGTTCTACATTAGTATATGCAGCACAATTAACTACATAATCCAAGGAATTATTCTTAAAAAACTCAGCAATGTTTTTTTTATTGGTAATATCCAAAACCTTCGAACTAGCAAAACGAAAATCTATAGTCGGATGCCCCATCTCTAATGCTTTTATACATTTTCCTAATTGGCCATCCCCACCTGTTACGAGAACTCTCATATTATTTTCTTCCTTAGATCTCATTTTAAAAACTCATCCTATTTAGTTTAGCAATGTCTAATCAAGTAAACCTTCTAATCATTGCCACTATTATAGTTTTTTAAATATTTATTCACTAATAGAAGTATAAGAAATAAAAAGGTCAAGAAAACTAAGCCGATTGGCAATAACACCTTTTTCTTTAAAAAGAAATCATTTACTAATCCTCCTTTATCAGGAAAATCAGAAATTACATTAATGATATTACCTGAATCCGCTTTTCTTTCATTCAACTTAATAATTTCTGCATTAAGTTGTTTAACCTCTTTAAGCAACGTGATTTCCGATCTATCTAAGTTTTGATTTTCAGAACTCAAATTTATATTCGTTCCAGCTGTGTTTTCGGGTTTTTTAATCTCTAACAATTTCAGGTTTTGATAAAACAATTTAAGGGAATCTAGCTCAACTAATTGTTTTCTTGTTACTGAATCACTAATTCTGAGATTTAATTCATTAGTTTGTTTTTGAATATTGAAATAATCATTATTTTCAATAGAACGAACTATCGCATTTTGACATTTTTTTGCAACTTCGGGATTCTTTGATTTTAACTCAATCTTATGGAACCTAGAATTAATGTTGTTAAAATTCTTTAAATATTCTTCATAACTCAAACTTGCTCTTGATATCGAATCTAATGTAGAAACAAAATCGCTAAATTGTTTTAATTTTTGATTATCATCAGAAAATGCTTCTATTTTAATTTTAGTTATTGTTTCTGCTTCTTTATCAGATATCTTTAAAGAAGCTGCTAACGTCTTATAAGCTCCTTCCTTTGCCAATTCATTATAAAACTCAATATTATTATATAATTGTTGAGAACTGTCAAAGTTTGGTTCAACAATCATTGAAGACCTATATACATTTTCCGAAATGGAATCCCAGTACCAGCCTATTGCTAAACCAATAATTCCAGCAATTACAAACTTCAAAAAATGAATTCTAATAAATTGAAGAACTAAAATAATTGTATGAAATATTACTTTAAAAATATTAGCTATGAATCGAAATAATTTATTGAACCCATCACCTATTAGTTTAAATAATTGACCAAGGTCAATTTCTTCAGAACTGTTTTCTTTATTACTCATAATCGGTTACTATTGATCTTTTTAAAAGTGCCCCAAAGGTACTGTGTTTTAGATAAAAAAAAAGAATTTTATATCATTTATTTAAATCATTAAAGCTTTGTAAAACCTTATCTTTAGGTGATAATAATATTTCTGATGATTTTAATTTCCAATCAATTCCTAAATTAGAATCGTTAAAAATTATACCAGATTCAGCTTCTTTATGGTAATAATTGTCACATTTATAATTAAAAATCGCTTTATCGCTAAGTACTACAAAACCATGTGCAAAATCTCTTGGAACAAATAGTTGATAATTATTTTGATCATTCAGTTCAATCGAAAAGTATTCTCCAAAAGTTTTAGAATCGGGTCTTAGGTCTACAGCAACATCTAGCACACTACCTTTTGTAACCCTTACCAATTTTGCTTGCGCATATTTACCTTTTTGAAAATGTAATCCCCTTAACACTCCTTTTGAAGAAATTGACTGATTATCTTGCACAAAATCTATTTCTAGTTTTGTTATTTCTTTAAACTTTTTCAAATTAAAACTTTCGAAAAAAGAACCCCTTTCGTCTTCGAATATTCTTGGCTTTATTATAAAACAACCTTCTAGAGGCGTTTTTTCAATTTCCATACTTAATCTAATTGCAATAAATATTTACCATACCCGCTTTTAATAAGTGGTTTTGCTAAATTTTCTAGTTCATTCTTAGTTATAAACTCTTTTTTATAAGCTATTTCTTCAATTGCTCCAATTTTTAAACCTTGTCGCTCTTCTATTACCTGAACAAATTGAGAAGCTTGCATAAGAGAATTAAAAGTTCCAGTATCTAACCAAGCCGTTCCTTTATCTAAAATACTAACCTTCAACTTACCTTTTTCTAAATAAGCATTATTAATGTCTGTTATTTCCAATTCTCCTCGATCACTTGGTTTAATATTTTTGGCTATTTGAACAACTTCATTATCATAAAAATAAATTCCAGGAACTGCATAGTTTGATTTAGGATTACTGGGCTTTTCCTCAATAGAAATAGCATTTCCTTTATCATCAAAATCTACTACTCCATATCGTTCGGGGTCCTGTACGTGATATGCATATATGATTCCGCCATCGGGATCATTATTACTCTCTAATAACTCTTCCAAACCCGAACCATAAAAAATATTATCTCCTAAAATCAATGCTACTTTATCATCTCCAATAAATTTTTCGCCAATAACAAAAGCTTCTGCTAGTCCATTTGGTTCTTCCTGAACTGCATATTCGAAAACGCATCCATATTTCTCACCATCACCTAACAGTTTCTTAAATAACGGTAAATCTAATGGAGTAGATATTATCAGTATTTCTCTTATACCTGCGGACATTAATGTGGAAAGTGGATAATAAATCATAGGCTTATCATATACAGGCATTAATTGCTTACTAATCGCCAACGTTAATGGGTGTAAACGCGTTCCTGATCCTCCTGCTAATACGATTCCTTTCATTTTTAAAATTTATAGATTCCAGCCTACGCTGGAATGACAATTACAAATTGTACTTCTCTAAATACCAGTGTATTGTTTTTTCAATTCCTGACTCAAAATTCTCTTCTGCACACCACCCCAATTCGTTTTCAATTTTAGAAGCATCAATTGCATATCTAAAATCATGACCTGGTCTATCTTTTACATAAGTAATCAGGTCTGAATAAGATTTCTGACTTTCTAATGGTTTAATCTTATCTAGAATTTCACATATTGTCTTAGCAATATATATATTCTCTCGTTCATTTTTTCCCCCGATATTATAGGTTTCACCCAGCTTACCTTTTTCTAAAACTAAATTAATTCCTTTACAATGATCCAAAACATACAACCAATCACGTATATTCTTGCCATCACCATAAATAGGAATACTTTCTTGGGAAATTGCTTTTCTTATAATCGTTGGAATTAGCTTCTCATTATGTTGTCTGGGTCCATAATTATTAGAACAATTTGTAGTAACCACGGGTAAACCGTATGTATGAAAATAACTTCTAACCAACATATCAGAAGAAGCTTTAGATGCGCTATAGGGACTATTAGGAGCATATGAAGTTTCTTCAGTAAACAATCCTGTTTTTCCTAAAGTTCCATAAACCTCATCCGTAGAAACATGGAGAAATCTAGCATTTTCCATTCCCGTTTTAAAAACATTAGGAGCCTCCATCCAATTTTTATACGCAGCTTGAAGCAAATTGAAAGTCCCAACAATATTAGTATCTATAAAAGCTCCTGGATTTGTTATAGAATTATCTACATGAGATTCTGCTGCAAAATGAACTACACTATTAATTTTATACTCTTCAAAAACCTTTTGTACAAATTGAGTATCACAGATATCTCCTTTTACAAAAGTATAATCGCAGTCCTTCCGGATTTTAATATTTTCTAAGTTGGCAGCATATGTAAGCTTATCTAGATTAACAATCTTGATGTCTGAAAAGGTCGATAGGTAATTCAAAAAATTTGAACCTATAAACCCTGCTCCTCCGGTTACTAGCACACTTTTAAACATAAACCTAATTGTTAATGAAATTTTCTAATTTTCTAGAAGAGTTCTTTATTAAAAAAATAAAGGATACAAGAACACAAAGTAATATTGGTAATAGAAAGATTAATCGCTTATGTATTGCCACAGGATCCCTTACTACATTTCCGTAATCTACAACATCTACCAACTGAGTATCTAATTCCAAAATTTTTTCTTGGTCATTAATTGTTTCTAATAAAGATGCTTTTTTATCTATTAAAGAAGCTATTGTAGGTATTTTTGATTCATCTCCAAAAACTATCATTTCGTTAGTTTGAGCAATTGGGTTTTTGTTTAATTTATTTAAATATTCTTCAATAAAAACCAATGTGTTTTTATTTTTTTCTAAATCGGATTTTGTCTGTTTTTGAATCAAAGAAAGTTCTTTAGCGTAATATTGATTAGCACTTATAAAACTTAATAACTGTTTAGAAATTTTAGCATTATTCTTATTCTCATTTTTAAATACTAAGGTCAATTTATGGTTTTTAAAAAAACTTTTATACTTCTCACTTTTTAAAACCTCATCTTCATATCCGTCCATAAATTTATTAAAATAATTTTGACCCGTATAAATGATTTGTAGTTTATCCAAAACATCTTTTGATTCAATTATTGGCTCTATAACTATCTTTTTAAGATCCTTTATATCAGATGAATCTAAATCTATTTCCTTTAGGAAAAGTCTATCTTTAAATTTAATATGTAAATTTTCAACAAAATCATATATGTAAGGAATAGTACTATATTTTGGAGCTAAAATAATTTCTTGTTTATGCCTCTTGTTTAAAACTAAAGCCTTCTCAATAAAATAGCCGCCAATGGCTCCCAAAATGAATAAAATTGAAAACAAAACCCATTTTTTCTTGTAAAATAATAGAGCTTTTATCAAAAGTTTTAACAACCCCTTCAAGCCTTTTACGAGAGACCTAAAAAACTGTCCTAGATCTATTTCTATATTATTTGTTTTTTCCTGGGTCATTATTCTTATCCTTCTTTAAATATTTGCTCTAAAATCTTTTCGGTAATCAAATATGTAGGTTTTACTCCTGTAGTCCCTAATCCTCCTGATGCTAATGTACTTCCTGTTTCTAATGGATTATCAGAAGCGTAATAAGCATAATTCACTTTTACATCAGAACTTATGCTTCCTCTTAACTTAGAAGCAGATTGAATGGCTTTTTGATAATGAGCTCCTTCCATTTCTAACCCTATAACATTCCAAGTAGAATCATGAAAAAACTTTAATATATCTCTGTTTTGCAACGATGTTCCTAATACAGTTATCATTGCTCCTTCATATATATCAATACCTTGACCTTCTAAATCTCCCTTCTTTAATCCATTATCAAAAGGGTAGTTATCAGCAGTACCTTCAAAAACGTGAGCGGACGGTATCATAATATCACCTTTTCCTCCTTCTAAAATACCCGCTTTTCCCATTAGGGAAACAGATTTGACATTCAAATATTTTACTCCATCAGGTTTAACATAAGGTTTCAAAAGTTCATCCATCGTTTCATACGCTTGCTCTCCAAACGCATAATCCATTACTATAATAACTGGTTTATCTTCTTTCTTAACATCTTTTATAAAAGAAGCATAGGTGTCACCCGTATAATTAGCGCTATCAAAAATCTGAACATTTATATTAGTTCCGCTTTGATCTTCTATGTAAGTCATCCCTTTCTGTAACGCCAATTTTTCCACCTTAGCTCTTAACTTGTCACTCTTATCTTCACTTAGCAACTCATAAATATCAAAAGTAGTCTTATTCTTTAATTCCGTTTTTAAGGCAATTGGTGCATACATTGTATTCATTACACTATGCATATTAGCACTTATAACGTGTATTGGCCTATCCAATAAGTCTAGCTCTTCTAACTTGTTTTTGATACTATTTGCCCATCTTTCTCCATGAATATGGTGCCCCAACCGTTCTCTTAGAACCGGACTAAAAGTAACAATCCTTTTATTTTCATTTACAGATTCGTCAATAGCTAACTTACCTAACCAGTATATTATATGAAGAAATCGCTCTTTATTTTCAGGGCAAGAAAAGCTATTGTAAATAGAAGTCACCTCCTGGAAAGTTCTTCCTAAAATATTTGCTGTATGTGTAAGTGCAACTTCTCTTTGCGCCTTGGTAAGTTCTTTTTTAGAAGAAACAGCTTTTTCTAATTTATCCCAATCCCTTGTAACATTTCCTTCTTCATTAATCACCACTCGATTCATTATCTTATGAGATTCTACAAATAAAAACGTTAAGTGGGTAAGAATATCATATATCTCGGATCTACCTCGAGTGATCTCTATATTCATCTGCTCTTCATCAATCCTGTAGCAGTTTCTTCTTCTTTTTGGAGGGACAATCGCTTTAAAATGAGAGTTTTTATAACCTTCTTCACTAGTAAGATTTATATATCTACACTCTTCAATACCAATTGGTAAACGATCAATTACATACAACAAACCATCTAATTCTACTTTTTCCTCAGCGACAGAACCATAAATTTCTGGTCGAAGCGTAAGCAATCCTTCTCTTAAAGTATCACCGGAAACTCCCATCGGTTTATAAAAACCTCTATTGAATAAATGTCGCATTGTAATATACATGCGTTCTATTGCGCTGGAACTTTCCTGTGCTCTTGTTCTTCCTTTTAATTTTTGACTTGTCATAAATTTTTCCTAACAAATATATAACTTATTTACCTATACTGATTCCTAAGGAATCTACAATCTTTCTATCATTAGAAAGCCTTGGTAACTTATTTTGTCCTCCCAGTTTACCAATAGATTTCATATATAAATTAAAACCATCTCTTGGAACCGACCTAACTTTTAAAGTTCTCAATACATTACCAACGATAAGATCATCATAATACGTATTTTGTTTTCTCAAAGAATTGTCAATCTCAATAGCAAAATCATCTAGGTTTTGGGGATTTTCCTGAAACTCTATAAACCATTCGTGATATGGTAATTCTGAGTCTTCTGGATTAATCTGTGGTGCTACTGTAAATTCTTTAATTATAGTACCTGTTATTTCTGTTGCTTCTTTAATTGCTTGTTCTACCTCTTTACCAATTACATGTTCTCCAAAAGCAGAGATAAAGTGTTTGATTCTACCAGAAACCACTAATCTATATGGTGAAGTTCCTGTAAACATAACCGTATCTCCAATATTATAAGCCCATAGACCTGCATTAGAAGAAATAAGCATTACGTAATTTACTCCGACTTCAACCTCTCCAATTGTTAGTCGCTTGTGGTTTTCTTCAAAAAACTCATCAGCTTTTATAAATTCATAAAACATCCCAGAATCCAACTGCAAAAGCATTCCTTTTTCATTCTGTGTATCCTGAAAAGCAAAAAAACCTTCAGAAGCTGGATATAACTCAATACTTGCAACTTTTCTTCCTATTAGTTTTTCGAAAGTAGCCTTATATGGTTCAAAATTTACACCTCCATATATAAATAATTCGAAATTTTTAAAAAGCTCTCCAATTGGTTTATCAGTCTTCTTTTTAAGTTTTTCAAAATACATTTGCACCCAAGGAGGAATTCCGCTAATAATAGTCATGTTTTCATTAACCGTTTCCTCTACAATAGCATCTACCTTAGTTTCCCAATCATCAATACAATTCGTCTCCCAACTTGGTAATCTATTTTTCTGAAGATATTTGGGAACATAATGCGCAACAATACCAGAAAGTCGACCTAAATTAATTCCGTTTTTTTCTACAAGTTCTGGGCTTCCTTGTAGAAATATCATTTTTCCATCAACAAAAGCCGCATTCTTGCTTTCTGCTACATAACATAGTATTGCATTCCTTGCGGCTCTAATATGAGTTGGCATAGAATCCGATGTTAAGGGAATATACTTTACTCCACTAGTGGTTCCAGAAGTTTTAGCAAAGTATATCGGTTTTCCCGGCCATAATACGTCCTTTTCTCCCTTTACAACTCGATCAACATACGAACGTAGCTGCTCATAATCCCGAACAGGTACTTTTTTAATAAAATCATTATGAGTTCTTATACTACCAAAATCATGGTCTTTACCAAAAGCAGTATTACTCGCTGAACTTATCAAATTATCGAAAACACGTTTTTGTGCAGTTACGGGATTCTTTGCCCATTTATTTATCTTTTTGCGAATGCGCTTTGCAAAAATCTTTGCCCCTAATGATTTAATAGACATTGTATCTTATTATTCAAAATCAATAAACTTTGATGGATCTGTCGGATATCCATCTCTCCATAATTCAAAATGCAAATGCGGACCTGTAGAAAGTTCTCCCGTAGATCCAGCGGTTGCAATTACTTCTCCTGACTTTACCAACTCGCCTTGCTGTTTGGTTAAAGAAGCATTATGCTTATAAACCGTAAGAAGACTGTTTCCATGCTCCAATATAATCACGTGACCTGTTTCTGAAGTCCATTCTGCAAAAATTACAGTTCCAGCTGCCGCAGCTTTAATTGGAGTGTCTTTTGGTACAGCAATATCAATGGCATAATGTTTCTCATTAACATTATACTTAGATGTAATACTTCCTTTAACAGGAGGAAAAAGCGAAAAATCAGTACTTGATTTTTCACTCTCAAACAAACTATATTTATCTTCTCTAGATACCTCTTCTCTAAGTTTTATATCCTGTTCGGATGGGTTTAAATCAACCTCATCTGGATTTAATTTTTGAGACTGTACAGCAGAATCTATATCAAACTCAACAGTTTTAACATCTCCGTTAAGTACTTTTTTAATAGAATTATAATATTCCTGATTAACTGCTAATACAGTTTCTAATGAATCTGCCGTAGAAACCAATCTAGTTGCTTTTTGATTAAGAGAGGTCGAAGAATATCCAGGAATATATTCTCTCAGTGGTGTAAACGCTATCAAAATAGTTGTACAAGAAACCAAAACAATAGAAGTAATCATTAACAATACAAATACGTTAAGCCTGGTCAGCTTAAATGATATTCGTTCTTCGAAAGTATCTTCATTAAGAATTACCAATCGATACTTGTTTAATAGCTTCTTAGTAATTCTTTTTGGTTCTTTTTTCTTTTTAGCCATACATCAATCTAATATCGACAGTTGTGTTAGATACGCAAATATACATATTCTCCTTGCGGATAAAAATGCCAAATTTTATATTAAAACGTTATTTAAAAGTGAATAGTCTTATTATAAGGTGTGAATATTCTCTTAAAAGAAGTTTTTAGCTGTCTAAAAATGCCTTTTTTACCTAAATCTTATTAACTTTGTATTCTAAATTTAAGAACATGATGTCATTAAGTGTATTTTTAGGAATGTTAGGCCCGTGGCAAATTGCATTGATAGTTGCTGTGGTTTTACTTTTATTTGGAGGTAAAAAAATTCCAGAATTGATGAGAGGTTTAGGAAGCGGAATCAAAGAGTTTAAAGACGCCTCTAAAGAAGAAGAAGATCCGAATAAGATAGAAGAGAAAAAATAATCTATAGTTATATAGTAGAAAAATGCCCAGCTTATTAAGTTGGGCATTTTTTATTAATGAAATCCTTGTTTTCCCAAAAGAACTTACTCTTATAGTAATTAAAACACCACAGCTGTTAACGATTTGTGAAAATTATACCTCCATTTTAAAAACATCTCACATCTAGCTCATTTACAGCATATAAATAAAAAATATTCTCCTAAAAACATCAATAAAATCGTTGTTTTGACACAAAAAGCATTTTGTTTTTACGGTAAAACCATAAAATTTGTGTATTTCATCGAAATAAAAAACCACTTCATCTAAAAGTTATTCATATGTTTTATAACACCATTATTTCGTGTTAAATTTGAATCAAATAAGTAAGTAACTTCATAAAGCCCCAAACTATGAAAACTATATTTTTTACCATCGTAATTTTATTTTCTTTCTCAACTATTAGTGCTCAAGAAACTACTGTTCAAAACACTAATGAAAATACAACTACTGTTAAAGCATCAAAAGTAGATTTTTATAATGCACTTATAAGGGCAAATAACTTTGACATTACTATCAAGGAAAACAAGAAAGAAGTTACTAATACTACTAAAAAAGACTTTTATAACCTTTTATTAGAAAAAAACGGTTTTAATACTGATACTCAAAAAACAACAAGATTAACAAATCTTGTAAACAAAGAAGAAAATACAAGAATCACTCAAAAAAATGCTACTGTAAGTTTACTACCGTAATTATTGGGGCATAAAAAAATATAGTAAATACTCCTTTTATACAAAAGGAGTATTTTTTTTGACTTTATTTAAACGTTTTAATCAATTAACGAAAGTTGAATCCTTTTTCTAGATAGATCTACACTCATCACAGTAACCGTTACATGTTGGTTTAATTGGACTACAGCATTCACATCACTTATATAATCATTTGCAAGTTTAGAAATATGTATTAATCCACTTTCTTTAATACCTATATCTACAAAACATCCAAAATTCGTGATATTGTTTACGATGCCTGGTAATTTCATTCCTGATTTTAAGTCATTAATCGTTTTTACATTTGGATCAAATTCGAAAACGGTTGCCTTCTTTCTTGGATCAACGCCTGGTTTTTCTAATTCTTTTACAATATCTGTTAAAGTAGGTAATCCAACATCTTCAGAAATATAATCTTGTAACCTAATTTTAGTTATTGCAGTTTTATTTCCTATTAATTCTTTTAAGGAAACTCCAGCATCTTTTGCCATCTTAGAGACTAACTTATATCTTTCTGGATGTACCGCTGAGTTATCTAATGGGTTTTTTGGTTCTGTTATTCTTAAGAAAGCTGCAGCTTGTTCATATGCCTTTCCTCCAAGTCTAGGCACTTTTTTTAATTGCTCTCTGGACGCTAACGCTCCATTTTCTGATCGATAATTAACAATGTTTTCTGCAAGCTTGTCTCCGATTCCGGACACATAACTTAATAATGGTGCACTGGCCGTATTTACATTAATACCCACACTATTTACACAACTCATTACTACCGTATCCAATTCATTTTTTAGTTTGGTTTGATCTACATCGTGCTGATATTGGCCTACTCCTATTGCTTTAGGATCGATTTTAACCAACT
The DNA here is from genome assembly GCF_003443695.1 of Aquimarina sp. AD1. NCBI lineage: Bacteria > Pseudomonadati > Bacteroidota > Flavobacteriia > Flavobacteriales > Flavobacteriaceae > Aquimarina > Aquimarina sp. AD1. Next base: position 3,903,642 of record NZ_CP031966.1, on the reverse strand, counting down.
CTGCCAATGGATCTGCTAATCGTCTTCCAATAGAAACTGCACCACGAACTGTAACATCATAACTAGGAAATTCTGCTCTAGCAATTTTTGAAGCTGAATATACAGATGCACCACTTTCATTGACCATAAAAACTTGAATCTGTCCTTCGAATGGAATTTTTTTAATAAATGCTTCTGTTTCTCTAGCAGCAGTACCATTTCCTATCGCTATCGCTTCAATTTTATAAGCATTTACTAAAGATCTAATCTTTTTTATAGCATTGGTCGTTTCACGTTGTGGCGGATGTGGATAGATATTTTCATTATGAAGTAAATCTCCTTGCTTATCCAAACAAACAACTTTACATCCAGATTTAAAACCGGGATCTAACGCTAATATTCTTTTTTGGCCTAAAGGAGATGCTAATAGCAATTGTTTTAGGTTTTGAGCGAATACTTTAATTGCATTATCATCAGCTTTTTCTTTTGCTAGATTTAATACTTCGGTAGAAATCGCTGGCGCGAGTAATCTTTTATATGCATCAGCAATTGCTAAAAATAATTGATCCGTACAAGCTTCTACATTAGAAGTAATCATTACATCATCAATAATATCTAATGCATCATTTTCTGGAACTGTAATTTTTACTCTTACTATCTTTTCGTTTTCTGCTCTAAGAATAGCCAATAATCTATGCGAAGGGCATTTATGCAATGGTTCTTCCCACTCAAAATATTGTTGATATTTCTGAGCCTCGTCTTCATCTTTTTTTGTTTTAATAACTTTAGAAGATATTGCAGCTCTACGTTGGTATAATCTTCGAAGTCTGTTTCTTATCTTTTCATTTTCATTTACCCATTCTGCAATGATGTCCCTTGCGCCTTGTAATGCTAGTTCTTCATTAATGATTGTATCATTAAGATATTGAGATGCCACAAAAAGAATCTCCTCTTCTCGTTGCTCCATGATTATTTTTGCCAGAGGCTCAAGTCCTTGCTCCTTAGCAACGGTTGCTTTCGTCTTTCTCTTTTTCTTATACGGAAGATATAGATCTTCTACTTCGGATAGCGTTTGTGCAGCTTCTATTCGCTTTTGTAACTCTGGAGTAAGCGCTTCTTGCTCTATTATAGAAGCAAGTACACTTTCCTTTCTTTTCTGTAAGGTCTCAAAAACCGTTTTATACTTTACAATTTCACCAATTTCTACCTCATCTAAATTACCAGTCATTTCTTTACGATATCTAGAAATAAATGGAATTGTGGCACCATCATTTAATAATTCGATGGTTTTGGTGATTTGCTTTTCAGAAACAGGAACCTGTTTAGCGATATAAGAAACAATATTCATTAATTACATTTTTTAAACCGCTAAATATATATAAAATTACCTATTTCTACTCAAATTTAATGGACTTGATAATCGCCTCCAATTCGAACATGAAATTTCTTTTTCTTACTGATGGAGCCAAAACAAAACCTTCTATTACCAATTGTCTATTATTCGCTACATCATCGATTGTGTAGTTTACAAAAGGTCCTGCCATATAACGATCTTTGATTTCCCAAGTTCCCTTAGTTTCGAAAGCAAATTTATCATCTAACTTAGTTTCAAAAAGATAAGGTGCATATGCTTCTTCTGTAATAAATTTTCCGGAATTAGTAGGTATTTTTAATACTCCTATAGAGTCTCTTACTTTAATAATTTTAGCAATTGTACTAGAATCTTTAGGGATACTTCCTAGAGGAAGTTCATATATCATCAGATTCATATCTCCATTTGTAATATCTTTACGCAACCAAAAGAATTTATCTTCTTCTTTAGCTATACGATATGCAGAAGGAATTTTAAACGTAATACCCATCTTTTCTTTTAACTGCGGAATATATTCTACCGATTTTTTAATTCGATATTGTTTTTCTCGCATTTCTACTTTTTTATACTTTGCGATCATACCTGCTGACCGTTCTTGGATCAGACGAATAATCTCATCCTGACTAGTTCCAGTAATTACATATCCTAATTGTGGAGTTGCGTATTTATTATTTGCAACATATACTTTAGACTCATCGCCTTCTTGAATTTTTAGAAACGTACGATATCTTCTAGCTAAACCGGTAAAAACGTCTGGAGGAATTTGTCTCATAGAAAACAACGGCTCTTCTTGTGGTAAACCAGGAACTTCTGCTCCAAAATACTTACGTATTGTATCTCCTAAACTACCTGTCCAAAGTTCATTATCTATAATTACAGATAGTTCATTAATCTTACCTATGGATTGTGCGAGTGAACCATTAATTTTTTCTGAAGTATTCTTTTTAGTTTCTGTACAACTTACTATACAAAATACACAAATGATGGCTAGAGCTAGTTTTTTCATAATACAAATATACTTGGGATGTTATAATATTAAAAATAATACTATCCAGATAACGGATATACTTCGCGTTATAACATCATAAACCGTTCCAATTGCATTTTTTTAGTCAATAAATGACGATTAAGATTTCGATAATTTTAACTTCATACCAGGTTTGATTCCGGTACCGCTGATATTATTCCAACTTCGCAGATTCTCTATCGAAACTCCTTTGAATTTTTGTGAAATGCTCCATAAGGTATCACCCGATTTTACTGTATACGTTTCGGAACTACTAGGATTCGTACTTGCAACTGCTTTTTGTGTATTTATTTTCTTTTTTGGTCTATCAACTACGGGGCGTCTTGGATAAATAGTTAATCGCTGTCCTATTCTAAGATTGTTACTACGTAACCCATTCCATCGTTTTATTTGGCTAACGCGTACACCATATCTTCTGGCAATTTTCCCCAAAAAATCACCGCTACGTACACGGTATCTTATTTTATCATTAGCTTCAATAAGCTTAGGGAGTGGTTTTTCTCTCTTATTAAACTCTTCTTGTGCTAGCGCATATATTTGGTTTTCATTAGCAACGAATTTACCTACTTGATCCAACGGCAAACGCAAAACATAGTTTTCATCTTTTATGTGAGGAATAATATCTAACTTATATGAAGGATTCAAAAATTGTAACTCCTCCATATTAATATCCATAACCTCGGATACCTGATCCAAGGTAATCATCTGCTTCACTTTAATTGTATCTGTTTCAAAATAAGCAAATTCTGGTTTTCTTGGTTTAAAACCATGTTCTTCCGCATATTCAAAAATATACATTGTAGCTAAAAATGCTGGTAAATACCCCGCAGTTTCTCTTGGCAGATTATGACGAATATTCCAGTAATTTGTGTATCCCCCACTTCGCCTGATCGCCTTTGTTACATTTCCTGGTCCTGAATTATAAGATGCTAATGCCAAATCCCAATCACCAAATACACGATAAAGACTTGCCAAATATTTACAAGCAGCCTGCGTAGCCATAATAGGGTCCATTCGTTCGTCTACATATGAACTTACCTCTAATCCAAACATTTTTCCGGTTCCAAACATAAATTGCCATAATCCTGTAGCTCCAACTCTTGATTTCGCTCTAGGTTTTAGCGCAGATTCTACTATGGCTAAATACTTTATTTCTAATGGAATATTTTGGTTATCTAATTCTTGTTCAAATAATGGAAAATAAAACTCGCTCAATGCCATCAATCTCTCAAGATGCTCATGGCGATTTTTTAGGTAATTTTTAATCACACTTTCTAATGAGGTATTGTATTCAACGTTAAAAGGTGTACGTGCATTTAATCTTGCTAATCTGGCCTTTAATGTATCTGTTGGAAGATCTACATATTCGACAGGCTTATAATCCAATTCGGTAACTGATTTATAAATAGTATCAAACAAACTAGAATTATACAATTCTTGTTTCCAAATAGAATCTAACTTGGCCAATTGAGGATGATCCTCAATCGCATACATCACACTATCTTTAACACTTGTTTTAGTAAATGTAGTTGTTTTAAGCTCTCCGACCGCACTAATAACTTTAGTGGTATCTACTACCTGAACTGTATCTTTTTGTAATGTTAATTCTTTATCAAGTGTCACTATTCTTGAAGGTTTCGCTTTAGAGCTTACGGATGGGATTGTATCTTGTGCTTGTAACGAAACTAGACAAAAAAGAAAACTAAGATAAAACCAACAATTTTTAATCATTTCAGATATTGTTTACAATTACTCAAACTAACGGATATTTAATGGTAAATAGTGTCAACCTTCAACAAGTTATTAACAACGCTGCTGCGAAAATCGCATTTTTTTTCTAAAACGCAAAAAATCAACAAGTTAAAAACATAAAAAAATCAGTCGAAACGACTGATTTTTAATAACTTTTGAGTTTATTAAGACTTTTCTTACAATAATTTAGTCGATTGTTAATTTTCTATAGCAGCAATACCCGGAAGTGTTTTTCCTTCTAGACTTTCTAACATCGCTCCTCCACCAGTAGAAACATAGCTCACTTTGTCACCAAATCCAAATTGCTTTACCGCAGCAACAGAATCGCCACCACCTACAAGAGAAAAAGCTCCTTTTTCTGTAGCTTCGGCAATAGAATGTCCTAAGGCAATTGTTCCATTAGCAAAATTTTCCATTTCAAAAACACCTAAAGGTCCATTCCAAAGTATTGTCTTAGAATCTAGAATTACTTGATGAAAATTCTTTATCGTTTCTGGTCCTGCATCTAATCCTTGCCACCCATCAGGAATTGTATCTACACTCATTGCCTTTGTATTAGCATTATTATCAAATGCATCTGCCCCAATTACATCAACCGGCAAGTGTATTTGCACTCCTTTTTCTTCAGCTTTCTTTAAAATCTCTAATGCTAATTCTTGTTTATCATCTTCGCAAATAGAGTCTCCTATTTTTCCTCCTTGCGCTTTAATAAATGTATACGTCATCCCTCCACCAACAATCAAATTATCTACTTTATCAAGGATGTTTTCTATAATTGTAATTTTAGAAGAAACCTTAGAGCCTCCAAGAACAGCCGTAATTGGTTTTTCTCCACTTTTAAGTACCTTATCAATACTCTCTATTTCTTTTGCTAATAAACTTCCGAAACATTTATTTTCTGGAAAAAATTGCGCCACAATCGTTGTAGAGGCATGTGCTCTATGCGCTGTTCCAAAAGCATCGTTAACATAAACATCTCCTAGTTTTGACAATTGTTCTGCAAAATTAGTATCACCAGCTGTTTCTTCCGTATGAAATCTTAAGTTTTCTAAAAGTAATACCTCTCCCGGGTTTAATTGTGCAACTGCTGCTTCTGCTACTTCTCCTACGCAATTAGATACAAATTTCACCTGTACCCCAATTACATCCGCAACTTGCTCTACAATATGATCTAATGAAAACTCATCCTGAACTCCTTTAGGACGACCTAAGTGCGACATTAAAACAGCACTTCCACCATCTTCTAATATCTTAATAATAGTTGGTTTAGCAGCCTGAATTCTCGTGTTATCAGTTACTTTAAAATTTTCATCAAGTGGAACATTAAAATCTACTCTGATTAATGCTTTTTTATTTTCAAAATTGAAATCATTAATTGTCTTCATCGGATTGGATTGATTTTGGTAAACGAAAATAATTTTATTTCCTCAAAAACACTGAAAACAAATTGAAAAATTAAACTAATTTTTCTGCAAACTTCCACTTTTATCGATTTTTAGCAAAAAGAGAGCTTTCAATGAAAAAATCACATTTTATTTATATCTATTACACGCGATACATATTGTACATTATTAAATTATATTTGCTTTATGCTTTTTTCAAAAATATTAGGGCTTTCACATATCAAAAGCTACCTCACCACTAGTGTAGAAAGAGGTCGTATTCCTCATGCTCAACTTTTTGTAGGACCTAGTGGTAGTGGCACCCTACCTATGGCTATTGCCTATGCTCAATATATTTTATGTCAAAATAAAGAAGGTGAGAACACCGGAGGTAATTCCTCTTGTAATATAAAGTTTGATCATTTAGCACATCCCGATTTGCATTTTGCATATCCTGTGGCTACTAATGATAAAGTAAAAAAACATCCTACTGCGAATCACTTTGCTGAAGAATGGAGAGCTTTTATAAATGACAATCCTTATGGAAGTATTTTTGATTGGTACCTTTCATTAGGTATTGAAAAAAAGCAAGGACAAATTGGTGTTGATGAAGCATTGGATGTTGTAAAGAAGTTATCACTAAAAAGTTACGAAGGTGGTTTTAAGGTCATGCTAATCTGGATGGCTGACAAAATGAATATCGCTGCTTCTAATAAACTGCTTAAACTAATTGAAGAACCTCCAGAAAAAACCGTTTTCATCTTAATTACGGAAAACGAGGAGCAATTGATACAAACCATAAGGTCTAGATGTCAAGTACTACACTTTCCTCCTTTGGGTGAACAAGTTATAAAAGATGCCTTAAAAGCATTGGAAAATGTTTCTGATACAGAAGCTTTAAAAATTGCACACCAAGCAAATGGAAATTATAGTAAAGCATTACACCTATTACATCACGATGGTGGTGATGAACAGTTTGAAGACTGGTTTATACAATGGGTGCGAACAGCTTTTAGAGCTAAAGGAAATAAATCTGCAGTGAATGATTTAATCAATTGGAGTGAATCTATCGCAGGATCAGGAAGGGAAACACAAAAAAGGTTTTTAAACTATTGTCTTGATTTTTTTAGACAAGCATTATTATTAAATTATAATGCAGAAGATCTTGTATTCCTCGAACCCAAAACTAATGGTTTTAAGCTTAAGAATTTCGCACCATTCATTCACGGTGGTAATATTATGGATATAAGTAATGAATTACAAGACGCAATTTATCATATAGAACGCAATGGTAACGCAAAAATCATCTTGACTGATCTATCTATTAAACTTACTCGATTATTGCATAAAAAAGCTTTATAAGCATTTTTTAGAATTTCAAAACTAAACTCAATTTTATGGACAATTTTATGACTCATATTGTTTCAATTACGATTTTACTGTTTTTACTTATCACTTTTTTACAATCTGGTATCGATAAAATTGCAGACTGGAAAGGAAATCTAGGTTGGTTAAAAGAGCATTTTTCAAAAACATTTTTAAGAAATATGGTACCGACCCTTCTAGGGTCTGTTTTAATTATTGAAATCATCACTTCAATCCTATGTATTGGTGGTATCTATCATTTAATAATGGATAATCATACTGGATTTGCAATTGCAGCAATGTTCGCTGCATGTATCACTCTTTTAATGCTTCTGTTTGGTCAACGAGTTGCTAAGGACTATCCAGGTGCTTTAACTATTACATGCTATTTTATAGTAGCTGTTTTTGGGTTATATGTAATTACCTCATAAAAAAAGAGCACTATAAAAGTGCTCTTTTTGTTTACTTTAAAACTTATACTATATTTAATACGTACATCCACATTTACTTTGTCTACATCCGAAATCTATTCCTAAAGTAATCATATGCGATCCTGCTGCATTACTGGCATCAAATACTTCATTCACATTTACTTGATATCCATAGGCAACATAGAAATTAGATTTTTTAATACCAATCATCGGAGAAACAGATAACGGTTTAAAATCCTGATCTACTAATGACCTTAAACTTATTCCAGCCCAATAATAATCTCCTCTATGTAACTTACGTACTTTTAAATTAAGATCCGCTGTACTTCTACCATCACCAGCAAAGTTCTGATATAACACTGAAGGCTCTACTTCTATATCGCTAAAGCGATCATAAAAAGTATATCCAGAATACACATAGTAGTTCTGTATAGAAGAAGGTTCCGTAGGATTAAAATCATCTATTTGCTTCTGTAGTAAATTCACCGCATTAGCACTTAAGAAGAATCTTCCTAATCGATACAATACTCCAATATCAAAGTTGGAGTTATTTACTGTAACATTCTCTAAACTTTCACTAGGCGGCATATTAGGGTCTCCATCATTGAACTGAGATGTGTCTATTCCAAACTGAGTAAACTTATAACTAATACCAAAGGATAGGTATTGATTGGTATACTCATTTAGTGTCAAGTGGTGTGCAAAAGATAATTGTACACCTTTTTGAGAAGTTGCTCCATTTTTATCATTAAATAAAATAGCTCCTACACCCGAACGATCAGAAATACGACCATCTATAGACACTGACTGTGTTCCTGGGGCATCAGCAATATCAACCCACTGTTCAAATCCCGAAGCTCGAACCTGCCAACAATCTCCAATACCTGCATAAGCACTAGATATTAAATATGGATTATCTGCAATATATTGGTTTTGAACTGGTGCAAAAAACTCTTGACCATAACTTCTATTACCAACTATAACTGTTATTAAAACTATAGCTATTATTATATGTCTTGTGTACGTTCTCATACTTATTATCTATATAAAGTAAAGTGACCTGTAAACTCTCTGTTATCAATGTCATTAAGAATAATGGTAAACCAATAATCTCCTGATGGCAACTCACTTCCTTGGTAAATTCCATCCCAACCGTTATTGGTTCCTTGATCTCCAACAAACTCAGCTAATAATCTACCATATCTATCGAATACCTTAACTTCCATATCATCAAAGAAGAATGGATCTCTAAACGGATCTTGTCTAGGATACCAGGTATCATTTGTACCATCGCCATCAGGTGTAAAGTAATTCGGAATGATGATGTTAATAAAAATCAACTCTTGAACTCCAACTACCTCACAACCCATATTATCTACAACTCTTAATGCATACTCCGCAGTTTCATCAATAGAGAAAATATTATCATCTAATTCTCTATAATCCGCATCGGTTAAATCATTCACCGTTTGCCCATTAGGTATGATTGCTACAAAATAAGTGTAATCTCCACTACCTCCTGTTACAATAATTTCATACTCATTAGGATCCTGAGGATTATTTGTCATCTGAGCAATTGGTGTTGCTAAAGGAATATATTCTTCTATTGTTATTGATCCTAAATCAAACACACATCCTGTAGGAGTATAAGTCATAGTTCCTTGATATTCTCCTGGTTGTACAATGAATGTTGGAGATAAACTATCTCCTGGACTCACACCTCCATCTAGTGATACTAGGTTGTAAAGAATATCAGTGTCTACAGAGTCATCGCCTAAAATAAAGTCTATGTAATATATAGGTGGTTGATTTATCGAACCATCTGTATTTATTATTGGACAATCAACTCTAGGACTCATTACTCCATTAAGAATAGCTCCTTCTGGAATATCCACTGGTAAGTTTATTCTACAATCATTAGCATCTCTAATAAAGATCGTAGTAGTTCCGCCTGGAAGGTCCATATAAGTCAACACTCCGTCCATAAAATCTCCATCATTATTTGTGATATTTGTTGAATACGGTGGTGTACCTCCGGTAATATCGATAGTAACCGCTCCATCACTATCACCAAAACAAGTTTCTGGCGTTATTGCTCCCACAATATTAGCCATTAACTGATCAGGCTCACCGATAGTTACATCATATACTTGTCCACAACCATTAGCATCCTGTGCAAATACCTGATACGTTCCAGGAACTAAATTGGTAAACGTATGTTGGTTAGGAACATTGTCCGATTCATCGTTAAAGAATTGACCTGGATTTGTACTTATTGCAAAAGAATAATCTGGTGTACCTCCAGCCGCAAATACAATAATAGATCCATTATCCTCTCCGAAACAAACCACATCTGTAATTTGAGGTGGAATATTTTCAAACTCCGCAGGATTTATAATATCGAAATCTACTTGAGCAACACAATTTCTATCACTTCTTACTAAATATGTATAGTTTCCTGGTGGTAAGTCAATAAATTCACTATTATTTTGAGGACCCCAAGTTTGAGTAGTAGTATTATTCGTTAACTCAAAAATATAGTCTCCAATACCTCCGGTAACAGTAGCATTAATAACAGCTGTAGCTTCATTAAAACAGTTAATATTTGCAGCAGTTGTATCTAAAGCAATCATTATCTGATTAATTGGTATTACAGGAACTGGCGAAGATAATTGAGATCTACAACCATTTACATCCTCTACAAAGAATTGATACTCTCCTGCTCCAAGGCCTGTAAAAATTCCAGATCCTCCATTTGCTACTTCATTACCATCTTGATCAACGTAATAATATTCAATGATTGCTACATCACTTGTTCCACTGATTGTTACATCAATTGTATTAATATCACACGTAACTTCTGTAACACTATCTATACTAACAGTAACTTCATTTGGCTCATTTATAATAGCAGTAGTTGTCGCTGTACAATTTAAATTATCAGAAACTGTAATCGTATAAGTTCCTGCACCTAGATTATTGAATACATTAGTAGGCTGTGGTCCACTAGTAGTAACTCCATCAGGGAATGTTAAAGTATACAAATAAGTTCCTGGTCCTTGACCTCCACTAGCAACAACAGTAATACTACCATCAACATCCTCAAAGCAGGTAACACTGCTATCCGCTATTGGATCAACAATTATAGCATTAGGTGACTGTATGGTAAACTGCTCATCATCGGTACATCCTTGACTATCTTCAGCAGTAACCGTATACAATCCAGCAGTTAGATTTTCGAATAACCCTGTTGTATTAGAAATAGCGCCAGGAGTTAACGTATATGTAACTGTTCCTTGTGCTCCAGTAACAGACGCTTGGAAAGATCCATCACTACCAGGAACACAAGACTCTACCGTGTTGATAGCTGATATAGCTGTTACAATTGGTGCACCAGGTCCTGTAATTGCAACAACATTCGATCGTTCTGTACACAATGGATCCGCGGTTTCCACAATTTCTACAATATATACACCTTGTGGTAAATTAACCGGTAAAATATATGGATTTGGATCCGTTGTTGTATCTCCTGTTCCAGAGAACGCTGTTGGATTCCCATTTTCATCAAGAATTGTAAAATTATATGGTCCTGTATATCCAGTTATCGATATATTGATCGTACCATCTGCATCTCCTAAACAAGTTTCAGGTGTTTCCTCAGCAGCTACCAATTCTACAAAATCGAATTGATCAATTTCATGAGTAACAGTAATCGTACACATCGTAATCTGATCTGTAATTCTAAATGTATAAATACCTAAAGGTCTTGGTAACACAAAATTAGCTGTTGACACACCAGCAGGTGTATCTACAGGTGCAGGTGGATTAATCACTGTACCAGTATTGTCAATTAATTCAAACAAGAAATCCCCTGAACCTCCCTGTACAGATACAGTAACTTCTTCATCAACAGCACAAGTGATATCTGTTACGATAGCAACAGCAGGATTTGTCATTATTGGGAATGGTGCTACTGTTTCCGTTTCAGTTACAGGATTTGTAGCACAGCTATTACTATCCGTAACTGAAATTAAATAATCTCCTTCTTCATCAGCAGTAATTTCATAATCTATTTCAGGAGTACCTAAATTAGCGTCAGCGATATCTAATTCAGTTACAACTACTCCAGAAGGTGTTTCATAAGAAATACTATATGGTGCAGTTCCAGCTGTTATTGTTACAGTAATTATAGGGAATACTGAACTATTATCTGGAGCACAGCTATATGCACTTTGAGAAATTGCTACAGCAACTTGCGTAGCATTCGCAACCGTAATAGCAACCTGACCAGAACAACTTCTATCTGAGGTTACCACAACTACGTAATCTCCAAATGGTAAATCAGTAAATACTGGATTATCTATTTGATCAACTCCAACCTGTTGCGCTAAATCAGGGTTTCCTGTTCCATCATCAACATATATTTGATATGTGTAAGGACCATCTAAATCAGTACCTGTTTGTAATGTCACGGTAACTGTTCCATCGGTCGCTCCTATACATGATACAGCAGTTGACGTTGCAGATGGAATAGGATCCAACGGCACCGTTAATTCTGGAACATCTATTGTAATTGTACACGGCGTAGTAATCGCAGCGATATTAACATCTGTAATTTCCACTATATAATCACCCGCAGCGATTGGAGTAAAAATATTATTTCCTACCTGAGGTCCAGCAACAATTGCGTTTGTAGCTTCATCTCTTAGGGTAAAAGTGAAATTACCTGGATTGACAGCAAAATCTGATCCACCATTAACTGTTACTGTTATTGTTCCATCAACATCTCTACAAGTAGGGTCCGTCGTGAAATCTGCAGTAGCAGTTAATTCTGGTAATATCGTTATTGATTCCACATTAGAAGGACATCCATTTTCATCATATGCAGTAACCGTATAAGTTCCAGGAGTAGCTACAGTGAATGTATGCGCAGTACTTCCGTTATTAGCATCTTCTATAACACCTGTATCTAATTGGAATCTTAATATTCCTGAACCTGGCGGTACCGGAACATTACTAGTTCCTGATGCAGATATTACATAACTTCCATCATGAGTACATACATCATCCGCCGTAAGTGGATTAAGTACAGGATTATCAGTTCTATTTACCGTAACCACTATAGAAGCAGGATTAGAAGTACAGGAATTATCATCCACAACACTAATTGTATAATCGGTACTAGTGCCCGTAACAGGTAAATCAAATATTCCTGTTGTGTTTGTAGTTGTAAATGTTCCTCCACTTGGCACATCTGTTGCAGTAAAAGTATAAGGAGATGTTCCTCCAGAAGCTGTTACTACAACTCTTCCATCTTCATTACAATTTGCATTAGTATTAGAATCTAAGGCTAATAGTAATTCTGTAGGTTGAGCAATATTGACAACATTAGACGTATCATTACAAGTAGAAACAGGATCTATAATTGAAACCTGAATACTTCCTGCTTCTAAACCAGTTATGGTAATAGGGTTCTGTACAGTGGTATCTGCACCTATAGGGCCTGTAACGGTTCCTGTAGTCGTATTTGTTACTGTATAATTATAAGGACCTGTATGCCCTGTAACAGTAAGTTCAATATTTCCGGTAGCATCTCCAAAACATAGAATATCTGGAGTAACTACTGCAATATTTGCTTCAATAGTATCATATGGCAATATTTCATAAGGAGCTGTATCAATTGAACAACCAGTTCCTGTATCCGTGACTCTAAAGATATAATTACCAACTCCAGGAAGGAAGAATGATGCACTAGTAGTAGTAGCACCTCCTGACGCAACTCCTAATTGAGAAGGAACTGCTCCATTAATTTCAACAAAATCATAAGGTCCTGTTCCTCCTGTTACAGTAACTGTAACTTCTTCAGTATTTGTAGCACAATCTATTGGTGTTACCTGATTAACTACCGCGTCCGTCATTATCGGGAATGGAGGTATATTAAACGGCACCAATACATTTGGACAATCATTAGTGTCAAAGATTGTGAATGTATAATTACCTGCTTCATTTGCTATAATCTGAATACCTGCTATTCCCGTATCCGTATCCAATGTTGCAGGATCTACAGGGCCAACTACGTCTCCAGATGGATCTGTATATGAAATTGTATATGGTGAATTACCTCCACTAAAGTTATCTACTGTAATTACAGGTAAGTTAACATTAGCACCAGTACATCCATATGGCGACTCCAAAGTAACACTAGCTGTAGCTAGTGTAGGCTGATCGATTATATAATCTTCAGTATCCAAACAAATCACATTTAAAGCTCCGTTTGGCTTAGTAACCCTTACTTCAATAGTATACGTTCCAATACCCAAACCTGAGAATACAGGACTTGTTTGAAATGGAGTTACATTTGCTACTGGTGCAGAAATTCTATATTCATAAATAACCGCTGGATCAGCATCTGTCGATGCCGCTGTTAATGCAGCCGTTATTACACCATCCATATCACCTATACAAGTAACGAATGTTGTTTCTGGCACTAATACTGGTGGTGTTGGTGCATCAATACTAACTGGTGCAGAGAACGAACAGAAAGGAGCTGTTCCTCTTCCGGCATCGGTAACTACAACAACGTAATCTCCTGGTGCTACTCCTGTAAATACGAATGGACTCGTTCCTACAACTCCTGCTTGAACAACACCTCCAAAGGAATCCTGTAGTTCAAATGTCAAAGCTCCTTGATCATTACCAGATGTAATAGTTGCTGTTATTTCTCCATCCGCGTTTTCACAATCTGGAGCTGTTGTAAATGTAGCGCTTACCACCAATTCGTCATATACTGTTACCGGTGTAGAGACAGAACAACCAGACTCATCTGTAACTGTAATTGTATAGGTTCCTGGAGTAGATACTATAAACTGATGGTTATTGTTATCTATACTACCTGTAACAGCAGTTCCTCCATCTATTTGGTACAATAATGTTCCTAAACCTGTTCCATCTACATCAATTACATTGCTATTGTCATATGCACAATCATCTACAAAATCGGCTACTACCGTTGGTAATGGATTTACCACTACGGTAACATCTACAGGACCAAAACTACATCCATTAAGATCTGCTACCCAAATATCAAAATCTCCCGCAGTATTACCTAGATCAATTGTGTTATCATTTAATGGATACGTACCTGGATCACCAGCACCATCGGCCACTACAGCATATGTATATCCATCCGTAGTTGGTGGTATTCCAAAAGGTGTACCGCCATCAGTATCCATAATTACCTGTGCATTCGTACCACAACTATTAGCTGCGGTAAGATTGGTAGCTACAGAAGTTAGTGGATCTGGAAGATCAATTTCAAACTCTTGTCTGTTCGAACATAATGTTCCATTATCTTCTCTAACTATAACATAATATCTTCCCGGAGGGAAATTAGAAATGGTTACTGGAACCGTCGCAGGAGATACTACCGCTGAAGTACCCGAAAAAGCAGCTCCTAAAGAAACATTTGTAAACTGATCAAATACTTCCCACGAAACAGATGTAACAGTAGGATCATAACCAGAAATCTCAAAACTTATTTCCCCATCATCCAATGCTGGTGCTTCATTACATGTAACATCTGTTGATGTAAAATTAAGAATGTCTGGATCAGACGGAGGCATTACCGGTGGCACCAATTCTTGGTATAAACAACCCGTAGCGTTATCTCTTACTTCTAAGATATAAGTTCTATTAAACTGAAGAACATCAAAAACACCTGCCGTCATCCCTCCATAACGATGAATTCTTATTGGTGTTGTTGCGTCTACCACGGTAGCATTTAAAGGTTCATCATTTAAAGGTACAAACGTACCCAATGGTCCAGTCTCTCCTACAATTCGAATATCAAATCCAGGTGGTGGATTAACCGGAATCGCTGCAACACCAGAACCGCCTTGTACACTAATATCAAAAATAACACCGTCAAGGCAATTCCCTGTTGGCACTACAGATTGGATCAAATCATCTGGTGGAGAAAAAATATTAAATGGTCCAATAGGGTCCGGGTTGGAAACACAACCATTATCATCTTCTACAAAAATGAAATACTGACCAAAATCTAGGGAATCAAAACGAACTGTTGTTGACGCTGTCGGTCCTACTGTACTAAGTATAGTAGAAAAATCAACAGCATTTACCAAACTATACGTATATGGTCCTGTACCTCCTGCAATTTCTAAATCTATTGCTCCTAACTCGGTAACAATAACAGATCCACCGCAGGTAACCGGTGTTTCCACTCTACTTACCTCTACTATCTCATCTGGAGCTATTATCTCTACTGTACCTGTTTCAAGACAACCTCTAGCACTTCTTACAGTAAAATCATACACTGCTTCTGAAAGATTAGGGAAAGTTATTTGTGTTCCTGTAATCGTTACAAAAGTTCCTGTATTCTCGAAATCAATTTCATAAGGAGTTTCTGTACCATTAACTATAATTACAGCAGTACCTGTATCTCCAAAACAATCTACATTAACATCGTTCGCTGTTATTGCAATTGGTGCCGGATCTGTAACTGTAAAAGGAGAAGTAGTAAATGTACATCCTCTATCATCAGTAACTCTAAAAATATAAGTTCCAGCTCCTGAAGTAGCTACATAATCAACAAATGGTGTAGTACCATTAGTAATGTGATCTACAAAAGCACCTCCATTAAATGAAACCGCAATGTCATAAGGCGTGTATCCTCCATTCACAACAAAAGAAAAAGAAGCATCTTGAGGAACACCTGCGGCATTACACGCAATATCTGCTACTTGAGTAACATCAAGTGAAACTGCCTCTGCAATAGTTTCCGTAAGTGTTACTGGACAACCATTGCTATCTGTTATTGTAATTGTATATGTTCCTGCCTGTGTTAATGCAGGCGTTGTAGTAAAAGTAGTAAGCGCACCCACATTAGTGTCAGGTATTACTATCGTTCCACCTAATGCAACATTATAAATGTAATCTGGGGTTCCAGAGTTTGTTCCGTCAATGTTTATAGTAAAACTTACCGTTCCATCATCTAAACAGAAATCAGAACCAGTATCTACTGTAGCTGCTATCTGTGGTAATTGATTAATATCTAAAGTTTGTGTAGCAGATACACAAGAGTTACTATCTGTTACTATAATTTGATATCCTGTTCCGTTCGGAACATTTAAATAAGGATCAGTAACTGGTCTACTTGGACCAACAGCAGTTCCTCCTGAATCATTTAATATCCAAGTGTAACCAACACCACTTCCACCCATCACATTACTAATGCTAACTGTACTTGTATTAGCAACACAATCTTGATCAATAGGATCTATAGTAAAAGTAATAACGTCAGGTTCTCCAATAATTACTTGATCTGTAGCCGTACAATTAGTCCTTTCATCTGTAACTAAAATATCATATGTTCCAGCTGCTAGTATATCACCTGTTGGAATAGTTGCGGCATTTTGACCTGTTGCCTGTGCAACAATAGTACCACCAATAGAAACCTCATATTCATATGTTTCTGTAGTCAAATCAATTCCTGAAACTGTAAATGATAATTCCCCTGTACTTTGTCCATTACATAAAGGTTCATTTACAATAGTAGCATTCACTGCTATTAAATCAATAGTAGGGACTGTAAATGTTTCAGTATATACACATCCGTCAGTATCTGTTCTAGCTAAAAATGTATATGTTGTTCCAGAGGTTAAACCCGTAAACACATTAGATACCTGAGGACCTACTGTTATTGGAGCGGTAATTTCATACATTACAGTACTCGTTCCATCTAAAGTTGGAGTCAATGTAACATCTGCTTCTAAAGCAGGACATTGAACTTGTGTAGCAGCAAATTCTAAATCTGTTACTTGCACTAGTGGATCAATTGTTAACTGACCTAAGTTTATTGGACAGGATACCGTATTAGCATCTCTAATATATAATGTATAGGTTCCATCTGTTAATCCTGTAAATATTCCTGTGGTATTACTAAAGTCAACTCCATCTATACTATATGCATATGGTGCAGTACCATTTGCGGGGTTAGATACTGTAATCGTACCTAATTGAGGAGTTGTACTCGATCCTGTTGCATCACATCTATATTCTTGAGTGATATCTATATCCGCTGTTATTGCAACTGGAGCAACAATTGTGGCGTTGACATCCAATGTACAAGCAGGACTAGCTCCCGATCCATCAGTAATAGTTATTGTGTGTGGTCCTACTGGAACATTATTAAACGTTATTGGCCCAGTTCCTGTTGGTCCTTGCGTAGTAGTTGCGTCTCCATCCAACACATACGTGAATGGTCCTTCTCCTGCTGTAACCGTAATTTCTATACTTCCGTTATCAGTAGGACAATCTGGATTTGTAATTACAGGTGCACTTGTAGCAATAGCTTCATATGCTGTAACCGTCTCTGGATTAGAGAAAGCTGTACATCCTTGATCATCTGTAACCTGAACAACATATGTTCCTGGTGTTGAAATTGTATGAGGAGATGTAATATTAGCTTGTACTAATGTTGGTGGTGAACCTTGAGCATATAAATCAAACTGCGTATACACTGTACTTCCTCCTACAGGAACAAAAGTTAAACTAGCATCTTCATTACAATTAATATCATTAGCCAAATCTGCAGTTATCGTCAGTTCCGGATTTATCGTAAACGGTAATGCCGCAGTAGAACAATTTGTAGCTGTATTTGTAACAACTACTGTATAATTTCCTGGCGTTAGATTAGGAATCTCAAATGTGTTTGCTGGAGCAGGTGTTGCTACCGGTAAAAACGTTATCAAAACTCCTGTTCCTCCATTAAGACTATACTCAAAAGGACCTAAAGGAGTAGGTATTCCTGGAGTAATTGTTACCCATTGAGTTGCTTGATCCGTTCCATCATAACAATTATCTCCTCCTGTTGCCAATGCTATTGTAGGCGAAGCAGATTGAGTAATTGATTCTGTATTATTAATTTCACAAGCCGCAGCAGAATTACCATCTCTTACAAAAATAGTATATGTGTCAACTACAAGGCCTGTAAATACATTATTTGTGTTAGGGTAATCGACAATTACTCCACCTCCACTATCTACTAATCTATATTGATAATTTCCTCTTCCTCCATTAGCAGTTACCGTAATAGTACCAGTATTGGCACCACAATTAGTCTCAGTAGCCACTGTGGTAAAGGTAAGTGGTGTTGCTGGCTCTGTTATATCTACAGTTGCTGTATCAGAACAGTTTAACGGTGAACCTGAACCTCCTGGATTAGTATCTGTAACAGTAATAATATACGTTCCTGCGGCTAATCCTGTAACATTTACCGGACTTGTAGTAATACCATTCCCCGAGTCAACAGTAGTTCCTCCAAGTGTAACTGTATAATCAAAAGAAGTACTATTTGTTACCGTAAAAGATAACGCTCCATTACTTTCGCCCACACAAACTACAGGTGTAGTTTCTACTGCATTAGTTATATCTATAGGATCAATTACATCTACTCTGTAATCATCACTAAATGTACATTGATCATCACTTCTTCTTGCAGTAACAGTGTAAGTTACTCCTTGTGCAATTGTATAACTATTTGTAGTTAAAAACCCTGTGTTTCCTGTAGCACCTGTTCCTGTAGCTGGATCAGGAGAGACATCATATTCATAAACAACTCCAGCTGTTATATCAGCAGCTGATAATGCTGGTTGCGCTTCGAAACTTACTTCTGAACTTTGACTTGTACAATCACCGTCTCCATCCGTAAAGGTAATAGAATCAATAGCTACAAGTGCAGGTACATCAATAGCAAACGGAGCTGCACAATCTGCACTTCCTTGGTTTCTAATGTATACTGTATAAGAACCATCTATACTTACCAAAATATCAAATGGAGTAGTTGTTACATTTGTAAAAGTAACATTATCTAAACTCCACTCATAAGAACCAGAACCTCCTGCTATATTATCTACTTGAATAATAGCGTCTTCGCTACCAACGATACAACTTAATGGTCTTTCAAGAGTCACATCAGCTGTGATTCCTGTTGGGGAACTAATAGAAAATCCATATTGTGTAACTGGACATATTATTGCCTCTGGTACTGGAAAAGAACAGTCAGGATTTGTAATTGCAGGTGTAGTATTAGCATGGGTTACTTGAACTACATATGAATTACCATCAGGAACTCCCGTAAATGTAATCGTTTGACTTCCTGTAGAACTAATATCATTAACCAAAGTCCATAAACTTGGATCTTCATCACTCGGATCAGCAGGATCACTAATACCGTTACCACAATTTGGATCCGCAGCACAATCCCAAAGTTGATATGTATATAATCTTCCTGCTACCGTTGGTGAAACATCTACCTGTATTTGTCCTGTATCTCCAGGACAAGGAGGTTGAGTAACAGTAACATTGTCAATTACAATTGGCTCATATGGTGATATATTATCAATACTTGCAGAAATAACACAAGCTGGTGAACCACTAGGAATACTATTATCACTTATTCTAAATGTATATGTAGTAGCTGGATTTGCAGGACTAGGAATCTCGAAAATATTACACGCTACAAAATTACCATCACCGTTATCATATAAATAATCACCTGAACCATTTAAAACATTTACTTGAACTAAAGCTCCACTATCACAAGTTTCAGGTGCTAATAATACTACTTCCGCGTCAAAAGCTGGAGCAGGATTAATCGTAACAGTTGCATCAAAAACACACTCTGGTGTCGGCCTATTTGAAATTACCTCTACAGTATACGTACCTGCTGGTAAATTATTTTGTGTATAATTACCGTTGTTTGCACTACTATTAGGTACAATTATAGGATCTGCGGCTCCTAATGCAGCACTTGAAATCGTATATTGATATTCAGGTATTCCACCTGTAACAGTTATATTAATTCTTCCAAAACCTGTTCCATTATCATCATTAACACAAGATGGGTCAACTCCTGTAACACTAAATGTTGGGTCAATCGAAGGAACATTTATTGTTTCAGAATACTCACATCCTGGAAAAGTAGTATCAATCGCATACACAGTAACATCACCGGCAGTAGATATAGGAAAAACACCAGTGGTATTTGTATAAGGACCTCCAGATGTTAAACTAAACGCAAAATTAGTAGGTACATTTATTACACTAACACTACCATCACTACCACATTCTATTGGGTTCATGGTTAAGTCTGGTTGGTAATCGTTCTTAAATACACTAAAATAAAATGGTATAATACATCCACCATCAAACTCTGCAAGAATTCTATAATCACCTGCTTCAGAAACAGTATAATCTTCTGTATCTCCTCCTGTAACCTCAACCCAATTGGCATCAGTACAATTACCATCTAACAGAGAACAAGGATCGTTAGGATCTAAAACACATGATCCCGAAGGGGTTAGTCGTTGCCAAGAAATATCATCTAAGCTAGAAGGATCAAAATTAGTTTCGAGTAATTGTGTCTGATCACCACACAATAAAATTTGCGGTATAGGAACACCACTACAATCTTCAGTAACTATGGTCGTGCCATTTACATAATCCAGAACAGGATTCGTAATATCTCTAAAAGCAGTTACTGTAAATTCTTCTGTAAGAGACATACAACTAGGGTCAACACCATCTGTATCTTCTTTAATAACTGTATAAACACCTGTTTGAGGGTTTGGTACATTAAAAAAGTTAACCGTAGTAACTACAGGTGTAGCAATACCAGGCCCCGACCAAGTATATTGATTATAACCTGTACCTGCAACTAAAAGTAACTCATCATCACAAAAAGTTACGTCTAATTGACATGCAGGAACATTAACAAGTATATTAGAAGCTTCGTTTAATTGATCTCCACAAACTCCTAATTGAGAGCTACTAGTAGTACTTCCAAGAGTACCAGACTGTAATCCAGTATAGGTAGCCGTGGCAGAATTTGTAATAACATCGGAACAAGCATCTCTTAATTCTTCACAACTACTTACTAATTGTGCTCTAAATCGTATAAAAATTGGCCCATCTCCAACTCCAACTGGTTCGTCATTTCTAGTTTCTACAATACTTGCAGGTATATTGAACTCTAGTACACCTGGTGACGTTTCTGTATAAGTTACTCCAGGTGGTAACGTGGCATCAACTACTCCTAATAGATTTGTATTAGGGGGTAATATATCTGTGATAATAACTGTTCCATCAACAAAATCTTCATTACCAATATTTTCTATTTCTAAATCGTAAAAAACTTCATCTCCCAGTTCGACATTATTTCCGGTTATTTCCGTAGTACCATCTAAATCAAAAACCTTTTTAATAATTCTTAGTTCAGGCTCTATAATAGTAACAGAAAAAGCATTAAAAAAAACACTATATCGATCTCGATCTGTGAACAACTCAAACGTCGCAGATGTTTGTCCATTACCTACAAGATCTTTTGTGACATTTGGAAGTTCAAAATAATCCATATCAAACCCTTGCGTATTCTCCGAATTAGGAGTTCGGTCTGTAATATAATTACCATCAAAAGATATAGATCCATTAAAAAAATTAGTCGTTGGATTAGCACTTGCATTTCCTTGTCCTAAGGCAGTAAGTCCTCCAGATGTATTCACTATTCTTAATTCATCTCCACCCAAACTAGTATCACCTTCTAATGAAGAAGTACCAAATCTTACATTAACAGGTTCACTAGCTCCTGTAGGTGTCGTAAACCCACTATAGGTAAACTGTAATGGAGTTTGACCACTAAAAATCTGAACAAACCCATCACTCGTACTAATAAACTTAGCCGATTCTTGTTGATCTTCATAAATAGCAACTATAAACCAACCTCCACAGGCACCATCACCACCACTGGTAAAACCTTGTGTAGCATTCATGTTAGCTACCGTATAAGTACCAAAATTATTGTCAGGATCTAATAAACTTGTTACATCCGCATAACAAACATAAGGAAGTTCGTCATTTGCATTATCTCCTAAAGGATTCGTAGGTGTATTTCTATATCCATCAAAAACAACACTGCTTGCCGTTACATCTACATATGTTCCTCCTGGTACCTTAAATTTTATATCTCTAAAATCTGCAGGACCCTGTTTTCTTGGATCTGTAAGGGGTAGGTTGTTTAAAATATCATTTCCTTCATCCGTTGATAGCGTAGCTAGAACTACATTACTCTGTGCCTGCAGTAAAGGTATTAAATCTCCACCGGCAAAATTGGCATTATTTATATCATCATTCCCTACTGATACAGAAGGAATGTTTATTGCCGGACCATTCCCTGTAAGTCTAGGCAAAAGCCCTCCATCATTTACTATTACAACTCCAACCGCACCTGCATTTTGTGCATTAACTACTTTTTCTCTTAGTGAGCAGCTTCCACCATCTCTAATCACAGCTATATTCCCCGATAGCTGTGCTCCATTAGTAATCCCACAACCATTGACAGGTTGAGCTACTACTAAATATGAAGTTACAGGATTTCTTTGTATATCAGAATTGTCATTACTAAACTCCGAGTTTCTGGCAGTATACTGTTGAGCGAGAGGACCGTTATTAATTATTAAAGCTGTATTGGTATCCGAGTTACTAGATATTTCATTATTACTAAAATTATTTGGACTATTACCTCTTGCCATATAATAATTAGCCGACCAATATAATCCGGCATATACTAAACGGCTACAATCTTCTCTAGGTACAGTTAAACCCGCTTCACTAGAGCTAAAAGTAGAGTCATCATTATCAACATCTATAAAAGCCGTAACATAGTTACCATTATTATCATTACCATTATAATTCCTATTTGGATTGGTAAAGGTGGTCCCATTATCATCTTCTATTACACCGACAATATCATTACCGGTCATTACCATGTTTCCTCTAATATTATTGAATTGAGCTCCTGGTCTTGGAGTAAGAGGGACCGATTCTTGCGCACTTATATTACTTATGGTACTGATAATAAATAATATTAACAGTACAGCTTTTTTGGGGAATAGTGTTTTCATAAGCTGCTTTTTATTTGAGTTGAGTTATTCATTCTAATATTTTTTTTGGGGTGCTCACTATTCTATTTTTAATATATATAGATCGCCGTTATATGTATTATTTACGTTAGAAAATAAACTTTGTTTTGCATTATCTAATGTGTCAAATTTGTTTAAATAAACATATATGTAATTATCTTTTGGATTTCTAAAAAACTTAGGCTCCAAACCTTGAGATTTCAGTCTTTCCATTCCTCTTTCAAAATAATTTTCTCTTTTGAAAATATTGGTTATTAAATAATAACCATTCTCTATATTATGTCCTCCGATATAGGATAAACTTTCTGTTAAAACCGTGTCATCTTTTACTGTATCCTTAATCAATCTTGATTCTTGTACTAGCCTTTTTAAAGATTCTACCCTACTCTTAGCAATATTTAAAATCCACATATCACCAAAGTATTTATTTCCTATGTTGTTTAAATAATTCTCTGCCGCTTCCTCTTTATTAGCATAATACTTAATCGCAACATATTGATATTGGTTTTCCGGATTTAAGATTACCTGAGAATCATTAAATCCTAAATCTTTTAACTTATTAGTAAAACTTTCTGCATAAGTTCCTCCTCTAAACACATTACCAATCAAATAAAACCCTTCTGGATATCCTGGTATATATTTAGTAGCATACTTAGCTTCAGGTCTTGTTGCTTCGGCGAACTTTATAAATCTATTTTTAGAAGTAAGTCTTTTAGAGCTTGTAGGGTCATTGTTTTTCTTAACCTCTTCAGCTTCATCACTCATGCTTACTAAAGACTCCAAAAGTTTATTAAACTCTCTCTTATCCAAGTTTTTTGATGATGTTAATAGAGAATCTCTCGATGCAATTAATTTATCAGTAATTCTACTACTATTATCTAACTCCTTTTGTATTTCTTCTAAATCTTCACCACCATCATTTTCAGCCTCTGCTTCCTGTCTCTGTCTTTCTTCTTTTGCCAATCTTGCAGCTTCAGCTTCTTGTCTTTGTCTCTCTTCTTCAGCTAATCTTGCAGCTTCCGCCTCTTGTCTTTGTCTCTCTTCTTCAGCCAATCTTGCAGCTTCTGCCTCTTGTCTTTGTCTTTCTTCCTCAGCCAATCTTGCAGCTTCTGCCTCTTGTCTTTGTCTTTCTTCTTCAGCTAATCTTGCAGCTTCTGCCTCTTGTCTTTGTCTTTCTTCCTCAGCCAATCTTGCAGCTTCCGCCTCTTGTCTTAATCTTTCTTCTTCAGCTAATCTTGCAGCTTCTGCCTCTTGTCTTTGTCTTTCTTCTTCAGCCAATCTTGCAGCTTCTGCCTCTTGTCTTAATCTTTCTTCCTCAGCCAATCTTGCAGCTTCTGCCTCTTGTCTTTGTCTTTCTTCTTCAGCCAATCTTGCAGCTTCTGCCTCTTGTCTTAATCTTTCTTCCTCAGCCAATCTTGCAGCTTCTGCCTCTTGTCTTAATCTTTCTTCCTCAGCCAATCTCGCAGCTTCCGCCTCTTGTCTTAATCTTTCTTCCTCAGCCAATCTTGCAGCTTCTGCCTCTTGTCTTAATCTTTCTTCCTCAGCCAATCTTGCAGCTTCTGCCTCTTGTCTTAACCTTTCTTCCTCAGCCAATCTTGCAGCTTCCGCCTCTTGCCTTAATCTTTCTTCCTCAGCCAACCTTGCAGCTTCTGCTTCTTGTTTTAATCTCTCTTCTTCAGCTAATCTTGCAGCTTCTGCTTCTTGTTTTAATCTCTCTTCTTCAGCTAATCTTGCAGCTTCTGCTTCCTGATCTTTTTGTACCGAAACTTCTCTTTCTAGTGTTTTCTGAGACTCTTCTCTTCTTCTCTGCTCTGCCATCTCCAGCTCTAACTTCTTCTGAGCCGCTAATCTTTCTTCCTCAGCCTTTTGCTCAGCTATTTCAACTTCCAATCTCTTCTGAGCAGCCAATCTTTCTTCTTCAGCTTTTTGTTCAGCCATTTCAACTTCCAATCTCTTCTGAGCAGCTAATCTTTCTTCTTCCTCTCTAGCCGCTTGAGCTTCTGCTTGTTTTCTAGCTTCTTCTGCAGCTACTTCTTGTCTCTCAAGCTCAGCAGCTTGTTGGGCAAGTCTAGTTGATTCTTCTGCTTTTCTTCTCTCTTCAGCTTCGGCTTCAGCAGCAGCTTCTTGTTGTTCTGCTTCGGCTTCTCTAGCAGCTTCTTCTGCAGCTATTCTAGCCTCTTCTGCTTGTATTCCTGCAGCTTCTTCTGCTTTTCTTCTCTCTTCAATTTCTAATTCAAGATTTTTCTGAGCAGCTATTCTTTCTTCCTCAGCCTTTTGCTCTGACATCTCACGCTCTAATTTCTTTTGAGCTGCTAAGTCTTCTGCTTGCTTATTGAGTAGTTTTACTTCTTCTTCTCTTTGTAAAGCTAATTCTCTTGCTTTTCTAGCTTCTTCTTCTTTAGCTTCTTGAATAGATCTCTCTAATCTATTCATTGTTCTTTGTGCCTGACTCAGAGAATCTCCTCCTGTCCTCTGTAGTTCTCTTATTATTTTATTTTGATCTAAGATCTCTTTCTTAAGTCTTCTAATTTCAGAATCCCTCTGTAATGAACTTTTTGAAGAAATATTTCGTCTTTTCCTTCTACGTTCTTCTTTAGCAAAATTAAACGCCAGTCCAAATTCGTGTGTAGCTCCGAACTCAGCAGCCGTAGCATCTCCACCGATACCTGGTTCAACAGTATAGCCTATAGAAACCACTTTTGTAATATTTGCTCCAATTCCTATAGAACCTCCATAAAAACTATTATAACCAAGTTGTGCCCATCCGTATTTTGGTATTTCGAATAACACATTACCTCCATATCTTAAATCCTGTTCACCTGGTTTAGAGGCATAAACCATTCCACGCAATTCATTATCAATTCTTCTCCAATCTAATTCTGTTGTGTACATTACATGACCTGAATATTCGAAATTATCAGTTAGTAATTCGCTCGCAGTAAGGTTATAAGTAACTAGGTTTCCAACGGATACACCAACATCGAAATTACCATAATTGAAGTTTACACCAGGACGTAATAAAAACACAGAGCTATTTTCGTAATTATTAATTATGTCATCATTTACTTGTGCCTCATCAAGATTACTTTTTAAAGCACTTTGGGAATAACTTAAATTTACCCCAAACGTAAAATTCATGTCTCTGTTAAGTTCTATATTATATGCATAATTTAATGTAGCGCCAAAAAACCTAAATATCCCGACATTCTGCTGAAACAAACCAATACCTATTCCTGTTTTTTCCTCGAATCTAGCAGAATAATTAAGAAAATATGTCTGAGAATTATCACTAAAACTTGCTCTAGGGTTTCGATTATATATGTTTATTGAATTTTTATTTTCTCTTACCAAAGAAAAGGTAGGATTAAACATAAATCGATTATACTTAAGAGAATTATGTAACGGAATATCTGAAGGCAATATACCTGATGTATTAGATGATCCATCTTGTGAATGCACAAGGTGTGAGCAAAAAATTAATGTGGATATATAAAGTATTTTTTTAATCATAAATTATCTCATTACTGTAATTGTCCCCTTTTTAACGACTGTACTACTTCTAGAAATTATATAATAATAAATAAGTTCACTTGCTTGAGATGCAGAATCATTTGGCCAATCTGCATTATAGCCTCCAGTTTTTTGGAAATCTATTTTTCCATTCGATGAATAGATAGTAACTTCTACATCATTTTCGCTAAATGAATTCGGTAAAACCCATGAATCATTTGCAACATTTCCTCCAGGTGTAATAACATTAGGGATTAATTCTGATAATGCCGCTGGTCCTCCAACCACGGCAGTTTGTGTATCAACCGTACATAAAGAAGTACTTATTCTGGCAAAGTAGTTTCCATCTTCTGTTACCGTTAACGTATTTGTTGTTTCGCCATCTATTAGAACTTCTTCTCCATTTTCAATTATATACCACTCATATGTAAAATTCGCATTTAATGGCGCTGTCAACACAACAGACTCTCCTGGTTCTAAAACCGGAGGCGTAATATCCAGTACTATATCGCTAGATAAAAAGTCAATAGGTAAATTATTAGAGACAGCATCTGGTAAACCTCCTGGTCTAAAAACAGCTCTTAATTCAAAACTTCCTCCGCTATCTGAACGACTAACATCTAACGACAAAGAAGTCTCACCAGTTGAGACTCCATCATTAAACCATTCGAAATCGAAAAAATTAAATTGTTCCGTTGTCAGTGGAACCCGATCTCCTGTCGAGGTTATTCCGACCATTTCGGTCAATGTAATTGTAATTGGATCCTGTTCACAATCAACAACTTCGTCTGGCGCTATGACAATATCAAACCTTTCGGCTGATCTTATTATAGTTTCAGAAAACAACATTGTCATACATGGGTCATCCGGAAATAGTGCATCAATCTCTATTCTATAATCCCCAACCCCATTTACTGGTACATCAAAAGTAATTGTTGGACCTGTTGTAATTCCTTGAATTAAAACATTTGTATCTCGTATCCATCTAAATGTACTTCCGATTGGGGCATCAGTTTCTACAGTTAAAGTTAATATCTGTGTTGGTAACAATATCAAACCTTCTGGAAGTGGAGCTGTAATGCTTGAGCCCTCATTAGTAACTGTTACTAGGTCAGTAATTAGCGTACAATCCTCACTTAATTCTATTCGTAAAGTATACTCTCCACCGAAATCATTATCGGGTAAAATTATGTTTGGAGAAATTTCTCCATCCAATTCTTCACCATCCTTTATCCACTGATAGTTATATGAAAAATCTATTAAACTTGCTCTTAATTCTTTGAACTCATCAGGGCAAAACGAAAAATCATCATCCGTAACTATAGTAATATCATCAGGATTAATCAACGAAGCATCCACAGCATTCGATCTATTAAGGGGATTGAAAAAGTTATTACATAATCCTAGAGGAACTCTTGCTATATATCTTCCTACTTCTGTGATTATTAAAGATGGGCTATTTTCTCCGGGAATTATTGCTCCATCCTTTAACCACTCCCATTTCAATGTGTTTACATCTACCGAGTTGTCATTTTCATCTCTAACTTCAACAGCTATCTCCTTAGCAAATGAGGCTACATTACAAAAAATTATCTCATCCCTTCCATTTAAAATTATTTCTAAATTATCATCAAAAAAATGAAATGCTATTGCATCAGAAATTTCACTAATTATATCAACCTCTGAAGCTCGGACCCGTATTCTAAAATCATCACTGTTAGCATTAGTGGGTACCGATATATCTGTGAAATTGATGTTAGAAGTCGCAGCGGTTCCATTATTTGGACCCATAACTCTTCCTAATTCTGTTATGTCAGATTGATTTGCAAAACTTCCTGTAGCGTCTGAAAGTTCCAAAATAAACTCATTATTTGTTGGTAATGCATTACCAGGCGATAACTCCGCAGTAAAATCAAAACCATTAGTCAAAGTACCACAGGCTTGTGGAGCAGAAGTAAGAGATGGCGGACCTATATTACGCTGCGCTTTGGCAACATGGATTCCCATTGCCAAAACGATCATGACGATTAAGAGGTTAAGTCTTTTATTCATAGCTATCACATCAGTTAAATTTGTGTGAATATATGCAACATTAATCAAGCGATTTGGGGCGCTTGTTGATAATGTTGTTAATATAAATATTGTAAAGTCATAAAATTATGAATTAAAAATTTATATCAAACCAATTTTTCGTTTTTTTTTGTAATAATATTCTTACTTCGTTTTGAAGAGTATGATTACATCTCTAAAAACATAAAGTATTAGTAGTAATTATTTATATTAAAACATTGATTATCAATATTTTATATTAAAAAAATATACATTAAAAGTTGCTTAAAAAAGCAAGGTTTTACATTTTTTACCGACAAAAATCAAAAATTTTTTGAATGAAAAAGTGAAAAAAAAAATAATTTTTTGATGTTATGCGCACATCATAAACACCTAAAAAAGGCAGTTTTTGCCGATTAAGTGTACTAATTTTTTAGAATTATTAACCAAATTTAACGTTAATTATTACAGAAAAGCTTATCATAAATATCACAAACATGTTTGGAGAAAAAATTGCAATAATTTTCCTTAAATATTATCTAAAAAGGATATACTTTTTATTAACAAACGTTTAAATAAATAAAAGGGAATATTCCCTGAAAATATACATAAAAAAACCCCGAAATTAGTTCCGAGGCTCTAAACTTTAAACTATCTAAATATTACTCATTAGATGTCTTTTCTCCGTTAAGTTCTTCTATAATTTTATCTGTAAGATCTAATTCTTCCTTAGCGTAAAACAAGTTTTTCACCTCTGTTTCTCCATAGATATAAGTATATCCATTTTTCTTACCATACTCTTTTATAAAACCTTCTACTTTTGAAATTATAGAATCTATTTCAGCTTGACTACCTTGCTGAATTTCTTGCATTCTTGTTTGCTGTTCTCTTTGTAAGCCCTGTTGTTTCACCATCAACTCCTGTTCTTTCTTTTCTCTATTCGTTTGAGACATTGATTTCATAATATTTTGGTATCCCTGTACCTCAATCTGAAATTGCTTTGCTTTCTCTTCTAATTCTGCACGTACTTCATTATTTTTCTTAGTCCACTTTTCTTTAGCGGTCTTCATCTCATTAAAATCAGATACTACTTTTGTATTATTTACAAAACCAGTTTTCTCAATTTGCTGATTGCAAGAAGTCAATCCTATTATCGCAACAGCAATCCATATAAAATTTCTCATTATTCTAAAATTTAGTTCTGCGCAAAAATATCAAAGTTAGATTGATGTTATACCTATAAGTACATCAAATTAATCTGATATAAGAAAAAACAATAATAAAAGAGTTTACTATTGTAAAAATCAATAATTTTTAACTAAAAACCAACGATTTTAAGCCGTTTTTATAAAAAAGGAAAGAGTATTGCTACAAAACATTAAAAAACACCCTCAAAACTTCTTAAAAAAAGAAATCATCCGTTTTTAAGAATATAAATATGAGAAGAATATTCTTTTGATCCTTTTGCTTTAACATTAGAGAGAAAACCAATCCAAACTGCTCGAAAATAGTTCATCGCACCATTTTTATATTTCTCCGATAACAATGCAACATAAAACGAATCGAAAACCAACGGTACGATTTTCTTTAAGTTAATATTTTCTTTTGCAAAAAGCTTTTCTATTGACGTTTTAGAAAAATGCCATAAATGCCTTGGTACATCATAAGCCGCCCAAAATGATTTATAATAACCAGCGTCAAATGATCTAAAATTAGGAACCGCTATTATTATATACCCACCAGGTTTTACCAATCGTTTTAACTCTTTTACCTGAATCTCTAAATCAGGAACATGTTCTAATACATGCCACATAGTAACAACATCATAATTATGCGAAGGTAAATCAGTAGTATCTGGTTCTAAAATAATCTTCTTTTTTCGCGCAATTTCTCGAGCTTGTTCATTTGGCTCTACACCTTTTACCTGCCAACCTTTCAACCTAGCTTGCACTAAAAAATCTCCTGTTCCTCCACCTATATCCAAAAGAGTACCAGAACCTTGATTTAAACTTGATATTAATTTGACCTTTTTATTAAGTGAATATTTCTTAACTAAGTGATAAAGTTTCTCAAAAAAGCTTCGTTTAGAATCCGTATGAGAAATGTAATCATCACTTTCGTAATATTTACCTAAGTTTTCAACACCAGGTTTAGGCAATGTTATTAACATATCAAGATCCTTATCTTCATATAGCTTAAACTTTTCTCCAGAAACTGTAAAATCTTTACACTCTATATAAAAATCCAATTTTTCCTTATTCATTTTAAATCGAAAACTATTTTTTAAAATTACGCTGCACTTTTTAAACTACGTATAAAACAACCCAGCATTTTGTCAATTTTAAAATACTGAAATTATTCAAAACATTTTAAATCCAAATCAATTACATGTTCCACGTGGAACTATAATTTTGTAGCATCGTAAATTTCCACATCTAACATTTCACTTAGTGAATTTGCTATACTTAATGCTTTTTTATAATCACTAGTTCTATACAATGTAACTTTTCTGTTATCTGTAAAAAAACGTACAGCCAACTTATCATGTCTTTCTTTGGTTCCTATTCCACTAACAGCTCCCCATTCATTACTTGAACTTACGGAACCATAAAAAATAGAGATATAACTAGGAAATTCCAATTCCAAATTAGTCTTAAACAAAACATAACCAAAAACAGAAAATAGTTTTTGATTATTAAAGTCTTTGTTTATTTTATAAGATGTTGAAAATCCAAAAACCAAGAATGAACCTATAAAAAAAAACACTCTTCCGAATAATGGTTCAGAATCTAAAAACAATCCCAATACAGAAATAACAAGAACAATTGTGGTAAGAATTTTTCCTTTCAGAGCTCTTTCTTGTTTACATATTACACTTTTCATTATCTACCCATATACACTAATAAAACAGAAATATCACTAGGAGAAACTCCGCTAATTCTAGAAGCCTGAGAAATTGTAGCTGGTCTAATCTTACTCATTTTCTCACAAGCTTCATATGAAAGAGACTTTAGTTTAGTATAGTCAAAATCTTTTGGGATTTTCACATTTTCTAAACGATTAAGTTTGTCAGCATTATTTTTTTCTTTTTCTATGTATCCAGAATATTTAACTTGTATCTCCGTCTGTTCTAATACTTCCTTATCCAGATTATTTTCTTCAATATAGTTCGACACTTTACTAAAGCGTTTCATGTCATCTAATGTAATCTGAGGACGCGCAAATATTTTAAACATCTTACCACTTTGACTAATCGGTGAAGACTTTTTATCTTCCAAAACAGGATTTGCTTCAATAGGTCCAACACTAGTTTCTCTAAAAAAGTTAACAAACGCGTTTGCCTGCTTTTCCTTCAGCTCCATTCTTTTTAATCGCTCATCTTTAGCCAAACCAATTTTATGAGACATCGGTGTTAGTCTAAAATCCGCATTATCTTGTCTTAATAACGTTCTATACTCTGCTCTGGAAGTAAACATACGATACGGCTCCTCTGTACCCTTAGTAATCAAATCATCTATAAGAACTCCTATATAAGCCTCGCTTCTTTTTAGTGTAAACTCATCCTGTTCTTTCACCTTAAGAGCAGCATTTATGCCAGCCATTAAACCTTGAGATGCTGCTTCTTCGTAACCAGTAGTACCATTAATCTGTCCAGCAAAAAATAATCCTGAAACCAATTTAGTCTCTAATGTGTGCGTTAATTGCGTTGGTGGAAAATAATCATACTCTATTGCATATCCTGGTCTAAAAAACTTTACGTTTTCAAATCCTACAACAGATCTTAACGCTTTAAACTGAACATCCTCTGGTAAAGACGTAGAAAAACCATTTACATAAACTTCGACTGTATTCCAACCTTCTGGTTCGATAAACATTTGATGTCTTTCTTTATCAGCAAATCTATTTATTTTATCCTCAATCGAAGGACAATATCTTGGTCCAATACTTTTTATTCTACCATTAAACATCGGTGATCTATCAAAACCTTCTCTTAACAAATCATGCACTTCTGTTGAAGTATATGTCATATAACAAGATCTTTGATTCACCAATGGTTTAGATAAATTAGAATAGCTAAACTTTTCAGGATTATCATCACCTGGCTGCTCTGTCATTTTAGAATAATCCAATGACCTACCATCAACTCTAGGTGGTGTCCCAGTTTTCATTCTTCCTGAATCAAATCCTAAATCAACTAGCTGTTCTGTAATTCCTGTAGCTGCTCTTTCACCAGCTCTACCTCCACCAAATTGCTTTTCACCAATATGAATCAATCCATTCAAAAAAGTTCCATTAGTTAACACAACAGTCTTGGCTTTTACCTCAATTCCTAACGAAGTTCTTACACCTTTGATTTTATCATTTTCTACAATAAGTCCACTTACCATATCCTGATAAAAATCTAAATTCGGCGTTTGTTCTAATAAAAGCCTCCACTCTTCTGCAAACCTCATTCGATCGCTTTGAACCCTTGGACTCCACATTGCTGGTCCTTTTGACTTATTCAACATTTTAAACTGAATGGCCGTTCGATCACTTACGATACCACTGTATCCTCCTAACGCATCAATTTCTCTAACAATTTGTCCTTTTGCGATTCCTCCCATCGCAGGATTACAACTCATTTGAGCTATATTCTGTAGGTTCATTGTTATCAACAACGTACTACACCCTAAATTTGCGGCTGACGCCGCAGCTTCGCTCCCAGCGTGCCCAGCACCAACTACTACTACATCATACTCTTTATCAAACATAACACTATAATTTGTTCCACGTGGAACACTCTCTATATTAAAAAATAAAATGTTCCACGTGGAACATTAATAAATGAAAAACTAAAGATGTTCCACGTGGAACATCTTTAGTTTTTCATTTTCTTTTTGTCTCATAAGAATTTCCTCCTCCTTCGTTTTGTCCTTATATCCACAAAAATGCAACACCCCATGAACAATCACTCTTCTCAATTCATCCACAAAACTTACACCATAATGGTCAGCATTTTCCGAAACTCTTTCCAAAGAAACAAAAATATCTCCAGCAACAATATTTCCCAAACCATTACCAAAACTAATTATATCGGTATATGTGTCATGGTTCAAAAAATCCTGATTTATTTGTAATAAATATTCATCATCACAAAAAATATAATTGATCTCTCCAAGCTTCTTTTCTTCAGAAATTAAAACCTTTTCCAACCAAGAGCTTACAGCCCTCTCATCAACATCATAACCAGTAGTTTCGTAAAAATAATTAATCATTAGTCTTTCTAAAATATTCCTGCACTTTACGCTTATAATTCTCGCGCAAAGGTAATACTTGTCTGTTTAATATTTCCGTTGTATTAAAATATTGTTTCGCCTTCAATATTTGCTCATTATTATCATTACTGAATTTCTTATTATTACTTCTACTTTCTCTCCTATCCTCTTCTCCTTGTTCTATAGTAGCATCCTCTAATTTGAGTAATTCATGTTTTAAATCCATCATCTTACTCAAGGTGTTGTTATTAAAACCTTTCTCCAACAACTCACCCTCAATCTGCTCCATTTTATTTAAAAGCCCACTTCCTTTTCCTTTTCCAATTCCTTCCTTCTTCAACTTGTCTTCTAATGCGTTACGCAATTGTTGTTGTTGCTTATATATTTCATATAACTCACCATTCATATCCTCTTTTTGCATCTCAGATTCACCTTGACCATCTTTTCCATTTTTTCCTTTCTCACCTTTTTCCTTTCCTTCTTTGCCACTTCCTTTACCTTTTCCCTTTTCTCCATCTTCACCAGATGATCCACTATTAGATTCCCCTTTCTGTTGACCTTCTTTTTTTCCTTTTCCCTTTTCAGCACCTTCCTTCATTTTCTCATTTAACTCACCCTGCTTTTTAATGATATCTGGTAATTGGAACCCTTTAGACTTATTCCCGCTTTTACCTTTTCCTTTAGCTGACATACTGTTTTGCATCTGATCCAAAATTATACTTAGAAAATACGCCAGATCATTAGAACCAGTTACCGCATACTGTTGATTAGCCGTTCCCTGAATCACTTGATTCTCCGCCAAACGCTCTAATGACTTGTCCAAATTAAACTCTATATCCGTAAGCTTACCTGTAACTTCATCAGATATTTTAGGCCTACGCAACGCTAATGCATACAAACTGTCATCTATATGTATAAAATTTTCTCTTAATACACTTTGCCTTTTTAATTTGCCAGAATATGTTGGGTTATCATTATTAATTCCTTTAAATTCTTTCATCAATCCCTCCTGCTCAATTGAAAAATCGACCAAGTTGTCTAGAATTTGTCTCAACATTTCCATATCCTCTTGTTCCTGTTCTCCTCCACCCATCTGCATTTGCATCTGCATACCCTTGCTCATTTGCTTCATTTTTTCAGCTGCACTCTTTTGATTTTTTGTAGCCTCAGATTTATTTTTCTTCTCTAAATTATCACTCGCATCTTCTTGTTCTTTTGTCACATCCTCCTCGTCCTTTTTGTTTTCATCTAACTTCATTGGTTTCTGTAAATCCTCATTATCCTTTCTAAGATCCTCCATCTCTTCCTTAAACTTTTCAAACTCTTTGTTCAAACCCTCCTGCTTTTCTTTTGTATTTTCCTCTCCCTTTTCAGATAATTCCTCCTGCTTCTCAGCCATTTCGTTCAACTTATTAGCTAACTTTTCATGCTTTTCTATCACATAATACCTTTTCGTTAATTCTAATAATTGCTCCAAATTTTTCTTTAAATTCTTATTCTCCTTTGCCAGTTCCTCCAGCTTCTCCGTCAGCTCCTCCTTTTGTAATTTTTCTGCTATCTTATTTATTTCATCTAAAAGCTTCTCATTTTTCTTTAGCTTTTGTTCATTGCGTTCTAACATTTCCTTTAATGCATCTTTAAAAGGTTCCTCTTCCTTTTTATCTTCCATCTGCTCCAAATTATCCTTCAACTTTTTAGAGAAATTCTGCATCATCTTCTCCTGTTCCTTTTGCCTTTTTAAATAATCCTCGAGCTTCTTTTTGTCATTATAATCCAATTGCTTTTTCTCCTTCTGAAGCTTACTAATACTTTTTAAATCCTGTTCTTGAGACTTAAACTTTTTTAATGATTTATTTAATCCAGATATAGCCTGATTCTGTTCATTCAGTTTTTTCTCCTCCTCTTCATTCGTGGTTAATTTTCTATAACTAAAAACCTGGCTTTTGGTGCTCTTACTTTTATTTATTTGGTCATTATCAAAAACTTCGAAATAAAACTCGTAATTAACCCCTTCCTTTAAATCCAAATTTCCAGGAAACACGTGAATAAATTCATCAAATACCGAAGAATTTATACCTATACTTTTTGTTTCTTTATTTGATTCCTGATCGCTATCATAATACACCAACCTTAGACCATTAAGACCATAATCATCACTAACTCTACCAAAAAAATACATAGTATTATTATCTACAGTATCCTTTTCTGCTGTCAACTTAATCTCTGGATATTGATCTTTTATTACATTTACATTGAAGGAAATATTATCATAATCATGCACATTTTTATTAGATGTTGTAATCCTATAATCCCAATTGCTATATAAAACATTTCTATATTTAAAATTAGAATCACTCTTTTCGAAAACATACGAAGAATCCATAGTAACCATTTTTACTTTTTCTGTATTTCTAGTTCTAACTTTCCATTCCACTTTTGTTCCTTCCGGTACAATTGCATTACCCGAACTTTGTAAGGCTTCATCCTTTTTTCCGGTATATGAAGGATAATCCAATTGCATAACAAAATCTAATAATGTTGGTACTGGTACTACCCCTAATTCATAGTCCTTTGAAACAACATCATTAGAAGACAAAACAAAATCTATAGAATTTTTTGGTTGCGTAAATATATATTCATAAGATCCAACTCCTGTATTCTTTAAAAAATAAATCTCATCGTTATATTTTATCTGCACCTCTTCAGGAAGAACCTCTCCAACAGTTTTAACTTGTAATAAAAAATCCTTGTTTTCTAGAGCATTTAGGGATTTATTAACCACGAAAAACTGAAACGGCGCTGGAGGTTCATATGCCGTTTCGTAATTAACTACACGTTTATAACTCTCCGAAAACCAACTACCACTATTAAAAAAACTTACTATTAAAAAAACTAAAACAGGAATCAAGGCATATTTTAAATATTTAGCATTTTTCTTAAAATCTATAGCTAATTTAAAAGGTATAGGTTTTAATTCTAAAGACTTCTGTTCTATGCTTGCCAAGAGTAAAGATGAAGAAGAATCATCATTATTTAACTGTAGTAAGTTTAATAATTTATCATTAACATTTGGAAAATGATCACCTATAATCTTCGAAGCATTTTCATAATTAATTCCATTAGCTATTTTTAACAACTTAGCAGCTGGTATTAAAATAAATTTTATAAACAGGGAAATTTCCACAACAACAAACAACCAAAACAACACAGTTCTCCAAGTACTATTTAACCAAAAGGCATACTCTATTAACAACGTAATCAAAAAATATAATACTCCTATAGCAAAAAATAGTATAATCCCTTTTATCAATTCGTTGATATAATATTTTCTAATAAACTGCTCTAATTTCTCCTTTATGAATTCAAAACTACCCATAACTCTCTCCTTTTCTATTTCAGTAATCTATAAAACTACAACTTTATTTCTTATAGATTTGTTATATTTATTATAATTCAAACCCCTATACAGTAACTTATTATGAAAGATTTAAAATATATATCCGCATACACCATTCCTGTTGTTGCATTTCTAAGCATATGGTTACAAGGAATCTATACTTATTTAACTCCTATATATGTATTTGGGCTAATTCCCTTTTTAGAATTATTTACATCCGCATCCAATGAAAACTTAGAAGAAGATCTTCGTTTATCTAAATCAAAAAAACGTCTTTTCGATTGGTTACTTTACATCAATCTTCCTCTGATATATTACATTTTATTCTATGCCATATATACTATTACTAAGAATACCTTATCCCTCTATGAAATTATAGGTATCATAATATCAACAGGAATAGTTCTTGGAGCTAATGGTATTAACGTGGGTCACGAGCTAGGTCATCGTTTTACAAATGAAAGGTTTATAGCAAAAGCACTACTACTACCCTCCTTATATATGCATTTTTATATCGAACACAATTTTGGTCATCATCTAAAAGCAGCTACAACAGAAGATCCAGCTACCGCCAAATATAACCAACCTGTATATTTATTCTGGATCACTTCTGTTATAGGTCAATATATAAGTGCTTGGAAAATTCAAACCAAATTATTAACCCAAAACAATCTCTCTTTTTTCTCAATCAAAAATGATATGTTTTGGTATCTAATTATTACAACACTATACCTAGGATCTATATACTTCTTTTTTGATCTTTACGGTTTTTACATCGCAATTTCTAGCGGAGTTATTGGATTCCTATTGTTAGAAACTATCAACTACATAGAACATTATGGTCTTAAACGAAACAAAAACACTTCTGGTAGATATGAAAGAGTTAGAGAAATTCACTCCTGGAACTCTAATCACTTATTAGGGCGTATACTACTTTTTGAACTTACAAGACATAGTGATCATCACTATCGTGCATCTAAAAAATACCAAATTCTTGATCATCATGATAAGAGCCCTCAGCTACCGTTTGGTTACCCAACTTCGATGGTAATTGCGCTTCTCCCTCCTCTTTGGTTTATACTTATGAATAAAAGAGTACCTACCGAAATGAAACCATAAATTATTTATAGTTTTTTATATATATTTATTAGATAAAATCTTTTTTAAACACTTATTTTAGATCGTATCTTTGCCATCACTTTTGCACGTCTTATTCAGCAAAAAACAAAGATTATGACAAAAAACATCAGGGTACGATTTGCCCCAAGTCCAACTGGACCTCTTCATATCGGTGGAGTAAGAACTGCTCTATTTAATTATCTTTTTGCAAAAAAAAACAAAGGAACATTTGTTCTTAGAATAGAAGATACTGATCAAAATAGATATGTTCCAGGTGCTGAAAATTATATAACTGAATCATTAAACTGGTGTAATATTCCATTTGACGAAGGCCCAGGTAAAGAAGGTAATTTTGGTCCATATAAACAAAGTGAAAGAAAGCACTTATATAAACAATATGCTGATCAATTAATAAAAAATGGTCATGCTTATTATGCCTTTGATACATCCGATGAGCTTACTGAACACAGAAAAAATCATGAAGCAAAAGGTAAAACCTTTATATATAATTGGCATAACAGATCCAAGTTAAATAATTCGTTGTCGCTATCAGATAACGAAACAAGACTAAAAATTGAATCTGGTGATCCATATGTAATCCGTTTTAAATGTCCTACAGATGAAACTTTACATTTAACTGATGAAGTACGTGGAGACATTACTATAGATACTAATATATTAGATGATAAAATATTATTTAAAAGTGATGGAATGCCAACGTATCATCTTGCCAATATAGTAGATGATCACTTAATGCAAATCACTCATGTTATTCGCGGGGAGGAATGGTTACCTTCTTTAGCTCTGCATGTATTATTGTATAGATCTCTAGAATGGAAAGCTCCTAGCTTCTCTCATCTACCTCTAATACTAAAACCAACAGGCAAAGGAAAATTAGGTAAAAGAGATGGAATCACCGGGGGGTTTCCTGTTTTTCCTTTACAATGGACAGATCCTAAAACTAATGAAGAAGCCTCTGGATATCGTGAAGATGGATATTTACCAGAAGCAGTCATTAACATGCTTGCTTTTCTTGGTTGGAATCCTGGAACAGAGCAAGAACTTTTTTCTTTAGAACAATTAATAAATGAGTTTGATCTAACCAGAGTTAACAAAGCCGGAGCAAAATTTGATCCTGAAAAAACTAAGTGGTTCCAACAACAACATTTTCAGCTAGCTCAGAACTCGGTACACGTGGAACAATTGCAACAAATACTTTCTGAAAATAATATTTCTACTTCTTATGATCTAAATGACGTAATTGAACTAATAAAAGAACGAGCTGTTTTTTCTAAAGACCTCTGGGATCTTAGTAAGTTTCTGTTCATTGCTCCTTCAGAATATGATGAAAAAGCAACTAAAAAAGCCTGGAAACAAGAAACTCCTGATTTAATGCACGAGCTCACCAGAATAATTAGTGATATTCATGATTTCAACGCGGAAAACATTTCTAATACAGTTAAAAGCTGGATAAAATCTAAAGAAATTGGATTTGGTAAAATCATGATGCCTTTACGAATTGCGTTAGTAGGATCATTACAAGGTCCTGACATCTTCAAAATTATAGAAATTATAGGTAAGGATGAAACTATAAAACGAATCGAAGCTATTATAGAAAAACTATAATATTTATAAATTTCTAAACTATAAAAACACCCCTCTATCTTAATTAGATAGAGGGGTTTTATCTTATTAGTTGTAACAATTTACAATAAATATATACTGATATAATATATATTATAAATAATGTCAACAATGGGAAAGCAATATAAAGTTCTTAAATTATCAAATTTATGGTCAACCGAAAAACTACGAAAGCAAGCTGAAGATACTCTAAATAAAGCTTCTCAAGAAGGATGGGAAATTATCTCAGTCGCCTTCGGAACTTCTAGTAGTTCAGGCATGTCTACCGCAATGATAACTATAGCAAAATAATATGCAATGATTTACAATTAATTAGTAACTTCATTTCAACTATTAACTTTTAATATAAAAACAATGGGACTATATTTAATACCGCTAGTGATATTCGGTTTTATAATTCTTATATCAGGAATATTCACAGTAAGACAACAGACCTCAGCTGTCGTGGAACGCTTTGGTAAATTTTTAAGCATTAGAAATTCTGGACTACATTTCAAAATTCCAGTTTTTGATCGAATAGCAGGTAGAATAAATCTAAAAATTCAACAGTTAGACGTTCTAGTAGAAACGAAAACTAAAGATGATGTATTTGTTCGTTTAAAAATATCAGTACAGTTCCAAGTAATTAAAGCTAAAGTATATGATGCTTTTTATAAATTAGAAAATCCACATGATCAAATTACCTCATATGTGTTTGATGTAGTTCGTGCAGAAGTTCCTAAAATGAAGTTAGATGATGTATTTGAAAGAAAAGATGATATTGCTATTGCCGTAAAACAAGAGCTTAATGAAGCTATGGTGAACTATGGTTATGATATTATTAAAACATTAGTTACCGATATCGATCCAGATCTTCAGGTAAAAGAAGCTATGAATAGAATTAACGCTGCCGAACGTGAAAAAGTTGCAGCAGAATATGAGGCTGAAGCTGAACGTATTAAAATAGTAGCTAAAGCTCGCGCAGAAGCCGAGAGTAAACGATTACAGGGTCAAGGTATTGCAGATCAAAGGAGAGAAATTGCTAGAGGATTAGAAGAAAGTGTTGATGTTCTAAATAACGTGGGTATCAACTCTCAAGAAGCCTCTGCTCTTATCGTAGTAACACAGCACTATGATACGTTACAGTCTATAGGAGAAGAAACTAATAGTAACTTAATATTATTACCCAATTCTCCACAAGCAGGAAGTGATATGTTAAATAATATGATTGCTTCTTTTACTGCTTCTAATCAAATAGGAGAAGAAATGAAAAGACAAAATGCTAAAAAAGGTATCGGTGGAAAAAAACCAGATGCATAGAATTATCTTATAAAATAACAAAACCCGATCACATATTATGATCGGGTTTTATTTTTTATAAGTTTAATAATAATCTCTGTTTACAAATCACTAATTTTGCTAAAAATTGAATTGGACGGTTTTAAGAGCATTTTTATAGCAAATAGATAAGATTATATTATGCAACTTTTATTTTCCCTTACAGTCTTTAATATAAACCCATTTTTAATAAGGAAAAACTATGTAAAAACTAATGATATAGTTTTTTCTGATATAACAAAAAATAGTTTTTACAACAAACAAAAATGAAAAATTACCTATTTATACTTCTTTTGATTTCCGGAAGCATTTTTTCCCAAAATGTTAACACATTAAAAAAACAAGCAATCCGAGATGCAAAAGCTATTTCTGAAGCTTCCCTTAAAAAAGATGTAAATACTCTTTTGGACTATACACATCCAAAAATTTTTAAAAAATATGGTGAAGAGCAATTAAAAAATGATATTGAGCAAGTATTTAGAACAATGACTGCTCAAAAGATTAAAATTGTTAGCTCAAAAATTAATGGTGTATCAGATATAAAAAAAGAAAAAAAAGAATACCGATGTCTAGTTAAGAATACTATAAAAATGGATTTTAATGGACGCGATGTAACATTAAAAAGTTCTTTATTTGGTTTTTATGACAAAAAGAAAGAAAAATGGTACTTTATAGAATCTAATAAATTACTTGATGATGAGGAAACCAAAAAAATATTTAAAAATTTCGAAACTGAAATTGAAATACCTCAAGATGAGCATATAGCTGCAGATTATTAGATAAAAAAAAGAGATGAAAAATGATATTCATCTCTTTTTTTTATCTAATAATATATTTCTAACCAATACTATATCTGCTAGCTATAATTTGCGCTTCTTTACTTAAAAGTTCATTAGCATCTTCTTTTCCTTTTAATAGAAAATCCACAGCTTCTTCATCTGGCTTTATATTTTTAGTTTCTAGAACAACACCTAATGCCAAAGTTATTACAATACGAGTACCTATCTTTTTAGCGGCAGTACCATAGAGTGGAACCAATTCGTCTATTTCTACTTTTTTCGCAGCTTCTAAAATCTTTATTTTAAGCGCTTCTCGCTTCTCTTCAGGTAAATTAGTATACTTCTTCCCTGCTCTCTTAATTTCATCTATTGCAAGTACTTCTCGTTGCTTATTAGGTTGTGGTTTGTTGCCGTTATTCGCTTGTTTATTCGAAACAGGTTTAACTTTAGCCCAAGTATCCCTAAGACCTACCGTTTTATTAAAAACTAAAGCATCCGATTTACTATCTGGGTCTACATTAAAATAACCTAACCTTTGAAATTGAAATTGTTCTAATAGATTGACCTCTTTAAGACTTGGTTCTACATAACCTGTAATAACATTTAAAGAACTTGGATTAATAAAATCCATAAAATCTTTTTCCTTATGACTATCAGGAGCTTCATCATTAAACAAACGATCATATAACCTAATCTCTGCTTTAATAGCGTGTTTTATAGATACCCAGTGCAATGTTCCTTTAACATTACGCTTGGATTCCTCTGTACCACTACCCGACTTACTTTTTGGATCATATGTACAACGAATTTCTATAATGTTTCCTTGATCATCTTTAACAACGCTTTCTCCATTAATTATGAATGCATTTTTTAGACGAACTTCTTTTCCTAACGTCAATCTAAAATATTTTCGACCTGCTTCTTCCTTAAAATCGTCTCTTTCTATATATAATTCTTTAGAAAAAGGAATTTTTCGAGAACCTGCCGTTTCATCTTCAGGATTATTCTCTGCTTCTAACCATTCTTCTTCATTATCAGGATAATTAGTAATTACTAATTTTACTGGATCCAACACCGCCATTACTCTAGGAGCTGTTTTATTAAGATCTTCTCTCACACAAAATTCTAATAAAGAAACATCTATAACATTTTCTCTTTTAGCTACACCTACAGTTTCTACAAACTTTCTTATGGATGCAGGAGTATATCCTCTTCTCCTTAAACCCGAAATAGTCGGCATTCTTGGATCATCCCAACCTTTTACTATATCATCATTAACTAGTCGCAACAACTTACGTTTACTCATTATTGTATAGCTCAAATTAAGTCGTGCAAATTCTCTCTGTTTAGGTCTTATGCTCTCATTATTATAAATTTGATCCAAAAACCAATCATATAATTTTCTATGTGGTTTAAACTCTAAAGAACACAATGAATGTGAAATATTTTCAATATAATCACTTTCTCCATGAGTCCAATCATACATAGGGTATATACACCACTCATCACCTGTTCTATGATGAGACTTCTTTAATATTCTATACATCAACGGATCTCTCATCAACATATTAGGATCTGCCATATCAATTTTGGCTCTTACCACATGTGCTCCTTCATCAAATTCACCTGCTTTCATTTTACCAAATAAATCCAAATTTTCCTCTACCAATCTATCTCTAAAAGGACTATTAATACCTGGTTCTGTAGTCGTTCCTTTTTGTTCCGCAATTTTTTCTGAAGACTGGCTATCCACATATGCTTTTCCCTCTTTAATCAAGGTTACAGTCCAATCGTATAATTGCTGAAAATAATCAGAAGAATAACATTCTTTATCCCATTGATATCCCAACCAAGAAATATCCTTTTTAATAGCATCTACATACTCTTGCTCCTCTTTTGCTGGATTTGTATCATCAAAACGAAGATTTACAGGTGCATCATAAGTCAAACCTAAACCAAAACTAATTCCTATAGCTTTAGTGTGACCAATATGTAGATATCCATTGGGTTCTGGAGGAAAACGAAAACGTAAATCCTTTGGATTCATTCCATTCGCTAAATCTTCTTCTACAATATGTTCTAAAAAATTGAGTGATTTTTTTTCTTCTGTCATTGGATAAAAATAAAATACAAAACTACCTAATATTTCTAATGATACACAACAATTGTTTCATATCTATTTCAATGTTACACTATCAATACATAAAAGGGTTATTTTCCTGTAAATTCTTTTGAAAGATTCTATTACCTTTGAAAAAAAAATTTGTGGGTTTAATTACGCTTAAAAACATCAAGATATATGCATATCACGGATGTCTGGTTGAAGAAAAAAAAATTGGTTCTGATTATAGAGTTGATTTAAAAATTAAAGCTAATTTAAATACATCTGCCAAATCAGATAATCTTTCTGATACTGT
This sequence comes from Aquimarina sp. AD1, assembly GCF_003443695.1. NCBI lineage: Bacteria > Pseudomonadati > Bacteroidota > Flavobacteriia > Flavobacteriales > Flavobacteriaceae > Aquimarina > Aquimarina sp. AD1. The sequence continues at coordinate 3,858,849 of NZ_CP031966.1, read as the reverse complement.
TGATTATGTGCATCTTAATCACATTGTAAAAGAAGAAATGGCTATTCGTTCTAAACTATTAGAACATGCTGCAGAACGAATTTTAACTCGTATATTGAAAGAGCTACCTCTGGTGAATAAAGCGACCGTTGATGTTTCTAAAATTAACCCACCTATAGGCGGTAATGTACAAATGGTTACAATTACTAGGAGTAAAAAAAGATAAATAAATCTGAAGTAACCATAAATTTTTTTACATTTGCCCTCGAAGATGAAAAGGGTGTCGTGGCCGAGTGGCTAGGCAGTGGTCTGCAACACCATCTACAGCGGTTCGAATCCGCTCGACACCTCAAAAAAAAGTCCTGTAAAAATTACAGGACTTTTTTTATTAAAAACCGGATTCCGGTTTAATTTTTTCGATCTTATCTTGAATTCTTTTTTCCATCGTTTCTGGCAAAACCCCTTTTATGATAAGAAAAACTCCAAAAACAACCATAATAATACTAATAGTTCTTTTTATTAAATAAGTACGTTTAGGTGTTAATTTTCTTTTTAAACGTTTTGCTAACAACATTTTAAGCACATCTATAAATAAATATGTCCCTAAAACCATAGCAAAAAAGATAAAAATCCTATTGGTATTCATATCCATCTGAGGTCCTGCAACCACAATAATTCCTATCCAAAAACCTAAAACTCCAATATTTATGAAATTCAATAAAAATCCTTTAAAAAAAAGCACAAAATAATTGTGCTTATTAATAATCTCAACTGATGTATCTCTAAGTTTATTATAATTTTTTCTTTCCTTAATAAATGATATTGCACCATAGGTAGCTAATAACATGCCTCCAAAAACGAACAAAGCAGGATCATCTTTTATTTTTTCTAAAATCTGATTCGTACTAAAATATGCTATTAAAATAAAAACAATATCAGCAAATATCACTCCTAGATCGACTGCTAAAGCTGCTCTAAATCCTTTTATAGCGGCGGTTTCTAGTAATACAAAGAATACTGGCCCAATTAAAAAGGCTAATATAAATCCTAAAAATATTGCTGCTTGAGCGTCTTGAAACATAAAATGTAAGCGTATTTCTTACAAAGTTAGAAAATACTACTTAGTTTACCTCTATAATCTTACCACCAAAAACTTTTTTTCCATCCACTTCTTTTGGATTTCCATAAATTCTAATCGTACCTCCTGCAGCTGTATTTGCTTTTACATAATCACTAGCATTTACATTTGCTCTTCCTCCAGCACTAATTTTAACCTGTGTGCTTCTAGTTTTTAAATCTTCTGCAATAAATTGTCCTCCTGCTTTTACGGTAACTTCTTGTTCATCTACTTTTCCTTCTAAATGCAATCCACCGCCACTTACAGCTCGTGCTAATAATTTTTCTGCTTCAATCTCTGCATATATATCACCACCTTCTTGAGCTCGTAAATCTAATTCACCGCCAATAAGTACTTCTTTAACTATTATTTTTGCCCCTTCATTTACATCTAACTTCTTAATATCAGTATAATAAACAATAACCTTTGTATCATTATTATCCCAAGTATTACTTAAAGACATCTTAATTTTAAGTACGTTATCCTTAATAACAACATCCACTTCTTTTCTACTAATTCCTGAAACTTCTACTTTATTTTCAGATCCCTTAATGAGTTTCACTTCTATTTTATCAAAGACTTTAAGTTCATTAAAATCTCCAACATTTTTTGTTATAACCTTTTGTGCGTTTAATAAGGATACCACAAATAATAACGAAAGAAATATTACTTTTTTCATTTCCTAAATAAATTTAAAATTGATAAATGTGTGATTTATATTTTGATTAACGATTACTATTATTCTTTATTCTATTTCTTGTTTACTTCCTAATAGTGTAAAATCCAAATGCCTTTTTACAAGGTCTGCATTTTTCACTTTCACATATACTTCATCGCCTAATTGATAAGTTTTTTTAGAATTTTGACCAACTACAGCATATTCATCTTGATCAAATATGTAATGATCATCATTCATATCTTTTAGTCTAATCATTCCTTCACATTTATTGCTAATAATTTCTACATAAATACCCCATTCAGTTACACCAGAAATTACTCCAATAAATTCCTCATTTTCATGATCTTTCATGAACTTAATCTGCATATATTTTATAGAATCTCTTTCTGCACTTGCAGCTAAATTTTCCATAGAACTACTATGATTACATCGTTCTTCATATTCCTCTTCTGAAGCTGATTTTCCACTATCTAAATAATGTTGTAGCAAACGATGTGCCATAACATCAGGATAACGTCTTATTGGTGAAGTAAAATGAGAATAATAATCAAAAGCTAATCCATAATGTCCAATATTATGAGTTTTATACTCCGCCTTACTCATACTTCGTATTGCTAATGTATCTACTAGATTTTGTTCTTTTTTACCTTGAACATCCTTTAATAAACCATTTAATGAACTTGTAGTAGTCTTACGATCTCTTAAATCTAATTTATAACCAAAGCGACCAATTACATTCTGCAATGCAGCAAGTTTTTCGTCATTAGGTTCATCATGGACTCTATATACGAAAGTTTTCTTTGGATTTTGTTTTCCGATGTATTCTGCAACCTTTTTATTAGCAAGTAACATAAACTCTTCAATAAGCTTATTAGCGTCCTTAGAAGTCTTAAAAAACACTCCTACGGGATTGTTTTCTTCATTTAAGTTAAACTTTACTTCTACTTTATCAAAGGAAATAGCTCCTTGTCCCATTCGTTTAGCACGCATTATTTTAGCTAACTCATCCATTTTTAATACTGCTTCTGCTATTTTTTGATCTGCTTTATATTCTTTTCCAGTTAAAGAAATATCTTTTGGTATAACATTATCATTGGTTTCTATGATATGCTGAGCCTCTTCGTAAGCAAAACGTGCATCTGAATAAGTAACAGTTCTTCCGAACCATTGATTTTTAATTTCTGCTTTATCGTTTAATTCAAAAACAGCAGAAAATGTATACTTCTCTTCATGAGGTCTTAAGGAACAAGCATTGTTAGATAAAACTTCTGGTAACATAGGCACTACCCTATCCACTAAATAAACAGATGTTGCTCTTTCGTAAGCTTCATCATCTAATATCGTTCCTGGTTTTACGTAATGCGATACATCTGCAATATGTATTCCTATTTCATAATTACCGTTTTCTAAAACTTCAAACGATAATGCATCATCAAAATCTTTCGCATCTTTAGGATCAATTGTAAACGTTAATATTTTACGCATATCCCTACGCTTTTCAATCTCAGCATCCTGAATTGAAGTATCTAAATCATTAGCAAAAGTTTCTACTTCTTCTGGGAACTCATACGGTAATCCGTATTGCGCTAAAATTGAATGAATTTCTGTATTATGTTCTCCAGGCTTACCTAGAACTTTTATTACTTTACCAAATGGAGAATCTGCTTTTTCTGGCCAATCCTCTAATTTAACCAATACTTTATCTCCATTTTCGGCATTTTTTATTTTATTCTTTGGAATAAAAATATCCGTATACATTTTACCATCTTGCATATTTACAAATGCATAATTTTTCTGTATCTCGATAACGCCAACAAATTCATCTTTCTTTCTAGAAATTATTCTAGAAATTTCTCCTTCACTCTTACCTCTTCTTTTTCTTTTGTAAACATACACTTCTACCTCATCACCATTAAGAGCTTTATTAAGGTTATTATTTGGAATAAAAATATCATCTTCTAAATCTTCCACTATCACATATCCAGTTCCTTTTGATGTAATTTCTAATACTCCAGAATATGTGTTAATATTGGGTACAATTTTAAATTTACCTCGATCAATTTCCTCTATTTCCTTTTTTGCCGCAAGCTGTGCTAGTTTTTTAATAATTTGATTTCGACTACTAGGGTCATCTACACCAAATTTAGCTGCAATCTGTTTATAATTAAATGTTTTAGTAGGTTCTGCTTTAAGTATTTTTAGTATTCCTCTGGTAATATTTTCTATTTTAGGAGACTTTTTTCCTCTTCTTCTTTTTCTTTTCATTAATGTCTTTTAAATAATATCATATAAAATTACAGCTTATCTTTTAACATATCTTGTTTTCTATATAAACTTTTATTAAATATTGAATTTTGTTATTGTTTATAGTTAAAAAAATATATTATCTGTAAATCAATAGATTACAAATAATTAATATCAACAAATCTTGTTGTTTTTCTTAAAATTTACTTAATTTTAATATACCAAGATTGTTATTTATTCGTTTGGGGTTAAGTATATGACATATAAAATCAAAAAAATTCATAAGATTATATTCCTATTCTTACTAATATTTTTAGTGGGTATATATTATTCTACGGTTTATATAGGAAATACAATGGATCAAAAAACAGATACCGACGAAAAATCAGAAATCAATGGAGGTATACATTCTGATAAGGAAGCTACACAAATCAACTAATTGTTTTTTTAGATAATTTGTATATTTAGATAATCTATTACCTGGATTATTTCTATGAAAGATTTTATTACAATTGCCACCTTTACTTATCCAAACGATTATGCAATATTACGACTTCTTTTGGAAAGAGAAGGAATTTCTTATTTTTTTGAGAATGAAACAATGATAGGAGTTTTTCCATTTTACTCCAATGCATTAGGAGGAATCAATCTAAAAATTCATTCCAAAGATAAAATAAGAGTTCAAGAAATAATAGATGATCTTAATTCTAATTCTCATCTAAGAATCATCTAAGAATTATAAATTCTATTTTAAAGTAGTTTTCAACATATATCATATATAATACTTTTTCTTTCTTTAAATTTAAAAAATAAAATAGTGATTATTATGTAGTGTTGATAGCGGTATAACTTTTGTAAATTTTAGTTGCTTATTAAGTTAGTTTAATTTTTCAAAACTATATTAACAACATATGAAATGGTTAAGTTATTGAGAATCTTATAAAACTAGATTTTAATTAACAGCTGTTCATAGTTTATAAACACATGTTTTTATTAATATTTTTACGGAAAAACCATAGTTGATAACAATGAATTAATGTTTAAAAACTTCACAAGAAAAAGATGCTAATAAATTTTGATTTGTGATAACTAACCTTGTATTCTAATAATAATTAAAAGAACCAAAAAAAGTTTCTCAATTTTAGGAACTATTTATCCACATCTAATGTTAACACACTATAAGGAGTTATTAACATTGAGGTAACATTAAGGTAATTTATTGATTTTTTGAACTTTACTTTTTTTCTTTGAATTATCTTTGTTATTAATAAATAATCTGAAAAAATCAATAAATAATTTAAAACTTAAAAGTTGTGAAAATAGCTATCGGAAATGATCACGCAGGAACCGAGTATAAATTCGAAATAATAACTTACCTAGAATCTCAAGGTATAGAGGTTATAAATTATGGTACTGATGAAAATAGCAGTGTAGATTACCCAGATTTTGTTCATCCCGTTGCAAAAGATGTGGATGGTAGTGTAGTTGATTTTGGAATATTAATATGTGGTAGTGGGAACGGTGTTTCTATGACAGCTAATAAATACAAAAATGTACGTGCTGGTTTATGTTGGACTAAAGAAATAACAGAATTAACACGATTACATAACAATGCTAATATAATAAGTATTCCAGCTAGATTTACATCATTACCACAAGCTATAGAAATGGTAAAAACATTTTTAGGAACTGAATTTGAAGGAGGTAGACATCAAAATAGAGTAGAAAAAATATCTATGTGCTAAAACTTTTGCTATGAGTGATATTTTGTTTCAAGTAAAAAGTTTTGAAGAACTTTCTACATCTGAATTATATAAGATTTTGCGCTTACGTGCTGAGGTTTTTGTTGTAGAACAAGATTGTGTTTATCAAGACGTTGATAATAAAGATCAAAAAGCACTTCATGTTATTGGTTATAAAAACAATAATATTGTTGCGTATACTAGAATTTTTGACGCTGGTGATTATTTTGAAAAAGCGAGTATCGGCAGGGTTGTAGTGTCAGAAACTGAAAGAAAATATGGTTATGGTCACGATCTGATAAATCAAAGCATAATAGCAATAAAAGATCAATATACGAAAGACGAGATTAAGATATCGGCACAGTGTTATCTTAAAAATTTTTATAAAAAACACAATTTTAAACAAATAGGAGAAGAATATTTAGAAGATGGTATTCCCCATATTGCTATGGTAAAATCATAAAAAACCAGTCTTAAGACTGGTTTTTTGTTTTAAAATAGGAATTTATTTATTCTAAGATTTTATCATATTTGGTTTTATTTCCTAAAATTTCCTTGCTTTTTTTAATTTCTGGATTATGTGTAATATAATAGTCATATAATCCTTCTCGATATGTGTAACGTTTTACAATTTCATCTGTAAGTAAGTTTTTAATTTCAGTTTTATAGATATCTAATCCTTTTTCTTTAGAAGTTTTTATAGTTGCAAGTAATGCATTATAACTTTCAGAGATATCGGTATCTAATTTTTCTTTTTTAGCAACTTGTAATGATTTTCTAAGCGATTTTTCTGTATCTGTTTCATAATTAAATTCACTTTTTTTGACAAAATTTTTAAAATCTTCGTAATCTTTATCTGTGAATTTAAAATTGCTAACATCTATATTTTGATGATTATAGTAGTATTTTGTTCCATAATCAAATATAGCATCTGACTGAAGTAATGATGTTGTTATATTACTAAACTTAGATGTTTCCATTTCTATGTCTGGTTGAATACCACCACCATCGTATACAGTCCTTCCGTTTTTTGTTTTAAACGCTTTAAAATCTTGTTCATTAATTCTTACAGCCTTGTTGTTTTCATCACGATTCCAATAATCTAAAGCTTGTATACATCTTCCGCTGGGTGTGTAATAACGTGATATTGTTATTTTTAACTGTGTACCATAAGTTAATTTTTTAGGACGTTGTACTAATCCTTTTCCAAAACTTCTTGCACCTATAACAACTCCTCTATCTAAATCCTGTATGCTTCCTGCAACAATTTCGCTAGCAGAGGCGCTTCTACCGTTTACTAAAACTACTAAAGGAATATCGGTGTCAATAGGTGTTTTTTTAGTGAAATACTCTTTATTATATTTCTTTACAACGGATTTAGTAGTTGTAATTAATTCTCCTTTTGGAACAAATATGTTGGTAACATTAATAGCTTCACTAAGTAATCCTCCTGGATTACCTCTAAGGTCTAGAATTATTTTATCAGCACCTTTTGCTTTTAGGTCTTTTAATGCAGCTATGGTTTCTAATGATGCTTTGTTATTAAATTTAGATAAAACAATATATCCTGTATTATCATCAAGTAAAGTAGAAAATGGAACCGCTTTTACTTCAATTTCTTCACGACTTAGGATTGTATTTTTTGTTTGATTTTGTCTTTTGTATGTAATTTCTACTTTAGTTCCACTAGCTCCTTTAAGAAGCTCTCCCGCATCTTCTTCGAAATCTGACACAACTACATCACCAATCTTAATGATTTCATCTCCGGCTTTAAGACCAGCTTTATCAGCAGGATAATCTTTATAAGGTTCTACAATAATTATTTTGTCCTTTACTGTTTTTACAGAAGCTCCAATTCCAGTATATTCTCCAGCGTTTCTAATTTTAGAAGCTTCTACATCTTGTTCATTCCAGTATTTAGTATATGGATCAAGATCGTCTAACATCGCCTTAATCGCAGTATCCATAAGTTCTGCAGGATTTGTTTCATCCACATAATTCATGTTTAATTCTTTAAACATGGTAGTGAAAATTTCAATCTGTTTAGCAATTTCGAAAAAATCAGATTTAAAACTTACTGTTGATAGTAGTATAACAAGTGCAAGAGTAGGATAAAGAATTTTCTTTTTCATATTATGGATCTTTATTACTAGTAATAATAGGTTGAAAATTATTGGTTTTCAATTTCTTTACTACTGAACTTTTGTAATATTTCTTTTATTTTAGATTCAACAATTATAGAATCCGGCATTTTATTGCCGGTGTATAAAAACATAAAAGTAAAGTGATGGGTAGTGTTCTTGTCTACAAGATACTTATTTTTTCTATAATTTTCTCTTAATAAACGTTTAATACGATTACGATCCACTGCTTTTTTAAAATTTCGTTTACTAACGGAAACAGTTGCTTGAATTGGTAAGTTTTTTTCTGAAATAGATTTTCTATAAATAAGTCGAATAGGATATTTACCAATTGATTTGCCTTCAGAAAAAAGGAGCTCTATTTCCTTTTTACTTTTAAGTTTTTCATTTGTACTAAAAGTCGCTTTCATGAGGCAGTAAAAGTACAGATAAGATTTGAAATGAATATTTTATAGACAGAAAATCCGGTACTATTGGTTTAGCACCGGATTTTAATATTAAAAATTTAAGTAATCTATTTTTTGATAAAAACGATTGCTTTTTGTTCAGAAGCAGAGTTTAATTGTAAAATATAATTACCTTGAGCTAAATCACTTACATTAATTTGTTTATCATTATTTAGCACACCATTTTTTAATTGTTTTCCGTTAATACTGAAAACTTTATAATCTAATCGATTTTCTAAAAGTGAATTTTCTACTACTACATTTAATACATTATTAGCAGGATTAGGCCAAGCTAATATGCTAGAATCTAAAGGATCGGTATCATCTACAGAAAGTGTTGATGTTTCTATAGTTGCTTCGTACATACCATTACCATGAGTACCTATTAAAAGTTTATTATCCGCTGGTCGATAAGCCATTGCACTAACAACAGCAAAACCAATTTGATTCGGTGCTTCTATTTCCCAATCTTCGTTAACTGGATCAGTAGAACTATATAAACCTCTAGCTGTACCTACAAAATATCTTGTTTCATTATTAACTTCTGTAATACTGACAGATCGTATAGAAAAATCTGCTAAATTTCTTTCAGCTATAGTCCATAATGGGGTCGCAGAAGTTGCATTGTTAGTTATGTATATATTCGTTATACCATAATTAGAATAAGTAACCATTACTATATCTCTATTGTTTGGATGAACTGCTATACCACTAACAGAACCACGGTCGGTTCTTGCTTGAGCTGGTGTAATATCTACAGTACTACCTAATCCAAAAGCACCTTGAGGGTTATCTAATCTAACCAAACTTCCTGAACTACCTCCCATTAATAAATAACTTGTTGAAGCATCATAAGCACCCCAAGTAACAGAAAATTGTGTAATATTTTCATTTGCAGGACCGCTTGAATTGGTAGCTGAACTCATAGTACCCATATTTGCCCAACTATCTGATGCAACCGCACTGGATTCTGTAGTTCTATAAAGATTTTGTCTACCAGCGTAATATAACGCATTATTATTGCTTGGATCTAAATAAAAATACGTGACAAACTGGCTATTAGATCCATCGGGTGTAATTTCTTGTCCATTAGGACAATCTCTAAACATTCTCCCATTTTGAAAACCATAAAAGAATGGAAGACAGGTGTCATCATTAGAAATAGCTACCGCAACACCATCACCACCTGCTACACTAGACATGGATGTAAGATCAGGTCTTCCAAAATCAGTACCACCTGCTGTAGTTCCATTATCTTGCGCACCACCTATAACAATATCGGATCCACTATTCGGGGTTATTGCTACATTATAGTATTGATATGTTTGATAGTTGTTATTTAAGTTTGTCCATCCAACGGTTGCTACAGTGGCGTCAGCTCTATGAATTCCTCCATCGGTACCACTAAATAAAATATCTGGATTATTAGGATCAAAAACAAGTGCGTGAATATCTGGATGGTGTTGGGCTCCTCCTCCTAAATTATACAAACTATAACCCGAATTATCTCTGTAACCACCAATTCTAGTAAATTGGACAAAATCAGTAATATTTGATGCTCTATATGCATTAGTTCCACCTATAACTACAAAATTTTCATCATCTGGTTTTACGCTGACAACAAGGTCATATCCACCTTGTACTGCAATTGGATCATTTCCGGATGAATCACCACCTGGTTCATCTGGCATTCGAGTAGAAAAATCAGTCCAAGTTCCTGTACCACTATCATTCCATCTCCATAGACCAGCTTCTATTAATGATCCCGATACCGTAAATAGAGTATATACGATATTTTCATTAGATGGTGCAATTGCAAGAACTGTTCTACCACTTGCACCAAAACCAGGGTCAGTATTAGAACCAATTCTTGTAAAAGTATCAGTTCCATTTTCTGATCTCCATACACCACCAGTGCTCGAAGAAGATCCGGAAAATGCAGCATATACAATTCCAGTACTGGTAATTGCTAAATCAGAAAAGAAATTACCACCAGAATCTAATTCAACATTCCAAGTGCTGCCATCAAATCTTCTAATTGCCCCACCAGCTCCAGCATATAAATCACCAGTAATTGGATGTACAGCAATTTTATACATAAAATCAAAAGGAGAATCATTTGCTTCTTGAGTTGAGGCAGTACTAGGCATTTGATTCCAAGTTATACCATTATCTGTAGATTGCCAAATTCCTTGACCTAAAAAAGTAGCTCCGTTTCCGGAAGCACTATTACCTTGACTTTCTCCTGTTCCATAGTACCAAATATTTTCAAACCCAGTTCTTGGATCTTGAGCAATAGTAGTTACATTATGAATTTCATTATTTGAAGAAACCTTAGTCCAACTTGCTCCTCCATCAGTAGTTCTAAAAACTCCACTACTTACTCCACCAGCGATTATTGTATTACTTGTTGCATCGCCTCTATCAATTACTAAAGAACGTGTTCTACCTCCTAGATTAGAAGGGCCTCTGGATATGTAAGAAGCATTACTAGCTGCTTTAGAGTTTTTAGATTGAATCGATAGATCACTAGAAATAACTATTTCTTTTTGCTTTTCTTCAGCAGGTATTATACCTGTTGAAGGATTTGCTTGAATATTAAATTCATGTTTCCATCTTTCTTCTGCAAAACGACGCCTTTCTTCCATCGTTTTTCCTTTCTTTTTTCCTTCTTTTTTAAAAGGGACAAATTCCTTAACAGCTTGATTTTTGTTAATTTCATCTTTACTAAAATAAGTAAGAAATACAACAAGGGAAATCAAAATTACTGAAATAGGTATTAGTAATTTTCTTTTTTTCATACGTAATAGTTTAATTATTCTGACAATTTTTATTTAAATAATACTTTCTAACATTTTAGATATAACAGTTAAGCAATATAAAACCCTAAAAAATCATAATAAAACATTAAAGATAGCCAAAATAAGGGCTTTTTTAACAAAAAAACAATGATCTCATTTATTTAACACTAAATGAGTTAAGATCATATTCAAAAAAAAAGACCCTCTATATATATAATTATATAAGGGTCTTTATAATATTTTAGGGAATTATTATTTATTGAGAGAAATTATTATTGTTGATATTTATATCTGCCATTTGTTTAGTAATGTCAATTTCAATTGACTTTATAGTAGATTTATATTTAGATATTTCCAGTGAATAGTTCGGGTGGGTCCAAGTCCAATCAGATAAAATTGTACGATTCATTTTAGGAAATGGATTAGTTTTATTTTTCCTCATCATTCTTAGTGGGATATAGAAGGATTCTTTGGTTCCATCCATATACTCTATATACAAATCAACAGGCATTGGCATTAGTCCAATACGCTCTAATGTAATTGAAGTGGTATTCCCTTTTTCCGAAACTTCTTTTATTCCATAGTCTACTGTATTTGTAGTTTGGGTCCAATCTGTAAGATACCAATCTAGTTGTATTCCTGATACTTTTTCTGCTATTCGTTTAAAATCATTAGGCGTAGGGTGCTTAAATTTCCATTCATCAAAATATCTATGGATTGTTTTTGATAAATTTTCTTCTCCTATTACATAACCAAGTTGTGCCATAAAAACCGCTCCTTTAGCATATGCAGACGCTCCATATGCTCCATTTCTTGTATAACGGTCAGCATGTGTGGATTGAGGTTGTTCTATACCAGAAGTAGCCAATTGAAAATATCCTCGATACATTCCTGTCATTGGATTATTTTTGTTTTGTTCCATTACTTTATCCATTGCTAATGTAGAAATGTAGCTCGTAAAACCTTCGTCCATCCATTCATGTTTGGCTTCGTTTGTAGCTAATATGTGTTGAAACCAAGCATGAGCCATTTCGTGAGCTGTAACTCCTACTAAACTTCCAAAGCTTCTTCCTCCTGTAATCAAAGTACACATTGCGTATTCCATTCCTCCATCTCCTCCTTGAATAATAGAATATTGGTCATATGGATACTTTCCAATTGTAGTACTAAAATATTTCATTAAGTCTACAGACTTAGGTTGTAATTTTTTCCAGTTTTCTAGATATTCCTCTTTGTTTTTGTATAAAAAATGAAGTACTGGTCCATCAGGAACTTGAACTGTATCATGGATATATTCTGGGTCTGCTGCCCAGGTAAAGTCGTGGACATTAGGAGCTATAAAGTGCCAAGAAAGTTTTTTTCCTTTGCGTTTTATTTTAGTCCCTGGTTTTTCATAACCATATCCTATTTCTTGTGGGTTCTGTAAATATCCAGATCCTCCTAAAATGTAATTCTTATCAATGTTTATAGTAACATCAAAGTTACCCCACACTCCATGGAATTCTCTAGCTATATAAGGGTCTGCGTGCCAGCCTTCAAAGTCATACTCAGCCATTTTAGGATACCATTGAGTCATTGATAATGCTACGCCCTCACTACTATTGCGTCCAGAACGACGTATTTGATTTGGAACTTGGCCATCAAAATTCATGGAAAAAGTAACTTTTTTTCCAGGAGCAATAGGTTCATTGAGTTCTACTTCTAAGACAGTTCCGGCTATTTCATAAGTTACTTCTTTTCCGTTTTGTTTTAAAGAAGATATTTTTAAGTATCCTATTTCTTCTGGAGTAAGTTTACTAATTCTATCCATTACCCTAGGATCTGGATCCTCAATATTTCTAGAGCGAACATCCATCTCACTTCCTGGTTGGAATGCATTGAAATAAAGATGATAAAAGACCTGATATAATGAATCAGGTGAATTATTTGTATATACAAGTTCTTGTGTTCCTTTATACTGGAAATTTTCTACATTCATATCCACGTTCATTTTGTAATCAACGTGTTGTTGCCAATAACTTGTATTGTTTTGTGCTGAAACACCTAAAACGGATATTAAGAATCCAATTGAAATTATTTTAGAGATCATTTTGTTTTATTTTGATAGTTTTTCCGCCAAAATCAAAGCGTTATATAAATTTACCATTTTTCCGGATTTAGATAATTCTGTAAATTTATTAGATTTAGTTTCATCACCCCCTATTATTACGGTGGCAGTTGTACTTAATCCACTATCCATTAATATTTGTTTTACTTGAGAAGCTTTTAATTTTGGATAATAAGATCGAATAAGAGCGGCAACACCAGAAACTGCAGGTGCAGCCATAGATGTTCCTTGAAGATATTCGTATGTATTAGATGGGGTTGTGGCCCATATTTTAACCCCAGGTGCAAATGCATCTACATTGTTTTTTCCATAATTAGAGAAATTCGCTACAAGATTAGATCCGTATTTATAATTTAAAGCTCCTATTGTAATAAAATTATTAGAAATTTCAGATGAATTATCAATTTGATCATTTGGATATACAAGTTTTTGATCTAAATCTAACCCTTCATTACCAGCAGCATTAACAATCAACACATCATTTTCCCCAGCATATTTAATAGCGTCTCTAACCCATTCTGGGTGTGTAGAATAGTATTTTCCAAAGCTTGTATTAATAACTTTCGCTCCATTGTCTACAGCATATCGAATCGCTAAAGCAATATCTTTGTCATATTCATCACCGTTAGGAACTGCTCTAATTGCCATTATTTCTACATTTTTGGCGATACCATTAACTCCTTTCCCATTATTTCGCTCAGATGCTATAATTCCAGAGACGTGAGTTCCGTGTTTTATCCCTTCTTTATCGGGATTAGGACCCATAACATTATTATTTCCATAATTAGTATCAGTTATATCATCTACATTATCACCAACTTTAGTTCTACCATCAAATTCTACATTGATATGATAGTTTAATTGTTCCGTAAAATGATCTACACCACCACTTAGGTTTTCGATAAAATCTGGTATGGTCTCTCCTTCTTCTAAAAACCCAAACATATGAGAAAGCAAAGCAATGTATTGTTGCATTTCTGGTGTATCCGCTTTTACGGCAAGAAGTTCCTGTTGCGAATAATTTTCTTTACCAATTACTTCGCTAATCTTTTTATGAGAAGGTTTTACTTGTTGTAAAATCTGTTCGTATTGGTTTTTACTACCAAGAGCTTGTTGATACTCTTTTTCTAAATCGGCTTTAGCTTCTATATACATTTGGTATTCTTCTTTATCAGAAGAAGCAACAGAAGCTAGATTTTTCCCTTCATATTTTGGTTTTAATTTTTTAACGATTCTGGTATATTCAAGATTCTCATTTTCAGAATCTCCTAAAAAATTCCAACCGTGGATGTCATCGATATATCCATTTTGATCATCGTCTTTTCCATTATTTTTGATTTCCTTAGGATTAGTCCAGATCACATCGTCTAAATCTTCGTGTTCAATGTCAACACCACTATCAATAACTCCAACGATAACCGTTTGACCAACTTTATTTTTGATTAGTTCATCATACGCCCTGTTAACACTCATTCCGGGTATTGTATCTTTTATTAGATCACTAGCATTCCAATTTTTTAATTGAGTCTCGGTTAATACTATATTTTTTAATGGAATAGAATCAATATTTTCTATAGGAGTGGACACTATAGCTGGAGTTCCACAACTACTTAATATAATGGATGATGTTATTGAAGCAATTAGTAATTTATTAGACTTGGGAATCATAGAATTTTTAATTAAATATTTCATTACAAGTAAAAGTTTCTTTGTATCGTACACCTTTATCGGTTTGTTGTACAGTAATTATTTCATTATGTGCATCGTGTTCCATAAACAAATACCAATTATTTAAGGCCGCATTTTCCAAAAATAATTTTTTCTCCGGTAATGTTAATAATGGTCTAGTATCATATCCCATAACATAAGGTAATGGAATGTGACCAGCTGTAGGCAATAAGTCTGCCATAAACACAATTGTTTTTTCTTTATATTTTATGTGCGGGATCATTTGTTTTTCTGTGTGACCATCTACAAATAATACGCCAAACCCTAATTCAGTGTTTTTTTGAAATGTTTCTCCTGTTCTAGAAATAAAATGAAGGTGTCCACTTTCTTGAATAGGAAGAATATTTTCTTTTAAGAAAGAAGCTTTTTCTCTGGCATTAGGTTCTGTAGCCCAACTCCAGTGATTTTCATTACTCCATACTTTAGCATTTTTAAATGCTAATTCATAACCAGTTTTATTTTTATTCCATTGTACCACACCTCCGCAATGATCAAAATGTAAATGAGTAATAAAAACATCTGTAATATCATCTCTATTGAACCCTTTTTCTTTTAGAGACTTATCTAAATTATCATCTCCCCAAAGAGAATAGTATCCAAAAAATTTATCTGATTGTTTATCTCCCATTCCAGAATCAATGAGAATCAGACGATCTCCATCTTCAATTAATAGGCATCTTGCAGCAATATCTATTAGATTATTAGCATCAGCTGGATTTGTTTTGTTCCACAGGACTTTGGGAACGACGCCGAACATGGCGCCACCATCAAGTTTAAAGTTTCCTGCTTTTACAGCATGTAATTTCATAATTGGTATAAAAATCTTTGCAAAATAGAAAAAATGCTAAGGATCAGGATTTAATTTGTAGACTTTTTAACAATATTTCATCAGAATTGATCCGATAAATAATTTTTTCTAACGCAATAATATATTAAATAGAACTTTATTTTCTTTTACTTTGACGTGGATAAGGATTAAATGGTAATCAAAGAAATCTATCATTATCATAGATCGGTAACTGTTATTATTACTATTATCAGAAAATGAAACTGCGATAAGTAGCGATTTTAAACTTATAATCTAAAAGTTTGTTCAATACAGTTATGTCTAAAAAATAAGAACGGAACAGATTGTTAATTTTCCTAATTATAAAATTGATGAGAGATATGCATTTCTAAAAAAAATCTCATATTTTGCTAATCATTATAATTATAGTAAAAGCATGGTAGAATTAGCGGGTATAATCATATTAGGAATTTTAGCACAATGGGTGGCTTGGAAATTTAAAATCCCAGCAATTTTACCTCTTATCTTAATTGGACTTTTGGTAGGACCGGTTGCAACTTTATACACAGTAGATGGCACTAAATTAATACAACCTATTTATAACGGAGTAGAAGGATTATTTCCTGGAGAAAGTTTATTTTACTTCGTTTCTTTAGCCATTAGCATTATTCTTTTTGAAGGAGGTTTAACTTTAAGAAGAGATGAAATCCTAAATGTTGGCCCCGTAATTCTTAAATTAATAACAGTAGCCGTTGTGGTAACCTTTTTTGGAGCTGGATTGGCAGCTCATTTTATTTTCGGCTTAAGTTGGCCAATATCATTTTTATTTTCTTCTTTAATTATTGTAACAGGCCCTACGGTAATAACCCCTATTTTAAGAAATATACCATTAAAAAAAGACATTTCTGCTGTATTAAAGTGGGAAGGAATTCTTATTGATCCAATTGGAGCATTAGTGGCTGTTTTGGTTTTTGAATTTATAAGTGTTGGAGAAGGAGAGGCATTTACGAAAAAAGCTTTTATAGAATTCGGTAAAATAGTTTTATTTGGTTTCACTTTTGGTTTCACTTTTGCTTATGGCTTGGCTTTTGGAATTAAGAAAAAAATAATCCCACATTATTTATTAAATGTTTTCACCCTTGCAGTAGTGTTAGGTGTTTTCGTATTATCAGATGTATTTGCGCATGAATCAGGTTTATTATCCGTAGTGGTAATGGGTATGGTATTAGGTAATATTAACCTTCCTAACTTTGAAGAGTTATTATATTTTAAGGAATCATTGAGTGTGTTGTTAATTTCGATATTATTTATTCTTCTGTCGGCCAATATCAATATTGAAGAATTACAGTTAATATTCAATTGGAATGCTATTTTACTTTTTGCAGCTGTCGTCTTTATTGTCCGACCTTTAGGTGTTTTTCTTAGTTCAATTAATTCGGGACTTAAGATTAATGAAAAATTATTTATTAGCTGGGTAGGACCGAGAGGAATTGTAGCGGCAGGTATTGCCTCATTATTTGGTCTAAAACTTGCTAAAAATGGAGTGCCAGAGGCAGAGTATATTACACCATTAGTTTTTATGATTGTATTAGGAACGGTTCTTCTAAATGCAACAACGGCAAGATTGTTTGCTAAAGTTGCTGGGGTATTTCTTACAAAATCTGAAGGGATTTTAATTATTGGAGCATCAAAAGTTTCACGATTAATAGCCACATATCTTAAGAGTAATCAAAGACACGTAGTATTAGTAGACAGTAATCGAGAAAATATTAAAAAGGCCAAAAGTTTAGGTTTAGACGCATTAGAAGGAAGTATTTATAATGATCAATTAAAAAACAATATAGAATTAAACGATATAGGCTTTTTAATGGCACTTACAGGAAATAGTGATATTAATAAGTTTGCTATTAATCAATTTAAAGATCAATTTGGAGAAAATGGGTCTTTTAGGTTGGTTAGTTCTGAAGAAATGAATGATCCAGAAAATAACCCTAATGAAGGTTTGTTTTCTCATACGGATGATTATGATAAGTTAATGAATTTAGCCGAAAAGTATCCAGGTATCCAGGAAATTAATATTGATGATAAATCTCATTACGATTCATTAATCAATTTAATTAAACAAGATGAAGATATTATTCCTTTGTTTATCAAAGATTCCGCTAATACAATTAGAATTATATCTGCATATAGCGAAAAGATGGAGGAAATTAATGGGGATAGTTTTTTAGTTTATATTGGGAAGCCTATTGACGTGGAAGAGATCAATTAACTCGATGAAAAGTAAGAATTTTCGTCAAACAACACAAATTTAACAGAATTTTTTGTTAATAATAAATTAATACTCTATATTCGACTTTTTAAAATTTAAATTTTTAAAACCCAAATTATGAAAAAACTTATGTTTGTTGCCGTTTTTGGAATGGCTTTAGGATTAACTTCTTGTGGAGAAGATGATGTAGTAGATTTTGCTTGTGATGCAGCTAGAGATAGTTTGCGTGCTACAGTACAAGTTTCTATTGATGCCTATGAAGCTAATACATCTTCTACATCTTTATGTGAAGCTGCAAGAACTGCAATCGAATCTTATAAAAGTAACGAATGTGGAGATGATGCTTTCGATGGAATTTTAGCTGATTTACCAGATTGTTCTACTCTAGATAACGACTAGTATTAAAAGAGTTATAAAAAAAAAGAGGCTATTAAGCCTCTTTTTTTATTAATCGTTATTTATTGTTTTCCTTTATGAGATACACATAAACAGGAAAGTGATCACTATAACCTCCAGTATATGCTCCGTTTGCAAAACTTCGATACGGATATCCTTTATACCTACCTCTTGGATTAGCCAGATAGTTTTTATTATAAACTCCTGCTTTATAGTATTTATAGGAACTATAATCTTTATCAAGTAATCCCTTAGATATAATAATTTGATCAAATAAATTCCAACTATCTCTCCAAGCAAGAGATCCTATTCCCTTTTTAGACATGTTATACATTGGATTATATAATCCTTTTAGTTTCACATCCTCTTTTTCGGCTTTAGCTGCCAGTACTTTTTTTACACTAGAGTTATCAGGATCATCATTAAGATCTCCCATAGTTATAACTTTGGCATAAGGATCTATATCAAAAAGTGAATCAATAATTTTCTTATTTAATTCAGCAGCCTTTTCTCTTTTACGTCGGCTTCTAGCTTCACCTCCACTTCTTGATGGCCAATGATTTACAATAACATGTATTAAATCCCCATCGAGGTATCCACTAACTAATAATTGATCTCTGGTATATACTCTTTTAGTAGGATCATTTGAGCTATAGATCAATAACTCGTGTTTACTGGTATTGATTGGTCTAAATAATGCTTTTTGATATAATAACGCAACATCTATACCTCTTCGATCTGGAGAATCAAACTGAACTATACCATAATCTTTTGGTAAAAGCACAGGTTCATTAGCTAAGTCTTCAAGTACCTTTCTGTTTTCTATTTCTGCTACTCCTAAAATTACAGGTGCATTTTTTGTTACATCGGCACCTATTTCAGAAATTACCTTAGCCATATTTTTTAGCTTATCTTTATAGATGTCTTCAGTCCAATGATCTTTTCCATTAGGTGTTCTATCATCGTCATAGGTTATAGGATCATCTTCGGTATCAAAAAGATTTTCAACATTATAAAAAGCAATTGTGTTAACTTTGTACGTTTTCTTTTCTTGACAAAAAATAACAAGCAAAGGACATAATAAGAATGTTATGGTAAGCAAATATTTTAATTTCATTATCTAATTGATTATTAACTTATTGTAAAATGTAATCCAAATTTTGAGCCAAAATTAGCTTTTCTATTTAAAACATGTACTTTTGCGCGGCAGAAATGTTAATTTTTTAACTAAAACAACTATTAATGAAAGTGTCACAACTCAAAAAGAATCTTTTCTTTTTAATGATTTTTTTAAGTTCTGTTGGGATGTCTTATGGACAACAAACAGGATTGAAAGGTAAAATTGTTGACGCATCTTCAAATGAAAATCTTTCGGAAGTGTTAGTTATTATTGAAGGAACAGAGGTTTCTACTATGACTGATATTTCAGGAGAGTTTAATTTTGGGAGTGTTCAATTACCTTTGGGAGAACAAATTGCGGTTTTATCTAAAAATGGATATATCACAAAACGTTATCCTATTGTTATTAATGAAGGCAGTGTTTTAGATCTAAAAACGATAGATCTAGATTATGATGTAAATCAAGAACAAATCCAAATAGGTACCATTAGCCTTACGGATAATGAACTAGATGAAGGCGATGATGATGCGTCTGCGAATGTATCAGGTTTATTACAAGCATCAAGAGATGTATTTCTTAGTGCAGCAGCATTTGATTTTAGTGCTACATTTTTTCGCCCAAGAGGTCTTGGAAATGAAAATGCAAAAGTCCTTATCAATGGGATTGAGATGAATAAACTTAACGATGGTAGACCTCAATGGGGTAATTGGGGTGGATTGAATGATGTACAGCGTAATCAGGAGTTTTCTATGGGAATTTCTGCTAACGACTATACATTTGGAGATCTTGCTGGAGCAACAAATATTATTATGAGAGCTTCTCAATATCGTCAGGGAGGTAGAATATCTTATGCCGCTTCTAACAGAAGTTATACTGGTAGAATGATGGCTAGTTATAGCTCTGGATTAATGAGTAATGGTTGGGCATATACGGTTTCATTAGCGCGTAGAATGGGTAATGAAGGCTATATTGAAGGAACTTTGTATGATGCGAATTCTATCTTTGCTTCTGTTGAGAAAAAGATTAATAATAAACATAGTATAAACCTTACCAGTTTTTATACACCTAATCGAAGAGGAAGGTCTACTGCAATAACTGAAGAAGTATTTAGGTTAAAAGGAAGACAATATAACCCAAATTGGGGGTATTTTGATGGAGAAAAGAAGAACTCCAGAGTACGTGAAATCGAGGAACCAGTATTTATGTTAAATCATTACTGGAATATCACTGATAAAACTACTTTGAACACCAATGTAGGATACCAAACAGGTAAAATAGGAAATAGCCGTTTGGACAATGGAGGAACCGACTTGGTTAATTTTAATGGACAGGAAACATATACAGGAGCTGGAGCTAGTAGAGATACGAATCCAATTCATCAAAGTTACTTACCTAGTTCTTTCTTGAGTGATCCAAATCCGACACCACTTGATTTTCAAAATGCTTTCTTAGCACAGCAAGCATTTGTAAGAGATGGGCAGTTAAATTGGAATCAGTTAATAGAAGCAAATCAATTAAATGCGCAACAAGGACTTAATGCTACTTATATTTTATACGAAGATAGAATTGACGATACACAATGGAGTTTCAATTCTATTTTAAATAGTCAAATTACAGATAATATTAGTATTAATGGAGCTATTAATTATAGGACTTTAAAAAGCGAAAATTTTGCAGAAGTTCTTGATTTATTAGGAGGAACAAGATTTTTAGATGTAGATTCTTTTGGGACAAATATTGATAACGATGTGCCGGTAGATCTTGGTTTTACACCAGAAGAATTGGCGGATAGAGCACAAAGTGATTTACGTAATCGTAACCGTACAGTTGGTGTAGGTGATAGGTATGATTATAATTATGAGATTGATGCAGATGTTGTAAGCGGTTTTGCGCAGGCTCAGTTTAAAACTAATAAAATCGATTTCTTTTTAGGAGGAAATATTTCTCAAACTACTTACCAGAGAACAGGGTTGTTTGAAAATGGATATTTTCCTGGCGAAGGGCGTTTAGGTTCTTTTGGAAAAAGTGACAAATTAGATTTCACTAATTATGGTGCTAAAGGAGGTTTTACTTATAAAATTAATGGACGAAATCTAATAGATGTTCACGGAACTTATTTTACAAAAGCTCCAACCATTCGTAACTCTTTTGCTAATTCAAGACAAAACAATAGAACAATTGCGCAATTAATAGAGGCAGAAGAATCTATTACAGGAACACAGGAAAGTGAAAAGGTACAATCTATTGATGTTGGTTATATCTTAAGAACTCCTAAATTGAAAGCAAGATTGACAGGATATTATACTAAAATAGAAGATGCTACTGATATATCTTTCTTTTTTACTCAAGCAATTTCTGGTTCTGATGTAGGTTTTGTTCAGGAGATTCTTACAGGAATAGATAAACAACACTTTGGAGCAGAATTAGGAATAGAATATCAAATAACACCAACGATTAAATTAAAAGGAGCTGCGGCAATAGGTCAATTTACTTATGCTAATAATCCTGACTTATTTTTAGCAAGTACCAGTAGTTCATTTTTAGGAGAGTCAATCACCGAAGGGTTGAATGGTACACGTTACGAGGGTAAATCAGCGTTAAAAGATTATCGTATTGCTGGTGGTCCACAGAATGCAGCACAATTAGGTTTTGAGTATAGAGATCCTAATTTCTGGTGGTTTGGTACTACAGCTAATTACTTTTCTAATGCTTATATAGATGTTAGCCCTTTTGCAAGAACATCAAACTTTAATCAAGATGTGGATGGATTACCATTTAATGACTATGATGATAGTATTGCAAGAGATTTATTAAGACAAGAGCAGTTTGATGATTATATATTAGTTAATGCAGTAGGAGGTAAGTCTTGGAGAGTAAAAGATTATTACATAGGGTTCTTTGCAACGATTAATAACATTTTTGATAAGCAATACAGAACGGGTGGTTTTGAGCAAGCTAGAAATGCAAATTATAGATTGGCTGTAGAAGAATCTCAGAGAGAAACTCCTGTTTTTGGACCTAGATACTTTTATGGATTTGGTACTTCGTATTACCTTAATGTATACGTAAGATTTTAATGATGAACACAACAAAAAAATATTATAAAATGAATTCAAATAATTTAAAGAAACTAATAAGCATTTTGGTTTTGGCAGTTACGTTTACTGCTTGTGTACAAGATGATGATTTTAATACTCCGGGATTGGTCATAGAGGAACCAACATTTCCTGCAAATAGTACATTTGTTCAAATAGGTGGTATTTTAGGAGATTTAGCACAAGCGCAAAATGATGATGGGCCAGAAGCCAAAGTTACCTTTGAAGTCGAAAATCAGTATTTAGAAGGATATGTAGTATCAAGTGATAAAGCGGGTAACTTTTTTGAAGAGTTAGTTATTCAGAATTCACCAACTACTCCAACAGCAGGGTTAAGAGTATTAATAGATGTAAACCCTTTATTTACAAGTTATGAGTTTGGTCGTAAAGTATATATTGACTTAGAAGGTTTATCAATAGGTACAGAAAATGGAGTAGCAACTCTTGGAGTACTTTCTAGTGATGAGGTAGATCAAATACCTTCTTTTTCTCAGGAAGATGTAATTTTAAGATCAGCAGAGATGGCTGAAATTACCCCTTTAGAGATTACTTTCGAAGATTTTTCTGATGATCTTACTAACCTATATGTTAAGATTAATAATTTACAGTTTAATAGAAATGATGTTTTAGGAGATGACCCTCTTACGTTTGCAGGAGAACCAAGTGATGATTTTGATGGAGAGAGAAATATAGAAAGTTGTGATAATGGAGCTACAGCAGTTTTAAGCACAAGTACTTTTGCTGATTTTAAATCATTAACCTTACCAACTCAACAAGGAAGTTTTGAAGGTGTTTTAACTAAAAATTTCTTCGGAGATACTTTTAACTTAGTGTTGAATGACCCTACAGGATTAGTTTTTGACAATGAAAACCGATGTGATCCTGACGTATTAGAATGTACTGGAACTAGTGGAGGAGCAAATGTAATTTTTACTGAAGATTTTACAGGAGTAAGTATTAGTGATCTAGAAAATTCTGGATGGTTAAATGTAAATACTACAGGTGGAACTTTAGATTATGTAGTAGGAAGCTTTAGTGGTAATCAATATGCACAGATTACTGGGTTTAGTTCTGGAGAAAATCCATTTGAGGTTTGGTTAGTAACACCAGAAATCGATTTAACTGCTTCTACAGCAGAAGAATTATCTTTTGATATTCAGGCTAATTTTGACAATGGAAATATCCTTACTGCTTTTATTACAGATAACTTTACAGGTGATGTAACAACTACAGAATGGTCACAATTAGATGCTTCTATTCCAACAGGACCAAGTGGAACATTTGGAAGTTTTGAAGGAGTAGGACCAATTAATATTTCTTGTGTTGAGGGTAATGTAAGAATAGCGTTCCGTTACGCAGGTGCAGATCCAGGACCAACTACTAGATATCATATTGATAATATAGAGATTTCAGGAAACTAAGAACTTCTGTATTTTATAATAGCAAAAGCTCTCTAAAAAATTCTTTAGAGAGCTTTTTTTATTGGTTTTAGAGTATATTATTAATAGTCGAAAGTAACCGAGTAAGCGCTATTCTTTTTTGTTTTTACTCGCATTCTAAATTGGTAACAAGGATTCTTTGTATGTGAAAAACTCTGATTGTTGTTTATTTTTTTCCACTCATTTTGAATCGTAGCCCAACTACTTCCGCTGTAAGCTTTGTATTTAAGACCATAATAAACTCTTCTCCAAACAGAATGTCTTGCAATTTCTGCAATCTGTGACTCTCCAACAGAGCTATAGTGGGTATAATATTGCCAGCTAGCTTTTGAAGTGTTGGTTTGTGGATGATTAAAGTTAATTGCGTATTTCGAGGTTGGATTCGCTCTAGTAAGTTGTATTAACTCAAAAGCAATATCATTACCGGATTCTTCATAAGAGACATTTTTTTGATCATCAGTTTCTTTATCCACATCTGGCTGAGTTAGATCCATTTTATTATGACGAACTAAACTTTGTTTTAAAGTTTCATTAGCATTGATTTCCATTAGACTAAGGTTTATACTAGAATAGTTGATTAATGCTGTTTCATTATTCGCATGAATTCTTATAATTCCTGTACTACCCTCTTCTGATGTCACAGTAACATCTTTATGAAAATCATAAACGCTATTTAAAGAAAATTCGGTTTCTAAAGCTGATTCTTCCATGATTTCATTTGACTCATCTCTATCGCAGGAAATAAAAAATAATAACCCTATGATTGGTAATGCATAAAATAATTTCTTCATTTGTTTGGTTTTTAAGAATAATTAAATTGATTTGTTTAGTTTTTTGGATACAATAAATCCTTTTTCTTCACTGTATAGGATTAATAAATTACTTTTTTTAGAAACTATTCTTGGCGCCTTTGGTGTTTCTAATCCAATAGATGGTTGATCTTTATAATTTAGTTTATCGTAATTAGTGAGATTAGAATTATAAATCCTGAGTCAAAAGTATGTCGGGGGTAATGACTGACAAAAACAAAAATTAATTTAGCGGAATTTTCCGCAAATTAATTTACTGAAAAACAGTTGGTTGCGGTTTGGTTAAGGGTTAGTTCCCATTAAAAAAAGGGTTATATAACCCTTTACCATAAGGTGATTTCACGTTATGGTATAAAGGTATTTATGGGTTTTTTTGTTGTGGGAATTACGTATTATGTTTTAGGCATATATATACAGGAAAGTGATCGCTATAACCTCCTTTATATTTTCTTCCCGCGTAGGTTCTATATGGATTTCCTTTATATCTCCCTTTATAGATTTTTAGAAAACTATCATCAAAAATATTGGCTTCAGAAAAGCTATGAGTATTTTCTTCATACCTATGGAAGTTATTACTAAAAATGATTTGATCAAATAAATTCCATTGACGTTTATAAGTTAAGGTACCACGATGTCTTGTGTGTAGACGCTCCATTGGATTATAAAGATCCTGTAATACTAGATGTTTTTTTACACTTTCACTATCAGGGTCGTCATTAAAATCACCCATAACGATAATTTTTGCTTCGGGATCTTCTTCTGTAATTTGATTTATTATTTCTCGATTTTTATCAGCTGCAGCTATACGCTTATAAGAGGTAAGTTCTGCTCCATCTCTTCTAGAAGGCCAATGATTAACCAATATGTGAATTTTTTCGGTATGCAAAGTTCCCGTTACCCATAGAATATCACGGGTAAAATCTCTTTCACCGAATTCATTATTCACCAAGACTTGAATACTTTCGGAATAAGTAACTGTAAAAATTTCTTTTTGGTATAGAAGTCCAACATCGATTCCTCGTTCATCAGGAGACTCGTAATGGATTACACCATAGTTTTTATTGATTAGGTGTTTAGTTCTTGCAAGATCTTCTAAAACGGCTTTATTTTCGACTTCTGCAACACCTAAAATAACCGGAGCTTTTCCAGTTTTTGGAAATCCAATATTAGAAATAGCAGTTCCTAGTTTGAACAACTTTTTTTGATATCTTTTTTTATTCCATTTCTTTTCTGAGTCTGGTAAAAAATCATTATCCAAAGTATTAGGATCATCTTTCGTGTCAAATAAGTTTTCTAAGTTGTAAAAAGCAATTGTATGTAGATTTGTATGTTTCTTTTTAAAATAAAGCTTTGAAGACATGCAATTAAAAATTTATTGTAAACGCCTAATGTACAAATTCAAATGCATACAATATTGTACCTTTGTATATTAATTATAGAAATAAAGAATAGAAGAATATCGCTAGATAAATAGGCGCGGATGATAGAAAAGGAAAAAACAGTATACGAAAAAGCAATTTTAATAGGAATAATCACCAAAAATCAGAATGAAGATAAGTTAACTGAGTTTTTGGATGAATTAGAATTTCTAACATATACAGCAGGTGGTGAGGTGGTAAAACGTTTTACCCAAAAAATGGATATACCCAATTCTAAAACCTTTATAGGTTCTGGTAAGATGGAAGAGGTATTGGCATATGTAGAACAGCATGATATAGGGACCGTAGTTTTTGATGATGAGCTTACACCAGCTCAGCAACGTAATATAGAACGAATTTTAAAGGCAAAAATCATAGATCGTACTAATTTGATTCTTGATATTTTTGCTCAACGTGCGCAAACTAGTTATGCCAGAACTCAAGTAGAACTTGCTCAGTATCAATATCTATTACCTAGATTAACGGGTTTATGGACACACTTAGAGCGCCAGCGAGGAGGTATTGGAATGCGAGGACCTGGTGAAACTGAGATAGAAACAGATAGAAGGATTGTAAGAGATCGTATTTCTTTATTAAAGAAAAAGCTACTTACAATTGATAAACAAATGGCTACGCAACGCGGTAATCGTGGTAAGATGGTTAGGGTAGCTTTAGTTGGGTATACCAATGTGGGTAAGTCTACCTTGATGAACGTGATTGCCAAAAGTGATGTTTTTGCAGAGAATAAACTTTTTGCAACCCTAGACACTACAGTAAGAAAGGTTGTTATTGGCAATCTTCCATTTTTATTAAGTGATACAGTAGGTTTTATCAGAAAATTACCGACCCAATTGGTGGAAAGCTTCAAAAGTACATTAGATGAGGTTAGAGAAGCTGATTTGTTGCTTCACGTGGTAGATATATCACATCCTCAATTCGAGGATCATATAGATTCTGTAAGCAGGATTTTAGAAGAAATTGATAGTGTTGATAAACCAGTAATTATGGTTTTTAATAAGATTGATGCTTATGAACACGAAACCATTGATGAAGATGACTTAACTACAGAAAAAACAGAAATTCACTATACGTTAGATGAATGGAAACAAACCTGGATGAGTAGGATAGGAGATAACGCTTTGTTTATATCTGCAATTAATAAAGAGAACATAGATACTTTTAGAAAAAGAGTATATAAAGAGGTGAGAGATATACATGTAACTCGTTTTCCTTATAATAACTTTTTGTATCCTGAATTTGTGGAGGAGTAGCATTAGTTAATTAAAACTCATAATTAAGCCCTAATCCAATCACTTCGCGTATCTGGAATCCGCTTGTAGCATTATCATCGTATATTGCTTGAAAAGCGAAGCTCCCAGATATGTATTTGTTGACTACTAAGTTTAAGTTTAGTGTATAATCAATATCTACATTATAAGGGTCTTCGATGTAATTAGAATACAGATTAAGAATGTTTTCTACAGTTACATTTTTAATGACCTTAAATTTAGCGTAAGCAGCCAAGGACCCACCAAATTCAAATCGGGAACTTTTGCTTGCATCTACTCCAAAATAATCACCATCTACGTAATCAGGAGTAGTTGTAAATTGATCATCTACAAAAATCATACGAGAAGTAACAGGAGCAATATTAAAGTTAAAATCATCACTCTTTTTCCAAAGTAATCCAGGACCAATCTGTATAAAAGCTGGAGAAAAGAAATGAGTTTCTTCAGTACGTATGGTTTCGTCAGTATCAGGATCTTTGGTAAAACTATATCCTTTTGCAAATTGAGATCTAAAATTAATAAATAAAGAATAGTTCCAGTTGGTCTCTCCAATTCTTTGCCCTAATCGTGAGTTTAGTTCTATTCTATCATTCGTTTTTCGAGCAAAATTTTCTCCTTTTAGAAATGTAAGACCATAATCCGCTAAAATTTTGTTGTCCCAAGTAAGGCTGTTTTTTTTGTAATTGAATTCATAATTTAGAGCAGTATTA
Source organism: Aquimarina sp. AD1 (assembly GCF_003443695.1). Taxonomy (NCBI): domain Bacteria; kingdom Pseudomonadati; phylum Bacteroidota; class Flavobacteriia; order Flavobacteriales; family Flavobacteriaceae; genus Aquimarina; species Aquimarina sp. AD1. The sequence goes on along the minus strand of NZ_CP031966.1, from coordinate 3,830,530 downwards.
CCTGCAATATTAGAAGTCCCACCTCCTTGCCAATCAAAATTAAAGGCAGATTGATTAAAGAAAAATGAAAATTTACCAAATGATTTCCATCCCACATGTGGTTTTTTGACAGGCTTAGGGTTTAATTTTTTTAAGAGATTGTTTAAAACAATAATATTAAGTTCTTTAGTAGTGTTTTGGAGTAAACTGTCTAACGACCTGGTCAAACGAACTTGGATAGAATCCAGTTGTTTTATTTCTTTCTTCTCTTGTCCACTGATATTGGAAAGAGAAACAAACAAAAAAATAAATAAAACAATCCTTCGCATGGTATACATATAAATGGGCACAAATATACTTTATGCATATAGCTTATTCAAATATGAATAATTTGAATTAAAAAACGTATTTCGTAATGGTGATTGTTATGATTAAAAAACTATTATTTATTTAGATTAGTATATTTATTTAAAAAATTATAGTAATCTACTAAGATGAACATAAAACTTATCAAAGCTAAAGACGTAGATATTGCTTTTTTGTTGCAATTAAGAAAGCAAACAATGATTGAACATTTAGAAAAAGCAGGAGTGTTTTTATCAGAAGATGGACATGTATCTAGAGTGAAATTTCATTTTGATAGTTCACATGTAATATGTCTAAATGAAGCAAGAGTAGGTGTGCTTAAATATATCGAAACAAATAATAGTATAGAAATTCTTCAGTTTCAAATACTACCGAAATATCAAGGAAAAGGAATTGGAAATTATTTACTCAGTTATATTATACAATTGTCTAGAGATGCAAATAAAAATGTACGGTTAAAAGTATTAAAAGAAAATCCAGCTAAATTTTTATATGAACGAAATGGTTTTAAAATTTATGATGAAGATCAATATGAGTTTCATATGGAGTTTATAAAATAACGGGAATAAAAAAAGGATCATCTAGTAATAGATGATCCTTTTTTGTGAATATATTTTTATTTACTCTAGAAAGAGTAACTCAATCCAAGATTCCAGAAAGATTGTAATTCGTTATCAGTATTTTCTAAAGTAGGAGTAACAGTTGGAGGAGGAACAGCTAAAGCTGCTTGTCCTAAAGCATAATTAAATGCTTCTTGTTTGTTTCCTCTAAGACCAAAATCAAATCCTACACCAATAGATTTCCATAAAGTATAAGAAAAAGAATTGGTCCAAGTCCAGTTAGAGTAATCTCCATCTTCATAACTTAAGAAAGCGGATAGGTTAGTTTTAAAATTAATTGCTCCTATCTTACGAGTATAATCAGCAACTATTTTTGCACCAAGAGAAGACTCATATTCTGCTGCACCTTTACTAAACACAAAGTTATAGTTTAAAGGATGTACAACAACAATTAAATTACTAATAGGAGTCCAAGTGATACCGACACCAAGATCTAAATATCCAGGGTCATTAAAATTATTTAAAACTGTAGTTCTGTATTCTCCTAAAGTAGAAACTGCAAGAGTTTCTGTTAATTTATATCCAAATAAAGAAGAAATATTAAATACATCGGTTGATTCTCTAAAGCTATCATCGTCAGTTGGATCATCTCTATCATCTAATTTTACCCAAGCAAGATTAACGTTAGCGCTATTTCTCCAGAAATATTTATCTTGTAATAAGTTAGCGTATGCATTTACGGTAACACCAATAGTACCTGCATCATTATTAGGAATTCCTTGCGAGAACCAGTTATTAAATCCAGAAAGGCTTCCTCCGATGGTACCAAAAGCTCCGATTTTCCATCCTGGTAAAGCATCTATTTGTGCTTGGATAGCATTAGCTCTTCCCTGGATAGCGGCAATAGAATCTTTTTTAGCTGATAATGTTGTTTTCAATTCTTCTTCTGTTTGTGCAAGACCAATTTGGATACCTGCTAATAGAAAGATAAATGTGAATACGATTTTTTTCATGATTAATAGTTTTAAGTAGATTGTTATATAACAAAAGTATTCTAAATTTATGAATTAACTTTTGTAAAACAAGTTCAAGGTTTATGCAAAATTTTGCGTTGGCAAATATAAGTGAAGTAACGTTTTTCGATTTAATTCAATACAATTGGATATATAATTTTCGATGAATAACCAATTTTAGCGACGAAATGAATTATTTTCGTTTAAAAAGGGGTACAGATGAACAGGCTTCCCCATACATGATACTTTTGGCAACTGGTTGTAATTTTTGAATAAGTTCAATGTATGCGCTCTCAGGAACCGGTTTATTAGAACAACCTTTAATGATTAGTAATTTGTCTTGATATTCTGAAACATCAAGTTCATTAATAATATGAGTAAAAAGGATAGTCTCTAGATTCTCTAATGAGCCAACAACGACTTTTTTTGCAAATGGAATTAACCTAGTTGTTAATAGTAAATAAGCCCAACCTGGAATGATGGCGTCAGTGGAACAATGTAAGGCAACATATTTATTCTGATATTGACTCCATTCATGATTAGATACGCTTTCTCTAAAATCTTTTTCTTTGAGAATAAAACCTTCAAAAAGCCAATCTTTTATATCAAACAAGAAACGATCACCTTCTGGATAATAGTCTTCCAAATCAATGGTGATTAGTTTAGTGTTGTTAGCGACTCTATTGATAATTTCTTCTGCCATGGGTTAAAAGTTATTTGTTTTTAAAGCATGCCTAGTTCTAATTTTGCTTCTTCACTCATTAAATCTTGCGTCCAAGTAGGTTCGAATGTTAGTTCTAGTTCTACATCATTAACAGCGTCTAATGATTTTACTTTTTCTTTTACTTCCTCAGGAAGTGATTCTGCAACTGGGCAGTTAGGAGAGGTTAATGTCATAAGAATCTTAACATCATAGTCTTCATTTACGAAAACATCATATATTAATCCTAATTCGTATATATCAACAGGAATTTCTGGGTCATAAATTGTTTTAAGTACTCTTACAATTTTTTCTCCAAGCTCTGTGGTATCTATATTAGTATCACTCATAGTATATCTTTAGTCGATTTCGACAGGCTAAACCTGACGGTAAAAGACGAATTAATTTAGTTGTGTTTGGTATGCGATAGCATACATTTTTAATTGTTTGATCATGCTCACCAATCCGTTTGCTCTAGTTGGTGATAAATGCTCTTTTAAACCAATTTCATCAATAAATCCAGTATCGGCTTCTATAATATCTTTAGGGTGCTGACCAGAAAATACTCTAATAAGAATTGCGATAATACCTTTGGTGATAATGGCATCGCTATCTGCAGTAAATTCGATTTTTTCATCATTCATTTCTGCATGAACCCAAACCTTACTCTGACAGCCTTTTATGATGTTTTCATCAATTTTATATTTTTCTTCAATCAATGGAAGCGATTTGCCTAGATCTATCATATACTCATAGCGTTGCATCCAATCATCAAACATACTAAACTCATCAACAATCTCTTCCTGAAGTTTTTGTATTGACATATACTTACAATTTTTTACAAAAATACAACAAGAATCCTTGCTATTCAACACTTTCGGTTAATGATAAGATAGTATTAACTTAATAAGTCAATTTTTAAGACAACATCATTTTTGCTTTTTTCACTGCTGCTACCAGAATATCAATTTCTTCTTTGGTATTATAAAAAGAGAAAGAAGCTCGAATGGTTCCTGGTATTTTGTAAAAATCCATGATAGGTTGTGCACAATGATGACCTGTACGAACGGCTACCCCTAGTTTATCCACAATGGATCCAATATCATATGGATGAATATCATCTATATTAAAGGAAATAACGGATGTTTTGTTTTTAGAAGTTCCATAAATTTTTAGCCCTTCTATTTCTAGAAGTTTCTGAGTTCCGTAAGCTAATAATTCATTTTCATATTCGGCAATATTATCAAAACCGATATTATTCATATAGTCTAAAGCAACGCCAAAAGCTATACCACCACAAATATTTGGTGTTCCGGCTTCGAATTTATGAGGAAGACCCGCATAGGTAGTTTTTTTAAATGTAACTTGATCAATCATTTCTCCTCCACCTTGGTAAGGAGGTAATTTAGTGAGCCATTCTTCTTTTCCGTATAACAATCCAACGCCTGTAGGTCCACAAAGTTTATGAGCAGAAGCTACATAAAAATCTACATCAAGATCCTGAACATCGGGCTTGATATGCGGGCAAGATTGCGCACCATCTATTAATACTGCTGCGCCTACTTTATGTGCTTTTTCTATGATTTCTTCTATAGGATTAATAGTTCCTAAAGCGTTAGAAATATGATTGGTAAATACAAGTTTTGTTTTGTTAGAAAGTAATTGATCGTAAACATCCATTAACAATTCGCCTTCTTGATTCATTGGAATCACTTTTAGAACAGCTCCTGTTCTTTCACAAAGCATTTGCCAGGGAACGATATTCGAGTGATGCTCCAGAGCAGAAACAATAATTTCATCTCCTTTGGTAAGTAGATTAGTAAATCCAGTAGCTACAATATTAATACTGTGCGTTGTTCCAGATGTTAGAATGATTTCATGAGGATGTGCAGCGTTAAAATGGTTTTGTACTTTTTTACGAGCAATCTCATATGCATCCGTGGCTTCTTGTGATAATGTATGTACGCCACGATGAATATTTGCATTGTAATTACTGTAATAATCTACAATAGCATCAATCACAATTTGAGGAGTTTGCGATGTGGCTGCATTATCAAAATATACTAAGGGTTTTCCGTTTACTTCTCTTTTCAAGATAGGAAAATCTTCACGTATCTTATGTACATCTAGCATATCAATTTCTTTCTGCAAAAATAGGAACTATTTCTAAGTGATATTGTTTATTTTTAAAAGGATTTAACACTTTACACAATGAAGCGATTTAAAAAGATTTTAGGATATGGATTTATAGTAATAATTGGACTATTAGTTGTTGCTATATTTTGGAATTACCCAAAACTTACAATACTTTCTGGATACTCTGCTAAGAATATGGCTTCTTCTGTTTTTATAGGGAATCGTAGTGTGGAGTTTACAGATATCAATGATAATAATTTTGCTCCTGTTAATTTAGCAGATGATCAGGTGAATATGACTAAAAAATCGGCAGTGGCTTCGGTTTTTGGGCTTAATGAACGAAAGGCTATTTATAGAGAAGGATTAGGAAGTGTAGTGATTGATGATGATTTTGATGAGAACGCTTCCTATTTAATCCCTAATAGAAGCAAGATTAAAACGAATTTACCATTTCCTTATGGTGATTTATCTCAAAAGGACACCGTTTTTAGTGCCGTTGATTATCAAAAGATAGCGAATATGGTTTCATCTGTTTTTGATAAAGAAGGAGAAAGCATACAAAAGACTAGAGCTGTTTTGGTAATACATAAAGATCAGATAATAGCAGAGAAGTATGCAGATGGATTGGATGAGAATTCCGTTTTATTAGGATGGTCCATGACTAAAAGTATTTTAGCTACTAATTATGGAATATTACAAAAACAAGGTAAAATAGATATTAATGATAAAGCTCCAATCAAGGAATGGGAAGATGATGAACGAAAAGAAATTACAATTAGTAACCTATTACAAATGAATTGTGGATTGGAGTGGGATGAAGATTATGGATCGATTTCTGACGCAACTACCATGTTGTATCTTGATAAGGATATGACTAAGCCTCAGATTTATAAAGAAGCAATTCATAAACCGAATGAATATTGGTATTATTCATCAGGTGTTTCTAATTTGTTGTCTGGGGTTTTAAGAGAACACTTTGATAGTTACCAAGAGTATCTTGATTTTCCGTACCGCGAATTTATTGATAAAATAGGTATGCATTCTATGCTTATAGAAACTGATATGGCGGGTAATTATGTGGGTTCTTCCTATGCGTGGGCGACAGTTAGAGATTGGGCAAAATTTGGTTTGTTATATCTTCATAAAGGGAACTGGAATGGGGAACAAATTTTTAATCCTGAATGGGTTGATTATGTTACCACTCCAACTGCAACTTCCGAAGGTGATTATGGAGGCCATTTTTGGTTGAATGCTGGAGGTTTTTATCCAGATGCTCCAAAAGACATGTATTCTGCCAATGGATTTCAGGGGCAACGAGTATTTATAATTCCTTCTAAAGACCTAGTAATTGTTCGTTTTGGATTGGTTGGAGATGCAGGTGTGGATTTTAATAGGTTTATAAAGGAAATTACCGAAGCCGTGAAATAAAAAAACCTCAACAAATATATGAAGAGGTTTAGTAAATTTTATAATTCTTTATTGTTACAAATCGAAACCAATGTCAACTCCAAGCTTGTTAGCTATTAGTTTATTGATTCGTTGTTTTAGTTGAGGTATTTTTACACTTTCTAAAACATTGTTAGCAAACGCATACATAAGTAGCGCTCTTGCTTCTTTCTCTCCAATTCCTCTAGATCTCATATAAAATAGGGCTTGATCATCTAACTGACCAATAGTACAGCCGTGAGAACATTTTACGTCATCCGCAAAAATCTCTAGCTGAGGTTTAGAGTTAATCGTTGCTTTATCACTTAATAAGATATTATTATTAGATTGAAAAGCATTCGTTTTCTGTGCTTCTTTGTTTACAATGATTTTACCATTAAAAACACCAGTAGCTTTTTCGTCAAAAATACCTTTATAATCCTGATGACTTTCACAATTAGGCTCTGTATGATGCACTAATGTATTGTGATCTACATGTTGTTTGCCTTCAATAATTGTAACTCCATTAAGTATAGAGTCAATACCTTCTCCGTATTGATAGAAATTTAGATTATTTCTAGTAATATTACCTCCAAAAGCAAATGTATGCACAGAAGCAATACTTTGTGCTTGCTGCTTTATAAATGTGTTATCTATTAAAGAAGCAGATTCATTATCGTTTTGTATTTTGTAATAATCAACAATAGCTCTTTTGTCTACAAAGATTTCTGTTACAGAATTTGTAAGTACAGGATTAGGTGTTAAACTTTGGTGGCGTTCAATAATCTGTACATGTGAATTTTCTTCTACAACGATTAGATTACGAGGTTGTAAAAGTTGAGTTGATTCTTTTCCTGTAGAAAAATGAATTATTTGTATGGGCTTATCTGCAAGCTTATTTTTAGGAATATATATATAAGCTCCTTCTTTAGAAAAAGCAGTGTTCAATGAAGTTAAACCATCTTTTGGTGCAACTTTATTAAAATAGTTGTCGACTATCGGTTTATACTTATCATGATTTAGAGCAGATGACATTAAACATACATCAATCTTATCGTGTGTAGTCTCTGATAAGTGAGAGGAATATTTACCATCAATAAATACTATTTTATATGTATCTAAATCATAAAGAAAGTATTTTTTTACATCTTTAAATTCTAGTGCATTTTCTTCTTTAGGGAAAATACTGTAATCGTGTTTCAGTATAGAATTTAGTGAAGTATATTTCCAAGCTTCTTCTTTTTTCGTAGGGAAGCCTTTTTCTTCAAATACCTTTATAGCTTGGCTTCTGATATCATGAATAGGCGCATCTACATCTACCGTGTTTTCAAAAGCAAGAAAAGAAGATACTAATTTTTCTTTCAGCTCCATAATTATGCGTTTATCTCTTCTTTAATCCAATCGTACCCTTTTTCTTCTAATTCTAAAGCAAGTTCTTTAGTTCCAGATTTTACAATTTTACCATCATATAAAACGTGTACATAATCTGGTACAATATAATCTAATAGTCTTTGGTAGTGGGTAATGACAATAACAGCATTGTCCTTACTTTTTAATTTATTTACTCCATTAGCTACAATTCGTAATGCATCAATATCTAAACCAGAATCTGTTTCATCCAAAATAGCAAGTTTAGGCTCCATCATTGCCATTTGGAATATCTCATTACGTTTTTTCTCTCCACCAGAGAAACCTTGGTTAAGCGAACGAGATAAAAATTTACGATCAATATCTAATAGTTCAGATTTTTCTCGAATTTTCTTTAACATATCCTTTGCGGGCATTTCTTCTAACCCTTGTGCTTTTCTAGTCTCGTTAATTGCAGTTTTCATAAAGTTAGTAACCGTAACTCCAGGAATTTCTACAGGGTATTGAAATGAAAGAAATACACCTTTATGGGCTCTTTCTTCTGCAGCTAACTCTTCTATATCTTCACCATCTAAAAGAATATTACCTTCTGTTACTTCATATTCTTCTTTTCCTGCAACAATACTTGCTAATGTACTTTTACCAGCACCATTAGGACCCATTATTGCGTGTACTTCTCCTGCTTTTACATTTAGGTTAAGACCTTTTAAAATCTCTTTATCTTCAACGCTAGCGTGTAAATCCTTAATTTCTAACATCTTGTATTTTTGTTTCTTTTAAATAATTTTTTTAATGATTATGACCTTCATGTCCTGATGCATCAGGCTGTAATGTCGAATCCGAAGACTTTATTTTAGTAGGCAATTCTGAAGTTGGTTCACTAACACCAACAATTTCTTTTATTTCTACAACTTCTGGCCAGCCATCTTCTGTGTTTTTCTTCACGACTCCTTTAATTACCACAGGAACCATATCATATTCTTCTCTTTGTAAAGGCTTTATTTTTTCGTTTAATTCATTAGCTAAATCGTCAATGATTACACCATAAATAAAATCTTTACCTTTTATAACACCTGCATTATCAATCAATATAAACTCTCCACGTATTAAAGTGGTTTCGGAATCTGATGATTGAGATTTTTCGTTTTTACACGAAAAAATTAATAAGCTTACGATGACAAGGAGAAATGATTTTTTCATTTGTGTGAATTAGTTAGTTATACGCTTTATCCAACAGAACCTTCAAGAGAAATTTCTAGAAGTTTTTGAGCTTCTACCGCAAATTCCATAGGAAGTTTATTTAATACTTCTTTACTGAAACCGTTAACGATTAGAGCAATTGCTTTTTCTGTATCAATACCTCTTTGATTACAGTAAAATATTTGATCTTCTCCAATCTTACTTGTAGTTGCTTCGTGTTCTATTTGAGCAGTTTTATTCTTTGCTTCAATATATGGAAACGTATGAGCTCCACATTCATTGCCCATTAGTAAAGAATCGCATTGAGAAAAGTTTCGAGCATTGGTTGCTCTACTATTAATTTGTACCAATCCTCGATAACTATTTTGGGATTTTCCAGCAGAAATTCCTTTTGATATGATGGTACTTTTAGTGTTCTTTCCTAAGTGGATCATCTTGGTTCCTGTATCTGCTTGCTGAAAGTTATTAGTTACAGCAATAGAATAAAATTCACCAACAGAATGATCTCCTTTAAGAATACAGGATGGATATTTCCAAGTTACAGCTGAACCAGTTTCTACTTGAGTCCAAGAAATTTTAGCATTTGTTTCGCAAATCCCTCGTTTAGTAACGAAATTGTAAACACCACCTTTTCCTTCTGCATTACCAGGATACCAGTTTTGCACTGTAGAATATTTGATTTCTGCATCATCCAATGCGATTAATTCTACAACTGCAGCGTGTAGTTGATTTTCATCCCGTGAAGGAGCAGTACAACCTTCTAAATAACTTACATAGCTACCTTGGTCAGCTATTACTAAAGTACGCTCGAATTGACCTGTTCCTGCTTGATTAATCCTAAAATAGGTAGATAGTTCCATTGGACATCTCACACCTTTCGGGATATAACAAAAAGATCCATCGCTAAAAACTGCAGAGTTTAAAGCAGCATAAAAATTATCTTTTTGAGGAACAACAGATCCGATATGTTTACGTACTAGTTCTGGATGTTCTTGTATTGCTTCAGAAATAGAACAAAATATAATGCCTTTTTCTGCAAGAGTATCTTTAAAAGTGGTGGCTACAGAAACAGAATCCATAACAATGTCTACTGCCACACCTGCTAATTTCTTTTGTTCATCCAAAGAGATACCTAATCTTTTGAATGTATCCAGTAATTCTGGATCTACTTCATCAAGACTGTCATATTTTGGCTTTTTATTAGGTGCCGAGTAATAAGAAATATCTTGAAAATTAGGTTTTTCGTAATTTACGTTTGCCCATTCAGGCTCTTCCATTTGTTCCCACACTTTAAATGCCTCAAGTCTCCAGTCAGTCATCCATTGAGGTTCATTTTTTTTCTTTGAAATCGCACGAACAATATCTTCATTTAGACCAACAGGAAATGTTTCAGATTCTATATCGGTATAAAATCCGTACTCATATTCTTTGGTTTCTAATTCTTTTTTTAAGTCGTCTTCAGTATATGCCATCTTGCTAAGTCTTAAGGGGTAGCTTAAGATCTTTTTTTAAATTTTTAAAGGGAAAAACTTTCTCCGCAACCGCAAGTTCTGTTTGCGTTTGGGTTATTAAAAACGAAACCGGTTCCGTTAAGACCTCCGGAATATTCTAGGGTAGTACCAATAAGGTATAAAAAGCTTTTTTTATCAACAATTATTTTTACACCGTTGTCTTCAAAAACTTTATCTCCTTCTTCTTGAGTTTTATCAAATTTTAAGTCATATGATAAACCGGAACAACCTCCACTTTTAACACCTACACGGACGTAGTCTGAAGAAGCGTCATAACCGTCATCACTCATCAATTCTACGACTTTCTTTTTAGCTGTGTCTGATACCTTAATCATATTTTATAGATAGATTAATTCTAAATTGAATGCAAATATACTACATAAGTAGGTTTTATTTACATAACCTAACATTTATCTAACATATATTGGAATAGGTATAATCTATAATCAATATACTTATGCGTGTGTTTAGTATTTATTTGTAAAATTTAATATTGATTTAAATCAAAAATGAGATTTGATTTTCTAACTGTGATTAATACTTTTTCACAAAACTATAATATTATAATAACATTTTTTTATGACGTGTAATAACAATTTTAACGTTCCTTGAACTAAGGAAATCAATAGAGGAGAGTTGCTTTTTTTGGAATCGTAAATTTTTTTGAAATGAATTCAATTAAGTCAATTTTAATCGATGACGAGGAAGATGCTATCCAATCATTAGAATGGAAAATTTGTCGATATTGTCCGTATATTGAAATTGTTGAGACAATTTCTAATCCTTTAGAGGCTATAAAAATCATGGAAAACACAAATCTTGATTGTGTTTTTATAGATATAAAGATGCCAAATCTTACTGGCTTTGATATTTTAGAGGCATTACACCAAAGAGACTTCTTTGTTGTGATTACATCAGCTTTTGAGAATTATGCTTTAAAAGCGATACAATTTTCTGTGTTTGATTATTTATTGAAACCTATTGATAAGGATGATCTAATGCGCATCTATAAAAAACTTTGTCAGCATATTAATATTAATAACCCTTCTCAATCAACTATAGTAAAACTTTGTGTAAATGGGGTAATTCATTTTTTAAAAAAAGATGAGATTATAATGTTAAAAGCAGAAGGAAATTATACTAAGGTATTTTTAATTGATGACCGTAAGTTGTTTTTATCAAAAACCTTAAAAGAGGTTACAGAGGTATTGCCAGAAAGTTGCTTTTTTAGGGTACATAATTCTTATTGTATTAATCTACGTCATGTACAGGAATACAGAAAGAATCAAGGAGGTATTATAATTATGAGTAATGGTCAGCATGCTAGTATTAGTAGAAATCGAAAAAATGAATTTCTAATAAAGATGCACTAAACCTTTTTTTGTTTGGATTTTCAAAACTTCAACATATGGTTACAAGGAGTATTATTTGTGATTTCTTTATATCCTTTATTGATATACTTCAGAAGTAAAAACAAAATATTTCTTTTTTATAGTCTTTATGTAATTTGCCTTCTTTTTTATTTTTCATATTACGGATCCATTGTTTTTTACGAATTGTTTTTTTCTTATAGAAAGCCAATTATATTCTATGGAGTTCAGTTTTTGGCATATTCTTTTTATATCTCGTTCATGCGAGAATTGTTAGAAACTAAAAAATATGTTCGTAAATGGGATTACATTTTAAACGTTACAAGATGGGTTTTTATAGGTTGTGTTTTTTTGATAGGAATATTAGACGTTTTAGTATCATCAAAAGAACTTTTTGTATTTGTTGCTCTTGTTCTGGTTTTAATGACGGTTTTTGCTTTTGTAAGCTATTTTAAGGTATATAAAATTGAAGCTTCTCAAGTCAAATTACTTATTGCAGGGTCATGTATTTATGTGATTATGGCCAACATAAGCCTTTACTTTTCTTATACTAGATATAATAAATCATTTGATTCTATAATTTTTATGGAAATAGGAGCAATTCTAGAAGTTTTGATTTTTGCTTTGGCGATTGGTAATAAAATTAAGAAAATCTCCGATGATAAAAAAGAAACTCAATTGAGGTTGATGAGGAGTTCATTAGAAGCTTCTGAACTTAAAATAATAGCGCTTAAAGCACAGATGAACCCTCATTTTATCTTCAATGTTCTTAATTCAATAAACAATTATATTCTTAAAAATGATATCGAGAAAGCATCAGATTATTTAACTAAATTTTCAAAGCTAATTAGAAGAGTATTAAAAAATTCTACGGAAAGAACAATTTCATTATCGCAGGAGATAGAAGTTGTTAAAAGTTATGTCGAATTGGAAAGATTAAGAATTAAAAGTGATTTTTCTTTTTGCTTAGAAAAAACAACAGACCTCTCTAAAATAAAAATTCCTCCGCTTTGTTTACAACCATTTATTGAAAATGCTATTTGGCACGGTTTACAATCTAAAAAATCAGAAAAACTATTACAAATTAAAATTAAACAACCTGACAAGGAAAGTGTGGAAATAGAAATTGTAGATAATGGCATTGGAAGAAAAAATGCGTCAGAATTAAAAAACACTTCGGATAACGGCTCGTTTGGATCAAAGGTTACAAGGGAGAGAATTCTTGCGATACATCCTAAAAATAGATTGTTTATAGAGGATTTTGAAAAAGAAAACGTATTAGAACCAGGAACTAAGGTTACTATTCATTTACATAAATAGCAAGCTATCATTCTTTATGAACCATCTACTAAATATTTTAAACCATCTACTAATATTTAGAATTCTGTAGTACTTAACTTCTATAACTTTGATAGTGTGTCTATTTTGAATACGCAGGTATTTAAGGACAAAATTGATTTTGCGCAAATCAAGAAACCTAAGAACTATATTGTTCACTAACTCTTAAAACAATTTTATGAAAACCGTAAACAAAGTTATCGTTAAAATGATGCAGATTGCATTGGTTTTAATGTTTGTATTTTCTTGTACAAAAGATGAAACAACAGAGGTGTATCAAGAACCGGATGCACTGGTGGAATCTGAATATGGACTAGAAGCTATTTCTGATAAAGAAATTCCTCAAGAAGTTCTAAATCAGCTAGAAACAACAAAAGATAATTTGGAAAAATACATGAGTGATGTATTACAAATTGTTGATTATACCATCATAGGAAAAGTTCCTAATGCGAAAAGTTTAAATATGACTTTTGAAGCAATATCAAAATCTTCTTCGACTGTAGCTTATGGTAATATTATGGATCCCGAAACAGTTGTTGTTGGGAATTTAAACAAGTTGCTTCCTAGTAAAACGGAGGAAGGAACTGATCTTTTAAAAGAATATGCATCAGATCAAATTAAAGTAGGAGATAAAGCAATCGAATTGACTTGGAACTATAAAGGAGAAACTTTCAAAACAATAACATTTTATAATGATGAAGGTATTACTTGGGATAATCTTATGATAGGTCTTATTATGATGAATCCTGAACCTGAAATGGAACTTAAGAATAATGCTAATGAAAAAGCTGGCGTTAGGTGGAATTCATACAAAAGAAGCTGGTATGGAAATTGGCTTTGGGGTTCTAGAAGAGGAACTATTTATTATGAAATTACAGTGTATCATACTAATGGTACAGTCAGTAATACTGATATTACTGATTATGGACATATGAATATTGGATCTGCTAAATCAGAAAGTAGAGTGTTAAAAGAAACAGGGAGTTATGGTAGAGGTCAATATGCCTTAGGTCTTTGTACACCAATCGCTTCATTAAAATTTAACGAAGACAATTTTGAGGTTTCTGTAAGCGGAGTAGGAAGCAATATTATTTCCAATGGAACTAAGTCTCTTTATCCAAATTAGATAGGGTTAGAATATTAAAATTAAGATATAAAAAGAAAGCTGTGAATAAATACTATTTGTCCACAGCTTTTTTTAGAATTCAGAAAAACGATTATCGTTTACAAAATTATCATCCGTTAATGTTTTTAAAAAGGAGATAATTTGATTTTTTTCTTCTGCAGTCATAGGAATTCCTATAATTGTTCCATCAGTATTTTTAAAAATAGGATCTATTGTTTCTGAGTCAACCATACCGTCACTATAATGATCTAGTACATCATTTAATGTTTTTAACCTACCATCGTGCATGTAAGGAAAGGTTAATTCGATATTTCTTAACGTAGGCACCTTAAACTTATGTAGATCAGAAGCAAGACCAGTAACACGGTTTCGGCCTATATCATTATATTCTGGATCCACTGGTAATCCGTTATTACGATATGATTGATCTGTCGATAGTGTTCCAGAATGGCAAGAAGCACATTTAGAGGTGAATAATTCAAAACCAGCAGCTTCATCATCAGTAAAAACAGACCCTTCGTTTCTCTCAATTTTATCGTATTTAGAGTTTGATGAAATCATCATAATCATAAATTGTGATAACGCTTTGAGTAAATTTTCAGAGTTGATTTTTTGATCTTCAAATGCCTCGGCAAACAGCGTTACATATTCGGGTTGTTCTTCGAGTTTTTTAATAATACCTGAAAAAGACTCATTCATTTCTACTTCTGCGGTAATAGGAATAATAGGTTGTAGATCTAAATGTATGGCAGCACCATCCCAAGTAAATTCTTTCATAAATGCGAGGTTGTGCAATGGTTGTGCATTGCGTGTGCCAAGGGCCCCATTTACTCCATGACTTACGATATGTGTATGATGTGTAAAAGCAAAATCTTGAATATGACAGAATCCACAGGATATAACACCATCAGAAGATAAGCGACCATCATAAAATAGTTTTTTACCTAATTCGAATCCTTTTTCTGTAGGAGGATTAAGAGTTACATTATACGTTGGTTCTGGGAAGTTGGACGGAATTGTAAATTCCAGCTCCGGATTTTGATTAATAGGTACATAGTCTTCTTTATCAGAACCACATGCGACTCCAAGAAGAATTAAGACTATGTAACCTATTTTTTTTATCATTTAATTAGAACTGTTTATAGTAAACATTGTGCTTATATTTTCTGCTAAAATAGGTGCATTTATAGGATCTACTTGAACATCACTTTTTTGCTGAAGAGAATGAGTATTTGTACTGTCAAAAATTTTAGAAACATCTGTATCAATTGATAAGTTAGAAGTAACCTGATCTTCAATGGTAATAGTATTGGATATATCTAATGTAATTTCTTTATAATTATCCAAAACTTCTCCATGACTTCCTATGTGTAACAAAAAATCACTAGCAGTTCCTCCTTGAGGAGTAAAGGAACCTTCAAACTTAACAAACTTGTAACCTGCGGACCAAGACCACAACATTCCTTGTTCTTCTGCTGTTGGAATAAAATTAGCGACCCCGTTTAGAGGATAATTAGATTGATCAACTCCAACACCGAATTTGATTTTAGTATATTCACCAGTATCAATATTGCTAAGCGAAATTTGCTTGCTCGATGATACCTCTTCATTAATTAAGAAATAACTATCTGCAACTGGATATATAAACTCATCTCCGTTTTCTTTTATCAAAACAATATTACTAATGATATATTTTAGTTCAGAAACGGTATAATTTTCATTACTCTGGTTATCGTAAGATTCTGTATTTAGTACTAAAAGTTCAGAACCAACTTTATTAATGAAATCTATATCTAAAGCACCAAACTTAGGAGTATTGTCGATATCTATTACATTTGGATCATCATCTTTACAAGATAATATAGTTATTAGAGTGAGCATTATTAGCGTGAGTTTTTTCATTTTTTGTGTTTTTATTATTTATATTTTATAATTAAGAGGTCTTTAGATCCTTTATTATTTGGGATGTCAAAATCATTACTTTCTGAGTTCCCAACTACTACTATTTTTTTATCCGAAGTTTGGATACAACTAAAACCAATATCATTCGCACTTCCACCTGTTGTTTCGTTCCATAATATATCACCATTGGCATTAATTATTATATTCCAGAGGTCAGCCTGACCTTTATTGTCTGAAACATCTTGGTCAGTACTTCTAGTGTTTCCTGTGAGTATAAAATTCCCATCATCCATTCTATGAATTCCTCTACCGGTGTCAAATTCTGTTCCACCAATAGATTTTTGCCATATAAGATTACCTGTGGTATCAATTTGTATGACCCATAAGTCCGCAACTCCCTTGGCATCAGTTATGTAGCCATCATTACTTCTAGTATCCCCTACAATAATATATTTTCCATCGCCTGTAGCTTCTATTGTATAGCTAGTATCAATTTGCGAGCCTCCAAAAGATTTTTCCCATACTAGGGCTCCTTCAGAATTAATTTTTATAATCCAAAAATCGTAACTACCATTGTTATTGGTGATATTTACATCTATACTCTCAGATGAACCAATCATAATATAACCTTCATCTTCTGTTTGTATTACATCGTAACCCCTATCATTACCAGTTCCTCCAAAATAATGATTCCATTCCTGATTTCCTTCAGCATCCAGTTTGATTCCCCAAAAAGAACTACCACCGTGCAATGTGGTAACATTTTTGTTAGCCTTCCCACGATCATTAATATCTGCTGCCTCAATAAAGCCAGTAATAAAATAACCATTATTTGCAGTTTGTATGACAGAAAAAGCTTGATCAATACCACCAAAACCAAAACTTTTTTCCCAAGAAATTTCTCCTGTTACATTTGTTTTGATCATCCATAAATCCTGAAGTCCCGCATTGGTACTTACATCCTCATCATTACTTCTACTATACCCAACTATTACAAACCCACCATCTGTGGCTTGTATTAGTTTTGTTGCGCTATCCTCATTGGTACCACCATAAGTTTTGCTCCATAATAGATCGCCATTCTGGTTTAATTTAAGCAACCAATAATCACTATCTGTTGCTGTTTTATCAATGATATCGCCATCGAGACTTTGCGTAAACCCAGCAATTGCATATCCTCCATCTAGTGTTTCTACTACAGATACTGCACTGTCTTCATTGCTTCCACCAAAAGTTTTGCTCCATTCTATCTCACCCTGAAATTCACTATCTGGGGTAATTACAGGTTCATTGGTGTTGTTATTATCTTTGCTGCAACTTATCAAATTGATTAGTATAATAAAGACGGTTGAGGTTTTAAAGAAGTTCATTAATTTTTCATTTCGTAATTTGAGGTATACTTTACAAAATTACTGTTGTGAGTAACAAAATAAATTTTCACTGTTTTTTAAAAAACATAAATTTCTTTAATAACGAATTCAAAGCCTTATTTATTATTTATATTTTATTATTATAATATCCTTATTTCCTTGATTATTCGGAACGTCTATATCATTGCTTTCAGTACTACCAACTATCAAAATCTTTTTATCTTGCGTTTCTGTACATCCTACTGCAAATTCTGCTAAAGATCCACCAATGGTAGATTTCCATATGATATCTCCAGTACTATCAATTAGAATATTCCAGATATCACTTTGACCCTGATTTTCATCAACATCTCCGTTATTACTTCTGGAATTGCCGGTGATAATAAAACCACCTTCTTGTGTAGCATAAATTCCTCTTGCCGTATCGAACTCTGTTCCTCCTAATGATTTTTCCCAGATTAAATTCCCATTATCATCAATTTGAATCATCCATAGATCGGCGTTTCCTTTAGCGTTAGAAATATCACCATCAGAACTTCTAGAATCCCCTACAATAATATATTTTCCATCACCAGATGTTGCAATTGCGTATCCAACATCAATTTCAGAACCTCCAAAAGATTTTTCCCAGACTTTAGTTCCTTCTGCGTTAATTTTAACGACCCAAAAATCATAGCTGCCATTAGGAGCACTAATATCAAAATCATCACTTTCCGAAGACCCTATCATTAAAAAACCTCCATCTTCGGTCTGTACTGTGTCATAGCTTCTATCATTATTTGTTCCTCCAAAATAACGTCTCCATTCTTTGTTTCCTGAAGCATCTAATTTAATTCCCCAGAATTCTCCAACTCCATGTTTTTCAAAAAATGTTTTATTATCATTTCCCTCACCATTACTAGCTGTAACATCCAGAAAACCGGTGAGGAAATACCCATTATCAGTAGTTTGTACAACAGAAAATGCACGATCAATACCAGGAAACCCAAAAGATTTTTCCCATTCTAAATTTCCGGAAGCATCAATTTTTACAATCCAATAGTCTTGTAGTCCTGCATTTTCACTTACATCACCATCAGTACTTCTACTATAGCCAACTAAAGCATAACCACCATCTATGGTTTTAATAATTCTTTGTCCACGATCATCTCCAGTACCACCATAGGTTTTACTCCAGAGAATAGTTCCTTCCGTAGAAAGTTTTAAAACCCAAAAATCACTATCGGTGGCATCTTTATCGGTTATATCACCATCAATACTTTGTGTGTATCCAAAAACAACATAACTCCCGTCTTCAGACTCTATAATGGATAAAGCATCATCTTCTCCACTTCCTCCAAAAGTTTTAACCCATTCTACGGTTCCCTGAAAACCGTCATCTGGATTTACAGGAGGTGTAGAAGTTGTATTATCATCACTGCTACAACCTACAATACTTGTAACAAGAAAAACTAATAGAAATTTATGAAAGAACTTGAATTTACACATGTGTTAGTATTAAATTATCTTTTTATTAAACGTTTGGTAATCTGGTTATTATCGTTAAAAACTTTTAAAAGATAAACTCCAGAATTTAAACTTGAGACGTCTATTGTTTTTGTAACGTTTCCTTTACTTATCAATTGTCCGGTAATGGATATAATTTCATACGATGCTGTTTGATCTGTATTTAAAAATACTTCTAGGACTTGACCAAATACTGGATTTGGGTATATTTTCAACGCCAGAATATCTTCATCCTCATTACCAAAAACCGGAATGATATTAGAAGTTACTATCTGCTCATTATTAGATCTTCCACAAGAACCTTCATAGATCTTTACAGAAGAAAACTCTGAGGTATTACCAGAACCACTATCATTGTCATTTATAAATACCAGTCTGTCCATTGTTCCTGTATAGAAACTACCTACTGGAATTACATATGTTGTAAAATCATTACCGGAATAGTTATCATAGTTGGTAACACCGTAATTTTGTGTACCATGAACTTTGAAATATCTAGTGGAAGTTAAGGTGTTATCATTTTCAAAACCAATAGCATGAATTTCTCCTTGAGACGAGCTTCTAAACTCAAATTCAATTACGGTATTGGGAGTTACAGTATAGTTATAAGGAATATATTTCCAAGTATTATTGGTTAAAGATAATGTTGTACCTGTATTATTTACAACAAAGTCGCCAGCTGAATCCTGATTGGAGAATGGCGTGATCTGAAAATCTCTAAAATCAATACTATCACAAGTTGGAGGAGGAGTGTTACCATCCGTAATATTCACATCATCTAAGGCAATATCGCTCTGCCATCCCTGAGAACCACTTCCTGTTATAGTAATAAATCGTAATTGAACACTTGCTTCTCCAGAATATGAGGATAAATCTATTGTTGCAGCATTCCAGTTGTTTCCTTGATCTCCGTTTCTGTTAAAAATAGATGACCAATTTCCTTGGTTGTCAATTCTTGCTTCTACTGTTAAACTGTTAATAGCGCTTCCTAACATGTGATACTGAAATGTTAAGCTCGGTGATGTAAGATTTGTAAAATCTAAACAAGGAGAATTTAAAACTGCGCTTTTGTTTGGATAACCTGTTCCGTTACCAGAAGCTTCTACATAGATATAGGTATTACCATCTGAGGCAGTGGTTGGACCTGTCCCTGTGGAAGGAGTACCTCCAGAATCTCTAGTCCAATTTAGGTCATCATCAGAAGCATTTTCCCAAAACCCAAAACTAGATTCAAAACTTTCACTAAACGGAAAAGAATTTACGACTGAAGAACAGTCATCTCCACCACCATTTCCGGGTTCACTTTTTCTTACTAAGAAAAAACCACCTTCTATGTCACTTATAACTATATTTCCACTGTTGAAATATGGATATATATTCCAAGCTCCATTAAAAGAAGCACTATTACTAGATGGATACGTGTCAAAATATCCAATTTCATTAATATTTGTATTACCTATATCTGCAATATCAATAACTCTAAACCCAGCTCTATAATTAGCCAAATAAAACTTATCTCCTTTTACATATCCATTATGATCAATAGCTGGAGTAGGTCCATTATATATCATATGTTGTTGCGGATTATCTAGATCTTCAAAATCAAAAATAATAGTCCTTGTATTAAAACCTACACCTTGCTCATCTGTCTCGTCTCCTAAAAGAAAATATCTCATATCATCAGTGAACCACCCTTGGTGGGTATATCCAATATTTGTATACTGTATGGTAGAAATTGTTGTTGGATTCGATTTATCGGTAATATCAGCAATTACTACTTCGATCTCATTACTTCCGATAAGAATTTCTCTTCCGTTATAATCTGGATCAGGACCGTTATAGGTAACTACTTGAGCATCGTGAGTATAAGCTCTTTGGCCTCCTGATAAAAAACCACCAGCATTGGTTGGGTTTTTAGGATCTTGAATATTCACAAACAAAGGTCCTCCGTTGTAGGGCCCAGAACCTCTTTGTGCTCCTACAATATAAGCAAATCCAGTATCTTCATTAATTACAATATTATGTGCGTTTCCAAATTGAGTATATCGAGTATCTGCAGAAAAAGTAGTAGGAGGATTAGAAACGTTACGCAATCTAGTAAGATCAAAAACCTGCATACCGTGACCAGAAGCTTCACTTACGATAAAAGCGTGATTATTATAAACCTTAACATCTCTCCATAGACTATTACCTGTTGCGGTAGGGAGTTTTCCCAGATAAATTGGGTTAGTGGGGTTAGAAATATCTATAAATGCTGTACCATTGTTTAAACCAATAATTGCATATTCTTTGGATGTTTGCGTATCTGTCCACCCCCAACTGTCATTTCCAGAGCTAGCGTTCATTTGAGAAAGTGAAATAGTAGACATAAGATCGTAATCTTTACATGGATAAGATCCGGCAAATCCATTGGTACAAGGCGTTTGACTATGGCAAATAGTAAAGCATACTAGGAAGCAAAGAGCTAAGGTTAGTCTTTTCATGAGTTTGTGTAATTTTAGAAGTTAGTTAAACTAGTTAGTTAGACTAGCGAATTACACAAAATTAATCTAAAAAAACCCAAACTCGGTCCTAGCTTTCCACACTATTTATCCGGTTTAACCGTCTCGTAATCAGTATTTAATTTAATTGCTTTAAATTTATAAGCTATTTGTTGCGTTATTATTTAATAATCAATTTTTTAGTTACCTCATTTATTTTAACAAGATATATTCCTGGTGCGTATGCTAGAGATAATGTAATATTTTTAGCATTATTCGAGTTATGAAACTCTTCGATTTTCTTACCAATGACATTATAAATTTCTATTTTTTCTAAGCCTGTAATATCTCCTCCATCTATTGTAACACTCGCATTTGTAGGGTTAGGATAAATTGCAAAATTTGATTTTTCTTCAAAATCATTTACACTTAGGGTATTAGTTTGTCTAACGAGTAAAAACCCTCTTTCAATATCGCTAATTACGATATTACCACTATTAAAATAAGGATACACATTCCAAGCACCATTAAATGCTGCATTATCATTGGAAGGGTAGGTGTCAAAATAACCTATTTCATTAATATTTTTATTTGCTATATCTGAAATATCAACTATTCGTATACCAGATCTGTAATTCGCTAAAAAGAATAGATTTCCTTTTACATAACCGTTATGGTCGATAGAAGGAGTAGGACCGTTATAATTCATATGAAATGCAGGGTTATCTAAATCTTCGAAGTCGAAGATTATAGTTCTGGTATTAAAACCTACACTTGTTTCATCAAGCTCATCTCCTAAAAGAAAATAACGCTGATCCTCTGTAAACCAACCTTGATGTGTATAACCTACACTAGAATAACTAATCGTAGAAATAGTAATAGGATTATTTTTATCAGTTATATCCGCAATTACAATTTCTATTTGATTACTTCCAATTAGTATTTCTTTTCCAATATAATCGGTATCTGGACCATTATAAGTCACTACTTGTGCATCATGGCTATATGCATCTCCTCCTGATGAAATAAAACCTCCAGCCGCTATTGGATTTTTAGGATCCCTAATATCAACAAAATGAGGTCCTCCACTAAAAGTTGAAGTTCCCACAGCATATGCAAATCCAGAATCTTCATTAATTACAATATTATGTGCGTTTCCAAAACCTGTATATCTTGTGTCCGAAGTAAACGTCTCTGGAGGATTTGTTATATTTCTTAGTCGAGTAAGATCAAAAACTTGCATTCCATGACTAGAAGCTTCACTTACAATAAAAGCATGATTTTGATATACTTTTACATCTCTCCAAGAACTATTAGTCGTTGCTGTCGGAAGTTTTCCAAGATATATTGGGCTTGTTGGATCTGAAACATCGATAAAAGCTGTTCCATTATTTAATCCGATAAGTGCATATTCTTTTCCGCTGGCAGAGTCTGTCCATCCCCAGCTATCATTTCCTGAAGTTGCATTCATCGTAGATAATGGAATTTGAGACATCAAATCATAATCATCACAGGGAAAAGAGCCTGCTATTCCATTTTCACATATTGTTTGAGATTGTAAAATGAATGATAAAAAAAGGAAACTAAGTAGGGTTGTTTTTTGCATGGGTTGAGTTTTTAAGAGTATAATTATGTTATTTTTATGGAGTACTTTCTTTTACTAATATAAATCCAGAGTTGATATCGCTAATTACAATATTTCCACTTTCGAAATATGGATATACATTCCAAGCACCGCTAAATCCAGCACTATCGTTTGATGGAAAGGTATCTATATATCCTATTTCGGTCATCGACATAGATGCAATATCTGAAATATCAATAATTCTAATACCCGCTCTATAATTAGCTAAATAAAACTTATTTCCTTTTACATATCCATTATGATCAATAGCCGGAGTTGATCCCAAATAATTCATATGAAATTTTGGATTATCCAAATCTTCAAAATCGAATACAACTGTTCTAGTATTAAAACCTACTCTTTGTTCATCAAGCTCGTCGCCTAATAAGAAAAACCGTTGATTCTCTGTAAACCATCCTTGATGAGTGTATCCGATATTTTCATAATTGATAGTAGAAATGGTTATAGGATTATTTTTGTCAGTAATGTCAGCAATTACTATTTCTATCTGATTACTACCAATTAGAATTTCGCGACCGGTATAGTCAGTATCAGGGCCATTATACGTTACTACTTGTGCATCATGGCTGTAAGCATCTCCTCCTGATGAAATAAAACCTCCTGCCGCTACAGGGTTTGTAGGATCTTGAATATTTACAAAATGAGGTCCTCCTCCAAAAGTAGATGTTCCTACCCCGTATGCGTAACCGGTGTTTTTATTGATTACAATATTATGTGCGTTTCCAAAACCAGTATATGTTGTATTAGCAGTAAATGTTTGTGGTGGATTAGTTACATTTCTTAAACTAGTCAAATCAAAAACTTGCATTCCGTGGCCAGCAGCTTCACTCACTATAAAAGCATGGTTTTGATATACTTTCGCATCACGCCAAGAACTATTTTCTGTTGCTGTAGGTAGTTTTCCCAGATAAATAGGGGATTCAGGAGTAGAAATATCAATAAAAGCAGTACCGTTGTTTAGACACATAATTACATATTCTTTTCCGTTGCTAGGATCTGTCCAACCCCAACTATCATTTCCTCCAGTTGCTCCCATTTCCGAAAGTGATATTGAGGAAACGAAATTAATTCCACAACTTTGGTAAATCCCTCCGTCACTTTCAGTTGAGCAAGCTATAATTGGAGTATTTGTATTGTCATCATCATTACTACAGCTTACAAAAGATAAAAGGATCGAAATAAATACGACGGGACTAAAGTATTTTTTCATATTTAATTTAATAGAATTAATTATTAACGAAGAGTACATATATATAACAAGTTAATTAAGAAATACCCTATAAACCCATAGTATTAAAGCTACTTAAAAGGTAATTTAGAGGGATTATTTTTTATCCATACTTTGGTTAAAAAGGTAACAAAATTTTATGACTGTTGATATAAAGATGTAAAACGAAGAAATTATTAAAAATTAAGTTTGTAGGGATATAGTATTGAGTACGCAATGGAAATAAAAGAAGTATCTATAGCTAGAAATTGGAGTTAAGTGTTGGCTTTGATAGCACTTATAATTTAATTGTACTCATTTTATAGAGGAAGAAGTAAGGAGAATGTTTGTAATTAGATTTGGAATTATTAAAATCCCGATTTTCGGGATTTTTTTGTGCAATCAAATCACCTTGTTCCCTACCTTTGCATTTATGATTGAAGATAAAAATACATCTAGAACATCGCTTTCTGAATTAGGAGAATTTGGATTGATAGATCATTTGACAAAAAATTTTAACATTCAACAGGAATCTACTATCGTAGGTATTGGTGATGACGCAGCGGTATTAGATTTTAAGGATAAAAAATGTGTTCTTACTACGGATCTTTTGATTGAAGGTGTACATTTTGATTTATCTTATGTGCCTCTTAAGCATTTGGGTTATAAGGCAGTAATGGTAAACCTTTCTGATGTATATGCGATGAATGCAATTGCCACACAGATAACAGTTTCTATTGCGGTATCAAATAGATTTCCTTTAGAAGCATTGGAAGAATTATATTCAGGAATTAAAACTGCGGCAAAAATATATAACGTGGATGTAGTTGGTGGTGATACAACTTCTTCAACTACTGGTTTAATGATTAGCATTACTGCAATTGGACAAGCGGATAAGGATGATTTAGTGTATCGTAATGGCGCTGGAGAAAGCGATTTGTTAGTTGTTTCAGGAGATTTAGGAGCCGCTTATTTAGGTCTTCAAATTTTGGAAAGAGAAAAACAAGTATATAAAGCAAACCCTAATTCTCAACCAGATTTGGATCAGTATTCGTATTTAATAGAGCGACAATTAAAACCAGAAGCTCGAAAGGACATTAAAGAACTCCTTAAAGCTTTAGATGTAAAACCGACTAGTATGATAGATATTAGCGATGGTTTATCTTCGGAAGTTATCCATTTATGCACAAAATCGGGAGTTGGTGTTAATCTTTATGAAGAAAAAATACCTTTAGATCCTGTAGTAATTTCTACTTGCGAAGAGTTTAAATTAAATAGCACAACGGTTGCACTTAGCGGAGGTGAAGATTATGAATTACTATTTACAATTAAACAAGATGATTTCCCAAAGATTAAAGCAAACCCTAATCTTACAGTTATTGGTCATATGACTGATGAGAAAAGTGGAATCGGATTAGTAACTCGGGCTAATGAAAAAATTCAATTAATGGCACAGGGATGGAATCCTATAAAAGAATAATTTAAGAAGCAGCTTGTAAATTTATTTTGCCTTTAGTTCTTGCTGTTTTTTTAGCATGCACAGACGCTAAAGCATCATTAATTTCTTTTAGTTTAGGAGTCATAACTTCTAGTCTTCCTCTACTATTAGTGGTAGCTTGTTCTCCACAATGTGTGCAGGTAAATTCTTTTATATGATGGGTAACTTGCTTGGAGGTTACATAATTGTGACCAAATAAAGCGCAATATATTTTTGATATGGAGAATGACGAATGTGGGGTATATTTCTTCATATTTTAGGGGTTAAAAGTTCATTATCAATACAATAATAGCATTTTTTTAGTTATTAACAATTATTTGTAAGAAAAATTTTTGAAAAAACTTCATTTTATACATAAAAATTGTATTTTATAGTGTTTTTGTCTCTTAAAAATGTATTTAATCGAATAATTAAGGGTTGGATATGGTGTTTTTATTACAGGGTTAAATAGTTAATAACTAAGGGAAAATAGCTTATTTTTTTGACAGAAAATGGTCTAATGATTTTAAGAGATCTGCTTTGTTCTCAATGTAAGACATATGACCACCATTAAAAGAGGTGAAATCTGTATTACAGCGTTTGGATTCTCTAAGATTTTGTTGATAAGACAATACAGGATCATTTTTGCCGGCAAAAATGATCTTAGGCTTATTAAACCTCATTAATGTTTCTGTATGATCTTTTCTAATTTTCATACCTTCTAAAGCAGCTATAATTCCTTGCAATGGATTTTTGGAGGCTTCGTTTTTAATTTTTTCAATCTCAGTTTTGTATTTAATTCGATTTTCTTCTGCAAAAAGATTTGCAATTGCCATGCTCGTATATGCACCAGGGTTTTTCTTTACAATATCAATTGCGCGACTACGATTTATTTTTCTTTCTTCACTATCTGGAAATGATGTAGAATTTAGTAATACGAGTCCTGATAATTTTTGAGGAAATAAATCTAAATAGGATAATGAAACATATCCTCCCATAGAATGACCAATTAATACTAGTTGTTCTTTTGTGATGTGTCTTATCACGCTATCAACTGCTTTAGCCATATCTTCCATTTTATGAATATAGCCTAAACAATCAGTTTTTCCGTGTCCTAATAAATCAATTGTAATACAAGTATGTGTATTAGAAAAATAGGAAACCACCTGATCCCACATGGTTAGATTTTCTAGAAAACCGTGTAAAAAAACTAAAGGAGAACCTTTTCCTGAAACATGATAATTAATTTCAATCCCTTTATATGCTATTGTCATTTTGAAATTTTATATTTCAACTTTTAATAATTATTCGCTAAAGCGATATAAACGTAACCAAATGCGATTTAATAAAGAAACTTTTATAACAGGATTTGCATTGTTCTCTATGTTTTTTGGAGCAGGAAATTTGATTTTACCACCTAATCTGGGCTTCAAAGGAGGAGATATGTGGTTTTGGGTTACGATTGGTTTTGTCATATCAGCAGTTGCACTTCCATTGCTCGGGATTTTTGCTCATGCAAGGTTACAAGGAACAATGTTAGATTTTGGAAAAAAGGTTTCTCCAACATTTAGCCTTATTTATTGTTTGATTGTATATGCTATTTCTATTTCATTGCCATCGCCTAGAACAGCTTCTGTAACTCACGAAATGGCAATTCAACCATTTTTTGGAACAAGCTCTTTACTCACGAGTAGTATTTATTTTGCTATTGTATTGTTCTTCGTACTTAATCGATCTAAAATTTTAAATATTCTGGGTAAATTCCTTACTCCTATTATTTTTATTGTAATTCTTAGTATAATATTGATTGGGATTTTTTCTATTCATTCTCCAATGAATGCTTCTGTTTTTGAAACTCCAATAGTGGAAGGGTTATTAGAAGGATATCAAACATTTGATGCAATTGGTGCGGTAGTAGTTGGTGGAGTAATAATTATTTCTCTTCAATTAAATGGAAGAAAAAGTTTTGAAGAAAATCGATTATTAATACGTAATTCTGGATTAATTGCGGGAATAGGTCTTTTTATTGTTTATGCAGGACTAATATATTGTGGAGCATTATTTAATAATGATTTTGAACAGGGAATCAGTAGAACAGAACTATTATCTGGTTTAAGTGTGAAAACTTTAGGGAATATAGGAAGTACTTTTTTAAGTGTTTTAGTGTCTCTTGCTTGCTTTACCACAGCCGTTGGAATTGTTACAGGAACAGCAGATTTTATAAAAGGAGTATTCAGAAAGTCTCAATTGGCATATATTATAACTGCAATAGTAGGATGTATACTTGGTGTAGTTATGGGGCAATTGGATGTACACGATATTATTATCGTTGCGATACCTGCTTTAATGTTTATATATCCAATAACGATTGTATTGATTCTATTAAATGTTTTACCAGATAAATTTACTTCTGTACTTGTATTTAGGGCTGTAGTTTTTATAACTATGTTATTTAGTTTACCAGATTTTTTAGCTTCGATTGGTTTCAAAGAACAAGTTCAGAATATTTTGGAAATTATTCCTTTAGGTAGCTATAGTTTGGCTTGGTTATTACCGGCTATTCTTAGTTTTATAGTTAGTAGCATTTTTATCCAATTAACTTCTAAAAAATAAATTAATCTTATTTTTAAAAAGTAAACGACATACGGTATTTCCTTTTTTATTAAATTCGCGTTCTTTAACATTTAATTAAGAGTGTTAATGTGGGGAATTTTAAAAAAGGGAAAATTTATACCGATGAAAAAACTATTATTTATTGTAGTAATTATTTTACTAGTATCTTCTTGTTCTAAAGATGATTATATTCCTATTGAATCTGATCTTGATGTAGAGTTATTAAATGTGTTAGATGAGGCTTCTAACGGAATAGGAACGTCTTTTTTTATGTTGCCAGAGAGTAATGATTATGTAAGTATTCCTCAAGATCCTTTAAATCCAATTTCTGAAGAAAAAGTTGTTTTAGGAAAATTATTACTACACGAAACTGCTACTGGAGGAAACCCAAAGATTACTGAGATGAAAGCAACATACTCTTGTGCTTCTTGTCATCAAGCGGCAGCTGGTTTTGCTGCTGGTGTACGACAAGGTATTGGAGAATGTGGAATAGGTTTTGGGATACGAGGAGAAGAAAGAGTAGCAGATACAACTGTTCCTAGAGATTCTATTGATGTGCAACCGATCAAATCTCCAACATTACTAAATGTAGCTTATCAGGATGTTATGCTTTGGAATGGACAGTTCGGAGGAACGGGAACAAATGCGGGAACAGAAGTTAGTTGGACAGAGATTCAAGAAAATTTTTTAGGATTTCAAGGTGTAGAAGTTCAGGCAATAAAAGGACAAAAAGTGCATAGACTACAGATAGATGATGAGTTTGTGAATACTTTTGGATATAAAGAACTTTTTGATGCTGCATTTCCTGATGTGGCAGAAAGTGAAAGGTATACAAAACGCACTGGAGCTTTGGCTATTGCTGCTTATGAAAGAACTTTATTAGCAAACAAATCACCTTGGCAGAATTGGTTAAAAGGAAATAATGAATCACTTACTGATTCTGAGAAAAAGGGAGCGATTGCTTTTTTTGGAAAAGGAAGATGTTATGAATGTCATACAGGACCTGCATTAAATGATAAAAGTTTTTATTCTTTTGGGATGGGTGATTTTGATAATGTAAATGGTGCATTGCTTTTATATGATGTAAATATTGATAAGGTTAAAAGAGGAAGAGGTGGTTTTACGAATAATCCGGCGGATGATTTTAAGTTTAAAACACCAACACTTTATAATTTAATAGACAGTCGTTTTTATGGTCATGGAGGAACATTTACTTCAATAAAAGATGTAATATCTTATAAGAATGAAGGTGTACCACAGAGCACAGAAGTACCATTAGAAAATCTAGCTCCTCAATTTGGTACTATACAATTAACAGCAGAAGAAATAGATGATATGACTTCATTTATTGCCAATAGTTTAAGAGATCCCGAATTAACTAGATATGTTCCTGAATCTATAAATTCTGGAAATTGTTTCCCAAATAACGATAATGTATCTAGAACAGATTTGGGATGTGACTAATTTAAGGTAGCAATCCACCAAGTATTACCGTAAGGATCTTTAAAACCTGCTCCGCGAGCTCCGTAATCTTCTTCCATTGGTTCCATAAGGGATTTGGCGCCTGCATCTATCGCATTATAATAGGTCTGATCTGTATCTTTTACATATACATACATGGATGTGTTTTGTGCTGGGTAGGTTGTAGAAGCTTCTGTTATCATTAAGGTGGTATCACCAATCATTACTTCGGAATGTTCGATTTTATAAGAAGGATCTACTTTTCGAATCATTTCCTGCGCATTAAATATTTTTCGAATAAAATCTATAAATTCTTCTGCATTTTTAACAACCATATAAGGCATTGCTTGTTGATGTCCAGCTGTAATTTTCATTCGTTGCATTCTGATGCTTTAAGGTTTTGATATGCAACGATGAAACGGGTATAAATATTCTATAAAATTTCAAAAAACGTTCATAAAAAACCCGATAGTTCTAGAACTATCAGGTTTTTTATCTGTTTTGATATTAAAATCTAGTTTTATGACTAGTTCATCAATTCTTCTATTTCTTCTGCTTTTATAGGAATGTTCGCCATTAAATTAAAAGGCTCTCCTTCTTGTTGTATAACAACATCATCTTCTAATCTAATTCCAAAGCCTTCTTCAGGAATGTAAATTCCCGGTTCTACTGTAAATACCATATTTGCTTGCATAGGCTCGGTTAAGATTCCATAATCATGTGTATCTAAACCAATATGGTGTGAAGTACCGTGCATAAAGTATTTTTTATATGCTGGCCAATCTGGATCCTCTTTTTGCACATCGGCTTTATCAATAAGTCCAAGACTTAATAATTCTGAAGTCATAATTTTACCGACCTCTATATGATAATCTGCCCAAATAGTGCCTGGTACTAACATTTTAGTAGCTTCATTCTTAACGCGTAAAACAGCATCATAAACTGCTCTTTGTCTATCTGTGAATTTACCTGAAACAGGAATTGTACGACTTAAATCACTGGAGTAATTGGCATACTCTGCAGCAATATCCATTAAGATAAGATCTCCGGCTTTACATTGTTGGTTATTTTCAATATAATGTAAAACGTTTGCATTATTACCGCTAGCTA
Organism: Aquimarina sp. AD1; assembly: GCF_003443695.1. NCBI lineage: Bacteria > Pseudomonadati > Bacteroidota > Flavobacteriia > Flavobacteriales > Flavobacteriaceae > Aquimarina > Aquimarina sp. AD1. Next base: position 3,799,667 of record NZ_CP031966.1, on the reverse strand, counting down.
TAATAGGAGTATATGCAAAACCTTTAGATCGATGGTTTATAAATTCGTGCAGTAATTCCGCTTCAATATTATATTCCCATACATCTGGTTTTACAAAACCAAGTAATCTTCTAAACCCTTTTTCAGTGATATTACAAGCGGTTTGCATTAGATCAATTTCTATTGGATCTTTTACAGAACGTAAGCGCTGTAAAATGGGATTGCTTTTGGCAACAGAATGAGCTGGATATTTTGCTTTCCACCAAGTAGTGAAACGATCTTCTCTTGTTTCGGTTTCAACATTTGCTCTATAATGCTCATTCGTATTTACATATACAGTGTCACATTGTGTCATAATCTCAAAGAATATTTTTTCGAGGTCTTGTAACCAATACACAGTTTTTATTCCAGAAGTTTCAAAGGCTTTTTCTTTAGTTAGCTTTTCACCTTCCCAGATAGCGATTAATTCACTCGTTTCTTTTAGGAATAAAATTTCACGATGTTTTTCATTTGGCGCGTCAGGAAATAATACCAAAATACTTTCCTCTTGATCAACACCACTTAAATAAAAAATATCTCTATGCTGTTCAAAAGGCATGGTACTATCGGCACTAATAGGGTAGATATCATTACTATTAAAAACGGCAATACTATTTGGCTTCATCTTAGCCGTAAAGTTCTTTCTGTTCTTTATGAAAAGGTTTTTGTCTATTTGGTGATATTTCATGTGTTCTATTTTAGTAAAGATGTGTTTTCAAAAATAGAATAAATATTTGCGTAATAAAAAAGGGAACTCATAAGATTTGAGTTCCCTTTATAAAGTATCTAAATACCTAATATTTTATTACCTAAAACAAGTATTTTATTTACTTATTGCTTTTTTAATAAATCCAATAATGGCCATTAAAACACCACCACCAACACCACCACCAGCAACACTACCTAGTATTCCTGCTATATCCATTCCTCCAGAAGTGTCAATTCCGAGATAACTTAATAGATAACCTCCTATTCCTCCTCCTAGAATTCCAAGTATTGAGTTTCCAATTTTTCCAAAAGAAGCATTTTTTAATAATGAGCCAGCAATATTTCCGCCTACGGCTCCACTGACTAATTGAATAATTAACGGCAAGTATTCTTCCATAGTTGTTTAATTTATTGGTTAGTTGTCAATAAATTAACAAAAAAACCGCAACAAAAGCAAAAAATGAATAAATCAAGAATTTGTTTTTGAAGAATTGTTTAAAACGTATTGTTAAACAATATCTAAAAATTTTGACACTATTTTAGCATTCTATACTTTCAGCCAACTAAATTTCCATCGTAATGAAAACATATAGCTTAACTTTTTTACTATTACTCGGTAGTATTTCGATTTTTTCTCAACAATTAGCAACCTCTGCTGATGAAATTCAGAAAGGTTTATTACAAAAAACAAAGCTCGAAAAATCGTCATTAGTAAAAAATGTTCCTTTTGAAAATATTGGTCCTTCAGTAATGAGTGGCCGTGTAGTTGATGTGGATGTAAACCCTAAAAGCACTACGGAGTTTTATGTTGGTTATGCCTCTGGTGGTTTATGGTACACTAACAATAATGGAACAACTTTCGAACCTGTTCTAGATAATGCAGAAACTATTAATGTTGGTGATATTGCGGTTGACTGGCAAAAAGGAATTATCTGGGTTGGTACAGGAGAAAATAACTCATCAAGGTCATCATATGCTGGAGTGGGAATTCTAAAATCGACTGATAAAGGGAAAACCTGGAAAAATGTAGGACTTACAGATTCTCATCATATAGGTAGGATCATACTAAATCCATCTAATTCTGATGAGGTTATTATTGGTGTAACTGGTCATCTTTATTCTAATAACGAAGAAAGAGGAATATATAAAACTACCGATGGTGGTATAACTTGGAAAAAGACCTTATTTATTAATAACGAAACTGGAATTATTGATGTTGCTTATGCTCCCAATGATTTTAATACTATGTATGCAGCGGCTTGGGATAAGGATCGTAAGGCTTGGAATTTTGAAGGTAATGGATCAGGTTCAGGAATTTATAAAAGTATAGATGCAGGTAATACTTGGAATAAAATTTCATTAGAAGGAAGCGGTTTTCCAACAGGAAATGGTGTTGGTAGAATTGGTTTGGCTGTTTTTGATTCTAATACTTTATATGCGGTTCATGATAGTCAGTTTAGAAGAGACGGAAGTAAAAAAACTGAAAAAAGTTCTGGACTTACTAAAGATGATTTTAAGGCAATGTCTGTTGATACATTTTTGAGTTTAGAGGATAAAAAGTTAAATAGATATTTAAAAACAAATGGATTTCAGGAAAAGTATCGTGCAGAAAATGTGAAGCAAATGGTACGTAGCGGTTCTGTAAAACCGATCGATTTGGCAAAGTATTTAGAAAATGCAAATGCTGCACTTTTTGATACGCCAGTGATTGGCGCAGAAGTTTATAGAAGTGATGATGGGGGTAAAACTTGGAAGAAAACGCACAAAGAATATTTAGATGATATTTTTTATAGTTATGGATATTATTTTGCTCAAATACAAGTTAATCCAGTAAATAAAGATCACATTTATATTTCTGGAGTACCAATTTTGAAATCTAAAGATGGAGGAGCAACGTATAAAAGCATAAGTGCAGAGAACGTTCATGCAGATCATCATTCACTTTGGATAAATCCAAAGAATCCAAATCACCTTATTAACGGAAATGATGGTGGTGTAAATATTACTTATGATGATGGAGAGAATTGGATCAAAGCTAATCAACCAAGTGTAGGACAGTTTTATGCAATTAATGTAGATCATGAGAAACCGTACAATGTATATGGAGGATTACAAGACAATGGAGTTTGGGTAGGTTCTGTAACCGCTCAAGAGAATGTTTCATGGCACCAAAGTGGTCATTATCCTTGGGAAAGTATTATGGGAGGTGATGGAATGCAGGTGCAAATCGATAATAGGAATAGTAATGTTGTGTATACTGGTTTCCAGTTTGGGAATTATTTTAGACTTAACCGTGATACTGACGAACAAACGTATATCCAGCCAAAACATGAATTAGGAGAATCTCCATACAGATTTAATTGGCAAACACCTATTTTATTATCTCCACATAATCAGGATATTTTGTATTTAGGAGGAAATAAGTTAATGAGATCTATGGATCAAGGAGATGAATGGACAGCAATTTCTAAAGATTTAACCAAGGGTGGTAAAAAGGGAAATGTGGCGTATGGTACATTGACTTCTATTTCTGAATCTATGTTTCAGTTTGGATTAATATATACGGGAAGCGACGATGGCCTAGTATATGTAACTAAAAATGCAGGAGGAAATTGGAATAAAATCTCAGATAGTTTTCCGGCAGATTTATGGGTGTCTAGAGTGGTTGCTTCTAAGCATAAAAAAGAACGTGTTTATGTAAGCTTAAATGGATATAGATGGGATGATTTTAAAGCATACGTTTATATGAGTGATGATTATGGGCAAAGCTGGAAAAATATTGGGAAAGAATTGCCAATATCAGCGGTTAATGTGATAACAGAAGATCCTAAAAATGAGAATGTTTTATACATAGGATCTGATAATGGAGCATATGTTTCGTTGGATAGAGGAAACACTTGGCAGGTTTTTTCTAAAGGAATACCAAATGTAGCCGTTCATGATATAGTTATACAACCAGTAGCTAATGATCTTTTATTAGGAACTCACGGAAGAAGTATTTATAAGACTAATATCGAACCATTACAGAATTTAACTTCTGAGGTTTTAACTTCTGAATTATACTTGTATCCAATGAGTTCAATAAAAGCTTCTCGACGATGGGGAAGCTCTTGGAGTAAATGGTTAGAAGCGTATGAACCTTCGACAACGGTTAAGTATTATGCAAAAACTGCAGGAAAAGTCACAATAAAAATAGCAACAGAAAGCGAGAAAATACTTCAGGAATTTTCTTCTAGTTCGGATAGAGGATTGAATTATGTAGAGTATGATCTTACTATTTCTGAAAAAGGAAGAAAAGCACTTTTAAAAGAGTTTCCAGATGAAGATATATCCAAAAAGAAAAATGGTAAATATTATCTTCCTGTTGGAAAATATGAGATTGTTATTTCAAATGGAAAACAAATAGAAAAAGTTCCTTTTGAGGTAAAATAAAGTATATACTTGGATTTATTGCGGATAGGATTTATATTCACATGTACAAAAGCAATTAACCTTTTATTGCTTTAGATAAAAGTTTATTAACCAACGTAATGAAAATTAATCTGTACAATGCGGCAATCTTTTTTGCATGCATAGCAATCGCTGCTATCGCATTATGGAGGTTTTATGTATATTGGAAAAAGAATAATAAGCCTAAATATTTTAATAGGTTTTTAGGATCAAAATCTTTTGACAAAGTTTCTAAAACTAAAGAATCTGAGGAAGAAGCTGTTCAAAAAGCAATTCAGAATTTTAGAATGTCTGGATTAAATCATATGTTTTCTGAAGAAGAATTAGAACTGATACATTATGATAAACCTTCTCAGATTACAGGAATATTAAGTTATTTTTCTACATCATTATTTGATAAAGATAAATTAGATGATGTATTATGGGATATTGTAGAGAATTGTATTGCTTATCTACAATTAGAAGATTGTATCATATATATATTAGATGATTCGAAAAAAGTACTTGTTCAAAAGGCGGCATTTGGTAATAAAAATCAAGGAGAACGTAAGATTTTAAGTCCAATAGAAATTTCTTTAGGTCAAGGAATCGTAGGGCAGGTTGCACAATCTGGAGATTATGAATGTGTTTACAATGTTGCATATGACGAAAGATATGTAGTGGATGATATTAGTCGTAGTTCAGAGTTAGCAGTTCCCATTACTATTGACGATAAAGTAGTTGGAGTATTAGATTCTGAACACTCGCAAGAAGGGTTTTTTAATGAACATCATATTCTGTTATTTCAATTAATTGCTAAACTTACAGCAAAGAAGCTTGCGCAGATTAATGTTGAAAACACTACAAACATAACTAATGATAATCTATATTTTAAAGAGCTTGATTTTTTAATGAAAGAAGCTAAAATTTATAGAGACGCTAGTTTGGGATTAGAAGGAATCTCCAAAATGCTCAAAATTAGCAGTAATTACTTATCTCAAATGGTTACCGGTTTGAGAGGATCTGATTTTTCAGATTATGTAAATAGTTTTAGAGTCGAAGATGCTAAGTCTAAACTAAAGAATCCTAAATTCGTAAAATATACAACACTAGCTATTGGTTTAGAATCTGGTTTTAATTCTGAATCAAATTTTTATAATATTTTTAAAAAACACGTTGGTGTTTCTCCAAAAGAATATAGACAATCCGAGCAGGAGGTTAAATGAATTAGAAATAAGTACTCAATTTTTTAGGATAAGATATTGTAAAAAAAGTTGTTCTTTTACAGTAAAGGACGATTAATTATGCGTTCTGCTAAATTGTATTAGACTCCTTAAAACTAATGAAGTACATACATAAATTAATAGTGTTTGGTGCTTGCTTTCTATTGTCTTGTTTTCATACTTACGGACAAGGAGAGGTTACTTATAATGTTAAATCTTATAATGTTTTTAATGGATTATCTAATAATTGGGTTTCTGATATATTCCAAGATGAAGATGGTTTTATGTGGTTTGCTACCCAATATGGACTTAATAGGTTCGATGGACAATCCTATAAAAAATATACTTACACATCAAAAAATTCGAGAAGTTTATCAGGTAATTGGGTAAGATCTATACTTCAGTTAAGTGATGGCAAACTTTATATAGGGACTTTAGGTGGGGGAATAGATATTTTAGATCCACATACTGGAGTATTCGAAAATCTTGAGAAATTAGAAGGTAAGAAAGACATATTAATGGTCAATAATTTGATCAAACATGGAAAAGATAATCTATGGATATCCTCTACAAGTGGAGCCTATAAATATGTTCCTAAAACTCAAAAATTAACTTCGTTTTATAGCAAAAGATCATCAAATATTTCGGTTCTTAATGAAAGAATGTCATTAATAGCGACTAAAGAAGGCTTGTTTGAGGTAACGGATACTATTACAAAAAAATTAGAGCTATTTAATGGAAGACTGATTACTAATATTCTTACTTTATCCAACAAGAGAACTATAGTATATATTGCTAATGAGTTATATAGTATAGAAAAAAGAAATGACCAATGGGTAAAAGAAAGACTTAATTTTGATAGCTCATATATCAGTAAGCCAACAGACAAATCATTCATTTTTCAAGACAATCGAGATTGGATTTGGCTAGCTGCAGGAAAAAATATATGGAAATTCTCTCCAGATTTTAAGACACAAATTGTACTTAATGCAGAGGATTTATTAGGATATGATTTTTCGGATAGGTTAAGGCTTCTTTGTATTTTTCAGGATAGGGATGATAATTTTTGGATAGGAACTAATGCAGGTGCTTTTCAACTTATAGAAAATAAACCTTTTAGACATCCTGAGATAGGAGCAATCGGAAACGTTAGAGAGATTGTAGAGTGTCAAGGTAAAATGTGGTTTACATTACCTGATGGATTGTATAATTGGGACAAGTCTAAAGGAACACAATTAGAAAAAGTTATTGATTATAGAATGACATCTTTGGTATGCGCATCTAATGGTTCAGTTTATGGATTATTTAAGAATGAATCTGTTGGAATATTAAAGATAGATGCAGAAAACGAACGCATAGTTGAGCAAATATTTGAATCTGAGAAAATAGTAGGGAATCCCTGGAGGATTGTTGAAGATTCAAATAAACGTTTGTGGATTACTCAATGGGATTATTTGATGGTTTATGATACCACTGATGGCAGTTATTTTAGATTTAAAGTAACTAAGAAAAATATAGGAATTATTGATTTATTTTTAGACAAGGATGACAATTTATGGTTAGGGACTATAAGCGGAGGTCTTCTTAAGTTTTCTAATGCTAGCGAAATTGTAGAATCTTCTAATTATAATTTTAAGCGTTTTGTACATAATAAGGATGATTTAAATAGTATTAGTTCTAGTTTGATTCAATCGTTACATCAAACAGAAGATGGAAAGCTATGGATGGGAACTGATGGAGGTTTAAATAGCATGGATATCGAAGAAGAGAAGTTCACCCGATATATGCGAAATGATCGAATGCCAAGTGATAAAATATTAAATATTACTAGTGATAAAAATGGAGTATTATGGTTAAGTACAATAAGTAACGGTATAACTTCATTCGATCCTGAGAAAAATAAATTTAATACATATACTGTCAAAGATGGTCTATATGATAACTCTATGTTGTTGAGTTCTATTTACCGAGAAGAAGATGGATATATCTGGATGGGAAGTGAAAGAGGTGTAAATTATTTTAATCCAGAACAAGTAGAGGTTACCTCTGATTATAAACCAAATTTGGTTTGGTCATCTTATGCAAAACACCAAAAGGATACAGTTATTACAAGATATTTTCCGAATAAATTAAATGATGTTATTAAGGTTGGTCCTGATGATCAGAACGTTAGTTTTCAATTTTTAGCTTTAACTTTTAAAGAACCACAAAATGTTAGATATCAATTTTGGCTGCAAGGGTTTCATAACGATTGGCTGCCATTACAAGAGAAAGGATTGATTACACTATCATATTTACCCAAAGGAAAATACAAATTACACGTTAGAGCATCTAGTTCAGAGAATAAATGGGAAGTAGCACATGAACCAATATCCATTTTAGTATTGCCTCCTTGGTATAAAACTAATTTAGCTTATATTTTATATGGTTTATCTTTATTACTGTTGATTTTTTCTTTTTATAAAATCCAGTTAAGAAGAAAAATAGCTGAAACAGAGAAAGAGCATGTTTCTAGTTTGGCTGAGGTTAAAACACGATGGTTTAATCAGATTGCCCATGAGTTTAGAACACCTCTTACGGTTATTTTAGGAGCTGTAGACCAGATAAGAACTAGATCTGCAAAAGATGGTTTGGGTAAAGAAAATAAGCATTTACATCAAATTCAAAATCAGGCAAATCATTTATCGAATCAAGTGCATCAAATTTTGGAAATTGCACAGATGCAAGAGGATCAATTAGAAATTGATGAACAGGTAGGAGATTTTATTTCTTTTCAGAAATATCTTTTGTATTCATTTAAATCTCTTGCCGAAGAAAAAGAAATTTCACTTACATTTTCTAGCAATCAAGAAGAATTGTTAATTTATTATGATGATGATAAGTGGAGAAAAATCACTACCAACTTAGTTTCTAATGCTATTAAATATAATAAAATTGGAGGAGAAGTTTCTTTACAAATTAAATGTATTGAAGATGAAGAAAATTCTATCGTCAATGTTATTGCAAAGGATTCTGGGATTGGGATTTCTTCCGACTTTATAAAAATTCTATATGACCCTTTTACTAGATCTCAAACAGAAAATCAAAATGGTGTAGGGCTTGGATTAACATTAACCAAGGAGCTAGTAGAGTTAATGAAAGGTACTATTAAAGTAGAAAGTAAAGAAGGGTTCGGAACTGTTTTTACTATTAGTGTGCCTGTAATTAATGTTAATAAAACTCAGAATTCGGAAGAGATAATTATTTCCGAAGAATCATCTTTACCCATTGTTTTAGTAGCAGAAGATCATAAAGAAGTGCAAGAATACATAGAGTTTTGTTTAGCATCAAGCTATAAGGTTCTTGTGGCAAATAATGGACAAGAAGCTTGGGATTTATGTCAAAAACATCTTCCTGATCTGGTAATCTCTGATATTATGATGCCTAAATGGGACGGTATTAAATTAGGTACTATGATTAGAGACAATATAGCAACGAACCATATTCCTCTTATTTATCTAACAGCTAAGGCTAATCAAAATAGTCAAATCGAAGGTTTAAAAATTGGTGCAGATGCGTATTTAGCAAAACCGTTCGATAGAGAAGAATTATTGATTAGAGTAAATCACCTGATAGAAACAAGAAAAATATTAAGAGAAAAATATGATCGGGAGGATGTGGGGAATGTCTCGGAAAATCAGGTAATAGATAGCTTTATACAATCTGTCATAGACAGCATTAAAAACCATATGGATAATGATGAATTTAATGTGCCATTATTAGCAGAAGAACTACATATGAGTAGAGTTCATTTATTTAGAAAAATTAAAAACCTTACTGGTATGTCTCCGACTAAGTTTATTCGAAAAGTTCGGTTACAACATGCACGTGATTTATTGAGAAATAATGAGTTCACGATTGCAGAGATCGCATATCAAACAGGGTTTAAAGACCCTGCTTATTTCAGTAGAGTTTATGTAGAAGAATTTGGAAAGCCACCTTCAGAATCAAGAAAGTAAACCACAAAACCTCAGTGTTTATAGTAGATAATCCATTCATGTAACTGTAGTACAAGCATTCGTAACGACAGTACAACAGAGGATTTAATTCTTGTTTTACCTTGCTTTTGTAATTGAAAGCAATCAATTCCTGTTTGAATAATATAGCCGCTTTTTTTGTGACTTAATTCAAGCAGTTTTGGTAAGGACAAAAAAAATCAAAATGGACATTAAGAAAAAATCAGGCAATAGTACTGCCGAAGAAATCACTCGTAAGTTTATAATAGTATGTTTGTTATTTGCTATAATTGCAATTATAATATCTATACTAGATCGTAATTCAATATCAATAAGTCGTCTATATACAGAATTAAACATTTGGTGTATTCTAATCACATCCCTTCTTTTCTTATTTTTTGAGACTAAAGAAACATCAGAATTGTTATTAAATGATTCTTTTATTACTTCCTTTGATCAGCATAATGCTTTAAATCTCCAGAAGACTAAAAAGAAAGTATATCCCAAAAAGGAAAACAAACCAACAGAGAAAAGTATCAATAGATTATCAATCCCCTATATTGATGAGGTTTTTGATGAATTTGAAGATGATTATTTGCAAAACGCTCCGATCCAAACAATAGCTATACTAAGTTATTTTGCAACATCACTTTTTGAAAAGAATAATGTAAACGATGTACTCTGGGATATTGTAGAAAATTGTATTTCTCATCTTCATCTAGAAGATTGTGTTATTTATATGTTGGACAAAGAAAAAGAGTATTTGATTCAAAAAGCAGCTTTCGGAAACAAAAACAATGGAGAGAAGAAAATTGTTAGTCCGATAAAAATTAAGATGGGAGATGGTATTGTCGGAAATGTGGCAAAATCCCAAAGGTATCAACGCATTAATGATGTAAGTAAAAACAAAGCTTATATTGTTGATGATGAAACTAGAATGTCCGAACTATCAGTACCAATATGTATTGAAGGGAACATTATAGGTGTTTTAGATTCGGAACATTCGGAAAAAAACTTTTTTACCAATGATCATGTATTCCTATTCCATTTAATAGCAAAGCTCACAGAAAAAAAATTAAAGCAAATCTGTGGTAATAATACTAGCTGTAATATAACAAATGATAATACATACTATAAGGAACTTGAATTCTTAATGAAAGAAGCAAAATTATATAGAGATCCTAATTTAGGTTTAGATAGTGTAGCACATAAATTAAAAATTAGTAGTAACTATTTGTCTCAGTTAGTGAATAAATTAACTGGAAAAAATTTCGCAGATTATATAAATACATTTAGGGTAGAAGATGCTAAATTAAAATTAAGGAATACTAATTTTATAAATTATACCATTGTTGGTATTGCTTTAGAATCTGGATTTAACTCTAAATCTACATTTTATAGTTCGTTTAAAAAAGTGACTGGTATTTCCCCTAGTGTTTATAGAAAAACAGGTTAAAAATGTCCCAATTCTTTGAAATTCAAACTTTCCGGATACTTCACGCTTTAAACTGATCTACATTTATTGTCCAGAGTATGTTATAGTTCATTCTGATAAAGATGCTACAAACATTTTTTGATAATAAATTTGAATATTATGAAAAAGAATAATTTTTTATATCTGTTCCTAGTAATAGGTTTAATAATAATTAGTTGCAAAAATGATGATGATTTAATCGTTTTACCCCAAAACCAAAATCCAGGAAATTTCTTAATAGGTGTTAGTCAAGTTACAGCAAATAGTTCGTTATTAAATTGGGATGCTGCAATTGACCCAGATGGTGATACTGTTTCGTATGAAATAACACTAAACGGAGCTGAAATAGCCTCCTCTCTTACAGATACGGAGTATTTATTAGAAGAACTTTCTCCTAATACTAATTATAATGGAACTGTTATAGCTTCTGATGGAAACAATGGTACTACTCAAAGCACTTTTTCATTTACCTCAGCTGAAACAACAGGGGATATGGTAGCAATTGCCTGGGAGAAATCCTTTGGAGGTTCTGAAATTGATGTTGCATATTCAATAGCACTTACCACTGATGGAGGATATGTAATAGCAGGAGTAGCCAATTCTGATGATGGTGATGTAGGAGGGAATAATGATGCAGACGGTTTTTTAGGAGGGGATTTTTGGGTAATTAAATTAAATGGTTCAGGAGATTTATTATGGGAAACTAATATTGGAGGCTCTTCGAATGATGATGTTTATAGTATACAACAAACATCAGATGGAGGATATATTGCAACAGGATCTAGTAATTCTCAAACAAGTATTGATGGAAGTCCTTCTTTTTTCGATTTTTGGGTTATAAAATTAGATGCATCCGGAAACGTGATTTGGGAAAATAATTATGGAGGAAGTGGAAATGAGGGTGCGAACTCTATTAACGAAACATCAGATGGAGGATATATCGTTGCTGGTTTCGCTGGTTCATCAGATGGAAATGTAAGTGGTAATAATGGAATGATGGATTTTTGGATCATAAAAATAGATAGTTTAGGAGCTTTAGAATGGGAAAAAAACTTTGGAGGGAGTGAGTTTGATATCGCGAATTCAATAGAGCAAACTAACGATGGCGGATATATAGTAGGAGGATATACGGAATCTTTTGATGGTGATGTAAGTAATCATTATGGTGACAGAGATTACTGGATTATAAAATTAGATCCTTCTGGAAACCTTGTCTGGGAAAAATCTCTAGGAGGCACATTAGAGGATTTTGCTAATGATGTTCATCAAACTATGGATAACGGGTATATCGTAGCAGGATTTTCTGAATCCTCTGATTTTGATGTTAGTAATAACAACGGAAAAAAAGATATGTGGATTGTTAAGTTAAATAGTTCAGGAGAAATAGTTTGGGAAACCAGTTTGGGAAGTTCAGAAAGTGATAGCGGTCAATCTATTCAGCAAACTACGGATCAAGGATATGTTGTCGCGGGTTACTCTGGAGCAAGTGATGGAGATGTAAGTACTAATAATGGTGGGTATCGAGACTATTGGATTGTTAAACTAAGTGATTTAGGAGAACTATCTTGGGAAATTAGCGTTGGAGGTCCAGAACCAGATTATGCCAACGCAATTCAGCAAACCAACGATGGTTATATTGTAACAGGATATGTTCAAGGGCCTGGAGGTGATATTAGTGGTTCTGGTAAAGGTAAATGGGATTATTGGGTAGTAAAGTTAGAATAAACAGTTAGACAAAATTATGTAGTGATAGAGTTTTTTTGTCCAATTTGCTTTTCATTACTTGTGGATCCTCATTATCTAACCTAACCGCAGTGATGAGGATCCTTTTTTTAAATTTAAGATATGAAACGATTTACATTAATTTTAGTATGTACCATTTCTACTTGTTTTTTTGGGTATTCTTGTTTTTGGGATTATGACACTATAGAAATGGAAAGAATGCAGTTTCCAGATGTAATTGAATTAATATCAGGAAAGTTTTTAAGGCATTCACCTGAGTTTTATCAATGGCGAATACAAGATAGAAAGGAAAAACTAGAGAAATCTCCGGATAACTTAGAACTATATGATGATCTTGCCGTTGCGTATTCAAAAATTGGTGATGATCCTAAAGCAATTCAAATTATTCTAAAAAAGGATAGTATCGCTCCTAATAACTATAAAACATATGCTAATCTCGGAACTTTCTACATCCATAATAATCAATTAGAAAAAGGAATAGAATATATTGACAAAGCAATTGCAATAAATCCAGAAGCTCATTTCGGAAGAGAAATCTATCAACGACATTTAGTAGAATATGTACTAAGTAAAAGGAAAAATGGAAAAGTTGTTCTTCCATTATCATTGGGATTTGATGATACTCGTGGAGGTTTTCCTATAAAGACATTTGATAATTTTTATACTTTTATAAGTGATAAATACAATAGTAAGAAAGCAGATACTATAGAAAAGAAATTATTGCCAAAAGAAGAACTTCAAAAAGCAATCAAGGGTGTCATGGGGATGATGAAGTTTGGTAATTATGACTCACCAATTTTACTAGAAGCCCTAGGAGATTTATTAATGGCAAGTGGTTGGAAAAGTGGAGCAAGACAATTAGCCGCAAGAGCATATTTTAAGGCTTCTTACCACAGCAAGGAAAAAGCTACAAAGGAGTTGTATGATCAGAAGATTGCACTTACACTCTATTACCAATATACAAAAAGAAGAGGTAATCGATTTACAATCGATGAGCTAGAAAAATCATTAAAAGAGGAAATTACAGAAGGAACTGCGTATTATGAAAAAATACGTAAAGACGAGATCAGGTGGATAGAACTTGGCAAAGATCCGGAGATTGAGTTTTCAAAAAAATATTATCAAGAACCATCACTTGGGACACTAATTCAGGAAGCAAGTACTTCAATAGATATAGTTGAAAATAATTATCAAAAATATAAACCAGATGAGACGACTCATCTAAAACTATCGTCTAAAGACACTATTTTTTTGAAGGATAATCTAGAAACTGAAACTGATACAAAGCTAGAAAAAGAACAAAAGGCAACAGATAATAATCAAACGAATATACCTACCATAGTTTTTTTCATAATTCCTGTTGTTATTATCATTTTAGTGTACGCTATTAAAGTTCGTGGAACAAAATTTTAGTAAAACTCTTTTGCAAAAGAAATCATATCTAAAATGAGGTATATAGTATTTTTTATTGCGTTAGTTAGTATTTCCGAATCTCATGCGCAACATTGCCCTTGGGATTTGTCGTCAATTGTAATAGTTGATGTTCGTGAATCTAAAACAGGGAAAACAATCAATGGTTTGAAAATTATTGTAACAGATTCTAAAGGAAATCCGTATGAAAATGAATCTTATGGAGAAAACGGAACAAATGAATTGGTGTTTACTCAAAATATAGACAAGATTATACAGAAACGCTCTAGTTTTAATCAGTTCCCATTATGTAATGGTTGCTATATACTAATAGTCTCGGGAAAAGGGAAATTGTATGAGAAATTTATAATGATAAAAGATACTACTTTCAAAAAAGGACAACATTTTCAAACCAAAATCGTAAAAATTAAGCCGGAAAATACTCAAAGCCTCTGTAGAGAAAGCCCTATTTGGAGTAACAATGATTTTTTAAACAAAATGAAGATTAATGTACTATTAAAAAAGAGGGGTCTTCCATAATAGATATGACATCTTTAAAAGTCCTAAATAATATCCGGATTCTTTGAAATTCAATGTTTTCGGACATCTAAGAGCAAGAGTCACAATACTTTTAATGTATTAACTAAAAATTATTTTACATGAAAAAACAAATCAAAAAACTAGCACTATTTTGTATAATAGCACTAGTTGCATCGTGCTCAAAACCTGAATTAGATAATACAGATGAAACCTTAGCTACACCAAAGGTCGAAATTGTAGAAAGTGCAAAAGACTGGGGATTTCCGGGTGATGATGAATGGCAAATTCCACATCTTGTTGGGGTGTACGGTCCTTCTTCTTTAGATGCCTATGAGGTAGGAACGTATTCATATTTTCTACCAAAAGATGTATTAGCTTCACTTCCTAGTAGCCTAAGAGGTTTTAGAATAAGATTTTGGGCAGAAAATACTTTTGGATTTCTAATACCAATTCAAACCGATAACGTAGGTGCTAGTACTTCAAGCCTTAGTTTTCCTGTGTATGGAAGTGGCAGCACAACTAGGTGGCGCATAGAATATATGGTATATAATAAAAAAACAGGATCAGTTGTTGATTCAAAATTTAAAGATGTCTTAGTCACTAATTAATAAAATAACCAAGTGGGTTGAATACTCAACCCACTTGGTTATTTTATGTATTTGTAAAAAAATATCCGAATTCTTTGAAATTCAAACTTCTCGGACATGTAAGGTAAAATTGGAGTTTATTTTTGATCATATGTTATTAAAAACGTGTGATATGAAAAATAGATTTAAATACATTTTTAGGCTATTAACAGTTTTTTTGATTGTTTGTAGTTGTGAATTAAAAGAAGAAGATATACATGAGGAGGCTTCTCAGGTTTCTTCAGAAAAAATGCTCCCAGTAGGTGGAATTACGCTTCCAAATACTGTCGTAAATGAAGAAACTCCATATGGAGGAAGAGCAGCTCATACTTCAGCCGTGTTTGATGATAAAATGTGGGTGATTGCGGGCATCCGAAACCAATTTACGTATAACGATGTTTGGAGTAGCAAAGATGGTAAAAATTGGGAAGAAGTAAATCCTAATGCATCATTTGCAGAGCGTTATGGTCATGCTATGACTGTAGCGGATAAGAACATGTGGATTGTAGGAGGTACTCAAGGAAATCAGTACTTTAATGATGTTTGGCGCAGTACTAATGGAAAGGATTGGATACAGACTGCAAAAAATGCTCCTTTTTCTGCACGTAGATGGCATACGCTGGCAAGCATAGAAAACAGGATATTTTTGATTGGTGGGTTAAGTGATAATTTTGATGTAAAAGGAGATGTGTGGATTAGTAGTGATGGAGTACAATGGAACTTGGTAACGAATCTAGCTCCATTTGGCAGGCGATATGGACATGCAACGGTGGTATATGATAATAAAATATGGGTTATCGGAGGATACGACAATAATGGAAATTACCTAAATGATGTTTGGTATTCTATAAATGGATTTCAATGGAATTTAGCTACGGCTAGCACTCAGTTTTCTCCTAGAAGAAATCACGCTGTTACCGTAAGTGAAAAAGGAATGTGGTTAACAGCAGGTATAGGTCCTAAAAATGATTATTATGATGATATTTGGTTTAGTCAAGATGGGATTGCTTGGGAGCACGTGAATGTGAAGAAAAAATTTCCTTCTAGAGGATATCATACTTCTTTATATTTTGCTAATAAATTATTAGTTCTTAATGGTTTTAGTCTGGAAAATGGTGCTACATATTTTCAGGATTTGTGGGGATATCAATAATACTTGATAAGGTAAAAACAGGCTAGGTTTCGATATGAGATTAATCAGGTTTTTAATGATTTTTATGCTAGCAATAGGTTGTGGTGATGATGATTCTTTAATCGATCAGATTTCTCCATCTTTTAGTATTACACCTATACCAATTGATCAGGTTAGTTCATTTATTCCATTTGGCGAGTCGTTAACTCCAACTCAACAAAACCCAGCGATTGAATATTTCACCAATCAATCGGATATAGAGGTAAGAGCGGTTAGTGATGGTGTTGTAGAAGATATCAGAATGAATATAAATATTGAGGATTTCGAGGTATGGATAAAACCAAGTAATAATTCTAACTGGCTCATTATTTATGACCATGTATTGGATATAAATATTTCTGTTGGTGATCAAGTGGATGCAGGTCAGATTATTGGTGTTATTGGTATTGGAAACAGGACAGAACTTCAAGTAAATGATGATCAAAATATAGCAAGGTGTCCACTACAATTCGGAACAGAAAATTTTGTACAACAACACATTAACTTTTCTGAAGAATGGTGTACTACAGAAACAGTTATTCCTTAGTAGGTCATCGACAAAATTTAATATGAGTTAAATAATTGCTTTATAGATTGTTAAGGGTGTGGGAATGAATTACAGTAAAAAATATAATTATCTTGATTTTAGAGAGTTTTTACAATATCCCTATTACCAGAAGATAGCGCGATTGAGCAGTGCAAAAAGATTACTTGAGTATCAAGTCGAATTCATTGATATATACTCAAAATATATCCCACTATATCCTTCGGTCAAATGCGAACGCTTAGAATTTTTATATCTCTGTTATAGAACTGTGCAGGCTATGGATGAAAAACTGTTTCAGGATTTTATCAATTTTAATTGGAGAGGAATAGTATGGGCTTGTTGGACAGGTTGCATAACGCCATATCCAAAATCATATATGATAGAACAGCTAAAAGAAATAGAAGATGATCTGCCTTATAATAAATGGTTAATAGAAACTGCTGTCAACATTTTATCCGGAAAAAGTAAGGATGATGAATTATATAATTACATATCTAAATTAAAATATTTCATAGGATTAATGCCAAGAGTGGAAATACCTTTACGGCCATTACCTAGTGAAAAACAATTACATAATCAGGAAATATTTAGAAATAGATTAAAAACAATTTATCAGACGAAAGGCACAAATGAAGCAATCATTTTTTTTCAAAAAAATAAGTCTTCAATTTATGATGTGAACTATAAAGAGTGGCTAAGAAATATATCCAAAATAAAGTAAAAAAAAGCTCTTTTAAATTCGGTTAACAACTTAATATTTATATAAATAATTTAAAAAAAAACGTTATGAACTTGATAAAAAAAATACTCATAGTTTTCATACTATGTCAAGGCTTTTTAAACGCACAACAACAAAATTCGATTTCGGTTATTGGTGAAGCGAATAAAACAAATGAAATCAACACCTATATTGTAAATGTAGAATTTAGGGAAGTTATAGGTTATAAGAATAGAAATAATATTAATATAAAAAGCAAAACAGTAAGCGAATTAGAAAAGGAATTTGCAGCTGCATTAAGCAAAGTGAATATTAATTTCAGTCGTTTCGAAGAGGATATAATGTATCGTATTTCTTCTTATGATTATACAAACTCTTCTTTTTATTTTTACAAGACAACTTCGTTAGATGAAGTAAAAAAAATAATAAGTCAAAAAATAGAAGGTGTCACTAATACTAAAGTAGATATTATTGCTAAGGAAATGACCAATGAACAAATTGGAAAATTAACTAAAGAGGCTGTAGATGATGCGAGAAAAACAGCTGATCAGATAGCTATCAATATAGGAAAGAAAGTTGGAGACGTTATCCAAATTGAAAACCCAAATAACAAATACAAATATTATAATGCGGTGGCCGTAAAGGAGCCAACAAAGTATTATATTAAGGTAATTTTTGTACTAGAATAATTATGATGAGAATAGTTCAAATGAATCCAGTTTTATTAATGTGCCTATTATGTTTCCTAGGTTTAAGTTGTAATACTAAATCAAAGAATTTAGAAAAGGTTTCTAGTATTGAAACCAAAGTAGAGGATACACTTGCTATAGGATATACCTATTGGTGGCCACAAAATGGTCCTTTTATTGGTAATTGTGGCGAAAAATACAGTCTGGTTTTTCTAGGAACTATTAATGAAATTTATAAAAAAACTGAATTACAGCAGTATACATCTCAAAGAGGAATCATAAGAATAGGTGAAGTATTGATTTCAAAAAAACTTAAAAACAATAATTACCAAGAAGAAACATACATTTCTTCGGATTGTTTTGCTAATGTAGATGTTAAGAAAGGAGATAAAGTGATCGTTTTTTGTTATGAATATGAAGGTAGTAATAGTATTCCTGGTGGAAAATCAATACTAAAGATTAACGACGGTAATGATCCAATTGTAACATCAATAAAACGATACATTCAATCAGACCAAAATCCTCTGTCTATCGAAGATGATGTACACATTTGGGATGAAATAGAACTTGGATCAGAACTGAGACAAATTATTTCTTGTAAAAAAACTATTCTCTAAAATTAAAACCCAATGATAGAAAGTTTTTCTGGATATGAAAAAATTGCTAAGAATTTAAAAGGTTTTGATGCTCATGATTTTAAATCTTTGGATAAGTTAGATTGGGTTGCGACAGAAAAAATACACGGTGCAAATTTTAGTTTTATCTATGAAAATAGAGAGCTTACATTTGCTAAAAGAAAGGAATTACTGACCTGGAAAAGTGATTTTTTTGGTTTTCAACTAGTGGTAAAACAAATCGAAAGTAATATTCTTGAGCTTTTTGAAGAGTTAAGCTTACAATATAAAGCAACAAGATATATTATTTATGGAGAGCTTTTTGGAGGCATATATCCACATGAAAATGTTACTCCAGATAAAAGAGTACAGGCTATACAAACGGGTGTTTATTATGATCCTTCTATAAATTTTTTCGCCTTCGACATAGCAATAATTTCCGATGCTAAGTACTATCTATCATACAAAGAAAGTATAAGGTATTTTGATAGATATAATATATCATTTGTCAAACCACTATTCGTTGGTAAATTATCAGAGGCTTTAAATTTTAATATATCAATAAATTCTAAAATACCGCAAGAGTTAAACTTACCCAATATATCTGATAATTTAATCGAGGGAATAATAGTAAAACCATATTTATACAATAAGTGTAAATAAGAGACCAGTCGTTAAAATTAAGAACAATAAGTTCGAAGAAGAAAAGAAATTCCATCAGGCAAAAAAGTGGGTTTTTACTGAAAACACAAATTCTTATACAGAAGAACTATCATTTTTAATATCTGAAATACGGAATTATTTGACTAAAAATAGATTAGATAGTGCTATTTCTAAAATTGGGGCTATGGATCACAATAAGAAGCAAAGAATATCTGAATTAGAAAATGAATTTCTAGAAGATACTTTGCTGGATTTTAATTTGGATAATAATGGGATTTTAGAAGGTATGGATACAATAGAAAAGAAGTGGGTTATAGATCGAATAAGAGGAGATATTAGGCAACTCATTTCGGACTTTGGTAAAGAATAAAACTAATAAAAACCCAAGTTATGATTTTAGGTACCAGTACTTTGTGTTTAATTGAAAAGACACACACATCAAGGTAAATAGTTTTTAATCATCATTGCTTTTTGGAGGAACTGCTGGTTCATTTTTTTTAAAGCTATTGATAATGAAAAAGGGTTGATTATTAATCAACTAATTAAGTTACCAGAAACAAAAGCCACTATATCTCCTAATTCTTCAAATCTAAAACCGTAGCTAGTGTAGTGATAGATATATGTTAGGTATCTTTAATTGAAGACGGTATTAATTATCTAAATACGTCCGAATTTATTGAAATTCAAACTTTTCGGATAGTGAAAAAACCACCCTTATTTAAGTTTGCTTCATTAACATTAAAAACTTTTATAAAATGAAAGCAATGAAAAAATTAATTGGATGTGTGATGATTGTATTACTATCCATAGGCAGTATCTCTTGTGAGGGAGAAGATGGTGCGGTAGGACCGCAAGGCGAACAAGGTATTCAGGGTGATCAGGGTCCGCAAGGAGATCAAGGGGATCAGGGTGATCAAGGAGATCAAGGGGATACAGGAACAGCAAATGTTGTGTATTCTGATTGGATTGCCAGAGATTTCGAAGTTAGTGGACCGCAACCATCCAACACACAGTTACTAACTACACTTAGTTCTGCTGAGTTAAATCTTAGTGAAGATGTAGTATTAGTTTATGGGCGTCGTGAAGTAAACGCTATTTTGTCTGAGGTATATCAACTTCCTTATGCTCTCACTAGCCAACAGGAATATTATACTTTTCAGGTGGCAAATTTTACAACTGGTGTAACTATACGAATTGAAGTATCAGCATTGGATAATGATGGAAATAACAATTTCACTTTTTTCAATGACTTCAGATATGTCATAATTCCTGGTGGAGTAGCTGCTGGAAAATCTGCAACGGACTATGAGAACATGTCATATGAAGAAATAGTTCAGCTTTTTAACATCCAATAATCGTCCTAGAATAATTTAAAAAACTCTGAGTCTTTTATCTCGGGGTTTTTATAAATTTTTATGAGTATTAGGGATTCAGGTTAATGAGAAAAAATATTGTATGAGTGAACAAGTATCGAGGAGTAGAAATTCATTTTTCATTACAGAAGAAAAGAAATATAAATATTTGGGAGGGCATTTGACCATAGATGATTTTAAAATAAGAATACCATCCATAGGTTTAAAAAGAAAGTTCACCACTATAGCGCTATTGAGCATATTTGAAATCAATGAAGTTTATATCAATGATAGTTATTTATTAATTCTTCATTTCGAAGGTGGAAAAAGAAATATTAGTAGCAACCTAATGTCCAAAAAGGATGAATATTTAGAAATTAAAAAATTGATTTTGATTAAATCAAATAACAATGGTATAAGTTGAAATTACCCTGAAAACATGGAAGATTATAGGTGTAGTTTTAAGGAAAACTATAAAAATTAAAACACTATGATAATTTTTGGCAGCAGATCAGTTTATGTAACATCTAAACAATCTACTGGATCTATTTGTCCAAGTTGTGGTACTAAAGGTTCATTAAGGTTAATTGTGTTTAGAAGACATGTTCATGTTTTTTGGATTCCAATATTTCCCATAGGTAAAAAAGGAATGTCTCAGTGTCAGCATTGTAAAAATGTTCTTAATATAAAAGAGATGCCTGAACCTATAAAACAAGAGTGTATTACTTTAAAAAATAAAACTAAAGGGCCGATTTGGCAATTTGCAGGATTGGGAATACTCATAGTTATGATCCTTTGGGCTGCACTAATGACGAATATGAAATGAATAAAAGACTTATTTATTATAAGGAATTTTTATCCACCCAAATACGTCCGGATTCCTTGAATATCAAATATATCGGACATGTAAAGAACAAGTAACATTTATGTTTGTCGTATAATTTTAAAATAATAAAAGCGATGAAAAATTTAGTAAAATGTTTGATAATAGTTACAATATCACTGTTCATATTTTCTTGTTCTGATGGAGAAGATGGTGCTGTTGGTCTTGCTGGTCAAAATGGGATTGATGGAGTTGATGGGGTCGATGGAGATACGGGAACGGCAAATGTTATTTATTCTGATTGGATTCCTAATGGTTTTTCTGTTGGAGGAGGTTTAAATCAAAAAGTTTTTACTCTGGCTAACAGTCAAGAAATTATTGATTTGGATATTGACCTTGACATAAGTGTAGTGTTAGTTTATGCAAGAGGAGAAAGTGTTCTTTTAGCAGTAGGATTGGAAGCTGTACCGCTGCCGTATGAGTATCGATCAGAAGAACAATTATATACATATTCAATTGATAGTGGTCAAATAAGAGTATTAGGTTTGGTTACAGGTGGAAATAGTAATGATTTTGATTTTTTCGAAGATTACCGATATGTTATAATACCTGGTGGTGTAGCCGCAGGAAAATCAGTAGCTGATTATAAAAACATGACTTATGAGGAAATAGTAGACCTTTTTAATATTAAATGATGACTCTTAAGAAATTAAAGATTTACAGCTTTTCCAATAAATCACTAAAACTAAATAACAGATGAAAATAATTAAATATATAGGAATATTATTATTTGTGGTAATTATAAGTGCTTGCAGCAGTGATGATGACTCTAATAGTATAAGTATTGAGTATGAACAAAATTTTATTGAGACTAGCTTTTTGGAGGAAGGAGAAACGAGCCCTGCAACAATAAATATGTTAGAAGAAAATGGAACATTCTCTGCTACAACATTACCGTCATCAGATGGAGTTGACCTCGTAGGAAATTTTATTTTTATTAATTCGGAAACCGGAGTACTTAGTTGGAATAATTCTTTACCTCTTGGTGAAATTAATGTATTTGTTACAGCATTGAATGAATTTGGAACGGGCTCTGTAACGATAACAATTAACAATGTGTTTACTGGGCGAAATAAGTTTATGACTGGAGGCTTCAATAATGATACTTCAGATGATCCCTTCTCATCTATTATTGAAGATAATCTCCTTTTTAAATTACGAGATGATGGTGTGGTAACATTACTTTCTGAGTTCGAATCAACTGTAGTTGGTGGCGGAAATTGGAAGGCAGAAGGAGATACTATAAGGGCTTCATATACACATATCGATTATCCAGGAGAAAATCTAGTAATGAAAGGTGTTTTATCTACAATATTACCCGATGATCCTGCAATTGATTCTGAAATTGTATTTTCTGGGTTATGGGGGAAAGGACTTGATGAGAATGATAATATCGAAGAGTTAATGGGAGCATTTAGTTTTAAAGATGATTTCTAAAAATTAAAAACTTTTTTATTCTATAATACGTATTTGTGTAAGTCACACCTCACCCCTTTTTAAAAGAGCAGTAGGCTTATAAGTTTTAAAGCTTACTGCTCTATAATAATAACGTTTTAATTGAAGAATAGATGAAGACAATAAAATATATAGGAGCATTATTTTTTTTTATTATTATAAATGCTTGTAATAATGATGATGACAACAATGGATTAAGAGTTGTATATGAAGAAAGTTTCATTGAGACCAGTTTTTTAGAAGCTGGAGAAACGTT
The DNA here is from genome assembly GCF_003443695.1 of Aquimarina sp. AD1. Classification (NCBI taxonomy): domain Bacteria; kingdom Pseudomonadati; phylum Bacteroidota; class Flavobacteriia; order Flavobacteriales; family Flavobacteriaceae; genus Aquimarina; species Aquimarina sp. AD1. Next base: position 3,776,153 of record NZ_CP031966.1, on the reverse strand, counting down.
ACCACCAGCAGTGAATTGGTCAGAAGAGAGAGGAACATTCTCTGCTACAACATTGCCGAACACGGCACCAGATGATTTATTTTCAAGAGATAATTTGTCTATTGATGAAGAAACAGGTGTACTTTCTTGGGATAGATCGATCCCGTTGGGTGAGACAGAAGTTTTTATAACAGCATCTAATTCAATAGAAAGCGCAACAATAACCGTTACTATTAAAAACTCTTTTGTCGAAGGTCTGTTTTATGGAGGATTTAATAACGACGTAACCGATAATTCAAACGAGTCTTTTGGTTCTGGTAATTCTATAAATTTTACAAAAGAAGGAACAGCTGGGTTATTAGGTATTAGTGATGGTGATATATTTTCTATGGAGGGGACTTGGATTATAGATGGATCAATTATGATAGTCAATTTTGATAATAACAATCGTGTATTGAAAGGTATTGTGAATGGTAGAAGAGGTGAACCGGCAGCTACGTTTAACGGAGAATGGGGAGAAGGGTTGGATCAAAATAATAATATCGAAAACATCAATGGAGCGTTTAGGTTTTCACTAGAGGGAGAGTGATGAGAAATTTTCTTTACCTTTTATTATTTAGTAACTTTTCTGTAATTGGTCAAGTAACACTACAAATAGAAACAAGTCGAATTACAGGAGTAGCTCCATTATATGTTTTTTTTGATGCAACACAATCTGCAGGTTTAGATGGAACTAATGATTTGACAAATTCCGATTTCTCTTGGAATTTTGACACTACCAATACAGATGCTGATGGTACTTGGGAGATTTCTAAAGGAATGGTAGCGGGACATGTTTTTGAACAACCAGGAATATATACGGTACAATGCACGGTAACAGATCCTCAAGGGAATGTAGATATGCAAACTATTACCATAACAATAACTTCTTTTACAGGAATAACATATTACGTATCAGAAGATGGGGATAATTCTAATGATGGAGTTACTGCAGAAACCGCCTGGGAGACTGCAGAACATGCCATACAACAACTTAGTAGTAATGAGCAAATATTGTTTAGAAGAGGAGATACTTTTGATACTAATGGGGAAAATATTGAAGAACTACAAAATGGACCTATTATTATTGGTGCATATGGATCAGGGAACTCTCCAGTTTTAACTTCTAATACAGAAGAAGTTTTACAATTAATAAATTCTTCTGATATAAGGATTATGGATCTTCATTTAATACCACAAGGTACTGGTCCATTTGGAGCAGGAGCAATTACAGTTTTAAACAACTCCGAGAATATTGTAGCACTTCGTTTGGAAATAGAACAAACTACAGGAAGAGCAATTTACCAAGATGAATCAAATCTTTTTGGAGTTTTTGATTCTCAATTACATGATTTTGGAGTTATAGGTGTATTCTCTGGTGATAGTAATCGTTTTTCTTTTGTGGGAAATACAATAGATCAATTAATAGGTACTGCGCAACCCGAACATGGCATCAGGATTCAAGGAGGGGAAAAGCAGTTTTTAGCACATAATATATTAACAAACTTGGTAGATACCAAAACGGCTATCACTGTTAGAGGTGATGGACAAAGGCATGTTATGATTTATAGAAATAATATGGATAGAATATTAGGTGTTAATCCTCAAAATGCTCAAACTATTGCCGCAATTTCTGATGTGACTATAGAAGGTAATTATATTGGTCAAAATTCGGATTACGTTGGTCAATCCTTTGGACCAACGATAAATGGAATTAATATAGAAGCGACTAATGTCACTATCAGAAACAATGTTATTGATGGATATCGCAATGCGGTTTTTATAGGTAATGACGGTAATGGTGTACTTTCTGGTGAAGTAGATGTGTTTCATAATACAGTAAATTGGAGACCTGTAACTCCAGAAAGCGGAACATCTGGTCGAATTGTAAGAGTTAGAGATGCTTTTGAGGTAAATATCCAGAATAATGCTATTTCAGTTTCTAATGAAATGGAAGGAGAAATTCTAAATCAAGACGGCCTTAGCACAAATATCTTTACCAGTAGTAATTTAGTTACTGAAAATCCGAATTATATCTCAGGAACTTTGCCTGAATCAGCGGCAGATCAAAACAATATTTTAAATTATATATCCACTGAATTCAGCCCAATGGTCAACCAAGGAAGTAATAGCATACCAGTCTTTTTTGATATAATGAATAATCAAAGACCATCTGGTTCTAATAAAGATATAGGAGCTTTTGAATTTATAGATATTAATCTATCTATAGAAGAAAGCTTACAGGAAAGCTTTTTCATTTACCCAAATCCAGTTACTGATTATATTTATATAAACAGCATCAATGCCATATATGATCTAGCTTTTACGGATATAAATGGCAAACTATTGTTTAAAAAGGAAGGATGTAAATTCCCAATATATATAAGAAATTTTCCACAAGGTTTATATTTTTTATCTCTGAAAAATGAAAAAATGGTGGTAACCTATAAAATTATAAAACAAACTATTCCAAATTAAACTAACTTAGTGTCAAACTTTTATTATTATGGCACTAACCATGGGAATCCCAGCTTTACTTTTTCCAGCAATATCGTTAACCATGTTGGCTTATAACGCTAGATATTTGGCAATAGCAGCATTAATAAGACAGTTGCATAAGGAATACCTAAATTCACCATCAAAAAACACCGTATTACAAATTAAAAATCTTAGAAAACGATTGTGGTTGATTAGAAATATGCAAGCGATCGCTATTATTAGTTTTCTTACGAGTGTAATTACTATGTTCTTATTATATGTAGAAAATAATAGCTTAGCGAATTTAATATTTGGGATAAGTTTATTTGCTTTGATGATTTCGCTTTTATTATCATTTATAGAAGTACAGATTTCTACAAAAGCATTGTCTATAAGGTTGGACAGAATAGAAGAAAACAATTAGAAATCCTTATATTGTTAGAACCTTTATATTTTAACCAACTTTAAATGCTCCAGAATGAACTTTTTAACAATGTGATGCAAGACTTCAATACGGGTTATTGGGAGTTGCATATCGATCCGTATAGAGAAAATTGGTCAGAAAGATTTTATGAAATTCTTGGATACTCTAAAGATGAGGTCCAATCAAATTTTGATTATTTTTTAGAGCATCTTATTCACAAAGAAGATATTGATGTCTTCAGAGATAATTTCTTGAACTATCGAATAAATACGGTTAATTTTAAACAGCATATTAAAATATTAAATGCTAAAGGAAATTATCAATTATTTCGTTGTGTTACTAATGATGCATTACCTGTAAATATTAAGGCAGAAGCTAGTTTTGTTTTTTTCTTCGAAATTAAACTTGAACCAGACAAGACTATAAAAAAAGATAATTTCTACTATAAAGAGACTGCTCAAATGACTGCTACAGGCAGTTGGTATGTAGATTTTCATAAAAAAGAAAGTTCTTGGGATTTTGAAACTTATAGGATACTCGAGTATCCGGAAGATTATAAACCATCTCTAAAAGATTCGGCAAATTATTATTCTGAAGATCATAGACAATTGGCAGCTGATTGTTTTTTTAATTGTGCTATGATGGGAACTCCATTTAATACCGAAATTAAAATGGTTACTGCTAATAATAGGGAGTTTTGGGCAAGAGCAATCGGAAAACCAATATATAACGAGAACAAAGAAATTATTGGTATTCGAGGAGTTTTTCAGGACATTGATGATATTAAAAGAAAAGAAGTTAGTTTACAGAAATCAGTGGACATTATTGCCGCCCAGAATTCTAGATTATTCAATTTTGCGCACATTGTCTCACATAATCTTAGATCACACACAAGTAACTTGTCCTTATTAGTTCAGCTTATAGAAGATATTGATGATCCCAAAGAAAAGGAGGAGTTAATTAAAGAAGTGAAGACAATTTCGACTAACTTAAATACTACGATAGAACATCTTAACGAGATTGTTACTATACAGACTAATAATAAACAAGAAAGAGTACCGATTAAATTTAAAGACGCTTTAAAATTGGTAGTAAATGGTATTAGTCATATGATTAGCAATAGTAATGCTGATATACAAGCTGATTTTAATGAAGTAGAAGAGATTGCCTATATACCGGCGTATTTAGAAAGTATCTTACTCAATTTAATAACGAATGCAATAAAATATAAACATCCAGATAGAGAACCTATTATTTTTATAAAGACATATGTAGATGATGGAAATAAGTTTTTAAAAGTTTCTGATAATGGTGTAGGTATTGACCTGAAACTCTTTAAAGATAAAGTGTTTGGGATGTATAAAACTTTTCATTACAATAAAGATGCTGTTGGCATCGGATTGTTCTTAACAAAGAATCAGGTAGAATCGATGGATGGTACTATAAGTGTAGAAAGTGAAGTGAATAAAGGAACTACTTTTACAATAGGATTTTAAACACACATAATTCTTATATAATGGGCGATAAAATAGAATTGGCATGCATTATCGATGATGATAGTGTCTATGTAAATTTGGTAAAACGAATAATTGAAGCAAAACAGCTTTGTAAAAATTTATTAGTTTTCGAAAATGGAAAAGAAGCTTTGAGTTATTTTGAAGCTATTTTAACTAATGTAAGCGAAGAAAATATTCCTGAAATAATTTTTTTAGATCTAAACATGCCAGTTATGGATGGTTGGGAGTTTTTAGAACAATTTATCAGTATTAAAAATAATTTTGGGAAAGTTATTACACTATATATTGTTAGTTCTTCTATTAATCCACTCGATATTACTAAGGCAAAGAACATAAAAGGTGTAAAGGATTACTTAATTAAACCTGTAACAATTGAAGACTTAGAATCGATCTTTAGTGTAGCGTAAAAGAAAAAAGACTTCTTATTAAGAAGTCTTTTTTATAACATTTAGATATTATGAGGTATGCTTACATCTGCGATACTCTTAATGTATTTACCATTCCTTTTTCGGCGACTGGCATTGCGGCAAGATTAATTAACATGTCGTTTTTTTCAACAAAACCTCGTTCTAAGGCTAAATTGTTAACGTCTTGTACTGTTTCATCAGTACTCACATATTTATCATAATAGAAGGCTTTTACTCCCCATAATAGACTAAGTTGAGAAAGAATTCTTCTATTACTGGTAAAAACTAAAATATGAGCTCCAGGTCTCCAAGCAGAGATCTGAAAAGCAGTATATCCACTATTAGTAAGTGTGCAGATTGCTTTAGCCTCTATATCGTTAGCCATATGTGCAGCGTGATAACAAATAGATTTGGTAATAAATCTATTTGTTCTAATATGAGGTGGACTTTGAGGTACTTGTATTAATTCAGAGTTCTCAACACTATTAATAATTTTGGTCATAGTCTCAATAACCTGCACTGGATATTTACCAACAGAGGTTTCACCTGATAGCATAACCGCATCCGCACCATCCATAACAGAATTAGCAACATCATTAACCTCTGCACGTGTTGGGGTTAAACTATCAATCATAGTTTCCATCATCTGAGTGGCAATGATTACTGGAATTCTTGCTGTTTTAGCTTTTAAAACTAGTTTCTTTTGTATAAGAGGAACTTCTTGAGCAGGGATTTCTACTCCAAGATCTCCTCGCGCTACCATTAAACCATCGCAGTATGCAACAATTTTATCAATGTTTTCTACACCTTCAGGTTTTTCGATTTTAGCAACAATAGGAATTTTATGTTCACTATGTTCTTTAATTAAATCTTGTAATTGAATAAGATCCTGTGCGTGACGCACGAAAGATAATGCGACCCAATCAACCTGTAGACTACAAGCAAAAATAGCATCCTTAATATCTTTTTCAGTAAGAGCCGGTAATGAAATATTTGTATTAGGTAAGTTCACCCCTTTTTTAGATCTTAGAGGTCCACCTTGAATTACTTTGGCCTTTACGGTATCTTTATTATTAGAGGAAACTACTTCGAAAATTAATTTTCCATCGTCTAGTAAAATTCTTTCTCCTGATTTTACATCTTTAGGAAAAGTGTCATAGTTCATATAAACACTTTCTGCGGTACCTTCAAAAGGCTTTCCTGTGACAAAATTAATATGATCACCATCATTAACAATGACATCTCCTTTCATAACACCAACCCTTAATTTAGGGCCTTGTAAGTCTGCTAAAATAGCTGCATTGTAGCCATGTTTAGAACCTAAATCACGTATCATTTTAACTCGTTCTTTTACATCTTCATAGTCAGCATGAGAAAAATTAATTCTAAAAACATTTACACCCGCATCTAGCATTTTTTTCAATACATCTTTTGTACTGGTAGCGGGTCCAAGTGTTGCCACTATTTTAGTTTTCTTAGTTTTCGGCATTATTCAAATATTAAGTTGTTCTTTGATTTTAGTTGTGTATAATCTACTACGTAAGCTGTAATAATTTGTGGTATAGTAAGTAGATTAGTAGTTAATGTTTTACTTGAAAACTGAGAAGTTTCAGCTTCTATTTTCAGAAAGTAATCCACATTTTTTAGTTCTGGGATGAGGTGTTTGGTAACATAGCGTTCTTCCGTTGCCTCAGCAAACAAACCTTCTGTTGGCGCACTATCAGATTTAACTTTTGTCTTAAATTTATTTCCCAAAAGACTATAAGTATTATATTGAAAATGGTCATGATATTGAAACAGAGGAAAACTCGCCGATTGGGCATCATATTCAAATTTTATATCTTGATCTTTTCTGAAAAGTCTAAGATCCATATATTTATTTAACGCAAAAGCTAATCGATATGAAGCTAGCGAACTATGGATGGCAATTAGATCATAATCATCATCTTCTAGGGTATCTAAAATTAACCTTTGGATTGCCATTAAAATTTATATTTTTCCAGAATTATCGAGAAATATACAAATAAAATCTCCTTAGGAGTTTAATAAAACATAAAGATATTGTACGAAAACGATTGAGTTAGTATCTTTTAGGTAAGCATGGGTAAAAGTGACGTTAAAATGACAATTTTATAATCTATTAACAGCTTTTTAGAATAGAAATAAAAGAAAACTAAATTTTTATGGGAAATTAATTTTGGATTGAAATGCGAAATATGCTCTTTTAGAAGCTTTTTCTTCAGCTTTCTTCTTAGAAGTTGCTCTTGCTTTTGCTACTACTTTTTCATCGATCCAGAGTTTTACCGCAAAATGTTTCATTTCATCTTTTCCGGTATCTTCATAGATTTCATAGTTAAAATTCTTCTTTACCTTTTGACACCATTCTATCAACAAACTTTTATAACTAATAATTTGTCCTTCTAGGCTTTCAATGTCTACATAAGGATTGATAACAGATTCGTGTATAAAACGTTCACAATAAACAAATCCTCTATCTAGATAAATTGCCCCAATTAATGCTTCGAATAGATTACCATGAATATTTATACCAAATTGAGATTTTGGGATATTAGTTCTTACTAGTTCTATTAATTTAAGATCTTTTCCTAGTTCGTTTAGGTGTTTTCTACTTACTACTTTAGCTCGCATCTTGGTAAGATACCCTTCATTACCTTCAGGCACTTCTTTAAATAAATGGGCAGCGATAACGCTACTAAGCATGGCATCTCCAAGAAATTCTAGTCGTTCATAATTAACCGCATTTCCTTTTTTATCCTTAAGGTTTAGAGATCGATGCGTAAAAGCTTTTTCGTAAGGGCCAATGTTTTTGGGCTTAAAGCCTACGATATTTTGAATTTTAGAAAAAAAATTCCCGTTCTTATCAGAGCGGGAATTTAATATGTTGCGAATAACACTCATTATTATTCGTCTAGTTTTTTAAATAATACACAAGCATTATGACCTCCGAAGCCAAATGTGTTACTCATTGCATACGTAATCTCACGTTTTTGAGCTTTGTTTAGTGTTAAATTTAACCTGTTGTCTATGTTTTCATCCACAGTAGTGTGATTGATCGTTGGAGGCACGATGCTATGTTGCATTGCAAGTATAGAAGCAATTGATTCTATAGCTCCAGCTGCACCAAGTAAGTGTCCAGTCATAGATTTTGTTGAATTTATATTCATGTTAGGTGCGTGATCACCAAAAACTTTAGTAATAGCTTTCAATTCTGCAACATCTCCTAAAGGAGTAGATGTTCCATGAGTATTTATAGCATCTACTTGTTCTGGGTTTACACCTGCATCTCGTAAACAATTAAGCATTACACGTTCTACTCCAATCCCATCTGGATGCGGGGCAGTCATGTGATAAGCATCACTAGACATTCCACCACCAACAACCTCTGCATAGATTTTTGCGCCACGTGCTTTTGCGTGTTCATATTCTTCAAGGATAAGAGCACCACCACCTTCTCCTAAGACAAAACCATCTCTGGTTGCATCAAAAGGTCTCGAGGCAGTTTCCGGACTCTCATTTCTTGTAGATAATGCATGCATAGCATTAAATCCTCCCATACCAGCAATTGTAACTGCTGCTTCACTTCCTCCTGTTACAATGATATCGCAATGTCCTAAACGAATATAGTTTAGAGCATCGATCATAGAATTGGCTGATGAAGCACAAGCCGAAACCGTGGTATAATTAGGTCCCATAAAACCATTTCTAATAGAAATGTGACCAGGAGCAATATCGGCAATCATTTTTGGGATGAAGAAAGGATTGAAACGCGGTGTTCCATTTCCATTGGCATAACCAATTACTTCTTCCTGAAAAGTTTCTAATCCACCAATACCAGCACCCCAGATAACACCAACTCTAAATTTATCAACCTTCTCAAGATCGATAGCAGCATCTTTTATAGCTTCTTCAGAAGAAACAATAGCGTACTGCGCAAACTTATCAAGTTTACGTGCTTCTTTTCTTTCGAAATAATCTGTGGGATTATAATTTTTGACTTCGCAAGCAAATTTAGTCTTGAAATGTTCGGTATCGAAATATGTAATGGGTGCGCAACCGCTTTTACCATTTACTAATCCATCCCAATATTCTTCAATATTGTTACCGATGGGCGTCAATGCCCCTAGTCCTGTGACTACAACTCGCTTAAGATTCATATTGTGTTGTGAAGTTATTACTTTGCGTCTTCAATATAAGATATTGCTTGACCAACTGTTGCAATGTTTTCAGCTTGATCATCTGGAATCTGAATATCGAATTCTTTTTCGAATTCCATAATCAATTCTACAGTGTCTAACGAATCAGCGCCTAGGTCATTTGTGAAGCTAGCTTCAGTTACAACCTCATTTTCGTCTACTCCTAATTTGTCAACGATTATCGCTTTTACTCTTGATGCAATGTCTGACATAATGTTTAATTTTAATTTTTTAATTAGGTGGCAAAAATAAAAAACTTTATTTTAAAACCCCACAATCCGCTAAAAATGTATTTGTATTTTATCAAATATATGGAAGTATTGGCTTTTTGCTACCTAAAAATGGATAATAATTATTTTTTTTGTGCTCTCTAAAACAACTCTATCTATGAAGCGTATCATAATTTTTGCTTCCGGTTCCGGTACCAATGCCGAGAATATAATTAAATACTTTCAAGAACGGAAAAATGCCGAGGTTACACATGTGTTTTCTAACAACCTGCGTGCCAAAGTTTTAAAACGTGCTCATGACCTTAAGGTAAAGGCCTTACACTTTGATAAAGAATCATTTTATACGTCTAATGATGTATTAAATATATTAAAGGACGCACAGCCTGATGTAATAGTTTTGGCGGGATTCTTATGGATTTTTCCTAAAAAGATTATTGATATTTTTCCTAATAAAGTGATTAATATACATCCAGCATTACTTCCTAAATATGGTGGAAAAGGAATGTATGGTAACCACGTGCATGAGGCAGTAGTAAGAAATAAGGAAAAAGAAACAGGTATAACTATTCATTATGTGAATGAACGTTATGATGAAGGTGCCATTATTTTTCAGGCAAAAACTCCTGTAGAGCAGCATTACTCAGCTGATGATGTCGCCAGGGCAATTCATGAATTAGAATATAAACACTTTCCTATCGTTATAGAAGAACTTTTGTTTTCTGAAGGAGATAAATAATTATGGCAAAAAAGGAAAAGTTTTATGTTGTCTGGGAAGGACACAAACCTGGAATTTATACCAAATGGGATGATTGTAAAGCTGCGGTAAAAGGATATGCTAGTGCAAAATTTAAGTCATTCGAATCTTTTGATTTGGCCAAAAAGGCATACAATGGTAATTATGAAGATTATAAAGGGAAAAGTAAACCTAAATCTTCTCTTACTAAGGAACAATTGGCAAAAATAGGAGAACCTAACTTGTATTCTATTGCAGTAGATGCAGCATCAAGCGGAAATCCTGGTAAGATGGAATATAGAGGCGTGGATACACAAACAGAGAAGCAACTTTTTCATCAAGGTCCTTTTCCTCAGGGAACAAATAATATAGGTGAATTTTTGGCTTTAGTACACGGATTGGCATATCTAAAAAAGAAAGGAAGCGATCGAATTTTATATACAGATTCTAGAATTGCTATGGGTTGGGTGCAAAAAAAAATGTGTAAGACAAAACTAACACGTAATTCTAAGAATAGAGAGATGTTTGATTTGGTGGATCGTGCAATTCTGTGGCTCAAAGAAAATAAATATACTACTACAATTGTGAAATGGGAGACCAAAGCATGGGGAGAAATTCCAGCTGATTTTGGTAGGAAATAAAATTCCGAATACTACCTAATTACTATTGTTAAAAAAAATGCTCTGAAATTTTTATCAGAGCATTTTTTAATATTTTACTTGTTTTGTGAATGATTTTTATCCACCACAAGGTCCTAGGTTACTCCATCCTGAAGCAGTTCTTTGGTATAAATCTCCATTATAAGTCACTTGATCTCCGGTAGAATACGAAGTACTACCATTGTATGGAGCTACACCATCACAAGGATCAGTGCTAACGGGACCACACGCTCCAAGATTAGACCATCCACTAGCAGTTCTTTGGTATAAATCTCCGTTATAAGTTACTTGATCTCCAACGGAATATGAAACACCTCCGCTATATGGAGCTACTCCGGCACAAGGATCACCACCTGTATCAGGAAATGGATAGATGGAACCAATAAAAGCTTTGTCGGTTGCAGATAATTGATTGTTAGAACCTACTCCAACTCCATCCAATGTATGCTCTGCAGGAATTGGGTAATGCATAATTGATAGGGGATCATATGTACTATAATTAGTAATACTAGCCTCATAACGTCTAAAAAGGTTATTGTCAACCTGTGCTCTAGACCAATTATTTGGTGGTCCAGCATAGTATGCGTAAACAGTTTCTTTATCCCAATTAATTCCAGCAACAGGATTCTGATGCTCATGAATTAATCCCAATGCATGTCCGAATTCGTGGATTGTTGTTCTTCTAAATTCTGCATCCGTGGTACTATCATTAAACCACCCAAAATGCATACTATGTGCAAAATCGTTAGAATCAGTTCCTAAATAAGACCATGAACCTGCTTCATTTGCATATTGACCTTCTCTAAAAGCAATTTTGATGTTTGCACTACTGTTTGAAGAAACCCATTCAAACTTAAGGTTTGCATAGTCTTCCCATTGCACAGCATATTGTCTAACCTTAGATTGAACAAAGCTGCTTCCGTTTAAAAATTTTATTCTAATCGTTTGACCTGTTTCCCATTGTTTATCTTTAACGCTGGTAGCTTTTGCGCCATAAGGAGAATCCCACTTAGCGATACATACATGTGCACTTTTAGCATAATCAATTTCATTCGTTTCAAAAACATCTTCTGTATCCTTATCACAATTTGAAAGAGAAAATGAGACTAGTATAGCCAGAGCTAGTCTGGCGAACTTATTTGTTTTCATAATGTAGTTGAGTTTGTTAAATATTTCATAAAATTAACACAATTTTAGTAAGAAAACAAGTTTTTTTGAAGGAAAATAATTTTTAACCGTAAAATTATTATGGTAAAATCATAAAAACATCAATTAATATCAGTGCTGATAAAATTGTTAAAATTGAATAGAAGTACCCTGTTGTTTATACTTCAGGGTACTTCTATTTATTGCTTATAATGGTGTTATTTAAGCAATAAGTTTTTGTGATTATTAGCTACCGCATGCTCCAAGGTTATTCCATCCACTTGCAGTTCTTTGGTATAGATTTCCTTGATAGGTCACTTTATCACCAATAGAATAAGAAGTACTACCACTATATGCAGCTACTCCATCACAAATATCAGTACTAGGAACACTATCACAAGCTCCAAGATTATTCCATCCACTTGCAGTTCTTTGGTATAAATTACCTTGATAAGTTACTTTATCACCTACAGAATAAGAAGTATTATTATTATAAGCTGCTACACCATCACAGTTGCCTCCACCAGAAGTAGTACCTGGATAAATAGAAGCTATAAAAGATTTATCTGTTGCTGATAGTTGCGTATTACTTCCTACAGCAACACCATCTGTAGTGTGTTCTGCTGGAATAGGATAGTGCATAATAGATTTTGGATCGTATACACTGTAGTTCGAAATATTAGCATCATAACGTCTGAAAAGATTATTGTCTACCTGATCTCTACTCCAGTTGTTAGGTGGTCCTGCGTAATATGCATATACTGCTTCTTTATCCCAGTTTATGCCCGCTACAGGATTCTGATGTTCGTGAATTAAACCAAGTGCATGTCCAAATTCGTGAATAGTAGTTCTTCTGAATTCTGTATCGGAAGTATTGTTGTTAAACCACCCAAAATGCATACTGTGCGCTTGATTATTCGAATCGGTTCCAAGATATGACCAAGATCCTCCATCATTTGCAAATTGGCCTTCTCTAAAACCAATTTTAATGTTTGCACTACTATTAGACGCCACCCATTCAAATTTAATGTTAGCATGATTTTCCCATTCTATAGCATACTGTCTTACTTTGGATTGAACAAAGTTATTTCCATTTAAAAACTTTACTCGGATAGTTTGACCAGTTTGCCACTGTTTGGCTTTTAGGCTAGCAGCTTTAGAATTGTTGTCGCCTGTGTTCCATTTTTCGATACAAACATGAGCTGATTTTGCAGCTTCATTTTGATTCGATTCAAAAACATCTTCAGAATCTTTTTCACAATTAAATAATGAAAATGAAATCAAAGTTGTTAAAACCAGTTTAGTTAATTTGGCTTTTTTCATAATAATATAAAGTTTGTGTATTAGTTATATAGAAAACAGTTATAAATATGAAGACCCTACCTTTTCTAGGTAAAATATCTTTCATTAAATATTTTATTTACAAACGATTTTTAGTTTTTTAGGAAGTAATTATGAGGTGTAAAAAGTTTATATTAAGTAACAATACGTTCTTTTAAACACATGAAGATTATTGAAGTAACCAAGTTTGTTACAATCATATAATTACTTAAAAGTAAAGCGTATATTTGCAAAAAAATTATAAGCTATTTTATGAGCAAATTATTGATAGTAGGTTCTGTTGCTTTTGATGCAATCGAGACGCCTTTTGGCAAAACAGACAAAATTTTAGGTGGAGCAGCACCTTATATCGCACTTTCGGCTTCTAACTTTAATATTCCATCAGCAATTGTTTCGGTTGTTGGAGAAGATTTTCCTAAAGACTATTTTAAAACACTAGAAGAAAAGAATATTGATACTTCTGCAATAAAAATTGTAGAAGGTGGAAAAACTTTTTTCTGGAGAGGTAAGTATCACAATGATTTAAATTCTAGAGATACTTTAGAAACGCAGCTTAATGTACTTGCAGATTTTCAGCCGGTTGTTCCGGATAGTTATAAAGATGCTGAGATTGTAGTATTAGGTAATTTAAACCCACTGGTTCAGCTTAGTGTTCTTGAACAGTTTGAGGTAAAGCCAAAGTTAGCAATACTAGATACTATGAACTTTTGGATGGAAGATGCATTTATCAATGATTTGCATAAAGTAATTGCCAAAGTAGATGTTATTACTATCAATGATGAAGAAGCAAGGCAGTTAAGTGGTGAGTATTCTTTGGTTAAAGCAGCAAGAGTGATCGAAAAGATGGGGCCTAAATATGTGGTGATTAAAAAAGGAGAACACGGGGCACTGTTATTTCATAATGGTCAAATTTTCTTTGCTCCTGCATTACCATTAGAAGAAGTTTTTGATCCAACTGGAGCAGGAGATACTTTTGCAGGAGGTTTTGCAGGATATTTGACTAAAACAGGAGACCTTTCGTTTGAGAGTATGAAGAAAGCAATTATTCACGCTTCTAATTTGGCTTCCTTTTGTGTAGAGAAATTTGGAACGGAAAGAATGGAGAATTTAAAACGGGAAGAAGTTCAGAAACGACTTCAGCAATTTAAGGAACTTACGCAGTTTGAAATAGAATTGTCTTAATGATAAATAATTAGCCCTGCTCGTTTCGTGTAAGGGCTTTTTTAATTGGCTATTAATATTAGACCTACGATATACAAACACAACAATAGAATTTTTGGAATACAATGAGTGATGCCTTAAAACATGAATGCGGAATAGCATTTATTAGACTACTAAAACCATTAGAGTATTATAAGGAGAAATACGGAAGTGCATTTTATGGAGTAAATAAAATGTATCTGATGATGGAAAAGCAACATAATCGTGGACAAGATGGAGCTGGATTTTCAAGTATCAAATTAGATACACCTCCAGGAGAGAGGTATATAAGTAGAGTTCGTTCGAGCGACTCTCAGCCAATTCAGCATATATTCTCCCAGATTAATGATAGAATTAATAAAGAACTTGTCGAACATCCAGAGTATGCTGATGATGTTGATTTACAGAAAAAAAACATTCCATATATAGGAGAGGTTCTTTTAGGTCATGTTCGTTATGGAACTTTTGGAAAAAACAGTGTAGAAAGCGTCCATCCGTTTTTGAGACAAAATAATTGGATGCATCGTAATCTTATCGTGGCGGGTAACTTTAATATGACTAATAATAATGTGCTATTTGATAATTTGGTACGATTAGGTCAGCATCCAAAAGATCATGTTGATACCGTTACCGTGATGGAGAAAATTGGACATTTTTTAGATTCTGAGGTAGCTAAATTATATAAGAAACTGAAAAAAGAAGGTTTTAGTAAAGTTGATGCATCTCCACAAATTGTAGAAAGATTAAACGTTGCCAAAATACTTAAAAAATCTTCAAGAGATTGGGATGGAGGATATGCAATGGCAGGAATGTTAGGACATGGAGATGCTTTTGTGCTTAGAGATCCTGCAGGAATAAGACCTGCTTATTATTATCAGGATGATGAGGTAGTTGTAGTGGCTTCAGAAAGACCAGTAATTCAAACGGTGTTTAATGTTCCTTTTGATAAAGTGATCGAATTGGACCCTGGAAAAGCCATTATTGTTAAAAAGAATGGAAAAACATCTATAAGTAAGATCATTGAACCTTTAGAAAGAAAAGCGTGTTCTTTTGAACGTATTTATTTTTCTAGAGGGAGTGACGCCGAAATTTATGAAGAAAGAAAAAAACTAGGGAAACTTATAATGCCACAGGTGTTAAAAGAAATTAATCACGATACAGTGAATACAGTGTTTTCTTTTATTCCTAATACTGCAGAAACTTCCTTTTACGGAATGGTAGAGGCAGCTCAGGATGAACTTAATAAACAAAAAAACGAAACGATACTTTCTGAAAAAGAGTCATTAACAGACGAACGTTTGTCAGAAATACTTTCTGCTAGACTTAGGACAGAAAAATTAGCTATTAAAGATGCTAAACTAAGAACGTTTATAACAGAAGACAGTAGTAGAGATGATTTAGTGGCTCACGTATATGATGTTACATATGGTGTAGTAAAATCTGAAGATAATTTGGTGATCATAGATGATAGTATCGTAAGAGGTACTACACTAAAGAAGAGTATTATCAAGATGCTTGATAGACTAAAGCCAAAAAAGATTATTGTAGTTTCTTCTGCACCGCAGATTCGTTATCCTGATTGTTATGGAATTGATATGGCCAGGCTAGAAGGGCTTATTGCTTTTAAAGCTTCATTAGCTTTACTAAAAGAGAATGGTAATTATGATTTAGTAGAACAGGTATATGAAAAGTGTAAAGCGCAGGAAAATCTTGCAGATGAAGATGTTCAGAATTTTGTGAAAGAAATATATGAAGGTTTTACGGATCAAGAAATAAGTGATAAGATCGCTGAATTGTTAAGTGATGAAACAGTAAATGCAGAAATAAAAATTATTTATCAAACTGTGGATAATCTACATATTGCGTGCCCTAAGAATTTAGGAGATTGGTACTTTACAGGAGATTATCCTACTATTGGGGGTAATAGAGTAGTGAACAAAGCATTTATAAACTTTTTCGAAGGTAAAGATGAGCGAGCGTACTAAAAAAATAATTTTCTGCGTTGTTAAAATCAGTTAATTTGTGTATTTCAACAAGTATTTTAGCTTTTCATCTAAAACATTTTTACACAATGAAATAACGCTTTATATTAGCAGAGCCATAGCATAAGTAGGTTAAGTTCATGGTAGATTTGGGGCAAAAAAAGGTGGAATTTCCACCTTTTTTTATTTTATAATATTTCGTAAAATATTTATATAAAAAAAGAGTCGTATATACAATACGACTCTTTTTCTTTTTTATATGACTGAACTATTATTTGCCCTTAGCGTATCTGGTAGAAACTTCATCCCAATTAATTACATTAAAAAAAGCATTAATATAATCAGGTCTACGATTTTGGTAGTTTAAATAATAAGCGTGTTCCCAAACATCTAACCCTAAAATTGGAGTACCTCCACAACCAGTGCTTGGCATTAAAGGATTGTCTTGGTTAGGAGTTGAACAAACTTCTACTTTACCGCCTTCTAGAACACAAAGCCAAGCCCATCCAGAACCAAATTGTGTTGCTGCTGCTTTAGAAAAAGCATCTTTAAAAGCTTCAAAAGAACCAAAAGCATTATTTATTGCATCAGCTAGCTCACCAGAAGGAGCGCCTCCTCCATTTGGAGACATGATTTCCCAAAATAAGCTGTGATTATAAAAACCACCACCATTATTTCTAACAGCTCCATTAGACATATCTAGGTTTATCAGAATGTTTTCTATAGTCTTACCGTCTAAATCTGTACCAGAAATAGCCGCATTTAATTTACTAGTGTATCCAGCATGATGCTTATCATGATGAATTTCCATGGTACGAGCGTCTATATTAGGTTCTAGTGCATCAAAGGCATAGTTTAATTTTGGTAATTCGAATGACATAATCTATTTTTTAGTTAATAAGAAAAAAATGAAACCAAATTTAGGAATAAGAGCGATGAATAAAAATTAATATCTGTTATAAATTAATTAAATTGATTTTTTTTCAAACACCTTCTTATGATCTAATAGAGTTAAATTTATTTTTAATAGTAATTCGACTTTGAAAACTACGCTTTTTTGATACTTTAGTAAAAAAACAGACTTGAAATCTCCATATCCCTTTACAATTTATAACGCAGCAGCAGGCGCTGGAAAAACCTATACATTAGTAAAGTCATATTTGATAGCACTATTTACTGGTGAGTATCAAGATGCTTATAAAAATATTTTGGCGATTACTTTTACAAATAAAGCTGTTAGTGAGATGAAAACTAGAGTTTTGGAAAACCTAGTTGGGTTAAGTAATGTAGAACTATCATCAAAGTATCAATCTTTAGTGGATGATATTATTAAGGAAACTGGTTTAGAGGAACAAATAATAAAGAAAAAAGCCGATAGGATTCTTAAAAGCATATTGCATAATTATGCAGCTTTTGATATCGTAACAATAGATACATTTACGCATCGAGTAATAAGAACATTTGCCCGCGATTTGGGTATCCCTATGAATTTTGAAATAGAAATGGATACTGAATCACTAATTGAAGAGTCAGTCGATGCTATTATAGCTAAAGTAGGAGAGGATAAAGAGCTTACAAAAACGATTATAGATTTTGCATTAAGTAAATTAGAAGATGATAAGAATTGGGATATTACAGTTGAGTTAAATAAGATAGCACGTCTATTATTTAGTGAAAATGATCGTATGCACTTGGATAATCTTTCTGATAAAACAGCAGAAGATTTTAAAGGCTTAAAAACGACTCTGATTTCAAGAATTTCAAAGGATAAAAAGAGTATTATTTCAAGTTCTAAAGAAATTCTGGATCAAATAAGAGAAAAAGGAATAGAACATAAAGATTTTACTCGTGGATCAATTCCGGCCCATTTTAAAAAATTAGAACAAGGGGATACTAATGTTGATTTCAAGGCTTCTTGGAAACAGAGTATTCAAGCGGCTTCATTTTATAGCGCTAAGTTGGATGTAGTTAAGAAAGAATCGATAGATGCAATACGTTCTTTGATCGAACAAGTTTTTTTAGATACGAAGCAAAAAATTCTTACGATAAAGCTTTATGAAAATATTATTAAAAATTTAATTCCGCTTTCTGTATTAAATATTATTAATAAAGAACTTCAAAATATTAAAAAAGAAAGAAGTATTTTACTGATATCGGAGTTTAATAAAATAATAAGTGAAGCAATTCAAGACCAACCTGCGCCCTTTATATATGAGAGACTAGGTGAACGTTATAGGGACTATTTTATAGATGAGTTTCAGGATACCTCGGAGCTCCAATGGAATAATATGATCCCTTTAATTGATAATGCAATATCTTCTGAAACATTAAGTGGTAAAAGAGGGCAATTGACGATAGTAGGAGATGCTAAACAAGCCATATATCGATGGAGAGGAGGAAAAGCAGAACAGTTTATTGATTTGTCCTTGGATCAAAATCCATTTTCTATTGAAGAAAAACAGGTTCTGAATTTACCCAGAAATTATCGCAGTCATCAAGAGATTATTAGGTTTAATAATGATTTATTTACTTTTTTATCAAATGATTTCAGTAATGATTTACATAAGAAATTATATCTACTAGGAAATAATCAGGAATATAATGATAAGAAAGAAGGATATGTAAAACTTTCTTTTATAGAGGCTAAAAACGTAACAGAAGAAAATGAACTTTATCCAGAGAAAGTCTATGATTCGGTTTTAGAACTTAGGGGAAAAGGATATTTGTTAAATGAAATATGCATCCTAACCAGAAAACAAAAGGAAGGAGCTTTGATTGCTGATTTTTTAACAGAAAAAGGGCTTTCGATTATTTCATCAGAAACGCTATTGCTTAAAAATGATCCTAAAGTATGTTTTGTTATCGATATGCTTACTTGGTTTGTGTATCCAGATGAACTGTTGTCTAAAACAAGAATTTTAAATTTTATTACAGAGGAGTTTTCTATTTCAGAACAGCATCGTTTTTTAAGCAAATTAGTTTTTACAAATAAAAGAGAGTTTTGCGATCAACTTAAATTATTAGGAATAGATTTTAGTTTTCATCAATTAGATATAAAGCCTTTTTATGAAGCCGTAGAATACATAGTAAGTAGCTTTAAACTCACGGAAGCATCACCAGCATATGTGCAGTTTCTTTTGGATGTAATTTTTGCGTACACTCAAAAAAACGCAGAAGGTGTTGTAGGGTTCTTATCTTACTGGGAGCATAAAAAGGAGAAATTAAGTATCATAGCTCCCGAAGGAGAAGAAGCAATTCAAATAATGACCATACATAAATCTAAAGGATTAGAATTTCCTTGTGTGATTTATCCATATGCGAATATTGATATTTATAGAGAAATAGAACCAAAAACATGGTTTCCGGTTTCTAAAAATGATTTTAATGGGTTTGAAGAGGTTTTTATAAACTATAGCAAACAGTTGTCAGAATATAGTATAAAGGCAGAACAGATTGTGCGGGAGCATCAATCTCAATTAGAGTTAGATACTTTTAATTTATTATACGTTGCTTTAACGAGAGCAGAAGAGCAGCTATATGTTATTTCTAAAGCGGAAATTAACAGTAAAGGAGAAACAAATTTCAATAAATTTTCAGGGAAACTTATTAATTATTTAAAACATATTGGTAGATGGAATAATGAACAACTGTTGTATGAATTTGGGAATCCTAAAAAACCAGATACAGAAGGTATAGTTAATGATTCAAAAACAAAAAACATAGTACTTCGTAGGCTGGAGAATTCTCAAAAGAAATACAAAGTATATGTCGTAACTAATTCAGGAAAACTGTGGGGTACGTTGCAGGAATCTGCTATAGAAAAAGGAAATGTAATTCATGAATTAATGGCTTCTATTTATACCTATAAAGATTTAGATAGCGTGGTGGAAAATGCATTAGAAACCGGCTTAATAAGTCATTTAGATAAAGAATCGCTTCATAAGGAGTTAAAAATGGTGTTAGATCACCCAGAACTCTTTAAATATTTTTCGGATAGTAATATCGTACTAAACGAAAGGGATATCATTTCAAATGGTCAGATCTATCGACCTGATAGAGTTACAATTGACTCTAGCGGGTTTGCTTCTGTAATTGACTATAAGACAGGGGAGTATAGTTCGTCTCATGCTAAACAACTTGAGGAGTACAGCATGCTTCTTCAAAAGTTAGGATACAAACTAAGTAAAAAGATACTAGTATATTTTAACACCGAAATCACTTTAAAATATATATAAATAAC
The DNA here is from genome assembly GCF_003443695.1 of Aquimarina sp. AD1. Lineage (NCBI taxonomy): Bacteria > Pseudomonadati > Bacteroidota > Flavobacteriia > Flavobacteriales > Flavobacteriaceae > Aquimarina > Aquimarina sp. AD1. The sequence goes on along the minus strand of NZ_CP031966.1, from coordinate 3,755,564 downwards.
AATTATTTTCGTAATTACTAGTAGAAATTTACGGATAAAAAATATTTTTATCTTATAATTGTACCGTAATTATAAAAATTAGAATCATAAATTTCAGCTTAATACGTCATTTTTTTCACATTTGTAAAGGGCTTAGGGACTTAAAATAAGGCTTCAAAAACTTCGCAAAGGTCGATATACACTGGCCTATTAAGAAAAATTTATTAGTTTTGTCTTTGACAGTAATTTTTAACATATTACATTTGCTCTAATTAACACTTAAAAATTAAATTATTGAATATGAAACATCTTAGCAGATTTTTAGTGGCTTCGTTATTAGTACTTGGGTTTAGTACTGCGAATGCACAGGATGAAAATAACCCTTGGGCAATATCGATTGGCGTTAATGCTGTTGATATTTTTCCTACTGGAGGAGATTTACCTGTACAGGGAGAAATCTTTGACGAGTTTTTTAATGCCACGGACCACTGGAACATTCTTCCATCTGTATCTAAGCTATCGGTGGGTAGATATATAGGAGACGGATTTACTTTTACGGTCGCTGGTACAGTTAATAAAATTGATAAATTTGGAGAAAATCCTGATGGATCTCCAACTCCTAACCCTGGTGATTTGTCTTATTACGCAGCGGATGGAACAATAAGTTATAGTTTTAAAAACGCAATAAAATCTAAGTGGTTTGATCCATACCTCGGTGTAGGTGGAGGTTATACTTGGGTTGATGAAGTTGGTGCTGGAACTTTAAATGGTTCTTTAGGTCTTAACCTATGGTTAACAGAAAACCTTGCGTTCAATCTTCAAACTACTTACAAGCATGTCTTTGAGGACTATGAGACTGGTGGTTATCCTCCAACTCATTTCCAACATTCTGCAGGAATTACTTTCGCTTTCGGAGGTAAAGATACTGATGGTGATGGTGTATTTGATAAAGACGACGAGTGTATCGACGTTCCTGGTTTAGCTGAATTTAATGGATGTCCTGATACTGATGGTGATGGAATCACTGATGCTAAAGATGACTGTCCAGATGTTGCTGGTACAGCTGAATTTAACGGATGTGCTGATACTGACGGTGACGGAATTGCTGATCCTAAAGATGAGTGTCCTACAGTTGCTGGTTTAGCTAACTTAAACGGATGTCCTGATGCTGATGGTGATGGAATCACTGATGCTAAAGATGGTTGTCCTAATGAAGCTGGTCCTGCTGCTAACAACGGATGTCCTTACCAAGATAAAGACGGTGACGGAGTATTAGACAAAGACGATAACTGTCCTGATGTTGCTGGTACTGTTGCTAACAATGGTTGTCCTGAAGTAACTGAAGAAATTCAGAAAACATTAAATGAGTATGCTGCTCAAGTATTATTTGATTCAGGTAAATCAACTATCAAAGATCAGTCTACTAAAGTATTGAACGATATTATTGGTATCCTTAAGGAGTATCCTACTGCTAAATTCGTTATCGAAGGGCATACAGATAGTCAAGGTAGAGCAGCTAACAACCAGAAATTATCTGACTCTAGAGCAAATGCTGTTAAGACATTCTTAACTAGTAATGGTATCGATCAGTTCAGATTATCTGCTGTTGGATATGGAGAAGATAGACCAGTTGCATCTAATAAAACAAGAGCTGGTAGAGCACAAAACAGACGTGTTGAGATCAACTTAGTGAAGTAATTATTTTTCACTAAATAAATAATACATAGATAAAACGTCCCGATTATTCGGGACGTTTTTTATTTTTAATAGGTGGATAGTTTTTTAAAAGAAGTCATATCAGAAATACAGGCAAAAGATCACGATATTAGTGAGCTTATTTTTGTTCTTCCTAGTAAAAGAGCAGGACTTTTTCTCAAAAGAGAATTGCTTAAACTATACAGTGATAAAACCTTTTTTGCTCCTATAATATATAGCATAGAAGAATTTATTACAGAATTATCTGGATTACGTCAGATCGATACAATTCAAACGTTATTTGATTTTTATGAAACGTATTTAAATACACATGCGCATTTAGAAAAGGAAAGTTTAGAAGTTTTCAGTAGCTGGGCCCAGACTTTGGTACAGGATTTTAATGAAATTGATAGATATTGTATTGATAACGATAGCTTTTTTTCTTACTTAGCGGGAATTCAGGATTTGAATCATTGGTATCTTCAGAAAGAAAAGACAGAATTGATACAGAAGTACATTAGCTTTTGGAATAATCTGTCTGAATATTATAATAATTTTAAAACCAAACTACTTGATAAGAAAGTAGGATATCAAGGTTTATTATATCGTAAAGCTTCAGAAAATGTAACTGATTATATTGAGAAGAATACTAAGAAGCATATTTTAGTTGGATTTAATGCATTAAACAATGCTGAGCAAATAATTTTTCAATCATTATTAGAAGCTAAGATTGCGGAGGTATATTGGGATGCTGATACATTCTTTTTAGAGAATAAGTATCACGAAGCTTCATTATTTATACGAGATTATAAAGATAATTGGGAGTATTACAAGGACAACTCATTTAAATGGATAAAGGATAATTTTTCTTCTTCAAAGGATATTAAGCAAATTGGTGTTCCTAAAAATATTGGCCAAGCTAAATTAGCTGGACAAATACTAAGATCTATTCCATCAAAGGATTTAGAACGAACGGCATTGGTATTGGCAGATGAATCTTTGTTATTACCTGTTCTTAATTCATTGCCAGACACGATTGAGTCTTTAAATATCACAATGGGATTACCACTTAAGGAAGTGCCTGTATCTTCATTTTTTGAATTGTTGTTTTCGCTTCATAAAGCAACTCACCACAAAGGGTTGTATTATAAATCTGTGGTAGAGATTTTAAATAGTCAACCAGCACAATGGTTATTGGGCTCTTTTGCTAATGAATTAATTAGCAAGATTTCAAAAGAAAATTTGGTTTATGTTACCGTAGAAAAATTGCAAAATGAAACTGATGACAAGAAAAATGAAATACTTAAGCTTTTATTTGCTCCTTGGAAGAATGCATTAAATGCAATTGAACAATGTAGAAAAATTATTCAATTATTAAAAAACGGTTTAGACAAAGAAAAATCTCCATTAGAATTAGAGTATATATATCATTTTCATGTTGTTTTTAATAGATTGTTAGTTTTGTGTAACAGTTATCAATATGTTACAACAATAGCTTCTTTATACTATTTATATAGAGATATAATTAATGCAGAAACGTTAGATTTTAGAGGAGAACCTTTTAAGGGTTTGCAGTTGATGGGAATGTTAGAATCACGTTGTTTGGATTTTGACACAGTTATACTTACTTCCGTTAACGAGGGTATTCTTCCTGCAGGAAAAAGTATGAACTCCTTTATACCTTATGATCTTAAGAGAGCATATAGCCTTCCGACATATAAAGAAAAGGATGCAATATATACGTATCACTTTTATCGTTTAATTCAGAGAGCTAAGACGATATATCTTATTTATAACACAGAAGATGATGGTGTTGGTGGTGGAGAAAAAAGTAGATTCTTATATCAGCTCGAAATAGATAAAGTTGATAAACATCAATTGTCTAAATATATAGCTTCTTCAGAAATACCAAAATTAAGTCACGAACCCATCATTATTTCGAAAGAGATATCCATTATTGGTAGAATTAAGGAATTAGCTTTGAACGGATTATCCCCTTCAGCATTAACAGCTTATATTAGAAACCCAATTGATTTTTATTATAAATATATATTAGGGATCAAAGAAAGTGATCAAGTAGAAGAAACGATAGCTGCTAATACACTGGGAACAGTCATTCATAATACACTGGAGGATTTATATAAACCTTTAGAAAATAAGTATGTATCTATTACAGATGTTCAGAGAATGATTACTAAGATTGATGAAGTAATCAAGTATCATTTTCATAAAGAGTATTCTAAATTAGACATTACCCAAGGTAAAAACTTACTTATTTTTGAAGTGGCAAAAAGGTATATTTATAATTTTCTAAAATCAGAAGAAAAACTTCTGATATCAGGATCGGAGTTAAAAATTATAGCGATAGAAAGTAATTTAAAAACTGAATTGAATATACCTGAACTTGATTTTCCAGTTTTTATAAAAGGAAAAGTAGATCGCATTGACGAACTAGACGGTGAGTTAAGGATTATTGATTACAAGACAGGTAAGGTCAATAAAAGTGATGTCGTTTTAATGGATTGGGAAGTGATCACTAATGATTATAAGTATAGTAAAGTGATACAAATACTGGCATATGCGTATATGCAGCATAATGAACAGCCACTATCGTCATCTTTTCAAGCAGGAATTATTTCTTTTAAAAATCTTAAAGAGGGATTTTTGAAATTTGGGACTAAAACATCTGTAAGAGGGAAAGTTGATTATGAGGTTACCTCAGATATATTTGACGAATATTTATTACAACTTAAAAAATTGATTATAGAAATTTCTACCTTAGAAATTCCATTTACAGAAAAAGAAGTTTAGTTATGATTACGGCAAAAAGGAATATAATACTTAAGGGGGAACATAATAAACCTATTTTAACGGATGTTTTTTATAACAATAAAAAAGACAAACAACCTATCGTTATTTTTTGTCACGGATATAAAGGCTTTAAGGATTGGGGTGCGTGGGATTTGGTAGCCAATACTTTTGCACAAGCTGGTTTTTTCTTTATTAAGTTTAATTTTTCTCATAATGGCGGTACAATAGAACAACCAATGGACTTTCCGGATTTAGATGCATTTGGAACCAATAACTACTTGATAGAATTAGATGATTTAAAATGTGTTTTAGATCAGGTTACTTCTGTGAGTTTTGAATATCAACAATATGTAAATCCGAATAATATTGTTCTTATAGGGCATTCTCGCGCAGGCGGAATCACAACGATTAAAGCATCTGAAGATTCAAGAATCTCTAAGCTTATTACCTGGGCAGGTGTGTCGGATTATGAAAGTAGATTTCCTAAAGGTGCTACATTTCAATCTTGGAAGGATGAAGGTGTGTTTTATGTAGAAAATGGAAGAACAAAACAGAAAATGCCTCATGATTTTCAATTTTATACCACTTTTGTCGAAAATAAAGAAAGACTCACTATTGCTAAAGCTGCTAAGAATGTAAAAGTCCCTTACTTGATTATTCATGGTACAGAAGATCCAACGGTAAGTATGAAAGAAGCAGAAGATTTGAATAGTTGGAATCCTAATAGCGAACTGTATTTAGTTTCTGGAGCGGATCATGTTTTCGGAGCAAAACATCCTTGGAGTCAAGAGAAGATGCCTGAAGATTTATCAACGATCACCAAAAAATCTATAGAATTTGGAATACTTTAACACACTTTAATTATTGAATTTGGAAGGATTTTGATTTTTTTTTGTTTATTTGCGATTATGAAGTCTAATAACAGACATATCATTGCTACTGTTTTACTGATATTATTCAGTTTTATACAGTTATCAGACTTACACATTGTAGGTCATGATGATAATGAAGTAGATTGCGAGATGTGTCAATTAGCTCCAGAAAATCTGGATGATAATTTTATACCTATAGGTGTATTAGAAACACCAAATGTAGTTTCTATTCCAGTTGATCGTATTCAGATCAATAGTTTTGATATCTATTTTGATAGAGAAACTAATTATTCTTTTCTAAATAAAGCACCACCTTTAGTTTAAATACTAACCAATCAGGTGTTGATACCTATTTACTATTGCCCAACTTGCAATAGCGACCCTTTTTTATTTTTAAAATGAAACGAAACATATTATGTATTGTGTTTCTTCTAGTAGTTAATCACATATTCGCTCAGGATTGCAATAAAACGCTTTCTGGCCGTGTAATTGATTTTCACGACGGAGTTTCTCTAGAAGGAGCAACAATTACTTTTAATAATACAATAATTAAAACTGATAGTAACGGGATGTATAAAATTTCAGGGCTTTGTGCCACATCTTACGCTTTTACGATATCGCATGAGGATTGTAATTCTCAGGTCGTTACTATTGATATAAACGAAATTTCGAATAAAGACTTTTATTTAGAACACCATTTAAACGAATTGTTAGAAGTGAAGGTTTCTGGCAATAATAGAACTAAAACATCCTCTTCGCAAGAAGAGACTATTAATAAAAATGTTATTGAAAGATATAGTAGTGCAGCTTTGGGAGATGCACTTAGAGAGATTACTGGTGTTTCTTCTCTCAATACGGGCTCTACAATTGTAAAACCAATTATTCAAGGTTTAAGTGGAAGTAGAGTATTAATTATGAACAACGGTGTACGTATGCAGGATATGGAGTGGGGAGATGAACATGCACCTAATGTAGATATTAATACTGCTGGTAGTGTAACTGTTGTTAAAGGAGCAGCAGCACTTCGTTATGGTGGAGATGCTATTGGAGGAGTCATTGTTATGGAACCTAACAAGGTTCCGGCCAAAGATACATTGTTTGGAAAAACTGTCGTTACAGGAGCTTCTAATGGCCGAGGTGGAACGATTTCTTCCGAAATAATAAAAGGATATGAATCTGGTTGGTTTTGGAAAGCCCAAGGAACCCTAAAAAGATTTGGTGATGTAGAAGCACCTGATTATATCCTGTCTAATACTGGTATTTTTGAAAGAGGCGGATCTTTGTCCTTTGGAAATAATAAATTTACACAAGGTTGGGACGTTTATTATTCATACTACCAAAATGAAATAGGAGTTCTAGCTGCATCCCATATTGGAAATGCAGATGACCTTATTGAATCTATTAATAGTGGAGAACCATCTGTTATAGAAAATTTCACATATACTATCGATAATCCAAAACAAGATGTTACACATCATCTAGGTAGATTACGTTACTTTAAGAGATTCGAGAAATTAGGTAAATGGACTACTCAATACGATTTCCAACATAACCAACGTTTTGAATTTGATATTAGACAAACAGAAGAGTTAAGAAAAATTCCAAGTTTAGATTTGGAACTTACAACACATACACTGACTTCGGATTTTGTTCTAGATGCTAAATTTGATTATAATTTAGATTTTGGAATAGTAATGCGCTATCAGGATAATTTTGCTGACCCTAGTACAAGAGCAAGAAGATTGATTCCAGATTATGATAAATATGATGCGGGATTATTTATTTCTGGTAAATATGATATCAATGATAATGTAACAATTGATGCGGGTGTTCGATATGATTATAACCAAATTGATGCAAAGAAGTTTTATATAAAAACTAGATGGGAAGAACGAGGGTATGATCAAGAATTTAATGATCTTATTATTGCGGACGAAGGTACGCAATGGCTTACAAATCCTAAGTTTGATTATCATAGTATTTCGGCGACTACAGGATTTAATTATGTTTTCGGAGATAGTTATGAATTAAGAGGTAATTATGCATTAGCTCAGAGAGCGCCAAACCCTTCAGAATTATTTAGTGATGGTTTACACCATTCAGCATCTAGAATCGAACTTGGAGATCTAAGGATTGATCAAGAAACATCTCATAAAATTTCATTTTCTTTTCAGAAAAATGATGATGATTTGAGTTGGGAAATAGCGCCATATGCTAACTTTATTAATGATTATATACTATTAGAGCCTACGGATGTTGAACTTTCTATAAGAGGAGCATTCCCAGTTTGGGAATATCGACAAACTAATGCGAGATTATTAGGTGTCGATGCTAAACTTACTAAGAAATGGTTTGCCAATTGGCAAACTAATCATAGATTCTCATTGGTTAAAGGAAAAGATACTGAGACTGAAATACCTCTTATCAATATTCCAGCAGCTAATTTTAGCAATAGTATTGTTTTTCAAAAAGAGGAGTGGATGGGCTTAGTGATGAGTCTTGAAAGCGATTATACTTTTAGACAAAATGAATTTCCTGATAATATCATTGTTTTTTCACCTCAAGAACAAGAAGACGTTCTTTTAGATATTAATACACCACCTGGTGATTATCATCTTTTACATATGAATGCAGATATTTCGGTTCCTTTTTTTAAACAAAATGAGTTGAATATTGGGATGACCGTTAATAATATTACAAATAAAAAATATAGAAATTATTTGAACCGTCAACGCTATTTTGCAGATGAAGTGGGACGAAACTTTTTATTAAGATTAACTTTTAACTATTAAATTTTAAAATGATGAACACACGTAAATTTTTATCAATGTTAGCAATTGCAAGTGTATTAATGTATTCTTGTTCTGACGATGATGATAACCCTGTAGTAGTAAATGAAGAAGAAGTTATAACTACTATGACTGTTACCCTAACTAATGGAACAGATGTAGTTACTTTAGTATCTCGCGACTTGGATGGACCTGATGGACCTAATGCGCCTGTGATTACTGTATCTGGATCGCTATCAGCGAATACAACATATACTGGAGAGGTAGAATTACTTAATGAGAGTGAAACACCAGCAGAAAATGTAAACGAAGAAATTGAAGAAGAAGCTGATGAGCACCAATTCTTTTTTGAAGCAGCGGGTACTTTAAATGCAACAACAATGTATACGGATACAGAAGCAGATTATCCTCCTAATACTGGAACTAACCCAGTTGGGATTACTTTTGATCTAACGACAACAGATGCTAGTACAGGAAGTTTCACTGTAACACTACGTCATGAGCCTACAAAGCCTAATGATGGAACCTTAGCTGATGCTGGTGGAGACACAGATATTGCACAGTCATTTGATTTAACTATCGAGTAAAACTATAAGAAGTATAAAAGTAAGTTGAGTTTGTTTTTATAAAACAAACGTTTTTTCAAGACAAGGCTCTTGAGAAGTAGTTACCTCAAGAGCCCTGTATTTTGATTGCCAGCAAAAGAAATACATAATAGTATAACATAAAATATATCATAATTGAAGCAGCCATAAATCATAGTATAATAATAAGTTGAGTTTGTGTATTTTATTATTAGTACAGATTTGTTTCAATTTAGACCCTTGGAGTATTTTATTCCAAGGGTTATTTTATGCTCTTATTTGGCTTAACACTCTTTGATTTTTTTTATCGTTGTAAAATACAAAAAAAGATAATAAAAAGTTCAATGGATTCTCGAGGTTAATTCCAAAGATATTTTTTGTCTCAAAATTTTAACCATAAAATATTAAGTTCGGTACGAACTTTGATTAATTCTTGTCAAATATTTATTAAAATATTCGCTTTAAGATTAAAAATAGCTAATAATATGGTAACAAATTAGTGAGAAAAGACACTAATATATAGTAAAGGTTGATTTTTAGTGGTTTAATCTCAAAGATTTTAATGAGATATTATGACATCGTTAAATATGTATTACCACTCAAAATTCGTAATGAAATTTGAAGATTAGAGCTTATATTCGCGGCGTAAAAACCTAACCAAAAAAACAGCAAAATTGAAACAATCATAATTATGTATAAGTTGAGTTTGTGTTAAATATTATAATTTAGTTTCAATTCAGACCCTCAGGAAGTAGTTAGCCTGAGGGTTGTTTTTTTAGGTATATGTTCAAGTCTATATAATTTAGGTTGTTGGATTGACAGAAAGAAGTGTACTACTTCAAATTATTTCCTAAAAACATATATTCACCCTACATTTGTTTAGAACCTCAGTTTATCACCATTTGATTCTTAATAAATGCGCATCCTTTTTTATCTCACATATTTTTTAGCCCCACTTTCTTTATTTGCTCAAAATGAATTGGATACAATTGCTATTATTAAGGAAGTTCAGTTCAGTTTATCTGTAGATAGTATTGCCAAATATCAACAGTTATCTGTAAAAGCCCATCAAAAAGGAGATTTTGAAACTTATAAGAAATACTGCGAAGCTATTTTAGAAATTGCTAATACTCATGAATTAGATGATTTAAGGAATCAAGCTTTAGTTAATTTAGGGATATATTATAGCAATGTAGAGCAGTTAGATAAAGCGATCGAAAAATACTTAATCGTCTTAGATAACCTAAGTAAACTTCCACAAAATAAAAGAGCTGAACTTACAGTTTTAGCGAATTTGGGTAATTTATATAACAAAATAAATGAGTACGATAAGACGATTGAAACAATGAATCAAGTGATTGCTATTGCTTCAACAATCGATCAGTCTGATGTATATTTATTGACCGCCTATAATGCCTTAGGAAACGCTAGTTCTAGTAAAAAAGAATATTGCCAATCAGTAGAATATAGCCTAAGGGCAAAAGATCTGGCAGTGAAATTAAATCGAAAGAGCTCAATTATAAGTATTCTTTTAAATTTGAGTGATAACTTTTTGGCGCTCGAAGAATATGATAAGGTAGTTTTTTACTGTAAAGAGGTATTAGCTGCTATAACAGAGGAAGATTCTAAAAAGCAACAAGCTAACGCTCTGATACTAATTGGGGATGCTTTGGTCCGCAATAATGAGCCGTTAGAAGCTTTTCCTTATTTAGTGGAAGCAAGAGACCTTTCTATAGCTGGTAACTTTTTTAAAATACGAAGGGACAGCCATAAATTACTTGCTAAAGTATATGAAGTAAAAGGAGATTTTAAAAAATCTTTGGAAGAGCAGAAGTATTATACAGAAGCTAATGAAGAATATCTCAATACACTTTCTAGAGCACAGAAAAAACAATTAGAACTAGAATCAGAAGAAAAGACTGAGCTATTAACTGAACAGACAGAAGAACTAGAATTTCTTGCTAAAGAAAAGCAGCTGTATTTGTTTTTAGGATCTTTATTAGTTATTCTGTTGATAGGCTCTTTTATTATATATAAAAAAAGAAGAAAGAAACTTATTTTCGAATCTCTGAGACTAAAGGCAGATAAAGAACTTTTGACGAATGAGAACGAAGCGTTACAGGTGAAGCTAAAAAGGATTGCTAAAAACACGAAAAAAGAAAAAGACACCAACACTACCTCCTACCAGAATTCTTCACTTAATTTAGAAGATAGAAAATTATATATGCAACAAATTTTGGATTATATGGATACTAAAAAACCATATTTAAATCATGAAATTAAACAATCTGATATTGCAAGTGATTTGTCTATGAGTGTTCATCTTTTTTCTGAGGTGTTAAATGTATGCTTTCTTCGAAATTTCAATAGCTTTATTAATTTATATAGAGTAAGTGAAGCAAAGTCACTGATGAAAAATCCTAAATATAAACAGTATAAAATTTTATCTATTGGGTATGAGGCAGGGTTTTCTAGTAAAACTTCATTTAATCGAGTTTTTAAAAATCTTGTTGGATCAACACCTTCTGAGTATCAAAACACACACGCTACGTTGGATTAAGATTTCGGAGGTTATCCGGTTATTCTTTCTTTGTTCGTTAAAGCAAGCCTAACATATACAGGTTTCAAATTATAAAATGGAACCATTTTTACAGTATTTCTTTTTAAAATTGACTTGGCATAATGATGTGATTAAAAAGTGTGCATTTTGATCAGGTTAAAAAAGAAGAATACCCTAATGTTAGGAAGGAAAGAGAATATAGAACTATATAAAAGTTTTGAAAGTAAGTTTGTCTCTCCATATAACCAAGTAAGAGAGTTGATAAAAGTGCAATTATATAAACGAATTGTATCTTCTAAGATATCTGTGAATGTTAAAAAGAAGCCTTTAGTAGTTTTTTACTTTGCGTCCAATGGTATAGACTTGCCTGAAGAGGATTGGACATATGAAATGAAGCAAAGTGCCAGACAGTATGCGATAGACTATCCGGTTCCTGGTGCTGAAAAGAAATACTCCAATTATGGGAAGACTATGCGATTTTTATCAGTAGTAACAGCGATATCAATCAGTGTAATTATTTTATATATATATAATATAAATGCAATTGAACTTGAGAATGATTGTATTGAATTTACGAGTTTACCTAAAATAGAAGATAAATACTATGGTTTGCTGATTCAGCCAGTATCTGATTCGGATTTGCCCGAAAAAAGTTATGGTTGGATAAAAATAATAGATGTGAACCCAGCAGATAGTATTGTTAGTTATAGAATAAGCTTTGACTTAGGAACGGTTACCGTTAACACTTTAGATACTGATTATACGAATTTTGAATTCATAATTTTCGAAGGTAAGTTTGGAGTTATAGGAGATCGTGAAATAAAGATTGTGTCACCAGATAAAAAAATGAAATTCAAATCTCAAATGATTCAAGATGAAATTAGAAATTATAAAATTTCTGCTAATTAGTAATAAGATGTTAACTTGTAAAGTGAAATAGATTAACTTATGAAAGTTCCATTTTATGTTTTTTTGGTCTTTACTTTGCTCTTGCTAGGTTTGTTTATCTATAATGCATTTTTTGCATATCACGGAGCGGATGGTTTGAGTGGTTTTTTTGAAGGTATAATACTTGGAGGAGGTTTTATAATTTGTATGATTATTACAATATCATTTGGCAGTGTTATGTTTCTTCCTAAAATTTCGGCATTAAAGCGCTTTGGTATCGTAACAGGTCTTTCTGTTTTAGGCATTGTATTTTTTTATCAGCTTTTTTATTGTAATAACTGTGGATTAATATCTGTTCGGTAAATCCGTTTAAAGATTGTAAGAACTAATATCTATAGGATAACATTGAATAAAATGTGTAATAAAAGATCTTTAGAAGTAAAAGAAAGGTATTTAGATTTGAGGTAAACAATATGTAATTAATTTAGGTCTCATGAAATTGAAAACATTAGGAATATTAAAGCAGGATATTGGTAATTGGCCTTTAGAAAACGATTGGATAACTACACAACCAATTGCAACTCCTTTCTTTGATCAAAAAGAAGTATTATATCGATTGGATTTTACCGAGGTCTCGGAAATGGATCCAATTAGAGTAGACCAAGTTCTTTTCAATTTTATGAATATTGATGAATCTGTTAAAATAGAAGCGACTAAAAAAGCATTTGATGATTGGATAACATTTAATGATGCCGTAGGTTATCTGGATACAATAGAAACCTATCAAATGGCATCTAATAAACCAGGATGGATGATTAGTGCATTGAAACGAATGTTACCACTTTTAGATCTTACAGAACCTAATAAAGTTTGGGATCATATAACACCAATAGAAATTATTATTACCAAAGATCGACATGAGAGAAATGAAAACATTTACGTTCAAATCTTGTGTAATTGTCTATGGCAAGAAGAACATGGTTTACAATTTGTATTAAAAGAAGGAAACGAGCTAATTAGAGTTAGTGATCAAGACGGGGATTTATTTTAGAAGTTTTATACCCTAATATATTAAGCTTTCTGGCTTAATCCTTGAAAAATAGCAGCCAGAACTTTTTTGGAATATACCTGTATTAATTAGTTCTTTTATTACGAAGGTAATTGTTGTTCTATTTATTGTTTTTACGAAAATTTAACTACAAGTTTTCGTTTATATCCATAATTTATCCATTCTAATCAACATAGATTTTAGATTTTTATATCCAATAACGAAAATGCTACATGTATTATATAGGATTCGATATAGGAAGTTCATCGGTTAAAGCTGCATTGATTGATGCAGATAACGGTAAAAGTATAGCCTCAATAAATGAACCAAAAAATGAGATGGACATTATCTCAGTAAATAGTGATTGGGCAGAACAAAATCCTGATTTTTGGTGGGATAATGTTTGTAAAGCTTGTAAACGGTTATTAAAGGAAAATGCAGTCGCTTCAGAATTAGTTCTAGGAATAGGTATATCTTATCAGATGCATGGACTTGTTTTGATTGATGCTAATGGCGAACTATTACGAAATTCTATTATTTGGTGTGATAGCAGAGCGGTTCAAATCGGAAATAAAGCTTTTAAAGAATTAGGAGAAGAAAAATGTAAAGAAAACCTCCTTAATTCTCCAGCAAATTTTACTACATCCAAACTAAAATGGGTACGAGATAATGAACCGGATATTTATAAAAAAGCGTATAAATTTATGCTACCAGGAGATTATATAGCATATAGGTTTACTGATCAAATTAACACTACAAAATCTGGACTTTCTGAGGGAATTTTATGGGATTACAAAAAACAAGAACCCGCTAAATGGTTGTTAGAATATTATGATATTGATACAAGTCTTATTCCGGATATTGTTGATACATTTTCTAATCAAGGAGAACTTAGTAGTAAAGGAGCAGAAGAAAGTGGTTTAAAAGTAGGAACCCCCATTTTTTATAGAGCAGGTGACCAACCTAATAATGCACTATCTCTTAATGTTTTTAATCCAGGAGAAGTGGCGCTTACCGGTGGTACATCTGGAGTAATTTATGCTGTAACCGATAATTTATCAGGTAAAGAACCTGTAAAGTATAATAATTTTGCTCACGTCAATTACAGTGAACAAAAACCTGTAATCGGTAAATTGTTGTGTGTGAATGGAGCAGGTATCCAATATAGATGGTTAAAAAACAACCTTAATCTGGAGACAAGCTCATATCAAACTATGAATTCACTTGCTTCAAAAATACCCGTTGGGTCAGATAATCTGCAGTTAATACCTTTTGGTAATGGAGCAGAAAGAATGTTCGATAATAAAACAATAGGAACCCAGATCTGTAATATCAATTTAAATAAACATACGAGATCCCATATATGCAGGGCGGCTTTAGAAGGAATAGCATTTTCTTTTGTTTATGGGATGGAGATTTTAAGAAAAGATGGTACCAATATAGAAGTAATACGAGCTGGAAATGATAATTTATTCAGGTCAGAAATATTTTCTAATACGGTTTCTACTTTAATCGACCAAGAAATTGAAATTTATAACACCACTGGCGCAGTTGGCGCTGCAAGAGCAGCAGGATGGGCAAAAGGAACATTCGATGATATTGGAGGTATGATTACTAAAAATGATAAAGTAATGACCTATCATCCTCTTCAGAACAAAGAGGATTATCAGTTGGCATATCAGAATTGGAAAAAAGAACTTAATAGAATTTTAATAGATAAAAAATGATTGTACTAGGAAACCAAGAATACTTTAAAGGGATTGATGAAATTAAATTTGAAGGAAAAGAATCTGACAATCCATTAGCATTTAAATATTATGATCCAGAAAGGATTGTAGCAGGAAAAACGTTAAGAGAGCATTTTAAATTTGCTATTGCGTATTGGCATACTTTCTGTGGTCAAGGTGCTGATCCATTTGGTTGGGGAACTCAGAATTTTTCTTGGGATAAGTCGTCAGACCCTATTCAGGCAGCAAAAGATAAAGCAGATGCAGCATTTGAGTTTATTAGTAAGATGGGGTTTGATTATTTTTGTTTTCATGATTTTGATTTGGTACAAGAAGCTCCAACATTTGCTGAGTCAGAAAAAAGATTGGCTACAATCACAGAGTATATAAAAGAAAAAAAGAAAGAATCAGGTATCAAATTATTATGGGGTACAGCTAATTGTTTTTCGAACCCAAGATACATGAATGGAGCTGCCACAAATCCTGATTTTAATGTACTGGCTAGAGCTGGAGCTCAGGTTAAATTAGCTTTAGATGCCACAATAGCATTAGACGGGGAAAACTATGTTTTTTGGGGTGGTAGAGAAGGCTATATGTCTTTGCTTAATACAGATATGAAGAGAGAATTAGAACATTTGGCACGGTTTTTAACAATATCAAGAGATTATGCTAGAGCACAAGGTTTTAAAGGAACATTTTTTATTGAGCCAAAACCAATGGAACCAACAAAACATCAATATGATTTTGATACAGCGACATCAATTGGATTTTTAAAAGAACACGGACTGGACAAAGATTTCAAGATTAATATAGAAGTAAATCATGCTACGTTGGCACAGCATACCTTTCAGCACGAATTAGAAATAGCGGCAAGTGCAGGTATGTTAGGTAGTATAGATGCTAATAGAGGTGATTATCAAAATGGATGGGATACTGATCAGTTTCCTAATAGTATTTTAGAAACTACAGAAGCTATGTTGGTGTTCATAAAGGCAGGAGGACTTCAAGGTGGAGGCGTTAACTTTGATGCAAAAATAAGACGAAATTCTACAGATATGGAAGATGTGTTTTTAGCACATATTGGGGGAGCAGATGTTTTTGCCAGAGCTCTAATTACAGCAGACAAGATTATTACTTCGTCTTCCTATGAAAAATTAAGACAGCAACGTTATAATTCATTTGATACAGGAAAAGGTAAAGAATTTGAAAGTGGAACATTGCAATTAAAAGACTTATATGAAATAGCTATTAATAATGGTGAACTTTCTTTGCAAAGTGGTAAACAGGAATTGTTCGAAAACATTATTAATCAGTATATTTAGTCAGTTTATAGTAGCCTTAAAACTATAATACCATAAATTATTATGACTCAAAAAACTGGGGATGTCGCAAAGGATACAATTTGTGTTGCTATTACATTGCAAAATACCAATGGAGCTAGATTAAAACTCACTAATTATGGAGCATCAATTGTAAGCTTAGAGATTCCTAATAAAGAAAATCAATTGGTTAATGTAGTTTTGGGGCTAGAGACTGTAGATGAATATAAAGAAGTATCGTATCACCCAAGTGCTAAGTTTTTGGGAGCCTCAATAGGAAGATATGCAGGTAGAATTAGTAATGGAGATTTTGAGATTAACGGCTATAAATACGAAATACATCAAAATAATGGAGTTCATTTACATGGTGGACGTGAAGGCTTTGATAAAAAGTTTTGGAAAGTAGATTCAATTAATCACAATACCAATATGGCTATCTTTTCTTATAACAGTAGGCATTTGGAAGAAGGATATCCAGGGAATTTAGAGGTGAAAGCAATATATCATTTGTCAGAAGATAATGATTTAACTATCACTTATAAAGCTGTTTCTGATCTTGATACTGTAGTAAATCTTACCAACCATGCGTATTTTAACCTCAATGGTTCCGGAGGGATTTTAGATCATACATTATTATTAGATTGCCCCGAATATTTAGAAGTTGATACGAAACAATTACCAACTGGAAAAACAAAATCTGTAACAGGAACCAAATTCGATTTCTTAACTTCAACCTCTTTGCGAAGATTAATAAATTCAGGTCATATCGATGATACTTTTATTTTTAATATGAACAAAAGTAGCCATAATAGAATCAGCTTAGAGTCCTCAGTAAGTGGTTTAAAAATGGAAGTAAAGACAAACCAACCAGCTGTTGTAATTTTTACACCAGAAAATTTTCCGGATTGGAATTTTAAAGATCAGGTAAAATATGATCGTTTTCCTGCTATTTGTTTCGAAACTCAGAATTATCCTGATGCACCTAATCATAAACACTTTCCCTCTTCGTTGCTAAAAGCGGGGAAACACTATGAGAATAAAAGTGTTTTTAAGTTTTCTGTTGTTTAAAGAAAACGAGTGCTCCTACCCTATTAGTGTAGGCGTTTTGTAGAATCTCTTTCTATGAGATTTGTTTTTATTACTTTGGTTGTATATGACGTTTCGATATTTTCATTTTCTATTTTGTCTATAAGTATTTTTGCAGCAGCTTCTCCTAGATAAGTACTATGCTGACTTATCGTAGTTATTGCTGGTGTTACATGACGTGGAAGAACACCATTGGTAAAACCAATAATCGAAATATCTTCTGGCACTTTATATCCTTTATATAACACCATCTTAAGCGTACTAATTGCAGAATCTTCTTCTAGACATAAAATGGCATCTACTTTTTTAGCATCAAGAACTATTTTTAGTAAGGTATCTATATCATTAAATTCATCGACCTTAAGTATTAAATCTTCATCAATAGGAATATTGGCTTCTATAAGGGCTCTCTTGTACCCTTCTAATCGATGTTTTCCCACACTAAGTTGATGTATATTAGAAACAATGGCAATATTTCTGCAACCTGTTTTAATGAAATAATTAACGGCATTGAATGCTCCTTCATCATCATTTACAATAACTTTATCACATTCGATTTCGTCAGTAACTCTATCAATCATAACAATAGGAATCCCTTGATCTATCGCATTTTTAAAATGATTAAAATCTTTTTTTACCTGAGTCTCTTCTGCGATTGATAATATGAATCCATCTAAATCAGAATTCTTTAAGAGTTCCATAGCAGTAACTTCTTTCTCACGAGATTCATTAGAAATACAAGTAATTAAATTATATCCTTTTTCAGTTGTTATTTTTTCGATACCAACAAAAACTTTGGTAAAAAAATGGTTAAGCATATTGGGTATAATTACTCCAATAGTTTTGGTGTTTTTTTGTTTTTCATAAGTAAAATTGCTTTGATTCGATTTATATTGTAGTTCATTAGCATATTCCTGAATCATAGATTTAGTTCTATTACTAATTTCATAACTATCATTTAGAGCTTTAGAAACCGTAGCAATAGACACATTGAATTCTTTAGCAATATCTTTTAATGTAATTCTCTTTTTTTTCATACTAGTTTTAAAGACTGTTTTTAGCTAAGCAACAGTTATTCGCAGCTTATTTTGAGTTATCAAAACTTTATCTTTAATTTCAATAAATTATTCGCAAAAACTAAGTAAATCAACCTTATTCGTAAAGTAATCTTAATAATTTAATTTACCATAGAGTGTAATTCTAATTGCAACAAAATTTGCAAAGATTGCTTCAAATATTTTAGAATTCTCTTTTTTAAGTCAGTTATAAGTATTCTGAATATTTGTTTTTCTAAGAAAGAATCTAAAAAATATTTTTTTTACTAAATGTAGATTTAGTAACAACGAAAGTTAATGATTTAATTGCTTGACTATCAGTTTTTTAATGCCTAACGAAAAGTTTTCGTAGAATTTAATTTAAAACGGACTAAATTATCAATTGTTTTTATAATGAATCATAATTTTGAGCATTAACTAAATTTTTAACACAAATTCAGACGTATTATTAAAAAATACGATTTTTTGAATTATTCTAATTTAAAAACATGTAATTATGAAAACATTTTTAAGCATTTCAACATTTTGCCTGCTGTTCTTTACTAGTTGTTCCGATGATTTAGGGCAATCTAGTATCTTAGAAGACTTAGAAAGCGAGCAGAAATCGATTGATAGTAATGGTTATATTAGTGACAATCGCACCGATGGATATAATCAAGGTTATTTTTGGACTATTTATAAAGAAGGTGGTTGGGGTAGATTAAGATTTCCCTATGCGAATCAATATGGTGGAAATTTTGAAATTGAATACAAAAACAATCAAGATATCGTCGGAGGAAAAGGATGGTCAACAGGTAATGGTAGAAGAATAAATTATAATATTGGACTATTACAGGGGTCATATAATTTTGTCGGAGTGTACGGTTGGACCCAAACACCCTTGATAGAATATTATGTTGTAGAAAAAGGAAGTATTACGGGTCAAAATCAGAATAAGAATTATACTGTAAATGGCAAGAATTATAAATTTAAGAAACAACTAAGATCCAATGCTCCTTCGATTTTAGGAACTAAAACTTTTTATCAATACATAAGCGAACATGGGAATGCACCTACAGGTTCTAATCAGCAAGTTCATATGCAAGCACATATTAATCATTGGAATGCACATGGTGGCCACAAACCTCAATGGGGTAACCTAAGAAATTTCGATTATCAAGTCTTTGGTATTGAGTCGTACACTGGTGGATGGGGAAAAATCAATGCGAGTATATGGTAATAAGTACATGAAAAATTAGAGCATAAGGCCATAATATACTATGGTCTTATGTTTTGTTATTTCTAAATGTAGTAATCATTAAAAAGCATTATTAATTAATTTTTGACATTTTCATGCAGAAGATTTTATTCTATTTTGTTTTAGGAGTTTTAATACTATTCTATTCGTGTGTCTCAAAGGATTCTAAAAGCCATGTAAATGATAATTTGATTTTAATAAAAGGAGGATCTTTTGTAAACAAAAAATCAAATTTATATGGTAAAAATGTTGTTGTTAATGATTTTTATATAGGTAAAAGTGAAGTTACACAAAAGGAATGGAAGGATATTATGATAAATAACCCATCCAGATTTAAAGGGGATAGTTTACCTGTAGAAATGGTAAGTTGGTATGATTGTGTAGAGTTTTGTATCAAAAAAAGTATTAAAGAAGGATTGCTGCCTTATTATAAAATTTATAAGGACTCCGTGGATGAATTTAACAAATCCGAGTTCGATAGTATAAAGTGGCTGGTTAAGAAAAATCCTAAAGCGAATGGATATCGTCTTCCTACAGAAATCGAATGGGAATATGCTGCTGGAGGAGGCCAGTTAAGTAAAAACTATTCATACAGTGGTGATGATACTGTAGAAGAAATAGCTTGGTATTGGAGAAATAGTGGAGATACTATCTTAATAGAAAAATGGGATTATCGACGTTTAGAACAAAATCACTGCAGAACACATCCAGTAAGTTCTAAAAAACCGAATGAACTCGGTTTATATGATCTAACAGGAAATGTTAGAGAATGGTGTGATGATTGGTACGAGGATGATGGAATACCTCGTGGACATTTTCGTTCGCAAAGAGGTGGTGGTTGGATAGGTCTAGAATTACATTGCAAAAATGATGATAGAGGTTACTTTGAAGCAGACGGAATCGGTCCGGATCAAGGTTTTCGTGTATGTAGAAATAAAGTTTAGTATTATTAAAATATAACTACTGATCTTTTTAATAGATATAATCCTTTTGAGTTTTAGACATTCTTTTTCTTTTTTATTACCAAATCACTGTCAAAAAAAATAAAATTCGAAATACTTAAATAAATATAGTTTTCTACGCATCATAATTTATAGTATTCGCTTCAAATCTTCCATTTAATTGATGAGCCTCATAATAGTTTTGGTTTTTACTTAAAATTTTAAGTAAAAATTAAACGATTTGTTAAACGATGTTTCTGAAAATTGCTAATCGTTCATAGGTTTGCAAATGTTTTCTACAGTAACATAGTAGATCAGAGAATCATTTAAAATTAGATAATACAAATATATTTAACCAAAAAGGATTTATGGAATCAGTCTTAGAACAATTAGATTGGGTAGTATTAGGTGTTTACTTTTTAGCACTTATTGGGGTAGCTATCTGGGTGATATTACAAAGAAATAAGGATACAGCAGATTATTTTTTGGCTGGACGTAATGTTGGTTGGTTTGTGATTGGAGCATCAATTTTTGCTTCTAATATTGGATCCGAACATGTAGTTGGTTTGGCTGGTACAGGAGCAGAATCAGGAATGCCAATGGCACATTATGAATTACACGCGTGGATCGTATTATTATTAGGTTGGTTATTTCTACCTTTTTATATGCGAAGTAAAGTATTTACTATGCCCGAGTTTTTAGAAAAAAGATTTGACAGTAGGTCAAGATGGTTTTTATCGATTTTCTCGTTAGTTGGATATGTAATCACTAAAGTATCAGTAACGATATATGCTGGGGGAATTGTAGTCTCTGAACTCTTAGGAATACCTTTTTGGTATGGTGCAATTGGTATTGTAGTTTTTACTGGAGCATATACTATAGTAGGAGGTATGAAAGCAGTGATTTATACAGAAACTTTACAAACCGTAGTTTTAATTGCCGGGTCGTTAATTATTACGTATTTAGGATTACAAGAAGTCGGTGGTTGGGAAAACCTTCGGACTACAGTAGGTTCGGATCATTTTAATATGTGGAGACCGATGTCGGATCCAGATTTTCCTTGGACAGGATTGTTATTTGGTGGAACTATTGTTGGTATTTGGTACTGGTGTACGGATCAATATATTGTTCAGCGAACGTTAGCAGCTAATAATATAAAAATAGGTAGGCGTGGAGCTATTTTTGGAGCATACCTTAAGATTTTACCAATTTTTATTTTTCTGATTCCTGGTATTATTGCTTTTGCCTTAGCAAAACAAGGTGTTTTAACTTATGATAAAGCAGATGAGGTATTTCCAGTCTTAGTTAAAACGTTATTGCCTACAGGACTTAAAGGATTGGTTGCAGGTGGATTAATGGCTGCATTAATGAGCTCATTAGCATCGGTATTTAATTCTTGTTCTACGATATTTACAATTGATATTTACAAAAAATTAAAACCTACTACTCCAGAAAAGAAGCTATTAAATATAGGAAGAGTGGCAACGGCATTGGTAGTGGTTTTAGGAATCATATGGATTCCTATTATGAACAAAATAGGTGGAGGTGTTTTATATCAATATTTACAGAGTGTACAATCATATATCGCACCACCAATTACCGCCGTATTTATATTAGGAATAATCTGGAAAAGAGTAAATTCCAAAGCTGCAATTGTAACCTTGTTTTCTGGTCTTTTGATAGCTGCTTTTAGAATCACAGCGGAAATTGTAAAAGATGATTTGTCAGGTATTGCATATCAGTTTGCTACTATCAATTTTGCGCATATGGCTATTTTCATGTTTATCTTTTCGGTAATAGTCTGTATAGTTACTAGTTTAGTTACAACCGCTCCAGATTATACTACTATTAAAGGCCTAGCATTTGGAACATTGTCAACAGAACAGAAAGAAGCAACTAAAAATAGTTATACACCTACCGATATTGTTTTATCAGTATTATTGGTAGTAGTAGTAGTTTCTATATTAACTTATTTTACGGGTTGATAATGCTTTGATAAAATCTTGTTCTTTACCCTTAACTAGATTAAAAATTGATTAAGTATGATAAAACATGCTATATTTATTCCTAAGCCCTGGAATATAAAATGATGAATAGTAAAAGTTTTATAGCGTGTATATTGTTTTTTTGTTGTTGTCTAAATTACGTTTGGACACAGCAAAAATCCAATGATTTCAATTTTGTTAATATTGGGGATGGTATTTCAAAAATAGCAGTACCTGTAATTGCTCAGGATCATAATGGTTTTATTTGGATTGGAACAAGTGGAGCAGGTTTACATAGATATGATGGGATTGACTATGTTTCTTACAAACATGAATTAAAGGATACCACTTCGCTTAGTAGTAATTTTATTTATAGTTCGTTTGTTGATAAGAAGAATCGGTTTTGGGTGGGTACAGAAAATGGATTAGATCTTTATGATCGAGAAATGGATCAATTTAAGAGAATTGATATTGTGTCTCAAATAAAAGATTTTAATCAAATCAATATTGCGGTTGGTAGTATAATCGAAGATTCAATAGGAAACATTATTGTTGGTACTTTTGAAAGAGGGTTACTTACATTAAATCCGGAAACGGGAATAATAAAACAGATAATTAACCTTGATATTGATCACAAAAATGGCCTGCTGGATATAAATGATCTTGAAAAAGATAAGCAAGGAAATATATATGCAGCAACTAGTCTTGGATTGAGAATATATAATCCCAATACAAATACATTAAGTCTTTCTGTTTTTAATACCGAAAAAGAAAAGCAATCTGTAGCAGTTCCTATCAAATCTCTGTTAATCGATGATAACAATAATATATGGTTGGGGACTATATCTGACGGTATCTATAGAGTAAAAAAATCTTCTGATGTTATTTACGAGATTAATAACTTTCCTTTTACTACAAAACGAGTATTGTCAATGATCGCTAATGCCGATGGATCAGTAATATTTGGAACTGAAAATGATGGACTATTTCATATTGAAGCAGATGGTAATCTAATAAAAAATTATCTTTTTGATAAAAATAATGAAAACAGTATTCGATCTAACTCTATATGGTCTTTATTCTTAGATAGTAATGAGAGGATATGGATGGGGTATTATAATAAGGGTATCGCAGTATATGATAAATTATATGATAAATTTAAAAACATAGAAAGCCTAGCGAGTAATCCTAATTCTTTAGAGGCAGGATCTGTTACTGGTATTGTGCAGGATAGTTCTGGATTACTATGGATTAGTATGGATGGAGGAGGAATAGATGTATACAATAGAGATGATCAGAGGTTTATTCATATTAATAAAAATAGTAATAAGGAATTCTCAAACCTAACAGCTTACGATATTCAGACCATATTTATAGATAGCAAAGAAAATGTATGGGCAGGAAGCTGGAATGGAGGTGTTTTTTTGCTTAAAAAAGGAACAAAACAGTTCGTTAATTATACAATAGAAAACACAGATGGTGCATTAGCCTCTAATAGTATATTAAGTTTTGCAGAAGATGCTAATGGTATTATTTGGATAGGTACTTTTTTTAGTGGAGTAATTTCTTATAATCCCACTACTAATAATTTCGTGCATCATAATTCAGAGGAATTTTCTAATTATGGTATCCATACTAGTGATATTCGAAAGATACTAATAGATTCTAAAAATAATTTATGGATAGGAGCTGCTAATGGATTATATAAAGTAACACAAAATAGTAATGGTCAATTCTCTGTAGAGTTTCTAAGAGATAAGATGAATAGTAAATATCAAAATGAATCCAACTCCAATCATATACTATCAATTTACGAAGCTACTGATGGATCTATATGGATTGGCACTAGAGGATCAGGTTTGTGTAGATACGATCCTAATAAGAATAGTTTTGTCTGGTATAACGAGTTGTATGAATTAAAAGATGAAAATGTATCTGCGATAATTGAAGATGAAGATAATAACATTTGGATGAGTGGTAATGTAGGAATCCATAAGTTAGATCTTAAAAAAGGAGAAATTACCGACTATAATTTTAATGACGGTTTATTATCAAATGATTTTAACTTTAATGCAACATTTAAAGATAATGAAGGAAATATTTATTTCGGTAATTATGAAGGTATAGATTATTTTAATCCTAAGGACATCAAAACCAATAGTAGCTCTACTAATTTATATTTAACTGATTTTAAAATTTTTAATAAAAAGGTATATCCTAATCAAGAAGGTTCTCCTCTAAACAAAGTAATTTCTGAAACTGATAGTATTTCTTTAAGTAACGAACAATCCGTTTTTACTATTGATTACACAGGTATTAACTATACACGTTCTGAGAAGAATCAATATGCTTACTATCTAGAAGGGCTAGAAGATTCTTGGAATTATGTAGAAAATACAAGAAGTGCTACATACACAAATCTAGATCCCGGAAATTATACCTTTAAATTAAAGGTAGCCAATAACGATGGTAAATGGAATGAAACACCATTGCATTTACAAATAGAGATATTACCACCTTGGTGGAAAACAAATTGGGCATTGATATCTTATGTTCTGTTATTGCTATTCGGAATATACCTTTTGAATAAGTTAACTCAAAATAGAATTAAGGAAAAACAATTAATAAAATACGAAAGAGAAAAAAGAATTAAAGAAGAAGAGTTACATAATAAAAAGCTACAATTCTTTACGAATATATCTCATGAATTCCGTACACCACTAACGCTTATAATTAATCCATTAGAGGATATTCTTAAAAACGAAGGGTTAAATCTTCCTAACGAAGTAAATGAAAAACACCTAATTATTCATAAAAACACAGATAGATTATATCGGTTAATTAATGAATTGATGGATTACAGAAAACTTGAGCTTAATAAACTAAGTATAAAAGCAATAGAACTTGATATCATTAATTTTGTTCAGGATGTGGTAAGCTATTTTGTAGTAGAAGCTTCAAATAAAAAGATAGATTTAAATATAACACACGAGGTTTCTGAATTAAAAGTATGGGTTGATATAGGAATGTTGGAGAAAATCATTTTTAATTTATTATCAAATGCTTTTAAAGTTACACCAGAAGGGGGAACTATTACCATTAGTATAGCGATAAAAGAAGGAGAGAAAACCCATCAGGATGCCATATCAGAGTCATTCGAAATAAGTGTGTCAGATACTGGTCCTGGGCTAAAAAAGGAACAATTAGAAAAAATATTCGAGCGGTTTTATCAAGTGGATAACCTAAATAAGTCATATTACGGTGGTACAGGAATAGGGTTAGAAGTGGTAAGAAGTTTTGTAGAACTCCATAAAGGAAAAGTAACCGTTGATAGTATCGTAAATCAAGGAACCACGTTTTCAGTAATTTTACCATTAGGGAAGAAACATTTCAGCGAAGATGAAATTGTTATTAGCGATAAAACTTCTGATATTCTAGTAAAAACAAAATTTATAGGTAACGTTCATAATAAGAATTTAGAAAATAAAATAGAAGAAGAACAAAAAACCAATAGGTTATTAATAGTCGAAGATAATACAGAATTACGAAACTATTTAAAAAGAGAATTGAGTAATAATTATAGAGTGTTTGATGCAAAAAATGGTACCGAAGGTCTCGAATTAGCCAAAAAAGAAGTGCCAGATATCATTATTACAGATGTAATTATGCCAGAAATGGACGGCTTCGAGTTTTGCTCAAATATTAAGAAAAATATAAAGACCAGTCATATTCCTATTTTAATGCTCACAGCAAAAACAATGGCAGATGATCGATTAAAAGGAATAGAATCAGGAGCAGATGTGTATTTGAATAAACCTTTTGATATGAGGGTTTTAAAATCATATTTAACGCAGATGCTTACTATAAGACAGATAGTTTTTAATAAGTATTTTAGTGATGTTAGTGATGCCCAAATCAATGAAAACAATACATCTCTAGATAAAGAGTTTATACAAAAAGTATTAAACCATATTTATGAGAATTTAAGCGATCCTAACCTTAGTGTAGAATCATTATCCTCAGAACTTCACCTTAGTAGAAGTCAGTTTTATAGAAAGATAAAAACACTGACAGGGCAAACGGCCAATCAGTTTTTGAGAAATATTAGACTTCAAAAAGCAAAACAGATTTTAGAAAGTGGTTCTACTAACGTTAGTGAGGTTTGTTATAAGGTAGGGTTTTCTTCTCCATCTTACTTTACAAAATGTTTTAAAACTCAGTTTGGAATCCTACCTACAGAAGTGCCAATAAACGAATAGTCTTATGTGTATAAAAGCATAAAAAAAGTTGCTTGATTAAACACATAATTCCACTCTTTTTTAGAAATTAACTAAACATATTTATAAGAAGGTTACGCAATGTATGTAATCAATATGCTTTATAAAAGCATAGCAGAAAGAAGCATCTATAAGATAGATGCTTCTTTCACCTTGATTTAAGGATATGTTCTTAGATTTTGTTAATGTAATACCGCATTTGTTATCGATATAATAATAAATAGAATTAAAAATTACATTGCTAGCAATTAGCTCCCTTTCTAACCATTCCCCCTGTTATTCTTGTTGCTCCCTTTGGCTAAATTGTTGCAATTCACCTCTTTCAATGTTCGAATGCAACAAATGTTTTATTATATGCTTTATCTGTTGCATCCTTTTTTTAATCTCATACATAAATTGTTAAAAAATTGTGAATTAGTTAAATATAGTGAACAAGAAATATTCAAATATTAAAATTTTGGGCGAGATATTTTTAATTATCGTAGTGCTCGGATTGTTTGTTTTTATACTTGACATGATTTCATAAAAAAACCAGCTTTAAAACATAACAATGATAAGAAGAGAATCTAAAAATAGATTAAAAAAACCTTTAAGAATTAGTAGTTTAATTATTATCTCAATTATTCTTCAGTTGAGTATAGGGTGTGAAACGAAAAAAGAAACAACATACAAGTTTAAAGATCCTAAATTGTCTATTAATGAAAGAGTAAGTGATTTAATAAGTCATATGACACTTTCAGAAAAAGTATCTCAAATGAGATATGATGCACCTGCTATCGAACGCTTAGGTATTCCAGCTTATAATTGGTGGAATGAGTGTTTACACGGTGTGGCTAGAGCAGGTGAAGCTACAGTATTTCCTCAGGCAATTGGTATGGGGGCTACTTGGAATGCTCCACTATTATTCGATATAGGCACCGTTATTTCCGATGAGGCTAGAGCAAAACATCATCGTTTTATTAAAGAAGACAAAAGAGGGATATATCAAGGATTAACTTTTTGGACCCCTAATATCAATATTTTTAGAGACCCTAGATGGGGAAGAGGTCAAGAAACTTATGGAGAAGATCCTTATTTGACCGGAAGAATGGGAGTAAATTTTATAAAAGGGCTACAAGGAGATGATCCAAAATACCTTAAAGTGGTAGCTACTGCTAAACATTTTGCAGTACATAGTGGACCGGAAAAATCAAGGCATGAGGATAATTATCATACATCAGATAAAGATTTAAAAGAAACGTATTTACCAGCTTTTGAAGCAGCGATTAAAGAAGCTAATGTACAATCAGTAATGTGTGCATATAATAGATACCGAGATGAAGCTTGTTGCGGAAGTAATTTGTTACTAAATGATATACTTCGTAAAGAGTGGGGGTTTGATGGTTATGTGGTTTCAGATTGTTGGGCGATCAATGATTTTTGGGAACCAAATAAGCATGAATTAGTCGAAACCCCTGCTGAGGCTTCAGCATTAGCAGTAAGTAGAGGTACAGATTTAAACTGTGGAGATGTATATGATCCAAACTTAGGAGATGCTGTTCTTAAAGGCTTAGTAGATGAAGATAAGGTTGATCGAGCATTATCTAGATTGATGGAAGCACGATTTAAACTAGGCATGTTTGATCCTGAAGAAATGGTGTCTTGGTCCAAAATATCTTATGATGTGGTATGTAGTGATGCCCATTATAAATTATCTGAGAAAACCGCTAAGGAATCAATGGTCTTATTAAAAAATGAAGGTAAACTACTTCCATTAAGAAAAGATCTAAAATCCATTGCAGTAATAGGACCCAATGCCAATGCTAAACAAGTCTTATTAGGAAATTATCACGGAACTCCACTTAATAATATCACTCCGCTAAAAGCAATAAAGGAAAAATTACCAAACACTAAGGTAAACTACGCAAAAGGGAGTCACATAGCAAAAGGATGGCCGTTATTACAACCAATACCATCTTCTGTATTGCGAAATGGAGATAACGTTGGATTAAAAGGAGAATACTTTGATAACGAGGAGTGGAAAGGAAAACCAAAATTAACGAGAAATGATAGTATTGTTGATTTTATATGGGTTTCAAAAAAACCAATTGAGATTACTACTTCAGATAGTTTTTCTGTTAGATGGACAGGAAAAATTGTTCCAGAAGAAAGCGGTTCATATCGTATTGGATTAAGAGCTAGTAGTGCAGGTAAACTATATGTTGATGATTCTTTAAGGGTAGATTTTAAAGATGATCACGAGCCAAAAATGAAGTATTTAGATATGAGGCTTGAAGCTGGTAAATCATATGATATTAAAATAAAATATTACAATTATCATACAGATCCACAGGCCCAATTACTTTGGTCTAAATTAGATGAAGATCTATTGTCTCCAGCAATAGAAGCAGTTAAGAAATCAGAAGTTGTAGTACTGTGTTTAGGATTATCTCCAGATATAGAAGGTGAAGAAATGCCAGTAGTTTTGGAAGGTTTTGATAAGGGAGATAGATCAGAAATTTCATTACCACAATCACAGCTTATTTTATTAAAAGAAGTACAGGCTTTGGGTAAACCAACAATATTAGTGTTGATGAATGGGAGTGCCCTTGCTATAAACTGGGCAGATGAAAACATCCCAGCAATTCTTGAGGCTTGGTATCCAGGAGAATTTGGAGGGAGAGCAATTGCCGATGTTCTTTTTGGAGATTATAATCCAGCGGGTAGATTGCCTGTTACCTTCTACAAATCTGTTGATGATCTTCCAGATTTTAAATCTTATGATATGACCAATCGAACCTATAAATATTTTAAAGGAGATCCTTTATATGAATTTGGACATGGATTGTCATATACCACTTTCGAATACTCAAAACTAGAAGCACCAGATGCTATAAAAACAGATGAAAATATTCCTGTAACAGTTCAAATTACAAATACCGGGGATATGAAAGGTGATGAGGTTGTTCAACTTTATGTATCTCACGATAAAAAGCAATATACAGACGGGCCAAAACATTCTTTAATAGGATTTAAAAGAATCAACTTAGAAGTTGGAGAGACAAAAAAGGTAAGTTTTACGGTTACCCCAAAACAATATGCTGTGATTAATTCAGCAGGAAAAGAACAAAAAGCGTCAGGAGCAATTCAAATTTATGTAGGTGGAAAACAACCTAACAGAAATGATGATTCAGATACCGCAACTAACAAACATTTAAATAAAAAAATAGCACTTAAGTAATGCGTAAAAATGAAACCTAGATTAATTGCTATATCTAAACAATTGTAAGGGAAAAGGAATACTAATTAAAGGGAAACAAAAGGAGCTATCAAGCACTTTAAACTTAACTACATAAAAACAATGTCATATGATAAGACTTAAACTAGCAATTATTGTATTTATTTTAATTGGAACACAGCATGTTTTTTCGCAAGAAGATAATGTTAGTGGAACAGTTACGGATAAATCTAATTTGCCATTACCAGGCGTTACCGTTTTGGTAAAAGGCACCACCAATGGTGCTTTAACTGATTTTGACGGTAATTACGAATTACAAGGGGTATCGAAAGGAGATATTATAGTTTTTTCCTATGTTGGAATGCAAACGGTACAAAAAATTGTTATTGACTCCGTACAAATTAATGTTGTAATGATACCCGAAGCAACAGATTTAGAACAAGTTGTGGTTATTGGGTATGGACAAAGCAGAAAAAAAGATCTGACATCTGCGATATCTACAATTAGCGGAGATGTGTTAGATAAACAGACGGTTACTAATATCGATCAAGGGATTCAAGGATTAGTATCTGGAGTTACTGTGACTCGAAGTACAGGTAGACCAGGAGGAGCGGTATCTGTAAGAATACGTGGTACAACATCCGTAACTGGGTCTAATGAACCATTATATATTATTGATGGTGTAAACGTTCAGAATTCAGAGAGTGATTCATTTAATTTTTCGCGTTTTGGAGGAACTGGTGGACAGACGGCTATAAGTCCTCTTTCTGCGCTAAATCCAAATGATATCGAATCCATAACCGTTTTAAAGGATGCTTCTGCCGCGGCAATATATGGAGCGCAATCCTCTAATGGAGTGGTTTTGATTACTACAAAAAGAGGAAAGGCAGGAAAAGCTAAGATAAGCTATGAGACATATGCAGGAATTCAGACAGTTCCTAAGTTATTGGATATGATGAATCTAAGAGAGTTTGCGGCATATTCAAATGAGGTTAGACAGAGTCCGTCAACTAATTTACCACCAGCTCCTCAGTTTGAGAATCCAAATATTTTAGGAGATGGAACAAACTGGCAAAGAGAAATTTTTAGAGCAGCTCCAATAACGAATCATCAATTATCAATTTCTGGAGGAAAAGAGAAAACAAAATTTTATGCTTCAGCTAATTATTTTGATCAAGAAGGTATTGTAATCAACTCTGGTCTTAGAAGATTTGGATTACGATTAAATTTAGACTACAAGTATAATGAATGGATCAAATTTGGACATAACATAAACCTAAGTAGTTCGTTAGAGCAAATAGGATTAAATGATTCTCGAAATGGTACCATTATCAATGCATTAAGACAGACTCCTAATGTACCTGTAAGAAATCCTGATGGAACCTTTGGTTCTCCAGAAAACGGTTTAGGTAATACAGGAGCATTAAACCCGATAGCCGCTTCAGAAATAAGAAACAGTACGCTAGAAAGATTTAAAATGAATGGAAATATTTATCTGGATCTTAAATTGGCGAATAATCTTAAGTTCAGAACAGATTTAGGGTATGACTATAATACAGCTAAAACGCAAAGTTTCTTCCCGACTTATGATTTTGGATCACTTTCGAATCGCTTAAATTCGTCTTTTAGAGCAGCCAATGAAGGGTTATATTACCTATTCAAAAACTATTTAACCTATACTCCTAGTATTGGAAATCATAATTTTGATATTCTATTAGGAACAGAAGCTCAGAAAACCGAGTTTCAAGGATTGTCTGGGCAAAGATCTAACTTTCCTAGTAATGATGTTCCTGGTTTAAATACTGGAGATGCTGAGACATCCTTATCCGAATCATTCGAAGGTGCAGCTTCTCTCTTATCCTATTTTGGTAGAATTAATTATGATTATAATTCAAAATATTTATTTTCAGCATCCTTACGATATGATGGTTCTTCAAAATTTGGACCTAATAATAGATGGGGTTTATTCCCATCAGTATCTGCAGCGTGGGTAGTAAGTGATGAACCTTTTATGGAGAGTATTTCTAGCGCTTGGAGTTATTTTAAAATACGAGCTGGATACGGAACTAGTGGAAACCAGGATATAAATAATTTTCTATATCTGAGCTTTCTTAGAAATCAAAATACGGCACTTGGAAGTGGATTTAGTTTAGCTAATTTTAATAACCCTAATGTTGCATGGGAATCTTTAATTTCTCCAAACTTGGGAGTGGAACTTGGTTTCTTGGATAACAATATTAGATTAGATGTAGATGTGTATAGAAAAACTTCTAAAGATTTCTTAGCAACTAGACCTATACCAGGTTTCTTAGGTAGTTTGAACACCTTGTCTTTTATAGGAGTTAATGCTCCAGTAGAAAATTTTGGTGAAATGATCAATGATGGTATTGATTTAACTTTGAATACAAAGAACATTACGAATGAAAAATTTAGCTGGGATACCAACATTGTATTTAGTTTATATCGTAATGAGATTACTGAATTATCAGGTGAAAATGATGCTATCATTGGAACGCTACAAGATGAGGAAATTATTGCCAATCTAACAAGGTCAGAAGTAGGGCAACCTATCGGAATGTTCTATGGTTTTGTAACCGATGGGTTATTTAGAGATATAGATGAATTAACAGGTGCTGAACCTGCTGCTATTCCTGCAGAAAGCTCTGTGGATGAAGCTAACGGTACTTGGTTAGGAGATGTTAGATTTAAGGATTTAAATGATGATGGAGTGATTGATGATAACGATAGAACATTTATTGGAAATCCACATCCAGATTTTACATTTAGTATGACTAATAATTTCCGATATGGAATGTTTGATTTATCAGTATTCTTACAAGGAACTTATGGAAACGATATTTATAACTATACTCGTACCTATATCGAAGGAGTTAACCGATTTAATGCAAATCAAGCTACTTCTGTAATTGATAGATATAGCGCTACGAATACTGATGGAAGTTTACCTAGATATTCCGATGGAGATAAAAACGGAAATATTAGAGTATCCGATAGATTTATAGAAGATGGTTCTTACTTAAGAATTCAGAGTGTTACTTTGGGATGTACATTACCTAAAGGCACTTTTGGAGAAAAAATTAAGTTTTTTGATCAGATAAGAGTGTATACAACAATACAAAATTTATACACATTTACGAACTACTCAGGATACGATCCTGAAGTAGGATCACTTAATCAAAGTGCTTTATTTAAAGGTATAGATTTTGGAAGATATCCCGTTCCAAGAACAATGACACTTGGACTTAATGTACAATTTTAACATGAAAAAGAAAATAATATGTTTAGTATGAAAAGTATAAAGAGAATTTTTACATATGCTATTGTATTGACCTTTCTCTCATCTTGTGGTGAAGATTTTTTAGAAATAGAGGTTGTTGATTCTATTACTGAAGATAATTTTTATCAAACGGATGAACAATTATTAGCTGGAGCTAATTCCTTGTATGGGCAATCCTTTTTTACAACGAATGATAAGTTTATGTATTCATTGGATATGTTAGCAGGTAATTCTATTGGTTTTGAATCAGATGCCGCTTGGAGATTGTTTTCCGTTGGAGTAAATAATGGAGTATTATTAGAAGGTTGGGAAGGTTTCTATAAAGGAATTGCAGATGCAAATCAATTATTAAAAGTGGTTAGCCAACCATTAAATGCTGAAATTTCTGAAGATGTAAGAAATCAGGTAGAAGGTGAAGCTCGATTTGTGCGCGCTTTTTCGTATTTCTATTTAGTCCGTCTATGGGGAGAAATTCCAGTAATCGATGAGGTTACTTCAGATACTTCTACCTTATATCCGTTAAATACAGTTTCCAGTATTTATGATTTTATTGAAAATGATTTGCAAAAAGCAGCAGAGTTATTACCTGACGGAACAGCAGGTGGAATACGAGTTGGAAAAACAGCCGCTTGGTCTTATCTGGCAGAAATGTATTTAACACGTAAAGAATATAATAAGGCTAGAGATTATGCTCAGTTAGTTATTGATAGCGGGCAACACAGTTTGCAGTCTAATTATCAAGATCAGTTTATAAATCCGTCTGCAAGTGTAAATAGTGAAGGTATCTATCGATGGGTTTGGACATCCATTAATGGATTGTGGGGTATTCAGAATACTAACCAAGCCTATCTTATTGCTAGTGATGATGTGATTGGTAATGATGGATCTTTTGGTTCTGTAAATCCTAGTATAGATTTGTTTCTTTCCTTTGATAATGTTACTGATGCAGGAGAAGAAGATCTACGTAGACAATGGATTATTTGTGAACCTGGAAGATTCTACCCTGAATTGTTAACTAGTGAAGGCGGATGGACATTTCCAGAAAACGGAGATGATTCAGCTACAAAACTACGATATAGAAAATATGTAGTAGGATCATTAGACGAACATCCAAATGTGTTCTTTATGAGAACAGATATGAGTACCCAATTGATGAGATATGCAGATGTACTATTGATCTATGCCGAGGCAATAATGGGTGATGCAGATTCTACTGGAGATGCAGCAGCTGTAGAGGCATTTAACCAAATAAGAAGAAGAGCTGGATTATCCGAAAAAGGAATGATCACAAGACAGTCACTTACAGATGAAAGAAGAATAGAATTTGCTTTTGAAGCAGGTAAATTCTGGTTAGATTTAGTAAGAATGGATAGAGAAACTGCAAAAAACATTATTAGAAATCAAGATAGAGGAACTGTAAATACGTTAGTTCCATTTAATGTAGAATCGTTTTTTGTAGATAGCATTGATGATGATGACTTTTTATTACCAATACCATCTGCAGAGTCATCATTTATAGATACAGCTAGTCCTGCAATAGACTATATAATTAATGATTAATAAATAAGTAATGATGAAAAAAAATAAAGAAATGATGTATATCAAGAAGTTGCTTGTTTTGTGCTCAGTAATTGGCTTATTGGTATGTATATCATCTTGTGATGATGATAACGGAGATGGACTTCAATTTGGAGATCCACAAATAGTAAATATAGTATCACTTGGAGATGAACCCGCGATCAATGAAGGATTCCCTGCAGAGCTAGTAAGAGTAGAAGGTACAGGACTTAATGATATGAAAGAAATTATTTTTGATGGAACTGTAAATACCTTTTTTAACTCCACATTAAATTCTAATGTAGCATTATTTTTTAATGTTCCATTTGATGCGGATCAAGGAAGTCGTTTTGGAAATCAAACAGTAACCTTTACGAACCTATATGGAGAATCTGTTTCTACAGAGTTTACTATTAAGCAACCAGGCCCTACCTTAACAGTAGCAGATACATTTTCAC
This sequence comes from Aquimarina sp. AD1, assembly GCF_003443695.1. Taxonomy (NCBI): domain Bacteria; kingdom Pseudomonadati; phylum Bacteroidota; class Flavobacteriia; order Flavobacteriales; family Flavobacteriaceae; genus Aquimarina; species Aquimarina sp. AD1. The sequence goes on along the minus strand of NZ_CP031966.1, from coordinate 3,720,181 downwards.
CATCAAAGGGAGAAGGAGGTATCGAGATGAGAGCATTTGGTAATTGGTTTTTTAATGTAGAAGATGTACTTGTTGATGGAGAATCAGTTGGAGATTTTACCGTAGTTTCTCCACAAGAAATCTTATTTACTTTTCCTGAAGGAAAGACCGAAACTACCATTTTTACTGTAGTTACGGCTGGAGGAATGGTTTCTAAAGATTTACCTATCGTTGGAGGTATTGTTCAGATTTTATTTAGTGATTTTGATGGAAATGGAATACCAAATATTAATAATGATTACAATGCTGATTGGTTTTCTTATGGAGATAATATCTTTCAGGTTAGTAACGGTCTTGGTGTAGATGGTAGTGGAGGAGCAGAAATTGTTTGGGATGATACAGGTACAGATGGTTTTACAGGAAGTGGTCACCAAGAAGTAGCTCCTGTTACTACTTCAACTGATTCGGAAAATGCATTTATCCTTCTTGATATTAATGGAGATGATTATCCAGGGACCGTTATGGAGTTTATTTTAAAAGATGCAACTACAGACAACTGGATTTTTAAAGTTCCTTTAACAGGATCAGGGTGGCAAACATTAAGATTAAAACTATCCGATTTTGGATTTGGTTTTGATGTTAACAACCAAAGTATGGGTGATCCTAATCCTGCTACGCTCGTAGCGGTAAGAATGCAAATCAGTCACGAAGGTGATACCGGAGTAGTACCATCGGGTTATAGATATGATAATCTAAAATTAGAGGTATTGGAGCTTGATTAAAGCCCTTTTCAAAATAAAATAATAATAACACATATCCAGAGGGATTTCATCTAATTTGATTGGTTTTACTCCTCTAGATATGTGTTCTATAAAATAATTACAATGAAAATAGAAAAAGTATATAATAAGGTCATTTATGCCTTATTTTTTATTATGATGATGAACTTTGTAGCTTGCTCTGATGATGACAATACAGTAAGTTTTTCAGCAGTCCCACCGGTTGCACAAGATGCTTCCGAAATTAATTTTACAAGTTTTACCGCCAATTGGAGTAATGTGTTTTTGGCAAGTGGGTACGAGCTGGATGTAGCTACCGATCCTAATTTTGGATCCTTTGTACAAGGATATGAAAGTTTAGCGGTAAATCAGTTGTTTCAAGATATACCAGGTTTATCTTTAAATACCCAGTATTACTATAGAGTAAGGGCTATAGTAAATGGTGTTGTTTCCGAAAACTCAAATACTATAAGTGTAGAAACCAATGAGGAGTTTCCAGATGATATAACCCTAAAATCTGCTACAGAGAATAATTTCTTTGTTGGAGTTGCAGTATCTGAAGCTAGAACCAATATAACTGCCTATGATGATCTTTATAAGGGAGAATTTAGCAGTATTACTGCTGAAAATGATATGAAAATGGCTTCTATTTTTACAGGGATAGATGGTTCGGGAGATATAATTTATGATTGGAGTAAAATAGATGCACTAGTTGCTTACGCAGAAGCGAATAGTCTAAATGTACATGGACATACCTTAATATGGCATAGAAGTATTCCCGAAGCTTTAGAGAATTTTAGTGGTACGGATCAGGAGTTCGAAGATTTAATAGAACAATATATTACTGATGTGTTTACAAGATATCAAGGTAAAATTAATTCTTGGGATGTTGTAAATGAAGCTATAGATGATGATGCAGGTACTCAATGGAGAAATACTTTATTCTTACAGCGAATGGGAGATGATTATGTAGAAAAATGTTTTGCTTTTGCTAGAGCCGCTGACCCTAATGTAAAATTGTTTTATAACGATTATAATATGACTTTTGATGGCACAAAAAGAGGAAAAGTGCTAGTATTGGTAGATGATTTATTGGTAAACAATCTTATTGACGGTGTTGGTTATCAGATGCATATAGACTATAATTTCCCTAGTAGAGAGCAGATACAAGAAGCTACGGATGAATTAGTAGCAAAGGATGTATTGGTGCATTTTGCAGAATTGGATGTAAAGGTTAATGCAGCGAATGATTTAACAGAATTAACAGAAGAAAGATCTGAGGCACAAAGACAAAGAGTGCGAGAAGTAGTTGAGATTTTTAATGCAATTCCGCAGAACAAAAAATATGCAATAACGGTTTGGGGATTAAAAGATGATGATACTTGGTTAATTCCCGAAAATAACGGCCGACCAGAGTGGCCGCTATTATTTGATGCTTCCTTTAATAAAAAATCTGCGTATCAAGGATTTTTAGAAGGATTATAGTGATTTTATTCCCATAAACAATCGTCGTAAATGATCCCTGTAAATGCATTTTTACAGGGATTCTTATTTCTAATCATATTAATAAGTCTCTTTTCTAGTCATCTTTTGAGGTATCCTATGCTTTGTAATGTATTTTTTATAAAGATTTATACGTTTACTTAGGTATAGATTATATATAAATACTTCTTGGAATTTTTTACGAAAACGTTTTCGTAAAAAAAGTAGAAATTATATACTACAAGAATGATTATAAAAAACTGATTACCAGAAAATTAACTTATTTTCAAAAATTGTTTTTACGTTATCAAAAGGTGTTAGTTAATTACTTTTATAAGTGGTTTTTTATGTATTTAATTGTTTGCTAATTGTTTGTGTGAAAATATCATAGTTTAGATTAACTAAATTTCTAAACACAAACTTCTTATGAAAACAATTAAAACTTTTTTTTTGAAATTATTTTTACTCTGCGTAGTAATCGTCTCTGGACAAAACACTGTTCAGATTGAGGATTTGGGTATTAGCGGCCCATATGCAGGAATGATAGATTCACCTTTTGATGGTGTGGGCTTTTATGGTAATGGAGATAAGGCCGAAGGATCAATTAATCTTTCAACATTACCAGGTCTATATAAAGTAGAAATAAGAGGAGCATCCTCCACTGATACTGAGGCTAAGATTAATTTAAATATAGGTGATAATGTTAGTTCGTTTAGTTTTTCTGGAACTTCTGTTTCTAATAGTTCTAGAGAGATTAGCATTATAGGCAGTAATCCTCTTAATTTCTCTTTAGAATTGATAACAGATAATGGATCAAATGATACATTTTTAGATCGAATTACTTTTACATTTTTAGGATCTCCGCCACCACCAAGACAAGCTCCGGTTATTCCGTCAGTACCTTCATTCGAATCTGGAGTATACAGAAATATGTTTGTAGAATCTGGAAAAACCGAAACGGAAGTACAACAAAAGATGAACGCTATCTGGGAGCATTATTTTGTAAACGGAGATAGTAACAATGAAAGACTTTATTACGAGGTAGGTAATGATATGGCTTATATTTTGGATACAGGAAATAATGATATAAGATCAGAAGGAATGTCTTATGGAATGATGATCTGTGTTCAACTAGGAAAGAAAGCACAGTTTGATAAATTATGGCGTTTTGCAGAAACTTATAGTCAACACCCAGAGGGAACAGAAAGAGAAGGCTTGTTTTCCTGGCAATTAAGTCGATCAAATTTTTCTATGATTGACCAAAATTCTGCACCGGATGGAGAAGAATATTTTGTAACTGCTTTATTTTTTGCAGATGCTCTTTGGGGCAGTAATGGTTCTATTGATTATAGAGCAGAGGCAAATTATATTCTTGATAGTATGCTTAATAAACCAGCACCTAGTTCAGGAGGTTGCCCTACTAGTTTGATAGATGAGAATGAGAAACAAATAGTTTTTGGGATTTGTGGAAATTCTGCAAGTTTTACTGATCCATCGTATCATCTTCCGGCTTTTTATGAAATATGGGCTGTAGAAGCTGATAGTAATAATCAATTATGGACAGATATGGCGACAGTAAGCCGTACTTATTTACTTCCGAGAGCAGCACATCCCCAAACTGGATTAATGCCAGATTATTCGGAGTTTGATGGTAGACCTGTAAATCAAGGAAATCATGGTAATTTTGAGTTTGATGCTTGGAGAAATATTATGAACATGGGATTTGATTTTGCTTGGTTTCAAAAAAGTAAAAACGATATACAACCATTAATAAACAAGCAGATCAATTTTTTTAAAGATAAACCAGGGTATAGCACCTTATGGACATTGGATGGTTCATTTAGTAGAAACAATGATCATTCACCTGGTTTAGTAGCATGTAATGCGGTTGGGGCTTTGGCTCTAGAAGATCCAAAAGTATGGCCTTTTATTGATGAGTTTTTTGATACTCCAATTCCTTCAGGGCAATTTAGGTATTATGATGGGTTGTTATATATGATGAGTTTTATGCATTTATCAGGAAATTTTAAAGCAATTACGGGTAATGTAGATATTCCGGATTGTAATGGCACACCTTTTCCAACGGCTACTGTAACTGCAACTGATGAAACTACCCAAGGAGCTAATGATGGAAAAATCACCTTTACGTTTTCTGATGAACCTGATAGAGGAGCTATAGAGTTTAGTAGTGATGGAGGGTTAACATATCCTCTAGACGTAAATGATAATTTAGGTTCTGCAACTTTTGATAATGTTGCTCCAGGAATTTATAATGTATGGGTTCGTTGGGGTAATAACGATTGTCCTATTAGTTTAGGCAATGTGGTAATAGAACAAGGAGATATAGTAGATCCTATACAGTCACCATTTATAAATCATACTATTCCTGGAATAATACAAGCAGAAGATTATGATAATGGAGGGCAAGGAGTTGCTTATAATGATTCCGATTCAAGTAATAATGGAGGTCAAGGTAGAACAGATGAGGGTGTTGATCTACAGAATACATCTGATACTGGAAGTGGTACTAATCTAGGATGGACAAATAATGGAGAATGGTTAGAGTATACAATAGGAAATGTTACTCCTGGAACTTATGACATAGTCTTAAGAGTTGCAAGTACTCAAAATAATTCTAAATCACTATCACTTAAATTAGGAACATCAGAATTAGGTTCTACAGTTATTCCTAATACAAATGGATGGCAATCATGGCAAAGTTTACGTATAGAAAATGTACAAATTTCCAGTGGAAACGCAAATCAAGTATTACGATTAGACATTTCAGGAGGTCTTTTTAATATCAATTGGATAAGATTCGAAGAATCGGAAGGTGACACAGGAGGTTCAATCTGTAATAAAATACAAGCAGAAAATAATTCAGACAGTTTTTATCAATTGAATACTGTAAATGGAATAGTAACAAATATTGGTTATTCTCATTGGTTGAAGTTTGATAATATTGATATATCAGGTGGCAAGTTTACCTTTAGGTATTCTAAGGGAAATAATGAAAACGGTTATATGAAAATAAGACTTGATAATAATCAGGATAGTAATAATATTGCTGAAATTTATCCAGAAAGTACAGGAGGATGGAATAACTATGTAGAAGAAACAGTTGATATATCAGGATCTGGTAATCATGTTGTATACCTATATTTTCATAATGCAAGTAGAAATATTCAATTAGATTGGATCAGTTTTAAAACTGGATGCGATCAACGAATTGATGATAATAATGGATCTAAAGAGGAGGAAGAAACTATAAGGGTTTTTCCTAATCCAAGTAAAGGAAATGTAAACATAGAAGTATCAGATTACAATGATATAAGACAAATAGTTTTATTTGATTTATCCGGTCGAGAGATAAGAAGTATCAGAGAAATAAATCAAAAAGAATATAGTTTCAGTAATCTTAGTAAAGGTGTTTATTTTTTAAGGGTATATAAGAACAAGAAATCAATAGTTGAGAAGGTAGTAATTAATTAACTTCGGTTTACCTTTTAACAAATATTATAAAATCCCTGTTTAGTAAAATTTACAGGGATTCTATTTTTAGAAAAATCAATATTATTCCTTGTAAACTCTCTAAAATGAAAAGATATTTCAGATATAATATATTATTGTTTTTTTAACAAAAAAAGATATAGTATTTGTTCTTAAGCAAATTAATGAAACGGAGATAAAAGAGATTTTTTTGCTTGAAAACACACTCTTTTTGAATAAAAATTGTAGTTTTTTTATAAATTTCACTCCATTTTAAGTAAAAAATGAAATCATCAAAACAATTTTTAGTGTTTTATTAACATTTTAATCAGTGATTTAACAATGCTTATGTTAAAGAGTCTTAACACAAGTTAAAGCCAGTTAAATGTCTTGACAAAATTCAATTATTACTTATATTAAAGATGTATTTGATATATAAACAATCTTTAAAATATATTCTTTTCTACTACTATGTTGCAATCCCCTTTTAGAATTGTTTTAGTACGAATAAATTTCTTTAGCATCTAGAAATAATAAACAAAAACTTTTATCAATATATGAAAGAAGTTAGCGTATTATGTTTAAGAATTGAACACAAGAAATCTATAATTTTTCAGAGATTAACGGGCAGATAGAATTTTATTATATAGAATTTGAGGACAGTTTAGTTAACCTTCTAGATAGATTTTCAGTAATAATAAATTAATAATGGAAAAAACACTTAAACTACAATTTATATACCCAAAATCATTTTATATTAGTATTTAGTAGTGTTTTTAAAACGTTGTAATAACGAAAACAGATTAATAAGGCTAATTTTTTTTTGAATTGATTAATTTTTCTGTTTTAGTTATTTCACTTTTGCATATCAATTTTATTACTCATACTTCCTATAGGAAATTAAATTTTAGTAATTTTAAAACAAAACATTTTGAAAAATAAAAACAATATACAGCGACCAGGATTAAAGAAAAAGCATTTTGGTAGCAGAGGGTTTTTAAGGAAAATCCGGAATAAAGTGAAACATAGCGTGACACCTAAAAAGTAAAATGATATATAAAACTCCCAAAATCTTATGAAAAAACTATTACTTATTCTTTTTGTTTTCAATTTTATTAATGTGGTAGCTCAAGAAAATATAGATGATTTATTAGCTGCCGGAGTAAATGATGCTCAACGTTTTGCTACTTATTATTTAGAACCGGTCTCTGGAGGGCTTATCTATAGTATGAATCAAGGTTGGTTCAATAGTGCAAAGTCTAAAAGAAAATTTGGATTTGATATCTCAGTTATTCTAAATACCTCTTTTGTGGGGAGTGATAACAAATCATTTATTTTAGATACTTCACAATATGAAAATTTGCAATTTAGAGATGGTAGTGTTGAGAAAGAAGTAGCTACTGCTTTTGGAGATATTGAAGGTGTTATTGTTGTTGTAGAAGGAGAAAGTTCAATTCCTGGATTACCTCCGCAAGATGCAGAATTCGAACTACCTACTGGACTAGGAGAATCTAATATTAATTTTGTTCCAACGGCTTTTTTACAAGCTAGTTTTAGCCCTCTGAAGGGAACAGAAATAAAAGCAAGATTCTTTCCGCAAATTAAAACTAGTGATGCAAAAGTAGGTTTTTATGGAATTGGGTTACAGCACGAATTTACTTCTTGGTTACCAGCTGATAAATTATTCCCAGTAGCTATTGCTGGATTGATAGCATATACACATCTTGATGGAAGCTATGATTTTACTAACACAAATATAGTAGATGGAGAAAATCAACAATTCGAGAATAATACTAATACATTACTTTTTCAATTAATAGGGTCTACAAAATTACCAGTGTTTAATGTGTATGGAGGGATTGGTTATATTTCTGGAACTTCAACTACTGATCTTAAGGGAACTTATAGAGTGCGGTCAGGAATTGTGTCAGAGGAGGAAATAACAAATCCATTTTCTGTAGAAAATAAAGTTTCAGGGGTAAGAGGAACGTTAGGAGCTAAAGTATCGGTAGGGTTTTTTAAGGCTAATTTAGAATATAGTTTATCAGAATATAGTGGAGTATCCTTAGGGTTAAATTTCGGATTTTAAACATCAGATAAAAGAAATTTAGAAAAATTCTTACGTCCAAATAAATTTATATAAATATTTAAATTTTTAGGATAATTTCTCTGCATATGAAGCAGGGTGTATTCCTGAGCCATATTTAGAGGCTAAAACTTTGGTGAATTCTGCGCCAAAAAAAAGAATTAAGCTGGAATACGAAACCCAAAGTAAAATTAGTATCACGGAGCCTGCCGCTCCAAAAGTTGATTGAGGATTAACTGTACCAAAATAAATGCCTAAAGCACTTTTTCCGATACTAAATAAAATGGTAGTCACAAAAGCGCCAAGCCAGACATCTTTCCATTTAATTTTTACATCAGGCAGAATTTTAAAAATCATTGCAAAAAGTATTGTTATCAGTATCAATGATAAAATAAAATTGATAATTTGAATCACATAGATGACAAAATTTGGGAAATGTTGACCAATCCAATCTGTTGTTGCGGTAATAAAAGCTGTTAATACCAAGGATGTAAGTAATAAGAACCCAATTACGAGAATAAGGCCCAAAGAAAAAATACGGTCTTTAATCATTTTAAAGATTTCATTCTTCGGTTTGGGCTTTACCTTCCATATTATATTCAAGGACTTCTGAAGTGCAATAAACATTCCTGTAGCTCCATATAGTAATGTTACTATTCCGATAATAATTACTAAAGTTGATTGTTCTTGATCAATAGCATTTTTCAACATACCTTCTATCGTATTTGCAACGTCTTGACCAAGTACTTCCGATATTTCTCTAATAATTTTCCCCTTTATTTCATTTTTTTTATAAAAAATACCCGTTGTCTGTATGATAATAATAAGCAATGCTGGAAAAGAAAATAATGCATAATAACTAACGGATGCACTCATTTGAAATGGTTCATTGGAGCTCCAGTTTTTATAAGTTGTAACTAAAATCTTAAAAAATGATTTAATTTTCATGATGATTCTATTCACTTTTAGATAAAAAAATTATTCTGTAACTTCACTTATTACATTTCCAGTAGTTCCGTTTGGGAAAGAAATACCTAATAATACAGCAATAGTAGGTGCAATATCTGATACAAAAGTTGATTTATTAGTAATTCCTTTTTTAATATTAGATCCATAGAAAAGTAGTGGAACATGAGTGTCATATATATATCCACTACTATGTGCGGAACCAGTTTTGGAGTATGTTATGGTAGAAGGTGTCAAAACGTAACAAACATCACCACTACGCTTAGGGTCAAATCCTTTTTTAATCTTTGATCCAATAATACTCGAAAAGTCAGAAGCCTCAATTTGAGATCTAGTAAACACTCTGTTAATTTGTTTTTTTTGGAATAGATAATCAGCAATCTCCTTTTGTATTTTTTTACTATCGAGCTGAAGTTTATTTATTAGTTCATAGTTTAAAAAAACCTGATGATTAGAAATATTTTCGATAATACTATCCCTCTTATATAATTTCTGGATATAATTTTTTAATTCCAAATGTATAGTAGCTTCTTTAAAATAACCTGAAGGTATTTTCTTCGTTTTTAAATAACTGGGCACGTGAGTAGCACCGTGATCAGAAGTCAGAAATAATATGTATTCTTCCTTTCCAACAAAAAAGTCCAATTTTTTTATGAGTAACTCAATATCTTTATCCAGTCTGATATATGTATCTTCAATTTCTTTAGAATTTACTCCAAAATTATGACCTATATAGTCTGTGCTCGAAAAACTAATCATTAAGAAATCAGTGTGATTATCTTTTCCTAGCTTCTCTTCTTCTATAGCTTTGATTGCAAAATTTGTTGTCAAACTGTTACCAAAAGGAGTTCGGGTTATAATATCATATTCTCCATTGAGGTTTTTTAATTTATCTAAATCATAAGGAAATACAGCTTTTTCCTTCCCTTTAAAACCTCTTTCAAAATTAGTGAAATCAGGACCACTTTCATCGTAAGTATTAATGTCGTATAATGTATTCCATGTTTTATAATAACTATCAATAAGTTCTGATTCATTAAAATCAATAACCCATTTAGGTAACCTGTCCATATAGAAAGAAGATGATATCCAATTTCCTTGAGCCTTCCCTCTAAACCAGTATGCCGCATTTGCAGTATGTCCTCCGGATAATATAGCTCCTCTTTCTTTAAGACCAATACTAATCGATTTGCCTTTCATTTGGGTATGGATTCGATTTTGATCTGCAATTGTAGTAAGTTTAAGAAGAGAAGGAGACATTTTGCCATCTGGGCTACTTGTTCCTGTAGGAGATACATCAGAATCAGACACGCAGTATATTTTTTCTTTTTTCTCTCTGTCATACCAAATATTTCCAATGATTCCATGATATCTGGGAGTCGTACCTGTAAAAATTGAAGCGTGCCCTGGCCCAGTGTTAGTAGGTATATAATCAAAATGATGATTATTACAGGAAAACCCATTCGATATAATTTTTTTAAATCCGCCGGTACCGTACTTATTGTAGAAACGGGTCAAATAATCATACCGCATTTGATCAACAACAATACCAACAACCAATTTGGTTTTTTTTTCGGCCTTTTTTTGATCGCCTTTTTGCTGTGCATTTACAGCAGAAAATATTATAAAAAATAGAATAAAAGTTTTTTTAAAAATCATAGAAGTTGAAGTTACTTAAAATGCTTTTAATTATAGAGCAATTTTATGGATTACGATAAACTTTATATGGATAGTGTTATTTTTTCATTTTATTACATCGATCTTTGTTTTAAATCCTAAAACACTATATGAAAATTCGAGGACTACTTTTATATGTTTTTTTATTTTGTTCGGTACTTCACTCACAAAATGTTAAAACCATTGTCCCAAAAAAAGAAAGCTATTGTGTAGACGAAAAAAATAATATAATCATATGGTATTCTAGTATTTCAAAATATAAGAATGAAGGTTTCACTGGTATAAAGGCAACTTTTAATGATAATTTGATATTTTCCGAAGAGGTAAAAGAACTTTCTTATCAAAGAAGTTTTGAGGTTAACAGGAATGGGAATTTGTTTAAACTTTATTTTACAGAATCACCTCTTATTCAAATTAATACCTCCGAAAAAATAATAGATGATCCCAAAAGGGATGCTACATTTTCAATAGTTAGAGACAGTCTCGTAAAGTCTGCAATAGTTGGAATTGAACATCGGGGTAATATTTCATTAAAGTTTCCTAAAAAATCATATGATTTAGAGTTTTGGAAAGATCCTGACATACAAGAATCAGAGGATATGCAGTTTGGTAACCTAAGAGAAGATGATGATTGGATTTTAGATGGATTGTATAATGAACCTTTAAGATTGAGATCATATTTCTGCAATAAATTATGGTTATCAATACATAAACCATATTATCTGGATAAAGAACCAGAAGCTAAAAGTGGTATTGATTTAATGTATGTTGAGGTTTTTGTAAATAAAGCATATAAAGGTGTATATGCATTGACAGAACAAGTTGATCGAAAACTGCTGAAATTAAAAAAATATAAGAAAGGTTCTGTTTACGGAGAATTATTTAAAGCAGCGAGTTACAGCGGAGGCCCATCTTATAAGAGCGCTCCAAAATATAGAAATATCTTTCCGCATTGGGCAGGATATGAAATGGAATATCCTTTTATTAATTATAAATCTCATTGGAAAAATATTCATAAATACACAAAGTTTGTAATTAAATCAAAAGAGAACTCTTTTAAGAAAAAGATTAGTAAAAAGTTTTATCTAGATAATGCAATAGATTACTTTCTATTTGTAAACTTAATTAGAGCTACCGATAATTTGGGCAAGAATTTCTACGTAGCTCGATACACGAAACAAACTCCATATTTTAATATTCCTTGGGATTTAGATGGTGTGTTAGGTGTGATCCAAGATGGTAAAAGAATTTCCACTACCGATGACGTTCTAAGTAATGAATTATTTGATAAATTATTAAGAGTAAATCCTAACAATTATCGTCAAAGATTAAAAAACCGTTGGTTTGAATTAAGAAAAGAAGCACTTAGTGATCAACAGCTGTCACATACGCTTAGAGAAAACTATGATTTTTTTAAAAACAATAAGATCTACGAAAGAGAAGTACTAGTTTGGGGATCTGATATAAAATTACATGATCATTACGAGTATTTAGAGAACTGGTTAGAAAAAAGATTAGTTTTTTTGGATACATATTTCGAGAAGCTCAATTAGTTCCACGACAATTAGCTTTTAGCCCATAAGGCTTTTTTCTTACGAGTTTTGACTAAAAGAGTCACCCTTTATATCATATGGATTAAGCAAAATCTAAGTTGTTATTTAACTTGCCCAAGTAATAATGACAGAATCATTTGTATTTAGAATTCTTTGTTTAACAAGACTGATTATAGTTTTATATCCTTTCATGATCATAGCTCAAGACGTATCAACTAAAAATAAAATTATTCCAAACGAAATTATGGAAGAAGCTAAGATTTCTTTGAACTATTACCCAGAATTAGAAGATGTTTTAATCGAGTTTAAGTTTAAATCATCGCTTAAGAAATCCTTCATGAAAGCTCAACCTGTTTTTTTATCACTTTTTAAATCAAAAAGGAAAAGAAGTTATCTAATACTAATGAGCGAGACATTTAAAATTGATGGTCTAGAATTATCTATAAAGGATGTGCCTTCAGATATTCTTGTGGGTTGGCTTGGGCATGAGTTAGGACATATAATGGATTATCATAGAAGAAGTAGTGTAAACCTAATTTCGTTCGGTATAAAATATTTGTTTTCATCTAGTTTTATTAGGGATGCGGAACGCACAGCAGATACGCAGGCAGTATCTCACGGGATGAAAGATTACATATTGGCTACTAAAAACTTTATTCTAAATCATAGCTCTTTATCCGAAAAATATAAAGCAAGAATAAAGAAATTATACCTATCTCCTGATGAAATAATGTTATTGATTAAAGAACAAGAGGAGGATTAATCTTTTTCTTAATTAACATTAAAAAAGTAAATAATAATGGAAATGATACTAGATAAAGCTGAAGACTACATATTTAATCTTTTTAAGGATAATTTATCCAAGATATTTTTATATCACAACTTTTTGCATACTCAGCGAGTCGTAAATAGTGTAAAAGAAATTTGTGAGCATATAAATATTGATGAAGAAGACAAAGAAGTTGTATTAATATCAGCTTGGTTTCACGATGCAGGTTATGTAAGAGGTACAAAAAATCATGAGGAAGAAAGCATAAAAATATTCGAAATATTCTTAAAAGGAGTAACACTAAATGAGACAAAAAAAACGAAGATTTTAGGATGCATAAGAGCCACAAAAATCAATAAAGAACCAGCAAATTTAATAGAAGAAATAGTAAAGGATGCGGATAGTTCTCATTTGTCAAAAGATTACTATAAAGAAGTAAATGAATTATTAAGACAAGAATTAAGTTTATTAAAAGTGGCAGAATATTCTTCAGAAGAATGGAGAATCGAAAATTTAAAACTTTTTACAGAAAAGCATAAGTATTATACGAGATATGCGATTGAAAAATGGGAACCATTAAAAAATAAAAACCTTTTAAATATTATTAAAAAAGGAAAGAAAAGAAAAAAGAAAAGACAAAAAGAGGATTTAAAAGCGAAACTAAAGGCAAAATATAAAGATGAAAGTCCTGAACGAGGTATACAAACTTTATATCGTGTTTCTCTAAGAAACCATATAAAACTTAGTGATATAGCAGATACCAAAGCCAATATACTTCTTTCGGTAAACGCGATAATTATTTCTTTGGCACTAGCAAATCTAATCCCAAAGTTAGATGCTCCTTCAAACAGACATTTGATGATACCTAGTCTGATATTAGTTTTGTTCAGTGTAGCTGCAATAATCCTTTCGATAATGTCAACTCAACCAAAGGTTACTGGAGGAGAGTTCACAAGAGAGCAAGTGAAAAATAGAAAAGTAAATCTTTTGTTCTTCGGTAACTTTTTTAAAATGTCTTACGATAGATATCAGGAAGCAATTGATGAAGTAATTGGAGACAAAGAATATGTTTATAAAATGCTTACTAAAGACCTTTATTTGTTGGGTTTAGTGCTCAAGAAAAAATATGCGCTTCTCAAAATAACATACATAGTATTTACAATTGGAATCATCTTATCTGTTGTGGCTTTTATCGTGGCTTTTACAGGAATTGACTTGGTACAAGAAGTAAGTACACCAGAAATTATAGAGAAAATTACAAACTAGATATGGCAATTATAGGATCGTTAATCAAAGGAGCAATCAACTTAAAAGATGCATTGTCTCCAGAACTGAATCATGAAGAATCGCAACAAAGAGTATTAGAAGAATTACTAACGACAGCTTCAAATACTGAATTTGGTAAAAATTATGATTTTGAAAATATATTAAAATCTAAAAATATACAGGAAGAGTTTGCAAACAAAGTTCCATACTTCGATTATCATCAATTATTAGAAAAATGGTGGGGTCGAGTTATTGATGGAGAACCAAATGTAACTTGGCCGGGAAGCCCGGATTATTTTGCCTTAAGCTCAGGAACTACTGGTAAGAAGAGTAAACGTATTCCTGTAACTAACGAAATGATAGAATCTATTCGTAGAGCAGGTATTAAACAGGTAGAAGCTTTATCTAATTTTGATCTTCCAGCTTCTTTTTTTGAAAAAGATATTATGATGTTAGGTAGCTCTACTGATCTACAAGAAAGAGAAGGACATTTAGAAGGAGAAATTAGTGGAATAAGTGCGAGTAATATTCCTTTTTGGTTTGAAGGTTTTTACAAGCCAGGTAAAGAAATTGCAAAAATAGATGACTGGGATAAAAGAGTTCATAAAATTGCTGAAAATGCAAAAAGTTGGGATATAGGAGCGTTAAGTGGGATTCCTTCGTGGATGGAATTGATGATACAAAAAGTGATCGAATATCACAATGTAGAAAACATTCATGATATCTGGCCAAACCTACAGGTGTACACCTCAGGAGGGGTTGCATTTAGTCCTTATGAAAAAAGTTTTAATAGTCTATTAAAACAACCTATAACTGTAATAGATACATATTTAGCTTCTGAGGGATTCATTGCCTGTCAGCAGCGACCTGAGACCGATGCAATGAAATTGATTACTGACAATGGAATTTATTTCGAGTTTGTCCCTTTTCAGCCAGAATATATTAATCAGGATGGATCATTAAAGCAGGAAGCGCCTTCGATAACCTTAAAAGAAGTGGAAACTGATCAGGATTATGTACTCTTGATAACCACTGTTTCTGGAGCCTGGCGTTACATCATAGGCGACACTATAGAGTTTACAAATGTAGAAAGAGCCGAGATTAGAATTACTGGTAGAACTAAATTCTTTTTGAATGTAGTAGGGTCTCAGTTATCGGTTAATAAAATGAATGCAGCTTTAAGAGAAATAGAAGAGAAATTTGATATAGAAATTCCAGAATTCACATTAGCAGCAACTAGGATACACGATGAATTCTATCATCATTGGTACCTAGGTTTAGAGACAACAATTGATAATACAATGTTGGCCAAAGAGCTTGATGAGGTATTAAAAAAAGCTAATAAAAACTATAAAGTTGCTAGAAGTAAAGCATTAAAAGGTGTAAAAGTAACCACTGTTTCTCCTATTGTTTTTTCAGAATGGAGTGGAGCACAAAAGAAAAAAGGAGGACAAGTAAAAATGGAACGAGTAATGTCTGAAGAGAAGTTTGCTACTTGGGAAGCCTTTATTTCTGAAAACAACCCTAAATGAAACAATAATGATAAAAATAAAACATACAATTCTTCTTATTCTAACAATACTAGTTTCTAGTTGTGCACTTTACGAACCTAAGTATAGAGAACCTTTTGATCAATCAATTACTGCTAATGAAAAAGAAATTGAAAAGACTTTTTATTTAATAGGTGATGCGGGATATGCACAGCCTAATAAGAGCACACCTGCATTATTAGCCTTCGAGAAATATCTTGATAACCATAAACAAGAAGGAAACTATACTATTTTTTTAGGAGATAATATTTATCCAGATGGAATGCCTAAAAAAGATAAAAAAGACAGGAAAATTGCAGAACATCGATTAGATGTCCAAATCGAAGCGGTTAAAAATTTTGAAGGACAAGTGTTTTTTATTCCTGGGAATCATGATTGGTATAATGAAGGTTTAAAAGGATTAGAACGACAAGAAAAGTATTTTGAGAAAAAATTAAAAGACAAGAAAGTATTTCGTCCATCAAAAGGCTGTGCATTAGAAAGTATAGAGATCACCGACGATATTCAATTAATTATTTTAGATTCTCAATGGTACTTAGAAGATTGGGATAAACATCCTACAATTAATGACAATTGCCCAGAAATCAAAACAAGAGAAGCTATGTTTCTCGAAGTAGAAAGTGAATTTAAGAAAAATCAAGATAAAACCATTGTATTTGCATTACACCATCCTTTATATACAAACGGAGTTCACGGAGGTAAATATGCACCAATAAAACACTTATATCCTTCTCAAAAAAAGATACCATTACCTGTTCTTGGATCTCTAGCAATGCAAATACGTACTTCTGGAGCCATTTCAACTCAGGATAATCAGAATAAACAATATAAATCTCTAGTCAGGAGATTAGAAACATTAGCAAGAGGAGTAGAACGAATTATTTTTACTTCGGGACATGAACATTCTTTACAATACATAGAGCACAAAGGGATTAAGCAAATTGTATCTGGTGCTGGAGCTAAAAACTCTTTCGCAAAACTTAATAATAATGGACTTTTTGCTTACGGAGGTCAAGGTTTTGTTCGTTTAGATATCCATAAAGATGGGTCTTCCTGGGCTTCTTTTTTTGGAGTTGAGAATAGTGAACCAAAACTGCTTTTTCAAAAAGAAATTTATAAAAAAGTAGAGCAATATGATATTTCTAGTATACCCGAGAGTACAGATCAAACAGTGATGGCGTCTGTCTATAAAAAAGAAGGTACGGATCGCACCGATTTTTATGAGAGTATCTGGGGAGATCATTATAGAGATTTGTATGGAAAAAAAATTAAGACCAAGGTTGCTTTCTTAGATACGCTTTACGGAGGTTTGGAAGTGGTAAGAAAAGGAGGAGGACATCAAACACGTTCCTTAAGGTTAAAGAGTAAAGATGATAGGGAATATAACATGCGTGCACTTAAAAAAAGTGGAGTTAAATTTCTTCAATCTACTGTTTTCCAAAGTAATTATATAGAAGAATCTTTAGAAAATACGATTTCTGAGGATATCTTATTAGATTTTTATACTGCATCACACCCTTATGTTTTTACTGTTATTCCTGATTTATCTGATGCAGTTGGGATTTATCATACAAATCCAAAGGTTTATTATGTACCTAAGCAGAAGGCTTTGGGTAAACATAATGATACGCATGGAGATGAATTATATATGATTGAAGAGCGTCCGGAAGAAAATCATAAGAATTTAGAATCATTTGGTAAACCGGACGATATAGAGAGTACTTCTGATGTATATGAGCGTCTACGAAGAGATGAAAAATATAAAATAGATGAACCTGCTTTTATTAGAGCAAGACTGTTCGATATGTTAATAGGTGATTGGGATAGACATCAAGATCAATGGCGCTGGGCAGAGTATAAATTAGAAAATGGGAATCACATTTTTAAACCAATTCCACGAGACAGAGATCAAGCATTTTCTAATTTCGATGGTGGGTTTTTGGGAACACTAAAAGGGCTACTTGGATTTGCAAATCAATTTCAGATTTATGATGAAGAATTAAAAGACGTAAAATGGATCAATGCATCCGCAACCAGATTAGACCGAACCTTAATCCAAAATAGTGGAAGAGAAGAATGGCTAAAACAAGCAAAATACATTCAGGAAAATCTTACGGATATTGAAATTGAAAATGCATTTAAAAATATCCCTCCAGAAGCAAAAGGGGAAGATTTAGACCGTATTAAGAAAAACCTAAAAGGTAGAAGAAAGAACTTAGTGGATATTGCTAATAGGTATTATGATTACCTAGCAAGTCTAGCTATCGTGATGGGGACGGATAAAGATGATTTAATAGAGATTATACGAACAGAAAAAGGAAAAACAAGAGTCCTTGTTTCTCGAATAAAAGATG
Source organism: Aquimarina sp. AD1 (assembly GCF_003443695.1). NCBI lineage: Bacteria > Pseudomonadati > Bacteroidota > Flavobacteriia > Flavobacteriales > Flavobacteriaceae > Aquimarina > Aquimarina sp. AD1. Next base: position 3,702,231 of record NZ_CP031966.1, on the reverse strand, counting down.
GAAAGAAAGGGATTGTTGTAAGTGATAAAATTTTTGATAAAAAAGAAACTAAAGAAATTTGGATTTATGGATTGGATGATGATGACGTTTTTGAGTCGAGTGGAAAACCTCAGGACCCAATTCGAATAAATATAATTGGAGGACAAAATAATGATGTTTACAAATTCATGAAAGGTCGCAGAATTTCTGTGTACGATCATAAAAGTAAGCCTAACACTGTGGAGAAAAGAGGAGGTGCAAAAATTAGATTTACAGATAATTATCATATAAATAGTTTTGATAAAGATGAAAAAGTAAGAACCACTTCTTCTTTATTACCAGTTATAGGTTTTAACCCAGATGATGGGGTTCGTGTTGGACCTATGTTAATTTATACTATTAATGGATTTCATCGTAATCCTTTTTCTAGTAGTCATAGTTTTTCTGGCGGATATTATTTTGCAACCCAAGGTTTTGATTTAGGTTATAGAGGAGAGTTTGCAGGAATTTTAGGTGATTATAACTTGTTTGTAGGAGCCACTTATACAAGTCCAAATTTTGCAGCTAACTTTTTTGGTTTTGGAAATGAAACTGAAAACAATCAAGATGAACTTGATTTTGATTATAACCGAGTAAAATTAAGTACATACGCTGTATCCTTAGGTGCTGTTAAAAATGGTCGTTTGGGAAGTAATTTTGAATATAAAGGATCTCTAGAAGGAATCAAAGTTGACGACACCGCGAATAGATTTATTACTCAGGAAGCAGGTTTTGATAATTCAGAGTTTTTTGAGCGCAAATGGTTTGCTGGGCTAGATGGAACCTATCGATATGAAAGTTATGATGTGGTTTTAAACCCCACGCGAGGAATGAAATTTGAAGTTAATGTTGGAGGAAGAATGAATCTGGATGATACTAAAAGAACTTTCGGTTATATAAAACCACACTTAGGATTTTATAACTCATTGAGTCGTAACCGTAGAGTAGTTTTAAAAACAGCCATTCAAGGTCAATTTAATATAGGAGAGAATTATGAATTCTATCAAGCTGCTCAACTTGGAGCGGATAATCTATTACGTGGTTACAGAACGGAACGATTTACAGGACAATCTTCATTAGCAGGTAGTGCTGATATAAGATATAGTTTCAAACAGTTTAAAACTAGAATTTTACCCCTTCAAATAGGAGTGTTTACAGGAGTTGACACTGGAAGAGTTTGGATTTCCGATAATGATACATCTGATAAGTGGCACAGTGATTATGGAGGAGGTCTATGGATAAATAGTACTAATGCCATGAAAGCAACTTTTAATCTTTTTGCTGGAGAAGATGGTGCTAGATTTTCTTTTTCTTTTGCATTTAAATTTTAAAACTAATTACTAAAAACTATTATAATATGACTTTTAAATACGTAATATTATTAACATCAATGTTTCTTATATCTAATTTGTTTTCACAAACGGATTCTCCATATGAAACTGATCTATGGATAGATGGTGCTTGGGTTACTGGAGCTGTAGGAGGCTCTGTATATGGCTTCACATTACTTTTGAATAAAGAAGGAATTACTGAGCAAGAATTAGGAAATCTTAATAAAGATGATATTTTTTTTATTGATCGCTGGGCAGCAGGAAATTATTCTGAGCGAGCTAGTCAAATTAGTGATATCCCTTTTTATACCTCTTTTGCAACCCCCTTTTTATTGTTGTTAAATAAAAACACAAGACGTGATTCTGGAAAATTATCAGTTATGTTAGTGGAAAGTATGGCAACAGCGGGAGCTTTATTTACAATTACTGCTGGTTTGGTAAATAGACCACGTCCTTTAGTATATGCAGAAGACGCTCCTTTAAAAGATAGATTGTCAAAAGACTCGCAACGTTCATTTTTTAGTGGACACGCTGCGGCATCCGCTGCAGCAACTTTTTTTGCTGCTAAAGTTTTTAGCGACTATTTTCCAAATTCCAAAGCTAAACCATTTGTTTGGGCAGGTGCAGCTGTATTACCCGCAGTGGTAAGTTACTTTCGTGTTCAATCAGGAAATCATTTCCTTACGGATGTGATTTTAGGATACGCAATTGGAGCTACTACTGGTATTTTAGTTCCAGAATTACATAAAAAGAAAAACAAAAAATTAAGTATTACACCAGGTATCGGATTACATCAACAAAGTATCAGGCTTTCTTATCGTTTCTAAAGAAATAAGGTGCTTAATTTTTTTTAATTAATTGTAAATCAATGAATAAATTCTGTTTTTCTATATCCATTTTCTTTTTTTTCTGTTCATTTACCATGTTAGGTCAAGTCAGTGATCTAGCTAGAGTTGAGTACACTTATTTTCCACAAAGAGGAAGTGATAACTCTTTTAAACGGTTTAGAGCATTATTAAATTACCCCATAAAACTAGATGATAAAGGAAGTTATCTGGTAACTGGATTAGAGTATAGAGAAGTTAATTTTGACTATGAAGATCTTACTTCGTTTGATGTATCAGGATTTGACCGTTTACGCTCTGCAGAATTTACTATAGGATATACTTTTAAATTAAAGAATGATTGGCGTTTTGCCATAAAATCTGGTGCCATGGTTGCTTCCAATTTTGAAAACAATAAAATTACAAGTGATGATTTACTATATTCTGGTGCGATTTTCTTTATTAAAGACAAAAAAAATGAAGGTTTAAAAAAACCATGGAGATTGATTTTAGGTCTTCAATATTCGACTACAGCAGGAAGACCATTTCCACTACCAATTGTCAATTATTTTAAAGAGTTTCATCCTTCTTGGTCGTATTCCTTAGGAGTTCCTAAGAGTAATATAAAATATGCTATTGATGAAAAAAACAAATTACAGGTGTTTGCTACCTTAGATGGTTTTTATGCAAACCTTCAAAATGACCGATTAGTTACCAATGGTTCCATTGGCTCAAGAAATCAAGTAGCAGAAAATATATCAATGACAATAGCCTTAGGAGGTTTAGGTTATGAACATTTATTTACGAAACACTTAGTTTTTTATAGTTATTTTGGATATACCTTGTTGAACGATATAAGATTACGAAATGATGATCAGGAAAATGTGCTAACAATAAACGATCAGAACAGCTTTTATATAAGAGGAGGACTTAAATTGAAATTATAATAAAGGACTAAAAAATCTGGCAACTCCTTCTGATAGTTTTCTTTTAATAGATCTATTTTTGTAAGTTTTATATTCTAATAAGAAACTGTTATTACAGTCTGAAATAAAGTTTTTACAAACATTTTCTGCCACAGTTTTATCATAAATTAAAGCATTTGTTTCAAAATTGTGTTCAAAACTTCTATGGTCAAAATTTCCAGATCCTATGGAGACTATTTCACCATCCATTACAATTACTTTACTATGAAGAAAATCATCTTTTTGTTGGTGTATTTCAATACCTAAAAAGAGCAATTCTTCGAAAAAAGATAGCATACTATATTTGGCTAACCAAGAATCTGATTTTTTAGGAACTAATAATTTTATATTTACTCCACTGAGTGCAGCCATTCTTAATGCTTCTAGCATTGCATTATTAGGGATAAAATATGGGTTAGAAATATAGATATACTTTTCTGCCAGATTGATCATCGATATGTATTGATGCATTATTGATGCATAATCCGAATCAGGTCCTCCAGCAACAATTTGGACTGGTATTGTTCCTTCATCTTCTATTTTTGGAAGATAATGGTCGGTTAATAGAAGTTCTTGATCACTCGCAAAGTAATAGTCTTTAATGAAAACTCTATGCAAGTTGTCTACTGCTGGGCCTTTAATATATAAGTGTGTGTCATCCCAAATACCTAATTCCGAATTTGACTTAATATATTTGTCAGAAATATTAACCCCACCAGTAAAGCCAACTTTACCGTCCACAATAATTATTTTTCTATGATTTCGATAGTTTAAAGTGAACAAAAAACTACCATAATGTAAAGGCATAATTGGATATACTTTTACTCCAATACCTTTTAATTTTTTAACTGCTTTTTTGCGAAGTGAGTAGCTTCCAATTGCATCATATAATATTCTAACTTCAACTTTGTTTTCAAGTTTTTCTTTCAACAGTGAATAGAGTTTTTCAAAAAGCTCTCCTTCTTCAAAAATGTAATATTGTAAATGAATAAACTTTTCAGCTTTTCGTAATTCTTCGAAAATGGTATCGAATGTTTTTTTACCGTTCTGCAGTACTTCAACTTTATTTGATGCTTGTGTTCCGAAATTAGAACTGTTTCGCATTAGTTTTGATAGTTTTGAAGATTTATTGTCCGTAAACACTACGTGTTTCTCCTTTGTAAGCCTATCTCCAAAATTTTGTTCATATAAACGCCTTCTGACTGTTTGTTTAAGTTTAAAAAATTTGAAACGTCTTCGATTAACACCAAAAATGATATAAAGAAAAATTCCTATTACTGGCAGAATCAAAACAATAAGTAACCAGCTTAGGGATTTTGTAGGCCTTGAACCATACAATATAATATGTAAAATTGCGAGTGAAGTAAGAAGAATATAGAGGCTAATAGCAATGATCATTTTATGAGGTATTAATGTAATGTATTAGCAAATTTATTTTGTAAATGGGCTACCATTTATTCGGATCGGATTATCAAAGCATAATCTAAAAATATATTTTTATAAAAAAAAAAAATTCATTGATTATGGGGGTTATTTCGACTGATAAAAATAAAATCATATTAATTTACAATTCCAAAGAGTCTATTGGTAAGCAAACATATAGCTATGTTGTCGCATCAGAAAAAGATATTCTTGCTATAGATACAACTAAAACGGAAATACCTGGGACACAATGGTTAGAAATAGCAGAAAATCTGGGTATAAATATTTCGGATTTGATTCAAAAAAAATTTCCAAATTATCAAGGACTATATGATCCAAATGTAACCCTAAATACGCATGATTGGTTAAAGGTTATAAAAAAGAATCCTAGAATCGTAAGGCGGCCTATTCTAATAATAGGAGAACAATTCCATCAAATAGAAACTCCATCTGATTTTGTAAGGATTATGGAATCTAACAGTGCTGGCGAATTAAATACTCCCTCAAAAGAAGGATAAAATAAATGTTTTATTAATCTAACTATTTCAAAGATGCATTCGTCATAAACGACATACTATTTAAGTCAAAATATTAATGTAATAGATGCACATGATTAGAAACAATACGAAAAAGAAATTAATCGCCATTTTTACGATTTTTTTTAACTGAAAATTTCGCATCTCTTGTTAATTTAAGTTTATTTTTTTTACAAAAACAGGTAATTGACCAACGTACAGTTACCTGTTTTTATTCAACTAATTTTATTTAAAAATTAGTTGTCATCTGTAGCATCTTCTACAGCGTCTTTTACTTCTTCAGCACCATCTTCTACTGCATCACTTACATCTTCTACCGCATCTTCTACTTTTTCTCCTGTGGTTTTTTCTCTACAGCTTAATGTACTCGCAAATAAGAAGCACATAGCAGTAATTGATATGATTGTTTTTTTCATGATATTATATTTAATGTTTAATTTAAGCTTTAAATTTCTTACCGAATATGAGAGATACTATAAAAAGTACTATGAATATAAAAAATAAGATTTTTGCAATACTAGCAGCCCCTGCTGCTATACCACCAAATCCGAAAACTCCAGCAACTATTGCCAAAATGATGAAAATTACTGTCCAACGTAACATAATTAGTGTTTTTAATTATTAAATGACTCTAAGTGAGTGATTTGTTTTTCAAATCGATTACAATGTAAAGGTCAATAAATCTATCTTAACTCTTTAGCTGTATCGCTTGTAACATTGACTCCTTTGCTTTTTGGTTATTATTTTGTTAAAATTCTATAAAATAAGGGTATCTTTAGATTGTAATTTTTCTAAAAGTATATTTAGTTGAAAAAAAAGATACGCTTACAAGATCAAAAGGTCCAGGATATTGTCATAGATATGGCCAATGATCTAGGAGTAAGTTATGAGAAATCTAACCAAGAGTATTGTGTTAGTATACCAGAAAATATGGGTTCAGGATATATTCGTTCTTTTGAATTTGATTTTGGAGTAGGTGTTGTAGAGACAGATTATTTATTGAAAAAGGAATTTCAATTTCATTTAAAAAAAGGAATTGTACATCCACTAAAAGTAATTTTTAATAGAGAATCTAACTTTTTTCATTGTTTTGAAGAAGATGATAAATTAAATGAAGTAAAAAGATTAGAAAGTGTTATTGCTGCGAGTACGCCTACTAATAATCATATTTTTAAAATCCCTGCCGATCAACCGATTTGTATTTTTAGTTTAGAAATAAATAGAAAATTGTTTGAAGAGAAAATAGAGTCTTTTCTTCCGGACATGAATGAAGATCTCATGAATTTATTTCGAGATGTGAACGGAATCAGACAATTTTATTATAAAAACTATTATAGCTTAGAGATTTCAAAACTAATTTCTGAGTTTACAGAGTGCGAACTAACAGGGTTTATGAGGCAAGTTTATTTAGAAGGTAAAGCTTATGAAATATTTACACTTCTTTTAAAACAATATTTAGATGATTTAAGAGATCCCGATAAACGTCAGATTATACGACAGGCTACTATAGAGTCTATAGAAACTGCTGTATCTATCATAGAAAATGAAATCGAAACTATTGGTAATATTGTTAATATTGCTAAAAGAGTAGGATTAAATCAGAATACTCTCCAAAACGGTTTTAAACAATTATACAATACTTCGGTTAATGAGTTTATAAAAAATCATAGAATTGAGACAGCAAAGGATTTGTTAGAATCTTCAAATCTTAATATTACCGAAATCACATACAAGGTCGGAATAAACTCTAGAAGTTATTTTTCTAAATTATTTAAGAAAAAATATGGGATTGCTCCTAAACAATATCTTGATAAAGTTAGAAATAATAAAGACGATTCTAGATCAGCTTGACACTTTTTTTTGCTTAATGCGTAAGCTATTTTATTAAGTACTTTTCTTTTTCTTATACTTTTCTTTTTTATAAAACTGATCAATAGTGTTAGTATAAATTTCAAAATTGTTAATGTGTTTGAGGTAAATCTAATTTCTTTGTAAAAAGCGCAAATTATAAGTTAGATTACACAATAGTATGCAGAGAATTGAAATACATAGTATTGAAGGTTCGGAAATATTAAAACAATTAAATGATTATTTAAAAGGGGAAGTTGAAGAACAATGGGGTGAGTATGTTCTCCGTTTTGATAATAAGTTTGGAAAAGGAATTATACGTAGTATTTCGTTTGATTGGGGAGTGTCATTATTAGATTATGATCTTCACTTTTTTGAAGATACTAAAGTCATTTTTACAATAAAAGATGTCAATCCGATAGAATTTATTTTTATTTCTGAAGGTAGATTAGAATATGATAATGATTCAAATGATGAAAAATCGCAGTGTTTTGAACGTTATCAAAATATTATTATATCTACAAAAAAGCTATCTAAGGAAGCGTATGTTTTTCCTAAGTTAGAGGATGTAAAAGTTAATTTTATATACATTTTACCTAGAGAGTATGCTAAGAAAAACAATAATAATCTCTCTTATTTAGGTAAGAAGTTACTATCTGTATTTAATCAAGAAGAATCATCATTACCTTATCATCATTTTGGTAATTACAATCTCAAAATAGCTGATCAGATAGAGCAGTTAAAAAAGAGTAATGATATTGGAATTGTTAGGACTCTTTCTATAGAAGGTCAGTTAAATCTAATAATGGCAATGCAGTTATTAGAACATTTTAATCACGAAAATGAGGTAGGCTTACCAGAATCCTTGTCAAAAGAGGATATAAAAAAGATTCAAAACCTCTCGGGTTACATCATAGATAATATTTCTGATCCTCTTTCTGTAAATTTATTGGCCAATAAAGCCGGTGTTAGTACTAAGAAATTACAATTAGGATTTAATGTACTATATTCTAAGTCTGTGAATGAGTATATCAGGCAACTAAAATTAGAAGTTTCTCGAGATTATATTAAGAATACAAATGATTCTATTTCTGAAATAGTATATAATATAGGTTTAAAAAGTAGAAGTTACTTTTCTAAAATATTTTTTGAACGTTACGGGATTCTGCCTACAGAGTATAGAAAAAAAGTTAAAAGGGATAAATAAGTTTTGCGTAAGCACATGTTTAGAATGTGGATAAGAGGAGTACCTTTTAGGAAAGGTATGTCTTTTATTATTGGGATATTAAATTTTGATAACTTGTAGAATAAAGTATAACCCAAATTTGTATGAATAAAACCTTAATACAAAACGAAAAAGCAATAGTTAATTTAAAATTTAAAACAACCTTACCCTTAGAAGATCTAGAAAAAATCTCATCAGAAAGGAAGCGTATTCTAAAAAAGACTAGAGGATTGGTTTCTTTGCATTGTTATGTAAATGAAGAAACTAAAACCTTTGGAGGGATTTTTATGTTTGAGGATATTAGGTTTGCTAATCAGTATTTAGAAAATTTTTTAACTGAAGGAATGGGTCCTAAATATGGTATTATTGCTAAAACACTTAAAATTGATATAGGTGCTGTTAAGTATAAAATTGATGGAGAAAACTTAGATTCTTATGGCAATATTATGGAGTAGGGATGTTTTTATAATAGACAGGCGCTAACATGGATTCATATGATATATCGTTTTTAAAAAACTCTTTAGCAATAGTGTGTGCTTCTAATTCAGAAGAGGATGATGTTTTAAGGATATGATCAATTTCTGTCATTTCTGTTTCGGTGTTTAACCAGTTTTTAAGAGTTTTTTTTGATATAATAATGGGCATAGTAGAGTTAAGGTTTTGTATTGCTTTAACTACTCCAGTCGATGTTGATGTCAACATGCTACAAGTAATAAATCCATCATCTAATGTATTGTAAACTCCCGCTATAAAAAAAGGCTTTTTATTTTTTTGATAAACATAATATGGATATAGACTTCCATTAGACAAATGATAAACGAAAAATCCCGTAATAATAATAACACACCGTCTGTTTTTAAAAGAATCTCGGAATAATTGATTTGTGTCTAATTGTTCTGTATGAATTTGAAGAGTATTATAAACTTTTTGAAAATCATTCCATTCATCTTTGTAATCATGAGGCAATAGCCCCCAAATACCATAAGATATATAATCAGGATTTTCTGTAGTAATGATAGAAATGGTTGATTCTTCGCTTCCATCGATTACACGTCTAGGAGAGTAAAGTTTAGGAAACTTAAAATTGAATCCTACTTCCTCTTCAATAACTTCTCTTTCCGCTTCGTTTGCAATTTTTTTAAACATCTCTTTTTCTTACCGTTGCAAGTAAAAAAAATTTAAGAAATAAAATTATCTCGTATAATTTAATTCGTAACGCATTTACTAGTTATTGGTAAATATATTAATAAATGTTCGACTTTTTTTTCAATAGAGTTAAGCAAAAACTTAATAAAGATAAAGAATTGACAATTTAGCTGTTAATTTTGCAATAAGAGTTTAGTTGTAAGATTCTAAAAATCAATTAGGTAAATAGTTAATCTGGGTGTTATGGAAAATGTAAAAGACAATGGCATAAATATTCCATCCGAATTAGGTGTACTGAATACGTATCTACCTGGAAATATAGAAGTAAATTACGATATTCACATACTCACGATAGATTCATCCTTTGGTAAAGGTCAGGTTAGGCATACAAGTTTGCAAAATGGATTGGAAAGCTATGACTTTGACATTAAGTTATATCAAACTGTAAAAATTCCTATAAATTATATTGCAACAGACGCTCTTCAGTTTTTTTACTGTTTAGAAGGGTATTGTAATCATCAATTTGAAGATTTCGAGGAAAAGGTAAAAATAGATCAATTTCAAACCGCTGTTGCTCATAGTAATCCTCAATTGTCTAACAGTATAATAATAGAAAAAAATATTTCTTTTATGTTTAATATTATATGTATTAATAAAAAAGAATATTTTGATAAGTTTAGTGCAGAAAATAATCGTTTCGATAAGAAGATTCAAGATCTTTTATCTGATATTAAAAATAAATCAAAACACTTTCATTTAGGTAATTATAATTTGAAAATAGCAGAACAACTAAAATTGTTGTTTGGGATAGAGCATAGTAATGAAATTTCTGAGCTACTTTCACAGAAGGGTAGGTACTATCTTATTTTGGCTAAACATATAGAACAATTCCATACAGAGATCGAGAATAATTCTAATACAAGTGGCCTTCTTAAAAACGAGTTGATATCTATTTCCGAATTGGGCGAGTATATTAAAGAACATCCCGAAATCCAACATAGTATTAGAACATTGTGTTTGCAATCAGGACTTTCTCCAGCTAAATTACAAGAAGGTTTTAAGTTTATATTTGATAGAACAGTATCAGATTTTGTTAGAAATATTCGCTTAGAAAAGGCGGAAAAATTGATTAGAACAACAGATTTATCGATATCTGAAATTGTTTATTCTATAGGATTGACAAGTAGAAGTTATTTCTGTAAAATTTTTAAGAGAAAGTACTTCTGTAGCCCTAAAGAATATAAAATAAGAAAGTCTTGTTAAATATAATTAGCAGACGATCTAATTCATAAGTTTAAATAATAGAAACATAAAAAGATCACTCCGTAGTCTAAAATATTAGATGGAGTGATCTTTTTATATCAATTAGTTTAGTTAAGATCTTCTAATCTTTTGATCGTAGATAATCCACTTTCTATCTTATTTTTTTGCTCCACTAAAATTGACTTGGTACTTAAAGGAAGTGTCGTTTCTGAAAGTACATCGTTATATTCTTCTACCGAAGCTTTTTCACCTCTAATCGCTTCTTCAAGCATAGATTCTTCATTATCACCAGAAACGAAAGATTTAATATCCATCCACGTTCTGTGTAAGTTTCCGGATATACTACCACCCTTATCTACTTCTTGGCCAAAAGATTTAATTTCATTTTTTAATTCATGCCCAAAATCATAGCGTTCTTGAGCTTTCTGATTAAAATAATTTTTAAGAGGAGTATGAGTTACATTCTCAGCAGCTTTTTTAAAGCCTTTTTCCGCATCATACGTTTTTTCAAGCAAATCATTTAGTTTATTACCTGTTTTTTCAGAATACGTTGCCATATTTTTTCAATTTTTAAGTTTTACGATATTTTCTTTTGAGATGTCTATCGCTTTTCATCTTATATTTTTAAAATTCTTTTTTGAGAAAATTTGTTTGCGATTGATTTTAGTTTTGATTAATCCTTTCGTAACAACTAAGATGATACCAGTTGCGAATCCACAAACAAAAATCAATAGAATTTCTAATAACATATCTTATGTTTTCTGAACTCTAAATTAGAGTAATGATGAGTAAAACATTTGTTCTAAACAGTGAAAAGTTAACTCATTTGATTTTCGGTAAGAGCACTAAGATTGTAGTGGTTTTGAGTTAATAAAAATTTCGATTGAATCAGTTAGTGCGATATAATAAATTGATATTGTCGCTAAAAATCATGATAAGAAAAGGAACTTTAGTACAATGGAAGTGGGGAAATGGAATTGCAGAGGGTAAAGTTATAGAAACGTACACGAAAGAAGTTACTAGAACTATTAAAGGAACTAAAGTCTCTAGAAATGGAAAAGAAAATAATAAGGCATTATACATCGAGCAAGAAAACGGAGATCACGTTCTCAAAAGTGAAAGTGAGGTTGAGAGAACTTTTTAGATTTTTTTGTTTTAATAGACTTAGAGCTTATGATAAAAAAAGGAACAAAAGTACAGTGGGCGCAAGATCAATTTGTGCATTTTGGAGTTGTAGAAGAGACTTATACATATAAAGTAACTAGAAAAATAAAAGAAAATTCATTAGTCAGTTTTAGCAATACTAGCGTAGCCCTATATATTAAAGTAATCGATGGGACATTTGTATTAAAAAATGAAACAGAAGTACTGCTTAATCTTCAATCAGTAAATAAAAAAGAGAAAAATATAAATTATTAAAATTAAAAAGTATGTCATTATTAACCATTATTCTAAATATATTTTTACCACCCTTAGCAGTCTTTTTGAAACACGGATTAGGGACTACATTTTTAATTAGTTTAGTTCTAACAATTATCGGTTGGATTCCTGGTGTAATTCATGCTTTTATTGTTAATAAATAATTTTGTGAAGAATTTTATAGAATTACAGGAAGTTTTAAAAGGGATTTTTGCTACTGAAAGGAAATATCTTGAAGTCTCAAGAAAAGTTCAGGTTCCGGAGTTATCTCGTTTTTTAAATCATCAAAATATTGTTAGAAATAAATATATAAATGATTTAACAGAAGCATTTGCGTTCAACGAAATAGAGTTAGCTGTTTTCGACATCGAGCATGGTATAATTGAGTCTGATTTTAATGAGATAAATATTGAACTAAATCATAAAAAGCAGGCCTATGTATCACTAGTGCATTCATGTTTAAAACTTGATCAAAAGTTGATTAAAGCTTGTATTGTCTGTTTAAAAAACAATAAAATACCATTAGATATTCTTGAAGTTTTGACTAAAATTTGTACTTCTTTAATATTTAATGGTATAGATGGAAATAATAAGATAGAAGAATTTAAAGCAAAGGAGCTCGAAAAACAACAAATAGAATTACAAAAAAATCGAAGTAGTTACTTTTATAAAAATTCTTAAAAATATTTAGAAACGATCTTATAGTCGTTCTTCGCCTTTATTATCTATTTTGCCATATTCGGATTTATAGATTTGAACTACTATTAAAAATAAACTTATTAGAAGAGGACCAAAAATAAGTCCTATAAATCCAAAAAGAGGAACTCCAACGATTACCCCAATTAATGTAATTATTGGGTGTACATTGTCTAATCTTTTCAGCACGTATAAACGCACTAAATTATCAGAAGATCCGACAATTACTAGACCATAAATAAGTATTCCCCATGCCTGAAACGTATTTCCTGTAGATAATGCTATTATAAAAATTGGAATGATAGCGATTAGTGTACCGATAAAAGGTATCATAGAACCTACAGTAACAATCACAAACCAAAACATAGGATCTGGTATTCCAAAAATAAAAAAACCAATCAGTGCAACCACCCCTTGAATTATTGCGACTAAAGGAATTCCGACAGCATTAGAACGTACCATTTTTTGACTTTCATCTCCTATAATTCTTAAATTATCATCGTTAATAGGAATATATTCAAAGAGAGATTCTCTTAGCTTTTTTCGATTAGTAAGCATGTAATAAAGCAAAAAATACATAATACCAATAGAAATGAAAACATTAAAAGTTCCACCAGCTAAATTCTGAAAATTTTCAGCAATCCAAGAAGAAACAGCATCAGGGTCAATTTGATCACTTATATCATACCCAATTTGGGATTCCCAGGTATCAAGTTGTTTTTTAATCGCAAAAACAAATTTTTCCGAGTTTTCAGTAACATTACCTATTTTATTACTTAACATAAGAATTAGACCTATTACTGGTACTAGTATGCCAACAAATGATATCAATAATAATAAACTTGCTGCTAGGTCTGGGTGCCAGCCTTTTCTAATAAGTAATATCATCCATTTTCTTAATATAACATAGATAGTTATTGCTCCTAATATTCCAGACAGATACGGTAGAATCTCACGAAATATAAGTCCTCCGATAAGAAAAATCAGAAGAAGAATAAATACCTGTCGTATAATGTTAGGACTTATGTTTTTTATCATAGATATATTGAGATTAGATAATTTTTCTTACCACTATTCTTCTATTGATGATTGGCTTGCGTTATGTGTTAAACTAAAATTTTTAGGTAGATCTAAAGTACGTATTGGGAATGGAATATTAATATTATTTTGATCATAAACTTCTTTGATCAACATCATTGTTTCACTTTTTGCTTTTGCCACTTCCAGTGCCGAGGTAGAATTAATCCAAAATCGCAATTCATAATTAATAGAACTGTCGCCAAATTCTCTCCATAAAAATAGGACATCTTCCTGATTTTCGACAGCTTTAAAATGATTTACAACGGTATCTATAGTAAGTCTTTTAACTTTTTTTAAGTCTGATTCGTAACCAACACCACATTTAAGTATAACTCTTGATTGCGCTGTTGTAGAATAGTTTTTTATAGGATTCTCAACAACTAATTTGTTTGGAATATATACTAGATTATTATCAACTTGTTTAATAGTCACGGCTCTTAAATCAATATCAATTACTTCTCCTTCATAATCATTAGTTTCTATCCAATCACCGTATTTTAAGTTTTTAATATAAGACAGTACGATACCAGAATATGTGTTAGCGAGTGCGCCTTGAAGTGCTAAACCAACTGCTAACCCTGCAACTCCTGCACCTGCTAAAATGGTATTAAGAGCCTTACCAAGATTTAGTATACCTAAGATAAAAAATAGCCCTAATAATATAACAAAAATTGAAACTAGTTTTGCAATCACCCTTTTCATTGAACGCTGGAGATTACTTTTGTCCAAAAGTTTTAAGGCCAGTTTACTAACATATTTAGATACGATCAGTGCTATGATAAAGACTATTACTGCGATTAGTAAATTAGGTAAATTTATTATAATAGTATCTAACCAAGATTTTAGTTTTGATAACATTTTATTCCAAGCTTCTACTAATTGATCGTACATAGTATTCTATTTAATTGGTTTATTTTTGATTTAAAAATTCTGGTCTATAGTTTTTTAGTAATTCTAATATCGCTAGTTCGGTATTAGAAAAATAAGCAGTATCCCCATTATAACTATCTACCTTATCGAAATAAGACTTTATAGATCCATTTGCATAATGTGCAATTATAGCCGGGTGCACATAGTATTTTTTACAAACGTTTCTGGTATTCCCTAAACTTTCTGCTGCCTTATCATAAGCGGCAAGTATGTTCTCGTGTATTTTTCTTTTGCTATTTGTAACTCCTTTTTCCATAAGTTGTTCAAATACAATAGTAGTAGCTCCCCAGGTTCTAAAATCTTTTGCTGTAAAAAGCTCACCGCCTATCTCGTGTAAATAATTATTTACCATACCACTCTCTACAGAATGTTTTATACCATCGTTATCATAATACTGAAAGAGTTCCCATCCAGGAATTTCTTCACATTTATTTATCAAACGGGTTAATTTTTTATTTCGAAGCGTAACAGAGTGTCGTTTACCTTTTTTACCTACGAATTCAAATTTTGTTTTATCTTTTTGGATATTAACATGACGAGTTCTCATGGTAGATAATCCATAGGTTTTATTTCTTTTTGCATATTGCTCATTACCTATGCGAATATGTGTTTCTTCCATCAGTCGTATAATGAGTGCTAAGACCTTACTTTTAGGCCAGCCTTTTTGTTCTAGATCTGTATCGACTTTTTTTCTGATTTTAGGAAGTTGCTTTCCAAAATCATACATTTTATAAAACTTAGTTTGGCTTCTAATTTTTTGCCAAAGCGGATGATAGCGATACTGCTTTCGTTTTTTTAGATCTCTGCCAGTAGCTTGTAGATGACCATTGTCTAATACAGCAATTCGAACGTTTTTCCATGCTGGTGGGATTACTAATTTTTTGATTCTATCAATATCCTTTTGAACTGATAATATCTCTCCGTTTAGTTTATAAATGAAATCTTCACCTTTTTTATATCTACGAATTGTTAATTTGTGATCATTTGTATACACCAAGTTTAGTTTATCAATAACTTTTTCTGGAGTTTTGATAAGCTTAGTTAAAAACGTTGGATTTGTAATATCAGGAATCATTAATCGGATAAATTATTCTGCATCGGATACTTTGAGATAAAGGATAAGGAAAAACACTCTATTTTTTCTCAGTACTTCTTAAATATTTATTACTTCAATTTTAAATGAAAATGATCTCGTTTACTAAATGCAAAAGAGATCATTTTCGATTGAAAAATCAACCATATCTATCGTTGATACTACTTAGTATAGATTACTTTAGTATTTTGCATATTAGATTTGAATTCATTTAAATCTTTAACATACTTATATTGATCGTTAAAAACACGGTCAGGTTTTTCTCCAACAATAATATGTTTAACATTTAAATCAGGAGCGTTAAGAATAACTCTATCTGACACACGCAATTTTTTGTCACCTAAGGTTTGGTCTGCTTCTTTTAATTGAGAAATTACATACAGCTTATCTTTACTAGCTACAATTTCTTGAATTTCTATAGTGTGTTCTTTGTCGCTAACTTCAGCTTCTACAGTTAATGTAAGTTCTTCTTTTTCAACAGAATTAGGCATATCAACATCAACATATGGAACCTCTACTTCTACTTCTTCCATTACCACGACAACTTTCGGGATTTTAACCATTTTGGTTTTAGTTCCCACATTTACATCAGCCCAATCAACATCAAAAGTTGGCAGTTGACCTGATTCAGTCTCTATATCAACATCAACATCAGGTAATTTAGCTTCTTTTTTTTGTTGTACATCACAACTACTAATTAAAAGAATGATCATTAAAACCCCTATAAATTTTTTCATAATTAAATTGTTTAAGATTAGAAATTACTAAGGGCTACCTTATTATTTAACACATCACATTTGCTCTAATGAGATCTTTTTTAATTGTTGTAGTAGCCCTCAATTTTTTTAGATACTGCAAAGCTATGGCACTAGTTCTCTTAAACTGTGCGCATATACGATTTTGATTAACTGCTTTGGTTTGAGGTTTTTAAAAAAAAGGATTTATAGTTATTGAGTTAATAAATATTGCATTTGCACACCTAAGCTTAAAATAAATTATACATTTTATCGGAGTAATAAATAATTCTTAATTCTACATTTATGAGAACTGAAAAGAAAATGGATTTTTCGAACTTAAAGGCTATCTATATCAACTGTACGTTAAAAAATTCTTCGCGGAAAAGTCATACAGAAGGTTTGATGAAGGTATCAATGAATATAATGAGATCAGAAAATGTAATGGTCGAGTATCTTCGATTAGTGGATCATAATATTGCATATGGTTTAATGCCTGATATGAAGAAAGAAGGGAAAGATGTAGATGAATGGCCAGATATTTATAAAAGAATAATGAGTGCGGATATTTTGGTAGTAGGAACACCTATATGGTTGGGCGAAAAATCATCGGTCGCTACTAAATTAATAGAAAGATTATATGGAATGAGTGGAGAAATGAATGATAAAGGACAATATATTTATTACGGAAAAGTGGGGGGTTGTATAATAACAGGTAATGAAGATGGAATTAAACATTGTGCTATGAGTACACTATATGCGTTACAACATTTAGGATACAGCATTCCACCACAAGCAGACTGTGGTTGGATAGGCGAGGCTGGACCTGGACCAAGTTATATGGATGAAGAATCGGGAGCAAAAAATAACGAATTCACTAATCGAAATACAACTTTTATGACGTATAATTTATTGCACCTAGCTAATCTAATAAAGAGTAATGCTGGTTTTCCTTCTTATGGTAATTCTAGGTCGGCGTGGGATGATGGTACACGATGGAATTTTGAAAACCCTGAATACCGTTAATAAAACCTATTTAATTCATTTAATTTTTAGCTATGAAGTCGACTTTAAAGTTTTTAAAAAGATTAAAAAGCGCTGTATTTCATAGCATAGCTTTTTATCCAATCCTTATTAGTTTAGGTTTTTTTTTATTAGCAATTACGTTATTGTATATTGAGAATTTAAAAGTTATAGACTCTATTAAAAATAAGGTCACCTATCTCATAGTTCAGGATAATGAAACTGCAAGAACAATTTTGTCAACTTTGTTTGGAGGAATTTTATCGTTGACTGTTTTTAGCTTTACTATGGTAATGGTAGTGCTTAATCAAGCTTCTTCTAACTTTTCTCCAAGGTTACTTCCTGGATTAATATCCAATAAAAAACATCAAATAATTTTAGGCTTTTATATAGGGACAATATTATATACTATTATTGTTTTAATGTCATTGGGCGCATATGGATCGTCGAATAATGTAGGCTTTTCTGTAATGATAGCAGCAGCTTTAGGCGCATTTTGCATAGGCTTATTCGTATATTTTATTCATAGTATCTCTCAAGCTATTCAAATACATAATATTATAGACAAGATCTATAAATCTTGTATTAATTTGTTTACCAAAGAAAAGGAGGATCAAGAAAAATTCGATTATAGTATAGAGGATATTCCAGATAAATTTTGGAAAATAATTAATAGTAATAAAACAGGTTATTACAGATCATTTGATCAATTCTTTCTTATGGATTCATTAAAAATGGAAGAAAATATCATTGAAATAATCCCATATCCAGATCAGCATGTTTGGAAGGGAGATCCAATACTAAGAATTGAGAAACCGATTACGAAAGAAGAATTAGAATCTCTGCACGTTTGTGTGTATATTTTGTCTAATAGACATGAGGATGATAGTGGAGTTGGTGGGATGATAAAACTCACAGAAGTTGCAGTGAAGGCTTTATCACCTGGAATTAATGATCCAGGTACAGCAATCAATGCTATTTCTAAGATAGGACAATTATTGTACGAAGCGCTACAAATTCAACCTAAAACTATTATTTCTGAAAAGAATTGTAAGATCAAGGTTATACATAATAAGATTCCAGCTGCAGAAATGATGCGCATCATTATAGAGCCAATAAGACAATATTCTAAAGCGGATAGTTCTGTTTCCTACGAATTATTGAATGCTTTAATTTTCTTGGGAAATAGCAAAAATATATGTTCTGAGTATAAAGAAGCTGTACAGTCAGAGATAGAAGCCCTAATACATGATTTGAAAGATAATATTACCAATAATAATGATCTAAAACGTATCTTAGTGCTATTGAATAAACAAAGTTAGAATGGAATCGGAATCAATACTAATCTGTATACCGGATATTAGTGGTTTTACGGAATTTATGAGTTCAACAGAAATTGAATTGAGCTCTGAGGTAATTCCTGCTTTACTTAATAAGGTAATTTATGCAAATGAAATTGGACTCAAGGTATCCGAAATAGAGGGCGATGCAGTGTTATTTTATAGACCTGGAGAACTACCAACTTTTAAAGTGCTTATAGATCAATGCAGAAAATTCTATGACGAGTTTTATTCTCAATTGAATATATTATATAAGAAACATTCAGACAATAAAGAAAGAGAGCATATCCCAAATATGTTAGGATTAAAAATTGTTTTACATCTGGGGAAACAAGTTAGTGCGGTTCCTATTGGTAAAAATATAAAACTGATGGGAGAGGATGTAATTATTGCACATCGTTTACTCAAGAATAAGGTGCCAATAGACGAGTATATTTTATTATCAGAAAACCTTTTGTCAGAATATAAGGATCATATTATCGATCGTAATTTTGGTTGGGGAAAACTTCACGACAGAGAAACAGAATATGAACATATTGGAGAGGTTAATTATAGTTATATTGATTTAAGACCCCTGCAATCCTAATTTCTTCATACAAAAAAGTCAATTTTAAATAATTACTTCTTTTCTAGAGGATTAAGACTAGTTATTACCTATTTACGATAGCGTTAAGATAAATAGTATATGAGCAAATAACACCTTGTTCGTTAAAGTATCTTTGTATTAACTAAAATGAAGCGCTTCTTTTTAGTTGATTTTAATAGAATACTAATCTTAAAAAAAATTGCTATGAATTATTTAAATATAGATGAAAAAAAATTGTTACCAGTTGTATTAGAACTCAATGTTTTACTGGCGGATTATAATTTATACTATCAAAAGTTAAGAGGTTTTCACTGGAATATATTGGGGAAAAACTTTTTCGACCTTCATGTAAAGTTTGAGGAATTATATAACGATGCAAAGGTAAAAATCGATGAGATAGCGGAACGTATTTTAACCTTGCAACATCATCCGGTAAGTCAGTTTAAAGAATATATAAAATTAGCTGATGTAGAAGAAGTTTCTCCATTGATGAAGGACACAGAAATGATCGAAGAACTGTTAAAAGATCATGTAAAGATTCTAGCACAAATGCGAGTAGTTCTTAAACATGCGGATGAAGCAGGTGATGAAGGGACTATAGATATGATTGGAGCATACATTCGTGAGTTGGAAAAGTTCAGCTGGATGTTAAACGCTTGGTCAAAAAGCACATCAGATAAATTAGATACTAGCTTAATTAGAGAAGCATAAACATTTTAATAAATTAAATACTCAACAACAATATGAATATCTTAAAAACAATAATGGCATTACTTATTTGCTTCACGGTAACTACTAATGCAGTATCGCAAAGCGATTCACAAAGGATAAAAACTAAAACAACTAAAACGTTCGAGTTTAAGAAAGATGGAAAAACAATTCCCTATAGAATTACTGTTTATAAAACCAGTAAAACTCCTTTAAAATTAAAGAAAGCAGATAAAGGAAAGTTAAATCAAGGTAAAAAAGAAGTGTCGACTCAAGTAACAAAATTGATTTATGTAGATAATGATGTTTGGAGTGACTATGATAAATATATTGTACTACGTTATAATAAAGATCCTAGTGATAGTTTTGAATTAAAACAAACAGAAAAGGGTTTCAAAGTAATTGTGGATAACAAAAATGTAGAATATATTTTTGGAGAAGGTGTATACTTCGTTAATAACGAGGATCGTGATTTCTTCTTTGTGGATGAATTCGATACCATCTAGATTTTAAATACATTTTTTTAAAACACATAGGAAAGTTCTCTACTTTTAGAGAACTTTCCTATGTGTGTTTATAGAAAGGAATAAAGGTCAAAACGAAGTTGTTTTTAACAAATTTTTACAAGTAAGATTTTCATAAAAATCATTTTGTTTATTATTTTTGAAAATAAGTTAAACAAACTTAATAATTCTTGTTAAATCTTTAGCTCATGTATAATTACCCTAACCAACCACTAGAAATAAATATTACAGCCCAAGATACAGAAGGAACCGTAAAACAGATACAACAGGTTATAGGAGGAGAAATTAAAGAAAGATGGGGAGAGTATATCCTTACAGTCAATAATCTTAATGCTCACGGTACGATTAGGTTTATCACTTTTGATTGGGGAGTTAGTTTGTTGGAATATGATATTATATTTCATGAGGAAATAATCTTAAAGATGGATGCTTCAGAATACAACCCTATACACTTTGCTTATTGTTTAGATGGGTTTTGTGGACATCGTTTCGGTTACCAAGAAAATATACACACTTTAGAAAAATTTCAATCCGTTATCATTACTAGTAGGGATGGTGGATTTAATTACGGGTATTTTCCGAAGGAAGAAAAATTGGAGATTAATGTAATTCAGATAGCTAGAAATAAATACCTTAAAAAGAGATTAAATAATGTATCTCAACTTAATGAAAACCTATACAGGGTTTTTATGGATGAAGACCATGAAAAGGCCTTTGCCTACTTTGGAACATATAATCTAAAACTAGCAGATCAGATAGGAGCTTTACGTAAGGTAAAGCAAAAAGGAATGATTAGAATTTTACAAATCGAAGGAATGGTTTATCAGATTCTTTCTATGCATATACAGCAGCATGATCGTGCTATGAAAGAGGAGGTATTACCGACAACTTTGTTAAAAAGGGAGTTAAAAATAGTAAGAAATCTTGCAAAAGAAATTATTAAAAATGTATCAAAAGATTATTGTTTAGAACAATTATCTGATGAAACAGGGCTTTCCCAAGCTAAACTTCAGGAAGGATTTAAGTTATTATACGCTAGAACTGTTACAGAATATATACGTCATGTAAGATTAGAAGCTGCAAGAGATTTGATAAGAAACACAGATATGAATATTTCCGAGGTTGTATATTCAATAGGATTTAGTAGTAGAAGTTATTTTTCAAAAATTTTCAAACAAAAATATAATATTAGTCCAAACGAATTTAAAAATAGTGTAGAAAGTCCTGTAGAACAAGTAGTAGCGGGATAGCAGAAGAAAAACTATTTAAACATTCTTTTTATCAAATAAAGAAGACCATATTTTTTAAGTGCACTTAAAAAAGTAGACATCCATTGGTAAGGCTGGAGATCCTCTTTAAATTCGGATTTTGCTAATTTCATTTCTTCTAACGAAATTTGTCTCTTAAGTTGTAATGTTTTTAATTCATTATGAATTTCCTCAAATGAAGTGTATACTTTTATTTTTTTCATACTATTAGGAGTTTTAATCAAAAAATTCTTTCGAAATTTTTCTTATGATATAGTGATCGATCTTTTTTCTCATTAAAAAACTAATAGTAGAAAATAAGAATAACGCACCTGCTATTATTAAGCAGGCTACAACGGTACTATCCAATAATTTGCCTAACCAGATTGCTCCAGCAACGGTGCTAAAAATGATTCCAAGAAAAACTAATCCCCCAATAATAAATAATTTGGTTATAGAACTAAAAGATCTGGTTAGTTGTTGAAATACTTTTAACTTATAATATTCTTTTGAGTGTTTTATATAAGATTCTCCAGAGTCTAAAGCTTTATTGGATGTTTCGTTTAGCGCTTCAAAAACTCCCATTATGATTTTTGTAATTTTTTGTTTTTAGCTTTCAATTCGTTAAGCTTTTTTTCTAAAGTAGTAATAAGATCCTCAGCTTTATAACTGGCATCAGATACTAAAGATTCAACCTTAGTGTCTAAAGTATCTTTTTGAGCAACTACAGTGTCTGTAATTTTATGTTGAAGAATAGAAGCCTCTCTAGTTAGATTTTCTTTTGCATTTTGTGCTTCATCAACTATTTTTTTTCTGGTATTAACTCCTTTATCGGGAGCAAATAATACGCCTAAAGCTGCTCCTACTGCAGTTGCTGCTAGTATTCCTAATAAAGAATTGTTGTTAGAACTCATAATATATTGTTTAAAGATTAATTTCTTCTTCAAAGTTCTGAAAACATACTCATTATGTTTAACTCAAATCATAACGATGTTAACGTAAACGCATTTTGGTAAAAGGATCAACATTTATTTTAAATGCGTTCATCCTTCCTTTATTTCGAATTTATCTTTGGAGCAGATTAAATTTATAATACTATATCTAATGTCTAATAAAATAGAAACAAACTATCCCTTTACAGGAGAAGTTTTAAAAAAATACAATTTGTTTACAGATAAACAAGTAGAAGATGTCTTAAAAACTTCGAACAAAACTTTTCTTGCTTGGAAAAGAACATCAATTTCCGAGAGAACAGATCTTTTAAAAAAACTGGTTTCTATTTTAAATAAACAGAAAGAAGTATTGGCTAATTTGATAACGCAGGAAATGGGTAAGCCTTTTAAAGAAAGCGTTTCGGAAATTGAAAAATGTATTTGGTTAGGTGACTTTTATATAAAGAACTCAGAACAATTTCTTGCTGATAGTATTATCGAGACAGAGGCTAAGGAAAGTTTTATAAGTTATGATCCTTTAGGAACTATTTTAGGAATTATGCCATGGAATTATCCATTATGGCAAGTAATGCGTTTTGCTATTCCAACCATTACAGCAGGCAACGCTGTAATACTCAAACATGCCAATAATGTAACTGGATGTTCATTAAAAATTCAAAATATTTTTGAAGAAGCGGGGTATCCAGATGGTTGTTTTCAGTCAGTAATTGCATCCCACAATCAAATAAATTATATGATTGGTAATGATATTATAAAAGCAGTGAGTTTAACAGGTAGTGAAAAAGCTGGTCGAAAAATTGCAGAAACGACGGGAAAACATCTTAAAAAGCTTGTTCTTGAGTTAGGCGGAAGCAATGCTTGCATCGTGTTAAAAGATGCAGATTTAGAAAAACATATAGAGACTATGGTTACTGCTAGAATGCAAAATGCAGGTCAAAGTTGTATCGCTGCCAAAAGATTTATTGTCGAAGAGGAAATTTACGATAAGTTTTTGAGTCGTTTTAAAGCCAATATCGAAAAATTAAAATTCGGAAGTCCACTTGAGCCAGAAACTGATATAGCGACCATGGCAAGAGTTGATTTAGCAGAAGAAGTTGAACAGCAAATTAGTGACTCTGTCAAGAAAGGAGCAAAAGTATTGATCGGTAATAAACGTGAAAAAGCCTATTTTGAACCAACGATTTTAACGGATGTAGAACCAGGAATGCCTGTGTTTGATGATGAGGTTTTTGGTCCCGTAGCCTCAGTAATAAGAGCAAATAACGAAAAGCACGCAGTAGAACTAGCTACCAATTCTAAGTACGGTTTGGGGACCATGATTTTTACCGAAAAAATCGAAGAAGCTAAAAGGTTAATTGGAGAAATCCAAGATGGGGCTTTATTCATTAATGAAATGGTGAAATCTGATCCTAGATTACCTTTTGGCGGAACTAAATACTCGGGATATGGAAGAGAACTTTCTAAAGAAGGAATACTAGAGTTTGTAAATAAAAAAACGGTTTACATAAAATAATTGAAGTAAAATAAAAAGAAAATACAAATGAAATTTATAAAAGAAGAAGAAGAAAATAGAAGAGATTACATTTTTCAGAAGAATAAAAAAACAATAACTGGAGCTAAATTTATTGTAATAGTTCTCGCACTTTTGATAGTCGGAGTAATTGCATCAGGAATATTTCTAGAATATTTTTAAATGAATCAATTATAATTTGGAAAGAGGTAATGTCTATTGTAAATCTAAAATAAATTAGTAAAAGTCAATATTTGTAGTAACGAAAAGAATAAAAATATTTTAGAATAAATAAAAGATAATAAAACACATTAGGTAGATCTATATCGGTATGAAAATAATTGTGTGAATTGATAGATGATTAGATTTGATTAATGATGATTGGGGGATTGGATTTGGGGTATTCAATTCCCCTTTTTTTTAAAATGTGATAATTAATAAAAGATAAAAAATGGCAAAAATAAAACAGATAATATTAGACAGAATACCAGAATATGTAGAAGTAGATGATCATAAGATAAATAATATTATAGTAAATACAGAAATCGAATTTCATCCATTAGATATAAGCGGCAATATGGAGTATTTGCTGCACCTTTTCGTTTATGATATGCATGGAGCCAGTGATGTTCCTGTGTTGATTTCTAATTGGGACGAAACTAAAATTGTAAGGGTAGAACAGGATGATAGAAAAGATGATTTTTTGTGTAAAGAAAGTGTACTAATTAAATGTGATCAAGCAAATAAAAAAGAATTAGTGATTAAGACTCCAATGTCTGTGAAATTAGGCAAACTTCAGGGTAACAGTTCTGTATATCATAGAAACTTTAAGGTGTTTGGGACGTTAATTCCTGCAGTATTTAGGGCATCTAAGTGGTCAGAAGCATTTGAATCTAAACTGGTTTTTTAGTAATAGATTTTGAATAGACCAAGATTCGAAAATTTGTCTTAAGTGAAAGAAAATTTGGAACAATAACAAAGAAAAAGAATAATAGTAGAACATCAAGTAAAAAATTGAAGTATAAGTTGATTAATGTATTTTTTAATGATGGAAAGGGAAATAATCAAGTTGATAATAGATAAAAATTAATCGTAATATGGAAAATTAGGGCTTATCGCAGAAAACTGGAATCAATTTATTGCCTGGGTATGGGATTTTGTGCCAGGATTGATTTCTGCTATTCTAATATTTTTGGTAGGAGTGTGGGTTATCAATATTTTTAGTAAGGCACTTCGTAAATTTTTTCAAAGGAAAGATTATGATGTTACTTTAGAAAAATTCTTATATGACTTAATTAATATTGGTCTGAAAATCCTTTTAATTGTATTGGTTGTGACCCAACTTGGTGTTCAAACATCCTCTTTGGTTGCAATATTAGGAGCAGCAGGATTAGCAATTGGTCTAGCTCTTCAAGGTTCATTGGCAAATTTTGCAGGAGGTGTGTTAATTTTGTTTTTTAAGCCTTTTAAAATAGAAGATTTTATCGAAGCACAAGGAGTTACTGGGACAGTAAAAGAAATTTCAATTTTTACTACAAAACTAAACACATTTGGGAATCAATTAGCAGTTATTCCAAATGGTAAAATTTCTAACGGAAACATAATTAATTATTCTTCAGAAAATAAAAGAAGAGATAAAATAGAAATAGGAATATCTTATAAAAGTAATATCAAGGATGCAAAAGACACTTTGTTAGAATTAATTGATAGTCAGGAAAAGGTAATTAAGGATCCTGCTCCAGAAATATATGTGTCAGAACTTGGGGAGAGCTCAGTTACTCTATCATTGCGTTATTGGGCATTAAATGATGATTTTTGAGAAGTTCATTTCTATATAATTGAGGAAGCAAAAAGACGTTTAGAAGGTAAAGGTGTATCAATACCTTTTCCACAACGTGAGATTCGATTGATTTCTGATAACGTATCAAAGAACGACTAACTAAAGTATATTATTGGATAAAAACAGTTACATTATTTATTCATTGATGTTTTAAAAATATTAGAAAAAAGCAGGGGATTTTGCTTTTTTCTAATATTATTTTTTGATCAGAAAAGTAATTAGTTCTTAAGAAGATTAAATAATTTTTCTACTACTTTCTCTGATGATGCTGGATTTTGCCCAGTGATAAGATTATTATCTTGTACTGCATAAGGTTCCCAGTCATTTGCTTTACTGTAAGTGCCTCCATTTTCTTTTAGCATGTTTTCTACCAAAAAAGGAACTACTTCTGTAAGTTCCACAGCGGCTTCCTCACTATTGGTAAAACCAGTCACTTTCTTACCTTTAACTAAATAATCTCCGTTAGATGTTTTTACATTTTTTAATGCGGCAGGAGCGTGGCAAACAAGACCAGTTGGTTTTTGGTTTTCATAAAAAGATTGAATCAATCTAATAGAATCAATGTCTTTAGATAGATCCCATAGTGGTCCGTGACCTCCAGGATAAAAAACAGCATCATAGTTTTTTTCGTCTATCTCAGATAGTTTAATTGTTTTACTTAGCTTATCTTTTAATGCTTCGTCTTTATGGAAACGTTTTGTAGAATCAGTTTGATTTTGTGGTTCATCGCTAGAGGGGTCGATAGGAGGCCGCCCGCCCTTAGGAGATGCCAGCGTGATGTCAACACCTTTATCTATTAAATAATAATAAGGAGTGGCGAATTCTTCGATCCAAAATCCTGTTTTTTTTTCTGTATCCCCAAGTCTATCGTGAGATGTTAAAACAAATAGTATTTTCATGATTTTATTTTTTAATAAGTTTTCATTTTTTCTTTTCTTCTTTCTAATTGATCTTTTAGATCGCTAATAGTTTTAGATATAGCGTCTTCAAAATTTAATTCATCAGAAGAAGCATATAATCTTGGTCCAGGAGCACTTAAACGAATTCCACAAATATGACCAGTGCCATCTGTTTTATTTTCTTTTTTAAAGAAAATATCTCCACGAATGACAAATGAATATTTTGTGGATAGATCATTTAGTTTTTCTTGTACAAAAGATTCCAATCTATCGCTTTTACTTATGTTAGTGTATTCAAAAATTGTTTTCATTATTAATGTTTTATGGTAACTGCTATAATAATAATAGGGAAACCTGATAGTGTTTGTTGTTTCAATTATTATTGAGCCCTATTTATCAATCTCTTTAAGACTAAATAACTTCGTTTGGTATGTAATTACCGTTAAAAGTGAAATTTAGTTGAGGCATTCTTGTTCTATGTTCTGGAGTTTCTTGTGTTCTCAAATCTTCAGGGAGATCTTCGATATTGCCTCCGTAATATCCTAAGGCTACGGCGGTGACCACATGGTATTCTTCGGGAAACTTAAACTCTTTCTTCGCCTGCTCGTGGTTTACTCCTGCCATTTGATGAAGTGCAATACCTAAATGTTGAGCTTGGGCAGTAACATTTCCCATATATAGCCCTAGATCGTGTAATGCGTGAAAGTTTTCTTCTCCTTGATCTGTGGTTTTTTTAAATGCATTGAGAAACAGAGCGGGAGCATTTATGGCCCAAGATTTATTAAAATCGCTTAAGCAGTCCAATATTCTATCATATGTTTTACTTCCTTTTATACCCCATATCGTTCTCCAAGGTTGTCTGTTATATGAACTTGGCGCCCACCTTCCAGCCTCTAAGATTGTGCGTATTTCGGTTTCTGATATTGGAGTTTTTGCAAAAATTCTTGGAGAATATCGATCTTTAAGTATTGGTAAAATTTCGAGTTTTGTTTCTTTTTTAATATTTTTATTTTCTAATTCCATGCTTTTTTCTTTTTTAAAAATGTAACTTCAGATAAAGGTAGATTTCCTGTTCTGAATTAAGGTGCTGAAAAAAGAGATAGATTAACTCAAATCATTTTGAATATGTATTAATTGTTGGCTATAAGTTTTATTTGTTGATTTTAGAAAACCATAATAGCGACAAAAGAAGAGCCATAAAGGATTAAAAATCCTAGAAATAATAGTAATAATGATTTAATTAGTCTTTGTTTAAAGTTTATTTTTCGTTTCATTTAAATTATTTGTTGTTATTAGGTAATGCGTTTTCGACTTTTCTTTTTTTAATTGTAAATAAGGGAATCCTTTTAACAATTAAATATGAGCCTTGGATTTAGATTAGGATAGAAATTAAAGCTATAGCAAATACGAAAAGGGAAATGCTGGTTAATACGATTAAATTTTTATTTCCATTATATTTCGAATCAACAGTTTTCAGGATTAATATTTTTTTCTTAAACTAAAAATATTTAAAACTAGTTAGTTTAGTACTGTACATTAATTAAAATAGAATCCATTCAAGCGATGTCAAGCTCTTTAACGGTGTTTAACCATTATGAGTCATTTTTAACATAAGAACTGTTAAATAAACAGTTTTAAGGTTAATGTCATTAACAACTATTTTGCAACTTAATTTTGGATATAGTAATACTACGTTACGAAACGGAATGTTTGTAATATTAGTAATGTATCTGATGATCTGTGGAGAAGATGGGACTCGAACCCACGACCTCTTGACTGCCAGTCAAACGCTCTAGCCAGCTGAGCTACATCCCCTGATTATAAGTTAATCACGCAATGCACCCTTAAGGACTAATAAAGGAATCCTACTTTCAAAATCTTTTTTCAATATGGTATTCTCCTCCCATAGTTTAGCAAAAAAACCTCTACTACGCCTAAATACACATAACAAATCTGGATTGTTCTCATTAAGATGTTCTAAAACTCCCTGAAACAAGGTTGCGTTTTCTGAAGATTTATAGGATGTTATAATTTCTGCTAAATCTTTCTGAAATTCCGCGTCTTCGGGCAAAAATTCTTTTGTTTTAACCTGAAGTAATTTTATTTCTGAATCAAAAGCACTTAGAATTTCTTTTATGGGGTTCAATGTTTTTTGCTTTTTAATGACTCCTGATTTTATAGCCATTAATGTCCTATTGATTGGCTGAAAAACATAATTCTCGGGAACAATTAATACAGGTATCTCTGTTTTCTTTAGTAAACTTCCAGAGGTCTCTCCAAGGAAATAAGAATTTTTGATATCATGGCTTTCCGAACCTAGAACAATTAAATCTATAGAGTGTTTTAGATTAAATTCTGGAATAGCTTCTAATAGATCACCTTCTAGCGGAAGGGCAATGACTGATACACCTTTTTTTTCTACTTGAGCAAATTTTTCTTCAATTGTTGTAACCGAAATATTTTTTAGTGTTTCATTTACCGAAGGGAGACTACCGGATCTAGGTAGTTCTTTAAAAACCTGTACGGCGTAAATGGTTCCTCCTAGTTCTTTTGCAAAATCAATTGCATATTGAAGTCGTGCGATACTTACAGAGTTTTCTGATAGTCCTAAAGGAACAAGAATATTTTTCATTTCTAAGCTTAATTTGTGTGTCAGGATGCAAAATTACAATTTTTGAGCAGTAAATCTCTCTTTTGATAGGTTGAAGATATACGGGTTATTATTTCTTTTCTTAAAGTTTATATAAAATGATGTTTTGTTATACTATAAGTCGTTTTCTTAGAAGGAATAGTTTGTATTTTTGGCATTTGTAAAAAAGTATGATTCGTAAAGCTACACTTTCTGATTTAGATGCTATTCATAAATTAACTCAATCTTGCGCTAGGGCTATGATAGCAAAAGAAATTTATCAATGGAATGAACACTACCCTACTCGATCACGTTTCGAAAAAGACATTGAATTACAAGAGTTATATCTTTTAGAAGAAGAAAATCTGATTAAAGGAATTATTGTAATTACTGAATTGATGGATGATGAATATATACCGATCGAATGGATTACCGAGAATAAAAATAATATCTATATACATAGATTAGCTGTACATCCTGATTATTGGGGTAAAGGATATGCTCAGGAACTAATGAGTTGGGCAGAAGCTTACGCAAAAAATAATAACTATGTATCAGTTCGTCTAGATACATTTAGTGAGAATAAAAGAAATCAAAAATTTTATGAAACTAGAGGATATAGGAAATTAGGAAATATTTTCTTCCCTAAACAAAGTGAACACCCCTTTTATTGTTATGAACTTGTATTGTGAGCAGTGTTATAAGTTTTAAAAATATAAACCGATTGGCAATTCCTGCGATCATTGCTGGAATTGCAGAGCCTGTATTATCAGCTACAGATACTGCAATTGTTGGTAATATTCCAATAAATGGAACAGAATCCCTTGCTGCTGTAGGAATCGTTGGTTCATTTCTTTCTATGTTGATATGGGTTTTAGCACAAACTCGAGCAGCAATTTCTGCTATTATTTCACAATATTTGGGAGCAGGAAAATTGGATGAGGTAAAGACACTACCTGCACAAGCAATTCTTTTTAATATTGGATTGAGTATTACCATTCTTTTAGCCACCGTTCCTTTTATTAAAGAAATTTTTATTCTTCTAAAAGCAGAAGGATTGGTATTGGATTATTGTATTTCTTATTATAGTATTAGAGTGTGGGGCTTTCCATTATCCCTTTTTGTATTTGCAATTTTTGGAATTTTTAGAGGATTACAAAACACATATTGGCCGATGATTATTGCCATTATTGGAGTTGTAGCAAATATTATATTGGATTTTGTTTTAGTTTATGGAATACAAGGTTTTTTAGAACCAATGTATCTCGAAGGAGCAGCATGGGCAAGCCTATTCTCTCAGATTTTAATGGCTGTTTTGTCATTAGTATTATTACTTAAAAAAACGGAGGTGTCATTGCGATTAGAAAAACTTTGGCACCCAGAGATGAAACGTTTTTTGGTAATGAGTGGAAATCTATTCATTCGTTCTCTTGCATTAAATACTACATTACTTTTGGCAGTAAGAGAAGCGACAAGCTTAGGAACAAACTATATCGCGGCTCATAGTATTGCGATACAATTATGGTTGTTCTTTGCATTTTTTATTGATGGATATGGAGGTGCTGGTAATATTTTAGGAGGGAGATTATTAGGGGCAAAAGACTATACTAACCTTGTTTCGATGGCTAAGAAAGTGAATATTTATGGAGTTATTGTAGCTTGTATCTTAGGAGGAATTTCGTTACTAATTCCCGAACGATTAGGTTTGATCTTTACTAAGGATCCGGAGGTACTAAATGTATTTACAGGTTTCTTTTATTTAGTTGTAATCGCTTTGCCAATTAATGCGTTAGCATTTGTAGGTGATGGAATATTCAAAGGGTTGGGAGAAACTGGTTTTTTACGAAATGTATTAGTAGGATCTACTTTTTTCGGTTTTATACCAATGTTATTTATTGCTAGATATTTTGATTGGAAACTTTATGGAATATGGATTGCAATTTCAGTTTGGATGTTATTTAGAGGGGTAGCTTTGGTTATTAAGTTTAGGAATAAGTATTATCCATTAGCAAATGTTTAAAATGCAAATTTCATAATTACCATCACGATAATGACGTATAAACAGATTAGAAAAGCTACTAATCTAAATTTTTCTAAATACTTTTTTTCCATAAACCAAATATAATTTATCAATTAGAAAACGTAAACCCGTGAAAATACGGGTTTTATATTGTGGTTAAGAATGTAGAATGAGAGTCTAAAATATTATTTATTTTTATCAAAAATCTAGCTTAATGACTACTACAAGAACTAACGGAAGTTTATATACACATTCGGATAATCATATTGCAACCATAGAGTTTGGACATCCGTCTAGTAATTCTTTTCCATCAGAATTATTAGAAAGATTAACAAAAGCTATTGATATTTTATCTGATGATGCATCAATTTATGTGATTGTTTTAAAATCGGAAGGAGAAAAAGCTTTTTGCGCGGGGGCTTCTTTTGATGAACTTGTATCAATTACAAATTTAGAGGATGGAAAAAAGTTCTTTTCCGGATTTGCCAATGTAATTAATGCTATGAGAAGATGTAAAAAACCAATCATTGGCAGAATACAAGGAAAAACTGTTGGAGGAGGAGTTGGATTAGCTTCTGCTTGCGATTATTGTATGGCTACAGAAGCAGCTTCTATTAAGTTAAGTGAATTAACGATTGGGATAGGACCGTTTGTAATAGAACCAGCTGTATCAAGAAAAATAGGATTAGCGGCTTTCGAAGCACTAGCTTGGGATGCTTCTCAATGGAAAAATGCCTATTGGGCAAAAGATCAAGGGCTATTTACTAGAGTTTTTGAAACGATAACAGAATTGGATAAAGAGGTACAATTGTTTGCCGAAAAATTAGCTAGTTATAATCCACGAGCTACTGAAAAAATGAAAGAAGTAAATTGGAAAGGAACAAGTCATTGGGATGAGTTATTAATTGAAAGAGCTGCTGTTTCTGGAGAGTTGGTGCTTTCTGATTTTACAAAAGAAGCATTAAAAAAATTCAAAAAATAAAACAAATGGATATTTTAAATTTTTTAGGAGGAAATGGACTATTCTTAATTCTGGGAATCATATTAGTAGTAGTTTACTTTTATAATAAAAGAAAGAGAAGATAAATATCAGGATGTAAGCATCCCGATATTTATACATTTGATTTTTATAAGAAATCTCTTTTTAAAACTGCTTCTAAACTTTCGGGTTCTTGTCCTGTTAGATCTTTTATAGCTGTTGTTACTTCGATTACTTTCCCTTGTTTAATCATTCCGTAAACAGGAATCATATAATCCGCAATGAAATCTGGAGCACCAGATTCTTTTAACACCTCTTTATAGGTGTTTTCATCTGGATTTGGATATGTGATTTCTCTTTCTAATAGGTCACTTAGCATAGAGGCAACATCAAAATGAGAATAGGCTTTTGCTCCTGTAAGTATATGAGTTTCTTTAACTCTATTCTGATCTGTAAGTAATTCAGCGATGGCACTTCCAACATCTCTAGAAGAAACAAAGGATGATTTACCTTCTCCTGCAGGAGAAAAAATAATATTACGATCTTGAATATTTTCTCGCTCATAGTTACCGAAATTTTGCATGAAAAATCCAGGACGAACGATATTCCAATCTAAAGAAGAACCCCTTAGCTTTTCTTCCATTTTTTTATGAAAAGGTAATTCTTCAAGATTTTCCATTCCATTCCCCGATAAATATATGAGTCGTCCGTTATAGTTATCCTGTAAATAATCAACAAAAGGTTCTAGTAATTCATAGAGCCTAGGGTTTAATGGAGGGCCTAATAAGAAAATTCCATCTGACTGCAAAACTTCCTGATACGATGCTTTATCCTCATAATCAAAGTACGCTCCAGTAACCGAATTTTCAAAAATGTCTTTGACTTTTTGGGTATTTCGAGTACCTGCAATTATATGTTCTTTTTTAGTAAGTAGGTTGTTTACTACTTCTTTTCCTATAGTACCTGTAGCACCAGTAATAAAATAAGTTGACATAATGATGATCTTTTTTGTAACAAGGTAAATACATTAGTATCTTAGTGCAAGTAGGTACATAAAAGTGCAGTAGTTTCTTTTTATATACTAATATTGATTATCAGTATTTTAAAAATTGAATTTTATGAGTTTTTTATCAAAAAAAGAATGTGAGGGTCCGATAAAATGCCCAGTAATGACAACACTTAGTGTTATTGGAGGTAAATGGAAGCCTGGTATTTTATGGGAATTGCAAAACAATGAAATACTGCGTTTTGGTCAATTAAAAAAAAGATTGGGAACTATTACTCAGAAAATGCTGACACAGCAATTACGAGAGTTAGAAACTGATGGTATTATAATAAGAAAGATTTATCCCGAAGTCCCTCCACGTGTGGAGTATTGTTTATCTGATTATGGTAAAAGTTTGGCTCCTGTACTCAATGAAATGGCAAATTGGGGTACAGGACATTTACAAACAATCACTAGTAAATAACTCTTATTTACGTTTTAAAATAAAATAGAAAATAATCTTCACTAACTTTGCAAAAAAGTTTGATCAAAAAATGAGTAAGATTAGAATTACCAAGAAGTTTACTTTTGAAGCAGGGCATGCACTGTATGGATATGATGGTAAATGTAAAAATCTACATGGACATAGCTACAAGTTAAGTGTAACTGTAATAGGAGAACCGATTACAGATACATCTCATGTAAAGTTAGGAATGGTTATGGATTTTGGAGATCTAAAGAGAATAGTAAAGAAGGATATAGAAGATGTATTTGATCATGCTACTATTTTTAACAAAAATACCCCGCACTTAGAATTAGCCCAGGAGTTAGAAAAAAGAGGACATCATGTTATTTTGGTGGATTATCAGCCATCTACTGAAAATATGATCATCGATTTCGCTGCTAAAATAAAAGCTAAACTTCCTGAAACGATAAAATTACACTCCTTAAAGCTCCAAGAAACAGAAACTTCTTATGCAGAGTGGTATGCATCAGATAATGATGAATAACGAATATTTTTTCACTTCATAGTATCTATAGAAATTAATGAAAAAGATAAGTTTATCCGAAGGTAAAAAAATATACTTTGCATCTGACAATCATTTAGGAGCGCCAACTCAAGAAAAAAGTTTTCCTAGAGAACAAAAATTTGTAAAATGGTTAGATGAGGTTAAAGAAGATGCAGGGGCTATATTTTTATTAGGAGATCTTTTTGATTTTTGGTTCGAATATAAAACAGTAATTCCGAAAGGTTTTACAAGAACTTTAGGGAAACTTGCAGAAATTACTGATGCCGGAATCCCGGTTTATTATTTTGTCGGAAACCATGACCTCTGGATGAATGGATATTTCGAAGCAGAATTGAATATTCCGGTATTTCATAAGCCACAAGAATTTACTTTTAATGAAACTACATTTCTTATTGGTCATGGTGATGGATTAGGTCCTGGTGATAAAGGATATAAACGAATGAAAAAAGTATTTACAAACCCTGTTGCAAAATGGTTTTTTCGTTGGTTACATCCGGATTTAGGAGTAAAATTAGCGCAATATCTTTCAGTAAAAAACAAATTGATTTCTGGAGATGAGGATGTCACTTTTCTTGGAGAAGATAATGAGTGGTTAGTACAATACTGTAAACGAAAATTAGAGATAAAACATACAGATCATTTTGTTTTTGGTCATAGACATCTTCCAATGGAGATAAACCTAAATGATAAATCTAAATATACAAACTTAGGAGATTGGATTATACATTATACGTATGCAGTTTTTGATGGTGCCGAAATGAAGATGATGAAGTATACAGAAAATGAATAAAAAACGGATGATCATTTTTTGATCATCCGTTTAAGATATTTATAAAAGTAACTAAGATTATTGTTTCGCTATTTTCTTAGTTATTATAGTATTATCCAATTGTACTTTGATAATGTAAAGTCCACTAGATTGCATACTTCTTCCCATGTCATCAAGTGAGATGGATTTAGTTCCAGATTCCATAGCTCCAGTATTTTTCTTAGCGATACTGTTTCCTTTTAGATCTATAATTTCTATAGAAGAATAAGAAACTTTTTGAGGTAGTGAGATTGTAATGCTAGCATTATCTAAAGTCAGTGGAACTGGATATACACTTATAGAATAAGATGCTTTACTTCCTTTTACTATTTCGTTTATTCTATTTGAATTTAGACCGCTAATTACAAATTTTTCCCAGTCACCAATGGCATTTCTATTGCAATTAATGGCCTTGTTTCCATTTTCATGACTTACGTATTTACCATTATTTCCTTTGATCGCATAAAGATCACCTCCCAAAGACTCTAAAGTAAATTTTTCCCAAGACCCAACTGCATTTCTGTTACAGTTCATAGGCTTTCCTCCATTTTCTGAACTTACATACTTTCCATTACTTCCTTTAAAACTCACTGTTCCGTTTCCGGCAGATTCCATAATAAATTGTTCATCTGTACCAGCATTGTTTCTGTTGGCTTGCATGGTTCGCGTACCTCCTTCAGAGCTTACATATTTATTAATACTTTGCCCAAGTATAGTTACAAAATCATCCGTTCCGTTATCGTTTCCAACGGTAAAAGAGATCGTTTTAGTGGTTTTAGCTCCTTTACTATCTGTTGCTTCAGCTCTTAACGTATAATTTCCTTCGCCAAGATTCTTTAAGGCGTTATCTTGATTATTGTTATTCCAAGTATAAGGGCTAACATTTTCTTGTCTGATAAAAGAATCATTAAGATATAATCGTACGTTACTAACACCGTCACTGTCAGTTGCAGTCACAATAGCCTCTATAGTTGCAGGAGCCGAAAAAGATGCATTGTTTGATGGAGTTGTGAATGAAGTGTTAGGACCAGTGTTGTCTCCGTTTCCGTCTCCATCACCTCCAAATCGAGGTCTAGAACTTAACCAGTCCATATCAAATTTAGGCCCTTTACATTGACACCCTTTGCTACCTTGGTCTACACGACCAGGACATACTTTTTCGTCTTTAATTCTCTTACCTTGTATAGTAATGGCGTCATCATGTCCAGGTTCGTTACCACATTGTATTGTATTATATCTAGGATCTCCGTTTGCTAAATCTCTATAACTAGGGTGTTTTTTAAGCTCATCACAAATATCTTTAATATTTCTGCCTTGTCCATTAATATCGATTTTGAAATTACCAACACCGTGATCAAAAGAGGAATTACAAAAACAAAAGCCATTTGCTTGATAACTATCTTTCCACGAATTTGCATTAGGAACAATTCTCACACCTTGGTCAAAAGTATCTTGACCAGTACAACCCGTATCTTCGACGTTGGCTTTAGAACTATTGGTTGGGCTTGGTTGTTGGGCTATTGAAATATTGACGACAAATAAAAGTGCTAAAAACTTTAAAATAAATAGTTTACGTTTCATGGTATATTGGTTTTAAGGGTTAATATTTTAAAAGATAACAATAATTATCGGTGATATATATAAAAAACACCAACTTTAAAGATATCTTAATAGAGGGAATCAAAATGTAATTAAATAGAATCCGTAGAGGATTAATTAGTCTACGTAGGATCTGGTTCGATCAAGTATTCAGGATACTATTTTTAAGCTCTGAATTTGATAGTCTTAGACTAAATATTTTTTGTTCTAGAAGTAAGTGTTTTTTCAGAGACATGTATCGCTACTTCTTTAGAATTTTCTATTGCGTATGGGTGTTCAATAAAAATAATTTTATTATTAAAAATAGCTTCAATTAGATAATGATTTCCATTAAAATAGGACTTTTTTACCCTGACTTTTATATCAGAGTTCTCGACAATTTGTAATTCGTGAGGATATAATAGGATTGTTTGATCGTTATTAAAATCTGGTAAAAAAGTATTGATCGGTAATTGATTTACTTCACCAAAAAGTGATGCAATGTAATAGTTTTCTGGATTATTATAAATATTTTTTGTATTCCCTTTACTGATAACCTCTCCATTGTGGATTACAATTGTTTCTTCGGCAAAAGAAAGTATATCAGTTTTATCGTGAGTAGCAGTGATACTAGTGATCTTATTTCTTTTTAGATACGTAAAAAG
This sequence comes from Aquimarina sp. AD1, assembly GCF_003443695.1. Taxonomy (NCBI): domain Bacteria; kingdom Pseudomonadati; phylum Bacteroidota; class Flavobacteriia; order Flavobacteriales; family Flavobacteriaceae; genus Aquimarina; species Aquimarina sp. AD1. The sequence continues at coordinate 3,664,376 of NZ_CP031966.1, read as the reverse complement.
ATTTCTTCTTAGGGAACTACGTCTGAAGTTATCAATATTACCAAAAGGTTCATCTAATAGTAATAATTCAGGTCTTTTAGCTAATGCTTTTGCCAATGCTACACGTTGTTTTTGGCCACCGCTTAAGTTTTCAACCTTGGTATCCGAAAATGGTAACATTTCTACTATTTCTAAAAGCTCATTAACACGACCAATTTTTAATTCAGGTTCAAAATTGGATAGATATTGTCCTATATTTTCAGAAACTGTTCTATATGCTTGTAGTTCGAAGCCTTGAGATAAGAATTTCATATTTTCTTGTCCTGGAACCAAGTTATAAGCAGGGCCTAATATTTCTTGATCATCCCAGAATAACGTTCCTTGGTTTGTGTCTAAGAGTCCGTAAATTATTTTTAACAAGGTGCTTTTTCCGCAACCACTTGCTCCAATAAGTGCAACGTGTTTTCCTTTTTCAATGGTAAAATTGATATTTTTTAAAACCGGAATGGTATTATAGGCAAAGGAAACATTTTTTACTGTAAGCATATTTCAAATATAAATAACTTCAATAAAAAAATCCGTCTCTTTTTAGAAAACGGATCTTTTAATTTTAATTATAAAAAAATTATCCTTTTACATTGTCACTTACTTGCTCTGGTAAAACTTCATATCCCATATTGTATAGCGTAAAGCTAAAAATATCAGCATATTGCTCTATTGTTTTGGCAACCGGTGTACCAGCTCCGTGACCTGCGTTTGTTTCAATTCGTATCAAAGTTGGGTTAGTACCTTGTTGTTTTGATTGTAATTCTGCGGCAAATTTAAATGAGTGTGCAGGTACTACACGATCATCGTGATCTCCCGTAGTTACTAATGTTGCAGGATATGATACTCCTTCTTTTACATTGTGTACTGGAGAATATCCTTTTAAGTATTCGAACATCTGTTTGTCATCTTCCGCAGTTCCGTAATCATATGCCCATCCTGCACCAGCAGTAAAGGTGTGATAACGTAGCATATCCATTACACCAACAGCAGGTAAAGCTACTTTCATTAAATCAGGTCGCTGCGTCATGGTAGCTCCTACTAATAACCCTCCGTTAGATCCTCCTCTTATGGCTAGATATTCGCTTGATGTATATTTATTTTCTATTAAATATTCTGCAGCTGCAATAAAATCATCAAATACATTTTGCTTTTGCATTTTTGTTCCTGCATCATGCCATTTTTTTCCATATTCTCCACCACCTCTTAGGTTAGGAACTGCATAAACTCCACCTTGTTCCATCCATACCGCATTCGTAATACTAAAAGAAGGAGTTAGACTAACATTAAATCCTCCATATGCATATAGGATAGTCGGATTTTTACCTGTTAGTTCTATTCCTTTTTTATGTGTAATGATCATTGGAATTTTAGTACCATCTTTAGAGTTATAGAAAACTTGCTTGCTTTCGTAATCTTCAGGATTAAAATCTATTTTGGGTTTGCGATATAGTTCTGAAGTTCCATTTGCAATATCATATTTATAAATGCTTCCTGGAGTTTTATAATTAGTAAAAGAATAGTATAATTCTTTATCTTCTTTTTTCGCTCCAAAACCACCAATACTTCCCACTCCTGGTAATTCTAAATCTCTTACTAATTTTCCTTCATAATCGTATTGTAATACTTTGGATACTGCATCTACCATATATTCTGCAAAAAAGTAACCTCCACCTGTATTTGGGCTTAGTACATTTTCTGTTTCAGGAATAAAATCTTTCCAGTTTTCTGGTGTTGGATTAGATGCATCAACCGTTACAATTTTTTGATTAGGAGCATTTAGGTTTGTAACTAGGTATAACTTAGAACCAACATTTTCAATTACATAGGTATCACTTTCTGTGTTATCTAGAATAGTAACAAGTTTATCATTATTACTAGTTAAGTTTTTTATAAATAATTTATTTCCAGAAGTAGAGGTGCTAGCAGAGATAATTAAATACTTATCGTCTTCTGTTACACGTCCACTTATATATCGATGTTTTTCTTCTGGTGTACCTCCAAAAATTAGTTGATCTTCTTTTTGAGCTGTACCAAGTTTATGATAATATACTTTATGCTGATCTGTTTTTGCAGAAAGCTCACTTCCTTTAGGTTTATCGTAGCTGGAATAATAGAAACCTTCATTTCCTCGCCAAGACATTCCAGAAAATTTGATATCTACAAGAGTATCTTCTATAATCTCTTTAGTCTCTGCATTTTTAACAATGACTTTTCTCCAGTCACTACCACCTTCAGAAATAGAGTAAGCTAAAAGTTTTCCATTTTTAGAAAAACTAACACCACCAAGTGAAGTTGTACCATCGTCACTAAAAGTATTAGGATCCAAAAATATTTCAGGTTCATCTCCTTCGTTTTTGAATCTATATATTACATATTGATTTTGTAAACCATCATTTTTATAGAAGTAGGTATAATCACCTTCTTTAAATGGTGAGCCAACTTTTTCATAATTCCATAATCCCGATAAACGATTTTTTAATTGATCTCTAAATGGAATACTATCTAGATATCCAAAAGTTACTTTGTTTTGTTCAGCTACCCAACTTTCAGTTTCTTTACTACGATCATCCTCTAACCATCGGTAAGGATCTTTGACTTCAGTGTCAAAATAAGTATCTACAGTATCTACTTTTTTAGTTTCTGGATAATTCAAAGGAATAATTGTTTTAGCAGTTTCTATTTTTGTTTCATTTTTACATCCTATTATAGATGCTAACAAAAATAGTATTAAAAGAGTTTTTTTCATGATGAGTTAAATTTTATAGATAAATAATTAAGTATTAATTATTCGTTTTTATTTTGGCAATACTTATAAAAACCAAATAAAGTAGTTTACAAAATTATCAAAACTTATAACTGTAAAGTGCTAAATAAAGCATAAAAAAAGACTGCTCTAGCAATGATCAGATAGCTATTACACATTTAGAGCGTTGCTTTGGGGTTTAGCAACTCAGTTGATCATTTTCGTAGAGCAGTCGGAATTTTCTGTCCTCTAAGAAACGAAAAATTTTACTTTTATACCAGTAATGTTTTAGAAGTAGTTTATCGAAACAGACTTTTAAAAGTATTCCAATTTTTGTAAATCAAGAACGCATTTGCGAGAAAAACAAATGCTCCAGGACCTATGTTAGCTGGATCAAGGGTAGCGTGAAATAGGATGATATTGACAGAAATAGGAGCCATCAATACCAGTGCAAATGGTACTGCTTTATTACTTACTAATAGCAATCCGACAATTATTTCAATAAGACCAACTGTTTTTAGAATATAACTATTTGCAAGAGCTCCAAATAGAATTCCTGCATCTGGATTTGTAAATTCAAAATCAGGTAAAAATCCTATAAATTTATTACTTCCAAAAACGATTAATAAGATACCTAATAGGATTCTTAAGGCTAAAATTATTTTAGTATTCATTGTTTGTTTTTTTATGATTAAGTGATTTATTAGAGGGCTAAATGTTAAAAACCTTACAAATGTTATTAAAAACTGAAGCTAAAAAAATATCTTACGGCTTCTGAAAACTAACTGATTGACCTAACTTTTTTAATCTTATTTCTAATGAAGATCACACAACTTTTCATACTCTCTTCCTTAATCTCTTTGTTCTCTATATCATCTATTGTAGGACAAGATTATTTTTTTAAGGATAAGGCTCCTTTTAATTCTGAAATACCGACACCAGAAGAATTTCTTGGATATCCTATTGGAGAACAACACACACGTCATGATCAAATTGTAGCATACTTAACTAAGCTGGCTGAAATATCAGATAGAGCCATTATAGAGAACTACGGAAAATCTCATGAAAACAGAAAATTAGTAATACTTACTATTTCTAAACCAGAAAACATTGGCAGTTTACCAAGTATAAAAAAACAACATCTTGCATTTACTGATGCTTTGGCTAACCCAACGAATTATAATGGCATACCTATTTTTGTTCAACTAGGTTATAATGTTCATGGAAATGAGCCTTCTGGTGCTGAGGCGGCTATGCTAACCGCATATACGCTTGTTGCTTCTAATAGTTCCGAAGTAAAAACATATCTTGATAATGCAATTGTATTTATTGACCCTACGATTAATCCAGATGGTCGAGATAGACATACGCAATGGGCAAATCAATTTAAGGGAAGTCCGTTGGTTAGTGACAAATATGATGCAGAACATAATGAAGGATGGCCTCGTGGGAGAACTAATCATTATTGGTTTGATCTTAATAGAGACTGGTTATTAGCTATTAATCCTGAGAGTAGAGGAAAATTAAAATGGTATCACGAATGGTATCCTAATGTGGTTACTGATTTTCATGAAATGGGAACGAATAGCACATACTTTTTTGAGCCAATGAAACCTATTGGTTCTTTAGATCCTATTATGCCAAAAGAGAATTATGAAGATTTAAACAATTTGTTTGCTCCTTATTTTTCGAAAGCATTGGATAATATTGGATCTTTTTATTTTACAAAAGAGGCATTTGACGGGACATATCCAGGTTACGGGTCGTCATACCCGGATCTTCAAGGAGCACTAGCATTATTGTTTGAGCAAGCTAGTTCTCGAGGACATTTACAAGATACTGATTACGGAACAATCTCGTTTCCTTTTACAATTCGTAATCAATATGTTTCTAGTATAGCCACAGTAAAAGCTGCAGTAGAAAATAAAGCTAGGTTACGAAAGTATCAGCAGGACTTTTTTAAATCATCGGAATCTGGGGTTGCTAAAAATAATTTTGCTGGTTATGAATTTGGAGATGCATATGATAATAATAGAAATAAAGCATTTATAGATAAATTATTACTACATAAAATAAAGGTTTATAAAAAAGGAAATAAATATGTAGTTCCTGTAAAACAAGCACAAAAAAGAATGGTTCAAACGGTATTTGAAACATACAACAAATATCGAGATAGTGTTTTTTATGATGCTTCTGCTTGGAGTGTAGCCAATTTTTATAACATGAAATATAAAGGGTTAAAATCTATTGATTTAGGGCAAGAAATAACATCTACAAAAGAGATAACCATCGTTTCTAAAGTATCTAAGTCCGATTATGCATATATTATGAATTGGGATGATTATAATGCACCGGCGGCATTGTATTACATGCAATCAAAAGGATTGTTAGTTGCTTCTGCATTTAAACCGTTTAGTATTATTACTTCAGAAGGAAATAAAAGCTTTAATTACGGAAGTATTTTAGTTCCGGTAAGTAAGCAGAAAAAAGATATTGATGAGGTGTTTGCTATTGTAAAAACAGCCCAAGAAAAATTTAACGTACCTATTTTTAGTACTAATACAGGATTTAGTTCATCGGGAATTGACTTAGGAAGTGGTAATTTTAGAAAATTAGAAACACCTAAAGCATTGTTGTTAATTGGAGAAGGTATTAATTCTTATGAGGCAGGAGAAGTATGGCATTTGCTAGATACCAGAATTCATATGCCAATAACTAAATTAAGAATGAATAGGTTTAATGGTATTCCATTAAAAGAATATAATACGTTAGTCATGGTGTCCGGAAGATATTATCAATTGGATTCTCTACAACAAAAAAGAATAAAGGAATGGGTTTCTCACGGAAATACGCTGATAACTATTGCAAATGCTTCTAAATGGGCTATTGATAAAAAAATCGTTAAAGAACAATTAACCAAAAAAGAAAAAGATACTTCTAAGAATAAAATTGTAAAACGATTACCATATGTAGATGCTGGAGAAAATATTGGGAGAGAGCAAGTAGGAGGTGCTATTTTTGAGGTGGATCTTGATACTACCCATCCATTAGGTTTTGGATATCGAGACAATTCATTACCTGTATATAAAAATAATGAAGTATTTATTTCGCCAAGTAAGAATCCGTATGCTACGGTGGCAAAATATACTAAAAATGCCCATATTGACGGGTATATATCGATTGATAATTATGAACATTATCTAAAACCTTCTGCTTCACTTGTTGTAAGTCCTATAGGAAGTGGCCGAGTTATTTTATTTGCAGATAACCCTAATTTTAGAGGTTCTTGGTATGGAACGAATCGTTTATTTATGAACGCTTTGTTTTTAGGAAAACATATGTATGTACCAAGAGTAAGAGAATAGATGTATTTCTAATCTAATAAAAATGAGAAAGCCCTTGTTATTTCTTTGATATAACAAGGGCTTTTTATAATAGTGGTTGGTTATTAGCCGATTAAATTATTTTCTACTAAATATTCTCCAATTTGTACTGCATTTGTAGCGGCTCCTTTTCTAAGGTTATCTGCTACAATCCACATGTTTAATGCATTTTCTCTAGAATGATCTCTTCTGATCCTACCTACAAAAACATCATTTTTCCCTTCCGCATAAATGGGCATTGGGTATGTATTAGTATCTGGATTATCCTGTACTGTAACTCCAGAAGTGTTATTTAAGATTTGACGAACTTCATTTTCCTGAAACTCGTTTTCAAATTCTAGATTTACACTTTCACTATGTCCACCAACAACAGGAATACGAATAGCAGTGGCGGTAACTGCAATAGTTCGATCATCAAGAATTTTTTGAGTCTCATTAACCAATTTCATCTCTTCTTTTGTATAACCATTTTCCTGGAACACATCACAATGTGGAATTGCATTACGATGGATTGGATAAGGATAAGCCATTTCACCTTTTTCTCCAGCGTATTCATTTTCTAATTGTTGAACAGCTTTTACTCCTGTTCCGGTAATGGATTGGTAGGTAGAAATAATAGCACGTTTTATCTTATATGATGAGTGTAACGGTCCTAGTGCCATTACTAGTTGTATAGTAGAACAATTAGGGTTGGCTATAATTTTATCTTCTTTAGTTAAATCTTTAGCATTAATTTCTGGTACAACCAACTTTTTGGTTGGATCCATTCTCCAGGCAGAAGAGTTATCGATTACCGTGATCCCAGCATCTGCAAATTTAGGAGCCCATTCTAGAGAAGTACTTCCACCGGCAGAAAACAAAGCTACATCAGGTTTCATTTCTATAGCTGTAGTTAAACCAACAACAGAAAACTCTTGACTTTTATACGATATTTTTTTTCCAATAGACCTTTCTGAGGCAACAGGAATTAATTCTGTTACTGGAAAATTACGTTCTTCTAATACTTTTAACATTACAGTACCTACCAATCCAGTGGCACCAACAACAGCTACTTTCATCTGCTTAATTTATTAATGACTTTTATAGACACAAAAATCGGTCTTTTTTTTAGATTCCAGCAAATGTGCTGATTATTTATAACAGTTTTATATTTTTTAATAAAATAATATTAATTTAAACAATTTGTTATATACATAACAAATTGTAAAAAAGAACCACTCAATTTCTTGAGTGGTTTAGTTAGAATATGTAGTATAGCGGTAGCTATAGATAATTCATTTAATAATAAGATTAGGTGTTACTTTTTAAGTAGATCTCTTATTTCTGCTAATAACTCTTCTTGACTTGGTCCAGCTGGTTCAGCAGGAGCTTCTTCTACAGGCTTCTTAGTTTTATTATATGCTTTAACAATCATAAACATTACGAATCCAACAATGATTAAATTAATAATGGTATTAATCCAAGCTCCATAAGTTATTGCGTTTTCAGCGGTAGTTATGGCACCTGTAGCATCTACAACTGCTTCTTGAAGAATGATTTTTTTACTGCTAAAGTCCATTCCTCCTGAGAAATAACCTACAACAGGCATTACAATATTGGATACAAAACCTTTGACAACGCCACCAATTGCAGTTGCCATGATAACAGCGACAGCAAATTCAACGACATTACCTGTCATTATAAATTCCTTAAATTCTTTAAGCATGATTATTTTATTTTAGTTAGTATTATTGATAACAAAATACGTAAAAAATAAATCAATATTTAAAAAAGTGTTAAAAAAAATAGACTGTAAATTCGATCAAATTCAATTATTACCGATAATAACACGTTTTACTCTTGGAGAAATAGCTGTAAGGAGTTCATAAGAAATTGTTCCTGCACTTTCAGCAATTATAGATGCAGAAGAAATGTTGTCGAATATAATTACTTCATCTCCTTCTTTACAATCAATGTCTGTGATATCAATCATTATCATATCCATACAGACATTTCCAAGGATAAAAGCTTTTTTTCCGTTTACAATAAAGAAACCTTTCCTATTTCCATATTGTCTTCCGATTCCATCCGCGTGACCGATTGGTATAGTTGCCGTTTTGGTATAGCCATTAGAAACAAAAGCTCTGTTGTATCCTAAAGTTTCACCAGGCTCTAGTGTATGAATCTGTGAGATAATCGACTTAAGGGATGCTATAGGTTTTAAATGAGTATCATAATCTGCATCATTCCCATAACCGTATAATCCTATTCCGGCACGAACCATATCAAAATGCGCTTCGGGATAATTCAATATTCCTGAGGTATTACATTGATGAAGTATAGGTTTATAACCTAACTTATTAATAATGTCTGAGCTTATTTTCTGAAATGAGTTGACTTGACTCACTGTAAACTTTTTCTCATTATGATCCTCACTTGCTGCAAGGTGAGAGAATAGCGATTTTACTTTAATAGCGTTGGTTTGATGTAAACAACTCATTATATAATCTACATCATTCTCCCAAAAACCTAATCGATTTAAACCCGTATTAAACTTAACATGTACAGGATAATCTTTTTGATTTTCCGCTTCTGCAACCTTTATGAATTCTTGTATAATTCTTGGACTATATACACTAGGTTCTAAATTATATTCAATTAGTGCTGAAAAATTTATGGGTTGTGGGTGTAGTACTAATATAGGTGTTTTTACTCCTGCTTTTCGTAAAATAATTCCTTCTGAAACATAAGCAACAGCAAAATAATCAGCACCTATTTTTTCCAGATGTTTTGCTATTGTTACAGCATCACTTCCATATCCTGCAGCTTTTACTACAGCTAACAATTTAACTTTTGAATCAAGCTTACTTTTTAAGTATGTGTAATTATGAGTAAGATGAGTCAGATTAATTTCAAGAATTGTTTCTTTTACTTTACTCATCAGATTTTTTAGAATTTTCAGATAATTCTTTGGGATCGGTAACTTCTATTTGTTTTACTTTTTCTTTTAAAGAAGCTTTATAGTAAGCTGCACGACTTAAAGGTTCGTATTCATCAGTTTCGCCAAGTAGTACTAAATCATCTTTTTTAGATTTTCGATAACTAAATTGAGCAAGATTACCAGTTCTTGTACAAACTGCGTGGACTTTGGTTACGTATTCTGCTGTAGCCATAAGTGCCGGCATAGGTCCAAAAGGATTTCCTTTAAAATCCATATCCAAACCTGCAACGATAACCCGAATACCTTTATTCGCTAAGTCGTTACAGACACTTACGATTTCATCGTCAAAAAATTGTGCTTCGTCAATACCGACTACATCACAAGTATCTGCAAGAATTCTAATATTTGCTGCTGCAGGAACAGGAGTAGAACGAATTTCATTGGCATCATGAGAAACAACCATCTCGTCATCATATCTGACATCGATAGCTGGTTTAAAAATTTCAACTTTTTGTTTAGCAAATTGCGCGCGTTTTAATCTACGGATCAATTCTTCGGTCTTTCCCGAAAACATCGAACCACAGATAACTTCTATCCAGCCAAATTGCTCTTTATGATTTACTGTATTTTCGAGAAACATTTTGTATTTTTCAGCATCAATTAAAAGAAACCCTACTCTTTAATAATACCAATTGAATTTTAAGATGATAATGGAAATAATCCTTCATTTCATTTTTACTTTTTGGTATTGCTTTAAAGATGAGGTAAATTTATTAAAAAACAAAAAGCATAGCCCAAACGAATAAGAAAGTTATGAAGAAGAAATTGGAAGCAGAATTGATAAGTATTGCACATAGGATATTGCAACTTAAAGATAGATCTACCTTACCACAATTGCAGGAAGAGGCAAGGTTGTTATATGAAAAATTAAGTGTTTTAAATTTTGCAGAGTCTCATTTTGCAGATATTCAACCAACAATAGGGAGTATCAAGGAGGCTTTAGAAGTAACAGATACATCAGATACTCATACAGAGGATGTTTCAGATGAGATAAAACCTAAACCAATTGTTAGTTTAGATCAAGAAATAGAAACAAATGAAGTTGCAGAGACTATGTTTAGTCTGGAAGATAAAGTTGCGGAATCAATACCTGAAGTAATTGAGGAACAAAAACCAGAAATCGTAATCGAAAAGATTAATGAGAAAGTTACAGAAGATCTTTTTGTCCCTGCTCCTAAGTTTACAGAAGAGAATGTTTCTTTATCCGAACCTGTTTATGAAAAAAATGATATGGAAGAAATAGGATCAGTACCTCAAAGTATGCCTATTTTAGAAAAGATGAATGATGTAGAAGAAAAACCAAAATCACTAAATGATCAATTAAAAAGGGGAATCAATATTGGATTAAATGATAGATTGGCTTTTATAAAACATTTGTTTGATGGGAGTTCTACAGATTATAATCGTGTACTTTCACAATTAAATACACTTAATAGTAAAAGTGGAGCGAAGCAATTTATTAAAAATATGGTAAAGCCTGATTATAACAATTGGCAAGGAAAAGAAGAGTATGAAGAACGTTTTATGGAGATCGTAACTAATAAGTATGAATTCTAGGTAAGGATTAACATTCTTTTGTTACTAATAACCTTAATAAAAATAAAACTATTTATATGAAAATTATCTACTGGATTGCCACGGTAGCGATGTGCGGAATTATGTTGTTTTCTGCACAGATGTACTTTAGAAATACAGAAATGGTAAGAGGTTTTTTTGAAAACCTAGACTATCCAACATATCTGGTTATTCCTCTGGCGATAGCAAAAATAGGCGGGATTATTGTAATTCTTACTAATAAAATAAAATGGTTGAAGGAATGGGCGTATGCTGGATTCTTTTTTGATATGGTACTTGCTTTTACCGCACATTATATGAAAGATGATGGGCAAGGATTATTCGCAACTTTAGGATTAATATTCCTTATTATATCATATACAATAGGAAAAAAAGTAAGACCCTAAAATATGTCCAAATTATTTATCGTCCCTACTCCAATTGGTAATTTAGAAGATATGACTTTTAGAGCTATTAAAGTGCTAAAAGAAGTGGATTTAATTCTAGCCGAAGATACCCGTACTAGTGGTAAATTGTTAAAACATTTCGAAATTACTACTCATATGCAAAGTCATCATATGCATAATGAACATAAAACTATAGATAGTGTCATTAGAAAGTTGCAAAGTGGAGAAAATATAGCTTTAATTAGTGATGCTGGAACACCTGCAATTAGCGATCCTGGATTTTTATTGACCAGGGCGTGTGTAGAAAATAGTATTGATGTAGAATGTTTACCAGGAGCTACGGCATTTGTTCCAGCCTTGGTTAATAGTGGTTTGCCAAATGATAAATTTGTTTTCGAAGGATTTCTTCCAGTAAAAAAGGGTAGGCAAACACGATTGAAAATATTGGCAGAGGAAACTAGAACCATGATATTTTATGAATCTCCACATAAACTTATTAAGACTTTAGGTAATTTTGTAGAATATTTTGGAGCTGATAGAATGCTTTCTGTATCGAGAGAATTAAGTAAACTTCATGAGGAAACCGTTCGTGGAACTGCACAAGAAGTATTATCACATTATGAAAATAAACCTCCTAAAGGTGAAATAGTTATTGTCGTTGGAGGAAAAAAATAATATATGAATATATCTGATTTTATTAAGAGACTTAGAAAATATCCTACAGAAATTACATTCCAGAATACTATGGATATTATTGAAGCTCACTATAGTTTTGAGCCTACATCCTTCATTAATGGAAATGTAACTAATGAAACTGGACAAAACTCTGGTTCTTGTAAGTTATTTTCGTTTGCAAAAATTCACGATTTAGAAGTAGAGGAAACATTGAATTGTTTTGGAGAACATTATAGAAATGTTTTGCAAAACCCTGAAGGAACTGATCACCAAAATATTCGGAATTTTATGAAAACAGGTTGGAGTGGAATTTCTTTTAAAGATCAGACTCTTACTAAAAGACTTGGGTAATTTGACTTAATTGTTTTTCAAATTTTCTTTGATTTCTTTCAAGGTTTTTAAATTAACCTTCGCTAAGGAATTCTTAGATTTAAATTCTAAAGAAAGATAAGGCTTATATATTGGCATTATAGGATCAGTATCATTAATAAGGGTGTTTTTTATTTGTTCATCTAACTTATAGTTGGGTTTATATATGGGCATTGTGGATTTTTCTGACGAAGATTTTTTGTTTGAAAAAAATGTTTCTTCTGTAACTTTTTCCTGGCCATATATACCAATAGTTAGGAAGCAAACTAGAATAGAAAGTAAATATTTGTTTTTTGGAGAGTTCATAAGAATGATTTTTGTGAATTTGAAGTTGCAAATTTTGCCTCTATACTATAAACTGTAAAATAATTTAAAAATTACAAGTATCTCTAAACGTTTCGATTATACTATAATTATCGTGGCTATTGTTGTAGTCATATTATGGCAGTTACCATATTTTGGATGGTTTCAATATCCCTTTAGATTATTGGGAACTTGGTTCCACGAAATGGGTCATGGCATTATGGCGGTATTACTAGGAGGTAGTTTTGAGCATTTAGAAATTTATGAGAATGGAGGTGGTGTTGCTTACTACCATTTAGGAGGAAGCTATGTTTCTCCTTTTATAGGTAATGCCTTAGTAGCGGCAGGAGGATTATTAGGACCAGCTGTAATTGGAGCTTTGTTAATAATGTCTGCAAAATCGCACAGAAATTCTATGATAGCACTTAGAGTATTAATAGGAGTTATGATACTTTCGTTGTTATTATGGATTAGATCTTTTTGGGGAGTATCTGTAATGAGTGGTTTTGCGATCTTTTTATTTGTTATTACCTTATTTAAGAGTAGAAAACTCGAAGTAGTTGTTATCTTGTTTTTAGGTTTACAATCTGTATTAAGTACATATCTTCAGCTGGATTATTTATTTACAAAACAGTTCGAAAGAGAAGGAGCAATTCAGATATCAGATACGCAGGCTATTGCAGAAAATACCTTTGGTACTTATTGGATGTGGGCTATTCTTATTATACTTATGAGCGCTTATTTACTTTGGGAAAGTTTTCGATTTTACTTTAAAAAATAACAACCTAAATCCAGTGATAAAGGTTGCTATATGGTTATAGAAGTGTAAGATGATTTTTTTCAAAATCGTTAATAAAACTAACAAGAGATTTTTGCGTATTTAGGATCTAAGGTAGTACCATACACCTTATAGCATTCTGTTACGGGCTTATCGTAGCTCTTTGTAAAAATAGTTGACCATCCAAATGCCCAGTTTTCTTCCACTTTTAAGTAAATAGAAGTAGCACCTTCTGGGATAGTTTCGGATTTATTCACTCCTAATGATATATCTCCAGAGTGTTTACTAAACTCCTTGCCATTTAATGTATAAGATAACGTAAAACGGGCTACGTATCCACCTTCACACCTTATCAGAATAGAGCCTGTTTGTTTTGCATCTAAATGAGTTAATACTGCTTCTTTTAATTCCATGATTTATGTTATTAATCCTCTACTCTGTTTAAAATTAGGCTTTTCGAATCCGCCGATGTAATCAAAAAAGTAGCTACCCTTTAATGTGTTTTTTAATTACATTCAAAAGTATTGTAACTGGTTGTTTTTCAATAGCGTATAAGTATCTGTTTTTATATTTAAGTATTTACTGCAATTATGCCGTAGAATTACCTGTTTGTAAAAATTAATGGTAGGTTCAACGAAATAAACACGTGGTAAATACGTGTTTTTTAATGGTTATTACTTGTTAATGCATTCATTATTAGCTCCAAAGGTGTTTTTTGTTTAGTTTTAAAGGAATAAACCAATTTAACGTATAAATTTTCACACAAATGGAACAGGCAATCCAACCAAAACAATTAATGACTTTAGAACAAGCAGAGAAAATTGAGAGATGGCAACAGGAAGAAGTATTGTTGTTAGCCAGACACTTTCAACGCCTAAATGAAACAAAAGGTAGGCCCTTTAGTGGATACTATACTAGAGCTAATTACTTTCAGATGGATGCTGTAGATGTTGCTATATTAAATAGCCTTAAAGATGATGGAAAAACTATTCAAAGAATTAAAACTCATATGGCATTAGAAGTAGAAGACAAAAAGAATTTCACTTTTGTGCCAATTATAGAAGTAGACCTAGAAGATACAATCAACAATTTGTTTTTTACTTTGATTCCAAAATATAAGGAACCGGTAGAGCCAATTCAGAATGGAACAATAGGAGATCTGGATACTGGAGGAGTATTGGTGCCAGGGATTTTTAAAGAGATGATTTTAACCAATTGGAACAATCTTGAAGATAATTTGATAGATGATCTTTTTGTAGCGGTTGATACAAAAACAAGACAAAGAGAGCGAGTAAATTATTATTTAATTGATAATATTGATATAATCGATCTTATTAATGATTCTTTATTGGGAGAAATTGAGGAGTTTATTCTCTATCCCGGAGTTGATATGAATAAGTTTCATAAAAGAGATATGATTTCGTTTACTCCAGTCATAGGAATCACTCCTGTGGGTGAAGTTATCACTGAAATTTTATCAAGGCATGCGTTATTAGAATTTACTGATGAAGAGATTTTTATAGAATATTCTAGTCCTTGTCCACCCACGTGTCCCGAAGCATAAAGGACAAAAATTCAATTCGAATGAGTAAAGAACTTTTTGATAGTTTACGTCTGATTTCATCTTTTATAGTGGTTATACCTTTAATATTATCAATATTTAAATTCAAATCATTATCCGCAACCCAACTAAAACTATTTTATTTACTCATAATCGTTTTTATAGTTGAATTCATTGCTAATATATTATGGTATCAAAAAATTAATAATCTCCCTCTTTATCACTTTTATGCAGTGATCGAGTTTATATTAATTATTAATATCTATAGAATTGTACTGTCAAAAATTTTCCCAAAACAGTTTTTTATTATTCTGGGGATTACATTTACTGTTTTTGCCATAACAAATACGCTATTTTTTCAAAATTTAAATACATTTAATTCTAATGTAACGACACTTTTAGGTATCATAGTAATATTTCTTTCACTTAGTTATTTTTATGCTTTATTAAAGGAAGTAAAATACAATGCGCTGGAAACCAATCCTATGTTTTGGATCAATGCTGGTTTTTTAATTTATTTTTCCAGTAACTTAATCCTGTTTTTTATTAATAACAATATGTTTCAAGGGTCTACAGAAGCTAGTTATCTCGTTTGGGGACTCCATGCTATTGTAAATATTGTATTGACAATTTTTTATACCATCGCTTTATGGGTGAATCCGAAGAAGCCATAGCATTAAAGATTATTATCATTGGTATGATAGTGATTTTTTTATTATCACTATCAGTGATTGTATTTTTTATTATTTATCAGCGAAGACTATTAGAACAACAAAAAAGGCATCAAAAAGCAGAGTCAGATTATCAAAAGGAGTTACTAAAAACAGCTATCCAAAGTCAAGAAGTAGAACGCAGCAGAATCGCAAAGGAATTACATGACGATGTTGGAGCTATGTTAACAACTACTAAATTATATATTGGTCAAATAACTCATGAATTAAATCCAGAAGAATTAACAACGATAGCAGATAAAATAAGTGGTTTTTTTGATGATATGATACAGAGTGTACGCAGTATTTCTAAAGATTTAAGACCTGTAGTATTAGAAAAATTGGGATTTATGGAGGCCATAGATAGTTTAGTGCAAACCATACGAGACACTGGTAAAATCAATATTTCTTTTATAAATAACACCACATATTCTGTATCTAAGACAAAAGAGCTAAATCTTTATAGAATTATTCAGGAGTTAATTACCAATACACTTAAACACGCAGAAGCTACAGAAATAAAAATCGAAATGAAAAATGAAAAAGAGACATTAATCATTGTTTATGAGGATGATGGAAAAGGTTTAAATCAAAAACAGCTTCAATATAGAAAAGGATTAGGACTAAAAAATATAGAAAGCAGGTTGTCCATTTTATCAGGAACCATTAGCTTTTTAGAAGAAAAATCTGGAATGAAAGTATTACTCAAAATACCATAGTAAATGCACTCTTAACAACCTAAATAAATACCCATGGAAATTATAAAACTAGGATTAGTAGATGATCATAATTTGTTTCGAGAAGGGATTAAATCACTTTTGGATAAAATGGACAATATAGAACTGGTTTTAGAAGCTGTAAGCGGCAAAGATCTATTAGCTAAATTAAATAAACTTGTTCCAGATGTGATTCTATTAGATTTAGAAATGGAAGAAATGAATGGAGTAGACGCTACGTTAAAAATAAAAGAGTCATATCCAAATATGAAAGTTATTATTCTCACTATGCATAAAGAAGAGCGAATGATATCATATTTGATGGAAGTTGGAGCTAATGGATACTTGCTTAAAGATACCAATCCACAAGAATTAGAGGATGCAATACGATCTGTATGTGATAAAGGTTTTTATTTTAATCCTTTTGTTTCTCAGGCGTTACTGAAAGGATTAAAGAATAAGTCCAACAAACCTCCTGTAATTGGAAAAGATTATCATCTTACTACTAGAGAGTTAGAAGTGTTGGAGTTGGTGACCAAAGAATTTACGACGGCAGAAATTGCGGCGGAATTATTTTTGAGTGTTCGAACCATAGAAGGCCATCGAAAAAATTTAATGATGAAATTAGAGGTAAAAAACACTGCGGGATTGATTATTAAAGCAGTACGAGAGAAGATTATTTCTGTCTAAAAACAATCATAAAAAGGCCTCACAGATTATTGAAATTTGTGAGGCCTGATATTTTAAGAGATAAGAAAACCTATATGTTCAATAGATATTATACGTGTTTTCCTTTTTCCCAACCGTGTTTTCCGAGATATTGTTCGCCAGATTCAATAGCGCCTTCTTCTACGGTAGTTCCCATAGAGTCATTCCAACGATTTAGATATCCAAACAAAGAAATCACACCAAGCATTTCTACGATTTCACCTTCATCCCAATATTTATAAAGTTCTGTTTTGATAGCCTCATCAACATTGTTAGGTACCAAAGAAGCAGCAAGTGAAAAATCTAGTGCAGCACGTTCCGCATCACTAAAAGCTGGGTGTGTTTTATATTCCCAAATATTATCTAACTGTTCCTGTTCTGCACCATAACGTTCTGCAGCACGTATAGCGTGCGCTTGACAATATCTACATCCTGTAGCATTACTACTTACCCAAGCAATCATACGTTTTAGAGCAGAGGTTACACGACCTTCATTTGCCATAACCGCTTTGTTAAGATTAATAAAGGCTTTAGAAATGGCTGGTCTTCGCTGCATGGTCAATACAGAATTTGGACAGAAACCTAAGGTTTCGTTAAAGAATTCCGCCAATTCTTTGGTTTCTATATCATGTTCTGCGGATAGAGGTGTAACTAATGGCATGTGTATGTATATTTTTTTGAGTTAATTTAATTTTAGCAAACCAAAATACAAAACTAATGTCAAACCGGAACGAGTAGCGATGTTTTTTGTACTTTGGTTTTTTAAATAATTTCGGAAGGATAATGCCAATGAGATGGACGCTTAGACCAAAACCAAATATTACTGCAATTACCAACCTGTCAAAAGCACTTAATGTAGATGAAATCATTGCTTCTTTACTAGTTCAAAGAGGAGTTGATACATTCGATCAAGCTAAACAGTTTTTTAGACCTTCCTTAAAAGATTTACATGATCCTTTTTTGATGAAAGATATGGATATTGCTGTTTCTAGAATAGAAAAAGCAATATCAGATGAAGAGAATATTATGGTTTATGGAGATTATGATGTAGATGGAACTACTTCTGTAGCTCTGATGTCTTCGTATTTAGAAACCATTACATCACAAGTAGCAACATATATTCCGGATCGATATGCAGAAGGATATGGGGTTTCTTATCAAGGAATTGATTATGCCTCTGATAATGATATTTCACTTATTGTAGCGTTGGATTGTGGTATAAAAGCAATAGAAAAGGTGGCATATGCAAAATCAAAAGGAATTGATTTTATCATTTGTGATCATCATAGACCGGGAGATATAATTCCAAAAGCAATTGCAGTATTGGATCCTAAGAGAGAAGATTGTGATTATCCTTATAAAGAATTATGTGGTTGTGGAGTAGGTTTCAAACTAATACAAGCTATTGCTTCTAAAAGAGGTGATTCTATAGAAGATCTTCTAATATATTTAGACCTTGTTGCTACAGCAATCGGAGCGGATATTGTTCCGATAACAGGAGAGAATAGGGTGCTTGCTTATTTTGGTTTAAAAGTAATAAATCAAAATCCAAGAACAGGTTTTAAAGCAATGTTATCGCAAGTAAAAAAGAAAACGCTAACAATTACTGATGTAGTATTTATGTTGGCTCCTAGAATTAATGCAGCAGGAAGAATGAAACATGGATTGCATGCGGTAAACTTGCTTAAGGAGAATGATTTAGAGCTTGCATTACAATATGCTTCTGAGATAGAAACGTATAATAGTGATCGAAAAGATGCTGATAAAAGTATTACTGAAGAAGCTTTAGAGCAAATAAGCCAAAATTCTGAAGAAGATAAATTCACAACAGTAGTTTATGATGAGAATTGGCATAAAGGAGTAATCGGAATTGTAGCATCCAGACTTACAGAAACATATTATCGACCAACCTTAGTTTTCACAAAGAGTGGTTCTAAGTTAGCCGCTTCTGCCAGATCAGTTAAAGGATTTGATGTATATAACGCATTGAATGAATGCGCAGAATATATAGAACAATTTGGAGGTCATAAATACGCAGCAGGATTAACATTGAAAGAAGAACAGTATGAGCCGTTTAAGAAAAAATTTGAAGAAGTAGTAGCTACCACTATCGACAAAAGATTATTGACACCAGAAATAATGATAGATACAACAATGGAGTTGGATCAAATTACACCTAAGTTTTTTAGAATTTTAAAACAATTTGCACCCTTTGGTCCAGGGAATCTGGCGCCTGTGTTTATGACAGAAAATGTAAAAGATACGGGGTATGCAAAATGCGTAGGAGCAGATGAGAAACATTTAAAGTGCAAGATGCAAAAAAATGGATTGGCAATAGGAGGAATTGGTTTTAATCTAGGACCTAAATTTAATTTGATATCCGATAATCAGAATGTGAAAGTAGCATATAACATTGATGAAAATGAGTGGAACGGAACAGTTTCTCTACAATTGAAGTTAAAAGATATAATTTAATCTATTTTTATTTAGATTAATTATAAATAATTAATATTTTTGAATCAAATATGATTCAGAATGAGTGCTATAGATAGAATTTACAGTAATAAAATTGGAATATCTTTCTTTTGGAGAAAACAAAAATCAGATGATTCGCCAAAAGTTCAATTGGTATTTAGGGATATTGGATTTTTACTTACCTTAAATGAACTTAAGGATTTTTCGGATTCATGCAGACTTACCGAGCAATCTCAATGTTGTGATCAATGTAGTCATAATTGCAGATCACTATTACTTAGAACGCCATCTGATAAAATTGATTTAGCAATAAGTAAAGATGAACTAGAACAAGTACATGAGTTAATCAACGGTACTGTTTTTAGAGTAGAATTACAAAAATGGATAACCAGTACTGGACGAAACTAATAGTATTTTTCTATCGAAGAAAATCCAAAATTTTATAAGATATTTCTTCTGCTTTAGTTTCTTGTATAAAATGTTTTTCATCTATAAAATGAATATCTGCCTCATCAATTTTCAGGGCATTTGTCACTTTAGTTTGTTGAGGAGTCCATTGTAACATGGTGTCATGAATCCCCCAAATAACTGCAACAGGAATTTCAATATTTTCAAAAACTAAAGAATAATCAGGAAAATAATTACAAGTTCTTGTAAAGAAATAATACATCCCATCAGTTTTACCTTCTAATAAAGGAGTTTTATAACCCTCTACATCTATTTCGTTTAAAGTATTTTCTTTAAGCCCTTCTTTGAATAATGATTTCAGAAGTGTATTGGTTGTAACTCCATTCCGATAGGACCACATTGCAGCTTTAGCAGCTGGACCAGGACTAAATCGTATTGGCGGATAAAAACCTTCCTCATACAATAATGTATTTAGTATAATAAGTTCTTCAATTCGTTTAGGAGCTTGATTAAAGAGCTCCCAAGTCCATACACCTCCTACATCGTGCATTACGTGAGACCAATATTCAATACCTAAACCATCCATTAAAGCGAGAAGCCTTTTAGCATGTTCTTTTTCACTATAAATTTTATATCCTTCTGGAGAATCGCTAGAACCATATCCTAACATATCTGGAACAATAACTCGATAGCCTCCAGCAACCAGAGGGTCTATCATTTTACGATATAGCCATCCAGAAGTAGGAACCCCATGAAGAAGTACAATTGCCGGTCCACTTCCTTTATCTATATATTTAATTATGCCATCTTTACTTGGAAATGATCGTTGTTGGGCTCTAAATTCTTCATAAGTCATTTGACCTTTTCTGATTTTAGTATTCTGATATGGTTTACACCCAAAAACAATTACTACGATTAGAAGTAATAAAGAAAGCTTCTTCATTTAGATTGACAATTTGTGAGGTAGCAATTTACTTAAAATCATTTTTTTATACTATTAGATTTAACAAATTTCTAGTACCTCTATTTATATATTATATTAATGGGGGCGTTTGATCTATTCTGTTATAACAATACCATTTAATAATTCTTCGGCAACGGGCTTATATTCCTCTAAAAGATTTTGAGATGTATATGCTAAAAATTGAACTGATCCTTCTTCATTCGAAAAATAGTACCCGTAATAAGAAATCTTTATTCCTTGCATGGTACCGTCCATCTGCATCAATAACATTTTCAATCCATTGACCATTCTGTATTCTTCTTTTACAACTTGTATGTCAGGAGCAATTTCTCTTCCATTTTCAAGTGCTAATTCTTTAAATGATTCTAGAGGAATTTCTACTTTTTCAGTAATAATTATAGCATATAAATCTTCTCCACGTAATTGAAGTTCGTACTCAGCATCATCATTATTAACCCCTTTTTTAAAAGACCATTTTTTGGGGTTTAACCAAAACCCTAATTTAGTACTGTTGCTTTTTAATAAGAAAGTTGATTTCTCACTTTTTTCGAATGTAGCAGGATTCGTAGTAATTTCTTTTTCAATTTCCTCTTCTTGATTTAGGTATTTCCATGTACCATCGGTATATAAAATTACTTCTTCACCAGTTTCTGTTACAGCTTTTGTTTGAGCTTGTAATGAACTAGTGATCAAAAGAATAATTATAGAAAGTAATGAGTAGTTGTTTTTCATTATTGTAGATGTTTATATTGTACAAATCTATTAGATTTTATTTTATAATTACACCAAATTTTTTATTTGTATTTCATTCCCATTAAAGTTAAAATAATCACCTATCTTTTTTCCTAATAGTAATTTTCCAATTGGAGTATTGGTAGCTATTGCGAAATACGTTTTATTGTCTATAATAATTTTCCCGGACGAAATGCTTAAGAAATAATTCCCTAGTGATGTTTCTATGATGTTTCCTAATCGTATTACTTTAGAAGACGAGTATATATCAATTTTAGCTAAGGTTTCTTGAAGTTTTTGAACCTCTGCTAATTGCGCTCCTGCTTTTTCTCTTTCTAATTGCAACATTGCCCTCCCAGTTTCATGTTTGTCACCAGCGGTACTTTTTGTCTCAGAGTTAAGAGATTCCTGAATATTAGCAATTCTATGTTCAATACGATTTAAGCGATCCTGTACAAATTGTTGACAATGATCATATAGAGTTTCTTTAATGTTTCCCAAAAAAAAATAGATTTAGAATTCTAATATAGAACAACTGTAATAATTGCACAAATATGAACTTCGTTAAGCAAAAAGAAGACTAATTTTAAACTAATAATTTTCTTCTTTAGTGGATTCACTAAAATTAAGTTTTTGGAAGAAAAACATCTACAATACCTTCTAGATATCCCATATTATTATAATTAAAATCGATAACTCTACAATTTTCTGCTACTATAGCAATTTCATCAATTAATATTCTTGGGTCGTCTTTAAAATAAATTTGAGTTTCCAATGAATGATGCCCTTTAGCAGAAATTTTATAATGAAAATGCCTAGCTCTATATCCATATACACCTGGTCGTATAGTTTTTATTTTATAAGCTCCAGATGCGTCCGTAATAATACATCCTGTTAACGTTGTTTGGGATGGAAAATAAAAATTACCATCATTATGATACGCACCTGCATCGTCTGCATGCCAGATTTCTATTTTTGCATTTGGTACTATCTGTTTGTTTTTGGTAAAGATTTTTCCCGATATTATTGTGGGAATTCCAGGTAGGTTTTTGGTATTTAGATTTACAAATTGAGGTGATGTAGAGAAGTCAGAATATTGGGTAGCTAAGCTATTTTTTATCCCATTCGTATGTTGTAAAAAGGTATTATTTCCTGAATTGGTTTTCATAATAAAGAATTTTAAGGGATTTACTTTAAAACAAACCACTCGGATTTTACCCTACCATCTGGAGATATTTTTTCTACTTAGAAATAGAAAAAGCTCCATAATTACGCATCTGTAGGAGAATCCATTTTTTTCTTTTTTGTATATAATTAGATGCTGGTTCTGCTAGATATTTTCTAGGGTTAGGAAGTATTGCTGCTACTGCGGCAGCTTCATTTTTAGTAAGACTTGTGGCAGGTTTATTAAACCAAAATATAGCGGCAGCTTCTGCACCATAAATTTGATTTCCCATTTCTATGCTGTTAAGGTATACTTCAAGAATACGTTCTTTACTCCAGAGAGTTTCTATCAAAAAAGTAAAATAACTTTCTAGCCCTTTACGTATCCAACTTCGTTGTGGCCATAAGAAAACATTCTTTGCTGTTTGTTGGGATATAGTGCTAGCACCTCTTAATCGTTTCCCTGTTTTGTGTTCTTTAATTGCTTTTTCAATTGCCTTGGTGTCAAAACCTCTATGTTCTAGAAAATGTTGATCCTCACTACAGATAACGGCAAGTTGTAAGTTTTTAGAGATATTTTTTAGGTCAACCCATTGATGTTCTATTGGGATTTTTTCGATGGATTGAGCGTTTCTAATAATCATCAGTGGAGTCACGGGAACATTGACCCATTTGTATATGAATACCCAGATTACACTAAGGATTAAGAAGGCTAAAAAACCTTTGAAAATCAAACGAAAGATTTTTTTCATAGTTAATCGGAAATTGATTTATAACAAATCTGCTAGCTCCATGCCAACCTGACTTCCAATTGCTATACCCATACCACCAAGCCGAACTCCGCAGAAAATATTATTGGATACTTGTTTGACAATAGATTTTTTTTGGGAACCAACTCCCATAATACCACTCCAGCGATATTCAATTTCAAAAGTAGTACCTGGTAAGATAGTTTCTTTTAAAATCTTTTCTAGTTCTTGTTGTACTAATTCTGTTTGACCTTGTTTAGTAGTCTCCTCAGCTTTGAAATCAAGATTTCTTCCTCCACCAAAAAGTATTCGATTATCAATATTTCTGAAGTAATAATACCCTTTGTCTAGGTGAAATGTACCCTTAATATTTAAGCCTTCAATTGGTTTGGTTATTACTACTTGTGCTCGCGCAGGCTTTACATTTTGAATTCCAAATTGAGAGGCGAAACCATTGGTGGCGATTAGTACTTTATTAGAGGAAAACGTAAAATGATTTGTTTTTATTTCGACAGTGTTCGGATTTTCAATAAGATCCTCGACAATACAGTTGTTTAATATCTTAACACCAGAAGTTTGAACTTTTTGCAGTAATGCGCTCATCATTTTACCGGTATCGATTTGCCCTTCAAATTGATTTACGATATAATGCGGTTGAATATTTTTGAAGCAGAAAGTATTCTTTGTTTCTAAAAATACGTCATCTTTAAAAACAGGTGTTAATAGGGAGTTTATATCTGAGATTTTAGAAATGCAATTTTCATATAGATTAAAATCAGTTTTTGTAAAAAGCTCGTAACCTCCGTTACGATGATAATCAATATTAGAATCACCGAGATTATTACGCAATAATTGAAGGCCATTTCTTCTCTTTTGTACTAAATCTAAAACTTCTTCTTGAGAGTGAGTCTCTAGGTCATCCAGAATTTCGGAGATACTTCCAAAACAGGCGAAACCTGCATTTTTAGTGCTTGCTCCATTAGGAAAAACTCCTCGTTCTAATATAAGTATTTTAGCCTTTGGAAACTTTTGGTGTATTCTTAGAGCACTGTTTAATCCAACAATTCCGCTTCCGATGATAGTAAAATCGACATTGGATAACCACGTTTTATATTCCCAATAGCTAAAATCCATTATAATAAGTTCATAAAAAAAGCCTCAGTAATGAGGCTTAATTGTTAGTTAGTTATCTTTTGGTTCTTCCATCTCAAAATCCTCCATAAACTTCGTGGTGTAATTTCCAGAAACATAATCGGGATGATCCATAAGTTGCCTATGGAATGGGACAGTAGTTTTTATTCCTTCTACTACAAATTCATCAAGAGCCCTTTTCATTTTATTGATTGCTTCTTCGCGAGTTTGAGCAGTGGTGATTAATTTAGCGATCATAGAATCGTAATTCGGTGGAATAATATAACCACTGTATACATGAGTATCTATACGTACTCCGTGACCACCTGGAAGATGTAAATTCGTTATCTTACCTGGTGAAGGGCGAAAATCTTTGTACGGATCTTCAGCGTTGATTCTACATTCAATAGAGTGTAATTGTGGGTAATAGTTTTTACCAGAAATTGGTACTCCAGCAGCAACTAGTATTTGTTCTCTAATTAAATCATAATCTACTACTTGCTCTGTGATAGGATGCTCTACTTGGATTCTAGTATTCATCTCCATAAAGTAGAAGTTACGATGTTTATCAACTAAGAATTCTACAGTTCCAGCTCCCTCGTATTTAATATATTCTGCAGCTTTAACTGCTGCTGCTCCCATTTCATCTCTTAGTTCATCTGTCATGAACGGAGAAGGAGTTTCTTCAGTAAGTTTTTGGTGTCTTCGTTGTACAGAACAGTCTCTTTCAGACAAGTGACAAGCTCTACCATTACTATCACCTACAACTTGGATTTCGATATGTCTTGGTTCTTCGATAAGTTTTTCCATGTACATATCATCGTTACCAA
Organism: Aquimarina sp. AD1; assembly: GCF_003443695.1. Classification (NCBI taxonomy): domain Bacteria; kingdom Pseudomonadati; phylum Bacteroidota; class Flavobacteriia; order Flavobacteriales; family Flavobacteriaceae; genus Aquimarina; species Aquimarina sp. AD1. The sequence continues at coordinate 3,639,009 of NZ_CP031966.1, read as the reverse complement.
AAGCTGCTTTACTTTCTTGTCTGGCAGATTCCCAAGCATTTTGTAAATCTTCTTCTTTCCAAACTGCACGCATACCTTTACCACCACCTCCAGCACTTGCTTTAAGCATTACTGGGTAGCCTGTTTCTTTAGCAACTTTTATACAGGTTTCGAAATCAGGAATTACACCTTCGCTTCCAGGAACACAAGGGACTCCTGCTTCAATCATAGTAGATTTAGCAGATGCTTTATCTCCCATTCTATCAATCATTTCTGCACTAGCACCGATGAACTTTATCTCGTGCTCTTCACAAATTTTAGAGAATTTAGCATTTTCTGATAAGAATCCATACCCTGGATGAATAGCATCGGCATTTGTGATTTCTGCAGCTGCTATTATATTGGACATTTTTAAGTATGATTCGCTACTTGGTGCTGGTCCTATACATACAGCTTCATCAGCAAAACGAACATGTAAACTTTCAGCGTCAGCAGTGGAGTATACTGCTACGGATTTTATACCCATTTCTTTACAGGTTCTGATTACACGCATTGCAATCTCACCTCTATTGGCTATTAGAATTTTTTTAAACATAACGTTCTAAATTTAAAAATCTCAAATTCCATGTTCCAAATTCCATACTATTGGATTTTGGGATTTGTCAATTGGAATTTTAAAATTGGGTTATGATGGGTCTATTAAAAATAATGGTTGATCAAATTCTACAGGAGAATTATCATCAGCTAAAATCTTAACAATTTTACCTGAGACTTCACTTTCAATTTCATTGAAAAGTTTCATTGCTTCGATGATACAAAGCACATCTCCTTCTTTGATTGTGTCTCCAACTTCTACAAAAGTTGATTTATCCGGAGATGGTTTTCTATAAAGTGTTCCTATGATAGGAGATTTTATAGTAATGTATTTAGAATCGTCTTCTTCTTTTGCTGCGGGTGTTTCTGCAGCTGCAACTGGCGCAGCAGCTTGTACTTGTGTTACAGGTTGTGCTGCTGGGACTGCACTACCTACAGGTATTTGTTGCACAATTGTTGTTTCTTTGTTGTCTTCTGAAGTTGTTCTGATAGTAATTTTTACATCTTCCATCTCTAACTTCACTTCGCTAGCCCCAGATTTGGCCACGAATTTGATTAAATTCTGAATTTCTTTTAAATCCATAATGTTGGGTATTGTGTGTTTTAGTTGTTTAGGAATTATAGGCCCATTTTAAGAAAATGGAACCCCAAGTAAAGCCTCCACCGAATGAGGCAAATACTATATTATCTCCTTTTTTGAGTTGTTTTTCGTAATCACTTAATAATAAAGGTAAAGTTGCTGAGGTAGTATTACCATATCTATGAATATTCATAAGAACTTTACTATCATCTAGGTTCATTCTATTAGCAGTAGCATCAATAATACGTTTATTAGCTTGATGGGCAACAAGCCAATCTACATCATCTCCTGTAATATTATTACGCTCCATGATTTTAGTACTAGCATCTGCCATATTGGAAACAGCGTACTTAAAAACAGATTTACCGTCTTGTTGTACAAAATGTTGTCTATTTGCTATTGTTTCTTCGGTTGGTGGTAAAATAGATCCTCCGGCTTCAATTTTTAAAAATTGGCGACCCACTCCATCCGTACGTAAATATTCGTCTTGTAGTCCTAATCCTTCTTCATTAGGTTCAAAAAGGGCTGCACCACCTCCATCTCCAAAGATGATACAAGTCGTTCGATCTGTATAATCAATTATTGAAGACATTTTATCAGCTCCGATTAGTAATATTTTCTTATATCTTCCTGCTTCTATATAGCTGGCTGCGGTAGACATTCCGTATAAAAAGCTAGAACAAGCAGCTTGTAAGTCATAAGAAAAAGCGTTTATCGCTCCTATCTCAGATGCAGCATATGCTGCTGTTGCTGCTACTGGAAGATCCGGAGTAGCAGTTGCGAATATTACCATATCTATCTCTTTGGGATCGAGATTTTTTTTAGCAATTAAATCTTCTGCTGCTTTTATACCTAAGAAAGAGCTTCCTTTGCCTTCTTCTTTAAGTATTCTTCGTTCTTTAATACCAGTACGAGTGGTGATCCATTCATCGTTTGTATCGACCATGGTTGCTAATATATCATTAGATAACACATAGTCCGGCACATAAGCGCCTACAGCTGTGATAGCGGCTGTGATTTTACTCATATTTTGATTTTAGTTTCACCTGAATCTTTTATTTGGTTTCAGATGGAATTCGCTAATAACTCTGTTGCTTGCTCGCTTTTCAGGAATTAGCATCAATAAATTGCTTAGCTCATTTCGTTACTTGTTATACAAAACGCATAAAAAGTGGTTGAAAATACTAAATTACATGCAAATATGGCGCAAAATAATTGGATTTTGACACATATTCAACTAAAAACAAAAAAACTCTCACATTTGTGAGAGTTCTTGTTAGAATTTTAACAATATACTTAAGCTACTTCTTCTTCAGTATTGTCAATAATTACTTGACCACGGTAATATAATTTACCTTCGAACCAATGTGCTCTGTGGTATAAATGTGCTTCTCCTGTTGTAGGATCTGTAGCTATTTGTGGTACAGTAGCTTTATAATGTGTTCTTCTCTTATCTCTTCTTGTTTTGGAGATTTTTCTCTTAGGATGTGCCATTGCTTAGCTATTATTTATCGTTTAATAAGTTTTTTAATTTATCCCAACGAGGATCAATTTCCTCGTTATCATTTTCTAATGTTTTCTCTTTCGGGCTTAATTCTTCTAGTTTTTCAAGTATATCAGATTCTAATGTTCCATCTTCGACACCAGGGTGAACTCTTTTAGAAGGTACTCCTAATACAATAAGTTCATAAATATATTGTTGAACGTTGATTTCATATTCTCCGTAAGGAATAATAAGAATTTCTTCGTTCTCATTGTTGTACTCTTCTCCAAATTTAACAACTAAAAAGAATTCATTCTTAATAGGTAAATTAAAAGGTTCATTGGTGACATCGCAATTAACATTTATGGTACCATTGGCCACAAATCCAAGCTCTAACATTGTCGTTTTTTTATTAAACTCCAAATCAACTTTAATTGCAGATGCATTAAATTCATCATACTCAAAATGTTCAAAGAACGTATTGCCAATCTGATACTCAAACTTGTGTAATCCTTGCTTCAGTCCAACAAAAGGGATATTAAACTCTTTTAGTGGTTTCATTTCATCATCAGTTTTGAGTCTCTGCCAATTCGGCAAAGGCGGGTGCAAAGATAACAAAAAATCGTTATGAATGCATTTTTGTAAATAAAATTATATCAGAAAGTTAGTCTCTGACAATGTTTTAGCTCTTAAGTATGGATATACTCAATTAATTTTCTTTTTAATTATTGTTCTTTGTTGCTTTTATATTGGGGTTTTCGAGGTTGTTTCTTTAATGGGTTTTTTGTTAACTCTTTGTACTCATTTCTGTTTTTGAAAATTTTCAAAGCCGCAAACACAGCCTCCTTAAACGATCCATTATCAGCTTTATTTTTTCCTGCAATTTCAAATGCAGTCCCATGATCGGGAGATGTTCGTACTTTGTGTAAACCTGCTGTATAGTTAACGCCTTTGCCAAAAGATAATGTTTTAAAAGGAATCAAACCTTGATCATGGTAAGATGCAACGATCGCATCGAATGTTTTATAACTATTTGATCCAAAAAAACTGTCCGCTGCATAAGGTCCGTATACTAATTTACCGGACTCATTTATTTTCTTGATAGTAGGTTTTAGAATTTCTTCATCTTCTTTTCCTATGACACCATTGTCTCCACTATGAGGATTAATTCCTAAAATTGCTATTTTTGGTTTACTAATGCCAAAATCTTGTTTTAAAGTAGTGTAAATGGTATCAACTTTTTGCTCGATAAGTTTAGGAGTTATCGTATCAGCAATGTCCTTAACGGCTACATGATCTGTGAGCAAACCAACTTTTAATGTATCTGTAATCATAAACATTAAGCTGTTTCCCTCTAATTCTTTATCTAAATAATCTGTATGCCCTGGAAAATTAAAATCTTCTGATTGAATACTATGTTTGTTAATTGGAGCGGTTACAAGTACATCTATTTCATCATTTTTTAATGATTTGGTAGCTGCTTTTAGTGATTTTATAGCATAAGCTCCAATTTTTTCATCTTCTTCTCCAAAATTAATATCAACTCCTTCTTTCCAGACATTTAAGACATTTATTTTTCCATCTATAATTTGTGAAGTCTTATCAATTCCATGAAGATTAACATTAATATTATACTTCTTTTTAAGAAAAGAAAGAATTTTAACGGATGCAAAAATTACAGGAGTGCAGAAATCAAGCATTCTAGAATCTGCAAATGTCTTTAAAGCTACTTCACTTCCTATGCCGTTTAGATCACCTATTGATATACCTAATCTTATTTTTTCTTCTTTCTTCATTATAATCTACTTTATAAGTATTTTTGAAATCTAAAAAAAGATCTCAAATTTTGAGGTCACAAATTTAACTAAATAATTCGCATTTATGTTTACAGGAATCATCGAAGAATTGGGAACAGTTACTAATCTGAAAATTGATCAAGAAAATTTAGATATTACCGTTCGTGCGAATTTTACTTCAGAATTAAAAATTGACCAAAGTGTTTCCCATAATGGAGTTTGTCTTACTGTTGTTTCTATTTTAGATGACACTTATACTGTTACTGCTATTAAAGAGACTTTAGAAAAAACTAATTTAAATGATCTTACAGAAGGAAGTGTTGTGAATCTAGAAAGAGGAATGAAACTTGGGGCTAGATTAGATGGCCATATTGTTCAGGGGCATGTAGATCAAACTGCAGTTTGTAATAATATAAAAGAGGCAAATGGGAGTTGGTATTTTACTTTTGAATATGATCCTTTGCTAAATAATATCACGATCGAAAAAGGTTCTGTTACTGTTAATGGAGTTAGTTTAACAGTTGTGAATTCTAAAAAGAATGAATTTAGTGTAGCTATTATCCCGTTTACATATGAACATACTAATTTTAATACTTTTAATGTTGGTACTGTGGTAAATTTGGAGTTTGATGTTATTGGTAAATATGTGAAAAGAATTACAGAATTAGGTTAGGTAATAGTTAAGAAAATGAAGAAAAGGATTTTAATGATACTAGCTTTTTTGTCACTTCTTTCTTGTAATGAGACTAGTGAAGTTCTATATAAAGATAGTTTCGAGGCGTATTCTGTTGGAGAAACGCCAAGTGATCCTTGGGAAAAGACAGGTAATGGAATTGCTGTTATTGATGATACCAAATCGTTTAACGGAAATAAATCAGTCCATTTTGTAACGGGAGAAGGATATAATAACCGTGCTTTTTTAGGGATCAATCATATTTTTCCATTAAAAAATAATGCATACTATGGTAGTCTAAAAATGTATGTTCAAGAGGCTTCTCCTAACGGAATCCATTGGACAATGATCCAGAGTTCAGGTAAGGTAAAAAGTGAAGATTATTCTTCGGAAATTAGATATGGTGGTCAGCATAATAAAAAGTTGATGGCTAATTATGAAACACAAGGGGTAAAAAGTGATTGCTGGAAGCATTCTGATATAGAAATACCAGAAGGTAAATGGTTTACGTTACAATGGTATTTTAATGGAAATCAAGATACAATGCGGTTATGGTTGGATGGAGAATCAATAGAATCCCTAACTGTGGTAGGTAATGGAGAAGGTTGTGTGGAAAATGATACTAATGGTCAATGGAAATTTCCGATAATGGAAAATATACTACTAGGTTGGGTTGATTATCAAACTGGAGGTGGAACAAGAAATATCTGGATTGATGACTTGATCATATCTTTGGAAAAGATAGATTAATAATTAATTTAATAAACCTATGTTGAATTATGGAATTACTCCAGTCCAATTAAAAATCTGACGTATCAATTAATGATATATTTTAACTAGCAAGAATCGTATCTATTTTTTCTACTTCATTAAACCGAAAAAGAGAGAAAGTTTCTTCATCTATCTTTAAAATTACACCTCCTAGATCTTTAACATCGGCGCACGATTTAAAATCCAATACTTTACCAAAATGTTGGCTTTTAGTATCAATTACTTTATACTGCATAATCACAAGTTTTGATTTGTATTCCCTTATATCATTATAGCTGTTCTTTCCCCAAAAAACATACCATAATGTAGTGATCCTAGGTTGTAAATCTAAGATGAGTGATTCAAATTTAAAAATTATTTTATCAGGTTTTATTAACAATATTGGTTTAATGCTTTGATTTTCAAGGTTTAAGTAGGTTTTTAGGGTTGTTGGACTAAAACCTCCGAAAACCTTAGTTTTTTCTAAGGCTTTTAAAACTTGCTAACGGTTTTTCTTGTTTTGGATTTACTGATTGTCTATTAAAATAAGTGTACAATCTACCTTCTAGGAACTCTTTTTCTAGAAGACTTAGATATAAAAGACCATATGGTGTGGCTAATGTATAATGATCTTTGCTGCCTAAATAATAAATAGGATTGGATTTTAAAAAGTTGTCATTTGTAGTCTCTAATAATCCGTTTTTTTGATCAAACGAAAGTGTTCCTTTAAATTCTTTTGAACCTTTATTAGAGTTAAAAGTTAACTCGACTTTTTGATTTTTTATTCGTAGAAGTGAATTTGTTTTGTGATGCTCTCTCACGATTTGAGCAAATATATGTGCGGTTTCTTCAATAAGAACTTGACAACTGGTATTTACCATCAGGGAAATACTTACATTTTCTTCTGGAAAATAGGCGACTACAGTTCTAGCACCTAACCAATTGCCAGCATGTTCAATAACTTTGTTTCCAAAAGGATCAATTGAGGTGCGCCAAGCAATTCCTACATTGGTTTTTGTCCCATTTAGTAATTGATGACTTTTAAACATTTCTGCAACCACAGCTTCTGAAATGAAATCAGTGCTGTATGCATTCATCATTTTTACTAAGTCTATGGAGGTACTTCTAAAGCTAGCTCCAGGAATTTTATAACTTCCGTTAGTAATTCTCTCCTCGCGTAATTGGTTCTTTTTTATATAATATAATTGTGCATCTTTTTTAGATAGCATATTTATATTTTCAGCTTTGGTGTTAACCATTTTTAAAGGATCGAATATATATTTTTGCATATACTCCAAGTAGCTTTTTCCTGATGCACCTTCAATAACTGCTGCTAATAAATTATAAGCGTGCGTGGAATATTTATAACCTGTATCAGGTGGAAAAAGAAGCGGAGCCTTCATTAATTCTACTGTTTCCCTAATAGAAGTGTATTGTTTTTTTTTATACCGATTTCCTTTTGGACGGTGCTCTAATCCAGCAGTATGTCCTGCTAATTGCTGTGTAGTTAGATTAGCGTATGTTTCATTTATATAAGGAACATATTTTTTTATTGGAGCATCAAAATCTAATTTTCCTTCTGATGCCAAACGACCCAATGCGGTGGCGGTTATGACTTTGGCTACAGATGCTGTACGTACTCGTATAGTTGGTTCCATTTTAATACCCTCTTCAATATTTGCGTAGCCAAATCCATCTGCATATATCAGGTCTCCATTTTTACTAATGGCAATTGACATTCCTGCAGCATGGGTTTGTGCTAAAAAGGCTTTTGCTAAAGTTTCAATTTTAGAATTTACCGAATTTGAAAGTTTACTGCTGTTGTTTTGAGCCCGTACAACAAAAGTTGAAAATAATAATAGTAAAAAGTAGATATATATTGTTTTCATTAGTATGTAAATTATGAATTTATCTTACCGCTCCTTTGTCTACTAAATAACTAATAACCTCTTGATGATTTCCTCTCTTAGCCATTTTTAAAGCACTTCTTTTTTCGGATAGTATAGAGTAACTGTCTCGTACAGATTTATTTATATCAGCACCTTTATCAACTAGGAATTTTACTGTTTCTAAATGTCCATTCCACGCGGCTCCGATAAGAGGTGTTTCATCTCCAGAAACAAAAGCATTTACATCGGCACCTTTGTTTACCAAGAACTTAACGATTTCTAAATGGCCTCTTTTAGAAGCTACGATTAATGGATTTCCATCGCGATCACTTTTTTTATTCACGTCGGCACCAAGAGATACCAAAGCTTCTACCATCGCAAGATCTCCTTTGACTGACGCTTGTATCAAAGCAGTACCATCACCAATAGTTTCTTTATCAATATCTCCATTAGATGAAAGCAGTAGTTTTAAGATTTCGATATTTCCTGAAGCTCCTGCTAATTGAATTGGATTGCCATCTCCTTCTACTTCGCTATTGGGGTTAGCGCCTTCTTTTAAAAACAGTTTTACAATTTCGCTATTATTTCCTTTTACGGCGGACATTAATGGAGTTCCATCACCACTAATTTTTTGGTTTACGTCGGCTCCTTTTGTGATCAAGTATTTTGAGAATTCAAAATGACTGTTTTGCGCAGCAATCATAAGTGCACTTGCATCATTTTTATATCTATAAGAGGTTTTAGCTCCTGCGCTAAAAAGCAGTTTCGCGATAGGTAGATTCCCGTTTAAAGATGCCATTCCTAATGGAGTTCTTGGTTGTATTAATCCTTTATATGTACAATTGGGATTAACAGTTTTTAAAAGCTGTTCGACTTTGTTTTTATCATTGCTTTTAACTGCTTTTAGGAGATCTTCGCAAGTTTGAGATTTTGCAGATATACTGCTAATAAATAAGATGATCAAAAATGTAATTAAAGTTTTCATAAGTATTCGTTTTATTTTGATTATAAACCAAAAGTATTGGTTAAAAGACCACATAAAATATTAAATAGACAAACTGATGTTTTCTGCAAATAGAAACTTGATTAATAAGGATTGTTACATTGATCAGTTGGAAACAGCTTTCTGTACGGAGTTATTCAGTGTTAGGAGTTTTGTGCTCTATTACGCATCATTAATATGTATTTTTATGGTGTATGAAAAACAATAATTCATTTTTGGATAATGTTCTACAGAATAGAGTTCTTTCGCATATACTGTTTTGGTGTTCTTTTCTAGTGATATTTACAATATTAGGAGTTTTGGATTCAGGAACTTTTAAACCTAATGCGCTAAGCAATTTGGCAATGTTACCCTCGCAAATTGCCGCAGCTTATTTTCTTAATTATTATCAGTTACCTAAACTTCTTTTAAAAAAGCGATACTTTTTATTTTTTGTATCCATTTTTTTAAGTGTATATTTTCTATCTGCTTTTGCAAGGTTTAATGTAGTTCATATTGTAGAACCCTTTTTTAGAGAAAATTTTGAACAAGAAACTATTAAAGAAATCTTGCTAGATTTTATCTATATATTTTCTGTATACTGTCCTGCAGTGTATACATATGCCCTTATCATGTTAGCTGTTAAAGCTATTAAAACTCGATTCGAAGAGAAACATCAAATAGAAATATTGCAGAAAGAAAAAGCTACGAGTGAATTGAAATTCTTAAAGGCGCAAATTCAACCACATTTTTTATTTAATACACTTAATAATTTATATGCGCTTACATTGGCAAAATCAGATTTAGCACCAAAAGTAGTTTTGAAACTATCAGAATTACTTGATTTTATTTTATATCAAAGTGATCAGGCAAGTATCTCGATTGAAAAAGAAATTGAACTAATACAAGGTTTTATAGATCTTGAATCCCTACGATATGGTAATGCACTGGATGTTTCGTTTGAAAAGAGAGTAGATGATCTGAATACTCAAATAGCACCCTTGGTTTTATTACCACTTATAGAAAATGCATTCAAGCATGGAGTGAGCAGCGATCCTAAGAATGCCAAAATACATATTGATTTATTAGTTTCTGGTAATAGTATAAAGTTTAAAGTATTTAATACAAAACTTAATGATTCCGTAAAAGAAGTAACGAATACAAAATCAGGAATTGGAACTAGTAACCTTAAACGCCAATTAGAAATTAATTATCCTAACAAGTATACATTAGAAATAGATGAGAAACAGGATAGTTATTTTGTAGAATTATTGATAGATTTGAGTTAGACCATGAAAAAAATAAGATGTATAGCTATTGATGATGAACCTCTAGCGCTCGAAGTAATACAAGCTCATTTAAAGCAAATTCCGGATGCAGAACTTGTAGCAAGTTATACGGATCCTATTGAAGCTTTTGATAAGCTTAAAGATTCAACAATTGATCTTATTTTTTTGGATATTGAAATGCCTTTATTGTCTGGTTTAGATTTTGTTAAATCACTTAAAAACCCACCGAAAATTATTTTCACAACGGCTTATCGTAACTATGCTATTGAAAGTTATGAACTGCTGGATGTAGTAGATTATTTATTGAAGCCAATTTCATTTATGCGTTTTTTTAAAGCTATCAACAAATACAAAGCATTAGTTAATACTGTAGTTATAAGAGAAGAAATTAAGGAATCTGCAATTACTAATGATCATCTATACGTGAATTCTAATAAGAAGTTTATTAAAATTAATTTTGAAGAAATACTTTATATTGAAAGTATTAAAGATTACGTAAGAATCCACTTGAAAGATGCCTCTATTATGACAAAGGATTCGATTACTAATTTTAAACTTAAATTGCCTGATAATTTTTTAAGAATACATCGTTCATTTATCGTTAATATTATAAAAGTAACAGCTTTTACTAAGGTTGATGTAGAGATCGGGGATAAAGAAATTCCTATTGGAGCAAGTTATAAGGAATATGTTATGAGTTTTCTTTCTAGTGACCAATAATTCTATAAAACAAAAAAAACCCTAGTTTTCACTAAGGCTTTTCGGTGGTCCCACTTGGGCTCGAACCAAGGACCCCCTGATTATGAGTCAGGTGCTCTAACCAGCTGAGCTATGGGACCTAAAACGGAGGGCAAATTTAAGTAATTGCATCAAACACGCCAAACATTTTTTTAATTTAATTTATCTCTTGGCAAAGCTCTACCAAAACACCATTCGTAGTTTTTGGATGTATAAAGGCAACCAGCTTATTATCAGCTCCTTTTTTAGGAGTTTTGTTAATTAGCTGAAACCCTTCTTTTTCTAATCTTTCTAATTCTTTTTCGATATCATCTACATCAAAAGCAATATGATGTATACCTTCTCCTTTTTTAGAAATAAATTTTCCAATAGGTCCATCTTCTTTAGTACTTGCTACGAGCTCAATTTTATTTTCACCTACTTTAAAAAAAGAAGTAATAACAGATTCACTTTCTACTATTTCCTGTTTATAAGGAGCAACGCCCAATAATTGTTCATATAGACTGTTGGATTTATCAATATCCTTTACAGCAATTCCGATGTGTTCTATTTTATTAATATGATTCATGAGATGTTGTTATAACTTTGGAAGTAAAAGTACAAAATAGGTGTAAGCAAAGGATTTTATACCAAAAGAAAATCAATACATCACATATTTAGCTATTTTTGCAGTTATGGAAACAAATAGACAGAAAAAAATAGGTGGAGTATTACAGCGCGATGTTGCTGATGTAATACAACATGCATTACGTGAAGCAGGAGTACAGGGGATTTTAGTTTCTGTTACTAAAGTAAGTGTTACGACTGATTTATCGATCGCTAAAGTATACATGAGTGTTTTTCCGCATAACGAAGGAGAGAAAGTCTTAGAGGAAGTGAATGCGGTAAAATCACAAATAAAACATCAAGTAGCGCAGCGAACAAAGAATCAACTTCGTCGTATGCCAGAATTATCCTATTATATCGATGATTCTTTAGAGTATATTGATAATATTGATAAAGCAATAAAAGGAAAAGAAAACCCGTTAGAAAATCCAGATTTATTGCCACGTCGTAAGAAGAAGTAAAATTTTATCGTTCTTAGAAAATAAAAGTAGTTCATTATTCTATTATCTTTAATTAAAATTAAATTCACCTAAAACTTAGGATTTAACAATTTGAAATTTTCTTATTACATCGCTAAGCGTTATTTATTTTCTCCGGGTAGTAGTAATGCCATCAATATTATTACTGGTATTGCAGCAGCTGGAGTTGTAATAGGAGCTATGTCGTTATTTTTAGTGTTATGTGGGTTTGCGGGTTTGAAAGATTTTAGCCTTCAATTTTCATCTTATTTTGATCCGGATCTTAAGATTTTTCCAACAAATGGGAAAACATTTGTTTTTGCAGATGCTCAAAAGGAAAAACTAACCGATTTAAAAAGTGTAGTAAATTTTTCTGAAATTGTAGAAGAACGTGTGTTTCTTAAGTTTAAGGACAAACAAAAAACGGGCATTATCAAAGGTGTTGATATTAATTATAAGAATGTAATTCAGACCGATAGTATTATTATTCATGGGGAGTGGTTAACTGGTAATGATGCACAGGTGGTTGCTGGTTTTGGAGTTAGTAGAGAGTTAGGAATGGTTGTTGAGCAGGTTTATACTAATTTTTTAAACATATATGTACCAAAACCTGGTAAAGGAATCCCCAAGGATCCATCCAAAGCCTTTCGAAAAAAGAGCGCTGTAAATATTGGAGTTTATTCGGTAAATGAAGATTTAGATAAAAAGTATGTTTTTAGCACTATTGGTTTAGCAAGAGAGTTATTGGCTTTGCCAAATGACAGAGTTACTAATGTAGAGCTTAAATTAACACCTGAATCAGATCCAGAATCTGTAAAAAATGATATTTTAAAGATTTTTGATAATCAAGTTATTGTAAAGGATAGAGTACAGCTTAATGATACTTTGTACAAAATGTTAAATACTGAGAACCTTGCAGCATATTTAGTGATTACCTTGATAGCAATTATAGCTTTGTTTAATGTTGCTGGAGCTATTATTATGATGATTATTGATAAAAGAAAAAATATTAAAACATTGCATAGTGTTGGAGCATCATTACAAAATATTAGAAAAATATTTTTGTTTCAAGGATCTTTAATGACAATTCTAGGAACCTTATTAGGATTACTTTTAGGATTTATAGTGATTACGTGTCAGCAACAGTTTGGTTTGTTAATGATTACACCTACATTGCCATATCCAACTAAAATTACATTAGTTAGTTTTCTGCTGGTATTTTTTACAATAACAATCATTGGAGTTATTGCATCTTTATTAGCATCGGGTAGAATTAATCAAAAGCTAGTTAATTTTTAGATAAGAAGCTTTTTTTATACAAATTCAAATCCACTGAATTTTTCTTGTATTTCATCAAATGCATTAAATACATCGATAGAATCATCACTAGTTACCATTTTCATGCGATACTCTTTAAAGTGAGGAATTCCTTTAAAATAATTAGTGTAATGTCTTCTAGTTTCGAAAACACCTAGCTTTTCTCCTTTCCAATCAATTGCCATTTGCAGATGTCTACGAGCGGCAATTACTCTTTCTTCTATCGTTGGAGGAGGTAGATGCTCTCCTGTTTTAAAATAGTGTTTTACTTCTTTAAAAAACCACGGATATCCAATACTAGCTCGTCCAATCATTGCGCCATCTAATCCATATTGATCTCTCATTTCCATAGCACGTTCAGGGCTGTCAACATCTCCATTTCCAAAAACAGGAATATGCATTCTTGGATTGTTTTTTACTGCTGCAATTGGTTTCCAATCTGCATTACCTTTATACATCTGCGCACGTGTTCTGCCGTGGATTGCAATCGCTTTTGCACCAACATCTTGTATTCGTTCTGCCACTTCCACAATTTTGATAGAGTCATGATCCCAGCCTAATCTAGTTTTAACGGTAACTGGTAATTTGGTATGTTCTACCATTGCTTTGGTTAAGGATACCATTAGATCGATATCTTTTAGAATACCTGCTCCTGCACCTTTACTAACAACCTTTTTAACTGGGCATCCAAAATTTATATCAATAATATCTGGACCGGATGCCTCTACAATCTCTACAGATTTAAGCATGGAATCAAGATTAGCACCAAAAATTTGAATTCCTACAGGACGTTCTTTTTCGTAAATATCTAACTTCATTACGCTTTTTGCAGCATCACGAATCAGCCCTTCGCTAGAAATGAATTCAGTGTATACCACATCCGCCCCTTGTTCTTTGCACAAAGCTCTGAATGGTGGGTCACTTACATCTTCCATTGGTGCTAACAGCAACGGAAATTCTCCTACATCTATGTCTCCTATCTTTGCCAAAACCCTATGTTTTAATGAATTTTATTGTTGTAATAGGTAGCAAAAGTACGAATTATAAGTAATCTTCAAAGATGAATGAGATTTCAATTATCGTGTAGGTTTAAAAATGATGTAGTAGATGATATAAACCTTTTAAAATCGATTATATTTGCAGACTAAATGATTTTGGTTCAATTGGATCGAATTTTTTCGGACAGGGATAGAAGTGTCATCCTTTTTTGTTGCTGATGGAAAGAGCGGTGGTAAGCAAAAAAGATATAATGGATAGCCCGGTTCAGTCCGCCAAAAAAAAGAAAAATGAAAAACATAAGAAATTTTTGCATTATTGCGCATATTGATCACGGTAAAAGTACATTAGCAGATCGATTGTTAGATTTTACAGGGTCTGTTACAGCTCGTGAAGCTCAAGCGCAGTTATTGGATAGTATGGATCTAGAACGTGAGCGTGGAATTACGATCAAGAGTCACGCGATCCAGATGGAGTATACATATAAAGGGGAAGAATATATTTTGAATCTTATTGATACTCCAGGTCACGTGGATTTTTCTTATGAAGTTTCTCGTTCTATTGCCGCTTGCGAAGGCGCTTTGCTTATTGTAGATGCAGCACAAAGTATACAGGCTCAGACGATTTCTAATTTATATTTAGCATTAGAAAATGATCTGGAAATTATTCCAGTTTTAAATAAAGTAGATTTACCTAGTGCTAATCCCGAAGAAGTAACTGATGATATTGTAGATCTATTGGGATGTGATCCCGAAGAAGTAATTCCTGCTAGTGCAAAAACGGGTATTGGGATTGAAGAAATTCTTGCAGCTATTGTAGAAAGAGTTCCAGCACCAGAAGGAAATCCTGATGAACCATTGCAGGCATTAATTTTTGATTCTGTCTACAATTCTTTTAGAGGTGTAGAAACTTATTTTAAAGTAGTAAATGGTGAGATCAAAAAAGGTCAGCAAATCAAGTTTGTTGCAACTGGAAAAGATTATTCTGCGGATGAAGTAGGAACACTAAAGCTAAATCAAGTAGTAAAGAAAAGTATTAAAACGGGTGATGTAGGATATCTGATCACAGGTATTAAAGATGCCAGAGAGGTAAAAGTTGGAGATACTATTACAGATGCTAAAAATCCTACTCAGAATGCTATTGAAGGTTTTGAAGATGTAAAACCAATGGTATTTGCTGGTATTTATCCGGTAGATACGGAGGATTATGAAGAGTTACGTTCTTCCATGGAGAAATTACAGCTTAATGATGCTTCATTGGTGTTTGTACCTGAGAGTTCAGCAGCATTAGGATTTGGTTTTCGCTGTGGATTCTTAGGAATGCTACATATGGAAATCATTCAAGAGCGATTAGAGCGTGAGTTTAATATGACTGTGATTACTACAGTGCCTAACGTATCTTATCATGCATTTACTAATAAAAATCCGGATGATATTATTATCGTAAATAACCCTACTGATTTACCGGATCCTTCCTCTATGAATCGTGTAGAAGAACCTTATATAAAGGCAACTATTATTACCAAGTCAGATTTTGTAGGTTCGGTGATGTCTCTATGTATTGAAAAGCGTGGTGAGATAACAAATCAGACATATTTAACTACAGAACGAGTAGAGTTGACATTTGATATGCCACTAGCAGAAATCGTATTCGATTTTTATGATAGACTTAAAACAGTTTCTAAAGGATATGCTTCTTTTGATTATACGCCTATAGGAATGCGTCCATCAAAACTGGTAAAAGTAGATATGCTACTTAATGGAAATATTGTAGATGCTTTATCTGCATTATTGCATAAGGATAATGCTTATGGTATTGGTAAAAAAATCTGTGAAAAACTAAAGGAATTAATTCCTCGTCAACAATTTGATATTCCAATTCAAGCTGCCATTGGTGCAAAGTTTATTGCTCGTGAAACAGTAAAAGCATTGCGTAAAGATGTTACTGCTAAGTGTTATGGAGGTGATATCTCTCGTAAACGTAAATTATTGGAAAAACAGAAAAAAGGTAAAAAGCGTATGCGTCAGGTAGGTAATGTAGAAATTCCTCAGGAAGCATTTATGGCTGTATTAAAGCTAAATGATTAATTGCTTACAATTTATATTCGGTAAGAAAAAACCTATGTTAATCTGAAATAAAAAGGGTGAAATGCATTTTTTTAAGATAAAAAACTACTTTTAACCTTTTTTTTATATATTTGTACTCAGATACATAGTTCGAAAATTCACTTTTGTATCTGGAATTAATTAAATAACGATAATATAAATAGCTATGCAGAATTTTTTTACTAAGCAACCTATCTACGTTTATTTTTTCATTATTTCTATCGTATTAGCTTGTATTTCATAAAGAATTATCGATAATATAGAGAAACATTAAGTTTTCCTGTAGATGATGTATACTTTATTTAACAGCGTTTTTCTTTTTAGCTTCGATCATCTTCGATAGCATATATTCAACACCGTTTTCATCATTACTTTTGGTAGTATAATTAGCAGCAGCTTTTACATTAGGATGTGCGTTTTGCATTGCAAAGCTATATGTTGCCTGAGACATCATTTCTAGATCATTATTATAATCACCAAATACCATGGTCTCATTGGTAGAAATATTTAGACTTTTCTGAACATTTTTTAAGGCATATCCTTTATTGGCGTTATTATGAGATAAGTCTAGCCAGACTTTTCCCGAGACTTTTACTTTTAGTCGATTTTCTAGATGCTTAAGTGCTGGATATAGATATTTTTCTGCTCCTTTTTCATTGCATATAGCAATTTTTAGATATTGATCATCTATTACCTCCGATAAGTTTTTTACTATTTCGTATCTACCATAAAATTCGTCTAGCATATTTTCAAAATCTTTACCATAGTCTTCTATATATGCTTTTTTTCGTCCACATAGTATTACTTGAGAGCCTTTAAGATCTTTTGTAGCATCTAAGAGTTCTAAATAAGTTTTGCGATCAATCTCTGTGGTTTGTAATTCTTCATCTCTATGCATTGTTAAAGCACCGTTTTCTGCAATAACAATCATATCATCTTTAATGGCTTTTAGTTTATGAAGAATACTGTAGTATTGTCTACCGCTTGCGGCAACGAATGTAACCCCCAACTCTTTTAATTCATCAAATAAGTAAAAAAAGGATTGACTTACTTCCCCTCTTGAGTTAAGGAGAGTGCCGTCCATATCAGTAGCTACTAATTTTATTTGAGATAAATCCATTTTATAAAAGTTAAGATAGCAAAGGTATAGTAGTTTAAAATAAGAGACTACAATGTTATTGTAATATTTGTATTAAATAAGAAAAATTATCTTGGTCTTTAAGAAACTAAATTTTTCTTATTAAAACTTCCTTAAAGATATACTTAACAAAGTATAACGCTTTTTACAAAAAATATAACAGTTGTTAATCTTAAAAATAAATGATTTTACAGTAATTTTAGGGGAGAAAATACTTTTTACAATTTTCATTAACTCTTAAAATCAAGTAAATATGAAAAACTTAAAATCCTTAAAAAAATCATTATTATCTAAAAATCAAGGAAGTAGAGAATTGACAACTGAAGAAAGGAAAGTCATAAGAGGCGGTTACTATACTTCTGAAGAAGAATGTAAAGAAGATTGTAATGGATCAGGAGGTGGTTGGGGTTTTTGGTCACATAAAGACTATTGTGTTAGAGGTAGTGACGGATATTGGACTTGTTATGACAGCTAGAAGTTAATAATAAACTATTGATTAACAAAATACGATCTATTTTTATAGATCGTATTTGTTTTTAATATGTCTTGATTATAAAAAATGATATGGAGACAGAAATAATGTATTCTGAGCTTATTGATATTATAAAGGAAATCGTTGTTAAGAATTCAATAAAAGAAACTGAATTAAATACAGTATTACTTGTTGGAAGTAATCATCATATAAAAACTGTTGATGAAGCTCGTAATAGAGATTCTGATATAGATATTATTGTTTTATCAGAAGTGGATGCTTTTCAAATTCATACAGTACATAATGGAGTAAAATTTGATATATCTATTGTTAATCAGAATGAGATTATTAATCTCATTCTCACAGCTGTTAATGGTTCTCCTATGGCAGGTAAGATATTTTCTTCGAGTAGTAAAAAAACTATTATTAGAGATAAAAAAGGTGTAGGCGTATTTTTTATTAATATTGTAGAAAAAATTTATAGTATTTTTAACCAAGCTTGTTTGCCAAATTATAAGGCGAATCATATGTTTTTGCACAATATAGCAGCGAATCTTTCGGATACTCGAAAACAAAATCCTTCAGAATCGTTTTTTGCTTACCATAGATTATCCAACCATTTATTTGATTATATTTCTAAACTAATCTATCCTTTTTATACAAGTGGATCTTATCGAGGGAAAGTTTTTGAAAAATATCTTACTGATTTTCAGGAAAGAATATTTGAAAACACATACGATAATGTCAATACCATGGTTGTTTATTACCGTAATAAATTTTCTCCGATTTTTCAAAGTGATTACGAAGCAGTTGTATATTCCTCGGCTTTAGAAAAAGAAATTTTATCAAGTAATATAGTCTCTTTTTATTTTGGGATTGACAATCCAATTTCAGAATCCACAGTGATATTTCTGCCAAAGGAAGAGCTTCTGAAAAACAAAAATAGGGTATCGTATAAATTGCTTGAATTATATAGTATTATACCTTTTCTTTCACAAGATCAATTAGACGTATATAATTCATTTTTGGTAACCATATCTAAGGAGTACCTTTCTTTGGATGTAAACGAAAGAAAATTTGTACTGAGTTTAATTATTAATAGATTTGAAGAAGAAGGTTTTGGAAGGGTAATTCTAGAATCTTTAAAAGCAATATTGATTATAAAGACCTCTCAAGAAATCTCGAAAGAAAATATTTTTATAGGTTTAGAAGGTTTTAAAGAATGGATGCTGGAATTAGACATTGTTCTTCCTTCTGTAAAGCAGAATAATGATGTGCCTGAAAATATAGAATATACACTTTCGATACTTTTTGAATATATAAATTGTAGCGATTTTACAAAAGAAAAGGAAATTAAAGTAGGTTACATGTTTTTCGGTATCATGAGTGCTTTGAGAATACAAATTGCAGATCTTGATCTATGAAATTTTTCCAAAAAGAAATAAAACTACAGCCCTACTCTAGAGGTTTTCATTTGATTACAGATGTAATTCTTTCCGAAATTCCAGAGATTAGCAAAATTAAAATCGGACAATTGCAGGTATTTATCAAGCATACTTCTGCAAGCTTAACAATAAATGAAAATGCCGATCCAACAGTTCGTCAGGATTTTGAAAGTCATATGAATCAAATGGTGCCAGAAAACCAATCATACTATATTCATACCTATGAAGGTCCTGATGATATGCCTGCCCATATTAAGGCTTCATTAATGGGCGTTTCTGTACAAGTGCCAATTACTGGAGGTAAACTTAATTTAGGAACCTGGCAAGGGATCTATTTATGTGAACATAGAAACTATGGAGGTTCTAGAAAATTAGTGCTAACCTTATTTGGTTCTTAGAACCAGTTTGCCCAAGGAATTCTAGATAGCATTAATAACCATGCAATTGTATAAAAAATTGCCAACATTTTAAGTTTTGGAGTAGAGGTCAATTTCTTTTTATGCTTAGAATATCCAATAGTAATAAAAACAACCATAGCTATCATCATCATAGGGTGTTCTACATTGTACAATCTTAGTAAAGGATCTCCCATGATATCGCTTACAGAAACTCCCTCTGTAAACCACATGATACTTGGAGATACAAAAAAGATTATAATTCCTATTAATAACTGAAGATGCGTAACTATTAATCCAAAAAGAGATATTCTAAAATCTTTTGGAGCATATTCTCTTTTAGTAAAAAAACCAATTAAAGCGTTGAAGGTAGCAAGGGTAACAACAAGAACAACTAGGTATGCCCAATAAGAGTGAACGATTTGTATAGCTTCGTACATAATGATGTGTTTAGTTTATCCAAAGGTAAACATAATGTATAAAAAAACCTCGCTCAATTTGAGCGAGGTTTTTACAATAGCTTAATGGGAATTATTCTACTACGATTTTGCGAACATAACTTTTTTCTGGAGTTTCTAATAGAATAAAATATAACCCAGTTGGAATGGTTCCTTCCAGATTAAAGGGAATGGTATATTCTGTTTGTTGTTCATCGCTATATTGATAAATCAAACTGTTATTTGCTATGCTAAATAATTTAACGTCTATAGGAATCTCTTTGTCAAAAGATAATTCGATTGTAAAGTTTCCTCTTGTAGGGTTTGGATACATCATATATTGTTGTAATCCACTTTGATTTTCTTCTTCCTGATCAAATACTGATTGTCTTACAGTAATTCTTTTAGAGAAGAATGTTTCGCAATCTCCTATAATTGTTTTTAAAGTGATGATATATTCGCCTTCTTCGGTAAACATGATTTCTGCATACTGATCTGTGATATCAATTTGTTCTGCAGTTTCAGGAAGTATCCATTCTAAAGTATCTGGAATAGGATTACTAACATCTACAATAATAAAGCTTTCATTCACAAATAAGTCTGTAGAGACTAAGAATTCAGCAGATATCTCATCTTCTAAAGCAATAATTTCTATAGTATCTGTACTAACGCATCCGAGTGAGGTAGTAACAGAAACCATATACGTTCCACTTTCAGATAGTGTTACTTCTGATGAATTAGCTGTAAATCCATTGTCTCCTGTCCAGGAATATGTTGCTCCAGAATCCAAAATAACAGCATCTATTGTATAAGATTGTCCTAGACATAATGTTTTGTCAGGCCCTAGATCAATAATTAATTCTTCTGGATCAATAAGTTCAAAATCTTGAATGATAGAACATCCTTTACTATCGAAAATCTCTACGGAATATAATCCAGCTGAGAGTCCTGTTAGGTCTTCGGTGTTGGATCCGTTATCCCAAAAATAGGAGTATGGAGGAGTTCCACCATTAGGAGTTATATCAATGGTTCCATCATTACCTTCAAAACAAGTTGGATTGGTACTAGTAAATGTAGTGTTTAGCATTTCAGGAGGAACTAATGTAATATTTTCCTGAGTGCTACATCCTTGGCTATCTCTTACGATAAGTATATATGTTCCTGGTAGTACATCTGTTATGTTTGGAGTATTCTGATTTACATTTGTCCAAAAATAGGTGTAAGGTGCAGTTCCTCCAGTGACAGTGCTTTCTATCGTCCAATCAAATCCATCTCCACACAAAATAAAATCAGCAGATAAGCTAAGTGTTAACTCGTCAGGTTCAGAAACTAGTACGTCGCCACTTTGAACCATATTGGATTGCGAATCAGTAATAATTACATAATACGATCCTGCTGGAATATCTGATAATAGTTGGTCTGTACCTAATATATTAGAATTGCCGTTTTCAAACCATTGATAACTGTAAGGGCCAATTCCTCCAGTAGGAACAGCTCTTAGACTTGCTCCGTTATCTCCTTTACATAAAACAATATTTACAATTTCTACAGTTACTAATAACTCATCTGGTTGCGTTAATATATAAGTTTCAGAAGTTTGACATCCTAATGAGTCAGTGATCGTTATGGTGTATGTTCCTGTTCCTATATTAGTAATTGTACTACTTGTCTCAGTAAGCACACCATTAGTGTCTGACCATTCGAATATGTAAGGAGGCGTTCCTCCAATAATTGTAGTCGTTATGCTTCCATTAGTTAGCCCAAAACCAGTAGGATTATTTGGTACTACATTGCTTATTAAAAGCTCATCTGGTTGATTGATAACTATTGATAACGTTCCTATGCTACCATTATTTTCATAAAAACAACCGTTTCCATCCTGTAATTGTACTTGGTAAGTTCCATCAACGAGATTTCTAATTTGAGTGGTTGTTCCATTATCAAAAGAAATCCAATCGCTATACACACCATTTATTAATCGATATCTATAAGAATAGCTGTTGTTTCCTCCAGATGCAGTGATGGTAATACTTCCATCAGTTCCACCAAAGCAATCTGGATTATCTCCAACAAGATTTCCGGTTACAGCTGCTGGTTGTGTTACGTTAAATACAGCACTTTGTTCAGAGATTCCTTCTGCATTGCTTACAATGATATAGTAAGATCCTACAGAAATACCGCTAAGTATATTTGTGTTTCCTATCTGTGTATTGGTAGTTGCATCAAACCATTGATAGTTATTTCCACCCACACCTCCGGTAGTGATTACTTCCAGGATTCCATCGCTTCCTCCAAAGCAACTGATTTGCTGCGTTTGATTAATGTATACTAATAATTCACCAGGATTTGCTAAGTTATAAGTATCATTAATGGTACACCCATCGGCATCAGTAACTAGAATATTGTAAGTTCCTTCTGCTTGGTTAACTAAGGTACTTGAAGTGTTAGTTACATTAGATTCTAATAATATAACAGCATTTGTATTGTCTGTCCATTGATAGGTATATGGAGCTACACCTCCAGTAATAGAGATGGCAATACTTCCATCTGTGGTTCCTGTTGCTGAAGGACGTATAATAGCCACATTTGTGATATCATATACTACTGGTTGTGTTACTGTAATAACTCCACTACTCGCAGAACAATTGTTTTCATCAATAACAGTTACCGTATAATCTCCAGCATTTATGTTAGAGAGTGTATTGGTAGCGGAGCCTAATGTATTCCATTGATAGGTATAATTTCCTGTACCACCAGAGACTGTAATTTCTATATTTCCATCACTACCATTATAACACCCTACATTTGTGATGTTAATATTGGTAATTTCTAGAAGATCTGGTTGTGTTAGGTTGATATTGGTTAGTTCTGTTTGGTTTGTATTCGCATCGATAACTACCACACGATATACTCCTGCAGGAATAGCCTCTGTAGTATCGGTAGTACTTATTTCGGTATTACTAGCATCAAACCATTGATACGAATATGGCGGTACACCACCAGTTACATTCGCAATGAGTTCTCCATTTTCACCAAAACAAGCAATGGCGGTTTCAGAAGTTGTCACTAATAACGAGGCCGGTTCATCTACTGTATATGCTATAGGTCCAAGCACACAATTATTAGTATCTGTAAGTGTTAAAAAATAATTTCCAGCACCTACATTGTTTAATAGATTACTATTAGTTCCAATAGGGGTATTCGTGGTATCCGTCCAGTTATAGGTATAAGCAGGAGTTCCGCCATTTGCTACAACTTCAATACTTCCATTGCTGAGTCCATTCCCAGAGGCATCGATAATAGTAAAATCAGTAATATTTAATCCCACTGGAGGTTCTGTGATAGTAACGCTAAGAGTAGTTTCACAAAGATTGGCATCTCTAATGGTAAGATCATAAGTACCTATGCTAAGTCCTGAAATATCTTCGGTATTAGCTCCATTACTCCAGAAAAAGCTATACGCTCCAGTACCACCAGTAACCGTTACATCAATACTAGCATCATTTCCACCATTACAAGAAACATCTTCAGAAGTATAGGATGCTTCTAATAATGGAGGGTTGACTATTATAGTGGTTTCTGAAGTTCGATTTCCATTTGCATCTACGATTTCAACAATATAGGTTCCTTCTCCTAAATTGGCAATCGTATTAGTAATGGATAGATCATTGGTAGGATCTAGTGTATTGTACCATCTATAATTATAAGGGGTCACACCTCCAGCTACTGTGGCTATTAGTGATACAGAAGTATCTCCAAAACATTGCAAAGGATTATCCAATTGTATATTGGTAATTTCTAAAAGATCTGGTTCGTCTACAAAATAATCTTTGATTAGTATACAATCATTATCATCCATGATGGTAACTTCATAGGTTTCTGAAGCTAGATTCTCGATACGACTAGTATTTCCTATGACAGTAGTATTTCCTTGTACACGCCATTCATATCTATAAGGACTGGTACCTCCAGAAACCGTAATGTCGATACTTCCATTACCTGTTTGAAAACCAGAAAGTTCTGACACAGTTTCATTTGTAATTCCTAAGGGTGCTGCAGGCTGAGGTAAATTAATGGTAGAAGAAGAAAGTACGCAATTATTAGCATCAGTTACAACAACTGAATAATCGCCTGTAAGAAGTCCTGAAATATCTTCTGTAGTTTCTCCATTAGACCAGAGGTATCTATAAGGAGTGGTACCACCAGAAACGGTAATATCGATGGCACCCGTTGCATCACCAAAACACTTTATCTCGGTTTCTGCAACACTTATTGCTAAGGGATTCGGTTCATCTACATAAAATTCATCAAAAGTCATTGCTCCATTAGGATCGCCTATCTCTACTCGGTAATTTCCTTCATCTACTCCTATTAATAATGCTGAAGTATCTGATAATGGATCAAAAATCCCTGATCCTACAAAAGTCTCTTTAAACCAATTATAGGTATATGGAGTGTCTCCGCCTGATACCGCCGCGAATAGACGCGCATTATCATCGCCATTACATTTTAGATTGGTATTTAGTGTTTCATAAGCAATCGTTACTAGTAATTCATCAGGTTCTGTAACGGTAAATGCTCGGATTGCTTCGCAACCACTGTTATCAGAAGTGCTGCCAAAACGATTATCTTGTACGGTAACTGTGTAGGTTCCGGCAAATAAATTAGAAAGATCCTTATCGGAACTCGAAAATCCATTCGGGCCTGTCCAGCTATAGGTATATCCATTATTTCCACCTGTTGGATTGATGGTAATGACTCCTGTATTTTGACCAAAAATGGTCACAGGAGTTTCTGTTCCAGGAATGCTGATCGGATTGGTAGGTCCGGCTACCGTTTCGGTAAATACAGAAGATTCACAATTATTAGCATCTTTTACGATGATTTGGTACGTATTTGCAGCTAAGCCTGTAAAAGTAAATGTATTGGTGTTATTCGTTTCGTATGAAACACCATTATCAATAGAGTATTCTAAAGCACCAGTTCCACCTGTTGCATTTATGCTTAGTATTCCATCATTACCACCAAAACAATTAACATCAGTTACGCCAATGTTATTTATAATAATTTCTGGTTTACCTTCTAAATTAAATGTAGCTGAACGGTTCGAAATACTGTTGTTATCGGTAACTTCTACTTGATAAAAACCTGCTGATAAATTGGTAGCCACTTCATTAAATTGACCAATTGAAACAAATACGTTGGACGCATTTCTTCTAAACCAGTTATAACTATACCCAGTAATTGGGTTTGGAACTCCACCTGTTGCACCCGCTCGTAAAGCTCCAGTAGAATTAGAACCAGAAGAGCACAAAATTTCTATTTCTTCTGTAATAGAGGCTATTAGTGGCTCTGGTTCCTCAATTGAAATAGCTAAGATCTGATCACTACAACCTGTTACATTTTCCGTAACCGTTACATTGTATACTCCATCGGACAAACCAGTAATATCTTGGGTGGTTCTACTAAATCCTGGGTCACCGTTTTTGGACCACAAATAAGTATATGTCCCATTACTGCCACCGTTTACTTCTATATTAATACTACCATCTGCAGCACCGTTTGCACTTGGATTTTGTACTCCTCCTACTGGAATACTTACGGTAACAGCCGTTGGTGGTTCAATGATCTCTACAGAATATTCTACAACTGGATTTACAGGAGTACATCCTAAAGCGTCTACTAACTCCAATGTATATAGTCCAGCAGGAATATTACTTAGATCTTCTTGGTTATATACCGTTCCAGAATCCGAAGTCCATCTTAATCGGGAATAGCCCCCTGTATTTCCACCGGAAATGGTAAGATCGATACTTCCTGTTGAGTCTCCTCGGCAAACTACATCTGTTTTATTAGTACTAAATGAGAAAACAGGAGGTACCGTAATTTCAAGATCTGTACTGATGGTGATGCCAGTTCCATTATTATCCGTTGCAGTTACTCTGTACATGCCCGCAGATAAATTGGATCTTTGAAAATTAACTCCATCACCTAATGTTTGAGGAGCTCCTTGAGAGATATATTGATTAGATGCATTTCTTAAGAACAATTCATAGCGGTAGTTTGTTAGCCCGCCGATTGCTCTTACGGTAATTGTTCCATTATCATTAGAAGAGTCATTATCACCACAGGTTACATTACTTGAACTTTCGGTTGTGAATTGAAATAATGGGGGTTGAGTTATGGTAAAACTTCTAGAAGTACTACAACCTTCTGGGTTATCCGTAACGGTAAGCGTATATATACCTGCAGGTCGACCTGATATGTTTTGTTGATTAGATGAAAATCCATTAGGTCCCGTCCAGCTATAGGTAAGCGGTGGAGTGGTTCCTCCAGAAACATCAGGAGAAATACTTCCGTTATTGCCTCCAAAAACGGTTACGTTTGTAACAGGAGAAGGAGTACTTTCTATAGTTATGGCTGTGGCTGGATTAATAGTAACCGATGGTTGATTATTTCCTCCAGCAGTTCCAATACATTCATTACCATCCCTTATTCGAACGGTGTAGGTTCCATTAGTTCTGGAAATAGTTACATTATTACCAGAGAAAGATGTCCAAGCACCTCCAGATATGCTATATTCGTAAGATCCTGCTCCGCCTGATACACCACTGATAAGAATAGCTCCATTATTACTAGTTCCTTGACCCGATACACATGAAATATTGCGAGAAGAAACACTGTAAGTAACAGGAGTCGGTGTTCCTATATTAAAAATTAAAGGTTGATCTGCTGGTGGTTCTAGTGTTCCTAAGGGGTTCAATTGGTATTGGACTCTATATTGACCAGCTTCTAAATCGTTCCAAGTATAGAAGAATCGACCACTAACCTCTTGAATATCGCTAGGAAATACATCTCTATTTACTTGAGGTCTCGAAGGATTGATACCAAACAAATTAAAGTCAAGTTTTTCTCCTGCATCTATTGTTCTGTCTAATTCCAAGGTAAACGATCCACCACCAAGACCATCTGAGCAATCAGTTTCATCAGTTGAAATACCAAGAATTTCAGGAGATTGTATTGTCGATATACTAAAAATATACGTATCAAGGATAATAGTTCTACTATTAGTAGAGACTGTTGGAGGTGGATCAAAAGTGGGAAATTGTAAATCAATGTATTTTCCTGATCCTGATCCAAATAGTTTAAATCGTAAAATTACTGTATTCCCCAATGAAATAGTCTCTGGTATGATGGCATCAAAATCTTCTACTGATATGTCCAACGGGAATCTACTTCGATAGGTAGTATTGGTTAGCTCTTGAAAAGGAGCACCACCAATAGAATATTCCCAATAACCATCTTGAATATTTTGACCAGGAACTTCAAAAAATAAACTTTCAAAAGATCTGGTATTGTCAGCAGTTGGAACTTCTACAAAGGGTAATAGCCATACCTTACCATAGGTTCTTCCTCCGTTTGCATTTATTGTAGATCCAGTAGCGTCTCCATATTCCGAAGTTCCATAGAGACTTACATTTGTGTTTACAATATTATATGGGTCAAAACAATTATTAGTTGCAAATGAACATTCATCACTCCCAGGAAATCCATTTGTAGATGTATAATTTTGTGTTAATTCTTCGTGAAATCGTAAATCAATTAAATTTGAAGAATTATTAATATCTGTTCTTAATGACCCTGTAATAGAGGTGTAATCTGTTTCGCTAGGTAGCTTATAAGCTGCTCTATTAGCTATTGTTCTATCTAATTCTCTATCTCCGGAAAAACCAGTTCTTATATCAATTTCTACCTGAGCGTTAAAACCCATATAAATTATAGTTTGATCTTGACCATAAGCGGATAAAAAGAAGAATCCCAAAAATATACTTAGTACTAATTTCCTCATAACAATTAATATTCTACGGTTATTGTACTATACTTAGAGTATGTACCATCATAAAAAACAGCCCTGATAATGTATTTGTATGAAGAGTTAATGGTTAAGCCTGTGTCACTAAACCTTTTTGTTCCGGCAGGAAGCACTCGATACAATGAAGATGGTTGTTCATTCACAGCTCTGAATAATTCAAAACTCGAAACTTCTTCTTTTTTATATCGCCAACTTAATAAAATGGTTTTGTCATAGGTGTTGACATTTCCATAAAACCCTTTTACTGCCGGTTTTAATGTAGTTTTTGGAATTAATACAGAAACTGGAGGCGATGGTTGAGATTCTAAGCCACTGATATCTCTCGCCAAAATGGTGTAACTGTAATAGTTCCCTTCTTCTACTTGTTTGTCCGCAAAAGTAGTTGTTTTGTTTTTATCAGTACTATGTATAAACTGCCAATTGCTTTCGTCCTTAGCTTTTCTGTAGATATAGTGTGCTTCTACATCGTCACTAGAGCTATTAGCCCATTCTAAGTTTACTTTGCCATCAACAATTTTATAGGAGGTAAATACTGGGGATGTCGGTGGAATTACATCAGGTTTTACCAATTCTAGTACTTCAGAAAATTCAGACATATTATACCGCTTGTCCACAGCCATAATTTGATAATACACTTTGCTGTTCAAGCTTTCCACTTTTACCGTATCTATATACGTATTAGAACTATGTGGAGATTTAGTTACCTGTGAGTATTCTTCATTTTTAAGATTTCCACGATAGATTCTGTATCCTAATAAATCTTCTTCCTTGTTAGCAGTCCATTCTAAAGAAACGATACCAGTACTGTCTACAACTCCTTTAAGACCAATGGGTTTTTCCGGAGGAATAGAATCAATGGGTTGTACCAACATCGAAAAAGAATCTCGTTGATCATTATTTTTCCCAATTGCTGTAATTTTAAAATAATTAGAAGCTCTTAGTTTATCATAACTTATTTTTCGAGCAGTAGGTGGAATATTCGTAACAACTGGTTTATAAGCTCCGCGATCTGTATCTGATCTTTTTAAGGTAAATCCGGTTATGGCATCATTCCCTTCTTCTGGGAATTTCCAGGTGAGTTCCACTTCATCTTCAGATTTGATATGTTTTGTTTTTAAATGCGGTACATATTTTAATACTTCCTTTCCTTCACCTTCTACTATGATAGAGGCAGGACCTATTTCTCCAAAGGAAGAAACTCCTTTAATTCTATATTGATAATTGGTGTTATTAGCTATGGAGTCTATGTACACTGTACGGGCAGTTTCTTTTTCGTCTCTGTTGATAGCAGCATAAGGTAAATCTCCTAGTTTTTTGAAGGTACTACCATCTTCAGATCTTTCGATGATGTAACTGTTATAGGTGTTTTTTAGCAATTTAGAGTCCCAACTTAATAAGGTGGCACCATCCTGAAAAATCCCTACAAAATCCACCGGTTCTGGGAGTGGCTCATAGTCAATGATTCCAGTATACACACCACCTTCTTTGGTGGCTAGTTCTGTTTCGGGAATATTAGCAATTACTTTATACAAATATTTTTCATTGGGTTTTATAGCGGTATCTACATATCCTAATCCTGCTTTTTTCGCAATCTCAAAATCCTGATCTGCTGCATATAATCCAAAGGCAAAACGTTGTTGCTGCTCTTCGGCTTTATTAATAATAGAAGCAAAACCTCCACCACCTTCTACCACAAAACTCTCTCCATATAAGGCTTGTGCCATAATAGCACCGTTGTCACTAGTTTCGGCAATAGTTTCCCATTCCATCATTGGTGCAGGAATGAAGTTCTGACCAATGATCAACTTTTCGGGATCGGCTAAGGTTTTTCTATCTCTAGAAATGGTATAGCGTTCTAAGGTATATCCATATCTGTTTGCTTTTCGCCATGAAACAGGAGTGTTTAAGGTCCATCGCAATAGGATTCGATCTTCTTGTGCTCTTGCAATAACTCTTACTTCTGGAATCACCTCTGTTGATTGTGCAAAAGATAGTTTTGGTGTAATCAGAAGTAAAAGTATTGTTATGATTAATTTTTGATTCATTTTTATGTTTTTCAACTTTTTGTCTTGATCTGGATTTCGACAGGCTCAGTCTGACATTTTGTTTCTAGTTTTTTATCTTTTTTGTTACTCGTAGCCTTTCGAAGGGCTAGTTTGGGTTTACATATGTAAAATTGGCTGAGGTCCCATTAATTCCACCAGGTAATACATATCTGTAAGTACTATTGTAGTTTCCTGGTTTTATATATGGGAATATGCCATTTATGATGTAATGATATTGTTCTATTTCGTTTTGATATGATGATGGATTTCCTAGATAAGCATTCACCACTTTATACTGGATATCTATAAAGTCTGCTTTATAATAGATTGGCAAATTATACGTGTGTGGTAATCGTTCTCGCAGATAACCACTATTTACCTCATTTTCTAAATAGGTTTGATACCATGTCAATTGATCCATTCCTTTTTTAGGAGGTAATCCTAATTGATTGATATCTCTATCCACAGTAAATTGAGGTTTAATCGGATAATTTTTATAGATTAAAGGATAGATCTCATTTTGATAATAAGAATCATCTAGTTTAGCTTCT
The DNA here is from genome assembly GCF_003443695.1 of Aquimarina sp. AD1. Classification (NCBI taxonomy): domain Bacteria; kingdom Pseudomonadati; phylum Bacteroidota; class Flavobacteriia; order Flavobacteriales; family Flavobacteriaceae; genus Aquimarina; species Aquimarina sp. AD1. Next base: position 3,608,418 of record NZ_CP031966.1, on the reverse strand, counting down.
ACCTGAATTAAAGGTTTGTTCTCAGAATATGTACTACCTACTAATTCTGTAAGGTCAAAAGCTTCTCCATCTGCCACCACGGCTTTTAGTTTATGCACATCGGCATAAATAATTTCTCGTAAAGAAGAAGTAAGGTTTTTATTTTCTACTTTTTCTCTAAAGGTATCGTGTGCACTTGTGGTAAATTCGTACGATAACATTTCAATCGTATCAGGATTTGTAGCAAGTCCTTCGATACTTACATTTCTGACTTCTAACGTATTTTCACCATCTCCTGTAGTGGTATAATTCTCAGTAGTATTACTTGATGCAGCACCTGGAGGAAGCGTGAGTAGTTTTATCATTAGCGTTTTGGAGTTTTCTATTTGTGGCATTGGAATATTCACCATTTTTTCACCAGCATTATAGGAAACAGAACTTTCTACTGCCATATCATATTCATCAGAGAAATAAGCACGTTGTGACCATCCTTCATCTAAACTAAACAGATAAGACTGCCCTCTTTTTAACTTTATATAGGCCTTATTATATTCTTTGGGGAAGAAATATTGTTGTCCAATCACTGGATAGCTGTATACAATATTCTCTAGCGGAATGTAGTCTGGTGCAGTACCCGTTACAAAAGAAATCGTTTCTTCTTCTTTCAGTACTTCTCCATTATACGTAGCAGGTACCCATTCTTTATTTACTTTTTGTTCGAAAGTAACCGAAACATGAAGGCTCATGGGTGTTTCTGGTGATAAGATTTCATCAGAAGTAAAACTTAACAGATCATTGGTGTTATTAAGTTTTGCATCACCAGAAATAATCTTTCCAGTATCATCTTTGATCCAGAAATCATCGAGTTTAAAGCGATAATAATTTACATTAAAGTCATCATCTTCTACAGGAATTTCGCTTCCAATTTGCATATTAAAGGCTACTTGTGGCACTGCGAAGACATCAACTTCATTTGTTTTATCTCTTGGAGAGATGCCTCCGATAATTTTGATATCTGCTAATGGAGATCCACCACTAATGACTTCACATTCTTCTCCGAACTGTAACTCGAATCTAAAACGTCCTTTTACTAAACCACCTAATAGGTTATAATATCCGCCAATATATCCTCTAAACCAAACCGGGTTAGGAAGTTTAGCTTGCATTAATGTGGCTGCTCCAGCTTCGATAATTGGAATCTTTTTTCTTTTTCCAAAAAGCTTGAAACTGATTCCTAAGGATCCTTGCAGATACACATAACTCTGTCCGTTGGCGTACCATCCGTTAATTCCAATCTGGCCGCTTCCTTTACAAGCAGTATCTCCGTAATCCTTGACCATAATGTCAAATCCAAATCCTGCATTGAATCGGGCATAGAACATTAAAAATGTCATGTCTCCTGTATCAAAATCAAGACTAGCACCAAATGCGACACCACGTCCTGCTTCTAATGCATTTTCATCACGCATATAATCTAATACTTCAGCATCTAAGCCAAGGATTTCTGCCACTTGAGGTGGAGGTGGAGGAGAAGGCGGCATGTAGTCTCCCATCATGAAATAACTTTTAGATGTCAGTGCTACGCTACCGACTCCAATTTTAATACCTACAGGATCGGAAGGAGTTCCGATATGAATATACCATTCTCCAGGTCCAAAATGAATCACTGCCCAGGCTGCTCTTCCGCCAGGACCAATTCCTTTGAAGACGCCTCCAAGGATATCTATATAAAGTTCAAAAGTACCATGGAAGGTATCCGCCTGAAAATCCATCTCAATCGCCATGTATGCATTTAACCCTTTTTGGCCCGTCATAACAGCTGGATAAATGGCTTTAGAGGCTTCTATCAGATCCGTTTCTTTTAGTTCATTTTCGACAGCATCGGGCATTTGGGATTCGTTCTCTACAATACCACCAAAATTTTCGGTGATTTCATCTCCGGCATCATCAAAACCTGGTATTTGTAGCATGTGAGCTTCTCCATAAAGGCTTACTCGATTAATTCCTCCTCTACTATTAAATGCTACTTCAAAGCCAAAACCACCATTAACTAGGCTATCGCCATTGGCTATAGAAAATAGCATCATTGCTTTTACGGTAAGTCCTGAATTACGATCAGGAACATAATTGGCACCGGATTTCCCGATTCCAATATTAGAACTAAATCCGTCTTTTCTCATGTGATAGGAAGCACCACCACCAAATCCGGTAATTGTAAATACAGGAGGGATAAGAATGGTCAATCCTTCGACCAGTCCATCTACATACCAATATCTAAAATCTGTTTTTCCAAAAGTAGCACTAATCGTAACTGCTATACCACCACTAAATGTAGCTTTAACCATGCCCGCAAAACCGTTTCCATAAACGGGATCATCTTCTCTAAACTCTACATAACCTTTGATCTTAAAGCCTATATCAGCGTCTATTTCTACACGACGGAGTTTAATTCTTTTAAATTTCCATTTTTCAAAACCATCTCCTTGTTTTAGATCTCCTTCTATAGATAGACTTGCTGCTCCAGAAAAGCCACCATCTCCAGATCCCATAAGGTTGATAGAAATGGTAAAATCTAAGGCTGCAATGTCATCTTCTGCTCGGATACCAATTTCGGATATGGTTACTGGGAATTTCCCAAAACTTACCTCACCTGTATATCCTGCATGGCCAATTGATATAATAGGACTTACAGTTTGTAATTGAAAGTCCCGAAAAGTAATCCCCTGAAAATCCGCCGTAGCGGTGGCCGATGAATCTCCGCTGTTAGACCCTTTGATCGCCATATTACCATGCAGAACAGCTTTGGGTCTAAATTTACCCTCAGTAAGCTTTAGTTCTACAAAACTATTACTCGTAAGTGTGGCTTTGGCTTTAAATACATTGAAAGCGATACTTTCTTCCGGACTTGCATTAAGAATATATTCTTCGTTTAATGGGTCAATTACTGCATTGTATACCAATACTGTAGCACCAGATTCGTAATCAATATTGCTTAATCTACTTTGTTCCTTACCATCATCATCGATATATTTTTCTGTTTGCGTGCCCGAAACAGTTTCTGTAGTTACAGGTAATACCAAAGCACCACCAAAGCCTGCACCCGATAAACTACCGGCCACAAAATTAAGCTGTAATCGGTCTACAGAAATTTGCCATCCGTCTGCGTTTCCTTGATTGATAGGTAATACGTTTTCGGCTTCGAAGTTTCCAGATACTCCATTGTTATCAATCAGTAGTTTTTCTGCTCCAAAACTAATCCGTTCATTACTACCTTTTCTTTGGAACTGTTCTGGTAATACTACGGTTACCGATTGCACATATACGCCACGCCATAAATCTTCTTCTCCGGCAATTAGATACGTTTCCTTATAATCTTTTGGCCATTGCATACCAGAAGAATTTCTAAGATCACTAAAATCAAAAATGGCAGTATTCAGTTCGAAAATGGTGTTTTTTAGAGAAGGCACCTGGAATCTAGGCATATTAATCTCTACTAAAATATCATTCCAATCGCTTGCCACTAACTCAAAGCTAGTGGTTACCTTTTTTAGTCTATTGGTACCAGGAATAGGAGTATTATCTACCTTGTTATTGGCATTAACGGGTAATAATTTATTTCTGGAAAATTCTACATCTACAGCTAATCCTAATTCTTTGAAACCGTCGCAGTCTATGGTAACGTATGTTTTTTTGTCCAGATCTCCTGTTTTAAGATCAAATCCTCCTTTGAGGATCATCATAACCTCTTTTCCTTGGAATGGGATACCTACATCACCCAATAATACCAAATCTGCATCGCCAAACAATCCACCTTTGTGTGAAAGTTTTACACCACTGGCTCCAAAAAACAATTGACGTCTTTTTCCTGTATCATCTACTTGTGGTAACATCAGTCGCACAAATACTTCTAGCTCAGAATAATCTTTCCCAATTTTAATCTGGCTTACGCCCATGATGAAATCAGAATTACCTACTTTTTTCTTGATTCCGATGGGTAAGGTTACAGGTTGCTGACCGGTTAAGTATTCTTTTAGTGACTCCAAAAACTTATCACCTTCGATAAGCTCATCGATCACAGCTTCTGCTTTGCCACGTAGATTATTTACGATGGTATCACTTTCGAAACGTTCATATAATTCGTTCTGCCAAAAATCTTGCCCTTCAGAACTTTTTACGAGCGTTTGTATATCTTTTTCGATTTTGATATCCAAATCTGCAAAAGAACGCCTCATCATCATAGCTGGCAAAGGTGCAGCCACTTCTTTTGAAGTAGTTTTTTTATCCTCACCGTCTTCCGTACTTGCCTGGGCAGGAACTACGAAGAGTAGTAATAACAATAGTAGGTAATATTGCTTCATATTTTGGGTTTTATATTTTGGAATTCGCCAAATCATTTCGTTGATCATTCTCAAAATTTCTGTGGCTCATTCTATATTCTTTTTTCTTTGGTCTTTTAAAGAGTTATTTTTTAAAGTACTTCTTCTATTATTATGTGCGGCTTTTGGGCCATTTGTTACCATCACTAAGCTGTATTTTACTCTTTTCTACTAGTTTGGTAACGCTTCGAACGAATATTGTAAGGGGCTTATCCTATTACTTTTATGGTTCGAAGGGTTGGTGTCTATTTATCTATTCCAGTTGTTATTTATTTTTAAATATTCTAAAAAATCTTTTAATTCCTTCCAATTTGTTTGGTATAAACATTTTAGTTCCAGATTCCCTATGGTCTTTAATTTGATGGTACATAGAAAAAGGTATGAGAAGTAAACCTACTCCAGATACTATTGTCGTAATGTATCCTCCTAATATCATTGCCCAACTTTGTAATTTTTTATCTCTTCCTTTTATTATTGTATTATTAATTTTCAAATAGTCTATCTTCTTTTTGTTTGTGTTGAGGATTTTATTAGAAACTTCTATATGTTTAATAAAATCTGTCTTAGACCCTACTATTTCTAAATTTGATTTTTTTGTCAAATCTTTTTCTTGTAGTACGTTGTTTTTCTCTAAAAAAGCAATGATTTTTTTATAACTCTCACTTTTTGAATTGAGTAAACTATATATCTCTAAAGTGTCTTTATAAAATATTAGTTCTAATTTTTTATCGATATTTTGTTTTAGTTTATAAGAATTCACGATAGGCAAAGAATCATATTCTTTTCCATTAAAAATGATTTTACGCTTAGTAACTTTTAGATTAATAGACACTTTATCCAAATTTTCAATCAGCAGGGTATTTTTATTAATCTCTTTTCCTTTTCGAATAAGGGAAGGACCAAAGCTAAAAGTAAGCCAAATAGCAATAGCTAAGTATATTAATGATGATATGATAAAGTTATTTTCTGACAATATTTTTTGTTTATCTAATTTTTATTTTGAGTTATCTCACTATATTTATTTAGTTTTTTCGTTTTTAGTTGTTCCACGAAGTTGAAAGGCTTTGCGGACTGATATTCTATCTGCGCCAATGATTTAATGTAATTAAAATAGATTTAAAGTAATTTAATCCGTAAGGCATGTCTAATAATTGATTTATGGTATAGTCAAGTTTATACTCTAGATAATTATCTGTTAAATCAGGTCTTGTCCAATAATTACTGTTAAACCAGTCTTGTAGACTACTTTCGTGTTTATCAAAAAAATGACTACCAGCCATAAAACCAATGAACTTTCGAGTCTCTTCATCTAAACGCTCATCTTTCTGTAAATCATTATAAAACATATTTTGCTTTATAAAGTCATGATCATCATAAGATGAATAACCAAAGTTTTTGATCATTTCTTCATATCGATCTTTACTAAACCCCGGTTCTATATATTTTGATTGCCATTTACTCCATTCTTCAGAGTTATAACTATTCATTGATTTATGATACTTGAATAAATATTCTTTAAATGGAAGATTATTTATATCATATAAATGCCTTTGCCATGTTTTTTCTTCGAAATCTTTATACTTTGAGTAATCTTCCATTATTTACTGATTTTTGTTGGAGTAATGCCTGATAAAATTTCATCAATATAGTTTTGATCAAAGATTATAACATTATCATAGTCTTTTGATCCTCGAGCACCATTCGCAATAATTCCATTATAGCCTTTTTTTCTGGCCCAAGATGCTATTTCATTAGTAAATTCATACATTTCTTTTTTGATTTGAGATAATTGATCATAAGGGATATTTTCAGGTATATCTATGACCTTAGTAAGTTGATCAAATTCGGTACCTAATTGTTTTCTGACAATATCATCCGTAAGATCAAGTAAATTATCAGCCTTTATATTTGAAAAATTATATGTATTATAATCAGTCCAATCTCCATAATGGGGTACAAGTTCTGTTTTGTTTCCAGATAGCGTTTTACTCAAGTACATGGCGTTTTCTTGACCGTCAAGATCATATCTTCCCCAGGAACTATAGACTGAATGATCTGTCATTTTATCCGGTTTTGCATTAAAATTGGTTTCTGCATTTTTTGAGAGAGAACGATACAAATCGCCTGTATATGTTTTTCCGTTTGGAATATAAGTAAGATCATTAAGGTGTTTTCTAAGCTCACTTGCACTTTTTGCAATGAATCTACTTCCAATATTATTAATATCTCGAAATCCAATCTCATTACCTCTTCTAAGAATGTCATCTTCAGGTTTAGTTCCATTTTTAGCAATCGTTACACCATCACCATCAGGAATAACTTTTCTTTTTTCTAGGATACCATCAATAAATCTGGCTACTTCATCACCATCACCGTTTTTATCTATAACCTTAGCTAGATCTTCAGTACTTTCGATATTAGCGATTACTTCTCCTCTTTTTACCCCACTAAATGTAACCGGTAAAGAAGAATCAAAAAGTTCATCTGCTTTATTTAAACCGTCAATTAATTTTTGCTTGCTGGCAGCACTACCATTAAATAAATCTGTTAAACCTTCGAAGGATGTTTTATTATTATATTTAAATCTTTTACTAACTTTTAGTAGGATGTCGATGTTTCCATTTGCGACCCTTATGTTGGGAAACTCTTTTAAAACTTCCCATGATTTAACTAGATCAGGTTGATTAGAGAATTTAGAAATAATAGACGATTTGCTAAAATCAAAATCTTTACCAAACTTAACTACATCATCTCCTAATTTATCTATTCTATCAAGTAACGTAGCATCTATATCATCAAGTTTGTTAATCCAATCTTTAAATGTTAATATTTTAGGGTCTGTAATACCATCTAATTTTGCTAAAATGCTATTTTTAGAAGCTGATACACCTAGTTTTAATTCTAATAGAATTCTTCGATATTCGGAACTCAAACGTTCATTGTCTCGAACTAAATTTTTGCTTTTGGTTATTAGTTCATCAAACTCTTTTAAAGTAATTTTTTGTCCTTCATTATTTAAAATTTCTAGGTCGTCTAAATACTTTTGCTTTTGAACAGCGGAGGCATTGTCAATCGTAGCTAGGCCTTTTAAGCCACCATTTAGCAAGTCATAAGTTGTTTTTGCAGCAAGGAAGTAGCCCACATATTCAAATGCTTTTGGAAGTTTATCTCCAGTACCAAACTGATAAGCTGTGCCACCTACTGTAAGTGATAAATCTATTAATGAATAGGATTGTCTTAAAATAGTTCTAAAGAGTATTTTTGTTCCAGAACTCGCAGCCACTCTTACAGCGGAAATAGCTGCGGCTCCTTCACCTAAAGTTGCTACGGTGATAACAACATTGAAAGTGTTCCATCCGAAGTTTTTAGCTATTTGTTCTCCTGTTTCTTTATACATATACTCAAGGAACACTATTGGAATTATATGTCCAGTAGCTTCCAAAGCTGGTTCATCATATAATCGGGTATCAGCTACTGGACTATATGGAGATGCGTTTTCATAAAAATACACCATAACCATGTCAAAAGGGGAACCACTTTCTTCCAACAAATTAATCTCATCTACACATCTAGTACCTCTTCTGGTATGTACTGTATTTTTACAAGTTAATAGTTGAACTTTATTTGTAGATTCATCGTAAACGTACTTGTAATCATTTTTATCTCGTACAAAACTTAGTAATACGTAGTCTCTATTTTCAACTTTCCAACTTATTTCAGCTTTTATACCATAGGTATTCGGACTTTCTAGGGATCTTTCTGCGCATAGTCTATTTATTTCTTTAAAAAATGAACTATATGCATCACTATCTGTGAAGAAATCTGTTAATCTTGTTTTTAAATGAAATACAAGAGGTTTTTCATCAAAACTTTTTGTAGGATCTTCTAAAGAAGTTAAAAATGATGCTGCTTCTTCATTTTTGACACTTTTAAGTAGCTTTGTAATAACATCTTGATAATGATACTTGGTCCCAAATAGTGAAAATATATTACCATTAAGCATTCTACTTAATGCTTCTGTTTTAATTTTTATATCAAGATCTTTTAATCTATTAAACTCAAGCGCATGGACTATTTCAAAAAGAACATCTCTTTTCTGCGATAGCCCGCTTTGTTCATCGGGAGCATATGTTTTATTTCCATTAACAATTTTATCAAGCAGAATATTGAGGTTATCATCTTCAATACTTCTAATAACTTTTTTTATTAAGGAAACATCACTTGTGCCATCAACAAAGAAATTTTCAGAAATGAAAATATTATGTTCGAATATTAGTTCTAATAACTTTTCTTTTTCTTCATAATTTAATGTTTTAATAAAATTATCATTTAGGTAGTATAGTGCAGAATAAAATTCTTCTTTTGAAACATTTGAACCAAGTTTTTCGTTATAAGCATTAATATTCTGGTTTACTTTTAATAATGCTTCTAAATAAACCGTGAAAGTACCTCCCCGATCCCAGAAACTATCTCTTGCTCTTTCAAATAATGCTCTGTCACTTCCCCAAAAAACATTATTTAACTGATCTGAAAAATCTTTGTTAATTTGAGCTACAAGAATATCATAATCAATATTGCCTCCCCCTTCAGCACAAATCAATGCTGCGATTGATTCTATCGACTCTTTTTCAGTAATATCAGAAACCTTATTAATATAGTTTTCTATAAACTTTTTCCCGTCTGGACAACTAGCACATTTTATTCTACCAGAATCTTTAATATTACTATTAGTACTATCATAAACTATAGAAGTTTTATTAGCGATTGCGTATTCATATGTTGTTTCATATGCGGTATTACAATTATCATCTCCTTTGACAAATAAATATACTTTATCAATATCCTTTTCATTAATACTAGTTATTTTATATTTATTACCATCGCTTTTTCCTCCTTCATAATATCCAGAAAAATCTCCAGTGCTACTAAATAAGGCAGTATATCGAATTCCATCAACTCTAAAACCAGGTAAAGTCCCTTTAACTTGAGAAGATTGAGAAGTAGAAACGATTCTAGAGCTCCCCTTTATTTTTATGGGCTCCCATTTAGGTGTAAACCAAACCTCTCCGGCCAATTCCCCATCCTCATCACCTTGGAACCAGTAGATTTGAATACCTGGCGCATGCATTTTTTCCCAATCCATATGAGATAAGCGCACTCCAGTACCATAATCCATTAATAAGTCTGTTGTTCCGGTAGTATTGTATTTTTTAAATGGGTGTTCTAATCCAAAGACTCCATGTCCCAATTCATGAGCTGCAGTTCGGCCTTTATCATCACCAGCGAAGACAAAACCAAATTGTCGTTTTAGAGGCATAAACCCTTCTGTACCCGAATCAGAAGGTGGAATATCGGTAACAAATAAATAATAGGTGTCTCGTTGATATCCTAGTAATGTTTTAAACTGGCTAATCCATGCTTTTTCACCTTCGGTATATTGCGATAATAAACTACTATCACCTACATCCAAGGTGGTATCTGATACTGTTAATGGCGAGGCAGAGGTAACATTAAATTGAACGCCTGCTGGGTTGTAAATTTTATTGATACGTTCACCAATACCAGATAAACTTGCGCCATTAACCGAGATTAATTTTACATTGATCGTGGTTACATCCTGATTTGCTAGATGCCATAAATTTGCTGCTCCCGCTACTTTATACTTATCCGTAGAATCCTTAGACCTAACCGTAGCGATGATCTGCTGTTTGGCAAAGTCAAAAGCTTTTTTAAGGGATAAGGTTGCGGTTGTGCTATCGCGATTCCATGAGGCTTGTACTTTGGTTCCTTCTTTGGTCTTAAAAATAATATCCGAAGCACTGTGATCATTTGTACTAATAGCTACTTCTGCTGTTATAAAATCTGTAGGATGATCTGGTAATGCAGCGATTGCTTTATACGGGATGTTATATTCTCCACCGCCAGATATCGGTACTTTGTCATATTCATTGGCAATGGAACCACCAGCATTTTCTGGTACCGTATCGAAGCTATAAAATCCGTTAGTATTGTTAAAGGTAACCGAAATCCCAACGGCTGTAATTTCATTAACACCACCACTGGATACTCCATCGGTGTTTCCTGAATTAGCAGGACCTCCTTCTGCTTGCTCTCCTTTAGATACATCGCCATCTGCATCTACATGCCACTCTTCTCCGGTATTGTCTACAAATATGATGTCATTGCCACCATCAAATGTATCTGGTAGTGGGCCATCTGAAGTAATAATGATAATATCTCCATTTTCATCAATCTTAATATCAGTAATATCTACATCTACATCGATCACCTGAACATCACCATCATCTCCAAGAATCGTATCTATGATAACGTCACCATCCACAATACTACCCCAGTTCGGGTCATAGGTAGTAACAACAAAACCATCTACCAGTTTCATCTCGGTATTGATTTTGATATTTTCGAATTTTACAGGAATACGTACTGTTGCCAACCAAGGTGTACTGATATACCCTTCTCCGGTAAAAGAAGTGGATCCTGATACTTCTTTCACATATACAGGAAAATCGCCAGCAGTAAATACATCGTTTACAAAAAGTTCGGTGAGTAGTTCTTGATTCGATAGATCCACAGGATCTGGTTGTATACCACAAGAAACATAATCTGCTAATTCTTCGCTAAGTGTTCTAAAGGTGTCTACTGGAGATTCTCCAAAACTATTCTGAGTACAGTTCCCAACAACCCTATATTCATAAACGGTGTCTGCTTTAAATTCATCGATGGTTACATAATCTCTTGGAGTAGTTTTACTATACCATCTGTCGCTACCGGCTTCTCGATATTTTATGGTATAATCTAAATGATCCGGATGTCCAATCCAACTAATAGTAGCATTGGTCATACTTACATCTTGCACCTGAATATTACTTGGTAATTCGCAACTAGCTTGGTAATCGAACCAGAAGATTTCACTATTTCCGTTATTATTAAATACTGAAACTTCTTCGCCATTATTAGTAGCAAATGCTCGTACGCGCCAAGCATATCTTTTGCCCGCTAATAGCAATGGTTGAAAAGGTCCGTACAACAAGGAGGTATTGGTTGTAACTTCTTGGTATAATGGTGGCGATGCTACAAAAATAGCTTGCGGATCTATATAAGGATCCCAAACTTCTACAAGACTAAATTCGTACGAAACATTCGGCACATTGATATGTCTTGGTGTCCATTGAAAAATAATATTCGTGGGGTTTTGCTCACTTATTTTAGCTTGGTTATCAGGTTTATTTAAAAATGGGGGATCGTTATTGATCAGAAAAATAGTGGCACAATTTTTTGATGACAATCGATTTCCCGTAAAAGCATCAAATACTTCAAAACAAAACCTATACGATCCATCCGGTAATGGACTGTTATATTGTACTGCGGATATCCCTCGTAAGTTTTGTTGTTCGAAATAGGGTGCTAATTCTGATATCGTTAGGTTTAAAGGAATACCACCATCTAAGATTAAAGTGGGTGCTCCGATAACTACTGGGGCACTAATGGCGTTGATTCCATTGCCTTCTATAGCCACTGCTAACCGAACTTCTCTGCTGGATGCCGTTACATCACTTAATACTAGTTGAACTCTTAGAGGACTATTGGTAATTCCAGAATTAGCATATCCAGACAGATTGGTAGGATATGGAGGAATGGCTTGTGGAGTAACACGAACAGGAAAAGTCTGCGCCAAGGCAACCTTTAGCTGGAATAGTGCTATTAGTATAAATAATAGTTTCTTCATAAGCGTTTTGGGGTAATTATCAACTAGTTATCCGAACTGCGATATAGCTCGTCGAAATAGATGATAATTTGCTCCTCTAAATATATGTTAATTTTTTCTAAATCTTTTTTCTCGGAATACATCCTAAATGTAGCTTCCTGAGTACGTTCTTTTATGTTTTTAGTGTGGTCACTGTTAGCGACTACCTTATTACCTTTTAATAATTGATCTACTTCTATTCTAAGGAATAGATATGCTTCAAACTTTTCTCCTTCTACCTCATATTTGGTATAGATCTTCATGTATTCGAATTGTGCTTCATCTGAGGCAGCATTTCTTTCTGATTCACTAAGGGTGCGTAATGGATTATTTTCTAATTCGAATTTTGTTTTAGCATATACATCCTTCATTTTTTGATCTTTATTCACAAGCTCTTTTTGTAAGCTTATTAGAACAGATTGTAAGCGTCTCTGATATACGGGGATATAATCTTTTCGCATGTATATGCTATCAAGAAAATCAATAGCAAGATTTTTGAAATCTTGATCGTTTCTTGCTTTTTCCTTAAGATCGGCAAATAATGATTTCAATTTATCTTTGGCAAAAGCATCCTCTTTGTTGTAATATTCTTTCTGAGCAATGGCTTCTATTTGATCTGCTACAGCATCCGCATTATTGTCATAGATCTCACCTCTATAACGGAATCGATAGTAATTTTGCTTATCAAGCTTTTCTTCTATTTGCTTAAGAGTGTCTTTTGATTTTTTAGTATTCTTTTTATCATTCGAAGAATTAGGATCTCTTTTTCTGAATCGTAAATCAGGTTTTTTAACATCAAATGAATAACTATACCCAAGAGTAACCGTAAAATCATTAGCACTGGCTGTCGAAGTATTATTTCTAAACAAGGCTAGTGCATTTAAATTCAGATTATGCTTTTCCTTATATACATAACCAGCATTGGCTCTAAAATTCGTGACATTTCCTTGTGAAGTTCCGTTGGCTAAACTTTGATTATAAGAAGCAGAAACCCCTGTTCTTAGTTTCTTGTCAAAAAACTGTTTATTAATAGATAATGTTGGGCCATAGGTTAGGGCATCGTTTTCTTCGATAACGTTGTAAGCAGCATTTATAGCTCCACTAATTGTTAAAGCACGTTCTGGATATGCTATAGAATAGTTAGCGCCCGCATTGTAAAAGTCTGTTTGATTATTCGTTTCATCTGCGGTGCCTTGTTCATCTTTGGTCGTTTGATATGTTAAACTAAGACCCACATTTTGTTGCTTTTGCTTGCTCTGAGATAAAATGTATCCCAAGTTTAACGATGCATTTTGGGACACTTGTTTAAAATCTAACGTATCTAAATTTTGCAACGGATCTACTTCATTGATGACATCAAATGCTGTTCTGATATTAGTATACGATTGGAAGTTAGAATAGGATGCTGCAATATTAAGTCGATCAGAAGCTTTGATGTTTGCATTGATTGCGGCAACGATCCTATTCGATTGCGATTCTTTTTGGTTTTTAAGATCATCACGCTGTAATCCGGCATTAACGGCTAAAGATACATAGCCATTAAATAATTCTTGAGAAGCATTTACGGTTATGTTTTCGAGATCATTATTAAAAAAGTATGCTCCGAACGTTCTGTATTGAGGATCGATACGTTCATACCCGACACCTAAACTTCCTTTTCCATAGGAATAGGTAACATCAGCATTAAAAGCCGTATAATAATCGGTAGAAGCTTTTTCTTTAATTAAAAAACCTAAAACATTAGCATTGGAATTCGTTTCTTCGTCCTCTAGGTTTTCTGTAACCGCACTTTGTGCTACTTCTAGATTAAAGCTTAACCCTTTGGTGATTTCTACAGAAGACTCTAAACTGACTACCAAATTTTCTTTGGGATCAATATTTAAGTCTTCGGGTATTGGAATATCTAACGATGAAGCTTGATCTTTTGCTTTGAAGAAGATCAATCCAACATTGAATCTATTAAAATCATAGGACGTTTTTAATCCATACCCTATTCTTTTATAGGCAGGAATTGCTTCAGGAATCTGATCATTATACTCAGTAGGTTTTAAAAATCTACCATATAAGGCACTTATTTTAAAAGGACCATTGGGTGTGAGATCGGTACCAAAACCTGTAAATTGATGTCCACTAACTGTATATGGAGAAAAAGTCATAGCAACATCTCCGATATGTGTTGCCACCCATTTATAGGACGGATGAATACTTAATCTATTAATCTTGAACGGTGTGCTGTACGCAAAATCCTGATTGGTATACGAAAAGGATAAAGGAATGTTATAAATTCCGCTAATATTGAAATTTAGATTACCATTAAGAAAGTAAGTGAATGGCTCTCTATTAGCTGTCCCATTATAGTACACAGAATTAGCAGAAATTCCCCCATTAATCTTGACTAAAGGAGCTTTTCCAATTTGACCAAGATCTTGACCAAGAAGGGGATAAGTGAGTAAAACCAGTAAATAAAGTAATCTTTTATTCAATATGAGGCTTGATTTGGGGTTGGCGAATTTAAGTTTTTTTTAACATTTAACAAAGGGAAAATTCTAACTTTCAGAACTTTAACAGAATATGTAATCTTATTCTTACTAACCTGATATTGTTTATGCTATTAATAAATGGTTTTATTATTAAGTGTACTTAATGACCATAATGTTACCCCTATAGAACAAGTTTTTTAATTTTTAAAATTAGATATGACAAATTATTATATAAAAAAACCTCGCTCAATTTGAGCGAGGTTTTCAATTCTATGTATATAATTTTTAGTTAAAGATATATCTTAAACCAATTTGCATTTGCCATCTTGATGATTGTAATCCAGCATCATCTAATTGCTCTAAACCACCTTCAAAAGAAGCAGGGTTAAAACTAAATTCTGGATCAGGACCAGCTTGTTCTGTTTCTAATAAACGAACATCACTTATAAACTTACGTTTTCCCCAATCTTTATTAAGAAGGTTAGTGAAGTTAAAGATATCTAAAGATACCTGAAGTGTGTTTTTATATTTTCCAGTATTGATATAAAAGTCTTGTAAGAATTTTAAATCAATAGTGTTACTCCAAGGACCTCTAGATCCATTACGCTCTGCATATTGACCTCTTCTACTTCTTAAGTAATCATTTCCTTCGATAAATGCATCTAAAGCATCCCACTGTTGTTGAGAACTTAATCCATTTTCTCCATCAACTAATACAATTTCACTCTGATTAGCTGGGATATAGATTAATGCGTTATCTCTAGAATCATCATTTAAAAGATCTCTACCTTCTCTGTAAATAAAAGAATAAGGAGAACCTTGATTAGCTTCGTAGAAAAGAGCAATAGTAGATTTCATGAATCCAAGATATTCTTTTTCATAACTTACATTTGCTGTTATACGAGATCCAGCTGAGAAATCAGATCTTGCTAGAGGTATATCTGCATTCTTACCGTTTACAGTTTGTATGTTTCTCCATTGAGAACTATTCTGAGAAGAAGTTCCATCAAAAATTGATTCAGCTTCACCATAAGAATAAGATACACTTCCTTGGAAACCATTAGAGAATGGTTTTCTTAAAGTAACAGAAGCGTTATAAGAGAAACCTTCACCTGTATTTGTTCCTAATGTAATTCTTCCATATGTGTTATCAATTAAATCACCAAAACTATCGCTGTAAAAAGGTCTGTTATCAGCACCATTCAAGAAACCTTCTGCTTCAGCAATGTTTAAGTTTTCATAATAGATATTTGTAATTACATCTGTATATAAGAAATCTGCGCTAGCAATTAATCCCCAGAATGGTAATTTTTGATCTATCGCAATATTATATTTCATGAATTGTGGTAATCTTAGGTCAGGACTAAAGATATCCACATTCCCAGCTAAACCTCCAGTACCTGGCTCTACTGCTACAGGCTGTTGGTTGATATCAGGATTAAAAGTAATCGTAGAAGGATCTAAGTTAAATCCACCTGTAAATCCACCTGTAATTCCATTATTGTTGTAAGATCCTCCAGGCCATACTAATGGAATTCTAGAAGTAAACATTCCTAATCCACCACGTATTTGAGTAGTTCTATCATTTTTTACGTCCCAGTTAAATCCAACTCTTGGAGATAAATGTGCTTTAGGATTAATTGCTTTACCAACTCTAGCTCCACGTAAATCTTTTCCAGCTGCTTCTAAGATAGGAATAGTTCTATTGTTAAAGTCATCATTTACTGGACCGTCTTCAAAAATAGGAACATCTACTCTTAAACCAGCAGTGAACTTAAAGTTTTCAGAAATACTAACTTCATCCTGAACATATACACTTGGCTGGTATAATTTAAATTCTGAAGCTCCATCAGACTCATCACCAACAGCAGTACCTCCAACTAGAGAATAACCTCTTTGATATTCGTCAATAATTCCAGCATAGAAATCACTAACACTATTAAAAGTGTAATCACCGTAGTTAAATGCAAAGAAAAGGTTCTTTATTTTAGAAAACTCGTGTTGAGTACCAATTGTTATGGTGTGTTTACCACTATAGATTTCAAAATTATCAGCAATGTTTAAGATATCCTGATCTAATAAGTTCGCTGTAGAGAACGGTTCTGCACCAAAAGTAATAGTACCATTACCATCTCTAATATCTACAGAAGGGAATGGGTCACCTGATGGGTCTCTATCATCTCTTACTGTTTTGTATCCTACTAATAAACTGTTAGATGCCCAGCTACCAAATGATGAGTTAAGCTCTAATGTTGTTTCGTTCTTTACACTTTCGAAAAGCTCAGATCCGTTGATGAAACCAATTCTTGTGTTACCACTGTTTCTAGCTTCTAGATTATCTGCACTAACATAATTATGTTTTACACTTAATTGATTGTTTTCATTAATATTCCAATCTAATCTTACTGTAAACTTGTTACTTTCTAGTGTTCTAGTATTGTTGTCAAAACCACCTGGATTAAATCCGTATGTTGTTTGTAAGAAGTTAGAAAGATCTTGAACTTCGGATAAACTAGAATCTCCTTGGTAATTACTAAAGTTAAATGGTTGTGGAGTTTCAGTTTCTTCTCTTTCGTAATTTACAAAATAGAATAATTTGTCTTTTATAATTGGACCACCGATTCTAACACCATAGATATTAGAAGAAAAGTCAGCTAATTTTTCTCTAGACTCTCCATCACCAACTAAGCTAGGAGGAGTTTTTCCTGCAAGATCTTGGTTTCTAAAGTATGTGTATGCAGATCCTTCGATTCTGTTTGTTCCAGATCTAGTAATTGCATTAATAGCACCACCAGCAAAACCTGATTGTCTTACATCAAAAGGAGCAATGTTAATCTGAAAAGTTTCAATCGCATCAATAGAGAATGGATTTACTCCAGTTTGTCCTCCATCTGTTCCCGAACCAGCTAAACCAAATACGTCATTACTTACACCACCATCGATGTATAATGCATTGTATCGGTTGTTTTGACCTGCTAAAGAAACTGAGAATCCGTCATCACCTTCAGTAATCTGTGCTTGCGGAGTAATTCTTACGAAATCCGCTACCGATCTAGATACAGAAGGCAGAGAGTTAATTTGTCTTTCGCTTACTGTAGTTTCAGTTCCAGTTTTACCAGAATCAAATACTCCATTACGATTAGCTGTAATTACAACTTCTTCAAGAGCATTTGCTTCTTCTTTCATTTGAGTGCTAATAGATTTAGAGCTTCCTAATTGAAGAAATACTCCATCCTGTACGAAACCTAAAAAACCAACATAAGAGATTGTTACTCTATATGGTCCACCGGTTCTCATATTGGCGATTCTATAATAACCATCAAAATCTGTAATTGCTCCATACTTAGTACCAGATGGTGTATGAATTGCAATTACATTAGCACCCGGAAGTGCGGCACCTGTATTATCTGTAACTTTTCCATTCATGGAAGATTTTGTAACACCTTGGGCAGACATTTCTGCAAACGTCGCCAAAAGAATTACAACAAATAAAAATGTAATCTTTTTCATTATAATGAATTGAGTTAATTGTTTGGCGCAAAAGAACGAATCTTTGTGCAATCTAAGTTTATCTAAACGTTAAAATTTTTCACATAAAAATTTAACGGTTTTAAGGTAACTCTATTTCGTATTTAATTGATTTGTAATTGGTTGAAAATATCAAAAAGTTATTAACCAAAAGAATAATTAATCTAAATACTTTTTTAACAATGTTTTTGTAGATGAATCATGGTCAGAAATCTGCGAATTATCGATTTCGTTTAGAATATTTGTAGCTAATTGCTTACCAAGTTCTACGCCCCATTGGTCATAACTGAAGATGTTCCAGATAACTCCTTGAACAAATATTCTTTGTTCGTACATGGATACGAGTTTGCCTAAACTTTTGGGAGTTAGTTTGTTGATAAGTATGGTTGTGGTAGGCTTATTACCTGTAAATATTTTAAAAGGTTTTAACTTATCTAATGTTTCTGTAGGAAGATTTTTAGACTTTAATTCTTGAACAACTTCTAACTCAGTTTTTCCATTCATTAAAGCTTCGGTCTGTGCAAAAAAATTAGCCATTAATTTATCCTGATGATCTTTATCAGCAAATAAGGACTTTTTAAAACCTATAAATTCTGCAGGAATAAGCTTTGTACCTTGGTGTATTAGTTGAAAGAATGCATGCTGAGCATTTGTTCCTGGTTCACCCCAAATGATGGTTCCTGTTTGATAGTCAATTGTTTTTCCGTTGCGATCTACACTTTTTCCATTACTTTCCATAATCCCTTGTTGTAGATATGCAGGTAATCTATGTAAATATTGAGAATAGGGTATAATGGCTTCACTTTCGGCTTTAAAGAAATTATTATACCATACGCTTAATAACCCTAAAATAACAGGTATGTTTTCTTCGAAATCAGTAGTTTTAAAATGCTCATCCATTTCGTGGGCACCTTCTAATAAAGCTTCAAAATTTTTATATCCAACAGATAAGCTTATAGATAGTCCAACTGCGCTCCAGAGAGAAAAACGACCTCCAACCCAATCCCATAATGGGAAAATATTATCTTCAGAAATACCAAATTTAGTAACGTTAGGAATATTACTAGATACTGCAACAAAATGTTTGCCTACAGCTTCTTGAGAAGCTTGTTTTATAAACCAACTTCTAGCAGTAGTAGCATTTGATAATGTTTCTTGTGTAGAGAAAGTTTTTGAAACTACAACGAATAATGTAGTTTCTGGATCTAGATTTTTTAATTTTTGATGTACATGATCACCATCAACATTGGATATGAAATGTACTTTTAAATGATTTTTATAATACTCTAAAGATTCTGTTATCATAGCCGGACCAAGATCCGAACCGCCAATACCAATATTTACGATATCTGTAAAAGCTTTATTGGTATGTCCTTTTAGTTCTCCATTGATAACTTTGTCACAGAATCCTTCAATTTTGTTTTTTACAGCGACTACTTCTGGAACAACATTTTTGTTATTAACAGTTATGGTTTTATCTGATGGTGCTCTAAGGGCAGTGTGTAAAACAGCTCTTCCTTCTGTTTCATTAATAAGATCTCCGGCAAAATAACTTTGTATAGCTTTATCCAGCTTAACTTCTTTTGCAAGATCGATTAATAATTTTTTAGTAGTTTCATCTATCCTGTTTTTAGAGTAATCGATATAAAAATCTTTCCATTCAATAGAGAGTTCTTCTGCACGATCTGGAGATCCTGCAAAAAGATCTTTTAGATGAGTGTCTTTAATATTTTTGTAATGGTTTTCAATTGCTTCCCAAGCTTTTGTGGTGGTGGGATTAATAGTTGGTAATGCCATGTGGTTATAATATTTCTTGTTTTGGTTTGAATACGATACTGTCTAGTCTAGTTTTAAAAGGTTCGATATGTTTGTAAAAAGCTGGCCGTAAGCTATCTTTTAAAGGTTTAGACGCTGGTAAATCTTGCTTAAATGGGTCTACTTCTTTTCCGTTTTTCCAGAAACGGTAGCAAACATGAGGCCCACTTGTATTTCCTGTCATTCCTATATAACCAATTACATCTCCCTGTCTAACATATTCTCCAACTTTTACTGCTCTTCTACTCATGTGTAAGTATTGTGTTTCGTATGTTGAATTATGTCGAATTTTTACATACTTACCATTTCCTCCTCTACGTTCGGACTTGGTTACGGTTCCATCCGCTGTAGCTAAAATTTGAGTTCCAATCGGTGCGGCAAAGTCTGTTCCTCGATGCGGTCTTATTTTATTTCCGTAGTATTTTATTCTTCTTTTAAGATTGTATCTCGAAGAAATTCTACTAAACTGAACTGGTGCTCGAAGAAACGCTCTTCGAAGATTATTTGCTTCTTGATCAAAATAATCTGAGGTTCTATTGATAGTGTCGTCTTCGAATTGGAATGCGTATATAGGTTTACTTCTATGCTCAAAGTAAGATGCTTTGATTTCTCCAATTCCTGCCGGAATTGTGTCATTTATATATTTCTCTGTATAAATTACCTTAAACTGATCTCCCGCCTGTAGTCTTGTAAAATCTATGGTCCATGCGTAGATGTCTGCCATTTTATAAGCAACAAGAAAACTAAGATCCATTTCATCAAAAGTTTGTGATAGATTGCTTTCTATAGTTCCAGAAGCTATTCTTTCTACAATCTTTACTGGTTTCGCACTTTTTCTTGCGACAATACTATCTCTAAAATCGACAACAGTATAATCTATAAGTCCGTTTTGATACACAAAAACTTGTGCTTTTTCAGTAGTGTCTTTTGATTTAAGAAGTGTGTATGCTTTTCCAGCAGTAATTCTGGCTACATTAAACGTGTCTTTAATTTTATTCGAAATTTCAAAGACTTTGGCTCTAGAAATACCGTGACTGTCCAAAATAGCTCCAAAACTATCTCCTGGTCGGACAGTATCCCTAACTACCATAAAATTATTAAGGTTGTATCCAAATTCCTTAACAACTGGCGGCTCTTTTATTTTTTCAATTATTTCAGGAACTGTAACTACTGGTTCTTTTTTCTCTTGCTGACATGAAATCAATACTACCGACAAAAGTAGTATGTAACCTAAATTCTTCAACTGACTTTATTTTGTGGTATTAAATTGATGGGTTACCCATTGTTGTCCCCAGTTTTCCTGTTCTTCTGCGCTCCAAAGATTAGGAAAAAACATGATCCTTTGAAAACTTGGTGGTAGAAACTTTTTCCAGTTAGTTCCTCCTGTAGCCAATACTTCGCCTTTATCTTTATTAAGATACCTGTAGGCGGCACCCATATGCATTAATAACCAATTAATATTTACATTGGTGTCAAAAGTACGCATTGCATTGATAAGCTGCACATTATTTTGCTCTTTTTCCGGAAGTTCCAAGTATTTGTGATAGATCGTACTTTGTTTTACTTGATTTGCAATACGCATCATTCTAGGAGTATAGCGATATTCAAATTGCTTAAGTGTCAATGTTTTTTCGCCGGTTTTAATATCTGTAGCTCCAGATTTCCAGTATAAATGTTCATATACTTCTTCGAGCGAATCTTGTTCAGAAAATTGATCTCTTTCTTTAGCGTTTACAAGATTTACTAAAGGAGTAGCATATATTTCTATCATTCTGAATTGTACAGACTGAAATCCACTAGCAGGTAAAAGAGACATTCGGTATTTTAAAAACTGATCTCTATCCATTCCTTTGATCATAACATCAAAAGAGTTTATGAGAACTCTAAAATACCTATTAATTCTATCTAATTTTTTTGTAAAAAACTCTGCGTTCTGCAGTTTGTCATCAATGATTTGTTTTAGTTCATGGATGATTAGTTTAAAATAGAGCTCGGTAATCTGATGGTACATTATAAAAATTTCTTCATCAGGGAAATGTGTTCTCGGAATTTGTAAACTAAGCAATGTGTCCAGATGAATATAATCCCAGTAAGTAAGGTACTTATCATGAAGTAAACCATCTAAATAGGATCCAAGATCCTGACCGGAATTTTTAAACTTTTTTTCGAGCTGTAATATTTTTTCAGCAATCTCGGGTTTTATGGATTGGTCCATTAATCTATAACAATTTTGAGAGGGTGTTTAAGACCTTTGTAAGCTATTAGATCTGCGTTAATAGATCCTACGAGAATATCAGCTTTTATTCTAATTGGCATGCGATTATCATCATCACTTACCCAAACAGTTAAACTTTCCTCTTCTTTAAATACTCTTTCGGCTTGTACAATTGGACGAAATTTTAAACAACGAATTTTGTTTCCATTCATTTTTATAGTTTCTCGTCCTAAAAAGCGTAATTTGAATAGGTAATTTTCATTATCAAAAAACATATTGACAAATTGTTCATCACCTTTCTTTAGCGAAGATACATCAATATTATTTCTTAGGTAATAAAATGAAGACATCATATCTTGTATGTTGTCTTTGGTATTGAATGTCTCTTTCTTGTTGTATTTTTTATTAAATACTTGCGCTTTTTTATTATCGTGATCAAAATTAATTTCAATATCCTTGGTATGGCCTCCTTCGTTGATCTTACGAATAAACCGATAAGGTTTTATTTCGTTTTTATCTACATATGTTTCATAGTAATCCTCTACTTTAAAAAACACACTTAAAAGCCCTGAAGATTTCCCCGTTCCTACAATATGATGGACGGGCATTCCATTAAGAATTTCATCTTTAACTTCTAAGGTAGCGTAACTGGCTGTAAAAACTCCGTAACGGATTTTAAATTTGAACCATTCGCCATTTTCAAAAGACTTGTGGTTTTCTTGAGCAACCGAAGAAGCTGAAATCATAATTAGTAATAAAAGAAGATATCTTTTCATGACTGTTTTGGGCATTGTTTTATTAACGTATGTGTTATTATGATGAATATTTACAATATCCATTCCAAAAATACTATATAATATAAACAGATAAAAATTAGTAGTATTACTTAATTCTTAAAAAAAGTTGATAAAAAAAGAGAGCCACCACAGCTCTCTTTTACTTTTATTAACCAACTAAAAACTTAAATTATGAGAATAATTATTGTTTTTGGTATAAGCAGTAACCACTCCGCTTATGATACAAACATCAGCTTTTTTTGCATAATTATCAAACGAAAACGTTTTTTTATTATGATATTTAACAAAAATTTAGGCAGAAACGCATTATTTTTCAATAATCTCAATTTATTAACAATGCTTGCTTTAATTATTCAAAAGGATTTAAGAGTTTTAAATGAAGTAGCTGGTTTACAGTGTCCCTCTTTGTTCTTGTTCTCTTTCTATTGCCTCAAATAACGCTTTAAAATTTCCTTTTCCAAAAGATTGAGCTCCTTTTCGCTGGATTATTTCAAAAAACATAGTTGGTCGATCTAAAACGGGTTTAGTAAAAATCTGTAATAGATATCCCTCATCATCTCTATCAATTAAAATTCCAAGTTCTTTTAAGGGTTGTAAATCTTCATCAATTTCTCCAACTCTATCCAAAACAGTTTCATAATAACTAGCAGGTACCGTAAGAAATTCAACTCCTCTTTGTTGAAGCGCAGAAACAGTTTCTATAATATTATCGGTCGCTAGCGCCATATGTTGTACACCTGCTCCGTTGTAAAAATCTATATATTCCTCGATCTGAGATTTTTTTCTTCCTTCTGCTGGCTCATTTATAGGGAACTTAATTCTACCGTTACCATTACTCATTACCTTACTCATTAAAGCGGTATATTCTGTAGAAATATCTTTATCATCAAAAGAGACTAATTGAGCAAACCCCATAACTTTAGCATAAAACTCACACCATTTGTTCATTTCATTCCAACCAACATTACCAACCATATGATCAATATATTTAAGACCTGTAGATTCGGTGTTGTATGGTTTATCCCAAGCGACGTATCCTGGTAAGAATACACCGTTATAATTTTTTCTTTCTACAAAAATATGAACTGTTTCTCCATAGGTGTGTATACCAGAAAATACAACAGTACCGTCTTTATCTTCTCTTGTAACCGGTTCCATATATGATTTAGCACCACGTTTAGTAGTTTCTTCATAACTTTTTGTTGCATCATCTACCCAAAGAGCTACTACTTTTACTCCATCACCATGTGCATTGATATGTCTATTGATATCTCCATCAGGTTGTAAAGGCGAAGTAAGTATTAATGTAATTTTGTCCTGTCTTAGAACGTAAGAAACACGATCTTTAAGTCCAGTTTCTAATCCAGCATAGGCTATAGGTTGAAATCCCCAAGCTGTTTGATAATAGTATGCGGCTTGCTTTGCATTACCGACATATAATTCTACATAATCAGTACCTAAAAGTGGTAAAAAGTCTTCAGCTTCGGGAATTATTTTTTCTAAATTTTGGGAAGTTATATTTGTTGACATAATATCTTATTTTATTGTTGTAAAAATTATATAATGAGACTATTCATCCAGAAAACTAAAAAATTATTTTCTGGATACAATCTACCACATAGCTCTAAGATGTGCCGAAATATCTTTTCTGTAATTCAACATGAATTTATATTTATAAAAACTGACTATTCTAACCAGGATTTGTGATAATCTTCATCAGCTATTTTCATTGCCTCTTTGGTAACCATAAGAGGTTTAAAAGTGTCAACCATTACGGCTAGTTCATCTGTTTTTGTTTTACCGATGCTTCTTTCAGCTGCTCCTGGATGCGGTCCGTGAGGAATACCCGCGGGATGAAGTGATATGTGACCAGCATCAATATCATTTCTACTCATAAAATCACCATCTACGTAATACAAAACTTCATCGCTATCGATATTACTGTGATTATATGGAGCAGGAATACTTTCTGGGTGGTAATCATATAATCTAGGAACAAATGAACAAACTACGAACGCATCTGTTTCAAAAGTTTGGTGTACTGGCGGTGGTTGATGAACTCTTCCGGTAATAGGTTCAAAATCGTGAATCGAAAATGCATATGGAAAATTGAACCCATCATATCCTACAACATCAAAAGGATGTGATGCATAGACCATATCAAAAATTTCGTCTTGTTTTTTTACTTTGATTAGAAAATCACCTTTTTCATCATTACTTTCTAGTTCATATGGAGCTCTTAAGTCTCGTTCACAAAAAGGAGAATGTTCTAACAATTGACCAAACCAATTTCTATATCTTTTTGGTGTATAAATTGGTCTTCTGGACTCTACAATAAACAAACGATTTTCAGTGGTGTCAAAATCTAACTTATAAATAGTACCACGTGGAATGAGAATATAATCTCCATACTTGAAATCTAAATTGCCTAAATGACTTCTAAATTTACCACTTCCTCGATGCACAAAAATTAATTCATCCGCATCTGTATTTTTATAGAAATATTCTGAAGTAGATTCCTGAGGAGCCGATAAAATAATACTCACATCACTATTGGTAAGTACATTTTTTCTACTATTTAAATAATCTTTTTCTGGTGCAACATTAAAACCGTGTAGTCTATACGATTTAATATTATTTTTAATTGCAATTTCTGGAGCTACACTATAGCTTCCTTTAATTTCTTTTACCTGAGTAGGTCGCTGATAATGATATAGATTGGTGGACATTCCGTCAAAACCAATGGTTCCGAATAATTGCTCATAGAATAGATTGCCATCGGGTTTTCTAAAGATGGTATGTCGCTTAGGTGGTATTTTACCTAGAGAATGATAAAAAGGCATGATTTTTTAAGATTATGGTGTTAACTATTAGTTTTGAAAAAAGTAATGCAATAGTAAACCGCTGCCTTATTCCGGATTTCGCTTAATAAGGTAGTGTAGTAGCAATAATAAATTCTGCCAGTACAAGCTCATAACAATACAAATATCGTAAATATTTCCATCTTTTGGATTATAAAAGGTATTAAAACCAAAAACCAATACTGAAATACCATTCTCCTTCTTTTTGTTCAGGAGAATAAGAATATTTTACTTGCACTGGACCTGCAAAAGTTTCTAGACCATATCCCAAAGCATATCCAGAATACTCTGGAGATTCTAACCAATCTCCAGAGTCAAATAATCTACTGCCAACATTAGCATAATTTGCTGCCAAATTAATATGGTTTTTTGGAAAGATTTCATAGTCCAACGTAACAGAAGCTTTAGCAAAACTATCTCCTACGATACTTAAGAAATCATATCCATAAAATGGAATATTATTATTGATCATTTTTGCACCAAAACCACCAACAAAGAAGTTTAAGCTTCTTACATTTTGTTCTTCCCATCTATTACCTGCACTTACCCCTAAACTAATAGCGGTTTTTTCAAAAACTTTAAAGGCATATCCAAAATCGGCTTTTGCAATAACAAAATTACTATCCGTGCTATTTGGATTATCATCAAATAAGTAATAATTAACTTGTCCATCAAAGAAAAATCCTGAAGAAGGAAAGTATTTATTATTATAACTATCAAATTTTAAGTAAGATAGTGCACTCCAGTAGTTACTATTATCAAATACAACCCTAGGCAATTGATCCTCATCTTCTCCGATGGTTTCAGAAATAAGTCGAAATCTTCTATATTCTGCTCCAAGGCCTAAAGAAAAAGTTTGGTTTAATAAAGTTTCTAAATAAAATTGGGTTTTAAAATCTAAGTAATCAAGATTTATCTTATTCACTTCGATATCCGGCAAGCTAAAATCCTCTCTAACCAATTCATATTCTACATTTCGATTAAAACGATTTAGACTATTTTTTAATCCAATACTCCAATAAAACCCTTTGTCAATATAATAGTCAAAATTGTATCTTATATTATCACCTAAAGCGACATCAAACGAAAGAACATCATTATTAAAAAGTAAACTTTTTTTAGTGAAGTTGACTAGAGCTGCTGTTTGATATAAATCATCATAATGCAATGCAAAACGTAACAGCATAGTATTTTCTGATTCTTTTACATTAAGAACTAGTTCTTTTCCATCTTTTTTATCGATTAGTCGGTGACTTACTCTATCAAAATTCCCAGTAGCGGATAAGTTATTAATTCCTTCATATAATTTCTTATACGTAGTGGTTTTCGGATTGTTTAATTTTAGTTTTAATTTACCTTTAATATATGACCTTGTGTATCTTTTATTTCCCGAAATGACTAGACTGTTAATTAGAAGTGTATCTGAGTTTTTAGGAATTTTTATTCTTGGGCTAGAAGTTTTTTGAAGCCTTTTTATTTCTCTCAATTTTTCATAACTGGCAAAAGCTGCTTTTTCTCCATTAGCAATTATTTTATCAGCTTGATCAAAAGATATTAGAGAAAATTCCGAAATAGAGGGTTTTATGTATATGTCTGTTTCAGGCATTTTAGATTTCATGTCATTAATAGTTCTAAAATTGCTGATCTGTAGCATTATGTTAGTTGCAGAGTTTAATTGATCTCTAGGTATTAGACTATCTTGAACATCTATTCCGATAACTATTTCGGCTCCTTTTTCACGTATTTCTTTAATGGGATAATTATTAGCAACTCCACCATCAGTCATTAAAACTCCGTTTAACTCGATTGGACTAAAAATAGATGGTAAAGCTCCACTGGCTGAAACAGCTTCAGGTAAGTATCCTTTGTCTAATAAAACCTGTTTTCCTGTTGCAATATCTGTAGACATACAAAAAAAGGGAATTGGAAGCTTACTGAAATCGTCAATTTCGTGTACATGAGATGTTAAACGGGCAAATTCATTAAAAAAGTTCTGACCTTTTGACAACCCTTGTGGTAGTCCAACTTTAAAATTGTCAAATGGTAATGTTAATGCATATTTTTCAGAATCCTCACGCTCATAAAAAGTTTTTGCTTTTCTTGGTAAATCATCTTGTATAAGCACATTAAAATCAACAGCTCTAAATATTGAATCTAATTCTTTAGCATTGTATCCAGAAGCGTATAGCGAACCCACAATTGCTCCCATGCTTGTTCCGCCAATATAATCTATTCTAATCCCAGCTTCTTCTATAATCTTTAATGCACCAATATGTGCTAACCCTTTAGCGCCACCACCACTTAGAACTAATCCTACCTTAACATCTTGTTCTTCTGATTTAACATCAATTTCTGGAGTGCCTTGATCTTGAGTCCAACCTGTTTTAAAAGTAAAGAATACCACAATTAGTAATAGTATATGTAAAACTTTGTTCGTGGTAGATCGCATAATAGGCTTATTCTTTTTTAGAAAGATAGTAATTATACACTTTGGTTGCGCGTGAATTTCCAACGACTTCTTCTAGTTCTTTTTTTGATGCTTCACTAATTCTTTTCACAGACCTGAAATGTTTTAGTAATTCTACAACGGTTTTTTCCCCAATTCCAGGTATAGAATCGAGTTCTGTATCTAAGGCAGCTTTACTTCTTTTTTGTCTATGGAAAGTTATACCAAAACGGTGTGCTTCATTTCTAAGATGTTGTATGATCTTTAAAGATTCTGATTTTTTATCTAAATATAGCGGTATAGAATCTCCAGGATAGTAGATTTCTTCAAGTCTTTTAGCGATTCCAATAATAGTAATTTTCCCTCTTAAATTAAGGTCGTCTAGAGCCTTTAATCCAGAAGACAATTGTCCCTTACCTCCGTCCACAATTATTAATTGAGGCAGTGGTTGCTTCTCTTCTAAAAGGCGTTTATATCTTCGATAAACAACTTCTTCCATGGATGCAAAGTCATTGGCTCCTTCTACTGTTTTGATGTTAAATTTTCGATATTCTTTTTTACTTGGTTTTCCGTTTTTAAAAACCACACAGGCAGCTACCGGATTTGTTCCTTGTATATTAGAATTGTCAAAACATTCTATATGTCTTGGTTCTTCTGGCAATCTAAGATCTTTTTTCATCTGAGCCATTAATCGTTTTACATGGCGATCTGGGTCAATGATCTTGATCTGTTTAAATCGTTCCTGACGATAGTATTTAGCATTTCTTAGTGATAAGTCTACAATTTTCTTTTTGTCTCCCAATTGAGGAATCGTAATTTTTAAATCTTCTCCAACGTCAACTTTTATGGGAACAAATATTTCTTTAGATCTCGAACCAAATCGCTGTCTTAGTTCAATAATAGCCAGTTCTAGTAATTCTTTATCAGTCTCTTCTAATTTCTTTTTGATTTCTGTTGTATGGGATCTTATAATAGCACCATAAGAAAGCTGAAGAAAATTCACGTATCCATATGACTCATCAGAGATTATAGAAAAGACATCTACATTACTGATTTTGGGATTAACTACAGTGGACTTTGCTTGATACTTTTCTAAAACTTCAATTTTTTCCTTTATTCGTTGGGCATCTTCAAACTCCATTTTTTCGGCATGAGTAATCATTTGTTTCCGAAATCTATTGAGCGAATCTTTAAAATTCCCTTTAACGATTTCTCGAATTGCATCTATGTTTTGATGGTATTCCTTTTCGTCTTGTAATCCTTCACATCCACCTTTGCAATTTCCTAAATGATACTCAAGACATACTTTATATTTTCCACTATCAATTTTTTGTTGCGATAAGTCGTAATTACAGGTCCTTAACTGGTATAACCCTTTGATAAGTTCTAATAACGTATTTACTGTTTTAAAATTAGTATAAGGCCCAAAATATTCAGAACCATCTTTAATAAGATTACGGGTAGGAAAAACTCTGGGAAAACGTTCTTTTTTAATGCAAATCCAAGGATAGGTTTTGTCATCTTTAAGCATCACATTAAATCGTGGTTGATGTTTTTTAATTAAGTTGTTTTCTAATAGTAAAGCATCTGTTTCTGTTTCTACAACAATATGTTTTATTGTATTGATTTTTTTAACAAGTACTTTGGTTTTGTAGTTGTCATGACTCTTAGTAAAGTAGGAAGTAACTCTTTTCTTAAGGTTTTTAGCTTTACCTACGTATAGTAATTTATCGTCTTTGTCATAATATTGATAAACACCAGGATCAGTTGGTAACGTTTTAACTTGTATATCTAAAGAAGGTTTCTGCATATTCTAAATGTAAATTTAGTGCTTTACCTGAATTATTAAATATACTTAACGGGAATATTATGTTAAAAACAAAAAAAGTGAATTTAGCTATTAAAAAGTGTTATAGTATAAAATGCATCTGGTTTTTTATTACTTTAGTAATTATATTATTTCAAAGACATTTTTTTGGAAGATCATAAAAAAATAATTGGTAGGACAGATAAGGTGGACTTTCCTCTTTTGGATTTACAAGATATAGATGCAAAAATCGATACAGGAGCATATACTTCCTCTATACATTGTAAGGAAATCAAGGAGGTTGGTCAGATTCTGGAATGTCGTTTTTTAGACCCTACTCACCCCGAATATAATGGCAAAAAATTTACTTTCAAGAACTACGATATAACAGCAGTTAAGAGTAGTAATGGAAAGGTAGAAGTTAGGTATGCTATTAGAACTAAAATCACATTGTTTAATAAAACTAATTCTATAACACTTACATTGTCTTCTCGTGATGATATGCGTTTCCCATTATTAATTGGGCGTAAATTTCTTAGCGGAAAATTTTTGGTAGATCCACAGTTAGAAGATCAGTCTTATAATTTAAAATCCTAATGAATATAAAAATTCTTTCTCGCAGTGCGAGTTTGTTTTCTACTGATGCTTTGGTTCAAGCTGCAGTAAAACGTAAACACAATGTACAAGTTATAGATCCACTAAACTGTGATATTGTTATAGAGAAAAAAAAACCAGAGATCTATTATAAGGGGAAAAAGCTAGACCATGTGGATGCTGTAATTCCTAGGATAGGCTCTTCTATTACTTTTTATGGTACAGCTGTGGTAAGACAATTCGAAATGATGAATGTTTTTACTACGGTTCAATCTCAGGCATTGGTAAATTCTAGAGATAAATTAAGAAGTCTTCAGATTTTGTCAAAAGCTGGATTAGGATTACCAAAAACAGTGTTTACGAATTACTCCAAAGATGTTTCTGAGGTGATCTCACATGTAGGAGGCGCTCCGCTTATTATTAAATTATTGGAAGGAACGCAAGGATTAGGTGTGGTTTTAGCAGAAACTAAAACGGCAGCAGAATCTGTATTAGAAGCTTTTAATGGACTACAGGCCAGAGTTATTGTGCAAGAATATATTAAAGAAGCCAAAGGTGCTGATATTAGAGTGTTAGTAGTAGATGGTCAGGTGGTTGGAGCGATGAAAAGACAAGGGAAAGAAGGTGAGTTTCGATCGAATTTACATAGAGGAGGTAGTGCTAAAATTATTGAATTATCTGATGAAGAAGAGAATGCTGCTATTAAGGCTGCAAAAGCATTAAAATTAGGAGTTGCAGGCGTAGATATGCTACAGAGTGAAAGAGGTCCTTTAATTTTAGAAGTTAACTCTTCTCCAGGACTTGAAGGTATACAAACTGCAACTGGTAAGGATATTGCCAAATCAATTATTCGCTTTATAGAGAGAAGTGTGTAGATCAATATGACGAAAACAGGAGAAAAAGATGTCCTAAATATTTTAGGAGAGTATATTCCATTAGGTACAAGCAAAACGATTAATTTTAACATTGCTAATTTATATACTTCAACAAAGGTAGAAATCCCAATTATTATTGAACGGTCAAAGAAGATTGGCCCTACAATATTAATAACTGCAGGGATTCATGGAGATGAGATCAATGGGGTGGAAGTTGTACGCCAGATTATTGCTAAAAAAATAAATAAACCTGCAAAAGGAACGATTATTTGTATTCCTGTTCTTAATGTATTTGGTTTTCTCAGTATGAATCGTTTTTTTCCGGATGGGAGAGATTTAAATAGAGTGTTTCCAGGAACAAAAAGTGGATCATTAGCAAGCCGGTTTGCATATCAATTTGTAAATGAAATTTTACCAGTTGCGGATTTTTGTTTAGATTTTCATACAGGGGGTGCAAGTAGATTTAATGCTCCACATATAAGAGTAGATGGTAAAAACGAAAGGTTAGTAACATTAGCTAAAGTTTTTAATGCTCCTTTTACGCTATTATCAAAAAATTTGGATGGATCATATCGTGCTACTTGTACTAAAAAGGGAGTAGATATTTTATTGTTCGAAGGCGGAAAATCTCAGAATAGTAATAGAGATATTGCAAAAGAAGGTGCTCTAGGGGTGATGCGAATACTTAGATATTTAGAAATGTTAGGAGCTTCTTTTTCAATACCTGAACCAGAACAAGACACTATTGTTGTAGAAAAGAGTTTCTGGATTAGGGCTAAATATAGTGGGTTACTTCATATTAAAATTCCTTATGGAAAACTTGTGGAAAAAGGAGAAATTCTTGCAACTATAACAGACCCTTATGGTAAAATGAGGCATGAGGTAAAGGCAACCAATCCAGGATACATAATTAATGTAAATGAGGCTCCAATAGTATATAAAGGTGATGCTATTTTTAGAATTACTACACAATTAGTTTCGTAGAAAATGAATAAAAAAGAGTTGAGGATTAAGTATAAAAACGTGAGATCATATCTTAATGAAGAAGAGATTGATGATCTTAGCATGGATATCGCCAATAATCTACTGAGTTTGCCAATTTGGGAGCAATCTTTCTATCATATTTTCTTATCTATTAAGAAGCAAAGGGAAATAAATACAGAGTTTATACTTCATATTCTTCAAGGAAAAGATAAAAATATTGTGGTGTCGAAAAGTGATTTCGAAGAAAATACTTTAGAACATATATTGCTTACTGATGGCACTATTCTTAAAACAAATCGCTATGGAATTCCAGAACCCAAGGATGGAATTCCTATTCCTGAGTCTAAAATTGATGTCGTTTTTGTTCCCCTACTAGCTTTTGATAAAAAAGGAAATCGCGTCGGGTACGGAAAAGGTTTTTACGATAAGTTTTTGTCTAATTGTAATCCGGAAACGATAAAGATTGGTCTTTCTTTTTTTTCGGTAGAAGAAGAAATTGGGGAAATTTTACTAACTGATATTAAATTAGACTATTGTGTAACTCCAGTTAAAATTTACAGTTTTAACGATTGATGAACCCTTATTAATTGGAAGAGTAGTTATATTGCAATAAGATTTTAAATATTACCCCAGCATGCCCCAGAATACTAAAAGTGTTTGCATCATAGATGATGACAATATGTACATTAATTTAGTGAGTAAAATTATCAAGTTAAAAAAATTATCGGAGAATGTTATAGTCTTTAAAAATGGTAAGGAAGCTTTAGATTTTTTTATAACATCTATTAATGATGATATGAATAATAGGATCCCTCAGGTCATATTCCTTGATCTTAATATGCCTATTATGGACGGTTGGGAGTTTCTTCAAGAGTTTGATAAAATCAAAGACAAAATAGAGGAGTCGATAGATTTATACGTGGTAAGTTCATCTATTGATAGTAGGGATATTAATAAGGCTAAATCTATTGATTTGGTATCAGATTATTTGACTAAGCCTATTAAGTTGGGTGATTTCGAAAAGATCCTGGTTTAAAACCTATGATACTCCTTCTTCTTTCTTGGGAAAAGCTCTTTTGTTAAAAATAAGTAATAAGAAAACACCAATACTAATTGCAGAATCTGCAATATTGAATACAGGATCAAAGAATGAGAAATGTTCTCCTCCCCAAAAAGGTATCCAGTCTGGTAAGATGTCATCATAAAACGTAAACTGAATCATATCTACTACTTTTCCGTAGAATACGCTTTCATATCCACCACCTTCTGGAAGAAACTGAGCAATCTGTGTAGATGTACTTTCATTAAAAATTATTCCATATAGAATCGAGTCAATAATATTTCCGAAAGCTCCTGCAAATATTAAAGCAATACAAAATGTAAGAATTCTAGAACTATTTTTACGAACAGAATCATACAACCAGTACCCAATTCCAGTTATTGCTACCAGTCTAAATAATGTAAGTATAAGCTTGCCATAATTTCCTGGAAGTTCAAAACCCCAAGCCATTCCTTTATTTTCTACAAATACAATTCGAAACCAGCTAAATACTGGCACTTCTTCATGTAATGAAAAACTAGTTTTGATATATATTTTGGAAATCTGATCAATTAGCAGAACTACGATTATAACTAAAATAGACTTCTTGAGGGACATAAATTTCTCTTATTTCATACAGTGACGGACAAAAATAGTGTTTTATTTTGTTTTGTAGACACTTATATCTCCACTTATAGATTTTAACTCAATGAGATGTTCACCAAAAATTTTTTCAGCAGAAAGAATCCCCTTTTTTGTTGATGCATTTATTGTAGCATTTTTTGTGTATATCGTAATAGATCCGTCTAAAGTATTGATTACAGCATTCCCTATAAAATCGTTCAAGAAACAATCTCCAGAATTAAGTTCTACAAACAAAGATTTGATTTTAGCGTTTAAATTTAATGATGCAAGCCTGGAAGTGATAACAACATTTAGATGTTTGGGTAATTGTATTTTAACCTTTAATACAATAACTTTATGAGCACTTAATTTATCATTGTGGTTTTCTGAAAATGGTTGGATGTCGTCGATTATAGAAAGTGAATTTTCGTTTCTTTTTGTGTTGATAAACACATTGTTTTGATATTCTCCCTCGGAAACAGCAGTTACTATGATTTTGTTTTCTGAAGTATTTGTAACTTCTATTTGAAATGTGTTATCTAGAGTTATAGAAACTTCGGTTAGATCCGTAGCATCAATACTTTTGTTAAAACTTGATTGTGATTGCATCCAATTAAACACAAACAAAAAGATTAAAAAGAAAAAAGACTTCCTCATATTTTCTAAGGTAGCCTTTTTCCTGATTTTAATTTATATTTTAAACTTGATTTTTTTAGAATAGAAGGTTAAATTTATAAAGCGTGTTTCATTATTGTTTTCTTATAAAAATGTCACCACTTACTGTTTGAAGTGCCAACTGACTTTTAGTATCTCCAAAAGTACCTGTTACCTTGCTTCCTACTATTCTGTTTTTTCCTTGATCAAATTCTAATTCTTTGTCAGAATAGATCATTCCTGTAACAGTTTCTGCTTTTAGTTTAGATTTTGCAATATGAATATCGATAGTACCGCTTATTGTCTTAAGACTTAAATCTCCCTGATATTTTTTAATATCAATATCACCACTTATGATATCAATTTCTAGTTCTCCTTGATAGTTTTCTGATGCAACACTTCCTGATATACTTTTAACTCTTAGGCTCATATCTTCTGGCAAGTATAATGTGTAATTGGCATCCATATCTAGATTATTACAAGGGCCCCAGTTATTGTTTTTGTTTGATCCTTTCTTTTTATTCCATTTTTTGAATAAATCACCATAACTTGATTCGATATCCAGGAAAGCATCAGCGTTGTTTATTTTTAGATCAAAATAGTCATCAAATTCTCCATCGTTAATACTTACTTCGGCTTTAAGGTAAACAGTGCTTTTATCCCAAGTTTTGATAACGATATCTTCGGCAAATTTAAATTCTACCCGAACTTCATTGGAAGAAGGAGTGATTTCTTTTTCTATTACTTTTTGTGCACTTACTTGAGATAAAGTGAAGCATACTGCGATTAGGTTTACTAAAATTTTCATGATTTTCTTGTTTTGATTGATGATTGACCTCTTTATTGTTTTCTTAGATATATATTACCGGTGGCTGACCTTAAGCTAATTTCTACTCCACCTTTATTAAGTTTTGTTTTTATTGTCCTTCTTGATCCTACAATTTTCATATTATTTTCTTCTTTAGGGAAGGCAAGTTCAAAGTCTGTAAAGATTTCACCCATTGTAGTTTTGAGTTCAAGGTTTGTTGCTGTATTTGAAGGAAGACTAACATCTATAGAACCTGCTGCAGATATTAAAGAGATAGGAGATTTTTGGCTAACTTTCTCAAAAACAACATTGATTTCTCCTGTCGCTGTTCTAGCTACTACAGGTCCGGTGATATCTTTAAGAGTTATCTCTCCTATATTAGTAGAAGCTTCAATTTCTGAGGAAAATCCAATTAATTTGATATCTCCGAGATTACTCCTTTCAATAGAAATGTTGACGTTTTTTGGGAGGTATATTTTTAGAGTATTACTATGCATACCTTTTAGGTTTTTTACAATCAATGTTTCACCTTCTCTTTTAGTAAAAATACCAACACCGGTATTGTCAGAACCACCCGCATATACTGCTTTGAGACCTTTTGCTTTCTCAGGTAAGCGTCGGTTTTCTCCGATTATTGTTATTTCATTCTTGTCGTGAGCAGTTATCGATAGGCTAGCGTCTGAACTAATTTTTACCTTTTTAACACCTTTTAAAGGTTGTGTATAGTTCTCTTGTGCTTTTAGTTGCCCTATAGTAATAAAAAGTACTATGGCGATTGCTATATTTTTCATCTGTTCTGTTTTAATGTTTTTTGATTGAAATTTTAAATTAAATTAGGGAGACCAATGTTTACTTGATCTTTTACATAACTTGGAGTTTCTTCATTTTGAAGTAACTT
This sequence comes from Aquimarina sp. AD1, assembly GCF_003443695.1. NCBI lineage: Bacteria > Pseudomonadati > Bacteroidota > Flavobacteriia > Flavobacteriales > Flavobacteriaceae > Aquimarina > Aquimarina sp. AD1. The sequence continues at coordinate 3,571,873 of NZ_CP031966.1, read as the reverse complement.
TTCCATAGAAGGAACTGCGCGTTTTTCCTGTATGGATACTAATATTTGAATTAATTCAATTTGCATGCCTGGATCTTGTTCTGTTTCCAGTGCATTTATAAATGATTTACGTACCATTTCTAAATCCGAAAATTTAGCAAGTGCTTCTGCTGCAGCTAGTCGCACATTGATATGATCATCATAAAACATTTTACTTATTAAAGCTTCTAATATGTCATTACCTGGTTTTTCGAATTCTTCAGCATAGTTTACAGCTTGCAAACGTTTACTTGCCGATTCATTTTCTATTAGAGAAATAGTAACTTCTTGTTTTAGTTGTATTTTTTCTTTTTCCAATACGGCCATTTCTTTATAAAAAGATGCATTGTTTTGTTGCTTTCCATAGAAATATGAAGAAATGATTAGCGCAATTGTTGCCGCGATTTGTAAAGCTGTTTTCCAATATTTTTTTGAAGAATTATGAAGCGATATTACTTTAGATTCTGACAATAACTTTTTTTCTTGCTCAAGCATTTTTTCAAAACCTTCTTTCAGGGTTTTATTTGGTAATTCTTGGTCAGTATTGTCTATTCCATTAAGAATGAGACGTAATTCATTTAATGATTCTTTACAGCTATTACAGTTTGTTAGATGAGCTGTAATAGTTTCGCGTTCTTGTTGATCTAAGTTGTCATCAAGATAATCGATGAATTCTTCTTCTATTTGTTTACAGTTCATAATACTATATATTTTGTAAGTAATGATCTTTTAATTTATGAATTGCACGATGTACTTTGGTTTTAACGGCTCCTGTTGTGGATCCTGTAATTTCTGCAATTTCTTGATACTTGATTCCTTGATATCGATTCATGATTACTAATTCTCTATCGTTAGGGTTTAGCTCTTTTAATGCGTTATCAAGTTGTTCTTTAATTTCTTCTTTTTCTATATGATCGGTTTCTTTTCGTTCTATTTTGTATTCGATTTCATCTAATCGCTGATCTTTATTTTTCTGATTTTGATAGTGATCAGAAAAGATATTCCTAGCAATTGTATAAATCCAAGATGAAAACTTACCTTTTTTATAAGACTTTCTGTATTTGATAGCTTTATAGAAAACCTCTTGAGTGATATCTTGGCTGACATCTTTATCTCGAGTCATTTTCAATAAAAAATTAAATATTCTTATATGGTATCGATCAAAAAGGATACTCATCATATCTAAATCATCATTAGATACTAGAATCATTAATTCTTCGTCAGTTAGATTTTTCAAGATGTTACTCTTTTTGGTTAGTCTCTATAAGTAATACCAGAATTTTTTAAAAAGGTTACATTAGGGTATAAAAAAAGTGCTTTCCGATTGAGAAAGCACTTTAAATTTACAATATTTTGATATTTATTTCTGCATATTCTTAGCTTCAATACTAAGAGTAGCGTGCGGAACTAGTTTTAACCTTTCGGGATTAATAAGCTTTCCAGTCACACGGCAGATACCATATGTTTTATTTTCTATGCGTAAAATCGCATTTTTTAAATCACGGACAAATTTTTCTTGTCTAATAGCTAATTGAGTGTTTGCTTCTTTAGACATAGTTTCACTCCCCTCTTCAAAAGCTTTGAATGTAGGTGAAGTATCATCTGTACCATTGTTACCGTCGTTTTTGTAAGCGCTCTGAAGTAATTCTAAATCCTTCTGAGCTTTTTCCATTTTTTCAACGATGATTTCCTTGAACATCGTTAAATCGGCGTCGCTATACCTTACTTTTACATCTTCTGCCATACTCTTATTGTTTTTTTATTACCAATTGGGTTGCAATGTCGTCAAACGCAATTTCTGTACCATTTATTACATCTGTTGCAAATTCAATTGTATCGGTTAAGGTTTCATTCTTGATGTATGCCTCATTAGTTGCTACAGCTTCTTGTATAGATTTGTTTTCTTTTATTACAACTTCTATACGATCAGTCACTTCTAATCCGCTATCCTTACGGATATTTTGGATTCTATTTACAAGTTCTCTTGCGATACCTTCTTTTTTAAGCTCTGGAGTTATGGTTATGTCCAGTGCTACAGTGAGAGATCCAGAATTTGCAACTAACCAACCCTCGATATCCTGAGAGCTAATTTCTACATCATCGGTACCTAATGTAATAATTTTATCATTAATTTCTATGTCAAAACTTCCAGTTTGTTCAAGAATTTTAATCGCTTCTTGGTCAAAAGATTGTATCTTATTGGCTATCAGTTTCATATCTTTTCCGAAACGTGGGCCTAAATTTTTGAAATTTGGTTTGATTTGTTTTACCAATATACCAGATGCATCATCTAATAGTTCTATTTTCTTAACATTGACTTCACTTTTAATCAGGTCAGCGATGTCATTTATCTCGGCTTTGTCCGCCTCATTTAATACAGGAATCATAATTCTCTGTAGTGGTTGACGTACCTTAATTTTTTCTTTTTGACGTAAAGAAAGTACTAAAGAACATACGGATTGCGCTTTTCTCATTTTGTGTTCCAAAACTTTATCTACGAAAGAACTATCATATTTCGGGAAATTCGATAGGTGAACACTTTCAGAAGATTCTTGAGCTGAATTAGAAACAAGATCTTTATAAAGACGATCCATAAAAAATGGTGCTACTGGAGCTCCTAATTTAGCTACGGTAACCATACATGTATATAGTGTTTGGTATGCCGATATTTTATCTTTCTGATAATCACCTTTCCAATATCTTCTTCTGCTTAAACGAACAAACCAATTACTTAAATTTTCCTGAACAAAATCAGATATCGCTCTAGAAGCCTTAGTAGGTTCGTATTCGTTGTAATATTCATCGACACTTTTTATTAGCGTGTGTAATTCACTTAGAATCCATCGATCAATCTCTGGGCGTTCAGATAATGGTATATCCGCTTCTGCATAAGAGAAATTATCAATATTTGCATACAATGTGAAAAAAGAATATGTGTTATACAAAGTACCAAAAAATTTACGGCGTACTTCAGCTATTCCTTCTAAATCAAATTTTAGATTATCCCAAGGGTTAGCATTACTAATCATATACCATCTAGTAGCGTCTGGGCCGTAAGCTTTAAGGGTTTCGAATGGGTCTACTGCATTACCAAGTCTTTTAGACATTTTTTGACCATTCTTGTCTAGTACAAGTCCATTAGATACTACATTTTTGTACGCAACATCATCAAAAATCATAGTTCCAATAGCGTGTAAGGTGTAAAACCATCCACGAGTTTGATCGACACCTTCTGCAATAAAGTCTGCTTTTCTTTCTCCAGATTCTACTTTTTCTTTATTTTCAAATGGATAGTGCCATTGTGCATATGGCATAGATCCAGAATCAAACCATACATCAATCAAATCACTTTCTCGCTTCATTGCCTTCCCTGAAGGAGAAACTAAAGTGATTTTATCAACAACATTTTTATGAAGGTCTATTTTGTCATAGTTTTCTTCACTCATGTCCCCAGTCACAAAATCTGCAAAAATATCTGCTTCCAGAACACCAGCTTCTACCGCTTTTTGCATTTCAGTTTTCAACTCTTCTACAGAGCCGATCATTATCTCTTCTTTACCATCTTCCGTTCTCCATATAGGTAAAGGGATTCCCCAGAAACGAGATCTGGATAAATTCCAGTCGTTAGCATTTGCTAACCAATTCCCAAAGCGTCCTTCTCCTGTAGCTTTTGGTTTCCAGTTGATGCCTAAATTTAATTCGTGCATGCGATCCTTAAAGTCGGTTACTTTTATGAACCAAGAATCTAATGGGTAATATAATATAGGTTTATCTGTACGCCAGCAGTTAGGATAACTGTGAACATATTTTTCTACTTTGAAAGCCTTATTTTCTATTTTTAATTTGATAGCAATTTCAACATCAACAGACTTTTCAGGAGCTTCACCATCATTGTAATATTCATTTTTTACATATTTCCCACCAAATTCACCAACATGTTTTGTGAACTTACCTTGTAAATCGACTAATGGGACTAAATTGTCGTTATCGTCTTTAACAAGCAAAGGTGGGATCTCTGGAGTCGCTTGTTTGGCGACCAAAGCATCATCCGCACCAAAAGTTGGAGCAGTATGTACAATTCCAGTACCATCCTCTGTGGTTACAAAATCCCCGGAGATAACTCTAAATGCATTTTCTGCATTATCGTTTGGTAATGCGTAGTCAAGTAATTGCTCATAACGAATTTCTACAAGATCAGCTCCTTTAAATTCTGTAAGAATATGATATGGAATTTTTTTGTCTCCTTCTTTAAAAGTATCTACTTCCTTCTCATTTTCTACTAGGATAAACTTGCCTCCAAACTGTTTTCCAACTAAATTTTTAGCAAGGATTACATTAATTGGTTCAAAAGTATATTGGTTAAATGTTTTTACTAATACATAATCAATTTTTGGACCGACAGTTAATGCCGTATTAGAAGGTAATGTCCATGGAGTTGTCGTCCAAGCCAAGAAATAAATATCCTCTGATACATCTGTTAGGAACGCAGGTAATGTTTCTTTCTTTGCTTTAAATTGAGCAACAACTGTAGTGTCGGTTACATCCTGATAGGTTCCTGGTTGATTAAGTTCGTGCGAACTTAATCCTGTTCCTGCTTTAGGAGAATATGGCTGTATCGTATAACCTTTGTATAATAATCCTTTCTTATAGATTTCGGAAAGTAACCACCATACAGTTTCCATATACTTAGACTTATAAGTAATATATGGATCTTCCATATCTACCCAATATCCTATTTTTTGAGTTAGATTATTCCAAATATCCGTATATCGCATCACGGCTTTTTTACAAGCTTGGTTATATTCTTCGACAGTAATTTTCTTGCCGATATCTTCTTTAGTGATACCTAATTCTTTCTCGACTCCTAATTCTACAGGAAGTCCATGAGTATCCCATCCAGCTTTACGCTTTACTTGAAATCCTTTTTGAGTTTTATAACGACAAAAAATATCTTTAATAGCACGAGCCATTACGTGGTGAATTCCGGGTAATCCATTCGCTGATGGTGGTCCTTCAAAAAATACAAAAGGAGTTGCATCTTCTCGCTCAGAAATACTCTTTTCGAAAATATTATTCTGTTGCCAGAATTCTAGTATATCGTCTGCCACTTTTGGCAAGTCAAGTCCTTTATATTCAGGAAACTTCGTGCTCATTTGATCGTTCTTTCTGTTAAGTCTGCGAAAATAAGGATTTTCTATAAAAAAGAAGAGCGAAACAATACATCGATATGAATTATTTCGTATCGATGTATTGTTTTTTAACACCACCTTTACTATTTGTTAAAAAAGCAGGATGTATTTATGATCTTTTTAGTCTTTTAAAAATCTATAACAATTCCAAGACTAGGTATGATTTGGCCAGTTTCTGTTTCTATCTCGGTTAAACTTCTGGGCTCTACAATAGTTCCATTTGTATTACGAGTAAGCCCAAATTGGGTAGGTTGTGGAGCTTGCTGGGCTAATATGTTTTGTGCCTCTATAAATACATTCAGGGATAAGTTTTTAAAATTCCATTTTTTATCAATTCGTAAATCAAGTTGACTAAAGACATCTAACTTTTCCTCACCTAGTCTATCATAATCTAATATAACTTCTGGATAATTGGCAAGTGTGGCATCTTGATCTGTGGGTACAAAAGGAGTTTTACCTGCAAAACGATATCGAGCACTTATTTCCCAATTTCGTTTTAGTTTATATCCTCCCGTAAATGAAACTAGATGACTACTGTCCCATACCGAGGGGAGATATACATCTCGGTTGAAACCTGTAAATTCGCTATGAAACCAGGTATATGCAAAAATTCCGTAAAAATTGTTAGAAAGCTTTTGCTGAAATTGAAGTTCTGCCCCATAGCTTCTTCCTCTGCCAACTGTAGCAACATCTTCACTTCCTAAAATTTCAAAACCTGCTCCCTTGTTGGCAAGTGACACCCCGTCTAAAACAGAAACTGGATAATCATCATAACGTTTGTAAAACCCTTCTAAAGAGATGCTTGAAGAAGGACTAAAATCGTGTTGAAGTCCTAAAACATAATGATCGCTTACTGTATATTCTACATCTTGATTTATAAGTGTATTGTCATTGTTTCTAAAGCCTAAGATGGTATATGGAGGTATTTTATAATATCTTCCTAAAGAACCATTTAGTCTCCAGTTTTCTTTAAATTGGTATGAAAAAGAGAATCTGGGAGAGAATGTGGAGAGTAAATTATCCTCTTTCGTAAAATTATCATCATCTATTCTAAAACCAAACGATAGATCTAACTTATCATTAAAAAATGATTTTGTCATATTTGCAAATAGACCATATTTAAAGAAGTCAATTTCTGTATTAAAAATATTATTATCTGTTAGATTTATTGTTTCGTTACTATAATCAGAATATTGTGCATTAAATCCTGTGGTTAATTTCCAATCACCAAAAAATTTCGTTAATTGATATCTAAGTTTTGTTTCAGATTCAGTAGCATCATTGCTAAAAATTACACCCGTTTCGTTTTCAGGATCTTCATATCGGGTAAATTTATTGATTAATGTATTGTTACTTAGGGTAGTTTCCATAAAACCAGAGCCATCTTTAAATCTATTTTTCCAGGATAACCCAATCGCATTAGTGCGTTGGTCAATAAATGGAGCTTGTTCTAACTGAGCTTGTTGTTCAGCATCAAAATCTTCAGGTGATTCGACAGAGAAGTCATCGATTGATCCTAAGCCGATAAGACTGATATCATTGTATTTATTAATCTTATGGTTTATTTTATATTGATAATCCCAATAATTAGGTCTAAAAGGAAGTCCAATCACTTCGAATAAAAATTGAAGATAACTTCGTCTTGCAGATACTAAAAATGTAGTTTTTGATTCTTCATTTTTCTTTCCTTTAAAAAGAGGCCCCTCTAGTGTTAGTGCTGCCTCACTAGCACTTATTCTAAAATTACCACTAAAATCCTTGCTGTTTCCTTTGCGTTGACTGAATTGTAATACGCCAGAAAGTGGGTTGTCATACTGAGCACCAAAGGCAGAAGTAGATAAGGTGACATTGTCTATAAAAGATACATTAATAAGCCCCACTGGACCTCCAGAGCTTCCTTGTGTGCTAAAATGATTAATATTTGGCACTTCCATTCCGTCTAGATAGTAAACAGTTTCATTTGGAGCACCACCGCGAATTATCAAATCATTACGAAAGCCACCAATGGAAGGAGAAACACCTGGAAGTGTTTGAGCAACCTGCACAACATCATTATTACTTCCTGGATATGTAGCGATTTCTACTGCTGAGAGCGTTTGAATGGAAAGCGGTGTTTCTTTTGGTCTACTAATTCTATTTATGTTGCTGATTACAACTTCATCTAAAGCTTCTGCGGACTCCTTTAAAACGAAGTTATAAGCAGGAGTTCCTTTTGATTTAACAATGATATTAAATTTTGTTTGTGTTTGAAACCCGATATAACTGATGGTTAGGTTATAGGAACCAGGAATAATGTTTTCGATGCGATAATTACCATCAAAATCTGTTTGTGTACCTTTTTCAGTACCTTCAATAAGAACAGAAGCCCCTAGAACGGGTAGGCCTGTTTGATCTACAACATTACCGGATAGTTCCCCATATACCTGAGCTCGTATCTGATTTATAAATAGTAAAGAAAGTATTAAAGCAGTATTTTTGATATTCATGACAATAGGTTTAAAATGTTTTAAAATACATTTGTTTAATTTTTTAATACAAATATTAAACAAATAGGTATTATATAATAATAATTTTACACAATTTGGTGTTAAAAAATAGTTTTAATGAAAATTTACGAATTAATTAAGCAGTTGATAGATCTAGTAGGAGAGTTTGTGAATGAGCGAAAAAGCAATGATATACATCTAAAATCCTTTGTGAATTGGATGTCTAAGCGTATGGATCAAACTAGTGCTTCGGAAAATTATACTATTACGGGGCATAGTAGAGAAGCAGAAATAGCCGCACACATTGGTAGATTAAGTAGATATTCTAATACGTATATTAAATCGGCATTAGTTGATTTGCCATTTACTACTGATATGGATTTTGCTTTTACTGCTATTCTTCATCGATCGGGAGAGATAGGAAAAACGGATTTAATAAGAAAAATGGTGTATGATAAATCTTCTGGAATGGAGGTAATTAAGAGACTTCTCAAAAATGAAATCATAGAACAATTTCCAAATCCCGATGATAAAAGAAGTAAACTTTTGCGTCTTACAAAAAAAGGAGAAGAATATGTAATTATGGCATATGGTGAAGCAAGTAAAGCTGCAAAGGTAGTAAGTGGTTGTCTTACAGAAAATGAACAGATATCATTATTGAATACTTTGAAAAAATTAGATGATTTTCATTTACCTATCTATCTGGAAGAAGAAAAGGATTTAGAAATAATTAGGGGGAAGTATTTTTTATAAAGTAAGATAAATCTAATCTTTAAAAATCTTAGTTGTAATATCCTAATGAATTAAATGTGTAAAATCTAAATCAGTATGTTTATCGTTCCAAATGAAAAGTTATTTTTGAAATCTAAATTATAATGATGGGTTTAAAACATTCAATTCTTAAAGTACAAGCTGCCTTGGGTAATGTTAGGGCTATGGAAAAATTACACGTTGATAGCCATACAGAGGATATAATCATTAAAGTTGAAGGTACGCGGTTTGCTACCTCACAATTAAATGAAATCTATATGGACATTGTGGAGTTGGCAGGTTATTATTATGTAAAGACTATTGTCTTAGGTAGTTTTCATATTAAAACTTGGAAAGGAGCTAATCTGTTAATTGGTGGAAGGGATTTTGAGTTGAATTTGGTTTCGGATATGCAGGAGATAGAGTCTGATTTTTCAAACGTATCGAATAGAAGTATTACCCAAATAGATTTTATTATTGAAGAACAGGATCTTGATAAAATCAAACCATCGAAAATAAATTCAATAACGTTAACCTCAAAAAAGAAAACTGCTCATTTTGAAAACATTGTAATTCACGATGAAGAAGAATAGTTCGTTAAATCTTTTTTGAAAAAATGTGATTTCACTATTTTTAAACTATGAATACTACCTTAAATGTTGTTTTAATCCAATCTCATTTGGCCTGGGAAAATCCCATACAAAATAGAGCTGTTTTTGAACAAAAAATAAATGCTATTGATCAGGAAGTAGATTTGATTGTTTTGCCAGAAATGTTTACTACTGGGTTCACAATGAATGTTATCGATGTTGCTGAGTCTATGAAAGGAGAAACAATCAGTTGGCTCCAGAGGTTAGCTAAAGAAAAAGAGAGTGCAATTGCAGGGAGTATTATTGTAAAGGATGGTGAAAATTATTTTAACCGTTTTTTGTTTGTAAGTTCTGATGGGACTATTCAGAAATATGATAAGCATCAATTATTTACCCTGGCTAAAGAACAAGAAGTTTTTACGGCAGGTAATGATGAGGTAATTATCACATATAAGGGTTGGAAGATTAAACCACAAGTATGTTATGACCTTAGATTCCCTGTTTGGGCCAGAAATACTTCTGGATATGATGTGTTACTTTATGTAGCAAGTTGGCCAAAGCCGCGAGTAAATGCTTGGGATGCTTTATTAAAAGCTAGGGCAATCGAAAACATGTCATATTGTATAGGTGTTAATAGGGTAGGTCTTGATGGTAAAGGATATGAATATAATGGACATTCTGCAGTCTATGATGTGTTAGGACATTCTGTTTTAGAAGAAAACCCTGTTGAAAAAGAAACTATATTATATACAACTTTAAGTAAGTCTTATATAGAGAGAGTTCGTGAAAAATTACCATTTTTAGAGGATGCAGATTCCTTTCAGATTACTCCAAAATAAAGGTTTGTTTTAACTCCCAATTAGCTCGTACTTCTATTGCTTCTGGGAAATAAACCACTTTTTCTGGCTGGATTCCTTTAAGAAAATTACCAGTATCCCATATTCCATTTTTATTGGTATCTAAGATTACTCGTAAGTTATATTTTCCAGGGTCTAAGTTATCAAAAACAGTAGTCTCTTGTTTTGCAACTATTTTTTCAGATATAAATTTTCCTTGTTCATCAGTAACTTGAATCAATACGGGATACTCCTTTACATTTTCTAATGTAAAAAATATAGTACCATAATCTGCCAATTTCTTAGTTCTGAAATTAATACTGATAGTGTCGTTTACATTTCCTATAAAATCTTTAACAGCTTCTGGTAGTAATTGAATATTATATGCATTGCTCTCTGTTCTTTCGAAAGAAAACCTCGCCTCATTATTAATTTTATCTACTTCCATAGAAAATGGAACTTCTAAGGTATCTTTATCGGTTAATTTAATTAATTTCTCATTAACGGTTTCTATAGGTGTACTAGAATAAAGCGTAAAATCTTGGTTAAAAGCTAGGTTTCCTTTAACATTACTGCTAAGCTTTATAGAATCTTTATATTGATCTTTAAATCTTGCAACAAGAGTATCTTTGAAATTTCTAGTATTGGTTACTTCAAAAAGTAAAGAATCAGCTTCAAAAAAAGGTTTGAACCAATAGTGCAATGTGTCCTTAACTTTATCCGGAAAAATTCTAGTTTCAAAGTTTTCAGGAGCTTTACTTACAAGGTTAATTTTCATAGCTTCTAATTCACCTTCATATCCAAATACAAATTCATTTTTAGAAACTTGTTTTGGCTTAAGTGCCTTAAAGTCTAAAACTTCTTTGAATAAATTTATCTTAAAGACTTTCGCGGTATCCGCAGGTAGTGAAATAATTTCATCATAGAAACCAATTTTGTCTTGCTTGGGTTGATACGTGTAATTGGTAGCTGCATCTTTTAGTGCTATCAATTTGTATGTACCTTCTTTTAGGTTTTCTAGATTAAAATTAATACTATCCAAAGTACTTGTAATATACCTTGGAACTTCGTTAAACACTAAAGAATCCGAATACTGTTCGTTTATTTCATATAATGCTACGGTCACAAAGGGATCTGCTTTTTTTTCTAAAGCATCATCAACTATTCCCTTAATACTAAGTGAATCCAAAGAATCACCGGTAGAGAATACGTATTTGAAAAAAGGATTTGGATTTCCCTCGTTATTGTCAACTATACTTTGACCAAAATTGATGCTATATGTAGTGTTTTCTAATAAAGTGTCTAAAAATTTTACTTTTAGATACTTGCTAGCACCTCCCAAAGGAGTTATTTCTGGTTTAGGGTCCATGGGAGGAGATATGATAATTTGCTTTTGAGGATCCTTTAGTTTTACATACTCATCAAAATAAATTCTAATTTCATTTTTGTTAAAATTAGTTGAGTAGTTCGGAGGAATAGCTTTCACAAACTTTGGAGGAATTTCATCCTTTTCTCCACCTGTTATAGTACCTTTTTTGGCACAACCAACGATTAACAAAAAAGAAAAAGTAGTTAGCAATAACGCGTGGGATCTTTTATACATAGCTCCGTTACAATTTTTAAAGACACAAAGAAACGACTATTTATAACAAACAAAAAATCTATGTAGTGATAGCCATAGTTGCAATACTTATTTTAATACCAGGTATTGATTTGAGAACTTGGATGCAAGCTTCTAAAGTGGCACCTGTAGTTACTATATCATCAACAATCAAAATATGTTTATTTGTTAATAAAGACTCGTTTTGTATTCCAAATGTTTCAGAAGTGTTTATCCAGCGTGTAAGACGACTATTTTTCGATTGTTTTTTATTGTAGGAATTTTTTTTCAAAACAAAATCAACGTATTCTGCGTTCAATTTTTCTGCAATCTCTTGTCCAAACTTTTCCACCTGATTGAACCCTCTTTCGCGTAATCTCTTTGGATGAAGAGGTACTGGTATTATAGTATCAATATTCTGATAAACAGAAGATTGACTTAGTTCTTGACCTAGCCAAACACCGAGTTCTTTTCCTATTTCCTCTCTACCTCTATACTTAAGATTATGAATCAAATTTTGTACTAAACTATCCTTCTCAAAGACCAATAAAGAGGTTGCATTTTCTATTTTAGCACGCCCATAAAATACTTTTTCTATCTTTTTAGCGTTAACCTTATGGAAATTACCTAAAGGAAGTTTATGTCTACAAGAAGTACATAAAATTCTTTCGTTTTTGTATAACGGGTTGTCACAGGCAGCACAATATATAGGATAAAATAAATAAGCTAAGTCGCTTAACATATTAGGTGAATTAACATTAATTATTATATTTAACTAAATTTACTATTTAACGTAACCATCAAAAATTAGAAATTTATTATGACAACTCAAAACAATAACTTGACCCTTAAGATACTAATCGGTGTTCTGGGAGCTCTTTTATTAATTCTGGGGATCTTCACGTATAAGTTTTACAACGAAGAAAAGAGAGAAAAAGCAATTTTGCAACAGGAAAAGGATTTAATTGAGAGTGAGCTTGGGGAATTAATTACAAAATATGATAATGCTATTGCTCTAAATGAAGTAATGGATGATCATTTATTAAAAGAAAAACAGCGTGTTGTTGTTTTGCTAGATAGTTTAAAAGACTATGATGCTAACGTAGCTTTGATCGCAAGATATAGAAGAGAAGTTAGTAAGTTGAAAAAAGAACGAGAAAGGTTATTTAAACTAGCGGATAGTTTAACAACTGCAAATGCGCAGTTAGCTACCGATTTAGATAGTACTTCTACAGCATTGACAGAAAGAATTGTTTTTTCCGATTCTTTAGCAACACAGAATAGTAAATTAGCTGAAATAGTAGAAAGAGGTTCTGCTCTTCAGGCTTCAGGAATTAAAGCCGAAGGAGTTAGAGTTCGTAATAGTGGAAAAATCACTACTACTTCTAGATCTAGTAGAGCAGAGAAGGTAAGAGTTTGTTTTACACTTTCACCAAATAAGTTAACCGAAAAAGGAGATAAAGAATTATTTGTTCAGGTAATCAATCCAGAAAATAATCTAATTGGAGATAAAATTTCTGTAAATTTTGACGATGCTGTATTAACATATAGTGGTCGTAATAAGGTATTTTATGAGAATGACGCCTTAGATGTGTGTGTTTTAGTAGATACTGCAGAAGGTGAATTGATGAAAGGTAATTATGTAGTAAATTTATTCTCTGGACCTAGAATGATATCTAATACACAGTTTGAATTGAAATAAGATAGTTAAATATATAAAAAATGAACCACCATGTTATTATTGATATGGTGGTTTTTTTATGTTTTTGTCAGAAATTACTTTATACGGTCATTAATTAAATAAATTCGTTTCCAATTCTTGTAAATTCGGTTATTTTTGCGCAATGGCAAATCAAGAAGATAAATTTAAAAAAGTTATAGCCCACGCTAAGGAGTATGGGTATATTTTTGGTTCTAGTGAGATCTATGATGGATTAAGTGCGGTATATGATTACGGGCAAAATGGAGCAGAACTTAAAAAGAATATTAGAGAATATTGGTGGAAAAGTATGGTGTATATGCATCAGAATATTGTAGGTTTAGATGCAGCCATATTTATGCACCCTACAACATGGAAAGCTTCGGGGCACGTAGATGCATTCAATGATCCATTAATAGATAATAAAGATTCTAAAAAAAGATATAGAGCAGATGTGTTGTTGGAAGATTATGCAGAAAAACAATATCAAAAGGCTCAAAAAGAGATAAACAAAGCTAAAAAGCGATTTGGAGATTCTTTTGACGAGGAGCAATATGTTACAACGAATCCTAGAGTTGTAAAATATCTTTCGGAACAACAAAGAGTGTTGAAACGTATGGCGAAGTCTTTAGAAAACGAAGATTTAGCTGATGTAAAAGCATTGATAGAAGAGTTAGGTATTGCAGATCCCGAAACAGGATCTAAGAATTGGACAGATGTTAGACAGTTTAATTTAATGTTTGGGACAAAACTAGGAGCATCTGCAGAATCTGCTACAGATTTATTTTTAAGACCTGAAACTGCTCAAGGTATTTTTGTGAATTTTTTGAATGTTCAGAAAACTGGTAGAATGAAGATTCCTTTTGGAATCGCACAAACAGGTAAAGCATTTAGAAACGAAATAGTAGCACGACAGTTTATCTTTAGAATGCGTGAGTTTGAACAAATGGAAATGCAGTTTTTTGTTCGCCCAGGAGAAGAAATGAAATGGTATGAGTACTGGAAAGAAACACGTTTAAACTGGCACTTATCATTAGGATTAGGAAAAGAAAATTATCGTTTCCATGATCATGATAAATTAGCGCATTATGCAAATGCGGCAGCTGATATAGAATTTAATTTTCCATTTGGGTTTAAAGAATTAGAAGGGATTCATTCTAGAACTGATTTTGATCTAAAAGCACATGAGGAATTTTCTGGTAAAAAATTACAGTTTTTTGATCCTGAATTAAAAGAAAGTTATGTGCCATACGTGGTAGAGACTTCTGTAGGATTAGATAGAATGTTCTTGGCTGTTTTTTCTACCGCTTTACAAGATGAACAACTAGAAGATGGATCTAGTAGAGTAGTATTAAAACTACCTGCTGTTGTTGCACCTGTAAAGGCTGCAATTTTACCACTAGTTAAAAAAGATGGTTTACCAGAGGTTGCAGAGCAAATTGTAAAAGATCTTAAATGGAAATTCAATGTTGCTTACGATGAGAAAGACGCAATAGGACGCCGTTATAGAAGGCAAGATGCTGCAGGAACTCCAATATGTATTACTATAGATCACGATACTTTAAATGATCAGACAGTAACTATAAGAGATAGAGATACTATGGAGCAGAAACGTGTTCCGATTTCAGAACTTAAATCTATTATTTCTGAAAAAGTTGATGCAGAAAATTGGTTGAAATAAGAGTTTAACATAAGACATTTCAATACTGGAATTAAATAAATAAAAAGAGGTCTAAAAATTCAATTTTTAGACCTCTTTTTTGGGTTATAATGTAACTACAATTATCTAACTATAAATCTTTTTATTTTAGATTTGTTTTGCTTGTCTTTAATTCTTACCAAATATATACCAGCAGAAGCATAAGACATATCAAGGTCATATACATAACCAATGTTGTTTGTTTTATTTAGTCTATAATTTAATAGCCTTTGACCATTTAGGTTAAAAATATCCATTTCTAATTGATCTGTAACAGCGTCAGAATCAAATCGTATTTCGAATTGATTATTTTCTCTATAAATAATTTTTAAGTCGGTATTTGGATCTAGGTTTTCGTTAATACCAAGTGTAATATCTTCAACTTCACAGAATTCAATAGCCCAATCTAACAATTGTCCACCATCCTGATTTGCTCCATCCGCTATGGTAAGTGTCCAAGTTCCTGCAGAAGATAATCCGTTAAAATCGGCAAGATTTCCTTCTGGCTGAAAGGTTCCTGTAAAAGGTCCCGTTCCTCCTGTAATTGGATTTCCTGCTTGGTCATCAAACATAGTATTTGTGTAATTATCACTATTACCTCCGTTAACACTTGTTAATTCAACTATAGTTGTGTTATCTGGCGCTGTTAATGTAATAGTAAGATCTTCATTCCAAGTGTGTTCTATATTAAGAGATACATTTATGTCAGAAATTATAACACTCTCTGTTATTTCTATTTCAGAAGTTATCGTTGGAGTACCACTTTCACTTATCGCAACAGGTGTTGTATTGTTTTCCGAGTTACAAGTGAAATTTTCTACAGTGGCAGTAAAACTATCATTACTAGTATTAGTGTCATTCGATAGCACTGTAGTAGCAACTATTTCATAAGACCCTGATTGTGATAGATCTGCAGTTTCTGTAAAAGTATAATCTATTGTGCTATCCGCTGCAAGTGGTCCTGCTACTGTTTCCGTAACCACAGTTCCGCCGTTAATAACATAGGATACATCAAAGTTTGATTGTTCTTGAGTACCGAAATTCTCTATAGTTATTGTTATTGCTTCTGTTCCCAATCCATCACTGGATATAGGTGCTGGTATGGCGATAATTCCTATATCGTTTTGAGCTAAATGATTAACTACAATAGAAGTTTGATCATTTGTGTCTAATTCATCGTTTGTTAAATTCGTAGATGCTGTGATTGTGTAAGTCTGACCTTCAGTAGATAAATCTGCTGTTTGCGTAAATGTATAAGTAGCTATACTGGAGGATTCGATAGTGCCAGTAAATGTTTCAGTTATTATAGCACCACTATCCACCTGATAAGTTACATCGAAATTAGAAATTGGAGCACTTCCGAAATTACGAATTTCAATAGTGATATCTTCTGCGTTAGTGAAGCTTCCCTCCTGAGGTATATCAATTGATACTACGCCAACATCATTTGTGTTGCTAGGAGCAATCTGAAAAACACCTGCAACATTAGCTCTATTACCTGTGGTATTTACATATTCAGTTACAAACCAGAATTTTTCTCCATTGGATGGATCTAGATCAATTTTACTGTAATCCCCATATCTTTCGGAACCAGGTATGTTTCCACCACCAGCTGCAATTAATGTTTCATCTATGGTCATTGTCCCTAAGGGATCATCTGCAAACCTTCCAGTATAATAGGAGCTTACAAAGGTATCGGTAGTACCACCCATACCAGTGTATCCCATTCCTATATTTCCGTTGTCATCCATAATTAAACTAGCGTTCCAAGCATTTTTCCCATCAGGTGAAGTATAGGTGCCTTCTTGATAGATAGTCCACGGTTGACCATCACCAGATTGCCTTAATTCGAACCAACGTACTCCAGCAATTTCTCCAGCTCCACCATCTGTATCTACAACAAAATTGAATAAGGCCGAGTTATGAGTAGGAAATTTTCGAAACTGTGCTTGATTCATGATTGTATTTTGTAAAGCATCGATATCTTGTCCACCTGGCTGAGTAAGATTTGCAAAGGAGCCTCCATCAAAAGCTCCAATGAAAGGCGTAGTAGTTAATTCCGTGGGTTGAGAAATAGTAGAATTGGCAGGAGTTGTAAAATCTACATTAATTGTCCATATTTTGATATGATCTTCTGTAATTCCATTAAAAGCATCATCCTGCATATATACGATTGGTGCGTTTCCTGTTGCAGGTAAGTTATCATCACTAATATTAAAAGCTTGAGGAGCGTAAAAACCATCAGTAGCTATTCCTGGTAAAGGAAAACCAATAATCTGTGCGCTGGTTGCTCCCGCTAACATAGCATCTCTTTCTAGAGCAAAAACTGAATTTTGAGTATCTGCAGAACCGGAGTTTACGTTGGCAGTCATATAATAACCATCTGACCATACAGATACTTTTTGGTAATCGTCAATACCTGCGAATGAATATACAGACCAAGCGTCATTAATAGGATCTGGTCCTTGAGATACAGCGACTTCTACTGATCCATCAAAAAATAATATAGACATAACCCATCGATCAGCTGCGTTGTCATAGGATATAGTAAGGTCACAACAAACATTAGCTGCTGTAAAAATATTATTAGAAGATAAGTTACCTGTAAGTGGATTACCATCTTTATCAAAAATTCGATAACCAGTATTAAATACAGCAAGTACATGATTAGGTCCAACTGCTAGAGATGGGTCTGTAGGTTGACTATTTTGTTCTGTGGTATCAAAAACAATCTCAGGATCAAATCCAGGAACACGGGTTGTGTTGGATTTTTGTGCTTTAGCTAAGATGTCATCTCCTGTAGATCCTTTACCGATAATGATTTTACCTTTAGAAGATCTGTTATCCTTGGAATATCTACCATCTCTAATCTCTTCATTTGAGTCTTTAGCTGGGATAAGTGTTTTTTTTGATCCAATAGGGGACACCACTCTCATAGAGGTGGATTTTGAATAAAAGTTAGGTTTTGCACTAGGTTTTGTTTGTGCAAAAGTCCCAAAACTAAAAAGTACGAGTAATGGGATTAATAAGAGTGAATTTTTAAACATGATTTATATTTCGTTTGATTTGTTATATAATAAACACGTATGTTGTTAAAATCCCTACCCTAGTTTTGGTTTTCATTGAAAAAATATTCTCATTCTATAATGTTTGATTATAATTATTAGGAATATGATTATTACGAGTTTTTTACATTGATAATTATAGGGTGTGGTGAAAATATTTGCACTAATGTATTCGTTAAATAAAATAGAGGCTTTATATTATTAATATCAAATATTGCAGTATTAGTTGTATTTTGACTTAAAAATTAGGATATTCCGTCATTCAAATCTTGTTATTATGCTATTGAAAAGGATCATTTTCTTTTCTTTTTTCTTTTTTTGTATAGTTGGTTTTTCTCAAAATAAAAAGACCGCTAAGGCAACTTTGGTTACTTCTTCTAATTATATGAAAGAAGTAGAGCCTTTGATTGGTAAAAAACTAATTCCTGAGATACCAAGAGAAGGAGAAGTAAATCCTAAGAGAACGGATGCGAATAAAATTGTACCCGGTAAAGGACTTCCAAAAGGACAAGACGCGCTAATAGTAAACCAAAAAAGTGCAAGTAATACTAGAAGTAATAGATCACCTTCATTGGTTTTTGAAACCAATTCTAGTACAACTTCACCATCAGATCCTACGGGAGCAATCGGTCCTAATCATTATATAAGTGCTAAAAATTCTGCTTTTGCTATTCATGATAGAAATGGAAATGTATTAGTACCTTCTACTTCTTTAGCAAATATTTTTCCAGGAGAATCACTGGGAGATCCAATAGTATTTTATGATAATTTTGCCGATCGATTCGTTATTACTCAGTTTAGTGATACACCTAATGGTTTTTTGGTTGCTGTATGTAGAGGGTCAGATCCAGTAAATGATGGTTGGTATACCTATCGTTTTAATACCGGTAGCTTTCCTGATTACACGAAATTTTCAATTTGGTCTGATGGATATTATATAACTGCTAATAAAGATCAAGGTCAGCAAATGACAAGTGAAGTAGTATATGTTATAGATAGAGAACAAATGCTTGCTGGAGTTGATACGGCACAAATGGTTGGATTTCCTCTTCCAGGAGCAAGAATAGGTGGTTTTTATAGTCCGGCGTCATTCAATGCCATAGGAAGCACACTTCCTCCAGTTGGAGATGCTAGAATTATTTATTTTCAGGATGATGATTGGCAAGGAGTAAATGAAGATGCATTAAAGTTATGGACTATTAATGTGGATTGGATTAATCCACAACAATCTACAATCTCAGAGGCCGAAGAGTTAACAGTAAGTAATGGTAATATCACTTCTTTTGATTCTACATTTGATGGAGGTTCCTTTGCAAATCTTCCACAACCAGGATCAGATGGTCAAAATATTGATGTATTACAGGGAACTGTAATGTTTGCTACTAATTACAGAAGATTTTGTGATTATAATTCAGTAGTATTAAATTTTCCAGTAGATATTGATAGTCGTCAGGATTCAGATAATATAGCTGCGATCAGATGGTATGAACTTCGCCAGAGTGGTGATAATCAACCATGGTCTGTTTTTCAAGAAGGAACCTATACTTCACCTGATGGGAAAAGTGCTTGGTGTGCGAGTATGGCGATGGATATTTTTGGAAATATTGGAATGGGATATACTACTATGGGGACCATAGATAATGGAGCAAGCCAAAATAGTTTTGCTTCTATCAGGTATACTGGTCGATTGGCAGATGATCCTTTGGGAACCATGACTTTTGCCGAAGAAACAATTGCCATAGGTACCGATGTTGATAGAACGACAAGAAATCGTTATGGGGATTATGCACAGATGACTGTGGATCCATTAGATGATCAAACCTTTTGGCATATTGCAGAGTATTTTGAGAATTCAGGAAATAATGCAAGAAATATTGTAGGGGTTTTTAAAATTGCAGATAATATACCAAATGATGTCGGAGTTGTTAGTATTGATGCTCCAGAAGATGCTACTTTTACAACATCTGAAGTTATTACAATTACAATTAAAAATTTTGGGACAACAGCACAAAGTAATATTCCAGTAAGTTATTCGGTTAACGGAGGAAGTACAGTGGATGAAATTTTTACAGGATCTATTGCAGCAGGACAAACTGCATCATTTACATTTAGTGCTACGGCCGATTTAACAGTAGGAAATAGTTCTTTTATTTCTGCAGAAACGAATCAAGTGGGTGATGTAACTCCAGAAAACGATTGTACAACTAAAGAGGTTTCTAATTTGTTTTTGAATGATGTAGGAGTGATAAGTTTGGTTTCTCCTGTATCAGGAGGAGGTCTTTCTTCTACAGAAACTGTTACGGTTTTAATAAGAAACTATGGAGGTTCTCCGCAATCTAATATTCCTGTTTTTTATGCACTTGATGGAGGGACTCCCGTTGATGAGGTTTTCACCGGAACTATTGCAGTAGGAGAATCGGCAGAATATACGTTTACAGTTACCGCTGATTTGTCAGAATTTTCAAATTATTCATTTGAAATTGGTACTGCTTTAACTACAGATGAGGATACTCTTAATGATGCCATTACAAGAGAAGTTGTTCATCAACTATGCTCACCAACATCAGATTGCTTGAGATTTGGAGATGGTTTGTCTTCTTTCGAGCTTTCTAATATATCAAACCAGAATATTGAATGTGGAGATGGTTATGAAGATTTTACCAGTATGGTAATTAATCTTGATAAGTCTATCGGTGTATACGCGCTTACTGTTCAAGCAGGTTTTGCAGAAGGTGATGCAGAACAATTATCGTTATGGATAGATTTTGATGATGATACGGTTTTTGAAGATGAAGAATTAGTAATTAGTAATCAAGTGATTTCTGAAGAAAATGTAAATCAGACTTTTCTTTTTTCATTAAATAATGACGCGCCATTAGGCACCCATTTATTAAGAGTTAGAGCTGGAGATACGAATACAAATAATGGATCTGATCTTAATGATCCTTGTGGTTCTATGCAGTTTGGTACAACTCATGACTATACTGTAGAAATAGGAGAAAATACAAACCCAAATTCTGATCTTATAGTGATTAGTCAGCCTAATAATCAATTTTTGATTACGATGAGTGATGTTAATGCGGATGATATCCTTAGGCTGAGTATTTTTACAATTACAGGAAAAACAATTGCTTCTAATCTAGTAGAAAAAGATGCTAATAGCAGATTTACATATTTATTGGATATGTCATATGCTAGCACGGGTATTTACTTTGTTAGATTAGGAGGTGGCAAAACTGGAAAGTCCGCCAAGTTTTCTGTAAACTAATCAGTACGCTTACTTATTTCCTGTATTGATACAGGTCTTGCTTCCTTACATCTGCTTTTCATTCTTAGATCACTATATTTAACCCATACTTTTTCTGGCATGTCGTCGGTTTTAAAGAAATCTTGAATATTAATTGGATCTAACTTATCCGCATATTTTTCTACTGTAAGAATATATGAGCAGTCTTTTGATTTATTGATAGACAATGTTCCTTTGATAAAACCTTTTTCAATCATTTCTTTAGAATCTATAATTTGAGCACTTTCTTTTCCATCTTCACCTTTTTTTCCATCTGCTCCTTGAGTTGTAACGCAGCTATACGAAAGTAATGAAATTAACACGACACAAATTTTAAGAATATTTTTCATTGTTAAGTGGTTTTAGTTTTAAGAATTACAAATTAGATTTTTTTATTTAAAAGATGAACAAAAAATTAGAAATATGCTCTAAGTTGCACGCTTCCTGTATGAATTGTACTGGTTGTTTCACTTTTTCTACCTAAATAAGATATGTTAAGATCGAGATATTTAGTTAATTTTTTTTGGGCTAACATAGACCAGGTGTAATTATCTCCCGGTTGCAAACCATTAAGTAATTGATAGCCCACCGGAGAGAAAGCATTTCCTGTAAAATCATTATTAAAATAGTTAAATTCACCAGAAATGGATATCTGTTGTTTATTTGCATATGCAAAAGAAACACCTAGTTTTTGTTGGGTCAGTACTTCTTCTCCAGAATTGTTTTCTTGATCATTTAAAAGATAAAAAATGCTAAACTGTGTTTGGGGAGATAATAAGTAGGATAATTTGGGTTCTATTTTATAACCTTCTAGAAGGTAGTTTCTATTGATAAAATTTTCTGAGATACTTTCGGTTTTAACAAGTTCATTTTTTAAATCAAAAAGCCAAGTCTTTGCCATTTTATGTGCAAATGTTAGTTGGTGACTATCTATAATATTTTCCTGAAGTCCGGTAACCTGTAAATTAGTGTTTTTAGTAGAAAGAAAAGTGTATGAAGTTGTGTAACGTTGTTTTCCTCGATTAAAGAACAAGGTATTTCTAAAACTTAGGTTTAATGCTAATTCGTTATCATTTTTTTTAAATGGGTTGAGATCAAAAGAACTGTCATCTCGAAGGTTTTTTCGATCAATGATATAAGATGTTTGATTATAAAAATGTGATAATAACTTCTTTGTTTTGTTATCTGATCCAGACCAAGAAAGAGGATTTAGAGTTATAATCTGGCTTAGTCGATTTTGGTGAGTTTTTATAAAGAGCTGGTTGGGGAGTAATACTCTTAGGTAAATGGCTTCATCTGTAAACTGAGCAATTTCAAACTCTTCTAATTCTTGTATGCCATTATTGTTGTAATCATTCCACGTATACGTTCCTTGTCCTGGATCAACTTGGACATATGTAAATTCTTGCTGAGGTAAAGTTCCGCTATTTGTTTCAAAAACCGTATTCCAATTTACTTTACCATTAAAAAATTTCTGATTGTATAATAATCTCGAGTTTAGAGACTCTTCATTTTCTCTATTTTGATCTTCATTATTTAATGTTCTATAGTTAATAAATAAAGATAATTGAGTATTTGTTGTATTTAGTAAGTTGGATTTAAGAAAATAGGTGTTAGAGGTACTTACTTTATTTAAAAGATTATTTCTAACACTATCATTAATACGATGCCTATATCCAATTTCTGTATATATTTTTGTGCTATCGCCTACTCCACTGTAGATCTCATATGATTTAAACCGTTGCGTATTTAATGTAAAAGTTTGATCACTTAGATTGATTTCTTTATTTTCCTCGATTCCTATTTTGGTTCCGATCCAATTTTTTGGAAAGCTATAGGTTAGAATATTATAGATTCTGAAGAATCTTGAATCTAAGTTCGAATTCTTACTATTTAATAAACTAGAATATAAAGAAACACCAAGTTTATTTAATTTTAGTTCTGTACTTAGTAAATGTCGATTTCCATTATAGTTTTCAGAAAAATTAAGATGCTGAAATGAGTATCGAGTAAACCCTTTTTGGGGATGAAGTAGCTCCAAACCAGATGTAAAAAACTGCTGGTCTCCTAGAGGGTTGTTTAAATTCCAATCACGGTTAAATTCTACATTATAAATTCTTTCTATACTCTTAAACTCTTTCTGGATATAATCTCCATTTGCAAACGCATTCATGGTCCAGCTACTATCTCTAGAAAAAATATTTTGCCTTAGTTGTAATCTCCCTGCTACTCCATCATTATCATTATCATCAATATCAGAAAATAGATTCAAATCATTTTTACTTCCTGAAATTTCAAATGCTACAGATGTTTTTTCGTTTGGAGTATAAGAACCTTGAACCACAGCTGTTTGAAGTTTGGTAGGAGCGACTAATTGAATTATTGGTGCATAATTACCTTGACGTATTCCATTAACAGGTGCAACGTATTCAAAAATTCTACTAATTGTGGTTACATCTCCTACAATATAATCACCTTGATTATCTCCAACCAAAGAGAACCTAACATTAAATAATTCATCCTCTGGATTACTAGAAAATACAAAAACTTCTTGACCGTTTATCATATCCCTTCTATAAAGAATTTTGTTTTCACTAAAAACATCTGGAACAGCAGATGGTGAAATCATTTGAGAAGTGTCATCACCAGCATTGGATAGCGTTTCTTTTTGTTCATCGCTTAAGTTTTGCTGTAGTGGTTGGTTTTTAGCATCATTTTCTGAGTATACAAAAGCCCCAATTTTTAGTTTGTCACTTTTGTGTTCGCCTCCACCATAAACGATGATTCTAGAGTAATTACGTTCTGTGGTCTGATATTCTATAGATATTCTCATATCTGATGTAATAGGATATGTAGGATTAAATCGAACTTCTCCGGCATTGTAATCAATAATATAATCTTTATTCTCACCTCTTTCTAAGAGTAATCCATTTACATATACACGTTCACTTCCAGAGACTATGAGAATAAATAATTCTCCATTAGGACCAGTTAATTTATAAGGTCCTTGATTACCTTCTTGGCCAGTAAATTGACTTCTGGTAAAAACACCTCGTACCAAAGCTCCAGAGGCAAATAAATCGGTCTTAGATTCGGGATGATTTAAAGTTCCATTAATGGATATACCTTGTACGTTTTTAGTGAATCTATTAAAATAACTCGTGGTGTTTTGCAGTTGCACATCACCTGCTCTTACATTCCAATTTTTGCTATATAATTCTATAAAAACTTGATCAAATTCATCTAAATTTTGTGAATATCCACTTTGCTGTACTGGTACGTTTGCGTCTTGTATTGATGCACGTAAGGATATATTATCACTTATTTTACCAGAAATCTGTAAATCTAGTTCAGAGTTTAAAACGGTATTTTGATTACTACCTACGGTAACACCTCTTGATATACTTCCGTTGGTGGTAAGTCCATCAAAAGGAGTAAACTCTTTCTTGTTATTGGCTTCCGATAAGCTATATAACTTTTGAAGATTACCATTTTCTTCAACAATAATAGATGGATCAAATTCAAAATATTTTTTGGTCAAAAAATCAGGGTAACGAAAGTATTGTATGGTAATTGAATCGTTTTGTGATTTTAGCTGTGGTGATAATATAACAGAGGCATTCTCATAATTCACTTTATATAGCGTACTATCAATAGCTACCCCTTGTTTGGAAAGTAATTTAAATTTAAAAGAATTAATACTTACAGAGTCAATACGGATAGTATCAGTAACATGTACTTTTTTACTTCTGAAATTACCAAAAGTATCTTGACCTAGTAAACTACTGGTGCTAAAGAATAATAAAAAACCTAAAACCGTAAAAATACGCATCGATACAAAACTAAAGTTTTTCACTTACAGAGACTTGCTAAGCTTCTTAAATTACTATGATTTATGCAACAACTATTGATTGGAAAGGTTTTTATAATAGCAATAACGATAAAAGTAAGATTAAGTTTTATTAGTCCGAAATAATTTAAATAAAAAATTTATGACTGATTATATAGATAAAAAAAGTTGGTGGCATAAGAATAGAAGTTGGTTTTTAGGGCTTTTAGCATTGATTAGTGGATTTGTCCTGACCTTATTGGTGCTTTTAGGGAAACCAATAGGTGATTTTACCAAAGCTATGGTAGATCCATCTGTATATGATAATGCTTTTGATATGGTACAAGATGACGAACGTGTTATTGCACTCTTGGGAGAAGTACAGCCAATTAGTGTTTTTGAGCTTCTGGAAGGGGAAGTTCGATATGCCGAAGAAGGTAAAGCGATTATAACGGTTGGGATAAAAGGATCTAAGCAAAAAGGAAAAATGGATGTCGTAGCAAATAAAAGAAATGATGGTTGGCAATACCAAACGATCAGAATACGAACTAAAAAACCAAAGAAGACTATTGAGGTGTTGGATGTCTATTAATAAGAAGTCTATTTTGTAGTTTTTAATATATGTTAGAATCTATATTTGTGTAGGTATCATTACCATAAAAAGTAATTTTAAAATATCTTAGCTAATGTTTTTTAAAATATACTATGAAAATAATATCATACAACGTAAACGGAATCCGTGCAGCGCTAAAAAAAGGATTTATAGAATGGTTGATACAAGCAGATCCGGATGTGATTTGTTTACAAGAAATCAAGGCAAATAAGGAACAATTAGATCTCGATGTTTTTGCAGATGCAGGATACAAATATAATTATTGGTATAGCGCACAGAAAAAAGGATATAGTGGTGTCGCTATTTTATCTAAAACAGAACCAGATCATATAGAGTACGGAACAGGTATCGATTATATGGATCATGAAGGTCGTAATCTTAGAGCCGATTTTAATGGTGTTTCTATTATGAGTTTATATCTACCAAGTGGAACGAATATAGAACGTGTAGACCATAAACTTAAGTTTATGGATGACTTTCAGGAATATATTAATGAGTTAAAGAAATCACATCCTAATCTAGTAATTCTAGGAGATTATAATATTTGTCATCAAGCAATTGATATTCATGATCCGGTACGTAATAAAAACGTGTCAGGGTTTTTGCCAGTAGAGAGAGAATGGATTGGTAATTTTATAGAAAGTGGATTTATAGATTCTTTTAGGCATTTTAATACCGAACCTCATAATTATTCGTGGTGGAGTTATAGAGCGAATGCTAGAGCTAATAATAAGGGTTGGCGTTTAGATTATGGTATGGTCGCGCAATCATTGCAAGATAAATTAGAAAGAGCCGTTATTTTATCAGAAGCAAAGCATAGCGATCATTGTCCGATTATGGTAGAATTGAATATGTAATAGGTGTACTTTGCCTTAGTAGACATTAATAAAATAAGAATTATGATAAAAAGAATTGCGATACTAATATGTATAGGAACATTTGCTACTTCGTGTGTTTCTTCTAAAGTACATAAGGAATTAGAAGGTAAATATGCTCGATTAAAAAGAGATAATAGAAAGTTGCAGGATACTTATAAAGCTTTACAAAAAACTAGTGATGCGGATAAATTGGCATTGGATCGGCTCAATAAGGAGTATGAAAAGACAAGGGTAGAAAGAGATGAATTACGAACTAAATATGATGCGCTTTCTACGAATTATGAAAATCTAAAAAACTCCTATGATGCATTAGGAAAAAATAGTGCAGAAGCTCTAAATGCAAATAATAAGAGAAATAGAGAATTATTAGCGCAACTAGAAGAAAAAGAAAAAACCTTAGCTGCAGAACGAAATCGATTAGAAAAACTGCAGAGAGATTTAGAGAGTCGTTCTAAAAGAGTAGATGAATTAGAAGGATTGATTGCAGCAAAGGATGCTAAAATGCAAGCTCTAAAAAGTGCTATTTCTAAAGCTTTACGAAATTTTGAAGGAAAGGGATTAACGGTCGAAGAACGAAATGGTAAAGTGTATATCTCTATGGAAAATAAACTGTTATTTGCTTCAGGTAGTTGGGCGGTAGGAACGCAGGGAAGACAGGCGGTAAAACAATTAGGATCTGTTTTAGGAGAAAATAATGATATCGCTGTGCTTATAGAAGGTCATACGGATAATGTACCATATACGGGTAATGGCCAGTTAAAAGGAAACTGGGATTTATCTACCAAGAGAGCAACGGCTATTGTAAACCTTTTATTAGAGAATCCACAAATAGATGCACAGAATCTCACCGCTGCAGGAAGAGGAGAGTTCTCGCCAGTAGCATCTAATGAAACATCAACAGGTAAGGCAAAGAACAGAAGGATAGAAGTAATCTTAACTCCTAAGTTAGATGAAATATCTAAATTGTTAAACGATATATAATAGTAAATAGAACGTATAAAAAAAGCGCTCATTTGAGCGCTTTTTTAATTTTTTAAATACCATTAGAATAAGCTATCTAGTAACTCTTCTACATTTTTGTCCTGATTTTCAGCAAGTGACTCTTTTAACTGTAAAAGCTTCAATTGAAATTTTTCTAGGGTTCTGTGAGCATTCATTTGTCTTAATGGAATTTCCTTTCCTGTTGACGATAACAGAAAATATTCATAATGCTTTATATTTTCTGGTTTTGTCTTATCACGTCTTTGTTCCAGAGTAACTGTTCCTTTACTAGTAGTTATAGAAATTGCACTTCCTTTAGCAACAACTTTATCTGTTTGTTTTCCAAGTTCAGTTGCTACATGATAAATATCGGGGAAAACTTCAGTTCCAAGTTGTTCCCAAGTTTTTTGCGCTTGAGTAGTTAATCCTGCGCCTACCATAAGTAAAAGTAGAAATAATTTTTTCATAATATTTGGGTGTTATAATAATTTAGTATCAAAACTACGTATTTGATTTCACGTATTCCAAAACGGAATAAATATAAATTTAGTATTAAAGTTATCTTAAAAACTGCTTTAAAATAACTATTTTAATTTGAAGTTTCCAAAAAGTATGCCACGAATTTAGGAAACAAAAATAAAATCCTTAATTATGCATATAGTAAAATTCTTAAAAATAAAGGAGATAGATAACAAAAGAACATTCTCAGACGTTTATAATACCCAAATTAATTTAAAACCATACAGCAAATGAAGAGGTTATCCATTTTTATAATAGTAGTGTTATCTGTGATTAAAGGTGTGAGTCAGGAAAGCGAAGAAGAATACTACGAGGAAGAAGAAACGCAAAGTGATGAGTACTCAGAAGATGGTGAAGAGGAGGAAGAAGACCAAGGCACTTATTTTGATTTTTACAAATATTTTGATTTCACCAATGATCAGTATTCCAATGTTTTGGATAAAGTGAGTGATATGGATTCTGAAGAAGAGAATTTATTATATGAATTTGTGGTAGCGGTTAATCAAGATAAAGTACTAAAAGGTCGTTTATTTGGCGAATTGGTTACGAAGCCTAAAAAAAAGAGTCATTATAAAGGTAAAGACAGTCCTGGTTTTATTTGTGTTTTACGTGGTCTTATAGAAAATAAAACCGTGTATGATGCAATAATTAATGATGGCCGAGCCTCTGAGAATCAGGCAAGAAATGCAGCGGCACTTTCCGAAAGAACGGTTCGCAGAAAATGCGGTGTAACCAAAAAAGTAAATGAAGTAGAAGAGCAATAAGGATTATTAAAAAACACCTATCTTTGTGATGTACTTAGGTACATGTTCTTTGTAAAGCCATACTCCATAGTTTTTGAATTAAATATTAATTTTTAAAACTATGATTATGAATTGGAAAATTCAAAAGCTATTGAATGGAGAGACGATTGTCTCCAAAGAACCAGGTAATTCTATGTTACCAATCTTACGATCAAAACAACCCGTTGTATTGGAACCCGTAAACTGGGAAGATTGCGAAGCGGGAGACATTGTTTTCTGTAAAGTAAGAGGAAATTGTTTTACACATTTAGTCAAAGGCAAAAATGTAAAACGAGGATTATTGATCGGTAACAATCGAGGTCGCATCAACGGATGGACCAAAAATGTATATGGTAAAGTAATAGAGATATTACCGATATCATAAGAGCAGCGCGGTAAGCGCTTTTTTTGTTTGTAAAAACAACCTCTATAAAATATCCTAAAAGTCATTTTCAATTAAAATTAGAGTTTGATTGTTTTCTAAAATCGATTTTAGAAATACTAGCTTCTTTTCACTACGACATATATTACTGCATAATAAAACTGACTATTTCCCTAATTAAAAGCCTTGCTTCCCTCATTATTGCTTTTATCAATCACAGAAAGACAATACTTTTATATCAATCTAAAGAATAATAAGTGTTGGATGTGTGAGGAATTAATTTTTAGGTTGGTTAGTTGTGAAACGGATGTAGTAATGGGGTAACTGCATCCGTTTTTTATTTTGCTAAGAGATGTTCTTTGCGTATTTCGCGAATAAGTTTCTGGTAAGAATTACGATTAATTACAATTCTGTTTTGTTGTATTTCCATTAAGGGGTTATAACGTTGTAATACTTTTTGAACTATTTTTGTGGTAAAGAGTGTTTTAGCGGCAATTCTGTGGACTGCAAACTGTTTGTTTTCTTCACTAAGATCCTTATAATGAGTGTTTAACATGAATTTGTATTAATGATTATGCATGAGTTGTGTTAAAATGTATATAAAAATATACAAAACGCAATTAAATATATATAAAAATATATGATTTTTTAAGCTAAGAATGATTTTATATAAAAAAAAGAGCTCCTATTATAGAAGCTCTTTTTCCGGTTAAAAAAGTATAGGGTGACAAAAATGGACCCTTATTTTGAGGTTGTCAATAAACCTCCTTTTGGTTGGTGTAAATTTGTAGTTGTTTTGTTCATCATCTCAAGAATTTACTGCTTTCTTGGATATATAATCTACTGGAATAATTATACCACAAAACAAAATTTAGCATAAGTATTTAATAATCAATATGTTGATTATTTACAAAGTGTTTTTTGACTTATAATTATGTAGATGTTTTAAATCACTACTGTGGATAATGTTCTCGCATTACAGTTTTATTAAGATAATTTTTTGAATAACTAAAAAGAGAGTTTTTATTTTTGAGTCTTTATGTATCTAGAAAATTAGCCACAATTAGAGAATGAAGTATACAACGTTACCAAATACAGATATTAAAGTTAGTAAAATATGTTTAGGCTCTATGACTTGGGGCGAGCAAAACACCGAGTTAGAAGGTCATCAGCAAATAGACTACGCAATTAATCAAGGAGTAAATTTTATAGATACTGCTGAGCTTTATTCTGTACCTGCCAAAAAAGAAACTCAAGGAAGTACTGAACGAATAATTGGTAGTTGGTTAAAAAAATCAGGAAAAAGGGATAAGGTAGTAATAGCTTCAAAAATTGTTGGTCCTGCGGATTTTTCTAAACATATTAGGAATAAAGGTTTTACTAAAGAAGAAATTAGAGATGCAGTTCATAAGAGTTTAGGAAGATTACAAACTGATTATATTGATTTGTACCAGTTGCATTGGCCAGAAAGACATACTAATTATTTTGGGCAACTCGGATATACACATGATGAAGAAGATGCTTGGAAAGATAATTTTGCTACAATTTTAGAGAGCCTTAATGATTTTATAACAGAAGGTAAGATAAGAAATATTGGTGTTTCTAATGAGACTGCGTATGGTATGATGCGTTATACCGAAGAAGCTAGAAAAGGAGCATCTAAAATGATTACAATACAAAATCCATATAACTTATTAAATAGAAAAGATGAAATAGGACTTGTAGAAGTTTTACATCGCGAAAATGTAGGACATCTACCGTATTCTCCACTAGGATTCGGGATGCTTACAGGTAAATATCTAGAGGAAATACCTAAAAACTCTAGAGTAGACCTTTTTCCTAACTATAATCGATATATGAATGAGAATAGTTATAAGGCAACTAGATTGTATAATGAGATTGCTAAAAAACATAATATTAGTCTGACACAATTATCACTAGCATTTGTGAATCAGCAACCTTTTGTAACTAGTAATATTATTGGTGCAACTTCTATCGAGCAACTAACCGAAAATATTAATAGCATCGATGTGATTTTATCAAACGAAATAATCAGTGAAATTAATGAAGTTCACGCGCAAATACCCAATCCAGCTCCTTAGTGGTTGGATTTTAACCAAATAAATACTCAACTACATCTTCAATTTTGGCAACAAGTTGAATGTTGATTGCGGTATTTTGATTAGAAATTTTATTGTATTTAGAAACGAAAATGGTCGCAAAACCTAATTTCTCCGCTTCCTGAATTCTTTGTTCTACTTTATTTATAGGTCTAATTTCTCCTGCTAACCCTACCTCTGCTGCAAAGCAAAAATCTTTAGCTATCGGAATATCTTCATTAGAAGATAATATGGCTGCAACTACAGCTAAATCAATTGCTGGATCATCTACAGAAATACCACCAGTTATATTTAAGAATACATCCTTGGCTCCTAATCTAAATCCTGCACGCTTTTCTAATACTGCAAGTATCATGTTTAAACGTTTCAGATTATAACCTGTAGCACTTCTTTGCGGTGTTCCATAAACTGCTGTGCTAACTAGTGCTTGTATTTCTATCATTAATGGTCTCATGCCTTCGACTGTAGCGGCGATTGCAGTTCCGCTTAGCTCTTCTTCTTTTTTAGAGATCAGAATTTCACTAGGATTGGAAACTTCTCTTAACCCACTTCCTAGCATTTCATAAATTCCTAATTCGGATGTAGATCCAAAACGGTTTTTTAGAGCTCTTAAAATTCTGTACACGTGATTTCGATCCCCTTCAAACTGAAGTACAGTATCTACCATATGTTCGAGAATTTTAGGTCCTGCAATATTTCCGTCTTTTGTGATGTGACCAATTAGGATAACAGGAGTAGCAGTTTCTTTAGCAAACTTTATTAGTTCTGTGGTACATTCTCTAATTTGTGAAATACTCCCAGCACTGCTTTCTATATAGTCGCTATGTAGTGTTTGGATTGAATCTATAATTACGATATCCGGTTCAGTAGCTTCAATCTGTCTAAAGATATTCTGAGTTTTAGTTTCAGTAAGAATTAAACAATTATCTGTTTTAGATTGAATCCGTTCTGCACGCATCTTAATTTGTTTCTGACTTTCTTCTCCCGAAACATATAAAGTTTTATATGGTAGTTTTAAACTAATCTGTAATAATAATGTGCTTTTTCCTATACCAGGCTCTCCTCCCAATAAAGTAAGTGAACCAGGTACAATCCCGCCACCAAGAACCCTATTCAGCTCTAAGTCATCAGTATTATATCTTGCTTCATGACTAGTATCAATTTCTGAAATTTTTAATGGTTTAGAAATTCTATTTTCTTTGGAAGATGTGTTAGGGTCTTTCCAGTCATTTTTTGAAGCTTTCTGCACTACTTCCTCTGCGATGGTATTCCATTCTTTACATGATGTGCATTGCCCTTGCCATTTGGCATATTGAGCACCACAATTTTGACAGAAAAAAACAGTTTTAGTTTTTGCCATAGCTTATTAATTGGAGTAAAAATACTATTATTTAAATTGGTTTTCTAACGATGTAGAAAACAAAAAGATCCTAGTTTAAGGATCTTTTCTAAGATATTTTTAAAAAAAGAAGGTATCTTAATTAGTAACCAAAATCTTCTTTAATTTTATTCACTTTTTCCAGCATATAGTCTTTAGTAAGAAAAGCTATTTCATTTAATAAGAATCCATTCTCGTATGCTCTCATTGCTTTTTTAGGTTCTCCAAGTTGTTCGTATCCTAAACCAAGATAATAGTATCCTAGCATAGTTTCTGGATGTTCTTTGATAGCTAATTTTCCTAAAGGTTCTAACTCCTCCCATAATTCCTTTTTTTCTATCGCGGTAGAAATAGCGATAAAATCATTTACTCTT
This sequence comes from Aquimarina sp. AD1, assembly GCF_003443695.1. NCBI lineage: Bacteria > Pseudomonadati > Bacteroidota > Flavobacteriia > Flavobacteriales > Flavobacteriaceae > Aquimarina > Aquimarina sp. AD1. Next base: position 3,538,799 of record NZ_CP031966.1, on the reverse strand, counting down.
ATCTGTCGTTTAAACCCGTATAATTTTTCTGTAGTATCGTATATATCTACTAGATAATCATAGAGCGATGTTTCTAAAGTAAGAATGTCTTCTTTATAAGTTTTCTTACTAATCGGGCGGTACATTTCGAAAATTGTTTCTAATGCCTTTGGAATAGCACTACCTACTAGAGTATAATGAGAGGATTCGTTAAAGTTATCAAAGAAATAATTAACTTCTGGATTTTCAATAGTAGCTAATTTCTCGTCTACAGCTATCAGGTTTTTCTTAATATTATCGGCATCATTTGTAGCTGTGGCTAGGTAGTACCATACATCTGATTTTGCATTGCTAAGTACATTAAAAATTCGCTCTTCCATTGGAGGGGTTAATTCTGGACTTAGATTTATATATGCTTGAAAAATCGGGTTATCTTTAAATAAGAAGTAATTAATAAAATTAGAAGTATAATCGTGACCAACGATCATTTTAAGTTGAGCTGTTCTATATGTCTCGTCAATATATGGTAATAATTCTTGGCCAATAAACTCAAAAAACGCAGCTCCTTTTCCTTCAGGTAGGTAGCTAGCTAAGTCATATCTGCAATCATCCTCTCTTGTTTTTCTTTGTAAAACTCCTACTACGATTGATTCTGGCATGTCTTCCCAATAGGAAAAATAATCAACATTACCTGCTACGGGTTCAAATAAATGATCTCCATCTAAAACAATGATAACAGGATATATTTTATCCTCATTTTTCTCATAATTTCGAGGTAGTTGGATTTTTAAATCGCGGTTTTGATCTAACTTTATAGATCTAAATGTTTCGTATTTTACCTGGCCAAACGATATGGAGGTAAAGAAGGATATAAGAATTAAAAATATACTTTTCTTCATAAGTAGTAAGATTAAGGTTAAGCGAGTGACAATATATAAATTATTTTAAACCTTTAAAATTTGATAACAATAAACAATTAATACATTGTTTATAAAGGATTTAATATTTTTCTTTTTATGTTGTTTTTCCTCTGTTTAAAAGGGGGAGGAATAAAAACGATAACGCTCCAACAATAATATTTATTGCTGTTTGCGAGCCCCAAAGAATCCATCCAAAAGCTTCTCCATCACTTTTTTCGAAGCTAAAAAAAACGAAAACAGCACCAACTACAATTGGAAATGGTAAAATACCAATCCCGCCATTAGTAGTAGACATCGAAAAAGAACCAACTACAAATGCTACTAGAATTACTCCTAAGGAAGCACTGTGTAAATTAGGGACAGCAAATTTTACTACATAAAACATTAATATATATAGGAACCATATTAATAGTGTATGAAATAGAAAAGCCCATTTTTGTTTCATTTTGAATATACTTTTCATTCCGTCTAATAAACCCATACCAAAATCTCTAATTTTAACTATCCACTTATTAGATGATTTATGAAGGATCTTAAGTCCTAAAATTCCTAAAAGAATTAATCCTAATATGATTCCTAGAGTAAGTAAAGGATTAATATTTTTCTCTTCTAGAAAATTAAGTAAATACTCAGTTTGCAAAATACCAGCTCCAGTGGTTACAATAATTAGCATGATAAGGTCTATTATTCTTTCGGAGACGATGGTTCCAAATGCTTTTTCGAAAGGAATTTTTTCATAAGTTGATACAGTAAAACCTCGTAGTACTTCTCCTGATCTAGGTACGCCTAAGTTCGCTAAGTACCCAGCCATTATTGCCATAAAACTATTGTACAGTTTTGGGTTGTACCCTAATGGATTTAATAGAAACTTCCAACGATACGCTCTGGAAATATGGGAAATAATACCAAGTCCGAGAGATAATAATACCCAAATTGGATCAGCATTCTTTATGTTTTCCAATAATTCTTTTCTGTACTCTGGTGTTGCAGAGCTTAGAAAATACCATATTAAAAAAACTCCCAACATAAATGGGAGTATTATTTTTAAGATTTTTATAAATTTAGGGTTCACTCTTTTACTTTAGTAAATTATTTTCCTCATTAGGAAATAAAAGAGATGGTTTAAATTTTTTAGCTTCTTCGATATCCATCATTGCATAAGTAATAAGGATTAATATATCTCCTTTAGCTACTTTTCTGGCAGCAGCTCCGTTAAGTGTTATTTCTCCACTGTTTCTGGGTCCTGGAATTGCATAGGTTTCTAGTCGTTCGCCATTGTTATTATTGACGATCTGGACTTTTTCACCTTCTACTATATTAGCAGCATCCATTAAATCTTCATCAATGGTTATGCTTCCTATATAATTTAGGTCTGCGCCAGTTACCTTGACGCGGTGAATTTTTGATTTTACAACGTGTACAAACATGTTACAAATTTAGTTATTTTTAATTTAGGGCTATGTTATCAATAAGTCTAACTTCTCCTGCAAAAACTGCTATAAAAGCTCGATATTTAGTGTTCTTCCGTTTTCTTCGGATTGATTTCAGGTCAGAAACTTTAGCGATCTCAAAATATTCTAGTTCTAGAAGATCATTGTTTTTAAATTGTTTCGAAACCCAATCTGTTAATTCCTTTACACTTTTTGTGCCAAAATCATTTTTGACTTGACTTAATGTTTTGTAAATCAAAGGAGATGTTAGAAGTTGTTCCTGGGTTAGTCTTTTGTTTCTAGAACTTAACGCTAAACCACTTTCTTCTCTATAAATTGGACAACCTATAATTTCTAATGACATTTTTTCGATTGCAACTAATTTTCTGACAATTTGTAGTTGCTGAAAATCTTTTTCGCCAAAATAGGCTCTAGTTGGTGAAATGATAGTGAAAAAATGTTTAAGTACGGTTCCTACTCCATCAAAATGACCTGGTCTAAATTTACCTTCCATTTCATTTTCTAACCCTTTAAAATCATAATTAATGGATTTTGTTTCCTCTCCGTATATTTCTTTCGGTAGAGGAGCAAACACAATAATATCATCAGATACTTGAGATAAAAGTGCTATATCAGACTCCAAAGTACGTGGATAATTTATTAAATCTTCAGAATTATTAAATTGAGTAGGATTAACAAATATGCTGACTACTACAATTTGATTTTCATCAATTGCTTTTTTTACTAGAGCAAGGTGGCCAAGGTGTAAAGCTCCCATTGTGGGGACAAAACCAATGCTTTTTTTTTGTTTATGTAAGTCTGCAACATCTTGTTCAACGTCCAGTCTTTTCTCGTATACCCGCATTTATCTAAAAGTTAAAGGCGTGCAAAAATAAGATATTACTGGCAGACTACATAAATTTTCGTAATTTTGCAAAAATTTATTCCGAAGGAGACGAGAAAAGTAGATCATATGAAAGACAAGAGGATATTGTACGTATCATCAGAAGTAATACCTTACCTACCAGAGACAGAGATTTCATCTATGTCTTTTGAAGCACCACGAATGGTAAATAGTAAAGGCGGGCAAATTAGAATTTTTATGCCTAGATATGGAAATATTAATGAACGAAGACACCAGTTACACGAAGTAATTCGTTTATCTGGGATGAATCTAGTCATTAATGACCTAGATATGCCTTTAATTATCAAAGTTGCTTCTATTCCTAAAGAAAGGATGCAGGTTTATTTTATTGATAATGAAGATTATTTTAAAAGAAAGGCAACGCTAACTGATGAAGAAGGAAACTTGTTCCCTGATAATGATGAACGAGCAATATTCTTTGCAAAAGGTGTAATTGAAACAGTTAAGAAATTAAATTGGTCGCCAGATGTAATTCATGTTCATGGATGGCTAGCGTCAATGCTGCCTCTATATCTTAGAAACTATTATGCGAATGAACCTTTGTTTAATGATAGTAAGATTGTAACTTCTGTTTATGATCATGGATATAAAGGAACATTGGATAAAAACATGCTGGAGAAAGTAAAATTTGATGGTATTGATGAAAATAAGATCACTGATTTAGCAAAACCAACGTATAACAATGTTATGAAAGTTGCGATTGATAATTCTGATGCGATTATTATTGGGTCTGAAGAAATTCCAGCAGAACTTTCTAAACATTTAGAAACTATCGACCAACCTGTATTAGAATATAAAAAACCAGATGAATTTGCAGATGCCTATGAAGCCTTCTATCAGACAGAGGTGTTGGTATAGCAATAGGAACTATTATGAATTTGAAAAATGTATTGATCAAAATAACAGTTATAGTAACTGTTATTTTTACTATTGTATCTTGTGACGATGATTTTAATTCGGTTGGAAGTGAGGTGATTGGAGATGTGAACTTCGAGGATAATGAGTATAATGCGGTTCCTGTAGCCTACAGTAAGAGATTCGAAAGAGTACAAACCAGTGGTTTGCCTAACTATTTACTAGGTGTTTACAATGATCCGATATACGGACAATCTACATACAATGTGTTATCACAGGTATTGCCTGCTAGAGTAAGTCCTACTTTTGGAGATAATGCAGTTTTAGATAGTGTAGTACTTAGACTGCCTTATTTTAGTGAGTTAGTAGAGACAGTTACAGATGATGATGGAGAAGTAACGAATACATTTGAAGTTGATTCTATTTATGGATCAGGAACTGTGAATTTATCACTTTATAGGTCTGAATATTTTCTAAGAGATTTTGATTTAGAAGAAGGATCGGAACAAAGACAAGTATATTATTCTAATGATATAAGAGAAAATTTTGGGCCAACCGTAGAGGGTAGATTGTTGTTTGAAATCAATGATTTCAGACCAGATGAAAATGAAGTTTCGCTTCTTACAGAGGATAACGATACAGATGAGGATACAGATCCTCAAGTAAGTACTACAATACCAGCATTAAGACAAGTGTTAATTTCTGATGCAGCTGCCTTCGAGGCGACAGAGCTAAATCCAAGTAATGCTAGAGTCGGTAATCAAGAGCTTATAGATTATTTTACTACTGTATTTTTGGATATGGAGGGTAGTATCGAGTTAAGTAATGTGAATAATTTTAATAATTATTTTAGAGGTGTTTATTTTAAGGCAGAATTAAATAGTCTCGACGGAAGTCTTGTGTTTTTTGATATAGCTGATGCGAATATTACACTTCATTATTCTTTTGATAAAGTTGATACTTTAGACGAAGATGAGGATGATGATACAACTGATATAGTTCGAGATTCAGAAGAACTGGAATTAGGTTTTTTTAATAATATTGTTAATGGTATTGAAACAAGTTTTAATACTACAATAGAAGACGAATTAGATGACCAAGATGTTATTAATGGTGAAGAAAATTTATATCTTAAGGGTGGAGAAGGATCTTATGCTGTTATAGACTTGTTTTCAGGTCTAATAGTAAATGAAGATGGAGAGCAGGAAAATGAGCTGGATTTTTTAAGAAGGCAGAATTGGCTTATTAATGAAGTAAGTATGAAATTTTATATAAATCAAGATGAAGTATCTTCTGGAGATACTGAGCCAGAAAGAATTTATATATTTAATTTGGATACAGGTGAGGTTCTTTTGGATTATACATTTGATCCTACATCCAATTCGACAAACCCAACTATTTCTGTTACCGAACATTTGGGTGTGATAACAAGAGATAACGACGAAAATGGTGAGTTTTATAAAATTAGATTAACAAGGCATATTACAGGTGTTTTGAATGAGGGTGATGATAATGTTAAATTAGGATTGTCAGTTTCTCAAAATGTTAATATTACGGCAAATGCCGAAGGATTTACCCCCACTAATACTGAAGATGAAATTATCCCCTTTTCATCTATAATATCCCATGAAGGAACAATTCTTTATGGAAATGGAACCAATGTTCCAGAAGAAAAGCGTTTAAAGCTTGATATTTTTTATACAGAATCAATAAGTAATTAACTGACAAAAAAATTAAACCATGTGTGGAATAGTAGGGTATATAGGTCATAGGGAGGCTTATCCAATTGTATTAAAAGGATTAAAGAGATTAGAATATAGAGGGTACGATTCAGCAGGAATCGCTCTGTACGATGGAAAGGATATTAAATTATCTAAAACCAAAGGTAAAGTAGCCGATCTGGAAGAAAGGTTAGTGAATGAAATTTCTACTAGTGGGAGTGTTGGTATTGGTCATACTAGATGGGCTACTCATGGAGTGCCAAATGATGTGAATTCTCATCCGCATTATTCCAATTCTGGTGATTTGGTAATCATTCATAATGGTATTATTGAAAATTATGAATCTCTTAGAAAGGAATTAATAAATAGAGGATATACTTTTACATCAGAAACAGATACAGAAGTATTAGTAAATCTGATAGAAGATGTAAAAACTAAAGAAGATGTAAAGTTAGGAAAGGCAGTTCAGATTGCTTTAAACCAAACAGTGGGGGCGTATGCAATTGCTGTTTTTGATAAAAGAAAACCAGACGAAATTGTTGTGGCTAGATTAGGAAGTCCCTTAGCTATAGGAGTTGGAGAAGATGAGTTTTTCATTGCATCGGATGCATCCCCATTTATAGAGTATACAAACAATGCTATATATCTTGAAGATGGCGAGATGGCAATAGTTCGTAGAAAAAAAGGTATAAAAGTAAGAAAAATAAAGGATGATAGTCTAGTTGATCCTTATCTTCAGGAGTTGCAAATTAATTTAGAGCAAATTGAAAAAGGTGGTTACGATCATTTTATGCTTAAAGAGATTTATGAGCAACCAAGTGCAATTAGCGACACATATAGAGGTAGGATAAGAGTTGCTGAAGGGATTATTAAAATGGCAGGAATTGATGATAATTTGGCTAAATTATTAAATGCCAAACGTATTATTATCATTGCATGCGGAACCTCATGGCATGCTGGTCTTGTAGCGGAATATATTTTCGAAGAGTTAGTACGAATTCCAGTGGAGGTAGAATACGCTTCTGAGTTTAGATATAGAAATCCAGTAATCCATCAAGATGATGTTGTTATAGCAATATCCCAAAGTGGAGAAACAGCTGATACTATGGCTGCTATTAAATTAGCCAAAGAAAGAGGGGCTTTTGTTTTTGGAGTTTGTAATGTGGTAGGATCTTCTATTTCTAGAGAGACCCATGCAGGTGCATATACTCATGCAGGACCTGAGATAGGTGTTGCTTCCACAAAAGCATTTACCACTCAGATTACCGTACTTTCTTTAATTGCGCTAAAATTAGCAGAAAGAAAAGGAACTATTTCTAATAGTGACTTCCATTATTATCTTCAGGAGTTAGAGCGCGTTCCAGAAAAAGTAAAGATTGCTTTAGAGTCCAATGAACATATAAAATTAATTGCAGATACGTACAAAGACGCTAAGAATTTCTTGTATTTAGGAAGAGGATATAATTTTCCAGTAGCTTTAGAAGGTGCTTTGAAATTAAAAGAAATTTCATATATCCACGCAGAGGGATATCCTGCTGCAGAAATGAAACACGGTCCTATAGCATTAATTGATGAGCAGATGCCAGTGGTAGTGATTGCAACTAAAAAAGGGCATTATGATAAGGTTGTTAGTAATATTCAAGAAATTAAATCTAGAAAAGGAAAGATTATTGGAATCGTAACTGAGGGTGATGAGACTGTAAAAGGACTTGCGGATCATGTAATTGAGATACCAGAAACTATTGAGTTTTTGACTCCCTTACTGACTACAATACCACTTCAATTATTGTCATATCATATTGCAGTTATGTTGGATAAGAATGTAGATCAGCCAAGAAATTTGGCAAAATCTGTAACCGTAGAGTAGTAGATGTAAATAGACGAAATACATATTTTAAATGCAAAAAAGTACGATATATCGTACTTTTTTGCATTTAATCGATAAAAACTAATGCAAAAATTGTTATTTGACAACTTTTTTTAGTAGTTTCGCGGCCGAAATTATAAAGATTTCGTTTTTACAAATTTAAGTTGCCCCAACAAACTTAAGCCTTAAAAATAACCTATTTATGAAAAAAATTACTTTTATAATAGCGCTATTTACATGTGTTATTAGTAATGCTCAAACTGCAATTAGCGGTAGAGTAGTTGATGAATTTAATCAACCAATTCCAGGAGCCAATATCTCGTTGAAAGGAGATGCAATAGGAACAGTTACAGATTTTGACGGCCTTTTTACGTTAAAAGTAACAAAAAAACCACCTTTTACAATTATAGCAAGTAGTATTGGATATGAAGCTAGTTCTGTAGAGGTAACTTCAGAATCAGAAGAAGTGGTTATAGTTCTAACGGAAGGTAACGTTCTTGATTTGATAGTAATATCGGCTTCCAGAGCACCAGAACGTTTATTTGAATCACCAGTAAGTATTGAAAGATTTGGTGTTAAAGAAATTAAAAACACACCATCTGTTGATTTCTATGATGGTTTGGAGAATTTAAAAGGAGTAGATGTAAATACAAATAGTTTAACTTTTAAGTCTATTAATACCAGAGGTTTTGCTTCTTTTACGAATACTCGTTTTGTTCAATTAATTGATGGAATGGATAATACTTCTCCATCGTTAAATTTCGCATTAGGAAACCTTATCGGAATGAATGAGTTGGATGTGGAAAATGTCGAGCTTCTTCCTGGAGCCTCTTCTGCATTATATGGAGCGAATGCCTTTAACGGTATTTTATTTATGACTAGTAAAAGTCCTTTCGAGAAGCAAGGTATTAGTGCTTATGCTAAAGGAGGTATTACATCTCAGGATGCTGCGGGTAATAATGAATTTTATGATGTAGGTGTAAGAGTAGCTCATGCTTTTACAGATAATTTTGCAGCTAAGGCAAACTTTTCATATTTAAATGGTACAGATTGGTTTGCAGTAAGTCGAGATAATATAGAAAACCCGGGATTAAGTAGAGAATTAGATCCTGCTTATAATGGATTAAATGTATATGGTGATGAGGTAAGAGCACTTCTTCCTGGAGCAGGAGTTGTTACCAGAACTGGATATAATGAATCTGATCTTACTGATTACAACGCTGAAAGTATTAAGTTTGACGGAGCGGTTCATTACAAACCTTTTAATGATGATTTTGAGATTATTTATGCAGGTAAATTAGGAAAAGGACAAACGATTTTTCAAGATTCAAACAGGTTTTCTTTAAAAGATTTCTTTTTTCAGCAACATAAATTAGAGGTAAGAAATGATAACTTCTTTGTAAGAGGATATATTTCTGCAGAAGATGCTGGAGATACTTACGATTTAAGATTTACTGGTATTAATATTAACAGAAGCTGGAAAAGCGATGAAGATTGGTTCGGAGAGTACGCGACTACATTCGCAACGGCAGTAGGTACAGATCAGGAAAGACATCAAGCTGCAAGAGCTTTTGCAGATAGAGATCGATTAGAGCCTGGCTCGGTTGGTTTTGAAAGTGCTTTTAATGAAGTAACTAGTACTCCAGATTTTCAAACGGGATCAAGATTTAAATCTAAAACGGAGTTAAGACATGTAGATGCTAATTATAATTTAGGTCATATCACAAATAATTTTGCTGATATCCAAGTTGGGGGATCGTTTAGAGAGTATTCCTTAAACTCTGCTGGTACGTTTTATACTGATTTTGATGGAGCAATTAACTACTCAGAAATTGGTGTGTATTCACAAATTCAGAAAAAATTATTAGACGATAGATTAAAGTTAACAGGGTCGGTTCGTTATGATAAGTCACAATTATTTGATGGTAACTTCTCTCCAAGATTTTCAATAGGATATACGCTTGGTAAGAATAGAAATCGTAATCTTCGTGCTTCTATCCAAACAGGTTTTAGAAATCCAACTACTCAGGATTTATATTTGGGACTTGATATTGGTGAGGGAGCAATTGTAGGTTCTGCACCGGATAATTTAGATCGTTTTACAAGGACAATAAATGGTACGGCGATAACAGGTCGTGCAGCTTATGAAAATTCGTATACCGCAGAATCTGTAGAAGCATTTATCAGGTCTGGTGGAACTGCAGATTTAGAAATCGCTAATCCAGATATTGTACAGCCAGAAAGAGTAACAGCTATTGAAATAGGATATAGAGCGGATTTTGGTAAATTTTTATTAGATCTAAGTGGTTACTATAATATGTATGAAGATTTTATTTCTACAATTGATGTAGTTAGCCCTTTAGCTGGGGACGTAGGTACTCCAGAAGCTGAAGGAGCAATCGGAACAGGAAACTTCGCAGGTTTTCAAGCGATTACTAATTCTGATGTAGATATTAACTCTTATGGTGCTGTATTAGGTGTTAGTGCTAAAGTATTTGGAGATTTTGATTTAGGTGCAAGTTATACCTATGCTAAACAAGATTTTGATCAAAATGAAGATCCAGGTTTTAGAACGAATTTTAACACACCTGAGCATAAGGTGAAATTAAATTTCGGACATGATAATTTATTTAGAAATTTTGGTTTCAATACAGCTGTTAAATGGAGTGAAGAGTATGTTTGGGAATCTGCATTTGCTGTAGGTGATGTTCCATCATTTACTGTTTTTGATGCGCAGGTTAATTATAGAATACCATCATTAAAAACTACTCTTAAGCTTGGTGGAACTAATATAGGAGGTAGTGAGTATTTTACTGCGGTGGGAACTGCTCCAATTGGTTCACTATATTACCTTGGATTGACAATTAATAATTTCTAGTTCAAATGAATATATTAGTGATAATAATGTAATTGACTTTTGATAAAGCATCTGTAAATCAGTTGTTTGTTAATTAAAAATAAGATTATTAGGAAGCCTGTCTTGATTTTAAGACAGGCTTTTTTGTGGATAAAAACAAAATAACATCATTAAATAACAGAGCACTATTTAATGATGTTATTTTATTTGAAAATCAATTATTAAAGAAACAAATAATGAAATAATCAAAATATGAGTATTAAGTTTATGAAAAACACATGATTTTAACTTTTTTTTAAAGAATTGACAAAAAAACGTATATTGTTGTCATAACATAAAAACTAATTTAGGATATGAGGACAATTACGTTAGTGATAATGCTTTTTTTAGGCATTATTTCTACTGCACAAACAACAATTAGTGGAAAGGTCGTTGATAATAATAATCAACCAATTCCTGGAGCGAACATTGCTTTACAAGGGGCTTCTGTAGGTACTGTTACCGATTTTGATGGATTATTTACATTAACACTGGAGGAAACCCCTCCTTTTACTATTATAGTAAGTAGTGTTGGTTTTGAGTCTATAAATGTAGATATTACATCTAGCTCAAATGATTTAACGATTACTTTAAAAGAAGGAACAGAATTAGATGAAGTTATTATCTCTGCTTCTAGAACACCCGAAAGAGTGTTTGAATCTCCAGTGAGCGTAGAGCGTTTTGGTATTAAGAAAATAAAAACTACACCAGCTGCTGATTTTTATGACGGTTTAGAGAATTTAAAAGGTGTTGATATTAATACTAATAGTCTGACGTTTAAATCTGTAAATACTAGGGGATTTGCTGATTTTGCTAATACTAGGTTTGTTCAGTTGGTAGATGGAATGGATAATTCTGCTCCTGCATTAAATTTTGTTCTTGGTAATCTATTAGGGATGACAGAATTGGATGTAAATAGTATAGAATTACTTCCTGGGGCATCTTCTGCATTATATGGAGCGAACGCTTTTAATGGAATATTGTTTATGACCAGTAAAAATCCTTTTGATCATCAAGGAATAAGTGCATATTTTAAAGGAGGTATTACTTCTCAAGATGCTTCAGGGGATAACGAGTATTATGATTATGGAATTAGAATTGCGCACGCATTTTCTGATAAGTTTGCTGCAAAAGCTAATTTCTCGTACTTAAGAGGTACAGATTGGTTTGCAACGAGTGAAGTAAGTGTGTCGGATGATAATATTACAGGTACTAGATTAGATCCTAATTATGATGGGCTTAATGTTTATGGAGATGAAGTAAGTACTAATATCAGAGGAGTTGGTGTGGCTTTAGTAAATCTTGGAGTGTTACCAGCTGGAGCAGAGAATTTATTACCTAATGAAGAAGTAAGTAGAACTGGTTATTTAGAAAGTGATCTAAATAATTACAACGCGGAAAGTATCAAGTTTGATGCGGCTTTACATTATCGTCCTTTTGCAGATGATCTCGAAATTATTTATTTAGGAAAAGTTGGTCGGGGAACGACGATTTACCAAGGAGCAAACAGGTACTCTATTCGTAATTTTTTCTTACAACAACATAAATTAGAGATCAAAAATGATAACTTTTTTATTAGAGGATATATTACAGATGAAGATGCAGGAGATTCCTATGATTCTAGATTTACAGGAATTAATATAAATAGACTATGGAAAGATGACTTAACTTGGTTTGGAGAATATGCGGGGGCATTTGCCCAAGCAACTCTTGCTGGTCAGTTGCCAGAACAAGCGCATTTAATCGCTAGACAAACGGCAGACACAGGAAGATTATTACCGGGAACACCAGAATTTGAAAGTGCATTTAATACAGTGACTACAGACCCTGATCTTGCTACAGGATCTAAATTTCAGGATGAGAGTCAATTGAGACATGTAGACGTTAATTACAATTTTAGTCATATTACAAAGAGCTTTGCAGACATTCAAGTAGGAGGGTCATTTAGAGAGTATAAGTTGAATTCTGCAGGTACTATATTTACCGATTTCGATGGTCCAATTCGTTATTCGGAATTTGGAGTTTATACACAGATCCAAAAGAAGTTAATTGATGATAGATTAAAAATAACAGGATCAATAAGATATGATAAATCCGAACTATTCGACGGAAACTTTTCTCCAAGATTATCTTTAGGATATACTGCTGGTGCTGATAGAAATCATAATATTCGTCTATCTGCGCAAACTGGTTTTAGAAATCCAACAACGCAGGATTTGTTTATAGGACTTAATGTTGGGAGAGCAATTCTTGTAGGATCTGCTTCGGAAAACTTGGATAGAGATGTTAGAACTTTTGATCTAAGTGGTGATGGTCAGTTATTAACTGGAAGTAGCACTGCAGACGTAGTTGGAAGGCAAGCTTATGAGAATTCATTTTCTTTAAACTCTGTGTTAGCAGGCACTCCTACAGTTTCAAATGTTGATTTAGTAGAGCCTGAAAAAGTTGTTGCGGTAGAGCTTGGATACCGAGGTAAGATTGATAAGTTTATAATTGATTTAAGTGGTTATTACAACCTTTACACTGATTTTATTTCTACAGAGAATGTCTTAGTTCCTCTTTATGGAGAGGTAGGAGATGGAACATTATCTCTTGCGGCTCTACAAAATGGCGATACAGAGGTATATCAGGCGTACACTAATTCTGATGTAGATATTAAGTCATTTGGAGGAACCATTGGAGTCGATACTAAGGTATTTGGTAATTTTGATATAGGTGTTAATTATACATTTACAAAGCAAGATTTTGATGAAAATGAAGATCCTGATTTTAGAACAAATTTTAATACTCCAGAACATAAAGTAAAGGCATCTTTTGGTAATACGAGATTATTTAAAAATTTTGGATTCAATACTAGTTGGACTTGGAGTGATTCTTATTTCTGGGAAGCTTCTTTTGGTGACGGAGATGTTCCGTCTTTTAATGTTGTGAATGCACAAATTAATTATACTATTCCTAAATTAAAAGCAACAATAAAAGGAGGTGCTACCAATATCCTAGGAGACGAGTACTTTACTGCTTTTGGTACTGGATTTATTGGATCTCAATATTATATCGGGGTATCTATAAATAATTTGTAAAATAATATAAACGATTTTAAGAAATAATAGATTATGAATATTCAATATAAATGGTTATTAATCTTAATAGTTTTTGGGATTATAGCTTGCGAATCAGATGATGATTCTGCAACCACAGAAGAAGTGGTACTGACTTCTGGAACAGCCGATTTTTCTACCTATGTTGCACTAGGAAACTCCTTGACTGCTGGCTTTACAGATGGAGCTTTATTTATTGAGGCACAAGAAAATTCTATGCCCAATATTCTGGCGCAACAATTTGCGTTGGTAGGAGGAGGAACATTTACCCAACCTTTAATGAGTGATAATATTGGTGGCTTTCTTTTTGGTGGTATGCCAATGGCGAATGGTAGTTTTGGACCTAGATTATATTTTTATAGTGATGTTAATCCAGATGATGACTTTGGTTCTGGACCTTATCCTTTGGGTATTGTTCCTGATATGTTAGACTTTACACCAGAAACGCCAGGAACAGAGGCTACAACAAATCTTGGTTCGAGCTTTAACAATATGGGAGTTCCTGGGGCTAAAAGTTTTCATTTATTAGCTAATGGATATGGTAATGCAGCTGGTTTAGCTTTAAACCCACCACTTGCGAATCCGTATTTTGTACGTATGGCATCAGAGCCAAATGCATCTGTAATAGAAGATGCGATGGATCAAAACCCTACGTTTTTCTCTTTATGGATCGGAAATAATGATGTTTTAGGATATGCATTAAGTGGAGGGGATGGAACAGATCCTATTACAGATAGCGGTACATTTGATGGTGCATATAATGCATTGATAGCTAGCTTGACATCTGGCGGAGCAAAAGGTGTCATAGCGAATATTCCTGACGTAACCTCTATTGCTCACTTTACTACAGTACCACATAATCCAGTTCCATTAGATGCGGCAACTGCTGGTTTTTTAAATAGTGCTGGTGCTTATGGGGCATATAATGGTGGATTAGATGCAACTTTAGCTTTTTTAACTGCTAACCCAGCAACTCTAGGTGCTCTTTTTCCTCCTACCTCAGATATGACTTCTTTAGAATTAGCAACAGCTGAAGTAGCGAGAAGAAAAATTACCTTCAGTGAAGGTGAAGGCAATGCCGTTGTAATTATAGATGAAGATTTAACTGATTTAACGTCTATAAACGCAGCTCTTACGAATATGCGTCAAGCAACCGCGGAAGATTTATTAGTTTTAACTGCATCTTCTTTTATTGGTACAGAAGCTATTCCTGGAAATCCACAAACAGTAAATGGAGTAGCAATTCCTTTAGCGGATAGATGGGTGTTGACTCCAGAAGAACAAGAGACGATAGCTATAGCAACAGCAGGGTTTAACAATACAATTTCTGCTGCTGCGACACAAGCAGGACTGGCATTGGTAGATGCTAATGCTTTATTGGTAGAGGTTGCTTCTACAGGAATTACTTTTGATGATTTTCTTATACAGGATGATCTAGTATTTGGTGGAGCATTTTCATTAGATGGAGTGCATCCTACAGCTCGTGGATATGCTCTCCTTGCGAATGAAACTATGAAAGCAATTAATGCAACTTATGGTTCTAATTTGCCAATGGTAAAAGCGGTAGATTATCCTACGTTTTATTCGCCGATGTTACAATAGAATTCAAATGTTTTAAATAGAAAGCCAATAAAGAAGAATATTTCTTTATTGGCTTCTTTACATTGTGGATTTACTTGTTCTAGTAACATACTTTCTTTCGATAAATTGAAAGTAAGTTGATATTATAAATGATGAAATAATATATATGAATATTATAGTTGTCATTCCTGATAGTATTGCATCAATTCCAAACCAATTACCTTCTTTAGCAATGAAATATATCCCAAGGCTAAGTTTTATAAATTCTACGTAAATAGAAATAATGTTTCTGTCCATTAAGGAAGTATATGCGAATATCGAAACAACTAAAAAGATTGCGTAGTTTATAATTTCAATAAAGTCAAGATCACCAAAGCTTATTAATAAGTAATATAGTAGCGCTATGGTAATTATTAATTGTATCCAAGACCATATTTTTAATAATAACGAGCTCTCTGTTTGATACTTTTCTCTTGTATAAGGGTCAGTAATGATTTTAATAGGATATTTTTCTTTAACATCTTCTGGTCTCCAACCAGTTGGCATATACCAAATTCTAATTTTATCAAAAACATTTTTAGTTCTCCAAGAATCTTTAAGTATGCCCCAAACATGTATGAAATTAATTAGAAACGGATTCCAAGTATTTACTTGTTTTTTGACACCATATACTGGTGGTTTCTCAGGAATCTCTTCTTGAAATGTTCCGAAAATCTTATCCCAAAAAATAAAAATTTGAGAATAATTCTTGTCAAGATACTCATCATTTATTGCGTGGTGAACTCTATGGTGTGATGGGGTAACAATGATATGTTCTAAAAGGCCCATTTTATTTATTAAGCGAGTATGATACCAAAATTGTGCAAATAAATGTATCGGAGCAACAAGAGCCACAACGCTTGCAGGGATACCTAATAAGGCTAATGGTATATAGAGAAAGAAATAAATAGAAACTATAGCAGAAATACTTTGACGAAGCGCACATGCCAAGTTAAATTCTTCACTACTATGATGTATAATGTGTCTATTCCAAAATAGATTTATAGTGTGATTAAAACGGTGAGACCAATACCCTACAAAATCTAACCCTATAAATGTTAAGATATAGACCAAAAGAGAAGATTCGATCTTAATTAATGCAATATGAGCTACCATCCAATCATAACTAATAATAATTACTGCTAGACCTGTTAAACTTCTTAAACTATCCGTAATACCAGAACTAATACTAGAAATAGTGTCCATAGATTGGTTTACCTGAACTCCTTTCCATCTACCGATTAAATACTCTATAAAAATTAGAACTATGAAACCTGGAATAGCATAAGTTAACGCTTCGGCATATGTTTCCATAGTTTAAAAAAATTAGAAATAGACTTTATGTTTGTAGGAAAATTACAATTTTATGATTTTAAAATCAAATAAAACGGTACTAAAATCAATACTTTTTAGACGGTATATAAACTTTAGATTTCAACATTGAAAAAACAAAATAAAAGAGGCTATTTTATTCATTTTAAAAGCCTATATTTGCAGCCTGAAAAAAGGTCGTATTCGATACATTCGGAAAAAGGGTCTTTTTAAATAGTTAAATACTAAACATTAAATAGTTATATAATGTCTCAAGTTACGGGTAAAGTATCACAAATTGTAGGTCCGGTTATAGACGTAGCATTCGCTGCCGGTACTGAATTACCAAAAATTTACGATTCGTTAGAAATTAATAAAGTAGACGGTACCAAGTTGGTGTTAGAGATTCAGTCTCACATTGGTGAAGATACTGTTCGTACTATTGCGATGGATTCCAGTGATGGATTAAGCAGAGGAATGGAAGCTGTTGGAACAGGAGCTCCAATTCAGATGCCTATCGGAGGAGATGTATACGGACGTCTATTTAATGTAATCGGTGACGCAATTGATGGGCTTGGAGATCTTCCTAAATCAGGAGATAGTGGTCTTCCTATCCACCGTCAAGCACCAAAATTTGAAGATTTATCAACTTCTACAGAAGTTTTATTTACAGGTATTAAAGTAATTGATCTTATAGAGCCTTATGCAAAAGGAGGTAAGATTGGATTATTTGGAGGTGCTGGAGTAGGTAAAACAGTATTGATCCAAGAGTTGATTAACAATATAGCTAAAGGTCACGGTGGTCTTTCTGTATTCGCTGGAGTAGGAGAAAGAACTCGTGAAGGAAATGATTTACTTCGTGAAATGTTAGAGTCAGGAATTATCAAATATGGTGATGACTTTATGCATTCTATGGAAGAAGGAGGATGGGATCTTTCTAAGGTTGATAAAGAAGTAATGAAAGAATCTAAAGCTACTTTCGTATTCGGACAGATGAATGAGCCACCAGGAGCACGTGCTCGTGTTGCACTTTCTGGTCTTACGATAGCAGAATATTTCCGTGATGGAGCTGGAGATGGACAAGGAAAAGATGTACTTTTCTTCGTAGATAACATCTTCCGTTTTACACAAGCAGGTTCTGAGGTGTCAGCACTTCTAGGTCGTATGCCATCAGCTGTAGGATATCAGCCAACACTAGCTACAGAGATGGGTGTGATGCAGGAGCGTATTACTTCTACTAAGAAAGGGTCTATTACATCTGTACAGGCAGTTTATGTACCTGCAGATGATTTAACGGATCCAGCACCGGCAACAACATTTGCTCACTTAGATGCAACAACGGTATTATCTCGTAAGATTGCTGAGCTTGGTATTTACCCAGCGGTAGATCCATTAGATTCTACATCAAGAATTCTTACAGCCGATATATTAGGTGATGAACACTATAATTGTGCACAAAGAGTAAAAGAGCTTTTACAACGTTATAAAGAATTACAAGATATTATTGCTATCCTTGGTATGGAAGAATTATCTGAAGAAGATAAGTTAGCGGTAGGACGTGCACGTCGTGTACAACGTTTCTTATCTCAGCCGTTCCACGTAGCAGAACAGTTTACAGGTATCCCAGGATGTTTAGTAGATATTAAAGATACTATTAAGGCATTTACGATGATTATGGACGGTGAATTAGATCACTTACCAGAAGCAGCGTTTAACCTTAAAGGAACAATCGAAGAAGCTATCGAAGCTGGTGAGAAAATGTTAGCTGAAGCATAAATTAGTATAGAGAAGTTAGTACTGAAGTAGTGAGAGTGATTTTTCTCTTTATGTGCTAATTACTCAATACTCAATACTTATAAAATATGTATTTAGAAATAGTAACTCCAGAAGCAGTTTTATTTAGTGGCGAGGTAACTTCTGTTGCTGTGCCAGGTGTGAACGGAGAATTTCAGATGTTGGATAATCACGCACCAATAGTTTCTTTATTAGGAAAAGGAAATGTAAAAGTGTATGGAGATATGAATCTAGAAGAAGAAGTAGCAGAGAAGTTTTCTAAAGAAAATGGAGTTACACTTCTTTCTATCAATTCTGGAACTATCGAAATGAAAGATAACAAAGTAATCGTTTTAGCTGACTAAATGTATTTTTATTAGTTATTACAATTCTAAAGATTATTATATTTAATCCCTGTTATATACTAACAGGGATTTTTTTATGTTTTTTAATAAGTCTTTTCCATATTCTACGTCCTTTAGGGATCATTTACTGATTGCGACTATTTTAAGTTTTCTGGTAGTTTTTATACTAATTTTTTTACAGCCTTTTGGAGCAGGTAATTTTAATAACCCATATAAGAATCTTTATTTTATAGGATATGGTATTATCTCGTTGATAGTCTATATTGCTCTTTATTTTTCATCAAGTTGGTACTACGTTAGTAATAAAACATGGAAATGGAAAGAGGAGTTAGTATTTAGTTTTCTCTACGTTTCATTAGCTATTATTATTGCTTTTTTCTATACAGAACTATTTATAAATAAGAAACCAGAACATATTTATCTTGATTTTTTTGTGACTTGGTTTAGATTAATGTTTTTTGGTTTTGGAATAATTTTATCTATAGTATCTATGTTTGTAAGAAACTACTATGGAAAAACTAATGAGAGTGAAAAAGAAATTAATAAGGATTCTGATAAAGCAGTCTTGCTAAAAAGCTCTTTGAAAAAGGAATCTTTTTTGGTGGTATTAGTAAAAGTTATTTATGTTAAGTCAGAAGATAATTACGTAAATATTTATTACGAAGAAGGACAAGAGATAAAGAAGAAAGTAATGCGTAATACACTTTCTTCGGTATTTGATCAATTAGAAAGTATGATTAGAGTACACAGATCATATATTATTAATCCTCGTTATATTTCTTCATTAGAAGGTAATGCGCAGAATGGTAAAGTGCGTTTGGATAATATAGAAGAAGTCATTCCTGTATCTAAAACTTATTTTGATGAGGTAAAATCTCATACGAATTGACCCCAGAAAAGTAAAATTTCACCACAAAAAATATTTCTCTACCACAGAAAGTATGTAATCATCACATTCTTTTTTTTGTGTGTAGTATAGCACGTTTATTTGAATCATTAAACGATTAGAAATATTACAAATGAAGACATTTATTAAAGCGGTAAAGATAATTATCGCAGCAACAATTCTCTTAATAGTTGGGAGTACACTATACATCAGATTTTCTAGATATACTGATCCAATGATTTATCACACCAATGGATTAGAATATGAAAATTTTGAAACCTCTATGAATCATTCAGAGTACTATTTTGAAATTGATCAGAATACTCAATTACATGGAGTTCTTTTTAAACCGAAGACTCAAGATCCAATAGCTACTATTATTCATTATTCTGGTAAGGGTATGCATTTAATGGCATCTCAAAAGTATTATGAGATTTTAACGAAAAAAGGATTTCAAGTATTTAGTTTCGAACGTAGGGATTTTGGAAGATCTACTGGAGTGGCTGATAATTCATTAACGCTTGAAGAAGATGTTTTATATGTATTTGATAAGATCATAGTTGATGAGAATATGACAGAAAAACCAATAGTGATTTGGGGGCAATCATTGGGAGGATCATTTGCTATAATGAATGCGGCAGAGCGCAGTGATAAAATAGCTGGAGTAATTGTAGAGGGTACGTTTAATTCGTTTCCTGATATAGGAAAAGTATATGCCAAAGCAATAAACTTAGAAAACTTTAAATGGATGATACCATTATTAATGAATAATGATTTTCCTGCCGAAAAAGAAATAAAAAAGATAAGTAAGCCAATAGTTATTATTCATAGTGATGCGGATGAACAGGTTCCTTATGAACTAGGGAAGAAACTTTATGAAGCTTCAGATAAAGCCAACACAGAGTTTTGGAAAATACAAGGAAAACATATTAGAGGAATATTCGATTATGAAGAACAATATGTTCAAAAGTTTATAGATATAATAGATTAATTAATTTTTCATTGTTAAGTAATTTTTAAAGAATGATAACATTCATAACTTTTGATCAATGTTAGTTTCATAAAGTCTTAAAGTTGAGCTAAACCAAGCTAAGAACAGCAATATTAATTTTAGTGTTTAACTAACTTTTAAATTATCAAAACATGAAAAAAATTCTTGCACTTTTAGTTTTAATTACAATCTTTTGTGGATGTGAGTCAAATGAGGATATCTACCTTTTTGACGAGAAATTACCAGAAAGTAAAAATTCTAGTTTCTATTTGGATCTAGCTTATCAGCACGCTCCGGTACATTATCAAGATGTAGATCGCACAGGTTCTCATGGTTTAAGTGGAAAAGCAGATTATATTACTCGTTATGACTTCGATGGTGACCTTAATGCTAAAAATAATTGGGATAATATAGCTAATTCTTCCAGAAAAGGAAATGCTGTGGGATATTATTCTGTGGTAGAAACAAGTACGCATTACTTTATTACGTATGCTTTTTTTCACCCTAGAGATTGGACGGATATATGGTTTTTGTATCATTTTGATGAACATGAAAATGATCTGGAAGGAGTGCTTACTATAGTTAAAAAAGATAATTCTACTTATGGTAAAGCGATTGGAGCTGTAACGGTATTTCACTCCGATTTTTATTCTTATATGGCATCTAATTCTGGTTTGACTAATGGAAATGAAGATATAGATGGTACTTTAACTGCACAAAATCATAACGGAATTAATCGTTTTAAAACTTCTGCCGAGGCAAAAGGTCATGGTATCAAAGCGCACGCAAAACAACAACCAGGAGGAAGCGATTATGTAGTATATTTTCCAAGTAAAACTACTAGCGAATACCCATCCGATATTTATGATAGAAACGTAAAATATAAATTAGTTAATATATTTGAAAATGGAGGTATGTGGGATCAGCGTTTTAATACTAATCTTTTTAGTAATGCTAAATCATTTCAGAAATCCTATGGTAATGGAAGCGCCAATGCACCTTGGAATTGGGATGATAAAAATGACGGAGGCAATCAAGGTTTATTAGCAGGAGGTATTGCATATTATCCTGCGCATTTAGTGGATGAATATTTTAATGGACTAGGAAGTTTTAGTAAAACTTATATCTACAATCCATACTTGGGGATAGAATAATCAAAAATAATGTTGAATGTATATAGAGGAGCCAAAGCATAGATGTACTTGGCTCCTTTTTTATATTATAATTGATTAAAAATTAGATTATAGTAAGAATTTTGTATAAAATTATGTTAAAGAGATATTTGTAGGTAAAACGTTTTATACATTTCGGGGAAAACATAGCTAAACGTAATGATTAAGAACATAATTGCTCTATTTTTTTTCAGTTTTACAACATTGATTTTTGCTCAGAAACGATCTTTGACCCATGATGATTATGATTTATGGAAGAGTATTACTGATACCAAAATTTCTAATTCAGGAAAATTAATAGTTTCCGTGATTGAGACCGCTACAAAAAGAGGAGATGGCTATATAGAGATTTATAATACAGAAAGTAATAAAAAATTCACTTTTTTTAACGGATATGATTCTTCGATCACAGAGGATGAGAGTTATGTAGTTTTTAAACGAAAACCGAAGTATGAAACTGTACGAAAAGAGAAAAAGAAAAAATTAAAAAAAGATAAAACTACAAAAGATGATCTTTTTGTTTACGATGTAAAAGCCAATAAAATTTATGACTCTATTACAAGAGTAAGCTCTTATAAAGTTCCAGATGATTCTAATGGTTGGCTGGTAATAGAAAAATTTAAGAATAAGAAACCAGAAAAAAAGAAAAAGGATACGCTAAAGTCTAAAGCAAAAGATACAGTAAAACTTAAATTAGGAAAGGCATTTAAACAGAATTATGCGCTGGTATATGATCTAAAGACTAAGGAGCGAGACACTATTTTGCAGATCAAAGATTTTGTTCTTTCAGAGAAGGGAAAAAAGTTCTACTATACAAAGAAAGATGAAAAGAAAAAGAAAAAAGATATAGGAGTATTTGAATATGATATTGTTTCTAAATCCAAGTTTTTGATAGATTCTACTAGATATATTTATAATAAGTTGTCGGTTGATAAGAGTGGAGAACATTTTTCATTTATAGCTGCTAAAGATTCCACTCATGTAGATTCTTTGCAGTATGAGTTATTCTATTATAAAAACCAAAAGCTAACAGACTTAGTAGATGTTTTAGGAAAAAATCTGAGAAACAATTGGGAGTTAGAAGATGGCCAGACATCCTTCTTTTCTGAAAATGGCAGTAGACTTTATTTTTATTCTAAACCTAAAGTAGAATTTAATCAGGATACGACACTTTTAGAAGATGAAATTCCGCAAGTAGATGTGTGGAACTGGAAAGATAAAATGATACAGCCTGAGCAAAATGCACGGTTTGAGGAATTAAAAAAAAGAGCGTTTATATCATATTATGACACAGAGAAATCGTCTGTAGTACATATACAGGATGATACATTTGAGGATCTTATTTTCGATAAAGATCAACAGCAAAAATACATATTAGGAGCTACAGGAACCCCTTATGATAGTGAACGTTCTTGGTTGTTGCCTTGGACCAGAGATTTTTATGTTATAGATACATATACAGGTCAAAAACGTTTAGGACTTACCAAAACTGCTTTACGACCTTTTTTGTCCCCAGATGGGAGGTATGCATTATATTACGATATTTTTAAGAAGCATTGGTTTTCCTTGGAATTATCTACTCTAAAGAAAGTTAATCTTACCGAAAAAGTAAAAGTTGCTTTTTATGACGAAGATGACGATCATCCAATGCTACCCTATCCTTATGGTTTTGGAGGTTTTGATAAAGACGGGAATGGATTAATTTATGATAAATTTGATATTTGGAAGGTTTCTATGTCTGGAGAAACTAAGCCTATTAATATTACTGCCATTGGTAGGAAAAAGAACATAGAATATAGAACAGAAAGGTTAGATTCTGAAAATCGAGATAATGCATCTTATTCTGGTCAAGATTTATTGATTACAAGTTTTGATAAGACTACTAAATCCTCTGGGTTATATGTTTTGAGAGATAATAAATTAGTTGAAAAAATTAAACCTACTGAGTTCTTTTTAGATGAATACAACAAAGCAAAAAAAGGAGAAGTTATTACTTTTAGGAAACAAAATTTTAATACGTTTCAAGATCTACATTATACCAATAATAATTTTGAAAATATAACCCAAATAACAAAGGCTAATCCTCAGAAAGAAGAATTTAAATGGGGTACTGCAGAGCTTTTTAGTTGGAAAGCTTATGATGGTGCCAAACTAGATGGAATTATTTATAAACCAGAAGATTTTGATCCCTCTAAAAAGTATCCTCTTATTACTTATTTTTATGAAAAGAGGTCCGATAGTTATAGAACATATTATACACCTAGACCAAGTGCTTCTATCGTAAATCCATCATATTTAGTAAGTAATGATTATATCATGTTTGTACCAGATATTGTGTATGAGGATGGAAAACCTGGTCCAAGTTCGTATAACTGTGTAGTCTCTGGAGTAGAAGCTTTAGAGAAATTAGGCTATGTAGATAGTGAGAACATAGGAATTCAAGGTCAGAGTTGGGGTGGATATCAGGTGGCATATTTAGTAACTGTTACTAATAAGTTTAAAGCGGCAATGGCAGGAGCTCCAGTAAGTAATATGACATCTGCATACGGAGGAATTCGATGGCAATCTGGACTGAGTAGGGCGTTCCAGTATGAAAGATCTCAGAGTAGAATTGGAAAGAATTTATGGGACGGGTTTGATTTATATATTGAAAACTCTCCGTTATTTGGAATTCCTAAAATAGAAACCCCTTTGCTTATGATGCATAATGATAAGGATGGAGCAGTTCCTTATTATCAGGGTATAGAAATGTTTATGGGTATGCGTAGATTAGGAAAACCTGCTTGGTTGTTGGTATATAATGATGAAGCACATAATCTTAGAAAAGAAAAGAATAGACAGGATTTATCTATTAGAATGATGCAATTCTTCGATTATTATTTACAAGATAAACCAGTGCCAACATGGATGACAAAAGGTGTTCCTAGGATTGATAAAGGAAAAAATCTTGGGTATGATTTAGATAAAAAACCTGTGGAGGTAGAAAAAATTACTCCCAGTTCCAATAGATAATATGCCAAGATATCTGGTCAGCTTCATAAATTAGGAGTGTTTTGAAACCTATAGCATTGTGAGCGTTTAAGGAGCGTATGTTGTCTGAAGCTACTTCAGTAATTAAAAGATCGTATGTATTCTGTAATTTGGTTTTCATATGTTGATATAAACCTCTAAAAACACCTTGGCCACGATACTCTTTATCAACACAAACTTGTCCCATTACGATATATTTGTTTGGTTGATCTAATGAGTTTTCTATTTTTTTGAACATAGGTTTGAGAACTTCAATATCATTCCCAAAGTCCGAAGTCATACATAACGCATAACCAATAACTTTACCGTGATCTTTAGCAATAATATGAGGTTGTTGGTCATTCATCTTTTTTAAGATTTCAAAATCATGTTCTACCGTAACAAAACCTTCTTTTTTCTTCTCTTCTGAGGAAATTGAAGTAGTTAGATTTTTTTGTTGAAGGAGAAGGATTTGTTCTAATTCTTCGTGAGATGTTACAGTCGTATATTTTAGATGTTGAATAGTCATCTTTTTAACTTTAGAATTTAGATATAAAGATAGTATTATACACCTATCTTTGACCAAAATATTTTTATGTCAAATCAGTTTTTAAATCTAGGAGTTGCTGCTCCTTTGCAAAAGAGTTTAGAAGACTTAAAATTTTCTACTCCTACAGATATTCAGGAGAAATCAATTCCTGTTTTGTTACAAAAGAAAGATGATTTTGTAGGATTAGCAAAGACAGGAACAGGGAAAACAGCAGCTTTTGGTTTGCCTTTATTACAATTAATTGATTTAGATACTCCAAAAGTTCAGGCGGTAATCCTTGCTCCAACAAGAGAATTAGGACAACAGATTTATGATAATTTAGTGTCCTTTTCTACCTATTTACCTACCATGTCGATCGCTTCTATATGTGGAGGAATTTCTATTAAACCACAAATAGAACGTTTAAAAAACACCACTCATATCGTAGTGGCAACCCCTGGACGTTTAATTGATTTAATAAAGCGTGATAAAATTGATATCACAGCTGCTGATTATTTGATTCTTGATGAGGCTGATGAAATGATTAGCTCCTTAAAAGATGGATTAGATGAAATCGTTGCAGTCTTACCAAAAAAAAGAAGGACTATTTTGTTTACTGCAACAATGCCAGGAACGATAAAGCAATTGATTCAGAATTATATGTCTAAACATGTGATTCAGGTGACTGCAGATATGGAAACGGTTGGTCATCAAGGAATCGATCATCAATATGTGGTTGTAGAGCCTATAGAAAAATTAGAAGTTCTCATGCATTTTCTTAGTTCTAAAGAAGGAGAACGTGGGATTATTTTCTGTAAAACGAAAGCAGCAGTTAATAAATTAGCAAAAAACCTAGCAATCAATAAATTCTCTTCTGGAGCACTTCATGGAAGTTTATCACAGCCTATACGTGATAGGATAATGGGGCAATTTAGAGAAGGTCATATTAATATTCTTGTCGCTACAGACTTAGCTGCTAGAGGAATCGATGTAAAAGAGATATCCTATGTGGTGAATTACCATTTACCAGATGTGTATGATACCTATGTACATCGTAGTGGACGAACGGCAAGAGCTGGAGCCAAAGGGCTTTCATTAACAGTATTGCAAAAAGAAGAAGTTGAGGATTTAGCCGAATTTACAGAAGAATTAGGAATTACATTTAAGGAATTCAAAAAGGCAGATCCGCAAAGTATAGAAGAGAATAATACACTTTTGTGGGCTAAGAAAATATTTAAAACTAAGCCCAATCATGATGTGTCAGCTGAGTTTAAAGAAAAAATTAAAACTGTTTTCCATCATCTTACAAAAGAAGAATTGATCGAGAAAATACTAGCTAATCATTTGAAAGAAAAAATGAATATTGTTTCTCTAAAAGAAGAAACTCCTAAAAAGAAAAGGAGATAGTTATATGTAATATCTTATTGATAATTATTAGAGGATAAAAAAGAAACTGTAATTGTATAGCTTGTCTATACAATTACAGTTTCTTTTTATAATTATAATGTAATATGAACCTAACCTTTCATGCGGAGAGATCAAAGGAAATACTGTCTAAATTTTAATACGGATGACTAATTGAAGAGAGTCTAATAATATTTCCTATTGTAGATGTTACCATTTTCCAATCGTTTATTTTACCAAAAGAAAAATCTCTATGATACATATTGTGAGTATTTTCTTGTTTAATAATACCAATATCAACGACGTTTAATGAGCCGTTTTCAAAAACTAAAGCTTCAGAAGATGTCTCGATAGCATTAATATCATATATCTTTCCATTATAAAGAGGTTTGATTTTCGCAACATTTGTATGTCCAACTATGATTTGGGATGCATTATAGGTATCAAGAATAGTATCGATTTGTTGTGGAGTTGCTTTTTTAACTTCATCGTTTTGTCTAACGTAACCTCTGTATTGCGTAACACCTGTTTTTCCTAAAATAACCTCTTTTAGGTTATCATCTACTGATTTGTTTTCCCAATAATCCCACATTGCTTGATTAATTTGCTGTAAACTAAAGTTTTTGTTAGCTGTATCTGGACTTATTCCGCCATGGGTAATAATCATAGAACCAATTTTAACAATAACGGGTCGAGTTCTTAGCCATTTTCCTAAATAGGTTTTATCAGAAAAAGCATCTTTAAAAGACATCATTTGTTGTATTGCGTATAGGTTAAGAGGATCTACTCGACTAAAATTTCCTTTAAGAATATATTGTTCGTGATTTCCAATAAGATAATGTATCATACCGCCAGCTTCTCTTGCTTGTTCTGATAGAGCAACTATTTTCCATAAGACTTTACTAACTTCATTACCACGGTCAACCATATCGCCTGCAATTACTAAATGGTTTTTATTAAAGTTCCAATTTCCTTCAGAATTAATAACATTTAGATTCTTTAGCGTACAATCCATGTATGTATAATCTCCGTGAATATCACTTATAAATGCAATTTTATCAGGAGCATTGTTTATTTCAATTGCAGGTTTGTTGATTTTTGGTAACATAAAATCTAGTTGTTTATCTCCTGTATATATGCTAAAATTTTTAATACTGTTATTGTAATTTTTGTGGTGTACAGTACCATTAAAAAACCAATCCACTGATATGTCCTGATTTTTATCATAAGTAACTATAGGTCCTTCTATAAAATCCTTAGTAAAACTGGTAGAATCAGCGGTACCTGATAAGTTGATATTGATATCTATAAATTTTTCTTTTATTGGCACTTGAAGTGAGGTGTATATTCCATTTTCAGAAAAGAAAACAGAACTTTGATTGAGCTTATACAAGATAAGAGTAAGCATAATTAGAATTATACCTAAAACTGGATAAAAAATGAATACGCGTATTTTTTTTGATTTTTTCATGAGTTTAATTTTTAAAATGAGACAAAGGAGTGACCTATCGAGGCTTTTTGTGAGCTCAATAAATTGATAGTTAGAATCCTTGGAATTCTATAGAATTTTAGTAATGGAAAGGGTTTTTACATAAAAGTATCTAAGAATAGGCTAAGTAATAATGCGATTGATTTCATTTGATTGATTGGTTTAAAAAATTAAGGTTGGTATTCCAGAATATCAGATGGTTGACATTCTAATGCTTCACAGATTGCTTCTAAAGTAGAAAAACGTATAGCTTTAGCTTTTCCTGATTTTAGAATAGATAAGTTGGCCGTAGTTATGCCTATTTTTTCTGCCAACTCTTTACTTTTCATTTTTCGCTTAGCGAGCATAACATCTAGATTTATAATTATTGGCATAGCTATATTGTTAGTTCGTTTTCTTCTTGTAGTGTAAAACCTAATTTGAATATGGTAGCAATAAATGCTGCAAAAATACCTAATCCCAAGTGTAGCAGTCCAGGAGTTATATCGTTAAAAACAATTTTGTTGCTTATCAGAATTCCTATAATTACATAAGCTATGGGTAAAATTAGATTTAATATGGTAAACCATCTTAAGTATTTTATAGCTTCTTCTGTAAAAAGTTTTTCAGCACTAAATGTTTTAAAAATCAAAGATAGTACTAAGAAAAACGCTGAATACAGTATTAGAAAACAGAAAACACCTATAAATGTAATTGTATTATAACCTCCTTTTATCATAGAAGTCGTAAAAGGGATGTATATCTGCAATTCATCTGATTCCGTGATAATAAAATTATTACTTACTAAGGATACTATTAGAAATAGTAGAAAAGCTCCATACCCCATCATTATTAATCGTGTACTATAGAATAATACAGTTGACAGGGATTTTTTTCCAAACATTTTTAGCTCCATAATTATACAGTTAATTGGTTTTCGGATTGAATTTCTACTCCTCTTTTAAAGATGAATGCAATAATAAAAATAATTCCAGCCATGAAAAGGAATTCAGAACTTCCCCAGTCTAATTCAAATATAAATCCCTTTTTTTGTAACCACTTGCAATAGTGATTTGCTATATATGCTAATAAACCTGTCCATAAGGATACATAACTAATAGAAGAAATTAATCTGGCTACAGCTTTGGTAAAGGGTTTATCAAAGTCAATTATTGAAAAAATCTTAATTACTAAATAGAACAAATAAGCTTTTAGAGCAGTTACTGAAATAATTAATGATAATACAAAAGTATAATACTTAACAGAAGACTCGTAAAGATTAGACAAGTCTATATTTAGATATAGGTTTTCTGTTGCTTCTGGGTTTATTAATAGACTAATTCCTCCAGATATTAGTAAGGCTCCTAGTTTGATACATAAGCCAATAAATAATATCCAGGATACTATTTTCATTAATGTTATAATTCGTTTTGTTTCCATAATTATTATCGTTTTACGATAACAAATATATAAAAATTATTGAAAAACAATAATTTTTTATCAAAAAAGAATACTTAATTGTTGTTTTTCAAAATTACAAGTATAAGCTAGAATAATTCTAATGGTTCCATTTTATTGTATTTTTACGGCATGAATGGTTTTCCAAAAAAACTTGAGAAAAGACTTAAGGATAGAGAAGATAATATGGCATTACGCAGCCTTTCTGAACAAGCTGCGGTAATAGATTTTGCATCGAATGATTATATAGGTTTTTCTTCTTCTAAGTTAATTTTTGATAATACTCATAAATCATTAATAGAAAAAGGGATTCATCAAAATGGCGCTACAGGTTCTAGATTATTGTCTGGGAACCACCCATTATATGTTGAAACAGAAACAATGCTTACCACTTTTCATAATGCCGAAGCTGCTTTGATTTTTAATTCTGGATATGACGCAAATGTTGGTTTTTTTTCATCTGTTCCGCAAAGAGGCGATATCATTTTATACGATGAATTTATACATGCTTCTATTCGAGATGGAATAAAGATGAGTAATGCTAGGTCTTATAAATTTAATCATAATGATATAGATGACTTAAAACAAAGGCTTCAACAAACTAGGGAGAATAAAAAAAGTAGTAGCGAACCTTTAGAAGTGTATGTTGTTACAGAATCAGTGTTTTCCATGGATGGAGATACACCTGATCTAGGAGCTTTTAGTACATTTTGTAAAGAGAATAAGTGTCAGCTTATAATTGACGAAGCTCACGCTACAGGAGTTTTTGGAGATAATGGTGTTGGTCTTGTCCAACAATTAGGATTGGAAGATAACGTATTTGCTCGTATACATACATTCGGTAAAGCGATGGGTTGTCATGGTGCAGCTATATTGGGATCTTCTGAGTTGAAAAGCTATTTGGTAAATTTTGCCAGAAGTTTTATTTATACTACTGGATTACCTCCTCATTCTTTAGTTACAATTCAGACTGCTTTGATAGAACTCCAGACAACATTGGAAATTGAAAAGTTAAAACAGAACATTTTATTTTTTCAGCAAAAATTAGAGGAAACAAAACAGCGATCTCTTTTTATAGAAAGTAATTCAGCAATTCATTGTTGTGTTATTTCTGGTAATGAGAGGATAAAAAAGATTGCATCGCAAATACAGGAAAAGGGTTTTGATGTTAAGCCGATTATGTCGCCTACAGTTCCTGATGGAAAAGAACGATTACGATTTTGTCTGCATAGTTATAATACAAAAGAAGAACTTGCTGAAGTTTTAGAGTTGTTAGCTACCTTTACCAAAAATTAAAAACACATCATATCATGTCTAGTAATTCTGAGACAAAGTCAAAAAAAATATTCATTACTGGTATTGGAACCGATGTCGGAAAAACGATTGTGTCGGCTATAGTCGTAGAGGCATTAGAAGCAGATTATTTTAAACCAGTTCAAGCAGGAGATCTTACATATTCAGATACAGATAAAGTAAAAGAATTAGTGTCTAATACTACTTCAAAATTTCATCCAAATAGTTATGCATTGCAAACTCCAATGAGTCCTCACGCAGCAGCAGAAATTGATGAGGTTACAATAGATTTAAAAACAGTAAAATTGCCGGAAACTAATAATGATATTGTTGTTGAAGGAGCGGGAGGATTATTAGTTCCTCTTAATGAAGAAGAAACTATTCTAGATCTTATAAGTTCTGATTATAAGATAATAGTTGTTTCTAGACATTATTTGGGCAGTATAAATCACACATTGCTAACAGTAAAATTATTACAAGAAAAAGGATTTGATCCGGTAATTATTTTTAGCGGAGAAGAGCACGTAACTACAGAAGATATTATTCAGAAAATGACAGGTGTTCGAGTTATAGGTAGAATAGATAATGAACCTTATTTTGATACTATGGTGGTAAAAGAGTATGCATCCGTTTTTAAAGATAAATTAGAAGCTTTATGAATTTAAAAGAAAGAGATAAGAAACATCTTTGGCACCCATTAACACAGCATAAAATTCATCCAGATGCATTGCCAATAATAAAAGCAGAAGGAGCTTTGCTATATGACGATCAAGGGAAAGAATATATTGATGGGATAGCTTCTTGGTATACCGCTATGTATGGACATTGTAATCCATATATTTTGAAAAAAGTAGAGGAACAAATGCGTAGGTTAGATCAGATTGTTTTTGCAGGGTTTACGCATGAGCCTGCAATTAAGCTTTCTGAAGAACTGATTGATATATTGCCAAATAATCAGGAAAAGATATTTTTCTCTGATAATGGATCTACAGCAAATGAAGTAGGGATTAAAATGGCATTGCAATATCATTTTAATAAAGGAGAAAAAAGAAATACGATTATTGCTTTTCAGGATGGATTTCATGGAGATACATTTGGAGCTATGTCTGCATCAGGATTATCTGTTTATAATGGTCCTTTTGAGGATTTTTTTATTGATGTACAACGAATTCCAACACCAAACAAAGAAAATTTTGATGAGGTAATAAAACAATTACTAGGGATTATCAATTCATACAATGTAGCTGCTTTTATCTATGAACCTCTTGTACAAGGAGCTAATGCTATGCATATGTTTGATGCAGAGTGTCTTAATGAAATTCTAAAAATTTGTGCAACGAATAATATCATTACCATTGCTGATGAGGTGATGACCGGTTTTGGTAAGACGGGAAAACACTTTGCCTCAGAATATATAGAAACCAAGCCTGATATTATTTCTATGTCTAAAGCTTTAACTGCCGGTTTTGTGCCTATGGCCGTTACTAGTTGTACTCAAAATATATATGATGCATTTTTAGACGATTCTATTGGTAAAGCATTCTTTCATGCACATACATACTCTGCGAACCCAATAGCGTGTTCTGTTGCAATAGCCGGAATAGAACTTTTGAAATCCCAAGAAATTCAAAATAACATTAATACTATTATTAAATCACATCAGAATTTTGATGCCATCATACGAAACCATTCTAAGGTAAAAACTACCAGACAAAAAGGAGTTATTTATGCGTTAGATTTGGATATAGAGATGGATCGTTATGGCAAAAAAAGATATGAGATATTTGATCATTTTATGAAAAATGGGGTTTGTCTTCGTCCGTTAGGAAAAACAATCTATCTATTACCGCCTTATGTTATTAAGAAAGATCAGTTAGATAAAATTTATGATACAATTATTTCTGTTTTAAACTCTTTGTAAACAGATAGCTATAAAATAACTATAAAATTTGATCAAATTTTAGGGTAACAAATATCGCTTTTAAGACACTAACTATCGACTTCGTGTATAGCGAGGATAATTAAACCCATTTAATAATGAAAAAACTTTTATTTCTATCTGCGATTACAATTTTTGCAAGTTGTGATAGTGATTCTGTCTCTGATGAATTTGATAATGCCAACGGGGATACTGCAAAAAAATTAATAGAAAGCGTTGAATTTAACCCTGCGCAAGTTGACGAAGAAGATCAAGTGTTTACAGTGAACTACGATGCCAATAATAAAGTAACAAGTGCATCTAACGGAATCGAAACCGCTGTTTTAGTACACGAAAACGATGAGTTGTCAACGATTACAGGAGATGGTGATCCTTTTAGTTTAAGTGAATTATATCAAGATCCATATGATGCATTTGAAACAGGAGATGTATTGGAATATGATACTAGTGGAAATCCGATTTCTATTAGTGTACTAGAGGAGTATTATGAGTATAATCAAACTACAGGAGAATATGAAGAAACTATAGAAGAGTATATTGCAACAATAACATATGATGCTACACCAAACCCTTATTTCTATACGTTTGAAGCTGCCGGTTTAATTGAAGTTTTAGATAAAGTTCAATTAAACTTTAGTATGATGCCGCAAAGTCCCGAAATTGTTAGAGCGCGTGCACTATTTCCTTTAAATAATATTAAATCTATTGTTTACAAGGATGAAGACGGTGAAGTTGTTGGTGAACTTAAAATTGAATACGTATATGATGTAGATAATTATCCGACTTCTGCAACATTAACTGTGATTGATGAAGACGAGTTGTCTTCAGTATATACAATAACATATATTTATAAGCAATAATCTTGTATAAACTACTCAAAAAAAATAAGAGGACTTCTTGAAAAAGAGTCCTCTTATTTTTTATAATACTTTTTGGGTTAATTTTCTTCGGATCCTTTTCCCCACAATAAATCGACTTGTTCGTTTGTTTCTTCTAGTATTACATATAGTTCAGAATATGTCCAAGTGTCATTTTGCTTAGTACCAACAATGTATATTCTAGCTTCTCCATTAGGACCTTTGATCGGGATAGAAATATCGGCAGAACCTTCTTCATTTTCAAATTTTAAGCTACCATTCATTATACCATTAGTTTCTATTGGTTCTCCTAACATTTGTACGACATACTCATCTTGTTGTGCTTTTAAAAGGCCGTCTTGATAAGGTCCAGAGTTTGTAAAAGCTTTAGAAACTCCGAAGACAACTGAGCCTAGGAATACAAAAAAAATAACGATTAAAGTAAAACAACCTCCTACAGGTACTACCCAAGGCCAATTTCTGCTAAACCAACTTTTTTTAGATGTTTGTTCTTCCATAGTATAAAGTGCTTTTTGGTTACTCTATAGGTAGGAATTTCTGTTGTTTTGTTACAGATATATTTATTCATAAAGATAGTTTCCTGCCGCGTTGCCCATTTTTCTCATATTATGACCAACATTGGGAATTACTTTTAGTTCCCAATTAAATAGATACCCCATTTCTTCGGCTTTTGATTTGGCTACTTTAAAAAAGTACTTTGCTCTTGCTAATCTATGTAATCCTTGTTTGTCTACAGTTTTGGAACGCAGTAAAATTCCGCCAGTTTCATTTTCATTATCTAATTCGCCAACAAAAATTACTAGTTTTTGAGAAAAAGCTTTTTTTAAATCTTGTTTTGAAAGGTTAAGAGCTTCTATGCCAAACGGATATTTTGTGTCAAAATCGGTTAATGTATAGCTACCAGAGTTTGCAGCAATTATTTTATTTGCTTTCGATTTGGTATGCAAAATAGCAAATCGATGTAATATCTGCCCTCCTGCGGAATGTCCGAATATATCATAACTTTTTTGAGAACTATTTAGAGCAGCTATTGCTGATTCAAATATGGTATCGAAATCATGATATATCCATGTTGTTTTATCTAAATTTAGTCGAATAGAAGTTTTGTCTTCATCAAGAAAGACCTGATTTGTATTTTCGATGAAAGATATGCTTTCGCGGGTATTTACATCTTTGACAATTCCTCCTAGATGATAATCCTCATACTGATATTCTATTTCAGGATAACTGGGAGATAAGATTAGAATATTGTGCTTTTCAGATTCCTCAATCCAGCTATCTCGATAACTATCACCATTTCTGCCAGACCCAGGAATCACTAATAAGACCTTTGATGAAGGATTAAATTTTTTTGGTTTGTAATAATGAACCGTAATGATTTTGTTTTCATTCCCTTTACCTCCTTTAATGGTAAATATTCCGGGGCCTTCTTGGATAGATATTTTTTTATTTTGACCAAATGTAAAAGATACACAAGCTAAAATTATAAGGTATACTATTCGTTTCATTTTGATATAAATTTTAATGTTTTATCAAAAATTGGAAATTTATAACCTATTATTTTTTGATATCGATTACTTAGATAAGTAAGCGCCTAGAAAAGTGGTTTTCAAAGACCTATTGTATTTGTCATTAAAACTCGATGATTCATTAGTTTTATGGAGTTATTCGTCGATAATTAAAAATAATCTAGACATATTTATTACTTTAGATTATATGGCTTTTGATTGGATCTTTTTAGAAAAACTAATAGTAAGACTACAGAAAAAGGAATGGACAAGGCATTTGATTTTTTGGGTTGTAGTAGTCTTAAGCTTTATCGCAAGGGATCGAATTCTTGATGAGCATACTTTGTATACATCTTGGGTTCGTCAGATATGTCTTTTAATTCCGCAACTAATCGGATCCTATTTTTTAGCATATTATTGGATTCCAAAATATATCGTTAGTAGTAAGAAGTTCCTTTATATATTATTTCTGTTTCTGATTGTATACGTTACTATTGTTTTAGCAAGATATTTAATTATTCATGTTTCAGAAACCCTTACTAGAACGTTGCCTTATAGACAAGAATCTTTAGTAGAAATAGTATTGGATTGGAAGAAATTATTATCAGAATACTTCACTCCTATTTATGCTGTGGTACTAGGGTTTCTTTTTATAAAATTCTTTATTCATTATATGGAGACTAAACAAAAAACGTTACAAATCGATAAAGAAAAAATTGAGACAGAATTAAATTTATTAAAAGCACAACTAAACCCACATTTTTTGTTTAACACTTTGAATAATATTTACCTTTTAGCATTAGAAAATTCTTCAAAAACAGCTTATTCTATTGAAAAATTATCTGAGATTCTAGATTACATTTTATATAGATGTACTGATAAATATGGTTCTTTAAAAGGTGAGGTAAAGATGTTAGAAAACTATATAGAATTAGAAAAGTTGAGGTATGATGATCGATTACAGGTGACTCTAGAAAAGCATATAGAAAAAGATATAAATATAGCACCACTGATTCTACTCTCTTTTGTAGAAAATGCTTTTAAGCATGGTGCTGGAGAAGATAGTGGTTCTCCTAAGATCGATATTTTGATTAGTTATACTAACGGATTATTTATATTTAATATCTCTAATACCGTTGATGCTGTCCCAGATGATAGTCAAAAAAAGAAAATTGGACTTGCCAATATCAAAAAGCAGTTAGATTTATTATATAATAACCAATATAAATTAGAAATAAATAGCAACCAGAAAAACTTGTTTGTGGTCGAGTTGAAAATAAAAATTACTAATGAAAACTAGATGTTTACTTGTAGATGATGAACCACTGGCAATACGGCTGCTAGAAAACCATATTTCTAAAATAGATTCTTTAGAGATAGTTGCTACTTGCAATAACGCAATCAAAGCGCTAGAGATTTTAAAAAAAGAGAAGGTTGATTTATTATTTTTAGATATAAAAATGCCAAATATTACAGGGTTAGAATTTTTAAAAACCATAAAAACTCCTCCAAAAACTATTATTACTACTGCATATAGAGAATATGCGCTAGAGGGATATGATTTAGATATTTTAGATTATTTACTGAAGCCCATTACGTTTGAAAGATTTTTTAGAGCAATAGAACGTTTTTTTAGAAATGAACAAGAGACGATTTCGTTTTCTGAAAAGAATAAGGAATCTACAGAAGAATGTTTACTTGTAAAAACTGGAAATAAATATCATAAAATACATCCTGATGATATTATGTATGTAGAAAGTCTAAAGGATTATATAAAAATATATACGAATACAAAAGAGATACAAACGAAATATAAAATCAGTGATTTTGAAAAAGTACTCCCCGAAAAATCATTTTTAAGAATTCATAGATCTTTCATCATTAATTTGGATAAAATAACGGCCTATACCCAGCATGATATAGAACTTGGTCTTATAGAAATTCCTATTGGAATTAGTTATAAGGAAAAAGTATATTCTCATCTAAAAATCAAAAAGTAATTTGATAATTATGATCCTATATCAATTAATAAATTAACAGTTGAACATGCGAGAACAAACCCCTACATTTGTTCAAAAATTAAGTGTTGCAAAACCCAATATCGATAACTGGAATTTCATCTATATCCCCTCTAGGAATTTCGTCTGAGGAGATCTGGAACTTATATAAACAATCATCACATCGGATTACTTTTGAAGACTTTGCTGGAAGTATAGCGCCAGTTGCAAAATTAAATTCAATATCAAGAAAAGA
Organism: Aquimarina sp. AD1; assembly: GCF_003443695.1. NCBI lineage: Bacteria > Pseudomonadati > Bacteroidota > Flavobacteriia > Flavobacteriales > Flavobacteriaceae > Aquimarina > Aquimarina sp. AD1. Next base: position 3,501,251 of record NZ_CP031966.1, on the reverse strand, counting down.
AATAGAAAAACTGAAGGAAAAGAATTCTCAATATGCTTCTTTGGATGATTCTGTTTTGTTTGCTTTATTAGCAGCAAGAAATGCTGTAAAAGATGCGAACTGGGGAGATGAAGTAGATTTTGGAATTAATGTTGGATCTTCTAGAGGAGCAACGAGTCTTTTTGAAAAATATCATAAAGAATTTATAGAAACTAATCAATCCTCTACATTAAGTTCGCCAACAACTACATTGGGTAATGTATCTTCTTGGATTGCTCAGGATTTAGGATCTAATGGCCCGGATATAAGTCATTCTATTACCTGTTCTACTGCTCTGCACGCAGTATTAAATGGTGTTGCTTGGTTACAATCTGGTTTAAGTAATAAGTTTTTAGTTGGTGGTAGCGAAGCTCCTTTAACTCCTTTTACTATCGCCCAAATGAAGGCTTTAAAAATTTATGCATCAGAATCTAAAGATCCTTATCCTTGTCAGGCAATGAATTGGGATAAAACTAGTAATACAATGTTTTTGGGAGAAGGTGCTGGAGTGGCTTGTTTGGAAAATGGAATTTTAGAAAACGCTATTGCGTTGATTACAGGAATTGGATATGCTACTGAATCATTAACACATAATATATCCATATCTACAAATGCGGATTGTTTCCAGAAATCAATGAAGATGGCCTTAGGAACTACGAAGGTAGAAGCTGTTGATGCAGTGGTTTTACACGCTCCTGGAACTGTAAAAGGAGATCAAGCGGAATATAATGCAATTAAGGCTGTTTTTGGAGAAGCTGTTCCTGCGTTAACAACCAATAAATGGAAAATAGGTCACACATTTGGAGCTAGTGGAATTTTAAGCATGGAATTGGCTGTTTTAATGATGAAACATCAGGAATTTATATCAGTCCCTTATATAAAGCATAATGTAATTCCTAAAAAATTGAATAAAATTATGGTAAACGCTGTCGGATTTGGAGGAAATGCGGTTAGTATTCTGTTAGAACTACCATGAAAGTTAATATAGATTGTTATTAAAACTATCGAATTTGATAAAGCTAATTTGTGTTTTTTGATTTTAAACAATTACTTTTGAAAATTCACATACCATTGATTTATGAGCGTTATTAGACACGATTGGACATCACAGGAAATATTAGATATATACAATAAACCATTAATGGAGTTGCTTTATGAAGCGGCATCTGTACATCGTGAATATCACGATCCTAATACAGTTCAAGTTTCTACATTACTATCTATTAAAACAGGAGGTTGTCCAGAAGATTGTGGGTATTGCCCTCAAGCTGCAAGATATCATACTGATATAGAAGGTAATGATTTAATGAGTGTACAACAAGTTAAAGCACAAGCGCTTCGAGCTAAAGCATCTGGGAGTTCTAGAGTATGTATGGGAGCTGCCTGGCGTAATGTAAAGGATGGACCAGAGTTTGATAACGTATTAGAGATGGTGAGAACTATCAATAAGTTAGAGATGGAGGTTTGTTGTACATTAGGTATGATAACAGAAAATCAAGCTCAGAGATTGGCAGAAGCGGGATTATATGCTTATAATCATAATCTAGATACATCAGAAGAATATTATAAAGAAGTGATTTCTACCCGAGGTTATGAAGACCGTCTTCAGACTATTGATAATGTGCGTAAAACTAACGTTACTGTTTGTAGTGGAGGAATCATTGGAATGGGTGAAAAGGCTGAAGATCGTGCTGGGATGTTAGTAGCTTTAGCAAAATTAAGTCCACAGCCAGAATCTGTTCCTATTAATGCACTTGTAGCAGTTGATGGTACACCAATGGAAGATCAAACACCTGTTGAAATTTGGGATATGATTAGAATGGTAGCTACAACTAGAATTGTAATGCCACAGACACAAGTAAGACTTTCGGCAGGGAGAACAGAAATGAGTAGAGAAGGACAAGCTATGTGCTTTTTTGCAGGAGCAAATTCAATTTTTGCAGGGGATAAATTATTGACAACTCCTAATCCAGATGTTAATCAGGATATGGAAATGTTTAAAAAATTAGGATTGAACCCACAAAAACCTTTTGTTAAGAAAGCACAACCCGATACAGTTGAAGCTGAGAATTCTAAGTTTGAAGCTAAAGGAGAAAAACCTAAATGGTCTAGGCCTGAGCATGTCATTGAAAAGAATGAACTTGCTAAACAAAAGGGGAAAGAAGCTTTACTTAATAAATAATTTTGAAGTTTATTAAACTTTGAAAAACAAGGTTTTAGAATTATTTTTTAGTTAGTGGGATTAAATTTAGAGCAAATATCAAGAGTAGAAACAATTACTAAAGAAGAATTTTTGAGGGATTATTTTATTCCTCAAAAACCTGTAGTAATTGAACGACTAATTGAAGATTGGCCGGCATATCAGAAATGGAATTTAGATTATATTAATGAAGTTGCTGGAGATAAAGAAGTGCCTTTGTTTGATGATAGACCGATAAATTCTGAGTTTAAGTTTAATGAACCTCATACTAGCATGAAAATGAGTGAGTATGTGGACCTCCTAAAAAAGAAACCTACCAATTATAGAATTTTCTTGTATAACTTGTTGAAAGAGGTGCCAAAACTTAGAGAGGATTATAAATATCCTGAAATAGGATTGAGACTACTAAAAAAAATGCCTTATTTGTTCTTTGGTGGTGGTGGTTCCAAAGTATTTATGCATTATGATATAGATTTAGGTAATATTCTTCACTTTCATTTTCATGGAGAAAAACAATGTATTCTGTTCCCTCCTTCGGAAACAAAGTATTTGTACAAGGTCCCTCATGCATTAATCGCCCATCAAGAAATTGATTTTACAAATCCCGATTTAGAAAAATGGCCTGCTCTTAAAAAAGCAAATGGATATATTGCAAATCTTACACATGGCGAAACGTTGTATATGCCAGAAGGATATTGGCATCAAATGACTTACCTTACTCCCGGATTTTCAATGAGCATTCGAGCAATGGCAACTAGATTTGGGAATATGAATAAAGCAGCATACAACATTCTTTTTATGCGCTATTTCGATAATGTTATGCGCAGGATTGGAGGTCAGAAATGGATGGATCATAAAAATGAGTTGGCTATTAAAAGAACCAATAAACGGAATAGCTTATAATTATAGAAAGCTTGCAACCTTTTTAATTTCTTTTTGTCTTTATTATTAGAAATTATAAATCTTTCTTGATGGAATTTGTGAATATTATTCTATTAATAAGTGTTTCGCAAGGATTTCTTTTTGGTTTTGCGATTTTGTTTTCTCCTTATTTTAAAAGTTCCACAAATAAATATTTAGGGTATTCAATCTTGATTTTAGCGTTTTTGATGTTTAATGTATATCTAGATACCTTAAATGTATATGAACAATATCCCGAGTTTTTAATCTTATATGATATAGAGTTGATATTCTTATTCCCTGTTTTTTTCTTCCTATATATATTAAAATCAATTGATCAAGATTTTGTAGTAGAGAGAAAATGGAATTGGTTGTACATTCCGTTTATGTTTTCTGTTATATTGAATGTAGTTTATAATTTAGAGCACATTTACAAATGGGAAATATCGTTTTTATCTGATCAAGCATTAATGTATGAATGGGCTTTTGGCCTGCAAGAATTCGGATATTATTTTTATAATTTTGTAATCGCTATTTGGGCTTATAATATTCTTAAGCATAACAAGTATACGAATCAAATGCATGGTAAATGGCTTAAAAAATTATGTATATATGAGGTTTCATTAGTTACTTGTTGGATCTTAATAGATGTTGCTGATATGATTTTTAATATAGGTTATGATATAGGCATCTCTATCATATGCACTATTACCTCATTTTTTATATTTTGGATTGTATATAATGGGATTTACTCTTTGAAAATAAGTAATTTCAAGAATAGTGATGTCAATTTTAATGAAGATACTCTAGAGCCTAAAAATCCTAAAGTTTCAACTCCGGAGCTTTCTTTTTCCAAAGACAATATATATTTCCAAAAGTTAGAAGGTTTATTGGAAAAAGATTATATCTATCGAAACCCTAATTTGAATCAAGAGATGGTCGCACAGACCTTAAATATAAGCTCAGGTTATCTTTCTCAGATCGTAAATGATGTTACTAAAAAGAATTTTACCGCCTATATAAATTCTTATCGTGTAAATGAAGTAAAGGAGATGATACTTAATGAAGAGTTTGATAAATATAGTTTACTGTCAATTGGTTTAGAAGCAGGTTTCAAAGCTAAGTCTACATTTTACACTTCTTTCAAAAAAGAAACTGGATTAACCCCCAACCAGTTTAAAATTGATCATAAAAAGGTACAGTTTTTTTAAATTTTAATAATTCCGAACACCATTTTTTTATTAGCTATCTAGTTTTGAATCAAATCAAAGGTTGGATCAATTTATTTTGATTCAGGGATTAATCTGATGCAACTGATTGATTGTTTAATTGTCAATAGTGATATAATTCTTAAAATGTGATGTTATGATTTTAGATTTTTTTAAAAAGTATTTCTTAGTATTAATTATGGTTTTTTTAATTGGATGTAAATCAGATGATGATACTCCAGTAATTGAAGAAGATACTATAAATGGGTTTTGGTTAGCAGAAGATAAAGGGTATGTGATTGAGTTTACAGATGATCAAGACATCCTTTATAATGTAAATACTTCTGGTTGTTCAATTGCGGATGATAATTTTAAAATAGAAGAATTAGCAGGTCTTCAATTAGAGGTGCTAAATAATAATGAACTGATTGGGAGATCAGAATTAATAGCCTCAGATATTAAATTTATAAGGTTAGAGAATCAAAATGAATTTTGTTTAGCTGATCAGATTTCGGAGACTGATGATCCAAAAGTTAATTATGATCATTTCTGGAATATTTTTAATGATTATTATGCTTTTTTTGAAACTAGAAATGTGGATTGGTCGCAATACGAGGATTTAGGTGAACAAGTAACTTCCGAAAATTTTTATCAGATTATTGGGGAACTAGTTTTATTGCTAAATGATGGTCATGTTGCAATTGATGATGAAGAAAATAATATTAGTATAGATGCTGGTTTACCCAATTTATTAGAGCGATTAAATGCAGGATTAACAGGGGATTTAATTATAGATTCTGATGAAACTTATAATGTGCTTTATAATCAACGGTTAGAGATTATCGGGTTAAAATACCTTGGTGGAGAATATAAACTAGATGAGAGTGGAAATATTGCTTGGGGTATGATTAATAATAATGTTGGTTATATAAATGTTTTAGGAATGCAAGGCTATAGTGATGATGAAAGTACAGAATTACAGGTTTTGAATATTGTTCTGGATGAAATGATGGATGATTTTAAAAACTCTGGAGTTTCTAAACTAATAATAGATGTTCGTTTTAATGGAGGAGGCTATGATATGGTATCTGTAGAGATAGCATCTAGATTTATGGATCAAGAAAGATCTGCATTTTCTAAGAAAGCTAGGTTAGGAGATAGTTTTACCGAAACGACTTCCGTTTCGGTTAGTCCTAAAGGAGATTTTCAGTACACTGATGAGATTATTTTACTAACAAGTCCATTAACTGCTAGTGCTGCAGAAATTTTTACTCTATGCCTGAAAGATTTATCATACGTTACTATTGTAGGTGATAACACGAATGGAGTTTTTTCTGATATTTTGGTTCACGCATTACCAAACGGAGCATTTGTCGGATTATCTAATGAAATATATAGTGATGCGCAAGGAGTAATATACGAGTCAATTGGAGTAGGACCTCTTGAAGTAAACAGAGTTCCTCTATTCGCAAATGATGATTATTTAGAAGAAAAAGATAGTGGTATAGATAAAGCTGTAGAAATATTAAGTAATCGGAACTAAGTGGTGTTTTTTGTGATTAAAAAAGCTCATTAATTTTCTCAAAAACTAATTGGTTTTCCCACCCTCTATAGAGGAGATAATCAATTAGTTTTTTTCTTTTTTTGAAGGTGTCCGAATCTGTTATTGAATTAAATTTCTTTTCTGCCAAATCATGAAAAGTTTCCAGGTATTCATTTTCAGAGATTTCTTTTAACGCTACTTTAGTACAGTATTCGGATATTTGTCTGAATTTTAATTCTCTAATAATTCGTTGTTTACCCCATTTCTTAATTCGGAATTTTCCTCTTGCAAAACTTTTAGCAAAACGTTCTTCATTAAGAAAATTATGTTCCAAAAGGTGTAGAATGATCTTTTCTTTTGCCTCAGGAATCAGTTTCATAGTATTAAGTTTTTGAGAAACATCCTTATGACAACGATCTTGATAAGCACAGTAGTGCTCCATCTTTTTAATTGCTTCTGTAACGGTAATTGATTCGGGTGTTTTATGGTACATTATTACAAATATAATAAACAAAAAAACCCAGCCTACAATGTAAGCTGGGTTTCATTTTATTTTATCATTTCTCCGTCTTTATCGTGGAAATGATATTCTAAATACGTGTAAGCGTCTCTAGGTATAATTTTTACCCATCTTTTATGGTCCATGAACCATTTAGATCGGGCGGATGGAAATCCTTTAGTTAAAAAAGCTGCAATAAAAGGATGCGCGCTAAGCGTTAACTTTTTATGTTCTTTTTTAATTAATTTTTCTAAATCGACCTTTATTTTATCTACTAAAACTATTGGCGCCTCAACTTCGCCATTTCCTCCGTTAGGGTTTTCCTCACGGGTTTTGATATTCATTTCTGGTCGTACACGCTGTCGCGTTATTTGAATCAGGCCAAACTTACTTGGCGGTAAAATTTTATGCTTTGCCCTGTCGTCTTTCATCTCTTCACGTAAGTGGTTGAAAAGTGTTCTGCGGTTATCAGCATTATTCATGTCTATAAAATCGACTACAATAATACCTCCCATATCCCTAAGACGTAGTTGGCGTGCTACTTCGGATGCACTGATTAGGTTGACTTCTAGTGCAGTGTCTTCTTGGTTTTTGGCTTTGTTAGATCGATTTCCACTATTTACGTCAATGACGTGCATTGCCTCAGTGTGTTCGATTACAAGATAGGCTCCCTTACTCATGGATACCGTTTTACCAAAACTTGTTTTGATTTGTCGTTCGATACCATGTTTTTCAAAAACAGGTACTTTAGACGTGTGTAACTTTACGATAGATTCTTTTTTTGGTGCAATTTCTTGCAGATAATCTTTGATTTGGTTGTAGAGATCTTCTTCATCTACAACGATCGAAGTGAAGGTGTCATTAAAAACATCTCTTAATATAGAGGATGCTCTATTCATTTCACCTAAAATTTTTGATGGATGGGGTGCTTTGTATAATTTTTTACACATAGACTCCCAGCGACCCACCAAGTTTTGCAAATCTCTGTCTAGTTCTGCTACTTTCTTGCCTTCTGCTACAGTACGAACAATAATTCCAAAACCTTTTGGCTTAATACTTTTTACCAGTCTTTTTAGACGTTCTTTTTCTTCTGATGATTCTATTTTCTGAGAAATAGATACTCTGTTAGAAAAAGGTACTAATACAATATATCTACCGGCAATCGAAAGCTCTGAGCTAATTCGAGGGCCTTTTGTAGAAATAGGTTCTTTTACTATTTGTACTAATAGCGATTGATTTGATTTTAACACATCGGTTATTACTCCGTGTTTATCAATATCGTTCTCAAAAGGAAAATTCTTAAGAGAATAATCTTTTAATTTACCTGTGCTTACACGTTTAATGAATTTAAGTAAAGAAGATACTTGAGGGCCCAGATCGTGGTAATGCAGAAATGCATCTTTTTCATAACCCACATTTACAAATGCAGCGTTAAGACCTGGAACAGCTTTGCGGATTTTGGCAATAAAAATATCACCTACTGCAAAATTGCTGTCGTCTTCTTCCTTATGTAATTCAATTAGTTTTCCATCTTTTAATAAGGCAAAATCAGTAGAGGAACCAGATCTAATGATCAATTCTTTGTTCACTCTGATTAGATTTTTATCCACCTCGATATATTCGAGACAGATGGATTAAACAAATTTTTTCACAGGAATTTTATAATTCCGTTGAAATAAAGTCTTATAAAGGTAGTGATATAAGATACTTTATTTCGATTTCAAAGAACATTCTTAAATAGAAAAAGTAGTTAGAAAACTACTTTTTCTTATGGCGATTAGCTCTTCTTCTCTTTTTACGCTTGTGCGTAGCTACCTTGTGTCTTTTACGTTTTTTACCACTTGGCATAGTGCGTCTATTTATTGATTATTAATTGTTACTTAACTTCTACGTTAGTTTTTACACCTTCCACAAATACTTTTGCCGGTTTAAAGGCAGGAATATTATGTGCAGGTATTTTGATTGTAGTGTTTTTAGAAATGTTACGGCCAGTTTTTTCAGCTCTTGTTTTGATGATAAAGCTACCAAAACCTCTAAGGTATACATTATCACCGCTCTCTAAAGAACTTTTTACTTCTTCCATAAAGGTTTCAACAGTTGCCTGAACATCTCCTTTTTCAATTCCTAGTTTTTCTGAAATTTTTGCTACAATATCTGCTTTAGTCATTATATTACCTATTTAGGGGTTTTTAAATTTTCAAGGGGGCAAATATAGCAATTTAAAATCCAAAATATCAATACTTAAGATGAAATTATCATCTTTTAAAGGTTTAATTTTACAAAACTTACAATTTTCACATGATTTTTTATAAAAAACTCATTACGTGGTACTTACAAAACAAAAGATCGATGCCATGGCGAGAAACAATCGATCCATATCACATTTGGTTAAGCGAAATCATACTTCAACAGACGCGAGTTGCACAAGGATTACCATATTATTTGTCATTTACCGATCAGTATCCTACTGTTTTTGATTTAGCAAATGCAGAAGAAGAACAAGTGCTAAAACTATGGCAAGGATTAGGTTATTATTCTAGAGCCAGAAATTTACATGCTACTGCGAAATATATAGCAAATGAGCTTAATGGTATTTTTCCTTCTAACTATAATGATTTATTAAAACTAAAAGGTGTGGGTGATTATACCGCCAGTGCTATAGCTTCGATATGTTATAATGAAGTGGTTCCTGTGGTAGATGGTAATGTATATCGCGTTTTATCTAGATATTTTAATATTAACACTCCTATTAATAGTACTCAAGGAATTAAAGAGTTTAAGAAAATTGCTTTTGAGTTAATTGATCCAGAGCAACCCGCTACCTATAATCAGGCGATTATGGAATTTGGAGCGTTGCAGTGTAAGCCACAAAATCCATATTGTATCGTTTGTCCATTAAATGATAGTTGTGAGTCATTAAATAAAGGAACAGTTACATCATTACCGGTTAAATTGAAAAAAACTAAAGTCAAGAAAAGATATTTCAATTACCTGATATTTTCTGTCAGTGATCAATATACTATTATTAAACAACGAACAGGCAAAGGCATCTGGCAGAATTTATACGAGTTTCCACTGATAGAAAGCGAGAATGACGTAGACCTTGATTATATAAAAGAACATGTTCTGTTTAAAAGTTTATTAGGAGATTTATCTTATGATATCACTTGCTATGAAGAAACATTTAAAATACATAAACTTTCGCACCAGCACTTATATACTCGATTTTATATCATAAAAACCAACAAAAAGCCCAAAATCAATACTGAACTAGAGCAGGTTAAAATAGATAATATTCGCGAATATCCAGTTCCTATATTATTAGGTAATTTTATAGATAGCTTTTTTTAGGTATGATGCTTTTTTATTACATTTACTATAAATAATAAAGGATATGTCTGGAACGTTGAATAAGGTAATGCTTATTGGTCATACAGGAGATGAAGTAAAGATGCATTATTTTGAAGGAGGAAACTGTATTGGCAGATTTCCGCTGGCAACTAATGATTCTTATGTAAACAAAACCACTGGAGAGAGAGTTACTTCTACAGAATGGCACAATATTGTGGTGCGTAATAAAGCAGCTGAAATCTGTGAAAAATATTTAAAGAAAGGAGATAAAGTATATATTGAAGGTCGTCTTAAAACTAGAAAATGGCAAGATGAACAAGGAAAAGATCGATATAATACAGAGATACAGTGTACCGATTTTACATTTTTGACTCCAAAAACGGAAGGACAACAATCCGAAACAACTGCAAGCAGTCAGCCGGTAAGTAATGCAAACCCTTCAGTAGGTACAACACAATCGATATCATCCCCATCTACAGAAATGGAAGAAGATGATCTTCCGTTTTAATATGTTTAACTAAACCGCTATAATTTGGATCCTGATCCCGAACCTTTATTTGTTTTATTTGTTGCTTTTGATTCCATGCAGGCAATTAATTTACTTGCCCTTATTTTACTATTGATTTGTTCTGCTTTAATCTCGGGTAGTGAGGTTTCTTTATTTTCGCTTACTCCCTCAGATCTTAAAATAGAAGGAGAAGAAGAAACTGCAAATCAAAAGATAATATCAAAGTTATTAAGTAGGCCAAAGAAATTGTTAGCTACAATATTAGTGGCTAATAATTTTATAAATATTGCTATTGTATTACTCTTTGATGCTTTAGGAGAGATTTATTTTAAAGATCTTGATATCATTTGGTGGGGTTGGATGGATGTAAGATTTGTTGTAGAGGTAATTATTGTAGCATTCCTTATTTTATTATTTGGAGAAATTTTACCAAAGATATATGCGAGTAGAAATAAAGTGAAATTTGCCAATTTTATGGCAAGACCATTAAGAATTTTGGACTGGGTTATTACTCCGATTAGTTTACCAATGAGAGGTGTGACGATACGAATTCATAATAAATTAGGTAAGCAGAAATCTAATATCAGTGTTGATCAATTATCACAAGCGTTGGAGTTAACCTCAGACACCGATACTACTTCTGAGGAGAAGAAAATTTTAGAAGGTATTGTTTCTTTTGGTAATACTGATACTAAACAGGTAATGAAACCTAGGATAGATATTTTTGCCTTAAATCGCGATATGAAATATACCGAGGTTATTCCTGAAATTATAGAAAAAGGATATTCTCGTATTCCAGTATATGAAGATAGTATTGACAAAGTTATTGGTATTCTTTATGTAAAGGATTTATTGCCTTATATCAATCATAAAGATTATAATTGGGTAGATCTTGTAAGAGAACCTTATTTTGTTCCGGAAAACAAAAAGTTAGATGATTTGCTTAATGATTTTAAGAATAAAAAGAATCATTTGGCAATTGTAGTAGACGAATATGGTGGAACAAGTGGTTTGATTTCTTTAGAGGATATTATTGAAGAAATAGTTGGGGATATTAGTGATGAATTTGATGATGAAGATTTAATATTTTCTAAGTTAGATGATCTCAATTATGTGTTCGAAGGAAGAACTTCTTTAAAAGATTTTTATAAAGTATTGAAGTTGGAAGATCAAACAGTTTTTGAGAGTAAAAAAGGGGATGCAGAAACGATTGCAGGATTGCTATTGGAGATATCCGGAAGCTTTCCTAAAAGAGGAGATGTAATTGTATTAGAAGAATATGTTTTTAAAATAGAATCTCTAGATAATAAACGTATCAAAAGGATTAAATTAACGATTAATGAAGAGTAAAATATATAATTTTTTTGTGATTGCAGTTGCAAGTGCTTTATGTTCTTGTGGTGGAGATGTTTTACCAAAGCCTAAAGGAATGTTACGGTTGGCTTATCCAACACCAAAATATGAAAAGGCTTCACTAGATTGTTCGTATACTTTTGAGAAGAATAATATTGCAAATTTTAAAAAAGCTAAAAACAATAAAGAATGTTGGTATAATATAGATTACCCGAAGCTGAATGCAACTATTTATGTTTCGTATTACAATGTGGATAAGAACTTAGATTCGTTATTAAGAGATGCACAAAACTTAACACAAGAACACCATATTAAAGCTGATGGAATAGATCAAAAAGATTTTATTCTACGAGAAAAAAAAGTTTATGGAAGCATTTTTGAGGTTACAGGAAATGCTGCTTCTTCTTGCCAATTTTATGTAACAGATAGTCTTAATCATTTTGTTTCTGGTTCAGTGTACTTTAAAGTAAAACCAAATTATGATTCCATTCTTCCTGCAGCGAAATATTTAAGAAATGATGTTGTTCATTTTATGGAAACAATTCAATGGGAAGAAGAACGCTAAACGTTCGTTAATTTTTCTACATAAAAGAGTATCGCTTGTTTAATTTTATTGATTTTTGCAGCTTATAAAATGATCGATGCAAAACTCAAAACTAAAATGGATATATCTTGCGATACTTTCGCTAGTATGGGGTAGTTCGTTTATATTAATTAAGAAGTCGTTGATAGGTCTTACTCCTATGCAGTTAGGGGCTTTAAGGACTCTGTTCGCAGCAATTTTTTTATTCCTGATTGGTTTCAGAAGTATGAAAACCATTAAGAAAGGAGAATGGAAGTGGATTGTTATTTCTGGTTTTTTAGGGACATTTATTCCGGCATTTTTATTTGCTTTTGCAGAAACGGAAATAGATAGTGGTATTGCTTCTGTTCTTAATTCTACAACTCCGCTTGTTACCTTAATATTAGGGGTGCTGCTATTCTCGATTCGATTTAGTAGAAATCAATTAATTGGTGTTGTCGTTGGGTTAATTGGATGTTTGGCTCTTATTTGGGAAGGAGCTTCTATAAATCCTAATCAGAATTATTGGTACGCAGCGTTAGTGCTTTGTGCTTCGGTTTGTTATGCAACCAATGTGAATATTATAAAACGTTATATGCAAGAAATTTCTCCTATGGCGATAGCTAATGGTAATTTTATTGTGTTAGTAATTCCTTCTCTTGTAGTGTTATATTATTCTGATTTTTTTAATAATACGGTAATAAGTAATCCAGAAGTACATACGAGTTTGATGTATATTTCTATTCTTGCAGTAGTGGGAACCGGAATTGCTAAGGTTTTATTCAATAAATTAGTTCAAATGAGTAGTCCTGTTTTTGCCACTTCGGTAACGTATACAATTCCGATAGTAGCTTTAATGTGGGGGTTGCTGGATGGCGAAGAATTTTCTTTTTATCAAGTAATTGCTGCTGGGATAATAATTTTAGGAGTATATATCGCTAATCGAAAAAAATAAAGGCCCGTTTATTAGAACGGACCTTTATAAATAAGTGAGTTATAGATTTTATTTAAAATCTTCTTCTGTTACTCCTTCGTTAATTTTAATTTCTGAAACATTAAAATCAAACTTCTGTGGACCAGCAGATATTGACATTGTATGAGGGAATTTGATTCCATTAACTTCTTTGTAGTTGCTATATCCAATTGTAGAAGGTATTTTTTGACCTCCTTGTTCCTGGATTACAATATCTTTTATTTTTAATCCTGTTTCTGTATCGAAATAAGAGGTTCTCTTATCGCTTATTTTAACTTTATAAGCTTTACCATTTTCGTAAGGTTCAAGACCTTCTAGTTTAGCATCTGTATTTTTTAGTTCCGGGAAAGGGTATATTTCTTTTTTTGCATCAGCAATCTGAGCTTCTGTATAGTCAATTTTTTGACCTTGAGCCATAGCATATCCTTTAGTACCGTCGAACACATTTTTGTTTACAGAGTTGCCTCCAAATAATATATCAGTAAGCGTTTGGTTTTTCGAAGTAACTTTAGATATCATCTGTAGTGTTGCTCCTCCCATAGATGCTTCGGCTGTAGTGAAGGTAGATTGTACTGCTGTCAATTTATCTTTACCGCCAATAGCTTTTAAATAATTATCTAAAACTGACTGGGCAGTAACTCCCTCTGGGGTAGCTGCATTGTAATCAGGTTTTTCAGTTTTGTTTCCATATTTGTCAAAATATAGAACAGGAATTTTCTTTCCTTCGAAGCTAATTTTTTCTAGGTTTTCTAGAACATCACTTCCTTTACCAACTAATACAATTCTAGCTTTGTCTAGATTAAAATATTTGTTAGCAATCCTTTTAATATCAGCTTTGCTAACTGCGTTGATTTTTGCAATAAAAGTTTCGTAAAAATCTTTTGGAAGATTTTGAGTTTTGATATCAATACTTCTTGCTGCTATTGTTCTATCATTTTCGGAAGCTAGAATAAAGTCTCCTAAGAATTTTGCTTTCGCATTTTTTAATACTTCGTCATCTACATCTTCAGTTCTGATTCTTTTAATTTCTTTTAGAGTTTCTACAACAGCACTATCTGTTACCATATTTCTTACTTTAGCTGTAGCTCTAAATAGCGTTTTAAAGTTTTTGTTTCTTGGTAATGTAGATCGTCCTCCATATGTGTACCCGTGCTCTTCTCTTAGGTTCATATTGATATAACTACCAAATGACCCTCCTAAAACATAGTTAGCTACCAATGCAGCGTGATGATCTTCGTCAGCCATCTTTAGATTAGAAACGCTCATTACAGCCATTTCTGTTTGTACAGCATTCGGCATATCGATAAAATTGATCTGTCTGTATTGCGCGTCTTTAACTTCTGGCATTCCAAAAGAAGGAGCTTTTCCAGCTTTCCAAGAAGTAAAATTCTTTTCTACTAATTCTTTAGCTTTATCATTACTGATGTCTCCACTAATTACCATATATGCATTTGCAGGGACAAAGTTGTTTCTGTAGTATGTTTCTACATCTGCTAAGGTGATATTATTAATTGTTTTTTCTGTAATATACTCTCCAGCTGGGTGATTTTTTCCGTAACCAAGAACGCTTCTTACTCGATCAGCAACCGCTTCTGCACTATTTTCTCCTGATTTAACACCTTCGATAAGTTTTTTCTTTTCAAGGTCTAGTTCCTCTTGCGTAAAGTTTGGATTTAAGGAAGCTTTTGCAAAAAGTTCGATGATTCGATCAGAATATTTAGATAAAGATTGCGCAAATCCACCTGATGCTCCAGTATTGATGAAAGCACCAAGAAAATCGACTTCCTCGTTAAAAGCATCTTTGCTAATTTTTTTAGTCCCTTTTCCCATTATTTGGGATACAATTCCTTCGATTCCTGCTTTATCGCCTTCGGCATTTGGTGGGTTATCTAATGATAAGCTAACTGTGATTCTTGGTAGTTTTTTGTTTTCTACAACAAGAACGGTAAGTCCATTGCCCATTTTAAATGTATATGGCTCTCCTAAATTTATAACAGGAGTAGGTCCTGATTTTGGCATTTTTGATCGATCTATCTGTGCTTGAGCACTTATTGCAACCAATAAAAAAGCTATGATAAAGGTTATATTTTTTTTCATTTCTGTATTCATTTATATTATTTGCTTGACTCCGGTAAGTAGTCAAGATTAAGACGTTGATTTTTATTCAGATATTTCTTAGCAACATTTTGAATGTCTTCTCTGGTAATTGATCTGTAGATTTCAATTTCTTTATTGATAAGATTAGTATCGTCATAAAGCATGTTGTAACGAGCCAGTGAATTTGCAATTCCTTCGATACTGGAGTTAGAGTTTACGAAGTTATTTTCAAATTGATTCTGAAGTTTTTTGAATTCTCTTTCAGAAATTAGTTCATTTTGTAACTTTTCGATTTCGCTATCCATTTCTGCTAGAAGTTTATCTAAACTAACGTCCCCAAGAGGTAAAGCACCCATTAGGTAAGTACCATAGTCTTCTTGAGAATCCGTAAAGGCAATTACCTGTAATGCCATTTTTTTATCCTCTACCATGTTTTTCTGCATTCTAGAGCTGTTTCCTCCTGTTAAAATAGTAGAAATATAATCTAATACATAGGCATCTTTTTCAGTTTGCTTAGGTGTTCTGTAAACTAATACTTTTGCAGGGATTTGGATGTTTGCATCTTTTTCTACCGCAGTGATTTCTGATGTGATAGGATCTTCTACTATTGTCGTTCTTGTTATTTTTTCTCCATTATTTTTAATAGATCCAAAATAATCCGAAATCATTTTCTTAGCATCTTCAATTTGGATATCTCCGGCTACTACTAAGGTTGCATTATTTGGATTATAGTATTTTTTATTAAAAGCTACGAATTCATCAAGTTTAGCAGCATCAAGGTCTTCCATACTTCCGATCACAGATTGACCATAAGGGTGTTTTTTGAATAGATATTTATTTATACCTGTCTTGTAAATAATTTTACCATATGGTGCATTATCTATTCGTTGTCTTTTTTCTTCCTTTACTACTTCATTCTGGGTGTCTACTCCAATTTTATTGATTACAGGATGTAGCATACGTTCAGACTCCATCCATAACCCTAGTTCTAGGTTGTTAGAAGGTAATGTTTCGTAGTAATAAGTTCTATCCTGAGTAGTGTTAGCGTTGTTTCTTCCACCGTTTGCAGAAACGATATCAAACCACTTTCCTCTTTCTATGTTTTCTGTCCCTTCGAATAATAGGTGTTCGAAAAAATGAGCAAAACCAGTTCTTCCTTTTTCTTCATCTTTTGCTCCTACATGATACATAACACCTACAGTTACTACAGGTGCTTTATTTTCTTGATGTAAAATTACATGTAGACCATTATCTAAGTCATATTCTGTAAATTCTACTTCCTGCGCACTTCCGGAAATTCCAATCAAGAGCGCACAAGCGATTGTGTAAAGTTTATTTTTCATTAGTAATAATTTTGTTTATTGAATTTTTGCAAAGATCGCATTTTGTTATGATTTTAACGAAAAAGAATTTTATCGACCTAAAGTACTTGTTTTTAATAAATTAACAGTTCTTTAAGCCAAAGAATGACTAATTATCCATAAATTTCTGTTAAATCTAAATAATAAAAATTATGAAAAAGTCTACAATTCCCGTTAGATATGGTTCTTTAATCGCAGTAGGGCTGATTGCGTATTTTCTAATTTTATCATTATTTGGGGTGCAAACAAATCCCGTTTTTAGTTTAGGTAATGGAATAATTGTTGCTTTTGGATTGTATAAAGCTATGAAAGATTATAAACTCGAAAAGAGAAGCGAATTTGAATATCAAAAAGGCTTTATGGCTGGATTGTTCACAGGGTTCAATGCTACTCTTATTTTTACTATTTTCTTTGCTATTTATGTTACCAATATAAATACTAATTTTCTTCCAGAAATGCTAGCTAATTGGAGTTCGCATTACCATGTGGGTGTAGGAATAGTAGTGTTTGTAGCAGCTATTATGGGTTTTGCAACTACCTTTGTCTTAACATTGTCTTTTATGCAATTATTAAAAGAAAGCTGGAACATAAAAAAAACTCATAATTCTCCTCCTATAAAAGCGTAAAATATTTGTCAGTTAATTAATTAGCAGTATATTTGCATCCGCTTATTTTAGATAAGTGATAGTTCTTTATATAAAAAATTAATTAAACGTTACGCTATGTACGCAATTGTAGAGATAGCAGGGCAGCAATTTAAAGTTGCAAAAGACCAAAAAGTTTTTGTTCATCGTTTAGCAGGAGAAGAAGGAGATAAAGTTTCTTTTGACAAAGTACTTCTTACTGCAGATGGAGACAAAGTTACTTTAGGCGCCCCGGCTATAGATGGAGCTCAAGTAGGAGCAAAAATCACAAGACACCTTAGAGGTGATAAAGTTATTGTTTTTAAGAAAAAGAGACGTAAAGGATACCGTGTTAAAAATGGTCACCGTCAATCTCTTACTGAAATCGTAATTGAAAGTATAGTTGCTTCTGGAGCTAAAAAAGCTGCACCAAAGAAAGAAGCTAAGAAAGCTGCACCAAAAACTGAAAAGAAAGTAGAAGCTAAAGTTGCTGCTCCTAAAAAGGAAGAAGCACCAAAGAAAGCTGCTCCTAAGAAATCAGCTAAAGCGGATGATCTAAAAAAGATTGAAGGTATCGGACCAAAAATAGCTGAAACTTTAAAGGCTAATGGAATCGTTACTTTTGCTGATCTTTCTAAAGCAGATCCTAAGCAAATTGCAGAGTTCATTAAAGACGTACGTGGAAATCACGTTCCTGATACTTGGCCTAAGCAAGCTGAAATGGCTGCTGATGGTAAGTGGGACGAGTTAAAAGAATGGCAAGATAAATTAGACGGCGGGATTGAAAAATAATTTCCGTTATTATTAACGATATAAAACCTTAAGAAAATGGCTCATAAAAAAGGAGTTGGTAGTTCTAAGAATGGTAGAGAATCAGAATCGAAACGTTTAGGTGTTAAGATTTTTGGTGGACAAGCTGCCATAGCCGGTAACATCATTGTAAGACAAAGAGGTACGGCACACAAACCAGGTGAGAATGTTTATGCTGGTAAAGACCACACATTACACGCAAGAGTAGATGGTGTAGTTAAATTCACTAAGAAAAAAGATAATAAATCTTATGTTTCTATAGTTCCTTTTGAAGCATAAGAATATTTTCCTTTGTAATAAAGATGAAGCCCTTTTCAAATTAATTTGAAAAGGGCTTTTTATTTAAACTATAACTCTTAAACTATAACTCTTATGAAATTATCAAAGCATAAAATTTTGTTCTTTTTTGTTTTTCTATTAATCACAAGCATAGGAATATCCCAGGAAATACCAAAATACGATTATTTAGAAATCATCGTAGTCCAAAAAGCTAATAATAGTGGGCGAGTTAAAAGGGTGAAAGTACAAGAGCAAAGATCATTGGAAGGTAAGCAGATTACGATTAAGGAAATCGAAGATTTAGAAGGGACTTCTGATTTGTTAAACTATATGAATGCTGCTAATTGGGAGTTCGTAGATCGTCAATCTGTGGTGTCCGAAGAAAATGATCCCGTATGGATGAGTTATATTTTCCGAAAGAGGAAATAAAAGACTAAGGTGTAACATAAAAATAATATCTAAATAACATTCTATAATAGGTGTATCACTAGATTTATAAGATTTTTACTTTTTAGTAAGAGTTTTGTAATAGATTGTTATGAGACAAGAATTGTCATGGTTACTTATATGTATATTGTTAATCATTTCTTTTTGTAAAGTTGTTGCACAGGTTGATAATAGTTTAGAAAAAGATAAGAAACAGATTAATGATGCATTGCAGGTTTTAAGAGTAGAGTTAAGAACTGCACAGAAAAAAGGATCACCTATTAGTATTGCTGAGAAGTATTTTCTTTTAGGTAGCTTTTATCAAAATGCAAGAGTATATGATGAAGCTTTAGAACAATATAATAAGGCTCTAGTTTTAATTGAAGAGAAAGACACTCTTTTTGTCCTTCTGAAAAACGAGATAGGTAACATATATCTCTCTACAAAAAATTTTCCTAAAGCCAAGCAGTATTTTAATCAGAGCAAATTAATATCCTCTAAATTCGGATATAAAAAAGGAGTAGCTATTGCTAAAAGATTGCTAGGGTCTTGTTTTGAAAAAGAAGGCGATTACCTTAGCGCTTTGCAATATCAAAAAGAGAGTCTTAAAATATTCTCGGAACTTCAGAATATTGAAGGTGTTGCTGTTGTAAATGAAAACTTAGGAAGTATATACGAAGATTTAGAACAGTATGATGTAGCTTATGAATATTTTAAAAAGTCAAATGAGTACTTTGAAAAAATGGATAAGGCTGGAAAAATCAGTGTTTTTAATAATCTAGGAGATATATGTAGAAAAACTGGAAATTATAGTAAGGCTATCGAATATACCAATAAAGCGCATCAATGGGCACTGTATTTTCATGATAAATATCAAATTAAAAGCGCTCACAAGGATCTTTCTAAAACTTATAACCTTATGGGAGATTTTAAAAAAGCTTTTGATCATCTTTCCAAAAGTGAAAAAATTAATGAAGAGCTTATTCTGTCTGAAAACATTAATCAACTAAATACACTTCAGGTAATTTATGAAACCAAACGAAAAGAAGCTCAAATAAGTACATTATTGCAACAAAAAGAAATTAGTCGTGCTAATCAAAATCTGTTATTAGTTAGTTTAGCTGCTATTATGTTAATTGTAAGTGTCCTATATATTTATTATCGAAAGAAAGGGAAAGAGAGCTTAAAAATTCAGGAGTTTGAACAAAGAACTTTGAAAGCAGAATTAGAGAAGAAGGAGTTTGAAGAAAAAAACTTACAAAGGGAAATTCACTTAAAGACATCTACATTATCCAGATATAGCCTTCATTTGTCTCAGAAAAATAAAATTTTATCTGATTTGTCTTCTACCCTATCTAATATAGCGGATAGAAAAGGGATAGATGTAAATACCAATATAAAACGTATAGTAAAAGAGATTAATTTCAACTTAAAGCAAGAAAGAGAATGGGACGAATTCCATAATTTTTTTAAAGAGATTCATCCAGATTTTATTAAGAGATTATCCCAGTTATCTGAAGACAAACTATCACCTTCAGAATTGCGTTTAGGGATGTTATTACGACTCAATTTATCTTCAAAAGAAATTGCTTCCATTCTTAGAGTTACTCCAGATAGTGTAAGAGTAGCTCGTTATCGATTACGAAAAAAATTACCTATCAATCAGAAAGAAGAGTTGGTTAATTTTATGATTGCTTTGTAATAAAAACCAGAAAAATACACTGTTCTTTTAGTCTATGTTATTGTAATGTAAATAAATCTTAATTGTTGCCTTGTTGTTTATCGTTATTAAGAAAAATGTTTATCCTTTGTTGCTTTACGTTTTTAAAGTAAAACATTGTGTAGTAGTAGTTTTATAGTGATTTTAAAACACTAACAAATGACACCAATCAAATTACTAAAATTAGTATCTGTAACGCTCATTTTCTTTTTGAGTATACATTTTGTACATGCTCAGAAAGGTTCTGTTAAAGGAATTATTACCGATGAGAATGGAATTTCCATGCCAGGAGCTTCTATTATAATTAATTCGATAAACAAAGCAACCATTTCTGATTTTGACGGAAAGTTTACACTTATAAATATAGAGGAAGGTAGTTATATGATCTTAGTGAAATATCTTGGATATGCTGATTTACAAAAAAAAGTAAATGTCTCTTCTTCTCGAACTACTTTTGTCTCTTTATCACTACAAGCAGAAGGTGTTCAATTAGATGATGTTACTATTTCGGCTTATGGAAATAGCGGGCAAGCAAGAGCTTTAAATACGCAGAAGAATAATATTAATATTACTAATGTAGTATCAACGGATCAAATAGGAAAATTTCCTGATGCTAACATTGGAGATGCGGTAAAGCGTATTCCAGGGATAACTATGCAGGTAGATCAAGGAGAGGCACGAAATATTATTGTAAGAGGTTTATCTCCTCAGTTAAATTCTGTAACATTAAATGGAAGTAGAATCCCTTCTGCAGAAGGTGATAATAGAAATGTACAAATGGATTTAATACCGTCCGATATGATTCAAACCATAGAGGTTAATAAGGCAGTAACTCCCGATATGGAGGCGGATGCTTTAGGAGGGTCTGTTAATCTAGTAACTAGAACAGCTCCACAAGGGTTTAGGCTTTCTGCTACCTTGGGTTCAGGAATTAATTTCATTACAGATAAAAGAATATTAAATGGTTCCTTTTTAGTTGGAGATCGATCTAAAAACAAAAAGTTTGGATGGATGTTATCAGCATCAATTAACGATAATGATTTTGGGTCTGACAATATCGAGGCGCAATGGACAGATGAGTTTGAGTTTTATACAGGTGTCGATGATGCTGATGGCGAACCAATATTAGATGAGGTTTCTGTAAATCCGTATACTAATGAATTTCAGATAAGAACATATCTCGTTCAGAGAATTAGAAGAAGTTTTGCAGCAAATTTTGATTACGAATTTGATAATAACAATTCGATGTATCTGAAAACAATCTATAACTGGCGCGATGATAGAGAAAATAGGTTTCGTTTAGAGCATCAAATGTTAGATGCGGAAGATATCGAAGCAGGCGATTTTGAGGTGGTAAATGGAAATCTTACCCGTTTTCCTGTCGAAGTAGCGCGACAAACGAAAGGCGGAATAGATAATAATAGGAGTAAAAATCGAAGATTAGAAGATCAGCGTATGCAGAATTATAGTTTAGGTGGAGATCATTTGTTTGGGAATGTTAAGATAGATTGGATGGCCTCATTTGCTAAAGCATCGGAGGAAAGGCTTAATGAAAGATATGCGGAATATCAATCAGAATATAGTATAATTAATGATAACTCTGATCCAGAATTTCCGATATATACGCCTGTTAATAGTGCTGATGCTAATGATGTATCTGCTTTTGAATTTGGTGAGATTACCGAAGAAAATCAATATACAGAAGAGCAAGATATTAACTTCTTTGTAAATGCTGAATTATCCTCTGATTTTTTTGGTAATGGTAATGGAACTATAAAGTTTGGAATACGAAGTAGATTGAAAAGTAAATTAAGAGATAATGACTTTTTTGAATTTGATTTAGAAGGAAGTGTTCCTACGTTGGGAAATGTTCCTACCCGTAGTTATAGTGATCCTGATTTTCTTGCTGGAAGTCAATACCAAGCTGGATTATATGCAGATGAAAGATGGTTGGGAAGCCTTAGTCTTGTAGATGGAGAATCGGTTCCTGATGAGTTTTTAAGAGCTAATTATGATGTAGAAGAAGATGTGTTGGCAGGATATCTTATGGCGAATCAAAAGCTTTCAGAAAAGTTTAGCGTATTGGCAGGTATTAGATTAGAACATACCAAAATTAATGCTACTGGAAATCAAATTGAAGATGAAGAAAATAGAGTGGGTGAAGTAACAGAAGAGCAATCATATATAAATGTGTTGCCAGGAATACATTTGAAATATGATCTTAATTCGCAAACCGTTTTTAGATTTGCTTGGACCAATACATTAGCAAGACCCAATTATGTTGATTTAGTGCCGTCTCTTGATGTATTATTTGGGGATGAGGAGATTGTTACAGGTAACCCTGATCTTGACCCAACTACTTCTATGAATTTTGATGTAATGGCTGAACATTATTTTAAATCAGTTGGAATATTATCTGGAGGTTTATTTTACAAAAAAATAGATAATTTTATTTATACTTTTAGAGGAGAAACTGAGGATGATCGATTTGGTACAGGTACAGAGGGGTTTGATATTTTTCAGCCACTTAATGGAGAAAAGGCTTCTATTTTTGGAGCAGAGTTATCTATTCAACGTCAACTAGATTTTTTACCTGGTTTTGCTAAGAATTTTAGTGTATATCTTAATTACACATTTCTTACTTCTAGTGCAGATGGAATCCGAAATGAAGATGGAGAAGAACGATCAGATCTCGATCTTCCGAATACATCACCAAATATGTTTAACGGATCTTTAGGATATAACAACAATAAGCTAAGCTTACGATTGTCTGCCAATTTTTCTGATGCATATATAGATGAGATAGGTGGAAACTCTTTTGAAGACAGGTATTATGATAAACAGTTTTTTCTGGATTTTAATGTAAGCTATGCAATTACGAAGAATTTAAGTGTTTATGCAGATTTAAATAATATTACCAATCAACCACTACGTTTTTATCAGGGAATATCAGAAAGAACAATGCAGGCAGAATATTACGAAAGACGCCTTACTTTTGGTTTGAAATATGATCTTTTTAAGAAATAATACAGATACTTTATTTTATGAAAATTTATAGACTAATTCTTGTAGTGAGTGCTTCACTTATTATTTCGTGCGATAAAAAAGAACCGTTAATCAAACCAGATTTGATTACAGAAAAAGTGTTATATGATACTGATGACCCTGCAATATGGGTTCATCCAACTGATCCTTCGAAAAGTATAATTTTTGGAACCGATAAAGATACTAATGGGGCTATTTATGCCTTTGATTTAGATGGGAAGGTAATTCCTGAAAAAGTGATCAGAAATATAAAATACCCAAATAATATCGATTTGGAATATGGATTTAGGTTAAATGATTCTACTACAACAGATATTATTGTTTTTACTGAAAGAGAAAAAAATCAAATCCGCTTATTTTCGGTTCCTGATATGAAACCACTTGATGATGGTGGTTTTCCTGTTTTTGAAGATGAAAAAAATCTAGAGTTAAGAAGGCCTATGGGAATAGGTTTGTATAAAAATCCGGATAACCTTAGTGTTACCGCAATTGTAAGCAGGAAATCAGGCCCCGAAAATGATTACCTCTACCAATATCAATTGGTAAGTGATAGTTTGGGAGTACACGCTAAGTTAGTTAGGAAATTTGGAAAGTTTAGTAAGCAAAAGGAGATAGAAGCAATAGCTGTAGACGATGAGCTTGGGTTTGTGTATTATTCTGATGAAGGTGTAGGTATTAGAAAATATTATGCAGACGTTAAGATGGGAAATGAAGAATTAGCTTTTTTTGGAGGTGAATTTTTTAAAGAAGATATTGAAGGTATTGCGATTGCTTCCAAAGAAAATGGTCAGGGTTTTTTAATTGTGTCTGATCAGCAAAAGGGACAATTTAATGTTTTCTCTAGAAAAGATAATAGCTATATTAAGGCTATAAATTTAGGAACTACGGCAACAGATGGGTGTGATGTAGTTACAATTCCCTTGGGTACTACTTTTACAAAGGGTCTTTTTGTTGCAATGAATGAGCAAAAGGATTTTTATTTCTACGATTTAAGTAGATTGGGGTTGTAAACTATTTATAGTTTAAGCTGATAAAAAAACTCCTTGTCTAAAACAAGGAGTTTTTTATAATATATTCCTGCTAAAAACTTAAATTCAATTTTAAGTAGAGGAATTATTATCTGATTTTAGTATCTGTAATGTTCAGGTTTAAAAGGACCTTCAACAGTTACACCAATATATTCAGCTTGATCGTTTCTTAATTCTGTTAATTCTACTCCGATCTTTTCTAAGTGTAATTTTGCTACTTTTTCATCTAAATGTTTTGGTAGCATATATACTTCATTCTTGTAGCTTTCACTGTTTTTCCAAAGCTCAATTTGTGCTAATGTTTGGTTTGTGAATGAATTACTCATTACAAAACTTGGATGACCAGTAGCACAACCAAGGTTTACTAAACGGCCTTCTGCAAGAATGATTACATCATTTCCGTTTACATTATACTTGTCAACCTGAGGTTTGATGGTATCTTTAGTGTGGCCATACTTTTCGTTTAACCAGGCCATATCGATTTCATTATCAAAATGCCCAATGTTACAAACAATAGCTTTGTCTTTTAAGGCTTCAAAATGTTGCCCTTGAACGATATCTTTATTTCCAGTAGTAGTAATAACAATATCACTATTTCCAATAACCGTTTCTAGTTTCTTTACTTCAAAACCGTCCATAGCAGCTTGTAATGCGCAGATAGGATCAATTTCGGTAACAGTAACTATACTTCCTGCACCTTTAAAAGAAGCTGCAGTACCTTTACCAACATCACCATAACCACAAACAGTAACTCGTTTTCCTGCTAGCATCACATCGGTTGCTCTTCTTATTGCATCTACTGCACTTTCTTTACATCCGTATTTGTTATCAAATTTAGATTTAGTAACAGAGTCATTTACATTGATAGCGGGCATTGGTAATGTTCCGTTTTTTACTCTTTCGTATAATCTATGAACACCTGTTGTAGTTTCTTCTGATAAACCTTTAATTCCTTCAGCTAATTCCGGATAACGATCTAATACCATATTTGTTAAATCACCACCATCATCAAGAATCATATTTAATGGTTTGCGATCTTCTCCAAAGAATAAAGTTTGCTCAATACACCAGTCAAATTCTTCCTCGTTCATGCCTTTCCAAGCATATACAGGGATCCCTGCATCAGCAATAGCAGCGGCAGCTTGATCTTGTGTAGAAAATATGTTACAAGAACTCCAAGTAACCTCTGCACCAAGAGCTTGTAATGTTTCTATTAACACAGCAGTTTGGATAGTCATATGAAGACATCCTGCGATACGAGAACCTTTAAGAGGTTGTTCGTCTTTATACTCTTCTCTAAGGGACATAAGACCTGGCATCTCAGCTTCTGCTAGTTCGATTTCTTTTCTTCCCCAGGCAGCTAATGAAATGTCTTTAACTTTGTAAGGAACATAAGGTACTGTTTTGGTACTCATAGTATCTGTTTTATGTTTATGAAGTGCAATAATTTTAGTATTTCGCACTAAATTATTCTAAATTCGTCTCCTGAAAATCAAGATACTGATGTCCTGAATTTCAGTTTGCAAAGGTACATAATAACTTTAAGAATTCACATGCCTCTTTACAAAACTATAACAGTAGATGATAGTACTAATATATTGATTTGGAAGATAGAAGAGTCTTTTGAAACGCTGTCGGAAGGAATTAAGTTAACAGATCATTGTCAGAATCGCGTTGATAATATGAAATCTGATATGCATAGAAGAGGGTTTATGAGTGTCCGTCATTTATTAGCAGTTTTTGGATACAATGATCACGATTTATATTATGATGATTTTGGTAAGCCACATCTAAAAGATGGAAAGCAAATTTCAATAACACATTCTTACGAGTATGCAGGAATTATTATAAGCGATAAACTTGTGGGTATTGATATTGAAAAACAACGCGAAAAAATTCTTAGAATTGCTCATAAGTTTGTAGATTCTGAACAAGATTTTGTAAATCAACAAGAGGACAAAACCCGAGTGTTGACCGTTATTTGGGGAGCAAAAGAATCCTTATATAAATTATATGGTACTGCAGGGTTGAGTTTTGAGCAAAATATACACATCATGCCATTTGATCTAAATATGCCTTTTACTGCAGGCAGTATTCATTATAATGAAACGATTAGTCATTATGATATAACTTTTTTAGAATTTGATGGGTTTACCTGTGTATATGCTTTGCCCTATGTCTGAGTATAAGAACTAGAATTTTTGAAAATTTGACAAGATGCAGATATCAATAGAGTTAACACTTACCCCTTTACAAAATGATTTTGAAGAACACATTATTAAGTTTATAAAAAGACTTAGAGATTCAAAATTTATAGTATTAGAAAATCCTTTGAGTACTCAGGTATATGGAGGTTATGATGAGGTAATGCCGTTTTTAACTAAAGAAATTAGGAAAGCCTTTGGGGATATGGAGCATGTTTTGGTTTATATGAAAATGGTGAAAAGTAATAGAAGTGACTATGAGCCAAATTTTTGATTTCCTTTTCGGACAATATTCGGAATATTCTACACTAGATATTTCTTTAGAAGTTATTGCAGTATTATTCGGGATAGCAAGTGTTTTTTTTGCTTGGTTTAATAAAATATGGGTATATCCTACCGGATTAATCAGTACTTCTATTTATGTATATTTACTTTTAAAATGGTCGTTATTGGGTGATATGATGATCAATGCATATTATTTTGTGATGAGTATATATGGTTGGTATATATGGACAAAGAAAATAGATGAAACAAATACAACTCCCATTTCTAGAGCAACTTCTACAGAAAAGAAAATAGAATTTTTAATTTTTATTGGTACTTTAATTTTTGTATTTGTTGTTTATAGAACATTTGATAAATGGAATGATTGGACCGCATATGTAGACACATTGACAACAGCAATATTTTTTGTTGGGATGTGGTTGATGGCAAGAAGAAAAATAGAGAATTGGATTTTTTGGATTATAGGAGATATTATTTCTATTCCTTTGTACTTTTATAAAGGGTTTACTTTTACCAGTTTTCAGTATGTGATATTTACATTTATGGCAATTCAAGGATATTTAGCATGGAAGAAAAGCTTAGACAAGAACCCAGTGACTGTATAAGAATTGTATTATTTGGCCCTGAATCAACGGGTAAAACTACTTTATCCAGACAATTGGCAAATCATTATAATGTTTCTTGGGTGCCAGAATATATGAGAATATATCTTCAAGATAAATGGAATAGACTTAAAGAAGTTTGTGTCTATGAAGATTTGATTCCCATTGCTACGGGACAAATGAAGTTAGAAAATCAAATGATTAAAAAAGATGATCCAATAATCTTTTGTGACACAAATCTTTTGGAGATTAAAGTCTATTCTGAGGCTTATTATGATGGATTGGTCCCAGAAGTTATAGAGAAATTTTCGCTAGAAAACACATATGATTTGTATCTTTTAACTTATATTGACACTCCTTGGGTTCCGGATGATTTAAGGGATAAGCCGGATCAGAGAGAAGAGATGTTTTTGAATTTCAAAGAATCTTTAGAAGAAAATAATTGTAATTATGTTACATTAAAAGGAGATCCAGATACTCGTTTTAAGAAAGCAAAAGTTATCATTGACCAATTAATAAAAGAAGCAAAGTGAATATTACGGATAAGGATATTAAACTAATAAGATCAAAAGAATTAACTGTAGAAAAAGTATTATCTCAGATAGAGACATTTAAGAACGAAATTCCTTTTGTAGCCTTAAGAAGCGCAGCTAGTTTAGATAATGGAATTTTAAAATTTTCTGAGCACTATCAATCTGAGTTAACTAAATTATATGAGTCAAGATCTGCTAATCTAAATACAACCAAATTTGTTCCTGCTTCTGGAGCCGCAACGAGAATGTTTAAGGAATTGTTCAAGTTTTTAGATAATTATGAGTATCAAAAAGAAAGTTTAAATTCATATACCAATCATGAGAAAGCTAATGCAATTCGGCTTTTTTTAATAGGACTAGAGAAGTTTCCTTTCTATGATATCGTTATGCAAAAAGTGAAAAGTGCTTACCCTAATTTTGCATCACTCTCAGAAGGGCGACAGCTTCATATTTTTGTGGAAATGATGTTGAAGGAAAAAGGATTGAATTTTGGGGTATATCCAAAAGGGTTGTTGCCATTTCATAAATATACGAATAGCATATCGACTTCTTTTGAGGAACATTTGTTTGAAGCTGCTGGATATAATAAAAATATGAATGGTGATTCTAAATTACATTTTACCATTTCTAAAGAACATTTAGACGCTTTTAAAGATGAATTCGAGAGAATTAAGAAAAAAGTAGAAGCAGAGACTGATACAAATTTTATAATTACATATTCTTTTCAAAAATCAGAAACAGATACGATTGCAGTAGATGAAAATAATGAACCATTTAGAAAAGAAGATGGCTCGTTGTTGTTTAGACCAGGAGGGCATGGAGCCTTAATAGAAAATCTGAATGATTTAGATTCTGATATTATATATATTAAAAATATTGATAATGTCGTGGTTAGGAAATATCAAGACGAAGTGTCTGGGTATAAAAAGGTATTGGCTGGTAAGTTAATTGAGATTCAGGATGAAGCGTTTAGAATATTAAATGCAATTGATAAAGAAGCTCCTACAGAAGCGGAATTAAAGGATATCAAGAAGTTTTTGGTGGAACAGCTTAATGTGAGATTGCCTTTGGATTTTGATAAGTTTTCAGAAAATTATAAACTTCAATTTTTAAAAGAATCATTAGATAGGCCTATTAGAGTTTGTGGTATGGTAATTAACGAAGGAGAACCTGGTGGAGGGCCTTTTTGGATTAAAAAAGAAAATGGAAGACTGGTTTTACAAATTATCGAAACACCTCAGATAAACTCCGAGGACAATAGACAGCAGGATATTTTAAAAAGTGCTACTCATTTTAATCCAGTAGATTTAGTTTGTGGCGTTCGCGATTATAAAGGGAATAAATTTAATTTATTGAATTTTGTAGACCCAGATGCTGGATTCATAACGACAAAATCACTTAATGGTAAGGTTTTAAAAGCATTAGAGTTACCAGGTTTGTGGAATGGAGCTATGGCAAATTGGATTAGTGTTTTTGTAGAAGTTCCGCTAACTACTTTTAATCCTGTTAAAACCGTAAATGATTTATTAAAGTCAGCACATCAAGTAAAACTTTTCTCGTGAACACTGCTATCATAATTAATGAATTAAAATTTAAAGCGGTTAGAAGTTCTGGCGCAGGAGGCCAGCATGTTAATAAGGTGTCTTCTAAAGTTGAGCTTGTTTTTAATATTTTGGATTCTAAAGGGTTGACTGATGAAGAAAAATTAAGAATTACTCAAAAGTTGACTTCAAGAATTACCAAATCTGGTGAGCTCATTTTAAATTGTGGGGATACTAGAAGTCAACATAGAAATAAAGAACTTGTAATTAGTAGATGTTTGGATATTTTAAAAGCAAGCTTGCTTGCTCCTAAACCAAGAAAACGGTCTAAACCCACTAAATCTTCTATTAAAAAACGATTAGAAAGCAAAAAAAGACAAGCTTTAAAAAAGTCTAATCGTAGAAAACCACTGTTGTAATAATAATCGTATTAAAAGTGTGTAAAATTTCTACACTTTTGTGTGGATTTTACAAATTTCTACAGTTTTTTATTTTCGCAGAAAATACTTAAACACCTGTAATATAGTATTTTAAATCATTTTCTTTTGCTATTTATTTTTTGGAACAATTATTCCTATTTATAATACCGTAAGACCAGTTTTTACAATAATTATAAAAATGAAAAATTTACAAATGATCATCGCGATAGTAGTTAGCATTATATCAGCACAAGGAGTGATAGCTCAAGATGAGTTGGCTGAAAATGACGGATGGGAATTTATGGATTATGAATATGAAGTACAGGAGTATGCAGAGATCGAAATTGTAGAATTACCAATGTCAATTCAAGATGCTGCTGCAAGAGATTTTGAAAACTTACGTATACACAAAGCCTACATTTCAAAGGATAATACTTATAAAATTATTCTTAAAGGTAAAGATAACTACACTAAAGTTGTATTTGCTAGCGCTAATGGCGAATGGATAAAGCCAGACGACAAATCTTAAATCTAGGGGTAGAAAAGGATATCGTTTTGCAACCAAAAGACGATATAAAGTTGTTTAGTGCTAAAAAGAGACCCAATCCCAAGGGTCTCTTTTTTATTTTTTACGTTTCTTTGATGTAGAGAATTATTAAATGTTTTTAATGTTTAATTTTATGTAATACATTTAGAATTAAATGATGTCAATATGTCCAAATTACTGATTGTTGAAGATGATGTTGCTTTTTGTACAATGCTTAAAACTTTTTTGCAGAAAAAAGGATATGATGTATCTACTTCATTTTCTGGTAGCGAAGCAGTTTTGCAAATTCAAGAGCATACATTTGATGTTGTACTCACTGATGTAAGGTTGCCGGATAGAGATGGAATTACCTTATTAGAAGATATTAGAGCGAAAAACCCAAAGACTCAAGTTGTAGTTATGACGGGTTATGCAGAAATTAATATGGCAGTTAGTGCTATTAAGCAAGGTGCTTTTGACTATGTTTCTAAGCCATTTAATCCAGATAAGATACTTCAGATTATAGAAAATGCTTTAAAAGCTGATACTAAGGAGCTAGAACCAAATAGAAATAAAGATTCTAAGAAGAACGATGTAGTTATTGCTAATAATAATTCTTTTGTAAAGGGAATTAGTGATGCTTCTAAAAAATTAAATGAATACGTTGCATTGGTAGCACCTACGCGTATGTCTGTGCTAGTTATAGGGGATAGTGGTACAGGAAAAGAATATGTGGCAAGTAGTATCCATAAAGCTAGTAAAAGATCGGATAAACCTTTTGTTCCTGTAGATTGTGGTGCAATTCCGAAAGAAATAGCTTCAAGTGAATTTTTTGGTCATATTAAAGGATCTTTTACAGGGGCAGTAAATGACAAAGTAGGACATTTTGAAGCTGCTAATGGAGGTACTCTGTTTTTAGATGAAATAGGTAATCTTAGTTATGAATTGCAAGTTCAGCTACTTCGGGCGTTACAAGAACGAAAAATCAAGCCAGTAGGTAGTAATAAGGAAATAGAGGTGGATATTAGGGTTATTGCTGCTACTAATGAAGATCTAAGTAACGCTGTTAAAGAAGGAGAATTTAGAGAAGATCTGTACCATCGACTAAATGAATTTTCGATAAAAGTCCCTCCATTAAAAGATAGAATAGAAGATTTGATGCTTTTTGCGAATTATTTTTTAGAAGAATCTAATGTAGAACTAGATAAGCATGTAGTAGGTTTTGCGGATGAGGTATTGGATACTTTTAAAAAATACGATTGGCCAGGAAACTTAAGGGAGTTGAAAAATATTGTAAAGAGATCAGTTTTGCTATCTCAAAATGAGATGATAACTATGGATATACTACCTAGTGATATAGCGTATGCTTCTCATAATTCTAAACAAACGTACGGTTTGTTTAAAAATCAGAATGAACAGGAGTTGATTTTGGATGCTTTAGAAAAAGCAAATGGCAATAAGGCTAAAGCAGCACGTATGTTGGATATCGATAGAAAAACACTATACAATAAGTTAAAACAATACGATATAAGTCTTTAGTTTTTGACTTTTAATTTATTGATTAAATCTTCTATTTTGTGTATTCCTTCTTCCGTAAGTGAAAGTATTTTATTAGGTGTGAACTCGTAATCGTCTTGATGTTCTAAAGTGTTTAAAATAGGAACAATTTCCCTTGCTTTTATTTGCTTAAACATGGGTAACATTTTATGAGCTAATCTTTTAATTTGTTCAAAGTCTTCATTACTAATGGCAGATTTTAATTCTGTTATGTGATCTATTGTGCTATTGCAGAAAGTTTCTAAAATAGCATATAGAGATTCTGAATCTCCTTGAGCAAAAAGCATTAGATCGTTTAATGAGTAATTGGCGTCTTTTTCTTGATCAGACGTGTTATTTTCATACCCAAGATCTACATCGATGGTTTTAATTTTTAAAACACCTGCGATTAAATCTATTAAAGCTTGTGGAGCATATGGTTTACGAAGGCTTCCAGAAAAACCTGCATCTTCATATTCTGATAAAGAAATTGCAGTTCTACCTGATAACGCAATAATTGGTAAATCGTTATATTTAGAATTATTCTGAATTTCTTTTAGTAGTTCAAAACCATCCATTTTAGGCATTTGTATATCGGTCAGAATTAGATCGTACTCGTTTTTGTTTAAAAGCTCCAATGCATCTATTCCATGTTCTGCTATATCATACGACAACCCTATTAGTGATACTACCTCACTAGTTAAATCTAATTGACTAAGATCATCATCAACGATAAGCACTTTTTTATTAGTGAAATGCTGAATTTCTACAGATTCATTGTCTTCTTCTGTAATTTGAGTTTTAGCAAGTTCAATAGGTATACAAAATATAAAATTACTTCCTTTTTCAACTTCACTCTCTAACTTGATTTTTCCATTAAGTAGTTTGATTATTTTTTTGGTAATTGCTAGACCTAAACCAAAACCACCATATTTTTTTTCCGTATCGTCATCTCCTTGGGAGAATTCTTCGAAAATGTATTTCTGTTGTTCCTTAGTAATTCCAATACCGGTATCTTTTACAGAAATTACAAGCTCCTTTTCCGCAAGACCGTTTTCAGTTATTTTACCATCTATAGTAATTGAACCTTGATCAGTAAACTTATAGGCGTTGTTTAATAAGTTAGTGAGAATTTGTTTGATTCTAAATGGATCTCCTAAGTACTGCTTGTTTAGACTTTTATCCACGTTTATAAAAACCTCTAGGTTTTTAGTATCGTTCACAGGGATGATACTGGTAATAGTATTTTCTATTAACTTTTTAGGAGAAAAAGGTAATTCTTCTATAACCATTCTACCAGCCTCAAGTTTAGATAGATCCAAGAGATCATTTACTAAATGAAGAATATAATCAGAGGATTTTTTTAGATGTCCTAAATAGTGTTTTTGTTTATTAGTTAACCCTGTTTTTTCTAATAAATCGGAATACCCAATAACTGTATTTAAAGGAGAGCGAAGATCGTGAGTCACTGTGTTTATTAACGATTCTCTAGTTTTTAGTAAAGTTTCTTTATAGGTCTTTTCTGCTTCTAATTCGTTTCGATATTTCTGACTCTTTGATACATCTTTGGTGATCAAAAAGAGAAAAGTAATAGCGATTATTAAGCTAATTGCAGTAATAATTATAATGAATTGAGCAGTTTTATCAAGAATATTATTAGATCGTTCTAGTTTCGCCACATATTCCTTTCGCTCATTATCTTCTATAGCAGCCATCAAATCTCGAAGCTGTCGAGTAATAATTTGATCGTTCTTTAAGAGTTTATTTTCTCTAGCTTTGATCTGTCTTTGGTATCTTCTTTCTTTTTCCTCAGCATCCGAAAGTGCCTGATAAATAGATCTGGCAATAGAATCAATAGTTTGATTGGTTAAACGCTCTTCATTATCTTTTCTTGTATATTCTAACCAAGCTATGATAGCCTCTTTTTTTTGAGGACTATATTTTCTAAAGCGTTTATCATAATCGGTATAATTCCCAAAATTCTCATTCTTCTTTAGTTGGTCCATTACATTTTCCTGCAACCCTTTTTCTTTACTTTGCTCATATATTGCAATAAGTTTCTCAAAGTTTTGGTTTTTATTGTCAATTAAAACCTTAATGCTGTCAATTTTTCTGGATTGTAATGTGTCAAGAGACATTGTACTAACTCTATCTATGGTACTTATAATAGAATCAATTTTTGTTTTATAATTTTTGAATTTCTCTGTATCTGAGGTTTGGATGATATTTCTTGTTAGACTTTCTGCCTCGTAAAGACCGGTTATGGCTTCGCCAACTAAGAAAAGTTTTTCATTGTTATCATTTTTAATTTTAGTGATTTCAGAATAATTGCTAAACTGCCTGTAGATCACCCAAAAAGCAATTACTGCAAGTACAATTGCCAGTGTGTAACCAGCAATTATTTTTAACGTAATAGAACGTTTTGTATTTTTCATACTATACTAACTTCAAAAAAACAGAAGCATTGTTTTTATCTTTAATAAAGTTACAATAAATCAATTAAACATAGTACTTTTGCGGCAAAATCTCAAAGGGGTGCAACGTCTTAAAAAATAATTTTTTTAGACAAAGCTGAGATCATACCCGATGAACCTGGGCAGGTAATGCTGCCAAGGGACGCTAGAAGTTATTAATGTCCTTGGATAATAGTACTTTAGGGAATAATAATTATGCTTTTTATGCAGTGTAATTATATTAAACTAATTTTAATCGTTGAATAATTACTCCTTTTATTCGTATCAATATTTTACGAATGAAAAACATATTGTTTTATCTCATCATCTTTTTATTGAGCCTACAGATCTCAGCTCAGGAAAAGCAAAAAGATTCCATAACCAATAAAGTTGAAAAACTGGATGAAGTTCTAGTTAAATCTGTTCGTGTTGATGCAGATTCACCAATAACACATTCTAATCTTTCTAAAGAAGAATTGGCTACTCGTAATCTTGGTCAGGATATACCAATATTACTTAACTATTTGCCAGGCGTTGTAACTACCACGGATGCAGGAGCAGGAGTCGGGTATACATATATTAGAGTGAGAGGTAGTGATGCATCCCGAGTAAATGTTACTTTAAATGGAATTCCTTTTAATGATGCGGAGAGTCAAGGTACCTTTTGGGTTAACCTACCTGATTTTGCATCTTCTGTAGAAAACTTACAACTTCAGCGTGGAGTTGGAACTTCTACCAATGGTTCTGGAGCCTTTGGAGCTAGTTTAAATCTACTAACGGATGCTGTTTCCGAAAATGCAAATGCAGAAATTTCTAATTCATTTGGATCTTTTGGTACAAGAAGGCATAATCTTAAGTTTAGTACTGGATTGCTCAAGGATCATATAGAAATTGCGGGTCGTTTATCGGCAATTGCATCTGATGGATATGTCGATAGAGCATCATCGGATTTGAAATCATATTTTTTACAAGGTTCTTATGTAGATGAAAATACATTAATTAAGGCAGTTGCTTTTGGAGGGCATGAAATTACATATCAATCTTGGTTCGGAATAGATGAAGCAACTCTAGAAAGTGATCGTACTTTTAATCCTGCAGGTCAATATACAGATGAGGACGGAAATACACGTTTTTATGATAACGAAGTAGATAACTATAAACAAGATCATTATCAATTACACTGGAACCAGAAATATAATAATTATTGGTCTACTAATGTGGGACTTAATTATACGTATGGTAGAGGGTTTTTTGAGCAGTACAAGGAGGATGAAGATTTTGCTGATTATGACTTTACTCCTATTGTTATCGGTGGTGAAACTATCAATACTACAGATTTAGTTCGTCGTCGATGGTTAGACAATGATTTTTATGTAATTAATGCCACCGCTAATTATAAGAATAATAATTTGGATGTTGATTTTGGTGCATTTTATAGTTTTTATGATGGTGATCATTTTGGAGAAGTAATTTGGGCACAAAATGCTGGAGGATCAGAAATCAGGGATAACTATTATTTCGGTAATGGAAAGAAAAATGAGTTTACCATTTTTGGGAAAACTACCTATAGAGTTAACAATAAATGGAGCGCATTTGTAGATTTACAAGGACGTTTTGTAGGGTATAAAACAACTGGTTTAACATCCGATCGAGTTCCATTAGAAGTAGATGAAGACTATGATTTCTTTAATCCAAAATTGGGAACTACATACCAAATCAATGCTTCTAATCAATTATATGCATCTTATGCAAGAGCGAATCGAGAGCCAAGAAGAAGCGATTTTGAAAATGGAATTAACAAGGCAGAAAAACTTAATGATATCGAATTAGGTTGGAGGTTTAATAAAAAGAGAACGATAGTAAATGCTAATTTATATTACATGTGGTATAAAGATCAATTAGTACTTACCGGAGCATTGGATGATGTAGGAGCACCTATAAGAGCTACAAGTGGAGAGAGTTATCGTTTAGGGATAGAAATTGATGCCGATATAACTATTACGGACAAATTTATTGTAAAGCCTAATATAGCTATTAGTACCAATAAAAATAAAGATTTTGTAACTTCTAGAGATGGTAGTTTAGTAAATTTAGGAAACACTAATATTTCTTATTCTCCAAATATAGTAGCAGGGAGTATGTTTATATATCAACCTGTAAAAAACCTTCAACTTGGATTTCTTTCTAAATTTGTTGGAGAACAATATATGGGTAATATAGATAGTGAAACCTCTAAATTGGATAGCTTCTTTATAAATGACCTAAACGTAGTATATGAGATCAAAAACATACCAGTTTTTAAATCTATTGTGCTAACAGGTTTAGTGAATAATATTTTTGATGCAGAATATGTGTCTAATGGGTATTTCTTCACTTTTGATGATGATTTTAGTAATCCAGGAACAGTTACAACGGTTGAAGGAGCAGGATTCTATCCACAAGCTGGAATTAACTTTTTACTCGGAGCAACATTAAAATTTTAAGTTAAAAAACCTAGAAAACTAATATTTCTTAGTATAGTTTTCTGGGTTTTATTATTTTTATCAAATGAACTTTAGGGGTGACTTCTTATTATGGAGTCTGAGAAATACCCTTTGAACCT
Source organism: Aquimarina sp. AD1 (assembly GCF_003443695.1). NCBI lineage: Bacteria > Pseudomonadati > Bacteroidota > Flavobacteriia > Flavobacteriales > Flavobacteriaceae > Aquimarina > Aquimarina sp. AD1. The sequence goes on along the minus strand of NZ_CP031966.1, from coordinate 3,464,046 downwards.
GATGCAGTTAGTACTGACGAAGGGAAAAGTTAATCTCATTTCTTATATGATAAGATATATAAGAATATGATTTTCTTCTCAAAGAACAGGTTTTACCTAAAGTTTATGGATTTAAATCTAAATAAATGACCATAAACGTTAATAATCAAAAGCAAATTATTTCAGAAAATAGTTCGATAGATTTTCTATTAGAAGAGCTATCACTTTCTAAAAACGGAATTGCTATTGCTATTAATAATCAAATCATAACCAAAGATACTTGGAGTGATACCATCGTTAAGGTAAATGATAATGTTACCATCATTCGTGCTACACAAGGAGGATAAATAAAATACTAACTAGGCTTACTAAAAAGTTAAAACGACTTACTTATGAAGAAAAAAGATACTGCACCACAGGAGGGGAAAATAACAACAACTCCTTTTCCAAGTTCTAAGAAGATCTACGTAAATGGAAATATCCATCCAAAGATTAAAGTGGCCATGCGAGAAATAGAGTTAAGTGATACCGTAGATTCGATGACTCGTAAGAAAACACCCAATGAATCAGTAGTAGTATATGATACCAGTGGGCCATATACCGATCCGAGCAAAGAAATTAATGTGCATGAAGGGATTGAGCGTATTAGAGAACAATGGATTTTGGATCGTGGAGATGTAGAAGAATTGGATAATTTTTCTTCAGAATATTGTAATCAACGTCTAAATGATGCAAGTTTAGATCATCTTAGGTTTAACCATTTAAGAAAGCCTAAGAGAGCAAAAGCAGGAAAGAATGTTTCCCAAATGTATTATGCTAAGCAAGGAATCATAACTCCTGAAATGGAATATGTTGCTATCCGAGAAAATCAAAAAATTGAAGAAGCTACCAGAATTGCTAATCAACATCCAGGTCAAGATTTTGGAGCAAGTATTCCTAAAAAAATTACAGCAGAGTTTGTAAGAGAAGAAGTAGCTAGAGGAAGAGCAGTAATCCCTTCTAATATAAATCATCCAGAAGCAGAACCAATGATCTTGGGGCGTAATTTTTTGGTAAAGATAAATGCCAATATTGGTAACTCTGCTACAACTTCTAGTATAGAAGAAGAAGTAGAAAAAGCGGTTTGGGCTTGCCGTTGGGGAGCTGATAATATTATGGATCTTTCTACAGGTCAGAATATTCACGAAACACGAGAATGGATCGTTCGTAATTCTCCAGTACCAATTGGTACAGTGCCTATTTATCAAGCTTTAGAAAAGGTAAATGGAAAAGCAGAAGACCTTACTTGGGAGATTTTTAGAGATACTTTGATAGAGCAAGCAGAACAAGGAGTGGATTATTTTACAATACATGCGGGTGTACGTTTAGCATATGTTCCTATGACAGCAAAAAGAGTTACAGGAATTGTTTCTCGAGGAGGTTCAATTATGGCAAAATGGTGTTTAGCACATCATAAAGAAAGTTTTTTATATACTCATTTTGAAGAAATTTGTGAGATTATGAAATCCTACGATGTAGCCTTCTCTTTAGGAGATGGTTTACGTCCAGGGAGTATAGCTGATGCTAATGACGAAGCACAATTTGCAGAATTAGAAACGCTAGGTGAATTAACAAAGATTGCCTGGAAACACGATGTACAAACTTTTATAGAAGGACCAGGGCACGTTCCTATGCATATGATTAAACAAAATATGGATAAGCAATTAGAAGCTTGTGGAGAAGCACCTTTTTATACATTAGGTCCTTTAACAACTGACATTGCACCAGGATATGATCATATAACATCAGGAATCGGTGCAGCAATGATCGGTTGGTATGGTACAGCCATGTTATGTTATGTAACTCCTAAAGAACATTTAGGTTTGCCTAATAAAGAAGATGTTCGCGTTGGTGTGATTACCTATAAGTTAGCAGCTCACGCGGCTGATTTGGCAAAAGGACATCCAGGAGCACAACATAGGGATGACGCATTGAGTAAAGCCCGATTCGAATTCCGTTGGGAAGATCAATTCAATTTAGCTCTAGATCCAGAAAGAGCCAGAGAATATCATGATGAGACATTACCGGCAGAAGGAGCAAAGATTGCTCATTTTTGTAGTATGTGTGGTCCAAAATTTTGTTCTATGAAAATCTCACAAGAAGTACGTGATTATGCTGCTCAAAAAGAAATTGATGATCAGAAAGCTCTAGAAGAAGGAATGCAGGAGAAAGCAGAGGAGTTTAAAGAAAAGGGAAGCGAAGTATATCTATAAGTATAAGTTGTCGGGCATTGAGTTTCTGTAATTATGATACTCAATGCTTGATGTCCAATTACCTGACACCAAAAAGATGATTATAGTATTAACATCAGAAAAACCAATTCCTAACGAAGCCAATCAGATTAATCAATTATTTAAAGCTGGTTTAGAAATATTACATCTTCGTAAACCGACTTTTACGATTGATGGATATCGATCTTTGTTAGATTTAATAGAGGCTAAATATCATAATAGAATAATGACGCATCAGTTTCCCGAGCTTACTCAAGAATATAAATTAAGAGGGATTCATTTACAAGAGCAAGCACGTATTGATCTAGAAGATGCATTAGAAGTTACTATTAAAGTTTATACTAATAAAGGGTTTTCTGTGACAAGTTCTTTTCATTCTAAAGAGGATATTGAAGCATGTAAAGCAGATTTCGAATATGTTTTATTAAGTCCGGTTTTTGGATCAATTTCTAAAGCAGGTTATGAAGGGAAAGGTTTTGATGTAAATGACTTGAATCATACCATTATCGGAATGGGAGGAATTAATGAAACTACTTTACAAAAAACCTATGATTTAGGATTTAAAGGAGTTGGTGTTTTAGGTGGTATTTGGAATACTGAAGATCCTATAAATAGTTTTTCTAAAATACAGGAAGCAAATAATATAGTGTTAAAAGACACGATTTAGATTCTATATGCAAAATCGTCCTAATGTACTTACAATTGCCGGTTTTGACCCTTCTTCGGGAGCAGGATTAACAGCAGATATTAAAACTTTTGAAGCTTTAAAATGTTATGGAATAGCAGTTTGTACGGCAAATACTATTCAGAATGACAAAGATTTTGAGGCATGTCATTGGATCGAAGAACAAATTATAAAGGATCAGATAGAAGTTTTATTGAAAAGATTTAAGATTGATTATGTAAAAATCGGAATTATCCAAAATTGGAAAGTACTTCTTGATATTATTGACTTTCTATTAGAGAAGAATAGTAATATGAAAATTGTCTTAGATCCAGTTTTAAAATCAAGTTCGGCTTATGATTTTCATGAGCTTTCAATTGTAGCACCTGAATTCGAAGAGATATTAGATAAAATATATCTTTTGACTCCAAATTATAGTGAAATTAATGCTTTTTATCCTGATAAAACTATTGAAGAAACGATACAACATATTTCTAATAAAACGAATGTATTGCTAAAAGGAGGCCATCGAGAAGAAATGCTGGGAAAAGACGAATTATTTACCAAGCAGGGAACTTACTTTGTATTAAATCCTAAAAACAAAAACATAACTGAAAAACATGGAAGTGGTTGTGTATTATCATCAGCTATAACAGCATATTTATCTCAAGGTTTTCCGTTATTAAAATCCTGTTATAGAGGAAAGCAGTACATAGAAAAAGTACTAAGTTCTAACACCTCGCTTTTGGCGTATCATAAATTCTAAAATATAATGACTACACTACAATATATCTCTCAAGGCAAATCTCCACAAGAACATTTACAACATATTGGGGAAGCATGTGAAGCTGGTGTTCGATGGGTACAATTACGTTTAAAGGATATGGATCCTGCTACGGTATTAAATACGGCTTTAAAATGTAGAGAAATCTGTGATCAATATGCAGCTGTTATGATTGTTAATGATAGCGTAAGCATAGCAAAAGCTTCTCAAGCTGATGGTGTGCATTTGGGATTAGAAGATATGAATCCTAAAGAGGCGAGAACTATTTTAGGAGATAATTTTATTATCGGAGGTACCGCTAATACATTACAAGATTGTATAAAACATAAGGAAGATGGAGTGGATTATATAGGACTAGGACCTTTTAGACATACCGATACCAAAAAAAAGTTAAGTCCAGTATTGGGGTTAGATGGATATCAAAAAATTATTTCAGAATTAGATGATCATAATACGCCAATAGTTGCAATTGGAGGTGTTGAGCAGAATGACATAGATCAAATTTTAGATACTGGAGTAAACGGAATTGCTGTCTCAGGAATGCTTACAAAGCAAGATGATTTAGAAGAAAGAATAAAAAATATAAAAAAGCTAATGGCTATAACCGAAAGCTAAAAACACAATGGATACATTAAAAATTGCAGACAAACAGTTTTCGTCTAGGTTGTTTACCGGAACAGGGAAATTTAGTTCATCGGATCAGATGAGAGAAGCATTAGTAGTTTCTGAGAGTGAGTTGATAACTGTGGCACTTAAGAGAGTTGATGTTACAAATGAAGATGATGATATACTGACTCATTTAGATCATCCAAGAATTAATTTATTACCAAATACTTCTGGAGTTAGAGATGCTAAAGAAGCTGTTTTTGCTGCTCAGTTGGCAAGAGAAGCTCTAGAGACGAATTGGATTAAATTAGAGATTCATCCGGATCCAAAATATTTATTGCCAGATGCTATTGAAACATTAAAAGCGGCAGAAGAGCTCGTAAGACTTGGTTTTGTTGTGATGCCTTATATACATGCAGATCCTGTTTTATGTAAACGATTAGAAGAAGTAGGTACGCAATGTGTAATGCCCTTAGGAGCGCCAATAGGAAGTAATAAAGGATTAAAGACATTGGATTTTTTAGAAATAATCATAGATCAGAGTAATGTTCCTGTAATAGTAGATGCTGGTATAGGTAGTCCATCTCATGCAGCTCATGCAATGGAAATCGGTGCTGATGCAGTCTTAGTAAATACAGCTATTGCTGTTTCGGAAGACCCAGTAGCGATGGCTAAAGCTTTTAAAATGTCGGTTGAAGCAGGTAGGTTGGCATATAAAGCTAAATTGGCTCCAATCAAAAAGCACGCAGAAGCAAGTAGCCCTTTAACAAGTTTTTTGAATGACTAGTTTCAAACACATATTTGACCAATATGATTGGGACTCCGTCTTATCCGATATTCTTAGGAAAACTGAACGGGATGTTCAGAAAGCTTTAGATGCAAATAATAGGACTATTGAGGATTTTAAAGCTTTAATTTCTCCAGCTGCTAAACCATATTTGGAACAAATGGCACAATTGAGTTATCAGGTTACAAAGAAACGGTTCGGAAATACCATACAAATGTATGCGCCCATGTATCTAAGTAATGAATGCCAAAATATTTGTACGTACTGTGGTTTTAGTATGACTAATAAAATACCTCGTAGAACTTTATCTGATCAGGAAATATTGAAAGAGGTAGCTTTTCTAAAATCAAAAGGGTATGATCATATTCTTTTAGTTACAGGAGAAGCAAATAGAACCGTAGGTGTAGCATATATTGATAATGCTATTAAACTAATACAATCTAAATTTGCTAATATCACTATAGAAGTACAACCATTAGATCAAGAAGATTATGAGTTGTTGATTGATAGTGGTTTATATGCGGTTTTAGTATATCAAGAAACATATCATAAAGGAGAGTATAAAAAACATCATCCGAAAGGAAGAAAATCAAATTTTGATTATCGATTAGAGACTCCAGATAGATTGGGACGCGCAGGAATTCATAAAATAGGTCTAGGTGCTTTATTTGGTTTAGAAGATTGGAGAGCTGATAGTTTTTTTACTGCTTTACATCTGCAGTATTTACAGAAGACGTATTGGAAGACCAAATATTCTATATCATTTCCCAGGTTGAGACCTCATAGTGGTGGATTAGAACCAAAAGTTGAAATGACAGATGCTGATTTAGTGCAGTTAATCTGTGCATTCCGTTTATTGGATGAGGATGTAGAGTTATCTATGTCTACTAGAGAAGGTGAAATTTTTCGAGAAAATATTGTGAATCTAGGGATTACTTCTATTAGTGCAGAGTCTAAGACAAATCCTGGAGGCTATGCCGTAGAACCTCAATCACTAGAACAGTTTGAAATTTCTGACGAACGTTCTACGGAAGAAGTAGTAATGATGTTAAAATCTAAAGGGTTGGAGGTAGTTTGGAAAGATTGGGCTCATAATTGGAAATAAATTGTAATACCTTTATAGTTTGTTCGTAAAATGCTAGATAAAGAAGAAAAAATACAATATAGCCGTCATATTTTATTAAATGAGATAGGTTTAGAAGGCCAAGAAAAATTAAAGTCAGCTAAGGTTTTAGTGATTGGCGCAGGAGGATTGGGCTGCCCTATTTTACAGTATCTTACTGCTGCCGGTGTTGGCACTATTGGGATTATAGATAACGACGTTGTTGACCAAACAAATCTTCAAAGACAAGTTTTATATACGGTAGATGATATTGGAAAATCAAAAGCTAAGGTAGCTTCAGAAAAATTATCAAAACTAAATCCTTTTGTGTTTTTTAAAGTATATGAAGAGAAATTGGATAATGATAATGCATTAGAACTTTTTTCCGAGTATGATATTATCGTAGACGGAAGTGATAATTTTCCAACTAGGTATTTAGTAAACGACGCGTGTGTGATTACTGATAAGCCGTTAGTATTTGGTTCTATATTTAAATTTCAAGGACAAGTTTCTGTATTGAATTATGAAAATGGTCCTACATATCGATGCTTATTTCCTAACCCTCCAGAAGAAGGTGCTGTTCCAAATTGTTCGGATATAGGAGTTTTGGGAATATTACCCGGAATTATAGGCAACCTTCAAGCAAATGAAACTATTAAAATAATCGTTGGTATAGGAGAAGTTTTAAAAGGGAAATTACTCTATTTTGACGCCCTTACCTTACAACAGCAAATATTAAGCTTTAATAAAAATGAAAATATCTATATAGATCAATTGGTTGACGACTATGATTTTTTCTGTGGTATTAAATCAAATACTTTCAAGGAAATTTCTGCTACCGAACTAAAGAAAAATTTAGAAAACTATCAAATTCTAGATGTTAGGTCTCAAAAAGAATTTGAGCATTATAATATTGGAGGTATTCATATCCCTTTAGATACGATATCCACCAAAACTTCTGAGCTAAACAATAAAAAATCAATTGTAGTTTGCTGTCAATCTGGTTTACGTAGTAAAAAAGCGATCGAAATTATCCGTGAGTATAGGGATGACCTTCATTTAATTAATCTAAAAGATGGTTTGTCCACCTATTAATTAGAAACGACTAAAATATTTCCTTCTCTTCTAATTTGATATCTTAAAAGAGGAAACCCTCCTTCTCCTTCTAATTGTTGTCCATTAATAATTTCATAAGCATTATCATTTCCACAATTAGATTCAGCTCTAATCCCTGTTACGCTTAATGCAGAGCAGCTACTAGGAGTGATATTAGGATCACTCAATTCAAAAGCAGAATACAAAGTGTTATCTATATTATAAATAATAACTCCTTTTATCCCTACTCCTTCAATTCTGATTACTTCGAAGTTTCCAGGAAATTTAAGCTCGTTAAATTGTGGCAAGTCTAAATTTACCGTATGATTAAAACCAATAGAAGGGAGATTAGGATTATTAGAACGCCCATCATCGTTACTACAGGAGAGAATAAATACTGAAATAAAAACTACTAATATTATCTTTTTCATTTTTTGTTGTATTAATAATAAAGAAAGATATTCTTTACTAATCCAAGTGCAATTTTTTAAATGACCAAATTAAGTAAAAATGTGATTCGGTATTATTTTTTATTATATTTGTTTATAGTTAAAGTCCCATAGCCGTGGGATTTTTTGTATTTATATAAACGATGAAGTTATGAGCAAAGTATCTTATTACACTGCAGAAGGGCTAAAAAAGTTAAGAGACGAATTAAATAACCTTAAAGATATAGAGAGACCAAAGGCGTCGCAGGCTATTGCAGAAGCTCGTGATAAAGGGGATTTAAGTGAAAATGCTGAGTATGATGCGGCCAAAGAAGCACAAGGGTTACTAGAGATGAGAATTTCTAAATTAGAAGCAACATTATCTGGAGCGCGTTTAATTGATGAATCTCAATTAGACACCTCAAAAGCATTAATACACTCTACAGTTAAAATTAAAAACCAAACGAATGGCGCACAAATGACATATAAGTTAGTTGCGCAGAGTGAGGCTGATCTTAAAACAGGTAAGATATCTGTTGATTCGCCTATTGGAAAAGGTCTTTTAGGAAAAAGTGTGGGAGAAGTAGCAGAAATTCAAGTCCCTAATGGGATTATGAAATTTGATGTTGTAGAAATTACACGAGAGTAAAATATTACAGGTAGTTACGAAAACCTTTCTTAAAAAAATGAGAAAGGTTTTTTTATGACCTTTATTTTGCCAGAAATATCCTATATTCCGTTTTAATAAACCAACTAAAAGTTTTAACGGATGTCTACCCTGTTCACTAAGATTATTAATGGCGAAATACCCTCTTATAAAGTCGCTGAGGATGAGCATTTTTATGCTTTTTTGGATATAAATCCAAATGCAAAAGGGCATACCTTATGTATTCCTAAAAAAGAAGAAAACAGAATATTTGATCTCGATGAAGAAACTTATATCGAATTAATGCGTTTTTCTCGAAAAGTAGCTAAGGCAATTGAAAAATCTGTTGTTTGTAAGAGAGTTGGTATTGCAGTAGTAGGTCTAGAAGTACCCCATGTTCACGTTCATTTAATACCGATTAATGAAATGAAAGAGATGACTTTTCAATCGAAAGTAGCCATGACCAAAGATGAATTTGAAATATTAGCCGAAAAGATTCAATCGAATTTATAAAATGAGTACTACTTCAGAATTTAAATTGTCGCTACAATTAAGAATTGATTGGAGTGAAATGGATACGTATCAGCATGTAAATAATGTGAATTTCATGAAGTATATGCAAAGTGCTCGCGTTCAGTTTTGGGAAGTTTCTGGATTGGCCAAATTACATACCGAAACTAAGAAAGGACCGATGCTTGTTTCTACAAAATGTGATTTTAAAAACCCACTTTTCTTTCCTGGAAATGTATTGATTAAAACCAGAGTAACGTTTATAAAAAACTCTAGTTTTGGATTGTATCATGAACTTTATAACGATAATGAAGTATTATGCGCTATAGGTAATGATGTAGCCGTTTGTTTTGATTTTAATATAGATAAGACTTTTAGTATCCCAGATGAATTACGAGAAGTAATGAGTCAATATGAGTAATACAATATTACATTTGAAAAAGTTCTGGACGTAGAAGAAATATACCTAATACAACTCCTATAACAATTACTAAAGTAACTATTAGGTAAAATAACCCAGTAAATTTAATTCCTGATGGTTTTAGGTTAATGGTTTTTTTGTGATAATTATATACTCTTTCGATATCATCTGTCCAACGTCCTGGAAAAATAGTAGTTTCACATTTTTTGCAATCCATGCTTTCAATAACTTCTTTCTTAGTTTTGACAAAAAGTTTAGAAAATGATTTCTTTTGCTTAAATGAAAGTAATAAGCTTTCTGTAGAATAACATTCAGGACAATTATTATTTAGAACAGTTTCTTTTAAAACAATATACTCGGTTTTCACTTTATAAGGTTTGTAGCTTATAACGTTTATAAGAGAATTATGTTATACTAACAGTATCAGATTTACTTAATGTAATCTGAAAAGTAGTGCCCTTGCCTATTTCCGATCTTAAAACTCTAATTTTACCAGAGTGATAATCCTCAATGATTCTTTTAGCTAGCGAAAGACCAAGTCCCCAACCTCTAGTTTTAGAAGTATAACCAGGTTCAAATATTTTAGTAAACTTACTTTTAGGAATTCCCTTTCCCGTATCTGTAATTCTAATGTATACTCGTTTGGAGTCCTCTGATAAATCAATATTTAAATCCCCTTTACCGCGCATGGCATCAATTGCATTTTTAACTAAATTTTCAATAGTCCAGCTATATAACTGAGAGTTTAAATGAACCGGAATTGGTTTTTCAAGTAAATTAATTGAAAAATTAATCAACTTAGAACTTCGAGATTGTAGATAAGTATATGCTTCACTCGTTTCTTGTACAATGTCTACTTCTTCTAATTTGGGAATAGATCCAATTTTAGAAAAACGCTCTGTAATAACTTTTAATCTAGAAATATCTTTTTCTATTTCTACTATATATTCGGGATTAACATGTTCTACTTTTAAAATTTCATTCCATCCAACTAAAGAAGAAAGAGGTGTTCCAATTTGATGAGCAGTTTCTTTAGCCATACCTGCCCAGAGCTTATTTTGTTCGCTAGCTTTAGAGGTGGTAAAGAAGAAATAAATAACACCAATTAATAGAAAGATTATTAAAGCAATTGCTATTGGGTAATATTTTAATTTATTAAGAATAGAAGAATTTCCATAATACACATATTGCACCGTTCCTTTAAGATCTAATACTATCGGCTCATTTTCAGATTTCATTCGTGCTAAATAATCAACGAGTTCTTCTTCAGTAACATTGTCTGGCAGGTTAAGTGTGGTACTTGCGATATTTATTTCTCCTGATGGACTTTTAATAAAATCACCTTCAGAATTTGTAATTATTGTTGGAATAGTAGTGTTGGTACGATTAATAAGGTTAGATAATTCTAAATATTCATCTAGACTTAAATCACTAGATCCGTCTATTCCAGAGCTACTTAATGCCTTAAACGACTGCGCCCAAACTTGCATTTTAATATTTTCATCCTTTTTTAATCGTTGAAGAAATAAAGATGTGTTCCATAGTACAAGACCTGTAATTACAAGAACCGCAAATATTATAAAGTAACTAGCTAGATTACGTTCATCAGAAAAATTCATAAAAAATGTGTTACCAAACTCTAAATATAAACGTTTTAAAACTAATTTATTGTTTCTAAACTAAGGTAAGTAAAACCAATCGATTGAAGCCTAAGAGCTATAAAGTTTAAGTATCTTTGTGTAATAGATTTTATTTATGATACGTATAGATCCCTCAGAAGTTTCCACAGGAAAATTACATGGAATGATGCTTGGAGCAATTGGCCCTAGGCCTATCGCTTTTGCAAGTACTATCGATGAAGATGGTAATCCTAACCTTTCGCCGTTTAGTTTTTTTAATGTTTTTAGTGCTAATCCGCCAATTCTTATTTTTTCGCCTGCAAGAAGAGTAAGAGATAATTCGACTAAGCATACTTTAGAAAATAGCATAGCTTCAAAGGAAGTGGTTATCAATATTGTTAATTATGATATTGTTCAGCAAATGTCATTGTCTAGCACTGAGTATCCTGAAGGTGTAAATGAGTTCGATAAAGCTGGTTTAACGATGTTGCCATCCGAAAAGATAAAATCGTTTAGAGTAGCAGAAGCTCCTGTTCAGTTTGAGTGTAAAGTGAATGAGATAGTTTCTTTGGGGAATGAAGGAGGTGCTGGGAACCTTGTTATTTGCGAAGTGTTACTAATGCATATTAAAAAAGAGATACTTGATAATGATGGTAAGATTGATCAATATAAAATTGATCAAGTTGCTCGTATGGGTGGTAATTGGTACACAAGAGCCAATATGGGTATGTTTGAGGTTCCAAAACCTTTAAGTACCATCGGTATAGGTATAGATGCTTTGCCCGATAATGTAAAAAATAGTACTGTGTTTACTGGAAATGATTTAGGAAAATTAGGTAATGTACAGAGAATACCTACAAATGTTGAGGTTCAAGATTTTGTTAATAACAATACTGATATTAAGGATAAAATTCAGGATGCTAACCTAATAGAAATTCATAAATTTGCACAGCAGTATTTAGATATGGATGATATTTATACTGCCTGGAATATTTTAGCAGCAATACAATAATTAAAAAGATGGAAGTACAAGGTAAAGTAAAGATGGTCGGTGAGACACAAACTTTTGGAAACAATGGTTTCAGAAAGCGTGAGATAGTGGTTACTACAGAAGAACAATATCCGCAACATATAATGGTAGAGTTTGTTCAGGATAAATGTGATTTATTAAACAGCTTTCAGGTAGGTCAAGATGTAAAAATAAGTATCAATTTGCGTGGTCGTGAATGGGTGAATCCTCAAGGAGAAACTAAATATTTTAACTCAATCCAAGGATGGAGAATAGAAAACTTACAGGCAGCTGCTCCTTCTGGTTCAGCTCCTATGCCACCAGCAGATGCGTTTGAACCTGCAACAAACCTTAAGGAAGAAGATCATGATGATTTACCATTTTAGGTAAATCAATACATATAGATTAGCACTAGGCTTGTCCTAGTACCTAGTATAAAAGTAAAAAGTCCGATACATTAGTATCGGACTTTTCATATTGTGGTTTTAGGTTAACCTTTTAATAAAACTCAAAAAAGCAATGATGAACAAAATTTATCTTAAAAGGTTCTAACAAATATTGCGATTTTTTTGGTCAATTCAAACAACTAATTGATATTTAACGTTGTAGAAACGTTAGAGCATTCAGATTTGTATATACTTAATGATTCCATAGATTTTCCACCCGTATCTGCGACTAATAAAGACGGGTTATTGGCGGTAGGAGGAGATCTTTCTATCCCTAGATTGTTACACGCATACTATAATGGTATTTTTCCTTGGTATGATGATGATCAACCAATTTTATGGTTTAGTCCTGACCCCAGAATGGTTCTTTTTCCGGAAGATCTTAAAATTAGTAAAAGTATGAGAAAACTACTTCGAAAGAATTCCTTCGAAGTTACTTTTAATAAAAACTTTGACCAAGTAATTAGTAATTGTGCAACTATAAGTCGTCCTGATCAATTAGGTACTTGGATAACATCAGATATGAAACATGCATACACATTACTTCATCAGGAAGGTTACGCAGTTTCTACAGAAGTATGGCAAGGGTCCGAATTAGTAGGTGGTTTATATGGTATATGGTTAGAAGACAAAAAAATATTTAGTGGAGAGAGTATGTTTTCTAAAGTAAGTAATGCATCTAAATATGGGTTTATTAAGTTAATTGAGTTTTTACAGATAAAAGGAGTGCAATTGGTAGATTGTCAGGTTCACACGGATCATTTAGAAAGTTTAGGAGCAAAAGAAATCCCAAGAGATGCTTTTATGGAATATTTAAAGTAGTTTTATATCTATTAAATTTTACTTAGTATGATTATTCACAATCTTGAAACAGAAAATTCTATTTTAAATCAATTTATTGGTGAAATTAGGGATCAAGTGATCCAAAAAGATAGGATGCGTTTTAGAAAAAATATAGAGCGCATAGGAGAAGTTTTAGGTTATGAGTTAAGTAAAACTTTAGAATTCACTACAAAGAGTGTTCAAACGCCACTAGGCAATAGAGAAATTTCTGTACCAGAAAAAGCATTGGTTTTATGTTCTATTTTACGAGCAGGTTTGCCCTTACATCAGGGACTGCTTAATTATTTTGATACTGCAGAAAATGCATTTATATCTGCTTATAGAGATCATGTTGATGATACTGATGATTTTGAAGTGATTGTTAATTATCTAGCATCTCCTTCTTTAGAAAATAAAACACTGTTATTAGCGGATCCTATGCTTGCCACAGGAAAAACATTAGAGAACACTATAAACGCTATGAAAAGTCATGGAGAACCAAAGCAAATTCATATCATATCTGTTATTGGCTCTCGCAAGGGTGTAGAATATATTAAGGATGTTTTTCCAAAAAATACGCATCTTTGGATCGCTGCCATAGATGAAGAATTAAATAGTAAAGGTTATATTATTCCTGGATTAGGCGATTCTGGGGATCTATCATACGGAGTGAAATTATAGAGTAATCAGTTTTTATTCGGATAGTTTTGCGATAATCTTTTAAGAATCTCAATTGTTTTTTCTGCATCCTTCGTGTTAACGAAAATGTGATCGTGATAATAACCTGCGATCACGTTGCAACTTATTTCATTAGCTGCTAATTCTGCAGAAAAAATTGCAGTAAACCCAATTGCATCAAGAGAAGAAAGAATTTTTAGTGTTATCCAAGAGGCAATAAATTCGTATTTTAAGTTAAGATTATCAGCTGTTTCGCGTTTTAAAACTAGTGTAATTCCTTTTTGTTCTTTGAACTCACAGATAATATCTTTTCTTTCAATTAAATCTGTTGTTTTTACTGTTGTAAAAACATACACTCCAGGTTGTAGTTCTGGAGTCATTTTTTGAATCAGTGTGGTTAAATTCTTTTCGCCAGCCATTTTTTAAACTTCATTGTATCTAAAACAATCTACAGTGTGATCATTTACCATTCCGATGGCTTGCATAAATGCGTAAATAACCGTTGATCCAACAAACTTGAAACCGCGTTTTTTTAAATCTTTACTAATAATATCAGAAATTTCGGTGGTAGCAGGGCATTCTTTATGATGGTTCCTTTTATTTACAATAGGTTTGCTGTCTATAAATCCCCAGATATAAGAGTCAAAACTTCCGAACTCTTCTTGGATTTTCATGAAATTTTGAGCATTGGTAATTGCGGAATTTACTTTTAGTTTATTTCTAATAATCCCTGCATTTTGAAGCAATTCTTCTTTTTTAGACTCATTATATTGGGCTACGATTTTATAATCAAAGTTGTCAAAAGCAACTCTAAAATTTTCTCGTTTTCTAAGAATGGTAATCCAGCTTAATCCAGCTTGAAATGTTTCTAAAACTAAAAATTCAAATAGAAGACGCTCATCGTGTAGAGGAACTCCCCATTCATTATCGTGATAGGATTCATATAAAGAATCTCCAATACACCAACCACATCTATGTTTTTCCATGATTTGATTTTTGATTTTTTAAAAATACATTATTCTAGTATATATTTTGAATTGATAGGAAATTGTTTTTTTATGAATTCAAAGTTGTCATTTACTGAAAAAGATAATTTTATCTAAATAATAAATGAAGCATAAAATGTATTTTTGAAAAGCTATTTGGTTATTCGTTATAGCACACTATTTGTAAGTTTTAAGCTTTTATATCGTCCTATTGTGTAAGATATAAGCAAATAATCATGGATACAACTACAATGACAATAAATGAATTAATAGAAGGAGGAATAGAGAACTCCTATTCTTATCAAGAATATAGAAATATAGTGAGCAGTTTGTTAGCTGAAGGAAAATCAACCGGACATGAACAATCTGATGCACTTACTAATTATAGTATGTTAAATGATCGTAGAATGAAACGATTAGATAAGACTATAAAAATTAATGAAACCATAGCCAATACAGTTTCAAAAGCGGAAACAAATATTACTTGGTTAGTACTAACAGAAGGTTGGTGTGGTGATGCTGCGCAATCCTTACCAGTAATCAATAAGCTTTCTGAGATGAATGAAGGGATTGATCTTAGGATTGTATCCAGAGATGATAATGATGAGTTAATGAATAATTTTCTAACTAATGGTGGAAAATCCATACCTAAGTTAATAGCATACAATAAGGATACCAAAGAAGTAGTTAGTACTTGGGGACCAAGACCATCTGTTGCTACTAAAATGGTAAACGATTATAAAGAGAAGCATGGAGGTTTAGATCCACAATTTAAACAAGATTTACAAGTTTGGTATAATAAGGATAAAGGACAAAATGTGGCAGAAGATTTGGTGAAATTATTATAGTTTACCCTCCATAATTGAAGTAATAGGTAATAAATCCTTTTTGTTCTTTTAAATCTGAAGAAGAAAATAGAGCATCTTGCGCATAGTCCAAAGCATTGTCAAAAAGACATTCATTCCTAGTAGTGGATTTCTTTTTGTCAATTTTTGCATCAGTTACATAACCGTTTTGGTTCACCTCAATTTTTACAACAACTTTTCCGCTTCCATTACAGGTATAAATCGGATTAGGGATATCCTTTTTTTCTCTTCCTTTTAAGGTAAAGGTAACGGAGCTATTTCGATTGTTTACCTCTTCAGTAATTGGTTTTTCTTCTTTTTTTGCCTCAGGAACTTCTTCAGTTGTGATGTCTTCTTCAATTGCCTCTTGTCCTTCGGTAAGTTGATCACTGTTGGAGGTTTCTTCTGTTGCTTCTGCAGTTTCGGTAAGGGATTTTATTCTTTGTTCGAAATCTTCAGAATCCTCAAAATCTTCATTAAAGGCATCATGAGTCCTTTTAGAAGCTATCAATTGTCGATCTTCTTCTTGGGGAATTTCTGGTTCTTCTTCTTTGGTAAGTTCTTCCATTAATTCTTCTGGAATTTCCATAAGAATCTCAGATTGTTCCTTTTTCTTGTTGACCATGTTGATATTATAGAGTGTCAAAACGAAAATACCCATCAACATTGATGTGATTATTAAGGCTTTATGTCTTTCTATAAATTCCATAGGTATCTATAACTACTTTTCTGTTACAATATTTTATGCGGTTTCAATTTCTGTACGTAGCTGTTTCTCAAATGTTTCTGGACTGATAGCATCATGTACCGAGAATTCACCTATTTTAGTTCTTCTTAAAACACTTAGGTGACCACCACTTTTCAATGCTTTTCCAAAATCGTGTGCTAATGATCTAATGTATGTTCCCTTTCCGCAAATTACTTTAAAATCTACTTCGGGTAATTCTATTCTTGTAATTTCAAATTCTGTAATTGTAATTTTTCTAGATGCGATTGTTACTTCTTCTCCTTCTCGAGCATATTCATAGAGTCGTTTTCCATCTTTTTTTAAAGCAGAAAAAACAGGAGGATATTGTTCGATTTCACCAATAAATTGTTTTGTGGTGGTGTGTATTATTTCCTCCGAAATATGATCTATAGGAAAAGTTTGATCAACTTCTGTTTCTAAATCATAAGAAGGAGTGGTTGCTCCTAGCGTAATAGTTCCAGTATATTCCTTGGTTTGCCCCATAAATTCTTGTATTCTTTTTGTGAATTTACCGGTACATATAATAAGTAATCCAGAAGCAAGAGGATCTAAAGTTCCTGCATGTCCTACCTTTATTTTCTTAATCCCAAAATTTTTACGAATTAACCAACGAAGTTTGTTAACAACCTGAAAGGATGTCCATTGTAAAGGTTTGTCGATCAAAAGGACTTGACCGTCTTTATAATCTTGTTCGGTTAACATTATTGGGGGCTATTTAATAAAACCAAAAATGATGGCTACAACGCCAACAATAACACAATATAAGGCAAAATATGATAATTTACTCTTTTTTACTAAAGAAATCATCCAAGTACAGGCAAAAAGGCCTGATATAAATGCAGCAATGAACCCAAGAATTAAAGGTGTATTGTTTTCTGCAGAAAAATTTAAATCTCCACTCAGTAAGTCTTTTCCAATTTTACCAAAAATTAATGGAATTACCATTAAGAAGGAAAATCGAGCCGCTTTTGTTTTGTCATTACCAAGTAATACAGAAGTAGAAATGGTAGCACCGCTTCGGGAAATTCCAGGTAGCATAGCAATCGCTTGCGCGATTCCTATAACAAATGCATTAGATGTAGTAACTATCTTATTAGTATCCTTAGCTTTATCAGCTAGCCATAAAAGGATTGCGGTAATAATTAACATAAAACCTACTAGAAGAATATTTCCTCCGAAAAGTTGTTCCAATTGTTCTTCAAAAAATAAACCAACTAATACTGCGGGAATCATTGATACTATAATTCTTAAAGAAAACATGGTTTCATCATTCCTTTTGAATTGTAGAAGACCTTTGATAATTTGAAAAATATCTTTTCTAAATATAACAATAGTACTAAGCGCAGTTGCAAAATGTAAGACTACTGTAAACAGTAATGATTCTTCTGGGACACTTTCATCACCAAGAATAGCTTTGCCAAGTTCTAAATGGCCACTAGAAGAAACAGGTAAGAATTCTGTAAGCCCTTGAATAACACCTAAAATAATCGCATCAATAGTTTCCATAAGGAACAATTTGTAAATTTCGATGCAAATATATAATTACCAGAATAGAAATTGTTTGTTTGTTAGTTTTTCTTCTTGTCAGGATTCAATAAAATAGCGTAGACCTCAATTCCGAAACCAATTAAAACGACCATAGGAGCTAATCGGATTCTTCTAAAACTATAGATGTCAGGATTAAAAACGTTGGGATCGTCACTTCCTCCTCCTGCCATAAGAATAAATCCTAGTGCAATTACTGCAATTCCGATAGCCATTACTACATAGTTCTTTTTACCAAAAACAAAATCCGGTTTGTGCACTGAAGTATTGTTAGAATGTTTGCTCATGAATGTCGTTGTTAATTTCATTAAAAATTACCTGATCATCAATCATTAGTTTAGCTATATGTCCCATGATCTTGTCAGGTGTAAATATAGTCCATCTATGAATAGGATACAAAACCACTTTTTTATTTAGTATTTGATCTTGTAACTTTTCTATAGTTAATCCATATTCTAATCCACGATTGATATAATAGTAATGAGGATCGTTTTCTAAAGTGATGGCAATATCAAAACCACTTCGTTCTTCTATTTTTGAAACAACTCCTGTTATTTTTATTACATCATCTGGTTGTACATTTTGTATAGGTTTAAAGGTTTGAAAAGCAATTGTTATAAAGACTATAAAAAGAACAAAAGCACAAGCAAACCAAATTTTCCCTAATTTTTTCATACGCTTTAAGTTTGAGAAGCAACTACTTCTCTTTTGTTGATTTTCAAAATAATTAATATTGCACCAGTAATAATAAATGGAATACTAAGCATTTGTCCCATGTTTAATACCATACTATCCTCAAAAGCTACCTGATTCTCTTTAGAAAATTCTATGATGAATCTAGCAGAAAACATTAAAATCAAAAATATGCCAAATACAACTCCATTTTGGTTAAAGAATATTTTCTTTTTATTTATAAACCACAGAATTACAAAAATAGTTAGAAAAGAAAAGGCTTCGTACAATTGAGTAGGGTGTCTAGCGATTAAATCATCTTTCATAAAAACAACTCCATAATTACTATTGGTTGGTTTGCCATAGATTTCTGAATTCATAAAGTTGCCAAATCTAATAAAAGCACATCCAATAGGAATTACAATGGCTATTTTATCCATAATCCATAAAAAAGGTAGTTTGGTCTTTTTTATAAAAATTGTAATGGCGATTAAAATTCCAATTGCACCACCATGGCTAGCAAGACCTGTAAAACCAGTAAAATTCCAACCATTGGAGGATATTTTAAATGGGAGGAAAATTTCTAAAGGGTGTTGCGAGAAATATTCAAAATCGTAAAATAAACAATGTCCTAATCTTGCACCTACTAGCGTGCCAATAAATATATAGTTAGCAAGTGTATCCAGGTTTTTTAAAGAAATGTTTTCTGTAATAAATACTTTTTTTAGAATTCGGTAGCTTAATAGCAGTCCTATTACAAATAACAATCCATAATATTTTAATGGAAAAACACCAAAAAGAGTTGTGATTTCTGGGTCAACGTTCCAATAAATTGGTTTCATGAATTTACTCTTTAATAATATAATTCATCAGTTCTCAGATTTAGGAAACGTTGGGTAGCAAAAAAAGTACTAATCCAGGTAATTAAAATTCCAATCCCAAAAACTCCTCCGAACAAACCTATCAATAATATTTTATCACTAAGCAATGTTAGTTCCGGAAAAGCCTTGTCTAAATAATATAAAACTACAGCAACACCAATTAGAGCAACAATAGCACCTATCATTCCTAAACGAACACTTTTCCAGACAAAAGGTTTGCGTATAAATCTTTTCGTGGCTCCTACCATCTGCATAGTCTTAATAATAAATCGTTTAGAATAAACGGAAAGTCGTATAGAACTATTAATTAAAAGTACTGCGATAAAAGTAAAAATCCCACTAATTAGTAATACCCAAAAGCTTATTTTCTTGATATTATCATTTAACAAAGAAATTAGAGGCTTATCATATGTTACTTCGTCAACAAAATCTTTTTTGGTAATAGTAGTAGTAATTTCATCAATTTTTACTTGATCTACAAAGTCAGCTTTAAGATAAACATCAATTGAATTTTGTAAAGGATTATAACCAAGAAAATCCATAAAATTCTCTCCTATATCTTTGCTGTGCTCTTCGGCCGCTTCTTCCTTAGAAATGTAGGTAGTTGATTTTGTGTATTCTGCAAGTGCTAAACTTTTTTCCATCTGTTTTATCTCTACTTCTTTTGCAGTATCTTTTAAATAAATGGTAAGTGCAATTTTTTCTTTAAAGTGATCAGCTACTTTTTTAGTGTTTAATACCAAAAGCCCTAATAAACCTAAAAGGAAAAGTACCAGAGAGATACTAATCACCACAGAGAAGTAAGAGGATATTAGTCTACGCTTCTGATATTTTTCGAAAGATGAGCCCATAGAGATTTGTTTTGCAGGTAAAAATAATAAATTAATCCTGTTACTAAAATAGGATCTCGGTATTAAGAGGTGTAATTAATTTTTACTATTTGGATAACGAATAATAAGAGTAAAAATTTTTCGGTTTCAACTATATGTTTGTCTAAAATGTCTTTTGGATACTAAAACTCTGTCAGGTTATTTTATTTTGTTTCGTAATTCCACAGATTTAAGTAGAACTTCAACATTAAATAAACCAAAACGCTCAATTGTTAATATGTGATAAGATTGGGTGTTAAATTTATAATTCACTAAAACTTAAAACCATTATGAAAAAAGACATCAAAACGTTAAAGCTTAAAAAAACAAAGATTTCTTTACTTAATTTAAATAAGATTAAAGGAGGAGGAATTAGTCTAGCAAGTCGCAGAGCACTCTGCCATACTACTGCTTCTCAACTTTGTTAAAGTAAAGTTTTTTATTAAGTGATAAAATGGTGGTAATTGATATTATCGCCATTTTCTTTTTTTGAAATCTTAATAAAGAGTATATTCCGTACAAAGGAATTTTAATAATGGTCTAATGCTTAAATTAGGGATTGCCTCATTTGATCAAATAATCCATAAATATGCATACAGTAATTATTGGTGTTGGTGGTGTTGGAGGATATTTCGGAGGTAAAATATCTCATTCTGGACAAAAAGTATCTATGATTGCTAGAGGAACCCATCTTCAAGCAATACTTAATAATGGATTAAAGATTAAAAGTATTGATGGCGATTTCGAAACTAAGCCTTTTCTTGTAACGGATGATATCAAAAAAGTTGATAAGGCGGATCTGATATTGATCTGTACTAAATCTTGGCAGGTTATAGAAGCTGCAGAACTTATTAAGCCAATGCTAAAAGAAGATACTATTGTAATTCCCCTTCAAAATGGCGCAGATAATGCTGAAAAAGTAATGTCTGTCATTGATCCAAAATATGTTTTGGGAGGGTTGTGTAAGATTTATAGCAAAATTGAATCTCCTGGAGTTATTTCACATTTCGGTCATGCTCCAGAGGTAATTTTTGGAGAATTAAATGAAAATACTTCGGAGCGTTTATTAAAAGTAAAAGAAGTTTTTGATAAAGCAGGGTTTAAGAATAAAGTTTCAGAGAATATTCAAGGAGATATCTGGAGTAAATTTATGTTCATTGCTACCGTTAGTGGTTTAGGAGCATTAACTAGAGCGACAATAGGAGAAATGTATGCGCATCCAGAATTGAATAAAATGCTTAGAAATACTGCTCTGGAGATATATCAAGTCGCTCTAAAAAAAGAAGTTGCAATGCCACCAAACATTGTAGAAGGAATTATGAATTTTATTGGTAAACAGCCATATACTGCAACAGCCTCTACACAGCGGGATATTATGGAGGGTAAGTCTTCAGAGTTAGATAATTTTAATGGATTTATTGTAAAAGAAGGTAAAAAACTAGGCGTAGAGACACCTACAAACGCATTTGTTTATAGTTGTTTACAACCAATGGAAGCAAAAGCTAGAAAGGCTAAAAACTAAGATAAAAAAGTATACTTAACTCGCATAAAATCGTAAATTTGCGGTCTTAATTTCAGATCATGAGTTACGATTTTAATACGATTGAAGCCAGATGGCAAGCCTATTGGGCAGAGAATGGAACGTTTAAAGCTGAAAATAACAGCGATAAACCAAAATATTATGTACTTGATATGTTCCCTTATCCGTCAGGAGCTGGACTTCATGTTGGGCATCCATTAGGATATATTGCTAGTGATATCTATGCTCGATATAAACGTCACAAAGGTTTCAATGTATTACATCCGCAAGGATATGACTCATTTGGGTTGCCAGCAGAGCAATATGCTATCCAGACTGGGCAACATCCTGCAATCACTACCAAGGATAATATTGCTAGATATCGTCAACAATTAGATAAAATTGGTTTTTCTTTTGATTGGAGTCGAGAAGTTAAAACGAGTGATCCTACATTTTATAAATGGACACAGTGGATTTTTATTCAGCTTTTTAATTCTTGGTATGATAATGATGCTGATAAGGCAAGGTCAGTTTCTGAATTAGAACAATTGTTTTCCGAAGAAGGAAATACAAATATTAATGCAGTATGTGATGATGATGTGATTGTTTTCACGTCTGAAGGTTGGAATGCTTTTTCATCTAAAGAAAAACAAGAAGTATTATTAAAATATAGATTAACCTATCTTGCCGAAACAGAGGTGAACTGGTGTCCGCAATTAGGAACAGTGTTAGCAAATGACGAAATCATTAATGGAGTTTCTGAACGTGGTGGTTATCCGGTGATCCGCAAAAAGATGACGCAATGGAGTATGCGTATTTCTGCATATGCACAACGTTTAATTGACGGATTAAATACGATTGATTGGCCGCAGCCTCTAAAAGATTCTCAAACAAATTGGATTGGTC
Organism: Aquimarina sp. AD1; assembly: GCF_003443695.1. Lineage (NCBI taxonomy): Bacteria > Pseudomonadati > Bacteroidota > Flavobacteriia > Flavobacteriales > Flavobacteriaceae > Aquimarina > Aquimarina sp. AD1. The sequence goes on along the minus strand of NZ_CP031966.1, from coordinate 3,441,209 downwards.
GTTCAGAAGGAGCAAGTGTAACCTTTAATGTAAAAGATCATGATGAGGTGATTGATGTGTTTACTACGCGTCCTGACACTATTTTTGGTGTTAGTTTTATGACATTGGCTCCAGAACATGAATTAGTTGCTAAAATTACTACTCCAGAACAAAAAGCCGAAATTGAAGCTTATATAGAAGCTACAGCAAAACGTAGTGAACGTGATCGTATGGCTGATGTAAAAACAATCAGTGGGGTTTTTACAGGTGCTTACGCAGAGCATCCATTTACAAAAGAACCTGTGCCAATCTGGATTGGCGATTACGTGTTAGCAGGATATGGTACAGGAGCTGTAATGGCTGTACCTTGTGGAGATCAACGTGATTATGATTTTGCAAAACACTTTGATATTGATATTCCTAATATTTTTGAAGGAGTAGATATTTCTGAAGAAGCGTTTGCGGATAAAGACAATACCATCATTGCTAATTCTGATTTCTTAAATGGATTAAAGTATAAAAAAGCAGTAAAAACTGCGATTTACGAATTAGAAAAGTTAGGTCAAGGAAAAGGTAAAATTAATTATAGATTGCGTGATGCAGTATTTAGTCGTCAGCGATATTGGGGAGAGCCGTTTCCGGTGTATTATGTAGACAGTATGCCGCAAATGATTGAGCTAAAACATTTACCAATAGAATTACCTGAAGTAGAAAAATATTTACCAACCGAAACAGGTGAACCGCCATTAGGTAGAGCAGATGTTTGGGCTTGGGATACTACTAAAAATGAAGTCGTATCTAATGATTTTATAGATCATGATACAGTTTTTCCTTTGGAGTTAAATACTATGCCGGGTTGGGCGGGAAGTTCGTATTATTTTAATAGATATATGGACCCTAATAACGAAGATGAGGTTTTTTCACAAGATGCAATTAACTACTGGAAAGAAGTAGATCTATATATAGGAGGAAGTGAGCACGCAACTGGTCACTTATTATATGCGCGTTTCTGGCAGAAATTTTTATTTGATAGAGGAATTGTTCCTGTGGATGAATTTGCGAAGAAGCTAATCAACCAAGGAATGATTTTGGGCACTAGTGCTATTGTTTATAGGATCAGTGGCACGAATAAATATGTTTCCAAAGGATTGAAAGATCAGTACGATGTAGAGGAACTTAGAGTGGATGTTAATATGATAAATGCATCTGATGAGTTATTGCCTGAGGATTTAAAAAATTGGCAACCGCAATTTAAGGATGCAGAATTTGAACTTGAAAATGGTAAGTACATTGTCGGGAGAGAGGTAGAAAAAATGTCCAAAAGATGGTTTAATGTAGTAAATCCGGATGGTGTTTGCGATCAATATGGAGCCGATAGTTTACGATTATACGAAATGTTCTTAGGGCCATTAGAGCAAGCAAAACCTTGGAATACAGCAGGAATTACTGGTGTACATGGATTTTTAAAGAAATTATGGAAACTATACCATAATGGAGATGCTTTTGGTGTAACGGATGCAGAACCTACAAAGGATAATTTAAAGACCTTACATAAAACCATTAAAAAGGTAGAAGAAGATATAGAGAACTTTTCTTTTAATACTTCGGTAAGTACCTTTATGATTGCAGTAAATGAATTAACTGCTCAGAAATGTAATAGCAAAGAAATTTTAGAACCATTATTGATACTAGTTTCTCCATATGCTCCGCATATAGCAGAAGAATTATGGAATAAATTAGGTCATAATGAATCTATAGCTACAGCTGCTTTTCCAATTTTTGAGGAAAAACATTTGGTAGAAAGCACAAAACAATATCCTATATCCTTTAATGGTAAGATGCGTTTTACAATGGAACTTCCTTTGGATTTAAGTAAAGAGGATATTGAAGCTGCAGTTATGGCACACGAAAAAACACAACAACAATTGGATGGACGAACACCTAAAAAAGTGATCGTAGTGCCAGGTAAGATTGTAAATGTTGTTGGGTAGTTCTTAGAAAGAAATTTATGTCAGTCTGAACCTATCGAAGACTTTTATGTTGTAACACTTCGACAGGTTCAGTGTGACTATAATAAGTTTATGACTTTTTTAGTAACAGATATGATCAACTCGGTAGAAATTCTTGGATTTGTTGCAGCAACTTTGACTACAGCTGCTTTTTTGCCACAAGTGTATAAAACCTGGAAGACTAAATCTGCAGAAAGTTTATCACTGTCGATGTTATTAATTTTTGTGATCGGAGTATCATGTTGGTTGGGTTATGGTCTTTTGATAAAAAGTTTACCTATAATTTTATGTAATCTGATTACTTTGATATCAGGCTTTTTATTACTCTATTTTAAAATTCGCTATAAAAACTAAAGAAAACTACCAATCCTGATTGTTTTTTAACAAGTTTTGCTAAGTTTTGTTAAATTACGGATAAGATATTTTTTAAGTGTATTTTATTGGTTTATTTCAAGAAAACTTCTATTTTCGACCCAAAAATAAGAATATGATAATTGGTGTTCCTAAGGAAATCAAGAATAACGAGAACAGAGTAGGTGTTACACCTGCTGGTACGATGGCGCTCGTTGGACATGGTCACACTGTTTTCATTCAGCAAAATGCTGGTCTTCAGAGTGGTTTTAGTGATGAAGAATATATTGAAGCTGGTGCAAAAATATTACCTACTATAGAAGAGGTGTATGCAACGGCAGAAATGATTATAAAGGTGAAGGAGCCTATAGAACCAGAATATAAATTGATCAAGAAAGATCAGTTATTATTCACATATTTCCATTTCGCATCAAGTGAGCCTTTAACAAAAGCTATGATTGAGAGTGGATCCGTTTGTATCTCTTACGAAACAGTAGAAGATCCTGATCGTAGTTTGCCATTACTTACACCGATGAGTGAAGTAGCGGGACGTATGTCGATCCAACAAGGAGCTAAATATTTGGAGAAACCATTAAAAGGAAGAGGAATTCTTCTTGGTGGTGTGCCTGGAGTTGCTCCAGCTAAGGTATTAGTTCTTGGTGGTGGTGTAGTAGGTACTCAAGCAGCTAAGATGGCAGCAGGAATGGGAGCTGATGTTACTATTCTTGATATTAGTATGAAAAGGTTACGTTATCTTGATGATGTAATGCCAGCTAACGTAAATACTGAATTCTCAAACGAATATACAGTTCGTAAACATATAAAAACGTCTGATTTAATTATTGGAGGTGTATTAATACCAGGAGCAAAAGCACCTAAGCTTATCACTCGTGATATGCTTAAAGATATGCGAACAGGAACGGTATTGGTAGATGTAGCTGTAGATCAAGGCGGGTGTTTTGAAACTACAAAACCAACTACACATCAAGATCCAGTTTATATTATAGATGATGTGGTGCATTATTCTGTAGCAAATATGCCAGGAGCAGTACCTTATACGTCAACTTTGGCACTTACAAATGTAACTTTGTCATATGCTATCCAATTAGCAAATAAAGGTTGGAAAGCAGCTTGTGCAGATAACGAACCTCTTAAAAAAGGATTAAATGTAATCAATGGAGATGTTGTGTATCCTGCTATTTCAGAAGCATTTAACCTTCCTCTGGAAGATGTAAATAACTATTTAAGTTAAACTCGACTTATTGGCTAACTCAAGTTTATTTAACTGAAAACCTCGTCTTTATGGCGAGGTTTTTGCTTTTATTGTTGTAAATTTAATAACAAAAAGTTTTTAATTATGATGGGATATTATGTAATAGCAGGGGTTATCTTCTTAGTAAGTTCTTATGTTAGTAATAAGCTAAAAAGTAAATTCAAGCATTATTCTAATGTACACTTACAAAATGGAATGAGTGGGGCTGAGATTGCTCAAAAAATGTTGGATGATAATGGGATACGTGATGTAAAGGTTATTTCGACTAAAGGACAATTAACGGATCACTATAATCCGAGAAATAAAACAGTTAATTTAAGTGAGGTAGTGTATAGCCAAAGAAATGCAGCCGCTGCAGCCGTAGCAGCTCATGAGGTGGGTCATGCAGTGCAACATGCAACAGCATATAGTTGGCTTACAATGAGGTCTAAGATTGTTCCAGCTGTAGGTATTGCTAGTAAGTTGTCGAACCTTGTTATCATGGTTGGTTTAGGATTATCTTTTACAGGTTCTTTACTTGGAAATACAATCTTTCTAATTGGTATTATTTTGTTTGCAGTGACTACATTATTCACTTTTATTACACTTCCGGTGGAGTATGATGCTAGTAATCGTGCTTTAGCTTGGTTAGAAGATAATAGAATGGTTAATCAAGAAGAATATAATGGTGCAAAAGATGCATTAAAATGGGCGGCAAGAACTTATTTAGTAGCTGCTTTAGGATCCTTAGCTACATTACTTTATTTTATATCCATGTTTTTAGGTAGAAGAGATTAGGGAATATAGAAAGATATTAGCCTTTGTCTTGTTTTTATTTCAGTATCTTTTGGCACTAATTTTATATATAAAATAAATTGGTTAAAAAGGTAATTATCATTGGTGCTGGACCAGCAGGATTAAGCGCTGCGTATACGCTAAGTAAAAATGATATAGATGTGGTGGTTTTTGAGGCATCTCCTAATATTGGAGGAATGTCTAGAAGTTTTGATCTTTGGGGACAAAGAGTAGACTTAGGGCCGCATAGGTTCTTTTCTAAAGAACCTAAAATCAATAATTTTTTTGATGAAATAATAAAAGAAGATTATACATTGGTAAGTCGTCTTACACGTATATATTACAAAAAACGTTTTTTTGATTACCCTCTTAAATTGTTAAATGTACTGAGTAATCTATCAATTGCTACCATTTTTAGTATTCTATTTTATTATGGAAAACAGCGCATATTCCCAATTAGAAATCCGGAAACCTTCGAAAAATGGGTTACTAATCGTTTTGGAAAAAAGCTATATACTATTTTCTTTAAATATTATACAGAAAAATTATGGGGTATACCCTGCTCTAAAATTGATGCCGATTGGGCTGCGCAACGAATAAAAGGACTCTCTTTGTTTGAAGCGGTATGGAACGCTTTTAAAGGAAATAAAGGAAATAAACATAAAACTTTGGTGGATGAGTTTTCATATCCGAAAAATGGTACAGGTACTCTGTATGAGCGTTCAGCAAGTTATGTCGAAGATAACGGTGGAGTTATACATAAAAATAAACCTGTTCAGAGTATTGTTATAGAGAATAATCAGTGTAAAGGAGTAATAACAGTAGATGGAGAGAAACACGAAGCCGATTATATAATATCATCTATGCCGCTAACCTCTTTGCTCAAAGGAATAGGTTCTGTTCCGAAGTCGGTTTTAGACGCCTCTAATAAGTTATATTTTAGAAACACAATTTTGGTGTATTTAGAGATAGATAGAGATGATTTATTTGAGGATAATTGGATTTACGTGCATTCTCCAGAAGTTAGACATGGGAGAATTACCAATTTTAGGAATTGGTGTCCAAGTTTAAATAAAGGTAAAAACAGCACTATTCTGTGTTTAGAATTTTGGGCTTTTGATGCAGACCCAATATGGAAAGAAAAGGATCAATATCTTAGCGATATAGCTATCAAAGAGCTGAAAACTCTAAAATTAATAGGAGAGACAGAAATAATAGAAAATACCAAGATTGTACGAGTTCCTAAATGTTATCCTGTATACGAAATAGGATATCGTGAGCATCTTGATGTTATAGAAGATTATCTTATTGGGATAGACAAATTAACTCCAATAGGTAGATATGGTGCTTTTAAATATAATAATCAGGATCATTCTATTTTAATGGGAATCCTAGCAGCAGAGAATATCGTAAACAACACCAAAATTGATTTATGGAAAATTAATACAGATACAGAATATCAGGAAGATGGCGAAGTTAAGGATGTATTAATTCAATAATTTCTTTCTTTTTTTCTCTGTGTAGTAACTCTTTAGTGAAGTTGTTAAATTACTAAAGCCTAATACGGATATAACTAAATAACTAGGCAGAATAGGTACGAAAAATCTTGAAGCTCCCAAAGGACCTGTCAGTGCAACGATATATAAAATAATAAATAATATTGTTGCTAATATGAAACTTGTTTCACGATAATTCTTTATCCAAAACCAAATAAATCCAACGCCTTTTAAGAGGTTAAAAATCAAAATAATACTCAAGATAAAAAGAAGGGGTATCGGTTGGTTTTTTAGAAAGGTTATTGCTCCTCGAATACCTTTGTTATTAATATGGTGTAGTAGACCAATTTCTGGGTTCTCAGAATGCATTTTGAAAAAATTAAATAAATCAAATCTACCCGGATCTATAAATATTCGTACACATCCTTTTGCGTGAAATATACCGTAGCCTACGATGTCATCTTTTAGATACGAGATCACCTCTCTTTTTATAAAATCTTGTTGCTTTTTGTAACTATTAATTGCTATTGCATCTTGTTTGATTTGATCAGAAATTGTTTTAGCTTTTTCTGCACCGAATTTATTCTCATGAAAGTATTTCAGATTCCATTCTAATAAATTAATGTTCTGAATGCTTGAAAAATCAGTGCTTCCGGTTCTTTTAAAATTCCATGAAGAGTATAAAATAAAAATTAGGATTGGTAGGATAGCGCTAAGAGGGCTAAATCGGATTTTGGTTTTTTTATATAGTAAATAGGTGATAAGAATATTAGGAACTATAAATAAATAAAAAACAGGTTTTGTTAGAAACAATAGTATTATAACTATTTGATACCAAAGGATATTTTTCCAAGAAGGGTTTTTTAAGCACTGATGCAATCTATAGACGAGCAGTACTATAATGAATTGAAAAAAAATCTCACTCATTATAAGATTGCTGTATATGAATTGATTTATAGATGTAATAATAAAAAAGAAAAATAGACCATTGTTTATTTTGAAATTATTTTCCTCAAACACTTTTTTGATCAGTAATATGCTGCATATGGAAATAAGATTTTGACACAGTAATATCCCTATTTTGGTTTTTAAAAATAAAGAAGAGATAATGATAAATATACTATATAAAGGAGGTCTTTTTGTATAATGTCGGTAATCTATAGCGTCATTCAAATCTCTTGAGTAGAATTCGAAATCAGTTAAAATGTTCTTAGCTAATTCATAATATTCATAGGAATCCATTAAGAAAAAATCTCCAATGAAAATTTTTATTATCAAGAATAAAAGATGAAATCCTATTAAGCCAATAGTAAAAGGACTAATCTTGATTGTCATATTTTGATCTGTCTGCTTATTTGTTGGTCTAAAGATATAAATGTTTCGGTTCTTGAAACACCTTCGATGGCTTGTATTTCTTTATTCAATACATTCATCAAGTGTTCATTATCTTTACAAAGGATTTTAATAAAAATCGACCAATTTCCAGTGGTGTAATGGCATTCGATAACTTCAGGGATATCTTTTAACTGTCTAACCGCTTTAGGGTTGCTGACAGCTTTATCTAAGTACACTCCGACAAAAGCCATAGTCTTGTATCCTAATATTTTTGGATCGATAATAAATTTAGATCCTGCGATAAGACCTGAAGCTTCTAGTTTTCTTAATCTTTGGTGAATAGCAGCACCCGAAATACCAATTTTTCTGGCAATTTCGAGGATAGGTCTTCGCGCATCTTCCATAAGGTTACGAAGAATCTCTTTGTCTATACCGTCTATTTTTAGATTACCATATTGGCTTTTCATAAAGGTATATGATTACAATTATTAACCAAAAATAGAGGATAAGATTTAGAATTAGGACTTTTTTTAGAATTATCCTTTAACACCATCAGGATTATATCCTAGGTATTCACGCTCTTTTTCATTAAATATAATTCCGTACTCTTCTAGTTCTTTTAGTATAGGTGCGTATATTTCTTCGGTAATAGGTATTTGTACTCCGGTAGATGTGATTTCTTTATTTAGTATTTTTAACGTTGCCATTGCCACAGGAAGTCCAACAGTTTTTGCCATAGAAGTATATTTTTGATCTTCTCCAATGCTAACCATCGTAGCGTCTATTTGTTTACGCTCTCCATTAAGTTCATATCCAAACTTATGGTACATAACAATCATATCTTTATCACCTTCATCTAATGTCCATTTGTCCATTAAAATTTTTTGTAAGATCTGTGCTGGTGTTGCATTAGGAATCCCGACTTTTTTATCAATGTTAAAAATGTCGAGTTCTAATAACTTATCCCATATGATATCATCTTGATCGATTTTTAGATAATGGCGTAGCTTTAATTCTACTGAATCTGTCGGTGAGTATGCTAGAAATGAGTTTGTGAAATCACGGTAACTCATTTGTTCTGAGTTGGTTAAGGTGTAATCATCTGCGGTCATTCCTAATTGTACAAAAATATTCCAAGCTTTAGAAAACCCTACTCTTCTTATTGTACCACGGTACAAAGTTAGAATGTCTTCTAAGCCATATATGCTTTGGTATTTTAATGAATTTCTATTCGCATATGCTTCAAAACGACCATATTTTTCTACTTCTAGAAATTCTGTCCTTCTAAATAGTTTATGATAAGGGATGTATTTGTACGTTCCTTCTTGAAGAAATTCTGCAGCACCTCCTTGTCCTGCAACTACCACATTTCTGGGGTTCCAAGTGAATTTATAATTCCAAAGATTAGTGTCGCTTTCTGGGGCTACAAGTCCTCCGGTAAAAGATTCGAATAAAATTATTTTACCTCCTTGATTTCTTATTCTATCAATCACTTGCATAGCACTCATGTGATCAATGCCAGGATCTACTCCGATTTCGTTCATGAAGATAAGTCCTTTTTTCTTCACTTCTTCATGCAGTTCTTTCATTTCCTGGCTCACGTAAGAAGCAGTTACCATTGATTTTTCTAATCTTAGGCAATCTTTGGCAACTTCAATGTGAAATCGTGCAGGTAACATGGAGACTACAATATCTGCACTTTCGATAGCTTTTTTTCTAGAGTTTTGATCAAAAACATCTAGTGTAATAGCCTTGGTATTAGGGTGATTAGCAGCTAATGCTTTTGCGTTTGTAAGAGAAATGTCTCCAATGGTAATATCTAAATTTTCAGAAATAGATTTGTCCTGAAAATATTTGATTAAAACTGCTGTTGATTTACCTGCGCCAATGACTAGTATCTTTCGCATATCTAAATATTATTTTGATAACTTTGATGCGAATGTAGTAAATACATCAAAAAGTAAGTTCTCTATTTTGGCGTATTCATTATATTTTGAGATAAAATTTGTCTAAAATTCATTTTTTATTTAAAAAAATGATCAATTATTGCTGAAAAAGGAATGAATAAAACAATTTTGATTACCGGAGGAGTTGCGGCTTTATTAGCCGTATTGTTAGGGGCATTTGGAGCACATGGATTAGAGAAAATGGTAGATGGGGGTAATATCGAATCCTTTAAGACGGGTATTCGTTATCAAATGTATCATGCGATTTTTTGTATTATTTTAGGTAACATGACTATAATACAAGATGTTGCCAAAAAACGTGTTTTTTATTTCATCTTAATAGGAATGATTCTTTTTTCTGGATCAATTTATCTTTTGGTCATGGATGAATTATTAGGAATTTCTTTATCAAGTATTGGTTTTATTACACCTTTAGGAGGGTTAATGTTAATTTTTGGTTGGATTTTCTTTATAATTTCCCTTGTTAAGATTAAGTGATTTTTTTGACGGTTGGTGTAGTTTTTATTTATAATTTTGTCAAACATAACAAACACAACATATTTTTATGGAACCACTGTATCCAATTACGAAAACGATTTCGTTAAAGCATTACGGTATTGAAAATGCAACAATACGCTACCAGTTATCTCCAGAAGAGCTTCAGGAAGAAACGGTGCAAAAAGAACAGGGAAAACTTACCAAAAATGGAACATTAGCTGTTAACACGGGTGAGTTTACCGGTCGTTCACCAATGGATCGTTTTATTGTAAAAGATCAAATAACCGCCGAAAAAATTTGGTGGGGTGATATCAATATTCCTTTCGAGCCAGATGCTTTTGATGCGCTGTATGATAAAGTTATCTCATACCTTTCCGGTAAGGAGATATTTGTAAGAGATAGCTATGCTTGTGCAGATCCCGATTATAAATTAAACATAAGAGTGATCAATGAGTATCCTTGGTCTAATATGTTTGCTTATAATATGTTTCTTAGGCCAACAGAAGAGGAGTTAAAAGAGTTTGATCCAGAATGGACGGTGATTAATGCTCCGGGTTTTATGGCTGATGCATCTGTTGATGGTACACGCCAGCATAATTTCGCAATATTAAATTTTACAAAAAAAATAGCACTTATTGGTGGAACTGGATATACAGGTGAGATCAAAAAAGGTATTTTTTCTGCATTGAATTTCATATTACCGGTATATAAAGAGACGCTTCCAATGCATTGCTCAGCTAATGTTGGTGAACAAGGAGATACAGCTATCTTTTTTGGTCTTTCTGGAACAGGTAAAACTACATTGTCTACGGATCCTAATCGTAAATTAATTGGAGACGATGAACACGGATGGACAAAAGAAAATACTATTTTCAATTTCGAAGGTGGTTGCTATGCAAAAGTAATTGACCTTTCTGCAGAAAAAGAACCAGAGATATATGGAGCCATTAAAAAAGGAGCGATTCTGGAAAATGTAATAATGGATAATGATGGAGAGGTTGATTATGCAGATACTTCAATAACTCAGAATACACGAGTAAGTTATCCAATTTATCATATTGAAAATATTCAGGAGTCTTCTATTGGTAAAAACCCAAAGAACATATTCTTTTTAACTGCTGATGCATTTGGTGTAATGCCTCCTATTTCAAAACTAACTCCAAGTCAAGCCGCATATCATTTTATATCGGGGTATACGGCAAAAGTTGCTGGAACTGAAGCTGGAGTTGTTGAACCGACACCTTCTTTTTCTGCTTGTTTTGGTGCGCCATTTATGCCATTACATCCTGCTAAATATGCAGAAATGTTGGTTAAAAAAATGAAGGATACTGGTGTAAATGTATGGTTAGTAAATACAGGATGGACCGGTGGACCTTATGGTGTTGGGACTAGGATTAAGCTAAAATATACACGTGCTATGATTCAGGCGGTTCTTAATGGTGATCTAGGATTATATTCTTATGACAACTATCATATTCATTCTGTGTTTGGAGTTGCTCAGCCAAGAGAGTGCCCAGGAGTTCCAACAAAATTACTTAGCCCAAGAGCAACTTGGGATAATGATGAAAAGTATTATAAAACTGCATTTAAGTTAACAAATGCATTTAGAGAAAATTTCAAAAAGTTTGAATCATATGCAAATGAGGAGATCCGTAGAGGAGGTCCACAACGATATGGTTTTTAGGAATAGATAACGAAAAAGTAATTTTCGGAAATAAATAAAGCCAGGAACTTAAATTCCTGGCTTTATTTATTTTACTAACTATCTAAATAGATAATTAGTATATGTTTATTTTTTATTTGCTTCTTTAATGTATTTCTGTAAAGCCATAGTCATTGAAGGTGTTTCTGGAGTTGGAGCTTGTATGTTTACTTCCAAATTATGTTCCTTAGCAGCTTTTACTGTAGAATTTCCAAAAACGGCAATACGTGTATCGTTCTGTTTGAAATCAGGGAAGTTTTCAAATAGTGATTTTATCCCAGAAGGGCTAAAAAACACTAAAATATCATAAAATACATCTCTTAAGTTAGAAAGGTCACTAACTACTGTTTTATAAAAGATAGCTTGCTTCCATTGTACTTTTAAATTATCTAAAGTGTCTGGAATTTCTGGCTTTAATTTATCGGAAGAAGGTAATAAAAACTTCTCATTTTTATATTTCTTAATCAGAGGAGTTAACTCTTGAAAAGTACGTTTACCCACGTAAATCTTTCTTTTTCTGTAAACTACATACTTTTGCAAGTAATAAGCAACTGCTTCACTCTGACAAAAATACTTAAGAGCGTCAGGAACTTTAAAACGCATTTCTTCAGCGATTCTGAAAAAATGATCTACAGAGTTTCTGCTGGTAAGTATAATCGCGGTGTATTGCGATAAATCTACTTTTTGTTGTCTCACTTCCTTAGCATCTACGCCCTCTACGTGAATAAACGGTATAAAGTCAATTTTTACCTTTTCTTTCTCCTCAAGTTCGAAATAAGGCGAATTTTCTACTTTAGGCTCTGGCTGTGAGACCAAAATCGTTTTCACTTTCATATATAGTCTTTATTTCTAATACGTCATCCTAATAATTATATAATTAGCTTGTACAGCATAAAATAGGGTGCGATTTCAAGAGCGCAAAGATACAAAATAAAATAAAACAAGTTGTTTAAAATGACGTTTTCATTCCTTCTGTATACAGAAAAAAGTATGATTAGGTTTAATAATAGTAAAGAAACTATCAAAACAATCATAACAATTTTTGAAGGTTTCACACTATAAACGAATAATAAATTAAGAGGTAATAAAATAACCCCCAAAAAATTACGATATGATATTTTATAGAATAAATAATCTTCAATTAAAGTTTCTATTGAAAATATTGTTGAAATGATCTTTTCAACTAAAATTTTACAGATAAACACAAAAAGGTAAAGAGAAACAATTTTAAAATAGAGCATCATATCAATAGTATCTCCTTGCCATTGGAAAGCTTCTATACATAAGTATGCAAATAGAGATATAGAAAGAATCTGTGCTAGAATAAGAACTGAGTTGAAAAATGTAGAAAGTTTATTTCCTTTTTGATTAACAACTATATATTTATTAGTATTAAAAAGCATTATAAATTCAGAAAAACGAATAGAATTTATAAGTTTAGCAGATGCTAATAACGTAATTGATACCATAATTACTATGGTGATCCAATCTGTCGAAATAAGTTCTCTTGCAATAAATTTCATACTCTTCTAAAGGGGTAAAATTAAGTCATAGGTATAACATAATAAAATAAAGTGTTGTAAATAAAGATGCAACACTAATTTTTTAGGATAGTTATATAAATAAACAATAATAATAGCCTTAAAAACTAAAAATAATCTAGTGATTATTTAGTTATATTTGCCTGAAAACAGCTTAGATGGTGGATGCCGTAGTAATTATTCCTACCTACAATGAGATTGAAAATGTGGAGCGTATTATAAAAAATGTGCTTGCACTCCAGCGTGATTTCGATATTTTGATTGTAGATGATAACTCTCCAGATGGTACAGCAGCAAAAGTTAAGGAGCTACAGGAAGAGTATCCGGAACATTTGTTTTTATTAGAAAGAGAAGGTAAGTTGGGGCTGGGGACAGCTTATATAACTGGATTTAAATGGGCATTAGAAAGATCTTATGAATATATTTTTGAAATGGATGCAGATTTTTCACATAATCCAAATGATTTAATAAGATTATATAATGCTTGTGCTAAAGGTACATCACAGGTGGCGGTAGGATCGCGATATGTAACAGGTGTCAATGTTGTTAATTGGCCAATGAGTAGAGTGCTTTTATCTTGGTTAGCATCAAAATATGTGCGCTTTATTACTGGAATGAATATTCATGATACTACTGCAGGTTTTGTTTGCTACAAAAGAGAAGTTTTGGAGAAAATTAATCTAAATAAAATAAAGTTTGTTGGATATGCTTTTCAGATAGAAATGAAGTACAAAGCATATTTGTCAAAATTTAAAATAAAAGAAATACCCGTAATATTTACGGATCGAACACGTGGTACCTCTAAGATGAGTAAAGGAATTATTTCTGAAGCTGTTTTTGGAGTTTTACGAATGAAATTAAAGAGTATGTTTAATAGTTATGAAATATGATCATGAATAGTGTATTGATTAAGAATACTAATATTGTTAATGAAGGAAAGATTTTTAACGGAGATGTATACATAGAGAATGGTTTCTTTAAAGAAATAGCTTCCCAAATTAGTGCTAAATCTCCAGATGTGCAGGTGTTTGATGCAGAAGGAAAATATCTTTTGCCAGGAGTTATAGATGATCAAGTTCATTTTAGAGAACCAGGGCTAACACATAAGGCCACGATAGAGACAGAATCTAGAGCTGCTATAGCAGGAGGAATAACCTCTTTTATCGAGATGCCAAATACAAATCCACAGACAACCACCATAGAAAAGCTTGAAGAAAAGTTTGATATAGCAGCTAAAACTAGTTATGCTAACTACTCTTTTATGTTTGGGGGTACAAATGATAATCTCGAAGAAATATTAAAGGTCGATCCGAATAATGTAGCAGGTCTTAAGTTATTTTTAGGTTCTTCTACAGGGAATATGTTAGTGGATAATCCTGAAGTGTTAGAAAAGATATTTTCATCGACGGACTTGTTAATTTCGGTACATTGTGAGGATGAGGAAACGATTAAAAATAATACTGCAATATATAAAGAGCGATATGGAGATGATATTCCCATTGATATGCATCCCATAATTAGAAGTGAAGAAGCGTGTTATTTATCATCTTCTAGAGCTGTTGCTTTAGCTAAAAAAACCGGAGCGAGATTGCATGTTTTTCATCTTTCTACGGCAAAGGAATTAGAGTTATTTACAAATAAAATACCATTAAAAGATAAAAAAATCACGGCAGAGGTGTGTATACATCACCTTTGGTTTTCTAATGAGGACTATAGGCAAAAAGGTACTTTGATAAAATGGAACCCAGCTGTGAAAACTCCAAAAGATAGAGATGCTTTGTTTCAAGCACTGCTTGATGATAAATTAGATGTGATTGCTACAGATCACGCTCCACACACTAAGGATGAAAAAGACAATGTATATACAAAAGCGCCTTCAGGAGGGCCATTAGTGCAGCATGCATTACCTGCGATGTTGGAGTTTTATCATAGAGATAAGATTTCTTTAGAAAAAATTGTAGAGAAAATGTGTCATAATCCCGCGATCTTATTTCAGGTTGAGAAGAGAGGCTACATTAAAGAAGGGTATTGTGCTGATGCGGTTTTAGTAGATCTAAATGCTCCGTGGACTGTTAATACCGATAATATAGCATATAAATGTGGCTGGTCGCCATTTGAAGGAACTACCTTCAAATCAAGAATTACTCATACATTCGTCAATGGAAGTTTAGTATATAAGAATTTTAAATTTTATGATGTTAAAAATGCGCAACGATTAACTTTTGATAGATGAAAAAGAGCTTAGTATATAGTGTTTTTGCAATCATTTTGGTTAGTTTTTCTTGTCAAAAATTAAACTCGCCTGATAAACCTGATAATCTTATTGCAGAGGACAAGATGGTTGAAATACTTACCGATATTGCCTTTGTAAAAGCTGCAAAAGGAAGTTATAAAAAGGTTTTTGATATCCAAAAAATAAACCCGGAGTCGTATATTTTAGAAAAACATGGGATTGACAGTTTAGTATTTGAAGCCAATAATAATTGGTATACTAGTCAGTTGGATCAATACGAAGAGATTTTTAAAAAGGTGAAAAGCAATATAGAGATCTCAAAAATTAAATTTGAAAAGCTAAAAAAGGAAGAGGATTCACTAAAAAAGATATCAGACTCTATTAAGAAAATAAAAAACGAGATTAATGATTATAGAGTTTTGTCTGAAGATTTGGATGAACTAGAATCTATTAAAGAAGAATTAATGGACGTAGAAAAAGAAAATGCTGTAAGGAAAAGAACCAATCCTAGTGCTGTTTCTGGAAAAAAGAAGCAGTAGTCTCAATAGCTTTTTCCATAGGAGTAAAACTATAGGTAAGTTCTTTTTTTATCTTATCATTTTCATAAAAGGAATTAGAGAAAGCACTTTTTATAGAAGACTTAAATATGGTTCTTTTTGTTTTAAAGAATGTATGACTGAACTTTTGTAAGTAAATAGCAACTTTCATTAAAAATGGAGATACTTTCTTTTTGGGAGAAGGTTTATTAAGTGCCTTAGCAATCATTGAGAATGCACTTTTAAAGCTCAAGTTTTCTGATACTAATATGTATCGCTGATTTTTTATTTCACTATTCATAAGTCGATGCATTATTTTTACTACATCATTTACTGCGACATATCCTGTGGTGCCTGTGGTATAGAATTTCATTCCTTTATGGATTTTCTTAAATAAATATCCACTTCCAGAATTATAGAAACCACGACCAATAATAATACCTGGATTTACAATTACAGTATCTAATCCTTCTTGTGTGCCACGCCAAACTTCCATTTCGGCACCATATTTTGTAATAGCATAAACAGAATCAGAAATTTCTGGATTCCACTCCGAAGTTTCATTAATTGGTTTTTGTAAATTGTTTTCGCTTATTGTTGCTATGGAACTTACATAGCAAAGCTTCTGTATATTATGAATCAGTGATAAATTTACAACATTAGCAGTGCCTTGTATATTAGTTTTACGAAGTTTTTTATAGTGAGAAGGATTAAATGATATCATAGCTGCACAGTGGTATACGTGAGTAATTCCATCAAAAGCGTTTGTAAGATTAGGAATATCATTAAGATCGCCTTGTACCCAATCTATAGTGTCAAATATATTTTTATCTTCAGGTTTACAGCATTGAGCAAATATATTTTTTGCATATTCTTTTTTATCAATTGTTCTGTATAATGCACGTACGTGCTGCTTTTCTTCTACTAGTTTAATTAATAAATGAGTGCCTACTAAGCCTGTAGCTCCGGTAACTAATATCATAGTTTTTATTCTATAATACTAATGTAAACAATTAGTGATTAATAATAAGTTTGGTTTGTTAAAAAGTAGTAACCTTTTTAGATGAATAGCGATTCTAGTTATTAGAGTTTTATAAAGTCTGTTTTTTCTTTTTGTACCAAAGATATCCTAGAATAAGTAAAATAAGTATTGAAAAAATAGTTATCGACCAATACCAATTATAATAGCGGTTAAATTGAATCGGAGTAGTGTCTCCTAAAACATAAAAGCCTCCCCAATAAAAGGGATGTATACGATTTATATTGGCGTTGTTTAAGTATTGAAGTTTTGCTTGTTGTAACGCTTCTGATTTACTCATGCCTTCTTTTAAATTAGTATAAAAATGTTTCATTAAATCAGGTGTGGTTTGATCAGATACTTCCCAACTGCTCAATAATAGACTTTTAGCACCAGCGTATTGGAACGCAGTTCCAAGACTCATAATGCCTTCGCCTTTGGCGATTTTTCCTGTTCCAGTATTGCAGGCGCTGAGAACGGTGAGTTCTGCAGGGATGTTTAATGCAAATAATTCGTGGCTATGTAAAAGATCATCTTCTATAGAATCATTACTTTGAGTAAAAAAGAGTTTAGAGTTTTCAGGTTTTTCGTTATCAACCTCACCGTGTAATGCAAGATGCAGAATATTATATTGACTCACATTTTTTTTAAAATTCTTTTCTACAGCTTCTAATCCATAAAAGTAGTTTCCATTGATGATGTTTGCAATTGATTTGATTTCTTTTCGAGTTCCAGGAAGATCGTTTTCATATTCAGTAAGAGCAGATAAGCTAATAGTATTTGAGTTTTGTTGATCATTGCTATTAGAGAAAGAAAATGCTAAACATTCCTTCTGCATTTGCTTGAAATTGAAAACACTTTTTTCTCGTGGTGCTAGCAATAAGTTAGCAGAGTTTGCATACGAAATTACATGTTCTTTCAATAAATATGATAACTCTTTTGGATTGTTAGAGTCATCTTTCTTGCTTAATAATAAATCAAAATTAAGATGCCATAAAGCTCCATCTGGTACAATGATTAATTCGCCCCCATTAAATAAATGCTTTAAAGGCGCTATTAAATTCTTATATAAATCATAAGCAACCGTTTTATATTCTAGTGTTTGCTTACCTGTAATTGTTCTCCTAAATTCTTTGATTTTTTCTTCTAATTCGGGACTATTTAGTTCCTTTACTTCTATTTTGTTTTTGGTAATTATAAATGCATAAATGATATCATCGGATACAAATAATTCCAATAAAGTAGTGTTGTTTTTTAGTGTTTTTTGAATATCATCAACTAGGATAATTGTATTTTGATATTTCAGTCTATGATATTTGGGATAGTTGTTTTTTATAATGATGGTTAATGAATCTTCTATATTTTTTAAGCGAAATAACTTGTTCTCATATTCTTGAATTCTTGAATTATTTGTAACGGATTTGGATTTTTCTTCTATGATTCTAGATTGGTAAAACGCTCTTTTAATTCTTTGGTTTTTTTCTAACTCTAATAATTCTTTAGATAATCCTGCAAATTCTTTTGTTTTTGATTCGTTGATTAGATCTTTAAGTGTGTTGGCTTTGCTTTTCTCGATATAGTAAATTATCTTTTCAAGAATTTGTTGTTCCTCTATTTCTTTATAAAATAGGAATTGAGTTTTTATAGCATCAGAATAGACTTCTCTTGCACTGGAGGCAAATGCTATTTTATCTTGATAATTCTGATAAGATTTTCTGATGTAATCGATAAGGATATCTGCTTCCTCATATATTTTTAGGCTGATACATAAATCTTCTATGTTTTCATTTTCAATATATTTAGATTGTAATGTTTTTGCTTTTCCATGAAGAACGGTCAGCAGTAATTTTAAATCATAAAACTTGCTAGGATCAAAAAAGGTTTCATCATTATTAGATGATTGATCTTTTTTGTTTGCAATTACAGCTTTGTTATAATAAGTGATAGCTGTGTTAAAATCCTTCTTTTTGTCATACGCTTTGGCAATATTATAATAGAAGTCAGATGTAAGTAAATGGTTTGTCCCATATGTTTCCTTAAAGGTGTCTAATCCCTTTTCATAATATTTAATGGCTTCTTCAAATTTCTTTTTTCTGATATAAATACTAGCGATTCTTAAGTTCAGATTTACAATTTTTGGATCGTTTAGATCTAAAATTGTAGAGTAGGCTTCAAGGGATTTTTGATAATAATCTAGAGAGAGGTCATATTCTTTTTTACGGCTATATATATCCCCTATATCAGAATAAAGTTTAGCGACTCTTAAGCTATTTTTACCATATGCGTTAATGTATATATTTATACTTTTATTGTAATAGGATAATGATTTATCATACTCTTTTTTATTGCTATAGAGCACTCCAATGTTTTGGTAACTTTTTCCATTTTCTATATAGTTTTTACCAAATAATTTAACACCTATTTTTATACTTTTGTTATAGTATTCAATAGCTTTAGTGTTTTCTCCTTTCTTAGTAAAAACAATTCCTATGTTGTTATATATGAAACAAATCATATCTTTTTTTCTGAGATGTTGAAATGTAATTAAGGACTTTTCATAATTTTCTAAGGCTAAATCATATTGGAATAGATTTTTATAAGTAACTCCGATGTTTAAAAACCCGTAACCTGCATAAAAATGATACCTTCCGTATCTTTTGATGGCAAGATTTAAAAAGGTTTTAAAATAATCAAGAGCAATTTCATGTTGTCCAATATTTTTATAGATAAGACCGATTCGATCGTAATAAATAATGGTTTTTTCATGATTCTGTCCATATATTTTAAGTTCAACATCCAGTGCTTTTTTAAAATAAATAACAGAGCGCTCTAGTTTCTTTTCTGCTAATAGTGACTCTGCTTTTTTTAAATATTTGGCAGCTAAAATACTATCCTGAGCTGATTGTGCGGAAACTTTGTTAAAAGGAATGACAAGAATAAAAAAGCATAAGATCTTTAGATTAAAAAGATATTCTAGTCGTTCCATAGATTACAAGATAGGCAAATGGTGATTAACTTATTCCACCTCTTTATATAATAACTGATTATTTTAAGTTAAGAAAAGAGGATGTTTTTGAAAATTGTCTTAAAATTGTTTTTTATAAGATTTCAATCAAAAATAGATAACGTTATCTATTTATTTATAGCATAGAAGGTAAAAATGTTACTTTTACTAATAAAATAAAATTTAAAATAAAGGTAACAGATTGCCGTTTGATGACATTAACCTATGAGTATTAATGAAGAACGAAAAATTTTAGAAGGAATTGCAGCAGGAGATGCTAAGGTTATTAAATCTTTCTATAAAGACAATTATAATTACATTAAAGGATATATCTTAAAGAATTCTGGAGATGATGTAGATGTAGAAGATGTATTCCAGGATGCAATGATAGTTATTTATCAGAAACTTAAATCAGGTACATTAGAGATGAATGTTTCGATACGAACGTATCTCTATGCAGTATGTAAGAATATTTGGAGAAGTAGATTACGAAAGAAAAAGAAATTAATTGTAGATAATGATGCAATAGAAGCTAATGAAGAAATAGAAGCGTCTATAGCAGAGGACATAGAAAATAAGGAACGTGAGCATGTATACAGGAAATATTTTCTTAAATTAAGTGATAGTTGTAAAGAATTACTAAATCTGGTTTTTGATGGAAATAGTATGAAAGAGATCGCAAATATCACAGGGTATTCTGATGGATATACAAGGAAGAAAAAATTTGAATGTAAAAAATCACTTCTTGAAAAAATCGAAAAGGATCCCATGTATAAGGAGTTAAAAATAACTTCGTTAAAAGAATAATGGTATGGAAAGGACTCAGGAATTATTTGAAAAAATAGAAAGATATTTAGATAAAACATTATCCGAACAAGAAGCAATTGCTTTTGAAACGGAAATGGCTACTAATCCAGAACTTAAACATGAAGTAGAGAAACACGAAGAATTGCACAAAGTTTTAAGTGATACAGATGTGTTGGATTTTAAAAAGAAATTACAAAAAATTGGAGAAGAAGTAAAAAATGAAAAATTAGAAGATACTAAAACATCATTTTTCCCATATTTAAAAATTGCGGCTTCTATAGTTGTGATTATTGGTGCTGGAACATTATTATGGAATACTTTTAATTCATCTAATGATTTTTCTAATTTATATGGATCTTATTATGAATTATATCCAGTAGAAGATGCTACAAGGGGAAATGCTCTAGCACAATTGGATATTATTATGAAGAATTATGCTCAAGGTAATCATGATGTGGTGGTAGAGAAGCTTGAAGAGAACACTTCCTTAGTTACTTCAGAACAATTAGAACTTTATCTAGGAAATAGTTATCTCCATATGGGAAAAGAAAAAGAAGCGCTATTACAATTTGAAAAAATAAAAGAGGAAAGTAAATATCACGAAGGAGCTAGTTGGTATCGAGCTCTTACTTATCTTAAGTTAGGAAATACAGATACTTCTATAGAAATCTTGAATGAAATTATCAAATTTAATGGAATTTACAAAGAGAAAGCAATACAACTGAAAGGAGATTTAGAATCGTTGTATTAGAAATGATTTCTTAATTATTCATAGTAGTATATAATCCATATTTCTATCTTTGCCGGATAAATTGAATACTACTAAAATGGCCGTAAACTTTATAGAAGAACTACGCTGGAGAGGAATGTTGCATGATGCCATGCCTGGAACAGAAGAATACCTAATGGAACAGATGAGAGCTGCATATGTTGGGTTTGATCCCACTGCAGATTCTTTGCATATTGGGAATTTAGTTCCAATTATGTTGTTAGCACACTATCAACGAGCGGGTCATAAACCATTTGCTTTAGTTGGAGGTGCTACTGGAATGATCGGAGATCCATCTGGTAAATCTGCAGAGCGTAATCTCTTAGACGAAAAAACATTACGCCATAATCAAGAGTCAATAAAAGGACAGCTAGCTCAGTTTCTAGATTTTGAAAGCGATGCCGCTAATGCTGCAGTTTTAGTAAATAACTATGATTGGATGAAAGACTTTTCATTCCTTGACTTTATTAGGGATGTAGGTAAACATATCACGGTAAACTACATGATGGCTAAGGATTCTGTAAAGAATAGAATTTCTTCGGAGTCTTCTGATGGAATGTCTTTTACAGAATTTACATATCAATTGGTACAAGGATATGATTTTTTACATTTGTATAAAGAACATGATTGTACACTACAGATGGGAGGTAGCGATCAATGGGGTAATATCACTACAGGTACCGAATTAATTAGACGTATCGGTAGTGGAAAAGGATATGCTTTGACCTGTCCATTAATTACAAAATCGGATGGATCTAAATTTGGTAAATCTGAAGGAGGAAATGTTTGGTTAGATGCTAAAAGGACATCTCCTTATAAGTTTTACCAATATTGGCTAAATACCAGTGATGAGGATGCAGAGAAGTATATTAAAATTTTTACATTTTTGACTAAAGATGAAATTGAAAATTTGGTTACTGAACATGCCGAAGCACCACACCAAAGAATTCTTCAGAAGAAATTAGCTGACGAAATTACAATTATGGTGCATTCTCAGGAAGATCTTGATAATGCTATTAAAGCTTCTAATATTTTATTTGGAAGATCTACTTCTGAAGATTTAAAAGGGTTAGATGAAGCCACATTTCTAGACGTTTTTGAAGGAGTTCCACAAGCTGAAATTTCTAAGAGTATGATTGCTGATGGATTGGATGTAATTGGTGCGCTAGCTGAGCATACGGGTTTTTTAAAATCTAATGGAGAAGCTAGAAGAGCGCTTAAGGAGAACTCTATTTCCGTAAATAAAGAAAAAATCAAAGAAGGGTATTCAATAGCTACTGAAGATCTCATTAATGATCAATTTGTATTATTACAAAGAGGAAAGAAAAACTATTTTGTGATTAGAGCAGTATAAGCTTTTTGCACTCATATTAAATAACATAAAAAACAAAGCCTACCAGAATTTCTTCTTAGTAGGCTTTGTCAACTAACCAATCAATTATTGAAAAAAACTTAGCGTTCTATATTGTTTATCGAAACTTATTCGATTATTTTTTCGTTTTTATTTTTTGCCAATTCACATCGGCTTTTTCTTTTAATACCACAGCACCTTCTTCATTCCATTTTGTCAATGTATTTATTCCCCAAGAATTGTAGAATAAGTACAGTTTACCATCTCTAATTTCATAGGTTTCAGGATCAATGTCTACTTTTTCTGCTTTTGCTCCAACCGCATAAGCGCAGTATCCTCCGTATTGTGGGATAAACTTTTCTGGATTGCTTTTAAATTTCTCCAGATTGGATTGACTTACAAATTTATATTTTGCATTATCATAGGTTGCCGTATATTTACTATCACCCTTTGTCGCTTTATTATTAAAGTATTCGGTAACATCATATCCTTCGGCTACAAATCCCTTTTTTACATTATAATCAACTTGCTGTGCTGAGACCGTTGTAGCTAATCCTAAAAACAATAAGACTATGAACTTTTTCATTTTATGCAATGTTTTTTTGTTGTTACATCCATTCAGTCGTTAAAAAAACAGAACATTACAATTTTAACATAATTATAAGTTTTTTAGTATAGTTGAATACAAGTTCTATGTATTCTCAATCTAAAATTTCTTTCACTTATAAATACGTTTCATAAAAGTGAAAGTTGCATAAAAAACAAAAGTTTTTTAAAAATTGTTCTTTGTGATTTTTTAAGTAAATAGATGATATATAAAAGAAACCAGGTTATAGCGCCATTAAGTTGCAACCTCTAATATCACTGTTGTCAAATCGACCGAGAATTTCAAAACTTCCGTCATCATAGGTTTTTCCGAGGTCTTGTGTAGCAATAAACGAACATGAATTTATGTTTGCCAAGTCAATAATATTAATTCCTCCTGTTTTATTCGTTTCTAGGGGAGTAAGTGCGTCCTCAGGATCTCGTGTAGAAATGTTCATCCATGGTGGACAACGAAAAAGACCATCACCTTTAGAATATGCTTGAGATAATAACTCTGTCATGCCGTATTCACTATGGATTTTAGAAATACCAAATCCTTTTTTTAGAATTTGATGCAGTTCTTCACGAATGATCTCTTTTCGTCGACCTTTCATTCCTCCCGTTTCCATAACAATAGTATTCTCATTAAGTTGAATATCGTTACTTTCGATAAGATCTAATAAAGCAAAAGAAACACCAATCAATATAATTTTTTTATGTTCTTTAGTAAGTTCTTTAAGGGTCGTGATAAGCTTTTTAGTTTCATCAAGGTAAAAACCACTATTCGTTTGTTTACTATCCTTAATTAATTTATCCGCCATATATACTAGAGAGGAACCTTCGCGTTCTAGATATGATGGTAATAGTGCCAATATTGTATAGTCTGTTATATCTCCATAAAAGTGTTTGAATCCTTTAGAGAAGCTGTTTTCATAAATACCTAAATTGGTTACATAGTGTTTACTTGTACTACTACCAGTTGTTCCACTACTAGTAAAAACTTGTTGAACGTTAGAAGGTGAGCTAGTAATTTTTTCTTGTTTAAAAAACTCTACAGGTAGGAATGGGATTTCTTTACTTGTGGTAACAGCGCTTTTGGTAATTCCAAGAAGATTACAAAAACGTTGGTATACCTGACAATTAATATATTGATGTTGAAATACTCTTATCGCCATTTTTTCAAAATCCTCATTATTTCGAATCGTAAAAATTGTCTCAGAGAGCATATAGGCGTATGGAGGTTATTTTAAAACAAAGGTATAAAAAAACACACTACATAAAATAGCGTGTTTGTATGTTATAAAAACTGGCTTTATTAAATATTTTTATTACTACTAATAAAATATTACCAATTATTGTCTAATTAATTTTTTAGAAAAATCTTCTTCTCCGATCTTAATTTTTAAAACATAAACACCAGGAGGTAGTGATGAAATATCTAACTGCTCTTTAGTTGTGATTACCTTAAATAATACGGTTCTACCTAAAACACTATAAACTCTACAAGTCATTGATTTCCCAGATTTAGAGGTAATATTAAGAATATTACCAGAAACCGGATTTGGAAATACTTGAACTTCTTCTTGATCGTCTGTTTTTATAGTGGATTGTGCACTAACTCCTGTAGAAAAGGAGAGTACAAAAAGGCCAGTAAGTATGAGTAGTAAGTAGATTTTTTTCATAAAACTTTATTTTGGGACTATAAAAGTACAATATTTTATTAATAATTGAGTTAGGGTTGTCGTTTTTAAATGTTAAATCTCTACAAAAAAACCATTTTATTTTCATAATTACGGTTTTACCATTTTTAAATCCTTGTTTTGATTTTTGTAGTTTCATAAAAAAAGTAGATATTTGTTTATTATGAAGTTATAAAGAATTATGTACGTCTTTTTGGAAATATCGGTCTCGATATTATATAGCTAGAGAAATCTTCTTTAGCCAGTTTCCATTTATATCTTTTTTTCAACGTAATTCTTTTATTCATGACACAAAATAAACTTACTCCCACCAAACTGTTCTCATATTTTAAACTAGCCGTTAGCGGCAAAGAACAACAATTTACGTCCGGAAGTATCCGTAAGGCGGTTTTTATGCTTGCAATTCCTATGATCTTAGAGATGATGATGGAATCTATTTTTGCTTTAGTTGATGCATACTGGGTTTCTAACTTAGGTGCAAATGCAATTGCTACTGTAGGTTTAACAGAATCCGTGATTACTTTAATTTATGCAGTGGCAATTGGACTCAGTATGGGTGTTACAGCTATCGTTGCTCGAAGAGTGGGAGAAAAGGATATTGAAGGAGCTTCACAAGCGGCAGTTCAATCTATCTTTTTAGGAATTTCTGTAGCGGTAATTATTAGTATAATAGGGATACTTTATCCGAAAGAAATTTTAGCTCTTATGGGTGCTGAGGCAGATTTAATAGCTGATGGATATGGGTATACTCAGGTTTTATTAGGAGGAAATATAACAATTATGTTATTGTTTTTGATTAATGCGGTTTTCCGAGGAGCAGGAGATGCTTCTGTTGCTATGAAAGTTCTAATAGTTTCTAATTTGTTAAATATTATTCTGGACCCACTTTTTATTTTTGGTTTTGGACCAATACCAAGTTTTGGTGTGCAGGGAGCTGCTATTGCAACAACAATTGGTAGAGGTAGTGCAGTATTATTACAACTTGCAATTCTTTTCTTTGGGTGGAGTAAAATTAAAGTAACTTTTAAGGATATTGTTCTTAGATCGAAAGTGATGATTAATTTAATTAAGGTGTCTCTTGGCGGGATTGGTCAGTTCATTATAGGTACTTCTAGTTGGGTATTTTTAATGCGCATTATGGCGGAGTTTGGGAGCGAGGTACTTGCAGGGTATACTATTGCAATCAGAGTATTGATGTTTACATTAATGCCATCATGGGGAATGAGTAATGCGGCTGCAACATTAGTAGGGCAAAATCTAGGAGCGGCTAAGCCAGATCGAGCAGAACAATCAGTATGGAAAACTGGGAAATACAATGCTTATTTTATGATTGTTGTATCTGTACTATATTTAATTTTTGCAGAGGTAATTATCAAAATTTTTAGCAGTGAGCCTGAAGTGGTAAAATATGGAGCTTTAAGTTTACGAGTAATTGCAGCAGGTTATGTGTTTTATGCATATGGTATGGTGATTATTCAATCTTTTAATGGAGCAGGAGATACCAAAACACCAACTATTATTAATTTCTTTTGCTTTTGGGTGTTTCAATTACCATTCGCCTATTTGGCTGCAATAGTATTGGATTGGGGAGCTATGGGAGTTTTCTTAGCAATTACATTTGCAGAAGTGTTAATTGCTGTTGTTGGAATTATATGGTTTAGGAAGGGCACTTGGAAATCAGTAAAAGTATAAACAAAAAACACCCTCAAATTTGAGGGTGTTTTCTATATAAGATGAGATTTTATCTCTTTCTTTTATAATTTAGTTCTATAAAGAAGTTGCCCAAGCAAAATCAGCTGCTACTGTCGTAGAAGTACTATATGTTGTAGCTTCTGCTGCATCAGCACCATCAGCTTGTAGGTTAGAAGCTGGCGCGCTATCTCTAAAATCAAACTGAGTATCAAATCCAGTTAATGAAAGACCAGTAATAGTTGCTCCAGAGTTGTTTTTGATTTGTATCCCTGTTCCTCCCATTGTAGAAACTGCAGTAAAGTTAACCAGTGTTGGGTTGTTATTTACACCATCAGCTTCGATGGCAGTAGAGAAATCAGCGATGGTGATGTTTACGAATGTGTTCGTAAGTGTACCGTTCCATCCTTCAGTCCAGTCTACAGCATCATCTTCAAGATTTTCTGCATAGAAATTAGTCATGTTTACAGTTCCTCCGAAGAATTCAACTCCGTCATCAGAACCTCCGATAACAGCAACGTTAGTAATTGTAGTTCCACTACCTACTGCATAAAGAGTTAAACCATTGAACTGAGAATCAGCATTGATCTGAGCACCTGTATTTTTAAGAACTAAGTAATTAATAGTACCAGAATTATCTGTATCGTTAGTACCACCATAAACAAGACCACCTACTTCAGCAATAGCGTTTACTCCTTCAGTAGTAGTAGCGTCACCACAAATAAGCAATCCACCCCAAGCTTGACCGTCATTTGACTCCATTACTACTGGATTAGCCATTGTTCCCTGGATATCTATAGAAGCTCCTTTTAATACAGCTAAGTAGTTTGCAGTTCCAGACTCAGAAGTAATTGTAGTTCCAGCTGGAATTGTTAAAGTAGCACCATTACTTACTAAAACAGGTCCACTTATTTCGTATGCTACAGAAGCATCAAGCGTAAGATTGCTAGAAATAGTAGCAGGAAGTACATTACCAGAACCAGTTCCTGCATCAATTACCCAAGCAAATAAACTAGCGTTTGTAGAAGATGTACTAAATACAGCGTCATCAGCAGTATCTGCATCAGCTCCGTCAATTTGTAAGTTAGAAGCTGGAGCGCTATCTCTAAAATCGAAAGATGTATCAAATCCAGTTAAAGTTAAACCGTTGATAGTAGCACCAGAATCATTTTTGATTTGGATTGCGGTTCCTCCAGTAGAAGAGATTGCAGTAAAATTAATAAGTGTTGGGTTATTATTTGCACCGTCTGCTTCGATAGCAGTGGAGAAATTTGAGATAGTGTTTAGAACATATCCGTTAGTAAGTGTTCCATTCCAACCTTCTGTCCAGTCTACAGCATCATCTTCATTGTTTTGTAAGTATAAGTTATTTACATTTACGGTTCCTCCAAAAAATTCAACACCATCATCCGTACCATTGATGATACCTACGTTGTCGATAGTAGTTCCAGAACCTACAGCATATAATGTAAGGCCATTGAATTGTGAAGTTGTAGTAATTTGTGCACCAGCATCTCTAATGATTAAATAATCGATATTACCAGAACTATCAGTGTCATTATTTCCTCCATAAATAAGACCTCCAACTTCCGCTATTGCATCTGCTCCTTCTGTAGTCGTAGCATCACCACAGATTAATAAACCACCCCAAGCTCCTGCTGTACCATTAGAACGCATAATTACTGGATTAGCTGCTGTTCCTTGAACATCAATATCAGCTCCTTTCAATATTGCCAGATAATTATCTACTCCTGGTTCTGATACGATTTCAGTACCTGCAGGTATAGTAAGAGTAACTCCTGATGCAACAGTTACAGTTCCTGTAATTGAATATTCAATACTAGCGTCTAATGTGCGATCTTCACTGATAAGGCCATTTAGGATAGAATCATCAGTTGGAATTATTGGTCCACCATTGTCATCATCACTACCACAGGAAACTGAAAGTAATCCTGTGATTAGTGCAAAGCTTAATAATTTACTTAACGTTTTCATCATTGTTTATATTTAATTAAAATAAAGTTTTAAAATTTATAACTAACACTTAAAGAAGTGTTTACTCCTGTAGAATATGATAAGATGGTATCTTCAAATTGATCCCCACTTACAACTTCCTGAATAAATTGTGTTCTTTCTATTGTAGGGTTTAATAAGTTTTTAGCAGTTAATCCAATGCTCCAATTGTCATTTATCTGTTTGTTAGCGATAAAGTCTAACGTAACAAACCCTTTTTCTATAATTTCACCATTGAAGAAAACATCTGGTTGCTGTTGGTTTCTAGGAGCTCCTAAAGCAAAAATCTTATCCGATGTATAGTTTCCTGTAAGTGTAAGTTCATATGGGAATTCTTCACCAGAGTTAAAAGTTAAGGATAGGTTAGAGATCCAATCAGAAGCTCCTTCTAATCCAATTTCCGTTCTGTTCCCATACTTAAAGGTCTGTTCAAGAGTTCCGTCTTCTCTAATAACATCTTTTAAATCCTGCACGTGATCTAAATAAGATATGTTTCCACTAAGTCTTAAATTAGGATTTGATTCTCGTTTCTTAATTATATATACTCTTCCTTCTAGTTCGAATCCTAAAATACGAGCTCTATCACCTGTATTGAAGTAAGAGAAAATATCCTCTCCTCCTCTTTGTAATCCACGGTTTATAGGGTCTTCTATTCTCTTATAGAAGGCACTGAAGGATATTAACTCATCATTTTCTGGAAAAAATTCTACTTTAAAATCTACGTTATAGTTCTGAGATCTTTCTACATTAGGATTTCCTTGAAATACCTGACCAACTTGAGATACGTACTGGAAAGGTGCAATTTCTTTAAATTCAGGTAATGTTTGTCCTAAACTTCCTGAAAGACGTAATGCTAATTTTTCGTTTACGGAATACTTTAAGTTCAAGTATGGGTAGAAATTATCGTATTCTTTATTTGAAGATCCAATTCTTGCTTGTCCTGTAAGAGGATTTACAAAGTTTCCTACATCAAAGTTAACATCGATTTCATCTTTCTGATAACGAACACCAACTTGTGCCGTGAACTTGTTAAATGTTCCTGTAAAGTTTGCGTTTCCAGAGTAAGAAAGAAGTTCTGCGTCATAAGTATCTATTGGCTGCGTATTAAGTTGTAGTGCACCAGTGTCAAAATTTTGTTGAGTGAAGATATCACCTAAAGCATCTATTGAGGTAGGGTTGATTTCTACATTACCTTCTTCAACTCCGAAAAATTGAGATAAGAAATCTCTGGTTTTATTTCTAAAATCTCCACCTACATTTAAGACAAAAATGTCTTCTTCATCCTCATTTTGCTTAAGAACCCATTTATCAGAGATTCTAGCATTAATTTCTTGATCGGTAATTTCTTGAACAGATTTTCTTTGCTGAAACCCTCCGGTAAATCCAAGTTCTATAATCCCATCTTCGTTCTCAGGTGTATTTGGGTTGTCATTAAGAATATTTACCTCATTACGAATTCTATTAGGTTCATTAGCTACTAAATAATTAAATCCCGCTGCCCATTCTAAGTTATTCTTTTCAGAAAGTCTATGTTCTCCAATAAGCTGCGTTGCGGAAAGAAAAGTATTCTTTATATTTTGATCTCTAAGAAACTGAGATCCTTCTTCAATATTATCTAGTTCTTCGAAAAACTCTGTAGTACGTTCACGCCCAGCTTCTAAGGTTTCTTCAAAAACTTTGTTAATGACAAAACTGTTAAAAGATAGTTTATGATCATCACTAATCTTATATTGACTGTGTAACATTGCTGTGGAGTTAACAGTACGTAACCAACGTCTTAAATCATCTTCTGGTACGATATCTCTTAAGTTCCCTTGATCATATTCTCTAAACAAACCTTCTCTATATTCGTGATCAACGGATTGACCTCCACTGAAATAAAGTTTAAGATTTCTAGCTTCACCTAATATTCCTCCAATATTAAATCCAAATCCATAGTTAATAGGTGCAGTTGATTCTGTTGTGTTCCAAGACTGTTGGGTTAAAGCGTTTACAAGATTATTAGCTTCAAATTCACGGCTATATATTCCTAAGGAAATATCATTGTTATTAGCTGTTGTCTTAAAATTGCTAAAAATATCACTATCTGCAGCATTCGAATTAACTCCTGCACTAACACTTACACCAATATCTTTGGTTTTTGTAACCTGTTTAGAAACGATGTCGATATTTCCAGAAGCAAGATCCGCCGAATTAGAAGGAGCAAAGGTTTTACTTATGGAAACATTTCCAATAAATCTTGTTGGGAATAATTCTAAGTCTATATTTTTTTTGTCGATATTGTCGGAAGGTATCGGTAATCCATTAAGAGTAGTGCTTAGATAACGATCACCTAAACCACGTACATAAATATCTCCAGATCCTTCTGCTTTAGATACACCAGATATTTTGGTGGTAGCTGCGGAGGCGTTAGATACTCCAAGTCGTGTTAGTTGTTCTGCTCCTATACTCTCTTTTATTTGAACTGCATTTTTTTGTTCTAATAATAAAGCTTCTTCTCTTTCTCTACTTGTTTGCACTTTTATCACGACTTCTTCAAGCGCTGCTGCAGTAGCGCCAAGAGCAGTGTCAATTACAGTTACCTTATTAGGCTCTATAACTACATCAGGAATACGTAACGTTTCATATCCTGTAAAACTAAATTCTAAGGTGTATGTTCCTGGAGTGATGTTAGTGATTTCATATTTTCCATCAAAATCCGAGGATGTACCTTGAGTTGTACCTACAATAACAATATTGGCAAATGGTAATGGTTGGTTGTTTACTTCTTTATCTAGAAGTGTTCCGGCAATGGATCCGGTTTCTTGTGCAAAATTTAATCCAAGATAAAACAGTGCGATAACTGTGAAAAATTTTCTCATTTCGTGTCCTTAAAAAATCTGATACAAATAAATACGGTTTTACAGTAAGAAATCTTATCCTACTATTATCCTTAGTTTAAGGGATTGTAATTTGGTATAAATGAGAGAAAAGTTGTTTTTAGTACTCTTTTTTGTTTTGTTTTACCGATTAAATATTAAAAATAAAATACTTATAATCAAGTAGTTAAAATATATTTCGCTTTACCTGCTAAAATTGATTTTGTTTTTTGAAAATCACAGGAGCAGATTACGTTAATTTGTATAAAACTTTACAAAAAGATTATCTTAGTGTTAAATGGGGGCTATTTTAGATTTTTGGGTTAACAATCAGATAAACTCGTGCTAACTATACTTAATATATTTTTGTATTTTTTTAGGAATTACCTTAAAATTCTCTAGCATTTATAATAGTCTTATTTGTAAACTCTTAAAAAAGCTTCTTTTTAAGAGTCTAATAAAAAAAGAGAAGGCTGAAGAGAAACATTATTGTTGTTGGATAATAATGATCTTCCAGCCTTCTACGAACACGTATCTTTATATCAATCGAATATCTTCTGATTCTTAAAGAAACTGAACTGATAATTTTGTATTTGTTTAAATATTTTTTTGGGATAAAATCTGAAAGCAAATTACAGGAGTTTAGCTGTGATTTGTTTTAACTTATTATTATTCTTGAATTAAGGAAGTGTAACTTTTACCGAAAAGTAATAGATAGGTTTGATTTAGGTTTTTAGCACTGTGATTTGTTTTTTTTAGATTGCATCGAGAATTAATTGTTTGTTTTTCAGTAGGTTTTGTTGCGTTTACTGGTTTTGAGCGTGTTTATTATGATATTTTAATAATAGACTTTTTTATTTTTAATTATTAAAAAAGTATTATCTCAACGTTAAATGGCATTAAACTTTCAGAAGTGCTTTACAGTTATTTAAAATAAGATCTCGTAAAAAAAAGCATCTTGAAAATCTTCAAGATGCTTTTAAATAGCTTATAATTAGCTGAATTCTTATTTCGAATTAGTTACGAGTCCATCCAGAATTCCATGAGTTGTAATCTGCACCGGTTCCATTACCAACGCCAGTGATTACATCTGCTTCTCCAAAAGTGGCTCCAGTATCATTTTTAAGAGTAAGAGTAATATCATCAAAAGTGATATCTGTAACAGAAGTTTCATCACTTAATACACCGTTTCCAGTCTCGGTATCATCAAGGTCAAAACCTTCTGCAAAACCTTCTAATAACACATTGGTAAATACAGCTCTTGTTCCAGCACGTAATCTGATAGCTTCATTCTCATTAGAAGAACCAAGTCCATTAATGGTTAGGTTTGTAACTGTAGGAGCAGACCAAAATACAGGGTTAGAGTTGTTTCCGATATCTGTATTAAAACCATCACCTTCTATTCCTTTGTCATGAGATTGTCTGTGCTCGATATATACATTTGTTAAAGTTCCTGTAAATCCTTCAGTCCAGTCTACAGAATCATCCTGCGAACCTACAACAGATATGAATGAAGCGTTAACCGTTCCTCCAAAAAACTCTACTCCATCATCTGCTCCTTCAAAAGCTTGTATGTATTCTATCGTAGTTCCATTTCCTACTGCGTAGAATGAAAATCCATTATTTTCTGAAGCTGCATCCGCTGCACCACCAGAATATTCGATACGAACGTATCTAAGGATCCCTGAGTTGTCATCTACTACACTACCACCGTATGGTAATCCTCCAATTTCGGAAGTAGAAGTTGCATCTCCTCCAACAACGGAGTTTATAGGTGCTTTACCTAATAAGATTAAACCTCCCCAGTCTCCAGGGTTTGGAGTTGAGGTAGCAGAAGTAAATACAATTGGGTTAGAAGAAGTTCCTTCTGCGTTGATTATTCCTCCTTGTAATACAGCGATGTATACATCAGATCCGGTTGCTGCACGTACAACTACACCAGGCTCTACAGTTAATGTAAAACCTTCAGGAACTATAAGTGCGCTAGTAAGCGAGTACTCAGTATTTGACTCAAGAGTAAGGTCTTCTGTAAGAGTACCTCCTATAACTTCACTCGTAGGATCAACTGGAGAACCATCACCATTGATGTTAATCGTTATGTCTGATGTATCGTCACTTGCACATGCTGCGAAAAGCATTGCAATGACAGTAATTTTTAAAAGAAATATGTTTGCTTTCATGATTTTTATTTTAATTAATTGTATTCGTGTTCGTTTTAATTGGGTTAAAATGTATATTTAAATTGTAATCCGATATTCACTCCTCTTTTATAACTAGACAGCGCAAATTCATCTATTGGATTGATTTCATTAGTTGCATTTCTACTAAATGGAATGCCTAAAGTGGTAAGTACATCTTCAGATATTGTAGCGTTTTCTCGAACTCTTTCAATCGTTGGGTTCAACAGGTTTTTAACACTAAGGTTAATTTCAAAGTTGTCACGTACTTTGTTTTTCCAGACGAAATCTAATGTCGGCACTCCCTTTTCAACTATGTTTCCTAATTGCCCTGCTCCTAATGCATCGATACGATCAGAAAAATAAGAAAACACAAGGTTTGCTACAGGCTTATAATCTCCAAAAGTTGGCGTATAACTTACATCAGCATTGATCAAAAATGGTGATGCACCTTGTAGTTGATCAGAATCTCTATTAAAATTGGTATTGAAGGTTCCTGAAACAGTTTTTAAATCTTGTTTTGTAGCCGTATACGTAACATTTAGACCTGCAGAAAGAAGACTTTCTTCTTCAGTGTTTACTAACAAAGCTTTGCGTGCTTCTAATTCAAGACCAAAAACTTCTGCTTTGTCACCTGTTCTAAAGAAACGTTGTGTTCCTGTAGCATCATTCGCAGATACTAAGTTTACAGGATCATTAATTTGTTTTGCAAAAGCAGCAATAGAAAATATCTGCCCTCTATTAAAGAACCATTCGTATTTTAAATCTAGATTGATAATAGAAGAGAATGCAGGATCATTTAATAGGTCTGGATTACCACCGATACGATCAGTTACATTTTCATATACAAATGGAGCAACCTCTTTAAATTCTGGATTAGAAACGGTTCTACTCACAGAAAAACGTAAATTTTGATCCTCGTTTAATGCATATTTTACATTTAAACTAGGTAATAAAAAAGTCTCTGTTGCCTCATTACGTCCAGGATTGTTAAATGCAAGGTTGATTACATCGTATTCAATGCTTTGTTTGAATGATTCTACACGCAATCCAGGAACAAATGTCCATTTCTCTCCGTATTTATAGATTGCATTAGCATATAAGGCGTGTATATCTAAGTTTCCAGTATAAGTGTTTTCTGGAAGTCCCGGAAGGTTTGTGTTTCCTAATCCGGCTGAAGGATCTAAAGCATTTATCACTACTGTGTTATAGGTAACACCCAGATTATCAATATTAAAAATTGAATTAAAATCATTAACATCAGTAACTTCTGTTCTCGGTTCAATAATACTTAATCCAAAACGTTGATTATCAAAATCACGTTGTTTTATACGTCCATTGTACCCAAAATTAAAGGACAAATTTTCTGATTGCTCGTACGCTACGTTTATACGACCGTTCCATTCTTGGTCTTCGATATTTTGAAAATAACGTTGGTTATCAAAATCTACGTTACGGAAAAGAACTGGGTTTGTAGTTGGATCATTATCTAATGCCAGGTCAAACTGCTCTAATGCAATACGCTTTCTATCTGGTTGACGAGCAAGAACACT
Source organism: Aquimarina sp. AD1 (assembly GCF_003443695.1). Classification (NCBI taxonomy): domain Bacteria; kingdom Pseudomonadati; phylum Bacteroidota; class Flavobacteriia; order Flavobacteriales; family Flavobacteriaceae; genus Aquimarina; species Aquimarina sp. AD1. The sequence goes on along the minus strand of NZ_CP031966.1, from coordinate 3,406,012 downwards.
GTTAAAACCAATTCCGTAATCTACTTTTATTTTTTCATTAATATTACTAACTCCAGATAGTTGATTCACATAAATCATGTCTTGTTCGAATTGAACATTTTGAGTAAAAAAACCAAAATCGTCAATATCTGCAATAGTATTTCTGTTAAATCCATTACCGTCGATTCCAAAACGACCTACTTCATCTGTTGCATCATTAATAAATAAAGAAGTAAACTTTATTCTATGATCTGGATTAATTCGATATACAATATTTGCCATTGCAGTAGTAGTACGGCTATATTCAAAGCTTTCAGCATCTCTAAATATTTGATTCTCTGCGGCAGTTACATTTGCCGCTTGTCCTCTTGCGTATTCATAACTACTTCCAAAAGAAGCGGTTCCAAAGATGCTTAGTTTTGATTCCTCACCAATTTCCCAGGATTTTCCTGCAGTTATGGATCCAGAAAGTCCAACCGGTCCTTCTGATGAAACTGGATCAATACCGTGAGATAGTACAACAGCAAATGGATCATTTTTATATCTATTGTAAAATCCAAAGAATCCCGTTCCTTCACTTTTTACGAACTTTTCTCCGATTGCAGCTGTGTTTATTGTATTACCTAGGTCTACATTAATATATGCTTTTCCGACATGTTCTTTGGCAATAATATCTACATTACCTGCTGCAAAATCACCATAAAAATTAGCAGCATATGTTTTGCTTACACCGATATTCTGAATAACATCAGAAGAGAAAAGCCCAAGATCTATATTTTTCTTATCTACATTATTTGCTGGTAATGATAAACCATTAAATGTTGTGTTCAGGTATCTGTCTCCGAGACCTCTAACATAAACATTACCTCCACCTTCTTGTTTTGAGATTCCAGAAATTTTGGTAACAGCTCCAGCAGCGTTACTCACACCTTTGTTCGAAAGTTCCTGAGCTCCAATACTTTGTTTCTGAACTACGGCACCTTTTTGATCTAAAAGAAGTGCTTGCACACTTTCTTTTTTTCTACTAGTTGTCTTAATAACAACTTCATCTAAGGCTGCTGCACTAGCACCAATGGATGCGTTTACAGTAGTAGTTTCATTTGGTTTTACGATAACTTCTTTTTCAAGTGTTTCGTATCCAACAAAACTAAATTCTACAACGTATGTTCCAGGTTCTAAATTTTCGATAGTGTATAGACCATCAAAATCTGTAGTAGTACCTTTACTAGTTCCTTTGATTAAAACATTAGCAAAGGGTAATGGTTGACTGTTTGCTTCTTTATCAAGCAAAGTACCGGCTATAGAGCCGGTTTCCTGCGCACTAACTATTCCAACAACGAATAGTGCACAGAGAATAACAATATTTCTCATAACGTGTTCTAAATTCGGTGCAAATAACGTTAGCTATTGTTACCTGTGCGTTACTTAGAAATTAAATAAGAGTAATTATAGTGTTATGTAATTGTTACCTAAAAAGGATTGATAAGATTATTGTGATTAGTTTTTAGGAAAATGATTTTTGTATAAAGTGTTAATTTATAAGGTGTTTAGAGGTGGTTTGTTTTTGTTTACCTAATTGTTAAGAAGCGTGCTATTTGTAGTTTATGTAAATTTATTTTTAAAAAATGAATTTTGAATTCTGTCTATAAACTTCGAAAAGGAAATGTTTTTTTTAGTTTTATTGAGATGTGTATAATAAAAAAACGCCCAAAATTTCTGAGCGTTTCATATTAATTATATTGGCAAATTTTACTTATTGTTCGTAATTAACAACAACGTCGCTTTTGTTAGACCAAGTTGTTACAGAAGCGATAGAGTTATCTGAATAATTTACTTCTGATAGTTTTTCACCTTTCCAAAAGAACCATTTTCCAGTTTTCACTCCATTATTATATTGTCCCATAGCGATTTTCTTTCCAGATACATCGTATGATTTCCATTCTCCGTGTAACTTTCCTTCTTTATTGTAAAATCCTTGTTGACGGATTTCACCATTATCATAAAAGTAAGTTCCTTTTATTGAGTTTCCTTCTTTTTCGAAAGTAGGTTTCGCATCTTGAGCCATCATCACTCCAGAAAAAAGGATCGCAAATGTTAATAATAAATTCTTCATAATATATTTTTTAATTGGGGGATTCTTAATGATTACATTACAAATGTAACACTAATTTTACTTTTAAGCAACATTTGCATAACATTAAATTAACATTAAACCCATAAGTATTTGAAAAATAACAAATTACAATGTAAACAATATTATATTTGTTAATATTCGAAGTTGTAAATTGAAAAAAATGAGTGGTTTAATTAAGTTATATGTATTGGGGATATATAAAGTTAAACTTCGATAAGGTCAATTTTTTGAAGTGTTGATTTCTATAAAGGTTTCTCAAAACTAGTATATAATAAGGCCTGAAAAAACATTGCTTTAAAACTGATTAAAGTTTTTAGTAAGAAGGTGTTTTTTAAAAGTTGATTTGCATAAATGATATTCGTCTTGAGATGATTATGATTTTAATCATAATCAGGATGCACATCATTTTTAGAATAGAGAAAAAAGATAACATTTCAATAACATACGACTAGATTATTAGTAACATTTTTGTGGTTTATAAGATTGTAAGAAAAATATGAACGACATTTATATTTTAATGATTGTTGCGCTAGCTATTTTAGCTATCGCTGATTTAGTGGTTGGGGTTAGTAACGATGCGGTTAATTTTTTAAATTCTGCGATAGGATCTAAGGCGATTTCTTTTAGAACTATTATGATTGTTGCTAGTATAGGAATAGCTGCAGGAGCAATATTTTCCAGTGGATTAATGGAGGTTGCTCGTAAAGGTATTTTTGTTCCTGGCGAGTTTTATTTTGATGAGATCATGATCATTTTTATGGCGGTTATGATTACCGATATCTTGCTATTGGATTTTTTCAATACTTTAGGTATGCCAACATCAACAACGGTTTCTATAGTATTTGAATTGTTAGGAGCTGCAGTTTGTGTCGCTTTGATTAAGATTGCTGCGGATGCCGATCTATCCTTCGGAGATTTAGGAAATTATATCAATACTAAAAAAGCAGGTGAAATTATTGCAGGGATTTTACTCTCAGTAGTGGTTGCATTTTCTATAGGAGCAATTGTTCAATATGTGTCCCGATTATTATTGTCTTTTAATTTTGCTAAAAAAGCAAAATGGGTAGGAGCATTGTTTGGAGGAATTGCATTAACGGCAATACTTTATTTTATTTTTATTAAAGGTATTAAAGGGACCAATTACGCTAAATTAGTAATTGATACATTTTCTAATGACACCAAACTAGGGTTTTTAGAATGGGCTAACTTGTATTTTGAAAGTTCTTATGAGACGGTTAAGGAGTTAGCAAAAGCAAAGAAAGACTTGTTTATCATAAATGCAGAAACTGGAACGATATCTACAACACTTAGAGGTTTTTTAGAAACTAATGTTTTGTTTATAGTAGTTGCTGGATTTGGATTATTATCCTTGATCTCTTATGTGTTTATGAGCTTTTTAAAAGTGAATATATATAAGTTGATTATAATAGTGGGAACTTTTGCGTTAGCGCTTGCTTTTGCAGGTAATGACTTGGTTAACTTTATAGGTGTTCCAATAGCTGCTTGGGAAGGGTATCAAATGTGGAGTTCTTCTGGAGTTCCAGCTACTGAGTTTTTGATGTCTTCATTAAGCGGTAAAGCAGAAACACCAACCTTACTTTTATTAGGAGCAGGACTTATTATGGTTTTAACACTTTGGTTTTCTTCGAAAGCAAAAAATGTTGTGAAGACTTCGATTGATTTATCGCGTCAAGGAGAAGGAGATGAGAAATTTAGTCCTAATTTTCTTTCAAGAGGTGTGGTTAGAGGAACGGTTTTTATTTCTGAAGTTATATCATCAATTACACCTGCTTCATTTAAGAAGTTTTCGGATAAACAGTTTGAACAAGTAGCGGCTCCTGTAGTTGCTAGAAAAGAAGATCTTCCGGCATTTGATATGGTAAGAGCTGCTGTAAATCTTATGGTCGCAGGAGTACTGATTTCTATAGCAACTTCTATGAAACTACCGCTGTCCACAACCTATGTAACATTTATGGTGGCAATGGGTACCTCATTAGCAGATAGAGCTTGGGGAACGGAAAGTGCCGTGTATCGTGTAGCAGGAGTGTTAAATGTAATTGGAGGTTGGTTTTTTACAGCAATCAGTGCATTTTTGGCAGCTGCATTAATAGCATTTTTGATCAACTTTAATCAGCCGATTATGACCGGTATTTTATTGTTGGTAGCAATTATACTGTTGGTAAGAAATACTATTAGATATCGCAATAAAACCAGAGCAGATAAAGCAGAAGATAGTCTTAAGAAATCAGAGAGTAGTTCTATCCAAGGAGTGATTGAAGAAAGTGCTGGTAATATTAAATCTTTTGTAAATAGAGGGAATAAAATTTATAGTAGTACCGTAGATAGTTTAGCAAAATATGATCTTGCATCTCTTAAAAAGAGTAGAAAAGGAATTGCTAAATTAGAAACTGAGGTCGAAGAATTAAGAGATAGTATTTTCTATTTTATTAAAAACCTTGATGAATCAAGTGTAGGAGCTAGTAGTTTTTATATTTCTATTTTAGGTCATTTAGAGGACATTACTCAGTCTTTAGATTATATCTCTAAAAACAGTCATAAGCACGTAAATAATAATCACAAAAAACTACGATTTAACCAAATCAAGGATCTTAAAGAAATCGAGGATCAGTTACAAGAATTTTTTGTTAGTATCAAGAATATTTTCGATAGTAGAGAATTTAATGGTCTAAATAGTATTATTGAAGAAAAGCAAGGATTGTTTACATTAGTAAATGATAAAATTAATAAACAAGTAGAACGAACAAGAACAGAAGAAAGCAGTCCTAAAAATACAACGCTTTATTTTGGACTTCTTATGGAGACGAAAGATCTTATAACGGCTACTATGAATTTGCTAACTACTTATAGAGATCATCAAGATTAATTATTGAATCAATTTTATTAAGTTAACTTAATGTTATGCTTATGAAATTTTTACGTTAGTTTATTGTTTCCTGGATAAATGTTTATCAATACTTCATTTTAACCTTAGTATATTTACGAGAGTGAAGTAATTCAATAAGAAAATGAATAAAAAAGATATTACAATTTTACTAGTAGATGATGAGCCGGATATTTTAGAAATAGTTGGCTATAACTTAACTGCCGAAGGCTATAACGTCTTAACGGCAGAAAATGGTAATGAAGCTGTTAAAATTGCTAAGAAGAAAAAACCGCATTTGATTATCTTAGATGTGATGATGCCAGAAATGGATGGTATAGAGGCTTGCGAGCAGATTCGTAAAATACCAGATTTACAAAATACAATTATTACTTTTCTAACAGCTCGTGGAGAAGATTACTCTCAAGTGGCAGGATTTGATGCCGGGGCAGATGATTATATAACCAAACCTATTAGGCCAAAAGTATTGGTTAGTAAGGTAAAAGCATTATTGCGTAGATTAAAAGAAGATGACTCTAATGATAATGTTGTTAAGATAGGAAATCTTGTTATTAATAGAGATGAGTATAAAATTGTAAAGGATAAAAAAGAAATAATATTACCAAGAAAAGAGTTTGAATTACTATCTTTATTAGCCTCTAAACCGGGTAAAGTCTTTAAAAGAGAAGATATACTTGATAAGGTTTGGGGCAACGAGGTAATTGTAGGCGGACGTACTATTGATGTTCATATCCGAAAATTGAGAGAAAAATTAGGAGATGAAAGTTTTAAAACAATAAAAGGAGTCGGCTATAAGTTTGTAGTATAATGGCAGAAAATTTTAAGAGATCGTACAGGTTTGCATACCTGTCATCTTTGTACATAACGTTATTATTAACGCTCTTAGTGAGCGTTTTTTTATATACCCAAAATCAATTTAATTTACTATTTATAGCAGGTTTTATTTTGCTGTGTTATGGGATATGTTTTCTTATTATACAATATCGTGTTCAGAAATTTATTTATCGAAGGGTACGAAAGATATACGATGATATTGAAATGTTGGATATGGATACTTTAGGTGAAAGTCCAGTTACGACGGATATGAAAACGTTAATTAAGGAAGTCGAAAAATTTGCTCAAAAACGAAAAACAGAAATAGAAAGTCTAAAGGTTAGAGAAGATTATCGTAAAGAGTTTATGGGTAATGTTTCTCATGAGCTTAAAACTCCATTATTTACAGTGCAAGGATATATTCTAACACTGATTGATGGAGCGATGAATGATCCTGCGATTCTGGATAAATACTTAAACCGTGCTAATAAAGGAGTAGAACGACTTATCTATATCGTCAAAGATTTGGATATGATCACTAAATTAGAAGTGGGAGATTTAAATCTTAACTATACTAATTTTGATATTATAGAATTGGTGCAAAGTGTTTTTGATCTATTCGAAATGAAGGCATCAAAAAAGAACATTGCTTTGACTTTTGATATGAATTATCAAGATCCAATAATTGTTCATGCAGATAAGGAAAGAATCCAGCAGGTACTGTCCAATCTGATCGTTAATTCTATTAAGTATGGGAAAGAAGATGGTACAACAGAAGTAAGTATAGAAAATCTAATTAAAAATAAAGTAATCGTTAGAGTAACGGATAATGGCGAGGGTATTGCCCAAGCGCATATTCCAAGATTGTTCGAGCGTTTTTATCGAGTAGATAAAAGTGGTTCTCGTAAAGAGGGTGGTTCTGGACTTGGCCTAGCGATTGTAAAACATATTATCGAAGCACATCATGAACGCATTTATGTAGAAAGTGATTATCGAATAGGAAGTGAATTTTCATTTACTTTGGAAAAAGTGAAAAAGTTCCCTGTAGTCGATGTCGGTGCTAAAACTACTTAACCCTTTATAAGCATTTAAATCATATAATTTCTTTAGTGTAAACTCATTTTGCTTGCAACTGGGAACCAGCTTATTGTTAGTAAGTCGTTCTGCCAGGTATTCTTGTTCAAATTGACCCGGCGTAGGTATAAAAAAGGCTTTTTTCTTTAATTTAGCAAGATCCATTACGGTTGTATATCCTGATCTGGAAATTATGATGTTACTACTGTTAATAGTGTTTTCTAAGGCTATTCCGGTAAGGTAATTATGTATGGTGATATTGTTTTTAATATAGGTCTCTTGATTTTCTTCAATAATACCTCTTACAAAAACTATTTTTTTATCACTACGTTCAAATTCCTGAAACAGTTTTTCTTCTAACATGGTACGTTGCGGTTCCGGCCCAGATAATAGTACCATAATATCATATTTCTTAGGTAAATTTTGATAATTAAATCTACTTAAAGGGCCTAGGTAAGTAACAGGAATGTTACTGTGTTTTGGATGACCTAGTTCTCCACTTAAACTTGGATCATCCGCCATATCAGGAACCCAACAAACATCAAATTTCTTAATATATTTATTATGGATTTTTGTACTAATGGAGGTTGTTTTACCACTTAGAACCGTAAGCTGATGGGTAATAAATACAGATGGTAGGCTTTTATATCTAACTCCCATTCTATTATCGGATATAATACCATAAAAATCATCAGATTCTACAATACGTTTAGTCGCTTTTTTTTCGGCTGTAATTGCGTGCGCAATTTTCGGGCTATTAAGCAACATCTTTAGTTTAAAATTACTAGCTTTTTTAGAATATTCTATATTATAGGAAGGAATTTCTTCTGTTCTTAATTCTGGAAACTCTTTTCTTAATAAAGCTAGTGCTGCTCCATCAGAGGCTATAACAGGCTCGAAACCTTCGTGAATTAAGGCATGAATTATCGGAATACAGCGGGTTGCATGACCTAAACCCCAATTAAGGGGTGCTACAAGTACTTTTTTACTCAAAATCTAAGGTTTTGTAAGTTAATCATTCAAAAATTGCTAGTGCTATTTTAAAATTAATAGTATTCTTCTAAGTATATATTTCCTTAATTTTACCAAAAAATTATGTTTAGGTTAGTGCAATAATCTTTTCATAATATTAAAGATGTATAAAAAGGGTGAAATCAACAATACAATAGCGTAATGGATGTATTGTATATGTTTTTAGGTAGTTAGGATTGATTCTTTTTAATGAAGAAAAAGAAATCAAGACTTATATGTAACATAAAACAAGTTAAATAGTCAAATACATATAGAAGAAGATAAACAGGTGGGAAGTAAGAATAAATTAAAAAGGTTTAATGAGAATAGGAGTTTTCAGAATGTAGTGGAGCCTACAAGAGAGGAAGTACTTAGTAATTCTCTGGGATTTAAAGGGAAATGGAGAGAGAAGTTTTTCAAAAACGAAAACCCGATTATATTAGAACTAGGATGTGGTAAAGGGGAGTATACTGTTGGATTAGCAGAAAAATATCCTGATAAAAATTTTATTGGAATAGATATAAAAGGTGCTCGGTTTTGGAGAGGAGCCAAAACAGCTATTGAGAAAGAGATGAACAATGTTGCTTTTATTCGAACTCAGATAGAATTGGTGGATCATATTTTTGATACAGGAGAGATTGATGAGATTTGGATAACTTTTCCTGATCCACAGATTAAATACAAGCGTACAAAACATCGAATGACCAATCATGATTTTTTACAACGCTATAAAAAAATTCTTAAAGAAGATGGAATAATGCATCTTAAAACTGATAGTGAATTTATGCATGGGTATACGCTAGGATTATTACATGGAGAAGGTCATGAAGTGTTGTATGCTAACCATAATGTATATCATCAAGAAGGATCTCCAGAAGCAGTAACTTCCATTCAAACTTTTTATGAAAAACAATATTTGGAAGAAAATAAACCTATAACTTACATTCAGTTTAAAATTACCTAATTGCGTCATCGATTTGGAAACTACTAAACTCTTTCTCGTTACTTTTTTTGCATCCCTGGTGGGAGTTATTCCTCCAGGATTAATTAACATGACTGTAGCCAAGACATGTTTAGAAAGAGGTAAGAAAAATGGTATCTTAGTGGCAATCGGTGCTTCTGCGGTGGTTTTTATACAAGCTTTACTAGCTATTTTACTCGCAAAATATATATTTTTTAATCCTTATGTAAAAAATATGTTGCTCAGAACAGGAGCGGTAATATTTTTCTTAATGGCTATTTATTTTTTTGTAAAAGCAAAACAAAGAAGAACCAAGATTAAAGTATATAAACATGCGGGTTCGCGTAGTCTTTTTAAAGGAATGATGATGTCTCTTGTAAATGTGTTACCAATACCCTATTTCTGTACTATAGCAGCAGCAATGAGTGTTAGTGGAAAGATACAATATGATGCATTGAGAATCGTAGCTTTTGGGATTGCGGCGGGAACAGGAACTTTTGTAACCTTATATTTCTATGTGCTTTCTTTTCTTAAAATAGAAAAGAAGACAGCTTCTATAACTAAGTATTCTAATTATTTTATGGGAATACTAATGTTGGTTTTGGTTATGCTAACTTTAGCTAGAATAATTTATACTTGGGATGAAGGATAAGAATGATAATTTTTTTGATAGAGTTTACGAAGTAGCAAAACTAATTCCTTATGGAAGAGTAACTTCCTATGGTGCTATTGCAAAATATCTTGGAGCAGCAAGAAGTGCGAGAATGGTGGGTTGGGCTATGAATGCTTCTGGTAAACAAGAAGATGTACCAGCGCATAGAGTGGTAAATAGAAAAGGAATTTTAACTGGAAAGCATCATTTTGATGGAACAAACTTAATGCAACAGTTATTAGAAAATGAAGGTGTTGAAGTAATTGATAATCAAATACAGAATTTTGAAAAATTATTTTGGGATCCTATGGAAGAATTATAAATTTCGTACTACTTCCTATTTCTTAAATAAAAACTCCTAAACCAACAGAAAACGTAGAAAAACCAATACCACCAATTCGTAGGTATTCATATCCTCCATTAAATTTAAATTGGTTGATATGATAGTTAAGCAATGCATTGAACTTATCTGAAGAGCGCGTATTAATTAAAGATTGGTTATAATTTAGTTCTATACTTAGTGGTTTTGCAAAAAAGTATTCTGCTCCGATAGCATAGGTAAATCCTAATTCCTCTACATCTCCCGAAATATAGGTAGCACCCATACCCCAATAGGCATTAAATTTTTCTGTACGAACTCTATGATATTTTGCTAGAAATGTAAATGTAGCAAGAGAATTATCTCCAAAAAAAGTATTGTTCTCCCATAATTGCAGGTAATCCGCTTCAATACTAACTCTCTTTAAAAATCTAAAATCCGCATTGATATGATTACCATATAGTTCATTGTTTTCAGCGACAAATCGATTGGTTAAGGTAATTCTAGAAAGGTTAGTGTCTCCATCCCAATTATATGCATAGTTTCCTCTATTAGAGCTGTGATAAGGATATTTAGTAATAAATGCATTACTAGCAAGATGTTCTTTTTCTGTAGGACTTTCAATTAAACCATAATAGGTTGCATATAAACCCATTTCTATAAAAACCATAGCTAATCCGCCCCAAAGAGAATTATCTTCATAAGAGGAACTGGACGATGTTCTAGATCTGGAAGATGATGAGTAATAGTTGCTGCTTTTAGTCAATCCTTTTTCTGCTTTTTCTAGTTTTCCTTGACCAAAGGAATGGAATGAAATGATGATGCATAGTAATGAGAAAAAAAGTGTTCGTTTCATAAATAATGATTGATTTAATCTAGAAATTCTAGTTTATCACAAATCATACCATTAAAGCATATAGGTATATTGTTACTCATGATATAGCCATAGGAGATTCCAATGTTTATAGGTTTTAGAATCTTAACTTTTAGACCTATCTTTGCCTTCAGAATCATTCTATATTGATTCGTTTTTAGAAAAAGGAAAAATACACATGAAGTTAGAAAAATCAGAGATATTAAAAGCTTTGGAAACGATTACAGTTGCTGGAGAGGGAAAGAATATGGTGGAGAGCGGTGCCGTTAAAAATGTTATCACTTTTGGAGATGAAGTAATCGTTGATTTAGAATTATCTACTCCTGCATTGCATATTAAGAAAAGAGCAGAAGTTGATATTATGAAAGCTATTCATGAAAAGGTATATGAAAAAGCTAAAATAAAAGTAAATATTAAAGTAGAAGCCCCCACTCCTAAACAATCAGAAAAAAATGTAATTAAAGGAAAAGCAATTCCTGGTATTAAAAATATTATTGCTGTTGCTTCTGGTAAAGGAGGTGTTGGCAAATCTACTGTGACTTCTAATTTGGCAGTAACCTTATCAAAAATGGGATTTAGCGTTGGGCTATTAGATGCAGATATCTATGGACCATCTGCTCCGATTATGTTCGATGTAGAAAGAGAGAGACCATTATCAGTAAAGGTTGGTGATAAATCCAAAATGAAGCCTGTAGAGAATTACGGAGTAAAAATATTATCGATAGGATTTTTTACGCAACCCAATCAAGCCGTTGTTTGGAGAGGTCCAATGGCAGCAAAAGCATTAAATCAGATGATTTTTGATGCCGCTTGGGGAGAATTAGATTTTCTATTGCTGGATTTACCTCCAGGAACAGGTGATATTCACTTATCGATTATGCAATCTTTACCGATTACAGGAGCAGTAGTAGTTAGTACACCTCAGAATGTAGCACTTGCCGATGCTAGAAAAGGAGTAGCAATGTTTCAACAAGAAAGTATTAGCGTACCTGTACTAGGTATTATAGAAAATATGGCATATTTTACTCCAGAAGAGCTTCCTAACAATAAATATTATATCTTTGGTAAAGAAGGAGCTAAACATCTTGCAGAAGATATTGAGGTTCCGTTTTTAGGAGAAATACCCTTAGTACAAAGTATACGTGAGGCAGGAGATGTAGGTCGACCTGCAGCATTGCAAACAGCAACTCCTATAGAAAAGGCTTTCGAAGAATTAACAAGAAATGTTGTTCAGGAAGTTGTGGATAGAAATGAAAACCTTCCACCAACAGAGGCGATAAAAATAACAACAATGGCAGGGTGTTCTGCAGTAAAAAAATAGAAAATGACATCTGAAGAATTAAAGATTAATGTAGAGAAAGCACTAGATGAAATTCGTCCTTTTTTAGAAAGTGATGGGGGTAATATTTCATTAGTAGGTATTGAAGATGATAAAAGAGTCAAAGTTCAGTTGGAAGGAGCTTGTGTTGGTTGTAGTGTAAATCAAATGACTTTAAAATCAGGAGTTGAGATGACTATCAAAAAATATGCTCCTCAAATCGAGGAAGTTGTAAACATCGAATAAAGGTAGATGTAATAAATTTTATAAGTATATGCTCAAGAAAAATAGTTTTCTTGAGCATATACTTTTTAGTTTCAATTCTAAAAACCTAAAGAGGGATAGTAATGAAAAAATTAGTTTATCTACAGATTATTAGTTTTGGATTATTTTTTTTAATTACAAGTTGTAGATCAAAAACTACAGAACGTATCGATATAACAAATACGTTATTAGGAAATGATACGCATTTAGTAGTCGAAAAGACTAATAAAAGTACTACTCATAGAGGTATTATAACAAATTCTAATTACGGTACTACTCATAGTTATAGCTATAAGCTTACCGTTAATAATGGAGATGTTAATTGGAATGGAGGAACAGCAGAGCCCAAACATCTTCTTTTTTGTAAAGATTCTACATATATTCATTATCTAAAAGAAAAATATATCTCTATAAAATCTAAAGATTCAGCTGGTAATATAGTAGAAAAAGATGGTTATTATGAGGTTCAAGACGTGTTCGAAGTTCATGTAGATAAGCGTTATTTTTTCAAATTCTTTGGAGATGAATATTGGATAGAAATCCCATTAGAAAGCTATAATCTTAAAAAAGGATCGTGCACAGAATACACGGTCCCAAATGACAATGAACTAACAATACCTAATACCTCAATAGACTAATGATTATCTTTTTTTAGTCCAAAAAGTGGTTGCAACAAAGGAATCTTCAATATCAGGAAATGATAGATTACCCAACTTCCTAAAAAAGTCCCTACTACCATTACAATAAATTTTGGGAGTATATTCCATTCTAAATTCATTAAATAATACCCAATTATAATCGTGATTGTTTGATGCAGAATATAAAAAGGATATACTGCTCTATTGCAATAAGATAGAATTCCACTCTTTCTATTTAAATACTTTGCAGCATAACCAAATAACACTAATATCCAAGACCATAAATTAGTTACTTTAACCAACGCTTCAGTAAAGTGAATAAGAAAACTGTCTTTTCCTTGTATCCATATAAAAAGCTGAATGGAAAAGGCAATAATACCAATAACTAGTGCTTTAGATTTTATATTCTCGATCGATTGCCAGAATTCTTTACCAATAGCTATTAATATAAAACCAAATAAAAACAAGGTCATAGAGTTAATAAAATTGAACCAATCATCAATTAGGGCATGCGTAATATCAAAGAAAGGTTCTATTAAAGATTCTATTAGATATAATGGTATAATAAATAGATATAATCCATAGGGTTTTTGAATTTGTTGTCGTATCCAATTAATGAATCGTGATGGATTTCTCTTAATTCTTATAAATAAAGGAGAAAGAATAATGGAGAATATTAATAAGTATGGTAAAAACCAAAGATGATGCCAGCTGATATTTCCTTCTGGATAAACTCCAATAAAAGCTTCTGTTGCTAGATAAGAAAAATAAGATCCAGTAAATTGATTTGTAGCCAATCTTTCGAAATAAATCTGAGGAGGTACTATTACCAGCATACCAAATATCAATGGAATACCAAGTCGTAAGCATCGCTCTAAGTTGAACTTTGATAAACTTCGTTTAGATAATGCGTAATAAGTTCCCATGCCTGATATGACAAATAGTATAGGTAAACGCCATTGATTTAAAAATAGCATTGGCCAACGCATTCCTTCAGAAATTTCATTGTTTTTAATATGCCATCCCCAAGGAACAAAAAACATCCCTACGTGATAAAAAATGAGTAAACCAAATACAATAACCCGTAACCAATCTAGGTCGTAACGACGAATATTTTTGTCCATATCTTTTGAAAAATTTGTTTTTCCAAAAGTGAAATATTTCTTTTCGAATTGGATTGAAAATTAATCGAATTATGTGCAGAATTGTAATTTTAGACATTTTATTCTACGGTCAAGTAGCTTTTTTTAGTGTAACAAATGCTTTAGGAGACATAGCTACATGTTTTCTGAAAGAATTGTAGAACGTTGATTTTGAGTTAAATCCAACAGAATTTCCTATAGCTTCTATAGTTAAGTGACTGTAATTAGGGTCTGTTAAACGTAATTTGGATGTTTCAATTCGGTACTGATTAATAAAATCATTAAAATTAAGTCCAGTAGATGTATTGATGACTTGGGATATATAATTAGAGCTTGAATTTAGCTCTTCTGAAAGTTTTTTTAATGAAGCGGAACTTTGTAGGTAAAATTTATCCTTTTCTATAAATTCTTTGATTTCCTCTATCGAGATCTTTTGATCTTTAAAACTAGAAGTTTCGTATTTTTCAGCAATCCATGTGTTTTCAAAAAACCTAGATTCGGACACCATAATTAAGGCAATTATAATAACCGTAAAATTTACAAAAACCGTTATGTAGTGATCTCCCGAATCATCTTCATAATTCAAATAAATTGAAAAAATTATAATAAAAACGATCAGAAATGAAATAACTAAATTACGAGTAAAGGAGTATTTATTATGAATCGTTTTTCGGCTAAGACTTGTGTTTTGTCTTCGTAAATAGAAGTAAAGGATTCTAAATGATAACAGGATGTATATGGTAAAACTTGCAAGAATTAGCCATCTAAACTCATCTTTGATCAAAAGGTAACTATAGTCTATATTGTTGGGGACGGACGCTGTTTTTAATTTTGGAAAATATGCGTTGAGATAGGCATTGAGTTTAATCGAATCAGATTGAAGATAGTATTGCAGCTGAGAAATACCATACAAAATAGCAGGAATTAGATGCAATCCACTATGTTTTAATGCGATCCTTTTTCGCTTTAATAAGGTATAAACAAATAGATATATGCTTGGCCCTAGAATAAGTACTAGAGGCTCACTAGAATCATTAAACCCAATGGTATATTTCATTAAACCGGTATAACATAAAAAGTTATCCAGTGTAATAGTGGCTTGTATAATAAGGAATAGTGCAAGAAACCGAAATGCGATGTTTTTTTTATAGCTTCGTAAAAGAATTACAAAACTCAACAGGAAACCTATAGTGATTCCTAAAAACATGATATAGGAAAAAACGTCGTGCCGAATTGGAATCTGATCGAGTATTTCGTTTAAATCCTGCATTATTAACTATGTTATTCTGTAATAAAATCAGTTAATTTTTGAGGTCCTTCCAGTGGAACTCTAATTATTTTTAGAGAGCCATCTTCTGTAGTAGCAATTTGCCATTTTATCAAGGTGATACAACCGTTTTCTATTTCGATTCCAGTAATTGATCTTGGATGTACACAACTACCATCATTAAATAGGGCTAATTCGCCCGCTTCAGGAAAACGAGGACGATGCGTATGACCAATAATAGTAAACTGATTTTTTTGATTAGCAATCCATTTCTTGATTCTTCGCTCTACCTTGATAGTTTCTTTATAATTTTTGGCAGGACTTGTAGGGTCTGCTATTCCTACCACTTGTAGAGGTTTCCATAAAAAACGAACCAAAAATCTATTAATTCTCCAACCTACATAATTCATGAAATCTGCTTGATGTCCGTGTAATAAAAAAATCTCTTGATTGGATGTTGTATGTTTTAATATAATAGCTTCTTGGAATATTATATCCGGAAAAAGTGGTGTTTCTTTATTTGTTTTTCGATCAAAATAAGAGCTTAAATATTTTTTCACATATTTTGGATCTCGATATACCATATCATGATTTCCCCAAATCATTTCTAGTCTATTTTCAAAAAAGAATTTCTGTAATAACTCATAGACATTTTTATGAGCTCTAAGAATGATTTCGAAATTAAGATTTTCCCATAGTTCATCTCCATCTCCTAATTCGCAGTAGGTATATCCTCCATTATAATAGTGCTTTAGTGCGTGAAAATAGATGTTTCTATTATTAGCAAAGTCATCTGCAAAACTATTGTCGCCTCGATGACAATCGCTAAATAAGATGAACTTAGAACTGTCATCAAAAGAAATAACTTTTGCATTTTTATAAGCACGATCCAGACGGGATTGGGATGACATATACAGTACTTTTTGTATAAATATACAATACTATATGTTTTTATGGGATACTATTTAATAAATATTAAGGATGACTAAGTACTTGTTTTTTCTTTAAATGAAAATTACTTAGAATCATTAAAAAAGCAACTATATATAACCACCACGTTTGACTGTAGTTGAGGTAATAGGTAAGAAGTAAAATAGATAGTCCAAAAGTGTATAGAAGAATATTAATCCAAGATTTATTTTTGTAATGTCTCCACATTAAGACTATACTTCCTGATAAAAATATAGTAAGAATAACATACTTCCATTTAGAATTATAGTCCAATTTGCCGAGTCCAATAAAACTAAAGAAAGAAGCATAAGCTGCCCAACAGAAAGCGCATTTTGGAAATAAAAAAAACACAACAGCAGATAGAATATTCAAAACATTAATTTTCTTGGTATGTTTACCAACCTGTTTTGTAGAAACTTCTGTATTACAAGAACAAGAGTTTTGTTTAGAATAGTACATTTGCTGCTGCGTTTTTAAAGTTAAACTTGATTTTGGGCAAAAAGGGTATTTAATTTATTAGAATAAAGTCTTATGTTTTTTGATATAATTTAACTTCAGTATATATTAGATTAGTTAGATGGTTTTTTAGGTTTTCCTTCTTCCCATTTCGCTTTGCCTAGTAGCCAACTAAAATCACCACTTAATTGATCTCCCGATGTTAATTTTCCATTTTTGTATTCATAGATTCCGGCACTAGAATGACAACCCATACAACTTTCTGTACCAAAAATGGTAATGTCACTAGCAGGATTTCCCTCCATTAGGTTAGAGGCTGATTGGTTTCCTGACTGAAAAAAAGTTTCCATAGTAATATTAGTCAGCAAGGCCAGATTCGGATTACCACCAGGTTTATTGACTACAGAATTTGGGACCTTGTATCCACTTTCTGTATGATTTCCAGGGAGTACATTTTGATCTGTTGGATATTGAGTGTCAATTAACTGATAATATTGCCAAACACTCTTTTGTTGTTTAAAATAAGCTTGCATTTTTTCATTTACTCGAATTACTCGCACAGGAATATCTACCATACGTTTAGCTTGAGTTTTCATAACATCACTATTGGCAAAATACTTACTAGTTTTATTATTCGAAATAGTCCAAAAATCTCCGTGTATTCCTTTGTTATGTGTATAGGTTGTGCCACCATTAGTTACATCAATATTCACAGGACATATTTCGCAGTTAGGATTTGTAAGAGAAGGAGGGATTACAGTTGTTTTTCCATCTTTTTCGATTACATTTTGATCTAGATTGTCAATATGTTCAAAAGTGGACCATACCCATTGCTTTCCAGTTGGAGTTTTTTGACTAATATGAAAACCGATCATACCCAAATCCTTTTTGACTAAAGAAGAACCATCTGGGCCAATAATATATCCTTCTTCCTGATAGTATCGATCTTTATGATCGCTATCGGTAAGGATTTTCCATGCAAATTTAATTTCTATAGCACCAAGTTGTTTCTCGTCATAATTACCTTTAGGAAAATCTGCGATTACTCCATTTTCAGAAAATTTGGTTTGTCCATTAATATTATAGAGCTTATTTGTAATAATATAATCAAACTCTTCCTTATTCATTAATACTTCATATACCACTACATTCCCATTTTGATCAAAAAGTTTTCCTGCAAAAGCCTGGTCTACTTCATCAGCGATATCGAAATTTTTTGGGGTTGTTGGTGTCCTAGAAGAAAGTACTACTCTAGCGTTTGTATTAGTAAGAACATCATTAGATAATCCTAATCCTGAAGCAGTTCTTGGACTTCCCCAAGGTGCAGGTGTTTTGCCGTCTGAGCGGTATACCTGAAAAGCTTCTTTCCATCCTAACCAAGTTGGTTCCCCTTTGTCTGTAAATTTTGGTGTTGGAGCTCCCTTGTCATTTCTAGGCCACATAATTGCTATAAAAGCTTGCCAACTGTATTCATTAAATTTTTCGTTAAGCTTAAATAGTTGGTTTTTGTCTTTAAGCTTTTTTTGAACTATTGGATTTACATCTACAGGGATATCAGCAGAAAATTTTACTGGAGGAGGTATTTTTTTGTAATCATCATTATTTATGGTTATTTCTGCTGTATCATTATTTTCTTCCACAGTTACTTTATCGTTACAGCAAAATAATATAAATGAAATACATAAAATAGCTATGACTCGATTCGTATTCGATTTAAAAAGTTGTAATGCATGTTTCATAATATGAAGGTTTAAGGTTAATTAGTTATAGTTGATGTTTGTGTGTCTTCTTTTCCAAAAAGGAGATGAGGTAAATCGACTTTCCTGGTTATAATATTCTTGTCTCTTTTTCTGGTATCCTAGATAATCATTTGTTATGATTTGTTGATATTTATGTAATCCAGATCGGTTACCTTTTAAATCATCTAAAGTTGCGTAGGCAGCAAATTGACTCATAGCTAAAGATTTAAAAATTCCTAAAGATGAAATAGGGTCATAACTAGATGCTGCATCACCTACTGCTAGCCAAGAGTTGCCTACTACAGAACTTAAATATTGTGTGTGTGCTGCGACCACTCTAGGTTCCGAAAGTTTTTTTGTTTTGAGTGTTCTAGAATAGGTGTAACAGGAATTATAAAGCAGTTCGTTAAAAACAGTTGTTTTTTTTAATTGCATTTCATTGGCAATGTCAGTATCTGTCATGTATCCAATTACAAGTGTTTTATTTGGTAAAGTAGCGCTGTACCACCAACCGTATGGATCAGATTCTACGCAAGTTCCATTTCCTAACCTAGATTTATTTTCATTTTGATTAGAAATATCGTAAAAGCGATAAATCCCAACCATTTGATCTTCCTTTATTTTAAAAGTTTTTTGAAGGCAAGAAAAAGCAGCTTTTTTTCCTGTGGCGTCAATTACGAAGCTGCATTTTATGGCAGTTTGTCTTTTCTTAGTGTTAATTTGTAGGTGCCAATAGTTTGAGGTCTTTTCTGAAGATATTACGCTTGTCTCGAAATAGGTAAAGACTCCTTTTTTTTTAGTTTCTTTAATCATAAATTGATCAAAAACTATCCTATCTAAATGCCATCCATATCCATAAGGAGAATATATATATTCATTATGATATAATTCTGAAGAACCCCAAGCTGCAGAAGTTCCGTATGCATTGATGAAATTACATTTTAAAAAGGATTTCCATATGCCTAAATTTTGTAATTGTTGAGATGCGTGTGGCGGTAATGTTTCTCCTATTCTATAGGAGGTTGGGTCTTCAGTTTTTAGTTCAGAAGCACGCTCGATAATTGCAATGTTTAGGTGTGGAGCTTCATTTTTTAAAGAAATAGCGGTAGCACATCCAGCAACACCTGCGCCGATTATAATTACATCATATGTGATAGCGTCGTTGTTCATTAACTTGGATCTTGTTTTACAGCGATCCATTGAGCAACTACTCCAGCTGGAGCTGTTGATTTTCCGTTTGGTCCCGTTGGATGTGGTATTTCTCTAACAATTGATCCAACAATAGCTGGTCGCTGATCTATACCGTTCATCCAATTTGGTACATAGTATCCCAAATAATTATAGATCCATTCGGCACCACCTACAATTCCTTTTCCTTGAAACTGAAGTGTAAAAGGATTTCCATATCCAATACTACCTGTTAGTTTAAGTTCCCATCCAGGACCGTATATTAAACCATCTAAGGTCTGCATAGGCGCTTCGTTTATTTTAATATTTCCTCTTCCAAATTCTAAAGAATCAAAATCTGCATCTAGATCAGGATTGCTTAGAAAACTTCGATACGTCCATGTTCCGGTTAGGATTTCAGGAACTGAATTAATTGGTGTGTTCATAATGTCTTAATTTCTGTTATTTTCCTTATTAGATTCTCCAAAACTTTGCCCTAATACACGATCTCCTGGTTTTACAGGTTCTCCTAAAGCTTCATTATTACGTTCTATCTGATAAAATTGTCTTGTAATTCCGGTTCCTTCAGTTATTAAAAACCCTAGGTCTTTCCAGGCTTGAACCATTTGTAAATCTCCAGCATTGTTATTAGGGATTCCAGATGCCCAATAAACCTGTGGACCATTTGGAGATTCAGGCACTACAATAGGCCTGTGAGCAGGCCACCAAGGAATGTTATACGCTATTTGCTGTTCTACCGGATCTCCAACGGATTCAGGATAAATAGTATTCCATTTTTCATAGGTGGTATTTATATTCTGAAATGTACATTCATGAAAATCTGCTTGCCAAGGAATTCCTATATATTTGGTAAGATCCCCTGGTTCTAGACCTTTAGAAAGGTTTGGAGCTGCACTGCCATCTTGATTGGCAATAGGTTGAGGAAGGCTTAGTCCTCCTGCTATATATGTAGCGTGTTTGATTCTATACGGTTCACTATAGATGGCAGGATTATCTACAATCCAAGAGAGTTCTCCTCCTGGACAAAAAGCACCGCCTAAAACATTACTCAGTACACCTCTGTCAATTCCAATCCCAGTTTTAGGCGGACTAGACCAAGGATTGGTGCATTTTTTATTATTTTCTCCCCACTCAACACATTCATTTACAAATTTTCCGCTAGCCCATTGTTTTAAAAAGAATAATTGTGTTTCTGTCATGGATAGAAACTTTTGAGGAGCAGTATTACTAAGTGGATTATCACCACAAAGCATTGGCATTAAACGTGGTTTGTTTGAAGTAGAATTATAATTGCCTTCCACTTCATAATCGTTTAGTTGATCGGTTTGCCTCATAATCCCTAAAATAAATTGCCTTAATCTGTAATAAGGATCTTTTCCATTTTCTGGAGGAATAGAAAGTGTTTCATAATTCAAATTTCCTCCAGTTCCTCTATTATGTGGGTCTCCACCTCCAAAAAAATCAAAAACAAAAGTGTATTTGAAGTCATCAGGCCTTCGTAATTGAGGCCATAATTCTTTGTAAAATTTTGGATAATAATCTGGGTTGTATCGGGCTTCGTTTCTCCAGATGTCTAGCTCTTCTGGAGTTTGTGGGTTATTGTTTTCTTTGGTGAATGGAGGTACTCCGAAGACTTGTGGATCATATGCCATTTTACGAACAAAAAGATCATACATCTTTTCGTCCATTGTGATCATATCTTCCATTTCAGGAACATATCGTGGATAACCAACCACAACCCAAGCAGGAACCTGTACGTCCATAGTTCCAGTAGTTTTGGTTTTTATTTCTTTATCACCTTCATAAGTAATATCTGTGAAGGTGTACTCGATTTTTGCAGTCACAGGTCCATCTGAAATATCATCAAACCAGCCATTGTTATTAACAAAACTTTCTATAACAGGAGTTTTTGTGGAACCGGAATTTCCATTTCCTCCTAATACAATCAATCGGATGTTTTTTTCTTGCTCATTCACTAATAAACTACCTAATGTTTCTATAGAATTTGGTTGTATATCCGAAGGAGGAAAAGTTTGTGGATATGATACTTTTTTATATTTACTAATATCCATTTTTTTACTTTCTGAACCGAATTTGGCAAAAGCACCTTTATTATTTTTAAGGTTTACTGTTAGTGGTCCTGGATCAATAATCAGTTGTCTTCTTAAGTCTGGTTGCGTAACTTCAGGATTTCTAAGAGGATGATTAGGTGCATATCCTTGCTGTCCATTTGTTTCTTGAAACTCATACCAAGAAGCTTTTTTGTTAGCTAAATGTACTGTCCAATCAATGTCGGTTACTTTTCCTTGGACTATCCGAGGAGCTGTTACAGCAGTTTGATATACAAAATCATAAGTTCCTCCTATTTTAATTTCTTCTCCTTGAGTATCTTTTTCGCTTTTATAAGCAAATACTCTAAACCTTGCTGCTTGTTTTTTAATTTTAGAAAGATCACTACTGTCTTTAAAAGAGCTTACTCTTATCGGATTTCCTTTTGAGTCTTTTTGTTCTCTTCCCATTTCATCACAGGCAATAGGTAATGTCCCAGGTTGCTCTGGAGTAAGGTAGAAGTCATCCTCTGTATTACCAAGTCTTGCAATTCCAATACTTGGATGAATTTTAAAAGTAGTATATGTGTTGTCCATTATATGTTGCTTTTATTTAGTCCATGAAGTTTAAGGATACACCATCGATATATACCGCATTATCAATCTGTTTTCCATCAATACCTAAGATCACTAGTTGTATTGTAATATCTTTATCGCCATTGTTTAAGACGCGTTGTACAGCATCGGTAGCATTAATTTTATAGTTTCTGGGTTCATGGTGGTGTAGTTGTCTATAATCAAATTGCCTTGTTTTGTCCAGAGGTAAATTACAATGTCCTGGACCTCCATAACAGCTTCCGTGAAACGTAGAAATTTCTTCTACAAAGTGTTCATTCCCATTAGTAGGAGTGTCGATAGTAGCCTTAGGTGAGTTTAAGAATACTCTGATATGAGCATTTTGTAGATTTCCTCGTTGTACTCTATGAATTTTAATTTCTGCTTTGCGATGCGTATCTAATGTATTTGAAGAAACTTTAGTCGGTGCGCTATTAAATTTTATTAATCCTACTTTACTTGATACATTATAAAAGACAGAATCTTTCATATAGGTATATCCTAGTTTTTGAATACTCATAGTATCCTGAACTGTCATAGACCACGGTGCTAGAACCGCATTCATTTCCTGAGGAGTTCCAGTATGTAATTCCTGCCATCTAGCCCATAATCGATCAACATTAGAATGATGTGCCCAAAACAACGGATCAAAAGCCGTTATTCTATTGTCTGTCATCCATCCATATATTGGATTTTCCTTGCTTTGAGGATCAGGAGTTAGCTTTAACTTTTGGTATATTTTTTTCCATTCATCACTATTATCTGGATAAGTAGGATTCGTGCCACCAGAGAAGTTATGCATACCATTATGTACTTTTTCCAAAGATCCATAATGATGATCGTATGATGGTCCTCCTCCAAAATCACCAAAGTTATCCAATGAAAGAAGTAAATTGATGTCATCTTTTGTTGGGTATTGAGAAAGCGGCCCCATAGATCCTGGCCATCGATTCGGGAACCATAATGGATTAGTTTCTTTTAAAGTGTCGTAAATGATTCTTATTTTGTCTGACCATACAGCTACATTATTTACATTGATAATTTCATAAGGGATTCTGGCAGCTTTTAAAAAACGTAGACCAGAATTGTATATGGTACCTTTTTTTACAATTTTTTCTAATGCAGAAACTTCTTTTTTATTTAGTATGGATTTACCTTCAGAATTTTTTTGATCTTTTAATTTGTTTAATCCTTTTTCGGTAAGGTAACAACCATAGGCTTCTGGCAGTATTCCTAGATCATATTCCTTATTGTTAAAGGTATTTTTGTTCTGATCTGCATAGTCAGTCCATGACCAATATGGCAAAGCAATATTCGGGTCATAATCTTGTAGTTTCTGCTCGAAAAAATATAAATATAATCGATGCCAAGTGGTAAATTGCTCCCATCCATGCTGACAAGAATCTGTATGAATCCTTGCCCAATAGTCAAAACTTCTTTCATCTTGCCAATAATCCGTATATTGAAACATACAGTTCAGCGCTTCTCTAAACGTTTTTAGTTCTTCAGAAGTTAGCGAGCTTACTTCTTTTCTGATAGTTAACCCTTTATTATCTCGATGATCCTTATTGGTTTTATTGGTGGATACTTGATGGAGTAATTCTCCTTTAGCAAGTGCTACATGATTATTGGTAGTAGAGGCCCTTAGTATTTCTGATTGATTATTTTTTTCTTCCTCTAGAGTTAAGGGACAATCAGCATCTATCCAGTTAGCAATGGTCTGTATTTGATCCGTTGAAGCAGAGGCATCTGCATCCCATAATAGTTTTGGGAAAATACTATCATCAAATGGATATTGACCTTTAAGTCCTATAATAATTGCAGAATTATCACTTCGTTTTTTAGTAGGATTATTGCCACCGCCACCAGAACCTCCTGATGGCCAGCAATCTCCTATCGATTCTAATGTAGGCGGCTGTTGCACAGCAGTTACGGCTGGTTGCAATGACGCTGTGTCGGAGATCTTTTTTTTTGATCCGCAGCATCCTGGATTATTATTAGCGGGTTGTTTTGATGAGATTGATGTAGACGATGAACTTTTAGTTCCACTACATCCATTAGAGTTTTGATTAGAATCATTATTATCTTTTGGCGCAATTAATCGTTGTCCATATAAGGAGGCCGTCATAAAAGTTTCTGGATCTAACCAAAAAGCATGTAACCCTTGATAACTAGGAACTGTTTTTCCTTGTAATAAATTAAGGATTTCTTTTACCTGTTCATATTGAGATTTTATTTTCTTTTTACCAGACATAATAGTGAGTTATATTTTAGTTAAGCCCTGCTTCTCAAAGCTATATATTTAGGGGAATTTTTAGTATAGGTAGAAACACCTGTTTTATCGTTTTTAATTCGTGTTTAGTTTTAAATACAGGGGTTTTTACGCTTTTTATTGTTTGAAATAATGATGGAGATTTGAGGAAACACCTCCTTATATTTTTTTAAATTCTAAATAACAGGTCTAACTAAAATTTAATGAAATTTCAGATCGCGAAGATGTTGATATTGTAATTATTTCTGGTCTTTATATTGCATATCAATTGATTAACAATACTGAGTATAAATGAAAAACATTGTTATTTATGAGCTTCTTAATCGAACGGGTGGTCGATTACAATCAGATTTGATTCCTATTCGTGGAGATCATAAGGTTTCTTATGGAAACGGGATTTGTAATTTTTAAGATCTTCCACAAATCGATTTATTTAAAGAAGAACAAGGAAGGATGCGATTTAATATATGATAGAGGAATTAAAGATTCTTAATGGAGCATTTAATATATGTGATGAGATTGTTCCCTTTCTTATGACAAGTTCTGATTATACTAACAGGTTTTGTATTAGAGTACATAGTTTTTCACTAACAGAAGCAAGAAAACAAATGGATTATTGTTTGGGGTTGCTAATGTTTGATTTGAGAAACAAAAGCGAATGTAATTAAATATAGCGCGAATTAATGGTTACAGTCATCTACCTAAGTAAGAGAATTTATACAGTTTTCATATAATCAAACAATTTTGATGTATATTCTGATTAATGGTGTTATTATTAAATTTCCACGTATCGCTTCCAGTACAATAACGAAAAATAGATTCATTATTTAATAATCTAAAATCAAAAAAGCCACATGTCTATGTGGCTTTCTCTATATGAAAAAATATACTTTTTTAGATTAAAGAATCTAAAGCTTCTGCATAAACATTCTTAGGAGAAACACCTACTTGGCGACCAACTACTTCTCCATTTTGAAAAACTAATACAGTAGGGATATTTCTTACTCCATATTTTGCCGCAAATTCTTGATTTGCATCTACATCTACTTTACCTACTACTGCTTTTCCATCATACTCTTCGCTGATTTGTTCGATGATAGGACCTACCATTCTACAAGGGCCACACCATGCTGCCCAAAAATCAACTAATACCGGTTTATCACTCTTAAGTACTACTTCATCAAAAGTAGCATCTGTTATTTCTAATGCCATAGTTATTTATTATTTAAATTTTTATTCATTTTTAATTTCACAAAATTAGTCAATAATTCTCCCAAAGCTTACAGTCATAATATTAGTTTTGACTATAGGGGTATTGAATTTGCTGATACCCAAATATACTATTAAATTGTTCTGACTTAGAATAATTGTTTTTATTATTTTATTTACTGGTTAATTATTCTTCAGGTTATAGATGCCTATAAGATGTGTTCTAACATCAACAGAAATTTCTTCATTTTTTGAAATCTGTATCTTCATAGTTTCACTTTTTACTAAAGGCATATGACATTGGATGCAGTTATTTCCCATTTTTTTAATTTCATTGTTATCACCAGAACAATTGATTGGTTTTGATAACGATGTATGGCAATCCATACATTTTTGGTTAAATGAAGAGATGTTTCCTCTTTCCTTTTTATGAGGGTTATGGCATGTAGTACAATCAAGAGAATTGCTATTTGTAAAACATTTACTAGCTTTTAGTAAACCGTATTGATTTCCATGTACATCAAGATCTTTTAAACTGGACTCGTCGTAATCAGGAAATGAAAACTTCTTTAATGTATCTCCAATTGCAAAAGAAAATGCACGTTCTGTGGTTTCTGTTCTTAAGCCAGAATGACATAGCGCACATGCATCTAATCTTTGCTGTCGAGATAAAGAACTATATTTTATAATATGTTTAGCAATTTTATCCGTAGGGTTTTGTTTATGATATACTAGGTGTTTCTTTACAGGGCCGTGACATCTTTGACAATCAATACCATAAACAAAGTTCTTTTTGTGAAATTGATTACTGTTTTTGTCTCCCGTAATATTTTGCGCGTATGTAGTGTGACATTCTAAACAACGTTCTAATACGGGTCTTGCTGGAGCTAGTTGATCTGGAGCTCCTGGGCTATTAATCCAACTATCCGTGGGAGTAAAATAAGATGCCTGTAGTTGCAATAAATTATTGTTATTCCACATTAAATATGATTGTCCTTTAGTTCCGGAACCTACTACAATATCCATTTTGGCAGAGTAAAAGGGAGTGTTTTGATTATTAAATACGGGTTCTTGGTAAAACCCAGAATCTTTTTTAATAAAGTTAAAAGTAACTTTGTTGTTTAATTTTAATGTGTTTTTATTTTTGTCAAAACTACCTTTTATGGTGTTTTTATTTGCAGTTTGCAAGGAGTTAAAATGTGCTGTTTTATAATGGTCCTCCACTATTTGAGCATGGCATTCTACACAAGTTGCAGAATCTATAAAATCCATTCCGTTGATATGAGTGGCAATTGGAGTAATCGCTATATATTCGTTTGTGTTATTTGATGTTTTTGTAGATAAAGAGAAATAGCTAATAGTGCCAACTAGAATAATAATAACACTACTTATGTATAAAATACGCTTTTTCATAAAATTTTTAGAATATCATACAAGATAGGGTAATTTAGTGTTTAATAAATTTATAAGGTGTTCAAGAATTGATATAGATCCGTTTCTTTATCTAAATTCAGTTTCTTTTTTAAACGATATTTTGATTTTAATACGCTATCCGGTAAAACATTCAGCATGGTAGCAATTTCTTTGGTAGTAAGATTCATTCTTAAAAAAGACGCCAATCGTATTTCTTTTTCGGAGATTTCCGAGTAGATTGATTTGAGTTTATTATCAAAGTTGTTATGTACATCTGCGAAATAAGATTTAAACACTTCCCAATCTTTGTCTTCAGCGCTTTCTTTTTTTAATAATAATACCAAGCGTCTGAATTCTACTTTAAAAAGTTCTGGTGAGTTTTTAATACGTTCGAGGTTTTCTTTTAATTCCTGAATGAAACTATTCTTTTGCACTAAATGCAGCGTTTGCGAAGTCAGTTCTTTCTTTTTGAATTCGATTTCTTGTTTGTAAATTTCTTCTTGTTTTTCGCGCTCTATTTTGTTCTTTTTTATTCGTTGTTTAAATCCGAAGAATAGTAAGCCGGAGACAGCTATAAACGAGATCATACCTCCAGCATATAATGTTTTACGAAGATTGCTGATTTCTACCTGTTGGTTTAGGTTTTTTATTTCTTCTTTTTGCAAAGCAATCGCAGCTTCTTTTTTTTCGGTTTCATATATAATTTTGAGTTCCTCTATCTGCTGTGACTTTTTAGTATTGAATATGGTATCACTTATTGTTTTTAAATTTTTAAAATCACTTAATGAATTTTTAAAATCCCCAAGCTTTTCATAGGATTCTGATCTATTAAAATAGCCTATTTGTAGGTTTCCTTTTACACCGATTTCTGTGGCTAGTTTTATAGATTTATTTAAAAAAGCCTTAGCTTTAATTGGATTATTTATAGAATTATATGTTTTACCCAGATCATTTAATACTTCAATAATTTTATTTTTGTTATCTGTTTTTTGTAATATGGATAAACTTTGATCAAGATAGGTAGTTGCTTTTTTGTATTGTTTTATTCCCGTATGGGCTTTTCCAAGATTATTCAAAATTGTAGCCTCTAAGGTAGTTACTCCCATTTTCCTAGAAATAGGTAAACCTTTGTTTAGGTATTTAATTGCATTTTCATAATCTTTTAGATAAAAATATGAGTTGCCAATATCATTTAACGCTTGAGATTCGTATAATCTGTCGTTTTTTTCTTTGTAAATAGTAAGTGCTTGCTTATTATATTCTATGGATTTATCATAGTTTTTTAAGTAAGCCTCTATACTGGCTAAATGATTTAAAGCATCAGCTTTTCTAATTTCATCATTAATTTGCTCAAATATTCGTAAACCTTTTAAGGTTTCTCTTAGTGCTATATTATAGTTTCCTTGATATAAATTTATTGAGCCTATAAAATCGTAAGACATACCTAGTCCTGAAGAATCATTTAATTTGGTTGTGTAAATTTTAATATTTTCATGCAAAAGTTCGATTGCTTTTTGATAGTTTCCAGAAGAGTATTCCAAAATTGCAATTCCATGATTTACTCCTGTTATACCATCAAAATTTTGATTTTGATCATATATTTTGAGAGACTTTAAGTAAAATGTTTTTGAAGAGTCAATCTTATCTGTATTACTATAGTAAACAGCTAAATTGTTAAGTCCTTTAGCTATTCCTTTAGAGAAGTTGATTTTTTTTGAAAGCTCCAATTGTTCCAATGCATATTTTTTTGCTTTTTCCTGATCATTATAAAGGAAGTGGTCAAACAATGAATTAATTGTAATTGCTTTGATTGAATCTTCTTTTTGTGAGTGATATATGTTTAGCAAACTATCTAATTTTTTATCATTTTGGCTATATATATCCTGAAGACTAAAAAGAAATATGAACAGTATAAGAGTATAAAACTTCATAAAAGATGGTCATTTAGTTTCCATCTAAGTTAGGTAATAAATAGTGTAATTAGATGGTTCTGTCCATTTAGGAAATAGACATTTCTTTAATTAAAAGGCTTTTGAAATAGATTTTCTCCCTTACTATGAATCATTCAAACTATTGAAAACATTGAGAAATGTACCCTGTGAACCTACAATTAAACAAAAGAGAATAAGCTTGGGTAACTTATTGATTTTTAATGCATGTCCATACTTTGTCCATACCGAAAATTAGGCAAAAGGTGAGTTTTAAAATAGTTTTGACTCGTTGAATCAAAAAAACATAAATCATGAAAACTTCAATTTTAAAAATGCCCCAAGCGTTTATATTAGTTAGTTTAGTATGTTCTTGTATCGCATGCAGTTCTTGTAGTAAGGATGAAGATGCTATTCCAGGAGAACCTACTAATCCCGAAGCGAATACTATTAATGATTTTATTAATAATCTTGATTATGATGCTAATCAGTTATTGGGTGTTGAAGAAACTGGTGGAGAAGCATTATTGAAAACGCCAGGCGAAACTACTACGGATAACTCTTACGATACTGGAGTAGAAACAACCTGTGTTCGTGTAGATTATAATCTCAAAGCGAATTTCGAAGATGTGGCAATTCTACGACCAACTAGAGGAATCATTTGGCCAGGAGCATTAGTGGTTGGAAATGAATCTATGAGAGATGGTTTGCCAGAAGCATTTACCTTAGGTAGAGCACCAATGACAATCCGTTTAGATCTGCCAGGTATTGGTGAAGCAGGAAATATTAGAGTAGAAGATCCAATAAATTCTAATGTACAAGCTAAAATTGATGAAGCATTAGAATATTGGAATGCCAATGCCTATGATGAAGGATACACAAACCCATCTAATTCTTCTTATGCTGCAAGTACATCGTATAGCTCTAAACAAATGAGTTTAGAAGTAGGGATGAATACGGAGTGGGCAACAGGAGATGTTTCTGCACAGTTCAATTACGAAACTACATCTACCAGAAGAGTTGCTATTATGGTGTTTAAACAAGTTTTTTATACAATAACGATGGATACACCTGATAATCCAGCAGTTGTTTTTGGAGCTGATGTGCCCTTATCAAGAATAGAAGCTGCATTTAATTCTGATACTCCACCAGCATATGTGCATTCGGTAAATTATGGTAGGATTATTATGTTTAGAATGGAAACCACTGCCGAGGCTACAGAATCAGAGTTAACAGGAGCTTTTAACTATGCAAGTGGGGTAACGAATGCATCTGGAGATGTAGAAGCAAAATATAAAGAAATATTGAATGAGTCTAATATTACCACAGTAACGATTGGAGGGAACGCTGCAGTGGCTTCTGAAGCAGTTTCTGCTCAAAATTTCGGAGACTTACAATCTATTATTAAAGGAGAAAATGCGGTATATAGTAGGAACAATCCAGGAGTGCCTATAGCGTATACTATACGATTTTTAAAAGACAATAGTCTGGCTAAAATGGGGTATACTACAGATTATGTGGCATTAAATTGTACTACTGCGAAGCGTGAGCATAATCGAATAGTATTTAAGAACACAGTAGTTGATAATTTTAGAATAGGCATTGAATATAAAATAAAAGATGGAGCTAGTGTTCCTTATGCGAATATTGTTTGGGTGGAAAATAAGGTAGATGGGGAGAATACTACAATTACTCCACCAGATGGTGCTTACGATATTTATTATTATATAGATCGAGCAAAAGCGGGTACCGGTTATGAAAACAAATGGACGGATAATATAGGAGGATATGTTCACGATTATGAAGATTGTTTTGAATCTTATCGAGATTTCTTGGAAGTGAAAGTAAGAACCTGCCAATAAAAAATAGCATTATCCTTTTGTAAAGTCGGTGTCTAAAGTTGTGATTCAACAACTTGATGCCGGCTTTTTTTGCAAAAAAAAGCTCAGCACCTATAGGTTACTGAGCTTTTTCAAAAGGTTTATAAAAGTTACTACTAATTATTTGTAGGTATTCCTATTTGAGTACCAATAACACTAGCATCAGGTTGTGTAATAACAGGACAGTTGATAATGGCTCCTGTAGCCGTTAATAGATCTGATAACGAATTTGCCAATGGGCTAGGATTTGCATTTCCTCTAAAAGGAATTAGAACTCCTTCTTCGAGAAGTTGATTTACTTGGTCAAAACTTCTTAAGATTGGACGATCTGATTCTGGAATTGTAAACTCAGTTACATGTGCATCCCACATAGGAGCATATCTTGTGTCTCTAGGATCTATTGGAAATGTATTTGTGGGATCTTGTACTTGTTGATCACTTAAAGAAGCCGTATTTAAGCCTTGTACCCCAAAACCATCAGTATCAGTTGTTCTACCATTTGCTGTAGGACTAAATGGCAACATGGACCCTCCTGGGAATAGACCAAATGTTGGTAAATTAGCTAACCTTGGAGCAAAAACTCCTAATTCTATAGCTGCAGGTCCTGGATCTGACGTGTCAGTAACAATATGAAAATAGTATGGTTTACCGGCTTGCCATCCATCTAAAAGTTGCATTACAACTGATGCCTGATCAATAGCTAAATTAGGATTGTTTAAGTCGTCTTGATCTTCGATACTATTTCCGTTTGGATTTGGAATTCTATCATGGATACCAGTACTGTTAGCTACTAATTGTGCGTTAACAACTACACCACTTGGTAATACTACATAAGAAGACCATTTAGAATCTGCAATAGCACCAGGGTTAGCTTCTGCAGGAGGGAAACCGAATAACAATCCATCAGGCGCTCCAGCTACTAATGATCTTTTTGGAGAAAAATCTACAGATCCTTCAAAAACTAATCTTCCGTTACGATTAAAATATGCTTTTTGCTCTCCTCCAGACCCTACTGATGCGGCCATTCTAGGAGAAAAAATAACACCTAGTTTTTTGGCCATAAATTTGTCAGAAGCTTCTGTAATTACATAATACCCTTTTCTAAGGTTTCCATCAGGCAATGTTTCCCAACCTTGAAACATTGGAAATCTAGCTGTAGGTCCAGCAGGAACAACTGATCTGTCAATTCTATAATCAATTCCTAAAACACTAGGTAAAAAAACATTTTGTGATTCTGTAAATCTAAGTGCGGGGTTAAATACATTAAATGGGGTTCCTCCATCTTTACGAATGGTAGTTAAAAGAATTTTAGCTTCTTTTAGCGCTCTTAAAGATTGAAATAGTCCTTTAGATTGAGCTTCTTTTTCTAAAGCGTCTTCAGCTGTTTCACTCGTTGTTAATTGTTCTTCAGTAACCACAGTGTCGTCTGTGCTACAGGCCATAAATAATGAGATAGTGAAAATACTTAAAAGTATGGTTTTAAAATTTTTCATTTTTTGTGTTTTTAATAGTTATATTCTGAAAAAAATAAATAGAAAAACAATTGGCCAATCGTTTTATATAAGGGTCTTAAGATCTTACCTAGTTTGAGACGACATCGATATTTTGTACTTACAGGAGGTAATGTTAAAATGAGAAAAATAATACTTTCGAAACCAAAATAAATTTATGTAAATAACTGATTGTTAGTACTTTGTTTTTAATTTCAGCAAGGATAATTATTTTTTAAAATTAAGTTTTTAACAAATAATTATTATATTTTTTCACTTTTTAAGAGTGTGTGAAAATTTTGTAAGTGTTAGGTAACTAACATGTGGTATTGTTATTTTTGTTTTTTTTATAGGAAGGTTTTTTAGATTTTCTGTTTTATAAAGAATCTAAAAATCTCTAGTTATAAAAAAAGGAATTACTATAAATTTTAATTCAATTTATAGTATACAGAATCGTTTTCTAAAGCGGTTAGTAATTCTGGAGAAATATTAACTTTTTGTTTTCTACTTGGCATATGTAATTTTAGTTTTTCCGCCATTTCGAAGATTACAAAATTCAACGTATGATTCCCAGAATGCTCGGTTAATAGTTCTTTTAAACCATCAATACGCTTATCAGAAAGGTCATTAATATCTAATTGTATTGTTAGTTTTCTGGCATACGTTTCCATAACATCGTGTAATAACTGAAAGCTATTAAATTGTATTCTTGGATCTCCTTTTTTACCAGTATCTCGATTTACCCAGCCTTCTTTAATAAAAGCTTTCGCATAAACAAAAGTACTTTGTACTAGAAATGGTCTGTGTTTCAGGTAGTCTTCACCAAAAATTCTAAATTCATGGGCGGTATTATAATCTTCGATAGTAAAGGTTGCCCAACCTTTTCCGTTTTTAGAAGTTCGATGCTCTACACCAGTAATTACACCTCCAAATGAGATTTCTCGGTTCAAGTTATTTTCTAAATCCGCAAAATTTAATAGCGTTCCATTGCAGAAATATTTCATTTCGTATTTAAAATCATCTAATGGATGACCAGATAAATAGATTCCTACTACTTCTTTTTCTCTGGCAAGTTTTTCCATGGTTCCCCATTCTTCGCAAGGGGGAACTACAGGTTCAGGTATTTGTACATCACTAGCTTCTCCGAATAAGCTTACTTGAGAAGAGTTTTCATTTTCTTGATACTTAGATCCATATTTCATAGCTTTCTCAAGAAACGTAACGCTATCTCCATCTTGATGAAAATATTGACCTCTATGTGTTTCTAAGAATGAGTCGAAACCTCCTGCAAGCGCTAGACTTTCAAATGCTTTTTTATTGGCAGCACGCAAGTCAATTCGTTTTGCCATGTCAAAAATAGATTTGTATGGACCATCCTCTTTTCTGTTTTCTACAATAGTAGCTACAGCTCCTGTTCCTACACCTTTTATTGCTCCCATACCAAATCGAACAGCACCATCTTTGTTTACAGAGAACTTTCTGTAAGATTCGTTAACATCTGGTCCCAATACATCTAATTTCATGCGTTTACATTCTTCCATGAAAAAAGTAACTTGCTTAATATCGTTCATGTTATTAGAAAGTACAGCAGCCATGTACTCCGCAGGATAATGTGCTTTTAGGTAGGCTGTTTGGTAGGCAATCCAAGCGTAGCAGGTAGAGTGGGATTTATTAAATGCATAGGCAGCAAAAGCTTCCCAATCTTTCCATATTTTTTCTAATTTGTCTTCGGCGTGACCCTTTGCAGCGGCTTGTTCAATGAATTTTGGTTTCATTTTATCCAAAACAGCCTTTTGCTTTTTACCCATCGCTTTACGAAGTACATCGGCTTCA
This sequence comes from Aquimarina sp. AD1, assembly GCF_003443695.1. NCBI lineage: Bacteria > Pseudomonadati > Bacteroidota > Flavobacteriia > Flavobacteriales > Flavobacteriaceae > Aquimarina > Aquimarina sp. AD1. The sequence continues at coordinate 3,371,642 of NZ_CP031966.1, read as the reverse complement.
CCTTTAGTGAAATCCGCAAGTTTTTGGGATAGAAGCATTACTTGCTCTTGGTATACTGTGATTCCGTATGTTTCTTTTAGGTATTCTTCGCAGGCTTCTAGGTCATATATAATTTCTTCGGTACCGTGTTTTCTATTAATAAAACTAGGGATATATTCTAAAGGACCTGGACGATACAACGCATTCATTGCGATAAGATCAGCAAAAACAGTAGGTTTAAGTTCCTTCATGTATTTTTGCATTCCCGGAGATTCATATTGGAATACTCCAACTGTTTCTCCTCGTTGGAACAAAGCATAAGTTTCTTCATCATCTAGTGGGAAATTCTCTGGGTCGAGATCTACATCATGTTTTGCTTTTACAATTTTAACCGTATCTTTTATTAGAGTTAGTGTCTTTAACCCTAGGAAATCCATTTTTAGTAATCCAGCATCCTCTACAACAGAATTGTCAAACTGTGTACAGTACATGTCGGAATCCTTTGCTAAAGCAACCGGAACAAACTTTGTAATATCATCGGGTGTAATAATGACTCCACAAGCATGGATTCCTGTATTTCGTACTGAACCCTCGAGTATTCTTGCTTGATTTAAGGTTTCAGCTTCTAAGTCATTCCCTTCAGCAATTTTAAGAAGTTCGTGTACTTTTTCTAGCTCATCACTTCTAAACTTCTTTTTTAATGTAGCTTCATCTACTCCAAATATTTTACCTAGTTTGGACATGTTAGGGATCAATTTGGCAATACGATCTGAGTCTCCAAGAGGTAGATCAAGTACACGAGCAGTATCCCTTATAGAAGATTTTGCTGCCATAGTACCATATGTAATAATTTGCGCTACTTGATTGGCGCCATATTTTTCAATCACATAGTCCATTACTCGTCCACGTCCTTCATCATCGAAATCAATATCAATATCGGGCATACTTACACGATCCGGATTTAAGAATCTCTCAAAAAGTAAATCATACTTAATTGGGTCTAGATTAGTAATCCATAAACAATAGGCAACGGCAGATCCTGCTGCAGACCCTCTTCCTGGCCCAACAGAGACTCCCATATCTCTTGCGGCGCGTATAAAATCTTCTACAATTAGGAAATACCCAGGGTATCCTGTTTTTTCAATTACCTTTAATTCAAAATCTAGTCTTTCATCTATAGAAGGAGTGATTTCTCCATATCGTATTTTTGCACCTTCATAAGTGATATGTCTTAGATAGGCGTTTTCTCCTCTTTTACCTCCGTCTGCCAGATCTTCTTCGAATTGAAATTTTTCAGGAATATTAAATGCTGGTAAAAGTACATCTCTTGCTAGTACAAAAGGCTCTATTTTGTCAATAACCTCTTGTATGTTAATAATAGCTTCAGGAAGATCTTTGAATAAATTTTTCATCTCCTCAGAAGATTTAAAATAATATTCTTGGTTTGGTAGACCGTAGCGATATCCTCTTCCTCTACCAATTGGCGTAGCCTGTTTTTCTCCATCCTTTACACATAAAAGAATATCGTGGGCATTGGCATCTTCTTTTTCACAATAATAAGTATTGTTAGAGGCAATGGTTTTGATATTGTGTTTTTTGGAGAAATCTATCAGAACTTGGTTTACACGATTTTCATCCTCTTGATTATGGCGCATAACCTCTATATACAAGTCATCTCCAAACTCTTCTTTCCACCACAATAAAGCTTCCTCTGCTTGTTTTTCGCCAATGTTTAATACTTTACTCGGAACTTCTCCATAGAGGTTTCCTGTGAGTACAATGATATCCTCTTTATATTGTTTAATGACTTCTTTATCAATTCTTGGTAAATAGTAGAATCCATCTACAAAACCTATAGAAGACATTTTTGCTAAATTGTGATATCCATTTTTGTTTTTGGCAAGTAAAACTATTTGATAACCGTTATCTTTTCTCGTTTTATCTTTATGATTTTCACAAACAAAGAATTCAACACCCACGATTGGTTTTATTTCTACACCTGTAGGTTCTTCGCCGTTTTCTATAGCTTCTGCATTTGCTGATTTTACACTTTTATTGTGATTTGTAACAGCAGAAACGAAATGAAAAGCTCCCATCATATTAGCATGATCTGTCATCGCTACTGCTGTCATTTTATGTTTGGCAGTTTCTTTTACTAAATCAGGAATACTAGTGGTTGATTGTAAAACGGAAAATTGAGTATGATTATGCAGGTGTGCGAAGTTTACAGAATCCAGGGCGGCAATATTATCCTTAATTTCTTGTTGAGAAATATCAGAACCACCTTGTTGATTCAGTGCTTCCTGTATTTTTTGAGAAGCTTTCTTTAGATTTATGTGCTTAAGACCTATTAATTGAATAGGCTCTTTATTAATTTCTTTAAAGTTTTGGAAATAATCTGGTTGTACGTCAAGTTCTTCTTGAGTAAAAACTTGTTTACGTATTAGTTCCAGAAAACACCTAGTGGTAGCTTCTACATCAGCTGTTGCGTTATGTGCTTCTCCAAATGCAGTTCCAAATAAATACTGATGTAATTCTGTTAACGTTGGAAGTTTAAATTTTCCTCCACGTCCTCCGGGAATCTGACATAAGCTAGCAGTAGTTTCTGTACAGGTATCCAGAACGGGTAATTCTTGTAGTGCATTGTCAACACCAAGTCTGTAAAACTCAGCTCCCATAATATTAACATCAAAGCCAACATTCTGACCTACAACGAATTTAGTTTTTGATAAGGCGATATTAAATTTCTCTAAAACTTCTTCTAGAGTAATACCATCTTGTTCTGCTAGAGCAGTGGAAATCCCATGTATTTTTTCTGCGTCATAAGGAATGTTAAATCCTTCAGGTTTTACTAAATAATCTTGATGCTCGATACAGTTCCCCATTTCATCATGTAATTGCCAAGCAATCTGTATACACCTTGGCCAATTATCAGTGTCACTTATAGGAGCATCCCAGCGTTTAGGTAAACCTGTGGTTTCGGTATCAAAAATTAAATACATAAAAAGATCAGTTTCGAGAAAGTTCAAGCTTCCAAAGGAAGTGATTCACAAAAATAACCAAAATGATAGGTTACATTGGTTAAAAGTTATTCAGATTTATTAACTATTAATGTCTGAAGTATTCTTTGTGATATTATTAAAGATGAAGAAAACATAAAAGGTGCTGAATAAATACCAATACTTGTAGTAAGTAAAAAGCGTTCACTAACTGGGTTAGTGAACGCTTTTCGAATTATAGTTGAGTTGTGATTAATATCCGTACTCAAAACGTCCCTCGGTAACAACTACTCCACTTGTAGTGGTGAATTCAAAACTACCACTGATACATTTTGTTTCAGTATCATGAGAAGTTATTGTCAATGTTCCGGAGACAGCTGATGCTTTATCATTGTATAAACTGTAAGTAGCACTGTAAGCGCCTGATCCAGTTAAAGAATGCTCTCCAACAGTTACGTCAATAGGGAAAACAATCGTTATTTCTTCATTTTCATTACTTGCTTTGATCAATATAGAAGGATTGTTTACTCCAAATGGTATAGCATCGTGATCATCAGTAATCATTTCATTACCATTAATCATAGCGACTAAAGAAGCATTGAGTAGACAAGGATTTATTTCTGGATCTTCTTCCTCTTCCTCTTCTTCAACATTTATGATAATTTCTTCCTCCTCTTCTTCTTGTACTTCGGGAACAAAATTTTCAATTGGTAATCTGTAAAACCATCCATTTCTAAAACTTACGGATTTACCATTTGTTCCTTTTAAGTCTTCAAAATAGAAATTACCAGAAACTTGATTGTTGTAGATTTCTGTTATTACAATTTGTCCGTTGCTTATTCCATTCTCCGAAATAAACTTTATGTCATTTTCTTCAAAACTTACAGTATTAATAGCTTGTTGTTCTAGTCTATAGGTTCCTACGTCTGTTGATGAAGTGGTAAAACTTATAGATTCAGTACCTGTATTACCTACAATCACTAATGTGCCATCATCATGGATTATAGCTTTCTTGATCTCTGGTCTAAATAATTTTCCGTCAATAGTAGCTTGTAAACCGGGTGTGTTAACCTCGATATCAGTAGTACAAGAATTAAGAAAAAGGCATATAATTGCCAGTATTGGAGTAATTTTTTTAATCATACGCTTGGGGCTTTAAAAAATCTAGATACAGATAACTGTAACTAAAATTACTTATGCAAACATATCATGAAAATCTGTATAAAACAATTTTTTAGCAAACAAAATCACTTTTTTAAACGATTAATGTCAAAATAATATCGATGAAATACACAAAAAATAATATTTAACGTTCAAAAAGTAAGTTTTTACGGTTTTTGATTTATGTTACTTATTTGCTTTCAAGAGTTCGTTTTTTAATAAGACTGGTATTAGGTAAATTTCTATTAGAATTAAAGATTAATTATTTTGAAGCTAATTTGCTAAAAATGATTACATTTGCGCACTTAATTATAATCGGGGTCGAGTACCCAAAAATTAATTCATATGTCTGTTAAAATTAGATTACAGAGACACGGTAAAAAAGGAAAACCTTTTTACTGGATCGTAGCAGCTGATGCTAGAGCAAAAAGAGATGGTAGATTTTTAGAAAAAATCGGTACTTACAATCCAAACACTAACCCAGCAACAATTGACTTAAATGTAGATGGTGCTGTAAAATGGTTACAAAATGGAGCGCAACCTACTGATACCGCTAGAGCTATTTTGTCTTATAAAGGAGCAATGCTAAAAAACCACCTTGCAGGAGGTGTTAGAAAAGGAGCTTTAACTGAAGAACAAGCTGAGGAAAAATTCAATGCTTGGGTTCAGGAAAAAGAAGGTTCTGTAACTGCTAAGAAAGATTCTCTAGCAAAAGCAGAAGCTGATGCAAAAGCAAAAGCTATTGCTGCAGAAAAAGAAGTAAACGCTAAGCGTGAAGCTGAAGCCGCTGAGGCTGAGGCTGCTGCAAAAGCGGAAGAAGTTGCTGCACAGGCAGCAGAAGAAGTAACTGAAGAAGCTAGCAACGAGGAAGAATAGTTGCATTACTAACGATGAAGAAAGAAGATTGCTTCTATCTAGGCAAAATCGTAAGCAAATTTAGTTTTAAAGGTGAGGTATTGATAAAACTTGATACTGATGAACCTGAAAATTATGTAAAAATGGAATCAGTTTTTATTAATTATAATAAAAACTTGGTTCCATTTTTTATAGAAAAAAGCTCACTTCATAAAAGTGATTTGCTTCGAGTGAAATTTGAAGATGTAGACTCAGAAGAGGATGCAGATGATCTAATGAAATCAGAAATATACTTACCCTTAAATCTTTTGCCAAAACTGGAAGGAGATAAATTTTATTTCCATGAAGTGATAGGTTTTAAGATTGTAGATGCTGCTTTTGGGGAGGTAGGTGTTATTAAGCATATAAATGATAGTACTGCTCAAGCTCTTTTTGAGATTGATCGTGAAGGTATTGAAATATTGATACCAATGAATGATGAATTTATAGATAAGGTAGATAGAAAAACAAATACAGTTTTTGTACGTACTCCAGAAGGATTGATAGATCTATATCTTTAATATATGTCTAAACCATTTCGTTTTAAACAGTTTACTGTACATCAAGATAGGTGTGCCATGAAAATAGGAACTGATGCTGTTTTATTAGGGTCTTGGGTTCCTTTATCAGATAATGTGTCTTCCGTCCTTGATGTGGGAACAGGAACCGGTGTGATTGCTTTGATGATGGCTCAGCGTTCTTATGCCGAGATTATTGATGCTGTGGAGATTGATGCTGCTGCATATGAACAATCAGTGGAAAACTTCGAAGCTTCTGATTGGGGTGATCGTTTATTTTGTTATCATGCTTCTTTTCAGGAATTCTTTCAAGAGATCGATGATAAATATGATTTATTAATTAGTAATCCCCCATTTTATACTGATACTTATAAAACTGAAGATGCTACTCGTGCCATAGCTAGATTCGAGGATGCGCTTCCATTTGAACATCTTTTTATAGGAGCTTCCCACTTACTTTCTGAAAAAGGTAAGTTTGCGGTTGTGCTGCCTTTTAAAGAAGAGAATAACGCCATAAACATTGCTAAAAGTGCGGGATTGTTTCCTGAAAAGATAACAAGGGTTCAGGGAAACCCTTCTTCTGATATTAAGAGAACTCTGTTGTTGTTTGGTTTTGATCAAGTTGATTTCGAAGAAGATATCTTGGTTGTTGAAACTGATAGGCATCAGTATACTTCTAAGTATATAGAGTTAACTAAAGATTTTTATTTAAAAATGTAAATAAAAAAGAGGAGCTATAAATAACTCCTCTTTTTCCAAATTCAATCACTCTACGAAGTTTAGTCTATATTTCTATAAACAAACACTCTTAAAGATTTTTAATACGGTTAACTTTTGCCAATCCAGTTTCCTTCAGCATCACATAATACTTCAACTGTTTCACCATCTTCTTTTGTAAGTTCTAATTTAAACTCAGATGCATCTTCTTTTGCAGCAGCTTTACTTATCGTTGCACCTGCAAAATCTTTTGCCACAGCGTCAAGTACTGGTTGAGGTAAATTTTCAACAGCTAATTCGATATATTTTTCTTGAGTAATAACTTCTACAGTTTCATCAGAAGATGTTTCCTGTGCATTTATATTCTGAGTTCCTAATAAAAGTCCAAAAGCTAATACTGGTAATACAAATAAATTTTTCATTTTGTTTTTAGGTTTTAATTATTCTTTATTTCGATGATTAGTTAATTGGAATAACTATGCCAGAGGATGTTTTTAGACAGTTTTGAATTTAAAATACTGATAGATAGTGTTTTAAATAAAATATTAATAATGTTAAGGGTATCTAAAATGTGTAGAAATAAAGTGAGTAATGCGGAAATTTGCAACAAATTACTTGGGTTCTATACTTATAGATTACTTTGTATACATTGTGTCAACAATTAAATTTTACCTATAAATTATCCTCAGTGTTTTATAATATATTTTAAGAAGTCAAAAAAAATTGGTTGCTCTTTTTTCATTAATTACATTTGTTAGCGGTTTAATAACCATAATTTTGAAAATAGTATAAAATATAAATAGAAAATATAATGAAGCCCGATCTTTTTGAAGCACCAGACTATTATAATTTAGATGAACTTTTGACCGACGAACATAAATTGGTTCGTGATGCTGCTCGTAGTTGGGTAAAACGAGATGTGTCTCCTATTATAGAAGAATATGCGCAACGTGCAGAATTTCCTAATCAAATTATTAAGGGATTAGCAGAAATAGGAGCTTTTGGGCCTTATATTCCAGAAAAATATGGTGGAGCAGGACTGGATCAGATTAGTTACGGCTTAATTATGCAGGAAATAGAGCGAGGAGATTCTGGAGTACGTTCTACGGCATCAGTGCAATCTTCATTAGTGATGTATCCAATTTGGAAATATGGAACTGAAGACCAACGAAATAAATACCTTCCTAAGTTAGCGTCTGGAGAATTTATGGGATGTTTTGGGCTTACGGAACCTGATCATGGATCTAATCCAGGCGGGATGACAACTAATTTTAAAGATAAGGGAGATCATTATTTACTCAATGGGGCAAAGTTATGGATATCAAATGCTCCTTTTGCAGATATTGCTGTAGTTTGGGCAAAGAATGAAGAAGGAAGAGTTCACGGACTTGTTGTAGAAAGAGGTATGGAAGGTTTTTCTACACCAGAAACACATAATAAATGGTCATTACGTGCATCTGCAACTGGAGAGCTTATTTTCGATAATGTAAAAGTGCCAAAAGAGAACTTATTACCAGGAAAAAGTGGATTAGGAGCTCCGCTAGGTTGTTTAGATTCAGCTCGTTTTGGGATCGCTTGGGGAGCAATAGGGGCAGCTATGGATTGTTATGATACCGCATTACGATATTCTAAGGAAAGAATTCAGTTTGATAAACCAATTGGAGGTACTCAGTTACAGCAAAAGAAATTGGCAGAAATGATTACTGAAATTACTAAAGCGCAGTTACTAGCTTGGCGATTGGGAGTGTTAAGAGAAGAAGGAAAAGCTACCTCTGCACAAATCTCTATGGCAAAGAGAAATAATGTCGATATGGCGATAAAAATAGCACGTGAAGCTAGACAAATTCTCGGAGGAATGGGGATTACAGGAGAATATAGTATTATGAGACATATGATGAATTTAGAGAGTGTAATTACCTATGAAGGAACTCATGATATTCATCTTTTGATAACTGGTATGGATATAACAGGAATTGCAGCGTTTAAATAATTGATAATTTAAGGAAAACACAAACGTCTTGAAATAGTAAGATGTTTTGTGCTAATATTTTTGTGGTTTAGAAAATAGTTTTAATTATGAAGATAATTGGACATCGTGGAGCAGCTGGATTAGTTGCAGAAAACACAGTAGAGTCTATAGCTGAGGCTTTTAAATATAATGTTGACGGAATTGAAATAGACATTCATAAATGTAAATCAGGAGAGCTTGTTGTAATCCATGACGAAACCTTAGAGAGAACAACAAATGGTAAAGGGAAAGTTTCTGAATTTACTTTACAGGAATTGAAAAAATATAGAACAAAAGAAGGGTATAGAATTCCAACACTTAATGAGGTGCTAGATTTTATAAACGCCAAATGTATACTTAATATTGAGCTAAAAGGAATTGGAACTGCTGGTCCAGTCATGGAGCTTTTAGAACGACGAATAAAAGATTCAGATTGGGATTATGATGATTTTATCTTGTCTAGTTTTGATCATTCTCAGCTGTTTCAGATAAAATCGAAAACTTTCAAGTTTAAATTAGGGGTTTTGACGGAAAAAAATATTCCATCAATACTTAAGGTTGCAGAAGTACTAGAAGCATTTTCTGTCCATCCACCAATACTTTCTTTACAAAAAGAAGAAGTCACTTCAGCGAAGAACAATGGGTTTAAAGTGTATACATGGACCGTAAATGATTCGTCTAAGATAAAGTCGTCAAAAACTTGGAAGGTTGATGGTATCATTACAGATTTCCCTAATTTTGCTTAATGCAATATGATTTCTTAATAATTGGTGGAGGTGCCGCAGGGTTTTTTACAGCTATAAATGTGGCAGAAAAGAATCCTAAGCTTAAGATAGGGATTCTAGAAAGAGGGAAAGAGGTCTTATCCAAAGTAAGAATTTCGGGAGGAGGAAGATGTAATGTTACTCATGCAGAGTTTGTTCCGGATGAATTAAGTAAGAATTACCCTAGAGGAGAGAAAGAACTTATAGGTCCTTTTCATACTTTTATGACTGGTGATACTATAGAATGGTTTAGTAGTCGTGGAGTAGAATTAAAAATAGAAGACGATGGAAGAATTTTTCCTGTTTCTGATTCTTCACAGACTATTATTGATTGCTTCCTTTCAGAAGCAAAAAAACTTGGTATTGAAGTTTTAAAAAATCATGTGGTCAAAAACTTTCATAAGGAAGAAGAAATTTGGAAGGTAATTACGAATCAAGGTGATTTTGAAGCTAAAAAATTAATGTTAGCTACTGGAAGCAATCCTAAGATATGGACAAAACTTAATGAGTTAGATCTTAAAACTATTGATGCCGTCCCATCATTATTTACATTTAATATAAAAGATAGTAGAATTAAAGAATTGCCAGGAATCGCTACAGAAGCTTCGGTGGCAGTAAAGAATTCCAAATTGACTAGTGATGGTCCTCTGCTTATTACGCATTGGGGTATGAGTGGTCCCGCTATACTTAAATTATCTGCTTGGGGCGCGGTAGAGTTGAATTCCTATCAGTATAATTTTGAGATTATTGTTAATTGGCTACAGGATTATACTAAAGAAGAGGTGGTAGATGTGCTAAAATCACTAAAAAATAAAAACCCTAAGCAACAGGTTTTTAAATATGCTCAATTTGAATTACCAAAAAGGTTATGGCAAAGCTTAGTTCTTACGTCTGGGATACATAATACTACTCGATGGGCAGATATTAATAAATCTCAATTATTTAAATTATCAGAAGAATTGACTCAAGGAGTTTTTAAGGTCAAAGGGAAGAGTACCTTTAAAGAAGAGTTTGTTACCGCTGGTGGAATTGATCTTAAGGAGATTAATTTTAAAACTTTTGAAAGTAAGAAATATAAGAATCTATACTTCGCTGGAGAAATATTAAATATTGACGCAATTACAGGAGGGTTTAATTTTCAGAATGCCTGGACAGGTGCGTATATTGCTGCTCAAGCTATTATATCTTAAATATGAATACATACATAGTCTTATTGAGAGGAATTAATGTTGGGGGTCATAAAAAGATTAAAATGGCTGATCTTAAACAGCTTTTTTTAAACTTAGAATTTACTTCGGTGGTTACATATATCCAAAGTGGTAATGTTATTGTTCAACATAGTTCAGAAGATATTCGATCGTTAGAAATGAGAATTAGAGTTGGTATTGAAGAGCGGTTTGGTTTTGATGTCCCTGTTTTGATGATTACTTATGAAAAATTAGATAAGATACTTAAGAATAATCCATTTATTGATAAAATAAAAGATGATGAGCTTGAAAGTAAAAAAATGTATTTTATGCTTCTATATGAGCATCCAGATATAAAAGTTTCAGAAGAACTGTCTTTAGTTTCGTTTGTTCCAGAAGAGTTTAGTATAACCAAAGATGTAGTCTATTTATTCGCTGCAAATGGTTATGGTAAAACAAAGCTTCACAGTAATTTCTTTGAAAAGAAACTAAAGTGTCAAGCCACAGCTAGAAACCTTAAAACAATGAATAAATTATTGGAATTAAGTTCTTTATCTAAATAAGTTGTATAAATACTTCTCGGAAATCTGTGTAAAATTTCGTATATTAAAAAGGTTTAACCATTACCTTATACACTATGAAAAAAATTACACTAATACTTATTATCGTTTTTATCTATAATAACGCATATGTTGCTCATGCGAATGACAAAGAACCTATAAAAAAATTATTGATGGATTATATCAATAAGATTAATGATTTAGAAAGAGGAGCAAAAAAAAATAGTGTTTTATATCTATTTGATGAGAAATATAGTGGAAATACAGTTTATGTTAATCTATCAGGAGCTTTGGTAAGAAAAGATTACGATAAAAAGAATATTTCTTCGCAATTGGATGATATCATTAATGATGATAATTATAGTTTTAAACTTACATTGGACAAAGTTGTTTTTCAAAACCAAAAAGAGAATGCAGGAATCATTTCTGCAGTGGTTAATTTTGAGTCATTTATAGATAAGAAATTAGCGGAGAGGGGAACCATGTTGATGGACTTGGTGGGTGTAAAAGTTAATGAGAGGTGGAGGATTGTTCAAAATAATATGGTGAGGGTTTCAGAAGCAAAAGATATAGGAGAATGTGTTTGCTATATGTATGGAAATGGAGACACTAAATTTGTTACAGAAGTTTATTTTCCTGCAGGATTAGAATACGATCAAAAATTAGAGTCTTTTCAGATTACTAAAAAGGATGGAGTAAGAGTTATTAAATCCCATAGTGATGAATTTTCTTGGAAAGGAAACGGAGGTGTCTATTATAAAGGTAAGTCTATAGGAAAGACAAAGGAACCCAAAAAAGCAATACAAGCAGCGGTTAAAAAATTATATAAAGATTCCTGCGTAGATGTAATATTTAATTAGGCTAGCTCATATATAATACAATAATAATAATAAAAGTATCCTATCGATATATGTCTGTAGGATACTTTTATTATTGTTGTGTTTTTTTTAAATCAATCTCTAAGAAACCCTTTCCAGGATATTTCTATTGCTTGATTAATATGTTTATCTAATAATTTCACTTTTTCATTTTCGTGAATTTTTACTAGGGATACGACATTTCCAAAAAACAATTCTTCCATAACCATGGAGTTATATGATTTGAATACTTTTTGCCGAATACCTGATTTAAAATAATTCTCGATCTCCCCATAATATTGTCTCGCTTTATCTTTTAAGGATTGTGGAATTTCTGGAGATCTTGCAATCTGTTCAGAAAACACAAAAGCTAATGGGTTGTTCACGAAATAATGAAATAGATTAAGCCACATAATTGAAAACTGCTTTTTAATATCGTCCTCAGGGACATTACGCATAACAACAGTTCCAAAATCTTGAGTAAGCATTAAATAGAGTTCCGTAATAATTTCCTCTTTATTCTTAAAATGGTGATATACAGTTCCATTGGCAACACCAGATTCTTTAATAATTTGCGAAAGAGAAGTTGCCCGTATTCCTTGTTTTGTGATTAATTCTAAAGTTGTCTGTAAGACAATTGACTTTTTGTTCATAAAAATTTTTATTCCTTCATTCTTGGTTTAGTTAAGTTGCCAAATAGCAAAATTCAATGCAGTTGCATAAGCAACCCATATCAAGTAAGGGATAAGTAGGTAAGCGGCTGTCGAGTTAACAACTTTAAACCACCTGATTGTAAACAATAAAAGGATAAACAGGGCAAGTATATCCACAAGTGCAATCAATGGATTACGTAATCCAAAGAAAAAAATGGACCACGCAGCATTGAGTAAAAGTTGAAACCCAAAATGATATAACGCAGTTTTTACCCATTTATGATAAAAACCTTTACTCCAAACAATTCCGGCAGCAATTCCCATCATAATATATAGGACTGTCCATACTGGAGCAAAGAGCCAATTTGGGGGCGTAAAGGAAGGTTTTTGCAGTCCTGGATACCAAGTGGTAATCGATGTTTGCGTAGCAATACTACTGAAAAAACCAATTACTAAGCATAACAAAACGGCAATACCAATACGCAGTATTTTTTTTTTCATTCGAATTAGTTAGTTAAATACTAAAATAGCAATTTATTTTTACTAGCTTACTTTTAAAAGCATATAACAACTTATCTTTGCCAAAATTATTTTTTACGTTATGGGTGATTATAGTCAGTTTGTCACTAAAATATCTTCTGTAGTTCTTAATAAAGGATCTATTTCTTGTACATCACCGAGTAATATTGCCTTAGTGAAATATTGGGGAAAACGACCAGTGCAATTACCAGAAAATCCTTCTATAAGTTTTACGTTAGATACTTGTAAAACTGAGACCATATTAAGATATGAAAAATTAGAAAGTATTTCTGAAAATTTTCAATTCGAGTTGTTTTTTGAAGGAAAACCCAAACCAGATTTTAAACCAAAAATTCAAAGTTTTTTTCAAAGAATAATTACCTACGTTCCTTTTCTTAAGCAGTATAAGTTTATAATAGAAACAAGTAATACATTTCCTCATAGTAGTGGAATAGCTTCTTCTGCAAGTGGGATGAGTGCTTTGGCATATTGTTTAATGCAGTTAGAAAAACAGCTAAACCCTGAGATGACCGGCGACGAGTTTGTTCAGAAAACTTCCTTTTTATCTAGATTAGGATCAGGAAGTGCTAGTAGAAGTATAGAAGGGCCGATTACAGTTTGGGGAGCGCATAAAAATGTAGAAGGAAGTAATGATGCATATGCAGTAAAATTTCCTTATACCATTCACGAAAATTTTAAGAATTATCAAGATACTATTCTTCTTGTCGATAAAGGAGAAAAACAAGTGAGTAGCTCTGTTGGTCATGATTTAATGCATGGCCATCCTTTTTCTTCTGAAAGATTTAAACAAGCAAACGAAAATATAGATAAACTTAAAAGTATTTTAATTTCCGGAGACTTGGATAAGTTTATTGAAGTGGTGGAAAGTGAAGCATTGACCTTGCATGCAATGATGATGACTTCTTTACCTTATTTTATTCTTATGAAACCAAATACATTATCTGTTATTAATAAGATTTGGGAGTATAGAAAAGAGACAGGATCTAAAATTTGTTTCACCTTAGATGCTGGAGCAAATGTTCATATATTATATCCAGATTCGGAGAAGGAACAGGTAATCGACTTCATTAAGAGAGAGTTAGTTGTATATTGTGAGAAAGGACAGTATATTTGCGACAAAATAGGATTAGGTGCTAAATTGTTGTAACTTTATCCTAATTAGTTAGACAAATTGGATATAAGGAATACGAACAGATGAAAGGACCACTTTTTTACTCTAAGATATTATTGTTTGGAGAATATGGTATAATTAAAGACTCAAAAGGGCTTTCTATACCCTATAATTTCTTCAAAGGAGCTCTAAAAGTATCTGATAATCCAGATGAAGAAGCGACTAAATCCAATAAAAGTTTAATTGATTTCACTAGTTATTTAGAAAGTGTTCAAGATAAAAATATCGTAGAATTCGATTTAGAAAGGTTGAAAAACGATGTGGCATCTGGGATGTATTTTGATAGTAGTATTCCTCAAGGATATGGAGTAGGAAGCAGTGGAGCACTTGTAGCAGCAATTTATGATAAATACGCTACGGATAAGATTACGGTTCTAGAAAATCTTACCCGAGATAAATTGTTGAAGTTAAAAGAGATTTTCGGATTCATGGAATCATTTTTTCATGGCAGTAGTTCTGGTTTAGATCCTTTAAACAGTTATTTAAGCCTTCCTATTCTAATTAATTCTAAAGATAATATAGAACCTGCAGGAATTCCGTCGCAAAGTGTAGATCATAAAAAGGGAGCTGTATTTTTATTGGATAGTGGTATTGTAGGAGAAACTGCTCCGATGGTAAGCATTTTCATGGAAAGCATGAAGCAAGAGGGATTTCGATCAATGCTTAAGAATCAGTTTGTTAAGCATACCGATGCTTGTGTTGATGACTTTTTGAAAGGCGATATAAAATCATTGTTTTCTAATATTAAACAGTTGTCTAATGTTGTTTTAGATAATTTTAAGCCAATGATTCCTAAGCAGTTTCATGCATTATGGAAAAACGGAATAGAAACTAATGATTATTATCTTAAACTATGTGGTTCTGGAGGCGGTGGTTATATATTAGGTTTTACCCAGGATTTTAATAAAGCCCAAACTGCATTAAAAGATTATAAATTAGAAGTGGTATACAACTTTTAATAGATCTACAGTAGGATGTTTTCTAGAAAAAATAAACTCATCCTACTCAAATTATTGAGTCTATTTTCTATTGTTAGAGGATATAATGTGCTCATTATTGTTTTAGCACAATATCTTACTTCCATCTTTATTCTAGCTCCTCACATTCCTTTAAGAGAAGTGCTTTTTGATGCGAACTTATTTGTTATTGTTTTAGCATCTGCAAGCGTAATTGCAGCAGGATATATTATCAATAATTTTTATGACAGGGAAAAGGATCTTATAAATAGACCTCAGAAAACAATGTTAGATCGTTTAGTAAGCCAACGAACTAAATTAACTGGATATTTCGTGCTTAACTTTCTTTCAGTAATATTAGCTAGTTATGTTTCTTTTAAAGCGGTATTGTTTTTTTCTTTGTACGTCTTTGGAATATGGTTATATTCTCATAAGCTAAAAAGAATGCCGTTTCTAGGTAATTTCGTAGCATCTACGCTGTCAATTACTCCTTTCTTTGCTGTGTTCATTTATTATAAAAACTTTGATGAGGTGGTTTTTGTTCATGCTACCTTTTTGTTTTTAATGTTAGTGATGAGAGAAATGGTCAAAGATCTTGGGAATCTTAGAGGCGATGTAGCTCAAAATTATAAAACGATTCCAATTATTTATGGAGAATCAGCTTCGAAAAAAATGATTAGTTTATTAGTGTTAGCTTCGTGTCTGCCTATTTATTTGCTACTTACAAAATATGAAGTAGGCTATATGTATCTTTACTTTTATGTTTGTCTAACATTATTGTTGCTATTTCTAATAGCGTTATGGAAATCAGATGGAAGAATACATTATGTTTGGTTGCATAATATTTTAAAATTAATCATTGTATCTGGAGTATTTAGTATTATACTAATTGATGTTAATATGATACTGGATAGACTTCTTTGGTAATAAAAAAAAGCAGCTATATCATTCGGATATAACTGCTCTTCTAAACAAGGTTTGTTTTGGTAAGTTTTTAAGCTTCAGGGTTTAATACTTTTAGCTTAATCTTAAATACTTTGTTACCAGTTTTGATAGCGTCAGTGTCAACTTTTTTGTAGTTTAATCTAGACTTTACGTACTGTTCTATTGCCTGTTTTTCTGAATCTACTGTAAGGATTACAATTTCTCCTTTAGCATTTAAGATAAATTCAATGTTAGCTTTAATTTCGTTACTCTCTAACCTAATTTCTGGTCTGTCTAATAAAAGAGCAATTTCGTTTCTTAGTTTTTGCTCTGAAGTTTCTTTAGTGTTTTTGTCATTTGCAAAAATTTGAGTTGTTGCTAAAATGGCTACTACTAATACAATTAATTTTTTCATTGTTACGTGTTTTTATTTGAGTTATAAAATTTTATTTGTTTTAATTTTACAAGACAAATGTAGAACCGATACGTAATTATTTTTGAGTTTATATTTTATTAGAATGTATTGCTAAGTTTACCTTTGCGTAAAAAAGAGAACGTTTTAACATAAATTGAACTTTGAATAATATATACTTTTTATAAGTTTACTTTGGGAGTATTTAGGAGGATTGATTTTTTTGATGTTAAATTCTCAAGTCTTAATCTTATTGCGATACGAATAATTGAATTTTTGGACCTTTTTTAATGTTACCATAATGTTAAGTAATGGTTTAACCGTAAAGCGATTTTTAAGATTTAAGTATTTGAAAATCAATTTTTTGAATGTTAATTATTCGTTAACTAAACTCTTAATAATTTGTAAACATTAACTATAAATCTGGATAAATTTAAAAATCAATTTTAGACATTCTTTATGAAGGATCAATTACTTACTGTGGCTTTAGCTCAGATATCGCCAGTTTGGTTGGATAAAAGGGCTACAATAGAAAAAATAAAAAAATCAATTATTGAAGGGGCACAAAAAAAGGCAGAGCTTATTGTTTTTGGAGAAACGTTACTGCCTGGATATCCTTTTTGGGTTTCACTAACCGATGGAGCTCAGTTTGACAATAAGATCCAGAAAGAAATTCATGCTCATTATGCTCAGAATGCAGTAGTTATAGAGCGAGGAGATTTAGACGGAATTTGTGATTTAGCAAAAGAGAATAGTATAGCAATCTATTTAGGTGTTATCGAACGACCCTTGGATAGAGGAGGTCATAGTTTATATGCATCTTTAGTATATATAAATGGGGATGGAGAAATTAAATCTGTACATCGTAAGTTACAACCAACTTATGAAGAAAGATTAACTTGGGCTCCTGGAGATGGTAACGGGCTTCGGGTACATCCACTTAAAGCATTTACAGTAGGAGGTTTAAATTGTTGGGAAAACTGGATGCCATTACCTAGGGTAGCATTATATGGACAAGGAGAAAACCTACATGTCGCAGTTTGGCCAGGAAGTGATTATAATACTAAAGACATTACTCGTTTTATAGCAAGAGAATCAAGATCTTATGTTATTTCTGTATCTAGTTTAATGCGAAAAGAGGATTTTCCTTCTACGACACCACACCTAGAAGAAATTTTGAAAAAAGCTCCTGATGTTTTAGGTAATGGAGGTTCCTGTATTGCTGGTCCGGATGGAGAGTGGATTTTGGAGCCTGTGCTTCATAAAGAAGGCTTGCTAATAGAAACTTTAGACTTTAATCGTGTATTGCAAGAACGCCAGAATTTTGATCCTGTAGGACATTACTCCCGACCAGATGTAACGCAGCTTAATGTAAATAGAGAGCGTCAAAGTACTGTTTGGTTTGGTGAAGAATAGTTGTCATTTCTAAAAACGAAACAACTATCTTTGCAAAAAATGTAAGATATGAGTCGTGGTGACAATTCCAATAGAGGAAAAGGAAGTGGAAGACAAGGTGGAAAACCTAATAGAAAATCATATAGTAAAGGTAAGGCTCCCATAAAGGGCAATAATAATTCACCTAAGAAGATTTCTGATCCCGATCAAATTCGATTAAATAAGTTTGTCGCTAATTCTGGAGTTTGCTCTAGAAGAGATGCCGATTTGTATATACAAACAGGAAGTGTTTGGGTAAACGGGAAACCAGTTACCGAAATGGGATATAAGGTTAAATTAACAGATGAGGTTAAGTTTGATGGTCGATTAATCACACCAGAAAGAAAAGAATATGTGTTGCTTAATAAGCCTAAAGGTTTTGTGACTTCTACAAGTCCGGAGAAAACAAGAACAGTAATGGATTTAGTTGCTAATGCATCCAAGGCAAGATTAAAACCAGTAGGTAGATTAGAACGAAATACCACAGGTTTGTTACTTTTTACTAATGATGTAGATTTAGAAAAGAAGTTAACTCATCATAAAACTGGAGTTCGCAAAATTTTTCATGTAGAGTTGGATCGTAATCTAAAGTTCGAGGATTTTCAGAAGATAGAAAAAGGTGTGCGATTAGAAGAAGGTTTTATTTCGGTAGATGAGATATCTTATATAGAAGGAGCTGCTAAAAATGAAATTGGGATACAATTAATGTCTTCAAAAAACGGTATCGTAACTAAACTTTTCGAACATCTTAATTACGGTGTTGTAAAATTAGATAGAGTTATTTTTGCTGGATTAACTAAAAAAGATCTGCCTAGAGGTCACTGGCGAATACTTACAGAACAAGAGGTGATTAATATGAAAATGATGTAGAATTTTTTTATTTTCGCGGAGTATACATTTATGAAGATATATTCTGCACTTAAAATAGGTAACTTTCACACAAATTATTGCGAAGATTTTTTAATAAAAGAACAGCTTAGTTCAAATCGATTTATGATTGCTGTGATGGACGGTTGTACTATGGGAAAAGAATCTGTATTCGCATCAATTCTTATAGGAAAAATTCTTAGAAATGTAGCTAAAGAGAAGTTTTATACGGATTTTATAGAAAGTGATTCTTCTGAGTTAGTTTTATGTTTAAAAGAAATCCTTCAAAAACTGTTTAATCAGCTTAAAGTATTTAAAAATAGTTTAGGTATCGAAACAGAAGAATTATTATCAACCTTAATTATTGGAATAGTTGATAAAAAGACTTCTACTGGTGAGTTTTTGACAATTGGAGATGGTTTAATTTGTTTTGATAATAATGTTGTCGAATATGAACAAAATGATAAACCAGATTATTTGGGATATCATTTAAATGAAGATTTTAATTCTTGGTATTTATTACAAAAACAAAGACTATCTATAAAATCCTTTAAAGATTTGTCTATCTGTACAGATGGTATTTTTTCTTTTAAAAATTTTAAAAACAAAAAACATCAGAAAAAAGAAATGGAGATTATTCAGTTTTTATTGAAAGATAAGGCAGGAATTGAATATGACCACTTTCTAGAAAAGAAAATTCAAGATTTAGAAATTAGAATGGACCAAACTCTAACAGATGATCTTGCTATTATTAGAATTATTGTATGATTAATACCTCTCCAACAATTCCTTTAACTCGTCATAATATTGTTTAGAAAGATAAATACCATTATGACCTGCCCCTTTAATAAGTGTAAGTTCAATTTTATCCGGATATAATTGCTTTAATCGTTTAGAATGCTCTTCTGGTTTAATCAAAAAGTCTTTGGAACCATGAAAAACACGAATAGGAGAATTGACTTCTCCTAAAAACTTATAAGACGGGATTTCATAGTTAATTAATGATTGTGGAACAGGTGCTATATTAGCTATGAATTCATTCCAGGCGTAATATGGCGCTTCTAAAATAAGAAGTTTAGGATTATTTTTTGCTGCGGTATATGATGCAAATCCTGTTCCTATGGAATACCCTAATATAATAACGTCTTTTTCGTCATATCTAGTTAGGGCATAATCGTATATTTTTTGAGCATCGTGATAAAGTTCTGATTCTTCTTCATAGAAGCTGTCGCTTTTACCATATCCTCTATAGTCTACGAATAAAACGTCAAATTTATTTTCTGTATATAAATACGCTCGCTCTCCCCATTCATGAATAGCTCCTGCATTACCATGAAAATATAATATTAACCCTTTGCTAATAGAATCTGTTTTAAATAATAATGCATTAAGATTGATATTCTCTTCTACAGCTATGTTGATCTCTTCAAACGGTTGATCAAAGGAATACGAATAATCTTTGTCTAATACTTTTGGATTGAAAAAGAAACGTTCCTGTTTCACATATAAAAAGATATATATAAAAAGGATCAAAATAATAATGACTCCTGCAAATCGTAATAATCTACGTGCTATTTTTTTAAAATTAATTTTCAAGATATTGTTTCGTATTTTTTAGTACAAAAAGGGTTTTTGTCAATTCTGTAAAAAGTGCAAAACCTTCTTCTTTTTTATTAAAAAGCTTGATAGTGTTCGCTCCAAATAATTCTAATATTTTATTATTTGATAAAGAGTTAAAATTTATAAAGAAAGTATCTCCAGAATGATGTTCAATTTCAAAGTTTCCCTCATCTACTTTTTTTGAATCTTTGAATAAAGTAAATTGATTTTGTGTAATTTCAAGTTGATAATCACAATCTAATCTAGTTGAATTAAACTCGCAAAAATGTCTATCCGTTCTATATTTACATAGATCCCAGTTATTTTGTAATAATTCTGTAATGGTTGTAGTATCTTGAGAAAACGAAAAACTACTAACAAGTACTGTTATAAGTAGAAAGTGTAGTTTGCTATTTAGTTTAAAACTCAAGTATAGATAGATTTTAATGAAACTTTTGAAGTGTTTTTTAATACTTCAAAAATAAAAATACCAAATACAATACTATATTCCAGAGCAACAAACCATAAATTTTCTTTAAAATCAAGGTTGATATACGCTGTGTAGCTGCATATAATAAGAAATGACCACCAAATAGGAAATCTATAATTAGTGAATATACAAAGTGATAAAGGAACTGCTATATACCATGGATGAACGGTAGTTGACAAGAAATAATAACTACAAATACCAATAACCATAACGGTAATTAATTCTGATGTCTTTTTGTTTTTTCTAAAAAACGTAAGAATTAATAGAATTCCAATAACGATTAATGGTAATATCTTTCCTACCGTGCCAATTATATTCCAACCAATGGTTTGATACCCAATCCAACGAATAATGTAATAGATACTCGCATTAAATTCGAAGTTCTGAAACCAAAGACTAATGGTTTTACTAAAGTTTGCTATAAACTCTGCAGATAAAAAAGGAGTAAATAGAAGTACAGTAGTTATAATAACAATACTATAAAAACCAATAAGTTTAAAAAAACGATATTTAAGTTTAGATGTATTAAATCCTGTTATGAATTTTTGAAAGAACAAGGGTAAAAAGAGCAAGGGGATTAATTTTACAGATACAGAAAATGCCAGTGCCATTGCTGCCCAATACCAATATCCCTTTTGCAATAAATACAAGGACCAGATAATAAAGAATATCATGACTGCCTCAAAATGTAAGTTTCCGGCAAGTTCAATAATAACAAAAGGATTTAAGATATACCAAAAGATTCTATGCTCTGGTATATGCAACATTTGCAATAACTTTCTTCCAAAGAAAAAAGTACCAATATCTGCCAAAATGATTAATAACCTCAGAACAATTGCCGCACCTAAAATGCTGTTTCCAGAAAAAACACCAGCGATAACATAACAAAATTGACTTAAAGGAGGGTAATTCGTATAATGACTGCCATTAAGAGTGCCCATACCATTATATAATTTTTGTGCTTGAGCAATTGGGGCATTACCTTCTGCAATCCATGTTTCAGGTAAGGATAGATAAGGGTTAAACCCTTCCAATAACATTCTACCATCCCAAATGAATCTATAAAAATCTTGAGATAGATTTGGTATTGCAAAAAGAAACAATATTCTAAAAGCTAAAGCAATACCTGCTAATAGTTTAATGTTACCAGAATTAATTTTAATGATTCTATAGGAGATAAAAAATAAACCAACCCATAAGGCAGACATTTTTATGAAATCAATGCGTTCTAATTGATAGGCAAACCCCCAATAAAATATGGTACAAATGAATACTAGTAATATGGAAAACTTATTGTATTTCCATAATTCATTCATTATAATTTAGAAGTAACTGATTTAAAGAAAACAAATCCAAATCCAAGAAATAACATGATATGAAATAAAAACAATCCAAAATCCTGTAGTTTAAAAGCACTGTATAAAGCAAATGCAAAGTAGCACATAAGTAAAGCTTCAATAATGGTGTTTCCAGAAATGTTCTTGTTTACGTATTTATTTCCTTTCCAAGAATCTTTTAGCGTATTGATATTAAATTTTGGAGTTCTAACAAATTCACTTTTCTTTCCAAAATGGCCTTCTAAAACTGCCATAGAATTGTGTACAGAGAATCCCATAGCTATAGAAAAGAAGGTGAAAAACATTTTTATATATTCTATGAAATTCCAAAAACCGCCATTATGAATTTTCTTGAATGTATGCCAATAACAGAAGAAAAAGATCACAGTACTTAATGCAAAAAAGGCAATTACATTAAAGTACCAGCTAAACATTGGATTACTGTTTTTTATATACATTACAGGAACACTTAATACTGCAACTAGTAATACTAATAAAAACATGCTGCTATTTAATAAGTGAAAGAAACTATGAAATTTAGTTTTAAAAGGAACGGTTTTATCTTTAAGCATTTTCCAATACAATTTTTGGAAATTTTCTGCCGCACCCTTATTCCATCTAAATTGTTGGGAGCGAGCTGCACTAATAACAACAGGTAATTCCGCTGGAGTTTCTACTTCTTCAAGATATTTGAATTTCCATTTTTTTAGTTGGGCTCTATAACTAAGGTCTAAGTCTTCTGTCAGTGTATCACCTTGCCAATTTCCTGCATCCTCGATACATTTTTTTCTCCATACTCCTGCAGTTCCATTGAAATTAATAAAGTGATCTTTATAATTTCGTCCTACTTGCTCCATAGTAAAGTGAAAATCCAATGCAAATGCCTGAATTTTAGTTAACATAGAGTAATTTCGATTAATATGTCCCCAACGAGTCTGTACAACACCAATATTTTCTTTTTTGAAATAAGGAATTGTCTGAAGTAACCATTTTCTTCCAGGTAAGAAATCAGCATCAAAAATTGCTATGAATTCTCCTTTGGCTATTTTTAATCCTTCTTTTAGAGCACCTGCTTTAAATCCTGTTCTATCTTCTCGGCAAATATGCTGAATATCTAGCCCCGTTTTTCGCAGTTTCTCTATATGAGTAGCTGTAGTATGCACAGATTCATCTGTAGAATCATCTAATACCTGAATTTCTAACTTATCCTTTGGATATTCTAATAGAGCAATATTATCCAGTAATCGTTCCATTACATATAGTTCATTATAAACCGGTAATTGAACTGTTACATAAGGGGTTTCTTCTTCTTTAGAAAGATCAAAAGTAGGACATTTGTCATCCAGTTTGCGTGATTTGAGATAGTTGAAAAGTAAATTCAACTGTGCTAAACTGTACAAGAAAATTATTAATAACGCTAATGTATAAATAACAATGATAGCAATATCCATTACGCAAAGCTATATTTAAAAATCCAACTTAAAATCTTAACGCCTGCAAAGATAGCACCTTTTATGGTTCCTGAAACTTTTGAGACACCTATTCTCTTTTTGTATCGAACCGGAACTTCTATATAGGAAAAATTTCTTTTTATTGCTTTTAACTGCATTTCTACAGTCCAGCCATACGTTTTATCCTGCATATTCAGTTCTAAAAGCTTATCATATTTAATTGCTCTAAAAGGTCCAAGATCCGTAAATTTTGCACCAAAAAACAATCTCATTAAGCTCGTTGCAAGCCAATTTCCGAAAATCTGAGGGATCGTCATTGATCCTGATTCCCGTAATTTTTTATCTCTAGCACCTATTACTATATCAATATCTTGATTTATTATAGGTGCAACTATTTTTGTCAATTCTTCAGGGTAATCACTAAAATCACCATCCAGAAAAACTATGATTTCTGGAACATCTTGTTGTGAGGCAACATAATCAAGCCCCTTTAAACAAGCATACCCATATCCCATTCTTTCTTCCTTTAATACAGTAGCTCCAGCCTGTCTTGCTACGTCTTCGGTATTATCTGTAGAGCTATTACTTACCACAATTATTTCAGAAACTATATCAGGAATTTCATTAATTACGTGGCCTATAGAGTCTTGCTCATTAAAGGCAGGTATGATTACTTTGATTATGGGATTCATTTATAGCGAAGCGTTGGGGTTGTCTTTTTTGAAGCTAAAAACATCTGTCCATTCTCCGGTTTTCTGATCGTCAATGTATTTTTCTGCTTTAAAAAGCTTGTCATTTTTATATAAAAGGCAATACCCGTTTTTTTGATTATTTTTATATTGATACTTTCTAGTAATACGATTTTTCTTATTACTTGCGGCAATATCGTAAATAATCCACCATTTTTCTGCTTTATCGTTTATAAAATGCCCTTCTTTGATTAGTTTATTGCTTGATGAGTAGAAATACCAATATCCTTGTTTTTTATTGTTCCAAAAATGTCCCTGTTCAGAAATAGTACCGTTAGGGTAATAAGAATACCAATAATCTATTTTCTGACCATCCATTTTCCAACCTTCGGATTTGATAGATCCATCATTGTAATATTCTTTATGATATTCTTTTTCTACAGAAGTTTGAAAGGAAAAGGATATAAAGGAAATAACAATATAAAGTATGTATTTCATCATTTTAATCATTGGTTACGTGCTTAGACGAAAACTATTAGAGATACCTACAAATTATTTTAAAAATCTAAATCAAGAGAGTTTTTTATGTGCGTATAAAACTTACTTTTTTTGAATTGTTTATGTGAAAAAATGTATTTTATCGATGATTTTGGTATATTTGTCGATAAATAAAAAAGATTATATCATTTTATTTTTCTTTTTTTATTTAAAAAAAATATAATCGCATTTATGAAATTGAAGCTATTAGCATTTGATAGTACCTGGAAATATGATAGAGTATTAGCACCTTTTTTTTGTGTGATACTTCCAGCTACCGCGCTTCATGGTTATTTAGAGTATTTAAATACTGGATTTAGTTTGTATTTCTATAGAGATATTACTAATATTATCATTCTTACCTTAGGATTAGTAATACTTAAACTTAATCTAATAACAAAAAAGGAATTAATCGTAATATCCTTATATACAATTCGAATTGCGATTGATTACACTTTTATTGTTGGTTATTTTGATTCCAGTTTTGCGTTTGAATACAATTTTATACATGTTCAAATGATTTTTGCTACGGTCATATTTGCTGCGGGTACGTTGATACATGCAAGGCATCTTTTTATACTAAATACGATGAATATTTTATTCATTATTTGTTGTGCATTAACAATTGGCAATGAACATTCGGTTATGAGATTTATCTTTTGTGGAGTTTTGGTTTCGGGTGGTGGATTTATAGCCTATGCAGGTAAAAAATTTGTACAATCACTTTTTAGAAAAATTAGGTCTGCAAGAGTACTGATAGAAAAGCAGAATATTGAATTAAAAAAAATGAATGCTACAAAAAATCAATTATTTAGAATTATTGGTCATGACTTAAGAACCCCCTTTCATCAAATGAGTCTGCTAATTGACCTTATTTCAGAAAGTAAGGATGAGAATGAAAAGTTGCAATATCTTAATCTTATAAAAGAATCAGCTACTCAAGGAAACGAACTTTTGGAAGATCTGTTAAGTTGGGATGAGAAAGATGTGGATCATAGTGATATAAACTTAGATGAGTTTTCAATTGCTAAAATTGTAAATAAGACTTTCGAGTTTTATAAATTTAATAGCAATGTTAAAGAAATCACGTTGATCAATGAGGTACCAGAAAATATAAAATTGAGAATAAGTAATTCTATGATGGAAACTATTTTTAGAAACTTAATTGGAAATGCCATTAAGTTTTCTCATCCAAAATCGAAAATCATAGTTAATTGTAGTATTAATAATGGCCATATTGATTTATCGGTTGTGGATAAAGGTGTAGGTATAAGTTCCGAACAATTAACGGTGCTATTTTCTGATCAGGTTAAATCAACATCTGGAACCGCCGATGAAAAAGGAACTGGCTATGGATTAGGAATTGTAAAAAAACTTGTAGAACAACAAAAGGGGTCACTTTCAATCGACAGTGAATTGAAAAAAGGAACAAAAGTAGTACTCACTTTTCCTTTGGTAGCTTAACACTTCCAAAAATAGTATTAGATTACTTCTTTTTCCTACAAATTAAGAAAGAATTTTTGATCACTTCTTTAAGTTTAGATCGTTTCTAACTCGACAATATTCTTTATTGTTGATATTTATAAGCTGATAGAAAAGTTAAATATTGATTGATTTTTTCTTACCAAATGTAGTTTTTTTATCAAAAAATGTGTATTTCATCGATTATTTAGTTGTTTTTAACGATAAATAAATAAATTTCACTATATTGAGATAAGTTTTAACGGGGCTAAATAAATCGATGTTAATATGAATAGCACATCTAAAAAATTACCCGGATTCTTTCAGTTTGATAAGGTTTTGTTTACGGTAATGTTTATTGCATTACCAGGAATAATACTTGATGGCTTAGTTGAGTTTAACGAAGCTGGATTAAGTGCTTATTTTAATAGAGCTGTTGTTACATTTTCTATAGTTACTCTTGGTTTAATATTGCAGAGAAGCGGTTTTATTAGAAAATCAAAACTACTTACCTTATCCGTATATACTATCGTTTTAGGTATGATGTCAACGATATTTTTTGGCGTAGATGATCCTAATTTCATATTTGAATCATTTTTCCTAAAAGTAGAAGTAATTGTATCTCTTTTATTTTTTGCAGTAGGTATGTTGGTGCATTTTAGGCATATTATCTTCTTGCTAACGATTAATTTTCTTTTCATAGGATTATGTATGTTTTATTACCCTAGCTTTCCTTTAGAGAAGTTTGCTTTTTATTTTGTTATTGTTAGTGGTGGTGGTCTTATGGCATATTTCTGTCAGCGTTTACTTGTACAGTTATCTAGAAAAGTTAAAGAAGCAAATAGATTGATAAGCATCAAGAATGAAGAATTAAAAGAAATGAATCAATCCAAAGATGATTTGTTTAGGATTATAGGTCACGATCTTAGAACTCCATTTTATCAACTTAGATCATTAATTGACATGGTAGATGAAGTAGAGAATGATGAAGAAAGAAATGAGATACGAAATATGATAAGACAAGCTGCTGATAAAGGAAATAATTTGTTGGAGGATTTATTAGAATGGGGAAACATTTACAAAAAACAATCACAAGTTTTATTGGAGACAAAAGAGATTTCTGTCATAGTAGATAAGGTTTTTGCGTTTTCTGATTTAAAAACAAAAAATAAAGAGATTAGTCTAATAAATAAGTTGCCTAGAGATTTAAAAGTAACAATAAACCCAGCAATGATGGAAACTGTAATGAGAAACTTGATAGCAAATGCCATTAAATTTTCGCACCGAGGTTCAGATATTATTGTAAAATCGGAAAAAATAGGTGGACAGGTAAGAATAGCTATAGAAGATAAAGGAATCGGAATGTGTAATGATAGTCTTTATAATCTTTTTGAAAAAGAAAGAAACAATTCTACTACTGGTACAGAAAATGAAAGAGGTACAGGATTTGGGTTAAGTATAGCTAAAAAACTAGTAGAAAAACAGAACGGAGTTTTAGAAATAGAGAGTGAATACAACAAAGGAACAACGATTAATTTATATTTTCCCAATACAATGAGTGCCTAATTTATGAACTAAACTTTTGTAAATAAAAAAACAGCCTATCTAGGCTGTTTTTTCATACTATTGATGTTTTTGAATTTATTTATTATTCACATAATCCATAAGATCGACATCATTGCCTAATAGAATCTCGTTAGAATTGATTCTTCCATCTAAGTTATCGTTCTCTAATTTTAATACACCTCTTGGACATACAGCAGAACAAATACCACATCCTACACAACTTGATCGTACAATATTCTCTCCTTTTTGAGCATACGACCTTACGTCGATCCCCATTTCACAATACGTAGAGCAATTACCGCAAGAGATACATTGACCTCCATTAGTAGTAATTCTAAATTTAGAAAATAATCTTTGTTGTATTCCTAATATCCCTGCCATTGGGCAACCCATACGACACCAAACTCTATTTCCAAGAATTGGATAAAATCCAGTACCAATAACACCAGAGAAAATAGATCCAATACCAAAACCATAAAAAGCTCTAAGCGCACTATCTCCAGTATAGCTGTTATTGTTTAGGCCAAATGAGAAGTATTTAGCCTGAATTTGTATTTGACTTAAGTCTACAAAACTGATTAAAACAAGAAATGCAATAGTAAATATGAAGAAGCCAGTTGCTCCAGCAACAGCACTTTTGTTAAGTTGCTTTCTTTTATAATAAAGAATACCTGCAAAAAGTAAGGTTAAAAATACTCCTACACTTATTAAAAATACATTTTTTGTAAACCAGTATTTAGTGGCATCATATCCTAAAAAGGTTGAAATTGTTGCTACAGTCATGATAACTGAAAACACTAATACCGTGTGGATCATCCATCTTTCTATTTTCCATGCTTTTACACTCTTATCAGATAATTGACGGAAAGAATCCCCTGCAGTTTCTGCAAGTCCTCCACAGCCACAAACCCAAGAACAGTACCATCTTTTTCCATATTTGTATGTTAACCAAGGAGAAATTACAAACACCATTAATACGGCTAAAATTAAGAAGAATAAACCAATATTTTGTGCATTAATAAATTGATCTACTCTCCATTGTTCAAACGCATAGTAATTAAGCGGCCACATATTTTTTAGATCATTATAAGGTAAAGAAAATGTATCAGAGTTTAAGCGAGCCATTAATTCAGGAATCACAAACGCAAATGCGGTTTGGAAAAATATTACACTCACTGTACGTAATTGTTCATAGCGGTTATGTTTATACTTCATAATAAACTTTATTCCAAACCCTATGATAGCGATGGTATACAATGTCCCATATACAAACCACTGACTTGCTTGTTCATTTTTAAAAGCATAACTCAATGGATCGAATAAAGCGATTAAGCCAGTATTAGCACCATCTACTCCTTGCCCTAGTCCTAATAAATCAGCAAAAAAGTACAACACAACATAAAAACCTGTAAGTACTATTCCTGCAATCCAGGCAAGGACTCCTCTTGATGACATAGAATTAAACCAAACTGCATCATTTTTTATACCTTCTAATTTTTTGTCATATGCACCTTTAGAGAAGATAACAATACCTATAGTTATAGCTGATAATGATAAGGTAAGCCAAGTAGCTTTATTAGGTAAATTGAGATTAAAGGTAGCTAGTAATAATATAAGTAGTCCAGTCATTCCAACTAGAACACCAATCTTTTGTTTTGTATTTAGGCTCTTAGGAGGTTGTCCTGTTAATGCCATGTTTCTTTCTACTGCCATTGTTTATGCGTTTATTGTTTGTTGCTTTTGGAAAGCATTTAAAATATCTTTTTCGAAATGTTTGAAGAATTCAGGATTAAAATTGGCTTCTAATAAATTGGAGATGACATAGTCTACATCTCTTTTTTCAGTTAACCATTTGTCAAATACCTCGTGACGCATTCGAATCCCAAAAGTGTTTATTCCTAGAAACTCTCTAGTTTCTTTATGATAAGAAACGGTAACACATTTTGTATCATCTTGATGTATCCAATGGAATTGTTCTTCATATTCTTGAGGTCTACCAAATACCCATCCATATGTTTGATATTCGATGTCCAAGAATTTGGCACTATTAAACCAGTGACTAGGCTTATACTCTAGTTTATTTCCACAGATCGTTTGTGCAACAGTTTCGCCCATCATTCTTCCGGTATACCATACTGCTTCTATTGGTCTTCTGTTTCCAATAGCTTGGTGTTGTTCTGCACAATCACCAATAGCATATATGTTAGAAATATTTGTTTCTAAGAAACGATTTACTTTAACACCTCTTCCTAATTCAATTCCAGAATCTTTTAAGAAATCTACATTGGGAGATACACCGGCGGTAAGCCCAACAACATTGCAGGCTATTTCTTCTCCTGTTTCTTGAATGATTATTGACTTCACTTTTCCATCTTTATCAGAAATGATTTCTTTTAGATTGGAACCTAAACGAAGGTCAATGTGATGATTCTTTATATGTCGGTTAATCATTCCGCTTTCTCCAGCAGGAAGAACGCCATTCCAGAAACTATCTTCTCTTACTAAAAAAGTAACAGGGATTCCTCTAGAGTTAAGCATTTCTGCTAATTCTATTCCGATTAAACCACCACCAACAATAACAGCTCTTTTACAAACTTTATTATTAGGAGCATATTTTTCTAAATTTTCAAGATCCTGTTTATGATACATTCCCATAACACCATCTAGATCTTGACCTGGCCATCCAAATTTATTTGGTTTAGAACCTGTAGCAATTATTAGTTTATCATACTGCAGACTTTCTCCATCTTCAAAAATCAATTGATTTTTTTGGTGATCTACTTTCGAAACAAACCCTTTCCTTAATTCAATACGATTTTTTTCCCAAAACCAATTTTCATAAGGTTGTGTATGTTCGAATTTCATGTGTCCCATGTATATATACATCAACGCAGTACGAGAAAAGAAATAATCTGTTTCGGCAGATACGAGAGTAATCTTTTTATCAGACATTTTCCGGATATGCCTTGCAGCAGTAACACCAGAAATTCCGTTGCCGATAATTACAATATGTTCCATAGAGGTGTGTGTTAGTTGATTTTCAATTTTAGTTCTTAAAATGAAGCTTCTGTGCGTAAGTCGTTTATAAATATAAGAACTTAACCAACATTAATAATTTAGAATTAATCTAAAAAGCTAAGTTTTTGTAAGTTTTAGTAAAGAATTCGAACGATGATTTTCTTTATAAATGAATAAAAAATTCTTTCAAACAAATTGAAAATAATTTGTAAGTAGCATATAGACGCTCCGACTCAATGCCCGTTACCAAGGTAAACTTAACTTGTATTAAACCAACTTCATAATAAGAAGTTTTTAAAACTTAAAACAATGAAAAAGATAATTTTTATAATGACTTTGCTAATGGTTACTGTTAGCTTTTCGCAAAGCACAACAGAATTTTTCACCAAATCTGATGCGTTTTTTAAAAAACATGTAACAAATGGTAAAGTAGATTATAAAGCAATAAAAAGTGATCCTAAGGAATTGGATGGGTTATTGGATATAGCTGCCAACTTAAGTGTTTCTAAGAGTGATTCTAAAACTTTTCAAGCATTTTATATTAATGGATATAATTTATCTGTTATTAAAGGAGTAATTAATAATTATCCAACAAAATCACCACTTAATATCAAAGGCTTTTTTGATAAGATTAAATATACTTTAGCGGGTAAATCAACAACATTAAATGATTTGGAAAATAAGATTCTTAGAAAGAATTTTCCAACCGAAGCACGTTTTCACTTTGCACTGGTTTGTGCTGGGTTAGGTTGCCCTCCAATAATTTCAGAAGCTTATACTCCTTCGCTTTTAGAAAAACAATTACAGCGTCAAACAACGATAGCATTAAACAATCCTAACTTTATTAAAGTAAAAGGAAAGAAAGTACAACTTTCTCAAATTTTCGAATGGTATAAAGGAGACTTTACTCAAAATGGTTCAGAAATAGACTACGTAAACCAATTTAGAAAAGAAAAAATTCCTGCGAATGCAAGAGTATCATACTACCCATATAACTGGAGTTTAAACGTAGCAAAATAATAATAAACCTATAAATAAGGATAACAAGTAATCCAATAAACACTTAATCTAATAATAAACATATTTAAATCATGAGATTAACTAAGAATATAATAACCGCACTTTTTTTATTACTAACCGTAAGCTTTGGATTTGCGCAAGATGATGATGCAGAGGATAATGGTTCTGTAATACAAAATCTTACTCCTTCAAAATTGATAGGAAAAGGACAAGTAGATGTTAAATGGTTTAATAATCTTTATACACAAACTCGTATTGCAAATGCTGATGGAGATGTATCTTCTGCTGATAGAGAAAACTTCTTTACTTCGACATTAGATGTTTTCTATGGAATTTCAGAAAATAGAAGAATTACTGTAGGTGCGATTATTGAATTTAGATCTAATACAATAGGAGACCGTGGTGCTTTTGATGTCTTTAGTTTTGATGGAGAAAGTGGATCAGCAAGAAGTGGTATTACCAGTATCGCTCCAAGTGTAAAATTTGTCCCTTTTAAAAGTCTGAGTAATTTTTCTGTACAAAGTAGCTTGGTGATTCCGACAATAAAAAGTGAGTTTGATGATGGTGTTTTCTTTGATCAAGATGGGTTTGTTTTTCAAAACAGATTCTTTTATGACCTTGCTTTAGGTAATAGTAATAAGTGGCAGCTTTTCTTTGATCTAAATACTGAATATAATTTTGGTAAGGACCTTGAGTTTAATAGCGATGGCAGATCGGAAGGTAGTTTTGCAAATGACAGCTTCCGTCTTACTCCTGGAGTGTTCTTAAGTTATTTTCCGAGCTCTAAGTTTACAGCACAAGTATTTGTACAACATTTTCAACTTATTGATTTAAATAATGATTTTGAGCAAGACCTAACTGCAGTAGGAGCAGGAGCAAAATATCAACTCACAAAATCGCTTAATATTGAAGCATTATGGAGTTATTTTGCAAGAGGAAATGATTCTGGTCTTGGAGAATCATACAATATAGGTTTAAGATATGTATTATAGAAAACAAACATTTAGCTTAGGTTTAAGAGCAATGTTTTAAGCACTATAAAATATAAATTGTATTTTCAGCGGTATAAAAAATAATCATGAAACGTTTTTTTATACTGCTGATTAGTATTTGTTTTTTGAACTGTTCTGGACAGCAATCTAAAATCAATGGAGTTAGTTTTGTCGCATCACCAAAAGAGATTAATGAGACAAATATAGATCCTGTAGTAAAAGTAAATGCAAATTGGGCTGCTGTGATGCCATTTGGATTTGTGAAAAATTTGAAAGAACCATCAGTTGTTTTTAATACAGAAAGGCAATGGTGGGGGGAGAGAGCAGATGGAGCAGAGCGTACCATTGAATTACTAAACCAAAAAGGGATTAAAGTCATGCTGAAGCCGCAGATTTGGGTTTGGCGAGGTGAGTTTACGGGTAATATTTCTATGGATTCCGAAGAGGATTGGAAAACCTTAGAAAGCTCTTATGAAGGGTTTATTATGCTGTATGCTAAATTGGCTCAAAAATTAAATGTTCCAATATTATGTATTGGTACAGAATTGCACACTTTTGTACAGAAAAGACCCGAATATTGGAAGCAGTTAATACAGAAAGTTAGATCTGTTTATGAGGGTAAGTTAACCTATGCGGAGAATTGGGATCAGTTCGCAAATGCTCCTTTTTGGAATCAATTGGATTATATTGGTGTAGATGCTTACTTTCCGGTTTCTGAGAGTAAAACGCCTAGTGTAGAGGAGATGAGGGAAGGTTGGCAAATGCATAAAAACGAGATAATAGCATTACAAAAAACAATAGAAAAACCTGTTTTGTTTACAGAGTTTGGATATAGAAGTATACATTATACAGGAAAAGAACCTTGGGCTTCTAATAGAATAAAGGGGAATGTAGATTTAAAAGCTCAGAATAATGCGTTAACAGCGTTATATGAGGAATTCTGGAAAGAGCACTGGTTTGCTGGTGGATTTCTTTGGAAATGGTACCATGACCATGATAAGGTGGGAGGAGAAGATAATAATAGATTTACAATACAGAATAAACCATCAGAAAAGTTAATACAAACATTGTATAAAGATGATTAAAACCAATTATATCGTATTTATCTTATGTTGCATTCTATTGGCTTGTAATAAAGATCAAAATACGATTTTATTGGATTAATCTCTTACATCTTTAGTGGCTTTAAATGAAATAGAAATTGATAATGTAATTGCGTGTGCTTCGGGATCTCAATCAGATGAAGATGTCATTATTGCGTATGTATATCCAAGACCTGGAGCAACGGATATTAGATATTTTGAAACAGCAAATATAGAAGCTGATAAAAATGATTATCAAAACTATCAACAGGTAATGATAGCACCAACAGATATTTTTAACGGATATCTAAAAAAATTCACAAGAACTACAATTGAAGAAAAGTGGGTAATTATTACGTTTTTTGAAAATGAAAAATTGCATTTATCAAATCCAATTAGATTAAAACATCTAACAAAACCTACAGAGTTTACCGATGAAGTGGTTGTAAATACAAATAGTGAAAATATGCCAATATTTAATTGGGAAGACGGAATGTTTAATGATAATAAGATATATTTTCAAGTAATTTCTGATACTGATGATGAATTGCTTTCTGGAACCTATACTTTTCAAAAACAATTCCAATATTATAAAACGGATAATGTAGTTTTAAATATCACCCAAGAAATTCCACCACAGTTAGACGCAGCTAATTCATATAATTTTACCCTTATGGGAGTCAGTGAAGATAATTGGGTGAATTTGTTTATTCAAAAAAGATTCTAGCCTTAACTTTATTTAATCTTTTATGTAAGATCATAACATGTTTTTCGTCTACGAGTGTAAAATATGTTATGAAGAAAATCTTAATAGCACTGATTTTCTTTGTGTATCAAGGAAGCTTTTCTCAAGATGCTCTAGTATCAGAATTACAAATTACAGGACTAAAAAGGACAAAAGAATCCTTTATTAGGAAATTAGTTAAGGTAAAACTAGGATTGGTATACGATTCTCTGAGGGTAGCGACAGATATAGAAAGACTTAAAAGACTTCCGGGTATTGCAAATGCAGAAGCAATAGTGCAAAAAAATCAAGGATCAGAGTATCAAATTATCTATACTATTGAAGAAAATTTCACCATTATTCCAGGGCTTAGTATAGCAACTGACAACAATGGGGAATTTGCATATAGGGTATCCCTTTTTGAGTTTAACTTATTCGGAAGAAATCAAATATTAGGAGGGTTTTATCAACGAGATGTGTTTGATTCTTATGGTGGATATTGGGAAGCTCCTTACCTTTTTACAAATAAATTTGGTTTTGGTATTAATTATAAGAATCTAGTTTCTCAAGAGCCTATTTTTCTTGACAATGATAATACGATAAATTATAAATTCGATACAAGAGCTTTCGAAGTTAATTTGTTATACGAATTTAACTTCCACCATAAAGCGCAGGTTGGAGTTAACATCTCTAATGAAGAATATAATTTTATAGAAGGAGATTTACCTTCAGAAATCCCTACACGCCTTTCTGCTAGTAAAATTGCTTACAGAGGAGAGTATGAGTATAACGATATTGATATTGATTATCAGTATGTATCTGGTTTGAGAAGCCTTTTGGATTTTCGATTTGTTACTGGCGGCGATGGTCTTTTAGATGATTTTTTTATCGGTAGAAACGATTTCGAATATTTTAAAAGAGTGGGTAAGTTAGGAAATTGGGCTAATCGCCTTAGGTTAGCATATGCTTCTAACGATGATACTCCATTTGCACCTTTTGCTGTAGATAATCAATTAAATATAAGAGGTGCGGGAAATACTATTGATAGAGGGACTGCGGCAATAGTTTTAAATACCGAGTATAGACACACGCTATATGAAAAAGGTTGGTTTGTAGTTCAGAGCAATGTTTTTATTGATACAGGTACCTGGAGAAATCCAGGAGGAGAACTCGTGGAGTTAATAGATGGTAGTACACTAAGATTTTACCCAGGAGCGGGCATAAGATTGATACATAAAAGAATTTTTAATGCGGTTTTTAGGTTAGATTATGGATACGGAATTGGAAATGATGCAACCAATGGTATTACCTTTGGGATTGGACAATATTTTTGATTTGCAGTGCAATAAGGTGTACCTTTGTTATAAAATTGCTTCAAATATTTAGAACTAAATGCGAAAAAGACTCACTCTTGTCTTCCTAACCTTTTGTTTTTGTTTTTTAGGAAATGCTCAGAAAAGAAATATTTCTGAAATAGTAATTCAAGGAAATAAAAAGACAAGAACAGCGGCAATTATAAAATTGAATTCTGTTAGAGAAGGGGAAGTATTAGATTCTATTAAGATAGAAGAAGATATTAAACGGTTGAAACGATTACCTAGCATTGCGCACGCATATTATCAAGTTCACGAAAAAGAGAATGGTTATCAAGTAGTTTATGGAGTAGAAGAAAACTTTACTATAATTCCGAGTGCTAATTTATACACTACTAATAATGATGAATTTGCATTTAGAGTAGGCTTATATGAGTTTAATTTATTAGGGCAGAATGTCACTTTAGGCGGGTTTTATCAAGATGATATTTATAGCTCTTTTGGATTAAATATAAGAGCTCCATATTTATTTACTAACAAGTTTGGTTTGGCATTTAATTACCAGAATCTTACTACACAGGAACCTGTTTTTCTAGATAATGGTACTGCGGATTATAAATATAATAATACGTCATATGAAGTTTTAGGATTGTATCAATTTAATTTTCGAAATAGAATAGAATTAGGTGTAAATTATTTTAATGAAGATTATACATATAGAAATGGAGCTACAGGACCTAATGTGCCACTTGATTTTGATGTAAATAAAGTACTGTTCAAATTGATTTATGAGTATAACAATTTAGATTATTATTTTCAATATGTCTCAGGATTTAGAAGTGTGGCAAACTTTCAATACGTAATTAGTACGGAAAATGTGTTACCAGATTTTTTAATTGGGTGGAATGATTTTATGTATTATCATCGAATTGGTAAAAAAGGAAATTGGGCATCTAGATTGAGAGTAGGTTTAGCAACCAATGATGATTCTCCTTTTGCACCTTTTGCTGTTGATAATAATCTAAATATTAGAGGGGTAGGAAATACAATTGATAGAGGAACTGGTGTTATTGTTTTGAACACAGAATATAGGCATACTTTATATGATAAAGATTGGTTTGTATTACAAAGTAATGTTTTTGTTGATGGAGGTAGTTGGCGAAATCCTGGCGGAGATTTTGGGGACTTCGGAGATACTCAAAATTTCAGAGTATATCCAGGAGTAGGATTGCGATTTATACATAAACGTATTTTTAATGCAATCTTTAGAATAGATTATGGATATGGAGTTACCGAAGATGCTACTAATGGATTTGTATTCGGAATAGGGCAATATTTTTAATAATCAAAAATTAGTTTTTTTGTTAAAAACAAGTTAATTAATTACCGAACGTTTGGTAAAAAACTAATTATCTATATATTTGCTATGTTATGAGACCAGTAAAAGTAGAAGATAAACAGTTGATGGAGGGCCTTAATCAGGTTTTTAGATCTAAAGGGTATGAAGGAGCTAGTCTAAACGAATTGGCAGAAGGTGCCGGTTTAAAAAAAGCAAGTTTGTATCATCGATTTCCCGATGGTAAAAAACAAATAGGTTTAGCTGTATTGTCTTATTCTTCAGATTGGTTGCAAACAAATCTTTACGAAGTACTTTTGGATAAAACTAAAGAGCCAAAAGAAAGGTTAGAATTAGTATTGCAAAAAATAGGTGAGTTATACGATCAAGGCAAAGAAACTTGCGTGTTAAGGTCACTATCTATGGAAGCTGGAATGGAGATCTTTGGAAGAAAAATAAAATCAGAAATGGAATCCTGGATTCAACATTTTTCTGATTTCGGCTTAGAGTTTGGCTTAGATAAGCAAGCATCTTCTAAGATCGCCAGAAGAGGCCTTATTAGTATACAAGGAAGTTTAGTGGTGTCTAATGCAATGTCTGATAATTCATTGTTTTTAGAGACTTTAGAAGAAATAAGAAAATATTATATACACTAACACATTTTTTTAAACAATAATCATACCGAACGTTCGGTAATAAATAAAATCATCATGAAAAAAAAGTATCCTTTACCTCCTTTTACAGAGGAGACAGCAAAACAGAAAGTACAAATGGCAGAAGATGCCTGGAACTCAAAAGACCCAATTAAAGTGTCTAAAGCATATAGCGAAGATACCGAGTGGAGAAATCGGAATCAATTTATTAATGGAAGAGAAGAAGTACAAGATTTTTTAACCGATAAATGGAAGAATGAACAGGAATATAAATTGAAAAAAGAACTGTGGGCTTTTACAGAAAATAGGATTGCTGTACGATTCGAATATGAGTATAAAAATGATCAGGAACAATGGTTTCGAGCTTATGGTAATGAGAATTGGGAATTTGATGAAAACGGACTTATGAAAAAGAGATACGCTAGTATCAATGACCTAGATATAACAGGATCTGAAAGAAAATTATAATTTAAATAAATACACAAAATGAAAATTCAAACAACAAAACATCTAGTTTTAATCCTAATATTTGCCATTACGAGTAGCATGTTAGGGTCTGATTTAAGCTTTATTAGTAATGATAATATAGTTACTGAAGCGTATAGTGTGAAATATAAAAAAATGAATGTAGATGGAGTACAAGTAGCCTATCGCGAAGCGGGTAATCCAAAAAATCCAGCAGTGGTATTATTACATGGTTTTCCTGCTTCTTCACATCAATATCGAAAGGTATTAAATCAATTATCCGACGAATTCTATTTGATAGCACCTGATTATCCTGGTTTTGGTAATAGCGACTTACCCAGTGAAACAGATTATGAATATACATTTGATAATCTGGCGAATACTATTAATACATTTTTAGAAAAGTTAGAAATAACTTCATACGCATTAATGATTCAGGATTATGGCGCTCCTATAGGATTTAGGATAGCTACAAAACATCCAGAAAGAGTAACCGCAATTATCAATCAAAATGGAAATGCTTATGAGGAAGGATTAGGGCCAGCTTGGGCTGGTATTCAGGCTCTTTGGAAAGAGAGAAATGAAAAAACAGAGAAAGCATTGTTACCTGCTTTTTCTTTAAAAGGATTAAAATGGCAATACACTCATGGAACCAGAAATTCCGAAAATATAAATCCAGATACTTGGCATTTGGATTACTTACGGTTATCTAGACCTAATGCACATAAAATTCACATAGATTTATTTTATGATTATCGAAATAATTTAAAATTATATCCCAAATGGCAAAAATACCTTAGAGATAATCAACCACCAATGTTAATTGTTTGGGGCAAGAATGATGCCTTCTTTCCAGAAAGTGGGGCAGAAGCTTTTAAAAGGGATGTGAAAAATATTGATTATAATATTTATGATACTGGACATTTTGCCTTAGAGGAAGAAAGTAAATCGATTATCAAGAAAATTAGATTTTTCCTTAAAAAAAATGGAATTAAATAATAGCTACAAAATAGAACAAGGATCTAGTTGATAAACTAGATCCTTGTTTCATTATTATTCAAATATACCTGAAATACACATATGCGTTTCTCTTGTTCGTAAACAACAACCATTTGGTAAAGGATACCCACCACAAGATTGACATTTTTGAGCGTCAACAGGATTAGGACAAGCTCCAAGATTACCTCCATTTACAGACTTTTGTTGATCTTTGCTAAGAGTTTGAGCGTTTTTACAATTTATTTATGATTTCAGAAATTGTTTGCTTTGAATGTTTAAATACTTCTTCATTCATAGTGGTTCCTTCTATTGGCAAAAAGGTTACATCAGTTATTCCAATAAGACCTAGAACTGTTTGTAAATAGGGTTGAAGAAAGTCTAAGGCTTTCATTTCAGTTGAGTTATATACTGCTCCTGCGGAGGTTATGATATAAGCTTTTACATTTTTGACTGTACCATAAAATTGACCTTGCTCATCTATCCCAAAAGTACTATTAATCCTAACGATGTGGTCAATCCAAGCTTTTAAGGCAGATGGAATACTAAAGTTATACATAGGTGTGCTTATGAGTAAAATGTTGGTTTCCTTTAACTCTTCAATGAGTTGATCAGATAATTTTGTAGCACTAATTAATTCGTCATTAAATTGTTCTTTAGAACTATAAAATCCTTCAATTGTTTTTTGATGTATATGAGGTATTGGAGTATTTATGATGTCTCTAGTTATGATTGAACCTTTTGGATTATTTTTTTGCCAACGTTGCTGAAATTGATCTGCTATTTTTCGACTATCTGAATTGTCTATTCTAGAACTGGCATCTATTCTTAGTAATTTCATAGTTTTATTTTTTAAGGTTTAAAAATTCATATACTGCGCTAAAATCTAGATCTCCATACCCATGTTGTTTTGCTTGTGCATAGATTTCCTTCGTAATTGTAAGATTAGGGACCGCTATATTTTGCTCATATGCACAAATAGTGGATAGGTGTAGATCTTTTTGTATCCACTTTAAGGGGAAATTTGTTTCATAATTAGAGTTTTCAAGTTTTGAACGGATTGCTGACATTACGGGAGGAACAACAGGTGTGCTTAGTAGTACATTGAATAATGTTTCTTTTTCTAAACCCATAGCTTCACCCATCACTAATGCTTCTGAAAAAGCAACCATAGATTGTCCTAATAATTGATTAATTAGCATTTTCATAGCAGCACCCATTCCTACTTTTCCTAAATGCAATGTCTTTTTTCCCATAATATCAAGTAAGAATTTAGTTTCAGTAACAGAAGCTGAATCGCCTCCTACCAAAAAGAGTAATTCACCGCTCTCAGCAGGAGCTTTCGTACCTGCTACTGGAGCGTCGAGATAACGAATTCTATGTTTTTTTGCGATGATATCCATCTCCTTGGTAAATGATGGATTTACCGTGCTGCAATTAATCCAAATACTATTATCCTTAAGAGAAGAAAGAAAACCTTTGCTACCAAGAGCAACTTCTTTGACAATTTCTGGAGTAGATAGCATTGTGATTAAAACATCTACGTTTTGTGCAACTTCTTTAGGGTTTTCTGCCCATGTTGCTCCATTATCCAGTAGATGGTTTGCTTTTTCTTTGGTTCGGTTGTATACAATAAGTGAATGGCCGGCTTTTTGAAGATTAGAAGCCATTCTACTTCCCATAATACCTAATCCTATAAATCCTATTTTATTCATTTGTATATGTTTTAATTCTTATACAAATGTCACAGAAAGTGAAAAAAATAAGTTTTCGAAAAAACTAAAAGCTGTGTTTTTCGATCAAAAACTTAGATCATAATGTCTTTTCGGTATTTAATTTGAAATTGCTTAGGAGAAATATTGAATTTTTTTTGAAATGTCTTAATGAAATGTGGGGTGTTTTCGTATCCAACTTGTCGTGCGATACTTGTAACAGAATCGTTAGTGTCTTTTAATAAAAAAGAAGCTTTTTCTAACCGTCTTTCGGTCAGCCACTTTTTAGGAGAAATACCAAATTTAGATTTAAAATCTCTTCTAAATGTCGAGATACTTCTTCCAGTAAGATAAGAGTAATCTTCAACGTCCAGTGGTTTGTCAAAGTTGTTATTCATAAAAGTCCGAATGTTTTTTTTAGCTCTTTTTTTTAATTGAAAAAGCTTTGACAGAAATTCACTCCCTTGTTTCGAGATACTGATCAAATGCAGTAGTTCTAGTAGTTTTGGTCTTGTGAATTGATGCTGATTTTTACCTCTGTATAGGG
Organism: Aquimarina sp. AD1; assembly: GCF_003443695.1. Lineage (NCBI taxonomy): Bacteria > Pseudomonadati > Bacteroidota > Flavobacteriia > Flavobacteriales > Flavobacteriaceae > Aquimarina > Aquimarina sp. AD1. Next base: position 3,330,053 of record NZ_CP031966.1, on the reverse strand, counting down.
TAAGAAGAGTATCTGTAAAAAGTCGCAGATTTTGATCATACTCTAGTACTAAATTTGTTGAGGTATCTTCCTTTGTAAACACTTCGAAATTATTCAAAAATTCATCTGTGATTTCTTCATCAAAGAAGAAAACAATTGCTTCGAAAGAGTTATCCTTAGGGATAATATCTGATATCATATACAGTCCTCTTGGTAAAAGAATGATTTGATTTTTTTGAACTATGGTTAAATCACCTTCTGGGGTTTCTACTTGTAATCCTCCATTTAGTACTAATGTTAATGCGTGAGAAGCTAAATACCTTTCATTCTGAAGATCCGCTTGTTTTACATTTTTTAGAATTACACAAGAAAGACCGTCTATTAAAACTTTTTCTATTCTAGGATGTTGATAAAATACTTGAGGAACTACTTTCATAACAAGCGAAAATCAATAGAATGTATATAATTAAATAGCGGCTTTTTATAAAAGTAGTGATTTTCGGTCAAAAGTTTAATCAGAATCGAATTTCAGCTTACCTTTTAGGATAAATTCATCTGCAATTGCATTTTCTTTCATACGTTTAAAAATACTTGGAGAGTTATGATTAACTCCATATTTAGTTCTGTCAATTGTATGATTAAATGTAATAGTAATTCCAGAGTCATTGTGTTCTATGTTAACAGGAATACGTTCCAGGTTTGTTTTTCCTTTAATAGTCAGTTTACCTTGTAGAATAGCTTTATGATTTTCAATCTTTGTCGTTTTTTCTAGAGTAAATATAGCTTTTGAATATTTTTTAACCTCAAAAAAATCTTCGTTTTTTAAATGATTTTTGAGATCGTTATTTTCATGATCTAAACTTTTCATATCAATGGTAATATTCATAGCGGATATTACAGTATCACTTATAATCATCGCCCCTTTTTTTGCGTCAATCGTGCCTTTTAGAGAATAAGAATTAAATGCAGCTTTACCTGTCCAGAAAAATGTCGATTTTTTTGTGTCTAATTCGAAACTCTGGGCATTTATACTTTGTAATCCTAATAGTAGAAAAAATACTACAGATATAATTTTTAGTGTTCTCATTTTAATTCAGAAGTTTATTGGTTGTTTCTATTTTTTGATATCCGCATACAGTTTCCCCATCCTTGGTAATGCCTATAAAGTACCACATAGCCCATCCGCCAAAGAGAGAACTATCTGTTCGCCAGTTTTTTGTCCAAGTATATGGTTGAAACTGTTTCATCACTTCTTTTTTAGTACCAAAGTTTTTATTTAATTCTTTTAATGGATATGATTTCCTAAGATTCCAAGTGTTATTGTAGAAAAGATAAGCACCATATTCTATGATTTTAATCTCATTTTCTTTACATAGGATAGCTGTGTTATGTTTCCAATAAAATCGATTATCAATCTTAATTGCATCAATTTTTTTTGGAAAGTTATTTACTTCAATTGCCTTACGAAGTGTTTTTAACTTATCAGGTAATTCTTCATTTATGGGAGTTCCATATTGTATTTGTGCGGTCAATGAATTTAAGGTAGATGCTACTAATAGTACAATTATTATTCTCATAGCGTTATTATTTAGTTTTTTCTGCAATCCAAACTGCTAAAAAGCCTCTATCCACAGCATGAGTAGAACCGTATAATTTTCCGTTTTTATAGTAAAAGCTTGTGTTATAACTTCCGCTATTGTCACCAGATATCAGAGAAACATAAACAACATCTAATTGGGTATTAATTCTTCCTTCTTGTATTTTAACTCCTTCTCGATAAAATGTACCGTGTACAGTTTTGGAGTTGATTTTATCAATACGCATTATAGCAAAATTAGAGTCTGTTTTATCCTGAGGACTCATGTCTAATTTCCATTCACCTATTAATAGTTGTAAGTCCGTATTATTTTCTTGAGAAAAGGTGGAGAAAGAAATGATGAAAAGAAAGAGTATGCTTACTTTTTTTAAAATTGCGAAATGTTTCATTTTTTCTGATTTTAGGATTTGTATGAGACAAATATTGACCAAATGCAGAAAAAAATCGTTTCAATTTGCTAAATGAGACGGATTTTAGATAAAAACAAGGTTTCAATTAAAAAATTGAAACTTTTAAAACTTTGTTTTTAGAGCGCTAGGAGGTTTTCCTGTAATTTTTTTAACGGTTCTGTTAAATGAAGCTTTAGAATTAAAACCAGCATCATAGGCTAAAGCCAGCAGTGTAAGATTATCATTTTTAGGATTATCAAGTAATCTCTTTACTTCTTTAAAACGAAGTTCGTTTATATAATCAGTAAACTTTTTTTGGTAGATTGTATTTAAACATCTAGTGACTAAATACGGTTTTACAGAAAGTTGCTTTGACAATGAAGCTAGGGTAAGCTCTGGATTTTTGAAAAGCTGTTCCTCCTTCATTTTAATTTCTAAGGTTTTACGAATGTTTTGTAGCTGCTCTTTCTCTTTGTCAGAAATGATTGTAATTTGTTTGAACGCACTTTCTTTTCTTCGAGCAAAACCCTCTAAACCTAACCAATAGGTAATAATTGCCATGCCTATAAATACGGGGTGTCCGTAGAAAAAATTACTTGCAAAATTGAAGAAGAAAAAATCGATTAATATCCCAACCACATAAATGATAGAAAATATTTTCATTACTAAAACAACTCTTTTTATCCAGTCGAGTTTTTCTTCAAGAATTTTATATCCTTCTACTTGTATTGTATTACTAAGTATTTTTTCAGCTTTAATACTATAAAAAACAATTAGTGCTCCAGAAACAATAAACATAGTAGGGTAATGCATCCATACTACATATCCCCAATACCCTAACCAAGAGAGGCTCTCCCGAGTGCCATCCCAGTAAAAGTTTTGCGCTTTTATAAAAAAGCTCCAAGTAAATTCTATTAGTACAGGAAGGAAGTGAATCCAATCTTTTCTTAAAAATTTGAACTTAGGATTAACGTAACTTTTTATAAAAAAATATATAAGCGTTCCATATATCCAATTGTATTCTAATAGTATATGATACCAAAAATCATATCGTCCTAGCCCAAAAATATTTAAGGTCTCTACAATTAGGCGATAAGAGAAAAAGAATAATATAGTGGCAAGAAATCGATTAGCCAAGTAGTGTATTCCATGTTTTTGCCATAAAATAATACCAAAAATGATTCCTTGTATGGCACCAATACATAATAATATAACCAAAAGTATCTCTAACGTTTCCACTGGATTAAAGATAAAGAAGAAGATTTAAGAAACAACTTTTTCCTTATAATATCGATACAAATCTTCTGATGAAGCTCCTAGCCATCTTCTCATATGAATATTTAGAAAGTGATATTGTAATCGCCAAACACCTACTTCTCTATAGCGTCTTGCAGAAGTAATAACATATTTAGGGATGATAACAAATTTATCAATAGCAAAAAGGCGGTCTACTAAATCGTTATCTTCATAAACGATATAAGCTTCATCATATCCATCTATTTCTTTAAATAATGAAGCTGTAATGAATTGACTTTGATCTCCTCCACGACAACGCTTACTTTCGAATTGAGTGAGCCAACCTAAGAATCGAAGCCACCAATGTTCAGAGTCAAATTTCATTCTAAAACAACCGGCTTCATTGCCTCCATGAATTTGTTGGATAATATCCTTATCATAGCCATCAGGAGGAAAAGAATCTGCGTGTAGGAAATAAAGTATTTCACCAGAAGCTGCTGCAGCTCCTGTATTCATTTGTTTAGCACGACCTTTCTCTGAAGATACTAATTTAATAGATGTTTTTTGTGTATTTGCGAAATCTGTAACAGTTTTTCGAGATTCATCCACACTTCCTCCGTCAACTACTATGATCTCTTTAATGAAATTTGGGGAGGAAGAAGTTTGTATCAAATGGGAAAGCAGCTTACAAATTGTAGCTGCTTCATTAAGAATAGGAATTATGATAGATATTTTCAAAAGGGAACTATTATTTAAAATATAAAATTACTCATTTAAACTCCAATCGTATTTCTTGTATCCTTTCTTTTTTTGTTTGTCAATCTTAACTTCTGAATATTTGTTGATAAACGCTTTCGCATCTTCACCATCAACTTTAAAATCTTTTTTGAACCAGCTGAAGATTTTAGATACTTCTACTACTTCTTCGGTAATCGTGTTTCTTTTAGGGTCATTAATGAAATTCTTGGTTAATGTTTCCAGCGCATTATCCACATTTCCAGCAGTAAAAGCTCTATTCCATACAATAGGACAAGAGTAAGAAGCACAATTAATAGCAAAGTGGATTCTAGGATCTCCTAGTTTTCTAAGAATCTTGTGTTCTAATTCGTTTAAACTATGTAATACTCCATTAATTTTAAAAAACTGTCTTCCCCATGGATCTTTAATGTCTTTTATACTTTTTAGAGGGTAGTTATCTATAATTAATTTTATAGTATACGCATTGTATGCATTAATCCAATACGCTAGTTTTTCTTCTTTACTCCAAGAAGATGTTGGTGGATTATCAGAGAGATAAGTGAAATATTGATAAAGTTGGGAGCTATCTCTCATAAAACCTTTATAATCAACTTTACCGTCTTCAGAAACATTAATTAGTAAAATTTGATCCCAAATAGCGTGATCAAGTTTTTGTTGCGCTTTTGTTTGAAAAGAGAAAAATGTAATTAATATGAATACAAATATTTTTGGGGTTCTCATTTTTATAATCTTTTAAATATATCCAGATGTAAGTGTTTTTACAAATGGTTAAGTAGGTTCAACTTCTGTTTGTTTTTTGTTTTCCAAATAACCAATACTATATTAAATATTCGTTAAATACTTGATCTTAGTCCAAAGTTTATGCCACTCCTTACAAAGATAGTTATTGCTATTTTTTTTACGTTGCAGGTTAGTTGCTGATTCCGTATTATTGTAATCGAACTATTTTTATATGATTAGTACAGGTTTTAAACTTCCTTGTGGGGTTACATTGAGCAATAGATTAGTAAAATCTGCAATGACAGAGCGGATTAGTAATAGCAAGTTTGAACCCACAAAAGGTCATGAGCGGTTATATAGAGATTGGTCCAAAACTGGAGCGGGTTTATTAATAACAGGTAATGTGGTTATAGACCGAAAACATCTAGAATCTGCAGGAAATGTATGTTTTGATGATGAAAAAATGCTTCCCAAATTAAGATCCTGGGCACAAGAAGGTAAAAAGAATGGGAATCATATATGGGTGCAGATTTCTCATTCAGGAAGACAAACAAATAGGTTTGGCACGAATAGTCCTTTAGCACCTTCTGAAGTGCAATTGAAAAAGTTAGGGCTTTTTGGGAAACCTAAAGCTATGACTAAAAAAGACATTCAGGATGTAATTGAGCGTTTTGTGAATGCCGCTAGAATTGCCAAAGAAGCTGGTTTTACAGGAGTTCAGATCCATTCTGCTCATGGGTATTTATTAAGCCAGTTTTTATCACCTCACACTAATGTTAGGTCTGACAGTTGGGGAGGTGGTATCGAGAATCGAAGTCGCTTATTGCTTACTATTATTAGAGAGGTTCGAAACGTAGTTGGGGTTGATTTTCCAATTTCTGTAAAATTAAATTCTGCTGATTTTCAAAGAGGTGGATTTACAGAAGAAGAGTCGTTGGAAGTAATAAAAATGTTAGACGAAGAAAAAATTGATTTACTTGAAATATCGGGAGGAACTTATGAGAAGCTAGCATTTTTTACCATGAATGAAGAAGACTCGGAACTTAAGAAAAGTACTAAACAAAGAGAGGCTTATTTTATTGATTTTGCTAAGAAGATTAGGGCTATTAGTAAATTACCCTTAATGATTACAGGAGGTTTTAGATCGTATGATTTTTGTAATGAAGTTTTGATCAATGGAGAGGTAGATCTAGTTGGTATGGCGAGGCCATTTATAACAAATAGAGAAGATATTCCAAAATTCCTAAAAGGTGAATTACCGGATCTTAAGAACCTAGTTCTAAGGACTGGTTTAAAACAATTTGAGGATGCAGCAGAAGGTGGTTTTTATGCCAGACAGATTATAAGATTTTCTAAAGGCAAAGGTTTGAAAACTACTATGAACCCTTTATGGTGCTCAATGTTTTTGATTTTATATGAATTCAAAAAAGCAATGATAAAAAAGTTGTTTTAAAAGAAATATCCCTAAAACCATTGTTTTAGGGATATAATTTATGATTTTATTGTATTAGCAACATCCACCACCATCGTAGTGATATGTGGATTCACTAATATAAATATCATTTCTTCCTAAATCAGCAAGCGCGCCAGCAGTTTTGTCGCAAATTGCGATTGGTTGATTTTTTAGTAGAACATGTCCTTTTTTATCATCAAAATAATCTTCATCACCATAATAAATAGCTGCTTTCCCTGTAAAGATACAAGGCCCATCTTCTGGCATTGGATCTTTGATTGCAGCTACTTCTATAGATTCTATATAGATTAGTTCTTCCGTTTCATAATTTTTAGGATCTAGAATACGATATGGTTTACGAGCTCTAATTTCTATAGTTCCAAAACCAACATCGGTCAATGCTTTTACATATTCTGCAATTGGTAGACTACCACTAAGACATAGCGCTCTTAATCGTTCATCATTTCTAAGCGTATCATTCATTGGTTGTTCACAGGTAGGGTCACTCATTACTAATCTACCATGAGGTTTTAATACCCGATACATCTCCTCAATTGCTTTTTTTAGATCTTCTGCCTTAAAAATATTGAATAAACAATTTTGGGCAGCTACATCAATACTATTATCTTCTACCGGAAGATTTAGTGCATCACCAAATCTTAGATCTACAAAATCACTATTAAACCATTCATTTTGTTCTTCAGCCTCTTTAAAGTTTTTATGAGAAGCATCTAACATTTCTTGAACTACATCAATACCGATTACACCACTTTTTTGGCGTGAGAAATATGAGAATTGTAATAATTCCATTCCTCCTCCAACACCGACATATAAAACTTTTGGATTATTAGTTAAATCACGAGCATTTACAGTACTTCCGCAACCATAATTCATTTCCTGCATGATTTTTGGAATTTTTAATCCAGGTAATTCCCAAATAGGATTTGTAGTACAACATAATCCTATATCCGGAGTCAATGCTGCTTCTTTATATACATCGTGTGTGGTTTCTAAATAACTCATATTCTTTTTTCTTTTTAAAGTGGGGTTTTTTATAATGACTTTATTAATTCTTTAAATAAAAGAATCATTTCTGGTTCAGCTTTTCCAGCCATCGCAATAATCTCATCGATATCAACTGGTTTTAGATTATCAGGATCACATTCATCAGTAAGAACAGATACAGCTGCAACATTCATTTCTAAATGATTAGCTACAATTACTTCTGGAACAGTACTCATACCAACAGCATCCGCACCAATTATTTTTAAATAACGATATTCTGCACGAGTTTCTAGCTGTGGGCCAACTACAGATGCATATACACCTTTATGTAAGTTGATGTTATTCTCTTTTGCTATTACTTCCAGTTTATTACTGATCTTTTGATCATAAGGAGCACTCATATCTGTAAAACGTGTTCCTAATTGCTCAACACCTTTAAATGCTAACGGGGAACCTCCCTGAAGGTTTATGTGGTCTTCTATAAGCATTAATTCTCCTTTTTTGAAGTTTAAATTAATGGCCCCAGAGGCATTAGAAACAAGAAGTGTTTTGATTCCTAATTCATTCATAATTCGCACTGGATATGTCACATCTTGTAGCGAGTATCCTTCATATAAATGAAAACGACCTTGCATCACTACTACATTTTTACCTTCTAGTTTTCCATAAATTAGTTTTCCTTTATGAAATTCTACTGTAGCTGTTGGGAAATTAGGGATGTGATTGTAGCTTACTTCTTTGAGAATCTCTATTTGTTCTAATAACTGCCCTAGACCTGTTCCTAATATGATACCTATTTCAGGATTTTCAAACCCTTTTTGTTGTAAGTATTCAGTTGTTTCTTTAATGTATTTAATCATTTTGCTAAGCTTAATAAATGTTGAAAAACGGAGATGTCTTTGATATCTTCATAATAATCTACATCATTACGTTCTTCTAATAATTTGACGTTAGTTTGTTGTATATCGTTTAATGTATTTTGTAATACTGTATTTGTCCCCCAGGATTTATTTTGAAAAACTTTTGAATTCAAAGATTTCATTCCGAATAAATAATAACCTCCATCTTCTGCGGGACCTATTACATACTCATTATTTTTTAGAGCTTCGAAAGCATTTTCTATATCATGCTGACTTAGATCGTACATATCACTGCCTATTATGATTATGTTTGTATATCCCGATTCAAAACCGTTTTGGAAAGCGTTGTACATTCTAATTCCAAGATCTTTTCCTTCTTGTTGTTTTTTATTATATATGGTTGGATCCCAAATATCGTTTTGGCCAATTCTTGTGGAATAATGTACTTCTTTTGTAACCGAAAGATTTTTGGTAATAGTTACGGTATGATCTAATAATAGCTCATAAACCTCTAGAGCGGCTTGATTTCCTATAGTAGCAGCTAAGCGAGTTTTGCACTTACCTAATTCTGGATTTCGAGTAAAGATCATTAATAGGTTCTTTTCCATCACTTTTTATATACTTTTTTTCCTTTATGTAACCATTTCCCCCATTGTCTGGAAAATGCATGTATTTGGTTTGTTTCTTCTCCTTTAGCATTAATTACTTTATGATCCTTATTTTTCCATTCAAAGATCCCTCCATATAAATTATATATATTATTGTAACCTGCTTCTTTTAGTTTTTCTGAGATATCTTCTGATCGTATTCCTAAGCTGCAGTAAACAACAATTTTAGATTTTTTAGGAATGTTTTGATCTGATAAGAAATCCATGTTAAATTGATCATACCCTACATGTATAGCTCCTTTTAGATGACTTGTTTCGTATTCAATAATTTCCCTTGCATCTAATAAAATAACTTTGTCTTTTATGGTACTTAATTCTTTTACTGAGATGTATGGAATACTTTCATTATTATATTGGTCAAGTAATTCTTTAAGCGAATTCTGACTAAAAACCAAAAATGGTGATATAATAAAAGTTAGTACTACAATTATTGTTTTCATATAACATATGTTACCTGCCGTAACATTACATTGTATTATTAAATATGGACTTGTTTTCTAAAAGTTATTGACAACTTTTTTATGAAGAGAAGGCTAGAGTAATAATTAATTAAACGTAAGCCCTGAAAGAAGGTGATCCTTTATTGTAAAAAGAGGAGAGTAGATAAATGTCTTTTAGTTGTTTACTCCGATCGAATATCTCTTTTTTTGTATTTACAATCTGAGATATTATAGTTGTAAGAATTCTAGAGAACTTAGTACTTAGCTTAGCTATAATTTTTAGATCTTCAAGTGAATCAATATCATGTAAAACTTCGAGTCTAGTCACTTCAATTTTTGAAGTATTTATCATAATTGATAAACTCTTAGCTAGTTTTTTTGATTGCCATGGAAGTTCTAAAAAAGTACTTAGATTGAATTGAGATTTATGCAATCCCATTAGATAAAATCCTCCATCGGAAGATGGACCTAAAACAAATTTTTTATTTTCAAGTTGTTTAGCACTATCTAATAAATGGTTTTTATTAAGGTGAGGAGTGTCGTTTCCTATTGTAATTACATTTTCATATCCAAGTGCATAAGTGTCTTGAATTGCATTCACAAAACGTTCTCCGAAATTACTGCCATTTTGATTTTTTTCTGTAAATATAAAAAAAGGAAGTCCTGAGCTTTCTACTACCCTTAGTGTTTTTTTAGTAAGTTCAGCAAATAGTTTTTCACCACCAATAATAGGTTTGTTTAGAAGCTCTTCTTTAGAAGAGTTTGCAAAAACTAATATGGCAGTTTTTTTATTCATATTTATGCTACAGTCCCTTGACAACTACTTCCAGCTCCGGCAGTACAGCCATAACAGTGTTGTGAGATAATAATATTTCTATTTTGGAGTAATTCTTCATTATACTCGCTAATATGCTTTACTTTACTAGCTACTTTAAGATCTAGCATTTGGTTAAAATCACAATCATATAACCAACCATCCCAACTAATAGAAATAGTATTGGTACACATTACATTTGCTACGGCCGACGGATTATAAGCTTCTACTAATGCGTACATATAATCTTCATAATTTTCAGAAGCAATTAAATAATCCAGAAATCTACTGATCGGTAAATTAGTAATTGCAAACAAATTATGAAAGTGAATTCCAAAATCTTCTATAAGAGCTTTTTTAAATTCTTTTTCCATAGATGCTTGATCACCTGGTAAAAAGGCACCAGAAGGATTATAAACTAGATCTAATCTAAGACCACTGTCTGGCATCCCATATCCTCGTTCGTTAAGTTCTTGCAGTGCTTTTATGGATTTATCAAAAACTCCATCTCCACGTTGTTTGTCAGTTTTTCCTCTGGTCCAATGCGGCATGGAAGAAACGACATGCACATTATGTTTTTTAAAGAAATCGGGGAGGTCATAGTATTTTTTATTCGCTCTAATGATAGTTAAATTACTACGTACGATAAAATCCTTAATTCCTGCTTTACTTGCTTCCTCGACAAACCATCTAAAATTAGGATTCATTTCGGGCGCTCCACCTGTGAGATCTAATGTGTGTGCCCCCGTTTTTCTTATGACTTCTAAGCATTGTAGCATAGTTTCTTTGGTCATAATTTCTTTACGATCAGGTCCCGCATCCACATGACAATGTTCACAGACTTGATTGCACATATATCCTACATTGATCTGTAGAATTTCTAATTTATTGGGACGCAGTGAATTATGTCCAATTTCTGCAATTTTATCTGCAAACTTAGGTAATTCTCCATTAGCAAAAATTCCATTATTTAGAATTTCTAATTGTCTGTGAGAGTCTGCTAGTTCGTTATTTCTATTTTTGAGTGACTTAGTAGCCATATATTATTTTTATCATTGATAATACCGCGTTATAAGATTACCATATTTATAGTAAACATTTTACATCGATAGTTTTTCATATTTATTCATCATTTGTACGCCGTGTACCAAAGTTGCACCACTTTCTATGGCGGCTCCGGTATGGACTGCTTCCATCATTTCTTCTTTGGTTATACCTTTTTGAAGTCCATCCTTAGTGTAAGCATCAATGCAATAAGGACATTTTACCACGTGCGAAACAGCAAGTGCTATTAAAGATTTCTCTCTAGCGGATAGTGCACCTTCTTCAAAAACTTTTCCGTAATAATCAAAGAATTTTGTTCCTAGCTCTTCACTCCATTCAGTTATTTTTCCAAATTTTCTAAGATCCGCAGGATCATAATATGTTTTAGACATATGTTGTCGTTTTTAAGTTACAAGCATTTACTATTAGTCGTGCAATAAGAATCAAAACTTACAATAAATCTCAAATTATTTAATAAAGACTAAAGTCAACATTATGAAGATAAAATAAAAGTTAATGTTAAATAATTAAGTGTTTTTGTTATAAAATATTTACAGTCAGCTTATAAAAACAAATTGTTTTAAAAACCAATAATGTTTTAATCTGTTTTCATTTTTAGAGGTTTTTGACTTTACTTGTTAAGATATTAAGGTGCTGTTTTGTTTTATAAAAAGTATACTATTGTTAATAGAAACTATAAAGTGGTTTTAGATAAAATATTTATTTAATCTATATTAGGTTTGATTTCCTAGATATTACTTCTTTTTAAAATTTTAACACTTTAAAAACATAAACAACTGATTTACAGATATTTTTTTAGATATTTTTGAATTTACAACATTCCATGTTTATTACATGTACATAGAATGTTAAGATTGATAGATTAGTTTAAAATACAATGTAATGTTGTAGCTTTATCAATATTGACAACAAAAAATCTAAAATATTTATTTACTCTTCATAGTGTTTTTAAGTAAATATTTATTAAGAAGATTTGAAAGATAGAATTGTAAATACATTTATTGCTAAAAATTAAAAGATAAGTATAGTGAAGGATTGTAAAAAATATAACTTTAGGGGTGTAGGTTTAGTTATAGTGGGGCTTTTTTTAATGATACCGAAATATAGTTTCTCCCAAAATAAGAAGGAAAAAGAATCTTCTGATCGTATAGAAAAGAAAGTAGATTCTTTGATAGCTATTATGACGCTAAAAGAAAAAATTGGTCAGCTTGTATTATATAATGGAAGCTGGGATGTAACGGGTCCACCTTCTGATGTAGGAAATAAAGAAAAATATGAAAAACTTAGAAATGGTGAAGTGGGAGCAATGCTTAATGCTACTTCTGTAGCGGGAACTAAGGAATTACAGAAAACGGTTATTGAAAATTCGAGGTTAAAAATTCCATTACTTTTTGGGTATGATGTGATCCATGGTTTTAAAACTATTTTTCCAATTCCTTTAGGAGAAAGTGCAAGTTGGGATCTAGAGGCAATAACGAAATCTTCGTCTATAGCAGCAAAAGAAGCAACAGCTTCTGGAATAAATTGGGCATTTGGGCCAATGATGGATATTTCTAGAGATGCTCGTTGGGGTAGGGTTATGGAAGGAGCTGGAGAAGATCCTTTTTTAGCTTCTAAGATTGCGGTTGCTAGAATTGAAGGTTTTCAGGGAGATGATTTGTCTAAGAATAATACACTAGCGGCTTGCGCTAAGCATTTTGCTGCATATGGATTCGCAGAAGGTGGTAGAGATTATAATACAGTAAGTATTGGAGAGTATGAATTACATAATACTGTGTTGCCTCCATTTAAGGCTGCTGTGGATGCAGGCGTTGCTTCTATGATGAGTTCATTTAATGAAATTGATGGTATACCAGCAACAGGACATAAAGGATTACAGAGAGATATTCTTAAGAAAACCTGGGATTGGGATGGATTTATAGTTTCGGATTGGGCTTCTATTGCAGAAATGATATTTCATGGATACGCAAAGGATAAAACACATGCGGCAGAATTAGCAATGAAGGCTGGTAATGATATGGATATGGAAGGTAGAGCTTATGAAGCAGGTTTAGAGCAGTTAGTAAAACAAGGAAAGGTCGATGAAAAATTAATTGAAGAGGCCGCTAAGCGAATACTTAGAGTTAAGTTTAAATTAGGGTTATTTGATGACCCATTTAAATATTGTGATGAAAATCGTGAGAAAAAAGACATTTATACTAAGGAGCATTTAGAAGTGGCTAGAGATGTAGCAAGAAAATCTATTGTTTTGCTTAAGAATGATAAGAATATTCTACCACTTAAAAAAAACATAAAAAGTATTGCTGTAATAGGTCCGTTGGCTGATGATAAGGATACTCCTATAGGAAGTTGGAGAGGTATGGCAACACCTAATTCTGCGGTGTCTCTTTTAGAAGGGATTAAATCTGCAGTAGAAAAAACTACTAAGATATCGTATGCAAAAGGAGTTGAATTAGGTGTAGGTGAAAGGAGTTTTGTGAGAGACTTAAAAGTGAATAGAGAAGATTTTAGGGGTATTGAAGAAGCAGTAAAAGCGGCTAAAGATGCAGAGGTTGTAGTCTTAGCTATTGGAGAGGAAGCTTTTCAATCTGGAGAGGCAAGAAGTCAAGTAAGTATTGAATTAACAAAACCGCAGCAAAAATTATTCAAAGAGATTTATGCTGTAAACAAAAATATAGTTGTTGTACTTATGAATGGTCGGCCTATGGCAATCTCTAATGTGGCAGAAAAAGCACCTTCTATCTTAGAGACATGGCATTTAGGTTCAACATCAGGGAGTGCAATTGCTGATGTGTTATTTGGAGATTATAATCCTTCTGGTAAATTACCGGTCTCTTTTCCTAGACATGTTGGGCAATTACCTATATACTATAATGTAAAGAATACAGGAAGACCAGTTAATGCCGATGGAATGGTGTTTTGGTCGCATTATACTGATGAAAAGAATGACGCATTATTCTCTTTCGGACATGGATTAAGCTATACTAAGTTTAAATATAAAGACTTTAAAATAAGTTCGTCATCTTTTACTACAGGAGGAGATTTGTCGGTCTCTGTGACAGTTACTAACGCAGGTGAACGAAAAGGGAAAGAAGTAGTTCAGCTTTATATTCGAGATTTATTTGGAAGTTTAACGCGTCCGGTTAAAGAATTAAAAGACTTTAAAATAGTAGAATTAAATCCTAAAGAAAGTCAGACGGTAACTTTTAAAATTGATGAAAAAACAATTCAGTTTTATACTGCCAATAAGAAGTGGGAGGCAGAACCTGGAGATTTTAAAGTATTCGTTGGAGGTAGTTCAAAAACAGATTTAGAAATTGATTTTTCTTTTAAAAAATAAATGATGCGAAAATTATATATAATAGTGCTGGTACTAATAGTAATCAGTTGTGATTCTGAAGTTAATAAAAAGAAAAAGGAATCGGTGAGAGAAACTCCTGCAATGAATACAGAGATAGATAACAAAGTAGCTTCATTACTGTCAGAAATGACTCTGGAAGAAAAGGTGGGGCAAATGACACAAATCACACTCGATGTGGTTACCAAAGGCGACAATCAGTTTAGTTCGGCACAACCCTATGAGTTAGATTCTGCATTAGTTCATAAAGCTATTCATACTTACAAGGTAGGCTCAATACTTAATACTCCGGGAGTACCGTTATCTAGACAAGATTGGTATAAAACCATTAAAACTTTCCAAGATGAAGCGGCTAAAACTCCTAGACAGATTCCTATTATTTATGGGATTGATGCAATTCATGGAGTAAATTATACTATCGGAGCAACGTTGTTTCCACAACAGATAGGATTGGCAGCAACATTTAATAAAGATTTGGTAAGAGAAGCGGCAAAAATTTCTGCATATGAAACTAGAGCATCCTCAATACCTTGGAATTTCTCTCCTGTTTTAGGATTAGGAAGAAATCCGTTGTGGCCTAGGTTGTGGGAAACATTTGGAGAAGATGTTTACTTAGGCAAAACAATGGGTGTTGCCATGGTAGAAGGTTATCAAGGAACTCTTGGAGATCCTAATACGGTTGCCTCTTGTATGAAACATTATCTAGGATATAGTGTTCCACTTTCTGGCAAGGATCGAACACCAGCTTGGATACCAGAGAGAGAACTAAGACAGTATTTTTTACCTGCGTTTAAAGAAGCTGTAGATGCAGGATCAGTAACGTTAATGATTAATTCTGGAGAAATTAATGGAGTTCCAGTACACGCTAGTAAATTTTTATTGACAGATGTGCTTAGAGGTGAATTAGGTTTTCAAGGTATTGCTGTTACAGATTGGGCGGATATTAACTATCTACATACTAGACATAAAGTTGCAGAAACAATTAAAGATGCTATTAAGATATCAGTTAATGCTGGTATAGATATGAGTATGGTTCCACATGATTTTGAGTTTTCGGAATTATTAGTGGAATTAGTGAAAGAAGGAAGTGTTTCTGAAGAAACAATTAACGATGCGGTTTCCAGGATATTAAAAGTTAAAATGCAATTAGGGTTGTTTGAAAACCCTGTTACGGACCCCAAAAAATACCCTGATTTTGGATCGAAGAAATTTGCTGAGGTTAGTAAAAAAGCAGCTCTAGAATCTTTCACGTTGTTAAAAAACAACAATAATATTTTGCCTATAGCAGAAAAGTCTAAAATATTGGTTACTGGACCAACTGCAAATACAATGAGATCACTTAATGGCGGATGGTCTTATAATTGGCAGGGTAGTGAAGCTGATAATTATGCAAAAGATAAAAATACTATTGCTGATGCTTTTACAAAATCAGGTAATACTACATTTATACAAGGAGTATCTTTTGACGGAGAAAATAACATTAATGAAGCTGTGAAAGCCGCAAAACAAAGTGATGTGATATTATTGTGTTTAGGTGAGAATTCTTATACAGAAACTCCAGGAAATATAAATTCTATACTGTTGCCAAAGGATCAGATAGAATTAACCAAAGCATTAGCTAAAACCGGAAAGAAGATAATACTTGTTTTGTTAGAAGGAAGACCAATCATTTTTAATGAAATAGAACCTCTAGTAGATGCAGTTTATATGGGGTATTTACCAGGAAACTATGGAGCTGATGCTTTAGTAGATTTATTGTTTGGTTTAGAAAACCCATCTGGGAGATTACCAATAAATTATCCTAAGCACCCTCATGCTTTTGTGAATTATAATCATAAACACTCTGATAATATCGCTGTTCCAAATTATTATGAATCGGATTATGATCAGCAATATGAGTTTGGTGATGGGTTGTCTTACACTAGCTTTAAGTATAGTGATTTGTCATTAAGTGCTACTCAAATGACGCAAGATGGATCAATTAAAGTATCTGTAAAAGTTACTAATACTGGAAATAGAAAAGGAAAAGAAGCTGTGCTTTTGTTTGTTAGTGATCTCTATGCTAGTATTACACCAGAGGTTCGCGCCTTAAAAGGATACGAAAAAATAGCTTTAAATGCAGGAGAGTCTAAGGTAGTTTCTTTTACAATTACAAAAGACGAATTGTCTTTTGTAAACGAGAGTTTAGAAACAATTGCTGAATCGGGAGAATTTGAAATTAGTATTGGAGATTTAAAGAAAAAATTTGAGCTTAAATAATTATCAAGATTTAATATTTGCATTTTGTTTAAAATGAATATTGATAGCTTATTAATATTTTACAAACGTATAGTTTGTGTAATGTGTTAAGATTTTAATGGTATATTTGATAAGCTTACTGATGTAAAAACTTGTCTAATGTGTCGTATTTCTATTATATTTTACTTTTTAGTTGTTTCGGGTTTTTCCCAGTCTATAAGCGATAAAACACTTCCTAAAATAACACACTATGATACTAAGAATATGGGTTTTAATGCTCAATCTTGGGATGTTAAACAGGATGAAAATGGTTTAGTTTATATAGCTAATGGGAATGAGGTCTTGGTGTTTGATGGAACCGATTGGACATCAGTAGCTACAAATCCTGAAATGGTAAATAGAAGTTTATTTGTTAAGAATAAAGACACTATTTATTTTGGTGCAGATGGACATCATGGTATGTTAATTAATAATGGTTATGAAGATTATAAGATTCAACCTTTAAGAAATAACAAAAAAGATGTTGCTGCAGATATTGAAGAGTATTGGAGAACTCATTTCATTAATAAAGAGATTGTTTTTCAAACTTTCAGGAATTTGTATGTTAATCAAGGGAATATTATTACGAAAATCCCAGCTCCATATCGATTTAAGTGGAGTTACAACATAGATAATCAGATATATGTTAATGATCTTAAATATGGTATTTTTCGGTTAGAAGAAACCAATTTGATTCCTGTAGTAAGTGATCCTGATATAAATGAGAATATCATTGGAGTTACAAAGGTTAATCAAGATTTAATTATTATAACAGATACAAAGGGACTTTTTAAACTTCAGGGAGATCAATTGATACCTATTAGTTTTTCTGATTCTAATGATATTCAAAAAGCTCAGATATTTTCTTTTCTTAAACTTAAGGATAATAGAATTGCATTGGGAACGGTTTCTAACGGACTGTATTTGTTAGATTTAAATTCTGGAGAAACTCATAATATTAATAAAAGAAATGGGTTGCAAAACAACACAATTCTTTCTATTTACCAGGATTATGAAGATAATCTTTGGTTAGCCTTAGATTATGGAGTGGATTATGTAGAGTTAAATTCTCCACTTACGTATTACTATGATTATTATGGAGAGCTTGGGACTACGTATGCCGTGGTAAAAGAGGAAGGTTTATCTTACCTAGGAACTAATCAAGGCTTGTATGTTGGGAATAAAATAAATTCTAATACTAATGATGAACTTGAGTTGTTACTTAATGGCCAAGTTTGGAATATAGAAAAGGTTGATGACAAAATATATGTTGGTCATGATAAAGGAGCTTATTCATTAGAAGGTAAAGTTCTGACAAGAATGGGTGAAGATTTAGGAGCTTGGAATTTTAGAAAATTTAGGATTTCCGAACAAGAGGAATCTTTAATATCTGGAAATTATAACGGAGTTTCTTTGTATCAAAAGAAAAATGGAGAATGGGAAGGTTATAA
Source organism: Aquimarina sp. AD1 (assembly GCF_003443695.1). Lineage (NCBI taxonomy): Bacteria > Pseudomonadati > Bacteroidota > Flavobacteriia > Flavobacteriales > Flavobacteriaceae > Aquimarina > Aquimarina sp. AD1. The sequence goes on along the minus strand of NZ_CP031966.1, from coordinate 3,311,982 downwards.
ATTAGCAGGATTCGAAAAGTCAGGACGTTATCTAGAAGTGGATGAAAACAATAATGTCTGGATTGCATTAGGGAGTAATGGTGTTTTCAAGTTTAATTTAGATTATGAAAATAAACAATTAAAAAAGCTTGGTTTTTATCCTATAAGTGATTTTGATGGAAACAGATTATCACTTTCTAAAGTGGAAAATAAGATTGTAATTACATCTAATTTTTATTCTTACACTTATTCAGAAAATACTAATAACTTCAAGAAATCCGAGATAGGAGTTGATAGAGGGTATGCGCCTCGTATCTATAAAAAAGGAGATGAAACTTGGTATTTAGATAATGATAAAGTCGTTGTAGAGGATTCGCAGGGATTAACGGTGCTTCATGAATTAGAAGATCAACTTGTTCCGGATGTAGTTAATGTTTTTTCCTTAAGTAATGCTCATAAAGTTATACCTGTTTTTAATGGTTTTGCTATGTATTCTAAGAATAAAAAAACAATTAAAGAAGGTATTAAGAGTGAAATTTTAATCAGAAATTTTGTTTCTGTTAATAGTGGTAAGTCGTATAATTTTGATGATAAAATACCTTTTTCAGATAATGATCTTAAAATTAATTATGCATTACCTATCTATGGTCAAGAAATCGAATATCAAACTCGTTTAAACGATAACGAATGGAGTGAAAATACTACTGCAACTGAAAAAACATTGTTTAATCTTAAAGAAGGAGATTACACCTTTAAGATTAGAGCCAAATATAATGGAGACTTTAGAGAAAGTAATTTTAGTTTCACCATAAAGCCACCTATTTATAGAACAAATTGGGCATATCTTTTATATCTGTTGTTGTTTTTATTACTAGTTATTTCGGTTATAGGAATTAATCGGTATAAAATGAAAAAGCAAGAGCGAATTCTGTTAGAAGAAAAAGCTAGAAAACTTAAAAAACAAGAAGAAGAGCATCGCGCTCAGAAATTAGAACAAGAACATAAGATTATTGAATTGAATAACTCTAAGCTTCAAGATGAGATAAAAGCTAAGAGTAGAGAGTTAACTCAAATTGCATATGTTAACCTTAATAAAAATAAAATTTTAAAGAAAATAAAAGACAAAATTGTTAAGGTACAAAATGCTTCTGATCAAAAACTTCCAACTAATAGCTATAATGAGTTGGTTAGATTAGTAGACTATTATATTACAGATAAAGAAAGTAAGCTGTTCGAGATTAATTTTGATAAATCACATCAAGAATTTTACGAAAAACTTTCGAAAAATTATCCTAACCTTACTTCAAAGGATTTAAGGTTATGTGCGTACTTAAAAATGAACCTTTCTTCAAAAGAAATTGCACCGTTATTAGGAATTAGTTCACAAAGTGTCGATGTAAGCAGGCATAGATTAAGAAAAAAGCTTAATTTAGGCTCCAAGGATAATTTGACTAATATCCTTATAAGTCTTAAGTAAGGATTTCTAATCATTAAGGTCATGAGAAAAAAGGTTACCCTAAAACAGCTGGCAAAAGAATTGAACTTGTCTATTTCCACAGTGTCTAAGTCATTAAAAAATGATTCAGAAATAAGTCAGAAAACCATCAATAGAGTTCATGAGCTTGCTAATTTTTATAATTATAAGCCTAATGCGCTAGCGGTAAGCTTAAAAAGTAATAAAACCAATACGATTGGTGTTCTGTTGCCAGAGATTCTTAACCATTTTTATGCTAAGGTTTTATTTGGTATTGAACAAGAGGCGTCTAAAAATGGATATAAAATAGTTACCTGTATAACAAATGAATCTTATGAAAAAGAGGTCGAATATGTAGAAATGCTTAACTACAGTAGTGTTGATGGTTTTATCCTAGCGCTAAGTAAGGAGACGCAAATGCTTAATAAATTTGATCATTTTAAAGATTTAAAAAGAGATAATGTGCCATTAATCATGTTTGATCGGGTAAGTGGTGAAGTGGATTGTGATAAAGTGATCGTTGATGATAAGCATGCTTCAAAAACAGCAATTAAACATTTGATAAAGACGGGATGTAAAAACATAGCTGTAATATCAACTATTTTTGATCTTAGTGTTGGTAGACTAAGGTTAGAAGGTGCTCGAGAAGAAGTTTCAGTAAATGATGGGGTTACTTTAATAGAACTGCCAGTAAAAAATATTGAAACAGAAGAAAAAGAGATAGAATCTTTTATTAAAAATAATAAAATAGATGCAGTACTCGGATTGGATGAAACTGCTGCTGCTGTTGCAATAAATATGTCCAATAAGTTAGGATATAAGATCCCAGATGAAATCTCTGTAATTGGCTTTACAGATGGTATATTATCTAAGCATTCATATCCTAAATTAACTACAGTTTCTCAGCACGCAGAAGAGTTAGGGTCGAAAGCAGCAAAAATGCTGCTTGATAGAATATCGGACACCTCAGAAAATAATTATAAATCCAATACAGAGATCGTTAATACCTCGCTGATACTAAGGGATTCTACTAATTAGTGTTATTCAATTATAAATGTTTTCTTTTCTGGACCAACTCCAGTAATCGTTAATTTTTTCCAAGCAGCTGGTAATATTGGTTTTTTTTGGATAATTCCGTTATCTGTAAGATGTAGTCCTCCGAAACCGAAAATAACAGTTTGTAACATTCCTCCCGCTCCAGTTGCAAAATATGGGTTGTTACTTGTAGCAGCTTCTGCTAATGCTCCAAAAGGAGGTCTTTTATTTGGTTCATAACTTCGTTTAAAAAGCCTGAAAGCATTTTCTGCATCGCCTAAACGAGCATAAATAACAGCAAATACGCTTTGAGCCATCGCCGGTCCTTCTTCGGCAAGTTTAGGTTCATAATAAGATAAATCTTTTAAAATTGTTTCTTTGTCAGTAACGATGTCAAGAGGATACGATAAAAGATTAACATCTGCTTGTTTTATTCTATCTCCGGAGTATGTGCTGTGTTCTTTGGTGGTTCCGTCTTTAAACTTATGGATGATAATTTTATTTGCTACCTTATTCCAGGTCTTATTTGGAGTAATGCCAATTTCAATGGCTGCAAGTGAAGCATATTGCAGGCAAGTTATTGCGGATCCATTGGTAAATGCATTGTCGTCAATATTAGATGCAAATTCATTAGCCCCTACTACGTTTTTAATCGAAAACGAACCATCGATATTTTTGGTGGCACGACTTACCCAGTAATCAGCAACTTCTTTTAATAGTGGATAACCTCTTTTCTTTAGCCATTTTTTATCTTTAGTTACTCGATAATAGTTCCAGAAAGCAATTCCAATATCTGCAGTGATATGATGTTCAAAGGTTCCTGTTAATGCCCAAGGAGGAGTAGCTTCTTCTCCTGTATCATCACTTTCCCAAGGAAACATTGCTCCTTTATATCCAAAATTAATAGCCTTTCTTTTTGCTACATCCAATCTATCGGATCTGTAGTTTACTAGAGAGCGAGCAATATCTTGATTTAATACTAATAATGGTGGATACATCCATAATTCTGTATCCCAAAAAATATGGCCATTATACCCTTGTGAACTTAACCCCATTGGAGCAATACTAAGGTCGGAATCACCTCTGGAAAATGCATATAAATGATACAAAGCTAATCGAACATCAAGTTGCGATTGCAAATCTCCTTCAATAATGATATCACCTTGCCATAAATCGTTCCATAATTTTTTGTGTTGAGTTAATAGATCTTTTCTAGGAGTTAATAAGTTGAAAATTACAAAGCGTTCACTTTCACTTTGAGGATCAAAAAAATCTTGAGTGGAGCATTGAGCGGCGGTCCAAGCGAATTTGTAATTTTCTCCTTTGGATAGTTTTTTTTCAAAAGATAATTGGTTATCGTATTCAGAGATTTTATTATGTGTTAGTTTAGGGCGCTGATTTTCTTTTCCAGAGTTAATGTCGTGCCATATAAAAGTAGCCGAAGTTCCAACCGTGTGTTTGCCTAATCTACTTTTAGCGACTGTTTGTAGAATTGGCATGGTTGTTTCTGCGTCTTTTAATATTCTAAAAGTACTTAAAGGGTTTTTATATTCTTTGGGAGTATTAATTTTTCCGATCGCTTTAAAATTAATGTTTTCGGATGATTTTATTTCAAAATCGATGTAACCTGAATATGGGACATTTCTTAGAGCATATATAGTGTATGATACTTCTGCGATAGAGTTGTAGTTAAATGTGGTAGTGAAGCTGGCTTCTTTCATATTTAACGTTTGTCTCCAGTTGCTAATATTATCATTATCTAACTTCGTGTTATTGATGTATAGATCAAGATTTCCAAAATTCATTCCTAATAGAATTCTACTAACTCCAAGAGGTGATTCTTTATCATAGACATTGTTTAGAATTACTTTGTCAGTTGCTAATATATTTGAAGATGGTAAAATACCAATTCTTCCATTTGCTGCTACGATACCAGTGTAATTTGAGTTTTCCTTGGTGGTTAATGCCCATCCCTCTTTTTGAGCATTGACAGGGTTAAGAATAAAAAGAAGTAATAAAATTAAAATAAGTGAATTTGATGAAATCTTAAATTGCATAATGCGGTGATTTTAATAAATTGAGTTATAAGTATTTTATAATAAATGATTTACTCAATTTACTAAACAAGATTTAAAAATTAAGATCAGATGTTTAAATACAATAAAACAACCGCTTGTATTATTATATTTTTCGAAAAACAGAAGATTTGTTTAAAATTCATCAATACTTTTAGAAGTTTACTTTGTTAGTTTTTTAAGTGCTTTCTCGTTCTGTTAATTTTGTTTCTAACTTAATTATTGTTTTTTTATGATCGATGTCATCGGGTTCATTAAGTTGTTTGATTAAGAGTTCTGCCGCCTTTTGCCCCATTTCAAAACTAGGTTGAGATACACAGGTTAAAGTAGGAACAAATACTTCTCCAGGACCTAGGTCACCAAAACCGATTACTGCAACTTCATCCGGTATTTTTTTTCCAATTTTTAATAATGTCTTCATTGTTAAGAGCCCATAGTTATCTGTGCAAGCAAAAACAGCATCTGGAGAGATTTTTAGACTACTAAAAAAATCAAGAATTTCTTTGTCTTCAAATTCTCTGTCTAATGAATTACAATGTAATACTAATTCATTATATAAGGGAACATTGTAATTTTTCAATGCAGAAATGTACCCTTTATACCTATCCTGAAATACTTTCTTTTGTTTAATACCTCCGATAAATGCGATTTTTTTGTTCCCTTTTTTGATAAGAAATTCTACAGCTTCGTAAGAAGCTTTTTCATCATTTATCATAACATGATCAGCCCCAGAGACCTCTTCTCTTATGTTGTCAAATAGTACAATTGGCATTCCTTTGTTAATGAGGTCGTTTAGGTGAGCAACGTTCTCTGTTTCATGAGTCGGAGATAGAATAATTCCATCTACAAGACCTCTTTCAAATGAAATCAAGTTTTCCTTTTCGAATTTATAAGAATTTCTGGAAGAACTAATTAGTATTTTATAATTATGATTTCTTGCGTATTGATCAATACCTCTACATACCTCAATAAAGAATGGTTCATCATATCTAGGAATTAGAACCCCTATAATATTAGTTTTTCCTGAGCTAAGACTTTTAGCAATTTGGTTTGGCATATATCCCATAACCTTTGCCATTTTAAAAACTTTCTCTTGAGTACTTTTCTTTACCCTAGGGTTTTGATCTAATGCACGAGATACAGTTGCAATAGAAATATTAAGCTTCCTTGCGATATCCTCAAGTTTTATTCTTCTTTTTTTAAAACCCATTAAAATTAATATTAAAAAATTATCAATAAATCTCTAATTTGACTAAAAAAACAATAATACAAACGTTTGTATTATTTTAATAGAAGATTTATTTCTCTTGGGTGTTATTTGTTATGTAAATTGTAATAACGTTAAGCTTATAAACAATAGATACGTTTAGATCTATTAAATTATAAGGTTATACTAAACTTTTCCCCCAAAATAAAATGTTCAGACTTTTAGGTACGAACTGCTTATGCTAATTTATAATAAATAATATTAAGGCGTACGTTTTTTAAGAAATTGAAATGTAGTTTGATAAGATGATTATGAGTTGTTTTCTTAGGATTGTATAGAAAATTATTAAGTATATGTCTATATAAAATCTATACTTAATCGATAGCTTTCTTTATTTTTTGTTTTTATATAAACCCTTTCTTTTTTATATAAAACACTGATAAATAAGCTTTTAAAATGATAAAAACCTTGATTTTAATTCATTGTATAGGTAATGTAAAGATTTGGATGATTGAAATTCTATACGAATAATGTTGTAGTTTTGGTAATCAAATGGTTTAATAAATATGAATATCGATATTTTTTAACTGTTTTTTTATTGAATCTATTAATACGTTGTTTTTTTGACGAATTTTAAATGTAGAAATATCTAAATTCTTTAGTAAGTAAGAGTAAAGATTGTTTAAAAATTAAAAAAATGTTAAGTGAAGCTTACTTGGTTTAGAAAAGGAACGATTTATCAAATATACCCTCGAAGTTTTAATGATAGTGATAATGATGGTGTCGGCGATCTTAAAGGTATAATAGAAAAGTTAGATTATATAAAGAGTTTGTATGTTGATATTATTTGGTTGAGTCCAATTTTTAGTTCTCCAAATGATGATAATGGATATGATATTAGTGACTATTGCTCGATTATGCCTGAGTTTGGTACTATGGAGGATTTCGATGAATTGTTGAAAGAAACACATAAAAGAGGGATGAGATTAATATTGGATCTCGTAGCAAATCATTGCTCAGATGAGCATAACTGGTTCGAAGAAGCTAAGAAATCAAAGAATAGTCCTTACAGGGATTATTTTCATTGGAGAAAACCAGGACCAGATGGGGGAGTTCCTAATAATTGGAAATCATTTTTTGGAGGAAGTGCTTGGGAGTTAGATGAAGCCTCTGGGGAATACTACCTACATTTATTTACAAAAAAACAACCAGATCTTAATTGGGAAAACCCTAAGGTTAGAGAAGAGATTTATAATGCAATGAGGTTTTGGTTGGATAAAGGAGTAGATGGATTTAGGATGGATGTAATTCCTCTAATCTCAAAACCACTAGGGTATCCAGATGCACCTGATTTTGGGTTTAGAAAAATTATTGAAGAAGTGTATGCTAATGGCCCTACAGTTCATAAATATTTAAAAGAAATGAATGAAGAGGTTATTAGTAAATATGATGCATTTTCGTTAGCGGAAGGAGTTGGTATAGATGATAGTAAAGCTGGACTTTATGTCAATGAGGATAGGAATGAATTAGACATGTTGTATCATTTTGATATTTTAGAATGTACCATAGTCAATGGGAAATTTGAAGAAGTTTCTCCTTTTAATTTAATTCAGATGAAGGAGATTTTTAAAAAATGGAGAGATGCAGTACATCGAACGGGATGGATTGCAAATGCGATGGGGAATCATGACTTTGCTAGAATGGTATCTAGGTTCGGAGATGATAATAAATATCATTCAGAGTCTGCAAAAATGTTGATAACAATGCTGTCTACACAAAATGGAACCTTAAACATTTATCAAGGAGATGAGATTGGTATGACCAATATATCCTTAAATAATATTGATCAAGTAAGAGATGTGCAGTCTTTAAATTTTTATAGTGAGAATCAATTGACAAAAAGGTACTCAGAAGATCTAGCCCTACAAATGATTAACAAAGAGGGACGAGATAATGCTAGAACTCCAATACAATGGAATGATGAGATAAATGGAGGGTTTTCTTTAAATGAACCTTGGCTTAAGTCAAACCCTAATTATAAAAATATAAATGTTAAAAATCAAAATCATGATTCTACTTCTATACTAAATTTTTACAGGAATTTATTAAAAACAAGAAGGGAACATGATGTGTTTGTATTTGGTGATTTTGAAGAAATAGAGTTTGATAATCCTAATTTGTATATCTATAAAAAAACATTGGGAGAAGATAAAATAATGGTATTACTAAATTTTAGTAGCTCTGAAGAATCTTATTATTATGGAAGTCGGAGCAGTATTGCGAATGGATCTAAGGTTCTTATTAATAATTATGATGACCTATTATTAGATGATAAAAGTATTGTTTTAAAGCCGTATCAAGGGGTGATATTGGATTTATGATGAAATAAACATATAGCAAATATGAATCGAGTAGAAAGTGAAATTAGTTTTTGTTTGTTAGCGAAGGAGTTTTTCTGATAGAAATTCCTTTATAAGAGGTAACATAGGGGCATCTTAAAATTATAACTTTTGTTTTCAAATATTTATTTGTGGTTATAATTCTGTCAATTGTTCTAGTATGACTGGGATGCCCCTGTTACTTAATCTTTCAAGAAAGATTCAGATTTTTAACGATAAAAGTAATAATAATTAACAACTAAATATTTAAATTTAATCAAACTCTAAATTATGAAAAGTATGATACTTAAAAAACTCATGTTTCTTTTAGTATTTATCTCGGGGAATATGATGTTTGCACAGATCACAGTTACAGGGGTGACTTCGGATGCAAACGGACCCATACCTGGGGTAAATGTCCTCGTAAGAGGTACTACCAATGGAGCGATTTCTGATTTCGATGGAAACTTTACTTTAAACAATGTGGCAGAAGATGCTACCTTGATTTTTAGTTATGTTGGATTCCAAACGAAAGCGGTATCAGTTAATGGTAAAACTGTTATCAACGTTACCTTAGCAGAAGATGCTGCCGAATTGGAAGCAGTTGTGGTAATTGGATATGGTACTCAGTCTATCAAAGATGCTACTGGGGCAGTTGCAGTTATTAGCTCTAAGGACTTTAATCAAGGGGCTATTGCTTCTCCAGAGCAGCTTATTCAGGGTAAGACAGCAGGAGTTCAAATTACGCAAGCAAGTGGTGAACCAGGGGCAGGAGTGTCCCTTAGAATTAGAGGTACTACTTCCGTTCGGTCGAATAATAATCCTTTATTTGTAGTAGATGGAGTTCCTTTGGCAGGAGATGATACAGCGGCAGGTGGGAGTGATTTAGGTATAGGAACTAGTTCCGCTAGAAATCCTCTTAATTTCTTAAATCCTAACGATATTGAAAGCGTAAGTATATTAAAAGACGCATCTGCAACTGCAATTTATGGATCAAGAGGAGCAAATGGTGTTGTTATTATTACAACAAAGGCAGGAAGAGGCGCGAAAGGAGGGCTGTGGGAGTTTTCGAGTACTTTAAGTGTTGCTAAAACAAGAAAAAAACTTGATTTATTAAACAGAGATCAATTTTTAAATGCAAGTGCGGATTTTGGAAATAACCCAAGTGATTTAGACTTTGGGGCAGATACAGATTGGCAAGATGAAATTTTAAGACAAGCAGAATCTACTATAAATAGTTTGTCATATTCTAATAATTACAAAAATGGAAATGTTCGTGCATCCTTTGGATATGGAAACCAGGTAGGGATTGTTAAAAAAAGTTCATTAGAAAGAATCACCGGGAGAATTAACGCTACACATAGATTTTTTAATGAAAAGCTAAAATTAAATCTTCAAGGTACTCTATCAAGAGTTAATGATGAGGCACCTCCAATTAGTAATAATGCAGGATTCCAAGGAGACTTATTGGGTGCAGCTTATAGTGCTAATCCAACTTGGCCTGCTACTCCTAATTTTGACATAGGTGGAACAACAATTAATCCACTTAATTTATTAACAAATACTCAGAATGAGACGAATACAAATCGTTATTTGGTTAATTTTTCTGCTGAATATGAGATTATCCAGGGATTAAAAGCTAAAATAAATCTTGGATACGATAATTCGGAATCAACCGCCATCGGAGTAATATCTCGAGATGTTAGAAATATTACTAATGGAGGAACTTCAGGTAATGGTAGAGCAACTGTTGATGATATAGAAGTAGAGAATAGATTAATGGAGGCTACCTTAACATATAATACCGAAATAGGTAATTCTACTTTAGAATTGTTAGGAGGTTATTCATATCAAGATTTTGGAAGAAAAGGAAGAAATGTGCAAGGATTTGGTTTTTCAAGTACAGATTTAGACCAGATTGGAGAACAACTAGAAGCCGCTGCAAATGCAATTGAAGGTAATATTGAAGGGTCGTTTCAACAATATGCGGTAGCTCCTAATGACGCTTTTATTAATAGGCTTTTTCCTGATATTGTAACTGAAGATATTACAAATATTCCTAATATTGCTCCTACCACAGTTATTGGTGACACTTTTGATTTTACGGATGAATTGCAATCCTATTTTATTAGAGGAACATATACAATTGCTGATAAATATATTTTAACAGCAACAGCAAGAGCGGATGGATCTTCTCGATTTGGTCCGGACAACAAGTTTCGTGGAATATTTCCATCAGGTGCATTTGCTTGGAAATTGGATAAGGAAGATTTTATAGGGGATGCTTTTTCTACACTTAAGTTACGATTAGGATTTGGTGTTACAGGAAATCAAGATGGCTTAGGTTTTGGTAATTTTACATTCAGACAAAGATTTGGTGGATTAGGGATTCAGCAAAATGGTGATGTAAATAGAACCGGTGCTGGTTTTGTGTCATTTGCAAATACCAAATTGAAATGGGAGACAACTACACAAACTAATGTAGGGATAGATTTTGGGTTTTTTGGTGATAGATTAACTGGAACTGTTGATTTATATTATAAAGATACAGAGGATCTTTTATTACAGGCTGAAACTGCTCAACCAAGTCCAACACCATTTACTTTTACTAATGTTAATGGTAATGTGATTAATCAGGGAATTGAATTTTCTATTAACTATGCAATAATTGAACAGGAAGACGTTAGTTGGGATTTTGGATTTAATATTGCGTATAATAAGAATGAACTTCAAAATTTTACAGGAACAATTCCTACAGGAGCATTAAATGGTCAGGGGTTAACAGGAGTTAATGTACAGCGTCTTGAAACAGGTCGTCCTTTAGCTTCATATTATTTAAGATTATTCGAAGGGTTTGATGAAAATGGACAGGGGGTATATACCAATGGGGTGGATTTTAGAGATTTTGTCGATAAGAGTGCCTTACCAGAATATAATGTTGGTATAAGCACTTCTTTTAGATATAAAAACTTTGATGCATCAGTGTTTTTTGCAGGACAGTTTGGTCATTACATCTACAATGCTACAAGAAATGCGTTTTTTACAGCTGGTTCTATTGGAGCAGGGCGTAATGTGACTACAGATGTTATTGGTAATGGAGAGGATAGATCAAATGCTCCAGAACCTTCCACACAGTTCTTAGAAAAAGGAGATTTCCTAAGATTGCAGAATGCTAGTCTAGGATATAATTGGCCATTATCGGGTGAAGGACTTTTCAAAAGCTTACGTTTATTTGTTACTGGACAAAATTTATTTGTAATAACAGATTATAGTGGCTTGGATCCTGAAGTTAATGTGGCAGCAGGAGCAAATGGAATTCCTTCTTTGGGAATTGATTATACATCATTCCCAAGACCCCGCGTATATAATTTTGGTTTTAATGTAACGTTTTAAAAAAAATGATCATGAAAGAAAAGAAAATTAAATTTACATTATTGACATTACTGTCTATAATGTTGTTAGCTTCATCTTGTACGGATTTGGAGATAGAAGGAACTGACTCGATAATAGTAAATCAAACAGGAGAGTTTACAGGAGTTGATGCGAATTCAACAGTTGTTGGGTTAATTGGAACTTTGAATGGTCAAATAGGAGATCAAGCTAATTTATATGCTTTAAACGAGGTAACTTCTGATGAACTTTTAGTGCCTACTAGAGGTACTGATTGGTCTGATAATGGTCAATGGAGGGTTCTTCACGAACATAATTGGGGGACCTTAAATCAATTTGTCTTGAATACTTGGAATAATTTGAATGCTAATGTATTTACGGCAACAACAGCTATTGATCCGTTAAGTAATGCAACAAATGCAGAGTTAGCTCAGGCTAAATTTATTAGAGCTTTTAATATGTTTTGGATAATGGATATGTATGGTCAAGTTCCTTTTAGAGATCCTAAAGATCCTTTGGAGCAAAACCCTTCTGTTTTTTCTAGAATCGAAGCTTTAGATTTTATAATAACAGACTTAACAGAAGCATTACCAGATTTACCATTAGTTCAAAATATTGAAGGAGAAAATTTTGATTTAGCTACCCAAGCTGCTGCACAATATCTACTAGCAAAAGTAAGATTAAATGCACATATTTATAATGGGACAGGAACACCTAGTACAGAAGACATGACAGCTGTGGTAAATGGTATAGACGAAATAACAGCAGATGGCTTTGCATTGCAATCAGGTTATTTTGATATTTTTAAGTCAGATGCTGATACGGAAACTATTTTATATTTTGGAGCAGGTATAGGTAATAGAATTTGGAATGGTTTACATTATAATCAAAATGCTCCGGATCAAGGAGGAGGTGGTTGGAATGGTTGGTCAACTTTGGCTGAATTCTATGATCTGTTCGAGGGTGATCCTAATACTAATATACCAGGGAGTGGACAAGAAGAAAGAAGAGGGTTTGTGCCGACTGATGGATCTAATTTAGGTATTGGTTTTGGATTTTTGATTGGTCAACAATACGACGAAAATGGAACAGCCTTAACTGATAGACCAGGGAACCCTCTAGTTTTTACAAGAGATTTTGTTGGAATAGTAGGTAATGATGAAAACAACGGAATAAGGACCATTAAATATCATCCTGAAAATGGATCTTTCGAACCACATCAAATTGTATATCGATATGCTGATGCGCATTTAATGAAAGCAGAAGCATTATTTAGAATGGGAAATACTGGAGATGCATTAACTATGATTAATGAATTGAGAACGATAAGAAATGCAAATCCTTTAATAGATTTATCAGAACAAGATATTCTTGACGAACGTGGGAGAGAATTGTATAAAGAATTCTGGAGACGTAATGATCTAATTCGTTTCGGAAAGTTTGCGGATACTTGGGGGCTTAAAAGTAGTACCGACGAATTCAGGGCATTGTTTCCTATTCCTGCTACTGCGATAATATCTAACCCTAGTTTAGTACAAAACCCTGGTTACTAACATATTAAATTGCTAAGATTTGTTAGAGTAGAGCCCTTCAAAAATTGAAGGGCTCTATTAATTAATATATTCAAATTTAGATATAACAATTGTCCAATTATTTAAAAAATATCAGTTGTAGCTTACTGCTAGTAATTATATTAATTTCTTGTAAAAAGGATAAGGAGCGTCATTTTTTTGAGTTATTGTCTGAAAAAGAAACAAGTATTTCATTTAGCAATAATTTAAAAGATACTCCAGATCTTAATATTCTTACATATCTCTATTATTATAATGGAGCAGGTTTGGCAGTTAGTGATTTTAATAATGATGGTTGGGAAGATATATATTTTGTATCTAATCAAAATGAGAATCAATTATATATTAATCAGAAGAATTTTCAGTTTAAAGAAGTTACAACAAATCTCTTAAAAGATACTAATGGTTGGTCTACTGGTGTAATAGCTGTAGATATTAATAATGATGGATTACAGGATATATATGTATGCAAAGTTGGAGATTATAAAAGTTTAAAAGGAAAGAATAAATTATTTGTAAACCAAGGTCTAGATAACGATGGTGTACCAGTTTTTGAAGAACAAGCTTCGCTTTACAATCTCGATATCTCCAGTTTTTCTACTCAGGCTAGTTTTTTTGATTATGATTTAGATGGAGATTTAGATATGTATTTATTAAATCATTCCGTGTATCCTAATCGTAGTTATGGAAGAGGTTCTAAACGTAAACAAATTGATTCTCTTTCTGGTGATAGATTATACAGAAATGATGATGGAAAGTATTTTGATGTTTCTGCAGAATCAGGAATTTTTCAAGGTGGTATAGGCTATGGATTAGGAATTGCTACGGATGATATCAATAATGATGGATATCCAGATATATATGTTGGTAATGATTTTTTTGAAAATGACTATTTATATATCAATCAAAGAAATGGAATTTTTAAAGAAGTAATTACTTCTAATTTTTCTAAGATTCAGCATACATCTCATTATTCTATGGGTGTCGATATTGCAGACATAAATAATGACGGATGGACCGATATCCTATCTCTAGATATGTTGCCAGAGGATCTTAGTACGTATAAATCATCTGGAACTGAATATGGTTTTACTATTTACAACCAATATCTTAAAAATGGTTATAAACCTCAGTATATGCAGAATGGATTACAACTGAACCGAGGAGGAGAAGGTTTTAGTGAAATTGCATTTTTTGCTGGGATAGCTGCTACAGAATGGAGTTGGGCACCCTTAATTGCAGATTATGATAATGATGGGTTTAAAGATGTCTTTATCTCTAATGGAATTAAAGGAGCTACTAATGATATGGATTTTATAAGTTTTATTGCCAATGATAATATTCAGAAACGTATAGATAATGGTATGACCAAAGAAGATTTGGCTTTAATTGATGAACTGCCAAATAAAAAAACTACCAATTATTTTTATCGTAATAATGGTGATTTAACTTTCGAAAATGTATCCAATCAATGGTCCAAAAATATCCCATCATATAGTAATGGAGCTGTGTATGCAGATTTAGACAATGATGGAGACTTAGATATTGTTACTAATAACATTGATGGTAAGGCTTTTGTTTATCAAAATCGTGCAGATACCTTAATGAATCATAATTACATAAGATTAAAGTTAAAAGGAATTGGGCAAAATTTAAATGCAATAGGAGCAAAAGCAACTATATTTTCTGAAAATAGATTGCAAACTTCTAGTGTTAACCCTTTTAAAGGATATTTGTCTTCTGTGTCTCAGATTTTACATTTTGGTCTGGGAGATAATAAAGTTGTTGATTCTATTAAGATAGCATGGCCTAATGGCGATAGTTCTGTATATACAAGCGTAGAAATAAATAGTACCATATCTTTAACTCAAAATAGTACAAATACTTCGCTGGAAATTTTTAAAGAAAAATTAAACGTTCTTAGAAGAGAGCCTAAACCTATTAAATTTAAGCATCAAGATTATGAAACTAAAGATTTTAGTTTAGAACCTTTGGCTCCATATGCAGTATCTAATGAAGGGCCTCATATATCCATCATGGATATAAATAAAGATGGATTAGATGACTTTTATACTCCTGGAGGGAGATTTAGATCTGGAACGATTTTTTTACAGGAAAAGTCAGGAACTTTTAAAGAAACAGAACAACCTGATTTAGATGTGTATAAAAAATATGAAGATATTGATCAACATTTTTTTGATGCAGATTCGGACGGTGATTTGGATCTAATCACAGTTTATGGAGGTAATGAAAATTATGCGGGATATGAGTCGAGTCCAGTTTTGTTTGTAAATAACAAAGGTAAATTTGAAGAGAGTTCAAATGCTTTTCCGGATATTAAAATGAATGCCTCGGTTGTAATTACTTCTGATATAGACAGTGATGGTGATGAAGATATTTTTATAGGTAGTAATAGTTTAACTGGGTTCTACGGAAAATCATCTAAAAATTATCTTTTTCTAAATGATGGAAAAGGTAATTTTATAGAAGTTACTTTAGATATGGCACCAGATTTATATACTATTGGATTAGTATATGATGCAAAATTTATTGATGCTAATAATGATGGTTATCAGGACTTAATAGTAGCTGGTCATTATATGCCTATTACTATATTTATCAATGATGGAAAAGGAAATCTTCTTAAAAAGAATATTCATTCATTGAGTAAAACACATGGTTTGTGGAATTGTATATCAATTGGTGATATGGATAAAGATGGAGATATAGATATTATTGCAGGAAATTGGGGACAAAATAGCAGGCTAAAGGCTTCTTTAGAACAACCAATTCAGTTATATTTAAACGATTTTGATAATAATGGTAAAGTAGATCCAATAGTAACTTATTTCTATCAAGGAAGAGAAACTCCTATAGCTACTAAGGATGAATTGACTAAGCAAATACCAGAGCTTAACAAAAAGTTTTTGTCCTATAAAGCTTTTTCTGAAGCGGATTTTAAGGATTATTTTTCAAAAGATAAAATAGATCAAGCAGAAAAAAAACAAGTGTATATGCTTACTACAACATATTTTGAGAATAAAGGAGATTTAGATTTTGTAGCATATGATTTGTCTTGGGAAACGCAAATTTCTTCAGTTCATGATATATTAATTCATGATATGAATGAGGATGAATATCCTGATATAATTCTCGGGGGAAATACTTATGAAATTAGTACCCAATTGGGTAGGTTAGATGGATCATACGGAACTATATTATTAAATAATAAAAAAGGAGGATTTGTTAGTTCAGAAACTTTAGAATTGAATGTTAAGGGAGCGATTAGGTCTATTAAACCTATAAGAATAAAAGAAGAAGAATATTTATTGTTCGGAATAAATAATGATAGTATCCAGTTAGTCAAAAAGATAAAAGAGTAATATGAATAAATTTTTATATAGAAGTTTTATAATTCTTATCCTTTCATCTTGTGCGAAGGAAAAAATTGAGAAGTTAGAGATAGAACAAGAAGATACTTTGTTTACTAAACTAACTCCCGAAGAGACAAAAATTGATTTTGTAAATCAAGTCGATAACGAAAAAGACTTCAATATTTTTACATATAGAAATTTTTATAACGGAGGAGGAGTAGCGATTGGCGATATAAATAATGATGGTCTACCAGATGTATATCTAACTGCTAATAGAAAAGAGAATAAATTATATCTGAATAAAGGAGATTTTACATTTGAAGATATTTCTGAATCATCTAATACAACTGGAAAAAATTCTTGGTCTACCGGCGTAGTTATGGTGGATATTAATGCAGATGGGTTGTTAGATATTTATGTATGTAATGCAGGAAATGTAGAAGGTGATGACCAAAAGAATGAGCTTTTTATAAACAATGGTCCATCGGCAAGTACAGGAATTATAACATTTACTGAAAAAGCTGAAGAATATAATTTAGCTGATAGTGGCTTTACTACTCATGCAGCTTTTTTTGATTATGATATGGATGGCGACCTTGATGTGTATATACTAAACAATAGTTTTATACCAGTAAGTAGTTTGGGATACGTAAACAAGCGTAATCTTCGTGCAAAGGATTGGGATATTCCTGATATTCTAAAAGGTGGAGGAGATAAGTTAATGAGAAATGATAATGGTGTGTTTACAGATGTAAGCGAGCCCGCTGGAATATTTGGAAGTTTAATAGGTTTTGGATTGGGAGTAACTATAGGGGATGTTAATAAAGATTTACTTCCAGATATTTATGTGTCCAATGATTTTTATGAGAGAGATTACCTATATATAAATAAGGGTAATGGGATATTTAATGAGGAAATTAAGGATTGGGTAAAACACCTTAGTATTTCTTCGATGGGAGCAGATATGGCGGATATTAATAATGATGGATATCCAGAAATTTTTGTAACAGATATGCTTCCAGAAGACGATCAACGATTAAAAGAGACTAGCTCTTTCGAAAGTTATGATGTATATAAATTGAAGAAGAGTAGAGATTTCTACAATCAATATATGCAAAATTCGCTTCAACTTAATAATGGCGATAATACATTTTCTGAAATTGCTTTTTATAGTGGAGTAGCTAAAACAGATTGGAGTTGGGGAGCGTTGTTGTTTGATATGGATAATGATGGGTATCGCGATATTTATGTTAGTAACGGAATCTATCACGATCTTACAGATCAAGATTTCATGAACTTTTTTGCCAATGATATCATACAGAAGATGACGTTAACCGGTAAAAAAGAAGAAGTAGATTCGATTATTAATAAAATGCCATCTACGCCCATCCCTAATTATGCTTTTAAAAATAATGGAGACCTTACTTTTTCTGACCTAACAGATAATTGGGGATTTGATGAGCCAACTTTTTCTAATGGATCTGCTTATGGAGATTTGGATAATGATGGAGATTTGGATTTGGTGGTTAATAATTTTAATATGCCAGTATCTATTTATCAGAATAATAGCGAAGAAAAAGGAAATAATTATTTAAAAATCAAAATAGAAGGAGCTGATAAAAACACCTTTGGAATTGGTAGCGTAGTTGAACTATATACCAAGAATGAAGTTATAAGGCAAGAACTAATACCTACAAGAGGTTTCCAGTCTTCTATAGAGTATATAATGACTATTGGATTGGGTAAAACAAAGAAAGTAGATTCGTTACAGGTAATTTATCCTAATGGAAATGCGGAAGTTATTAAGGATATTACTCTTAATGCGTTAGTTCAACTATCTCAGGAAAACGCAAAAGAAAAATACGTAGCGCCAGAAAACAAACAAGATACTTTTTTTGAAGAAATAAGTAACACTTTAGAAGTGCATAAAGAAGATCCTTATGTTGACTTTGATTACGAAGGATTGATTTATAAAATGCAATCTAGAGAAGGCCCAGCTATAGCAATTGCAGATATTAATGGAGATGGTAATGATGATGTTTTTATTGGGGGTGCATATAACCAACCTGGCAAGTTATATTTTCAGAATGGAAAGGGTCGATTTACATTATCAAAATTCGAAACCGAAACATTTTTTGAAGATACCGTTGCTGTTTTTGAGGATATTGATGGAGATAAGGATTTAGATTTGGTAATAGGTTCTGGAGGGAACTTTAGAGGAGCCAGAACTGGTGTTAGAAGTTATATTAATGATGGAAGAGGATATCTTTCTCGAGGACAAATTATACTACCCACCCTTACTAATATCTCTACATTAGCTCCATATGATTACGATCAGGATGGAGATATTGATTTATTTGTAGGAAGTCATAGTGTTGTAGGAACATATGGAATTTCTCCACAGAGTTATTTTCTAGAGAATGATGGTAAAGGGAACTTTAAAGATGTAATAGCAAATAAAGCTAAAGAAGCTCAAACTATCGGAATGATAACTGATGCCACTTGGGAAGATATAGATGGAGACGGTAAAAGAGATTTAATTATTGTGGGCGAATGGATGTCTCCTAAGGTGTTCCTAAACGATGGTAATAGGCTGAATCTAATCAAAACAAATTTAGATGAAGTTTCCGGCTGGTTTAATACCTTAGAAGCTACTGATTTAGATAATGACGGAGATGTAGATTTGGTTTTAGGTAATAGAGGGTTAAATTCTATTTATGAATGTGGTAAAGAAACTCCATCCAAGATGTATATCAATGATTTTGATAATAACGGAACCATAGAACAAATTATTACGCAAACGATCAATGGTAAGGATATTCCAATACATCTGAAGAAAGAGATTACTGCACAAATCAATGTTTTGAAGAAGCAAAACCTCAAATTTTCTGAATATGCAACCAAGTCTATTGATGAACTGTTTTCTAAAGAGGTTTTAGATAATACAACTATTAAAACCGTAAACAACTTTGCCAATTTAGTAGCTTATAACAATGGTGATGCTACTTTTGAAATAAAAGAACTTCCTAAAGAAACACAATTATCTTGTATATGTGATATAGAAACTGAAGATTTGAACAAGGACGGTCACTTAGACCTTATTGTAGGAGGTAATAATTATAGTTTTAAACCTCAATTCTCCAGATTAGATGCTAGTCGAGGAAATGTTTTGTTAGGAGATGGGAAAGGAAATTTTAAAAACCAAAGATCTTCAGGGTTTTTAGTAGAAGATGAAGTGAGAAATATGCGTTGGGTGAAGAATAAATCGGGCCAAAAGTACTTGTTGGTGGCCATTAACAATGAAAAGCCTAAAATTTTTAAAGTAGATAATAAATAGTCAAAAGGTAGATTTTATACAAATGATCAAAAATATAATCATAGTAATTTTTGGGCTGTTGTTTTTATTTGGGTGTAAAAAACAAAACACACACAAAGGAGGATTATTTGATAAGATTACTTCCCAGGTTACAAATGTTTCCTTCCAAAACACACTAGTTCCTACAGAAGAATTAAATATTCTGGATTATCTATATTACTATAATGGTGCTGGTGTAGCAGTTGGAGATATCAATAAAGATGATCTAGTTGATGTGTTCTTTACTTCTAATCAAGGAGAAAATAAACTCTATCTCAATAAAGGGAATTTTCAATTCGAAGATATAACAGATAAAGCAGGAGTAAAAGGAAATTCCGATTGGAATACAGGAACGGTAATGGCGGATGTTAATGGAGATGGATATTTGGATATCTACGTCTGTGCCGTAGTTGGTCTTCAGGGATTAAAAGGAAAAAACGAGTTGTTCATAAATAATGGGGATAATACATTTACTGAAAAGGCTTCTCAGTATAAATTAGATTTTGAAAATTATACTACATCAGCGGCTTTTTTCGATTACGATAATGATGGAGATTTGGATATGTATTTGTTGAATCATGCCATCCATACTCAGAATTCTTTTGGTAGCGCTTCATTAAGAAATAAAAGAAGCCCAGAAAGCGGTGATAAATTACTTCGTAATGATGGAGAAGTGTTTACGGATGTGAGTGCGGCTGCAGGAGTTTTTGGCGGAGGAAATGGATATGGTTTAGGAATAGCAACAGCAGATTTTAACAATGATGGATATACTGATATTTATGTAAGCAATGATTTTCATGAAGATGATTATTATTATATCAACAAAGGAGATGGAACCTTTAGTGAGTCATTAAAACAAAATTTTGGTCATACCAGCCGTTTCTCTATGGGTAGCGATGTAACCGACATTAATCATGATGGCTATGCTGATATTCTTACTTTAGATATGACTCCAGAGGATGAAACAGTTCTCAAAGCTTCTGCAGGAGATGAGACCGTGGATATGTTACAAATGCGTATCAATCGATTAGGATATCATTATCAGTATGCACGTAATATGCTTCAGGTTAATAATAGGGATCATTTTACTGAAACCGCTTTGTTAAGTGGTATAGCTGCCACAGATTGGAGTTGGTCAGCATTGTTTGCAGATTATAATCAAGATGGAGAACAAGACGTATTTATATCTAACGGAATCCCAAAACGTCCCAATGATCTTGATTATATTAAATACATCTCTAACGAAAAAATCCAAGAAAAAATAAATAGTTCAAAGTTAGTGGATAATGAAGCTTTAAATATTATGCCTTCTGGAGAAGTACAGAATTGCATTTTTAAAGGAGATAAAGGGTTTAATTTTATAAATAAATCTTCAAACTGGCTTCCATTAGAAAATACAGCTTCTACTGGAAGTGCTTATGCCGATTTTGACAACGATGGAGATCTGGATATAGTAACTAATAATATAAATGCTCCAGCTTCTTTTTATCAAAATAAAACGAATGAAAAAAAGAAGTTTTTAAAATTGAAATTTGTTTTTAAAGACAAAAACAAACTAGGGATAGGGGCCAAAGTAATATCCTATCATCGGGGAATTGCACAGTACAAACAATTATTTACTTCAAAAGGTTTTCAATCTTCTTCAGAGCCTATGATTCATTTTGGGTACGATACGATTGCAGCTATAGATTCTCTGAAAATTATATGGCCGGATAATACGATTCAAGTAGCAGAAAATATAACTACAAATCAAACATTAACAATTAAATTGTTACACAAAAGAAATATTGTGAATTATGAAGAATTGTTTCCTAAAAATAAAGGTTGGTTTAAGAAAATAGATTCTATCCCTGGATTACAATATGTACATAAAGAAAATAATTATACAGATTTTAATCGCCAAAAATTAATTCCATATAAAATTTCTGATCGAGGACCAGCTACTGCAATAGGAGACCTAAATGGTGATGGGAAAGATGATATTTTCTTCGGAAGTTCTAAACTTGAAGCATCTAAAATATATATCCAAACCACTACAGGTTTTGAAGAACAATCCTCCGAAATTCTCATCGGTGATAAAAAGAAAGAAGATGTAGCTGCGATTATTACAGATTTTAATAATGATACGATAAAAGATTTATTGGTCTGTTCTTCTGGCGGCGAGTTTTATGGCAACTCTAAGGAGCTAATAGATAGATTGTATTTAAATTCAGATAAAGGATTAATAAAAGGTAGTTTTCCAGAATTATATGAACACGAATCGGTAATAAAAACTCATGACGTAGATAACGATGGTGATTTAGATATTTTCGTTGGAGGGTATGTGGTTTCTAATGATTTTGGTAAGATGCCAAATTCATACCTTCTGATTAATGATAAAGGAGATTTTACGATCAAAGAAAATCCTGATTTAAAGCAAGTAGGTATGGTAACAGATGCTGTTTGGGATGATTTTGATAGTGATGGAATAAAAGATTTGATCGTCATTGGAGAATGGATGTCTCCACACTTTTTTAAAAATGAAAATGGAAAATTAATAGATGTTACTGCTAAATTTTTGCCAAGAAATTTAAACGGTCTTTGGCAATCTATTATCGAATTCGATATAGATAATGATGGTGATAATGATTATTTGCTCGGTAATTTTGGACTAAATTCTAAGTTTACCGCTTCTTCAGACTTACCACTAAAAATGTATTATTCTGATTTTGATAAAAACAAAACAACAGAAACTATTGTTGCAATACCCAAGAATGGTAAATATTATACGGCTTTAGCATTAGATGAGTTATCAAGTCAGCTTAATTATCTCAAGAAAAAATTTACTACCTATACCAGTTTTGCAGGTAAAACTGTAGATCAAATTTTTGATAAAGATGCATTAGAAAATGCAAAGTTGTTTGAAGTACACGAACTAGCTTCTGGCTACTTAAAAAATGATCAAGGAACATTTTCATTTGTTCCTTTCGATAATTCACTCCAATTAGCTCCTATATTATCGATGTTAAAATATGATTTTAATAACGATGGAATAGAAGAAGTCCTATTAGCTGGTAATTATTTCGGAGTAATTCCATATCACGGAAGGTTCGATGGATTTGCAGGTGCTATAATAGGAAAGGATGCTTTACTAATTAAAGCACAAGAATTGGGGATTAACTTAAGTCAAAAATCAGTTAGAGGATTAAATATTATTAATTTTGTAAATAAGGATTATTTACTTATCACACTAAACAATGGAAAAGCAGAGATTTATGAAATGTTTCAATAAATGGAGCAAAATTAACGTAATAACTAAGGGTAAGAGTTTATTTTTAATTACTTCTTCCTTGCTTTTTTTAAACGCTTGTCAAAAAGAAGAAAAGCAGATTGTAATTACAGCTGAAGACTACCATAATGCAGTAGATAAAATCACAGAGGTAATGGTACATGATATTTTTTCTCCTCCTGTGGCAAGTCGTATATACAACTATGCTAATATAGCTGCCTATGAAGTGATAAGACAAGAAGGAAAAGATTATAATACCTTGTCAAATCAATTACATAACCTAAAAAATATTCCTGTCGCTGATACGACCAAACATATAAATCATAAACTTTCTGCTTTAGTAGCGTATATGGAAGTGGGAAAATCATTGCTTTTTTCCGAAGATCGAGTAGAAGCCTACAGAGATAGTTTATATGGTTCTTGGGAATTACAGAATGAAGAAACATTTAATGATTCTAAAACCTATGGTTTAGCGGTTGCGGAGCATATTAAGACTTGGTACGCTTCCGATAATTATGCACAAACTAGGACGATGCCTAAGTTTTCGGTTAATACAGAAGATCCTTCTAGATGGCAACCTACTCCGCCAGATTATATGGATGGTATAGAACCTCATTGGAAAAAAATAAGACCTTCTATTATTGATTCTTCTTCTCAGTTTAAGCCAGCTAGATATCCAGATTTTTCGTTAGAAAAAGATACACCATTTTATAAAGAATTGATGGAAACTTATGAGGTAGGGAATACGATAAAAGAAGAAGGAGAAAAATCAGAAAAATTAGAAATAGCTCAATTCTGGGATTGCAACCCTTATGTTTCGACACACAAGGGACATCTAATGTTTGCTACGAAGAAAATTACACCAGGAGCTCATTGGATAGGTATTTGTAAAATAGCATGTAAAAAAACAAATGCTGATTTTGCAAAGACTGTGTTTGCTTATACAAAAACTTCCATCGCAATTGCAGATGCTTTTATAAGTTGTTGGGATGAGAAATATAGAAGTAATTTGATACGCCCAGAGACTTTGATTAATCAACATATAGATGAAAATTGGACACCTGTATTACAGACACCACCATTTCCCGAATATACAAGTGGGCATTCTGTAGTTTCCGGAGCAGCGTCTACTGTTCTTACGGATATTTTTGGAGATAATTTTTCTTTTGATGATGATACCGAATTACAATATGGATTGCCTGTTCGTTCTTTTGTGTCCTTTAATCAAGCTGCTGATGAAGCTGCTGTAAGTAGATTGTATGGTGGGATTCATTATAGAGCGGCTATTGATTTAGGTTTAGATCAAGGACGTGCATTAGGAAGTTTTGTGGTACGTAAGTTAAAAATGAATATTTCGAACTCTGAAGTCGCAAGCTCTAACTAGTATGAAGAGGATTGTAGTTGTAGCTTTGGTAATACTAATAAGTGTTTCTGTTTGGTATTTATTTATAAAAAAATATGATTATCAAGTTTCTTTTAACGTCAAAGGTTCTCCAGGTAGTGTTTATCATCAGGTAATTAGTTGGGAGTCTTGGGGTAAAGATCCAAAGGCTAAAAATATTACCACTTTGGATACTACATTATTTAAGCAAGTGTCTCAAGCAGTAATAGTAAATGATACTATTATTAATCTGGATTGGACTTTAGAAAGTTTAAACGATTCTATAACAAAAATTAGAGTAGGCGCGATTTCTGAAGAGTATTCTATACAGAATAGAGTACGAATACTTATGGGTGAAACAATCTTTACTAGAGGGTTAAAAAAAGAGCTAAAGGTTTTTGGCAAGCTAGCTAATAATTTTGCAGATACTTTTAAAATAGAAATAGAAGGAGAATCCGATATACCTAGTTTAGCGTATTTATTTGTCTCGTCATCTTCTAGTCGTTTTGGTAAGGCAGGTATGATGATGAGGACTAATTCTGATCTTTATCCAAAGATATTAGAAAATAACCTAAAGGTTGATGGAGCACCATTTGTAAGAATTAAAGAATGGGATGTTTTAGATGATAAAATCAAGTTTGATTTTGGTTTTCCGATAAAGTACACGGATTCTCTCCCATTGAATTCATTAATCAAATTTGATAGATCATCTCCGCAAAAAGCCTTAAAAGCTGTTTTTTACGGTAATTATAGAAATAGTGATCAAGCCTGGTTTGCACTGATGGCTTATGCTAAAAGAAGAAATATTTCGATTGTAAAAAAACCTCTAGAAATATTCTATAATAATCCAATGCAAGATGGTAATGCTTCTCAATGGAAAGCTGAAATTTTCATACCTATTTCCAGTGAAAATTAATGGTTTTATTGATTGTTAGAACCTGCCAATTACTCCTAATTGACCTGCTCCAAGTCTAAGATCCCATTTAATCTTAAATTTCTTACTATCATAAACAT
The DNA here is from genome assembly GCF_003443695.1 of Aquimarina sp. AD1. NCBI lineage: Bacteria > Pseudomonadati > Bacteroidota > Flavobacteriia > Flavobacteriales > Flavobacteriaceae > Aquimarina > Aquimarina sp. AD1. The sequence goes on along the minus strand of NZ_CP031966.1, from coordinate 3,286,481 downwards.
ATCTTTCTTTTTTGTTCAGGTAGTTATCAATTCCATCTACAATAACGACACTAAGAACAATACCAAGAGTCACATCAGTTAACCAATGGGCACCTTCCCATAATCGTGATACTGGTGAGATTAGACCCAAAGCGTAAATACCTCCTTTTATATAAGGGTTTTTGAATTGTTTGCTAATTGCATATGCAGTTGTAAATGATAATATGGCATGACCAGAAGGGAAAGAGTGGTAGTCAGCTTCACTACTATAGAATTTAAAAGCATCTTTACCTTTTCCTGTATGAGGTCTGGCACGACCAACTAGTGTTTTACTGACAGTTTGGATAATTCCACCTGCAGTTGCAGAAGCAATTAGTAATACTCCGGTTTTACGAACTTTTTCATTTTTTGTAATTAATCCAAAAGCATATATTCCTGTAGTTAACCCATAGTTTACAAGAGGTTTTCCAAAACGAAATCCCGTTTCTCTTATAAAATCAGGAACATCATCTCTTTGATCTGTAAAAAAATCATTCGCAGGTTCATCTATTAGGTAAAGAAGGGTAGTTCCTGCTACAATTCCTCCAAATGTGGCCCAATCCTTTCCTTTCCATCTAAAAGGTTGTGTGTATGCGTGTTTTAAACCTCCAAATGCAGAAACTCCATCATATTTTAGCATTTGCCAGCGAGTCATGTTGCTTTGTAAATCATTAGATTCATCTTCAGCATTCTCTTTAGGCGGTTCTTCAATGGATTCTTGAACCGGTTCTTTCTGATTCTCATTGAATTTTTCTTGAGCATGGGTGTTTTCTAAAATAAGAAAAAGTAAAAAGAAAGCAGGTAACACGCGGAAATATTTCATAGGAATAATTTGGTAAACAAAAATAATAACTTATTTGTAAACAAATGGTAAATGCAAAAAATTGAATCGTATTGTAGCTTTTAGGTGTAAAAAGCAAAAAGCCCAAACAATTAGTTTGGGCTTTAAAGGTGGTGCCTCCAGGAATCGAACCAGGGACACAAGGATTTTCAGTCCTTTGCTCTACCAACTGAGCTAAGGCACCTTGCTGTAAGCGGATGCAAATATAGAACGCTTTTTTTAATACTCAAAAGAAAAATTTAAAAAAATCGTTTTGTACTTTTACAAACTTTAAATAAAAGCACGTAATATCCTGTAATCTAGAAGTTGTGGATAATGGAAAAAAGATTATAATTTTTAAAGAAAAGTAGAATCGATTACTCAGGAAATAAAAATAAACAAATGAATCTCATTATTGATGTTGGTAACACTTCTATAAAAATAGGGGTTTTCGAGAAAGATTCAATTATTTACAAAGAAACATTGAAGTCAGAGAACTTCTCTAAGGTGATACAAAAAGTTTACCAAGACTATCCCTTAATCAATAATGCAATAATTTCTTCTGTAGCTACCATTAAGAAACAAGATGTAGTGATAATTAAAAATTTGTTTAATACTATTATTTTGGATCATACAGTAAGAATGCCATTTAAAAACCTGTATGCCACACCTACTACCTTAGGTGTTGATCGATTAGGTTTAGTTGCAGGCGCAGTAGGTCAGTTTCCAAAAAAAAATGTACTTGTTATTGATGCGGGAACATGTATTACGTATGATTTTAAAAATAAAGATGAAGAATATTTAGGAGGAGCAATTGCACCAGGTTTAAGTTTAAGATATGCAAGTTTGCATAATTACACTTCAAAATTACCGTTATTAGAGCTAGAGTCACCAAAAAATTATATTGGTGATACAACAAATCAGGCTATACATTCTGGAATTGTGAATGGTGTTTTGTATGAAATTGAGGGCGCAATTGCAGAATATTGCAACACTTACCCCGATTTAACAGTTATTTTAACCGGAGGAGATGCACATTTTTTGTCTAAAAGATTAAAAAATAGCATATTTGCCACCTCTAATTTTTTATTGGAGGGACTAAATCACATTTTAGCTTTTAATAACAGTCAATGATAAAGAAGATTTTAGTAGTCATTCTGGTAATAGTTACCAGCGTATCTTATGCTCAAGAAGGAACTTCTTCTCCTTATTCTTTTTATGGAATAGGGTTACAGAAGTTTAAGGGAACAGTAGAAAATAGATCGATGGGGGGATTGGGTATACTAACAGACAGTATTCACTTGAATCTTCAGAATCCTGCATCGTATGGAGAATTGAAATTAACAACATATACATTAGGTGCCAATTATAATGGTTTAAATCTAGATAATGCTGCAGGTGAAGATTCATATAAAGATAATGCATCTTTGGATTACCTCGCTATAGGTATTCCTGCCGGCAAATTTGGTTTTGGTTTTGGTGTACTTCCTGTTAGTTCTGTGGGGTATCAAACAAACTCATTTAATGATGATGGTTCTGAAAATCAGTTCCTTGGAACAGGTGGTCTTAATAAGGTGTTTGTTGCAGCTGGATTTAAAGTTAACGAGAATTTAAGCGTTGGTTTAGATATTAATTATAACTTTGGGAACATTGAGAATAAAGCAATTCTCAAGCGTTCAGAGTTAGAATTTGATACAAGAGAAATCAATAGTTCTGATTTGTCGGGAGTTAGTTTATCTTTTGGAATTGCCTATAAAAAGATGCTAACAGAGAAATTAGAGTTAACTACATCACTTGTATCCACTCCTTCATTTAAATTGAAATCAGAGAACAGTCTAGAATTAGCAACTGTGCAGGTTTTAACTAATGGAGCAGAATTAGTTGTAGAGCGACAAGATATTGCAGTAGAGGATAGAGATTTGGATCTTCCGGCAGAGGTAAAAGTCGGTGCAGGAATAGGAGAATCTAAAAAATGGTTCGTGGGGGCTGAGTATACATATTTTGATGCGAGTAAATTCGATAATAGATCGTTTACATCAGATAATGTTGTTTACGAGAATGCTTCAAAGGTGAAATTAGGAGGGTATTATATCCCTAAATATAATTCGCTAACAAGTTACCTTAATAGAATTGTTTATAGAGCAGGATTGAGATATGAGGAAACTGGTTTAAATATTAATGGACAAGCTATTAATGAGTTTGGCATATCTTTTGGAGTAGGGTTACCAGTTGGCAACTTATTCTCTAATGCTAATGTAGGTTTTGAGTTCGGAACAAGAGGAACTACCAACGCAGGATTAGTGAAAGAAGAATTTTTTAATTTATCATTGAGTTTATCCCTAAATGATAGATGGTTTAGAAAAGTGAAATTTAATTAACTACAATTATACAGCTATGAATACTAAAGTGTTATATACGATAGCAGCAGGATTAGTTTTAAGCGCTACAGGAGTTAGTGCTCAAGCTACTGACTGTGCGACTACGGCTTCTATTGCCTATGAGCACGCTAAAGTAAAAAATTATGAGGCCGCAGAAGCGCCTTTGTGGAAAGTAAGAAAAGAATGCCCTTCATATAGTGTTGCGACATACCAGTTTGGTCAGAAATTAATAGAGTCTAAATTAAAAAAGGCAGCTACTGATGGAGAAAAAACTCAATATGCGAACGAACTTATTGCCTTGTTAAAAGAAAGATATCAGTATTTCCCTGCTAAAACTCAAATAGGTGACATGCATTCTGATATAGGTCAGCTTATGTATGCTAACAAAATAGGGACAACAGATTCTCAATTTGCAGAGTTCCATAAAGCGTATACTGAGGATAAAGCTAATTTTAAAGGAGCGAAAAAGTTATATACTTATTTTTACCTACTAGTAGAGTTACAAGATGCAGGTAAGAAGGATCTTCAAGATGTATTTGATTTGTATGATGATATTACGGAGAAGATTGAAGAAGAAGAAAGTAAAAAAGCAAAAACAATCAGTACGCTTACAGAAAAAGAAGAGTCTGGAGCAACATTGAGTTCTAAAGAGAAGAGAAGTCTAAAAAATGCTGGAATTAACCTAAGAGCCTACAGTAAAGTAAAAGCTGGGATTAATCAAAAAATTGGAGCAAGAGCAGATTGTGAAAACTTGATACCTCTTTACTCTGGTCAATTCGAAAGTAAAAAGACTGATGTTAATTGGTTAAAGGGAGCTGCTGGTAGAATGTCTGCAAAAGAATGTACCGATGATCCATTATTTTTCAAAATGGTAGAAGCCCTTCATAAAGCAGATCCATCAGCGAAGTCAGCGAAGTATTTAGGTATTTTAGCGCTTAAGGATAAGAAAACATCTAAAGCACTAGAATATTTTAATCAGTCCGCACAATTAGAGACTAAAGCTAGTGATAAAGCAAATGTGTACTATCGAATTGCAGAGGTATATAGAAAAAGAGGAAGTTATGCTAAAGCAAGATCGAACTATAAAAAAGTATTAGCAAATAAGCCTTCTTTTGGTCAAGCATACCTTAAAATTGCAGCAATGGTTGCTAAAAGTGCTAATAATTGTGGTGATGATGTATTTAGTAAAAGAGCAGTGTATTGGTTAGCTGAAAGATATGCTAGAAAAGCTGGTAAGGTAGATCCTAGTTTAAAGAAAACGGCAGCAGGAACAGCAGCAAACTATAAAGCAAAAGCACCTTCTAAAACAGATATCTTTAATAATCCTGAAATTAAATCAGTAAAAATAGGATGTTGGATTGGTGAAACGGTTAAAGTGCCGAAGCTATAATGCAAAAAAAGAATTCATATATATTATTAAACTTTGTCACAGCATTTGCTGTGACATTGTTTTTTTCGTGTCAATCAAACACGTCCAAAACTAATAACTATCGTATTACTGAGGATGCTCCTATTTCAGAAGCTTTTGAGGTGAATTTAAAGTATACCGATTCAGGGAGACTTACTGCGATTCTTAGAACACCTAAAATAAAAGACTATACCAATAGAAATTTTGGGTTTCAGGAGTTTCCAGAAGGTATTGTTTTGGATATGATTGATCAAGATGGAAAAGTAAGTGTTGTAAAATCAGATTATGCAATATTCTATAAAGAAACAGGGCTTATTGATATGAGAGGAAATGTAGATATTAAGACTGCAGATAGTACTCATCTTATGGCACGTCAGTTATATTGGGATCAAAGTATTAACTGGGTATTTACTGATCAACCTTATAAAAGCATTCTTCCAGATGGTACTGTTAACGAAGCAGATGGTTTTGATGCTAATCAGGATTTTACTATCTTGAATTCTCGCATCAATGAAGGAATAATGTTCGTCGAAGAATAAATTTATAATGATGAAAATTTTTAGATTTTTTGAAATTGCTTATTTAGCTATTATGTGTTTTTTCCTGTATCAAGCGTATGAAGAATGGGGAAAAGAAGATAGTCGTAGTATTTTGTATCTATGTTTTGCTGGTGTGGCAGTTTTTATGTTTTTCTTCAAAAGAAACTTCAGAAAAAGATTTGATGCCAATAACAAGGACAATAATTAATGGAGCTACAAATTATAGTAATTGTACTTTCTGTTATTCTCTCCGCTTTTTTTTCTGGGATGGAGATCGCCTATGTTTCGTCCAATAAAATTCATATTGAAATAGAAAAAAAGCAAGATGGTTTTCTTGCTAATATTTTATCCAGGTTAACGAAAAGGCCGTCTAAGTTTATTGCCACAATGTTAGTAGGTAATAATATAGCCTTAGTGGTATATGGGTTTTACATGGGAGAATTACTCATGGGTTTTATTCAAGGGTATTATCCAGGCATGGCACCAAGTTTTAATTTGTTGCTACAGACTATAATTTCTACACTAGTTATTTTGCTTACTGCAGAGTTTTTGCCCAAAGTTTTTTTTCAGATTTATGCCAATACGTTGCTAAAAGTATTTGCGTTACCAGCTTATTTTTTTTATCTATTATTTTGGTTTATATCATCCTTTGTTATTTGGATATCGGATTTTGTCCTTAAGAAATTTCTTAAAACAGATGGGGATGAGGTGCAATTAGCATTTACAAAAACTGAATTAGGAGATTACATTAATGAACAAATGGAAACTGTCGAAGCACATGATGAAATTGATAGCGAAATTCAAATTTTTCAAAATGCACTTGATTTTTCGGACGTAAAATCTAGAGAGGTTATGATTCCGAGGACAGAAATCATTGCTATAGAAAAATCTCAATCCTTGGAAGAGGTTAGTCAACTTTTTATTGATACTGGTTTATCCAAAGTTTTGGTGTTTAATGCAACTATTGATGATATTATTGGTTATGTACATTCTTTTGAATTGTTTAAAAAGCCGAAGTCTATAAGATCTATTTTGTTGCCAGTAGTTTTTGTTCCAGAAACCATGTATGTTAAAGATGTGCTTAATCTTTTGACTAAAAAACACAAAAGTATTGCTGTTGTGATTGACGAATATGGTGGAACAAGTGGTATTATTACAGTTGAAGATATTGTAGAGGAACTTTTTGGAGAGATAGAGGATGAGCATGATTCTGTAGATCTTATAGAGGAGAAACTAGATGAAAATCATTATCGTTTTTCTGCTAGAATGGAAGTAGATTATATCAATGAAACCTACAAGCTAAACCTTCCAGAAAGTGAGTATTACGAAACACTTGGTGGAATGATAGTTAATCATACAGAAGAAATTCCAGAACGAGGAGATATTGTGAATATTGACTCAGTAATCATCAATATTATTGAAACTTCCAACACTAAAATTGAGATTGTAGAATTAAAAACCTTGTTAGAGGATTAATGATTCGTAAACAGACGTATATTTGATATCTGTCTTCTTATTATTCTTAATCAATTAGTTTTTTTTCGAAAAGCACTTATCATTATGTTGATAACAAGAAATACGTGTAGTGTTCTTTTAATCAAATAGATAAGTTTTGTTTTAAGGAGAAATTATTCACTAAAATTAATTGAAAGATCTATTCAAAAATAAAAAGCAAAAAAACTTGTAAAGACTTTCTGTCTTTAATTGGTAATATTCTAATAAAATGGTATTTTCGCCCACTATATTTCAATAAATTAAACTTAAAATGGCAGTTTTAAATAAAATCAGACAACGTTCCGTTTTCTTAATTGTGATTATCGCTTTAGCGCTTTTCTCATTCGTCTTAGCAGATTTGATTAGAAATGGTGGAGCTATTTCTCAAAAAGCAGCAAATATTATTGCTACAATAAATGGGAAAGAAATTGATCGAACTGATTTTGCAAGAAAAGTCGAGACAGCATCTAGAAATTTTGGAGGTAATGGATCAAATTTACAGACTGTAAATTATGTTTGGAATCAAGAAGTTAGACAGATCGTTTTTGATGGACAATTTGAAGAATTAGGAATTAGAGCTGGAGCAGATCAGGTAAATCAATTGTTAGAAGAAGGATTGGCAAATAACCCAACTTTTCAAAACGAAGCTGGAGTATTTGATAAGGCAAAGATGCAAGAATACGTTGCTAGTATTAAAGGAAATCCTGTAGCTTATCAACAATGGACAGACTATAAAATATCTTTGGGTAAAGGAGCTTTAGAAGAAACGTATCTAAATATGATTAAAGCTGGAGTTGGAGTAACTCTTAAAGAGGGAGAGCTAGCTTATAAGATGGAAAATGACGTTGTAGATATAAAATATGTTCAGCTTCCATTTTCTGGAATACAAGACACTGAAGTGAATGTATCTGATGCAGAGATTAAGGCCTATGTAGACAAGCATCCTGACTTATATCAGGCGGACGCTTCTAGAAATATGAGATATGTATTCTTTAAAGAAGAGCCAAGTCAGCAAGATGAAGATCAATTGATAGCAGAGGTAACTAAAGTCATAGAAGGTCTAAAAACTGCAGAAAATATTGAAGAATTTATTAACCTAGATAGTGGATCTGCTTTAAAGTATGAAGACCGTTTTGTTTTTAAGAAAGATTTACCAACTACTGTTAGTGATACTTTATATAATGTTCCGGTTGGAGAGGTTTATGGACCTTATAAGGATGGAAAATACATTAAAATCTCTAAAGTTGTTGCTCAAAAACAGTTACATGACTCGTTAAAGGCCAGCCATATTTTAGTGTCTTGGAAAGGTTTAGGTACAGCTGGTGATACTGAAAGAACTAAGGAAGAAGCAAAAACACTTGCAGATAGTTTGTTAAGCATTGTTAAGACTGATAAAACTAAGTTTGTGACATTAGCAAAAGATTTTTCTGCAGATACTTCTAATAAGGATAAAGGTGGAGATTTAGGTTATTTCCCTCCAGGAAGAATGGTACCGGCATTCAATGATTACATTGTAGATAACAATGTTGGAGATATGGGAGTAGTAGAAACTGCTTTTGGATATCATATCATTACTATTGAGGATAAGAAGAATGAACAAAAAGCTGTTAAGGTTGGGACTATCGCTAGAGAAATTGAAGCTAGTGAAAAAACTATTAACGATATTTTTACGGAAACTACTAAATTTCAAATTGCTACAAAAGATGCAGATTTTGCTGAGAAAGCAAAAGAGAGTGAATATAATGTTCTTCCAGTAAATAAAATAAGTGAGTTAGCAGAAAATATTCCAGGAATTGGTGCACAACGATCAATTGTTCAATGGGCATTTAAGGAAGAAACTAAGGTAGGAGATGTAAAACGTTTTGATGTTACTGGCGGATATGCTGTTGTACAGCTTACGGCAAAAGCATCTAAAGGAATCCAAAAAGTAGAAGACGCAAGTACTTCTGTAAAACCTATTCTTATTAAGGAGAAAAAAGCTGAAATGCTTAAAAAGAAAATTTCAGGAAGTACATTAGAAGATATTGCTAAAAATCAATCTCAAACAGTTAAGACTGCTTCCGCATTAAATATGAAAACACCTACGATAAGTGGAGCGGGAACAGAGCCTAAAGTTGTTGGTGCTGCATTTGCTTTAGAGAGTGGTCAAGTTTCTGAACCAATTGTAGGAAATAATGGAGTTTATGTGGTTTCGATAACAAAGAAAACTCCTGCTAGTGGATTGGACACATATATGAGTTATGCTGCACAAGAATCTAAGACACAAGCCAACGCAGTTAATTCTAGAGTGTTTAATGCTTTAAAAGAAGCTGCTGAGATAGAAGATAAAAGAGCTAACTTCTATTAATAAAAGATTTAGTAAGAAGATATTTTAAATAAAAAAATCCTGAAGAAATAATCTTCAGGATTTTTTGTTTAGTATGATTAAATTTTAAGGTATTATTTTCGCACTTTTTGTTCCCATTTCCAGGCAGAAGATAATGCTTCATCAAGACTGCTCTTAGCGTTCCAGCCCAATTCGTTATTTGCTTTGTCTGTATTTGCATAAGCAGCAGTAATGTCACCTTCTCTTCGGTCTACAATTTTGTAGTTTAATTTCTTATCAGATACTTTCTCAAATGACTGTATAACCTCTAGCACAGAACTACCAGTTCCTGTTCCTACATTAAATACCTCATAATTAGAAGTGTTATTATTTTTTATTAGACGTTCTAAAGCTACTACATGTGCTTTTGCAAGATCTACTACATGTATATAATCTCTTATGCAAGTTCCGTCTTCCGTAGGATAATCATCACCAAAAACCGAAAGTTGTTCTCTAAGTCCAATTCCTGTTTGAGTAATAAACGGAACTAAGTTTTGTGGAACTCCAATTGGTAATTCTCCAATCTCTGCAGAAGGATGGGCTCCAATAGGATTAAAATAACGCAATGCGATCGCGTTTAAGTTTGGTTTTACTTTACAAGTATCTTTTATAATTTCCTCACCTATTTGTTTTGTATTCCCATATGGAGATTCTGCAGTTTTAACAGGAGCATTTTCGGTAATAGGTAGCTCATCTGCTTGTCCATACACAGTGCAAGAAGAACTGAATATAAAACTAGTTTTGTCTTTTTTCTGTAGTTCTTTAAGAATATAAACTAGAACGCTTATGTTGTTTTCATAGTATAATAAGGGATTTTCTACACTTTCTCCTACAGCTTTTGATGCGGCAAAATGAATAACTCCTTCAATTTCAGCGTGGCGATTAAAAAAATCTTCAACTTTATCCTTTTCTCTAAGATCGAAATTTTCAAAAATAACTTCTTTCCCTGTAATAGTTTTAATGCCCTTTAAAACTTCTGTAGTAGAGTTTGAGCAATTATCGATGATGACAACATCATATCCTTCATTTTGTAATTCTACAACGGTATGCGATCCGATAAACCCCAATCCACCGGTAACTAGTATTTTCATTTTTTTGTTTTCAAGAGTTTTTACTAAAGTATATTGTAAAGTTACTACAATATGATATATAACTAAAAATAGATTAGGAATAAGTTTTAGTAATTAGAAAATCAAATATGTACTCACTACTAAAGCTGTAATAATCCCTCCAGTGATCAAAGCATATTTCCAAGGAGTAGTGTCTATAACATCCGTGGTAATAGGTGTGTAAATTTCTGTTTTTGGTTTTAGTACTCCAATGATCAGCATGATAATTACATTGATTACAAATAAGATACCCATAATATGTAAAAAATGAGGATATGCTTCAGCTTTTATAATGGCTAATTGATCTACATCTGTAATGCCATTAATAGAAGCTTCTACTAAGGCTTCATTTGTAAAATAAGGGCCAAGAATGAGTAAACTTATTAAGTACATAAGTACTCCTGCAATTAGGACTATTTTAGCACCGATAGCAGGAACTTTTTTTGTTAAAATACCAATGATAACAACCGCCAAAATAGGAACACTTAAACTTCCTAATGCCTGCTGGATATAGGAAAACAATCCTTCTGGAGCATTTGCTATAAATGGTGCAATGGTCATGGAAATTATGGCTATAATAAGTCCAAATAATTTTCCAGCTTTTACTGTTTGAAGTTCATTAGCATTAGGCTTAAAGAATTTTTTGTAAAGGTCAAATCCAAATAGTGTGGCGCTGCTATTTAATAAACTATTAAAAGAACTTAGAACAGCTCCAAAAAGAACAGCGGCAAAAAAACCAAGTAACGCAGGAGGAAGAACTTTTCGCACTAATTCTGGATAGGCTTGATCTGCAGAATCAAGTTCTCCATTAAAAACATTCCAAGCAATAATTCCAGGAAGCACAACAATTATTGGTATCAAAAATTTTACAAAGGCAGCAAGCATCATACCTTTTTGCCCTTCTTTTAAGCTTTTAGCACCAAAAACACGTTGTAATATAGATTGATTGGTTCCCCAATAATACATTTGAGCAATCATCATTCCTGTAAAAATAGTTCCTACTGGGATTGATGAAGTAACTCCTCCAGTTACATTAAATTTATCTCGATTTTCTGTCCACAAAGTTTGTACACCATTCATCATGTTTCCATCACCAATTAACTTCAATCCGAAATATGGGATCAATAACCCGCCTATTAATAAACCTATTGCATTTATAAGATCCGACACGGCAACAGCTTTTAATCCTCCGAAAATTGCATATATAACCCCAATCAATCCAATGCTCCATACACAAAGCGAAATAGTAGCAGATTGGGATAGATTTAATAAAGATGGTAAATCAAACATAGTGCTAAATGCTAATGATCCAGAATAAAGGATTGTAGGTAGCAACACAATACTAAACGCAATTAAAAATAAAACAGATAGTATTGCTTTTGTGTTTTCGTCAAAACGTTTTTCTATAAATTCTGGAATGGTGGTAATACCAACTTTCATGTATTTTGGTAATAACCATATAGCTGTAAGTATCATAGCAATAGCAGCTAGTGTCTCCCAAGCCATTACCAGAATACCTTCTGTAAATGCTTGACCATTTAAGCCAACAATTTGTTCTGCCGATAAATTGGTAAGTAATAATGAACCTGCAATAGTGATAGCACCAAGACTTCTGCCTCCTAAGTAATACCCATCAGCAGATTTTTCGTCTGTACTCCGAGTTTTCCACCAAGCATATATTGCTACAAGTAATGTAAATCCGATAAATGATAATATGCCCATACAAGTTTTGTGTTAAATTGATAAATCAGATGATTATATGTTTTTAATTTAAGCAATTTCTTGCTCATAATAAGTGGATGCATCCTGTAATAACAAATCTAGGTATTCATTTTCCTTTGCCAGACGTTGTTCATCCCAATGTAAATATTTTATAAGATCTTCTTGTACTAATGATCGATATCGACGAACACTATTAATATCAAAATAGAGTCTACCGGTTCGTCGCACAAAAAAATCTGCCAAACCGTTTATCATCTCATGATGTACGCCATACCAGACTTCTGATCGTATTAATTTTTCTTCAATAGAATCGTTTAAAAAGTAACCAACTTTATCAATAATAGTATTAGCTTGTTTGCCATATGTAGTGGCTAAATACCATCCGTAGTATTCATCCTGTATATTTAGATCTTTTAGCTGTTGATTAATTTCTAGAAGATATTTATCCACTTCTTCAGTATCTTTTAATGGATCATTAGTAAGTGGTATATTTTGTGTATGTGATTTTGAGAATTGTTCTCTTTTTTTGGAGCTCATTGTTTTAAGAACTGCATCAATAACACGTTGCGCCATTTTACGATACCCTGTTAACTTTCCTCCAGCTATTGAAATCAATCCTGTTTTAGAAATAAATATTTCGTCTTTTCTGGATAATTCTGAAGGGTCTTTGCCGTCTTCGTGTATCAGTGGTCGTAGTCCAGCCCAGTTAGACTCTATATCATCTACAGTTAGTTGTACAGAAGGGAACATATTATTAACCGCGTCTAATAAGTATTGAGCATCTTCTTGTGTAGCTACTACCCGGTTTAAATTAGCCTTGTAGTTGGTATCTGTAGTTCCTACATATGTTGCGCGACCTCTGGGGATAGCAAAAATCATTCTTCCATCGGATACGTCAAAATAGATAGCTTGTGTAAGAGGAAATCGTTCTCGCGAAAAAACAATGTGTACACCTTTTGTAAGGTGTAAATACTTGTTATTCATAGAGTGATCTTTTTCTCTTAATAAATCCACCCAAGGACCTGCTGCAGAAACATAGTTTCTGGATTTTATAGTTATTTTTTTATTCGAATTATATTCTAAACACTCTAAACTTTTTATTTTTCCTTCAGTATCATAGTTAAAGGTAGTCATTTCGCAATAATTGATGATGTTTGCTCCATATGAAGCTGCTTTTTTAAGAAGTTCTACGGTAAGTCTCGCATCATCTGTACGATATTCTGCATAATAACCACCTCCAGTAAGTCCATTTTTATTTAATAAAGGTTCCTTGGCAATTGTTTCTTCAATACTTAGCATTTTTCGTTTGTCATCTCCTTCTACATTTGCTAAAAAATCATATACTTTGAGTCCGATTGCAGTCATCACCTTTCCATACGTACCTCCTTCTATTAAAGGTAATAACATTTTTTCTGGAACGACTAAATGAGGGGCAAGTTTATGAACCATAGCACGCTCACTTCCTGATTCTTTTACCAAACCTATTTCCATTTGTTTTAGATATCGTAGTCCACCGTGAATCAGTTTTGTAGACTTATTACTGGTTCCGGATGCAAAATCGTTTTTTTCTACCAGGCATACTTTTAAGCCTCTCGAAGCTGCGTCTAAAGCAATTCCGGCTCCGGTCACACCACCACCAATAATAAAGAGATCATATTTGGTAGTTTGTGCTTTTTGTAATTGTATGTGTCGGTCTAGAATAGAAAAACGTATAGGACCTTGTTCTTTTACAGATAGCATTTTTGCATTGGTAGATTTTGTGCGTTCTACTGCGTCCTTCCATCCACTATATTTTCTACTTCTTTCGTGTTCATTAATCTGGGGTTTAAACTTAGTATCGACAATTCTAATTCTGGAAATGTCTTTTTTAGTCCAAACCCCAGCTTTTATTCCTGCCAGGAATGCAGCACCAAGTGCTGTAACTTCTAACATTGCTGGTCGATCAACCTCTACATTGAGGATGTCAGCCTGAAATTGCATCAAATAGTTGTTAGCAGATGCGCCTCCATCTACTTTAAGTTCTTTCATTAGCTTACCACTATCTTCGACCATAGCATCTAATACATCACGAGTTTGGTAGGCTAAGGCATCTACAGTAGCTTTTATAATTTCATTTTTACCGGAATCCAATGTTAGTCCATATATTGCTCCTTTAGCATTCATGTCCCAATAAGGAGCTCCAAGACCGGCAAAAGCAGGAACAACGTACAAACCTTTAGAAGAGGGAGTAGATATACAGATCTCTTCTGTTTCAGAAGCTTTAGAAATGACTTGCAATTTATCACGAAGCCATTGTACAGAAGCACCCCCTACGAAAACACTACCTTCGAGCGCATATTTGATATTATCTTCAGGAAGACTACAACATAAAGTTGTTAATAAGCCATTCTTAGAATGGTAGGCTTTTTTTCCTGTATTTAATAATAAAAAACAGCCTGTGCCATAGGTGTTTTTAGCAATTCCTGATTTATAACCACCTTGGCCAAATAAAGATGCTTGTTGATCTCCGGCAACTCCATATATCGGAATCTCTTTTCCTTGATAAGAAATATTTCCAAAGTCTGATGATGAATATTGAACTTTGGGTAACATTTCCTTAGGAATGTCTAATGCATTTAACATAGTTTCATCCCATTCTAATCGTATGATATTATATAACATTGTTCGAGATGCGTTGGAATGATCCGTCACATGTCTTGATCCATTTGTAAATTTCCAAATTAGCCAGGTATCAATTGTACCAAATAGCAGATCTCCTTTGTTAGCTTTTTCTCTTGCCCCTTCTACATTGTCTAGAATCCATTTTAATTTTGTGCCAGAAAAATAAGAATCAATTACCAAACCGGTGTTCTTAGAAACATAATCTTCTAAACCAATAGACTTAAGATTTTTACAAATGTTAGAAGTTCTTTTGTCTAACCAAACAATAGCGTTATGTACTGGTTTCCCTGTAGTTTTATCCCAAACAACTGTTGTCTCTCTTTGATTGGTGATTCCAACACCAGCGATTTGATCAATACTTATTTTAGATGTAGCTAATACTTCTTCAAAAACGTTTTTTTGATGTTGAAAAATTTCTTCAGGATCATGTTCTACCCATCCAGATTGAGGATAATGTTGTGTTAGTTCTTTTTGAGAGATGCCACAAATACTGCCATTATTATCAAAAATAATAGCTCTAGTACTAGTTGTTCCTTGATCAAATGCAATGATATATTTTTTATCCATCAGTGAATAGTTGACTTTGTTTTTATATACTTTCTTGGTTGATGATTTCTTTGTGATCTTCTAAAAAAACAATGTTATTTTTAGAAGATTGGTCAATTGATTATAAATATCTGAATTATTAAAGCAATTGAAAAGATAATTACGAACTAAAAAAAATGCAATCGTTTGTATTATTTTTTATAAGGTATATTGATGATTTTATTGATTTTTTTAATGAAATCATTTAAGATCCGGTGTTTTTTTCTAATCTAATCAATCCACAAACTGGAGCTTTTATCTGAACTACTCCAATGAGAATCATTAAGTTACATTCGTGTGTTATTTTTCCTGTACAATCGTAAGTCGTACAATGATATGCTCCATAATTTTTATCACTGTTTAGCACAATTTTAGTAACTAATTGACCATTGATGATGTCAATTTTATTTGTAATTTCATTAAAATCAACTATATAGTTATCAAACACTCCTATAATTGTATGATCATTTAGAGAAGATTTGAGTATTGGGTAATTAGCCAAAGGTTTTTGTGGTATAAAGTTTCCTTTAAGAAAAATCTGTGAATGATTTCTCCAATAGTGAGTATAAAAATGTATCATAGATAATTCTTCTGATGTTGCTTCTTGTAGTAATACAGAAAGTTGTGGAACTCCAAATAAAATATTTACCAGTTGTAATGCTTTTATTTCTAGAGGTTCCTCTTTATGATAGGTAAACATATCACTGTGTACAGCAGTATCTCCACAAATCATCTTGATATCGGTGATACGTACGCGATTCATTAAAGAATCACCTGGGCAATCAAAAGCCCTAAACATATTTCCATATTTTCGCATGGCTGGACCGGTATATTTTTGACGAAATTCGATTACAACTTCTTGATTGATTGCGTGTAGGGAACTTATGATGTCAGTCATTAATCGATCAACAGCTAGATTTACGGAGGAATAGTCTCTTCCGTTTTCTTTGGTTAGTTTGGTGCTAGGGTATACTTTGAATTCATCAATAAAATCTAGTTTGAATCCATCAATTCTCCACATGTTTAAGGCATTTACATATAAATTTATTAGGTATTCTCTTACTTCTGGATATCTTGGGTCAAATACGGGAGCCCAACGATGTTCTTCTGTAAGGAATTTACCTTTAAATTTTTTATAAGCTTCTGATTTTTTACCACAAAAAGGAACAGAATACCATAAAGCTAGTTTCATTCCTGTAGCGTGAATTTTGCTCACAAAATGTTTCATTTTAGGAATTCTTTCTGGATACCAATCTCCAGTATAATCATATCCTCTATTTTCATCCTTGGTTTGCCATCCATCATCAATGATTATTAGTTCATACCCTAAATCAGATGCAATTTTACACTCCTCAATAAGGGTTTCTATATTTAGTTTTTGATGGAACTGGTACCAAGTAGAATAAACAGGGACTTTTGCTAAATCAGGGACCGTAACTGGGGTAAGATTTTCGAAACTTTCCCACCATTTCCCTACGTTTTTTAGAGATTCTGAAAAAGATTGATCACTTTGATCTATTCTTAGTTGTGCATTGTAATTAGAAATTGAATGATGTCTTTCTGTAAAAAACGATATGTGACAATAGATACAGTTATCTTCTTCTCGATATAAGGCATTAAGTTTTTTGGTGTTTATTGCATCAGAACAAGCAAAGGTGATAACGTTGTTGTCGTCATGGCCAAATAATGAAATTACTGGAGAATCAACAGAAATTCTTGATTCCATATGATCCAATTCCCAATCATCCATGATTCTTTTTGCAAAATCAGTAGTAGGTTTCCAAACACCTTTGATATTAACCGCGGGAATCTTCCATTTAAAGGTTACCGTTTGGGGTGTAAATGTAGTTTTGGATGTGAAATTTATATTATATATAGTGACTCCATTTTGTTCTTCAAGTAGCGTTATGTCAACTTGAAAATCTTTGGACTCTTGTATTACCTCGATATTATGAGTAATTACTTCTTTCATTCGTTTTTATTCTTTATTGTTTGGTAAAATCAGTTTTTTGCCAAAGCATTTCTTTTTTTACTCTGTATTCGATATACCATTGTACTATCATTATTTTGTGTAGCAAGAATTAATTTTTCATTGTTCCTGTTTTGCATAGAAATAATATGATTAGATTGTTTGGGGACAAGAAAACCTGTCTTATTATTCTTTGTAGGGATGAAACCTTTTTCTGATCCCTTTAAATAGATTCCTATTATGGCATCGTGTCTGCCATAACTTGCTTCTGCGGAATAATCATTCCCCACAATCAACACATCTTTAAAACCATCCTGATCAATATCCTCTACAAGAAAATTATTGATAGGAGATTGTTGACAAGGTTCAGGTAAAAACGTGACTTTGAAAGTATTGTTACCTATGTTTTCTGCATAAATAGATTGAAATATATGAGCGCTAAAAGTTTCTTCTTCTAAATTATTAATATTCAACAATTCTTTAAAATTAGCTTTAGCAAATTCATTATACGTTGGGTATTGTTTCTTTAAACTCACTAATTGTTTCATGACGTCGTCCCTAGTGTGAATTGGTTGCAATGATAATCCATTAGGTGTCTTGAAATACTGCGCTAGCAAGGGGTCAATACTTCCGTTATTGTCAAAATCTTTTTTGTACACATATACGGCTTGATTAAACATTGGCTTGATGTATCCGTTGATACCTTGATTACCTGCAAGTATATCTTGATCACCATCGTTATCAATATCTGCAAGTGTAATACTGTTCCACCAACCAGACATATTCAATGTGTTTCCTTGCGTATCTATCCATTTTATAGGAATTTCTTTTGCTTTGTTTGTATCGATTTGATATATAGAAATTGGCATCCACTGTCCAACTACAATAAGTTCCTTAGTTTTATTATTGTTAATATCCGCCCAGGTAGCATCTGTTACTATTCCTGATCCAGAAAATGGAATGTTGTTGTTTATGGAAAGATTGCCTTTTTGATTAGTGATTAAATAGCTAGGAGTAGAAAGTGGATATTTCCCTGTTAATACACTGCCTCCAACAAAAATATTTTGTATACCCGTATTATCAGTGTTGTCTGCTGTCACACAAGCTGTATTTGTTATTATTTTGGAAAGAGTTTTAGTTTCACTTATTAAAAAAGAACCAGTTCCGTCATTAATGTATATTCTGTCTTTTAATAGTTCGTCATTATTTCCAGCATCAGTTCCACCACTACCGATGTACAAATCTTTGTCTCCATCATAATCTATATCAATAAATAAAGCCGCTGTATCTTCGTATTTAGTGTCAAATTTCTGCTTAGGTTTATAAACACCATTTTGGTTTTCGCTAAAAAGAGTGCCAGAAAAACCTTTACTGCCACCAATAAAGATTTCTTCACCTTGTTTATTGTCTACGTTTTCACTTATAATGCATGGACCCAAAGAATTAAATTGATGACTTAATAAGGATTGTTGTAGGTAGTCATTTAAATAGTTTTCGGTATGTGCAAATGAAAAGGTACTGATATCTTTTTGAAATAAAAGATCAGTTTCTTTTTCTGAAGGATTATCAAAAGAATTTTGATGATCAATAATTATAAGTTGGTTCGATGGAATATCTTTTTTATAACTAATAGCACCATTAGGCCATAGTATCTTTAATGAATCAACTTTTTCTGAATGCAAACCAAAGTGAATAATTGGCTCTACAGAAGATAAATATCCTTTGATGGTGGATTGATATTGTGTTTGTTTAGTACCATTATCCCACAAGGTAATTTTTGCCCCAATTCCATTTTTATTTTTATCTGTTCCTTTTAGTTTTACTCTTAAAAACTTCTTGTTTTTTTCCGATATATGATTTTCTAGTATAAATGCAGGACTATTTATATTGTTTACGATTAAATCTAAATCTCCATCTTGATCTAAATCTGCGTAGGCGGAGCCATTAGAGTAGGAATTTTTCTTATCTATCCATTGAGAGGAAACATCGGTAAATTGAGCATTACCTTTATTTTCATAGATTACATTCGGAAGATGAATTCCTGGAAGTTGTTCAATTAGATTTTTGGATTTTTCTTTTCTAGCATTTGGTGTTCCAAAGATGTTATTATGTCCAGAATAATTAATAAAATCAAGATCTGTAATGTCTTTAACATAACCATTTGTAATGTAAATATCTTTATTTCCATCATTATTGTAGTCTGCAATTAGTGGTGCCCAACTCCAATCTGTACTGGCAATGCCAGAAGCGAATCCAATTTCTGATGCTGGTAATATTTGACCTTTGATAAGGCCATTATGAATTTGTAGTGTATTGTGAACATATTGCGGAGTATATCCATTTCTTTTGGATAATAAATATTTATCATAATTGTTAGAAGCTAACATTTTCTTTTGTCTCTGATAATCATTAGGCAACATGTCTACCACCATAATATCCGGTAATAAATCATTATTAATATCTGCTACATCAACTCCCATTGCATTATAGGTTTGTTTTGATAAAACCTGTTGGTTCATTTCGCTAAATCCAAGATGAATTCCGTTACTGTTTTTACCCTTATTGATGTACAAAAGGTCATTGGTAATAAAATCATTACTAATGTAGATATCGGGTAAATTATCGTTATTAAAATCATTAATAGCTACTCCTAATCCAAATCCTTTATGAGTGATACCCATACTATCTGAGACGTTAGAGAAAAATATTTGATTCGTATTTTTTAAAGTTTTGTTTTCTAATAAGTAATCGGATAAATGTTTAGGTTGATAAATTTTGGGTATAGGAGTATTTCGATCTCTTTTGGTATTACCATTATGAACAATATATGCATCTAAATCGCCATCTAAATCATAATCAAAAAAAACAGTTTGTTGGCTATAACTGCCATCATCTAGTCCATAGATTGAAGCTTGTTCTTTAAAATGAGGGATTCCCTTCTTACTTAAACCTTGGTTTATAAACAATAGATTATTACAATCATTATTACAATTACTTCCACCAACATTAAGATAGATGTCATCCAACCCATCCGCATTGATATCTATAATACTTACCCCGGTTATCCATGAATTTGTTTTAAAATTAGATTCGATAGAAATATCTTTAAATTTTAAATTACCTAGATTTAGATATAACTTGCTAGTTACTTGATTTCCGGTAAAAATAATATCCGACAATCCATCTTCATTAAAATCACCAATACCGACACCACCACCATTATAGCAGTATTGAAAATCTATAACATTGATATTATCATTTTCGGTGATTGTATTTTGGAAAAGAATACTACTGTGCGAAGATGGTACAAGAGTGAATAGAGTATCTTTTGGCAATCGTTTTTTGCAACCAAAAAATAACAGAATTAATATGATATGGATTACATTTTTTTTCAAAAAGATAGTATTAGATTTTCAAGACCAAGCAAACCCAAAGTAAGGGTTTGCTTGGTTGACTAAAACAATAAACAACAATTAATCAGATAGGTTTAGTAACCATCATTTTGTTTCAAGTTAGGGTTGGCTTGTAATTCTGGTAATGGAATCCATAAACGTTCATCTTGTCCAGTAGTAAATACAGCTGCTGGCCCTGCAAGAGATTTAGGATGACGACCTGCAGATATAGTTGAACCAGGACCTAATATATCATCCGCTAGTTCCCAGCGTACTAAATCGAAAAAACGATGGCCTTCTCCTGTTAATTCCATAATTCGTTCATCTATAATGGCTTGTTCTACTTGTTCTTTAGATAAAGTATTAGGTAATAAAGAAATCTGTGCACGTTCTCTTACTTGATTAATAAACGGTATAGCATCTGATGCACCTCCATTTTCATTGAGAGCCTCTGCTAACATTAATAATACGTCAGCATAGCGTATGATTCTCCAGTTAGTTCCTAGTGTGTGTCCAAAACCAGGGATTTCTGCACTAGACATACCTTCATCCAAACCTGCATATTTCCTAGAAAATAATGCTGGAACTCCTAGATTCTCTGCAATTTCAATACTTGAAGCAAAATCATCTGTAAATGGTGCCCCTCCATATCCTGTGGCACCGGGATAATCAAAAGCAATTGTTTTGTTTCTTCTTACGGTGTCTCCATTATCGTCGAAAACTTGAAGAATATGTGGATTTATGACATGACCTTGATCTAAACTTACATGAGGGGGAGAATAATCAATATACCAATTGGATTGCGAGCCAGTAAGTGGCGAATCTGCTCCCCAAACAAAGTTGTCTTGTCCAACATACTGAAGTTCGTAGACAGATTCTGAATTATTTTCTACTGAAGAATTAGATGAAAAGTTATCACCGTAATTATTTGAAGGTAGTAAAGAATATCCTAGACTAGTTACTTCTGTAAAATCTGTAACAGCATTTGCCCAATTTTCCATATATAAATATGTTTTTCCTCTTAAGGCGAGTGCTGCTCCTCTTGTGGGACGGCCTAAATCATCTGCTCCCCAGGATTGGGGAAGTCTGTTTACCGCTTCAGTAAGGTCTGCGATAATAGCTTCATTAAACATTGAAGGTGTAGCATTAGCTGGGAAAAATTCTTCCGGATTTTGTGTGTCTGGTGTTTGCATAACAAGTGGAGGGGTTCCAAAGAGATTTAATAAATACCAATTACAGAATGCGCGCTGAAAATGTGCTTGTCCCAAAATTTCATTTTGAACGTCTCCAGATAACACATTATTTTCTGCATCTTCTTCAATAATTCTATTGGCCCTAGCAATAGATTGATACAATTGAGGATACAAGTCTACTGCCCATCTAGAAATACCTGGTTGCCCTTCTAATGTAGACATCGTTGTATTTTGTTGGAATGGGATTACATTATAAGCATCCGATCGTAGCATAGCACCTGTATGAATAACTCGTCCCCAAAATAATACAGCAGTTATTGGGTGATACATGCCGTTTACAGCAAGTCTGAAGTCATTTTCGGTCTGAAAAAACTCAGGTTCTGCTACATTATTCGGATTAGAAATATTAAGATCTTCTTCGTTACAACTATAATATATTACTACAAAAAGTAATAACATTATGAAAGGGAATAGTTTTTTAATGGTTTTCATATCGTATTCTTTTTTTTGTTTTTAAAATGACATTTGCACCCCAATGGTAAACGTACGAGGTCTTGGTTGTGCTCTTACATCTAATCCTCTATCGAAAACAGAATCGGCACTTGTAAGTGGTGTAAAACCAAAGAAACCACGATTGGTTCCTAAACCACTGTTGTTAGATCCAATTTCTGGGTCATATCCAGAATAATTTGTAATCGTGAAAACATTCTGAACGTTTGCAAATAATCTAGCATTAGAGATCCATTCTTTTCCAATAAAGTTGCTAAAATTGTATCCTATTTCTAACGTTTTAAGTCGGAAAAAAGAACCATCTTCTACGAAGAAATCGGATGGGAGCTGGTTTCCTGCGGTATCCTGTGTAGTTACTCGAGGAAGATTTGTATTTGGGTTAGCTGGAGTATAAGCATCTCTTACAATTCCCAGTTTATTGTCATCTAAGAAAAAATATCCAAAGAACTTGGTAACATTATAAATCTCGTTTCCTTGAACTCCATTAAAAAAGGCTCCAATATCCCAGTTTTTATAATTTACAGATAAGTTAATTCCATATGTAAAATCTGGAGTTGGATCACCTAAATATGTTTGATCCTCATCATTGATAATACCATCATTATTTATATCTACACGTCTAAAATCTCCAGGTCGTAACAATGCTCTGCGATCAGGATCATTAGCTAAAAAAGGATCGTTATCAATTTCTGCTTGGTCATTATAGATTCCGTCTGTTTCAAATCCAAAGAAGAATCCTAATGGTTGTCCAACTTCAAAACGATTTGCTCTTAATCCTTCTTCGTTATATGAAGGACCTACAATTGGATTTGGAGAATCCGTAAGTTCGTTTTGGATTGCGGATAAATTAACCCCTATGTTAAAGGTTAAGTCTCCACCCTTATCGTGGGTGTAGGCTGCTTCGAACTCAAAACCTTTGTTGTTAATAGATGAAGCATTTTGAAATACAGGGTTTACTGATCCATTAGAATCTGGTATAGCAACCGCCTGAATTACATCCTCATTATCTCGATTAAAATAATCTAAACTTAGTTTTAAACTATTGTTTAACAGGGAAGTGTCTAAACCAAAATTAATGGTTTTAGATGTTTCGAAACTTAATGTAGGATCTACTAAACTGGTAATTGCGAATCCGGGAATCTGTCCAGAAGAACCACCAACAGTAATTGGAGAATTGGGTTCTACTACGGATTGATTCGAAAAAGGGTCTACATTTTGAGAACCTAATTCGCCATATCCAGCTCTAAATTTGAGGGAATTGAAAAGACCATCTTGATTAAAGAAATTTTCATCACTAATAACCCATCCAACTGAGAAAGAAGGAAATGTACCTGTGTTAAATCCATCAGCAAAAAGAGAAGTTTTATCTCTACGAACAATAGCAGTGAACAAATATTTTTGATTATAATTATAATTTACACGCCCAAAATAGGAGAAAAGTTTATTATCAAAACGTCCTCCACCAGAGTTTATAATATTGTCAGTAAACTGTGCTATATTAGTAATGTTGTTGCTAGGCAAGCCTTCTGCGTAAATAGCAAGTGTGTTTCTGGTGATATCCTGACGAGCGCTTCCGACAAGAATATCTAGGTTATGTTCTCCAATGCTTTTTTTATAGTTAAGCGTGGGTTCTACGTTTGTAGCATAGCGTTCTCCTCTTACTTCAGTTAAATCATTAAGGGGGTTTGCATTAGTTTCACTATCTATATTACTTTGAAAAAATGTAGGTTGAAATGTGTTTCTATAAAAACTAGTATATTCGGTTCCTACATTAAGCTTAGCAGTAAGTCCTTCTATAATTTCATATGAAAAATTCATATTTCCTAGAAAATTACGCTCTGTATTTTGATCATTTACTAGTTGTGCATTGGCAAATTTATTGGTTCCTCCAATTCCAAAAATAGGATCACTAATAGCTTCAAATCCACCTTCGTTTTCTGGAGCAAAAGGACGAATTATTGGAACTGTTCCTCCTTGATTTCCAAAAGCGTTATTACGAGTAAATCTATTTTCAGAAAATCCAAAAGATTCCTGAATTTTAAGTTTACCTATTTTAAATTCACTATTAAGGCGGATATTTTTGCGATTAAATTCTTCACTAATTAATAATCCCTCCTCATCGTAATAATTAGCGCTAAAAAAGTATTTTGAATTTTCGCCACCACCAGATATATTAAATCCAAAATCTTGGATGGTACCAGAGTTTATGCTTAAATCTTGAAAATCTGTATTGATTCCTGGATCAGGAATATTACCATCAAGACCATCATTAATTCTACGTTGGTTAAGAAATGCTATATACTCAGGACCATTAAGTAAATCAAGTTTTCTAGATTGAGTATTAACTCCACTTCGGACATCAATATTTACTACGGGAGAAGAGTTTTGTTTACCCCTATTGGTGGTAACTATAATTACACCATTTGCGGCACGGGAACCATATATTGCAGCGGATGTCGCGTCTTTTAATACTTGAAGATTTACAATGTCTTTTGCGTTTAAAAAATTTATATTGTCAGAAATAGCACCATCAACAACATATAATGGAAAAGAGTTAGTTAAAGAACTTACACCACGTACAAAAACATTTGCAGGGCTACCAGGTGCACCACCAGCTGTTTCTACCTGAACTCCAGCAAGCTTACCTTGTAAAGCTGAGGTTGGGTTTGCTGTAACAACTTGGACAATATCTTCGGATTTAATTTGAGATATTGCTCCTGTAACATCTCTCTTGGATTGGGATCCATATCCTACAATAACTATCTCATCAAGAGCAGCAGAATCCTCTTCGAGCGTAATGTTAATAATAGTTTGTCCATTTACTGGTATTTCGGTAGTTAAAAAACCAACATAACTAAATATTAGAGTAGCATCGTTGGCAACGTTGCTTAGGGTATACTTACCATCAAAATCTGTAGTGGTACCATTATCAGTCCCTTTTACTAAGATGTTTACTCCTGGTAAAGGACCGTTAGGTTCATTGACTGTTCCGGAAACAGTTTGCTGGGCGCTAACAAAGGTGGTTGTTAGGCCGATGAGTAGTATCATAATACGATTAAATACTTTTCGCTCCATATGATTTGTGTTTGTTAATAGAATTTTTCTGAATTGAGTGATAGATGAGTATATCTCATTATGCTATGATACACTATGCTACTATGCAAATGTAAAATATTTATTTTTATATCAAAATATAAAATCATAATTTTTTGAATTATTTGTACTTAAATAGCTTAAAAAATACGAATATGTCACATTGGTTCTTTGGGTGGTATTAAAGAATCCATTATGAGGTAGGAACCAGAATGTATCAATTACAACGAATCGGGTTCATTGTAAGTTCCAGAAGAGTAGGAGTTCTATAGAGAGTTGCGTTGTCTCAGATATGTAGGAACAATTTCTTGAATGGTTTTTCCTTCTTTTACGAAGAGTGCTGCTTTTTTGGCAATTTCTGCAAAATCAGTAGAAATTGTTGTAATTCCTCCAAATGCAATTTCTTTTACAATATTATCATCGTGAGCAAGAATACCTATATCAGCTCCAATTCGATATTCCATTTTTCGCGCATCTTTTAATACCTTCCATAATTGAGTGTCACTTATAGAAAAATACGCAGTACTTTTTTTAAGAGTATTAGGTTCATAACCAGTTAAAACTTCCCCATTTATCTTAAAATCTTTTACATAACGGTTAAACGCAAATAGGATTTCTGGAGGGAAATCTGAATTTTTCTTAAAGAACAATACGAATTTATTGTACTTTTTAATTTGAGGAGTAAGCTCTACTAGTTTTTGATAGGTTACTTCTTCAAACTCTTGAGAAACATAAGAATAGTCTTTAGGCATTTTTAAATAACGATCCACAATTAATAGGCGATCAGAAGGTATTTGTTTCATCATCGATGGAACTTCTTTTTCTTGTATTGGAGCAATAACATACATACCATATTTACGAGAAATATTATCTAATATCGTCTTAAGTAGCGTTAGATTATTGTGGTGAAAGAAAATATCAATGTGATATTTTTTACCAAGCTCTTTTCTAAAGGTGTTATAAAAATCTTCTTGGAAACTATGAAACGCAAATAAAATTAGAGCTACTTTTAATTTTACATTCGTTTCTTCACTAATAATATAGTATCCTTTAAGGTTTTTAGATTCTACTAATCCTCGTTCTTTTAGTTCGGTATATGCTTTTACAAAGGTTTTTCTTGCATATCCAATTTCGGCTACCATTTCATTAATAGAGGGCAGTTTATCTCCTACTTTTAGTATTCCAGAATCAATGGCATCGGTTATTCCATTAACGATTTGTTCGTGCTTGGATAAGGTATTTATATCCTGAAGGTCGTGTATTTTTTGAAGTAACGATGACATATCAATTGAAAATTATAGCATCCCTAAATTTAAACTTAAATACTAGATTTCAAAATTATATCTTGATCGTTATGATCTCTTATCAAATATTTCGTAAAATTTAGACAAGGGAATGTAACCAAAGAAACTTGATTCTGTTGCGTAAAATTATTTTTTACAATACTCCTACTAAAGTATTTTAGCTACTTCTTGGTTTACAAATTCTAGAAATCTTTCATCCTCTTCTGTAAAAGGATCTGGAGTTTCCGAATCAATATCTATTTGTCCAATATTTTCTCCGTCTTTAAATAAAGGGATAACAATTTCGGATTTTACACTGAAACTACAAGCAATATAATTATCTTGAGCTTGCACATCGGGAACAATAAAGTTTTCATTAGATACAGCTACCTGACCACAAATCCCTTTTCCAAAAGGTATGATTTCGTGATCGGTCTCTTCACCAACATAAGTTCGAAGTTTTAATTCTTCTTTATCACCATTTTTAAAATAAAAACCTACCCAATCATAGTATTCAATAGTATCACTTAATAATTGACATATTTCGTGTAATCTATCTGTAACCGAGTTATCATTATTCTTGAGTATGTCAACAACCTTTGGTTTTAA
Source organism: Aquimarina sp. AD1 (assembly GCF_003443695.1). Taxonomy (NCBI): domain Bacteria; kingdom Pseudomonadati; phylum Bacteroidota; class Flavobacteriia; order Flavobacteriales; family Flavobacteriaceae; genus Aquimarina; species Aquimarina sp. AD1. Next base: position 3,259,333 of record NZ_CP031966.1, on the reverse strand, counting down.
TTCTTTAAATAGCATTCCTTACAATTTTTCGGCAAAAGTATTTAAAATATTTAAAATTGTCTGATTTTTAGTGTGGTATTGTTTTGTTAAAAGTTTCTAAGGAAAATGCAAAAAAACGACTATTCTTTAAATATTATGTATTTTTGATGTTAGAATGAAAAAGAGTTTTCAGAAAATAGTATCAATTTCTTTAGCATGTTTAGTGTTACTGTCTACGTTGTCATTTACTGTAGAAAAGCACTATTGCGGTCGATTTTTAGTAGATGTTGCTGTGTTTTCGAAAGCTAAAGATTGCGGGATGGAAATGATGAGTCATTCCTTAGATCACAATATAGAAATAAAGAAAAAGTCTTGTTGTAAAAATGAAGTAATCGTTGTAGAAGGTCAAGACGAGCTTAAGATTTCCTTTGATCAGATTGATTTTCCTCAAAAAATGATTTTCATCTCATTTTTCAATTCTTATCAACACCTCTTAGTTCCAAAAAAAGAGAACAACCTGATTTTTAAAGAATATTCTCCACCCGAAAGGATTACAGATTTTTTTATTCTTTACGAGACATATCTCATTTGATTTAGAGTATTGTTATTGTTTGCTAGTCGTAATCATATGGAATTATTGTTAGCAAAAAAGTTGTTGAGTTCACTGTAGTGAAATCAATTGACGTTATTAATAATTACTAAATCTTATTAAGTATGCTGAATAAAAGCATCAAGTTTTTAATAGAAAACAAATTAATAGCAGTTTTATTACTATTGATTTTAATAGGTTGGGGTCTTATTCATTCGCCATTCCAATCGGATTTAGGTTTTTTACCTAATGATCCTGTAGCTGTGGATGCAATACCTGATATTGGAGAGAATCAACAGATTGTTTTTACTAAATGGGATGGAAAATCCCCTCAGGATATAGAAGATCAAATTACTTATCCATTAACGACTTCTTTACTCGGTCTGCCTGGGGTTAAAACAATTCGTAGCTCTTCTATGTTTGGTTTTTCTAGTATCTATATCATTTTTGAAGAAGATGTAGAATTTTATTGGAGTCGCAGTCGAATTCTAGAAAAGCTAAATTCTTTGCCGAATGATTTATTGCCTAACGAAGTGAATCCGTTATTAGGACCTGATGCTACCGGCCTTGGGCAAATTTTTTGGTATACCCTAGAAGGGCGAGATGAAAAAGGAAAGGTAACAGGAGGTTGGGATCTTCAAGAATTAAGAAGTATCCAAGATTACTATGTAAAGTATGCGTTATCATCGGCGGGTGGAGTTTCTGAAGTAGCATCGGTAGGAGGATATGTTCAGGAATATCAGGTGGATGTAGATCCAGAATTGATGAAGCAATATAATATTGGATTACATCAGGTGGTTAAAGCTGTAAAAGAAAGTAATCGAGATATTGGAGCACAAACATTAGAGATTAATCAAGCCGAATATCTGGTAAGAGGTTTGGGGTATGTTAAGTCTATCGCTGATATAGAAAATGCAGTGGTCGCTTCAGAAAGTTATACAGCGATCCGGATAAAAGATATAGCTAAAGTTTCTCTCGGACCATCTACCCGACGAGGAATTTTGGATAAAGAAGGAGCAGAAGTAGTGGGAGGAGTTGTAGTTGCAAGGTATGGCTCAAACCCTATGGAAGTTATTACTAATGTAAAAGATAAAATAAAAGAATTAAGTTCAGGATTACCGTCTAAAGTACTTAGTGATGGTCGTACTTCTAAATTAACTATTGTTCCTTTTTATGATAGGACTGAGTTGATTAAGGAAACTCTAGGCACGCTAAATGAAGCGCTAACATTAGAAATATTAATTACAGTCTTGGTAATCATTCTTATGGTCTTTAATATCAGAGCTTCTGTTTTAATTTCAGGATTATTACCCGTAGCAGTTTTAATGGTTTTTATTACGATGAAAATCTTTGATGTAGAGGCTAATATTGTTGCATTATCCGGCATAGCGATTGCTATTGGTACTATGGTTGATGTTGGAGTAATTCTTTCAGAAAATATCATAAGACATCTTGATGATAATAAAAATAACTTATCAATTAATACTGTAGTATATAATGCAACTAGTGAAGTTTCTGGAGCTATATTAACAGCTGTTTTAACTACTATTATAAGTTTTATTCCTGTTTTTACCATGGTAGGAGCAGAAGGAAAACTTTTTCGTCCATTAGCCTTTACAAAGACGATGGCACTTGTATCATCAATCATTATAGCACTTTTTTTGATACCACCTTTTGCCGCATTTTTATTTAAACAACGATCTACTAAAAAAGTTATAGGGTATGTTTTTAATGTGATATTAATTATCACAGGTATTGTAGCACTTTATTATGGAGTTTTATTAGGTCTTGTTCTTATGGCATTTGGTGTAACTAAATTGTTACAGTTTGTATTACAACTTTCTGTAGATAGAATAAATACAATTCAGATTATTATTTCTGGAATCACTATTGTTTTTCTTTTAGCGGTGTATTGGAGACCATTGGGAGTAGAAAAAAGTGTTGTTTGGAATGTAATCTTTGTTGGTTTTATCTGTTTTGGATTACTAGGTTTATTTGGTATGTTCAGAAAGTACTATGTAAAAATTTTAAATTGGGCATTGTGTAATAAGCTAGTATTTATGTTGTTGCCAATGACTTTAGTAGTAGTGGGTATTTTTATAATGAAAAATACCGGTAAAGAGTTTATGCCTTCTTTAAATGAAGGTTCATTTCTTTTAATGCCTACATCATTACCACACGCTGGAGTAGAAGAAAATAAAAGAGTATTACAACAGCTAGATATGGCGGTAGCCACAATTCCAGAGATAAAAACTGTTGTTGGTAAGGCAGGAAGAACAGAATCAGCATTAGATCCTGCTCCTTTATCCATGTATGAAAATATAATTCTGTATAAATCAGAATATGTATTAAATGATAATGGAGAACGACAGCGATTTAAAGTCAATGAAGATGGTTTATTCGAGCTTAGAGATGGTCGATTTGTAGGAAACGCCAAAGCTAAAAAACATCAATTAATTTCCGATGAGAACGGAGAATATTATAGAAACTGGAGACCACACATTAAATCTCCAGATGATATATGGAAAGAAGTTGTTAGTGTTACGAATCTTCCTGGAGTAACTTCAGCTCCAAAATTACAGCCTATAGAAACCAGATTGATAATGCTACAAACTGGAATGAGAGCCCCAATGGGAATTAAAGTGAAAGGGCAAAATCTCAAAGACATTGAAAATTTTGGTATTCAGTTAGAAGAAATTTTAAAACAAGTAGAAGGTGTTAAAAATGAAGCAGTTTTTGCTGATAGAATTATAGGAAAACCTTATTTGTTAATCGATATAGATCGTGATCGAATTGCTCGATATGGGGTTTCTATTGAAGGGGTTCAAAGAGTATTGCAAGTCGCTTTAGGTGGAATGATGCTTACCCAAACAGTGGATGGAAGAGAACGTTATGGGATTAGAGTCCGATATCCAAGAGATTTGCGATCCAATCCAGAAGATCTTAAAAAGATATATATACCAGTTTCAAAAGGTAATCCGATTCCATTAAGTGAGTTGGTAACTATTAGATATGAACAAGGACCACAAGTAATAAAAAGCGAGGATACGTTTCTTATTGGATACGTGTTATTTGATAGGTTGAAAGCGTATGCGGAAGTAGATGTAATACAAAATGCACAAGAATTAATTCAGAAAAAAATTAATAAGGGAGAACTTGTGGTTCCAAAAGGAATCAATTATCAATTTACTGGTACCTACGAAAATCAAATACGAGCTGAGAGAACATTATCTTTTGTTATTCCATTGGCGTTGGTAATTATTTTCTTGATTCTATACTTTCAGTTTAAATCTGTGACTACATCTCTTATGGTGTTTACAGGAATAGCAGTTGCTTTTGCTGGCGGTTTTTTAATGATTTGGTTATATGGGCAAGATTGGTTTTTTAATATTAATTTCTTTGGAGATAATTTAAGAGATTTGTTCCAGATGCAAACAATTCATTTAAGTGTAGCAGTTTGGATTGGGTTTATCGCTTTATTTGGTATTGCTACGGATGATGGAGTTATTATGGCAACTTATTTGACACAAACTTTTAAAAGAAATAAACCAAAGACATTACATGATATTAGATCTTCTGTAATAGAAGCAGGTGAGAAAAGGATACGGCCTTGCTTGATGACAACGGCCACTACCATCTTAGCATTATTGCCAATATTAACATCAACAGGAAGAGGAAGCGATATTATGATTCCGATGGCGATACCTAGTTTTGGAGGCATGTTGATAGCGTTAATCACATTATTTGTAGTGCCAGTTTTATTTAGTTGGAGAGCAGAGTTTTTATTAAAAAAAGAAAAAATAGAATAAAGGAAATGAATACAATAAATATTTTAAATAAAAGAAATAGCCATTTTTACTTTTTTACCTCGCTCTTTGAGGTGAAAAAGGGAGCAATATTGAGTTTTTTTATTTTCTTTTTAAATATTACCAGTGCTCAGACGTTGCAAGAATATATAAGAGAAGCAAAAGAAAATAATCCTGAACTTAAGGCAGCTCAGAATGTATTAGATGTAAGTTTAGAAAAGGTACATGAAGTTGGAGGGTTGCCGAATACAACAATTGGAACAGGATATTTCGTAAGTGAACCAGAAACACGAACTGGAGCCCAAAAAGCTAGATTCAATGTGCAGCAGAATATCCCTTGGTTTGGAACAATAAAAGCAAGAAAAGAAACTGCTTCTACTGAAAGTGAGGTAAATAAAAATGAATTAGAAATTGCAAAAAGGAAAATTACCTTGCTGGTAGAGCAAACTTATTATAGGCTATATGAATTAAAGGCAAGACAAAAAATATTAGTAGAACAAAATAAGCTATTAGATACTTATATTGAGATTGCACTTAAAGAAGTTGAGAATAATAGAGCATCTACCGTAGATGTCTTAAAATTTAATATCGCAAAAAATAATCTTCAGAACGAAGAAGAGATTTTAAAAGGAAAAATTCTTACGGCTGAAACAGCAATGAATCAATTGTTACATAGAGATGGTTTTGATCCATTAGTAGTTCCAGATAATTTATTTATTCCCGAAGAAGAACCTACAATGATATTAGATGATATCACGTACCATCCCGAATTGATGACTTATGATCATTTAGGTGATTTATTAGATAAAAAAGAGAGTGTTAATGCCAAAGAATCTTTGCCTTCAATAGGTATAGGTTTAGATTACGTAATTGTTGAAGAACGACCAAATATTAGTTTTTCTGATAATGGAAAAGACATTGTTATGCCAAAGATTTCACTTTCTGTTCCTCTTTTTTCTAAAAAACACAAGTCGCGTTCTAAACAGTATGAGTTACAAAAGGAGGAAGTATATCAAAAAAGAGAAGCTTCTCAGAATAACCTAGAAAATATGATGGAAGAAGCAATAAATAATAGGATTACCGCTCGAATTAATTACGACACACAACAAAAAAATATAATGCAGGCTAAACAAGCAGAAGAGATAATATTATCAGCATACCAAACAACTCAGCTTAATTTTGAAGATGTGTTAGATGTACAACAGATGTTGTTAGATTTCGAAAACAAGAAAATTGAAGCTATAGCAATGTATTTTATGCAAACGGCAGTGCTGAATTATTTAAGGTAGTATAATAGAAAAAAGTAGTAATAACAAAAAGATAAAATAATGAATAAAATATTTTTAAAAACCATTCTTGCAGGTATAATAGTTGTATCAATTTATTCCTGTGGGAAGGATCAGAAGGAATCAAAAAAAGAGATTCCAGTAAAAGAAGAAGTAGCTGTAGAAAGCAATGTGGATCTTAATCTTACAGATTCTAGAAGTGAAATTGTTTTTGATGATGATAATGTTACCAAAATTTATGATCAATATTTATTGATAAAAAGAGGGCTGGTAAATTCTAATTTTAAGGTTGTACAGCAAGAAGCGAAAAAGATGGATAATTTTATAAAGGATACAGATCAAACAAAACAATTAAAATCTACAACAAAATTAATCGCTCTTACTAAAGATATTAAAAAGCAAAGAGATTTTTTTGTAACACTTACGGTAGAAACCGAAAAATTAATTAATACTTCTGCCATTACTTCTGGAGAGGTATATAAGCAATTTTGTCCAATGGCTTTTGATGGAAATGGAGGATATTGGTTATCCGACTCTAAAGAAGTACGTAATCCTTACTATGGCAATAAAATGCTAAAATGTGGGAGCGTTAATGAAACAATAAAATGAAAATAAAATATCATATAGATGGGATGACCTGCGAAGGTTGCAGATCAGGATTAGAACAAGTTTTGACTAGTATTCCAGAAGTATCTGACGCTAACGTAAGTCTAGAGCGTAAAGAAGCTATTATTGTTTTTAATCAGAAGTTGACTATTGATGACTTAATGAAAACAATTCCAACTAAGTATACAATTACAGAAAAAGGAAATCAAAATTATAATGCAGTAGAAGATATTCTCGTATCAGATAAGAGTGAATTAAAACAATTATTGCCACTTTTTTTGATTTTTGGATATATCACTAGTGCATCTGTAATGATCAATTATCAATCGTGGAATACGGATGATTTTATGATGGATTTTATGGGGTTGTTTTATGTCGTTTTTAGTTTTTTTAAAATACTAGATTTAAAAGGTTTTTTCGGGTCGTTTGCAATGTATGACCCTTTGGCTAAAAAAATATCCTTTTATAGTTGGGTATATCCTTTTATAGAAGTTGGATTAGGGTTGATGTTTTTAATGCGATTTAAAATTGATATAGCATTAATAATTACCATATTAATTTTGGGTATCACAACCATTGGTGTTACTAAAGTATTAATAGACAAAAGAAGTATCCAGTGTGCTTGTTTAGGAACAGCTCTAAAATTGCCGATGACTAAAGCTACTTTTATTGAGAATTCGATTATGCTAGGAATGGCTTTTTGGATGCTCATAAAAATATATTCATAGAAGAAATATTGATAGAATGGTTAAAAGAAAAACAGCAATATTTATAAGAAAAGCACATCGTTATCTGGGCGTGTTTTTAGGAATACAATTTTTAATGTGGACAATTAGTGGATTATATTTCAGTTGGACGGATATTGATGAGATTCATGGTGATCAATTTAAAAATGAAATAACTCCAGTAGTACATTCTAATTTGTTAAAGTTAGATTCGACTTTTTTACTACCTGCAGTTTCTTCTTTAGAATTAAGAACAATAGCAGGTCACCCATTTTATTGGGTAAATGATAGTGTTTTAATAGATGCTAAGTCTGGAAAATTAAAATCAAGAATATCAAAAGAAGAAGCGTTAAAGATAGCTTCAGTACATATGCGATCTGATTTAGAGGTTACTTCAATTGATTTTATTGACGAAGTTGGAAAACATCACGAGTATAGAGGAAGATCATTACCTGCATTTGTAATTAATTATAATCATCCAGATAATGTAAAAGCATATATCTCTGCCTTAGATGGTTCTTTTCAGAGAGTAAGACATCGATCTTGGAGATGGTTCGATTTTTTGTGGATGACACATACGATGGATTATGAAGGAAGAGATGATTTTAATACTAAGGTGTTAAGAGTTTTTTCTCTATTAGGGTTGATAACGGTACTTAGCGGTTTTTTACTTTGGTATGTTTCCTCTCCAACACTTAGGAAATTTTTTAAAAGATAATTATGATGAAGAAAAATGTTGTTTATATAATCATTTCAATATTGATTGGGTTGCTTTTAGGGTATCTTATTTTTGATGGTAATTCGACTAGCGAATTTATTGAAGAACACAATCATTCGGCAGAAGTTTTAGATCAAATGTGGACATGTTCGATGCATCCGAAAATTATGAAATCCGAACCTGGAGATTGTCCAATATGTGGGATGGATTTGGTGCGTTCTGAAATCAAAGAAAATGGACTTTCGATGGATCAGTTTAGTATGACTGAAAATGCAATGGCTTTAGCTAATATTCGGACCTCTGTGGTAGGTATGACGACTTCAGAATCGCAAGAGGTGAAATTATCAGGTAAGATTAAAGAAAATGAAGAAACCAATACGGTTCAGGTAACCCATTTTTCGGGTAGAGTAGAAAAATTGTTGATTAATTCGGTAGGAGATAAAGTTTATAAAGGACAAACAATTGCAATTTTATATTCTCCGGAATTAGTGGCTGCTCAGCAAGAGTTGTTAACCGCTGTTAAATTAAAAAAAGAACAACCAGCTCTATATAAGGCGGTAAGGAATAAGTTGAAGCTAAGGAAAATTTCAGAAGATCAAATTGATTTAATCGAATCTTCTGGAAAAATCAAAGAAACATTTCCTATCCATGCGCATATGTCTGGTGTAGTTTCTGAAAAAATAATAGAAGAAGGAAATCATGTGGATAGAGGGCAAATATTATATAAAATATCAAATTTAAATTCGTTGTGGGCATCTTTTGATGCTTATGAGAATCAAATTTCTTTATTAAAAATTGGACAACATATTAAAATTAAAACGAAAGCATATCCCGAGATGAATTTTGATGCTAAAATTTCATTTATAGATCCAGTTTTAGATACAAATACAAGAACGATAACTGTGAGAGCTGTACTTGTAAATAAAGATAATGTTTTTAAACCTGGAATGTTTATAGAAGGAGTTATTGCGGTAGCAAACCAGGAATCTAATAAAACAATTGCAATACCTAGAAGTGCGGTCTTATGGACCGGAAAACGTTCAATTGTATATGTAAAGGTTAAATCTGATCAACCTGTTTTTGAGATGAGAGAAGTAACACTTGGCACTTCTTATGAGCACGAATATCAAATTTTAGAAGGCATAAAAGAAGGAGAGACAATTGTGACAAACGGAACTTTTACGGTAGACGCTGCGGCTCAATTGCAAGGCAAACGATCTATGATGAATCAGACAGAAACAACTGGTTCATCGGATAAAGAAGAAAGTGAGAAAATAAACCTAACAGGTGATTTTCAAAAAAGGTTTCTTCGGACATTGTCAGTGTATTTTAAGTTAAAAGATGCTTTGGTAAAGAGTGATGCTAAAGAAGCTTCCGTGTTTTCTGAAAAAATGATAGAAGGGCTAGAAGATATAGATACTAAGGAGTTACAAAACGATGTTGGCAAATATTTGAAGGAAGTTTTACTTGTTTTAGAATTAATCAAAGAAAAAGAAAGTCTAGAAGAACAAAGAGATTACTTTATTAGTCTAAATGAAAATTTAGAGAGTATGATTAAAAGAATAGATAGTTTTTCTGAACACATATATATTCAAAAGTGTCCAATGGCAGGCAACAATAAAGGGGCTATTTGGTTAAGTAAGGAAAAAGAAATTAGGAACCCTTATTTTGGAGAAGCAATGCTTACTTGTGGTAGTATAATTGATACCCTAGGAAGAAAATAACTTACTTAGAATAAATATTTTTAAACTCCTAAATGTTAAAATATTAACGTTTTTCTTTCATTGTAGGTGAAAACAACGTATCTTTAATTTAGGGAAATATTGGATTACGTTTTTTATTAGATTACAATCGTTAGTATTGTGGGGTGTTTTTTTAAAAACTCACCTACGATATGTTTTGCTATTGTTGTAAAATTAGATACTAATAAATATTGTGGTCAAAAACGAAAGGGATATGGTAAAAAAACTACTATTTATTACATTTTTAGCCTTACTTTTTTCTTGTAAGGAAACCTCTGTCACTACTATGACCAGTGCTAGTACATTAGCATTGTTAGAAAAATCAAAAGCCATTCAGTTAAGAGCGGAAAGGGTAGAAAAGAATATGCAGAAATGGCAAGATTCTTTAGATAGATTCGATAACAAGACAGTAGAGCAAAGTCCAATTGAGGATGGAGAGTTTGTAAATATTGAGGAATTATCTAATTATTTTGTGTTAGACATGAAATACGCCACCAGCGATAATTTTTTGAAAAAAGCAGTTTATTCTTGTGCTAAGTGTTATGTAAGAGGAGTTGTTGCCAAAGCACTAATTGCAGCTAATAAAGATTTTATGGCAAAAGGATATCGAATTAAGTTGTTTGATTGCTATAGACCGCATAGTGTACAGAAAAAGATGTGGAAAATATTTCCTAATCCTGGGTATGTTGCTGATCCTAAAGGAGGATCAATTCATAATAAGGGAGCTGCCGTAGATATAACCCTTACTGATTTGAAAGGGAATCAACTTGATATGGGTACTAAATTCGATCATTTTGGTAAAGAAGCACATCATTCTTATAAGTCGCTATCTGATGAGGTACTTGCTAATCGTAAACTACTTAAAGAAATTATGGAAAAACATGGTTTCTCTATTATTAGAACAGAATGGTGGCACTATAACTTTAAAAATAAAAAGTTTAAGATTTCTGATTTTAGATGGAAATGTGGTTAAAAATAGGAGTACTTTCTTATTTATAAAAACAATTAAAACCAAGTTTAAAATTATCGATTAAATGGATTTTCATTGATCCAATGAAACCCTCTATTAATCAATAAGAATTCTTCTCGTTCTTTCTTTTTAGCAATAATTTTAAGATTATCACATTTGTAAGTTCCTTCAAAAGTATAGATGCTATCCTTTTTCGTATAAGAAAAACTTCTTATATCTGTGCTATCACTATATGAAATTAGATTTAATGTTTGTGATGTCGAATCTGTTTTTTCTTTAAGTCGAATAAACATTTCATCCATAGTCTGAATATTACTATATCGTTTATCTACTATTAAGCGTTTCCAGCGGATAGTGTCTGTTGTTAATGGAGGTAAAGTGTCATCGTTTTTAATGAATTCTTTTACTTCGTAAATACCAAATAAAGCTGGTTTTGGCGCTTTTTTACCCCACTGTTTTTCTCCTTCAATAGAACCTTCGATATTGGTGTAAAATAGATATCCTATAACTATAATTTTTATTGAAATAGCAGCAATTTGTAGTTTCTTTTTACTAAAATATTGCGGAATATCTTTTTGATTCACCGTTTTGTTTAGAACAAAGAAATTTAGAATGTCTTTAATATCTGGTGCTAATAAAAATAATCCCATTATTGTTAGTAAAGCACTATACAACTTTACAGGAATATCATAACTCATGTTCATCATGAAAACATTGAACATTACACCTATGATCATAAATGAACCTAAAAGTGTAGTTTTTCTAAAAATCAATAATATCCCAGCAATGATTTCTGCATAACCTGAAAATTTCGTATAAGTATCACTATACTCCATAAAATTCCACATTAACCCCATAGGAGATTGATTACCAAAAGGTTTGATGAGGTCTATATTTCGTAACTCCGAAAATTGAAGGGTGAAAGCTTTAGAAAACCCATAAGAAAACATAGTAGCAATTAGGTAATACCTAACAAGGGTTCTTGTGTAAAGTAATAACTTGTTGTAGTTAGATCTTTTTAAATCAATAATGCTCCAGATGATAGTAGCGATAACTGCAATGTATAAGTATACGAATTGAAATACATAATCAGCCGTAGTATCTCCACTTCCCGAAGGTTGCATAGATATTTCATACGTGATATTTAGGATGTTTTTTCCACTCCAAAGACATAACTGCTCAAATCCGTCGTAATAGAAAGAGAAAATATTCCCTAGTCCTGGAATTAAACCTATATAATAGAATGGAAACGGAAAGATGTTTAGAAAGAGATAAACAAAAAAGAATCTAAAAATAATTTTTGTTGATAACTTCCAGTTATCTTGAGTATTGATATCTTGTGTGACTGGCATTTGATTGATGGTTTGTTATATTACTTTTATAAGACTACAAGTGTAGTTAGATGTTACAAAAAAACAGCATTCGTTTAAAACGAATGCTGTAAGAGCACAATTATAAAATCGGAAAAAATTAGAATTGTTTAATTTTAGTGTGGTAGCTTTAATAGCTTTTTAACTATATGATTTTAATCTATTATAAGTATTTATAAGCTTGTGTTGTTAAAAATTCTTCAAATCTATCAGTGGTAACTAAGTTGTGAAATATCTGGATTGCATTTTGATAATTTTCACTATCAAAAAGATCTTTTCCTGCTTGATCTTCTATGGTTTTCAATTCATCTTCAAAAAGAATATGAAACATATTAGAATTCAGTCTCAACCCATTATCAAGTTTTACTTCGTTTTTGAGCCATTGCCAGATTTGGGTTCTGCTAATTTCTGCGGTAGCGGCATCTTCCATAAGATCGTATAGAGCTACAGCACCATTTCCTCCTAACCAAGTTGCGATATAGTGTATGCCAACATTAATGTTTTCTCGGATTCCCTTTTCTGTTATAGTTCCTTGAGGGATTTCTAAAAGATCTTCTTCTGTTACAACTACATCTTCTCTTTTTACATCTAATTGATTTGCTTCTTGCATATGCATATCGAAAACACCCATAGCTAATGGTACCAGACCTGGATGTGCTACCCAAGTTCCATCATGACCATTCTTTACTTCACGTTCTTTATCAGCTTTTACTTTGGCAAATGCTTGCTTGTTTCTTTCTTCATCATTTTTGATCGGAATTTGAGCTGCCATACCTCCTATGGCTAATATATTCCTTTTATGACATCGTTGTATTACTCTTTTGCTATAAGCATCCATAAATGGACTTGTCATAGTTACTTGAGCACGATCGGGAACTACAAAACCTTTATGATTTCTTAGTTTTTTGATGTAACTAAATATATAATCCCACCTTCCACAGTTTAATCCAACAATATGTTCTTTTAATGCATAAATGATTTCATCTAATTGAAAACTAGCTGTAATAGTTTCTACTAGCACAGTAACTTTTATAGTTGCATGTTCTAAACCAAGATATTCTTCAGAAAAATCGATCACGTCATTCCACCAGATTGCCTCTGTAAAATGTTCTAGTTTAGGGATGTAATAATAAGGAGCGGTGCCATTTTCTTTTAGTTGTTCGTTGTTATGAAATACATACAATGCAAAATCAAAAAGAGAAGCACTAATTTCTTTGTTTTCTATTAAAAGATGTTTCTCATTAAGGTGTAATCCTCTGGGACGTACAATTAATGTAGCTACTTCTTCATTTAGCTGATACGTTTTATCTTTCTTAGGATTGTAGAACGAAATAGTTTTGTTGACGGCATCCATGAGATTTTTTTGTCCTTGTAAACAGTTTTCCCATAAAGGAGCATTACTGTCTTCAAAATCTGCCATGAATGTTTTTGCACCCGAGTTTAAGGCATTGATGACCATTTTTCTGTCAACAGGACCTGTGATCTCTACTCTTCTATCCAGAAGATCTGCAGGTATTGGAGCTGCGGACCATTCACTATTGCGAATTTCTTTAGTGTTTTCCGGAAATGCTGGAAAAGTTTCTAGATCAAACAGTTGTTGCTGTTGTTCTCTGTTGTTTAAAAGTGCTAATCGTCTTCCGTCAAAACGATTATGCAAAGCTTCAAGAAAAGCTAAAGCACCATCCGTAAGAATCTCTGGATGATAATTTTTCACCTCTTTTGTAAAGCTAATTTTCTGACTTAGGTTTGTTTGAGTTTCCATAACTATATCGTTTGAGTGAACAATATTAAAAAAAAGTTTTTTATAAAACAAGCGAACGTTCGCTAAATGTGAATTTTTTGTTTTTGAAAATATTCGCGAAAATCCCTACTTTTGGCTTTATGGCAATAGCAGAAGAATATATTAGATTGATTTTTGGTCTGAAAATCAAGCAAATACGGACAGATAAAGACTTGTCGCTTTTTGGTTTATCCAAGTTAAGTGGGTTGTCTAAGTCGTACCTTAATGAGATAGAAAAAGGAAAAAAATATCCAAAAACAGATAAGATAATTAAGCTTGCAGAAACCTTAGAGGTGCCTTATGATAGTTTAGTTTCCTTAAAATTAGATAAAAACCTTGCTCCAATTGGAGAAATTTTACAGTCAGGAATTCTTGATGAAATTCCACTAGAGTTATTTGGAATCCAGCAAAGTGACCTTATTGATATTATCGCGAATGCCCCTTCTAAGGTAAATGCATTTATAAGTACTATCATAGAAATTGCTCAGCATTATAATATGAGTAGAGAAGGTTTTTATTTAGCTTCTTTACGATCTTATCAAGAAGCGCATAACAATTTTTTCAAGGATTTAGAAGATACTGCCGTACGATTTGCCAATTCTTATCAATTAGACTTGTCGGGTAATATTGCTGCGTCAGAATTAGAAGAGATTTTGATCGAGGAGTATGGTTATACTATTAATACTGCAGGAATACCGCATCACGAAGAGTTGGATAATCTGAGATCTGTATTTGTACCATCAACAAAAACACTCCTTTTATCAGATAGAGTAGATGAGCCGCAGAAAACATTTATCTATGCAAAGGAGTTGGGGTATCAATATATGGAGATTAAACAGCGACCTTATACTTTTTCTTGGATACGTTATGATAATTTCGAAGAGGTATTGCATAATTTTTATGCTTCTTATTTTGCAGGGGCATTAATTATACCTAGGAATCATTTAAAAGGTCATCTAAAAGATCTTTTTACTGGAAAACGTTTTTCCGAAAAATCTTTTCATAAAATAATGAAGCTGTATAATGCTTCTCCAGAATCCTTTTACCAACGTCTAACTAATATTTTGCCTAAGGATTTTGGAATGCAGAATGTTTTCTTTTTAAGGTTTACTCATAGAAAAGGAATGGAGCGATTTAATTTAGTGAAGGAATTGCATATCACGCATCAACAACAACCTCATGCAAATGAGATTAATGAGCATTACTGTAGGAGATGGATGGCTATTAAAACATTACAACGTACTGCAAGTGATGATCTATCTTATTCTTTCGATATTCAGATTTCTGATTATGCAGATACGGATCAACAATATCTTGTGTTTACGTCTGCTACCAAAGATCCATTTAGAAAAGATTATTATCGTAGTATTGGTATTGGATTTTTAATATCATCTTCTTTGGAGAAAAAAATTGCATTTGTTAATGATTCTAAAATTCCAAAGGTGAAGGTTGGAGTTACTTGCGAATCTTGTTCTATTATGGATTGCGAGGTTAGAAAAGCACCACCAAAGCGATTATTAGCAAAAGAAAAATATAAAAGAACTTCAAGATTGGTAGCCGATATTGTTAAGGAGTATTCGTAATTACAATTAGTTCAATTATTAACGAAAAACGTTATTTAATTTATTTAAATATTGTGATGTAGTCTCTTTTAAATACATTCCCATTGCGATAGCTGTTTTATCTAATAAATTCATTTTGAAAAATGAATAATCAAAATGATATGATTTTCCGCTGGTTAAATCTATACGCTTTTGTGTTAAAATTTCGCATTCAGAACGAGAGATGTTATTTACTCCTCCAGCGTTGATATAATTGCGTAATCGATCTTCGGTATTTGCTAAAGCTTCTTCTAGAATTGATAAACTTGCTGCTGCATCTGCAAGAATTTTTCTTTGCATATTGATATGATCAATTGCTATTTCTTTATCTGATTGTACTTGCTTATCGGTCTTTTGGATGGAATAATAATCCTTATCAATATCACGATTAAATTGTTTAATTGTTTCTAGGTGTATGCTTCCTAGATCTCGCATTGAGGTAATGACAGCTTCAAATTTGTTTTGAAGTAAATTATAGTAATCACGTTCTTTTGCTAAAGTACCTTGATCGTATTTATCTTTTGCAACTAAGAAAAAATCAATGATTCCTTTTTCGATTTCATGATCGATTGCTCTGGTATTGGTAAGTAGCTTAGAAAATGGCTCTGCCTTTGTATTAAATTGTTTTGATAGTATTAATATCTCATCTAATGACTCTTTTCCTGTTTCTTGAAAACGATCATTGTCCAGGTCTATAGGCTGGGATTTAGAATCATTGGCTTTGCTCTTCTTTCCATCTTCTTCAAATAAGTCATCATATAGACTAGGCATACTACTAGTGAAGGTTAAAGTTGGTTTATTTTTTTATGAATCCAAAGATACTATTTTTAGAAAAAGGTTTTAATCATTGGGAATTCAATATTGATATTAAAAACAAACCCCGTTTCAAATTTTTGAAACGGGGTTAAGTATTTTAGCATAAACTAGCTAATTTTATATCTATAGCAATTTGCTATTACATCATTCCTGGCATTCCTCCACCCATTGGTGGCATTCCACCTCCAGCAGGAGCATCTTCTTTGATATCAATTAATGCACATTCCGTAGTAAGGATCATTCCTGAGACAGAAGCTGCATTTTCTAAAGCAATACGAGTCACTTTTTTAGGGTCAATGATACCAGCTTTTAGCATATCTACATATGCTTCGGATTTTGCATCATATCCAAAATCGTCTTTGCCTTCTAATACTTTAGAGATTACAACAGATCCTTCTCCACCTGCATTTTCTACAATCGTTCTTAATGGAGCTTCTATAGCACGGTTTACAATTTGTATTCCTGTAGCTTCATCAGCGTTTTCAGTTTTTACTTTTTCTAGAACAGATTTAGCTCTAACTAAAGCAACACCTCCACCAGCAACAATACCTTCTTCTACTGCAGCACGAGTAGCATGAAGTGCATCATCCACACGATCCTTCTTCTCTTTCATTTCTACTTCAGAAGCAGCACCAACATATAAAACAGCAACACCACCAGCTAATTTAGCTAAACGCTCTTGTAGCTTTTCTCTATCGTAATCAGAAGTAGTTGTTTCGATCTGAGATTTGATTTGATTTACTCTGTTTTTGATTAAATCTTCAGCACCAGCTCCGTTTACAACAGTTGTATTGTCTTTATCAATAGCTACTTTTTCTGCAGTACCTAAATGTTCAATAGTTGTGTTTTCTAAAGTAAATCCTCTTTCTTCAGAAATTACAGTACCTCCTGTTAGAATAGCAATATCTTCTAACATAGCTTTACGTCTGTCACCAAAACCGGGAGCTTTTACAGCTGCGATTTTTAATGCGCCACGAAGTTTATTTACAACTAGTGTTGCTAATGCTTCTCCGTCTACATCTTCTGCAATAATTAAAAGAGGCTTCCCTGTTTGAGCAACTGGCTCAAGAACAGGTAATAAATCTTTCATTGCTGATATTTTTTTGTCAAATAAAAGAATATAAGGATTTTCTAAATCTGCAGTCATTTTCTCGCTGTTAGTAACGAAATATGGAGAAAGGTATCCTCTGTCGAACTGCATTCCTTCTACAACATCTACGTGAGTATCTGTTCCTTTAGCTTCTTCTACTGTAATAACTCCTTCTTTTCCTACTTTTCCGAAAGCTTTGGCAATAAGATCTCCAATAGTTTCATCATTGTTAGCAGAAATAGCTGCTACTTGCTTGATTTTGTCCGAAGAGCTTCCCACTTCTTTAGTCTGCTTTTCTAAATCTGCTGTAATTGCTAAAACGGCTTTGTCTATTCCACGTTTTAGATCCATTGGATTAGCTCCAGCAGCTACGTTTTTAAGACCTTCTTTTACGATAGCTTGTGCTAAAACGGTAGCAGTAGTTGTACCGTCTCCAGCAAGATCATTTGTTTTAGAAGCTACTTCTTTTACCATTTGCGCTCCCATATTCTCTAGAGCATCTTCTAATTCTACTTCTTTAGCTACAGAAACACCATCTTTAGTTACCTGAGGAGCACCAAATGATTTACTAATGATTACATTACGACCTTTAGGCCCTAAGGTTACTTTTACTGCATTTGCTAATGCATCTACACCACGTTTGATTCCGTCACGTGCTTCTATATCAAATTTTATGTCTTTAGCCATAATATTTTTAATTTTTTAATCTTGAATTCCTGATTTACTTCAGGGTATCAAAAATTTAGATTTGTGTTTTGATTGAATGTTAAACGATTGCTAGGATATCATCCTCGCGCATTATTAAATAATCGTTACCGTCTAATTTTAATTCAGTACCAGAATATTTTCCATAAAGTACAGTATCACCAACTTTTACGGTCATTTCGTGATCTTTTTTACCGCTACCTACAGCAGCTACTTTACCTTTTTGTTGCTTTTCCTGTGCTGAATCAGGGATGTATAATCCTGATGCCGTTTGCGTTTCCGCTGGAAGTGGCTCAATAACCACACGATCCGAAAGAGGTTTAATATTTACTCCCATTATTATTGGTTTTATATTTTTAAATTAAAATGAATTATTTGATGCTATGCATTTCAGAAATTATGCCAGTGGCTTGATACTGACAAATTGAAACAAAAAATGCCGACTGTATGACAAGTCGGCATTGTATCTTGGTTTCATAAACTGAATTATTCTTCAGGTGTGTCATCCGTTGCAGGAGCAACAGGTGCATCCTGAATCAATTCTATATCATTCGTGTCTACTGTTGGATCTTGATTTGTAGCTCCATCCATTAAGTCTACATTAGATAAAAGAATAAGAACTAATAGCAGTGTTGCTAATGCCCAAGTACTTTTATCTAAGAAATCTGTGGTTTTTTTTACACCGCCTAATTGTTGTGTTCCTCCTCCACCGAAAGAAGACGATAAACCTCCTCCTTTAGGGTTCTGAACCATAATTACTACTACCAGTAAAAATGACACAACTACGATTAATATTAAAAAGATTGAAAACGTTGTCATTATATATTGTTATTTATTTTCTTGTAATTTTTTTACCGCTCGAATTTGGTCTGCAAAGAAACCACTTTTTTCGGGATTTTTCAAAATTAATATTTTATATGCCTGAATTGCCTTTTTGTATTTTTTTTGAGCTAAATAAACTCTAGCCAAAGTCTCTGTCATTAGCTCGTCTGGAGCTACCATATGTTCATTAGCTAAATTTCGAGATGGGGCATTTTTTTCTGCTGGTTTGATCTTTGGGTTGTTGGCAATAAATTCATCGATAAGGTTAAACTTGTGTTCTTGGTCAGAAGGTTTTTCAATTTCACCTTTTTTGTCTTCGGTTTGATTTTTTACTTCAGTTTCTCTGTCAATTGGTTGTATGGACGAAAGTTTTAACCATTCTGCAAAAGAATGCGCTTCTTTTTTATCAAAATCAAATGGTTTATCTATATCCAATTCTTTTTCGGCATCTTTTGCAATTATAGTGTTTTCAGGTTTATTATTTTTTTCTGATTGTTCTATGATTGTTTCTGCAATTGTAATATTATTAGGGGTATCTTCATCTTTATGAGAGAACAAAGATGGGTCAAGTACATCTTCAGCTTCTTCCATATTCATGGATACAGCATCGTCTATGGAGATTCTTTCGAGTACTTTAACTTCTTGCGCGTCTACAACATCGATATCACTATTGATCTTCTTTTCTGTATCAAGTGTTTTGATACTGTTATTAAAGAGCTCAGATGTTATAAAATCAAACAAAACTCCTCTGTCAGTAGTATAAGCTGCTGTAGTTTTTAATTCTTGATTGTATCTGAAGTTTTCATCTTCTTTAAGCCCTTTTAAGAGTAAAGATCTTACAGACTGAAAATAAGGAAACTCTTGAATGATTTTCACTAGATTTTCTGTTTGTTCCTTTTTTATAGATAAAGGGTTTTGAAATAGATATGTAAGTTCTTTGGTATTCAAAAAATAATAATTTAAGGTTTTACCACTTTGCTAATGTAGCATTTAGTATATCCTGAGTAATTCTGTCATAGATTATTTGGACAGCTTCATCTCTAACAGCTGTCTCAGCTTGTGTAGCTGGGTAGTCGAAAAAGAATGAAAAACGTTGTTCTAAATCTTCCTTAGGGTTCTTTATGTCATAAAAACGAACATTTACAGCAATGGTAAGTCTGTTTTGTGCAGCTGTATTTGCTGATGTTGCATTGGTTGGGGCTACATAATATTGAACAATTTCGCCTTCATAGGCAATATCTCCGTTAGAAGTTACCAGGTCTAGATTAGTTTGATTTAATATCAAATCTTGTAACTGATTGGTAAACGTTTGATCAATTCCAGGGATAATGATTGATGCTTGATTTTGGAAAAAACCTACTTGAAATGTAGTTGCTGTAGTGTTTATTCCACTAAAAGAGTATGCCCCACATCCTTGGATTATAATAATTCCGATGATTGCTACAATGGTATATTTAATTTTGTGTACCAATTTTATATGTTTTTAATGAGTGTTTATTTTTTGTGTTAAAGATCGTATTGTTTAATCTTTCTATATAAGGTGCGCTCACTTATTCCTAATTCTTCTGCCGCCGCTTTCCTTTTTCCGCGATGACGTTCCAGAGATTTTTTAATTAACTCTAATTCTTTATCATGTAAGGAAAGAGTTTCTTCTTCTTCAATTTCCTCTGCAAAATGATATTTGTCTTCGTCTTTTTTAATTGTGTCAGAAGGGGTTATTTGTAAAACTTCTGTTGTTTGCGTTACAGGTTCTTCAAAAGGTGTTTCTTCTTCTTTTTCTTCCCGATAAATCTTTCTAATTAACCCTTCATTTTCTTTCTGTACCTGTTGAGAATTTCCACTTTGCATTAATTCCATCGTCAGCTTTTTGAGATCATTAAGATCGTTTTTCATGTCAAAAAGCACTTTGTATAGTATCTCTCGTTCATTGCTAAAATCACTATCTTTTTTGTCCGAAGATATTATAGCGGGTAAATTACTTCCAATATCAGGTAAATATCCTCGTAATGTGCTAGCGGATATCGTTCTGTTTTGTTCAAGGACTGATATTTGTTCTGCAATGTTGCGTAATTGCCTGATATTACCGCTCCAATGATATTTCTCTAGTAATTGAGCAGCAGCATCTTCTAGTCGAATAGTTGGCATCTTATATTTTGTAGCAAAATCAGAAGCAAATTTTCTGAATAAGAGGTGTATGTCTTGCTCACGATCTCGCAAAGGAGGTAATAGGATCTCTACTGTACTTAGGCGATAATATAGATCTTCCCTAAACTTTTCTTTTTTGATAGCTTCGAACATATTTACATTTGTTGCTGCCACAATTCGTACATCAGTTTTTTGGACTTTAGACGATCCTACTTTAATAAACTCACCATTTTCTAGTACTCTTAATAGTCTTACTTGTGTTGTTAGTGGTAACTCTCCAACTTCATCAAGAAATATAGTTCCACCATCTGCTACTTCAAAATATCCACTTCTGGTTGAGGTAGCTCCGGTAAAGGCTCCTTTTTCATGGCCAAATAGTTCACTATCGATTGTTCCTTCTGGAATAGCACCGCAATTGACAGCGATATATTTACCGTGTTTTCGATGTGATAACGAATGAACAATTTTTGGGATACTTTCCTTACCAACACCGCTTTCTCCAGTAACCAGAACCGATATATCCGTAGGAGCTACCTGAATAGCTTTTTCTATGGATCGGTTTAGTTTAGGATTGTTTCCTATAATACCGAATCGCTGTTTTGTGGCTTGAACTGATTCCATGTGATAAACTATATTGGTTGTTTAAATTGTTTTTTTAATTATTGTCAGAGTATTCAACAGCCTCTCCAAGTAGTGTTGCACTGGTACACTCATCAATACGAACCATTACAAAATCTCCAATTTTGTAATCTCCTTTAGGGAAAACGGCGACTATATTCTGAGTATTTCTTCCACTCCAGTGTGCATCGGATTTTTTTGATTCTTTTTCGATTAATATTTCCATAGTTTTACCTAAGAATGCTTCATGTCTTTCAGTACTATGGCGGCGTTGAGCTGTAATAATTTCGTTAAGTCTTCTCTTTTTAGTAGCTTCAGGAACATCATCTTCTAATTTACGACCAGCTAAAGTTCCTGGGCGTTCAGAATAAGCAAACATAAACCCGTATTCGTATTTTACATATTCCATTAAGGATAATGTATCTTGGTGATCTTCCTCGGTTTCCGTAGGAAACCCTGTGATAATATCCTGAGAAATAGCACAATCAGGAATCAACCTTTTAATATTGTCGATTAATTCAAAATATTCTTGACGAGTATGTAAACGATTCATTTCTTTAAGAATGCGATCACTACCACTCTGTATAGGTAAGTGGATATATTTACAAATGTTTTTATGGTTTGCCATTACTTTTATAACATCTAATGTCATATCCTGAGGATTAGATGTAGTAAAACGTAATCTTATTTTAGGATGTTTTTCTGCAACCATATCCAATAACTTAGCAAAATTTACCGCAGTAGCTTTTTGAAAATCACTTGCTTTTTCAAAGTCTTTTTTCAATCCTCCACCGTACCATAGATAGCTATCTACATTTTGACCTAATAGGGTAATTTCTTTGAATTTTTTTGCAGCTAAGTCATCGATTTCTTCCATGATACTTTGTGGATCACGGCTACGTTCTCTACCCCTTGTGAAAGGAACTACACAAAATGTACACATATTATCACAGCCTCTGGTGATAGATACAAATGCAGAAACACCGTTGCTTTGTAAGCGAACAGGAGAAATATCTCCGTATGTTTCTTCTTTAGAGAGTATTACATTCACTGCGTTACGCCCTGCGTCTACTTCTTCAATGAGATTAGGAAGGTCTTTATATGCATCCGGACCAACTACAAGGTCTACAATTTTTTCTTCCTCTAGGAATTTACTTTTAAGACGTTCTGCCATGCATCCGAGAACACCTACTTTCATTTTTGGGTTAATTCTTTTTACAGCATTATATTTTTCCAGACGTTTTCTTACCGTAAGTTCTGCTTTTTCGCGAATAGAGCAAGTGTTTACAAGGACCAAATCAGCATCTTCAAGCTTTTGGGTAGTATTAAATCCTTCTTTTGCTAAAATTGAAGCAACAATTTCACTATCACTAAAATTCATTTGACACCCATAGCTTTCAATAAAAAGCTTCCTAGTGTTTCCTTCTTTATTATCTAAAGACAATGCCTGTCCTTGAATGTTCTCGTCAATAATCTTCTCCATGTATAATAATGTCCTTGCTGATTTAACTCAAATAGTGTGCAAAGATACTCTTTAAAACGATATATGACAAAGTGGCAGTGTTATATTTGTTTAAATATTTATATTTGAGATAACTAATTAACTAAATCCATACGCATTATGAATTCCAACCAGCTCTTTGAAAAAATAGAAAACAGTAATTCTGTCGATTTTGGAAATATTTTTAATAATAGTATAGAGCTTTTTAAGAAAGTCTGGTTGCAGGGCTTTGTTCATTTGTTAATTTCTTTGGTTATAATGATCCCTTTACTTATTGTGATTTATATACCTCTTTTTGCAATAATTGGAGTGGCTGGATTAGAAAATAGTTATGGAGATTATGGGTATGTTCAAGAAGACTTGTCTATAGGTATGGGAATTTTATTTGTAATATTAGTTATTATAGTATCTATGGTAGCCTCTGCGTTTCAATTAGCTATAACGGCTCATTTTTATAGGGTTTGTAAACAGGTGGATATGGGGCTTCCCCAGACCACCAGTTATTTTATGTTTTTTAAAGGTAAATATTTAGGTAAAATATTCACGTTAGCGATAGCAACTTTTGGGATTGCGTTATTAGCAGCATCTCTATGCTATCTTCCTCTTTTTTATGTTATAGTTCCTTTGCAATTGTTAGGGGTTATTTTTGCTTTTAATCCAGATGTCAGTGCTTCTGATTTAATCAAGGCAAGTTTTAAATTCGGGAATAAAATTTGGTTAATCGCTTTCGGATTGATTTTTATTTCATCAATGTTAGCACAAATAGTAGGAATGATATTGTGTTTTATAGGAATTTTCTTTACGGCTTCTTTTGTCTACTTGCCTATATATTATTTATATAAAGATGGTATAGGTTTTGAAAATGAAAATGAATCTGAAAGCTGGAACGTAATTGTAGAATAATAAATAAAACAAAACCTGCTAATCTGCAGGTTTTTTTATGATAATTTCTGAGAAAAAATTTTGATCTCGAAAAATTGATATACTTTTGTTCTCAGAAAAAAGCCCTCGTGGCTGGGTAACTACCAACTAAAAATGTTTATTAGAGATTCCATCTGTAAACTAATAGACATTAATTATCAACAGATGAAAAAAAAGGATTATGGCTAAGAATTTAGTGATTGTGGAGTCACCGGCTAAGGCAAAGACAATAGAAAAGTTTCTAGGAAAAGACTATAAAGTAGCTTCTAGTTTCGGACATATTGCTGATTTGCCGGCAAAAGAACTTGGAGTAGATGTAGAAGAAGGTTTTAAACCTAAGTATATTGTCTCCAAGGATAAGAAAGATGTGGTTAAGAAATTAAAAGATCTTTCTAAGAAGGCCGAGATGGTTTGGTTGGCGAGTGATGAAGATCGAGAAGGAGAAGCTATTGCTTGGCACTTAGCAGAGGAGTTGAAGTTGGATAAAGAGAGAACCCGTCGTATTGTTTTTCATGAGATTACTAAAAAAGCTATACTTAAAGCAATAGAGAATCCAAGGAGTATAGATTATAATCTGGTAAATGCACAGCAAGCCAGAAGAGTACTGGATAGGTTAGTAGGATATGAGTTATCTCCCGTATTATGGAGAAAAGTAAAGGGAGGGTTATCTGCTGGTAGAGTACAATCGGTATCAGTTCGTTTAATCGTAGAGAGAGAACGTGATATACTTGGTTTTACACCTATAGCTTCATATCGTATTGATGCTGAGTTTTCTAATGAAAAAGGAAAGTCTTTTAAAGCAAAATTACCTAAGAACTTTAAAACAAAAGCTGAAGCTGAAGCATTTTTACAAAAAAATCTTGGAGCAGGATTTCAAGTCGCAGATCTTACTACAAAACCGGCAAAAAAATCTCCAGCTCCCCCATTTACAACATCTACACTACAACAGGAGGCTTCGAGAAAACTATATTTTTCTGTTAGTAAGACAATGACCATGGCGCAACGTCTGTACGAAGCAGGATTGATTACATATATGAGAACGGATAGTGTTAACCTGTCTACCGAAGCCCAGAATAGTGCAAAAGCAGAAATAATTTCTGCATATGGAGATGAGTATAGTAATCCTAAGCAATATAAAGGTAAATCAAAAGGTGCTCAAGAAGCTCACGAAGCGATAAGACCTACAGATTTTGCCAGGCATACAGTTCCTGTTGATCATGATCAACAACGCTTGTATGAATTAATTTGGAAAAGAGCGATCGCTTCACAGATGAGTGATGCTAAATTAGAAAGAACCAATGTTAAAATTGGATCGACTTCACATAATGAGCAATTCGTTGCAAATGGAGAGGTGATAAAATTTGAAGGTTTTCTAAAAGTTTATTTAGAGGGCAATGATGATGAAGATGAAGAACAAAGTGGAATTCTTCCTGCAATGAAGGTGGGAGAGAGTTTGTTTAATAATTATGTAACCGCTACCGAAAGGTTTACAAGACCGCCAAGCAGGTATTCAGAAGCAGCTTTGGTTAAGAAGTTAGAAGAATTAGGTATTGGTCGTCCATCTACATATGCGCCAACAATTTCTACTATTCAAAATAGAAACTATATAGAGAAAGGTTCTAAAGAAGGAGAAGAACGAGGATATGTACAGATTACGCTTTCTGGAGATGCCATTAAAGAAAAAAATCTAAAGGAAAAAGTTGGTAGTGATAAAGGAAAATTAATTCCAACTGATGTAGGTATGGTAGTTAATGACTTTTTAGTAAATCATTTTTCCTCTATTTTAGATTATAATTTTACTGCAAAAGTAGAACAGGACTTTGATGAAATTGCTGAAGGTCAAGAGGACTGGACACATGTGATGAAGGAGTTTTATGATGAGTTTCATCCTAGAGTGGAGGATGTTGCTCAGAATGCGGAACGTGAAGTAGGAGAAAGAATTTTGGGAGAAGATCCAGAATCAGGAAAACCAGTAAGTGTTCGTTTAGGTAAATTTGGCCCTATGGTGCAGATTGGTACGGCAGAAGATGAGGATAAGCCTAGGTTTGCTAGTTTGGCTCCGGGACAAACATTAAGTAGTGTTACTTTTGAAGAGGCAATGGATTTGTTTCAATTACCAAAGGAACTTGGAGATTATAAGGGAGAAACAGTTACTGTTAATAATGGACGTTTTGGACCTTATGTGAAATTTGGAGCTAAATTTGTTTCTTTAGATAAAGGAGAAGATCCATTAAGTACTTCTCTAGAGAGAGCAATAGAGCTTATTGATGCAAAGGAGAAAGCAGATGCTCCTATATATACCTATGAAGATTTACCAGTACAGAAAGGTACAGGTAGATTTGGTCCATTTATTAAATGGAAAGGTATGTTTATTAATGTGAATAAAAAATATGACTTTGATAATCTTTCTGATGAAGATATAATTCAGCTTATTGAAGAAAAGAAACAAAAAGAGATAGATAAAGTAATTCACAATTGGGAAGAAGAAGGTATCAGGGTTGAGAAAGCAAGATGGGGCCGAAGTAATATAATAAAAGGTAAAACTAAAATTGAATTACCTAAAACCGTGGATGCTACTAAGCTTACTTTAGAGAAAGTGAAAGATCTTATTGAAAAGAATGCTCCAAAGAAAAAGACAGCAAAGAAAAAAACTACAAAAAAGACTACTAAAAAGAAATAAGCTTAAAATATGTCGTTAGAATTCCTTTCGCCGGTTAGCGAAATAGTAGCTGCGCATGTTGCTTTGCTTCCAGATCAAGCACTTGGAAAAGAAATTAAGATCCATACCTCCGAGTATGGAGTGCCAGAGTTAGATAAGGTGAACATTGCAATAATTGGTGTTAGAGAAAATAGGAATGATATTAATTTTTTAGGAGAGGATCTTTATTTTGATACCATTCGTAAATCTTTATATGATCTTTTCCCAGGCAACTGGGATACTTCGATTGTAGATCTTGGAGATATTATTCCTGGAGAAGAGGTTAGTGATACCTATTTTTTAATGAAAGATGTTCTTTCAATGCTACTTCAAAAAAATGTTACACCTCTAATTATTGGAGGAAGTCAAGATCTGGTGTATGGTCAATATCGTGCTTTCGATATTTTAGAAAGGATGGTTAACTTAGTAAATGTAGATAGTAGATTTGATTTAGGAAATACTTCTCAACCGATAAAAAATAATTCTTTCGTTGGTAAAATTATTGTAGAGCAACCATATAATCTTTTTAATTATAGTAACATTGGGTATCAAACTTATTTTAATTCTCAAGAAGAGATAGATCTTATTGAAAAGCTATATTTCGATGCCTATAGGCTAGGAGAGGTTACTCATGATGTTACTATTGTTGAGCCAATTATGAGAGATGCTGATATTGTAGCTATTGATCTTGGCGCGATGAGTTCTACCTGTCTTGACTATAAATACGCTTCTCCAAATGGATTTAATGGAAGAGAGATTTGTGCTATAGCAAGATATGCAGGTATTAGCGATAAAGTAAAAAGTTTTGGAGTGTATGAATTTAAAAATTTTAAACATGAAGAAACCACAGCTTTATTAATTGCTCAAATATTATGGTATTTTATTGAAGGAGTTAATTATAGGTCTAACGAACTGGATATTAAGAATCAAGCAGGAACGCTTCATTATAATGTACCAATAGAAGACGAGGTTCTTTCATTTTATAAGAGTCCTAAAACAGAAAGATGGTGGATAGAAATACCATTTATTTCATCTGGAAATAATAAATTGAAAAGACACACGTTATTACCTTGCACATACAACGATTATGAGCGTGCTTGTAATCAAGAAATACCTGAAAGATGGTATAAGGCAAAACGAAAAAACGAAGTTTAACATTTTTATTAGGGAGATTTAAGGTTTTTTTTAGAAAAAAATTGTTTTTCTGGAAATAAATAAATAGGTTTACGACCTTAAATCTCAAAGATCTTAACCTAAAACACGTTATGAAGAAATTTGTATCACTCTTTGCTATTGTAGCAATGCTCTATAGTTGTGGTGGAGGAAACCGCGGAGAACTAGTCGGAGTAAAGGGTAAAAAATGGCATCCAGAGAAACCTTATGGAATGGCCCTCATCCCCGGAGGATCGTTTATCATGGGTAAATCTGATGATGACAAAGCTGCATTGGCTAATGCACCTACGAAAACAGTTACTGTTCGTTCTTTCTACATGGACGAAACTGAAGTTACTAACAGTGAATATAGACAATTTGTTCGCTGGGTTCGTGATTCTACAATCAGAATGAAGTTAGCTATCATGGCTGATGATTTGGGTAAAACCCCAGGTGATGATGGTATCGGAGAATATGCTTTCCTTGATGCGAACACAGAAGATATGTCTGTTTATGAAAAATATGTATACGACAATTATAGTGGAACAGGTGAAACTGGTTACGAAGGTCGTAAACTTAATAAAGATATAGACATCGAATGGGATACGGAAGATTATCCTGATGAGTTTTATACAGAAGTTATGGATTCTTTATACATTCCTTTAGAAGAATCTTATAACGGTAGACGAACATTTGATGTGCAGAATTTTAAATTCAGGTTTACTTGGATGGATATTCAAGCTGCTGCTCGTGCTAAGAAGGGAAGAAGAAAAGATTTTGTTAAGGAAACAGTAATCGAAGTATACCCTGATACGACAGTATGGATT
This sequence comes from Aquimarina sp. AD1, assembly GCF_003443695.1. Classification (NCBI taxonomy): domain Bacteria; kingdom Pseudomonadati; phylum Bacteroidota; class Flavobacteriia; order Flavobacteriales; family Flavobacteriaceae; genus Aquimarina; species Aquimarina sp. AD1. Next base: position 3,230,866 of record NZ_CP031966.1, on the reverse strand, counting down.
AAAGATTTTAATTATTCTTATAATGAACCAATGCATAATGATTATTTCTGGCATAGTTCGTATGATGATTATCCAGTAGTTGGAGTTTCTTGGGAACAAGCAAAAGCTTTTTGTACTTGGAGAACTATCGAAAAAAATTCTTATCAGAAAAAACGTAACAAGGAATTCGTAAATTATTTTAGATTACCTACAGAGGCTGAGTGGGAATACGCAGCTAGAGGTGGTCTAGAATCAGGAACATATCCTTGGGGAGGTCCATATGCGCTAAATGATAGAGGTTGTTTCTTAGCGAACTTTAAACCTTTACGTGGTAATTATGCTGCGGATAACTTCCTTTATACGGTAGAAGCTAAAACATTTGAGCCTAATGATTATAACCTATATAATATGGCTGGAAATGTTTCAGAATGGGTGCAGTCTTCTTATGATCCTGCAGCCTATGAATATGTATCATCAATGAACCCGAATGTTAATGATGATCAGAACAAACGAAAAGTTGTACGTGGTGGATCTTGGAAAGATGTTGCTTATTTCCTACAGGTAAGTACGAGAGATTACGAATACGCGGATTCAGCTAGAAGTTATATTGGATTCAGAACGGTACAGGATTATATGGGTACTGACGTTACTGGAGAAGATAATACCCAAAATCAGAATTAGAATAAGTCCCAAAATTTATCTATCAACCTTAATTACTAACCCTTTTTTAATTTAATATTTAAAAAATTTAAAAAACTAAACACATTTATTATGGCAAATTCAAAATCAAGCAAGAAGTTAATGAACATGGTATACGGTCTCGGAGCGGCTGTAGTAATCCTTGGAGCTTTATTTAAAATTATGCACTGGCCTTTTGGAAACGAGATGCTTATCATTGGTCTAATTACAGAAGCACTTGTATTTACAGTTTCTGCATTCGAACCAGTAGATGATGAGTTAGATTGGTCTCTAGTATATCCAGAGTTAGCTGGTGGAAGTAAAAGAGATAAGAAAGAAGCTCAAACTCCTGAAGGTTTATTATCTAAAAAATTAGATGATATGCTTAAAGAGGCTAGATTAGATACAAATTTAATGAATAGTCTTGGAGAAAGTATCCGTAACTTCGAAGGTGCTGCTAAAGGTATTGCACCTAGTGTGGATGCTATCCAAGGAACTAAAAAATATAGTGAAGAAATGGCCGCTGCTGCCACTCACTTAGAATCTTTGAACAGCTTGTACAAAGTACAATTAGAATCTTCTGCAAAACAAGCTGAAGCTAATGCTGCAATTGCTGATAACGCTAAAGCGCTTGAAGAGCAAATGAAGAGCTTGTCTAGTAACCTGTCTTCTCTTAATGGAGTATATGGTGGTATGTTAAGTGCTATGAACAGAAACTAGTATTTAACTTAATTTAAAAAATAACTACCAAAATATAGAAATATGGCAGGAGGAAAATTATCACCAAGGCAGAAGATGATCAATCTTATGTACTTGGTATTTATAGCGATGATGGCATTAAATATGTCAAAAGAAGTATTATCTGCATTCGGTTTAATGAATGAAAAACTTACAGCAGCTAATACTATTGCTACTGAACGTAATTCAGCATTTATGACTGGATTAGCGGACAAAGTTTCGGAACAACCGGAAAAATATACACCACTTAAGCAGAAGGCTGATGAAATCAGTACTTATTCTAACGAATTTAATGCATATGTGGAACAATTAAAGTCTGAGTTATTAGAAACAGCTGATGATCCAACAGATTACGAGACAATGGATAAGCCTGATGCTTTAGATACTAAATTCTTTGAAGGAGGTAAAACTTCAGCAGCGGCGTCGGAGTTCCTTGAAAAAATCAAGACATATAGAGAAGGAGTTGTTACAGCTATACGTTCTGTAAAAGAAGTTGATGGTCAAGTAGCAACTGATGTTGAGAAAGCTTTCTCTACAGAAGATGTAGAAAACAGAGATAAGGTAAAAGTAGACTGGTTGAAATATAACTTCGAAGGTTTTCCTTTAGTAGCTTCTCTTACTAAATTAACTCAAATGCAAGCTGATGTTAAAACTACAGAAAGTAAAGTGTTATCTGCTTTATTAGCTGGACAGCAAGCTTCTGAATTATCGTTTAGTAATTATGAAGCGATAGTTGTTCCGGATAAAACTGCTTTCTTTAGTGGAGAGAAATTTAAAGGACGTATTGTTCTTGGTCGTTTTGACGCTACATTAAAGCCAACGAAAGTAATGGTTAATGGTAAGGAGCAAACTGAAGTTCAGAACGGTCAGATTATGTTAGATTTCCCAGCTGGAAATGTTGGAGAAAGAAAAATAGACGGTGTACTTGAGTTTAAAGAAGGTGATTCTATCATACCAATTAAGATTCAAAGTACTTATGCTGTTATCCCAAAACCAAATTCTGCTGTAATTTCAGCTGATAAAATGAATGTGGTATATAGAGGAGTTCAGAATCCTATGACGATTTCTATTCCTGGAGTTCCTGCAGTTAGTGCAAGTGCACCTGGTCTAAAGAAAAGCGGTGGAGCTGGTAAATATGTAATGAATGTTACTACAGTTAAAGCAAGAGAAGTTGCTATCAAAGTAAGTGGTAAACTTCCAAATGGAACTACTGTTAGTGATAGTAAGAAATTTAGAATTAAAGATATCCCAAGACCTGTAGGTACTGCAAGAGGTGAAGATGGAAGTATTAAAATGTCCAAAAGTGGTTTAGAGAAAGCTTCTATTGGAGCAATACTACCGGATTTCGATTTTGATATTAAGTTAGACGTAACTAGCTTTAAGTTTAAAGTAAGTGGTCAGCCTACTATTAATGTAAGAGGACGTAGATTGGATTCAAGAGCAAAATCTGCACTTAAGAAAGCAAAGAGAGGATCTACAGTTCAGGTAATGGATATCAAAGCTCAGTTAAAAACGAATAAGGGATATAAATTGAAAAAAATATCTCCAGTTGTCATTGAGTTAACGAACTAAAATAAACTAATGATTATGAATTTGAAAAATTTGTTATTAACCGTTTTTGGCCTATTCGTGACGTTGTTTTCGTTTGGTCAAGCCAATATTTTGAATGCTGATAGTCCAGAAGATATTGGGAAAAAAACAATCGAACAGATTCAAGCGGATAATGACCTTCCGTTGGAATATGGTTATGTTGACAAACGTGATGTACTTTGGGCAAAAACTACTTGGGAGACAATCGATCTTGATGAGCGTATAAATTTCCCATTATATTATCCTATAGATACGGTTAATATTGGTGCTGATAGACGTGCATTATATGATGTACTGTTGTCAAATGTTAAGAATGGTAAAATCCAAAAAATTTACGCAGATTCATATTTTACAGAGACACGTACATTAAGTGATCTTGATGGTACTTTGTCTAAAATAGATACGTTAGATTTAGGGTATGAGCAGTTTAATGCTGGTGAGCCTGTAGATCCTCAATATATTGAGGTAACTACAATTAGTGCTGCTGACATTTCGGAATATAAGATCAGAGGATACTGGTATTTTGATAAGCGTCAGGGAGAATTAAGATATAGGCTACTTGGTATTGCTCCAGTTGCACCGGATGTAAACTTTATTAATGATGATGAGCCTGATATGGTTCCGTTATTTTGGGTTTGGTATCCTGATGTAAGAGAGATACTTCATAATGCGAAGGCTTTTAATAGGAAGAATACCTCAATGCCTTTTACTTATGATCACGTACTTAATGCAAGACGATTTAATTCGGTAATTTACAAGGAAGATAACATTCAAGGTGACCGAGAGGTAAATGATTATATCATTGACAATGCTTTGATGCAGTTATTGGAAAGTGAAAGAATTAAAGAAAGTATCAGAAATTTTGAAATGGATATGTGGAGTTACTAAACTCTATAGTTTCTAATATAATATATAAACGCCCAACTTTTGTTGGGCGTTTTGTTATTTTTATTCTATGGTAGATTATATAGTTGTTGGATTCGGACTAGCTGGGTTATCATTTGTTAATAAGTTAGAAGATAATAATAAGTCATATTTGGTTTATGAGAATAGCTCAGAACAATCTTCTAGGGTTGCTGGGGGATTGTTTAACCCAGTAATTCTTAAGCGATTTACTCCAGCTTGGTTGGCTTCGGAACAACTACAGTTGGCAATGAATGTTTATAAAAATATAGAGAGTAAATTAGATGTGCCTCTAATTTCTATGTTTCCAATTTTGAGACGATTTAATGATATTGAAGAACAAAATTTATGGTTTGAAGCTTGCGATAAACCATCATTAACAAGGTTTCTTTCTTCTGATTTAATTAAAAACCAAAATAAGGCTTTAGATATACCATTTCATTTTGGGGAAGTAAAACATGCTGGAAAAATTGATGTTAGTACGATGTTACGGTTGTATTTATCTTATATAGAAAGCAAGAATTCTTTGGTTACGGAGTCTTTTGAGTATGATAAACTAGTAGTCAAAGAGGATTTCATAGAGTATAAAGGAGTAAAGGCTAAAAACATTCTATTTTCTGAAGGGTATGGTCTTAGAAATAATCCGTTCTTTAATTATTTACCGTTACAAGGAAATAAAGGGGAGTATATTATAATTAAATCAGAAGAACTAAAACTTAATGAAGCAGTAAAATCATCTATATTTATTATTCCGTTAGGAGATAATTTGTATAAGGTTGGAGCTACCTATAACAATCAAGATAAGACTCCTGATATTACAGTTTCTGCTAAGAAAAGTTTAGAAAAAAAGTTAAGTCGTTTCTTAAAAGTAGCGTATAAAGTTGTTGATCAAGTAGCCGGTATAAGACCAACAACTAGAGATAGAAGGCCTTTTATAGGTACGCATCCAGTATATAAAAACCTTCACATAATAAATGGTTTAGGGAGTCGTGGTATATTGATTGGACCTTATGTGACAGAAAAGTTATATGCCAGTATAGAAAAAGGAGTTACTTTAGAGAAAGAAATTGATATTAATCGCTATTTTGAATTAAGATAAGTTTTTCTTTTTGCCATAATGCATAAAAAGATTAATCCAAATGTTTCTTGATAACCTAAGAATTATAGGAAAGAAGAATATTAGTGTTCCTACGATTACAAAGAAGCTATTTAACAAATTAAGTTCTAGAAATAAGTTGCCAATCACAAACGCCGCAACTGCAAATGCGATGCCAACACCATAGCTTACATACATAGCGCCATAAAAGAAAGATGGTTCTATCTTGTATTTTGTGTTACAGTGACTACAACGTTCGTGCATTTGAAAGATTTTTCCAAGTTTGTATGGATTATTATCCTTATACATACTTTCTTTTTGACATACTGGACATGTCCCTGTAAAAATGCTGTAGATTTTAGTTCCTTTTAAGAAGCTCATAGTACTTTTATTCTATTACAAAATTAATCATCTTTGCACAAAAGATTCAAAAGCTGATGTTAAACATACATAACCTTTCAATTTCGTTTGGAGGAGAATATCTTTTCGAAGAAATCGCCTTTAGATTAAATGCCGGAGATAGAGTTGGATTAGTAGGAAAAAATGGTGCAGGGAAATCCACAATGCTTAAAATTTTATCCAAAGAACAAGAACCAGATTCTGGTCAGATAGCGATGGATAAAGAAATAAAAATTGGTTTTCTAAAGCAGGATATTGATTTTGTTTTAGGGAGAACAGTACTGGAAGAGTCGTATGAAGCCTTCACAGAAATCAAGAAGATTGAAAGAGAAATAGATAAGATTAATACTCAACTAGCAGAACGTACGGATTATGAAAGTGAGAGTTATAATCAATTGATAACAGATCTAAGTGATTATACGCATCAATATGAAATTCTAGGTGGATATAATTATCAAGGAGAAACCGAACGCGTATTGCAAGGTTTAGGGTTTGTAAGGGAGGATTTTGGTAAACTAACAGATACTTTTTCTGGAGGTTGGCGTATGAGAATTGAACTGGCAAAGTTGTTATTGCAAAATAATGATGTACTCCTGTTGGATGAGCCTACTAACCATTTAGATATTGAGTCTATTATATGGTTAGAAGGTTTTCTGAAAAACTATGTAGGAGTAGTAGTTATAGTTTCTCATGATAAAATGTTTTTGGATAATGTTACTAATAGAACTATAGAAATATCATTAGGTCGAATTTATGACTATAATAAACCGTATTCTAAGTATTTAGTGCTTCGTAAGGAAATAAGAGATCAGCAATTAGCAACACAAAAAAATCAATCTAAACAGATTGAACAGACCGAAAAGCTTATCGAAAAATTTAGAGCGAAAGCCTCAAAAGCCTCTATGGCACAATCGCTTATTAAGAAATTGGATAAAGTAGAACGTATTGAAGTAGACGAAGATGATAATGCAGTAATGAACATCAGTTTTCCTATAAGTGTGCAGCCAGGTAAAGTAGTTATAGAGGCTGAGAAAGTTGGTAAAAACTATGGAGAAAAGGAGATTCTAAAAGATATTGATTTGTTAGTAGAACGCGGTTCTAAAACAGCTTTTGTGGGCCAGAATGGGCAAGGAAAATCTACATTAGCTAAAATTATAATAGATGAGATATCACATATAGGTAATCTGAAACTAGGTCATAATGTACAGATAGGATATTTTGCACAGAATCAATCAGAATATCTCGATGGTGAATTAACAATTCATGATACTATGATTAATGCTGCAAATGAGAAAACCCGAAGTAAAGTGAGGGATATGCTAGGAGCATTTTTATTTAGAGGAGATGAAGTGGAGAAAAAGGTAAAGGTGCTTTCTGGTGGTGAGCGTAATCGATTGGCTTTGTGTAAGATGCTTTTAGAACCTTTTAATGTATTGGTTATGGATGAGCCTACTAACCATTTAGATATTAAATCCAAAAACATATTAAAAGAAGCTTTAAAAAGTTTCGAAGGGACTTTGATTTTAGTGTCTCACGATAGAGATTTTCTTCAGGGATTAACCAATACCGTGTATGAATTTAGGAATAAGCAGATAAAAGAATATCTAGGAGATATTGATTATTATTTAGAACAAAGAAGGGTAGATGATCTACGCGATATAGAAAAGAAAGATAAACAAGCTAAATCTATTTCAGATACAAAAGAAACTGCTAAGCAATCTTATGAGAGTCAGAAAAAGTTAAAATCATTAAATAATAAGCTTAGTAATATAGAATCTAAGATCAACAAACTAGAAAAAGAAATAAAAGAAATAGACGTAGAGTTAGCGATTAATTATGATCAAACTATTGCACAACCAGATTTCTTTGACAAATATCAAGCAAAAAAAGAAAATTTAGCTTCATTGATGGAAAATTGGGAAACATTACAGGAAGAAATTGATAAATTATCTTAGCTCCTGTTTGGGGTGTTTAATTTACAGAATGTGTAAAAATAAAACCCTAAAATTATAATTCTGATAGTACAAGGTCACTTTTTTTAAACATACTTAAATTAACGTATGTTACCTAAATGTTAAGATAGAATGAACCTTATAATTGATGATAATTTTTGTCGTTTGTATCAGGTACAACTGAATATTTATAGATATTTTTGTACTCGTAAACTAAAGTATACAATGTATGAATGATACAAAAGCCATTGATTTAAATGCACATGCGTTATCTTGGGTAGGGAAAATCCATTATGATTTTGGGTTTCTGGTTCAGAAAGCGTTTGGTGAAAATGGATTGGATTTATCAAAAGAACAATGGAGTGTTTTGAAGCGTCTAAGAGTTAATGATGGGCAATCTCAAAATGATTTAGCATTTATTACGCATCGTGATAAGACCTCTATGACAAGATTGGTAAATACAATGGAGAGTAAGAATCTTGTGGTAAGAAAGAGCGATGAGAATGATAGAAGAGTAAATAGAATTTTCCTCACAGATTATGGAAAAGAAGTTATCGAAAAGGTAACTCCAATTATGTACGATTTGATACCAGCTGTTCAAGAAAGTTTGAGTAATGAAGAAATCGAAAATTTGATTGGCACACTTAAGAAAATAAAAGCTAAAATCGCTGAAATAGCAGATTAACATAAATAAATCTTAAATAAGATTAAAAAGACATTTAAAATTTTTAGATGTCTTTTTTGGTTTTTACAAGGTGGTTGTTTTTTATGAGTTCTTTAACTGCAACACACGTTTGTTGTTGATAGTTTTGTGCAGCTTTTCATGTTAGAAGTCTAAACAAATTATTGTGTATGAGAAACGTAATACTTTCTATCCTTGGATTATTACTAATTGCCGGAGCTTTATTTGGTGCTAAAAAACTTATTGATAGTAAGAAGAGAGTAAAGCCCAAATCTGCTAAGGTTATTAAAACTGTTTTTGTAGATACTATTAAGAATGGTACTGTTCCAATTAAGATTACTGCCAATGGTAATCTTATTGCTAAGAGACGATTAGAATTGTTTTCTGAAGTGCAAGGAGTTTTTAAAGGAGGCACCAAACTCTTTAAAACAGGTCAACAATATCAAAAAGGACAAACATTAATAAGTATAGATGCCTCAGAGTATTACGCATCTGTACAATCGGCTAAGAGTAATTTATATAACTTAATTACTTCAATAATGCCTGATTTACGTCTGGATTACCCTGATATATTTGATAAATGGCAAAATTACCTTACTAACTTTGATATAAATAAAGTAACTCCAGAGCTACCAGAAACTACTTCCGAAAAAGAAAAATATTTTATTACTGGTAGAAATATTTATACCACATATTATAATGTAAAAAATCTGGAACAGCGATTGTCTAAATATAGAATTTCGGCTCCGTTTTCTGGAGTACTTACAGAAGCTTTGGTTACAGAAGGAACTTTAATTCGTCAAGGCCAAAAACTGGGAGAGTTCATAGATACTAGCGCTTATGAAATTGAAGTAGCCATAGGGAAAGAATATTCAGATTTATTAAAAATAGGAGAATCAGTAGAACTTTCCGATCTTAATAAATCTAAATTCTATACAGGTATAGTCAGTAGGATAAACGGAAGTGTAGATCAGGCTACTCAAACGATAACCACTTTTATAGAGGTTAAAGATCCGTCTTTAAAAGAAGGAATGTATTTAGAAGCAAATCTTAATGCCAGAAAAGCAGAGAATGCAATAGAAATTGATCGAAATTTACTTCAACAAGGAGATAAGATTTTTGTGGTTAGAGATAGTATTTTAGATATTATCGATGTAAGACCAGTTTATTTTTCTGACAAAAAAGTGATCTTAACTGGAGTTCCTAATGGAGATGTAATCCTTAATAAACCTGTTCCTGGAGCGTATGCAGGAATGCTAGTGAAAATATATCAAGGCAAATCTAGAAATTCTTCAGCTGCGGATAATAACGTGATTAGTACCAATTCAAAATAGTAGTTATGCGTAAAATAATCTCTTATTTTATTAGGTACCACGTTGCCGTAGATGTAATTGTAATTGCTTTTATTGCATTCGGAATTTTTGGAGCAATATCGCTTAAGTCATCATTTTTTCCACTTACAGATTCTAAAAACATTAATATAAGTGTTGTTTATCCTGGTGCTTCTCCACTAGAGATAGAAGAAGGTATTATACTTAAAGTAGAAGATAATCTTAAGGGTTTGGAAGGGGTAGAACGAGTAACTTCGACTTCTAGAGAAAATAGCGGAAACATTAATGTTGAAATCGAAAAAGGAAAAGATATCGATTTTATGTTGCTCGAAGTTAAAAATGCGGTAGATAGAGTGCCTTCATTTCCAACAGGAATGGAGCCTATTGTAACCTCTAAACAAGAAGCAATTAGGCCTACTATAGATTTTGCAATAAGTGGTACAGATATACCTTTGGTTACTTTAAAACAGATTGCAAGACAAATCGAAAATGATCTTAGAGCAATAGATGGTATTTCGCAAATAAGTATAAGCGGTTATCCTGATGAAGAAATTGAAATTGCGGTAAATGAAAATAACCTACTAGCTTTTAGACTTAGTTTTAATGAAGTAGCACAGGCAGTAAGTCAGGCTAATATATTAACTACCGGAGGTACTATTAAGACGAATGCAGAAGAATATCTTATCCGTGCAAATAATCGATCCTATTATGCCAATGAACTCTCTAACTTAATTATACGTGCAGATGCATCGGGACGAACAATAAGGCTTAAGGATGTTGCAGAGATTAGGGATCGTTTTTCAGAATCACCAAATGCATCATATTTTAATGGAAATCTCTCTGTTAATGTACAGATAACAAGTACCAATACAGAAGATTTGATCTCATCGGCAGAGAAGACAAAAGCGTATATAGAAGAATTTAATCAGAAATATAACAACGTAACGCTTAATGTAATTAGTGATCGTTCTATTACGTTGGTACAGCGTACCAAATTGCTTACAGAAAATGCGATTATAGGAATGATCCTGGTACTTATATTTTTATCATTATTTCTTAATACTCGTTTAGCATTTTGGGTGGCATTTGGACTACCAATTGCTTTTTTAGGAATGTTCGTGTTAGCAGGATATTTTGATGTTACCATTAATGTTTTATCTCTTTTTGGGATGATCATTGTTATTGGTATTCTAGTAGATGATGGTATTGTAATTGCCGAAAATATTTATCAACATTACGAAAAAGGAAAAAGCCCTGTTCAGGCTGCGATTGATGGAACAATGGAGGTAATTCCTCCGATAGTATCTGCAATTTTAACTACGATAATAGCTTTTGGGATCTTTTTATTTTTAGATGGTCGTATTGGTGATTTCTTTGGAGAAGTATCAGTTATAGTTATTCTAACTCTAGGTGTTTCATTAATAGAGGCCTTAATTATTCTTCCGGCCCATTTGGCTCATTCGAAAGCTTTAAAAGCAGAAGACAAAAGACCTAAAAGTGGTATTGCTAATTTATTTTCAAAATTGAGATATATAAATACTTTTGGAGATAAAATTATGAGATGGCTGCGTGATAACATTTATAGCCCAGCTCTAAGTTTTACATTAAAAAATAAGTTTTTTACGTTTTCCATTTTTGTGGTAATACTCATATTTACAATTGGAAGCGTTGGAGGAGGAATTGTAAGAACAGCGTTTTTTCCTCGTATTGCTAGTGATGTAATATCTGTTGATTTAGGTATGCCAAATGGTACTAATGAAAAGATAACAGATTCTATTATTTCTATGATAGAAGAAAAAGCGTGGCTCGTAAATAAAGAACTGAGTGAAGAGTTTTTGGTAGGAGAAGATTATGGAGGGAAACAGTTATTCGAAAATATAATTAGAAGTGTAAATTCGTCTTCCAATGCATCTCTCCGTATCAATATGTTACCAGGAGAAGAACGACCTAACGCGGTTAATTCTGGTTTAGTGGCTAACAAAATTCGAGAAAAAGTAGGTCCCGTTTTCGGTACGGAACGCTTGATTTTTGGTTCAGGAGGAAATTTTGGAGGAAGTCCAGTTTCCGTTTCGTTATTAGGAAGCAACATAGGAGAATTAAAAGCAGCAAAAGAAGAATTTAAAACCATATTAGAAAATGATTCCAGACTTAAAGATGTTGCAGATAACGACCCTGCCGGAATCAAAGAGATTAAATTAGAGCTTAAAGAAAGTGCATATGCTTTAGGCCTTAATCTTAGAGATGTTATGGCGCAGGTAAGAGGAGGTTTTTTTGGAATACAAGCACAACGTTTTCAAAGAGGTCAAGATGAAATAAGAGTTTGGGTGCGCTATGATAGAGAAAATAGATCTTCGATTTTAGATCTTGATAATATGAGAATTTCTACGGCTGCAGGGGAGAGAATACCCTTAAATGAAATAGTTGATTACTCTATAGAGCGAGGAGACGTAGCGGTTAATCATCTAGATGGAAGGAGAGAGGTTCAGATTTCTGCGGATTTAAAAAATCCAGAAACTACGAGTTCTACAGATATTTTAGAAGAGATTCGTAACTCGATTATGCCAGAGATTATAGCAAAATACCCAACAGTAACACCTTCGTATGAAGGACAAAATAGAGAAGCTGGAAAATTTCTTGGTTCTTTAGGACCAGTTGGTCTTACTGCATTAGCATTAATATACATTACTATTGCGTTCACGTTTAGAAGTTATAGTCAACCATTGTTATTATTATTACTTATTCCATTGAGTCTTCCGGCTGTAGCTTTCGGTCATTGGATACATGGATTTCCTATTAATATATTATCGCTCTTAGGGATTATAGCTTTGATAGGTATTATGGTTAATGATGGATTAGTTCTTATAGGGAAATTTAATAGTAATCTTAGAGCAGGAATGACTTTTGATAGTGCAATTTATGAAGCCGGAAAATCTCGTTTTCGAGCGATTTTTTTAACTTCATTAACTACAATTGCAGGATTAGCACCATTAATTTTTGAAGAAAGTCGTCAGGCAAAATTTCTTATTCCTATGGCAATTTCAATCGCTTATGGAATCGGTTTTGCCACAGTACTTACGTTGTTAGTATTACCATTGTTTTTGTCATTTAGTAATACGTTAAAAGTAGGAACCAAGTGGTTAGTTACAGGGAATAAAATAACAAAAGAAGAAGTAGAACGTGCTATAAAAGAGCAAAAAGAGGAACATGAGGAGCAACATGAATTACAAGTATAAATATATAGTAAAATTAATCTTGTTTTTGTTTTTGGTTAGTGGTAGTGTTTTTGCCCAAAAATTAACAAAACAAGAAGCTATTAGATTAACATTAGAGAATAATTATGGTATTCTAATAGCAACTAATAATATAGATGTAGCAAAAAATAATAAAGGGCTACTAAATTCTGGTTATTTACCCACGTTAGCAGCCAATGCAGGAGCAAATTACCAAGAAACAACTTCTAAAACATCATTTCCTGGAGCTATTAATCCAGATACAGGATTACCCAGAGAAGATATTGAAATCGATGGGGCCGAAACTCAACGATACAACGCTTCACTTAATTTTAATTATACATTGTTTGATGGTTTAGGCAGGTATTATAATTATAAAAGGTTAAAGGAGCAGTATAATCTAACAGAATTACAGGCCAGAGAAACTATAGAGAATACTATGTTGCAATTGTTTTCTGTATATTATGAAATAGCACGACTTACAGAAAATGAACAAGTTCTAGAAGAAACCCTCAGAATTTCTAAAGAACGAGTAACTAGATCTACTTATCAGTTTGAGTATGGTCAAAATAATAAGTTAAATGTACTAAATGCAGAAGTTGATGTGGCAAATGATAGTATCAATTTACTAAATACAAAGCAACAACTAGCGAATACCAAACGAGACCTGAACGTGATTGTAGATAATGAATTGGAGAAACAATTTACGGTAGACACTATAGTAAAATTTATTTCAAGATTAGAAATTGATAGTTATTTAGAAAAATCAGTTGATAATAATGTAACCTTGTTACAGAATGAAAGTAATATTAGAATTAGTGATTATGATATAAAGGTTAGTAAATCTGGGTATTTACCAACGATTGGTCTCACTGGTTCTTATGGATGGAATGAAAACAGGAACCCTCCATCTGCTTTTTTTCCAGGTAATGTCGCCGATACGTATACTTTAGCAGGAGGACTTAGTTTGAGCTGGAATCTTTTTGACGGTGGTGGTACTATAACCAGAGTTAAAAACGCTAAAATTGCATTAGACTCACAGGAATTGGCAAAAATTCAAGTGGAGCAACAAGTCAAAAGAGATATTGCAAATGCCTTAGGGAATTATGATAATCGTCTTAAAGTATATGAAATACAACAGCAAAATGTAGTTACCAATCAAAACAATTTTGAACGTTCCAAAGAAAGGTTCAATTTGGGACAAATTACTTCTATAGAATTTAGACAAGCTCAAATTAACCTAATACAAGCTCAGACCAATAAGACATTGGCTAAGTATGATGCTAAATTAGCAGAATTACAGTTATTACAGCTTACAGGACAGCTGTTAAATATTGATTTTTAGAATAACTTTAATCTAGTTTGGTTTTTGAATGAACAAAAAATATGAGGTTTCAAAATTGAAATAAATAATCTTATGTTCGAACACTTTTTTCAATGCCCATATTGTTGGGAACAGGTATCAATGTTGCTAGACCCCTCTGTTTCTTATCAGGCGTATGTGGAAGATTGTGAGGTGTGCTGCAACCCAATAGAACTACACCCAAGATTTGAGGGTCAGAATTTGATTTCTTTTGAAGCTCTTGACATAGAGCAGTAATAATTCTATTTTCCATTCATCTACAGTAAACAACCACTCGTCGATAGTTTAAATGATTCCAACGAGGATCAAACGATTACCTCCCTAAAATTATTGATTTTTACGGTATAAGCAGTAAATCCTTATGTTTTAAATCAATATCTAAATGAAAAATTTAAAAATTTTATTAATTGAAGACGACGAGATAGAAAGAATGAAGTTTACCAGAGTTTTGCAAAAAAACAATTATGATTGTAAACTTCAAGAAGCGACAAACGGTGAGGAAGCCGTGGAAATTTTGAATGATGATACTAGAACTCCCGATCTTGTATTGCTAGATCTTAATATGCCAAAAATGAATGGTATTGAGTTTCTAAAAAGTTTAAAGTCTAATCAGAAATTAAAATATATTCCTGTTATAATTTTAAGTACTTCTAATAATCACCAAGATCTAAAAAGGTGCTATGAAGAAGGAATTGCGGGATATTTAGTAAAACCATTGAAGTATGAAGATTACGTAGAAAAAATAATATCTTTAATAGAATATTGGGGAAAAAATGAGTTAATTTCTGTCTGAACTACCAGAAAACTCGTAACTTAACTTACCAATTTAATATTATATTATGAAAGGAATTGTTTTTACAGAGTTTTTACAACTTGTAGAGGATAAATTTGGTCTAGAAATGGTAGATCGAATTATCGAAGAGTCCAATTTACCATCTAATGGAGTTTATACATCAATAGGAACGTATGAGTTTTCTGAAATGTTAAGCCTTATTACTAACCTAAGTAAAAATACTAACATTAAAACGGATGATTTGCTGCTAACATATGCGGAGCACTTTTTTAGTGTACTGGCTTCAAACTATCCACAGTTGATAGAACGTTATACGGATCCGCTGGATATGTTAGAGTCTATAGAAAATCATATCCACGTAGAAGTAAGAAAAATTTATCCCAATGCAGAACTTCCTACCTTTCAGGTATTAGAAAGAACATCAAATTCATTAGCTATGATATATAAATCAAGTAGGTCAATGTATAGTTTTGGACTAGGTTTGATGCACAAAACATTTGAACATTTTAACAAAAGGGCTGTTATATCATATGAGAAATTAAAAGATGATGGGACCGAAGTTAAATTTATGATTCAAATGAAAAATGGGTAAACTTAATGCTGATATATTGCAAAGAGCACTTGCTAGGGAAAAAGCAGCTCGTAAACAAGCAGAGGGCATTCTAGAAGATAAATCACGAGAACTATACGAGGTTGCTCAAGAATTAAAACAGGTAAATGAACAATTAAAAGGAGTTCTAGCCAAAAAAAGTTCTGAGCTACAGGGAATGTTTGACAATCTCGTAGATGCCTATGTTCTGATGAAAGTGAACGGTGATGTAATAGAGATGAATGACGCAGCAAAGGAGCTATTTGGTTATGATGTTAATAAAGAAAAAATTAATGTAACCTCTCTTATCTATAAAGATGATGTTCACTATGCTATGGAATCCTTTCAGAAATTAATTACAAAAGGATCTTTTACTGATTATGTGGCTAGAGCAGTAACCAAAAGTAATGGAGTTAGAACAGTCCATATTAATGGAAGTGTAATTCGAGATAAAGATAATAATGCAATAGCCGCACAAGGAATTGTGCGAGATATTACGGATCAGATAGAGGCAGAAAAACTAAAAGAAGAATTACTCAAAAATTTAGAGCAAAGTAATAAAGAGTTAAATGATTTTGCGCACGTGGTATCACACGATTTGAAATCACCTTTGCGTAGTATGAATGCGCTTATTAATTGGTTAAAAGAAGATTATGAAGATAAGTTAGATGAAAATGCAGTAACCTCTTTTAATGCTTTACTTAATAAAATTGAAAAAATGGATCATATGATTGATGGGATTCTAAGTTATTCGAGTATAGATAGAAATGAAAAGGTTGGTAAAGCAGTAAGTCTGGATAAAGTAGTATCTGATATATTAGAAATGATTTATGTTCCAGAAACATTTAGAATCAATATCCATGATACACTTCCTACAATGATAGGTGATCGATTTAGATTTCAACAATTATTTCAAAATATAATCAGTAATGCGATAAAATATAATGATAAAGAAAAAGGAATTTTGGACATTAAATGTAATGATATTGGAGATTTTTGGGAAATTACCCTTGCCGATAATGGCCCAGGAATTCCAGAAGCATACCACCGTAAAATCTTTGAGATTTTTCAAACAGCTCAGGATAAATCTAAATCCACCGGAATTGGACTGTCGATTGTAAAAAAGATAGTTAATATGTATGGTGGAGAGGTCGATGTATCCTCAGAAGAAAACAAAGGCACCACTTTTTTATTCACTCTTAAAAAACCTTCTAAATGAAAATTCAACAATACGAAAGAAAGAAAAATGGCAATTGGGAATCAACCACATCGTGTGATGAAAAGCTTAAAAACCCATTGGTATTAGTCTTTGGGAATCGGTTTATTCTAGAAAAAGAACCTATTTTGGAAGAGGTAAAGAAATTATTTGACGATAGTGAAATTATTATTGGTTCTTCTGCGGGAGAAATTTTGGGAGCAAATGTTACTGAAAACTCTATTTCTTTGACAGCCGTAGAGTTTGAAAATAGCACCTATAAATTAAGTCATCAAAACATTTTGGATACTCAAAAGGATGCTTTTGAAACCGGAAAAAGGTTAGCTGATCAATTACCTTCAGAAAACTTAAAACATATTTTTATTGTAAGTGAAGGTAGTTATGTTAATGGTTCGGCTTTAATAGATGGTGTAGAGGCAATACATAAGGATATACCGTGTACGGGAGGTTTATGTGGAGATGATGCTAGGTTCGAAAAAACATTAGTAGGATATAATGAAAATCCAAAAGAAGGAGAAATCGTAGCAGTTGGATTTTACGGAGATAGTTTGCAGATTACTAGTGCACAGTATGGTGGATGGACTCCTTTTGGTCCTGAACGGATAATTACAAAATCAGATAATAATGTATTATATGAGTTAGATAATCAGCCAGCGTTAGATTTATATAAAAAGTATCTAGGGGATAAAGCCTCAGAATTACCACAATCAGCACTTTTATATCCATTAAGTGTAAAAACAGAAGGACGTAAAGAAGCGATAGTAAGAACCATCCTTTCTATTGATGAAGAAAAAAATGCTATGATTTTAGCGGGAGATGTGCCAGAAGGATCCGTTGTACAATTAATGATGGCTAACATTGATAAGATAGCAGAGGGAGCTTCCAAAGCAGCAGAAATAGCTATGAAGTCTAGGGATAAAGATCCTCAATTAGCACTATTAGTAAGTTGTATTGGTAGAAAATTAGTAATGGATCAGAGAGTAGAAGAAGAAATTGAAGAAGTTATAGAAGAAGTAGGTGAAAACGCAGTTATAACTGGTTTTTATTCTTATGGAGAGTTAGCCCCTTTTAGTAATAGTACTAGGTGT
Source organism: Aquimarina sp. AD1 (assembly GCF_003443695.1). Taxonomy (NCBI): domain Bacteria; kingdom Pseudomonadati; phylum Bacteroidota; class Flavobacteriia; order Flavobacteriales; family Flavobacteriaceae; genus Aquimarina; species Aquimarina sp. AD1. The sequence goes on along the minus strand of NZ_CP031966.1, from coordinate 3,213,239 downwards.
GAGCTTCATAATCAAACTATGACTTTAACCTTATTGAGTGAGTAAAGAATGAATTCGTTATTGAAGAGGCAGATAAGGAAGAAACTATCTGATGATTTAAAAAATCATCCTGAAATTCAGGAGCTTTTAGCTGCGATTGATGGTTCGTATAATACCTATGAAGAGCAGTTTACTATGTTACAAAGAGCAATGTCAATAAGCTCGCAAGAATTATTTGATGCTAATAAGCAATTAACTGAAGAAGCAAAGCGACAAAGATTGGTTATTGAACGATTGAATGATGCTATAAAAACACTTCGATCAATCGACGAAAAAAAAGACAAAGAAACAGCAACAAATATAGAAGATCTTACAGGTATAGAATTGGCTACCTTGATTGAGAAACAAGCAGCTAAAATCTCTGATTTTGAAAAACAGAGAGCAAAAATGTTAAAGGACTTGGAGAAAAGTAATGAAGAATTAACTAGTTATGCGCAAGTCGTGTCTCATGATTTAAAATCCCCCTTACGAAACGTAAGTGCATTAATCGCTTGGATAAAAGAGGATGCTGATGAGTTGAGCGGTACTGTTTTGAGTCATTTTGGTCATATTGAACAAAATATTGAAAAAATGGATAGTATGATCGGAGGAATTTTGGAATATTCTCTGATCGATAAAAAAGATAAAATTGTAAATGAGGTAGATTTAAATGTATTGATATATCAAACAATAGAATCATTACATGCACCGGATTTTATAGAATTTAGTATAGATAATAAACTTCCGACAATAAGGAAAGATCCGCATAGGATTAAACAATTGTTTCAAAATTTGATTAGTAATGCCATCAAAGGGATGGATAAAGAAGAAGGGTATATCTATATTGGATCAAAAGAAGAAGAAGAGTATTGGGGATTTTATATAAAAGATAACGGGAAGGGAATACCGGATAAATATCACGAGAAGATTTTCAAAATCTTTCAAAGTATTGATTCTACAGAAGGATCAACCGGTATTGGACTATCTATAGTTAAAAAAATCATAGACTACTATGAAGGAAAAATTTGGTTGGAATCAGTCGTCGGGAAAGGGACTACCTTTTTCTTTACGATAAAAAAATGAAAAAAATATGTTTATAAGTTCTACAGACCCCCATAATGTAGCAGCTAAAATAAAGGAAAAAGCAGCTGGAAGAAAAGTAATTTTAACGGTACCAGAAAAAACAATACTGGATATACCTCAATTAATTGAAGAATTAAATAAACTGGATGTGCAGTTTATGGGAGGAATATTTCCTAAAATTATTTGTCAAAATGACCTTTATGATGAAGGTATTGTTGTCAATTTTGTTGATCGCGTTGCTACCCTTTTTGTTACTCAAAATTTAAGAGAAAAAGATTTTACAATTCCATCTACTGCTTTAGATAGAGAAAAAGACTATTGTGCTTTTACCATGATCGATGGTTTAACAGGTAATATTTCTAATTATTTATCAGAGTTATATAGGGTGTTCGGTACTAACTGTCTGTATTTAGGAGGCGGTGCAGGAAGTCTCACTCTAGAACAAAAACCTTGTGTATTTAGTAATGAAGGTTTTTTTATGAATGCAGCTATTACGATTATTTATGAAACATCAGGAAGTATTGGTGTACAACACGGATGGGAAAAAATAGAAGGGCCAATTATAGCTACTAAAACCGATAAAAATATAATACAAGAACTTAATTGGAGAAACGCTCTCGAGGTTTATAAAGAGATCGTTAAATCTGATTGTGGAAAAGAATTGAATGAAGATAATTTTTTCGATATAGCAAAATCGTATCCATTCGGAATTGTAAAGGATAATTCAGAATGTGTAGTTAGAGATCCAATTGCTACTAATGATAAGGGAGAATTGATCTGTGTAGGAGAAGTATTTAACAATACGATGTTGGATGTATTAAAAGGTAAAGAAGAAAATTTACTTGAATCTGCTAATAAGGCAGCTCAATTAGCCGTAGAAAGTTTCCCTAATCCAACATCGGCAGTTATAATTGATTGTATATCAAGAACATTGTTTTTAGAAGATCATTTTCAGAAAGAGTTAGATAACGTAGTGAGCCTTTTAAAAAAGGAAAATGATCAAATGTTTATTGGAGGAGCATTAACGTTAGGAGAAATATCTTCTTTCAATGGGTATTTAGAACTTTTTAACAAGACTATTGTAATAGGATTATTTGGTAGAAAATGAGTGTAAATATTAACAAACATATCGCAGATATTTTACAGCTTTACGAGTTTTCTATGTCTATAGGTAGGACCTTAGATTTTGATAAAAATTGTGATAATTTTTTAAAATTGTTGCTTGCTCGCAAAAACTTGAGTGGCTGCTGTGTAATTTCTAAAAAAGAAGATGAATATATAAGGTCTTATTCTTATCCTGCTGGATTGGTGGATGATAAAATGATGGAGCATAGTGATTTTTTAAATGATTGTTTTAAAGATGAAACGATAAAAACAGGTATGTTTATAGAAGATGAAGAAGAAATGACATCATCCTGTAGAACCGAAGGATCTTGGTTGTTCTTTAATCTTAAGAATGATAAGGGTTTAATGCTTATTAATCATAAAGGAACGGCTTTCAACCAAGTAGAAATTAATCAGTTGTCTCCTATAATGGATAAATTTTCGATTTCTCTAAAAGCTTGCGAATCTTTTAACAAACAGGATAATTTATTGAAAAGGCTAACGGCTCAAAACAAGGAGCTTAGAGAATTTACACAGGCAATTTCACATGATTTGAAATCACCTCTAAGAAATATTGTAACCTTAATCGCTTGGACTAAAGAAGATGGCCAAAACCTACAGGAGGATGTGGTTCAAAATTTAGAGAACATCGAGTATAATATAGAAAAAATGGATAACCTTATTAAAGGTTTACATACATACTCGACCATTGATAAGTTCGAAGAGAATGATAAAGAAATTGATTTAGAACCTTTCTTAGGAGAGATTATAGAATCATTAATAATACCAGACGAGGTACAATTTCATATAGAAAGTAATACGTCTAAATTATTTATGTATCCTACATTATTTCAAAATATTTTTTATCATTTGATCAGCAATGCTGTTAACAGTATGGATAAAGAAAAAGGAGAAATTTATATTAATATTAAGGAAGAAGAATCATATTTAAAGTGTAGTGTAAGGGATAATGGAAAGGGAATCCCTGAAAAATATCGAGAACGAATTTTTCAACTATTCGAAAGTATAGATTCTAAAAAAGAGTGTATTGGTATTGGATTACCGATTGTGAAGAAAATTGTAGATTATTATAAAGGTGATATACGGTTAGAATCAGAGGTTGGTAAAGGCACTACACTTTTCTTCACCTTACAAAAAGAGTAAAAACATGATAGAAACCCCAAACTTAGACTACATTAAAGACCTTGCGGCAGGTTCTGAAGAATTTGAACAAAAGGTAATTGGAATAATAAAGAAAGAATTTCCAGAAGAAAAAAAAGAATTTTTAAAAAATTATAATGCAAAAGCCTATATTGAAGCTGCAAAAGATGTTCACAAGTTAAAACATAAAATTGGAATGTTTGGATTCGAGGCTCAGTATAAAGTTACTGTTGCTTTTGAAGAAGATTTAAAAAAAGATGACACTTCGCTATATCCAAAATTTATGCTAATTTTAGAGAGTATTGAAGATTTTTTGAAGGTTATATAAAAACATTACGCTTATGAATTGTATTATTATTGATGATGAAGAAACTGCAAGATTAATTATTCAACAACTTTGTTCTCAAGTAGATCAATTGAATGTGGTTGAAGAATTTCCAAACGCAATTCAGGCTATCAAATTCTTAAATAGTAATTCGATTGATTTAATATTTTTAGATATTCATATGCCTGATTTTACAGGTTTTGATTTTATACAGACTTTAAAGAATCCTCCAAAAATAATATTGACCACTTCGGATGAGAAATTTGCTCTAGAAGCATTTGAATATGAATGTATTGTAGATTATTTGGTCAAGCCAATAACATTACCGCGTTTTGTTAAGGCAATCCAAAAAGCAGAAAGTACTCCAGATGTGAAATCTAGTCCCGCTGCTGTAAAAGATAATAAAGAACCTTCGGGTATTTCATCTGGAGAAAATGATCTTTATGTAAATATAGATAGAAGGTTGATAAAGATTGATATCCCAACGATTTTAATCATTGAAGCAAAGGGAGATTATATTCTTATCAAAACAGAAAGACAGAACTATACAGTACATTCTACGTTAAAAAAGATAGAGGAGAAATTACCGGATGACCTTTTCTTAAAAGTTCATAGGTCTTATATAATAAATATCAAAAGGATTATCGATATTGAAGATAACAGTGTTTTAATAGCTAAAGATGTTATTCCTGTTAGTAGATCTAATCGTCCGGAATTGATGAAACGCCTAAACTTATTATAATAAAATAGTCCAACATTAATAAAAGTATTTATTCAATAGGCCTAATTGTAGTATCCATTGAGTAAATTAATACACATACCGTATAAAAAATGCATTAATCTTTATAATATGATTAGTGCATTTTTCTTTTTTAAATCTTTTATGAGAAACCATTCGTCGATACACCCCTTAATTTAGTGCCGTCACAGCCTCATATAGCCCATCTATCGAAAATCGATGAAACGCCTGATCTTCAATAAAATACCAATTCATCGATAGATATCTACCACTCACCGAAAAATCTCGTTTAAACACCTATATCTAGGTAACTTTAAAGTAATGAAACGGAAAAGTATGCGCGCCTAAAATTAAGTTTCTGATTATTAATAAACCCCAATCTTCAGAAATTATGAAAAAATTATTACCTATTATACTGATCCTCTTAACTACCTATTCATGTTCAGTAGAAGATGATTCCGCTCCATTATTCATAGAACCAATATTTATGGATAATCCAACAGCAAAGTTGCTTGTTGATATAATATATGTAGTTCCTTCTGAAAGTCACGATAAGTCAATGTATCAACTGGATGAAGCTAAATATCTAGAATTTTTAAATGGTTGTTTTTTTAATAGAAATGATATCGGAATAGAAATGGGAGAATCAAGAGTCGTTATTAATAGCGAATTGTATGACCTTAAGGATAATAGAGGTAATGAATCAGCGGTATTTAGTAGAGAAACGCAGGATTCTTATAAACAAGATCGTTTAAATATATATGTAATCCCTAGAACTAATACCATTGCTATCGCAGGAATTGGTCTAAGACAAAGAGCTTTAATAACCGATGAATTTTTATTTAAATCTACTAGCCCACATGAAATAGGACATGCTCTTGGACTTTTTCATTGTGATGTAGAAGGGAATATTATGACTAGAGTAAGGCCCTATTTAAGAAAAGATTTTGACACAAATCAAGTGAATACGATGATGAGTAGTATTATGTCAATTAATTCTAATGATTAAAAATAATTGACTAATAGTTTTAAATAATACGTACTAGTAAACCTTTGGTAAAAACATGTTGAGATATTGAATTTACATCTAATAAACGATAGTTTGTTAACGATTTAAAAGAGTATGGTTTGTAGATTTAAGTTTGGTTTTGTTTTTGCCCCAGAGAGCGGAATAAATAATTATTTATTCCGCTCTCTTATGTAAAACCGTTACTAACTTCCTTTTATCTAGTAAAATAAACCATCCAACTGGTTATAGAGTTCACATAACGAGTAATTCATTAATTATCTACAAGTCTTAACTAATTTTGAGTAAACCAAATACCGAAAATCTATATTATTATGAAACGAATTTTTACTTTTTTAGCCGCTATAATAAGCTTATCTATTTCTGCGCAGCAGGAATTTGATTGTAATGATGGTACTTTTTACCAAGTAATTTCTGGATCTATGAAAGCATATGATCCAATAACTGGATCATATTCTGAAGCTTTACATTCTTACAGCTCATATAATGCTGGAGGATATAATGCTGTAGATAATTTTTTGTACGCAATTAAAAAGAGTGATAAACATTTATTACGAATTGCAAAAGACATGATTGTAGATTTAGGTGCGGTAGCACCAAACGGTACCACAGTATTTGGTGGAGGGTATGCAGCAGATGTAGATCCTGACGGGAATTTGTGGGTGTTTCAAAATAATAATAAAAGAACTTTTCACAAGATTATTAATTTAAAAGATTATGATGGGAGTTATTCTCCGCAATTCGAAATTGTAGAAGCAGATGTTACAGCGCCAAGTACTTGTGCTGATATTGTATATGTTAATGGTGCTTTTTATGGAGGAAGTAGAGGTAAACTGTTTAAATGGGATTTGTCTTCTGGAACTCCGGTGTTTTCTAGTAAATCTGTTGAAAATTTACCATTTAGCACATTTGGAGCGGCATATGCAGATACAGATAACAGATTATATTTTTCTGATAATAATGGTGGGTTATATTTAATTAATGACTATGAAGGTACAAATCCTTCCGCTACATTATTAAACTTAACAGAAACTACGAATTCTAATGATGGATTTAAATGTGCTAGTGGTATTTCTCCTTTAGATAAAGATGCTGATGGGATCTTAGATTCTATGGATGCGGATGTAGATGGAGATGGATTGTCGAACATAGTAGAATGTAATGGTGTAGATCCTTATGGGGATATAGATGATGACGGGATGTTTAATTATTTAGATAATGATATAAGTGGTAACGGAGATAATGTGGTACAAGATGCTTTTGATAGAGACGGAGATGGAAATCCTGATTTTTTAGATATTGATTCAGATAATGATGGAATTTATGATATTGTAGAAGCTGGAGCTGTAAGTAATGATACTAATAATGATGGAGTTTGTAACAATCAAGATACTGGATATCAAGATACAGATAATGACGGAATTGCTGATGCATTTGATACAGATCAATTAGGTACAGATTTTATTCCATTAGATACAGACAATGATCAAGTGTATGATTGTTATGACATTGATTCTGATAATGATGGGATTATTGATTTAATAGAAGGGCAAGATTCAACTACATTTTTAGGACTTTCTAATACAGATGAAGATAGAGATGGATTAGATGATAATTTTGATCCAGATTTCGGAGGATCAACGAATGGAGATGTTGATACAGATGGAGATAATGATTATAATCACTTAGATGTAGATTCTGATAACGATGGTATTTCTGATAACACTGAAGCATATGATAGTGATGGAGATGGGAACATAGAAACTTATCCTTCAGGAATTGATGCTGATAATGATGGTTTAGATGATCACTACGATCAAAGAAAAACTGGTTTTGATTCAGAAAATGGAGGTCAGACTCCAGCAAGTTTTCCAATACCAGCAATATGTGATAGATATAATTATTTAGGAGATTTCGACTCTAATGGAAAGCCATTATATTTAGATGGTCAGGATGTGGTAAGTCAGCAAACAGTTGATATGATTAATAATGCATTACCAGAAGGGTATCCTGTGCCAGATTTTAATCCGCACTATATTTCATCTGGATACGACACAGATGTGGTTTTGCAAGAAGATGCTGAAATCTGGATCACATTTGTGGGAGAAGGTGCTGGTTATAAAAATACTTTAGGGTTTTATACATATGATGCCGATAACCCTTACGAAACAATTCCTCAACCAGAAGACATCACTATTATTTTTCCTAATGTATCTGCAGTAGGAAGTGGTGGAGATTTAGAGGTAGGTGATAAAGTAAGTATAGGTAGTTTTCCTCCTAATACAGGAATCGGGTGGGTGTTATTAGCAAATGCATGGAAAGATGGATGTGTGGATACAGGTAACTGGCAATTATATTCTAATCCAGATTATAATCCAGAAAGTGATGAAACATTAAGATATCATAACGTACTACTTAATGATCCAGATTCTGATAGAATAATTCTAGGGTTCGAAGATATTAGAAGAGATTATGCTTCTTGTGATCAAGATTTTAATGATGCCTTATTCTATATCACTGCAAGTCCAATAACAGCAATTAAAACAGATAATTATGCCGATATAAATAGTGCTACTGATGTTACATCAGCTAATGATGGAGGATTAGAAAGTAATGGAGATCTTGCAAGTTTAATAGCGCAACGTAATTTTAACAGAACGAAGTCAAACTTGATTTTTAATACTAAGAAATCACAGAAAAGATTTCAACCAGGTGTTGTATCATATAAGTCCAGAAACAATGAAGATTTAAGCCTTTATTTCCCAACTACAGGAGTGGTAGGATCAGAATCTACGTATGTATCTAGTCCAGAAGATTTACTTGGAATAACGAATGCTAATTCAGTATTCTCTGTAGACTATTATCAAAATGAAGAAAGAGTAGCTGCAGGATTAGCAACTACAACAACAGGAAATATTTATGACCATTCTAAGACTATATGTGATCGTCTTAACGGATCTAAATTATTAGATTTAAGAACAGTAGTGATTAGAAATCATACGATTATTAGTACTCGTATAGAAAGAGCTACAGGAGAAATAGAATATGCTTTGACTTTTTCTATAAAAGAAGGAGAATCTGAAAATGAAATCTATAGTCTGTGGAACATTGATAGCTATCCAGAAGGAGATTATACAAACTTCCAAGTTTGGGGTGGTTCTGTAGCGCAAGTTGCTAATATTGCAAATCATATTTTAGACACTTTTATTGCCGATAAACCAATGAGAAGTCATGAAGTATCTAATAGAATACCAACCATTTTCGTAGAAAAAGGAAGATATGATAATGGAGAATTAGTATTAGATATTGTAAACAAATCTGGAGCATCTTCAATGAATTTTGATGGAAACATTAGACGAACTGAGTTGTCTTCTGAAGTAGCATTAAGACAAACAGTTTCTTTATCAGGAGCATATAGAGAGCAAATAAAAGTAGATACTGGATTCTTATTTGACATTGGATTTTCTATCAACGGACAAGAGTCTACTCAAATAGATGCTTTATACTTAGCAGATGGACCTTGGGGAGTTGATTATAGAGAAGAAGCAGTAGTTCTAGAAAGTTTTGAAATCTTAGAACAAACCGAAGCGACTTCTGATGAGAACTACACAATAGAAAGAGGTGTTGCTGTAAGAGGAGAGGTAAATGAAACGATGAACATTTTCAGAAATGTTTTAGCAGGTGATCTAACACTAAATGTAGAAAACTATGACGCATTACAGTTCGAGATGAATACTACCAGCAATATTGAAGTTATTTTGGTAACAAAAGACCTTACTGATTGGAATGATAGATTAAGATTTACAATAGAAGCGAATTCTGATAACACACTATATAATATAGCTTTTGCAGATTTTAAAAATGCAGCTGGCGTATCAGTTAATGTAACAGACGTAAGAAGCGTTGTGTTCTCTATCCAAGGAGACTATCAAAACTTTTCATCCTTTGATGTTGAGATTTCTGAATTGGTATTTACTAACAATAACATATTAAGCACAGAAGAGTATGAGATTCAGGAAAAAGTAGAGAACGTACTAAATTATCCGAATCCATTTCAGGCAACCACTTTTATAAGAGTGCCTGAGACCTTAAAAGGAACGATAACGATTACTGTTGTTGATATGTTAGGAAGAATCGTAAGAAATGAAGAATTACAAATGATATCTAGCAATGAAGCTAAGTTTGATGCTCAAGATTTACATACTGGAATATATAAATATGTAGTTTCAGATACGAATAAGAGAAAATATCAAGGTAGTTTCATGAAAGAATAATGAAAGAATAATGAAAGATTTAGGTTGAGTTTTGGGGTCTAATAGCGAGAATAAAATAATTTATTCTCGCTATTTTACTTGTGATTTATAAGCCTGAAGATTTAGTTTTTCGATCTTATTATTAAAAAGAGGTTTCTCTAAGAAATACCATTTTAGTTTAAAACCAATTTCTGTAAATTCGAAACCGGCTGCAGTAGCAGATGCTATATTACTGTATTTACCATAAATGTTAGCAATAAATCTCTTTGAAAAATTATGTCCAATTTTACCTTCTGCTCTAAAAGTAGTAGACGCTGGATCATCTTCTACATATTGGCGACCTACTGCGCTGCTAAAACGATAAAACCAATCATTATTCTGATCGTTTTGTATCTCAGCAAAAAATTCTACTAAATTAAATGACGAAGGACTGAAATAAATAGTAGGAACTTGATCATTAAAAGAAATATATTGATAGTTTAGACCAACTTTTAGCGTAGGTCGATTCAATACATTGTAGTATAAGGAAGTAAATAATAAGTTTCTACTATTGTCATCAGATTGCGAGGTATATATAGCTTGCGTATACCATCCTAAATTAATATTAGTTCCTAGGTTATAGTTAAGAGAATAATTATTCATAATTATTTCTCTATCGATAAGATCTGCGTTAAAATTTTGAAGTTCTCTTTTATAACCAATATCTAAACTCTGAAGTTTAAAGGGTTTTGTACTCAAAATAACTTCACCAATGATTCCGGTATAACTATTAGTTATAGCATTAGCACTATTAAATCCTAGATTAGTTTTAATGCCAATCTTACCAGTAAATTCATAATCTAGCCCTATAGCAGCTTCGTGAGATTCAGCTTTTACATTTGTTTCTGTATTTTCGGTAGATCTAAATGAATAACTACTTTTTACTTTTAACTTAGTAGATAAAGGAATTTCGGCGTTAAAATTGGTGTTGATTGCCTCATTATTACCATTGTCAAAAGTGTATGCCGTTTTGTTTTCAATAAATGGAGTATGAGAAATTTTTAAGTCAGAAATTAATTTTTCTGCATCTGGTTGTTTTGGGTAAAAAGAAAGTGTTTTAAAAGCGAATTCATAAGCTTTCATGTCTAATCCAGAAGCTCTGTATGCGTTAGCAATACCGAGATTACCATCAAACGAACTTTTGTCAGAATCTAGAATGGTATTATACTGATCGAGACTCATCTTAAAATCACTGGTATACATACCGTAAGTTGCTTGTAGGCTTGATAATTTAGAATTACCAGGGTATTTGTTTTTAAGTTCATCAATAGAGGTTTTAGCATCCTTAAATTTTCTATTCCAAAAAAGAGCCTGTATATACCGTTCATAAGAGCTTAATAGCAGTTCTTTATCTGAGGCTAGTTTTTTAGCTTTTGTTAAAGATTCTGTAGCTAAATCAAGCGCCTTTTTTTCTTTGTGCATTTTATGCGCTACTAATGATAAACCTTGTAAAGAGATGATACTGTCTTTTGGGCTTTTTGCTGTTTTATAGTACATTTCTTCTGCATCAGTATATTGATTAATTACCAGATGTATGTTAGCTTTATTTAATAAAGTGTCTTTGTCATCAGGGAAATCTTGTAGGTTTTGATCTAAGATAGTTAAAGCTTTTTCATATTGTTTGTCTTGGGATAAAGTAAAAGCATATCCCAAACGCACATATTTTCTAGAAATAAGGGCATTCCTATTATCAGGTTGTAGATCTAAAGCCTTATTTACTGTTTCTAAGGCAAGAGGATATTTTTTTAAATTAGAAAGTGTATTTGCATATCCAAGTACAGCAGCAAAACTATCTGGTTTTTCTTGTACAATCCCTTGATAATAAGTTTCAGCCTTTATAAAATCTTTATTCCATAACAGGGATTCGGCGTAATTCAGCTTTATTTCAAAATCATCAGGATATTTTGCTTTCAACTCCGTAAAAATAGCTACTGCTTTTTCGGATTCACCAAGAAGACCTATTGCTCGACCATAACATAATTTGGCTGTTCGGTTGTCTGGATACTCTTGAAGAACATTTTTAAAAAAAACTTTAGCTTCTTTGTAGTTACCATTCTCGAGATGGTTAAATCCTTCTTTCATATCCTGTCCTATAGAGATATGGCTAATACAAAGAAAGAACATTAAAAATAATACTTTGTTCATAGACAAGTTTTCATTGTTAACAAGGTAAGAATATCTTTTCAGAATGCTTTTTTTATTGGTAAAATCTTTACATAAAGTTTTAGGTAGATAAGGTATGTCTTTGTCTTAATATTGAAAAACTTATGAATACTTTTTTTGAGGGAATTTTCTACTTTTATTGCGGAATTTTCCCTTTTTAGATTGAGGATAACCTTTTTTAAATGTTAAAAAAGTGAGGGAATTGAGGTTTTTTCTTGCTAAAAAAGTTAATTAAAAGTTAAAATTATCGACAAAATACAAGAAGACACGTTGTAATACACGAATTTTAATTCGAACCTTCGTTTTGTTATGGTTTTACAGTAGTGTTTAACCGACTAATATATCTAAATTTACATAAGGCTGATTAATAGTTGTTTATATTCAGTTTGTTATTTTCACCATTCATCTATACTAACTTGTAACTCATCTAAAAACCTAGACTAAAATAAAAAGGAATAATCACCTTTATACTATAACCCAAAATAAAATAATATGGCCTTAAAAATTACTAATAACTATGGAATCTTCGAATTAGAAGGAAATGTTGAAGGAACAAATGCAATGTCACTAAAACATCATTTTGAACAATTAATGATTTCTTCCGAAAAGATGATTTTATCTCTAGAAAAAGTTAAGAGAATTGATGCCCACGGAATTCAGGTATTGACTAACTTATATAGAAGAGCAATCAAAAAAAATAAGATTTTCTATATGATCGGATCCGAAAACCATATGATTACTAAAGCCTTTGGTAAAGTTAATTATATGATTAGAAAAGATTTTGTTTAAAAAATAACCCCAAAATTAAAGATCATGGAATTAGAAATAAATAATGTCAATGGAAGAATAGAGGTAGTAGGAGATTTTACATCTCAAAATGTACATAAAGTGAAAGAACATTTTAATTACTTATTAGATCATTATGAAGAGGTAGTAATGTGTCTTAATAAAGTGAAAAAGATAGATAAAAAAGCTTTACCTGTTTTGAAAAAAATATATACTAAAGCTCAAAGAAGAAGTAAAGTATTATTTATCCTAGGGATAAGTAACAAAAAAGTTTTTAAATTTTTAAAAAGAAATAAACTTACACATATATATAGAAATGATTACTAGCACATTCATTCCAAAACTCACATCGGAACAAAAATTTATGCTTAGCGTTATTGTTGTTAATGCAGGGAATTATCTGTATAACTTATTGTTAGGGAGAATTTTAGGTCCAGAAATGTTTGCAGATGCCGCATTATTGATAACATTTTTGTTGGTGTTGTCTTTCGTAGCAATGACATTTCAATTAGCAACGGCCAAGTTTTCTGTTTTATTTGAGAATACTACTTTTAAGAGTTTTATTTCTTTAGCATATAAATATGCAGGTATTACCGGTATCGTAATAGGTGCAGCGATGATTGTTTTTGCTAAACAGTTGCAAGAACTTTTTAATACCAATTCTTCATTAATGTTTACCCTTTTTGGATTAGGAGTACCGATCTATTTTGTAATGAGCGTAAACAGAGGTTTTTTTCAAGGTACAAAGAGGTTCGAGAAATTAGCTTGGACATATCAAGGGGAAATGTTTAGTCGTTTGATTATTACATTGTTGTTGATTTTTACGATTTCTCAAGTAAGCTCTTCGATTTTAGTAGTAACAGGTATTGTAATTTCATTCTTTTTTGGTCTCTTACCTTTTAAAAAAGAGAACTTTTCTTTGCGGGTGCGAAATGTGTTAAGTAAAGAACAAACGAGTCAAATTAGTAAGTTTTTTGTCCTTACAGCTTTTTATGAGTTAACCCAAATTATAATTAATAATAGTGATATCCTATTAGTGAAACATTATTTTGCAGAATATGATGCTGGATTATATGCTTCTCTTGCGCTTATAGGAAGAGTGGTGTATTTTGTAACTTGGATGTTCGTAATGCTTCTATTACCAGCCGTAATAGAAAAGAAAAAATTAGGAGAAGCTACAGCTCCAATTCTAGTTAAATATGTCGGCTATGTTGTAGGGCTAGCTTCTGTAGTTGTTTTGGGTTGTTATCTTTTTCCAGAATTAGCAATCCATGTTTTATTTGGAGACGCATATTTATCAATGGCTCCGTTACTTTGGAAATATGCTGTCGCAACTGCATTGTTTGCAGTGTCTAACATATTCGCATATTACTTTTTATCTTTAGATCAATATATACCAGTAGTCGTTTCTGGATTACTGGGAATTTCTCAAATTTTATTAATCGTGTTTTTTCATAATTCGTTATTGGAAGTTGTTATAGTACAAATAGTCGCAATGGCTGTTTTATTAGTTGTTCAGCTAGCGTATTTCTTTTATAAATATGGGGAAAATTCAAACTAAATTAGTATATTTTACATTCGTCGACACAAAATTGTCTCTCAACGAAAACAAATGCGATCTTAAAGAGATATAATACATCTTTGTGATATCCCTTAGATCTCAATTTAATATAAATCTACAATCATGAAATTAGCAATTGTAACTGCTTATCCACCAAGTAAAGTAACATTAAATGAATATGCATTTCATTTAGTGAAGCATTTTAGACAACAACAAGAGGTTACTGAGTTAATCTTGTTGACTGATATTTCGGAATCGGAAGCTAATGTAGAGTTCGAAGAAGCAGGTTGTAAAGTGATTGTAAAGTCCTGTTGGAAATTTAATAGTTATAAAAATATAAGAACGGTTATGAAAGCCGTTAAGCAAACAAAACCGGAAGCGATTCTTTTTAATCTTCAATTTATGAAGTTTGGAGATAAGAAAATTGCAGCTGCTTTGGGTTTATTGTTGCCGTTTTTGTGCAAAATGAAAAAGATTCCAACGGTTGTTTTGTTACACAATATTATGGAGCAAGTAGATTTAGGTAAAGCTGGTTTTACAAATAATGTTGTATTAAAAACGGTGTTTAATTGGATTGGAACAGCATTAACAAGATTCGTATTAGCTTCTGATCGAGTAGCGGTAACTATTAGTAAATACGTCGATATTCTTGAAAAGAAATATAATGCCAAAAATGTAGTGCTTATTCCTCACGGTACTTTTGAGATTCCGGAAGAACCTTCTTATGATTTACCGGATGGGCCACTCAAGGTTATGACTTTTGGGAAGTTTGGAACTTATAAAAAAGTTGAAATTTTAATTGATGCAGTAAAAAAAGTAAGAGCTGCTACTGGTGCTAATCTAGAAGTAGTTATTGCAGGTACAGATAACCCAAATACACCTGGATATTTAGAAAATGTAAAAAAACAATACCAGGATGTACCACAATTAACATTTACAGGATATGTAGAAGAGGAGGATGTTCCTGTAATTTTTGGAGAAAGTGCCATGGTGGTATTTCCTTACACCTCTACTACTGGAAGTTCTGGTGTATTGCACCAGGCGGGAAGCTATGGCAAATCTGTAGTAATGCCTGATCTAGGTGATCTTAGTATATTAGTAAAAGAAGAAGGGTATAGAGGAGAGTTTTTTGATCCTAAAAGTACAGATAGCCTAGCTACGGCAATCGAAAAACTAGTAGTTGATACTACATATAGAAATCAATTAGCAAAGGCAAATTATAAAGCAGCAACAGCATTCCCGATGAGTAGAATAACCAAAATGTACTTAGATACTTTTAAGAATATTAAGAAAGGTAAAAGCAAAAAGAACGAGAAAGAATTACAAGGAGTATCTGTTTAAATAAACGGATGTTCTTTATGTATATTTAATAATTAAGTGTTTATATGTTTTATCCAAAGATGTTTTTCAATAACTTATAAATTGAAAAGCATCTTTTTTATTTCCTTCAGCATCAATAAAACCAAAATGTTTCTGAGCATTTTTGCGCCAAGGTAATCTACCAACTACTTCCGTAGGAATATTATCAAAATCATATAATGTCCAAGACATATAGTGGAGTTCATTCTGTTGTATAATTTCTTGCATTTTCTCGTGATAAGAAGCTTGATCTTTTTTCGAATTTCCAAACGGAGCCCATAATCCTCTATTAGATGATAGTCCAAACTCTTGTAGCACAAGAGGTTTATCTATTGAGGATATAGTACTAAAAGATTGAGAGAAGTTTTCTAATTCCAGATAGTAATGAAAAGAAATAATATCTAATTCATCACTTAATAAATTTGCTGATTCTATAGATGACCAACCAATTGTTATAGGATGTGTACTATCTAATGATCGTACCTGACGAATCATTTCCTTTAACCAAGCAAGCACGGTTTCTTTTCTTCGACTCTCAAAATCTAAGTTAGGCTCATTTTTAATATCCCAGACTAAGAGTGCATTATGATCTTTAACGGCATTTATGATTTGCTCTGCATGTCTATGTGTAAAAGTCCAATCATTAATGTCGTAATTTCCATAAAAATCAAAAAGTGTTAGCACTACTTTTAAGTTAGTGTCTTCTGCTAAGTCCAACACTTGTTTTAGTTTTTGCAGTTTTTCGGCTTTTACATACTCTTTGCCAAATTCTTTATAGGGAACAAAAATTCTAATAGTATTAAGTCCGGCATTTTTAATAATTTCAAAATCTTTTTTTATGGTGGAAATTTTAAAATTATCGCCGAACATATTCCACGGAGTTTTTTGAGGATAATAATTAATTCCTTTTATTTGATAGGTACTACTGTCAACTATAATTTTCTTTCCTTTTACATATGTGGATTTCTTTTGTTGTATGGTATCTGGTTTTGATAAAGGTTGTTTAACGATATGACGCACTCTCCAGAATCCATCTTCTAGGAGCATGGCTATTTTATAATCAGAAGTATCTGTTGCTTCAAACTGTAACTCATTCTCTTTAAAATACTGAGTATAGGATGTTACATTTTGATCTTCGAAAACTACTAATTGACCATCAGCACTATAAAAATCTAAAGCTAGATTGTGATTTATGGTAGTACTAACCACTTTTATATTTTTTTCTAAATTGAATTCGATACTTTTTATCAAATTTTCACGAGCACTTTCTGTATAAAAATCAAAAATCCCTAGTGAGTCATAAGTCTTATATCCTACGTTTCTAACATACCAAGAATTAATATAGTCTTTTTGAATATCCATCATGGTTTGTTTTTCAATAGATCTTGCGGGATTAATGGAGTCTTTCCAAGCGACTTTGGGTATATATGCCTGTTTGTTTTTTACACCAATATGCAGCATCATAGATCGATCTGCACCAGTATTGAGAAAAGATAATGTTTGACTTATACCAAAGAGGATAAGTCCATTTATGATTATAAATGAAATAATAATGAAAGATCTGTATATCATTTTATTTTGTTTCTTCATTCCAATACTATGTGATCGTATTTTTTAGTAATGCCCATTCCTGTAACTTCTAAAGTATATTCTCCCGCTGGAAAGAAATCATTTGATAAATAAAAGTCTACAAACCCTTTAGAAGAAAATTCAGTAAATGTATCTGTCAATGTATCATTATTATATACGTGTAAAGAAATCATGGCACCATCCGGTATAATTTGATTCATAAAGCTTAAGATAGCTCCTACTTTAATATTTCTTTTTCCTTTATCAAAAGTAATTGTATAGTCTGTTACTGCGGGTTTAAATTCTAAAGTAAGTTGGTCACTATCTGCCATTTCGGGTATAAAGGCCTGCGCAGTCCATGATGATGCTTTAGCTGGATGTATCATATATCCTGTTGCCACACCCTTAATAGTAGTTCCAGAAGCTCGTAATTGTTCATTATGGTTTGTTAGAATGCTAAACTCTACGATACGTCCATCACTTATAGTATTACCATATTCATCTTTAATTTCAGAAGTAAAAAATTTTACAATTTGATTTCCATCGGCATACTCGTGTTTTTTTGAAACCTTTAATTCAAAATCTTGAGCTTGAGCTGGAAAAACATTAAGTGTAAATTCTTTCGAAGCTAAATTATCGGTATTTGCGCTGACAAGTATTCTTCCTGATTTTTGATAAGAGTATATGTTTTTCCAAACAATAAAATCATTGATAAATAGATCAGCATCTTTTTCTAAATCTAAAAATTGATGTTTGATTGTTACCAAAGTGCTATCTCTTATCGGATTGTCATATGTGTCTGAGGGTATTACTGTGAACATTCCATAATCTTTTCCTCCTGCAGTAATGCTGGTCGGACCTAAATAAGATTCTAGAGGTTCTGTAATCATTTTAGAGGCTCTGATGTATAAACTTCCTGAGTAAATCTCTTGCAGATTATGAACTAATTTATAATTAATTATCCCTCTTTTTTGAGATAAAAAAGGAGGAATTTTAAAAACTAAATTGCCCTCTTTTTCTTGAGAATTAAGAACTGATATCCCATAAGAGCTTTTTACAATAAGAGAAATTTCACTAGATTCTTCTGTTTTAAATTTCAAAATAATTTCTTCACCAGCAGTATAAGTGTTTTTAGTTTGCAGCGTTGTAATATCTATTTCTTGAATATTCTGAATAATTGGATTGCTTGTAGTAAACCCTAAAATGAGAATCACTAAAAATAATAGATATGTATATGTTCTCAGTTTCATTAATTGGGGGCTCCTATATAATTGTTAACGTCTATTTTTATAAAACTATAACTAGCTCCGTCTACTGGTATAAAGGAATAATCCTTTTGATCTCTTCTTCTATTAGGGGTTACTTTATTACTAATATCTTTATTAGGCAATCCATTAATAAAAATATTCTCCATGTCCTGACTTATAGATTTTAAATTGCTTATTTCTTTTAATTCATAAGTAAATGGTCTTTTACGCTGAGGTCTGATCCCTTCTCTTATATAAGAATGATCCACCCAAATAAGTTCTTTTTGATCATTATAATACGATATAATCAATTGAGGGATAGTGATTTCTTGTAAACCAGAATTAAATAAGATACCCTGTACTTTATTTTTATCAATTTTAACTTCAGAAAGAGCAAGTCCTTTATATAAATCCGTTGTAGCTACATTACCCGCACATTGTAAGTTAAAAGTTATTGGAGAATCTGTTAGGCTTATCGCAGTAAATTCATCTGGATTAAAGGTTTTAGGTTTTTGTTCACCTTTATTCATCCAGGCAATTCCTTCAAAATTAATTCTAAAACTAGTAATTTCTTTAGGTACGAGCTTATGTTTCATTTGATCTTTAGCATTATAGACGGCCAATTCTTGATTTTCAGAATCATAAAGTGTAGCTTTTATCACAACATCTGCTGGTACATTATCAATATTTTGTATTTCTCCAACTACCGTATATATCGTATCATTTTTAACAAGATTTGCATAGAGAACTTCTAAAACGGGCTGTTTTAAAACATCTTCATGAAAGGTTTGTTCGGAGGATATTCTTCTTCTTCCGTGATTATAAAACTGAGTTTTATTTTGCGAAAATAATTGATCGGGAGGAATGTCAAGATCATAATTAGGTGGTTTTACGAACCATTTTCCTTGATGTTTGACTAATTCTAAGTAAAATACTTTATCTATTCTTTCCAATGGAGTAATCCAATACGTAGTAGCTCTGGCTTTTGCAGTGTTATCGGTTTGATCTAGAATTTCAACATTGATTTCATCCATCTTAGCATAAGAACTCAATAAACCATCTGTTACAGCGATTTCTAACATATATTGATCTTCTTCTTTATTACTTTCAGGGTCAATATAACTATATGCTCTTTTAAACTCTTTGAAGTCTAACGCATCATAATATGCTTTTACCACGTTTTGTGGACTTATTTGGGTAGCATTTTTGATGTAAAAAATATAACTACCATAACTTATGACTAATAAAAGTAATATGGCCCAGATATGCTGTAAACGAATCATATAATTTTTAAAGTCTTTGTATTTTATTCCGTACTTAAAAAAATCTGGATGTTTTTGATCTCTGGTTTTAAGAGCTTGGATCCAGATTACTTGAATATTGATAATAAAAGCAAGTAAAACTGTTATTACCGGGATTAGACCCCACATTAGTTTTAGAGGTAAAGCAACATCATCTTTTGGAATAATGTTAGGTATGGGCGGGATGTTTAATTTTTCCCAAACCATTATCCCGTTTTCTAATTGTCTTAGTCGCTGCCAACCACAGAAATAAAGAATTGGATCATAAAACTTATCATTAGAAAACACATATTTTAAATTGTATTTTTCAGGGACTGTTAGAAATTGTTGTAATGACCCAATACCTTCTACTCCTCTAAATTTGGAGTTTTCTAATCTTTCGACAGCTCTAGAAGTCAATTCTGGAAGTCTTCTTGCAGAATGATAATTACCATCTACTGTCATTGCATTGGTTTGAGCAGATAACCAAGCCATTTGATCTCCAAAACCTAGTGGTAGATACCGCCAATGATCATGCTGATCTTGTTTCAGAAAATTCAAAATCGGAAGCATTTTTATTTTTTGAGGCTGAGAAGGTCTAAAATATCCTAGACTCATGGTAAATATGCATACGAAAATATAGGCCCCGGCTAGAGAACCTCCCAATATTCGATGATAGACGCTACCAAATTTTCTTTGGAGGGCACTCTTAATATCTCCTTCTATAAAACGATAACAGAATTCTCCAAACATGGGCAACGACATAATAGAAGCCCACAATGTAAATCTATCTAGTGTTAGGATATTAAAAGCATTATCACCTAGTAAGACTTTAGGAATAGGAGTTGTTCCTCCTGTACCTAATATACTTAGTAAGGTCAAGGATAAACCAAAAAATAAGTATCTTTTACTATAATACCGATAAAATAAATAAGGAAAAATAAACAAAAGTACTCCCCATGGTATTAAGAAGAAAACGAGTCCAGATGAAGTAATTTCTAAAAAATTATCTCTAGAACCATGCGGGATAGGAACCTGAGTAATAGGGTTATTTTTGGTGTTAATCCAATAAGGTAAAATGCAAAAAATGATAAGCGTTAAAGACCCCATGCCAAAACCTACAATTCTCCAAAAAAGCTTAAAGAATGTATTTAAAAATGTTTTAAATCGAATAGCAGAATACGAACCGACTTGATCTTTAGCACTATCCATAATTACCATTCCGATAAGCGGAAATATAAAAAAGATCATTCCGAAAATTGGAGTAACATGATGAGAGGTTACTGTAACAGCTAACAGACTAAAAGCTCGAATTAAATATTTGTATTTTCCGGTTTTGATCCACAAATAAATTTCCGGTAATGCATGCATCAGAACTGAGATTCCAATAATACTTGGTAATTGACCAAAAATATGTAAGGTTTCTACAAAAGAAGACGAGAATACAGCAACCAATGCAGCATATCCAGCAATATTTCTCTTGCCAGTCATCAGTAACGAAAATCGATATACTCCTGTTATAAATAGAATGATAGCAATGATACCTACTGTAAAAAGCCCAAACTTAAGACCTCCTATAAGAGATAATAATCCTATGCTTTGGTGTACTAATGGAGGGTATCCCATAACCGTAAAACCAGTGTACCAACTATAGTTCCAAGGCTCAAACCAGCTGGATGCGTAATGGTCCGCAAAAAATAGATGAATCAATGCGTCATAAGTAGTTTCTAGTGTAAAGAAGATACTAGAACCATGGAATAAAACTCCAATAAGTAAAGCACTGATTAAATATTTGTTTGTAATTCTTTTCTCCATTCAATAACCCTAAGCGGAAACTTCCCTTTAAATATACACGAAACTTTCTTTGGATTAAATATACAATAAAGCTTTGGGTTTCGACGAGTGGTACGTCTTTCGATCAATACCATTCATCGATAGCTTTTTTATAATGGTCGAATTACCCGACTTTCGGCTACCTACCTATCATACTTTTGACCTGTAACCCAAAATAATGTTTATGAAAACCGGAATTATCATACCGTGCTATAACGAGGAAAAAAGATTAAACGTAACAGCTTTTAAAAAATTTATTAGTAAAGAAAATGACTATCATTTATGTTTTGTAAATGACGGAAGTAAAGATAATACACTAAAAGTTCTACAAGAAATCAAAGAAGTAAATCCTGCTAAAGTAAGTATAGTGGACATGAAAAAGAATGGAGGTAAAGCTGCAGCTGTAAGAGCTGGATCTCGATACTTATATAGTTTTGTGGAAATAGACTATATAGGGTTTATCGATGCAGATCTTTCTACGGATTTCGAGGATTTTGGTGACCTATTAAAGACTTTAAAAACAAACAATGAATTAAACTTTGTTTTTGGTTCTAGAGCGAAAAATGCCTCAGAAGCAATAGAAAAAGATAAAATAAGATCTTTATTGTCTAAGGTAATTAATATACTGATAGTTTTGATCGTAGGACTATCAATAGATGATACACAATGTGGAGCTAAAGTATATAAAGCGGAATTAGTTCCTATTGTTTTTGCAGAGAGTTTTATGAGTAAATGGCTTTTTGATGTAGAGATGTTTATAAGAATGAAGAAGTATTTTGGAAAAGAACAGACGGCAAGAAGTATTTTCGAACAGCCATTAAAAAAATGGGTACATATGGATGATTCTAAAATAGGATTAAAGGACTCTCTAGAAATCCCTTATAAATTGTTCTCGATATGGCTTAATTATAATGTTTTACCTACAATGTCAACTAACGAGGATGTTATGATTAGTGAACCCGTAGTTGAGATTTATAATAATTCAGCTCCAGCTATGGTGGCATAACTTTAAATCTACTCAAATCTTATAACCTAAGCCTGGAAATTATGATTAACTATCCCATTAAGTTCGAGCCCATACTTAAAGAAAAAATATAGGGTGGTAATAAATTAAAAAACGTTTTATGTAAGAAAACTACTAAAAGTAATATTGGAGAGAGTTGGGAAATTTCGGATGTAAATAAAGATATATCGGTTATTTCTAATGGTGTTGCTATAGGTACTACTTTAAGAGAATCGATCAATTATTGTGAACTATTAGAAGTTTTTATTTAGTATCAGATTTAGGTAAGAAAAGGATAGTAAATAAGTTTGTTTCACGATTAATTGTAGAAAAGGAAAATCCAACAGTTTGAGAAAACTGCAAAATTTTCCTTTTTTTATTTTAAAATTAAATGTTTTGAGTAAGCCAATCTCCAACTTCGCTAGTTTTATAAGCTTTTTGATCTCCAGCTAAATCTTCGGTTACTACACCTTCATTTAACGATTTGTCAACTACATTACGAATTACCTGAGCTTCTTCTTGAAGTCCAAAAGCTGTTTCAAACATCATAGCTGCAGATAATACTGTTGCCAGCGGATTGGCAATGTCTTTGCCTGCAGCTTGCGGATATGATCCGTGAATAGGCTCAAACAAAGCCGTTTTTTCTCCAAGAGATGCAGAAGGCATTAATCCCATAGATCCAGATATAACAGAAGCCTCATCTGTAAGAATATCTCCAAATAAATTTTCCGTGATTAATACATCATAAGAATTCGGCCACTGTACCAATCGCATGGCTACAGCATCCACAAATTCATAACTAACCTCTACTTCTGGATATTCTTTTTCCATAGCTTGTACTGTTTCTCTCCATAATCGAGAAGATTCTAATACATTTGCTTTGTCTACACAACATAATTTCTTTTCACGTGTCATAGCCATCTCAAATCCTTTTTTAGCTAAACGCTTAACTTCTTCTCTTGTATATGTACACGTATCATAAGCAGTATCTCCATTATCCTCTCTACCTCTTTTTCCAAAATAAATACCGCTAGTTAATTCGCGGAGAAAAACTAGATCGGTTCCCTCAATTCTTTCTTGTTTTAAAGGAGATTTATCAATTAGAGAAGGGAATGTAAAAGTTGGTCTTACATTAGCAAATAAACCTAATTTCTGGCGCATTTTCAGTAATCCTTGCTCCGGACGTACTTTTGCAGAAGGATCGTTGTCAAATCTAGGATGACCAATAGCTCCAAACAACACAGCATCTGCATTCATGCAAATTTCATGAGTTTCATCGGGATACGGTTCTCCAACCGCGTCAATAGCAGCGGCACCAGTTAATGCCGATGTCCAATTTATTTGATGGTTATATTTTTTCGCAACTGCATCGCAAACCTTTACAGCTTGATCGATAACTTCGGGACCAATCCCATCACCAGCTAGTAGTGCTATGTTTAATTCCATATGTTTATATTCTCAGTTCTATTTTATTATAATTCAATAATATTTAGCATTTTTTCTGTTGCTTTAATGGCAGAAACAGTTTGATCAGAATCTAGTCCCCTGGTCACAAATTCTTTTGTTTCAGTTTTCCAGGTGATCACAGTTTCACAAAGCGCATCAGAATTACTTCCTGGTGGGATCCGAACGGCATAGTCAATTAATTTTGGTAAACTCTTCTTTTTTTGAGTATATACTTTTTCTAAGGCATTTATAAATGCATCATACTGACCATCACCTTGAGCATGTTCTTCAAGAACCTCATCATCCATTTTAATAGCAAGTGTTGCAGAAGGTTTTAACCCTTTTGCATGGTTTAAGACATAAGATTTGATTTTTACTTTGTCTTGATAGAGTTTACTATCTAATACATCCGAAATGATATATGGTAGATCTTCTTGAGTTACCACTTCCTTTTTATCACCTAACTTAATGATCTTCTGAGTAACTTTTTTGATATCTTCGGCACTAAGCTTTAACCCTAATTCTTGAAGGTTTTTTTCAATGTTAGCTTTTCCTGAAGTTTTTCCCAATGCATATTTACGTTTTCGTCCAAAACGCTCAGGCATTAGGTCATTAAAGTATAGATTGTGCTTGTTATCTCCATCAGCATGGATTCCTGCTGTTTGTGTAAATACATTATCTCCAACTACAGGTTTATTAGCAGGGATTTTAAATCCAGAAAAGGTTTCTACCAGTTTACTTACTTTGTAGAGAGCGGATTCTTTTACGTTAATACGAATTTCTGGAAGGTAGTCATTAATTACAGCAACTACACTTGCTAAAGGAGCATTTCCTGCTCGCTCTCCCATACCATTCATAGTAAGATGTAAACCATTTACACCAGCCTTAACTCCTTCAATAGCGTTCGCAACTCCAAGATCATAATCATTATGAGCGTGAAAGTCAAAATGTATATGAGGATATCTATTTCTTAAAGAAGATAAATATGCATACGCCTCGGAGGGTATAAGGACTCCTAATGTATCAGGGAGTAAAATTCTTTTTACAGGCTGTGTAGATAGGAAATCCAGAAACTGGTATACATATTCAGAAGAGTTACGCATACCGTTACTCCAATCTTCTAAATATACATTTGTAGTAATTTCTTCTTGTGTTGCTTGTTCAAAAGCCTTTGTAATATCTCCAAAATGTTGTTCAGGAGTTTTTTTTAATTGGTATGTTAAGTGGTTTAGTGATCCTTTGGTAAGAAGATTCTGAACTTTAGCCCCAGTATCTTTCATCCATTGTATAGATTTACCACCATCTACAAAGGTTAATATTTCTATCTGGTTAATATACCCATTCTCATTTGCCCAATCAATAATATTCTTAACTGCTTCGAATTCACCTTCGGATACTCTAGCGGATGCTACTTCAATACGATCTACACCTAATTCTTCGATTAATAGCCGAGCTATTGTTAGTTTTTCTGAAGCAGAAAATGAGATCCCAGAGGTTTGTTCACCATCTCGGAGCGTAGTGTCCATGATTTCTATTGATCGTTTACTCATACGATTTGTTTTTGCGTTAGGGATAGTAATGAAAATCCCACAGCTTGAGGAACGAAGTGCGAGGAATTGAAATGATAGCCCGCTTGAACGCCCAAAAAATTATATAGTTAGAAAGGTCGGGCTGTTGCGAACTCTTGAATTTCTGACTTCATTTTGGTTAGATAATCAATATCATCGTACCCATTGAGCATATTCTCTTTTTTATAGCTATTAATATCAAAAGATTCTGATTCCCCAGTAGCTTTGATTGTAATGGTTTGTTGAGGTAGATTTACTTCAATCTCAGTATTAGGATTTGTTTCAATAGCTTTAAATATTTTTTCTAAAAATTCTGGACTTACCTGTACAGGTAAAACACCAATGTTAAGGCAATTACCTCTAAAAATATCTGCAAAAAAACTTGATACTACACACCTGAATCCATAATCATATACAGCCCAGGCGGCGTGTTCACGGGAAGATCCTGATCCAAAATTTTTACCTCCAACAAGTATTTTACCACTATATATAGGGTTATTTAGTATGAACTCTTCTTTTGGAGTATTATCATTGTTGTATCTCCAATCTCTAAATAGGTTATCTCCAAAACCTTTACGCTCTGTAGCTTTTAGAAAACGTGCCGGAATAATCTGATCCGTATCTACATTTTCTATTGGTAATGGTACAGCAGTAGAGGTTACTACATTAAATTTATCGTACGCCATTTTGTTTATTCTTTTTAATTATGCTAAAAGTGTTCTTGGATCTGTTACTACTCCAGTAACTGCTGTTGCAGCTGCAACCAGAGGGCTTGCGAGTAAAGTTCTCGAACCAGGTCCTTGTCTTCCTTCAAAATTTCTATTAGATGTACTAACTGCTAACTTTCCTGCTGGAATTTTATCTGCATTCATTGCTAAACATGCAGAGCATCCAGGCTCTCTCAATGTAAATCCTGCTTCGGTGATGATGTCTAACAATCCTTCTTCTTTAATAAGTCCTTCTACTTCGTGTGATCCTGGTACTAACCAAGCAGTAATGTTTTCTGCTTTCTTTTTTCCTTTAATAATGGAAGCAAAAGCTCTAAAATCTTCAATTCTACCATTGGTACAACTCCCTAAAAATACATAATCGACGGGTTTACCGATCATGGCATCACCTTCGTTAAAATCCATATATCCTAAAGATTTTTTATAGGTAGCAACACCACCTTCTATAGTTTTTGCATCTGGTATAGTATTGGTAATACCAATACCCATTCCTGGATTAGTACCATAGGTAATCATAGGCTCAATATCGGCTCCATTAAAAGTAAGTTCTTTGTCAAAAACAGCATCTTCATCTGTTTTTAGGGTTTGCCAATATTCCATAGCAGTATCCCAAGCTTCTCCTTTTGGAGTTAATGGCCTTCCTTTAATGTAGTCGAATGTTTTTTGATCTGGAGCAATCATTCCTCCTCGTGCTCCCATTTCTATACTCAGATTACATACAGTCATACGACCTTCCATTGTCATATTACTAAAAACATCGCCAGCATACTCTACAAAGTAACCGGTGGCACCAGAGGTTGTTAATTGAGAAATAATATATAATGCAACATCTTTTGGCGTTACCCCAAAACCAAGTTCTCCATTAACATTGATTCTCATTTTCTTTGGCTTAGGTTGCATAATACACTGTGTAGACAATACCATCTCTACTTCTGATGTTCCAATACCAAAAGCAATAGCACCAAAAGCACCATGCGTAGATGTATGAGAATCGCCACAAACAATAGTTGCTCCTGGTAATGTTATTCCATTTTCTGGTCCTACTACGTGAACGATACCATTTTTTTGATGCCCTAATCCCCAGTGAGAAATCCCCCAAGCTGCTGCATTTTCTTCTAAGGCTTTTAGTTGATTTGCAGATAAAGGATCTTCTACAGGCAAGTGTTGATTTATAGTTGGTGTATTATGATCTGCTGTTGCAAAAGTACGTTCTGGGTATAAAACAGTGTTCCCTCTACTTTTTAATCCCAAGAAAGCTACTGGACTAGTTACTTCATGAATGAAATGGCGATCAATAAAAAACACATCAGGTCCATTCTCAATGTTTCTTACTACGTGTGAATCCCACACTTTGTCAAATAACGTCTTACTCATTTTTATGATCTTTACTACTATATAGATGATGTATTTAGCATCTTCTTATTAAAATGTTAAAAAGGAGGTAAATTTACGAGTTACGATAGATTTCAGCTAATAAAACTATAAAGAGAGGAGTAGTTTTAAGTATATCTCAATTTTAGCTAGAATTTTAGATAATTTGACAAAAAAGATATTGATTTTAATGAATACTATTATTTTTAATTAGAGTATATGATTTAAAATCAAGCCTTAAGAAAATTTGGTGTAAAAAAAATGTTAGTTTTTGTTAATTATCCTTTGTAAAGCTAAAAAAGGTTGTATATTTGCCGTCCGCAAGGAAAGATAAAAACTTGTTGAGCTCATAACTCAAAGTTTTAAAGACAAGTAAGTTGTTATCTTATATCGCGGGATAGAGCAGTAGGCAGCTCGTCGGGCTCATAACCCGAAGGTCACAGGTTCGAGTCCTGTTCCCGCTACTAAAAAGCTAAAACGTTAAATATTAATGTTTTAGCTTTTTTTACTAAATTTAATTCGAAAACCCTTTTTTCAGGAATTCCATCCGTTGTGGTAATCAATTGTGTTTTTACTCCATAGAAATATTTTCGTTTAGAAGTGTTATATCCTTCATTCATATTGTTTCCCTTGTAATAGCTTAATCCTACTAATACGGATATTGTGACACATTTTAACAGGGGAAAGAACCAATGACATATTCCATCTCACGGCGCAGGTATTTAAAAAGTCTTACAATACTTGAAAATATAACAGCAATAACTCTTTGAGCTTATGCAAACGTTTGGTAAAACCACTCTTGTTGATCGTCTCTACAAAAAAAAAGGCTCTTAATGTAGAATAAAGTTAAGGTTTGATTACCTCGAAAATAAAGTGGAAAAACTATAGAGGTAGTTGGTACTTGACTATCTGAAAATTTACGACTATGTTCTGAAGTATTTGGAGTTCTTTTTGAAGTTTGATAATCAAAAATAATGAACTTATTTGTTCCTTCTTTTTTTAGGAAACTCGGGTTATTTGAATTTTAAATTAATGATTGATGGTAATTATTCAATACTATTTCAAATGAAATTAGAAGCTATTTTAATCGATTTTTTGGTGTTATTTAAGATGGCTTCATAATCAAAATTATCATTAATATCTTTAGTAATTAATTTAGAACCCATACCTACACAATAAGCGCCAGAAGAAAACCATTTTGTTAGGTTATCTTCTTCTGGAGTAACTCCACCACTAGGCATTATATGAGTCCAAGAACAAGGAGCTTTAATGGCTTTAATAAAATCGGGGCCACCAATTTGACCAGCAGGAAATATTTTTACAATCTCGGCTCCTAATTCTTCTGCATAATTAATTTCACTTAAGGTTCCGCATCCAGGTAACCAGGCAACTTTTCTTCTATTACATACTTTAGCCATATCAGGATTCAGAACAGGGGAAACAATAAAATTAGCGCCATTTTGGATAAAAATGGAAGCTGTGCCTGAATCTACTACTGATCCAATGCCTAGTATCATATCCGGTAATTCTAGGTTCACCCATTTTATTAATTTTGAAAAAATTTCATGAGCATGATCTCCTCTGTTAGTAAATTCAAACACACGAGCACCTCCATCATAACAAGCTTTCAAGACCTTTTTTGTTATAGTAATATCTTCGTGATAAAATAGAGGGACAATCTTTGTATTTCCCATTGTTTGCGCAACTTTTATTCTAGTATATTTTGCCATGTTTATCTTTTTATTCTTCCTGTTAGATTTCCATCTATTACCGATACTATTTCCTCTTCGTTTACCAAATTAGCATCTCCTTCGATAGTATGTTTTAATGCGCAGGATGCGTTAGCAAATTGTAATGCTTTCTGATCATCATAATGTAATAGTCCATGAATCAACCCAGAGGCAAAGGCATCTCCAGTTCCGATTCTATCGACAATATGAGTAATTTCTAATTCGCTAGTTTCATAAAAACCATTTCCATCACACATACGAGATTTTATCCTATGCCAATTGGCGTTTAAGGATACTCTGGTTTTGTCAAAAACCTTTTTTATGTAAGGAAACTTCTCCTGTAAATACTTACAACTTTTTATAAAATCATCTGTATCATTGGTAAATTCTGTGTTTAATAATTCATTGATTTCATTCGGGCCACCAATAAAAATAGTTGATAAACCTGATAATTCAGATAGTGCTTCTTTGGCATCAATGCCATAATTCCAAAGGTTTTTCCTGTATGCAGGATCTGCAGAAACAGGGATCTTTTTTTTCTTGGCTACTAAAAGCGCATTTTTTAATCCTTTATAAGCTTCTTCCGATAATGCAGGTGTGATTCCTGTCCAATGAAACCAGTTACAGTACTCTAAAATTTGCTCCCAGTCCAGATCAGACCAGTCGATTTTAGAAAATGCAGAATGTGATCTATGATAGCTAATAGTACTTGGTCGCATGACAGCACCGACTTCAAGAAAGTATAAACTTAAAGGATCTTCTGAGGTCTGCACAAAATTAGTGTTAACTCCATAAGTATTCAAATAACTTGTGGCTGCTTTTCCAAGAAAGTCATTAGAGACCGCAGAAACATGATTTACTCCATTTCCTAATTGTGAAAGAGATATCGCTACATTCACCTCTGTTCCACCAAAATAATATTCCAATTGATTCGATTGGATGAGTTTTTTATTGCCAGGAGGTGAAATCCTCATAATAATCTCACCAAAGGTTACAACTTTTTTCATCGAAAGGGTTTTGTTGTTCTCAAAGTAATTTATAGTAAACTAATTCGGTATTTTAGAACAAAATGTTGTACTTACTTTTTATGATTTCAAAATTACATTTTTAAATGTAGAAAATACATTTATTTCAAAATAAAAACCCGCTTCGATATTGTTATACAACTTTATAATCGAAACGGGATTGAGGCAAATTTTGAGTATATTAGAAGTTAATTAGTTTCTAATTAATCTTAGTGTTTTAGTCTCTTTTTTAGGGTGTTTTATAGATAGGAAATAGATTCCTTTCGATAAATTCTCAATATTAATGGTATGATTTTGATTCAAAGGTGTATTCATATGTGCTGTTCCTTTGATATCATAGATACGAATGTGATATTCTAGTTCAGCATCTAAACCATCTAGAAATACTTCTCCCGATGATGGGTTTGGATACATTTCAAGTTTATCCAATTCTTTGGTTAATTCTTCATCATTACTTCTATTAACATCTCTAGTAAGTATGATTTTGTCTAAATTCCATTGCCAAGGAGTATTACTCGACGCTAATATTCTTATAGTGTGTTGTCCTACTGTAAGATTAACAACACCTCCATTTAGTGATTCGTAGTTTTCCCAAGATCCATTGTTAGGGATGTTAGTGGTAGATGCCAGAACATTATCTGCTAATAACTGAATTTGTGCTCCGTTAGATGGTGTAGAAATAAGATATTCAACATTGTAGAATCCTGCAGTAGTAATATTAACTGTGTACTCCGCCCAATCACCATTATTAACATAATTAATGGTAGTAGCTCTTCTATTTACTCCTAATCCAGAACCGCCTATAGAAGTATCGTTAAAAGTTCCACCAGTACTAGTGAAATCTTCAGCTTCGATAATTAAATTACTAGTAATGCTACCAGTGGCTGTAAAATTCATGGATCCTAAATTAAAACTACCACGATCCATAAATACTCTCATTATTTGTTGACCAGCAGGAAGAGATACGTTTGGAATTGTTTTGTTTATAAAAGAACCCCAATTTCCGGTTGAATTTACAGATTGAAGTCCAGTAAGATCCGCACCATTAAATTCTATATGAAAAACTCCATTGTTATTTAAAGAAGCTACCTGAGCATCAATAGTGTAAGTTCCTGCTGTGGCTACATTAACAGTGTATTCTAGCCATTCTCCATTAGCAATCCATCCGATATTACCTGCAGGCGTTTTAAATTCAGTATCTACATCAGTATTTTGTCTTGGTCCCGTTCCATTATTGCCAGATCCCAAATCTTTATACGCTATTCCTTGGCCTCCATTGTCAAAATCAACAGAGTTGATAGTTCCTGGTATAGGATGAGGACTGCCACCAAAAGGAGCCTGTCCATCTCCTGTAGGACCTCCTGTTACAGTAATGATAGTAGTATCTGTAAAATTACCATCTGTTGTATTTACAGTTATGGTAGCCGTACCAGTAGAAACTGCTGTAACAACACCACTTTGGGTTACCGTTGCCACAGATGTATTATTAGAGGTAAATGTCATAGTTTTGGTAGATGCATTCGCAGGGGTTACCGCTCCTGTTAAATTGCCTGTTGTTCCAGCCACAAGAGTAAGATTTGCAGGTGTTACATTTACTCCCGTTACAGGTACATTTGTTCCTCCACCTACAGGTTTATAAACGCGTATCCAATCTACTTTCATCTTATTTTTAGCAGGATCACTTAAATCTGCATCAGTAGGCGTACGACCAGCTACTACATGCCAGTCTTGTGATTCTACATTGATAATAATATCCATTTCCTTGTAAAATCCATTTCCTCCTTGAAATTCAAATGGATCAATAATGCTTACTGAAGAAGTATTACTAGCTTGTTGTAAAGTTTGAAAAGAATAAGAGTTTCCTGTCGCAAATTCTGTCATTTGCTGAAAACCTGTAGCATCAAAATCTAGCTGGCCATTTGTCATAGTTGGGTATGTATATGTCCAAGTACCATTTCTATTAGTTGCAACGGCCTTATCATATAGTACTCTTACCAACTGACCATCTATATAGTACTCAAAATGAAATGGGCTAATCCAATTCACTCCGATGCGGACATATCTTCTATTTCCATTATTCCAGTGGTGCTCTCCCCAAACAGAAACATCTGATTGGCTCCACCAACTACTAAAATCTCTTGGTTGATAATCTGTAAATGGATTTCGAATAAAAGAATGATGACTTAAATGAATAAATTCAGAGAAGAATTCGTTTCCTTGCTCATCACCTCCATAGCATTCTATGATATCAATTTCTTGTGTGTCGTCAGGACTTAAAAGCCAAACGTCTGAGGCGAGTACGATATCGGCTACGCTTACACTAGCTTCTACAAAAACTGGAAACTTAACACGTGTATTACCAGTGATACATCCCGAATTTACCCCTGGGACACCAAGCTTTGCTGTGCTGGGATTTCTGGAAGCTCTAAGTACTAGATCACTTCCGTCTACCGAAACATGGTTGTACTGCCAATAGGTGGTACCTGGACCATCCCAGGCATTATGATAAAAGTTATACCATTTATTATTACCGAAGTTAGATAATTGATTGGTTTCGTTAAAGGTATAATTAAAATCATCTGATGGGGCTGGCTGAAGCTCCCAAACATTTCCTTGTCCTGCATTGGCAGGTACAGGTATTCCATTCCAATCTTGCGAAATGGAAGAAATAGTGCATAAAAAGAATAAAAATAATAGTTGAGTTTGATTTTTTACAAATGAGTTATTTGTAAAGTGTGTTAGAAAATTCATGGTTTACAATAAATTACTGTTTAATTAATAGGTTTTAAATAATATTTAGATTCGTAGAAATCTTTTTGAAATAAATTTTAGAGGATTTGGTTAAAGTGTACCACAATCCAGCTTGGAATTTGTCCAAAATTGAGATCTATTATTAATATCTATGATTTTACAATTACCTAAAAATGGGTGGGAAGTAGATAGGTAAAAAAATCAAGGACTTGCACGTATTTTGAACAAATAAAATTATTCGAAATGTTTTTACAAAATTAAAATTTTATGTTGTTGCAGTTGTTTTATAAACATAGACAAAAACTGAACAAAACTAATTATGATGAAAATAAAACTTGACTTGAAATGGTCATTTTTAAATTGATAGAATTATATAGTAATATACTTATGTACAATTTCACAAACATCATTAAAAACTACCGATTGAAATAATATTTATATTTCAATCGGTAGTTTGGATTTTACTTTTTGATCAGTTTTAGAGTTCTGTTTCCGTTTTTAGGATTTATTATGGTTAAGAAATAAATACCTTGAGTTAAACTTTGTATATCTATGATATGATTTTCGTTTAGTTTTTGATCTACATAAGCAGCCCCTTTAATATCATAAATTCTGATATTGTGTTGTTTTTCCTGAGATAATCCTTGAATAAATACACTACCAGTAGTAGGGTTAGGGAATAGGTATACCTCTGGTTCTATAAGTTTGGTTGTATTATCAGGATTCATACGATTAGCATTGTCAGTAGCTAGTATAATTTTATCCAGATTCCATTGCCATGTTGTATTACTTGATGCTTGTATTCTAATGGTATGCGTTCCGGTTGCTAAAGTTACCGTTCCATCTACAAGAGATGTGAAGTTATCCCATGCTCCATTCGAAGGTACATTTGATGTAGCAGCAAGAGTTCCATCGACTAATAATTGAATTTGTGCTCCACTGGAAGGCGTAGAGATCAAGTATTCGATATTATACGTTGCAGCTGTTGTTACATTTATGGTATATTCTGCCCAGTCACCGTTGTTGACATAATTAATATTAGAAGAGGTTCTGTTCACTCCTAAACCTGGTCCTCCAGCAAAAGCATCATCAAAAGTACCGCCAGTAGCTACAAAATCTTCAGCTTCTATGATCAAGGATGCGCTAGGAGGTGTTACTGAGTTTCTGATAACTTCTATACTATTAGAAAGGTCGAAGTTTCCAGAAAGTCCCGATAGATTGGCTCCGGAGTTTAACCCATTAATTCCGTTTTCATAGCTTAGGTGATAGATGAAACAAGATCCATCCCCAGCTTCATCAAAGTTTACAGCTTCAGGAGTAGGAGGTAGTCCTAATATATTTTCTTGGTCATCGGTTACCACCCATTGCGAATTAGTTCCTGAATTTCCGGTAAGGGTAATTCCAGATACATTATCAGCAATTCCGTCACCTACGGTAAATACAAAAGGACCACCAGTTATGGTTCCTCCATCTACTTGTGTGTTTCCTGTTATTCTGGTCAATGTAATTTTATCTAAGTTCCATTGCCAAGGATTAGATCCAGATGCTACTACGCGCACTGTGTGTACACCAGCAGTTAGATTAGAGATCGTACTAGATGATACTAAGGAGTTATAATCATCCCATTGTCCATTGTTAGGTACATTATCTGTAGCTACTACCGTTCCATCGATGAGTAGTTGTATTTGTGCATTATCGGAAGGTGTAGATATTTCATAATTGATCCTGTAAGCACCAGGATTACCAACATTTATAGTGTATTCTGCATAATCTCCACTATTTACATAATTGATATTATTGGCATTAGCATTCACTCCAAGTCCAGGTCCACCAGCAGATGCATCATTAAAGGTACCGCCAGTGGTGATAAAGTCTTCAGCTTCAATAATGATCTGATCTCCAGAAGTAGGAATAGAGGTGTCATTAACAGTGATATTGCTAATAGTAGTAAAGCTACCGTCTATAGTAGTTGCTGTTATCATTGCAGACCCCATTGTTAAGGCTGTTACCAAACCATTGTTAGAAACGGATGCAATAGAAGGATTACTAGAAGACCAAGTAATTGTTTTATCAGTAGCATTAGCAGGAGTTACTGTTGCGGTAAGTGTTGTAGTATTACCTTGATCTAAGGTTATAGATACTGGTGAAACAGAGACATCTGTTACTGCTATAGGATCCGGGCTTCCAGGTCCTTCATCAGATCTTCCTGGTTTTTTGGTAAATTCCCAAGTAACTAAGTTTACTACGCATACTTCTCCAACATGACGAAAATCTAATGTAATGGTATTGTTTTGTTGGATCAAATTGGCAGGAACTGGAATTTCAAGAGTTCCAAACCATCTACTTCTATTTTGATTTCCTCCTCTCCAGTCAATCGGAGTTTCGACTTCAACACCATTAAAAACGAATTTGTCAATACTTAAAAAGCTCGTTGGGTCATCATCATCATCATTAAAAAGATTTGCGGTCACTTTTAATATTGCTTCTGCTTGATCAGGATTTTGTGGAACAGAAACCCCATTTACAAAGAAATTATTATCACCTGGTTGTATCTGGATTCGTTCATTATTGCTAACCGCAACTCCATAAAATTTTCTTTCTATGGAGTCTTCATTTATATTGATGCTGTTCGAATAAGCATATTTTAAGATCATAGTCCCATCAGCAGCCAACTGTATCGTGTTGGGAGCAACATTATCAGAACTACTATCTAATCGTATATCTCTTACTCCAGATAAGTATAAATGTTTTGTGGTTACATTTTGAAGACTAGGTGTGTTTCCAAAGAAATTAAGATTTATACTCTTAGCTACAGGTTCTAGGTTATTCAGAATTAAGTAGACATCATCACCATCAATATATGCATCTACTTGAATGTCTGGATCAGTCGACTTTGTATCTACTCTAGTTCCTTTTACTTCAGACCAAAGTTCGAACCACTTGATATAATCACTCCATTCCCAATTTCCATCACGGTCATCATCTCTTAACATTTTATATTGATAGAAATATTCTGGAACACCATCTCCGTTTGAATCCGTATCGCCCCACTGCGCTTTGATTGGAGTGAACGGCATGGATAGTTCTACATAATCAGGTCTTTCTAAGAACTGCATCAACATGGAACTGAAAGGTTTCATAATTTCCCAGTCGTATCTTGTGTCATGAGGTTTAAAATCCCATGCATTATTTACACCTCCATACTCTGATATAACTACTGGTTTTCTATTATTAACCCCGTTTTTTGATACATCATACCATTCCAACATTTCTAATGTAGCTTCTACATGACCACCTCTTCGAGTGGTTCCACCAGTAGCATCATATGTTGGCCAATCATATAGGTGTACAGCATAAAAATCCATATTATCTCCTGCTGTGTCCATAAAACCTTTCCATAGCACATCCCACTGAAACCAAGGTTGATTTCTATCAATATAAAAAGAAGGTTTGTCTACCTGACTCCTAGCATAGGCTTTTGCTATCTCATCAGCCGGAGTATTACCATAAAAACCGTTTACATAGTCAACAGTTTGAAAACGTGAAAAACCATCACCATTAAACAGGTCATGAAGTCCCCATGTCATCCCACCTATTTTTGGAGCTCTGCTTCCTAGTTTCTCCTTTATACCTTTGGCAACCAGATTATGATACTCAAAGATGTCTTCCCAACTGGACATCATAAATTGTCCTGTATTTAGTACAAAATCAGGTTCATTAACGACTTCCCAATATTTAGGCATCGGCATTTCATTGCCTGCATTTTGAGTAAAGAACTCATCCATATACTGCACTACCCATTCGGCCGAAGTTTCAATATCCTGAGGAATCCAAATCGATCCGTTTTCTCTACCCCAAACAGAACCGCTAGGATGACCATAAGATAATGTAGGATAGGTGGGGTGAGGATTAGTTCCCATAATCATACTTTGGATTTTATCTTTAAATTGAACACGATTTTCATCTACCAATCGGTCTTCAAAGAAGCCTCTCCAAAATTCTAACATATTGGTTAAGCTATCTCTATCGTGTTTGTTAGGTCTCTCTGTATCGGCTGGTGAAAATCCAAATAGGAAGGATGAGGTTCCATTGTCTCTACCAAAATAGACATCCAGATCATCGATTAAGTATTTTGCTTTATCCAGTTCTCCATTCCAATCACCTTCATATAGATTTGAATGAATGGTGATGTGTCTTTCCCTGCCAAAATCGGAGACTCCGTTTACCGAATGTTTTATGTCGACATTGACATCTACTTCTACGTTTTGGGCCCTGTTTGCTATAGGAAACAGCATAAAAAGCCCCATTACAATAATGAAATTGATTTTTTTCATGATTAATAAAATTGAGTTTAAATTATTTGTGTTATGTGGTTCGAAGGTTTTTTATTCTAATTTGGTTTAAATTTTAGCAGTGGATTTCCTTATAAAAGTGTCAATACTTTTAAAAATTGGGAAAATTGAATCAATGAGCAACCGATTTTAAATTCGGTATTACATCCGCTTCTGCTAAGTTTTGTTACACATCGATGATTACATTAAATTGTAAATGTCTACGGTTTTTTCGTGGATATAATTGTGATGCCAATCTAATGCCAATTGCTTTTTCTAAAGCAACTAGAAGTGTACTTCTATCAAGTAAAGTTCGTATAAAATAGGTTTTAAGTATTGGTTTAAAGAGCGATACTGGTTGAGTTTATATTTTAGTTTACATATGATATTATTAATTGGTTAGACAAAAAATGATGCGAGTGGCATGATTATAAGAGTTAAAAGTTTCTTTAGTAGTAGCATATGTTAACATTCGTATATTCCATACATCAGATATTCAATAGAGTATTTTAGTTCAAAACATTCTTGAAAAATGTTCTGAAAGTTCAAGAATGGAGAACTAGAGTTTAAAAACCGGAAACATAAGTCTAGCTAACCAAAACTTCTCGATTTAATGGTTCGTAAAATCAATTATAAAATTATAAGTTGTTAGTGGTAAAAGACTTCAAAAAACGTAGACAAAAACTGTACAAAACGAATATATTCTTTGATTAAACTAGATTAATATTCAACAAAATGAAGAATTAATAAATATTTAAATATTAATACGATATTTTTTTAACTTTTTTAGTGAATAATTACTATTGAAATGCAGTAAAAAATATTTTTATTAAAATAGGATGTAAAAAGATTAGGAAGAATACTTTTTCGTTAATATCTAATAGTAGAGGCTATGCGATTTCGGATAAATGAGGTTTTATTTCTGATTTATTAATTGAAACATTTTGGACGAGTTGGGTATAAAGTAAATAAGCAAATTGTTTTTTAATATATCCAAAAGATATTGATTAAAGTTGAAAAATTGTCATAAGTAAGTTGAAGTTTATTAAAATCAAACTTATAGTCTCTTTATATATAGAAAAAAGTTTAGTAATGTATTTTATGTTAAGTTCTATATTCTGTAAATAACATTAAAAGCCAGGGATCATTCATTTTATTTGACTTCCAGTTTTTCCTTATTCTTTTTCAGAGATGAGATATTATATATCGATATCTTTTTATCACCTTCTCCTATCTCTATATTGTATTCACCTTTCTTTAAAACTTTTGGTTGATACGTGTTATTTTTTACTCTAATTGAAGAAATCAATTCTTTTGTATAACTATCTCTGATTGTAACTACTTGATTTATCTTATTGAGTAATAATGTAGGAAGTTCAAAACCTTTTTTAATCTTAAAATTATCCGATTGAGAGATGGTTATTGGCCATCCCAGATATTGCTTACTGGTTGGATCCGTAATATCTACATTTCTTTCCCAACATTCAAATGTGATTGTTCTATTTGGTTTATTGAATTTTACAATTCCAATACCTGCGGCCCTTGTAGATAAAAGTTTTCCTTTATTAATTTCATCTTCTGTAGGATTGGCAACTGCCATGACAGTCATTTTATTTCCGAAACCATCTAGAAATCTACCTGTATAACTTGGAGCATTATTGGTAACTTTATCAATTCTTGCTCGTTCCGATGGTTTCCACCAACGTAACCATAGATTTGCTATTGCTGGTGTTGCAAAAGAGAAGCCAGCATCTCCCCAATCATCAATACCATGTTGCACAAAAGAAGCTAGATGTTGGTCTCCTGCTATCATAGGAGAGAAGCTTTTACGAATAATAGATAAGGCTTTGTTTCTAGGTGATTGAGGCCAAGCATTACTGTCAAAATCCTGAGTAACTTCATTCGTAGATTTACCGGTATAGTTACTTACTTGAGCAAATATTGTTTGAGAAAGAACAGCTTTCATTTCGCTATCTTTCCAATCGGTAGTCCAATTTTCTAAAAATTCCAATTGTCTTTTTCCTAATAACGTGGCGTCATGGACATCTAATTTTTTAGCATTAATATCTTTTCTAAATAAGGTTTCAGCAGGACCATTTTTAAAAATATCAGGATTTCGATTCGTTACCTCTGTTAAACCAGATTTGAATTTACGATCTTCTAAAATAGCAAAGCTTATTCCTCCCCATTTTAAATCCGTATAATACACACCAATTCCTCTGTCTATAGGAGTAGGGTCGTATGGGTCTGGTAAATGACTTGTTTGCGCTCGTTCAACTTCTTTTATATACTCTATAGGCATATAGTAACCTCCATGAACACCTCTACGGGAATCAGATTTGATACCTCCTTGTCCCCAAATATTACCTTGGCCAATATCATGATCGTCTGTTATACAAATGGTTGGAGTATTTCGAATAATATCTCCAAAATCGCGGCCGAATTTCAACCAATGAACAAGATGTTCGCTATGTTCATATACTTGATCACCAGCAAAAAATAATAAATCTGGTTTAATTTTTTTAAAATTCTCCACAATATCATTTCGGGAAATATCACCTCCATGACTAGCAAATGATGAGTTGCATGAAAGTACTCCCATTACAAACTCTTCTTTATCAATAGGGTTTTTTCTTATAATACCTTCGTAAGTTGCTTTTTCATTGTATACAACACGATATGGAATCTCTCTAGAGTCATCCCAGTTTTCTATGCTAAATGGAGCTATATATCCTGGATAAATTATGTCTGTTTTGGCTATTTCTAACCATTTACCATCTTTTTTTATTTCTAAAGTAGCTTCAAAAGGCTCATAGTTTTTTATTGGATAAAACTGTGCGGTAAGTTTAAGCTTATTCTCATGAACGGTATACATGGCAAAACAAATTCGATCTTCCAATTTATTGTATGCCATGTAAGAATAAAGATCCTTCGATTGTGCTTGTATTGCAAAAAAGGGAATTAAAAATAGTACTAAAAATAAAGTTATTTGTAATTGAATATGGGTTCGATTCTTTATTTTCATTGGTTTTCGGGTATAGAGTTTTAATGAATTAGATGTTAATTACAAGTTTGCCTATTCAATTGACCATATGGTGTATAGACTCTGATCCAATCCACCATCATTTTAGTGTTGGGACCAGATTTTATGTCATTACTATTCCAAAAGGCATCAACACTTCCATATCGCCACGGTTGTGAAGCCTGACTTATCAACATATGCATCTCTCTAGTAAGACCGTCTCCGCAAGTAGTATACCCTCTTGGATCTATAGCATCTTCTTCTCTCAAATCATTTACAGTTTTTACTTTTTTTCCATCTATAAAGTAGACTAATTTGGTAGGACTTTCCCATTTAACTCCAAAAATATGAAACTGCTCACTCCAAACTACATCATTATCTCTAGAGCAATCGTTATTATCTTTTTTTCTAGACATCCAAGTATATTTTTGTGGTTGATAATCAAATCTTTCGGTCTCAGTTTGTCTAAATGTATGGTGACTAAGATGTATTCTATCCGCAAAGTATGGTCGATCACATTCTTGACCATCTATTCTTATTCGCGGTCCATATGCCTCTACATTATCGATCTCTTCTATTTGTGTTTCTTTACTGATCATCCAAACAGCATTAGCTAATTGAGAGTTGCTTGTTTTTACTTTTGCTTCTTGATAGAGTGGGTAGGTACTTGTTTCTTTTGATGAAATCATACCACAACGTAGTATTTTTTCATTTCCTGTCTCATCAATTATAGCTTGTAAAATTAGTATTCGATTTCCTGGATTTGCTGTGTCATCTTCAAATGATACTTGATCACCAGTCCATATGGTTGGTAAAGGTTGAAAATTGTTTACATATCCCAGACGCCATTTGTTCTGAAATTCTGGAGATTGTTTCCCTCCTAGATAATCAAATTCATCAGATAACATTTCTACCCTTTGCCAGTTTTCCATTCCATTATCAACTAAAGAAGTTTCTTCTATAGCATTATGTACTGGAGTGTCAAATAAATTGGTGTCTCCAAATAAGCAATCAGATAAAACAGCTATTGAACCTAATTCCTCTTCTTCTTCAACTTCCTCGTCAGGATCATCTGA
Organism: Aquimarina sp. AD1; assembly: GCF_003443695.1. Lineage (NCBI taxonomy): Bacteria > Pseudomonadati > Bacteroidota > Flavobacteriia > Flavobacteriales > Flavobacteriaceae > Aquimarina > Aquimarina sp. AD1. The sequence goes on along the minus strand of NZ_CP031966.1, from coordinate 3,171,641 downwards.
ATTGTTTTCTGGAACAATGTTATCATCGTTACTACAAGCAAGGATACAACAAAGAAAAAATATGATCAATCCCGAAAGGTTACATAAACTTATTTTTCTATTCATTTTCGATAAAACTTTAAATTAAATGGCACTATAGTAGAGAAAAGGAAAATGTTAAAAAAAGAGAAAGAGGCCTAAACTGTTTATGACTAAAAAACAATTGTTTAGAATAACCCTGCACTCTTTCTCTCTTATTTCAGATATTAGTTTGATAATAAATGAAAATAAAAATTGGCTAATATATTATGGTCTAAGTTCAACCTCACTTACAAATAAATCATCCATGTAAATTTTAATAGGCATATTATTAAACTCATTATCTCCTCTTATAAGTAATTCCTTTTCTTCAGAAGCATTTCCAGTTACTAAAATGGAGCTATATACCCATTCTCCTGTTGGGAATGAAGCATTAAATTCTGGATTTGGACCTGTTCCAAAATCAGGAGATGGTCTTAAGTAAATTCTAAGATCAGGATTGTTAGATCCAGCAGGAGTGTTCCCTATATTTTCCACATAAACCCAAACACCAATTTCATACGTTTTACCTGATTCTATAGGTAGTTTTCCAGCTGTATGCGCAATGATCATACCTCCGTTTGCCTGCATATCAACTACTCCGCTTCTGCTACCTGTTCGTGCTCTGGAAAAATCAACTGAAAAGTCATATAATTCCCATTTTCCACCCCAGAATTGGTAAGGCCAATTTGCATCATCAGCAGAATTTTCGAAACTGTAATCGATAGTTGTAGATTCTAAGATGTTTTCTCCTTGTTCAAAAGAATCTATTGGGATATCCATAAAACTATCCGCCTGAACTCCGTCTGTAGTGAATAATGATCCTGCAGTATAGGAAACAGATACTGTGTCATCAATGTAGATTTGGTCTCCACTTAAAGAAACTAATAAAATATTTCTTTCTGCAGGGTTCACTTGAACACTTTGTATGGTTACAGAGATAGGAGTTCCATTATTTTCTACATTGATAGAGAATTGATCACTTACAACAGTAGCTTCATCCATTTCTCTGCTAAATTCTAATGCCAAGGTTCCATCTCTTCTTCCTCGAACTCCATCTAAAGTAACAGGATCTGTAGAAGGGATAACTTTCACTAAGTTTGAAAAAGCAGCTATAGCTTGTCCCATAGGTCTATTGGTATTTGCATCTACGCTAATTCCATAAGTTCCCAAACGTTTATAGGTAACATCTACTTGATTAGTTCCGGTAGCTGTTTCAGGATCTCCTCCATCCAAAGTCCAATCGATATTTAATGGTTCTCCTACAAGGTCAAAAGTATAACGAACAGCCCTACTAGCAATCACCTCATTTTCGGCATTGTTGTTCATAGTTAGTGCAGCTCCCAGAGTACCATCAGGATTAATATAATTAGCCCTTAAATCTACGGCAATTGGTTCTATTACGGTTACAACAATAGTAGTATCTAATTCACGTCCTCTGAGTTCTCCATCTACGAAAGCATCTTCTTCAAAAACCTGACTTAAGGTTACGTTATGTTCACCGACTTGTGTAAAAATTGCTTTTACAACATCACTATTTGATTGGGTAACATTAGCGACACCTTCTGGGAATGCCCAAGTTCTTGAAACTACTCCTGTAGATACATCTCCGAAAGTAAGGCTAGTATTAACTCGAATTTGATTAGCCTGACTTTGCTCTGAAGTAAAAATTACTCGTTGACTTGGAACATCGGTATCAACATCATCATTTTGACAACTAATAATGGTAATAAAACCGATTATCAGTACTGTTATAAATTTTAATAACTTCTTCATATTTGTAATTTTTTTAATTACCAATTTCATCATTTGTTTGTAATTCGGCTGCTGGAATAGGGAAATAGTCATGAACTGCCGAGTTATAATTTTGGCTTGCTATACCAAAATCACGTCTTAATTTTTCTCTAATAAATAGTGGAGCTACACCAACACCACCAATATCCAGAGCATCAAAATTTGCTTCTCTCCACAATTCATCTTGTACTAATTCATTCAGGACATCTCCTGCAATTCCCCATCTTACTAAATCTTTCCATCGGTGCCCTTCAAAACATAACTCCAAAGGTCTTTCTACACGTCTTAAATGTTTCATTATAGTTTCTGCAGATGGAGTTACAAAAGGCTGAATACCATTTACTTGCTCACTTACATGAAATTGAGGAAATCCACCATTATCATCTATATACTGTCTTAATGTGATTACCCCAGCTCTTCTTCTTATTCTATCGATGAATTCTATTGCCGTATCAATGTCACCATTTGCTTCAAGAACAGCTTCAGCATACATTAAATACACATCTGCTAAGCGAATATGTCTAAAATTGATTTCGGAACGACTATTTCCATCTTCACTTTCCAAGTGATACCAGTTAGAATATTTTTTTGCGTAAGAACTTTGACCAAATACCCAACCAGGCTTATCATTAATAGGTAATCCATAATATAGACCATCTCCATCTACAGGAACAATACTAGCTCCCATTCTTTTGGATTGCATATTTCCATCATTAATTGGATTGTTAGGATCGATTTCATCTCTGACAAAAAGCTCATGAAGATAATAGGTAGGAAGCACAACATTAAATGCTCCAAACTGTAATTGTCCCATAGACTGAGCTACTCCACTTGCTTCAGCACCAGTTTCGAAGGTATTGTTATCTACAATATTACCATTGGCACCAGGATTGAATTCCACAGAGTAGGGAGTCTCAAGAATTGATTCCGTGTTGAATTCCGTTAAGTGAGAAAAGTTATCTAGATTATTTTGAGCTAAGCTATAAATATTTGAATCTATGACTTCTCTAAATTGATTAGCAGCCTGTTCCCATTGTTCTGAGTACAAATATGTTTTTCCTAATAATGCTGTAGCTGCTCCCCAAGTTATTCTACCTAAATCAGCAGAAGGCCACGCTTCTGGAAGATTTTCTTTAGCAAAAATAAGATCGGGGATGATAACCTGATTGGTAACTTCTTCTATGGAACTAAAAGGTGTTGCTATTTCTTCTGATGTTCTAGGAACTGAAGTTCTAATAACTGCACCACCATAAGAATGTGCTACTTGGAAATGATAAAATGCCCTTAGAAATCTAGCTTGAGCCTCGATAATTATTGCTTCTTCCGGATCATCAAATACATCAATATTTAGTGGAAGTTGCTCTAGTACTTGATTAGCTCGGAAGATACCAATATATAGTTCATTCCATTTATCAACTACTTGTTCACTGGCATCACCAAAATTTAAAGAAGCAAATTCAATTTGTCTGTAAAAGTTTTCAGTACCTGCTTCGTCTCCTAGAAGCATTTCAAATGCTAATCCAGATCCACTAATACCTTGAAATTGAAGAGCACCATATACAGTAGTAAGTGCTGCGTCGAAATCATTGGAAGTTCTCCAAAAAGTTTCTTCGGTTACTGCATTTGGATTGTCTACATCCAATTCACAGCCTGATAGGATAATGATCCCTAGGATTGCTGTGATATAAGTTTTTAAATTATTTTTAATTTTCATAATAAATTAATTATATAAGTATGTTTTAAAAACCAAGTTGAACACCAAATAAAATTCTTCGGGAAACCGGGTAGGTTAATTGATCTACCCCTCTTGTAAAGATTCCGTCTCCACCAATTTCAGGATCAAAACCTGTATATTCTGTAAATGTAAAAGGGTTTTGAGATGTTGCATAAATTCTAAACTTGGAAAAGAAATTTGGCAACGCATCTTTAGGAATTGAATATCCTAAGGTAATATTTCGTATTCTCCAGTACGATCCATCTTCCAGGAAAAAGTCGGATCTTGCTCTAGTACTAGCAGTAGATACATTTCCGGCTCTTCTGGCAGGAATATTGGAAGTTGGATTCTGTGGTGTCCATTGGTTAAATTGTTCTTCATGTCTACCATTGATATAAGCAGAAAGACGAGCACCGTTATAAACTTCGGCACCATACGAGAAGTAATTCTGTATAAAAAAATCAAAACCTTTATATTCAAGATTTAAATTTAAACCAGCTTCAAATTCTGCTTGTCCAGATCCTGCATACACTCTATCATCATCATTAATAGTGCCATCTGCAGTATCTGGAACTCCATCACCATCGGTATCAACAGTAGGTTGATCAATGTAAGCAATATCTCCAATTCTCGCATCAGGAACTATTTGTTGATAGGATAATAACTCTTCCTGAGTTTGAATCACTCCTTCGTTTTGAAGCAAGAAAAATGCACCTGCTTCAAATCCTTCTGCTAGAAATGTAGTATTATCCACATTACCTACTGTAAATACAGGAGTTCCTCCTGAAAAACCTCTACTTGTACCGTTAAGATCAGTAACTTCATTAACATTTTGAGTAAAAGTAGCACCAACATTCCATTTTAACCCGTAAGTTGTTTGGTCTTTATATGATAATGCAAGTTCGATCCCTTGATTAGTTAAATTTCCTGCATTTACAACGCGACTTCTAAAGCTGTTGTCTCTTGGAGCACTGGTTCCTGTAGATGGAGGAAGCCTTTCTTCTAATAGAAGATCTTTTCTGTCATTTAGGTAGTAGTCTGCGGTAAAACTAAGTTTGTTGCTAAACATGGACAGATCTATACCAACATTTCTTGATATTTTAGTTTCCCATTGAATATTGGGATCTACCAAACGTCTTCCTATTTGACCAAAAGCTAGATTTTCAGCTTCCCCAAAAATAAAATTCACACCCGATTCTATCGTTGGTATGAATGGTGTTGGATTAGTTCCTGCCACCGTTTGATTTCCAACTTCAGCAATACTTCCTCTTAGCTTAAAGTTATTTATAAAATCGAGATTTGCATTTTTAAAGAAAGGTTCTTCGCTAATATTCCAACCGGCAGAAACTCCGTAAAAAACCTTAAATCTATTGGATGTAGGGAAATTTGAAGAACCGTCTCTTCTTACACTGGCAGATAAAAGGTATCTATCATCGAAATTATATTGAACCCTACCTAGTAAACCGTTCAACTTATTAGTAATGTCAAATCCACTAGGATTTATTGGTTCTTGCCCTTGACCTAAAACAGGTGTATCATTACTCGCAAGGCCAATAACACCTGTACTTAAATTTTTGGAATCGAATTGTTCATAAGATGCCAGTGCAAGAAGCTTAATATTGTGATTGCCAAAATCTACATTATAGTTTAAGGAATTTTCTATAGTATTTCTTTGTGTAAAAATAAAGCTCTCTTGTAAGATTGCATCTTCTCTAGATGCACCAGGTACAAAATCTCCTTGTACATTGAAAAGAAGATACTGTGGTCGCAAAAAGTTTCTTCTAAAATTCCAATTGTTTCTACCTAAATTAACTTTATAAGTTAATCCTTGAAGGATTTCATAATCTAAACTAAAAGCGATATTCGAACTTCTAATACGTCTTTCATCTTCATCATTCAAGAGCCTTGTTAAAAAACTCAACAACTCTGGTTGTCCAGTTCCAACTCCTAATTGTACCACACCATTAACTGGTTGAATATTAGAAATTGGAGGCTGAAAAGGCCTTTGAGCAACTGCTTGCTCTAATAAAGCAAATGGTTCTTGAATTCTAAGTTCGTCTGTGATACCAATACTTGTAAAGATCTTTAATCGTTCCTTTGTGTATTGTCCGGTAATTCTCGTAGTCAATCTGTTAAAACCAGAATTAATAAGTACCCCTTCCTGATCAAAATAAGAACCATTGATATTTAAGGAAAGATTTCCAACTCCACCTGAAATATTTAAATTATGGTTTTGTATTAATGCATTATCATTTTGAACGTCGCCCACAAAATCACTATCAAAATCAAGAGCATTTGGATTTAGAAAGAATGTATTGTTTACAGTTCCATCGGCATCATTAACGGCTTGATCTGAAAAAAGTTGTTGACTGGTGTTCATCAGAGGCACACCAGAAGTAATATTTTGAACAGCTAGGTATGTTGAATAATCTACTTTTAATTGTCCTTGTTTACCTTTTTTTGTGGTAATAAGAATGACTCCATTAGCGGCTCTTACTCCATAAACTGCAGCAGAGGCACCATCTTTTAGAATATCTATAGACTCTATTTGTTCTGGTGCTATATTAGGATTTCCTTGAAAAGGTATTCCATCTACTACAAAAAGAGGGCCTAAAGAACCGGGACTCAACGAACCAATTCCTCGAATCTGTATGTTTGCCTCTTCACCTGGTCTACCATTACTGGCTTGTATGTTAACCCCAGCTATTTGTCCTTGTAAGGATTCAGCAACATCAGATACAGGTGCTTTAGCAATAACTTCAGCACTTACACTGTTTACCGCCCCTGTTACTTCAATTTTTCTTTGGGTTCCATAACCGATAACGACTACTTGTTCTAGTTCTTGACTGTCCTGAGCTAGAACAATGCTGATGGTTGTATTGTCTCCTATTGTTATAGACTGATTCATAAAACCTAAAGAGGAAAATACTAGCACTTCGCCTTTGGAAGCTTTTATTTCAAAATTTCCATCAAAATCAGAGACGGCACCTCTATTGGTTCCCTCTATTAAAACATTTACTCCTAATAAGGGCATACCGGTCTCATCTATAATTTGTCCGGCAATATTCATTTTATCTTGCGCTTTCGTACTGACGAAACATAACATCAGTATACAGATTAGTAACCAATGATATTTTTTGGTCGTAGTTGTTTTGTTATTTTTCATAAATGATAATAGAAACTTAGTAAAATTTAATACTTATTAATGATTTCTCATTTTTTTGAACTCAATTCACTGAAATGATCAAAACAAACATATAAATCTTAAGGTTTTATTAAAAAAAAAGCAACTAGACAAAAAATAGACGAGTGTTTTTTTGTGAAAAAAAGTGTTAAATATTTACTTAGATGAGATAAAGGTAGTATTAACAATTTGCAATTTAATAAAGACATATATTTATTGCTGCTAATTCTTCTTTTTAATAAGAAAAATTAATTCAAAAACCCAATTATCATTGGATTTCAAGGTTTTTTAACTCTTAACATATTAGAAACAATAATATAACAAATTGTTTAAAAAAAAGTATCACTTTTAGGATTGTATCTTTACAAAAGTTCACTTTTTTAAAAATTACTTAGAAAAATTGCTAAGTTCCTACTTGATAAAGTTTGAAAGATATCTTTTTATCATAATTTTTCTAAACCATACAGTTTCGTTCAGTTTTAGTCTAGTTGGATATTTATCTTATCATTTTATTAAATATTAATTTTAGATCTTTAAAAATTAAGATCATGAAAAAAGTTACGTTAATTTATTTCCTTTTTAGTATTTCTTTAGGTTTTTCTCAGAGTGTTACATGGAACAATCCAATTAGTGCAGTTGCTCCCGGCGAAACTATTAATATGGATGTTTCCTATGATGCAGGCTCAGAAGACTTTTTCTATGTTAGTATTATATTAAGAGAGGTAGATGCTTCCTTTAATATTGTAAATGATTACAATCAGGTATTTCCTATTGATGAAAATTCTGGTCAGCAGCCAAATTCACAAAATAATGTGACGTTCGATTATACTATTGATGCTAATGCTCCTAATACATCAAGTCTGCCATCTGGGAATCAATACCTATTAATCATATTTATGTCCTATAATAATGATGGTGGGTTTGTTAATGATAATACTTCTATAACAGTAGATTCAACACTATCTATTGATTCCTTTGATAATGAAAAAAGTATAATTGGTTTTTACCCAAACCCAGTAAAGGATGTTTTATACTTTAATAATGAATTGATTTCAGAGCAATATACTATTATAGATTTCACAGGAAGAACTGTGAAATCGGTAAAAGGAGCGACATCATTAAATGTAGAAGAATTAACTGCTGGGACCTATTTTATACAGACGGAAAAAGGAACAGGAAAGTTTGTAAAAATCTAATTTAGAGTTATTAGTTTTTATTGTTTAGTATGATTAGGTGTTTTTATGCCTAATCATACTTCTTTTAAATAACATTATTGCGTAACTAACTTTTGTTGTAAATGCAAGAGCATTTTTCCATTAGTAATATAATCTATAAATGAGATAAATGTGTAGATGAAACATTTTATAGAAGAGGATGCTATTATATCTGTTAATTGAAAATAAATCTATTGATGATATTAGGATATTACAAAAGTGATTTTAGAATAACATAGCTGTGTAATTATAGTGTAATGCTTTATAGAATATTTAAAGCAATAAATTGAATTGAGTCAGATTACCAAGTTGAATTAATTAAAAAGAAAAAGAAAATGTTTAAAAAATTGTGTTCGAATACTAACCTAAAAGTCTTATCCATAGTTGTGTTGGGTCTGGTAATGTCTAATTGCTCCAACGAAGACTCTAAACCAGATACGAGTTCTATGGATAGTGAGCCAGTTACTGTGAATGATGCCTTAACGGTTGAAGAAGATAGTAATTCGGGAGAAGCAAATAGAATAAACGTTGCTTCAAATGATATAATTGGCGAAAACGGCGGAGATGGAGATGATTATAGTATATCTACTGAACCATCCAATGGGGCTATTACAGAAATTAGTGATGGTATATTTGAATATATTCCCAATTACAATTATGACGGAACTGATCGATTTACATATGTTGTTACAGATGCAGATGGAGATGAGGCTACGGCTAATGTAAACATTGTAGTTAACCCTTTTATTCCAACAGTAGAGGACTTTAATAATATAGATCCTGATTTACCATCTTTTGTATCTATTGATGATACAACACCTCTTGACAAAAAGTGGGTGAAAATGGAAACAATGTCTGATGAATTTGATGCCTGGGATGCTAATAAGTGGTTTAAGTCTACTTGGAACTACGGAGTACCAGTTTTCATGTCTAATTCTAATGAAAATTCTGGTGTTACTAATGGTAATTTATGGATAAAAGCTACTCTCAATGAATCTAATCCAGAACAAAGATGGTTCCAAACGGCAAGAATACATTCTAGAGAGAAAACAAGCTATCCTATGTATACAGAAGCTAGGATAAAAACAGCTCATATATCTGCCTATAATACTTATTGGTTAAATAACGGTGATATTTCTGATAGAGATGAAATTGACATTATAGAGAACAATTCTAAACCTTCTTGTAATTGTCAGCCAGACTTTCCAACAACTATGAACTCTCAGTATTTTCATGCCGATTCAAATCTAACTCCGGTTACTATTAGAAATAAAGGAAATTATAGTAATAATAATTTGTCAGATACCAATCCTCTAAAAGGTATTAGATGGAATGAGGAATATCATATCGTTGGAGTATGGTGGAAGGATAATAAAAATGTTCAGTTTTATTTGGATGGAGAACCTGCAGGAAGTGTTGTAGTTGGTAACCATGAAACAGGAGATGATTTTCCGAATCGTGTTTTTACCAGAGATTTAGAGATAATTTTTGATTTGTGGACTAATGAAGCTAATTGGTTAGGAGGACTTCCTCCAAAGTCTGATTTAGGGGACGATGCCATAAACACCATGAGAATTGACTGGGTAAGAACCTGGAAATTAGAAGATAAGTAAGCTGAATAATACGTTTAAAATATTAAAAATACGCTTTTAAAACCCTACAAAATTTATAGAACTAAAAGCTTAATGTTATGAAGATGAAAATATCAATATTATTACTTTGTAGTGTATTTATATCATTAAAATCCTGTTCTAATGGAGATGATATTGGGAATCCTGTCACCATTACTAATCCTGATCCTGACATCGTTGTAACGGATCCTGATGATCAAGGTTTCGATTGGGAAGGTGTAGATATTCCACCAGAAGCGGGCGAGGGTAAGTTTTGGAAATTAAATCAGGAAGCTTCGGATGATTTTAATTACAATTTTACTGCCACGTCAAGCGTGGCGACATTTGGAGGAAAATGGACTAATTTTTATCACAATAATTGGGAAGGACCAGGTCCTACTAAGTGGGTTAGGGAAAATGTTTCTGTTGGAGATGGAGATCTTCAAATCAAGGCTACAAGAGTCACAGGAGAAACGAAATCTTTTGATGTAGATTGTGATGTAGATGGTGTGGCAGAAACTTGGACTCTACCTAGTACTAGAGCAGGTTGTATTACTTCTACCACAAGAGTAAAGTACCCTGTTTATGTAGAGGCAAGAGTAAGAGTTGCGGATGCAGTTACGGCTTCTGATGTTTGGTTATTAAGCCCTGATGATACTCAGGAAATAGATATTATTGAGGCCTATGGTGGAACTGGAGAAGATGATAGAAATTTATGGTTAGCAGAGCGTATACACCTTAGTCATCATACTTTTATTAGAAATCCTTTTCAGGATTACCAACCAAGAGACGCAGGAAGTTGGTGGAGAAAAAATGGAGTAAGTCAGTGGGGTGGTCAATGGGTACGAATTGGAGTGTACTGGAGAGATCCAAAGCATCTGGAATATTACATTGATGGTGAAAAAGTAAGAGTGCTTTCGGATAATGCATTTGCAAGTAGAGATGTCAACGGTAATTGGCTATACACCTATCCACAACCTGTTAGCAATGGTTCTTTGCCAACTGCGGCCAATGGATTTCAGGCAGTTAATCAAGCGAGTAGTTTGGAGCAAGCGCAAAGCAATTCTTCTACCAGTGTTATAGATCCTCTTAATTATCTTAATAATGGGATGAATTTGGATAAAGAAATGGATATTATCATTAATGTCGAGGATCAAAATTGGAACGCTTGTAATGGGAGAACTCCGTCAAACTCAGAGATCCAAAATGAAGATAATCATACCTTTAAGGTAGACTGGATACGTATATATGAACCTAAAGAAGTTAATTGATTTAGATTAGATTTTTGTTTAAAGTAAGTGAGAAAAGATGAAAGCTTAGTAAGACTCGTTACTTTTAGTTATAAACTAAGCTTTTCTTTTCAAGCTTACTGAAAATGATAGTATTAACTATAAATTTACAAAGTTATTGATGGTTACAAAATATAAAAGATGCTTACTTTTATTAATCGTTTTTTTTATTCGTACGATCATGAATTCTCAAGAACGTCCAAATATTATTTTGATTATTGCTGATGATGCGGGATATGCAGACTTTGGTTTTCAGGGGAGTAAGGTGATGAAAACTCCGAATTTGGACCAATTTGCCAAAGAAGGAATGCGGTTTAATCAAGCCTATGTGACTGCTGCGGTTTGTGGACCATCTAGAGCTGGAATATTAACAGGAAAGTATCAGCAAAAGTTTGGTTTCGAAGAGAACAATGTGTCAGGATATATGAGTAATTATTATATTGATGATGGCGAAATGGGGTTGCCTCTGGATCAAAAAACAATTGCTGAATATTTAAAAGATTTAGGATATCGAACAGGTCTTTTTGGGAAATGGCATCAAGGAAATGCAGATCATTTTCATCCTACCAAAAGAGGTTTTGACGAATTCTACGGTTTTAGAGGAGGAGCACGTAGTTATTTCGAATATGATGAGAATAATCCAACATCAAGAGTTGAAGATTTATTAGAAACAGGTTTTCGAAAATTTGGTGAGACAGAAGAATATTTAACATACTCTTTTGCAAAAGCTACAGTCAACTTTATAGAGTAAAATAAAGACATTCCATTTTTCGTCATGTTGGCCTTTAACTCTGTGCATACTCCTATGGAAGCAACTAAAGAAGATTTACAACAGTTTCCACGGTTAAAAGGTAAAAGAAAACAACTTGCAGCAATGACTTTGGCTATGGATAGGGCTTGTAAACTAGTTTTTGACAAAGTAAAAGAACTGGGTTTGGAAGAAAATACTTTAATTGTATTTACTAATGATAATGGAGGCCCTTCAGATACAAATGCTTCAGACAATAAACCTCTAAGTGGAACCAAAGCCAATCATCTGGAAGGAGGGATCAGAGTTCCATATATAATGAAATGGAAGGGGGTAATACCCAAAGGTAGAAATTACGATTTTCCGATTAGTACGTTTGATTTATTGCCAACCTTTTACTCTTTGGGAGGCGGTGATTTAGAGGATTTAGAAGATATTGACGGGGTGAATTTGTTTCCTTTTATTTTACAAAAAGATAAAAATCGACCGCACGAAACACTTTTTTGGAAGAAAGAAAATAGAGGTGTTGTTCGGCAAGGAGATTGGAAATTACTGAGATATCCTGATAGACCAGCAGAACTGTATTACCTTCCCGAAGATATTTCGGAAAATAATGATTTAGCCTTTAAATATCCCGAAAAAGTAAAAGAATTATACAAACTACTATTTCAATGGGAATTAACATTAGAAAGACCAAGATGGCAGTTAAAACGAATATATGAAGGTAAAGCTATGGAAAGAATGGATCAATACAGGATTAGAAAAAAGAACTAATAACTAGTTTTAAGAAATTACTTCTTAAAACCAATTACTTATCCTTTAAATATAAAACTTTGATCTGTTTCCATTTCATAGTCAAACTCATATAAATAAGCACCTTTCTTGGAACTGGATTTATCTTTAATTTCTGTTTTTTTCAAAAAGTTTAGCGATAATAATTTTTTTCTAAAGTTTCTAGAATCCAGTTTTTTCTGAAAGATCTGCTCGTATAAGGTTTGAATTTGAGGTAAAGTAAAGTGCTTCGGAAGTAACTCAAAACCAATTGGAGAAAATCTAGCCTTTTCACGTAGTCTATCCAGCGCATCTTTTACCATTTGATTATGGTCTAATACTAATTCTGGTAACTCATCTAGCGAAAACCAAAATGCACCATGTTTATTCACTAGTTCTTTATTATTCTCATCGATTCGGATTAGAGCATATTGGCCAATAGAAATACAGCGTGCTCCAGGATCTCTATCGACTGCTGAGTAGGTCTTTAGCTCTTCCATAAAAATGTTTTCCAGACCTGTAATATCTTTTAAGATTCTTAAACCAGCTTGATTAGCATTTTCATTTTGTCTGATAAAACTTCCAATCAAAGACCATGAACCTTTTAGAGGTTGTATTTCTCGCTTAAAAACAAGAAGTTTTAAAGTTTCATTGTCAAATCCAAAGATGATACAGTCTACAGCAACCAATACCTGCTCCTTATTTTCGTACCAACTATTTTGCTGATTTTTGGCAAACTCCATAAAATATTCTTTAAAAAATAATAAATGTAATAATTACATTTATTATTTTTGTTATAAATAAAGGTTTTAATAATGAACAAAGAAAATACATTTATCCCAGAGCTCATAGTATCTTCTCCAGGTAGAATAAATTTTATGGGTGGTCATACGGATTATAACAATGGTTTTGTACTTCCTACTGCTATTGATAAAAAAATACGTTTTGAGTTTAAAAAAAATGGAACAGCGGATACTTGTAATTTCTATAGTAGAAATTATGATAAATCCTTAAGAGTAGATCTAAATAATATTTCACCTAGCACAGAAAATTGGGAAAATTATATTTTAGGTGTACTACATCAGCTATCTAAAAGATCAGATAAGATTCGAGGTTTTGATTGTTTCTTTTCTAGCGAATTGGCAATTGGCTCTGGATTAAGTTCGTCTGCTGCTCTAGAGTGTGGTCTAGCTTACGGTGTAAATTCATTGTTCGAGTTAGGACTTTCTAAAAAAGACATTACTGTACTAAGTAGAGATGCTGAACATGAATATGTTGGTACTAAATGCGGCATAATGGATCAGTACGCTTCTGTTTTTAGTGAAACAAACAAAATTCTATTTCTTGATTGTCAATCTCTAGAACACAGTATAATTCCAATTGATTTGGTGGATTATAAAATACTAATTCTAAATACGAATGTAGAACATAACCTAGCTACTAGTGAGTATAACGTTAGAAGACAACAATGCGAAGAAGGAGTCGCTTTTATAAAAAAAATACATCCACATGTTTCGTCTCTTAGAGACGTTAATTTAGATATGTTAGAAGAGGTAAAAGACGAAGTAAGTAAAATTGTTTTCCAAAGATGCCAATATATTATCCAAGAAAATAAAAGAGTTTTAGCAGCTGCGGAGTTTCTAAAAAATAACGAGCTAAATGAGTTTGGAGATCTTTTATATCAATGTCATGATGGCATTAGATATAAGTACGAAGTTAGTTGTGATGAATTAGATTTTTTAGTGGATTTCTCCAAAGAAAAAGAATATGTAATAGGATCCAGAATGATGGGTGGAGGTTTTGGAGGATGTACGGTAAATATAGTACATAAAGATTACATCAATGCGTATACAGAAGAAGTGGGTTTAGCATATAAAGAACGATTTAATATCGATTTAGATGCTTTTCAGGTAATGCCAAGCAAAGGAACAAGTATCGAGTTTACAGAGTCTAAAGTATCATAGCAAGTTAAAAAAGATATCACATGATTAACGAAAATCCTCATAGAAGATATAACATACTAACAGGAGAATGGGTTTTAGTATCTCCTCATCGTACCAAAAGGCCATGGCAAGGAAAAGAAGAAAAACAATCCATAGCCAAGAGACCTTCTTACGATCCTAATTGCTATTTGTGTCCAGGAAATACCAGAGCAAGTGGAGCTACAAATCCGCAATATGATGGACCTTACAGTTTTGTAAATGACTTTTCTGCATTGTTGTCTGAAACTCCAAAAGAGGTTTTTTCTGAAGGGTTGCTGAAGGGAGTGTCTGAAAGAGGTATTTGTAAAGTAGTTTGCTTTTCTCCTGATCATTCTTTGACATTGCCTATAATGAAAGTAGAAGAGATTCAGAATGTTGTTAAGCTATGGAAAAGAGAATACGAGGAATTAAGTGAGGTGTCATATATTAATCATATTCAAATATTTGAGAATAAAGGGGATATAATGGGGTGCAGTAATCCGCATCCTCATGGGCAAATATGGGCTCAGGAGTCTATCCCGCTAGAAGTTTCTAAGAAAACAGAGCAAATGAAGAAGTATTGGCTTGATAAGAATCAAAGTTTACTAAAAGCCTACTTAAAACAAGAATTAGAGACTAGAGAAAGAATAATTTTAGAAAATGATCACTTCGTTTCTCTGGTACCGTATTGGGCGATTTGGCCTTATGAAGCTATGATATTACCAAAAGAACATAAACGAAGTATTAAAGAGCTAAATGAAGAGGAGATAGCCTCGTTTGCACAAATAATAAAGGATTTAACGATTAGATACGATAATCTATTCAATTGTAGTTTTCCATATTCTGCAGGAATTCATCAAGCACCAACAGATGGAGGCCTTCATGAAGAATGGCACTTTCATATGTCTTTTTATCCTCCATTATTAAGATCAGCAACTGTAAAAAAGTTTATGGTAGGTTATGAGATGTTTGCAGATCCACAACGCGATATTACGGCAGAGCAAGCAGCAGGAACTTTAAAATCCTTATCAACGTTGCATTATACCATTCAATAATTTTCTTTCAGTGGTCGATAAAAAGTGAGATATGAGTAATCAAATGATGACATTAAAAAAACTTGCAGAGCTGTCGAATTTTTCGGTTTCCACTGTGTCTAAAGTACTAGCTGATAATCCTGAGATTAGTATAAAGACCAAAAATAAAATCAAAAAGCTGGCAGAATTTTACAATTATAGACCAAACATAACTGCCAAAAACCTAAAAGAGAGAAAAACGAGAGTAATAGGAGTGATCATTCCTAATATTTTGGCACATTTTTTTGCCAAAGTATTATCCGGTATTGAAAAAGAAGCAACGGATAAAGGATACAATATTATTACCTGTATCTCTGATGAATCTTTTGAAAAGGAAGTGAAAAGTATAGAAATGCTTGCAAACGGTAGTGTTGATGGGTTTATCATATCGATATCTAAAGAGACTTTTGTAAAAGAAAATTATAAGCATTTACAAAGTGTTATTGATAAAGGATTACCTATATCAATGTTTGATAGAGTAACAGATAAAGTCTACTGCGATAAAGTTGTTATTAACGATTTTCAATCTTCTTATATCGCTACCGAAAAATTAATCAAATCTGGGTGCAAAAATATTGTTTTTGTTACTCCAATTCATCACACAAGTGTTGGATTAGATAGGGTTAATGGATATGAAAAAGCATTAAAAGACATATTAAAAAGAAAAGGAAAACCTAAGGTTTTGATTATTGAAAATTACCAAAAATTCACAGATAACTTCTCAGAGTTTCTTAATGAAAATAAAGTGGACGGTATCGTTGCAGCTGATGAACTTTCTGGAATTTACACAATGAATTTGTTAATTGGAGCGGGTCTTAGAGTTCCCGAAGATGTTTCTGTTATTGGTTTTACTGATGGAATTCTTGCGGGTAATAGTAATCCTCCATTGACAACTATAGATCAAAGAGCGGTAGAACTTGGAAAAGTAGCTGCTAGTAATATAATTAGTAGGTTAGAAGACAACCAGAAGGAAGCCATTACCTTTGAAACTACAGTACTGGAAACTTATCTAATAGAAAGAAGTTCTACAAAATTTAAGTAGCACATCAATCTATTCCATTTCTATGGCTATTGACCAGCCAATAAACTGTTTTGCTTATATCTCCATGTTGAGGACCGTACTTATAAGATTATTGTTTTTTTATTTTACAAGATGCTTAAACGAACTTGTCTCACTATATCTCAATATGAATAAAATAATAGGGCTTTTAACTTTAGAGTTCATAAATTAGTGTCTAAATTTCCAATAGAACAACTTGTTTTAAAGCTTTTAGTTCTATTAAAGAATAAGCTTTTTTCATTTTATCTATAATTAGCACTATTCAAAGCTTTTATATCTGCACAAGACGATTTTCCATAATTAGAAATACAAATCATAAAAGTTGAGGTTGTGTTATCTATTAAAAATTGAAAATTACAAAGTTCTCTAACCTGTTAAAAAAAATAGACTGAACAAAAACTATACAAAAAGAAAATGTGTAGAATCGCTAATAAATAATTAGTCACAATTTCTTCTTGGAAATAAAGGCCTTTCGTTTTGTTTTTCAATACTTCTCGGTAAAAGGCTTTCATCAAAAACTAGATTATATAGACGTCTTATTTTATTTAATTTTTCTTACAAATTGATGAGATTTTCACTGATTTCTACATGCCGGTTTAGTTTTAAAACAGTGATTGTATAGTTTTTGTTCAGTTGATGTATTCAATTTAAAATTGATAATATAGTAGTTTTGATTCAATAATGTTGTGGAATAATTAATAAAAAATGAAAAAAGGTTATTTTTTAATAATATTGGTTCTTTTGAATATCTATACCGGTTGTAAGCCCTCATTGCCAGAGAAAGTAGCGGATGCATATGAGAGACTTCCTAAGACTATAGATTATAACACCCATGTAAAGCCAATTTTGTCAGACAAATGTTTTGCATGTCATGGTCCGGATAAAGCAAAGATCTCTGCTGGTTTGCAATTGCATTCCGAGGAAGCTGCTTTTCTCGAATTACCAGAATCACCTAGCAAGTTTGCTATAGATCCTGGGAACTTAAAAAAATCAGAAGTTTTTCATAGAATTTTATCTGAAGACCCTACACTGGTCATGCCTACTCCAGAATCTTATTTGAAACTCTCTCCTGAAGAAAAAGCAATTTTGATTAGGTGGATAGAAGAAGGAGCAGAATATAAGGATCATTGGGCTTTTATCACTCCAAGCAAACCTGAGATAGAAAATAAAACCTCAGAAAAAAATCCGATAGATCATTTTGTCATCAAAAAACTATCGGAGAACAATTTAAATCTATCAAAAAAAGCTAGTAAAGAGTTGTTATTACGAAGAGTCTCTTTGGATCTTACTGGTCTACCACCAACCAAAGAGGAATTGTTTGATTTTTTGAATGATTCAAGTCCCAATGCCTACGAAAAACAAGTTGATAGACTTTTGGCTTCAGAACATTATGGAGAAAAGATGGCAATCGATTGGTTAGATTTGGCAAGATATGCAGATACACACGGATATTTTGTAGATCGTTATCGGGATATGAGCCCTTGGAGAGATTGGGTTATTAATTCGTTTAATGAAAATATACCTTATGATCAATTTATTACGTGGCAGTTAGCAGGTGATTTATTAGAAAACCCTACAAAAGACCAAATTTTAGCCACTGGTTTTAACAGGCTGCATCCACAGAATTTAGAAGGTGGTATTATAGATGAAGAATTTAGAATAGAGTATGTTTCGGATAGAACCAATGTGGTTGGACAAGGGATCATGGGATTAACCGTTACTTGTGCTAAATGCCATGATCATAAATATGATCCGATTTCCCAAAAAAACTACTTTGAATTATTCAGTTTTTTTAATCAGGTAAATGAATCTGGTCAAATCCCGTGGGATTGGTCAATGCCAGTTCCTACCATGTTACTTCCTACCCAAGAAGAAGAACAAATGATGGCATACATCAATGATCTTGTAAAAAACTCTCAAAATAAAATAAAAGAAGTTGTATACAGCGAAAAGGAAGAAGCAGATCAGTGGATTGCTAATGAAAAGTATCAAGGAGATTCATTTACAGATTCGAAACATCTGGTGGCATATTATGATTTTGAGAATTCTCCTTTACGTAACAATTTAAATTATCGAGATAAAACAGAAATGAAAACTCAGTTTGTTGGAAATCAAAAAATTGTTCTGAAAAAAGGATATAAAGGAAAAGGACTTCAGTTTGATGGTGATGCGTGGTTAGATTTAGATAAAGTGGGAGTGTTTCAGAGAAGTGAGAATTTCAGTATTGGGATACGAGTTTTTATTCCAAAGGACCTCAAAGAAGGAGTAATTTTTCATAAAGCACAAGGAACAAGATTGCATAGCTACCGTGGTTATCATCTGTCGATTACAAAAGATAATACTTTTGAGTTGTTATTAGCACATGTGTGGCCAGATAACGCTATCGTAGAAAAAACGATTAAAGAAGTACCAAGGGATCAGTGGATTCAATTAACAATTACTTATGATGGATCTAGTAAAGCTAGCGGATTAAAGTTGTATATGAATGGAGAGCATATGCAAACTAATATAGAAATAGACAACTTATATAAAGATATTATATTCCATGATTTAGAGGATTATATCTATCCTGAACCCATAGAACCTGGTTTACAAATCGGAGCCAGATGGCGCGGTAAAGGGATTGCAGGAGCAATCGTAGATGACTTAAAAGTATTTACCAAAGAGTTAACTCCTTTGGAAGTTTTAAAACTTTCTGATACTAAGCTTTTAAAGCCTTTAATTTCAAAAACATCCAAAGAACTCTCAGATACAGATAAAAAACTGCTTACCGACTACTATTTGTCCGCAAAATCCATTCCAACGCGAGAAGCAATTTCGTCGCTTCAAGAAGTTCGAACCATGCAGGCAGATAACGCAGATAATATTAAAGAGATCATGGTGATGAAAGATTCTCCAGGAATCAGAAAAACCTATCTATTAGAAAGAGGACAATACGATGCTCATGGAGAAGAAGTCTTTTCGAATACTCCAAATAGTTTACCAGCAATGTCAGAAGATTTACCGAAAAATAGATTAGGCTTAGCTAAGTGGCTAACAGACTCCAAACATCCATTAACTGCTAGAGTTGCTGTAAATAGATATTGGCAGAATTTTTTCGGAAAAGGAATTGTAGAAACCTCTGAAGATTTTGGTAATCAAGGAAGCCTACCAACACATCCTGAGTTACTGGATTGGCTAGCTACTAGTTTTATAGAGTCTGGATGGGACCTAAAAGCACTAAATAAACAGATTGTGATGTCTCAAACCTATCAGCAAGATTCTAATGTTTCTGAGGAATTAAGAGAGATGGACCCTGATAATTCATTATTGGCTCGAGGACCATCTAAACGGTTGTCTGGGGAAATGCTTCGTGACAATGCATTAGTAGCAAGTGGATTGTTGAATGCAAAAATAGGAGGCGAAAGTGTAAAACCATACCAACCAAAAGGACTTTGGAAAATGACACACTTACCTTACAAAAGAGATGCTGGAGATAAGTTATACAGAAGAAGTTTATACACTATCTGGAAAAGAACCGCTCCCAATCCTACCATTGCAACATTCGATGCTTCGACCAGAGAAATATGTATGACTCGCAGACAAGAAACTAATACTCCTTTGCAAGCTTTGGTATTGCTAAATGATCCTACATACATTGAAGCTTCCAAAGTAATGGGTAAAAATATGACGGCTTTTGATTCAATTGAAGAAGGTATTAAAGATATCTATATCCGATTAACAGGAAGACAGATATCTCAAAAGGAGTTACAGTTATTAGTTACTCTTCAACAGGAAGAATATGATAGGTTTAACAGTGATATTTTAAAAGCGAAAGGCTGGTTGGCATCAGGAGATTTTGCTTTTGATCGAGATGATAACCTATCGATGATCGCGGCAAATGCTGTAGTAGCAAGTACTATTATGAATTCTGATGCCACCATAACTAAAAGATAAGACGATTATGTGCAATCACCACGATACCTTACGATCTGATAATAAAGATCTACAGCAAGTAGAAAAAATGATGGATAGAAGAGCTTTTCTAACCAAAACATCTTTAGGTTTTGGTGCTTTGGCTTTAGGTTCTCTTCTAAATACCGATAAGGCTTGGAGCACTGTTAAAAATAACGTTCAGCCAGATTTAGGAATGTTTAACAGAAATGATTTAGGATTGCCGCATCATGTTCCAAAAGCAAAGAGAGCTATCTATTTGTTTCAGAGTGGTGGTCCTTCACAAATTGAACTTTTTGATTATAAACCAAAACTAAAAGATTTATTTGGTCAAGAATTACCAGATTCAGTAAGAAAAGGACAACGCCTTACGGGTATGAGTGCTGATCAAACCTCTTTACCCATTGCCCCATCTATTATAGATTTTAAACAATATGGCGAGTCCAGAGCTTGGGTGAGTAGCGCCATGCCATATTTGTCAGAAGTAGTGGATGATATCTGCTTTATAAAATCCATGCAAACCGATGCGATTAATCATGATCCTGCAATTACCTTTTTTCAAACAGGTAGTCAACAGCCAGGAAGACCTTCTATAGGTTCGTGGATTAGTTATGGTTTAGGTTCTGATAATGAAAACTTACCCACATTTATCACCTTAGTTTCAAAAAACGGAGGAGGACAACCGTTATATGCTCGACTTTGGGGAAATGGTTTTCTGCCTACAGAACATCAAGGAGTACAATTTAGAAGCGGTAAAGATCCCGTATTGTATCTCACAGATCCTGAAAATTATGATGGCCATAATAGAAGGAATATGTTGGATTATTTAGGAAAATTGAACGAAGTACAACATAGTTTTTATGGAGATCCAGAAATTAATGCTAGAATGTCTCAATACGAGATGGCTTTCCGTATGCAAACATCGATACCTGAAGTGACTGATATGAGTGATGAACCGGAGTATATTTTCGATATGTATGGAAAAGATAGTCGCGATCCAGGTACGTATGCTGCAAATTGTCTTTTAGGAAGGAAATTGCTAGAAAAAGGAGTCAAATTTGTACAGTTATATCATCAAGGTTGGGATCAGCATATCGGTTGCCCTAAAGGGGTTTTAGGAAATACCCGAAAAACGGATCAAGCAAATGCTGCCTTGATCAAAGACCTGAAACAACGAGGTCTGTTTGAAGATACTTTGTTGATTTGGGGTGGAGAATTTGGACGCACAGTATACTCACAAGGAAAGCTTACTGCTACAGATTATGGTCGTGATCATCACCCTAAAGCATTTACCATGTTTATGGCAGGAGCAGGTGTAAAACCTGGAATCACCTTCGGTGAGACTGATGATTTCAGTTATAATGTGATTAAAGATCCAGTGCATACACACGATTTCCAGGCTACATTACTTCATCTTTTCGGGATTGATCATGAACGATTAACCTATAAATACCAAGGAAGAAGATTCAGATTAACGGATGTGCATGGACATATAGTAAAAGATATACTAAGTTAATTTTTCCTTTTATGGATAAAGAAAATTCAAGACGAAAATTTATTAAGAATACGGCCTTATTAAGCGCTGGTGCAATAACTGCTCCTGCTTTTCATATAAATAAAAAGAGCACTTCAAAAATGGGCGATATTATAGGTCATGGAGATTATCAATACAAAATTGTTAGAGATTGGGCAGATGTTAGTGCGGTAAGGAATCCAATTCTTAACTGTCATGAAATGCAAATAGATAGCAAAGGCAGATTAATAATGATGGGAGATCATACAGATAATAATATTTTGATTTTTGATAAATCAGGGAAGCTTTTGGATTATTGGGGTACGTCATATCCAGGAGGACACGGTCTTACTTTGTTTGATGAAGGAGGAGAAGATGTATTATTTCTTACGGATTCCGGATGGTTTCTGGATAAAAATGGGAAATGGATACATCATAATGGGAGAGTGACAAAAACTACAACCGATGGGAAAGTAATTTTTGATATTGGACATCCTCAAACTATTGGAATTTATAAACCTGGAGATCATTTTTGTCCTACCGAAACTGCAATAGCACCTAATGGAGATATTTATGTAGCAGATGGATATGGAATGGATTATATCATCCAATATGATGCCAATGGGAAGTATATAAGACATTGGGGTGGGAAACAAAATGAGGATCCTAATTATAGATTAGATAATGCGCATGGAGTGGCTATCGATTATCGCGATACATCAAACCCATTAGTGGTATGTACATCTAGAAATGAAGAATCTTTTAAATGGTTTACATTAGAAGGGGAATATGTGAAAACGTTGCATTTGCCAAATATGCAAGTCTGTAGACCTGTTTTCGATGATCAGAATTTATATGCAGGTGTTTGTTGGTCACAACCAAAAGTTGGACGAACTACTTGGAAAGATCATACGGGTTTTTTGACCATTTTAGAAGGAGATAAAGTAGTATCGAATCCTGGGGGTACAACACCTTCATACATAAAAGGAGAATTACAGAAATCATATCAGCTTGAGCATAAGCCAATTTTGCACGGTCATGATGTGTGCATTGATGAGGATAAAAACCTATATATCTGTCAATGGAATGCAAATGGAACACCTCCATTAAAATTAGAAAGAGTTTAAGAAAAGTAAAATAATATTCTCAAACGATGAAGTTGGGTTTGGGAGCTATTATAACAAAAATATATAAGAATATTCATGAACGAAGTATCTGATTTTGTTTTGTTTTTGGGAAGATTTCATCCACTAGTAGTACACTTACCAATTGGGTTTCTATTTTTTGCATTTATACTAGAAATAGTAGCAAAATATCAGAAAAAAGAGCTATTGAAAGAAGCTGTACCATTAGCCTTATTTCTAGGAGCAGTGAGTGCTATTATAGCTTGTGTATTAGGATATATGTTGTCATTAAGCGGCGATTATGACGGTGAAGCTTTGGATAAACATTTTTGGTTTGGTATAGCGACTACAGTTATAGCTGTTTTAGCTTGGATATTGAAAACGAAACGAGCTAAAAACATTGTAAAAGAATCTGTTAGGTTAAATATTGCTACTCTTACTTTTATTGTTTTGTTATTAAGTATTACCGGGCACTATGGAGGTAATCTAACCCATGGATCGGATTATTTAACAACATATTTACCTTTTAGTGAAAAAGAAAAGAAGGAGGTGCCTAAAATAAATTCTATTGAAGAGGCACAACTATTTGCTCATGTCGTTCATCCTATTTTGGATAACAAGTGTTTGAGTTGTCATAATAATTCTAAGAAAAAGGGAGGACTTTCGTTAGCGGATCAGGTTTCAATTCTAAAAGGAGGAAAAAATGGTGTTGCCTTAGTTGCTGGTAGTAGCGATCAATCAGAGCTGATTAAAAGAGTTCATTTAGATACAGATGACAAAGAATTCATGCCACCTGAAGGAAAAACTCCTTTAACTAAAGAAGAGATAAAAATAATTGAGTATTGGATAGATAATGGTCAAGCGGATTTTACAGCAACAATAGGAACGGTAGATACTCCAGAAGAAATTAAAAAATTATTAATAGAACAACTTCAATTCGGAGATGATCATTCTGCCGGGGCAATGATGAGTGTAGCTTCACCAGTATCAAAGGAAATTATAGTAAGCTTACTACAAAAAGGTGTGAACATAAGGGAAATTGTATCAGAAACAAATAGGTATGATGTTTCTATATTACCTAAAAATACGAAAGAATTAGATGCAGAGGTGGTAAATGAAATTCTGGAAGAACTTTCAAAGATCAAAGATAATATTGTTTGGCTATCACTACCTTCCCAAGGAATTTCAGATACAGACCTTAAAGTAATTGGTAGTTTTAGAGGTTTACAAAAGCTTGCTTTGCAACAAAATAACATCTCTGATATAGGTATTCAATATCTAACTAGTTTAGAGCAATTAGAAAGCATAAACTTACATAGTAATTCTTTAATAACGAATAAAAGTATTGAACACATTTCTAAGTTCAAAAAACTAGTAAAAATATACCTATGGAACACTTCTGTTAAAAAAGAAGATAGCATAAATAAGAAAGTAGTTTTGTGAAAAATTAAATTCACTTAAAATAGATCCTATATTTTTACATTATTCTTTCTTCAATATTTTAATCACTACAGACTTACTAATGGGAGTATTACTTTTATCAGCGTAATGGTTATAGGGAACTAGGATATTAGTCTCTGGAAAATACGTAGCAATATTTCCTTGTGGGATATTATAGGAGATTATCTTAAAGTTTTCTGCTTTCCTAGGAACATTGTCATAGTTGCTAGTAAGATCAACAATTTCTAAAGGAACTAGATGAAACTTCTCAATGTCCTTAGGATTCATTAAAACAACTCTTCTTTCATTAAAAATACCTCGATAGCGATCATTCATGCCGTAAATTGTGGTATTAAATTGGTCGTGAGAGCGAATAGTCATCATTAAAAATTCATCTTCTTGTAACTGATGATCTGGTACAGAACAATTACTAAATTGAGCTTTTCCATTAGGTAATTTGCTAAAATCTAATTCACGAACATTATTAGGAAGATAAAAGCCTGATCCTTTAGATTTTTCTTCTATTCCTTTAAAACCAGCAATAACTTCTTGTAGTTTTGCTCTTATGGATGTATAATCTTCGCTTAATGGTAGCCAATCTACGGGATGATTTCCTTTAAAATAAGCATCTGCAATGCCGCCGATGATTTCGGGTTCGCTTTTAAGATTATCTGAAGCAGGAGATAGCATTCCTTTTGATCTATGTACCTTTCCCATACTATTTTCTACGGTAAAAAATCGTGTTTTCCCATCTTTTAGGTCAAATTCAGATCTTCCTAGAGTTGGCAGTATTAATGCTGTTTTCCCAGCAGTAGTATGCGACCGGTTTAGTTTGGTGCTTACTTGTACAGTTAATTCACATTTTTGTAAAGCATCTGCAGCATATTTTGTGTCTGAAACAGCAGACACAAAATTACCACCTAGCGCAAAAAATACTTTTGCTTTTCCTTCATGCATTGCTTTTATAGAATGTACAGTATCAAGTCCTGCTTTAGTAGGTGGTGTAAAACCAAATACATTTTCTACAGCACTATTAAATGCTGGGGATGCATGATGTACAATTCCTACAGATCGATCCCCTTGTACATTACTATGTCCTCTAACGGGACATGTTCCTGCACCAGGCTTGCCCAAACTTCCTTTTAGTAATAATAGATTGACGCATTCTTTAATGTTTTCTACACCATTTTTATGCTGTGTAAGTCCCATAGCCCAACAAATAATAATCTTATTTTTATGAGCTAGTAGTTCCACGACTTGGTCGATTAAAGAAGATAATACTCCTGATTGTTTGATCATTTCTTGTTCGTCAAAATTTTGCAGATGTTCCAAAAATGACTCATATCCTTGCGTGTAAGTTTGGATAAACTTATGATCAAACACTTTTTTTGTTTGTTGATCTAATACAGCAAGTTTGATAAGAATAGCTTTTAATAATGCTACATCCTGATTGATCTTTACTTGCAAATGAATATCGGTTAGTGCTTCTCCTCCCGCAATAAGACCTTTTACTTCCTGAGGATTTTTAAATCGAATAAGCCCTGCTTCTTCAAGTGGATTGATACTGATTACTTTTCCACCTTGTTCTTTGCATTTTTGCAATGCCGACAGCATTCTAGGATGATTAGTTCCAGGATTTTGTCCAATAACTAAAACAACTTCTGCTTTTTCGAAATCATCTAGTGTAACGGAACCTTTACCAATACCTAAAGTTTCACTAAGTGCTACGCCACTAGATTCATGACACATGTTGGAGCAATCCGGCATATTATTAGTGCCAAAAGCACGTATAAAAAGTCCATATAAAAAAGCAGCTTCGTTACTGGATCTTCCAGAGGTATAAAAGATGACTTCATCAGGATCTTTAAGTTGATGTAAGTGTTCAGCAACAAGTGCGTAAGCTTTCTTCCAACTAATCGGTTGATAATGTATACTATCTGGATATAAAACCATGGGTTCTGTAATCCGTCCACTTTTCCCGATTTGATAATCGGTCCATTGTGAAATTTCTTCTACGGAATATTTTTTAAAAAAAGCAGCATCTACTTTTTTATTGGTTGCTTCTTCTGCTAATGCTTTTGCACCGTTTTCACAATATTCTGCAACTTTAGAAGGTTTATCAGGATCTGGCCATGCACAACCAGGACAATCGAAACCCTCTTTTTGATTCATCTGAGCAAGTCCTTTTAATGATTTCACAAGACCCATTTCTTTAAAAGCATGCTGTAAGGCTACTTTTACAGCTTTGGTTCCAGCGGCATATGCAGAAGGTTTTTTTACTATTAAATCAGAAAATTCAGTAGATCCAGTGATAGAAATATTTCTTTTGGAATTAGCCATTTTTGTGAAATGAAGAAATTAATGAAATGGAAGATACAATTATCAGGATAATAAATAATCTATTTGTAAAAATAAATAGTTCCAGTATATCTATTTCACGAAGATAAGAGGTCGTTGAGAATAGTAATTATACTATTTTTGCAATAAGTTAATTTTTATTGTCGTATTGAAACCAGTTTCAGAACATCCTAAAATAGAAGTTTCATTAGAAAAAATAGAAACTTCTCAGCACGCTTCTTTTCATACAGGAGTGTACAAGCAACCTTATTTTAGTGGTAATTGGCACTATCATCCGGAATTTGAATTATTATTGATTGTTAATGGGCAAGGTAAACGATTAGTAGCGGATCATGGCGAAGATTTTGAAGTAGGAGATTTGGTTTTGCTTGGGGGATATTTACCTCATGCATGGATTCCAGATGCGAGATTTTTGGAGGAGAGTTCTGAAAAGTGTTGCGAGTCTATTTACGTTCAATTTCGAAAAGATATTTTTGGATTTCATTTTGTGGATGTGCCTGAGTTGAAGGGGGTTCGTAAAGTGCTTCAGGCATCGGAAAGAGGTATTAAAATTATAGGGAAACATCGAATGGAGATTGCTGAATTGCTTCAAGAAATTCCTAAGTTTTCTCCTTTAGATCAATTACTAAAACTAATTAAAATACTGGACCTCATTAATCTTTCAGGATATCAGGTGTTAGCATCAGAAAATTATTTGAAAAATAGTTTCTATTTTAAATCAAATCGGATTTTGAAAGTGCACGAATTTATAATGGAACATTATAAGCAGGATGTCTCTTTAGAAAAGTGTGCTGAAATGGTAAATATGACGGTATCTGCTTTTTGTAGATATTTTAAAAGTGAAACCAACTTTACCTTCACCAATTACTTAAATAAAATACGAATAGATTTTTCTAAAAAATTATTGATCAATACAGACATGCCAATCAAAGAAATTGCTTTTGAGTGTGGATATAATTCTGTTCCCTATTTTAATAGACAGTTTAAAAAAATAGAAAAGATTTCACCTTATATCTTAAGAAAATCTGCTAAAGATTAATAGTGGTTTTTTAAAACGATTCTTTATTTTTTCAAGATTAGATTAGCAAGGTTTAGCTTTAAAGAAGAATCCCGAAGATTGGTTTTATTGATTTTTAAGTGGTTTTTAATGAATTTAGTGCCTAACACATATGCTTTCGCATTATTGATAGCATCTACAGCCAATAATTCATCATTAAGAAAGTACCAAATGGAAAACTTATAAGTGGTTTCCTCTTCATTTCTAATAATAGCTTCATTGCAATCAACACGTAAGCCTACCATTTGTAGTTTAATGTCATATTGATCCGACCAAAACCATGGAATTGAATTATAAACTACTTCTTTTCCGCAGATCGAAGCCGCTGCAATTTTTGCTTGATCTACGGCATTTTGTACAGATTCTAGACGTATAAAACGATTATAATGAGGGTTGTGATGAAATGCACAATCTCCAACGGCATAAATATCTTTATCGTTTGTTTGGCAAGCTTGATTTACTTTTATACCCTTTTCAATTTCTATTCCTGCATCTTTTGCTAGCTCAGTATTTACAATAACTCCAGTACCTAATATAATTAATTCGGCTTCATATGAATTGTTGTCATTACAGTTGATGATGTTTGTATCGCCTTTAGATGTAATTGAAGAAACATTTTTGTTGGTATGAATTTGAACTCCATTTAGTGTATGTACATCATAAAAAAATTGACTCATTTCAGGTGATGTTACTCTCGCTAATATTCTGGATTCGCGTTCTAAAAGAGTAACAGAAGTTCCAAGTTTTCTTAAGGAGGCAGCAATCTCTAATCCGATATATCCTCCACCAACAATGAGTACTCTTTTGTTTGCATCCTCTTTTACTTTCCTGCGAATCGTAGTAGCATTATTAGCCGTTCTAAGAGTATGTACTTCGGTTGCTTGTTCTAAACCTTTAATAGGGGGTATTAGCGGTCGTGCACCTGTAGCAATTACAAGCTTGTCATATTGATGTATTGCCCCATCTTCTGTAATAATAGTTTTATGAATACGATCAATTTTCTTTACGGAAATATTGAGATATAGCGTAATATTTTCTTTTTCATAGCTCTCCAATGACTTTAATAAATTATTATTTGCCTCTTCTGCTGAGGTTAAATAGGATTTCGACAATGGAGGTCGATGATAAGGAGTCTCTGGATCTTGGTCAAATATAATTATAGCACCAGTCCACCCTTGTTTTCTAAGAGAAAATGCAAAATTAATTCCCGCATGACTTGCGCCGATAACCAAACATATTGGAGCTTTTGTATTTTCGTTTAGCATAGTAATAATTGAGGTGATTAAAGGTAGGACTGGTTGTTATAAATTTATTGAGCTACGGTGACTATCAATCCATCCAAACTATCGCTAATTTCTAATTGACAACACAATCGGCTATATTCGGTTACATTGTCGTCTAGTTCTAGCATATCTTTTTCTATTTCTCTGGGAGCACCTGTTTTTTCGAAATGATCTGGATGAACAAAAACATGACAGGTAGCGCATGAACATACGCCACCGCAATCTCCATCAATACCTTTGATACCATTATCTACAGCTAGCTGCATTACAGATCCTAAGGTACCTTCTACCGAAATGGTTTTGTTTTCACTAGTGATAAAAGTTATTTTAGGCATACTTATATTTTTTAATTATTTTTTTTTGAAAAGAGAGTTATTTGTTAAACTTCACACTTAAGCTATTAAAACCTACCTTTCTTTTAAATTCTCCAAGCTCCTCGATATTTTCTTGAGCATCAACAATTTCTATGGAGGTTACTTTTTTGGTTAAGGCTTGTAAGAGTATTTTCATTATTTGACGAGCATGTGTGGCTCCTAAGCATTTGTGATGACTAAAACCAAAACTTACATGAGGATTGATTTTTCTGTCTAATACTACTTCATTTGGATTTTCAAATACCGTTTCATCTCTATTGGCAGATGCCCAACATAATGAAATACGAGTATATTTTTTTATAGCGTGTTCACAAACTGCCGCATCTTGAGTTGCTACCCTTCCCATTTGTGTTAATGGTGCAAAATATCGTATCAACTCTTCTACAGTTTTGCTAATGATTTCAGGATTATCTTTCAGTAATTGTAACGACTCTTTATGTTCGGCAAAATAAGCAATCGTATTTGAGATGGAATTAATTACTGTATCTCTTCCTCCGGCAAAGGTTAAAATCATAACTCCCTTTACTTCTTCTTTTGTGAGTTTTCTATTGTCGATCTCTGAGTTTAATAAAATAGAGTATAGGTCGTTACCCGGATTTCTTATTGCCTTTTCAATTTGCGCATCTATGTAATCATATAGTATATTAGCTTTACTGCCGTCTAAAGCACTGTCTTCACTTCTAAATACATGTGTTCCCCAAGAGATCCAAGTTTTAGATTCTTCATGTGGAATATTAAGCAATAGTGTTAAGGCTCTTGATTGTAAGCATAAAGCAAATTCTTCTACAACTTCTACAGAACCATCCTTAGTAACTGCTTCATCAACTATATCTTCAATGATGTTAGCCAATTCAGCTTGATACTCTGGAAGTAGAGGTCTTTTAAACCAATCTTCAATAAGATCTCTATAGGTTTTGTGCATTGGAGGGTCTACTTCAAATGGAATTTGACGTGTATCTCGGATATTAACTTCTGATGGAATTACAATTCGTCCTGGAACAGCTCCAGACTGATATGTTTTCCAATTATGAGCACATTTTCTAACATCTTTAAGGCGTAATACCATAGTAACAGGATCATCCTGATCATTCATTTCGCCATATCCTTTTTCTTGTCGAGCTTTGTCAAAAGGATCAGAAAATTTACTATTCTTCATAAGATGAATTATTTAGTGAAACAAAGTAAGTAAGATATGTTTGGAGGTGATTAACTTATTTTGATAAATAGTTAAACTATTTTAACACATTCTATTCAGCGGTTTGAAGGACATTGTTGAAAAAAAGTATGGTGTCTTTTATATGATTTTCCCAATAACTCCATTCATGTTTTCCGCGATGTTCCTGATAAGTGTGCGCTATTTTTAATTCTTTTAATTGATGATGTAATTTTCGATTACCTTCAATTAGGTTGTCATCTACACCACAATCAAATCTTAGTTTAGGAAGGTGTTTTTTGTATTTTAAGATAGTTTGATAAATGGATTCATTTTCTTTCTCTTCTTGCGAATAGGAATTCAAAGATTCTTCTACAAAAAGTTTCATTTCTTCTAGTATCGTTATAGAGGACAATCCAGATATGGCCTCAAATTTTTGATGGTTTTTGATTCCTAATCGTAAAGCACCAAATCCACCCATGGATAGTCCAGCAATACATATTTTGGAGTCGGCACTAGCTTGTGGGATCAATTCGATAACAGCGTTTATAACATCCTCGGTAATCCATTTCTCATAATCAGCATGAGCATGAGGTAGATATCCACTTCCATCTCCCCATAATCCATCTGATGGCATAGCGATAATCATGGGTTCAATTTCACCGTTTTGAATCCAGGATTCCATTTTTAAATGAATACCAGTTTTCTGTGACCAAATCCAATGGCTTCCATAAACACCATGAAGTAAGATGGTTATCGGTAAATCTTTCAGATTTTTACCAGAAGGAATATATACGGTGATATTTCCTCTTTGTTTAAGATAACCACTTTTTATTGTAATGTGCCTTAGGTGATTGGCTTCAAAGCGAGGATCTGATATTTCTGTTGTTCTAAATTTTGATGGCATATCAATTTTTATTTTAATGCTTTTTAGGATTCAAAAACAATGACACCTTTCGCATTTTTTCCGGCTAGCATATCATCAAAAGCTTGTTGTAATTCTTCGAATTTATAGGTTGAAGTAACCATTTCATCTAGCAATAAATCGCCCTTGGCATAAAGTTCCAAAATTTTAGGAAAGTCTATATGAGGTCGACATTTACCATATAACGGATTGATGTATATCTTATCCCATTCAAATAATTGCATATCGATCGTTACTTCTTGTTCGATACCACTTACCTGAACAGCAGTTCCAGCATTACGAATCATTCCTAGAGGTGCAGCACCTAATTCTGGTATAGCGGTGCATTCAAATGCAAAATCGGCACCTCTTTTGCCCACAATCTCTTTAACTTTTATAGTAGCTTTTTTTAACCCTTTATCAGATTTTTTTGCTAATACAAAATGAGTAGCACCAAATTGCTTTGCCATTTCTAATCTTGCTTCATTAATGTCTATCGCTACAATTTTAGCTGCACCCGATATTTTAGCTCCCTGAATTACATTAAGACCTACGCCACCAGTTCCAATGACAGCTACGGTGGATCCAGGAGTTACTTTTGCGGTATTTACAGCAGAACCATATCCAGTCATTACTCCACAACTAACAATAGATGCAGAACTGAAAGGAATTTCGGTTTTATACTTTACCACTGCTTGTTCTCTCACAACAGTATGTGTGGATAAGGTGCCAATATTAAAAGAGCGTTCGATGCCTTTATTATTAAAAGTAGTACTCTCTAATCGTGCATGTCCTTCTGAAACTTCTCCATCTGGTAATGCGTCTCCCGCAACTACGGGAGAGTTGTTTTCACAAATGTGTTGATTTTGTTCTTGACATTGAAAGCAAGTTCCACAAGGAATGGCCCAGTTGAGGATTACATGATCTCCTGGCAAAACAAATTTTACGTTAGGTCCAATATCGGTTACAATTCCAGCACCTTCATGACCTAATATAACCGCTCTTCCCCAGTGTAGCGAATCATAATCAGTATGACACAACCCTGCTGCCATTATTTTTACGACAACTTCATCACCTTCTGGTTTATGTATTCTTATATCTTCAATAGAGAAATTTCCATTTCCATTAGTAATCGCTGCTTTTGTTAACATTTCTAAAAGTATAATTGTTAGCTGCAAATTAGCGTTTCGTAAATGCTAATTATTAAACTGTTTTAGCAATTGATTGTATTATATATTCTCAATCAATAATTAGATATAAATTCCACCAAGTTGTCATTTCTTTCGAGATGTAACTTTTTACGCAATCTATATCTGGAAGTATGAACACTTTCTACTGATATGCCAAGTAATGAAGCCATATCTTTACTTGAAAAGTTCAGTTTTATCAAGGCACATATTTTTAGATCAGTTTGGGTTAATGTTGGAAAGTTAGATTTTAAATTTTTATAAAAACCTTGGTTTATATTGATAAACCTTGCTTCGAACTCTTTCCAGTTACTTCCCATTCCGGATTGAATGGATTTAATGATTTTATTTACAGAGTTTAAATTTAAATTATCTTTATTTTCTGCTAATGAATTTTTCAAGCCAACAATAAATTCATCTTTTTCGATAAGCTGAAGAGCTGATTTCGCTAATTCTTTATTTTTTAGTTCTATTGCTTTTTTACTTTCATTTAGCTTCAATCGTTGTTTTTGTTTTAATAAGCGTTGTTCTCTCTTGTGTTTTCTTTTTAAATTTTTAAAGGTCATAACGCCAACAATAATTAAAAAGAAAAGTGTGACAAATAATAGTGAAGCACTAAGCAGAGATATTTTTTGTTTACTCTCTAATTCAGATAAACGCTGCTCTTTAAGGATTTTTTCTTGCTTTTCCTTTTGTAATCGATATTGATCTTTAATTTCAAATAAGTACTCATTGTTTTTACTATTAATACCAAATATTTTGTTTTCTAGATCAATAGCTTCCTTGATATGAGAAAATGCACGTTGGTAATCTTTAGAGTCATAGTATAATTGGGATACTTCTTTGTGATTAATAATTTGGTAGTTCATATGACTATTATGTACATAGGATACCTCAAGTGATTTGTTATAATGAAATTTACTTTGCTTGTAGTCTTTTTTAAGATGATATAATCTAGCAAGAAAGTAATGAATAATCACTAAATAAGATTCGTTATTTTCTTTAAAATATTCTTGTGATTTTAAAAGTATTTCTTCAGCCTTTTCAAATTGCCCTTCATTTGCTAATAGAAAACCTCTTTCTGATTCTAAAAAATAGTTTCGAATTCCTTCATTTTTAGCCTTAAAATATAAATAACAACTGTCGAGATAAGTTCTTGCAGTCTCATAGTCTTTATTATATCGGTAAAAGTTGGCTATAGAAAAGTAGTCACTAATGGTGTAATCTATGCTAAAACCTTTTTGAGAAGAAAGCTCTTTGCTAATAGTAAGAGCATTACCAAAATTTTCTAATGCCTTTGTGTTTCGATTATAAAAACTATATAGCCATCCAAGAGATTGATATACTCTGGATTTGGAGAATGAATCATTACTATTTTCCGCAAGAAATAATGCTTTCCAATAACCATCATACGCTTTTCCATAATTAAGATTATGTCCATACAATTCAGAAAGCTCGTTGATGCTATTGATTAAATTGAACGTGTCTTTTTTGAACGTAAAAAACTCAATACTTTTTTCATAGTTATGCACAGCTTTTTCAAAGTTTACAAACCTGTTTTTTCTAGCTTTTTCGAGATATTGATTTTGCTTATATAGTTGTTGCGACCATGAGATACTAACGCAAAACGTTATAAAAACTATTGAAATTGGGGTTCTTTTAAACATAACTTTTTCTTCAAGTAAGCTTAAGGCGCTTTTGGGTTATAATTGAAATATTATTTTATTTCTTCTTTGTTTACTGACATATTCTTTATTAAAGCCTGAATACTTTACGTAATTCACATAAAGTAACAAAAATATAGAAGCATTAAAGTTGTGTTTTAAGAGGTCTAGGCAAAAATAGTGTTTTTGTCTAGTACTTTTCAACCTAAAATACCACTTGTTCAGTTTATGTCTAGTGTGTTTTAAATCAAGATTCTGATGTATATGTGATATTTGTCGAACCTTAATTTTTATAATTATGAAGAAGGCTTTAAGATCTATTCTTAAAATTAGCGTTATTCTTGGTTTTTTCTCATCGAATGCTCAAAATTATTCAGAAATCGGTAATCACGATTTTAATCAACATTGGGAATTTAAATTAGTAGAAAATACTGGAATATATGATACTGAACAATATGATAATTGGACAAAAATCAGCATTCCACACGATTGGAGTGTAGATTTTTCTTTTGATGCAGATAAGGGAGAAGGAGCCACTGGATATTTGCCTGGAGGAAAAGGTTCGTATAGGAAGGAATTTATTATAAGTGAAAAAAAAGAAACTACTACTTATCTATTATTCGATGGAGTTTATAATAATAGTAAGTTTTATCTGAATGATCAATTATTAGGTTTTCATCCTTACGGGTATTCTCCTTTTTATTTCGATATCACAGATGATTTAAACACGACTACAGGAAAAAACCAACTTAAAGTTGATGTCAATCGCAAGAAATATGTGGACAGCAGATGGTATACTGGTTCCGGTATATATAGAAATGTAAAACTAATTCGAAAGAACAATTTGCATATTCCGGTTTGGGGAATCTTTATAACTACTCCCAAGATTACAGATGAAAAAGCGGTAGTGAAAATTGCTTCTTCCATAAAAAATAAATTTACAGAAGATCAAAAGTTTGATCTAATGATTAAAATTTATGATGATAAAGGTGATATGGTTTCTGAATTCAGTGAACCCAAGAGTATAGATTCCCAGAATGATTTGGAGATTGAAAGTACCATCGAAATATCCAATCCTTATCTATGGAAACTAGATTCCCCAAGATTGTATAAAGCTGTTGTTTCCATAGTTCAGAATAACAATGTTATAGATAAGAATACTATAAAATTTGGTGCTCGCGAGATCGAATTTGATGCAGATAAAGGTTTCTTTTTAAATAAAGAGCATACCAAAATAAAAGGGGTTTGTTTACATCACGATGGAGGTATTGTTGGAGCTGCTGTACCAAAGGACGTTTGGAGAAGAAGATTGCAGAAATTAAAAGAAGCAGGTTGTAATGCGATAAGAATTTCACATAATCCAGGATCAGAGGAATTTTTGGAGCTATGTGATGAAATGGGATTTTTAGTACAAGACGAATTTTTTGACGAATGGGACAATCCCAAAGATAAAAGATTGAACATGAATGAAAGAAGCGTGGATGATATCACTCGTGGTTATACAGAATATTTTCAGGAGTGGGCAGAAAAAGATCTTAAAAATACCATATTGGCACATAGAAATCATCCTTCAATTTTTCAATGGAGTATAGGAAATGAAATAGAATGGACATACCCTAGGAATGCCGATGCAACTGGCTTTTTTAATAATATGGACTGGAGTGGAAACTACTTTTGGGAGGAACCCCCACATTCTACAGCACAGATTAAAGAAAAATTGGAAACACTTCCACGTGGTAAATATGATATTGGAAAAACAGCTAAGAAACTAGCAGCATGGACTAGAGAATTAGATACCACAAGATATATAACAGCTAATTGTATTTTACCTTCTGCTAGTCATCTGTCTGGTTATGCTGATGAACTTGATGTTGTAGGATATAGTTATAGAAGAGTACTGTATGACTATGGACATAGGAATTACCCCGACAAGCCTATTATGGGAACTGAAAACTTAGTGCAATGGCATGAGTGGAAGGCTGTTGAGGATCGTCCATTCATTTCCGGGACATTCTTGTGGACAGGAATTGACTATATGGGAGAATCTAATGGGCAATGGCCAAGAAAAGCAACGCCAAGCGGGATGTTAGATGTTGCAGGATTCGAAAAACCATCCTATCATATGATGAAAACCCTTTGGAATGATGAACCTCATATTTATGTAGCAACACAAAAACTAGAAAAATCAATCTTTAAGGAAGACGAAAAAACAGGAGAGCCAGTAGAAAAAGAAAAGGGTGCTTGGAAAAAAGCTTTATGGGTATGGCACGATGTAAATGAACATTGGAATTATGAAGATCAGCAAAAAGTAGTCATAGAAGTGTATTCTAATTATGATGAGGTAGAGTTATGTGTCAATGAACAAAGTTACAAGACAAAAAAACTAGAAGATTTCGAAGATAGAATCTATAAATGGATCATTCCTTTCCAGAAAGGAGAACTAAAAATCATTGGAAAAAAAGATGGCGAGATTGAAGAAATCAAGACAGTAAAAACTACTGGCGAACCCAAAAATATTAAACTAATAACTGATAAAACCGTGATGCAATCGGATGGATATAGTGTCGCTCACATAATTGCACAATTGGAAGATGTTGACGGAAATCCTGTTAAAAATATAGAAGATAAGATAATGTTTTCTGTGGATGGAAATGTTAGCATATTGGGGGTAGATAATGGTTCTGCTTTTAGTGTTCAGGATTATAGATCAAATTCAGTTAAAACCAATAACGGAAAATGTTTACTTCTTATTCAGTCCCAAAAAGATAAAGGAGATATCACAATATCCGCTACATCAGAAAAGCTAACCAGTAATAAGTTAACCATAAATATTAAGTAGATTCTTGTACTTTACAGTATCTAACCATAGCATATATCATATGAAGCTAAATCATAAAATCGTATTTCATTTATTAGCAACTGTACTTGTTATCGGTTGCAATCAACCTGACAAACAAGAAATTGTGGAAGAGGAAAAAAATAAGCCTTGTGAAACTGTACTTGATGTATCTCCAGAGAAATTAGATCGCTTTGGAATCACCAATAAAGAATACTTAAGCGCAGCTTCAAAAAGAGCACTTCAGTGGAAGTATTTTGAGAATGACTGGTATCGAGTTTTCAATCCAATGAAACCGTTGAAAGGCGATTTAGCTTATGAAGAAGGTGTTGTTCGTAGAGATCCTTCTGCAATCATTAAAGTAGATGGGTTGTATCATGTTTGGTATTCAAAAAGTGTGGGTCCAACAGATGGATTTGGTGGAGATATTGAAAATGATAAAGTTTTTCCTTGGGATCGTTGCACCGTATGGCATGCAACCTCCGAAGATGGATGGACTTGGAAAGAAGATAAAGAAGCTGCCGTTCCTTTAGGAGAGAAAGGATCTTATGACGATAGATCCATTTTTACGGTAGAAATTATGGAATGGGATGGGATGTATTATCTATGTTACCAAACCATCAAGTCACCATATGATGTTCGTACCAAAAATGAAGTTGGT
Organism: Aquimarina sp. AD1; assembly: GCF_003443695.1. Classification (NCBI taxonomy): domain Bacteria; kingdom Pseudomonadati; phylum Bacteroidota; class Flavobacteriia; order Flavobacteriales; family Flavobacteriaceae; genus Aquimarina; species Aquimarina sp. AD1. Next base: position 3,133,679 of record NZ_CP031966.1, on the reverse strand, counting down.
TTAGCATGGTCTTCATCTCCTTTTGGTCCTTGGACAAAAAGTAAAGAACCTGTTCTAAAACCAGCTGATAATGGTATTTGGAAAGGGGAAGAACAAAATCGCTTTATGGTAGAAAAGAAAGGAGATTTTGATTCACATAAAGTTCATGACCCTTGTATTCTTCCTTACAAAGGAAAATTCTATTTGTATTACAAAGGAGAGCAAATGGGAGAAGAAATATTATATGGAGGACGTCAGATTCGACATGGTGTTGCTGTAGCGGATAATCCAAAAGGGCCTTATGTAAAATCTAAATACAATCCTATTTCCAATTCTGGACATGAAATATGTGTATGGCCAGTAGATGGGGGAATAGCTTCTTTAATTACTACGGATGGACCTGAACGAAATACATTCCAATGGTCACCAGATGGGATCAATTTTGAGATTCGTGGTGCCGTAAAAGGAACAAATATGCCTCATGCTATTGGTCTGAATAGAACTATTGAAGCTACAACAGACAATCCAACTGCAATTTTTGATTGGGGATTATCCCACGTGTATAATAGTTGGAACTACCAGAGTATTATGCGTTTTGACTCTTATCGAAAAACATCGCATGTAGCACAAGGAGCTAAAGCACCAGATGGCAAAAAGAAAAAAGACAAGCAAAAAGATAATTAATAAGTAGACAAAATTGAAAGCAACAATATATAAAGGTAATAAAACCTTTAGCGTAATTGATAAGGAGGTAGCAGTACCCAAAGAAGGAGAAGTTCGTATCAAAGTAGCATATTCTGGAGTATGTGGAACCGATGTGCATATTTATCATGGTATGATGGATAAAAGAGTAAGTATTCCAGAAACAATAGGTCATGAAATGTCTGGTACTATTGATGCTATTGGGGAAGGAGTAACAGGATACGAATTAGGTGATAAGATCGTAGTAAGACCATTAGATGATCGCGCAGTAAAACCTTCAGATAAAGGTTTTAATCATATCTGTGAAGAGCTTAAGTTTATAGGGATTGACAGTCCTGGTTCTATGCAACAGTTTTGGAACGTACCTGCCTTTATATTACATAAATTAAAAGAAGAAACTGATCTAAAACTAGCGGCATTGATCGAACCATTATCCGTAGCAGTACATGACGTTCGTCTAAGTGAGTTGCAAGAAGGAGAAACTGCTGTGGTTTTAGGAGGAGGACCTATTGGGTTATTAGTGGCAATGGTAGCCAAAGATACTGGTGCAAATGTTATTATTTCGGAAGTTAATCCAGTTCGGATAGCGAAGGCAAAAGAATTAGGTTTTGATACAGTGAACCCTGTGGAAGTCGACTTGGTAACTTATGTAAAAAATAATACTGAAGGTCGATTAGCAGACGTGGTATTTGAAGTAGCAGGCGTTCAACCAGCGTTGGATGTAATGACGGAAGTGGCTGGTATAAGAGGAAGAATTGTTATGGTAGCTATCCATGGAGAACCAAAACCAGTGAATTTGTTTAAGTTTTTTTGGAAAGAACTAAAACTCATAGGAGCAAGAGTTTACGAAAAAGAAGATTACGAAAAAGCAATTCAATTGATAACCGTCAATGAACTTCCTTTCGAAGAGCTAATTACCGATGTTCAGCCCTTAACCAAAATTCAAGAAGTTTTTGAAAATATAGATAACAATCCTGATGGACTTAAGGTATTAATGGATTGCCAACAATAAAACTAACTACGCACAATTAATGAGTATTTTAAATAAATTCAGTTTAGAAGGTAAAACAGCTTTAGTAACAGGCTGTAAAAGAGGTATTGGAAAAGCTATGGCCATTGGTTTAGCCGAAGCTGGAGCTAATATTATTGGTGTCTCTGCAAGTCTTGAAAAAGAAGGAAGTGATGTAGAAAACGCTGTCAAAAAACTAGGAAAAGACTTTAAAGCATATCAATGTGATTTTTCAGATAGAAAATTTTTATATCAATTTATCAAGGAAGTAAAATCAGATTTTCCAGTAATAGATATACTCATTAATAATGCTGGAACAATTTTAAGAGCACCTGCAGCAGAACATCCAGATGAATATTGGGATAAAGTAATAGAAGTAAATCAGAATGCTCAGTTTATCCTTACCAGAGAAATAGGGAAAGAGATGGTAGAAAGAGAGAATGGAAAGATTGTATTTACTGCTTCATTATTAACCTTTCAAGGAGGAATTACTGTGCCAGGATATGCGGCAAGTAAAGGTGCAATAGGACAAATGACCATGGCATTCGCGAATGAATGGGCATCAAAAGGGATCAATGTAAACGCTATTGCTCCGGGATATATAGCAACCGATAATACCGAAGCACTTAGAAATGATCCTAATCGAGCTAACTCAATTTTAGCAAGAATCCCTGCTAATAGATGGGGAAATCCCGAGGATTTTGCAGGTCCTGTAGTATTTCTTTCTTCCGAAGCTGCCAATTATATGAATGGATCCATCATGGTTGTTGATGGTGGATGGATGGGTAGATAATTAAATTAAAAACACCTCAAAAAAAGAAAAGATGAAAGCAAAAGAATATCAACTTTTTATTAACGGAGGATGGGCGAATGCTACATCTGGAAATACTGCTAATATTACCAGTCCAATCGATGAAAGCATTGTCGGTACAGTGCAAATGGGTGTGGAGGAAGATGCAAAAATTGCACTAGAAGCAGCTGAAAAAGCACAAAAAGAATGGAGAAAAGTTCCTCCAAGAAAGCGTGCAGAACTCATGCGAAAGTTTGCTACCGAAATAAGAGCTAATAAACCATATCTGGCGGAATTACTAACCAGAGAACAAGGTAAAATTATTTCTTTAGCAGAAATAGAAGTAGAAGTTACCGCAACTTTTATCGAATATGCTTGTGATTGGGCGAGACATATAGAAGGCGATATTATGCCTTCTGATAATGAAAATGAACATATTTATATACATAAAATTCCTAGAGGAGTTGTTGTAGCAATTACCGCTTGGAACTTTCCTTTAGCATTAGCAGGTAGAAAAATAGGTCCAGCTCTGGTAGCAGGAAATGCAATCGTAGTAAAGCCAACACAGGAAACTCCTTTAGCTACTTTAGAATTAGGTTTTATTGCCGAAAAAGTAGGTTTACCTAAAGGACTTTTAAATGTAGTAACAGGATCAGGAAGAGTACTCGGTAACGCATTGGTTGAAAATCCAATTACCAAAATGGTTACTATGACAGGTAGTACTCCAGCGGGTCAACAAATTTTTAAAGCTGCAGCACAGAATCTTACTCATGTTCAGTTAGAACTTGGAGGAAAAGCACCCGCAATAGTATTTGCAGATGCGGACTTAGATCAGGCAGCAGAAGCAGCATTCCACTCCAGATTTGATAATTGTGGACAAGTATGTACCTGTAATGAGCGTATGTATGTGCATGAAGACGTATATGAAGCTTTTATGGAGAAATTTATGGAACACTTGAAAGCTTACAAAGTAGGAAATCCATTAGATAGAAGTGTATCGATGGGGCCAAAAGTAAATGCTTCAGAATTGAAAAACATGGAGCATTTAGTAGAAGTGAGCGTAAAAGAAGGAGCTACCATTGCATCTGGAGGAAAAAGGCCCGAAGGAGTTGAATTTGAAAAAGGACATTGGTTCGAACCTACAGTACTTACAGACGTAACCCAAGATATGACTATTGTACACGAAGAATCATTCGGTCCTATATTACCTGTGATTAGGTTTTCAGAGTTTGATCAAGTGATCGGATATGCAAATGATTGCGAATATGGATTAGCGGCTATGATTTTTACCAAGGATATGGCAACCATATTGCGATGCAATGATGAATTAGAGTTTGGTGAAATCTATGTAAACCGAGGTCATGGAGAACAACATCAAGGATTCCATAACGGATATAAACTGTCAGGAAGCGGAGGAGAAGATGGAAAGTACGGATTCGAGCAGTACCTAGAAAAGAAAACCTTTTATATGAATTATAAATAAAAGAGGTTTCATTAATGGATATTCAAATAAAAGATATAAAAGTTAGATTATTCGAAGTGCCTCTTCCAGAAGTACTTTCTGATGCCAAACATGGAGATCATTATCATTTTGAGTTAGTTACTACCACCATTACCCTAAATGACGGAAGTCAAGGCACTGGATATACTTATACCGGAGGTAAAGGAGGTAGAGCTATAAAAGCTATGATAGAGTATGATTTTAAAGAAGCTCTAATCGGAAAAAACGGTGCTGATATTGAAGGAATCTATGATTTTTTAGAATGGCATATCCACTATGTAGGAAGAGGAGGAATTGCTTCTTTTGCCATTTCTACCATAGATATAGCTTTGTGGGATATACACTGTAAAAAACTTGGAGAGCCACTTTGGCAAGTTGCTGGAGGAGCAAATAATACTTGTAAATCGTATTGTGGAGGTATCGATTTGCAATTTCCACTACCCAAGTTATTACAAAACATGGATACCTATTTGGCCAATGGTTTTAATGCGTTAAAAATCAAAATCGGAAGGGAAAATTTAGATGAAGATATTGAGCGCATAAAAGCAGTAAGAGAGCATATTGGTCCTGATATTACTTTTATGGTAGACGCTAATTATTCTATGAGTATTGATAAAGCTATTGAAGCGATCAATAGATTCAAAGAATTCGATATTACTTGGTTTGAAGAACCTATTATTCCCGACCATTATAAAGGTTATGGAGAAATAGTAGAAAAAACAGGTTTCCCTCTAGCAATGGGAGAAAACTTGCATACTATTCACGAGTTTGAGTATGCATTTGAGCAATCTAAATTGTCCTTTGTGCAACCAGATGCTTCTAATTGTGGAGGTGTCACAGGATGGTTACGTGTTGCCAAATTGGCAAAACAACATAACATTCCTGTGTGTTCACATGGAATGCAAGAATTGCATGTAAGTTTGGTTTCTTCTCAAGAAAATGCTGGATGGTTAGAGGTGCATAGTTTTCCAATAGATGAATATACAATCAGGCCATTGATTGTAGAAAACTATAGAGCGGTAGCTCCTGATATTCCTGGAATTGGTGTTGTCTTCAATTGGGGAAAATTAGAGCCGTTTGAACAATTCTAATAAGATTCACATGAATTATTTAATAGCCCACACATTTTAATAGTCAATGAAAGTAGAAAAAAGAAATTTTGGTAACATAGGAAACGATGAGGTATTCCTATATGAATTGTCTAATGATAATGGCGTGGTAGTAAAAATATCGAATTACGGAGCAACGATTACGGCAATTCTTACACCAGATAATCAGGGCGCCTCTAGAGAGATTACCTGTGGTTTTGAGAATATTGATGGTTATTTTTCCGAAGAGTATAAGAATAACGCTCCGTATTTCGGTGGTACAGTAGGGAGGTGTGCTTCTCGGATTCATGAAGGTAAGTTTACACTAGAAGGCAAAGAATATTCATTAGTTGGTAATGATAGGGGAAATCATTTACATGGAGGAACTCAAGGATTTGATAGAAAAATATGGACGGTAGAAAGTTATGATAATATGAAGGATAAAGTTACCGTCATCATGAGTTTACAAAGCCCAGATATGGAAGAAGGATATCCAGGAAATGTAAAAATTAATACACGTTTTACACTTACTAATGAAAATGAATTGATTATATCTTATAAGGCGAACACGGATAAAGCCACTCCAATTTCGTTAACCAATCATTCTTATTTTAATTTATCTGGCTTCCAAGAAACTGTACATGATCATAAAGTTACCATTCATTCAGATGCCTTTTTAGCAGGTGATGAGAAAGGAGTAGCACAAGGAGGTGTGATAAATGTGGATGGAAGATTAGAGGATTTCAGGAATGGGAAGTTTTTTAAAGAAGCTTTAGATCATATGGAAACCGGGTTTGATCATTATTTTTTATTCCCAAAAGATTTTGAATTAAGAAAAGTGGCTTCTTTTGAGCATAAAGGATCCGGAAGAACCATGGAAGTTTTAACCACAGAACCAGGAATGTTGTTCTATTCGGGTTATTTCACTTCGGATGTTCTAAAAAGAGAAACTGGAGATCAATATGGACAATACAAGGCCTTTTGTTGTGAAACCCATCGATATCCGAATGGAGTAAATTTAGAAGATGCTCCTAAAACGATTACCTATCCTGAAGAACCATTTACCAGTACGACGATATTCAAATTTTCTACAATCGAGTAGTAAATAAGATATATAAAATTAACAGCGCAACACTCAACTTTTAAAATTAATAATTATGACTATAGGAATATTATTTGCGGTCCTCGCTGGATTAATGCTTGGATTATATGCATTGCCAGAAAAATATACTAAAGGATACGAGTTTGAAAATACTTGGGGTATGATGTTTTTTATCAATATGTTAATTATTCCAATCGCTGCGGGTTTTTTATTAGTGAAAGACTTTGATATTATCGTTTCTAATATACCTACCGATATCCTTTGGAAAATGGGATTAGCTAGTATTCTTTGGGGTATTGGTGTCATGATGTGGGGAAAAGCAATTAATTACATTGGCTTGTCTCTAGGATTTTCAATTTTTATCGGTACGGTTATTCTTGTCGGATCCTTATTACCATTCTTAGTTGATGGATTACCTTCTAATAATGTTTTTATGGTAATTCTTTTAGGAATCTTGATTGTGTTATTTGGAGTATCTTTTAATGGGAAAGCTGGAATACTAAGACAAGCGGAAGATCAAAAAAATAGTAGAGAAAAGTTAGATGGCAAAGCGTCTTCGATGACCATCGGAATTATTATTGCAGTTATTGGAGGTTTATTAGCCACTGGATTTAGTTATGCGAATGCGTATGGAAGACCATATCTACATGAAGCTTGTCAGGAAGCTGGAAATCCGGAATGGATTACGGCGGTAATGGTGATGGTTATTATCTATGTATCAGGAGCTATTTTTGTGATTCCTTATTTTATATATCAACTAAGTGCTAAAAAGTTATGGAGTAAATTCAGTTCTCCGCATACTCCTAAAAACTTATTTTATACGTTTATTATGGCACTTTTAAACTTTGCTGCCTCAGGAACTTTTGCATTTGCTGCTTATAAATTAGGGTCTTCTGGGAATACAGTTGGATATGCGATTTTTAATACCGTATGTGTTGCCGTAGCAATAATCACCGGAATACTTACTGGAGAGTGGAGTAGTACGAGTTCTAAACCTAGAAAAATTCTTTATCTGGGATTGACTGCAATGATACTGGGAGTGATTGTAATTGCTTCAGGAAACGCAATGGGATAAAAAGCAGAGAAAAGAAGAATACTGCTGTTTTCAATTTTAAATAATTCTATCAAAATCTTATGGGTATTATCACTTTTCTAGGCTTTACCTTGCTGGTAGCTTTGATTTCATATTTAGCAACAAAAAAAACTGATGAGAAATCATATACCGGTTATTTTTTGGCTGGTAGAAGCTTAACAGCTCCAGTGATTGCAGGTTCATTATTACTAACTAACTTATCTACAGAACAGATTGTAGGGTTAAACGGACAGGCTTTTTCAGAAGGAATTTTGGTAATGGCTTGGGAAACCTTAGCCGCAATCGCTATGGTAGTAACCGCCTTATATCTATTACCAAGATATCTTAAAGAAGGATTAACAACAGTACCTCAGTTTTTAGAAAGAAGATATGATGTCGGAACTAAAACGATTACTTCTGGATTGTTTCTTACAGGATATGTGGTAGTGCTTTTACCGATTGTTTTGTATTCTGGAGCTTTGGCCATTAGTACTATTTTTGATATTCCAACACTATTTAATGTAGATAAAACAACCGCTTTATGGATTACGGTTTTTTCGATAGGGATTATTGGTTCTATCTATGCGATTTTTGGAGGACTTAAAGCAGTTGCAGTTTCAGATACAATAAATGCAGTTGGATTATTGATAGGAGGTTCGATCATTCCTGTTTTAGGGTTGATGTTAGTGGGTAATGGTAATATGGTGGAAGGGTTTACAGAGTTATGGGTATCGAATCCAGATAAATTTAAGTCAATGGGTGGAGAAGATTCTTCTGTTCCGATTAGTACAATTTTTACAGGAATGATGCTGGTTCAATTATTTTATTGGGGAACAAATCAGGCAATTATTCAACGAGCATTGGGTGCGAAAAACCTTAAAGAAGGACAAAAAGGAATTCTGTTAGCTTCTTTTATTAAAATATTAGGCCCAGTATTAGTGGTGTTACCAGGGATTATCGCATTTCATTTGTATGGGGATAGTATTACCAATCCAGATGAAGCATATCCTACCTTAGTTCGCAAAGTTTTACCGACTTCATTGATTGGTTTTTTTGCGGCAGTTCTCTTTGGAGCTATTTTGAGTTCATTTAACAGTGCTTTAAATAGTTCTGTTACTCTTTTTGGCGTAGATATATATAAAGGCTATATCAATAAAAATGCTTCCGAAAAACAGATTGTAAAATCTGGAAAGATATTCGGAATCGTTCTCGCCGTATTATCCATGTTTATCGCACCATTGATTGCAAATGCACCTGCTGGTTTGTTTGGGTATTTACAACAAGTTAATGGATGTTATACAATTCCTATTTTAACAATCATTATTATGGGATATTTAACGAAACGTATTCCTGCTGTTGCAGCCAAAATAGCGATCATTTTAGGTGCGGTTGTGTACTTGATTTATGTTATTCTTGATAATACGGTAATGAAGGGTACATTTCCTCATTTTTTACACGTGCAGGGAGTGCTATTTGCCATTAACATTCTAATAATGATTATAATTGGTAAAATGTATCCACTTAAAGAAGCTTTTGAAATTATATATACAAAAGAAGTTGATATTAAACCGTGGAAATATGGAATTCCTATAGGATTGCTTATTTGTATACTAGTAATAGGTATATATCTAATTTTTAGATAAAAATGTAGAATTCTTCGACTTTAGATTAACCAGAATATTTTCACAAACACAACAATTGCTCTTGATTCAAAAAAAACAGATTCTGTCCCAGGTCTGGTGCCAAAACTTCAATATTTAAAGGGTTTTCTCGCGACCCAAGAAGGATTCGAACTTGGAGATAATAAGATTCAATTTCCTAAATATTAAATAAAATATATGACTGTAAATAAAGAGGTAACCCTTATGAAGCTATTAATAACATCGAATGGGTTTTTGTAAACGATTGTAATTCATATAAATGACCAATAGAACGATTAGGTATTTCAATCTCTTCCGTTACAAAGCAAAAGCTTCATAGAAATGTGAAGCTTTTTTTATTGTCTTCCTAGAATATACCTAAAAATAAGTGCTCTTTTTTTAATACTATTAATAAGATTACTTGATCTTATGTATTTATGGGTACTGTATTCAAATTATCAATATGACTCTTCTCTTGGTGTCGGAAAAGTTATATGGCTTACTTATTTTTCCCCAAGATAATGTCGGTAATCTTCGCAGATTTGGCGTGTTTTTTCTATAAGTAGATACTCTTCTTGAACTAATTTTGAAACATCAAAAATCAATAAACCTATCACACCATGGTCGATGTTGTATTAACCGTTTTAAAGGATAAACTCAATGAATATTTTAAAAATGTAGTAGGTACTACAGAATCTAATATTATAGACTTTATAAGTACGAATAATAACGATCCTGTTTCTTTTACTAATGATAAAATAACTCCTTTTCTCATTAATATTTCTGAAGATAGAAAATTTAGAAATGCAGATCAATATGCTGGTGTGATAAGAAATGGTATCAAAACCCAGGCGAATCCTGAAATCAGAATTGAGTTATTGATTTTGTTCGTATCTAAATTCAATAAATATGAGCAGACACTCAAGTTTTTATCACATGTCATTAAGTTTTTTCAGGTCAACAGAATCTTCGATCCTCTAAATTCACCGCAATTATCAGATGAAAATATAGAGAAGTTGATCGTAGAATTAATATCACTCCCATTAGAAGAACAAAATCAAGTATGGCATTCTTTAAACACATCCTATCTACCATCGGTTTTATATAAAGTGCGTTTACTGTCTTTTATCGATGATCAAAGTATGGAGTTCGTGGGAGAACCAATATCCACAACGAATCTTAATCTTCATCAAAAAGTATAAGCTTTTAGTAATGAATATATCTATAAACAAGCCCAATATCACGAATTAAATAAAGTATAAAATGGAATATCGCGAATTTTTTGACATAGAGGTTATTCACCCTGTTTTATCAGAATCTAATGATGTAGTGCTTGTCCCGAAAAATGAAACGAGAAAACACCTAAGCAACCTTGGATTTGTGGTAAAGAAAACAGAAAAAGGAATAAAGATTTTAGCTCCTATGTCTCGAAGAAATGGCGATTTTCAGCCTTTGAGCGAAGATGACAACTTTACTTTTTATATATATCCCACTTCTGATGTTACTCAAGAGGTTACAGATTTTTCTGAAATAGATGAAGGTAATATAATCTTATTTTCTAATCAAGATCTTCCAGAAAACAGTCAGGAATTAGTAAGTAGCCAAGTAGTAAAGGAAGGGATTTTTGGAGGATATCCTGCATTAGGTAGTATTCAAATTATAGGTCATAAAATTAATCTTACTTCTTTAGAACAACCGATAAAATTTAAAGCTGTATTTGGAGCAAAGTCGATAAAGTGGAAGTACTATTTTGTATCCAATACTGAAGATATTGATATCAGTTTGGAGTCTAGAGATAATCAAATCAGTTTCAATGAAGTGGTGGTCGATGAAAACATAACGGACCAGATTATAAATTCTATTCAATTAAATTTTCCCGATACCCAAGTTAAAATTTTCGAATCTAAAGATTTGGTTCCCTACAGTAACAAACCCATTAAGAATATAAAACTACTTCAAAACGGTGATGTTCTTATCAATCATTTACCCAATCCGCGAGCAGAACAACAAGGAATCCAAATAATTAAAATTAAGTAAGAAAAGGCATTTCGAGAGAATCAATTGATTTTTTAGAAAAGCCCATTATAAACATGTAAAACTATTAGAATATGTCTAGATTTTTAACACCAGATGTGTACACTGAGGAGGTACCTCTATTACCACAATCTGTAGCAGAAGTTTCCACTGCGGTGCCAGCTTTTATTGGATATACGGAAAAAGCAGTAAAAAACGGAAAAGATATTAGAAACAAAGCGATTAGAGTATCTACTCTATTAGAGTTTAAAGAAGCTTTTGGAGGTGCACAATCAGCATCTTTTATGGTAAGCATTTCGGATGATGATGCTGTAGAAAATATAGAAGTAGAAGCTCCGAAGCATACTTTATATCATGCAATCGATTTATATTTTAAAAATGGTGGTGGTGATTGTTATATCATTTCAGTAGGAAATTATAATGATGATTATGATAAGGAATCATTCTTAAATGGGTTAGAAGTTTTGAGTAAGGAAGACGAACCTACTCTGATTATGCTTGGAGAAGCAACAAAATTAGATGCGCCCGATTATCATGAAGTATGTCAAAATGCCTTGGCACAGTGCCAGGATTTAAAGGACAGGTTTTGCATTTTCGATATTAAAAAAGATGATGAAAACGGAACATCTTTTAGAGATGGAATAGGTACAAATAATCTAAAATATGGTGCTGCTTATACCCCATATTTACAAACATCACTTACCTATCGTTATGAAGAAGATCTTGTAGAAGTATCAGGTTCTTCGGCAACTGAAACCCTACAATTAGAAATAGCTGGCGCGATTAGAGTTGAGTACAGTGGATCTTCTCAAGATGCACCAAAAGTTAAGATTAATAAAGGAACAGGGAGCATACCTTCTTTTAGTATTGCTGACGCTGTATTAACCATCAATGTTGGAGAAGGAACTCCTGCTAGTGAGATTATAAATGAATGGAATACATTTTCAAACAAAGGTGATTTTGATATTATTTTGTTAGATGGAGCAACAGTTGTAGAATCTTCTACAGGAACCACTGATCTTATTACTACTGGTGGTGATAATGCTTCTGTTAGTTTATCAACTTTCAAGGAATCTCGTTCTGAGTTATACAGCAGAATTATCAGTGAAGTATCAAAACAACGTATCACGTTACCACCAAGTGCGGCAGTAGCTGGTGCATACGCTACCACAGACAGAGAAAGAGGTGTATGGAAAGCACCAGCAAACGTAAGTTTAAATGCTGTTATCGGTCCTATCTCGAAAATTACTTCTAAAGATCAGGAAAAACTAAATGTTGATGCTACAAGTGGTAAATCCATCAATGCTATACGAAGTTTTGTTGGAAAAGGAACCATGATTTGGGGAGCTCGTACACTTGCCGGAAATGATAATGAATGGCGATACGTACCAGTACGAAGATTATTCAATATGATAGAAGAATCTACCAAGAAAGCATCTCAGTTTGCAGTTTTTGAATCTAACGATGCCGTGACTTGGTTGAAGATGAAGGCTATGATCGAAAGTTTTTTATACGGAGTTTGGCAACAAGGTGGATTAGCTGGAGCGACAGAAGAGCAAGCATATTTTGTGAATATCGGATTGGGAAAAACTATGACGCAACAGGATATTTTGGAAGGAAAGATGATTGTAGAAATTGGATTAGCAGCTGTGCGTCCTGCAGAGTTTATCATACTGAAATTCTCTCATAAACTACAAGAAGCATAATAAGCGTACAAAATTTAATGAATAAGTAAAAAGTAAAACAATGGCTTTAACTAAAGAACAAATAAAGACAGATTACCCTTTAGTAACCTATAATTATAGGGTAGATATCAATGGAGTATCTATAAGTTTTTCGGAGGTATCTGGTTTAGAATTATCCTTCGAAACAACAACATATAAGGAAAGCTTCGCTACAGGAGGAAAAGTAGGACCGAATATTATGTATATGCCTGGGCAGATTCAACCGGTAAATATATCTATGAAGAAAGGATTGGTAAAAGGAAAGAGCATTCCTGTCTTTTATGATTGGATCAATGATATACAATTGAATCAGGTAGATAAAAGAGATATCGTAGTGCATCTTTTAGATGAGACCGGTAGTACTGTAGTGAGCTGGAAAGTTATAGATGCTTTTCCAACTAAATTAACAGCTCCTTCTTTTGATGCAAGCTCTAATGATGTAGCTATAGAATCTATGGATTTAATGGCTTTTAGAGTGACTATGGAAGAAGCATAGTAAATAAATAAACTAAGCAAGTTCTATTCTAGGAAACAAAACCAGAATTGTAAGTCAATATAAATTCAAAAAACCAAAGTATTGTGGCAATTGATAAACAGAAAATTAGCGAAACCTATCCGTTACCGGTATACAATTATCAGGTAACGATTAACGGAGTTGAAATCATGTCGTTCTCAGAGATTTCAGGTTTAGAAATTGACCATGATCATGTGTTGTATCGACATGGTTTTAGTTGGGCAGTTGGAGATCATTTGATCCGTGGCCAAAGAAAACCGATTAATATTTCTTTAAAAAGAGGGTTGATCAAACGTAGGAGTGATTTATATGACTGGATTAAATCTGGAGAAAAGAAAGACATTAGAATAGAACTCTGTGATGAAGCTGGGATGGGCATCGTAGTTTGGGAGGTTTCCCGAGCATTACCTTTCAAATTAGATGCTCCATCGTTTAGCGCTAGCGCCAGTGAAGTAGCGATAGAGAGTCTCGATTTAATAGCTCATGACTTACGAGTAAAATACAATTAAAGAGTTACCATATGTTAGATGTTTTAAGAGCAATGAATTTTGCAGATAAAGAGCCTACATTATCACACAGATTTGGAGTGTTCTTTCTATCAGGAGGTGTTATTCCTAATCCAATAGATGTCAGATTTCAAAAAGTTAGCGGTATCAATACCGAAGTACAATTGGATACTATAAATGAAGGTGGACAAAACCTGCATGCACATCGTGTACCCAAAAAGATTAACTATAACAATTTGGTACTGGAACGAGGTTTCGTAGCTAGTAGTTTAGCCGATGGTTTAAATAGTTTTAGTCTACCAGGTTTTGGTCAGATGCGCTCTCCGCTGATTTCTGAATTCAATGCGACATTTTCATTTTTTAAGTTTAATCCTTCTAATGTACTAGTCACATTATTTAACGAAAATGGGATTCCTATTGGAGGATGGTTATTTCTAAAAGCATATCCAGTAAAATGGTCCGTATCTGATTTGGATGCACAATCCAATTCCGTGGCCATCGATACAATGGAGTTGGCATATACACGATTTCAAATTTTAAGATTATAAAAATGGCAGTAGAGATCAAAGAAATTGTCATTCGAGCAATTATATCAGATGCTTCACAGACAGATGAAGGTAGCTCATCTTTGGATACCAGAAAAGAACAATGTGATGTGGTACAAGAATGCGTGCATCAAGTACTAAAAATATTGAAAAAGAAAAACCATAGATAGATCATGGCATTACTAAGTGAATTAAGTTTTAAACTACAAAAGCTTACCATTTTTTCTTTTGATAATGAAGAAAGAACCGTTGGTAAGAAGAAATTAGAGGTGATGTTTAATCCCGAATCCGTTAGACGAAGTTTTATAAATAAGTTTACCGATAAGGCGAGTAATCCTCAGAATAAGAGTGATGCTAAGTTTATGCACAGCGATTCATCTACGGTTAGTATGAGTCTAATTTTTGATGGAACCGATGTAGATCAATATGGGGCAGAGATAGCACTTAGATTGTTAAGAGGTACCCAAAAAAGTGTTGCAGAAAGAATAGATAATTTTCGAAAAGACATTACAGAAATAAAAGGTAAAATTCATGAACCACGCTATCTAGTTCTTAGTTGGGGAAAAACATTAAAGTTTAATTGTAGACTTTCTAGCTTAGATATTAATTACACATTGTTCGAAAGAAATGGAGATCCTTTGCGAGCCGAGCTCAATGTATCCTTCATTGGGGATGATACGCCCAAAGCGCAATTAGCTAAGTTGAATTTACAATCTCCTGATCTTACGCATTACCGTATGGTAAAATCAGGTGATCAATTACCATTGATGTGTCAAGAAATATATGGCTCTCCGATGTATTATCCATTAGTAGCAAGTGCAAATAAACTAACGGATTTTAGAAATCTAATACCAGGTCAAGAAATTTACTTTCCACCAATAGAAAAATAAAAGATGTCATCAACTGTAGTAACAAGTACGATTAAAAGCAACGGCAAGATCCTGCCATTAGGATTGTATGAATTATTGTCGATAGATACAAGCAAAGAGTTTAACAAAATACCTTTAGCCGAACTTAAGCTATCCGATGGTTGTGTAGCAAATCAAAAGTTTACTACCTTAGAAAGTAATGCTTTTATACCAGGCGCTGAAATTGAAATCTTTTTGCGGTACGAAGGAAATAATACAAACGAGACGAAGGTTTTTGAAGGTATTGTGATCAATCAGGAAATCGAACGCTCGCAATACCAATCAGTACTTACGATAGAGCTTTGCGATCCGTCCATAAAAATGACCACTTTACGAAAAAACAAAGTGTTTCAGAATAAAACGGATAGCAAACTTATAAAAGATATTATCAGTACCTACAGAGATGTAAAAACTAAGAATATAGAAAATACTTCTTTGGCACATCCACAGATGGTACAGTACTATGTTTCGGATTGGGATTTTATAGTATCAAGAGCAGAAGCGAATGGGCAACTAGTACAAGTTGATAATGGAGAGGTTTCTGTTTTTACGCCACAAATTGGAAGTACCGATCATACCCTAACCTTTGGGATAGATCTGGCCCATTTTGATCTAAAAATTAGTAGTCGTCATCAATATGAGAAAGTACATTCATTTGGTTTGGATACAAAAAAGGATGAATTAGCACTTAGTATTCCCAAAAAAGGTAAAGAGCAAATATTAACTAGTATTGATTACAAAACTTCACAATTGTCAGATGCAGTTGGAGCTAAAGAAACAAACTTGGTTCATGCTGTACCTACAGATCCATTAGAATTGCAATCTTGGTCAGATGCGCAACTTGTAAAATCAAGACTGTCTCTGGTACAAGGAACTATTAGAATTAATGGTAACGGAAAGATACAAGTAGGTCAGACGCTGAAAATCGAAAATGTAAGTCGATTTAATGGAGAATATATCATTACTGGAGTTCGACATGGATTTGTAATGGGGTCTGGATGGTATACCTACTTACAAATAGGAATGGATGCCAATTGGTTTAGTTCGCAATCTGATATTATAGATACAAAAGCTGCTGGTTTATTACCAGGTGTAAATGGATTACAAGTAGGAACAGTGTTGGAACATGTAGAAGATTCGAAACACGGATTTCTAATTAAAGTACATATACCAGCTTTTGATCAAGAAGCTAAAGCTGCCGAAGTATTAGCCATGTATACGACATTAGATGCTGGAGTAGATCATGGAATTTTCTTTCCTCCAGAAAAAGGAGATCGCGTAGTGATTGGTTTTTTAAATGATGATCCCAGGCAAGCAGTTGTTTTAGGAGCAATGCACAGCCACAAAGCACCACATACCGAAAAGAAAAAAAATAAATACAAAGGGATTTTTACCAAGTCTAATTATCAATTGCTTTTTGATGAGGAAAAAGAAGTGATAACACTATCTACAGCCGATAAAGACCAGTCCAATGAGCAGCTATTAGCTATCAATCAGAAGGAGAAAACAATCACATTAGAAGATGCTCATGGTAATAGTATTCTAATGGGTAAAGATGGTATTAAAATAATTAGTACTAAGGATTTTTCAATAGAAGCTGCAGGAGACTTTGATATCAATGCTAAAGGAAAAGTAATAGTAAAAGGAAAAAAAGTGGATTTAATATAAGAGCTATGAATAATAAATTTTTAGGAAACGGATGGTCATTTCCTCCTGCTTTTGGAATTGGAGGCGCTGAGGTCAAACTTACCTCAGGAGAAGAAGATATCAAGCAAAGTCTTCAGATTTTGTTATCCACGTCGCTAAAGGAACGAATCATGCACCCGGATTTTGGGTGTGATCTTACGCAATTTTTGTTTGAAGAATTGGATGAGAAATTTGCCAATGAGTTAAGTGATATGGTATCTCGTGCCGTGCTATTATACGAACCAAGAATTGAGGTGAATAATGTTGCTGTAACAGATATAGATCCCAAAAATGGCGTAGTACATATCGATATAGATTATATGGTAAGAGCAACAAATAATCGATTTAATCTTATCTATCCATTCTATATCAACGAAGCCTCTAGCGTGGCATTTGATTTATAATGAAGAAAATGATGAATACAAATACACTAGGATTATGGATGTGATAATTATGAATGACGATACCGTAGAGTTTTCTAAAGTGGGATTACTCACGCTAATACCACCAATTCCAAAAACAACAATAAAAGCTTCGGGAAAGACAACTATTAATGGTAAAAAAGTTTGTGTGCAAGGAGATGAAAAAAAAGTTGAGATAACATGTCAATATACTGTGCCACCATTTTCAACTCCTGGATCTGGAACATTAAAAATAATGAACCTAGCTCCTAATCAATTAACCAGAAAAGCGACAAGTGGTAATAAAAAAATAATACTAAAGGGGAAATTATTTATAGCGCTTTTTGAGGTTGATTCTCCAGCTACGCTACCCTCACCTCCTAATACACCAGATCCTGTTCCGATGTACGTGGGAACTGGAAAGTTAATACCGGGAAATAAAAAAATAAAAGCCACCTAAACAAAATAAATAGTAGAAACAATGGGTACTATTCAAAATATAGATAACATACTTCTTAGAGATGGAACCAGTCAGAACGATCGCAATTTGGATGCTCTGAGCACTGATTACGTAGCTATCGAAGGGCGTAGTTTAGAAGTATTGATTACAGAAGCACAGCGGTTAGCCAAAGAACTTCAGTTTTTTGATGAACAAAATAGACCTACGGGTACTTGGGAATCATTTCTTATAGATGATCCCAATGTATTTAATCAAAACTCTCTCGAAGGGAGAAAAATACAACAAAAACAATGGGCAAGAGAACTAGCGGCATATGTAGAAAACCCAGAGTTGTTTTACAATAACATCGAAAAGAAGGCAAAATTATCCAAGCCTCATGTAGTGTTATTTATCACCTTTCTTAAGTTAATGAATCATGTAAAGTCTAAAATGAATGGACTTACCGAAAAGCATCTCGATTTTTACTACAGAAAGTATCTACAATTAGACCCAAAACAGGCAGTGCCAGATGTGGTGAATGTACTTTTAGAATTAGAAGAGAATACTCAATATCTCGAAGTAGAAAAAGGAACCATCTTACAGGCGGGAGAAGACACTGAAGGGAACGAATTACAGTATGTAACCAATGAAGATACGGTGATTAGCAAAGCCCAAATTACACAATTAAAAAGTGTTTTTGTATCCAAGCAAGTACGCACTATCCGAAATGTACATCAGGAGCGAAGAAAAAGCAAAGATGCTGCTTTTGTAGATATGATGGAAATGGCATTAGGACATCCAAATCCTGGTGATGCACTACCAGATTTTCCAGAAGCATTACAGATAGAAGATCTTTTTCAATTAGAGGAAGCGGTAAAAAACGAGAATGCTGAGGCACTTGCTTATGTAAAAGAAGTCTTGTTTTTAGAGAGAGATGAATTTGATCTTATTTTTTTAAAGCATCAACAAGACAAAGAAGGTATTCCTATAGATTGGGTACCTGAGTACGAACTATTAGAAAAGGCGTACGAAAGAAAAATTATTCATCAGAGACAACTAGATTTAAAAGAATTACACAATACCAATGGATTTGATGCCATGCTAAAGAAAGTGTATGGAAATCCAAATCCCGGAGATTCTTTGCCTTTATACAATGGAGAAACAACATCTTTAGAAAAAGTACTTCAAGATTTACAGGCCTCCAATGAGAACTCTGAGCAAGCATTAGAATATGTGGAAGTAGAATTATTGTTGAGAAAACAAGATTTTATTCATGTTATGCAAACTAATAGTGATAGTAGTATTTCCGAAGAAGATAAAAATAAAGTATACCGTATTTTAGAATTTTCTGAACGTCAGCTGCGTTCTGTGGTAATTCCTTCTCCAGAAACAGAACAATTATCTGATATTTATGATACTGCTAACGTTAAGGATTTTCTTTTTAGTCAATATGATGAGGAAGAAGAAAGTAAAAGGTTCAAAACTTTTGGGGATAGACTAACTGCTATTGCAGATAATTTCTTAAAACCATCAGAGATTGGATTTGCGATTAGTTCTCCAACTTTATTACTCAAAGACGGAAAACGTACTATTGAAGTATTTCTAGATTTAAATCTTAGCAGCCAAAAAATAAAAGATTTACGAGCTGTTTTTGATACAAAAGATCCTTTTCAAACCTATTTAAGTAGTGCAGAACAATGGTTTACGCCAGATGCGGTTCAGTATTCTTTAGGGAATTATGTAGGCAGTTCATCAGAGAATAATCTAAACGTTGAAATAAAGGATCAAACCATTACCCGATTAGATACGACTAATTTTACTGTAACCGATATAGGCGATTACATCGTGGATGCTTCTCAAAAAATTTATGAGATTGTAGCCTTTAAGGATGTGAAAATTGTAGAAGTTAAAGAGGTTGGAGTATTAGAAACACCTATAGAAAACACGCAAAAATACAGCAAGGATCAAGTATACCTAAATGCGCTGAGAATCCGAATTAAGCTTCAGGATAATGATTTACCAATTATTT
This sequence comes from Aquimarina sp. AD1, assembly GCF_003443695.1. NCBI lineage: Bacteria > Pseudomonadati > Bacteroidota > Flavobacteriia > Flavobacteriales > Flavobacteriaceae > Aquimarina > Aquimarina sp. AD1. The sequence continues at coordinate 3,114,010 of NZ_CP031966.1, read as the reverse complement.
CATTTCCATCTTCGTCATCTTTTATAGAATCCGATCATCCTGTTATGGTCTGTACATTACAGTCTTCAATAGAAGAGCAAGATGATCAAAATCAGATGCGAAGTAGCTACCAGCACTTAATAGACGTAACATTACAAAAGGTACATATTCGAGTAAATGTTCAGGATATGCAGCATAGTATCATTGAGAATGATGAAGGAACAATCGATACCAACAAACCATTTGAACCTTTTGGCTTTCAACCCGAAATAGGAACTAGTCTTTATATCGCTAATGACGAAATATCTCAGAAACGCTTGCAAGATGTAAAGTTGCATTTAGAATGGGTCAAACAGCCCACATCTTTTGTGAATTATTACAAAAACTATTGGCTTATTCAGGCAGATCATACCGAGGAAGAACTCGCTGTACTAAATGATGAACAATTGGCTGAACTTATAGATCAAAAGTTAGGTTTTGATGCTGCTATCATTGAGAATGACCATGATTTTAAGGCTGATGTCTTTTTACATGATCGCAATGCGGAATTATTACTTTCTACAAAGATTGAAGATGAGCAAGGCAATGAAGTAACAGAAGGGTTTCCTCTTTTTAATAAAGAAAATAGTATATCCATAGATGATATTCCTACAAGGATAAAAAATACTAGTCCAGATTATCAATATAAAGAACGTTTTGGAATACAGACGGACGAAGAAGAAGCATTACTTTGGGATCGCTATTTTAGAATAGAATTAACTCCAACAAACTTTCAGCATGTAGTATTCAACACCTTATCTGTTAAGCAGGCAATATCGGAAAAGGTAGATATAAAAAACTTAAAGATTAATCCACCATATCAGCCTAAGCTTAAAAAACTTGGAATCTCATATACGTCTTGTGATACTATTCTAGCAAAAACTGCGGTGGATAGTACGAATAAGATATTTCATATACATCCTTTTGGATATGATGATATAACTCCTGGAGAAGAAAGTACGCTAATTCCTGCGTATAAGGATGAAGGCTCATTATATCTGGGAATCACTGAGGCAAATACACCACAGGTACTTTCAATTTTATTTCAAATGGCAGAAGGGAGCGCAGATCCTGAAATAGAAAAACCAGTAGTGCAATGGAGTTATCTGCGAAATAATGAATGGATAACATTAGCGCCATTTAATCTACTACAGGATGGTACAAATGGATTACTAAATACAGGAATTGTAAAAATTAGAATACCCGAAGATGCTACCCAAGGCGGTACGTTAATGCCATCTCATTTACATTGGATCAAGATAAGTACATTTAAAAATATTGAAGGAGTATCTGACACTATTGATATTCGGAGTCAGGTGATTAGTGCTACACTCGCTAGTGAAACAGTAGCGCCAGTACATTTCGAAAATCCATTGCCAGTAGATACGATTAGCGAAGAACTCAACCAAATACCTGAAGTAGCAAAAATTGCCCAACCTTTTACATCTAGTAAGGGGAAACCGGTAGAAAAAGGAGATGCCTTATATAAGCGAATCAGTGAACGTTTAAGGCACAAGAACAGAGCGCTGACCATGTGGGATTATGAACATATGATATTACATAAGTTTCCAGAAATTTATAAGACCAAATGTCTTCCTGCTTCGGATCGTATCGGTGGCGTAGATGTGATTGTAGTTCCGGATATTAAAGGAAAATTACCATTTAATCCTTTTGCTCCAAAAGTAGCAGCAGATACACTTCTTAAGATCAATTCGTATCTAGAAAATCTGGCTCCGACCTATGCCGAGATATCCGTTTCGAATCCTTCTTATTTACAAGTTTCTACAGAATGTGTTGTGAAATTTTATTCTGGATATGATGAAGTTTTTTATAAAGACAAGTTAATAGAAGAAATCAAACGATTCATGTCTCCCTGGGCATATGGAGAGGATAGCGAAATTCAAATCGGAGGATCACTCCATGCTAGTATGATTATCAACTTCATTGCAGAACGTCCGTATATCGATTATGTAGCAAACCTAAAATTATTTCAAAGCGAAGACGGAAAGACATTTACCGATGTACGAAGTCTGAATGACGGAAAATCTATCGTAACGCCCTCGCAACCCGACATGATTATGGTAGCTGCCCAAATACACGAAGTCTATGTAGTTAACGAAAATGGATTCGAAGAAGACAGCTTTGAAGGAATTAATTATATGGAAATAAGCAAAGACTTTATCGTAACATAAAATCTTGAAACTAAAGTAATAAATACAGTCTTATGGAAATCAATAAAAGAAATAGAACAGAACTCAAGGAATATTTTAAGATTAATGATAAACCTACTCAAGAAGAGTTTTCAGATTTTATAGAAGCCAGTATTAATCAAGCAGAAGACGGGATCGCGAAAGTACAAGGTAATCCGTTGTCTATACAAGCAGAAGGAGAGCGAATAGGTACACAAGAGATTGTAGATCTCTATGAAAATTTGGCGGATGATAATCCACAATGGTCTATTAATTTAAATCCAAGAGTAAATGCTGAAGAACCATTGAGTAATCAATCTGGATTAAATATCAAAGACGTAACAGGACAGAGTCGTTTGTTTATCAAATCTGGAGAAGGTAATGTTGGGATTGGGACAATAGAACCGTTAGCACCCCTTACGGTAAAAGGAAATACAACTTTTGATAAACCTGTCGGGGCAATGCAAATTTCTGAAGATACCATCCTATTTGGAGGCAAAAATACGAATGAACATAAAGATTCTGCAAAGATTGAAGTAGGCGCTACCACCTTAAGATTATTTGGAAAATCAACAAATAGCGATCCTGCTACCAGAAAAGTAGAGATTATTGCCGATGGCGGAACTCATATTCAAGGAGCGGTATCGGTGCAAGGCGATATAACGGTAAAAAAATTGAAGGCAGAGAATATTTCTACGAATACAGATTTGGATAAAGAAGGTGCTAGCCATGATAGGATTCCTACCCAAATGGCAGTAAAAAGCTATGTGGATACAAGGATGCCAAAAGGAGTAATTGTTATGTGGTCCGGAAATATTAGTAGTATTCCTTTAGGATGGGTATTGTGTGATGGACAGCAAGGCACTCCCAACTTATCAGGGAGGTTTATCGTAGGCTTTGATAAAGGAAATTCGCAATATCAGATTGGAAAAACTGGAGGAAAAGAAGAAGTTAGTCTAACCACCGGTCAATTACCATCGCATAGTCATTCAGGAACTACTGGAGAAGCTGGCGAACACGCACATAATTTTACGGGGGCAGCTAAACGAGGAGATGGATCTGGTACAGGAAGTTCTAATGATTATTATAAAGCATTCACCAGAACTACCCAACCTGCAGGTAAGCATAGACATTCCTTTAATACCAATAAGACTGGAAGCAATCAACCTCATGAAAACCGTCCACCGTATTTCGCATTGGCATATATCATGAAATTATAAACCAAAAAGAAAAGATTGTAGCAATTACAGAAGATTTAACATCCTAAAAAAATTAGAAGAAGTGGAAATCAATAAAAAAAATAGAACGGAACTTAAAGGTTTTTTTAAGATTAATGACAAGCCTACACAAGAGGAGTTTGCAGATTTTATAGAAGCTGTGTTGAACCAAGCAGAAGATGGTATCGCAAAAGTACAAGGAAACCCATTGTCTGTGCAAACAGAAGGAGAGCGAGTTGGCACACAAGAAGTGTTGGATCTATATGAGAGTTTTTCTGATGATAATCCACAATGGTCTATTAACCTAAATCCAAGAGTTAATTCTGATACACCCAATAGTAATCAGCCTGGTTTTAATATCAAAGATACTACTGGGCAAAGTAGACTATTTATTAAGTCAGGAGAGGGAAATGTTGGTATAGGAACCATAGAACCGACAGCCAAACTTACAGTTGAAGGGAAAGATACAGCTCCATTAATTTCTATAACTGATACCACCAATAACTCCACTACTATTTTCAAGGTTTCTAAAAAAGAAGGAGTTGCTATAAAAGGAACATTGCAGGTAGAAGGAGATCTAAAAGCATCTAATATTTCGGATAATGAAGAATTGGATAATACTACAACTAGTCATGATAAACTCGCCACCCAAAAAGCGGTAAAGACCTATGTAGATACACGCTTGCCAAAAGGTCTCATTTCTATGTGGTCTGGACAAGATATCCCCAAAGGTTGGGTATTATGTGATGGAACCAATAACACTCCTGACTTATCAGGAAGATTTATCGTAGGAATGGAAAAGAATAATCCAGAATACCAAATTGGTGAAAAAGGAGGGGCAAAAGAAGTAACCCTTACTGAAGCACAAATGCCAACTCATACCCATTTAGATAATGGTCATACACATGGAGTAAATGATCCAGGTCATAACCATAATCATGGAAGTTTTAATGGATTAGTAAGATTTACCAATAAGGATACCACGGATACAATGGATAATAATACTGGCAGTGGTAGAGAGTTTGCCTTAAATAATTTTGGAACAATTCAGAGCAATAAAACAGGTGTTTCTATTAAAACTGCCAAAGCAAATTTACAATCAACAGGAGGCAATAAAGCTCATGAAAACCGACCTCCATATTTCGTTCTGGCATACATCATGAAATTATAATCATTTCAAAAGCTACAGCAATAGATACATATCATTTTGTAGAAATACGAACAATAATTACCTTTTACAATGACAGATACAATCACCATACCTAAAGAAGTACCTCAAAATAGTGCATTAAGCTATGAATTCCTTAGAACAGAAGGAATGCAACTGATCCAAAAAATGGCGGCAGATACATGGACCGATCATAATATTCATGATCCTGGTATTACGATTTTAGAGCAAGTATGTTATGCAGTCACTGATCTGGCATATCGAATGGAATTTGATATACAGGATTTGATAGGGAATAACCATAAGAGTTTGTACAGTCCAGCGACCATATTGACTACCAACCCGGTGACCCTTATGGATATTCGTAAGATGGTAATTGATATAGAAGGAGTTAAAAATGCGTGGGTAGAAAAAGTAATTCCAAAAAATGCAAATGAACTTGAACCTAGTATTCCCAAAGGATTGTTTCGTGTATTTATAGAAAAAGATGGATTATTTGATATTCCAGGAAGTAAGATCATTCCCGCTGTCCGAGAAAAACTAAATAGCTGTCGTTCTATTTGTGAAGATTTTGAAGAGATCAAACTATTAGATACGCAAGGGGTAAGATTACAAGGTGTTATCGAAATTGCTGATAACGTAGACGATATCCATGAGCTAGTGGCCAATATGTTACATCGTGTAGGGACTCATTTTTCGCCACGCATTCCTTTTTACACCTTGCAGCAACAACTAGAAAAAGGGAAAACAACGGATGAGATTTTTGATGGCCCACGATTACATCATGGTTTTATGGAAGATCAGGATATCGCCAAAGCCTATCGTAAAGAAGAAATCCAAACCTCGGATGTGATTAAAGAAATAATGGATCAACCGGGTGTATTAGTAATCGATAAACTGGCACTTGCTACGGGGACTAACACAATAAAAAATTGGCTCTTACCATTGGATACTTCTAAAACACCTATTCTGGATGTTGATGGTACCTTATCGCAATTATCTTTTACTTCCAAAGGCCTTACGGTAAGTGTTGATATAGAACGAATCAAACAATTATATAATCAAAAAAGAACAGAGGAAGTATCCAGATTAGGATCATTAATAGAAAAAGATATCATTTTGCCTACATCTGATGCACTATCATTAGATCAATACTATCCGATTCAGAATCAATTTCCGATGAATTATGGTATTGGAGAAATAGGAGTGCCAGATTCTGCTTCAGCTACCAGAAAAGCGCAAGCAAAACAATTAAGTGGATATTTACTGTTTTTTGAGCAAACCCTTGCTAATTATTTTTCGCAGTTAGCGAGTTTCAAAAGACTAATGAGTTTTGATGGGGATGATACCAGTACGTATTTTAATCAAAATTTATTGGAGTGTGTTCCTGGAATTTCAGAGTTGCTAGGCAGTCCGGAGAGCTATACTTCGTATCTACAGGAAATGACTGCTGATACGAATATAGGATTGTTAAGAAAAAATAAATTCTTGAATCACTTGTTAGCTCGATTTGCGGAGAAGTTTACTTCTTACGGAATGGTAGTAAAAGATATTACTGATGATCAAGATACTTCAGATAAAAAATTAATTAAAGACAAAGCACGATTTTTAAAAGAATATCCTGTTGTTAGTGGTTGCAAAGCAAAAGGATATGATATCAAAAGTGATCTTTGGAATACTGAAAATGTCTCTGGATTAGAAAGAAGAATTGCTTTAAAAATCGGGATCGAAGATTACAGTCGTAGAAATTTGGGAGATGGGGAATCGGCTGGATTACATATGATAGAGCATGTGCTATTGCGATCCAGAAAATCTTATCCTTATCCTTTTGTAGTAGGTTATGGCATATCCTCAATCACAACATTTGAGGCTGCTATCACAGAAGAGTTTACACGATGTATAATCGGTGATCATGATTTGCTACCAGGTGAAGAAGTAGTAATTACCAACAATGATCACTACAACGGTATCTATACGGTACTGGCCGTTGGGGATGACTTTTTTGAGATCAAAGCACCTTTTCAGGAATCAGAAACAGGAGCGGTTTGGAAGCGTATGCATGATATACGATATTATTTACGCTCGGCTGCGATTCAAAGTTTTAGAGCGGCAACTAATTCCAATCATACCTTTTGTCAGATAGGAGCACATTCTTTACAAGTTGGAGACCTTATAGAAATTACCAAAACAACCCATTATAATGGAGAGCATACCATTATTTCGATATCCAACGATGGTTTCGAAATCGATGTGCCTTTTGCTGAGGAAGAGGAAACGGGACGATGGATGGCTTCGGAAACTTTGAAAGATCCCTATTCTTTACAGCTCACGTTTATGCTTCCTTCATGGATAGAAAGATATCAGGATGATGATTTCAAAAAATTCATTGCCTTAACCATTAGAGAAGAAACACCTGTGCATATCAGAACCAATATTCAATGGTTAGATCAAGAGGAGATGCAAGAATTTGATCGTGCGTATCATCGTTTCCTTACTGAAATTCAAAACGGATAAAAGACCGGATTATGGTACAGCAAAAACACATAGTTAATAAACAGGTTTTAGAAATATATGTACCGAAACATTCGGATACATCCAAGATACAGCATGAATTGAGTTCGTTGTGTAGAAATCAATTGACGACTGTGCTGGATCGTGTGCTTAGCCAAGCGAATGTATCAGAATCATCACTTCAGATTGATCGACTAACATTAGATTTAGGGAATGTGTCTTTGCAAAATTTTGAAACCGCTTTTATCGAAAAATTACAGGAAGAACTCACAGCATATCAACGAGCAGATGTAGTTTTAGAGAAACCAAAAAGTGATAACACTCATGAAGAAACACCACTAAGAGCTATCATTTATTATCTAAAGACAGGCGTATTACCTTGGTGGTCAAAACAAGGAAACAAAAATGATTTTCAGGAGCAATTAGCACTATTATTAGAACAACCAAGTAGCACATTTATTAGATTGTTAAAAGAGTTACCATGGAATCCTACCTACTTAAACCGCTTTGTATATGCAAGTGCAGAAGATCAATTATTAGCTTCTTTTAGGCTTGTTACTGACCTTTCATCTGCTCAGATCCTAAAGACTAAAAACAGTATTCTCAATAGCATTCAGAAGAGATATACTTTAGAAAGGGAGAAAGCAATCAATAGTTTTTGGAAAACAGTTTTTCTAAAATATACCATTGCTAATAGAGATTCAGTATTCACAAAAGAATGTACAAAAGAGGTACTTCTAGATCTGGGGATTGATGAGAAAGAAGAACTTATAGCAGATAATAGTCGGTATGCTTATCAGATCAAAAGATTAGTGGATTCCTGTATTGCCTTGTATGCACAAAATGCAATAGGAAAGGAATTTTTTAAGCAAGTATCATCTTTGGTAAATCATCCTTTTTTTGATCAGCTACCTCCAAAGATGTTGAAAGAGACGAAATCATTACTTACCGATGTAAGCAATACTTCTAAGGAAACTATAGAAGAACTAGATGTCAATAATTTGTTGACGCCTTTAGCATTGCATTTACAAGGATTACAAAAGGAATTGAAGCATTTAGGATCAAAGCCAAAATCTATCATAACAGAACAATTGTCTTCACCATTTGATGATACGGATTTTATATCCATACAAAATGCAGGATTGGTATTGTTCTGGCCATTTTTAGAACGCTTTTTTGAGAATATAGGAGTTATGAAGGATAAGAATTTTGTGGATGAAGTAGCTCGCAACAAAGCAATTTGTGTAGTACAGTATTTATGTGATACCAAAGAAGAGGAATTGTTTGAAGGTGCCTTACCACTGAATAAACTATTGTGTGGTTTGGATATGGATGCCGTTGTATCCCCAATCGAATTGTCAGCCGAAGAAAAAGAAATAGCCGAAGGTCTGGTAACTGCTGTGATAGCAAAAGGTCCTAAATGGAAAAACCTATCTCCTGATGGATTTAGAGCTTCTTATTTGTGCAGGCAAGGTTCCCTAAGAACTAGAGATGGACATTGGTTATTGCAAGTAAAAAGAGAAACGCATGATATTACTTTAGAAAAAATACCATGGGGATTTCATACCGTAAAATTACTATGGATGCAAGAGATTTTGGTGGTAGAGTGGTTGTAACTTAAAGGTATTAGAGATGAGGTTTGAGATTTGAGGTTTTGTTGTCACACTGAGCTGTTACACTGAGCCTGTCGAATTGCTGTCGAAGTGTAGGGCAATGTAAAAAAGAAGGTCCATAATGATAATAGAAAATAGAAATATGAAAACGAGGGCTGAGGTTCTCGAAGTCCGATTTACAAAGAAGAACCTTAGTACAGTATAAAGAAATAAGAATATGGAAAAATCAACAATCATAGAAACAAAAAATCATAATAAAACTATTACTAATGTAAATAGTAGTAATGCCGAAGTTTTGCAAGCCGAACTTGCATGGTTAAGTCTGGTATTACGAACCCGCTTAGAACTACATTTCGAGCAGGAAACACTGTACGAATCTATCGAAGAATTAACGCCTCCAGATATAAAGGGTAAGGAAGGAAGTTATACCAACTTTATTCAAGAACACAAACTCAACTTTGCAGAAAGACTACTATTAATTCTAGCATTAGTACCACATCTAAAACCTGAAGTATTAGATATTTTACTCACTAAAAACAAGGATTATGACAGACGGTATAGTGAATTTGGCGGAGTATTGTTAGAAGGACATTTAGGATTAATACCAACGGCAGAAACAGCGATGTTTTTATTATCAGGAGATGATCTCCAAAAACGATTAGCATATCATGGACTAGTTACTCAGTATTTTATAGGTATACGACAAGGAATGATCAGTACGACACCGACTAAAGGGAACAGTCCTTTATTGAGCAGTATATGGATGGTATCTAATGAATATGTAGCCTCTATACTAACAGGAATACCCTATCAAGCAATATATAGCCCTGATTTCCCTGCACAACAGTTGCATACTAAGCTATCTTGGCAAGATCTTATCGTCTCTAGATCTACAGCACGTAGCTTGCAGGAAATCAGGGATTGGGTTACTCACGGACAAACAGTTTTAGAAGCTTTAGAACTTGGCAAACGATTAAAACCTGGCTACAAAAGTTTGTTTTATGGGCCACCAGGAACTGGTAAAAGTATGGCTGCTGCTTTATTGGGAAAGAGTACTGGTAAACAGGTATATAAAATAGATCTGAGTATGACGGTTTCTAAATACATAGGAGAAACTGAAAAAAATCTGGCAAAAGTATTTGATCAGGCACAACAACACGATTGGATCTTGTTTTTTGATGAAGCTGATTCATTATTCGGGCAGCGTACACAGGTGAGCAGTGCTAATGATCGATACGGAAATCAGGAAATTGGGTATTTACTACAGCGTATAGAGGATTTTCCTGGAGTAGTAATCCTAGCAAGTAATTTGAAAGATAATATAGATGAGGCATTTACTAGAAGATTCCAATCCATGATTGAATTTACAATGCCAGGAGCAGACGAACGCTATCAATTATGGCAACAATCTTTTGCAGACAAATTACCATTAGATGCCAGTGCAGATCTATGGAAAATTGCAGAACACTATGATATTTCTGGTGGATTGATGATGAACGTGATACGTAAATGTACACTGCAAGCAGTAACCCATGAAAAAGCAACTATCTCTCAACAGAACTTAGAAACGGCCATAAAGCAGGAGTTACAGAAAGAGGGAGTGATTATAAGTTAAAAAACGTCAGTTCGAGTGATCACCTGAAGTGTAATGGAAGGTGATTGTATCGAGAACCTTTTAAGGTACAAAGTAAAAGTATTTAGATAGTCACACTAAGCTTGTCGAAGTGTTGTCCAAGTAATAGAGAAGAGTTCAATATAAATACGATTATAAATTTTAATGAAAGGATCAAAACATCCATCCTTTTTCTTGCACTAAAGCTCGCCTATCACTAATGTGATATCGTCTTCAAAGGAAGGGAGTAAAGTCCCTCTTTTGAAGAGGGATTTAGGGAGATGTTAGTAGTAAAATGCAATGAGTATAAGAATAATAGTTAACACAAAAAACTATGAAAACACAAACAGATAAAACTCAAGAACCGCAGCACTCGATTACCCCGAGAGTTGTTAGTGAATCTAGCAACGGAGGTACGGCACAATTAAAAGATAACCGTACCTCTTCTTTGAGTCAAAGAAAATTACGATCTGGAATGGATAGTATGGATAATAGTAACAATCCGATCCAACGAAAAAATAAGACCGGTTTACCCGATAACCTAAAATCTGGTATAGAAAACTTATCAGGATATAGTATGGATGATGTAAAAGTACACTATAACTCCAGCAAACCAGCCCAATTACAGGCACACGCTTATGCCCAAGGAACAGATATCCATCTCGCACCGGGGCAAGAAAAACATCTACCTCATGAGGCTTGGCATGTAGTACAACAGAAACAAGGTCGGGTACAACCAACCCGGCAGTTAAAAAGCAAGGTGAATATTAATGATGATGCTGGGTTAGAAAAAGAGGCAGATATCATGGGGAATAAAGCCCTAAGGACAGTTTCCTTTGGTCTACAAGGGCAAACTGTCGATGAGTATAACACACATTCAAATGTTGCGCAATTGAAGAAAAAAAGTGAAAATGCAAAAGTTGGAATTGAGATAGAAACCACCTTGCCAGTTAGGAAAAATAATGAAGTAACTGAAGCTAATTATGTTTGGAGTAAAATTATTAAGATTATTTCAGAAAGAAATTATCCTGTTGAAGAGAGAGAAGTTATCCGAAGAGTCATAAAACCTAAATACGAAGATGAACTTTGGAACTTAATCTCTACTTACCGTATAAATAAATCTTTGGATACGAATCAAGAAAAAAGACTTTCAAAATTTGCAACTAAAGCTTCAAAAAAACTTAGCGAAAAATTCGATCCTGGTTATAAAAAAGTTGTTCATAAAGGTAATGGGTGGGAGGCAATGGTTGATCATGTTCACAAGGTAAGAAATGCTGCTGGTGGCGGAAAGCTAATGACTGATTCTGCCGTGGAGATTGTTACAAAACCAGTTTCTAAAAGGAAAGATGCAAAGAATATAATTACTAATATACAAAGTTGGTTGGGAACCGTTATTACAGCAATTGGAAGAGAAAACTCGTACGTAGAAGATGATTATCGATATGAAATTCCAGAAAGCCTTCGAAATACATTATTACCAAATGGTCAATTACTCGGAAATATCCAGGTTAATGTAGGTATGAATTTAGAAGACGTACAAAGTGTTTTTAAAGATTACGCAGATGAGTGGGATGATACTGTATTAAAAGGACGTAAGGACAGATATATACAAGAAGATAATTTGTGGAATACATTCGTCAGTAAGTATAATGTTTTTTCAGTGAACGGAATGGCAGAAGAAGATAAACCATATTTACGAAGTATTGTTTTTCAATATATGTATTTAGCACTTCGCCAGGAAAACTCTATGAAAGGATCTAAACACCCTAAGAATAACTATCCAATTCTTCCTAAAACTACAATTAATACACAAGTAGCTGTAAGTTCATGGGATAATAAGAATTTGTGGGCTGGAAATAATATTTTTAGGCGCCATATAGCTGATTCTTTGGAGCTAGCGCTACGAGAACATAAATTGTTTAAAAGAATGAATACTTTTAGAAAACAGGTGTATGACGGAATATTAAATAATGCAGAACCAGGAGAAATACCAGATACGTATTATTTAGAAGAACATTCAGGATTACAAACAAAGAAAGATCAATATGCAGGTGTCTTTGAAATTAGGCATGGCCAAGATATTGAACATGTTCAGTCAGAATGGTTAAATATTTGGAATGAATATATAGATGAGCCTGTCCCTTATAACTGTTGTTTTAAAATATTTTAAAGATGGTCTTGACTTGTATCCATACTTATCATAATGAACAATTTAATAAATAAGCTTTAAAAACCGTGAAAGCATCAATAGAGCATACCAAAGAATTAAAAGCCGCGACTATTCAAAATATACAACAAGAACCTAGTTCTAGTGGTGAGTCTACTATTGTTGACAACCGACCTGCTATTGCTGTACAACGCAAACTAAAATCCGTAATAAGTAGTTCTCAAAAAATAACAACACCTATTCAGCGAAAACCAACAGGTTCCTCACGCTTTCAAAAAATAACTTTGCAAATGGGTCGACAATATGGCGTGGATACTTCCTCTTTAAAAGCTACTCATAATTCTCCTTTTCCAGGAACACTAAATGCTGAGGCAACTATACAGGGCAAGAACATTCATTTTGCTCCAGGAAAGGATACTACAGAGAATATGAAACACGAAGTAGCACACGCAATTGATAATACATTGCACGGTACGCCAAAGGGAGATACAATAGTAAATGGTCATAAGATAGATACTACTAGAGAGAAAACTGTAGACCGTATGATCAGTACCAATGTTAGTATACAACGAAAAGATAGTAAGAATGTACTACCAAATAGTTTTGTTATTCAACGTAGAGTGGTGAATAATGATACCGAAAAAAATAAAGAAGCCGCAGAAAACCCAGATACTTATGTAAATGAAAATGCCGAAAATAATTGGTTTAAAGTTCTAGAGCAATTTCAGAACGGAACTCTAAAACATTATAAGGGATACGCATTATATGAAATTAGCGGGTCACCAGAAGGATTAAAAAGCTATAGTAGAAATTCATTTTTATTCTACTATGGGATGAACATACTATTGATGTATCGAAAAATGATTACCGAACAATTGTTACAAGATGCCATAGAACCAGTTAAAGATTGGGAAAAAGGACAACGACAAAAGAACTTTTATAATATTCACGGACAGGACAACAGACTTAATAGAAAATGGGAGGTCGATGAGCCTATCAAACCTTTAAAAGGAAATGTGCCTGGAAGTATGAATCCTACCTCAGATATTGATGTGAACCTGAGTGGTGATGGTACTGAGTTTGCTGTGTACTGGCTTAATCGTGAGTTTAAAGAAAAATATGGAAACGGTAGAGAATCAGGCGTAGTTTATGATATTAATTTTTATGCTCAGGACTTTGTCCCTAAAAAGGTTTTTGGATTAAAAGGGAGAGGAGAACTAGATAAAACTGGTAACGAAAAATATTATCAGAATGATAACTGGAGAACATATCAAATCGAAGATGAAGCAGTAAAAAATGAAGATGAAGAAGAACAAGAAATAGCCTCTTTACTCATGATGCGGGTAAACATGAATCAAGCTGATTGGACAGATTATACAAATCAATTGAATCCACTTAACCAAAACAATCGATTAATATCACAACGTGTTTTACAGGAAGTTGAAAGAAAGTATACAGAGCGAAACCAGCTTTTGAATGCAAATGGTAATGCCCCTACAAATTTGTCCCCGGATTTAGCAAAAATAGCTCCAGAGAATCGAATATATGAGAAGATTTTGCTTAAAAAAGTCATTGAAGCTAGAATGGAATATCAAATAGTAAAATGGAAGCTTAAGAACAATCCAAATGATCAAGACCTAAAAAATAGAACCGATCGAGCGTATAAAAATCTTAAAAAAGCAAAATCAGAAGCCTTAGCTTATGCAAATGAAGCATATTATACCCAGGGAGCGGTGATTGGAGTCGTGGTAAATAAGCAAATGCTTGATAATATGTATAAAGATGATAGATCTACAAAGTATTTGAAATTAAAGCTTACTCCTGCCGAATATTATCATGGATTTACGGAGCAAATAGGTTTTGCATTTCATAGCTTAAATGCTGTAGAAAATATGGATGATTTAATACCAATGGGAAAATATGTGCATAGAGCGTATAACTTGTTCAAGCATTATTGTTTGGTTACAGATAAAAATTATACAAGATATTTCTCCGAAAAAGAACGAAGAGCTGCCAGTAATTGGGAAGGAGCCAAACAGGGTAAGCATTATAATTTTGTTACACGAAGTTACGAAGATTCAAACCTAAAAAAGGATACGGAATTATGGGCTGCACTAAAAAAATATTTTGGAACCAGTATATGGTATTTAGGTGTTGATAGAATAAAAGAAGAAATCAAAAAGAAGTTATTACATCTTAAAATAGAATTTGATAAAGCACGTAGAGAGCCTTAAGAATAGAAAGGTTACTCTGCTCTCCGAAGTTTGCAACTTCGGAATTGAGTAAGTAAAAAGTGTAAGAAAAGGATATGTACAATGCTATGAAGTCAGACCTGTTAGGTTTTTTAAAACCTGACAGGTCTGACTAACTAATAAAGTTGCTTTGGTAAAGCGGAAATTTCTTTAATCCGTATTCATATAAATTTTCCAGTATATATCCATGTCGCAAAATTACCTTTATTTACCGTTTTTGTAATAGCTGTCAGTGTTTTATGACACTACATTTGGAGTAACATAAATCAGGATGTCATGGAAGATAAAAAATCAATGTATTCGCTCAGAAAAACAATAGGAATCCTTGGGTTAGCGCTACCCATATTATTATTAATAACTCATCAGCAGTTACTCTCTAGTATGAGTCATTATTATTACACAGCTGGAGGGGTGTTTTTTATTTTGATACTGTCGGCTTTTGGCTTAATCTTGATAAATTATAGAGGATATCCCAAACAAGAAGGTGAGTCGTTTAGCGATCGTTTGATCACTACGGTAGCAGGAATATGTATTCTGGTTACGGTATTGGTTCCCACCAAATCGGAAAACCCACTTGGAACTTTGTTTTTTACAGATTCCCCCTATTTGTTTGGTCATCAATCTAACAGTTTATTAGGGACAATTCATTTACTGAGTGCAGCTTCCTTTTTCTTTTTGTTGGGATATATGAGTTTTTACAAATTTGTTTTAAATCACAATGCATCAGCATCCAGAAACAGATTATTTCGTAGGAGTGGTATCATCGTTTGGGCTTCTGTAGGTGCGCTTATTGTGATTTTTGCAATTGAGAAAATACTAAAAATAAACATGGATGAGATATTTCCTGCCTATACCTTTTGGTTAGAGTGGGTAGCGGTTTATGCATTTGCAGTCGCTTGGTTAGTAAAAGGAAAAATCCATCTGGATGTCGAAAAAATGATGAAGACTTTTAGTCATGAAAAAAGCTTGGAGTAGCATTAAGATGATGCACGAGCTTCACAGAAATGTGAGATTTTTTTTCTATAATTTTAATAAGACTTTATAAAACGAGAATTTTGTCCTTAACGAGATATAAGCAGAAATGGATTCTGTTCCGTTTTACAGGGTTGACTTTTTATTTGCATTCAATTTTCATTAACAAGGTATTCATAAAGATTTTTCGTTTAAACACTATTTTGCAATAATGATTGATACTTCATTTTTTACCTAAAGAAATTATAGTAAAAGATTTTGTATTCTTTAACCCTGATAAGCTTATAATAACTGGTGTAAAATAAATGGGAGATTAATACGTCGTTTACAAAGATTTATACTTCTCTAGAACGACCACTTCTTTTTGTTTTTTTTTGCGGTCCCACTTTTTAAGTTTTAATTCGGGTTGATTATAAAACATGTCTGTGTAACCAAAACATAAATAGCCAATTAGTTGATTTTCTGATGGTGCATTTAATATTTTTTTTACTTTTTCGGGATCTAAAATACTTACCCATCCCATACCAATATTAAGAGATCTAGCCATGAGCCACATATTTTGAATTGCACAAACCACACTGTATTTACCCATGTTTGGCATACTGGTTTGTCCCAATACAGGACCTTTTTTTGGCTTGTAGAAAACAGCTATGTTTAAAGGAGACTCTACAATGCCTTCTAACTTAAGTTTGATATATTCTTTTTGTTTTTCGTCTTTGAACAACAAAGCGGCTTCTTTTGTTTTTTCAGAGAAAGTTTTTTTTATAGCGTGTTTGGTTGTTTGATCTTTGATTATAACAAATTCCCAAGGCTGAGAAAATCCTACAGAAGGAGCTACCAATGCAGCTTCTAAAATAGTATCGATATGGTCGTCAGGAATTGGTGTATCTAAAAAATGATTTCCTCGTACATCTCTTCTGTGCATTAAGATTTCTTCTAGCAACTGTTGCTCTTCTTTGTTAAATGCTCGTTGCAATTTTTCTTTAGGATTATCCATTATTTTTGCTGTAGTTGAACTATTGGTTTAAGTTACTTATTTAAAATAAATAGGAAAAAACTATTTTTTACTTTAACTTTTAAATATAACCAGAACTGAAATTATCAATTCAAAATTAACATTTATACTTAATACAATTCTAGATTTAGAGAAGATAAAAGAGTAGGGTTAAAACACCCAATATTTTTTAAATTAAGAATTTTAATTTAATTCCATTTTAATGCTAAGGATTGTCAAGTTATGTTTGTAATCAGCATCTTGTTTGTTAATGGAAAGGTATATATTGTGGGTATTCAATTTCAATTAAAATTAGAAACCAGATTGAGAATTATTATAAGAGAAAGCTTCATATTTATATGAAGTTTTATTATTTAACTATTTCTTTTGATAATACTTTCCGTCCTATTTTTTAGCAGGAATCTTACATTTAAAGATAAAGTCTTTATAATTTTTATTATTACATAATGTAACACTACACTTTTAAATTCGTTATGAGTATAATTGGTTATAATTAATTTTTACAAGAATTGGATATAAAACTATTAGACCTCGCGATTATTGTTAGTGGAATTATTGGATATTTTATAAGTATCTCATTAGTGACCACTTCTTTTTATAAAAGTCGTGCTAATAAATATCTGGCGTTATCTCTATTCTTGTTGACAAGTTTAACCTTTTTAGGTTGGTATGAGATAGGGAATTTTGTCTTACAATTTTTAGACAATATTATGTTAGAGCTTTTGGTTGCAGTAGCTTTATTTACATATTTTTTAATTCATATCGAACATAAATATCTTACAAAAAGATGGTATAGATTGCTTTACTTTCCTTTTATCGGTTCGGTAATTCTTGAACTTGGTGTTTCTTTTTTTGATATTGTTTTAAATATTTACAATCCTGATTTTGATGCAATAATATATGATATTAAGGATCAATTATCTTTTTTATATAATGTATTATTAATTTTTTGGGGGAGATATTTGATAAAAAAAACAAATACGATTTCTATAGAAAAAAAGCGTTGGTTATTAAGACTCAACCTTTTTATTATATGCATTATTATTTGTTGGCTTTTATCTAACATAGAACTTTATATATATGATTCAGAATTTATCACCAGTTTTCTGTGGATACTACTTTCTTTTCTGTCGTGGTGGATATTATATTATGGGATTTTTAAACTACAGATAATAGCCCAAAAAGATGAAATACATCAGTATTTAGTTTCACAAAAAACAACTAATACTTTTGTGAAAAAGAAAATAAATGAAACTACTGTTTCTAAAATCATTACAGAATTATATACAGTAATGGAAGAGGAAGAGTTATATAAAAATCCACTTTTAAGTAGATTAGATTTAGCAAACCGCTTGGGAACAAGCGAAGGATATTTATCGCAGATCATAAATCAAGAAATCAGTAAGAGTGTTATTCAGTTTGTAAATGAATATCGTATTGAAGCTGCTAAAAAACTATTACAAGATCCTGTATTTAATAAATATTCGATCGTAGCTATTGGTATGGAATCAGGTTTTAAATCTAAAAGTGCTTTCTACAAAACTTTCAATACCACTTTAGGAATGTCTCCTGGAGCCTTCAGAAAACTTCAGCAAAAGTCCTGATTCGTAATATTCCATTGTTTCAGGACTTCTCCTGACTTAAAATTACTTTTTATTTTTTTGACACTTATACTTTTACATAAGTAATTCAAAAATGTAAAAATGGAAAAACACTACTTAATCTTATTAATAAAACCTTTCAAATTAATGTTAAGTATGAGAAAAGTAGTTTTTGTCTTGTTGTTATTTCCTAGCCCTTATTTTGGGTTTTCGCAGAATATAAAAGAAGCTTCAGTAGAAAAATCAATTTTTGGTATTCAAATTGGAGTTTTGAATATATGGACTCATAATGAGCTAAAATTATTCAATCAAGTTGTTTTGCGAAGTGAAATTGGTTTAGGAGGCCCTAACACAGCGAATATTGCACCTGCTTTAGCGTTAGAACCACGTTGGTATTATAATCTGAAAGCACGAGCGAAAAAAGGTAAAAGAATAGATGGTAATAGTGGAAATTATGTGTCGTTTAGATCGAGCTATCATTTTTATGATGTTTCAGAAGATGATAAAAATTCACTAAACAATCTACTACTGGCACCAACTTGGGGTATTAGAAGAAATATTGGTAATCATTTTAATTACGAAGCAGGGCTAGGTTTAGGACTTGGTTTTGGGAACGATAAGGAGAGAGGTATTAACACGATACCCTATCTGAGTCTCAAAATTGGATATCGCTTTTAAAAACAGCGAGTACCTTAAAAATTAGGTTCGATTTTCTTCAGTTGTAATAAATAGAACCTGATTAATCTTTTTAAAACAAATTACTTTTTATAAAAATCAAAAAACAGAATTATGATATTACGAACAATCAAAAAAGAACTCTCTTTTTCAATTAGTAAAAAATGGTATCTATATATAATGGTGTTTTTTATTTTCTCTTGTCAATCTGATGATGACGCCACCATTCTTCCTGTGGAAGATCCAATGAATGGTTTTTGGATGTCAGAAGAAAAAGGATACATTTTAGAGTTGACTGATGATAATAACATTTTTTATAATATAAATACAGTAGGATGTTCCATTCAGGACGATGATTTTGTTCCAGAAGATTACTTTGGATTGCACCTAGAACTGGCTAACGAAAATGAGCTTGTAGCTTCTACAGATTTATCAGACTCAGAAATAGTATTTACTCGGTTATCAAGTCAAACTCCAAACTGTTTACCTGATCAGGTTTCCAGTACAGAAGATCCAAAAGTAAATTTTGATCATTTTTGGAATATTTTTAATTACCATTATGCTTTTTTTGATACTAGAAATGTAGACTGGTCTCAATATGAAGATTTAAGAGATCAAGTTACAGAGGATAATTTTTATGATGTTTTAGAAGAGCTTGTTGTTTTATTAGAAGATGCCCATGTAAGTGTCTATGATGAAGATAATGATATTGAAATTAACTCAGGAGACCCCAAATTATTAGAAAGATTAAATGCTAACCTAACTGTAGAGTTGGTAATAGAAAGTGAGGACGATTATTTTAATCTTGTTGATCAAAAAATAACTACAATCGTCACGGAGTATTTAGGAGGAAGTTTTGAAATAGATGATAGTGAGAACATATTATGGGGATTGATCGATGATACAGTAGGATATATTGTTATTGGAACTATGGAAGGGTACGGAACAAATTTCAGTAATGAGTTATCAATATTAAATACTGTACTAGACACTATAATGAACGACCTAAGAGAATCAGGAGTTTCTAAATTAATTATCGATATACGTTTTAATGATGGAGGCTATGATACAGCTGCTTTAGATATGGTATCTCGTTTTATGGATCAGGAACGGATTTCATATTTTAAGAAAGCTAGGTTAGGAGATAGCTTTACGGAAAATAAGTCTTTCTCTGTAGGACCAAAAGGGGACTTTCAGTTTACAGATGATATTATAGTACTAACGAGCCCTTATAGTGTAAGTGCAGCTGAACTCTTTGCGTTATGCGTAAAAGACTTGCCATATGTAACTATAGTAGGAGAAAATACAGCAGGTGCTTTTTCTACTATTCTTACTCATATATTACCTAATGGAGCAGAAGTAGGATTATCTAATGAAGTATATAGTGATGCGCAAGGAGAAGTTTTTGAAGCAGTTGGAATTGGTCCCGAAAATCAAGAAAACAGGGTACCATTTTTATCAACTCTAGACTTTCAAGAAGAAAAAGATGGTGGAATAGAACGCGCTTTAGAATTGCTAAATAATTAATAAGGCGCTAGATGAAAAAATCATTCTGGAAGATATAATAATCAAAGGTGAATTCTCGATACAAGTAAAGCCAGTTATTTTAATAACTGGCTTTTTTGTAAATGAAAGTAAAATGTTGGATTTTGCTTAAAATCGTTTTCGAAAACCTGAGTTTTTTGAATGTACAGACATTACTATCAATTATTGTAATGATATACCAAATGCCTCTTCAAAACCTTGTGTAATAAAGTCATTAATTGTTTGGTCGTGGTCTCCGGAACCTGTGATTATGTTTGTGTTTTTAGACTGTAAAAGTTCAATTTCTGAAGTTGTAAGTCTACCAACTGCTTGATCTACTTCTCCGTAAACGTAGGTAATGCTAGATAAGTCATTAAAAGAATCAAGAAGTTCGGTGTATCTATTCATTGCAAATCCGGCAGCTAATCGGTTTAAGTTTCTATCGATAACATCCATTTCTGGTTCTTGATCCGGAATTGGATTAGTTCCGTTTTCGAAATACCCAGCCCTTCCTTCAGAAAAAGCTTCCCACATAACAGTTTCCATATCTAATCTACCTGCCATAATCAAATACTTATCTGCGACATCTATCCCTTTCTTTGCGATAAGATCTTGTGTCACGAAAGCTCCAAATGAAATTCCTAATACATAGACTGTTCTGCCTTGATTTTTAAAATAATTGACAACTTTATAAAGCATTTCCACACTTTCCGAATTAAAGTTAATTGCTTGATTAAATGTAATATCATCATTTTCGAACGGGCTTGGATTTAATGTTTGTGCTTGGTGTACGTTTACAGCTAAAAGGTCGGTAGTATCAAAAGTTTGAAAAATTTCGTCTACTTCACCTGTACTAAGTTCTGTATCAGGACCACTTTGCACATTGATCAGAACGATAGGAGCATCTTCATCACCTTTAAAATAAATTAAATCCTTAATATCTTGTGATATTTCAAGAGGTTCATCAATAATGATATCATCATCAGAGTCGCAGCTGATGAAAAATAATGATAAAATAAGGACTGTTGTGTACATGCGGTAATGTTTCATAATAATTTAATTTTTGAATTGTTTATAATAATCTGATAGGGTACCTCTATTAAGGTAACCTCCTAAAATGTTGTAATTGATTAAAATCAAAGTATGGGATCAGGATAGGTTAGTATCCTGATTTATTTATTAAAAAAGTATTCTAGGTAGTTGTTTAGAAATCTATGGTAATAGGAGTTAATCCTGACACACCAAAATTACCTAGTACCAATTCATTTGTTGTCATATTGGTGATATTACCAACTAGGTTGACAGGTAAAAACAAAGAGGATAATTCTGGTTCATTTCCTTGGTTACTAATGACATTGCTATAAAACTGAAACGTAGTGAAGTTAATGTTACTGATGTTTACATTTAATGTTTCGCCTTCGTTCATACCAGTTATAACAAGAATTTTTTCTTCCTCTTCATTGATGATTCTGTCATTGGATACGATCAATTCATCAGAAATTAATGTACCATCTTTAAGAATTTCTAACTGAATTAAATAGAAATTTTGTACATCAATTGGACCGGTAAAAGTAATTCGAATGCTATCATCGGTCTTTTCCATATCCGTAATAGGAATAGGGGGTCTTAAAATTTCCTCTTCTGATATAAGTACAGTTTGGTCTTGTAATATGGTTTCTATCCAATACGTATTTCCTATAATAGGAGTAATCATTTCTGAAGTAGTATACGTTCCATTATTTACTGTAAAAGAATCCGAAACCAATGATACATCATCAGATGAATCTTTCATAAATAAGGATATTTGAGCATTATTTACAGGATTAAAGATCGTGTCGGTTACTGGAACGGTTTTTTGAACCTGAATTGAAACAAATCCCACTTCATTAGTCAATAATCCTGAGATAAATACCTGTTCTTTAAACTCAAAATCTTGACTAATATCCTCAACACAACTTATTAATGTGAATAATGAAATAAATGCTATGTATATATGTAGTTTTTTCATGGTTCTAAAATTTAAAATTGTAGGAGATGAATGGAATTGGTGCGGCGATAAATGAAATTTGAGACGTTTCTAATTGGTTATTGTCAAAAACAGAATTAATCGAAAACGCATTTTTACGACCATACACATTATATAAACCAAAATTCCAGCTTCCTTTCCAGTTCGTTTTAGGATTATCGGTAGGTGTATATGTAAACGAGATGTCTGCTCTATGGGTATTCGGGATTCTAAAAGCGTTTCTATCAGAATACGTAATGAATGCATCTCCATCGATAATCAACCTACCATTAGCCTCGGTGATGGGTCTTCCTGTTTGATAGGTAAAAAAAGCTCCAACTTCCCACTTTTTAGATAATTTATAATTTGCCGTAAGATTGAATATATGAGGTCTATCAAAATTCGAAGGAAAATAAGTGTTTCTATTAATCTGTTCTGAGGAGAAATTGCTTTTTGTTTTCCGTTTTGATACAGAATAGGTGTAGTTTACATTTCCAGTTAGTTTTCCTTTGTTCTTATGAGCGGCAAATTCTAGTCCATAAGAAAAACCTTTAGCGGCCACTAATTCAGTTTCTAAATTATCAAAGACTCCTAATCGAGCACCATTTTTATAAACTATTATATCATCAAATGTTTTGTAGTATCCCTCTATCGAAAAATTATAATTTTGATCCTTGGTGTCATAGGCATATCCGGCAGAAAATTGATTTACTTTTAAGGGAGCAATATGCTCACCAGATGGTTTCCAACTATCGTTTGGTAATGTTATCGTTTGTCTATTGATGGAATGGACGTATTGAAAAATTCTATTATATCCTATTTTAAAAGCTTTTCGATCATTAATATCATATTTTACAGACATGCGTGGTTCAAGTCCAAAATAAGTTTTCGATATCTCATTATTCTTTACCCTTCTGTTTCCTACAATTGAGTTTTGTGTTTGCGCAAGATTAGGGTCGTAGATAGCAATGTTTTCTTCCCCAAAATTTGCAAACCAAGAATATCTTAAACCGGTCTGTAATGATAATTTATTCCATTGTTTTTGAATACTATAATAGGCGGCGAGTTCTAACGCTTTTTCTTTGTCCAGAACTTGTTTGCCTGCTGTACCAGTAATTTTGGGAACGAATTGATATAAGTTGCCAGAAAGCCCAAATCGCATTTGGGTATTAGGATTTAAATAATAAGTAAAATCAGGTTTAAAAATCCAATTCTCAATAGATCTCTCAACAGTTTCTTCAATGTTTTCCTCAATTTCTTCTTCCCGAAGATCTTCTCTTTGCCCTAATGAGAAATCATATTTACTATAAATACCTGTTATATTAGAAAATAATCTATTTGAAAAAGTGTGATTCCATCGTATAGTAGTGGTAGTGTTTGTCCATCCTAGGTCCAAATCAGTATCAAATCCACCTTCTCCATTTTCTTCTTCTTGATTAAATTTTAAGACATCTGCAGCAAAAATACCTGAGACATATAACCTATTATTTTTATTGATATTCCAGCTAAGTTTTGTGTTTAAATCATAAAAATGAAATTTATCGACAGCCTCGTTACCTTTAAATAAAGGAAAAAATACATCAAAATAAGAACGTCTTCCAGAAGCTAAAAAACTTATTTTATCCTTTTTAATAGGACCTTCTATTGTTAATTTAGAAAACAATAATCCCAATCCACCTTCTCCTTTAATTCTCTTTAAACTTCCATTTTTTTGTCGAATTTCTAATACTGATGATGCTCTTCCTCCAAAGCGAGCCGGTATTTCGCCTTTATATAATTTTAATATTTTAACTGCATCTGCATTGAAAATGGAAAATAATCCAAACAAATGAGAGGTGTTATACAAAGGTGCTTCGTCTAGTAGAATTAAATTTTGATCCACATTTCCACCTCTTACATTAAAACCACTGGTTCCCTCACCAATACTACTGATACCTGGTTGAGTTAAAACTGCTCGTGAAATATCTGGTTCTCCTAAAAGAGATGGTAATTTCTTAATTTCTGAAGTTGTTAAATTGGTAGTTCCTCCTAAAATTGGTGCTACCTGACTTTTGTTATTCTGATTTGTCTGTATTATTACCTCGTCTAATTCATTTGAGGATGGCCTAAGCTCTATCTTTATGCTCAAATCATTGTTTAACTGAATATCTAAGGTTTTAGTGGAATAGCCTAAATAAGAAATCTCCAAAAGATAGCCTCCTTTAGGTAACGTTATAGAATAAAAGCCATATTCATTGGTAAATACTCCGTTGTTATTATTTTTGATAATAATACTGGCACCCAAAAGTGTTTCGCCTGTATTCGAATCTCTAACAATCCCGCTAATAGTATAATCATCATCTTGTTTTTTAGCTTTAGAAAGAATAATGTGATTTTTCTTAATTTCATAAGAAATTCTAGTATCCTTAAAAAGCAACTCGAGCGTTTCGGTTATATCTTTTTTTATAACAGTTATACTAAAATTTTGATTGACATCGATTACGTCATTGCTAAATATAAAAGCGTAAGACGTTTGTGTTTCAATTTTATTGATAATTGATTGTAAAGAACTATTTTCTTCTTCTAGTGTAACATTTTTTTGAGAAAACCCATTGAATCCCAAGAGTTGAAAACAAAAAACCAAATAAAAAAAGAAAGATAATTTCATTAAAAAAGAGGGTTTTCCATAACTATTTTTTGGCCATGAAATGACCCCAAAATGGTATATTTTCATACATTTGAATATTGTTAATTAATACTGATTTCGCGATTAGAATTTTTTAACTTTTATAGTGGGAAAATGCCAGTTTTCCCACTTTTTTTATTTTATTATCCACTCATTTGTTTTCGTATTTAGTTGATATGTAAAGCTTTTTGAAATTGTAAGTATTTCAAAAATTTCATTTATAGGAGTTGTATTGTCGAAAGCCCCAGTAAATCTAGCAGTGGCAATGTTTTCATTTTTAAAGAGTATTGAGGTGCCAAAATGCGCTTTTAAGTCGACTGCTATTTCTCTAAAGGTTTTATTTTCGAATTGTATTTTCCCTTCTTTCCAGGCAATATGGGATTCATTAGTGCCCATATTAGATTTTAGGACTTCTTTAGTTTTCTTATAGAAGGTTACTTTTTGATTTGGAATTAAGAATACACTTTCTTTGAACTGAGTATTGGAAGTAACGGCTACTTTACCAGTTAATAGCTTTGTTTCTGTAATTGCACTATCTGTATATGATTTTACATTAAAACTGGTGCCCAAAGCTTTTACGGTGATATGATTCGCTGTAGTTACAGTAAATGGGTGTAAGGTATCTTTAGCTACCTCAAAAAATGCTTCTCCTTCTAGATATAAAGTTCTTGGATCTTCTGAGTTATAGGATAGATTACTAGAAGCATTTAGCCATACAATAGAACCATCTGATAGTTTGATGTTTTTTTGTTCACCAAAAGTTGTTTGCACAACTATTTGATTCTTATTGGAGGATAAGGTATTGTAGAAATATACTCCAGAAATGAGTATAACAAATATAGCCGCATACTTTAGCATTTCTTTCCAAACTACTGTTTTGGGTTTCACTGTAATAAAAAAACGTTTTTTGGCTTCTTCAACAGAAGGGTCTTTCGTAGCAGTATGGTTATGGATGGTTGTTATTTTGGTAAATAGTGCTTTATCAAAATCGGGAGAGTTTTTCCATTTTTCTACTTTTAGAATAGTATTATCATCCGCGGTTTGCGAAATATATTCCCAAAGTTCAGTTTCTGTAATTTTAAAATGCTCCATACCCAAAAGGTGTTAATTAGATATAAGACGTTTGCGGAGCAGGGGTACCCTATTAAATTTTGATTATTTTTTATAAATAATCTTTTAAGCCTTTCTTAAATGCTGCTAAGGCTTTTGAAATATGGAGTTCTACAGTTTTTATAGAAATACCTTTTTTTTGGGAAATTTCTTTGTAGGTGAAACCTTTATCTCTTGATAATTTAAAAATATCTGTTGTTTTTTGTTCCAAAGTAGTATAGATATTTTCGATGCGCTCTAGCAATTCCCATTGTTTATCAATCTCAGTTTCTATAGTAGTATGGAGCGCATATACATTTGTATGTTTCTCTCTAGTTCTTTTCTTTCTATAAGAATCGATGATTTTATTTTTTAGTGTGGTAATTAAAAACGATTCTATAGAACGTTCGGATTGGTTAATACGCTCAAAGTTTTCCCAAAGCTTTATAAATGTTTCTTGTACTAACTCTTCAGAAAGGTCGGTTTCTTCTAAAACTTTTAAAGCGTAATTGTACAATCTGTTATAGTGCTTGTCAAACAAATTGGAGAATTTAGCTTCTTTGGTAGAATTCGATGTAGTTTTTTTATCCAAATATTTTAATAAAGAGAGATTACTAAATTATATAAAAAAACGCTCAAAACTAATTACTGTTGCACTTTACTTCGTGTTCATAATCTTTTAGTGATTAAAAGTGTTATGTATACTATTTAAAAGGGTTTTTAGAAAGTTTTAGATCGTGTGATTTTGCTAATAAGTATTATAGGATAGGTGTATTGTGATCTTTTTGTGAAAAACCGTAATATACTTTTAAATAACTCTTACGCTATCATTAATTCAAGATTAATTAGCTCCTTTATATTCTTACGACGTCTTTTTTTATCCGAAATACGTCATAAATATACTTTTGTTTGATTCTAAATTTGTCAAGCTTATTTAGACCAAATAAAAATAATATGCTCCTCGACACACAAACCAATCTTGCTTTTGATCAAAAAGTTGATCATTTTTTCGATCCTCAATCCAAATATAGCTATGAAGAATATATGCATAAAGCGCTGCAATATGTAAAGTCTTTTTTGGATAGAGATCATTTTTATCCAGGAGAAGTATCTGACTTTCGGGAAAAGAAAGATTTACTCTCTCCAAACGCGAATGAAACCTTATCAGTGGATCAGGCTCTTAATGAAATTAAAGAATTGTATCTCGATCATACCATTGCTTTTCATCATCCTAACTATGTTGCGCATCTTAATTGCCCTGTATTGCTTCCCGCTTTGGTTGGTGATTTAATCGCTTCATCCGTAAATACGGCCGTAGAAACTTGGGATCAAAGTATTTCTGGAACGTATATAGAACAGGAAATGATTCGATGGATTTGTGATAAAATGAACTTACCATCTACTGCTGATGGTGTTTTTACCAGTGGTGGAACCCAATCCAATTTTATGGCCTTGTTATTAGCACGAGATAATTATGCGTTTAAACATTTTGGATTGAATCTAAAGGAGAATGGTTGGTCAGATGTAGTTTCTAAATTTCGTTTTTTCTGTTCGGATAAAGCTCATTTTAGTATTAGAAAAAATGCTGCTCTTATGGGCATGGGATACAATTCGGTGATTCCTGTGGCTACGGATGAAAAGATGAAAATGGAGGCAGATGCGTTAGTACAAGCTATTGAAAAAGAAAAACAAATAGGAAATATACCTATTGCTATTGTAGCTACCGCAGGAACCACCGATTTTGGTAGTTTTGACCCTTTGGATACCATTGCAAAAATCGCTAATGAATATGATATTTGGTTCCATGTGGATGGCGCTTATGGTGGTAGTTATGTACTCACTGAAACACATCGCCATCTTTTAGAAGGAATTAAACATGCGGATTCTGTTACTATTGATTTTCATAAAACAATGTTTCAACCTGTTTGTTCTAGTGCTTTCTTAGTTAGAGATACAGAACACTTTAAGTATGTTTCATATTACGCGGATTATCTAAATCCATTAGAACATAGAGATGAAAAACATCCTAATCTGATAGAAAAATCAATCCAAACTACTAGACGATTTGATGCGTTGAAACTCTGGTTTACCTTAAAAATGACTGGAGAAAAAAATATAGGAGCATTTTTAGAAAAAGTACATTATCTAGCATTAGATCTTTATCATAGCGTTAGAGATGATATCTATTTTGAAATGGCTCATAAACCAGAGCTAAGTACATTAGTTTTTCGATATAAAGTTCCAGGTGTATCGTCAGATGCATTTCTTGATAAAACGAATCTTTATATTAAAAATACCTTGTTTAAATCGGGTCAAGCTTCTATAGCGAGCACAAAATTTAATGGAAAAACATATCTAAAATTTACATTATTAAATCCTAAAAGTACCATTGATGATCTGTTAAATATCATTCAGATGATTAAGGAAACAGGTAAGACTTACAATAGCGAAAAGCACAATTAAAAATAGAAAGCATAATGACGAAAGAAGAAAAGATACTTGATTTTATTGGGATTGGAGTAGGTCCTATGAATTTAGGACTAGCATGTTTGTCCGAGCCAATTACAGAGTTAGATGGACTGTTTTTAGATAGGAAAGAAAAATTTGACTGGCATCCAGGTATGATGCTTCAGGATACTACATTACAGATCCCTTTTATGGCAGATTTAGTAACCTTAGCAGATCCTACAAATCCATACAGTTTTCTAAATTATATCAAGGAACAAGGAAGAATCTATTCCTTTTATATTAGAGAAAATTTTCTTTTACTAAGAAATGAATACAATCAGTATTGTCGTTGGGCAATTGATAAATTATCTGATGTTCAATTTGGGACCGAAGTGGTTGAGATTGCGTATAATGAAAAGGAGCAATATTATACTGTTCTTTCGGAATGTACAAAAACTAATAAACGTAAAGTTCATAAAGCTAGAAGACTTGTTTTGGGAACCGGAACAAGTCCGTATATACCCAGTTGTTGTAATTCTTTAAAAGAAGATGCGATTCATTCTAGTTCTTATTTGCCAAATAAGAAGAAGTTACAATCCAAAAAATCTATTACAGTTTTTGGCAGTGGTCAGAGTGCTGCAGAGATTTTTTATGATCTCTTACAAGAAATAGATGAAAAAGGATATGAATTGAATTGGATTACGAGATCGCCAAGATTCTTTCCGTTAGAATATTCAAAACTTACTTTAGAGATGACGTCTCCCGAGTACGTAGATTATTTTTATAACCTTCCTAATCATAAACGTAATGAGTTGATTAAGAATCAAAAGCATTTATACAAAGGGATCAATCAAGATTTGATTGCTGATATATTTGATTTGATATATACGAAACGATTGCTCACGGATGTCAAAGTAAATTTAAGAACAAATTCAGAGTTACAGAATGCGGTTTATGATGATACTTTGGACACCTTTTATCTAGAAATTCATCAGCATGAACAAGATAAATACTATCGTCATAGAACAGAAGGACTAGTATTGGCTACAGGATATCAATATCAAAAACCAACATTTGTCGATGGGATTAGTGATCGAATTCGATGGGATGAAAAAGGTAGATATGATGTACATCGTAATTATGCTATTGATCAATTGGGGTGTGAGATATTTGTACAAAATGCCGAACTACATACACACGGATTTGTAACTCCCGATTTAGGTATGGCAGCTTATCGCAATTCATATATCATCAAAGAATTAACAGGCACAGATTATTACGCTATAGAAAAGAGAGTTGCATTCCAGCAGTTTGATGTGTTAGAAGAAGAGGAAATTATGATAGAAACTCCAACTACCTAACAAAAATTCTAATGAAGAACTTTTTGATCATAATGACCTTAGTAGCTGTAGTAAGTGATTATTTATTACATCCTTTTTATCCTCAATTTTTCGAAGCTCGATTCGGGGTAACAAATCCAGAATTGGTAGGTTATTATTTTGCTGCGATATGCTTTATGGTGATGATTTCGTTTCCTTTTTGGGCATATGTTTCCAAAAAAATAACAGAGCTAAATATTCTTATATACACACAGTTTGTGGCAGGAATATTGGCTTTATGTTGTTATACAACTACATCATATGTTAACTTCTGGATCATTTCTTTAATGATGATCTTATTTAAAGGAAGCTATTTACTAGTATATCCGTATATCCTAAAAATAATCACTAAAAAAGAACATCCTAAAACCATTGGTTTATTATCCGTAGTGGTACATCTTGGTGGAATATTAGGAGCAGTGATAGGAGGTGCTACTGTAGATTTAATTGATGCTAGCTACATTTTTGTGATTATGGCGATTGGAGATTTTATACAAATGGGTATGAGTGCTTATTTATTAAGAAGTAACAAATACAATACAGCCAAAACCTTGGAACCGGAAGGGTCTATTAAACAGAACTCAAAAATGATTCCTAGAGGTTTTATTCTCAAAATTGGATTGATTACTATGATTTTGTATTTCAGTGATTTTTTGATAAGACCATTTTTTGCAACTTATTGGGAAAGCATTTCAGTATATAATACTACACTAGTATCAGGAACAGTATATGCAATACCTGGTTTTGTAGCGCTGATTGCTTTATGGATAAATACGAAGAGAAAAGAAACAAATAATGTATGGCAACAGATGGTGCCAATATTATTAATAGGTATTACTGGATTATTTCTTCAAGGGCTTTCTACAGAAATAACAGTAATAATAGGTAGAATAATTTATGGTTGGGCAATTTTTCAAGGAGTTGTAAAATTTGATGTATTGCTCTTTAAATTTAGTACACCAGATTCTTATGCTATGGATTATAGTAAGGTACATTTTTTTCAAAACCTAGGAGTGTTGCTATCGTCTTTTTCTGTGGGGCTACTAGTAGATAATTATGGATTGAGAATTCCATTTTTGGTTGCTTTAGGTGGTTTTAGTATCACTTTATTGCTGTATTATTTAATTTTTAAAGTTGCTCCAAAACTCACTTCTAAACAATTAGTTAAGTCATAAGAAATTCTGAATGGAAAAAACAGCCAATAACATACAGCATCAGTATCATAAAATCTATTCAAAAAGCTTTTCTGATTTTGGGACCATAGAGATACGACCTTTTAGGATATCTGAAGACAGCGAGATATTGCACAAATGGGTAAATATGGACTATGCTATTTTTTGGGGAATGCAAGGGTACGATTTACAACAGGTACGACAAGAATATATAAAATTGATGGAGCCGGAACATTATGATGTTTTTGTAGGTGTTTTTAAAGGTAAACCGGTTTTTGTATTAGAAAGATATAATCCCAAAGAAGATATTATAAGTACACTCTATAGCGTGGAAAAAGGAGACTGTGGGATTCATATCATCGTTGCTCCGCCACGTGTTAAGATCCCAAATTTTACATGGTATTTATTTACGGCTATAATGGATTTTGTGTTTAAAGATTCCTCCGTAAATAGAATCCTAGTAGAACCTGATATCCGTAATAAAAAGATGTTTGCATTATGTCAGCGGATAGGTTTTCAGCTCGATAAAATTATAGAACTCCCAAATAAGACTGCTCAAATAGCATTTTTAGACAAAAAACAATATCAAGATTTTACATCAATTTCAAAAATTAATAAAAGAAGTGCTATGAATACTTTAGATAATGCTGTTTCGCCCCAACAATCGATAGCTCATTTACAACCCGAAGTTTGGGTTAAAGTAAATACTCTTTTTGTAACCAAAGCAATTTGCGAATTTAGTCATGAACTTCTGATCACACCAGTTGTTCTAGAAAAATTAAAGGACGGTTGGAATAGTTATATTTTAAAATCAGATAATCCTACCATTCAATATCAATTTAACGCAAAACCATTAGCGTTAAACCATTTATATATTGAATCAGGATCGATCAAAAAATATGAAGAAAGTGAATCCGTTGTCATAGACGGTGTTTTATTTATAAAGGAGTTTAGAAAACAGCTCGGTATTAAGGATACGCAAATGCCATTATATCTAGAAGAGATCATTAGTACCTTATATGGGAGCGCATTTAAATTTTTAAAAGGTAATCCAACTTCAGAGGAGCTAGCGATCGCCGATTTTCAAACTATTGAACAGTCCATGACAGAGGGACATCCTGGTTTTGTTGCTAATAATGGCCGTATAGGTTTTGATAGTAGTGATTATAGGTCGTATGCTCCCGAAGCTGGTAATTCTTTTTCATTAATATGGTTGGCAGGTCATAAAAGCAGAGCTGTATATGCAGCAACCGAGGTATTATCTTATGATACTTTAATACAGCAAGAATTAGATAATGAGACGATAACATCTTTTGAGACGATTATAAAAAATAAAGGTTTTGATCCGGAAGATTACTTCTTTATTCCTATGCATCCATGGCAATGGTTTAATAAATTAGCTAATATATTTTCGCCAGAACTTGCTACCGGAAACCTAATATGTTTAGGATATGGTCCGGATCAATACCTTGCTCAACAATCTATTAGAACATTATTCAATAAAACGAATCCTAAAAAATTCTATACCAAAACAGCGCTTTCAATTCTAAATATGGGGTTTATGCGCGGGCTTCCGCTGTATTATCTTGGGACTGCTCCTAAAATGGCAGTTTGGTTAGAAGAGTTACTTTATAATGACTCTTATATTCAGGAAACGGGTTTTAGGATGCTAAGTGAGATTGCTTCGATAAGTTATGTGAACCCTTATTTTGAAGAGTTTGGTCCTCACAACGATTATAATAAGATGTTAGCATCCCTTTGGAGAGAAAGCCCCATTGCCAATGTAAATGGAAACCAACAAGCCATGACTATGGCAGCATTGCTGCATGTAGATCAAAATGGAGAAGCTTTATTACCAAAAATTATTGAAAAATCTAGTCTAACTATAACGGATTGGTTGCGTTTATATTTAAAAGCATATTTAAGCCCACTATTGCATTGTTTTTATCATTTTGACCTGGTTTTTATGCCTCATGGAGAGAACATTATCATAGTATTAGAAGATCAAATTCCTGTAAAATCTTTCTTAAAAGATATTACGGAAGAAGCTTGTATTCTAAATCCAGAAGTTGAGCTGCCAGATCATTTAAAACGCATGTATGCTCCAGTTCCAGAAGATGTAAAATTACTTTCAATTTTCACTGATATATTCGACGGTTTTTTCCGATTTATGTCTCATATTTTAGTTGCACATGCTAATTTCAAAGAAGAAGAATTTTGGAAAGTGGTTGCAGATGTAATTCAAGAATATCAGGATCGTTATCCAGAAAAAGAAGCAAAATTTAAGCAATATGATTTATTTGCTCCAGAATTTCAATTGTCTTGTTTAAATAGATTACAACTAAATAATCACAAACAAATGATTGATTTAGATGACCCTGTAGCATTGCTTCAGTTTGCTGGTAAACTAGAGAATCCCATTGCTGCTTTTAGAAAAGATTTAGTAGGTACAACTTCATAATTAAACGAGCATTATGGAAAATACTGAAATCTCACAAAACATAGTTTTTTCAAGAACAATTGAAAATTTTGGAACTATACATTTACGCCATTTAGATTTTGATTATGATATTTCTACTATTCATAAATGGGTAACAAAAGAGTATGCTACATATTGGGGTATGCTAGAAAGTTCTATAGAAGAAGTACGCTCAGAATATTCGGCGCTAGTTTCCAGAAAAGACTATGATGTTTTTATAGGTGTATATAATGGAGTTCCCATCTTTTTAATGGAAAAGTACAAAGCAGCAACAGATAGGATTTCTGACTATTATTCTGCTAAAGATACTGATTACGGCATGCATATTTTGGTAGCGCCATCAGATTATAAAATCACTGGATTTACCTGGAATGTATTTACTACAGTTCTTGAATATTTCTTTGAATTACCGGATGTAGAAAGAATAGTGGTAGAGCCAGATGTTAGAAATCAAAAGATTCATACCCTTAATAAAAAAGCTGGGTTTGTATACCAAAAAGAAATCGAATTACCGGAAAAAACTGCAGCATTAGCTTTTTGTGAACCAGAAGATTATAAAAAAGCCAAAAATGCTTTTAGAGAAAAAATAAAACCAATGACCAACTTAAATATATCTGATTCATTAAGAGTATCTCACGCTCACCTTAATCCATCTAACTGGAAAAGTGTAAATAGAGCTCTTGTAAGCAAAGCAATTAGCGAATTTTCACACGAATTACTTTTTAAACCTCAACAAGAGACAAATAACCAAAAGTGGAATAAATATGTGCTAATTGCCGATACTCCTGGAATAACATATGAATTTACTGCGCAAAAATATAAGCTTGATCATTGGGATATTGATAAAAGCTCTATTATTAAAAAAGTAAATGATATTCAGGTTCCAATCGATGCATTAACGTTTATCGTAGAGTTTGTGTATACCTTAGAAATACCAAAACATTTACTTCCTGTATACTTAGAAGAAATATCTAGTACATTATCCGGTGCTGCGTATAAGAAAGGTCATCATTCATTTTCATCAAGCGAACTAGTAGATAGCTCTTTCCAGGTCATAGAGCATGCAATGACAGAAGGACATCCTTGTTTTGTTGCAAATAACGGAAGAATAGGTTTTGATGGTCAGGATTATTTGCAATATGCTCCAGAAACCAATTTACCTTTTAAAATATATTGGTTAGCGGGTCATAAAAGTAAAACCACTTTTACTTCTGTACACAAATTTGAATACAAATCTTTAATGCGAAAAGAGTTAGGGGTTCAGTTAATTTCAAAATTTAATACCAAATTGGAATCCTTAGGATTAGATACCAGTTCTTATATTTTTATTCCTGTACATCCTTGGCAATGGAATAATAAAATACTTCAGGTATTTGCTGCCGATATTGCGAATCAAAATTTGGTATTCTTAGGTGAAGGTGATGACTATTTCTCTGCTCAGCAATCAATTAGGACACTTTACAATAAAAGCAATCCTGAGAAAATGTATACCAAAACGGCTTTGTCTATTCTAAATATGGGATTTATGAGAGGACTTTCTCCTTCTTATATGAAGAGCACACCACATATTACGGAATGGATAACGGATTTATTAGGTAAGGATGTATATCTAAAGCAAAAAGGTTTCACTATGTTAGGAGAAGTTGCTACCGTTGGTTTCCAGAACACTTTCTATGAAGTGTTAGGAAAAACAAATGCTCATAATAAGATGCTATCAGCTTTATGGAGAGAAAGTCCGCATGCAAAAATAAAGAAGAGTCAACAATTAATGACAATGGCTGCATTGCTTCATTTGGATGGAGATGGTGATTCATTTATAGGAGCATTAATCAAAGCTTCTGTTTGTGATGTCAGTAGTTGGGTCAAAAGATACTTGGACGCATATTTATCACCATTACTACACTGTTTTTATACATATGGGTTTGTTTTTATGCCACACGGAGAAAATATCATTATGGTGTTGGAGAATCATATTCCGGTAAAAATCTTAATGAAAGATATCACAGAAGAAGTGATTGTTTTTAATGAGAAACCGGAATTACCAGAAAAAGTAAAACGATTATATACAGAAACTTCTGATACAATGAAAATATTATCAATCTTTACAGATGTTTTTGATTGCATTTTTAGATTTCTAACTCCGATTTTAGAAAGAGATCTTCAGTATGCTGAGAATGATTTTTGGCAAGAAGTAGCCTTATGTATTTATTCATATCAAACGGAACATCCAGAATTACAATCAAAGTTTGATCGATATGACCTCTTTGTATCAGAGTTTGATAGGTGTTGCTTAAATAGATTACAACTGAAAAACACTCAACAAATGTTGAATCTAACGGATCCCATGGCAAGCTTAATTCTAGAGGGAACACTAGAAAACCCTATTGCTAAGTTTAAGAAAATAAATTTAAATAATCGAAAGTCTGAACTTATTGAAGATAACTAATATTCATAAAAAAATATTTTATGTCAACTATAAAACCAAGTAGAATTTTAGCCATAGATTTTGGAAGAGGATTTAGCGTTATTGCTATGATTATGGTTCATACATTGTGGATTCATGCTAGACAAGATGTACAATCCGATACTTTTCTAGGACATTTTATTCATTTTGTAGGAAGAGGTACACCAGTTTTTTTGATAACAATGGGAGTATCTTTTATGATATCAAGGAATCAAGATATAAAAAGCGCGGTAAAAAGAGGTATAACGATTCTGGGAGTAGCTTATTTAATGAATTTTCTCAAGTTTTTAGCACCTATACTTGTAGGGTTAATGCCTGATAGTTTTATAGCCGCTTACGGATGGGAAATACCCTTGAATTTAGAAGAATACACATATTTATTATTAACAGGTGATATATTACAATTAGCTGGAATATCATTGATTGTATTAGCACTGATCAGAGCATATTTAAAAAATAAATTTATCCTATTAGGGCTAGCTGTTTTAATAGCATTCATATCTCCAGAATTAAGAGGCTTTCAATCAGAAATATTCGGGTTAAACTATATAACTCAATTGTTATGGAGTGATGGTTATTGGGTTTATTTTCCTGTTTTTCCTTGGATATCATTTATATTATTAGGGATGTTTTTTGGGAAATGGTATGTGGAAAAAGGATATAATCAAAATGAGTTATTTAAACGAATGGGTATCGTAGGATTACTATTTATTGCAGCTGGAGCCCCATTGGTATTTATGAATGAAGCATATCATTTTAATGATTTTTTTCATTTAGGACCTGGAGGAGTAATTTATCTCGCTGGATGGAACTTTTCTGTGTTGTCAATATTCCATTGGATATTATCGAAAACCAAAGACAATTTCTTATATAAAACTTTCTATTATTGTAGTAAACATGTAACATCATTATATGTGATCCAATGGGTTTTGATTTGTTGGGGAATGGTGATTTTTGGTTTTCAAAGTAAAAGTGAACTCGGTACAATACTATTAATGCCAATATTTATGGGATTAACATTTGTAATTCACTTCTCCGTGGGTAAAATCAGGAATATTTATAGGTCAGGTAAAACAATTCCTAAAGGAAGATTGACATCATAGAAATAGAATGACTACTAGAGAACTGAATTTTCAGTTCTCTAGATTACTACGATACTTTTTTGGAGTAGTTCCTTCTATTTTTTTAAATGCTGCAGTAAAATGTGTAGAGTTTTTATAACCAACTAATTCTGATATCTCATAAATGGGTTTTTTGCTATGTAACAGGAGTTGCCTTGCTTTTTCCATTCGTAATTTGGTAGCATATTCAAAAATTGTTTTGCCAAATAAAGCTTTAAATTCTTTTTTTAATATAAAATCATTTAATCCAATTTCTCTGGATAACTGATGAATTGAATATTGAACAGAAAGATCTGAAGAAATCATATGCTGCACTTGGTATAGCTTTTTTACTAAATTATCAATGGGAGGAATGTTATTAGTTATAATATTAGTAGTTGCAGTGTCTATTTTTAAAGTTACTAATTCAAGGACTTTAGATTCTAAAAATAATCGTTTTAACAACCCTTTCCTTTGATCCGACAAAATTTCGGAAAGAATATTTTGAGTTTTTGAACATAATGGTTTTAAAAATTTGCTTTGTAGTTTTAACAAAGAATGTTTTTCTAAGATATTATATTCTTCATCTAGTTTATGCCTTTTTATAAAATCTGTACTCATTCTAATTTTAACTTCCTTAAGCCGCTTTCTTTTGTGATATGAGATAGAACCTTTTATATTTTCTAGATACAATAGATAACACTCTTGACTTTCGTAGATTAGATCTTTAGTTATTCCTTCAATTTTAATGATCTGCTCGCCTTCAATCAGGAAGGACATTTCTAAGAAATTGTCATAAAGCTTACCTTCTACTATTAGATTTTTTTCTAATAATACATCATAGATAGTAATAGATAGACCTTCAAACTTATGTGTCTGATAATAACCTATACCATATTGAGGTAAGAATTGGAATTTTTTAGTAATAATTCCGCAACGTTCGCCAGAACCTATTAGCTCTGTAACAGTAGATAAGCTAACTGTTTTTTTAGGGTCTTGTATTTCGGTTTTAATTGACGTCTTTTCGCGTCTTTTTTTATCCATAATGCGTCATTTTTCTCTTCCCTTAGATACTAATTTTGCACTTTAAATTTATTTAGACTAATTATAAATAATAAATATTTAGGTCGCAAAAATAAATAAAAAAATGTTACAGTCAGTGGTTATTTTAAAAAGAAAAAATAGTGTCTTTTTGATGCTTTTGATTACTCTATTTTGTCAGAGTCAAGAGGCAATAAAAGGTGTCATTGTGGATCAGAATTCTAATCCGATACCCGAAGCAGCTATCCAAGTAGTAGAATTAGAAAACGTAGGCGTAATTACTAATTTTGATGGAGAATTTACCCTTTCGCTTCCAGAAGGAACATATACACTAAAAACTAGTTTTATTGGTTTTCAAACTCGTTTCTATAAGATTACTACGAATGCTTCTAAGGAACAATATATCCGTATTGTTTTAAAACAAAATGTAGAAGAATTAAATGATGTAATTGTTAAAGGGAAAACTGCTGCTCAAAAGGTAAAAGAAAAGGCTTTTGAAGTGGAAGTTATAGAAACCAAAGGATTAAAAAATAGTAGTGTAGATATCAATGCTATTTTAACAACGATACCAGGAGTAAATGTTCGTCAAAGAGGAGGATTAGGGGCTGCGTTTGATTTCTCTTTAAATGGATTATCAGGGAAGCAAGTAAAGTTTTTTATCGATGGTATTCCAATAGAGAATTTTGGGAGCTCTTTATCTCTAAATAATTTTCCTGCTACACTCGTAGAAAGAGCAGAAGTTTTTAAAGGCGTAGTTCCGATACATTTAGGAGCAGATGCACTAGGCGGTGCAGTTAATATTATTACTAATCAACGTAAAAAGGATTTTCTTGATGTGTCTTATGATATAGGATCTTTTAATACACATCGTGCTACTATAAATGGACAACATTATAATAAAAATGGATGGATGTTTCAGTTGTCCTCATTTTATAATTATTCTGATAATAACTATACTATTGATGATATTGATGTTAGGGATGAATTAGGAAATGATACCGGTATCCGCAGAGATAATGTAGAAAGATTTCATGATGCATATAATTCTCAGATGATACGGATACAAACTGGATTAGTTGATAGATCATACGCAGATAGATTGATTTTAGGTTTTACTGCATCTGCAAACGAAAACGAAATACAGCACCCTATTGATCCGCAGAATCCATTTGGGGAAGTATTTACTGAAAATGATATTATTTCGGGATCTATTGAGTTTGAAAAAAACAATCTTTTTAATGAAAAGTTGAAACTAAAAATTTATGGTGCTCTAACAGAAAATAATGAAAGGGTCGTAGATACTTCTTCTAGGAAATATGATTGGTTTGGAAATTTTATAGAACGAGGAGATCAAACGCTGGGAGAATTTGAAGCCAGTAAGACATTATTTAAGTTTAAAGATAACCTACATTTAATAAACGCATTAGCCACATACACCTTTAATGACGTACATTCTCTAAGCGCTAACTATACCAAAAATTATATTCGCCGTAGAGGAGAAGATGATGCCAGAACCGGAAGAATTGCATTTCGGGACCCTCATATAGTTAATAAAAATATACTTGGTCTTTCTTACGATATTGATCTTTTAGATACACGATGGCGTACTTCTTTTTTTTCTAAAGGATATCTTCTAAACTCAGAAGGAATTTTGGAAGACCTATTTACCAATGTAGAAGAAGATCGGTTTACCAGGTTCGAAAATACTTTTGAAGAACTGGGATATGGCTTTGCTACTACTTATAAAATCCTTGATAATTTTCAGATTAAAGGATCTTTTGAAAAAACATTTAGAATTCCTGAAGGTTATGAGGTATTTGGGGATGGATTTTTATTGAAATCTAATCCAGCGTTATTACCAGAAGAAAGTTACAACGCCAATCTAGGAGCTCTTTTTAATACAGATATTAATGGGTTAAAACTTCAGATTGATACCAATGTATTTTTTAGAGAATCTGAGAATTTTATAGCTATTAGATCCGAAGGAATCTTTTCTAGATACTTCAATACTGCTGATGCTAGAAGTACAGGTGTAGAAGGAGAAATAAGAATGTTGTATGATGCATTCTTTTTGGATCTGAATGCCACCTATCAAAACATCATTGATAGAAATGCTGGAGAAAATGCAGGTGTTGATTTTTTGAAAAATCAACGAATAGCAAATATTCCATATGTATTTGGAAATGCTCGTATTGGAGGTAAATTCAATAATGTACTTGCTGTAAATGATCAGTTAAACGTTTCCTGGAACACCTATTATGTGCATGATTACCCGCTTACCTCTTTTGTAGAAGGAAATCCAGAAGATAGAGATATTATTCCCGAACAAATTTCGCATAATGTAGAGCTTGGATATTCATTTAATGAAGGGCGTTACAACATTGCTGTTTCGGCCAGGAATATCTT
This sequence comes from Aquimarina sp. AD1, assembly GCF_003443695.1. Lineage (NCBI taxonomy): Bacteria > Pseudomonadati > Bacteroidota > Flavobacteriia > Flavobacteriales > Flavobacteriaceae > Aquimarina > Aquimarina sp. AD1. Next base: position 3,073,228 of record NZ_CP031966.1, on the reverse strand, counting down.
GGATGCAAAAATTTATGACAATTTCGAAATACAACAACCCGGAAGAGCCTTTTATGTAAAACTACGATACTATATATCAAATTAAATATTAAACATCAAAAATCATATAAAATGAAAACAATAAAATGGATAAAAAATGTAATGCTACTTTTAGCAATAACCGCAATGGTTATATCATGTAGCAGTGATGATAATGGAGATACACCTATTGATCCGGATCCGGATCCAATTGCGGTATCTAAATATGTTGTAGGATTTGAGGCATTTCCTGTTGGAGATGCAAGTCCTGTGGATTATATTTTGGAATTACCATCATTAGAATCTTTAACAACCGGTGAAATTTCGGTAGAAGGTCAAGGAATTCCATTAAAAGGTTGGAGATTTTTCCACGGAGCAGGTAATACGATATTTACCGCGGGATATTCTGATGATGATACTTGTATTGCTTATCATTTAAATGAAGAGGGAACATTAGAAGAAAAAGCAAATTTTGCTTTTCAATCTACACTAGATAATTATGCAGCATTAGACGAGAACACATTATTGGCTGTGGAATTAACGTATGGAGGGCTTTCTGATAAACGTTTTCATATTGTAAATGCCGAGACGGGTTTATTAGAAAAGATTGAAGAACACCCTGTAGATATCGATATGGGTGATGGAACTGTAGCGAATCCAGGATCTACTCCTTGGGTGACCGGTATGGTACTTAGAGATGGAAAGTTATTTGTTTCATATCATAAGTGGTTGGCTGATGGTTCTTTTATTACTCCAGATGTAGATCGTGCTTATGTGGCAGTATTTAACTATCCAGAGTTCGAATTAGAAAAAATAATTGAAGATGATAGAACCAGTCCAATTGGAGTAAACGGTCATAGTACAGGTATTGGACAAACAGAAAATGGAGATATTTATTCTTTCTCTACATCTGCATTGAGTGCTGGTTTTACTGCAGCTTCAAAGCCTTCGGGGATTTTAAGAATTAACAATGGAACCACTGAGTTTGATTCAAGTTATTTCTTTAATGTAGAAGAAGCTATTAATGGCGGAAAGTTGTTCTGGATGGATTATGTCGGTAACGGAAAGGCAATTGCAAGAATAATTGTAGATGACACTAATGGAGCTGGAGAATGGGGTGCATTCTTTAAAAAAGATGTATTTAAAATGGTAGTAATAGATTTAATAAACCAAACTGTTACGGATATAGCTGGAGTGCCAACTCACGGTCATCGATATACGTCTCCTATGTTTGTAGAAGATGGCAAAGCGTATATTAGTAGTTCTACTGATACAGATACGTATGTGTATATAGTAGATCCTGAAACCGCAACTGCAACACAAGGTGCTAAAGTTCTTGGACTAGGACTTAAAGGAATCTTTAAAATTAGTAATTAACTCAATTAGACTCTATGTAAATATGGGTTCTGAGAAATTTCAAAAACTTTTGTTCTGATGCTTATACCCCCATTTGAAGCTCAGAAAGATCAAAGTCAAATTAATAAGTAGTTGTGTTTTATTTAGTGACTTTGTTCAGAGTAAAAGGACTAAGTAGAGGTTTTTCAGACCCATGCATTTAATAAATCCATAAATGACAAGAAAAAAAAGAAATAATAGACGTAAAAGAATTTTACAACTTCATAAAATACTTGGATTAGTTACAGGTGTAGTGCTTTTTATTGTTTCTGTTACTGGTTGTCTATGGGTTTTTAAAGAAGAAATAGAAAGTTTTTATGATGATCATAAATATGTTACTCCTCAAGATCAAGAGTTCTTAGAGGCCTCTATGATTAAAGAATTAGCAGAAAACGTGATTCCTAAAAAGACGATTCATGGGGTTATCTATGGGAAACCAGATGAAGCGATTGAGGTTGTTTTTTATGAAGCAGAACCAGAGATATTTTATCAAAGTGTTTTTTTAAATCCATATTCTGGCGAGTTCATTAAAAGAATAGATAATGATGCAGGTTTTTTTGGATTTATATTAAAAGGACATTTACGACTATGGTTACCTGATGCTATCGGCTCTAGAGTGGTTTCTTATTCCGTATTGCTTTTTTTGATTATTATCATAAGTGGTCTTTTTCTTTGGTGGCCACGAAATAAGAAGAATTGGAAACAAAGATTAAAATTTGATTGGAATAAAAAAACCAGATGGAAAAGGAAAAATTTTGACCTCCATACAGTAACAGGGTTTTATATCTCATCGTTTGGTTTGATATTAGCTTTTACTGGATGTGTGATGGCTTTTAACTGGTTTTATTTTATAGCTTATAAAGCTACAGGTGGCGATAAAGACCCTCGGTTTGTGATTCCAGAGAGCGAACAAGCAATAGTATCCAAGGAAACTACTGGTTTTGAATATGATAAGTTGATTCCTATTTTACAACGTAGCTATAAAGATGCGCATAGTTTTGAATTACATTATCCAGAAAATGATTCTACTTCAATTCTTGTTGAGGTTAGTAATTCAGAAGGATTGTATTATAATATGGATTATCTGTTTTTTGATCAAAATACTTTAGAAGAAATAGAAACAAATAGTATTTATGGTAAATATAAAAACACCAATTTTGCAGATAAAGTAATTCGAATGAATTATGATATCCATATTGGGGCCATAGGAGGAATAGTGGGCAAGATCATTGCCTTTTTAGTGAGCTTAATTTGTGCATCATTACCTGTTAGTGGGATTTTGCTCTGGTATGGTAGAAAGTATAAAGCCAAAACCAGAAACGAGCTTCCTAGAAAACTAGTTAGTGTGAAATAGTCGTTATGATTGTTTAGAGATCATATACCAAAGTTAAATTTTTTATGTATCCAAAAAAGGTGACCTAAACACATAGATCACCTTTTTTTATAATTTAGAGAGGATTTTTATTTATCTAAAGCAAGTGCTGGCTCTTCAGTAGTTGTTTTAACTTCAAACTGATTACTCGTGTTTTTCTCACCACCAGCTTTCAGAGCTTTTTCACCAGCAAAGAACGTTTTATGGTCATCTCCTAAATCTGAGCCTGCCATACGTTGGTGTTTTACACACGATACTCCTTTTCGTATTTCCTGACGTTGAACAGAATCTACATATTCTAACATTCCTCTATCTCCAAAATACCCTGCTACAAGATCATTCATATGTAGTGCAGTCGTATGATATGTTGGTAATGTAATTAGGTGATGAAATACCCCAGCATCACGAGATGCTTCTGCTTGGAACATACGAATCATTTCATCTGCTCTTTTAGATAACTCGGTATTGTCATATTTTACATCCATCAATTCTTCGCGATTATAAGCTGATGTGTCTTCTCCCGCTGCGGTCATAAGATCAAATGCTTGTTGGCGGAAATTGATTGTCCAATTAAAAGATGGCGAATTATTGTAAACTAATTTAGCATTTGGCACCTTTTCCTTTACGCGATTTACCATATGAGCAATTTGTTTAACATTTGGAGTTGGTGTCTCTATCCACAATAAATCTGCACCATTCTCTAAACTTGTAATACAATCTAATACAACACGATCAATATTTGAGCCTTCTTTAAATTTATATAAACCATTAGGTAATCTCACTGGGCGAACTAATTTACCATCACGTTTAAATAATACATCATTTTCATTTACTTCGGTAATTAGAACTTCTTCCGCCTCAACAAAATCCATATATTGAGAAGCTAGATCACCTTCTTCCATTGATACAGGTAATTTTTGTGTTAAACCAGCACCTTCGGAATCTGTTCTTGCTACAATTACACCTTCTTCTACACCTAATTCTAAGAAAGCATATCTAAGTGCATTTAGCTTAGCGATAAAATCTTCGTGCGGAACTGTAACTTTACCATCTTGGTGACCACATTGTTTAGCATCGGATACTTGGTTCTCTATTTGTAGTGCACAAGCTCCTGCTTCGATCATTTTTTTGGCTAATAGGTATGTTGCTTCTTCATTACCAAAACCTGCATCAATGTCTGCAATGATTGGTACAACATGTGTTTCAAAATTGTCAATCTCATTCTGCACATCTTCTCCTTGATCTAAACGACGAAAAAGATCGTTTAATTCTACGGCATCTGCTTGACGTAAAAAGGTATAGATTTCTTCAATCAACTTAGGAACCGAAGTTTTTTCGTGCATAGATTGATCTGGTAAAGGTCCTAATTCAGAACGTAATGCAGCAACCATCCAACCAGAAAGATATAAATATGTTTTATCGGTAGTGCCTTTATGTTTCTTTACAGCGATCATTTTTTGTTGGGCAACAAAACCATGCCAACAACCTAATGATTGTGTATATTTTACACTGTTAGCGTCATATTCAGCCATATCTTTACGCATAATAGAGGCTGTATATCTGGCAACATCTAATCCTGTTTTAAATCTATTTTGTATAGCAATACGCGCTGCATTTTCTGGGCTTATGGTTGCCCAAGTACTTCCGTGTTTAGCTTTTAGAGTACGTACCGTATCAAGTGCCGAATTATAAGTAGTCATAATGTAATGTTTTATATTTTATTTTAAGGATAAAGTCTTTATTTTGAGTTGTTTGTTTTTTGTAGGCTGTAGACGTACGAATTGTAATCAATCGTGTTATTAATAGCCCAATTGGTAACCAGTGTTTTAGTTTTTACTTGAGATTTCATCTTCTTAGATCTTTTAATTAATAATTCGAATTCTAATTGCTACTTCGTAGCGTCTACCAGATTCCTTTTTTAGTAATACGATTTACTATTTGTTGTAAATTAATTACAGGACAATATTATAAAAAAGTTTTTGATTAAAAAAGCGAACGTTCGCTAAAAATATTAAAATTATAAAATTTTAATAGTTCGCAATATGCCTTATTGATTTATTTTAGCACCTATTAAACGATGTTGTTTTTTGATTTAATTAATTGATAATCAAATATTAAAACTTGTATCCTTGTGCAAATATGGAGGTGCTTTTATAATTAAAATATGACTTTAATTAATTTTTTAAGACGATGGGATGTTTTAGAAATGATATGAGTTTTTTATGTTTTCTGAAAAATTAAGCGGCTTTTTTCGTAATGGTTTACTAAAAAAATTCATAAGTTTTGAGATTAGTTATGAGTTGTTTTACATCTAAATTTTAGGAGCTTTATTTTTTGATCACTAATAATTACACATTAATACTAGTAAAATATATCAGGTTATAGGTCAAGAACATAAACCTAAGATGTTTGATTTTCAATAGAAATTTGATTTTCAAAAATTAAAATGGTCTATTATTTCACAATAAAAGGGTAAAACAATAACTTGAATATGGCATAGCCGCATTGCGTCAATGTTTTATAAAATATTTACCGATTTAAATGATTTTTAATGGGAAAAAGCAATCTTGTTTTTTATATATTTGAGAAGCACAATATTACTTATTAATAAACTAACGTAATGATACTACTACTATTCCCCTCTCCCCAAAATACGTGTTCAGATATTCTAAGATCTATGGTTTTTAGACAACACTTTGTTAGGTAGCTTCTTTCTATAAGGATAGAAAGCTATTTGTTTTCAGTGATGTTGTAAAAAAAAGAGTCTAGTGATTTTTACTTCAGAGTGTAGTTTAATATGGTTGTTTCGAAATTTAGATATATAATTATTACTAATAGTTATAATCTAAATTAGTAAATGTATAGATCATTAGTGTTAAACTTATTTTGAAATTAATCACTTATAATTTTATAAATGAAATAGTTGAAACATGGCTATTATCAAAAATAATGAAACAGCGGAAATAGTATGTTTAAATACACAACATACTTTTGGGAGAAACCAAAACACTGCTCATACGTATATTCCTGAAAAAGATATTTCTCAATCGCACGCATTAATATCTTGGCGAGGTAGTAATTGGTATATACAAGATCATAGTAGAAATGGTACTATAGTAAATGGGGAGTATATAAATAATACAGCTATAAAACTAGCACAAGGCTTTAAGATTCAATTTGGCGAAAATACTTCAACCTTATGGGTAATAGTAAACCTCGATCCTCCATCTAGTTATCTCAAATCGTTAAAAAATAAAAATAAAATAATAGAACTTACTACAGGTCATGCATTTCCTAATGAAGAAGAACCTGAAGTTCTTATTTATCCAGAAGATGCAGCATGGAAATTAGAGAAAAATGGAGTGATTGACAATTTGGTTCAAAACAGAATTTATGTATTTGATAATGAGGAATATGTTTTTGTAGAAAATCAAGTATTAGAGGATACTATGGATAATGGACATATAGTTAATAATGCTTATTTCCAGTTTGTTCTCAGTTCGGATGAGGAGCATATCCGTATTAAGATAATTACGCAAAACTTAGAATTAGATTTAGGAGAAAGAGTTCATAATTATATTTTATTATCACTTGCCCGTAAAAGATTAATTGATGTAGATAACGGTTATGTTTATGGAGACCAAGGTTGGATGGCTATTGATGATTTATTAAGTGATATGAGTAAGGAATTTGGTAAAGAATTAGATACCTATTATTTAAATCTAAAAATTTATAGAATCAGAAAATTATTATTAGAAACGAAACCTTATGGATATCTTTTTGCGAATAGTATCGAAAGGCGATATGGTGAAATTCGGTTTGCTCACAGATTTTTTCAAATTTTAAAAGAAGAACGATGCATTGGTGAGGTGCTCGCAATAGCCAATTAAAACAAAAGATTTATATATAAAATAATTATAAAACCTAATCATGGAAAACCCCTCGACTAAAAATGCCCCAAATGTCGATATTTATCTTGAAAATTATACTATACTCGAAAAGATTGGAGAAGGAGGTTATGGTATTGTATACAAGGCTACTCAGTTGAGCACTGGGCAATTGGTAGCTATCAAGATACTCAAATTTAAAGAAACTCCTGATCAGAAAACGATAAAGCAGCAAATTGCACGTTTTGACCGAGAAACGAAACTTTGTGCAGAACTAAATCATCCAAATATTGTTAAACTCTTAGATAAGGGTTATACTTCTAACAAAGAACCTTTTGCCGTTTTTGAATATATTTCTGGAGAAACCTTAAAAGATTTAATTACGCTTCAACACGGATTACCAGCTGATGTAACGGGTACGTTAATGGGGCAAGTGTTAGATGCCTTGGTAGCAGCTCATGCTCAAGGAATTATTCATCGGGATCTTAAACCTCATAATATCATGGTCACGCAAACAGGAAAGAGATCATATATTAAAATACTGGATTTTGGAATTGGAGCTTTTACCAATGATTTTAAAACAAATGAGTATAAAGATATTACACTTACTCACGAAGTAATTGGAACTCCCGCATACAGTGCACCTGAACAGTTAAGAGGGGAACCACCCACTGCAAAATCTGATTTATATGCTTGGGGACTTATTGTATTAGAATGTCTCACTGGACAGACTGCTATACAAGGAAATAGCGTTGCCGAAGTGTTTCAAAAACAACTCAACCCTGCCGATGTTCCACTACCTCCTTCCATTTTTGGGCATTCATTAGGTAAAGTTTTAAGCGGGGTCTTGGATAAAAATCAAAATAGGCGAACAGCTACTGCTGCTTTAGTCTATGAAACCTTTTCAAAAATTAACTTTAGTACATTAGTAGGTCAAGTACAACCACAAGGAGAAACTACCTTACGTACCGAAGATGCCACGGAAGTTAATCAATTAGTATGGCGCAGTGCTCATAGTGAAAAAAGACAGATTACAGTATTATGTGCTAAGCTTGCCTTATCGGTTTCAGAGCATTCTATGTTGGATTTGGAAACCTTGGATACTCTGCAAAAAGATCAGTTACACCTTTGTAAAGATGTAGGGATTCGATTTGGAGCACATATTTCTGGAATTATTGCGGATACAATCGTAATGTGTTTTGGATATCCTCAAGGAAGCGATAATGATGCGCGTAGAGCGGGCAGAACGGCGCTAGAACTGATTGGACAATTACAAAAAAGAGACGCTTTACTTTCTGCGAAACAAGGTGTTGGGTTAGAAATTAGAATTGCTTTAAACTCAGGTACCGTTCTAATAAAACACAATAGCTCTCCCGAAGGCTTAGTTACTAATACAGCTTTTAATCTTTTATATTCTACACCTTCAGGACAAATTTTGGCAACCGAAAGTACTAGAAGATTACTAGAAGCTCATTTGGAGTTTGAAGCTCTAATAGTGAACGATTTTTCGAATATTGATCGACAAACTAATGCTTTTCTACTTACTGGAGAACGACAAACAGAAGCGCTTTCTAATTTAAGCCCTCGTAGTGCCGATCAAAAAATGATCGGACGAGAAGAAGAGCTTGTCAAAATTTTTCAAACTTGGGACGGTATCCGAAAAAAAGGAGGAAAAGCTATTTTGTTAAGAGGACAAGCAGGTATTGGGAAATCCAAATTGATTTATGAAACTAAAAAGCAACTAATTAATCAAAACTTTGCCGTAAGAGAATGTCGTTGTCTTCCAGAATATCAAAACAATGCCTTACATCCTATTTTTGAGATGCTAAAAAGGGATATAGGAGTTCATGATAATGAAACCTTAATACCTCATTTGGAAGAAGCTTTACAAAAAGTAGATATTGATTCAAGTAGAGCGATTCCCGTACTTTGTTCCTGGTTTTCGATTCCTTTAAATGAAACCTATCAGATTTCTCAAGAATCACCGGCCGAACAAAAGAAGGTTCTTTACGACGCTTTAGAAAAGTTAATATTTCATATTGATATAGATAGGAAATTTACGTTAATCATCGAAGATTTACATTGGATTGATCCTACGAGTTTAGATTTTTTAAATACAATAGTCACGAAGATCGATCAACATAATTTTCTATTCTTACTAACAACACGTCCAGAATTTGAATATGATTGGAACTCAAAACATATTGAGGAAATAGTATTACAAACATTAACTGAAAACGCGACGCAATCACTTATTAAAGAATTTATTCCACAAAAATCGATAGCGGATAAAGCACTTAATTATATTGTAGAAAAAGCGGATGGGATTCCTTTATTTATTGAGGATCTAACCAGAATGTTATTAGAAGAGCAATATTTAATATTAGAAAATGACACTTATGTCCTTACCAAAAATTTTGATGCGACGGCTGTTCCTGTAACTTTAAAAGGCTTATTAAATGCCCGTCTAGATCATATAGGTTTTGCTAAAGAAACAGCTCAAATTGCTGCATCAATAGGTAGAGAATTTACTTATGATTTGTTGGTAAAATCCTCATTACAAGATGAAGGCATGGTACAAACCAATCTAAATGCTTTAATAGATGCAAACTTAATTTATCACCATCGGAGAGTACAAAATGAAAAATATATATTCCGCCACGCCTTAATTCGTGATGCTGCCTATGAAAGCATGGTTTCTTTATTAAAACAAGAAGTACATGGAAGGATTGCTGAAACCATAGAAAATGATTTTGAAGATTTGGTGAATGAGAATCCTTTTGAATTAGCATATCACTTTGCAGAAGCAAACAACTATGAAAAAGCATCTGAATATGGTATAAGAGCAGCTCAAGAATCTTTGAAACGCTCCGCTAATCTTGAAACTGAATCTATAACTTCTGCTGCTTTAATTTGGGTTTCTAAGATTTCGGATGCCACTGAAAAACTTGTGCTTGAGTTTAGATTAAATGCGATGCGATTCCCTGCTTTACTAGCAATCCATGGGATGGGAGCAAAAGAATTAATTCAACTCACGGAAAGAAATAATGAAATAGACAAGCATTTATCTGTTGAACAATTTACTGATCATAGAGAATCCGGCGATAATTTCCGATTTGTTAGCCATTTTACAAATATTCAAAATGCGCATTATACTGGATATTTTGATGATGCTATCAATTTAATAAACCAAGTAATCTCTGAAGCGGAAATACTAAAAAATAGGCAAAATAAAATTCTTGTTTTACCGAATATAGCCCAACTTAGTCATATTAAAGGAGATTTAAAATCCTGTGAAGAATATCTGAAAGAGTGCTTAAGCTTATATAATGATGAAGAAGATAGTGAATTGTGGAAAACATTTGGTATCGAACCTAAAGCCAACGCACTTTATATTCTTGGATTCCTAAAAGGTTGCAAGGGAGATTTAGAAGAAGCTTATGAACTATGCGAAAGAGGGTATCAATGGTCTTTGAAAATTGGGTGTACTCTGTTTAGTGATTTTGGGAAAGTATTTGAAGCATGGGTAGCTTATATGTACGAAGATAAAGCTAGAATTAAGGATATTGTAAACAAGTTTCTTAAGAAAAATGATGAAGAATGGTCTGGGTCATATAGTGCACTTCTTTATGAATGGGCAAACCAAAATATTGAGCATTCCGAATCATTTTTGGACACACTTATAGATCAAGGTAGAATAGGTGGTGGTTTATCAATATGGGAACCACTTCTCTCTGAAACACAAGTATGTCTTGGAAATGTAGATAAAGCTATTGATAGAATGAATGAAACACTTTCAAGGGCTCAAAAACTTGAAGAACAATGGAGTTTCCCGTTTATAGAAAAAGTCTTAGGACTTGCTGAATATTCTAAAAATGGAAAGCTGACATCTAAATGTGAAGAACACTTTAGAAATGGAATCATGTCTGCAGAACAACAAGGAGCACCTGTAATGGCATTAAACGCAGGGTTGTCTTATGCTAAAATTTTGATTAAAGAAAATCAACCGGATGTAGCAACACAGACGTTAAAGCCTTTACTGGATAAACTTCCAAATCACCATGATATACCTCTATATTATGAATCAATAAAAATTATTAATAACCTGAAAAATTAACTTTAAAATTTAAATTATGAGTATCAAAGAAGGAATCACAGGAGACGAAAATTATGTAGCTGGTCTTATTGGTAATGATGCTTGGAGAACAGCTTTTTTAAGACTTGTAGCTGATATTTGGGAAGGAGAACATTCCGATATCTACAACAAGGGCTATAAAGAAGTTGAAGAAATATTCTCTAAGGAATACGGCTTTTCAGAATTTTCAAATCTTAGATTGAAAATTAGTGAGTATGAAGGAGAAGAAAAATACAACCATGAGGTTGAAAAAGATGCTACTCCGACTAATGGATGGTTCAAGGTTTTGGACGATGATAACTATTATGCTACAATTGAAATGATGATTCCGCCTAAACCTGAAGAGAAGTATATGGCATCTGCTCTTGCTTCGTTTATGGCAGCAGGTAAGGCATATCCTTTTACTATAGGATAGTCTGCAATGAGTATAACAGAATTATTTTATAAGCAAGGATATCTTCTTTTTAATGAAGATATCCTTCTTAGAAAAGATTACTTAGAACTTTGTGATAGATATACAAAAATATTTGAAGGGAAATTATCTCACAATTTTCCTGCTTATAATTGTTGGGGTATTGGTACTGATGAAAAAATAAAGAAAATAGATCAAGCACATCTTTTTGACTCTGTAATCTTAGAAATAATCTCAACTCCAATTCTTGGAAAACGAATTTCTGAAATAACCTCTGCAACAAGAGTATCTATTGCAGCAAGTCATGTATTTTATAAATCACCTTTTAGTGGAATTGAAGGAAGTGTAGGTTGGCATACTGATACTAAATATGTAAATTTTAAAAATGGAGATTTACTTAGTATGTATATACCTTTAAGCGTTATAAACGAACGATCAGGAACTTTAACTTTTTTAAAAGGTTCTCATCTTTGGGAAAATAACAATATTAGTTTGGTTAATGATGGAGCAGAAAAAAACACGGACAAACAAAGGCAACAAATAATAAAAGATTCACCTCAAGATTATATCTGGAATGAGGAAAAAGCAATTATTAAACAAGGAGGTGTAAGTTTTCATCATGATAATATTTGGCATTTTAGTGAGGAAAATAAAACAGAAAAACCACGTATAACTATATCAGTAGCCTTGCATATTGAAAAAGGAAATGATCTAAGTGAAAAAGTATCTATAAAAAACACAATCTTTCCAATTTTTTCAAAAAACAACGAACCAAAAATTATATATGATGGAATTAAGAAAATATAAAGTTCTAACATTGTTAACTTAAAAAATTCATATCTTATAATGATAGACTTCAATCAGACATTTGACTGGCATCCAAAGTATAAACAATTTGTAATTTCTGAAAATGAGTTGATATTAATTAGCGAAACAGAAAATTACTGTCTGTCTGGAGAAAAGTATAAAGAATTTATTAAATACATTGATGGCGAAAAAAACATTAACCAAATAATTAAAGAAATTTCTGATTTTTATAGATGCGCTTTATTTATACAAGGAATAAAATCTTTAATTAAGAGTGAAATTCTACAAGTTAAAAAACAGGATAATTTATATTCTTTAAATAAAAGAAAGCAACAACTTCCCGAATTTTTTATAATTAACGAAAAAATAAAGGTTTACAATTTTTCAGAATTAATTAGTAATGAAATACTTCAGGTGTTTTTAAATCTAAAATTTCCATTTAGTATTGTTTTTGTAGATGATTATTTAGACCCTAGGCTTGAGAAACTTAACTTAAAATATTTAAAATCAAAACGTTCCTTCATTCTTATCAAACCTACAGGTGAAAAACCGCTAATTGGTCCTTTGTTTTCTGCAAAAGACAATCGCCCTTGTTGGAAATGTTTATCAGACCAAATGATAGCAAATCAGCCCGTAAAAAAATGGATTCAACAAAAAAAGGGTTATAAATACATCCAAACTCCAACTTTTTTTGAAACAGAGAAATTTGATAAAGAATGGTTTATTTCGTTACTTTTTCAAGTTTCTCAACAAGAGGACACTTGTTTTGAAATAAATAATTATTCAAAATCATTTTTAAAACATAAGGTTAACCATCGACCGCAGTGTTCTGTTTGTGGAGATATTTCATTAATGAAAACACAAATACAAATGCCAATTGTTTTAAAAGATACATTTAAAATAGCAGGTCTTGATGGCGGTTCTAGATCTGTAAAGCCGGAAAACACAGTTCAAAACTTAAAAAAATTCATCAGTCCTCTTACTGGTGTTATTACGGATTTAACCTTAATATCCGAAGAAAGTAACACGAACATTTCCATTTATAAATCTTCATTTTTTAGTACTCCTCCTCACTATTACAAATCAGTAAGTGAAGACTTGTTTGTGCAATTTTCTTTAGGCAAAGGAGTAGCAGATGTACAATCAAAGGTGAGTGCTTTATGTGAGTCTATCGAAAGGTATTCAGCGCAATTTAAAGGAGACGAATACTTTTTACAAGCAACACCTGATTTATTAGATTCTAGGTTTTATCTACCTAATCAACTTGCACCTTTTAGTGAAAAACAATATAAAGAATTTGAAACAGAAAATTCTTACTTAAATTCTAAAAACCACGCTGTTAAAAGATATTTGACTGATGAGCCTCTACATTGGGTGCCTACTTGGTCCTTGCTGAAAGAAGAAAAAGTATACTTGCCGTTTACATATTGTTTTAGTAATGCTCCTTTGGAGGATAATAGTTATGTTCGTTGGAATTCAAATGGTGCTGCAGCTGGTAATACCATTGAAGAAGCTATTTTACAAGGGTTCTATGAAGTTATAGAAAGAGATGCTACAGCCATTTGGTGGTATAACAAAACGGTAAGACAAGAAATTGAAATTCAGGGTTTGGATGAAGATGACTTGCAAAAAGTAAATTATACTTTAAGCAAAGAATGGGATTATTGGTTGCTGGATATTACTACTAATTTCGGAATACCAGTTGTAGCTGCAATTGCACAACATAAGGATACTAAAGAGTTTTGTTTTGGTTTTGGGTGTCACTTAAATATCAAAACTGCATCTTCTAGAGCCCTTACAGAATTATGTCAATTAATTCCTATTAGACATCAAGATGATGCCCCCTTTGATTTTAAGGCTATAAAAGAAGAGTCTTTTTTAAAAGGATATAAAAAAAGGAAAATGGCTGATTTTTTAAATTTTGAAAGCAAAAATATCAAACAAGATGTTTTATTCTGTGCTTCAAAAGTTGAACAGTTTGGATACGAAACATTAGTTATTAATTACAGTCGTCCTGAAATACCTATAAAAACGGTAAAAGTCATAATACCAGGTTTGTGTTTTATATGGCCTCAATTAGGGAATGAAAGGTTGTACAAAGCATCTTTAGAATTAGACTTGAGTCAAAAAGGAATACTAACTGAAAATGAATTGAATACAATGGGACTATATGTGTAGGTTCTTAATAAAGTAAATTCAAACAAAAAAAATTAAAATGGAATTTAAATCATATCATAGTAAAGCCTTCAAACAAACAATTTATTTTGAAAAATTACCTCACGAAGAACAAGTTACTTTTAATGCTTTAGCGAATGTATTTCATTTTAAAGTAAATAATTATGTATTGGAAAAACTAATTGATTGGGATAATATACCTAATGATCCGATGTACAAATTGGTTTTTCCCAGAAAAGAGATGCTTCCCGAAGAAGATTATGAAAAACTATTACGTATTCTTAGTAAAGGTAAAAAAGAGGAATTAAATGACTTTGCTAAAGCTTTAAAACTTAAAATGTTCCCTGAAATCAATTACCACCAAAGTTGCATTCCCATTTATAAAGGTAATCTTGTAAAAGGAGCTTATAGAGTTTTTAACACTAGTTTGGCGTTATATCCTTCTCCAATGGTAAGAACTTGTCATAGTTATTGTACATATTGTTTTAGGTGGGTAGCTTTTAATGACACAGAAATGCAAAACTCTTCTTCTTATATAGAACCGGAATACCCTATAGATTATATTAAAGAGCAACCAGAAATTCAAGAAGTAGTTTTTTCAGGTGCGGATCCATTAGTTTTAAAAGCTTCGACTATAAAAAAATACATTGATCCTATACTTGAAATTAATTCGGTTAAAATTATAAGCATTACAACCAAATCAATAGCTTGGTGGCCTTATCGTTACTTAACAGATCCTGATATTGATGAGTTATTCGAGTTATTTACATACATTAAATCTAAAGGGAAGCACCTTAATATTATAGCGCATTTTACACATATACGTGAATTGGAAAATGAAATAGTGCAGCAAGCTATAAGGAATATTAATACTACCGGAGCTGTAATTCGTTGTCAAGGTCCTTTAGTAAATGGAATAAATGATACTGCAAAAGATTGGAGTAATTTGTGGACAAAACAAATAGAACTAGGCCTAATTCCTTTTTATATGCTTATGGAAGCAGATCATAATAAAGAAAGTTGTTTTCGTATTCCTCTTGCTGAAGCCTATACTATTTTTAATGAAGCTCAAAAGCTTTCTTCTGGTATGGCAAGAACGGTTCGAGGGCCCGTATTTGTAAATGATATTCATAGAATTTTATTAGATGGAATAACAGAGCTTAACGGAGAAAAATATTTTGTTCTTAAAAGTCTACAGTCTCCTCCAGAAACTAATGGAGAGGGAAAAATCAAGCTTATTCCTTTTGATGAGCACACCAAAGATGCAGGTGACTTATTTGAATTATTCAAAGAAGATAAGTTAGAAGTGAGTTCGGTATATTAGGTTCATAATAAGATCTTTTTTTCGTATCGTAGCGATACTTCTTAAAAATAGTGCCGAATAATATAGAATAAGTAGTAGTCTAATTAAAGACTGCTTTTTGGCATGAAATATGATGAAATATTATACCTTAAGTGTTAGGCATATATTTGTCTCATCAGAGCAAAATAAATGTAAACAATTATTAGGAATAACATCAGATCAATCTATACTGGGGGTAAACATAAGTAAGGAAAACGATTTGATGTTAAGAAAAGCTAGAATCCGTTAAGTCGAAGGGGAAAGACTTTACGGATTTTGGCATTTTTTATGTGCTCTACTAAAGTAATTGGAGGGCTTTGTGAAATATGATGAAATATTATTTTTTAAGTGTTCGGTATATATTTGTCTCATCAAACAATAGATAATTAGAAAATACATCAAGTAGATTAATTGTGAAATTAAGATGTATTTGAAAGGTTATAATTTTTGGTGAATAGCCAGAATAATAGGTTAGATTATTGAGCTGTAGAATCAATGGGGTAGATTCTACAGCTCTTTTGGTATTTGTAGCTTTTGATTAATAAATGAAGCAATGAAATATGATGAAATATTATTTCGTATATGTTCAATATATATTTGTTTCATCAAACATTAAGAATTAATCATATACTATAAAATAATGACTGGAAACACACAAAACTCAGATAAAAAAAGTTTAGCATTTTGGATGGTTAGAATATTCTTATTGTTTGTTAGGTAAAGTCAAAATATTAAGAAGTATTACATCAAATTAACCACAAGGGAAATTAGTACTTGTGAAAGTGATTTGATGTTCATAAAGCCAAGCAGATAATCCAAGATAATCGTGCTATAGAGTCAATGGGGTAGATTCTATAGCACTTGGCATTTTATGTAGTTTCTAAATGATATATCTGAACCCGATGAAATATGATGAAATAGTTTTGAAGAGAGGTATTTTTTAGTTTTACCTCAATGATTTGATACTGTATAATTATTAACGTAAAACTTGAAAGTATGAAATATTCTGTTGTTAATACAAAGACACAAAAAGTGAAGTTTGGTAGTTGGCCATTTCAAAAGCGTTTAAAAACAAAGCTTCAGTTAGTAAATTTGGGGGATGATTATTACAGAGTGTATTACTCAAGTGAATTCAATAATATAAATACAGGAAAGATTGAAAAAATTAAAGTGCCTTGTAATGGGTATGTTAAAACGCAAATTAACAATGAACCAGGTATAAAAGTCGAAATATATAATTGTAGTTCTGAAGGTAATTACATTGCTATACATGTAAAGATAAAAGCAGATATGGGCTCTTTAGGAGTTAGAACAATATATGATCAAATTTTAGACTGCTATACGGTACAATCCAAAAATTGGAATGCGCTTGATATTACAGGTATATGGAAAAACCTTGGTAAAATTAAAAAGCAAATCAGCTATACATTCGTAGACCAATATGCCCAAATTTTTAGTTAAAATATGGACTAAAGGATAGAATAGTAGTAAAACGTATTTCGCTATAAAACAGTTGCTTGTTCTACATTATCTATGCATGCGATCTAAGATCTCCATTACTTCTACCTTTTTTCTAACAGAAACTGGAACATTTTCTCCATTTTTAAGCATTAGATAACCGCCATCTGCCTTAATAAAAGCACTAATACATTGGAGGTTAATTAAATGGCTTTGGTGTACACGTAAAAACTGATAGTTTTTAAGCATATCAGCAAAATATTTTAAAGTTTTCGTTACAAATACCTTTTGGCCATCTTGTAGGTAAAAAATAGTATTATTACTATCGGATTCACATCTAACAATATCATCTAAGCTTACAATAATAATTTTGTCTAAAGTGTGTAAAGATATTTTATCAGGTTTTTGCTCTGGTGCAGATAATGTATCTTTAAGAATATTGAGTCTTTCTTTATTAGGCTGAATTTGTTCTTTAGCTTTGGATATTGCTTGTGCTAGTTCTTCATTAGAGTATGGTTTTAGAACATAATCAATAGCTGCAAATTTAAAAGCTCTTATAGCATACTCATCACTCGCAGTTACAAAGATAATTTTAGATTTTAATTCTGGAAATATCTCTAATACGTCAAAACCTGTACCATCTCCTAGCATAATATCCAGAAATAAAATATCAGGAACATTGGTTCTAAGAGATTTTGCAGCTTCTACTACGCTTCTTGCTGTATCTATAATTTTTATTTCGGGATGATTTGTTTCCAGGTCACTTTTTAAAAGTTGAAGTGCATCTGGCATATCTTCTACAATAATCGCTGTAAGCATAGTGTCTTTAATAATCGGTTAATAATGGTATTTTAAACGATATCTCAGTTCCTTCTACAGAAGAGTCTTCATTTAGAATTTCTTTTATCTGTAATGCATCTTTTCCAGAGATAGACTCCAGCCTTTCTCTAGTTACTGTTAATGCCATGGATTGATGATCCGTCTTGGTTTTGGTTTTTTGGGACTGGAAAATACCCATTCCGTTATCTAATATTTTACAATGTAAGAATTCTTCATTAGTATCAAAAAATACTTTTAGTTTTCCATCTCTATTTCCTTTTAGGATCCCATGTCGTATTGCGTTTTCAACAAATGGTTGTATGAGCATTGGAGGAATTAATACTTCTTCTGGATCAAATTCCGAATCGATAGAAATGGTATATTCAAAAGGCTTATTTGCCATTAGTTTTTCTACCTCAATATAATGTTTCAGGGTTTTCATTTCCTGATCTAATGTAATATTGTCTTTTCTGGAGTTATATAATGTTTCTCTTAATAAAGTGGCAAAAGTGTTAATAGTACTATTCATTTTGGATGGGTTACTCGTTCCCATCGCTTTAATCCCATTAAGTACATTAAAAATGAAATGCGGATTCATTTGTAATCTTAATGCCTTTTGTTCTAAAGAAAGCAAGTGATTTTGCATTTGCAATTTTTCTCGTTCTTCTTTATTCTTAAGCTTTACTTTTCTAATATATAACAATGTAATTATTGTAAGTACCAGAAGAATAATCCCTAGTGTAGCAAGTTGAAACCAGAGTTTTTTGTAAATAGGGCTATCTATGAATATTTTAAAAGTAATAGGCTCACTTTCTTCCCATCTATAGTTTCTGGATTGTGCAGAAAATGAATGAGCACCATATGCTAATCCAGCTAAATTTTGCTTTTTTTCTGATGACCATGGACTCCAAGCTGTGTTATTTAGTTTATAACGATATTCTATGTCATTTGGATGATCTAGATCAATAGTTTTATAGTTAAATGAAAGCTCGGTTTGTTCTGGGGTTAGCTGTAGAACGTTGTCATTTTTGGCCCATATATCGGGATTTATAGAATCCAATGTTTGGTATGCGATTTCTATATTTTCAAAATGGATTTCTGGTTTTACAGTGGTTTTGTCAGTTTCTCCTGGTTCATATTTAGTAAGTCCATATATGGCTCCGAACCACAGGTTTCCTTCAATATCTTTACTTATAGCATTGAGACAAGTTTCTATACCTAAAAAGCCATCATTACGCCCAAAATGAAAAACATCTGTAATTTGGTTTATTAGGTTGATTTCTATTCGATCTACACCCCTTTCAGTACCAACCCATAAATTATCCTCATTATCAAATATCATTTGATAGATATTGTTTGAGTATAAATTCTTTTCTCCTTTTATTTTTTTAAAAGAGAGTTTCTCTTCCTCTAAACTGGCCCACCAAATACCTTGTCCAGCTGTACCTAGATATAAGTTATTATTTTTAAAAAGAAAGCAATTGATCGCAACTTTCTGATTGAGTACATTATTAAGATGTGTAACTTTATTCCTTTTAATAAATCCAATACTTCCATTTTCTGTAGCATACCATATTTTGCCTTTTTTGTCAGAGGCCATATGTTTAATTTCAAGGTCTTTTATGCCACGCTTTTTAGTGAATCGTCTAACAGATCTTACTTTGTGTTTCTTGTAATCATATATAAATCTGGTAATTCCAGAAGAATAAGTGGCTGCCCAAATAGTGTCTCCAGAAATATGTATAGATCGAACCCAATTAGAAGATAAACCTCTTCTTTTATTAATGATGTAGTTCTTGATAACCTCTTTGGTTATTGTATCCTTTCTCTGTTTTTTGGACTTCTTATTACGAGTTACGATGCTGTCTTTAAATTTAATTTCTTTAAATAAGATTCCTTTTCCTTCGGTACCTGCCCAGATATTTCCTTTGCTATCATGCGTGATAGTTTTGATTTTTATTTCAGATAACCTTTTGTCTTGCTTGACTTGAACTATTCCCGTAGAATCAATTTTTATTAATCCAGCTTCCGAGTTTGAGGCCCAGATTTCTTCGTTAAAACTATGAACAGCATATACGCGATTACCTTTTAGTCCAGTATCTTGATTATAGTGGGTAAAATTATTTTGAGAATATTTATAGAACCCTCCTCCAGATGTTGCAATCCAAATATTGGACTGACGATCCGAAATGGTTTTTCTAATAGTAGAAACTGCTAAACCGTTTTTTCGATTTATTTTTTTCTTTAATCGATAATTATTGGCATCCAATACAGTAATTCCTTCATTATTCGTAGAGAACCATAATTCTGTATCTAAAACTGAAATGTTATTGACATTTAATGGTTTTTGGATCCATTTATTACCATAACTTTTAGCATTTGTATTTAAAACTAAAATTCCTTGATTTATAGCTGCCGCAAATACTTTTGTTTTGTGATATAATGCCGAAGTAAAATTATATGCACTATGACGTACCATAATGCTAGCATCTTTATGAATTTTATTTAATTTCCAAAGACCTTTATTTGTAGCTATCCAGAATAACTTACCATCAAACACAATTCCATTTACAATGCTGGTATTTATTTTAGGATCTAATTGTATTTTTTTTAATCCATCACTGCGGTTATATATATAGATGCCGACATTAGTAGCTAGATAAGTTTTATTGTGAATTCTAAATATTTTGTTTACTTGTAATCCTTCGAAATTATGAAATTTCTTTTTTGTTTTTATCGATAATCCTCTTCTAGTTCCTATGAATAAACTGTCATTAGAAAAGAGTAAGGAGTGTATGTAGTTGGATAAGAGACCATCATCTTCGTTCCAGGTTTCAAATTCTTCTCCATTAAATCTACTTATTCCACCTCCACGTGTACCAAGCCACAAATAACCAATATCATCTTGTATAATATCATATACTTGAGATTGAGGAAGCCCGTCTTCTAATGTATATGCCCTAAGGCCATTATTTTGAGCAGATAATAAATGAATAGCACTTATCCATATAATTGAAAAGGATAGTAGATATGAAAAGCATTTGGGGCTCATAAAAAACTATGGTTTGATAACAAATATAATCAAACTGATTCTCTTGTTATGTGTACTCCCATTAAATAATTTGATGAAAATGATGTTGAGTAAAACCGTATACAAGCAGGCAGTTTTTTTGGGAAAAAACAAATTGGAAATAATTGGACGCGCCTGCCGTATACAATAGTTTTATTTTTTTAGAAAATATTAAAACTTACTAGGATTGTGAAAAAAAATAAAGCGATACAGTACAATAGAATAATTGAATAATAAATAGTGTTATTTTCTACACCAAATATTCTAGTAACTGGTGATTGCTGTATTCTTTGGAGTATTAACTTTGTTGTCATTCCAGGTAAAGCTTTGTTTTAGGTTTACGTATTTAATTTCTGCTGTTTCTTTATATAAAGTTTCGGTTTCAAGAATGTTTCCTTCTATACCATATTGTTGATTAGGAAAAGTATATTGAGAATCTGTATCTGAATTCTCACAATAAACATTTGTTAATTGTGGTAAGGATACAAGTTCATTTTTGTCTGTTATCATAAAGTAATGTGATTCTACCTGAGCACAACAAGCTAAGTATTCCACTTCCATCTTAATCACCTCAGAGATCCCTTCCAGACCAGGGTTCTCTAAGGTGGTGATAAAGATGTCCTCAAAAAGCTCAATATCATTGAGTGTGAAAGTAAATACGTTTTCCGAAATTCCCCCCAAACGAATCAGATTAACAATGCAAGTCGGTTGTTCTGAACCATTCTCTTTAATTTCGGTAACTGCTGTGTACTTTCCCGTCTTCTGAAAACTTTGTGCTTTCATAAACTGAAATCCTAATATTAGGATGAAAAAAACAATGATCTTTTTCATAACAGTATTATTTTGAGGTTGATTATTTTGTACAAATTTATATGCTATAAACGGTTAAAATAAGTTGGTTTTAGAATTCGTTAGGATCAATTTAGAATTCGTACATCTCATTACGGTTTTAACATAATTGAGGTGTCTGGGTTGGAGTATGAATCATTTTTTATTGCTATTAAAGTGTTACTATTTACTTTTGTAATATGATAGATAATTTTGAAAATGAATTTTTTGGTATCGGTATTCAGAATGGAAAAACTCCTGAGAATTTAGGAGTCCTCTGGAGAACTGCTCAGAATATGGGAGCGAATTATATATTTACAATTGGTAACAGATATGCAAAACAAGCAAGTGATACACATAATGCGGTAAAATCTATGCCATATTTTCATTATGATACTTTTCAAGATTTTTATAAACATCTTCCAAAAGGAGCAATGCTAGTAGGTGTTGAATTAACGAATGATGCGGTGCCATTAGAAACTTTTAATCACCCTAAAAGATGTGTCTACTTGTTAGGAGCTGAGGATCATGGATTATCTAAAACTGCTGTAGAAAAGTCACATTTCTTAATTAAGTTTAAGTCAGAATTAAGTGTTAATGTTGCTGTGGCAGGAAGTATCGTAATGTATGATAGGGGAATTAATAAACCTAGATTTATAAGAGCTACATAATAGTTTTGAGTAAAGTGGTTATTTTACTATAATAATTTACTATTCATTTGTAATTAGAAATATATAGTACCTTTAGCATACTTACAAGGCTTATGTTTAAAAAAATAGAAGAGAGTGTTGCAGTATTTAGTTCATGGATATGGGATTGGCCATTACTTATTCTATTAGTTGGAGGAGGCTTATTTTTTCTTATCTATTCTCGTTTTACGCCATTTTTATATTTCCGACACGCAATAAACATCTTAAGAGGTAAATATGATAATGAAAATGATCCAGGTCAATTGACTCATTTTCAGGCATTATCATCAGCGATTGCGGCAACAGTCGGCATGGGGAATATTAGTGGAGTCGCTATAGCATTAGTAATGGGCGGTCCAGGAGCAATTTTCTGGATGTGGATTAGTGCATTAATTGGTATGGCTACTAAATTCTATACGTGCACTCTTGCTGTTATGTATAGATCAGAGAGTAAAGAGGGTAAGACGCTTAGTGGCCCAATGTATGTTATTACAGCTGGATTGGGACGTCATTGGAGACCATTAGCCATTTTCTTTGCATTAGCTGGTTTAGTAGGGACATTACCTGCTTTTACTGTAAATCAACTTACTCAAACTTTAGTTGATGTTTTGGATTGGAACGAAGAAGCTAAATTATATATAGGGATCGTTTTGGCTATAATGGCATCATTTGTTATTCTTGGAGGGATTAAGAGGATTGGGTTAGTGGCTAGTAAGTTAGTCCCTTTTATGGTGGTTTTGTATTTTATTACAGTCTTTACCATATTGATTTTACGTATGGATTATGTACCCGAGATGTTTGTTTTAATTTTTTCGGATGCTTTCTCTGGGGAGGCTGCTGCAGGGGGAGTTTTGGGGTATTTGATTAAAACGGGAGTGAAAAGAGCCGCTTTTTCTAATGAAGCAGGAATTGGTACTGCACCTATGATGCACGGGACAGCTAAAACTGATGAGCCTGTTAGAGAAGGACTTGTAGCTATGATTGGTCCTGCTATCGATACACTTCTTATATGTACACTAACTGCATTAGCAATTTTATCCACTGGGGTATGGAGATATTCTGACGGTAATGGTATTTCACTTACTTTAGAGGCTTTTAATTCTGTTTTACCTTATGGGATGGGAGATGGTATAGTGATTGTTATGGTTCTTGTTTTTGCCTTATCAACATTATTTTCATTTTCTTATTATGGAGTAACGTGCTTAGGTTTTTTAACTAAGCCCAAGTACGGTAAATATTATAATTATATTTATATAGGGTCTATTATTGTTTCAGCTGTAGTGAAGATTGATTTTGCTATTAATTTAATAGATAGCGCTTTTGCGTTAATGGCAATACCTACAGTAATTTCTGGATTACTATTAGCACCTAAAGTTAATGCTCAAGCTAAGGTTTACTTTCAGAAAATTACTTCCTTACGATAAATTCACTTCTTCTATTTTCTTGGTGTTCTTCTTCTGTACAAGGAATACCGTTTGCACATTTATTAATGAGTCTTCGTTCTCCATAAGCTTTTCCTTTAATACGTCTCCAATTGATTCTTCCTTTACGAATGATATATCTTACTGTAGCTCGCATCCGCTTTACACTAAGTTTTTTATTATACCAATAACTAGATCTACTATCTGTATGAGAACGCACTTCAATTTTTAAATTAGGATTCTGTTTCATAACAGAAATAACCTTCTGTAAATCAGCAATTGCATCTGGTCTAATCTCGTCAGTATCTAGGTCAAAGAAAATAGTTCGTAACTGCAACGGGGCGACAATATCATCACCTATATTAACCGGTTCGGATGTAGTAGACAATAGTTTTTCTTTCTTAAAAGGTATCTGGACATTATTAATAGTTTCAAAAGTATTTTTTGATTTAAAAATAATATCATTGGGATTAAATCCTTCTATAGAGACACGAATAATATATTGCTTGTCACAATCAACTTCAAAATTATAGGCTCCATCATAATCGGACTTAATTTCATTTATGATGTTCCCATCAGTATCTAATAATGTTACATTAGCATTAGCAATAGTTTCATTTGTTTCATTATCTGTGATAATACCACTTAAGAATTCTCTGCACTCAGTAATTAATTCCTCTGTTTGTCTAAAACTATAGATGTCATCATTTCCTTTTCCACCCCTTCTATTGCTTGCAAAATAACCCGTATTGTTCTCTTCATCTAATACAAATGAGAAATCATCTTTTGGGCTATTTACTGGTTTCCCTACATTGAATATTTCATATAACCCTGTGTCTTTAATAATAGCAACGAATACGTCTAATCCACCTAGTCCAACGTGACCATCACTTGCAAAATATAATCTTCCGCTCTCACTTACATATGGAAAAGTTTCTCTACCTTCTGTATTGATATTGTCTCCTAGGTTTTTGGGTTTTCCGTATTTTCCATTAGGAAGTATATTTACTACGAATAAATCAGACTTCCCTCTAGTTCCTTTCATATCACTAGCAAAATATAATTGTTTACCATCAGGACTTAAGGCAGGGTGGGAAACTGAGTAATTATCACTATTAAAAGGGAGTTCTTCAATATTAGACCATTTTTCGTTAGAAAGAGTAGCTTTATATAATTTTAATAAAACAACTCCTTTTCTACTTTTACCAAGTTTGTTATTGGTGAAATTATTTCGCGTAAAATACATTGTCTTTCCATCTTTAGTAAAACTTGTAGAAGATTCATGAAATTTGGTATTTATTTTACCTTTTAATTTTTTTGATTCTTGTGTAGAAATATTGTTGTTATTTATTTTTGAAGAAAAAAGATCTAAGAATGGCATTTTATTCCACTCATGAAGCTTGGAGTTTTTACTTCTGGAGGAAGCAAATACTATGTTTCCTTTGTGATCAAAACTTGGAGCGTAATCAGAATATTCAGAATTTATGGTAAGAGTGTATAAATCATATTTACCAGATTGCATTTCTATGAAATCTAAATAATCGCGTTTATTTATAAAAGATTTTGCTCTTTTGTCATTTCCTGTAATTGTATTAAACCTTTCCATAACATCGTCTGCTTCATTATATCGCTCTGTACTTTTAAGGCTTTGAGCATATCTAAACAAATACTCCGGTTTTATTTCTTCAGAAAAATTTGAGATTAATTTTTCGTACCATTGAATAGATTCTTCTGGTTCTCCTGTGAAATAATAGGAGTCTGCTAATTTTCGATAAAGGTCTGAAGAGGAATATCCTTGTTTTGCAACATCTAGATAGATGTCACGAGCGTTTATATAAGCTAATGCTTCAAAACTTTCGTCAGCCTTGGTAAGAAGTTTATCTGTGTTTTGTGCAAAACTGAATTGTGATAGCATAAGTAGTACCATCACAGATACACATGTGCGTATGGTGTGATATGTTTTCGAAATAGTTAAAAAAGAGATAGAATAATTTCCCAAAATAATCCCAGTATTTATAAAATAAATTATCTGTTTTTGTGGGGTTTTAAAAACATACTGGAATTAAATTTACGAAAAATTAACAAAAGGTTTATGGATATAATATTTTTTATGTGTCTTAAATACTGTTTTATAAAGCTGAAATTGTATGTCTAAATCTATTTTAGTATAAAATATTCCTTCTCTAGATTGGACAATTTTGTATAATAATGGACTAACTTTGCAACAAAATCATATATATGGCTCATAAAGCAGGTTTTGTAAATATCATTGGTAATCCAAATGTTGGAAAATCAACATTGATGAATGCTTTCATTGGAGAAAGGTTGTCCATAATCACGTCTAAAGCACAGACAACTAGGCATAGGATTTTGGGAATTGTAAATGGAGATGATTTTCAAGTTATTTTATCGGATACTCCAGGAATTATAAAACCAGCATATGAATTGCAAGAATCTATGATGGGATTTGTAAAGTCGGCTTTTGAGGATGCGGATATTCTTATCTATATGGTTGAGATAGGTGAAAAGGAACTGAAAGATGAAGCATTTTTTAATAAGATTACAAGTGCTAAGATCCCAGTTTTCTTATTATTAAATAAGATAGATAAATCTAACCAAGAGCAATTAGAGCAGCAAGTTCAGTTTTGGGCAGAAAAAGTTCCTAATGCAGAATTATATCCAATCTCTGCCTTAGAAAACTTTAATGTTAAAGAAGTTTTTGGAAGAATTGTAGAGTTATTACCAGATTCACCCGCCTTTTATCCAAAGGATCAATTGACCGATAAGCCAGAGCGGTTTTTTGTAAACGAAGCGATTCGCGAAAAGATCTTAATGCACTATAAAAAGGAGATTCCATATTCCGTAGAGGTAGAAACTGAAGAATTTTTTGAAGATGAAAAAATTATCAGAATTAGATCGGTAATTATGGTCGAGAGAGAGTCTCAAAAAGGTATTATAATAGGTCATAAAGGATCGGCACTTAAAAGAGTTGGAGTAGAGGCTAGAAAGGAATTAGAGAAGTTTTTTGGAAAACAAATTCATATTGAGTTATATGTGAAGGTTAATAAAAACTGGCGAAATAGCGAACGTCAACTAAAACGCTTTGGTTATAATCGTTAATTCTTTTAGGTAAAAACTCCCTTACTTTGTTTGTAGGATTTTTGTGAGCTTTTAAATTTTGATAATTACGGGAAAACTGTATTTGGCGGATAAAATGCTGCAGTTAAACGTTTTTACATCTTTTTATGTGTTTTTTTAGAGGGAAACATATAGTTTTGCGTTATTAACATATTTAAAACGCCCTAAAATATGATATGAACAATACTTTATCTTCACACACTTTTTAATAAACGCTTAACTCTAAAATCTAAATAAATTACAAAGGATTTGTTGACTCTTGTAGTCTTAAATCAATGTGTGATTTCTTGTCCCGCGTATTTATCTTATAAAACCCAAAATAAATTAACCAGTTTGAGTTTCTGAAACTCGAACGAAAAAAACAACTACACAATGTCTAAAACTACTAACAAGCTTAACTCATTGAGTGGTAAAGTGATAGTGACTTCTATAAGTTCTTCTTTCTTTAGCCTAGCAATGATCGTCATTTTTATGTTGACCTCGGGATTTAACACCTTGGCTGACAAGAATAATGCAAGTTTTGATTCAACAACATCTGTTTGTAATAACCCATTAGAAAAAGCATTGGGGTATAATGCATTTGTTAGGTATAATACTATAGTTAATGGTGGAGATACCGAAGGTCCTATTGCATTAGGAGGAGATTTAACTATTCATGGAATCATTACAATAGCGGCTCAAACGCCAGGGACTAATTTTTTTAATGGAGATGACCGAGCTTCATCCTTAGTTGTAAATGGTAAAGTAATTTACATCTCAGGAGAAGGAATACATCTTAATCAAGGATACACCAAAGTAGGTGATTTAAATGGATCATCAGTTTTTGATGTAGATTTTAATTTTGCATCAGTTAATACTAGAGTTACTGCTGGAGATTACAATGCTAAGCCAAGAATTCAAGTACAAAGAAAGCAAGATCAAAGTTCAGTTGGTCAGGCTAATTTGATTGATTTTGAAGCAGCTTTTGCAGCGTTCGAATCAAAATCTATCTCATATAGTAATATGTTATCTAATGTTCAGATAAGTAATGATAATAAAATTTTACTTTCTGAAAATACAGTAAACGTTTTGCATATTACTGGGACAGAGTTGCAGAACCTTCCTTATCTAACTTTTGAAAATACTCCAAGTCAGAATACACCATTAATTATAAATGTTGATGCGGCAGGTGATTTTGAATGGAATATTCTAAATCTTTCTGGAATTGGGGATCAGCAAGGAGCCTTTATTATTTGGAATTTTTATAATAATTCAAGTATTACCTTAAAAGGAGGTTCAACAATCATAGGTAGTTTGTTTGCTCCCAAATCAGATGTGGTAAAGGATTCCTCAGGAAATATTAATGGACAAGTTATCGCAGCAAATTATCACCATATTCAAGGAGAGTTACACCAGCATATATTTGATTCTTGTACGGACGATGATGTAAGTTGTGCTTTAACTGTAGAAGCTGGTGATGATTCAGAGTTTTGTGGAGAAGGAGAAGTAACACTTAGTGCAATAGTTTCTGGAGCATCGGAATGTGTAGATTGTATAGGAGAATATAGTGTATTAAACACTAATAATTGTAAAAGAGATCAAGATTACGTAATGTGGTTAACGGATGGTAATAATCCAAGATGGTTCTCTAATGTTGATTTAGAATGGAATGAATTGGCAGATGGTACAGCAACATTGACTGGAACTATTTTTGATCATACCTTAACCCAGACTACGTATGAGGTAAATGCAGTCTATTCAGGAAGAACAGATACCACACCAACAAATAGTCCAAAAGAGCATGAGTGTAATAATGAAGATGAATCTGCATGGATTTATTATACAGAGTTAACTGGTACTGTAACAAGTTCTGACGGATCTTGGTCAATTGATCTGTCAAGAAGAGGGCCAGCTTTTCAATTAGGAAATGGAGCTAATGTTACAGAAACTGAAGAAGGAAAATTTGGAGCCTGCGGTTGGTTTAATACAACGGATAATCAATATAATAGAGGAGACTTTAATTTTAACCTAGGAGACTGTGTTACAACTTCAACAACAGAGGTAAGTTACCTGTGGTCTACAGGAGAAACTACTCCATCCATTACCGTAAGTGAAGGAGGAATTTATACAGTGACGGTTAAGGATTGTGAAAATTGTAATGCTTCAGATTCTGTAGAAGTTGTAATAAATGATGTTCCGCAGGTAGATGCTGGAGAAGATCAAGAGATTTGTTTAGGAGATGAGGTTACTTTAACCGCTATTACTGATGGAAATGAAAGTTGTGAGAGCTGTATCGAATATGGTATACAAAATACTGACTATTGTAAGGGGAATCAAAACTATGTGTTGTGGTTAGATGGCGGAAGATTCTTTTCTAATGTAGATTTAGAGTGGAACGAACTTGCAGATGGAACTGCAACTCTTAAAGGTACTGTTTTTGATTATACAAATACACAATCAAATTATGAAGTTGATGCAGTGTTTACAGGGAAAACTGCAATTACTCCTGCCAATAGTCCAAAATCACATTTATGTAATGATGAAGATGAATCAGCTTGGCAATATTACACAGAGTTTACTGGAACTATTACTAGTGAGGATGGATCTTGGTCTACTACTTTAACTAGAAGGGGGCCAGCATTCCAGATGGGTAATGGAGCTAACCAAACTGAAAAAGAATTAGGTAAGTTTGGAGCTTGTGGATGGTTTGATACTAATGATAGTGAATATCCAGTAGGAGATTTCAATTTTAATTTTGGAGATTGCATTACTTCCGAGACAAATAATACTAGTTTCTTATGGTCTAATGGAGAGACTACAGAAAGTATTACTGTATCGCCAGAAGAAGATACAACATATTCTGTAACAGTAACTAATTGTAATGGTTGTTCTGCAACAGATGAAGTAACGGTAACCGTTAAATCCGCTGTTGTTGACGCTGGAGATGATCAAAATATATGTTTAGGAGAAACAGTTACATTAACTGCTATTGGAGAAGGTACATTTAGCTGGTCTAACGGAGAAACTACTGAAACAATTACAGTATCTCCAACTGAAACAACAATATATGTAGTTACTGCAACAAGCGGTAGTTGCGAGGCATCTGATTCAGTTACTGTTGTAGTAAATGATCCAGTTATAGTAGATGCAGGAGATGATCAAGAAATATGTTTAGGAGAAGAGGTTACATTGACTGCTCAGGCCACAGGTGTTAATTGTGGTGATTGTGTAGAGTATGGTGTTAAAGATACAGACTATTGTAGAGGAAGACAGCATCAATTTGTTGTTTTTATAAATGATAATGGTACCAGACTATGGTTTAGAAATGTAGATCTTGTTTGGAATGATAATACCACAGATGGAACAGCTACATTAAAAGGTGAAGTATTTGAGTATAATTCTACAAATACATCATTCTTAGTGGATGCTACATTCTCTGGTTTAACTAATACTCCACCTGTTGATAGTCCTAAAGATAGTTTTTGTCAATCAGAAGATGCAACCGGTTGGGAGTATTACACAGAAATTAGTGGAACTATTACTCAAATTGGAGGCACATTAAGTTATGATATTTCTAGAAGAGGAGAGGCATTTCAAGTAGGAAATGGAGCTAATGTGTTTGAATATACACCTCAGGTTTATGGAGCTTCAGGATGGTTTAATCTAGAAGGAGATCCTGATTCTTTTGGAGATTTTAATATAAACATAGGAGATTGTATTTCTCAAGAAGAAGGACAGGTTCAGTATTTGTGGTCTAACGGAGAAACTACACAAAGTATTACTGTATCGCCAGAAGAAGATACAACCTATTCTGTAACTGTTACAAGTTGTACTGATTGTGTTGGAGAAGATGAAGTAGTTGTAACTGTAAGTTTTGCTGCAGCAAATGCGGGAGATGATCAAGATATTTGCGAAGGAGAAACAGCAATGCTTACAGTAGTAGGAGAAGGTGATGTTTTATGGTCAACAGGAGAGACTACAGCTACTATTGAAGTTTCACCATTAGAGACTACAACATATACTGTAGAAGTGACTAATGGCAATTGTTCTGCTGCAGATGAAGTGGTTGTAACTGTAAATTCTGCTACTGCAAATGCGGGAGATGATCAAGATATTTGTGAAGGAGAAACCGCAACGCTTACAGTAGTTGGAGAAGGTGATGTTTTATGGTCAACAGGAGAGACTACTGCTACTATTGAAGTTTCGCCATCTGATACTACTACATATACTGTAGAAGTTACAAACGGTAGTTGTTCTGCTGCAGATGAGGTAACTGTTACAGTAAAATCGGTAACTGCTGATGCTGGCGATGATCAAACTATTGCAGTAGGAGAGGCTACTATGCTTACCGCTACAGGAGGTGACACTTATGTGTGGTCAACAGGAGAAACTACTGCGACAATTGAGGTTTCTCCAGAAGAAACTACTACATATACTGTTACTGTTTCCGCAAATGGATGTTCTGCTGAGGATGAAGTGACTGTTTCGGTAGAAGGTTGTACTCTTGTTGCAGATGCTGGAGATGATCAAGAAATATGTTTGGGAGAAGAAGTAGTGCTTACAGTGGCAGGAGAAGGAGATGTTCTTTGGTCTACTGGAGAAACTACAACAAGTATAACTGTATCACCTACAGAAACAACTACATATTCTGTTATTTTAACAAGTGGTAGTTGTGAAGCCATAGATGAGGTTGTTGTTGGAGTTACTATTGTAGAAGTGAATGCTGGAAGAGATAAATTTTTATGTGAAGGTTTTGGGGAAGAAGCAACTTTAACTTCTACTATTGCTGATACCTATTTATGGTCAACAGGAGAGACAACAAGAAGTATTGTGGTGTCACCAAGTACTACCACAACTTATACATTAACTATTACTGTAGGTAGTTGTAGTGATATGGATGAAGTAACAGTTTTTGTTCAAGATTGTGATGAATCAATTATATCATCCACTGTATATCCAACGGTATTGAGATCAGGAGAAACACTGACGGTTGATGTAGCATCTAAGAAAGATCAAAAAGTATATGTATCTTTTTATAGTTTGTCTGGTTCAACTATGATTCCTGAAACTGCTGAGAATGAAATTAAGAAGGGTAAAACATCGTTAACTTTTGATACATTAAGCTCAATGCCTTCAGGTATGTATTTAATGAAGATTGATAAAGAAGAAGGAACAGAATACAAGAAGTTTATTGTCAAATAAATAGTATTTTTAAAATAATTTAATATAAAACTGTCTAAAGAGTATTCTTTAGACAGTTTTTTTTGAAGTTTAAGTTATTTATAATTTATTCTTTTCATAACATTAAAGATATATACATTATTGAATTTAGCTAGCTAACGCAAATCAAATTAATAATGAAAATCTTTAACAAATCAAGTCTAGTTGTAATTGGGGCTTTAGGATTATTTTATTCTTGTAATCTTGATGATTATCAAGGGGGAGGTGGCAGTACTGATGATCTTACGTTTAACAAAATCGGAGGTTTTATAAATGGAACCGGAGACGAAGGTTTTGCAGAAATTTCTGCCTTTGATCCAGAGACAGCTAAGTTATTTGTAGTAAACCCAAATGATGTGGAACTTTCTGTTTGGGATATATCTAACCCTTCCAATCCTATAGCGGGGACAGATATTGCTTTAAATGGAATTCCAAATAGTGTAACTGTGCATGAAGGAATTGTGGCTGTCGCGCTAGAAAATGCAGCTAATAAACAAGCAAATGGTACGATTGTAACCTATGATGCAGCATCACAAACTCTTTTAAATACTTATCCTGCAGGAGCACTACCTGATATGGTGACTTTTAGCCCTAATGGTAAATATATTGTTGCAGCTAATGAAGGAGAGCCTAATGATGAATATACTTTAGATCCAGAAGGATCGATTACAATAATTGAAGTTGGTACTGGAGAAGTAAATCAAGTAAGTTTTACTGGCTTTAATGGGAGGACTATAGGTAATGACTTTAGAGTATTTGGTCCTGGGGCAACGTTAGCTCAGGATATAGAACCAGAGTATATTGCAGTTTCAGATGATTCTAAAACTGCTTATGTTGCATTGCAAGAAAATAATGGTATTGCGATAATAGATTTAAGATCTAAAACACTTAGGGATATTACAGGTTTAGGGGTAAAAAATTATGCCCTTCCAGAAAATCAAATAGATGCTAGCGATAGGGATGATATTGTAGGGAATTTCCAAAATTGGCCTGTATTGGGATACTATCATCCTGATGCCATGATTTTTACTAGAATACAAGGAGCTAGATTTTTAATTACTGCTAATGAAGGAGATGCAAGAGATTATGATGGATATTCAGAAGAAGAAAGAGTAAAGGACTTAGTTTTAGATCCTACTGCATATCCCGATGCAGAAACTTTACAGTTAGATGAAAATTTAGGAAGACTAAAGACTACAACCGCCAATGGAGATATAGATGGTGATGGTGATGTAGATCAAATTTATGCTTATGGAGGAAGGTCTTTTACAATTTGGTCCACCACCGGAGTTAAGGTATACGATAGTGGAGATCAAATAGCAAAAACTGTATTTGAATTAGATCCTAGCACATTTAATAGTAACGAGGGTGATGGAGTAGATAATAGATCAGATGATAAAGGTGCAGAACCAGAAGCGGTAGAGACCTTGAGTATAGGTAGAAGTACATTGTTATTTGTAGGTTTAGAGAGAACAGGAGGGATCATGGTATATGATATCTCTAATCCAGTTAATCCTAGGTTTATAGAATGGCTAAGAGATGCGTCAGATATCTCACCAGAAGGTTTAATCACTATAAAAGCCGAAGATAGTCCAACAGGCGAAGCATTAGTAATAGTTACTAACGAAGTTTCTAATACAGTAGCAATTTATGAAGTGAAGTAATCACGTCCATAAAAAGTTTGTTGTTTTACAGTAACCAACTTATATAGAATTGTTTTTATCTTTGAAATAAGTAATTATTTCACTGACTGACTATCAATTATGAAAAAGTTCAATAGGTCGATGCGCTGACCGTTGAGCTTTTTCGTTTTTATTACCTTCCTCTTTATTTTTATTTACTTCATATTACGGTTCAATAGTTTAGGAAGAATAAAAAGACTAATTTTGCACAAATTTTAGAATTCAGGATAATGAGCAATATAGTGGCAATTGTAGGACGACCTAATGTAGGAAAATCTACTTTTTTTAATAGACTGATCCAGAGAAGAGAAGCAATCGTAGATGCGGTTAGCGGCGTTACTCGAGATCGTCACTATGGTAAAAGTGATTGGAATGGTAAAGAGTTCTCACTTATAGATACAGGTGGTTATGTAGTAGGAAGTGATGATATTTTTGAGGCTGAAATTGATAAACAGGTTGAGCTAGCTATTGATGAAGCGGATGCAATCATTTTTATGGTAGACGTGGAGTCAGGTGTAACAGGTATGGATGAAGAAGTTGCTAATTTGCTTCGTAAAGTTGATAAGCCAGTTTTTTTAGCAGTGAATAAGGTAGATAATGGTAAGAGAGCTGAAAATGCTGTAGAGTTTTATAGTCTGGGTCTTGGAGAGTATTATACGATTGCTAGCATTAATGGAAGCGGTACAGGAGAATTGTTAGATGCTTTGGTAGAAGCCCTGCCAGAACAGGAAGAAGAAGAAGTTTCGGAATTACCGCGTTTTGCAGTAGTAGGAAGACCTAATGCAGGAAAATCATCTTTTATTAATGCGCTTATAGGAGAGGATCGATATATCGTTACAGATATTGCAGGAACCACTAGAGATGCCATTGATACTAAATATAATCGTTTTGGTTTTGAATTTAACTTAGTAGATACTGCTGGAATAAGGCGTAAATCTAAGGTCAAAGAAGATTTAGAGTTTTATTCTGTTATGAGATCTGTTCGTGCTATAGAACATAGTGACGTATGTTTATTACTAGTGGATGCTACTCGCGGATTTGATGCTCAGGTTCAAAATATATTTTGGTTAGCAGAACGTAACCGCAAGGGTATTGTGATTTTAGTGAATAAGTGGGATTTAATCGAAAATAAAGAAAGTAATACTTTAAAAGATTTTGAGAAGTACATCCGTAAGCAGATAGAGCCTTTTACAGATGTACCTATTGTTTTTATTTCAGCATTAACTAAACAAAGGCTTTTCAAAGCTATAGAGACTGCTGTAGATGTATATAAAAATCGTTCTAAAAAGATCAAAACGAGTGTAATGAATGATACAATGCTTCCTATTATAGAGAGGAATCCACCTCCAGCATATAAGGGAAAGTATGTAAAAATAAAGTATTGCATGCAGTTACCTACACCTCAACCACAATTTGCGTTTTTCTGTAATTTGCCTCAATATATTCGAGAACCATATAAACGATTTTTGGAAAATAAACTGCGTAAAGAGTTTGATTTTCATGGAGTGCCCGTAGCGGTTTATTTTAGAAAGAAGTAAAGTTCTGAATATGAAAAAACCTCTTTTGATAATACTATTGTTGCTAATATTTATAATTTCAGGGATTAGTTTTCTTGTGGTTAAGAGTAGTAGAGATGTTGTTTCTGCATTCGGTAAAATGGATGAAGCTTTGCAACAAAAGAATTATTCAGTTCAAAAAAACAATGATTCTTTATTAGCATTAATAGAGAATGAAGAACTTTTGGTTAAAGCATTACGTGTAGATTCTATAACAACTAGTTTTAAAGAATATATAGAGTCCATAAAACAGGAGATGTTAGGTGAAAAGGACCCTCAGAATTATGAACTAATGGGGGAACCAAATACTATTTTTTTTACGGGAAACGGTTTTTCAGAAAAAGGGAAAGAGTTTGTTGAGAAAATAGATCAACTTAGAGAAACACTTTTGATAATGGCAGAAACATCTGAATTAAAATCCGAAATAACTAATGCTTTAAGTACTGGACAAGTGCGTGATAGAGATGGTAGAAGAAGGGATTGGTTAATGTTTAATTTTAAGGATTTTCCGTTAGTAGCAAGTATAACAAAACTCACACAAATGCAATCTGATGTTACTTCGATTGAGTCAAGTATATTTCTAGGTTATATAGAGAAATAAAGTACTTTCGTAGTATGAAAAATTAAAGTTGTTCCTTAATCTTCAATAATTGACCTCTAATAGATTCCAGCTTCCTAATAATATCAAAGCTGTCTAAAGCTTCTTGTTTTTGTTCTTTTAGATGAATTTTGGCCCCTTCTAGGGTAAACCCGCGTTCTTTTACTAAATGATAAATCAGTTCTAGGTTTTTGATGTCTTCTGGAGTGAATTTTCTATTTCCTTTAGCGTTCTTTTTTGGCTTAAGGATGTCAAATTCTTTTTCCCAAAAACGAATCAGAGAAGCATTCACGTCAAATGCATCGGCTACTTCGCCAATACCATAGTACATTTTTTTCGGTAAGTCAACATACATAGTTAATTCTCGTTTTTTTGAGTAAAAGTTCCATCTTGTTCAAAAACCAAATTACTTTCAGGAAAATCTTCGCCAGTTAATTTTTCAATTTCCTTTAAAGCTCTTTTCTTATCATCCATAAAAGGATATATCTCATCAATCTGTTTTGCAGAATGCAGTTTTCCTTTTATGAAATTACCTTTAGGGTCTACTTCAATTTCAGCAATAGGTGCATATCCCTTTATTCCAGTTAGATTAAATCTAGAATAGGTGCAAAAATTACCTAAACTATAAGCAATGAACTTATTGTTATATACTTCAAACGCTCTTGATACATGCGGTCCATGTCCAAGAATAATATCTGCTCCAGCATCTATTAAAGTATGTGCAAAAAGATATACATTACCTCGATCTTCACCATAAAAACGTTCAGTTTTTCTTGTTACGTGTGTGTGATCAGCTCCTTCTGCTCCTCCGTGAAAAGAAACAATTACAATGTCTACTTTCTCCTTTAGTTCCTTAACAATTCTTTTTGCTTTGGTTAAGTTATGAATTTTTACGCAATCTTTATTTGGGGCAAAGGCACAAAATCCATACGTGATTCCATTTTTTTCGAATATAGTAGATTCTTGTGCAAAAATACCGGCATATGCAATGTTATGTTTTTCGAGAGTTTTGGCTGTGTTTTTAATGCCAATGGCTCCAAAATCACCAATATGATTATTTGCAATACTCATTACATCAAAACCTGTTTCTTCTAGATATTTACCAAAATACTCCGGAGAACGAAAGGAGTAACATTTAGAAGGGTCAGAACATCGTTTCGCATTTTCTCCAACATCAGTAAGTGTGCCTTCTAAGTTTCCGAAAAGAATATCTGCTTGTTGTAAAACAATATTAACATCATCAAATGGACCTTTATCTTTTGGTGGTAAATAACTTTCGTTAGGAAAATTAGTTCCCATCATAATATCTCCAACCGCCATTAGCTTAATGCTTTTGGGGATTGAAAGTTTTTCCATTTCTAGTTTAAAATCCTCAACGATAGTAATCATTGAGTCAATAGTTTCTTTAGAAAATTTCTGTGCTTGTATACTAAAATTAAAACCAATTAAAAATACAAGAAGAAGTGCTTTGCGCATAGGAATTAATCTAGAGTTTCATTAATTAAAGAAGAAGCTTTTAGCATTTCATTAAATTCTTCAGAAGTTAAACTTCCATAATAAAAATTACGTGGATTAATACGTTCTCCATCTTTAAATATTTCGTAATGAAGATGAGGAGCTACCGATCTACCCGTACTTCCTACATAACCAATAACATCACCACGCTTTACTTTTTGACCCTTTTTAACATTGTACTTGCTAAGATGTGCATAGAGACTTACATAATTAAAGCCATGGTCTATCCTAATATGTTTACCATAACCGCTAGAATTTGCATCAGCTCTTGTTACTGTTCCATTCCCAGATGCATATATTGGTGTTCCTGTGGCCGCAGAAAAATCCATTCCGTAATGAAATTTTCTAGCCTTAGTAAAAGGATCACTTCTCCATCCATATCCAGATGCCATTCTTTTTAAATCAGAATTTTGAATTGGTTGGATTGCTGGAATTGTTGATAGTAATTCTTCTTTTTGCTCTGCTAAATTTTTAATTTCATCTAATGAAATAGATTGCACAGCTATTTGTTTTGTAAGCTTGTCTATTTGTTTTTGACTTTCGATAATCATTTCAGAATTATCATAACCTTCATAGCCTTTATATCTATTAACACCTCCATAACCAGCACCTCTCACTTCTTCAGGAATTGGTGGCGCACCAAAGTATAATCTGTAAATATTATCATCTCTTTCAGCAATTTCGGCAAGAACAGCGTGATCTTTTTTTAACTGTTTATTCATAAGCTCATACTGCAGCTTCATGTTATCCAGTTCCCTTTTGTAAGCCTTTTCTTTTGGAGTTTCTAGTTGAGGAATGTTTAGATAGATTAATAAAAGCACAAAACCAGCCAAAAAAGCACCAAGAATTCCTAAAATGGCGAAACCAAATTTACGTCCTTTCTTTTGCTCAATTCTACGATAAGATAGCGTCTCGCTATCGTAGTAATATTTAACCTTTGACATAATCTAAAATATACTATTTTTGCAGGATATTAGCCAAAAATAGGCTTGTTTATACTTTGAGGCGAGAACAAATATAATAAATTGTCACAAAGTCCAGAAAAAACTGACAAATATCGATAGCATATCTTTAGGTTGCTTGCGGTAATTAATTGATTATAAAGAAAATATAAAAAAATGAAATCCCAAGACATCAGAAACCAATTTTTAGCGTTTTTTGAATCCAAAAAACACAGTATAGTGCCTTCTGCGCCTATGGTTATTAAGGACGATCCTACTTTGATGTTCACCAATGCCGGGATGAATCAATTTAAAGAATACTTTCTAGGAAATGGAATTCCTAAGAATAATCGTTTGACCGATACTCAAAAATGCCTTAGAGTTAGTGGTAAGCATAATGATCTAGAAGAAGTAGGGATGGATACGTATCATCATACCATGTTCGAGATGTTAGGGAATTGGAGCTTTGGTGATTATTTTAAGAAAGAGGCAATCGAGTGGGCTTGGGAATTGTTAACCGAGGTTTACGGTATAGATAAAAACATTCTATATGTTTCAGTTTTTGAAGGAGCAAAAGATGAAAATCTAGAGATGGACCAAGAAGCGTATGATTTATGGAAAAAAATTGTTCCAGAAGATCGTATTATCATGGGAAATAAAAAAGATAATTTCTGGGAAATGGGAGATCAAGGACCTTGTGGGCCATGTTCAGAAATTCATGTAGATCTAAGATCGGAAGAAGAAAAAGCTAAAATACCGGGTCGTGATTTGGTAAATCAAGATGATCCATTAGTGGTAGAAATATGGAATCTCGTATTTATGCAATTTAATCGTAAAGCTGATAGTTCTTTAGAAAAATTACCAGCACAACATGTGGATACGGGAATGGGGTTTGAAAGATTGTGTATGGCTTTACAAGGTGTAAAATCTAACTATGACACTGATGTATTTACACCTTTAATTAGGGAAATAGAAACGATTACAAATGCTGCATATGATAAAGATAGTTTACCAACAGATGAGAAT
Organism: Aquimarina sp. AD1; assembly: GCF_003443695.1. NCBI lineage: Bacteria > Pseudomonadati > Bacteroidota > Flavobacteriia > Flavobacteriales > Flavobacteriaceae > Aquimarina > Aquimarina sp. AD1. The sequence continues at coordinate 3,033,745 of NZ_CP031966.1, read as the reverse complement.
GGTAAAGTTAGTGTAGCAATTCGGGTGATTGCAGATCATCTTAGAGCAGTATCATTTTCTATAGCGGATGGGCAATTGCCAAGTAATACTGGAGCTGGATATGTAATACGTAGGATTTTAAGAAGAGCAATTAGATATGGTTTTACGTTTTTAAATACAAAAGAACCTTTTATATATAAGCTGGTAGATACACTTAGTGGTCAAATGGGTGGAGCTTTTCCAGAATTAAAATCCCAGAAAAACCTAATTGTAAATGTTATTAAAGAAGAAGAGAATTCATTTTTAAGAACATTAGATCAAGGGCTAGTATTGCTTGATAATGTAATTAAAGGTACCAAGGGTAAAGTAGTTTCTGGAGAAAAAGTTTTTGAATTGTATGATACTTTTGGTTTTCCAGAAGATCTTACAGCATTGATATTATCTGAGCAAGGATATGAGTATGAAGAAGATGTGTTTAAAGCTGAGTTGCAGAAACAAAAAGATCGTTCTAGAGCAGCTTCTGAGGTAAAAGCTGGAGATTGGGAAATATTAATTCCTGGTGCTGCAGAAGAATTTATCGGATATGATCATACTTCGGGAGAAACGAGAATTTCTCGTTACCGAAAAGTAAATAGTAAAAAGGATGGAGAATTATATCAATTAGTTCTAGATAAGACTCCTTTTTATCCGGAAGGTGGGGGACAAGTTGGTGACAAAGGATATTTGGAAGTAGCTAATGGAGATGTAGTTTATATTGTTGATACTAAAAAGGAAAACAATTTAATCATTCATTTTGCTAAAACCTTACCAAAACATATCAATGAAACTCATAAGGCTGTTGTAGACGTCAAACAGCGATCTAGAACAGCATCTAATCATACAGCAACTCATTTATTACACCAAGCGTTACGTACCATTCTTGGTACGCACGTAGAACAAAAAGGTTCTATGGTTCATAGTGGGAATTTAAGATTTGATTTTTCGCATTTTTCAAAAGTTTCTTCTGATGAATTACAGGAAGTAGAGGATTTTGTAAATGCTAGAATAAGAGAGGCGTTACCATTAGAAGAAAAGCGTAGTATATCATATGATCAGGCTATTGAAGAAGGAGCGATTGCTTTATTTGGAGAGAAATATGGAGATGATGTTAGGGCAATACGCTTTGGAGAATCTATGGAGCTATGTGGAGGAATTCATGTCCAAAACACAAGTGATATATGGCATTTTAAAATAACATCCGAAAGTGCAGTTGCAGCTGGGATAAGAAGAGTTGAAGCGATCACTAGTGATGCTGCAAAGGATTATTTTACAAATCAATCTGAAGCATTTTCGGAAGTAAAAGCAATTTTGAAAAACCCTAAAGATCCTATTAAAGCAATAACTACTTTACAGGATGAGAATGCGAATCTTAAAAAGCAAATAGAAGTATTATTGAAAGATAAGGCTAAAAACCTAAAAGGAGATCTTAAGTCAGAATTTGAAGAAATAAACGGAATTCAATTTTTAGGTAAAAAAGTAGATCTTGACCCAGCAGGAATAAAAGATTTATCTTTTGAGCTAGGAGGAGAAATAGAAAATGCTTTTATGATCTTTGGAGCAGATAATAATGGTAAAGCATTATTGTCGTGTTACATTTCTAAAAACTTAGTAGAAGAAAAGGGATTGAATGCTGGTCAAGTAGTTCGTGAGCTTGGAAAGTATATCCAAGGTGGAGGAGGCGGGCAACCATTTTTTGCCACTGCAGGAGGTAAAAATCCAAAAGGAATTGAGGAAGCTTTAGAAAAAGCAAAACAATATGTTTAATTAAAAACCAATACCCCTCTTACCAATTAAGGTGAGAGTTGGTACTATGTATGAATTTACAAACCAAAATACCCTTAAAGCCTCAGCAACCGAAGATTGATTATAACTCAGAGTTATTGTTAATAGGATCTTGTTTTGCTGAAAATATTGGAGAAAAATTTTCATACTTTAAATATAAATCTTTAGTAAATCCTTTCGGAATACTTTTTCATCCCAAAGCAATTGAAACTTTTCTATGGATGGCTACTCAACGAGAGTCGTATACAGAAACGGATTTGTTTTATCATAATGAACAGTGGCATTGTTTTGACGCGCATTCTAGATTAAGTCATTCGGATAAGGAGTATTTGTTACAATCTCTAAATGGAGCATTAGAACAGACGTATATGAAGATTCAATCGGCAACTCATATATATATTACTTTGGGCACAGCTTGGGTCTATCGTTTACAATCGCTGGATATGGTAGTAGCAAATTGTCATAAAGTATCTCAAAAGGAGTTTAGTAAAGAGCTCCTATCTGTAGAAGAAGTAACTCAATGTTTGCTAAATAGCGTTGGATTAATCAAAAGTTTGAATCCCAATGTAAAAGTGGTGTTTACCGTTTCTCCAGTAAGACATAGTAAAGATGGTTTTGTAGAAAATAATCAAAGTAAATCACATTTAATCGCTGGTATACATCAGGTGATAAATAAAGACATCACAGCTGCGTATTTCCCTTCTTATGAAATTATGATGGATGAGCTAAGGGATTATAGGTTTTATAATACAGATATGATTCATCCAAGTGATGTAGCAATTGACTATATATGGGAGTACTTTAAGCAAACTTGGGTCTCTAATGAAGCGTTAATTGTTATGAACAAAGTTAAAGAAGTGCAAAGTGCCATATCACATAGACCTTTTAATCCAAATAGTCGGCAGCATCAACAATTTCTTGAGAGACTAGAACAGAAAAAAAGTGAAATTCAAAAAGAATATGCTTTTATTACATTCTGATTTTCGAGATATTGGATAATTAACAGTAAGGTTTTTAATTAAAGAAACCAGATAGTAAATGTAAGCTACCAGCTATTACTCCTGCTCCGAACGAGTCAGAATTTAATGGATTATCCCAAGATTGGTTTTGTAATGAGATGTTTGCTACTGGATCAAATAAGGATTTATGAGTGAATGCATTGTTTCTTACTATTAAATAAGGGCGAGTTCTGGAAACTCCAAAAGCAGGATAGTCCGTAAATCGAGAAATTCCAAAAAACAACCTATAGTCATTACTTTTATTATTAATTCCGGATAAACGATAGCTTTTAGTTATATCCACTGGAATAGAGTCTATGATCAACGTCTTAGGGGGCTTTTTATTACTTAAAGACGGGGACTTTATTGATTGAGAATATATTACGCCAAAGCCCATAAAAAGAATAACAGAAAGTAAAATTTTAAAATTCTTCATAATTAGCAAACTGATTTACTTCATTGCATCAAAAAACATTCCATAAATATACGTTTTATAATGTTAACCTATTGATTTTTAGTCTCACTAATGTGTAGGATAGATATATGTGTATAGAAAACTTTATTGTGAGGTTTTTTTACGTGAGATCGGGTTATAACTATAAAAGTTATGCCCGATCTTTATTTAGTTATTTCTTTTTAATTCTTCTTCTAACAAAACAATTTTAGTCTCCAAGTCATGTAAACGATCGTAAACATCCACAGGTTCAGGCATTTGTTTAGAAGCAAACATAGTGATATACCAGGCTTCCATGATTTCTTCAGAATTTATAGTATATGTGGGGTAATTGCCATCTTTATTGTCAGATTTTAGAATAAGCTTACCTCGTTCTTCAATTCTATTGATAATTCGTTTTAAAACAATACCATCATTTTTACTAACGATTACGTAGATCCTTCCATCTTTTATGTCATTTAGGTCTTCTACATATTTTCCAAAAACAAGATCTCCATCAAAAAATGTTCTGACCATAGAATTACCTTGTACTTCGAAACATCTAAAAGTGCCGTTACTCAGATGAGGCATATTGAATGTAGGAAGAGTTTCTATATATTCTGTGTCACCATAACCATCTAGGTATCCCGCTCTTGCTTTTATGGGGACATAAACTACATTTTCATCTCCTTCTTGATTTACAGCGACTACTTGTGGGATTCCACCATATGTTGTAGTTTCCTCTTTTTTGTTTATTAATATGTTGCTGCTTTTTCCAAAAAGATATTCTGGGTTAATAGAGAATTCATTAATAATGCGTTCTAGTAAATCGTAACCAGGTTTGGTTCTTTTTCTAGAGCCATCTGGTTGGAGTCTTCCTGTAGTAATACTATCTATTGTAGTACTGGTGACTCCTATTTTTTTAGCGAAGGAATGATTGTTTAAACTAAAAAAATCTATTATTTCCCTAATTTTTTCATCAATTGCTATCATTATGTTGATTTTTTAATTTAAAACTTCTAAAATAAATAAATTCAAACAAAATACACAAAACATCTGTATTTTGTTGGTTATTTCTGTAAAATGTTGTATATTTGTATTGTAATTAGTTGCTAAAATAGGAAAAATTATTCATAATCAAACATTTGTGTTAATTCTATTGCAACATTTTCGGGTAAAATAGCATAAGACGTCGTGCTAGAGTCACTTTAGAAGGATAACTATTCAAACTTTTGTTTGAATAAGGTGGTGTTTTTATGTTTAATTTAAAATTAAATGGCTTATGCAGCGAAGTAAACTGTTATTAGAAAAGCGTAAACAGTTTGTTCAGAATTATGTCGAAAGCAATTCGGAAAAACAAATGAAGGTTATTGTAGAAGAGTTGATAGAACAACTTTTTATTTCAGAAAAAACAATTTATAATATTCTAAAAAACTAAGGATGAGTCGTGATATTAAGAACTTATAATGCAGATTTAAGATTAGATTATTTCCAAAATTATATAAATAATGCTTTTGTAAGAAGGTTCGTTTTAGGTTTATAGAAAATCAAAATAAGGACTGATTTAGGATGTTTTTTACTAGTTAATCTATTGATAAACTGGAGTATTACAAAGGGGAAAAGATCTGATTTTGCATCGCTGTTTTGATGTTTTTTAACTTATCTTTATAATTATTAAAACCAATTTAACTATAAAGACTGCTTATAACCAAAGTATGTCTTACACAAACACTCTTAAAACCATGAAGAACAAACGAATACTTGCCTTATGGGTCTGTCTGATCCTAGGTGTGTCGCTATTTGCGCAGAAAACTCAAAAAGAACAGGCAATTGAGTATATAAACCTCAAAGGAGAGGTGATATTCGATATTAAGATAGAAAGCCCGTCTCAGCTACAAACCTTTACAAAAGGATTATCCATTGTCCATTATGATCAGGTGACAGGTGTTGTAAAGTTAATGGCTAATAAGTCTCAATTTGATGAATTTCTAGATAAGGAGATTCCTTTTACTACAACCGAAGATGATAATATCATCGGGTATAGAACAATGACATCGGATCTTTCTATTAAAGCTGCAACATTTCCTTTAACTGCTTACCCAACATATGCTGATTATGTGAGTATGATGAATGATTTTGCTACCAATAACCCAACGATATGTCAAATCCAAAATATTGGCGCCACCACAGAAGGGGATAAAGCATTGCTTTTTGTGAAATTGTCTGATAATGTAGGTGCAAATGAACAAGAGCCACGTGTTATGTATACGTCTTCTATGCACGGAGATGAGATTGCTGGATATCCAATGATGCTTAATCTTATTGATTTTTTATTAACTGCTTATAATGATACCTCTCATCCAAGGCATGTAGAAATTAAGCAGCTTTTGGATAATAATGAAGTATGGATTAATCCATTAGCGAATCCTGATGGAACGTATAGAAATAGTGCTAGTAATACATCGGTAGCTAATGCTACTCGTGGTAATGCTAACAATGTAGATCTTAATCGTAATTACCCTGATCCAGATGATGGAGCGAATCCTGACGGAAATAGTTATCAAATAGAAACACAACATTTTATGAATTTTGCTGCATCAACACACTTCGTACTGTCAGCTAACTTTCATGGAGGTATTGAGTTGATTAATTATCCTTGGGATACTTATGCTGGAGCGCATCCTGATGAGGATTATTTTGTTCATGTTTCCGAAGAATATAGAGATTTCTGTCAGCAGAATAGTCCAAGTGGATATTTTGATGCCTTAAATAATGGAGTTACTAATGGATATGATTGGTATGAGGTACAAGGAGGAAGACAGGATTATCAAATACATTTTCATAAAGGGAGAGAAGTAACTGTAGAGCTTTCTAACGCAAAAACTCCTCCTGCAAATCAATTAGTGAATTTCTGGAATTATAATCAAGAAGCACTTATTGGTTTTTTAAAACAAGTAAATTATGGAATACGTGGTATTGTTACTGATGCTGCAACGAATCAACCTATAGATGCAAAAGTGACTGTTGTTGGGAAAGAGGCGTATGAAACATGGACACCTACCGAATTGCCAGAAGGGGATTATTATAGACCAATTAAAGCAGGAACGTATACCGTTCTTTATGAAGCGGAATGTTATGAGTCAAAAACTATAACAGGTATCGTAATTGCAGATGGTCAATCGGTAATACAAGATGTTCAACTTACCCCATTAGGAGCAACTGCTCCAACAGGATTAACAGTTTCTTCTGTGCAATCGACTAGTGCTGATTTAAATTGGTCAGGTAGTGCCGGAGCTAGTTTTGATCTTCGGTATAGGGAGATAGGCACTGTTAATTGGACGGTAGTTTCAGTAAATACTAATACGACTAGTATTTCAGGTTTAATGGTCGATACTGATTACGAAGCTCAGGTTCGTAGTATATGTACAGCAACAATTGTTTCTCCCTATAGTGATTCTGTATCCTTTACTACAACTACTACACCTGCTTGCACTGGGATTACTATATTTCCATATGCAGAAGGTTTTGAGTCGAATATTGGACTATGGACGAATAATACTGATGATGATATTAATTGGACTCGTGATAGTAATGGAACACCTTCTAGTGGAACAGGACCATCTTCTGCTCAAGAAGGCTCATTTTATATGTTTATAGAAGCTTCAGGAAATGGTACTGGATATCCTGGGAAAATAGCATTATTTGATAGTCCTTGTGTCGACCTTTCGGTATTAACGGGTGCAACGTTAGAGTTTGGATATCATATGAATGGGACTAATATGGGATCTTTAGAAGTTTTGGTTAGTAACAATGATGGATCAAGTTATGCATCGATTTGGAGTAAGAGTGGAAGTCAAGGAGATCAATGGAATCAGGTCTCATTAGATATTTCTGCATATGCTGGTTCGGTGATGCAGCTCAGGTTTAAGGGAACTACGGGAAATGGATTTCGAAGTGATATGGCTATTGATGATTTAAAAATTATTTCCACAACACCTGATTCTCAAGCTCCGTCAACACCGACCAATCTAATTGCGTCTAATATTACAGGTACTACTGTGGATTTATCTTGGAATGCGTCTATAGATGATATAGGTGTTTCTGAATATGAAGTATATCAAGGAGCAACTTTAATAGGAACTTCGGCAGCTACGAATACTACTATTGGTGGATTAAACCCAGATTCAGAATATACTTTTGTGGTGATAGCAAAAGATGCTGCTGGGAATAGTTCTTCTGCAAGTGATTCTGTGACTTTTACCACAACTGGTGTTGTAATTACATATTGTAATAGTCAAGGTACTAATGTAAATGATGAATATATTGATTATGTAGGTATAGGAGGTATAGATAATGTTTCTGCTGCAACGAGCGGATATACGGATTACACAAGCCAAACTGGTGCTGTGTCTTATGGACAAAATACTATTGTGTTAAGTCTTAATTATACAGGGACAGTATATACAGAATATTGGAATGTTTGGATTGATTATAATAAAAATGGAGCTTTTGAGAGTTCGGAGTTAATAGTTTCCGAATCTACACGTAGTGATGCAAATCAATCATATGATTTTACGATACCTTCTAGTGCATTGTCAGGAGCAACAAGAATGCGAGTAACTTTAAAGTATAATGCAACAGCTACACCTTGTGAGACTTTTACATATGGAGAAGTAGAAGATTATACTATAAATATTGGAGGAGTTACTGCTTCCCGAGAAAGTAATGTTTTAAGTTTTGGGACGAATGAAAAATTACAATTATACCCTAACCCCGTTAGCAAAGGAGTTTTATTTGTTAGAGGAGTTTCTGATGAAGAGTCAAAAGTTACTATTTATAATTATGCCGGACAGAAAGTAATAAATACTAAAATCATTAATGGTAATATTGATGTAAGTAGTTTGTCTAGTGGATTATATCTTTTACAATTAGGGAACAATGATCATAAAAGAATGAAAAGATTTATAGTTCAATAAATATAGTTTTGAAATAACAAAATATAAAATTATAAGAAGGTTAAATCAAGAGGTTTTCCTCCGAAAGTTTAGCCTTCTTTTTTACTCCCGTAGTTGCAGTATTTGCCAATAAAAAACCTTTAGAAATCTTTACTGTTTTCGTATATTTATATATGCTTTTCAACGCACTGTATGTATTGGTTTTATTGTAAAATCTATGACAAAAGTGTGCAAATGGTTTACTGTAATTATGTGCAAAAAAGAAAAAAATTCTGGGTTCCTGCAGGTTCATAATTAAGCCTTGGAATTTTAACTTTTTAGTACTCTTAATCAAGCTCTAGATGATGATTTAAATTCAAGAAAAAGTCTGAAAAATTTAGTTATATGGATAAAGGTTTTTTCGAATAAAGTAATTCTTGTAGAGGTAATCAAATTTTTTTAACGTATGAATATTTTAGAAATGGCGCTATCTCAGTATGGCGTTACAGAGATTAATGGTTCTAAAGATCACCCACAGATCGTTTCTTATTTTAATGAAATTGGTTTTGACGGTCCCCAATTACGTAATGACACTGCTTGGTGCAGTGCATTTGCTAATTGGGTAGCAAAAAAGACTGGATATTCCTATTCAGGACAGCTTAATGCTCGTAGTTGGCTTAATGTAGGTGAATCTACAGATACACCGACTGCTGGTGATATAGTGGTTTTGTGGAAAGAAAAGCCGTGCAGTAGAAAAGGTCATGTAGGTTTTTTTATTAAAGAAACTAGAGGGTTTGTATACGTTCTGGGAGGAAATCAAGATAATAGAGTATGTATAAGAGCATATCCTAAAAATCGAGTATTAGATTACAAAAAATTAATGAAACATGGATAAAATTATAAGTATGGTATTTTGGTTGCTTACGATTCTTTCACCAGTTAATGGAGTAATGATGACAATGGTCTTCCTTATTTTGGTAGACTTTATTACAGGTTCGTATGCGGCTTATAAAAATAAAATCCCAATAAGTAGCGAACGAATTGGGAATACGATCTCTAAGTTTTTTATATATAACTTAGTAATTCTAGCATCGTTCTTATTAGAAGAGTATATTGTAAATGAGGTTCCCTTTCTTAAGATAATAGCAGGTTTTGTTGCTATTACAGAGATAAAATCTATTTTAGAAAATTTTAATAAAATTTATGGTCTTGACCTTTTTAGAGCTTTAGTAAGTTTATTAAAGTCCGGAGACCTTTCAGATACAATACGAGCTATCTCAAAAGAGGGAAAAAAGTAATTAAATAAAAAACTGGTATATTCTGATTATTTCTTCATCAAAATTACAACAACCGCTATTTTGATAATATCGTGATAAACGAATGCTTGGGTAATGTCAAAATCAAGAAATAATCAGAGTATATCTTATTTACTAGACTAAAAGTAAAACTTTAAAATTAGGCTATTAAAGTCTTTTGGTTAATAATTTTAATCCCGCTATCTATTAGGTGTCTTATTTCTGTCTTTTTTGTTTTAATATGATCTAAATGATTTAATATTTCAGTTGCAAATTTAGGTTCTCTGTCATGAACTAATTCGTAAATCTCAATAGATAATAACCAATCCTCTGAATGATCTTTTTTTATAATGTCAAATACCGATTCTAGGGAAAATTTAGAATTTTCTCCATTTCGTATATTTTTAACCGCTTGATATAAGGAATGTAATTCTTGCTCTTTTGTAGAGTATGTTCGTTTTATTGTATTCATATCTGGGTTATGAGTAATCATGTCAAATGAGTAATCATCAGCAGGTCCAGAAAATGCTGAAAGAATCTCTTTTCCTACAGCTAAATCAAATGTCCCCCATTCAGGTTTAAACAAATATTCATTTTGATATTTAATAGTACATTCTTTAAACTGAATTAAAATAAGTTCTCCTTTAATGTTTCTCATTCCGGTAATATTTATTCCTGCGATTGTAATCCCACTTTCGAACTCAAATTCTATATATTCTCCATCATAGAAATTATAGGCTTTTAAATCTCTCGGTGACATGTTTTCAATAGCTAAATTGATACCTTTAAGTTTACCAAGAGGTGATCTAAAACCATTAGGGTGTATGTCAATACCTTGGCCAATTAATTCTTTTTCTCTAAACGAAAGTGCAGTAGGACCTTCAGTTTCAAAATAAATTACTTCATTATCTTCGTTCTTGATCATTCTTGTAAATACACCAGAAATTTGTAAACCAGTACTTAATTCTATAGTTCCCAAATTCTGAGATTCAATAAGTTTGGCTAGTCCTCGATGTCCTCCTTTTCTTAAAGCCATGGTATCCGCAAATTCTTCTAAAACTTGACATAGATAGGCAAAATCTGGAGTGACGAATAATTGGGGTTGAGGTTTTGTAATATCAAAATCACGGAACGCAGCATCAGGTGTGTAAGAAAGTTTTTCTACATTATCAGTCATGCACCATTCGCTTTCTCCGATAGATGAAAGTAATCCTGCACCGTAAATTTTAGGATCCTCTACAGTGCCAATAAGGCCGTATTCCACTGTCCACCAATGTAGATTACGAATTAAAGCCATTTCCGAAGGCTCTGATTTTTGATTTTGTAGTTCATTTACTCTGTTTTCAGCGTCTTTAATAGCTTCTGGATCAGTATCTGGTGATTCTTTAAGAATTGACAATGTCCGCACTGCATCATACATATCGTAGTCTCTCTTAGAGGAAATAGCTTTGCAGCCAATTTTTCCAAATCGTCGCAAATATTCGGCATAATCTGGATTAGCAATAATGGGAGCATGTCCTGCTGCTTCATGGATAATATCTGGAGCAGGAGTATATTCTATGTTTTCTAGCTGTCTTATATCAGATGCTATAACTAGTATGTTATATGCTTGAAATTCCATAAAAGCATTGGGAGGAATAAATCCGTCTACAGCAACTGCTGCCCAGCCAATTTCTTTTAGGATTCTATTCATGCCATACATACTTGGAATTTCATCGATAGAAATTCCTGTTTTTTCTAACCCTTTTAAATAAGATTTATGAGCCACTTTGCTTAATGAAACTATGTTTTTTCGCATCACATATCTCCAGACGGCTTGATCAATAGCAGTGTATTCATCGTAATTCTGAGGTTTGATAAATTGCTTGAGGTGTGGGGGTAACCTGTCAAGTAATGGATTGGATTCTATTTGTGATGACATTTTTAAATCAAATTTTGATGCTAAATTCTACAAGCCGAAAAGTACTAGTTTTAATGCTAAGATTAGAATTAATTAACTAATTTTGTTTAGATAGTGTAGGGTTTTAAGCAGATATGTTGTTATTATTACAAGTGATTTTGAGATCTTTATCTCGTCTAAAGTAATACATCTTAAAATCATAACAATTTAATGGATTAGACAAATATTATGAAAAAATTTATTTCTTATGTTCTTATATTGTTTTTTAATGCTGCCATTTTTGGTCAAGTAACTAATGAACTTCCTAAGAGTTTAGATGTTAATCTAGTTAAAACAATAAATGAGGTTAAAGTACCATCAGTTAGAATGCCGTATTTTGATTTCCAAAAATTAAAAGAAGAAGATAAAATCAATGATAAGGACAAGTCGAAAGTGTATAGGTTTGGTCATGAGTTTAAAGTAGATCTTGGGATTACAAATGCTGGATTATGGACGGATTTGCCTAATGGCGATAGAATATGGAGAATAAATATTGTCTCTGAAGGAGCGAATACACTGAATTTTGTGTTTGATTCTTTTAGGCTGCCAAAAGGAGGTAAAGTGTATTTGTATAATGAGGAGAAAACATTTCATTTAGGAGCCTATACTGATAAGATGAATAATCCTGATGAAACAATTGGTACGTGGCTTGCTGATGGAGAAAGTATTATAATTGAGTATTATGAGCCTAGCGCAGTTAAAGGAGAAGGGAAATTAAATATAGGTTCTGTTGTACATGGATATAGAAGCGTTAGTAATTATAAAGCGTATCAAAAGGATTTAAATACATCCGGTGATTGTAATCAGGATGTAAATTGTCCTGTAGGATCCGATTTTGATAATATAAAAGATATCATCAAAAAAGCTGTTGGAATTACTCTTGTAGGAACTAGTGGGTTCTGTTCTGGAACCTTAATTAATAACACTAGCAATGATAAAGCTCCTTATTTTCTTACAGCAAATCATTGTGGAACAGCCAATGCCAATTGGGCATTTCGATTTAATTGGATAAGTACCAATGCGGTTTGTGCAACTTCCGACAATAGCACTGATAATGGTCCATCTAATTATTTTCAAACAACTAGTGGAGCTATTTCTAGAGCTAGTAACCCAGAATCTGATGTGCAACTTGTAGAAATTACAGGTGGTTTGGATGAAGACTGGGATATTGATTGGGCAGGTTGGGATAGAACGGGTAATACTCCAAGTTTTGTTGTTGGGATTCATCATCCTGATGGAGATATCATGAAAGTATGTAGAGAGAATGTAAGTCCTACTATCGCTGATAATATAAATATTGGAGGAATACCAGATCCTGTTGATACTTGGAGAGTAGATGATTGGGATTTGGGAGTTACAGAAGGAGGATCTTCTGGGTCTGCTATTTTTGATCCTTCGGGTAGAATTGTGGGACAGCTTGCTGGAGGTGGTGCTGCCTGTTCTGGAACTAATGATAATGGTGCGCCTGATTTTTATGGAAGATTTAGTATTTCTTGGGATTTTGGGACTACAAATAATACTAGATTGTCAAATTGGCTTGATCCAGAAAATACTGGGAGGACAACACTTAATGCACTTTCGCAAGGGGATGACCCAGGAGATGGTGGTGGAGAAACTTCAGAAGAAATAGTTCTTTTTCCTAATCCAACAGAAGGTGTATTGATGATTTCTGATGGAGATGAAAGTGAATTTAGTTATATGGTTTTTGATATATTCGGTCAATTGGTTTTAGAAGGACAAGTCAATGATAATAGGCAAATAGACTTATCCTCAATGTCTTCAGGGATGTATTTTGTATGTATGGAAAATCTTTCGGTCGGAGGTAGCTTTACTAAAAAAGTGATAGTACGATAATAATATTAGAGGATTTTTTTTGCTACAATAATTTTTTGATCATTTTGATTAATTAAATGAAGAGTATTTCCATCTAGTTTTGGGTTTTTCTCATCAGAGAAGATCTTAAAAAAATCTTTTTCAACAGCACTAGTTTCTTCACAATGTATTTTAGTGCCAATAGGGAAACTAGTTGTTAACGAGTTTTCTTCTATATTGTAATTGCAGGAGTAAGAGTTGCATCCGGAAAAACCAGAAAGCGTCTTTTTAGAAGGGTTAAAAATTAAAGTTAGTTTGTATTCAGAGACATCATTTCCGTAAAGTGATGTTACGGCATATGTACCTTCGAGTTCTGATTGTGTGACTGCTTTAGTATCATTAGAATTAACAGCGTTTATAGTATTACAGTTGCCAAATAATAATAAAGAAATTAAAAATAAACCTGCATATTTCATAGTAATTTATATTTCGTGTAAAATATCAAAGAGATGTAGTAATGTTTCCAATATAACAAATTTATTATATTTTTAGTCTTTAATCTCTAAAGAAGGTTTTTGTTAGAGTTTAATGTTTTTATCAATAAGTAAACCCCATTTCCAATGAAACAAGAAAGTAGAAAACAAGAAATTGTAAACGCTGCAGCCATTCTTTTTAAAGAAAAAGGATATAGCGCGGTTACAATGAGAGATTTGGCAACCGCTATGGGGATCAAAGCTGCTAGTTTGTATAATCATATCCAATCCAAACAAGAAATTTTATCTACAATTATTATTGAACTTGCAGAAGAATTTACTACAGGAATGAACCTTATAGTAAAATCTGATCAAAATGCTATTCAGAAGTTAGAAAACATAATAAGTCTTCATATCGATGTTACTTTAAGAAATGCTGATGGGTTGGCATCACTTAATAATGATTGGATGCATTTAGAAGAAGATAATCTTTTGTCATTTGAAAAAATGCGAAATGATTATGAGGAAAATTTTAGACGAATAGTGAAAAAGGGAGTGGATGCAAAAGAGATTAAATCCAACAATATTGAAATTATAGTATTCTCTACTTTATCTACGTTAAGAACTCTTTATTTATGGTATCCGAAGCAAAAAAATATTGATGCTGGGATACTAAAAAAAGATATGATTGAAGTATTACTAAAAGGTGTAGTTTAAAATTAACTGTTAATTAATTGTTTATCAAACTAACAATTGTTAGTTTTGTTATACTATAACGTTATAGTATAATATTTCATGAGTGATTTTCATACCATAAAAATAGCTGAGGTTCTTAAAGAAACTAAGGACTGTACTTCAATAACTTTTGACATTCCTCAAAGTTTAAAGGAGGAATTTGCATATAAACAAGGTCAGTATTTAACTTTAAGAACCGAATTAGATGGGCAAGATGTAAGGCGTAACTATTCCTTATGCTCAAGTCCTATTGATGATGAGTGGAAAGTTGCTGTTAAAAGAATAGAGGGAGGCCTTTTTTCCAATTATGCTTGTAATGTTTTAAAAGCTGGAGATGAATTAGAAGTCTTGCCTCCCAATGGGAGTTTTTTTACAGACGTAGATACAACAAGATCTAAGAATTATATTGTTTTCGCTGCAGGTAGTGGGATTACTCCAATTCTTTCGATCATAAAAACTCATTTAGCTTTAGAACCCGATAGTACATTCAAGTTATTTTACTTGAATCGAACTGTTAAATCTATTATCTTTAAAGAAGAGATAGAAGCATTGAGAAACACTTATTTTGGAAGGTTTGAGATATTTTATTTTCTAACAAAAGAGCATAGGGATATTCCTTTGTTAAATGGAAGATTTACCTCGGATAAGTTAAAAGAACTTACTAATAAGATTATTAATGTTCCTGAGGTAGATGAGTGTTTTATTTGTGGTCCAGAAGAGATGATTTTTCTTGTTAGAGATGAATTAGCTGATGCGGGACTATCTAAGGATCATATTCATTACGAGTTGTTTTTTTCAGGCGCTTCAGAAGAAGATAAGAAACAAGCTGCAATTGCTGTAGAACATAAGTTCGAGGGGACTGAGGTTACAATAATTGATGGTGGAAAAGAATTCCATTTCGGAATGGATGATGAATATGATAATATTCTAGATGGAGCATTGGCTGCTGGAGCCGACCTTCCATTTGCTTGTAAAGGTGGTGTTTGTAGTACTTGTAAATGTAAATTGATAGAAGGAGAAGTAGCAATGAAAATAAATTATGCACTCGAAGAAGATGAAGTGGCAAAGGGCTTAGTGTTATCTTGTCAAGCAGTGCCAACTACAGAAAAGGTAGTAGTTGATTTTGATGTGTAATCAGGATATTTTGTAGTTCTGATAAGAAAACTGAACTTGGTTTCAGAATAATAAAACTCCAATGTTATGAGTGAAAAAGAAATAAAAAATCTGGAAGAACTTTTTGACCAAAGAATTGCCAGAGATGAAAAAATCGAACCTAAAGATTGGATGCCAGAAAAGTATCGAAAGACTCATATAAGGCAGATATCGCAACATGCACATTCGGAAATAGTAGGAATGCTACCAGAAGGTAACTGGATATCTAGAGCTCCTTCTATGAGACGTAAAGTAGCATTATTAGCTAAAGTACAGGATGAAGCTGGACATGGGTTATACTTATATAGTGCTTGTGAAACTTTAGGGATTTCTAGAGAGGAATTATACGAGCAATTACACTCTGGAAAAGCTAAATATTCTAGTATTTTCAATTATCCTACATTAACTTGGGCAGATATAGGTGCAATAGGATGGTTGGTTGATGGTGCAGCAATAATTAATCAAGTACCTCTTTGTAGTACTTCATATGGTCCTTATGCAAGAGCCATGATTCGTGTTTGTAAAGAAGAAAGTTTCCATCAACGTCAAGGATATGAAATTATGATGACATTGGCTAAAGGAACACCAGAGCAAAAAGAATTAGCTCAGGATGCTTTAAATAGATGGTGGTGGCCATCTCTTATGATGCTTGGTCCTACCGATGCAGAATCTGTGCATACAGAACAATCCATGAAATGGAAGTTAAAAAGAAAAACAAATGATGAACTACGTCAGCAATTTATAGATCAAACTGTTCCTCAGGCAGACCTTATTGGTTTAACGGTACCGGATCCAGATTTAAAATGGAATGAGAAAACTAAGCATTATGATTTTGGAGAAATTGATTGGGATGAGTTTTGGCAGGTAGTTAAAGGTCACGGACCTTGTAATAAAGAAAGGTTGTCAGCTAGAGTCAATGCTTGGGAAGAAGGAGAATGGGTACGTGATGCTGCTATGGCTTATGCAGAAAAACAACAGAATAATAAAATAAAGAAAGCAATTTAATAAATACCTTATTAACTCACTTCTTTCTTTTTTGAGAATTAATGAGAATAAGGGCTTAATGATTATGAAAAAAAATTGGCCACTTTGGGAAGTCTTTGTAAGAAGTAAAAATGGATTAGAACACCGACATTTCGGGAGTTTACATGCTGCTGATGAGGAAATGGCATTAGAAAATGCTAGAGATGTATATACTCGTAGAAGCGAAGGAGTTAGTATATGGGTTGTAGAATCTAAACATATAACTGCTTCTAATCCAGAGAATAATGGAGAGTTGTTCGAGCCTGCTCAGGATAAAGTATATAGGCATCCTACATTTTATACATTGCCGGATGAGGTAAAGCATATGTAATGCATAAAAGGCAATAGTATATCTGTAAAATGGCAATTTGCTTAATTAATGCGATTTTTTAAAATGGAAAAAGAAAATTTAATACAATATATCTACGGAATTTCGGATAATGCTCTAATCTTAGGACAACGACTTTCTGAATTATGTGGGCATGGGCCAAATTTAGAGACAGATATTGCATGTACTAATATAGCATTAGATTTATTAGGACAAACACGTAGTTATTATCAATACGCTGCACAACTTTCTGGAGATAAGGTAACAGAAGACGATATTGCTTTTTTGAGAACAGAAAGACAATATAAAAATGTACTACTAGTAGAGCAACCAAATATTAATTTTGGATATGTTATCACTCGTCAGTTTTTTTACGATGTTTTTCATTTGTTACTACTACAAGAGTTACAAAAAAGTAAAGATGAAACACTTTCTGCAATAGCTAAAAAATCGATAAAAGAAGTTAGTTATCATCAACGTTTTTCGTCGGACTGGATCAAAAGATTGGGGGATGGAACAGAGATTAGTAGAAATAAGGTTCAAGAGGCGGTGAATGATCTTTGGAAGTTTACTGATGAATTATTTCATATGACAGAAGATGATAAAAAGATGCTTGAAAATGAAGTTGGAGTGGATGTTAGTCTTTTAAAAGAAAAATACTACCAGGTTATAAACGAAATTTTAGAAGAAGCAACTCTAGTGATTCCTGAACTAAAATGGTTTAGAAAAGGAGGCAAAGAAGGAATTCATAGTGAACATATGGGATATCTTCTTTCAGATCTTCAGTATATGCAGAGAACTTACCCAAATATGAAGTGGTGATGATATATTAGACATCATTCAAACGATTTATCAAAAGGGTTGTTTTTCAAGAGTAATATTAAAAGTAATATGACAATCACATTAGAACAACATATTGATCCAAAATTATACGAGATTCTACAGAAAGTTAGTGATCCAGAGATTCCCGTATTATCTATTATGGATATGGGAGTGGTAAGATCTGCCAAAATCGTTGATGATACTGTGTATGTTAATATTACTCCCACATATAGTGGGTGCCCAGCAATGGATGTTATAGGAGATGATATTGTAAGTGCTTTTCAAAAAGAACGGATGGATGCTAAGGTGTCATTAGTACTCTCTCCTGCTTGGACTACAGATTGGATAACACCTAGAGGACGAAAAGCCCTTGAGGATTATGGGATTGCTGCTCCTTTAGAAGAAGAAGCTGATAAAGAAGTTTTATTAGGGAATAAGCGAATAGTAAAATGTCCTCAATGCGGATCAACAAATACAAAAATGGTAAGTCAGTTTGGATCTACCGCTTGTAAAGCTTTGTTTCAATGTGATGATTGTTTAGAACCTTTTGATTATTTCAAATGTCTTAAATAATATGCTAGGATTAAGAACAACTATATATAAAGTAACTGATTTAGAAAAAGCTAAACAATGGTATGCTAATGCTTTTGATACAAAACAATATTTTGATGAACCCTTCTACGTAGGTTTCAATATTGGAGGATATGAATTAGGGTTGTTACCAGAAGAGGATGTAGTAGAAAACAAAACCGATAATGTGCTTTCTTATTGGGGAGTGAATGATATTCATAAAACCTATGAGAAACTTCTAAAGTTAGGAGCTATAGAACACGAAAAACCAACTAATGTTGGAGGAGAATTAATGGTTGCTTCGGTAAAAGATCCTTGGAGTAATGTTATCGGAATTATATACAATCCGCAGTTTAAATTAATAGAAAAATAATTCCTTAGAGACGTTGTAGTATTTAAGGTAATAAAAACATAAAGTGTGAACTCAATAGAATTAAAAATAGAAAATAATATAGCTAAGATAACTTTAAACCGTCCTGAAACTTTTAATAGTTTCAATAGAGAAATGGCATTAAGACTTCAGGATACTTTAGATACTTGTGAGGCTAACGATGAGGTCAGAGCGATACTGTTAATTGGTAATGGTAAAGCGTTTTGTGCAGGTCAGGATTTAAATGAAGTTACCTCTCCAGAACTAAACCCAGGATTCAGAAAAATATTGGAAGAACATTATAATCCAATAGTACAGAGAATACGAAATATAGAAAAACCAATTATTGCAGCCGTTAATGGAGTTGCTGCTGGAGCAGGAGCAAATATTGCTTTGGCTTGCGATATTGTTGTAGCATCAGAAGTAGCAAGTTTTATTCAGGCTTTCAGTAAAATTGGTTTAATTCCTGATAGTGCAGGGACTTTTTTCTTACCAAGGTTGATTGGTTTTCAGAAAGCTTCAGCCCTAATGATGTTGGGTGATAAAGTGAGTGCAGAGCAAGCCGAAGATTTAGGAATGTTATATAAGGTATTTCCAGTTGACACTTTTGAAGATCAAGTTCTTAAACTAGCAAGTAAAGTTGCGCAAATGCCAACTAAGGCTTTAGGGCTTACCAAAAGATTATTAAATCAATCGATGGTAAATACATTAGATCAGCAATTAGCGATGGAGTCTGATCTACAGATAGAAGCAGCTGAAACTAATGATTATGCAGAAGGAGTAAATGCTTTTATAGAAAAAAGAAAACCTGTTTTTAAAGGAAATTAAGATATGGTGGTAGGAGTTATAGGATCCGGAACAATGGGTAGTGGGATAGCGCAAGTTGCCGCAACAGCCGGATGCAAAGTAAAAGTGTTTGATACAAAACAAGAAGCACTTGATAAAAGTCAAAAAGCTTTGGAAAAAATTCTTTCTCGTTTAATTGAAAAAGGAAGGATTGATAAAGAAGAAAAGGATCGGATTCAAACAAATATTACATATGTAAACGAGCTAAAAGAGTTGAGTGATGCCAATCTAACTATAGAGGCTATCATCGAAGATTTATCAATTAAGCAACGTGTGTTTTCTGAATTAGAAACCTATGTTTCTGATGATACTATTATAGCATCAAATACATCTTCATTATCTATAGCTTCTATAGCTTCTTCGTTAAAAAGACCTGAACGTTGTATCGGAATTCATTTCTTTAATCCTGCTCCCTTAATGAAATTAGTAGAGGTGATACCGGCTGTACAAACGTCGGATGCCGTAATAAATGAAGTGACTGATACTATTAGGGATTGGAAAAAAGTAGTAGCCATTGCTAAGGATACTCCTGGTTTTATTGTGAATCGTGTAGCGAGACCTTTTTATGGAGAATCACTTCGTATTTATGAAGAAGGACTGGCAGACCTAGCAACCATAGATAGTAGCTTAAAGGAATTGGGAGGTTTTAGAATGGGACCTTTTGAATTGATGGATTTTATAGGGAATGATGTTAATTATACGGTAACTGAAACCGTATTCAAAGCATTTTACTACGACCCTAGATACAAACCATCCTTTACTCAAAAAAGACTGTCAGAAGCAGGATACCTTGGAAGAAAATCTGGTAAAGGATACTATAATTATGATGAACAAGGAAAAATAACATCTCCGAATATTGGTAGTTCAGTTACTCCCAACGGAGCTGAAAAGTTATCCAAAGAAGAACTCTCACAGTATATATTTAATCGTGTATTAGTGATGTTGATTAATGAAGCTGCAGATGCACTATTTTGGAATATCGCTTCTCCAGAAGATATTGATAATGCAATGACTAAAGGTGTTAACTACCCTAAGGGTTTACTTGCTTGGGCCGATAAAAAAGGAATTGACTGGTGCGTAAATAAACTTGATAAATTATATGATGAATACCGAGAAGATAGGTATCGATGTAGCCCATTATTAAGAAGAATGGATAGAGAGAATAGAACATTTTTTCCAATTAATTAATTAGAAAAAGATCTAAGATTATGATTGACTCTCAAAAAATACCTCAAAAAATGCTAGACCAAGACCCTTTTAGTCAATGGTTAGGGATAGAAGTTATACAAGTAGAAGTAGGAAGATGTAAAGTGGGAATGACGGTACGAAAAGAGATGCTTAATAGTATGGGTAAAGCTCATGGAGGGATATCATATAGTTTGGCAGATACAGCATTTGGTTTTTCTGCAAATACCCATGGTAAGTATGCAGTTTCTATAGAAACATCGATCAACCATATTGAAGCTTTAGAAGAAGGAGATTATCTTACTGCCGAGGCAGTTACCGATATAGCAAAGACTAAAATAGGGTTTAATATTGTTGAGGTTAAAAGAGGTGATCAAATAGTAGCACTATTCAAAGGAGTAGTATACAGAACCAATAAAGATTGGCAATAATTAATCAACTAATACACAAACCAATGAGAATATTTTTAGTATCCATTTTATGTTTGTCAATTTTTTCTTGTGGAAAAGAGACGAAATCAAAAAAAGAAACTTTAGAAGGCACAGAACCAATTGTTACCGAAACAAAAGAAAAAGTATCCGAGGATGTTCAAAATGCTATGGGAGATCTTTTTAATGATCAAATAGTAATGGAAGTGGATGAAACTGTTTTTGTTATTGACAATGGAACTAATCGTGCGAACGAGGATATGTCTGCGGGAATTATGAAAATGGTAGCTCCTCAATCTTATGATGCCTTTAAAGTAAAGATGATGCAAGAACCAGAAGAACAAAATGGAGTTACTTCATTAGGAATTAAAGAAGTTGAGTTGGAAGGTAAAAAAGTACTTGTTCAGAAGTCAATGACTTTAGACGAGACAGGTGATAAAATGATTATGATGATGTATGCAATGCCTGCAGGAGAAAAAACAATAATGATATCTTCCTATTTTATGGAAAAGGAAGAATCTAAATACTTACCACTAATTGAAAAATCAGTGGTAACGGCAAAATTGAAAGAATAAAATAGTGATTAAAGTACTATAACCAGATACGCACATATCAAAATGAAAGAAGCATATATAATAGATGGAGTTAGAACTCCTATTGGAAATTATAAAGGAACATTATCTGCGGTAAGAACAGATGATTTAGGAGCTTTAGTTATTAAAGAATTAGTAAAAAAGAATCCAAATATTCCTAAGGAAGATTATGATGATGTGATTATGGGATGTGCTAATCAAGCAGGAGAAGATAATAGAAATGTAGCTAGAATGTGTTCTTTATTAGCTGGACTTCCTTTTACAGTTCCAGGAGAAACAGTAAATCGTCTTTGTAGTTCTGGACTTTCGGCAATAATACATGCAAACAGAGCTATAAAAGCTGATGATGGAGATATCTTTATTTCTGGAGGAGTTGAGAATATGACACGTGGTCCATACGTAATTGCAAAACCATCTTCGGCATTTGGTAATGATTCCAAAATGTATGATTCAAGTTTTGGATGGAGGTTTGTAAACCAAAAGATGCATGAGTTATATGGTACGGATGGAATGGGAAATACAGCTGAGAATTTGGTAGAGAAGTATAATATCTCTAGAGAGGATCAGGATGCTTTTGCATACTGGAGTCAAATGAAAGCTACCAAAGCGCAAGAATCTGGGAGATTAGCAAAAGAAATTACTACTGTAGAGATACCGCAACGAAAAAAAGATCCTATTAAGTTTGTTAATGATGAGTTTGTAAAACCTGCTACAAGCAAAGAAGTTTTAGCAAAGTTACGTCCTGCTTTTAAGAAAGATGGAAGTGTAACTGCAGGAAATTCTTCAGGACTAAATGATGGAGCAGCTGCTACAATTATTGCTTCTTCAGATGCAGTCAAAAAATACAACCTTACACCCATTGCACGAATTGTTAGTTCTGCAGTGGTTGGAGTAGAGCCCAGAATTATGGGAATTGGTCCGGTTCAGGCATCTAATAGGGCATTAGAAAAAGCAGGTATTACTATGGATGATATTGATATCATAGAATTAAATGAAGCTTTTGCTTCTCAAGCATTGGCTTGTATAAGAGAATGGGGATTAAAAGATGATGATCCTAGAATCAACCCTAATGGAGGCTCTATAGCAATTGGACATCCACTTGGAGTTACAGGAACTAGAATCACATATTCAGCTGCTTTAGAGTTACAAGAGCAAAATAAACGATATGCACTAATCACTATGTGTGTAGGTGTAGGACAAGGATATGCTTGTGTAATAGAAAACACGAATCTATAATTTATGAAAACACTAGAAAGCTATATAACTGGAAAATGGGCAACAGGTTCAGGTGATGGTATTGTGATGAACGATGCAGTTACTGGAGAAATAATTGGTACATCCACAACAGATGGTCTAGATATTCCAGAAGTTTTACATTACGGTAGAACCAAAGGAGGAGAAGTACTTAGAAAAATGACTTTTCAGGAGCGTGGAAATATGCTAAAGTCATTAGCTTTATATCTTACTAAAAGAAAAGAGCAATTTTATGAGCTTAGTTATAGAACAGGAGCAACTAGAGTTGATAGTTGGATTGATATTGAAGGTGGTTTTGGTAATCTTTTTGCAAATGCATCTTTACGTAAATTATTTCCGAATCAATCTTATCATGTAGAAGGAGATCCTATTGATTTATCGAGAGGAGGAAGGTTTATGGCGCATCATATCCTAGTACCAAAACGTGGAGTAGCGGTTCACATCAATGCTTTTAATTTTCCAATTTGGGGGATGTTAGAAAAATGTGCGGTTAATTGGATGGCTGGAATGCCGGCAGTAGTTCTACCAGCTCCGCAAACTGCTTACCTTACGGAAGCAGTGGTACGAGTAATTGTAGATTCAGGAATTTTACCAGAAGGAGCATTACAGCTTTTAAGCGGAATGACTAAAAATATCTTAGATACTGTTGGATCACAAGATGTGGTAACATTTACAGGTTCGGCACATACTGGAAGAGTTTTAAAAGCACACCCAAGGTTGATAGAAGAATCTGTACCGTTTACTATGGAAGCAGATTCACTAAACGCTTGTGTGCTTGGAGAAGATGCAGTACCAGGAACACCAGAATTTGATTTGTTTGTAAAAGAAGTTAGAAAAGAAATGACCGTTAAGACAGGTCAGAAATGTACTGCTATTCGTAGAATCATAGTTCCTTCAAAATTAGTCGAAGATGTTCAGATTGCTTTAGGTAAACAATTAGATAAGGTAACTATTGGGGACCCTAGATTGAAAGAAGTGAGAATGGGGGCTTTGGCAAGTAAAAAACAAGTCGAAAGCTTTAAAAATAATGTTGCAGAAATAGCTAAAACAGCTCAAATAGTTTATGGAAATTTAGATACAATAGAAACTGTTGGTGCTGATGCACAAAAAGGAGCTTTTGTAAGTCCAATTCTGATGAGACAAGATAACCCGTTTCAGCATAAAGGTGTTCATGAGATAGAAGCTTTTGGACCAGTTTCTACAATTATGCCTTATGATACACTTGATGATGCTATAACATTATCTCAGATGGGTAAAGGATCTTTAGTATCCTCTATATTTACTTATGATGATCAGATTGCGAAAGAATACGTAGTAGGAGCAGCTTCTCATCACGGACGTATTTTGATTGGTAATAGAGAAAATGCTAAACAAAGTACAGGGCACGGTTCTCCGCTACCAATGCTTACTCACGGAGGTCCAGGAAGAGCAGGAGGAGGAGAAGAAATGGGCGGAATGCGCGGAATCAAGCATTACATGCAACGTTGTGCAATACAAGGAACACCAACAACTTTAACAGAGGTTACTGGAATTTATCAAGCAAATTCTAAATATAAAGAGTCGGATAAACATCCGTTTGCATATCATTGGGAAGATATCGAACCAGGAATGTCTCTTAAAACTCATAAAAGAACAATTACAGATACAGATATTATCAATTTTGGTAATCTTACTTGGGATCATTTTTACGCACATACGGATATAACTTCTCTTGATGGAAGTATTTTCGAAAAAAGAACTGCGCACGGATATTTCATTCTTGCTGCAGCAGCTGGATTGTTTGTATATCCAAATAAAGGACCGGTTGCCGCAAATTATGGGTTGGAGGAATGTAGATTCTTGCGTCCGATTTATCATAATGATACCGTTTACGTAAGATTAACTTGTAAACAAAAAATTGATCGTGATCATCGAGGAAAAGAATTGCCAAGTGGTATCGTAAAGTGGTTTGTAGAAGTATTTGATCAAGAAGATGAGTTGACTGCTATCGCAACGATTTTAACGATGGTACAAAAAAAATCACCATTTGTACAAGTAAATCGAGCAAATATTGAGGGATATTTAGCAAGGCTAAAAGAGGATACCAAAGCTACATGGGGATTGATGACCGCTCAGCATATGATAGAACATATAGAGAAAACCATTAGAATTGGTGCCGGAGAGATTCAAGATTTTGAAATAGCTACACCAGAGCAGTATTTAGAAAAAGTACAAGAAATGGTGTATAACCATAAACCAATGCCTAAAGGTCATAAACATCCTTTAATGAAAGAAGAGTCGTTGGAAGCGTTAGTTCACGAAGATCTAATAACTGCTAAAAAGAAGTTGTTGGAAGCAATGGATGAATTTGAAATCTATTTTAAAGAAAATCCTGACGCAATTACGAAAAATGCCGTATTTGGTGAGATGAACAAGTTTGAATGGGATTTGTTAAATGTAAAACATTTGAATCATCATTTCGAACAGTTTGGATTATTGTAAAACATTTAAGAATAAACATTGACACAACCATACGTAAATATAACAACAGAAAATGGAGTAGGAACCATAGAGTTTTTTCATCCAGCACATAATTCTTTACCTGGTGATATTTTAGCCAAATTAGCTAAAACTATAACAGAAGCAGGAGATAATGATGATATTAAAGTAATTGTCTTGAAAAGTGGAGGAAATAGAACATTTTGTGCAGGTGCAAGTTTTAAGGAGTTAATAAATATTAACGATGCAGAAACTGGTAAGATATTTTTCTCTGGTTTTGCAAATGTAATTAATGCAATGCGTATCTGTCCAAAATTTATTATTGGACGCGTACAAGGTAAAACTGTAGGAGGTGGAGTTGGAGTGGCGTCTGCAACAGATTATTGTATGGCTACAAAATTTGCCGCTATTAAATTAAGTGAATTGAATGTGGGAATAGGTCCTTTTGTTGTGGGACCCGCGGTGGAACGTAAAATAGGATTGTCAGCAATGACGCAAATAGCCATTGATGCTAATTCTTTTTATGATGCAGAATGGGCAAGAGATAAAGGGTTATTTACTAAAGTTTTTGAAGATACAGAGGCATTGGATATTGCGGTAAAAGAATTTGCCGAACATTTATGTACCTATAACCCCGAGGCGATGAAAGATATGAAAAAGGCATTTTGGGAAGGAACAGAACATTGGGATACATTGTTAGCAGAGAGAGCAATCATCAGTGGTAGGTTAGTGTTAAGCGATTTTACCAAAGAAACGCTTAAAAGATTTAAATAAAACGCTTTGTTATTTCAGCTCAGGCTGGAATCCATATAATATAATAATGATTTATAGTTTTAAAGGATACATACCAGTAGTGCACGAAAGTAGTTTTGTACACCCGTTAGCAGCGGTAACAGGTAATGTTATTATAGGTAAAAATTGTTATATAGGTCCTGGAGCTGCTATCAGAGGAGATTGGGGCGAGATTATTCTTGAAGATGGAGTAAATGTTCAAGAAAACTGTACCGTACATATGTTTCCTGGGAAATCTATAGTGTTAAAAGAAAGTACGCATGTAGGTCATGGCGCTGTTATTCACGGAGCTAATTTGGGTCGTAATTGTCTTATAGGAATGAATACAGTGATAATGGATGATGCGGAGATTGGTGATGAGTGTATTGTTGGAGCAATGTCTTTTGTAAAAGCAAATACCATTTTTCCAAAGAGAAGTTTGATAGTAGGAAATCCGGCGAAAGTAATAAAAACTGTTAGCGATGAGATGATTGGGTGGAAAACAAAAGGGACTAAGTTGTACCAACAATTACCTGAAGATTGCTTTGATTATTTAGAAGAAGTGGAGCCTTTAAGAGAGATTCCGAAAGATCGTCCAACACAAGAAGCTTTCTATAAAACTTTAGAAGAATTTAAAGATAAAAAGTGATCCCTATGGGTTGAACAAATAGTGTAAATATCTAAGAAGTAATAATTACAAACTAACTAACATTAGTTAACTAAAATGTCAAGAGTAGAACTAAAAATGCCCAAAATGGGTGAAAGTATATCAGAAGCAACCATTCTTAATTGGTTAAAGAATGTAGGAGATACTGTAGAAGAAGATGAAACTATTTTGGAAGTGGCTACTGATAAAGTAGATTCTGAAGTACCTTCTCCTTGTGATGGTATCATCACAGAATTACTTTTTCAATCTAATGATGTGGTAGAAGTTGGTAAAGTAATAGCCGTTATTGATGCTGATGATGATTCTGGATCAAGTGAAAAAAAATCACAATCAGAAGGAAAGGAATTATCTAATAATAATGTAAATGTAAAACCTCAATCATCAATTAAATCAAAGGTTAAGCCGGATATTAAATCTGATTTTAAAATTCAAAATACAGGAGATAATGATGGTTTCCTTTCTCCTTTGGTAATTAGTATAGCTCAAAAAGAAAACTTGACAATAGAAGAGGTTCAAAGTATCTCTGGAACTGGCGATGGTGGCAGGATTCGTAAGAGTGATGTTATGTTGTACCTTAAACACAGAAAATATCCTTTACCAAGTAGACCGCAACCAACTGCACCAAAACCATCATATAACGCACCTCCAATTTCCTATATAGAAGGAAAGGATCGCATTGTAGAAATGGATCGTATGAGAACGATGATAGCAGACCATATGGTGTATTCTAAACATACATCACCACATGTAACAAGTTATATAGAAGTGGATGTTACCAATATGGTGAATTGGCGTAATAAGATGAAACTAGAATTTTTAGAAAAACATGGAGAAAAGTTAACGTTTACTCCAATTTTTATAGAAGCAGTTTCAAAAGCAATCCAAGAATACCCTATGATTAATGTTTCTGTAGACGGAAAGAAGATTGTGGTCCATAAAGATATTAATGTAGGTATGGCTACGGCATTACCTAGTGGTAATTTAATTGTTCCCGTAGTAAGAAATGCTGATGAAAAAGACTTACTAGGTTTAGCGCAACGTGTAAATCATTTAGCGAATAATGCTAGAAATAATGCATTAAAACCTGATGAAATAGGAGGAAGTACGTTTACAATTTCTAATGTAGGAACATTTGGTAGTCTCATGGGGACACCTATCATTAATCAACCAGAGGTAGCTATTCTAGCCTTGGGAATTATTAAGAAACGACCAGAAGTTATTACAACAGATAGCGGAGATGAAATTGCAATTAGAAGTATGATGTACTTATCGTTATCATTTGATCATCGAGTTGTAGATGGGTTTTTAGGAGGATCTTTTTTAAGAAAGGTTGGGGACGAATTAGAAGCTTTTGATAGTAATAGAGAAATATAATAAATGTACAATGGATAGCATATACCCAACAATAGTGTTTATCCAATAGTTTGTGTGATTAAAATAAAATAAGAATGGAACAACAAATCAAAATTACAAAGACCGCAAATTCAAAACTTAAGGATATTGATTTTGATAATATTCCTTTAGGAACAACTTTTACAGACCATATGTTTATCTGTGAATATGAAAATGGCGCTTGGAACAATCCCAGAATAGAACCATTAGAATTAATTCCAACACATCCTGCTGCAATGGCATTGCATTACGGACAAGCAATTTTTGAAGGAATGAAAGCTACCGTAGGTAAGGAGAATACACCATTACTTTTTAGACCAGAAGAGAATGCAAAACGTTTTAATCATAGTGCTGCGAGATTAGGAATGCCTTTAGTTCCGGTGGATTTATTTGTAGAAGCGGTAAAACAAATTGTTGGGGTAGAACACAGTTGGATTCCTCCAAAAGATGGAAGCGCTTTGTATCTAAGACCTTTCATGTATGCAGATGAACCTTTTATAGGTATGAGAGCTGCTACAAGTTACAAGTTCATAGTGATCTGTTCTCCTGCAGGACCATTTTTTACAAAAAAGATTAGATTATATGCAGAAACAGAGTATATAAGAGCTGCAGATGGTGGTACAGGAGAAGCAAAAGCTGCGGGTAATTATGCAGCAGCAATTCTACCAACAGAAAAAGCCAAGGCAAAGGGATATGATCAAGTATTATGGTTAGATGCTAACGAGCATAAGTATATCCAGGAAGTAGGGACCATGAATATATTTTTCAAAATAGGAGGCAAATTTATTACACCTTCTACAGACGGTTCTATATTAAAAGGAATTACAAGGGATAGTGTTATCACTTTATTGAAAGATAAAGGTTTTGAGGTAGAAGAGCGTCCAATTACAATTGATGAGTTAATAACATGTGCTAACGAAGGACAATTAGAAGAAGCCTTTGGTACAGGAACAGCAGTAGCTATTGCTATGATAGAAGCTATAGGGTATAAAGATGAGGTACTTACTTTATCCGACAACAACCCCGTGAGCCAAGATGTAAAAAATACACTTGATAATATCAAGACTCAAAAAATGGAAGATACGTTTAATTGGATAATACCGGTATCAATAACAGAGAAGGTAGGATAATAGTTATCGCCAATACTGGTGATTCGTAGATTGTAGATCAAAAAAATAAGGGATATATGGTAGCCTCAACAACTATAGAAAAAGAAGTTCTTAAAAAAGCATTTAGCACACTTTGTACTGCTAAAAGCATGACAGAACTATATGAAGAAAATTTTAAAACAGTTTCAAAATATGTTCATGCGACATCAAGAGGTCATGAAGCAATTCAGATAGCGGTAGCTATGCAATTATTGCCTCAAGATTATGCTTTTCCTTATTATAGAGATGATTCAATGTTATTAGGAATAGGGATGAGACCTTATGACTTAATGTTACAACTGTTAGCAAAGAAAGATGATCCTTTTTCTGGTGGAAAAACCTATTACTCACATCCAAGTTTAAATGAGGATGATAAACCAAAAATCCCTCATCAATCCTCTGCTACAGGTATGCAGGCGATTCCTTCTACTGGTGTAGCACTGGGAATGCAGTATAAAGAGTTATTAAATATTCCACATAATGATTCCAGCAAGAGTGAGATAATAAAAGCACCACTAGTGGTGTGTTCGTTAGGTGATGCTTCGGTAACAGAAGGAGAGATTGCAGAAGCTTTTCAAATGGCAGCTTTAAAGCAGTTACCAATATTATACGTTGTACAAGATAATGGATGGGATATTTCTGCCAATGAGAAAGAAACCAGAGCACAAAGTGCGTACGAATATGCTGCAGGATTTCATGGGTTAGAAGCGATTACAATTGATGGAGCTAATTTTACAGAGAGTTATATAGCTGTTCAAAATGCTATTCGAATTATAAGAGAAGAACGAAGACCAATTTTAGTTCACGCAAGAGTACCTTTACTAAATCATCATACATCTGGAGTACGCATGGAATGGTATAGGGATGACCTGGAAGAAGCTCGTTCTAGAGACCCTTATCCGGTATTGCGAAATCAATTATTAGAAGCTGGTTTTACAGGTGATGAGGTAGATAGTTTGGAAGAGGAGGCTAAACAAACCGTTACTACAGATCTTCAGGAAGCAATGAAAGCAGAAGATCCAAAACCAGAAGATTTGTTTACCCATGATTTCGCGCCTACTCCAATTACTGAAGAAAAAGGAGAACGATCTCCTTCTGATAAGGATGAGGTAGTAATGGTAGATTGTGCTCTGTTTGCAGTAGAAGAGCTAATGAAGAAACATAAAGAGTGTTTATTATATGGACAAGACGTAGGAGGAAGATTAGGTGGAGTATTTAGAGAGGCAGCAACATTAGCGCAAAAGTTTGGTGATGAACGAGTTTTTAATACACCTATACAAGAAGCATTTATTGTAGGGTCTACTGTAGGAATGTCTGCTGTAGGCTTAAAACCAATTGTAGAAGTACAGTTTGCGGACTATATATGGCCAGGATTGAATCAGTTATTTACAGAAGTAAGTAGATCTTGTTATTTATCTAATGGTAAATGGCCTGTTTCTATGATTCTAAGAGTTCCGATAGGGGCATATGGAAGTGGAGGACCTTATCATTCCTCATCGGTAGAATCCGTTGTTACTAATATAAGAGGTATTAAAATAGCTTATCCAAGTAACGGAGCAGACCTAAAAGGTTTAATGAAAGCGGCATATTACGATCCTAATCCCGTGGTGATTTTAGAACATAAAGGATTGTATTGGTCTAAGGTAAAAGGTACAGACGCTGCAAGAACTATAGAACCAGCAGAAGATTATATACTACCTTTTGGCAAAGCTAATGTAGTACAACAAATATGGCCTGAAGATGAGAAGGAGACGTTAACGGTAGTTACTTACGGAATGGGTGTACACTGGGCGCTGAATGCTTCTAAGGAGTTAAAAGAAGTTGTAGAAATAATAGATTTGCGAACACTATATCCATTAGATGAAGAAACTATAATAGAATCAGTAAAAAAGACAAAGAAGTGTTTGGTGGTAACAGAAGAACCAACTAATAATTCCTTCGCAAGAGCATTATCGGGAAAAATTCAGGAAGAATGTTTCCGATATCTTGATGCACCGGTGATGACTATTGGTTCAGAGAATATGCCAGCAATCCCATTAAATAGTACATTAGAACAGACCATGATTCCTTCTACAGAAAAAGTAAAAACTAAGATAGAAGAGTTGTTGAGGTATTAATCATATAGATAGGAAGTAAAATAATAGTCTCATTTGTTGCATAACAGTTGAGGCTATTTTTTTTGTTTAAATTTTAAAAGTAAGAAATAGACTACACAAATGGTAATTATAGATATTTAAATATGTTAAAACGCATTTATTTTAGATAAAATACACAAAAAATTTGGTGGATTTAAAAAAAGCTGTATCTTTACACCAGAGTTAATGAGTTAGCGTTTTCATTCCCCCCAAGATGAAAACATTTAAAAAAAGTGAGTTTTAATTTTAGAATAAGCCCCTAAATTAAGATGATTTGTGTGAAGAAAAAGAGCGTGGAGACGCTCTTTTTTGTTTTTCCAGTATTTTGTATGAATACACTGTAGTGTGTGTTATTTACAATTTTAACAAAAGAAAGAAAAAGACTACAAAATATTATATTTATTTTTATTAAATATGTTAAAATGCATTTATTTTAGATAAAATACATAAAAAGTTTGGTGAATTTAAAAAAAGTTGTATCTTTATATCAGAGTTAATGAGTTAGTACTTTCATTTTCCCCAAGATGAAAGTTTTTATAAAAAGTGAGTTTTAATTTTAGAATAAGCCCCTAAATTAAGATGATTTGTGTGAAGAAAAAGAGCGTGGAGACGCTCTTTTTTGTTTTTCTAACTTTATTGGTTGAATTATCTATACTGCTAATACTTCCAAGAATGTAAAACTACTTGTTTTTTAAACTTAATTAATTTTTTTTATTCTTTAAACAAATGATTATCAATTTTTTGTAATTTAATTTGATTTTTGCTGAATATTTTTTTAGGGTGTTTTGATAGATATATGTTTTAGGGTTGTAAAAATTTTAAAAACGTAAAAAAACAATCATGAAAAAAATCATTTTATTATTAACCGTAGCCACTTCGATTATGTTTACATCTTGTAGTTCTGATGATGATAATTCTGGACCAGTAGATACACAGGACAAATTTATTGGAGTTTGGAAAATAACTCAAGAGTTTGAAGATGGAGTAGAAGTGACTGTCGAAACCTGCGACTTACAGGATGTTCTTACAGTAACAGAAGATGAAAAATTTAGTGGGACCAGTCATGTTATGGAAAATGGTACTTGTGTATTGGAAGATACATTTACAGGTACTTGGGAAAACTTAGGGGATAATAAATACAAGATTACTTCGGATATGGATGGAGCTGAAGCTGTAGAAGCAACCATTACTTTTTCTGGTAATACAATGACAGCAGTAACCAATGATGAAGATGGTGAGTTTAAACAAATATTAACCAGAGTTTAATATTTTTAATCAAAAACAAAACTGTATAAATATACAGTTTTGTTTTTGATTATACTAAAAATTGAATCGTAATACAATATCCGGTGTAAAACGTAAAGATTCATTTTGGGAAGTTTCTAAGGTTCTATTAAAATTAACGTCTGTAAACTCACTGTAACTTTGTCCGATTATATTTTTTCTATTGTAGAGGTTCCTAATAGAAACACCTATCATACCATTCCAATCCTTTTCTTTATCTAATTTAAAGCGATAAACTGCAGAAGCATCTAATCGATGATAATCTCTAAATCTACTAGAATTAATGCCATTTGGATCTATAGTACCTCCAAATATCGCAGCACTATCTGCCACAATTTTTGTGTATGGTCTTCCAGTAGCGTAGTTCCAACCAAGTGCAATTTCAAACTTATTTAGAGTTAGTGTTTGGGATAGATTAAAAACATGTCGTTGATCAAAATTCCCATTGTAGTACGTGTTTTGAACTAATGGAAACGAAGTTATTGTTTTACTCAGCGAATATCCAGCCCAAAACCTATAATTGTTGATTCTTTTTTTAATTAACAAATCAAAACCTATTCGTTCTTCTTCTCCATAAAATATATCAGTTTCAACATCATCTTGGGTAGCTATATCTAATATAAGATCACTAAGAGAAGAAACATCAGTTATTTTTTTGTAGTAACCCTCTAAATCAAAATTCCAGCCATCGTATGTGTATAAGCCTCCAACCGTAAATTGCATACTCTTTAAAACTCTAATTCTAGGAGTATCTGGATTATTACTTGAAGAATTATTAGAAAGAATCCAAACATTATCAGAAACTGGTAATGTAGATAGTCTCCCATCTTCAGTACTAATATAAGTTAAGTAATTATTAAGTTGCTGATTCTTTAATTCAGCAGAAGTATTTATAGTGAAATTTTTAAACAACTCATAAGAAGCAAACATACGAGGCTCGATGAAAAAATCTTTTACATTACTTAATTGAGATGCTCGAAACCCTAAATTAAGATAGGTTTTAGGTGTTTTGTATTGATATTCTGAGTATAGTGTATGATTGGTCCCATTGCCATCTAAAGTGTTTGGGTCATCTCCAAAACCTGTATCGAATAATGCTTTATAACTTGATTCATTATACGAAAATTGATATCCCGTATGAAGGGAATGATTATTAACTAAAGGAAACCGAACAGAATATTCAAACCCTATATCTTTTACAGCATTTTCTATATTGGTACTTTCGTCTATATTATCATCTATTTTATTTAATATAAAGGAATACCTTTGATCATAGGATGAGAAGTAAAAATTGGCATTTTGGGATATAGAATTATTATAATTTTTATCCCAATTTATGCTCGCACCAATATTCCTTAGCTTTAGAACATCCTGAGTTTCATTTCGTTTATCATCAATAATGATGTTTTTTTTATTGTCAAGTCGATTTTCGGCAAGAATAGAACTGAACTTTATTGTAGAGGTACTGTCCGGATGCCAAACGAGTTTGAAATTAACATCAGAAAATGAAATATCATCTTCTCTAGATTCTTCTTCCGAGGTAACCTCGTCACCTACATCAGGAATTGTTGCTCTAGTATTTTGAAAAACTTTTCTTACCAGATTGTTATAAGCAATATTTTGGTAAACATCTGTTGTAGACCTTCTTCCTGCTAATAAGATACCAGCATTTTTAGAGATAGGCATTTTTAAATAAAGATCTCCGTGCGTTAAATTAATACCACCACCAGTTTTTATTTCTTCTATCACATCATCATCAGATTCTACAACGACTACTCCTGATATTCTATCTCCATAGCGAACACTGGTTCCACCTCTGTATACTTGTACATTTTTAGTAATAAAAGGGTTAAAAGTAGAAATTTGGTTAAAAAAATGACCGTTATGATACATCTTAATTCCATCCCAAAGCACTAAATTTTGTCCAGGTGTTCCTCCACGAATATATAATCCAGCCGGATCTTCTGTGGGACTATTAATTCCTGGAAGTAGCTGTAAACTTTGTAAAACATCTGGTTCTACAAGTCCAGGAAGAATACGAAGTTTTTTTGTAGATATATTTACCGACGCATCCTGATTTTTTTGGATACCACCAGTAAGGTATTCTTTTACTAAAACCTGTCCTAGGCTCTGAATTTCTGGTTGTAATCTAATAGTATCACAAGAATTATTAGTCAATTCTGAAATAGTAATTGTTTTGTTTTTATAACCAAAGTAAGATATACTAATGGAGTCAGAAGGGTGAAGTTGTAACTTAAAAACACCATTATTCTCGGTAAGACCAATAGTTTTTTTATTTAGGTGAATATCTGCCTGTGGAAGTTCAAATAGAGAGATAGCATCTACAACTATAGCACAAACATCTATAACTTTTTTGTTTTTTACTAAAATGAAATCTGTCTCACTTACTTTTTGTAATTCATAAGAAGTTTTTTGGGCTATTATTTCTTTAAGCGATATTATAGATAGATTCGCTTTTTGGAGTTCTAAAGATATATTTTCGATAGCCGTAACATCGTAGGAAAAATTGAATTTAAGTTGGTTCTCAAAGGCTTTTAGTATGTCCGTTAGAAGTTGTTTTTCATTTGTTACGGGTAATTTCACTTCTTGTGAATAACCAATAGTGATAGAGAAAAATATAAATAATGTAGTTAGTTTAAATAATCTCACTTAGTTCTTAGCGCTAGGTTTTTTTAATTTTTAAATATAACTATTATTAATGATTCTCGTATATGTTATAGTTTTTGAATCATACTCGCAGAGTTTTTTTTAAAAATATTAATCAGAGTATAGTAATGAATAAAACATATAAATAATTGTAGCATCTACGATTATCTGCGGTCATTTTTTTAGATAAATTAAAAATTAAAACGAAGAACAAAATCTGGAGTAAAACGTAAAGACTTATTTTCATAACCCTCAAGATAAAAATTGAAATTCTCATCTTGATTTTCTCTAAAACCCTGACTAATGGTGTTTTTCCTGTTATATATATTCCTTAGTGAAATCCCAATCATTCCATTTGTATTTTTTGATGTACTTAGAGGAAATCTGTAGGTCACGGAGGCATCTAGTCTATGATATGGTTTAAATCGACTAGAATTAATACCTCTAGGGTCAATAACTCCACCATCTAGGTCGTTATCGTCTCTAAATATTTTAGTAAAAGGCCTTCCAGAAGCATAATTCCAGCCCAAAGCAAACTCAAATTGATTTACTTCTAAGGTCTGCGAAAGATTAAACACATGACGTTGATCATAACTGCCATCAAAATATGAATTTTGTACAAAAGGAAATGATGTAATGGTTTTACTTAGTGAGTAACCAGCCCAAAATCTATAATTGTTGATTCTTTTTTTTATTAAGAAATCAACTCCAATTCTTTCTTCTTTTCCGTAAAAAATAATAGTTTCATCATCATCAGGAACTGCTATATCTAGTACAAGATCACTTAATGAAGAAATGTCGGTTACTTTTTTGTAATATCCTTCTAAGTCAAAATTCCAGCCTTTGAAGGTATATAGAGCTCCTAACGTAAATTGCGCACTTTTTACCACTTTAATAAAAGGAACATTTACATCTTTATTATTTGAAGAGTTATTAGAAAGAATCCAAACATTATCAGCAACAGGAAGTGTAGGAATTGTTCCAAATGCACTATTATACGTAAGATAGTTATTAAGTTGTTGGTTTTTTAGCTCTGCAGAAGTGTTGAGGGTAAAGTTATCCAATAATTCATAAGAAGAAAACATACGTGGTTCTATGAAAAATGAATTAGCGTTACTTACTTGTGATCCTCTCAAACCAATATTTATAAATGTTTTAGAAGTCTTGTATTTGTATTCAGAATATATTGTGTGATTGGTCCCATTTCCATCAATAATAGATCCTCCTTCCTCAAACCCAGTTTCATCAGAAAAAATGTTTTTCGTTTCAAACTCTGTTTGATTATAGGTAAATTGATATCCAATATCTAAAGATTGTTTTTTATTAAGTGGGAAATGTACAGTGTATTCTCCTCCTATATCTTGTACCTTATTATTGTTAATTAGACTTTCTGTTACATCATCACCAAAAGTTCGAGTTTCAATATTGTTATATCTTTGATCATAAGATGAGAAATAGAAGTTCACATTTTGATGTATACCTTCAAGATATTTTTTATCCCAATTTAAACTAAATCCAAAATTTCTGATTTTAAGTATATCTTGAACTTTCGCTTCAAGATTAGCTTCTGAGACGATGACAGTTTTATTATTATCAAGTCTATTTTCTGCGAAGATAGAACTGAACTTTATTGTGTTATTATCATTAGGTTTCCAAAGAATTTTAAAATTGCTATCAGAAAAAGAAAAATCATCTTCTCTACTACGTTCTTCTGATGTTGATGTTTCGCCATTATCCGGAATGTTAGATCGCGTATTCTGGAATACCTTTCTTATTAGATTATTATAGGCTATATTTTGATAGACATCTGTTGTTGATCTCCTACCGGCCAGTAAAAACCCTATTTTTTTTGATAATGGGACTTTTAAATATGCATCTACATGTGTGAAATTAAGGCCTCCTCCAGTTTGTACTTTTTCCAAAAGATCATCGTCAGATTCTATAGCAACCACACCAGATATTCTATCTCCATAACGAACACTGGTACCACCTCTATATACAGTTACATTTTTGGTAATAAATGGATTAAAGGTAGAGATTTGGTTAAAAAAATGACCACTCTGATACATTTTAATTCCATCCCAAAGCACTAAATTTTGTCCTGGTGTTCCTCCACGAATGTATAATCCAGCGGGATCTTCTGTAGGACTGTTAATACCAGGTAATAATTGCAAACTTTGTAAGACATCTGGTTCTACAAGTCCAGGAAGGATACGAAGTTTTTTTGTGGATATATTTACAGATGCATCTTGATTTTTTTGGATACCTCCAGTAAGGTATTCCTTTACCAAAACTTGCCCCAAACTTTGTATTTCCGGTTGTAGCCTAATAGTGTCGCAATTGGTGGTTAACGCAGAAATTTTAATTGTTTTGTTTTGGTAACCTAGATATGAAATGGAGATAGTATCGGAAGGATTAAGTTGTAATTTAAAAATTCCTTTTTTATCAGTAACACCAATAGTTTTCTTATTTAAAAGTATATCTGCGTGCGGTAATTCGAATTTAGAAATCGCATCTATGACAACAGCGCAGATATCTATAACTCTAGTATTTTTAATTAGAATGTAATCATTTTTATCTACTTTTTGTAGTAGATAAGAAGTCTGAAGTTCTATTGCTTTTTGCAATGATGTAATTGATAGTTTTTCTTCATCTATATTTAATACTATATTTTTTATAGCATCTACATCATAGGAGAAATTTATTTGTTGTTGATTCTCAAAAGTTTTTAGTACCTCTTCTAGAGATTTATAATCAGGTTCTTTTGATTGAATCACATCTTGTGAATAACCTAAAGCAGTATAGAAACAAATTAAAAATGTAGTTAGTTTAAATAATCTCACTTATTTTTTAACGATATATTTTTTTGATTATTGACTGTATAATTAATATTCATAGGTTCAAAACAAGTTTTCAACGCTTTATCAAGATCATTGTGTACGAAGAAACCAGAGAATAAGCGTTTGGTATCAATATCATTTGTGGTAATACGAATGTCATACTGCCTTTCTAATTCTTGGATAAGTTGTTGTAAAGTAACTTGATTAAACGTGCTTTTACCCTGCATCCAACTAGGTTTAGATCCTTTGATTTCATTAGGAGATAATGCGCCTTCAGAATTAGATTTAATAGCTTTTCCAGGAGTTAGAATTACTGTTTCTTTAGAGTTACTTACTTGTACCTTGCCTTCAAAACACTGTACTTCTATATGCTCATTTCTAGAATAGACATTGAATTCTGTTCCTAATACAGTAACATCTCCATTTTTAGTTTTCACGGTAAAACTAGAACCCTTCGCTACATCAAAAAAAGCTTCTCCTTTTAAGTGGATAATCCTTGTTTCGGCAAAAGATCTTTTGTCATATTCAACAGAAGAATCAGCATTTAAAGTAACCAATGAATTATCTGGTAATGTCAAGGTTTTAGTTTCTGCCATTTCCGTATATATCTCTGTAGTTGAAAAGAATATTGTTCTTAGTCCAAACAAAACTACTATAGCTGCTGCAGCTGCATACAGCCATGGGCGTAATTTAATTACTTTCTTTCCAGAGGACTTTTTGTATCTTTTATTGTATTCTTTTTGATTTTTAAGTCCTTTATCGAGATCAAAAACAGGGCGGTCGAATTTGTCAACACCTTTTAAAATATCTTTATAAGCAAGATAATCTTTTGAATTTTCGAATTCTTTCTTCTCCTCTTCAGAGATATCATCTACCAGCCATCTTCCTAGAAAATTATCTTTTTCCATAATGTTTTTATTATTACTATACCTTTAACAGGAAACTTTAATACTTTCCAATGTAATTTATACGTTACCTATTTTTTTTCTTAAAACTACTAATGCTAAATGCATTCTTTTTTCTACAGCTTTTACAGAAATGTCAAGCATTTCTGCAATTTCCTTATATGTTTTCTTTTCAATCCGATTTAAAAGAAAAACCTCTCGTTGTCCATCTTTTAATCCTCCAATAGCAGAATTTAAACGGTGCATGAACTCCTTTTCTTCCATCTGAAACTCTGGAGATTCATTGGTGTAGGTTTTTTGTTCAGTTGATTTATATTTTAGTACGGTTTTTTGATGCTTATAATCGTTGATCGAAGCATTATTAGCTATTTTGTATAGAAAACTTTTAGCCGCTCCAAAAATAATTTTAGAGCAATTAGTCCAAAGTTTTGCAAAACTATCCTGTACAATATCTTGAGCTTTTTCCATATCACCATATTTATAATATAGATAGTAGCATATTTTTTCTGCGTGTTCTCTATACAGTTGTTCGTATACTTTCTCATCACATACGCTAATTACATTTTCAGGCATTCTTTATAAAATTTTAGGTCAATTATAAGATTACAATGAATAATATATAAAGTTGTTAATTTAACAATATTACCAAGAATAACCTATAGATATTTCTGGCAAAACATCTATATATGTATTCATTGGTCCTGAAAGTTCCTGCGTATATTGAATGCGATTGGCCGCGCCAACAGTAAATCCAGATTTAAAAACCCATTGATAGCCTCCTTTTATAGAACCTCCAATCATAACCGTGTCATAATCTCTAGGGTTAAATATAGATGCATTATAATCTACTTCCTTATATCCACCAATGATTCCGGCACCAATAAACCAACCTTTTGGAGCATTTTTACGTTTTGAAAAATAATACCTACCTCCAATTTCTAATCCTATCTCGTACGCTGTGATATTACTTTCCGGAACTAGAGTACCATTTGATACAACATCAGTATTTGAAAAATCTCCGTATGCTTGTAACAATAGAGAGAAATTATTTTTTAGGATGCGTTCATATTCAAAATTGATCTCTCCATATAAAGCTGATAGAGGAAGTAAACGGATACTATTTTTATAATTAGCGCTTGCGATTTTATCTTGATTACTCGTAATCGTTTCTTGTGAGTATCCAGTACGTAGTAATGAAACCATAAAGGTTAAGATTAAAACTATTTTTCTCATCAACTTTTTGCTTTATATGTTAAAAATTACAACCCTAAAACAAAAAAGAAAGAGTATACCCTACCTACATTTTAATATATTTTTCAAAACAATAAAATGAAAGAAAAATACTACAAAAAATTGTTTTTTAAATTTGTTTAACGTGTTTAAATACATTTTTTTTAGATAAAATACATAAAAAGTTTGGTGAATTGAAAAATAACTGTATCTTTACACCAGAGTTAATGAGTTAGCGTTTTCATTTTCCCCAAGATGAAAACATTTATAAAAAGTGAGTTTTAATTTTAGAATAAGCCCCTAAATTAAGATGATTTGTGTGAAGAAAAAGAGCGTGGAGACGCTCTTTTTTGTTTTCCTTTATTTTTTTACCTGAAAGTTTAAAAATTACTAGTTTAGATTTACCTATTAAAAATAAAAAATACACTGATTATAATAACCAGTGCATTTTTTTTCACACCTACCTATTCACAGAGAATATGTCTTTCAATTGTTTTACCATTCCACCATTACCAGAAACTGTGATCTCACCAATTTTTTCAGCTATTTTCTCTACATATTCCATTTCTTTAAGCTTGTAGAGCATTTCGTTATCTTCCATTAGTTTTGCTGTATTCAGTAAACTTCTAGTAGATGCTGTTTCCTCACGTCTAGTAATGATATTAGCCTGAGCTCTCTTTTGTGCTACTAGTACTTGGTTCATGATTTCTTTCATTTCACCAGTTAAGATTATATCCCTAATACCACAATTCAATACTCTTACACCTAGTTTGTTTGTTTGATTTTTGGTAGTTTCCAATATAGCTTCTGCCATACTATCTTTACGTTCCAAAAGTTCATCTAAGGTGTAATTTCCTACGAAAGCTCTAAGAGCTAA
The DNA here is from genome assembly GCF_003443695.1 of Aquimarina sp. AD1. NCBI lineage: Bacteria > Pseudomonadati > Bacteroidota > Flavobacteriia > Flavobacteriales > Flavobacteriaceae > Aquimarina > Aquimarina sp. AD1. The sequence continues at coordinate 2,992,361 of NZ_CP031966.1, read as the reverse complement.
TTGCATCGCGATGTATAATTGTTTTTCGTATTCTTTATTATCAAGCAATGCTTTTTCAATATCTACAACTTTATATTGTATATAGAAATTGATACGAATAGCAGCTTTATCTTTTGTCAATAATTCTTGACCAGCTATTTCTAACTGTAGCTGACGCAGATCTGCCTTAGCGATCTTGATAGTTGTATCATTTCTCCAGAAACGATATGTGCCACTACCTAAAGTTTTAGCGTATACATCATCTACAATGAGTACAGCTTTTTCATACGCGGCAACTTCAAAAACTCGGATATATTTATTGAGCGTATAATTGCTGAATAAAGATTTATCGATTTTTTCGGTAATATAAATTTTACCAAGATCTATTCTTGTAAATTCATACTCTATCAATCCTTTCCAGAGTGTATATCTTCCAGCGGAGAATACGCTTTTAAAATTTCCGTTCTCATAAACTAATACAATTTCACTATCCTTTACCTCAATAACATGTAGCATATCTTCTAACGCCTTATCTTGTAGTAAGAGTTCCAGCGCTATTGGTGTTGAAAAAGGTTTAGAAAGATCATATTGTATTACCTGCTCGTTAAATCCAACCCAATGGATTCCTTGGGTTATTACACGGCTGTAATCTCCTTTTCTGAAAACCAAGCCTACTTTACCAGCGTTGATTCTTACTCTTTTCATTTTTTTTAATTTTTGAGTCTGTTTTCTAACAGACAGATTTAACATTAATTGATCTGATAACTCTGTAACAGAGGTGTTATCTATTTCCTTTTATGCCTATCAAGCATATTTTAAAGATTTTTTAGTTAAAAACGCTGAAAGCAAACCATCTTTCCAGTACGGAGAAAGTAGTATGTGATATTTTCTATAATTAGTTTTTAGTATCGAGATAGAAGAATAGGTATTAAAAAATACTATTATTCTAAAATCTGGATTCAAAAAAGTAACCACTTCTTAGCACCATCATTCTAAATATCTCAAAGAACCTTTAAGACTGTCCTTGTTCCAAGAGTAGAATAAGAACTGATCTACTAGCCAACGTTTTTGTCATTTTTACAGCGTGACAAGCCGTGGATTAGTTTTAGAAGATAACCCGAACTTCATTAAAACGGATTTTGAGTCCATTTTGGCTACATTAAAAGTGTAGTGCTCTACCTACTGAGCTACAAAGCAAATGGTGCTTTGACGGGAATCGAACCCGCGACAACCAATAAGTCTGTTGTTCTAACCACTGAACTATCTGCCTGAGGCAGAGTGGGAGTCGAACCCACGACCCACAGAGTCGAGACTATTATTTGGTTAATAGTCAAACCTTCAAGGCAAGTTGGATATGAAGTGATCATACAAATCTGCAATACTTCATACAATAGTGCTATATAGAAACACCCAACAAGACTTGCTTGATATTTTTAAAGAGTTCAATAAATTTTTCTTTTGAAGCGCAATGGTTCAAAATTGAACTACTCATAAGCTTTAAGGGGTTTGTATTTATAAATAAAATGACCTCATCTATATTGGATAGGACGTCTTTAGAATTATAAAAAGAAACAGTTTTTTCTATATGTTCTTTTGAAAAATCAAAAGCATCAATTCCACAGCATTCAGCAACACAGTATGTTTCTAAATCTCTCCAAAATTCTTTATTGTTTTCTAAGAATTGATCTATATCAATAGTTTTAGATATTTTTTTAGTATTCATAATCATGTTTTTTATCAAAAGCCCTGCTATTTATTCCCCTTACTTAATAGCAGGGCGCTACTACAAACCTTCGTTTTTTTACCCCTTATAAAAGAAGGTTTGTTTAATTACTCTGCAAATATTTAATGTAAAAGCGCAATGTATTTGCGTAGTAATTATTTATTTATAAAAAATTCGATTTTTATCGTTTCTACTTTTTACAGTATCCGTATCAGGATATAGTGCTTTAGTCATACTATTGATATACTTAGATGCCCATTTTAAAAGTAAATTTTGTAAACCGTTTGTTGTTTTTTCTTTGATAATTGTTGGTTGTGTTTTCATGATATTAATTTTTACATCATATTATTACTTATGGATTATTTAATAGCTCATATTCGTGATCACGTCTATCGATTTCACCCAGAGGGCTTCCACGAAAAATAGAGATGTTCTTAAATCCATTTTCTTTCAGAATTAATGAATCTTCTTTTTTAACAGCTCCTCTTCTAGAATTTCCGTAATCACCAGTAAGCTTTTTAGTAGCAGGGTCTAGATCACCCCAAAGCTTATCTGGTTTGCCATTATCGATTGGTTCTACGAAATAGGTAATACCAGTAATTTTGGATTGAACTATGAACCTTCCTGTGTCTTCAGTTTTACATAAAAACCTTTGTAATAGATTGTTTTTCATAGTTTAAAGTTTAATTGTTAGTGGAACAGATAGGATTTGAACCTATATCTTCGGATCTTCAATCCGACGCATTGACCAACTTTGCTACTATTCCTTTTAGGGTGTACTCCGGGACTTGAACCCTGTTCTTCTCATTCACAGTGAGATGCTTTACCAGATAAGCTAGAGACACCATTTTCTAATTTTAGAGTATTTGATTTTCAGAGTATTGATAAATAATTCTTTATATTAGTCCGTAAGATTAGAAAACAAGTTTTATGGATAATATATCGACCATTGTTTTAGCTGCATCCTTATTTATTATAATGTTAGGTATGGGGTTATCTCTTGTTATAGATGATTTTAAGAGAATACTTATTTATCCTAAAGCAATTTTGGTTGGTTTAGCGAATCAGCTTATAGTCTTACCACTTGTAGGTTTTCTGTTAGCATCTGTGCTATCGCTAAAACCGGAAATAGCTATTGGAATTATGATATTAGCAGCCTGTCCAGGTGGAGCGACTTCTAATTTGATTTCTCATTTAGCTAAAGGAGACATTGCATTATCTGTAACGCTTACAGCATTTAGTAGTTTGATAACGATAATTACGATACCGTTCATAGTTAATTTTTCGTTACTTTACTTTTTATCAGAGGATCAAACTATTCAATTAAATGTAATTGAAACTATTATTCAGATTTTAGTTATAATTATTATACCTGTTGCTATTGGCATGATCATAAGAAAGTATAATGAGTCTTTTGCATTAAAGATGGCTAAACCGGTAAAAATAGCTTCAGCATTGGTACTTGCTTTAGTTATTGTTGGTATTCTTATTAAAGAGAAAGACAATTTCATTTTTTATTTTAAAGAAGCTGGTCTTGTCGCTTTATTATTGAATATTTTGACAATGGCTATTGGTTATTATTCTGCAAAGCTATTTCGTGTTCATCAAAAAGGCGCCATATCTATCGGAATAGAATCTGGTATTCAAAATGGTACTTTGGCGATAACCGTTGCAATTGCTATACTTCATAATACTTCTTTTGCAATTGCTCCAGCCGTATATAGTCTGTTAATGTTTTTTACAGGTGGGATCGCAATATTTTTTGGTATTCGAAATAGTAAAAAATAAAGTACTATATATTGACCTTCTTTTTATGAATTGATAGTAACTAAGGCATTGGGAATCGAACCCAAGACTTCCGCGATATAGCCGCGGCACTCTGCCACTGAGTTATACCTTAGTTTGATGACCTGAAAGGATTACTCATTAGGTCAATATTTGATAATTTTGTACTTGTGAATGCTTGGCATTTCGAACCTTTACACCAAGAGTCAAAGTCTTGGATGCTGCCGTTACATCACAGGTTAGTTTGTAAGCTCAATAGGAGTCGAACCTATACTTCAAGGGTCGTAACCTTGGGTGCTTCCATTTACACCATGAGCCTTTCTTGTACTCCACCTAAGATTCGAACTTAGACTGAACCGGGTTTAAACCTGAGCTTCGCTCGCAATCTTCGATAAAGCGTTGCTTTTTCTCGCCTGTCTCTGCCATTTGGGCTAGCGGAGCATTCGTACAGGAAGAGAGATTCGAACTCTCAAGATCTTGATTCTAAGTCAAGCGCGTATGCCGTTCCGCCATTCCTGCATTAAAATTGTACTCTGTAGGAGAATCGAACTCCTATTTCCTCATAGAAAGTGAGGTGTACTAAACCATTATACGAACAGAGCATTTGTATATCTACTAAGACTTGAACTTAGACTTAGGGATTAGAAATCCCTTGTGCTTCCAATTACACCATAGATATAAGTTTAGACCGAGAAACAGAGTTGTCTCTGTTTTCTTAGAGAGTCTAGGCTTGAACTCATTACTGTTAGTTTCAAAATGAGTTAATTTGTCTGAGAAGCAGGATTCGAACCTGCGACCTCTCGCGTCCAAGGCGAGTAAACAAAACCACCGTTATCTTCCCAGATTATATAGCGGAAGAAGTGGGAATCGAACCCACACGAGTCATTAGCTCCTAACAGTTTTCAAGACTGCGGCCACCACCTATTGGCTTGCTCTTCCGTTTTTTAGCAGTATCGAAGGGATTCCCTTCGACCTAGCTCAGGATAAACTTCTCATCCCGAGTCCTGCTTTGCAGTACCGACGGGATTCGAACCCGCGACCTTCCGAGAGACAGTCGGGTGCACTAGCCACTGTGCTACGATACTATATTCCTAAATAGATAGGAGTCTTTAATTTTATAATTTGTATTTAGCGCGCTTACTAGGATTTGAACCCAGATTAAAGATTTTGGAGACCTTTGTGCTACCATTACACTAAAAGCGCCTTATTATTATATTTAGTGGAAGTAGTAGGACTCGAACCTACAAGCCCCGAAGAGACCAGATTTACAGTCTGGTGAGCCAACCAATTGCTCAATACTTCCATTTTTTAGAGACAAGAACAGGAATCGAACCTGTAAAAAACGGAGTTGCAGTCCGTAGCCTTAACCATTCAGCCACCTTGTCTTAGCGATACCAGTAGGATTTGAACCCACATCTTAAGAGTTAACAGCTCTTAGCTTTACCAGTTAAGCTATAGTATCAGTATTGCGGAGGACAAAGGAATTGAACCTTCACTGTGATTAGACAGACTTGTTTAGCAGACAAGCGCAACAAACCAATATTTGCCTATCCTCCTTAAAGTTGACACAGAGGGATTTGAACCCACATCACCTCGATTAAAAGTCGAGTGCTTTTCCAATTAAGCTACGTGTCAATTTTGGTTTTCAGTATGTCAATGAACTATGTAAATAAAAAAAGGCGCCTTATTCGGGCGCCTTTATATATCTTGTGGTTGTATGTCGGTTTATAATCGCATACGTTTCCTTTCTATATAATAGACACCATATATATTCCAATCGGAACAATATTCTCCTTGCTTGCTAAAGAGACGGGTAATACTATGTTGTAACTTATTCGGTATCATTTTAATTTATTTGTTTTAGTAACTATGTAATCAATATTGATATTTAGTTGCACTTTGATTACGATGCAAAGATCAAATTTTTTTTTGAATCTCCAAACATTTTTTGAATTTATTTTACTGATAATCAGTTAGTTATATTTATTTTTGGATATAAGAATCCCTGCTCGTTTTTCAACAAGTTTTGGATGTTTTGGCAATCGTCTGTCTCTCTGATGCTTACTTTCCAAATGCTATTCTTTATGTACTAATTAACTTTTAAACATTTTTTGATTTTTTTTAATAAAAAAAGCGTCCAATTTCTTGGACGCTTGTTATTATATATAGGTTTTATCTAAATCACTTCATAATTTAAGGATTAAAATAGCCACATAACGTCCGGTTTCGATTGGATAATTCTACTATCCATCGATAATCACACTGACTAAACAGCGATTTCGGGTTAATATGTGCTCTATTTCTTGTCATTTGTTATGCAAATATTGGATAATCTAGAGGTATTAACCAAATTTCATTTGCGTTTTTTATATTTAATCCTCTAGTTTAGAATGAATTTAAGCGATTTTTCTTTAAAAAGCAAAAAAGTATTATATAAAACTATATTTGTATTTTTATCAATAATGACGGTACAAGACTTTTTAAATTGGTTCAGCAATCACCCTAATTTATTATTAGGTTATTTTGCAATTATTTTAGCGTGCACTTTAATCGGCTTACTTTTTGTAAAGCCGTCGAATTTTAAACCACCTATTAATTATTTCTACGGAATTTTAATTTATGCGGTAACAATACCTGGCTTGTTATCTTTGGTTTTACTTCTTTATAGTTTTTTCTTTCTAAAAATTAATTTATTACAACTTGATTTGGTAACATACTTTGTTCCATTATTATTCATGATTGTAGCCTTAGTTATTATAAATAAAACGATCCCTATGTCTCGAATTCCTGGTTTCGGAAAGTTATCAGGACTATTCATAATTATTATAATAACGTTCATAATAACATATGTCCTACAGAGAATGTTTTTTGGTGTATTCTTCGTAGGAAGGTTTCAATATTTACTGTTGTTTTTCTTGGCTTTATTATTTGGGCTTAAAATAGCTTGGGACCGTATAGTAAAATGATTGAAAAAATAATAATTGTAACATTTTGATGCTAGATGATACCTATATTATAAAGGTATATAAGGAAATACTTATCTTAGGTCCTTCTAAAAACACTTATTTTTTTAAATTTGTTTAAATTCACTAACCATGCTAAAAAATTTAAAGTCCTTATTTATAGTAGATGATTCTGAAGAAGAGAATAAAGAGACTTCTGGATCATCTGAAAAAGCTGATGTAAGTTCGGATAAAAAGCCAGCCGCTTCGACACCACCGCCGCTTCCTAATAATCCAATAAGTTCTTCCTCAGAAGGAGTTTTGGACACTAAAATCGTAGAAAAGTTATTACAAGCTATAGAGAAAAATAATCTAGATGGTTTTGATTATTTAGAATATAAAAAATCTCTAAAAGCGTTGGAGAAAATGCCAATGGATGAAGCGACGAAATATCGTTCTGCATTTGCCACTGCATCAACAATGGGAGTTACCTTAGATAAGCTTTTACAAACTACTAATTTTTATATAGGAGTTTTAGATAAAGAAAATGAGCAGTTTATAGGCGCTTTTAAAAATCAATTTGACAGCAAGGTATCAGGTAGAGAAAGAGAGATTGCTCAGTTTGAATCAATCATAAAAGAAAAATCAGAGCAAATTAAAAAGCTAACAGAAGAAATTGCGAAACACCAAAAACAGATCGGTGATTTAAAAGCTAAAGTAGAAGAGAGTAATAGTAAGATTAATAAAACACAAAATGATTTTAAGGTATCTTACAGTCATCTAAAAGCTCAGTTCGAAGAAGATATTGTTAAAATGCAGAAATACTTAAAATAAATGGACAACAACTCATTGAAACCAAAAACATTTTGGAAAAGACCCGAAGGTAAAACCGGGATGTTATTTATGGGACTTTTAGGAGCTGGTGGATTATACGGATTGTATAAAGTACTTCCCTTTCTAATTAATATTGTAGAAAATACATTATACCTAGGAGTTTTATTAGCTGTATTAGGGGCATTAATATATATTGTATTAGATCCTAAGATGAGAAACCTTATTTTCTATATGTATAAATCTTTTATGCGTTGGTTAACAGGTCTTTTTATACAGATTGATCCGATAGGGATTCTTAAAAGTTATATTGATGATCTTCATAGTAACTTAAAGAAGATGAATAAGCAAATTGCTGTTCTAAAAGGACAGATGAAACGTTTGCAAACCATTATATATGATAATAAGAAGAATATCAATAATAATCTAAAGCTAGCAAGTGCTGCAAAAGAAAGAGATAAGAAAGGGATTATGATTCTTAAATCTAGAAAAGCTGGTAGATTAAAAGAATCTAATATGAAATTAGATGAACTTTATAAGAAGATGGAAATCTTATATAGAGTTTTAGTTAAGATGTACGAGAATTCAGAGATATTATTGGAAGATATAGAGGATCAAGTGATGGTTAAGGAGCAAGAAAGAAAAGCAGTAAGAGCTGGACATTCTGCAATGAAATCTGCAATGAACATTATTGCAGGAAATAATGACAAGAAGGAAATGTTTGATCGCGCATTAGAAGCAATAGCTGATGATGTAAGTATGAAGATAGGAGAGATGGAGCGTTTTATGGAAATGTCTAATAACTTCATGGATTCTATTGATTTACAGAATGGAATATTCGAAGAAGAAGGTTTAGAATTACTTGAGAAATGGGAGAATGAAGGAGTTTCTCTTATTCTTGGAAATCAAAAAGACCTGTTAGTGCATGATCAACATAGTGTAGATCTGGATGCACCTATAGTTAAAACTAAAACCCAAAATAATCAATACTCAGACTTATTTAATTTTGAGGATTAAAAAATAACACTAATCAAAAATCATGGCAAAAGGAAGATTAACACCGTTTTCAAAAATTTTAATTGTAGTGCTCATTATTGGAGGACTATATTTTTTACTAAATAAATTTGTAAGAAATAACCCAGAGGCTAAAGAAAAAATAGAAGAACTAACTTCTTCTTCTGATAAAGGAGAAACAAAAGAAGGATATAAAGATGTTATTAATGTAGGGGTAGTAACTTGGGGAGGATATGCTGGAGGACAGTATTTCAACGAAGGATTTAAAGCCAATACAGCATCGAGATTCTATAAAGATTATGGATTTAAGGTAAACTTCGAAGTTATTGATGACTTTGATGCTTCTAGAGATGCATTTAAAAATGGTTCTATAGATCTAATGTGGGCAACAATTGATGCGTTCCCGACAGAAGTAGAAGGGTTATCGCAATACCAACCACAAGTTGTGTTCCAGGCAGATTGGAGTCGTGGAGGAGATGCTATTGTAGCAGCAAGAGGAATTAATAAGGTCAGTGATCTTAGAGGTAAGAAAATAGCCGTAGCGCCAATGACACCATCACATTCTTTTTTAATTTGGTTATTGGAAGCTAGTGATATGACGACCAAAGATGTTCAGTTGGTAGAAGTACCAAGTGCAATTGATGCTGCTGATTCTTTTAAAAGTAATACTGTTGATGCCGCTGTTGTTTGGAGTCCGGATGATGCGGATTGTGTAGCAAAAGTAGCAGGTTCTAAAGTATTAGAAAGCACTAAGAATGCAACACATATTATTGCTGATGTATTTGTTTCTAAAAAAGAATTTATAGAAACGCATAAAGAGCAGTTGCAAGATTTATATGAAGGATGGATGATAGGAGCTTCAGAATTAAATAATTCTGATAGTAACAAAAGAAAAGCAGCAAAAATTCTTGCAGAAGGATTATCACAGCCAGAAGATTTCTGTTATGACGCTATAAATAATGTACGATTAGCTACTCATGGAGATAATAAAGATTTCTTTGGGTTGAATTCAAATTATACAGGTGTTACAGGAGAGGATTTGTATAATAAAATGAAAGTGAAATATAATGCTCTTGGATATAGTACTGCTGGTGCAAAAAGCTGGAGGTTACTTTCTACAAAGGATTTAGTGAATAAAACATCACTATCTGGTGCTTCTCATAATGCCGAACAACAAAAGCAGTTTACTGCAGTTGATAAAACATTGGAGAAAAAAGAATCGCTTTCGTCAAAAAAAGTAAGTATTAGTTTTAGAACTGGAGAGTTTCAATTAGATGAAAATTCTAAACAATTAATAGATCTTCAGTTTACGCCAATCGCAAAAGCATTTGCGAACGCACGTATTAGAATTGAAGGAAATACTGATAATGTTGGATCTAGAGGTCCTAATGTTGCACTATCTAAGAAAAGAGCGCAATCAGTTGCAGATTATTTGATCCAGCAACACAGCATGCCAACGAACAGATTTATTATTTTAGGAAATGGTCCAGATAAACCAGTTCCTGGATGCGAAAGAAATCAAAATGCAGATTGTAAGTCTAAGAACAGAAGAACAGATTTTGAACTGGTAGTAGACTAATGGTAGGGATCAAAAAACTGTTTGAACTTAGGGGAAACTTAGAATCAAAGGATAAAGCGATACTTACTGTAATCGGTGCTTTGATTCTAATTGGATTATGGTTTTTGTTAGCAGAAGTTTTATCTACCTCTGTAATTACACAAGATGAATCGATAGATATTTCTAAGATCGCTCAAAATGAGCGTAAGTACTACGAAAACGATTCACTGTTAGTTGCTAGTTATGATGCTCTAGAGCAAATGAGTCTTGAAGAGTTAACAACATTTGGATTAAAGAAAAACAAGGTATATCCTTTACTACCATCACCAATTAAAGTGATTAAAGCTTTTCCTGATCTAAATAAAAACGATGATGTAATCGGAAATACTTTTTATTCTATTAAATTAAATTTTTTAGGATATCTGGTAGCAATCCTTGTATCTATACCTATTGGTTTTTTATTAGGTTTGATTCCGTTATTTCGAGGGTTATTTAGTCAGATTATAAACTCTTATCGTTTTATTCCGTTGACTGCGGTGACTGGGATTTTTATTATGTGGCTGGGATTAGGAAGTGATATGAAAGTATCTTTTCTAGCATTCGGTATTATAGTATATCTGATACCTGTCGTCATCCAGCGGATTGATGAAGTCCAGAATGTATATCTTAATACTGTTTTTACCTTAGGAGCTACATCTTGGCAAACTATTAGAACAGTATATATTCCATATGTATTCTCTAAGATTATTGATGATATTAGAGTGTTAACAGCTATCTCTTGGACATATATCACTATTGTAGAGATGTTGAATAAAGGAGGAGGAATAGGAGAATTAATTTGGACTGCGAAACGACAAAGTAGAATAGATAAAGCTTTTGCTATACTAATTATCATAGTGGTTATAGGGATATTACAAGATCGATTGTTTGTAATGATCGATAGAATATTATTTCCATATAAACACATAAATAAAGGAAACAAACATTAATATGGCATTACAGTTTACAGATACTCCTCAGGCTCCTAATGTTATAGAACTTAGAGGGATTTCTCAATCATACGATGGAGGAAAAACTAAAATTATAGAAAACTTAGATTTATTAGTAGAGGACAAACCAATGCAAGGGCAGTTTTCTGTCATTTTAGGAATGTCCGGATGTGGTAAGTCAACTTTACTGAGATATATTGCGGGATTGCAAGAGCCAACTGCAGGAACGGTGTTAGTCAAAGGGAAACCAGTAAGTAAAGAAAATAGGGTAAGCATGGTATTTCAGCAATATTCATCTTTGCCTTGGATGACTGTGTTGGATAATGTTGGTTTGGGGTTACGTTTTAAAGGTGTTTCTAAGAAAGAACGTGATGAAAAAGCGATGGAAATGATCCAGCTGGTTGGATTGGATGGGCACCAAAAGAAGTATGCACAATATCCTACATTATCTGGGGGACAATTACAGCGTGTAGCCATAGCTCGTAGTTTGATGTCTAATCCAGAAATTTTATTGATGGATGAGCCTTTTGGAGCACTTGATATTAAGACACGTTTACAAATGCAAGATTTACTAATCGGTATTTGGGAAAAGTTTAGCCCTACAATTTTATTTGTTACTCACGATATACAAGAAGCTGTATACTTAGCAGATGATATTTATATAATGAAACATGCGCCGTCTCATTTTGTTAAGCATATAGATGTTGATTTACCGTTTAATAGAAATAGAGAAACGAAGCGATTAGCTCATTTTGACGAATTGGTGCATCAAGTAGAAGATGCAATGATGCAGATTGATGCAGGGAGTTAATTCTTAATTTTAGTATTGCTTTATAGTTTTTAGTGATCTATAAACTATATTATAAAAACGAAAAAAAGGAAGAAATGAGAAATATAATCAGTATTGTGCTAATTCTAGTATCATTTACAATTTTTGGAGTTCGAATCGCTAAAAAGATACAGTTTAAACAGAATGTTTCTGGATATTTAAAGAGAGCAGCAGATGCAAATACTATTGAACTTGCTCATGAAGAACTGACCAAAGTTATTGATTATTTAGAAGCTAATAATATCACTAGTGGATATACTTCTATGATATGGGAAACTCCTGATGAAGATATTAGTTTTTGGTATAGAAATTTAAAAGCCAGTCAAGCTGAACTTCAAAATTTAAAATCTAATAGTGCTTTAGAACGGACTAATGTATTGATAAAACTACGAGAAACATTGGTAGATACTGGTAAAAGTACTAAAGTTACCGTGCCGAGAGGTTTAGCGGTTTATCCTAATAATGGATTGTGGGGGATTTTAATTTTAATAGCATTATTGTCCTTGTTTTTTAGTTTTATATTATTTGCAATAGAATCCGAGAAAAAATCTAAAAAGAAGAAAGAACAACAATTATCATCATCCTAAATTAAATAGTGTAGGAGTATTATGACCAATAGAAAATACCATAAAACCACAGATCATTTTTTTTCAAAATTAACTCAGGAACATAAAGCTTCTTTTTTTAAAGGAAAATCGGTTAATCCTTTAAAGATATTATCTATTTTTTCTGCATTTCCAACGCTAAGAATAAAGGATGAAGATCTGTTAGTGTTATATTCTTTAAAAGATTCAATTGACGAATTAGATTTTATTATTACTACACAACATATCCATCTTGCGGATAACAAGATTCCATTAGTTAAGGATGTGTTTCTAGATGTCAAGTTTAGTGCTTTTCCTAAGGAGCAGATTACGTTACTTAATAATTTGGTAGATGATTTGTTATTAACTAAGAAAGATGAGAAAAAAAATCTTTCTGATTTTACCAATAAGTTTAAAGATTTCGTAAATCAAAAAGAAGATACCACTCAAGATTTTGATATCGATTATGAGTTTCTACAAATTCTAAAAAACGAAGGAGAGAAGATTCAGAATTTGGCAGAAGACTTAAATAATAACAAGCGTTTTTCTAATACGATTAATGCTATCGTTCATAAAACAGATGATGCTATTGAGTTTAAGGCAGAACATGTAATTCTTCAGGACATCATTAGGGTATTCAATATGATATATCCGCTAAGTGATAAAAAAAATACGGTTGCAGATGCTAAGGTGAAATTTTTATTAGCATTTATGTTCGAGAAGCTTCAGGGAAATGATATTATAGCTTCTTTGTCTATAGAACGGATTAACAAATTTGTTCAATCAGAAAAGTTTGATGAAAACATAGAAGTAATTAAAACGGCTAGTCTTTTTGATTTAGGCAATGAATATAAGAATGAATTTTTATTACCGTCACTTTTAAAACGATTAGATAGCCAGCATTTTGCTAATTCTGCATCATTTTTATATAGAATAGCTTCTTTGATAACTAAAGCGGATGGGACAATCTCTGAGGAAGAGACAACCTTACTGAAGAAGATCAATAGTAAATTACAACATCCTAAAGAAAAATTAGAAGGAGTAAAGCAAACAGAGATCGATGAAAATGAAACGTTAGATGATGTAATGGATGAATTGAATGAGTTAATTGGTCTAGACAATATCAAAACTTCTGTAAAAGAATTATCTAACTTTTTAAAGGTACAAAAGCTACGAGAAGAAAAGGGTCTTAAGAATGTAAATAACTCATTACATTCGGTTTTTATGGGACCTCCGGGAACTGGTAAAACAACAGTAGCACGTTTGGTGTCTAAAATATATAAACATTTAGGATATTTAGAAAAAGGACATCTTGTAGAAACAGATAGAACAGGAATGGTAGCTGGGTATGTAGGTCAAACTGCATTAAAGGTAGAAGAGGTAGTAAAGACTTCGCTAGATGGAGTGTTGTTTATTGATGAAGCATATTCTCTGGCAAAGGATAATAAAAAGGATTTTGGTAATGAAGCTGTAGAGGTATTGCTAAAAAAGATGGAAGATCATCGAGATCAATTGGTTGTTATTGCTGCGGGATATCCAGATGAGATGGAAGAATTTATAGAGTCGAACCCTGGATTACAATCACGATTTAATAGATACTTTACATTTGATCATTATAAGCCAAAAGAACTCATAGGTATTTTTGAATTGTTTTGTGGCAAGAATGATTTTGTATTGGCAGATGAAGCAAAGGAAAAATTAGAGTTTATTTTTGATAAACTATACGAAAAAAGACATAAAAGTTTTGGTAATGCTAGAGTTGCTAGAAATTTGTTTGAAAAGATTATAGAATACCAAGCGAATCGTATTGTATCAATAACTCCACTTACCGAAGAATTATTAAAGACAATCATAGAGGATGATATTCCACCGATTAATCAAACCGTAGATGATTATTTAAGATTTCAGAAGGACGAAGAAGAAGCTTAATTTTAGTAGGATATGCATATAGAAAAAGTACTATCATACTATCAGGATTGTTATAAGCAAGAATTTAGAGATAATGATATATTAAATTTTTTAGGAACAAAAGTTCACAAGCGATTCTTTCTAAGTAGTATTGATCAGTTATATCGTGAAGATGATTCCGTCTTTATGAAAACAGATTTTGGAGAAGAGTTGTATAAGTATCTCGAGATCCATAGAAAAGAAAAGACATTTGTTGCCTGTAGTTTTTTTATTACCGGAAAGCTAACTTTTTTAGGTAAAAAGAGAACAATATGTGCTCCCTTAATTATTACTCCTGCGTCATTAGAAATTAATAATGAAGCATTATATCATATCAATTATAATTTTGAAGAAAATAGAGCTAATGATGCTTTGCTAAATTTATTAAAATCTAATTTTAATCTTGATGATTCGTTTGTCTTGGAGATGAAATCATTGATTAATGATCAGGATCCGGAAAAACAGGATATTCGCAAAGTTGCCAGAAAGCTAGGAGAGCATATAAAAATTGATACAATTGCCCTAGAAGATTTGCCTGAGCTTGTTTCGGGAGAGAAATTAAGAAGTCATTTAAAATCACCTTCATTAAAGTTACTTCCCGCAATTGCTTTGGGTATTGTCGAGAAATCAAAATCCAGCAGAGATGTTTTACATGAAATCGATGAGATAAAGGAAAGACATTTATTTAATGATACACTTAGAAGTTTCTTTTCCAGAAGAAAAGTAGAAGTTGATAAAGAAACCAATTCGAAAGAAGCTGTATATGTACCTTCTAATCTTAGTGAGTCACAATTAGATATTATTCAGGCCGTAAAATCAAATGATGTTACTGTAGTAATTGGTCCTCCAGGAACTGGTAAATCGTACACCATTGCTTCATTAGCTCTAGATCAAGTATATCATAATAAAAGTGTATTGATCTGTTCTAAATCCGATCAAGCAATAGATGTACTCCAAGATAAAATAATACAAGATTTAGGAGTAAAAGGTCTTTCTATTAGAGCAGGTTCTGGTAGAAGTCACCGTGCTACCTTAAGAAAGAAAATAGAATCAATTACTAGGTTTAGAAAATCTGGAGGAGATTTTTTTATTCCTAAAAAGCAAGCTGAAATTGATTATGCTAAAAATAAAATAAAGGAGATAAGCGAAGAAATACAAGAAAGAGAGGGTAGAGAAATTAAAAATGCTGAGCTGTTTTTGGATCACAAGCCTTCTTTTTTTAAAAGATTGAAGCGAAAATATGTTTCTAAAAAAGTATTAGAAGAATATCCTTTTTGGCAGCTAATAGAATTGTTGGATCATTATATTCACCAGAGAAATAAGCTGATTAAAGAAATCATTTCTTTAAAATACCAGGATAAGATTTCTAATTTATTACAAAAAGATCGAACTTTTTCTCAACTATTGAAGCTTGTAAAAACTAAGGATATTGTAGAAAGAGATCGCTTATTTCAGGATATTAATTTTATATCAGTATTACAATGCTTACCTATTTGGATTACAAAGTCAACAGATGTTAGTGATGTGTTTCCTTTAGAAAATGATATTTTTGATGTAGCCATTATAGATGAAGCTTCTCAATGTGATATTACGACAATGATTCCTGTATTGGCCAGAGCTAAAAAAGTGGTAGTCGTTGGTGATCCAAAACAACTAAGACATGTTTCTTTTTTATCTAGACAGGTAATGGAAAATACTGCCAATAATTACGGTCTAATAAAGGGAGAGGATGTAATGAATTACAGGGAAACGAGTTTCTTAGATTATGCCATGGAACGACTTCCTTCTAACAATAATATTCATTTTCTTGATGAACATTATCGCAGTGTCCCAAGTATTATCCGATATAGTAATCAGAAGTTCTATTTTGATAAACTAAAGGTAATGTCGGACTTACAAATACATCATAAATCTTCTGCCGTACATTGGGTGTTTTGTGAAGGAGAAAAACTAAAGGATGGTACTAACCTTAAAGAAGCAGAAAAGATATTAGAAGATGTACAAGAAGTAATTGATAATGAAATTAATGTTGCTGCAGGTGTAGCAACGACAATAGGTATTCTTTCTCCTTTTAGAGATCAGGTAAACCACTTAAAGGATAAGATAGAAGAATATGATCTTGCTGCAATAAAAAAGCATAAAATTGCTGTAGGAACTCCTTTCGAGTTTCAAGGAGAGGAACGGGATCAGATGTATATTACATTTACTATTGATAACAATATTAGTAGTTCAGTTTTTCAATATTTGGATAGGGAAGATGTATTTAATGTAAGTATAACTCGTGCTAAACAAAAACAGTTTTTGTATTATTCTTTTGATGCTAAGAATTTTAAGAATAAACATTTACTCATTGATTATTTATCAGAAACGAGAATACATCACCAGCATAATAAGACAGAAGAATATATTGATAATTTTGCCACAGAAGTACACGAAGAATTAATTCAATTAGGGATTGATGAACAAGATATTATGGTAAATTATTCATTGGCAGGATATATAATGGATATTTTAGTAACTTTTAATCAAAAAACCATCTGTATTGATTTAGTTGGATATCCTGGCACATTGGAAAAAACATTTTCTATAGAACAGTATAAAACACTCTTTAGGACGAAAATTCCAATTATTACAATACCTTATGCGTATTGGTTGCATAATAAAAACGAATGTCTTAATCATATTGCAAAGAAAGTTAGGATTAAAAAATGATCATAAAAAGGTATTTATTTAATTTCGAAAAGCCCGAAGAATTTAAGAGTATTTAAGATTGAAAAATTAAAAAGTGAAGATAATTAAATCATTATTTATCGGTGTCTTAATGATATTTATTACTACTGGATGCAATATAACTTCATTTAAAAAAGTAAATAAAATGACTTATTTTGAAAAGGCTCAAGTAATTAAGCAAAAGATTGAAAGAGGTGATTTGTTAATTGGATTGCTGCAGACTGAAGATATAGATTTAATGCTGAACTTATATGCTAAATCTGGAGAGTCAGGAAACCCAGCAGGATGGTATGAACTAGGAATGAGTTATTATTTAGGAGTAGGTGTAGAACAAAATGCTAAAAAAGCTTTATCTTATTTTAGATTGGCGGGAGAATCAGGATATGGGATTGATGCTTGGATTAAATATTTGAGAGTCGCATATTTTGCTAATGTTGAATCAATTCCTGCTGAAAAAATCATAAATCTGGTTGAGAAATTAAAGGAAGAAGATCCTAGTGGAGAAGTATATTTGTTAAAAGGATATATGTTGTATAGAGGATATGCATATACAGAAAATTTAAAATCTTCTTTAAATGCCCATTATGAATCTGCTAAAAAAGGTAATGCAAATGCTATGTTCGAGTTATGTGTTTATTTTGCTCAGGGAATCGGAGTAAAAGAAGATATAAAAAAATCGTTAGATTGGTGTGTCAAGGCTGCAGAAAAGGAAAATATAAGAGCAATTTATAACCTAGCCACCTATTATGCGGCGGGATATGAACATATTTCAAAGAATACAGATAAAGCAATTGAATATTACACGAAAGCAGCAAATCTGGGACATGGTAAAGCAGCAGCACAATTATCAGCAATGTACACTATTGGTGATGAAGTAGATAAAAATGAAGAATTGGCTAAGAAGTTTTATGAATTAGCTTTTGAACTTGATTTTCAGGTAGACATTTTTTTCGAAGATTTAGGTTTGGATGAAATAAAAATCGAAGATTAAGCAAAGAACGAAATGATCACAGAAAAAAACATATCTAAATCTTTAGGACGATCTATTAAATCACCTATTCGAGTTGGCAGTGTTGCTGATTTAAGAATAGATGTAAGTTCTTTTTTGCATTTTTTCAGACCATTTTTTTCTCAATTACAAGATGATGTATATTTGGTAAGAGGTAAACAAATTGCATTTTTAAAAACTACTTTTTCTTCAGATTCCGAAGCCATAGAAAAACTTCATAAACCTTACTTTGAAGGTACAAAGTCAATAGATGTTTTAGCATATTGGATACAGCAACTCGACGAGGATCAAAAACAAGAATTCGATCGGTTATCTACTATCACAAGACAGCGTAATATAGCTACTTTTTTAATTGAAATTTGGGATGATCAGTATTTTGTAGAAAGAATAGTGGAACAAGGTTTTGAACAAGATGTTGATGATTTTAGAGTATGGAAACGTGTTTTTAAACAGGCGGATAGGGATACGGTAGAAAACAAATTCTTTTTTGAATTACTAAAAAAAATGGCAGGTTTGGTGAAAAGGATACATCCAGAAACTAGGAAGATCCAAATTACCAGTCACTTTATGCGAACGATTTCTAAGGAAAAAATAAAAGGGGAAAACTCCCCAGAAGGTGTGCACGAGGATGGCGCGCAATATATCATGTCTGCTTTAGTAGTTAATAGACAAAATATAGTAGGAGCTGAGAGTCAGATTTATGAAAAAACAACTACAAAAGACAATGAGCTTATTTATAATAAGGTATTAGAACCTGGAGAATTTATTTTTCAAGCTGATACAGGTGAGGAGTTTACTTTTGGAAACGACCTCTGGCATTATGTAACGCCAATTGAACCAGAAGATATTTCAAAACCTGGCATACGCGATATCATTGGATTTGATATGGATATTTTAGAGTAATGTTTCTCCTGTTGTTTCAGTCAATTTTTTAGAAGCTAATTCAATTTGCTTTTTAATCAATTTAAAACTAGTTTTTTTATACAATCTACGTAATTCATCTTTTCCTTCTACATCAAATTTATATGCAAGTGTTTGAATACAGACAATACCTAAAGATCTAGATGTAGCACCATAATTAGTGCCTAATGTTACACCAAAAGATCGTTCTAGGATGGTTGTAATGAATTGGATGCATTTTAGATTTTTTCTATTACCCGCAATGGATACTAAACCTTTGATTATATCAATATTCTCTATATATACTTGTTCATAAGTACCATATATATCATCCTTAGAGTTATGCACTTTACTTCGTAATGTAACGCTTCTTAGTTTTAGATAAGCAGATTTACGAATGATATTATATAGAAAAACATCAAATTTATTTTCGTCTGTATTATCAATACATGTATTGATTTGTTGTAGTGTATTTTGATCAATTGTATGGCAAAGAATTTTTAGAATTTTAGAAAAATTATGTTGATACTTTTCATTCATGCCAGAAAGTAGTTTGTTTACATGTGTTCCGAATGAATCTGGTAATAATTGAAAAACATATGCAGTAGGAACTAAGCTTATTTTACTATTTTCTAGAATTATCCTATGAACAGTACTTTTAGCTTCCATATACTCTTTGATAGGTAAGTATTGTATGGATTTAGAACGTAAAAAAGAATGTAAACAAGTATTAAGTTCTGGACTTATTTTATGATCTGAAGAATATTTTTGTAGTTGACGTAATAAAGGACGTAAAGGATAATAGTAGGGATAAGTATTTTTCCATAGTTGAAAGAAATGTGTGAAATCTGTATTGTTCAATCTCATTTTGGAATTAAGAACAAGTTGACTGAGAGCGCGTTTAAAATTTTCGGGAATCTCTGATCTAGTTTCTATAAATCTTATGCGTTTTGATCGATCTTTTTGGGATATCTCTGGTGTGATAAAATAGAAAAACTGCTTTTTAATTTCTGGGTGTGACGTGATTAATTTTTTATAATGTTCTAATGAATTAAAACCTATTTTATAAAGATCATTATCCTCATAATTAGAGGTCATTTTAGCTTCTTCATAGATGTCAAACAATAATTCTTCAATTTGAGATATATCTGTGTTAATACTATCCAAATCTATAATTTCTACAATTCTTTTTTCGTCAGTTAGTGTGTCAGAGTTAATGTGTACTAGTTCTTCTTCTGTTATTTTTAAAGATTTTTTTAATCCAAAGAATGATAGTATTTTCTTGATTTTATTAGACATTAGTTGTAGCAAAACTGTTTTATATTAGACCTACTCCATTATGTTCTTCTAACATTTTTGAGTATTCTAATATTTCTTTCTTAATACCTTTATATGTAGTTTCTTGATATAGTCTTTTTAGTTCATCCTTCCCTTTTTGATCATATTGAAAAGCTAAGGTGTATATGCATAGTTTTCCCAAAGATTGAGAGGTTTCTCCTAACCTGAGAGCATTGGCATTGGAAAAAGAACGGGTTGTAATTTTCAGAAGGTGGGGGATTGCATTTTTTTTATTATTAAAAGTTGCGATTGATAAAATCATACTTTTTAAAATACTTATATTTTCTTTTTTTATGTATTGACAATTATATCGAATTTCTCTTCCGGTATTGTATGTTACTTTTTCAACTCTAAGATTGCTCATTTTAGGCTTGAAAATTGAGGCTTTTTTTATAAAGTTTATCACTTGTTTCTTATAGGTATCTTTTCCAATGATATCAATATATTTTTCAACTAAAACAAGTAACTTAAATGGGTTATAAAATTCTTTATTAGTCTCGAAAGTTTTGAATATTATACAATATGCATCTTGCTCTTTTTGATTACTATTTTTTAAAAATTTATTTATGTAATCAGCAAAAGGATCTGAGACTAACAAAAATAAAGGGTGGTTTTCGTCTTTATCAGTGGTATATGTATGTAATATTTTCTGTATTGTATTTCTAGCAGTTTTGTAATAAGAATAGAAGTGATTGTTAAACCTTGGACTTTTTAGAAATATTTTTAGATAATTATAAAACTCTTCACTGATATCATCCTTTTTAGATTTTGCTCGTAACC
The DNA here is from genome assembly GCF_003443695.1 of Aquimarina sp. AD1. Taxonomy (NCBI): domain Bacteria; kingdom Pseudomonadati; phylum Bacteroidota; class Flavobacteriia; order Flavobacteriales; family Flavobacteriaceae; genus Aquimarina; species Aquimarina sp. AD1. The sequence goes on along the minus strand of NZ_CP031966.1, from coordinate 2,971,423 downwards.
TAGAGGTTATAGAACCTATTGTAACATAAGTAGGATATTCTACCCAAAGGTTCATAAAATATTTAAAATCTTTTTCCTTAAAATGCAAGTTTGATCTTAATAAGAGGTTTAATATTTCATTTAGATATTGACTTTTTAATTTATGGACAGAGGCTTCAGGAGTTGTTTCTAACTTAATAATTTCATTAGATATCCAATAAAGAAAATCCCTTTTAAAAGAAACCTGCTGTTCCGATAAAAATTTATAAGATTTTAAGCTTGTAAATTTTGGTGCCCAATAGTTATATCTATTGATTTTAAATTTTTCTGTAGCTTCTTTAAAAATAGTATCTGATAAAGCAGAAAAGCTATCTTTAAAGAAAGGAGTAGTATCTACGTTAATAGTATTTTCTTCTTGCTTACTTTTTTTATTACTAGAGTTATTAGTTATATCTTCTAATTCTTTTTTAGTAATCTCAAACTTAGATTCCTTAATCCCAAAAAGAAAAGAAAGAATTTTACCCATAATTATTATTTAAACTATTCAATAAAGTTTGGATAAATTTTATGATAATACACAACTAATATCATCCAAAGAAGAACCATAATCAAAACTAAAATCTATATGGACCAAATCTCCTGCTTTTACTTCTTGAGTATTGGTGGTTTTTAATACCGTTGGAGGCATTAAACTATCAGTTCCTGTAAAATTAGAACCTTCCGTTACTTCTACATATGATTCTAAGTACAACGCATTTATAGTTCCGGAGAATAAAACTGGAACAGAAAAACTAAGTTTTACACCTTGTTTTTTTTCTTTTAATAATTCAATTTCGTTAACCAAAAACTGCTGAGTTAAAAACATAGGTTGATGTCTAGTAAAGTTAACCGGGTAATGATGCACATCCGAGTCGATCTCAGCTTCGCATAACCTTGCAAAATTTACAATTCGATTCGGAAACAATTTTCCTCCAGGTTTTAAGAAATCTCGCATATGCTGAAAAATCTGTACCTGAAATTCATTAGCACAGTAAATACTCATTAACTCACCAACAACAAAATCTACTTTTTCAGGTAAATCTACAGTTAGCGCATCAGCATAGATTACTTCTACTTTATCCGCCCAAGGATATTTGGCAATTTCTTTATTGATAAAAGGAATCAGATCAGGATTGTTTTCAATTAGATATGCTTTTTTTACAAAAGGCATGTATAGTTTAGTAAGTGGTAATGTTCCTACACCTATCTCGCAAACTATAGCGTCTTTAAAATTATTATTAAGCTGAAAAGCTTTATGAAAAGCATCTACTCGCTGTTTGTCAGTTTCCATAATCTTATAATAGATTTCTGGAAAACCAAAATGAGATTCATCAAAAGTTTGCGCTTTTAGTAAGCTATATTTTAACGCATCGTAATTATCAATTACCTCCTCAAATAATTTGTCTTTCATTCCTTTAATGATTGTTTTTAGTAAATATAGTAATTAGTGATCTAAAGATATGAATAGCTGGAAAACATAAAAATGAAAAAACTTTAAAAAAACTAAAAAATAGGGGTAGGGTGTTCTTCTATAGATTCGTTCTATTAATATGATCGAATTACTTAACGTAAAATTCATAATTCCGAATGCAAATAGAATACATTTATTGGGAATGAATATTTGTTTATAAACTGATCACCAATTAATAAATTTTGATTTAGATGAAAAGGGGACGTTTTTTCTAAAAAAATATATTGGTGATCAGTATTCGGATATTATATAGTTGATAGTAAAATAATGTTACTAACCGAATAAGAAAAATCATGCAAAGCTCATTGTACAATTTGTGTTAGGCTATTTTATTTGGGAAATAGTCTTCAATGAGCTGGAGCATGATATAAAAATGACGATTGCGTGAAATGTTCAGTGTTGTTTTTTAAAAAATGATAAAAATAAATTTTCTATTCACAGCCAAGATCTATTCTTGACACCACATCATTATTAGGAGAACAATTTCCGGAGTTTATTGTATCTGGTACATATCTAATTAGGTTTGGATCTCTAAGTCCATTCTCTATAAATAAAACCAAGTTATTTATTTGATTTTCTCTTAAACTCTGAACATTTGTAAATAATCTGTGTAGCCTCTCTTCAGGTACTTCAATGTTTTCTGGAACTCCCTTAAGCTTATACTCTACAATATCCCTAACGGAAGTAAAAGTTCCTCCATGGCCAAAAACGCCATTGTCTATGAGGTTGTATAGCGTAGGAGTTTTGAACTTATAATAATCTCTTGGTTTATTTGTAAACCCTCCTCTTCCTCTTTTTACATTAGGAAAATTAGTATCATCCTGTACCAAAGCACTATCAGTATCATCAAAATCCCCCATGCCAAGTGCATAAAAGTTTTTGTCATTTAGCGCTGGTCCGTTATGACATTTAAAACATTTTGCTTTTCCAAAGAACATTTTTGCACCTCTTTTTTCTTTATTTGTTAACGCGTTGTAATCTCCTTTAAGCCATTTTTGCCAAGGAGATTGATTAGGAAGTACGGTTCTTTCATATGCTGCAATAGCTAATCCAGCTGTTTCTCTTGTATAGCGTTCTTCTTTTAGGATTTCCGGAAATGCTTTGTTAAACATCTTTTTGTAATTGAAGTCTTTGGCAAATTTTTTATTCACTAACAATCTATGAACATCCTGTCCTTTTAAAGCTTGTACTTCTACACCTTGAAACCCCAAAGCATTCTCTGGTATACCGGTCCAATTAGCTTCGGTTCCTTCATTTGTTCCTGTCCCGCCAAACTGCCCATTCCAGAGCATTACATCTTGATAGGCTACATTTAGTATGGTAGGAGAACGTATGGGTTGTATATCGATATCATTGGTGGGAATAATCGAATTAAAGCTTCGATTTTCGCCCTTTGATCCAAATCCTACTCCTCCTTCTCCAATACCTTGTCTAACGCCCGCACTAAAACCTGCAGCAGCATGATGGCATGAAGCACAGGAATACGTGAATAAATTCGATGCTGTTTTTGGATTTCCACCTGTGGCAGTTTCATGAAATAGAAGTTTTCCTAAAGCGACCTTTTCCGAAGTAATAGGGTTTAAAGGGTCTTGTGGGATGTTTTCGTAATTGTCACTATCAGGGAGGATAAAAAAAGAAACTCCTTCGCCATCTGTTACACTATCTAGTTTAGTTAAAAGTTTTATATCTAGTTCAGAAGGACTGGTTGTTGTTTTAATGATAGATTCATTTATTGGGAAGTATTCATCTTTTTCACAAGAAAAGAAAATGAGGACAATTATAAAAAAAACTATTTTTTTCATTTGCAATGAGTTCAAATTATATTGTTAGTGATAAACGGATAATTATTAAGGATAATCATGATAAGCTCATTGATGTATGTTTTAAGCAATCTATTCGGGGAAATAGTTATCAATGAGCTGTAGCATGATGTAAAATAATATTATGTTTTGGTATTTAATTTTTTAAAGAAAATTTTCTAATCGCATCCAAGATCTACTCTCGAAGCTAAATCATTATTAGGGAAACAATTTCCAGAATTTATAGATTGAGGTACATATCTCGTAAGATTGGGATCTCTTAAGCTATTTTCAATGAATGATACGAGATTATCTATTTCAGTTTTATTTAGTTTGATATCACCAAATTGTGTTGCAAGATTCTCTGATGGGACTTCATTGCTTTGAGGGACACCATCAATTTTATACTCAACAACTTCCTTTATAGAGGTAAAAGTTCCTCCATGTCCGTAAATACCATTATCCGTTAGATTATATAAAGTAGGGGTTTTAAACTTATAGTTATCCGCAGCAACTTTTGTAAAACCACCTCTTCCTTTTTTAACATCTTCGAAATTTACATTTGCGAGAACAAACGCATCACTTGTATTATCAAAATCTCCCATACCAAAGGCATAGAAATTTTTATCATTTAGTGCTGGCCCAGTATGACATTGATAACATTTTCCATCACCAAAGAATGCCTTTGCACCTTTTTTCTCATCATTAGATAAAGCACTGTAGTTTCCTTTAAGCCACTCTTGCCAAGGAGATTGATTCGGTAATACGGTTCTTTCGTATGCGGCGATAGCCAGTGCTGCATTTGTAGTAGTATATCTTTCATTTACTGGAGAACCAGGGAAGGCATCATCAAACATTTGTTGATATCCAAAATTAGAAACAAAATTATCGTCTACTAATAATCGATGTACTCCTTGTCCTTTTATGGCTTGAACCTCAACACCTTCAAAACCAATAAAATTTTCAGGAATATTTGTCCAATTTGCTTCGGTACCAAGATTTGTTCCAGAACCTCCGAATTGCCCATTCCATAACATGATATCTTGATATGCAACATTTAATACAGTTGGTGACTTAATAGGTTGAATATCGGAATCACTTACTGCAATATTAGGATCAAAAGTTCTTCCTTCTCCACTAGTTCCAAAACCTATTCCTGCTTCTCCAATCCCTTGTCTAATACCAGCAGCAAAACCTGCGGCAGCATGATGACAAGATGCGCATGAATATGTAAATAAATTAGAAGCAGTTGTAGGATTTCCTCCAGTGGCGGTTTCATGAAATAGAAGCTTTCCTAAAGCTACTTTTTCAGGAGTTATTGGGTTTAATGGGTCTTGAGGAATATTATTAAATTGATTACTATCAGGAAGTATAAAATAAGCTGCTCCAATCCCACCAGAAATGATTTCTAATTGATCTAAGACTTGTTTGTCTAATCCAGTTGGCCCTAAAGGTGCTTTCGAAAATGATGTTTGATCTACTTCTTTGTCTAGTAATATATAATCATCCTTTTCACAGGAAAATAGTCCCAAAATAAGGATAAGTAAGTATATCTTTTTCATGAAAATAAGTTTAAATTAAAATGTTATATTTTTTCGTTTTATATCTTGAATAATCATTTTGAGAAATAATTTTCTAGTTGCAATAAAAATTTATTCTTGATATAAGAGCTTTAGTCAAGAAAGAGTATTTATTTTTTTATGGAGTAGAGATATCAATTGATACATTGATATCTCTTAAGCTATTTCCTTTAAATGGTACAAGATTGATTATTTCAGTTTTAGTTGGTTCTATATAATTAAAACGTTCTTCAAGATTTTCTGCTAGCATTTCAGTATTTTGAGATACATTATCAGTTTTGTACTCAATTATTTCTTTTTCTAGTAATATAAAATCATCTTTTTCACAAGAAATCAAGGTCATAAGGGCAATAAGTAGGGGTATTTTTTTCACGGGGTAAATTTTTATTAATAGGTTATTTTAAGATAAATTAATTGTATATGGGTTTACTCTGCTTTGTATACTAATCCTAGAGAGAAACCTGAAGCTCGATCGTAGTTTTTTCCACTCATATTAGTTGTGTATCCAGAAGATATCCCTATACTTTGTTTATATATTGGGACATAGAGGTTAAGATAAAAATTAGTGTAATCTACTTCTGTTTCTGGTAATGCAGCAGCTCCACCAGCAGCAGCAAACTCGGGCGTTCCTATATCTAATCCATCTAATGAATTCTGAGTTCCAACTTTTGCATGTGCATAAAACCATTTGTTATAGTATCCAAGTTTAGCACTAAAAAGAGTAGCGTTTGGAATTTCAAAATCTGAATTATTTCTTAAACTATATGCAGCCTGTAATTCGACAAAAAGATTGGAAGGGGTACTAAGTTGAATAAAACCACAACCATCTACAGCAGTCGCACCATTGCCTAAAGAAAGTATCCCAGCCTCTTCATACCCTCCTACAGGAACAGAAACGCCAGCAGCGCCTCCAATTGCTACTTTTGCAGCATCCAGATTTTTTTCTAGAACTTTTGCTTTTAAGAAAAGACTTAAATCTTGTATTCCATTTACCTCATCGGTTTGGGACACAGGATCTAAAACTCCTGTTTCATTTTGAGTAGAAATATAAGGTAGCGTTACCGTAGTAGATAACCAATTAAGTATGCCATATTCACCATATACACTTATAACAGTTGATGAGATTTCTCCCATATTCATCGGGTTTGAGTTGGTTTGATCACTACCACGAAAAAAATTGTCATAACTTTTATAGGAATAAGAGGAAGCTAAAGTAAAATCGTTTTTTTGTGGAAAAAATCCATTTATAATAGTTTGTGCAGATACCGATGAAAAAAACATTAAACAACATATTACTGTTGTCATTTTAAGGTTGGTAATGTTAATCATAATTAGGTGTATTTAGGTTTTAAAAGTGATTACATATTTGGTATAAAGTGATAGTATCTAAAACTCTTATCTTGTTCTAAAGATGAGTAAGTTGGATACTACCTAAAGTACTATATGAATATTGTTTTTGGCTAAAAAGGATAAAAATTTGATAAATTAAAGAGGCTAATTGTTGCTTGTTATTGGAGTCTTTTTGTCATTTTTATTAAGGCTCCAATCATAGGTAACATACTTTTTAGTTATTTGCTTATCAATAGTAATGGTTGAATATTCATTTATAAAATCAATTACATCCATATGATTACTGGCAAAATCATCTTCGTACCATTCGAATAATTGAGAGATTCTAACTGTTTTAGAATTAATTTGATTTCTCTGTGGATCATTGATAAATTCTCGGGTTCTTTCCTCTAAGGCATAATCTATATTACTACTAGTGTATGCTCTATTCCATAACCTTGGCGAAGACATAGATCCACAATTAAGTAAAAAATGAATTCTAGGATCTCCAAATTTTCTTAAGATACTATGTTCAATGTCATCTAAACTATATCGAACATCTTTTGATTTAAATGCTTTACGTTTCCATGGATTTTCTATTTGATTTATGGATGCTATAGGATATTCATCAATAATCATTTTCATAACAGTAGCATTGTACACATTGAGCCAGTAGGCTAATTTTTCTTCTTTACTCCAATGATCTTCTGGAGAAATGTTTTGTAGATATCTAAAGTATTTATAAAATACTAATACGTCATTTGTAACACCATCATAGTCAACCAAACCTTCGTCGGTCACGTTAAGAACCAGAATCTGATCCCATGCATTATGATCTACAATTTCTTGTGAATTAATGTTGAAAAATGACAATAAAATTAAAAAAAATAAAGGGGTTTTAAGAGCTTTCATCTTGAAGTTATTTTAGGGGTTTTTTTGTTAGTAGTTAGATAAGTTACCTAAAAATTGGGCTAAAAACAGGTTTTTAGTGTGAAAATTCGATGAAATACACGTAATTTCTTACAATTTATTGTAAGGTTGTAACTACATTACTGTAAAACCATTAACATAACTTTATAAAAATTTAACAATTTGTGTTTTTTTGAATTTTCCCCGGACATAATTTAGCCTTAATTTTGACTTATACACCAGTCCAAAATTTTAGCTATGTTTCTGGCATCATCAATTCCTCTATGATGGGTTCCTTCTAAAGAGATATTTAAGATCTCTAATGCTCCATTCATTCCAACTTTTTTTCGAAGGCCTCTAGTTTTAGTAAAAAGCTCTTTTACATTGATATGATTTTGAGATAATGGATATTCTATTTCTCTAAAACTACATTGTTTTTTCATCATATTTAAATCATATTGACCATAACTTGCCCAAGTATGTTGGTGTCCCTGATATTTATTTCTTACAATTTCACAAGCCTCAATAAATGATATACCTTCTTTATTTAATAGGTCCTGCGTAATCGTAGTTAATTCTGTGCAGAAAGGACTTACTTCGGATCGTTCTGGTTTGATGAGTATTCCATCATTTTTAGAAATCTCTCCAGTTTCTGTATTCAATAAACAGATACCTATCTCTATGATCTCAGGTACTTGTCCTTTTGGTATTGGGCCATTCCAGCATGTCGCTTCCAGGTCAATGATTATGATTGTATTTATTGTTTTCATTTTAGTCTTTATAATTATGGACCTCACAATCTGCTGTTACAGATGTAAGGTCCTGTTGTTTTTAATTTTTCGGAATTGTTACTAATTCTTCTCTATCTAAAGGGTCAATGTTTTGATCCAATAGTTTGATTGCTGATTGTACTGCCCAGCATTTGTCACTAGAATGAATATTAGAATATAGCCCAAGTAGATAAGAAGGTTCCACAATACTCCATCCTTTTGCCATACGATTAGGAATATTAGATTTTACAAAAAAGTCAATTGTGACTCTCACGGATTTTTCATCTTCTGTAAGTATAGTTTTTTCGTATCTTCTAAAATTCTCATCACTTGGTAATTGATCATATCGCGTCCATACCTTTTGGAAATTATTTTCCAGTAATATGTTCATTACCTCGGCAACATTTTTTGGATCAACAAAAAGATCAATATCCTTATGATCGTGTGCATGTTTATATTCTGTGTGGTCTAATGGCGATAGAAAATGCCAGGCCCAACCTCCAGATAATATCACTACATCTTTGAGAGATACTAATATTTCTAATGCATATTGGATTCTATAGCTAGGCCATAGTTCTCCATATCTTTTTTTGTTATGTGGAGCTCCCATATTTCTTTTTTATTTTTTGTCATCACGCTGTAGCCCAGGATCCATTGTTATTTGATAAGGTAATTCCTTATTTGGATTCCAACCTACTCGCGAATGACAGATGATTATTATTTCTTTTTCTTCTTCGCTTTTTTAGAAGATGTATTGGTCTTTTTACCTTTTTTTTTCTTCTTTTTGGGCATTTTGTCTTTTATCCTTTTTTCTTCACCTTCGATATCACTCATGAAATAATTGTTATAGGTATATTCTTTGGCAATTTCAAGAGAGACAAGTGCTTCTTTGTACATTTCTTGCTGTTCAAAAAGAATTCCTTTTTTAAGGTATAGAAGTGCCTTGTCTGTACCTTTTAAGGTTACCGCAAAGTCAATTAATTTTTCTGCTTCATTATAATCTTCATTCCAAAGCAATACATTGATATATTTAGGATATACATCTAATGCATACATATCTTCTGCCAGTGCTTGTTGGTAATACTCTTTTGCGGTTTCATAATTTTTAAGGTTTTCAGCATAAATCTGCCCCATTAAACAAAGCGCCATTGGATTTTTTTCATCATATGACAACGCATAGTTCAATGATTCTACAGCTTCTTCTAAGTTATATGGATATGCATCCAATGCCTGAAATAGATATTTGTCTAGTAAATTCCCCATGATCTTAATTTTTTAGTTCGTTGCGCAAATCTTTTTTTAATTGTTGTCGATTCGACGCATACGATTGTTTCTTATGTTTTTTCTTAAAATCAGTACCCTTAAATATTCTAATTGGGTTACCCCGCTGTATATTCAAGTGATTTTCCCATTGGTCGCTTAGCGACTGTTGTAATTTGGAAAGCTGACTTTGATGTACTTTTTCTTTTAATCGTTCTATAGCGGTTTTTTTATTTTGATGTTGCGATCTGCTATCCATGACTACTACTTGATCTCCTGTAGGATGATAGGTAGCACGTACTGCAGAATTTACTTTGTTTACATTTTGGCCGCCAGGACCTGAACTGCGCATTGCCTGAAAAGAAATGTCTTTTTCTTTAATAGCTATGGTTTGTTCCTGTTTTACTTCATACATCCCGATAAACCAATTTTTCCTTTTATGATGCTTCCGGAATTTAGAGGTCCCAATCCATTGAATGGTTCCTATCCACGACGCTATAAAAAGGTCTAGTTCTTTTCCTTTTACTTGTATTGTTGCAGATTGTAAGGTTCCATTTTCAAAACCTTTTTCTCTTTGTAGTATGCTGTATGTATATCCGTTATTTTTAATGTCTTCAAGAAATAGTTTTAATACTTGCGCTACTACCCAGCAACATTCTACGGGTCCTCGTCCAGCGGTTATTTGAATTATTTTAGTTTTCATTTTTATATTCTTTTTTAAGCATTGAGGAGTTTTTGATTCATTAAACTCCTCAATATCTTACTTATCCATTCGCACGATTTTTGGTGTAAATGTTCCAACTACCTCAACCAACTCTTGTTGATTCGCCATTACTTTAGTAATATCCTTGTACGCCATAGGTGCTTCATCAATTCCTCCACCAATTAATGTAACATCATTTGCTTTCAATTCTTTTTTGATATCACTCTTGGTAAATCTCTCTTTACACTTTCTTCTAGAATGTAATCTTCCAGCACCGTGTGATGCAGATTGCAAACTTTCTGGGTTCCCTAATCCTCTCACTATAAATCCTGGAGCTGTCATAGATCCCGGAATAATTCCTAGCTCACCTTTTGCAGCAGGAGTAGCTCCTTTTCTATGCACGATGCACTCCTCGCCATTTACTTCTTGTTTCCAAGCAAAATTGTGATGATTTTCAATTTTTGCAACAGGTCGTGATCCTAATAATTTTCCGATTCTGGCATGAATATCATCGTGACATGCTTGCGCATAATCTCCAGCAAGATTCATTGCTAACCAATATTCCTGACCATCATGCGTATTTAGATCTAGCCAAGCTAATTGTTGTACGTGTTTTGGCAATGGACATTGTTTGGTTGCTAAATAAGTATAGTGTTTTGCAATATTGGCTCCCAATCCTCTGGAACCACTATGTGATAGCACACCTATATATGTACCTACATCCAATCCCCATTCATTTTCTGTATCTGTAATAGCTACAGTTCCAAATTCTACAAAATGATTACCACCACCAGATGTTCCCAATTGTTTATATGCTTTGTCTTTCAATCTTTTTACTAGAGGTATGTTCTTAAACTCTTCTCTTTCAAAGATCTCATGATCATGCTTTATTTTATGGGTTTCATACATCCCGAATTTGGTATGCTCAGACAATATGTTTTCCAATTGATGCTTTTTCCCTTTTAAATAGGAGATAGCAATCGGATAAATTGTTAGACACATTCTACATCCGATATCTACTCCAACACCGTATGGAATCACGGCATTTTTTGTGGCAAGCACTCCGCCAATAGGCAAACCATATCCGCTATGTGCATCTGGCATTAAAGCTCCCGCAACTGCTACTGGTAACTTGAGTGCATCATACAATTGGTATTTTGCTTGCTCATCGATTTCATTTTCGCCATAAATCTGAAATGGTGATCTGGTAGTTTTTAAAGCGTGCTTTTTTACTTCCACTGGCTTTAGTAAACTCTCAGCAATCTTGCCCCATACGCCATCACCTTGATAGGCTTCTGGATTTAATAATACCTTTTTAGCTTCTATTAATATGTGTTCTTTTTTTACTCTTTTTTGATATCGATTAATCTGACCCAACGTCACATTAATACTATTGTTTTTTGGAAAGCCTAATTTGATTAAGTCTTTTCCGCTTAATTTCTTTCCCATGATATTTCTTCTTTTATAATTTCTTGGATCTTATGTTTTTTAAGACCCCTTAATTTGCTATTCGTTTTGAGCTTTTCTTTTCTTCCTTTTGAAATCTGCCAATAATCTTTCCAGTTGTATTGTTTTTGTACCTCCTCGAAGTATCCATTTTTTAACAACCTTTGGTCTAGTAATGCATCTTCACTTTCCAGTTTTGGATCTATTCGTTTGCTATGTGTTACATAAGCTTTCGTAAATTTGATCCTATATGTACCTTTCGGTAGATTGACATAAAACCGAAGTTTTAATCTCTTTTCCTTAGTATAATACCTGAAGGGAACACACATTCTTTGTGCACCATCACTAAGCTTATTAAAGGACCTACGACTTATGGTTGGCAATTCTTTGTTAATTAAATATTTTGAAGTTTCCTGAAGCCATTTTTTATCAGCTTCTTCTTTGGTTCTTCCCCAAAATGATTTTTCTAACTTTTTGTGTAATTCTTCAATGTATTTTTGATTTTTATATTTTTCTACATTTTTGGTAATTACAGATTCTTTAAACCAACCATGACGAATAGGTTTTTCTAATTTTATATACCCTAGATTTCGTTGTTCTTCCCAGATTTTACGCTGCCTTTTTTGAATACGACGAATCTCTTTTTGTCTTTGGCTTTTAATATGTGCCGGTTTCATTAGACATTTTTATTTAATTCATAATTGTCTTAATAATGATTCCAGCATACCTTTTGATATCTGAAATCCTAACTATTTTGGTTATAAAATTTCATTTGATTATTGTTTAGGTTAATGTTTGTTTATTTTGTTTTTCGGAAAGAATTATTCATAACAACACTTCAGTGGTACTGTATTAAACTCGTTGAAAGAGTCCAATCCAAGAATTGAATATGTTTTAAGTTATTGAAAGTAAAAAGTCCGAAACTTTTTCAGGCTTCGGACTTTAAATCAAACTGATAGGATCAGTTTATGAATTATAGAAATCTCGAAGCATACGCATAAAAGAACCTGGTTCTCTTAGTGTATATGTATATATGTTTTTAAATGTCATATTACTTCGGTTATTAATAGTTATTATTTTTGTTGCTGTATTGCGGTGCAAATATGAAATCTATTTTTTAAGTATGCAAATTATTTTTCAATTTAATTTATTGACTATCAGTAATTTGTGTTTATTTTTAGGCAAAAGTATTCCTGTTCGTTTAGTAACGAATATTGATCTATTTGCTAATTAACTGTAGTTCTTATGAGTATCGCTCAAACAACATTTTATTGAATGTTCATAGTTTCTAAAAAATAATACATAAAAAAAGCGTCCATTTTTTTTGGACGCCCTTTAGAATATATATTTCTCTAGTTTTTTATCTATGCTTTCGATTCGAAAACAGCTTTACAGCGTCCTTTTTTATGTGTACAAAATAGATTCATAGATATTTTAAACTTGTTTTTTTGTTCTTATTTATATTGCAAATATCAGTTTATTCTTAAATAAGTTCCAAATTTTAGGAATAATTCATTTTGATTCTGAATAAGATAAGTAAGATTTCTAGAAACCATATTTAATCCCAATTTGTGCTCTCCATCTAGAGTTTTGTAAATCTATGTTCCAAGGTTGCTCATCTGGATCGACATTAAATTGATATTGCGGTTGTTCATTTTCTATTCCAACAAAATTGAGTAAACTAAAACTTGAATTAACTACATTAGGTACAAATACTAAACGTCCCCAATCACGATTGATAAAGTTAAATACATTTAACATATCTAAAGATACTGTGATACTATGTCCATTTTTTAGTTGTTTTCCATATTGCAACTTCATATCTAATTCGTGATTCCAAGGAGTTTTGGCTCCATTTCTTTCTACATAATTACCTCTTCTGCTTCTTAAATAAGAATTGTTCTCGATATAGTTGTTTAATTGTTGCCATTGTTCATTTGCTGAGCTCGTAACAATGCCATTATTATCTACAATATCTACTAGTTGTATTTCTGATTGGTCTCTAGGTACATATATGAGATCATTTCTAGAGGAACCATCTCGATTAGGATCTCCTTGGTATACAAAGGAATAAGGGCTTCCAGAACGACCATTATATAAAAATGAAATAGATGCAGTATTGGTTTTTCCAAAATTAATATCGTAAGAATGTGTGGATACTATCTTATGTCTTAGATCAAAATTAGAAAAAGAAATAGCAGGTTCATTCCCGAAAATAGCCTGATTCCACTCGAAGTTGGCTGCAGGAGAACTTCTTACAGTACTTGAGATATCTTTACTTTTACCGTAGGTATATCCAACAGTTCCTCTATAATTTCCAATTCTTTTAGAAACATTAGCGGTTATATTGTAACGGTATCCTTTATCTGTATTGGTTAATAGGAATACATTGGTAAAATTTTGATTAATTTTTATATCCTCACCTGTTTGCAGAAAATAAGGACGATTGTCTGCACCAGCAAAATTCCCAAGTTCATTTCTGCGATTGATGGATTGAAAAAATAATCCATTTAATACTTCGGTATACGTTCCTTCGAGATTTACATTCCATTGATGAGGTAATTTTGCTTCAAAAGCTACATTAGTTTTCCATTCTCTAGGTAATGTAAAATCATTATCAATTAAATTAATTTCGGTAAGATTAGGTTGTACACTGCGCAAATCTGCCAGGTTCTCCGTAAGTGGAGTAGCATCTGTGGGACGTAAGTCGATGTTAAAATATTCTGTTCCAGATATATATTCTACATAAGCAAACCATAAATATGGGATTCTACCGGAAAATAGTCCAGTACCTCCACGTAATCTATATCTATTATTAGTATCTAATGAATAATTGAATCCTAATCGAGGATTAAATTGCGGTGCATTGGAAATTTTGTTATCAAACTGACTGAACTCTGGTGTGTTCAATACTTCTTGACTTATCGGTAAGTCACTTGGTAAGAATTGAGCGTCGAGTCGAATACCTGCGGTAACAGAAAATCGGTTAGAAATTCTGAATTGATCTTGTAGATAAAGCGCTGTTTCTATAACCGAAACGGTTGCGGATGGTCGGCTAGTTACAAAATCAAAATCATTATTGTTAATATTGTAGACGCCACGCACTCGACTAGGGCTATCATCTAAAAAATCTTGTACAGATCGGTACTCCCAACGCCCGTTCCAAGCAGATAAAAACCCATAATCTACATCATGAAACTGCGCTAATCCGCCTGCGGTAATTGTATGTTTTTGTGAAGTGTACGATATTTTATCGGCTAATTGCAGTGTAGAGAAATCAGTGCTATACACGGAAGCTTCTCTATAGGTTCCGGCAAATATGCGATTACTAGAATTAGAAGCTATCTGGATATGTGGAAATACACGTCCATCAAAATCTCTGTCTTCTTTTACCGTATTGTATCCTAATGTAAGTTGATTCGTAATTCCATTAGTAAGATTGGATTTTAACTCCAATGCTAAGCTATTGGCAATACTGTTATGTCGATATCCTTGATTCCCAAAGTTAAATATAGAAGAGCTCCATTCTAAATTATCAGCAAAACTGTTTACATAGTTATTACGTACTGTAATTTTATGCTGACCTGATAGATTATAATCTAATCGAGCAAATATTTTGGTACTTGCAGTTTTAATAGAAGCGTTGGTAAAAGAACCTGGATCATAATTGTATTCAGAAATTAGACGGTCAGCAATTAATTGTACATCTTCTGAAGAAATATTAGAGGTTGCACTACCAGGAGCATTTAATACAGGATTGTCAGAAAGTGCCTGTTCCACATTTACATAATAAAATAATTTATCTTTTATAATCGGTCCTCCGATTCCACCTCCAAACTGAACATCATAGAAGTTAGCACTTTCTTGCTTGATACCATCTGCATAGTTACCTAATAAAAGCTGATTGTTTCCGTATCCATATACTACTGCTTTTGTGGTATTTGTCCCATTTTTAGTTACTAAATTAATGCTAGCACCGCTAAAATTTCCGATACTTACATCAAACGGAGCTAGTTTTACGGAAAGTTCTTTTACTGCACCTAATCCAATTGGTTGGGTTCTAGAGAGACTTCCTGGGGTTCCGTTGGCAGAGGATCCTGCCGCTCCACTTGCAGGTTCCTGAAAACCGATCACATCATTATTGGCAATACCATCGATATTAAGATTGTTAAAACGATTACTAGCACCACCAAAAGAATTAAGGTTATTTTCTGTTAGATTTTTAGTAAGATCCTGAATACTTCTGTTGATAGTTGGAGTGGTTCTAAGTTCTCGTTTTCCTAGTAAGGTTTTATTACCGTTTTTTTGACTTTTAGAAGAACCTGTTACTACAACAGTTTCTAAGGATACACTATCCTCAGACATCACAAAGTTTTTAATAGTGGTATTTCCCAATTGAATCCTAACATTTTCTTCTATGACGGTCTGAAAGCCAACATATGAAATTTGTAACTTATAAGTGTTAGATGGAGATAGGTTGGTGATATTATAAAAACCATTTTCTTCTGAAATAGTTCCGTATTTGTAATTGGTAGAAACATCAATACATTGAATAGTTGCAAATGGTATTGGGTTATTTTCGGTATCGGTAAGTGTTCCCTGAAGTGTTCCTGTGGTTTCTTGAGAAATGATTAGATAAGGTGTAAAAAAAATAAAAATGACTTTAAGAAAGAGTTTCATGTATTATAATATAATTGAGCGTATCATTAACCACATAGTAAGACGTTTATCGAAACGTTTAAGATTACTTAGACGCATCAATACACGATATCATCCATAGGTTGATTAGTGTTTTTTTAATAAAATAAGAGGATATGATGTCTAAAAAAACATCTTTTTTACATATTAGTAGATAAGATGCGGAGACCCTTTATTATAATATATTTTTAATGAAATATGTAATAGGAGTATTTGTCCGGAAGAAGTTGTTTTTTCCCTTTTTTGAAATATTCTTTGTAATACACTTCGTAATTTTTTTAACAGAAATGGAAGTGTTTTATATATGTTTGTAATATCGGAAAAATGATCCAGATCATATAGAAAATCTAATTGAGAAAAAGACCTATTATAAGACTGTAGATATGCATAAAGTTCATTTCTTACATTAGAAGTGTTCCAAGAAAATTGAGCAAATTCTTTTTTATGAAAAGTCTCTTTATGAATTCCTAAAAGATAGAAACCTCCATCATAAGAAGGACCAATCGCAGAGTGTCCTTTTTGTATAGCCTCAACTGCTTTTAGAAGATGGGTCTTACTAAGATTAGGTGTGTCATTTCCCAATGTAATTACCGCATGATACCCTTTTTTATAAATATCACTGATTGCATTCGAAAAGCGTTCTCCAAAACCAGTACCGGATTGTTGTTGTTCGTTATATACAAAATAATCTAATCCTGTTTTTTTGACTAAAGTAATCGTTCTAGAAGTAAGATCTGATTGTAATGAACTATTCTTTAGAAAAGGTTTTCTTTTAATTTCCTCTTCTTGCGAAAGTGCAAAAACTAGAATTGCAATATTTTTTTTATTACAGATCAAAAAGGTGCTTTAAGGTATTAATTGTCATACTCAGTCAAGATAAAGAAATAAAACTTACAAAAGAATGTGGATTATTTTTTTAATGTATTTCTTTTATGAGTTACCTAAATCGTAAAAGTAATTCCCTAAATGAAAAGGTCATCTCACTCGATATGTATTGAGAATCGTCATTCAACTAGATACTTTTGAAAAAAAACAATCATGAAGGTATACTCAATTATTTTATCCGTTTTTAGTATTTGTATTCTATTTTTTGGTTTCAAAAAGGGCGAAGTTTCTGATGACCAGAAGATTACTGATGATCCAAGTAATGAACAGATTACAGAAGAAATTAAAATTAAGGAAGGAATACGTTTTCAGAATCTTACGTTATTTATGATTACAGGTGAAGAAAAAATATCTGGTGATATTTATAAAACCTTATCTGAAGGAATGAATACAAGGGAAGTGACGGTAAAAGAAACAGGAAATGTAAATCAATTGCTATTGGATAATAATAGCGATGATTATATATTTATTCATTCTGGAGATATTGTAAAAGGAGGAAAACAGGATAGAACAATAAGTTATGATGTAATTATTCCTCCAAAAGCGAAGAATGTAGAATTACAAAGTTTTTGTGTAGAACAAGGTAGATGGAGACAACGTGGTAATGAAACTCTTTCTTCTTTTGCGTCTAATACCAAAATGTTATCATCTAGAGAATTAAAACTTGCTGCAAGACACGAAAAAAATCAGAGTAAGGTTTGGGGAAAAGTAGCGGAACAGAAGGATCGTTTAAATGATAATCTTTCCAGAAAAAATGGAAAAATGGTAAATGTAGCCAATAACGCATCCAATACGAGCTTGCAATTAGCGCTAGAGAGTGACGAATTGGATAGTGCAAAAAAAGAATATTACAATAAGTTTAAGGATTTACTAACAACGGACAATACGATTGGATATGCATACGCAATCAACGGTAAAGTTTATGCAGTAGAGATCTATAATAATCAACGTCTTTTTAAGAATTTGTGGGATAAAATATTAGAATCGATTATTGTCGAAGCTATTAGCGAACAAAATGATAAGGATTATGAGGCTTGTACAGTAAAAGATGTAACGAAGTTTATGGATGAAATTAAAACTGAAAATAAAGGTGAGGTTAAAAACGTTAATAAAACAACCAATTTCAGAACCGTTCAGAATAACAAAGGGAATATAATTTTTACTACGGAAGATACTGATAAGAAAAGGTGGATCCATAAAAGTTATATGAAAAATGAAAAGACAAATGCTGTTCAATCTAAAGAAGATTTTCCTTACAGAAGAATACAACAGCGCAATCGTTAGGTGTTTAGTTGTATTGAAGTTTGGATTGAAAAATAGCAATAGCTTTTATAAAAATTTTGTATAATTCACCGCAACCATTAGGTAAGAGTTTCATCTATGAAATAACATATAACTTTAATCATGAAAAATATACTTGTCCTTCTTTTAATCGGAGTTACAATTTTGAGCTGTTCGAATGATGATGATGTTGCAAACCCAACTAATTGTGATTTTACAACTTTGGTAGATGCTTCAGAATATGCGGATGCGCCTTCAGATCAAGTAACCATTAATAGTGTAGCAATAGCTGATAATTGTTTAAAAGTCAATTTTGGTGCATCGGGTTGTGATGGAAATACTTGGGAACTAAAATTAATTGATTCCGAGAGTGTATTTGAATCCAATCCGCCACAAAGAAATTTAAGATTGTCATTGAAAAATGAAGAAGCTTGTCAAGCTTTTATTACCCAAGAATTGGATTTCGATATTTCGAATCTACAAGTTGAAGGGAATCAAGTCTTGCTAAATATTACAAATTCTGACCAAACTGTTTTATACGAATACTAGAAGATTTTAAAGCAATTTTAGCATTAGTTGATACTAATATTCACTTTGTGTCATTTGCAATCGGTTATGGTAATTGTATAACTACTGTCATGCGTTTTTCCTTCATCGAGTTTTTGGATCCCTTCTTTTTCTTCGATGTTTTGGGTGGTATCTTCTACGTCAGCATATCCTAACCAAGGTTCTATACAGACATAAGGAGCTTTGGGTTTTGCCCATATACCAAGATCGGGAAAATCCTTTAAATTCATAGAAAGTACTGCCCCTTTTTCTTTATGAACAAGAGTGGCCTTTTCTGCTTTGATGTTCTTAAAAATAAGTGCGTCATTATCAAAAAGAGAATCGGTAAGCCAGATTTTGTGATCTTCTATGACAGATATAGTTTGATTACTAATCAATCCATTTGATGTAAGTACATAACAATCAGTATTGTTCATTTTTTCTAATAAAATATAATAATCTTCATAGTTTTCTGACGAGTGTATAGGACAATTGAAAGCTGGATGTCCTCCAACTGAAAAAAACAT
The DNA here is from genome assembly GCF_003443695.1 of Aquimarina sp. AD1. Taxonomy (NCBI): domain Bacteria; kingdom Pseudomonadati; phylum Bacteroidota; class Flavobacteriia; order Flavobacteriales; family Flavobacteriaceae; genus Aquimarina; species Aquimarina sp. AD1. The sequence goes on along the minus strand of NZ_CP031966.1, from coordinate 2,952,201 downwards.
GGGTTGCGAACCGTTATTATTTATACTATGCGAAATTATGATTTGATCGTTGACAAGTTCAAAACTCATGACGAAATCAAATGTAAACGGATAACTATTCAGTGTTTCTTCTGAAGTAGATAGCGAAAATGAAACTTTAGTAGGATTGTTTTGCGTTCCTATTACATTTTTGTTGTGTCGGATAAATCCGTGTTTTGGTAAAGAATAACTTTTCTTTTTATAAGTATATGTTCCATTTTTTAATCCTCCAACGATAGGAAACAGCACAGGAGCCCGACTTGCCCATATAGTAGGATCACCTTGCCATAAAAATTCTTTATTATCTTTTTTGGTTTTGATACTTGTTAATTCTGCTCCAATACTATCAATACTAACAATTAGGTGGTCGTTTTCTATAGTGTGAATCATATAGGTATTATGTTGGTTAATGGTTATTACAAAAGTAAAGAAAGAAGTTACTTCGATATATGAATCTATAGAAAAGGTTCTAAAAAACCTATTAATTTTGTTCCATCCGAACTCCATCGGATTCCATGACCGCTTGGTACTCTAATCTCATATACATATTCGTGTTGATAATGATAAAAGATATTCCACCAAGTTTTATTTTCTATAATTTCTAGAATACGTTTTCTTACTTTTTCTTCTTTCTGAGTAGGGTTACCTTTTATCTCTCCCCAAAAATTATCAGTAGATCTTCCGATATGTTTTTCCCAAGCTCTGGGAGCTATACAGATTTGATGATTAAAAGGAGTAAAACAACTGGCTAGTAATGTTTCTTTTAATGGCGGAATCGCCTCTTCATTCTGTAACGTGGCTGAGGTACATCGTTGACCAATAAGCAATAAAAGATGCTCAAAAGGTGTGTTTTCAATAATCGCTGCCCAATCTTTTGGAGTTGTGTTGTTTTCAGCAAGAATTGTTTTAAAATTCTTGAACGCTTCGGATAGTGAAGATGTTATTTCTTCATCAAAATGGGGGAGTGGATGTTTATCTGGAATTCCAAACTCATGATAATGTTCCAGATTTTTGGAGAAAACCTGTAGATGTTCTTCTTGTAAAAAATCAGCATAGCGTTCCTTCCAGGAATCTGAAAGGAACTGTTTGCTGTTTTGTAAAATTGAAAATAAATTCATTTTTGTTTCTAAATTCTTTTAGGCTTCCCACCAAAGTGTTTTTTTATATAATGGAAATTCTATGTTTTCTCCTTCTACTTTTCTACGAAGAATTGTTTTACATTGGTTACGATATTTTCCACGTAAATATCGACGATATTCCCAAGAATTACTTTTCCACCAGATTTTGGCACTTTTGGTTCTCTTTTTCCTTTTATGACTTGTTTTGTAATTATAAAATTTCTTGTTGTCATAAGATTTCATCTGTATTAATTTTTAAATTAAAAACTTAATACAGGGTTCCTTTTTTAATTTGCATTTTTATTTTTTAATCAATTGTTATATTTACTTATTTCTATTTCTTCTCTTTACTCTCCAAGGAGCATTGATACTAAAATCTCCCGCCATAATAGAACCATATGGCATCACTTCGTCTATTACTGCACCCAATCCAAATTCCTCCATTTGATTTCGTACAGCTTTGGCATTTTTATAAGCACTTGGCAATTCAGAAATATCGATTTCTTTAGAGAAAAAACGTACATCTAAACCTTCTGTTTCAATGGCAAAGATTTCTTCATTAGTCTGTCCTTCTTTGTTTCTTTTATGTTGTGTTCTACTTAAGTTTCTACCAGCTCCGTGAGGTGCAAATCCAAGATTATTCTCAGTGGTTGCTCCTTCGACAATTAATATAGGTTCTGCCATATTTAGCGGAATTAATCTTGGACCTGTGATATCTGGCATAAACTTTTTATCTAATGGTGTTGCTCCTTTTGCATGATAGAATAAGTCACCTTCTTTAAAGACAAAGTTATGTTCGTTCCAATATCTATCTTCTGCTTCTAGATCTAACGCTTTCAAAGTTGCATCATGAATCACTTCATGATTTAATTTTGTCCATTTTCTGATCGTTTGCAATGCGGACCAATAGGTTTTTCCTTCTTCGGTATCAAAAGGAATCCAAGCATTTTGCTTTAAGGTATCCGGAGATAAATCTCTTCTGAACTTATCGGCGATATGCATTCCTTTTTTATACAATCTGGCTCCAATACCTCTGGATCCGTGATGTGTGATCATCATGGTATTTCCAGTTTTGGTAGAAGTTCCTACAAACAGAAAATGATTTCCATCTCCTTGCGTTCCTAGATGTTCCCTAGCCATACTAATATCTTTATCTTCTCTAAGAAAGAAGTTAGATTTAAATTCTGCTAACAATTCATCGGTCAGCTGATATTGATGTCCTCTTGGCCTTCCGCCAGGTCCAAAATGAGTACTAGCATGTGCAGCATCTAATACTTTTTTAGGATCCATTTTACCAAAATCAGTTAACATCACAGAACAGCAGATATCTGCGCTATGCATTCCTGGATGAATTGCATTTTTAGCAACGACAACACCACCCACAGGGATAGTGCCTTTTGGGCCAGATGGACATGCATCCGGCATCACGGCACCGTTTATAATGGTAGGAGTTTTCATCAATTCCTTCATGGAGTCCGTTACTTTGGTAACATTATCTTGCTCTAACTCGTTCTCTGCTTTAATATTAATTTTAAAGCCTATAGCAGTTTTATGTAACTCCTGGATAGGAGGCATTTTATATTGTTCTAAATAGGTATGCATTGCTTCATCAGCTAATTGATGGGTGTTGATATGTTCAATAGCTTCTGGGAACCATTTACCAGATCTAAATCCTAAATCAATCAATGTCTTTCCGGTAATGTTAATTTTATTTTTCATTTTATTTCTAATTAATGAAGCAAAGATGAGGTTGTATTACGCAATAGTTTTGCGTAGTGTAATTAATAATCAAAAAAAATCCTCAAAAGAAATATAACCAATTGAGGATTTAGATACTATTAAACTAGATATTTTTTACTGCCTAACAAAAACCTTTAAATCATCACTTTTTTTCATCGCATAAGAAAGTGATTTGTCACTAAATGATTTTTCGGGTTTGTAATTGCTTAGTGATAACACATTAGGTAGTTTCATACCCCAAGATCCAGATTTTTTGCTTTCTCCTGGAACAACCACAACAACATGACCATATGTTTCTGAAGTGTCAATGATTAGTGCTAAACCACCTCTATTGGTATGCTCTAATGCTTGGTCTATAGTCTGCTGAGTTACAGTTCCTAATTGTAACCAATTCTTAGATCGCTCTGCAATAGGACGAATACTGTCATATATAACATATCCCGATTTTTGATCCTTAAATTCTGTTACTTCAAAAACTTCGGTAATCGTTTTGGAGATACTATTTCTGCAATCATTTCGTTCCGTAGCTGCTTTTTTGCACATGATAAAATTCTCTACTTCTTTGTCCAGATCAATATTAGCTGGTTTAACTACCGAAGATGTTTGATAATTATTATTTTTCTTTTCTGCTTCTTTTTCTTGATTATCATCAGTGGATTCTATTTTATTCTCAGTATCCAAAGTTTTTTCTTTTTGCTCGTCTTTACAGGCGAATAGACAAATAACGAGAAGTAATAGAGGGATTATTTTTTTCATGTTGTTTAATTTTAGTGATGTAATGATAGGTGATTTTTTATTAGGTTCAAAGTTATTTTTATGCTCAATATCCGGTTGTGTAACATTAAATAATAATTTTAAATATTAAAATGTAGGGTTTTTCTGGAGTTGACTGTTTATAGTATAAAAAATGGCTATAAGGAAGAATATGAGTTAATTCTCGTTTTTTCATAAGCGACAAGTCAGTCGTCAGTGATTACTTTTTTAATGCAGAAAACCAGGATCCCGGCCTGGTTTTCTTTTTTTTAGCTATTCTTAAATTTCTTAGCTATATCTGTTTAAAGTAAATAACTTTTGCAATTAGCTATGCGGTAATTCTAAGTTCACGATATAATGGATCTTTTTCGATCATCGTTAACAATTGTTTTTTGACATCAAATTTCTTTTTTCGAGTATATCCCTCAGTATACCCAGTGATTTTAGAAATTTCTTTGGCAGATTTTCCTTCAAAATAAAGAAGCATTAAATTCTTATTATCACTACTTAATTTCTGAAAATGTTTTCGGTATAAATGCTCACGTTCTTGGTTTTCGATATCCTTGATTACGGATTCGGTTACATATTCTGCACTTATAAATTTTGTCTCATCATGAACTACCTTATGTTTATTGCGCAATCGAGTTCTCCAAGTGTTTTTGCAAATCCCATAAAAATAGGTTGTTAATGGAACGTTTATTTCTAAAGTTCCAGATTTTAGTTTTTGATACAATACTACTAACGCGTCCTGAAAAACATCTTCTACATCCTGCATATTACCATCATTTCGTAAAATATACCCTTGGATATATCTTACATTATCTCGATAGAAAACTTTTAATGTCCGTTGATCTCCCTTAATGATTCCGGATATTATTGCCTGATCTGTATTCATTTTTCCCATTACTTTTTTTGTTTATACCGTTCGATTTTGATTAGAATACTTAAATAGAATTTTACTTTTTTTTGATGGTACAAACATAAATTTACTGGAGCGGAAGTCCTTACAGATTTCCGTAATCAGAGGGAATTTTTTTAAAAAAAATGAAAGAAATATTTCTCGATGATCTTATTTGAATTTTGTTTTCGAAGTATAGTAAGTAATTCCAGTTTTCATTGGAATGAAAAGTTCTTTTGTAGTACTTTTTGATTTGTCATTCTGGCGAAAGCCAGAATCCAAAGTATAAGAAAAGGTTATAAATTAAATAAGGTTGAAGAACACTATAATAACCCCAAATCTTTTACAATTGCAACTAGATGTGTGGTGTTTTTTGCTTTAAAATCATCAAAGAGTTTACTCACTCTTTTGTCAATAGTACTTTCGCTGTTTGGTGATATTTTTTCTTTTTTTAATTTCTGTACAATTTCTTTTTTAGTAAAACCGAGTGCAAGTTCTTCTAATAACATAATATCGAAATCATCTAAGTTGATAATATTATCAGTATTAGCATCCGTTACTTCAGACGGAAGAACAGTCTCACCCTTATATACACCTTGTATACAGTTTACTAAATCTTTTATTGCATGTTGGCCTTTGCACACATAGCCATTGATATCTAGTTTTTGGAATAGCATATTTATCTTATCAGGTCTGCTTTCTTGTGAGTATACGATTACATTAATGGTAGGGTCTATTTTTCGAATATCTTGTATGAGTTCTATACCAGAAGTTCTGGTTTGTACTTTGTGATCTTCTTTAAAAGAAAGATCAGTTATCAGTAACTCAAAAGGAGTATTTTCTTGGTGCGCTTTTCTAAATTTGATATACGCATCATCGCAATACTTTGCTTCTTCGATATCTGGGATACCTACTTGGTCATTGAGTACTTTTACGATACCTTGATTGGCAATTTCATAATCTTCTGCTACCAATACTTTTGTAAACATATTTGATCCTTTTTAACACGGGATTTTAATCTCAGCTTTAAAGCTTTTGTTTTTTTCTATGTCAAAGATAATAGTTCCGTTTATAGTTTGATTACGTTTTTCCGTATTGTAGGCTATTCTCGTGTGATTTTATCAGAAAATGGATTCTGGTCTGCACCAGAATGAGAATGGAAATATTTAGATAAGGTGTTTGTCATTTTATTATACATAAAAATCTATAGTATATTGATAATGTGATGCTTATTCCTTAGTTAGGAATAACAATTTCCGCTTTAAAGCCTTTGCTTTTTTCTGAGTCAAAGACAATAGTTCCGTTGATAGCCAGCATTCGCTTTTCTGTATTACGGAGTCCATTTTTTGATTTTATATCCTCTTTTTGGATACCAACTCCATTATCAGAGTACTTAATAAGCAGTTTGTTTTTTTCGTTTTTAAAAACAATAGCGACTAAATCCGCTTGACTATGTTTTTGCATATTGGTCATCAACTCTTGTAAAACTCGATATATAGTAATTTTTAAATTTTTATCTACAGTATCCCAACTAATTTTATCAATACCCCTTAGAACAAGTTTAATATTATTTTTGGTGTAATTGGTTAACATATCGGTTAACTCCTCTAAGTAGGTTTCATTTACCTCGAATTCGCTATTTTCTCTAGAGATGTCTCTGGCTTTGGTATAGGCGGTATTGAGTTTTTTGGTGATCTGTGGATCGTGTGGATCGTTTTGATATTGCATCATTACCTGAAAAATATCATTACCTATTTCATCGTGTAACCGTTTAGAAATACGGGTTTCGGTTTCATAAGCTGCTTGGAACTCTACAATTTTGTTTTGTTGTGCTAAATATTTGGTTCGCTGCCGCGAGAAATAGATGATAAATCCAATGAATGTAGCAAGTAGTAAAATCCCAAGAAGATAAACAGTGTTTTGGTTTTGTACTTCCTGAATTTCTTCACTTTTCTGTTGGTTTTCTTTTTCTAAATTTTCACTTTCGAATCGGATTCTGGCGAATTTATCTCTAAAAAGATTGTCTCTTTTGGTGAGACTATCATTTAGTTTGATATACTCCATCGCGTATTTTCTTCCTTGTTCTGGTGGAGAAACTTGCGCTAATAAATTATAAGCTTGTAGGAGTTCTGTATTTTCATTAACTAATAGAGAAGCATCTTTTACCTTTGATCCATAAAGTATAGCAAGACTATCATTGTTATTGGATTTGTAGTATTCCGCATAATGTAAGTTATTTGTAATAATTCCCTTAATATCATTAACGCTATTTCTGATTTTATATGCTTTATTTAACAGATATAGTGCACTATCACTTTGTTTGCCTGAAAGGAACTTTACATATCCAAGGTTATCTAATAGTAAAGAGTGTGTGTTTGGATTTTTTTTTAAGAAATCTGAGTATTCCAGGCCTTTGTTAAAGGATTCTTCTGCTTCCTTATATTTTCTATTATTTTTATGAACAACACCTATGTTATTATAAGACTGTACAACATAAAACGTTTCTTTTTTTGTTCTTCTAGAATATTCAACTGCTTTTTCATAATAATTAATCGCGTCTTTGTATTGACTCAATTGTTTTGCTATTATTCCCAAATTATTATAGGATAGAGGTAAATAAGATTCATTTTTTGAAAGCAAAAATTTTTTGATTGCTCTAATAGTAAGATCTTCGCTTTGGCTATAATCTTTCACTTTTTTAGATAATTTAGCTAAATCGATTAGGATTTTTCCATGAGCAAAAGCATATGACTCAGGATTTCTTTTATTTACTTTATCAAAATTTCTATAAATCCTGTCAGCTTCTAAAAAGTTCTTATACGAACTATCAAGTGATATTGTTCTGAAATAGATACCAATATTACCGTAAGATTTTGCCATCGTTAAGGAATCTGATAATTTTTTAGAAATTCGAAGTGCTTTATAATTAATTTGTTTATAGTCCTCATATTCTTTAAAAGAATAATATGAATAAGAAATTTTATGTAATAATTTAATTTTTTCATTATTGTCAGGTAGCTTATTGGTTAGTTCGAATGCTTCCTGGAGATAATATTTTTTTTCTTCTAATGACTTTGATGTGTTTTCTGAATCTTTAATTAGATTATGAACAATATCGTTATTCAATGATTCTTTATCTTTAAAAGTTTCTTCATTTTTGTTACAGTTTATAAAAACGGTTACAAAGCAAATTAGTAAAGATGTTAACTTCAAAAGTCTCATACTAGTACAAATAGGAGAACGAATTTAAATATTTTATTTGATTATAATCTATAACGAAATAGGGTTTGTTAAAGACAAACCCTATTGAGAAAGCTTTTTGCAATTATAAAACTACAAATCACCTGGTTTTACGTCTTCTTCCTCACCGTCCTCAGTAAAAGAAGTTTTCTCTACTTGCTCAACTCCAACTTCTTCATTGATAGAAGGAGGGTCGCAAGAAACGAAGTTTAGACCTAATAATACGGCTAATAGTAAAAATCTTAAAGTTTTCATGTTGTTAGTTGTTTGATATTCCAATTGTTGGGGTACGCCCATAGGTTGCAACCCCAGTTGGTATGTGCCCACATACCTAGTACCTATGGGAAATGATCAATAAGGTGGGAAAGTGATCCTAGTGCAGTTGCGATACCTTACTTTCCCCTTTTCAGGTAGTGGCAAACTGCAGTTTGGATGGGTTTTGTCTTCGATGGAGTTTGTCTAAATACTTAGACATCTTTTCGGCTACGATTAGACTGATTGTTTAGCTCAGACTGATGTAGATCGGTAGACAAAACGAGTTTTGTAACCTTTTTTTAATAAGCGTCATAGAAATGTATACCTGGATACGTTCGATATATGAATGTTGTTATCTAACAATAAGTGTCTGATATCATCTGCCTTGTGGGTCTATTAGTTTGTCGATTAGCCATTAGCTTATCGTGAGTACTATGTGAACACTTTAAGATTTTGATACCTTTTTTGATTTGTCAATGAAGACAAATCTGCTTATCGAGAGCTTACAACATCTAAACTATATGCGAAGTAAAGCTGTCTGTTACTAGCACCTCACGAATGTGCATACTAGTTAAATTGAACTCTTTTTCCAGTACTGTTGTACCGTTTGCATTTGGCATTTTTACTGGAGTAGCATTAACAACCGAAGTGTGTAACCCTAATCCGTCGAAGCCTGCAAATGCATCGGCTAACAGATAATTTCTGATCTCCTGCTCCTTTTTAGAAAATTGATTAAACTTCATTGTTTTATTTTTTTGTTGTTAATTAATTGAAACTCTTTTTTTCGAATATACCCTGCATTATTACAGGATTTTACTTCTAAAGTTTCTTATTGTTTTGTTATTTATAGTACAAATGTCTGTGAGTAGTACGCATTCTTTTTGCGTAGTAAAAAATATTTATTATTTTTTCTAAAATATTTTTACATGGCTTCTAATAAAAATGCTTTAATACGATATAAAACGATTGATCAATGTTTGCGCAATACCTTTAGGAGGTGGGTGTTGGATGATCTTATCGAGGCATGTTCTGATGCATTATATGAATATGAAGGAAAAGATGTGTATGTAAGTAAGCGTACGGTGCAATTAGATATACAGATGATGCGTAGTGATAAATTAGGATATAATGCTCCTATAGAAGTGTATCAACGCAAATTTTACCGATATGCAGAAGAGGATTATAGTATTATGAATATCCCGGTGACAGATCATGATATTAAAATAATGAACGAGTCCATCCAGATATTACGTCAGTTTAAAGATTTTTCGCTGTTTAAGGAGATGAATGGAGTTATCGAACGGTTAGAAGATTCTGTATATGCAAATGAAAAAGACAACATACCTATTATTCATCTCGAAAAGAATGATCAGCTTAAAGGGTTAGAACATATCGATAGATTGTATCATGCAATACAGAATAAGCAGGTTCTAAAAATGGTGTATAAATCCTTTAAGGCTAGAAATGAAAGTGAAATTCTTATTCATCCACAATTATTAAAGGAATTTAATAATCGATGGTTTTTATTAGCGTTGGGCAATAAAGGAAAGCTCTTGACTACTTTTGCATTGGATAGGATTGTTAGTATTCATAATTCTGAAGAAGACATTGTTTATATAGATCAACATATTGATGGTGATGTATATTATAAGGATGTAATAGGAGTGACGGTTTCAGAAAATGTAGTGCCAGAGCTTGTAAAGTTTAAGATAGACAATAGAAATGCTCCTTATGTAATTACCAAACCATTTCATACATCTCAGGAAACAATATCAAAAGATGAACTAGGTACGACTTTTACGATTAAGGTTCAGATTAATTTTGAGTTAGAACGTGTGATATTGGGTTTTGGTGATACGATAGAGGTGTTAGCACCAGATCGATTACGTACCAGAATTCATGGAAAGCTAAAAAGAGCTTTGGACAGGTATGAATAATAATTAATAATTATTGATATAACTTTTTTACCAGTTTTCCGATACTAAGTCCTTGTACGAGTATTGAAAAGAATACAACTACATAGGTGATATATAGTATCACTTCTGAAGAAGGGTTGTCTGTTAAACTTAGCGCCAAAGCTAGCGAAATGCCACCTCGTAATCCTCCCCAAGTTAGTATAGAAACAGTTTTTATGGGGCTCATCTCAGTATGCTTTAGTAATGAATAAGGAAGTAATACAGAAATAAATCTTGAAAAAAGCACTATAAAAATTGCGATAATTCCTAAGGTTAGATGTCCTACATCAAATTTTAATAGGTGTATGGCTAAACCGATCAGAACAAACAGGATGCCATTAAAAACATCATCGAGTACTTCCCATATATCATTGATCAGTTTTCTTGTTGGACCTTGATTGGATGCCACATTTAATTTGTTACCAATTAACATTCCTGCAACTACCATAGCTAATGGTCCTGATACATGGATCAAAGATGCTAATGCATATCCACCCATTACAGTTGCCAGACTGATCATGACTGATAATTGTGGATTTTCTTTTACGGATTTTATACTCTGATATCCTATAAATCCTAAAAGAGCTCCATAGACGATTCCACCAATAGCTTCTTCTACAAATAATTCACCAATTTCTGCGGTTACAGAACCTTCTCCATGATGTTCTCCCATTCCAGTGAGAATTAATATTCCAGAAAATACAACTACACCGATACCATCATTAAACAAGGATTCTCCTTCAATTTTTATTCCTAAGCTTTTGGCAATATTTGCTTTTTTAAGAATGGCCATCACAGCAATTGGATCGGTAGGCGATATCAATGCGCCAAATAGCAAAGCATCTAAAAAAGGTAATTGAATATTAATTAATTGCGCAGCACCAAAAGTCAACCCACCTACCAAAAATGTAGAAATCAAAACTCCCAACGTTGCAAATAAGATGATGGGCCATTTTTCTTTTTTTAGTTCCTCAATATTTACGTGTAAGGCTCCTGCAAACAAAAGGAAGCTTAAAATCCCATCTAATAACAAACTCCTAAAATCAGAATTAGCAACAATATCACAAAAGAACTGATAGAAGTCAGGAACAATATTTTTACTTAATGTAATGATTACAACAGTTACTAAACTCAATAGCATCAGAGCAATTGTAGCAGGCATTTTTAACCATTTGTAGTTTATAAAACTAAAAAAAGCAGCAATCGAAAAAATAATACTGAAGGATTGTAACATGGTTCTTAAGATTATAATTTACGTATAAGTTTTTAAACATAGTGATTCTATAAAACCTTCTGTATTGCATAACAGAAGGGCTTTGGGATTTTTCAAGCAGATGCTAAATAAGTTTCACATCCGTTATGATTTCTAAAAGAGCTGGACCATTATGATCTCTTAGTTTTTCTAATGCGGGAATTAGTTCTTCTTTTTTAGTCACTTTGATACCCAAAGCACCGCAATTTTCAGCATATTTAGCAAAACTTACATTATGTAATGAAGTTTGCCAGACATCTAATTCGGCGGCTTTTTGTTCTTTAGAAATTTTTCCTAATTCGGAGTTGTTGAGCAATACATGTTTGATATTCATATTGTATTTCACCAACGTCATCATTTCTGCTAAATATTGACCAAAACCACCATCTCCAGAAACTGACCAAATGGGTCTTTCTTTTCCTTTGGCAGCCCAAGCTCCCATAGCAGCAGGTAACGAAAATCCAATGGAACCTAGATATCCGGACATTAATATAGATTGATTTTTAGGTTCGAAATAACGTCCGAATGAGTAGGTGTTGTTTCCAACATCTACAGCAATTACTGCATTTTCTGGAGTGACTTTATTCATTGCCTCGAATACTGCAATAGAACTTATTCCATTATCACCTTGATCTTTTAATCGATTCGCTTTTTCTTCTTTCCAAATATCCCAACGTTCAGCAATTTCTGATCTTCTATCGATAGTATCAATGTTGTTTTCTGTTTGTTCCTCTATGAGAGATAGTGTTTCCGAAATTTCTCCCCAAAGCGCAGCATCTATTTTATGAAACTTACTTAATGCTGTTGGATCATAATCTACCTGAATAATTGGTTTCTTAGGAGTGATTCCTGTATGATTAGAGAATGAAGCTCCAAATACAATCAATAAATCACTTTCGTTCATAAACCAGGAAGCAATAGGAGTTCCACTACGACCTAATACTCCGCAACCCAATTCATGATCATCAGGAATAAGTCCTTTCCCTTTAAAGGTTGTAATTACTGGACATTTTAGCTTATCCGCAAAAGTTGTAATGGCTTTCATATGAAACCTTGCTCCATGACCAACAATAATAGCAGGCTTTTTTGATTCTGAAATCATCGAAACTGCTTTTGCAACCATTTGCTTTGGAGGTGAAATATTCATCGGAGTTATTCTTCCTTCAGGAGTTTGTGCTTCTTCGCCTATAGTTTTTGGCATAAAAGCCACTTCATCTGGGAAAGTAATATGTGATACATTTCTATTGAGTATTGCACTTTTTATGGCTAAACTCATTAATTCACTATGTTTAGAATTCTGTTGGACAGAATGATTAAAATCAGCAACAGTTTGGAATGCCTTGACCAAATCTACTTCCTGAAAAGCACCGGTACCCATCACTTGGGTATTTACTTGTCCGGAAAATGCTAATAAAGGGGCTCTATCTACCTTAGCATCCCACATACCTGTAAACATATTAGTGGAACCAGGTCCTGCAATACCAAAACATACAGCTGGTTTGCCCATTAATTTTCCATAAGCCGAAGCAGCAAAGGCGGCAGCGCCTTCATGACGAATACCAAAATATTGTAACTTTCCTTGTTTTTCTAATCGCATCATAGCATCTGCAACTCCAAGGTTAGAATGACCTACCATTCCAAAAACGGTATCAACATTCCAGTTAACCATAGTTTGTATCATAACATCAGAAATAGTATCCTGATGTTTAGGTTCTTCTGGAATACCAACTAAGATTGCATTCCCATCTTCTTTTACCTCAAAAGTGGTAACTCCATCATCATAACCTCCTGGAGGCAGTCCTGTACAAGGGTCAAAATCCCAACCGTGCCAAGGACATCGTAACAAACCATTCTCTATAGAGCCTTCTCCTAGAGGACCTCCTTGATGTGGACATTTATTATCTAAAGCAGAAAATTTACCATTATAATGAGTGAGACAAACACCTTGGTGACCAGCGGTAACAGTTTGTACCCTTCCTTCTGGGAGTCTATCTTTATTATCTAGTACTTTATACCAAACAGTTTCTTTTTTTGAAGTCATGATTGCTTTTTAAGATGTTAGAATTTGTTGTGATATTGATCTTGTCTTATTTTTACAGCCCTAAATGAGTATATAATTAAGGCTATTAAACCTAACAGGGCGCTGGTAATTCCGGCAATAGTAATATAAATGGTAGCATTGAAATCGGTATCAATACTCTTATAAATTCCTGAAACTAATGCAGAAATCACAAAACTTGCAACAGCAATATATAAGAAAACCATAGCGCTATTTAGTAGCTTAAGTTGTCTTAACTTTCGCTCAATCAATTGTTCTTTTATTATATCTTCTGTAATCAATGTTTTAATCTCTGTACTGAGATTAACCAAAAGATTAGAGGTAGATAATATCAATAGTCCAATCCCAGGAATAATAGTAGCAGGTAGATACCAATGTTCCATAGGTTCTAATTTTTATAAGTAGAAATAGCTTCTTTGAAGAAAGTAACTCCTTTTTCTTCATCAATGCCAGAAATTGGTAAAACCGCTCCTTTAAAACCTTCATTTTTCCATTCACCTAATGATAAAGGTCCAAACGTAGCGGTATCTAAACTATCGTGACCTTTATACCCACTGATATAGAAATAATAGTTATTATGGGTGCTATCAGGAATTGCCATTCCTAATCCAATAGCAACACCAGCTTTATCTTCTAATTGAGCAAATGCTCCCGAATCGAAATGATGTGGCCATATCCGAATATCAGATTCGAGTGACGAAGTATTTAATGTTTTTTCTAGTACTTTATGTGCTAAGGTTCGATTTTGTAATAGCTCCTGAAGTATACTATCAGAAGGTTTTTCGAAAACGTAGTCATCCGTTAATGTATCGTAAGGAAGTTCATAGTGTAGTTTGTAAGTATAAGGGGTTTTGATTCCTAACGAAGTAGTTAATGATTCTAACCAGTTAAGAATTTCTCTATGTGTTTTTTTATCTAATAAAAGGCTTAGTCTAACCGTATTATTAGCAACCCAATGGAGCGCAAAATTTAGATAATCAAAAGTTATCTTACATCCTCTATCGTTTAAAGGCCAGGTTTCTAGATATCCTTTTTCTTTATTAAACCCTAAGTTCGTATGACTGTCATCGTCTTTTTTTGGTAAAAAGCTTATACTTGCTGTAGCTAAATATTGAGCTGCTAGATGTATTTGATTAGACATAATTATTTTATTTTTTTTAAAGTATTATGATTTATAATACTCCGGCGTAGTTAATTCCAGTTAATTTATGCATATCCCGATCAAAAGTTGATAAATCATCATGATTGAATTTTGAAACATCATCGTACCCACAAGCTCTAGCAACAACTTTAATTAAGTTATTAGTTGCATCAAAATAGTTATGTAATTGCTTTGCCGAAGATTCTATAATCAATCTGCTTCTTAAAGATTCTTTTTGCGTTGCGATACCTACTGGACAGTTGTTACTTCCGCATGCACGCATCCCTAAACAACCGATAGCTTGTAATGCTGAATTAGATACTGCGATAGCATCAGCGCCAAGCATCATTGCTTTTGCAAAATCCTCTGCGATTCTTAATCCTCCAGTAATAATCAGAGTAACATCTGCAGCACCAACTTTATCAAGATATTTTCTTGCTCTTGCTAAAGCTGGAATTGTAGGTACATTAATATTATCACGTAAAATTGTAGGAGCAGATCCTGTCCCACCACCGCGACCATCTAGGATGATGTAATCTACACCAACGTCCAAAGCAAACTGTATGTCTTTTTCGATATGACTGGCAGCAATTTTAAAACCAATTGGAATTCCACCAGTTCGATCTCGTACTTTTTCTGCAAAAGCTTTGAAATCTTTGACTCCATGAAAATCTGGGAATGTTGCTGGAGAGATAGCAGTTTCTCCTTCATTTAGACCTCTAACACTTGCTATTTCTTTACTCACTTTACTGCCTGGTAAGTGGCCACCTGTACCCGTTTTTGCTCCTTGTCCTCCTTTAAAATGAAATGCTTGTACATTATCTAATTTATCCCAGGAAAAACCAAACTGAGCAGAAGCTAACTCATAAAAATATTTGGTATTGTTTTCTTGTTCCTGTGGTAACATTCCACCTTCTCCAGAACATATTCCTGTGCCTGCCATTTCTGCTCCTCGGGATAAAGCAATTTTGGCTTCTCTAGATAAGGCCCCAAAACTCATATCACTTACAAACAAAGGAATATCAAGTTCTAAAGGCTTTTTTGCTTTGGCTCCAATAACCACTTTAGTAGCTACTTCTTCGTTATCTAATAATGGTCTAGTTGCTAGCTGAGCTGGTAAAAACTGGATGTCACTCCATTTGGGTAATGTATTTCTATCAACTCCCATAGAAGCAGAAAATCCGTGATGTCCAAGATTTTTTAATCCATTTTTAGCAAGCTCTTTAATGTATCCAGTGTATGGTTCTGTATCTTCTGGATGTGTATCTGCATAAGCACCTAAATATTCATCTCTATTAAATGGTTGCGGTTGATCAAGAAGGTAATCATTAATTTCAGATTCATCTACATATAAAGTATCTCCATCAATTTTAGTGCTAAATTTATGTAAAACCTCCTTGTTATTGTATTCAGAAACGCCAGTGTCATATCGGTAATCCCATCCATGGACACCACATATTAAGTTATGGCCATCTACATGTCCATCGGACATCAATGCACCTCTATGTAGGCATCTTCCATAAAGTACAGAAATTTCTTCATCAAACTTGACAATAACAAGATCTAATCCATTTACTAAAGCGTGAGTAGGCTGTTTGTTTTCTAAATTACTGATCTGGGCAATTGCTACAGGTTTTTTCATAAGTGTATGTTAATTTTGAATTGTGTGTTGCTTTGTCGTGTTAAGTATAGAAATAGATTGTGTGTTATAATCTATAATACCTTCTTTGCGTAAAATGCTTAAAGTGTTACTAACTGTTTGTCTAGAAGTATTGGTTAAATTGGCAATGTCTTTATGCGTTAACAGGTTTTTTGCTATTATATTTTTTTCTGTTTGTTCTCCAAACTCTTTGATATAATCTATTACAAACTCTTTGATTCGAGTTGTACTATCTTTATATAATAAATCTTGTAATCGTCTCTCTAGTTTTTTGATTCGTAAACCATATATCTTTAGAACACCGTTTTTAAGAGATTTATGTTTCTCCATAATTTGTTTCATTCTAAAAGATTCTATATAACAGACAATACAATCCTCGAGCGCAATTGCTTGCTCTTCTATATTATCATGTTCATCGTAGAGTGATAACTCGCCAAAGATGTGTCCCTTTTTAACAATGTATTTAACACTATCTGTAGTAGTATCGATAATCTTAACGGTTCCTTTTTTTAGAAAAAAGATACTTTTATGATCATTATTAATTAGTTCAACAGTTGATCCTTTATCGATGTTTTTCATCTCAAGAATTTCACACATTCGCATCATGGTAATTCTACCAAGTTTATTAAATAAATTAAAACCTTCTAGAAACCAATATTTGGTATATGTGTTCAATGAAGTGTGAGTTTAGTTAGTATTG
This sequence comes from Aquimarina sp. AD1, assembly GCF_003443695.1. Lineage (NCBI taxonomy): Bacteria > Pseudomonadati > Bacteroidota > Flavobacteriia > Flavobacteriales > Flavobacteriaceae > Aquimarina > Aquimarina sp. AD1. The sequence goes on along the minus strand of NZ_CP031966.1, from coordinate 2,935,412 downwards.
TTAAATGTAAGGATTTTTAATAGTACTCATAATTAATAAATTATGAGAAGTTACTTTAGACGACAATTATAGATTTTTCTTACAGTTTATAAGTAGTTATCGGTTTACCGGAATAGATCGTAAAAGTTTATGAGAATATACTGAAATTAGTACTCCACATTTTTAAATCTTCTCATGACTTTGGATAATCCGATATTATTTCTTCTATCCTCTCTAGGCGTTTTTAAAATTTCTTTTATTACAATCCTTTTTCTTTATATCGCTACTATTTTTAGTAATCGATTAATATCATACCAGTGGCATAACTCCGAAGGAGACGCTTTAATAATACGTTTTTAGAACTGATAGCGAGTAGTTTTTAAAATGAATTGTTAATAGATATGAAGATAAATTAATCTAGAGAAACCAATCTCTAGATTAATTTAATAATGGTATTCCAAATAAATTTATTTATTTCCCAGCATCAGGAATTCGTTACAAACTACTTCGGTAATATACCTTTTGTTTCCTTCGTTATCATCGTAACTGCGAGATGTAAGTTTTCCTTCTATAGCTACTTCTTGTCCCTTATTCACATATTTCTCAATGATTTCTGCGGTTTTACCCCAAGCTACAATATTGTGCCATTGAGTATCGGTAATTTTATCACCAGCTTTATTATAGTAATAGTCGTTAGTAGCGATAGAGAATTTTGCAAGTTTCTTCCCTGAATCAAGATTAACGATTTCTGGTTCTTGTCCTAAGTTTCCTATTAACTGTACTTTGTTTTTTAACGTGTTCATGTTTTTTAATTTTAGTTCCTGTTTTTTTACAGGTAGATGAAACAATTTTTTTGGTATCGATTTTTCTTTTATTTCGACAAGGCAAACATAGATGCAGGTCCAAATAAGATTCGGTTAGGAAGTGTTTATTTTCGGTTGTAAACGTTTGTAGTCGTTTGTTTTTGACTAAAAGATGGTTTTATCGTATTGTGAAATATGATTTTAAAAAGCTATTTTTAAATAATAATTCTAAAACTAATAATGTATCACTGGTTTACTAAATAATAGTCAATGAGAACAAAACAGATAGCAAATCGATTTAGAGAAGTGATATTAAACGGTGTTTGGATAGCTAATACCAATTATAAAGATCAATTATCAAATATAACTTGGGAACAAGCCACTACTAGAGTAGAATCATTAAATACAATTGCATTGCTTACTTTTCATATTAATTATTATATAGAAGGAGTTTTGAATGTGTTAAAGGGGGGAGCTTTGGAAATAAGAGATAAATATAGTTTTGATGCTCCTAAAATAACCTCCGAGGAAGATTGGAAAATATTATTGAACAGCTTATTGGATAATGCAGAAGAATTTGCAAGCCTGATCGATACTATGTCAGACGAAGAATTGGATAATTATTTTGTAGATGAAAAATATGGTACTTATCAGAGAAATATTGAAGCGATGATAGAGCATAGTTATTATCACTTAGGTCAAATTACGTTAATTAAAAAAATGTTGTCTAATGAATGATTCAATCATAGAAATATTAAAAACTATATTCGATAGAGATTTAACAAAATTAAAAACGGAAATAGAATCTTATACTAAAGAAGAACATATATGGATTGAAACACCAGATATAAGTAATTCGGCAGGGAATCTTTGCTTACATCTTGTCGGGAATCTCAATACCTATATTGGTGCAGAATTCGGTAAAACCGGATATATAAGACAAAGAGAACAGGAATTTTCTTTAAAAAATGTTTCTAGAATAGAACTACTATCTATGATAGATGATACGATGAAGATTGTAATGGATTCATTAAATATGATAACTAAAGAAGATTTACAAAAAGAATACCCTAGAATACTTATGGATAAGAACCCTAGTACCCATAGATTTCTGGTGCACTTGGCAACTCATTTAACGTATCATTTAGGTCAAATAAATTATCATAGAAGAATATTAGATGTTTAAATTGATAATAATCTGATACCTGATCTAACTAGAAATGTTAAAAAAGCTATTGAAAATAATACTTATATTGATAATCTTTTTAGGGATTGGTGCTGGGTATCTTTATTTTAGATTACATAATAATATAGATAATATTTTAGAAGCTAAAGATGATTGGAGAAGCGAGGTATTAGAATTTCCATTGATATTTGCTGGAGATTTAGAGTACAATGGAGAAGAACATATACGATTTGCACCAGGTTGGGGAGATACCAATAGTGAAGATTATTTTTCATATGTTTTTTTATGGGTTTTAGAAGAAGATCCAAAATTGAATGCTACGGAACTAGAAAACATTATGGATGTCTATTTTGACGGACTTATGAATACAGGTGCCATCACCAATTTTAGTTTTTTTAAAAATATTCCAGAAACCCAGTCTTCAATACGGCAATTAAATAATCATATGTATAGAGGTTCTATAAAAATGTATGATGAGTTTTTTGCTAAAGATATGACTACCTTAAATGCTGATATCCATTATGAATATTGTACTACTAGAAAACAACATTTTGTATGGTTTTATTTATCACCAAAAGATATGGATCATCTAATTTGGAAACAACTTAAAGAAGTTCAATTAAATATTAAGTGTAGATAACAATTAGTTTGTATTAAGATGCATTTTCGCAAAAACATAATAATTACAAATACGTGAATTCAGAAAAAGAGTTAAAAAAATATTATGAATCATATATCGAAACATTTCCTGACTTAAACTCAGAAGAATTAGAGTTTTTAGAATCATACCTTACAATAGAAACGTATGAAAAGAAAGAATTTCTTTTTAAAAGCGGAGAAGTTCAAAAAGAAGTTGGATTTGTGTGCAAAGGTCTTTTAAGACGTTATTATATTAACGAAAAAGGAAATAAGATAACTACTGGTTTCGTAAGTGAAAATAATTATGCAACAGATTATCCTGCTTTTATTAGGCAAATACCGTCTAAGTATTTTATTGAATGCCTTGAACCATCAGTAATTATAAAGTTACCATATAATAAAATTCAAGAAGGGTATAAAAAGTATAAGACAAGTGAAATGTATGGAAGGCTAATCGCAGAATATGTATTGACCTTTCAGACAGATAGAGTAGAAAGCTTTTTATTCAAAAATGCTGAAGAAAGATATTTAGATTTTATAGAACACAATAAAGATATTATCAATAGGATAAGCTTATCTCATTTATCTACCTATTTGGGAATTGAACGTCAATCATTGAGTAGGATTAGAAGTAAAATTGCGAAAAGATAGTTTTTGTCACATATGTGTCAGGTACATCATTTAATTATATCTCATTTTTACATTATAATCTTAAACACAGTAAAAATGATTTGTTACAAAGCAGTATTGAATACAACATTCCTTATAGTATTTCTTTTTTGTGGATTGGTAGCTTTTGGACAAGAAATATCAATAGCATCTTCTATACATACAGATATACAACAACGAACAGATGATATTTTTGATAGTCTTGTGAAAATTCGTAGAGACTTTCATATGAATCCAGAAATCTCGGAACAAGAAAAAAGAACAGCGCAGAAAATCAAAGAATATTTACTTTCTATAGGATTAGAAGTTGAAACTAATGTTGGAGGAAATGGTGTAGTTGGTGTTTTAAAGGGAGCTAAAGAAGGAAAGAAAATAGCTTGGAGAGCTGATATTGATGCAATGCCTTCAGAAATACCTGATGTGGTAGATTTTAAATCTAAGACAGAAGGTGTACGCCATATATGTGGGCATGATGTACACACTACAATTGCATTAGGAATTGCTAACGTATTAGCAAGCCAAAAAGAACAATTAGAAGGAACAGTTTATTTTATTTTTCAACCCTCAGAAGAGAATTATAAAGGAGCTCAAGCAATGATAAAAGATGGTTTGTTTGATCTGATCAAACCAGATGAGATATATGGAGCGCATATTGCACCATTGCCGGCAACAATGATTTCCACTAAGCCAGAATGGTTATTTGCTGATTATAAAATGATAGAAGTGGTGTATATGAACTCAACTGATGATGATGCAATGATTGAGTATACCAAAACATTGCTTAAAAGTTTTCAGAATATTAAATCAGGTAGTGAATTTTTTGATCCGCAAAGTTTATTAAGCCCAACTATCGGCTTAGCAAATCCCAATACTATTTTTAAAGATTATACAACGGTAAGTGATAATTTCAGTGTTAAAGAAATAGGTGATTTAATATCAATTAAAACGTATGTGGGCTCTAGTATTTTTAATGAATTAGATAAGATTTTACCTCTAGTGCAGCAGAAAATCAAGTCATCAAAATATAAAACGAAGTTGATAAATGTATCGTATTCTGGAGACCGTGCAAACCTAATGAATGATAAAAAGTTAACTAATGAGGTTATGAATTCTATTTCTAAACTTTATGGCAAACAAAATGTAATTCGATTATATGGAGAAATGCCAGATGGAAGAGGTGATGATTTTGCGTATTTTCAAGAACGAGTACCTGGAGTATATTTTTTCTTAGGAGGGTCTAATTTTGAAAAAGGAATTATCTCGATGCCTCATGCTCCAAATTTTGCAATTGATGAGAGCTGTATTAAAACAGGAGTAAATTATTTTTCATCAATGATTGTAGAAAGACTATATGATTAATTTGTTAGAATTAAGTGAAGGTTTTTTGCTATTATGAATAAAACCTAAAAAAAAAACAATTAAACTACCTCAATGATACGACCCTATAAATTGAAGGATAAAAAAGAATTAATTGATGTTTTTAAGCAAAATATACCAACATATTTTGACCTCAAAGAGGTAAAAGATTTTCAAGATTACTTACAAAAGTATAGTGCCTATTATTATACAATCTTTTATAAAAAGAAAATAGTAGGAGGAGTAGGATGTTATTTAGAGGGTAAAAATAGAATAGGTAGAATAACATGGATATTTTTTCATCCAAAATATACTGGATTGGGATTAGGAAAAAAAGCAATAGAGCATTCATTATCTATCTTGAAATTAAGTTCGGAATTAGAAAAAGTAGTAGTAACTACATCTCAACTCGCGTATAAATTTTTTGAGAAGTTTGGATTTGTATTGGATAAAATAGAGAAAGATTATTGGGGACTAGGATTGGATCTGTATCTAATGGAACTATCGTTTAACAATAATTCTTAAGTGATTAAAAGTATCAAAATTTATAATTGATTCTTTGTGGGATTGCAGGGCAGATACAGTATCTTTATCATAAGGTTTTAAAAATAGATGTCCAAGAAAATTTTTTTTCATTCACACAATGATAGATAAACTCTTAGAAGCTGAATTTTCTTTTAATCAGCCCGAAGTTAAAACGTTGAATGGCTACGATAACGTCAATTATATAGTCAAGAATAATTCCACGAAATATATTTTTAAAACATATTCTTATGATAAAGAATTGTTTTCTATTCTTCAAGCAGAAAATGAATTACTTCTTCATCTTAAGGGTAAAGATGTAGATATGTTTCCTGACCCTATTCCGTTTACGGATGGTACTTTTATAAAAGAAATAGAGGTTGATGGGGTTAAAACTATTTGCCGGATGCTTTCGTTTTTAGATGGAAAGTTTTTAGGTGATGTTGAAGCTACAGAAGAACTATTTTATAGTTTAGGAAATTTTCTTGCTGAAATGAATCTTAAGTTTCAAAAATTTGATAGTTATGTCCTAAAAGCTAGACAATGGGAGTGGGATATTCAGTATGCGCACTTGAACAAGAAATATCTAAATGATATCGTTGATCCGCATAATCGAAATGTAGTTCGTTATTTTTTTCAACAATTTGAAGAAAACGTAATTCCGTTACTACCAGAATTAAGAAAGCAGGTAATACATAATGATGCAAATGAATGGAATATCCTAACGGAAAAAGGAAAAGTTTCAGCAGTTATTGATTTTGGTGATTTGGCATATTCACAACTAATAAATGAATTGGCAATTGCAATTACTTATGCGTGTTATGATAAAGAAAACCCTTTGGATTGGATACCTTTTATTTTAAAGGGATATCATAGCGTTTTTCCTTTAAAAGATAAAGAAATAAAAGCGCTGTATTATCTTATTGCTACTAGACTTTGTACTAGTGTATGTAACTCTGCGCATTCCCGAAAAATAAATCCAGAGAATATATATGCTACTGTAAGCGAAAAGTATGCTTGGCAAATGTTATATAAATGGATAAGAATTAATCCTATTAAGGCGGAGAATGTTTTTAGAAAAGCAATAGGTCTTTTACCTATTGAAAAACCCTTAACCACAGAAGAACAAGTAAAAAGAAGGTATGCCAATATAAGTCCTATCGTCAGTTTAAGTTATGAAGAACCTATCTCGATGAGTCGTTCCGCTTTTCAGTATATGTATGATACCGATGGGAATACCTTTTTGGATGCTTATAATAATATTCCGCATGTAGGACATTCACACCCAAGCGTAGTGCAAGCGGGGCAGAAACAAATGGCGAGATTGAATACCAATACGAGGTATTTATATGATTTGCTACCTACTTATGCCGAAAAGTTATTGTCAAAATTTCCGGATTCACTTACTAAAGTATTTTTTGTAAACTCAGGAAGTGCAGCTAGTGATTTAGCAATGCGAATGGTATATGCTCATACGGGATATAAAAAAACAATGGTTATGGAACATGGGTATCACGGTAATACGCAGATTTCTATTGATATAAGTGATTATAAATTTAATAACCCAAAAGGTCAAGGACAGAAAGGAAATATTCTAAAAACTCCAATTCCTGATACGTATAGAGGGAAATATACTGAACGAAATGCAGGTGAGTTATATGCAGAAGATGCAGTGGAACAAATAGAAAATTCTAGTGCTCCGATTGGGGCTTTTATAACAGAACCAATTGTGGGGTGTGGAGGACAAGTACCTCTTGCTGCTGGATATCTAAAAAAAGTATATCCAGCAATTAGAAGACAAGGAGGAGTTTGTATTAGTGATGAGGTACAAACAGGTTTTGGTCGTTTAGGAGATTGTTTCTGGGGATATGAGTCACAGGATGTTGTTCCTGATATGGTGATTGTCGGTAAACCCATAGCTAATGGTCATCCAATGGGAGCGGTGATAACAACCAATGAAATAGCGGAATCTTTTAGCAAAGGAGTAGAGTTTTTTAGTTCTTTTGGGGGGAATCCTGTTTCTTGTGCAATTGGATTATCAGTCTTAGATGTTATAGAAGAAGAGAAATTACAGCATAATGCTAAACAAGTAGGAGATTACTATAAATTTCTACTATGCGAACTTCAAAATAAATATGATTGCATTGGAGATGTAAGAGGGTCAGGATTGTTTTTAGGTATAGAAATTATAAAAGCAGAAAATAGCGAAACGAATAAGACATTAGCACATCATATTAAGAACGAACTGCGAAATAAGTTTATACTAATTAGTACAGATGGACCAGATGATAGTGTCTTGAAAACGAAACCTCCTTTGTGTTTTACTAAAGAAAATGCAAAAGAAGTAGTAGATACTATCGATGAAATATTAGAAAGGTATTATGATAAAAATTAGAAAGTGCTAAAAACGATTTCTTTAAGATTACCAAAATTTAAACTTGAAATTTACAGTATCATTATTCTGATTACTGTTGGATGTAAAGAGCCCAAAAAGGAGACGATTACTATTGCTGCTGCGGCTAATATGCAATACGCAATTGAGGAAATTTCTAACGCATTTACAAAACAAACAGGAGTATCTTGTGAATTAGTAATTAGTTCTTCGGGAAAATTAACAGCACAAATTATAGAAGGCGCTCCCTATGATATTTTTGTTTCTGCAAATATGAAATACCCAAATGAAATTTATGAGAATAAATTAGCCATTGAAGCTCCCAAAGTTTATGCCCATGGACAATTAGTGTTATGGTCTATGGATAAAGAATTAGTACCTTCATTGGAAATATTAACTGATAGCCGTGTTGTTCACATTGCCATAGCAAACCCTAGAACAGCACCATATGGTCAATCCGCAGTAGAGGTGCTAAACAAAAATAACATATATGATGCTGTAGCAGACAAATTGGTTTATGGAGAAAGTATTTCTCAAACGAACCAATTTATTATTTCTAAATCTTCCGAAATTGGTTTTACCTCAATGTCAGTAGTGTTATCTAAAAAGATAAAAGATAAAGGTCGATGGATTCCTATTGATAAAAAAGAGTACACTCCAATCGAACAAGGAGTCGTTTTGATTAAAAGAGAAATTCAAGATTCTACAAACAGTAGAAAATTTTATGAGTTTCTTTTTTCTAAAGATGCTAGAGAAATACTAGAAGATTTCGGATATTTAGTAGCTGAATAATGAATGTTTTCTCGGGGCATATATCAGATATACAGGTAAGCAAAAATTTATCGATGGTTTCTATTGAAATAAATGAGCATACAAAGCTCAAAACTATTTTAGTTGAAACTCCTGATACTGCTTCTTATCTGAAGAAAGGGAACTCGGTAAAGTTATTGTTTAAAGAAACTGAAGTAATTATTAGTAAAGATGATTCATCCTTAATTAGTATTCAAAATAAAATTCCCGCGACAATAAAAAAGTGTGACAGTGGAGTTTTATTAAGTAAGATATTTTTACATACAGCAATAGGAGATATTGTCGCCATAATTACTACGGAAATTTTCAACGAACTTTCATTGAAAGAAAATGAAGGAGTAATTGTGATGATTAAGGCAAACGAAATAATGCTTTCTAAATGATAGATTGGGCACCAATCATACTAACTACTAAACTTGCATTAGTAACGACAGTTGTTTTGCTAGTAATTTCAATTCCATTGGCCTATTGGTTAGCATATTCTAAATCAAGGATTAAACCGATTGTAGAAACTCTAGTAAGTATGCCGTTGGTATTGCCGCCGACTGTATTAGGGTTTTATCTATTAATGGTATTTAGTCCGGGAAACAGTTTTGGTAGTTGGCTACAAGATGTTTTTGGAATTCGATTAATTTTTTCATTTTCAGGATTAGTGATAGGATCAGTTATTTATAGCCTTCCTTTTATGGTTGGGCCTATTCAATCTGGTTTATCTGGTTTACCTAGTTCTCTACAGGAGGCTTCCTATGTGTTAGGTAAATCTAAAATGAAAACACTTATTAGTGTTTTATTACCAAATATAAAACCTTCTATATTAACAGGGATTGTATTGGCTTTTGCTCATACTGTTGGTGAATTTGGGGTTGTTCTAATGATTGGGGGTAATATTCCTGATAAAACGAAAGTGGTTTCAATAGCAATATATGACGAAGTTGAAGCATTAAATTATAGCGGTGCAAATATGTATTCATTGCTATTGTTTATAGTAACCTTTGTGATTTTATTATTGGTGTATTTAATTAACGGAGGATATTTAAAACGGTTTTGGAAATGATAGAAGTTACCATTGATAAGAAGCTCCAAACAGCTGAAGGAAATATGAAGCTTGATATTCGATTGAGTATAGAGAAAGGGCAATTGGTTACTTTATATGGGGCTTCTGGAGCAGGAAAGACATCAATTCTTAGAGTCATCGCTGGGTTGCTTTCGGCAGATAGTGGACAGATTGTAGTAGACGGTACATATTGGTTAGATGATAATAGAAAGATCAGTTTTAGTCCTCAACAACGTAGAATTGGATATGTTTTTCAAGATTATGCCTTATTTCCAAATATGACAGTGCAAGAAAATCTAGAATTTGCCTTAGGAAAAGGTCAAGACAAAAGTGTTATTGAAGAATTGATTTCTATAGTAGCTTTGGATAAACTTAAGAATAGAAAACCAAATACGTTATCAGGAGGTCAACAGCAAAGAGTGGCATTGGCTCGGGCATTGGTTCGCAAACCAAAGGTTTTATTGTTGGATGAACCCTTGTCTGCGCTTGATATAAAAATGCGTAGCAAATTGCAGGATTATATACTAAAAGTACATCGAGAATATGAGCTAACCACAATTTTGGTAAGTCACGATATTGGAGAAATTATTAAGATGTCTGATAAAGTATATTGTCTTGAAGATGGTAAGATAACTAAAGTAGGAGATTCGTTATCCGTTTTTACGGATAATCAACTAAGTGGTAAATATCAGTTTACAGGAGAAGTGATTAACATAGAATCGGAAGATGTTGTATTTATAGTTACAGTTCTTATTGGTAATAATGTAGTTAAGGTCATCGCACAGGAATCGGAAATTAGTAGTCTAACTATTGGAGATAAAGTTGTTGTAGCTTCTAAAGCTTTTAATCCTGTACTTATAAAAATTTAAGAATCTATGAAAGTTGAAAAAGTAAGTTTACCTAAGACTTCATTACTACTTAAAAACAAGTATGATTATTCTGATAGTTTTAAAAGTGAGTTTACGGATAAAGAGGATGTCGTAGATATCTTAGTAATCACTAAATCCTTTTTTTCTACTTCTCCTAAATGGATTGAAAAACTATTTGTGTTAAGAAATCAGATAGTTGCAGTTTTTGGACTTAAAACTGGAGATAGCCTGGATAAGAGAAAAGAAACATTAAATAATTTTAAAGGAGAGATCGGAGATAAAATAGGGATTTTTAAAGTATTTGATAAATCGGAGAATGAAATTATTCTGGGAGAAGACGATACGCATCTTAATTTTAGAGTTTCTCTACTCTTAGATTCAAAACCTAATTCGAGTAAAAATCTTACTATTTCGACAATTGTAAATTTTAATAATTGGTTTGGGAAATTGTATTTTTTACCTGTAAAACCATTTCATAAACTCATTGTTCCAACCATGCTTAAAAGTACTATTAGAGGATCAATTGCTCCGAGTCAGTAATAGAACTACCTTTGTAAACTAGTTTCCATCCTAAGGAATTGGTAAGAATGTAAATCTTTTGTAGCTCACTAATTAAACGATTTTCTGCATTAGATTTTAGTGTAGAGGCTTCTATCTTTTTGTTAAGCTGTCGTGTAACTTCTTTCTGTATCAGGTTATGATCTTCTGGACTGAATTGATTAAAAAAATCTTCTTCTAGATCGTGATATTTTATGTTGGGATTGATGTTAATCTCAGCTTCAGGGATACTGGTAATTGTAAGTGTCTTATTAGTTTGATCGATTTGGTGTTTGATCTTGCTTAAGTCATAGGAAACGGTAACACCAGCATTTACCACAACAATAGCCTTTTTTTCAGCAGTTAAAATATCTAAGTAATATTTTTTGGCATCTTTATAGGTAATAACTTCGGAGAAATGCCCTTCGGTAACAACTAATTTCCCAACATTTTTTATCTGGTCAAGTATAAGATCAGAAGACTCTAATTCAGTTTTTTGGGATGTAGCTTGATTGATAAAATAACTAATGCCAACTGCTATGAATGCAGCAATTAAGGCACCAAGAAGAAAATTACGCATATTTTTATAAGTCAGGTTTTTTATAAAAATACATAAAAAAATAGCCTCTGCATGATAGAAAGGCTATTATGATATCAATAAGGATAAAATGATTATTTAAATTCTGGAGGGTATTTCTCTAGTATTGCAGATACAATTTGATTCATTTTTTCCTGTTTTTTGTCTACTTTTTCGGTTAAGGCTGCTGTTCCCATTCCTTGCCAAATTAATTCATTTTTTGAAGCATCAATAAGATCTATATATAATGTTCCTTCTGTCGTTCTAGATACAGTATTAAAACCGCTGTTCCAAAACCAAGGATTCCAGCCCCAGCCGTAACCAAATCCAAAATTATTTTGATAAATATTTACGTTTTCCTTTGTTTTTGTAAAGATGCTAACCAATACATCCGGGTTTTCAGATTTTGTAAAACCTTTAGCGGTCATATCAGATTCAATAGCTCTTAAAATGCGTTTTTTGTCTAGGTCACTGATTTCAGCTTTATCTATACCTGGTTTAAAAAAGGCATAGCTTTTGTAACCATTAAAATTAGTTTGCTTATCATAATCAGATGCTACTCTAACAGTAGAGCAAGAACCAAGTGTAATGATAAGGATCAGTGATAAAAGAGAGAAAAATTTCATAATCCTGTGTATTAAATGTTCAACAATATTTTTTTAAAAATATGCACAACAATCGTACCATGAGTAAGATAGAGTTACTCTTTAGTGTACTTATTTGTTTTTTTGTCATAGCCATAGGGACAATGCCTACAACCGCTCTCGCAACAATAACCTCTTTTTAAATGGTATTGTTCCGTAAAACATCGGTACCCTTCTGGAGTAAGATAATAGTCTCCTTCTTCGGGTTTTAGTATTCTTTTTGGATTGCTCATCGATACAAAAATACTATCTTGCGCTAAGATGCCAATTGTAGTTAACAAATATTTGATAGGTCGTCATTTTGTGGGAATCGCACTTTGGCCTTTTATTGTGGTTAAAAATCACCATTTAAAGGAAGATGCAGTTTTTATAAATCATGAGAAGATTCATCTAAAACAGCAGTTGGAGTTGTTGGTATTACCATTTTACTTCTTGTATCTAATAGAGTATATTGTCCGATTACTTCAGTATAAAAATTCTAGAGAAGCTTACCGTAATATTTCTTTTGAAAGAGAAGCGTATGAAATGGAAGCTGAGCTTTCTTATCTAAAAAACCGAAAACTCTGGAGTTTTACTAAATACTTATAATACCCTATGAATTTTTTTTCTTCGGTAGTAAGAGAATCAAAAAATGAAGAAATAGTGCACCCTATTTTAAAACAAGCAGGAGTGTCTATTCACATAAAAAGAGAAGATCTTATTCATGATCATATTTCGGGAAATAAATTCAGAAAACTTAAATACAATCTTTTAGAGGCTAAAAAAAAGGGTTTTAATAGGATACTTACGTTTGGTGGAGCTTATAGTAACCATATTTCTGCTACTGCAGCTGCAGGTAAATTAGTGGGGTTAGATACAGTTGGGGTTATTAGAGGAGAAGAATTAGCAAAAAATTTATCACATACGCTATCGCAGAATGATACCTTACGTTTAGCATCACATAATGGTATGCGACTAAAGTTTGTTAGCAGAAAAGATTACAAAGAAAAAACATCAGAACCATTTTTGGAAATGTTGAAAAAAGAATTTGGCTCTTTTTACTCTGTTCCAGAAGGAGGTACAAATGAGTTAGCAATAGAAGGGTGTAAAGAAATTTTAACTGGTAAGGATGAGATATTCGATTATGTATGTTGTGCGGTGGGAACCGGAGGAACTATCTCTGGGATTATCAATGCTAGCCTCGAGCATCAGAACATTATTGGATTTCCTGCGTTAAAAGGAGATTTCCTTTCTGATGAAATTAAAAAATACACTCATAAAACAAATTGGAGTTTAACAGAAGAGTATCATTTTGGGGGATATGGTAAAATAAATCTATCATTAATTGAGTTTATTAATAGATTTTACAAAGAACAAAATATTGCTTTGGATCCAATCTATACAGGAAAGATGATGTATGGCCTTTTTGATAAAATACAGAAAGGGTTTTTTACAAAAAATACTCGTATTTTAGCCATTCATACTGGAGGGTTGCAAGGTATTTCGGGTATGAATAAGAAGCTAGGTAAAAAGAAGCTTCCGCTTATTAGAATTTGATATGAACGTGAGGAGAATTATAACGTTGTTTTGTATAGCTACATTCATTGTTTCTTGTGGAGGTAGTAAAAAAGCAACTACTTCTAGAAGAACCAAAACTGCTTCTAGAAAAACTGAAGTAAAAAGAGAGGTAAAAGAGGTTAAAGAAGAGGTAGTTAAACCGAAAAAACCACTTACTACAGTTTCTTACAAAGAAAAAGTTCAGAATTATATATTTGAGTATGTAGGTATTGCCAAGCACGAGATGATTCAGTACGGTATTCCTGCAAGTATAACATTAGCTCAGGGAATTTTAGAATCAGGTGCTGGTTACGGAGATCTTACCAGTAAGGCAAAAAACCATTTTGGGATTAAATGCCATGATTGGACAGGTGATAGAGTGTATCACGATGATGATCGATCCCAAGAGTGTTTTAGAAAATATGATGAAGCAAGTCACTCTTTCAGAGATCATTCTTTGTTTTTAAAGAATAGAAAACGCTATGCAAAACTCTTCACCTACAAGCAAGATGATTATAAATCTTGGGCATATGGATTACGTGCTGCTGGTTATGCAACAGATAAGAAATATCCGGTTAAACTTATAAGTATTATAGAGCGGTATGAATTGGATAAATACGATGCAGAGGTTTTAGGAAAATTGTATACTGTAACAGAGAAGAAGAAACCTAATGTTAGAACAACTACTAAATCGAAAAATGGAGAATATGTCGTGCAAAAAGGAGATACATTATATTCCATATCGAGAAGGTACAATTTAAAAGTTACAGAGTTAAAAGCATATAATAATTTAAAAGATAATGCAATCGCCATAGGGCAAGTGCTTAAAGTACAAGAACCTGATGATGATTCTGAAGAATTTTAATTCAATATGATTTATAAAAGAAGTAGCGCTCTATTTAGAGAGGCTCAAAAAGTAATTCCGGGTGGAGTTAACTCTCCTGTTCGCGCATTTAAAGCAGTTGGGGGAGATCCAATTTTTGTAAAAGAAGCAAAAGGAGCTTATTTGTATGATGAAGATGGTAATCGATTAATAGATTATATCAATTCTTGGGGGCCAATGATTCTTGGTCACGCGCATCCGCCAGTTGTAGATGCTGTAGTCGAAAAAGCTAAGAAAGGAACCAGTTTTGGAATGCCAACAGAAATTGAAACTAAGATTGCTGAGTTGGCGGTATCGATGGTTCCTAATATAGATAAAATACGTTTTGTGAATTCAGGAACAGAAGCTTGTATGAGTGCTGTTCGATTAGCAAGAGGATTTACCAAAAAAGATAAAATAATCAAATTTGCAGGTTGCTATCATGGCCATAGTGATTCTTTTTTGATTCAGGCAGGTAGCGGTGCAGTTACTTTTGGAAGTCCAAACAGTCCTGGAGTTACTGAAGGTACAGCAAAAGATACATTGCTTGCTAGATATAATGATCTAGGTAATGTTGAAGAAATTATTAATTCTAATAAGAATGAAATAGCGTGCATCATTATAGAACCGGTAGCTGGTAATATGGGATGTATTCCTCCAGTCAAAGGTTTTTTAGAGGGGTTAAGATCCCTTTGTGATGCTCATAATATTTTGTTGATTTTTGATGAGGTGATGACTGGGTTTAGATTAGCAAAAGGAGGAGTACAAGAATTGTATGGAATCAAAGCTGATATTGTAACTTTTGGTAAGGTAATTGGAGGAGGTCTTCCGGTAGGTGCTTTTGCTGCTAGAGAAGAAATAATGAATCACCTAGCACCTTTGGGACCAGTATATCAAGCAGGAACTTTAAGTGGTAATCCATTGGCAATGGCTGCTGGATTGGCAATGCTAACTGAGTTGCATGAAAATCCAAATATTTTTGATAGTATCGCAAAAAAGACTGAGTATTTACATGAAGGTATTGCTAAGGTATTAATAGAGAAAAATATAGTACATACGATTAACAGAGTAGGCTCGATGATTTCTGTTCATTTTTCTGAGAATCCTGTAGTAGATTTTGAAAGTGCTGCAGAAGGTAATAATGATGCTTTCAAGAAATTCTTTCATGGAATGCTAAGCCAAGGTGTATATATAGCACCAAGTGCTTTCGAAACTTGGTTTATCACAGAGGCATTAACTTATGAAGATTTAGATACTACTATAAAAGCAGTCTCCGTTACAGCAGGTAGTTTATAAAAACAAAAAGCCAATCTAATCTAGATCGGCTTTTTGTTTTTATAAACGATGGATTAATCATTTATTTTTTAGGTTCCAGTATTAGTGAGATTCTTTCTGTTGCATCCTGTAAATGATAACGTGTCATTCTATCAGATGTCCTACCTATTGCACTATTAATATTTCTTTGTAAGTTTTTTAATTCTGCTCTAACAATAGGTCTGATGTCACTTTGTGAAACATCTACATTAGTACGTCGTACAAAACGTCTAAAGTTAGCAGGAATTGGAGTTTGCTCTTTTGTCATCAAAAACTCCAATCTTTCTAAGTATGCACGTTGTAAATTACGACGATATACATCAATTGATGCTCCCGTTCTTAACTCTTTCCAAATACCAGATCTCAATTCTGTCATCATATCTATTAACGAATATGCATTTCTTGCGTTTAGAGCTTCATTTTCAATTAACCGCGCCATTCTGCCTTGATCTAGTAAATTGTTTAATGTTCTAGTTTGAAATCCACGAACGCGCTCTACGCTACCTGCAGATTCTATTTTATTAAAAATGGTAGCATCTAATAACCAGTCTGGAGTAATAAATAACTGCTCTTGTAAGAACTTCATGGCACGTTTTTGATTTTCTTTAGTTACATGTGTATAAACAGCTCCTTCTTGATCATAGGTCTTGTAGTATTCGTATACACCACCAATATTAGAAGAAACATGTCCCATATATCTATTATATTGACTTAATACTTGTCCATACATAGTCTGTAAGTCGCTATAATTTTTACCGTCTTCTGCAGTCCATTTGATTAAATTAGGAATAATTCTTTTTAAGTTGGCAATACCATAAGTACTAGCTTTTACCGCATCATCACCAAGATCTTCTGTTTGTGAACTAGGATCAATTACTCCAAATTGTTGTCTCCCAAAACGATATTTAGGATCATCTGCGTGTTTTAATATCCAACTATCCAAAGTTTTTTTCTCTTCTTCCGCAGTTGTATTAAGAATTGGTCGGTATCCCCATTTGATAGAATATTTGTCATAGATTCCAATTTCTGGCATTAGCGCGACATCTCCATCACCTGGTTGCGCAATGTAATTAAAACGAGCGTAATCCATTATAGATGGTGCAGTTCCATATTTTTTAGTAAAAGCTGGGTCACGTAATGATTCCACTGGGTATGCAACACTACTTCCCATATTATGAGGCAATCCTAATGTATGACCTACCTCATGAGAAGATACGAATCGTATTAATCTACCCATAACTTCATCTTTAAAAGCTACGCCTTGTGCGTCTGGATTGATCGCTGCAGTCTGTACAAAAAACCAGTTACGTAATAGAGTCATTACGTTATGATACCAGTTGATGTCACTTTCTAAAATTTCTCCAGATCTTGGATCACTTACATGTGGTCCATTTGCATTAGGTATAGGAGATGCTAAATAACGTACTACAGAGTAACGCGCATCTTCTGGACTCCAATCTGGATCTTCTTCTTTTGTTGGAGGATCTTTAGCAATAATGGCTTCTTTAAAACCAGCTTCTTCAAAGGCTACTTGCCAATCTTCAATACCTTGTTTAATATATTTCACCCATTTTTTAGGAGTAGCACGATCTATATAATAGACAATTTGTTTTTTAGGAACAACCAATTCACCTTTTTTGAATTTTTCAATATCTTCATCCCGAACTTCTAATCTCCATCGATCTAAATAGCGTATCGTTTTACTTTCTTGCGCTTCAAGTCCATAATCCGTTTGTCCTCGTGCAAACCAGCCAACTCGTTGGTCAAATATTCTACGTTTCATAGGTGTTTCTGGAAGTAAAATCATAGAATTACTCATTTCTAAAGAAATAGTTCCAGTACTTGCATTAGAAGGTGGTGCTCCGGCGTTGTATGTTTTTACGTGTCGCGTTTCTATATTAAGAGGATAACTTCTTATCGAGTCGATATAGGAAAGGCTAGCATCTAATCGAGTGATCTTAAATCGCTTTCTTCTTGAAGCTGGAAAACCAATGGCTTTCACATCTTTTTTAAATAAGTCTGTAACATCAATTACTGTGGCATTATTTACAGAATCTTTATGAAAAGCTTTTATTGGAAATGAAAATAGAACAGGTTCAAAGTTAGAATTTTCTACTGCTTCATGAATTGGTAAAGAATCTGCGGCATAAATCTGATGTGATACTACTCTTAGTAATACTTTTTTATTCTTTCTTTGCCATCTAAGTACCTGTGTGTTTTGTTTTCCACCACCAAAACCAATACCTGTAGCGGTTTTGGCAATTCTGGTTACCATCAACATCTCTCTGTTAAATAGTGAGTCCGGGATTTCATAAAAGTATTTGTCCTCTATGTTATGAACAGTGAAAAGTCCTGGGTCACTTTTAGCCTTTTTTGTAATAACCTCTTTATAAGGTTTAATAGCATTTTTGTCTTTGCTAGGTTTTTTAGCGGCTGTGGTAGCAGGCTTTTTATTTTTTTTGTTTTGTAATGAAGAGCAACTGGAAAACGTTACTGTAAATACCAATAAGAGGTATAGTGTATTTTTGAGCATGAGTTAATTTTTATCGGCCGAAGATAAAGAAATAACTATGGCGTAGTAGTGAAAGGAAAGTTAAAGCCTAAAATCAAGGCAATTAGTGCTCTGTAGATTGCCAATTTCTATTTCTTATAATTAGAATAATTGCACTACATTTAATCCTCAATTATAAAGTTGTTTATGCAGTACACTTTGATTCATCGCTTACTAAGAATGTTTTTGTATCTATTTGTTTGCATCTATGTTGTTTGGGTCGGAGTAGTTGTAGAACCAGATACGATGAGTTACGTTGGTCTTTCTTTAATAACACCGCCAGGATATGGAACTTTCTTATTTGTTTTTAGAAAATTGTTTGGAGAAGCTCATTATTACTATGTTATAGTATTTATTCAATTAATTTTAAGTTTTGTTTCTTGTTTGTATCTGGTTAAAACGATTAAAAAGGTTTTTGATTTAGATTATCGATTGATATTGTTGATCGAAGTGATGTTATTGGCTCCCGTGGTTATTCCGGAATATTTGACCGTAAATCGTATTGTTACGCAAGGATTAGCTTTTCCTTGTTTTTTGATGATTTCTTCATTTTTGATACAATATCTTTTCTTGAAAAGTAAAAGAGTAATAATGATGTTATTGCTAAGTATTTTTGTTGGATTGTTAATACGAACTCAGTTTTTCTTTATACTTCCAGTACTATTTTTAATATTGGTATATAGAGGGTATGTGAGTAAAAAAATTAAGCAATATTTGATTCCAATAGTATTTGTGTTGCTGATGCCGCTACTGGTTTCTGTGACTCAGAAAACCTTTAATTATATAGTTCATGATAAATATATAAATATTTCTAGTACAGGACTTCAGGTAATGATTATGCCATTTTTTGTAGCTGATCAAAGTGATTATAAAATTTATGAAAATCTTAAAATTCAGGAGTATTACAAGCATATGTATTCCTTAGCTTTTGAGCGTAAACTTTTGGATGATTTTTATAAGCCCGTAAATGATAATGTATTTCATCATTTTGATTATAATTTTGTGAATATATCTTATGGCGTATTTTCAATTGAAGGTAGAAAGTTTTTAATGCCATCTAATCCAAATTCTCATGAAGCTTTGATCGAAAATGATAAGATGTTAATGAGTATGTGGCTACCGTTGTTGTTTGATAATTTTTGGAAATGTGTTGATCTCTTTTATAAAAATGTAGTGAATGCTTTTGGAGGATTTTACATGATATGGTTATCACTTTTATTATTGATAAGCTCACTTTATATTTGGATAAAACGAAAAGAAAAAATTGCTTTACTGGCTTTTGTATTCTTGTTACTGACATTTAGTAATGTGTTGTTAATTTGTATTGTGCAGCATAGTATTGGTCGATATTTAATATATCACCAATGGATGTTACCAGTATTGTTTGTGTTGTTATTAGATTTGATTGTCAAACCAAAAAAACATATTTAAATCGAAGATGAGTCTTTTTGAGATTGATGTACAACTTGCAGCGTAGTATCATATAAATCTAATTGTAATACTTTTGCCTTTAACCAAGCATAAAAACTCATCGCAAAAATATCCTCTCGATCCGGACTGTTCTGAATTAAAGAATGTTCTATTTTTAATATAAATTCGTCGGTTTTTATGGTATGGCTATTAAAATAGAAGCTGGTAGCTAAGGATAAAAATTCTAAAACTCTGTGTTCATTATTATTAATTAAATAAGAACGGTGCTTTTTTCTAAAACTTTTTATTCTAGAAGTCACTAAATCCAAATGATCTAACTCTATGTGTAATAGTATTTCCGTTAGATTTTTCTTTATAACCCAGATAATCCCTGCTTTTTCTGTGTACCAAACATCGCTATGATGCAATTCATTTAGAAGTCTTAGTGCTTCTTTGGAACGTGATTGTTGAAAATAAAAAACAATTAGCGTTAATTTTAAATCTAAGATATAAGTGGTTTGATCTTTAAAAAGCTTATAGTTAAAATTTTCTAAGGGCACTATGGCTTCCGTGGCTTTTCCAGTATAATTATCATTTAGTACCTGTAATAGTGTAAGTTGAGGAAGAAATCTTTTGTAATATTTTTTCTTCTGTTTAAGCATCTGTACCTCCATTTTCTTTAGGTATTTGTAGGAGGTGGTAAAGTTTTTATTTCTGAAATAAGAATTAGCAACATAATAGAGAATCTGAATGTGGTAGAATAGATGCTTATCTGTAAGTTGTTCTTTTGATTCAATCTGTTGATATGTTTTTTCTACAAAAGAAAGGAGTGAATAGAAATTTCGAGTAACATTTGCTGCTCGATTGGTAATATCAAGAATCTTAAATAGTGATCGAAAAGTTAAATCATTAGTAATAGATATATCGAATTGATTTAAAGAGTTTTTAATAATCAACGATATATTATTACTGTTCTGTGAAAGCTCATTTTGAATGTTAGCATAAAAAAGATTTAGATTCTCCTCTTGTTGTAATAAAGTTTGATTTCTTTTAAAATCTTGTATTAAGGATGCTAAAGTTGTATTTGGATCTACATGTGCATATTGGATTTTTGTGTAATGTATCTCGTGTAATACACTAAAAAGATCAAATGTTTTGGCTTTTAGTTCTGCCTTTTTTATTGTCTTTAAGGCTATTTTGTATTGTTTTTGTTCAAAGAAAATTCTACTTGCCAGAAGCAGCTTAAAAATCTCCATTTCTTCAGAAGTTTCGGTTTCAAAACTTTTGGTTGCGATAAAATCAATAAGGCTATCGTGTAATCTTTTGCAAAGTGCGTGATAAGCACCTTTAGCACTCTTGCCATATATTTTTATATCTAGATCTTTATGGTTATATGATGTGTCTAGAATTTTAAATAACTGGATGTTTTTGGTGTCATTTCTTTTGTTTTTATGTTTTAGATAATTAATGAAACTCTTTTTTTCTTCAGTAGATAAAGTAGCTATTATGGAAGAAAGTGGATTCATTATATCGTAAGTATTTTAAAGATAAAACTCTTTTTTATAGATCTAATTTAAATAAAAATCACAATTATATCGTAAGTTTTTTGTAAAAATTGAGTTTTTAAGCTCATCAAGTCATCGCAAATTTGTCCTGTTCAAAACAAATAATTGAAATAAAATTTAATCATCAAAATTAATTATTATGGATTACAAGTTTAGCAACGAAGTAACAGAAGAAATTGTAAATGATCATGTTGATAAAAATGAAGTCAAAACGTATGATCAAAAACCGACACCAGCTTTTATAGGAGCATCTTGGGTAGCATTGTTTGCGGGTATGGTATCATTCTGTACTGGTTTATGGAATGCTGATATGTTATTAAATGAGAAAGGATATTACTTTACTATTTTACTATTCGGATTATTTTCTGCTGTATCCGTTCAGAAAAATGTGCGTGATAAATTAGAAGGGTTACAGGTAACAGAGATCTATTATGGAATTAGTTGGTTTGCAGCGTTAGCATCTATTGTTTTATTAATTATAGGATTGTGGAATGCAGATCTAGATCTGAGTGAAAAGGGCTTCTACGGAATGTCATTTACGCTAAGTTTATTTGCAGCGATTGCGGTACAGAAAAATACAAGAGATAAAAAATTCATTGAGGCAAAAGAAGTGTAATTGGAGAGTAAATCAAAAGGAGGGACTACAATATTGTAGTTCCTTGTTTTGATGATTAGAAAAGGCAGCTACGGCTGTAGCTGCCTTTTTTTAGTATAGTTTGATAATGAATTAATAAGTTAGAAATGTATAAAAATATAGTAAAAGGAATTGTGTGTTTAATGTCAATAGCAGTTTTTTCACAGGATAAAGGGACCGCTATATACTTAAAAGGGAATGAAAATTTTAAAAAGGGGAAGTATAAGAAAGCGATAAAAAATTATACTCAGTTAATTGAAAAAATTGATGTAGATCTTGTTAAGAAAACGGGATATATTAATAGGGGATTATCAAGAGATAAGTTAAAGGAATATGATCTTGCTATTCTCGATTTTACAGAGGCTATAAAACTTGATAGTATCGATATGGCTTCTTTTGTTGATAGAGGGTTGTCTAAAATGCATGCAGGATATCTAGATCAAGCCAAAGAAGATTACAAGTATGTTATTGATAAAAATAGTAATAGTAAAATGATGGAAGCATCAATTTATTGGACAGCGAGAATTAACTATTCCCAGGGAAAATATCAAGAAGTGATTAAGAACTGTGATGAATACTTTAAAGTTAATTCTACGGACCCTGAGCTTTATTTTATTAGAGGAACTGCCAATGATATACTTGGAAATTTTGAGCAATCAATTATAGATTATACAAACGCGATAGAATTTTACCCAAATTATTTTCAGGCATATGCGAATAGGGGTACTGCTAAGATTAATTTGTTAACCGGGAACGGCAATATTCAGCCTTCAAAAGAAGAAACAAAAAGTGCTTGTGAGGATTTAAAGAAAGCCAGAGACTTAGGTGATACTTCTATTGAAGACCTGATTTATATTTATTGTAAAAAGAAATAGAATAAAGAATAAGTTATTTTCATCGATTCATAATGCAGAACTCCAAACAGAATTTAAAGAATAAACCAACTTTGTTTTTTATGATAGGGATTATTGTTTTTGCCCTAGGAATACCTTCTGGAATTTATGGACTAACTCTTAATGGCGGTGCTAGTTTAGGAGGAGTATTAATTTTAAGTGGAGTTATTCTTTTTATTCCTTTTTTTATAATCGATCGAATTTTGGTAAAGCGGATAAAGCCTCTCAAGCTTTCAATTTTAGAATTAATCTTTAGTTTAATTATTCTACTCTGTTATAATATTCAACAGATTAGTATCTAAGTAATAAGGTCATTTTGAGGGAGGTAATTTTTTTATAAAATTAATTATTCCTTTTAAATAATTACAACTTTTTAATCATCAAAATATGAGTTCAAAATTTAATAAAGAATTAAAAGAATTGGTCAGTGATCAAGTGATTTCGTCAGAAATTGCAGATAAGATATCTCAATATTATGGTCAGAAAGAAGGAACTAAACCTAACAAACTGTTTACCATATTTGGGATTTTTGGGGCATTACTAATTGGGGCGGGTATTATTTTAATGTTAGCTCATAATTGGGATGATTTTTCTAGGCTAACAAAAACTATACTGGCATTTGTTCCTTTAGTTATTGGTCAGTCTATTGTTGGTTTTTCTATTTTAAAAAATAAAAGTCGCACTTGGAAAGAGGCTTCAGGAACTTTCCTGTTTTTTGCAGTAGGAGCTAGTATTTCTTTAGTAAGCCAGATTTATAATATATCAGGTGATCTAGGTTCGTTTCTAAAAACTTGGACTATACTATGTCTTCCATTAATTTACTTGCTTAGATCCCATGCGGTAACACTTCTAGTAATTTTATCAGGTACATATTATGTAGCTGAGGTTGGTATATGGAATTATAGAAACTACAGTGTTCCTTGGTGGTATTTTATTTTTATGTTGGGAATCATACCACACTATTGGCGACAGATCAAGAATAATATATCAAGTAATACAACGACAATTTTTAATTGGATTATTCCTTTAAGTGTTACTATAGGTTTAGGGGCTTTTATTAGAGGTAATGAGGAGTTGGGTTTTGTGATGTATGTGACTCTTTTTGGGGTTTTCTATAATATTGGTAGATTATCAATATTCAAAGAATTAAGGACACTTAGAAATGGATTCTTAATAATAGGTTCTTTGGGGACTATCATTTTACTAATGATATTTACATTTAAATGGACCTGGAAAGAGATGTATGATACAACTATGTATCAAGCACAAGAATTCTATGTTTCATTATTTTTAGTAGGTATAGCAATTTCCACCTTGGGATATATTGTCGTCAAAAAAGGTGTTAGATCTATAAATCTATTTCAAATTTCATTTCTAATATTCTGGGGATTATTCTTCTTGCTTTCTGGTGCAGAAGTAATTCCTATGATTTTAACTAATATATTGGTTTTTGCTTTAGGGATTACAGCAATTAAGATTGGAACGGATAAGTTTAATTTCGGAATCCTTAACTATGGACTATTGATTGTTTCCATACTTATTATTTGTAGGTTTTTTGATACAGATATGAGTTTTATTATAAAAGGTTTACTATTTGTGATTGTAGGGGCAGGTTTTTTCCTTACCAATTATATGATGCTAAAAAAACAACAGAAAAATTCTAATTTATAAAAATTAAACCTATGAAAATCATTTATTTATTTATCCTATTTATTGTGATTGCATTGGCGCAGATTTTTGTTCCAATTCATATGATTGTAAATAATGAGGATGTATTAATTTCAGGAACAGAGTATAAATTTAAAACAAGACCTGTTGATCCTACAGATCCTTTTAGAGGAAAGTATATCACATTGCAATATGAGATGAATCACTTTGACACAAAAGATACTACCTATGTAGTAGGAGAAGAGATCTACGTGTATCTTAAGAATGATAATGAAGGATTTGCTGAGGCCTCGGAGATAAGTAAAGTACCTGTAGAAACTGAAAAAGATTATGTGACCGCTAGAGTAACATATTATTATAATGGTCAAGTGAATTTTCAACTTCCATTCAATACTTATTATATGGAAGAAACAAAAGCATATGATGCGGAGGTGGCCTATGTAGAGGCAAATAGAGATAGCTTATCTAATAATATATATGCTTTAGTGTATATCAAAGATGATCATGTGGTTCTTAAAGATGTTTTGATAGATGATATACCTATAAAAGAATATGTAGAAAAATAAAATATAGGAATTAGATTAAACCTTTCTTCATAATCTGGGTCATATTAATGAAAAACATTAAAAGAAGATTATTATGAAGACATTATTGAAAACATTAGTAATTGGCATTATGTTATTTACATTAACTGCCTCTTGTGCAACTACGGTAAAAGTTAGTCCAGCGAATAATGTAGTGGTGACTAAGGTTCATAAGCCTAGAGTTGTAGTACATAAAAATGTAAGGTATTATAGAAATAATGGTGTCTGGTATGTAAAAAAGAATAGAAGATATGTTAAAGTTACAGCTCCAGTTGGTGTGCGTGTAAGTACTTTACCTACTGGATATAGAATTGTTAAGGTAAGAGGTGTGCGGTACTATAAGCATAAAGGAGTATTCTACAAAAAATCGGGAAGAACTTTTGTAGTAGTAAATGTGTAATAAGTTTTAGATTGAGTTGGTTAGTTTAGTTAAGAAAATTCCTTGAGGTTTAATAAAAAAATCTCAAGGTTTTTTATTACCAAGCTTCTTCAATCTTTATACGCTTTCCGTTTTGGTAAGAAGCAATAAACGCACCTCTAAAACCTAGGCCAACTAATTCTCTGCGGAATTTTTTAGCTTCAGCTAAAGAAGCAAAATTACCCAGCGCATATTTATTAAAACTTCCTGCTTTGATTTGTTTAAAGTTCACAAACTTATCCGAGTATAATGATAAATCTTTTTCTTCAAAAGCCCCGATCTGAACTGCATAAACAAGCTCTCCTTGTAAAGATGCTTTTTCCTGCTGTTCACCAGTATTACTATTTGCTGCATTGATCTCTTGATCCATGGATAAATTCTTAATAGTTTCTTCGAGTTCGGCAATCTTATTTTTAAGTATGTCGGATTTCGCTTTAGATTCACTTTTAGCAATTAGGTTATCAGGAGTATTGAATTTCATGAAATAGATGGTTCCTGCAACTCCTAAAAGAGCAATAATTCCTAAAATTATTGTAGCAATTTTAAATTTTCTACTATTTTCTTGTTCTTCTCTAAGAGCTTTGGTATGAGTATAGTTAGTAGCTCTCTTTTCTTCTTTAGCATTGTCGATTTGAACTTGAAAATCTAGTAGTTCATCATCACTGATATAAGGCATGAGTTGTGGTTTTAATGTGTTCAAATATAGTTGATTATTGTTTTACCCAAAAATTAAATTACTGATAAACCGTAATCACTGCTTTAACAGTGTGTATTTTGATAGGTTTTTGATAAAGGATTATTGCGTTAAAATATCCTAGTTAATATGTAGGATTTTTTGCCAATAAAAATAATAAATATCGAAAAATTGTACTCATAACGATTTTTGATAGCAGGATGTCGAATACTTTAGAAGTGTAGAAATATTGTATACAATCATGCGTTATTCTTTTTTTGGTAGTCTGTTTCAATAATCCGCCCACCCTATGTTGAAGTAAACTACGATGCTATTACTATACACTAAACTTAACCATCGTGAACACAAATATATCCTTATGGGTACCGCATTTATTTTTTTCCCATTTATGGTGTAAAAAACAATTGCATCCGAAGATTATTCGGAAAGTACATAGGATAAAACGTGAAAACATACCCAATACCCAAATCTCTTTAAATATACCTATGGACTTCTTTAGTTCGATAATTTGTTGTGGATTACAGTATTTATATGTTGATGGTACTTTTATAAAAACCAACTCAATAAATGCCAACAATTATGACACGGACACTATTTTCTAGTTGCCTAGCCCTACTTTTATTTACTTTTAGTTATGGTCAGACTGTTACTTTTCAAACTGATGATGGCTTAACCGCAAAAACGGTATGTAAAGGGACTGAAATCCAACTAAATTTAGATATAGATCCCCCCAGACCTTCTGGAGGAACGAGCACTTATAATGTTCAATGGGAAAAAACAGTTAATCCAACATTTATAAGAAACTGTCCATTTCCTAGTGGTGACGGTTCTTGTTCGTTTTATCGAGAAACACCATTAGAAACAACAACGTATACGGTTACTGTTAATGGAGGTTCTTCGGGTTCAGTGAGAAGTACTGTAACGGTTACAGTAGAAGAGGTGCCAAATCCAGGTTTAAATACAACGATGTTTCTATGTGGTAGAACTGGTATTATTAATTTGTTTGATGAATTAGATGGAGGGCCAGAATCTGGAGGTGTTTGGAGTAATGGAACAGGAACATATGATACCGCAGATCCTAATGGAGGAGCTTTTACATATACTATTGATAATGGAGCAGCTTGCCCTCCTGTTAGTGCTGTCATAACTGTAAAACCGTGCGGAAATAATGACTCTGATAATGATGGAGTTCCCGATACAACAGATAATGATGATGATAACGATGGTATTCCGGATACTATAGAAGATGGTTTTTGTACTGCAACTACGACGACACCAATTTTTGTATTAGAAGAAGATTTTGGTTTCGGGGGTCCAACACGAAGCAGATATGCAGAAGGATTAGGTTTGACTTACAATCCTGTGTTGCCACAGGATATTAATGGAAACGACGGAGAATATAACGTTGCTACTTCTACTCACTATCGTACCAATGTAGGATTTGATGCTACATTTCTTGCTACAGATCTTGTAGGAGATGTTGATGCTGATGGGAATACAGATGGTAGGTATTTGGCTATAAATATGAAATCGAGCGCATTCGCAGACTTGCCTGTTTTTGTGGCCGAAAATTTACCAGTTACTCCTGGACTTGAATATAATTTTAGCATGTCTATTGCTAGTTTAAATAATAATGCAGGAGAGTTACCTGCAAACTTAACCATAGAGGTTTTAGATCAAGTTGCAGGTACGCCTCTTTTTAGTGAGGATTCTGGTGAAATAGCGAACGGTTCCGATGCTTGGATCTTAGTAGAAGATACCTTCATTGCTCCCGCTGGAGTTAATATTGTTACGATACGAGTGATTAATAGACAAGGAACTGATGGGAATGGTAACGATATTGGTATAGACAATATTTTCTTATCCACGAATGCTTGTGATTTTGATCGTGATGGAATCCCAAATTCCCAGGATTTGGATGCAGATAATGATGGGATTTATGATATAGTCGAGTCAGGAAATGCAGCAGCAGATGCCAATGGAGATGGGCGCTTTGATGGCGCAATTAATACAGATGGTACATCTACTACTGTAGTTCATAATGTTATTAATTCTGATACCGATTCTAATCAAGACTTTTTAGATATCGATTCTGATGGAGATGGGATTATTGATAATATAGAAGGACAGTCAACAGCTGGTTATATTGCTTCAAGTGGAGTGGATGGCGATTTTAATGGAGTGGATGATAGTTATGATACCAATGGAACTGCAATTTCTCCAGTAAATTCTAATACCAATGCACTTCCTGATTATATTGATGTAAACTCGGATCCTATATCAGGAGATTGTTTAGAGGATACTATAGAAGCTTATGATATAGATCAGGATGGAATCCCTAACACTATAGCGGATGGTTCTGACATAGATGGAGATGGTTTGGATAATGCCTTTGATACTGTGGTGTTAGATAGGTTAACTGTGGAAACAAATGCTAGTAATGGAGGTACCGTTCCTACTGATTTCCCTAATAATCATAATCCCTTAACAGAAGAAAGAGATTGGAGAGAAGAAATAGGGGACGTTGATGTCGATCCTCTTACTATCACTATATGTGATCCCGTAAACTTATTTGATGAGTTACCAGTAGGTACGTTAACCACAGGAACTTGGAGTGTTCCTGCAATGGGTACAGCGCTTACAGGAGGACATTTAGGAACATTAGATCCTACTGTTACCGGTATTTTAGATGGAGTATATATATATACGTTACCTGTATTATCTGCTGGTTGTCCACCAATTAGATACTTAATAGATGTTACAATTGACGATGTTTGTCAATGTCCAGATATAGATGAACCTATTGTACCAGCTGGACCAATAACAACGTGTATAGATGCAACACCATTACCTTCTGTAACAGTTACACTTGCTCCTGGTTTAGAAGGCCGTTGGTATTTGGCAGATGGAGTAACACCTATTGCTCGAGCACAAAATACAGATACATTTACACCAGAAGTTGGCGAATTAGTATTAGGAGATAATATATTTAGAGTAGAAGCCTATGACCCTGTTGAAATGTGTACGAGTGATTTGGTAGATGTTATATTTACGGTTACAGCTCCACCAGAAGCAGGAGAACCAAATGATACACCTCCGATACCAGTTGCTTTGTGTGAAGGAGATACTACTGTTGTTAATCTGTTCGATGAATTAACTGGAGAAGATGTGGGAGGCGTATGGACTGATGCTATGATGACGGTAATTCCCGGTGGTACAATTACCGCGGATACTAATATTGAAGGTGATTATACATATACAGTAACGAGTAATGGGTGTACCGATACTGCAGTAATATCTGTAACTATCAGTACAGTGCCTACACTAGTATTTGGATCTACAACATGTGCTACTAACCGAACGACCTACGATCTGTCATTTACTACCAATGGTACTTGGGATATTTCAATAGACCCAGTTAATGAAGGTACTATTGATGTTACTAATTCAATGATTACTGGAATTACAGATGGAGTTGATGTAATAATAACAGCAACAAATCCTAGTAATACTGATTGTGTAGCAACTTTAATGGTTACTGCTCCGGATTGTAGTTGTCCAGATATTGTGGAACCTACAAACCCGAGTAATGAAAGTATTTGTATTGGTTCTACGGCGCCAGTGTTATCGGTAGATGTATTACCGGGTCAAACGGCAAACTGGTATGATCAAGACGGAAATTCTTTACTAATGAATAGTACCACTTATACTTCAACGGATACTGCAGCTGGTGATTATATATATAGGGTAGAAGCTTTTGATACAACAGAAAATTGTGCTAGTGACCGTATTGATGTTTTCTATCAAATTTTAGATATTCCGGTTATTGATCCTATAGATCCGATTATGGCTTGCGAATCTTATGAGTTACCATCGTTAGCAGTCGGAAATTATTTTACGCAAATGAACGGAGCAGGTACTCAGCTTAATGCTGGAGATATAATTAGCACAAACCAGGTAATTTATGTGTATGCAGAAACCGGAACAACACCAAATTGCTCTGATGAAGAAGTTCTTGATATTACCATAAATCCTTTACCTAATCCTGTTGCTCCAACAAATCCGGGAGATCGTTTTTGTGAAAGTTATACATTACCTGCGTTACAAAGTGGTCAAAGTTATTATACAGGATCTAATGGAAGTGGAACGCAATTAAATGCTGGAGATGTTATACAAGAAAGTCAAACGGTTTTTTTAAGAGAAGTTGACGGTAATAATTGCGAAAATGAAGTTCAGTTTTTTGTAGAAATTATAAATGTCGAAGAATTAGAAATAGAGTCAGGGATTATATGTGTAGGACCTTCTACAACAACTTCTTTTGTAATTAATACAGAATTAAGCGATATAGATTTTTCTTTTGAATGGAGTTTTGAAGGAACTGTAATTCTAGGAGCGAATCAATCTTTTTACGAAGCTACACAGCCAGGAGCATACACAGTAACCTATACAGATGTTATATCAATGTGTACAGAAACTTCAGAGGTAATAATTATAGGTGTTAGTGATCCAGAGAGTTTAGATCTTCAATTGTCAGCAGGAGCGTTTTCGGATAGCACTGATATTATAGTAACTGTTGTTGGGGATAGTACTTATGAGTATGTATTAGATGATGGAATTCTGCAAGAAAGTAACATATTTACAAATGTTTCGCTGGGATTACATGAGGTTACTGCAGTAGATATCAATGGATGTGGTTCAATTATAGCATCTATATTTGTTGTTGGTTTTCCAAACTTCTTTACTCCTAATAACGATGGAATTAATGATCAATGGGGTGTCATTGGAAATGCAGACACACCAGAAATGGACATCTTTATTTTTGATAGATACGGAAAACTGCTTCAACAATTAAATAGAGATAATCAATGGGATGGAACCTATGGGGGCAAACCTCTTCCTGCCTCGGATTATTGGTTTGTCGCAGAATTTAGAGATGGATCAGCCACCTTCAGAAGACACTTTACA
The DNA here is from genome assembly GCF_003443695.1 of Aquimarina sp. AD1. Lineage (NCBI taxonomy): Bacteria > Pseudomonadati > Bacteroidota > Flavobacteriia > Flavobacteriales > Flavobacteriaceae > Aquimarina > Aquimarina sp. AD1. The sequence continues at coordinate 2,904,281 of NZ_CP031966.1, read as the reverse complement.
CTAAAAAGATAATGAGAGTATTATTTCTCAATTTCAAAACAAGCAAGATGAAATTTAAAAAAATATACCTAATGACAATGATAACATTGTTGTTTATAGGATTTGGAAATGCCCAAGAAGGATTATCTATATATTCCGATTATCTAACAGATAATTATTATTTACTACATCCATCTATGGCTGGTGCAGCTAATTGTTCTCAGGTTCGATTGACAGGTAGAAGAAATTGGGTAGGTCAAGAAGATAGTCCAGGATTATATACTGCAGCTTACAATGGTAGAATTGGTAATTCTCAATCAGGAATTGGTGCAATTGTGTATAATGATAAAAATGGTTTCACTTCTCAAACAGGAGGATATGTTACGTACGCACATCATTTGATGTTTTCTAGAAGCGAAGTAGATTTAAATCAATTATCTTTTGGGTTAAGTGCTGGAATACTTCAATATAGATTAGATCAAACTAGATTTGACCCCAATGATCCTTTGGTAGGACCAGGATCTATAAGCCAAAGTGAATTTAACATGGATGTAGGTTTTTCTTATAACCTATATAATTTTTATACACACGTTACTGTAAAGAATCTTTTAAAAAACTCCGGAGTTAACAATGATTTACAAATAGTTAATAACCTACGGAATTATCTAGTATCCGCAGGATATGTTTTTGATCGTCCAGGAAAAACTTTTTCATATGAACCATCAATTCTATATTCTTATAGAGATGGTGTTGGTCAATCTACTATTGACTTCAATTTAAAAGTTTACAGTGATATGAATTTTGGGAAACTATGGGGTGGGTTATCTTACAGAAGGAGTTTTGATTCCATAGATTTTTTAGAAGGAGAGGAGATAAAGAGTCAGGCTTTAAATTATGTTACTCCGTTTGTTGGAGTTAATTTTGGAAAATATATGTTTGCTTATACCTACTCCTATCAATCAAATCCAGTGACATTTAATAATGGTGGTTTTCATCAAATAACATTGGGGATAGATTTTTCTTGTAGAGCAAAAAAGTATGCGTGTTATTGTCCTTGGGTAGAGTAATTTTCTTTAGGATTGTACTATCTGAAATTTTAAAAAAAAGTAAAGAGAACAGATAGAACATTATATTATAGTTAACTTCTTTTATTAAGAGGAAGATAGTTTGATATTTTTTTAAAGAAGGGATAACATCAGGTTTATTGTGGTAAAATATTTTTGAAAGAAAATAAATACACACAATGAATAGAAGAAATTTTTTTGAAAAATCTTTGTTAGTTGCTGGAGGTTTTATGATTGCTCCCATGTACATCAGCTGTAATAACGATGATGATATGGACATCAGTATTCCAGATCTTAGTACGGATAACTTTTTTGAAGGAGTAGCAAGTTTTGACCCAACAGATTCTAAGATTATCATATGGACACGATTCACTCCGAATACTGGTAGTTCTAATATTACAATTAATTGGCAAATTGCTTTAGACCAAAATTTTGATGATGTATTAAGAAGCGGTGAGTTTGTAACTGGAGCGGATAGGGATTATACCTTAGCAATTGATGTTCAAGAATTGCCTTCTAATAGTAAATTTTATTATCGATTCTTTGAGTTAGAGACGCAGACTACTTCTGTGATTGGCGAAACAATTACACTTCCTGCAGTGGGTGATACGGTAACAGATGTAAAATTGGCTGTTTGTTCTTGTGCAAACTTCGCAGCTGGGTTATTTAATGTGTATGGTGCAATGGCTAATTCGGAGGCAGATGTGATTGTTCATTTAGGAGATTACATATATGAGTATGGAGAAGGAGAGTATGGAACCAATGAGAATACTGTAGCTTTAGATAGAGTTCATAAACCAGCAAATGAAATTATATCACTTACAGATTACCGAGCTAGGTATAAGCAATATAGAAGTGATACTCAACTACAATTAGCACATCAAAAAAAGCCATTTATTTGTGTGTGGGATGATCATGAAGTTACCAATGATGCGTACAAGGATGGAGCAGAGAACCATCAAGATTCTGAAGGTTCTTATGAAGCCAGAAAACAAAGGGCAATACAGGTATATAGCGAATTCTTACCATTAAGATCTACTGATCCATCTAAGATTTATAGATCATTTGATTTTGGAAGTGTGTTAAGTTTACATATGCTAGATACGAGAATTATAGGAAGAGATAAACAACTTTCTTACGATGATTTTTTTAGTCCAACTTCAGGATTGGATGCTGTTGCTTTTCAAACAGCACTTCAGGACCCTAGTAGAACTTTACTGGGATCAGAACAGTTAAGTTGGTTGTCTGGAGCAGTTTCTGCAAGTAATGCAAATTGGCAAGTTTTAGGTCAGCAGGTATTAATGGGTAAGATGTTTATGCCAGCAGAGCTTTTAATTTTAATAGGAACTCTTGTGGCAGAAATAGGCGCTCTAGGAAGTGCAACTCCAGAGACGGCTTTGGCTTTTCAAACCGCGTTAACGGATTTAACAGCTATAAAATCTAGGCTTTTAGCAGGTGATCCGACGCTAACACCAGAAGAGATTACTAGGGTGCAAACAGTTGTTCCTTATAACCTAGATGCATGGGATGGATATTTTATAGAAAGAGAGCAACTTTTTGCTATGTTAGGAGGAAAGAAAACAGTTTGTCTTGCCGGTGATACACATAATGCTTGGTATAGTGAATTAAAAGATGCAACGGGGAAAGAAATAGGAGTGGAGTTTGCTACATCATCGGTTTCTTCTCCAGGATTCGAAGGCTTTTTAGGAGTTGATGCCAATCAAGCTGCAGGTTTTCAGCAAGCCTTAGAGATATTAATAGATGATTTACAATATATGGATGCTACCCAAAGAGGATTCTTACAGGTAACCTTTACACCGAGTAGTAGTCAGGCGCAATGGAATTTTATAAATACCATAGCTGCTGAAAATTATACAGTAACTGTTGGGGAAACAGTTTCGTATAGCTAAGAATGTTTTTGTTTATAAGTATTTAGTCAAAACGCAACCTAAATAAGGTTGCGTTTTCTTTATGAGAATATCAGAAAAAAAAATTATTCTACACTACAATTCGTTAACTCTTTACAGAAACGAAGTAAATCTTCTTGATTGTTTTTATACTCTTTATTTGCTACTTTTTCTTGAACGATGGTACATCCTTCTGCTAATTTGGTAAGATTCTTTTTAAACCCAAAAACATAACCAGTTGACATAGTAGATTTACCTTTTTCACTTCCTGTAGGAAGAATTACTAGTTCTTTATTGTTAAATAGATATAAGTTTATTTTTTCAGATTCAAATAAAACTTTGCATAGTTTATCTGTTGCTCCACCAAGTATCATTTGACCAGCATCCACTTCACCATTCTTAATTGAAGATTCTTTAAATTTTATATTTCTAAAATGATCTCCGTCTACAAATACAAGTTCTTTGCATTTTTTAGCTTTTCTAACTCTAGTGCCAAAAGGTTTGCTATTTTGATCATATTCTACTGTTTTAAGACTGTAGGCAATTTTATTGATATCTGAGGTTTTGATGTCTACAAGGGTAGTGTCATTTTCTTTTGTTATTAAATACGCTTGATTAACTTCTATATCTGTACTTATATCATTCTGATCTTCTTCTTGATCGCTTAGGTCTTCAGTTACAACTTCAAAATGTCTGGACTTTGTTTCATTTGCTTTAAAATCTTCTATAAGTTGATCTGCAATTCTGTTAAAATATTTACCATCACTTTTGTCATAATCATTATCGATTATTTTCTGCGCATATTCTTTAACTTTTTCAGGTTCATCTAAATAATAATAGATTTTAGCGATGTTGTAATAACTCGCATATCGCACTTTACGTATTTTCCTTTTCTTGCCTTGGTAATTCGGGATTACGCTATTAAAATAGTCGATTACAGGTTGTACTTCGGTTTTGAGAGAATCAATAGATGCATTGTATTTCATTTTCTCAAAAGCAGATTGTAGTGTTTGATATGCTTCTTGATGCTTCGCAAATTCAGGATGTTTTTTAGACCTTAGAATCCAGAAAAATTCTCTTTCATGAGATTCAATGTCATAACCATATGTACTAGTAAGGTGACCTCTGGCAGAGCTTAAGAATTGTGATTTGTGGCTGCTTTTGTATTTATCTCTTAGATTATATCGGTTGTTGTTGTAGTAATCTTGTGCTTTTTTATAGGTGCTAAATTCTCCACTGGTATGAGTTTCACTTTCAGAATAGCTTTTTTCATAAGCGTTAGCATTTGTTGCGTTATTAACCGATAATGTAGCAGATGATGCGTAGTTTACATTGGCAGTGTATGTGTAGCTTACAGATAATACTTTACCGTCTTTGTCCTTTTTTTCGTGTTTTTCTTTTTTAATATCAACGGTTCCAATTTTGGTGCCGTGAAATTTGTAGTTGATATCTAAAGTTCCTCCTGTTTTTACTTTAGAAAATCCAGGGATGGTTATAGAACCTGTATTTATAGAATATGTTCTTTTACTATCATCAAGGATAGGCTTAGAAGGTAGATTTACATAAGAAGTCTTGAAATTTTCTCGATCTATATTGGCACTTTGAGCAAAGGATATAGTACATAAGAGTGATGCAATACAAGAAAGTAGTGTTTGTTTCATGAAATATGGGGTTTTAAAATAAAGGTGCGAAAATAGTTAAAAAAATGTTAACAGATGTGTTTGGTTATAATTTTTAGAGTTTTTGTAAAAAGAAAAAGCGTGTTTATTTTTAAAATAAACACGCTTTCATATATAATTAAATGATCTATTCTGCCAATTCTACGATTAGGCTATCATCTGTTTTAGTAACTTTAGTAAGACCTAGCTTAGAAAGTCCTTTCATACCCTTATCCCAAGCTTTATTACTTAAACCAGAAGCTGTTTTTAGATCAGCTAAAGGCATGCTTTGTTCTTTCTTGATAATTTCAAAAATAGCTTTTTCATTATCATTAAGAGATTCTATAATATTTGCCTGTGCGGTTCGCACCTCTGGTCGCATCTGTGGGAAGAATAGCACCTCTTGTATAGATTGGTTATTAGTTAGATACATAATCAATCGATCCATACCGATTCCCATTCCGGATGTAGGAGGCATACCATATTCTAGGGCTCTGATAAAGTCGTTATCGATAAACATTGCTTCGTCATCACCTTTTTCACTTAGCTTTAATTGTGCTTCAAAACGTTCTCGCTGATCAATAGGATCATTAAGCTCAGAGTATGCATTGGCTATCTCTTTACCACAAACCATTAGTTCAAAACGTTCTGTAAGATCTGGATTATCTCTATGTTCTTTACATAAAGGACTCATCTCTTTTGGGTAATCAGTAATAAATGTTGGTTGGATGTAATTTCCTTCACACTTCTCACCAAAAATTTCATCTATTAATTTTCCTTTACCCATGGTCTCATCTACTTCGATTCCCATACCTTTAGCAGCTTCACGAATTTCTTCTTCAGATTTACCAGTGATATCAAATCCAGTAAAATGTTTTATAGAATCGGTCATCGTTACACGAGCATAAGGAGTCTTAAAGTTGATTTTATGTTCTCCAAATGTAGCATCTGTAGTTCCGTTTACTGCGATAGCACAATGCTCTACTAGATTTTCTGTAAACTCCATCATCCAGTTGTAGTCTTTATAAGCTACATAAATTTCCATGGCGGTAAATTCTGGATTATGGGTACGATCCATTCCTTCGTTTCTAAAATTCTTAGAAAACTCATAGACACCTTCAAAACCACCGACAATTAATCGTTTTAGATATAACTCATTAGCAATACGCATATATAAAGGAATATCTAATGAATTGTGATGTGTTATAAAAGGACGTGCAGAGGCACCACCAGGTATCGGTTGTAGGATAGGTGTTTCTACTTCAAAATATCCTTTGGTATTAAAAAACTCTCGCATCGCGTTAAAAAGTTTTGTTCTTTTTACAAATACATCTTTAACGTGAGGGTTTACTACTAAATCTACATAACGCTGACGGTATCTCAATTCTGGATCTGTAAAGGCGTCATAAACTTTTCCGTCGGCATCCGTTCTGGGTTGCGGTAATGGTTTTAATGTCTTACTTAATAGCGTAAAATCTTTAACCATCACTGTTTTTTCTCCTACCTGCGTAGTAAAAAGTTCTCCTTCGATCCCAATAAAATCACCTATATCTAATAGCTTTTTATAGATCTCGTTATATTTGGTTTTATCATCACCACTACAGATTTCATCTCTATTAAAATACACCTGTATGCGGCCATTAGAATCTTGTACTTCTGCAAAAGAGGCTTTTCCTTGGATACGTCTAGACATTAGTCTACCAGCAATAACTACCTTTTTTCCTTCTTCATACTGCTGTTTGACATCCTCAGAAGTGTGGTCCACCGGAAATAAAGCTGCCGGATATGGATTAATCCCTAGGTCACGTAGGGTCTGTAGTTTCTCTCTTCTTACAAGTTCTTGTTCTGATAATTGCATAATGCTGCCGTTTTAAGCGTGCAAAGATACGAAGTATGAGATAATCTTTCAATTGATTTTTAAGGATAGTATTGCTTTAACTTTTCTATTTAAAATATAGGAATTCCAAATACCGAAATAGAGGATTTATGGAGCTCAGTAAAATGTATTTCTTTTGATTATATTCTTAATGCTTTTAAAATATAACGATTAAAGAATTTATTTTGATTGTAAGAAATTGATTTATGGAAGTAAAAGCTATCTAAGAATAAATAATTAGATAAGTCTTACTGTTTTTAACCCCGCTCCCGCTAGTTTGTAACTAGTGGCGGTAAAGATTGGCGGGTAAAATTAAATAATAAAAAGAGAAAACAAAAAGCTACTATCATATTCTAGTAGCTTTTTGTATTTTGGTGAAATGAGTAGAAACTATAAATTTCACAATAAGTCGGGGTTATATTTTGTAAGTTTTGCTACCGTTTATTGGATAGATGTTTTTACTAGAGAAAAATACCTATCTATTCTTGCACAAAGTATTGATTATTGTAGAAAAGAAAAAAGTATGGAGGTATATGCATATTGTTTTATGCCCAGTCATATTCATTTAGTTTTTCGTTCTGGTAATGATGATCCTTCTGTGTTGATACGCGACTTTAAAAAATATACGGCTAAAAAAGTAATACAAGCAATAGAAAATAACCCACAAGAAAGTAGGAAAGAATGGTTGCTATGGATGTTCGAAAAAACAGGTAGGAATAATGTTACAGTTACCAATAGGCAATTCTGGCAGCAGCATAACAAACCTATAGAGCTATGGACGGATAAGGTGATACAGCAAAAAATAGATTATATCCAGACTAATCCTGTGGAGTCTGGTTTTGTAAGCGATCCTGTGAATTGGAAATATAGCAGTGCCAGAAATTATCAGGATGATCATACTATCCTAGAAATTGATAGTGATGGTTTTCTGTTAGGATTAACTAAATAGGAAGGCCACTAGTCACAGACTAGCGGGAGCGAGGGATTAAAAAATGAAAAAAATAATATTTATAATAGTTTTATGTTTAAGCATTTTTTCAAATGCTCAAGAAATTAAAGTATTAGATTCTACATCACTAGTTTTTAAGGCAAAATTATTTACAGTTGATTTGACAGGAATTGATAATAAAGAAAGTATACTTAATCATTTAGAAAATAAAAGGGAACATTATTTCTTAAAGACAAAGTACTCAAGTTTTGTTTTTATTAAGATTGTGTCAAAAAAGCCTGATGTTGGTTGGTATAGGAATAAAAAAGGCTGTTCATTTTATTTGGCATTTAATTTATTGAATACTAGATTTTATCGTTTAGGAGGTTTTGATATTATAGATATAGATAATTTTATAAAAGATTTAAAAGAACAAGAAATAATCCTTTTTAAGGATTTAGAAGGAGGTAATGAGATAGAAGAAATGGATATTTATTGTTTATGTGAGTATTACGAGATGAAACCTAAAAAACGATTAAAGAAAGGTTTTAGTTGTTTTCAAAAATGCTCCAAAGAAATTATAGATAAGATAGGAAACCCACATTAAAACATTTTGCGCCGCTCCCGCTAGGATCATACTATCCTAGAAATTGATAGTGATGGTTTTCTGTTGGGATTAACTAAATAGGAACGCCACTAGGCAAAGACTAGCGGGAGCGAGGGTCAGGATCTTTTAAGTAATGAAGAAATGAAAACATGTTTTTCTAATTATTTTAAAGAATTTGTAGATAGTCATTTTGATTACAATGTGATCGAATATGCTAATCTTGAGTCAGGATTACATCGTATTCTGAGCAAGTTTAAGGTTTCTAAAAAGGGCAGGGTTATTGATGTTTTTGTATTACACGACAATCCATTTGTTGTAAATGAAATAACTAGAATTTTGTATGCTATCCCTACTTTAGAACCTGGAGAATTAGATGGAGAAGCGGTAGATGTGTTATACTCTTTTCCAATAAAAATATTTATTTCAGATTAGAAAATGAGACTAATAATATTGTAGTTTGGAAAAGAAAGTTTAGATAAGCATTAACTATTTGGGTTTTCTATAGATTTCCTGTAATTTATGAGTAAGTAAATAAAGAAAAATTAATGAATTGCCCATAAATGTTTTTAGTAAAGTCTACAGCTATATGTTACTCCCTGTCTTGTCCTGAAATAGGAACGCCACTAGTCACAGACTAGCGGGAGCGAGGCGTAAAACTATAAATTATGATTAAAAGATATATCTATATAACAACAATTTTCTTGTTCACTTTTCTATCGTGTAAAAGTCAAAACGTTGTTATTTTAGAATCTCTAAATAGAGAACTGACAAAGATTATTAATAAGGATAATGATATAAATAAGTTTAATAAAGATGATATTGAAGTGAAACAAAAAGCTCTTTCGGATATTATAGAACTTAGAAAAGAGTTCTTTTCGAAAGTTAATTTAAAAAAAACAGGATTTAAATTAATTGAAACGAGTCGCCTTAATAAATCTTACACTGGAATTATTTTTTTAGATAATAGTGATGTTTTTGTTTTTTCTAAAAAGGAAGAAGAATCTACATTTGAACAAACAAATCTAAATGATTATACAACGAATAACCCTAATGATATCAACTTGTATGTTTTTAAAAAGTTAAATGCAAAGAAATTGGACGAATTAATTACTATAAGCAAAAAAGCAAAAAATCATCATGGAGAAACTTTAATAGTAACAACATCTGAAAAGGGTAAAGTTACTTCCAATATTATGAATACTTTTTTCATACAAGATGATCAAGGTAAATTAATATATTGGTAGAAATCAAGATCCGCAAAGTCTCTCTGAATAGTGGAGATAAAGATGAGCGAGGGATTACTAAAAAAAATAAATAGTAAAAAATCAGTTACATTGATTTGTAGCTGGTTTTTTGTTTTGTGAAGGAGTATTTTATTAAAGAAATATCGGACTTTGGCTGCGCTCAGCCCTCTAATTACGTTTATTCCGAACCCTGAGCAGAGCCTAAGGGTGAAATGTAAACATCCATACGAAATTCAATAATAATTTTATGGTACTAGTTTTAGGAGTTAAACTTCTCTTAGCTATTGTGCCAGTCATAGAATAACTAAGATTCCGAAAGGCTATTTTCTGTAGTTGTTAACAACAATATTAAGATTGTAAACTATTTTCTTCTTTTTTAACATTTTATTTAATTAAGGATCAGTACATTGCATTATGTAACACAAAAAGTGTACAACGAATGCTATGGGGATAGCAGCATTGTAATTTTTATAAAAATCAAATATTTGTTTATCGTAATACAGTAGAGAAGGACGTCTACTGGTATACAATAGTTTTATAAAAGTTAACAATATAGTTGTATTTAACCAACAAAAAAGTAATCAATGACATTGCAAAAAAACCTTTTGGGGCTGGTTTTTTTCTTTCTTTTGAATTCAACATTTTCTCAACAAAAGCAATTAGCAATAGCTAATGAAACTCAATACGGGTATGCTTCTGTAGAAACAGCCAACTTAAAAAATAATAATGCTACTCCTATGGTAGCTGTATCATCAATTCGTTCAGAAATCTCATTAGAGACTAAGGGACATAATTTTATGTCAGAGGATTTGTCTACAGAATCGAGTACTTCGGCAAATTTTATCATAGAATCATTGCCGATTAATTCTAAAAACTCGGATTATGCACCTAGTTTTTATAAAGGTGAATTGGTATTTGCTTCTTCTCGTAATGCCAAGTCTATGTCAGTTATTCTGCAGGAAAAAACAAATGAACCTTTTCTGGATTTATACAGAACCAGTAAAAACATTCCAGACAAAGGAATAGAGAAACTAAAAGGAGCTATTAATACCAAGTTTCATGAATCTTCAGCTGTTTTTAGCCCAGATGGAAAAACGGTGTATTTTACTAGAAACAATTACTCTAAAAGAAAATTTAAAAGAAATACCAAAGGCTGCGTATTATTAAAAATATACAAAGCAACGTACGAAAACGGTAAATGGAAACATGTAAAAGAACTTCCATTTAACAGCGACGAATACTCTACTGCGCATCCAGCATTATCTCCAGATGGTAAATACCTTTACTTTGCCAGTGATATGCCAGGAAGTTATGGTAAATCAGATATTTATGTAGTAGCCGTTAATGAAGATGGAAGTTACGGTACTCCAGAAAACTTAGGAGGTCTTATTAATTCTGCAGGTAGAGAAACGTTTCCGCACGTGAGTGACACAGGTAAATTGTTTTTTGCTAGTGATGGACACGTAGGTTTTGGTGGACTTGATATTTTTATGGTGTTGCCTAATCAACAACGTTCTGGTTGGCAAGTGTATAATATGGGAGCACCAATTAATAGTGCAGCAGATGATTTTACCTTTATTATTGATGAAGAAAACAAAATGGGATATTTTGCTAGTAATCGTGGAGGTGGTAGAGGAGGAGATGATATCTATGGTTTTAGACAGATGATCTCATTAGAAAAGTATAGAGATTATATGCCTAAGGTTAAACATAAGATTAAAAGACATATGGATATCAAACCTATTTCTGAGGAGATTACATCTTTCTAATAGAAAATAATCAAAACCAACTGTTCTTTAAGAATTGTTAAACAGGGGATTTTTCTGTTAAAAAATAACAATTAACATAGATTGAAATTGTAAACATAATATATTGTTGTTATTAACCATAACAAATATATTATATTCAAAAAAAATTCTAAGATCGACGGTATTCAGGTGTTAAAGAAATCTGTGCAAAAAGGGATTAACGGAGGATTCTATTTTGATGGAGAGTATGGAGAATGTCCGACTCTAAATTCCTTTTTTTGTGGAGTTCCTGATCACATTTGCTGTAACGGTCTATGCGTATTACCAGAGCATCCAGCTTGTGGTCTTTTTTAAAACAATCAAAAAGTAAAGCGAACTTAGTTCGCTTTACTTTTGTCTTAATAGGTACTTTCTTTTTTATAAGAGTGTATTTTACTATAGTGATTTTTTCAACTCTTTGACTTTATCCACAATTCTTTGGTCCTTATTAAAATCTAAAGAACGTTCATAGTTGCGGATCGCATCCGATAGGTTATTGGTAATTGCTAGTTTATTGGCCAGACTTACATATGCATCAGCTTCTTTTGGGAATAACACAGTATTAAATTTTAGTATTTCTATTGCGTCTATTTGTTTGCCGGCAAAAAACAGCACATTAGCGTAGGTGTTTAATTCATACATATTTTCTGTAACATCTCTTAGTTCCTTTACAATACTTTCTGAGTTCTTTGATAAAAAATCAGATCCTTTTGTAGTAATAATAGTATTCATTTTAGTTACGGAGTAGTAGTTAGGAGTATAATTTCCAGAAAGGATATCCCTAACATCTTCCTCAATGGTTGTCTTGGGAGATTCTACGATCCGCTGCATTTCTTTGCCGTCTTTATAAAAAATAAACGTAGGCACTCTATGAATATTTAACCCTTCGTGTTCGCCTCCAGCACTTTGTTTGTAATGTTCGCGATCTGCATCTACCGCGATTGTAGTTAATCTGTTTAGCGGAAAGTTAGCTGCTTGTAGAACTTTATAAAATTTAGGCACTTCTCTCTTACTATCTCCACACCAGGTTCCCATAAATATTTTGATAGTATAGTTCGGTAAGTCTGTTTTTATAGAGTTTATTACTTGTTCATTAGGAGTATAGGACTCATAATTTTTAGAGAACCAAGTGCCATATGGAACTGTGTTTAATTTTTCGAAATTAATTTTCCCCGTGAGATTAGAGGTTCCTTTAGCGTTCGTTATTTCTTGATTAAATGATTGCGAATAGGTATGCGTAGTAATTGATAATAAAATCAATAATTGTATGATTATTTTCATTAGAGTAGGATTATATGGTGTATTCTTTGTGATAATATATGACCAACCCAAGTTTTTGTAGAATTTGATTATTATCTATGATACTTGGGTTGGAGATATAGTATTTTTTATTTGCTTAAAGGGATACCGCTTATAGTATTCTTAATCTTAGGAGTGACCATAGCCTTTATCTTTAGGATTTGTTTTCCTGTAGCAGCATTAGTGGTGATTGTCACTTGCTTATTCTGCAGGTTGGGTTTACCATTGGTATTAAATGTCACAAGCATTTCTTCGGTTGCTCCAGGCGCAATTGGTTCTTTTGGCCAATTAGAAACAGTACAGCCACAACTTCCTTTTGCATTCACAATAACCAAAGGCGCATTACCTGTATTGGTAAATGAAAATGTATGCTCCAGAATATCACCTTCTGCTACAGTACCAAAATCGAATTCGGTTTCTGAGAAGGTCATCACCGCAACAGCAGTATTGCTTTTTTGCTCGTTTGGCTCAGTATGCATAGCAAGTGTTTCTGCTGTATTATCTTGGTTTGAATTACCACAAGATGATAGTGCAAAAGAGAAAATAATGGAGGCTAATACATAAGTAATCTTGGTTTTCATGTCTTTAGAATGTTTTAGTTATTACTATTTTTTTTGAATTTTGATTCTGAACCAAAACTCTAGACATGTGGGCAAAAATCCAATGAAAACAAGGTGGAAATAGGGACTAGACCCCCGATGGAATTTTGAAATCTAAAAAATAAAGAAATGAGAATTACCTGTTCTTATACAGTGTTTTCGCCTCTTCTCGGCTTTCGACCTCTATTTTTTTATAAAGGTTGTTGATATGTGTTTTAATAGTGCTTACGCTTAAAAATAGTAAAGAAGCGATCTCTTTATTCGTTTTATCTTGTAGAATTAGATCTAAAATCTTTTTTTCTTGTTGTGTAAGTTTACTTTCTGTTAGCTTATTAGCGTTCTTGTTTTTTTTCAATCTCTGAAATAGATAAAGGTTTAATGCTATGGATCCTATTAATAACGATATGATGATCCAGACCCAATACTGTGTTGTTTTTTCTGGAGTGATCTCTACCGAAAATTTATCGGCAGCTAACTCTGTTTTATATTGTTTTACATAAGGACTATCAGGATACTTTTTTTCTAATCGTTCTAATAGTTGATCATAATAAGTATTCTGCTTTAGATCCTGCAGATAATAGGTATATAAATTATTAGATTTATCGGATAAGAATGAATAGATGTATAATTCTGTCAATGGTTCTTGCTGGCTTTTTCCGAATTCCTGTAAGGTATTAAACCATTTTCTAGAATTTACTTTTCTATTAGCTTCACTTCGGTATGAGCTAAAGGCATACCGCATATCTTCTATAATAGAATCTACTTTAAGAAATGTATTACTCCGTTCATTAGTAGAAACAACTTCACAAAATACTTCTTCTTCTATAGTAAATGGGAGTGAGATCGTATCTTCATTTTTAGCAATAAAAAGAATTTCTTTACTGTTTAGACAAATCCCATTAAAATGAATGGACTCTTTGTCTTCTTCAGAGCAATTTTCCGTATGGATTCGATATATCCTGTTTTGAGTAGGAAGATTATTTTCTGTAAACACAAAGTAACCTGTAGAATCGGGAGCTACTTTTTGGATGATTTGTTCTGGATAGATACCAGACATTTTTCTGTAATCTTCTATAAGAGATAAAAAGACATTACTGTCTTTATTACTGTTGTCAACATAACCAGAAAATTGATATTGACTCCATATTGCAGGAGAGAAGATTAAAAAGGAGATCCAAAGAATAATTTTGATCCATTTCATAGAATAATGTCAAGCTTTTTAGAAATGAACCCAATATAAAAATAATTTTAAGATAGAGGTGTAACATAATGGGATATAAGACTACCTATAATTATATTATTTAATCTATTTTTGTTTATGAGTATTTGGAGAGTTTTATTATCGATTTTTTTTCCACCTTTAGCTGTTTTAGATAAAGGATGCGGATCAATTATAATCGTACTTTTGTTAACTTTATGTGGATGGGTTCCTGGTGTGATAGCAGCATTGGTAATTATAAATAATCCAAATAAATAATTTTTAATTAATTTCTCGAAATTGAAAAACTAAACATATGAAAAAAGTTTCCCTGTTAATACAGGCATTTTTGGTGGCAATTCTATTGGTGGGATGCCAATTTTCTGAAGATTTACATATTAATGAAGATGGAACAGGAAAGATTTCTTTCAATTTTGACGGTTCCGAAATTATGCAAATGGGAGGTGATAAAATCACTGAAGGAAAAGAAGAGGTCATCGATTCTACTTTAGTTTTTAAAGAATTTTTAGAAGAGAAAAAAGATAGTATTTCTAAGTTGCCTAAAGAAGAACAGGAAAAGTTAAAGAAACTAGAGAGTTTTAAGATGCATATGCTAATGAATCCACAGTCCAAGGAGATGAAATTCGATTTGTACTCAGAATTTAAAAAAGTAGAAGAGCTTGGAGATGTATTTAATAGTTTTAAAACTGCTTCTACCATAGGTAATCAGAAAAAGACAGGTCCTGCAGGAGATCCGTTGGCAGGTTCTAAAGGAGAAGATCCTACTGAAGTGATTTATTCTTATGGAGAAAATAAGTTTAAAAGGATTACCAAAATCTTAGATAAAGATAAGCTGAAAATGAGTATGGATAGTTTAGAGCAGATGAAAATGTTTTTGGCAAGTTCTAAGTATAAAATTAATTACCATTTTCCGAAAAAAATAAAGAAGATATCATCAGAAAAAGCAATGTTTAGTCAAGACGGTAAAAGTTTTACGCTAGAAGTTGGTTTCTTAGAATACATGGAAGATCCTACCGTATTGGATGTAGAGGTAGAGTTAGAGAAATAATTAGTGTAGAATACTAAAATATAATACAAAAGGTGCTGTTCTCGGAACAGCACCTTTTGTATTCTTAAGATAGGAAACGATTATATTTTTCCTCTTTTTATAAGTTCGCGAACCATTTCTTTTATGGCTTCACTTCTTTTACTTCCCATAGATAGTTTGATATCATGATCCATAATTCCTAATTCTTTTTTGTTTCCATATATCTTAAAAGTCATAGAATGATAAGAGGCCAATGGGAACTTTTTAGTGTTGAAAATAAAAAAGTACTCACCACTTACAGTACCTACCTCGCGAATAGCAGAACCAATTAATGTATGATCGCCTTCTTCTACATGAGGATCACCAATATAAATGTTATACTTTACCTGATCAACCATGCTTTTATTTAGTTGACTAAACGCTTTCTCAGAAGGAAAAGCTATTAAGTGGATATCTAGATCATTAAAATCACGTTCTACTCTATGTCCTTTTCCACTTAGTAGTTTACGTTCTTTGTCTAGTTTTTTTAGTATTCTTTCTGGTCTTTTAGGTGTTTGTTCAACGAGTTCTTCAAACTTTGTTGTCTGAAAACCTTCTGGAGTAAAAATACCCATCTCCATCGCAAGTTTAAAGAT
Organism: Aquimarina sp. AD1; assembly: GCF_003443695.1. Classification (NCBI taxonomy): domain Bacteria; kingdom Pseudomonadati; phylum Bacteroidota; class Flavobacteriia; order Flavobacteriales; family Flavobacteriaceae; genus Aquimarina; species Aquimarina sp. AD1. The sequence goes on along the minus strand of NZ_CP031966.1, from coordinate 2,888,452 downwards.
TTTCTTCTTAGATAGAAAATAGTGGTGTTTAGAATTTATTAATAGGGTATCCTTCGCTTCATCTCTAAAAAATGCATTATAGGGATATGACTTATCAGAATGAAAAAGTAAAGACGCTACTTTTAAATCTCCGGCTCTAAATATAGGGTTTTTATCCAGGTCACTTATCTGAAAGTGTCTTAGTCCTTTTGCTTTTATTTTTTCAATGTGCGCAACTTTTACTTTGTCAATAAAGACTTCTCCTTTTTTGACTTTTATTTTTTGGCCAAAAGAAAATACGGAAATGAAAAGAAATACTAAAAGTAATGAATGCTTCATATTTTGGGGTTTATATATTAAAAAGGTGGCAAATATAGTTATAAATAAATAGATGGTTTTTAGTGTTTTAGAATGTAGAGAAGAACTTTTTTAATCTCGTATCTTTGCATTGATGAATAAGAAGATAGAACTACAAGAATTAGGGTTAAAAGATTTTAAGGAAACTTGGGAATATCAAGAAATACTTTTTAAAGGAATTCTAGATACAAAAATTAAGAATAGAAGAGAAGATGCTAATTTAGATACCAGTAATTATTTTCTTTTTGTAGAGCATCCACATGTATATACGTTGGGTAAAAGTGGTGATATAAGTAATTTGTTATTAAACGAAGAACAATTACAAGAAAAGGGAGCTACTTTTTATAAGATAAATCGAGGAGGCGATATCACATATCACGGACCTGGGCAGATTGTAGGATACCCTATTCTGGATTTGGATAATTTTTTTACCGATATTCATAAATATTTACGCTTTCTAGAAGAAATGGTTATTCTAACTCTAGCCGAGTATGGAATTACTGGAGTACGAAGTGATGGCGAGACTGGAGTTTGGTTAGATGTGGGTACTCCTTTTGCTCGTAAAATTTGTGCGCTAGGAGTTAGAGCTAGTAGATGGGTTACGATGCACGGTTTTGCATTTAATGTAAATGCAGATCTTGGGTATTTCGATAATATTATTCCTTGTGGGATTAATGACAAAGCAGTTACATCTCTAAATGTAGAATTGGGGGTTGAAAAAGTGAATGTAGAAGAAGTGAAAGAAAAATTATTGAAACATTTTACAAAATTGTTTGAAGCAGAATTTATAAAACAAAAAACCGAAGTATAAAATACCTCGGCTTTCTTTGACTAAAAACTAAACAAATCAAATAGGTTGGGGTTAGTTTATTTTATATCCTTCGAACCAGCTACCGGTTCCGTCAACTCTTACATCTGCACCTCCAAAATTTCTTAAGTTTACAAAAACTTCTTGTCCAACATTTAGGAAGTAAATACCACTTACATCGGTTTTCACGTCATCTCCATCCACAATTTGAGTAAAATCGACACCTGTATCTACATTAAAGCTAATTCTAAAAAAAGAAGTTGTAACAGCATTAGATTGTCTTACCACAGCATGTAGATAATAGTATCCACTTTCTGGAACAACAAATCTTTTAGTAGTTGTATTAAAAGCGTTGCGCGTATCGTAGGTTCTAATATCCCAGATATCTGTTTCTATAGTTGTATTAGCATCTAGATCTTTTACAGCAAAACCATTACCTCTAACTTTAAAAACTACAGGTGTAGTGGTTGCAGTGGCATTATCTACATAGGTTTTTACGGCTCTCTCTGTTGGGATTGCATTATTACTATTACTTCCTAAAGTTGCATCGGTAGAAATTTCATTAACAGAAGTTCCATTTTCTAATTTTAGATCTCCATTGATGTCCAGTTTTGCGGTTGGAGAGCGATCAATACCTACATTACCACTATTTATGTTCTCAATATCATTTCCGTTAGAAATCCATCTAGTGTCACCGGATGTAATAGCGTACGGAACTGCCATTAATTCATTGGTTCCAATTTCTGCTCCATTTAGGGATATGGTTACATAAGATGCAATTCCTCCCCATTGTAATGTATCAAAGTCACCTGTTACTGGCGTTCCGTTACCAATTAATAATGCAAATACACCATTTGTATTCGTAGTAATTGTATGGTTTTCTACATAACTTGCAGCAATATCTGGTGCTCCAAATTTTAGGGCTATTTGTATATTGATTGATTCTTCTGCGAGAATATCACCGCTAGCATTTTTGGCCACTCCTTGGTAGTTGATAAAGTTTTTTTGTACAGATTGGGCAGAGACCAATGCGCAAATTAGTAGAAGGCTAAAAAGGATTACATTATTTATTACTTTTTTCATGATTTTAAAATTTATAAATGAGGTTATTTTTTGATGATTTTAAATATTTTGTTTTCATTGATTTCAGGAATCGAAATTCTTAGTACGTAGGTTCCTTGGGCTAATGAGCTTATGTCGATCTGATGATTTATCATTGACGTATTGATTTCTTGAGTAAGTACTTCTTGACCATTAAGATTGTATATAGAAGCTGTGTAATGATCGATATTCGGAGTCCTAACCGTAAAGAAGTCTGAAACTGGATTCGGAAATATTTTAATAGCTCCGTTTTCTGGTTGGAACTCTTCTGTAGAGAGTTGATTTAAGGAACCAATACCCGACCAAAACCCTTGGTCTATAGACTGTGAATTAGAAATTGTTTCTATAAAGGGTTCCCCAATAGTAAAGTTTAGGGTATAAGATGTATTACTACTTACACCTCCAGAATTAGAAATCACACTCGTGTCAATCGATTGTGCCTGGATGGTCGAGGCAATACATAATAAGGATAAAATTTTTAAAGTTTTCATGACATCTTAATTACGTTGTTTCACATTAGTGAGACGCAGTATTAAAATGTCAACATGAAATCTTTATAAAATTTAAATCGATGTTAGTTTATCTGATAAATGAGAACACTATTTTCTTCTCCCTGAACAGCAAATTCTAGGTTTTTATCCTTATCCATATTACCTAAACTGATTACAGAGTTCCCATAAACTGGGAAATTAGGAAGTAGTTCTGCATTACTGTCATATACATATACTTTCTTGGTTTGTATATCTGTGATAGCTACGTAGATTTTATTATTGATATAAAAAATCTGAGGTTTTGTATACACTCCAAAATCTAACTCTAAGGTTTTCTCTTTGATAGATAATTTGTTTTCAGAAAAAGTAACTAATGTTTTGTTGGTAGAAACCAAGGAACTATTTTGATCTAATTCCTTATCTACCATGGTTACCGAACCATCAGATTGAACTTGTATTAGTTTTCCGTCTTTAGTAGTAGAGGTAAACTTATTTTGATATTGTTGCCATTGATTTTTAGAAAAATCTATATTTTGTTTTACATCTACTCTAGTTCTTCCTAAACGATCTAAAATATTTAATTTTCCATTTTCTTCGGATATAAGAATGTAGTCTTTACTGCCGATTCGAATATGTGTAGGAGGTATCACAAGATTGGTTTCAGTAGCTTTAAATCCAAAACCAGTAACTACTTTTCCTTCCGCATCTAGCATGGTAACTTCATTACCTTGCGTAATAATAATACGATATCGCTTATTTTTATCGTAATCAAATAAGGATAACGGCTGGGTAATAGCTTTTTCGAATTTTTTAGGATACGAAGTAACATCTTTTCCATCCCTATCTACAAGATAAAGTGTGTTTTCGGTGTTAAATAACAATTGATATCTACCATTTTTATAAATATCTATTTGTTGGATATCGCCCATAATGGCTCCATTAATCTGTTTTTTCCAAAAAATAGTTCCTTTATCCGAGATTAGATAGAGATTGTTGTCTACATCTTGTACTGCGATATCCATCCCTTTGGTTCTATGGTTTTGTACCAATATGGGATTATTAAGTATTTTATTTTCTAATGTAGTAGACGCTGTTTGTGTAACCGAAGTCGCAGATCCTTTTGCGATGTTTTTTTGTAAGACTCCATGAATATGAGCAAAGTTATTTTCTTTTATAATCTGAAAAGCACCAATTTGATATCCATTAGTTTTAGCTTCTTTCCAAGGTTTTTGCTCATCTTCTTCTATAGTTTCAGCAATGTACTCTTTGAGATTTTTGACAGTACTAACCATTAAAATTGATGATTCATCAGAAAGCTTTTCTAGCGTATTCGAGTAATAAGTTTGTTCTTGTAATACTGTTTTATTAAGAATGTTTGCTATAATAGTCTGTAAACCATTTTTAGAAGAAGCAAATACAATATGATTTTCGTAATTGAAATAAAATTTAGCTTCAAATTCTGGAATCAATGGCTTTAATAATCCAGAAAATGTTGTGGTTTCATCATAACTAAAAATATCAATGTTTCTATATGCTCCAGATGGAGATCCAGCTAGTTGTTCTAATGTATTTTCTGATGCTAAAGAGGTAAATGTTATAACATTTTCATTTTCTGTAAAAATCATACCGATTTCCGAAACTCCAGAGAATAAGTCATCGAGATCATCTGGGATATTTTCTATCTCTCTATCTTGAGCTAATGCTAAGTTCTTTTTAAGCGCATAAAAATCATCATACGTATATGAAATAAAACCTTTGGCGGTAATCGGAGTAATTTTGGCGATTTGATTCTCTTGAGCGATGGTGTTATCAAAAATTCCAATTGTAGTGGATAATGAATCTTTTTCTATAGCAATTCCATCAAGGTAAATGGCATTTTGCTCCACTTTAGCATCTACAGAAATCCAACCGCTAAAGTTTGATAACTGCGATAAGTCACTATTGGGAAGTAATGCGCTTTGAATTTCTTTTAGTTCTTTTCCATTTGCCAAAACTGCTAATGGATTTTTGGAGTCTGAAACTTCATACGCTTTTATAAGATCTTCTTGTACTGGGATTGTATTTTCTTGTTGACGTATTGCATTTTCAATCAATATCTGAGAAGAGGAAGCAATTAATAAACTGTCTTGTTTGGTAGCATAGAAAGTCTGTTCACCAGAAATGACTTTATGGATCACTTTGTTAGCATAATTTATAGTTTCGATTGTTCTTTTGTTTAAAGAATCTTTACCAATTATAGCAGGATCAAATTTTGAAATATAAGTGTATTCGAAATCATTTTTACCTATTGGAGAAAAACAGAGTAATCCTTTAGATTGTTTTATTTGATCTAAAACTGGAAGATTTTTAAAATAAGTAAACAACGCTACGTCTTTATTTTTCTTTAATAAATCATTATCACGTAGCATGTTTTTTGCCTGTTCTAAATCATTTATTTTTAAGATTACTTGAGCATCTTTTGGTATGTAATCAATAAGAGTGTTCGGTTTTTCGGTAGTCGTGTTACAAGCTAAAACAATTGTGGATAGTAGAATTACAACTATTTTTTTCATGTGTTTGTTTTCCTTTATATTCTTGATTCTATTCAAGTTGTCATTACGATTTAATAACTTTCTTTTTACAATAACTGTTTTCAAAAGCCTATTAGTGGTCAAAGATAATTATTTGAATTCTAGCGCAAGCTGTTCTGGTAATAATCTAAAACTTTTTCTATGATATTTAGTAATTCCATACTTTCGTATTGCCTCTCTATGTTCTGCTGTCGGGTATCCTTTATTTTTTTTCCAATTGTACATTGGGAATTCCTCGTGAATCTTTTCCATATATGCATCACGATATGTTTTTGCTAATACAGATGCCGCAGCAATATTCATATATTTTCCGTCACCCTTAATAACGCAAGTATAGGGTATATTATGATATGGTTTAAACCTATTTCCATCTACAGAAATATGCTCTGGCTGCGGTGTTAATTGTTCGATAGATCTTTGCATGCCTAATATAGAGGCATTTAAAATATTAATTTTATCTATCTCTTCCATATAAATATGTGTCACACCATAGGTAATAGAGCAGTCTTCTAATAGCGGTCGTAGTATTTTGCGTTTAGCTTCGCTAAGTTGTTTGGAGTCGTTTAAGATTTCATTGCTAAAATCATCGGGTAATATAATGGCTGCTGCGGTTACTGGTCCTGCCAGACAACCACGACCAGCCTCATCAGTGCCGCATTCGATGAGATCAGGCTTTAATTTTAATTCGAGCATAATACGAAGATAACGTAAGAACTGAACATCAGAAAACTATTTTTAATAATCGATAAAAAAACTTAGTATTAAAACGGGCAATTCATACCTATTGACTTTCGTTAAAAAAGTATATTTTTGCCATCAGTTTACTATATAGATGAAAAAGAACTTAGTATTTATAATTATACTTTTATTAGGATCCATAACCTTTGCCCAAGAAGGAAATGAAGAGGAGATAGATGGAGGAGGTACGAATATTCAGCAGAAACCGGACTTCGCTAAGAGCAAAAGGCCTTTGATCAAAAAAGGTAAGAGTAAGCCTCCTATTACAGATTATAAAATTATAGATCTAAAAAATGATACGACCTTTGTAGATACGACCTTAACTATACAAAGAGATTATAATTTTAATTACTTACGTAGGGATGATTTTGGTTTACAACCTATTAATAATGTAGGGCAGACATATAATAGCTTGGTTAAGATTGAGGAACAAGATCACGTATTACCACTTTTTGGTGCTAGAGCGAGGCATTTTAATTTTATGGAGGCTGAGGATATTAAGTATTACAATGTTCCTACACCACTAACAGAATTATATTTTAAAACTACTTTTGAACAAGGGCAGCAGTTAGATGCTTTTCTTACGATTAATACTTCTCCTAGATTAAATCTTTCTATTGCGTATAAGGGTAATAGGTCGCTAGGTAAATATCAACACGCATTGACCAGTACTGGTAATTTTAGAGCAACGGCTAATTATAGTACTAAAAATGATAGATATAGAATCAAAACTCATTTTGTATCTCAAGATTTGTTGAATGAGGAAAATGGTGGGTTATCAGAAAATGGACTTAACCAATATCTTTCTAATACGGAAGAATTTCAGGATGCAGATGAATTTTCTGATAGAGCTGCTATAGAAGTTAATTTTGAGAATGCTGAAAGTATTTTGTTAGGCAAAAGATTTTATCTAAATCACAGGTATTCGATCATAAAGAAAACAGATAGCTCTAGTACGGATGTAGCAGTCGGTCACATATTAGATATAACAGATAAGTCTTTTCAGTTTGACCAAGATGCAGCTAGTGATCTTTTTGGAACGTCTTATGAAACTACCGGAGCTCTATCAGATAAAGTAGCGTTAGAAGATTTTACGAATCAGGTATTTTTAAATGTTGATAACGTCTGGCTAGGTAATTTAAGAGTTAATGCCGGATATTCTGATTATAATTATGGTTATAATACGATTGTTACTCTAGAAGGAGGAACTGATATTACAAATAGGATTAAAGGTAATGTACTTACAATAGGTGGTTCTTATCAAAAGAATTACAAAGGATTTGAATTAGCTGCTAACGGAATGTCAATCATCTCAGGAGATTTTGACGGGAATTATCTAAATGCATCTGCAGGATATCAACTACACGATTATGGATTACAATTAGGAATTAGTTCGAATTCCACGGCTCCTAATTATAATTTCTTATTGTATCAAAGTGATTATGTGGGGTATAATTGGCAGAACTTCAACAATGCCAATGAGGATGATAATTTTAAAAATATAGAGACTCAAAAAATTCAGGCGAATATTCAGGTAAAGAAGTTTGCAAATCTTGAAGCAAGCTTCACTACAATTGATAATTATACTTATTTCACCAAAGGAGCCGATTCTTTAACAGTTCCAGAGCAGTATGATGGTAAGGTAGAACTCTTGAAATTGAAGCTTTCTCAAAACCTAAATTTTGGATGGTTGGGGATTGATAATTCCATTCTATATCAAAACGTTTCAGGAGGAGAAGTTTATAGAGTTCCAAATGTAGTGACACGTAATAGTGTTTATTATCAAGATCATTGGTTTAAACGAGCATTATTTTTACAGACTGGAGTTACTTTTAAGTATTATTCAGAATATGATGCAGACGGATATGATCCAGTGTTATCTGAGTTTTATGTGCAAAGTCAGAATGAAATAGATTATTTTGATCAATTTAATAACAGTGATCCTGATAATATTGTAGATACTAGACAAACCTTTGGTGGTTTTCCTCAATTTGATATCTTTTTTAATGCTAAAATTAGACAAACTCGAATCTACTTTAAGGTAGAAAATTTTGGAGAAGCTTTTAGTCAGAATAACGAATTTTCTGCTCCCGGATATGCACCACGTGATGCTGTTATACGCTTTGGGTTGGTTTGGAACTTCTTTTTATAAATATATAACTTCATAGTATAGCTTATTTATTAGTTGGCTGTTTTTTTTGAAATGATTCACAATAGGAGGGGATTATTGTATTCATCAATTATTTTTCTTGGACTCTCTGAAGCTTTTTATTCTTCATATTTTCATTTTATACATACTTTGATATATCTTCTTTTTTGAAGAAGTAAAGTGAATAGTTATAAAATATTTTAAGTGTTTGATAAATGCTCATGAAGTAAGTCAGTATTATAAGGATAATTCATTTTCGGGAATATTCTTCTTTTGCAAAATTATATTTAACGATGATATTTTGTTAAATAACTATTAAGAAAACATTTTTTGATCAGATTATTAAAAAAAAATTAACATTTGAAGGTGTTTGTGTATTGAAAAAATCTATAATACTAACATTATTCGTTTTGATCTTTTTTTAAGGTATTTTAAAACAGTAAAATGTATTTAAATGTTTGTAAATCATTTTTTTATGGTTTTTTTTAATTTTAAAAATTTAAGAACGAAATCTCACTTGTATATACTTTGTTAAGATTGACATATTGCTAAATTTAGGTTAAGTTTATTGTAGCTTTGACAAAATAAATGTGAAAAAACAACTAAATAATTATTTGTCTTTTCAGCTAATATTTTAAGCCTAATGAGGAATATATTATTATATCTATTTGTTATCGCAACTCATTTTTGTGTTGCTCAGGAAAACACAGTGACGGGGAAAACTGTAAATTCAAAAAATGGAGAACCATTACCTTTTGTAAATATTATTAATAAAACTAAAAATACAGGAACTACTTCTGATTTTGATGGGGTATTTTCAATTGTAGTAGAAAATGGAGAAACGTTAGAGTTTAGTTCAGTTGGTTTTAAAACGATAACAATGGTAATTAAAGATACTGCTGTTTTGGATGTTCAAATGGATGAAGATGTTGCAGAATTAGAATCAGTAGTTGTAATTGGTTATGGTACTCAACGTAAAAAGGAGATTACCGGATCGGTAAGTATCGTAGGAGATGATGTGGTTAGTGAATTACAACCTCAAATCGCAACAGAGGCGCTTAGAGGAACGGTAGCTGGAGTAGAGGTTTCGCAACAAGGAGGAAATCCTGGAGCTGCATTTAATATTAATATTAGAGGGATATCGTCTAATAGCAATAATAGACCAGATATCTATGTTGATGGCGCACTTACAGATTTTAATAATATAAATCCTGATGATATAGAGACATTTACTGTATTAAAGGATGCTCAAGCTGCAATATATGGTAGTACAGCTGCTAATGGTGTTATTTTAATTACGACCAAAGCGGGAAGAAGAGGTCAAAAGCCAAAATTATCCTATAGTAATTACTATGGTTTTCAGCAAGTAACGAAGAAGATTAATGTGCTAAATGCAACAGAATACGCTTTAGTGCAAAATGAAAAATTTGTTAATGGAGGTGATCCTATACGTTTCACTAATATAGCTTCTTTAGGAAGGGGAACAGATTGGCAGGAAGAAATTTTTAATACTGCGGCTGTTTTTAATCATGCACTTAGTGTGAGAGGAGGAGGAGAAAAATATACTTACTTATTAAGTGGAGCTCATTTAGAACAAGAAGGAGCAATAGGTGGGAGTAAAGCCAGGTATCAAAGGGATAATGTGCGTTTAAAATCGGATATATTTTTATCAGAGACTTTTAAGGTACGTACGGATATTAATTATTTATATACAGAAAATGGAGGAATCTTTGCGAATGGTTTAGGTTCAGTAACCTTTAATGCATTGAATTCTGAACCAACAATTCCACTAAGAGATGATAATGGAGTACTTAGTTTAGGATCTGCAGAGAGTTCTAATGAAGTATTTAACCCAGTAACTCAAATTGAGAATACTTTTAATGAATTTAGCCAAAATCGATTTTCTGGGTTTCTTAATTTAGAATATGATATTGTTCAAAATTTAGAGCTTAATGGAAGACTTAATATCACTCATCAATCTGGAAAACAACGGTCATTTACTCCTTCATTTGTGTATGGGCCGGGTAAAACAGCCAATGTAGATCCAGGAGAAAATACAGTCTTTGAACAAATAGATAATAACAACAATTATGTGTTTGATTATTTTGCTACATACAGTAATACATTTGCAGAAAATCATGATGTTACGTTAACGGCGGGAGGAAGTGCTCAGCGTTTTTGGGGATTTGGTTTCAATGGAGTAGCGTTTGATATTCCATTTAATTCATTTGATTTTGCAATATTAAGTAATGGTCGTCCATTTTCTCCATCTATAGATGATGATGAAAGACCTAATCCTGATAACTTATTTGGGAGGTTCGAATATACAAATACACGTTCTTCTTTATTCGGTAGATTTCAATATGGTTTTAAAGGGAAATACCTTTTGTCAGCAGTTTTTAGAAATGATAGATCATCTTTGTTTGCTCCAGGTTTTGAGTCAGCAGACTTTTTTGGTATAACCGCTGGTTGGGTAGTTTCTGATGAGTCATTTATGGAAAATACAGGTATTACTTTATTAAAAATTAGAGGAAGTTACGGAGAACTAGGAAATGATAAAGCGTTAGAAACAAGACAAGGCGTATTTAATTTTGATCTACAAGGAGAAGGAGAGTTTCCAATCAATGGAGGTAATACCATTATTAGAGGAGCCGCGCCAGGATCTTTAGGAAATCCTTTCCTAAAATGGGAGGTAGCCAAACAACTTGATGTTGGTTTTGATCTACAACTTTTGGATGGGAGGTTTAATTTTGTCTTTGATTACTTTATAAAAGATACAGAAAATCAAATAGTAGATGTCGACGTTTCGGGGATATTAGGAGGAGGTACTGCTGGAGCAGTTGTAGCTCCACAAAATGTTGGAGATATCCGTAATAAAGGTATGGAGTTTTCTGCGGATTATTCTTTTAATATTGGAAAGTTAGAAATTGGGTTAGGTGCAAATCTTACCGTTATAGATAATGAAGTAACCAAGGTTATTGGAGGAGAGTTTATAGAACAAAGTGGTTTTAGGTTAGGGCAAGCCGCTGCAAGATTTCAAGAAGGTTTACCAGTAGGTTCTTTTTATGGATTGCAGACTGCAGGAATATTTCAAACGCAAGAAGAAATAGACAACCACGCTACTTATAATTTAGGTGCAACTCCTGCTCCTGGTGATTTAATATTTGTGGATACTAACAATGATGGAGTTGTAGATAATGATGATAGAACCTATTTAGGTGATCCTCTGGGGGATTTTACTTATGGAATTAACCTGTCATTACAATATAAGGGTATTGATTTCTCAATAAGAGGATTTGGATCCCAAGGAAATGAATTACTTCGTTCATATGAAAGGGACAACCCTTTTGTAAACCAATTGGATTATGTGCTAGGTAGATGGACGGGTCCAGGGACGAGTAATGAAATACCAAGGTTAACTACAGAAACTACAAATAATGGATTGTTATCTACCTTCTTCGTAGAAGATGCATCTTATTTTAGAATAAATAATATCCAGTTAGGGTATAGTATTCCTGTAGATCCTTTCAAATCAATTGGTTTAGAGAAGCTTAGAATATATATGTTAGCTACTAACCCGTTTACTTTTACCGAATATCGAGGGTATGATCCAGCAGCACAAACGGGTAATATTATAACAAGAGGGATAGATAATGGTTTTTATCCAGCTGTTAGTACTTACTCGATGGGTGTGAATGTTAATTTTTAAAAAGAAAGAAGCAAATTATAACTATGAAAAATATTAAAAACACTTATTTAACGATAGTTGTGTCCATGGCTTTTGTTATGATACCGCTATCCTGTAGTGAAGATTTTACAAATGTAGAACAAGAATTTGAAGTTGGGGTAGATGAATTTTTTCTTGAGGATGAGGCTTTTTTCGAATTGTTAATAAGCGCATATGATCCTTTAGCTTTTAGTTGGCAGACACAGCTTTTTGGAGAATTTATGTCTGATAATGCTATAGTGGCTGGAGAAGATGGATGTCAGGATATTCCCGAGTTTCAAAGATTAGGTACATTAACACACACAACTACTAATATCGCTGTGGCTCGCTTATGGGATTCTCTTTTTGGAGGAGTATTTAGAGCTTCGTTTTTTTTAGATAATGCACAAACTAGGGAGTTTGAAGATAAAGATGTATTTATAGCAGAAGCACGTTTTTTAAGAGCACTTTTTTATTTTGAGTTAGTCCGTAATTTTGGAGGTGTACCTCTAAAAGAATCCCGTTTTTTGCCAGGCGATGAAACAGCAATTCCTAGAAGTTCTATTGAAGAGACTTATGAATTTATCGAAAACGACCTGAATGCAGCAATTCCTGATCTTCCTATTGCCCAATCTCAGGTCGGTAGAGTTACCAGAGGAGGAGCTATGGCATTATTGGGGAAAGTAAAATTTTACCAAGAAGATTGGGATGGTGCGGTCGAAGCACTTACATCTGTTACCACATTAGGGTTTTCTTTAATGCCTAATTTTGGAGATGTATTTACTACAGCGGGTGAAAATGGTATTGAGTCTGTTTTTGAGATACAGTATTCTAATGCAGAAGGTGGTAATTGGAACAATTGGCAAGAAAATGCTGAGAGTGAGGGTAATATCGGGGCGTTCTTTTCAGGTCCCCGTTTAAGCGGAGATCCTGTATATGATGCTGGGTTTAGTTTTAATATACCACAATCTGATCTGGTAGATTTGTATGCCGCTACTGATAGTAGAAAATCCCCTACAATACTAAACTTACTTGAATATTTTGGTGTAACAACCGAACAAGAACTTATTGATAGTGCTATAGAATATACACCAGGATGTGAAACGGACAGAGGATTTTATTTCAATAAAATTATTCCGAGAACTGGAGAGATAGACGGAGCTAATCAATTCGCTAGGTCTCCTTATAACCATAGATATATAAGATACGCTGATGTTTTGTTAATGTTGGCAGAAGCACATAATAGAAAAACCGCACCGAATGAGAACTTAGCCAAGAGTTTTTTACGTCAGGTTGTAGATAGAGCACATGGTACTGGCGTAATAAGTATTCCAGAATCAGGAATGCAACTTACACAAAGAATCTGGGACGAAAGAAGGTTGGAGTTTGCCGGAGAAGGGGATAGATTTTATGATTTGATAAGAACAAATCAGGCAGCAAGTAGACTTCCTAATTTTGAAATTGGGAAGCATGAATTATTTCCTATACCGTTAGATGAGATTCAATTTTCTCAAGGAAATTGGACGCAAAACCCAGGTTGGTAATATATTAATCAAGAGCAAGAAAAATGAAAAATTTTAATTTAATTATAGTATTAGTATTGTCAATCTTATTTATAGGATGTCAACAAGATGATAGTAGTACCGCTTTTATTGCAAATGCAGAGGAAGCTATTGTGACAGATGTAATGTTTGGAATTTCCGATGATAATTCAGGAGATGTTACGATTACTCCTTTAGGAAATAATGTATTATCCTTTGATGTGTTTTTTGGAGATGACACCATAAATCCGGTAACTGTGATCAATGGAGAAAGTGTAGAGCATACCTATGCTAGCGAAGGAATCTATGAAATAACAGTGCTTGCTTATAATGCAATTGGAGAAATTAGTGAATACAAAGAAGATCTAGAAGTGTCGTTTAAAGCACCGGAGAATCTTACTTTTCAGGTAATTCCTGATAATAATGACTTCCTTACATATTCGATACAAGCGGATGCGGATTTTGCAACATACATAGAAGTTTATTTTGGAGAGTTTGCAAACGAATTTATACAAATCGCTCCTGGAGATACTGCTACATATACCTATCAGACAGAAGGGGAATATTCAATTACTATTATAGCGTATAGTGGCGGTGCTGCTGTAACTCAAGATATGGGAATTATAGATGTATCTATTCCCCAAGAATTAGAAATCACATTTGATGATCCAGATGCAGTGTATTCTTTTAATACGTTTGGAGGCAATCAAACAGTTACAGTAGTTGATAATCCAGATGTTTTTGGAAATCTAAGTCCAAAAGCAGTACAATGGGTAGATGGTAGTCCTAGCGAAGTTTGGGCTGGAGCAGCAATGAGTCTTACTAATAGTATCAATTTTGGAGAAGGGACTACAATTAGTATGAAAGTTTGGTCACCAAGTGCAGGAACTCTTTTTAAGCTTAAAATAGAGAGTCTTGCCGATGCAAATTCTGCGGTTGAAGTAGATGTACTTACAACTACTACAAATGCTTGGGAAGTTCTAACATATGATTTTTCCACTACAGACTATGTTACACAGTTTGCTACTAATCCTGCTAATAATCTAGTTATATTCCCAAACTTTGGAGTAGATGGAGGTAATGTTACATATTATATAGATAATATTATACAAGGAGAACAATCTCTTGATACAGTTTTACCGATTCTTCCAATTGATTTCGAAAGTAGCGCGGGAACATTTAATCTATTTGGGTTTGGCGGCTCGGCTACAGAAGATGTAGTAGGTCAGGTTATTGATAATCCAGATGCGTCAGGTATTAATATTTCTTCTAAAGTTGGAACACTTAATAAACCAGTAGATGCAGAAGTATTTGCTGGAGTTGCTATTCCTTTAAGAGACGGTTATGCAATTGATTTTTCTGGTTCTACCTTAATTAGTGTAGATGTTTGGTCGCCTAGATCAGGGATACCAGTTTTACTTAAAATTGAAAATTCTGCAGGGGATGCAGCAGAAATAGAAGTGATGACAACACAATCTAATTCCTGGGAAACATTAACCTATGATCTTAATAATGCACCTGGTTTTAATAGTTCCATTGATTATACTCAAGTAGACTTATTCTTTGATTTTGGAACTGCAGGAATGGGTGAAGTATTTTATTTTGATAATATCAGACAATAATTTTTAATGAAATTCATAATATGAAAAATTTTAAATATGTATATAACATCAGTATTTTTTCTCTGCTTTTGATAGTATGCGGCTGTCAGGAAGAAGAGTTCGAATTTGGTGATATAAGTGCTCCAACGATTAGCTCTGTATTGGCAGAAGCACCTAGCCTTGGAGATCCAGAATATGGAACCGGAAATGTGTTTTTCGATTTGCAGGGAGAAGATATTATAACCTACATTATTTATACGGGTGATGGTAGATCAGAATCGTTTAAGTTTGATGGAAATGCTAAGGCGATGATTAATTATGCTGCACCTGGTATTAATACATATACGTACACAATTATTGCAGTAGGTATAGGAGGTATAACTTCGTCTACCACAGGAGAAGTAACTGTATTCACAGATTTAGATGATACAACCAAATCAATTTTTGGATTGTTAGCAGGAAGTACAACCGCTGATTCCTCTAAAACCTGGAAACTAGATGCTGGTGATGAACCAGGTTTTTATGGAGTAGGACCTGGAGGAGTAAATGTTCCACAAAATGATGGAGATCTTGTGTATTGGTGGGCACCGACTTCGTCCGATTTTAATGAGGATTGTTTATTTAATGATGAATTGACATTTAATTTTGATCTTGAAAATTTTACACTGTCTATGTCTACCGATAATATGGGAGACACTTGGTATCACGATGATTATACACCAGGAATTCCAGGAGGAAGTAATACAGCAGAGTGTTTGGAGGCTACTCCACCTTCAGTTTCTGTGTCTATTACAAATGCAGGTTCAGAATTATTACCAGAATTCACAACAGATAGAGCAATCGAATTAGGAGGAGATGGTTTTATGGGACTTTATATAGGGAATGCAACTCGTACCTATGAAATACTATCTATCGATTGTAATCTGGTGTCGTTAAGAATATTTTTCTTTGATGATGAAGAGGATAGATTTAATGCTTGGTATTTAAGATTCAGGGCTGTAGAAGATGCTACCGATTGCGGAATCACATTGCCAAATTAATGTAATTGCTAAAAAAAATAAATATGAAAAATGTTATAAATTATATATTCGTTTTTATGTCATTATCATTCATGTCATGCAATGAAGATAATGAGGTGTTTCAGGTTGATAGACCGAGTAACTTAACTTTTACAGTTGATGTAGTTGGTGAAACTCCTGAAATGCCCAATGGAGATGGGTCAGGAATGGTAATTATTGAAGCAACAGCGACTGGTGTTGTGAAATATGATTTCTATATTAATGATACAAAAAGAGCATCTACTCTGGATGGAAAATACACACACACTTTTGAGGCACTTGGTGTCAATCAAAATGACATAAGAGTAGAAGCTGTCGGTCTTTCTGGAGGGGTTTCTCAACAAACCAGAAGTATCAGTATTCTTAGAGAAGAGGATACTACGGATGGAGAATTGATAATTTCTGGACCACTTCCGGGACAAGCACTTGTATGGTCAGATGAGTTTGATGGCGGTAGTTTAGATGCTTCTAATTGGGTTTTTGAGACTGGGGATTTAGGAGTGAATAATGAGTTACAACGCTACACCGACAGAAGTGATAATTTAGTGGTTGAGGATGGACTTCTTAAAATTACAGCAAAAGCAGAACAATTAGATGGTAATGCATATACTTCTGCAAGAATAAAAACACAAGGTAAACGCGAATTTAGATTCGGAACAATGGAAGCTAGAATAAAATTAGCTTTAGGGCAAGGTACTTGGCCAGCTTTTTGGATGTTAGGAGCTAATATAGATGAAGTTGGATGGCCAGTTTGTGGAGAAATAGATATTATGGAGTATGTAGGGAGAAACCCAATACGCACATATTCGAATGTATTCTTTCCTGGGAATACAGGAGCTGATAATACTACATCAAGATCTTTAGATGTAGATGGACTAGATGAAGGCTTTCATGTTTTTAGAGCAGAGTGGGATACTAATAAAATAGTGTTCAAAGTAGATGGGGTAGAATATAACACATTTACAATCACCGATGGATTACCATTTAGAGATGATTTCTTTTTCATCCTTAACGTAGCAATGGGTGGAGATTTTGGAGGTGCTGTTAGTCCTGATTTTACAGAAGCTACTATGGAAGTTGATTATGTAAGAGTATACCAGTAAATAGTAATAATAGTAATGGAGTTTCACTAAATTAAATTAGTTGTTTTTTTAAAATGCTGAAGATGTAAATATCTTCAGCATTTTTTATTTGTAATAGAAACGATATTGTTTAGATAAATAAGATATCATTGCTATTTGTAAATCTTGTGTTAATGGATTAGGTAGCAAGATTTCATGATTACGATAATTATGAGGTCTTTTTTTTGATAAACGAAATGGAGGTTTTTATAATTTGAATTAACAAAAGTTGTTAGGTATCAATTTTACATCCAAGATTCTAGTCAAAAATTCTTCATATATCCTAATTATAGAATTAAATTAGGATATATAGAGGGTAATGGGATTGTATTATTTAGAGGGATAGTTTTTTTTGAGTACACAAATACTATCATTGTTTATACTGGCTAAATAATATTGCTGATTTTTAATTTTAATTTTTTCAATATCCCTAGCTGGACCTTGAATTTCAAACAAGCTCTTATTATCTTTAACAAATCCACCTTTCTGATCATTTATTAATAACATTCCATGAAAAGCATCAAGTCTGGATAGTTGAGTATTCAATTCATAATTATTACCAGATAATAAGATGTCATCATAACTGTCACTATTAAAGTCATCTATATACATTGTGTTGATACAGGAAATTTGAGCTTCTTTGGGTAAGGTTTTTTTCGAGAAAGTACCATCACCATTGTTAAGGAAGTAACAACTCTTTAGTTCGGTTACTCTTTTTTTAATGGCAGTTTTGATTTTTTGTTCCGGAAGATATTCTGAGAAATTTGCCTTAGCAAATTTAGCATAAGACAAATGTCTTTTGTTGATGACAGGCATTTGCTTACTTAATTCATCCTTATTGTTAAAAACCGTTTCCGTTCCTTGATAAAAATGTGTTATTACAGGATCCATTTTTCCATTGTCATCAAAATCACTAAGCATAAGAGTTATAGGTTCTTCTTGGCTTGCAGTTAATCTAGTATTTAATCCCCAATTCCCACCGATAATATCAATATCTCCATCATTATCAATATCACTAGTTTTTATAGAATTCCAGAAGCCAGATGTATTTTGTAGATTGCTTTTTTTATCTAATTTAAAAATGTTGTTTTTATTTATAAATATTTGGATTGGCATCCAATATCCAGCTATTATAATATCTGTTTGTTTATCATTATTTATGTCTGCAAATGTTACATCCTGAACTAATCCTATGGAAGTGAGTTCTGGTGCAATAGTTTTTGTTACATCAAGAAAGTTTCCAGTTCCATCGTTTTCAAAAATATAATTCTGAGGATTCATACCAAATGCAGATGGAATACTATTAGAACCTATAAGTATATCTTGATCACCATCACTATCAAAATCAAATGCTTTGACAACTGATCCATTGATTGATAAGTTTTTAAAGCTTTGATAATCTCTAATAAATGATCCATTTTGATTTCTGAAATAGTAAACGGAAAGATTATCAGTTGTTGCTCCAGTTTCATTTCCTCCATTAATGACAATAAGATCAAGATCATTATCATTATCAGTATCAATAAATATGTTGTCTGTATTTTCTGATTGAAAAGTTTCGTCTATTTCTGGGGTTTTTAATGCCGTAAATATTCCATCAGTTCCTTGTATAAATAGTTGAGCAGGTTTTCCTTTGGCAGCTCCTATGAAAAAATCATCATTACCATCACTGTTTATATCACCAACAGTAATTTCTGGTCCCTGATTAGTATTCATATATGGGATAAGAATTTCTCTATTAAATTCATTATAATTATTATCATTATGGCGGTATGGTATTTTTTGAGAAACATTAGTCAGTAATGATTCCGTATTTTTTTTAGTTGTTATTGCATAAAAATCATGCTTTGCCTCTTGTTTGTTCACCTTTAATGATTGGTTGCTACTAATGTTTTTTAATGTTTGAAAAGATCCTCCGGGCCAAACTATGATTAAAGAATCTAAGGTGTTATGAGGTCCTAGGCCTATATGCATTTTGGGTGAAACGGCAGAAATATATCCTCTGGAAGGGTAATTTTCTTGAGTAATAGTTTGATTTTTTGTATAAGCAATAACCTTAGATCCAATACCAAATCTATTATTTGTAGATCCATTAAATTCAATTGCTAGATAATTGTTTTCTTTAGATAGTGTATTGCTGTTGTTTTCCATGATCATAGCAGTTTCGTTCACATTATTTGTGACCAGATCTAAATCCCCGTCATTATCTAAATCTACGTAAACAGCTCCATTGCTAAAGGATGGTTTTTTTTCAAACCAAGTGTCGGTGACATCTTCAAAATCAAAACCGTTTTTGTTTTTAAATAAATAATTTGGAGTATGTTTTTTTGGTAATCGATCTACTAATTTTAAATCATTCTCAGACATATTTGTACTGATTTGATTTGAAATAATTCCGTTAGAAATGAAACTAACAAAATCTTTATCATTAGTAGCTCCGTATATTCCATTAGTAATGTAGATGTCTTTAAATCCATCATTGTCAAGGTCGGCAAATAATCCAGCCCAAGACCACTCTGTACCAGAAACACCAACCTGATATGAAATATCACTAAAGTTTAAGTTTCCATTATTGAGTTGTAAGGTGTTTCTAATAAATTGAGGATGATAGCCTTTCTTTAAATACTGATTAAAGTTTTGATAATTCATGTCACTTTCTGTAGTTTTTAAACTTTGCAAATCATCAGAAAGCATATCCAATGATAGAATATCCATGCGACCATCGTTATTAAAATCAGCAATGTCATTGCCCATAGAGAAGTTAGTGGTATGACCAAATTTTTTAAAATCTTGAGATAAAATATCTTTAAAAGTCCCATCTTTTTGGTTTATATATAAGTAATCATTTTCAAAAAAGTCATTACCAACATAAATATCTGGATAACCATCATTGTTTATATCACTTACGGATACACCAAGTCCATAACCAATAATACTACTAAAGATTCTTGATTCATTGGTAGCGTCTTTATAAACTCCATTATCATTTATAAAAAATTTATCACCAGCTAGAGAATCTTTTACAAGTCGTTTTTTAGAATCTCCATATGTTCTTTTCGGATATACAGAATAGTTTAAAACATATAAGTCCAGATCTCCATCAAGATCATAGTCCAAAAAAGCAGCTTGATTAGAGAAACCAATAATATCTAATCCATATTTTTTTGCTTCTTCCTTAAAAACGGGAATTCCATTTTGATTGAGCCCTTGGTTTACGTATAATAGATTTTTACCTTTTTTATTTCTGTGTTTTCCAAGTTTTGAGATATAGATGTCTAACCATCCATCATTATTGATGTCTACATGAGTAACACCAGACGACCAACCGTCTTTGTTATTTATTCCAGATGGTTTGGTAATGTCTTCAAATTTCAGGTTCCCCTTATTCAAATATATTTTGTCACTCTCCATATTAGCAACAAAATATAAGTCGGTTAAGCCATCATTATTAAAGTCAGCACTTGTTACACCGGCTCCAATATAAAAATACAAGTAGTTAAGAGCATTCCAGTCTGATGTATTTGTTAAAGTGTTGGAGAAATTAATTGATGTCTCTTTAGAACTTTTTAGTGTAAATAATTTAGTTTGTTTTTTCTTATTACAATTTAAAAAGAGTAGTGCTAAAAATGTATAAAAAATGAATTTTGTATGGAATATTTTCATTTTGTTTTTCATCTAAGTGTTGTAGCTTTAAAAATAGGGCTTTACAAAACGATTTGCCATTATTTATGTGGATATTTTTGTTTTTATTTTAAATCACAAAAATTAAGATATTTTATTGAAATTATTTTTAGTCGTCTTTTAATAAGTATGTTAAGATAATTTTCAGTATATTTGATAGACTACCTTAGCCCAAAAGATAGCATTTAATGAATCGTATTTGTTTTTTACTTTTTCTACTTCAATTTCTTTCTTTTTCACAATCTATTGAAAATAAGATTTTACCTAAGATTACCCATTATGATACTAAAAATATGGGATTTGGTGCACAATCTTGGGATATTGAACAAGATGAAAATGGAATTATATATATAGCAAATGAAAATAAAGTTTTAATTTTTGATGGAAGTGAATGGAATTCTGTAGCAACCAATAATGCCATGGTTAATAGAAGTCTATTTGTTAAGAACAAAGATTCAATTTATTTTGGAGCTGATGGACATTTTGGATTGTTAAAAAACCAATTAAAAAACACATACGATGTTTCCCTGTTAAATAATGTTGATAAAGGCGTTTCTGATAGCGCAGAGGAGTATTGGAGGATACATGAAATTAATGATGAAGTTGTTTTTCAAACGTTTGGGAATCTATATATAAATCAAGGCAATATCATTACCAAAATTCCAGCTCCCTGTTGTTTTAAATGGAGCTATAAAATTGATGATGATTTGTATGTTAATGACGATAAACATGGAGTTTTTAAGTTGTCAGGAACAAGTCTATTTCCGGTTTATGATAATGATGAGTTAAATGCAAATATTATAGGTGTAACGGATGACCGTGATGATTTAATTCTAATTAGTGATACTAAGGGATTGTTTAAGTTGAGTGATGGTGAAATTACAACCTTGGATTTCGCTATGTCGGATGAGGTAAGAAAGGCACAAATTTTTTCTTTTTTAAAATTGAAGGATGGAAGAATCGCTTTAGGGACAGTTTCTAATGGATTGTATATACTTGACCTAGAGACAAGAAAAGTTGAAAATATTAATAAGTTAAAGGGGTTGCAAAACAATACTGTTTTGTCAATATTTCAAGATGATGAACATAACCTTTGGTTGGCATTGGATTATGGTGTAGATTATTTAAAACTAAATTCTTCTCTTAAATATTTTTATGATTACTATGGTAAATTAGGAACTACATATGCGGCTGTAAAGGATGAGGGTTTTTATTATATAGGAACAAATCAAGGACTTTATTCTTTAGATGTGAAATCAATTACAGATAAAGAGGATTTTGAACAGTTGCTTAATGGTCAGGTCTGGAACTTAGTTTCAATTAATGACAATGTTTTTGTTGGTCATGATACTGGAGCCTATACATTGAGTGGAAAGATTCTTAAAAAGATGGGGTTTAGTAAAGGCGCCTGGGATTTTAGATCGTTTAGGGTGGATAAAGAGGATGTCATTATTTCTCCAAATTACAATGGAGTGTCCTTATATGAAAAAATAGAAGAGAGTTGGCAAGAATATCAGCTTAAAGGATTTAGTAAATCAGTAAGATATCTGGAGGTAGATGAAGATAATTATATATGGTTAGCTCTGCGATCAGAAGGTGTTTTTAAGTTTAAGTTAGATTATAAGAGTAAAACACTTTTGCAAGAAAGTTTTTTTCCTTTAAGTGATTTCGAAGGAGGAGTGTTGTCATTGTCTAAAGTGGATAATGAGATAATGATTACTTCAGGTTTTTATTCATATCGGTATAAATCAAATAGTGATTCTTTTGAAAAGAGAGAACTGGGTGAGAAAAAAGGATATTCTCCGAGAATTATAAAAAAAAATGGAGAAACTTGGTATGTTGATAATGAGAGCGTCGTTATAGAGAATGAAAAGGAAGCTGTCAATCTTAGAGAATTGCAAGATCAATTGGTTCCAGATGTTTTAAATGCTTTTACATTAGATGAAAAGCATGAGCTTATTCCTATATACAGTGGCTTTTCAGTTTATATTAGAGATAATTTGACTCCTTTAGAAAATATAAGAGAAAAGGTTTTAATTCGGGATTTTGTTTCAGTGGGTAGTAAAGTTTCTTATGAAGAAGAATCTAATATACCTTTTAAGGATAATGACCTTAAGATAAGGTATGCTTTGCCTATATATGGTAAAAAAGTTACGTTTCAATCAAAGTTAAATGATCAAGAATGGAGTGATTGGACCACTTCTACAGAACATACATTGTATAATTTGAAGGAAGGTAATTATACGTTTTATGTAAAAGCAAAGTATGATGAAGTTGTAAAAGAGTCTTCTTTTGTATTTACGATAAAACCTCCGTTATATAGAACATCTTGGGCATATTGTTTTTATATTTTGTTGATTGGAGGAATGCTTCTTATAGCGCGCTTTATCAATCGTTATAAAATGAAAAAGCAAAAAAAGAAATTACTTGAATTAAAAGAAGAAAAGCTAAAGAAACAAGAAGAGGAACATAAGGCACAAAAGTTAGAACAAGAACGTAGGATAATCGAACTTAAGAATTCTAAATTAGAAAGTGAGGTAAAAGCAAAAAGTAGAGAACTTACTCAAATTGCTTATGTTAATCTGAATAAAAATAAAATTTTAAAAAAGATTAGGGATAAAATTGTGAAAATTCAAGAATCTCCTAATTCAAGATCTCATGATAGTAATTACATGGACTTAAAAAGATTGGTAGAATATTATATAACCGACAAAGAGAGTAAAATATTTAAAATAAATTTTGATAAGTCTCATCAAGAGTTTTATGAACGTTTGTCAAAACAGTATCCGAGTTTGACATCAAAAGATCTTAGACTGTGTGCTTATCTTAAAATGAACTTATCTTCCAAGGAAATAGCACCTTTATTAGGAATAAGTCCCCAGAGTGTCGATGTTAATAGGCATAAACTTCGAAAAAAGCTAGAATTAGATCCAGAAAGTAATCTAACTAATTTTTTAATGATATTCTAAACGTTAGAATTGTTGGTTCTTTCCTAAATAGCGACAATTTTTATTTCAATAACCTTAGTTGTAATAGCTAGAAGCACAGTTGTTATATAATAATCTTTATGCATAGCTTATATTTTACTTTATATATTATATGTTATTTCATGGGATGTTTTAAGTTGTTTTATTAATGTGGTATAATAATAAGGACAGGTTGTTATTTAATTTGATATTATTGTTTTGATTTATTGTGGATTGTTTTCTATTTTTTTTGTTTGTGTAAATCGTATGTTTCTAGGTTGTTATAAAAAGATTAAAATTTTCTTTAAAAAAGTTGTTGTTGATTAGAAAAAGGGTTGTATGTTTGCACCCGCAAAACGGGATATTGTTTTGTTGTGTTCATTGAGATTGATTTTGTTTGTTTGAGTTAGGTTTTACTGGGGTTTAGATGCTTTTGTAGATTTGGTTCAGGTTCTAAAAAAAACTTTATTTTTTTTCAAAAAAGTTTTGTGGAATTAAAAAGAGGTTGTATATTTGCACCCGCTTTGAGAAACAAGCGAAGTTCATAAGAATAAAAGTTGTACTGGAGTAGAGTGATTAGGTTCATTTATAGGGTTCGATTCCTTGTTAATTTTCGATTAACGACTGGCAATGAAGATTGTTTTCAGATAGTTAAAAAAGTTCATTGATATATTGATTGACAGCGCGTATTATGGTTGTATTTATTTACGATCATATTACAATAAGAATTAAGACTAGAAGCATTTTTGAGATACGATTTAAAATTCCTGTTGTTATTGTTAAATAATATTTAAGAATACACGATGAAGAGTTTGATCCTGGCTCAGGATGAACGCTAGCGGCAGGCTTAACACATGCAAGTCGAGGGGTAACGTGAGTGCTTGCACTTGACGACGACCGGCGCACGGGTGCGTAACGCGTATAGAACCTACCTTATAGTAAGGGATAGCCCAGAGAAATTTGGATTAATACCTTATAGTATGATAAGATGGCATCATTTAATCATTAAAGATTTATTGCTATAAGATGGCTATGCGTTCTATTAGCTAGTTGGTATGGTAACGGCATACCAAGGCAACGATAGATAGGGGTCCTGAGAGGGAGATCCCCCACACTGGTACTGAGACACGGACCAGACTCCTACGGGAGGCAGCAGTGAGGAATATTGGACAATGGAGGCAACTCTGATCCAGCCATGCCGCGTGTAGGAAGACTGCCCTATGGGTTGTAAACTACTTTTATAGAGGAAGAAACAGTTCCACGTGTGGAACTCTGACGGTACTCTACGAATAAGGATCGGCTAACTCCGTGCCAGCAGCCGCGGTAATACGGAGGATCCAAGCGTTATCCGGAATCATTGGGTTTAAAGGGTCCGTAGGCGGGTCTGTAAGTCAGTGGTGAAAGTTTTCGGCTCAACCGGAAAATTGCCATTGATACTGCAGGTCTTGAATCATTATGAAGTGGTTAGAATAAGTAGTGTAGCGGTGAAATGCATAGATATTACTTAGAATACCGATTGCGAAGGCAGATCACTAATAATGTATTGACGCTAAGGGACGAAAGCGTGGGTAGCGAACAGGATTAGATACCCTGGTAGTCCACGCCGTAAACGATGGTTACTAGCTGTTCGGACTTCGGTCTGAGTGGCTAAGCGAAAGTGATAAGTAACCCACCTGGGGAGTACGTTCGCAAGAATGAAACTCAAAGGAATTGACGGGGGCCCGCACAAGCGGTGGAGCATGTGGTTTAATTCGATGATACGCGAGGAACCTTACCAGGGCTTAAATGTAGTATGACAGGTTTAGAGATAGACTTTTCTTCGGACATATTACAAGGTGCTGCATGGTTGTCGTCAGCTCGTGCCGTGAGGTGTCAGGTTAAGTCCTATAACGAGCGCAACCCCTGTTGTTAGTTGCCAGCGAGTAATGTCGGGAACTCTAGCAAGACTGCCGGTGCAAACCGCGAGGAAGGTGGGGATGACGTCAAATCATCACGGCCCTTACGTCCTGGGCCACACACGTGCTACAATGGTAGGTACAGAGAGCAGCCACTTTGCGAGAAGGAGCGAATCTATAAAACCTATCA
>NZ_CP031966.1:1812500-2857500 GCF_003443695.1 Aquimarina sp. AD1 | reverse complement strand
TACCTCCATTAGTAATCCAATTTTTAGTTCCATTTAAAATATAATGGTCTCCTTTATCAATTGCTGTTGTTTTTTGTGAAGTAGCATCACTTCCAGCTTCAGGTTCTGATAAACAGAAAGCTCCTATTGATTGTCCAGTAGTTAGTTTACTAAGATATTTTTCTTTTTGCTCTGGAGTGCCATAAGTATCAAGGCCCCAGCATACCAAAGAATTATTAACAGATACGATTACAGAGCAAGATGCATCTATTTTGGATAGCTCTTCCATTACGAGTACATATGAAAGTGTATCCATACCACCACCACCATATTCTGGTGATGCCATCATTCCTAAAAACCCAAGCTCTCCCATTTTTTTGACTTGTTCAGTAGGGAATTCTTGCTTGTTGTCTCTTTCAATGACTCCTGGTAATAACTCTGCTTTAGCAAAATCACGAGCAGCATCGCGTATCATTAATTGTTCTTCGGATAATTTAAAGTCCATATTTGATCCTTATTTACTGTGCGTGCATAACACGCGAATTCAACTTTTTGATGAAAATAAATCGAGATAAACTCGATATTTTTATTAATTCTACAAATATAAGTTATAATACACAAGTTTTGATGTTTTTTTCATTTTTTGGTAATTTCTTTTAGAGATTGATATTTAATAGTGTTTTTCATTTTAGATGTCTTATTTTTCTTGGAATATTTGTCTGTTAAGACAAGAAATAATTTTGGCTTATTATTTTTTTTAATTTAAGGTTTCTCCCTATTTAGTTTTTTATATTTGTGAAGTCACTTTTGGGTGATAATTATTCAATTTATTTAAAAACTTTTTATGAGACAGCACTAACTCCGTAATGGAGGGATTATTTAATTAGAAGTTAGGAAAGATAAAATCTTTAGTCAAAGTGCATTTGTATAAATTGAAGTTTTAAAAAATGAAAGAATTATTAAAAAAATACGAAAATAAAGCCCCTGAAATAGTTTTTAACTGGAAAGATTCTGAAACGGAAGCTGAAGGATGGACAGTTATTAATTCATTAAGAGGAGGAGCCGCTGGTGGTGGAACGCGAATGAGATTAGGATTGGATATGAATGAGGTTCTTTCTTTGGCAAAAACCATGGAGGTTAAGTTTACAGTTTCAGGCCCAGAAATAGGAGGAGCTAAGTCAGGTATTAATTTTGATCCAACTGATCCAAGAAAAAAGGGAGTTTTAGAGAGATGGTATAAAGCAGTTTCTCCATTACTTAAGAGTTATTATGGAACAGGAGGGGACTTAAATGTTGATGAGATCCACGAAGTAATACCTATAACTGAGAACTGTGGAGTATGGCATCCACAAGAAGGAGTTTTTAACGGGCATTTTCAACCAACAGAAGCTGATAAGATAAATAGAATTGGACAATTACGCCAAGGAGTTATAAAAGTTTTGGAGAACACAACTTTTTCTCCTGATGTGTCAAGAAAATATACGGTAGCCGATATGATTACTGGATATGGAGTAGCGGAAGCAGTAAGACACTATTATGATATTTATAGTGGTACTGTAAAAGGTAAAAAGGCGGTTGTACAAGGTTTTGGAAATGTAGGGTCTGCAGCGGCATATTATCTTTCAGAAATGGGAGCTAAAGTTGTTGGAATTATTGATCATGCTGGTGGATTAATAAATGAAGATGGTTTTTCTTTTGAAGAAATAAAAGAACTTTATCTTAATAAAAAAGGAAATAAATTATATAGTGAAACACTAATTCCTTTTGAAGAATTAAATAATAAAATATGGTCTTTGCAAACGGAAATTTTTGCTCCTTGTGCTGCATCTAGATTAATTACAAAAGATCAGATTACGCAAATGATAAATTCTGGCTTGGAAGTGATTTCTTGTGGAGCAAATGTACCTTTTGCAGATAAAGAAATATTTTTTGGTTCTATTATGGAGTACACGGATGAGCAAGTAAGCTTAATTCCTGATTTTATTTCTAATTGTGGAATGGCAAGGGTATTTGCTTATTTCATGGAGAGAAGAGTTTTGATGACAGATGAAGCAATTTTCAATGATACATCTCTAACAATAAGAGATGCGATACAAAGAATATTTGATAAAAATAATTCTAATAAGAATATAAGTAGAACAGCGTTTGAGATTGCTTTCAAACAGTTAGTTTAATTATTATACAAATTAATTACATATACTATGTTTAAATATTTTCTAGGTAATAGTCCTAAATGGTTTAAAACCGTAATGATAGGATTTCTAATCTTTAATGTGTTTTCGTTTTTTTTCCTCGGTAAGACAATTACGTCTTGGATATTTATTGCAGAATTCATTTTTACATTGGCGATGGCATTAAAATGTTATCCCTTGCAGTCAGGAGGACTATTAGCAATAGAAATTTTAGCACTTAACCTTACTACTCCAAAGAATGCCTATCACGAAGTGGATCAGAATTTAGAAGTAGTATTACTTTTGGTATTTATGGTGGCTGGAATTTATTTTATGAAGCCATTATTAATGTACATCTTTAGTAAAGTATTTACTAAAATAAAATCAAAAATGATATTGTCCATGCTGTTTGTTTTTCTAGCAGCAGTACTTTCAGCTTTTCTGGATGCATTAACCGTTACGGCGGTGTTAATTAGTGTTGCTGTTGGTTTTTATGGAGTGTATCATAAAATTCATTCTATGCCCGCTTCTGATTTTGATCAGGATGGA
Source organism: Aquimarina sp. AD1 (assembly GCF_003443695.1). Lineage (NCBI taxonomy): Bacteria > Pseudomonadati > Bacteroidota > Flavobacteriia > Flavobacteriales > Flavobacteriaceae > Aquimarina > Aquimarina sp. AD1. The sequence goes on along the minus strand of NZ_CP031966.1, from coordinate 2,854,801 downwards.
TCACTGGATCGAAAAGAACTTAGCGGTGAAACATTGGAAGAGTTTAGAAGTTTTTTAAGGAGTTTAGTGATGCATGGTGTAGTGGGAACTGCTTTAGGAGGAGTATGTACTTTGGTAGGAGAACCTCAAAATCTGTTAATAGGAGAAAGAATGGGATGGGATTTTATAGAATTCTTCATTAAAATGGCTCCTATTACATTACCGGTATTAGCAGCAGGATTATTAACTACCGTAGTTCTAGAGTTAACTGCCTCGTTTGGATTTGGAGCTAAGTTACCAGAAGTGGCAAGAAGAATTATTGAGAATTATACTGATCAAGAAGATGCAAATAGATCAGATAAGGCAAAATATGGATTAATAGTACAAGGAGTGTCGGCTATACTTCTTATTATTGGTTTAGCATTGCATTTAGCACCTGTAGGATTTATTGGTTTGGCATTGATAATTATACAAACTGCCTTTATGGGAATTACAGAAGAACATCAATTAGGAAAAGCTTTTGAAGAGGCGCTTCCATTTACAGGATTGTTGGTAGTTTTCTTCGTTATCGTAGCTATGATTCATGATCAACATCTTTTTTCACCTATAATTGATTGGGCATTATCTCTGGATCCATCTAAACAACCTTCTATGTTCTATGTGGCTAACGGATTGCTATCCATGATTAGTGATAATGTATTTGTTGCGACTGTATATATCGGAGAGGTAAAACAAGCATTTGATAATGGTGTTATAACAAGAGAACAATTCGAAAAATTAGCTATTGCTATAAATACAGGAACAAATTTACCTAGTGTTGCAACACCTAATGGTCAAGCGGCGTTCTTATTCTTACTTACTTCTTCTTTAGCTCCACTTATTGGTTTGTCTTATGGAAGAATGGTTAAAATGGCATTACCATATACTATCATACTTGGTGGTGTAGGTCTTTTAGGAATAATTTATGTATTATAACAATCATTAAAAATATACTTAACCTATAGAAATAACGTTAGTATACTAACACTAAATTAACAAGAACAAATATGACCCATTTATTGATGTTTGGTATGTTTGCCCAAAATACCAAAGAAATTGATCCGGAAGCAGAAGAAAAAACATTGTCCATTATCGATTTATTGCTTAGCGGAGGAACAGGAGGAGTAGTTATTATAGCTATACTTTTTGTTTTGTTATTTGTAGCAGTTTATATTTATTTCGAAAGAATTTTTGCAATTAAAGCAGCATCTAAATATGATGAAAGTTTTATGCATCAAATTAGAGATAATGTTGCAAGTGGTAAAATTGAAGCTGCAAAAATTTTATGTGCGCAGACTAATAATCCTGTTGCTAGGTTAACCGAAAAAGGAATTTCAAGAATAGGAAATCCTTTAGAAGATATTAATAAAGCAATAGAAAACGCAGGTCGACTAGAAGTTTATAAATTGGAGAAAAACGTAAGTATTTTAGCTACGGTTGCTGGTGCTGCTCCGATGATAGGATTTCTAGGTACTGTAATTGGTATGATTTTAGCATTTCATAATTTGGCATCAAGTTCAGGAAGTGCAGACATGGGATCGTTGGCAGAAGGTATTTATACCGCGATGACGACTACAGTTGCTGGATTAGTAGTTGGTATTGTTGCTTACATAGGATATAATCATTTAGTTGTAAGAACAGATAAGGTTATTCATCAAATGGAGGCAACTACAGTGGATTTCCTTGATTTATTAAACGAACCTGCTTAATATGAATTTAAGAGGAAGAAATAAAGTCAGTCCAGAATTCAGTATGTCGTCTATGACGGATATTGTGTTTTTGTTGCTGGTGTTCTTTTTACTAACATCTCCAACAATTACGCCTGAAGCGCTTGATTTAATATTGCCAAAGGCTAAAGGTAAGAGTTCTAACGTTCAAAATATATCAGTTAGTATTACTAATAAGTTACAGTACTATGTAGATAATGAACGAGTGAGTCAGAGTAGATTAGAATCTACTTTGTTAACTAAGTTGTCAGGTAAAAATGAGCCTACTATTATACTAAGAGCTGAGGAAGGAGTTCCTATTGAAAAAGCTGTTGGAGTAATGGATATAGCAAATAGAAATAAATTTAAAGTAATCTTAGCTGTAAAACCAGAATAATTTATGTTGAAACTAGATACAAAACATAAAAAAAAGTCTTTTATAATAACCATAATATTACATGTGGCTATTATTTTTTTATTGTTTTATCTAGGATTAAGCCAGTTAGATCCAGACCCTGAAGGCGGTATCGCTGTTAATTTTGGAACAACACTAACTGGATCAGGAGATATTCAGCCGACCGAGGCAATAAAATCATCTCCAAAACAAACAACTCCAGAATCTGCTTCGGATGTTCCCGAACCGGAACCTGAAACTCCTGAGATTACAGAAGAAGTGGTTACCCAGGATATTGATGATGCTCCTGTAGTAGAGGAAAAACCAAAAAAAGAACCTCAAAAAAAGGTAGAGAAACCGAAAGAAAAACCAAAAAATAAGCCAGCAGAAAAAAAAGTTGAAGAAAAGCCAGTAGAAAAAGTAGAGGAAAAGAAACCGGACCCTAAACCGGATAAATGGACTTTGGATATATTAGATAGCTTTTCTAATGGTCCTAAGAGTGATGGCAAAGCTAAAGGAGGAGAAGGAGATGACGGAAAGCCTGGAGATAAAGGTAATCCTAATGGGAATCCTTATGCTACTAGTTATTATGGACAACCAGGTCCCGGAGGTACAGGAGGCGTTGGATATGGTCTTAACGGGAGAGGAAGACCTACAAATTCTAAAGTAGTACAAGAGTGTAATGAAGCTGGACGAGTGGTAGTGAAAATTATCGTTAACAGATCAGGCAAAGTTGTTCAGGCTATTCCTGGAGTTAAGGGTACTACAAATAGTGCTAAGTGTCTTCTAGACCCTGCTAAGAAGACAGCGCTTACTTTTAAGTGGAAAGCTGATCCAAAAGCTCCAGTCAAGCAAATTGGTTTCGTAGAAGTGACTTTTGGGTTAGGTGAGTAACTACATTTATATTGATAATTTTAAACTTTTCTTCATATAAATAATAAGTTCTTTTTTTAACTTTAAAAATGGAACAAATTTTATAAATCAATAATTAAAGAATTTAATATCGACTATCAAGCAACTTTAGAGTGGATGTTTGCACAGTTACCAATGTATCAGCGTCAGGGTGCAAGCGCATATAAAATTGATTTAACAAATACAGTTAATTTAGTAACTTATCTTAAAAATCCTGAAAATAAATTCAGGAATGTCCACGTAGCTGGAACTAATGGAAAAGGATCGACTAGTCATATGCTTGCTTCTGTTTTACAAGAATCAGGATATAAAGTCGGTTTGTATACTTCACCGCACCTTAAAGATTTTAGAGAACGAATTCGTGTTAATGGAAAAGTTATAAGCAAAGAGTATGTAGTGAATTTTGTTTCAAAGCATAGGTCGTATTTTGAAGCAAATCAATTATCATTCTTTGAAATGACCGTTGGCTTGGCTTTTCAATATTTTTCTGAATCCAATGTAGATATCGCAATAATCGAAGTCGGTTTAGGAGGTAGGTTGGATTCTACAAATATTATTATACCAGAGGTTTCTGTTATTACTAATATAGGATTAGATCATACGCAGTTTTTAGGAAATACATTAAGAGAAATTGCAAGAGAAAAGGCAGGAATTATTAAAAACAATGTGCCTATTGTTGTAGGTAGAACAACTGAAGAGACGAAGAGCGTATTTGAAGAAAAGGCTTTAGAGCACCATAGTGATATCTATTTTGCTTTTGATTACCAAGGTGTGGTTTTTAGTACGGATCTAAAAGGCAGGTATCAGGACGAAAATATGAAAACCGTATTGCAAACGATTCTTGTTCTAAAAGAAAAAGGATGGAGTATTAGTAATGAGAGTATGGAGAATGGGTTTGCAAATGTTGCAAAAAACACAAGTCTATTAGGTAGGTGGCAAATATTAGGAGAAAAACCAAAAGTTATATGTGATACTGCACATAATGAAGATGGCTTAACTTATGTAATGAAACAGTTGTCAGAGGAAAAATATGATACTTTGCATATAGTTCTAGGTGTGGTTAACGATAAAGATTTACAAAGTGTTTTACCTTTATTTCCTGTAAACGCGATTTATTATTTTGCAAAACCTGATATAGGAAGAGGATTAAAAGCGAAAATATTACAGGAAGAAGCGTTAAATTTTAATTTGAAAGGAAAAGCTTATAGTTCTGTGTTGTTGGCTTATAAGACTGCTTTACAGGAGGCTAGCAATAAGGATTTGATCTATGTTGGAGGTAGTACATTCGTAGTTGGAGAAATAATTTAATTTTTCTTTCAAATTCTTTTGGTAGACTGTAAAACTGTGTTATATTTGCATCCGCAATCACGAATAAGGGTTGTGAAACATAAAAGGGCAATTAGCTCAGTTGGTTCAGAGCACCTCGTTTACACCGAGGGGGTCGGGGGTTCGAATCCCTCATTGCCCACCAAAAAAATCCATTCAATTTTGAATGGATTTTTTTATGCTTATTTGTGATTTAAAAAAGATAGTTTTACCCATAATTATGTCGTATTACAGTTAATAAATAATGTAGGTAGTTATGTTGTTTTATTTTGGTTGATAATTTGGATGTCCAGTTTGCCAAAGAGCGAAAGAAATGATATTGGCAAATCTTTCAAATTCTTTAGTTTTAGTATCGTCTTTTCCATGCCCTGCTTTTTTATCTATAAGCAAAAGGTTATCGGTGTTACCTGCGTTAAAAGCTTGTATACGGGCAGCAAATTTAATAGAAAACCAAGCAGGTACTCTAGGATCATTTAGACCAGCAGTTAATAAAGTGGCAGGGTATTTTTCACCTTGTTTTAAATTGTGATATGCATCCATTTCTAATAAAGCTTTGAATTCTTCCGGATCTTTTATTGTACCATATTCTTTTATGTTTTTTGCCCCGTTTGCTCTATTTTCCGACCTAAGAGTATTTAACATTCCAAATTCTATAATTCCTGCTTTAAATAAATCAGGACGCTCTGTGATCGCTCTTCCAATCATTATTCCTCCTGCGCTACCACTCCATATTGCTAATTTGTTTTTAGTTGTAATATCATTATGAATTAAATATTCTGCGCAAGCTATAAAATCTTTCCAAGTATTAGGTTTTGTTAGTTTTTTACCTCCTTTATGCCAGGCATCTCCTTTTTCTCCTCCTCCTCTTACATGTGCTACAGCATAAACTCCGCCTTCCAGCACCCATAATAATCTTCTAATTTGAAAAGATGGTTTCATTGATCTTCCATAAGCTCCATAACCATCCATCAGGACTCTGTTTTTTCCTTTTTTATTTATATTTTTATTATAAAATAATGAAAGAGGAATCTTTTCTCCATCGTGAGCTGTTACTTCAATTTCTTCGACAATTATGTCTTTGAATCGCTGATCTTCTAATGCTGTATTTATGTCTTTATCTACCAGTCGTTCGTTAAAATATTCAAATCGTTTATTATCTGTGGTCCAACCACTAGCATTAATCCAAAGTTCAGGATAATCTAATCCTCTTGAATTCAGGCTTATATTGCCGTAAATCTTTGGTAAGGTTATCTCTTTTTGAGAATTATTTTCAAGCTTGAATAAACTAGCTTTTATACCATTTTTACTAGTTACGAAATATAGTCCTTCACTAGTAAAACTAAAATCTGTAATAACTAAATCTCTTTTTTCTTTTACTAATGTTTTAGGGTTTTCGAAATCGGGATTAAGTATAGAGGTACTACATATTTTGAAATTAGGAGCATTTTTAGAAGTTATGTAAATTAAAGAGTCTCCTTTAACTATATAGCTTTTAATCTTGTCAGATGTTTTAAAGAGAGTTTTCCAATTTTTGCCATCCAATTCGCTTATTTTTAAAGAATAAGCATCGTAGTAACTTTTATTTCCCCTTACTTTTCCAATAATGTATTTATTACTTTTATCATTGAATGATATAATTGGTGTTTCTTGTTCTTTAAGATTTAATTTTGGATTATGACTCTTGGAAAATAGTTCTTTTAATTGTTTTGGATCAGCTCCAAGTTTATAAATTACAGATTTTGTGTTTAATGAAAATTGTTTGGATTTTGGATCTGAGTTTATGTATTGTAAATACATAAATCCAGAGTTATCTGGCAACCAATGTATTCCTCCAGAGCTTGTAGGCCATACATTACTTATGATCTCAGGGCTGATAGTCTTGGAAAGTATGTCATAAATAATTAGGTCAGAAATTTCCTTACCCATTTTGGTTAGACTAATAACAATTTTAGTTCCATCCCAATTGGGTGCAATATAGTTTATAACAAATTCGGAGTCGACATTTGATTTGTAATCCTTAGGGTTATATAACATTATTTCTTGAGCTTCATACGACTCTCTATAGTATAGTTTGGGAATATTATCTTTTGATGACCTTTTTAAATAAAAATATTTGTTATTTTTTGTAACCTTAAGTTTAGAAATGGTGAATGATTTTTTATTATCGAATTGTATCTGTTTATTAACTAATTCTTGTCTTTTATTTATAGTTTGTAGAAAATTATTTGAGACATCGTTTTGTTGATCAATCCATTGTTTTACTTTGGGATCTTCCAAATTTTCTAAATATCGGTAAGGATCTTCAATAAGTTGTCCATGATATTTATCTACCACAATTTTTTCAGGTAGTATATCTTTTTTAGTTTGACAACTCATAAGTAAAACGCATATAATAAATAACTTAATTTTCATATAAAAAAAATTAGTATAAAGGGAAGTTCTGCTTCCCTTTATACGATAATAAATACTTTGTTTTCTTTTTAGCTTCCCCAAGTATCATCTTCAGAATCATTCTCGTCTAAATTTAATAATGCTCCTCCTTTAATACTAATTAAATTATCAAGCTTAGCGATTTTAAATTTGTCTAAAGTAAGCTTGTTTACGTTCTCTGAGTTCTGCATTTTTTTCATGTTGTAGAGTTTTAAATTTTATTGTTTTATGATTTAATGATGTAGCAAATGTATGAGATACGTTAGGCTATTGCATTATAAAAAAAGGAGTAGCAACTTGATTTCAGGAATTCGGTGTCCGGATTTCAAGAATTCGGAGTCTTCGTTGAAGAAAATTAAAGAGTTAAGTGGTTGTTTTTTAGCTTTTTATGTGTTTAATACCTAAATCGTTATTTTTTACTCTTTATTTTTATTTATTCTAGTTTTTATATGAAAAGTAACAGGAGAGTTTCTTTTTTTGTAAAATTAACTAAGAAAAAAATCGAAATATTGAAGTTTATATAATATTTGTAATCACTTTAATAAGACGTTTTTTGAGTTAAGTATCGAATTTTATTTTTAAAAATGAAAAAATAAAGTATTTATTAAAAATTCTTACTAGATTACGAAAAATGAGTATGGGTTTTATATGTATAGATTCTAGGATATTTAAATCGTTAATTGATGTGCGCTGATAACATAAAAAATAATCTAATATTTATAAATAGAAATGGATGAAAGTAAATGGAAGTAGAACTTTTCTTAAAATGGTGAAGATACGTTTATAATGAATCTATACATAATTATGCGCTTTGAGAGGATTCTCACTTAAAATTACTTCCATTTTAATAATTTTGGTTAGTTCAGAGAAAGTTTGTTTTATATCTTTAAATTTGTTGACCTTTTTAGTGTTGAAATTTTTTAAAATTAATTATTTAATGTTGACATATAAAGTAATCTTATTTATCTAATAAACTGAGATAATAATTTTTAGAATTCCAAGATTTTTTTTTGAGAAAAATCGCTTTTACTAACCTAATTCATTCTTTATATTAAGTAATTATTTTTTCTTCCTCATTTTGTTTTTTCTCTAGTTGTTTTAAGAAAAATGAGGGAAAAATTCCAGTTTTTTTATGAAATGACCTAGAAAAAGCATCAGTTGTATTAAAACCTATGTCATTAGCAATTGCTTTTATCGTATATTTTCTGAATTTAGAATCAGATTTTAACTTTTCAACGACAAAATCTATACGGAGTTCATTGATGTAATTACTAAAACTTTTTCCTTTATATGTATTGATTATTTTAGATAAGTATTTGGAGTTTGTCTTGAACTCTTTTGATAAGGCATTAATGGTAATGTTAGTTTTAATAAAATCTTTATTTTTTTCAAAAGTATTAAGATGTTTTAAAATATCATTAATTATAATTTCTGAAATACCTATATCTATTGTATCATTTTTGTTTAAAATAGCTGGCGTTTCACTTATTTGATTTGTAACTGGATCAGTTTTTTCTTGTTCAGAGTGACTATTTTGTTCATACAAATCAAGAAACCGTTGTTGAAATACTTTTCGTTTTTTAACATTTCTAACTAAAATTAGGATCAGAGATATGATCAACAGTAATAAGATACCTACTGTAATAATTGTGTTTTTATTGTTTTTTTGAAGAGAATTTATGATATGTTCTTTTTCTAGAATAAGATTCGGGGTAGTGTAATCATCATTTATCTTGACATATACTTGTTTGTAGTTAGTGTCTAAAATACTATCTACGTACAGGAGCTTATTAATATAGAGCAATTGTTTATTTATGTCCTCTTTCTCTTCATATGTTTTGATTAGCAGTTCATAGCCTGATCGAATAGTCGGGAAATAATAATTCTTTGCATAGGCTAGAGAATCCATTTTTTGTAAATGAATTAAGGAAGCCTTTTGATTTTTTTGTTTAGCATATATTTTACCAAGAAATAAGTCTGCACGTATCGAGGTACCAATGCTTTGAGGTTTGTTTTTAGAAATTTTTTTAAATTTAAGAATGCTGTCAAGACTGGATGTATATTCATCCTTATAATAATGGGTTCTACCTGAAGACAATAGTAAACGGCCATACAATGTACTGTCTTTAGATTTTAATGAGAGATTAATGGCTTTATTGTTAGTCGTATATGCAGAATCGTATATTTTATTTTTGTTAAAAGAACTTCCTAATGCGAATAAAGATTTAATATAGTCATATTCATAAGTGTGATCATCTTTAAACTGTTTTCCGTAATAATTAACAATGGATTTTAAGGATTCTAAAGATTCTAAAGATTTGCCTAGATCTTCTTTAAGCAAAGCTATAAAATATTTTGTCTTGTATTGTTGATCTATATTTTCATTTTCATTTGCATATTTATTAGATAAAACCAATTCATCCATTGCTTTTTTGAATTGACTTTTTCCTCCATAAATTCTAGCTTTAAGTAAATGTCCTTTTGCTGGATAGTTAAAATCTTTGATGTTTTTGGTTAACATAATAATGCTATCTCCATATGCTAGAGCTTTTGATTGCTCCGTGATTTCTGATAACATGTAATATCCATCAGCTTGTCTTATTATATCTCTTTCTTGTTTGGCTTTTTGCAAATACGTTAATGCGAAAACTTTTGAATGTATAGTATCACTTTTATAATACTCAAAACTCTCTAATAGTTCTTCATATTTTTTTTGTAGTAGTGTATCTTGATCAGCATCATCTTCTTGAGCGTTTGTTATTCCAAAAAAACAAAATGATGAAATCAAAAATGTAACAAGTAGCCTGTTTTTCATATACTGATAATTTTGTTTCTGCTAACCTGATTTTTTTCAGATAGTTTGATGTAGGGTTTGTTATCAAATTTCTCTCCTATTATTAAGGAATTAATATTTGGTTTTTTGGTTAAGATACATTTCATAATTTTTTAAAATTATGAATTTAAAGATAATGAGTTTTTTATATAATCAGATTTATAATATTTGCAAAAAAAATCATAAATAATAAGCTCATAAAACCTTTGTCTAGATCGAAAAGCTCTATTGACTAACATATGGATATGACTTCCTATTAAATAATCAAACGGTACTTTGAGACTACCTTCTTTATTATGATTTATAATCTCTTGTATTAGTTTTATAGTCACTTTTTCTTTTGTATTTATTATTTTATCCAAAACATTAAATTCATTCTGAGAATAAGTTGATTTTAAAAAGTTTGAAAGATCATTTTTAATCTTTCGGTATTTTTGATCTAATTGTTTATTAAGAGTTTTATCGGCATTAAACTCTATTTTAAATGCGTCTCTTTTATTAACTGCAAAATTTAATTTTTCTTGTTTTCCATAATTACAACTGTTAAGGAATTGATCAATTGTCTTCATAATAAATAAGAAATACAAATTTTCATCCTCAATTAGAGTTTTACTTTTTAATAACAAATTACTTTCATGGTAAAACAATTCTTCCGAAATATGAATAGTATTTGTGCCATAACGTTCTAACTCACGATGATAAGTGTCTAATTGAATTTTATAAATAATATCATCAGTAACATACGGTTGCATTGTACTACTAAATGACTGCATAATATCCGCAATTTTTCTAATATCAGTGACATGAAGTCTAAGTTTTATATGAGTGTTAGGATCATGATATCTAATAAAGAACCATAGATCAATCATTCTTTTTTTGATTAATAATTTCATTAATGGATATATTGTATTCATTAGAATATTATCCGAGGTTCTGGCACCACAATATATTTTGTAATACAACCATTCTTCTCCAGGTATAAAGGTTCTTTTGACTTGCACTTTAAGAGGGTTACGCCTTTATTGTTATCTTTGATAATTTACTAGAATCTAATACGATATTTTTTTTAAGTATTTGATTTACTTTTGTTTCATTGTAAAATGAGAATACACATTGATTAGAATATTTATTACTTCCCTGTTTTACAGGACTATCTTCTGTAAATAAAAACTCTTCTAATAAAAATTCTTCTCTGTTTTTTATAGTATTTAACCACATAAGGGTAGATTCTTTATTTTCAAAATTGATCAGTAACGTATTATCTTTATCGATAAGCTGTACATACTTTGGTATTAGTAGTTTTTTTCTCCATTTTGTTACCTTAATGTGGTAATTTTTTTTGATTTTTATATCATCCAAAAACGGAACAATGTCTTTTCTTGATATGCGCCAACGCGCTTTTGAGAAGATAAAATTTTTGTATTCTACTCTAGGTAAAAATTTGCTTTTTTCAAATATTTCGCCCCAATCAAAAGCAATGCCTCCTCGCATATTCTGTTTTTGCATGTCACATAAAAAATGGTAAATAGGTAAAGAATTTTGTCTACTATAATTGTGGGCATTGGTCAGTCTTGGAAGAACAGTTTTATTATGTTTCTTGGAACGTAAAACCAAAGTGTTATTTTTAATTGAGAGCATAAGATCTTGTATAGGAAGTTGTTGCTCAATAGGAAGGCTAGATTTTCCTAAATAAGGAATTTCATATTTTCGTATTACAGCCCTACGAATTACGTTTCCAGTACGAGATTCTGGTAAGTGAATTATTTCGGCAATAAGTTTGTCAGGATGCATTTGCTCCTCAATAGTTGAGATATGTTGAACATGTTCGAAAATTGTTTGATTTCCGATTGAGAAACGACCAAGAAGAGTCGCTGCAGATGCTCCCCCTATGCTAGATAATGCTATTTTTTCTTGATTGTCTAATGTGAAAACTTCTGTCATTGTAGACATGGAATCAGGAAGATCTTCCCAGTTGATATCTAAGTTTTTAAAATCCTTATCGAATAATTGTATTGTATATAGGTTCTCAGAACTAGCTTGTTGTAATTTGTTATTTAGAATATCTTTTACTGGATTCCACTGTAAATTTTGTTTTAAGTTGCGTTTATGAGGAACCTGTAAGTCATTTAAAAAAGGAGTAGAATCTACTGCTTGTGTATCTTGGCGATATCCAATACCAATTTCTGTATCCAATACTGTAGATAATGGAATTTCACGTGTCTCATATCTTTTCTTAAATGCATCTTTAAATTGTTGTAAAGTGCTGTTTTGGGCAGGTAAACTCATCTTGTTTAAAATTACCATTGCCCTTTTTATTTGATAGCCAAAACGAATATCTAGTTGATTTTTAATTGCTTCAGTGTATAAATCTGCTTGGAATAGGTACTTTAAATCGAAAGGTGTATTTGTTTTTTTTACATATTCACTTAGATTCAAATAAACTTGAGTTTTATTTCCTATTTTTTGATCTATTTGATTTAAATATTTTTGGTAATGATTAATTTGATCGATTATCGATTCGGTATTCTTAATTTTCTTTAATTTTTTTGATAACTGAATCAAAAAATCTTGTCCTGTTACGGAGGGTTCTATTTCACTTACTATAATTTGATTTTGAATTAAGAGTTCAATAAATTCTTCAGCATCTTGAATTGATATGTGATCATTTATTAATAAAGAAGTAAGTTCTTCGATTTTTTTTCCTGACTTAGCATGTTCAAGAATATTTTCCAAATATGGTGTGTGTGTTACTGCTTCTAAAGAATGTTCTCTTCTATTTTTATTATTATAAATGTATTCTACATATCTATATTGTTCTCCTATTCTATATATACTATTATTTGGAAACCAAAGAAGTTGTTTTTGGATATAATCAATCCTAGATAGCTTTTGCGAAAAAGCAACTAGAAAATTCATGTCAAAACGGGTTTGTCTATGATGTTTATGGTTAGGTTTCAGTTCAATAGCAGTTGATTGACTGAACTCCCCTATACTACATCCAGCAAATAATCCAAAAGGAGTGCACCTAGATGACATCCGAGATAGATATTTAAGTAAAGAAAATTTTAATCTGTCTACTTTTTTTGGATCGATTATCTCTCCTTCATACCATTTGTTAATAGTAATAAAAAGCTCAGGAGATCCTAAAAATATAGCCTCTTTAACAATGTCATTTGTCCAAACTTTTTTAAAGATTTCTATTGAAATCTCTTCGTTTTTTGTCAAATCAAAATAAAAATCTAAAGGTAAGAGGGGTACTCTTAAACAAAATTTATCGAAGAAAGTATACGGGTTTTTTGGTTTCAAGCTAAATATTGTATGATAAAATTATATTGTGTAATATAGTAACAAATATAATTTTTTCTTTTCATCCTCCTCTGGTATTACTGCTTTTCAGTTGTAAGATGGATAATCTTTAACATATGATTAAGAAAAGAAGTTTAAATTTCTATGTATCCCCAGTTTTTATAACTCAATTCTTGTAGCTTATTTCTATAAATATTGCGATTTACTAATGAATAATATTGGAATAATCGAGTAATTAAAGGAACAAATTCACTGTATTCTTAGAGAACAAGTATGTAAAGTGATTTTTAAGTGTGAAATTCACTTTGATTTACTGTAAATAATTGATAGTTAATGTTTTTTAAAAATAAAAATTATTCGTGATTCCGCGAATTAGGGCCAGTTATTCCTGAAAACGGACTCTAATGACTTGTTTTGAGGTTGTGTTTTACTTTATGTTTGTATCAAATATTAGCGAAAGCTTTTCATAATAATCTTAGGGATATTTAGGAAAGCAGAAACTAAACCTTCAATACATAAATTTTTACAGAATATACTGGATGTGAGTCAAGGAAGCGAAGCTATGGGCTTTTTTTAAAACCTTCTTTTTATTCTTATAAATAATAGATTACACACAAACATTTTTTCATCCTTATTAAAACATTAATCATGGGTAAGCTTCTTAAAACAGGTTGGTACGTACTTTATGTAAGATCACGTTACGAAAGAAAAGTTGATGAATTACTAAAAGAAAATGGATTAGAATCCTTTCTTCCTATAGTAACAACTATAAGAAAATGGAGTGATCGCCAAAAGAAATTGGAAATCCCATTATTTTCTTCATATGTATTTGTGAACATAAAAACATCTATGGATTTCCATAAAACATTATCTGTTGAAGGTGCTTGTTCTTTTATTCGTTTTGGATCCGAGTATGGAATAGTCAAAGATGAGGAGATAAACAAAATAAAGTTCTTAGTGGATGCTGATAGTGTTAAAGATATAAAAGTCGATAATGAGTCATATGAAGAAGGTGAAGTGATGCTTATTCAATATGGTTCTTTAGCGGGTATTGAATGCGAAGTAATTAACATCAATAATGAAAATAAGATTATAGTACGGTTAGATTCCATAAATCAGGGAATTACAGCTACGGTGCCTTCAAACTATTTATCAAAAATATCAAAAGCAGTCTGATGAAAAATACACTTTCTAATATACAGAAAAACGTTTGGTTAGACCAAATGATGACTCCTGAATCTCCTAAGTATAATATAGGAGGGTATGTAGTAATTCAAGGGGAGATTGATTTCGAGCTATTCAATAAAGCATTTAGCATATTAGTTAAAGAAAATGATGTGTTTTCTTTTATTTTTAAGGAAGATCAAGGAATACCGATGTACGATGTTCAGGCACATGATCATTCCGAGTTTTTAAAATGCTTTAAGGAGTCAAGTAAGGAGAAAGCAATAAAAAAGATAGAAAGGGATTTTTCTGAAGCATTTCTATTTGAAGAAGAAAAACCGCTTTATAAAATGTGGTTAATAAATGTTTCGTCAGATTGTACAATTTGGTATTCAAAATTGCACCATATCATCTCAGATGGATTTTCTTTTCAATTGTTATTTAATGAGGTCAATAGAATTTATGAGCAATTGTTACTCGAAGATGGTTATACATATGCAGATATAGAAAGTCATACCACGCTGTATGAGAATTATATTCTTTCTGAAAATGCATATAGAATGTCTGATAATTTTATTGAAGATAAGAAATTCTGGATGAATAGATATCGGGAACTTCCTTCATTGATTTATAAAGAAGGTAGCAGAGGAGAGGGTCATTATCACCTGGAAACTGAATTATCGGATATAGAAAATCAAAAATTATGGGAAATAACAAAACAAGAAAAGTTAAGTATTTTTCATGTACTTCTAGCAGTTTGTTCTTTAGTACTATCAAAATATTATCGAAAGAGTGAGGTTAGCTTAGGAATGCCGATTCTAAATAGAAAGAATGCTACACAAAAGAAAACTTTTGGTCCTTTTATAAGTGTTTTGCCATTGCAGTTAGCTTTAAATACGGAGAAGGATCTTTTAAGTTTTATTCAGAGTATCAAAAAGGAATTATTTTCATGTTACAGGCATCAAGGATTTCAACAGGCAGATATTATAAAAGAATTACCAAATGATATTAATCATTTATACGATGTAAGATTGTCATACGAAAGACTTCAGTATAATAGTGATTTTGCAGGAAATATATCTACAATTCATCCTATTGCTAATGATAGTGAAGATGACCCAATTTCGATACACATTTTCGAGCATGCAGGAGGAATATTGAAATTTAGATTTGATATTAACGAAAAATACGTACCTAGATCGGAAGCAAACGAATTGATACGTTCATTTAAGAATGTATTGGTGCATTTAGGAGAATATATAAATGAACCTGTTTCAGAAATTAAAATAGCGGATCCAATACAACTATCTGAGGTAAATGAGATCTCTAGAGGAAGTATAGTTGAACGTGCTGATGAGACATTCTTAGATCTTTGGGCTACTATTTTTAGGGAACAAGGAGAAGATATCGCGGTAACGTTTGGAGCAAAAAACCTAAACTATGCCACGCTAAATACTCAAGCAACTATAATAGCAGGATACCTCCAAAATAAGGGGTTGAAGAAAGGGGATAGGATAGGAGTTATGTTATCTAGGTCCGAGAAAAGTATTGCTTGCATTTTAGCAATATTAAAAATGGGAGCGGTATACGTTCCAATAGATAATAGCTATCCAGATGAACGGAAAGAATATATCATGAATGATAGTGAAATAGCATTCGTTTTAGTGGATTCCTTTTCTAATGGAACTTTTCATGAAAAAGAATACAATATCGATGAGGTTTTAGAAGAAAAACAACCATCTAACGATTTTAAATCGGTCAAAATATCAAAAGAAGACCTTGCATATATTATATATACTTCAGGATCTACTGGTGTTCCGAAAGGAGTAATGATAAGTCATGAATCTTTGTATGATTATATAGCAACATTTGTAGCGTATTTTGAACTTGATTGTGAAGATAATGTGTTACAGCAAGCGTCACTTTCTTTTGATACTTCTATAGAGGAAATATTTCCTATACTTTCGGTTGGAGGTAATTTAATAATTGCAAATGACACCAAGGATTTTAATAAACTGATTAAAGAGTGCGAAGAATTTAATATTACTTTATTAAGCACAAATCCTTTTGTATTGCAGTTTTTAAATGAAAATGATGCGAATTATGAATTAAGTATAAAAACGTTGATTAGTGGTGGAGATGTTCTAAAACCGCATCACGTTAATAATTTGATAGAAAAGTACAATGTATATAATACATATGGACCTACAGAAAGCACGGTTTGTGCTACCTATCATAAAATTGAGAATGCTAATTCTTTAATGTCTATAGGAAAGCCAATTACCAATAGAAATGTATACATTTTAGATAATAAAAACCTGTTACCTAAAGGAGCAGTGGGAGAAATAGGACTTTC
Source organism: Aquimarina sp. AD1 (assembly GCF_003443695.1). Lineage (NCBI taxonomy): Bacteria > Pseudomonadati > Bacteroidota > Flavobacteriia > Flavobacteriales > Flavobacteriaceae > Aquimarina > Aquimarina sp. AD1. Next base: position 2,838,356 of record NZ_CP031966.1, on the reverse strand, counting down.
AGGTTTAGGGTTAGCTATAGCTTATTTAAATCAAGAAGATTTAACGGAAAAAGCATTTGTTAATATTCAGGGAGAGCGAATTTATAAAACTGGGGATTTAGGAAAATGGGATGAGAACGATAATTTGATTTTTTATGGCAGAAAAGATAATCAATTAAGTTATCGAGGATATCGCATTGAAACCGAAGAAATTGAACAAGCCATTCAGGCGGTTAATGTTTACGTTTTGGATAGTTACGTTTGTATAGATGAGATTAAAGGAATGCCGATTATGATAGCATATCTTGTAGCAAACCAATCTTTTGTAAACATTTCATCACTGGCAGTTGGGTTAAGAGAATTTTTACCTGAATATATGATTCCAACTCACTTTGTGGTTATAGATGCTATTCCATTATTAACGAATGGTAAAATAGATGTCAAGAAATTACCGAGTCCAAAGATCTCTGATATTACAGAAACAGTTCAGTTGCCTAGTACGGATGAAGAGAAGGAAATCGCTGCAATTTGGAAAGAATTACTAAAACTGGACGAGGTAGATGTGAATGTTAGCTTTTTTGAGTTAGGAGGTCATTCATTATTGGCCAATCAATTCATTAGTAGTTTAAGAGATAAAAAGGGTATTGAATTATCATTAAAGGACTTTTATAAATCTCCTACGATTAAGGAAATAGGAAGTCTAGTACCTTCTTTAGATAAAAAAGAAATCGAAAAAATAATAACTCCGTATCAAGAGTTATACCCATTATCATATGCTCAAGACAGATTGTGGTTTCTAAATCAATTAGATAACGAAGATAATTCATATCATGTATCCAGAGCAATAAAGCTAAATGGAGTAATAGATATTCCGATATTGGAAAAAACATTCACGAAGCTTATTGAAAAACATGAAATATTAAGAACAGTTTTTATTGATGTAGATGGAGAACCATATCAGAAAATTTTATCTCCATATATTTTCAGTATTCCGGTAGTGAATTATAAAACAACTGGACAAAAAAAGAAAGAAGAAATAATTCTTGATAGTCTAGAAAGAATAGAAAGCACTTCTTTTGAAATAGAAAAAGGGCCACTTTTTAGAGTAGAATTAGTGAGATTTTCCGAAGAAGAAAGTGTTCTTATATTTTGTGAACATCACTTGATTCTAGATGGATGGACTCAAGGTATCTTATTTAGAGATTTTGTAGATATCTACAATGAATTAAAAAAGAATCCTGATTTTGATATTAAGCAACCTGAAATAGCATTTAAAGACTATGCTTATTGGGAAAAAGAAAGCCTTAATGAAGAGGTTATCAATGAGCAATTAGATTTTTGGGAACATAAATTTGATGGTTTTTCTAATGATCTGGTACTTCCTTTGGATAAGAATAGGTCGCTATCTTCAACAAATAAAGGGAGTACAATAGAGCATATATGTTCTTTAGAGTTTTCTGAACAATTAAGGCAATTTTCTGAAGAACAAAAAGTGTCTTTGTTTATAACAATGATCACAGCTTTTAAAATAGTATTGAGTAAGTTTAGTAATCATAATGATATTTGTGTTGGAACAGCAGTTTCTAATCGACATCATAAAGAATTTGAGGAAGTTTTAGGGATGATTGTTAATACCATTCCATTAAGAACTATTTTGGATACAAATCAGTCTTTAGTCGAGGTGCTTAATGAAGTAAAAGAAACCTGCCTAAACGCTTATTCCTATGAGAGTACACCTTTTTCGAAAATAGTAGAACGGCTAAATCCAAAGAGAAATTTAAGTCAGCATCCTTTATTTCAGCACATGTTTAGTTTTGTGAATGTGCCTATTAAAAACATGTCGTTATTAGACGCCGAAATTGAAATAGTAAAAGGACATAATGAGTTTTCTAAATTCGACATTAGTGTTGTTGTAAATACCGTTTATGAGCAAGCAGAATCTTTTAATACTAATTTGGATAGAAGAATTTCTATAGAATGGGAATATAATTCTGATATTTTTGAGGCTGTTACCATGGAAAGAATGTTGTCCATGTATCTAAATATTCTTGACAAGTTGGTAACAAAACCTAGCCAGTCGTTGCGCACTTTGGATTACATTTCTATCCCAGAAAAAGATCTTCTTTTGAATAGTTTTAATACTACAAAAACTGAATTCATAGAGGAGGAAAGTATAGTAAATTTATTTATAGCTCAGGTAGAGAAAACACCAGATGAGGTAGCGGTTGTTTTTAATGATAATGAGCTTACTTATAAAGAATTGGATACGAAGTCTAACCAGCTCGCTCATTATTTGTTAAGTCATTATGATTTGGAGGTGGAAGATTTAGTGGCAATAAAACTGCAACGAAGCGAATGGTTAGTAATATCGATATTAGCAGTTCTTAAAGCTGGAGCGGCTTATGTACCTATTGATCCTGAATATCCACAACAACGAATAACGTATATAGAACAAGATTCTAATTGTAAAATAACAATAGATGAACAGTTACTGCAGACTTTTGAAGAAAAAGTATCGTTTTCTAAATTATTACCGAAAGTAGATATTAAACCTAATAATCTAGCATATGTAATTTATACATCTGGCTCTACGGGTAAACCAAAAGGAGTGATGGTAGAACACGGTAGTTTGGGGAACTATATTCTTAATCAAACAAAGAAGTTTGGTTTTGATAGTACTGAACGTGTACTTCAGTTTTCTAATCCATCTTTTGATGCTTCAGTAGAGCAGTTATTTTTAACATTATTAAATGGAGCAGCGCTAGTAATCGTTTCTAAAGAGGATATCAGAGATCCTTTTTTATTAACTAAAGTATTGAAAAAGTATGCAATCACGCATCTACATGCTACACCAAGTTATTTGCATCAAATGCTAGATCTTAATTCCTGTACAGCATTAAGAAGAATTGTTTCAGGAGGAGAATTTTGTTCTAAAGATTTAGCAGAAAAGATGAATAACATCTCAGATTTTTACAATAAATATGGGCCTACAGAAGCAACAATTAGCGCTACATTATGTAAAGTCACCCAAAAGCATCTTGAGAATGGAGTTATACCAATTGGTACTCCTATAGATAATGCGCAAGTATATATTTTATCGGATAGTCTGGAGTTACAACCAATAGGAGTTATAGGAGAGATATGTATTTCAGGAAAAGGATTATCCAGAGGATATTTAAATCGTGCGGAATTGACTGCAGAGAGGTTTGTAAATCATCCTTTTATACCCAAAACGAAGTTATATAAAACAGGTGATTTGGGACGATGGTTAGCGGATGGAACACTAGAGTTTATTGGCAGAAAAGATAACCAAGTTAAAATAAGAGGGTATCGAATAGAACTAGGTGAGATAGAGAATACTATTTTATCAAGAATTGATGCAGAACATGTAGTTGTTCTAGCAAAAGAGGTAGCAGAGAGCATTGTTTTAGTGGCCTATATAATGGCAGATGAGGATAAAATGGATAGAAAATGGTTAAGGACAAGCCTCCATAAAGTACTTCCTGATTATATGATTCCTAGCTATTATGTTGTATTAGATGAATTTCCACTGACTTCTAATGGAAAGATCAATACAAAAGCATTACCCGAGGTAGCAGGAGAAGATATTATTAGAAATGAATATAAAGCACCCAGTAATGCGTTGGAGAGACAATTAGTTTTGATATGGCAAGAAATATTAGATGTAAAAACAATTGGAGTCACTGATAATTTCTTTGAGCTAGGGGGGCATAGTCTAAAAGCTACTATTCTTATAAACAAGATTAAAAAAACCTTAGGATTATCTCTATCCGTGCGAGATTTGTTCTTGAGCCCTACAATTGAGGGGATTACATCACAAATAAAAGAAAGTACATATATTAATATCCCAAAGGTACAAGAGCAAGAAAACTATGTGTTGACTCCATCCCAACGCAGGTTATGGGTGTTGAGTCAATATAAAGAAGGTAGTATTGCATATAATATTCCTAGTGTTTTAAAACTAGAAGGAGTCTTAGATTTAGCACAACTAAAAAAAGCTTTTCAGGCAGTTATTGAACGTCATGAAAGTTTACGTACAGTTTTTAAAGGAGATGATCTAGAAGAAGTACGTCAATATATTTTGCCAAAAGGAGCTATCAGTATAGATATTGATTTATATGATGTCAGCGAGGTTTCGGATGCATCTTCTGAGTTATCTACTATTATAGAGAATAATTATGAATATCATTTTAATTTAGAGACAGGCCCATTATTAAAACTAGGGTTGATCAAAGTGTCTACTAATGAACATCTACTATTGTTTAATATGCATCATATTATAAGTGATGGTTGGTCCATGGAGGTATTAAGTAAAGAATTGATGTTAATCTATGATAGCTTGATACATGATAGAGACATTAACTTACCGGAATTACCAATTCAATATAAAGATTATTCAGATTGGTTGTGCAGTGAAGAACAGGAGAAAGAATTAGAAGCTTCTAGAGATTATTGGTTAGAAAATTTTAAAGGAGAAGTACCAGTATTAGAGCTTCCAACGTATAAACCGCGTCCTAAGATAAAAACGTATAATGGAGATAGTTTTGATTATAGTTTTTCGGAAGGAACAAGTCAAGATTTACAAAATTTTTCAGAGGGTCAAGGCGTAAGTTTATTTATGACATTAATGTCGGGGATTAATGGTTTGTTTTCCAGATATACAGGGGGTGATGATTTTATAATTGGTACGCCAATAGCAGGTAGAGAACATTCCGAATTAGAGCATCAAATAGGATTGTATCTAAATACGTTGGCAATTAGAACAAGTTTTGATTCTACAATTAGTTTTAAGAATTTAATTGCTGTACAAAAACGCACCTTGTTAGATGCTTATTCTCACCAAAAATATTCCTTAGATCGCCTTGTAGATGAGTTGGATTTACATCGAGATACTAGTCGATCTTCACTATTTGATGTGGTGGTAGTATTACAAAATCAACAAGATATATTATCATCAAAATCTGTCGGTATAGAAGGGTTAGATGTAACTCCTTATAAAGATCAATACAGAAAATCTAGTCAGTTTGATCTAAGTTTTATTTTTTCTGAACAAGCGGGGCAAGTATCATTGCACTTAGAATATAATACGGACATTTATGAGTTAGATTTTATAGAAAATTTATGTATTCATTTAGAATCGCTTTTAGTCCAAAGTATACAGCATCCTGATCAAAATATATCAGAATTATCATTTCTTAGAGCATCAGAAAAACAACAGTTGTTAGAAGGGTTTAATGCTACAAAAACTGTTTATCCAAAAGCAGCAAGTATAGTTGATTTGTTTGTAATACAAGTGATTAAGACACCAAGAGCTACAGCATTAGTTCATAAGAATAAAAAATATACATATCAGGAATTAGATGAATTATCGAATCAATTAGCTCACTATATTTTAGATAATTATAATGTATCTGTAGAAGATTTAGTGGCTGTAAAGCTAGAAAGAACAGAATGGTTAGTAATTTCTTTACTAGCCGTATTGAAAACAGGATGCGCATATGTTCCAATTGATACTACGTATCCAGAACAACGTATTGATTATATAGAAAAAGATAGTGAGTGTATAGTTACTATAGATGAAAATCTACTACTAGAATTTAATCAACAAGAAGATATAGTAAAAACGCTTCCTAAGATAGATATAAAACCTTCGAATTTAGCATATGTAATTTATACCTCTGGATCAACAGGTAAGCCAAAAGGAGTGATGATTGAGCATAAAAGTTTATTGAATTTATGTTCTTGGCATATTTCTGAATATAATCTAGAAGCATCCAGTAGAGGTAGTTTATATGCAGGTATCGGATTTGATGCTTCTGTATGGGAAATATATCCTTATTTAATTTCGGGAGGTAGTTTATATCCTATTTCTGATCAAGAAGTTCGTTATGATGTTAACTTATTGATAGAGTTTCTAAGAAATCATAAAATAACACATACGTATTTACCAACGAAGATTTGTGAAGAGTTGGTTAATCGTAATATTGAATTGGGTAACACTAAAATACTAACAGGAGGAGAGGCTCTTAAGCTACCGGAAAATAGTAATAGTCTTAGGATTTACAATAACTATGGTCCTTCTGAAAACACGGTGGTTACTACTAGTTTTGACCTTAATGATCGAATAGGAGAAAATATACCTATTGGCCGTCCAATAGCTAATACTCAGGTTTATATTCTATCAGAAAATCTAGAGTTACAACCTATTTCGGTTGTTGGAGAAATTTGTATCTCAGGGGATGGGTTATCTCGAGGGTATTTAAACCGTCCAGAACTAACAGAAGAGATGTTTGTAACACATCCTTTTGATAAAGAAAGGCGCTTATATAGAACAGGGGATTTGGGTAGATGGTTGCCAGACGGTACGGTTGAGTTTTTAGGAAGAAAAGATGATCAGATAAAAATAAGAGGATATCGTATTGAATTAGGTGAAATAGAAAATGTTATTTTATCGCAAACTAAAATGAAACAAGTGGTTGTCTTAGCCAAAGAAATTGCAGGAGATACCATATTGGCCGCTTATTATGTTAATGAAGAAGAAGTTGATAAACAAGAATTAAGAACTGCAATAGGTAAAGAATTACCGGAATATATGATACCTAGTTATTTTGTTTCATTGAAGGAACTTCCATTAACTTCTAATGGTAAAATTGATAAAAAAGCATTACCAGAAGTAGCTGAAGAGTATATTGTTAGAAATGAATTTGTAGCGGCTAAAACAGAAGATGAAAAACAACTAGTTTCTATATGGCAAGAAGTCTTAGATATAGAAAAGATTGGAGTTACTGATAATTTCTTTGAACTAGGAGGGCATAGTCTAAAAGCAACTATTCTTATAAACAAGATAAAAAAAGGCTTGGGGTTAGAGGTGTCAATCAAGGACCTATTTCTTCATCCAACCATTGTAGGGATGTTATCCAATGCAATTGAAAACAAGTATGATGCTATCCCATTAGTTGAAAATAAAGACGATTATGCATTAACTTCTTCTCAACGGCGTTTATGGGTTTTGAGTCAGTTTAAGGAAGGAAATATTGCCTATAATATTTCTGGGGTTACAGAGATAAAGGGAATATTAGATGTAGATCAACTTACCAAAGCTTTTCTACATCTTATTTCCAGACATGAAAGTTTACGTACCGTTTTTAAGAGGAATGATAATGAAGAGGTTCGTCAAAATATTATGGATATTAATACGATTGATTTTAGTATTGATACGTTTGATCTTTGTACCTATAAAAACCAGGATTTGTCAATAAAAACTATTATTGATAAAAATCACCAACATCAGTTTGATTTAGAAAAAGGACTTTTGGTAAAACTAGAAGTAATTAAGATTTCTTTAGATAGACATTTATTATTATTCAATATGCATCATATTATAAGTGATGGTTGGTCTATGGAAATCTTACAAAAAGAATTGATGCTAACCTATAATAGTTTAGTTCATAATACGGATATTCAATTATCAGAATTATCTATTCAATATAAGGATTATGCGGCTTGGTTATCATCAGCAGAGCAACAAAATAAATTAAATACCTCTAAAGAATATTGGTTAGAGCAGTTTAAAGGAGAATTACCGGTAATGGAATTACCAACCAACAAAAAGAGGCCAAAAATAAAAACCTATAACGGAGATAGTATCATACACAATCTTTCTAAAGATATTAGTGAACAATTACAGTTGTTTTCAGAACAAAATGAAGTAAGTTTATTCATGGTGTTGATGGCAGGTATTAATGGATTGCTATCCCGATATACAAATAGTAATGATATCATTTTAGGAACACCAGTTGCCGGAAGAGATCATTTAGAGCTAGAAAATCAAATAGGGTTATATCTTAATACCCTACCAATCCGAACACAATTTGATAACACTATTTGTTTTAATGATTTGGTAAACCTTCAGAAAGGGGTTTTATTAGATGCTTATTCTCATCAGCAGTATCCGTTAGATGTTTTAGTAGATGATTTGGATGTACAACGGGATACAAGTCGTTCTGCATTATTCGATATCTTAGTAATATTGCAGAATCAGCAAGATTTATTTTCTTCGGAATCCTTAAAAGTTGATGGACTAGAAATAAGACCTTATTTAGAGCATCGTAGAAATGTGAGTCAGTTTGATATGAGTTTTATTTTTTCAGAAAAAGAAGGGCAATTGTCGTTACAACTGGAATATAACACAGATGTTTATGACGCTAATTTTGTAGAAAATTTGATTTTTCATTTAGATAATTTTATAACGAACTGTATTTATAATTCCAATAAACCAATTTCCAAAATCAATTATGTAAGTGATGCAGAACAGCAAAAGTTATTATATCATTTTAATGCAACTACAGTAGAGACCGTAAAGGATAGGACTATTGTTGATTTATTTACGGAACAGGCGCTAAAGACTCCGGACGATATTGCTATAGTTAGTGAAGATCAAGAGCTCACGTATGAGGATGTGGATGAATTGTCAAATCAACTAGCTAATTTCTTAATATCCAAATATGATATTAAAGAGGAGGATTTGATAGGTGTGAAACTACATAGAGACGAGTGGTTAGTAGTATCATTACTTGCTGTCTTAAAAACTGGCGGAGCATATGTTCCTATAGATCCGGAATATCCGCAACAAAGAATAGACTATATAGAGAACGATAGTAAATGTAGAGTAACTGTTGATAAGGAATTGATTGCATTATTTGGAGAAGAAGATATTATTTCCAAAAAACTTCCTAAGATAAATATAAAACCTGCAAATTTAGCGTATGTAATCTATACGTCTGGTTCTACAGGTGCTCCAAAAGGAGTTATGCTCACTCATAATAATGCGGTGACGATGTTGAATTGGTCAAAGAGAGAATTTGAAACTACTGGATTTGATATGATGTATGCAGTAACCTCTCATTGTTTTGATTTATCTGTTTATGAAATATTTTATCCGTTAAGTATTGGTAAAAAGATTCGAATTTTATCTAACGGCTTAGAAATTGAGAAACATTTAGATAAAGATAAAAATGTGTTGATTAATACCGTGCCTTCAGTTTTGCAAACTTTGTTGGATACCGAAGCTTCCTTCTCTAATGTTGTAGGTATTAATTTGGCAGGAGAACCATTCCCTGTATCATTTACCAATAAATTTTTATCCTCAGATATAGAAGTTCGCAATTTATACGGGCCATCAGAAGATACTACCTATAGTAGTTGTCAAAAAATTGAAAGGTACTATGAACGATCTACGCCGATTGGAGCTCCCATAGATAACACGCAGTTTTATATTTTATCTGATGATCTTACATTGCAACCGATAGGAGTAATTGGTGAATTGTGTATTTCTGGAGATGGATTGTCGAAAGGATATCTAAATAAACCTGAATTAACAAAAGAGAAGTTTATTGATCATCCTTTCATAAACGGGAAAAAATTATACAAAACAGGAGATTTAGGTAGATGGTTGTCGGATGGCACTATAGAATTTATAGGTCGTAAAGATGATCAAGTGAAAATTAGAGGATATCGAATTGAATTAGGTGAAATCGAAAATGTATTAGTACAACAAGAAGACATTCAGCAAGCACTAGTTGTCGTAAAAGAAATTCAGGGAGATAATGTTTTGGTATCTTATATAATTGGATCAACAGAGATAAATAAACAAGAACTAAAATCTAATTTGAGGACGTATTTGCCAGATTATATGATTCCTGATTATTTTCAAGTATTAGATGTGTTTCCATTAACCCCCAATGGTAAAATTGATAAGAAAGCCCTTCCAGAAGTACTAGGGAAAGATATATTTAGAAATGAATATGTTGCTCCTAGTACTGCAATAGAAAAGAAATTAGTAGTAATTTGGGAAGAGGTTTTAAAAGTGAATGGAGTTGGTGTTACCGATAACTTTTTTGAATTAGGAGGAAACAGTTTAAAAGCAACAGTTCTAATTAATAAGATTAATAAAAATTTCAACACATTATTTTCTATTCAGGACTTGTATGAGACTCAGGATATAGTTGGAGTGTCAACTAAATTAAAATTCATTGTTTTTCAGAATCAATTAGAATTAACTAATGCTGATAACCTTGAAGAGGTAACTATATAAATTTCCTTTTTTCTATAAAAATAGATAGAACCCTAGATTAGAATTTCAATCAAAGGATTTACCCTTATTCTATATTCATTCATAAAAATGCATAAAATCTATAGGTAATTGATCATCAAACGATGATGATACCTTGTTGGAATTTGTAATTACATTCCAGATTAACTTGAAAACCAAATATTGTGATAGATAATTTAATAAATACATTAGAGTCATTAAATGTTGGCCTTAAAGTAGACAACGGAAATATTAAAATTAATGCGCCCAAAGGTACATTGTCTGCGGAAATTATTGAGGATATTAAAGCTCATAAAGATCAGTTAATCAAACTGCTTTCTTCATCTGAAGCTATACCTGTATCAGAAAAGAAAGAGTTTTATGAATTAACTTCTTCTCAGAGACGTCTATGGGCTTTGAGTCAACTGGAAGATGGTAATATCGCCTATAATATTTTTGATGCTTTTAAATTTTCAGGAATAGTAGATATTGATAAATTATCTGTTGCATTTTTAAAGCTAATAGAACGTCATGAAAGCTTGCGAACGATTTTTAAAGAAGACGTGAATGGAGAATTAGGACAATATATAATTCCTGTAGAACAATATTTAGGTCGGTTAAAATTTTTAGATGTAAGCAATACTGGTTCCGAAGAGCTTCTAAAAAAACACTCAAAAACAGTTAAAGAACACGTTTTTAATCTAGAGAAAGGACCATTGTTTATCGGAGAGGTGGTTAAGATATCTGATCAAGAACATATCTTAATGCTCAATATGCATCACATTATTGGTGATGGATGGTCAATGGGAGTGTTAAGTAGAGAGTTTATATCGATTTATAACAGCTTAGTTTCAGGGAAAACAATAACGTTACAACCACTGTCTATTCAATATAAGGATTATGCAGAATGGGAAAATAGCACTTCTAAACAGTTAGAATTGGAAAGATCTAAATCTTTTTGGTTAGATAAGTTTAAAGGAGATTTACCCATTTTAGAACTTCCAACTAGCAAAATAAGACCTAAGATAAAAACCTATAATGGTTCTGATATTACCTATTCATTTTCTAAGGAAACCACATCTCGGTTAAACCAATATGCACAGCAAAATGAAGTAACCTTATTTATGGTGTTAATGGCTGGAGTTAATGGATTGTTTTCCAGATATACCAACACTGGAGATATCATTTTAGGGACACCAGTCGCAGGAAGGGAACATGCTGATTTGGAAAATCAGGTAGGGTTGTATTTAAATACGTTGGCAATTCGGACAGAGTTTGAACGTACATCTAGTTTTAAAGATTTAGTATCCATACAGAAAAATACTTTATTAGATGCGTATTCACATCAAGAGTATCCTTTTGATAATTTGCTTGACGATTTGACAATTACAAGGGATATTAGTCGTTCGGCTCTGTTTGATGTTATGGTGGTATTACAAAACCAACAAGAATTATTTGCATCAGATAATTTACATTTAAACGGTATTGAGATATCGCCTTATCGAAATACGCAGGCCTCATTTAGCAAATTTGATATCAGTTTTATTTTTTCGGAAAAAAAAGGTAGATTATCTGTAAACATAGAATATAACACAGATGTGTATGAGGTAGATTTTATACAGAGATTATGTGTTCATTTAGATAATTTCCTAACTGAGGGGATAAATAATCCGAATCAAGAAGTAGCCACACTCAATTACTTAGAAGCCTCAGAAGAAGCCCTATTGTTTTATGACTTTAATGATACCTCTTTTAATATTCCAGATACTTCTATTGTTGATTTATTTGTAACGCAGGCAGCAAAAACTCCAGAGTCTATTGCTGTTGTACATGAGAGTAAAGAATTTACGTATAGGGAGTTGGATGAGGTTTCTAATGAGTTGGCTCATTATTTACTAGATCAATATGATCTGAAAATCGAAGAGTTAGTGGGAGTTAAGTTGGATCGTAGTGAATGGTTAATAGTTTCATTATTAGCAGTATTAAAGGCAGGTGCAGCTTATGTGCCTATCGACCCTTCTTATCCTACACAGCGTATATCTTATATAGAAGAAGATAGTAAGTGTAAAGTTACTATTGATGAAAATTTATTAGAAGAGTTTAATAAGCAAGAAGAGATATTAAAAACGCTTCCGAATATAAGAATAAAACCATCAAATTTGGCCTATGTTATCTATACATCTGGGTCAACAGGTAAACCAAAAGGGGTGATGATTGAACATAGAAGTTTATCCAATTTGTGTTCTTGGCATATTTCCGAATATAATTTAGATGCATCAAGTAGAGGTAGTTTATACGCGGGTATCGGGTTTGATGCTTCTGTATGGGAGATTTACCCATATTTAGTGTCTGGCGGATCGTTATTTCCTATTTCTAATCAGGAGGTGCGATATGATATAAATTTATTAATAGAGTTTTTAAGAGATCATAAAATAACACATACATATTTACCAACTAAAATTTGTGAAGAAATTGTAATTCAGGGATTTGTATTAGAGGATATCAAGATTTTAACTGGAGGAGAAGCTCTTAAATTACCAGAAAATAGTTATGATCTCAAGATTTATAATAATTATGGACCTTCAGAAAACACAGTAGTCACTACTAGTTTTGATCTTACAGATCGAAGCGGAGAAAGTATCCCTATTGGCCGTCCTATAGCGAACACTAAGATTTACATTCTATCAGAAAATTTAGAATTACAACCTATTGGTGTTGCAGGGGAAATTTGTATTTCTGGAAAAGGATTATCTAGAGGGTATTTAAATCGACCAGAATTAACCGAAGAAAAATTTATTGATAACCCTTTTATTAAAGAGACTCGATTATATAAAACAGGTGATTTAGGAAGTTGGTCGCCAGATGGTACAATAGAATTTATTGGTAGAATAGATAACCAAGTAAAGATAAGAGGTTACAGAATTGAACTTGGAGAAATTGAACAGGTATTGTTAGGGATAAGATCAGTACATCAAGCAGTAATTGTTGATTGTGAAGTCGAAAAAGAAAAGGTTTTAGTAGCTTATGTTGTTGGAAACGAAGATATAGATAAGCAGGCATTGCGTGTAGGATTAAGTAATGAATTGCCAGAATATATGGTGCCAAACTATTATGTTGAAATAGACGAACTTCCATTAACTTCTAATGGAAAGGTTGATAAAAAAGCACTGCCAGAAATAACAAATCAAGATCTTGTTAAAGAGGAATATGTAGCACCTGTCTCAGAAGAAGAAAAGGAATTAGTCCGTATTTGGCAAGAAGTATTAGGTATAGAAAATATAGGGGTTACAGATAATTTTTTTGGATTAGGAGGGCACAGTCTTAAAATGATGATATTGATTAATAAAATTAATCAAAAATTCAATATAGAAATTACCGCAGGAGAATTATATAGTAATATGACAATACTTCGATTAAGTAAACTACTTAAATCGAAAAAACCGATTGATTTTAATGAAATAACTCCTATTCAATCCCAAAAGGATGGATATATGATGTCCAATGAACAATTAAGAATGTGGTTAGCATCACGAACAGGTTCAGGGTCTAAGGCATATAATATTGAAACTGTTTACAAAATTGAAGGAAAGTTTGATGTAGAGATATTCAAAAAATCGGTTCAATATCTGTTGGATAGACACGAAGCACTTAGAACTTCTTTTGCAACAAATAAAAAAGGAGATGTGGTACAATATATCAGTGATTATATGGATGTTAATTCTGTTATAACTTATATTTCTCAAGATCAATTAATAACAGGAAGTGATATAGATGAATTCCTAAAATCATTTAGTCATTTTGTATTTGATTTAGATAAGTCACCACTTTTTAGAGTACTGCTAATTCAGAAAAACAAAGAAGAATATATATTGTCGTATATGATGCATCATATAATTGGTGATTTTAGTTCGGATGCAATTTTAAATAAAGAGTTAGCATATGTGTACGATCAGATTCATAATGGAAAAGATATTGAACTTCCTAAACTCCAAGTTCAATACAAAGACTATGTGAAATGGATCAAAAACCGAATAAATAATAATGAATTTAAAGCCCAAAGTGAGTTTTGGAAAGCACATCTTCAGAACGTTAAACAAGAAAAAAAATGGCATAAAGAAGTAGCTATTGATGATTTTCGAGGAGCCCACTTCACAGAGACCTTTGATAAAAAAATAATAGATAATATTGAAGAGTATTGTAAAAGTAATGATAGAGGTTTAATGAGTTTGATAGCTTCTGCATTGGGAGTTCTAATTCATAAGACTAGTGGACAGAAGGATATATTAATTAGTGTCCCGATAAGTTTAAGAAATCACCCTGATTTAATGAACCAAGTTGGATTATATCTTAATTTGATGCCCTATAATGTACATATTAATCCTTTTGATAAAATTGAAGAGTTATTACAAAAATCATCTGATAATCAAATAAATATGATTGATTCATCATTTTATCCTTTTGATGCTATTTTAGATGATTTTCAATCACTTAATGGATTCAATTTGGTGGATAGAATAGATGTTTGCTTGAATGTTATTAATCAAAATCAAGAATCAAGTAACGGAGGAGGTTTTGAAAAATTTAAATTTAAAGTTCAATCTCAAGAACTGAAAAAAAGCAAATTTCCAATCTGTTTTTATATATATCAAGAAGAGAATAAGATATCATACACTATAGAATATCAAACTGCTGTATTTGACCATAAAGAAGTGTCAATATTAGCTAAACGTTTTTGCAAATGCGTTGAGTTTTTATTGAAAAATTCAGAAAAAGAGATCAATACAATAAATCTTATAGATAAGAAAACAATTCCTGTTTTCGGAATTTAGTATAGATTTTTTCCTAATAACATTCCATATTCAAAAAACAAGAACCAGTTTTTAATAAAGTAGGTCTTGATAAATGTTTTTATAATTTTTGATGTAAAAAGTCAAAAATAAATATGAGGATGTTGTTTTATAAATTTTTTACATATCAAGTTCACAAAAATAGCATTTAATCTAAAAAGAATGAAAAATCTAAGTTCATATCATCAACAAAGGTTGTGGTTTATTGACCACTTTGAGAAAAATGACCTATACGTAGGAGGACCAATTTATCATAATATTCCTTTGTTTTTCAAGGTGAGTAAAAAAATTGAAAAGAAGTCAATAGAGGCGGCAATTCTTCAATTGACTAAAAACCATACTATACTAAGAACAGGGTTTTTAAAAGAGGGAGATCATATTTTTCAAAAAGTTTCTGAAATTGAAGATTTCCATAGTGGAACGATCTGTATTGAAGAGCAAGAAATAAAAAATAGAGAGGAAGAACTACGTCAAAAACCGTTTGATTTTGATTCAGAATATTTATTTAAGGTCTATTTTGATAGTAAAGAGGATAGTACAGATTTTTTGTTCATATTTCATCACGCAATTATAGATCGTAAAAGTTTAAAACTTGTAAAGAAAGAATTTTTAACAGCTATTGATGATACAGCTATTGGTCTTGATAAAAGTTTGCAATATTTAGATTTTTCTAATTGGCAAAATGGGTTAACTAATGACGATTTAGAATCACTTACTTTTTACTGGAAATCAAAATTAAAAGATTTACAGGTATTATACTTTCCTACAGATAAAGAACGAGAACAAGTTCATGTATATAGAGCTAACAAGAAAAAATTTACATTACGACGGGATCAAATAGATTCATTTTGTAGAAAATCAAATATTAGTCCACGTAGCTTATTTCTGGCAGCTTATAAAATGGCTCTTGTTAGATTAACGGGATTGTCAGATATTGTTATAGGAACATTGATGGATTTGCGTTCCGAAAGCACCAAAAATATAATAGGTCCTATAGAAAATTTGGTAGTGTTGCGAACTTTCTTACAGACTGATAAAGAGCTTAGAGAACTATGCAAGACTGTTGATCAGACGTTTATAGAATCAGAAGAATACAAGACTATGCCGTTTGATAGGTTGGTTCGTGAGATCAACCCTAAAAAGGATATGAGTCGTACGGCATTATTTGATATTTTATATGTCTATGATGATAATGATCTAAATAATAACGCTAACTCATATGATGTAAATGATACTAATCAAGGATGGGGTAAATATGATTTTAATTTATTAGTAAGTAAAAATAGAAAAGATTATGATTTCGTTTTGACATACAATGAGTTGTATTTTAATTCAGGTACCGTCGAGTCACTTTTGAATTTAATACAAAGGCTATTGTTTTCTTTAGTCAAAGAAGATGAAGTGAAACTAAAAGATATTCCATTACTATCTAAAGATGAAGAATTAAATCTTATACATAAAACCATCTCAGGTTTTGAAAAAGAAGATAGTACAATTGTAAATGGTTTTTCGCAAAAGGTTGAAAGGTGTAAAGATAAAACAGCATTGAGTTGGTCAGGAGGAAGCATGAGTTATTTGGATTTACATGTTCGTTCTAATCAAATGGCTAATATGCTTATAGATCACTTTGATGTGAAGGTACAAGATGCTATAGCCGTTGTTTTACCAAAATCAGAAGAACTTATAGTTGTATTACTTGCCGTTCTTAAATGTGGAGCTACATATGTTCCTATAAACCCAGATTATCCAGAAGAAAGAAAATCATTTATTCTTTCAGATACTTCTAGTAAATTAGTAATAGATGGAGATTTTTTAAACAAATTTTCTTCGACTATTAGAGATACAGATACCAATGCTCCTGAAGTAGATGTTACGCCTAGTGATTTAGCATATATTATATATACTTCAGGTACGACGGGACAGCCTAAAGGAGTTATGATAGAACATCGTAATGCAATGAGTTTATTTAAATCTTGTAATGAGAAATTTAATTTTTCTGCTGATGATTCTTGGACATTTTTCCATTCCTATTGTTTTGATTTTTCTGTTTGGGAGATCTTTGGATGTCTTCTAAGTGGAGGTAATCTTGTTGTAATTAATGATCAAGAAGCAAGAGACCCAGAATCTCTTGTTAGATTAATGAATGATAATAAGGTTACAATATTTAGTCAGACACCATCCGCATTTTATAATTTTATGGAGCATAAACTAGAGATTCCTTCTTTACGATATGTCATATTTGGAGGAGAATCATTGAATCCTTTAAAATTAAAAGAATGGAGTGAAAAGCATCCCGAAGTTAACTTAATAAACATGTATGGGATTACTGAAACTACTGTGCATGTTACCTTTAAGGAATTAACACAAGAATCATTGATGTTGCCAGTCAGTACTATTGGAAAACCTTTATCGTTTGCACAATGTTATATTTTAGATAAAGAACAGTATTTACTTCCATACGGTAGACCAGGAGAGTTATACGTTGCAGGAGAAGGAGTAGCACGTGGATACTTAAATAGAGAAGAATTAGATGCAGAAAAATTTATAAGAAATCCATTTGAAAAAAATGGAAAAATGTATCGTACTGGTGATTTAGTCCGTTTTCTTGATAATGGCGAAATGGAGTATTTAGGAAGGATAGATGATCAGGTAAAAATTAGAGGATATCGTATAGAATTAGATGAAATAAAAAAACAGCTCGATACACTAACGGAGATTACTCAAAGTGTTATAAAGTTAATTGAAATGCCCGATGGTGATAAAAGTATAGTGGCATATGTTTCAGTTTCCAGTAATCTATTGGTAAGCGATATAAAATCACATATTGCGAGTAAAGTACCTGAATATATGGTGCCAACTTTTATCGTAATTATGGAACAAATTCCTATGAATTCTAATGGTAAAATTGATAAATCAGGCTTACCATCTCCATTAGAGAATTTGTCAGAAAATCTCATAGAAAATATTGCACCTTCAAATCAAATAGAAAGTACATTGTTTGATATTTGGGTAGAATTACTGAACACTGATAATTTTGGAGTCCACCACAACTTTTTTGAACTTGGAGGACACAGTTTAAAAGCTACACGACTTATAGGAAACATTCATAAAACCTTTCAGGTAAAACTAGAACTAAAGCAATTATTTTCAAATCCAACTCTTAGGGAGCAAGCTAGACTTATAGAATCGTGTGATAAAAAAACTTTTTCTAGTATCAAAAAAGCAGCAATAGCAGATAGTTATCCTTTGTCCGATGCGCAAAGAAGATTGTTGATTTTGAGCCAAGTGGAGGAGAACTCTGTAGCTTATAATATGCCATCTTATATGGTTTTGAACGATGATCATGATATTGAAAACTTTAAAAAAGCTATAAAGGCAGTAATAAGTAGACATGAAATTCTCAGAACTGTCTTTAAAGAGGATGATTTAGGGGATTTTAGACAATATATTTTGTCTAAAGAAGAGTTAGATTTTCAAATAGATATTGTTGATTTTAGCCAAGAAATAAATAAAGATGAATGTGTAAAAATGTATACAAGAGAAGATTCATATAAACCATTTGATTTAGTGAATGGACCTCTTATCCGAGTAAGTGTACTAAAACTCTCGAATGATCAATATGTCTTTTATTATAACATGCATCATATTATTAGTGATGGTTGGTCAATAGAAGTCCTAGCAAAGGATGTCCTTGCATATTATGAATATTATAGAAACGGTAAAAAGCTTGAGTTACCAAAACTAAATATTCAATATAAAGATTATGCTATTTGGCAACAAAATCAGGTTAAAGGAGATAGTTTTCAGAATCATAGAAAATATTGGTTAAAGCAATTTAGTGGAGAGATTCCAAAATTAAATTTGAACATTGCTAAGAAACGTCCTCTTGTTAAAACAAATAATGGAGGAGTAATAAGCCACCAATTATCCATTGAAACTTCTGCTGGTTTATTAGAATTAGCTCAAAATACAGGTACTACGTTATATATGAATGTATTGAGTGTAGTTTATATGTTATTATATCGATATTCATATCAAAAGGATATCATAGTTGGTAGCCCATTAGCCGGAAGAGAAAATCCTGAATTGAAGGATCAAATAGGTTTCTATTTAAATACAATCGCATTAAGACAAGATCTAAATCATAAGGGCACTTATACTGATTTACTCGAAAATGTGAAAAATATAGTGTTAGAAGGGTTTGAACATCAAGAGTATCCATTTGATACTTTAATAGAAGATGTAGGACAAGCTAAGGATTTATCTAGAAGTCCTTTGTTTGACGTACTACTGGTTCTTAATGAAGAAGTAATAGAGCAAAAACAATTTACAACGGAAAAGAAAGAGTTAAAATCAAGTGAAGAATTAAACGTTCGTAGCAAGTTTGATATTACTTTTTATTTTACAGTTTCTGATTCAGAGATACGTTATGACCTAATATATAATAAAGATCTATTTGATGATTCAACAATCAATAAATTATCAATTGATTTTGTTTCTCTTTTTGAACAGATAGTGCAGGATTCTTCAAATCACATAGAAGATTATTGTAAAGGTATTTTAGACGACGTTGAAAATGACGAACAAGAAAGCTTTACTGAAGAATTGATTATGTCTATTGACGAAAATTTTTAGGTCATGAGTCATAAAAAATTAGGGATAATATCTGGTATGGGTACTAAAGCAGGATTGCTTTTTATCAATAAACTTACCCAAAATATACAAGCGTTAAAAGATCAAGATTTTCCAGAATTTATAGTTCATAACAATAGCCAAGTGCCAGATAGAACTTTAGCAATTGTTTATGGTCAAGAGTCGCCTAATAATCAACTTTTAAGGTCTTTGGATATAATGAGAAAGTGTAATGTTGATTATATCGTCTCCACCTGTATCACTTCATATTTTTTTTTAAATCAATTAGAAAATGAATTGAGACAGAATATTTTAAATCCAATCGATTTGGTAGCTGATACTATAATGAATGATTATATAGGTGTTCAAAGAGTTGGCTTGTTGGCAACCACGGGGACTATAAAATCAAGACTATTTCATAATAGGTTTGAGAATTTGCCTTTTGAGCTGATCACTTTGGACGATATTGATCAGGAAGAAAAATTTATGAAATCAGTCTATATGCAAGGAGGATTGAAATCTGCACAAATATCTCAAGAAGCTTATGCTCTTTTTCAAGAAGCTGTTAATAGATTAAAACATAAAAATATTGATTTAATAATAGGTGGTTGTACGGAGGTTCAGATTGGTTATAGTAAAACAGAGGAAACGATTCCTTACCTGGATGCAGTAGATGTTTTAGTGGATACAGTAATAAATAAATTGAATTTAAAAAGTAGAGTACTACGTAAAAAAATGGTTTACCATGGATAAAAAAGTAATACATAACGTTTTTGAGAAAGTTGTTTCAGAAAAAGGTAATGCTACTGCAATAGAATACGATAATAAAACAATTAGCTATGACGGTTTAAACTCCTATGCAAATAGAGTTGCAAATCTATTGAATTTGCGTCTGGTTCAAAAGGAAGATGTTGTAGCAACTCTTTTTAATAATGATCTAATACAAATTTTTTCCTTGTTAGGTATTTTTAAATCTGGAGGTATTTATATTCCATTAGATAAAAATTACAAAATAAACCATTGGTCAGTATTATACAATAAAATTAAACCAAAAACAGCTATAGTTTCTCCCTCAGAGTTATCTGTTATCGAACACTATAATACGTTATATGACTATACAATTCCAGAAGTTATCGTACTAGATATAAATTCTAATGGCGAATTAAATTATGTTGTTTATCGATATTATAATGATGCATATATAGAAGAATTTTTCGAAGCAGATCTTTTAGAAACGAATGTAAATGTAACAGTATCAGGTGATGACTCAAGTTATATATATTTTACTTCAGGTTCAAGTGGGAAACCCAAAGCTGTTTTAGGAAACCATAAAAGCTTAAGCCATTTTATTCATTGGGAATCTAAGGAGTTAGGTGTTACTGATAAAGAAAAAGTTAGTCAGTTAATATCATTAGCTTTTGATGCCTCTCTAAGAGATATTTTCTTGCCATTGATAAATGGAGCTATACTTTGTTTAGTTCCTAAAGACATAAAGCAAGAACCAACAAAATTATCCGATTGGATAAAGTCAAAAGAGATTACTTTATTACATACGGTACCTACAATGTTTAGGCTATTATCTTCATCAAGTTGTATTGAAAGAGGCGTACGATGTAATAAGTATCCTAAACTTAGAAATTTATTGTTAGCAGGAGAAAAATTATATAATAGAGATATTATAAATTGGAGAGAAGTGTATGGAAACAATACAACGATCATTAACTTGTATGGAACTACAGAAGCAACGTTGGTTAAATCATTTTACAGGGTAGAGAAAGATCTTAAAGGTGCTTCTTCGGATGTGTTATGTGTGGGAAAACCAATATCAAACACTGTTTTACTGATTTTAAATTCTGATAACGAGTTATGCCGAATTAATGAAGTTGGAGAAATTTATATAAAAACACCTTTTTTATCAAAAGGTTATTTAGGAGACGAAGAGCAAACAAAGGAGAAATTTATTCAAAACCCATTAAATAATGACACAGATATTATTTATAAAACTGGTGATTACGGAAAATATGATTCAGATCGTAATATAATTGTACAGGGAAGAAAAGATGGTATTGTAAAATTAAACGGTGTACGCAGTGATCTTAATTCGATAGAAAGTACGATTTTGAATTTGCCGCAAATTAATATGGTAAAATGCATGCTTGATGAAGAAACTAATTCAGATTCACGCCTTGCTTGTTTTTATACGGCTAAATTAGATATTGATTGCAAGGAAGAAATTAGAACACATTGTTTAAAATATTTATCTCTTTACGAAATACCATCAATCTTTATTCATCTAGAATCTTTTCCTATTAACGCTAATGGGAAAATAGATTCAATAGCATTAAAAGAAAACTTAAAAAATATAACGATAAATGAGAATTATCAGAGCGCGACTAACGAAAAAGAAAAAGAGCTAATTAGAATCTGGGAAGAGGTTCTTGCTATAAAAAAGATTGGTAAGAAAGATAATTTTTTGTTTTTAGGAGGTAATAGTATAAAGTTAATACGTTTGAAATCAAGGATTAATAAGGTTTTTGATGTGTCCTTAAGTATACAGGATCTCTTTACACATTGCGTGTTAGAATCTCAGGCAGAATTGATAATCTCATCAACCAAAGCTACGTACAAAGAAATAAAAAAAGTAACTGAATCAGAAAGCTACCCGATATCAGACTCTCAAAGGAGATTATGGATATTAAGCCAATTTGAAGATACTTCTAAAGCTTATAACATGCCATATTCGTTATCGTTAAAAGGAAACTATAATGTTGATCATTTTAAGAAGGCTGTAAGTGCTACTATAGAAAGGCATGAGATACTTAGAACAATATTTAAGGAAGATACCTCGGGAGAAGTAAAACAATGGATATTAGATTCGAAAGAGTTAGATTTTCAAATAGATTATAAAGATCTAAGGGAAGAAGAAGATGCCTTGTTAACTGCAAAAAAATATATTAGTAAAGATTCTTATCAGGCATTTGATTTGTCTGAAGGACCTTTACTAAGAGCAAGTTTACTTAGGGTTTCTAATGAGCTTTATATATTTTATTTTAATATGCATCATATCATCAGTGATGGTTGGTCTATTGGACAATTGATTAAAGATGTAATGCACTGTTATAAGGCTTATGAAAAAGATATTCAACCAAATCTAGATGAATTAAAAATTCAGTATAAAGATTATGCAAACTGGCAACAATTACAACTAAATACAGATCAATTAAAAAAGCATAAAGAATATTGGATAGAGAATTTATCGGGAGATTTACCACAACTAAACTTGCCTGGACAAAAATTAAGACCTAGGATTAAAACGCATAATGGTCGAAGATTATCAACTTTTTTATCTACTAATATTACCACAGAGTTAAAAGAATATTGTCTTCAGCAGGAAGGTAGCTTGTTTATTGGGCTATTAGCTGTCTGGAATGTACTCTGCTACAAGTATACTTCACAAAAAGAAACTATAGTTGGCGTACCTATTGCTGGGAGAGATCATAAAGATTTAGAGAATCAGATTGGTTTCTATGTTAATTCCTTGGCATTGCGTAATAAGATGGATGCTCAAGAAAGTTTTACTGCATTTTTTAAAAAAGTAAAAGAAAATACACTTGCCGCATATGATCATCAACTATATCCTTTTGATAGACTTATTGAAGATCTTAATATAAAAAGAGATACCAGTCGTAGCCCAATTTTTGATTCCATGTTGGTATTGCATAATGTAGAAGATAATTATGAAATACCCTTAGATAAGGAATACTCTCGTAATGATATTACTGATGAGGGAGCCGTAGCGTCAAAACTGGATATTAATATTCATTTTCAGGAAATTGGAAATGCATTAAGTTTTACTATAAATTATAATACAGATTTGTATGATAAGAAATCCATAGAAAACTTAATAAATCATTACAAAGAACTATTAAATAGTATTCTAAGCGATCCTGAGCTAACAATAGAAGAATTAGGTTACCTGAAACAAGAAGAAATTAATGAAATATTAAATAATTTTAATTCGACCAAAGTAGCATATCCAAATGAAAAGACTATTATAGATGTTTTTGAAGAACAGGTAAAAATAGCTCCAAATAAAACAGCTTGTGTTTATGGAAAAGAAAAGCTTTCATATACAGAACTTAACGAGTTGTCGAACAAAATAGCTTCTTATTTATCTCTTGAGAAAAAGATTAAACCAGAAGATGTTGTTGCAATAGAATTAGATAGGGGAGACTTTACATTAGCTATAATGTTAGGAGTGTTAAAATGTGGTGGGACGTATTTATTATTAGATCCTGAATTACCTAAAGATAGAATTCAATTTATTATAGAGGATAGTTCTTGTAAGACCTTCTTACAGGTGGATGAGGTAGTAAAATCAATTAATCAATCGAATGTATATAATCATAATGCTCCACAAATAAATTATTCATCGTCTAATTTGGCATATTTGATTTATACCTCTGGCACTACAGGTAAGCCAAAAGGTGTTAAGATCCAACATAAGTCTATTGTTAATTACATCAATTGGTTCAAGAATGCGAATCAAATAACTTCTAACGATAGTAGTATTGTTACATCAAGTATGGCTTTTGATTTAATCTATACAAGTGTTTTTGGATGTATTTTAAATGGAGGCGCTATTCATTTTTTGGATAAATTAGTTATTAAAAATCCTGTTGAAGTTTCTAGATATATTGAAGAAAATAAGATTACATTCTTAAAAATCACACCTACTTATTTAAACGTTTTATTAAATCAGGTTGATACTTCAAATCTTATTAATAGTAAAGATTTGAGGTTGATTCTGACTGGGGGGGAGAGTCAAAATCTAACTGATGTTCAGAAAATTATATCCGAGACTAATATAAAATTGATAAATCATTATGGACCATCAGAAGGGACAATCGGCGTATGTACTTTTGAAATAACAAAAGATAATCTTCAACGCTTTATGAAGAATCCGGTAATTGGGCACCCTATTTTTAATAATAAAATATTCATATTAGGAAAGAATCTTCAATTACAACCTGTAGGCGTTATAGGAGAGATTTGTATTGGTGGTGAAGGCTTAGCGAAAGGATATTTGAACAGGACAGAGTTAACCAAAGAAAAGTTTATTCAAAACCCGTTTCAGAAAGAAGAATACATATATAAAACAGGAGATTTAGGTCGATGGTTATCTAACGGAACTATTGAATTTTTAGGAAGAAAAGATGACCAAGTAAAGATTAGAGGATATAGAGTAGAACTTAATGAAATCGAATCTCAATTACAATCTAAGGAAGATGTAGTTGAGGCAGTTACTAAAATTACGACAGACGTATTCGGACAAAAGGAAGTAACTGCATATGTGGTCTCACAGAAGAAACTAAGCACTAAATATTTACGAAATTATCTGTTAGATAAACTACCAGAATATATGATGCCTAGTCATTTTGTACAATTAGATAGTATACCTCAGACTAAAAATGGGAAAGTAGATAAAGAATCTTTGCCAGACCCCAAACATATAGAAATTTTACATCAAGAAGAATATATAAAACCCACCAATAAAATAGAAGAAAGAGTACATCTGTTTTGGCAAGAAGTATTAGCTACGGAGAGAATAAGTATAAAAGATAACTTTTTTGACCTAGGAGGAAATAGCATCAAAGCCATTAAAATATTATATAAAATTAATAAAGAATTTAAGGTAAATATCAATGTCATTAGTTTATTCAATTATCCAACTATAGAATATTTAGCTTCTCAAATAAAAATCACTACAAAGCAAAAAGCAATTCAAAATACTAATAAGCAGTTAAAAGAGATAGAATTATGATCAAGTTTTTGGAAAAAATTTCGGAAGAAAACATTTTACTAGATGTAGTTGACGGACGATTAAAACTCTTTTCAGATAATGAAGAAATAGACCTAAAACTGTTGGAAGAAATTAAAGATAGAAAAGAAGAAATTTTATCTTATTTACAAGAATATGGGAGTTTTCAATCTCAAAATAAGGAATACAAAAAGATTCCTAATATTGAGGCAAGTGAAGATTATGTAATGTCTGATGCTCAAAAACGATTATGGACATTGAGCCAGATAGAAGATAGTTCTATAGCCTATAATATGCCTTCTTGCGTAAAATTGACTAAGGATTATAATATTGAAAATTTCAAGAAAGCTATTTCGACAGTTATAAAAAGACATGAAATCTTACGAACCGTTTTCAAAGAAAATCAACCTGGAGAAATAAGACAATGGGTATTGCCATATGAAAAACTTGATTTTGATGTAGATTATCAGGATTTCAGAAAAGAATCTAACAAAGAAGTTTTAGTTAAAAATTATGTTGATAAAGATTCATACACGTCTTTTGATTTAGAAACAGGTCCTCTGTTAAGAGCAGCAATTCTGCATACTGCTGATAAAGAATATATCTTTTACTATAATATGCATCACATTATAAGTGACGGTTGGTCTAGAGAAATATTAATTAAAGATGCTTTAGAGTATTATCAGGCTTTTGAGAAAGGAATAGTACCTGAATTATCAGAATTAAAAATTCAATATAAAGATTATGCAGCTTGGCAATTAGGAGAATCAGAGAATCAAAACTATAAAGATGATGAATCATATTGGCTGAATAAATTGTCAGGAGAGTTACCTTCGTTAGAGTTGCCAAGTCAGAAAAAACGCCCTAAATTCAAAACATACAAGGGACATAGATTAGAAACCAGTTTATCATCAGAAGTTACTAGTAAACTAAAGGATTTTTCGCAAAAAAATGGAGGCACCTTATTTATTAATTTACTCGCTACTTGGAATTTGCTACTTTATAAATACACATCGTTACAAGACATTGTAATAGGTACTCCTGTTGCAGGAAGAGAGCATGCGGATCTTGAAAATCAAATAGGGTTTTATGTAAACACTTTAGCATTGAGAAACAATATTGATGCGAACGATAACTTTATAGAGTTCTATGAAAAAATAAAAGAATCTACCCTGCAATCTTTTAGTCATCAGACGTATCCCTTTGACAAATTAGTTGATAAACTAGATCTCACTATTGATCCAAGCAGAAATCCCTTATTTGATGTGATGTTAATATTACAGAATACCGGTAAGGTAATGGATATAATTGATAATGAAAATCAGATTATAGATTCATATAAAGATCTTGGACCCGGAATATCAAAATTTGATATCGAGATTAACTTTAAGGAAGTTGGAGACTATCTGTCGTTTTATGTTAATTACAATACTGATATATATGAGTATTCGATGATAAAAAACTTAATACAACATTACAAAAATCTAATAGGTAGTATTTTAGAAGGTCCAGAACAGAAAATAGGTGATATTGATTACCTTTTAGAGCAAGACAGATATAAACTCTTAGAGGAATTTAATGACACAAAAAAATCATACCCGGACTATAGTACTATAATTGATTTATATAAAGTTGAAGTAGAAAAACAACCTAATAAAATTGCCCTCATTTTTGAAGAAAAAGAGTTCACATATAAACAATTAGATGAGTTATCGAATCAATTTGCAAATTATCTATTAAAAAATCATTCTATAGAAATTGAAGATTTAATAGGCGTTAAATTAGATCGAAGTGAGTGGTTGATAATTTCACTATTAGCAATTTTAAAGACAGGAGGAGCATATGTTCCAATAGATCCAAAATATCCCCAACAAAGAATAGATCATATAGAAAAGGATAGCAACTGTAAGTTTACAATAGATGAAAATACAGTAAAATCCTTTAAGAAAGAAGCACGTCACTCTGATACAAGTTGCCCAAAAGTAAAAGTTACATCAAAAAATTTAGCGTATGTAATGTATACATCGGGATCAACAGGAAACCCAAAAGGAGTAATGATAGAACAAAAAAATGTAATTAGATTGGTGAAATCATCTAATTATTATCGTTTCTCTAGTAAAGATACATTGTTAGCAACAGGTTCATTTTCATTCGATGCTACTACTTTCGAATATTGGGGTACACTATTAAATGGATCTCGATTAATATTATGTTCGAACGATACCCTACTAGATAATGAACTTTTGGCATATGAGATAGAGAAAAGAGATGTAAATGTAATGTGGTTCACAGCAGGTTGGTTAAATCAACTAGTAGAGTCTAACCTTGACATATTTAGAAATTTAAAAACTATAATATCTGGTGGTGATAAATTATCTTCTATACATATACATAAGTTACGAGAAACTTATAAAAATCTTGAAATAATCAATGGTTATGGTCCCACAGAAAATACAACTTTTTCTATAACATATAATATAGGGAAAGTGTCAGAAAATATTCCTATCGGACAACCAATTAGTAATAGTAAAGTTTATATACTGGATACTAATAATTCTTTAATTCCTGTTGGAGTTAAAGGAGAGATTTGTTTAGGAGGTGATGGTTTGGCAAGAGGATACTTGAATTCACCACAATTAACAGAAGAAAAATTTATATCGAATCCATTTATTAAAGGAGATATAATATACAAAACAGGAGATCTAGGACGATGGTTACCTGATGGAACTGTAGAGTTTATTGGAAGAAAAGATGATCAGGTCAAGATTAGAGGTTATAGAATAGAATTAGGAGAGATAGCATATCAATTATTAACCAAAGAAGATGTCAAAGAATCAATCGTTTTGGCAAAAGAAACAAATTCAGGAAGTAAAGAGCTGGTGGCTTATTTAGTTTCAGAAGAAATATTAGATATTTCTAGCTTAAGGGAGTATTTGTCAAAAAGGCTTCCTACCTATATGATTCCTGCTCATTTTATTCAATTAGAAAAACTTCCGTTGACTACTAATGGTAAAGTAGCTAAAAAATTACTTCCCAATCCAGATGAAGTAGAATTTTTAGGTGGAGTTGAATATGTACCTCCATCAAATGAAAGAGAAAAAGAGTTAATCAAGATATGGAAAGATGTATTGAATAATGAGAATATCGGAATGAATGATGACTTCTTTGAGTTAGGGGGGCATAGTTTAAAGGCAACTAGATTAATTAATGAATATCATAAATCCTTTGGGATAAAACTTGGTTTAAAAGATTTGTATAATAGTTCTACAGTTCATTCTCATACTATATTATTAGAAACATCTAATGAGAATGATAGTTATAAAGATATAGGAATAGTAGAAACTTTAAAATCATACCCTTTATCTGATGCTCAAAAACGCCTATGGATATTAAGTCAATTTCCAGAAGGTTCATCAGCATATAACATTTCTTTTCAAACAGAATTACGAGGAGATTACAATGTAGAAAGTTTAGAAAAGGCGTTAAATGATACTATAGATAGACACGAAATATTGAGAACAATATTTCAAGAAGATGAATCTGGAGAAATAAGACAATGGATTTTAACAAAAGAAACACTTGGTTTTAAAATTAAGTATATGGATGTTAGAAGTCGAGAAGATAAACAACAAAGTGTTAATAATTATATTTCAGAAGAATCTTACAGACCATATGATTTAGAAAAAGGACCTCTTTTAAGGGCTAGTTTAATTAGAATGGCTGATGAGAGTTTTATTTTTCATTTTAATATGCATCATATTATTAGTGATGGATGGTCGATGAATATATTAGCTAATGATGTACTTAAATACTATGAAGCTAATAAAAATGGAGTTGAGGTGGATTTAGCAAAACTAAGAATCCAATATAAGGATTATGCTTTTTGGCAAATAGACCAAACGAATAATGAAAAATTTAAGAACGATAAAAATTATTGGTTAGAGATATTATCCGGTCAATTACCTATACTAGATTTACCAGGCCAAAACGCTCGTCCTAAATCCAAAAAATATCTTGGATATAAACTTGCAACTTATATTTCTTCAGAAAGCACCGCACAGTTAAAAGACTTTTGTAATGAAAATTCTGGAAGTTTATTTATGGGGGTCCTAACCGTTTGGAATATTTTGTTTCATAAATATACACAAGGTCAGGATTTTATAATTGGAACACCTGTTGCGGGTAGAGATCATCTCGATTTAAAAAATCAAATTGGATGTTATATAAATACTTTAGTGGTAAGAAATCAAATAGATCCAGACGAAAGTTTTATAGATACTTTTAAAAGAGTCAAAAAGTTAATGCTCAAAAATTACGATCATCAGTCATATCCTTTTGATAGATTAATAAATGACATGAAATTGGTGAGAGATCCGCTTAGAAATCCATTATTTGATGTGATGTTATCTTTTCATAATATTATTGAAGACAACAAGGATGTAGCAATAGAATACAATGAGGGTGAAATTATAGATCAAGGAGAAGCGAAATCAAAATTAGATATGATCATGAATTTTATGGAAAGAGGGGAACATATTTACTTTAATATAAATTATGATAGTGATTTATATGAAAAACCATTAATTAAAAAAATGATGCGAGACTATAAAATTCTTCTAAAACAATTAATAAACAAGCCAAGTAAAAAAATTAAGGATGTTGATTATCAAATGGAATCAATTCGAAATTCTAGGAAAAAAAATCTTCAAAAATTAAAGAGTTATTAAAATATCACTAAAACATCACTAAAATGAAAAACACATTAGAAAAATTCAGAAATATAAAAGTAAAGAAAATAAGCGATGGCGAAGAGGTTAGAAATTCATTTTTGAACAATATAGACCAATTTCCTCTTGTTGTAGAACCAGTTAATTCGGGTTTTAATTTAGAAAATTGGATAATTGACAATAAAAACTTATTTACTTCTAATTTAAAAAAATACGGAGCAATTTTATTAAGAGGGTTTAACGTTAATAGTGTAGAGAAATTTCAAAATTTGATGAGTAAATTTCCAAATGAACTTTTAGAATATAAAATGAGATCATCTCCTCGTTTTGAGATCGATAATAATGTTTATGTATCTACAACCTACCCAAATGATCAAATAATAAACATGCATAGTGAAAGCTCATACGCTCCTAATCACCCTAAAAGAATTGTGTTTTGTTGTGTGCAACCAGCGATAAAAAAAGGAGAAACACCAATAGCAGATAATAGAAAGATAGTAACTTTTCTAAGCGAGAGTTTAAAAAATAAATTTTTAGAAAAAGGAGTGCTTTATAGAAGAAATCTTAACGGATTATTGGGTTTATCTTGGCAAGAAGTTTTTCAAACTAAGGATAGAAAAGTAGTTGAGGACGAATGTAAGAAATCAGGAATGCTATTTGATTGGCAAGATGAGGACACGCTAATTCTTAAATGGACTAAAAAAGCAATATGGGAACACCCAGAAACAAAAGAAATGGTGTGGTTTAATCATAGTTTGTTTTTTAATAAACACATGCTGAATGATGATATCCTTAAATCTGTTGAATCTGATAATGATTTACCAAATAATACATTTTTCGGAGACGGTACTGAAATATCAAAAGAAGAAATTTCTGAAATAAAACATGCTTATGAAAAATCCACAATACAATTTCCTTGGCAAAAAGGAGATGTTTTATTTTTGGATAACATGCTAATGTCACACGGAAGAAACTCTTACGAAGGAGATCGAAAAATTATTGTATCAATATCATAAACAAGTCTTTATATTTTCTTTTTTAATAGTATTTTATACAGTTTTTATAAAGAAATACAAATAAAACAGTTTGATCAAAGAAAATCGTTTCATAGCAAGTAACAGGATCAATTATTTTAATGATCAAGTATTACAGGTAAAACTCATTAGTTTGAAAATACAATTTGCTAGAGTTTCTTATGGTTCCAATTTCGGTAGCATTCCAAAAAAATAATTTGCATCACCAATTTCATAAACTTACTTAAAATATCTTCTGGTAAGTATTACGTCTATCGAAATTCTATAGTCAATTTATTGCTTTTTTTCAATATACATACAACTAACTGTATGTATGAATACTCACGCTTTAAATAATAATTCAAGTTTCAAAAATACGTTATGAATTCAAATACTTTAACAAATATTGATGGTTATGAATTTTCCATTAATCAGAAAAATTTATGGAAAATTCAAGAGGATAACTCTAATGTTTTGTACAATCAGATAGAATTGCGAATGTATAAGGATGTTCCATTAGATCAATTGTTGCCCGCGATTGAATCAGTAGTGCAAAGACATCAAGTACTTTCATCAAAAATTTACTCTAATAAGAATTACAATTACCCTGTTCAATTTTCTTCTGAAGAATCAGAAATTGATTACAAAAAAATTGATAGTTGTTCAGAAAATCTTGAAGATGATATTAATAGTCAACTTAGTAAACCTTATAGTCCATACTTAAACTCACCAATTAGATTCTGTTTTGTTACAGAGAATGAGAATATAAAGTCTGTTTATATTAGATTATATGCATTGTGGGGAGATGTATATAGCATTTCGTTTTTCTGTCAAGAGCTTTCTTTGGCACTTTTGGATCGTGAAAAATATAAAGAAGAAATAGAGAAAATTGATTATGTGAATTATGCTGCTTGGCAAAATGAATTAATTAATAACCCAGAGCCTGACGCA
This sequence comes from Aquimarina sp. AD1, assembly GCF_003443695.1. Lineage (NCBI taxonomy): Bacteria > Pseudomonadati > Bacteroidota > Flavobacteriia > Flavobacteriales > Flavobacteriaceae > Aquimarina > Aquimarina sp. AD1. The sequence goes on along the minus strand of NZ_CP031966.1, from coordinate 2,806,275 downwards.
ACAATTTTTTGGGACACTTATGATCCTCAAATAGAAAATCGATTGGAACCTTTTTCAGGTGAACGAAAATCTCTATTTAATCCTATAAAGAAGAACATTCATGTTATAGAAAAAGAAAAGTATGTAGAACTTTTTCAGTTAAGTAAAGATGAAAATTGTGATGTTAGTGATATTCTATTTTCTCAATTAGTTGAATACCTATCCTTATTTGAAAAAAATGAGTTAACTATTGGTTACATTCCTTTTAAGAGAAACTATGAAGAGTTAAATCATACACTAGGGGTTATAAATAAAGCAATACCCGTTAAAATAGATACTTCACAAAAGATAAATGATTTTACAAGAATAGAGCAGGTTCGATCACAGGTTGAAAACGTACAAAACTGGTCAGATTATTTTTCTTTAGATAGAGAAAATAGTTCTAATCGATCCAAAGACAAGAACTTTAACTACTGTTTTCAATTTATAGAGGATTTCAGTTCTCAGGAGACAGAAGGTGTATTTAAGGTGAGTGATATATATTCTGTGAATGATCTGTTTAAACTTAAAGTATGTTGTGTTGATTATGGAGATAAAATTGCTGTAGAATTATACTATGATCAAGAACAGTTTGGAGAGAAAGAAATAAATCTTATTGAGAAACAGTTACTATCCTTTTTTAAATTAGAACCGAATAATAAAAGTTTAGAGTTATGCCAATTTGAGAAAGCAATTATTGAAGAATCAAATAACACTAAAAAAGAGTTTGAAACAAACAAATCAATTATCAAGCTTTTTGAAGATCAGGTAATAGAGAACCCTGATAGCATTGCTTTAATCGATGAAGGTAATGAGATTTCTTATTTAGAACTTAGTAGAAGAGCCAATCAACTTTCAAATTATTTAATTAATCAATGTAATATTAAAAAAGGAGATTCTGTTGCTATTTTACAAGGGCGTTCAAGTTGGTTTGTAGTTAGTATACTTGGGGTTTTAAAAGCTGGAGCATATTATGTGCCTATTGATCAAGAATATCCAGAAGAAAGAATACAATTTATTTTAAGAGATAGTAAAGCAAAAACTTTAATTAGTGATTCCGACTTGCTTAACATCTATGATTTTTCTAACGTAGAGATAGTAGTACCATCAGATAAGAAGATTTATGAATCATCGACAGATGATTGTAAGGTAAGAATTGCACCAGACGATATCGCCTACTGTATTTATACTTCAGGATCAACAGGTAACCCAAAAGGATGTTTGATTAGTCAAAATAACCTTATGAATTACATTCAATGGGCAAATGATTACTACTTCCATAATCTAAATATTGGAAATTGGGGATTAATAACCTCGGTCTCTTTTGACCTTACAGTAACTTCATTATTCACAAGCTTGACAAGAGGAAAAAAGATATGGATTGGAAGTGAAAAATTAGATATATCCGAATTATTAAAAGAGAGTTTTATTAATCCAGATATTGATATTCTGAAGTTAACTCCTGCTCATATTTCTTTAGTGGGGCAATTAAATATAGAAGAGACAAATATTAAAATAGTAATCTGTGGTGGAGAACAGCTATCTAAGGAACAAATAGCCACCTTAATATCCTTGAATAAGGATATAAAAATATATAACGAATATGGACCTACTGAGGCTACAGTAGGATGTATAACTAAAGAAATCCATAATGAAGAGGGAAAAATTCTAATAGGAAAACCTATCTCGAATGTAAAAATCAATTTAATTGATTATGAAAATAGACCCTGTAAAATAGGTGTTATAGGAGAAATCGTAATAGAAGGAGATAGTGTTGCTGTAGGTTATCTTAATCGACCAGAATTAACAAAAGAGAAGTTTGTTAAAAACCTTCTCGGAAAGACAGGAAACTTATATAAAACTGGTGATTTGGCTAGATGGTTACCTGATGGGAACATAGAGTATATTGGCAGGAAAGATGATCAGGTAAAAATCAGAGGGCATAGAATAGAATTAGGAGAAATAGAAAAACAATTACTTACTAAAAATGACATTAATCAAGCACTGGTTTTAGTCACTTTAAATGAAAACTCTGAAAAAGAGCTTGTGGCGTATGTTCTGGGAGATAATGATTTTAAGGCAGTAGAATTAAGAAGTTATCTGGTTGGAAAATTACCAGAATATATGTTGCCTACATATTTTATTCAGATGGATACATTGCCGTTAACAGTTAATGGAAAGGTAGATAAGGAATATTTGATCGGTCTTAAAAATAAAGAAATTGCTACCGGTATCGAATATGTAGAACCAAGAAATCAAGTAGAGCAAAATTTAGCTTTAATTTGGGAAGAAGTTTTACAAAAGAACAAAATTGGAGCAAAAGATGATTTTTTCCTCTTAGGTGGGCATAGTCTAAAAGCAACACAGTTGATTAACGAATATCATAAGACATTTGATGTTAAATTGACTCTTAAGGAATTGTTCGATAATTTAACTTTAGAATCTCATGCAAATTTAATTTCCAATTCAAATAAATCTAACTTTATAAGTATTGAGAAAGTAGAAGTTTCGGAAAGCTATCCAGTATCTGATGCGCAAAGAAGACTATGGGTTCTAAGTCAATCACGAGAAGGTTCAATAGCTTACAATATGCCATCTTATATAGAACTTAAAGGAAGATATGATATAGAAAATTTCAGAAAAGCTATTAATGCTACTATAGATAGACATGAGATTCTCAGAACAATTTTTAGAGAAGAGACATCCGGTGAAGTTAGACAATGGGTAGTTGCTAAAGAAGATATCTGTTTTACAATGGGATATCAGGATCTAAGAGATTCTAAAAACAAAGAAGAAACTGCGCAGGCTTATATTGATAATGACTCTTTTGTGCCATTTTCATTAGATAATGGTCCGTTACTAAGAGCGACTTTGATTCATCTTTCTGAAGATCATTATGTGTTTTACTTTAATATGCATCATATTATTAGTGACGCTTGGTCAAATAAGGTGTTGTTTAATGATGTTCTTTATTATTATGAGTGCTATGAGGAAATGAGTGTTCCTAGCTTACCAGAACTTAGTATTCAATATAAAGATTATTCATTTTGGCAGTTAAATCAAATTGAAAATAGCGAATATCAGTTTCATAAAGAATATTGGTTAGATAATTTGTCAGGAGAGCTACCGGTTTTAAATCTTCCAACAGAGAAAAAACGTCCAAAAGTTAAAACATTCAATGGTGATAAGCTTCAAACGACCATCTCAGAAAAGGAAACACAGCGATTGAAAAACTTTTGTCAAGAACAAGGAGGTAGTCTTTTTATAGGTTTATTGTCATGCTGGAATACTATGTTTTATCATTATACTTCCGATAAGGATATAATTTTAGGAACTCCAATAGCTGGCAGAAATCATAAAAGCCTTGAAGATCAAATAGGTTTTTATATTAATACACTTGCATTACGAAACAAAATAAATCCAGATAATAGTTTTCGAGAACTATTTAATGATGTTAAAGAAAATACATTATCAGCGTATAGACATCAATCTTATCCTTTTGATCGTTTGGTAGATGATTTAGAATTGAAGAGAGATATAAGTAGAAGTCCCTTATTTGATGTGATGCTAATTCTTCAAAATGCGGGAGAAAAAAAGGAGCATATCCAAGCTGACAAAAATTATATTGAAGATATTGTTCATACTAAATCAACGCTATCAAAATTTGATCTGGAAATTAATTTTCAGGAGGTTGGAGATTCTCTTTCTTTTGGAATAAAGTATAATACGGATATCTATGATCAGCAATTCATAAAAAACCTGATAAATCATTTCAGAAAACTAGTATCAATAATATTAGATAATGTTGATCAAAAGATAGGGTTGATTGATTATTTATCGGAGAAAGATAAATATCAATTGCTCCATGATTTTAACAATTCTATAGAAGAGTATCCAAAGGATAAGACAATAACAGAACTTTTTGCAGAGCAAGTTGATGAGAGTCCTAATAAAATAGCTCTTGTATTTGAAAAAAAGGAGTACACATATAGAGAATTAGATGATCTATCAAATCAATTGGCAAATCACCTTCTAAAAGATTATGCTATTCAACATGGAGAATTTGTTGGAATTAAATTAGAAAGAAGTGAATGGTGGATTATTGCAGAGTTAGCAGTGCTAAAATCTGGAGGATGTTATGTTCCTTTGGATCCTAGCTATCCAGAGGATAGGATAAGTTATATGGAAGAAGATTGCTCATGTAAACTTACAATTGATGATTACTTATTAGAATCATTTAAAAGTGAGATAATAAACTATTCTAAAGATTTGCCGAAAAATAAGACACTATCTACAGATTTAGCGTATGTGATGTATACTTCAGGTTCTACGGGTAAGCCAAAAGGAGTTATGATAGAGCAACGTAGCATAATTCGTTTAGTTAAGTCTACTAACTACTACAATATTACTGAAAAAGATACTTTGTTAGCAACTGGGGCTTGTTCATTTGATGCTACTACTTTTGAATTCTGGGGTCCTTTATTAAATGGAGCCAAATTAATTTTATGCTCTAATGCAGTATTACTAGATACAAATAAACTATCGGGAGAGATACAAAGAAATGATGTGAATGTAATGTGGTTCACATCTGGGTGGTTTAATCAACTAGTTGAATTAGAGATTAAAATATTTGAAACTTTGACAACAATATTAGTTGGAGGAGATAAATTATCTCCAACTCATATTCAAAAATTAAAAAGCGAGTATGATAATGTAGAAATTATAAATGCTTATGGACCTACAGAAAATACTACTTTTTCATTAACCCATAGTATTAAAGAAATATCTCAGGATATTTCTATTGGTAGACCAATAAATAATAGCCAAGCGTATATTTTAAGTGAATATAATTTGTTGAAGCCTATTGGAGTTGTTGGTGAGATTTGTCTTAGTGGTGATGGTTTAGCCAGAGGGTATCTTAATAATGAAAAAGCTACATCTGAAAAATTTATAAAAAATAAATTTAATGAAAATCAACGATTATACCAGACCGGAGATCTAGGTAAGTGGTTGCCAAATGGTGAAATTCAGTTTGTAGGCAGAAAAGATGACCAAATCAAGATTCGTGGTTATCGTATAGAATTGGGAGAAATAGAATACCATCTATTAGCTAACAAACGTATTAATGATGCGATTGTATTATTGAAAACAGATGGTTCTGGAAATAAAGAATTAGTCGCTTATGTAACTACAAAGGAAGAAATCAAACCTGTTGATTTGAAAAAATATCTTCTAAAGAAAATTCCAGATCACATGGTTCCATCAATGTATATGATTTTAGAAGATTTTCCTTTAACTGCAAATGGAAAAGTAAATAAAAACTTGCTTCCAGATCCAATTGATGGAGTTTTTGCCATTGATTCTAATTATATGGCACCAAGAAATGAAAAGGAAAAACAATTAGTAGCAATCTGGGAAGAAGTACTGGAAAGAAAAAATATAGGGATCGAAGATGATTTCTTCGCATTAGGAGGTCACAGTTTAAAAGCAGCACGAGTAATCACAAAAGTTAGAGAAGAATTTGATGTTCGCGTCGATATGACAACCCTATTTCACGATTCAACAATTATAGCCTTATCAGATGAAATAGAAAATCAATCATGGCAAAAAACAAGTATTAACACAAGTAGAATTGTATCTAAAGCAGTCATTTAATTCTAATACTTTTTATTTAAAAATATATCAAAAATGAGTAAAACAGAAAACCTACAATATTTAAAATTCAATGTCGCAATAGAAGGACTTATAGATAAATGGTATGCTTGGTCCCATTTGGTATCACCTGCTACGGCAGCAATGAATATTAAAGACAGGCACTTAAAGATTATGGAGTCTTATATCAAAAATCCAAAAATTCACGCTGCTGCAGTTAAAAAACCTGAAATGCTAGGAGGTCCTTTTATTGATTATCAAGGAGGACGAGTAGAAGAGATCAAAGATTTAATGAATAAAACAGTCGATCAAAGAGCTAATATGTTAGAATTGAGAGACGCAATACATGAATTAAATGAGTTACTTCAGAAAGAAGCGGTGGGATATTCTATGGAACCATTGTATGCAAAAATACCAGAACCATTAAAAGGATTTGTTGAGTTGTACTATGACCTAAATGATCAGCCAAATTATAGATTTTTTGAATCATTATTATACCAAAGCAAATACTACGATGAAACTTCTCAGTCAATTTCATTGCAATTGGTAGAAGCTGATGATGATCGTCCCTTTGTTTTAAGTACTCCAAGGTTAGAGGATGAAAACCTTATACATCTAGATGTCGCTTTTAAAAATCAGGTAATTGATCAATTGTTTAGAATGAAACGTGAGCCTGGAGATTATAATGAGATAAAAAACCTACTTCAGATTAAGCCTGAACAGGAAGAACTATTCAAAAGCTTTTTTACTAAAGAACCACCTAAAAAATATGAAGAATATGAAGGGGCGGGGATACGAACGAGGTATTTTGGACATGCTTGTGTATTAGTAGAAACTAGTGAGATGTCAATTTTAGTTGATCCTGTAATTAGCTATGATGGGTACGAAACAGAAATTAATCGATTTACGGTAAATGACTTACCTAAAGAAATAGATTATGTTTTGATTACTCATAATCATCAGGATCACGTACTGTTAGAGACACTTTTACAGCTTAGGCATATGATCAAGAATATTGTTGTTCCTGGTTGTAGTAGAGGGAATCTTCAGGATCCGAGTTTAAAATTAATGCTAAATAATATTGGCTTCGAGAATGTTATCGAGTTAGGAGATATGGAATCTATCAAAATGGATAAATGTATTATAACAGGGCTTCCGTTTATAGGAGAACATTCGGATTTAGATGTTAGAAGCAAACTTTGTTTTCATGTTTCTCTTCATAATAAACTTAAACTATTATTTGCTGCAGATTCTTGTAATGTTCAACCAGAAGTTTATCAGAGAGTACAGTCAGTCATTGGAGACATCGACGTGCTTTTTTTGGGAATGGAATGTGACGGTGCTCCATTATCGTGGCTTTACGGCCCTCTGTTATCAAAAAAAATGGACAGGGACAAAGATCAATCTCGCCGTCTTGCGGGATGTAATTATGATCAAGGTAGGAGCTTAATGAAAATCTTTAATCCTAGAAATGTATTTGTTTATGCAATGGGGTTAGAACCTTGGTTAGAGTTTATTAGTTCTATAAAGTATACTGATGAATCAAGACCAATTGTTGAATCTAATAAACTGGTAGAGGAATGTCTTGGAAGAAATATTGATGCTGAGCGGTTATTTGGAGAAAAAACAATAGAATATTAACAAAAATCTAAATTAAAAAGAAAATTATTTAATAATGGAAAATACAGCTAAAGAGTTAACCACTAGATTAAGGGAAGAGAATATTAGACTTGTATTGAATGACAATAATATAGAGGTAGTATCGTACGAGAAAGAATTGTCTAATGATTTAATTCAAGAAATTAAATTAAATAAACAAGATCTAATAAAATACCTACAGTCTATAGAGCACAGTGAAGGAACTTCACCGATAATACCTGTAATTAATCTTTCGACAAATTATTCACTATCGGATGCTCAAAAAAGGTTATGGGTTTTAAGTCAATATGAAGGAACTTCTTTAGCGTATAACATGCCTTCATCAGTAAGGTTAAAAGGAGGGTATGATATAGAAAAATTAAAAAGGGCTATATTCTCTACTGTTAATCGGCACGAAATCTTGAGAACTATTTTTAAAGAAGATAGTAATGGAGAGATAAGGCAATGGATTTTACCATTAGAAGAATTAAATCTTAAAATAGATTTTAAGGATTATCGAGAACAGGATACTAATACAAACATTGTAGATACCTATATAAAAGAAGATTCACAACGTCCTTTTGATTTAGAAAAGGGTCCCTTGTTAAGAGTTGCTATTCTTCAAATATCAGATACAGAATATGTTTTTTATTATAATATGCACCATATCATAAGTGATGGATGGTCAATGGACGTATTATCCAAAGATGTACTAACATATTATGAAGCATTTGTTAAAGGAATTACACCTAATTTACCTGAATTAAGAATTCAATATAAAGACTATAGTTCTTGGCAATTATCCCAATTAGACACAAAAATGTTTAATGAAGATAAAAAATACTGGCTAGAAAATTTATCTGGAGAGTTATCCTTGTTAAATCTACCGACCGATAAACAACGCCCAAGAATCAAAACATATAACGGTAGATCTTTAAGAACATTTATTTCTTCTACAATAACCGATAAACTAAAATCTTTTACACAGGATAGAGGAGGAAGTTTGTTTATGGGAGCATTATCTGCATTAAACATACTTTTGAATAAATATACTTCGGAAGAAGATGTTATTATAGGTACTCCAATTGCAGGAAGAGATCAATTAGATTTAGAAAATCAAATAGGTTTTTATCTTAATGTTTTGGCATTAAGAAATCAAGTATCTGGAGAAGATACTTTTGAGGAGTTTTTTGATAAAGTAAAGAAATCAACACTTTCGGCTTATGAACATCAAATGTATTCCTTCGATAGACTTGTAGAAGATCTTGACTTGAAATATGATATGACTAGAAGCCCCATTTTCGATATTTCTGTATCCTTTCATAATATAACGGATAATACCCAATTAGGAACTTTGGACAAAGAAGACGTTAGTGTTGTTAAAGATTTAGGAATTACCAAATGTAAGAATGATATAGAAGTTCATTTTCAGGAAGTTGAAGGAAAACTATCATTTGTCTTAAAATATAATGAGGATGTTTATGAAAAGTCAATGATAGAATGTTTCATGAATCATTATAAACAGTTGCTTATTTCGCTTTTAAATAATACTCAGGATAAAATAGGGTCTATTAATTATTTGAGTAACAATGAAATAAGTGAACAAATAAGTGAATTTAATCAAACTGAATTACCTTATCCAAAGAAAAACACATTAGTAAGTCTTTTTAAAAAACAAGTAAACTTAAATCCAAATAAGACGGCAGTCTCTTTTAATGGAAAAACACTAAGCTATTCAGAATTAGATAAAATTTCTAATCAGCTGTCTAAATGTTTAATCACTGATTACGGAATAGAAAAAGGAGATTTTATTGGTGTTCAGTTAGATAGGAGTGAATCTTATATTATCTCTATTCTGGGTATCTTAAAATCGGGAGCAGCTTTTATTCCTATTGATCCGGCCTTACCAGAACTTAGAAAAACTCATATAGTCGATGATACTAATCTAAAGTTGTTGATAACAGAAACATCTTTTATGTTTGATATGGACTATTATGAAGGAGAATTATTTGCGATAGATGTAGAATTTGAACCTTCAAATTACGATGAAACCAAACTTGAAAATGTAGTTATTCCTACAGATCTTGCATATGTAATTTATACCTCTGGATCTACAGGGAAACCAAAAGGGGTAATGATTGAGCATAAGGGAATTGTGAATACGATGCTTTCTCAAATTGATCAATTTGAGTTAGATTCAAGTTATAACGGCCTTCAATTTGCATCATTTTCTTTTGATGCTTCCATCTGGGAAATTTTCTTAATACTTCTATCAGGAGGGAATTTATTTATGATAGATCAAGAAAAAAGAAAGGATCCAAAATCTTTAGAAGAATATATAAACAATAACAATATCAATATCGCTACAATTCCTCCTTCATATTTCAAAATGATGAATATGAAATCTTTGTCAGGAATAAAAACACTTATTACCGCTGGCGAGTCACCAGTATTTGATAAAGTAATGGAGTATGCAGAATTAGGAACATATTACAATGCGTATGGCCCAACAGAGACTAGTATTTGTGGTTCTGTGTTTAAGATGGAAACAAAAGACGTATTGGTAGGAGAGAATATTCCAATAGGAAAACCAATCACAAATGCTAAGATTTATGTATTGGATAAAAGTAATAGATTACAACCTAAAGGGGTTCTTGGAGAAATATGTATTGGAGGAGAAGGTGTAGCTAGAGGTTATTTAAACCTTCCGGAATTAACAAAAGAAAAATTTATAAAAAACCCTTTCGTTAAAGGAGAACGACTTTATAAAACTGGAGATTTAGGAGCATGGCTTCCAAATGGTGACTTGATATTTCATGGACGAAAAGATGATCAAATAAAGATTAATGGTTTTAGGATAGAATTAGGTGAAATAGAACATTTGTTGTTGGCAAAAGAAAACATCAGAGAAGCTATTGTTCTAGTTAATGAAGATGCTAATAGAAATAAAGAATTAGTAGCTTATATAGTTTCTGATCAAGCGGAGAATACAATTGATTTACGAGGTTTCTTATCGCAAAACCTTCCAGATTATATGCTGCCTAATCATTTTGTTCAACTTGATAATATGCCATTAACGTCTAATGGAAAAGTAGATAAAAAAAGATTGCCAGTAATTGAAGTAGAAAATGTATCAACAGGTACAGAGTATGTCGCTGCTGAAACTAAAGAAGAAAAAGTCTTGGTGTCAGTTTGGGAAGATGTTTTAAAAAGAGAATCAATTAGTGTTAAAGATAGTTTTTACAATTTAGGCGGAGACTCAATAAAATCAATCCAGGTCGTGTCACGTCTAAAACAAAAGGGATATACTATTAAGGTAGAGCAGTTATTGCGTAAACCAGTTTTGGAAGATGTGGCAAAACTGATGGAGATTAATGATAATATTATTGATCAATCAGAGGTGAAAGGAGATGTAGAATTAACCCCAATTCAGCATTACTTTTTTGAAGCTTCAACTATTAAAATACCACATCATTATAATCAATCCGTAGCGTTAAAAATAAACGAGCAAATTGATCCAGATATTTTAGAAAAGTGTTTGGGTAAATTAGTTGAACATCATGACGTTTTACGAATGACGTATAGTAATGATAATGGTATTCAAAAACAATGTAATAAGGGGATTGATAGTAAGCATTATTCTGTTGATTTTTATGACCTTCAGGATAAAGAGGACGCTTTAGAAATTATGGCTCAAGTATCAGAGACAATTCAATCTAGTATTGATCTAGAAAAAGGACCTCTGTTAAAAATAGGTCATTTTAGATTGTGTGATGGTGACCGATTGGCTCTAATTCTTCATCATTTGGTAGTAGACGGAGTGTCTTGGCGAATACTTTTAGAAGATTTATCGACAACGTACAATCAGTGTTTAAAAAATGAAAAGTTGTGCTTGCCATTAAAAACAGATTCTTTTCAGAAATGGGCTCATTTACAAAAAGAATATGCTCATGAGCTATACAATACATCAGAGAAGACGTACTGGGAAGAAATTTGTAAAAAATCAATTCCAAATTTGCCAACAGACAGAGAAAGAACAGTCAATTTTATAGAACATAATGGACGTGCATCGTTTATTTTAGATGAGGCAACCACAGAGCTTTTACAAACTAAAGTCCATGGAGTTTACAATACAGAGATTAATGATGTACTACTTACGTCATTAGGACTTGCAATTAAAGAGGTTTTTCAGTTAGATAAGAGTGTAATAAAAATGGAAGGTCATGGCCGGGAGGAAATTATTAATAATATAGATATAAGTAGAACCGTAGGATGGTTTACCTCAGTTTATCCTTTTGTGTTGGACTTATCTAATGTTGATTCTAATAAAAACGGACTTATAAAAGTAAAAGAAGACCTAAGAAGAATTCCTAATAAAGGAATAGGATATGGGATGTTAAAATATCTAACTAGTGGCTTAAAATCAGGTATTACACCTTCTATTATATTTAATTATTTAGGCGATTTTGGGAGTAAGGCAGGAAACTCTAATGACTCATTGTTTGATTATGCAAATGAAGATATAGGTAGAAGTGTAGATGCTAAAAACGGAACAGATGTCTTATTAGATGTTTCAGGAATGATGGTTACTAATCAGCTTACCATGTCGATAAGGTTTCCTAAAGCTATTTACCATCAAGAAACGATTGATTTATTAATCGAAGCATATAAAAAACAACTGGTAAGTTTAATTGAAGGTTTGTCAATTGATGATTCTAAGAATATCACACCTTCAGATTTAACTGTTAAAGGTTTAGGTTTTAACGAATTGAAAACCATTCAATTAAAAGGTGATGTAGAAGATGTTTACGAATTATCACCATTACAACAAGGGATGTATTACCATTGGTTGACTGAAAAATCTACTAGCATGTACTTTGAGCAAGTTTCATATGGAATTAAGTACAATGCATTAGATGTGACATCTATTAGACAAGCCTATGATGGATTAGTAAATAGGCATGGAATTCTGAGAACAAGTTTTACGAATGATTTTGCTGGGAAGCCTTTACAAATAGTTTGGAAAAATATAGAGAGTACTTTTAGCTATGAGAAAGTTGCACGTCAATTTACAGATGAAAATGAAAGAACGGAATACATAGATTCTATAAAATCTGAGGATAGGTTAGAAGGTTTTGATCTTGAACAACCTTGCCAAATGAGGCTAAAAGTATTGGATTTTGGTAATGGGTCTTATGAGTTTATTTGGAGTCATCATCATATTTTGATGGATGGATGGTGTATAAGTATATTAATCAATGATTTTTATAAAATACAGTCGAGTTTAGCAAAAGATGAATCCTTTACTCTTGGATCACCAGTTAATTACTCAAAGTATATTGAATGGTTAAATAAAATAAACAAAAAAGAATCATTAGACTATTGGAATACATATTTATCAGGTTATTCAAACTCAACAATAATACCATTCCGAAAAGAGATTAAAAATTTATATTCTTACAAGCAGACAAAAACCAGTTTTAAAGTAGAAGATGAGTTGTATCAAAAATTGAATGTAGTTTGTCAGAACTCATCCATAACAGAAAATACTTTTGTACAAGGAGTATGGGGATACTTACTTTCTAGATATAATAATGTAAAAGATGTAGTTTTTGGATCTGTAGTTTCGGGTAGACCAGCAGAATTAACTGGTGTAGAAGATATGATTGGACTTTTCATTAATACAATTCCAGTGCGAGTCGAGTATAGCAATACTCAAACACCTATTGACTTGTTAAGTGATTTACAACAAAAAGCTACATCAAGTAATTCACATCATTATTTAAATCTATCAGAAGTTCAATCGCAAAGTGAATTAGGAATGGATTTGATGGATCATATTGTAGTGTTCGAAAACTACCCTGTTCAAGAAACTATTCAAGATGATTTTGAGGATCTTCAAGATTACGAAAGTGATACTTTAAAATTAGAATCATTAGATGTATATGAACAAACAAATTATGATTTTCGAATCGTCATAGCTCCTTCTCAAACTGCACTTTCTATAGAATTTAGATTTAATGAAAATGTATACTCTATTGAGGATATGAACACTATTAAAGAACATTTCTATAACTTAATTGAACAGTTTGTTATAAGTTCGAATCAACCCTTGAATACATTGACATATTTTTCCCAAAAGGAAAATAGCTTATTTTCAAAAATTAACAAAACGAATGTCAGTTATGAAGCAGATAAAACAATTGTAGACCTATTTCAAGAACAAGTAGAAGTAACACCAGAGAATATAGCAATAGTGTCTGGAAGCAAAGAAATCACTTATAAAGTATTGAATGAATATTCAAATAGTGTAGCTTCATACCTTATTGATAAAAGAAAAGGAGATGATTTTACAATAGGGGTTGAACTTAGCGATGAACCTTATTTAACATTGATAGGTATTCTGGGTGTTATGAAATCAGGAGGGGCCTATACAATAATTGATTCAAAATTGCCCCCAAGTAGAGTGGATTTTATACTAGAAGATAGCAAGTGTTCAGAATTTGTTAAATCTAAAGAGATACTAAGCCTAATTCAGGAGTCGAATAAGTATAATAAAAGAAATCTTAATCTTGATTATGATTCTTCAAATTTAGCTTACTTGATATATACGTCTGGAACAACAGGAGTGCCAAAAGGATCTCAAATTGAGCATAAATCAATAGTGAATTATAATAATTGGTTTACAAAAGAATATAAAATAACTTCTAAGGATAGCAGTATTGTATCATCTAGTATGTCATTTGATGTTATTTACACAAGTCTATATGGTACTATTCTTAATGGAGGAACATTACACTTTTTGGATGAATTGATACAGAAAGACCCAGAAAAGGTTTCAAAGTACATATTAAATAAAAAAATAACATTTTTGAAATTTACACCAACGTACTTAAATCTTTTACTAAATAATTCCGGAGAATATAACATCAAAAATAGCTTAGATTTAAGATTGATATTAACCGGAGGTGAACGTCAAAATTTGAAAGATGTAAAAGAAATTGTTGAAAATACAAATATACAGTTAGTGAATTCATATGGTCCATCAGAAACTACAGTAGCTGTTTGTACTTTCCAAATAACAAAAGACAATCTTAAAGAGTATTTAGTGTCTCCTGTAATTGGAGACCCAATTTATAATAATGAGATATTTATTTTGGATAGTTTTATGATCCCTCAGCCTGCAGGTGTCATTGGAGAAATATGTATTGGCGGGGTTGGTCTGTCTAGGGGATATCTTAACCACCTGGAGTTAACATCAGAAAAATTTGTTAATAACCAATATTTAAAAGGAAAGAGAATATATCGAACAGGTGATTTAGGTAGAAGGCTTAAAAATGGCACTATAGAGTTTATCGGTAGAGCTGATGATCAAATCAAAATAAGAGGATATAGAATTGAATTAGGAGAAATTGAAAAATGTTTATTATCTAATGAAAATATACGGGAAGTAAAGGTAGTATCAAAAACAACTAAATCTGGAAATAAAGAATTGATTGCATATTTGGTGAGCGAAAAAGAATTTAATAGAAAAGATTTACGTGAGTTTTTATTAGATAAATTACCAGAGTATATGATTCCAAGTAATTTTGTTGAGTTGGATAAGATGCCATATACTAAAAATGGAAAAGTAGACAAGAAAATATTACTTGAGCAGTATACTACTAATATTTCAAGTGGAGCAAAATATGTAAAGCCTGAAACAAAAGAAGAGCAAGAACTGATTGAGGTTTGGAAAGAAGTTCTAAATTGTAATATTATAGGTATAAAAGATGATTTTTATACCTTAGGAGGTAATTCTATTAAGTCTGTAGAATTAATAGCTCGTTTGAAACAGAAAGGATATGTTCTTAAACTAGGAGATCTACTTAATACACCAATGGTAATTGACTTAGCAAAGAAAATCAAATTTGTTGGAAGTTTAAGTAATGAAGGAATAGCTGTAAGTCCAAGAAAATGGGTAATAGGAGATGAAATTAATCTATCAAAAAACCAGTTTCGTTTTTTTAGGTCTAAATATAGTCAAGTTAGGTTAAGTACTTTTATTAAGGATTTTGATAAAAATACTTTTGAAAACCAGTTTAGAAAATACCTATCAATGTTCCCTTCATTATGTATTAAGTATAAGAAAGAAAAAGGGGAAATTGTACAAAGCTATATCTCTTCTGATATGGTTCCTTTAAAAATTAAAGTAAAAAGAGCTTCTTTATTTAGTGATAGCAAGCTTACTTCTTTTTTTCTAGAGCCATTTAATTTATTAGAAGGAGAGTTAATTAGGGTACTTATTTTGTCTAATTATAATAAGTATGGAGATGCTAAAGTACTATTAGGAATCCATCACTCCCTATTAGATGATTATACTGCAAATAAAGTTCAGGAAGGATTAAAACAATTTTTTGAAAATTTAAACTTTAATACACAAAAGTTAGATACTTCTAATTTTGATTTCGTAACCTGGCAAAATAAGTTTTTGAAGTCAGAAGAAGGATATATTCAAAGAGAATATTGGAAAAAATCCATGCGGAGGTTACAAGATGTTGAAAAAACAATTAAAAGTGAGAGGGGGCTACTAAGCTATGTAACTCAAAAAATAACTATTACTGATTCAAAACTAGAATCAATTAAGCAGATATCAGAAAAATATAGATTACCAATAAGTATATTATTTTTATCATCCTATCAAAGGCTATTAGACGAATTATCTTTAAATGATAAATATTTAATAGGAGTTAATGTTAATGGTCGAGAACAAAAAATAAAAGGATTAGAAGTCTCAGATTTAATGGGAGTAGTAGATAATTTATTGCCATTACATTATAGGAAATCAACAAAAGATTTCAACAAATTATATCTAGAGGATGTATATGAAAAATATGTTAGCGCTAGATTAAATCAAAAAGTGCCTTTTGAAATAATTAGAGAAGATTACTTACAAGCTTATCAGAAAGATATAGAAGATTATATGGTAGGTAGATTTAATTTCAAAGAAAGAGCACAAATAAAGCGTTTTGATAATCAAGATAATAAAATAATTGTTGACCAACAGAAAGGTGATTGGTTAGATACAGTTAATATAGCTTGTACAGTTTATTCCAATGCAATAGAGGTATCATTAATATGCTCTAAGGAAATTCACAAGAACAAAAGTGATTCTCTAAGACTTAAAGACTTGATAGATGTTGTTTTAGGTTTGAATCAATTAATTTGTGAGTAACTCTGTCTTTGGATAAGTTCTAATAATAAGTAATCGTTTTTAAAACCTATCCAAAGCATTTATTAATGTCTAATATTTTCAAAATATTCTTTTTCTATAGGTAAATCATCAAAATTATAAGTAATAATATAAATTAAATGATGAAAGAAGGAGTATTGA
This sequence comes from Aquimarina sp. AD1, assembly GCF_003443695.1. Taxonomy (NCBI): domain Bacteria; kingdom Pseudomonadati; phylum Bacteroidota; class Flavobacteriia; order Flavobacteriales; family Flavobacteriaceae; genus Aquimarina; species Aquimarina sp. AD1. The sequence continues at coordinate 2,789,594 of NZ_CP031966.1, read as the reverse complement.
AATAGACATAGAATTGGTAACTATAAAAAAAGTAACAATACAAAAAGTAATAATAAAAAAAGTAACAATGAAAAAAATAAGAATTTTACTAATCTTACTTGTGCCATTTATATCCGTTTCTCAAGTAGAATTAAAAGGTAAAGTATTTGATGAATCAAACCCTATTCCATTTGCCAATGTGATTTTGAAAGATACTTCAGATAAGATAGTAAATGGTGGAATCACAGATGATAATGGGAATTTTTTGATTACAGTAAAAACAGGTGTGTATAAACTTTCTGTTTCGTTCATAGGATATCAAAGTTTTTATAAAGAAGTTTCTATTATGGATAATACTGTCTTAGAGGATATTATTTTATCTGAAGAAAAAAATGAGCTTGATGAAATAGTTATTGTTTCCAAGAAGAAAATAGTTGAGAGGAAAGTAGATAGACTGGTTTTTAACGTAGAAAACAATATTGGAACTAGTGGAGGAGATGCTTTAGATGCACTTAGTGTAGCTCCTGGAATTGCCGTAGATGATGACCAAATAACGATGATAGGAAAAAGTGGAATGAGAGTGATGGTGGATGATCGGATTATCCAACTTTCGGGAGAAGAGTTGATTAGTTTTTTAAATTCGATTCCAGCTGGCGATATCAAAAAAATAGAGATAATAACCAATCCTCCAGCAAAGTATGAAGCGGGAGGAAATGCAGGCCTTATTAATATTGTATATAAAAAGGGATTAAGAGATGCTTGGAATAATTCTACATCTTTAACATATACACAGGCTTTATTTCCTGTACATGTTCTTAGAAATAACTTTACGTTTCAAAAAAACAAAACGAAATTCCTTTTCAGTTTAAATGCAAGTCTTGGAGATATTGATGTTGATCAGGAGGCTGAAATATTCTATACAGATGGTCCTTGGGTAATCAATACAAATCAAAAAAGACAATCAAAAGATTTATCGGGTAGATTAATGTTTGATTATGAGTTAACCGAAAATTCGACATTAGGATTTCAATACCTGGGTAAAGTAGGTGATCCGGATGTTTCAGATACTGCCAGCGCAGAGATTTTTAATAACCAGAATACTGTAGATTCACTTTTGATAAGTGATGGTTCTAATGACAGATCCTTATACAATCATTCTGCAAACATACACTATAGATCCAAATTAGATACTTTAGGTAGAAGCATTAGTGTGGATTTAGATTATTTCGAATATAATTCAGATAAGGATAGAACAATAGTAACTGAAAGTGTACTCCCAAATAACGAGCTTTTGGGGGTTAATTTCTCTGCGAATAATACAACTAATCAGAACATTAAAAATTATAGTGGAAAATTGGATATTGAACACCCTTTGCAAAAACTTAATTTGTCTTATGGAGGTAAGGTGAGTATACTTAATAGTAAGTATGATACTAGCTTTTTTAATACCATTACCGGAGAACCAATATTAGACCCTCAACAATCAGATAAATTTGAGTATGACGAAAATACACAAGCGGTATACGTAAACGCATCTAAAAAATTAGGTAAAAAATGGGAAGGTCAACTGGGATTAAGACTGGAAAGTACACAAACTGAAGGGTTTTCTAGGACTTTAAATCAAGTTAATAACAATGATTATGTCCAATTATTTCCAACCTTTTATATGTCTTATAAGATGAATCAAAGCAATTCTTTTTCTATGAATTATGGTAGAAGAATTAATCGGCCAAGTTACTCACAGTTAAATCCTGCACGTTTTTTTATTAACAGTAATACCTTTTCTGAAGGGAATCCATTTTTGCAACCATCGTTTACAGATAATTTTGAGTTAACTCATACCTATAAAGGAAAGTCATCTACAGGTCTGTTTTTTAGTGTTGAAAAAGATGGTATTGGAGTGATTCCATCTGTAGATAATGAAACGAATAATCAAGTTATCAATTATCAGAATTTTTTCACCAATTATAACTATGGATTATCACAGTTTTATACTTTTTCAGCATTTCAATGGTGGTCAAGTCAAAACACCCTTTATTTAATAAACTCAGAATCAGAATTCTTTAATGAAAATGTAAATGCACAAGTACAAAATGGATTTCGTTTTTATTTTGCAACCAATAATACTTTTTCTTTAAATAAATCAAAAACCATCAAAGCGCAATTGAATTATTGGTACAGTTCTCCTTTCAAGAAAAATCTATTTGATAATAGTGAAAGTTACAAATTAGATTTTATTCTAAAGTTTAGCTTACTACAAAAAAGCCTTCAAGTGTCGGCGGGAGTATATGATATTTTTGATACCAGTCCTCGTACAATGATTTCCGAAATAAACGGAATCAGACAGAATTATGTAAGTAGACCTAGCAATAGATATTTCAGAATGTCATTGGTATATAGTTTTGGAAATAAAAAAATAAAAGTAAGAAACAGAAAGTTTGGTAACGAGGATGAAAAAAGAAGAGTTAATTAAAGTGTTGTAATTATGTAAGATACATTGTTGTGCTACTCAGTTTTTTGAGGTAGTTAATAATCATTAACATGAATAATATAAAATATTAAAAATAAAGTTATGCATAAACAAAGTAAACCTCAATTGTTTCTGTTGCATTTTGCAGGAGGGAGTTGCTATTCTTTTGATTTTTTGAAAAATCATCTCGATTCGGATTTTGATTTTATTCCTCTTGAACTACCAGGTAGAGGAAAAAGAAATAAGGAAAGCTTTCTATTAGAAAAAACAGCAACAATCAATGATTATTTTAAACAGATAATAAAGCGCAGAAATGATATGCCCTATTTGATTTATGGACATAGTATGGGAGCTACTTTAGGCTTATCAGTGACCAAAAAAATGGAAGAAATTGGTGATGCTCCAAATACACTAATAGTTTCTGGTAACGCTGGTCCAGGAATGTATAAAGATGCAGTGAATAGATATCTAATGGAAGATTTGAAGTTTAAAGAAGAATTAAAAAAATTAGGAGGGGTGCCTAATGAAATTTTAGATAATGATGAGCTTTATGATTTTTTTAGTCCAATTATGCGTGCTGATTTTGAAGTTTTAGAAAAAAATAGATATTCAGAAGAAGGACTCTTGTTAAGTACTAATATTAGTGCAATTATGGGTGAAGAAGAAGAAAATGTTTCACAAATAGAGAATTGGAGTACGTTTACAAAAGGACATTTTGATTATGAAATTTTGTCTGGAAATCACTTTTTTATTCACAATCACGAGACTAAATTATCTCAATTAATTAAACAGAGTTACAAGCAAGCTGTCTTTGCTTAATCTCACTTCTATATAGGCAGTAAAAAACACTAAGTATTTAGATATAATATTTCTTAGGGCTATCTATATGAAAATCAAAAATCTCTTGTAGCTGTTTATCTAATCAATTACAAGAGAATTAGGTGTAACCTGCTTACAACGATATAATAATCATTTAACTGGATAAATAACAGAATTATGTTAAAGATGAAAAATAAAAATTTAAAAAGTAATAATAGAAGATTGGTACCTATAAGGTTTATTGTAGGTTATTCTCTTTTAGCTATAGTATCTGGTTTATCAGGCTTCGCTTTTATAACAATTATTAATAAAGTAATTAGCGATTCCTTAAATGAAGGCTTAGTAAAAAATAATAACTATGAGTATATGTTTTTGGCAGCAATAGTTGTTTTTTTTGTAACAAGAAGGTTACTATCTGCAGGTGTTATTAATTTGTCACAAAAAATTTTTTGGCAGACAAGACAGGATATAATTAAATTAGTTCTTAAAGCTCCTTACTTAAAATTACAGCAATATAAAGATGAAGTATATTCTACATTAACAACAGATGTAAATAATATAACAAACGCTTCTGTAATAGTAATAACATTTTTCTCATCTGTTGTGTTGATTATTTCTTGTTTAGTTTACATGGCATATTTATCATTAAGCCTATTTGGTTTAAGTCTTGGAGTTATTTTAATTGGAATTTTTGTGTATATGATTAGATCTAAGAAAAGTAACTTACAATTAAAAACAGTTCGAGAGTTAGAACGAGGTTTTATAAATGTATTTAATAGTATATTAAATGGTTCCAAAGAAATAAATATCAATAAAGATAAAGGCAATGATATCTACAAAGGAAAGCTTGTTAAATTAATGAATACAGGAAAAAAGACATATGTAAAAGCCTTTATACAATATTTGAATAGCGAAATTATAAGTCAGTTATTATTTTATGGCCTAATTACATTTATCCTTTTGTACGCGAATAATATGTTAAATGTAACATTAGATGTAACAATTAGTTTTGTATTAGTTTTGTTATACCTCTTAGGCCCTTTAGTTACTGTAATGACGGTTATGCCATCTATAACTAGGGCACGGATTTCATTACAAAAAATGAATAAACTAAAAAAGGAACTACAAAATGTAAAGTTTGATTACCAAATTAAAGAAGAAGACAAAATAAAATATCGCAATTTTAATAAATTAGAACTTAAAGATTACTCTTTTTCCTATGGAGAAAATAAATTTTCAGTTGGCCCTATTAGTTTAAATATAAAAAGAAATGATGTTGTATTTATTCAGGGAGGAAATGGAGCTGGTAAAACTACATTTATTAATACCATCTTAAAATTGTATGATATAGATGAAGGAAGAGCCTATATAGATAATGAATTGATTCCTTTAGAAAGGATAGAAGAAATTAAAGAAATGTTCTCCCCCATTTTCAGTGACTTTTATTTATTTGATGAATTTTATGGGATTAATAATGTAGAGGAGAAGAAAGTTTGCTATTATCTTAAGATGTTTGAATTAGAAGATAAAGTCAGTTTAATAGATGGAAAATTTTCTACAATTGATTTGTCTACAGGTCAGCGTAAACGTTTAGCATTGATTAGCTCATTATTAGAAGATCGACCAATTATTGTGCTTGATGAATGGGCTGCAGATCAGGATCCGCATTTTAGACACAAGTTTTATACTGAAATTATTCCAGAACTCTCAAAAATACAAGACAAAACAATTATAGCTATTACGCATGATGATAAATACTTTAATTTGGCAGATCATTTATTAAAAATGGAGTTTGGTCGGTTAATTGAAATAAACAAAACGAAACTAGACCCTATTCTTCAAGAAATTTAAAATTAATTTAGTATTCAAATTAAAACCTTGGAAGAGCTTTAACGCCTGTATTTTCTTTAAATAATAAATTTTTAATTACGGATTTTTTATTTAATAGGCTTTATACGTAATCTTTTTATTCTAAGCCAAAACTGGTTTACAATCTTATTTCCTAACAACTTTTAATTTTTACAAATGAAACTAATCAAAACATCACTTATACTAGTGATATGTCTTGCATGGATATTTTTTACTAGCAGTAAGTTTAAGCCATTGAACTCAGTTGGAGAGCTTTTAACGTATAGAACAGGATTACTATCAGTTCCTCTAGATGAAAATGGAATTCAGAAACTTAAAGGTTATTATAAGCCCAAAATTTATGTTGATAGTATTGGTATTCCTCATATTTATGGAACTACTCAGAATGATGTTGCGTTTGGCTTAGGGTATATGCATGCCCAGAATCGATATCTTCAAATGGAAGTAATCACCAGAACAGTACAAGGAAGATTATCTGAGATAATGTCGGAACAAACTTTAAAAGTGGATACATTTTGGAAACCCTACGAGTTTGAACGTAAATCAGAAGAATTATTAGAAGATTATAGACGAAAATCTCCAGAATTTTATAAATATCTTCTAGCATATTCAAAGGGAGTGAATACGTATTTAGATAATAATGAAAATACAGACCCTTTTTATAAAGCAATTGGAGAAAAACCAAGAGAATGGAAACCTGAATATACTTTGCTAGCAACTTGGTATATGAGTTGGTCTTTAACGTATTTTGATCATCATATCGAGCAGCAGGAAGTCATTGCCGAACTTTCGGAGGATGTAAAGAACTATTTTTATCCTTTACAGCCTAAAGATTTAAAAACCATTTTACCTTCATTAAATAAAGATGTAAAAAAGAATGAGCTAAATATGTTGGAGGAGGAAATAGCCGAATCAAAACAAACTATCAGACAAAGTTCAAATATAAACTTAGGGGATCATTTAATAAATTCTAATAAGTTCCATACAGGAATAGGAAGTAATAACTGGGCGGTTAATAAGCATAAAACTAAAGAGAATACAACGTTAATAGCAAATGATCCTCACTTGTTTTTATCGTTGCCAGAGGCGTTCTATGAGACACACCTGATCTCCGAAAGTTTAAACGTTTATGGTTTTTCTATTCCAGGCGTACCGGTCATTGTAAGTGGACATAATGATTTAATATCTTGGGGTATTACAAATGGCGAATGGGATTTGGTAGATAGGTATAAATTGAAAGTTAAGAATGATAGTTTATACTATTATGAGAACAATTGGGTTCCTTTTGATGAAAAAGAATATGTTATAAAACTAAAAGGAGGGTATAAGCATATAATTACGGAAAAGAGTACGGTTCATGGCAAAGTATTAAAAGAAGAAACAGGGTATTATGCCCAGCGTTGGTATGCTTCTAATAAAAGTTATTCAGTAGAGGCAATGTATAAGATGATGAATGGTGAAAATTGGGATGATTTTAAAGGAGCTTTGAAGGATTATGGGTATCCGCCTCAAAACTTCATTTATAGCGATGTTAATGACAATATAGGAATAATATGTGCGGGAAAATTACCGCAAAGAGATAGCGGTTATCAAGGGGGAGTAATAGATGGATCATTGAAATATATTCCTAAAAAGAATCTTGATACACTCTGGTATAATTATAATCCAGATGAAAAATTCCTGTTTTCAGCAAATCAGCAACCCATACAAAGTGAAATATATTTCGGCCATCATGGTGTAAAAGACGATTATAGAGTGAAACGAATGTATAACTTATTAGAAGAAAATAATCAATGGGAACTGGAAAGTATTCAAAAAATGCAGTTAGATGATGTGGATTTCTCTTTTATTGAATTTAAAGAACTTCTAGATAAATATCGAATAGATGAAGATTATAAAGAGCTTGTCACATTTTTACAAGCTTGGGATGGTAAGATGAAACCAAATAGTACTGCTGCTATGGTGTATGAGACAATTAGATTGTTAACAGAAATCGAAGCTAAGAATTTTGCAATAGAACAGTTAAAAGTGAATAGAGCACCTGCATTTAAGTACTTTTTAAAGTATTTAAAAGATGATAAATACGTAATTGCGGGAAGTAGGAATAAAAACGAAATTTTGAATACTATTCTAAGAGAAAGCGATTCTGTTTTAAAATTACATTTTGAAGATAAGTGGAAAGAAAAGACATACAAGGACATTTCTTCTTTTAAAATTAAAAATATGCTACATATTCCTGGATTTGGACAAGAAATAAATAATGTAGGAGGTAATATTAATACAATCAACTTAAATACGAAAAAAATTCATCCAGTTTTTAGATCTGTGTACTCAATGAAAAAGGGAAATGTAAAATCATATACTATTCTTGCTGGAGGACAAAGTGGAAAAGTCAATTCTGTTCATTATAAAGATCAATTGAAATCCTGGAGAAAAGGAACGTATAAAGAAACGCAATTCGAAAATAATCCAAATAGATTAAAGAACATTAACAACATAATATCTTTTCAATAATGAAAAAAACACTCAATTACTTGCCATACGTGGTAGCTTTGATACCACAGTTTGTTTTTAATAACTATAATTTGATACTAATAAGTACTATTTTAATTGGTTTTATTGCTCAATTTGTAATCGATAGGAATAAAGTTTTTTTTAAAGTATTCATTTTAGAAATATTAGCTTTTTCAATAGTGTTTTTCCTGCTTAAAGAAAGGGTGTACTATTTAAATGAAGCTCTTAATAATTTAGGGTTTTCAGAAATATTAATAGTTATTCTTCTTCCAGTTTTTAATGCAATAAATATCTCCATTTTATTCTTTTTCGGGTATAAATTAAGTAATCTAATATTCCTTAAAATGCGAAGTAAAGAATTTTAAGTGCAATGGTTTTGTAAAGTGCTTTAAAAGAAACTTAAAATCAACTTCGTATACAAATAAATTGAATTCAATTATAATGTACTGTCTTACGACTTTTCTCTATTTTTTTAATTTCATTATAGTTATGTTAAGATTAATAAAACGATGATTTCATGTGGTTCGAAACTTCATGAAATACATTAACTAGTTGTAAGTCCTGTATTTTAAAAATGGTGCCTAAAGCTTTAGTGATCAAAAAAAGATAAAAGACTTGATTGTTAAAATAGTTATTAGAAATAATAATTAAAACTAAAAAAATATCTGAAAAACATGAAAAAAGAAAATAGAATAGCGGAATCAAAAAATAAAATCATGGATAAATACAATTTGAAAGAAAGGAGAAAAGATGATAATTACTTTTTTGTAAAGTCAAATCTTTCTTTTTTGAGTGAACCAACACTAGATAATCACTAAAGAATAGCAAGGGTTAGAGTATATGGTTAATTAGAAAATTAATATAAGAGTATAATGATATATTCTTAAAATCGAATATATCAAGTGAAAAAATGAAAAAAAGTATAAACCGGTTTCTAAATCAAATAATAATAATGAATAACAATTTAGAACTCTCTTCCAACTACTTTTTAGAGGGACAAGTAACAGATACCTTACTAATAGATAAGGATGTAATAAATATATTAGGAAAAGAATTTTCGGTGTTGACTGATGATAAAGGTGATTTTATAAAAATAAAAAACATTGATTTAGATAAGTCAACATCTTCAAGGTTAACCTGTTTGATGTGGAGTTTAAATTTTCTCTACTTGAGTTTGCAAAAATCCAAAGATCAATTCGGCACAGCTGAGTTGCGGAAAAAAGTAATAAAACTTTTAAAGAGAATTCTAAACGGACTTATTAATAGCAATAGTTTACAAGACCTTGTTTCGATAACAAAAAGAATTGAAAAAGAGAGAGACTTTATAAAAGACGGTAAGATTGAAGGGAATTACCAATATATCGGTCCAAATCAATATTCCTAACTGAGTTAAATAGAATCAGAATCTAAATCTGTATATAAAAACAGGTTTAATCTCCACAAATTTCTGATATCAGTTAGTGCTATATCAAAACAGTATTTCGATGAAACTAAATATTAGAGCTATGTTTAATAGCTGTCAATAATACCTTTGTTTCATAACAAAAACGGTTGCATAAACCAGAACTATAATAGTGAACTAAAATAATAGAATATGGAAAATCATATTATTAGTGCGCAAAATTTGTCACAAACTATAATGTTTAGTGACCAGAACATGTATACTCCAACAAATATTGAGGTAGATGAATCCTATCTTTTATATCACACCTTTACTGAAAAATTTGATCCCGAAATTTGGAATTACTATCTGAATATTTTACCAAAAAAATTTCAGAATGAGGTGTTTAAGTTTAGAAGATGGCAAGATAGGTATAATTGTTTGCTAGGCAAGCTCTTGGTGTATCTTGGTCATTATCTATTCTGTGGAAGTCCTTTAGAATTCAGTAGATTTCTTAAGGACTCTTATGGGAAACCATACATAAAAGATAGCAATATACATTTTAATATTTCGCATAGCGGAAATACTGCTGTATGTGCTTTTAGTAAACAAAGTATAGGAGTTGACATTGAGGAGGTAAATGATCTTGACGTAACAATGTTCGATACTGTTTTTAATCCCGATGAAATGCTAAGAATAAATGCAGATGGGACTTCTAAGTTTTATGAATTTTGGACCATTAAAGAAGCTGTATCCAAAGCAATCGGAAAAGGTTTAGGTATCCCGCTTTTAGACATTAAAATAAAAGATAAATATGTAATATATAATAATAATGAATGGCAAATTGAAAGCTATAAAATGGGAAATAAATATTGTACCGTAGCATCTGGAATCTGCAATAAAATAAGGATTAAGGAAATAGAATTTTAGCAGTTTGTTAGATTGAAAATAATATTTGATTAAAAACAAGTGGAGATAGATGGAGTTTGGTAATATGGTAGTTAAAATTTTTATATTTATTGTTTTTTAATCAAATGTTGAATCCAAGAAGGACGAAAAGATCATTTTTTGTAGGTAATTTAAAGTGTTATTAATGAGTTGGTTTTGTAGATTAGGTGAAAATTTGAAATTTAATTTTGACTTGATTAGGTCATTATCTTATACTAAAATGTTCAAAATTATTCTACGTTAAGCAATGTCTCAAATTAAAAAAAATCGTTAAATAGAGAAAAAAGTTATGAAAGTTATAAGCTAAACTTTAGTAAAGAACAATTATTTTTGAATAATAATAAATTACGTTAAAATAAAATGGAGAAATTAGGGCTTACGAAGGAAAATTGGGAGCAATTTGTAACTTGGATTTGGGATTTTTTACCAGGATTAATTTCGGCAATTATTATATTTCTGGTAGGGATTTGGATTATTAATATTTTTAGTAAAGCACTTCGTAAATTTTTTCAAAAGAAGGATTATGATGAAACATTAGAAAAGTTCTTATATGATCTGATAAATATAGGTCTCAAGATTTTGCTTATAGTATTAGTGGTAACGCAATTAGGTGTTCAAACTTCTTCTCTTGTTGCAATATTAGGAGCGGCTGGATTAGCTATTGGTCTAGCATTGCAAGGATCTTTGTCTAATTTTGCGGGTGGAGTTCTTATTTTGTTCTTTAAACCTTTTAAGATTGGGGACTTTATAGAAGCACAAGGCATTTCGGGTACTGTTAAGGAAATTTCCATATTTACTACTAAGGTAAATACTTTTGGAAATCAATTGGCAGTAATACCAAATGGTAAGATATCTAACGGTAATATAATTAATTACTCGGCAGAGGATAAAAGAAGAGGTAAGATAGAGATAGGGGTTTCTTATGATAGTAATATCAAAGATGCTAAAGAAATTCTATTGGATTTAGTCAATGGTCAGGAAAAGGTTATTAAAGATCCAGCTCCCGAGATATTTGTTTCTGAACTAGGGGATAGTGCTGTGACCTTATCTTTGCGTTTTTGGGCACTTAATGATGATTTTTGGACTGTTCATTTCTATACTATGGAGGAAGCTAAAAAAAGACTTGAATCTAATGATATCTCAATACCATTTCCGCAAAGAGATGTGCATTTATATTCTAAAGAATCTCAATAGTAAATCAGATATTTTTCTAAAGTTCCTTGTAAAACCTGATATTTCGTGTTACTTTATTTTCCTAAATAATTTATAAAATCGCTACGCCTTAGAAGGAAATTGTTAGATTTAGTAAATACTAGCATAAAACTATGTTTAATGGCTGAATCTTTATTATTTATACCAGATATATCTGGATATACAAAATTTGTTCAAAATACAGAAATAGAGCACAGTCAACATGTGATTGCAGAGTTGTTAGAGGTTTTGATTAAGGCTAATACTCAAAATTTAAAGTTAGCCGAAGTTGAAGGAGATGCACTTTTTTTTTATAAAGAGGGCGTGGTTCTTTCTCAGGAGAAGTTATTGGCGCAGATAGAAACAATGTTTACGTCTTTTTATAGTCATCTTAAGGTGTTAGAAAAAAATAGAATCTGCCCATGTAATGCGTGTGCAACAGCACCAGATCTTCAGTTAAAAATTATTGCACATTCTGGAGAATTACAATTCATAACGGTTCAAGGTAAACGAAAGCCTTTTGGGCAGATAGTGATAGAGGCACATAGATTACTTAAGAATTCGATTTCTAGTAATAATTATGCTTTGTTAAGTGAAGACTTGTCTAAAGTGATTGGGATTTCTAATAAATATAAAAGCCAACTTTTTAATTTTTCGAAATATGAGGATGTTTATGATGAGAAAAACATTAAATATTTGTTCTCAGAGATAGATAAAGAAGATTTAAAGCTTACTTCATATGAAACTCCGTATGAAGTACATTTTGATAAATCGCCAATATTGGAGATTCAAAAAGAGTATAGTGTTTCTGCAGGAGAATTGTTAGAGTACATTACTAATTATAGTTATCGACATCATTGGGTAAAAGGAGTTAATGAATTCGTTTACAATCCAGACGAAGTAACTCGTTTAGGTACAGAACATGTGTGTGTTATAGATGGTAAACGATTAAATTTTACTACAGTAACGAAATCTGTAGAGTCTGATAGGTTAATTTACGGAGAGCATACTACGGATATTCCCGTGATTGATGGGATGTATCAGTTTTATACACTTGTTACTACTTCTGAAAATTCTTGTAAATTGATTTTGGAATTGTATCCAGAAGCAAAGTCAATTTTTAAAAAAATTATGCTGTATTTAGTTATGAAGAGATCGTTCCGAAAATCAATAAAAGAATCTCTAGATAATCTAGAGGTGTATGTAAATAATAAATAGTATAACGTTATTCTTTTATTTAATTATATCGAGAATACGTTCGAGTTGCATTCCGCGAGATCCTTTGATTAAAATAGCATCTTTAATATCAGAAAAAGATTCATTTTCTTTTAATGTTTCAAAAGATCTATATTTTCTTACCCGCACATCCTTTATAGATGTTTCGAAAAAGTTATTGCCGATTAAATAAATTGTGTCAAAAGATGTTTTAGTTGCTTTTTCCGCAATTTTTTCGTGTTCAGCAGCAGCAGAATCTCCAAGTTCAAACATGTCACCAAGAAACACAGTTTTGTTGTTGTAATCTAAGTTATGGAAATTGTCTATAGCGACACTCATACTTGATGGGTTGGCGTTATAGGCATCTAATATGATAGTTAATTCTTCTTTATTAATTATTTGCGATCTATTATTAGATGGAATGTAAGATTCAATTGCAGTTTTGATTTTTTCAGGATTTATTTTAAAATAAAAACCAATAGCTATTGCTGCTGAGATATTTGTAAAATTATACGCACCGATTAAATTACTGTGGATATTTTGATTTTTGCACAATACATTAACCATCGGGTCAACGTCATCTAGTTGTATGGTGATATCACTTTCTTGTTTTTGAGAGAATGTGTATACTTTGATTCCTTCTGCCGCTTTAGAAAGCTTAGTGTCTTCTGTGTTTAAAAAAACAGTTTTATTATATTTTTTTAAATGTCGATAAAGCTCAGTTTTGCCTTTTAATACACCTTCTAAGCTTCCGAATCCTTCCAGATGTGCTTTTCCTATGTTTGTTATATAGCCGAAATCTGGTAGAGCAATATTGCATAAGAATTCAATTTCCTTTTGATGATTTGCGCCCATCTCTACAATTCCAATTTCGGTATTTTCGTTCATTGACAATAGGGTCAATGGAACACCTATATGGTTATTTAAATTTCCTAAAGTAGCAGTTGTTTGGTAGTTAGAAGATAGGACACAATTAATTAACTCTTTAGTAGTGGTTTTTCCATTACTTCCTGTGAGCGCTATAATTGGAATTTTTAGATGTTTTCGATGATGTGTAGCTAGGCTTTGTAGCGCTTTAAGCGTGTCTTTAACTAGTATATATTGATCTGATATGGCAAATTTTTCATCATCAATTACAGCGTATAACGCACCCTTATCAATTGCTTGTTTGGCATAAGTGTTACCATCAAAATTGCCGCCTTTTAAAGCAAAAAATATACTGTTTTTTTTGATTTTCCTAGTATCGGTAGAAATACCATCACTTTTTAAAAATAATTCATGTAGCCTTGTAATATCCATGTATTATAGTTGTATTAAAAAGCCCTGTGCATATTGACAGGGCTTTATTTTATAACGAACTGATAAATTTTAATTTATCTCGGTGCTCTATGTTTTGGTGTCTTTTTGTTTTTGGCTTTTTCACCAACACGTGACATTGCATTTCTAAACCCGATATAATCGGTTGCCATATCCTGAGGGAAGAATCTTCTCTGTGCAGGATCTAACCAATATGCTCTGTCTTTCCAAGAACCACCTTTGTATACTCTTACTTCTTCACTTACAATCGTAGTTCTCTTACTAGACTCATCATATCTTCTATCTAGTTTTGTACTATCGGCTGCACTTGGCTCAACACTATGGATTGGAGAGTTATACATCCTTCTGTTAGGAATGTTTTCGTCTTGGAAACCTTCGTAGTATCTAGAAGAGCTTTTGTCACCATCTCTAAAGTTACGGTTGTCACTTTGAGTAAAGTTAGTTCTTAAATATGTTTCATTTTCATCAACAGGAGTTTGTAAAATACCTCCTGGTAATACTCTTGCCACAATTTTACCATTACTTAATGTGTCATAAATAATAGAATCTGTAGTAACAATCTTAACAGTTCCGTCAGGATTGATTGCGTTTTTAGTATAAACGTTACCTCTATAGTAGTTAAAGTCATTATACTCATCATCTACAATTGGTCTGTATACATCAGCTACCCATTCTGCAACGTTACCAGCCATATCATAAAGACCATAATCATTAGGGTCATAAGATGCTACTGGAGCGGTAATATCAGCACCATCATCACTCCATCCTGCAATACCACCGTAGTCACCATCACCTTGCTTAAAGTTAGCTAATTGATCTCCACGAGTTCTTCTTTTTCCAGAACGTGTGTATTGACCATCCCAAGGGTATTTCTTTCTACCTCTGTAGATGTTGTAACTTCTAAGTTCAACTAAACCTAAAGCAGCATATTCCCACTCAGCTTCGGTTGGTAGTCTATATTTAGGTAAAAGTAATCCGTCTTTACGTTGGATATATAAACCTGTAGAGTCATTTCTTTTTTCGTAATCTTCCGATTTTTTTCCACCTCTTGTAGCTTCGTCGTTTCCTCCATATGTTTGTGAAGGAGCGTTTAAATAGGTGTCAGTGTTAAATGTACTTTCTGCAGAAACATCTTCGAAAGGTGCATTTTCTTTAATTACTCTTTCTTCTTCAAGAATTCTTTCATTCACACGGTCAGTTCTCCATTTACTGAACTCAACAGCTTGAATCCAATTAACACCAACTACTGGATAATTGGCATATGCTGGGTGACGAAGATAATTATTCGTCATCATTTCGTTAAAACCTAGACGGTTTCTCCAAACCAATGTATCTGGCAATGCTCCGTGATAAATATTTTTATATTTTGGCTCGGTTGGAGGATATACGCCTTTCAACCAATCAAGATATTCTAGATACATAACATTGGTAACCTCAGTCTCATCCATATAAAAGGACTGTACGTGTTGTTGTGTCGGAGTATTATTCCAGTCATGCATCACATCATCCTGAACTCGTCCCATGGTGAAGGTTCCACCTTCAACAAAAACTAATCCTGGACCTGTTTCTTGTTCTTTATAATTAGTGTTTACTTGGAATCCACCATCCTTGGAGTTGTATTTCCAGCCAGTGGCTCTAGAACTGTTGCCATAATCTGTCTTGTTACAGCTGAACAGTAAGATACTAATGGTAAGGGCCATTAGCGACTTAAAAACTAACGCGTTTTTCATAATTTTAAGTTCGTTAAAGTAGAAATTAGGGCTTGCAATATAATAATTAACGTTAAATTTACCCTAATATTTTTAAAATAATATCAAATCGCGAAAAATTTATGTTTTTACGATTGACTTTGGTTTAACGCAATATTTTGGTGTTTATTATTATTTTTGAAGAAAAACCATAATTTGGAAAACACTAAAACTGTGTTAAACCCGTTATACGCTATGATGAAGAAAATTATATTTTTTTGCGCTTTACTTATTTCTGCATTTATTTCGGCGCAGAAGACAGTACATGTTGATATTGTCTGGAAAAATGTAGAGATGAATACTTCTAGTACTTCTTTCGCAGTTCCGGGGTTTGATGAAGAAAATTTTGAATTTCAAGACGATATTGGAGTCAGATATACCAAATTTTGGGAAGAATCGTCAGAAATTAATTCAAGAACTGCGAGAATTGAAAATGTTGTTTATAAAACTATTTCCAGAGCAGATCTAAAAGATCTTAGTGTTAGTTTAATTCCTAAGGAACTTACATATGATATTCAATCTATAAAAGCGAGAAATAAGAAAACCGGTTTTATAAGTCTTTTACCTATAGTTAAAAATGGCAATGCTTTTAAAAAAGTTGTTTCTTTTGATATTGTTTATCAAACCACAACTAGCCGAGCAAATGCTAAAAGAGCTCCAATAAGTAATTCTGTTTTAGCAACAGGAGATTGGTTTCGATTTTATGTTGATAAAACGGGAGTTTTTAAAGTTACACCTGCTTTCTTAAGTAGCTTAGGTATGGATATTTCTTCGGTTAATCCAAATACGATAAAGATATATGGTAATGGAGGAAGAATGCTGCCTTTATTAAATGAAGAAAATACCGAGTTTGATTTAAGAGAGAATGCGATACAAATAGTAGGAGGGGAAGACGGTAATTTTTCTGGGGATGATTATATTTTATTCTATGGTGAAAATACAGAAGGATATAGTGAGGAAAATATAACGAATCTAAATTTGTACGCTGATAAGTCATATTATTATGTAACATCAGGAGGCTCTAATAGTAGACGTGTATCTAATTATAATGAACCTACTGCTGCAGCAGATATTCAGATTAATTCATTTACAGATTATCAATTTTATGAAATAGATGAATATAATATAGTAAAAGTTGGAAGGCGTTGGTTTGGTGATCGTTTTGATGTCCAAAATAATAGGGATTATAATTTTGACTTCCCAAATTTAATTTCGTCAGAACCTATTGAGTTAAGAGTTTATGGAGCAGCTACTTCTACTTCTGTGTCCAGTATGAATATAACTGTTAATGGTGGACAGGTTGGGATCTTAAGTTTTGGGCAAATTTCAGGGACATCTCTAGGTTCTCCGAGGAATATTACACAGGATGTTACTTCTGGTTCTGATCAAGTAACAGTTGGTTTAAGTTATAATAATAATGGTAATCCTTCTGCAATAGGTTATCTCGATTTTATAAGTCTTGAGGCTAACAGAGGGCTAATAGGTACTAATTCCCAAATGCCATTCTTCTATAAAGATGCGCCTACCTTAGCAGGAATTGGACAATATAATATTTCGAATGCGTCTAGTATTTCTCAAGTATGGGATGTAACGAACCCCGAATTAATAAGTAGTATTGTTAATGGTAATGCATCATCTACCTTAAGTTTTAAAGCCACAATGGGCGAAACAAAGCAATATGTGGCAATTGTGCCAACAAATTATTACGACCCGCTATCAGATCAAACTGCAAGAGTTGATAATCAGGATATAAAAGGAACTATATTTCTAAATAATCAAGGGCAGTTTGAAGATGTTGATTATTTAATAGTTTCAAATAATGATTTATTACAATCTGCAAATAGGTTAGCTGATCATCATAGAACTTTAAATAATTATAATGTTAAGGTAGTAACACTTGATCAGATCTATCATGAATTTGGAAGTGGTAAACAAGATATAGCGGCAATACGAAACTTAGTGAGATATGTATACGATAATGCTTCTGATGCAAATGAGCGGTTAAAATATCTTTGTCTTTTTGGAGATGCATCAGTTGATTATAAAGGTTTATTGTTAAGAGAAAATTGTGCGGATAGCAATATAGTTCCAACTTTTCAGAGTTTGAGTAGTTTTTCTTTAGTAAGTTCTTTTGCTACAGATGACTTTTTTGGATCTATGGATCCAGCAGAAGGACAAATGTTATCAAGTGATCAATTAGATATTGCAGTCGGCAGAGTATTGGCTGATTCACCACAATTGGCAGATGCTATGGTCACTAAAATTATTGACTATAATAATGAACAGTCCTTTGGACGATGGAGAAATTCGGTACTACTAATTGCAGATGATGTTGATGTTGATTGGGAAGAAACTATCCAGAGAAATTTAGATGAGCTTGGCGATGATTTGGTTCAAAGAAAACCCTATTTAAACCTTACTAAAATATACGCTGATGCTTTTGAACAAGAATCTTCAGCATCCGGAAGTAGGTATCCTAAAGTGAATGAAGCTATTTCTAATGCAATAGAAAAAGGAGCTGTAGCTATTGATTATTTTGGGCACGGGGGAGAAGATGGATTGGCAAAAGAATTTATTTTTAATAAATCGGATGCTAGCGAATTAGCAAATACAAATAAGTATCCCGTTTTTATTACGGTTACTTGCGAGTTTACTAAGTTTGATAATCCTTGTAGAGATTCTGCTGGGGAGTTAACCTATTGGAATACCGGTGGTGGGGCAGTAGGTCTAATTAGTACGACAAGAGATGTAATTGTAACTTTCGGAATTTCGGTTAATGATAGATTGTCAGGATTTTTGTTTCCGGATACTTCTGATTACCCGACTATTGCGGAGGCTGTAAGGCAATTAAAAAATTCATATACTACCAATAGTAGAAGAGTAGTTTTCTTTTTTGGAGATCCTGCGATGAAAATGGCTATTCCTAAACCAAATATTCGTTTAACTAACATTAATGATGTTCCTATTACACAAGAAGTTGATACTCTTAAGGCACTAAGTAGAATAAAAATATCTGGAGAAGTAGTAAGTGAATCAGGAACTTTATTGTCTGACTATAATGGAGTGTTGTCTACTACAATATATGATAAAGAAGTAGATAGAGTTACGCTTGCTAATGATAATGTTAGAAATAGTGCTGGTGAAATTATTAAGTTAAATTATGAAACGTTAGGAGAGATTATATTTAGAGGGAAAGCATCTGTTACTAATGGTCTTTTTACTTTCGAGTTTATAGTGCCCAGAGATATAGGTATTCCAGTTGATACTGGAAGAATAAGTTTTTATGCTTCTAGAAATGGAGTTCTAGAGAATCAAACAGGAGTTGATCAAACAATTTTAGTAGGTGGTCTTAATGAAAATGCTCCCGAAGATAATGTAGGTCCTCAAATTCAGTTGTTTATGAATGATGAAAGTTTTGTTTCTGGTGGTGTAACTAATGATTCTCCGATACTTATTGCTAGATTACAAGATGAGAATGGTATAAATACTGCGAGTGGTATCGGTCACGATATTTCTGCTATATTAGATGGTGATGAAGCGAATCCATTTATTCTTAATGATTTTTATGAAACGGAAATAGATGATTTTACAAAGGGAATCGTTAATTTTAAATTTAGAGATTTAGAACCAGGATTGCATACGCTTACATTCAAAGGGTGGGATGTTTATAATAATTCTTCTACTCAAGAAATTCAATTTGTAGTGGCTGATGCTTCGGGTTTTACACTTAATAATGTTCTTAATTATCCAAACCCATTTGTAAGTCATACCGAATTTTGGTTTGAGCATTCTAGTGCTATTAATGATGTTTTAGAGGTTCAAATTCAGGTGTTTACTGTGTCCGGAAAAGTGATCTGGACAAACAATCAAACATTGTCCGGAAAAACAAGTTATAGAGAGGATATTCAATGGAACGGAAGAGATGATTTTGGGGATAAATTAGGAAAAGGAGTATATGTGTATAAGATATCTGTAAAATCAACGTTAACAAATCAACGGGTTGAGAAATTTGAAAAACTCGTAATATTATAATAACTAAATAACTATATATTTGTCAAAATCAATTTTCACATGAGAAAAATCATAATCCTTGGGTTTGTGTTTTTAACACTATCAAATTTTAAATTGAAGGCTCAAGACCAGAACCGAGCAATAACTACTGCTACACCATTTTTACTAATTGCTGCGGATGCAAGAGCAGCAGGTTTAGCTGATCAAGGAGTTGCAACTTCAGCGGATGCATTTTCACAACAATGGAATCCAGCTAAATATGCATTTGTTGCAAAACAACAAGGGGTAGGTATTAATTATACACCTTACTTAAGTAATCTAGTAGATGATATATTTTTAGGGAGTGTAAATTATTACAATCGTTTTGGACAGGATGGTAGAAGTGCTGTTGCTGCAAGTTTCAGATATTTCAGCTTAGGAGATATCGAATTTAGACAAGGTCCTAATGATGAGCCTAATGTTCAGAAACCTAATGAATTGACATTAGACGTTTCATATGCATTACAATTAAGTCCTACATTTTCTATGGGTATTGCAGGACGATATTTACGTTCTGATTTAAGATTGCAAGGTTTGGGAGCCGATGCAAGTGCTGCAGGAAGTTTTGGTGTAGATGTTGCTGCTTTTTATCGTAGTGAAGAGATTGCTTATAGCTCTTTTAATGGTAGATGGAGAGCTGGATTAAATATTTCTAATATTGGTCCTAAAATTAAATATGATGACGCGGGACAAGAAAACTTTATTCCTACTACATTTAGGTTAGGTGCAGGATTTGACTTCTTATTAGATGAGTACAATAGAATTACACCATCTTTAGAGTTTGCTAAATTATTAGTGCCTAGTCCACAGGATTTTGATGGAGATGGCGATATAGATGCAGAAGATAATGCAGAATATCAAGATATAAGTTCATTTGGAGCTATCTTTTCATCTTGGGGAGATGCTGATGGTGGTTTTAGCGAAGAATTAGAAGAATTTACCTGGTCTTTAGGAGCTGAGTACGTATATAAAGATGTGTTCTCTTTCAGAGGTGGGTATTTCAATGAAGCAGAAGAAAAAGGAGCGCGTAAGTTTGTATCTCTTGGACTTGGATTTAAATATACAATTGTAAATTTAGATGTTTCTTATTTATTCAATGCATCTTCTGTGCAGAGTCCGCTAGAAGGAACGCTTCGATTCGGTCTTTCATTTAATTTCGGAGAAGACTTTTACGATAGGTAATCGTAATGATATTCATACCTTAAAAAAGTATCAAGCTTTAATGTTTGATACTTTTTTTGTTTGTAGTACATTGTGAATACTTTATTAGAAGATAGTACTAGTATGTATACTATTGTAAATTTTTGATTGTGAAAGAAATAGAAATAAAATCGACATTGCAAGTGTATGATGCTCTAGAAGAGTTGCCTAAGGATGTTCAGGAATTGATGCAGCAGTCCTTTAAAATTAGAGATAAAGCATATGCTCCATATTCAGAGTTTTTAGTTGGAGCTGCTTTATTGTTAGAAAATGACGAAGTTGTTTTGGGTAATAATCAAGAAAATGCTTGTTATCCATCTGGTTTATGTGCGGAGCGTGTAGCGATATTTTCGGCGGGAGCAAACTTTCCAGGAGTTCCAATTTTAAGAATGGCGCTTTCTGCAAAATCTTTAAAACATCAATTGATTACACCTACTCCTCCTTGTGGTGCTTGTAGACAAGCTATAGCAGAATATGAATTAAATCAGAAGAAGCCAATTGAGATATATTTTATGGGAGAAACAGGAAAAGTAGTTAAATCTTACTCTTTAGCTAATTTATTACCACTTATTTTTGATAATTCGTATTTATAACGTTTTCGTTGATTTTTATCTAAAAACTGCTTTCTCCTTAGTAATGAATATATTATTTTTGTTTTTCGCTTAATTGAAAAATAAGCATAAAAACTCTGTAATTGTTAGAGAGGTCGGCTATAAAGCTGACTTAATTTTGAAATATCATTACATTTTAGATGAAAAAAGTAACTAAAGAAGTTTACCTGAAGTGGTATGAGGATATGCTTTTCTGGAGAAAGTTTGAAGACAAACTTGCTCAAGTTTATATCCAACAGAAAGTAAGAGGGTTTTTGCATTTATATAATGGCCAAGAAGCTATTTTAGCTGGTGCCCTACATGCAATGGACCTTACTAAAGATAGAATGATTACCGCGTATCGTAATCATGTTCAGCCTATCGGAATGGGAGTTGATCCTAAGCGAGTAATGGCAGAGTTGTATGGTAAAGGAACAGGGACATCTCAAGGAATGGGAGGATCTATGCATATCTTTTCTAAAGAACATAGATTTTATGGAGGACACGGTATCGTTGGTGGACAAATTCCTTTAGGAGCTGGTTTAGCTTTTGCAGATAAATATCACAAAAGAGACGCAGTTACTTTAACCTTTATGGGTGATGGAGCTACTCGTCAAGGTTCCCTTCACGAAGCTTTTAATTTAGCAATGTTATGGAATTTGCCTGTTGTTTTTTGTGTAGAAAATAACGGGTATGCTATGGGAACTTCGGTAGAAAGAACCGCAAACCATACTGATATATGGAAACTTGGTTTAGGATATGAAATGCCTTGCGGACCTGTAGATGCTATGAATCCTATAAAAGTTGCTGAGGCAATGGATGAGGCTATTACTCGTGCAAGAACAGGAGGAGGTCCAACTTTCTTAGAATTAAAGACATATCGTTACAGAGGTCACTCTATGAGTGATGCGCAGAAATATCGTACAAAAGAAGAGGTGGCGGAATATCAAAAAATAGATCCGATTACTCAGATATTGGATGTTATAAAAGATAAGAATTATGCTACGGATGAAGAAATAGCAGCTATTGACAAGGGAGTGAAAGCTAAGGTTGCAGAATGTCAGAAGTTTGCCGAAGAATCTCCATTTCCAGAAAAGAACTTGATGTACGATGTAGTATACGAGCAAGAAGATTATCCGTTTTTATCACACAAACCACAATAAATTATGGCTACAGTAATTAATATGCCGCGATTGAGCGATACTATGGAAGAGGGAGTAGTCGCGAAGTGGCTTGTTAAGAAAGGGGACAAAATTAGTGAAGGAGATATCCTTGCAGAAATTGAAACCGATAAAGCAACTATGGAATTTGAATCTTTTTATGAAGGAGTATTACTTCATATAGGGATTGAAGAGGGAGAGACAGCTCCAGTAGATCAACTTCTTGCGATTATAGGTGAAGAAGGAGAAGATATTTCTGGTTTATTAAAGGGTGATCAAGGATCACAAACAGAAACAGTAAAAGAAGATAAAGCTGAAGAAACGGCTCCAAGTGCTTCTGCAGCTCCTGCAATTCCAGAAGGAGTAGAAGTTATTACAATGCCTCGGCTTAGTGATACTATGGAAGAAGGTACTGTTGCTACTTGGCTTAAAAAAGTAGGAGATTCTGTAGAGGAAGGAGATATCCTTGCAGAAATTGAAACTGATAAAGCTACCATGGAGTTTGAATCTTTCTATAATGGTACCTTATTACATATAGGTATAGAAGAAGGACAAACTGCTCCTGTTGATCAATTATTAGCAATTATAGGTCCAGCTGGAACTGACGTTTCTGCTATAAAAGATGGAGGAGCTGTTGCGGCTTCTGCTTCAACAAAACCAGCGGATACTCCAACTCCTAAAAAAGAAGAAAAAGTAACTGTAGCTTCTTCATCAGGTAGCGAGTCATCTGGAGGAAGAATTTTTGCTTCTCCATTAGCTAAAAAAATAGCTGCAGATAAAGGAATTGATCTAGCGCAAGTAAAAGGTACTGGTGAGAATGGTAGAATTGTAAAGAAAGATGTAGAATCGTTTACACCTTCAGCTACAGAGAGTACTCCAGCTACTAGTGCTGCTGCTCCTGCAGTAAAAGCTTTTACTCCAGCAGGAGAAGAAAGTTTTGAAGAAGTTAAGAATTCTCAAATGCGAAAAGCAATTGCTAGAGGTCTTTCTGCTTCAAAATTTACTGCACCTCATTACTATCTTACTATAGAAGTTGATATGCAGAATGCAATGGCATCTAGAAAGCATATAAACGAATTACCAGATACTAAGGTGTCATTTAATGATATGGTAGTTAAGTCGTGCGCTATGGCGTTAAGAAAGCATCCACAAGTAAATACACAATGGTCTGATGATGTAACTAAATATGCTAAGCATATAAGTATCGGAGTTGCTGTTGCTGTGCCAGATGGATTGGTAGTTCCTGTACTACCTTTTACAGATCAGATGTCTCTTACACAAATAGGAGCAAATGTAAAGGAATTAGCAGTAAAAGCTAGAAATAAAAAGCTTACCCCTCAAGAAATGAGCGGAAGTACATTCACAGTTTCTAACTTAGGGATGTTTGGTATTCAGGAATTTACTTCTATAATTAATCAGCCTAATTCTGCAATATTATCTGTAGGTACGATAGTAGAAAAACCTGTAGTAAGGAATGGTGAGATTGTTGTTGGTAATACAATGAAAGTTACTTTAGCTTGTGATCACAGAACAGTTGATGGAGCGTCTGGGGCACAGTTTTTACAGACTTTAAAACAATACTTAGAAAATCCTGTAACTATGCTAGCATAGTTTAAAAAAGGATTATATATAATGTTTAAAATCCCACTTCTTTTGAAGCGGGATTTTTTTATATTTAAAAAATGAACAAGAGAGTTGAAAACCTACAATCATCCACATTATCCGATAAAACATTTTTGTTAAAAGAATATACTTTTGAGTATAAGCATACGAGTGCTCACACTCCAGAAAAACACCTTCGAGAAGTTTATGATCACGGTGATGGGGCTTCTGTTTTATTATATAACCTTGTAAAAAAAACAGTTGTGCTAACCCAGCAATTTAGGTTGCCGACTTTTTTAAATGGTAATACATCTGGGATGAATATAGAAGTTTGTGCAGGATCTTTGGATGGGGATACTCCAGAAGTTTGTGCAAAAAAAGAAGCGCTTGAAGAAACGGGTTATGCTATTAATTCTGTTGAAAAAGTATTTTCGGTATATGCATCGCCAGCGACAATGACGGAAATTGCGCACTTGTTTATTGCTGAGTATACAGATGAAATGAAAGTGGAAAATGGAGGTGGATTAGACAATGAAGAAGAATATATTGATGTACTAGAAATAGAGTTTATAAGGGCATTCGATATGATGCAAACTGGAGAAATTAAGGATGCAAGAACGGTTATGTTATTACAATTCCTGAAAATAAAAGGTATAATGGAATCTTAATAGGAGATCTCAGAGGGTACTTTTTAAGTATCTTTATCAAAAAATATTCATTTATATCGGAAAACAAAAAACATGAAACAGATATCACTTTTTATTATTACACTTTTATTTATAAACTGTAAAGAAGTAACTAGAGCACAATCATTAGCATCAAACGTTGCAGCTTCTGATGTGGAAAGTATTATGAATTTTTTAGCTAGTGATGAATTGGGAGGTAGAGATACTGGTTCTGAAGGGTTAGAGAAAGCGGCTAAATTTATAGAAGAGGAGTTCAAGAAATCTGGGATTGATCCATATTTTGATTCGTATTTAAATACGTTTGATGCTAAAGGGACCGAAACGTATAATGTGGTTGGTTATTTAAAAGGGACGGATCCTGATTTAGCAAAACAATTTGTAGTTATTGGGGCACATTTTGATCATATAGGAACAGGAAAAGAAGTAAATGGAGATGTAATTGCTAATGGAGCTAATGATAATGCTGCTGGAAGCACTGCTGTTATTTCACTAGCAAAACATTTTGCAAAAGCAAAAAGTAATAAACGTAGTATTTTATTTGTATTGTTTGGAGCAGAAGAAAGAGGTCTATTAGGTTCTAGTCATTTGGCAAAAGCTTTAAAAGATAAAAATCTTGACCTTTATACTATGGTAAATTTTGAAATGATAGGAGTACCATTAAATGATAAAAGTTATAAGGCTTACATTACTGGATACGAAATTTCTAATATGGCTGATAAAATGAATGAGTATTCAGGAAAAGAACTAATAGGTTTCTTGCCAAAAGCAAAAGAATTTCAATTGTTTAGAAGAAGTGATAATTATCCTTTTTATGAAAAGTTCAAAGTGCCTTGTCAAACGATTTCTACTTTTGATTTTACAAATTATGAGTATTATCACCACGTAGATGACGAGGTTTCCGAAATGAATTTTGAGTTTATGGCAGAATTAATAAATGACTGTATACCTGCTATAACAAAGATTCTGAATACATCAACAAAAGAAATTAAGTTAAATTAAAAAATTCAATCCTTTCGAGTTTTCAACACTCGAAAGGATTTTTTTATAAAATAACATGAAAAACATTATAATTACTGGGGCGAGCAGAGGAATAGGATATGAGATGGCTAAGTTGTTTGCAGATGAAGGACATCAAGTTTTGGCTTTATCTAGAAATGAGAAACCTATTACTGCTCTAAATCATAAAAACATCCATACTTTTTCTTTTGACTTATGTAACTCTTCGGATTTATATAAATTAAAAAATTATGTTACCGATTCTTGGAATCAGGTTGATATCTTGATTAATAATGCTGGTAAATTATTGAATAAACCTTTTGGTGAAATTTCTACTCAAGAATTTGAAGAAGTGTATAGAGTAAATGTTTTTGGTGTAGCAGAAATTACTAGACTTATGTTACCTCATATGACAAAAGGAAGTCATGTGGTTACAGTAAGTAGTATGGGTGGAATTCAGGGAAGTATGAAATTTCCTGGTTTGGCGGCATATAGTTCTAGTAAAGGAGCTGTTATTACACTAAGTGAGCTATTGGCCGAAGAGTATAAGGAAAGTGGTATAGCATTTAATGTTTTGGCTTTGGGAGCAGTACAGACAGAAATGTTAGAAGAAGCATTTCCTGGATACCAAGCACCGATTACGGCTATTGAAATGGCAAATTACATTAAAGATTTTTCGCTTACCGCTAATAAATTCTATAATGGTAAAGTATTACAGGTGTCTAGTAGTACACCCTGATTAACGAACTATTAAATATCGGTTAACTTAAGATATTTGTAAAATTGATGTACCGTTAGCACTTTCTTAAACTCTTCATTTTGGAAGTACACAATATTACTTAGGTCCTTTGTTTTTTCTTTTTCAGAGGCGTTTGATTGAATTACTTTATTTGCTTGGATGGAGTATTTTATAATGACTCTTTTAATACGATTGCTTGTATAATTACTAAGATTAAGTTCTTGTTGTAATAAAATGGTTCTTTGTTCTGCAAGATCAGCGAATAGTTTTCTTTCAGCTTTCAGTTCCTCTTTTGTTGGTTCAACAACTTCCAGATGATTTTGATTTTCATCTTGGTTTTCGTCTTCAATTTGAGTTTGCGCAATATTAGACGCACTGATGAAAAAAATAATTAAAATTGTAAAAACTCTCATAATACTCACTTTTAAATTTTCTTTAAGAAATGTTAAAAATAGGATGTCAAAAATATTAATTATTGATTAACAACAAGTTAAATGTAGTAAAAACTCGATAAATGTTAACGTTTTTTCGATCAAAAGCCCAAAAAACAAGGGTTTTGTTGCTAAAATAAGAAGGAAAAACCGTAAATAAGTACTAAGGAATTGTCTGTATTTTAATTTTTTGATGTTGTAATTCTTTCAAAATTAGCTTTTGAAGTTTTAAATTGTACACCGTCAATT
The DNA here is from genome assembly GCF_003443695.1 of Aquimarina sp. AD1. Taxonomy (NCBI): domain Bacteria; kingdom Pseudomonadati; phylum Bacteroidota; class Flavobacteriia; order Flavobacteriales; family Flavobacteriaceae; genus Aquimarina; species Aquimarina sp. AD1. The sequence goes on along the minus strand of NZ_CP031966.1, from coordinate 2,762,440 downwards.
ATTGTAGTTGAGGTTGTTATATATGAAATAATCGTATCACTTTTTTTATTTGCAAAGTGTATTTCAGTAATTATTTTGGTAACAGAATCAGAGAGTATTTCTGGTTGTTCTAGAAATTTTATTTGCTGTATTTTTTCTTGATTTTCTAGCCCTAATGAAGATGTAGTGTCTTTCTCTATTTTAAATTCTGGATGATTCTTGATCAATGTTTGCTTGTCTATATGATCTTGCAGTTTCTCTTCAACTAAAATAATATAGGCGTCTTCTAGAGAAGTGGATGACGCTTCTTCTTCGGTATAAATATCTGTTTCCTCTACATTAACAGATTCCATACTTTTATTAGAATTGTTAGCACAACTAGCAATTATAATTAATAATAGAATGTATGCAAACTGTTTCATGATTTAACTCTGAATTTTAGTTTAACAATTTGTCCCTTTATCCTTTTGGATTCTATAATTTCAATATTTTTTAGACTTTTTGTTGGTGTTGTAAGTTTTGTGATAAATTCATTTTTTGAATATACTTCTATTCCTAAACCTGAAGGTAATACCTGAAATATAATTGCGTTATCAGCAATCATTTTTGATAATTCATTTTTTCTGTTTTTCCAGTCTTCGAGTCTTCCATTAGCATAATAATGTAACATTAATGCATAATCGTCCGTACTTACTTGGATGTTTTCGTTAGTAATCTTAGCTGTACTTCTAAAGATGGTATCCGTCTTATGATATGGTGATTTAATTACAAAACGAATAAAATCATCTTTTGTACTCCACCTAAAACACCCCAAACTATCACTTTTAGTATAGAAGGGTGATTGTTTGTTATTTAATACAATGATGTCAATAGGTGTGTTGATAATCGGTTTGTTTCTATCTTGATCAATGAAGCAAAAAGTAAACGTATGATTTCTTGGAATAAGGAAATAAGCGGAGGTGATAAATAACACTCCGAGTAATAAAAAAACAAGCCATTTTGGTTTTAGTTTTTTCTTTTCTAGAATTTTGTTTTGTGGAATTGAAGATTTAAAATGAACCCAATTTTTATAACCACAGTATTCAGATAACATATTAAGTACATCTACACGTGGTAATTTTTCGGTAGTGTTTTTAAAATAACTGTAGAAAGATTTTTCACTAATACTTCCTTTTACCTGTTTTCGTAAATCCTCCTGAAACAATATAATATCTTGCCCTTTCCATAGAGAGATATCATCGCTTGAGGCATTATTTTTCTTTAAAAACTGCTGAGTAGCTGCTTTTTTCAGATGAGAGAATGCTATGTGTTCTTCGCGAGTGATGAGTTTATTATTTTGATTGTCAGGTTGTTATTTTTTGTAAAATAGTTTACAATTGTTTTACAAAGGTAATACAAGAATACTCTTTGGAGTGATACTATGTTTGTTTTCAGTTTAACAAGGTAAAAACAATAAATATGAAAACAAATATTTTAAAATTAATTAGAAATGTAATTGGGGTAGGTTGTTTGGTAATCAGTTTTTCCTGCTCGCAAGCAGAAAAAAGTTACTCAACAGCTACAGAAAATATCGTAATGGAAGATACTGGAGAGACGCCGGCTTTAAACGCATTCGAAACAGAAGATGAAATCAAAATAAAAAATGAAACAGAAAACGCAAATAATAGACTTAAGATTATTAAAAATGCAAGTTGCCGTATTAAAGTGAGTAGCGTAGAAGAAGTAACTACGCTTTCTAAAAAGATAGCAGCAAAATATAATGGGTATGTGTCTGATGAGCGTTTTACAAATACTAATTATTCTAAAGAAAATAGATTTACGATTAGAATTCCTCAGGATAAATTTGATGAAGTACTAGATAGTATTTGTGCTTTAGCGGAGTTTGTGGATCATAAAAATATATCTACTGTTGATGTTACTGAAGAGTATATAGATATAAACTCTAGGTTGAAAACCAAATTAGAGGTAAAGCAGCGTTATGAAACAATTCTTAGAACAAAAGCTAAAAATGTAGAAGATATTTTACTAACCGAAGATAAATTAAGGGAGCTTCAAGAAGAGATTGATGCGGCTAAAGGTAGATTGAAGTACCTGTCTAATAAAGTATCATTTAGTACTATCCAATTAGATATGTATGAAACTGTGCTTCCTAAAGATGAACCAAAAAAATATGTAAAAAGCTTTATAGATAGAGCAGAGGATGGATTGTCTTTTGGTTGGAATCTGTTACAACACCTTTTTTTAGTGCTTTTTTATGTTTGGCCACTATTGCTATTGGGAGTATTGATTCTAATCTATTACAAATGGATTAGAAAATAGCAATTCGCTTTTTTTAAAATAGTATAAATATCAATAACAAAACACTAAAGCATTCAGCAATAGCAGCAATCGAGTAATATTATCATGTAACAAGCTCTATTGTGGTATTATGTTTGTTTCAGTATTCAGTGTAACAAAACTAAATAGTATGAAAACAATGAGTATTAGAAAAAGCAGATTATGGATGGCAGGGCTATCCATATTATTGATCATTTCTTGTGATCCTAAAACAAAAACACCTGCCGCATTACCAGACATTAAAAAGGAAAATAATGTAATTGTGGAAGAAGATAATGTTCCACCTATTTTGAAGGAGGAGGTTTTTGAAGAAGAGTTTATGGTTGAAGATATAGAAGTTCCAGAGATAGAAGAAGCAGAGGAACCAGTGGCATTTATGATGGAAGTGGTAAATGATGAGGTCATTATGAAAAGTCCTAGTAGTTTTATTAAGGAAACCAATAATGAATCATATGCAGAGGTAGTGGAGAATACATTTAAAAGGACAAGTTTGGCTCCGCTGTCTACATTTTCCATTGATGTAGATAAAGCTTCTTATAGTAATATCCGTAGAATGATTAATAATGGCGAAATAATTCCAGAAGATGCGGTAAAACTAGAAGAAATGATAAATTATTTTAAGTATGATTATAGGCAGCCATCGGATCAGCATCCTTTTGGGATTCATACAGAATCAGGAAGTACTCCTTGGAATGAAAATACCCAGTTGGTCAAAATTGGGTTAAAAGGCAAAGAAATACCTGCAGAAAGTTTTCCTGCTTCCAATTTAGTCTTTTTAATAGATGTTTCGGGATCCATGAATGATGCTAATAAGCTTCCATTGCTTAAAAAAGCTTTTAAATTATTAGTAAATCAATTAAGAGAAAAAGATAAAGTTTCTATAGTGGTATATGCCGGTGCAGCTGGAGTTGTTTTAAAACCTACATCTGGTAATAATAGTGAAAAAATACTGGACGCACTGAAGAATTTAGAAGCAGGAGGCTCTACAGCAGGAGGAGAAGGTATTAAACTTGCCTATACAATTGCAGAAAAACATTTTATAAAAAACGGGAACAACAGAGTTATTTTAGCAACTGATGGTGATTTTAATGTTGGCATACGAAGTGATAAAGGGATGAAGGAATTAATCGAAGAAAAACGAGCGTCTGGAGTATTTTTAACTTGTTTAGGGTTTGGAATGGGGAATTATAAGCATAGTAAATTAGAAACTTTGGCAGACACAGGTAATGGTAATCATGCATATATCGATTCTATGCAAGAAGCGCAAAGAGTATTAGGTACTGAATTTGGAGGAACATTATATACGATCGCAAAAGATGTGAAAATTCAAGTAGAATTTAATCCCGGTAAAGTAAAAGCGTATCGCTTGATCGGTTATGAAAATAGATTGTTAAACGATGAGGATTTTATCGATGATACGAAAGATGCAGGAGAGTTGGGTAGTGGTCATACCGTCACAGCACTGTATGAAATTATTCCTTCAGGAGTAAAAAGTAAATATCTTGGAGAAATTTCTGATTTAAAATATACTGGTAAAACAAATAATACAGAATTTGGAGATGAGCTATTAACTGTAAAGTTTAGATACAAAAAGCCAAAGGAAAGTAGAAGTATAGAAATAGTTCATATACATAAAACGGGAGACAATGATCTAGTGTCAGGTGATTTTAGATTTGCAGCTTCTGTAGCTTGGTACGGAATGATTTTGAAAAATTCAAAATATATACAGAATCAAAATGTTGAGGATGTGGTCTCTTTAGCAAGAAATAGTAGAGGGAATGATGAACAAGGATATCGAGCAGAGTTTATACGATTAATGAATAGTTATGATAAAGTGAATTAATGCTATTTGATAAGAATTCTTTAGTAAGCGCATCCTTCTGATGCGCTTATTTTTGTATTTTGCGACAATGAAGGAAATCTTGGCAAGATATATCCCTGAAAGAGCTATAGAACCCGCTTTCGATTTGATTGTTAGGTGTAATGTTCATCTTAAAATTGTTAATGAGCGAGCTTCGCGTCATGGGGATTACCGTAAAATGCCAGATGGTAGACATTTGATAACTGTAAACGCTTCTTTGAATACATATCGTTTTCTAATTACTTTAATTCACGAAATCGGTCATTTAGTAGCTTTCGAGAAGTATGGTCGCAATATTAAACCTCATGGAATAGAATGGAAAAGAACTTTTCAGCAACTCATGTTACCATATATTAATCCTGATGTCTTTCCTTCTAAATTATTACCTGTTATCGCAAATCATTTTAAGAATCCAAGAGCAAGTAGTGATACCGACGAAAAATTATCACTTGCGTTAAAACAATATGACCCAGAGAATGATAAAAATTATATCTTTGAAATACCGTTAGGAAGTCGATTTAGGTTATATAATGGAAAGATTTTCCAAAGAGGAAATAAAAGAGTTAAACGTTACGAATGTGTCGAACTAAGCACAGGCAGGGTATACCTGTTTAACCCCAATGCAGAAGTCGAATTATTAAATTAATTATGGAAAAAAATTATTATGCTATTTTAATGGCTGGGGGAGTTGGGTCTAGATTTTGGCCCGTTAGCACAACAGAGTTTCCAAAGCAATTTCACGATATGCTTGGAACTGGAGAAACTCTGATCCAAAGAACATTTAGTAGACTATCAAAGATTATCCCGAAGGAGAACATTTTTATATTGACCAATGAAAGATATAATGATTTGGTTTTAGAACAATTACCTGAAGCAGCACAGCGACAGGTTGTAACTGAACCTGCGATGCGTAATACAGCTCCTTGTATATTATATGCGGCTTTAAAAATACAGAAAGAAAATTCGGATGCAGTTATGGTAGTAGCACCGAGTGATCATTGGATTGAAGATGAAGATGCATTTGCACAAAATTTAAAGCAAAGTTTCGAGGCATGTTTGAAAAATGATATCTTAATGACCTTAGGTATACAGCCTACTTTTCCAAATACAGGCTATGGTTATATACAGTACAATGAAGAAACAACTGCAATAAAAAAAGTAGCTCAATTTACAGAAAAACCAAATTACGAAACGGCTAAAAAATTCTTGGATCAAGGGAATTATCTATGGAATGCTGGGATCTTTATCTGGAGTGCTAAAAGTATCGTGAATGCCTTTGCTAAGTTTCAAAAAGAGATGACAGCATTATTCGAAAAAGGAATAGAAGTGTATAATACATCCGAAGAAAGTAGTTTTATAGAAAAAAATTATCCGTTAGCCGAGAATATTTCTATTGACTATGCTATTTTAGAACATGCAGAAAATGTATATGTGTTACCAGCTACTTTTGATTGGAATGATTTAGGTACTTGGGGATCTTTATATGATAAATTGGATAAGACAGAAGCTAAGAATGCGGTTGTAAATGCCAGAGTTTTATCAGAAGATTCTTCAGGAAATATGATTAGAACTTCTGGGGATAAAATCGTCGTTGTCGATGGTTTAGAAGATTATATTATAGTGGATAAAGATGAAGTTTTATTGATTTATCCTAAGAAAAAAGAACAGGATATTAAACAAGTTCTTAAAAAAGTAAAAGATACATACGGAGAAAAATACGGATAATATTGATGGAAGAAAATACACAAAATCCTCAGGGGAAGTCTCAAGATGAAAAGGTAGAAGAACAAAAGCAAGCGGTAAAAAAAGATGCCAAAGGATTGTTTCGTAGTGGTTCTACTTTTTTGAAAGAGTTGTTAGATTTTCGTCATGATACTGATAGAGAGAGTACCATAGAGTTGATAAAAGCAGATATACCTTTTAAAGGGGCTACTGCTTGGATTTTGATATGTTCTATATTTATTGCTTCTATTGGTTTAAATGCAAATTCAATTCCCGTAGTAATAGGAGCGATGTTAATATCACCGTTAATGGGGCCTATTTTAGGAATAGGAATGTCTATTGCTGTCAATGATATAGACACTTTAAGAAAGTCTTTGGTTAATTTCACCGTTATGGTGGTTCTTAGTATTCTTACGGCCTGGTTGTTTTTCTTTTTATTTCCATTAAAAGTTGAATCTTCAGAATTATTAGCTAGAACTAAACCTGATATAAGAGATGTATTGATTGCCTTTTTTGGAGGGTTAGCATTAATTATTGCTAGAACAAAAAAAGGAACTATTGCTAGTGTGATATTTGGTGTGGCAATTGCTACAGCTTTAATGCCACCGTTATGTACTGTTGGTTTTGGACTGGCTATTGGTAAGTATGAATATGCTTTGGGAGCGATGTTTTTATTTACTATTAATACTATTTTTATCGCTTTGGCAACATTTATTGTTCTAAAGCTATTAAGGTTTCCAATGCTTCGATATGCGAATTCTGCAAAACGTAAATTGATTGCTAGATTAGTTTCTTTTACGGCAGTGTTAGTCATGATACCGGCTATCTATACTTTTGTTATTACGTTAAATCAAAGCAAGATGGAAGGAGATTATGATCGTTTTATATCAGAAGAAATTGATGAAAATCCAGATTTATATCTGAGAAAACCAATACCTGATTATGATAAAAAGACAATCAAACTTTTCTTTGATGGTGAGATAACTGAAGCTACCAAAAGTGATCTCGAAAATGAAATTCTTATGTATGAAAATATAAGTGATTTTGAACTAATAATAAGAGGTAATAAAGCTAGAGGAATAGATCAAATTTCTAAAGCAAATGATCGGTATATTGTAGAGTTAAATCGATTAGAAACTGAAAATGAAACGCTATTAGATAAAGTTGAAGATCTAAAGATTCGATTGGCACTAATGGAAACTCAATTAGCCGAAGCTCAAAAAGTTATTCCTGTAGATATATTACCTTATAATAACATTGCAAAAGACGCTAAAATTCGTTTCCCTGATTTGTTACAATTAGGATATGGTGAAGTTTTACAGTCTAATTTCTTAAAAGTGGATACGGTAAAAGTAATTTTTCCACAGTGGAAATTCCAGGTGTCCGACAGTCTTCACGAGGTTAGGAATAAAGATTTAAGAGAGTGGATAACTGGAGAGTTAAAAGCCGATACGTTGTTGGTAAAGTAATTTTATTAGTTTGATTTTGATCGTGTGTTATGAATTTTAGTAAAGTAAGCGAAATGAAGTTATGAAAAAGTCTGAAATTATATTAGTTATACTATTTATAGCTTTTCTTTTTTTTATCGATCCTCTATATGCAGGACCAGGAGGGGCTATAGCTAAAGGTCTATTTAAAACTTGGTGGGGTAAAATTTTACTATTAGTTGTTACTATTGTTTTATTACCATTTATTATTTACATAAAGTCGGTTGAGTTTTTTAAGGTAAAAAAAACAAAGAAACAGTTAATGCATATTGGCTTAAAGAATAGAGATTTTTCTTGGTTAAATTTAGAAAAGAATTTTTCAAATATAATTACTCGTGTTTATGATGCTTGGGGAGATGAAGATATGAGTAAAGTTAAAGAACACGTAAATCATTGGTATTGGCAAAATCAACAATCTACCCATCTAGATAAATGGAAATCTAATAATTTACAAAATATTTGTAATCTTCAGAAGATTCATAAGATAAGGCCGTTGTATTTGGAATTAACAAATGATAATGATTTGGAAGGTTCAAAAATTGTGATTAGTATATCCGGGACAATTGAAGACTATCTAATAAATAGGGATACTCAAAAAATTATAGAAGGAAATAGAGGGTATCAAAATGAAAGCCATATCTGGGTTATGGAATATACCGATGGTAAATGGTTACTTGATGATATTAAAGACAGCGATTTAAGTTTAGCGTTTGCTAAGATGGAAAATATGATTCCAGAAAATGTTTTAATGGCAAAATAGAAATACATCTTAAAATTATAACACTAGCAGTAAGAACTGTTTACAATCCCTTTAACTGCGCATCACGCACTTTTTTAAATAAGTTAGAGGAATAAACAAACTCCGTAACGGCTTCATTATCAGTTTTGAAAATTTGTGTTTTATCTCCTTCCCATTCTAGGTTACCAAATTTTAAGAAAACGATTTTTTCACCAATTTCCATAACAGAATTCATATCATGGGTATTGATGATGGTGGTAATATCATATTCTTCAGTAATTTCTTTAATCAAATTATCAATTACGATTGCCGTTCTTGGATCTAATCCAGAGTTAGGTTCATCACAAAAAAGATATTTAGGCCTAGTTACAATTGCTCTTGCTATGGCCACACGTTTTTGCATTCCACCACTTATTTCTGAAGGAAGCTTGTTGTTAGAATTCTCTAGATTAACGCGAGCTAATACTTCATTTACTCGTACCAGCATTTCTTCTTTTTTCTGTTTTGTAAACATCATTAGAGGAAACATTACATTTTCTTCTACAGTCATAGAATCAAATAATGCACTTCCCTGAAATACCATACCCATTTGTTCTCTTAGATCCCTTTGTTGTTCAGTAGAAAGGTCAGAGTAGGTAGCTCCATCATAACAAATAGAGCCTTCCTCTGGAGTAAATAAACCTAACATGCATTTAAGAAAAACAGTTTTACCACTACCACTGGTTCCAATGATTAAATTTGTTTTTCCTCGTTCGAATGTAGTAGTTATTCCCTTAAGAATCTGCTCGCCATTAAAACCTTTATGGATGTCTTTTACTTCGATCATTAGCTTAACAATAATTGAGTTAATATATAATTAGAAGTTACAATAACCACTGTTGTCCAAACAAAGGCAGAAGTACTCGCTTTACCAACTCCTAACGCACCACCTTTCATATAGTATCCATGAAAAGAAGGAATTGTTGCCAATAGAAAGGCAAAAATGAACGTTTTGATAAAAGCATATGTTAAGTGATATGGTATAAATTCTTCTCGCAAGCCTGTTAAAAACTCCGAACCTGAAACAAATCCTCCATAAACCCCAGCAATATAAGCTCCAAATACACCTACGAACATTGCAATCGCTATTACAAATGGATACATTAACATCGCGATGATTTTAGGAAATACAAGATAATTTAATGAATTTATTCCCATTACTTCCAAGGCATCAATTTGTTCAGTAACTCTCATCGTTCCGATACTAGATGTGATAAAGGATCCTACTTTTCCAGCCATAATAACAGAAAGGAAAGTGGGAGCAAATTCGAGAATCATAGATTGTCTAGAGGCAAACCCAATTAATTGTTTAGGAATTAATGGATTTGTTAGGTTTAAAGCTGTTTGAATCGCGATTACAGCTCCAATAAAGAAAGCAAGAAATACGGTAATTCCTAAAGAACCAATAATAAGATCATCTATTTCTTTAAATATTAGACTTCTAAGCACAGAGCCTTTAGTCATTCGACTAAAAACTTTTTTCAGCATTAAAAAATAGCGACCAATATCGTCGAGATAAAACATATGTTCTACATTAGAAGGGCTAAAATAGAAAAAAAAATAGGGACAGCATTTAACCTTCTATTAAAGTTTTACATTTGCATAAAAGGTATTTTAGCCTTTTAAAATGTAAACAGATAATGATAAAGAAGATATTTTTAGCAATTATTTTAATAATAACAGTTACTCAGTGTGCAACCAAAGATTCATCATCAATAAAGATAAACTCTGAAGAAACAATTTCTGTCCGACCAAAATTAGTTGTAGGGATAGTAGTAGATCAGATGCGGTATGATTATTTAACTAGATTTTATGATCGTTTTGGTCAAGGAGGGTTTAAAAGAATGATTAATGAAGGTTTTAATTGTAAAAACAATCATTTTAATTATATACCAACATATACAGGACCAGGACACGCTTCGGTATTTACAGGGACAACACCTCAAAATCATGGAATTATTTCTAATAATTGGTATGATAAATTTGGGAAAGATATGGTGTATTGTGCTAGTGATTCTTTAGTACGTGCTGTTGGTTCTGATAGTGAATTAGAAAGAATGTCTCCTCGACGTATGAAAACAACAACTTTTGCCGATCAAAACAGATTGCATACGCAATTAAAAGGAAAGAGTATTGGTATTGCAATAAAGGATAGGGGAGCAATATTACCAGCTGGCCATGCAGCTAATGGAGCTTATTGGTTTAGAGGAAAAGATGAAGGTAATTGGATTACTAGTACGTATTATAGAAATGAATTACCGGATTGGGTGCAAAAATTTAATGAATCTGATAAAGCAGCTTCTTATTTTAAAGAGTGGAATACTTTATATGATATTACTACTTATGGAGAGAGTGGCGCTGATGAGAACAATTTCGAGCGTGGTTTTAAAGGAAAAGAAAAGGCGACTTTTCCTTATGATTTAGCTGCATTAAAAGATCAAAATGCAGGGTATGATATTATTAAGGGATCTGCATATGGAAATAGTTTAACTGCCGATTTTGCAATAGCTTCCATAGATGGGGAGTCATTAGGAGCGGATGATATTACAGATGTTCTTACTGTGAGTTTTTCTAGTACGGATTATGTTGGTCATAATTTCGGAGTTAATTCTAAAGAAATAGAGGATACGTATTTAAGGCTAGATAAGGATCTTGAGCGCTTTTTTGGAGTATTAGATACTAAGGTTGGGAAAGGTAATTATACAGTTTTTTTAACTGCGGATCATGGAGCTGTTCAAGTGCCGTCGTATCTGAAAAAAGTAAAAATACCTTCAGGTTATTTTGATATGGTAGAACTCACCGTGAGTGTAATGGATTTTGCAAAACGAACCTTTAAAGTTAACGGACTAATCGAAAAAGTAGCTAATGATCAGGTGTTTTTTGCGTATGACGTATTGGAAAAAAATAAGATAAACCCACAAGAATTACAGAAAGCTATAGCACATCATATATTACAATATGATCAAATAGATAAGGTTTTTACTAGAGAACAATTACAAATGGGAACCTTTACAGAAGGAATTGGTGCACTTATTCAAAAAGGATATAACCAAAAAAGAAGTGGTGATTTGGTATATGTATTAGATCCTGCCACTATAGCATATTCTCGTACTGGATCTACCCACGGTAGTGGTTTAAATTATGACACACATGCTCCGTTATTATTTATGGGTAAAGGAATTAAACAAGGTAGCACCACTACTAAGACAACAATTCCAGATATTGCTCCAACTATTTCGGCATTATTAGGAATTACATTTCCTAATGGAGCTACTGGTGATGTGTTGTCTTTTGTTTTAGAGTAATCATTTATCTGATAATTTTTGATATATGGATTGTGCGCTAAGTATAGCCCCTTCCATATATCCTCCATGCATAGGGGATGTTTCTGTACCTCCTATAAAAAACTTGTCGTCGAAGTATCCTTGTTGATATATTTTATGACCATTATTTTGATGAGGGAATATAAAATCATTAGAAGGTAAAGAAGTAAAGGGTTCTCGTTTCCAGACTAATTCCTCATAGGATAAATATTCTAATGCGTCCTCTCCAAATAATTTATGGAGTTGATGAATTACTTTTGATTTTCTTTCATCCTTAGTATATGCGGCCATACCATTTTGTAAAAAACCTTTAAGGGAAAAATGAGTGTTTTCCGCATTAGAGTGATCGTATAATTCAGTTAAAGGACCGACATTGCTAAAAACGGTTCCTGAGTAATTATTATTTTTCCAAAAAGGAGTTTCATAGGATACACCAAATTTAATAGAATCTCCCATCCATGTATGGGTTTTGTTGGCGATTTCAATAACTTTATTTGATAGAGAAGGATAGAATTGTATAGAGTTTACTAAAAGTGAAGGGGGAATAGTAGAAACAACTTTATTCGTATAATATATATTGTTGGAAGAAGTAACTTTAAAACTATTGTTTGCGTAATCAATTTGTTCTATTTTTTCGTTTAGAATCAATTCTTTTTCATCCAGAACGTTAGCAAGTTTGTGTATAATAGCGATAGTTCCATGTTGTATTCGATAACTTGGTTGTTGATTTGTTGGTAATTGAATTTGTTGTGGAGGAGCAGTTGATAATGGTTCAAAAAGTGCTATTCCTTGCATATATTGTTCAAAAACAGGAAGCTCTAATTCTCTTAATAATCCTAGCAATTCTTGATGCTGAAAACTTAACCAAGTAGCTCCCATTTCAATAGGGGTTTCTTTCGCAGATTTAAGGGTGTGGATTCTTCCACCAACCCTATTCCTAGCTTCAATAATTTTTACAGATTTTCCATGTTTCTTTAATCTGTAGGCTAGTAGTAAACCGGTTAGACCGGCTCCAATAATAAGTACTTCTGATTTCATATACTTAGTAAATATAAAAAGTAAAACTCCTATATAAAGGAGCTTTACTTTATTAAGTTAAGAAAACTTAATCATTCATTAAATGCGTACCATGCACAACAGCAGCACCTGCTCTAAGTGCAGCAGATACAAATGTAGCCTCTGCTAATTCCTCTTGTGTAGCACCTGCTTTTATAGCATTTTTCTTATGAATTTCTAAACAGTATGGGCATTGAGTTGTCAATGCAACCGCAACAGCCATTAATTCTTTATACTTTACAGGAATAACTCCTTCTTGTAAAGCAATACTATCAAAAGCCTGAAAAGCTTTCATAGCTTCAGAAGCATTTTTACCAAGTGTACCTAATTTTTTTAGGTGATTCATATCATACATATTCAATCTTTTTATGTTAATTTCTTCCTGCGATTACACCTCCATCAGTATCCCAAATAGCTCCCGTTACCCACGATGCTTGATCAGATAATAAAAAAGTAATACTATTAGCTACATCTTGAGCTGTTCCATTTCTTCCTATTGGATGAAAATTATTAAACCCAACAAGTGCTTTTTTTGCTTCGTCAGCACCTCCAAAAACACCATCATATACTGGAGTTTCAACTACAGCAGGTGATACTGCGTTTACTCTAATGCCATGATCTGCCAATTCCATAGCTAAATGTTGTGTTAGCGAATGTAATCCTGCTTTTTGCATAGAATATGCAGAAGAAGGAGTCGCTTTTACGGCTTGTTTAGCCCACATAGAACCAACATTAACAATCGCACCAGTATTGTTTTCTTTCATTTTCTTAGCTGCAGATTGCGTAATAAAAAAGAAACCTCTATTTAGATCTTGATATGAGTCATAATCTTCTAGAGTATGATCAAGAAAAGGTTTTGGACCAAAAATTCCCGATGCGTTTACTAAATAATCTAAACTATCTAAGTTAGCAATTGTATTACGCAGTTGATCTACACTATTTTTATCAGTGATGTCAACTTGATGTTTAATAATGTTTTCGCCATCTTCAATTTTAGATGTATTTCTTCCTACAACATGAACTGTGGCACCTTCATTAATTAAAGATGTTACTGTTGCTTTACCAATTCCGCTGGTTCCTCCGATAACTAAGGCTGTTTTGTTTTTAAACTGTGTCATTATTTTTATGTTTAATTAATTAAAAATAGACAGACAAGTCTGTCTTTGTTAAGATAAATTTTTTTATTCTAGAATCTTTTCGCAAAGAGATAACGAAGCCTCAATGGGCCAAGTATTCTGGTGTAATTTGCTTTCAGAAATTGCTCCTTCATATAATAGGTAAATTTTTCTTGCTAACGTTTTATTTTCGTTGTCAGAATTTTGATTATAATTTTCTATAACTAATTCCTCAATGAAATTTATGAAATCCTGCTTTTGCTGTTGAATCTCTAATCGTACCGTTTCATTTTCTTTAGGCATTTCGGCGTATGTATTTAAACACCAACATCCATTAAAGTCTTTTTGATCAAAGAATAATTTTAGAAAATTAAACAAAGCGTATATCCGTTTTTTACCTTTAGGCACTTTATATACATACTCTCTAATATCTTTAGTAAAAGTGTCATTCTTAAATTGTAGGTAAGCAATACAAATATCTTCTTTAGAAGGAAAATGATTGTATAGTGTTGCTTTTGCTATTCCTGCTTCTTTAATAATTTCATTGATTCCTGTTAGATTATAACCCTTATGATAGAATAGAGTAGAGGCGGTTTGTACGATATGAGCTCTTGTCTTAGAGTGTTTCATATGACAAACATATAAAAAAAATATTCAAAAACAGACAAGTCTGTCTATTTTTGAATATTTTTAACAAAATCTACATTTATTTTACGGGCTTGTAGCCACTATATTGAGCGGGATATTTAGTTGGGTTTTGAGTATTTATAATCTGAATGTTTTTACCAGTGCGTTCTCCAAAGGTTTCGATTCGTCCCGAATTGATCAAGCTAATATCATCTATTGTGCTAATTGCCCATCCTGGATCTTCATATTTTAATGCGCGCCCTCCTTTTCCGGAATTGATAAATAATAAATTGTCAACATTTAGTTTTTGAACACCCCATAATAAAACCACACTTCCTAAATCTTTATTATTTACATCTATAAAAGTAGAGTTTTTTAGTTCTAAGTAAGGTCCAGTAGTACTTTCATCATTCCCCATTCTTAAAAGAGCAATTGCATTCCCCATGACTTTACTAAAATGACAATTATCTATTTTTATATATTCTGCATTGTAACGTCCTCTGTTTTCATTTTCTCCATCGAGACTGATAGCATTTCCAGAAATATTATGAAAGGTTGAGTTTTTGAAAACAATGGTATCAGCGTATGTGTTTTTATAAGCTCTAAAAGCTGTTTTACGACTGGCATCAAAATTTTTAAATTCGCAAGACATAACTTTTAACTTATAATGCGCTATCATTGGTTTCGATGAGGTAGCTATAGCAGATTGTGCAATTCCATTTTCTGAAGCGCCATCAAACTGAACACCTTGAATAGAAAGGCTTCCTCCATTCTCTATAACTACTAACGGCTTTTGTGATTCATTTTGATCATATTTGAAAATGATAGGTTTATCATTTTTCGATGTAGTAAGTGTTAATGTTTTATTTATAATCAAAGGTTTGGTAAAAGTATATGTTCCCGGTTTTAATAAAATGGTATCACCAGAAACTGCACTCTTTATGGTATTAAATAATGCGTCATTTTCATTCCCAGATACTTGTGTTGCATTCGAGTTCTTATTTGTGATCTCAAAATATTTTTGCTGAGGAGTATACCAATTTGGTCCTACGTCACTTTTAATGAAGGGAAGTTTAGGTTGGTAATTTTCATTCTTTAATAAACCATCCTTCGGATCTTTTATAAAGGAAATATTTGTTGTTTCGAATCCATTATGGTTGAATTTTGAGTCGGCAGAGACCACTTGATTTTCAGAAAATGAAAAAGTACTATAATCCGAAATTGCTTCAAAAACCTGTGCTCTTTTGGGATGATAAAATAGGTTCTTAGTAAATCGTATATTCTGAGGAGGATCTGTTCGCTCATTATCTGCTCCAACACCAAACTGAATGTGATCACATTTTAAAAACATGTTTCCAGTAATATCTGTGTTTTCTGCTCTGTGGTATCGGTTAATAAGTGAATTTGGAACTCCGTTCATTACAGGAAGAGCTCCAAAAAAACGTTTCCCTTTTAATTCCTGAAAATGATTATTTTTAATGGTATGTCCCTCATTGATTACCCTAACACCACCAGTTCCTGGTTTGTTGTTTCCGATAAAAAAATTGTTCTCGATTAAGTTTCTATTTCCGTGTCTTAACGCTAGAACTCCAGCAGACTCATAAAAAATATTGTTACGAACGATGTTGTCACTCGATTTTAATGATACAATTTCTACTTCGCCATCACACTGCTCAAAGTAGTTGTTTTCTATTAAAGTTCTTGATGGGCTTAGAGAATATGTAGAAACTCCTACTCTTAATGTTTCTCCACCATTGGATCCAAGGTTTGGTCTATAACCAAAATGGTTATGGTCAATTCTATGATGGTTTTCTAGACTATTTTTGTTATTTAATCTTACGACTAAAGTTACACCTGCATTAAGCTTTCCTCCAAAGTAATTGTGATCTACTCGATTGTTTTTTCCGTGTAAATGAATCCATTCAGATTTATCAAATCTATTACTTGGATTAAAGTGATCAATAGCAATTTCTGTAAGTCTGCAGTTTTTAGCTAGTTTTCCGTCGTCAGTTTTGAAAATAATTAATGCATTTTCTTCAGTAAAACCATTGGTGAAAACAAAACCTTTTATAATTAAGTGTTGACCTCCAATTTTTAGAGAAGTATTACCAGAAAAAATAACTTTCCCTTTTTCTTCAGCTTTTATAGTAATTGGCTTTTCTTCTGTTCCTATAGCATCAATTACCAATTGAGCATCTTGCCAGATTCCATTACCCAGTATAATTTCATCTCCAGGTTTTGCATTGCTAATAGCATCTTGAAATTCTTGAGGATTGTTAACAAGATCGTTGTTATCCGATTGTTTTGTTTTACTTGCTTCTGAGCAAGAACTTACAGTAAATAGCGTAGCTATTAGGTAGCTAAAGAGCCTACTTTTCTTCATTAGTTTCTTTTGAAATATTTGTATTAAACATTTCCCATTAAACTACTAAATCGTCTAATGCTTCAATAGAAGTGAATACCCATAAGTTGTGTGTGGGACCAATTTAGGCCTATTTTTTATAATAACCAAGTATATAGCATCTCATAAAAATAAATTATGGATGAATTGAAAAGATGTAGTTTTTAAGGACAATAACTTTTATAATAATTTGTCGAAAAGTCCCTATTATAAACAGATGTTCTAATACAAGTTAAATTAAGTGCAGATATTTATGATAACTACATGAACAACTATATATAGATTATTCTAGTTTTTTTACGGTTTAGAGAATTTTTGGAGGATTTTTTTCCATCGTAGTTTGCGAATAAAATCACCTTCGACTTTAGAAACTAAATATGGTTGTTTTGATTTTTTAGCTTTAAAAAAACCTATTAAGTAGTCAAGCAATAATTTAGGTTGTTTTTTTAGGATAGCAAGCTTCATAGATGCAATTAATGTGATCATTAAACCGTACCGCATTGTATAGAAAGCTTCTCCTTGCTTGTATTTAGCTTTGGGGTTGTATGTATTCCCTGTTGGTTTCAGGTGTTTTACTTTTAGAGATTGATCTGTTTTGATTTTCCAGTTATGATATTGTGCTAATAACTCATCTATAGTATCCCAACCCATTGCTGGTTTTAATCCCCTAATGTCTTGAAAACAGGATTTTCTATATGCTTTTAGAGCTCCACGAATATGATCCTTATTAGTTAGGTTTTCTAAAATCCAGTTGTTGTCTTTTTGGATATAACAAAAGCCACCAAACATTCCGATTTTTTGATTTTCTTTGAAATTTTTCACTAGAGTTGCTAGATAATTTTTTGGAAAAATAAGGTCTGCATCAAACTTGCAAATCACATCATATTGGTCATCTAACGAAGTATATCCTTTATAGAACGCATTAATAACTTTGCTTCCTGGCATATGATCCTTAGAAGAACTGGTGTTAACTAATGAAATGTATGAGTGTTTGTTTATAAAATCGAGAACTACAGTCTTTGTATTATCGGTAGAATTATCGTTAACTACCACTATTTTTTTTGGAAGAAATGTCTGAGATACTAAAGATTCTAGAGTTTTAGCAATCAATAGTTCTTCATTATGAGCCGGTATGACAATATAAATGTTCAAAAGGGAGGTGATTGATGTAAACTATTTTCTTTCGGCATATACAATATAGTATCTAGGAGTAAAGTATCTAAGTAAAGGTCTAAATCCAATTTTATTAATTGGATGCGTCCATTTTTTTGTTGCTTTTATTTTCCATCCAGCTTTTTCTAATAACCAATCGAATTGCCAATCTTCAAATTCGTGATAATGACGATCCCAAGGGTCAGTCTTGCTTTTATAAGCAGGAGAGAACCAAAGTTTTAATGGAACAGAAGTCACTAATTTTGTTGTTTTGATATCACGTAAAACATTGAATGGTGCAATCAAATGTTCAAAAATCTCGAAGGCTGTAACAACCTCGTCATTACTTAATTTTACAGCATCGGTTTGCAGATCAAGATCTTCTCCAGAAGTATTTGTTACCGTGTAACCTTCCTTTTCCATAAAGTCTACAAATGGGTTATGGACACCAAGATCTAATATGGTTGCTGGAGCAGGGATGTGCTCTCTTAAGAATTCTAATGTTTCTTTATACCTCTTATGAGGAAAAGTTCCTTCGTACATCTGGGAATAATTACTATCTAACTAATAAGTTGTAAAAATAGACAATTACAGAGATTACTATGTGTTCCTATTGTAGAATTTTCTAAAGGCGATTAGAACTGATACAGAAATGCATTGATATTCATACCGGCACCTACACTAGCAAATAATAGAATATCACCAGAATGAAAAGAATGATCGGAGATGTTACCTTTTAGAATCAAATCATATAATGTTGGAATAGTAGCTACACTGCTGTTTCCAAGTTTTTGTATGCTCATAGGCATAATGTTGTCAGGGACTTCTTGATTATGAAGTTCATAAAACCGTTTTATAATAGCCTCATCCATTTTTTCATTAGCCTGATGAATAAGTATTTTCTTTACTGCGGAGATGTTTATATCTGTTTTGTCTAAACATTTCTTCATTGCCATAGGTACGTGAGTCAAAGCAAATTCATAAATCTTACGGCCGTACATTTTAATATACTTGGTTTGATCATTTGTGGTAGTATTGTAGGTATCTCCAAAAAATAAGAAATTGGATTCTTCAAGAGTGTGTGAGGCGCTAATAGAAGATAGTATTCCGCCAGTATTTTCTGTGATTTCTAATATAGTTGCACCAGATCCATCAGAATAAATCATAGAATCTCTATCGTACTCATCAATAACACGGGACAATGTTTCGGCTCCAATAACCAAACATTTTTTTGCCATACCACTTTTCATAAAAGAAACTGCTTGTATTACACCTTCTATCCAACCTGGGCATCCAAATAAAATATCATAGGCTACGCAATATGGGTTTTCTATTTTTAAAAGGTGTTTTACTCTAGCCGCTAAACTGGGAACAGTGTCTGCTTGAGATGAATTTTTATCAACGTCTCCAAAGTTATGAGCAACAATTATATAATCTAAAGTTTCTTTGTCTACATCAGCATCTTCAATTGCCTTTTTTGCCGAAAGAAAAGCAATATCCGAAGTGTTTAATGTTGAGGAAGCGTATCTACGCTCTTCAATACCCGTAATTTTTCGAAATTTATCAATAATAACAGTATTAGAGTTGTTGATTTGTACGCCATCTGAATTAAAGAACTGATGATTTTCAAAATCTTCATTTTGTATGATCTCTGTAGGAATATAGCTTCCTGCACCTGTTATTTTAATACGCATTTTTCTTTTTTTAGCTTGTGTATATAGAAGATAGGTATTAATTGATTATTTATTATGCTTGCATAATAAAATTTACGATGCCTACGGTATTTGAATAGGATATATTATTGTGTTTTTAGCTGAATTACCGTGGCAATTGACAAAGCTCGTGTTTTCATAAGTTCAGCTTTTTCTCCTTTAAAATTGTCGTCTATAATTGTTTTAAATAATGCCAGCCAAGTGTCAAAATGGATTTTCTTCATTGCCTTTCTTAGATGTAAATCTTTATGAATTTGTAGTACATTTTTTTTGTAATTTCCAGTGTAAAACAATTGTTGTTCCCAGAAGCTTGAAATATGAGGCATATGGGTTTCTAGGTTAATTTTTGCTATTTCGGTGAAGAATATACCAATGTTAGAATCTTTCAATACTTTTTCGTAAAAAAACCATAAAATTTGCTCGATATCTTCTCTATTCTGTATATCTCTTAAATTATCCTTGTCCAAAATACCTTGATTTGCTATATAAGTGTAAACACAAAATTAAAAGGTATCTGGACAAGTACGCTGGTTTTGGGTTATAATTTTTGTTTCGAAACAATCAGATCTCTTAATTCTTGTTGTTTTTCTTTTTCTATCATTTTTTGATGTGCATAGGCAAAGATGGCATTCTCTACAATTTCATTTTCTCTTTCTCCAGAAAGAATATAGGATATACTTGTTTTTGAATAAGGTTTTTTTGGGGAGCTATAAATCTTGTTTTGGTTTAGGTAAGCTTGTATTTTTTTTACGTGCTTGCTTCCAATGACCTTTAAGATCGCAATACGTTCTTCAGGTGTAATCATAAATAAGTTGGCTAATGTTATAGGTATAAGTATCTTTGTGAATATAATGTTATCGTTTTGGTATACAATATTATATAAAATATTAAATATACGCAAATAATAGTCAATATTTTGGATAAAAAAGATAAAATTTTAGATAGAGTTATTTTATTTGCAGCTCATTTGGGAATAAGCCTTAGGAGTTTTAGCCTTTCTATAGGAGCAAGTGCGGGCTATTTACATAGATTGCAGTCTGCAAATAGTAATATTGGAGGTGATTTTATTGAAAAGATTATACAATTGTATACAGAAATTAATCCTACTTGGCTTGTTACTGGAGAAGGAAATATGCTAAAAGAAGACCATATCGTTCAAGAATCCGAAGTAACATATGGTAAGAAGGATTATTTTAAACAAGTTTTATTGCAATATTTAGATGATAAGGATATTAGAGATAAACTTATGGAAATTGCTAATAAATGATAATGTAATTATCAATCCGTATATAGCTATTTTTCTTATTTACTAAAAAATTTCTTTTGCTTCCAAGGCAGCTTTAAGATTTACTTTTACTATCCGAATACTGTTCAGAAATTGTTTGTTATCATTTCTTTTGATAGAAATAATCGTTTTTCCTTCCGTAGCTTCTTTATTAGTAATAATTACTCTTAAACCACTTAGTTTTCTATAGTTTGTGGTTCCTCCCTTTTTAATAATAAAATTAGTTTTTGGAAACAAAATATGTTTATATGTTTTTCCTGATGGTTTTCCTAAAGTCAGAATATCCCCAATATTTACGTTATCAGGAGATGTAAAGTTTTGCTCTTGTGCATGTATCGGGAGTACCGATATAAATGCGATAAATAACAGTTTTTTCATGTGTATTGTATTGAGTTAGTTGAGAGAGATGTCTACTATAAATATAGTATTATTTACTTAACATTAAAACATAAATTTTGGTTAAATAATAGTTAATGTATTAAATAATAATAGTAATACTATTACTTTTGAGTAAAATAGTTTTAGTTATGAAATATATACTTCAAGACTTAAAGGTTAATATCAACAATAATATATATTTAAAAGATCCGGAATCTTCTACTTTAGGAAAGAAAATTGTGGAATATAGTATTCTTTTAATAGATGAAATAGGTTTTGATAGCTTTACCTTTAAAAAGTTAGGTATTAAGATAGGATCTAATGAAAGCTCAATATATCGTTATTTTGAGAATAAACATAAGCTGTTATTGTACTTAACTTCATGGTATTGGGGTTGGCTAGAGTATCAATTAGTGTTTACCACTAATAGTATTTCTGATGCTAAAGAAAAATTAACCAAAGCTATCGAAATTGTAACTCGGACTACAAAAGAAGATTCTTCCTTCTCCCACATTAACGAGGTTTTGTTAAACAAGATTGTAATTAATGAATATTCTAAATCATATCTGACTAAGGAGGTTGATAACGAAAATAAAGACGGATATTTTTCTATTTACAAAAGACTAGTGAACAGGATTAAAGATATGATTATACAAGTGGACGAAACATATCAATACCCTACTAGTTTGGCTAGTACTATTACAGAGGGTGCATTGCATCAACATTTCTTAAGAGATCATTTTTCTTCGTTAACGGATTGTGATGAGAAAATTACTCCTACAAAATATTTTATTGATTTAGTATTTAATTCTTTAAATAACCACAAGAATGGCTAAAAATATATTGACCGCTTGGCAGCGTTTGATGGGGCTCTTAAAACTTGATAAAAGAGATATCCTGCAAGTATTCTATTATGCGATTTTCGCTGGATTGGTAAGCTTATCCCTTCCTTTAGGAATACAAGCTATTATAAATTTATTACAAGGAGCGCAGGTTAGTACTTCCTGGATAATCCTAGTAATTTTAGTTACGGCTGGAGTTCTATTTGTAGGGATATTACAGTTTATGCAAATTAGGATTATAGAAAATGTACAACAAAAGATCTTTACTAGAGCATCTTTTGAATTCACATATAGGTTTCCTAAAATCAAGATGAGTGAGTTACGTAATTATTATCCGCCAGAATTAGCAAATAGATTTTTTGATACTTTAACTATACAAAAAGGATTGTCAAAGATATTAGTAGATTTTCCGACAGCTTTGGTGCAAATAATCTTTGGGCTTCTATTACTGTCATTTTATCATCCATTTTTTATTATTTATGGTTTGCTTTTATTGGTTTTAATCTATATCGTATTTAAATATACAGCAACCAAAGGTTTAGAAACTAGTCTTAGTGAGTCTAAAAGTAAGTATAAAGTTGCCCATTGGATCCAGGAAGTTGCGAGGTCAATAGTAAGTTTTAAATTATCAGGAAGAACAAGCTTGGCACTTAATAAGAACGATGCTTTAGTAGCGGATTACTTAGATTCTAGAGAAAGCCATTTTAGAATACTCGTATTGCAATTTATTCAGATGATTGGTTTTAAGGTATTAGTTACTGCTGGCCTTCTATTAATAGGTGGTGTTTTAGTTTTAAATCAGAAGATGAATATAGGACAGTTCGTAGCAGCTGAGATCATTATTTTATTAGTGATTACCTCTGTAGAAAAACTAATTGTAGGTTTAGAATCTTTCTATGATGTATTGACTTCTTTGGAAAAAATAGGTCAGGTAGTTGATAAACAATTAGAACCTCAGGAAGGGGAAAAACCTTTTAAAGAAGATGAGGGGTTTGTGATAGAGTTGGACCAGGTTTCTTATGCCGTTCCGGATAGAGATAAAAGAATTATCGATGATGTTTCTCTTAATATTTCAGAGAGTTGTACCATATTGATACAGGGACCTAATGGTTCTGGTAAATCAACTCTTCTTAGATTAATTGCAGGTTTATTAGAACCCGATACAGGTAGTATATATATCAATAATGTCTCGCTAAAGGGAGTGAATTTAAATTATTATAGAGGGTATATTGGGCAGTCATTGACAGAGGAATCTCCGTTTGAAGGAACTATTTTAGAGAATATCACTTTTGGAGATGAAAGTATTACCAGTGAACAAGTTTATTGGGCTTTAGAAAAAGTAGGATTGCTTCAATTTGTAAAAGAACAACCTAAAGGTTTATTAACGATGTTGTATCCGGAAGGTAAGCAGATACCATATACGATTTCTAAAAAAATAGTATTAGCTAGAGGAATTGTTACAAAACCGAAATTGTTAATTCTAAAGGATCCTTTAGATCAATTTAATGAAACTGAAGCTGCCAGAATTATGGACTTTCTGGTGGAGCCAGAAAATCCTTGGGCGTTAGTTGTAGTTAGTGAAAATGCTAAATGGACATCGCGTTGTGGTAGAATTATTACCGTAGATAATGGTAAAATAATAAGTGAAAAATAGAAAGGTATGCTAAATATTTCAAATAATAAGTTGAATAGAACTGTAGATATTTTAGGGTATAAAGCATCTCAGAAAGTATTTGGTAAAGATCATTATAAGTATTTTAATCGTTTTTTATTAGTATTTACTATTATCCTTTTTATCATTTTATTCTTTCCTTGGACTCAAAACATTTCTGGGACTGGATTTGTTACGACACTAACACCTGATCAACGACCACAAACAATACAATCGCCTATACCTGGAAGAATAGAACAGTGGTATGTACGAGAAGGAGATTTTGTGAAAAAAGGTGATACTATTTTACGTATTTCAGAGGTTAAAAATGAATATTTTGATCCCAATCTTGTCGCTAGAACTGGACAACAGATAAAAGCAAAATCTATGGCTGTTACTTCATATGAAGAAAAAGTAAAAGCGTTAGGTAATCAAGCAGATGCATTGGTTAGAGAACGCTCTTTAAAATTAAAACAGGCAGATAATAAGTTATTACAATCTAACCTAAAGGTAAAAAGTGATAGTATTGATCTAGAAGCGGCAAAGACCAATATAGCTATAGCCGAAAGACAATTTAAGCGAACTGAGCAGCTAGAAAGTGAAGGACTGAAGTCATTAACAGATGTAGAAACTAAACGTTTAAAATTACAAGAGACTCAAGCTAAGTTAATTTCGCAAGAAAACAAGTTACTAGCTAGTAAAAATGATGTTATCAATGCGCAGATAGAAATGAATCGGATCAAAGCAGAATATGCAGAGAAGATATCCAAGTCTCAGAGTGATCGATTTACTGCACAGTCAAGTCAATTTGATGCAGAAGCACAGGTTACCAAATTAGAAAATCAGTATACCAATTATGAAATAAGAAATGGCTTGTATTTTATCACTGCACCGCAAAATGGGTATATCAATAAAGCGATACAATCCGGAATAGGAGAGACATTTAAAGAAGGGGATCGGTTAGTTGGTATTATGCCATCAGAATATGATCTGGCGGTAGAAACATTTGTGAAACCCATTGATTTACCATTAGTGCATATTGGAGAAGAAGTAAGAGTACAATTTGATGGTTGGCCTGCAATTATTTTTAGTGGATGGCCTAATGTATCGTACGGAACATATGGAGGTAAAATAGTTGCAGTAGAAACATTTATTAGCCCTAATGGGAAATACAGAATATTAATTTCACCCGATGAAAAAGATCATCCCTGGCCAGATGGAGTGCGTGTAGGATCAGGAGCCAATACCATTGCATTGTTAGAAGATGTACCAATTTGGTTCGAATTATGGAGACAGTTAAATGGTTTTCCTCCTAATTATTACCAACCCGAGGATAAAATAGCAACTACCAAAAAGAAATAATCTATGAACAAACTTTTGTTG
The DNA here is from genome assembly GCF_003443695.1 of Aquimarina sp. AD1. Taxonomy (NCBI): domain Bacteria; kingdom Pseudomonadati; phylum Bacteroidota; class Flavobacteriia; order Flavobacteriales; family Flavobacteriaceae; genus Aquimarina; species Aquimarina sp. AD1. The sequence continues at coordinate 2,737,351 of NZ_CP031966.1, read as the reverse complement.
TACAGTTTTCTTTTTTTGACAACTGCAACCTATGCGCAGGAACAAGACTCGATAAAACTTAATTTTAGAGAATATCTAGGGTTTGTGAAAAAACATCACCCCATCGCAAAGCAAGCTGAGTTAAATATAAGTGTAGGAGAAGCTAATCTACTGAAATCTAGAGGAGGTTTTGATCCTAAAATTGAAGTAGATTATGATAGAAAAAAGTTCAAAGGTTCTGAATACTATGATTTATTAAATGCGACGTTTAAAGTACCTACTTGGTATGGGATAGAATTAAAGGCTAATTTTGAGCAGAATGAAGGGATATTTTTAAACCCAGAAAGAACTGTACCCAATGAAGGCTTATATAGCGCAGGTATATCGGTTCCAATTGCGCAAGGATTGTTAATTAATGATCGAATGGCTGCACTTAAAAAAGCAAAATTATTTAGAGAACAAACCAAAGTAGATAGAGATATTTTGGTGAATGAAATTTTGTATAATGCATCGTTGGCTTATTTTAATTGGTTAGAAGCATATAATGAAAAAGAAATTTATCAGAACTTTTTGATTAACGCAAGGGCCCGTTTTGGTGGAGTAAAGAAGAGTGCATTAGCCGGAGATAAGGCAATTATAGATACTGTAGAAGCGCAGATCACAGTACAGAATCGTCAATTAAGTTTAGAACAAGCTAAAGTAAAATTGATGAAATCAAGTTTGGAGCTATCTAATTATTTATGGATCGGAAATAATATTCCCGTAGAGATACAACCTAATGTGATTCCAGACAATGAAGTAGATATTGTTATTGACCAGACATTGCAGATACAACAGGCATTGTTTACAGAAGTAGATTTAGCAAATCATCCTAAACTAAGATCTTTGAATTATAAAATAGAAGGTCTAGAAGTGGATCGTAAATTAAAAGCAAATAAGTTACTGCCTAAAATTAATTTGGAATATAATTTTTTAACTCCTTCGCCAGAAATTGCGAATTCATTTAATACTGCGGATTATAAAGGAGGGGTAGCATTTCAGTTTCCATTATTTTTACGAAAAGAACGAGGTGCGGTTAAATTGGCTAAGTATAAAATCCAAGATAGTCAATATGAGTTAGCAAGTGTACAATTACAAATTGAAAATAAAGTAAATGCAATCAATAATGAGCTAGATTCTTTCAAAACTCAAAACAAACTGATTACTGATATTGTAACAGATTATACTACATTACTAAGAGCCGAAGAACGAAAATTTAGTTTTGGAGAAAGTTCATTATTTTTGATTAATTCTAGAGAAAGTAAACTAATTGATGCCCAATTGAAACAGAATAAATTACAAAATAAGTATTTCGATACTAAAGCAAAACTGTTTAAAAATTTAGCTTTAAATCCAGAAAATTTGTAGCCATTAGATTTGTGCATTTTTTTTAATTACTGTAAGATACTATTAGTAATAAATAGCTATTTATATCCACTATTCTCTTTAATTAACTATCGAATAAGTTGTTATACTTTATTCCTAAATAGTCATTAGGTTTTGATAATCTAATGTATAAGAAATCAAAATTAATTTACCTCTTTTATTTTTATTAGAAAAGGGAAAATTCCCTATTATTGTATGATTTAAAAACGGGGGATTTTACCCGTTTTTTGTTAGGGTATACTTATATAGTTTTGGAACTATATAACAATCTAATAACCAGCAGTCTTTAAAAGAGCTATTAAAATGTCAACCACTTTTTCTTTTATGGTTAAGCAAATCATCAGTGAAGGCAGTAAGGATGCGATTCCTAATCCTGCGCAATCAGGGTATTTGTGCATGCCAAGAGAATTTTTATCAGAATTAATACGTCTAGCATCAATGATGCAGGTAATGAAAATTGGTGTCGGTAGTGAAATTGCTGATATAAAGAACAAACTAGAAATAGCAAATCAGTCTCCGGTTATAACCAAATCAGATGATCGATTGTATAATTTGATGGAAGGCGCTATACATCGTATCACACGCGTATGTCGATTAGAAGGAGAGCTAGCACAAAGTCGAGGAGAAAGAGAGTTGTCTGAAACATATGCTTGGACAATAGCAGGTTGTAAGTTGTTTTTAGAATATACTGAGTCAATCGAATGATTATATTATGATACGGTGTTTCATTGCTTTAGGTTTTTACAGATAATCAGTTTAATTAAAATTACCATATTTTTAATAGTATCATAATTGATGTTTCTTATTTTGCAACGCAAAGATTATTCTACCTGATTTTAAATCATTTTTATGAAACATTTCCTCCTCTTATTGGTATTAGTTATAACGTTTAATACTTTTGGTCAGGTTGTAGATAATGCGTTGATTCCTGTGGAACGAAACTTTCTTAATTCTAGTATTTTAGGAGAGAAAAGAAGTTTTCAAGTGTATTTGCCACCTAGTTATTTTTATAGCGATCAAGGGAACTTTCCAGTTATCTATTTAATGGATGGAGACTATAATTTTTATCATGATTCTGGATTGGTAGAATTTCTGTCAAGTGTAGCAGATAAAATACCGGAAATGATTTTGGTCGCGATTTCTGACAAAGGAAGTGCAAAGTATCGAGAATATTGTCGTCCCAACGCAGAAGGCTCAGAAGGTGGAAGTGCAAATAAGTTTATGTCATTTTTGGAACAAGAATTAAAACCTTTAGTGAATAAGAAATACAGGACATCTTCTTATGATATATTAGTAGGACATTCTATGGGAGGTTTATTTGTTGTAAACCATTATCTAGAAAAGCAAACTGCATTTGATAGTTTTATTGCGATTGATCCTTCTTTATGGTGGAATGATTATATACTTAATAAAACAGCAGATACGGTTTTTGAAAATCAAAAAGAATTAAGTGCTAACTTATTTTTGTCTTTAGCCAATACGCAGGGTATGGGTGTGAGAGGTTTTGTTGGGGTATTAGATAAATACTTTCCTTATGATACTAATTGGAGTTTTACATATTATAAGGATGAGAATCACGGATCCGTTCATATGATTGCATTGAAAGAGGCATTAATTCAATTATTTAAAGATTGGGAGGTTAGTAGAGATAAATTTTACTCATTTTCATCTGCGAAAGATCTAATAAATTATTATAAAAAATTAAATACAGAATTCGATACTAAGTTTTCGTTACCAGCTTATAATTTTGGTAATATGATGAATTATTATTATCGCAAAAATTTAAGAGAGGATATAGCAATTTTGGAATCGGAGATAGAAATTCATTTCCCAAATTCATTAGATACTTTTTATAGTGTGTTAGGAGGGTATCAGTTAGAAGATAAGAAATATAATGAAGCGGAAGTAACTTTTAAAAAGAGTCTGGAAAGCCATCCTAACTCGTTCCGTGCTTATGATGGTTTGTCAAAAATATATACCGCTAGAAAAAAAATAAAAGAAGCTGAACAGGCGAGTCGTCAGTCTATTTTACTAGCTACAAAAGCCAACGCAAGGCAATGGCAATTAAATGAATTACGATCTAATTTAGATTTGATTCTTAAGCTTTCCAAAAAATAAATTCTTCAGAATAAAAATACTTGTCAAGTTTTCGGTTGCTGAATAAATATCGTCATCGGTACTTTGTGAAAAACAAAAAACGATGAATTTTAAAGAATTACATAATCAAGAAAGACCATTGCTTTTAGGAAATGTATGGGATGTTCCTAGTAGTAAAATGGCAGAAAAACTAGGTTTCCAGGCGATAGGAACATCGAGCTCCGCCATTGCTGCTCTATTAGGATATGAAGATGGCGAACAAATGGAATTTTCTGAATTAAGATATTTTGTCGAACGAATTAAAGTAAATTCTAATTTACCTTTATCTGTAGATTTGGAGGCTGGGTATAGCAGAAACCCTATAATTATTACGGAGCATATAAGAAAAATGGCTGATTTAGGTGTTTCGGGAATTAATATAGAGGATAGTATTGTTGATGATAAAAGAATATTGTTACCAGCGAAAGAATTTGTTAATAAGTTGGAAAGAATAATGAATGTAGTATCAAAAGAAAATTTGGATATTTTTATAAATGTAAGAACAGATACTTTTTTGTTAGAACATCCTAATGTGCTTGAGGAAACTAAAAAACGAATACAATTGTATGAAAAGACAGGTGCGGATGGAATTTTCATTCCCTGTATTAAAAAAGAGTTAGAAATTAAGGAAATTGTAGATTATACTCAATTACCTGTCAATGTAATGTGTGTCCCTGATTTATTAGATTTTGATACTTTGAAAAAATTAGGAGTACGAAGAATTAGTATCGGTAATTTTTTGTTTGATAAAATGTATAGTCAATTGGGTAGCATTACCAAAAGGATACTAGATCAACGATCATTTCAATCCATTTTTTGAGATATGTTAGTAACTGAAAATGATAAAATAGAATTATATTATAAAGCTTTATTGGAACGAAAAGAAAGCTTTGTGGGTATCTTTTTTGTAGGAGTAAAAACAACTTCTATTTTTTGTATAGCGACTTGTAGAGCTAGAAAACCTAAATTAGAAAATGTAGAGTTTTATACATCGATTAAAGATGCTTTGGATAATGGATACAGACCTTGTAAAATTTGCAAACCAACAGAGAATGCCAATATGGCTCCTGATCATGTAGAAAGAGCAATAGCTTTAGTGCGACAAAATCCAAAAGAGAAAATTACTGATAATCAATTGCGAAAATTGGCAATTAGCCCAGAGATTGTGAGAAGATGGTTTAAGAAAAGCTACGGAATGACATTTCAGAGTTATCAAAGAATGTATCGAATTAATAATGCTTTTCAAGAAATAAAAAAAGGTAAAAACGCCACACATACAGCCTTTGATATGGGCTATGAGTCTTTAAGTGGTTTTGGGTACACTTTTAAAAAGATGATAGGAGATTCTCCAAAAAAAAGCAGTGATAAAAAAATAATTTTAATTGATAGATTAACAACACCGTTAGGTCCAATGTTTATTTGTGCTACCGAACAGGGAGTTTGTCTTTTAGAATTTGTAGATAGACAATTACTAGAAACAGAATTTGAAGATTTGCAGAAGCGATTGAATGCTTCGATACTGGCAGGAAATAATAAACATATTAAACAAGCTAAAAGAGAGGTGGCTGAATATTTTGACGGAAAACGAAAGGTTTTTGATGTTCTTCTTGAAACACCAGGAACTGAGTTTCAAAATATAGTTTGGGATGGCATAAAAGAAATTAAATATGGAGAAACAATAACATATCAGCAACAAGCAGAAAGGATATGTAAACCAAAAGCGATTAGAGCCGTAGCTTCTGCTAATGGATGTAATAGAATATCCATAATAATTCCTTGTCATAGAGTTATAGGAAAAAATGGAAATATGACAGGATATAGTGGAGGAATAGAACGCAAAAAATGGTTATTGTCACATGAAAAAGATAGTTAGTTTTTGGGACTATGTGATATAAAAACTATGGCTGAATAGTTAGTGTAACCTAAAAAATCAGCCATAGTCTGAAAGGAATAAATATTTTTTAGTAATTATTACTAATTACTTTTTTCGTTTTAATTACTTTGTTTGCAGAGTTCAATAACCTCAGGAAATAAATACCCTTAGGTAAGTTTGTGATAAAACTAACGTTGTTAGATGAGGAGTTCGGTATAGATTTACCAGCAACTTCTCTACCAAATACATCTATTATTTGTGCTTTGGTAATTTCGGTATTGTTTTTTGGTAATTGAATCGTAAGGTTTGTTGTAAAAGGATTCGGATATATCAAAATTTCATTATTCTCTAAAGGTTCGCTTCTGTTTGATAAACTTTGACTACTACCAGAACAGATTACTTCAAATTCTTTAATAGATGACCAATTGCCAGAATATCCAGATGCACCTGTTATTGTAAGTTTGACATATCTAACTGATTGCTCCGAAAAATCCCTGTTAATTACTGAGCCGCCAGAGGTATTATTGGAAGCATTTGTTAAAATGGAAAAACCAGAAGTAGGGGAGTTGCTAGAACCTTCTACAATGAACTGATATGCTCTGTCATTATACGGATATAAGTTAATTTCGTTGATAGTATATTCTTCTCCTAAATCTATTACCGCGTTTTGCGGAAACCCTTCTGCAGACCATCTGTTATCGGTATTGTCATCCAAAATATTGCTTGCTGGATTTTCTGTTTGTTGGTTGCTGTAACTAGAAAGGTTTGCGTTTAATGATAGATTACTTCCTGCAATACAATTTGGAGTATCAATAGAAGAACCAAAAGCTCTAAATTCTAATATACTAATCCAAGGTCCTGAATAACCTGACGCTCCGGAAACAGCTACTTTAATGAAACGAGCATTAACAGGAGAGAATAGATCGGTTACGGGAGCAGCAACGGTTCCAGGAGTTGAGTTATTGCTTCTGTCAATTATTTCCGTGTATGGCCCATTAGATTCTGTAGCTATCTCTATGGTATATTGATAGGCTCTATCTTGGTAAAAAACCAGCTCTGTTTTATTAATACTATAAATAGCTCCAAGGTCTACTGTAAAGGAATTAGGAAAGCCATTAACAGACCAACGTGACGTAGTAGAATTATCTACAAGATTGGAAGCAATATTATTGCTATCTGGTGTACCTGTAGCAGTGATTGGTTTATTTAAAGCTAGATTTGTTCCTGTTGTTGGGGTAATTACATTTATAGTAGTGGTGTCTGTGAATCCTCCGTCATCTGTTGTAACTGTTATAACGGCTTCTCCAACATTAGTGGCGCTAATCAATCCATTCGAATTAACTGTTACAACAGTTGGATTATTACTGGTGTAAGTAATATTTTGATTGGTTGCGTCCGATGGAGATATGGTGGCTGTTAACTGTAATGTATTTCCAATTTCAAGAGTGGTATCGTTGGGTGTAAGAACCACAGAATCTATCAAAATGTCTGATACAATACCTAATTGCGTAATTGTAATAGTTCTAGTTATTGAACCTCCAGCCACCGTTATTATCCCGGTTCTGGAGGTGTTTTGGGAATTAGCAGTGACCGTTATTGTAGCATCTCCATTATTTGTTCCAGATAAAGGGCTTACAGTAATCCAAGAACTATTATCAGATATTGTCCAGTTAACGTTGGATGTTATGGTGAGTGTTTTGCTTTGAGAACTAGCACTAAAATCATCAATGTTGGATACGGCTAATATATCAGTTGGTGGTGTGTTACTACAAGAACCAAGAGGATTTCCAATAGAATTAACAAAGCAAGCACCAACGTTAGATCCTACATCATTATTAGAGTAAGGAGATTGTGGTATGTTGGACCCTGCACTAGTGCCAGAAATATTAAAAATCTCACCATTACTACTAGCGGATAAATTTGCTGGAGAAAACCCATTAACAGATGCCCCTAAGCTTGTATTGTTATATACGTTTCCGGAATAAGTTACTGAAGAACCGATATCTGAAAAATCTCCAGGATCATCTTCGGTTATAACATCGGTAATATTTGATGAGTTATTAGAGAAGAAAACAACATTGTTAGAAACGTTACCGGTATTACTACTTGTACCCTTATCTCCATTAAAAAATAATGGTGCATTTGTATTTACTATAGTGTTGTTTGAAACAGTAATATCTTCTGATTTTTGATACCCATTAGAAACACTTGTGGAGTTGCAATTATCTTGAGAATTGGTGGAACCTCCCATAAATGTAATTCCATTATTCCATTTTGCTTGATCAATAACGGTAATACAATCCTGAATGTAATTGTTAATAATCGAATGATCACTATCAACGATTCGAATTCCTCCTGTTCCATCAACATTTTCTCCTAAAAAATAATTCCCTTCTACCGTAGCACCAGAACCATGACGTAGTGTTAGAGAACCTCTACATCTTCTAAAAGTGTTGTTTTGGTAAATGTTATTGTCACTTTTATTAGTAATAATTTCATTTTCTCCATCAGCTTCAACAAAATAGTTATTACTAACTGTTGTTCTACAATCTACATTTTGGAATTCGCTTGTACCCACGCGAATTGTTTCACTATCACCAGAATTTGATAGTGAAGGATCCATTTTTTCATATTTGTAAAAATAATTGTTGCTTATTGTGTGACCGACAATGTCACATCGATTAGTTTCTGCATTGTACTCTAGTTCTACTAGCACTAAGGCACCAGCAGTAGATTTATTTAAAAAAGAACAATATAATACACTATTATTGTTTCCGTATAATACAATCCACCTATGTTTCACGATTGCCCCATCTTGTTCGGCTTCTGCTGCATCACCTGGTTCAACCCCTAAACCATCAATTACGCAATTTCGTATTGTAGAATTTTGTGCATATGTAGTTCCATTTCTGAATTGGATGAAATTACTAGCTCCGTAACCTCCTTTCCAATGAAACCCTTCGACTATTAAATAATTCCCAGCAATATCCATTTGTAGTCCATTATTAAAAACAACGCCACCTGGAGTTTCGGCTTTTAATGTAATTGGATTTGATGAGGTACCATTAGCTCTAAATACAAGTCGTTCATCATCATTATAGACTCCATCTTCCCAAATAACAACATCACCTGGAGATAAGCTTAAATTGTTGAAATCATCTATTGAACTAATTGTGTATTCAGTAGCAAAAATGTGAGACGAAAACAGAAAAGAAATTATAAATAATTCTTTCAGCCTTCTTTTTTTTAGTAACCCTGTATTGTGAAAAACGGCAAAATCATATTTTTTTTCAGACCAAAATGTGCGAAGATTTTTCATATAAAATGTGTTAAATAGTTTAGTTGTAAAAATGAGCTAGCCTTCGAATTTTTGGTTTGATGTTTTAAAAGCTAGTATTAATTTTGTGTTTTAAATTGGTTGACCAATTTAAGGTTTTTTAATGATATGTCAATTTTGTTTTACTTTAAATGTGATAGACATATTAATTTCGTTAATTAATTGAATAAATAAGAGTGGTTGCATTCCTGATGTATAAGAATAAATATTAAGAAAGCTTATATCATTCTAGGTTGGTTTTGTTAAATGAGATTTTCAAATAAATGTTAGAGGATATCTTTTAGAAATTATATACTAACTTTGATAAAATGAAAGTAATCGGAATCGAAATAAATAAAAAAAGAGCCATCTCTGTAGTGTTGTCTAAGGATGAACTGGGTAACTATATAAATCTGACAGGTAAGGATAAATATGTAGAAATTATCGATGATCAAAAAAACGAGGATGTTCAGACTTTCCTAAAGGAGATTCATAATTTTTTTGATACTGTTAAACCTGATCATATTGCTATTATTACTAGACAGACTAAGGGTAAATTTGCAGCGGCTGCGGTTTCTTTTAAATTAGAAGCATTGATTCAATGTTACTCAAAAGCAACAATGAGTTTTGTCTCTAAACAAACCTTGACTGCCTATTATAAAAAGAATGAACTTCCTGTTTCTTATGCGAATACATATCAGGAGAATGCGACTCGGTTAGCTGCTTATCTTCTTAGATAATAGTTAGTGTTTTATATCAAAGATTATAGGCAACAATTTTCTCTTATGTTTACTATAAGTTTTGTTTAGGAAAAATTCCATTGTAAAAGGAAAAATTCCAAATATCGAATATTTCTTTTAGATTTGCATTTCAAAAGAAATGTAATGTCAGAAAAATTATATGCTATTATTGATGTCGAAACTACGGGTAAAGGCATTAATGGTAATCGCATTACAGAAATCTGTATTGTATTGCTAAAAGACGATATTGTTATGGATAAATTTACTTCTTTGGTGAATCCTGAATGTCATATTCCTCCTTTTATAACGGGATTAACAGGAATAGATAATGATATGGTAAGAAATGCACCAAGGTTTCACGAAATTGCAGAGCGAATTATAGAGATGACATCGGATGCTGTTTTTGTGGCTCACAATGTGAACTTTGATTATAATGTGATCAAAGGTGAATTTAAAAATTTAGGATATTCTTTTGTTCGTAAGAAGTTGTGTACAGTTCGTTTATCTAGAAAGTTAATTCCCGGTATGTTTTCTTATAGTTTAGGGAAATTGTGTTCCTCACTTAATATTCCATTAGAAGGTCGACATAGAGCAGAAGGCGATACAGATGCTACTGTTATCTTGTTTCAGCGCATTCTTAGTCTTGATCCAGAATTTGAAATTATCAATAAGTTTTTAAATGTACGATCTAAAGAAGCAACATTACCTCCTCATCTTAAAATAGAAAATATAGATGTATTGCCCGAAGAAACGGGGGTTTATTTGTTTAAAAATCAAAAAGGGAAAGTGATATATGCAGGTAAAGCGAAGAATATTAAACAACGTGTCATTAGTCATTTTTATGATAAAAAAAATAAAGAATATGCTCTAGGTCAGGAAACATATGCCATAGATTATGAGGTTACTGGTAACGAATTAGTAGCGCTATTATTAGAATCAGAAAAAATTCAAAAGCACTATCCGAAATTTAATAGAGCTCAGAAAAAACCAGTAGCTCCATATTGTATTATGTTTTATACGAATAGAAAAGGTGTTGTGCAATTGGCTATAGATAGATCACAAACGTTTGATCACTCTGTGGAGATTTTTTATAGTAGAGCAGAAGCGATAGAGAAGTTGGAACAGCTTTGCGAAATGTTTCAATTATGTCCTAGGTATTGTAGTCTGCAGAGCACTACAGATAACTGCTCTCATTATAAAATTAAGAACTGTAAAGGTATTTGTATTGGAAATGAGTCTGTTGCGTTGTATAATATGAGAGTGCAAAAAGCATTGTCTTCTCTTAGGAGAGATCAAAAAAGTTATTTTATAAAGGAAAAAGGGAGAACTTTTAATGAACAAAGTTTTGTAATGATACAGGATGGGATTTATAAGGGGTTTGGATATATTCAAGAAGATGAACAAATTGTTTCTATAGAAGATTTTGATAATTTCTTGAATCTTCAGAAGCATACGTATCATACCACTAAAATAATTAAAAGTTATCTCCGTAAAAATGGAGATAGAAATATTGTCCCTATATAATAGCTCTAGAAACTATAACAAAACAATAAGATTAATCAAGTAAGTAATTTAGTATTTTAACGACGGTATGGTCTTAACTAATTATTTATTTTCTATGAAAAGTATTCTTACTTCAGCAATCATATTTTTAACAGTATCACTGTATGGTCAAAAAACAATTGATTTTCCGTCTAAAGATGGATTAATGATGACCGCGGATCTATATGAAGCCAAAGAAAGTGATCCGTTTATTATTCTTTTTCATCAGGCAGGATGGAGTAGAGGGGAATATATGGAGATTGCTCCAAAACTAAATAAATTAGGGTATAATTGTTTTGCTGTTGATCAACGATCAGGAGGTTCAGTAAATGATATAACAAATAAAACGAACACTGTGGCTAAAACAGAAGGTAAGCAAACTGAATTTAAGGATGCTTATCAAGATGTGGAATCTGCTATTGCATATGTAAAAAAGACATATAAGCCTAAGAAAATTATTATTTGGGGAAGTTCATATTCTTCATCTTTAGTATTAAAATATGCAGGAGATTATCCAGATGTTGTGAACGGAGTATTGTCGTTTTCTCCTGGGGAATATTTTGGCGAAAAGAATTATATTACTAGTAGTGCTGCTAACATTAAGATTCCGGTATTTATTACTTCTGCACAAAATGAAAAAAAGAGTTGGTCAGGAATCTATAATGCAATTACCTCAGAAAAAAAACAATTCTTTTTACCTAAGACTAAAGGGAATCATGGTTCTAGAGCGCTTTGGGAAAGGTTTTCGGATAATGAAAGCTATTGGAAAGCTGTCAAGGGCTTTCTAAAAACCATTTAGTTATAAAATAAAAATTGCCTGAGACTATCATTCTAAGTCTCAGGCAATTTTATTATTTAGTATATAAATTTATACTTCCTCCATATATTCTTCAATAGGAGTACAAGTACAAATTAGATTTCTATCACCATAAGCGTCATCCACACGTCTAACTGTAGGCCAGAATTTATTATCTGCAACATAAGTTAGTGGATAAGCAGCTTGCTCTCTGGTGTATGGGAAGTCCCATGTATCTGCTGTTAGCATTGCCATTGTATGCGGAGCATTTTTCATTATATTGTTTGGATTATCGGAACTTGCTTCCGAAATTTCCTGACGGATACTGATCATCGCATCACAAAAACGATCCAGTTCTGCTTTACTTTCACTTTCTGTTGGTTCGATCATAATAGTTCCTGCAACAGGAAAAGAAACAGTCGGTGCATGGAATCCATAATCCATTAATCGCTTAGCGATATCAGTTACTTCGATCCCGTGTGCTTTAAAAGGTCTACAGTCTATAATCATTTCGTGAGCTGCACGACCACGTTCACCAGAATATAGTGTGCTATAATGACCATCTAATCGATCTTTAATATAATTAGCATTAAGGATTGCGTATTCTGTCGATTCTTTTAAACCTTGTGCTCCTAGCATTGTTATATATCCGTAAGAAATCAAACAAGCCAAAGCCGATCCCCAAGGAGCTGCAGAAATTGCAGTTATTGCTTGATCACCTCCTGTAGTTATTACTGGATTCCCAGGTAAAAATGGTACTAGTTGTTTGGCTACACAAATAGGTCCAACACCTGGTCCACCACCTCCATGAGGAATTGCAAATGTTTTATGTAAATTCAGGTGACATACATCTGCTCCGATAGCACCTGGATTAGTTAATCCCACCTGAGCATTCATATTAGCACCATCCATATATACTTGTCCTCCATTATCGTGAATTACTTGAGTAATTTCTTTGATAGCAGATTCATATACTCCATGAGTGGATGGATATGTTACCATTAGTGCAGAAAGATTGTCTTTGTATTTCTCTGCTTTTTCTTTAAGATCTTCTACATCTATATTTCCTTCTTCGGTTGCTTTTGTTACTACGACTTTCATTCCCGCCATTACCGCTGATGCAGGATTTGTTCCGTGAGCAGAAGAAGGGATTAAGCAAATATTTCTATGATGATCTCCTCTGGATTCGTGATAAGCACGGATAACCATTAATCCTGCAAATTCTCCTTGCGCACCTGAATTAGGTTGTAAAGAAGTTCCTGCAAAACCAGTTATTTCTGTTAATTGATCTTCTAATTTTTTTAATACTTCTTGATATCCTTTAGCCTGTTCAACAGGAACTAACGGATGTATATTACCCCATTGTGCATTACTTAACGGAAGCATTTCTGATGCGGCATTTAATTTCATTGTACAAGAACCTAAAGGAATCATAGAATGATTTAAAGAAAGATCTTTACGTTCTAGTTTTTTGATATAACGCATCAATTCTGTTTCAGAATGATAGGTGTTAAATACATCGTTTGTTAAGAATTCAGTATTTCGTTTTACAAAATCAGGAATACTCGTGGCAGCATCAATTGCTGTTATCTTGATAGATTCCTTTCCAGAAGCTTTTGCAAAAATTGATACGATATTATTGATGTCAACAATTGTGGTAGCTTCATTCAAAGAGATAGATACGGTTTCTGTATCTGGATAATAAAAGTTTACTTCTTGAGCTTCAGCTATTTCTTTAATTTTATTAGTATCTGCTTTAAATCGAATCGTATCAAAGAATACGGTGTTTAGTTGCTTATAACCTAGTTTGGTTATAGCATTTGCAAGACTTGTAGTAGAACTATTTACTTTATTGGCGATATATTGTAGTCCGTCTTTACCGTGATATACAGCATACATTCCCGCCATTACAGCAAGTAATACTTGAGCTGTACAAATGTTTGAAGTAGCTTTATCACGTTTGATATGTTGTTCACGTGTTTGTAACGCCATACGCAAAGCACGATTTCCATTCATATCTTGGGTAACTCCAATGATCCTTCCTGGAATATTTCTTTTATATGCTTCTCTTGTTGCAAAATATGCTGCATGAGGACCTCCATATCCTAATGGAATTCCAAATCGCTGTGTTGTTCCAACTACTACATCAACATCAAAACTACCTGGAGATTTAAGGCTTACCAAGCTAAGAATGTCAGCAGCAACAGCAACTTTTATTTCTGATTGATGCGCTTTTTCTACAAAAGATGCGTAATCATACACCTCACCAGATACTCCTGGGTATTGTAAAATAGCACCGTAAAAATCAGTAGAAAAATCAAATGTAGTATGATCACCAATAACTAATTCAATTCCCAAAGGAATTGCTCTTGTTTTTAACAACGAAAGTGTCTGCGGTAGAATTTCTTGAGAAACAAAAAATTTGTCAACGTTTTCTTTTTTCTGAGCTCTAGATCGCACTGCAAATAACATGGTCATAGCTTCTGCAGCAGCTGTACTTTCATCAAGTAAAGAGGCATTGGCTAATTCCATTCCTGTAAGATCACAAACCATCGTTTGATAATTCAACAAAGCTTCTAATCTACCTTGAGCAATTTCTGCTTGATAAGGAGTATACGCAGTATACCAACCTGGGTTTTCTAGAATATTACGTTGTATTACTGCGGGTAAACTTGCTTCGTGATATCCTAAACCAATATAAGTTTTAAATACTTTGTTTTTAGCAGCTAACTGTTGCACATGAGCAGAATATTCTTGCTCACTCATAGCTTCATCTAGCTGTAAGGGTGATTTTAATAAAATATCATCTGGTACCGTTTCGAAGATAAGTTGATCTATAGAATCAGCTTTGATGGTGTTTAACATGTCACCTAGATCTTTTTCTGAAGGCCCAATATGACGTAGTTTAAATGAGTCAGTTTTCATAGCAAAAAAACAGTTGAGATTTAAAGCGCAAAAGTACATATTTAATCCATAAAATTTTCACAATAAATTAACCTAACACTAGTAAGTTTTTAACCAACTTAGGGTGTTATTAACAGATTCCCCTAAATTAGCAAAGTGAAAACCATACAAAGTATATTTAATTTTTATCTAAATAGTAGTATTCACGTGGCTTTAGCTGTGGCTTCCTTGGTAAAACTTACTTTTTTGAAGTTCGAGATTTTGGAAGGTGATATGTATGTGTATTTCAGTTTTGTTGGAGCTATTGTCGCATATAATTTTGTAAAGTATGCCACGATTTCGAAATTGTATCATAAGCGATTAACAAAATCAATGACTGGAATCAAAATATTAACAAGTATCTGTTTAGTGATATTTGTATATTTTACTTTTCAATTATCTTTAGATATATTGATGTATTTATTTCCTTTTGTACTGCTGACGATTCTTTATACGGTTCCAGTTTTTCCAAATAAAAAAAATTTAAGAAGTGTTGCAGGGATTAAGATTTTTATTATTGGAACAACCTGGACAGGAATTACTGTTCTAGTGCCTATGCTCTATGCAGAAGGAAGTTTAGGTCTTGACATGGTTATGGAAATTATTCAACGTTTCTTGTTCATAGTGGTAATAATGTTACCTTTTGAAATAAGAGATTTGCAATATGATAGCAGAGAATTAGAAACGATTCCCCAGAAAATTGGAATTACTAGAACTAAGGTTTTTGGAAGTATATTATTGGTTATCTTTCTACTATTAACAGCATTTAAAGACGATCTTTCCTTTGCAGAAATTTTAACCACGGTATTGATTACAATTGTAAGTTTACTTTTTTTATGGGGTACTGATAAAAAACAATCGGAATACTTTTGTTCCTTTTGGGTAGAAAGTATTCCGATTATGTGGTTGTTTACATTGGTTCTGATGCAAAGCCTATTTGGCTAATTTCTTTTGCAAAGCCTGTTTCATTTCTTCTTTTACAGAAGCTTCTATTACTTGAACATTAGATTTGCTTATTGTTTTGGTAAGCTTAGTATTTCTTTTAGAATATGCACGTGTTACTTTACAATAGATTAACCTAATATTTAATTTGATGATTTCCATAATGGATGCTTCACCATATTGATTTTTATCACAAATGTATTTTGCTTGTTCGCAGGATACAAATAAATTGTTACTCGTTTTCATTACAATTTTTTAACTAATTATTTGGGGTGTTATTAACTTTTTTTATTCCAGCTCTGACATTTTTTTCTTTAACTGTTCTTTCATAGTATCTTTAGCGGATTGATTGATATTTATCACTTTAGGATCCTTAAATAATTTAGTTAGTTTCGTATTCTTAGACGAATATTTTCTACAAGCCTTACAATAAATTAAATGAATATTTAATTTTACTTTTTCCCAAAAAGAGGCTTCTTTATATTGGTTTTTATCGCAAATGTGATTTGCATTCTCACAACTTACAAATATTTTGTTTTCCTTATTCATGTGTATTAAAACCAGTTTTTTTCTAGACATTCCGCCATCGCTGTACGAGCACGATGAATGATCACCCATAAATTAGACGCAGTGATATCAAATTCATTACAGATTGCTTCTGTATCAAATCCTTGAATCGTTTTCATAGAGAAAATACGAGCTTGTTTTTCTGGTAATTTACCAATGCAATTGTGTATGGCAACCCCTAATTCTGTGTTTTCAATTTTACCTTCAGCATTTTGGTCAAAAGGGTCAGCTACTCTTTCTTCTAACCAATCTCCTTCAGTTTCGCCATCATTCGTATAGTTGATTCGTACTTCTGCCTTTCCCTTATTACTATTTATTTTCCTGTAGTGATCAATGATTTTTCTTTTTAATATTGAAATTAACCAAGTACGTTCACTGGCTTCTCCTTTAAAGTTTTTCATTGATTTAAGACCTGCAAAAAAGGTCTCCTGCACTAAATCTTGCGCAATTTCTCTGTCGTCGACTCTTACTATGGTATAATTAAATAAATAATCACTGTATTTGTCAATCCACGTATTAGGGTCTATCGTGTTTGTAGGCATAGTCTATTTGCTCTTTTCTCCAAAAATAGGATAAAAAGTTGAATCTCAAATAAGTTTGAACCATTGAATTAAGGGAAAGGTGTATTAAGAACCCAACAAAATACCAGTAACTGGGTATTTTTTTAATATCGATATGACCCTATGTTTGTGCATATCATTTTTTTAAAAAACAGTCAGATGAAAAAAATTACATTTCTTTTAATTATTCAATTAGTATTGTCAAACGGAATAAAAGCACAAGAGGTTGAAAAAAACTTTGTTCCATATTTTATGAAAGATGGCGAGGTAACATCATTCGAACGTAAAGGTGCTAAAATTGAAGCCAAAGCTATCGGTTTTGGTTATGGAGGAGTAAACCAGTACTTAACTATTTTTAATAGTAAATATTCTAGTGTTAGATTTAAATCTAATGATGTTCCTAAGTTTATTATGTCCTTAGATGAAGGGATTGACCCTCTTGATATTGTAATTATCTCTAAGGCAGATGTGGTAAAGAAGCGAAAAAAATATAGAAGATTTATACAGAAAGGAAATTCTATGGGAGGTGGTAGTAAAGATATAAGTCAACATCTAATCGTTCCGGAACTTAAAAAAATGGATGGAAATCTTTATGAAATTATGATGCCATCACTGGTTCCTGGTGAGTATGCTTTTCAGCCTATTTACAAAGGTATTGAAGCTAATAATATTATGGGCACATCGGGAGAAGTGCGTATTTATTGCTTTGGTATTGATGAATAGAATTTATAACTGATTTGGAAGTTGTTTGCCTGGGAGGTGAGTACCGATATGTTTGAATGAGTAAAAACTAGTTGTGATTAATGACGTTCGTAATTAGACTCCACCAGAATTGCCCACGATGGTAAATTCAGCATGCTTTACTACTGCTTTTCAGGTAAACTCTTATTTATGGTATAGTAGATTGTTCGGTTTTTAACTTGATAAATTGATTCCTTGTTTTTAGAAATTTAGTTAAGTGTTTTTTTAAAATTATTTGGTCAAATATTTTTCCTAATATGCTATAGGGGGTTGTATATTCTAAAACGTCAATCATCTCAGTTCCCTTTGATAATTCTTTAAAAATGTGTTGATGCTTAAAAGTTTTAAAATGGCCACTTATCATTTCATCAATAAAATAAGTAGAATGCCTTAATGATGTTATTTTACTTTGATGTTTTAGGTATAAACCAAAATGTTTTCCTCTCCAGGTAACTGTGTCATAGAGATCAATTAATCCAGAAGTTTTACCAGCAATAGCGACCTCTTTTGTTTTCGAAGCGGAACCCATGTGTATATCAATATTTCGAGCTGCATCAAAAACAACTTTAATCGGGGCTTCTATTTTGGTATATAATCGGATTGTGGTCATAACTTATTAGTTAATTCTTTAGTAGCGTTTACTAAATCTGGATATTTAAATTGAAAACCATTTTGTAATAGTTTTTTTGGAATAACGTTTCTGCTTTTTAAAATTAATTCAGTTTCGGTTTTAATAATACGTGCACCAATTTCCAAAAGTGGTTTAGGTAGTGGAATTCCAAAAGGAACTTTTGTTACGTTTCGTAATGTTTTCATAAGATTATTATTGTCCGTTGGTTTAGGTGCAACGATATTAATAGGACCTTGGATCTCTTCATTTTCTATAATAAATTCTAAACTTCGCGCAAAGTCAGTTTCGTGAATCCAACTAAATTTTTGATTTCCTTTTCCTTGTTTTCCACCAAAACCAATTTTTACTAAATTGATAATAGGTTGCAATGCACCACCATTTTTTCCTAATACTATAGAAGTTCTGAGAGCTACTTTTCTAGTTTTTGGAGTTTTATGCGTAAAAAAAGCATTTTCCCAATTGGTAGCTACATTAACAGAGAAGCCTGTTCCAATTTCGCCATCGATTTCATCCATTTCTTTATCTAAAGAATGTCTATAGATGGTTGCTGTGGATGAGTTAAGCCATACTTTTGGTGGATGTTCACAAGATGCTATAGCTTCACCTAATATATTCGTAGATACGACTCTAGAAGAAAGAATTAGATCTTTGTTTTTTTGATGATATCTACAGTCTACAGATTTTCCTGTCATATTAATTAAAACATCAGATCCTTCTAATTCGTTTCTCCAAGCTCCTATAGTTTTACCATCCCAATGCTCATATTTAATAGTACCTTCAATTTTATTCTTTCCTCTGGTTAGAATGACAATGGTCTCAACTTTAGTTTTAAAATAATCGACGAGTACGTTTCCTAAAAAACCGGTTCCTGCAGCAATAACTATTTTTTTCATGTTTTTTAATTTAAAATAATAATATGGGTAGCCATAATAATCTATAGGTTATCCAGGTGACAGTTAGATACCCAGGTAATTTAAGTTTTTTGACTCTTCTAGTATGATCTAATATCATAAGACATACAACTAATAAGAAAAGTAAAATTTTAATTTCTAGAACAATTACTTCTTGTTTATACAACAATATCAAAGGGATTAATGCTAAAGATCCTAATAAAGAAACTGAAATCATATTATATAAGTAACTATGAATTTTTTTCTTTATAAAAATCATAATAATACTACCTTGCCAAACTAGTTGACCAGAACACATTACTATTTCTTTTATTAGATTGTCATTAGGAATTAACTCAGGGAGCTCTTTTGCATAATGATATAACACTAATGTCGATAGTAACGTAGCAATAATTATATATATCCAACGATATGTTATTTGAAGTAGACTCATAGGTTTATTTCTCGGCTGTTATAATATAGTACCCAAAACTTTTCATATGCAATCCAGAAAGTAAAGCAAATAAAGAACCTTTAAGATTTTTCCAACTTTGGAGTTTTAATTTTTCTCTCTTAAAAAACTTTCTGAAAATAAAACCCATAATAGCAAAAGGCACATGTAATACAGAAGGAGCTACTCTAAAAGAAATATCTTCTATGGATACATTTCTAAAACCGATTTGTTCTAAGGATTCTTTTACATTTTGTATGCTACCTAGACCTTCTAAACTCCATCCTTTACATAATTGCTGATAACAATAATGACTTCCTGGACATAATTGTTCTACATCTTTTTTAAGAAAAGCATCAGCTATAACTAATTTTCCACCTGGTTTAATAATCCTATATGCTTCTTTAAAAGCAACAGTACTATGTCCAGAATGGCAATAACTTTCTATAGCATATGCACTATCAAAACTGTTCGGAGTAAAAGAGGTACTATTATAGTTTTCATTAAGAATAAGACCATTCATATTTTTTAGTCTTTTATTCCCTTCAGTTACCTGAAAATCAGAAAGAGAAACTCCTAGGATATTGATTCTAGGATATTTGCGTAACCCATACTTCATGGTACCTCCTATTCCGCACCCTAAATCCGCAACAATGCCATTTTTTTTATTGAACTGTAATCGGTTAAAAACTTGATTATTCATTTCATTAAGCATTGTATCTCTTTTGAGTAATGTCGTTTTAAAAGGGATATAATACCCGAAATGCATATTAAAATCTTTACTCCAGAATTCATAATCTTCTGTTGCTTCGTCATAAAGTTCAATCAGTTTTTCTTTATTTGATTTTTGAAATCTAATTTTATGTAATAATGGAAGTGTAGTACTCATAATGATATGTTTTAATTATTGAACTTGAGGATTATTGGGTCTTATTACCTGAGTCACAATGGGAGTCTTTTGTTTGGATTTTTTTCTTCCTCTAAAGAATAGATACATATTTAAGAATAACATTAACCCTAAGTAGATAGAAAACCCACCAATTTTGAAGCTTAATATTTCTATTAAATTTTGATAAGTATCATTGAAATGGTAGCTATCAATTTTTAGAATTAATAATGCCCAACCAATATTTAAAAGGTAGAAACCTACTTCAAAAAGACGATTGGTTGCAATCGCGATATCATCTTTACCTTTAAAAATATCAATCATAAAAGTTTTTCCATTTTTGAATAAAGTTTTAGATACAAAGTATGTAAGTACAATTGCTATAGGTAAGTAGATGATGTATCCAATAAAAATTTTAGAAGTTTCCATATAGTTGTTGTATTTGTAGTTATTTAAAGTTTTTAATAAATTTTGTTAT
The DNA here is from genome assembly GCF_003443695.1 of Aquimarina sp. AD1. Classification (NCBI taxonomy): domain Bacteria; kingdom Pseudomonadati; phylum Bacteroidota; class Flavobacteriia; order Flavobacteriales; family Flavobacteriaceae; genus Aquimarina; species Aquimarina sp. AD1. Next base: position 2,716,455 of record NZ_CP031966.1, on the reverse strand, counting down.
CCAGAATAAGTTGAAATAATGCAAGATTGCTAGTATACAGATAATGATTGCTGTGTTTTCTGATAAACTTTCTATCAGTTGGGAAATAGAATTTACAGTAGTCCAATCTGATAAAGTAATTACGGTATATCCGATATTTATGAGATAGTATCCTAGTAAGAGAATGTTGTTTACTCGTAAACAGAAATCCTTGTCGTTAGGAACCAAATGGGTTACAAAAACATTTCCGTTTCGATAGCAAACCAATCCTACTTTTATAATGATAAAAACAGTAATCAATATGTATATGCTATATGTAACTAGGTTTAAATTCATTAATGTTTATTTTACTTTTGTAAGTTATGTATACGGAGTATGATGCGATTAACATAGGTATGATGCAGATAAATAAAATATAAGGATCCATCACCATTGAATTAGTTCTCCAAGTATTAAATATATCTGTTGTCCATAAAAGGCCATATGTTAAAACTATGAACCAATATATTAGAAGGTGTCGTTTTATTTTGATATTAAGTTTTTTCCAATGGAATAATATTATTACTCCTAGAACAACCTGAATAACACCAAGTGCCATTTGAGCTAATAAACCTCCTATGATGGTAGTGTAAAGAATTAAGGTGATAATAAAACTCCATTTGTTAATGTTATGTATTGTTTTCATAATTCTAATAGTTTTAAAGTTTCAATAATTTTTGAAATATAATTTAAAAAAGAAAAGGAATTGCTTCCCTTATCTCTTTTATTATATTATGGTTCTTATTTAATTAGTTTCATCAAAGTTTTAGTAATCCAATTAGATTCTTGATTCACTATCTTATTCATCATTGTATCAGCACTATCCGCTAATTCGTATAAAGCCTTGGTTTGCTTAATTAATTCTTCTGTTTTTTTTGTTCCATCATCCTCAATCGCGGATACCTCTTTTAGTACTTTAATAACTGGCTTTATTTCTCGTCTGCTTCTTTCTTTTGCTACTTGTCTTGCGAGTTCTTGTACATCCTTTTCCGAAGCAAAATATTCCTTTCTCTCTCCCGGTTTACTTTCTTTAAAGACGATACCCCAATCCATAAGTTGGCGTAAATTCATACTTGTGTTTCCTCTGGAGATATGTAATTCTTCCATAATATCTTCCATAGATAAAGGATCAGGTGAGATCCATAGTAGCGCATGGATTTGTGCCATTGCTTTATTGATTCCCCACAAGGTACCTAATGACCCCCAGGTGGATATAAACTTATCTTTTGCTTCTGTGTAATTCATAGAGCAAATATATAATAAATTTTAAACTTTCAGTAATTTTTGAAAATTTAATTTTTTCAATTATGTTAAAGCCATAAGCTAAAAGGTTGTGGTACAGTTGTTTTTTTGTGGAGAAGCCGTTTTTATAACACATTGATTTTGTGTAATTTACAGATTAAATACTGACTTGTTAAGAATCAAAAAAAATGACTTTATTATTCTATTAATATTCCCTTGTTTTTTTTGAATATAAGAGTCATGGAAGATGAATATTAGATATGTTTGGTCTAGTTATGTGAGTAAATAGTGTTTTTAGATTGAAAAAAGTTCACTATTAAGTTAGGTCAGGTAATAAATGTTATTGTAGAATTACCTTATCATCATGTTTCGAATTGCATCAGAATATAGTAGCCTGATTAGAAGAGAAGTTAGTTGTTTGTACGCTAGTAATTAAATAAGACGATCAATATCCTCAGAACCTTAATCCAAAAAAGGTGCTTCTAAGAATTTTGAAGCACCTTTTTTATGAATAGGTTTTAAAAATTATTATTTAATCAATCCAGCACGTTTTAATAGTGCTTCAGGTTTTGGTTCTTGTCCTCGGAAACGTTTGTATAAAGTCATTGGATTCTCTGTACCACCTTGGGATAATACGTGATCTTTAAATTTAGTAGCTATTTCTTTATTAAAGATCCCATGTTCTGTAAAATATTCAAAAGCATCTGCGTCTAATACTTCTGCCCATTTATAAGAGTAGTACCCTGCAGAATAACCTCCTTGAAAAATATGAGAAAAAGAAGTACTCATGCAATTTTCTGCTACATCTGGATATAACGAAGTTCCTTCAAAAGCTTTCTTTTCGTGTGCTTTTACATCTTTGATATTACTTGGGTCTTGCGAATGCCAAGACATATCTAGTAACCCAAAACTTAGTTGTCTCATGGTTGTCATTCCTTCCATAAAAGTGGATGAATCTTTTATCTTTTGTACCATTTCCATCGGAATTACTTCTCCTGTTTCATAATGTTTAGCAAATAATTCTAGCGCTTCTTTTTCGTAACACCAGTTTTCTAAAACTTGAGATGGTAGTTCAACAAAATCCCAATACACACTGGTTCCTGATAGACCAGGATATGTTGTATTAGCTAACATTCCATGTAATGCGTGACCAAATTCATGGAATAAGGTAGTAACCTCATTAAATGTTAATAAAGATGGTTTGCTAGGTGTAGGTTTAGTAAAATTACACACAATAGAAATATGGGGTCTTATATTATGATCATCTTTTTTCATCTGTGGTTTATAAGATGTCATCCAAGCACCATTTCGTTTTCCAGATCTTGGATGGAAATCCGCATAAAAAACAGAAATAAAATTACCTTGAGTGTCAGTTACATTATAGGTCTTTACTTCTTCATGATATTTATCTACCTGATCTGTTTCTTCAAATTGTAGACCGAATAAATTCGAAGCTACTTGAAAAACACCATCAATAACATTCTCCAACTTAAAGTATGGTTTTAGCTTTTCATCGTCTAGATCAAAAAGTTTTTGCTTTAATTTTTCGGAATAGTATGCTCCATCCCATTTCTGTAATTGATCAATTCCGTCAAGTTCTTTGGCAAAATTTTCTAATTGTTTAAACTCTCTTTCCGCGGCTGGTTTAGCTTTATCAAGAATTTCATTTAGGAATGAGAATACTTTTTCTGGAGTTTCTGCCATGCGTTCTTCTAAAACATAATTGGCATGAGAAGTGTATCCTAAAACTTGAGCACGGTTATGTCTTAATTGCGCTATTCGAAGAACAACTTCTTGATTATCTAATTCATCATTGTTAAAACCTTTAGAGGCAAATGCTAGAGATAATTTTTTTCTTAATTCTCGATTATCTGCGTATGTCATAAAAGGAATATAACTAGGGTAATCGAGAGTAACCATCCATCCTTGTTTTTCCTTAGATTCGGCAAGAGCTTTTGCCGCTTCTTTAGCTCCTTCTGGTAAACCAGAAAGTTCGGATTCTTTAGTTAATAACATTTCGAACTTGTTGGTTTCTGCAAGTACATTTTCTCCAAATTTTAAACTTAATTGAGAAAGCTCTTTATCAATTTCTCTTAGTTGTTCTTTTTTGTCAGTAGGAAGATTTGCACCATTTCTAGAAAATGATTTATATCTTTTTTCTAACAAAGTAGTTTGTTCAGGAGAAAGATTTAGTTCATTCTTAATGCTATATACAGCTTCAATTTTTTTGAAAAGATCTTCATTTAAAGCAATATCATTTCTAAACTCAGAAAGTAATGGAGAAGCTTGTTGAGCGATCTTTTGAATCTCGTCGTTAGTTTCTGCACTATTTAGATTAAAAAATATGCTCGTAACTCTATCTAATAATTCACCACTATATTCTAACTTCTCTATTGTATTAGAAAAAGAAGGAGACTCAGAGTTTTTAACTAAGGTGTCTACTTCTTGTTTAGCAATTGAGATTGCATTTTTAATAGCGGGTAAAAAATGTTCAGGTTTTATTTTAGAAAAAGGTGCTAAGTCGAATAATTCTAATAATGGGTTTTTCATTATTTATCTATATTTTTTTATGAATAATGTGTGCTTTTGTCGAAAAACTGTGTTCGTTGTCGATAAATGCCTTTCTAATTGTTTTATTTTTTGACACCAACGTATAGGATACGATTACATTTGTGTAGGTTTATTAGTAATGGTCTAAACAAAGTAATAAACACATTATTGTAATCAGGGGTATGGATATCAATAATACGCTTTGTGAAGACCAAATATATTGAAAGAGCTACAATTATTGTAGCTCTTTTTTGTTGATTTTTGGTTTACAACCTACTATTTTGATAGAGAATATTGAAAAATGTATGTTTTTTCTAAAAAAAACATGCAATAAACGCACGTTTTATGCGTTTTAACGGTATAATATGTAATTTATCGAAAATGTTAATAAGTTTTGACAGATAATTATTGCGTAATTAAAGTAAGGGATTACCTTTGTATCAGGTTTTAAGAGTATGGTCTTACGATGAATTTTTTGTGTAATATATTTAAGTTGGTTAATAAATATTGTTATATTCTATTGTAAGACCTGATATTGGAAAGAGTCGCTGAGGAGCGGCTCTTTTTTTTTCGATACTCTTTTTTACTTTTTTATCTGTTTTGCCCCTTCGATTACTTTTTGTTTAAGACCTTCTTTATAAACTAAAATTTTATCCAATACACAAGTGTCGGATGCTCCGATAATTTGCGCTGCCAGAATCCCTGCATTCATAGCGCCATCTAAAGCTACAGTTGCTACAGGTACACCTCCAGGCATTTGTAATATAGAAAGAACAGAATCCCAGCCATCAATAGAATTTCTAGATTTTACAGGTACCCCTATAACCGGTAGCGGAGATAAAGAAGCAACCATTCCAGGAAGGTGTGCCGCTCCACCAGCGCCAGCAATAATAACAGAAATACCTCTAGTATGCGCTTTTTTACTATAATCAAATAATTTTTCAGGAGTGCGATGCGCCGATACAATATCCACTTCTACTTCAATATCAAAACCTTGTAGAATTTCGATTGCTTTTTCCATCACTGGCATATCACTTGTGCTTCCCATGATGATTCCTACTTTACTCATGTATCTAATTTTATTATATTTTTTAAAAATTCAATAAGAATATATTATTAAGCTAGAAATAATGAATGGACTTATTCACTAACTACTTTTATGGTTTTCTTTACTTTTTCTGCAATTTCTCGGGCTTCAGCTATATCCTCATTTATGATAGTTACGTGTCCCATTTTTCTAAAAGGACGTGTTTGTTTTTTTCCATAGATATGAGGAGTAACACCTTTCATTTTCATAATAGTATCGATATTTTCATATACAACATTTCCTGTATACCCTTCAGCACCAACAAGGTTCACCATTATTCCGGCAACTTTACTTTCCGTATTCCCTAGTGGTAAATCGAGTATTGCTCGTATATGTTGCTCAAATTGATTGGTATAACTTGCTTCGATACTATAATGGCCACTATTATGAGGCCTTGGAGCTACTTCATTAACTAAAATTTCATCATCTTTTGTCTGAAACATTTCGACAGCTAATAAACCTACGTGCGTAAAAGCTTTAGAAACATTCTCGGCAATTGTTCTTGCCTTTTCAGCTATCTTATCATCTATCCTAGCGGGACAAATAACATATTCTACTTGATTTGCTTCTGGATGAAATTCCATTTCTACTACAGGATACGTTTTAATCTCATCCTGAGGATTGCGTACTACAATTACTGCTAGTTCATTTTTAAAATCAATCAGTTTTTCGGCAATACACTCTGTGTCAGGTAGTTTGGCTATATCGGCACCTGTTCTAATAATAGAAACTCCTTTTCCGTCATATCCACCTTGCGTACTTTTCCATACAAAAGGTAGTTTTACTTTTCCACTAGTAATACCTTCTGTTAAATGGGCTTTGTTAGAAAACTGGACGAAAGGGGCAGTAGGTATTTCTTGGTTCTTGTAAAATAGTTTTTGCTTCCCTTTATTTTGAATTTTTTCTAATGTTTTAGAATCAGGATATACTTTTTTTCCTTCTCGTTCTAGTCTGGCTAATGCCTTAGTGTTGACCGTTTCGATTTCAAAAGTTAGTACATCTACTTTCTTGCCAAAGTTGTATACAGTATCATAATCCATTAAATCACCTTGTTGAAAGTGATCACATGCAATTCTACAAGGAGCATCGGGGTTGGGGTCCAGAACATAAGTACAGATATCATATTTCCGAGTTTCGTAGAGCATCATTTTGCCCAATTGACCACCACCCAGGATACCTAACTTAAAGTCTGACGAAAAATAGTTTGTCATTTTTTGGAGTATCTTATTTTGCCTTAAGGAACAAAAATAAATTTTTAATAAGTAAAAACCTCAATATTGTACGGCAAATGCAGTAGATATCTATTATAAGTGTTGTTTGTAATCACTATCTTTGCGCCTTTGAAAACGAAACGGTTACTGTGATAATCTTACAAAGACAATGATTACACTACATGATTTACAGTTTACGCCATTTATTGCAGAGGATAAAATAACCAAAGCAATAGATAAAATATCCGATAAACTTAATAGAGATTTATCTGATAAGAAACCTCTTTTTATAGGGGTTCTTAATGGTGCATTTATGTTCGTGTCTGAAGTACTGAAAAGATTTGATTACGATTGCGAAGTAAGTTTTGTGAAATTAGCGTCTTACGAAGGAACAGAAACTACTTCTTCTGTTCAAGAACTTATTGGATTAAAGGAAGATGTAACGGATAGAACAATTATAATTCTTGAGGATATTGTAGATACCGGAAATACTGTTGTAGAATTATTAAAAATGTTTAAGGATAAAGGATGTAAAGAGGTAAGAATTGCCACTTTATTTTTTAAACCTGAAGCATATACTAAAAAATATACGATAGATTACATAGGGATTGAGATCCCAAATAGATTTATTGTAGGATACGGACTAGATTATGATGGTTTAGGTCGTAATCTTACAGAAGTTTACCAATTAAAACAAAACAACATGACAAATTTAGTGTTATTCGGACCTCCAGGAGCAGGAAAAGGAACACAAGCTGAAGTTTTAAAAGAAAAGTATGATCTAGTACATATTTCTACAGGAGATGTGTTTAGGTATAATATAAAAAATGCTACAGAATTAGGGACATTAGCAAAATCATATATTGATAAAGGACAATTAGTGCCAGATGAAGTGACAATTAATATGTTGAATGCTGAGGTAGATAAAAATCCAGATGCTAAAGGTTTCATTTTTGATGGGTTTCCTAGAACAGAAGCTCAGGCAGAATCATTAGCAGAGTTACTATCTTCTAAAGGAGCAGAAGTTAGTGCAATGGTTGCTTTAGAGGTAGATGATGAGGTGTTAGTTAATCGTTTATTGGAAAGAGGAAAAACATCCGGTCGTCCTGATGATGCTGATGAAGGTGTAATCAGAAATCGTATTAAAGTATATTATAACGAAACAGCAATACTAAAGAATTACTACCAAAAACAAGATAAGTATTTTGGAGTTGATGGAGTAGGTGGTATCAGTGAAATTACTGATCGATTAAGTAGTGTTATAGATAAATTATAGATTTATTATTGCAGAGTAGTAAATCTCTGTTTTTAGTAAAAGGTTTCAAATTCAAAAGGTTCTGATCTATTGGTTAGAATAATTAGGTAGCGTATTATGACAGAAGGAAATTTTGTAGATTATGTAAAGTTACATGTTACTTCCGGAAATGGAGGTAAAGGATCTGTGCATTTACATAGAGAGAAATATATTACCAAAGGTGGTCCCGATGGAGGAGATGGTGGACGTGGAGGTCATGTTATCATAAAAGCGAATCCAAATATGTGGACGCTTTATCATCTAAAATTTAAAAGACATTTTAGAGCGGAACATGGAGGACACGGAAGTAAAAACAGGAGTAGTGGTGCTGATGGAGGTGATGTATATGTAGATGTCCCTTTAGGAACTGTGATCCGCGATACAGAAACCCAAGAAATTTTACACGAAATTACAGAAGAAGGACAGGAAATTGTCATCGCTGAAGGTGGAATGGGTGGTCGTGGAAACTGGCATTTTAAAAATTCGGTGAATCAAACTCCTAGATATGCGCAACCGGGTATAGAAGGACAACAATTTGATATCACATTAGAGCTAAAAATATTGGCGGATGTAGGTTTAGTAGGTTTTCCGAATGCCGGAAAATCTACTTTGCTTTCTGTTATTACATCAGCAAAACCTAAGATTGCGGATTATGAATTTACCACACTCAAACCAAATTTAGGAATTGTAGAGTATAGAGATTTTCAAACATTTGTGATGGCTGATATTCCTGGAATCATAGAAGGAGCTGCTGAAGGTAAAGGAATTGGTCATCGATTTTTGAGACATATAGAACGGAATTCTACATTATTGTTTTTAGTTCCTGCAGATGCTCCAGATATTAAAGAACAATATGAAATCCTATTGGATGAATTAAGAAGGTATAATCCGGATTTATTAGACAAAGAACGATTGATAGCTATCTCTAAATGCGATATGTTGGATGATGAACTGAGAACGGAACTAAAATCAGAGCTAGATGCTCAATTGAATGTTCCGTATTTATTTATTTCTTCTGTTGCTCAACAAGGTTTGCAAGAGCTTAAAGATAGACTTTGGCAAATGCTAAATGACTGATATTTCTTATTTAATAGAATATCCATCTTTTAATATTCCATCTGCTTCTTTTGGATGCTTTTTAATATAAGCAGCTACGAATGGACAAAGTGGTATCATTTTATATTTTTTTTCTTGTATATATTGTAATGTCTTCTTTACAATAGTACTCCCTAACCCTTTTCCTTCCATTGATACAGGGACTTCAGTGTGGGTAAGGTATATAGAATTATCACTAGTAAGTATATATTCTATAAATATAGTTTCATTTTCGACCTTGAGTTCGAATCTCTTTTTAGGGTGATCAGTATTATTTATTAACTCTAGTTGTGACCAGTTATTCTTTTTCATAATTAATGATTGTAGTTATATTGTAAAGCTAAAATATAAAAAGACATCAATGACTTAATCAATGGTTAAAGCTACAATACCAAGTTTTAATGTACTTCTTTAAAACAACTGATCAATTTCTAGATATTTTTCTTTTATTAAACTTAAACCAAATGCTGCTGCAGATGCAGAAAATACTGAGTAATCTAAAGGAGCCTTAATACCTAATGTAATTGTCATAGAAATTCCAAAGATTAGTAATAAAACTCCACTAGCTTTTGCAAATAATGAAGTTTTGAATCCTATAAGTAAGAAGATTGACAATAATACCTCTGCTAGCGTGGCTATGATACCAATAACATTAATAATAGATTCGGGAGCCCAAGGATTTAGCAGTTTAGTGTATTCTAGAAAATTACCCCAAGTTCCCCAGGCAGAATTTTCTTTTGACCAAAATCCAAATCGGTCTGCTACTGCAGAAATAAAACCAATAGCGATACTAACTCTTAAAAAGAGTTTGATATAAATGATTTTCATAAGAAAATAACTAACGGTTTTTTATTCTTGTGATGGTGCAGGGGTTAGCAATGTAGCAACTCCAATTCTATTCCAAGCATTGATTCCGCATATAGCCATAATGATATCGATTACTTTTTCTTCTCCAAATGTATTGATCGCTTTTTGATATAAGGTTTCTGATAATCCATTATTAGAAATAAGAGTAATTTCTTCAGTCATTGCTATAATGATTTGCTCTTCAGATGTAAAAAATGGAGAATCTCGCCATACAGGTAACGCGTGGATACGATATTGTTTTTCACCTTTTTCGATAGCTTCTTTTATGTGCATTTGTATACAATAGGCACAACCATTGATTTGAGAAGCTCTTATTTCAATCAATAAAAACTCTAGATCTGTTAAGGTACTTTTTTTGCAATTTTTATGTAAATCAAACAATGGTTGGTACGCACTTGGTTTAATCTTACCGATATCTATTCTATCTGCTTTCATAAGTATGTTGTTATTTGTTTAAAGCAAAATTCAACATATGAAATGATGAAAAACTTAATCTAGATTAAGAAACATATTAAGAACGCTTTTTTGCTCTTATTTTACTTAAAAATTCTGGAGTAAATCCTAAATAAGAAGCTAACATGTACTGTGGAACTCGCTGTACAAACTCTGGATTATATTTATAAAAGGTGTTATATAATTCTTCTCCTGATAGGTTGAACATATATTGTATTCTTTTTTGATCGGCTATTCTAACTCGTTCTTGAATAATTCTAAAATATTTATTGATTTCCAAAGAGTTTTGTAATATACTATCTAGGTTAGATCTACTGATTTTTAAAATTACAGCATCTTCGGTAGCTTGGATATTAAGTTGTGTTTGAGTTTTATTAATAAAACTATCAAAATCCGTTAACCACCAATCTTCTATGCCGAAATTCACTGTTTTTTCTACCCCTTTTTTATTGACGAAAAATGATCTAAAACAGCCTTTTACAATGAAATGATTATGATTACAATGATTTCCTTCTTTTAAAATAAATTGTTTGGGAGCAATATTTTCAATTTCAACAAGGTTTATGAAATTAGTTATTTCTTTTTCTGATGGATGTACAAACCTTAGGATGTGATTTTTTAAAGATGCTGTCATTGTAGTGAATAAATAAATACATTATTTAATGGAGTGATCTATTTTTTTACTTTTAAAATTAGAAAATGGTCGTCCATAACATTCCCAGTAATGATAAGATTTTTATAAGGTGTAGCCACAGTGGATCCAGACATTCCCGTTCCGTCATCTGTATATTGTTGTTTAATGGTATAGTCATTCTTTCCGTTGTAGGTGATTTTTATAATTTCTGAAGGAGAGGTTTCTTTTTTACCTTTAGCATAAGATCCAAAGCGCAATAGATTAGGATGGGCTCCTATCCACAGATTTCCTTCAGAATCAATTTCAATATTATCTACTCCTGTATTACAAGGAATGTCTTCTATGAATTCTAGCGTACCATCATCTTTTTTAGTATATGCTTTGACCAAAAAAGCTCTTGGAGACGCTACATATAATAAGTTACGCTTACGGTCAAAATTAATTCCGTTGGCATAGGCAATTCCGTCTGCAACTTCTATATAGTTTTCTCCATCATAGTACAAAACATTAGAAATAGAAAGTCCCAGATACTCCTCTAATATTTTACCAAATCCATCCGTATATTTATGATCGTTTGTTATATAGAATCGGTTTTCATCAATAAGAACTAGATCGTTTGGACTAATTAGTGAAGGATGCTTAAGAGTTTTTTTGTGAATCAGGTTTTTATCCTGCATCGAAAAAACTTCTATAGAATGCCCTTTTGGAGTATGATTAATAGCCATAATTGTATAGGTGCTATCTTTTTTAATCATCGATATACCGTGTGGAGCAAAAGGTTTATTAAAAGAAGAGGTAAGATTAGTTAAATTAAAACTATTGTCTTTGAGATCCATAAAATATAAAGCTCCTTTTTCTTCCATAATAGGAGGGTAGATTTCTCTATTGGTAGATGAAATTAGCGCAAAACCTTCTGATATATTTACCGTAATATCTTCGGCACCTTTGATAGAAATCTCTTTTAAAACTGTTCCTTCAAAATTGTTTTCTACAGACCTAAAAAAACCAGTTGATATTAATATATGTACTACAAAAATTAGTAGTATTAGTAAAAGCGATAGTGCGATTCTTTTTGTCAAAAGTTTCATATGTTACCAGTCATATTATTTTTTACTGTTACTTGGCACCGGAGGAGGACCTTCGGGAACAATAGCTTCATAGACTTCATCTCCTTTACGTTCTTTGTATTCTGCTTTTACCTTTTCTAATGCTTCTGGATTTTCATAAAGATCTGTCATGGTCATTGCCATGGCTTTTGATGCATAAAGCATTCCTTTATGACCTATACTCATTCCGCCGCAAGCGACCACTGCCCACGAATGCCAAGGCGTGTCTTTTGGAGCAGTAGTTACTCCTAGATTAATATTAGGAACGTTCCAGCTTACATCTCCTACATCTGTAGAACCGCCTCCTGGATGTTCTTTAGTCTCTTCAAGAGGATTAATGGCACTGTCCATTCCTACTTGTTCTTTTTTAGTAACCTCTTGAATCTTTTTTCCAAAAGCAATTTCATCATTAGTATAAGTAATAGGCCCAAGAAGTTCTAGATTGTTTTGCATTAATTTCCCGCCTTCACGATTTACTAATACTTCATAAATACCTGATATTAAAGAGATTTTGTAGTCTACATTTGCCATAATTGCTGCACCTTCTGCCATTTTCTTTACTCGCTCATATACAGGCATCATTCCAGAACGCTTCGTGTCACGTACTCGCATCCATAACCTAGAATAATCGGGGACAACATTAACTACTTGTCCTCCATCCTGGATATGATAGTGCATACGAACTGTTGGTTTTACATGTTCTCTATAATAATTAATTCCAGTCGTATAAATTTCTAAGGCATCAGAAGCACTTCTACCATTCCATGGATCTGCAGATGCATGGGCTGCTTGTCCAAAAAATTCAATTTTAAAGTCTACAAGTGCTAATGAACTTTGCACATCTGCTTTGGTAGATGCAGAAGGGTGCCAGCTAATATTAGCGTCTACATCATTCCACAATCCTTCTCTTACCATCCATATCTTTCCAAAGTATTTTTCTTCACTTGGCGTACCAAAAAATTTCACGGTTCCTTTAATTTTTCCACTTTCTATCAATTCCTTTACAGCAATAGCTGCACCAAGACTTCCTGCTCCAAAAAGATTATGCCCGCAACCATGTCCTCCAGCTCCTTCTTTCAGTGGAGATTTGGTTGGTTGCGCTTTTTGTGAGATACCCGGTAATGCGTCAAATTCTCCTAACACACTTATTACAGGTTTTCCTGATCCATAAGTGGCAACAAAAGCTGTAGGCATTCCTGCTACTCCACGTTCTACAGTAAATCCTTGCTTTTCTGCATAATCAGCGAGTAGCTTGGAAGATTGATTTTCTTCGAAAGCAGTTTCTGCTAATGCCCAGATCTCATCGCTGATTTTAGTAAGCTCTTCTTGATGTTTTTCTATAGATTTTATAATAGCCTTTTTATTGTTGGAGAGTTTTTTTTGACTATAAATCGGAATAAATAATATAGCACATAAGAGAATACTTAAAAAGTTATTTGGTTTCATAATGGCTTGAATTAAATGAGTTTGCTTAAGATGATCATGTTAAAAATAACATTTTTTAAGTTGATAGTATATTTTAGATTGTACTTATTAGCATTCATTTTAATTAGAAAACACTGGTTTTTATACTAATTACGGTACAACCACAAGGGTGTGAAAACGCATACTAATTAGCTTCTTACGAATACTCATTTATTAACATTTGTTAACGTTAATTACAATAGTTTTAACCCGTTATCAAGTAATACTTTGATTATAAAATTGTTATCAATAACTAATAATTACTCCATTAAAATCAATTTAGAACATGAAGATTAAAAGTCTATTTAACGTTTTTTCACTTATCTTAATAATCACGTTTGTTTCCTGTGAAGGACTTGTGGTTAAGAAAGAATCTAAATCCTTAGATGATAAGTTAATTGCGCAAGCGGATATTCCTACTGTAGAAACGAATACTTCAACAATTAAGGAATTGATATCTTATGATATCGCTTTTGAGGAATTGAATAAAATAGTTCAGTCTTCTGAATATGCTACGAAATTTAACGGAACCAAATCATATACTGTTTTTGCTCCATTAAATGGTGCTTTTAAAAAATTGCCTGAAGGAATAATAGAAAAGCTTATCGAAGAAAAAAATGAAGAAAAGCTTTCTGCTATTATGAATTGTCACATCATTTCTGGGACAATAAATGAAGAAGACATCATTAAGGCTATTAATGATGGTGGCGGAAGTGTAAAATTAAGAACTCTTGGAGGGACTAGATTAATAGCGAGTAGAAAAAGAGGAAAAATTTATTTAATAGATAAAAATGGTAATGCCGGTAGGTTAATGAAAACCGATATAGAGGCTTCTAACGGTATGATTCATACATTAGAAACTGTAATGTTACCAAAAAAATAGGAAGAGCATAATTTCAATGTGTTTGTTTAAAACCGGAAAACCTCACAAGAGATAGAGTTGTGAGGTTTTTTTTATGAAGCATCACTAAATGGTACTTCGGATAGCGAATTTTTAATAAGATACATAGTATTATTCCTGAAATCAAAAACGGTATTAAACCTTTTTAGTAATTCATTTCCTAAAATATGAGTTTTGATTCCTGCCGGGTTTTCTCTGTTTAAAAGTTGTGTCGGTAATTTATGTATGTGTTGTCCAGCAATCTTTAGAGTAGGAATCTCAACTACTTTGGTTATGAATATATCTCCAGCGCCATTTCTTAACTGATTGGTTTTGATAAGATTTAAGTCCTTAGGGAATGATTGCTCACTTAATATGATACTGTCTAGGAGTAAGGCTTTTTGATATCCTGTGTCGAATAAAAAACGACTGTTATACTTTTTGTTTCTAATAGAAATTTCTCCGTTAAGACATAATATAGTTTTTACAACTTCGAGTTTCGTTTTTGTGTATCCTTTTAGATCGGGTAATTCATTGTGTACAGTCAAAAGATTTTTATCATAATCTAAGGATATTATTTTGTCTTTAAATAGATCCCAACCAAAACGGCCATCCGTTCCTTGACCAGAATGTTTTACAGGATATACTTCTAGATTATCCCATACTAATTCTCCTATTTGTAACGAGGCTGGAGTTTTGAGCTTTACATAGTTTTGTGTTGGAGTTATTTCTTTTTTGTGGTCCAATAAATTAGTTTTTTCTTTTATGGCTTCGTGAGTAAGTAGAAGACCCGTTGTTCCTGAATCAAATTTTAGAAATAATGTATCTCTACTGTTTAGGACCGTTTTTATTTTGATATTGTTATATGGAGTTAATTCAAATGGAATTTTTATGTTTTTAGTGTCTACAGTTTCCGAAATCTTCTTCTCTTGATTTTTGCAACCACAGAGTATAACGATCAGAGTTGCCATTAATAATAATGATCTAGGTATAATCTTTTTAGGTTTCATAGAATTGTTTTATGCTGTTTGTTTCTCCAAAAAATAAGATAAGATATCTTGTTCTAGGATTTAGCAACTGTTAGTTCTAAATTAATCAATACAAATATGATCAATATTTCTATGATAAAGTAAAGCAACCCGATAACAGTTAAATTTTCGTAAAAGTAGTATAGATATCCAATTGTAATAAAGCAGTATAAAAGATTAGCGTAAGCTATTATTTTTAGCAAAATATTCCAATTAACGGGTTTTAAGAAATAACAAGTCATAGAATACACCGAAAAAACCAAAGCAAAGATGGATAAAAAATAAAGTTCTTTTTTAGGCATCCCAATATACTCCTGAAACCTTGTTAATACCACAGCTAAAAAAAATAGCGTAACCAGCGCTCCCAATCCATCAATTAGAAAAAGTCGTTTAGGTTCTTTTCTTAAGGATTCAAGGAATGAAGAGAATTTAGAGGTCACTTTTTTTATTCTTGTTATTAAGATTTAAGTTTTTTTCTGCAATAAAAGATACTAAATTTTGAGCGAATTTAACCTGTTGATTAGGTACCTAACTCTTAGTAACATTAATAGTATAGGTTGCTACAATATCACCGTTGATTTTTAAATGAGTATCATAAATGCCTTTGTTTTTAAATGTATGTTTAAACGACTGGATATCATCAGATTTTTCTTTGTTGTAAATTTCTAATGTTCTTTCTTCAATGCCTATATAGTAAACTAATGCAATGTTTTTATCCGAAACAATTTTATTCGATTTAAAACTAAATATAACCTCTTGATCTTTATTTATTGATAGGTCCATATTTTGTGGATAAATAGGAGTGATGTTATTTTCAAATGTTTCTCCGTAGACTAATGGTGCATTTACAAAACTAATCGCTGTAATGTTTTCAGTCAATAACCATTTTTGTTTTATGGGGAAATGATTTTTTCCAAATAGTGGAGGAGCTGTTAAAAAATAACCATCATTATATGCTCTTACAAAAACGTTATATTCATTTAGATAACCACTAGACCAAGTAGCATCGCATAAATACCATTTATTATTTAGTAAAACTGCATTCCAAGAATGGTTTGCCATTTCTAATGTTTTGATGTTAGATTCCACAGATCTACCATATCCATCCACAATTTCTGCGGTTATATTAGACAAATGGCATAATTCTTTAATTAAATATGCATATCCTGTGCACATTGTCTTTTTGCGTTTTAATAATTTTTTAAAAGCAGTTTTTTTATATTTATGGTTCCACCTCATAAATGAAATGGAATCTTGTCTTAGTTTCTTTCTTTTTTTATTCACTTTGGTAAACTGCGTATTATCGCCTTTTATATTTTGACAAACCCACACATAGATCGCTCTAAATTTTTCGACTTCTGTAGGCAGTGAATTCGTAAGCTCATGTGCTAATAGTGGTAGATTCTCTAAAGAAGCTCCTTTGTGTAGTTTAGCAATATTATCCGCTCTGGTGAAATCGATATGCTTAAAGTCCGAGACTTGAGCATTTAAGTAATTACCAAAAAAAATGAATAAAAAAAGATAGAGACTAGTTTTCATAACAATGCAATTTGATTAATTTCTTTTTGAGCTATATACTTTTTTTACCGCAACTTTACCCATTAATACACAACCATCCATTTTTAAGTTTACTTTTAGAGCTATATCATTTGCGGATTTTTGATCTCTTATTACTACTTTTTTAGAGGTAAATCCTATATAACTAAATACTAAGACATCTCCTTTTTTAAGTGCTACTGGAAATTCGAAATTTCCATCAAAATCGGTAGATGTGCCTATGGTTGTTCCTTGTAAAACAATATTGGCGCCAGGTAAAGGAACTCCGCTTTCTGATACGATACCTTTTACGGTAATGTTGTTTTGAGCACTAGCGACCTTAAGTTCTGAAGGATTATTATCGGAGATTCTTGTTTTATTTTTTAGATCTTGTCCTTGTGTTTTAGTAAATGAAAACAAGGTTAAGAAAGCAAATGCGATACCGCTGATGTAACTAATACTTTTTCTCTTTACGCTATAGTTGTATGTTTTTAGTTGACTACTATTAAATCTACCACACGTATTTTTTGTAGAATTAGTTTTAAAATAATTAATGATCTCTGTAGAATTCATCTTAGAGAAATCGATGACTTCTCTGCTACAAGAATTACAGAATCCACCTTTTCTTGTTGAAGAAAAGTCGTTGAAATTTTCAGTACATGGAGTTTTGATGTTTAAGCTAAATTGATTCTTCATAGTATTGTTCTTTATAGTTAATACCTCAAACCTAGGATATCAATAGCTTTTATGAAACGTAGAATTAGAGAAAGCATCTTTACAGTCACTAAAGTGCTTGTTTTGGTTAGGGAGTATGATATTAACTATATATGTAATAGGACGAAAGAATTGATATAGGCTTCTTTTATAATCTAGATCAATAGTTAGTGCAGATCACTTTTATCTAGGCGGCTTTGCCGTTTTTGATTGATATACTAAAATTAGTAAAGAATATTATTAAAGTGATAAACACAGAACACGATCATTAAAAACATTTTTTTGATTAAATCCTTCGATCTTATTTTATGTTATTTGCCTTTATTGCAATAATCATAGGGCGGATGATAAACGATACGTTTCGGATGTGTACTTAGCCAAATATAAATATTTTACTCTTATGATTTCTGCAAATGCCTATCGCAGGACTACAATTTTAAAAATATAGGATAAGACATTAGTAGTGAATTTTATATTTGGCGATTTTGTAAATAACCGTAAACACTTCCGTTAAATATAAAAACCTTGTGTTTCTTTATACATTATTATACATAGATTTTATTATTTAACTATTAAAGCCAACCATAATACATATATACTAATGCAACAGTATCAATAAATCCGTGAACAGCAATATTGAACCACAAATCGCTCTTGCGGATATGAAAAATAACAGCTAAAAGCATACCTGTAATACCTGATAAAATCTGTCCACTTATTCCTTGATATGCGTGTAGCCAGCCAAAAAGAAATCCAAATAGTAGGATATTAATGACAAGACTAATCCTACTTGATCCAAAAAACTTAGTGAATTGTCTCATTAGATACCCTCTAAATACAATTTCTTCGCCGAACGCAGCCGAAGCCCAAATAAGAGCAAGTAAGCTTAATGAAGCAGGCAAGTTCCCTTCATAGGATTCAAATTCAGAAAAGTCTATAGGTTTCCCTGTTAGATAGGTAACGCCTGGCATCAAGACATAGCCATAAAATAAGAAGATAACTATACCCAAAAGTGGTGCTACAATTAACAGCCTTTTTATATTTAAATTTTTACGCTGAAAACCTAAAGAGCTAAAAAGTTCCTTTTTGTATTCAACCGCACTTGCTATTATTAATAATAAAGCGGCTATCATCATTTGAAAGGATCCTGATAGGTATAAAATATAACAAATGATTATTGCGATTACCGGTGTCAATTTTGTTGTAAAAAAGCTTTTGTTCATTTTTTTATCGTTTTTAATTTTAAGCGAAGTAATAACGATAAAGCAATATAAACAGTGATCTACGGCTTGTTTTTACTGAATGGTATCAAAATAACAGCTGAATAATCATTACATTTTATAGCTTACTCTTAAACCAGTTCATAAATTCTTGTTTTTTATATCTACTGATATTTATTTGAAAAGCTTTTTCATCAGAAACTGTGGGTTTGAGTAAGACTGATAACTTGCCGTTTTCTATAGATTTTATTTGTTCAACAGCACGAGTGTGAAGTATAGTTTGTCTATTGGCTCTATAGAAACTTTGTTTGTTGACTTCATTTTCGACTTCGTTGAGGGTAAAATCTGTTATAATGGAGGTTCCATCAGTTTTTGTTACATACACTATTTTGTTTTCACTATATATGAATGCAATTTCAGAATAGTTAACCAAGGTTGTTTTACCTCCTTGTTGCACTTTAAGAACGCCTTTTATCGAGGTAAGCTTGTGAAGGTTATAAATATCGGTAGAAAATAAAAGGGCAATTCCTAGCGTACAAACTAGTAGAGAGAGTGAAAGTCCTGTTAGTAAATGATAAATACTGTATGATTCAATTCCATTAATCAAACCGTTTAAACCAAAATAAAAGAAGAAATAGAGTATAGTGATATACCCTAAAGTTGAAAATAAGAAACGTAAAAGTAGTTGTATACTAATATTTTTAGTGAAGTATTTTTTTTTAAAATATATAAAATTAAAGCGAGCAATAAGAATCATTAGACCTCCACCAATAATAGAAACCACTATAGGAAATAAAGGAAATTCATAATCTTCATTAAATGGAAAATGTTTTGGTTCGAAAAGATGATTTAATACAATTGAAATTACTAAAAGTATAACACCATTTCTAACCCAGAAATTTGAAAAATTAATATTTTTTGTAAAAAAAATAACTATTGTTTTTATGAAAGATTTCAATCTGTCGTTCTAATTTTTAAAGTTTTATACACCTTGTTGTAAGCCGTTTCTTATTCGACTGGATTAATGAACTTAAGAACTTCATCTGCTACAAATTTTCCACTATTTGCGAAAGATGCTGTTATTAATCTATTTTGGGAATCAACAATTTCATAATTTATTTTCTTTTCGTGATTATATATTTTCAAATTAGCTCCTCTTTTTTTTAATTCAATTTCCATATCATAAGGTAATAATTTTCCAAAATCAGACTGTTTCATTATATTTTTTTCATTCCATGTAGGGAAACTGGTCATTGTTTTGTCTTTGACCAGATATTGACCCGATTTTAATTTCACATCGATAAGTGTAGCAGTTCCGTGACCAATTGTTCCGATAATCCCTCCTGAATCATATATTTCCGATATTGTATGAAGAACATCTGTATTTTTATGAGTGTCCCAAAATTGCCCATACCCACCAGGGATTATGACAGCTAAATATTCCTCTGAATTTACTTCTGACGGTTTTAAACTATTTTCTGTTTTATTTTTGAATAGTTCACTTTTGATAATTTTTTTGACTAAATCCGTAGTATCTCCGTTATGATAGATTGGGATTTTTCCACCTTTTGGTGATACAATATCAATTTCTATATTTTTTTCAGAAAATTTATTGAAGGGGATTGCCAATTCAATCAGATACGTTCCATTTGGTTCATTTTTCATCTTATCTACATTGGTTGTAATGAAAAGAATTTTCTTTTTTTCGATATTCCGTGTACAGGAAATACTTAAAATAAAGATTAATAAAAATGCCAAAATTTTATTCATAGTTCTGTTTTTACAAATTGCTTAGATTGTTTAATATATATGTCGTAGCAAGGCAAAATGTTACCTAATTTTTCGAATTAACACAGAGCCGAACTTTTGTTTTTAACTTTTCTGTTCTAAAAGTCAAATTTAAAAATTTAACGGTTTTTATAAGTAAGTACAAATCTATCGGTTTAGAATTTATTAGCTAGGTTTTATATATCCTGTTGTGCAACGTTTTCATTTGTGTTTATTTTACTAAGTATTAGAATTAAACCTAAAGAAAAAATTGATACACCCAATGCAGTATAGATTAAATTATTCCACAAGAAGTAGCCTAATCCCATGAAAATGGCTCCAAATACCGTTAGGATGTATCCAATAAGGTTTGACTTGATAAAATTTATAGCGTGAATTGTAAGTCCTAAAAAAAGTAAAGATGGACCAACATAAACAAATGGAAAAGCTATCGCTGGTGTGCTAGCTAATTGGTTTAAAAAGATATTTCTTGCATTATTATCATTTCCAAAACTCCACGAAATAAAGTCGATTGTATTTAGTCCAATAAATGCGACTACTCCTATGAATGTTAGTACAGAAGCGATTTTTCCGATTTTATTTTTTGGAAATACTTTATTGAAATTCAAGAGTAAAACTGCTCCAATCAAATTTAGCCAATGAGCAAAATCAATTGGTTTTTGACTGTGAGCAAATTCATTACCTTTTGTAAATATCCAATAACTTATAACGAATAAGCAAAGTCCGATTATGCAAATGATTTTTGATTTCATCGTAGTATTTGATTGATTAATATTTTCAAAAATTACATTTTTTTTAATATTTAAATACTTTATAAAGCTGAATTGTTGGATAATGGTGTTGAGTCGTCGTAATGAGATATAGTGCCGAATATATGCGATCATGCCTACTTATATTCTAGTAATCTGGGTTAAGAATAAGTACTGTTTATATTCGTTATTACGAATATATCACTTTATCTTAATCATGCAAATGCAGTAGTATATATTGCTGATATTTTGGTCATCAATATTAAACCATCATCCCAGTATTACATATATATAAAGTACTAGACAATATTAATTTTCTTCTTCTTCAATATCAGGAATATCGTTTCGATGATCACTTTCCATTTCCTTCCTTAGCTTTTTTAATCTTTTTTCATAATTTGGATCACAAAAAAATATAGCATTTGTTTTATTGATTGTTTCATTTGAAGCAGAGTTGTGATAATCAATTTTTCTTAATGTTGTTTTTACGGGTTCATTATCAAGGCAATTACATTTTATAATCCAATTAGCATTTTTATCATATTTATACTTAAATTTTTCATTTATACTAGAAACAGTTTCTGAATCGAAAGAAGTTTCCTTGTAACTTAAGATATTATTATGCTTATCATATGAATATGTTTTGAAATTTTTATATACAATGCTATCTCCTTTTTTATTAATCATTGTACGAGAAAGCAAATTACCTTTTAAATCATATTCATTAATTTTTTTTCTGATAGTATTGTCTGTGGGGTTAGTAATAATAGTACTTAATTTTTTGAAATTAGTATAAATTACCTCTATAACTAAATGGATTTTATCATTTTTATATTCTTCTGTATATTCTTTGGTTACAATTCCTTTGTTATTAAAAAAAGATGTAGTTTCTTTTTTTAATTCCTGATTGTTATATACCTTATATTTCTCTTTTAAAATTTTATTTTTCTCGTCATAAGAATATTCCCTCTTAAAAAATATTTTTTCATTACTGTCATAACAATCTATTGATTTCAAATTACTGCCATCATATGAAAAGTTACAGTTAGAAATCTTTTTGTTGTTGTATGATTTGTATTGGTAGTATACTTTTGAAATCCTACCTTTCGAATCATAAAAATTTTTCATGGGTAATGATGTAGATTTATAGCTCTTTAGAATTCCCGTATGGGTCATCATTTCTTTTCCGAAATGTGCGCTAATTTTATTTAATCTTCTATTTAAAGACGATTGTTGGTTATATTTAATGTCTATTAACGAGTCATTTTTGTCATAAATGTATTGGCACTTAACAACGTCTCCATATTTATTTTTCTCATATTCGTCAATAAGCATATTCTTTTTATTAAAAGACAAAACCCTGTGATCTTCTAGTTTAGATTGCTCTGCTAGTTTACCATTTGCTTCGAGTATAGCTATAAATATTAAAGAATATGACTTTTCTTCTACCTTTTTAACATCTCCTAATAAATCAAAATCACTTGTATAATCGATTAAATTTTGTCCAAATATTGAGCTATAACAAATAACAAAAAGTATAAATAGTATAGGTTTCATAAAATTATTTAACAGCGGTTTTGTATATAAAAAGTAGCAGATTTGTTTGCTAATTTTCCGTTGGCAAACAAAGATAGAAGAAAAGAACTAATCCATAATTTTGGCTTTTAATAGTTGTTTTTATATATGTTATTATGTGCCGTACTTTTTCTTATTGTTCTAAATTTCTTCTAACAATTTCTTCTCCAATAGCTCCGAAATATTCAGATATAATTTTTTGCCATAAAACCATTCCGTTCTCTGAATTTGAAAATAGTACTAAACCATCTTTAGAGTTTTTAAGGATTATTGCAATAGTTTTTATGCCATAATCTCCACCTGTATGCATAAATGCAGTTTCATTATTAGGTAAGTTAGTTAACATTTGCATTCCTAAACTCCAATCAATTCCTACTTTTTCGTTTGCTTGGACTTTTAGAAAATCATTATAAGTTTTTTCAGACAAACCTGCTCCGTTCAATATATACCCTAAAAATTTAGCGTAATCTTCTACTGTAGTTAATAAATTTGCCGAAGCATTTGCAACAGTATGTTTTTCGTAATTTATTGGTTTTCCGTTTTCATCGTGCTCAACCGCATATTGTTTATCATCAATCTTATCTGTCCAATAAAAATAGGTGCTATTCATTCTTAATGGATTAAATAATTTTTCTTGGGCAATTTCTTCAAAAGGGCGGTTAAACTTCTTTTCAATCGCTTTACGTAAGTACTCAAAACCTTCTCCAGAATATTGCCATTTTGATCCAGGTTTAAATTGAAATGATAATTTTTTGTTATCCGTCAAATATCGCCAATTAGGAAAACCAGATTGATGCGATAAAATATGTCTTGTAGTTAGTTTGTTTACATATTTACTATACTTTACATCTTCATCTATAAAATATTTTGAAACAGGTTTGTCCAAATTCCAAACCCCTTCATCAATTAATTTTAAAGTCACAAAAGCAGTAATGGGTTTGGTTAAAGATGCAACTTTATATATACTGTTCTTTGAAATGGATTCACCTGGTTTTTTATCCCCAAATGTTCTTATTTGTTGAATTTTTCCCTTCTTTATTAGTCCTATTGCGATGGATGGAATATTATGTTTTTTTAATAATTTCTCTATTTCTTTATCATTATCAAATAGTTTATAAGCATAATCAGCATCGAATTTAGCTCCATAATTTTTTTTGGGTGGTTTATGTTCATAACTTAAAATTCGTTTCACTTTCCATTGTCCATTTTCTAAAATCCAAGTGTGAATAAATCTACCTCGCTCGGTAGCATATAGCTTTTTATTAGGCTCTTTAATAAAAAAAACATGATCACCTGTTTGTACTGCGCCATATATTTCTCCATTATTTTTTAAAGGAAATACTTTTAATGTTTCTTTTACCAATTTTCTAATGGGTTTAAAATTAGGATTCGAGCAAATACTGCTGGTAAATGATTTATAAAAATCTTCTAAATTTGAACTACCATTTTGATCGTGAAAAAATTCTAAATCTTTATGAAGTACTTTTTTTAGAGCTAAGTAATTACATTTATTAAACCCTTCTTTAAAAATTAAGCTATCTGCTTCTTTTAACTCAATAAACAAGTTTGAATTATTTGATACTTGAGCAAAACTGTTTTTTGCTGTTAGAGTTAATACGATTACAAAAATTAGTCTGTACATTTTCATTTTAAATTTTGATTGATATTTGAAGTTTCAAATCTCCAAATACCAATCAAAAAAACAGCAAAAAGTTATCTGACAATGAGGTGACAATTATCTGACACTATTTATATGATGTTGAAATTCAGTTTAATGTATAGCTTCTTGTTTTTGTCAAGCTCTACTGCATTTCTTAAAATTATAAAGATGTTAAACAGAATGGTACAACTTAAGAATAAAATGATTTTACCATTTTCGGTAAAAAGTACGATTAAAAAAAAGAGAACTATAGAAAGAATAAACCAAAGAATTTGCAAAGAAATTATTTGCTTGGTCAGAGGATTGAATTGTTTTTTTATACCTATGATAAGTAGGGGTAAAACAATACTTCCTAGAGGGATCATAATAAGGGGTAGGGACGAAAGATTAATGTATTTTATAAGTTGATAATTGATACTCTCAGATTTAATTTGATTTTCTTTTAAATCATTTTCGTTAATTTCTAAAGCCTTGGCCAAGACTTTTAGGGTGTGTCCTTTGGGTTCAATACCTTTTTCTATTCGCTGAATCGTTCTTGTAGAAATACCCGCTTTTTCAGCTAGTTCTTCTTGAGTGAGGTTTAATTTTTCGCGATATTTTAAAAGTTTGTTCAATCTATAAAATGTTTTTTCAAATGGCACACAAAGTTGTGTACTGTTTTATTTAGATCAAAATTAATAATAAATAAAGGTATTGTTGTTCAGGTTTTATAACAATTTATAATCCCAACTTTTTCGGAGGTATTCAAACTTATGGAATATACATATCCTGTATGATCCGTTGGTAAAGGAAACTGATATTTCATTTCCCTTAGATTAACACATCACAACTCCGCTTCAAATTTGAATTTATAAAAAATTATCACGACCATGATCTGGTATTTAATAGCGTGCTAACGTTTGGATAGCGTAACTCTCCACGATACCATCGTAAAATATTTGGGCAATTCCTTTTTGCAAAGTATTTGTCTGTTTTGTTAATCAGAAGAAAACTCCATACTCTCAGCATATCCCTCCTAAAAAGTTGTCCGATCAAAAGTGAATAATTGCCTGTAACTGTTTGTATACGATTAGTCGGATTGTTTAAACAACTAAGTTAGCAAATAGAAACAGAACATAATATTTGGAAAGATTTTCAGAATTAGATCTAGATAAGTAATTAATTTTATGCTGTGTTGTTATTTTGTTGATTTTTTAAATTTAAATTATTCAACAATATCTTAACATTTTAGTTATCTATAAAGCTGTACTGTTCTAGGTTACAATTTTTATTTAGTTAGTTTTTTTAGCTTTTTTTGAGCATCTTTATTACCATCAATTTCAATAGCTTTTTGATATTGTTCTATGGCTTTTTGGTTTTCTTTTGTTTTTGAATAGAAATCACCCATTGCTACATAACTTCTAGATTCTTCTGGATAAAAATGTAGGTTAATATCCAGATAGGCTTTGGCTTTTTTGGGTAAGTCGTGTACGTCTAGCATAAAGAACCCTAAATCATTTACAAATTCCCATTTTGGTTTCATATCACGTTTAAACCGAATGCTAAGTTTATTAAAGTGAGTATAAAAAGGTTGTGTTAGCTCTTCTTTACTATATCTTTTTGGAGTATTAAAGCGCCATCTTTCTTTAAATTTATACCATTTATATACAGATCGTAAACCATTGTACATTCCCAGTGTTACAATACCTCCGTGATCTTCTTCTGGATAATATTTCCAAGATGTTTCAAGATGTTTTTGATTTTCTACCAGTATATCATGAAATTTAAGATTGGCTCTTAACCCTTCGGTGGGTTCATCATCCATTCTTCTTACTTTAACAGTATCTACTTTATAACTATTTGCTACAGCAAGATGTAAAGATTTGTTTTGATAATTGTCTTTTTTAAGTAATTTTTTAGATTGCTTTACTAGATTTTCTTTATCCCACCAAAGGCTTGGATCTATAGCCAGATAATTGTCAAAAACATCTGGGTGATTTACATAGGCATATACCGTAAAAAGTCCTGCTATAGAATGCCCTACAATGGTACTCAACTTATCTGTAGGATATTTGTTTTCGAGATATGGAGCAAGTTCGCATTGCATAAATTCTAGAAAATTAGAAGCACCGCCAGAAGTTTCGACAGAATTTCCTTGTCGTCCTATAAGAACATTTGTAGGAGTAAAATCTCTAGTGCTATCTGTATTAGTAATTCCCACAACAATAGACTTTGGAATATCAAAATCTTCTAATAGTTTTAACATGCCTGTAACGGGATAAAAATGCCTGGGAGAATTCAATACATATATTACAGGGTATTTTTTTTCTTCTTCTATTTCTTCTGGAAGATGTACCCAAATATCACGTTGTTCTTTAAGTACATGAGAATATAAAGAATCTGCTGTTCCAATAACTATTTCATTTTTTTCGTTTTTACAAAACTGGGCATTCATCTGAAAATGTATGCTTATAAGAACGAGTAATAATGATATGTTTTTCATTTATGAAGCTTTTTTGAAGAATCGTTAGTAATAAATATCACGGGATAAAAATACATTTAAAAAAGCTTCAAACCGTTAAATAATATGGGCTTGGGACGAAAGATGATTTTTCAGGTACGAAAATTATAAGGCTAGAATACTATCCTTATAATTTTTAGAAACACTAACCTCCATTTGGGTAAGGAAAATCGTGTTTTGGTTTTTCCAGGACTTAAAATGTGTTGGATTTATAAAGTGAGAACGATGCACTTGTACCAAAAAAGGGATCTCTTGATGCAACTTTTTTAATGAAGAACGAATAAGTTTTGAACTTAATTCTCCATTATCTAAATAGAAAATCTCTACATAGTTTTGGGAGCTAGATGCACTTACTAGATCTGAAGGGTATACTTTAAGAATATCTAGTTTATTATCACCTCGTATAGTGAGTAAGGCCTCTTTAGGAGGAATAAGTCTTACAACATATAGTCTAGAGAATATTAATAATGGGACTAATACAATAGATGTCTTAGCAAATAGAAAAGAAAAGAAAGAAAAGTTATAGACACTATTTATAATTGAACTTTTAGAATACTTATAGAAAACAATATTTAAAATCAAACATAAACATAGAATAGTTATAATCTCAAAAACAACATTCCATCTTACTATCTTTTTATAGATCCTGTTTTGTATAACAGCTACAATAGCGTAACACAAAAATGTAAGAAAGGAAAACCCAATTCCGAGACCTACCCAATTGGTGTTTGAAAAGAATTCAATCTCAAATGGTCTTATAAAGTAAACGAAACAGAACATCCAAATTCCTATAAATACACCAATTAATAAGTGATGTTTTATAGAGGGATTAAGTTTATTCATTTGTTAATACTATTTGAGTTTGGGACTAATTTAAGCATTTAATAAATTATATAAACGTAGTGGTGATTTGGTTGTTATTTGTAGAATGAGCAGAATTTCTTTAGCTAGTTGTTTTGATGTTAATGCTGTACAGAGGTTCTTTTCTAGTAAAATGGAAGAATGTGTTGTGTAGGCTTCTATTTGTGATTTTCATTCCGATAGTGCTCTGGAATTAGATACAACGGTTTTGTGTATGAAACGTGGAGTGTAAAAGACACTAACTTTTCGGATTAACACAGCCTTTTTTTATATTTACTTACCTCCGTTTTAGCGATTAAACCGCTATTATTTTTTATACATTGTTGTAGCCAGTTATTTTTAGTTCCGAAATAAATCATTAGGCTGAATTACATCAACTCGAATAACTTTTCCATTTTCAAAAGTAAAAATCTCAACAATATTTTGCCCTATTTTATCAGATTCATCTAGCCAAACTTTGTCATGCATAATTACTTTATTATCTATTTCAACTAGATGTTGTATTTCCGAGCGAACGTTTGGATGACTTTCAAAGTGTATAGCTCTGTTATTAATTAAGTTTTCTTTTCCGTCAACTTTTAAATCGGATTCGACATACACTTGTACTTTATCCGCAAAACCTTTCACGTATTCTTTAGCGTTTTTTTTGTTTACTGCATCTATCATTTCCTTTATGATAATACTTTGTTTTCCACTTAGCTCGTATTTCTGATTTTGTTTAGTTTCACATCCAGTGATAAATATGGAAATCAGAATTATGATTTGAATTACTCTTTTCATTTCTATTGTCTTTAACGGACTTTCTAAATATACACAAACCTTTCGGTTAAGCACTTATTAGCTATGTTTTATACACTGTGTTAGCTGTAGTTATTTTTGCTCTCAACTTTCCCAAGTTATATGGTCTAAAGTTCCATCTTTATTAATATTAACAACTAAAAGTTGATTACAAGGCTCTCCATCAATGTCAATCGAATAGTCAAAAGTTCCGAAATAAGA
Organism: Aquimarina sp. AD1; assembly: GCF_003443695.1. Lineage (NCBI taxonomy): Bacteria > Pseudomonadati > Bacteroidota > Flavobacteriia > Flavobacteriales > Flavobacteriaceae > Aquimarina > Aquimarina sp. AD1. The sequence goes on along the minus strand of NZ_CP031966.1, from coordinate 2,687,924 downwards.
AGCTTGCGGATAAATACCTACTCTTATTAAGTTCAGTTGTTCCATTAAAAGACTATTTCTTGATTTTTTTCGATTTTTTATGTTAATGATTCCAGCCAATTCACTTTCGTCAAGTTCTTCAAGATAGAAATTCAAATAATCAGATGTCATACTTACGTCTTGTTCAAAATCTGATTTTATAAAAGTCCGATTTTGATTATCAAGTTCGGGTATTTTATTCACGAACTCTTGAATTTGTTCTAACTCAGATTGATTAGTCGATTTCGTCTCAAAATTGAAATCTAAATTCAGTTCTCGCTTTCCAAACTTTAGGTTCCAATTATAATAATCCTTTAAGTTCTCTAATTCAATTTCTTTAAAGTCGGGTTTTTCCAAAATTAGAATTTCCTCTTTTTCGTTTTCTGTTTCTTCTTTTTTTCTTTTAAAAAGGTCAAATATTCCCATTTTATGGTTTTTCAGAATTGAGTGAGTTAATTACAGCTAACGGTTAGGCTATGATTAGTACGGGATTAAAAAGCGATTAATTTTCAATTAAGCACTTAGCCAAAACTTTTTATTTTGTTTTATCTTTTCTGTTCTAAAGCCAAATCAAAAGATTTGGCGGACTTTATAAAAATACACTAAACTTTGAGTTAAGCACCAAAACCTGTATTAATTATAGTCAATGTTGTGTGCAATTATTTTTTTATTTCATTTTTTAAGTCCAACAATTTCAATTCTTTGTGGTAGTTCTCAATTCTTGAGTGTGCATTTCCATCAATTAATAAAATGACAATTAAAATTGAAATGGTAGTAATACTAATTGCTCTCCAAGTTGGTGTATTAATAAATAGAATTAATAATGCTGCTGCGATAATTAATATTGGAACTAATTTAAATACAAATTTAAATTGCTTTATAGTGCTTTCAGAACGTTCAATTTCTGACTGATAAAAGGCAGTTTTATCGGTATTAAAATCCTTTTCAAATTGTTTAAGTCTTTGAACATTGGTGTAGTTAGTACCACTACCAATTACTAATAGTAATATACCTGCAACTAAGGTTGGAATGATATAAGCCTTTGCTAAATCTGTTTTTCCGAATTGCCAAAATCCAACACTTGCGATTAAAAATCCAATTGCGAAGAAAATAAAGAAACGTGTTGAGAATACTTCGGCTTTTGCCCATTCGATTGCTAGTTTTATTACGTCCATAGTTTCATTTTTTAATCTTGACTAACGTCAAAAAATGACACTAAAATTCAAGTGTTTATATTTTTCAAAATTATCATTTTTAACTCATTTTTGCTATCCGTTTTTACATTAGCTTAAGGAATTAATAAGCTCTGTATAAATAGATATTTTAAAATTCCACATCTATTTTGAAAGTGTCCTGACGTGGGGAATTACAGCTAACGGTGAGTATATGCAGTCGTGCGAGCTAAAATTCACGGAATTTCTGATAGAGCACGAGCGCATATTTTTTTGTTTAGCGCTAATTTAACTCAAAATTCGATACATCAAAATAATATGCGTGGGATACCAAAAATAAACCAAACCTTAATTCAGAACAGCTAAACAAGCATGATGTATATATAGTGTTACAAACTGTTTTTTTGATATGATTTACTTTTAAGATACTCTTCAATTAATAAAAGTATTTCATACATCAGATTTTCTATAAGTAATGAGAATTCTTCAATATCTTTTTTATTTACTTTTATTGAGTTTTCTCCATGAGCAATTTTATTTCTAAATAGTAGTAGTCTATCTAAAGGTCTTTCATATTTCTTATTAAGAAAATTAATATTAAATCGTTCTAATATTTTGTTTGTTACCTTATAATTTATATTCGATTCGGTAGGTATTCCTTGTTGAATTACTAAAATAGAGTTGTATGTTTTTAATGTAGACTCTACTAGCTTAATTTTTTTGTCGAAATGTTTTCTTTCATTGCCTAAGTGATATTCATTCTCAATAGCATGCGTTAAAACATTTATGTGAGCCAATGACGATTCTATTTTTAAATTATTCAGATATGTTGTTAATAATTGACAACAATTTTTAATAAAACCTTCCCAGAGAGCATATAAAGATGGAACTGAATATAAGGTTAATGTTTTTTTATGCTGATCTAGTAAATTATACCTTAGAGGTATTGTCTTAATATTAGATATCTCTGATATACGCCAACTTATATCCGATTGAATTTCGCCTAGCAGTAAGTACATCTATTCGTTTTCAAATAAAAGGTTTGCAACCTTTAATCTTTTATATATCCTACTTTTACTATGTGCACCTGACCCAGAAGCTTTTCTAAATTCAAGATCATTTTTAAGTTGATCAATTTTACTCAATAAATAATTTGTGTCTCTAATCTCAAATTTTGATATATTTTGTGCTATACCAATAGTTATTCCATCATAAAGACTTGTAGAAAGGACATTGTTTGACCCTCTAAAAACTTCTTTGCCAAGGGGCTTAAGTAAATTTATTGTGCGATTAAATATATCTTTAAATAATTCTATTTTTTGAGGTTGTGAAACTATAGTTTTCATAAATGATGTCATATGCTCGGATATAGTTTCTTTTACGTTCTCTCCGTTATTATATAAAGAGCAAAACCTTAGGACTAGTTCATCAAGGTACAATTCTTCTATTTGTTTTTCCGTAGGTCCAATTAAGTCAATAAATACAGGCTTTTTCGATTCACTACTTAAAAAGGTGTTAAATTCACTAGAAACTCCTCTGAAAATACAATTTCTGATTTCTTGATCAGTCAATCTAGCTCCTCCAGTATTTAATCTATTAAAGAGCTCATATCTCATATCATATTTACTATTCCATTTTACAATTTCAATTCTACAAACAGAACGTTTAATATTTAGTTGAAGTTTTAATGGTAAATCCTTACACGAATAATTGTCTAATTCAGGAATCAAGTCTCCATTTTTTAAAATCCAACTATTCTTTTCAGGAAGTTTTTTTAATAGACCAAAAAAAGAGAAAACAGTAGAAATTCTTTGTAAGCCATCAACTAATTCCCAACGCCCATCTTTATCCTCAGCAACAAAGATTGGAGGGATTGGAATACCAAGTAAAAGTGATTCAATGAATCGAGTTTGCTGAAAATTTGTCCATCTAAATAATCGTTGAAATATTGGATCAATAATTATTTCGTTTCTTTCGTACATACTCATGATTTCCCCAAAAGACATATCCAAACGATCAGTACTAAGACTATTTTTAGTGTTTTCTAATTTTTTTAACAAACTCTCATCTTTGTTCATAGCTTTTTTAGATTATTTTTTTAATAGTTTGTAACATGCGTGTATAGTTATTGCATATAGTACCGTTTGTAATTACTTGTAAGCGTTTACAAATGTATTATACCTCGTTAACTTTACAGGCATTTTTGTTTTATGGATCTAAAAATAGTGTAAAATTCCCCACAAAACAAAACCACATATGAATTCATATGTGGTCTAAGTACATTGTTATGTAGTATTCCTTATTCTTCGTAGATATCAAATTCTGCAGCTATAGCTTTCATAAGTTCAGCATCTTCAAAATCACTATCAGACATCTTTGATAGCTTTTCTAGATATAAATCAAATTGACCATTTTTAAATATACTAAGCATTTTTCCACCTTCTGCACAACCTGCAGCGTGCCATACGTTTGGTGGCACAGTAACCGTGTCTCCTGGTTTTGCGATAATCGTTTCATCATCAAAAATTAGTTCTACTTCTCCTTCTAATATATAAAATACTTCGGTCATGATTTTATGATGATGTCTAGCTAGATAGAATCCAGGTTTTAAGGTGTCCTCTACAAAACATAACTCTCCTTGTGTGCTATCAGAAGAAAGTTTGATAAAGCAATGATCCTGAGAATAATTGTAGTTGTCACCTTGTCCGTTTCTAATAATCTCTTTTTCTTTCATTTATATATATATATATTAATTAAACCAAATTCTCTTTAACGTGTTTTCTTTTTTCTGTATCAAGTGCAATACAAATCCAGAAATATGAAATAATAATAAAAGGAATATCATTTTGGCCATTATGTGATGCGATAACATAATGGGATGAAAACCATCTACACTTATTTCTGGTAAATCTTGCCAATTACTAGATTGTAATGAGTGAATAATTCCTTCTAAAAAAAGAGATGTTAATCCAGACACGCACATCCAGATGATACTAATATAGAAACCATAGTAAACGCATTTTCTAACCCTTTCTCTTACAGATTTTTTAGGGTATAAATTCTTAGGTTTCCTATCTGTACATAAAGCAATGACCCTAATGATCGTTACTAGAAATACTAAACCCCCTAATGAGAAGTGTATTTGGTACAGTATAAATTTACGCTCACTGACAGCTTGATGCTCCATATTAATTCCTGTATAGATTAATCCAAAAATAAGTACTGTAGAAACCCAATGAATCCAAATAGTACGTTTGCTATATGTTATAGATGGCTGTTGCATTGTAATTATAGCACGCTAATTAAGAATACCTTGCCATTATATAGAGGTTGTAATCTGTATTTTGGTTGTTGCCTAATAACGTCTAAAAACTGTTGCGTTTCTTTCATATTGGCGTTGTCTACATAAATGGTAGTGTTGGTATGAAAATTGGATTCTAGCATTTTAAACAATGGGAGATACACATCTTTCCAACCATCTAAAAACAATAGATCTATAGGTGTCTTATGATTTTCTAAAGTTTTCATAGCATCCCCAATTCTTAGATCAATAAGATTGTCTACTCCTGCTTTTTTGAACGTTTCTTTTGCTTTATTAGCTTTAGAGGTAATTAGCTCAGTTGTGATAATGTGCCCATTAGTTTCTATCACGCCTAAGGCTAAGTATAAGGTTGATATCCCGAATGAGGTTCCAAATTCGACAATGTTTTTATACTTATTTTGTATAATTAATTTTGTAAGATCTTCTCCTTGTTCTTTAGATATCGAAAGATATACATCTTTAAAATCTTCTGGCTTTAATGGACGGACTACACTTTTAGAAACAGCCTTAATCATTTTAAAAAAATCACCTTTAGAATCACGAAACAATTCGTCTATAATCTTGTTGGTTTTTTCTTTGCTCATTGTATTTTTCTTATATATAAAATTTGATTAAAAGAATAAGACTGCTTTTTTTAGAGAGAACTGTATGTACCCATTGATAGTACATACAGTTAGTTAAGTGTATGTTCTAAATTAATTTAGTGTTATAGTAAAACTAGTTCCTGGATTAAAATTAAATCCTGCTCCAATTTCTACTACTAGAACACTATTAGAATCGATTCTAAGAGTAACATAATCGTTATCAGAAGTAAATCCAGATACATTTTGCGGTTCATCGAATGTAAAATAATATCGATCAAAAGTTCCTGTTTCTAATGTTCTAAATAAATCTCCATAGGTTGCATCTCCAGTTTGTGCAACCAATTCAAAAGAAATGGTGTTTTGATCAATGTCTATATCATATAAACCTAGCAAGTAAGCAGGAAATTCAACAGCATTTTCAATAGTTGCTGTTACTTCTAATGATCCTGCTGGTTGCATGAATAAATCTTCTATGGCAGTTTCAACCCCACTTGTAATGGTAGTTGATTGAAATGTATTAGCTACAGTTACACTGACTCCGGATGTTATTGGAAGAGTAGTGTTATCATCATCACTATCGCAAGAGGTAAATGAACTTAATGCCAAGGATAGTATTAGGTAGCAACTAATTGATTTTAGAGTTTTCATAGTAAGGGTTTTAAAAAAGTTTACGTTCGTTTTAAAATAAATTGTGTGTCCTGGAGATTGTTTAGAACTTTCCATTCTCATTCTTCCATTCGGATTTAGGCGGAATTGTTGTAATTACATCCCAATGCTCTACGATCAATCCATTTTCTAGCCTAAATAGATCATAAAACGCAGTTTGATCTCCTTTGCCAAATTTTCCTTCGCTTAGTGTAAGAACAAAGTTTCCTTGTCCCAAGACTTTGTGCAGTGCTGTATATTCCATAACCAAACCATTCTTGGCAAAGTATTTCATAGCCTCTCCAAAGCCTTCTAATCCATCTGCTACAGCAGGATTGTGTTGCACATATTTTTTGGGATTTATATAATTAGTGATCTTATCCATTTCGCCGTTTAGAAGTATTTTTTCAATAAAATCTTTTACTTTGGCTTTGTTTACTAATGTTTTATCTAAATCGGTAATTTTAGTAGCTCCGTCGAATTGGGTGTGTCCACTTGGATTTGGTTTTTGTACTTCTAATAGGTTATCCCAATGTTCTACAATTTTTCCATTCTCGAAACGGAAAACGTCAAACCCGGCTTTTGGCCCAAAAAAGTCATATTCTGTATGCGTAAATACATAATCTCCGTCTTCGAAAGCTCGTACTACATTTGCTTTAAATCCGCCTTCTGGGGCATTTTTCATTACTTCGCCAAAACCTGCTAATCCATCTCCAACGTCTAAGTTGTGTTGAATGTATTTTTGTGGATTGATATATGAAATTGGAGTTTGATCACCTGTGTTAAAACTATTTAGCAATGCAACTACTTTTTCTTTTTTGGTTACGTGTGCTGGTAAAGATTCATAGCGTCCCATGAACATGCTAGACTGATCCATTTTTGCCATAAATTCCTTTGCTGTTGGATTTGCCATAAAACCATTTAAAGAAGCATCAGAAGCGGTTTTGTTGGTCCAGTAAACAGCAACTGCTTGTGTACCTTTTTCATTTACACCGGTAAGTCTTTGTAAGAACCCATCTCTTTTTCCGGTAAAATCAGTTTCTACCTTTTGATTAAGTTTATGGAATTTTTCTAAATCTGTATCTGGTTTTAAATCAAATGTCATTACCTCTACAAATTCACTTTGGTTTGCATTAAATACTTTATCCATGCTATAACGCTCCATCTTCATGGTAGCGCCATTGATCATTTGTGCATAATCTGCAACGGATGTATCGCTCATAAACTTATTCATAGATGCTTCTGCATTTGCGATACTCTCCCAATATACAATTACGACATACGCTCCGTTTTCATCAATAGCACTTTGTCTTTTTATAAAACCTGGTTGTTTGCTTGTAAAGTCTTTTTCTATAAGTTGATCTCTGGTTTTAAATGCTATTGGGTCTACATTTTCATTGATATTGAAAGTAGTTACCTCCATAATGGTTTTACTTTCTTTTGATGTTTCTTTGGTTTTAGCACAATGACTTAGAGATAAAGTCATTAAAACGAGGGTAAGTTTGATTGCGTGTTTCATTTTACTGTATTTGATAATAATAGAAATTGTATTATCAAAAGTAGTTCAGTATCAAAACAATAAAGTGGTTGATATTATCCCAATTAGTGTCAAAATAGGAAAATATTACTGATGCGATCGTCTAAAGGCTTCTGGAGAGCTTCCTACAAATTTTTTAAAATATTTAAAAAAATTGGCTGGATCGTCGAACCCAGATGTATATGCTATTTCCTTAACCGATTCGTTTGTACCAATAAGTAATCTTTTTATTTGCGTAATGGCGATCTCATCAATAAAATTTTTGGCAGGTTTATTAATTATTGCTTGTACAATATTGTTCAGTGTTTTGGTAGAACAGCCCATGTTTTGAGCATAATACATCACTTTTTTATTGGCAAAGCAATTTTTTTCTACCATATCCTGAAGCAATAAGAATTCCGTTAAATATTTCTTTTTGTTTGGCAATTGTCCATTGTTAAATTTGATACGGAATAATTTGGTAATTAGTATGTGTAATGCGCTACGGGTGATACTAATGGAGTATTCATCTTTTAATTTATACTCGGATACTATTTGTTCCATTAAAGAGTAAAAATCGGAAAATTCATGTTCTTTTACCTGCAACTCAATCTTAGGAAAGCTTATTAATTCATTAAATAATTGAAATGATTTCAGAGCCTCTAACTTATTGATGTGGCTAACTATAAACTCTTCAGTAAAGATTAGTAAATACCCTTTTGCAGTAGCGCTTTTAGAAAATTTTTGAATTTGATCTTTTCTAACTAATAGAACAGAACCTTTTTGGTATTTATAATCTACAAAATCAATAGTATGATATCCATTTCCTTCTGTGATAAAAATGATAATATAAAATTTTACAATATGGTTTTTACATATATCGTGATCTAATTTTCTGTTTAGTAATTCTTCAAGTTGTACAACCTCGAAGTATGATTTAGGATTGGTTTTATTGTCAAATTTTATATGTTTAATTTTTTCTTTCACTGAGATGCGTACTTGGAATTTATATGGAACTAAGTTCTTGTTTTAGGTTGCTTTAATAAGAATTAATATTCTTTTTCGAAATAATCCCATAGTTCATTTCCTAATTTTTCTCCAAACATGGAATTAGTAAATACTACATATCCCCATTTTTTTTCGACATCCATCATGTACCAACATGTAAAACCATCATTAGATCCACCATGAAAATAAGTATTGTGATGAGGGGAATCCGCTGTGATAAATCCTAAACTATAATAAACATTAACTCCGGTAGATAATGTTGTTATTTTAGAATGATGTTTAAATAGTTCTTTGTAACTAGTTTCGGATAAGATTTTCTTATTCATAACACCAATCATCCATTTAGAAAAATCAATAGGTTCGGAACGAATAGATGAAGAAGAAACGAATATGCCTTTGTCCTTTTTGTACCAATACTCATTTTTCCAATCGATCCAATTACCTTCTTTATCATAAGGTTCTGCTTTATGTTTTAGGGCGTAAGAATCTTCAATAAAAGTAGTATGTTCTAATCCTAGAGGTTTTGCTATTTCTTTCTGAAAATAAGTTTCTAAACCATTCCAATCAGTTCCTAAGATATGTTTTAAGACCATTGCTAAATATTGATATCCTTCTCCAGAATATTCGTAATCTGTATCAGGATCAAATTTGATTTTTAGTTTTTTGTCATCTTCATTTTCTCTCCAATTAGGAAATCCAGACCGATGACTCAAAATCATTCTGGCGGTTATTTTTTTATAACGCTCATCGTATGTAATATCCTCGTAAGGTAGGTATTCATACATAGGTTTATCCAGATCTAGTTTTCCATCTTCTACAAACTTCATTACAAATGTTGAAAAAACCGATTTAGACATAGAGGCTCCTTCAAAAATTGTTTTGACGGTAACCGGTAGTTTTTTTTCGAGATTGGCGTACCCTAATGTTTTATGATAAACAACGTTACTATTATTTATTACCGCTATAGAAAGCCCAGGAATATGTAAAGAATCCATACGTGTCTTAAGGAACGTATTAATGGAATCAGGCGAAATATCAAAACCCTTTAGATTTTGGATTTTATTTTGCGCATAACAATTAGTTAATAAGTTGATTAACAATAGTAAGATGGATTGTTTTAGCAGGTTTCTTTTCATTGGTTTTAAGTTTCGCGAACTATACGGGATAAGATTTTTTAGATGTAAGTGTTACAAATTGTCTTTTTGGTTATCCTTAATGTAAAGATACATCTTTTGATATCTAAAATGTATCTGTAATTAGAAGGGCTTTGCAATATGAAAACGCAAGAATATTTTATCAAAAAGATTGATCGATTTAGAGATGAACTTTATTCAGAAATAAACGAATTCGCTTCTATATATCTAAAATATGATGATAAACGTTTAATTTATCCAAAAACAAATTCTGAAATAGGATTTTGCAATATAGCTTCTGAAAAAATTGAAACTCAAGAAATACAGGACATTTTAATTGATGAAAAAGGGATTTGCATTTACCCAAAATCGGATGCCTTTTTATCATATGATTTAATGGACGTGGTTAATATTTATGATTTAATGATTTTAAGATCGGTTGTTGAAAATGACGGACCTAGGCAAAATGTATACTTAGAAATACGAGAATTGATAGGTAATCAAAAGTTTTCTTTTACCGTTGGAGAGGGAAAGATTCAGTTTTTTCTTAAATCTTCTGAAGCATTTGCACTTGATAAAATAAAAAATATAATTATTAATAAGTTTGAAGTTTTTATCTACCCGCAATCAAGTGATTTTGATCCCTTTTCTTTGTCTGATGTTATAAGTGAAAATGATCTAAAAGTTTTGAAAACTATTATTGAAAAAGAGCTAAAACAAAACACTTAAAAAAACAACTAGTATTATAAAGCTTTTGTTTTAGCTATTTAGTTTAAATAGTTTATTAGAGAGGGTTGTACTCTTTAGCCTTCCAATTTTTATTATCTAAATCCAAGTACTGATAATGTATGATATCTGTTTTGTCAAATTCGCCATCCTTATTAATGTCTTCAACAGTTTTAAAATACAATCTATTTTTGGATACTAATATTTTCCAATTGACTAATTCTTGATAATCTGGGGTTATCTTAGTAAAATTTGACCCATCGATATTGCTGATGTATAAAGATTTTAAATCTTGATAATCTAGAATTTGATCTTGATTAGTGTCTTTATCTATCACCTTGTACAGTAAATATTTTGATTTAGTTCGATCAAACACTTCCTTTAGAAAAGTTACCGATTGAATATTAATTGTCTCTTCTGTTAGTGGAACTAGTTTTTCAGAATCGATATGTTGAAACTTTAAATTTGTTAAGTTTCCAGTAATCTGATATTTAGATTGATTGGATACAGAAAAATTGGTATTCTTATAATCCGAAGATCTGTAAGATGTTTTAGACCAAGATTTGCTAATTTTTAAAAAACCAATCGGGTGTATTAAATAATCTGTACTATCCATCTGAATCGGCAGATCCGCAGCCTCGATTAAGGTAGTATCTTTTTTTAATTCTGTTGTTTCTTTGTTTTTACCGCTGTTATCATATACTATTTTTGGCTTTTTATCATCAGTACAACTTGCTAGTACACAAATTAAAAGTATAAGTATTAAACTATTTTTTATCATTATATTTTAGTAATCAAATTAATTAGATTCGAACTTAAAGTCTATTTTACTTTTACTCTTATTCCTTCAGAATGGCTGCTAAACTCCGGTGCATACATACTTTGTATTGTAGTGATGCCATTAGAGAAATCTCCTTTATTATTCACACGTAAATCATATTCAAAGACATAAACTCCTTTTGGTAAATAGTCAAAGAAAAAGTTGGTAGAAGCATCTTTTGTGCTTTGATAATAGCCCAATCCATCTTGGTATTTGTATCGTGAGATAACATTAATAGGTTCCAATCCAGAAGCACGCATATCTTTCATGTGTACAAATTCCATAGCGCGATCAGATCGTAACTCGATACGAACTCTAACTAAATCTCCTAATTCTAATTGTGTCTTATCTGTGATTTCTGTAATCTCTTCACCAGTATCCGCATTCTTTTTTAAGAATAATTTTTTCTTCAACTGTAAAGGGGTTTCTGCTGAGGTAATTTTATCCAGATTTTCAAAATATTGCCAGTACAATGCTCCCCAAGCGATCCCTTTTCCTTTTTTGGTGATTTTGGCAGTTGCCATATCTTTCTGTATCTCATTCCCATTCCAGGATGTTTTGAAATATCCTGTTCCTGCTTCTACTTTTACATCTTCCATCGTACTAGGATCAATTTTTTGATTTCCTAATACGATTTCTACCATATCAGTTACAGATAACCAGTCGCTACCTTGTAATAATAATGCATACACTGCCTCTGTAGTAGCTTTGGTAGTTTTCCATTGATTAGTTTGTTTGTTTTTAAGTAACCAAACTTTAAGATTGTCTACAATTTCAGTCTTTTTGGGTTCTTGTTCGATTTCTGCAAAAACTTCAATCATCAAGGCTTGTGTTTCTATAGGAGCCTGATACCAATACCAACTAGCAGTATTAGATTTCCAGTACATGCCTAGTTCTTCGCTAGTGATGCTTTTTTCATCTAATGATCTAATGATTTTAGTGGCAGTATTAGTATCATTATTTCGATGTAATATTAGCGCTAATAAACCTTGTGGATACAAACCTCTTTTTAACCAATATTTTTTGGATTGTCCTAAATAATAATCCCAAGCTTCATTAGTATTATTTGCTCTTTTAATATCTGTAAAGAAGCTACGCATATATAGATAATACATTTGCGTGTAACTAAGATGGTCTTCATTAATATCTATCTTGTTGCGCTTACAATATCTTTTAAGCTCTTCATATTCTTTTATAAATTCTTTATCTAGATAACGAACTGCTTTTTGAAGCATATTCTGAGTTTTGTTGTCATATTTTGTAACACCTAGTTTTTTAAGATGTCCAAAACCTGAAGCTATGTGCTGAGTGATATAACGATTTTCTCTTCCTTCTTTAAACCAAGGGAAAGCTCCAGAACCATACTGCATTTGCTGTAGTTTGTTAATAGCACTTTGCAATTCATTATTCATCTTATTAAGATCGAAAAGTAATGCAATGCGTTTCTTTTGTTCTGTTTCACTTTGTGCATCTCTTAACCAAGGTGTCTCTTGTATGATTAGCGATTTTAATTCTTGATTTTTCTCTAGATTGCTAAGTAAAGCATCCGTGTTTTTCCACTGATTGAATACTTCCTGAATTCTTGGGTTAGAATTAGCAATATGACTTGCTAAAGAATTTGCATAATATCTAGAGAATGTTTGTTCTGCACATTCGTATGGATACTCCATTAAGTAGGGTAGTGCTTGCACAGCATACCAAGCTGGATTAGATGTCATCTCTAATGTGAGCTTATGATTTTTTAATGTAGTGGATGTGTTTTCTTTTAATTTATCTAATGTAAATGTCTTGGTCTGATTAGAACGGATCCACATAGGTAATGTTTCTGTAACCAGCATTCGGTTTGATAACACAGGTAATACATTCTGTTCTCCATCAGAAAACTCACCAGCTTTTGCTATAATTTTATATTGTACCGTTTGTACAGTAGAGGGAATCGAAAGTTCCCACGATACATTAGTATTTCCAGCCGCTTTTACAGAAAAATCTTTGCGAATACTAGTGTTCTGTAAATCGGTATCAATTGATTTACCGGTCAAAGCATCTGTTAATTGTAACTCGATAACTCCACTAAGATCTTTAGAAGAAATATTAGAAACTTTAGAACTCAGAATAATCTTATCACCTTCTCTAAGAAATCTTGGAGGATTTGGTAAAATCATTAGTTCTTTTTGGGTAATAGTTTCTAATAGTTGTGTTCCAGCATTTAGCTTTTTAGTATGTGCCAATAGTTGCACTTTCCATTTAGTCAATGCCTCTGGAGCAGTAAAATTAAAACTTATGTTACCTTCTGCATCCGTAGTTAACTTCGGAAAGAAAAATGCGGTTTCCTGAAGATTTTTACGAATCTTAACTCCTTCTAGGGATGGTTCTTTTTTCTCTTCATCTTGTTCATTCTTTTCAAAAGTACCTCCCAAAATTTCTTTAGAAGATTTTTCTTCAACTACAGCAACTTCTTCTAGTTCTGCATCATCCGCGGCCATTTCCATAGATGCCATGGGAGCAGAAGCTAATTTTCTGCTTTTTTTACCTCGTACACCAGAGGCGAAAGAGTCCATTCGGTAATTGTATGAATTTCCAAAATATAATCCAAACCAATTTAGTTGATCATATCCCTGGTGTTGGAAACTAGCGATCCATAGTTGTTGATCATAGATATTAAAATTCCCTTTAGCAAAACTTTTGGTTGCATTTCGTTGTGAGTACGAATAGTAAATAGGTCGATTGATAGGATTAAAATACCATTGATGCGGCTTAAATTGATCTAAAGAAGCATCATACATACTGGCTAGTAGCTCTGCAGTTACTTTATCTCCTTTAGGTCCTTTTACAGTAAAACTCCAAGTTTCTTGTTGTCCTGGTTGTAACTTATCTCTAAAGGTGTTAGTTTCTATAGTAAGCGCTGTCGGTTCATACGGAACTGCAATCGGTATAGTACCACTTTGATATGCATTATAATTTGCAAAACTATATGTAACGGCAAAACCACCTAGATCTTCTTTATTTACGGGTATTTTGATAGTCTTACTATTGTTAGATAATTTAATCAGTTTAGTTTCAATTACCTTTTGATTTTTCTCAATATCTAAAGTGACTGTAATATCTTCTGAGGCAGAACTTAGTTTTAGTATAACTTCATCTCCAATTGCGTATTCACCTTTGTCCGTAGTAATTTCAAACAGTTTATTGTCGGCTATAGTTTTATCAGATTGGTCATAGATATTAATATATTTAATATCCTTTACTTCTTGTCCAAATCGATCTTTAGTTAAAAGTTCAATTACATACTTACCAGTTTGCCATTTCTTAATAGTTTTTAGTAATATGTCCTTAGTTCCTTTTGCATTTTCTTTAGTTTCCTTAGTGTCATACATTCTTTCTAAAACAAGATTTCCTTTTTCCCAATTCCTATAATCATCTTCGTTTTTATAAGCATCATGCGGGAATAATTTCTTGAATTCTTCTTTACTCATATTACTGTAATCAGGAGCTTTCCAAGGGCGAACTCGTAAAGGGCATTCAGGAGCTTGTAGTCTGTAAATTTTAAGACTTCCTGTATTTGCTATAAATTCATTGTTCAGATTTTGAGTAGTAATATTTAGGATATTGCCTTTTTTGGTTTTATCAATTTCGGAATCAATATTAATAGATGCTGTTAATGCATGATATCCCACGTTTACATAGGTTGTAGTGCTTCTGGTTTCTCCATTAATATCTGTAACATCCGCTATTATTTTATAAGTAAAAGTAGGTTGATTATCTTTTGAAACACTTTTGTCTGGTAAAGCAGCGAATGTAATGTTGTATTCTCCTATATCATTGGTCGTGGTCTCACCATGTGTGATTTCTTGTTCTTCACTGTTTCTAGGATACCAATAACACCAACGAGGATACTGTATTTGTCTATATACTCGGTATACTACTTTAGCGTCTGTAATATTGCTACCGGCATAGGCAGTAGCAGTTGCTGTGAGTTTAATATTATCATTAACTCTATAGGTTTCTGTAACTGGATTAAAATTTGTTTCGAATTTAGGGCGCTTGTATTCTTCTACAGAAATATAGGTGCTATTGTAATTATCTGTTTGGATTGTATAATTACCTGTTAACCCAGAAAAAGGTAGAATAAATTCTCCAGCAAATGATCCATATTCATTGGTAGTGAATTTTAGTAGTTTAATTTCTTGCCCATTTACATCAATAAGTTTTGCAAAGGTTGGTCTATTAGCTACTACTTTAGGATCTTCTTTTCCTTTGGTAGCCATCATAATCCCTTTGAAATATACGGTTTGTCCAGGTCTGTAAATACTTCGGTCTGTAAAAAGAAAAGTAGAATATCTGGTGCTATTATCTGGTTGACTATCACCACCATATTGATTAAGATATATTCCTTTAAAATTTGCTTTATCTGTACCCTTAGTAACAGTTGCTAATACATTGTAGTAATAACCTTCTTGAGAAAAGAACGCTTCTCCTTTTTCGTTAGTTGTTAGCGTTTTATTTAAACTATTTCTTCTACTATCTGCAAAGAGTTTAATCGAGGCATTAGGTATTGGTATTCCATTATTTCTATCAATAACCTGAAACTTAGTTTCTTTTGTTGTTTTGTTTTCTAAAAGAGTCAGGTTAGTAACTTGTAAATCTCCAAAAGTGAATGTATGATCTGCGCTTAAATCTTTGGTAATTGATCCAACAATAATATATGATCCTTGCCCTAATGAAGGAACGGCAATTTCCATGTTATGGTTTTGGTAATCTTTTTTGTCAATAAATTTTGATTCCCATGAATGAACTTCTGATAATTTGTTTAGAAATGCTACTTTCTTTTTTGGCTCATATATTTTCTGTAAAGATTGTATTTGATTTTGATTTGCTTTTAATACTTTAAAATATAGAAGTTCAAGGTTTTTATAGTTTACTAGAAGCCTAGATGGTTTGTTAATTGGGATGTAACTTTCTAACTTTATAGAATTAACTTGCGCATCAAGAATTTGTTCTTTTTGATATGCACAATTAATAGCTCCTCTGGATTTAGGATATTGCGAAATAGCTGCTTCACAAACTTCCAAGGCTTTTTTAAGTGCCCAACGATGAGTTTCATTCTCTTCAGGAATATAAGTAGCGGCTTGTGTCTGATAAAGAGTAACTATTTCATAGTCGTATAGGGTGGAGGATGGGCTGTTTTTATGTTTTTCTTTTTCTGAAAGTAAGGTAGCTAGTAAAAGTTCTTGTTTATCATTAAACACAGCATTGTCATGAATGAATTTTAAACGTTCAATATTTACTTCGATTAATGCATCAGGTTTTTTATCTCTCTTATGAAAATTGATAAGACTTTGGTATATTTTTAAAGCATGGAACTGTAAGGATAAAGAATCCTTAGTGTTAAGTTTGATTATAGAAAAAGGTTCGTGATCTTTTAAGTAATCAGGGGAGTCAATTTCAAAAGCATATGCTGGTTTAGTAATGCTTGTTTCTGAAGTTTTATAAAAAGCTAAAGCATTATGCGATAGAAAATCAAAAAGTGTAGGTCGATATATTTTAGAACCTGTAGACTCTGATAAAATGTCATTGAATCGTATTAGATCTGTCTGTTGAGCTAATAAGCCATTTTCTAGTGATTTCTGATAATACAGATGGATTTCTGCAAATAACGTTTCTAAATCCCATGTTCTGAAATCTTCTTTATCTACTTTTTCAGAAGTTTTAGTACGATCATAAAATTGCCATCTATGTTCTTGGAAATATTGCCAATATAAATTGGCTAAAATACTTTCTAAGATATTTCTGCTAGGGAATTTACTGTTAGAAATTTCACTTTTAAATTCCTTAATGATATTTAGCTGAGCATTTTCTTCTAAAACTAAATTGTATTTAGCTTTGTAAATCAAAGCTTTAGTGATTTGATTTGTGTTGTTTGCTTTTTTTGCCTTACTATGGATCGTTTCTATAATTTCTAGAGCGGATTTAGGAAGACCTTGTTGGTCAAACTCTTCTACTTTTTTCCAATCGTCTTGATAATTATAGTCGTTCTGAGCCATCATATAATTTAGGTTTGTAATAAAGAGTATGAAAACAAGAATGATGTGTTTTTTCATCTGTTTGGTTTTTTTGTGTTTGTTAAAACAATAGTACAAGTCTTATACCACATATTTTAGATAAAGATTTGTAAATAGTAAATAACTATATAAAGCTACATAATTGCAACGATAAATTAGGGAAAAGCTTGTTTTGATTAGTGTAGTATTTAATTGAATGAGTATTTAGAGCTCTATTAAGTGGTGATTTTAGTGATTTATGTTCAGGAAATAGACCTAGATTTAATTTGAAAGTATGCCTATTAGTCACATTTTATTTTTGATTTTAGCTGTTGGTGTTAATACTCCATACAGTACATTCTGAAATAATTGAGGGTCGTAGACTTAATAGTTTCTGTTTTTATGACTATATTTATAAGTAATAATAAAAGTTGATTTTTCCCCAAAAAAAGGTTCGTATCCGTTTCGAGCCAACTATACTCACTGTGCTTATGTATAGCAGATGATCATTTATATTTTTACTATAAACCAAATTTTAAATTATGAAGGGTATTATTATTTTTCTATTAGTTATTATAACATTAGTTATGGGGTATAATCAGTATCACAAATACCAAAGATTTCATCCTAAAAATGTGAATTATGTATCCAAAGATACCGTGGATAATTCCTATTACGATCAAAATGTTGTGATGGATTATTATGAAGCAATTGAGATGTTAAATGGATTTGTTATATCCCAATGGTCTACAAACCGTATAGATGTTAGAAATCCAAAAAAAGACAATGCCGCGACTCAATATGCTGTAAATGAGTACCAAAAAAAAATAGGGAAAGTGAAGTATTATGAAGCTATTTTGCTTCAATCTACGGCGTATAAATCTAAAGGATTATCTAATGAAGAGATTCGATTACTAGAGAATAATCAACGGTCTAGCGAAGATCTTTCGAAACAAAAACAAAAAGATGAGTTTTATAATGTTTTCGAAAAGGTAATTTTACAGAAAACACTACAAATTGGAGACCGAGGACCTTTCGTATATGAGTTGCAAAAACAACTTACTATAGATGGATATGTTATAGCGGTTGATGGGAATTTTAAAATTGAAACACAAACTGCATTAAAGGATTTTGAATTAAAAAATCAATTGTATCCAGATGGAATATTAGATGTTTTAACGCTTCGTGAACTTCTGAAATCTCCAAATGAGAAGACACGACCATTAATTGCTACTCAATAATCTATTCATTTATGATCGTTTATAAATACGAACAAAACCTTTTACTTATTTTAGGTTTTACTTTCTTTTATAATTAAATGTAGATTGTATCTTTACTTTTTTGAATTAAGAATATAATTATGCGTGTACATTTTATTGCTATAGGAGGTAGTGCTATGCACAATCTAGCTATGGCGTTGCATCAAAAAGGAGATGAGGTAACAGGGAGTGATGATGTAATTTTTGAGCCTTCAAAATCTAGATTAGATAGATTTGGACTATTGCCACAAGCTTTCGGTTGGTATCCTGAAAAAATTACTTCTAATATTGATGCGATCATCCTTGGAATGCATGCAAAAGAAGACAATCCAGAGTTGCGTAAAGCGCAAGAGTTAGGATTAACAATATATTCATATCCAGAATTTCTGTATGAACAGTCTAAGAGTAAAACACGAGTGGTGATAGGAGGTTCTCATGGTAAGACTACGATTACTTCTATGATTCTTCATGTATTGCATTATCACGATAAAGAAGTAGATTATATGGTTGGAGCCCAGTTAGAAGGGTTTGATACGATGGTTCATTTAACTGAAGAAAATGATTTTATGGTTTTGGAAGGTGATGAATATCTTTCTTCGCCTATAGATCGAAGACCCAAATTTCATCTATATAAACCTAATATAGCATTGCTTAGTGGTATTGCTTGGGATCATATTAATGTATTTCCAACATTCGAAACTTACGTAGAACAGTTTCAGATTTTTGTGGATAGTATAGTTCGTGGAGGAAGTATAAACTATAATTCTGAGGATCCAGAGGTTGTTAAAGTAGTGGAGAATTCTGAAAACCAAATTCGAAAAATAGCTTACAATACTCCAGAATATAGGGTGGAGAATGGAGAGACTCTTCTGCAAACTCCAGAAGGAGAGATGCCTATAGAAGTTTTTGGGGCTCATAACCTGAGTAATTTGGCTGGTGCAAAATGGATTTGTCAACATATGGGTGTTGATGAGGATGAGTTCTATGAAGCCATAGCTTCTTTTACGGGAGCTTCTAAAAGGTTAGAAAAAATTGCAGAAAGTGATACCGCGGTTGCTTATAAAGATTTTGCGCATAGTCCATCTAAAGTAAGTGCAACTACTAAGGCAGTTAAAGAGCAATATAAGGATAGAAAGGTTGTCGCTTGTTTGGAGTTGCATACATATAGTAGTCTTAATGCAGAATTTCTAAAGGAATATGAAGGTGCACTGGATTTTGCAGATGAAGCTGTAGTTTTTTATTCGCCTAATGCAGTAAAAATAAAACAACTGGAAGAAGTATCAGCGGATCAAATAGCAAAAGCATTTAATAGAAAAGATCTTATTATTTATACAAATCCCGAAGAGTTTAAAGCATACTTGCACCAAAAAGATTTTACTAATGCTGCTTTGTTACTGATGAGCAGTGGTAATTATGGCGGGTTAGATTTTGATGAGATAAAAGGAATGATGTAATCTAAAAATGCTTTTTAAATAATCCATTTACAAAATCAGCAACGCTTTTTTGATTGTTTTTAATCAATTCCTGTTTTGCATTTTCGATATCTTCAGGTATTTTGTCCTGGCTTAGTTTAAATTTTCCTTCCCAGTCTTGTACTTCAATTTCGAAAGTATGTATATAAGGAATTAAGCGATCCATTCTGGGGTCCTCTATGGATAGTTTAAAATTTTGATCAGGGTTTTCTAAAAAATCAGTCATAATGACCATGGATTTTTTTATTAATTCTGGATCTTTAATTTCTTTAACAGTTCCTGTGGCATGTGCAATTATATAATTCCAAGTCGGCAATTGGTTTGTTGTGTATATAGATGGCGAGATATATGTCTGAGGCCCCTGAAAAACTGTTGTGATAGGATAATTATCTTTTAGTAAACTTATATGAGGATTGTTTGCGTCAATATGGCCAACCAGTTTGTCTCCATGAAATATAAGAGGAGCGTGTGTAATAAAAGGTTTTGTTTCTTGAGCTGAGACTAATATAGCAAAAGGGTAGGTAGTCGCTACGCTTTTGATGTTTTCTAAATTATAGTCTTGATGGTGCTTTGGTGGATACACAGACTATACGTTAAATTGTTGTAAATGATGATCTAAATGCTTGTACTGCATTTTTCCCCATTGATCTTTTGTGAATTTTCCGAACATAGGATGTGGATCCCATTCTGAAACGGTTCTTTTTTCAGAGAATTCATTAACAAGCGCTACAAGATGTTTTTTCTCCTGATCAAAAACTTTAGCGTCTACAACTTTTAATTTGGGATGAGTAGGTAAACTCCTTTTCCAAGGTTTGTCGTTATACAAAGATTTTTTAAAGAATAATTTAGCCAGTAAGCTAGGTTTCATTGATGGATACTCCTTTTTAAGAGCTATTTTAAGAGGAAACTGGCAATGATAAAACATCTGAGAAATATCCATTTTACCCCAAGAAGGAGTACTCGTGTTAGATAGTCTATGAATACGTTCTTCTATTTCGTTTTTCGTAGTTTCGTCAAAAAGAGATTTCATATCAGTGTAGTTTAGTATTCACTACTCAAAAATAATAGAATTATTTTAAAAATAGTATATAAGAATACTAAGCTATTGCTAAATAACTTCTTAATCAATATTTATGAAATAAAAAAGATTTGGTATTAACCTACTTTCTCGAAAACAAGTTTTAGAATTCCTTCTAAATCTCCATTGGCAGAAATATCTTGAGGTGTTCCGAGATTAATCATTAACGGTTGCTCTTTAATTTTTCCCATTAAGAAATATTGAAAAGTAGTACCTGATTTAAATTTGAAACCTGTTAGTTGAGATCCAAATGAAGTAAAAGTTACTGCTGTTTTGGAAGTGTTATCAGCTCCAAATGCGTCTATAGTAGCATCAAAAACTGCGGTTAACATATCATCACTGTAATAGTCCCATTTAATAGAGGTTCCATTACAAGCCTGTAGTTCATATTCTGATTGTGCTTGACATCCTCTTGGTACTTGTATGTGGTTTCCTACTAGATTTAGAAAGCTAATACGTTTTCTGTCTTGTCCATAAAAACTAATAGTAGCCAATAATAATACGAAAGTAAAAATGTTCTTCATAAATAGGTTAATTTGAAGTTGTTAAATTCTTTGTTTTTAGATTATGGGTGGTCAAATATAGTAAAACTTTCATTTTCAAACAAATATATGTATGATGAATATTTAAATATCGACAAGATATTCCGTTTTCATTTGTATTTTTTAGGCAATAATATCTTGTATTTGAGATAAATAGTTTATACTTATAGGTTGAAAGTTATAGGGAATAAAACTGCATAAAAAAATTGTATGAGTGAGCTTAATTCGTCATTTTCTATTAGGAAATGGAGTGAAAATGATCGACCAAGAGAGAAATTGTTGGTTAAAGGGAAGAATTCGTTAACTGATTCAGAGCTGATAGCAATTTTGATTGGTTCTGGAAACCGTGACGAAAGCGCTGTAGCATTAAGTAAACGAATTTTGGCAAGTGTTGATCATCAAATTAATTCGTTAGGAAAATTATCTATCAAACAGTTGATGAGTTTTAAAGGAATAGGAGAAGCTAAGGCAATATCGATAGTAGCAGGTTTAGAACTAGGGAGAAGAAGAAAGGAAGAAATTGTTCCGGTTATACCCAAGATTAGTACAAGTAAAGATGTTTTTGATATACTAAGTCCTCTTGTAGGAGATTTAGAACATGAGGAGTTTTGGGTATTGTATCTTAATAATTCGAATAAAGTATTACAAAAGAAGCAAATAAGTGTAGGAGGAAAGACCGGTACATTGGTGGATCCTAGAATTGTATTTAGATATGCGTTAGAATTTAATGCAACTTCGATAATATTAACTCATAATCATCCGAGTGGCTCATTAACTCCCAGTCAGTCTGACAAATCATTAACTCAAAAACTAAAACAAGCCGGACTTAGTTTAGATATTAAATTATTAGACCATTTGATAATAACAGAAAAGGAGTATTTTAGCTTTGCAGATCAAGCAATACTATAATTGAGAATATGTTATTAGTCTATGTTCAAAAAATAACTCCGAGGGTATCTTATACTTTTAAGCATATTTGTAAGCGAATTTTGGGATTGGAAGTAGGCTTTACTTCTAAAATAGAGTCTTTTATTGCTCATGATGGACCTAAACTTTCTTATGGTAAACAGCCCTTAGGTAAAGAACTTTACTTTCAGAGTGTAGATTTACTTTTCGAACATGGATTTAATGAGGTGGATATTCAAGTGATTCCCTGGGGAGAAACCCAATGTTTCTTTCAGGTTAAACATCCTGATACTGCTTTGCCTTTTGATATTTTTGCAGCTAGTTTTTACTTATTAACCAGATACGAGGAATACCTTCCGCACGTAAAAGATGAGCTTGGTCGATTTACAGCTACAGAAAGTATAGCTTACCAACATGGATTTTTGCAAGAACCAGTGGTTGATATATGGGCGTTTGAATTTAAGAATATTCTAAAAGAAAAGTATTCGGATATAGCATTTCAAGAAAAAGAATTTAGAATATATCCCATATTGTATATCAATCAAACTTTTGCTTATTGGCAAAAAGGAATTTTAAGATCAATTGGTGGCGGTTTACGTGATTTATGGCAGTTAAAAATAAGTGATGTCACGGATAGGTTTAAAGTAATGTTAGGGATAAAGAAAGACCCTTATAATACATTTGATTTTGTAATTAATTTACAAAAAAATAAAATAAGAGACTGTCTTGTATTTTTTGGTTTAGGTGATTATACTAACCTTGAAAAAAACATTAGTCATAGTAATCCAGAACACCGAAAAGTTATCAAGCACGTTTCTGATTATGTAAACGTAGGACTTAAAGTGTCGTATGATGCTATCTCGGATTTAGAAATGTTAAAAGAAGAGAAAACTAGAATAGAGAATATTGTGAATAGGCAGATGCTGTATTCTCTATGTTCATTTTATAAAATAAAACTACCAGAAGCCTATAGAAATTTTATTGAATTAGAGATAAAGGAAGATTTTTCTATGGGTTATCCTGAGCAAGCAGGGTTTAGAGCAGGAACGTGTACCCCGTTTATGTTTTATGATTTAGATTACGAGGTGCAAACTCCTTTAGTGATACATTCTTTTTGTTGCACTGCTAAAAGTTTTGATAAGGCAGAAAATGAGTTTACAGTAAAGCAAGAATTACTAGATTATATTAAAAAGATAAAAAAAGTAAACGGATTATTTATTCCTGTTTTTAGCAATGGTTTGTTTAGTGATCTTAATGAGCAGAGTTTTTGGGAATCAATATTTGAGTTTATTTGGAATCAAGATGAAGATAAAAAAGATTGATCATGTGTTTTTTGATTTAGATCATACGCTATGGGATTTTGATAAAAATTCTACTTTGGCTTTTGAGTTGATGTTTACTAAATTCCAAATATCAGTTCCCGTAAATGATTTTTTAGTTGTTTATCAACCTATAAATTTACACTATTGGAAACTCTATAGAGAAGAACAGGTTACTAAAACAGAACTTAGAAGAGGTCGTTTAATAGAAGCTTTTGCTGCTTTTGAGATGCAATTTCCTTTAGAGATTATCGATGCTTTATCAGATGATTATATTAATTTTTTACCATTGAATAATTACCTTATTGCTGGTGCAAGAGAGCTGTTGACATATTTAATGCCTAAATATCAATTGCATATCATTACCAATGGTTTTAGAGAGGTCCAAAATACAAAGCTTTCTAACTCCGAAATCAATCATTATTTTAACACAGTTACAAATAGTGAAGATGTGGGAGTTAAGAAACCAAATCCAATAATATTTGAACATGCAATTAGGGTTTCTGGCGCGAATATTGTTAATAGTTTAATGATTGGAGATAATTACGAAGCTGATATTGTTGGTGCCGAATCATTGGGAATTAAAGCAATATGTTTTAATTATCATAAAGAAAAGTTACCAGAATCCGCAATACAAGTTTCTGAATTAAATGAAATAAAAAGATATATTTAGTAATAAATATTTGTATATTTTCGTTAATACTAAACAACTCCCCCCAGATGAAAACAAAAAAAGCCAGTTTATTACTGCTACTTTTTAGTGCAGTTTTAACAACAGTTTCCTGCGTAAAGGAACTAGATTTTGAGCAACTCGAAGATGTTGTTCTCACACCTGTAATTGAAGCAGATTTTATTTATTCAGAATTTGATGTGTCCGATTATATACCTGATGGCCTTCCTTCGGATACAGATTTTACAATTCCTCCGGATGTTCTAAGAGATACTATTAATTACGATTTAGTTGGGACTGATTTTGCAATCGATAATTTAGATAGAGTAGAGCTAACTATAGAGGTTCGCAATACAATTCAAAGATCTTTTACGCTTCAGTTTCAGTTTTTAACAGAAGGTGAACAACCATTAGGCCAATTATATAGTGTTCCTGTGCAAGCTGGGATGGGAGAAGGTACAGAGCCTGTAGTGTCGTTCTCTGTTCCTAATCCAATTGTATTGGATAATGCTACGTTAAATCAATTATCATCTGCCCAAAAAATTGCAACAGAGATTATTGTACCAACTCTCAATACCGATTTAAGAGGTGTTTTAAATATAAGGTCTAAAGCTAGTTATTATGTAAATTACGAATTATGAGAATCTTATTATGCCTTTGCTTAGGTTTATTGGGATACTCGGGATATTCTCAGAACAAGGAAACCTTATATGATTTTACAGATTTGCCGCAATCATTAATGCTTAATCCTGGTGCGGATGTAAATTTTAAATACCATGCTGGAGTACCGTTTTTATCGCAAATTCATTTCAATGTTGGATTTAGGGGAACCTCTCTTTATGATGTTTTCGCTGATGATGGTAGGGATATTAATGATAAGATAGAGAATACTATAAATACATTAACAAGTAAAGATTACTTTACATTTACCCAGCAATTGGATATTATTAATTTTGGTTGGAGAAGTAGGCGTAATAAAGATTTATATTACTCTGCTGGTTTATATCAAGAGCTAGACCTGATTGTATATTTTCCTAAAGATTTTGCAGTATTGGCTTATCAAGGAAATCAAGACTTTATAAATGTACCGTTTCGATTTTCTAATGTAAGCGCTACTGGAGAGTTACTCACAGTATATCATTTTGGTTATAATAAAAAAGTAAATAAAAAACTCACTTTCGGTGCAAGAGCAAAATTGTATTCTAGCATATTTAATTTTAGAAGTACCAAAAATAGAGGTACGTTTACTACTATAGAAACTCCACAAGGAAATAATATATACCAACATGTAATTAGTAATGCAGATGTAAGTATTCAAACGGCGGGATATGCTTCTTTGAGGGATATCGAATCGGAAGATAACTCGGATGGATCAAAACAAGTTCTAAATAAATTTTTGGGTAGAGCATTTCTTGGAGGTAACTTGGGGGTTGGTGTCGATGTTGGGTTTACCTATAAGTTAGAGGATCAATGGACCATTACGGGTAGCGCAACTGATTTAGGGATGATTTTTTATACTAAGGATGTTGAAACATATCAGGCAAGAGGTAATTTTGTTTTTGAAGGATTCGAAACTCCAATTACAGATGATAATGGCCAGGATATTTTAGATGAGTTAGAAGAGGCGATCCCAATTGATACTTTAAATACTAGTTATGCTGCTTTACGTCCTTTAAAACTTAATGGTTCTATTAAATATTCTTTTAATAGATATGATGATGGGACTTGTAATTGCTTTATTGAAGGCGAGGATCCTCCTTATCAAGATGCTTTTGGTTTGCAACTGTTTTCTCAATTTAGACCTAAAAGACCGCAATACGCTGCTTCTTTATTTTATTACAAACGCTTATCTAATTTTTTAAAAGCGAAAGTTACTTATACAGTCGACGATTACTCTTATAAAAACGTTGGATTTTTAATGTCTACTCATATTAACAAAATTAATTTCTATATTTCGGCAAATAATCTTTTAGAATATTCTAATCTTGCAGATGCCAGGGGGGCATCTATTCAATTAGGATTTAATGTAATAATGTGATGAATATAATACGTGTTTTATTTTTTGGGCTTTCTTTTTTCTTTACAATTAATTTTTCGGCGCAGAGTACTGTGAATGATTATAAATATGTTATAGTGCCTGAAGGATATGTTTTTTTAAGGGAAAACGATGATTATCAATTAAATTCATTAACCAAATTTTTATTTGAAAAATATGGATTTACAGCATTTATTAGAGGAGAAGATTTGCCAGAAGATTTAAGAATGAATGGTTGTAAAGGGCTAAGAGCAGATGTGAGGAAAAATTCAGGATTATTAAAGACAAAACTTATAGTCGATTTAATTGATTGTAATGGGATTGTCGTATTCAGTACAAAAGAAGGAACTAGTAGAGAGAAAGAGTTTAAAAAATCATACCATGAAGCTCTTAGAGATGCTTTTAAGGATATAGAAGCTCTCAACTATAAGTATAATGGTAAAAAGGAGAATAATCCTGCTAAAAGCGATATTGTTGTTAAAGATAAATTACCTTCTGTTAATCAGACCGTACCTTCTAAAGATGCAATTGCTAAAAATAGTGAGGAGATAATTAAGAAAGCCGAAAGTAAGGTTTCTAAAGGAGATGTGTCCAAGGCTAAATCTTTGTCATATGTTTATAATGAGAGTATATATGCATTTGAGAAAAAAATATATGGTTTTGAATTGTTAAAAAAGAATGCTGATGGATCCGTTTCTATTGGTAAAATATATAAATCTAGTAGAGATAATAATTATATAGTAAGAGCAGGAGATTTAAGCGGTGTTGGCTATTTTGATTCGTATGGAAATTTTATTCTTGATCGAGTTAATCCTGCAACTAGTAGGTTGATAACGGATACTTTTGCTCGTCAATAATATTAGTAGTTATATTTTTCTCCCCATCGGGATTTAAGAAAAGATCTAAATGCATTTTCTCGCTGGTTATCTCCAGGTTCATAGAGCTTAGTGCTTTCTATTGACTCAGGAAGAAACTCTTGGTTAATAAAGTTGTTTTCGTGATTGTGCGCGTACTTATAATCTTCTCCATACCCTAATTCTTTCATTAATTTGGTTGGCGCATTTCTTATGTGTAATGGTACGGATAAGTCACCAGTTTGTTTTACTAACTGTTGCGCTTTGTTAATAGCCATATAGGAAGCGTTACTTTTTGCAGAAGTAGCAAGGTACACTGCGCATTGACTTAAAATAATTCTTGCTTCGGGATATCCAACTGTAGTTACTGCCTGAAAAGTATTGTTAGCCATTATTAAGGCTGTTGGGTTAGCATTGCCAATATCTTCAGATGCTAATATTATCATTCTACGGGCAAGAAATTTAAGGTCTTCTCCGCCTTCTATCATTCTTGCTAACCAATAAACCGCTGCATTGGGGTCGCTACCACGAACAGATTTAATAAAAGCAGAGATGATGTCATAATGTTGTTCTCCTGTTTTGTCATATCTGACAGTATTTTGCTGTACAAGTTTTAAAACAAGATCATTAGTTATTATAATTTTGTCTTGATCTTGACTAGAGACTATAAGCTCAAAAATATTTAATAGTTTTCTTGCATCTCCACCACTTAATCTTAATAAGGCATCTGTTTCGTTTAGTTTTATGTCTTTGGATGAAAGGTGTTCGTCTTGTCGCATAGCTCTCTCTAGCAATGCTTCTAATTCTTCTTTTCCAAAGGCATTAAGAACATACACTTGGCAACGAGATAACAATGCTGGAATTACTTCGAAACTAGGATTCTCTGTAGTTGCACCAATTAACGTGATCCAACCTTTTTCTACAGCTCCTAGTAGAGAATCCTGCTGAGATTTGCTAAAACGATGAATCTCATCTATAAATAGTATAGGGTTTTTAGAAGTAAATAATCCACCACTTTGTTTAGCTTTGTCAATAACTTCTCTTACTTCTTTTACTCCGCTATTAATTGCACTTAGTGTATAAAACGGTCTATCCGATTCGTTGGCTATAATATTAGCTAAAGTGGTTTTTCCCACACCAGGAGGACCCCAAAGAATCAGAGAAGGTATAATTCCTCTTTTTATTTGTTTAGTCAAAGAACCATTGTCTCCAATTAAATGTTCTTGACTCAAATATTCCTCCAGAGATTTAGGACGTATTCTTTCAGCTAATGGTTTGTTCATATTTACAAAGGTAACAAGTGTTTAATAGAATATCATAATCGTTAACTTTATTCTGCGTTTCATTATTATAAATATTTGTATTACTGACAATTTAACTGTAATTAAATTTTTGGATGGTTTTTTGATTATTATAATAAAATTATGGAAGAAAATAGTGATTTTAGATTTAGTACTGGAGTTGTAGGGTATCCACTATTGTTTGTATTAGCAATTTGGGTGGTTTTTTGGTTTGAGGTTCGTTTTGGTTTTGACTTTAATGGTTTTGGAATATATCCAAGAACCTTGATAGGGGTTAGGGGAGTATTATTTTCTCCTTTTATTCATGGTGATTTATCACATTTGTGGCATAATACTTTGCCACTTTTG
Source organism: Aquimarina sp. AD1 (assembly GCF_003443695.1). Taxonomy (NCBI): domain Bacteria; kingdom Pseudomonadati; phylum Bacteroidota; class Flavobacteriia; order Flavobacteriales; family Flavobacteriaceae; genus Aquimarina; species Aquimarina sp. AD1. The sequence continues at coordinate 2,659,158 of NZ_CP031966.1, read as the reverse complement.
ATTTTATCTATGGCTCTTTTTTTCTTTTATCCCAAAAACTCTTGGAAAGTATTGCTTTTTGGAGCAATTTTAACAGGTGTTTTAACTTGGTTTTTTGGAAGACCTGCTAATCACATAGGGGTGAGTGGGGTTATTTATATGTTGTTTGGTTTTTTGTTTTTTAAAGGAATACTGGCAAAGCATTTTAGATTAATTGCGCTATCATTTATCGTTGTTTTTATATATGGAAGCATGATATGGTATACGTTACCTGTAGATCCAAAAATTTCTTGGGAAGGGCATTTATCTGGTCTAATTGTAGGAGTGTTATTGGCTTTTTGCATAAAAAAAGGTATTGCCAAGCAAAAAAAGTATCACTGGGAAACAAAAGATTTTAATCCAGAAGATGATCCTTTTTTAAAACATTTTGATGAAAATGGGAACTTTATAGAAATTTTACCAGAAGAAGAGTTGAATGATGAAAGTGTTGAAATAATTTATGAGTATAATCCGAGAGATGAAAAAAAAGGTGACTAAAAATAAGTTTTAGATCTTATAATCTTTGGCGGATTGATTCATATAAAATTACACCACAGGCTACAGACACATTAAGAGAAGCTATTTCACCGTACATAGGTAGTTTAGCCGAATGATCCACTATTTTTAAAACAGAGTTGGATATACCTTTACCTTCACTACCCATTACTATTGCAGTTGGATTTGTGAGATCTTGGTCATAAATAGTTGAATTTGCCTTTTCAGTAGCGGCTATTATTTGTATGCCAGAAGCTTGTAAATAAAACATGGCATCTTTAATGTGGTCAACTTTACAAATAGGGATTTTAAAAATTGCTCCTGCTGAAGTTTTTACAGTATCTGCACTTACAGGTGCTCCTCCTTTTTTCTGAATAATAATACCATGAACCCCCGTACATTCTGCTGTTCTTATGATCGCACCAAAGTTACGGACATCGGACAATTGATCTAGGATTAAAAACAAAGGAGTTTCACCAGATTCAATCACATTTAATACTAAGTTTTCCAAGTCTTGAAATTCAATAGGTGCGATATGTGCTACAACTCCTTGATGATTTTTATTAGTTAATCGGTTGAGTTTTTCTACAGGAACATAGGAGATATTAATATTTTCTCTTTTCAGTAAGCTTATTAATTCTTTTGATAAATCACCTTGCAGACCTTTTTGAATAAAAATTTTGTCAATTGTTTTTCCCGAGTTTATGGCCTCTAAAACCGTTCGGATACCAAAAATTTTTGATTCATTTTTCATAGAGAACAAATATAGTGTATAAAAAAACATCCCGATGAAATTTTCATCGGGATGTTCTAGTTAATTTATTGTATTTTAAACTATAAATTTTATATTCTTGTAAAACGAACTTGTACAAGTCCAGCAGCTGGACCACTACAACTAGATGTGTCTTCTGTCATATTGATCTCGAAACTATTGTCATCTGTAAATGTAGTATCAAATTCAGTATTTGTAGTAGCAGTTCCTAAAGCGATTATAGGTCCGCCTGGACACTGTAATCCTGTACTCTGTGCTGCATCCCAAATAATTTTACCACATACTAAAGAGAAACTATAATTTCTGTCTAGACCAAATCCATTCCAGTCTCCATCAAATCTTCTTTTTGTAGGGTCATTTTCATCAACTGTAATTTCTACTGTTTCATCAAATACAGATCCAAATGCACCATTAACTGTAGTTTCTATCATATAAGTACCGGTAAAAAAAGCTGGCTCATCAAATACACAAACAACCGATCCTTGATATTCAAAAGGAGAGTTAAATACAGGTTGGCTAACAATGTTAGTACCGGTATTTGTTGTAGTATAAGAGTTTCCGTCTGTTAAATTAAGCGTAAATCTTACGAAAAAATTATCAGCACCATCAAGATTGTCATTAATCAATCCAAGAGCAGTCAAAACTTCTGGCATAGTAGTTTGATACGTTACCTCAGGCTGGCTATTACTATTCATTGAAAAAGCGGATGCCGGGATAGTTTCATAAAGAATTTCGTCTTTACTGTTATCAATGTCATCATCTGGATCCATTGGAGTAGTTGTACCATCTTCATCAACAGTGTTGTCAGTAAATCTTACATATACATCAACATCTTGTATTAAGCTTCCATCATTTAAAGCATCATGCTCTTCTAGAGTTACTTCAAATCCAGATCCATCAATGTCGAATAAATCTACTACGAATGATGAGGATATGGTTTTTAAATAAGCACCATTTGTTTCTACATCAGATGCTTCTAAAGGATTTGGTAGTTTTTCGTCATCAGTACAACTATTAAATAGTAAACCAATTGATAATCCACCTAGAACTAAAAATTTATTTATTAATTTCATTTTCATATGTTTTTAATTGATAAATCCTGCAGGATTCGTGTCCCAAAAGATTTGTTCTGTTCTTTGTCTTTGTGATGCATTAGTGTTAGCATTCACATAATCGCTAGGATATAGAGCAGACCTGTAGAAATCACCAGGAGTTGGAGATAATGAAGGTTGTAAATTTGCAGGATATCCCGTTCTTCTATACATATTATAGGCTTCAATACCATTACCAAATAATGCAAGATAATACTCTTTAGCAACTATTTCTAATCTTTGTTCGTCGTCCATGGATGCTAGATATTCTTGATCAACAAATGATTGATATAAAGCAAGATTTCCAACAGATTCGGCACTACCTGCAAAATTACTTACTTTGCTAAAGCTATCTGCGATACCTTGAGTAAGATATACTTGTGCGTCTCCTGTAGTCCCAAGAGTTAAAGCTGCTTCAGCAAGCATAAAGTTCACAAAAGATGATGTTAAGATTGGTGTAATTCCTGCACCACCAGATCCATCAGCTCCTTCATTTTGTACGGATCCTCCAGAACCATCATCAAATTTACCACCAGCAGGGTATAACCCCATAACTGTTCTCTTATTTGAGTCAGGTGGTAATCCAGCGTTATCTAAGTGATCTCTTCCCCAATATCCTCTGTTTATGTCGGTAACACAGAATGGGACAACAGTATTGTTTCCATCGTATTGAGAAGTCACACCAAAATAATGAGGAGGTGTTGCTGCGGTTGCACATTGTAATGTAAAATTATCTTCATTAGTAGCATCAAGATCCTGTCTGAAAAAGTAAAAAGGTGTTCTTGGATCTTCTAATGGTTTTTCAAATAACATTGTCCACATGTAGTAATTCGAAACATATTGTCCTCCTGGATCATTCTCGTAGAAAGTTGAATAGGCAGGATGTCTATTGTCAGGATTTTGTCTATTACCACCGTAATTTAGTTGCCAATCTTCGTCGGCTGCATCTATTAAATTACCCTCTGCGATCAAAGTGTTAATTTCAGATGCTATATCTGTATTAATAGCAGTACCATTTAATCTTGCAGTTAAATATATTTTTAATTTTAAAGTATTTGCTGCAGTAACCCATTTCGCCTGAGTTGTAGCATCAGTACCATCACCACCTAAACCATAAAATAAATCTAGAGGAGGGAATGAACTTGGTTCAGTATTTAATAACGCAATCGCTAAATCTAATTCATTAAGAGCATCAATGTAAATCTGAGCTTGATCGTCTGCATTAGGATTTAGATTGTCATTTCCTTGTAAAGCCTCACTAAAAGGAACATCTCCGAATAGATCAACTAAAGTAACAATTGTATATGCTTTTATCACTTTAGAAACACCTTGGTGGTATGTTAAGTTAATATCAGCGGCTAATGGTTCTAAAGAAGATATATCTTTTAATACGTCCGCATAAGCAGCTTCCCATACTGCATCAAAACCAAGTGGGCTATATGCTTCAGAATATATAGCTCCTCCTGTTGCAGCGTGCATTCTGGTAAGATCTGATGCAAATGAGGTAAATCCAGCAGCTTGTTCTACGAAATTATAGAATGAAAGTTGGACGTTGTTAAATAAGAAGTCAGGATCAACGTCTTCTTGACCTACTTGATTCGGATTTACTGTTAAATCCAGTTCTGTAGTCTCACAAGATGTAATTATACTTATAATTACAAAGAGACTGAAATATTTAAATATTTTTTTCATAATAAACTTTATTATCTATGTTATCTTAAAAAGTTAACGATAAGTTGAAACCGTATCTTTTAGCTGTTGGACCAGTTAAGTAATCAAATCCTTGACCATTACCAACACCTAAACTAGTAACTTCTGGATCAAAGTTAATACCCTTTGGGAAGTTGAACGCTTTATACCACATGTTTTGTGCTATAAAAGATATTGAAACTCTACCAAAAGGAGTTTTATCTAAAAATTTACTAGGAACATTATAGCCTAAAGTAGCTTCTCTTAGTCTTAATGTAGTTGCATCGTAAATACCTCTTTCGTTAATTCCTCCTGCGGAAGCTACACCTATATTGTTAAAGTATAAATCCGTAGCATTTATTTGAACTGTGTTAACCGATCCATCTGTTTGAACTCCATCAAGAACGAAAGTTTGTGTTCTGTCAAAATCAGTATCGGTTGTTAAACCACGAGCAAGTAAAGCACCAGCTGTTGTAGAATAAATATCACCACCATGAGTATATTCCCACTGCATTCCTAAAGTAAATCCTTTATAACTGAAATTGTTTATTAAAGTAGCTCTCCAATCTGCGTTAGGATCACCAATAATCGTTGGTTCAGGGTTAGCTATATAGTTACCGTCAGCACCAACAACTCTATTTCCGTTGTCATCTCTCTGATATGTAGTTCCAAATATAACACCATAAGCTTCTCCCGGAATAGCATAGTTACCGAATCCAATAAATCCAGCGATAACTTCACCTTCAGATTCACCACCTAAACTCTCAACAATATTTTCATTTATTGTATATTGACCAGAAATATCCCATCTAAAATCATCAGGGTCATTTCCTCTTATTGGCGTTAATCCAAATCCAACTTCAAGTCCTTGGTTAGAAACTTCAGCAACATTGTCGGAAGTTACTGTATTACCTGTTGAAGGATCAAGAAATCTATTATTAAGTATTAAATCTTTTGATCGTTTGTCATAAACAGATACATCAAACGAAACTCTATTGTCAAATAACTTAGCTTCAACACCAGCTTCTAATTCAGTGATTAATTCTGGTTTTAAGTTTGCGTTACCAAGTCTGTCTGCTTCGGATAGTGAATTAATTATTGCACCACCATTTGGATCAATAAATGTATTAGCATTACTATCTAATCCAATTACTGTAGCGTAAGGATCAGGGAAACCTGCTGAAGATCCATATCCTAATCTTAATTTTAAATAATTAATAGCTTTACTTCCTCTTAAACCTTCGAAAGCACTAGTTGGTACAAAAGATAAACTTGCAGATGGGTAAAAGATCGATCTGTTTTCTTTCTGTAATGAAGAATACCAATCATTTCTACCAGCAACGTTAAGGAATAAGTAGTCATTGTAATCTACAGTAGCTGATAAATATGCTCCAACGATATTAAATTCTCTTAAATCACTAAAACCAGTAGTTTCTTCAAAGTTTTGGTGATTAATTAAACCGAATACAAATTGTTCAGTACTACTGGTGAAATCTCTTTTTCTTTCTTCTCTCCTTGGGTTAAATCCAAGGTTACCACTTAGTCCCCAAGAATCATTAAGGTCTTTGTCAAAGTTTAAACTTAATGTATGATCCCAAACTGTATTTGAAGTTACAAAAGTTGATAAAAATCCACCGGGTGCTTGAGTACCACCTTTATTTACATATCTATCCTCATCCTGAACATAAGAATCTAGTGATAATCTGTAACTTAAATTAAGCCAATCGTTAAACTCATACAAAGCCGTAAAGTTTCCAAAAAATCTTCTAGTATCTTCAATGTTACGAGCATTTTGTTGAGTCCATCTCGGGTTTTGAATACTATTATCAGTACGATAATAAACACTAGAACCATCAACAGGGTTTTGAAAAGGCAGATTGAATAAATCGATACTTCTCGGGGTATACAAAATGTTTGCAAATAAACTAGCCGCTCCATCATTTGCATTACTTCCAAAACCGGCAGATGTTGGAGGAGTTATTAAATCAGTTAATACGTAGTTAAATGAACTACTAATTGTAAATTTATTAGAAAGTTTAGTACTTCCTCCAGCACTAAAGTTTAGTCGTTGGTATTTGTTACCAATAACAAAACCTTCATCATCTGTTCTACCAACACTGATGTTGTAAGATGAAGTGTCATTACCTGAAGAAACAGATAAAGAAGAAGTTACTACATTACCAGTTCGGAAAAAAGGCTCGATGTTATCGTATGGTCTGTAGTCATATCTCGCTCCTACGAATTCTGGAAAAACTGCATTTAAATCTGAGCGATCGTATGGATGGGCAATAGTTCCATCAGCGGCAACCCCATCACCTGCTATTCTCTGATTAAAATCTGCTCCCCAATTAGAGAATGCTGCCGATGCCGTTTGGTTAAATCCATTTCCATAAGAATCTTGAAAATCAGGTAAATCTGAAATCTCATTTGAAAAATAAGATTGATTAAACGTAATTTCGAATTTTTTATTAGCGCCTCCTTGAGCGGCTCCAGATTTAGTAGTTACTAAAACTACACCGTTTCTACCTGCTTGTCCGTATAGCGTTGTTGCACTTAATCCTTTTAATATAGAAATTTCCTTAATATTATTAGGGTCTATATCAAGAAATCTACTTGAAGCTGAAGCTCCACCTGTAGTAAATCCTTCAGAACTGTTGGTGTCAGAATTGAATGGTACACCATCAACAACAAATAAAGGTTGGTTATTTCCGTTTATAGAAGAATACCCTCTAATAATAATATTAGTACCAGTACCGGATAGTCCAGATGTTTGTGTAATATTCACTCCTGGCGCCTTTCCAGTAAGTGATCTTACTACATCGGTTTGAGGTTGAGATGCAATATCTTCTGATGCAATCGTAGCTACCGCATATCCTAAGGCTTTTTTAGCTTTTCGAATACCTTGGGCAGTAACAACCACTTCTTCCAGTGTCGCTGCATCTTCAGCCAATTGAACATTTACCGTGTCGCCGTCTCCAACAACAACTTCTTTTGTTGTAAATCCAAGGTAGCTAAATGAAAGTACAGCTCCTCTGTTTACTTGAATGGTATAATTACCATCAAAATCAGATTGCGTACCCTTACTAGTACCCTTTACAACGATATTTACCCCTGGCAGAGGTAACCCACTATTGTCGGTTACATTACCTGAGATCGTTTTTTCTTGTGCAAACGTTAGTTGCACTACAAACGCCAGCAATAGCGTTAGAATTCCTCTAAACTTTGTTCTCATTTTATAATTTATTTGAATTAGCCAATGCCAAAAATCATAATAATATCTTAATTAAACAACTTTTATTTAGTTAAAAATTAAATTATTGTTCACGTCTGGTTAATATAATGTGAAATCCTACTATAACGTTGTAGTGGGTGGTTTTTGCTTTTTTGTTAACAGTGTTACGTGATATTTTGGTCCGAAAATTTTGATTTCAAAAATGGAGTGCTTGTTTTTTTCTTAGAGGTTGTAAGGCTTTTGTTTTGAGAGTATTATCTGTTGCTTGGTGTTTTGGTTTTGGGCGGTGGTAATACAGCTTTTTTTGTTTCTAAGTCCTTTGGTACTCTAAGATGAATAAGGTTTTGGTTTAGGGCGAAAGATCTCCGATCTTGAGGGGGTATAGGCTTTTTTTGGTTATTGATTTTTGTGATTTTTTTAAGGAAGATTATTGTTAAAATGATGCATTTAGGCTTAAATGAACCTTTGTGTTGGAGAATTTGAAGTTGGAATCACTGCTTTTTCCGTTTGCGAAAATTATTTTAAATAGGCCAGTTTGTGTGTTTAAGCCAAGGCCTATTCCAAAACTTGTGAGGTTGTCTGATATTTTGTTGGTTTCGTCTTCAAAATAGGAATAATCTATAATCGAATGGATGTACAAGTTCGAAGATAGGATGTATTGATATTCGGTGTTTAAAACATTAAAAAGGGAGGCGTTGATGCTGTTTTCTTCAAATCCTCTAATTGAATTAATACCTCCAAATCTAAAAAGTTCATTTGTAAATAGGTTGTCAGAAAAAATAACGGAAGCAGTGTTTTTTATTAGTACAGAGTTTCTTTGGTTTAATTCGAAAATAGAACCAAGACTAAGGGAGCCTTTTGTTTGATTTAAATTAGTGTTATCAGTTCTTCTTGATCCAAATTCAATTTCTATATTATAAAAATTTTTTATTGGGAATAAGTTTTTGTTTTGTCTTCTGGTGTGGTTGAAGCCTATTCCGAAGAATGATGAGTCGTAATCGTTGATATCGAGTGAAGGCAGGGGGTTGTCAAGAAGGTTGTTTGAGGAAACTGAGGAATACCCTAGCCATATTTTATTTTTATCACTGATTAGGTAATTAAGATTGATATTTTGCTCGGTTATCAAAAAGCTGGAATCTTTTTTGAATATTTCTAGGCCTGCTTCAATACCAATTGGTGTTTTAAGGATGTAAGGTAGCGTGATATTAGCTTGAAATCTTTGTTGCTCATTTCCGTCGCTTTTGTAGATTAGATTTAGTCTTTCTCCAAAATTTAAATTATTGACAAGATTTAGATTTAGATATCCGTTTAGTTCTAAGTTTCCGGATTCTGTGTCTGTTGAGAATCCAAGAAAACCATCAAAATTGTTTGCTGATTTTTTTTCTAAATATAAGTATACTTTTGTTGAGTCTTTTTCGAATAGAACTTCTGGTGCCTTGATGTTTTTGGCAAAACCTAGGTTGTCGATTGTTAGAGATTTTTTTAAAATATCATTCTTTTTAAAAATTGCCCCTTTGCGTATTCTGCTATTATATTTTAAGTAAGAAAAAGGGAACTTGCTGTATCCTTTGATTATAATGTCGTCGATTTTTCTTATGTTACTCTTTGAACTAATAAGTTTTGCGGATATTTCGTTGCCGTGTTTTGTGATTCCTATTAATGATAAGTTACTAAATGTATTTCCTTGGTTTACGAGGAAGTTTGTTAGGAATTGAATTGTTTTCTCTGTGTTTTTTAAGGGTATTGAGAAGTGTTTTTCTGTAATTTCTGTGGATATTTGTTCTAGGATATTACGCGGTATAGACTCCTTGTTGTATTGGATTCTTATTTTTTTGTATTTTTTGTTTAGCTCGAAAACACCTCTAAATGTGGAGTCAGATGTTTTTTTTAGTTCTAATAGTTGAGAGTCTAAATATCCTGATTCTAGTAATTTCTTTTGAGTTTTTATTATCTCTTCTTTTAAATCTAGAAAGTTTTTGAAAGTCTTAGTGTATTGGGTGCTATCTATTTTTTGTGTTTCTAGAGTGTCTTTTCCTTTAATGCTTAGGTTTATAATTGGATTTTGTGCGCTACAAAATGAATGTATACATATAATAAGGACAAGGATGTGTAACGAATGAGTTTTCAAATTTCTTTTTAATACTGCTAAAATAACGGAAAATACAGGGATTTCTTACGGTTAGACAATATGATTTTAAATCTGTTTGAAAATTAATGCGTTAGGATTTGAATTGATAAAAAATATTTCTACCTTTGCAGCCCTCATAAAAGAGGTAATTAAAAATATTTTAATAATAGTGTAAAGCAAATTATGCCAACAATTTCACAATTAGTAAGAAAAGGTAGAGCCAAAATAACTAAGAAGAGTAAATCGGCTGCTTTGGATTCGTGCCCGCAACGCCGCGGTGTTTGTACGCGTGTTTATACTACTACACCAAAGAAACCAAATTCAGCTATGCGTAAAGTAGCTCGTGTTAGGTTAACTAATGGTAAAGAAGTAAACGCATACATCGGTGGTGAAGGTCACAATCTACAGGAGCACTCGATAGTATTAGTTAGAGGTGGAAGGGTAAAAGATTTACCAGGAGTTAGATATCACATTGTACGTGGAGCTTTAGACACCGCTGGTGTAGAAGGAAGAACGCAACGTAGATCTAAGTATGGTGCAAAACGCCCTAAGAAGTAATTAAAAAACTTTAAGAAGAAGACATGAGAAAAAGAAAGGCTAAAAAAAGACCTATTTTGCCGGATCCACGTTTTAACGATCAGTTAGTGACTCGTTTTGTAAACATGATGATGTGGGACGGAAAAAAATCGGTTGCTTTCAAAATTTTCTATGATGCTATTGATATCGTAGAAGAGAAAAAACAGAACGAAGAAAAAACAGCTTTAGAGATGTGGAAAGATGCGTTGTCTAACGTAATGCCACATGTAGAGGTAAGAAGTCGTCGTGTTGGAGGTGCTACCTTCCAAATTCCTAACCCAATTAGACCTGATAGAAAGATATCTACTGCTATGAAGTGGTTGATTCAATTTTCTCGTAAGAGAAATGAAAAGTCTATGGCTCAGAAACTTGCTGCGGAGATAATTGCAGCAGAAAAGGAAGAAGGAGCTGCGGTAAAGAAGAGAGTAGATACCCATAAGATGGCTGAAGCAAATAAAGCATTCTCACACTTTAGATTTTAATCACGAACAGAAATGGCTAGAGATTTAAAATATACAAGAAATATAGGAATTGCTGCGCATATTGACGCAGGAAAAACTACGACTACCGAACGTATTTTGTATTATACTGGGGTGAGTCATAAGATAGGTGAGGTGCACGATGGGGCTGCAACAATGGACTGGATGGAACAGGAGCAAGAAAGAGGTATTACTATTACTTCTGCTGCAACCACTTGTGAGTGGAAGTTTCCTACAGAAAATGGTCAGGCAGTTTCGGATACCAAAGGATATCATTTTAATATTATTGATACTCCAGGGCACGTTGATTTTACGGTAGAAGTAAATCGTTCATTACGTGTTCTTGATGGGTTAGTATTCTTGTTTAGTGCTGTAGATGGTGTAGAGCCTCAATCAGAAACTAACTGGAGACTAGCTGATAATTATAAAGTGCCTCGTATTGGATTTGTGAATAAAATGGATCGTCAAGGATCTAACTTTATGGCTGTATGTCAGCAAGTTAAAGATATGTTAGGGTCTAATGCTGTGCCAATTGTAATGAATATTGGTGACGAGGCGGATTTTAAAGGTATTGTAGATTTAGTGAAAAATCGTGCTATCGTTTGGCATGATGAAACACAAGGATCTACTTTTGATGTAATCGATATTCCTGAAGAATTAAAAGAAGAAGCGGCTGAATTAAGAGGTAAGCTTATAGAAGAGGTTGCGGCTTATGATGAGAATCTTCTTGAAAAATTTATGGAAGATGAGGATTCTATTACAGAAGAAGAAGTACACGCTGCACTTAGAGCTGCTGTTATGGATATGTCTATCATTCCTATGATTTGCGGATCTGCATTTAAGAATAAAGGAGTTCAGTTTTTATTAGATGCGGTATGTCGTTACTTGCCTTCTCCAACAGATAAAGAAGGTATCGTGGGGGTTAACCCTAATACTGATCAGGAAGAAACACGTAAGCCTGATGTGAAAGAACCTTTCTCAGCTTTAGCTTTTAAGATTGCTACAGATCCTTTTGTAGGTCGTTTAGCATTTTTCCGTGCATATTCGGGTCGTTTAGATGCAGGTTCTTATATATTGAACAACCGTTCGGGTAAAAAAGAGCGTATTTCTCGTATTTATCAAATGCACTCTAATAAGCAGAATGCTATTGATTTTATTGAGGCAGGTGATATTGGTGCTGCTGTAGGGTTTAAAGATATCAAGACTGGTGATACTATGACTGATGAAAAGAATCCTATTGTTTTGGAATCTATGGATTTTCCAGATCCAGTAATTGGTATTGCAGTGGAGCCTAAGACAAAAGCTGATGTAGATAAGTTAGGTATGTCTTTAGCAAAACTTGCTGAAGAAGATCCAACGTTTACAGTAAGAACAGACGAAGCTTCAGGACAGACAATTATTTCTGGAATGGGTGAGCTTCACTTAGATATTATTGTTGATCGTTTAAAGCGTGAATTTAAAGTAGAAGTTAATCAAGGTCAACCACAGGTTGAGTACAAAGAAGCTATTACTCAGGCTGCTGATCACAGAGAGGTTTATAAAAAGCAATCTGGTGGTCGTGGTAAATTCGCAGATATTGTATTTACAATTGAACCAGCTGCTGAAGGTGAAGTAGGTCTTCAGTTTGAATCTACAATTAAAGGTGGTAACGTTCCTAAAGAATTTATACCTTCAATTGAGAAAGGATTCAAAATGGCGATGGCTAATGGTCCTTTAGCTGGGTATGAAGTTGATGCTATGAAAGTAACGTTGAAAGATGGTTCTTATCACGATGTGGATTCTGATCAATTGTCATTCGAATTGGCGGCTAAGTTAGGGTTTAAAAACTCGGCAAAAGCTGCAAAAGCTGTGATAATGGAGCCTATTATGAAATTAGAAGTTATTACTCCAGAAGAAAATATGGGTGATATCGTAGGTGATCTTAACAGACGTAGAGGACAAGTTAGTGATATGGGTGATAGAGCAGGTGCAAAAACTGTAAAAGCTACTGTGCCACTTTCAGAAATGTTCGGTTATGTTACTACATTAAGAACATTGTCATCTGGTAGAGCAACATCTACTATGGAATTTTCTCACTATGCTGAGACTCCTTCTAATATTTCAGAAGAAGTGATTGCAGCAGCAAAAGGAGTTAACGCTTAATTTTACAGAAATGAGTCAAAAAATTAGAATAAAACTAAAATCTTACGATCATAATTTGGTAGATAAGTCTGCAGAGAAGATTGTTAAGACCGTTAAAAGTACTGGAGCTGTGGTTACAGGCCCGATTCCATTACCAACACATAAAAAGATTTTTACAGTATTACGTTCTCCGCACGTTAATAAGAAATCTAGAGAGCAGTTTCAATTAAGTTCTTATAAAAGACTTTTGGATATTTATAGCTCGTCTTCAAAAACAATTGATGCGTTAATGAAGCTAGAGTTACCGAGTGGAGTTGAAGTTGAAATCAAAGTTTGATAAAGCTTCTAAGTAAGAAAATCTTACGATAAATGTCCCGAGCTGCGTGCGAGGGAAAAACGGCAAAAGAATACATTCAGGGTTGAAGTATTTTGACCCTGTTTTTTTGCAAAATAATAAGTGAAATACTAATTAATAATTAATAAATATGTCTGGGTTAATAGGAAAAAAGATCGGTATGACCAGCATCTTCGACGAAAATGGAAAGAATATTCCATGTACAGTTATCGAAGCTGGACCATGCGTGGTTACCCAAGTCAGAACTGAAGAAGTTGATGGTTACAAAGCTGTTCAGCTAGGTTTCGATGACAAAGCAGACAAAAATGCTACAAAAGCGGCTTTAGGTCACTTTAAAAAAGCAGGAACTGTTGCTAAACGTGAAGTTGTCGAATTCCAAGGTTTTGATGAGGAGTACAAATTAGGTGATACGATAACAGTAGAGCACTTCGTAGAAGGAGAGTTTGTAGATGTGTCTGGTACATCAAAAGGTAAAGGTTTTCAAGGAGTTGTTAAGAGACATGGTTTCGGCGGTGTCGGACAGGCGACTCACGGTCAACATAACCGTTTAAGAGCTCCAGGTTCGATTGGAGCGGCATCTTATCCAGCTAGAGTATTCAAAGGAATGCGAATGGCAGGAAGAATGGGTGGAGATAAAGTAAAAGTTCAAAACTTAAAAGTGTTAAAAGTAGTTACTGAAAAGAATCTGCTTGTTGTGAAAGGGTGTGTACCTGGACATAAAAATGCTTATGTAACTATTCAGAAGTAATGAAGGTAGCAGTAATTGATATTAACGGAAAAGAAACAGGTAGAAAGGTAGACCTTTCTGATGCTGTTTTCGGTATAGAACCAAACGATCATGCTGTATACTTAGATGTGAAGCAGTATTTGGCTAATCAACGTCAAGGAACTCACAAGGCTAAGGAACGTGCTGAGATTGTAGGTAGTACAAGAAAGATAAAGAAGCAAAAAGGAACTGGTACAGCGAGAGCAGGTAGTATTAAATCTCCTATCTTCAAAGGTGGGGGTAGAATTTTTGGTCCTAGACCACGTAACTATTCTTTTAAATTGAATAAGAATTTAAAAAGATTAGCACGTAAATCTGCACTAAGTATTAAAGCAAATGACAAAGCTATTACAGTTGTTGAAGACTTTACTTTTGATACAATAAAAACAAAGAATTTTACTGCTGTTTTAAAGTCTTTGGGGCTTGAAGGTAAAAAATCTTTATTTGTGTTGGGAGAGTCAAATAAAAATGTATATTTGTCGTCACGCAATTTAAAAAGTTCTGAAGTTGTAACTTCCTCAGAATTAAGTACTTATAAAATACTTAATGCGAAGAATGTTGTGCTTTTAGAAGGTTCTTTGAAAGGAATTGAAACGAATTTAAGTAAATAGAAGCCATGAGTATCTTAATAAAACCTATTATTACGGAAAAGGCTACTGCTGATAGTGAGGTGTATAACCGCTATGGTTTTGTAGTTGATAAAAAAGCGAATAAGGTAGAGATCAAAAAAGCAGTTGAAGCTGCTTATGGAGTATCTGTTACTAAAGTTCGAACTATTAATGTCCGTCCGGACCGTAAAACTCGTTATACAAAAACGGGTATGGTTACTGGTAAAACAAAAGCTATTAAAAAAGCTATTGTACAGGTGGCGGAAGGTGATGTAATTGATTTATATAGTAATCTTTAAGACTAAGAAATGTCAGTAAGAAAATTGAAACCAATTACCCCAGGTCAGCGTTTTAGAGTAGTTAATGGGTACGATGCCATTACTACTGATAAGCCGGAAAAAAGCCTATTGGCTCCGAAAAAAAGATCTGGAGGTAGAAACAATCAAGGAAAAATGACCATGCGCTACAAAGGTGGTGGTCATAAAAAAAGGTATCGTATTGTTGATTTTAAACGTGATAAGCAGGGAATTCCTGCTACCGTAGCAACAATAGAGTACGATCCAAACAGAACTGCTTTTATCGCGCTTCTAAATTACCAAGATGGTGAGAAGCGTTATATTATAGCTCAAAACGGTCTACAAGTTGGTCAGAATGTTGTTTCTGGAAGCAATGTTGCTCCTGAAATAGGAAATGCAATGCCGCTTAGTGATATTCCATTAGGTACAATCATATCTTGTATAGAGTTACGTCCTGGTCAAGGTGCTGTTATGGCGCGTAGTGCTGGTTCGTTTGCGCAGCTTATGGCTAGAGATGGTAAGTTTGCGACTGTAAAATTACCTTCTGGAGAAGTGAGATTAGTGTTAGTTAATTGTATGGCTGCTATAGGAGCTATCTCTAACAGTGATCATCAGCTAGTTGTAGGTGGTAAAGCAGGTAGAGGAAGATGGTTAGGTCGTCGTCCTCGTACAAGACCAGTAGCTATGAACCCTGTTGATCATCCAATGGGTGGTGGAGAAGGTCGTTCGTCTGGAGGTCACCCTCGTTCTAGAAAAGGTCTTCCTGCTAAAGGATTTAGAACCCGTTCTAAGACGAAAGCGAGTAATAAATATATTGTAGAACGTAGAAAGAAATAATAAGATATGGCACGTTCATTAAAAAAAGGACCTTACATTCACTATAAGTTAGAGAAAAAGGTAGCTGCGAATGTAGAGGCTAATAAAAAGACTGTGATAAAAACTTGGTCAAGAGCATCAATGATATCTCCGGATTTTGTTGGTCAAACGATCGCAGTACATAATGGTCGCCAATTTGTTCCTGTATATATTACAGAGAATATGGTAGGTCATAAACTAGGAGAATTTTCGCCAACACGTTCTTTCAGAGGGCACGCTGGTGCTAAAAATAAAGGTAAAAAATAATTTAAGCTATGGGAGTTCGTAAAAGAGAAATGGCAGAAAGAATTAAGGAAGAGAAAAAGCAGATTGCTTTTGCTAAACTTAATAACTGCCCTACTTCACCTCGCAAGATGCGCTTAGTAGCAGATTTGGTACGTGGTGAGAAAGTTGAAAGAGCGCTTCATATTCTTAGATTTAACCCTAAAGAAGCATCACGTCGTTTAGAAAAGTTATTGCTTTCTGCGATAGCTAACTGGCAAGCGAAGAATGAAGACGCAAACATCGAAGAAGCAGACCTTTTTGTAAAAGAGATTCGTGTAGATGGAGGTAGTATGTTAAAAAGACTACGCCCTGCTCCACAAGGTCGTGCACACAGAATAAGAAAACGCTCTAATCACGTTACAATCGTGGTTGCAGCAAAAAATAATACACAAAGCTAATATAAATAGTATGGGACAGAAGACAAATCCAATCGGAAATCGCCTTGGTATCATCAGAGGATGGGAGTCCAACTGGTATGGAGGTAATGACTACGGTGACAAACTTGCCGAAGACGATAAGATTAGAAAGTACGTACACGCACGTTTATCTAAGGCTAGTGTATCTAGAGTAATTATTGAGCGTACGCTTAAACTTGTAACCGTTACTATCACTACTGCTAGACCTGGTATTATTATCGGAAAAGGTGGTCAAGAGGTAGACAAGTTAAAAGAGGAGCTTAAGAAAATTACAGATAAAGAAGTTCAGATCAATATCTTTGAAATTAAGAGACCAGAACTTGATGCATTTCTAGTTGGATCTAGTGTTGCTAGACAAATTGAGAGTCGTATCTCTTATCGTCGTGCAATTAAGATGGCTATTGCGGCTGCAATGAGAATGAATGCAGAAGGTATCAAAATTCAAATTTCAGGACGTTTGAATGGAGCTGAGATGGCTCGTTCAGAGTCTTATAAAGATGGTCGTATTCCTTTATCAACGTTTAGAGCTGACATAGATTATGCTTTAGTTGAGGCACATACTACTTATGGTAGATTAGGTGTAAAAGTATGGATTATGAAAGGCGAAGTATATGGTAAGAGAGAGCTTTCTCCTTTAGTTGGTCTTTCTAAGAAACAAGGAAAAGGAGGCGATAGAGCCGGACGAGGTGGAAATAATAAATCACGTCGTAGAAAGTAATTTTTTAAAGTAAATTAACAATGTTACAGCCTAAAAGAACAAAATTCCGTAAACAACAAAAAGGACGTATGAAAGGTCTTGCTCATAGAGGGCATACTCTTTCTAATGGAACTTTCGGAATTAAATCATTAGATTCAAGTTTTGTTACTGCTAGACAAATAGAAGCAGCACGTATTTCTGCTACTCGTTATATGAAAAGAGAAGGTTCTCTGTGGATTAAGATTTTCCCAGACAAGCCTATTACAAAGAAACCTCTTGAAGTACGTATGGGTAAAGGAAAAGGAGCTGTAGAATATTGGGCAGCAGTAGTAAAACCAGGAAGAATCTTATTTGAGATCAGTGGTGTCCCTTATGATGTAGCTAAAGAAGCATTACGCTTAGCTGCTCAAAAGTTACCAGTAAAAACTAAGTTTATCGTAGCTAGAGATTATCAAGCTTAATAATTGAAGATTATGAAACAATCACAAGTAAAAGAGTCATCTACAGCTGAATTGCAAGAAGAACTTGGTAAATATCGAAAAGAATATTCAGATTTAAAAATGGCTCATGCGATGTCTCCATTAGAGAATCCTTTACAGTTGCGTAAAGTAAGAAGATCTATTGCAAGAATGGCTACTGAGTTAACTAAAAGAGAATTAAACGGTTAATTCTGCTGAAAGATGGAAAAAAGAAACTTAAGAAAAGAGCGTATAGGTGTAGTTACTAGTAACAAGATGCAAAAATCAATCGTTGTTGCTGAAGTAAAAAAAGTAAAACACCCGATGTACGGAAAGTTC
Organism: Aquimarina sp. AD1; assembly: GCF_003443695.1. Taxonomy (NCBI): domain Bacteria; kingdom Pseudomonadati; phylum Bacteroidota; class Flavobacteriia; order Flavobacteriales; family Flavobacteriaceae; genus Aquimarina; species Aquimarina sp. AD1. The sequence continues at coordinate 2,641,482 of NZ_CP031966.1, read as the reverse complement.
GTGTTAAAAACAAAGAAATATGTTGCACACGACGAGAAAAATGACTGCAATATTGGTGATACTGTAAAGATCATGGAAACAAGACCTATGAGTAGAACCAAATGCTGGAGATTAGTAGAAGTAATTGAAAGAGCGAAGTAATTATGGTACAACAAGAGTCTAGATTAAAAGTAGCAGACAACACAGGTGGTAAAGAAGTTTTAGTTATCCGTGTTTTAGGTGGTACAAAAAGAAGATACGCCTCTGTAGGAGACAAGATCGTTGTCAGTGTTAAAGAAGCAACTCCTAATGGAAACATTAAAAAAGGAGCGGTTTCTACTGCAGTTGTAGTTCGTACCAAGAAAGAAGTGCGGAGACCAGATGGTTCTTACATTCGTTTCGACGATAATGCTTGTGTTCTTTTGAACCCTGCAGGAGAAATGAGAGGAACACGTGTTTTTGGTCCTGTAGCAAGAGAACTTCGTGATAAACAGTTCATGAAGATTGTTTCACTAGCGCCAGAAGTGCTTTAATAGTATAGCAAAGATGACAAAGCTAAAAATTAAATCAGGAGATACAGTAAAGGTTATCGCTGGAGACAATAAAGGTCAACAGGGAACTGTACAGAAAGTATTGAAAGATAAGAACAAGGCAATTGTAGAAGGTGTAAACCTAGTGTCTAAACACCAAAAGCCTAGTGCTGCTAATCCACAAGGTGGTATAGTGAAGCAAGAAGCAGCTATTCATATTTCTAACTTAACATTGTTAACCTCTAATGGGGATGCAACTAGAGTAGGATATAGAGTAGAAGGAGATAAGAAAGTAAGATTTTCTAAAAAATCTAATGAAGTAATATAGTTATGGCTTATATCCCAAGACTAAAACAAGAGTATAAGGACAGAGTAATGTCTACTCTTACAGAAGAATTCAGTTATAGTAATGTAATGGAAGTGCCAAAACTTAAAAAAATTGTTTTAAGTAGAGGTGTAGGTGCAGCTGTAGCTGATAAAAAGTTAATTGACTACGCTGTAGATGAATTAACAATGATCACAGGTCAAAAAGCCGTTGCTACAATTTCTAAAAAAGATGTTGCGACTTTCAAGCTACGTAAAGGAATGCCAATTGGTGCTAAGGTTACGTTAAGAGGAGAAAGAATGTACGAATTTTTAGATCGTTTAATTACTTCAGCTTTACCTCGTGTAAGAGATTTTAATGGAATTAACGCTACTGGTTTTGATGGTAGAGGTAATTATTCATTAGGAATTACTGAACAGATCATTTTCCCGGAGATTGATATTGATAAAGTGAACAAGATTTCAGGAATGAATATCACTTTTGAAACTTCAGCAAATACGGATAAAGAAGCAAAATCATTGTTAACAGAACTAGGGTTACCTTTTAAAAAGAATTAATTATGGCTAAAGAATCAATGAAAGCCCGTGAGGTGAAGAGAGCAAAAACAGTTGCTAAATATGCTGAAAAACGTAAAGCTTTAAAAGAAGCTGGAGATTATGATGCATTACAGAAACTTCCAAAAAATGCGTCTCCAATCCGTATGCATAATCGTTGTAAATTAACAGGAAGGCCAAAAGGATATATGCGTCAATTTGGTATTTCTCGTGTTACATTTAGAGAGATGGCTAATCAAGGATTAATTCCAGGAGTAACTAAAGCTAGTTGGTAATAACAAAAAATTAATTGATCTCAGGTTCGATTATACTAATTGAAAACCAAGATCATAAATTATATACAATGAATACAGATCCTATAGCAGATTATTTAACCAGAATACGTAATGCAAATAGTGCTCAACATAGAGTTGTTGAGATTCCTGCATCGAAGGTTAAAAAAGAGATCACTAAGATATTATTCGATCAGGGATATATTTTAAGTTATAAATTCGAAGATAATACAACACAAGGTAGTATTAAGATAGCTCTTAAATACAATAAACTAACAAAAGAACCTGTAATAAAAGAATTACAAAGAATCAGTAAGCCTGGTTTGCGTAAATATGCAGGATCTAGCGAGATACCAAGAATTCTTAATGGATTAGGTATTGCGATTGTTTCTACTTCTCACGGTGTAATGACTGGTAAACAGGCTAAGCAAGAGAATGTAGGTGGTGAAGTACTTTGTTACGTATATTAACAGTATAAAAGACAAAAGAAATGTCAAGAATAGGAAAAAATCCAGTAACTATTCCGTCTGGTGTCACTGTAGAAGTGACAGGTAATGTTGTTACTGTTAAAGGAAAATTAGGAGAGCTTACACAAGAGATAGATGCTATCAATGTGAAAGTAGAAGAAGGTCAGGTTGTTCTAGAAAGACCTACGGAAGCTAAGGATCATAAAGCAAAGCATGGCTTGTACAGAGCTTTGATTAACAATATGGTGCAAGGTGTGTCTGAAGGTTTTACTAAAGAGTTGGAATTGGTTGGAGTAGGTTATAGAGCTTCTAATCAAGGACAAAAATTAGATTTAGCTTTAGGTTTCTCTCACAATATCGTTTTAGATGTTGCTCCAGAAGTGAAAATAGAGACTATATCAGAAAAAGGTAAAAACCCGATCGTAAAATTAACTTCCCATGATAAACAATTAGTGGGACAGGTAGCAGCTAAAATTAGAGGTTTCCGTAAGCCAGAGCCTTACAAAGGTAAAGGAGTTAAATTCGTAGGAGAACAATTAAGAAGAAAAGCAGGTAAATCTGCATAATAACGAAGTTATGGCATTCTCAAAAGATTTAAGAAGATTAAAAATCAGAAAGCGAATCCGCGGTAAAGTAAGCGGAACAGAACAACGTCCTAGATTATCTGTTTTTAGAAGTAATAAAGAAATCTATGCACAAATCATAGATGATGTTACCGGTAAAACTATCGGTTCAGCTTCTTCAAGAGATAAAGATATTGCTGCTGCATCAGGTAATAAAGCAGAAAAGGCAAGCTTGGTAGGTAAAGCCCTTGCTGAAAAAGCTAAGGAAGTTGGTATAGATACCGTATCATTTGATAGAGGTGGATATTTATATCACGGAAGAGTAAAATCATTAGCTGAAGGAGCTAGAGAAGCAGGACTTAAATTCTAAGAAATTATGTATCAAAAATATAAAAACGCAGAATTAGTAAAACCAAGTGGACTTGAATTAAAGGATCGTTTAGTTGGAGTACAACGTGTTACTAAAGTAACTAAGGGTGGTAGAGCATTTGGATTCTCTGCTATTGTAGTTGTAGGAGATGAAAACGGTGTTGTAGGTCACGGGTTAGGTAAGTCTAAAGAAGTTGCTGAAGCTATTGCAAAAGCAGTGGAAGACGCTAAGAAAAATTTAGTCCGTATACCATTAACTAAAGGAACATTACCTCATGAACAAAAGGGTAAGTACGGTGGAGCAAGAGTATTATTAATGCCTGCTGCAACTGGTACAGGAGTTATCGCGGGTGGAGCTATCCGTGCGGTATTAGAATCAGTTGGTGTTCACGATGTACTTTCTAAAAATCAAGGATCGTCTAACCCACACAATGTGGTGAAAGCAACGTTTGATGCTTTATTGCAAATGCGTAGTGCAGAGCAAGTAGCAAAACAACGTGGTGTTTCACTTGAAAAAGTGTTTAAAGGATAAATATAGGAACGATGGCAAAGATTAAAATAACTAAAGTAAAAAGCGCGATTAACCGTACTCAGAGACAAAAAAGAACTCTGGAGGCTTTAGGTCTTAAAAAGATCGGTCAGGTTGTTGAGCATGATGACACTCCTAATATCCTTGGGATGGTAAATAAAGTTAAACATTTAGTTTCTGTAGAAACAAAATAATATAAGCACATGGATTTAAGTAACTTAAAACCTGCTGCAGGTTCAGTAAAAAATAACAGTAAGCGATTAGGTCGTGGTCAGGGTTCCGGAAAAGGTGGAACTGCCGCTCGTGGTCATAAAGGAGCGAAATCTCGTTCTGGATACTCTAGAAAGATAGGATTTGAAGGTGGGCAAATGCCTCTTCAAAGACGTGTACCAAAATTTGGTTTCACTAATATCAACAGAAAAGAGTATCAAGGGATAAACCTAGATACGCTACAAAAGTTAGTTGATGCTGGTAAAATAACTGATACAGTTGATTTAGACGTGTTATTAAATACACGTCTTGCAGGAAAGAATGATTTAGTTAAGATACTGGGAAGAGGTGAGTTAAAGGCTAAATTAAAAGTCACAGCTCATAAATTTACAGCCACTGCAAAAGCAGCTATAGAAGCAGCAGGCGGCGAAGCAGTAACCTTATAAAAGACATTTCATGAAATTTATTGATACAATAAAAAACATTTGGAAAATTGAAGAACTAAAAAATAGAATTCTAGTTACACTGGGATTGCTTTTGGTTTATCGTTTTGGAGCGCAGGTAGTTTTACCTGGAGTTGACGCGGCAGAATTAGCTAATTTGGGTACTCAAACTCAAGATGGTTTATTAGGGTTGCTTAATGCATTCACAGGAGGAGCATTTGCTAATGCTTCTGTATTTGCTTTAGGGATTATGCCTTATATATCCGCTTCTATTGTTGTTCAGTTGATGGGAATAGCTATTCCTTATTTGCAAAAACTACAAAAAGAAGGAGAAAGTGGAAGAAAGAAAATTAATCAGATTACGCGTTGGTTAACAATTGCGATTACCTTGGTTCAAGGTCCTGGTTATATTTATAACTTGTTCGCTACACTACCTCCTGCTGCCTTCAGTACGGAAATAAGTCAAACTGTTTTCGTTGTATCATCTGTAATAATATTAACTACTGGATGTATATTCGCTATGTGGTTGGGTGAGAAGATTACCGACAAAGGTATTGGTAATGGTATTTCATTATTGATAATGGTTGGTATTATCGCTACTTTACCTCAATCATTTGTTCAGAATTTTATTTCTAGAACATCTGGTGAAGGTGGAGACATTATAATGGTGTTGATAGAACTAGTGATATGGTTTGTAATAATATTGGCGTCTGTATTATTGGTAATGGCTGTTCGTCAGATTCCTGTGCAGTATGCTAGAAGAACTGCTAGTGGAGGGTATGAAAAGAACGTTTTTGGTTCAAGACAATATATTCCATTAAAGTTGAATGCTTCAGGAGTGATGCCAATTATATTTGCTCAAGCTATTATGTTTATCCCTGCTGCTGTTGCTGGTCTTTCTGAATCAGAAACTTCGCAAGGAATAGCTGCTGCTTTTAGCGATATTTTTGGATTATGGTATAATTTATTATTTGGATTATTAATCATAATATTTACATATTTCTATACTGCTATTACCGTTCCAACTAATAAAATGGCTGATGATTTAAAAAGAAGTGGTGGTTTTATACCTGGAATTAGACCAGGTAGTGAGACTGCAGAGTATTTAGATAAGATCATGTCACAAATAACATTACCAGGATCTATTTTCCTAGCGTTAATTGCTGTTTTTCCTGCAATAGCTGTAAAGCTTTTAGGTGTTCAACAAGGTTGGGCATTGTTTTTCGGTGGGACTTCATTATTAATTATGGTTGGAGTTGCTATAGATACAATGCAACAGGTTAATTCATATTTATTGAATAGGCATTATGATGGATTGATGAAAACTGGTAAAAATAGAAAAGCGGTAGCATAAAATGGCAAAACAACCAGCAATAGAACAAGACGGGAGTATAATCGAAGCTTTATCAAATGCAATGTTTCGAGTAGAATTAGAGAATGGTCACGTAGTGACAGCTCATATTTCGGGTAAAATGCGTATGCATTATATTAAATTATTACCAGGAGATAAGGTGAAGTTAGAAATGAGTCCTTATGATTTATCTAAGGCTCGTATAACATACAGATACTAATAATTTTAAGAATATTAGTTAATTAAGATTTTTTACGTACTTTTGCGGGCTGAAAATCTTGTTAACGAGACCTTCTGAAATGCTTACTAAGTATTTTCAGGATTTAAACACAAAGAGATGAAAGTTAGAGCATCAATAAAAAAGAGAAGTGCCGAGTGCAAGATTGTGCGTAGAAAAGGCCGACTTTACGTAATTAATAAAAAGAATCCTAGATTTAAACAAAGACAAGGGTAATTATGGCAAGAATTGCAGGGGTAGATATACCTAAACAAAAGCGAGGAGTTATAGCATTAACCTATATCTTCGGAATTGGTAGAAGTAGAGCTAAAGAAATTTTAGACGTTGCCAAAGTAGATGAAAGTATTAAAGTTTCTGATTGGGATGATGACCAGATTGGTCGTATTCGTGAAGCTGTAGGAGCCTATACCATAGAAGGAGAATTACGTTCTGAAGTACAGTTAAATATCAAACGTCTTATGGATATAGGATGTTACAGAGGTATTCGTCACAGAGCAGGTTTACCACTTAGAGGTCAACGTACTAAGAATAATTCTAGAACGCGTAAAGGAAGAAGAAAAACAGTTGCTAACAAGAAAAAAGCAACTAAATAATAAGTAGTATGGCAAAGTCAACTTCAAAAAAACGTAAAGTAATTGTTGAGTCAGTAGGAGAAGCACACGTAACAGCATCTTTTAACAACATTATTGTTTCGTTAACAAATAAAAAAGGAGACGTAATTTCTTGGTCTTCAGCTGGAAAAATGGGATTCAGAGGTTCTAAAAAGAACACACCTTATGCTGCACAATTAGCTGCGGAAGATGCTGCTAAGGTTGCTATCGAAGCTGGACTGAAGAAAGTAAAGGTATACGTTAAAGGTCCGGGGAACGGAAGAGAATCTGCAATACGTTCTATTCATAACTCAGGAATTGAAGTTTCAGAAATTATTGATGTAACTCCAATGCCTCATAACGGTTGTCGTCCTCCAAAAAGACGTAGAGTATAAGTAAATGCATCCCGAATATTTTCGGGATCTTTTATGTTTTATATTATAATTAAAGTAAGTCAAATGAGGAACAAAGGATTATCGAAGGAAAGTGACCTTAATTCATATCCTCCTCAACAATTAAATTAATAAGAAAATGGCAAGATATACTGGTCCAAAAACAAAGATCGCTCGTAAGTTTGGAGAAGCGATATTCGGTGACGATAAGTCATTCGACAAGAGAAATTATCCTCCTGGTCAACACGGAAATAACAGACGAAGAGGAAAGAAAAGTGAATATGCAATCCAGTTAATGGAGAAGCAAAAAGCTAAATACACATATGGAGTATTAGAACGTCAGTTCAGAAATATGTTTGAAAAAGCGACAAGATCTACAGGTATTACAGGTGAAGTTTTACTTCAATTGTGTGAATCTCGTTTAGATAACGTTGCTTTTAGAATGGGACTTTCAAATTCTCGAAGAGGAGCTAGACAATTAGTTTCTCACAGACATATAACTGTAAATGGGGAATTAGTAAATATTCCTTCTTACCAATTGAAGCCTGGTGATGTTGTTGGGGTAAGAGAAAAATCAAAATCATTAGAAGTTATCCAAAACTCTCTTGCTAACAATAGTAAAGTGTACGAGTGGATTACTTTTAATAATGATACAAAAGAAGGTACTTTCGTATCGGTTCCGGCAAGAATTCAAATTCCGGAAAACATTAACGAACAATTCATCGTCGAATTATATTCGAAGTAATAACTCTTAGAAGAAACAATAATATGGCAATATTAAATTTTCAGAAGCCCGATAAAGTTATCATGATCGACTCTAGTGAGTTTGATGGTAAATTTGAATTTAGACCATTAGAACCTGGGTACGGATTGACAGTTGGTAACGCTTTACGAAGAGTTTTGCTATCTTCTTTAGAGGGATTCGCTATAACTTCTTTAAGAATTGAAGGGGTAGATCACGAATTTTCTACTATTTCTGGAGTTGTAGAAGATGTAACAGAGATTATTCTTAATCTTAAACAGGTACGTTTTAAACGTCAGATTGAAGATATCGATAATGAATCGGTTACAATTTCAATTTCTGGTCAAGAGCAATTAACTGCTGGAGACTTCCAAAAATTTATTTCAGGTTTTCAGGTTCTTAACCCGGATTTGGTTATCTGTAATATGGATAAAAAAGTAGCTCTTAACCTAGAGATTACTATAGAAAAAGGAAGAGGATACGTTCCTGCAGAAGAAAATAAGAAAGCCAATGCTCCGATAGGTACAATCTTCACAGATTCTATATATACACCTATCAAAAATGTTAAGTATAGTATTGAGAATTATCGTGTAGAACAAAAAACAGATTACGAAAAATTAGTTTTTGAAATTGTTACTGATGGTTCAATTCATCCTAAAGATGCATTAACTGAAGCTGCTAAGATTCTTATACACCACTTTATGTTATTCTCTGATGAGCGTATAACATTAGAGGCTGATGAGATAGCACAAACAGAAACATATGATGAGGAATCATTACATATGAGACAATTGTTGAAAACTAAATTGATCGATATGGATCTCTCTGTAAGAGCACTTAATTGTTTAAAGGCTGCAGAAGTAGATACTTTGGGAGATTTGGTATCATACAACAAAAACGATTTAATGAAGTTCCGTAACTTCGGTAAGAAATCTTTAACTGAGCTAGAAGAGCTAGTAAATGTTAAAGGACTTAATTTTGGTATGGATCTTTCTAAATACAAATTAGATAAAGACTAACACATCATATTTTGCTCTCTACACGAGGTAGATTGAGCAAGATGGTGTTTAAATTTTAACGTCATGAGACACGGAAAAAAAGTAAACCACTTAGGTAGAAAAACTGCACATCGTAAAGCTATGCTTGCTAATATGGCTTGTTCTCTTATAGAGCATAAGAGAATAAACACTACTGTGGCAAAGGCTAAAGCGCTTAAGCAATTTGTAGAGCCATTAGTAACTAAGTCGAAAGAAGACACAACGCATAATAGACGTCTTGTTTTTAGTAAGCTTCGTAACAAGTATGCAGTTGCAGAATTGTTTAGAGATGTTGCTGCAAAAGTTGGTGACAGACCTGGGGGGTATACAAGAATAATCAAATTAGGAAATCGTCTTGGAGATAATGCTGATATGGCGATGATAGAGTTAGTTGATTATAATGAGTTATATAACGCTGGTAAACCTGCTAAAAAGAAATCTACTCGTCGAGGTAGAACTAAGAAAGCGGAAACTGCACCAGTAGTAGAAACTCCTAGTTCTGAAGAAGAATAAATGAAAAATGTGATATACACATAGTTATAAAGGATAAACGTTCATCGTTTATCCTTTTTTTTTGAATTTTTATAAAAAAAGTCTAAGTCCTTGAAAGGGAATTTTAATATTAAAAAAGATAAAGGATGAAATATCAATCTCGAAAGAAAGCAATTGTTTTATTAGCAGACGGCACGATTTTTTATGGCAAAGCTGTAGGAAAAGAAGGAACAGCATTTGGTGAAGTATGTTTTAATACTGGAATGACAGGATATCAAGAGATTTTTACAGACCCATCTTATTTTGGACAATTGATGGTTGCTACTAATGCACATATTGGTAATTATGGAACTAATATTGAAGAGGTGGAATCTGATTCGATAAAAATAGCAGGTTTAATTGTGAAGAATTTTAGTTATGAGTTTTCACGTGATCGAGCCGATAGCTCTTTACAGGATTTTCTTGAAAAAAATAATTTACTTGCTATATCCGATGTTGATACTAGAGCACTAGTTAGTTATATTAGAGATAATGGAGCAATGAATGCATTAATTTCTACAGAAATTGATAATATTGATGCATTGAAAAAGCAATTAGCAGCTGTTCCGGATATGAATGGATTAGAGTTAGCTTCTAAAGTTTCTACTAAAGAACCGTATTTTTTTGGTAATCCAGATGCAACTTATAAAATCTCTGCTTTAGATATTGGAGTGAAAAAGAATATACTACGTAATCTTGCAGAAAGAGATGCTTATATAAAAGTATTTCCTTATGATGCTACATTTGATGAAATGAGTGAATGGCAACCTAATGGTTATTTCTTGTCAAATGGCCCTGGTGATCCTGAACCATTATCTCAGGCTATAGAGACTGCAAAAGAAATTATTTCAAAAGATTTACCACTATTTGGAATTTGCTTGGGGCATCAAGTAATTGCATTGGCAAATGGCATCAGTACTTATAAGATGCATCATGGTCATAGAGGTATAAATCATCCTGTTAAAAACTTAATTACGGGTAAGGGAGAGATAACGTCACAGAATCACGGTTTTGCTATTAATAGAGAAGAAGCAGAAAGCAACCCAGATGTAGAAATAACCCATGTACATCTTAATGATAATACTGTGGCTGGTATGAGAATGAAAAGTAAAAATTGTTTTTCAGTTCAATATCATCCAGAAGCTAGTCCCGGTCCAAATGATTCAGTTTATCTATTTGATCAATTTATAAATAATATAAAAAATACAAAGGTAGAAGCTTAGAATTTGAAGTTTATTGTAAATATTCTGTACTCCGAATAATAGGTTGATCTATAACGTTATAGTTGATAACTTGTCGTGTTTACTAGGGTTTAAGCAATAAATTAAGAGATTTTCTGAGGTATTTAAATTTACCGGTTTTGTATATTGCGAAGAATTAAAATTATCCAACAAAAACAAATCAAAAATGAGTGTAATTATAAATATTCACGCCAGACAAATTTTAGATTCACGTGGTAACCCAACAGTAGAAGTTGACGTGATTACCGAAAATGGTGTTTTAGGTAGAGCTGCTGTTCCTTCAGGAGCTTCAACAGGAGAACACGAAGCAGTGGAGCTAAGAGATGGTGGTAGTGACTATATGGGTAAAGGGGTTAAAAAAGCGGTTGAAAATGTAAATACTATAATCGCAGAAGAATTATTAGGATATTCTGTGTTTGATCAAAATTTATTGGATCAAACTATGATAGAAATAGATGGAACTCCTAATAAATCTAAATTAGGTGCTAATGCAATATTAGGTGTTTCATTAGCAGCAGCAAAAGCTGCGGCAAATGAATTAAATATGCCATTGTATAGATACGTTGGAGGAGTTAGTGCTAATACACTGCCGGTGCCAATGATGAATATCATTAATGGAGGATCGCATAGTGATGCCCCAATTGCTTTTCAAGAGTTTATGGTAATGCCAGTGAAGGCAAAAGACTTTACTCATGCTATGCAAATGGGTACAGAGATTTTTCATAATTTAAAGAAAGTACTTCACGATAGAGGATTAAGTACCGCAGTTGGAGATGAAGGTGGTTTTGCACCGACATTAGATGGAACAGAAGATGCATTAGATTCTATAGCTTTAGCAGTAGAGAAAGCGGGATATAAGTTTGGAGATGAAGTTATGGTAGCTTTAGATTGTGCAGCTGCTGAGTTTTTTGTAGACGGTAAATACGATTACACAAAATTTGAAGGAAAGACTGGTGTAATAAGAACAAGTGAAGAACAAGCAGATTATCTAGCTGAGTTAGCTTCTAAATACCCTATTATATCTATTGAAGATGGAATGGATGAAAATGATTGGGATGGTTGGAAATACTTGACTGATAAGGTTGGGGATAAGGTACAGTTGGTAGGTGATGATTTATTTGTTACCAATGTAGAAAGATTATCTAGAGGAATTGAAAATGGTATTGCTAATTCAATTTTGATTAAGGTGAATCAAATAGGAACATTAACCGAAACTATTGCAGCTGTGAATATGGCTCATAATGCAGGTTACACTTCTGTGATGTCTCATCGTTCTGGTGAAACTGAAGATAATACAATTGCTGATTTAGCAGTGGCGTTAAATACTGGTCAAATAAAGACAGGTTCAGCTTCTCGTAGTGATAGAATGGCTAAGTACAACCAACTACTTCGTATAGAAGAAGAATTGGGTGTTGTTGCTTATTATCCGAAAGAAAAAGCATTTAAGATTAAAAAGTAAATTAAAGCGTAATAATAGAAACTTTCGGTTTACTAAACTTTTTATTAATGAAAGAACCCTAGATATTACATAATAAGATTATGTTAGTATCTGGTTTGTTCATTTTTTCAAAAAAAACACACGTTTTTAAAAGAGGATTCATAACGAATCCTCTTTTTTTAGCTATAACCATAAAGTGATGTTTCTATTGTAAAATAGATGGTGTGATTAATAATATATTAACACTATATTTTGTAATTTAGCATCCCTTATTATAACAGCAAAATTCTAAATAATCACAATGTCAAAAAAAGCTACTTTAGAAATAGACGGTAACAAATATGAGTTCCCCATAATAGAAGGAACTGAAAAAGAATTAGGAATTGATATCAAGACTCTCAGAGGTGCCACAGGTGGTATAACAACTATTGATCCTGGATTTAAAAATACAGGAAGTTGTGAGAGCGGAATCACTTTTCTAGATGGAGAAAAAGGAATTCTAAGATACCGCGGATATTCTATAGAAGAATTAGCAGAAAAAGCTGATTTTTTAGAAGTGGCTTATTTGTTAATTTTTGGTGAGTTACCAACTGCTGAGCAGTTGGATAAGTTTGATAAAGATATTAAAGAGGAGTCTCATGTAGATGAGGATATGAAGAGAATTCTTGATGGATTCCCTAAAAGTGCTCATCCTATGGGAGTACTTTCATCTTTAACTAGTGCATTGATAGCTTTTAATCCAGGTTCTGTAGACGTAGATTCCGAAGAAGCTATGTATAATGCTATTGTAAAAATAATGGCTAAATTTCCTGTTCTTGCGGCTTGGACCATGAGAAAGCGTAAAAGCCTTCCTTTAGATTATGGAGATAGTTCGTTAGGCTATGTGGAGAATTTACATAAAATGATGTTCTCTAGGCCAAACAAAACTTATGAAGCAAATAAAATTGTAAATGATGCATTGGATAAGCTTCTAATATTACACGCTGATCATGAGCAAAACTGTTCTACATCTACGGTGCGTATTGTAGGTTCTTCACACGCAGGTCTATTTGCATCGTTATCAGCTGGAATTTCCGCTCTTTGGGGACCATTACATGGAGGTGCAAATCAAGCAGTTATTGAAATGCTTGAAGCTATCAGAGAAGATGGAGGAGATACTGCAAAATATATTGCTAAAGCTAAAGATAAAGAAGATTCGTTCCGTTTAATGGGATTTGGACATAGAGTATATAAAAACTTTGATCCAAGAGCCAAGATCATAAAAGTATCTGCAGAAGAAGTTTTAGGAGATTTAGGAATAGAGGACCCAGTTCTTGATATTGCCAAAGGTCTTGCTAAAGTTGCGTTAGAAGATGAGTATTTCGTAAAGAGAAAGTTATACCCTAATGTAGATTTTTATTCAGGGATTATATACAGAGCTTTAGGTATTCCTACTGAGATGTTTACGGTAATGTTTGCATTAGGAAGATTACCTGGTTGGATAGCACAATGGAGAGAAATGCGCCTTCGCAAAGAACCAATAGGAAGACCTAGACAAATATATACCGGTGAGACTTATAGAGCTTTTAAATCTGTTTCTGAGAGATAAGAAAACCAACAATATAGAAAAGGGATGTAGCACTAGTGTTACATCCCTTTTTTTATGGAATCAATAATTTATTGTTTCCTTAAGGATTGAATTTTAGGATTTGATAAAAAGTTTGTATTTTTTTTAAATAAAATTAGCATCTACATAATACCTCTTCCTATATTTGTTCATATATAAAAGTTAGTTATTAATAATAGTTTTACTTTAAAATCAGGCCATTGAAATTAAATATTAAAAATGAAACTTCTAGACTTAGAGCAGTTGTTTTAGGAACAGCCATTAGTAATGGTCCGATACCTAAAATTGAGGAGGCGTACGATCCAAAGTCAATACAACATATAAAAGCCGGTACCTACCCAAAAGAAGTAGATATGGTTGCTGAAATGAAAGAAGTCGCTAGGGTATTTGAAAAGTATGATGTAAAAGTATATAGACCTGAGATAATAGAAAATTATAATCAAATTTTTGCAAGGGATATCGCATTAGTTATAGATGATACTTTTATAAAATCTAATATACTACCGGATAGAGAAAAAGAAATAAAAGCAATTCAATACGTAATAGATCAGGTGGAACCTGGAAAAGTTCATAAAGCTCCATCAGAGGATATCCATTTTGAAGGAGGTGATATTATTATTCATAATGATCATATTTTTATTGGAACCTATAAAGGGAATGATTATAGCGATTGTATTGTGGCTAGAACTAATATGAAAGGAGTAGCATATATTAAGTCTCTTTTTCCTAATAAAATTGTAAAAGAATTTGATCTTCAAAAATCAATGGAAGATCCTAGAGATAATGCTTTGCATTTAGATTGTTGTTTTCAACCTGTTGGAAAAAATAAAGCTATAATTCATAAAGAAGGATTTAGGAATGTAGAGGATTATAAGTATTTAGTTGACTTTTTTGGTAATGAAAACTTATTTCATATTGATAGAGATGAGATGTATTACATGAATTCTAACGTGTTTTCAATATCAGAAGACGTGATAATTTCTGAAAAAGGATTTACGAGATTAAATGACTGGTTACGTAATTTAAATATAACGGTAGAAGAAGTTCCATATGCGGAAATAGCAAAGCAAGAAGGACTTTTACGTTGTTCTACAATGCCACTGATAAGAGATTAGATAATGAAACAGATAACAAATACTATAGTGATGATTCGTCCAGTTAAGTTTAGGATGAATGAACAAACAGCTGTAAATAACTATTACCAGAACAGTTCAAGTAGTAGTACAGAAGATGTGCATATAAAAGCACAAAATGAATTCGACGGTTTTGTTGAGAAATTGAAATCTATCGGAGTAAATGTAGTGGTTATTGATGATAAGGAAGAAAATGATACTCCAGATTCTATATTTCCAAATAATTGGGTTTCCTTTCATGAAAATGGTGATATTGGATTATATCCTATGTTCGCTGTTAATAGAAGGAGAGAGCGCAGACCGGAAATTTTAGATATTATAGAAGATACTGGTTTTGAAATAAAAAACATTGTTGATTACACATCAGCAGAAGAAGATGATGTTTTTCTTGAAGGTACCGGTAGTCTTGTACTTGATCGAGTAAATAAAAAGGCTTATTGTGCATTGTCTCCTAGGGCAGATGAAGAACTACTTATTGAATTTTGTGAGGATTTTGAATACACTCCAGTTATTTTTACAGCATATCAAACAGTAAAAGGTGAACGATTAGCAATTTATCATACAAATGTTATGATGGGGATTGGAGAAACTTTTGCAGTAGTATGTGTAGATTGTATAGATGATAAAAAAGAACGAAAGAATCTTCTGAATCACCTAAAAAATGATGGTAAAGAAATTATATCAATTACAGAAGCTCAAGTAAATAATTTTGCTGGGAATATGTTACAAGTCATTGGAGCAAATGACAAGAGATATTTGGTAATGTCTTCAGCTGCATATAATAGTTTAAGTAAAGACCAGGTATCGAAAATAAAAAAACACTGTGAGATTGTTCATAGTGATCTGGGAACAATAGAAGAACTTGGAGGTGGAAGTGCCCGATGTATGATGGCAGAAGTTTTTCTTCCAAGAAAATAGATAGTTTGTCGATAACTTTTCTGAGTCTGAAAATAGTTAAAAGATATCATTGAAATACCAAGTTATATCTTTTAACTATTTTTGATTATATTCAATTTAAAAAATGCTTTCGAAGAAAACAAAATACGGATTAAAAGCCCTAACATATATAGCAAGAAAAAAGTGTGAGCACCCCGTTTTAATATCAGAGATTGCTAAAAGCGAAAATATTTCTCAAAAATTCCTGGAAAGTATATTACTTACACTACGTAAAAATGGTTTTTTAGGCTCCAAAAAAGGAAAAGGAGGGGGTTACTATTTAATTAAAGAACCTAGCGAGATTTCAATGGCTGCGGTGATTAGAGTGTTAGAAGGGCCTATAGCTATGTTACCATGTGTAAGTCTTAATTTTTATGAAAAATGCGATGACTGCCCGGATGAAGATGCCTGTACAGTGCATGAATTGATGATTGAAGTTAGAGATAATACGTTAAAAGTTCTAGAGAATAAGACCTTAGGAGATTTTATGGATTAGGTTTTTACTCTTCTTCTATAACCCTAAGGAACACATAAGGACCTTGAATTTTTCCCCATACCTGTTTTCCTTGATTGTTGTACCCTCTGTCCCAAGAAGAAATTTTATTTCTACTAATTACTATATTACTGGTTGTGTAGGATATTGTTTTGCTAAAACTACTAGAACATGTTCCTTTTTCGGTTTTTCCTTGATAAATAGTGGAAGTCTTTTTTTTAAAATAAACATCGCACCCTTCTCTAATTTTCAAACTGTCTTTTGTTAAACTATCAAAAACAGATACATTTTTCCATGAATTAACATATTTTTTTTGATTCGGAATAACATAGCTGGTTGTACTTATTGTAACACTATCCACTCTTTTAATATGTACTATTCTTTGATTATATACAGAGGTGTTATTTTTATGATCAAATAGTTCCTGATAAAACCAATACCCAGATCTGTTTTCCCAGATTGGATAATTATAAAGATTAACCGCAGAATAACCGGATTCTTGTTTAGATTGTTTTTTAGAAGAAAAATTCCCCGATATTATTTTTACAAAATCATCTAGCTCTTGGTCTTTGCTTTTTTTTGTATTACAACCAAGAGTTACTATTATTAGAAAAAGAATCAGAAAGGGTTTCTGCATTTATTTTTTAGTAAAAATACTAATATTAGATCAAATAAACGCTATTTATCGTGTTATTTTGCTTTTTGTCCGATTTTTTTGATCTTGTTTGAACTAATGTTACGTATCATTCCTCCAAATATGAAGTAGTGAAAAGGTACCATCAGATACCAATATAATCGTCCCCAAATGCCTCTTGGTCTAAACGTAGCAGTTTGATGAAGTATGTTGTTTTTGTCGATATCAAATTCAAGCCAGGCTTCACCGGGAACCTTCATTTCTGCAAAAAGTAGTAAACGTTTTTCATTCTTATCAGCCACTAAAACTCTCCAAAAATCTAAAGCATCTCCAGAGTTGATTTTATCGGGATTAGTCCTTCCTCTTCGTAATCCTACTCCGCCAAAGAACTTATCAATATGTCCTCTTATTTTCCACATCCAATCTCCATAATACCAGCCAGTCTCACCACCGATAGCCCATATTCTTTCGATTACTCTATTAGGGTTATCTATATTGATTTTTTTATAATCTCTAAGACATCCCTTTTTTGGAACTTTTACATATTTCTGAATATCTTTATCAAAACGACCACTAACCATAGAATCTTTCCAGCTTGATACCACTTGGTTTTGTTCTATTTTAATAAAAGCTAATTCTAAAGCTTTGGTATATGTCATAGGTTCAATACCTAATATCTTTTGTAATCGATTGTCGTTTGCAATTACTGGAATACTCATACTATCAACTAAATTTAGCGCAAGTTTATATGATGTAGAAGTAACAAAATATAACCAATATGAGGAAAGTTTGGGAGTCATTACAGGAAGCGTTAAAATAAGTAGCCTGATTCCACGTACTTTAGAATATAACAAAAGCATTTGTTTATAAGTAATAACATTAGGCCCGCTGATATCAAATGATTGATTATAACATTCAGTATTTCCTAATACTCCAGTCATAAAACTTAAAACATCTCTTATGGCAATGGGATGTGTTTTGGTATTTACCCATTTTGGTGTTAACATAATAGGTAATTTCTCACATAGATCTCGGATTATCTCAAAAGAAGAACTACCAGACCCAACAATAATTCCTGAGCGTAAAACAGTAAGATTAAAATTTCCTTTATATAAGGTTTCTTCAACATTTTTTCTAGACCATAAATGTTTAGATAGATTTTTTTCGTTTACAATACCGCTTAGATATATTACTTGTTTTATGTTAGTTTGCGCTACATAGATATTGAAATTTTGAGCAGAAATTTCTTCTTTTTTGTCAAAATCTGAAGTAGAAGAACTCATAGAATGAATCAGGTAGTATGCTACATCAATATCACGAGGTAGTTTAGAAGTATTTGGGTCTTCTAAAAAGTCTATTTCTACAATAGATACTTTTTCGATCATTTCATGATCTATAGAAAGCCTGTCTCGATCTCTTACGCAGCAAATGATATCGTGACCAGCGTCTAGTAATAATGGGAGCAACCTCATGCCAATATAACCATTAGCACCTGTAAGTAATATTCGCATCTTTTTAGGTATAAGATACGAAGAAATACATTGTGATTTTGTCAAAAAAGTAGATTGCTAAAGTTTTTATTACTTAAAATTAGTGTCAACTCGATTTATATGTCTTCGATGTTCGTAGGACTATTGTCTGCTTTATAATTAAGTATTTTTTTAATGTACTGATGGATAGCAGTATCCGTGTTTTTTACTTTTATTTTAATATGATAATTGTCTTTATAAATGCAGTATTCTTCTGCTTTTCCTTTATAGATCGTTAACTTATACAAAGGGATAACTAAAAGATATGTTTCTAAACATACACTAAAACCAACCAAAATACCTTTTGGTCTCAATTCTATATTACAAGTACGTATTTGGTTATCTAACATTAATAGATTATTAATTTCTACACTGGACCCTACAATATGAAGTTTTGGAGAACCAATCCCTCCTAATTTTATTCGCTCTATTAAAGTAAATGGTTTTCCAACTTGTTCTATAAGTTTCTTTTTGAGTTCGAGGTCTCTGTAAGTATTATTAACAAGCATCTTTTTCTTTTATCACAAGATACGAATTGATGTCAATAGAGGTGGCGGAAGATTATATTTCTATTATCTTTGCTGCCTGATTTTTATATCAAAATACAATTCATAAAATGGCATTACAACAAACTATTACAGAACAGGTAAAAGCGGCAATAAAAGAATTATATAGTGCAGATTTAGAATCTATAGAGTTACAAGGTACTCGTAAGGAGTTTGAAGGAGATATTACGGTTGTTGTTTTTCCGATGTTGCGTGTAGTAAAAGGAAACCCAGTTCAGATAGGAGAGGCTTTAGGAGCTTATTTAGTTGAGCATATGAAAGAAATTACTTCTTTTAATGTTGTAAAGGGATTTCTTAATTTGGTAATAGAAGATCAATATTATTTAGATTTTTTTGCTAAAATAAAAGACACTAAAAATTATGGTTTCGCTTACCCGTTAGAGGGAGATAAGGCGGTAATGGTAGAATACTCTTCTCCAAATACAAACAAACCATTGCATTTAGGACATATTCGAAATAACTTATTAGGATATGCCGTAGCCGAAATAATAAAAGCTAGTGGTAAAAAAGTATATAAAACTCAGATTATTAACGATAGAGGAATACATATTTGTAAAAGTATGGTAGCCTGGCAAAAGTTTGGGAATGGAGAAACCCCTGAATCTACTGGTTTAAAAGGAGATAAGTTAGTAGGGAATTACTATGTGCGTTTCGATAAAGAATATAAAAGTCAGATATCAGAATTGGTAGCATCAGGAAAAACAGAAGATGAAGCAAAAAAAGATGCTCCTATCCTTATTGAGGCTCAAGAAATGCTTAGAAGTTGGGAAGCAGGAGATGCAGAGGTTGTAGATCTGTGGGAAACTATGAATAATTGGGTTTATGCAGGATTTGATCAAACATATAAGGCACTAGGTGTTGATTTTGATAGCTATTATTATGAAAGTAATACATACCTTTTAGGTAAAGATAATATAGAAGAAGGTTTATCTAATGGTGTATTTTTTAAGAAAGAAGATGGATCTGTTTGGTGTGATCTTACAGATGAAGGTTTAGATGAAAAATTAGTGTTACGTAGTGATGGGACAGCTGTATATATGACACAGGATATAGGTACAGCTATCCAGCGTGTAAAAGATAACCCTGATATTGGAGGAATGATTTACACTGTTGGTAACGAACAGGATTATCATTTTAAAGTTCTTTTTCTAATTCTTAAGAAGTTAGGATATGATTGGTCTAAAAATTTACATCATTTAAGCTATGGAATGGTTGATCTTCCAAGCGGTAAAATGAAAAGTAGAGAAGGGACTGTTGTAGATGCGGATGATCTTATTGTCGAAATGGCGGTGACTGCAGGAGAAATTTCAAAAGAATTGGGAAAACTCGATGGTTATTCTGAAGAAGAGAAGACTACAGTCTATAAGACTATTGGCTTAGGAGCATTAAAATATTTCATTCTTAAGGTGGATCCTAAGAAAAGAATACTATTTGATCCATCAGAATCAGTAGATTTTCAAGGAAATACTGGTCCTTTTATTCAATATACTTATGCAAGGATTCAGGCTATTTTACGTAAAGCTGATTTCAATTCGAGTACTTCTGTAAATGATATAGTACTGGATGGAAAAGAAAAGGAATTGATTAAATTATTGGAGATATATCCTGATATTATACAGAGTGCAGCTAAGGATTTAAGCCCTGCAGTTGTTGCTAATTACACATATGATTTAGTAAAGGCGTATAATTCGTTTTTTCAGAATGTATCAATATTTGGTGCAGATTCTGAAAACGAAAAAGTTTTTAGAGTTCAACTGTCCGAAATGGTGGGTAAAACTATTAAATCTGCATTTAGTTTGCTTGGGATTCAGGTTCCAGAGCGTATGTAATTATTTTAAGAGTTTAGGGTTTTTGGTAGTGTAATACAAAAAGAACTTCCTTTTCCAAGAGTACTTTCAACAGTTAGATTTCCCTTGTTAAGAGTGATCAATTCTTTACAAATATTTAGCCCTAGTCCAGTGCCAGCTTCATTGTTAGTGCCTTTTGTAGTCAAGGTTTCTTCAGAAAAAATTTTCTTTAGATTTTCTTCGGATATTCCAATTCCAGTATCATTAAAATAGATTTTTACAACGTTGTTTTCTTCTTTTTTAAATAAGGTTATTGTGTCTCTAGGATTACAAAATTTTATTGCGTTTGCAATTAGGTTCTGGGTTACTATGGTGCACATATCTTTATCGGCATATACTTGTGTGGTATCTTTTAAGTCATTAATGATTTTGATTTCTTTTTGAGAAGCTTTTGATGAAAAAAATATAATTTTTTCTCGTATGATTTCTGAAAAATCAAACGTACTAGGGTTTGCCTTAAGCTCATTCATCTGAGACTTGGACCAGTTTAATAGATTAGTCAATAATAACGATGTTTGATGAGCGCTATTAGAAAGTAAAGGGATTATCTCTTTAAATTCATTTTCAGAAATGACATCATCTCTTAATAAGTTAAGAGTATTATCTAAACCGTGTATTTCATTTTTTAAATCATGAGATACAATAGAAAATAATTTGTTTTTTACTTGATTAGACTCATTTAGTTCTTTTATATATTTAGCTCTCTCTAATCTACTTTTTACTATACCAATAATAAAAATGAAGGCAACAACAAAAGCTGCAATTGCTACATAGGTATATATTTTTTGTTTAAACAATTCTTCTTTAGCTAATTGTTCACTTCTTTTTTGCTTATCTAAAATTATTTGTTGCTTTTTTTCATCTTCAACTCTTCTTTTTACAAGTTCTATTTTTTGACTAGTTTCTTTAAGCGTATGGGCGTTAAATAAGTTGTTATATTTTTTTTGCCATCTATATGCGTCTTGATATTTTCCTTGCGCAGAATCTAGAGCAGACGATAAATCATAACAGTTGAGAAGTAATGGTGTAGAATTAAGTTTTTGTGATTCACTGGTAGCTGCAGAAATATAGCTTTCTGCATCTTGAAATTTCTTAGTTTTTATAGCAACTTCGCCAAGAGATAATTTTGTTCTAATTAATCTTTCTTTATAAGCTACTTTGCCCCCAATAAAAAGGGCTGATTCATAATATTTTTTAGCTTGCTGGTACTCTTGTTTAATAAAAGATATTCTACCTAGAGCACTATAGGCTTCAGCAATTCCATGACTGTCATTTTCTTTTTTATTAATTTTTAAGGATTCATTTAGTAATACTAATGCACTATCTAATTTTTTTTCTTTGATATAGATTAGTGCTAAATTATTAAGGGTAGAACCTATAGTTTTCGAGTCTGTGTTTCGTTTTAGTGCTAATGATTGATAGTAATATTTTTTAGCGGATTCAAGTTCATTAATGTCTCCATAGACATTTCCAATATTATTAATAGTTGTGGATAGGCTAGCGCTATCTTTTAATTTTTCATAATATTGATTAGCTTCTAAAAGATGAGTAATGCTTTTTTCGGGATTTCCTAGTCGCTGTTCAATTACTGCTTTATTATTTTGAATTATCGCCAGCCCTCTTGTGTAATTTATTCTTCCGTAATATAAAGCGGCTTGATCAAAACATTTTAAAGCTTCGTATAAATCATCTGTGTGATTATAGATCGCAGCTTTTTCGTTATGTATTTGTCCAACACCTTTATCGTATTTAATCTCTTTAGAAATTTTAATAATGCTATCACAATATTTTAGACCTTCTTCAAATTCTTCATTTAGATTCAATTCATAGATCAAGTCAGCTGCAAGATTAATATTTAAGGAATCCGATATAGTTTTTGTAACCTGAATAATGCTATCCAGTTTTTTTTGTTGTGATAGTCCAATACTACTAGTAAATAATAGTAGAATGGTGAGGTAGTAATAGGTATGTTTCATAAAAATAGTTTAGGGCACTTAAAAATTACGATATTTATCGCTGGTTTTATGTTTTTTTTAACTAAAAATTTCATTCCTACGGCATTTTTTTTATTTTTATAGGAAATGTTGTTTTACCCCATAATAAGAGAAGTGTTCTTCTGCCTAACTAAATGAATTATCAAATATCCAAAGCTACTGATAGTGATTTGCCATTAATGCAACGATTATTCTATCAAACAGTTACCATCTATGGTTCTAAGATTTTCACCAAAGAAGAGGTGAAAATATTTTCTAGACTAGCATTAGATAAAAACCATTGGAAAACAAAGTTTGTAGATGATTATGTATATAATGCTAAACTTAATGGAGAAGTTATTGGTTCATTTTCGCTTAGTAAAAATGGGGAAATAGAATATATTTTTGTTCATCAAAATTATCAAGGAAGAGGAATAGCAAAGAAACTTTACCAGACTTTGGAAGAAGTTGCAAGAGAAGCTAACATGATAACCTTAAGTACTCAAATTAATTCTAACACAAAAGACTTTTTCAGGAAAAATGATTTTGAGATAATTCAAAATATAGAAAAAGTTGCGGGAGGAGAGGATATTGTTGGGTATAATGGCGTTAAAAAGCTTGGTTAGAAACTTAATCGAAAAACAGCATTAGGTGTAATACCTAAACCAAATTCTTTTACAGTTTCAATTTCACTTTGATTTCTTATGACGAAATATTGATTAAAAATGTTTTCTTGATTTAAAAGATTCCATATTGAAAACCCAGCTAAACCGTTAATGCTTTTTCCTATTTTAAAAGTATAGGTAGATGAAAGATCGATTCTCGTGTAACTATTTAATCTATTGCTATTTGGGTTTTGGTAATTTATGATATCATTTTCAATGCTATTTGTGGTATTAGGGAATGTAGTTGGTTTTCCGCTATGCCAATTTACACCAGCAGATATCTTTAAGTTTTTATTGTTATATGCAGCTGCAAAGTTTACGTTATGCATAATATCAATATTGTTGGCAAAATTGGATGGACTTAAATTAGAGAATGAGTATTCATTATCTGCATATGAATAACTAAGCCAAGTACTAAAGTTTTTAAATCTCTTGTTAATCAAAAAATCAATTCCTAATACCTCGTAGGAACCGTGGTCATTTGAGAATTCGAATTGATTCTGGAATCCTTGACTTCTAGTAATAATTCCTTTTACATCTTTATAATAAATATCTGTAGTTATAAGCCAATTATTGTGGTTATAGCTAAGGCCTATAGAAGCTTGTTTACTTTTTAAAATAGGAATGTTTTCATCATTCGATAATACCCATCTTCTGTTTTCAATGCCCAGAAAATCATTCTGTAGATCTATAACTTGAGATGTAGATTGACTTTTAATTTCTCCCAAAACCTCAATTGTAAAGTGATTATTAAATCTTTTGTAAAAATTAATTCTTGGTTCCAGAATATATGTGTCAAACTTTTCTAAGTAATTGAGGCGAGCACCTAAGTTGGCGTATATGGCACTGCTATCAGAATTATATTCTATCTCAGAAAATAAACTATGCGTACGGATAACTTCCTTAGTAAGATCTCTAAATGTTGGATTGTTTAATTCTTGTAAATATGATATACCCGTTTCATTGAATTGGTACCCGTTTTTTAAATTAATATTAGCATCAGTTTTAAGAAATGTATTTAGTTTTATACCATTCTCTAAAACATCATTGTTTTGCAAAAGTCGCTGATTATTTGGTATGTCAGAATTAATTGTTTCTAGGACATAATTTGTGCCATACAGCAGTAATTCACTCTGAAAAAGTTTACTCCAATTTCTTTGATAAAGAATACCACCTACAATATTGTTTTGTGTGGCACTGCTTTCTCTAGAGTTATTAATCGTGGTGTCAGAAGAATTTTCCTGAAAAACAAGGTTATTTCGCATTAGAAGAGCATTGACCTTTATCAGATCTTTTGGTGATAATTGATACAACCATCTCATACTTATATCATAAAAAGAAAATCGCTCTCCAGAATTATTGGTGCTAAATACTTCGGAATTTTGAAATGCTTTATCAAAGTACTGGTTATATGTAGGTGTTTCTAAAATATCATTAATAGAATGTCTTACCGCTAATTGAATGGATGATTTTTTATTTATTGGAGTATCTATATAGGTGTCAACACTAATTAAATTTAAACCAATGCTTGCGTCTAACTTATTGTTAATTTTGTTGGCAGTATTCATTGCTATTACACTTGAAACACCATCACCATATTTAGCACTTGAACCATTTTTGTATACCTGAACATTTTTAGTTAAATAAGGGTTAAATGCAGAGATAAGTCCAAAAAAGTGACTGGA
The DNA here is from genome assembly GCF_003443695.1 of Aquimarina sp. AD1. NCBI lineage: Bacteria > Pseudomonadati > Bacteroidota > Flavobacteriia > Flavobacteriales > Flavobacteriaceae > Aquimarina > Aquimarina sp. AD1. Next base: position 2,616,614 of record NZ_CP031966.1, on the reverse strand, counting down.
TTGATACATTTTAATACCATCCCATAGAATTAGGTTTTGATCATTAGTACCTCCTCTTACATTGATATCAGAAACAGTTTCGTTTACACTAAGAACTCCTGGAAGCGCCTGTATGGTTTGTAATAGATCTGGTTCTGTGAGACCAGGTAGAATACCAAAATCATTATAATCAATTTGAATAGAACCATCAAGTTGTTTATCTATACCTTTAATTAAATAGTCATTCAGGACGATTTCGTTTATATATTCAAGTTTTTGAATTAATTTTATTTTCTTACAAGGTTTTCCAAAAAAATCAAGTGCAGAAATAGTGACAGGTGAGTAACCTAAAAAGCTAATTTTAATTTTTTCATTAGGAGAATTCACTTTAAGTGCGAATTTGCCATTGATATCACTAATAGTAGTATACTCAATTCCTTGAATAGAAGCATCAGATATGATTTTATTAGTGATGTCAACTAAAACACCGCATATTTCTACGAACTTAAAACTAACAGCAACAGAATTGCTTTTTAGGACAGTATAATCAAATGGAGTATTATTTCTAAGATATACAAGCGTTTGTTCGAAAGAACTGGAATTAGAAGGTTTTATAATATTAATATTTTCCAATTCTTGGTTAACATACGAAAAATCATATCCAAACTTTTCTTGTGTAGTATTTAAAAATGATATAAGCGAAATCGCATCTTTTTCGGTTTGAGAATTTACCTTAAAAAGAAAAAATAACATTAAAAAAATAGAAATGAGGATTTTGGGTTTAATCACTCTTTAGATAAAGTTACTGTTTTGTTATTAATCACATATTTTATACGCATTGGAATCGTAACTGATTTTAATGCATTTTCAATATCTGAATGTACAAAATTACCTGTAAATAATATTGAAGTATCTATATTTTTTGTTTGTAGCGTAACTCCATATTGCCATTCTAATTCTTTAAGAACTTTAGAAAAGGGAACTTTGTAAAAAGAACTTTTATTATCATACCATTTAGGTAGCCGGTCGATAGTTTTCTTATTTAAAATATCGTTTGAATGATATTCTAGCACATCTCCAGCTCTCAAATACTTTGTTTCATTACCTATAGTAACACTAACAACTCCTTCGTAACAGATTACCTCAAAAAAGTTTTCCCTTTGCTTAATATTAAACCTAGTTCCTATAACACTTACGATCCCTGATGGAGTATGGACATCAAATTTTTTACCTTTAGCAACTTTAAAATATGCTTCTCCTTGTAATGATATTTTACGTTCACTTTCCCAATTTTTTTCATTGTAAGTTAATGAAGAGGTAGCATTAAGTCTTATCATTGAATCATCAGGAAGATTAATGGTAGATTTATCACTTATCGTTTTAATTGTGGTGTCATATTGTTTGAAAAAAGAAAAATATATGCCAATCCCAATCACAAAGATTGCAGCTATAGGAAATAATCTTTTAATATAAGATTTTCTTTTTGGTATTTGTTTTTTCTTAGATAAATCGTTAGTAAGGTTTTGTAAATTACTTATTGTATCATAATCAGGCGCACTAAATTTTTTAGCAGTTTCTGATATTTTTACATAAGAATCATAGGCGTCCAATTTCTCAAACGCCTCTGATTCCTGCTTAGTGAGTTGTTCATTGTTCAACCACTTATTAATAAGATCCTCCTTTTTCATAACAAGTTTCTTAATATTATAACAACTGATAGGTGGAAATTCCTACCTTAGTTTTTAATTATTTTTAAATTCCTTCAATATCTTTTCTCAACTTCTCTAGAGCACCATAAATTCTTTTTTCTACAGCTTTTCTGGAAATGCCTAATAATTCAGCAATTTCTTTGTGCTTTTTACCTTCTATTCTATTCATTAAAAATGCAACTCGTTGAGATTCTGTTAAGTTAGACAGTGCATTTTGATATTTTAAAAGGTATTCTTTTTCCTCCATTATAAATTGAGGACTTTCATTTGTACTATTTTTTGTTTCTGTTAACTTATAATTTAATTTTACTTTATCATGTTTTATCTGATTTAAAGTAAGATTATTAGCTACGGTGAATAAAAAACTCTTTGCTTTTTCTATTGAAACTTTATTACAATTATCCCATAGCTTAATAAAAGCTTCCTGAACTTGATCTTTAGGATTTATATGAGAACCATATTTGTAATAAATGAAGTCGTGAAGATTTTTAGAATGTTTTTTAAATAATTCTGAAAACAATCTTTCCTCGCAAACATCTTTGAAGAGGGTTTTTGGCATTTTGAATTTTTTTCAAAATTAAAAAAAAACTTAAGCTAGTGGGAATTTGAGTACTTAAATTGTTATAATAGTGAATTAAATGAAGAAAAGTACTATGGAAAAAATAAGAAATTTTATAATCTTGATGTTAATAAGTTTTACGGTATTAATGATTTCTTGCCAAGAAGAAGAGAGAGAACTTATTGATCCTGAGTTGGATAATGTTATCCATCAGGATTCTCAACTCGCTGGTTTAATGAGGAGTATTGTTACTCACGATGGGTCTTTTGATGATTTAGTTGATGGAGGTAACTGCTACAGTATTAATTTACCGTATTCGATAATCCTAAATGGTGCAGATGAAATAATCATCAATCAAATTTCAGATTATGATCTTTTTACAGAAACAGATAATATTCAGATCCAATTTCCTATTACGATTACACAACACAATTATATAGAAGAAATAATCGAAAACGAATCACAATTACAAATGTTGGCGAATAGTTGTGAGCTACAAGATGACGATATAGAATGTATTGATTTTGTATATCCTTTTAGGTTCGCAACTTACAATACCGCTAATAATATTTTAAATACAATAGAAGTAATTCATGATGCTCAAGTGTATGGATTTATGGATGATCTTGATGAAAATACATTAGTTGCCATTAATTACCCTTTAAGATTATCATTAAGTGACGGAACCAGTATAGAAGTAATACATAATGATCAATTAGTATCTGAGATACTAACGTTTGAAGCATCTTGTGATGAGAATGACGGATAATTTTTTGTTTAATTTTTTCAGTTAAATAGTTAAACAAAAAGTTAAAAAAATACTAAAATCGTTTTTTAAGGTAGCACTTTTACTTTATCAGTTGTTTCATCAACGAACAATAAATTAAAAAAATAAAAACCAATAACATGAAAAATTTCTTCAAAAAAGCTTTTTTAGCATTCTGTATTATTTCAATTGCTTCTTGTAGTGATGATGATGATACTACATTTATCCCTGATGCAATGACAATAGCTGATTTTGTTGCAGATAATGCGGATTATAGTTCTTTATTAGCTGCATTAGAAAGAACTGATTTAGACGTAACATTAAATGGGAATGGTAACTTTACTGTATTTGCACCTAACAACGCTGCATTTACTGAATTCTTAGATGGAACACCATTAGAAGATGTGCCTGTTGAAACGTTAGAGCAAATTTTATTAAACCACGTTTTAGGAACTACGCAAGCTTCTACTAGTCTAACAACAGGTTATGTGAAAAATTTAGCTACAGAATCTAATTCTAATACTAATATCAGTATGTATATTAATACAGCAAATGGTGTAGTAATAAATGGGGAGTCTACTGTAACAACTCCAGATATAATGACAGATAATGGTATTATACACGCAGTGGATAAAGTAATTCCATTGCCTACGATGCTTACTTTTGTTACAGCTGATAGTGATTTCTCTTCACTTGCTGGAGCAGCAACTACGCCTGGTTTTGACACGGATTTTGTAGCTGTATTAAGTGGTGCAGATAGTAATTTAACATTACTGGCGCCTGATAACGATGCATTCATAGATTTAGGAGATATTTCTGGATTATCAACTGCTGCATTAGAGCAGGTTTTATTAAATCATGTAATTGCTGGAACCAATGTTTCGACTGCCCTTACTACTAGTTATAATAATACATTAGCTACCTACGGTGATACTATGGATAACTTAAGTATTTATATAAATACTGAAAGTGGAGTTTCTTTTAATGGTATATCCGATGTTAGTGAAGCAGATATTGTTGCTTCTAATGGAGTAATTCATAAGGTTGATGCTGTAATCACTTTACCAACAGTGGTTACTTTTGCTACAGCTGATGCAACTTTTAGTAATCTGGTAGCAGCCCTTACTAGAGATGATCAATTAGATGAAAATTATGTTTCTATATTAAGTACAGAAAATGGAACATCCCCAGCACCTTTTACCGTATTTGCTCCAACAAATGATGCATTCGCTAGTCTTTTAACAGAACTTGGAGCAGCTTCTTTAGCTGATATAGAAGAAGCTACATTAACGGCTACGCTAAATCTTCATGTTGTAGCAGAAGCAAATGTTAGAGCAGAAAGTTTAATGACTGGTACTGTAACCACATTAGGAGGAGATATTACAGCAGATGCAACCAACGCAACATTAACAGATGCTAATGATAGAGTAAGTAATATTATCGTTACAAATGTTCAGGCAGCAAATGGAGTAATCCATGCAATTGATAATGTAATTCTTCCTGCACTATAAGAAGAAATTGACTAGAACAGTAAGCTAAAATATATAGTTCATTGTGCCTCTAGATTATAATTCCCCCGAAAGGGCATTTAGATATTGAATCCCCCTATTAATTCAGGACTAAATGCCCTTTTTTCTCACACATATTTTAAATAATAACTAATTTAAATTTAAACTCATGAAAACGCTAATCAAAAGATTAACGGCACCCTTTTTGTGCCTTTTTTTAATGAACTTTATCATTTCTTGTCAAAATGATAATAATGAATTAGACCCTGAAAACCCTGATCAAATTGAATTTGAAGAATCAAAAATTATTAGTTTTGACGAAGTCGAGGAAATGACTCAGAACATTATCGATGGTGAGTTGCTTGAGCCCGTAAATGAAGATGAAGCCTTTGGTAGTTCTAAAGATTCTAGATTTGATATCAGTAGAGAACGACGAGTATATGATTTTTCTGCAACAGTGAATAGTGGAACAGGAGCAGGAACAGATATTACAGGGAAACTTCGCTTAAATTTCACCTTGTATCATGCAAGCTTTACAATTGTTCGAGGAAATTTGGTATTGCCTGATGGAACTAAAGCTAGAACTAGAGGAGCTATTGTAAGTGATGGAATTGTTTATTTAATAATTAATCCTCCTGGTAGAAATTTGATTTTTGGAATTGGAAGAGTAGATGAAGAAGGTGATCTAGAGGGGCATTTTAGAATTTTTGGAAATGGAATAGGAAGAGGAGATTGGAATGCTAAACTAGTTAAAACTATTTTCCCTAATAAAACGATCGTTGATTTAATTGTAGAAGATGGTAAATTCACATCTTTAGTTGGCGCTTTACAAGCTACAGATTTAGTAGCTCCTTTGTCCGGAGAAGGTCCATTTACTGTTTTTGCACCTACAGATGACGCTTTTGCGGCTTTAGATGAAGTTCCAGAGCTAGAGGTGTTAAAACAAGTTTTGCTATATCATGTAGCGAGTGGAAGATTTAATACTCCAAGATTGTTGCGAGAAGAAATGATAGAAACGTTACAAGGAGAAAACGTTAAGGTAAGTCTTGATGAAAACAATGAAATTGTTATCAATGATACTGTTAAGTTGCTTTCTGCAAATATTGGCGGTTCCAATGGAGTAATCCAAATCATAGATGCAGTATTAATACCACCATCTTTTCAGCCTTTACCATCTATTGTAGAGATAGCAGTTGCAACTCCAGAGCTTTCTACTTTAGTAGGAGCATTACAATCAGCTAATTTAGTGGATACATTAAATGGAGAAGGTCCTTTTACAGTATTTGCGCCAACTAATGATGCATTTGCTGCTTTAGATGCTATTCCTGATGGAGATGCTTTAACAGAGGTGCTTTTGTATCACGTAGCAGCAGGAAGATTTACTGCAGAAGAGTTAATTGCAGGGCAAACAGTTACTACGGTGCAAGGAGATGAAGTAACCATTGAAATGATTAATGGAGAGGTGTTTTTAAATGGTACTATAAAAGTACTTTTGGCAGATATCGAAGCAGCTAATGGTGTTGTACACGTAATTGATGAAGTATTACTCCCTCCAGCCGATCTTCAATCTATTGTAGAGATAGCTGTTGCAACTCCAGAGCTTTCTACTTTAGTAGGAGCATTACAATCAGCTAATTTAGTGGATACATTAAATGGAGAAGGTCCTTTTACAGTATTTGCGCCAACTAATGATGCATTTGCTGCTTTAGATGCTATTCCTGATGGAGATGCTTTAATAGAGGTGCTTTTGTATCACGTAGCAGCAGGAAGATTTACTGCAGAAGAGTTAATTGCAGGGCAAACAGTTACTACGGTGCAAGGAGATGAAGTAACCATTGAAATGATTAATGGAGAGGTGTTTTTAAATGGTACTATAAAAGTACTTTTGGCAGATATCGAAGCAGCTAATGGTGTTGTACACGTAATTGATGGAGTATTACTCCCTCCAGCCGATCTTCAATCTATTGTAGAGATAGCTGTTGCAACTCCAGAGCTTTCTACTTTAGTGGGGGCATTACAGGCAGCTAATCTGGTAGACATACTAAATGGAGAGGGACCTTTTACCGTATTTGCACCAACTAATGATGCATTTGCTGCTTTAGATGCAATTCCAGGAGGAGAAGCTTTAACCGAAGTGCTATTGTATCATGTGGCATCCGGTAAATTTACTGCCGATGATTTGCTTACAAGACAAACGGTTACTACTGTTCAAGGAGATGAGGTAACTATTGACATGATTGATGGACAAGTCTTTCTAAATGAAATTATTAGAGTAGATATTGCAAATATTGAAGCTTCTAATGGTATCGTGCATGTTATTAATGGAGTATTAATTCCTCCATCTTTATAAAGGACATAAAGTTGAATTAGCCTAAGAATAATGTCCGGAAAGCTATTAGAAAGATAACCTTATGTTCTTTCTAATAGCTTTTTTTGTTTCAGTAAAATTTCTTTCTTGATATTTAGAATTCTGTTATTGGCATTCTTTATTAATACACTTCAAATCATTAAATTTGCACCTGTCTACTAAAAAAGTAGATTTTTTCAAAATCTGAAGAAAGCATATGTTTGATAATTTAAGTGATAAGTTAGATAAGGCGTTACATATTCTTAAAGGCCACGGTCAAATTACGGAAGTAAATGTTGCTGAGACACTTAAGGAAGTTCGTAGAGCGTTGGTTGATGCCGATGTTAATTATAAAATCGCCAAAGATTTTACAGCTACTGTAAAGGAAAAAGCATTAGGTCAGAATGTACTAAAAAGTTTAAAACCTGGTCAATTAATGGTGAAACTTGTAAAAGACGAGTTAACCGAATTGATGGGAGGAGAAGTAGCAGGTGTTAATCTTTCGGGTAATCCTTCAGTAGTTTTAATGTCTGGATTACAAGGATCTGGTAAAACTACTTTTTCTGGAAAATTAGCAAACTTTCTAAAGAATAAAAAAACTAAAAAACCTCTTTTAGTTGCTTGTGATGTATATCGACCAGCAGCTATTGATCAGTTACATGTAGTTGGAGAACAAATAAATGTAGAGGTTTTTAGTGATAGAGGAAATAATGATCCGGTTGCGATTGCTAAAGCAGGTGTTGCCCATGCTAAAGCAAACGGATTTAATGTAGTTATTATAGATACAGCAGGTCGTTTAGCGGTTGATGAAGTCATGATGACCGAGATTGCTAATATCCATAAAGCGGTTACTCCTAATGAAACATTATTTGTTGTAGATTCTATGACAGGTCAAGATGCCGTTAATACAGCAAAGGCATTTAATGATGTGTTAAATTTTGATGGTGTTATTCTTACTAAATTAGATGGTGATACTAGAGGTGGAGCAGCAATTTCTATTAAATCTGTTGTTAATAAACCGATAAAGTTTATTGGTACAGGAGAAAAAATGGAAGCAATTGATGTTTTTTATCCTTCTCGTATGGCAGATCGTATCTTGGGCATGGGAGATGTTGTATCTCTTGTAGAACGAGCTCAAGAGCAATTTGATGAAGAAGAGGCCAGAAAATTACAGAAAAAAATTGCCAAAAATCAATTTGGTTTTGATGACTTCTTAAAACAAATTCAGCAGGTTAAGAAGATGGGTAATATGAAGGATTTGGTTGGAATGATTCCTGGAGCTGGTAAAATGATGAAGAATGTCGATATCGATGATGATGCTTTTAAACACATCGAAGCAATTATTCATTCTATGACCCCTGCAGAACGAACAAAACCTCAGATCATAAATGCAAGTAGAAAAAAACGCATTGGTAAAGGATCGGGAACTTCTGTACAGCAGGTTAATCAATTGCTTAAGCAGTTTGATCAGATGAGTAAAATGATGAAAATGATGCAAGGTGGAGGCGGAAAGCGAATGATGCAGATGATGGGTAAAATGAAATAATATATAATTAAATTAATAATAGAGTAGGGGCTCAATATGGAAGTTTTAGACGGTAAAAAAGTAAGTAACGATATAAAAAATGAAATCGCTGACGAGGTTCAAAAGATGAAAGATCGTGGCGAGAAAGTTCCGCACTTAGCAGCTGTATTAGTTGGTAATGATGGTGCGAGTCTTACTTATGTTGGTAGTAAGGTAAAGGCATGTGAAAGAATAGGTTTTGAATCTACTTTAGTAAAAATGCCAAGTACTACAAGTGAAGTTGAGCTATTGGCTAAAATTAAAGAACTGAATGAAGATTCTGATATTGATGGATTTATAGTTCAGTTACCACTACCTCCACAAATTGACACTCAAAAAGTATTGTTGGCTGTAGATCCAGATAAAGATGTTGATGGCTTTCATCCAATGAATTTTGGAAAAATGGCTTTGGATATGTCTACTTTTATTCCTGCTACACCTTTTGGTATTTTAGAACTTTTAGAACGTTATAATGTTGACACAAAAGGAAAGCATACCGTAGTTATAGGTAGAAGTCATATTGTAGGTAGACCAATGAGTATTTTGATGGGTAGAAAAGGATGGCCTGGTAACTCTACAGTGACATTAACACATAGTCATACAAAAAATATTACTCAAATCATTTCTCAGGCAGATATTGTTATATCAGCTTTAGGTGTTCCTAATTTTCTTAAAGCAGAAATGGTAAAAGACGATGCTGTTATTATTGATGTAGGTATTACTAGGGTAGCTGATGATTCTAGAGAAAGAGGATATCGAATTGTAGGGGATGTGGATTTTGAAAATGTTAGTAAAAAAGCTTCCTTTATTACACCAGTTCCTGGAGGAGTTGGTCCGATGACCATTGCTATGCTTCTTAAAAATACATTGTTAGCTAGAGAGAGACATCGCAATAATGGGTAATGTTTAAAAGATAGTGTTTAAAGGATTTTTTAGATTTATTTATTTTTTAATCTGCAATTAGTTAAATTATTAAAAGCTTTAGGTTTAAAAAAACTTAAAGCTTTTTTATATATGTGGTTTAATTTGATAAACTAATATTTGTGATACTATTGTTTATCATTCTTAATTGTATTTATCTGTAAACATTAAAATAAGTTTTGTGCGGTATAGCAACAAAAAAAACGTCCCTAAAAGACGCTTTTTTATCTTACATTTATTATTGGTGATAATAAAATTAATATTTTAAATTATATACCTTCTTGTCTTAGAAAGAATTGAAATCAGACGCTTTGATATTATCTTGATCTTCTGATCCGTTATATAATGTTCCATTATCCATAAGATCTAATGAAAGACTATAATTAGGTACATTTAATCCTGCCTCAGTTTTGATAGTTTTGAAGTCTAAGATGTCCTGTCCTTTTTCATACAAAGCGTTTTTTGTAAACGTTCCTTGACGCTTTCCATTTTTGCTAGGAGACTCTCTCCATTCTTTTCCATAAGCAATAACACAGTAGTATTCCCCTTCTGGTATATTTCTTATAAATTGGGTTTGGCTACTATTGATAAAAACGATTCTCACTGTTTCATCATCTTTCGCAGTTTTACCCATTTTTACTAGTTTAACAACAACGTCCGTATTTTGACCAACCTCTATTTTAAGATAATTATCTAACTTGTATTCATATTTACCTTTAAAGTTAAATGATTTAGGGGTAGCTCCTGATTTATATGCTTTCTTTTCCCAACTAGAATATTTATTTTCTCTGGTTACCTTAGTAGGAGCAGCAGTTGCTCTTGTTCCAGCATTACTGCCGCCTGAAGCTGTTTTAGATTCAATAGGAGTATACGCAGTTTCTGTAGATCCTAAAGTTCTTTTATTAGCTTCTTCTAGTGCTTTTTGGGTCTCAGCTAATTCAGCTAATCTTCTTCTTTCAGCAGCCGTTTGATTTTGTTTCGCGGCAGCAGCAGCAGCTTCAGCAGCAGCTGCGTCAGCTTCAGCTTGTCTTGTTAATCTTTCTGCTTCGGCAATTGCTTTTCTTGCAGCTTCAGCAGCAGCAATTTTTGCTTGTTCTGCTTTTCTAATTGCTTCTTCTGCTGCAAGTCTAGCAGCATTTCTTCTAGCTTCAGCAGCTTTTGCAGCTCTTTCAGCTTCTGCAATACTACTATCTTCTGCTAGTAATTTTGTTAGTACAAAACCGTTTCCGTTTTTGTATTGAACTGTACTCCAGTCTCCATAACCAGAACTAATAACATATACTTGTGTTCCTTGTGGGATTTCACCAATAATGTCAAAATTTGCTCCTGGTCCAGTTCTTAATTCTAATTTGGCGGTGGACATTAAATAGCGATCCAGCGACTTTATTTGAGCGAAAGTCGAGGAAGTCATCACCAATAGCAAAATAAATGTAAAAATTGATTTCATAATCTTTCTGTGTTTACATAGTTAAAATTCAAAAATAAAGCAGATTAGGGTTCTTTAATCTTAAGACGTTAATCTTTAGTTGCTTTTTTTATACTCTTTTAAATAATTTTTTAAAAGTTATTGTTCAAAAATCCGTTCTCAAAAAACATGCCAAACTATTTTTAATGACATTTCTAAATTGTTAACAAAAGTTGCCTTTGTGTTAAAAAAAGTAGATTTTTAAAGAACATTTATAAGTTTAAGTTGTTGTTTTTCAGTTAATTAAACATGTTTTCCTTGAGCACAAGTTTAAACTTATTTATTAATCAGCTGAGTTGAAAACTCTTAAACTATAAACAAAAGTAAGTTATTAATATGAAAAACACAACTTGTTTTGACTTTATTTGCATAAAAATCTACTTTTTTTTTAATCAATTTGTGTTTTTCAACGATTATTTTGTGTATTACAACTGATTTACGCCGTGTTTATTGGGCTTGAAGTCGGTGGGCGATTTTTTAGTTTTTTTAAAATTTATTTTTACTTTTTTTATCAATGGATTATTAGTGATTGGATTTTGTTTTTTACAATACTTTAACATTTTTAATTATGCATGCATAGTATATTTCTGTGCTTTTAAATAGATATTATTCTTCTTGGTGATCTTATCTTTTTGATATTAAGTAGTTTGAGTTTTTTCTTTCTTTGTTTTGTTTTAAATTCTCATATATTTCAGTTTGTTGTATTAGGTATTTTATTTTAAGATTAACATGGCTAATACTCTATTGAAAAATTCACTTATTTACGTTGTTTTTAGATCGAGTTTTGCCTCCGTCAGAAATAGCTGACCGTTTTTGTGGTGTAAGATTTTAGTGAGAATGTGATTATTATTTAAAAGAATTTGTATATAGTCGTTTAGAAAACGATTTAGTGGTTTTCTTTGATTAATTCAGGGAATTTTTTTTGAAAACGTTTTAATCTTGGTATGGATACATTCTGAATATATCTATTATATGGATTTCTTTTTTCGTAATCTTGGTGATAATCTTCTGCTTTCCAAAATTTTTGAAATGGAGTTACTTCTGCTGCGATTTGTCTATTTAAACTTTTGCTAAGAAAGTTTTTCTTTTTTTGAATTATATTTTTTTGTTCATCATTTTGATAAAATATAATTGATCTGTATTGAGACCCGTGATCTGGGCCTTGGCCGTTTATTTGTGTTGGATTTTGGGAACCAAAATAAACGTCAATTAGTGATGAAAAGGAAATTATTTTTGGATCATATAAAACTTCTACAGCTTCTGCGTGCCCCGTGCGTCCAGTATTGCTCGATTCATAGGTGGGATTTTTGGTATGTCCTCCAGAGTATCCAGAGACTACTTCTTGTACGCCAATAACGCTTTCATATACTGCTTCTACGCACCAAAAACATCCGCTGGCGAAATATGCTCGTTCTAATCCATTAATTGGTTCGGTTTGGATAGCTTTTATGTTTTGATTTTGAGCGGTATTACTAATTTGGTTATTATTTTGACTATTACCTTGGCAACTAGTTAGTAAAGTAGAAACGGTGAGTATGCTATATATTAAGGTCTTCATAATTTTTTTTTATAATAGTCTTTGTTTGTTGTTAAACCTTTCAGTGTTTAATCTTTATTGCAAAATTACATAGATGTGCTGATTATGATGCTTAAAAAAACTGTAAATAAAAAAATGGCTGTCATTTTAGTGACAGCCATTTTCTACATTATATATATAAGGTGTGTTTTATCCGTTCATGGAAATCAAGAATTCATCATTGTTTCTTGTTTGTTTAAAACGCTCATTGATAAATTCCATAGCTTCTACAGGATTCATATCCGCTAGGTATTTTCTCATTACCCACATCCTTTGTATTGTGTTTTCGTCTAATAATATGTCATCTCTACGTGTACTTGACGATGTAAGATCAATAGCAGGGAAAATTCTACGATTGGATATTTTACGATCTAATTGTAATTCCATATTACCTGTTCCTTTGAACTCTTCAAAAATAACTTCGTCCATCTTAGAGCCGGTTTCCGTTAAGGCTGTGGCGATAATAGTAAGGGATCCTCCATTTTCTATATTACGTGCAGCTCCAAAGAAACGTTTTGGTTTGTGTAGTGCATTTGCATCAACACCACCACTAAGAATTTTACCAGAAGCAGGTTGTACGGTATTGTATGCTCTTGCTAGACGGGTAATAGAGTCTAGTAGTATTACTACATCATGACCGCATTCTACTAATCTTTTAGCTTTTTCTAAAACTATATTGGCTATTTTTACGTGCTCGTGAGCTTCCTTGTCAAATGTTGATGCTATAACTTCTCCACGAACATTACGCTGCATGTCGGTAACTTCTTCGGGTCTTTCATCGATCAGTAATATCATTTGGTATACTTCGGGATGATTGGCTGCAATTGCATTGGCTACATCCTTTAGTAGCATTGTTTTACCTGTTTTTGGTTGAGAAACGATCATGCCTCGTTGTCCTTTACCAATAGGGGAAAACAAATCCATTATTCGTGTTGATATAGTGCTTTGTCTTTCTGCTAATTTAAATTTCTCTTGTGGAAAAAGTGGTGTTAGGTGTTCAAAAGAAACTCTGTCTCTTACTACTTGAGGATCGAGGCCGTTAATTTTATTTACCTTTATAAGAGGGAAATATTTTTCACCTTCTTTAGGAGGTCTTACTTGTCCAAGAACTGTATCCCCTGTCTTAAGCCCAAATAGTCTAATTTGTGATTGTGAAACGTATATGTCATCGGGAGAAGAGAGGTAGTTGTAGTCACTAGATCTTAAAAAGCCATAACCATCTTGCATGATGTCAAGTACTCCTTCGCTTTGGATGATTGCATCAAATTCGTAATCTGGTTCTTTATAGCGATTTCTATTGTCTCTATTTCCGTTATCCCTATTTCCGTTATTATCTTTTTTATTATTGTTATTACGGTTTTTGTTTTGGGATTTATCGTTATTTCTATTGCGATTATCTTTCCTGTTATCGTCTTTACGTTCCTCTTTTTTGTCTTCCTGTTTTCTTTGAGGTTTTTTGTTTTCCTTGACCTCTTTCACAGGTTGGGTGTTCTCCTTAGGCTCTTGTTTAACAGGATTACTTTTTTCTACAGGAGGATTTGTGTCTTTTTTAGCTTGAGGATTTTGAGTGTTTGCAGTTTTACGCGGTCTTCTTTGCCTTGGCGCTTGCTTTGATTGTGGTTTTTCGGTTTTCTTCTCTGTTTTAGTAGAAGAATCTTCTGTGATAACCTCTTTTACCTTGTTAGGGTTTGCTGCTTGGTAATCAAGTATTTGATATACCAAGTCTAACTTTTTCATGGTGCGAAATTTAGGTACATTTAAACTTTTCGCAATTTCCTGTAGCTCAGGAAGCTTTTTTGCTTTTAATTCAGAAATCTCTAACATTTAAATTTGTTATATAATTTAAGGTTCTGGTATTAAATTTTCTAAAGAAGAATTCTAGGAAAATTTTATTTTGAAGGTAAGTAACCTAAATAGAATGGGTTACATAAATTGTGATGCAAGTATACGACTTTATTTTTGATTTTTACACATAATTATGAAAAGAAACTCTTATTTTTGCTTTTCCAAAAGAATAAGGGGGAATGATACAAAGAATTCAATCAGTCTATTTGTTTTTAGTAGTTTTAATATCCGGTGGGTTGTCTACTATTTTGCCTTATGGACTTAATGAAAATGGAGAGGAATTATTACCTCAGGATAATCTTTTGGTTTTGGGAATGTTTGCTGGGTCAGCAATTTTGGCTTTAGTAAGTATTTTTTTATTTAAAAATAGACAGCTTCAATTTGTTTTGGGGCGTATCAATATCTTATTAAACTTTATTTTACTAGGAGTATTTGTTTATTGGTCACTAACATTATCTGGAGAAACCTTGGTTTCGGAGAAAGGTATTGGGATGTTGATTCCTATTATTTCTATCGTTTTATTAGTTGTAGCCAACAAGGCTATAAAAAAGGATGAAAATCTCGTAAAATCTGTAGATCGATTACGATAAACCTAAAATCTTAGTAGTATTAGTGCGTTAGGACCCGGAGTATGCCAACTTCGGGTCTTATTTTTTACCAAGCTCGATTACTTCGAGGTTTTCTATTTTTCCTTTACTCAATGTAAATCGTAACATGGTTCTTACTTTATGAAATCCGTGTTTTCCGGCTGCTCCAGGATTCATATGTAATACGCCGTTATTTTTGTCAGGAATCACTTTTAAAATATGTGAATGTCCACATATGAATAATTGCGGTGGGTTTGTTTTTATTTCCTGTATTGTATTGCGATTATATTTTGGTGGATATCCTCCAATATGAGTGATCCAAACAGAAACTTCTTCACAAGAAAATCGCTGATGTAGCGGAAAACAAACTCTGGCTTTGTCATCATCGATATTTCCGTAAACAGCACGAAGTGGTTTAATGGCTTCGATCTTATCGGTTACTTTGAGGTCACCGATGTCTCCTGCATGCCAAACTTCATCTGCTTCGTTTACATAATGTAAAATACGATCGTCGATATAGCTATGAGTATCGCTAAGTAAGAGTATTTTTTTCAAATTATTGAATAAGAAAGATTTATGATGTAATAAATAAACCGAAGTGTTACTATATAATTCATCTCTATATTATAAAGTATATTTGCGATTAGAACTAGGACAAAAATAGGATAAACCTTTGAGATATTTTTTAGAACTTTCATATAATGGAACTCCATATCATGGATGGCAACGACAACCTAATGCAATTTCTGTACAAGAGGTTTTAGAAAATTCGCTATCATTATTGTTGAAATCTAAGATTGATATTGTTGGTGCTGGTAGAACAGATGCTGGCGTTCATGCAAAACAAATAATGGCTCATTTTGATAATGAGGATGAATTGGATGTTGTTCAATTTCGATATAAGCTTAATTCTCTTCTTCCTAAAGAGATTTCAATAAAAGAAGTGAGTTTGGTAAGTGATGATGCGCACGCAAGGTTTGATGCGATAAGCAGATCTTATGAGTATTTTGTAACACTGTATAAAGACCCTTTTAGCATAGATAGTGCGTATTATCTAAAGAAAGAGTTGGATGTTGACTTGATGAATGAAGCTGCTAAATTACTGTTAAACTATACGAGTTTTAAATGTTTTAGTAAGTCTAAAACCGATGTAAAAACGTATAATTGTACTATTACCCGTGCTGTTTGGGAGATGAATGATAATAAATTAATTTTTAAGATTTCCGCAAATCGTTTTTTAAGAAATATGGTAAGAGCGATTGTTGGAACGCTTATAGAAATTGGAGAACATAAATTAGGTTTAGAAGATTTAGAAAGAATAATTAAAAGTGAAAACAGAAGTGAAGCTGGGTATTCTGTGCCAGCTCATGGTTTATATTTGACAGAAGTACAGTACCCAAAAACTATTTATTGTAAAAAATAATGGCTGAAAAAAGCGGAAAGGCATTTGATTTTAAATTATTTAGAAGATTGATTAGTTATACTAATCCTTATCGGTTTACATTTTATTTTGTGGCTTTATCTGCTATCTTATTATCCGCTTTTGCGGTGTTAAGACCTCTCTTATTACAGAAAACAATTGACGAAAGTTTTATTCCTAAGGATGAAAAATTAATAGTTTTTTATATCAGCTTAATCTTCGGAGTGTTATTATTGGAGGTTATTTTCCAATTTCTATTTATATATTTTGCTAATTGGTTAGGTCAGGAGGTGATTAGAGATGTTAGAGTGAAGCTCTTTGATCATATGTTAGGTTTTAAGAAACAGTATTATGATAAGTCTGCGGTAGGTAGATTAGTAACTCGTGCAGTGAGTGATATAGAAACGATTGCCAGTATATTTAGTCAAGGACTTTTTATGATTATAAGTGACTTGTTAAAAATGGCGGTTATTCTTTGTTTTATGTTGTACTACAGTTGGCAACTTACCTTAATTGTTTTAGCAATTTTACCTTTTATAATTTTTGCTACTAGGGTTTTTCAAAGAAAAATGAAAACTGCTTTTGAAGAAGTAAGAACTCAAGTTTCTAATTTAAATTCTTTTGTACAGGAACGAATAACTGGAATGAAAATAGTTCAGCTCTTTACTAGAGAGGATATTGAATATGATAGTTTTAAAGAAATAAATGAAAAGCACAAAAAAGGATGGATAAAAACCGTTTGGTATAATTCGATATTTTTTCCTATTGCAGAAATGTCTAGTTCGATCACTATAGGATTAATAGTTTGGTATGGAGGATTGAGAGCTGCGCAGGGTGATGTGATTACCTTAGGTGTTGTAATTGCTTTTATTGAGTTATCTCAAATGCTTTTTAGACCACTGCGACAGATAGCGGATAAGTTTAATACTCTACAAATGGGTATGGTTGCGGCTAATCGAGTATTTGCAGTATTGGATACACATTCTAAGATAAATGATTTAGGAACGATAGAACTTCAGAATATAGAAGGGAATATTGATTTTAATGATGTTCGTTTTAGTTATATAGAAGGAGAAGAAGTGTTAAAAGGAATCTCGTTTTCTGTTAATTCTGGAGAAACAGTTGCAATTGTAGGGGCCACTGGTGCAGGTAAATCGACAATTATAAATTTGTTAAATAGGTTTTATGAAATCGACGGAGGAGTTATTTCTATTGATAAAAAACCTATTGATACCATTGATTTAAAATCTTTGCGAAGCCATATCGCTGTAGTTTTGCAAGATGTGTTTTTGTTTGCAGATACTATTTTTAATAATATAACGCTAAATAACACGAATATAACAGAGGATCAAGTTGTGAAAGCTGCTAAAGAAATAGGGATTCATGATTTTATAAGTAGCCTTCCTGGCGGTTATCATTATAATGTGAAAGAAAGAGGGGTGATGCTCTCTTCTGGTCAAAGGCAATTGATATCTTTTCTTAGAGCTTACGTTTCTAATCCTGGTGTTTTAGTTTTAGATGAAGCCACATCTTCTATAGATTCTCATAGCGAACAATTGATCCAGGACGCTACCGACAAGATTACAGAAGGTAGAACTTCTATTGTTATTGCTCACCGATTAGCAACCATTAAAAATGCTGATAAAATTATCGTTATGGATAGCGGTAAGATTGTAGAACAAGGAAACCATAATGAGCTGTTGGAGGTTGAAAACGGCTACTACAAAAATCTTTATGATGTGCAATTTTCAGAAGTCCGAGAAGCTTAGTTAAGAAACCCGTATTCTTCAAGAAACTTTGTAGATAGAGCCATCGCAACTGCTAATCCGATAAAGATTAAAAGAATCAATAAGAATCCAATAAGTCCTTTTACGATAACCTTTATGTATTTAATTTTATATAAATTTTTGAATAAAAATGTTGCGTAAATAGCCTGGATCCCTAAAAAAACAAAACTACTTTCTTCTATATAATCACCAAAGCTAAACGAAATTAGATAAGGAATAAAGGTTAATATCGTTAGATGTGCTATTAGGTATGTGTTTATTACGATATGTTCTGTGAAATTATACTTCTTATATTTTCTAAATATAAATTTGGATATAAACGAGTAAAAAGGTATTAATAAAAAATAACCAAGTGTAGGATATTTTTCTGTTACTTCTATAAAAAACTTCAATGTTTCTGATTGGTCATCTAATTTTTCATATTCAGATGCAATGTTAAAAGCTTTTTCCTTTAAGAAGGTTAAGATAGTCGATAATGTAAGTGATAATAGAAAGTATGAAGGTAGATTAAGGTGTTTTTTTCTGACACCATTAATATAATCATCGATTACTAAGTGAGGTTTTATAGTAAGATCTCTAATTGTTTTTATAAAAGTGTTATCTACATTAAGATAGACTTCACTTATTTCTGTAAGTAAGTTTTTAAAAGTAATACGTTTTGTGATTTTTTTAGCACCACAGTTAGAACAGAAATTAACATTTTTTATATTATCTCCACAGTTCTTACAATTATTAACTGCAACAGTTTTATCCATTATATATTACGCTTGTTTTTTTTAATATTAATTAAATAGAAGATGTTGATTCACCGGTCATAACACCTGTTTTCATCATTACAATTGCTACGATTATGCTAAAAATCACAAATAAAACAGACATAATTATAATAAAAAACAAGGTCTTAATTAGTATTTTTTTTAGATTTATCTCATAAAGACTTTTAAGTACGTATGCAATATAAATAATGGAAACGGGGAACTGAACCCATAGAATTAAGTATATGTTTTTAACGGTTAGAAGTAGTGGTAAAGTAATAAAACTTATAACCATAGTAATATGTGAGTACGCATATAAGTAGATTACAAAATGTTCAGTAAGGTTATATTTTTTATAGTTTATAAATACCAGTCGCGATATCAAAGCTAGAATCGGTATGGTTAAAAATGAGATCACAGATTGATATTCAAACGAAAAATCAGAAGCTACTTTTGAGGCTTTAATTTGATTGGCATCTGTAAATACATTCGAGAAGATTACATCTTTATACTTACCGAGAATGAAACTATATAAACTTGATATAGTTAGAGAAATAGCAAAGTAACTAAAAACATTTACATATCTTTTTCTTAGACCATGAATGAATCCGTCAATTACAGTATTCGGTTGGGTGAATAGGTGTATAAATGTTCTTATAAATGAATTGTCAAGATTAAGAAATCGATCACTAAATTCTTGAGTTAAGTTTTTAAATGTGATGCGTTTCGTTATTTTTTTAGCACCACAATCAGGGCAAAAGGAATAGTGATCAATCTGAAAACCACAATTTTTACAATGATTTATATTAGTTGGATAGTTGCTCATTATTGTAAATCCCTTGTTATTTTTTCAATCAATTCTTCAGGAGTTTTAAAAATTACAAACTCTCCATTTTTAACATAAGATATTTGCCCCGTTTCTTCACTTACAATTAATGCTAGTGCATCTGTTTTTTCTGTTATACCTATAGCTGCCCGATGTCTTAATCCAAAACGTAAAGGAATGTTTCTGTCGTTAGTCACAGGGAGAATTACTCGTGTAGCAACAATTCTATTATCTTCTACAATCATAGCACCATCGTGTAATGGACTATTTTTATAAAAAATGCTTTCTATTATTGGTGTCTTTACTAAAATATCAAGTTCATCTCCTGATGTTTTTACAAAATCTAATGATGTATTCCTCTTAATTACTATTAATGCACCAGTGAATGTGTCTCCCATTTTCGTGCAAGCTTTAACAATAGCAGTAACATCCGTAAGACTATCTTCTGGAGTGTCCCTAATAAATTTTAGTTGTCTTAGAAATTTTCTTCGTCTTCCAAAATTTGTAGATCCAATCATTAATAAGAATTTTCTTATTTCTTGCTGAAAAACAACAATTAAAGCAAACATTCCCACGCCAATAAATTCTCCTAAGACACTACTTAGCATTTCCATGGCTAGAAATTGCGTAAGTTTCCAAACCAAGTAAATCATTACGATTCCTATAAAAATGTTAATTGCTGCTGTTCCCTTAACCAACTTATAGATATAGTATAGCAAAAGTGCCACGAGTACGATATCTAGTACATCTAATATTCTAAGGTTGATTAAATCCAAATGCGGTCTTTTTGTAAAAATAGAAAAATTAGTGAAACTCTGATTTGAAAAGCTTGAAAAAGCATCGTTTTAAAAAACATTAAGTCTGTACTTTATATTTGTTCATCAGTGTAATGCATTCCATAGCTTCTTTTACATCATGTACTCTTAAAATCGAAGCACCTTTTAGTAACGCAATAGTGTTTAAGGATGTTGTGCCATTTAAAGATTTAGATGGGTCAATTTTTAATGATTTGTAAATCATTGATTTTCTTGATACGCCTACTAGAATTGGTAACCCTTGAAGGTTAAATAAATCAAGTTTTTTTAGGAGCTCAAAGTTTTGGTTTATATTTTTTGCAAAACCAAAACCAGGATCGATAATAATATCGTTAATTCCTTCTTTTTTGGCTTCGATTATTTTTTTAGAAAAATAAAGCTGCACGTCCTTAATCAGATTATCATATTGATTTAAAGATTTCATGGTTTGCGGAGTACCTTTCATATGCATCATAATATAAGGGACTTTGAGCTTACCGACAGTTTTAATCATTTCTTTGTCTAGACTACCAGCAGAGATGTCATTGATAATTGATGCACCAGCTTCAACACATTGTTTTGCAATTTTACTTCTAAAGGTATCAATCGATAAAATAGTATTAGGAAACTTAGAGAGAAGTAATGTTATTATTGGTAAAATTCTATTCTCTTCTTCTTCGATCGAAATATGATCTGCACCAGGTCTAGACGAATAAGCTCCAAGATCTATAAAGGTTGCTCCTTCTCGCAGCATTTTTTCGGCTTGATGTAAAATCTGTGATTCGTCTTTATATTTTCCACCATCATAAAAAGAATCTGGTGTTAGATTTAAGATACCCATCACTTTTGGTGTAGAGAGATCGATTAAAGAACCTTTGCAATTAATAGTCATAGAAGAGTTTATACTATATTTTTAATGTTTATTTGGTATAATTGCCATATTAAAGCGAAATTTACGCAAAATTCAACAGTAATATGCAAGATACGTCAACACAATATGACGCGGTAATTAAGAAATGTCGTGATCTCTTCATCAACAAAATGAAAGATTACGGTAGCGCTTGGAGAATTCTAAGATTACCATCCCTTACAGATCAAATTTTTATAAAGGCACAACGAATTAGAGGTTTACAGGAGAATGCTGTAAGAAAAGTAGATGAAGGAGAGGTTTCTGAATTTATTGGAATCATAAATTATAGCCTTATGGCTTTAATACAGTTAGAAAATGGAATTACAGAACAGCCAGATTTGTCTACAGATGCAGCTACAGAACTGTATGATAGGCATATTGGTATTACAAAAACACTAATGATGAATAAAAATCATGATTATGGTGAGGCTTGGCGTGATATGAGGGTTAGTTCACTAACTGATTTAATTATTCAAAAATTGTTACGAGTAAAACAAATTGAAGATAATAAAGGTAAAACATTGGTGAGTGAAGGAATCGATGCTAATTATCAAGATATGATTAACTATGCAGTTTTTGCGATGATTCATTTAGGTGAAGCGAAATAATGTAGATTTTATAAAATACTGTTAAACTAAAAGTAACAAGATGTAAACCTATTATCTTGTTCAAAATAAATTATAATTACTATTCTAATGATGAAAATACTTGTTGGTTTTTCCAGAATATTTGTAGCAGCTCTTTTCTTATTTTCAGGTTTTATTAAACTTAATGATCCTTTAGGATTCTCCTATAAACTACAAGAGTATTTTAGCGAAGGCGTATTAAATATGGAGTTTTTGATTCCAATTGCCTTACTTATGGCAGTATTCCTTTGTATTTTTGAAATAATAGTTGGGATTACATTGCTTTTAGGATATCTACCCAAGTTTACGGTATGGTCATTATTGGGTATGATTGTCTTTTTTACATTTCTTACCTTTTATTCGGCATACTTTAATAAAGTTACTGATTGTGGATGTTTTGGGGATGCACTGCCATTAACTCCTTGGGAATCTTTTACTAAAGATGTGATTTTATTAGTGTTTATTTTAATATTATTCTTTGGAAGAAAATATATAACACCTATTCTCCCGGAAGCTTCTCATAAATGGATTGTGTTTGTTTCTTTTACGGCCTGTTTAGCATTTTCGTATCACGTATTAATGCATTTGCCTTCATTCGATTTTAGAGCTTATAAAATAGGAACAAATATAGAAGAAGGAATGTCAGTTCCGGATGGGGCTGCAGAGGCAGAGTTTAAGTATTCTTGGAAGTTTGATGTAAATGGTAAAGAAGAGATTGTAACGACTAGTGGAGAATATCCGCAAGTTGATGGTAAGTATATTGGTGTAGAAACAGAAATGATTAATGAAGGATATATACCACCTATTCATGATTTTGCCATTGAAAAAGATGGAGAAGATTATACCACAGAATTTTTAGAAAAAGAAAATGTTGTGCTTATTGTAATGTATAATTTATCAAAAAGCGAAGGAGAAGGAATGAACGTGATAAAAGGACTTACTGATAAGGCTATGGCTCAAGGGTATGATGTAATAGGTCTTACCGCATCTTCTCCTCAAGAAGTTTCTCAGAAAAAAGAACAGTATAATCTAAGTTTTGATTTTTACAGTACTGATGAGACTGCTCTTAAAACAATATTAAGATCAAATCCTGGAATCGTAAAACTAAATAAAGGAACCATTACAGAAAAGCTGCACTGGAATGATGCTGATCAGTTAATTTTGGATAAAGTAGAACCGTCTAAACCTAGAATTAATGTACGATTAAAATCTCAGTTAGATAGTATCGCTAAACTAGACCAAAAGTTTAGAAAATTAATGCAAGCTAAGACAATAGAGGAGCGAGATAGTATCGCGAAGTTAGTCGGAGCAACAGAAGAAGAAGTAACTACAGATCTATGGCAACAACAGAGTGCAATAGATTCTTCGAATACAGTATTTATAGAACAAGTTTTTAAAAAACATGGATACCCTGGTAAAAGTTTAGTTGGTGAACCAACCAATAAAACAGCTTGGTTTGTGATTCAGCATTCTTATAAAATAGATCAATACCTTCCATTGATTAAAAAAGCAGGAGAAGAAGATGAGATTCCTTTTAGGTTAGTAGCTATGATGGAAGATAGACATCTAATGAGCATTGGTGAAGAACAAGTATATGGTACCCAAGGAACAACATTGAATCATAATACGAATACACCGATCAAGATTATTTGGCCAATTAAAGACGTCGAAAATGTTAATCAACGCCGAAAAGATGCTGGATATAATACTACAATAGAGGAATATGCTAAAAGATTATATGGAGATACTTTTGAATATAAAGTCTATACATTGGAAGAGGTCGAAAAGTTGAAAGAAAAGGCAAATTAGTAATGACTAAATACTTCTATAAATTTGGGTATGCATTACTTACTTTATTAGGAGTAATTACTGTTATATTTCTTTTGTTTACTATTCTTCCCGGAGATCCGGCGCAAATGATGATGGGACAGAATGAAAATAAAGAACAATTAGATATTATTAATAAAAAATATGGTTTTGATCTTCCTTTAAGTACACAATATCGATATTATCTTAATGACCTTTCGCCAGTTTCATTTCATAGTATAGAAGAAAATGACTTTTCATTTTTTGACACCGAAAAATATACAGGCTTTTCATTATTTACAATTGGTAGAACAAAAACAGTTTTTAAGTACCCTTATCTAAGAGAGTCCTTTCAGAAGAACGGTAAAAAAGTAAGTCAGGTGATTAAAGAAACCTTGCCAAATACTGCAGTACTTGCTGTGTCTGCTATTTTAATAGCTATATTTCTGGGGATTTCTATGGGTATTGTTAGTGCATTAACTAAGGATCAATGGGCAGATCGATTAATTCAATTGGTAAGTACTATTGGTATGAGTGTACCCTCTTTTTTTAGTGCTATTATTTTTGCTTGGTTGTTTGGTTATGTTTTACACGAGTATACCAATCTTAATATGACAGGAAGTTTATATGAAGTAGATGATTTTGGAGAAGGAACTTATATTCAATGGAAAAATTTAATATTGCCTGCAATAGTTTTGGGAGTGCGACCATTAGCAGTAGTTACTCAATTAATGAGGAATTCATTATTAGAAGTGATGAGTCAGGATTATATACGTACAGCTAAGGCAAAAGGCTTATCACTATTTCAGGTAATTAAAAGACATGCATTAAAAAATGCGTTAAATCCTGTAGTGACGGCTATTTCTGGTTGGTTTGCATCCATGTTAGCAGGAGCCGTTTTCGTAGAATATATTTTTGGTTGGAACGGTCTTGGTAAAGAAATAGTAGATGCATTAAATACATCAGACCTTCCTATTATTATGGGAGCTGTAATCGTAATCTCCTCTGTATTTATCTTAATCAATATATTTGTAGATCTTATATACAGGTGGCTAGACCCTAGAATAAGGGTGTAAGTATCTTTTTTAGAATTGTAACCAAATAAAAACCACACACATAAATTAAAATTAATGAGAACAAAAATTGTAGCAGGAAACTGGAAAATGAATAAAAATCTTGCGGAGACAGGAGTTTTACTTTCAGAATTAAAGGCAAAATTTGAAGATTCACCAGAAGCTAAAATAATCGTAGCTCCAACCTTTACAAATCTTTATTATGCTTTCGAAGAACTTAAAGAAGTTGATATCGATGTAGCAGCACAAAATATGCATCAAGCAGAAAGTGGCGCATTTACAGGAGAGATTTCTGCGGATATGTTAAAAAGTGTAGGTGTACAAACCGTTATACTTGGTCATAGTGAGCGTAGAGCTTATTTTGGGGAAACAGATGAGTTGTTAGAAGAGAAAGTAAATACAGCTTTGAAGCATAAAATGACTATTATCTTCTGTTTTGGAGAAGAACTAGAAGATCGTAAAGGTGGTAACCATTTTAATGTAGTAGAGGCGCAATTAAAGAATGCTTTATTTAAATTAGATAATGATGCTTGGAAACATATTGTTTTAGCATATGAACCAGTTTGGGCAATAGGAACAGGAGAAACTGCAAGTCCAGAACAAGCACAAGAAATGCATGCTTTTATTCGTAAAACTATTGGAGACGCTTTTAATGCAGAAATTGCAGAAGATGTTTCTATATTGTATGGAGGAAGTGTAAAACCTGCAAATGCTAAAGAGATTTTTGCAAAACCAGATGTAGATGGAGGACTAATAGGAGGAGCTTCATTAGACCCTGATAGTTTTGCAGCTATCGCTAATTCATTTTAAATTATATTTTTAAAAACAAATAAGAGGTATTCGTAAGTGCGAATACCTTTTTTGTTAGTCAAAGTATTAACTTTGCTGCCTAATTTAAATAAAGATGACTACACCTATATACATAGGCTATTATTTTAATATTGCACCATTGCAGCCCGCTACAGAAATTCTGATAGCAGAATTAGGGAATGTTGGTTTTGAGAGTTTTGTTGAAACAGAAAAGGGGTTAGAGGCCTTTATCCAAAAGGAAGAGTGGAAAGAGAATATTTTAGATGATATTTATATACTAAACTCTGATGAATTTGAAATTACTTTTTCAACTAAAGAAATAGAACAGGTAAATTGGAACAAGGAGTGGGAGAAGAATTTCACTCCAATCGTAGTCGATGATACTTGTGGTGTAAGAGCACCTTTTCATGAAAAGCCAGAATTACTTTATGATATCGTGATAGAACCAAAAATGTCTTTTGGTACAGGTCATCACGAGACAACCCATATGATGATTCAGCACTTACTTAAACAAGATTTACAAGATAAAAAGGTTTTGGATATGGGGTGTGGAACAGGTGTTTTGGCAATTTTAGCTGAAATGAAAGGAGCGCAACCTATAGATGCAATTGATATTGATAATTGGTGTTATTTAAATACAATTGAAAACGTAGAGCGAAATAATTGTAAGCATATTACCGCTTATGAAGGAGATGCTGCGTTATTGCTGGATAAAAAGTATGATGTGGTGATTGCTAATATTAACAGAAATATATTGTTAAAAGATATTCCTACTTATGCCAACACTTTACGTACTGATGGTGTTCTTTTGTTAAGTGGTTTTTATCAAGAGGATTTAGAGTTAATTACCAAGCAATGCAAAGACAATAATTTAGAGTTTGTTGAGTGTTTTGATAGAAATAATTGGATAGCAGCTGGTTACAGGTTAAAATAATGTGAGAGACGATAATTTTTTCTTTTCGAAATAGTATATTTGTATAAAATTAATGAGATGAGCACTCAAGAAAAGGTTTTAGAAGAAGTTTTAGAAAAAACAGTAGAACAAAATAATAATGAAATTGTTCTATATAATGATGATGTCAATACGTTTGATCATGTCATTGAAACATTAATATATACATGCGAGCATACACCAGTTCAAGCAGAACAATGTGCAATGTTAGTTCATTATAAAGGAAAATGTACTGTAAAAACAGGAGTTTACGAGGAATTAGTACCTAGATGTTCTAAGTTACTGCAAGCCGGTTTAAGTGCCGAAATCGTATAGGAAAATATATTTAAAAGAAAAATCGCTCAATAAAATTGTTTATTGAGCGATTTTTTTTTGAATAAAAACTGTTTTATGATTTTAACCTAATAATGATCGAGTTTGAATCATTTTTGTGATTGTATCATTCGTAGAAAAAATCGTTTTACACTAAATATATGTAGAGTTTTAGTCATTTTTTACTGGAAAAAGAGTGTTGGTTCTGATAGGGTTATATATCCTAGGTGCGCTAACAGGTAATGATGCAACAACTGGAGAGTTTAATGGAAATGATATAGCTGCCTGAAAATATTTTCATTAAAATTTTAGAATAATTGTAATTGCTATAGTAAGATAATAAAAGTGCAATTTCCGTTAGGTTTTTATTATTGTAAATTATTCATAATGTTCTTATTGGAAATGTTACTCTCTATTTTTTTTAAAAAACAAGTGCTAAAGCCGATATTAATTTTTTTTTAACACTTTTTAGTTAAAAATTTATAATATGAAAGAAAAAGACTACATTTTTTATAAAAAATAAAATACTTATGAATTCTTTAACATCTCTTATATTATCATAATTTTTTGCTTAATCGCTAAGTTGGGTGTTAATTTTAAATATGCATTTAATCGGTTTTATTGTGTAATTTAAGGATATGTATTTGTTATTAATTACACTACTTTATTGAATTAAATATATGTATTCGCCTTATTATTAGGGGATTATTTAAATTTTTAACTGATATTTTAAAAAAATTATCATATCTTCAACCCGCTTAAAATTTAAAAAGGTTCAAAGCTTTACTAAATTAAATGCAGGCAAAATAAATTTTGTTGAAGATTTATTTTGTTAATAGTAACTACACAAACTCAACTTTTTAAAAATGAAGAAAATCAAAGTATTAGCGCTTTGCGCTATCGCGGCTGGTGTAATCACATCTTGCCAAAAAGACGAAATTAACAACGAAACACAACCTGAAACTGCAGCATTGACAAAAGCTCATTTGGATGCACTTATCGATGCTGGTGTTAACACTTACGGAGCTACATACACTACCTTTAAAGGTCTTCCAGGTGATCCAGAGATACAAGGTGTTCAATCTGATGATATTTTTATGTCAATAGAAGATTTAGAGTCGGGTGTGCAAAAATTAGGAGTAACAGAAGATGGTAACAAGCAGTTTAGAACTAACAACTTGGTTACTGGTTCCAATCGTAGCTTTAGAGTTGTTGGATATACAGGATCTTGTTGTGCGTTAACGAGCAAAATGAGAACTGCTTTACAATGGGCGGTTAATAATTATAATAGATTAAATACATCTCTTAACTTATCTCTTGTTTTCCAAAGTAACTTTAATAACACCGATATGGTTGTTTATAATAACGGAGCTTCTGGTGGAGGTGGATCTGCTGGATTCCCATCTGGTGGACAAGCATTTAAAAGAGTTCAGATCAATGCTGGTACGGATTCTTTTAGTACAAATGTAGTAGAGCACGTAATGACTCACGAAATCGGTCATTCTGTTGGATTCCGTCACCAAGATTGGACAACTCGTCAGAGTTGTGGACAAAATACTAATGAAGGAACTGCTGGAGTTGGAGCAATCTTAATTAACGGTACTCCAAGTTCTGATAGAGCAGATTCTATAATGTTAGCTTGTTTTGGTTCTGGAGAAGACGGAGAATTCACAAGTACAGATATTACTGCTTTAAACGCTTTATACTAAAACTAACTAAGTATACAGTAAAAATTATATAATATAAAGGCTTTGAATCTTTTTATAAAACCATCTTGATAAAATTTCAGGATGGTTTTTTTATGAAGGATATTGAAAATAAGATTGTTATAGATTTGTTTTCTTAAATTATGGAATTGGTATTTTCATGCCTTTTTAAGGTTTTTTAATAAATTTATTTTACAGTTTTCCCGTATTTTCAATAAATTATTCAAAGTTTTTGTTGTTTCATTGAAATAAATGTATAACTTGCAGGCTGCAAAAATTTTTAAAAAAGTTCAAAGCTTTCACAAAAATATTTGCTTGCAGAATAGATTTTAAAACGGATCTATTCTGTAATAATACACAAACTCAACAATTTAAATGAAAAAATTAAAATTTTTAGCGCTTTGCGCTATGGCTGCTGGTGTGGTTACATCTTGCCAAAAAGACGAAATCACAAATGATGAACAACCGGTTTCATTAGAATTAAGTAAAGATTTACAGGATAAAATATGGGCTACAGGAGTTAATCCTGGTAATGCTACTATTGAAAAGATTACTCTTCTTAATGGAATAGAAGAGGAATACGTTCTTTCTGGAGATATTATGATGAAACTTTCTGAGATTGAGAAAGGAAGTTATGATTTAGAAGATTCAGAAGATGGTGTTAATAAGCAATACAGAACGAATAACTTAGTTTCTTCTGCTAATAGAACTATTGATATTTTAGGATATACAGGATCTGGTAATGCATTAACGAGTAATATGCAGACAGGTTTACAATGGGCTGTTAATAACTATAACAGAATTAGTACTACTTTAAACTTTAGATTAACTTTTGGGACTAATTTTGAAGCTGCTGATATGGTTGTTTATAACAATAATGGTAGCGGAGCTGGTGGTCAAGCAGAATTTCCTGAAGGAGGAAGACCAGGAAAGTTTATCCAAATCTTAAATGGAACAGGAACTTTCGGTGGAAGTAACGTAAATAATGTAAATGAGCACGTAATCGGACACGAAATAGGTCATGCCTTAGGTTTTAGACATACTGATTATGCTCGTAGAAGATGTGATAATAGTAATGAGGGAACTGCTGGTAGTATAGGAGCAATTAATATTCCTGGTACACCTACTGCAAATCAGTGGGGTCAGAGCGGTTTGGATTCTGGTTCATTAATGATCTCTTGTTTTGATGGTAGTGAAGATGGAGAATTTAGTAGCTTTGACATCGTAGCTTTAGAATATCTATACTAATAATAAATTATAGTATAAAATAAAGCTTTGAACTTTTTATAGACCATTCCAAATTTGTTGTTTGGGATGGTTTTTTTTGTTTTAAAAATCTATTCGAAAAGACACATTAGGTGTAATTCCGGCAGAAAAGGTGTTTACTTCTTGCAGTAAATAAGTATTATTATCAAATCTAACACTATATGTTCGATTTAAAGTATTCTCTCTATCATAAAGATTAAATAACGATAAACCAATTTTGCTTTGCAAAGCATCATCTTTTGATAAATTAAATTTATAAGAAGCAGAAAAATCTAGACGATGGTAAGTATCTAATCGATCACTATTAACTTCTCCATAGTCAATAAGAATAAATTCATTAGTTTCTACAATACCTAAAGCAGGAGTATAAGGTCGACCTGTTCTTGCAGTCCATCCTAATGAAAATTCGAAATTATTCCATTGATAGCTGTGTATCCAAGATAAGTAGTGTTTAATGTCAAAATTACCTCGAAAATATTGGTTGTCATTTACATTTTCAAATCTGAAATCTTGATCTGTATATGAATATCCAACCCAAGTTCTATAATTTTTTATTCTTTTTTTGATTAATACGTCTATTCCAAAAACCTTACTTGATCCTGTTTCTAAGTCTAGAACCCCATTAAAACCATTAGCAAATGAAGTAAGTCCGCTTGTGGATTTATGATATCCTTCGATATCAATATACCAGTCGTTTTTGTTAATAGTAAATCCAGTAGATATTTGATCACTACTAAGCATGGATACAAACTCTGAATCTGCCAATAACCATATTTGATTATCTAGGTTAAAATCATTCGGTAAATAATTAGATATTTGACTAATTACTTGGTTTTTTCTTTCAGCTGCTAACTTTGTTATGATATTTTTTGATAGGTTCACCTCTAAGTTTATTCGAGGTTCCCAGTATGTTTTATTAAGAACAGAGAAATAATTACCTCTAACTCCCGCGCTTATTTTAAGTTTCTCATTAGCATTAAATTTATATTCTCCAAATATGGCGTGGGTAATATTACTATTACTTTCATCAAAAGAAAAATTGTCAAAAGAATAGTCAGCATTATATGCTACATCATTGGTTGAAAAATCATAGCCAGAAGCAAAATTGTGTTTAGTATTTATTGTCCAATTAGTATGAATAGAGGCGCCAGAGTCTCTAATTGTATTCTCTTCTATTATATTATTATCAAAGAACAGAAACCCATCACTACTTGCTCTAGATTCTCTTAATCCGTTATAGTTAAAATCATAATTAGAAAAATAAATATTAGTTGAATGAGAGAAACTATTGTTCCATTTTTTATCCCATTTTATATTAGCTCCTTGATTTACAAATTCTAAATTGTCTTTTTGGATTTCATCGAATGGTTCACTAAATCCTTGAATGTTTTTAATATTAAGGGTGTAGTTGAGGTTATTATTAGTGAAAATAGAACTAATTATTAATTTTTCATTTTTGTCAATATCAAAAATTCCTTTTACAGTAAGATCAGTAAAATAAAATACATTTTTATTTTCTACAGTTTCTTGATCTAATTTTTGATTGTCTACAAAAAATCTAATACTTTGAAAAGCTCTATCAGAATAGCTGCGAAAAGTTGGTGTTTCTATAAAATCAGTAAATGCTCTTCTAGCCGATATGATAACTCCAAACCCTTCATCAACAGGAGCTTCGAGATAAGCGTCAATATTAGTCATGTTAAAACCAAAACCGAAGCCTAACTCTTTAGGTAGTTTGTTTTTAGATTCGATATCTACAACTCCAGAAATTCTATTTCCATATTTAGCTTCAGTACTGCTTCTATAAAGTTTAATATTTTCGGTTATGTATGGATTGAAAATGGATAATAAATCAAAAAAATGACCTGAACTATACATTTTTATTCCATCCCATAAGATTAAATTATGATCAGGGGTTCCACCTCTAATATGTAATCCAGAAGCGGTTTCGGTAGGGCTTTGAATTCCAGGGAGAAACTGAAGTGTTTGTAATACATCGGGTTCTACTAGTCTGGGTAAAATACCTAGTTTACTGGGATCTATATTTACTGCACTACTAGCTCCTTGTCTTGATATTCCAGAAGTCATATACTCCGTAATTACTACTTCGCCTAATTGGAAATCATCTTCGGATAGTAGTATTTTAATACAATCACTATTTTCTAATTCTTTGGCAATGAATTGTCTTTTTTTGTAGCCTAAAAACTGAATGTTAATAGTGTCATTAGGGCTTGATAAGAATAATTGAAAATAACCTTTATGATTTGATGTTGTAGATTTGGCTTGGCTTTTATTATTAATAAAAGCTTCGGACAACGGTTCTTTTGTTAAATTGTCTAATAAATACCCGCAAATTGAAATTTTTCCTTTTTGATTCTTTTTTCTTATTACATAATACCTGTCATTGATTTTTTCAAAAAGAATAGAGGTTTGAGATTCAATCTCTTTAAGAACTTCTTCTAGAGATGTTATTTCAGAAATATTGATTGATTCGTTTTTTACTATTTCAGGATTAAAGGAGAATTTAATTTCATTAGATTTTTCCAAGATTTTTAAAAACTCTTGTAGTGATATATTTTCATATCTTTTGTTGACCGTAGTTTGAGAAAAACAGTTAATATATATAAGTACAAAAAAAGATAAAAAAAAAGATTTCATTTATTCCTTAACGAGAACTATGTGGTTTTCGTTGTTAAAAGTATATGAAATTTCCATAGGAACAAAGATTGTTTTTAAAGCTAGCTCAATATCATTGTGATTGTAGCTACCTGTAAAACGCTTATCTTGATTAATGCTTTTCTTGTCAAAAGAAATTTTAAACTGATTTTCTAAAGATTGTATTACTTGTTTTAGGGGAGTGTTTATGAACGTAGTTTCTCCAGACATCCAGCTAGGCTCTGTTATTTCAGTTTCCCAATTTTCAACTATGTTATCCGAAACTCTAAAGGCTTTTCCTTTGGTAAGAATGACTTCTTTAGTACTATTATGCCCTATAGCTTTTACCTTACCTTCAGAACATATTACCTCAAAATAATCTTTTTGTACATTAACATTAAATTGCGTCCCTAATACTCTAACCTCTCCGGATTCAGTTTCTACAACAAAATTAGATCCTTTTTTAACTTTAAAAAAAGCTTCTCCTACCAGAGTAACTTTTCTTTGGTTTTCCCAATCTGATTTTTTGAATTTTAATTCCGATTTCGAATTTAAAACTACTTCAGATCCATCTAAAAGCTCAATGGTGATTTGTTCTCCGTAATCCGTAGCATGAGTAGTAGTGTTGTCAAAGAAAAAAAACAGTCCAATAAGAGCTAACAAGGCAGCAGCAGCACCATAAGTCCATCTAGTAATAAAAGTTCTTACTTTTGGTTTTTCTTGTAATTCATTTTTAATAGTGTTAAAAACTTCTTTCTTGTTGTAGTTAGGAGATTGTAATTTATCTATTTTATCAATAATAGTGATGTATTTTTGATAATCTTTTGATTTTTCAAATTCCGCTTTCTCCTTATCATTTAGATCGTTATTTAACCACCTTGCTAAAAATGTCTCGTCTGAATATGGATTTTTCATTAATTTTTCTTCTACTTCGTTTAGGCTTCCTTAATTATTAACAGGCTTATACTATATTACCCTACAAATGATTACAAAATATCTCCTAATTTTTGCCTTAAGCTTAATAAAGCATAATGTATTCGCTTTTCTATAGCTTTAACGGAAACTCCTGTAATTTCGGCAATTTCTTTATATGATTTTTTATCAATTCGTGATAATAAAAATGTTTCTCTTTGTTTTTTGGGGAGACTATTTATTGCATCATTAAGTTTAATCATAAATTCTTTCTCTTCAATAATAAACTGAGGATCTTGATTGTTAAGATCTGAATGAGGTCTTTGTTCGTATCTTAACACAACCTTTTTATGAGCTATATGATTTAATAAGTTGTTATTTGCTACTGTGTATAAATAAGATTTAGCTTTGAAAAAAACTACTTTTTTACAGTTCTTCCATAACTTTATAAATGCATCTTGTATTATATCTTCTGCTAAATCAATATCTCCACATTTATAATAAATAATATTCCGCAGTGACTCAGAACAATCATCAAAGATTGATTCAAAATTTTTTTCATCACAAACAGATTTCTTTTCCATATATTTTTCGAAGATATTTATTTTATTGATATATCAAAACAGAATATAGTTTACTCTCTAAAAAATAGTACTCTATCTTTTAAGAAACACATTTTATGACTTTTAATTTTATGTATTAATGAGAAAATTATGATATTTTAAGTTTGACATTATATTTAATGGAGTATGAGCGTGTTTTCAGTTTGTGATTTTTAAAGGAATTATTGCCAATAAGAAGTAGGGTTTTTATTTTTTTACTTGTTTATTTAAAATAAACTTATACTCAACTAATGAAAAAATATATTACTCTTTTAATCACACTCGTTTTTTTCTCTTATGGATACTCACAGTTTAATTCTGATGCGCCATGGATGAAAAACCTTAATACTAAGAAAAATTCTTCTGAATTAAATGAACCTTTAAAGTTTCAGGAAATTGTTGAAGCATTTAATCAATATTGGAAAGATAAAGATCACACCAAAAAAGGTTCTGGTTATAAACCATTTAAGCGATGGGAGAATTATTGGAAGCATCTTGTTAAAAACGATGGGACTTTACCTACTCCAGAAGAAATGTTAGAAGTTTTTTATCAAAAACAAGAATTAAAAAACAGTAGAGTAGATGTTAGTAATTGGCAATCATTAGGTCCTTATATTCATACAAATACTGGATCTTGGTCATCTGGTCAAGGACGTGTAAATGTTATTGCAGTCGACCCGAATACACCAACAACTTATTATATTGGAGCTCCAGCAGGAGGTATATGGAGATCTACTGATTCTGGAGCTACTTGGACTCCTCTTTCAGATAATTTATTGCAGATAGGGGTTTCAGCAATAGCAATTGATCCTCGTGATTCTAATGTTATCTATATTGGAACTGGTGATGATGATGCTGGGGATACATATAGTTTAGGTGTTCTTAAGTCAATCGATGGAGGACAAACCTGGAATTCAACTGGACTTTCTTTTTCTGATACTAGATCGTCAATTAACGAAGTATATATTGATCCAGTTGATAACGATAAGATATTTGTTTCTTCTAACAAAGGGTTTTATAAATCTACTGATAAAGGTGTTTCTTTTACTCGAACGCTTAATCAAGATTTGGATGATACTAAACTAAAACCTGGAAATTCTAATATTATTTACGCAGCGACAAGAAACCAGGTGTATAAGTCTAGCAATAATGGTGATTCTTTTGCTTTAGCTTCGAGTGGCCTGCCTTCTTCTGGAGGAAGAATAGTATTAGCAGTTACCTCTGATGCTTCTGATAATTTATATGTGTTGAGCGCAGATACTAATTTTGCTTTCCAAGGGGTGTATAGGTCTCAAGATTCTGCTAATAATTTTACTAGACTTGATGATGGGACAGAAGATTTATTTGGAGGATCAACGCAAGCGTGGTATGACCTGGCTTTTGAAGTTTCGGACAATAATAAAAATGATATATATATAGGCGTGTTAGATGTCTATAAGTCTACTGATGAGGGAGCTAGCTTTTCTCAATGGAATAGTTGGAGTGCTCCTGGAACGGCTACTTATACACATGCTGATATACATATGATCAGAGATATTAACGGTATTATGTTTTTTGGTACTGATGGCGGAATTTATAGATCCACTAATGGTACTTCTACAGAAGATCTAACAGAAGGTTTGGCTATTGGTCAATTTTATCGTATTGCGGTTTCTCCACAAACATCAAGTAATATGGTTGGTGGTTTGCAGGATAATGGGGGATATGCTTATAGTGATAACAATTGGAAGAATTATTATGGAGCAGACGGTATGGATACCGCTATTGATCCGAATAACCCCAATAAGTATTATGGGTTTATTCAGAATGGAGGAGGTTTATATTTTTCTAATGACGCAGGAGCAACATTGGGAGGTTCTATTGGAGCTCCTGCTTCCGAGAACGGAAACTGGATCACTCCGCTGAAAATGAGTAAAGAAGGAGAATTGTATGCAGGGTATGGAAGCTTGTATCGATTAGAGGGAGGTAGTTTTAATAAAATTTCTCAATCATTTTCGTCTTCTTTGGATGGAATAGAGATTGATCCATTAGATAATGATATCATTTATACTTTTGTTGGAGGAGAACTTTATAAAAGTGAAGATCGCGGTGTTAATTTTACTAACATAGAAACATTTACTGGTAGTTTTATTACAAGTGTCGCTGTAAATAGCACAAATAATGATATTGTATATTTAACAACTTCAAATAGCGTATTTAAGTCGGTAAATGGTGGAGTTGATTTTGAGAATATATCTTTTAATCTTCCTAGTGATGCTAAATTGATAGTAAAGCATCAAGCTTTTCATCCTAATAATCCAATTTATTTAGGAACAAGTTTAGGAGTTTATAGGCTTGACGATACTGCTAATACTTGGGAGGCATTTCTTAATAATCTTCCCAATGTTGCTGTAAGAGACTTAGAAATTAATGAGAATGATGGAAATATTACTGCTGCGACATATGGAAGAGGAGTATGGCGTTCTAATATTCCAGTTGTTTCTGTAGCAAGTGACCTGCAATTAGAATCTGTTACTGTAGATAATAATAGTCAAATTGTATGTGATAGTGTTTCTCCAAAGATTATTGTAAAAAATAATGGTACGGATGTAGTAACTTCTTTTAATATTCAATTTGTAATAGATGAAGGAAACCCAATAAGTCAATCTTGGACAGGGAATTTAAATTCTGGAAGCACAACGGAAGTAGAGTTTTCAGAAACTGATATCACAGGCTTAGGTGAACATAAGCTTAGTTTTGAAGTTTTGTCATCAGGAGATGTATTTCAAGTAAATAATACCGGTTCGTTATCCATTAGTAAAAATGATAGTGATACAGTAGGTATTAACGAGTTCGAATCGAACAATGATGATTTATTAATTTTAGGGGCATTATGGGAACGAGGAATTCCGACAGGAACATTGCTTAATGACGCGGCATCAGGTCAAAATGTGTATGGTACAAATCTAGCAGGTAATTATGTAGATAGTTCAGTTAGTTATTTGATTTCCAATTGTTATGATTTAAGTTTGATTGAATCTCCGATACTAAAATTTAATATGGCATTTGATATTGAGCTAGATTGGGATTTTGTTAATGTAGAGTATTCTCTTAATGGAGGAGGAAGCTGGAGTATACTCGGTTCGGCAAGTGATGCTAATTGGTATAATAGTAATACTTTACCGAATAATGTAAATTGTAATAACTGTCCTGGAGCTCAATGGACGGGAACTGATAGTGTATTGAAGGAGTATAGTTATGATCTGATTAGTTTTACAAATGAAGAGAGTTTTATCTTTAGATTTAATTTTGTATCCGATCAAGCCGTAAACAGGGAAGGAGTAATAATTGATGATCTTAGTATTGAAGGTAACCTTCTTAGTATTGATGATTTTGAGAATGCTCCCGTGTTAAGTCTTTTTCCAAACCCTTCTAGTGATGTGTTTAATATCCAATGGAGAAATGCTAATAACGTATCATATACGGTTACAGATTTAGCTGGGAAATTAATTGTTTCTAGAAATACGGTTAGTTCTTCTGAAAATGTTGCACAAATTAATTTATCTAGTTTTGCTAAAGGAATGTATTTCCTAAATGTAAATTTAGATGGAGTAGAAGAAACTATGAAGCTTATTAAGAACTAAATATATTAATTATTTAGAAATAAAATTTCTAAAGGCGTTGTAATTTACGAAGGCTACCGGATTTTATTATTTGGTAGCCTTTTTCTTTTGAGCTATTTCTATAGGCTGTTTAATAAAGTCATTCTTTTTTAAAAAGAATGAAATACTGGCAGTCAGGCATATTATTAGTACCAAAAGCACGTATAAAAAGTCCGTATAAAAAGTCCGTATAAAAAGGTAGTTTCATTAGGGTCATTTAATTCGTGTAGTTGTTCTGCAATTAAGTTAAATGCTTTGCCTCAACTTATA
The DNA here is from genome assembly GCF_003443695.1 of Aquimarina sp. AD1. Lineage (NCBI taxonomy): Bacteria > Pseudomonadati > Bacteroidota > Flavobacteriia > Flavobacteriales > Flavobacteriaceae > Aquimarina > Aquimarina sp. AD1. The sequence continues at coordinate 2,578,665 of NZ_CP031966.1, read as the reverse complement.
GGTTGATAATGGATGCTGTCTGGATATAAAACCATTGGTTCTGTAATTCATCCACTCTTTCCGATTTCATAATCTGTCCATTGCGAAATTTCTTCTACAGAATACTTTGAAAAAAATTGGCATCAACCTTTTTATTGGTAGCTTCTTCGGCTAATGCTTTTGCGCCATTTTCACAATATTCGCCTACTTTAGAAGGTTTTTCTGGATCCGGCCAGGCACAACCTGGACAATCAAAACCTTCTTTTTGATTCATTTGAGCGAGTCCTGTGAAAGATTTCACTATTCCCATTTCTTTAAAAGCGTGCTTGAGCGCTACTGTAACTCCTTTGGTACCTGCAGCATATGTCGAAGGTTCCTTTAATATTAACTTAGAAAGTGCTGTTGATCCAGTTACGGAAATGTCTCTTTTAGAATGACTCATCTAGATTAAAGAAGAAATTAATAAAATTTAATATACAATTATTGATGTAATAAATACAATAGTTCTTGAAAATAAATATTACTAGGAAATGTGTTTACTGAAGTAAGCTTGTAGTTTAAAAAGATGAATTAGGCTATGTATGTAATAGTAATGTTCTGGGATGTAGTTTTTTGCTTTCTCAAGTTTTCTAAAGGTAAAAAAGCCTGCAAAAAAATGCAGACCTTTTATCGATGCTCCCCAGGCATCTAGAGTTCAAACTTTTCGATGTACGAATTGTTTGAAATTGAAAAATCGAATTTTATCAATTACTGTCTTGAAAAAAATGAAGTCAATTTTATTTTCTTGTTAAAGTACGAAGTGCGCAACCGTGGTCTTGAGTATGACCGCATTCGCCTGCGTAGTATGTATAGATCATGTTTCCGCCGATGATTTGTTTAAACTCAAGCTTAGAAATGACTTCTTTGTTTAGTTTTAGTTTTTGCAGTTTACTGTTTTTTTTCATCTTTATTAATAGTTTAAAGGATTATTTAATTACCGATAAAACTATGCCTGAAGAGGGGTGAAATGGTGAAGCCTTATAAACTTTTACTTTTAAAATGATAAAACGGTATTTAGGAGAATAAAAAAAGCGGACAAAAAGTTAATTTTAACTTGTTTGTCCGCTTAAAGTGACCTCGGCAGGATTCAAACCTGCAACCTCTTGAGCCGTAATCAAGTGCACTATTCAGTTATGCTACGAGGCCTTTTTTGCGGGTGCAAATATATGAGTATTTAATAAAATATAAAACTATTTTGAAATTTCTTTTTTAAAATTTTCAATGATTTCACTAGCTTTTTTGGCATCATCGTTATAAATGAATAGCTCAGTTGAACCTTCAATAGCTCCAAAACCTGCTAACCTTCCAGATTCTTTGTGATCTTTTATAATAAAATGAATATTTATTTCATCTAATAAATAAGCTAGTCTGTTAATTATGATAGATGTTCCTGTATATATTTTTATATGCTTTTCCATATGTATTATGTTTATTTAGTTATTAGCGGAATGAAAATGTTTCATTCCGCTTTTTTTTAATGTTACTCTTTGGATGTTTTTTGTGACATCATCTTTTTGGCAAGATCAGCACCAATCAAAGATTGTAGTAGGTTGCCGTTGGTTCCCGATTTACTTCCATCTTGGATATAAATCTCTGGAAGCTGTAAATCTTTAAGCTGTTTCGCAACATTGACAGAGGTTTTAAATTCCCACTCCGCTCGTTCCTGTGGCGTAAGTCCTGCTGTTACTAGTTTTGCGTTTTCATAAGATTGTGCATCGGCCATGGTTTTCTGAGTTTTGGCCTTAAACTGTGCCACCTCATAATTTTTACGCTCCTCAATAAGGTTAAATTCTGCTACTTTGGCTTTTGTTTCGGCTTCAATAGTTTTCTGAATTTGCTCTTTTTCTAATCTAGCTCTTTCTGCGGCTTTTTCAGCTTCACCTCGTGCAGTTTCTTTTTGAGCACGATAAAATTCACGTTCTGCTTGTTGTTTTTCTAACTGAGTCTGCGCAACTTCTTCTTTTTGTAACTGAAGACGTTTGTCAAATTCTGGTTCCCAGTCTATTTCTGTAACAACAGCTTGTACAACCGTTAGACCGTATCCTTTTAACGAGTTTCCTTTTTCTCTAACAGGTTCTCCATTATGATATTTAATTCTAAAACGTTTTTGCTTTGATTCCTTGTTAACAATTGTTCGGACTGTAGTACTATCACCAATGGTTTCTCTGTTTTCATTAGCAATAAACTCCTCTAGAACATACATTCCATTTTCTAATTGATCTTTAAAATATCTATCAAAATCCGAAGCTTGTCCAGATATATAATCTTGAGCATCCATAAGCTTACAGGTGTTTTTAATAGATTGGTCGATATTAGGAATGATTCTGGATCTAATCAAGTTTCTTTCGGTTTTGTTACGATCAGCAACAGATAAAAATTGATTTTGATCTGCTGTATTGATACTGATAACTACCGAAGTTGCAATTCTGGCTTTTACTGCATCACTAAACGCCCAATATTTAGCTTTGTCAACATTAGCGTATTTACTTTGCTCTCCTAATTCATTTTTCTTGTTAGGGATTACATATTTAATAGGTAATTCGAATTGAATAGGGATTAATCGTCCCCACATTTTAGTATGTATTCCTTGATGTACAACCGCTTTTTGACTCCCCCAAGGATACTGAACTGCATAAGCGGTTCCTGGTTCTGCATAAAAGAACATTCCTGAAATTACGCTCATGACTAATCCTATTATAATCATCGAGATATTTCTTTTTCGAGTAAACTTATGCAGTGTTTTTGATTCTTTAAAAAAAGGTTTAATTATGAAAATGGTGAGTCCGATAAACACCATGGTAATTCCTAGATATGTTAGCATATTAATTTTGTTTTAAAATTTATTAATCACTTAGTTGATAATTAAAGAATGCTTAGAATTACATGATTTCTATGGTTTTTATAATAGTTATAATTGATTTCTTTTTTAAAATATAGATCAAAGAATGATTAGAAAAATTTTTAAATAAAAATCTATGAAATTAAATAGGTATTGTAAGTTTAAAGATGGTTATGGTTTTGGAGTGTAATTAGATTTTCTTTAATGTTGTTATAAATTTAAATTAAAAAATAATATTTGATTGGTAATTGTAATGATTGAAGATGCTTTTTTCGAGTACTTTTATTTCTGTAGTCGTTTTTCATTCTTTTTTGTACTCTTTTTTCTAATTTCATTATTTTGCGTTCATGAATTTAGAAGAATTAATTAGAGATGTTCCTGATTTTCCGAAGGCTGGTATTGTTTTTAAAGATATTACACCGCTTTTAGCGAACTCAGAAGCTTTAGTGTATTGTGCGGATCGATTAGCAGAACAATGTCCTACGGGTGTAAAAATTGATAAAGTTATTGGTATTGAAGCAAGAGGTTTTATGTTAGGCTGTATGATTGCAGAACGATTAGCCGCGGGTTTTATTCCGGTGCGTAAGAAAGGGAAGTTACCTTCTGAAGTAATTTCAAAAAGCTATGGGTTAGAATATGGAGAAGATATTTTAGAAATCCATAAGGATGCAATCAAACCGGGGGATAACATTTTGATACATGATGATGTTTTAGCAACAGGAGGAACAGCAAATGCTGTTTGTCAACTTGTAACAGAATTGGGTGGAAATATAGTACAATGTAATTTTATAATGGAATTAGGTTTTCTAAATGGGAAGGAAAAACTTAACTGTAATGTAGCTTCGTTGTTAAGTTATTAATAAAAAAGAAACAGCTTTCAGTATTATAACCTGAAAGCCGTTTCTTTAATAATTTGGAATCTTATTTTTTAGAAGTTGCGATAATAGCACCGTCTTTTGCTTTGTCACCATATAAACTTATTGCAGTAGTAGCTTTTAGGAAGTCTACCGCTTCTAGTTTATCTGCTTTAGCTAATTCGTCCAATGTTTTAAAATCAGATTCTTTTCCGTCAATGATTATTAGCTTTTCTATGTCTGGATCATCTATAAAACTAAACTTTTTTGATTTGCTAAAATGCGAAGGGAATTGTTGTCCATTAAAAATTAGGTTTCCGTTTTCATCTTCTTCAAATTCGAAAGAGTTCATGATTTGATCTTTTAAACTACCAATATCAAAATGTTTTCCATTAAAAAATATGGAGTCGCCTTCTTTGTCAAAATCAAAGTTAAATTTAAAGTTTTGGTTTTTTAAAATACTATCTAAATCAAAGTTTTGTTTGTTAAAACCAATCTGATTTCTCCAAGAAGAAATGTCAAACATGCCAGAGTTAGTGATGTAAAGATTTCCATTCTTATACCCAAGCTCAACATCAGATATTGGTTCGGATGATGAGGAAGAGTATTTGCTTTTAGCATTTCCTTTTTTTAGAATAATGTTTAAACTAGTGATTTCATTTTGACTATTAAACTCTATGTTTTCAATAATTAGCTCAATGCCATTTTCTAAAAAAAACATTTTAAGATCCTCTAACTCCTTTTCAGTGGTGTTTTTGTTTATTGTTGCTATAATTTCATTAAACTCAGATACTAACTGTTGAGGTGTGTTTGTAGTCGATCCTGAGGTGAATGCTGATAGGGAAAGTATACCTAGTATACCCATTCCAAAAATGATCCATTTTTTCATACTAAATATTATTTTGATTTTCGATTTTTAATTGAAATGAATTCAATATAAATACGAAAAAGGAAAATGGATGTTGCAGAATATAATTCTTTCTTATCAGAGTTTGTTGTTTGTATTTAAGCGGATACTAAAGAGCTCTTTTGGTTACATATAATCTCCAACCAAAAATTAGCATTTGTAGTTTAGAAGCTTTACTAAGATCCAGTTGTCGTTTTGTAAAACTAGGAAGTAATAGTTTGTTTAATTTTGCTAAAAATATAAAAAGCTGTTTTTTCATATATCTAAAATAAAAAAACTCACTTAAATTTAAGTGAGTTTTTAAGTAATTGTGATATTGATTTCGTTATTTCAATATAACTTCTACAACACCATTTTCTCCTTTAGAGCCAAATTTAGTGATTGCTTTTAAGGATTTATAGACATTTACAGATGCTATATTATCCGGATTTATGTTGGTGAGTTCACTGTATTTAGATTCTTTTCCATTAATAAAAATTAAGGGCTTCGGTTCGTTGTCATTAGATGATCCAATTTGGATATCCTCTTTATCTATTCTAATATCAAAACCAGTTTCTTTTTTCGCGCTCTTTTTTGTTGTAATATGAATGACACCATCTTCTCCTTTTTTTCCATATTTCATTACATTTTCTTTTCCTTTGGATACATCTATACTTTGTATCTCATCAGTCTTCAGCTTTTTCACTTCTTTTTTACTAGCTTCTTTTCCATCGATAATGTATAAAGGGTCTTTATCAGAATCATTATCAAAATCAAAAAGTGTTTTGCTACCGTTGGAGTGAAAAGATAAATGACTTTGATTGTCATCAGTTTTTATGAAAATTGTGTTTTTTCCATCTTTTTTTCGTGATACTTTTCTTTTTTTCTTTTTATCACCTTCTACAATAAAAATACTTTCTTCGTCATCATCAGAATTAATTTCTATAATATGTGTATCACTATGTTTACTTCCCTTATTCTTGCTGATCCAAATGTTATTGCTGGATTGTCCGATGTTTATTTTGTCTTCTTTACTATTATAGGATAAAACTAATGGTGTAATTGGAGAATCATTTGATAATGAAAAATTAGCATTACTGTTTTTAGATGATACATCAACACTTATACTAGTGATGTCATTATTACTGTCGCGTTCGACATCACTAAAAGTCACTTTTACGTTATATTCATTTTTTAAAATCCGCTTTATTTTTTCAAGATCTTTTTTGGTGGATTTCTTATTGATTACAAACTCAATCGTATTTTTCTTACTTTTTGCAAGGACTTCTTTTTTTACACCAGTTTTGTTTTCTTCAATATTTTCTTGTTTAGGGAACTTGGTTGATAGGATTACTTTTTCTTTGTTAGGTGTATTATTGGTTGGGTACTCTTTTTTAGAATCCTCTTTCTTTTTTACAGGGAATTTCTCCTTTTTAATAATATTATCAGTTTCATTAGGTGCTATATCTTCTATAGTAGTTGTGGCTTGATCAGAAGTTTTGTTTTGGATATATTGTATTTCTGTTTTAGTGTTAAAACTCCATAAAAATAAACTTAGCAATGGTAAGATAATGGTTGCTTTCCATAAATTTTGATTTTTTGATTCCTTTTTGTTTAGCATAACGATTCGTTTTTTGATTAATGATTGATAAAAATTATTGGTGATAGATGAATAATTATTAGATGATACTTTGACCAGTGTTAATTGATACTCTTTTTTTGAAGGAATATCTCGTACGGCCTCTTGATCAGCGATAAATTCTAAATTTTGCTGTAAACTTTTTTTGTATATCCAAGAAAAAGGGTTGATCCACTGAAATATCACAAAAACATTGGCGATCAGTATATCTAGTGTATGATATTGTTTGGCATGAATTTTTTCATGTTTTATGATCATTTCTAGTTCTTTAGATTCGTGTAATGTGGGATTGAATATGATGTATTTAAAGAAAGAAAATGGAGCGATATCTTCTTCGGTTTTTAAGAAAGAAAACCCATTATTTCGTTTATTAGGACTTTTTTTAAATATCCTTTGTAAGGATACAAGTTGAAAAATAAATCGTATTAATAAAATGGAGGTAATAGTGATATATGTGCTAAAGATTATAACCCACCAGTCTATCGACGTTGTCTGATTTTCGGAAATAGAAGCAGTTGAAGAATTAACTTCTATTATCTGAAAATTAGGTTGTTCTATAAATTCTATTGTTGTGAACTCTAAGAGTGGTAGTAATAGAGCGCTTACAATTCCTGTAAGTAAGAAGTGTCTATTAACTGTAAAGAAAGTGTCCTTTCTTAAAAGAAAAAAATAAACAAGGTAAAATAAGGATAATACAATACTGGACTTAACTAAATAGATTAAAAAAGCTTCCATAAGTTTATTTTTTTTGTTCGATTACATCTAAAATCTCTCTCAACTCTTCTGCGGTTATTTTCTCTTCTTTAGCAAAAAAAGAAACCATGTTTTTGTAAGAGTCATTAAAGTATTGACTCATCGCTTTACTAACAAAGTTGTTTCTGTACATTTCTTTTGTAATAACAGGGAAGTATTGGTGTGTTTTTCCATATGCTTTATGATCAATGTACCCTTTTTCTTCAAGGTTTCTTATGATAGTCGATACTGTATTATAATGAACAGTATTGTTTAATTCAGCTTGAACCTCTTTAGCAAAAGCTTTTTCTAATTTCCATAGCGCTTGCATGATCTCCTCTTCCTTATTAGTAAGTTTTTCCATTTTATCTTTTTATATGAGTTCAAATATATAACTACATAATTAGTTTCACAACTATTTTTATAGTTATTTAACTATTTTAATAGTTTTCATTTGTTTTTTAAGCAGAGTTACTACTAAAAAATGATTGTTATATTCATTACATATGGTATACTTATTTTATATTCGCAAACAAATTAACAGCATATGATTCAGAGTGTACTTTTTGTAATTATAGGATTTGTACTTCTTGTAGTTGGAGGAGAATATTTAGTACGTTCTTCGGTGGCATTGTCTTTTAGATTAAAGCTTTCAAAAATGGTGATAGGTCTTACAGTAGTTTCTTTTGCTACTTCTGCGCCAGAGTTATTAGTTAGCTTACAGGCCGCTTTGGGAGGTTCTGCTGATCTTTCTTTGAGTAATGTGATTGGATCAAACGTTGCTAACATTGGGTTGGTTTTAGGTATTACTGCATTAATTGGTCCATTGGCTATAGATAAAGATTTTTATAAGTTTAATTGGCCAGTGATGATGCTTTTGTCTTTAGTACTTTATTTTTTCTTAGATAATGATGGTGTTCTTACCAGAGTTGAAGGAGGGGTATTATTAGGATCACTTTTTGTGTATATGTTTTTGTTGATAGGAAGAGCAAGAAAGCACGCTGATAAAACGGTAGAAGATGTTGATGATTCGTTAGAAAAGATATCTAATTTTAAAATGATTCTCTGGTTGCTCATTGGTGGTGTAGCTTTGTATTTTGGTTCAGAGTTGTTAGTAGAAGGAGCCAAGGATATAGCAACTAGAATGGGAGTTAGTGAAGCTGTGATTGGTCTTACGATGGTTGCAATTGGGACTAGTGTTCCCGAATTGGCAGCTTCAGTAATTGCTGCATTGAAACAAGAAAAAGCAATTTCTCTAGGAAATCTTATAGGTTCTAATATTTTTAATATCGCATCTGTTTTAGGTGTTACTTCTTTAATTCAACCTATCGCTGTAACAGATACTCGTTTAATGAATATAGATATATTTTGGATGTTAGGATTTGCAATGATTTTATTGCCTTTGGCATTTATTCCCAAAAAAATGGTTTTAGGTAGACCAAAAGGATTTTTGATCTTTTCTTGTTATTGCGTGTTTATTGCCTTGGTTTTTTTTAAGTAGATAGTTTTATGTAAGCTTAATGGTTTCTGTTAGTTTGTTTTAAATTGATTTATTTACTGTTAGTTTGATTTTTTCTTGCAATAGAAATTTATACACATACATAGTTATTGCGGGATGTAGCTTATTCTTTTTTTAGGTTTAATAAGATGTAATCTCTGTTTTTAATGTGTTATTAGTGCTATGGTAGTTTAAATTGGTATTTTATTTAGGATAAGAGAATAAAAAAGCCTTCAAAGTATTTTGAAGGCTTTTTTGCGTTTAACAAATTTAGTTAGTTACTTGCTTAAAATCATTAGGCGGTGATTGCTGAAACATCAGCGGTTTTAACAGTCTTAACGATTCTAGCAGCGATTTTATAAGGATCACCATTAGATGCAGGACGACGATCTTCTAACCATCCTTTCCATCCATTCTCTACAGTGATAATAGGAATTCTTATTGAAGCTCCTCTATCTGATACTCCGTAAGAAAATTCATTAATAGATTGAGTTTCGTGTTCTCCTGTTAATCTTTGGTCATTAAATTCACCGTAAACAGCAATGTGCTCTTTAGTTACTGGTCTAAATGCTTCACATATAGTTTCATAAACTTCTTTAGAACCACAAGTTCTTAATATTTCGTTAGAGAAGTTAGCGTGCATACCAGAACCATTCCAGTCACCTTTTACTGGTTTTGGGTGATATTCAATATAGTATCCATATTTTTCTGTAAGTCTATCTAGTAAGTATCTAGCTACCCATATTTCATCTCCAGCTTTCTTAGCTCCTTTAGAGAATAATTGGAATTCCCATTGTCCACTTGCAACTTCTTGGTTGATCCCTTCAAAGTTAAGACCAGCATCAATACATAAGTCAGCGTGTTCTTCTACAAAATCTCTACCATGAGTATTTCTACCTCCAACAGAACAGTAGTACATACCTTGTGGTCCAGGATATCCACCTACAGGGAAGCCTAAAGGTAACTGAGTATTTCTGTCCATAATAAAGTATTCCTGTTCGAAACCAAACCAGAAATCACCATCATCATCAATTGTAGCTCTTGCATTTGATTCGTGCGGAGTTCCATCAGCATTAAGAACCTCTGTCATTACTAGGTATCCATTTCTTCTTGTTGGATCTGGATAAATAGCAACTGGCTTTAATAAACAGTCAGAAGATCCACCTTCTGCTTGTTTCGTAGAACTACCATCAAAAGACCATACAGGACAATCTTCAAGCTTTCCACTAAAATCATCTTCAACTTTTGTTTTACTTCTTAGATTAGCAGTTGGCTTATAACCATCTAACCAAATGTATTCTAATTTAGCTTTACTCATAATTAACACTTTATAAATTGAACTCTTAAAGGTTTCAAAATTAGTTTTATTTTGTGATAACGGAAAAAAAATAGGGGGTCAATTGTGGTTTTTTTATTAATTTTTATCAACACCCTACTTTTTTGTAGGGTATTTTGGTTTTATTTTAATTTTTAAAGAGCATTTTTTTAATATTAACAATAAAAACTTCTTTTATATTTGTAAAAAAACTTATTCAATTATGTCAACACTTAGATTCCAAGCATTAAAAGAAGCATTAAATCGTAGTTCTGTGGTAATTACAGAAACAGAACGTAGATCTGTCTTGTTTGGGGAGAATGTATTTAATCAATCAACGATGCTCCAATATTTGACCAAGGACGCTTATAGCAGCGTTATGGATGCGATTGATCATGGAACTAAGATTGATAGAAGAATTGCCGATCAGATTGCATCTGCAATGAAAGATTGGTCATTGTCAAAAGGAGTAACTCATTATACACATTGGTTTCAACCTCTTACGGGAGCGACTGCAGAAAAACATGACGCGTTTTTCGAAACTATAGGTAATGGTTTAGGTATAGAAAAATTTGGTGGAGGTCAGTTGGTACAACAGGAGCCCGATGCTTCTTCTTTTCCTCATGGAGGTATTCGTAATACATTCGAGGCTAGGGGTTATACTGCTTGGGATCCTACATCTCCAGCATTTATTTATGGAACTACTTTATGTATACCAACTGTATTTGTTGCTTACACAGGAGAAGCTCTAGATTATAAAACGCCATTGTTAAGGGCTTTACATGCAGTTGATACTGCGGCTACAGCAATTGCGAAGTATTTTGATAAAAATGTAAAAAAAGTAAATGCTTCATTAGGATGGGAGCAAGAATATTTTTTAATAGATCGAGCTTTAGTAGAGTCTCGTCCGGATCTTGTAATGACTGGTAGAACTCTTTTAGGTCATTCTTCTGCCAAAGGGCAGCAGTTGGATGATCATTATTTTGGGAGTATTCCTAATAGGGCTTTGGCTTTTATGAGAGATTTGGAAATTGAATGTATGTTATTGGGTATTCCTGTAAAAACTAGACATAATGAAGTAGCTCCGAATCAATTTGAACTTGCTCCTATTTATGAGGAAACTAATCTAGCAGTTGATCATAATTCTTTATTAATGGATATTATGGAAAAAGTTGCTTCTAGGCATAATCTAAAGGTTCTGCTACACGAAAAACCTTTTGCAGGAGTAAATGGATCCGGTAAACATAATAATTGGTCATTAAGTACGAATACAGGTGTAAATTTATTAGGACCTGGTAAAACACCAATGAGTAATCTTCAGTTTTTAACATTTTTTATAAATACAATTAAGGCTATTAATGAGCACGAAGAGTTGATGAGAGCAGGAATAGCTTCGGCTAGTAATGATCATCGGTTAGGAGCTAATGAAGCCCCACCTGCTATTATGTCTGTTTTTATAGGAGAGCAACTTACTTCTGTCCTAAAAGAATTAGAAGGTGTTACTGACGGTAAGTTATCTCCAAAAGAAAAAACGGATTTAAAGCTTAATGTAGTTGGTAAAATTCCTGAAATCTTGCTAGATAATACGGATCGTAATAGAACATCTCCTTTTGCGTTTACTGGAAACAAGTTTGAATTCAGGGCGGTTGGGTCAAAAGCGAATTGTGCTAATCCGATGACAATATTAAATACTATAGTGGCAAAACAACTTGTGGAATTTAAGAAAGAAGTTGATGTGCTAATCGATAAGAAAAGTCTAAAAAAGGATGAGGCGATCTTTAATGTATTAAGAGAGTATATTAAGCAATCTAAAAGTATTCTTTTTGAAGGTAATGGATATGGAGAGGCTTGGGAGAAAGAAGCTAAAAAGCGAGGTCTTAGTAATAATAAAACAACTCCAGAAGCATTAAAAGCCAAGGTTTCTAAAAAAACAATAGACCTTTTCGAAGAAATGGGTGTAATGAATAAAATAGAAGCAGAGGCACGTTATGAAATCGAAATCGAAGAATATGTAATGCGTATTCAGATTGAAGGTCGGGTATTGGGTGATGTAGCAAGGAATCATATTATTCCTACAGCGATTAAGTATCAAAACATGCTAATTAGTAATGTTTCTGGATTAAAAAATCTCTATGATAAAGATTTTAAGAAATATGCAAAAGAACAGATGGAGATTATAGAAGAAATTTCTAAACATATTGGTGAGATAAATACTAAAGTCAATGAAATGACCGAAGAACGAAGAAAAGCTAACAAATTATCTAATATAGAAAAGAAGGCCTTAGATTATTGTAAGAAAGTAAAACCTCTCTTTGATCAGATTCGATATAGTTGTGACGAATTAGAGTTGTTGGTAGATGATGAGTTGTGGCCTTTAACTAAGTACAGAGAGCTTCTTTTTACTAGATAGGTAAGAATTTACTGACCATTTATTTTTTTTGTTTTATTCTTAACAAAAAATTAATATCTGTTAAACCCTTGACAAAATCATATAAAACTCTGGTTTTTATGGCTTTTCCGTAATGCATTTTGTCGAATTCTTACAGAATATGTAAAAATACCCTTAAGGTTTTCATAAATTTGCTTTGTTCGGCAATAGCGCATAAATATTATTTGCAGAACGACTCCCCCAGATTTTTTATAAGGAAAGAGCGTTAGGTATTGATAAATATCTATCACTCAATCGTACGCCCCAAAATGTTTATTGAGAATTGAATTATTAATCAAATTTAATATATTTTACGTATGAAAAAAGTAATTTTTAGTCTAGCAACTTTATTAAGCGCGTCAGTGATGGTTGCACAGTCAAATGCTAGTAGCGTTGATCAATCGGGTGATATGAATGCTGCTAACATTACGCAAGTAGGTTTAGCAAATACAAACACTACAACTCAATTAGGAGCAGGTAATAATGCAGAAGCTATTCAGGGTAGTGAAGCATTCGCTTCTAGAAACGGAATTGTTACTCAAATGCAAACAGGAGATAAGAATAGCGCATTCGCTCAGCATGAAGAGGACAGAAATGAAGTTTATCAAGTACAAATAGGAAACGGAAATACTGCTTCTGCTACTCAAAATTTATTAAATTTTGGTGGAGATAATCTTTCTGAGCAACTTCAAGAAGGTAATGGTAACAATGCTACGATCTCTCAAGAAGGAGCTGGTTTCTTCGGAAATGGATCATTAAATTATGCTGGTCAAGGTCAGTTTGGAGATGCTAACACAGCAACTACTTCTCAAGGAGGTGAAGAAAACTTTAGTTTAATTATTCAGGATGGTTCTTTTAATACAGCTTCTATGGCGCAAGTAGGAGATGTTAATACTGCTGACCAGAGACAAGTTGGTGAAGCTAACTTAGCAAGTGGAGAGCAGTGGGGAACAAATAATACGTTAATTCAATCACAAACTGGTGGAGGTAACGTAGCTACTTCATTACAAGGTAGTAGTTTCTTTGATTCTAGAGGTGGTGTCGTTGATCAATTACAGTCTGGAGACGAGAACGAGGCATTTGCTCAACACGAAGAAGATAATAATTTTATTATTCAAACTCAGTTAGGTGATGGAAACTCTGTTTCTGCAACTCAAAATTTAGCATTTTTCGGTGGAGATAATATTGCAAGTCAGTTCCAATCAGGTAATGGAAATGTTGCTTCAGCTTCTCAAGAAGGTGACTTCGGTATTTTCGGAGAAGGAAACTTAGTACTTCAAGGACAAATAGGAGATGAAAACATTGCAGAATCTTTACAAAATGGAGCTAGTAATATCAGTGATATTTTCCAATTAGGAGATTCTAACTTTGCACAAGATACTCAGTTTGGAACAGGTAACACTACTTTTGTAACTCAAACTGGAGAGTCTCATAGTAGTATCATTCTTCAAAGTGGAACAGGTAACGCTGCTGTTGTAACACAGAGCGGTTCTGGAGGAGAGCTTTAAGAAATATTTTTAATATATTTGAGAGAGTTACACTGACCTTTAGTTAGTGTAACTCTTTTACTACTTTTAAAACCCTTTTACTAATGAAAAAATACTTCACATTTTATATCATAGCGTTAGGCTTATTTCTCTGTGGAAATTCCTACGCTCAGAATAGCGAGAACCGAGATGAATCATTGGTAGGGAGTCAAGAACGATTCATAACACTGAATCAAATAGAAAGTAATACTAATGTGCAGCTTGCAAGAGAGAGTATGATAAATAATAGCGCAGTATTTATCCAGCAAGTAGGTGCTAATAACCAGGTGTTTTCTAATATAACAGCGGAGCGGTCCGATATTCGTTTAAGTCAGAATGGAGAGCAAAATTTAATTGATATAAATGAAACTTCTCGCGAAATTGAAAAGTTAATAACTCAGAACGGTAATAATAATTCAGTAATAGATTTTTCATTTAACCGAGATGTTTCAACAAATCTCGAAATTCTTCAAGAAGGAGATAATCTGTCATTCGAACGATTTGGTAGTAACGAGCTAACTAAAAATTTAAAGTTTAAAATGACGGGTAATGCTCGTACAATTATTGTTAGGAGTTTTTAAACGATATTTTATTACTTCTTATGAACTTTAAACTGGTCATACTGTTTTTTTTGGTATTTCAATTCTCGAATGGTCAGCATACCAATATAGAAGTAGTCGCTAAGATTAAAACAGAAAGAATAGATGATATTGTTTCTATTAGTGCAGAAGCGACAAATGCTACAGAGGTTTATAAAAGTTTAAAATATACATTTTCAGTTTTTAGAACAGACAGCAAAAATAATGTTACTAAAAACAATCAAGAAGAAAGATTTACATTAGAAGCTAATGAACAAAAGAGTCTTGCTGCTACATCTGTAGGTGTCGATGAGCAAGATAAAATTGTGATACTTTTGTTGATTTATGAAGAAGAAACAATAGTGGGTAAAGATCGAATTGCCTTTAATGAACAAACGAAAAAAAAAGAAAAAGAAGAAGAGTACGTAGAAGATGATGGTATCGAATTAAAAGGTATTGTTATTGAAGAAACAAAAACAAAACCTGGAAAGGATTTTTATGAGTTTTTTTATAATTCTTATACACTAAATAGAATAAATGGTTCTAAAATAGTTGGAGTTTATGAAAAACTTAGTTTTGGTAGAAGTACAATTATCCAGGTTAAAATAGAAGATAGAGTCATTCATGAATTCCTTGGGAAACCAGATGTAGAATATTTAGAGCAAATGTCTAAAATTTCAATACGTCGGGTTTACAAATATTTTAAAGATCTTAAAAAACAAAAAAGAGATATTTTTCAGTATTAATTACTTATTAAAACATATGAAGTCAATCATAGTAACTACTTTGCTTGTTTTCTCAGCTTTTCAATTTAGCTATGGACAAGACTTAGTATATCGGCCAAAAAACCCTGCTTTTGGAGGTGATACTTTTAATTATCAATGGCTGTTAAGTTCTGCAGAGGCCCAGAATACATTTACAGATGAAAATGATCCGAACGCTGATGATAGATCAGAGTTAGAAAGATTTACAGAAAGTCTAAATAACCAATTATTAAGTCAGATATCCAGAACTTTATTTAATGAACAATTCGGACAAGAGGGACTAACTGAAGGTACTTTTAGTTTTGGAACATTGTTTATTGAGATTTTTCCCTCTGGAGAAGGATTGGTGATAAACATTTTAGATACTAGCACCGGAGATCAATCTCAAGTAATAATTCCTAATTAATTTTTAATGCGTCATAAGTTTTATCAAGTAATTCTAGTAATTTCTTGTGTCATATTGTTGTCCGGATGTGGAACCTATTTTAATCAGCCTATTACAATAGAACAAGCAAGAATTGGGGAGGATACACAGTTTACTCAGACTTTAAGAGATTTTCCCAGGCCTACGGAACCTGTAGTGGTAGGAGTGTATAAATTTAGAGATCAAACAGGTCAGTATAAGCCTACTGAAGCAGGAAGTACATTTAGTACCGCTGTTACTCAAGGGGCAACTACCATTTTGGTAAAAGCCTTAGAAGATTCTAAGTGGTTCGTACCTATCGAAAGAGAAAATCTTAGTAATTTATTGAATGAGCGAAATATTATTCGTTCTACTAGAAAAGAATATAGAAAAAATAAAAATTCTAAAGAACCTCAATTACCACCATTATTGTATGCTGGAATTATTTTGGAAGGTGGTATTGTTTCCTATGACTCTAATATCATTACGGGAGGATTGGGAGCAAGATATTTTGGAATAGGTGGTTCTACTCAGTATAGACAAGATAGAATTACGGTATATTTAAGAGCTGTTTCTACATCAAGTGGTAAAATTTTAAAAACAGTTTATGTCTCTAAAACAATATTATCACAGGCATTAGATGCTAGTTTTTTTAGATATGTTAAGTTCAGTAGATTGTTAGAAGCCGAAACTGGTTTTACCAAAAATGAACCCGGACAGATAGCGGTTTCTGAAGCGATAGAAAAGGCAGTTGAAGCCTTGATAATAGAAGGTATAGAAGATAAGCTTTGGAGTTCCAAAGCAGAACCAGAAAAAGTAAATGCGTTAGTAGCAGATTATAATGAAGAGAAGAATGAAGCGCATAATACTGGGCTCTATGAACGATATTTTAAAGAAAGACGAGGAGAAAAATCATTATTCGCTAACGGAGGAATGGCTCTTATTAGTGGAGATTATAATAACGCGGATTTATCATATTCCATAGGAGTAGGAGGTAAGTGGTATTTTAATCCATACTTAAATGCTAATGCAAGTATTAGTAAGTTTGAATTGCGAAATGAAGGAGCATTCTCAGAGGGGTTTCATGCAATTGATGTAAATGCAGAGTTGACTCTATTGCCTTTTGAAAAACTTACACCTTATTTCTTTGGAGGAATGGGAACTGTAAATAGTGATGATTTTGATAGAACCTTTTTTAAATTTCAATATGGAGGAGGTATCGAATATTTAGTCTCTGATCATATAGGAGTGTCACTAGGTGCTACCCATAATCTTGTATTAGGTGATAAGTTAGATAATGTTACTCAAGGTAAAAGAGATGATCAATATTTTAATTTTTCTTTAGGTTTAAATTGGTATTTTAAAACTCCTTTGAAAATGGATAAAGAACTTCGTAAACAAAAACGAAGAGAAGATAAAGAGCTTAGAAAACTAAAAAAAAGAAATCGACAAGTAATTGAAAATGGTGAAGTTCCTAAAGGATAAAACCCTGATGAAAATGAAAAAATACATAATAAAAATAATAACAGTATTTATGGTTTTTGCTATCACTTCGTGTAGCGAAGATACAATAGATTTAGAAGGTTTGGGTGCTGTTAGAGGAAGAGTCGTGGCCGTGGGAACCAATGAGCCTCTAGAGAATGTGAAAATATCTACAAACCCTTCTTCAAGCACAGTTTTTACTGATGCTGATGGAGAATATATTATTGAGAATATTCCTTCTGGTGATTATTCTCTTGCCGCTCAGAGAGATGGATTATTAGCGCAATTTGAAGCGATATCAATTATTGCTGATCGAGAGTTGGAGATCGTTTTTGAGATGGATGTAGAGACGGCTGGTAATAGAGCACCTGATGCTGCAATCTTAGATTCGCCAGCAGATAATTCTGTAGATCAACCATTGGAGGTTACATTAGTTTGGACAGGTTCTGATCCTGATGATGATGCTCTTACTTATACGATTACTTTGCGTAATGATGAAAACTCTGAAGTAGAAGTTTTTGAAAATATTACGGATACAACCTATACGCTTACCAATCTTTCCTATAAGGTTAAATATTTTTGGCAAGTAAGTAGTAATGATGGGATAAATGATTCTGTAAACAGTAGTAGTTTTGCTTTTGAAACTATGAGTCCTCCAAATAATCGAATTGTGTATACGAGATCAATCGATGATAACGGAGTAATTTATTCTGCGGATGAACAAGGAAGTACAGAGATCCAACTGACATCAGAAACTAAGAATAGTTTTAGGCCTAGACGTCATGTGGGAACAGGTAAGATTGCTTTTCTACAATCTGTTGGTTCGCAGACGCATTTGTTTACAATGAATGAAGATGGTTCTCAAATGATGCAGGTTACTTCTCAAGTTTCTGTTGCTGGATTTAATTTAGGAGAAATCGATTTTTCTTGGACAGAAAATGGTGCTAAATTGTTGTTCCCTAATCAAGATAAATTATATAGTATTAATGCTGATGGAAGTGGTCTAGTTTTAGTTTATCAAACCTCTAACGGAGATCTTATTTCAGAAGTAGATACGAATGATAATAATAATGTAATTGTACTTAAGACTAATAATTTAGAAGGCTACGAGGTAACGATTTTTACGATCAATACATCAGGAACTGTTCTTGATACAATATTGTCAGGAGTTTCCGGAGCTGCAGGAAGTATAAATCTTTCTGTTGATGGGACTAAACTTTTATATAGTCGTGATATTTCTGGTTTTGAAAGCAGTGAATATAGACAATTAGATTCTCATATATTTATATATAATTTTGATGATAGTTCTAATTTAGATATCTCAATTGAAAAACCGGCTGGGACTAATGATTTGGATGGAAGGTTTTCTCCAAATGAAGCTTCCGTTATTTTTGTAAACACTTCTAATGATGGAATATCACAAAAAAACATACAAACAATGTCAATTTTAGAAATAGCTAATAGAGCTGATTTAATTACGAACGCTTCTATGGCAGATTGGGAATAATATCTTTCTAGAGATACATATTTTGTGTCCCAAATTCAAGAATATTAATACTTGAATTTGGGATTTTTTATATTGAGTTTAGTGATTGAGGTAAATTCAATTATCTTTGCGGTTTACTATCCGTTTAATACTGTAATAATGAGTCAAGAAGTAAGTAAACGCTACGCTCAGCGTGGAGTTTCGGCATCTAAAGAAGATGTTCATAGTGCTATAAAGAACATAGATAAGGGTCTTTTTCCAAAAGCATTTTGTAAAATAGTTCCGGATTACCTTACTGGTGACGAGGATTATTGTTTGATAATGCATGCGGATGGAGCAGGTACCAAATCTTCTCTGGCTTATATGTATTGGAAGGAAACAGG
Organism: Aquimarina sp. AD1; assembly: GCF_003443695.1. Taxonomy (NCBI): domain Bacteria; kingdom Pseudomonadati; phylum Bacteroidota; class Flavobacteriia; order Flavobacteriales; family Flavobacteriaceae; genus Aquimarina; species Aquimarina sp. AD1. The sequence continues at coordinate 2,559,834 of NZ_CP031966.1, read as the reverse complement.
AGATGTTTCTGTATGGAAAGGTATAGCTCAAGATGCTTTAATAATGAATATAGATGATTTATTATGTGTTGGAGCAACTGATAATATTATGTTGTCTTCTACTATTGGAAGAAATAAGAATTTGATTCCTGGAGAAGTAATTTCTGCAATTATTAATGGAACTGAGGAGTTATTAGAGGAATTAAAAGGTTTTGGAGTTACTATCCATTCTACTGGTGGAGAAACCGCTGATGTAGGGGACTTAGTGCGAACAATTATAGTAGACTCTACGGTAACAGCTCGTGTAAAGCGTAAAGATGTTATTGATAACGCTAATATAAAAGAAGGAGATGTGATAGTAGGTTTGGCTTCTTTTGGTCAAGCGACTTACGAAAAAGAATATAATGGCGGTATGGGGAGTAATGGTCTTACTTCTGCTCGTCATGATGTATTTCATAAGATTTTGGCGGAGAAATATCCTGAAAGTTTTGATGCTGCAGTACCTTCTGAATTGGTGTACTCTGGAAAAACAAACCTTACAGATGAGGTAAAAAACGCACCAATTGATGCTGGTAAATTAGTATTGTCTCCAACGAGAACTTATGCACCTATAATAAAAAGTATTTTATCTAAGTTTAATAGTTCGGACGTTCATGGAATGGTTCACTGTAGTGGAGGAGCTCAAACTAAAATTTTGCATTTTGTAGATAATTTACATATTATTAAAGATAATTTATTTGATGTACCTCCTTTATTTCAGTTAATCCAAGAAAATTCTGGTACGGATTGGAAAGAAATGTATCAAGTTTTTAATATGGGGCATCGAATGGAGTTATATGTATCTCCAGAAATTGCAGATGAAATTATTTCAATTTCAAAAAACTTTAATGTAGACGCTAAAATAGTTGGACGTGTTGAGGGATCAGATGAAAAGAAACTAACAATAAATAGCGAATTCGGAACATACACTTATAACTAAATTATATTGTTGGATTGTCCTATCTGTATAAAACAAGTATAAAACTTGTGAATACTAATTTTTCAAAATCTTTAAGGATTACCTGTTTAAAAATTCATTTTATCCCAATACTTGTTTCTAAGAAACTCTAATTTGGGTTGAATATATCGTATGCAAAACGGTTTTTTTGGGTCCTTCTTGTAGTAGTTGGTTAATTCTGTTCTCGAAGGTTTAAAAGAATTAAATTTTAAAACTTTTGTTATTAATCGATTTTGAAAATTTTCATTTAGTTGAATAATAATTGTTTCAATAATTGGCTTTTGTTCATTTTTGAAATAATAAATCGCACTTCGGTATTTTTCTCTAAAACTATGATTAGAGGTGCTTTTGTGTGTAAGTAAATGAATTTCAATTAAGTCCTTTAGACTTATTATTTCGGGTGAGAATACTATGATTACAGCTTCCGAAAAAGAGTTGTTGTTTCCAGTGCTTTTTATATAACCTTGTTCAACGGAGGTTATACCTTTTAAGGATTGAAAAACGGCTTCTGTACACCAGTGACATCCTCCACCTAGTCCTATTTTTAAATTACCCATTACATTCAAAAATCGTAATTTAATTTCTAATTATTATATTGAATTTTATAAAGTTATATTATGGGTAATCCAATTATTAAAGTTGAAAAGGGATTGATAGATGTTTTGTTAGAAATAATAATGCTAATTGGTTTGATTATTTTGATTTTAATTCCGTTGTTTTATTATAAGGACCTTCCAGAAATGATTCCAACTCATTTTAATGCAAAAGGAACTCCAGATGATTATAATTCTAAATCCATGATTTGGTTTCTTCCGATTATTGGTTTGTTTCTGGCGGCAGGTCTTTTTGTTTTAAATAAATCACCTCATGTTTTTAATTACCCTAAAGCATTTACTAAAGATAATGCATCTAAATATTACAGGAATAGTACGAGGCTTATTCGAGTGTTAAACCTAACTATTACCTGGACTTTCGTTTTTATTTTATATAAATCTGTTCAGGTTGCGTTAGGTCATTCTGAAAATTTAGGGATATGGTTTTTACCAGTTTTTCTAATTATTATTTTTGGTGCTATTATTTACTTCGCTTTAGGGGCAAGAAAAATATCTTAGATTTTCAAGAGTCTAGATGCTTGTATCTAGACTCTCGAATATAGAATTTAGTTGTTTTTCCTAGTTTATTATGATCCTAGTTCGTCATTGAACCGAACTGTTTTGGTTTCTGTTTCTTCTTCTTTTGTCTCTACAAGTTCAATTGTGTTCTCATCATTAAACTTTCCTTCTTTTTTTTGAAAAAAGATAGGTACAGGAATCATAGCTACCATAATAATGAATAGCAGTAAGACGATACGTCTCATAATTTTTTTTAACCTTTTCATTTTAGGAATAATGTAATATGTACTACCAGTTGTTGGTAATGGTGTAAATAATTGTTTTTTTTGGCTAAAAAGCCTTTAAAGAATGGGATTACCCTATATGAAAAGAATTTTCCTCAGAAGTGTAATTAGTGTTCTTAGGAAAGAATATTTTATGTTTTAAAGTTAAAGAAATAGTATTGTTAAATTCTTTACCCTTAACAATGTGGATGCTATTATGGAATCTTACTAAGAATTGTAAATCAGAATTATAATATCTAAATTTCTGGTCACTCTTTATGACTTTGTTGTAAGAAGTAGTTTTAAGATTATTTTCCTTAGAAGAAATTACTAATTCGATAGTATTTTCATAAGAAATTGGTTGGGTATAATTTGTATAGCCACCAATACCTAAGAAAAGTAAAAGTGTGATAAACCAACTAAAAAGTAGTTTGTGATTGTATGTGTACGAGCCTTTTAGCATTTGAAGGATAAAAATACAACTTTTTTATATTAATAATTATACCCCAGAATATTAAAAGTCAATATGACCTTTGGACAAAAAAACGTATTTTTGTAAATTCTACTTACAGGATAGATAGAACTATGATTGATAAATTAAATATTGTAAAGCAACGATTTGATGAGGTAACAGATCTTATTATTCAACCAGATATTATTTCTGATCGAAAAAGGTATGTGCAGCTCAATAAAGAATATAAAGATCTAAAAGCATTGATGGATGAGAGAGATCATTATATAGAGTTGACTGATAATAAGAAAGAAGCGGAAGAGATAATTGCAGATGGTAGCGATGCGGAAATGGTGGAGATGGCAAAAATGCAATTAGAAGAGGCCAAAGAAGAGTTACCAGCTTTAGAGGAAAAAATACGGTATATGCTAGTGCCTAAAGATCCAGAAGATGCTAAAAACTGCGTAGTGGAGATTCGTGCCGGAACGGGTGGTGATGAAGCAAGTATTTTTGCTGGTGATTTATTCAGAATGTATACCAAGTATTGTGAAGGTAAAGGATGGAGTACTAGTGTGGTAGATCTTAGTGAAGGAACTAGTGGAGGGTATAAAGAAATTATTTTTGAAGTAAATGGTGAGGATGCGTACGGAACAATGAAGTTCGAAGCAGGAGTACATCGTGTACAACGTGTTCCTCAGACGGAGACTCAAGGACGAGTGCATACTAGTGCAGCAACTGTTATGGTGTTGCCAGAAGCAGAAGAGTTTGATGTAGAGCTCGATATGACAGAAGTAAGAATTGAACGAACTACGTCTACAGGTCCTGGAGGACAATCTGTAAATACTACATATTCTGCGATTAAGTTGCATCACGAGCCAACAGGTATGATTGTTAGTTGTCAGGATCAGAAATCATCTCATAAAAACTTAGAAAAAGCTTTAAAAGTACTACGTTCTCGTTTATATGATATTGAATTAGAAAAGAAACAAGCTGCTGATTCAGAAAAACGTAAGAGTATGGTTTCTTCTGGTGATAGATCTGCAAAAATTAGAACATATAATTATCCGCAAGGTAGGGTAACTGATCATCGTATAGGATTAACTTTATACGATCTTGGTAATATTATTAATGGAGATATCCAGAAAATAATAGATGAGTTACAACTGGTAGAAAATACAGAGAAACTAAAAGAGTCTAACGAGGTATTCTAATCGAATAGAGTTGGGTGATATTTATGGGATTGAAAAAAGGTTGTGTAAAAATATTTGCACAACCTTTTTTCTGAATAATTTTGGTTAAAAAAAAATCGATCACTAGTCAATAAGAAATTGAATTATTATGTCCTGTTGGTAGCAAATGAAATTGTTTCCACTCTTTGACGTGTATTATTCGAACCTCCATCAGGCATATAGGCTCCATGCTTCCAATAAAAATTACCATCTAATCTACTCCAGTCAGAATCAAAACTAAAAGTGTTTCGGGCTCTTTCTCCAGTGTCTAGGTTGTCAATTCTTACATCTAGATTTCGTGAGCCATTAGGGGTCTCCATTCTAATTCTGTACCGATCATTTTGTCTGAATGGGATGGTTTCTGCAGCGGTTGTAGTACTAGATCCTGTAGGTGCATTCGTTCTTTGTAAGCGAATTCTTCCGTTTTCTGCCACTACAGTTGCATATGGTCTACGAGCGTCTCCATGATCATTATGTAGTTGTGCTAAAATAAGTTCGTGTCTGTTGTCATAACCTCTAACATCAAAGGTGAGATCTAATCGATTTCTACGATCCATATCAATATTGGTTTGATCTCTATATTCGGCTCTTCTTCTTTCATTACCATTTGGACACTGTAAGATTAATCGACTACCGTCAACATAAATGTAATCAGTGATGTCAAAACCATTGTCGTTAGGATCATCCTTATATTCGCGTTCATTCCAATTATGAGCTCCTCCACCATCATTGTCAACTTGAAAATCATCATTACTGGAGTAAGAACTATCAAAATCCCAAGGAGTATCAGAAGATGCTTTAGAGAGATTATTAAGATCGTTGTCTTCTGCAATATTGGTTATATCCGTATCCGATATAGCTTCTTCTTCACATGAAATAGCAGTCAATAAAAGAACAATGAGTACTGTTGGTTTAAATAATAAATTGATAATATTTCTTTTTTTGTAAATTAAAATTGTCATAATCGTAAAATTAGTAGTTATAATTTGTGTTATATTTATTTGGTTAACCAAATTATATATTGGTCAACCAAAAACAATAAAAAAAATGTTAATTTCACGCTTTTAATGTATTTATTAACAATAATTAACTAATAAACTTGTAAAACACATGGTGTAGATGGTTTTTTTTGAGAATATCAAATATTTGAATATTAGTTTATAACAAGGTAACTCAGTTGAATATGTTTCTGTGTATATGTAATTTTATGCATATTGTTTCTTCTGGCGACAAATCTGCAAAAATTAGAACATGTAATTATTTATAAAGTAGGATAACCGATCATCGAATAAGATTAATTTTATATGATCTTGGTAATATTGTTAATAGAAATATCCGTAAAATAATAGACGAATTATAATTCGTAGAAAGTAGAGAGAAACTAAAAGAATCTAATGAGGTTTTTAAATAGAATAACCTAGTTATTACTCTCTTTTTTATAAATGGCGTGTTTTTTATTTTAAAGTATATGACTTTGCGTCTTCTTTAATTTTCTTAGCTGTTACTACAAAATAGAGTCCAACTAATATAAAAGGTATGCTTAGCCACTGGCCAGTAGAAAGTATTCCGTTAGGTCCATCTCCAAATCCATCCTGGCTTGTTTTTACATATTCTACAATAAAACGAACAATGAATATAAGCATCATATACATTCCAAATAAAAACCCTCTGTTGTTTCGTTTGTCTGTTTTCCAGTATAATAGCCAAAGTATTAATGATACAAAAATATATCCAAATGCTTCGTATAATTGAGCGGGGTGACGATATGGAATTGCTTCTAGTAGATTAGCAAATTTAGGATTGTTTACAATAGCGGAGTACGCTTCATTAATATTTTTAATTCCTGTTTCTCTTACAACTTCTCCTTTGCTTAAACCATCCCTTATAAACTTTACTCCAAAGGCAGATTCTTCGGAAGGTTCTCCGATAATTTCTGAATTAAAAAAGTTTCCTAGTCGAACAAAAATTCCTCCGAAAGCTGCCGGAATCGTTACCCTGTCCATAATCCATAAAGGATGTTTTTTTAAAACATTTTTAGAGTAATAATACATAGCTATAATAAATGCTATAGCTGCCCCGTGACTTGCAAGTCCTCTAAATCCTATAAATTCAAATGTTGGATTGAATTTAAAAGGTAAAATGATTTCTAGTAAATTATTTCTGTAATAATCCCAATCATAAAAGAATACATGACCTAATCGAGCTCCTAATAAAGTACCTATGACTGCATAGATAAATACAGAATCTAGTTTTTCCATTGAAATTTTTTCACGGATATATATTTTCTTCATTAAATACCATCCTAATGAAAAAGCAACTACAAACATCAGGCTGTAAAAACGAATAACAAAAAAACCAAGATCAAATCCTTCTATAGGATTCCATACTATTTTAGAGAATATCATGTGGAAAATTATTTTTCTAGGGTAAATATAGGTATTTAATTGAACTCAAAATTATAAATAAAACATTAATGAGATAAACAGGTGTGGGGATAAGTTTAACTTTTCTTTTTTTCTTTGGTGTCGGCATCCGGAACTGGGTCATATCCACTACCTCCCCACGGGTGACAACTAAAAATACGTTTTATGGCTAGTTTTCCACCTTTAAACAATCCATGCTTTTCTAGTGCCTCTACAGTGTAATGCGAGCAAGTAGGTTGATAACGACAGGTAGCAGGAGTTAAAGGTGAAATTACATGTTGGTATAATTTCACAACTCCAATAAATGGTAGTATTAAAACCTTTTTTAAGGTTAAATTTGAACCCAAAATAAAATATTAAATTAATTTAGAGTAAAAGTAGTTCCCTCACGGCCATCCTTTAGTTGAATTCCCATAGCTAATAACTCGTCTCTGATTTTATCACTAGTTGCAAAATCTTTATTTGCTCTTGCTTCTGCTCTTAGATGAATTAATAATTCAACCGTACTAGAAAGTTTATCGCTAATATCGGAAGAAGCTTCGTTAACATTTACCAATCCTAAAACATCGAATACTAGTTCACTTATTTTAGTTTTTAGCATTTCATAATCTTCTTTTGATACAGAAGATTTTTCTTCTTTTATTGAATTAATGAATTTTACCGCTTCAAAAAGTTTAGCAATTAGAATGGGACTATTAAAGTCATCGTTCATAGCAGCATAACATTCTGTTACCCAATTCTGAACATGAAATCCTTCTGTAGTGTCACCTATTTTTAGATTTTCTAAAGTTTCAATTGCCTCCATGAGTCGATAAAAACCCTTTTCTGAAGCTTCTAGAGCATCATTAGAAAAATCTAAGATACTTCGATAGTGCGCTTGAAGCATGAAAAATCTAGCAACGCTAGGGGCGAAAGCTTTGTTAAGTTTGTCGCTTTCTCCATTAAAAATTTCAGCTGGCGATAAGATGTTTCCTGTTGATTTAGACATCTTTTTACCATCGAGAGTTAACATATTAGCGTGCATCCAGTAATTTACAGGACTAACACCACAAGCTGCTTCTCCTTGGGCGATTTCACATTCATGGTGTGGAAACTTAAGGTCCATTCCGCCTCCGTGAATATCAAATTTTTCGCCTAGATATTTAGTACTCATTACCGTACATTCTAGATGCCATCCAGGAAAACCATCACTCCAAGGAGATGGCCATCGCATAATATGCTCCGGTTCTGCTTTTTTCCATAAAGCAAAATCCTGAGGGTTTTTTTTATCACTTTGTGCAGTTAATTCTCTGGTATTAGGAATCATATCTTCAAGATTACGACCACTTAATTTTCCGTAATCATTAGTTTCATTGAATTTTTTAACATCAAAATATACAGAGCCATTCGTTACGTATGCAAAACCATTATCAATTATGGATTTAATCATTTCAATTTGTTCAACAATATGACCTGTAGCAGTTGGTTCTATGCTAGGAGGTATGTTGTTAAATTTCGCTAAAATGTTATGGAAATCTAAAGTGTATCGCTGCACTATTTCCATAGGTTCTAATTGTTCTAATCTTGCTTTTTTAGAAACTTTGTCTTCTCCTTCGTCTGCATCATTCTCTAAATGTCCTGCGTCTGTTATATTTCGAACATAACGCACCTTAAACCCTAAATGTTTAAGATATCTGTAAACCAAATCAAAAGAAATAAAAGTTCGACAATTTCCTAAATGTACATTACTATAAACGGTTGGGCCACAAACATACATTCCAATATTACCTTCAGTAATTGGAATGAATTCTTCTTTTTGACCCGAAATTGAGTTGTAAATTTTTAGTTTTTGAGTTTTGTACAATGGAGCTATTGCCATGATTTTAATGAGTTCTTGTGATTATTGATTGAATAAATATAAAATTAAAACGTGGTGTCTAATTTAATGTAGTCTAGGAATTCTCTGCGTACAGCTTGATCTTTAAATTTCCCTCCAAATTCGCTAGTTACTGTGCTGCTTTCGATATCTCTTATTCCTCTAGAATTTACGCATAGATGTTTTGCATCTATTACACAAGCAACATCTTTGGTATTTAGGACTACCTGAAGATCCTGAACAATTTGCATAGTTAAACGTTCTTGTACTTGAGGGCGTTTTGCATAATAATCTACTATTCGATTCATTTTAGATAATCCCACAACCGTTCCGTTAGAAATATATGCTACGTGAGCTCTTCCTATAATTGGGAGTAAGTGATGTTCGCAAGTAGAATATACTGTGATATTCTTTTCTACTAGCATCTCTCCATATTTGTAGTTGTTGTCAAAGGTAGAAGCCTCTGGTTTTCTTTGTGGATGCAAACCAGAAAAAATTTCATTCACAAACATTTTCGCAACTCGTTGGGGAGTTCCTTTAAGACTATCATCATCAAGGTCTAATCCCAAAGTTTCCATAATATGCTTTACATCTTCTCTAATTAAAGCGATTTTTTCTTTATCGCTTAATTTAAATGCATCTTCTCTAAGAGGAGTTGTTGCGCTAGTAGCTACATGATTATCACCTAGCGCTTCAATAGCTTCAAGGGCCTTGTCTATCTTCACAAGTTCAAAATTTTATTATTATCAAATAAAAAGAATTATGAGTAGAAACATCAATAAATTAAATTACTAATTATTACTTTTCAATCAGTATTTTCTATTCAAAATTGAAAGTAAAATTATTTACAATTCCAACGTATTCTTTTTCTAAATTTCCTACAGTTTTAGTGTTGATTCTTATCAATAAATCTAAGTGATTTCTCGAAATCGAATAAAATCAACTATAAACAGGCTGCAAAGATACGATTTTGTCTTTTTACTTAGTGAAAGCTATGTTAACAATTATAAATAATATGATACTTTTATACCCACTATATATTAAAATTAGTAAATTTAATTCCTACACAAGAAAATAGACGAACCTACGTTATATAAAACATGACAAAATTACTACCTCAAATCTTATTATTGTCTGTACTGTTTTTTTTTAATAGTGCACTAACAAACGCGCAGGACTTTGATGTTGCCTGTAGAAACGCTCAGCCATTCTGTTCAGATGCTTCTTTAGAACTAACATTTCCCAATACAATTGGTGATATTGATGGGTTAGGAGAAGTTGGATGTTTAAACACTACGCCAAATCCTTCTTGGTACTTTTTGCTTATTGATGAATCCGGAGAACTGGTTTTTGATATAAGACAATGGATGGATACCGATGGGGATAATCGTTTGGATCGTGATGAAAGACAGCTTGATGTTGATTTTATTGCATGGGGGCCTTTTCAAACTTCTTTCATTATTAATTGCGATGACGAGTTGTCAAGAGGGTGTGATCTTAATGGAGATGGAGATAATATTCGGCCAGCGGAATGCGTAAATAATGCTGATGAACCTGATTTTTATATCGATGATGAAGATAATACAAACATTGTAGATTGTAGTTATGCGAGAACATCAGATGATAATTTTATAGAAACATTTACAATACCAAATGCTCAGACAGGAGAATTTTACATAGTATTGATTACTAATTTTTCTGATGAAGCTGGAGTAATACAATTAGAGCAGACAAATCTTGGAGAAGATGGAGCAGGAACAACCGATTGCAGTGTGCTAGAGCCAGGTATACCTCAGGATAGGATTGCTACTTGTGGAGAGTTTCCTTTAACAATAGAAGGAAGGTTTCCTGCAAGTACTGGACCTCCAGCTGTACCTGCTGCGGAAACTTTTCAATGGTCTAGAGCGGATTTAGGAGATACAAATTTTGTGGATATTCCAGGTGCTACTTTTCCTTTTTACGATAATGTTACTTCTAACGGGATTTATAGATTAAGAGGTTTTGATGCCAGCGGTATAGAAGTGCCAGATTCTCCTGATCAAGTTTCTGTGTTAGATGTTTCTCAAATTACATTTCAGGTTGGGTATACCATTACAGAAGAATCGTTTGCGGGGAGTTATACTATAACGGCAGAAATATCTACGGACCCAATCGTAGAGGCGGAAGGATTTACTGATTTTGAATATCGATTAGATAGAGATGTAAATATGGATGGTAATTTTGTAGAATCTAGGCCTTACCAATCTTCGCCAATATTTGAAGGGGTCCCTCCTGGGGATTATCGTATCGTTGCTAGATATGTTAATTGTCCAGATAATGAAAGAACATCTGTTGATATTATGATCTTAGGGTATCCTAAATATTTTACTCCTAATGGAGATGGTTTTCATGAAACATGGAATTTAATCAATCCAGAAGATCAACCTACTCCCGCATTGGTTTATATATTTGATAGACATGGAAAATTGTTGAAACAATTGAATCCAACTGGAGCTGGGTGGGATGGTACTTATAATGGAAATTTAATGCCTTCTTCGCAGTATTGGTTTAGGGTGGAGTTTAATGAACAGTCCGATCGTGATCCGAATAGAGGGAGAAGGGTGTTTGCAGGTAGTTTTTCTTTAATTAGATAATTTAGAATAGATTTATTTTTGTAAACTTTTAGGATTAAAAAAGGTTTTTAAATGTAGTCTATTGATATAATAATTTTGGTTACTACACTATTCCGGTTTTATTATATTATTTGTTAGGGTTTCTTGTAGTATGATTGTTTTTATATAAGAAGCCTTGGATTTTAGAAACAAAGCTATTTTATCATTTATTTTAAAGACTGGTAATGAGTAAAAGAATACCTGTATCGATATTATTTTTGTCATTTTTCATTTATACAAATTTTAGTATAGCGCAAGGTTCTGTTTGTGCTGATTCTATAGGGGATAATGGTGCTGATCCTTTTTGTAGTACTACTGGTATTGTTTTCCCGAATTGTAATAGTACTAATAGTAGCTGTGTAAATAGCTCTGAAATTGGTCCTAATTATGGGTGTTTAACTACACAACCTTTCCCTGCTTGGTATTATTTGCAGATAGATGATACAGGAGCATTGACTTTTCGCATTTCGCAATCTACTAATGAAGATGGAACTGGTACCCAATTAGATGTGGATTTTATATGTTATGGACCTTTTGCGGACCCTGTTTCTCCTTGTACTGCTGAGCTAACAGCAGGTAATACTGTTGATTGTAGTTATTCGCCAGACGCAGTAGAAGCGATGAATATTCCAGCTGCAACTGCTGGAGAGTTTTATCTTGTATTGATTACTAATTTTTCAGAGCAACCTGGTTTTATAAATTTTCAGCAAACTGGGGGTACAGGTTCTACAGACTGTTCTATACTAGAAGCAGCGCTAGGGCCTAATCAGGATATTTGCGGTTCAGACCCTGTCGTGTTGGATGGTACATCAGATGGAGCTATCAGATATGAATGGTCTGTTTATAATGAGACTACCATGGTATTTGATATTATTTCGGGTGAAATTAGTCCGACATATACAGTTACAACATCAGGGAGATATCAATTGCTTATTGAAGATGTTGATGGTAATACAGAAGTTGATGAGGTTGTGATTACATTTTATACTCCTCCTATTATTGCAAATACACCTCAGAATTTATCGGCTTGTGATGATGATGAAAATGGAATTGAAACTTTTGATCTTACTCAGAATACATCTGTTATTTTAGGTGCTCAAGATCCAACTGAATTTACAGTGACGTATCACTTTACGCAGGAAGATGCGGAAAATTATACAGGCGCAGCAGGTGATAATATTATTACCGATCCAGATAATTTTGTAAATACTGTAGCAGACCAAGTTGTATGGGCTAGAATAGGTGGAACGAATCAAATATGTTTCGAAATAACTTCTTTTATGTTGAGGGTATATGAGAATCCTGTAGCGAATGTTCCTATGGATATAGAATTATGTGATAATGTATTGGATGGTAATGATACTAACGGTGTTGTAGAATTTGATCTTTCTAATATTGCATCAGAAGTTCTGGGAACTCAGAATTCTGCAGGTTTTTTAGTTTCTTTATATGCATCTCAAGCTGATGCGGATGCTGGTGTTTTAGGGACAGAATTACCTAATAATTATACTAATATAGCTAATCCTCAAACTATATATGCGCGAATTGAAAATGTTTCTGAACAAAGTTGTTATGAGACTACAAGCTTTCAATTGATAGTTAACCCCCTTCCAGTGGTAGTGCCAGTAGTATCCTTATTACAGTGTGATGATGATACTGATGGTATTTCGTTATTTAATTTGTCAGAAGCAAACACGCTAATTTCTTCAAATGCTGCTAATGAGTTCTTTTCGTATTATCTTACCGAGACTGCAGCAATAAATGCTGATCCTGCGGATCAAATTATTAACTTTACTACGTATCCTAATCCCATTCCGATAAATAGTACAGTGTTTTCAAGGATAGAAACTGATAAGGGATGTTTTAGAACGGCCCAGGTAGATCTAGTAGTATCTGCAACGCAGATTCCTGCAGGTTTTGGATTATCTTATAGAACTTGTGATAATATCGATGTAGATAATGATGACGCTAACGGGATTGCTACTTTTGATTTTAGTGATGCTACAAGTCAAGTTACCGCGCTATATCCTTCAGGACAAAATTTAGTCATTACATATTATGAAAATTTAGCAGATGCCTTAGCAGAGGAGAATGCAATCGTAGATCCGACGAATCATAGAAATGATGCATCACCTTTTATTCAAAATTTATATGTACGAGTTGATGATGGTACTAATAACGGATGTCTGGGTTTAGGACAACATATTCAGCTAGAGGTTGTAGGGTTACCTGAAAATAATTCAGTAACTGATTTTGTTTTATGTAGTGATGATCCTAATCAAGCAACTTTTGATTTAACAGAAAAAGATGTCGAAGTGATTGGTTTTCAAGCGGGAGCATTATTAGTTAGCTACCATAGAACACAGAATGAAGCTATAAATAATACAGGACAGATTACAGGTGCGTTTATGAATGAGTCTAACCCGCAAACAATATGGGTAAGAGTACAATCAGATGATAATAATAATGGAGCTGCAGATGTTGATGAGTGTTTTAGGTCTACAATTTCATTCGATTTAGAAGTACTGCATAATCCAGAATTAATTAATCCTGATCCTATTAGTTTATGCAGTGATCAGGTTGATACTGTTTATAACTTAACCCTTAGAGAAGACCAGATTACAGGAGGTGCTACCAATATTGTTTTATCATATTATGAGTCCCAAAACGATGTAGATAACGATAATGTTATTCCTAACCCTGCTTCTTACCTGAGCACTACATTAACTAGAGATTTAATAGTTGTGGGTAGAGATACAGATAATAGTTGTTTTTCTAGTGTAACATTGCAATTACGTACTACATTGTATGATGATTTTGATTTGTCTCCAACTTCATTGGAAACTTGTGAATCAGATCAAGAGGGTGTGGGGATTTTTGATCTTACTTTGACGGTACAAGACATTCTTAATTTAAATGATGCAGACATATCTAATGATTTGAGTATTTCTGATTATGATATTGATTATTATGAGTCGATGCAAGATGCTGAATTAGGTAATACTAATACAATTTCATCTCCTTCAGCATATCAGAACGTACAAATATTTAATCAAGTGGTTTATGTGCGTGTTGATCCATTAGCGATGGGTAATGATTGTTTTAGGGTGATTCCAGTTCAGTTGATTGTTAATGCACTTCCTGACTTTACTTTAGAAGAGGAGTATGTACTTTGTTTAGAAAATGATGGTGTGATTATTAACTTGATTCCAACAGATGTGATCGATACAAACTTAGATGATACTGTTTATGATTTTCAATGGTATGTTGGAGCTACAGCAGCAACAGGAAATGAGATTCCAGGAGAGATCGAACCTACTTATAATCCCACGACTGCGGGTCAGTATGCTGTATTAGTCACTAATAATAGTACAATGTGTGTTTCGGTAGTAGTAACAACGGTTGTAGAGTCATATCCACCTCAAATAGAAGATTTTACTGTAGAATTGCTTTCTGGTGCTTTTTCTGATAATGCTACTATTGAGGTAATGGTAGATTCTGATGCAATAGGGGATTATGAATATAGATTAGATACTAGCGATTGGCAATCTTCTCCGGTTTTTACTAGAGTGACTAGAGGAGAACATTTTGTGTATGTAAGAGATGTTTTTATGTGTGGCGAAATTGAACTTCCAGTAGAATTTGTGGTTGATTACCCAAGGTACTTTACGCCTAACGGAGATGGTTTTCACGAGAGTTGGGGGATTGTAGGGAACGATAATGTTCAGATTAATGGAATTCTAATTTTTAATAGATCAGGAAAACTTTTAAAGGATCTGGGGTCTTTAGGTACGTGGGATGGAACTTATAATGGAAATCTGTTACCATCAAGTGAGTATTGGTTTAAAGTGAGGTATACAGAAAATGGTGTTATGAAAGAATTTAACGCTAGTTTTTCTTTAATAAGATAGAGGATAATATACAGGAAAAACAAAAAAGGAGTGATGAACATCAACTCCTTTTTTGCTTTTAAAGCGACTTATTTTTTTTATAAATTTAAACTTAAGGTGAAAGTTAGGTTATCTCTGTAACTTTCTACTGTTGCAAAATTTGTGAAAGATGTATTTGGATAAAATTGTTCAATACGCTCCTGTTCTGAATAGTCATATGCGACATCAAATTTTACTTTCCCGAAGTTATAACCAATACCCATAGAGAGTCCAGTTCTATCTCCCAGAATGAATTCATTTTCATATGGACTTTCTTCATAGCTATAACCACCTCTAAAGCTCCAGTTGCCATTTCTTAATTCTCCTCCTATTCTAAGGGTAGAAGCTCCTTGTAAACTATTTTCAATTTGTCTATTTATATCAGAAAAATTCACGCCTTCATCAGAATCAAATTCGGTAGATGAATAATCTTTATATGAATAATCTAAACTAATTAACCCACGTTTTCCAAAAAGAACCGCAATACTTCCAGTTGCTTTTGCTGGAGTACGTAATTGATATTCTGGAAATATGTTTATTACGTTAGGATCTAAATTAATTCTTCCATTTACTCCGTCGGTAACTACTCTTTGCGTTGTTTCTTCTTCGATATAATACCAAGTTGGAGATTCTAAAGAAGCACCTAGTCTAAGCATGTGTGAAACCTTTAGTATTCCTCCTACTTGTGCAGAGAAGCCTGCTCCAATAGTAGATAGCCTATTTGTAAAAATAATTTCATTAACCACACTTCCTGTATTATTATTGAATTCGTCAAACCTCGTGATTTTATCATAGTTAATAAAGTGCGAATTAAGGTTAACTCCAACATAAAATCTATCGTTTATTTGGGCTCCTCCATTAATGGTGAATTTCCCATTTAAACCTGTACTTTCGTAATAGTAATCCTGGTCAAAAACTCCTGGAGCTACATTTGAGAAATATGATGTGTTATTGGAGTCTGTAAGATCATTTCCTTCGATAATAAATGATTCGTGACCAAGAAATGCTTGTTGAGCTCCATAACCTTCTGTTTCTCCTAAAAAACTGTAAAGATCGTCTGGACTTTCTCCTGCTCTAGGGGTTAATAAATCGAGAGGAATGCCTTGCGCTTCTGCTAGAAAAAAATTATCGATTGAATTGTTGCTTCTTCCGAAAGCAAATAGTTCTTCGGCAAAATCTGTAGTTTGATCATATGCAATACCTAATGATACCTTGTTAAGGATAGTTGATTCATTACGGTTATTGTATATGAATACAGCACCTATCTGATTAAAGTTAAAATTAGAAGATGATGTTTCGCTAAAACCATCAAAATAATTTGTATCATTTTGGATATTTGACGAGGATAATGTTATTGAACCAGAGGAACCTAAAAAGACTGCTGATCCTGCAGGATTTATTTGTAATGCAGACATATCTCCTCCTAAAGCACCAAATGCGCCACTCATTCCTCTAAAACGTGCAGTACCTAAAATTTCTTGTTGAGAATATCTTACTGCATCTGTAATATCTTGGGCATTTATGAAGGATAGAGATAATAGACCAACGAATAAAAATATCTTTTTCATATATGTTGCAATATTTGATTTAACTATTGTTACTACACAACAGATTATGGATTTAGATAAGACACAATTTTTAATCGATTGTATGTCTATCTAAATCCAATAAACTTTATTTTTTTTGAAAATTTTTAAAGAATTTAAAAGTGGATTTTAACCTCTTCCGCCACGGCTTCTTCCTCCTCCACGGCTACCGCTAGATCTAGATCCGCTACTTCTACTAGATCCGCTGCTTCTGTAAGATCCAGAACTTCTGCTGCTGCTACTTCTAGATCCAGAATAACTCCTTGTACCTGAACTTCTGGAACTTCCTCTGTATGATCTAGTGCTGCTTCTATTAGCATTGTTTGATCTTGATCGCGAGTACGCGCCATTATTTGATGATCTAGTTGCTCCAGAATATGTTGAGGTTCTTGTTCTTCTATTATTGTTAGCGGAGATTCTTCTTCTATTATTGTAGCTACTGCGATTATTGTACGAGCGACTTCTTGATCTATTATTGTTATAGTTTCTAGATCTACTATTGTAGGCACTTCTGCTTCTGTAATTCCCTGCATAAGCATTTCTAAATCCTCGATTTCTAAAACCTCTATTGTATGCGATTCGATTTCTTCCAAACGCACCATATCCATAGTTATAATATGGAGGACACCAAAATCCACCACCATACCAATATGGATTTCCCCATCCAAATCCAGCATTCCATCCCCAGCCGGCGTTCCATCCAAAACCAGGTCCCCATCCAGCATTCCATCCCCAGGAGTTATATCCCCAGTTATTCCATCCCCAGCCTATTCCAGGGCCCCAGGCATTCCATCCCCAGTTATTCCATCCAGTATTTATTATGTTTACAGAAACTTCATCATAATCACTTCCCCATGCAGGTTGTCCGCCTTCATAAGCTAAAGCTACATTTGTCGTATCAGAAGCGTTGTAGTTTTCACTAGAATAAGAGTCTATATCAGTGAAAATGGCATCTTGCTCCATAACATTGTCAATCTGAGCAGATTTTTCTGAAAAGTAATTAGAATAATAATTTGAACTAGTTTCGGTTTTGGTAGCGGTTGGTTGTGGTTCATAACTTCTTTGGCTTCTTGCTTCGCCATAAATACCATCATCATAAGATGCATACTCATAAGAACCGCAAGATGTCAACATAAGTAGAGAGGCTGCAAGGAAGGTCCCAACAGCTCCATTTTTTTTAAAATAATTTTTAAGTCGCATATCTCCTTATTTTATTGTTGAACAATACAAATTTAGTTAGTTTTGCCCTAACTATTTTTTATTTAACAAAGTCACAACATTTGTGCCAAATAGCAGATTATGAGCAAAAATCTAACAAAACGTAGTGAAGATTATTCTAAATGGTATAACGAATTAGTCGTAAAGGCTGATTTAGCTGAGAATTCGGCGGTAAGAGGGTGTATGGTAATTAAACCCTATGGGTATGCAATTTGGGAGAAAATGCAAGCGGAATTAGATAGAAAATTTAAGGAAACTGGACATCAAAATGCATATTTTCCTCTTTTTGTTCCTAAAAGTCTGTTTGAAGCAGAAGAAAAAAACGCTGAAGGGTTCGCAAAAGAATGTGCAGTGGTAACTCATTATAGATTAAAAACTGATCCAGAGGATACCTCAAAATTAATAGTTGATCCAAAAGCTAAATTAGAAGAAGAGTTGATTGTTAGACCTACTTCTGAGGCAATTATATGGAATACCTATAAAGGATGGGTCCAATCGTATAGAGATTTACCAATTTTAATAAATCAATGGGCAAATGTTGTTCGATGGGAGATGAGGACTCGTTTGTTTTTAAGAACAGCGGAGTTTTTGTGGCAAGAAGGGCATACGGCTCATGAGACAAGACAAGAAGCAATTGCTGAAACTGATCAAATGAATAATGTATATGCTGATTTCGTTGAGGACTTTATGGCAATTCCGGTAATTAAGGGAAGAAAAACTGAAAGTGAACGTTTTGCAGGAGCTGAAGATACGTATTGTATTGAGGCATTAATGCAGGATGGGAAGGCCTTACAGGCAGGAACTTCACATTTCTTAGGCCAAAATTTTGCCAAGGCTTTTGACGTTAAGTTTACTTCAAAAGAAGGAAAACTTGATTATGTATGGGCTACTTCTTGGGGTGTATCTACTAGATTGATGGGGGCTTTAATTATGACGCATAGTGATGATAATGGATTGGTTTTACCGCCTAATCTTGCTCCAATACAGGTGGTTATTGTTCCAATATATAAAGGAGAGGAACAATTGAATCAAATTTCTGAGGTAGCAAATGAATTAGTTAATGATTTAAGATCTAAAGGTATTTCTGTGAAATTTGATAATAGAGATACGCATAGGCCAGGAGCTAAATTTGCACAATACGAACTTCAAGGAGTTCCATTAAGAATAGCTATTGGGCCTAAAGACCTAGAAAAAGGTACGGTAGAGCTAGCAAGACGAGATACTCTTTCTAAACAATTTGTAGATAAGGATCAGGTTGTAGACACGATTGAGTCTTTATTAAAAGAAATTCAAGAAAGTTTACATCAAAAAGCTACTCAATTTAGGGATGAGCATATTACCGAGGTTGCTTCATTTGATGAGTTTAAAGAAGTTTTAGAAAATAAAGGTGGTTTTATATCAGCTCATTGGGATGGAACGGCAGAGACAGAGCAAAAGATTAAAGAGTTGACCAAAGCCACTATACGATGTATTCCGTTTGATGCAAAAGAAGAAAATGGTAGTTGTGTATATAGCGGAAACCCCTCTAAAGTAAGGGTGTTATTTGCAAAAGCATATTAATTTTAGAAAAAAATAAAATAACACTTGCGCCATTAAAAAATAGTTGTATTTTTGCATCCGCAATTAGACAAACAACTATGGCCCGTTCGTCTATCGGCTAGGACGCCAGGTTTTCATCCTGGTAAGAGGGGTTCGATTCCCCTACGGGCTACGAATTAAAAAATTAATTGCAAGTTTACAGTGAAAACTATAAATTTGCAATCCTTGAAAAAGGAAATGGCCCGTTCGTCTATCGGCTAGGACGCCAGGTTTTCATCCTGGTAAGAGGGGTTCGATTCCCCTACGGGCTACGAATTTTATAGTAAAGAAATTTAACAAAGAAAAGATGGCAAATCATAAGTCAGCATTAAAGAGAATTAGAAATAGTGAGACTAAGCGTCTTAGAAATAAATATCAGCACAAAACTACACGTAATGCTATCAAAAAATTGCGTGAAGCTGATAAGAAAGAAGCTGAGACTTTGTTTCCTTCTGTAGTTTCTATGATTGATAGATTAGCAAAGCGTAATATCATACATGATAACAAGGCAGCTAATTTAAAGTCAAAACTTGCTAAGCACGTAGCTGCTCTTTAATAAAAAGAGAATTCTTAAAAGATATTAAGCTTCTTCACATCAGTGAAGAGGCTTTTTTTGTTTTCAATAATCTATTTTTTTTTGTTTTTATTATTAATTGTTTGTAACCTGAATTTGTTTGATATCGTCTTATGAGAAAGTTGTAAGATGAATTCTAAATTTTCTTATTATATAGAGCTTGCTGCTAGATGGTATGTTTTTATGCTAATTACCATATATGGATCTGGTAAGTTGTTGGGAGGGCAGTTTTACAGAAGAGGTGTTTTACCTGAAGAAATAGCTATGATTCCTTTGTCTGAAGTAGGAGGGTTTGATCTAGCTTGGACTTTTATGGGGTATTCCTATTCTTATATATTGTTTATTGGTATTTCGCAATTGATTGGAGCCTGTTTGTTGTTGTTTCAGAAAACAAAGTTATTTGGGGTTTTTGTTCTCATGCCAATTCTTATTAATATAATTGTTTTTGATGCTATATTTTTTGATACATATGGAGCATTGGCGAGTGCAATGCTTTATCTTTTGTTATTGTTTTTAGTACTCTTTCTTAATAGGGTTAGGGTTTTAGAAATAATTAGAGTTCTCTTAGGTTATAGGGCAAAGTTTGATGATGAGTTAAAGTTTAGTACTCTGAAAACAGTTGGTTTTGTGTTTTTATTAATGGTTTTACTTTTTGGGATTGATCAGTTTTTTGTAAACCTATTAGGGCATTAGTTGTTCTTGTTTTTTTCTTCAATCCACCGAGACATAAATTCAGTGCTTTTCATGGTGTGATGTTGTAGCATTGAGCCAATGAAATTTTGATAACGATGCTCTTCTAAATTATCTTTTAATTTAAAGATTCGCTGAATTAGTTTATTGCTAAGTTCTTCTTTTTTGAAACGAGTGTTGATGATTTCTATTCCATTTTGTTGTGCTTGATTCCAGATATTTTCATTGTTGTATAGTTTGATGGCTGCTTTTGCAAATTCTTCTGGTTTATCTTTGATAAAGCCATTCCAGTCTGAGTCTTCTCCAAGCATCCCTTCTGCGCCTATAGTTGTTGTTATGCTAGGTGTTC
The DNA here is from genome assembly GCF_003443695.1 of Aquimarina sp. AD1. Taxonomy (NCBI): domain Bacteria; kingdom Pseudomonadati; phylum Bacteroidota; class Flavobacteriia; order Flavobacteriales; family Flavobacteriaceae; genus Aquimarina; species Aquimarina sp. AD1. The sequence goes on along the minus strand of NZ_CP031966.1, from coordinate 2,538,950 downwards.
CGTTTAGCATTGCTTCTGATAGTTTTCCTTTGATTCCTGCGCCAAAACGTATAGGGGCGATACATATACGTGCTTGCTGCATAACTTCTGCAGCGTTTTTTGTCCACCCTTTTATATGAAATCCTTCTTTTGGATTGTGTATTTGAGTGGCTTTTGGTGGTGGGTACGCTCCATAGATGTGAAGTTCAGTTTCCGGAAGTTCTTTTTTTATCAGCGGCCAGATAGTTTCTTTTAAATATAAAACACTATTCCAGTTAGGTTCGTGTCTAAAGTTTCCGATAGTTATGAAGTGGCTTCTTTGGTTGTAGGGCTTCCAGTTATTTTTTGTTTGAGTGTTAATTGGGTCTAGTAGAAAAGGAAGGTATTGTAATAGTTCTTTTCTTATGTTGAATTGATTTCGTAAGATGTCTATTTCTTTACTTGATATAATTAAAGAGATATCAGAACGATAAATGCTGGCAATTTCTCTTTTTGCCATATCGCTTGATTTTAAATTAGAATATGTAAAGTCAATCTTTTTTTTAAAAGCTTCTTCTCTTGTCTTTCTTAGGCTGTGAAGATCTTCTGTGTTTAAAATCCTTAAAGCTTTCGGACAATGTTTAGCGATTCTCCATCCAAATTGTTCTTCGGACATGAATCTGTCAAACATAACAAATTGAGGTTTTAGGTTGTTTACAAAATTGTCAAAACTATTGTCATTAATAGCTATGGTAGTTTTGGTGACGCCAAGTGCATTAATGTCGTGCATGTGTTCACTTTCGGCAGCGGTACTTGCAAAAGTTATTTTAAAACCTTTAGATATGAATAGTTGAATTAGTTGAAGCATTCTACTTCCGGCAGCGGAGGAATTAGGTTCTGGCCATACATTGCCTATTATTAAGATGCTATCCATTTTTGATATTGTATTTTTTAAAATAAAAAAAGCCTCAGAAACATCTGAGGCTGTAATATTATATAAAAAATTGGTTTATGACAATTTAGAAAACATTGTCTCCATTTTTTCTTTTTCTTCTTGCGCTAACTCTTGGTCTACTAAGATACGTCCACTATGTTCATCTGTGATGATTTTTTTTCGTGAAGCAATTTCCATTTGAACCTGTGGCGGAATAGTAAAGAAAGAACCTCCAGAAGCTCCACGCTCAATAGGTACAACAGCTAGACCATTCTTTACGTTATTTCTTATTCTTTTATATGCTGCAACTAGCCTTTCTTCAATGTTGTTTTTGAAATCTTCAGATTTAGCAATTAAGGCTAATTCTTCTTTTTCCGTTTCTGCAAGTATTGCATCAAGCTCTCCTTTTTTGTGAGTAAGGTGCTTATTTCTCTCTGTTAAACGATCTTTAGTTTGATCTATAATCTCGTTTTTCTGGATGATTTGAGCTTTGAACTCTTTAATATGCTTTTCAGATAACTGAATTTCTAATTCCTGAAACTCCATTTCTTTGCTTAGAGAGTTGTACTCACGATTGTTTCGTACATTTTTTTGCTGCTCTCCGTACTTTTTAATTAAAGATTTAGCTTCTTCGATTAGGTTCTTTTTAGTCTTAATACCTTCGTCGATAGTTTCAAGATCAGCATTGAGTTTGTCTAATCTTTTGTTTAATCCGGCTACTTCATCTTCAAGATCTTCTACCTCTAATGGAAGCTCTCCACGTACATTTCTGATCTCATCAACTCTAGAGTCAATTAATTGCAAATCATACAATGCTCTTAATTTTTGCTCAACAGTAACTTCTTTCTTTGCCATATTTTATATGTATTGAATGGGATTGGTATTTTTATCCGATAAAATGATTGCAAAATTACTGATTTTTTTTCTAAGATAACTAACAATTAAGTTTTTTGTGTACTGTTCGCTTTCATAATGACCAATATCTGCAAGAATTAGTTTGTTCTCGGCTTCGTAAAATTGATGATATTTTAAATCCGCAGTTATAAATATATCTGCCCCAGCTGCTTGTGCATTTTTTATAGCAAAGCTACCGCTTCCTCCTAGTACAGCAACTTTTTTTATAGGTTTGCCTAATAAAGAGGAATGCCTTACACATCCCGTTTTAAATATCTTTTTAATATGCCTTAAGAATGTTGTTTCTTCTATTTCATTGGGTAATTCACCAATCATTCCCATTCCAATATGCTGATTTTTGTTTTCTAAAGTTGTAATTTCATATGCAATCTCTTCATAAGAATGATTTTTACGTAATGACTTTATGATAGTACTTTCTAAGTGTTTTGGAAATGTGATTTGTATTTTAGTTTCTTTTTCGTGATGTGTTTGCCCAATTTTGCCGATAGATGGATTGGTGTTTTTGGTTGCTTTAAAAGTTCCTATCCCATTGGAGGAAAAACTGCAATTTTCATAGTTTCCAATAGTTCCTGCTCCTGCCTCGAATAATTTTGTTCGCAAGGAGTCTGCTTCTTTTTCGGGAGCAAAAGTTACTAGCTTCTTAATACTACCGCTTTGAGGGATTAAGATTTTACGATTTATCAATCCAAGTTGTTCACATATCATATCATTTACTCCGTGATATGCGTTATCCAGTGCAGTATGGATAGCAAAAATCGCTATATCATGTTTAATGGCTTTCATAACTACTCGTTCTACATAGTTATTGCCATTAAATTTTTTGATCCCTTTAAAAACAATAGGATGAAAGCTTACTATAAGATTACAGTTTTTTTCTATTGCTTCATCTACGATTGTTTCTAAAGTGTCTAATGTTACAAGAATTCCTGTAACTGTAGTGTTTTTATTTCCAACTAATAATCCTACGTTATCAAAATCTTCGGCATAACTCATAGGAGCTAAAACTTCAAGGTGTTGTATAACCTCTTTAATTTGCATTGGTGTCTGTTTTTGAAATATAAATTGAATGTAAAAAAACTTTTGTCAATAATCAAAGTTTCGTTTTATACATTTGCTATTATCATATTGTAAAAAGTAAGTTTATACATTTGAATTTATTAAGAAAAATACTTTTGCCGATCGTTCCTGTGTATTATTTCGTAACCTGGTTACGAAATAAGTTGTATGATTCAGGAATTAAGAAATCTGTTTCTTATGATTTTCCTGTGATAGCAGTGGGGAACTTAAGTGTGGGAGGTACCGGTAAATCTCCAATGGTTGAATATCTCATTAAGTTATTAAAGGATGAGGTGATTCTGGCGACATTGAGTAGAGGGTATAAAAGAGAGACAAAAGGATTTCAGTTAGTTCAAATAAATTCTACAGCTAAAGAGGTAGGAGATGAGCCATTACAATTTAAAACTAAATTCAAAAATGTTACAGTGGCTGTTGATGCTGATCGACGTAATGGAATATCAAACTTAAGAAATCAAGAAATAAGTCCAGAAGTAATTTTGTTGGATGATGCTTATCAGCATCGAAAAGTAAAAGCGGGTTTTTATATTTTGCTTACTCCTTATTATGATTTGTACAGTGATGACATTGTTTTGCCAACAGGGGATTTAAGAGAGCCTAGGAGTGGAGCTAATCGAGCGGATATAATTATAGTAACTAAATGTCCGACTACAATAAGTAGTGAGTTAAAGGAAAGTATTACAAAAAAGATGAATATCAAATCTACTCAGATTTTATTGTTCGCTACGATCGATTATGGTTCTGATATAATTAATAGCTCTAGAGAACGATCGGTATCTTCGTTAAAAGATACTCCGTTTACATTAGTTACAGGAATTGCAAACCCAAAACCTTTGTTAGAGTATTATTCTTCTTTAGGTTTAGATTTTACGCATATTAATTACCCGGATCATCACAATTTTACAGAAACCGAGCTTGATCAATTAAAAAAGCATGATTATATAGTTACAACTGAGAAAGATTATATGCGATTGGCTCCTAGTTTTTCCGAGGAAAAGTTATGGTATCAGCCGATAGAAATGAAATTTATTGATGATCAGAATGTTTTTGATACCCGAATATTAGAGTATATAAAAAAATGAGGTCTTATTTTAAGACCTCATTTTGTATATTTTGGCTAACTCAAAAAAATAAAAAATGCTCTTCATTGTTTTTGAGTTAGATAAATATCAATAGGTGTGCCAAACTATGAACTTATTGTTTTTTTTGATAATGCTTTGTGTAATTTGGTAAAAAACTCTTCTGTCTTATAGGGTTTAGGAATAATATCATTGAAGCCATTATTGTAGAACTCATCTAGATTATCATCTAACGTTACTGCTGTTAATGCTACAATAGGTATTTCTGTATTGAACTCTCTAATTTGCTTTGTTGCTTCAATTCCACTTATTCCTGGCATGTGTATGTCCATAAGAATTAAGTCAAATTCATTATTTTTTGTTTTATTGATTGCTATATCTCCATTATCAGCAACATCACATATCATTTTGTTTTTCTCTAGTATTTTTCTTGTTATAAGTTGGTTGATTTTATTGTCTTCTACCACTAAGACCTTTTTATCGATCATTACGCTATAATCAATTTTCTTAGCTTCTTCTTGGTAATTAGAAACAACATCTTCAAACACATCAAATTTCAGATCAAAATGGAATCTAGATCCTTGTCCAAGTTCACTTTCTAATTTAATTTCGCTATCCATTAATGATAGCAAGTTCTTTACGATAGATAATCCTAAACCTGTACCTCCAAACTTTCTATTGATTTGCACAGATCCTTGTGTAAAGTTTTCGAAAATACTTTGTTGTTTTTTGTCAGAGATACCAACGCCGTTATCTCTAATTTCGAAATTTAGAAAAACTTTGTTTTCTATGTGGTTGATCATTTTAACCTTGATCCAAATATCTCCGTTTTGTGTAAATTTAATAGAGTTACCAATAAGATTAATTAGTATTTGAGATATTTTTAGAGGATCTCCCTTAAGTTTAGATGGGATTGATTTATCAAACTCATAGTGAAGTTTGTTATTTCTATCTTTAGCAGATTTTCCTAATGCTATTAAAACATCATTAATTCTTTTCTGCAAATTAAAAGAAGTGTTTTCGATCTCTACTTTATTTGCTTCTAGTTTATTTAGATCTAAAATGTTATTTATTAAGGATAGTAGGTATTCACCAGAAAACTTAAGCGAATTAAGATGTTCTTTTTGATTGGGAGTTGGGCTTTCTTCTAGTAATAAATGTGTTAATCCAGTTACAGCATATAGTGGTGTTCTAAGTTCGTGTGTTATTGTGGATAAGAATTGTACTTTGGCTTCACTTGCTCTTTCCGCATTTTCTTTTGCTAAAATAAGTTCAGTGTTTTTGTTTTGTAGAAGCTCATTTGCTCTTGCTCGGAGGTTGTTGTTTTTGTATAGAGAAAGTGTAAGTAACGATAGTATTGTTATTAGTGCGATACTTAATATAGTGGTAAGTCTTCCTAGCTTTAATGATTTCTGCTGTTGCTTATTCTCTTCCGTAAGTTCTTCAATCTTTACTTTGTCATCACCTATATTTAGTTTAGCTCTTGCTTCTTGCGCAATTATTTCTTTATTGATGTTAAATAAAGAGTCTTTAAATTGTTGATGAAATCTTAGATTTATTAGAGAAGTTTTGAAATCTTCTTTCTTTTCATAGATTTTGCTATATAACTCAAAACTTTCCGACTGTATTTCGGAATATCCCATTTCGGTTCCAATTTGCATAGCTAAATCATTCGTAGCAATTGCTTCATCAAGGGAACCTAAGACCATTTGAGCTTTGGCTTTGTTTGTGTATAATTTAGCTTTATAATAAGATTGTCCTAGGGATTCGATTTTAGGTAACCCTTTATTAAAATGAATAATTGCTTCTTCTGGTTGATTCATCTCCAGAGCGAGAAGTCCAATATTGATTTTAACAGGACCTTCTAGAGTTTCTAAATTATTTTTTTTAATTAATGAAGATGCAAGTTGTAAATGTTTTTCCGCATCTGTAAATTCTTTAAGCTTGGTGTGTATCGATCCACAAACGTTGTAAGAATTTGCTAAAGCAATTTCATTTTGTTGGTCGTTTTGGATTTCTATTGCTTTTTTTATTTGCTCTTTGGCGCTTTTTAGGTCTCCTAGTTCTAGGTATAATTCAGCAAGCACTCGATTGGTTTTTGCTCTGTATGTTTTGTCTTGATTTGCTACTGCCAGTTCCTTTGCTTTTGTAATATTGTGTAAAGCATTCGACAGTCTAGCTGTGTTGATAGCTTCCGATGCTTTAACAAGATAGTTTTCAATAGCATTTTTAACCTGGATACTATCCTTGGAATCTTCAATTTGCGAATAAGCAATGAAGTTACATCCAAGTATGAATATGATAATAAATTTTTTGATTCGGGTTGGCATTTTCCTTGAAATAACTCAACTAATATAGTTATTTCTTACAAATGTTGACAATTAAATCTATTATTCTGTTGCTATATCCTATTTCATTATCATACCACCCTATGATTTTTACCATTTTTCCGATAACAGAAGTCATTAGAGAATCAAAAACGCAAGAATGTGGGTTTCCTAATATATCAACGGATACAATAGGGTCTTCGGTATAAGATAAAATTCCTTTTAAATGTGATTCTGAAGCTTTTTTGAACGCTAGATTTATTTCCTCGATAGAAGTTTCTTTTTTTACATTAAATGTAATGTCAGTAAGTGATCCATCTGGAACAGGAACTCTAATTCCACACCCACCAATAACACTACTTAATTCAGGAAAAACTTTTGTTAATGCTTTGGCAGCTCCTGTCGTAGTCGGAACTATGGATTGACTGGCGGCCCTAGCTCGTCTTAAATCCCGATGTGGTTGATCGTGTAAACTTTGATCGGTGGTGTAACTATGAATTGTTGTTATGTACGCTTGTTCTATTCCACAAAGTTCGTCGATGACTTTTATCATAGGAGCGGCATTGTTAGTTGTGCAAGAGGCATTGGAAATTATTGTTTCATTTCCATCTATGATATGATCATTTACTCCTAGAACAATAGTTTTTATGGAATCTTCAAGGGGAGGTGCGGAGAGTATTACTTTTTTAGCTCCCGCTTTTATATGATCCAGAGCAGCTTCTTTTGTTTTAAATTTTCCTGTGGCTTCAACTACGATATCAACATCATAATTTTTCCAATTACATTCTATAGGATTTTTTTTGTTTAATAATGGGATCGATTTGTCTCCAATTATTATATGATTCTCAGTGTATGAAATATTTTGCGATAATACTCCGTGGATACTATCATATTTAAGTAAGTGACTTAATGTTTTAGTATCTGCAAGATCATTTATAGCAACAACTTCAATATCCGAATTGTTAATCAATAATCTAAAAAGATTTCGACCAATTCTTCCAAAACCATTGATGGCTACTCTAATAGGTATATTCATTAAATAATTTCTTCAAAAAATATTAGGTCAGATGCTTTTGTGCCTTATAAGAAGATCTGACTAATGCTCCACTTTCTACATGTCTAAATCCCATTTTTAGTCCAATCTCTTCATATTTTTTAAATTGATCTGGAGTAATGAACTGTTTTACAGGTAAATGTTTTTTGCTAGGTTGCAAATATTGTCCGATAGTAACAATGTCTAAGTCTACTGATCTCAGATCTTTTAAAACTTGTATGACCTCTTCTTCTGTTTCTCCAAGTCCAAGCATAATACCACTTTTGGTGCGGCTAATACCATTGTCTTTAAGATATTTTAGAACCTGAAGACTTTGCTCGTATTTAGCTTGTATGCGAACTTCTCTAGTAAGTCTTTTTACGGTTTCCATATTATGGGAAACTACTTCTGGTTTAACAGCAACAATACGATCTATGTTTTTTGTTTTTCCTTGAAAATCTGGGATTAAAGTTTCTAAAGTAGTTTCAGGATTCATTCTGCGAATGGCCTGGATTGTTTCTGCCCATATAATTGATCCTCCGTCCGCTAAATCATCTCTGTCCACAGAAGTTATTACAGCATGTTTTATATTCATTATTTTTATAGAACGAGCCACTTTCTCGGGCTCTTCCCAATCTACTGTTTCCGGTCTTCCTGTTTTTACGCCACAAAAACCACAAGAACGAGTACAAGTGTTACCAAGTATCATAAATGTGGCAGTTCCTTCACTCCAACATTCACCCATGTTTGGGCAACTACCAGAGGTACATATAGTATGTAAGTTGTATTTGTCAACTAAACCTCTAAGTTCTGTATATTTTTTTCCAGTAGGTAGTTTTACCCGTAGCCATTTTGGTTTTCCTTTAGGAGGAGCTACAGAAGTAACATCATTATTCATACTTAGCAATGTTTTATGCAAAAATACGAAGAAAGCTCATATTAAAATATAGTTTTCAATATTCTTAAGAGTTTCTGAATAAGTATTTTATTTGGAAATATTTTGGAGTATCTATTACTGTAAATAATTAGTATAGAATTTGCGTATAAATAAATTTTATCCTTAACATAAAATTTACTCATATACAATATAAAATCTATGTATTTGTTTTGTGTTAATAATATGATAATGATAGTATCATTATGGAAAATTACTCAAAAGGGAAATTTTGGGTAAAAAAACAGAGAAATTTTTTATTAAATAGATGTTGAAAAAAATACTTATAAAATTATTTTTAAACACTGATAATCAGGTTGTTAATTTGATTAAAACGCTCTATTTGATATATCTTTAGGGATTTTTTCTTATTAAAATTATGGTAAAACCGTAATTTTAATAAGGTTTTTATGGATTAATAAAATTTCTTTTCCTATTTTTGAAACACATAATTTATAGTATCATACTTTAAATCATGGTTAAAATTAGCTTAACCCCATTTTTTATTCATTAAAAAAAAGTTAAAAAACCAATTAAAAATGTCAAAAGAAGAATTAGAACAACAGAAACAATTACAGAAAAACAGAAAGAGAGTTGAAAAGTGGTTAATTAATAATCAAAATTTTATTAATATAACCGGAATTGAAAAAGAAATATCTGCGCCGAAAGGACTGGTCCAAAAGTTTATCAAATATGATAAGAAAATAAATGATAAGTGGATTAATCCTTTACACGAAGTGTTAAAAAGAATAGCGACTTTTAGTCTCAGATAATACAAGTGATTTATTTGTAGCAAATGAAAGAGAAATGATTGGTTTTATAAACTGAATTATTTCTCTTTTTTATTTGTTATTATTTCAGAAAGAAGTTTTCTTGCCCTTAGCAGTTTTACCTTGATATTATTCATTGGTTCATCTAGAACTTCTGAAATTTCTTTATAACTTAATTCTTGAAAATATCTTAAGTTTATTACTTCTTGGTAGTGTGGTTTTAGTTGTTTGATGTATCTAAGTAATTGGGCTAGGTTTTGTTCTGTGATTAATTTGTCTTCGGGAGTTGGGGTATCATCAATGATCTTATACACAACATCATCTACCTCTCTAGTAGTTTTAGAACGGATAGAAGCATTTTTTTTTCGTAAAAGATCTATATGGATATTTTTCGAAATTTGAATTATCCAAGTTTTAAAGTTATACTCCTCTTTAAAAGTGTCTATTTTATCAAATGCTTTTGAGAAACTTTGGATAGTAATATCTTCTGACTCATATTCGTTTTGAGTCCGTTTTAATTGAAAATTAAAAACATCATTCCAGAAAGTGTCTAACAAATAATTAAAAGATGCTTGTTTGCCTTCTTTAGCTTTTTTAATGTGATCTGAAAGAGTTAAAGATTCTTTTTCCAATGAAGTGCTTTTGAACGAAAGTATTTTTAAAAACTACTTAGAATGTCCTGTTTCATTACAGTTAGCATATTGATCAGGAGTTTTTCCACACATAGAACAAGACTCACCTTCTTTGTTTAGAAAAGGACTTTGGCTTGCACAAGTTCCGGCAAATTTTCCGTCTTTTTTAGCCCATAATTTAATTGCAATTCCTGCAAAAGCAGCTAAAAGAAGAGCTACTGTAAGTAGTACCAATTTCATAATATTATTCTCTCAAAATTCTTATGCAAAGATACGAAGAAAAACTACCTGAAAATATGATTTTAAAAAAATTACATACTTCATAAGGTTAAAAATAACTATTACTTAAATTATGTTTACCTCTGTTTCTAGAGAAATATCAAATTTTTCTTTAATAGTGTTCTTTATTTTTATTGAAAGCTCTAGGATTTCTTGTCCATTCGCATTGTTATGGTTTACTAATACTAATGCTTGCTTATCATGTACTCCAGCATCTCCCCATCGTTTTCCTTTAAATCCCGATTGTTCTATAAGCCATCCTGCAGGTACTTTTATATTTTGTTCGTCTACTTGGTAGTGTGGTATGTCTGCGTATGATTTTTGTAAATTATTAAAAGCTTCTATCGAAATTACCGGGTTTTTAAAAAAGCTTCCACTATTTCCTATAATAGTGGGGTCAGGTAATTTGCTTTTTCGAATAGCGATTACTGCTTCCGAAACATCTTTAATAGTTGGGGTGTTAATGTTTTTATCTTTTAGAGCATTTTCTATTGCGCCATAACTGGTGTTTAGACTGTGTTCTTTTGTAGATAATTTAAAGGTAACTTTGGTAATTATATACCTTCCTTTTAATTCACTTTTGAAAACGGAATTTCGATATCCGAAACTACATTGTTCTTTATTAAAAATTCTTTTTTTTCCGGTAGTTAAATTTATCGTTTCGCAACTAACAAAACTATCTTTTAGTTCTACCCCATATGCCCCAATATTCTGTATGGGAGCACTACCTACATATCCAGGGATTAATGAAAGGTTTTCTAAACCCCCATAATCATTATTGATACAGTATTGAACAAAATCATGCCAATTCTCTCCTGCAGAAGCAGAAACTAATACATGATTATCTGATTGTTTAGCAGTACTTATGCCTTTTATTGCAATATATAATACTAAGGATTCTAGATCTTTAGTTAAGAGCATATTGCTTCCTCCACTGAGAATAAAAATGTCCTTATTCTTGTGAATAGAAAGTGTCTCTATAAGCTCTTTTTCAGAATTGATTTTTATAAATTCTTTAGCTTTTACATCAATACCGAATGTATTGTGTTTTTTGAGAGATTTGTTTTGTTCTATTTTCAAAAAGGATATGGTTTTAGTTGTACGCGATTTTTTACTTATTCTGAAAGTGAAATATATGATTATTTATCATTTTATAGGCTAACTTTCTCTTTGATGATGCTAAAAGATTTTTGATCAGTATATTTTGCTAAAGCGAGTTTTAATATATTAATCGCCTTTTTTAAATCTCTTCTATTTAAAACATACGCAATTCTAACTTGGTTTAATCCTTCATTTGGACTAGAGTAAAAACCAGCAGCAGGAGCAAGCATAACGGTTTCGTTATTTACATGAAACTCATCTAAAAGCCATTTGGTAAAATGATCCGCATCTTCTATTGGTAATTCTGCAATGCAATAAAATGCGCCATTAGGTGTTGCTACTTTAACGCCTGGAATCTGTCTAAGTCCATCGACAAGCGTGTCTCTTCTGATTTTATATTTTGCTACAGTTTCGGTGTAATATGATTCTGGAGCTTCTAGCGCAGCTTCGCTGGCGATTTGAGCAAAAGTGGGAGGACTTAATCTTGCTTGTGCAAATTTCATTGCTGTTTCCATGACACTTTTATTCTTACTAACCATACAACCTATTCGTGCTCCACACATACTGTAACGTTTAGAAACTGAATCAACTACTATTGCGTGATCGTCAAGAATTCTTTCTTGTAAAATCGAGTAATGTTCTGAGTCATCATATACAAACTCTCTGTACACTTCGTCAGAAATTAAAAACAAATCATATTTTATTGCTAAATCAGCAAGCTGTTTTATTTCTTCCTTACTATAAAGATACCCCGTTGGATTTCCTGGATTACAGATAAGTATAGCTTTGGTTTTTGGTGTAATAAGTTTTTCAAAATCTTTTATTGGTGGTAGTGCAAAACCATTATCAATCTGAGAAATTACAGGAACAACAGTTACCGTTGATTGTGTAGAGAAACTATAGTAATTAGCATAGAACGGTTCAGGGACGATAATTTCGTCTCCTGGATCTGTAATACTACCCATTGTAAAGATTAACGCTTCGCTTCCTCCAGTGGTAACCAAAATATCATCTGATGATATCGTAATATCGTGTTTAGCGTAATAACCAGCTAGTTTATTTCTAAAGCTCTCAAAACCGGCAGAATGACTATATGCTAAAACATCTAGTTTATGATTTCTTACTGCATTTAAGGCCTCTATAGGAGTCTTTATGTCCGGTTGTCCGATATTAAGATGAAAAATATGCTTTCCTTCTTTTACCGCTTTTTCTGCAAAAGGAGCTAATTTACGAATTGGAGATTCGGGCATCGCTTTTCCTTTACTTGATATTACAGGCATTCCATTTAATTTAAAAAGTAAAATAGCGGTAAATTTCTTAAATTATTTAGGATTTAAGTTAATTATTATCAGGAATTTTCAAGTATTTTTCTATATTTATTGGAATGGAGATTTTGTACTGGGATTTTTATCATTTTCTTAAAGAGAAAGCCCTAATTCTATTTTTGCTTGTTTCTTTTACACTAAATGCTCAAGAAGGTTTTAAACTACCACAAGGTCAGACTAGTGATAAGATTAAATTTGAACTAGCTAATAACCTTATTATTATCCCTGTTGAGCTCAACGGAGTTAAACTATCTTTTATTTTAGATACAGGAGTAGGTTCCACTATTTTATTTAGTATTGATAAAAGGGAGTCTTTAGAATTAAAAAATGCTTCTAAAATTTACCTTAGAGGTTTAGGAAATGAAGCCCCTGCAGAAGCCATTAAATCTACCAATAATTTATTAAAAATAGGAGAAACGTATAGTGATGATCATACAGTTTACATGATTTTTGATGAGTCTATGAACTTTTCTCCTCTAATGGGTTTTCCAATTCATGGTATAATCGGATATGATTTTTTTAAAAAATTTATTCTTAATATTAATTACACAAAAGAGTATATAAAAATCTATGATCCAGAATCATATACCTATAAGAAATGTAGAAAATGTTATCAAACTGATTTAGATCTAAGTAATGGTAGGAAAAGACCATTGATTAAGGCTAAGTATAAAACAAGTACTGGGTATTTAGATGTTAATCTTTTGCTAGATTCAGGATCTAGTTCTGCATTATGGCTTTTCGAAAACTCAGAAATTAACCTTAAAGCTCCAAGTGATTCTTTTGATGATTTTCTGGGTACAGGATTTAATGGAGAGATATATGGAAAGAAAACAAAAGTAAAAGGTTTGGCTATTGGGGATTTCGAGATAAAAGAAATAACAGCTTCTTTTCCAGATTCTCTGTATATACAAGGAATTTCTTTAAAATCACGTCAAGGTTCTATTGGTGGTAGTGTCTTAAAAAGATTCAATATGATTATTGATTATCCTAATAAGAAAATAACTTATAAGAAAAATAGTTTTTTCGATAAACCATTTCATTATAATATGAGTGGGCTTACAATTCAACATAGTGGTGTAAGGGTTTTAAAGGATTATAATATTCGTAGAAGTCCTTCTCGTCCTTCTTTAGATTTTGTAACAAAAGATAATGGTAAGATTTCAATAAATGTATTTAAAGCGGATGCAAGTTCCTTTGTATATTCATTACAACCAGAATATAAGATTACTGAAGTTAGACCTGATTCTCCTGCTGCGATAGCTGGATTGTTAAAAGGCGATAAGGTCTTAGAAGTTAATGGTAGAGCATCACATTTGTACAAGCTATCTGATATGAATGATTTGTTTTATTCAGAAGAGGGAAAAAAAATTACAATTAAGGTAGAGAGATTGGGAGTGGTCATTAAATTTACCTTTTATCTTAAAAAAGTGATATAAAAAAAGGTTTTACGAATAAGTCGTAAAACCTTTTTTTTAATATGTTAATTCTTTTTAATTCTTTTTTTCAAGAACACTCTTTGTGTCGTCTAATACCGTACCTTTTATTTTTATTGCTTTAGTAGATTCTTCTGCGTTAGAATAAACTGTTATTGTTTTACGAATTGGACCAACACGTTTTGTGTCATATTTTACTTCAATTACTCCTGTTGCTCCTGGAGCAATAGGATCTTCAGGTTTTTTAGGTATGGTGCAACCACAACTAGAATATACTCTGGAAATAATTAACGGAGCATTTCCTGTGTTTGTGAACTCAAATTGGCGAATTCCATCACTACCCTTGGAAATTTCCCCATAATCAATCACTTCTGTTTTAAAATCGATTTTCGCTTTGGCATCCTGAGCGTTTAGGGTAATTCCCAGAAAACCAATAAATAAAATCATCATTACATTTTTCATAACGTAGGTTTTTATAATGTGTAAAAGTAGTTACTTTTTATTCAACTTCAAAATTGCAAAAGACTTTCAAGTTGTCGTATATAATAATTACTTTTGCACTCTAAAATCCAAAAATCGGACCAAACTATGGCTTTAGCAGGAAAATATGATGCAAAATCAGTAGAAGACAAGTGGTATAACTATTGGATGGAAAATAATTATTTCCATTCTGAAGTTGATGAAAGAGAGGCATATACTATAGTCATTCCTCCGCCAAATGTTACAGGAGTATTGCACATGGGGCATATGCTTAACAATACAATACAAGATGTATTGATCAGGAGAGCTCGTCTGAAAGGATATAATGCATGTTGGGTTCCAGGTACCGATCACGCTTCTATTGCTACCGAGGCTAAAGTAGTTGCAAAGCTAAAAGCAGACGGGATTGATAAAAATGATTTAACAAGATCAGAGTTTTTAGAACATGCTTGGGAATGGACTCATAAGCATGGTGGAATAATTCTAGAACAACTTAAAAAACTGGGAGCATCTTGTGATTGGGAACGAACGGCTTTCACAATGGATGACAATTTGTCTGCTTCCGTGATCAAAGTTTTTGTTGATTTATATAATAAAGGTCTTATTTATAGAGGGTACCGAATGGTTAATTGGGATCCTGAAGCTAAGACTACTTTGTCTGATGAAGAAGTGATTTATGAAGAAAAACAGGGGAATCTTTATTATTTAAAATATAAAATAGAAGGAAGTGATGATACATTAACAATCGCTACTACACGTCCAGAAACAATAATGGGTGATACAGCAATTTGTATTAATCCAAATGATGAACGTTTTTCCCACCTGAAAGGAAAAAAAGCAATAGTGCCAATTGCTAATAGAGCTATTCCTATTATTGAAGATGAATATGTGGATATGGAATTTGGTACTGGATGTTTAAAGGTAACGCCTGCTCATGATCAGAATGACAAAGTTTTAGGAGATAAGCATAAATTAGAAGTTATAGATATCTTTAATGATGATGCTACTTTAAATTCGTTTGGGTTACATTATGAAGGTAAAGATAGATTCGTAGTAAGAAAAGAGATCCTTAAGGAGTTTGAATCTATAGGCGTGCTAGAAAAAACAGAAACACATCTTAATAAGGTAGGGACCAGTGAGCGAACTAAAGCTGTAATAGAGCCAAAATTGAGTGATCAATGGTTTTTAAAGATGGAAGGTTTGGCAAAACCTGCGTTAGATGCTGTTTTGGATAAGGATGTTAATTTAGTTCCAGAAAAGTTTATAAATACCTATCGTCATTGGATGGAGAATGTGCGAGACTGGAATATATCTCGTCAATTGTGGTGGGGACATCAAATACCAGCTTATTTTTATGCTGATGGTAAAGAAGATTTTGTTGTTGCAGAAACTAGAGAAGAGGCACTTGCTTTAGCAAAAGAAAAAACAGGAAACGTTGCCTTAACCGATGCTGATTTAACTCAGGATCCTGATGCACTTGATACCTGGTTCTCATCTTGGTTATGGCCAATGAGTGTGTTTAATGGAATTTTAGAGCCAGATAATAAGGAAATCAATTACTATTACCCTACCAACGATTTAGTAACTGCACCAGAAATTTTATTCTTTTGGGTGGCAAGAATGATTATTGCTGGTTATGAATATAGAAAAGAAAAACCTTTTACGAATGTATATCTTACGGGTATTGTAAGAGATAAGCAAAGACGTAAAATGTCAAAATCTTTAGGAAATTCTCCTGATCCATTAGATTTAATTGATAAATATGGAGCAGACGCTATCAGAGTAGGGATGTTATTAAGTTCGCCAGCCGGAAATGATCTAATGTTTGATGAAGATTTATGTGATCAAGGAAGGAAGTCCTTTGTAAATAAAATTTATAACTCTTATAATCTTATTAGTGGTTGGGAAGTAGATTCGATTATTGAGCAACCAGAAGCTTCTAAAGTGGCGATAGAATGGTATCGATCTAAGTTTCAGAAAGCATTGATTGAATTAGAGGATGCTTATGCTAAATATAGGATAAGTGACGCTTTGATGATTACATATAAGCTAGTTAGAGATGATTTTAGTAGTTGGTTGTTAGAAATGATTAAACCGGCTTATCAAGCTCCAATTGATGCTAAAACGTATAAAGAAGTGATTGAGATCTTAGAGGATAATCTAAAAATTTCTCATCCTTTTGTTCCTTTTATTTCAGAAGAGATCTGGCAAGATATTACTAAGAGAACTCCAGAAGAAGCTTTGATAGTATCTAGTTGGCCTCAGATTACTACTGTAGATAAAAATCTGATTAAAGAATTTGAAGTTGCTAGTGATGTAATTTCTGGAATTAGAACGATTCGTAAAGAAAAGAATATCTCATTCAAAGATACCATTGAGTTGTCAATAGTAAATAGCGAAAATACTCCCACAACTTTTGATTCAGTGGTGTCTAAGTTGGGGAACATTTCTTCTTTAATTTATGTAGATGAAAAGGTAGATGGTGCACTTTCTTTTAGAGTTAAATCTAATGAGTATTTTGTTCCTGTATCTGGAGCTGTTAATGTAGAGGATGAGATTAAAAAACTTACTGAAGAATTAACATATACGGAGGGGTTTTTAAAATCTGTTCAGAAGAAACTTCAAAATGAACGATTTGTAAACAACGCTCCTGAGCAAGTTATTGCTAATGAAAGAAAGAAAGAAGCAGATGCGGAAGCTAAAATAGCTACTCTAAAATCAAGTCTTTCTGGGTTGCAGTAGTAGATAAATAGCACATAGAATAAAAAAAAGCACTTTTATAAAAGTGCTTTTTTTTATATATCCGTGATGTATTTATTTACAATCTCAATGTATTTTAGTTTGGCTTCTTTTGGGGTAAGATTTTTAACTTGAAAAAGAGCATTTAGTTTAAATGCATTTCTCAATTCGCTATTCCCAGATGGAGTATAAAAACCTTCTGTATGCATTGCTTGTTTATAGTACGCATAGAAATGTAACATAACATCAGGAGGTAATTCTATAGTAGTACTACTGGCTTTATCAAAAGCCTTTTGGAAAGCGATATTTAATTCCTCATCGGTCATACTTATACATTAGCGATAATACTTTCTCCACCTCTAACTTTTTGGTTTAAAGTTACATTAACTTCTGTGCCAACAGGTAGATAAACATCAACTCTAGAGCCAAATTTTATGAATCCACTATCAGAACCCTGTGCTACTTTTTCACCTTCTTCAGCATAATTTACAATTCTTTTTGCTAATGCCCCGGCGATTTGTCGATAAAGCACTTCAATAAAATTGTTTTTTACAACTACTGTAGTTCTTTCGTTTTCTTCTGAGGCCTTAGGGTGCCAGGCAACTAGGTATTTACCAGGATGGTATTTACTGAACTTAACCTCGCCATTTATTGGGTGTCTGGTTACGTGTACATTAATAGGAGACATGAAGATAGAAACCTGTAATCTATTTTCTTTAAAATATTCTTTCTCGAATACTTCTTCTATTACTACTACCTTCCCATCTACTGGTGCCACTACAGTATTGTCATTGACATCAGTATGCCTTTTTGGGTTTCTGAAAAACTGTAATATCAATATCAGAAAAACTAGTGTAACAGAAAAAATTGCAATAATCCATTCATCTATCTGTATTGATACATACGATGCTGCATTTATACCAAGAAAAAGTACTATTGCTACTGATATAATTTTATAACCTTCTTTATGAAACATATCTTAATATTTGTAAAAATGCGTATAAAAATGGACTCGCAAAAATAATACTATCTAAACGATCAAAAATGCCGCCATGTCCTGGCATTATTGATCCGCTATCCTTTACTCCAGCTTGTCTTTTGAATTTGGATTGTATAAGATCTCCAAGAGTGCCAAAAATACTCATAATTATACTTATAATCAACCAAAGAGGTATTGATAAAGTGTGTGAAAAGATTGCTATCAAATATCCCGCTAATAAAGTAAAAAGAAAACCTCCAATAAAACCTTCGATGGTTTTTTTTGGCGATATACGTTCCAATAATTTGTGCTTTCCAAAATTTTTGCCAACTAAATAAGCAAAGGTGTCATTTGTCCATATCATAAGAAGCGGTCCAGCTATCATAATAGGATCATATGTGTCGTTATAACACGGGATAAGTGTTAGAAAAACGATGGATGTGATAAGAAAAAATATACTGGTAAAATATTTTCTTTTTTCGAACATCGGAATGATCCTAATTGTAATTAAATCTCTAACCAGAAATAATTGAGTAATAATGGTAAGTCCAAGAGTTACTAAAATGGCTGATAATGGAACTTTTAAATTAGGAGTGTGGAATAAAAGTAAAAATCCAATAAATATAATATATAACCAAGTATTCTTTAGGTGAATCAATTTTTGAAACTCATAAATACAGATGATACCAAAGATTAAGAATACTCCGATAAAGGTATATTTAGAAATAAATATAGAAATTAATAGTATCGAGATATATAAAAATCCCGATAAAGACCTTGTGAGCAGTTCCTTCATATTATAAATCTTCCAGCAGCAGCAAATATAGATTTTTTGAGCTACTTCCGTAACTTAAGAAGTCTTTTTCTTTTTGTGGTTCGAAGTTTTTTATAGTAGTAATATTAGAAGGAATTGAGTTTTTGTTTTTTTCTTTGATTCCTTTTAAACCTTCTCCAATACTTTTAACTAGTTGGCTGGTGGACGCAAGTATTATAAAGTCATCAGGTAACTCTGTTAACTTTTTTTCTCTAAGTTGATTAGAAGATATAAGAATGGCTCCACTATCTGCAATTAGATATTCGCAAGTGGCAAAAAAGAAAGAGGCTGGAGATTTTTTTATATAGTTAAGGTTGAAACCAGAAAACTTATGTTCTAGTCCCATGTCGAAACAGCAAACATCTTTTTCATACCAATCATTTTCTAAAAGGATCTTATCAAAAGAATCTAGAACTTCTTTGTCACTATCACAATATAAAAATTTGCCTCCATTTCTTTTGAAATTAATCATAAAACTTTCATCAACCGGAAGGTTGATTTCTGGCATATATTTACTGCGATCTTCAGTGTGTCGTTCCTTACTCTTTTGGTCTGATTTAGATTTTGAGGAAAATATTCTTCTAAATAGACTCATTTTTAGATTCGATCGGGGATTTACGGGTTAACAATACTTTCAAAGATAAAAAAATCTTAATCTAAATAGAGTGTTAGATTAAGATTTTTTTAATTTACTAGTAAAATCGAAATAATCGTTTACGATGGTTCGATTATAGTTTCTTCTTTTTTATCAAACGGACGTTCTCCAAAAATCTTTTCAAGATTGTCTTTGAAAATTACTTCTTTCTCTAATAAAACTTCTGCAAGTTCAGTAAGTTTATCTTTATTATTCTCCAGAAGTTTGATAGCACGTTGATATTGCTGTTCGATAATATTGGAAATTTCTTTATCAATAAGTTCACTGGTCTGTTCGCTATATGGTTTCGTAAAACCATATTCATTTTGTCCAGAAGAATCATAATAGGTTAGATTTCCTATTTTATCATTAAGACCATATATAGTAACCATTGCACGTGCTTGTTTTGTTACCTTTTCTAAGTCACTTAATGCTCCAGTTGAGATTTCATTAAAAATCACTTTTTCTGCAGCACGACCTCCAAGAGTAGCGCACATTTCATCTAGCATTTGATTAGGACGTACAATAAGTCTCTCTTCAGGAAGATACCAAGCAGCTCCAAGTGATTGACCTCTTGGAACAATAGTAACCTTTACAAGTGGTGCAGCATGTTCTAACATCCAGCTTACGGTAGCATGACCAGCTTCGTGAAAGGCGATTGCACGTTTTTCTCCAGGTGTGATGATTTTGTTTTTCTTTTCTAATCCACCTACAATTCTGTCTACAGCGTCAAGGAAGTCTTGTTTTCCAACAGCCTTATTTCCTTTACGAGCAGCAATAAGAGCCGCTTCATTACAAACATTAGCAATATCTGCACCGGAAAAACCAGGTGTTTGTTTTGATAAAAAGTCAGTATCTAATCCTTCTTCTTTTTTAAGAGGTTTTAAATGCACTTCGAAAATTTCTTTACGCTCTCTTACATCAGGAAGGTCAACATAGATTTGTCTGTCAAAACGTCCTGCTCTCATTAATGCTTTATCCAATACATCAGCTCGATTTGTTGCAGCAATAACAATAACGTTTGTATTTGTTCCAAAACCATCCATTTCTGTTAATAACTGGTTTAGTGTATTTTCTCTTTCGTCATTTGATCCAGAAAAATTACTCTTACCTCTTGCTCGACCAATAGCGTCTATCTCATCAATAAAAATAATTGCAGGAGATTTTTCTTTGGCTTGTTTAAATAAGTCACGAACCCTAGAAGCTCCTACACCAACAAACATTTCTACAAAATCAGATCCTGATAATGAGAAAAAAGGAACTTTAGCCTCTCCAGCAACTGCTTTTGCTAATAAAGTTTTACCTGTTCCAGGAGGTCCTACTAATAAGGCTCCTTTTGGTATTTTACCTCCTAATGAAGTATATTTTTCAGGATTTTTAAGAAAGTCTACAATTTCTTGCACTTCTTCTTTGGCTCCTTCTAGACCGGCTACATTTTCAAAAGAAACTTTTACATCTGTATTCTGATCAAAAAGTTTAGCTTTTGATTTTCCAATATTGAAAATTTGGCCACCAGCACCTCCGCCAGCGCCACCGCTCATCCTACGCATGATAAATATCCATACTCCGATAATAAGTGCAAAAGGAAGTAAAGTAATAAATATATCACCCCACATATTGCTTTCTGTATCATAACCTACCTCTGTAGCTACTCCGTTTTCACTTTTTATTCTAGCGATTTCATTTTCGAAATTCTGTAGATCTCCAAACTCAAATTCATAGTCCGGGTCATTTGGACTAGTTGGTAAAATTGAATTCTTTTTATTTTTAGTATGTTTTTCTTGACTTTTTGCTTCTTGTGTCAAGAAAACTTTAGCTTTACGTCTATTAATGATTGATACACGCTCTACTTCGCCGTTACTTAAAAAGTTGTTGAAGTCGGAAGGAGTTGTTTCGGGAGCAGATCCCATGTTTCCTCCACCTAAAAAATTTAATGCTAAAAAACCAACAATTATAACACCATAAATCCAATATGCGCTAAACTTTGGTTTTTTATTTGGTTCCATTTTTTTATTCTCTTTAGCCATTTACGCTTTTTTTAATAGTTTGTTTCGATAGTTGTAGTTTTAGCATCGCCCCATAATCCTTCGATGTCATAAAATTCTCTAATATGCTTTTGAAAAACATGTACAACTACATTTACATAATCAATCAGTACCCATTCAGCATTTTCACCTCCCTCTACATGCCAAGGTTTATCTTTTATTGATTTGCTAACTGTTTTTTGGATGGAATTAACAATGGCGTTTACTTGAGTATTAGAGGTTCCATTGCAAATAACAAAATAATTACAAACTGTATTTTCGATTTCTCTAAGATCTAAAATAGTAATGTCATTACCCTTCACTTCTTCAATACCTTTAATAATTTGGGTTATTAATTGATCAGTACCGATTTCTTTTTTAATCATGCATTTTTTTAATTTGTGTAAAGTTATTACTTTTTATGGTTTTAATGTCTGTATTTCCGGACATTTGTAAAAACTTTCACATCGTTATTTATGGATATAATCAAAGTTGATGCCATTGGCTCTACAAATACTTTCCTGAGGGATATGAATCGGGAGAAATATTTAACAAAATCTACTTGCGTTGTAGCGAGAGAACAATTGGAAGGTAAGGGACAAATGGGAACAACTTGGCAAAGTAATCCAGGAGAAAACCTTACGTGTAGTGTGTTTGTGCCGATTAATGACCTTGATGTTATGGAACAGTTTTATATTTCAATGACTGTTTCATTAGGTGTTTATGATGCTTTGGATTTGTTAAAGTTGCCTAAGTTATCCATTAAATGGCCTAACGACATTCTGTCAGATAAGTTAAAGATGTGTGGTGTTTTAATTGAGAATGTTGTTAATAATGGCAGATTACGAGGAGCAATTATTGGTATTGGTATAAATGTAAATCAACAGGATTTTGATAATCTTCCGTTAGCGGGATCTCTAAAAAAAGTTTTAGGTAGGAGTTTTGATATAGATGAAGTATTGTCTGTTTTGTTAGCAAAACTAGAATATAGATTTTCTATACTTCATAATTCTAATTTCCAAAATATAAAAAGAGAATATGAATCTTTACTATTCAGAAAAAATAAACCCTCTACATTTTTGGATGTAAAGGGGGATTCTTTTGTTGGTATTATCCAGAGTATTACTTCAGCCGGAAAGCTTCAAATACTTCTAGAAGATGAGGTTATACAAAGTTTTGATCTAAAAGAAATAAGACTGCTGTATTAATAATAGTAATTAAATCTTACTAATATTTTCACTTAAAGTATTAATGAAATTTTGAATAGGGTTTTTGATCATCATCCCCATCATAGCATTGAATTGTCCTTCAAATATAAGTTGCGTTGTACTTTTTCCATTTTCTATATCCACAATATTAGCTGTAAGTGTAAATGGCAGTTTTTCGCTAGCTGCTCCAAGAATAACGGTTGAGTGTTCTGTGCTTCCTTTTTGTTCTAAAACAATTTCTGGCATTCCTTTTAGTTGAAAAAGAAATCTTGAGTCATTTAATTTTTCAAACTTTTGTTTGCTTTCAGGCATCAATTGTTCGAAGTTTTCAACTTTTGTTAAAAATTCAAATACTTCTTGTTGAGTTTTTTCTACAGTTACTGTAGGGCTTTCTAAATTCATCGAAATAAAAATTTATTGATTCCACTCTGCTGGATTTGTTCTCCAACTTTGTAGTGTTTTTTGTTCTTCTTGCGTAATGTAATTAGTATCTAATGCTTGTTCAAGAAGATTTTCATAATTGCTTAAAGTATGCAAAGATAATGCCGCTTCTTCGAAATTTTCTGAAGCTATATCAAAACCATAGTTAAAAATAGCTACCATTCCTTTTACATTTGCATTTACTTCTTTTAATGCTTTTACAGCATTAAGACTACTTTTACCAGTGCTAATTAGGTCTTCTACAACAACAACATTTTTACCAGAAGGAACGATTCCTTCTATTTGATTTTTTCTTCCATGTTTTTTTGCTTCTGGTCGAACATAGATAAATGGAAGGTTTAAGTGTTCTGCTACTAGCATACCAATACCTATAGCACCAGTTGCGACACCGGCAATAACATCTGGTTTTCCATATTTTTCTTCAATAAATTTAGCAAGGTGCTCTCGTAAAAAATTGCGAATAACGGGATATGACAAGGTAACACGATTATCGCAGTAAATTGGAGACTTCCATCCAGAAGCCCATGTAAAAGGTTCTTGTGGTTGTAATTTAATTGCGTTAATTTGCAACAGTAGTTCAGCGGTTTTTTTAGCTGTATTTTTATCAAAAATCATAGTTGCAAATGTATAAAGTTTTTGTGAATAATACGCCTATTATTCTTTCAACAAAAGAGTCTGTTGAGGATTGCGAGACAATTCATATCAAAGATGTAGATTTTCCTAAAATTATAAGGGATATTTTGCTTAAAGAAAATAAGGGCAAGGAGGTAAAATATCATTTTCATCATAAAAACGAGGAAAAGCTATTAGATCATTTGTACACAAAGTTGCCTGTAGTAATAGCAGGAGGCGGTAAGGTGTATAATTCGAAAAAGGAGATTCTTTTTATTCACCGTAATGGTAAATGGGATCTACCAAAAGGGAAAGCCGAAAAAAAAGAAAATATAGAAACAACTGCTATTAGAGAGGTAGAGGAGGAAACAGGTGTTTCTGGTTTAGAAATCACCAAGTTTTTATATAGAACCTATCATGTTTTTAAAAGAAATGGAGAATTTAGGTTAAAGGTTACCTATTGGTTTGAAATGAAAACTGAATATAAAGGAATCTTAATACCTCAGAAAGATGAAGGGATTATGAAGGTTAAATGGAAAGATGCAAAAAAAGCTCGAAAGGCACTTAAGGATTCATATGCAAATATTAGACAGTTGTTTTCACATGAGTATTTGTGATAATAAGTTTACTTATTTATGATTAAGAGATGTAGTATGTTTATTAAGAGGTCCTGTATTCGATATGTTTTTTTAATGTTAATGATAAACTTACAGGCTCAATCATATAAGGAATATCCTCCTGTGATTGAAGATTTTAATAATGATAATGTACTAGATACCTTATATTCTTTTTATGAAAGTGGGAGTACATTTGGAGGGACTGATATTAAAATTGTGAATGGAAATAGTAATGAAGTCTATAAATTCAGTGATTTTGGTTGTTATTGTGAGATGAAACGTATTTATCCTGTTCCTGCTTTATTAAGTAAACCTGAAAACAAACCATTCTTGTCAGTTATTCAGAAAAAATTATTTTCAGAACCAAGGAAAAAACCAGATTCTTCTCTTGAGTGGATTTTTAAAGGATATTCTTCAAAGAAAAAAATATCTCAAAATAAATACTTTAACTTAATTATTTATCCTAAAGTTGATTGGAATACTGAAAAGATTAAAATCCCTGATAATTATTCTCTTGTCTTAAATAATGATACGTTAAATTTATTATTAGACGAGAAAGATTCGTTGTTTCATGTGAAAGATAAAATAGCCTTTTTATCCTATTGCGGGAATTGTCATTTTTATAATAAGTCTTCTCCAGAGTTAGTTGTAAGCGATAATGAATATAAAATATATAAAACCTCTCACGGAATTTTTGTTAAAAAAGGAGATTTACAAAAATGGTTTTTAGTGAATGATCTTAATTTAACTGGCAGTCCTGAAAAATTAAGATGGGATTCTGTATTACAAGTAGTCTTAATTGATAAATATTTAATTATTCAATTTTCCGGTGCTCCAGATATGTTTGATAGTATATTTGTAGGTAATATAGAAACAGGTGTTTTGGGGAGATTAAAATATCCATTTAGACGTAATGTTGAAGATTATGAAGGGAGTTTAGTAATAGGGGATAACATTAGGTATAGTAATGAGGAGGAGGAATCTTTTTTTGTTAACTCTAAGGATGTTTTTAAGGAGTTGGAAAGATTATATAATACTATAAAAAAGTAGACTTCTTTTATTTCTAGTTTATAGAGATTATTACTGCAATATTAGAAGATTGCTATTTCCTAGAACTTTCTTCTCTTTCGTCGAAGGTGTTTTGTTCCATGATTTGTACTTCATTAGCGATTCTTTTCATTAAGATGCTAAAGTCATCTTGATTTATGAGATTGCTTTCTCGATTTGGAAAAATTTCTTCTACAGGAAATCTATAATTAAGGTCAATTGTAAATTGATAGAAATTGGTAAGAGGTTCTCCTTTAGTGTTTAAAAGGGGTACATCTAAGACAATAGCGTCAGTACTGTTGCTTGTCTGATTAGGAATTATCCAAGGACGGCTGGAATGAAGTATATCGGGGTCACGTTTTAACGTGATTTTAGAACTAGGGATTCGTTTTTTATTTGTGTACCACTTGTTATGAATAGCATCATATGCATCATAGGTTTCTTTTGCTGTTTTAACAACTCCTAAACTGTCCAATGTGGTTCCAATATTCAATGTTGCCGCCTTATTAAAAGGTAGTTTTGAATGTAAAGTTTTCATTCCTACGTGTATCCCAAGTAAGTTAGAGTATACATCCTCAACTGAAAAACTAGAAAATTTTTCTGGTATAAATGGGATGGTTGATGCTCCAAACCAAGTAGAAATCTCATGCCAGAGAGAGAGATCGTATGTTATTTTTCCTGCCAATAAAATAGAATCATCGGTGCTTAGATCTTCGGGTATATTTAAGTATAAAGTTTTACGACCAGCTTCGTTACGTAAAGGTATGGTTACTTTTCCTTTTCCTTTATAGTGTGCGATAGTAGTGTATAAATAACGAGTCCAATCTATTTGATCTCGTAAGTGGCCGATGTCTATAAAACCACCTTTATTAGTATAGATAGTTCCCGTTCCTTCATCCTTATTACCCATATAATGATGTTCGTTCAAATCATCAATACTAATAACTTGATCAATCGAAACAAATGGTATTCCCCATATTTTTAAATCATATCCAAAAGCACAACAAGCCCTTATAATTCTAGGGGGAGTTTTACTTAGATTAATACTGTTATCTATTGGTGTATTTTGGGCATTAATGTTTATGGAAGTAATAAAAATGCTTAAAAATGTAAAAATTTTTACTTGTTCTAATGTTGTCCTATAAATAATAAATTTCATGAAGTAGGATGATAAATATTATAGATTATTACGTTTTATCATATCAGGATAGAGTTCATCTTCAACCCACATAAAGTTTGGGAATATTCGCATTATTTTCTCATAACATAATTTGGCTAACTGTATTTGGTCCGTAGCTTCATAAGCCTGCCCTAGAGCCGTCATTGTGTTTATGTACATCCAATTATTTACAACCAATCCTTGTTTTTCAAAGCTTTTAACTGCCTTAATGTAGTATTTAATCGCTTCTGCTTTATCTCCACCAAAAGCAGACGGGCGGTAATACATAGAGTTTCCTTTTTCGATATTTCCTTGAATATTTTCTGGGTCAAGTTCAATAGATTTATCTATGTATCTCATGCTTTTTCTGCCTAGGTAAATAGCCTTTAAATTAGAGATACCAATGGTAAATGCGATATAAGCTCCTTTGTAGGCTAACAAAGTTGCATTTTCTGGGGATTTCTCTAGTAACTTGTCTATAATTCTTTCTGATTTATCGATGTATTCCTCAGCTGTATCATCTTTTTCTGCCCCAATTAACCAAGCGGTATAGCCATAGTAGTAACTGATAAGCTCTAATTGTTCTTCGAAATTATTGGGATTAGCATTTTTTTCGCAAGAATGCATTAATTCGTACCATTTATCCATTTTACCTCTTGAATAAGCTTTGTAAATTGGATCACGATAAGGGCTTTGAGAAAAGCCTAATTGCATTGAAAACAGTATAGTTATGATCGAAATTATAGATCTTGTAATATATTTCTGTCTTTCCATATTAGTTTTTTCTGTTTGTTATTGATGAGCCCCTTAATTATTATTAAAAGAAATATAATATGCTGTGGTAGGACTAATAGTAGGTTTAGAACAATTGATTGTTGACTTGCTAGCATGACAAAAAATCGAATGAATACAATGCCAAAAAGATAAGCAATTAGCCACCATAAACCCATGTATAGGTATACTACGAATGGTGCGATAGTTGTTAGTATTCCAAAAGTAATAGTCACTAAAATACTATTACCAAAGAATTGGAATATGTTTTTTATAAATCCTTCAATAGCTTCATCTAATCCAACATACATTC
The DNA here is from genome assembly GCF_003443695.1 of Aquimarina sp. AD1. NCBI lineage: Bacteria > Pseudomonadati > Bacteroidota > Flavobacteriia > Flavobacteriales > Flavobacteriaceae > Aquimarina > Aquimarina sp. AD1. Next base: position 2,511,315 of record NZ_CP031966.1, on the reverse strand, counting down.
TACAAGAAATATCATTATCTCCTAAACGTGTGTCGCTGGCTAGTTTTTTTTGTTTAAATAGTCTTATAATAGCTATATCTTCTACTTTGTTAGATTTATATCTTTCGTGAGGCCATATTTCTTTGTATGTAGCAGCTTTAAACATCATAAATTGACCATTAGCCGCTGAAAAAATTTTATTTTTTGATCTTCTTATTAGGTAAATTGGAAGGATGCTTAATAAAACCCAATTCATTAAAGGTACCGAAACTTTTTCGCCAAAAGATTTAACTATTTGCTTTGGAAATATCGATAGTAAGTGTAGGTCGTGTTGCTGAAGATAACTAATGCTGCGTTTGATTACCCCTTTTTTTACACTTACATCTGCATCTAAAAAAAGTAATATGTTACCAGTAGCAGCCTTTGCGAGTTGATGGCAAGCATGGTTTTTACCTAGCCAACCTTTTGGAAGCGTATCCCCATTTAATAATTTAATGTTAGGTTTGAGGGCTGCCCAGTGTTTAATAATACTCTCCGTTTTATCCGTCGAGTGATCATTATAGACAATGATTTCTAGCTCATTATATTGGAATGTTGATAGTTGTTCTAGTAGAGTTCCGATATTTTCTTCCTCATTACGAGCTGGTATTAAAATAGAAACAGACGGAACAGAAGTTAATGAAGTTGTTTTTGGTAAATACGCAAACGAAAGGTAATTAACAAATGCTACCAGCAATCTGATACTAAGTAAGATTATTAAAAAATAACAGAAATAGATCATTTTACACCTTGTTTTGTAAAACACACTTCTGCAAAACGATTAAACTGTCGTTCTACATCTTCGGCATTTGTATTTTTAGTAATAGTATGTGTTTCATAGTACGCAGATATATCTGGCCTTAGTTTAGTGCCATAATTAATAAGGTTAATATTGTATACCAATTGGAAATCATTTTTAGTATTTGCTAAAATATGAGAAAGTAACCCTTTTTCAAAAGTAAATTCTTTTGTGTAGATACTTTGGATTCTCCCTTGAGGGAAAAATAAAAATAGATTCTCTTTGTCTTCTAGCATTTCGACAGCATAATCAAGGCTAGCGATACTAGACCTTTTTCCTTTATTGATTGAACTTGCACCAATTTTGGTGAGCATCATGTTTTTTTTCAATTCTTTTTCAAGCATCATAAAGTTAAACCTTCGTTTAAAGACTTTTAGATTTAATAAGATTTGAATAAAACCATCATAAAAAGAGAAATGATTACTGATCATTAAAATAGGAAGGCCTTTTTCTTCATATTCACCTTTATATTTAATACTACTAAAGAAAAATCCTATTAGTATTTTGGTATACAAATAAGAAAATTTCACCCAGTATTTATTATGATTCGCTCGTATCATTTCAGTGTATAAATATGGTGAATAACTAAAATTATAAAAAAGCCAAATTGAATAAAAAATAACCAACGTGCAGGGCGATTGTTTGTTTTTATGTTGAACTTCTGAATTACCCAATTAAACAGTAAAGCTAATAGAAACCAAGCTATGTAGTTATTTACAGGAGGTTCGTTGTTAGAAAACATCCACATATCTATCAACGGAGCTGCTTTTTCTAATAGGATATCGTATAATACCATTAATAATGCAGCGCCCACAATGATCAAACTATTTTTTGATGTGTATTTAGATATTATTCCGTTTGATGCATATGTTAAGAAGACCCAATTAAGACCAATAATAACTGGTACGTCTATTATTTTAATACCAAGTCCTTGACCATAAGTGTAAGTTCCAAAAATTTTACCGGTTGCTACACCAATAATTTCGATTAGTATACCTGATATAAATATACTGGCTAAAACTATGATCGTTTTTAAACTCCATTCTTTGTGATGGGAAAAGACTGCTGCAGAAACAAGCACTAAGGTATATGGCGTAATTAGTATAAATAGATCATGAGTAATAGGTGTGAAATACAAAACTAACCCTACGCAATAAAAAACTATAAAAGTTATAGGAAGTCCCTCATTAATAATGTATTTAATCATCCGATTCATCTATCATGAGAGTGTTTTATTAGCAATAATTTTAGTGCTTGCTAAACAGATTGATATTTCATTAAATGAACAAACATGCTCACCAAATAAATACAAGCCATGAATTCTGAAATCCTTTAATGCAATTTTCATACCTGTTTGTTTTTTTTAGCTCTCATTTCAAAAATATGAGTAAGCATTAAGGGCGATAAAAGCAATGAAAAATTATAAAACATATCTTCGAGCGGAATTGAAAGAATACGAATTCCTAGTATTACTTCTGGGTTATAGTCAAAAACGGCTTGCTCAATTCCTGTGCCAGTTAGTATTCCGTTAATAATGAAAAATGGAATAAGTAAAATTGGGTATATAGCTAAATAATATTGTACTACTTCTCTTGAAAAATAGTAACCTAATAAAAGTATTACTGGTAAAACAAGAAAATTAACAAAAGTGTATGTGAGGTCGTAGTTTAATAATGAAATTGTAAGGGATGCTATTACTATTAAAATAGTTAAAATTTTAGTCCATTTCTCATTTACTTTGAATTTAGGGAAATGAAACTTAACCGCATAAAAAGAGAATGCGCAAGCGTATGGAATTGCAATAAAAAATAGATACTCTTCTAAAGGAAGCTTTTTTATATAAATTCCAGAATTATAAATTGGATTAAAAAACCAACATCCAATATGAGTAAAAATGATATCCCAAGCAACAAAAATAACCATAGTTATTAGTATTGCTGGAATTAAAAATTTCCAACGCTTATATAGTTTAAGATTTTTTTCAAAACTCAAAGCCAATGGTCCAGCAAGTGATATAATAAGTATAATTAGGTATAGAGACATAGTTCGTAAAGTTTAGTATTGTGTTCTATGCCAGTTTAAGTTTGTTACTGATGTAAATAGACGCTAATGTCCATATTTTAGATCTATTTGGTATACGAATTCGTTCATTCAGTAATTTCTCAACAGGTGTATACTCTATTTTGGTGGTAAGCTTAGTGTAATAAAGATATGCTGCATAAACTCCATTTTTTGAGTTGTCCGGAAGTTCTTTAATACCTTCTAGAGCTACTTTGAAATCTTCATTAATATATTCAATAATTTTTTTCTTGATATTTTCAGTTAGTTCGTTATCCCGTAAGATAGGGAAGTAGATGCGATGTAACTGATTAATATCATCGTTGATGTCACGCAAGAAATTTACTTTCTGAAAAGCAGAGCCTAAACGCATTGCAGCGGGTTTTAAAGCCTGATAACGTTCTTCATCACCGTTTACAAAAACCTTAAGACACATTAATCCTACTACATCTGCAGATCCATATATGTATTCTTTAATCTCATTATCATCAAACTCTTTCTTTGATAAATCACTGCGCATGCTTTTTAAGAAGGCCTGGATTAACTCATCATCAATGTTGTATTTTCGAACAGTTATTTGAAATGAGTTTAGTATTGGATTAAGACTTATACCTTGATCATAAGCACGGTAATAATCTTCTTCAAAATTCGAAAACAAAGTAGTCTTATCGTAATCGTGGAATGTATCGACAATCTCATCGGCAAAACGTACAAATCCATAAATACTAAATATGCTATCTCTTATTGATTTGTCAAACAGTTTGATACCCATAGAGAATGAAGTACTATAATTTTGTGTAACTATCTTACTGCACTTAAATGATACATCATCAAATAATCCCTTCATTTCCCGTTTTTTAAATTTTTTTAATGCAATTTTGCATTAGCGGAGTATGATTTTTCCTCTTTACTTTAATCTATTTTTTTACGTGATAGCAATCAGTTCAATAGATTGTTTAAGCATTAAAACTATTTAATTCCTAATTGTTGTTTTCTAGTATTTTGATAAGTTAATATCATTTGCAAAAGTAATCATCTTTTTCAAACTACCCCACTTTTTAAATTTGCAATAAAACTATTCAATAAACCTTCTATAGAACAGTTTGATTATCGTTAAGGTTTAATAATAAAACGTTGTAAATATTTGTTATAATTCAACAGGTACATGAAAATAGTGCTAAATATTATGATAAAAGTTTATTGATTAATTATATGAAGCTATATGTTGTTGAATAAGTTTTCTGTTACCTATGGTTGTGTTTTTTAAGTCACTAAGATTTTTTTAGGTAAATTAAAACGATAGATAGTCTTTTTAGAAAATCTTTTTTCGAAGTCAGATATTTGGGAACATTGTAACTTTTATGGCTAAAACATGACCAATGATAGAGATTCTTTTTTTAATAAATAACTTTTGAAATATTATTATCAATTGCAATGTAAGCGTCTTTACCGATCTTTTAAAGATTTTGGTACAGAGCCAATAATAGGGTATCCTATTATTATTGTACTGTTTTATTGGTTGTCAATATTTTTTTTTAACAAAGTACCTTATGCATCTTATTTTTATATAGCATTGAGTGCCGCTTTTGTTTATTCGTTTAGTAGCTCTGGACATAGTGATTTTATAAAACAACATTTTTCAAGTTACAATCTCAAAAAAATCAAATTGCTTAATAGTTTGCTAGGAACATTACCGTTTGCAATATTCTTGTTGTATAAATCATATTATGTGGAAGTAGTTTTTATGCTTTTATTGACATTGTTAGTTTCGTTGTTTAAGAAAAGAAGTAAAGTTTCTTTAATAGTACCTACACCATTTAGTAAAAAACCTTCTGAGTTTATAATAGGGTTTAGAAAAACTTTTTGGATATTTTTATTGATATATGGTTTAGTAATTATTGCTGTTGTTAAAGGTAATTTTAACTTGGGTTTATTTGCTATCGTAGCTGTATTTTTGACCTGTTCTGGTTACTACATGAAACAGGATCCAGAATTTTATATATGGGTACATGCAATGAATTCTAAAGAATTTTTAATGCATAAAGTATTAATTGCTATCAAATATAGCTTTCTGCTAACTATTCCAATGTTTGTGTTTTTATCTGTATTTTATTTGAATCAGATACACATAGCGGTACTTTTCTTAATGTTAGGTTGGGTATATTTGATAATGTTTGTATTTATGAAATATGCTTTTCGGAGTCAAGGGTTAGAGATTATGCAAGGAGTGATTGGAGTATTGTGTATTTTGTTTCCTCCATTAATGATAATAACATTACCTTATTTTTATAATAAAGCTTTGAATAACTTAGATCTTTTGCTAAAATGATATCAATAAAATCTTTAGATAAGTATTACGGTAATAACCATGTCTTGAATGATGTTAATCTAACATTTAATCCTGGCGAAGTTCATGGTTTAGTAGGAGAGAACGGAGCTGGAAAAACTACTTTGTTTAGATCTATTTCTGGGATGGAAAGTTTTAATGGTTCTATCGACTATGATGCAGGTAATATGAAGAATGTAATGGGGTTTTTACCTACAGATCCTTATTTTCTTTCTAAAATTACAGGAAAAGAGTATTTGCAATTATTATGTAATGCTAGGAATATTAAAATTAATGATTTTAGCGAAAAAAATATTTTTGACTTACCCTTGCAACAATACGCAGAAAGGTATTCTACAGGAATGAAGAAAAAATTAGCGTTAACAGGTATATTATTGCAGAATAATAATGTTTTTATTCTAGATGAACCTTTTAACGGAGTTGATATATATAGCAATACTGTCATTAATGAAATTCTTATTAAGTTAAAACAACTTAATAAAATAGTAATATTATCATCCCACATTTTTTCAACACTTTATGAAACTTGCGATTATTTACATTATCTAAAAAATGGTAGTATCATAAAAAGCGTAGATAAAACTCAATTCGAGAGTATCGAAAAAGAGATGCAAGCATCAGGAATTAAGGTTAAAATAGATAAACTAAATCTGACATAAAGTTATTTTAGGATTCGATAAATAGGATAGCGCATATGTGCTTTCTCATAATTATCAGATTGTTTATGAATCCAATCTAATTGTGCATACCAGTTTTTAGCAAATACAGTGTCATTTTTCTTCTCTTCAAACTTTTGTTTAAGATTACTGTCATTTTCCAATAATTCTAATGCTTTGTCTTCCCAAACATAAGGAGAAAACCCTTCTTTTTGTTGTAAAATGGTATCAAAGAAGTTCCAGTTGAAAAATGAATCTGGGGCTTCAGGTTCTAATGTTTCTAGTAAATACCTAAAGCCTTTTTGATTTGTAGGGATTATATAATCTCCTTTTCGAAAAGTTATTATTTCGGTGCTTCTTTTGACTGTAGTTTCATAATGAAGATAATGTCCTTCATATGGCGTTTTTCGACTTTTATAATCTTTTATATGGTATACTTCTACAGAGATTGTAGTGTCTTTTTGTACAGCTTTGTATGATATTTTGTTAAGGTCTAATTTATCAATGACATTCCACCAACCTTTAGGTATTATATATGAAGTTGGAATAGTAATTTCGGAAGTTGGAGAGAAATAGTTTTGGTATCTAACCTTCTTGGTGTAGGGTTTATTTTGATCATATTTTAAACGTTTAGCACCTGTGATTTCGCTATTTATATATAACCCTTCGTATCCTTTAAAATCGAAATTAGTAGCGTTGGTAGTGTCTACTTTCCAATTTACCGGATATGTATTTTGTTTTGGTAAGTCGGTAAAAGCTTTTTGCCGAAGATCTTTTATTTTTTCTCCATCTTTTTCGGTGATATCGATCATAGATTTCATTAATTCATATGTCCCTAGTACTCTTGGTTTATATGGTTTTAGCATATGAGTTTCTACCATCATTCCTAAGGTATTCCATAGCGTTGTGTATCCTGTAGAGTATCTAGGAGAATCCATGAATTGTGTCCATCCTTTATCTGGTGTTGTTCCCCAAACATTTACATAAGGTGTTATGTCCCAATTTTTGTTGGATAGCGATTTTTCTAACTGTGGATGCATTTGGTTGTGTAAATAATCACCAAGATTTCCGTTTAGTTTATTGTGTTGAGTAAATAGATGTGTTAGTGTGTACTGGTAGTCGGCACCATTACTAACGTGATTATCAATAAAAACATCTGGTTGCGTTAAATGAAAAACCTCTGCAAACGTCTGTGCATTTTTTGTGTCATTTTTTATAAAATCTCGATTTAAGTCATAATTCCTGGAGTTCCCTCTAAAACCATATGCTTTAGGACCATTTTGATTAGTTCGAGTTCCAGAATTTCTATTTAACGCACCTCCAATATTGTACACCGGAATTGTAACTAAAACAGTATGTTCTGGCGTTTTGATCATCCCTTTAGCAATATCTCTAAAAAGAAGCATAGTTGCATCAATACCATCACTTTCTCCAGGGTGAATTCCATTGTTGATCAATAAAATACGTTTGTCACGTCTTATTTTTTCGAAATCAAATATTTTATCTGGATTGAGTGTTACTATATGAAGCGGGTGGCCACTATCCGTACTTCCAATTTCTTGAATATTGATTTCTGGGTAGACTTTGGATAAATTTTGATAATAGGTAATAACTTCTGGATATGTTGGAGTCTCTGTGCCATTACTTTTTTCAAAAATAGTGGTAAAATCAAAGTTTTCGGCAGTATCTTTTTGAGTAGAATTACAAGATATAATCAACAGTGAGCTGATAATGAGAGTGATGGTTCGCATGAGCATTATGAGTTAGGCATAAATATACTAAGTTTTATATTTTTAAGATCTTCTATAACGTTTTAGTTTTGTTCTGGTAATAGATAGGTTATGATTTTACTTGTCAGGACACAAAATAACTGTATTTTTGCACCCTCAAAATAGACTGATTATGACTGAGTTTGTAAGAAAAAGAGTGGCAAATGCCAAAAATGATATTCTATCAGGATTGACTGTAGCTTTAGCTTTAGTTCCCGAAGCGGTAGCCTTTGCATTTGTGGCTGGTGTAGATCCTTTAGTGGGTTTGTATGCGGCATTTATGATTGGATTAATTACTTCTATTTTTGGAGGGCGTCCTGGAATGATTTCTGGTGCTACTGGAGCACTTGCTGTAGTTATGGTGAGTCTTGTGGCAGAAGGAAATGCTATGGGAGCAGAGGGTGAACAATTAGGATTGTATTATCTTTTTGCTACAGTTATCTTAATGGGTGTTATCCAAATGCTCGCTGGTGTTTTTAAGCTTGGTAAGTTTGTACGTTTAATACCTCATCCAGTGATGATGGGATTTGTCAACGGATTAGCAATTGTAATTTTCCTTTCTCAGTTAGGAATGTTTAAGGAGTATGTTCAAGGAGAAAAAGCTTGGATGCAGGGATCGGGATTGTTTTTAATGCTGGGATTAGTTGCTTTAACAATGTTGATTATGTGGGGACTTCCTAAAATAAAAGCTACTGCTAAGTTTCCTGAAGCTTTAATAGCTATTTTGGTAGTTTCGGCTATTGTAATCTTGGGTAAATTGGATGTTGCTACAGTGGGTAGTTTTATTAAAGATGGGGGAGGAGAAGGTCTAAAAGGAGGATTACCACAATTTCAGTTTGATATTTTTAATAAAGTCCCGATGACCTGGGAAACATTTAAGTTTATAGGGCCATATGCATTGATTTTGGCTGCAATTGGGTTGATAGAGTCGCTAATGACACTTAATCTTATTGATGAACTTACAGAAACCAGAGGAAATTCTAACAGAGAATGTCTTGCGCAAGGTGGTGCAAATATAGTTACAGGTCTTTTCGGAGGAATGGGTGGCTGCGCTATGATTGGACAATCGATTATTAATATAAAAGGTGGTGGACGTACTCGTTTATCAGGTATTGTTGCAGCAGTTACTTTGTTAATGTTTATACTGTTTGCATCAGGATTAATTGAGCAAGTTCCTATTGCAGCGCTTGTTGGTGTAATGTTTATGGTAGTGATAGGTACATTTGCTTGGTCTAGTTTTAGAATACTAAATAAAATTCCCTTAACAGATGCAATTGTATTGATCTCAGTTTCTTCATTGACTGTGTTTTTTGATTTAGCAGTTGCCGTTATTGCAGGAGTAATTATGTCTGCATTGGCATTTGCTTGGGAAAATGCGAAAAAAATTAGAGCAAGAAAGCACATTAAGGAAGATGGGACTAAAGTTTATGAGATATGGGGGCCATTATTCTTTGGAAGTATTCAGGCTTTTAACTCTAAGTTTGATGTGGCAAATGATCCAGAAAATGTAGAAATTGATTTTATCGAATCTAGAGTTAGTGATCATTCAGCATTAGAGGCTATTTTTAACTTAGTAGGTAAGTATGAAGAAGCAGGTAAAACAGTGCGTGTAAAACATTTGAGCGAAGAGTGTCAGGCTTTGATGATTAAAGCTTCTCCAAGATTGGCAAATGTTATAGAACATGATATTGATGATCCGAGATATCATGTGATGGCCAAAGTTATGAAATAAGGTTTAGATATATTTAATCAACTCTTTCTAGAAGATACATATGTTCATTAAGTATTTCTTTTGCACTAGCTAATTGAGATTCTGGATTATACTGTTTGGATAATTGATACTCATCGATATGCTCTTTTAAAATATATCCATCGAGATTTTCATAATATGAATTTGGAATAGTCTGATGAGCAAATGCATCATTAGCGTCATTATGAGAATCAAAATAATTGAGTAATCTTTTATAGACTTCTAGTTTTTCAATTTCAGGGATATACGATACGCTACCTATAAGATCACCTTGTTTTTGTAATCCTTTAAATATGGTAAAGAGTTTTTGAGTAATAGTTTTATTTAGAAAAAATAATACACCTTCCAGTACTATAAAAGTAGGTGCTTTTGTAATCATTTTTTTTAATGAACTAATCATCTTTTCTTCAGAATCTAGATTAAAATCAAGACTTAGATATTGAACATCACGTTTTGGTAATTTACCTTCTTGAGTCCACAAATCTATTTTACTCTTTTTGTATTCAATAATATCTGCTTTGTCAATTTCAATGGTTGATACATGATCATTCAGTAAGAATTGGTACATACTAAAGCCTGCTCCAAAATTGATCAGTGTTCCTCCATTGTTTTTGTCAAAAAAAGACTTCAATCTTTCATAAAAGTATCTATTCCTAATACTGTGTAAGATAGGTTCTTCCTTAGATATCGCTTTAGTAATTGATGGTATAAGAGCTTCTGTTTTAGGATTGTTCCATAATTTAGCATAGATATCTTTACTTACATTCTCGTGATATGAACGGTATGTGGAAACAATAAAAGCGGTTTCATGAATTTGCATACATAAATGTAAGCTTTTCTAAACTTAACTAAAAAAAAACACCACTATATCAAGCAAGAAAATAGTGGTGCGGTTAGTGTATATATATTCAAAAAATTATGGCAATAATCCAGTAATCTGTGTGCTATCAGTAATTGTAGAGTCCTTATCTTTTAGGTTGTTGTTAGCTAAACGGGTAGTTTTTTCGCTATCATTGATAAAACCGTTTTTAATCATTAAGGTCTTATAGAAATCAGTTTTAGTTTCTACGCTGGTAGTTTCTACTTTCTTAATTTTAATATCAAAATTATTCACAGCAATTAAAGTCTGATAAAAATCAACTTTAGTATTCTTTACATTATTAGATTCAGCTTTTGTTGGTTCTGTAGAAGTGGTCTCTTGAGCACTAATTGTAGAAAGAGAAAACAAAACAAAAATGGAAAGAATTATAGTTTTCATATTTTTTGGGGCTTAATGAATTTACTACTTGATTTGTATCAAATTTACAATCAAATAGTTATGTAATGAAATGATTTGACATGTTTTAGATGAAGAGTTGTTTTGTATCGACAAACAACACATTTTTTACGGTAAAACCGTAAAAAATGTGTTATGTTTTTTGTAGTTCTTCCTTGTTTTTAGTTTTGATAAAGTGTAAAAGCATTGATTTTTAGTAAGTTTTGTCTTGTTTTTATTTAAAGTACTAAGGCCTGTATTTTGGTATAAGTTTTTTAATTTTGTAACTAACTACTTACATAGTATGCAAAAGGGTTTGATTCGTTGGAAAAACTTGTAATACTTTATACAAAAGAAAGCTTTTTGAAATAGTTGTCCAAGACTTGTCGATCGTTAACCTCTAACCAATTATTTAAAATTGTGGCATAAATACTTCTAAAATCTATCGTATACTTGATATCTCCATTAGCATCAAGATTTGATAAATTTGGTAATTCATTATAGACACCTACTTTTTTTAATGAACCTCCTATAGCTATTGCATTATTGGCAGCTCCATGATCGGTTCCATGACTTCCATTTTGTTTTACTCTTCTACCAAATTCTGAAAAAGTTAGTATTAGCGTATCTTTAAATCGATCATTCTTTTTAAGATCTTTTACTAAAGCTCCAATTGCTTTAGAATATACACTAAGCAAACGGTCTTGACTATTTACTTGATTTACGTGACTATCAAAACCACCTAGAGAACTATAATAAACCCGTGTTTTTAATCCAGATACTATAAAATCAGCTATCGTTTTTAGATTTCTGCCAAATGTTGATTGTGGATATTCTATATTGGTTTTATAGATTTTAGAAGTGTTATAAATGTAAGCTGCGGATGAATGAGTCTCTAGCATTGTTTTATATAGATACCCTTGATTATCCTCATCGAGCATTTCTTTATTAGTATTCTTCGCTAGATTATTAAAAAAAGGTTCTCTTGTTGTTCGATGTAATTGGTTAGGGTCAGAAACAGCAATACCATTTAAATCTTTTCCTTTCATAGCAAGTGATAGTGAATTATCCACCTCTATTGCTTGATACGGATGCTGGCAATTAGCATCGAGATATCTGCCTACCCAACCAGAGGATAAATACTGGTTAGTATCACTAGCCGTTTGCCAGATGTCCGTACTTCTGAAATGAGACCGATTAGGGTTCGGGTATCCTACATTATTAATTATAGACACTTCTCCTAGATCATATAACTCTCTTAATTCTTTCAAGTTATTGTTAAACGCCAAATCATCTGTTATTTTTAAAGTTTCTATGGCTTTTTTAGAAATGGTAGGTCTTAAACGATAATAAATATCATTATTAATAGGAATAATACTATTTAGACCATCATTACCACCTGATAGTTGAATAATGATTAAATTTTTATATCCTGATAATTGTTCTGGTGTTAAAAATTCCATCCCTTTCAGGAATGAGGGAACTAATGCTATTCCTGATGCAAAAACTGATTGTCTTAAAAAATCTCTTCTGTCCATAATTAGGGTTTTAGCAAAGTTGATATTCTGGTAAACTCATTAATTCAACTATAAAATTTTTAGTGTCTTTAGAATCTAGTTTGTTTACAACCATTTTTGCACCATTTGATAATTCTGGCTGTATTATAAAATCAATTAATTCTTCTTTATTTTCTTTTTCTAATGAAGCAAGAAAGGACTGCCAATTAGGGGTAGCTTTGATTTTTCTCTGCATTTTTGATTTTACTTTATTATAGAATTTTTCTCGCATCATTGCTGTAGTACCATCATCATTGTTATTCCACTCAATAACTCCGTTGTTTAGGGTTACGGATGCCAGTTTTAAGCGTAGCATTAAAGTAGAGCTGTCGATCCACGATTTTCCACCAGGCCATCCAGCTACATTAGGTGGTAAAAATAAAGTTTGATTTAGTTTACGTTGAAGGTATAATAGTACTTTTGGATCCTTATAGGCTACCCTAAACGGTTTACTTAGTCCGACAAGTAGCTCTACAGGTGATTTTATTTTGACACCTATGTTTTGAGGTTCATAAAACCAATCACTTAAGAATATGGTTTTCATTAAAGTTTCGAGATTGTAATTGGAGTTATAAAAGATATTTGTTAGTTCTTTTATATGAGTAGGTTCTATTTTTTCATTAACAAAGTATCGATATATCTTTTCAACGAGATATTTCGCTGTCTGTTTTTGTTCTAAAAGAATTTTGATAACATCTTCGCCTTTAAAATTACCAGTTTTTCCTAGGATAGTTTTAGAACCAAAATCGTGATGTTTTTGTCTAAACACAAACGCTCCACTTTTATTAAAATTCCACCCAGTAAAAGCCCTTGCGGCTTCTTTTATATCTATTTCTGTGTATCCATTATCTTGTCCAAGTGTGAAAAGCTCCATAACCTCTCTGGCAAAATTCTCATTGGGATTATTTTTTCGATTTTGCCTATTGTTTAGAAATAATAACATGGCAGGAGACTTAGAGACTTCGATCAACATCTCTCCAAAGTTTTCTAATGCATGCTTTCTTATTATATTGTTTAAATGCAATGCTGCTCTTGGTGTTTTTAATCTAACAGCAAAATGATTGTGGAAAAACAATGTCATCTTTTCTCTTAAGACATGTTTGGTTTCTACTAATTGTTTTAACCAAAGAATATTAAGTTCTAACAATTTTTTATTGCGAAGTTTTCGTAACTCTTTTCGTTCTTCTCTAGATAAATCTCGTGGATTTTTTAGTAAAGCTCCAAAATCAAGGGATAGATCAGTGCTTTGTCTGCTTTCTGAAAACAGATGATTTACTATTTCGTTTTTAGAAAATTTTCTAACATTTTTTAATTCCAAAGAATCGATTCCAAAACCAATACGCCAATAGAGATGTTGTATTTGTTTATCTGTTAAAGAAGTATTCATGATCGCAGTCTTTTTTAGTAAGACCGTGATTTAGGAAAAAGGTTTAAATGAGAAATTTACTTTTTGGGTTTTATAAGGTCCCACTTGTTTCCATATAAATCTTCAAAAACTACCACAGTTCCGTAGATTTCTTCTCTGGGTTTTTCTAAGAAAATAACTTCTTTTGATTTCATCGTATTGTAATCTCTCCAAAAGTTATCAGTTTGAAGGAAAAGAAAAACCCTTCCGCCGGTTTGATTTCCAATTGCTTTTTTCTGTTCTGCAGTGGTTCCTTTTGCTAGTAAAATAGAGGTTTCTGAGTCGTTTTCTGGAGCTATGGTTACCCAACGTTTATTATCAAGTTGGATGTCTTGAATTAATTGGAAACCTAGTTTTTCGGTATAAAATCGGATTGCTTCATCATATTCTCTGACAACAATACTGATGGTTCCAATTTTTCTTTTTTTCATTAATTACAGGTGATTTCGCTTAATATTGTGGTTTCGTCAATTGCATCATTTTGATTGATATTTTCAGAGAATAAAACAAATCGATCAAGTGCATGAAAGGTAGATCTAGCCGAAACCTCCATGGTGTAAGTGCCAGGCGCATCAAATTCTACAAAAATATCATGAGCATCATTATCACTAGTAGAGGATTGCCATTTCCATTGATCCGCAGGACCACTTTTGTATATTTTAAACCAGCCATCTTTGCTAGAACCATTTGGAGTAGGAGATTGACCCGTATCTGCAGGGTAGACTACACTTTCTCCTTTTTTTCCATAAAACTTTGAAGCATCTGCAAATCGCAACCATGAATCATTGTGTTCAGAACCTGATGTTCCATTAGTTATTCTGGATCTCCAGATAAACCGATAAACACCTGGATTGGAAATTTTTATTTTATAAGTAAGAAGACCATTTCCAGGAGCTCCTAAGAATTGATTTTCTTTCCATACCAAGTAATGTGTTCCTAAGAATCCTGTAGTAGTGTTTTCTTTTATCCAATCATTATGGTCTTTAATACTTTCGAATTCGACGGCTACTAATCCGTCTTTTTCTTCATAAATCGCACTATCAGGGTTTTGGCAAGTTATAGGATCAATAGTATCATCATCAGATTCATTATCATTGCTACAAGCATAAAAAAGAGTAATAATGCTAATAATGAATAGTTTACTGATGTTAAGTGTGGTTTTCATGTAGGTATATTTTTGGGGTTTTACGAATTCTATTCTTTTTTGACAATTACGGTATCTGGTACCAAACCTGTATAATCTCCATTGTTTCTTATAACGTCTCTTACTATTGAAGAAGATATATAGCTTTTACCTGATGATGTTAGTAAAAAGACAGTTTCAATTTCAGTTAGTTTTCTGTTTGTATGAGCAATGGCTTTTTCAAATTCAAAATCAGCTGGATTTCTTAATCCTCGTAGAATAAAATTAGCATCTTGCTGTTTGCAAAAATCTACTGTAAGTCCTTTGTAAGTCATTACTTTGATTTTAGGTTCATCTTTAAATGCTTCTTCAATAAAATGCTTTCTTTCTTCAAGTGAAAACATATATTTTTTTTCAGCATTTACACCAATTGCTAGGATGATTTCATCAAAAAGAGTTAATCCTCTTTCTATTATATCGTAATGTCCCAAAGTTATAGGATCAAATGAACCAGGGAAAACAGCTCTTCTCATAAGTGATTTCTCAATGTTAATATAAAGATTAGGTAAAGTTACAAAGTTTAAAATTAGTATAATCTTAATTTCTAATGTACTTACTTATTATCCTTTTATTGCTTCTTCTATAGTATTGGTTAGTAAATCTTGTAAGCTAATCCCTGCCGCAATTGCTTGTTGTGGTAAAATACTTGCTTCACTAAATCCTGGATTAGTGTTCATTTCGATAAAATGAGGTTCGCCATTGTGAAAAATGTATTCACTTCTCGAAAAGCCTTTCATTTTAAGTATTTGATATACTTTTAATGCTAGATCTTTTACTTTTTTCTCATCGTTTTCATTCAATCTAGCTGGTGTAATTTCTTGTGATTTACCTAAATATTTAGCTTCATAATCAAAAAAATCATTTTCAGAAACAATTTCAGTAATTGGTAATACAGTATCTTTTCCTTTGTAGGTAATCACTCCTACAGAAACTTCTGTGCCGCTTAAGAAAGATTCAATGATAATTTCATCATCTTCTTTATAAGCTATATCTATTGCAGAAAGTAATTCATCTTCTTTATTTACTTTAGAAACTCCATAACTACTGCCTGCTTTATTAGCTTTTACAAAACAAGGCAATCCTACTGTATCAATAATAGCTTTAGGGTTTATAGTATCTCCTTTATTTAGAAAATAATTTGTGGCAGTTGGGATACCATAAGGTTTTAAAGTACTGATACAGTCTCTTTTATTAAAGGTAAGTGCTGCTTGATAAAAATCACAAGCAGTTTGCGGAATTCCTATAAGCTCAAAATAAGCCTGTAATAATCCATCTTCTCCTGGAGTCCCATGAACAATATTGAAAGCAGCATCAAAAGTAATTTTAGAACCATCTAAGTGTAATGAAAAATCATTTCGATCTATTGAAGTTTTTTCATTATTATCATTAACGTAATACCACAAATCTTTGGTTATATGAATACGATAAGGTTCATAGATGTTTTTGTCCAAATGTTTGTATACTACATTTCCACTTTTAATAGAAATGTCAAATTCACTGGAATAACCTCCCATAAGGATGGCAATATTTTTCTTCATTGAATAAGGTTTACAAACAAAAATATCATTTATCTGACAACAAAAGCTAAAAAGTTTCCGTTTTTATATCTTTGCCGAAACTATCAATTGATACATGGAATTTTTTAAAGGACTTTTGAGATTTATTTGGAGTAAGACATTTCTTATTCAACTAGTAATAGCTGTCGCTATGACTGCAATCTTATGCTTTATTGCACTAAAATGGTTGGATAGCTCTACAAACCACGATCAGCGAATAGTGGTTCCAAGCTTAAGTAAGAAGTCATTAGATGAGGTTAAAATGCTTGTGGAATCTAAAGATTTACGATTTGAAGTTCAAGATTCTGCAAATTTCAATCCAGATTTCCCTAGATATTCTGTCATAGAGCAAAACCCTCCTGCTGGAAATATGGTAAAGGAAAATAGAAAAATCTATGTTACTTTAAACCCATCAGGTTATCGTAAAATTGAAGTTCCAGATGTTATACGTAAAACTAGAAGACAAGTAGAGCCAAGATTGGTAGCTTTAGGTTTTAAGATTGGAACTATAACATTTAAACCCGATCCATCAGATCAAGTATTAGAACTTAGATATAAAGGAAAGAGATTAAAGCCTGGAGATAAAATAATGAAAACATCAACTATTGACTTAGTAGTAGGAGATGAGAGTGGGAATCTAAGACTTCCTCAATAAAATTAAATTCTTAAAGAAAATACTTTTGCAAGAGAATCCGAATATTGAAGAATTAGGACCTAATGAGGATGACCTATATGAACATCATCGTTTTGTTGCTGGCGCAGGTCAAGTTCCGCTTAGAGTAGATAAATTTTTGATGAATTTTGTTGAAAATGCTACTCGTAATAAAATACAACAGGCAGCTAAGGCTGGTAGTGTTTTTGTCAATGATATCCCTGTAAAGTCAAATCATAAGGTGAAACCAAATGACGTGGTTAGAGTTTTGTTTGCTCATCCCCCTTATGAGAATTTGTTAACTCCAGAAAATATTCCTTTAGATATTGTATACGAGGACGATGTTTTGTTGGTGGTTAATAAACCTGCCGGAATGGTAGTACATCCGGGTCATGGAAATTATTCAGGAACCTTAATTAATGCACTAATCTATCATTTCGATAATCTCCCAAATAATAGTAGTGATCGCCCTGGATTGGTTCATCGAATAGATAAAGATACTAGTGGGTTGTTGGTAATAGCAAAGACCGAAGATGCTATGACACACTTGGCAAAGCAGTTTTTTGATAAAACTTCGGAGCGAGAATACGTTGCCATCGCTTGGGGTAATATAAATGAAGATGAAGGAACTATTGAAGGTAATATTGGGCGCCATCCTAAGAATAGATTACAAAACACGGTTTTTGAGGGAGATGAAGCCGATAAAGGAAAACCAGCAGTTACTCATTATAAAGTTATAGAACGTTTAGGGTATGTAACCTTAGTTTCTTGCAAATTAGAAACAGGAAGAACTCACCAGATTCGTGTACATATGAAGCATATAGGGCATACATTATTTAATGATGAACGCTATGGAGGAGAAAAAATTCTGAAAGGAACCACTTTTACTAAGTATAAACAGTTTGTAGAAAATTGTTTTAAGGTGTTACCGCGGCAGGCCTTGCATGCTAGGACTTTAGGGTTTGTACATCCCGTAACCGGCGAGAAAATGCATTTTGAAACTTCTATACCTGATGATATGGCGCAATGTGTAGAGCGTTGGAGGAATTATGCTAAGAATCAATTGGATGTCGAGTAAACTTTTACTACAAAAACTACTAAGGTGATATATTAAATAAACATTACTAAAAACTTTATTTTGAAATAAATAGGGATTGCTCGGTAAATAATATTATCTTCGCGCTTTAATTATTTATAATGAACAAAGGAACAGTAAAATTTTTTAATGACTCCAAAGGATTTGGATTCATCACAGAAGAAGGATCAAACAAAGACCATTTCGTACACATTTCAGGCTTAATCGACGAAGTTCGTGAAGGTGACGAAGTAGAGTTTGAACTTAAAGAAGGTAAAAAAGGAATGAACGCGGTAAACGTGAAAGTATTATAATATATACATTTTGACTTTTTTAAAACATAAGCCCGTCTTTTAAGACGGGCTTTTTTTGTTTATAAATGATTGTTGTATAAAATGTTTAATTATAGAAACCGATTTACAGCTTTAATAATTTTATCAGCTCGTACCATATTTTGTTGTTTAATATATTTATAGGTCCTGTCAAGGTATTTTTGGGCTGTAATATTATTCTTAAATTCTTTTC
The DNA here is from genome assembly GCF_003443695.1 of Aquimarina sp. AD1. Taxonomy (NCBI): domain Bacteria; kingdom Pseudomonadati; phylum Bacteroidota; class Flavobacteriia; order Flavobacteriales; family Flavobacteriaceae; genus Aquimarina; species Aquimarina sp. AD1. The sequence goes on along the minus strand of NZ_CP031966.1, from coordinate 2,492,711 downwards.
TAGCTGCGTATAGATCTAATGCGACATTTAAGTCAGTTGTAGTGAATTCTACGCCAGTATATTGCTGTAGGAGTTGTAGATACATAAAACCAAATTCTTCTGTTGGTTCTATCATAGTTCCTTCGCCAAAATCATTCCAAGTAATTATTTGAATAAAATCTGAAATTTCATGATGTGTATAGTTTAATGTTTCTGCAAATATTTGACCTTGGTTATGATCTATACTCCATGAGTTGATCCCTTCAGACCAACCACCTTCTTCGTAAAAACTGTTAAAACCTGGATATGATGATCCTACTATAGTTAAATTCTCGGTTGGATAATAATCATAATAATGTTCATGCGCTAGTAAGTGATCCTTGTCTACCCATAGGAATTCCCCTGTTGCATTTTCTCCTACCAAGTTATTCGCTGCCCATAATGTTAGAAAATCTGGACGATTATCTGTTGGTAATATATCAAAAATAGTATCCCATTCTGGTTGAGTTGTAATATGATGCGGACCAAATACAAATAATAGATTTTTATTATTATGTTTTATATAATTGGGACTAGAAAAGTATGTATCATTAATATATAATAAATCTTCTTGTACGGCTTCAATAGGACTAGGAGATAGGTTTTGGTTAAAGGATTGAACTGCTACTCGGTCTTCATACATAATTGAAAAATCAAAATCTAAATCTTCTAATCTTGTTATAAAACTTTCCGTAGCATTTTTGATTTTTTGGTAATCGTGTAGATCTTTACTTCCATACCAATCGAATATCACCCCATCAATACCTGCTAATTTCATCATTAAAAAATGATATTCTTGTAAATCAGGATCGCTTGAAGAATAAGGACCAATTGCTGGATAATAGTAGGAAGCAATTTCTCGTTTGCCGTTTTCTTTAATATTATCGGGGTTTTGATTTGTCATGGTCCAATGCTGACCCCAGTATCCATCAAAATCTTTGTTCTGGAACCATGGCATATAATGCATATAAATTTTTTTAGGATTTTCTTTTTCTACATTCATTCCGGATACGTCTTTTATATATCCGTTTTTTGCTAGTTTGATGATTTCTAGCTCTTCATCTAGTACTTTTTTTAGTTGTGCATTCGTATAAGTTGTATCCTGAACAGCTAAAGGAATTGCTTGTTCTTTTTCAGTTTTTAGTATTTCATCCTTTTCACAAGAATAAAATAAAACAACTAAAAAAGTAATAGAAAGGCATTTGGTTGTAATTCGTAGTTTCATGTCATATATGTTTATTTATTTAATAGAATATGTGAGCTTGCTATTAAATAAGATAAATAGGTGTGTTATTGATTGAAAAAATATCAATCAAACTATATATGACAATTGTAAATTTTTTTGAGTAAATTACGTTTAAAACGTTATAAAGTTAAGGGATTTTTTCTGTTAAAAAAAATATAATTTCCTTTTTGTTAGTTAATTAGGTTTTTGGTGTTGAAAAAAAGTATTCTTTTAGTTTTGTTAGAATAGAACATGTCAATACTTCAATAGACAAGAATTACCTGGGCTGATTTTATATGTCGACTTACTATTGTATTTTTGGGAAAACAAAAGTTATCGGAATGAAAATCGTAATATCTCCTGCAAAGTCTTTGGATTTTGAAACGCCTTTGCCTACTAAAAAATATTCGGAACCATTATTTTTGGCTGAAGCAGAAAAGTTAAATTCAGTTCTTCAGAAAAAAACTCCTAAAAAATTGTCAGATTTGATGAATATCAGTGATAATTTGGCGCAACTAAATTGGCAACGTAATCAGGATTGGAACCTTCCTTTTACAGCAGAAAATGCACGACCTTCTGTGTACGCATTTAAAGGAGATGTTTATCTAGGACTAGATAGCTACAATATTCCAGAAGATAAATTAGATGTTTTACAAGATAAATTAAGAATACTATCCGGTTTATATGGAATTCTAAAACCTTTAGATTTAATGCAACCTTATCGATTAGAAATGGGAACTAAGCTTAAGGTAGGGCGTAAAAATAACTTATACGAATTTTGGAAAAAACAGGTAACCGAACAAATTAATGAGGAATTACAAGAAGATGAGTTGTTTGTAAATCTGGCAAGTAATGAATACTTCAGTGTTATTGATAAAAAGACGTTAAAAGTTCCTATTATAACTCCACAGTTTAAAGATTGGAAAGGTGATAAATTAAAGATGATTAGTTTCTTCGCGAAAAAAGCTCGCGGTATGATGGTGCGTTATATTATTGATACAGGAGCAGAAACCATAGAAGAATTAAAAGGATTTAATTATGATGGGTATAGCTTTAGTGAAGAGTATACAACAAAAGAAAATGAGCTAGTTTTTGTGAGATAAGCAGTGTTAAGTTATCCGGAAATTATTTTCAAAAGCAACAATTGTATCTAATTTTAGTATCTTCAACACTTATATATTTATATACAAGTGTAGATGCAAAAAATCATAAGTTTTCTTGATCGAATTGGCGAAAAAACAGGCACTTTAGTAAGCTGGGTTGCTGTTTTTTTAGCAGTTGTAATTGGTTTGGATGTTATCATAAGGTATGTGTTCCAATTTACATTTATCTGGATGATCGAAACGGAGATCTATTTATTTGGTATTCTATTTTTGGTAGGTTCTGGATACACTTTTAAACACGGAAAACATGTACGAGTAGATGTTTTTTACACTAATTTTTCTGAAAAAAGAAAAGCTTGGATCGATTTGCTAGGAGGAGCTTTTTTACTAATTCCATGGTGTTATGTAGTAATCGTTTCTTCGTGGTACTATGGCTTGTCATCATTTATGATACAAGAATCTTCTCCACAAGCGGGAGGGTTGCCAGCACTTTATGTACTTAAATTTTGTATTACACTGGGATTTGTGTTTTTGCTTATACAAGGCATTTCTCAGATGCTAAAATCAATTCATATAATAATTTTTAATAAAGATAATTAATGGAGTTTTTAGCAATTATTCTATTCGTAATTATCTTTATTTTAATTTTAAAAGGATATCCTGTTGCCTTTACTTTGGGAGGGATTTCTGTGGCTTTTGCTTTTGGTGTATCGATTTTTGCTCCAGAGTATTTTACAATGTCTACATTTTATTTATTGCCTTCTCGGATTATGGGAGTTGTAAATAATTATGTTTTAATGGCAGTTCCATTGTTTATTTTTATGGGGATTATGCTAGAGAAATCCGGACTTGCTCAAAGTTTATTAGAAACTATGGCAATGATGTTTGGTCGTGTAAGAGGAGGTTTAGCAATTTCTGTAGTTATTGTAGGTGCTTTATTAGCCGCTTCTACAGGTATTGTAGGAGCTACCGTAGTAACAATGGGATTAATTAGTTTGCCTACAATGCTAAAAAGAGGTTATAAAACTGAACTTGCGGTTGGAGTAATTGCATCCTCTGGAACTTTAGGGCAAATTATTCCTCCTTCTATAGTTTTGGTATTATTGGCTGATACTATCAATAGTTCATCAAGAGGAGCGGCTTCAGTAGATGTGGGCGCATTATTTTCTGCAGCTTTACTGCCCGGTTTAATTTTAGTTGGTTTATATATATTATATATATTACTAAAGTCATTTTTTCATAAAAAAGATGCCCCGAGTATACCTGCTGAAGAAATTGCAGCATTTCGCGGAAGTAATTTCACTTCTAAAATCATTAAAATATTATTACTACCAGTGCTGTTAATTATAATCGTATTAGGTTCCATTTTTACAGGTGTTGCTTCTCCTACCGAAGCTTCAGCAATAGGAGCATTAGGAGCAACTTTTTTAACCATTATTCAGAAAAAGTTTTCGCTTAAAATACTTAAAGAAGTTGCGCAGGAGACAACTCGTTTAACATCTATGGTGTTTTTTATATTGTTAGGCGCGACTACATTTACATTGGTCTTTAGAACATTAGGTGGAGATAGATATCTTCAAGAATTGATTATGTCATCTCAACTGACTCCAATGATGTTTTTGTTGTTAGTAATGGTTGTGATTTTTGTAGCAGGATTTTTTATAGATTTTATAGAGATTGTATTTATAATAGTGCCTGTTGTAACCCCAATTTTTAATGCTTTTGATATGAATATGCTTTGGGTCGGAATTTTAATGGCATTGAATTTACAAACTTCGTTTCTTACTCCGCCATTCGGTTTTGCTTTATTTTATCTAAAAGGTGTTGCGCCAGAAACCGTCAGAACCAGTCAAATATATCGAGGTATTATACCTTTTATTATAATTCAACTTATCATTGTAAGTTTAGTAATGTTTTTTCCTGAGATTATTTTTAACGGAGACTAATTTTTTAAGTTACTTTATAAATATAGAACTATGAATTTAAATTCAGTAAAAAGAACACGAGTTATTAGAGGATTTATGCTGACTACAATGACAACTTTAGTTCTGTCTTGTTTGGGTGAACCACCTGCTAGTATGAGTAACCCGACATCATATGGTATTGCAAAACCAGATAAAGTATTTCATTGGAAAATGACTACAACTTGGCCTCCTAATTTTCCTGTTGTAGGAGAAGTAGCTGAAAAGTATGCCGAATGGGTAGATGAGCTTTCTAATGGTCAGATTAAAATTAAAGTATATGGAGGTGGAGAATTAGTACCTCCTTTAGAAGCTTTTGATGCGGTTTCTCAGGGAACAATTGAGATGGGCTGTGGAGCAGCATATTATTGGGCAGGTAAAACTCCGGCTGCACAATTTTTTGCAGCAGTTCCTTTTGGAATGAATAGTCAGCAAATTACATCTTGGTTAGAGGTAGGAGGAGGTTACGAACTTTGGAAGAAAACATATGCAAAATTTAATCTAGTGCCTTATATGGGAGGGAATACTGGAGTTCAAATGGGTGGATGGTTTAATCGTGAGATTAATTCAATAGAAGATTTTAAAGGACTTAAAATGCGTTTACCGGGGATTGGGGGTAAAGTTCTTGAAAAAGCAGGTGGAGCTGCTGTTTTGGTTGCTGGGAGTGAAATTTATACGAGTTTAGAACGTGGGGTTATTGATGCTACAGAGTGGATTGGACCTTATCATGATTATAAAATGGGCTTTCATAAAATTTCAAAATATTATTATACGCCAGGTTGGCATGAAACCGGTTCTCAATTGGAATTTTTTGTGAATAAAAATTTACATGATGGTTTGCCACCTCATTTGCAAGCCGTATTACAAGCAGCTGCAAAACGAGCTCAGGTTTGGGTGTTGTCAGAGTTTGATAAACAAAATGGTATTTATTTAGATAAATTAGTTAATGAAGAAGGGGTAGAGGTCAGAGAATTTTCCAAAGAAACGTTGGATGCTTTAAGAGGTTTTACTGATGAGGCTATAGAAGAGATGATAGGTAATGATCCATTATCAAGAGAGGTTTATGAAAGTTATTCTGGTTTTCAGAAAAGAATTTCTAAATGGTCAGAGGTCACCGAGAAAGCCTACTATAATAAGATTCAGAAATAGTGTGCACATTATATAAAAAAGTATGGAACATAACAGGAAGAGCGAATTAGTTAATTATTAATATAAAACTTATTTATTTGATTTATTCTGTTTAAAATGTATTGCAAGTATTCATACTAATCGATATCTTCGCAGCGAATGTTCGCTAAATATTATTTAAACACAAAATTACAATCATGCAAATCAAAAAGGTTTTAGTTGCTAATCGTGGTGAAATTGCCATCCGAATTTTTAGAGCGTGTACAGAAATTGGTCTACAGACGGTTGGAGTGTATACTTATGAGGATAGGTATTCATTACACCGATATAAAGCAGATGAAGCTTATCAAATTGGTGCTGATAATGAACCTTTAAAGCCATATTTAAATATTGAGGCGATTATTCAGGTAGCAAAAAAGAATAATGTAGATGCAATACATCCGGGATATGGATTCTTATCAGAGAATGCTGATTTTGCCCAAAGCTGTCAAGAAAACGGGATTATTTTTATAGGTCCTAAAGTATCAGTACTTCGTTCATTGGGAGACAAAATCATGGCAAAAGAAGTTGCTATTGCTAATAATATTCCAATTATTCAAAGTAATAAAGAAGATCTTACTGACGTAAAAATTGCTATAAAAGAAGCAAAACGTATAGGGTTTCCTGTTATGTTAAAGGCAGCTTCTGGAGGAGGAGGAAGAGGAATGCGTGTGATTAGAAGTGTCGAAGAATTAGAAAAAGCATATCCAGAATCTCAAAGAGAAGCTTTAAATGCATTTGGTGATGATACTGTTTTTCTAGAAAAGTTTGTAGAAAATCCAAAACATATTGAGATACAAATTGTAGCGGATCATCATGGAAATATGGTGCATCTTTTTGAACGTGATTGTTCTGTACAAAGACGTTATCAAAAAGTAATAGAATATGCTCCTTCATATGGAGTTTCGCAGGAGATTTTAGATAATCTATATAAGTATGCGTTAACAATTTGTAGTGCAGTAGATTATAATAATATTGGAACCGTAGAATTTTTAGTTGATGATGATGAAAGTATTTATTTTATTGAAGTAAATCCTCGTGTACAAGTTGAGCATACGGTTACTGAGATTGTTACAGGTGTTGATTTAATTAAAACACAAATTTTTATTGCGGGAGGATACCAACTTTCTGACAAACAGATTAAGATCGAAAGTCAAGAAAGTTTGAAAGTAAATGGATATGCAGTACAATGTAGGATCACCACAGAAGATCCGGAAAACGATTTTAAACCTGATTATGGAACCATAACTACCTATAGAAGTGCATCGGGATTTGGAATTCGATTGGATGCAGGGAGTGTATATCAAGGAGTAACTATTTCTCCTTTCTTTGATTCTATGCTAGTAAAAGTTTCTGCCAATAGTAGAACTTTGGATGGCGCTTGTAGAAAAATGCGTAGAGCATTATCTGAATTTAGAATTCGAGGTGTAAAAACGAATATGCCTTTTTTAGATAATATTTTAAATCATGATACTTTTAGGAAAGGGGCGGTAACGGTCAACTTTATTAAAGATACAAAGGAACTGTTCAAGATTAAGGAATCTCGAAACCGAGCTACTAAATTAGCTAATTTTTTAGGAGATATTATTGTTAACGGTAACTCTGATGTTAAAAATATAGATCCAACGAAAACTTTTGTAATACCTCAAATTCCGAGTTATAATGAGAAAGCTAGTTATCAAAAAGGAACAAAGGATTTACTTACAGAACTGGGACCTGAGAAATTCGCTTCTTGGTTAAAAAATGAGAAGAAGGTTCATTTTACAGATACAACTATGCGTGATGCGCATCAAAGTTTACTTGCAACAAGAATGCGAACGTATGATATGCTTAAAGTTGCTGAAGGATTTGCAAAAAATCATCCGGAGGTTTTTAGTATGGAAGTTTGGGGTGGAGCAACCTTTGATGTTTGCCTTCGATTTTTAAAAGAAAATCCTTGGGAACGTCTTCGTTCTTTGAGAAAAGCTATGCCTAATCTGTTATTACAGATGTTGATTAGAGGATCTAATGGTGTTGGGTATACAGCCTATCCGGATAATTTGATTGGTAAATTTGTCGAACAATCTTGGGAAAATGGAGTAGATGTATTTAGGATCTTTGATTCATTGAATTGGATGAAATCGATAGCACCTTGTATAGAACATGTTAGAACGAGAACAGAAGGACTTGCAGAAGGTTCATTATGTTATACAGGTGATATTTTAGATCCGAAGCGTACTAAGTACACTTTAGAATATTATGTGCAATTGGCGAAAGATATCGAAAATGCTGGAGCTCATATATTAGGAATAAAAGATATGGCTGGTTTGCTAAAACCATATGCAGCATATGAATTAGTATCGGCTTTAAAATCAGAAATTAATATTCCAATACATTTACATACGCATGATACTTCTTCGGTACAATCTGCAACGTATTTAAAAGCAATAGAAGCTGGAGTAGATGTTGTAGATGTTGCATTAGGGGGACTTTCTGGATTAACAGCACAACCTAATTTTAATGCAGTTATGGAGATGTTGAAATTCCATGATCGGGAGAATCAAATGGATAAAGTAAAGTTAAACGAATATTCTAATTATTGGGAAGCTGTACGTGAGTATTATTACGTTTTTGAATCTGGTCTAAAAGCAGGAACAGGAGAAGTATATCAGCACGAAATTCCAGGTGGACAGTATTCTAACTTAAAGCCACAAGCACAAGGTCTGGGATTAGCAGATCGTTTCCATGAAATTACCAAAATGTATGGAGAGGTTAATACGCTATTTGGCGATATTGTAAAAGTTACACCAAGTTCTAAGGTAGTGGGTGACATGGCTCAATATCTGGTAAGTAATAATTTAACGATAGAAGATGTAAAAGAAAGAGGAGAGACTATTTCATTTCCGCAATCTGTAGTTAGTTTGTTTAAAGGGGAATTAGGGCAACCAGAAGGAGGTTTTCCGAAAGATCTTCAGAAATCAATTTTAAAAGATCAAAAACCATTTACGAATAGACCAAATGCTCATTTAGAACCGGTAGATTTTGAAACAGAGTTTAAAGATTTTGTAAAAGTCTTTAAGAAAGGAATGGGTAGAGAACTAGATATAACAGATTTCCTTTCATATAAATTATATCCCAAAGTATTTACAGGAGCATATAATCACCACGTTAAGTATGGTAATGTAGTTAATATCCCAACTAAGAATTTCTTTTATGGAATGACTCCAGGAGAGGAAATTATCATAGAGCTAGATAAAGGTAAAATCTTATTGATTGAATTAATTTCTATAGGAGAGCCTCATGAGGATGGAATGGTAACAGTTTTCTTTAAAGTAAATGGACAGACAAGAAATGTAGAAGTTAAGGACAATTCAATTAAAGTTGATAAGGTAGTTCACGCCAAAATCGATAAGGCAGATAGTAAACAAATTGGTGCGCCTTTACAAGGATCTCTATCTTCTGTATTAGTGAAAACTGGTCAAGAGGTAAAGAAAAATGATCCATTGTTTATTATAGAAGCTATGAAAATGGAGACAACAATTACTGCTAATGAAGATGCTACTATTAAGAAAATAGTTTTGAAATCTGGAACAATGGTTGAAGCAGATGATTTGGTAATTGTACTGAAATAATAAATATTCAATATTTATTTAGAAAACAAAAGAGTCTCTAAGTTTTTAAGCTTAGAGACTTTTTTTGATCACATATAAAAATTTATTCTTTTATAATTCTTTTTACAGTGTTTCCTTTTTCTCCTTCAATATTAACGAAGTAAATACCAGAGTTTAATTCCGAAATATCAAAAGTATTGGTATTACTTTCAAAAACTTTTTTACCTATCATATTGAATATTGTTGCTTTTTTTATTGGAATAGATATGTTTAACAGGCTTTTAGTTGGAATAGGGTAAATACGTAAATCTTGATCTTTTAATTCTTCTTCTTCCACGTTAAGAGTAGCAACAAGAAAACAGGAGGATCTTTCTGAACATCCATTAAAAGTGATTTCTACTGAGTAATTACCATTCTCTATTGCGGTAAAAGATTGATTTGTTTCACCAGGAATAGAGGTATTGGTTTCACAATCAATCCATTGGTAAGAAGCTCCGGAAATGTTGGCTGTAAAAGTTGGTGATGAGGTATCATCTACAGATGTGTCTGGAATTCCAAATACTTCAATAGTATCTGAAGCAGTATCATTACATGCATTAGCATTTGTAAAGCTGTATGTTATTGTATGAACACCTGCAGCTGCTATTGTGGGATTAAAGGAATATGTTGTTCCATTTCCATCATCAGTTACTCCAGGACCTGAATAAATTCCTCCTGCAGGACTTCCTCCAGTTAATCCAGTTTGTGTGCCTTGATCAATACATATATCCGTTGGTGCATTGAATGTTACATTTGGTAGTTCAAATACTTCAATAGTATCTGAAGCTGTATCAGTACATCCATTTGCATTCGTAAAACTATATGTTATTGTATGAACTCCTGCGCCAGCTGTTGCTGGATTAAAAGAGTATGTTGTTCCGTTTCCGCTATCTGTTACACCTGAACCTGAATAAATTCCTCCTGCAGGACTTCCTTCAGTTAATCCAGTTTGTGTACCTTGATCAATACATATATCCGTTGGTGCATTGAATGTTACATTTGGTAGTTCAAATACTTCAATAGTATCTGAAGCTGTATCAGTACATCCATTTGCATTCGTAAAACTATATGTTATTGTATGAACTCCTGCGCCAGCTGTTGCTGGATTAAAAGAGTATGTTGTTCCGTTTCCGCTATCTGTTACACCTGAACCTGAGTAAATTCCTCCTGCAGGACTTCCTCCAGTTAATCCAGTTTGTGTACCTTGATCAATACATATATCCGTTGGCGCATTAAAAGTTACATTAGGTAACGCAAATACTTCAATAGTATCTGAAGCTGTATCAGTACATCCATTTGCATTTGTAAAGCTGTATGTTATTGTATGAATTCCCGCACCTGCTGTTGCCGGATTAAAAGAGTATGTTGTTCCGTTTCCATTATCCGTTACACCAGAACCTGAATAAATTCCTCCTGCAGGACTTCCTCCAGTTAATCCAGTTTGTGTGCCTTGATCAATACATATATCCGTTGGAGCATTGAATGTTACATTTGGTAGTTCAAATACTTCAATAGTATCTGAAGCAGTATCAGTACATCCATTTGTATTTGTAAAGCTGTATGTTATTGTATGAATTCCCGCACCTGCTGTTGCTGGATTAAAAGAGTATGTTGTTCCGTTTCCATCATCAGTTACTCCAGTTCCAGAATATGTTCCTCCAGCAGGACTTCCTCCAGTTAATCCAGTTTGTGTGCCTTGATCAATACATATATCCGTTGGAGCATTGAATGTTACATTAGGTAGCGCAAATACTTCAATAGTGTCTGAAGCAGTATCAGTACATCCATTTGCATTCGTAAAACTATACGTTATTGTATGAACTCCTGCGCCAGCTGTTGCCGGATTAAAAGAGTATGTTGTTCCGTTTCCGCTATCTGTTACACCTGAACCTGAATAAATTCCTCCTGCAGGACTTCCGCCAGTTAATCCAGTTTGTGTGCCTTGATCAATACATATATCCGTTGGAGCATTGAATGTTACATTTGGTAGTTCAAATATTTCAATAGTATCTGAAGCAGTATCATTACATCCATTTGCATTCGTAAAACTATACGTTATTGTATGAACTCCTGCGCCAGCTGTTGCCGGATTAAAAGAGTATGTTGTTCCGTTTCCGCTATCTGTTACACCTGAACCTGAATAAATTCCTCCTGCAGGACTTCCTCCAGTTAATCCAGTTTGTGTGCCTTGATCAATACATATATCCGTTGGCGCATTAAAAGTTACATTAGGTAACGCAAATACTTCTATGGAATCACTTGAGCTATCATTACAAGTGCCTGCGCTTGTGTAAGTTATTGAATGCGTTCCTATACCCGCAATAGTTGGGTTAAAGCTGTAGGTAAGTCCATTACCATCATCAGTTACACCAGGACCAGAATAAACCCCTCCAGTTGGAGTTCCGCCTCCTAAACTAGTTTGTATACCGGCATTAATACATAAATCTGCGGGTGCTGAATAACTTGCAACATCATTTGCAGTGACATTGACCGTAAGATTTGCACACGAACCGGGAACTACACATAAACCTCCTTCACCTCTTACAAAATAAGTGGTGCTTGGTGATGAAGGGGTAACTACAAATGATGATGTGCTAGTAGTTCCGATTTCTGTACCTCCACAAGCTCCTGTGTATATGTGCCATTCTGTTGCGTCGTTTAGGTTTCCGGAAATAGAAAGTGTAGCAGTGTCACCTTCGCAAAGAGTAGTTGGAGCATGTGTAACCATAGGTATATCGGGATCAGTACAAGGAATCGCAGTAAGGTTTACTAAAAATAATAAATCACTGTTTGCCTGTGAGATTCCATTTTCATAACGTTGACCATCTGCATAATTAGGTGTTGGTTCATTATCATACGCTATTAGTCCACCTATATTGGAAATATCAAGCGTATACGTTTGTCCAGAGATTAGAGTAATATTTAACGCTGAAAAATCAAATTCCGAATAATCAGTAGGAGTCGAAAAAGGACTAGTAGTCTGATTCGTTAGCGTTCCTAATACCGTTCCACCATACCCTTCTCCATCATAAAGAGTTACATTTACTACATCACTAGTAAAAGTTAGAATACCAATAGAATTTAAAATGCCATTACAAGAAGCTATGAAACTCTGCCCAGATTGAAGAGAAGTTCCATTTATCAATTGGTCATCATCATTTTCAATAGAACATTGACTATTTCCAACATTTGCAATACAAAAGATTGCAATTACAAGTATAATTCTTTTCACTTTATAAGTATTTTAAATACACCTTTTCAGAGTTGTTAACACTGAATTTAAAAGTTATTAACAATGTAGATTGGGGGCTTATTTGTATAAGAGTGTCTACTGTTATGACTTTAAGTTTGTTATATGTTTATGGCGTAAAGATAGATAATTATTTTTTGTTAATAACTTTAACATTAAGAAGACCTGTCAAATAGCTGAAATTTCAAGATAGAAAATGATGTAAAACACAGACTTTTAGATGACTATTATTAATTGCGCAAAGTTTTATGAAGAGGATTGTGCTTTGTGTTTATAAATAATCATAGAGATTTATTATTTTCGTCGGATGCCATATTTTTTAATTATCGCTTTACAGGGCTTCTGCATATATCACGCTTTTAAAAATAACCGTGAGTACTATTGGTATTTTCTAATTGTGCTTTTACCAGTAATAGGATGCATTATTTATTTAGTTACGCAAGTCTTTAATAAAAGGGATTTAGATGTTGTTCAAAAGGAAATCGTAAGTGTAGTAAATCCAACTAAAAAAGTAAATGATCTTAGAAAACAGGTGGAGTTTGCTGATACTTTTCAGAATAGGGTTTTACTTGGTGATGCCTTATATGAAATTAATGATTATAATTCTGGAATTGGAGAATATGAGATAGCATTAAATGGTAATTATGAATCTGATGCGGGAGTTGTAAAAAAACTTCTAGAAGGGTATTATCATACAAGTCAATTTGATAAAGTCATTTTTTGCGCCGAAAAAATAGTTAAAAACACTGACTTTAAAGGGTCTAGAAGTCAGTTTTTATATGGTTTAGCTTTAAAAGAAGAAGGAAGGTCTAATGAAGCTGAAGAAAACCTAAGATCAATTGATCAGCGATACTCTAATTATGAAGAGCGCTATGTTTTAGCTCAATTTCTTATTAGCAAAGGAAAAAATATAGATGCTAAAGAAATCTTATCAGAAATAATTTTAGAATCGCAACATATGTCTAAACATAACCGCAACAAATATCGAGGAGTTGTTAATGATGTAAAGAAGTTAATTACATCTATTTAGTGCGTTAGATTGTAATAATAGACGATATAAGCTAATTAAGAGTAGTATTTACCGGTAAAGAATAGATAATCTCTTTGCATTTCGCAAAAACTTTCTATTTTTACAAAAATCAAAAGTTCCCCGATCACCTTGAAAATCAAACCTATTCAAATATCTTTGTTTCTAATACTCGTGTTGGGAGGATTATTCGGTTTAATGTTTTTGAGCAAAAAGGGAGGAATCCAAAAAGCTCAGATACAAGAAGATGGCTTCTCCTATGAAGGAGTTTCTCTAAAATACCCTACATATAAAACTTTCTTAGCTTTAGAAAAAGACTCATCACTTACTAAAAAGCAAGATATTTTAAAAGTTACGGAAACCGTTGTTCCTGTGGCTGATGAGTCCGATCTGGAATATGAATCCTTATCAGCAATTAAAGAAAATAAAGATAGTTTACAAAGGCCAGATTTCTCTAAGATTGATAGTACTAGAATTGAAAGAATACGATACCCTGTAGATAATCCGGATTTTGTAAAAGAGCTACAGTCTAAATTATCTTCTAGATCTTGTAGAATAATGCATTATGGTGATTCTCAAATAGAAGGAGATAGAATTACAGGTTATATTAGAAATAGGTTGCAAACCATGTATGGAGGTAGTGGTCCAGGTTTTATACCAGTAAAACCAGTTTATAATCAAATAGCCGCTGTGGTAAAGCCTAGCGAAAATTGGTTTAGATATGCTAGATTTGACCCGACACAGGAGAGATTTAAGCATAGGAAATACGGGGCATATATGTCAGTTTCTCGATTTACCGAACATAAAAAAACACTTCCTGATAGTACTACTTTGGATTCCTTACCCGTGGTAAAAGCTTCCGTGGTTATTGGAAAATCTAAAAAAGCATATGCTAAATTCAGAAGATTTACTAATATAGGATTACATTACGGAAATTGTAATTTTCCAATTAAAGTTTCTGTTTACAATGATGGAAAGCTAATTAAACAGGATAGTTTAATTGCAGATGGTCGATATCATAAGTATACGATAAAAACCAATACAACTCCAAGTAGTTTAAAAATTGAACTAGAAGGAAAAGTAAGCGCAGATTTTTATGGGCTGACATTAGATGGAGGATCAAGAGTACAGATTGATAATGTTGCTATGCGTGGTTCTTCAGGAACCATTTTTTCTAGTACCAATGCTTCTATTTATGGTCAGATGACTAGAAATCTAAAACCTAAGATCATCATTATGCAATATGGTGGAAACACGATGCCCTACTTGAAGGACTCTACAAAGGTTGATAACTATGCAAAATCTATTGTAAATCAGATTAATTGGTTGAGACGAAGAACTAAAAATGCAAGTTTTATATTTATCGGTCCTACGGATATGTGTCTTCCTGTAAATGGAAAAATGGAGACTTATCCTTTATTGCCATATTTGAACGCTAAATTAATAGAAACTTGTTCGGAAAATAACGTTGCGTATTGGAGTATGTATGATGCTATGGGAGGGAAGGGGTCTATGCCTTTTTGGGTTGAAGAAAAGTTGACTGCTAATGATTATATGCACTTTACTTGGAAAGGAACTAAGATTATTTCGGAGTTGTTTTTTACTGCATTATACTTAGATCTAAAAAAAGAAATAGCCGATGAAACATAGTATATTATATTTATATTTTTGTTTAGTGTGCACTTCGGTTATAGGTCAGGATTATGTTTTGGATACTATAAGAGATAAATATCCTTTTATTAACTGGAAAGCAAATAAGATTAAATTTGTAGAAAATGCTCCTTCTTTTGTGAAGTTATTTCATAAACTAGATACTATAGCCAGAGGAAATGAAGAAAATGTTCATATTTTTCATATTGGAGGCTCTCACATACAAGCTGATATTTATTCTAATAGGTTAAGAACGTATTTACAACATATGAGTCCTACTGCAAAAGGTCAAAGAGGATTTATTTATCCGTATAAAATAGCAAGCACGAATAACCCTAGTAATTTCAATGTAGAATATGATGGGAATTGGAAGGGATATCGTTGTTCTATAAAAAGAGATAGTATCGCCTGGGGTATGGCAGGTGTAACGGCAGTTTTTAAAGATTCAATTTCAAATATTAAGATAAAAGCAAATCATAGGGGGTATGATGCACAACAATACGATTTTAATAGAATTAGAATTTTTTATGATAATTGGAGTGAAGATTATGAAATCTACTTTAAAGAGTCTGGACTAATAGCGGATACCAAAGTAAATAAGGAGGCGCATTTCATTGAATTTGTATTGACACAAACTTTAGAAGAGGTAGAATTTTGTGTTCAAAGAATTGGTAATCCTGAAAACCCAGAGTTTTTAATGATGGGTATGGAGCTAATGAATGATAATAGCGGGGTAGAGTATACTACTATTGGTGTTAATGGGGCAAGTTTCAGCTATTATGATAGGTGTAGATATTTTAATGATCAGTTGATGTTGTATAAACCAGATTTGTTTATTGTCTCAGTTGGAACTAATGATGCGTATCATCCAGATTTTAATCCAAAAGAGTATAAAGCTTATTACGAAAACCTTATTTTAAACATACAGAAAGCTAATCCAGATTGTGCAGTTTTACTTACAGTTCCTAATGATTCTTATTATAAGAAGAAGTATCCAAACCCTAGAACTAGGGTGATGCAAAAGATTATTTATGAATTGGCAGAAAAACATAAAATGGCAGTTTGGGATTTTTATGAAATAATGGGAGGTTTTAACTCCTCTAGAGATTGGTATCAGAATAAGTTAATGCCACGAGATAGAATACATTTTACACAATTGGGATATAGAATTAAAGCAGATTTATTATTACAAGCATTGACAAATTCCTGGGAAAAAGAATTAAAGTTAACGCCTAATTCTGTTTTGAATCAAATAATTAATGAATAGATTAAGAGATATTTTTTCTTTTTCAGAGGAGTATCCTCTGATATTTACACAGGCGGATTTCTGGGTTTTCTTTGCAGTTATCTATTTTCTGTATTCGATATTATACAGCAAAAAGAATCTACGTAGCGCGTATCTGTTTGCGATAAGTCTCTTGTTTTACTACAAAACGAGTGGTTTGTTTATTGGAATCTTACTTTTTAGTACAGTAAACGATTTCTTTTTGGGTAAAGCCATTTACAATAGTAAATCTATATTGATCAAAAAACTACTGGTAACAGTAAGTGTGATAATTAATCTGGGAACGCTTTGTTATTTTAAATACGCCTATTTTTTTACAGAATCTTATAATAGTCTTTTTAATACTGATTATGAAGTGATTAATTACTTAGCTCAATTTGCTAATTCTTGGGCAAGTATTGATTATTTTACTGTAGATGCGATCATATTACCCGTAGGAATTTCTTTTTATACCTTTCAGACTATTAGTTACAGTGTTGATATTTATCGAAAACAGATAGAGCCTCTAAAGTCCATTATAGACTTTGGTTTTTTTGTAAGTTTCTTTCCACAATTGGTAGCAGGTCCTATTGTTCGTGCTTCGGATTTTGTTCCTCAAATCAGAAAAGAAATTACAATTACTAAAGAAGAATTTGGGAGCGCAACATTTATGATTCTAAAAGGATTAATAAAGAAGATGCTTTTTGCAGATTTTATCGCGATGAATTTTATGGATCGTGTATTTGATGTTCCAGAAATGTTTTCTGGATTTACCAATATTATGGCAATGATTGGATATTCATTACAGATCTATGGTGATTTTTCAGGATACACGGATATTGCGATTGGACTGGCATTGCTAATGGGTTATAAATTACCGGTTAATTTTAATTCGCCTTATAAGGCTATTCATTGCGGGGATTTTTGGAAACGATGGCATATATCTCTGTCTAGTTGGTTAAAAGATTATTTATATATTCCAATAGGAGGAAACCGAAATGGAAGTATATTCTCTTATGTTTTTATTACTGTTTTTACTTTTTTAGGAGTATTTGCATATGCAGATTTTGGAATAGCAATTATAGCAACGGCGGGAATAGGCTTATTACTTATTGTTACACTATTCTCCGCCAAATTAGCTTGGCATTTTAATAGAAATGTTAATATTATGATTACGATGTTAATCGGAGGTCTATGGCACGGAGCTTCTTGGAAATTTGTAATATGGGGAGGATTAAATGGATTGGGAGTTGTTGCATATAAATATTGGCGCAAAATAAGCCCTTATGAAAATTCTAATGCTTGGTTAGCAGTTACCTGGAAGATTGCATTCACTTTTATCTTTATAACTTTTACCAGAATCTATTTTAGAGGTAATAGTATGGATCATATTAATCGTTTTTATCAAGCGATTATGACTAATATGGATTGGACAAATGCATTGGTGGTTCTTTGGGAGTATAGAATCGTGTTTATAGTAATGTTATTGGGTTACATCACGCATTGGTTGCCATACAAAACTAAGGATTGGATATTAGATCAATTCATTAAAAGTAATGTTATTGTCAAAGGAATAATAGCGATAATTGTTGCTGTTATATGTTATCAAACATATGCAGCCGATTTTCAGCCGTTTATTTATTTCCAGTTTTAAGATCTATACTGATTTTGGATCCTACTAGATAAAATCTTTTTAACTTCGTATTTGTAAATAAAAACTAGTATTGTTCCAACATACACATCCATACGAACCTTTTTTTCCTGCGGGAGTCACAAAATTAATTGTGGGAACATTGCCACCTCCACGTTTTACTTCTGGAAAATTGAAAGAAGGAGATGTTGATTTTTGTTATGGTAGTATTAGCGGATTATTATGGCCGGTTTTAGATCGTATTTTTGATTTAGATTTGATTTTTGAAACAACACAAAAAGCTATAGATCAGCGTAAGAATTTTTTAGCCTCTCGAGGTATTGGAGTATGTGATATTGTGCATAGTTGTGAACGTGAAAAAATTGATGCATCTGATTTAGGTATGCAGCATATCCAACTAAGAGATGTAGTATCATATTTGCATCAATATCCTAACATAGAAACACTTCTGTTTACTGGTGGGAACAGTAAAAATGGACCTGAATATTTTTTTAGAAAACACCTTAGAGAATATCAATTAAAGTTAGAAGTAGTTTCTAATGATATTCCAAGAATTCATAGTTTTAGACTTGGAGAAAGAACTATAAAAACAGTTTCGTTGATTGCACCGTCGGGAGCTGCAAATAGATCTATTGGAAGTTTACAAACTTATAAAGATTTAAAAAACCAAAATCCAACATTCAATACAATTGATTTTAGAGTCTTGCAGTATAAAGATTATTTCTGATAAGATAGAAAAATCGACATCAATATTAGTGATGTCGATTCTCTTAATAAGTAACTTTGTTACAATACTATATTATTATGCATCTTGATAGGCTTGCGCTTGTGCAAGTAGAAATTTAGCTTGTTTTTCTGGTGCCATTTGAATCTGTACTAACCTCCATGTAAGATTGTAAGTACTAATCTTAAAGTTAGCAGGAATAGAACCGAAAAAAGGATCATTTGTGTCTAATGCGGTCGTTGCAAATGATGGTTGTCCTTTGGTGATTAGTTTAATTTCCGAAACACTCCCATCAATTGAACCTGTAACAGAGCGATAATATTGCCAAACTAAAGACGTGCTACCAATGCTATTAGTTAGATCTCTAAAACCATCTGCTGGTGGTGCAGATACATTATACGGTACTGTTGAGCTGGTTCCGAATTTATAAGATAATGAATTCACAATTTCTTTACCGCCCATGTTTACCGAAGAATAATCAAAATCCGTTTTTACGCTTTTGATTCCGTTCATTACATCCTTTACAGATGATTGAGCAGTTACATTTGGTACCTGTAGGTTTTCGAAATAACAGTAGAGTCCCACAACTCTAAAACTTACTTGTAATGACATAGTTCTTTTTTTAAAGTTAATATTTTTATTATGCCAAATTACAGTAAGTATTCAGGGAAAATACCCCGTATTAATACTGGTTAACAATTGTTTATTTATAAAAGAAAGAAAGTTCATGTCAATCAATTAAAGCTATACAATCGTTAACGTTTTTTTATAATCAGAATAGGTTTTAGTGAGATTATCTATTTCCATTGTAACGATAGTGTCCAATGATTTTATAGTCAAATAAACAATCTGCTAGTACTTGACCAGAACCAATGTTATGAACAATTAAATATCGTTTTTGATCAGAAGATTTTTTGTTTACGACTAATCCAATATGAGTAAGCCCTCCTCCTAAACTCCAACTAATGATATCTCCAGGTAAGTAATCTGTTGCGTTGTTAGAGTTAGATTTTGTCTCTCCAAATCTAGAAAAGAATCTCATTAAATTTGGAACTCTTCGATGATCAATATTTTTATCTGTTTTAGATAGTCCCCAGTTTTTAGGATATAAATGAAAATTCACTTTCATATCTTCATGAACCTCTTTTTGAAGATCGATTCCTAGTTTTCTATAGGCCCTTATTACTACATCTGTGCATACTCCTTTATCACTCGGAACATCTCCATTTGGATATTTTATGGAGAAATATGAAGGATCATAAGTCACATCATCTGCGGTTAATCTTATTGTAGCGTTGGATAGTCTATCATAAAAGCTTTCTTGAGAAACAAGAATATTAGAAAATGTAGATACTAAAAGGAATAAGATTAGTCTATGCATTTTGTTTTGTTTTTAATTTATTAACGTTATTAATTTTTTATTATTAAGAAAATTCTTGCATTATATTGTTAAAATTCTTTTTTTTGATCCTTGATTAGAATATAGTCTATTTTAATCAAGTATATAATTTTTGATACCCCTAATCTTCAATTTGTACTCATTATACTTTCGCGAAGGTGACTAACTAAAGTTACTACGATATTTCGTTATGAGAATTTACTGTTTACTAGCTGCTTTTTGCTCTTTGCTACAATATAGTTATGGGCAACAATTAGATGTTGATTTTTCCAGAGATGGATTGCTAGTTTTTAAAGAATTAGGAGTTTTAACTTCTCATATTATTGATTTTGATGTTCTAGAAGGTGGAGAAATTAATGTTTTGTACGAATCTGATGCAAAAAGAAACCTGGTACGTCTTACTAAAAATGGTACAAAAGATATTCGTTTCAATACCGAAATAAGTAATCTAAATAACGAATATACCATACCAGTAGCGATTAATTCTAAAGCAGATGGGAGTATATTAGTTCTATCAAACTTCTGGAATGGACATAGTTGGATGATTTCTGTAAATGAGTTTTATGATGATGGAACTATTAATCACGGGTTTGGTAGTAGTGGAGTGTACAAAAAAAATATTCTTGATAATTTAGATGATAATTATGGACAATATATCTATGCATCATCAAGAGATGAGATAATAGTTGTTGCCAAAGTAAAAGATTTTAGAAAAACAGAAAGTGAAGAAAAGATTGCTATTCTTAAACTTTCTGATATTGGAGAAACATTAT
Source organism: Aquimarina sp. AD1 (assembly GCF_003443695.1). Classification (NCBI taxonomy): domain Bacteria; kingdom Pseudomonadati; phylum Bacteroidota; class Flavobacteriia; order Flavobacteriales; family Flavobacteriaceae; genus Aquimarina; species Aquimarina sp. AD1. Next base: position 2,471,870 of record NZ_CP031966.1, on the reverse strand, counting down.
CATCCGGTTTGTATGATGATCATTACTTTACATTAAATTGTTCTGCAATGACAAATGATTATCTATTATTAGCATATTCTGAATCTATTGATAATGGAGAAGAACAAGCCACTTACTTGGCTGGATTAGATAGTAGAAAAATGTCTTCGAATAAATTAAACTGTATACAGATTAATGAAGATTATCAATCATTTGATCGTATTGTGTTATCCGAAGAAGAGATGTATACTTCTCAATTGAAAAGTGATTCAGAGGGTTTGTATCATATTCGGAAATATGATGTAGAAGGAAATCTAGATGTTTCCTTTTTAGATACCGGAGAAATGAGTTATAGCGCGGATATTTATAACACTGATTTTGTGGTGAATGATAAGGGTGAAGTATTTGTTATTTCTGCTAGCTTGGATAATGAATTCGAAATATTGATCAAAAAGTTATTAAACAATGGAGATATCGATATGGATTATGGTACCAATGGAGTAGCTTCAGTTTTTCTTAAATACCCAATCTTAGAATTAAATAAAATTCGATTGAATAAAAAAAGTGAGTTGTATGTTTCTGGTGAAATGCGTGTCGAAGGTGATTCCTATGGTTTTATGACAAAATTAAAACTAAATATGGAGCAACTAAAAAGAGAAAAATTAGAAAAATTCTTGGATAATTTATTTACTAAAGAATAGTAAATTATTTAGATAACTCTTCTAACCTTTCTTTTTCTATTTTAGTGAGTTTATCAATACCTTGTTTGTTTATTTTATCTAATAAATCATTTAATTCTTTTTCTTTTTCTATTTTATTTGAATTGTATCGATCGTCTATATCTAATAGCCCTTCTGGTTTTTCCTTAATGCTTTTTTTGAATTGCAAAAAATCAGGTTTTAACCACTTGATGAAAACAAAAATGACAATAACGGCGATTATTAAAGGAATAGAAATAAAGGTTATCAATAAAATCGGAGATATCATAAAAATTCTAATTAATTCAGAACGAATATTATAAATATTCTTTTTTTAAATTTATGAATATTATCTAATTGTTTCAATAAAATCTTCAATACTTTCTACACCATTTTGAGTTAAGTGTTTGATAAAAGCAGATCCAATAATTGCACCTTTTGTAGTTTTAGTCGCTTTAGTAAACGTTTCATTATTACTAATACCAAATCCAACAATCTGTGGCGCCTTTAAATCCATATTAGCAATACGCTCAAAATATGCTTCTTGTGTATTTCCGAATCCAGATGTAGATCCTGTAACACTTGCAGAGCTTACCATATAAATAAATCCATTTGAAACACTATCAATAAAACGTATACGTTCTTCTGAAGTTTGCGGAGTAATTAAAAAGACATTGATTAATCCGTATTTTTCAAAAGTTTCTTGATATTGCTCGTGATACTCGGCAACTGGTAAATCAGGTATGATTAATCCATCAATTCCTATTTCTTGACATTTGGCGCAAAAAGCTTCTACACCATACTGCATCATTGGGTTAAAATACCCCATAATAATTAATGGTATGCTCACAGATTTTCTAATATCTGCAAGTTGTTCGAACAACAGTTTAGTAGTCATTCCATTTTTTAAAGCTATTGTAGAACTTTCTTGTATTGTTGGTCCATCTGCCAACGGATCGCTAAAAGGTAATCCTATTTCTATCATATCAACACCGCTTTTTTCTAGATCCTGAATGACTTTTTTTGTATCAGATAATGAAGGATAACCTGCGGTAAAATATATTGATAATAGTTTTTTATTTTGCTCAAGAGCTGTATTAATTCTGTTCATGTCTTTATTAGTACAGTAGTCTTTAATTAGTAATCAGTGTCAATAAAATAGATTGATACTAAGTACTAATTACTTTCTACTAATTTATTATAATTTGAAATAATCTATATAAGTATTAAGATCTTTATCTCCTCTCCCAGAAAGACTAATTACTACAATGTCATCAGGTTTAAATTTTTTGTCATTGAATATAGCCAAGGCATGCGATGTTTCTATTGCTGGGATGATACCTTCTAATTGAGATAATTCTAATCCAGCAGCCATGGCATCGTCATCTGTTACAGAGTAAAACTCTCCTCTTCCGGTTTTGTATAAGTGCGAGTGTAAAGGGCCTACACCTGGATAATCTAATCCAGCCGAAATAGAATATGGTTCGGTGATTTGGCCATCGCTCGTCTGCATTAGTAATGTTTTGCATCCGTGTATAATTCCTTCTTTACCTAATTGAGATGTTGCAGCACTTTCTCCACTATTAACGCCTTTACCAGCAGCTTCTACAGCAATAATTCCTACGTTTGGTTCATCTAAGAAATGATAATACGTTCCTGCTGCATTACTTCCGCCTCCGATACAGGCCACAACATAATCTGGATTTTCTCTTCCTTCTTTTTCTTTTAATTGCCATTTGATCTCTTCAGATATAATCGATTGAAATCTAGTAACCATATCTGGATACGGGTGTGGTCCAATAGCAGAACCAATAATATAATGAGTATCTACTGGGTTATTTATCCAATCTCTAATAGCTTCATTAGTTGCGTCCTTTAATGTTTTACTTCCGGATTTTGCAGGCCTTACTTCTGCACCAAGCATTTTCATACGAGCTACATTAGGAGCTTGACGTTTAATATCAATTTCTCCCATATATACGATACATTCAATTCCCATTAATGCACAAACTGTGGCAGTAGCTACACCGTGTTGCCCAGCTCCTGTTTCTGCAATAATTCTATTTTTGCCTAATTTTTTTGCTACTAGAATTTGCCCAATGGTATTGTTTACTTTGTGTGCCCCAGTATGATTTAAGTCTTCACGCTTTAAGTATACTTTGGTATTGTGTTTTTCAGAAAGACGTTTGGCATAGTATAATGGAGATGGTCGTCCTACATAATCCCTTAATAGTTGATCAAACTCCTCTTTAAAAGAAGGTTCATTCATAATCTCTAAATATGTAGATCTTAACTCTTCTACATTAGGGTATAGCATTTCTGGAATGTATGCTCCTCCAAAATCACCATAATATCCTTTTTCGTTTACTTGGTAGCTCATTTCTTTTCTTTTTGTGATATATCATAGTTGTCAGACATAAATAGCGCCTTTAACAATCTACAAACAATAGTTTTTTAAATTTTTCTAAATCATTTATATTTTTTAATCCTGGTTCAATTTCGAATTTACTATTGATATCTATTCCATATATTGGTAAATCTGTTTCTAGGATTTTTTTTACATTTTCAATTTCTTGTAATCCAATTCCACCACTTAAAATAAATGGAGTAGAGGAGTTATAATTATTTAAAACACTCCAATCGAACGTATATCCATTACCTCCTTTTTCTTTTCCTTTCGTGTCAAAAAGAAAATAATCTACAATTCCTTCATAAGGCTTTAATTCTTCAAAATCGAATTGATCTTTGATAGAGAATACTTTAAATATTTCTACTCTGTTAGGTTTGGTAGAGCTGTTTAACTTTGTTCTTAGTTCTTTGCAAAATTCAGATGATTCATTTCCATGTAACTGCACAGCGTTGAAATTATATTTGTTACTTTTTTCTAATATGGAATTAATTTCTTCATCCACAAAAACCCCTGTTTTTTTAATAGTATCCGGTATTTGAGGAATTATAGCATCAAAATTTCGAGGAGATTTTTCATAAAAAATGAACCCAAGATAGTCCGGCTGCAATGCTGCAACAGCTTCTATGTTTTCTTGATATTTCATTCCACATACCTTTAGTTTCATCTTTGTAAGGCTTTTATAAATTCTACAGCGCTAGATCCCGGGTTTTCAGTTTTCATAAAGTTTTCACCTATTAAAAACCCTTTGTATCCATATGGTTGTAATTCTTTTATAGCTTCGATATTACTAATACCACTTTCAGAAACTTTTACAAAATCATTAGGAATATGTTTGCTCAACTCTTTACTTATATCGATACTAACCTCAAAAGTTTTGAGATTACGATTATTAACTCCTAGCATATCTAAGGAAGGCATTATTGATTTCTCTAATTCTTCTAGATTGTGAACTTCTAATAATACGTCCAATGATAATTTTTTTGCAAACTCTGATAATGTTTTGATTTCGTCTTTAGATAATACAGCGGCGATTAATAATACTACATCGGCACCATATGCTTTGGCTTCTAATAGTTGGTATTCATCTATGATGAATTCTTTACGTAATAACGGCATCTTTACAGAAGCTCTAGCAAGTAATAAATCGTCTAATGATCCACCAAAATATTTTCCGTCTGTAAGAACTGACATTCCACAAACTCCAGCATTTTCGTACCCTGTAGCTACATCTTGGACACTAACTTTTTGATTAATTATGGATTTAGAAGGAGATCTACGTTTATGCTCTGCAATAATTCCTGTATCACTCTTTCGTAAAGTATCTGCTAAAGAATTTCCTTTACGATCAAATAATACAGAGTTTTCTAATTGATGAATAGGTATTAAGCTTTTTCTGAGTTCAACTTCTTTGTATTTATCTGCTATAATTCTATCTAGTATGTTCATTGTTAAATAACTGATCACTAATTCTTACTCAATTCTTGTACTTTTTTTAATGCAGCTAATCCTTTTCCTGATAGCAACGATTCTTTCGCTTTTTCAAATCCTTGAATTGGAGATAAATTTTCTACCGTTGCGATTGCCATTCCTGCATTAGCAGACACAACATTGTTTTGTGCCTCTGTACCTTTACCGCTTAGGATATTCATGAAAATAGTTGCTGACTCTTCTATAGAATCTCCACCCACAATCTCTTCCATTTTTAAAGCAGATACCCCAAAATCTTCAGGTGTTAGCATTCCTTCGGTTGTGTTAGAAATTGTTTTCGTACTTCCTGTAAGTGATATTTCGTCATATCCATCTAGTGCATGAATTATAGTAAAATTTTTATCTGTATTTTGATATAAATACCCATACATTCTTGCTAATTCAAGATTGAATACACCTACGATTTGATTTTTTGGAAATGCTGGATTTACCATAGGCCCTAGCATATTAAAGAATGTTTTTACGCCTAATTCTCTTCTTATAGGAGCTACATTCTTCATGGCTGGATGAAATAAAGGTGCATGTAATACGCATATCCCTGCTTCATCAATACTACGCTTTAGAAAATCTTTGTCATTACTAAATTTGATTCCTAAATGTTCCATAACATTAGAACTACCACATTTAGAAGAAACGCCATAATTACCGTGTTTAGTTACTTTAATACCAGCACCTGCAGAAACAAAAGATGATAATGTAGAAATATTAAAAGTATCTTTTCCATCTCCTCCAGTTCCACAAAGATCGATGGGATTATAATCACTTAAGTCTACAGCTATGCACAATTCTAATAATGCATCTCTAAAACCTTCTAGTTCTTCGACAGTAATACTACGCATCATATAAACCGTAAGAAATGAGGCAATTTGGCTTTGGTTATAATCTCCTTTAGATATATTAACCAAAACTTGTTTAGCTTCTTCTTTAGAAATGGTTTCGTGATTGATTAATCGATTTAATAAATTTTTCATAAGCCATTTTTTCCCAGTTTTCTCAGAGTATTGATAGAGAATTTACATAGGATATTTTTTAAAATTAATATAGTATCATTATTATTATCAATCTCAATTGTTGATCCAGTTTTCTAACATTTTCTTTCCGTCGGGAGTAAGTACTGATTCTGGATGAAATTGCACGCCTCTAACATCTAATTCCTTGTGACGAAGAGACATTATTTGTCCATTCTCATCAAATGATGTTGCTTCTAAACATGATGGTAAATCTTTTTCTGACACTACCCAAGAGTGATATCTCCCTACATCGAATGTATCGTTTAATCCATTAAAAAGTGGCTCGTCTGATACTGTAAGTTTTACTTCGGTAGCAACACCGTGGTAAACTTCATCGAGATTGATGATGTTTCCACCAAAAACTTCTCCAATAGCCTGCTGACCAAGACATACACCGAATATACTTTTGGTATTTGCATACGTTTTTATGATATCTTTTAATAGTCCAGCCTCATCAGGAATACCAGGTCCTGGTGAAAGTAGTATTTTATTAAAAGATGCTACTTCTTCTAAGTTCAATTGATCATTTCGTTTTACAACTACTTCACACCCTAAGTCTTCTAGATAATGAACCAGATTGTAAACAAATGAATCGTAGTTGTCTATTACTAATACTTTTTTCATCTCCTTATATTTCTTCAGCTAGTTTCAACGCTTTTGTTAGTGCTCCCAGCTTATTGTATACTTCTTGTAATTCGTTTTCTTTGTTTGATTCATTGACTAATCCTGCTCCAGCTTGCCAATGTAATTGATGGTTTTTACTTAAAAATGTTCTAATCATGATTGCGTGATTAAAATTTCCAGAGAAATCCATAAAACCAATTGCGCCACCATAAAAATCTCTGTTCACAGTTTCATACTTTTCTATAAGTTGCATAGCCATATGTTTTGGTGCTCCACTTAATGTACCCGCAGGAAATGTATCAGCAACTACCTGCATAGTAGTAGTGTCCTTGTGTTTTTTACCAGTTACTTTACTTACTAAATGAATTACATGAGAATAGAATTGCACTTCTCTATAAGTATCTACCGTAACGTCACTACCATTGCGACTTAAATCATTACGAGCTAGATCAACTAGCATTACATGCTCAGCGTTTTCTTTTTCGTCTACAGATAATTTTTTAGCAAGTTCTGCATCTTGTTCATCATTTCCTGTTCTTTTAAAAGTTCCAGCGATTGGATGAATTTCCGCAATATCATCTTTAACTACTAATTGCGCCTCTGGTGAGCTTCCGAATATTTTGAAATCACCATAATCAAAATAGAATAAGTAAGGAGATGGATTAACACTTCGTAAAGCGCGATACACATTAAATTCGTCTCCTTTAAATTTTTGAGAAAAGCGTTTAGATAAAACCAATTGAAAAACATCTCCTCGTTGGCAATGCTGCTTAGCTAAGGCAACATGTTCCTTGTATTGTTCATCATCTAAATTAGAGGTCGTTTGACCAACTGTAGTGAAATTATAAGATGCAAAGTTTTTTACATTGAGTAGAGATTCTATTTCCGAAATATTACTCGCAGAATCGTAACAATGGGCAAAAATGTAAGCTTCATTGTTAAAGTGGTTGATTGCGATAATATTTTGATATACGGTATATTGCATATCAGGGATGTCTAAACCACCTGGTTTCTTTGTGATTTCTATGTTTTCGAAATAACGGACCGAATCATAAGAAATATACCCAAATAATCCATTGTTTATAAATTTGAAATCACTTTTAGAGGTTTTGAATTTCTGCCCAAATTGCTCTATAACAAGAGGAATGTTTGTATCATTAGTTATTGGGGTTTCACTAAATGTTTTGTCAGGAAATGATTCATAAATGGTCTCATTTTCGATCCTAATATTAGCAATTGGATTACAACAGATATAAGAAAAACTGTTTTCATTACCTCTATAATCGCTACTTTCTAATAAAAGGCTATTAGGAAATCTATCTCTAATTTTTAGATAGACACTAACCGGTGTAATGGTGTCGGCAAGAATTTGTTTGAAATGTGTGGTTAATGTATAACTCATGTTAGATTTTAATATTTATAATTTATAAACCCCTTGATTATATGAACAAAAAAAAGGCTTGTCGTGATTTGACAAGCCTTTGATATGTTTACTTAACTATATGACAGGATCTATCTCACGACGTTTTCGTTATAAGATGACCACCACCATGTATTTGTTAAGATTATTTTCATTTTATTTTTCTTGAGTCAAATATATAAATTAATTATAATTCAAAAAACAAAAAATTACATTTTTAAATTTACAGCTAATTCGAATTCATCGCTGATCGCTTTATCCCCTAAATTATCAAAGAAACTTCCTGATCCGTATTTGATATCATATTTGGTTCTATCTACTTTTAAGGTAGTTGAAGCAGTTGATCCATTTACAGCAAGGTCAAAAGCTATAGGATTTGTTTTTCCCTTGATGGTAAGATCTCCGGCTATTTTAAAACCACCATCAATTTTTGAGGCTTTTTTAATTGTAAGTTTAGCGTTTTTGAAATTTTGTACGCCAAAGAAATCATCAGAATTAAGGTGACCTTCTAATTTTTCTTTTCCTTTTCCAGCTTCTAGATCTGTTACCGCAAGTGAGGTCATATCTACGATAAACTCACCACCACTTAAATTTTTGCCATCAAAGGTCAAGAATCCACTAGAGAAATTAAGTGTTCCAGTGTGTTGACCAGTCACTTTTTTTCCTGTCCAATTAATAGAACTTTCTGCTGTATTTATCTTTTTTTGTTGAGCATAAATAGATGTAGTAGCAATTATTGTTAATGCTAAGAATAATGGTCTAAGTTTGGTTTTCATAATTTTAAAATTTAATGATTATATAAATTGTGTTTACTTAATTAACTTCTAAGTTTATTTAATAGGTTGTTTAGAATGTTCAATTCTTCTTTAGATAAGTTGGAGGTGATTTTTTTTTCGAAATTATCCATTACGGGACTTATTTTATCTAAAAATTTATTCCCGTTTTCTGTTATCGTGATTTCTACTTTTCTTCTGTTAGTTTCACAAATGATTCTTTTTACTAAATCTTTTTTAATTAGTTTATCAACTAATCGTGTCGTATTACTCATTTTACTAACCATTCTCTCTTGTATAGTAGATAAGTTGGCAGGTTTACCTCCTTGACCCTTTAAAATTCGTAGCACATTAAATTGCTGAATAGAAATATCATAAGTTTTTAATTCTGAACTTATTCGATCACTTATCCAATTTTCGGTATATAATAAATTAATGATCACCTTTCTAGAGAGAGGAAGTTCTTTTTTTGTTTGTATGATATCTTCTATATTCATTTGTATAAACAATATTTGTATATACAAATGTAAAATGTTTTCTCTCTTAAAAATTATAAAGAGTTACTAATTCTTTGTTAAAGTTCAGATGATTGATATTCATTAATATTATTATTGTTCGATTATAGGATGAACGAAATCCTAAAATTCTCTTTATGAATTATTTAAACCTTGTTAATTTTCTTTTGAGAAATAACGCGTTTTAATACATTAGTGTAATGCAGAAACTGATCTTATATATAGGATTAACCTTTTTGGTTGTTGGGTGTAAAGGAGAACAAAGAGTTGCTTTTGAGGCATCTAATGTTTTTTCTAGCAAAGGTGTAGAGATACCAGTATATGATTTTGAAAATTTTGAACACCTTTTAACTATTAATGACGGAAAAACACGGGTGATTAATTTTTGGGCTACTTGGTGTAAACCTTGTGTTGCAGAATTACCGTATTTCGAATTGATTAATAGTAGATATCCAGATAAAGAAGTAGAAGTGATATTAGTGAGTTTAGATCTTCCTAATCAGGTAGAAACTAAGCTGATACCGTTTGTAAAAAAGCAACGTATACAAAGCAAAATTGTATTGTTGGATGATCCTGACGCTAATACTTGGATTCCTAAAGTGAATGAAAATTGGTCTGGTTCTATACCAGCTACCATAATATACAAAGGAAATACATCTAATTTTTATGAGCGATCCTTTACCTATGATGAATTAGAAAGAGAATTAAAAAAAATGTTATAATAGTTCCTAGTCGTACTGATTAAAACCTTAATTAAATAAAACAGATGAAAACTTTAAAAATTTTAGTAGCAGTTGTTCTAGTAATTGCAGTAAGTGCATTTGCGATTGATAAAGTTAATTTGTCAGATAGTGATGCTGGATATGTGATAGGTGATGTCGCAACAGATTTTAGCCTTAAAAACATTGATGATACTACAGTTTCTTTAGCTGATTATAAAGACGCTAAAGGGTTTATTGTTATTTTTACTTGTAATCATTGCCCATATTCTGTGGCTTATGAGGATAGGATTATAGAATTGGATAAAGCTTTTAAAGATAAAGGATATCCTGTTATTGCTATCAATCCTAATAATCCTAAAGCATATCCAACGGATAGTTTTGATAACATGAAAGTAAGAGCAAAAGAAAAAGGGTTTACATTTCCTTATTTGTTTGATGATGGCCAGAAAATATATCCTCAATATGGAGCTACAAAAACTCCTCATGTTTATATTTTAGAAAAAACGGCAAACGGTAACGTTGTGCGTTACATCGGAGCAATAGATAATAATTATAAAGATGCATCAGCTGCTGATAAAAAATATGCTGAGGATGCTATTAATGCTTTATTAAAAGGAGAAAAAGTTCCTGTAGAGACTACTAAAGCAATTGGTTGTAGTATAAAAGCATAATTAGCACTGTACTTTTAAAATAAATGGATGTACAACTTCGTACAATTCAGTAAGGACTCTTATATTTGTAAGGAATTGCGGATTTAAAAGTTCAATTAAAAAAGGAAATATAAAATGGCCGAAGATATCACTCAAGATCAATGGGAAGATCTAATTGCTAAGGATACAAATGCAGTAATTTTAGATGTTAGAACAGAGGAAGAGGTAGAAGATGGATTTATACCTAATATGTTAAATCTAGATATACGCCAAGGACAAGGTTTTTTAGATGAAGTACAGAAATTAGATAAATCCAAAAATTATTATGTGTACTGCCGTTCTGGAGCTAGAAGTGCACAAGCTTGTACATTGATGAATCAAATGGGTTTTGAAACTACTTATAATCTCATAGGTGGTTTTATGAGCTGGGATGGCGAAGTTGCCGAATAATAGTATTTAATTGTGTTTATGAGAATTAAAACAATAGTAACCGTAGTTGTTCTTTCAATGTTGTTATTCAATTGTAAAGATGCTAAAACAGATGATACTGCCATTGTAGAATTAATAACAGTAGCAGAGATGGATTCTTTATTGGAAATGGAAAAAGTACAGCTTGTAGATGTACGAACTCCACAAGAATATGCAGAAGGTCACATAGAAGGAGCGATTAATATAGATTTTAGTGATGAGAATTTCGAAACACTAATATCTGAAGTAGATAAAACAAAACCTGTAGCTGTATATTGCGGTAGGGGAGGAAGAAGTGGTAAATGTTCTGCGTATATGAAGAAAGCAGGGTTTACTAAAATCTACGATCTAGATGGTGGTATTACTGAATGGAAATATAAAGGAAAGACTTTGGTTAAATAATTTTTAAGTGTTTCTGTCATGATATAAAAAACCGACCATATAGTGGTCGGTTTTTTATTTTATATTTTTCCGAATTGATTATTGTTTTAAGATTCTTGAATAGGTTACATTTTTACCATTTTTTACTTTTATAATATAAGTTCCACCCGCAATTCCTTCAATTAAAGAGCTGATGTTTAGATTCTGTAAACTATTTTCTTTGGGTGTCGTATTAATTTTATTTAATAATTTACCAGTAATATCCCAAATAGATACTTCTAAACGTTGATTTGAGGTAGCATTATATGTCAATGTCAATGATTTAGCTGTTGTTGGATTTGGATAAATGATTGGATCACTATTGTTTAGTTTTGTATCATCAATAATATTTGGATTTTGTCTAGAAAGAGAGCTAATCGTTATATCTAAGTTTCCAGGAGCAGACCAATTCCCAGCAGCATCTCTTACCAAACTTTTAATTTTTCCATTTTGTCTTCTTATATCTTTAGTTACAGAAGATCCAGCTGTTATGGATTGTGTTTGATTTGCTCTAAATTTATACACTTTAAGATCATCGAATTCCATATTGGTTTTGTTCGTTCTTAACGAGATAGAACTTCCATTTTTGATTGGAGTCGTGTCTGTCCATCTTAAAAGCGAGGTATTGTTTCTAAAAATTTCTAATACTCCAAAAGCCGGGCTATAGGTTATTTTATAATTAGCCCATTGGTTATCTAGTGATACATCACTAATCGCTCTAAAATTTAGTTGATTATTTACTGTCTCATATATTCTGACCTTATTATCTTCTCCACTAAACCATATTAAATATGAGTTTCCTCTCTGACTTTGGGTTACATCATCAGCCATGATATGTAGACCAAATTTTTTTGGCCCAGTTGTAGAAATTGTTTTAGCAGAGAACTCATACAAATAAGGGAGCCCAGAATTTTGCGATAAAAAAGTATTCAATTTTGTATTGTCAGACGAAATGTCGGATTGACTTAAATGTCCATTACTAATACTCCAATTTCCAGCTCCTTGGGTATATCCAGAGTAGAAAATATTAAAATTGTCATTAAAAAAGCCATTGCCTCGGTTTGCATACCAATTATCACCATATTTCTCTAAAGCTTGATAAAACCTTCTAGTTACCCCTATGTTATCATTGTCATTAAAGTTAGCTGTAAAATCACCTGATTGTGTATTGCCGCCAGAAGCACTAATAGTCGTAGTTGGAGATTGATTATCGGTTCCGCCGCCAGATCCAGAGCAATTATTGTCAATAAGATTTTGTACTCCTGTTCTTATACTTGGCAGAATAGCATAACCTCCATCTCCTGGACACGCCGAACATCCACCTCCATCTCTATGCCCTGATATAGTTCTTAAAGAACCATCAATAGAATAGTGATAGGCAAATCCAGAAGGGTTAATGTTCTCTTTTGTAGCTTTCCAGGCTAATAAATCTTTTAAAGAATTTTGAGTAGCGACTTTTGGTGTAGCCGATGAATAATTACCTAACATACAAACTCCCATTGTATTACGGTTTCTACCACAAAAATGAGCACCTACCGCACTGTCTCCGCCAGCTCTTCCTTCGTAAATAACTCCATTCGGATCTATTAAGAAATTATATCCAATATCCGACCATCCATTAGAATTCATATGAAAATTTTGTACAGATCGTACTCTTGCAGCCCAATCACTACTAGAATTAGATCCAAATTCATGATGAACAATGAGATGTGTCACGTTCGTAGTAGGAAATGAACTTCTTGGAGGCCTTGCTCCCCATTGTGATCGTGAAACTACAGATGGTTTACTACAAGCTGCTTTATTTTGATTTTTAAATTTTATGGTGTTAATTTCTTCTAATGTTTTTCTTGGTGTAGCTCCAGGGCTGTAATGTTTTAACAGTATTTTTTCTAAAATCATTTCTTTATTCGTGGTAATATCTAATGCATATTGAATATAGGATATTGACTTATCTAGATATAATAGAGAAGAAATTAGATAGTTGTTATTTATTTTATCAAAATGTCCATCAAAAGGAATTTTTTTCCAATCTGACCAAATTTCCCCTTTTTCTGAAGTTCGGTAGGTGATCAAGATGGCGTCGTGATTTAAATTAGTACCATTTAATTGAAGATAAGTACTAATAAATGGTTCTGGTTCTATGAGTGAAATTTCTACAGGACTTATAATTATTTTTTCTGTTTCTGATAATTTAGAAAAGACTATTCCCTCATTACTATATTTTAAATTTTTAGATGTATAGCTAATAGCTTTTTTAGAACTTAATTCAATTACATTTTCTGTAGAACCTTCTCCTTTAAGTTTATTTCCTTGAGACCAAATTACCTGATGTAATAATAAACTTAGAATGAGGTAAATAAGTTTTGTGTTAGTTTTCATATGATGTTTGTGTTTTGAGTTTATATTTTATGAAGGGTTTTGCAAGAAAAAGGGCTCAGACAAGTTGTTAACCAAATATGTAGAACCCTTTTTACACACTTACAAAAAACTACCTTTTAATGATAGGGATCACTTGAGAACCTCTATCATCATTTATTTTGATAAAATATGTGCCATCTCCTAAGGATCCGAAATAACTGCTTAGATCTATAGATGTATTCTTTCCTTCTTCTGTGTATTTTATGAAGGATTTTAAAACGCTACCTTTTATATCAATTATGGATATAGATGCATGGGATTTATGTAGAGATTGATAGCTAATTGTTAAATCAGATCCATCTGTAGGGTTCGGAAATACGTTTGCTTTAATAGTATCATTATTAAGAAAAGTATCGTTTATAATTTCTGAATTTTGTCTTGTTAGAGAACTTATAGTTACATCTAGGTTTCCAGGAGTAGACCAATTTCCAGCGGCATCTCTAACCAAACTTTTTATTTTTCCATTTTTTCTTCGTATATCCTTAGTTATTTCTGATCCCGCAGAAATCTCTGTAGAATTGTTTGCTCTAAACTTATAGATTTTTAAATCATCGAATTCAATATTCGTTTTATTTGTTCTTAAAGAAATTGTGCTTCCGTTTTTTATTGGTGATGGATCTGTCCATTTTAAGATAGAAGTGTTATTTCTAAATACTTCGAGAACACCAAACCCAGGACTGTATGTAATTTTGTAGTTCGCCCATTTATTGTCTAGTGGGACATCATCAATTGCTCTAAAGTTTAATTGGTTATTTATGGTTTCGTATACTCTAACTTTGTTATCCTCTCCGCTAAACCATATTAAATAAGAATTTCCTCTTTGGCTTTGATCTGGAGAATCTGCCATGATGTGAATTCCAAATTTTCTAGGACCATTCGTAGATAATACTTTTGCAGAGAATTCATATAAATACGGTAATCCTGAATTTTGAGACAAGAATGTATTTAATTTGGTGTTGTCTGATGTAGTGTTCGATTGAAGTAGGTGATTATTATTAATTGACCAATCCCCATCTCCTTGTACATATCCAGAATAAAAAACATTAAAGTTGTCATTAAAAAAACCATTACCTCTATTGGCGTACCAATTGTTTCCGTATTTCTCTAAAACTTGATAGAATCGACGTGTTACCGCAATATTGTCTGAGTCGGTATAATTGGCAGTAAAATCACCAGATTGTATAGTTCCTCCATTAGCTGTTATAGAAGTGGTAGGAGCTTGTGTGTCTGCTTGCGAACCAAAGGTATTCTGTGAACGATAAATATAATTTTGTCTTGGTTGTCCTGCATCAACAAAAGAACCAGGAGTAGAAGAGTTTCCTCCAGCAGCTCTCCACTCAAAATGAATATGATCTCCTGTAGATCCTCCTGTTGTGCCTTCTAAAGCGATTACTTGTCCTTTTTGTACAGATTGCCCTTGACTAACTAATAGTGTTTTGTTATGAGCATAATATGTTCGAGTTCCATCGCTATGTCGTATGATAATCAATCTCCCATAACCACTAGATAAACTTCCACTTATTCCAGAAAAAGAAACAGTTCCTGCGGCAGAAGCTCTTACGTTATCATCTCCGGATAAAGAAGTTGCAAAATCAATTGCGTGATATCCGTGATGACCACCTGGAGTAAAAAAACCACATTGACCTACAGGGCTATGAGAACCAGTTGGACCAGGTGTTCCGTGTCTAGAGACACAATTCTCTTTGCCAAAATCCCAAGGTAAATAATAGGATAAATTAGATTTTTGATTATGGATAGATTCTTTATTAGTTTTAGAATTAACATTCCAACCTAAGATTTGAACCTGATCTCCTTCTGATCGATATATAGTCTTAGTTGTTTGTTGTTCGATATCATATTTATAAATAAGGTCAGAAGTACCATGTAGGTAGTCTAGTTTTTTATCGGTAGATCCAGAGAAGATAAAATAATCTCGCTTCGGAGAGAGTAACGGTGTACTGGTGTATTTAAAAGAGATAGGAAGTTTTTCGATATGATTTGTTTGAATGTCATATATAAAAATCCCTTCGTGTTCTTCTGCTGCATCTAAGTAAATCCCTTCTATAAAGATTTTAGAAGCATCATTGGTCCAGCCAATAGGTTTTAGCGCTATTTCCTTTCGATCATTATTAGTTTTACTTTGTAAAGTAACCTGTTTTTTATTAGAAAGATCTACTTTTTGAAGTTTAAAGGCTCCTCCAATTTGTTCTCTCTCTAGATATATCCATACATTCGGATTAAAAGGACTCTGTAATCCCTGAAAAAAATCAAAGTTAGCCGTTATATCTAGTTCTCGCGAGATATTATATGCTTGCAATACTATCACATCCATTGCTGAGGTGATAGCTAAAGAAGACTTATTCTTATTTAATAATACGGTATCGCTGTTACTTATATTTTGAGAATATAGTTGCTGGTTTTTTTCTATAATAAGTTCTTGAGCTTCCGATATGTGTATATAAAATAAGAGTATCAATAAAGCTTTGAGTGTAGTGTTTTTCATAATTAAGAGTTGTGTGTATTTTGTTTATTTTGGGTATAAACAGTATCGTTAGTTTTCGGTAGGAAAATTAAAAACTCTATGAATGAAAAATATAGGCACAAGTACTCAATTTTTTACTGAAGATTATTGCGCTTTAACAACCTAATGATACACATCTTTTAATTTCATGGTATATTTAAAAAGAGCATTACTACCTGCAATCTGTAGCTTTTTGCAAATATTTTGGCGATGATTTTTGATAGTTTTTTCGCTTTTAAATAGATCAAATGCAATTTCTTTATTGGTCTTGCCTAATGCTACTTGATTTAATATTTTGATTTCTGTTTTAGATAATTGTTGATATGATTTATCAGAAACTTCGGGAATAGGATTTGCTTTTTCTTTAAACCAAGATTCTCTAAATCGTTTACTTACATAAGGTTTGTTTTGGATAGCTCGCCCAGCACATTTAGTCAGATTTTCTACAGTATCAGCCTTATATAGAATCCACTTTATCTCTAAGTTTTTTAATTCTTTTATCAACCACTCTTCTAAGGTAAATGTCATGATAACAATCTTGGTTTTAGAAGCGTGTCGTTTAGTATATTTTGCTAATTCAATTCCAGAATCATTAGAATTTAGAGTAGCATCAATAACAATAAAATCAGGTTGGCTATCAACAATGACTTTTCGTAAGTTTTCTAAATCACTTATATCTTCATATAAATTAAATTTCATGTCTTTTGGGGCTTCTAGCATGGCTTTGATGCCTAACCTTTTTAGAGGATCATCATAGGCCACAACAACGCTATATACTTTCATAGTCTTAGGGATTTGTTATGAAATGTCAATAATAATTCTGGTTCGGTGGGTGGAATGTATTATTGAGAGAAATTAGGATATTATGTTTGTTGTAAAAAAGCTACTTAGGTTGATGATCTTCCAATAAATACGGGTAGTGCAAATATGCAGTGTAGCGGTTCGTAATTTTCATGAGTTTGAGGTTTTGTGTTAGCCTCATAAAGTTAATTGATATTTTAATTGATTTAGGAGAGATAGCTTTCTTTTCGATATAATGATATGTTTTTTAGCTAAAGACAAGAGTTGATATAACATGCCTAATTAATACAATGATAGTGTGTTAATTCAATCTCCAAAAGCGAATACCCTAGTATTCCTGTAGGTTTTAGTTAAAACAAATTTTTAGCATTACCGCTTAGATTTGTAAGTTTTTACGTACCGGTTCTAGTCATCTATATTTACTCAAAAATAGATGAATGTATTGATTTTGATTACTTTTTACTTGTATTTTATTGGTGGAAATGCCTGTAATCAAACTTTATGGTGTGAAATAGTTCTATTTTGTTGTTGATATTTCTTGTTATTAATTTTATTCCTAATTCCTTTATCTAGATTACCATAGGTTGTACCATTCGGAATATTTTAAACAAAACATAAATTTTTCTAAAAAACCAGGTTTTTAGATTTTTTATAAAATAGTTAACGGTTTAAGTTATTGAAAATCTGTATCTTAAGAAGAAAATAAGATATGAGAAATAAACTACTTACCCTACTGTTTTTAATTGCTTGTATCTCTGGTAATGCCAGTGATGATTATTTAGTAAGCAATAGATTGAATACTATTAACGATACTACATTTTCTTTTAAACTCGAATCTACGACCGTCCAACAGTCCATTACGATTATATCCGATGTAAGAGAACCTATGTTAATCAAGGTGATAGATGATTCTGGTTTTATTAGAATTCAGAAAAAGCTTCATGTAGATAGAGAAGTTGATATCTCTGGTTTATTAGAAGGTACCTATTTGATTAGAATATATGTAGGAAATCATACTGCAGTAAAAAGATTCTATAAAGGACAAGATGGTATTGATATAAAGTAAAGCAGCGGCTTTCTCTTTAATAAATAATATTTTTCATAACGTTTTCGGTTAATGATGTAATATTTACAACCATATAACCGGATATTGATCTTGTATACCTCATCTTTAGTCCTCTGATGAAATTAGCTTACCATTTTTATAGACTTCTTTAGTTACTTCTTCAATAGTAGTGTCCTTTATGATCCAGGTACCGTCTTTTTTATCCTTTTTATATTGTCCTTTAACCTGAATACCTGACATATTATCTTCACTAGAATAAGAACCATATTTCAACCCATTTTTATAGTTGATATTTTCGTGTGTGTCATTTTCACTATGTTCCCAATAGTCATGTTTTTTACCTTTCTTATAAAACCCTTTTTTTGAAAAAGTATGGTTGTCGGATTCAAAATAGTAACCTTCCAAAACATTATCCTTGTAATTCGCTACAAAACTTAATTTTAGCCCTCCAAATAAATTACGATAAGTGATCCATTCTCCTGTTTTTTCACCCTTATCAAAGCGTTTTATTTCAATTGTAATGATGTCTCCTTTTTTACTTCTGGTGGTAATACTAAAATTACCATCCATCTTATTGGTATTTCCATTCTTAGTAAACTCCTCATATTCATAACCCGCTAGTTCCGTATACTCATAACCTTTAAAGTTCTGAGAAAAGACCAGTAGGTTATTTAAAACAAAAACTACTAAGACAATATTTTTTATAAATCTATCCTCCATGATATTGTTTTACTTCATTAGTCATAATATCCCATTGCCATTTCCAAAAACTAATTCCCTCTGAATTAGGATTATGAATGGTTTCTCCCCCTGGGACATCATAACCATTATAATCCATTACATTTTCTGTTGTAGCTTTATTAAATGGGTGTTTAGGAATAAACGTTAATCTTGAAGCTTTTTCGCTTTCTAGCTCTTTGATATAATTGTTTTTTCTTTCCCTCACATCTTTTAATGTTTTAGTACTTCCTTTAACAGGCGTGCTATCTGGATAAGTTTTATATTTCTCAAGATACGTTTTTTGCTTTAACAATGTTTTCTCAATCGTCTCCAATCGTTTTGTGTTTTCTTCTTTAGTAGCCCAAGTATGATCCAATCCTAATGTATGTCCTAATTCGTGAGCAAATGAGTTAACATTTTCACTTCCTACAGAGCCGGGAGTCATTAAAATATAATTTAATTCAGTTGGGTATAATTTTGCGTGTCCTTCTCTTCCATCCTTTTGCTGAAATGCACTTAAAAAGAATATGACACCTCCGTATTCTCCATTATTTTGCACATATTCTTTGTATAACTCTCTATCAAAACCATTGTTATATCTAGGGATACCTTTAACTCCATTTATTACCAATGTCTCAAGTACTCCTTTATTTTCATAAGATTCTACATCGATAATCATTTCTTCTAATCCACCATTTTCAGCCTTTATTAATGATTGATTGAAATATTTAGTATTGAACTTCTGAATCGTACTCTTAACCCATCCATTCGGCATTTGACCAAATGTTCTTTTATTGTAAGTGTTACCAGGTTCATTGCTCATAACTTTTATAAATTTAATCTTTACTGTGTTAACCTCATAATTTTTTACAACAATGATTTCACCTACAGGATTATCATTCTTATCCAATAGCTCAATACTTGTATCTTGACTTAATGGATTTTCACAAATAACTTTTACCTCAACTCTAGTAACTTTTGAAACATCTCCGTCATAACCTTTTGCTTTTTCTTTATTAATAGCTTCTTGTTCTTTTTGCAAATCCTTAAGAGATATTTTATTTGGTTTAAATTTTATACCATCTTTAGCAGGGAGTTTAATAATATCGTCTTTATGCGCTTTTCCTTCTAAAACATCTAGTTTAAAGTTTAGGATAACATTATCTTGATTTGGGAGCATACTCAAATAAGGAACAAAATATTCTGAACCATTAATTTGAGCATCTTTATATTCTTTTTTTAGTTCCTCATAATTTTGCGATACTGTTTGATAATTATCTCGCATCCAATCAAAACCAAACTCACCTTTATAATCTCTTTTGCGTTCGAATTGAACCGAGAATAAAATATCCTCTACAACTTCAACACTTGCGGTTTTAGTAATCCCTGCGACTTGTAATTTAAAAGTATTTGTACCCATTAGTTTTGCTGCTTAATTACTTCTAACTCTATTTTTTCAAGATTACTGCCTATTTCATAGTCAGTTAAAGTGTCGTTAACTAATATATCTCCATTATATTTAAAATCTACCGTTTGGTTATCCAGGTTTATGGTCAATTTCTCACCGATTAAGTTTCTGGAATCAATATTTAATAGAATGTTTTCGCCTACTATCGTTTCTTCAATTCTCTTATTGTTAGTATCTGTAATGTAATATTCTACAATTCTAGGTTCATTGTCAGATGTTTCACTATCAGCTACTGGAGCAGTATTAGGATATGTAACCCTCCAATACTCTGAGAACTCCGCAGTACCTTCTTTCATTCCTGCTGAGGTAATATTTAGATTAATGGTCATTGGATTCTCACTATCGCTAGTAAATTGCTCTACATAATTTACACAACAAGCATCAATAAAATTGAGAGTTCTTCCTTTACCATTTAAAGCTCTTGGTTCTAAACGGATTTTTAGTTGCTTAGACATAAAAGGATCCGTCATCCATTCTAGTAAATCAGCATCTTTTGTAGCTTCTATAATTAGCGATAAACCTAAAAATTGAGGTTTAGAAGACGGGTTTCCATTATAATCACTCTCTTGACTAAAAGTATAAGAAAAATCAAGAATGTTTATCTCTTTATCATCAAAGAGCAGTTTTGCAGTAAAACTCATATATGCCTATGTATAAAAAAAGTACAAATATAAAAGTATATCTATGATGTATGTATACGGTAAAACCTTTTATTTATTGTTTTTAGGAATGAGAATTCTATATACTTGAAAACCATCAAAGAACCTTTTGATTACAATGTTTTCCAGCAGTTTACTACAGAGTAAAAGAAAGTATAAATTAGGATGTTTGAAAGGATTATAGAAAAATGAGTTAAATGGAAAAAAATAAAATTATAAACAATAATAAATAGTTCTATTTTGTAAATCGTGTGCTGATAAATTCGGAATGATTGCAGATACTCCTACATTCTTATGCAATGGATCGGGAAAAGAATTTAATTAAAGTGGAGTCGGAGACGATCGAGCGTTAAGAAATTATCCTGTGGATGATTTTAGCGAAGAGGCGGGCTTGCCGCGCTGGCCGAATCCCCCGGATACACAAAATCCCGCCATTTGGCGGGATTGAAGTGGAGTCGGAGGCTATTGAACTATTGGTGTCTTGTTAATAACAGTTTATAAGTATATCAAGCTGTTAACCATATAAATAAGGTAATTGTTTATTTTTGTTATAGTTTAGAATAGTATCTAAATATAACATAATTGTCGACCAGATTGTCGACTGTAATATTCAATTGATGACCTCAACATTCTTTTTAAAACGTCCGAAATCTGAAAAGGAAACATTAATTATTTTTTCGTGTTACTTTAAAAGCGAAGGAAAGAAGTTCTTGTATTCTACAGGAGAGAAGATAAAACCAATAAATTGGGATCAACAGAATAAACAACCTATTCTAAAAGGTAAACATAAGGCTGTAAGTAGTAGCATTATCAAACTGCAATTAAATCGATATCCAGATGCATTTGAATTAATACAAAACAGATGTAAAGCAATTGGAGAAGATTTTACTTCACAAATATTAAAAAGGGAATTTGATACTATTTTCAAAAAAGCACCAACTGGTAAGAATACATTTTATGATGCATTTGATGAGTTTATGGACTATAAGATCAAAATGCAAGAATGGTCACCTTCTACAATTAAGCGGTACAAGAATATCAAAAACATATTACAAGATTTCGAGAAGCAAACGAGCTATAACCTAACATTTAGTACTATAAATGAAGTTTTCCACGCTGATTTTACAGATTATTGTATGAATATTCGTGGTCATATTAATAATACGTACTCCAGAAACCTTGGACTGTTCAAAACGTTTATGTTTTGGGCTTTAAAAAAGGGATATACCTACAATAATATATTTCTAAGCTTTGAGAAGAAAAAGAGAGTGATTACTCAACAGATAGCTTTGACTAAAATTGATTTGCAGAATCTAATGCATTGTGATTTTAAAAATGAACGATTAGAGAAAGTTAGAGATGTATTTGTATTTTCTTGTGTTACAGGGATGAGGTTTGGCGAACTTAGATTATTTAATATGGAAGATATTGTAAATAATTCTATTGTTCTAAAAGAAGAAAAAGATACAGAGAAAGAATCTCGTACCATACCATTAAACGAAATATCACTACACATTCTGCGTAAATATGATTATCAATTACCATTGATAGCTAATCAAAAACAAAATGAATATATCAAAGAAGTTTTTAAGAAAGCAGGGTATACCGATGAGGTAGTAAAGACGACTACCAAAGGAAAAGAGAATATACGAGTGA
Organism: Aquimarina sp. AD1; assembly: GCF_003443695.1. NCBI lineage: Bacteria > Pseudomonadati > Bacteroidota > Flavobacteriia > Flavobacteriales > Flavobacteriaceae > Aquimarina > Aquimarina sp. AD1. The sequence continues at coordinate 2,449,384 of NZ_CP031966.1, read as the reverse complement.
CGATGCCATATTATGAACGTATTAGTACGCATACAGCACGTAGAACGTTTATTACGATGATGAAAAAAGAAGGGTTATCTGATAAATTAATAGCATCGATAACAGGGCATAGGGATATGAAAACGTTAAATCAGTATTATCAGGTAGATGATGATTCTAAGGTAGAAGCGGTAAATGAGGTTTTTAACATGGATATTGGACTATTAAAAAAAGTTGATTAAATGAAGAGGAAGGAAATAGGATTGGAGATTAAATTGGAAGAAGGAGCTAAAATTGCTTCTATTCAGTTAAGTGATGAAACTGTAGCATATTTAGATAGTATTTGGGGTAAAAAAACATATGTAGACTATCTTAAAGAGTTTTTAGTTGATGAAGAAAATTTTGAAAAAGCGGATAAGGCTGTTATGCGGTGTATGGAAGATTCTTTGCCAAAGGATATAAAAGAAAATTGTAAATACTGTAAAGGAGAGACTGAGGATGAAGGCTATAAATTGTGCACGAAATATTATCTCCAAATGAAAGCGACTTTTTCTATGGTAGCAGGAGAGTTTGTAAACATAGTATTGAGTCATAAACATATTTATGATAATAAGGATGAGTTACAGCAATTGACAAAGAATTTTTTTAACTGCTTAATTTTTATTAGTGGTAGAGGGGTTATACTCATTGATTTGGAGAGATTGTCACGTTATGCTTTAGACGCTAATTTCAAATCATTGTCTCAACTATTTAGGAGCTCCAGAGTTTTGAAAAGTTTGGAGATAATAAATAATTCTTTAGACGCTTTGAGTGACCAAGAAATGGAAAATAAGGTGCTTCAGCAAGAAGATGAGAACTATATAGAGCTTCAAAAAGAGTTTTTTGAGCAGAAGCAAGGAGTTTATGAAAAAAAGCTACTCATTGAAAAAGAGAAAAGTAATCTTAATCAAATAAGTAAAAAGGTCAAGAAAACAAAGCAATCAAAAAACAATAATTTCAGCCAAAAACAAATAGCAATAGCATATTTTATTAAAGGAATAGTCATTACTTCTGATAATTATTTGGAGATATTAAGAAAACACTCCAGTACTAAAAGTGAAAAAATTCTTCAAAAAAGAATTTATAAACCAAATGAATTAACAAGACTGAGCCAAAATAAAACAACAGATTCAAAACATCTTAAAGATTTACAGGAAGCCAAGAGGTTGTTAAATAATCTAAAAGACACGAAAGCAGTAAATGATTTAGAAGCTGTTATTTCTACGTTTACAAGTAATTATAATGCTAATTATTAAATTCACAACCACTCAACTACCAGTCGCAAGAGGTTAAAATCTAATTCTATAATGACCTTTACACCAGTAAAATTAAAATACTGGTACAATGAATAATCCTTTCGAAATTCTCAATGAGCGACTAGCAAATATTGAAAGTCTTCTATTAGATATAAAACACAAGCCTGTAGAAGAGCAAAAACCTGAAAATCTTACCGTAAAAGAAACAGCAGAACTTCTAAAAGTTTCAGAGCAGTCCGTACATAATTACATAAAACGGGGTACACTGCCAGCTCAAAAAGTAGGTAGAATATTAATTATCAAAAGAGAAGATTTAGATAACGCATTAACAGAGGTTAAGTCACTTAAATACAAAAGGGCTTAATCTCTTTGTTTACAAGGTGTTAGAATTTCTAAAATTAGGTAGTATGTATACATTAGCAGAAAGTAGGACAAACAAAACGGGACAGAATAACATTATTGTTAATGGAGAAGGCTCAGACCTCAACAAGAAAGAGGCGTTGAAAGGTAGAGCAAAAAGAAAAACCATTACGCAAATAATGATGCTTCGATTAATAGAGGTCGCGCAGGAAAATGGAGAGTCAGAATTAGAAAAATCTTATTGGAACACCTACTACTGCCAACAGAACATTGTTACAGCAGATGGTCGATTGTATGGGAAATATTGCAAAAACCGTTTTTGTACTTTGTGTTGTAGTATCCGAAAGGCTCAGATGATTAACAAGTATTTACCAGTTATAAAGCATTGGGAACAACCCTATTTTTTGACTTTAACGGTAAAATCTTGTAACGCACATAATTTGCCTAGATATATAAAGAAATTCACACAAGGAATACAGAGAATAACAGAAAAACATCGTAAAAGATACCAAAGGGGAAAAGGAAAGATGCTTATTGGTGTACGTTCGTTAGAGTGTAATTTTAACCCTAAAAAGAAAACATACAATCCACATTTTCATATCATTACTAAAGACAAATATACCGCTGAGGTATTATTGGCTGAATGGTTGCAACTATGGACACCAAAATTTGCTAATAGAAAAGCTCAAAATATTCAACAAGTAACTCATTTAGAGAATGGATTAGTAGAGATTATAAAATACGGCAGTAAAATTTTCACTGAACCAGATTTAAAGAAAAGAGAAAAAGAAACAAGTACCGCACAAATTTATATCAAAGCTTTAGATATCATACTTATGGCAATGAAGGGGAAGCGTATTTTTGATCGATTTGGTTTTAATTCACCTAAGAAAACAATAAAACAAAAATTCTCAGCAAAGTTGCTTAGTAATTATAGCGAATGGGAATACAATTCAAAAACAGCCGATTGGGAGAATATAGCTACGGGTGAACTATTGAGTGGCTATGAAATACCGTCTCATTTAAAAGCTATTCTGGAAAATAATGTTGATTGTATTACTAAATAAATTTCATATTTCTTTTGCACAACCATTGCATTATTAAATTTTTATCTTTGTAATTGTGAAATTTGTAACCGTCATATTATCATTAATAATACTATTGCTTTCAGCAAAGCCTTGTTCTGATGGTCAAAATATAGAAGACCAGCATCAAGAAGAAATAAGTATTAACCACAATCATCAAGAAGATAGTGACGATTCTTGTCCTGTAACTTGTATTTGCAATTGTTGCGGTATGACAATTACTTACGAACCAATCAAGAAATTTGATTTCAAACTCAATATTGAAATTTCAACGGAGTTAATTTCTACATATCAACCTATTTATAGGTTTAATTTCCTTTCCAACATTTGGCAACCGCCACAAGTAATAAGCTAAAATAACACGATTTTAAATCAATTATTTAGTTAATTACAATTATAATTCAATGAATAAATATTTATTGAGCATAAAGCTCATATTAATACTTTGCCTATCATTACAGGCACAAACAACTGACATACAAATAAAAGTCATCACAGAGGCTGAAAACGAGCCTTTAATGGGTGCGACTGTTTACTTTGAAGCATTAGAAAAAGGTGCTGTAACTAATTTTGATGGTATTGCAGAATTTACAGAAATACCAAACGGTCAGCATCAAATAATAATTTCCTTTTTAGGTTTTGAAACATTTGAGACAACAATTCAAATTCCAAGTAATAATGAATTAGTGTTTAAACTAAAAGAGGGCGGTAATCAATTAGATGCTGTAGTACTGCAATCTACAAGAAGCACAAGAACAGTACGAAAAATACCTACACGCATCGAGTTTATAGGTGCAGAAGAATTAGGTGAAAAAGCAATAATGAACCCTACTAATATTTCTATGGTGCTTCGTGAAAGTACAGGAATACAGATGCAACAAACGTCTTTAAGTAGTGGGAGTACTAATATTCGTATTCAAGGGTTGGATGGTAGGTACACGCAATTATTAAGAGATGGGTTTCCACTATATGGTGGCTTTTCAAGTGGATTAAGTATTTTACAAATTCCACCTTTAGACTTACAACAATTTGAGATTATTAAAGGAAGTTCCTCTACACTTTACGGTGGAGGTGCTATTGCAGGATTGGTAAATATGGTATCTAAAACACCAGACGAAGAACCTGCTTTAGACATTATGCTTACGCAGACCCAAGCATTAGGAAGTACAGCTAATGTATTTTATAGCAAACGAAATGAAAAATTTGGTTTTTCACTTTATGGCTCTGGTCATTATCAAAAAGCATACGACCCAGAAGATGACGGCTTTAGCAATCTACCAAAAACAACATCAATTTCTTTTAATCCTAAACTGTTTTATTATCCATCAGAGAATACTACAGTTTGGTTTGGATTAAATGGAACGTATGATGATAGAATCGGTGGTGATATAACCAAAATTGAAAGCGGTGAAGATGGTATTCATCAATATACTGAAGAAAACAATTCAAAACGATTAAGTAGTCAATTGGTGTATCAAACGCAATTAGATTCTGTTAGCTCATTAGAATTTAAAAATAGTGTCTCTTTTTTTGATAGGAATTTAACTGTTCCTGATTTTAATTTTGATGGTAAGCAAACAAATACTTTTACTGAAATCACATATAACAAAGCATCAGAAAAAACAGATTGGATAATTGGAGCTAATCTATATACCTCAAATTTTGATGAAAACGATAATGCACAGCTACAACGAGACCAAAAAGATGTGACCTTTGGAGCTTTTGCAAATAATATCTACGATATTTCAGATAATTGGATATTAGAAACAGGGTTAAGAGCAGATTATAATAACGATTTCGGATTCTTTCCATTACCAAGAATTTCATTATTATATAAGAATAATAGTGGATTTTCAAGTAGAATTGGTGGCGGTTTAGGTTATAAAATTCCAGATATTTTTACAGAAGAAGCAGAGTATATAAATTTCGAAAATGTTCTTGCAATAGATAAACCCACAGTAGATGCAGAACGTTCTTATGGTGTTAATTTCGATTTCAACTATCAAACACGTTTAACTGATGAGATTGGTTTTTCTGTAAATCAATTATTCTATGTTACAGCTATAAATGATGGATTACTTTTAAATACTGCAGATAGCGGTTTGTTTGAGTTTGAGAATGCACCAGATGAAATCTTTAGCAAAGGAGCAGAAACAAATATTAAATTTACTTACAAAGACTTTAGATGGTTCTTAAACTATGCGCTTATTGATACCAAGCTAAACTATTTACCTGGTAATCCACAAAAGCCATTAACCGCAAAGCATAATGCAGGTAGTGTATTAATGTACGAATCAGATAAGTGGCGAATTGGTTATGAAACCTACTACACAGGAAAACAATTTTTATCAAACGGTACAGAAACTACAGATTTTGTTACTATGGGTTTGTTGCTAATGCGTAATTTTAAATTAGGTAGCGTATTTGTGAACTTTGAAAACTTTACAGATAGAAGACAAAGCAGATTTTCACCTTTGGTTTTACCACCACACGAGAATCCTGTATTTCCAGAGATTTATGCACCTACAGATGGCTTTATATTTAGTGTAGGGCTTATTATTAAACCATTCGGAAACGAAGACCACGATTAGTTATGGAAACAATAGAACAATTATTAGAATCAAAAGATATTCGTATTACAGCAATGCGTTTGTTAATTTATAAGTTTCTTGCTGAAAAAGAAATTGCGGTAACATTAAGTGATATTGAAAATGCGTTTGAAAAAGCAGATAGAACTACGCTTTACAGAACTATTAAAACTTTTGAAGAAAAGGATATTGTACATCAAATAGACGATGGTACAGGTATTACCAAATACGCTTTATGTGAACAAGGTTGTAGTTGTGATATAAAGACCGATTTACATTTACATTTCCATTGTAACAATTGCAATGAAACCATTTGCTTAACAGACCATAAAATACCTCAAATAAAAGTTCCTGATGGTTTTGTTTCTGAAAATGTAAACTTGGTTGTAAAAGGTATATGTGATAAGTGTAGTGGATAATAAATGCACTTCCATTGCACTTACTATTAACTTACTTTTATCCAAAATTAGTGGATATGAAGTTTAATACTAAAATACCAAAACATCTTAAACAGGCTTATAACGAAGAATTAAAACTATACAGTTTATGTTTAGAAAATAAACAGTATGGTAATGCTTGGTATCATTTAGAGCGCAGTCATATAATAGGGCAATCTTACCCTATAGAACATACCTATTCACATTGGCTAATGCTAAAATTTGGATTAAGACAAAAAGATACTAAAGAAGTATTCGGTCAAATTATTAGGTTACTTGTTGGTGGTTGGAAATCATTTATTGACCACGTTCCACTTGGCAATACAGGTGGTGCAAACGTACCACCACTAGAACGTATGTCTATTCCAAGTGATATTGAAAAGCTATTAGAGAGCAAATGAAAAAAAAGAAAGTCAATTTAAGAGATTTAAAACCACAATCTGAAGAAGAACATTCTCACGATGATGGTCACAACCACGACCACGGAAATAGCAGTTCATTTAGAACCTATGTACCTGCAATCATAAGTTTTACAATGCTTATCATTGGAATAGGATTAGATTATTTTGATGTTTCTTTTTTTAAGAATTGGACTCGTATTGTTTGGTACAGTATAGCATATTTACCTGTAGGTTTTCCAGTAGTAAAAGAGGGTTGGAATAGTATTAAAAAGGGTGATGTTTTTACAGAGTTCTTTTTAATGTCTATAGCTACTATTGGTGCGTTTATAATTGGTGAATATCCAGAGGGAGTTGCAGTTATGCTATTTTATGCAGTAGGTGAGTTATTTCAAAATTCGGCAGTAAATAAAGCAAAAGGAAATATAAAAGCGTTATTAGATGTTAGACCGAAAGAAGCTAATGTTTATCGTGATGGTGATTATGTAAATGTTTCCCCAGATAATGTAAATATTGGAGAGAAAATTCAAATTCGTGTAGGTGAAAAAATTCCTTTAGATGGAAAGTTGTTGTCATCAAAGGCATCATTAAATACATCAGCTTTAACAGGCGAAAGTAAACCAGATACTATTGTAAAAGATGAAAAAGTATTTGCAGGTAGTATTAATTTAGAAAGCGTTATTGAAGTTGAGGTAACCAACAAGTTTGAAGATAGTTCTATTGCCAGAATATTAGAATTGGTTCAAAATGCTACAGCACGTAAATCTAAAACAGAATTATTCATTAGACAGTTTGCTCGCATATATACACCAATTGTAGTGTTTTTAGCTATTGGCGTTACTTTCCTACCTTACTTTTTTGTAGATGATTATGTGTTTAGAGATTGGCTATATAGAGCATTAATATTCTTGGTAATCTCTTGTCCGTGTGCACTGGTAATTTCAATCCCTTTAGGATATTTCGGTGGTTTAGGTGTAGCTTCAAAGAATGGTATTTTATTTAAAGGTGCTTCATTTTTAGACGCTATGACCAAGATAAATACATTAGTAATGGATAAAACTGGGACAGTTACCAAAGGTGTATTTAAAGTCAAGGAAATAAAGACTATTGGTTGGGATGAATCAGATTTTATGGAGTATTTAATGGCTATGGAAGAACAATCCACGCATCCAATTGCTAAAGCCATAATGGTATATAAAGGAACTGAAAATAGCTATGAAGCAAAAGAAGTTTCTGAAATTGCTGGTAAAGGATTAAAAGGTATAGTAAACGGTAAAACTGTTTTAGTAGGTAACAAAGCCTTAATGATTGCTAATAGTATTGATGTTCCAACTGAAACGGAATCTATTGTAGAATCGATAGTATTAGTTGCAATCGATAATCAATTTGCAGGTTATGTAGTAATAGCAGATGAATTAAAAGAGGATGCAAAAGAAACAATTACAGATTTACATAAAGTAGGTATTAAAAATATTATGATGCTTTCTGGTGATAAAGATTCTATAACTCAACAAGTCGCTAAAGAGTTGAATATTGAAAATGCTAAAGGTGGTTTACTACCAGAAGATAAATTAAACGAAGTTGAATCTTTAAAGAAGAATCCTGAAAATAAAGTAGCTTTTATAGGTGATGGTATTAACGATGCACCTGTTTTAGCAGTAAGTAACGTTGGTATTGCAATGGGTGGTTTAGGTAGTGATGTAGCAATAGAAACCGCAGACATCATTATTCAAACAGACCAACCATCAAAAGTAGTGAGAGCCATTAAAATTAGTCGTTCTACACGCAAAGTAGTTTGGCAGAATATTATTTTAGCTTTTGGTGTCAAAGTTATTGTATTGATTTTAGGAGCAGGTGGTTTAGCTACAATGTGGGAAGCGGTATTTGCAGATGTAGGAGTAGCTTTATTAGCTATCTTAAATGCTGTTAGACTACAGAAAATTAAGTGGGATTGCTAATAAGGTCATTCATCATATAGGATAGCGGAACTTTACAACAAAGCGAATCATAAATCATAATCTGCTATTGAGAATTAAACTTTTAATCACTTGGTTTAAAATAAAAAAAGGACAATATTGTCGACTAAATTGTCGACCAAAAATAGAAACTCCCGTAATCATTATTGATTCGGGAGTTTTCTGTGGAGTCGGAGGGATTCGAACCCTCGTCCAAACAAGTAATACAATAGCTTTCTACACGCTTAGTTTTTGTTTAGATTTTCGTGGGATTGCCGGCCAAAAACCGCCAACGCACCCCTTATTCTCAATTGATTTCGAAACTATATCAAGATCCTATAGTTTCTAGGTTTATTTTTACGATACTCAAAACCAAACGCCATAAACCAAGGCTTCTGAAGAGTATCCTGCTTGTCTACCTAGTAGACCGAGGCACTATCCTACTATAATTCGGATTATGCAGCTAGGGCGTAGTTATTCTCGCCGTTTAAAAAAGGTGAAATATGATATTTACGAGCTGTATCTCAGCGCTCGACGTGCTTACCACTCTATTAATCTCGCTGTCAAAACCAGTCGACCCCGATATTTATGTAATTGGTATTCATTTAAAGTTAATTTGACATAAATTACACTAGTTAGAATACCAAAATGGTTGGCAAAGATAATCATATTTGTCATATCTTAGCCGCGCTTTTAAATAAACAAAATACATACCAAACCTATATGACTACATTCGGAATAATTAAAGAGCGTAAAAACCCGCCAGATCGTCGGGTAGTCTTTTCTCCAAAGGGACTTAGTGACACCATGTCTAAATTTCCTGAGGCATCTTTTATGGTAGAAAGCTCTGATATTAGAATTTTTGATGATGCTGCGTATAGAGATGCAGGTGTAGAAATAACTAATGACATATCTGATTGCGAGGTATTATTAGGTGTAAAAGAAGTTCCGATTGAAGCATTAATTCCGAATAAAAAATATTTTTTCTTTTCGCATACTATAAAAAAGCAACCTTATAATAGAAGATTGCTAAAAGCGATTTTAGATAAGAACATAGAATTATATGATCATGAGGTTATCGTAAATCAAAAAGGGTGGAGACTGATAGGTTTTGGAAGATATGCAGGTATTGTAGGTGCGTATAATGGTTTTAGAGCATTTGGACTAAAAAACGAAAGTTTTACGCTTCCGAAAGCAGAAACTTTACCAGATCAAAAAGCTCTAGAAGCAGAGTTGTCCAAAATTAACCTACCAAATATCAAAATTGTTCTTACCGGAAATGGTAAAGTTGGGAGTGGAGCTAAAGAGATTTTAGACGCAATGCGAATCAAAGAAGTTTCTGTAGATGAATATCTAAATATGGAATTTGATGAAGCTGTATACACCCAGATTGATGTATTAGACTATAATAAACGAAAAGACGGTCAACTATTAGAAAAAAAGGATTTTTATGATAATCCAGAGGAGTATGATAGCGATTTTATGAGATTTGCCAAAGTAAGTGATGTGTATATGGCAGGTCATTTTTTTGGTGATGGCGCACCTTATATTTATACTAGAGAGGATGCAAAATCCAAAGATTTTAAAATTAGGGTTGTTGCCGATATTTCTTGTGATATCGATGGACCCGTCGCTACAACGATAAGATCATCTACCATAGCAGATCCGATTTATGGATATCATCCTAATAGAGAAGAAGAAGTAGATTTTAAAGATCCAAAAGCTATTGTGGTAATGGCAGTGGATAATTTACCTTGCGAGTTGCCAAAAGATGCGAGTGAAGGTTTTGGAACGATGTTTATGGAGCACGTAATACCAGCTTTTTTTAATAATGATATTGATGGAGTATTAGAAAGAGCCAGAATGACTCAATCAGGTAAGCTTACGGATCGATATAGTTACTTACAGGATTATGTCGATGGAAAAGAATAGTTTATATAACGCAAATTATACTAAGAATGACGACTAAGCAACTTGTTGATCAAATTTGGAAAAAGAAATCCTTTCTATGTGTAGGTCTAGATGTGGATCTTAACAAAGTACCAAAACATATATTAGAGACAGAAGATCCTATTTTCGAATTCAATAAAAAAATCATTGATGCTACGCATCATCTAGCGGTTGCGTATAAACCGAACATAGCTTTTTATGAAGCTTATGGTCTAAAAGGTTGGAAGTCTTTAGAAAAAACTATCCAATACTTAAATACGAATCATCCTGAGGTGTTTACAATAGCGGATGCTAAAAGAGGTGATATTGGTAATACAAGTTCTATGTATGCCAAAGCGTTTTTTGAAGATTTAGAGTTTGATTCTATAACCGTAGCTCCTTATATGGGTAAGGATTCTATAGAACCTTTTTTAGCTTTTGAAGACAAACATACGATTATGCTTGCGCTGACTTCTAACCAAGGAGCTTTTGATTTTCAGACTAAAATGGTTGATGGGACAGAATTGTATAAGCAAGTATTAGAGACTTCTAAAGGCTGGAAAAATGCAGATAACTTGATGTATGTGGTTGGCGCTACAAAAGCAGAATACCTGGCGGATATAAGAAAGATTATTCCTGATAGTTTTTTATTAGTTCCTGGAGTTGGAGCGCAAGGTGGAAATCTACAAGATGTATGTAAATATGGTATAAATGATCAGATTGGTCTATTAATTAATTCATCTAGAGGAATCATCTATGCTTCTGATGGATTGGATTTTGATACTGTTGCTGGCGAAAAAGCAAAAGAGCTTCAGTTACAAATGGAAGAAATATTAGATGCAAGAAAATAACAAAAGGAGATTACATGTAATCTCCTTTTGCTGTAGTTTTTAAAATTAAAACTAGCGTCTATTGGCTTTAAATACTTGTTTTGCATATCCTATAAGTCCATACGTGATGAAAATTACAAAAAACGCTAAACAAGCATAGATAATAATGTTAAGTAATATTGAATTCATAGCCCCAAAATTTTAAATTAATATTTCTTCTTATAAGATACGGTTTTTTTAAAGAATATTAGCTTTAAACATTTAATTTTTAAATAGTTGTGTTTTTTTTAGTATTGTAGCTAGTCTCAATTAAAGTATGATTTATATAGATCAATTAGATAGAAAAATTACCTTAGTTTCTACTCCTGTAAGAATAATATCATTGGTGCCTTCTCAGACAGAGCTTTTGGTTGATTTAGGTTTGTCTGATTTTATTGTTGGAGTTACTAAGTTCTGTGTGCATCCAGATACAATAAGAAAGGAAAAGGTTGTCGTCGGAGGAACAAAAAGTATACACTTACAAAGAATCAAAGAATTGAATCCGGATATCATTTTATGTAATAAAGAAGAAAATACCAAAGAGATTGTCGAAACATTGGAACAAAATTATTCTGTACATGTTTCAGACATTGCTACCATAGCAGAGTCACTGGAGTTAATCAGTCAATATGGCGAAATTTTTGACAGAAGGAATAATGCAAAAAAGCTTACAGATAAAATTAAACTAGAAGCAAAAGAGTTTTCTGAATTTATACAAAACAAACCAAAAAAGAAGGTTGCCTATTTTATTTGGAGAAAACCTTGGATGGTGGCCGGAAAAGGAACATTTATTCATCATTTATTGGAGATAAATGGTTTTATAAATGTATTCGGTAATCAAGAACGATATCCTGATATTCCAGAAGAAGATCTAGCCACCTTATCTAATCTTGATTTTATCTTGTTGTCATCAGAGCCTTTTCCTTTTTCTGAAGAACACCAGGAAGAAATGACTAAATTAGTGCATGAAGTTAAAACACTTTTGGTAGATGGGGAATATTTTTCTTGGTATGGGTCTCGATTGGCTAAAGCATTTACTTATTTTAGATCACTTCATGAAAACTAATACATTGAACAATACATTAAATACTGTTAATCCTTCTTAAACTGTATAAGAAGTGGTTATCTTTACGTCATCAATCAGTCTATGCTTAATTATTCTATATATCGCCATCCAGATAATACCAAATGGGTGACCTTTGTTCACGGAGCAGGCGGAAGCTCTTCTATATGGTTCAAACAGGTTAGAGAGTTTAGAAAGCATTATAACGTGCTATTATTGGACTTAAGAGGTCATGGTAAATCTAAACCAGCAATTAAAGATGCTTTTAACTTTAAATACACTTTTGATTTTATAACAGATGATATTCTAGAAGTTATAGACCATGAACAGATAGAATCGTCTCATTTTATAGGAATCTCACTAGGTACCATTTTAATCAGAAATCTTGCTGAGAAATATCCAGATCGGGTGGATAGTATGATTATGGGGGGGGCAATAATGAAATTAAACTTTAGATCTCAGGTCCTTATGAAATTAGGAGTTGTGTTTAAATCAGTGATTCCATATATGTTTTTGTATAAGTTTTTTGCATTTATTATCATGCCTAAAAAGAATCATAAGCAATCGAGATTATTATTTGCAAACGAAGCTAAAAAGTTATATCAAAAAGAGTTTATTCGTTGGTTTCGGCTGACTTCTGAGATAAATCCTTTACTACGTTTTTTTAGAGATAAGGATATAAAAATACCTACACTTTATGTAATGGGAGAAGAAGATTATCTGTTTTTACCATCTATAGAAAAAATTGTTTCTTTACATGAATTTTCTAATCTCTTTGTGGTTAAGAACTCTGGACATGTTGTAAATGTAGAGCAGCCAGAGATTTTTAATGAAGAATCCTTATCCTTTTTGAATCGGTTCTCTCTATAATGTCAAATACATTCATCTTATGACTGATGCTGTAGTTTTTTAATTTCGATTAAAAGTTTGCTTGCTTCCTCGTGTAAAAGATCACTTTTTTCTTTATTCTTAATCGCAAGATTATATGCGTTTTTCATTAGCCTACAATATCGTTTTTGTAGTTTATCAAGATTAGATTTGTCTTTAGTCCAATAGAACATATACTCTCTCTTTTTCTTTTTTACAAAAGTATTAGCTAGGATTCTAAATGATTCTTAAGACTACGTTAAGTTTGTTTAATACAATATTAAAAAAGGATAGTGCAATTGCATATACACTATCCTTTTTTATGGCTAATCAAATAATTTATTGTGTTTAGTATCCGTCGTTTTGCTCCAGATTAGGATTTACATTTCTTTCTCTTTGTGGTATTGGTAACACTAATCTATCATCATCAAATGGTAAAGCTCCTACAGAAACTTCTAATCTTTTAAAATCATGTAATTTGTGTCCTTCAAAAGATAATTCACGTAGTCTCTCTAATATAATATCTACATAAGCTACATCTGTTAGCGCAAAAGCATTTGATCTAGTACGTACTAGATTTACATCACTTGTTGGATCCGCTCCAACTGCAGTACTAAGGACAAAATTAGATTCGGCACGTATTAAATGCATTTCTGGTAATCTGATAAATGGAATGTTAGAGTTTCCGAATATCCATTTATAAGATGCTATCCCAGATCCTGTTTCTGAATCTACATAAAAGTAACTTGCTCTTAGATCATTGAAGTCATCAAATATTCCAAAAAATGCATCTTCGATAGAGATATCTGGATTTCCAGGTCTTCCGCCGAATCTGTCCGTAGCCCAAAATGTATTCATACTATTGGCACCATCAGAATCTGTTACTTGCCAAGCAAAGATGTCTTCAGTAGAGTTGTCATCATTATTATAGGCATCATCAAGAGTTTCGGTTAGAGCGAATCGCCCTGATTGTATTACTTCATTAGATAAATCTCTAGCTTGTTCATAATTACCAATCTGTAAATGGATTCTTGCTAATAAGGATTTAGCAGCATTTACAGATGCAAAAACACCATTGGTTTCAGGTAATAATACAATCGCATCTTCTAGATCATTGATGATGAAATCATATACTTCTCCAATTGTATTTCTAGATGGATAAGTAATATCCTCATATTGGATTACTGGTGTTCTTATAATAGGTACGCCCAGTTCGCCGTCATTTAGTCTGTTGTTATTATGTTTAGAGAAAAAACGTAATAAATCAAAATAGGTTACTGCTCTTAAAAACTTAGCTTGACCTTCTACCGAATTTTTACTATCCAGATTTTCAAAAACATCTAGGTTGTCTAAGACGATATTAGCTTGATTACTGATGTCATATCCATTTAACCATAAGTTAGCGACAAAGGTATTATTAGTGTTGATCACCTTGTTGTTAAACTCTCCAGGATCAGAAAATGTTCCGTTCCATTTTAATTCTTGATCATTTCCTAGCAATTCGGCGATTGTATATAGTTGACCACCATAACTAGCCGCTTGTCCCGCTTGTGCATATGCTCCAATAAGAATGTTGGTTACTTTCTCGGGAGTATCGAACGCGTCATCTGTTGTTAATGATTGATCCGGGTCAGTGTCTAGTCTGTTCTCACAACCGATGTTTGCAATTGTAAGAGTAAAGATTAGTATAATTTTTATGTATGTTTTCATTTTTTTTGACTTTTAGGTTAGTACTAAATTTTAAAAACCTGTTTTTAAAACTCAATATTTATACCTAGTGAATATGTTTTTGCTGGTGGTGCGGAGTAAAAAGAGGTACCTGTTCTTACTCCTGAATTTCCGTTAAAATCTGCTGTAGATTCAGGATCATATCCATCATAATCAGTAATGGTAAGTAAGTTTACACCACTGAAATAGAATCTTACTTTTTCTAAGAAAAATCTTTTAGAGAAAATAGGATTAATTGTATATCCCAACGTAATGTTTCTAAGTCTTATAAAGTCGGCTTCGTCTAGGTAACGAGTAGAATCCGCTTGTCCATTCTCTTGATTTAATCTGGCTTGTGGAACATCGGTAATATCACCAGGATTTTGCCATCTATCTAATTGATCAATGGTTTGGTTGTCAAAGAATTTACCATTTCCAGAAGAGAATTTACCGGCTTGATCAAAAATGGAAGCTCCAAATTCTCCTTGAAAAGTGAATTGAAAATCAAAATCGTTTACCTTTAAAGTATTTGTAAACCCGATCTGATACTCAGGAAATGGATTTCCTACTACAATTTTACTTGCTTTAGAAATACTATTTGTAGTTGTTTTATCTAAAGAACCGTCTGCATTTAATGTATTAGTATAAAATAAAGCATCTCCATTAGATGGATTAACACCTGCGTACTCATATAGATAGAAAGAGGAAATAGTTTCACCTTTTCGTATAATATTTACTCCATCGATGATATCACCACTTGGTAGATCTGTTACCTCATTCTTGTTTTGAGTAAATAGTGTACTTACGTTCCAAGTAAATGAAGGCTTAGATATGATTCTTGCATTAAGACTTACTTCGAATCCTTTATTAACAATCTCTCCAATGTTTCTAACAATAGAGGTAAAACCAGAAGTACCTGGTAATGGTTGATTGAATAATAAGTCATTGGTGGTTTTATTATAGTAATCAAATTCACCAGAAATTGTACCATTAAACAAACCAAAATTTACTCCTAAGTCATACTGGGTTGTCTTTTCCCAACGTAATTCATTATCTCCTAATTGAATTGGTGAAACACCAAGCCTTTCATTATAGGTAGTTACACCATAAAGATCTTTACTGGCAAAATCTCCAATTTCTGCATTTCCAGTAATACCCCAACTTCCTCTTAATTTTAAATTACTTAAAAAATAAGAATTACTTAAGAATCTTTCATTACTAACTATCCAAGCAGCAGAAGCAGCAGGGAACCATCCAAACTGTGAGTCCTCACCAAATCGAGAAGAACCATCACGACGAATACTTAGATTGAATAGATATTTTTCGGCAATGGAAAAACGTGATCTGGCAAAATATGATAAGAAGTTATATTTAGTTTTGTTAGAACCTCCGTTCGTTATTAATACTGCATTGTCTAAGGTCTGTAGATCATCCGAAGGAAATCCTTGTCCTATTGTAAATTGACTTTTACGGTTGGTTTCTTCAAAACTTCCTCCTAGTGTAGCAGAAAAATCTACTGCATCCCCAAACGTACGTTTATAAGTCAAGTAATTTGTTAAAATATATCTTTCTGTAATTGCATTACTTACAGTACCAACTCCACCTGCCGAAGCAAATTCAGTTAAACTTCCAGAGAATCGTTCCGCATTCTGGTTATTAGCATCATAACCAACTTCGGATTTAAGCCTTAAATAATCATTGATATAAAAATCACCATACATATTGGCTGTGGTTCTCCAGATGTCAGTAACAAATCTTCCTGTTTGTTCTTGTCCTAGAAAATTTTGAAACAGTGTAGAATTACCATCTACATTGGCTGTTCCATCTTCTAACAAAGCGGGTGTTAAGGGAGACTGACCGATAGATTGAAGTGGTGATATAAATGCATTGTCATTAGATAATCGATCAATCGTAACTTTAGAGATATTGATGTTTACTCCAGCTTTTGATTTTTCTGTAATATCTGCATCAACTTTACCTCTTAATGTATATCTGTCTAATTCATTTCCTAGTATAATACCTTCTGTCTTATTGTATGATGTAGAAACAAAATAGGTGATTTTTTCACTTCCGCCAGAAGCTGATAAATCTATATCCTGAGTAATACCTTCGACCAAAGCAAGATCTTGCCAATCAGTATCCACTTCATTGTTTCTCCAATCACTACCTAGAGATAATTGATCAAATTTGGTTTCAATTTCACTTAAAGAAAGTCCACCATTAAGAGCAGCTTCGGTATAAAATTCTACATATTGTTCAGCATCTAAATATTCTCTTTTGTTAGTAGCAAAGTTCCATCCTGATGCAGTATTTAAGGTAACTTTAGTTTTTTCTGCTTTACCTTTTTTGGTAGTAATGATAATAACTCCATTAGTTCCTCTGGCACCATATATTGCAGCTGCTGATGCATCTTTTAAGAAATCAATAGAATCTATATCGTTAGGATTCAGTCCAATTAAAGGATTGATTGGAGAATTGTTTATAGACTCATCATCATTAATAAGCGGTACTCCATCCAAAACGTATAACGGTTCCTGAGAAGCACCAACAGTAGAGATACCTCTAATTCTTACTTTTATACCAGATTCTACCCTTCCAGAAAGCTGAGTTATCTGCACACCAGTAACTTTACTAGTCATTAGCGATTGAACACTTGGAGTGTTGATATCTGCAATTTCACTAGCTCTTATACTCGAGACACTAGTGGTAATCTCTTTTTTAGAAGAACTACCATATCCTATTAGAACAACTTGATCTAATCCTTCTACATTATCTTTTAACGTAACATTTATTACGGTAGATCCAGTGATAGTAACTTCCTGAGTTTCGAAACCTACATAAGAAAATATAAGTATATCGCCAGTAGTAGCTTCAATAGAATAATTTCCATCAAAGTCAGTTTGAACTCCATTATTTGTCTTTTTAACTAAAATGTTTGTTCCTGGAAGTGGAATTCCGGATGGGTCGATAACCGTTCCAGTAATTGTTTTCTCTTGGGCTTGGGCAAATCCAGAGCATACTAGCATAGCCATAGCTATGCTAAGTTTGATTAAGTTTTTCATTGAGGGCGTTTTAAAATCGGGCCCAAAATTACGCTAATCCCGTAATAAAAACACCCCTACAATGATGTGAGCTAATGAAAATAGCTGTTTTTTTTTAAGAATATTTTATCTGCGACAAGAATTGAATTTTGTTATTCTTAATTAAAACAAATATTATGTATTATTATGATAAAAAAAAATACAAAAAAATGAGTTTTTGTGAAAAATTAAAAAATCGTTAAAACCAACACAAGGTTAGATAAAGTGTATGGATTGTAAGTCTATTCTTTCTTACTTTTATTATTTTCTGTCTTGTAGGGCAAATACCTTACGTAATAAATCTGTTGTCCTAGAACTAAGTTTATTTCTAATTTCTCCTTCTTCTACAGCAATCATGGTATATACACCTTCTAAAGCTTCGCTAGTAACATAGTCTGTAAGATCCGGGTTTACGTTACTAGTAAAAGGAATCGTATTGTATTTATTAATGATGTTTGACCAAACTTGATCAGCTCCTACCTTAGATAAAGAGTTCTTAATAACAGGATTAAATTTAGAATACAATGCAGATTTGGTAGTACCTTTTAGATATTGTGTGGCAGCATCTTGGTTACCTAGTAATATCTGTTTGGCATCGTTAAATGTAATTTGTTTTACTGCATTTACAAAAATTGGAGTAGCTTCTTGTACAGCATCTTCGGCAGCTCGGTTAAGAACTTTTAAACCTTCGTCTGCTAGATTATCAAGACCAATATCTCTTAATGTCTTATCTACCTTTTTTAATTCTTCTGGTAATACAATTTTAACTAACTCATTTCTGAAAAAACCATCTTTTTGGGTAAGTTTAGTTACTTGTTTATCGATTCCTTTGTCTAAAGCTTCTCTTAAACCATTCCCTATGTCAATATTGCTAAGACCAATTGCTCCTGTAGTTTCTTGAGGAAGGCTCTCTATTACTTGTTGTAGTTCTGCACAACTTGAAAGTTGAAATATAACTAACAGTAAAAAAATTCTTTTCATAATTTCTTATTAGATTTGAGATTGTAATGATTTTATATGAATTCAAAGTTAATTTTTTTCATACTATCTATTTCAATTCTTTCCTGCAAAAATAGTGAAGATTCGATGAAAGGGAGATCTTTTGGGCCTAATGATCCAAAACAATACATAACTATTTTGGGAATTGCCCAAGATGGAGGGTATCCGCATATTAATAATACAGATGAATTCGTAGGTGTTGCCCAAGGTGATATTAGCAAAGAACTTGTTGTTTGTTTAGGAATTGTAGATCAAAAAGAGAGAAAAAAGTTTTTGATAGAAGCTACACCAGATTTACCTGAACAACTGGCTATGCTAGACGCAATATATCTAAATAAAGCTCCCATTATTGATGGTGTATTTCTAACCCACGCTCACATTGGTCATTATACTGGGCTTATGTATTTTGGTAGAGAGGCAATGGGATCAAAAGACATTCAGGTTTTTACAATGCCTAAAATGAAATTATTTTTGGAAAACAATGGCCCCTGGTCGCAATTAGTGGATTTACAAAACATTGTACTACGTCCATTAGAACATGAAGTATCGGTAGACTTGACAGAAAATATTAAAATAACACCATTCCTTGTGCCGCACCGAGATGAATTTTCTGAAACAGTTGGGTATAGAATTGATGGAAAATCTAAGTCTGGATTATTTATTCCTGATATTAATAAATGGACTTTATGGGAAAAGAAAATTGTAGATGAAGTGAAAAAAGTGGATTATGCTTTCATAGATGCTACTTTTTTTAAAGAAGGAGAAATACCTAGACCTATGGCAGAGGTTCCGCATCCTTTTATTCAAGAGAGTATCGAATTATTTAAAAATGAATCTAAAGAAGTTAAATCAAAGATTATTTTTATTCACTTTAATCATTCTAATCCTTTAATGGATCCTAGTAACAAAGAAAGAATTCAGTTAGAAAAAGAAGGATACAGGTTTGCAAACACTAATGACATGTTTGAATTATGAAAAAATAACGGTTTTGTTATTGTATACCAATACTTTTCTTTCTATATGATGTTTTATGGCTCTGGATAAAACTATTTTTTCAAGATCTCGTCCTTTTAAGATAAAGTCCTGTACATTATGAATATGTGATACTCTAACCACTTCTTGCTCAATTATTGGTCCTTCATCGAGATCAGAAGTCACATAATGACTGGTAGCTCCGATTATTTTCACACCGCGTTCATAGGCAGAATGGTAAGGTTTAGCACCAGGAAAAGCGGGTAAAAAAGAATGATGAATATTGATTATTTTATTGGGAAATTGATCCACAAAATTTTCAGATAAGATCTGCATATATCTTGCTAAAACAATGAAATCAATTTTAAGTTCTTTTAATAAAGCTATTTGTTCTACTTCGGCTTGTTGTTTGTTCGATTTGTTAACAGGAATATGCTTAAAAGGGATTTTAAAATTATCTGCAATCGATTTTAGATCTAAATGATTACTTATGATGATTGGAATTTTTACCTGAAGCTCTCCAGAAGCGTGTCTTCCCAGAATATCATATAAACAATGGTCATACTTAGAAACAAAAAGTGCCATTTTAGGTTTTTTCTCAGCATTATACATTTCCCAGTGCATATTGTAATTATAGGCTACTTCTTTATTAAAAGACTCTTTAAATAAAGCTAGTTTCTCTTCATCTTGATCAAATTCACATTCTAATCTCATAAAGAATTCTCCTAATTCTCTATCAACATGTTGTTCAATATAGACTGTGTTTCCTTTTTTTGATAAGATAAAATTAGTTACTGTAGCTATGATCCCTTTTTTATCCGGACAGTTAATGAGTAAGGTTGTTTTTTTCATGTAATGATTAGATTGAAAATTCTAATTTTTGGGATATAAACTTACTATTTAAGTTGTAATAATTACTTATGAACGTGACCTATTCGAATCGTTTTTGATGAATTAAAAAAATATGCTTGTTTTTTCTAAATTATCTATAATAAAAAAAGGTTGATTTTTATAAAAATCAACCTTCTCTTAATACAGTGATATGTAATATCTGTTATTTAATATCTTCTACTACATTATTAATTAAAGTTCTTATATGGTCTTTATGTGCTTTAGATAGTTTGTCTCCAGTACCGTTAGAAACCATCGACCTGATTCGTTTTAGATTATATAATGCCATTGATTTCGATGCATAAGTGTATTTAGGACCTCTAGCATTATTTATCGAAATAACTTGGATGAGCCTTTTGGTATATTCTAATTGTAAATTTTGTCTAAAAGTATTTACAGAACTTGCAGCATCTGCCTGAAAAATAGCATTATTTAGATCTGTCATAAACTCTGATAATTTATATTCATTACCATATAATTCAGAATCGGTAATTCTTTGTAAAGTATTAGGGTGTAAAATATGATCTAGTACTCTTTTTTGAAACCCAAGTGTAAGATCATGAATTTTAGGATCTTCTGGACCTCCAAAGAAGTTGTATCCTCTTCGTTGCATAGCAATATAATTATAAAGATCATTTGGAGTCTTATATGCATCTGGTGCAAACACATACTTTTTTAAAGCATTCATTGCTCTTTTTTGATCTTCATAACTAACAGGTGTAAAAGGTTTGGCATTTGCATCTTGCCCTACCATACTTCTATCAACATATACACCACCAATGAATCTTGAAATAACATTTCCTGCTTGAGCATATTGACCGCTCAGGATGTAATAAGCTTGTCTCAGTTCTTGATAAGACTCTCCTTTTTTACTAAACTTCAGTTTGATTTCGCCCATCATATTATTCACTAATTCCATTCTGTTGATAGAATATTTTATTTGATCATTAGACATATCACCAATCATTACTCTTGGATCTATTGCCTTTCCTGGAGAGCGCATATCATCTGCATCATTCCCGAAAATTAGTTCAGGTTTCGTAGATTGACTAGCGATTTTTTCCAGCTCTTTATCCGAGCTTACTGGAGTATATCCATATTGTATAGCCCATTTATCATAAGGTCCAACTGTCGTAGAAAAATATTGTCCTTGATTTGATTTATCATTTGTAACATTAATTGCAGTATAATCCATAACCGATCCTGTAAGACATTTGTCTTTAATAAACTCTGGATTATTTAATTCTTCGGGAGAGAACAACTGACTTGCTTTCATGTTATGATTTAATCCTAAAGTATGACCAACTTCGTGCATTACTAATTCCTTCATAGCTTCCATTTTCATACCTTCCATTTCATTGTCATTTGCTCCATAAGCAATAAGAGCAGCTTGACCAAATAAAGAGTTTTCCTGCATTATATGACCATATGAGCAATATGTATGTTTATCCTTTATCATAGTTGGATAATTATTCTCCTCATCTTGATCGCTTATAGTTAGGTTAAACAATCGATCATATTTTACACGATTTGTATGATATACATACTCTAACATAATATCTGCACCTAAAATTTCACCTGTTCTTGGGTTTACAAAACTTGGTCCATATCCACCAAAAGGAGGTATTGGAGAAGATGTCCATCTCAGTACATTATATCTAATATCTCCAGCATCCCATGTTGCATCATCAGGTTGTAATTTTACAACCATTGCATTTTTAAAACCTGCCTTTTCAAAAGCTTTGTTCCATTCTAAAACAGCTTCTTTAATGGTTTCTCTAAATTCTACTGGAGTAGAGTTTTCCATCCACCAAACAATTGGCTGTACTGGTTCGGAAATTGCTAAACTTGGATCTTTTTTAACTAAATTCCAACGATGTACCAAATCCCTATAAGGTGTTGGACTTGCAGAAGTCATATCAGTCACCTGAGTTAAGAAATAACCAATTCTAGGATCATCAAATCTTGGCTTATAATCATTTTCTGGCATTGCAATAAGACTGTGCTCTACCTTAATTGTCACATTTCTACCATCCGTAACGGCTCTAGAGCCTCCATTAAGTATGTTTGATTTAGAATATACATAATGACTGTTTATGTTCAGATTTTCTGGATAATTTTTGATCATCTTAATTTTAGTTTTCTCTTTACTAAGAGAACCTAGCTTAAAAGCAAAAGGTGATTGCCCAGGGAAATTCGGCATTTTTATTTGTTCAAAAGTCTCTTTAAGGAATAGATCGTCTGATTTTATTAGATACAATCCTTTTTCTTCGTCCAAAGCTTCGATTTTTAAACTTGCCATAATTCCTTCGCTAATATTGGCATTAGCGGATTTTGATAAAGCACTATTTTCATCAAAATAATAAGAAGCATTTTGAGTTATAAACTCAATCTTATTATAGTGTTTTTCGATTTTAAAAATCTTATTATCCATGTAGGATCCTCTAAAAGCACCCGCTTCTAGTACGCCATCAGAAATTTGACTGAAATAAATAAACTCTTTTCCAATTTGGTCTTTTTTAATCACCATTTTGGTAGTTCCATCAATAGTATCTCTATAGATGGTAAACAATCCTTCTATTTTTTCACTTTTCTTAGTAAGTTCTTCAATCGATTTTTCTTTGGAATCTTTCTTAGCTGTATCTACTTGCTCCGTTTTCCCTTTTTTTGATTTTTTCTTTTTCTTACGTTGCGCTTCCATGTTTTGGATCCCTAATCCCAAAACAAATGCAAATGATAAGAGTAATAATTTGTTTTTTGATGATGTAATTTTCATTTTAAAATGTATTTGTTTTCAATAATTTTGGAAGATATAATTTTCCATATATAGTTAGAAAATCTTTAACAATAGTGTTAACACTTTCTTAAGTACTATTTGACTTATGGAATGTCACTTTGTTACAGGAATTGAAAAATAATAAACGTAAATTTGAACTATAAATAATAAAACGATAATTAGAGTTATTGAAATTATATAATTCTAAAAAAATATCGGTTTTTGATGCGTATTTCGTAAATTAGCACCTATTAAAATACTTTTTATTGTCAATGGAACAAATTGCACCCTATAAGCCCAAGAATAAAGTTAGAATTGTAACTGCAGCATCATTATTTGATGGTCATGACGCGGCGATAAATATTATGCGTCGTATTATTCAGTCAACCGGAGTCGAAGTCATACATTTAGGACATGATAGAAGTGTTGAGGAAGTAGTAAATTGTGCAATTCAAGAAGATGCCAATGCTATTGCAATGACCTCTTATCAAGGTGGGCATAATGAATACTTTAAGTATATGTATGATTTACTTAAAGAAAAAGGAGCTTCGCACATTAAAATATTTGGAGGCGGAGGTGGAGTAATCTTACCAGAGGAGATTAGTGAGTTAATGGATTACGGAATTACAAGGATTTATTCTCCTGATGATGGAAGAGAATTGGGGTTGCAGGGTATGATTAATGATCTAGTGCAACAATCTGATTATCCTATTGGAGATAATTTAAATGGAGAAGGAGCGCATTTAGCAGATAAAGAAATTGGTGCGATTGCTCGTGTGATTTCTTCGGCAGAAAATTTTCCTGAAGTTGCAAAAGACACCTTAGATCAAATACACGAAAAAAATAAAACATCAAAAACACCTGTTCTGGGTATTACTGGAACTGGAGGAGCCGGAAAATCCTCTCTTGTAGATGAATTAGTTCGACGTTTCTTAATTGATTTTCCTAATAAAACAATTGGATTGATTTCTGTGGATCCATCTAAACGTAAAACCGGAGGAGCTTTATTAGGAGATCGTATTCGGATGAATGCAATAAATTCGCCTAGAGTATATATGCGTTCATTAGCAACAAGACAATCTAATTTAGCATTATCCAAATATGTGGCAGAAGCTATCGAAGTTTTAAAAGCAGCAGAATTTGATCTTATCATCTTAGAGACTTCAGGTATTGGACAATCAGATACAGAAATTCTAGAGCATAGTGATACTTCATTATACGTTATGACTCCAGAGTTTGGAGCCGCTACTCAGTTGGAAAAAATAGATATGCTGGACTTTGCGGATTTAGTTGCTATTAATAAATTTGATAAAAGAGGTTCGCTTGATGCTTTAAGAGATGTTAAAAAACAGTATATGCGTAATCATCAGCTATGGGATACTCCACAAGATGATTTACCAGTATACGGAACTATAGCTTCGCAGTTTAATGATCCAGGAATGAATACGCTTTATAAAGCGATTATGGATAAGGTGGTGGAGAAAACAGGTGCAGATTTAAAATCAGATTTTCATATTTCTAAGGAAATGTCTGAAAAGATATTCGTAATTCCTCCAAGTAGAACTAGATATTTATCTGAGATCTCTGAAAATAATAGGGCATATGATAAAATGGCTAGTACCCAGGTAGATGTAGCTCAGAAATTATATGGAATCTATAAAACGATATGCAGTGTAGCTAATCTAGATTTTTTAGGTTTATCTAAAAATGGTGTTGAGGAAGAACAACTTAGAAAAGTAAAGAATGATGAAAATGAAGATTTCTTAAAACTTTTATTAGCAGAATTTGACCGAGTGAAATTAAATCTAGATCCTCATAATTGGGAAACGATAATCGGTTGGGCGGCAAAAGTTCAGAAGTATAAAGATCCAATTTACTCTTTTAAGGTTAGGGATAAAGAGATTAAAATAGAAACACATACCGAGTCTTTATCACATAGTCAAATTCCTAAAGTAGCTTTGCCTAAGTACCAAGCTTGGGGAGATATCTTAAAATGGTGTCTACAAGAGAATGTTCCTGGAGAGTTTCCTTTTGCCTCCGGGTTGTATCCTTTTAAACGTACAGGAGAAGATCCTACACGTATGTTTGCAGGAGAAGGTGGTCCAGAAAGAACGAATAGACGTTTTCATTATGTTAGTTTAGGGATGCCGGCAAAACGTTTATCTACTGCTTTTGATTCTGTAACATTATATGGAAATGATCCAGATCATAGACCTGATATTTATGGTAAAATTGGGAATGCTGGAGTTTCTATTTGTTGTCTTGATGATGCTAAAAAACTATACTCTGGTTTTGATCTTACTCATGCAATGACATCTGTTAGTATGACTATTAATGGTCCTGCACCAATGTTATTGGGCTTTTTTATGAATGCCGCGATCGATCAAAACTGCGAGAAGTATATCAAAGAAAATAATCTTGAAGCTGAGGTTGAGGCTAAAATAAAGAAAATTTATAAAGAAAAAGGAGTTGAGCGTCCTGCGTATCAAGGAGATCTTCCAGAAGGAAATGATGGATTAGGATTAATGTTGCTTGGTGTAACAGGAGATCAAGTACTGCCGATAGATATATATGCAGAGATCAAGGCTACCACACTTAATACAGTGCGTGGAACTGTGCAAGCCGATATTCTTAAAGAAGATCAGGCTCAGAATACTTGTATATTCTCAACAGAATTCGCTCTACGATTAATGGGAGATGTGCAAGAATATTTTATAGAAAAGCAAGTTCGTAATTTTTATTCAGTTTCGATTTCTGGATATCATATTGCAGAAGCAGGAGCCAATCCAATTACACAATTGGCATTGACACTGGCTAATGGATTTACATATGTAGAATATTATTTAAGTAGAGGAATGGATATTAATAAGTTTGGACCAAACTTATCTTTTTTCTTCTCTAATGGTATCGATCCAGAATACGCTGTAATTGGTAGAGTAGCTCGTAAAATTTGGGCAAAAGCCTTAAAAAACAAATATGGCGCTAATGCTAGAGCGCAGATGCTTAAGTATCATATTCAAACATCTGGGCGTTCATTACATGCTCAGGAAATAGACTTTAATGATATTCGTACCACGTTGCAAGCATTGTATGCGATCTATGACAATTGTAATTCATTACATACTAATGCTTATGATGAAGCTATTACTACACCAACCGAAGAATCTGTAAGGCGTGCTATGGCAATACAGTTGATTATTAATAAAGAGTTAGGGCTAGCTAAAAATGAAAACCCAATTCAGGGATCTTTTATTATCGAAGAATTAACCGATTTGGTAGAAGAGGCTGTACTTACAGAATTTGATAGAATTACAGAGCGTGGAGGTGTATTAGGAGCTATGGAGACCATGTATCAACGTAGTAAAATACAAGAAGAAAGTTTGTATTATGAAACACTTAAACATACAGGTGAATTTCCTATTATAGGTGTAAATACTTTCTTAAGTTCTAAAGGATCTCCAACGGTAACTCCAGGAGAAGTAATTCGTGCTACAGAAGAAGAGAAGCAATATCAGATTACTATGTTAAATGAATTGCAGAAAGGAAATACAAATGAAACTTCTGAATTATTAAAAGATTTACAACAAAAAGCGGTTACTAACCAGAACATTTTTGAAGCATTAATGGAAGTGTGTAAGAAATGTTCTTTAGGTCAAATTACTTCTTCATTATTTGAAGTAGGTGGGCAATATCGAAGGAATATGTAATTGAAATATTTTTTTCAATTTTAATACTATCAAAAACTTATAGAATCCCGCTTTGACGCGGGATTTTTCTTTTCTGTTAGTTTTTCTATCTTTAGAGAAACACAACTCATCATGAAAAGAATACTCATAATATTATTCCTTGTTTGCTGTAGCGCTTTTGGACAGCAAAAATCATTAAAAGCTTTAGTCGGTGGAACATTAATCGACGGCTTTGGTGCTTCTCCCATAAAAAATAGTGTAATAATCATAGAGAATGATAAAATCAAAGCTATTGGTACAATAGAAACCTTAAAAGTGCCTGCGAATGCAGAAGTAATTTCTACAGAAGGAATGTCGGTGTTGCCGGGACTTT
The DNA here is from genome assembly GCF_003443695.1 of Aquimarina sp. AD1. Classification (NCBI taxonomy): domain Bacteria; kingdom Pseudomonadati; phylum Bacteroidota; class Flavobacteriia; order Flavobacteriales; family Flavobacteriaceae; genus Aquimarina; species Aquimarina sp. AD1. The sequence continues at coordinate 2,422,075 of NZ_CP031966.1, read as the reverse complement.
GGGATATGCATGTGCATACGATGATTAATGGTCATGCCGATTATTCTTATTGGGATAAAACGTATCCACCATTATTAGAGGATGTTATCATGCCTTCTTCAGCAGAACAATTATTAATGGCAGGAGTTACCAGTGCTAGAGATCTTGGAGGCCCGCTGAAAGAAAGTATTTCTGTAAGAGATCGAATTAATAAAGGAGAAATTCCGGGAGCTACTTTGTATGTTTCAGGGCCATTTATCCAGAAAAAACGCTATCCTGGAACCGAAGCATTTCGTTGGGGAATTAATGGAGCAGAGGATGCTAAAAAGAAAATTAAAAAATTGGCAGATGCAGGTGTGGACTGTGTAAAATTAATCGATCAAGATCAAATGACTACTACAGAATTAAAAGCTGTAGTTGATACGGCTCATAAGTACAATTTAAAAGTAGTTGCTCATGGACATAGACCACAAGAAATAAGAGCAGGACTTACCGCTAATGTGGATTGTTTTGAACATACAGGTTTATCATCTGCTCCTAGATATCCGGATGATGTAATGGATGCGATTAAAGAGCGCACTGCTCAAATGAATCTTGGACCACTATTTTGGTGTCCAACGGTAGAAGGATTATACAATTATGAATATGTAAGGGATAACGGAGAGCATTTAGATAATGATTCTTGGCATAGAGGGCTTCATGATACTATAATTACAGATATAAAAAATAGTTTTGCACATAAAGATCGTTTACCATATTTTCAGTTAACACCTTTACGTAAACCAACATTAGAAACGAAGATTAAACAATTAATGGATGCAGGAGTAGTATTAATGATTGGGACTGATAGTGGTATCCCAATGAAATTTCACAGTCAATCTACTTGGAATGAATTAGATGTGTGGGTAAATGAGTTTGGGATAGATCCTATGTATGCAATAAAAGCAGCTACGTATTGGCCATCAGTTTGGATGGGAGTTTCTGATAAAGTAGGTACTATTACAGAAGGTAAGTTTGCTGATATTATAGCAGTAAAAGGAGATGTTTTAAGACATGTAAACTTATTGCAAGATGTTGATATGGTGATTAAACACGGTAAAAGATATAAATAAGATTAATAATGAAAATAGTAAACTATAGGTTGCGGCAAGATTTTTGATTATCGATGTAGCATTAAAAAACATCTTATGAACTTTTACAAATACCGTGTAATACTCTTATTTACTCTTCTTGTTCATTCTTTTGGAGCATCTCAGACAAAACAAATTATTATTGTTGATGAGCTTACTAATATGCCAATAGAAGGAGTTCATTTGTTATATGCTAATCTAGAAGAAGGAAGTTATACAAATGCTGATGGTGCTGCAAATATTATCGTTAGAGAAGAGATATTAACGATCTCCCATCTTAATTATCAAGATGTAACTATAACACCAAAAGAAATAACACTGTTAAATACTATTTCTTTAAAACCCGATGATGTTCAGCTAGATGAGGTAATTGTTAACTCTTTTGATTTAAGAAAAGCGTTGCAATATGTATTGGATAATTATTATAACCTATACGTGGATTATCCAACAGAAAAAGAATGTTCTTTTAAGGAAACCCTATTAGTGGATGATAAAATACATCGTCTAATCCTTTCGGATCTTAAAATCTGGACAAAAGATGCAGGTTTTAATAATAGAAAACTAGAGAGAAACATAAAACTTAAATTAGGTACTGTTAGTCAAAGCAAGAACGTTCCTATGGATTTTGATATTAATGATAAAGGCGAATCTAATCCAGAATCTAGTGGACATATTATCACTAAAAGTCTATTATTTAATACATACTTAGATGTAGCTATAGCTGGATTTTTGAAATATTCAGGAATGATAGAAGAAACGGTAGAAGTATCTTCATCTGATGTTATAATAGTTTCCTTTACAACGGACTGGAAGAACGTTAATGAAATAGCTAACCGAACAAAAGGCAGGTTCGTTTTTGATAAAAAAACGCAAGCAGTTATCGAGTTTGTTAAGGAGATTGAATTACGTAATGATATAAAGAAAAAGACTTCTACTTTTTCTAATAGAGAATATGAGTATGAAAGTAAAAGTCAGGTTATCTCGTATAATTTTGCTAAGAAAGTTGATAAAAAATATAGTCTAAGTAAATTTAGTATAGAAGCTAATGTGACTTTATCTTATGATAACAAAAACTATGATACTAAATTTAAAAATGATCTTTTTGTTCTAAAAGAATCCAAAAAAAGGAGGTTTGGAAATACTGGGGTAGTGGATTTAGAACAACCGATTTACAAAATGTTGCCGTCTAACGTTATTAATTCTAATGCTATTGTATTAACAACAGAAGAAAAAGAGTTTTTAGAATCTAAAGATTGATCTGATTGTGTTTTTTTAGCAATAGTTTTCTATAAAGCTGATTAGTAATAAAATATCAAACTTTTTAGGGAATAAATTTTATTTTTTTATCTTCATCTAACTATATAAACCAGTAAATTATTTGCTTTTTTTTCGATCAATTGGGAGGAAATAACCTTCAAAAGGTAAGTAATTGATTCAAAAGATATAAGTAATGTTAAGATATATCATATTATTGAGTATTTGTGTAAATACTTTTGCTCAAACCTATGAAACAGGAAAACTCATAGATTCTATTCTTGTCTCTGATAAAAGTAAAGAGACATTTGCGATATATCTTCCTAGTGCTTTTGATGCCAATGTAACATCACCAATTGTTTTTATTTTTGATCCAGGAGCAGAAGGTAAAAGAGGAATACAACAGTTTATTAAAGCTTCTGAAATTTATGGATATATATTAGTATGCTCCAATCACACTAAAAATGGACCGTACGATCGTAATTTTGATATTACCAATCGTTTGTTCGAATTTATGTTCGCTAATTTTAAGATTAAGCAAGATCAAATATATTTATCTGGCTTCTCTGGAGGATCTCGCTTAGCTTCGGCCATTGCAGTATTAACAAATCAAGTAGCTGGCGTTGTAGGATGTGGTGCAGGCTTTTCTTTAGAATCTTCTCATGTTCCCAGTACGCAGAGTTTTGCGTATGCCGGTGTTTGTGGTGATAGGGATATGAATTATCAAGAAATGATTCGTGCAAAAGGATATTTACAAAAACTAAATTTTACAAACACATTAATAACCTATGATGGTCATCATAGTTGGACGCCTCCTGATCAAATTTTAAGAGCATTCGATTGGCTCGAAATTCAGGCACATCTTCAAGGTATTCGTAAAAAAGATGATTCAGAAATTTATAAGAATTATCAAAAAGTTTACAACACTGCATTAGAGGCGCAGGAAGAAGGAGATTTACTAATCGCTGTAGAAAATTATGAACGCGCTTTGACTACTTATAATTCGTTTTATAAATTGGATAGTATTGTGGATAAATTAAAAGTAATCCGCAAGAGTAAAGAATATAAGAATTTATTAAAATCTGTGTCTAAGGCATTTGATAAAGAAGTTACTTTGACCAAGAAGTTTACTACACGTCTGTTTGAAGATTATAAAAAACCTGATAAAATTGATCTTTCTTGGTGGGAAAAAGAGTTGGGGAAATTAGAAAAGCTAGACGAAAAAGAAGATCCGCAAACAAAAAAAATGCTAGAAAGGTTGAGATTCCAGATTTTTGCTGTTGCACACTCTATGAATAATCCCAATCTATATCAATCTAATCAGAAACAGAAGGAACTTACTAAGAAAATAAGGAAGTTGATTTATCCATAAATTGATTATAAGGACATCATCCAGTTACGCTGAAGTTTTTTGAACTTTTTTACCTCTTTGCGAAGTAGTCTAACAAAATCTTTACCATTACTTTCAGAATGTTCTAGTCGTTGACAATTTCGATAAAGTTTATTAGTTAAATTCTCTAATAAACAAGCATGTTTTAAACGATCATTTTGGAAAACTTGATTTTCTGCCTTAAGAATTTCAGGAACTAAAGAATCAGAATCTTTTATAATATCACCCGTAAAATAAATAAAAGGATTTTCATTTCCGTTTTTCTCTAACGCAGAAAAATCATGAACTAAATATTTAGAAACACTCTTTGATAGAATGAGTATTTCCATAGCTTTTTTATATAATATTTTATTTTTAGGGCTCGAATTCATGGTTAAGTCAAAATTAAGAGTATTTATAGGGATATTGCTTTTTACTTTAAGGTATAATGTTTAATTTGCTTTAGAAAATAATGTAAATTCTATTTTTTACTTAAAATTATAATGGATATCACAAATTGGAAAATTCTTCAATTATTACAGGAGAATGCGAGACTATCTAATGCGGAAATAGGAAGAAGCGTGGGGCTAAGTTCCCCAGCTGTTGCCGAACGAATTAAAAAAATGGAAGATTATGGTATTATTGAAGGATATACAACCAAAGTCTCTTATGCCAAAACGGGTTATCAACTAAAAGCTATTATAACTTTAAGAGCTTTTATGGGACGTTTAAAACCATTTCTATCAAAAATATCTGAATTTAAAGAAGTACTTAATTGTTATCGAATTACTGGTAATGAAAATATTATTATGGAAGTAGTTCTGGAGGATCAGGTTCATCTTCAAGGTTTTATAGATAGATTGATAACGTATGGGGAGGCTAAAACTCATATTATTTTATCTAATGTGGTCGAAAACAACCCGATTTTGAATAGAAATAATAAATAAAATATATACTATCTTTAGAATATCATGTACGTTACTTTAGAATATTATGTTACGGCAATAGTTTGTTTAATTACTGCTTTCGTAATACATAGGATTTATTATAAAGAGAAGATAAAGAATCAGTCTTCTATAGCGATTAGTGGTATTAAATGGTTCGGATTTGCAATTTTTTTATGGGGGTTGGGCGCTCTCATAAATGTTATATTGGTCCAATTAATAGATATTGAAACCACTAATAAGATTGTCATTTATCTGGGAGTATTTATTTCTTTAACCAATTCACTTAGTATTTTACTGTCATTACCATCTATAGAACATCAGAAAGAACGTAATATCGTGGTTAGATTGGTACAGCGTTTTTCTGAGAAAGAGTTTGTAACACTTTTTAGTGGTGTTCTGGCGATGATAGCTTTTGTATTTATCGTCACTTCTTATAGTAATACAGAGATTAGTAATAATTTTATTTGGCTTATAGATATTCCAATTTCTTTAATTGTGGCATTTGCCTTATTAAATGAACTAAGCAAAGCTTTTGCAAACCGGGCTATGAAATTTATGGTAGTTCCTTGTTTTTTGTTATTTGTACTTATCGTAATTGCTGTAACACATAGAATTATACCACAAGATAAAGTACTGGGTTACATAGATCAGGAATTTTGGAGCTTACTTGGAGTAATTGCTGGAGTTTCCTTCAAATTTTTATTTATCCTGCTATTTTCCATTTTATTATATAGTTGGAAATTTCTTTCAGAAAAAGAACTAAAACAAACGGAACTGGAGGTCCTTCTTGAAGAAAAACAGCTGCTACTAAAACAGCAAGAAAAATTAGTAGTAGCTAACGAAAGTCATCTAGATACAATTACTACATTACAAAAACGCTTAAAAGAAAGTGAAGTAAAAATTAATGTATTAGAAGAATCTACAAGAATAGCACTTTCTGATAGACAAAAAGAAGTGTTAGGAAATCTAGGAGCGTGTGGAGCTAGTAAATCATATACCGAGATTGCTGAAGCTATGAATATTAGTTTAGATGGTTTTCAAACCCATATTTACCAGATTAAGAAAGTACTTAAAATTAGTGGAGCTGATGGAAAAGAACAACTTATCGCATTTGCTAAAGCCAATGAATTACTAAAGTACGCTAGTATCCAAAATAAAAATACTGATTAAGTATATGCTTAAGTATACGTAATGTCGATTTTGATCAGTACGTAATCTTTTCTTAAAGCTAGTTTTATTCAATCTTCGTCCGAAATCATAATACTCGGAACAGATGAAGAAAATTACAACAATGTGTATTTCTTTTTTTGCGTATGTATATACAAACGCGCAAGAAAAACTAGAAAGCACTATTGATCAAAACATTAACGAAGGCTTTAAGAATGCTACAGATTGGTTTGTAGATGGTATTTTTGCAGAAATACCAATTACTTCTCAAGTTGGAATTCCTTGGGTTTTGGTCGTTTTGTTAGTAGGAGCATCTTATTTTACAATCTATTTTAAAGGAATAAATTTTAAGAGTTTTTGGACTTCAATAAATATTGTTAGAGGTAAGTATGATGATCTAGAATCCTCTGCTCTATTGGAGGTGTCAGAATCAGTTTATACAAAAGAAGGCGATCAACCGGATACAATTAGGATAGAAGGTGAAATAGGCGAGGTTAGTCATTTTCAGGCTTTAACTGCAGCTTTATCAGCAACAGTTGGTTTAGGAAATGTGGCAGGTGTAGCGATTGCTTTATCTATTGGAGGAGCAGGAGCGACTTTTTGGATGATTTTAGTAGGTTTTTTGGGAATGGCATCCAAATTTGTTGAATGCACTTTAGGGGTAGCTTACAGAGAAATAGACAAAAATGGTACGGTGTATGGCGGTCCAATGTATTATCTAAGTAAAGGTTTAAAAGAAAAAGGACTTACTAATCTAGGAAAAATTTTAGCCATAATTTTTGCAATTATGTGTGTCGGTGGATCTTTTGGGGGAGGCAATATGTTCCAAGCTAATCAAGCTTTTAAATTATTCGAGCATGTAACAGGCGCTGAAAATAGTTTTATCTATGGAAAAGGATGGTTGTTTGGATTAGTAATGGCTATTCTGGTCGGTATTGTTATTATTGGTGGTATAAAAAAGATCGCTAAGGTAACTGATAAAATAGTGCCTTCCATGGTTGTTTTGTATGTAGTAGCTGTAATAACCGTTATAGCTATTAATTATAGAGTAATACCAGATGCTATTTATGCTATTATAAATGGAGCTTTTAGTCCAGAAGGGATAACAGGTGGAATGATAGGAGTGATGATCCAGGGATTTCGAAGAGCTGCTTTTTCTAATGAAGCTGGAATAGGTTCAGCTTCTATCGCGCATTCTGCGGTAAAAACTAAATATGCAGCAAGTGAAGGATTAGTTGCGTTATTAGAACCTTTTATAGATACTGTGGTAATTTGTACGATGACAGCTATTGTTCTCATAATTACAGGACAAATTGATGTAGGAACAGAAATCTCTGATGAGCAAGGAGTTTTACTTACTGCTAAAGCCTTAGAGAGTGGTATTTCTTGGTTTCCATATGTATTAAGCTTTGCGGTTACCCTTTTTGCTTTTTCATCTATGATTTCTTGGTCTTATTATGGATATCAGGCCTGGTCTTATTTATTTGGTAGAGGAAAGTTCACTGGATATATCTATAAAAGTATATTTTGTATCTGCGTAATTATTGGTTCTGCAGCTAGTCTCACTGCTGTTACTGACTTTTCTGATGCAATGATTTTTTCTATGCTCGTTCCTAATATGATCGGTTTATTTTTGATGGCGCCAAGAGTGTCTAAAGAACTAAAAAAATATAAAAGAGCTATTTCAGAAAATAAATTGATTTAGAGCTCGTTATTTGCTTTTTTGGCATAAGATTTGATACCTATATAAGTGTATAGAATTTATCAAAATCTTGTGTGAGGACATTGGTTCAAAAGAACTAAAGATAGTACGGGAAAAGGATAAGAAAAACGCTCGAGCAAAACTCTGAGCGTTTTTTTATTTTATTTTTCTATTTTAGATATTATAAAAATCGCATCATGGAAAAATTATACGAATATTTTGAAATAGCCATTGATAAAGTTGTCTTTTTCGCTCCAAGAATTATTGGAGCTGCTTTGGTATTTTGGATAGGGTTCAAAATCATTAAAAAAGTACTTCAATTATTAGATAAAACCTTAGAAAAAACGGGTATTTCGGATACTATGCGCCCTTTCCTGCTTTCGATTATATCGGTAGTTCTAAAGATAGCTGTCATTTTTGCGATTGTTACAATTTTAGGAGTAGATTTATCAGGGCTATTAGCTATTCTCGCTGCGGTTGGATTTGCCATTGGGATGTCTTTGCAGGGAAGTTTAGGTAATTTTGCATCAGGAATCTTAATTATGTTTCTAAAACCATACGAAGCAGGAGATTGGATTCAGGTTGGTGATTCTTTTGGAAAAGTTCAGGAAATAGGTATTTTTAGTACTGTTGTAATAACTCCTGGAGATAAAGTTTTAATTATTCCTAATGCTAAAATAACCGATGATGTTGTTGCTAATTACTCTAAGAGAGGTGTAGTACGTTTAGAGATAGGTGTTACAATGCCGTATAATGAAGATTTTTCTAAGGTTAAGCGAGTAATTGAGAATGCCATAGCTCCAATTGATAAAATTTTAGATTCACCAAAAACAGAAATTGGAATTGAAAATTTTGATTCTCATAATATTTTGATAGCTGTAAGACCTTATGTAAAACCCGATGATTTTTGGGAAGTTACCTTTATAACCCATCAAGAGATTAAAAAAGCATTTAGCGAGCATGATATTAAAGTTGCCTACTCAGAAGGTGTAGAATTAGGGAACATTGGAGTATAATTTCAGATACACTTTTATATAATAAAAGATGTGAATGGCATTTTTTTTGCTGCTCTTATTTTAGTCAAAATTTTTAAATATGAAATTTACTTCTATTAGGAATATATTGTTTTATGTGTTTTTGTGTACTGTGACTTATTCATATAGTCAAAATACTTTAAGACTAAAAAAAGGACAGGTTATAGATTCATTGACAGTACCTTCTAGTAAAGGGGTTTATAGTATTTATTTACCGACATCTTTAGATTTAAACAAAGGTTGGCCAATACTTTTTGGGTTTGACAGTACAGGAAGGATGAATGAATTTACCAATGTATTTAAAAATTCAGCAGAGGAGTTTGGATACATAGTAGTGGTTTCTAATTATTCAGAAAAATTAAGTTCCGAAGAAAAATCCAATTATATTGCTCTTTTTATAAAACATATGGTTTCTCTTTTTCCAATTCAAAATGAAAGAATGTATGTTTTTGGAGTAGGGAAAGATGCTCCTCTAAATACCTCATTGCCTCTTTTATACAAACATTTCAGTGGCGCGATTGCTATTGGCGATAGTTATAACTATTATCAAAAAATAGGTAGAAATAAGAATTTCTCATATGTAGGAATGGTTGGGGACAAAAATTTTAGAACGCTTGATTTTATAGATATTGATAAGTATTTTAAAAGGAAAAAAATAAGTTCTGAAGTTTCCTTTTTTGATGGTAAAGATGAACTTCCATCTTCGGAGGTAATATCAAAAGCATTACCATATTTTACCTTGGATGCTATGGCTAAGGGAATGATACCAAAAGATTCTGTTTGGATTGCTAATAGATATAAGAGAGATAAAGAACTCGTTTCTTTACTGAAAAAAGAAGGTAAGTATATACGGGCATATGATGAGCTAACCCAAATTATGAATAGATATGATTCTTTTTTTAATGTAGATAGCCTTAAAGAAGAAAAAAAAGAAATCAAAAAAAATAATAGCTATAAGAAAGAAAAGAGACTTATAACTAGATATCAAAATCAAGAAATATTTTTAAGACAGTCATTGTTTTTTTCGTTAGAAGAAGATATCGAGCTTAATCAATATGATAATCTTGGCTGGTGGCAATATAAAATGGGTGAACTGGAAAAAAGACAGAAGGATGGAGACGCATATGCTACGAATATGGTAATTAGATTAAGAGGTTTTCTGAAAAATGTTTTGTCTGACTATAAAAAAGAACTGGTTAATAAAAACGAAGAAGACAGGAAAATATTTTTAAATATATTGAGTACGATAGTAGATAAAGATGATTTTGAATCATACAGAAATATTATTTCATTAAGCACGATTGATCAAGACGATGAAACAGCCCTTTTTTATTTAGAAAAAATGCTTCAACAAGGATATAAGGAAATAGAATCACTTTATAACATAGATGGGACTTTAGCTCTAAGGGTTTCAAAAGAATATAATGGTATTATCAAACAATATTTGGGGACTTCAAAGTATTTCAATTTTGACTAAAAAGTAAGTTATTGTGTATTTTGACGATAGTAAATAACACTTAATCGATATTTTGTTAATAACTTTTTTTTAGATTACGGTTTTGAAGTAAAAATTCATATATCTTTATAACACGTAAAATATGAACGGTGTGTATTGTAGAAATTAACATATCAAGAAATATGACGATATGGATTTGAAATTTTAATTTGGAATATACATTGGGATAAATTAAGTGTGAGGACATTAGTCTAAAGACCCCGAATCTAAAAACTAAAGAGAGTACGTAATTTGCCCCGTATGAAAAAGCGATCTTGAAAAAGATCGCTTTTCTTTTTTAACAGATTTTTTTAAAGAATAAAGGGGAGAATTACTGTATAAAATAAAACTTTAATCGATTTTTATTGATGAAAAAACCTTTGATAAATACATTTTTGTGTATTTCATCGATTTTTATTGTTTTTTATCGTTAAAAATTTTGTATTAACAATTTTTTTACAATATATTTACATGTGCTTAAAAAATACTTCGGTGTATGGCCAGAATTAACATTTTAAATTGTATGACGATATGGATTTAAAATTTTAGTTTGGAATACATCAGGGCCTATTAGGTGTGAGGACATTAGTCTGAAAGACCCCAAATCTTGAAGCTAAAGAGAGTACGTAATTAGCCCTAAAATTGATGAAAGCGTTCCTTGATCGGAGCGCTTTTATGTTTTTAGTGTACTCCAGATCTATTTTGAAATTACCAAATGCGGTATGTTTTCTAAATTCCAATCAATTACAAGCCCACCTGCTAATGATCGAGCAATTTCTGCTCCGTATAAATGTTCACATAAATATAAGGCTGCCTCAAAACTTTTAGCTCCGCCGGCGGATGTGATATATTTTCCGTCATGTACAAATAATACCTCTTTTCTTATATCCAAATCAGGAAACATTTCTCGCATTTTGTCAATATCACTAGGAAACGTTGTAGAAACTACATTGTTCAATATTCCTGCTTTAGCTAATACGAAAGCACCATCACAATGTGAAGTTATGTAAGAAGCTGTTTGATTCACTTTTTTCACAAAATTTATCATTGCTTCATCTTCTAAATCTGTATCCAGATGATGCTCTGCACTTGGTACTACTAGAATATCAATTTTAGGTAAGACATCTTTTAAGTAGTTATAATCTGGGATTATTTTTACACCTTCAAAAGTAGTAATTGGTTCATCTGTATTGGCAACTGTAAAAACATTCATTTGTTTAATGTTTTTTCGATATTGAGTATGTTGAAAAATATCAAAAGGAGCAGTGAATTCGGTATTGTAAGTCCCATCCATCAATAAAAAAGCTACATTATATCTGTTAGGTTCTAGTTTAGGGAAAGTTTTCTCTTTCTTTAATACCTTAACTTGTTCTTTGTTACTTAAAATAGATTTTTCTTGACAACTAATTATTATTGCTGATAGAAAAATGGCGTATAATATAGATCTCATAATTTATTTCTTAATTAGAATTTAATGCCTTTAAAGTATTTTCTTTATTGATTTTTTGTTTTACAATGAATAATAAAAGTATTCCTACTGCAGAAACTATAGTCATGAGTATCCAAGTGTTATTATAACCATACTGATTTATAAATTGCATTCCAGAATTATGTCCAAATATATGAGCAAAAGAAAAAGACATACTGTATAATCCCATATATGCACCTTGTCTACCTCTTTTAGATCTGTCTAAAGCAAAAGCATTTCCAAAAGGAAACGAAATCATCTCGCCAAGTGTTGCTATGATCATACCTATAATGACAATCCCAGTCCAAGGAGTTATTAATAACAATATAAAGCTGATCCCGGTTAGAAGAAACCCGTTCATTACATTTCTAATTTTAGATATTGAAGTGGATTCTAAATAGGCTATTAATGGCATTTCAAAAATAAAAATTAACACTCCATTCATAGCTAAGATTAATCCTATATTTCTTTCAGAAAGCAGGTGTACTTCCTTGTAATACAAGGGGATTGTAGAAAAATACTGGACAAAAATAAACCCGAAGAGTGTTAGTGCTACTAGAAAAATCATATAAACTCCATCACTATAAGCTGGGGTTGGATTATCTACAATAATTTCTTTGTCAATTATTCTAGCTTTTTTAGGATGTAAGGTCTTAATCATAATTATTCCAGCAATAATGCAAGTGACTCCATCCACCCAGAACAATCCAGAATAACCAATTGTTGCAATCATAAAACCACCTAAAGCAGGAGCCATAGAAAACCCTAGGTTTATCGCTAATCTAATAAAAGTTAAAGATCTAGTTTTGTTTGCGGGTTTGCTATAGGCACTAAGTGCTACAAAAAAAGCAGGACGTGCAGAATCGGCAACCGCGATTAATACAAAAAAGCTGATACAGATACTCCAAAAACTAGTGAAATATTGAACAATAAAAAATGAGAGGCCTGTTAATAGTAAAGAACCTAAAATTACTTTATAATAACCAATGCTGTCGCTTAATTTTCCTCCAACCCAAGCACCTAATAAAGAACCTAGTCCATAACTAGTCATTACCCAACCAATCTGGCCAAGAGAGAAGCATAGATTGTCGGATAGATACAAAGATAAAAAAGGTATTACCATTGCACCCATTCTATTAATTAAGGTAATAAGTGCTAACCACCAAACTTCTTTTGATAAGCCAGAAAAAGTGTCGATATAATTTCTGAAAAGTTTTTTCAATGTATTGATGGTTGGTTTTCTGAAAACTGGTAAAAGTAACCTTTTGTCGAAAAACTAACAGCAATTTTAGAGAATATTAACTTGTTTATTGCTAATGCTTTGTACTTTTGCAAAAAAATAAGGGGACAGTGCATAAATTATCTTTTTTACTAATATTATTCTTTAGTCATATGATGGCTCAAGATTCTACGACCATTAAAAAAATATTAATATTTCAGGATGAACTTAATAAGGAGTTTGCATCCGAAGAAGAATCACCATTAACCCCAAAAGATTTTAAAGTATTTAAAGAGCTTGATTTTTTTGATATTGATACCACGTATAGTGTTACGGCAGAATTTGTTCGAACCCCATATGAGACTCCGTTTATTATGAAAACTACAACGGATAGAGAACCTATTTATGTTAAGTTTGGAGAAGCTCATTTTACACTTCAAGAAAAAGAATGGACATTGAATATATATCAAAATCAAGGTTTAAAGACACAATCAGAATATGAAGATTATCTTTTTCTTCCTTTTACTGATCTAACCAATGGAGAAACTAGTTATGGAGGAGGGCGTTTTATAGATCTTAAGATACCAGAGGGAGATATAATTCTTATTGATTTTAATATGGCTTATAATCCATATTGTGCTTATAGTGCAAGATATTCTTGCCCAATTCCTCCAGAAGAAAATCATTTAGAGTTAGAAATACCTGTGGGAGTTAAGAAATATGATATACACGAAGTAAACAAATAAATAAAAAGCGCTCTGAATAAACAGAGCGCTTTTTGCATAAACAAACAAATATATTAAACTATAATATATTAAAATTTATAGATGGCTCCAAGAACAAAAGATGAAAGGCTTTTTGTTGCTTCTCCATCATTATCCGAAAAGAAATCTTCAGAAGTTGAATCTAATCTTAATTCAGGCTTAAGCGTTAGGTCACCAATATCATAACTTCCTGTAAGTGTCGCAGCAATTACGCTACCATCACCTTCGGCATCTAAACCTACTACATCAACTAAGCCTCCGTTGAATACAGAAAAGTATTCACCTCTTAATCCAATACTAAAATTATCAGTTGCTTTTACTTGCGGGTATAATGCTACGCCATAAAATCCAGATGCATCAGCATCTCCTTGATCTTCTGTAGTTAAATAAGTAGTGTTTACTCCTAAGTAAAATTTTTCTGAAAGATCCCAACCTGTAGTAAGATCCACCTGAAAAGTTGGTCCTACTAATCCTGGTTCACCTTCATTTCCATATCTAAAGTTTAAATATGCACTACCGTTATCAGCAGCATATCCAACTTGTGCTCCAAAAATATAGGTGTCAAAAGGGTTATTTTCTGTGTAATCTGTTGGATTCATAACTGCTACCATTGCAGACCAATTATCATTGATTGCAAAATCTGCTTTAAGTCCTGTATGAGAAAAAGGTCCATAAGAGAACATATACGATGTTGAATAGTTAAAGTTACCTGTAGGTGATATTACTTCGTAACCTAGAAACGTATTAAAATTTCCAAAAGTAAGTTTAACTTTCTCAGATACATTCCAGTATGCATATAACTGGTTTACGATTTGAGAAGAACCATCTGAAAGAAATACAGCATCTTCACCTCTTGGGCCAAATACAAGATCAGCTACAAATCCTACTTTTTCCCCTTCATAGCCAAGTATTAGATTAGCCATTCCTAAAGCAAATCCAGATTGATTAGCAAAAGAAGTTGCTGGTGCTGTGGAGTTGTCATTTTGTGCCCCAAAATTATATCTAAAATATCCATCAACGGATCCATTAACCGAAAAGTTATCGAACCATTTTTTTTCTTCCTCTTCCTGTGCTACGGTGGTTAAACTAACTAGCGCAAGAGAAAAAAGGCATACTTTTTTGAAAAGTTTTGTTACGGTTTTTGTTTTCATAATAAACATTAATTGGTATTAATTTGTTTTTAATTGGAGCTGTAAAACTATGTTAAAACAATTTTACCCCAATAAAAAATAGGGGTTGAGTAGTTATTTTTACATATTTTCAATTTTATGCCCTTAAAAAATTAGACATTAATGTTTAATTCGTGATTTTTTAAGAATTTTGAAAGTGGGTTTTTAGAAAAAGAAGATAAAAAAGTGACTTTAAGGTCTATAATTTGTTAAATTATTTAAAAATAAAAGTTAAGAATATCACTTAAACAAAAAAGACCTACCAATAGGTAAGCCTTTTCAATATATGTATAAAAAAATTAGTTTAGAGCTTGATTACCATGTTCACCAGTTCGTATTCTGTAGGTGTTTTGTATTTCTGACACAAAAATCTTTCCATCTCCTACGTCTCCGGTTTTAGCTGCATTGATAATTGTTTCAACAGTTTTTTGTTCAAATTCATCAGAAACAACTATGGATAGATACCTACGCTGTATATCTGTAGTGCTATAGCTAATGCCTCGATATACGTGACCTTTTTGTTCATTACCTACGCCAGTAACATCCCAGTACGTAAAGAAGTTCACTTCTATTTCGTGCAATGCATCTCTAACTTCTTTAAATCTTGATTTACGAATGATCGCTTCTATTTTTTTCATTTATTCTTTATGGTGTTTAAGCGGATAAAAATCTTTATATCATTTTTGCTATCCACATTCCTAAAAATACTAAAAGAAATCCTATCACAAAAGTACCTATAGCATATAAACCAAAGTTTATAAAGTCACCAGATCTTAAAAGCATATGGTTTTCATAGGCAAAAGTGGAAAATGTTGTAAATCCTCCACAGAAACCTGTGGCGAGAAATAGAATGGTATTCTGAGATAAAACATTGTTTTTTAGAGCTAGTCCTAATATAATACCAATCAGAAAACTCCCCAGAATATTTGCTGCAAAAGTTCCATAAGGAATTCCAGTAGCTTCATTATTTAGGTATTTACTGATAAGAAACCTTGCTACACTACCTGTGCCTCCTCCTATAAATACAAGAAGTAATTGTTTCATTTAGTATAAGTATCTATTATTTTATCGGTATATAAATCTCTGTGATCCAAGCTGCCGGATTTGGTTGTAAGGTTGCATTGGACCTATAAACTTCAAAAGCAGAAGACTCTGGATTAGCTTCTAGTCCATTTTGATCTATATATTTATAGCCAGTCTCCCAAGCTTCTTTTAAGTTTATATAATCTCCATTTAAAGTTATCTTTACAACTCTTTGTTTAGGTAATGAGCTACATAAAATATTACTGTCAGAAGGCGTAATTACTTCTTCTCTAATAGGTACTCCCGTCGAATAAATAGCCGTTCCTTGAGCTTCATTATATTCATTATAAAGAGTAAAAGGCATACCAGTTTGTGGAAGTTTATTCTGTTGCACATATGATACGACCGAAAGAATCATTTGCTCCGTTTTTTGAGAAATTTCCGCAATAGATGATGCAGTAGCCATATACATGTAAAAACCACCTTGGTGTTCTGTAACTCCATCAACATTGATAGAATATTCTTTCATTTTTTCTTTTGCGTAAGAATCTAGTTTTTCTAGTCCTTCTTTGTACATAGGTCTTAAACTTTCAGACATAGTACTATCCTTTGTCATCCAAAATAATTTTTCCATAAAGCCTTGTTCTCCTTTGATTCCCCAAGTGACTTTAGTTTTATTACTTTCAAGTCTTTCAAAATTCCAATAAACGTCATTAGTAATTTCATCAACTACCGGAAGAACTATAGAGAGTTTTTGTTCGATACTAGAAAAAGGTGCAACTTTTACTGTCTTCATTTTTCCATCTTCCTGTGTTTCACTTTTCCAGCTATAAGAAGCTCCATTACCACTGGTCTGGTTTCCGTATCCTAAAATTAAATCATCAGAATTATCCATCCAAGGGTTCCATTTTTTCCATGTTTTGTATTCATTAACAGTGTTAAAAAGGAGTTCATCAGGTGCGTCAATTACTCTACTTTCTTCTAGCTGAAATTTACCATCAATCATAGCGACATAAGCACTACCACCAATAATTAAGATAAGTAGAAGAAAGAATAGATATTTTATGATTTTCATGTTAGTTAGTTTAGATCTTTTCAGAAGCTAATATAATCAATTTTTAAAATGGGTTTTAGTTTTAAGATTTCCAATAGGTTATGATGTTATTAGTTTTATGTCTTATTAAGATAGGACTTGGTAAGTATTTAAAAAAGTGATTTTTTTTATTTCGTTACATTTGCTGGAAACAATAAACATAAACAAATGAAACTTAATCGTATAATATTTTTTATGATAGTTAGTGCAATGCTAATTGCTTGTAAAAAGGATCCAAGTATACAGGATCAGATTAATCAAGAAGAAACAAAACAAGAAGTGAAAGAAGAAAAATTCGATCATCTTGTGGAGCAATTTTCAGATATTAAAGTGCTTAGATATCAAATTCCTGGATGGGAAAATCTTTCTCTTAAAGAACAAAAGTTAGTATATTATCTTACCCAAGCTGGTTTAAGTGGAAGAGATATTATGTGGGATCAAAACTATCGCCATAACCTAGCAATTAGAAAGTCTTTAGAAAAAGTGTATACCTCTTATGCAGGAGATAAAACTACTGATGATTGGAAGTTTTTTGAAACATATTTAAAGAGAGTATGGTTTTCTAATGGAATTCATCATCATTATAGTAATGATAAAATCAAGCCAGAATTTGATAAGGATTATTTAGTATCTCTTTTAGCAGAAACTAAGACTGAATTATCAGAAGATGCCACGAACGTAATTTTTAATGAGGATGACTCTAAAAAGGTGAATCAAGCAAAAGGAGTAGATAATGTAGCCTCATCAGCAGTTAATTTTTATGGGCCTGGTGTTACTAATAAGGATGTTACTTCTTTTTACGCTAATATGAAATCTCCAGATCCTAAAAAACCTTTATCATATGGTTTAAATTCTCAGCTAATTAAAGAAAATGGAGCATTAAAAGAAAGAGTATACAAATCTGGAGGTTTATATGGAGCTGCTATTGATGAGATCATCAAATGGTTAGAAAAGGCACAAGGAGTTGCAGAAAATAAAGCACAAGGAGATGCATTAGGTTTATTGATAGCGTATTATAAAACTGGTGATTTACAAACTTGGGATGATTATAACGTGGCATGGACCGCAGCTACCGAAGGTAATATTGATTATATCAATAGTTTTATCGAAGTGTATAATGATCCATTAGGATATAGAGGTTCTTATGAAACAATAGTACAGATCAAAGATTTTGATATGTCTAAGAAAATGGCGGTTTTATCAGAAAATGCACAATGGTTTGAGGATAATTCTCCATTAATTGATGAGCACAAAAAAGATAGTGTAGTTGGAGTAACTTATAAAGTAGTTACAGTTGCTGGAGAAGCAGGTGATGCATCCCCAAGTACCCCAATCGGAGTAAATCTTCCTAACGCTAATTGGATTAGAGCGGCGGTTGGATCTAAATCAGTTTCTTTAGGTAATATTATCAATGCTTATAATAATGCAGGTGGATCAGGTCGTCTTAAAGAGTTTGTTCACGATGATGAAGAATACGAATTAGAGGAGAAGTATGGGCAATTAGGAGATAAATTGCATACAGCTTTACACGAAGTTGTCGGACATGCTTCTGGACAACTAAACCCTGGAGTTGGAGAGACAAAAGAAACTTTGAAGAATTACGCATCTACTATGGAAGAAGGGCGTGCCGATTTAGTAGGGTTATATTATTTAATGGATCCAAAATTACAAGAATTAGGATTGGTTGATGATTGGGAAAAAGTTGGAAAAGCAGCTTATGATGGTTATATAAGAAATGGGTTAATGACACAGTTAATTCGTCTTAATTTAGGTGATGATGTAGAAGAAGCGCATATGCGTAATCGCCAATGGGTAAGTGCTTGGGCTTTTGAACAAGGAGAAAAAGATAATGTGATCGAAAAAGTAACTAGAGAAGGTAAAACCTACTATAATATCAATGATTATACAAAGCTACGTGAAATTTTTGGTCGTCTTCTAAGAGAAACACAACGTATTAAATCCGAAGGTGATTTTAAGGCTGCTGAAGCATTAGTAGAAGGTTATGGAGTGAAGGTGGATCAAGATATTCATGTAGAAGTCCTAAAAAGGAACGAGCAATTTACTTCTGCTCCCTATAGTGGTTTTGTAAATCCAGTATTAGTTCCTGAAATGGATGAGAATGGAGAAATTACTAAGATAAATGTAACACAACCGAAAGATTTTGTTACTCAAATGTTAGAATATAGTAAGACTTATGGTTTCTTGCCAGAGGTAAACTAGTAAGAAGATATTTTATTTATGTAGATCACCTTCTAAGTTAATTCCCTTAGAAGGTGATTTTTTTAAGCTATTTTAAGAAGCAATATCAAGTATTCCAATTTTAGATAGCTGCCGGGTTACTAGAATTTTACTTTGATCATCAAGATTACAATGGATTTTATGGATAGGTAATGCTTGATTTTCGTTTATAAGTACATTAAGAAATGATTCACATTGTATTGGCATAGATAGTTTTAGATCATAAAATTTCACATCTATTTTTTCGCAGTTTTTGATCATTCTAAATTTGTTCTTTTCTCGAATCTTGATTTTAGAATCTTTATTAATACAATCAATATTCACTATTTGACTTAGTTGGCCTTGTGCGATAGCTTTTTGCCTACTATAAAAGTCATCAATAATCTCATCATCTTGTTGTAATTTTTTGATGAGTTCTGTAACAACATTGGTAACTTCGATAATCTCTTCATTTTTATCATTTTCGTTAATAGAATGAAATTTTGTGAATTTCCTTAACGGTAATATGGATTTAGATTTTTCTAAAAGAACTTCTGCTAAATGTTCTGCCCAAGTTTTGCCAATGATACCTGTAGTAATGTGCCCAGAATTTTGATTAGTACAATAGGCGTCATGAACAATTCCTCTTGGGATATATAATACGTCTCCCTTTTCCAAGGTGAATTCGTCGATTACTTTACCAGGAATGAATTCTTCTTTGTTAAAAGGAGTTGTTTTATCAGCCAATAGAACAGGTTGGTCATAGATACGCCAATGCTTAGAACCTTCAAACTGAAATATAAATACATCATGAGTATCGTAATGAGTAGAAAACCCTTGGGATTTTTTTGGAGTTAGGTAGATGTTTGTTTGTATTTTATGTTTAAAAAATGTCTCTAATTCATTAGTTAATTTTCTTAAACTGTAAATTTTATTTTGCAGTCCAGACATTACTAAAGTGCTTCCATTTTCGAATGCGTTAGAGAATTTTAGGGGATCTATAATATCAGAATCTTTTATGGTATATTCTTTAGAATCTGGTTTTTCGGTTTTAGAATGATCAGCTAATCTAAAATCCGGGTGATGATTAGTTTGTGAAAATAAAATAGAATCTAAATCTTGAATAGATAGCAATTGATCAAAGAAACTTCTGTTTCTGTTTTTTATTATTAGGTGTTTTTTTTCAAAATATTCATTAAAAAAGACATCTGTAGTAATTGGATGTAATATTTCTTGCAGATTCATACGTGGTGTTTTATTATAAAGAAGGATTTAAATAGTAACTTTTATAAGTTCATCGGTTGATGAAAAGAACAAGAGGAGATTAAAAAAAACGAAACTAAAAAAGCAGTAGTGTAAATCTTATTTATAGTTGTCTTTTTTAAATCTTTGAGTAATCTTTTAGAGAATGTAAAAACTTTAATCATAACTTTTATTGTTTAGTGTTATGTTAAAATTACTATTGAATTACGTGCAAAAAAATACCCAAAAGAGGGTATTTTTCCAGTTACAATTTTATTGAATAACAAGGTAACTTCTTTTGTTTTTTTAAAATTCGAGTAAATTAATCTGAGTCCGCACAGTTAACACCAGCTCCTACCGCATCCCCACTATTACTATCGGTGCAAACGGGACTGTCAGTAGTACAAGAAGTTGTTACTGCTAGAGATGATACTAATAAAGCAGAATAAAATGTCCTTCTGAAATTGTAGTTCTTAGAAACATTGTCAATTTCAAAATCGGAAAGTTTCAATTTGATCATAATTAAAATATTTAAAAGTTTTGTTAAAACTAGGCAGGAGATTAGCAAAAAAAAATACCCAATTAGGGGTATTTTCTTAGCTAACTTGACTCACTAAAAAATAAAGGTCTAGTTTTTTGTGTATGTTAATGTGTTAGAATTTCCACTACTGATAGTACCATTAAATGTATTTACAGTGTTACCATTATCTCTTACAGTTATAGTATATGATGTAGCGCTTCCACTAAAAATATTTACATAGAATTGATATGTGCCTGAAGGACCTCCATTGGCCCAAGTGATATTTTCTGAATTACCACCTGAACAATTTCCGGTACAATCTATATCTAATGCACCTCCAGAATTTGATTGTGGATTGTTAAAAGATAAAGTTTCACCATTCGGATCTTGAACGTACAAATCTAAATCAGCACTGCCGGACCAAGTAAGGTTAAATCTCGGACTTCCGTCTTGTCCAGCTAATCCTCCACAATCAGATGCATCAACTAAACCTTGACACGAAGGTTCATCACAATTACCGCAGAGCATAGCTACATCTCTTATGTTCGCTCTAGAGATATTTCCAGAAGATGTTTGTGCAAATTCATAGCATTTGATATCATGACATACTTGTGATAAATCTGCACAGATTCCTTGATTGATTAAAAAATCAAAATTTCCAGTACCAGCAGTGGCACCGTTGGTATTTACAGGAACAAAATAAATAGGCCCTGTTGTACCGAATCGCATTCCTACAGCATTTACATTTCCGTTTGGAGCGTTAAATGATATAGAATTAGTCATGGATTGTCCAGAAGCTAATGGCACAATGCTAGAAGAACCATTACCAATAGTTATGGATTCATCAATTTGTACGGTATTTGGATCTACCGTAAAAGAACCGGGAGGTAATATTAAATTGTCGTTCATAATAGTAGCAATTTGCGCAGGATCAGATATCCCTGAATTTCCTGAATCGCCATTGTCTTCGCTACAACTGTAACAACATAGTATTCCAATAATTGTAATTAGATAAAAATTTTTCATTTGAATGGTATTTTTTGTTTACATCAAATCTACCTTCGAAATGAGCATAAAAAAATACCCGTAATAGGGTATTTTTGATTTGTATTGGATAAGCTTTAGTCTTTTAAAAATCATATTTTTTTTCAATAGCATATCGAAGCAATTCTCCTTTTCCTTGCAGCCCTAATTTTCGTATAATATTTTTACGATGTGTTTCTACAGTTGATACAGAGTTGAAGCGAATTGCTGCTATTTCGGATGAGGTTTTTCCTTGGCCAATAAGCGTTAGTATTTCACGTTCACTTTTAGAAAGCACCTGTTTCTTTACTTGTTGTTTTGTCTCTTCCGAAAAAAAAGAAGGATCAATAGAAGCGTCATAATATGTGTTACCTTTCATAACTTCTTGTATAGCAGTTAAAACTTCTTCTAAAGGGGAGTTTTTTAATAAATACCCAGACGCTCCCGCAGCCACCATTTGTCTCACAGCATCTTCTTGATCAAACATAGAGAAGGCAATAATTTTAGTGTATGGTAGTTCCTTTTTTATGATTTTAGTGGCTGCAATACCATCAATTTTGGGCATACGGATATCCATAAGTACTACTTTGGGTTGTTTTCTTCTAACAATAGCTAACAATTCTTCGCCATCATTTGCCTTTCCGATAATGCTTATTTCTTCTTCGTATTTGAGAAGTAAATCTATTCCATCGATAAGTGATTGGTGATCTTCTGCTATGGCTACTGTGATCATATAGGTATATTTATAATAATGTTAGTTCCTTTTCCTATGGTAGAATCAATCTCAAAAGTTCCTTCTAGATGTTCTATACGTTTTTCAATACTTTTTAATCCCATTCCATCTTTTTCGGGTAATACTTTCGCATTAAACCCCTTTCCGTTGTCCTCTACAATGATATTCAATAAAGAGTCGTGATTAGTAAGAGAAATACCAATTTCTGAAGCGTCGGCATGTTTGATAGTATTGGTAATAAGCTCCTGAATAATTCTGAAGATAGAAATTTCTAATGCATTGTCTAATCGTTCATTTAGTCCGTAATCTTGAACTTCAATTTGTAATCTATTACCATTAGAAGCTTTTTTTGCAAGGTTTCTAACAGCAGGTAATAATCCTTGTTTGGCCATAACACCACTGTTTTTTTCGTGAGCAATAGTACGCACCTTTTGATACGCTTCATCTAGTAAATTATTGGTTTTACTGTATAATTCTTCTATGTTTTCTACTTTTGGGTTATTACGGTTGTTTTTTAAATGATCGAAATGCAGTTTTACGGTTGCTAGTGTGCTCCCTAGATTATCGTGTAGATCATTAGCCAATCGTTGTCGTTCTTTTTCCTGGCCAGAAATCATAGCATCAATTGCCGTAAGTTCCTGTTCTCTGAGTAGTTTTTCTGTCTTTTGAATTTCGATCTCCCGTTCTTGTTCGGCGATACGTTGTTTGCGTTTGGTGTTTCTATAAATAAGAATCGCAATAACACTTCCTAGAAAAAGTGACCCACCTAAACCTATAGCTATGTTTTGGTTTCGTTTCTTTTTTTGCTGTTCAATTAGGATTTGTTTTTCTTTTTCTGCGGTTTGAAATTTTGTTTCATATTCTGAAACAATTTGTAAGTTTTTAGCTTGATTGTTTTTTAATTCATTAATAAGATATTTATTATAATAATAAAGGCTTTTTGTTGAATCACCTTTTGTTTTATATAATTTATATTTCCAAAAATGTAAATAAGTCCTTAATAATTTAAATAAGTAACCATCTTTTTTTATTTTAATATTATTAAGTGAGATTTCGCTTTTTTGTAACAACCCTTTTTTAAATTGTAAAACAGCATTATTTATTATGGCAGCTTGTAAACGTTCATTTTCAAAATAACCATCTAAATTCTTTAATATATTTATTGAGTTAGTTAAATAAATATGGCTACTATCTATATCTTTTGTAACTAGCTGATGGTAAGCTGAATTAGTAAGGTCTAATTTCGCTTTTAAAAATTCCGGACTACTTTTATCAATAAATTTGTTTGCTTTTACATAATAATTTTTTATTTCCTCCGGGGTCCTATAAAAGTATCTTTGTGTTATGCGATATTCATAGAATGTACAAATTTGGTTATCTAATGTGTTTGTGGTGTTTTTTTTGCACTCATTTATAAAATATTTATATGAAGTATCTTCAATCATCATATTAAAGCGTTCGTAGATCTCTAAAATGAATTTAATAGATTCACGAATTAATAATTTATCATTTCTTTTTTTTGCAATTTCTAAGCTTTTTTTAAAAATTTTAAATGCTGATATTTCATTGCCTTTTTTTAAATAATCATATAAACCATTATTTAATGTTGAAATGTTATTTTGAAGAGAAAATGGATTTTTGGAATTTGATTTTTTATAATTTTTAGGAAAAATACCTAGATGAACTATATCCAAGAATATATTTAATTCAGTTTTTAACTCTTTATTAGGTAGATTATTTAATGAAGTTCTAGCTAAATTATAATTTCCAGTATTTATGTAATTGAAAAATATCTCCATTTCATTAGCATTTAATGAAATGGAGAATAAAAAAAAGAGTAGTGAAATTTTTTTCAATTCGTATGATTTATTTTATGATTGATCTATCAGGAATACAAGGCCCAAATTCACATCCAATATCTTTTGGAATAGGAAATGGTTCGTTAGATCCTAGCTTTCTCGTTGATATTTCGGAATAGGCTTCACCATCTCTTATAAGACGATAAGGACTTAAATATACTGATTTATCAGGATTAGCTGGGTCAAAAAGATGTTGTGGCGGTGCATTTAAGGTGAAATTAGTTTGTAATGTCATACCTGCTTGTATTGGATGTTTAACAATGATGTTTTCATCAAGTATTTCATTGTTAATGTAAAAGGGAGAAACAGAAATGTTTAGAAAAGCATCAACACCTTCAACTGCAGTACTATCAATTTTTATATCCGGTGATCCCGAAAGTCCCATAGTAATTGCACCTCTATAATTTTGTAATTTAAAATCACAGGTGTATAAGAAAAATGGAGTACCATCATCACCAGTTATATCTTGGATGTTTTTAATCTTAATATAAATCATATAAAAAGTACCAAAATCTTGCGAACCAAATACAGGTTGCCAAACATCTCGATCTTCTAAACGAATTACGAATTTTAAATTTTCATGTGCCATATTTCAATTATTTGTAAAGTTATTTAGTCTTCAAAAAACACTCCTTTTGGTTGTTTTTGTAATGCTGAGTAAAATTTATCATATTCTTGCCAAGAGTTATCGAGTTTGTAATTTAAAGGAAAGTTGATAGGCTTTATTTCTTTAACACCAGAATTATCTCTTATAACTCCAGTAGTGAAAAACTCATTGAAGTTTATAATATGTAAGTCACTAATTTCTTCATCGAGAGTTATTTTTTCTCTAATATTTTCTAATAAATCAAATTCTAGATGAAAACCTGTTGGTACTTTTGGAATACATAAAATAGTTGATAATGAGTCAAAATCTTTCCATTCTTTTTGATAATTTTCATTAATAAGTGATGATTCTTCAGTATCGAGATTTTCATTGATAAAGGAAATGTTTACTCTAAATTTTGATTTAAGATTATTTATTTTATCAATTTTAGAATTAAAGCTCTTTGAAAACTCTTCGAGATCATTGGTAACATTAGGGTCCAGTGCAAGATTTTTATTATTAACATCAACTTTTTTAACTTTTGATGCCCAAAATTTTGCTACATTTGAATTCAAAATATATTCTTCTAGGAATACATCAAAACGAACATATTTTTCTCCAATACCAGGAGAGGGATCTCCAATAAAGACATAGTTGCATTCAGGAGTTTTTCCATAACCACTAATTAGAACCATATGTGCCATGGAAGTATTCAATTTTAAAACAATTGGAGAGTCGTTTTCTTCAAGTTTTTCGATAATGAAATCAATATTTTTAAGATTATTGGTTTCCAAAAATTCTTCGCATTCAAATCCGGCTTTATTGAAGATTTTGATAAAATGTTTATCCTTTAATCCAATATTACATTCATTAAAAAACTCTCCTGAATCACTACAACAGCTGGTAAGATTAAGTTGATCATCATTATTATATGTAGATAAAACATGGTTTTTGTAATATGAAACAATTTCACATTTACTTGTGCCTATTTCAGATTTTGAGTAAAGTCCTTTAATCATTTTTTCAGCACATGCAGCCCAACACCAATAGGAGTTCTCAGGTTGATTTACATGGCATAGGTCAGTAAATCGATAAAAATTATCTTCCATTTTTAGGTTATTTAGTTACTCCAAATCTCATTAAAATAAGTTGTTGTTTGTATACCCAATACAAGGTATATTTCTAAAGGTATCTAAAAAAACACCATAACAACACCTTCCTACTGATCCAATGATCCTAGGTAATAGGAATTACTATTTAATTGAAAACTAGGGGTATAGTTTTTATTCTGGCCTTAAATACGTTTTTAGTACGAAAAGCAGTAAAATAAAGATAATAAAACCAACGAGAATAAAAATACTGCCTTTGTAGTATTTGCGATGTAGTTTAAGATCTTTTCGGTAGCTGATAATCATTAAAACAATAAAAGCTATTACAAAACATCCTGCAAATATCCATTGACCAGTACTAAACATATTTATGCTATTTTTACAGCAAAGATAACTTATTAGAGGAAATACATGAAAGATAAAATTGCTGCTGTACAGGAATTTCATACAGCATTCGAGATAGGATATAAAAATGAGCCTATTGCAGATTTAGGAGAAGCTAAAAACACACTTCGCTTTAATTTAATGAAAGAAGAAAATGAAGAATATCTAGAGGCCGCACAAGATAATGATTTGGTAGAAGTGGCGGATGCATTAGGTGATATGCTTTATATTCTATGCGGTACTATTATAGAACATGGAATGCAACATAAAATAGAAGAAGTGTTTGCAGAGATACAACGAAGTAATATGAGTAAATTGGGAGAAGATGGAAAACCGATATATAGAGAAGATGGTAAAGTGCTAAAAGGCCCTAATTATTTCAAACCGAATATCAAGGAGATTTTAGACCGATAATTATAAATCAAAAAATGCCTCAAGAATTCTCTTGAGGCATTTTTTGATTATATAAATTCGTAATTTGTTAATCTTAGTTCAGTAATTACACCTTCGTTCTCCATCCAAAAGCATCTTCAGCTTTATTATACTGAATATCCATAAGAGCTTTCTTAAAATGGGAAGCATATGAATTTTCTTGTTTTTCTAGCTCATAATGCTCTCCTTTATAACCGAATGCTTTTACTGGACTTACTACTGCCGCAGTTCCTGCTCCGAAAATTTCTTTAAGACTACCATTTTTAAAAGCATCTACAACTTCACTAACTTTTATAGGGCGCACCTCTACGTCATATCCTTGTTTCTCTGCTAATGCAATCAAACTTTTACGAGTAATCCCATCTAAGATTCTATCACTAACGGGTGCTGTCAATAACGTGTCATTAATTCTGAAGAAAACATTCATGGTTCCAGCCTCTTCCACATATTCATGAGTGTTAGAATCTGTCCAGATAATTTGTTGATATCCTTGTTCTTTAGCTAGTTTGGTTGGGTAAAATTGCCCTGCATAATTACCAGCAGCTTTAGCATATCCAAAACCTCCGCTTGCAGATCGACTAAATTTTTCTGCAACTAATACACTAACATCACCACTATAATAAGATTGTGCAGGTGAACAAATAATCATAAAACGATATTCATCAGCTTCTGATGCAGAAACACTGGGTTGTGTCGCAATTACAAATGGGCGTATATATAAGGAGTTACCAAAACCAGATTTGATCCATTCATTATCTAGTTTTAATAACGTATTTAGTCCGTCAAAAAAATACTCTTCGGGAAATTCTGGCATTGCTAATCGCTCAGCAGACTTGTTAATTCGTTTAAAGTTTTCATCTGGCCTAAACAAGAAAGTATCACCTTGATCATCTTTATAAGCTTTCATTCCTTCAAAAACAGCTTGCCCGTAATGAAATACTCGAGCAGATGGATCCAGTGTTAGAGGTCCGTAAGGGACAATCTTTGGTGTTTGCCATTCTCCGTTGACATAATCACATATGAACATATGATCTGTAAAAACTTTACCAAAAGCTAATTTTTCAAAATCTACTTGACTGA
Organism: Aquimarina sp. AD1; assembly: GCF_003443695.1. Taxonomy (NCBI): domain Bacteria; kingdom Pseudomonadati; phylum Bacteroidota; class Flavobacteriia; order Flavobacteriales; family Flavobacteriaceae; genus Aquimarina; species Aquimarina sp. AD1. The sequence continues at coordinate 2,394,077 of NZ_CP031966.1, read as the reverse complement.
TTTTTGATTCATTTATCTTGGTAATTTCGATCTCTTGCGGAACTGCATTTCTCATCCGATACTTAATTTATTGGGTTATGAAAGTTTTTATTAATTGTTGTATTAGTTCTAAAATAATAATAGATCTATATACTCATTTAATATTTTAAACAAAAATACCCTTTTCTTATAAATTAAGAATTTTAAAAATGTTTAATTTTGCTAAACATCATTAATAATAATGTATCATGAAAAAAATCACACTATTTTTTGCCGGATTATCATTTCTAGTATCTTGTAATTCTGTTCAAAAAGAAAAAGAATCTTTCTCAATTGCGGATGTAACACTAAGTCAATATGATAATTTTGGAGGAGAAGTTTCATCAGAAACAGTTTTTTATAAGGATGCAATAGCAGAAAAATACGAAAATCTTAGTGAAGGAGATACTATTGATATCACTTTTTCTAGTACAGTAAACGATGTTTGTAAAGCTAAAGGATGTTGGATGAAAGTTGCTTTAGGAAATGATCAAGAAACAATGGTGAAATTTAAAGATTATGGTTTTTTTGTTCCAAAGGATATAGAGAACGACACAATAATTGTTCAGGGTAAGGCGTATGTCTCGGAAACTTCTTTGGAAGAATTACGTCATTTAGCTTCTGATGCAGGAAAATCAGAAACTGAGATAGCAGCAATTACTGCTCCTAAGAAAACATATTCTTTTATGGCAGATGGAGTTTTAGTAAAACAATAATGAAAAAGAATCTAAAAAGGGAGATTATTACTACTTCTGATGGTTCTACTACTATTCATTTTCCGGAACTTGATGAGCATTATCATTCTAAACATGGAGCTATCAATGAGGCAAAACATGTTTTTATAGATAAGGGTTTTGATCATGTTTTAGAATCAAAAGCATTTCCAGAGTTACATGTTTTAGAAATAGGTTTTGGTACCGGTTTAAATGCCTTTATAACATATTTAGAAGCACTTAAAGTTTCTCAAAAAGTATATTATGTTGGAGTAGAGGCGTATCCTGTTTTGATGGAAGAGGTGAAATGTCTGAATTACTTAAAGCAATTATCAGCTCAAGATCAGGTAGCTGTTTTTGATCATTTTCATCAATCTTCTTGGGGGGATCAACATGCTATAACGGATTCATTTTTTCTTACCAAGAGACAACAGTTTTTTGAAGATATTGATGATAAATCTTGTTATAACTTGATTTATTTTGATGCATTTGGAGCTCGAGTACAGCCAACTTTATGGGAAGTAGATATCTTTAAAAAGATGTATGATGCACTTTTAGATCATGGGGTTTTAGTTACGTATTCTGCAAAGGGAAGCGTAAGGCGTGCGATGCAAGAAGTAGGTTTTACTGTAGAAAGACTTCCTGGACCTCCTGGCAAAAGAGAAATGCTTCGAGCCACTAAAATAATGAACGGTTGATAATGGATTTTAGAAAATTAAAATACAGTTTTCTTAGTGTGTTAAACCTATAATAAATCGGTAGGTTATGTTAAACCCTCGTATTACTTTGCAATAAATTACTTTATTATGAAAGTTTTAATTACTGGCGCAACCGGACTTATTGGTCAGGAAATTGTAAGGTTATGTCATCAATCTTCTATTGATGTCAATTATCTTACTACAAGTAAAAATAAACTGACATCTGAAAAGAATTATCAAGGATATTATTGGAATCCAAGTTCTGGAGAAATTGATTTAGATTGTTTTAAAGACGTCGAAGTTATTATTCATCTTGTGGGTGCTACAGTAGCGAAACGTTGGACGAGCAGTTATAAAAAAGAAATTATTGACAGTCGTGTTCTTACAACTTCATTAATCTTAGAGTCATTAAAAAAAATAAAACATTCGATACGTCAAGTTGTATCAGCTAGTGCGATTGGGATTTACCCAGATTCTTTTCAGAATTATTATATGGAAGATTCCAATAAAGTTGATAATGGGTTTTTAGGAGAAGTGGTGAAAAAATGGGAATCGGCTGTCCAAGAGTTTGATACACTAAATATAGAGGTTAGTTTACTAAGGATAGGATTGGTGCTTTCTGATAATGGAGGCGCATTTCCTAAAATCGCAAAACCTATAAAGCAAGGAATGGGAGCTGTGTTTGGAAATGGAAAGCAATGGCAAAGCTGGATACATGTAGAAGACCTAGCAAAAATGTTTATGCACGTGGTTCAAGAAGAATTAAACGGTTTATATAATGCCGTCGCTCCAAATCCGATTTCTAATCATAAATTAACAATGGTTATAGCTGACCAAATGGAGAAAAAAATAATACTACCCAATATTCCTCGTTTTGCTATGAAACTTGTTCTTGGAGAAATGCATATGCTTCTTTTTAGCAGTCAAAGAGTATGTTGTGATAAAATTTTGAAAACAGGTTTTCAATTTAAATATGAAAATATTACTCAGGCAATAGAAGATCTAGTTTGATGGATTCAATTCAGAAATAAAAAAAGTCCAACATTTTAAATGCTGGACCTTTTTGCTTGATAAAATCTTTTTTAATTAAGCTTTGGTCGCTTTTAAGCTAACTTTTAACTCGATATCATCTAAAATGAACTTGTCACCTAAATTTTCAAATACTGATTTAGATCCATAATTTACGCCCCAATCTGTACGATTGATAGTAAAAACTTCACTGTTTAATGTCATAGTATTTCCTTCTACAGAAGTTGATGCTGGGAAAGAAATATTTTTCTTAATTCCTTTAATAGTAAGATTACCATCAATAACAGTTTTTCCTTCTTTTTCAGAAACACCAGTTACTTCAAAAGATGCATTTGGAAATTGTGCTACATTGAAGAAATGATCTTCTTTACCTTCTCCTTCTCCTTTAAGATGACCTTCTAATCCTGCTTTTTGCTTACCTTCTAAGTCAGTTACGTTAATTGATGTCATATCAATTACGAATGATCCGCTTTGGATTTTACCATCCTGTGTTTTTACCTTACCATCTGCGATATTGATGGTTCCTGTATGATTTTCTGTTGGCTTTTTTCCAACCCAATCTATAGTGCTTGCCGCGTTGTCTACTACGTATGTAATTGCTTCTACTGGTGCTTCTACTACTTCTTCAGCTGCCGTAGCTTCTGTTTCATTTTTTTTCTCACCTTTACAAGAAGTTGCTGCTACAATAATTGCAGTCACAGCAAATAGGTTAATCAATTTGGTTTTCATAATAACGTTAGTTTATAGTTTGAATTTTCAAAATTATTTTTTTAGAAAATGAATACTCTTAAATATATACTAAAATATTCCAGTGACATTATGACATTTATTCAAAAATGGCAGTACTTTTGCATCTCCAAAAAAAGAAACTTATAAAAGGTACTAGTTACATGAGTAAGAAAAATAAAAATACAGAAGATATAAAAGATCAAGTAGAAGAAGTACTTGATACTACTGTTGAAGATACTGAAGTAGAGGAAGTAGATGTTGAAACACAATTAAAAGAAGATCTGGAAAAGGAGAAAGATAAATTCTTGAGGCTTTTTGCAGAATTTGAAAATTATAAAAAACGTACTTCAAAGGAACGTATAGAATTATTTAAGACAGCTGGTCAGGATGTAATGCAATCTATGTTACCTGTTTTGGATGATTTTGATCGTGCTATGAAAGAGATTGAAAAGTCTGCTGATAAAGATGTGTTAAAAGGGGTGGAGTTAATCCATAATAAATTGAAGGAAGCTCTTAAAGGGAAAGGTTTGTCAGAAGTTGAGGTAGCTGCTGGAGATGCTTTTAATGCGGATGATCACGAAGCAATTACACAAATACCTGCCCCAACAGATGAATTAAAGGGTAAAATCGTAGACGTTATAGAAAAAGGATATAAATTAGGAGATAAGGTAATTCGTTTTCCTAAGGTAGTAACCGGACAATAAGATAAATGATGAAAGAAGATTTTTATGATATTTTAGGTATTAGTAAAGGTGCTACTGAAGCTGAAATTAAAAAGGCATATCGTAAAAAAGCGATAGAATACCATCCGGATAAAAACCCAGGAGACGCTACAGCAGAAGAAAAGTTTAAAAAAGCTGCAGAAGCGTATGAGGTCTTAAGTGACCCAGATAAGAAAGCACGTTACGATCAATACGGACATCAGGCCTTTGAAGGTGGTGGTGGTTTTGGCGGTGGTTTCGGCGGTGGCGGAATGAATATGGATGACATATTTAGTCAGTTTGGAGACATCTTTGGTGGTGGCGGTTTCGGTGGTGGTTTTGGCGGCGGAGGAAGACAACGTCGCGTAAAAGGTAGTAATCTCCGTATCCGAGTAAAACTTACATTAGAGGAAATCGCTAACGGTGTAGAGAAGAAGATTAAAGTAAAACGAAAAATTCAAGCACCTGGGACTACATATAAAACGTGTAGTACCTGTAATGGTAGTGGGCAAATGACTCGTATTACCAATACAATTTTGGGTAGAATGCAAACCTCTACTACTTGTTCTACTTGTGGAGGAGCTGGACAAGTTATAGATAAAAAACCTTCGGATGCAGATGGACAAGGACTAAAAGTTTCTGAAGAAACTGTAAGTATAAAAATACCAGCTGGAGTAGAAGATGGTATGCAACTTAAAGTTTCTGGAAAAGGAAATGAGGCACCAGGTAATGGTGTTGCTGGAGATCTTTTAGTTGCAATAGAAGAATTAGATCATTCAGAATTACAACGCGAAGGAGATAACTTACATTATGACCTTTATATTAGTTTTTCTGAGGCTGCTTTAGGAGCATCTAGAGAGATTGATACGGTATCTGGTAAAGTTCGTATTAAAATAGAAGAAGGGGTGCAAAGTGGTAAAATATTAAGATTACGTGGTAAAGGAATTCCTAGTATCAATGGTTACGGAAAAGGAGATCTTTTAGTGCACGTGAATGTATGGACTCCAAAAACATTGAATAAAGAACAACGAGAGTTTTTTGAAAGAATGGCGCAGGATGATCATTTTAAACCTAGCCCTGATAGTAAAGACAAATCATTTTTTGAAAAAGTTAAAGATATGTTTTCATAAAAATAAGAATGATAAAATATAACCAGAATCATTCTTGAATGCTAATTTTTGTTTAATAAAAATTCGTATATTTGAAACATCACTAGCGCATTTAGTGATAATTTTTCTTTTTCATAGCAATTTTTTTCCCATCCTTAATACTTGTATTTAGGGTGGGTTTTGTTTTTTTATAAACACTAAATTTTCTAGACCAATCTAGATCCTATATTTAGAACATATCTGATGTGTAACTTCAATCTTACTATTGAATGATCAGTTTAAATTCGTTATTTATTTCATTTCATTAATATTTTGACTTAATTAGCATTGTTTTTAATTTTTTAATAAACCATACCTTTTTATGACTAATCTTTTAGAGGTACAACAGGCATCGAAACAATTTGGCGATTTTATTGCATTAAATGATGTTTCTATAAAAGTACCTAAAGGAAGTATTTTTGGTTTATTGGGTCCTAACGGAGCTGGTAAAACTACTTTGATAAGAATCATTAATCAAATTACATTACCAGATACTGGAAGTGTATTTCTTGATGGAGAACCATTGCAACCACATCATGTAAAAGATATTGGTTATTTACCCGAAGAAAGAGGTTTGTATAAATCTATGAAAGTAGGAGAGCAAGCATTATATCTTGCTCAATTAAAAGGGTTGAGCAAAAAAGATGCTAAAGAGCGTCTTAAATATTGGTTTGATAAATTTGATATTTCGCATTGGTGGGATAAAAAAATACAAGAGCTGTCTAAAGGAATGGCTCAAAAAGTTCAATTTATTGTTACTGTACTACATAGGCCTAAATTATTGATATTTGATGAACCCTTTAGTGGGTTTGATCCAATAAATGCCAATGTGATTAAAGATGAAATACTTCAATTGCGAGATGAAGGCGCTACGGTAATTTTCTCAACACATCGTATGGAGAGTGTAGAGGAGTTATGTGATCATATTGCTTTAATAAATAAGTCAAATAAAATACTGGAAGGAAAGGTATCTGATATTAAAAAAGAATATAAGTCAAATACTTTTGAAGTTGGACTACTATCTGATAATAAAGTAGAATTACAGAAAGATTTACAAGCCAGATTTGTAACGGAGCCTGCAGATTTTAAAACTATAGAAGACCAATTGAAGTTAAAAATTTCTTTGGATACCAATACTACTTCAAATGATTTATTAAAGTATTTGTCTGAGAAAGGGCAAGTTGTTAGGTTTAACGAGGTAATACCAAGTGTAAACGAAATATTCATTAAAACCATCACCGAAAATGAGTAGTAATTTACAGTTAATTATAAAGAGAGAATTTATATCTCGTGTTCGCAATAGAACTTTTGTTGTAATGACTTTTCTGAGTCCTTTAATCGTAGTGGGGATGATTGCATTGATCGCCTGGTTAACGACTCTTAATAATGACGAAGTTAAGAAGGTAGCTTACGTAGATGAAACAAAGTCGTTTGCTGCAGATCTTAAAGATACAGATGAGGTAAAATATATAGATTATAGTAGCTTTGATTTAGAAACTGCAAAAGACTCTGTAATATCGCAAAAGTTGTATGGTTTATTATATATCCCAAATAAATCTACCAATAAAGAGCTTGCGGAATCCATACAGTTTTATGCAGAAGAATCTCCTAATTTTTCAATATTAAATAAGATTGAGAGAATTATAGCTAATAAGCTAACAAAACAGAATTATAAAGCAGAAGGTCTAAATTTAGAAGCGATAGAGAGTTCTAAAGCCAGAATAAATATTCAAATAGAGAATTTTTCTGGAGAGAAAACTTCTAAAATGTCTAATTATGTAAAAATGGCATTTGGAGGTTTTGCAGGTTATCTGTTAATGATGTTTATCATCATCTATGGTAATATGGTGATGCGATCTGTTATAGAAGAAAAAACGAATCGTATTATAGAGATTATAATTTCTTCTGTAAAACCAATGCAGTTAATGATGGGTAAGATTCTAGGGACATCCTTTGCTGGTATTTTACAGTTTTTTATTTGGGTAATTTTAGGAGGAGTTCTTCTATTAGTTGCTACATCTGTATTTGGAATAGATCCGCAACCGGTAGGAGTTGATCCCTCGATCGCGTTACAAGAAAATAATCAACAAGAAATTCAGCTTTTGGTGCAGGATATTCTAAAACTTCCTTTATTAACATTGGTGTCGTCCTTTTTTGTGTATTTTATAGGAGGTTATTTTTTGTATAGTTCGATATATGCTGCTATTGGAGCAGCAGTAGATAGTGAAACAGATTCTCAGCAGTTTATGTTGCCAATTATATTACCTTTAATGTTAGGGATTTATGTTGGTTTTTTTGCAGTAATTGAGAATCCACACGGAACAGTATCTACGGTGTTTTCTATGATTCCTCTTACTTCTCCGATAGTTATGCTTATGCGTATACCTTTTGGAGTTCCTTGGTGGGAAATTCTAATTTCTATTGCATTACTTATAGGGAGTATTATTTTTATGGTATGGTTTGCAGGTAAAATTTATAGAATAGGTATCTTGATGTACGGTAAAAAACCTAGTTATAAAGAGTTGTTTAAATGGTTGAAGTATTAATATGATTCAGGAAGAAATAACAGAGCAGGTTAAAGAGGTAATCCAAGAAGATGTATGGGGTAATATCAAGAAGTTTTTAGATTACGAAATATTTCATTTCGGTCCAGATGATCATTCTATTATACTTACTGTGGGTCTTCTGTTATTCGTGATATTTATTCTCATTATTACTACGATATCACTAAAGTTTATTCGACGAATCGTTACAAGAAAATTACAAAAGGAGGATAAACTAAAATTTGAATCTGTTTTTTCTTTTTCAAAGTATTTTATCTATATAATTGTTATTCTTATAGCCTTAGATAGTATAGGGTTTAATATTACAGCTATTTTTGCTGCCTCGGCTGCACTTTTGGTAGGTGTAGGTTTGGCATTACAAACATTAATTCAGGATGTTATCTCTGGGATTTTTATACTAATTGATCAGACGGTTCACGTAGGGGATATTATTGAATTAGACGGTAAAGTAGGTAGGGTGGAAGAAATTAAATTAAGGACTACTAGGGCAGTTACCATAGATAATAAAGTGTTAGTTATCCCTAATCATAAGTATCTTACGTCAACATTATATAATTGGACCCAGAATGGATCAATAACAAGAGAATCCATAGAGATTGGAGTAGCATATGGTAGTGATATAAATTTAGTAAAGCAATTGCTTATAAAAATAGCAAACGATAATGACAAAATTCTGAAAACTCCAGAACCACTAGTATTGTTTACTAACTTTGGTGATAGCTCTTTAAATTTCAAACTTATTTTTACCATGAATGATAGCTTTCAGGCCAGTATTCCAAAAAGTGAAATAAGATTTGAAATTGATCGTTTATTTAGGGAGAATAAGATAAATATTCCGTTCCCTCAGCGAGAAGTTACTATCTTAAACCCCAAACAGTAGTATAGCCCCTAGATATAAAAATGAATAATAGAACCTTACTAATAATTTGTATTACTCTTTGCTGTATTATTAATACGGTAAGATCACAGGATACTAATTTAGCCAGGGTAGAGTACGCGTATATTCCGCAAGCTAATAGTGATAATGAATATAATAGTTTAAGAATTTCTGGAAACTATCCAATTAAGATGGATGACAAGGGAACTTATTTGGTGATGTCATTTCAGTATAGATTAAATAACTTATTGTTAAATGATGATTCTATAATCGTTGATAAAGATGGTCTTCAAGAATTTCATACGATAGGTTTTGAATTAGGATATACCTATAAAATGAAGAATAATTGGAGATTCGGGGCTAAACTGGGAGCACGTCTTTCCTCTAATCTTGAAGGTTCTGGAATAGACGGAGATGATTTTAGATATATAGGATCGGTTTACTTTGTAAAAAGTTATGGAAAGAAGACATCTCCAAAATCTGCAAGATTAGTGTTGGGATTGCGATATGCTGCACCAGCCAGTATTAACTTTCCGTTGCCTATAATTAATTATTCTAAACGATTTCATCCAAGTTGGTCATATTCTATAGGAACACCAAAAACAAGTATAAAGTATTTTTTTAATGAGACCAATACTTTACAAGCATTTATAGGGCTAGATCGATTTTATGGTAACATACAGAATAATAGGGTGTTTGTCGATGAAAATGGCGAGACTAAAACTGCAGAAAACGCTTCAATGTTATTAATTAATAGTGCTTTGGGGTATGAATACTATTTTACGGAACACTTATTGTTATTTGCATATGGTGGATATACTTTAAGTAATGAAATTCGCTTGCGAGATAAGAATCAAGAAAATGTTTTAATTCTCAATGATAGAAATACATTTTATCTGAGAGGTGGAATTAAATTAAAATTATAATGGCAAAAATATTAGTAATAGAGGATGAAGCGGCAATCAGAAGAGTGCTCGTTAAGATATTATCAGAGGAAAGTGATAAATATGAAGTTTTTGAGGCAGAAGACGGATTAGTTGGAATTGAAAAAATCAAGAATGAGGATTTCGATTTAGTACTATGTGATATCAAAATGCCTAAAATGGATGGGGTAGAAGTATTAGAAGCCGTAAAGAAAATAAAACCAGAAGTTCCTATGGTTATGATTTCGGGTCATGGTGATTTAGATACAGCTGTAAATACCATGAGATTAGGGGCTTTTGATTATATTTCTAAACCACCAGATCTTAATCGATTACTAAATACTGTTCGTAATGCTTTAGACAGAAAAGAATTAGTTGTCGAAAACAAAATGCTTAAAAAGAAGGTCTCTAAAAATTATGAAATGATCGGTGAGTCCACAGCTATTTCTGATATAAAGAATATTATCGAAAAAGTGGCAACGACGGATGCAAGAGTTCTTATAACAGGTCCAAATGGTACTGGTAAAGAATTGGTAGCACATTGGATACATCAAAAAAGTGAACGATCTAAAGGTCAAATGATAGAAGTGAATTGTGCTGCTATTCCGGGTGAATTAATCGAAAGTGAGCTTTTTGGTCATGTAAAAGGAGCATTCACCTCTGCTAATAAAGATCGTGCAGGTAAATTTGAGGCAGCAAATGGCGGAACTATATTTCTAGATGAAATTGGAGATATGAGTCTTTCTGCACAGGCCAAAGTACTTAGAGCTTTACAAGAAAATAAAATACAGCGAGTTGGTAGTGATAAAGATATTAAAGTAGATGTACGAGTGGTAGCTGCAACAAATAAGGATCTTAAAAAGGAAATTGCAGACAATAAATTTAGAGAGGATTTATATCATCGATTAGCGGTGATCCTAATAAAAGTACCAGCATTAAACGACCGTAGAGAAGATATTCCTTTATTAGTAGATTACTTCACAAAGAAAATTTCTAATGAACAAGGATCTCCTGCTAAGACTTTTTCGGATAAAGCAGTTAAGCAATTACAGCAATATGATTGGACCGGTAATATTAGAGAATTACGTAATGTTGTGGAACGTCTTATAATACTTGGTGGAAAGGAAGTTAGCGAGGAGGATGTTAAACTTTTTGCTGCGAAGTAAGAAGAATCATTATCTTGCGACTTACCCCTAAAATATATTGACCCCAAAAATGAAGAGAATACTGTTTGTAATTATATTAGCTTGCCTTTCATCTGTATTGAATGCGCAGTATGAACCAAGTGCAATAAATTATGGGGTAGTTGCTATTAAAAGTTTTAGTTCGATAGAAGAAGTTGGGCTGGGAGTAAGAATAGAATACGCTCCAAATTGCTATACAACCTATATGGGAGAATATAATCGTTTGTTTTCGATTGGAACAAGCGATGAGATAGAAGGGTACAATGAACTTGCTCTCGGAGTTAATTTAATTTTGTTTAATTGGTATCCAACAACGATAACTGCAGGGTTTGGTTACATAGGAAACGATTCTAGTGTTTTTGAAGAGATAGAAGATGATGCTTTAATAGCGTTTAGAAGTGGAGATTTTAATCATGGAGCTCAAATTAAATTACGAGCTTTACATCAAATTGCCGTTCCTGTTCATATTTTTGCCGAATTTAATTTAAAAAGCCTTGGGAAACAATATCATACGTTTCTTATTGGATTTAGTTATGACTTTGATGCACGATAATGATGTTGTTTTATTGTGGTAAAAGTTACTCTTTATTTTGACCTTTATATCTTCTCAAGAATCGTATTATGAATGAGAGGAATATATCTTGAGATTACATCCAAAGAATTTTAGAATACATTACATTACCCCTCTTTTATTCTCAAATATCCTTTAAGTAATTAATCTTACTTAACATTTTTCTTTTTTGACCAATCTAAAACTTTAGTATCTTACCAGAGATAATACAAATCAAACTATGAATAAAATAGATCACGAAGATTTTAAAGTTTCTCAACCGATAGAATTGTCAAAAATTCCTACAACTTATGACCTCGGAGAGAGTGAAAAAAAAATTGAAAAAGAACTAGAAAAGGTCAGAGAAAAATTAGGCAAATTTCAAGACACAATATATGCGCACGATAAATATGCCATTTTAATTTGTTTACAAGGAATGGATACAGCTGGGAAAGACAGTCTTATCCGAGAAGTTTTTAAAGATTTTAATACGAGAGGAATTGTTGTACATAGTTTTAAAGTTCCTACGGAATTAGAACTTGGACATGATTATTTATGGAGACATTATATAGCGTTGCCACAACGTGGAAGATTCTCGGTCTTTAATAGAACACATTATGAAAATGTTTTAGTGACTAGAGTACATCCACAATATATTATAGGCGAAAAACTACCGAATATTAATTCTGTAGATGATATAAATGATGAGTTTTGGGAAAAGCGTTTTGAGCAGATAAGAAATTTTGAAAAACATATAGCAGATAACGGGACACTTGTTTATAAATTTTATCTTCATTTATCCAAAGAAGAACAAAAAAACAGATTACTTCGTAGATTAGAAAAGAAAGAAAAAAACTGGAAATTTTCTTCAGGAGATCTTAAGGAAAGAAAACTATGGGATGATTATCAATCTTGTTATCAAGAAGCAATAAATAAAACATCCCTACCACATGCACCTTGGTATGTAATTCCTGCAGATGATAAACCCACCGCAAGATATATTGTAGCAAAAACATTATATGATACTTTGATAAAATTTGATGATATAAGAGAGCCGGAATTAGACGAAAAAACCAAGTCTAATATAGAACAATATAAGCAACAACTGGAAAACGAATAATAATACGATTACATTTAAAATAATATTATAAAAAATACATCTGTGAGAAATATAGTCTTTATCCTTTTTATAACTTTTTCTTTTTCCTCTTATAGTCAAAAGGATAACAGAAAAGAAGATTCAATAGCAATTAAAAACTTTTATACAACTTCATTATTAGAAGGTAAAAGCTATACTTGGTTGGATTATTTATCTAATCAAATAGGCCCTAGGTTGTCAGGATCTTTAAATGCTCAAAAAGCAGTGGAATGGACAGAACAGGAACTTAAAGATATAGGGCTGGATAAAGTATGGTTGCAATCTGTAATGGTACCTAAATGGACAAGAGGAGTTACTGAATTTGCTTATATAGAAACGGATCCTGGACAAACAACGAATGTCCCAATTTGCGCTCTTGGAGGTTCTGTTCCTACACCTATAGGTGGAGTTAAGGCCGAAATAGTTGAAGTAAAGGATTTAGAGGATCTTCGAAAACTTGGAACAGATAAGATAGAAGGAAAAATAGTATTCTTTAACCGTCCGATGCAAGCTGATTTAATAAATACTTTTGAAGCTTATGGTGGATGTGTAGATCAACGCTATTCTGGAGCTGCAGAAGCTGCTAAGTTCGGAGCGGTTGGTGTAATTGTACGATCAATGAACTTGAGATTAGATGATTTTCCGCATACAGGTTCAATGAGTTATGGAAAACTAACTGATTTAGAAAAGATTCCGGCAGCTGCAATAAGTACAAATGGAGCAGAATTATTACACTCCATGTTAACGCTAAACCCAAAGGTTAAGTTCTTATTAAATATGAATTGCCGTAGTTGGAAGGATGTGGAATCTTTTAATGTAATAGGAGAGATTACGGGTAGTGAATTCCCTGATGAATATATGGTTGTAGGAGGGCATCTGGATTCTTGGGATTTAGGTGACGGCTCACACGATGATGGAGCAGGAGTAGTACAATCTATGGAAGTACTTAGGTTGTTTAAAGATACAGGATATAAACCAAAAAGATCCATTAGAGTAGTTTTATTTATGAATGAAGAAAATGGACTAAGAGGAGGTAAAAAATATGCAGCTGTAGCTAAAAATAAAGGGGAGAATCATGTATTTGCATTAGAAAGCGATGCAGGTGGTTTTACTCCAAGAGGTTTTTCTTTTGACTGTAGTAATGAAAATTTTGATCAGATTAAAAGTTGGAAACCTCTTTTTGAACCTTATTTGATTCATTATTTTGTTCAGGGAGGTAGTGGAGCAGATATAGGTCCATTAAAAAAAGATGGAATAGTATTGGCCGGACTTCGTCCAGATTCTCAACGGTATTTTGATTATCATCATGCTAAGAATGATACTTTTGATGCTATTAATAAAAGAGAATTAGAATTAGGTGCTGCCACTATGACAAGTTTAATTTATCTTTTTGATAAATATGGAGTCAAGTAATTTTCGAAGTTAATTTAATAAAAATTTAGGCGTAAAAACTTCTTAAAACACGTTAATATAGTTTGTTTTTTTTGGGGAATTTTGCGCTTTTTGTCTGATATTGTGTAAAAGTGTAAAAATTCTGTAAGTTGTTTCTTGTTTAAAAATTTAACTTTTTTATGAAAATTTTTATAAGAAAAAACATTTAAAAATGATTTTTTGTTAATTTAGGCTGTGGTTTTACCATTGAGAAGGTTTTCTTTTTTTGTAAATCATCTTTTTTTTTGTCCTTTTTCGCATTCTTTTTTCTTAGCATCTTCTTAACAACGAAACTTTTTTCTTTTTTTAAGATTTAAGAAAAGTATTTTGATTCTTCCTTTACGCCCCAGAAACAGTAAGCTCAGAGATTAATGCTAGAAACTAACAAGTTTTAGATAAAACTTGTTAAGACTTAGTAAAGGTGACTAGTGTTACTTTTTTACCTGAGAGTTGTCATAACTTTATTCAACGTTTCAAACGATATTTTTAGATCAAACCTTAATAACTAAATCAAGATTTGATAAAAGAGTTTATCGATGAACGGAAAAGTAAACGTAACAATCGTCATGTCAAGCATTTTCCCAATTTATGTTTGATATGGTTTTAATGACAATTAACTTAAAACTGTACTAACCTATGAACAAACTCAAAAAAAACAAAATAGCATTGTCTTCTATGTTATTTTATTTAGAATCGAATTTTTTTCATCATTCTAAACCTATTGGTCTTAACTAAAGATTTAAGACACTACAGTAAAAAAATAAACAAAGCTTTAAAGGAGAGTTAATAGTATCTATGAATATTTAGGTTTCAATAAATTGGTTGACCAATTTATTGGACGAATTCTAAGAATACTATATCGGATTCTCTTTAGACCAGATCAATTAATAAATCGAAGTATATGACTAGTCTGCATAAGACTATTTTCACTGCTTATAAAATCAAAATCAAAAACAATTTTCAAAACACAATTCTTAAAACTACACTAACAATGAGAAATTTAATTAAGATAAGTACTATTATATTATTGTGCTTATTCTGTGCTAAATCATCAGCACAGTTCAATTATGGAGAAGCACTGCAAAAGTCTTTGCTTTTCTATGAAACACAACAGTCCGGAAAGTTACCAGATTGGAATAGAATAAGTTGGCGATCCGATTCGGGAGTCAATGATGGAGCAGATGTAGGTCTTGATCTAACCGGAGGTTGGAATGATGCTGGAGATCACGTTAAGTTCGGTTTTCCAATGGCTTTTTCTGTAACTGCTCTAAACTGGGGATTCCTAGAGTATAAGGACGGATATGATACGGCAAATCAGACAGAACATTTTAAAAGAAACATTAAATGGGTTACGGATTATTTTATTAAATGTCATCCCTCTCCTAATGTTTTTTATGCGCAGGTAGCGGATAGTAAATCACAAGATCATAATTTCTGGATGCCAGCAGAAATGGTTGACGTGCATCCTATGTATGGACAACGAAAATCATATGCTTTAACCACAAGCAATCCTGGTACAGATGTAGCTTGTGAGACAGCCGCTGCACTTGCATCAGCAAGTATAATCTTTAAAGATAGCGATCCTGCTTACAGTGCTACGTTATTGAGTCATGCAATTGAATTGTATGAATTCGGAGATAATCATAGAGGACTTTATACTTCAGAAGGTAATATACCAGCTGTAGGTACTTATACATCTGGTAATTATCAAGATGAATTAACCTGGGGAGCACTTTGGTTGTACAAAGCTACAGGAGATCAAAAATATTTGGATAAAGCTGAAGCGGAATATGCGCAGCCAGATTTTTTATGGAGTCTCGTATGGGAAGATAAGTCATATGGTAATATGGTTTTGTTATCAATTATTACCGGAAAAGAAACATATAAAATTGATGCCGAGCGTCATTTAGATTGGTGGCAAGAAGGAAACGGAGGAGTTAATTATTCTCCAGGTGGTCAAGCACATTTAACACAATGGGGATCTTTGCGTCATGCAATGAATGCATCCCTTACCGCACTTATTTATAGTGATAATGTGAACACACCAAAAAGTACTCAGTATCGTAATTTTGCGATTAATCAGGTAAATTATGCCTTAGGCGATAATCCTAACAACAGAAGTTTGGTTACAGGTTTTGGAGTAAATCCTCCTACAAAACCTCACCATAGAGGACAACATTCTAGTTGGTCTAGAAGTAGTGCTAACCCAGTAGAATCAAGACACACTATGTGGGGCGCATTAATGGGAGGTCCTGCTAAGCCAGATGATTTCTTCATAGAGGATAGAGATGACTTTCAAGCGAATGAAGTAGCTACAGATTATAATGCTTGTTATCAAGGAGTTTTAGCAAGAATGGTGATGGAATTTGGAGGGTCATCATTACCTAATTTTCCACAGCCAGAGACTCCTGGATTAGAGTTTGCTAACGAGGTTAAACTAAATAATGATCAGTCAAAGTTTACAGAAGTTGCAATATGGTTAAATAACCGTTCTGGATGGCCAGCGAGAGTACCAAATACTCTAAAAGCTCGTTATTTTGTTGATATTTCAGAAGGTATTGCAGCTGGATTTACTGCTAGTGATTACGAGCTTACTGCTCGTGGAGCAGGAAACACAACAATTAATAGTTTACAAGAATGGGATGCTTCTAGTAATATTTATTATGCGGAAATAGAAGTTGATCAAGATAATATGCCTTTTCCTGGAGGTCAAGGCGAGTATAGAAGTGAAATTCAACTAAGAGTTTCATTACCTACTAGTGCTCCAGAATCGGCTTGGGATGCATCTAATGATTTTTCGTATCAAGGATTAACCAGTGGATTACAAATTTCAGATAATGTACCAATCTATGCAGATGGAATATTAGTAGGAGGACGAGAGCCTAATGGTGGTGAAGTACCGACAGCATCTTTTACGGCTACTCCAGAATCAGGAACGGCTCCATTAGAGGTTTCGTTTGATGCTTCAGCTTCGTCTGACCCGAATGGAGATTCATTGAGTTATAATTGGGATTTTGGTAATGGTCAAACATCTTCTGTTGTAGATCCATTGATTACATATACAGAGATAGGATCTTATTTAGTAACTCTTACAGTTAATGATGGAACTAATACTTCCTCAGAATTTACACGAACAATTACCGTACTTGATGGGAATATAGCACCTATAGCTGATTTTTCAGTAACACCAACTACAGATGTAGCTCCGGTAATAGTTAATTTTGACGCGTCAGCTTCTTCCGATGAAAATGGTGATTCTTTGACATATGTATGGGATTTTGGTGATGGAGAATCAGGGTCTGGAGTAACAATTGCACATGAATATGCTGTAATAGGAGAATATGATGCTCAACTTACGGTAAGTGATGGTAGTAAAGAAGATACAAAAACCATAACAATTACAGTTACAGATGGAAGTCCAGTAGCTGCTTTTACTGTAAGTACAGATTCAGGAGTTGCACCATTAGATGTTACTTTTGATGCCTCTGGATCCGCAGATCCAACAGGAGGAAGTCTTACATATAGTTGGGATCTAGGGAATGGTCAAACAGCTTCTACAGTAACCACTTCCGCTACATATACAGATATAGGAGAAGTGATTGTAACACTAACAGTTACAAATGCTTCGGGAGATACAGATACAGCGACAAAAGCTATTACTATTACTGATGGTAGTGTAAGCTGTACGTTTGATACTCCAATACCTAATGGATTACCTTCTATTAATGAGGAGTTTCAGAATATTTTTGTTTTAGGAGATGGAGGACCAAATTTGGATAATATTGCCAAGTTTAATATTAACTGGAGTTTAGAAAATAATGGATTATATCAGTTTTCTATGAATACCAATAATGGTACTCCTAGTTGGTGGAATGATTTTTTACCAAACATTACACAAAACTTCAATTCTTCTCAGCCAGAGATTACAATTACAGGTTCTGGTTTTGTCGGGCTTGATGGTTCATATTATGTAACAATCGATGAGGGTAATTTTGTTTTAGTTTCTAAGACTGGTGGATTTACTATTTATTTTAGCACTTCTGCAACTGCACCGGATTGTGATGGAGGAATATCGAATCCAATTATAACGGATGGTGGTAGTATCACTGGAGGCCCATTTGTATTTACAGTAGGGGATGGTGTTGCTGATAATGTATCAGGAATTACTTTAACTGGGAATACAGGCGCTAATTCTCAATGGGTAGTAACAGATGATCAGAATGTTATTCTTGGATTACCAGGAAATATCGAAGATGTTGATTTTGATGGAGCAGGAACAGGAACTTGTTTAATCTGGCATTTAAGTTATGAAGATGGATTACAAGGTTTAGAAGCAAATAATAATGTTTCAGCATTAGTAGGAGATTTTGATTTTTCTAACTCAATTGATGTAGTAAGAAATCCAGTAAACCAACCAGGTCCTGATGGAGGAGTTATATCAGGAGGTCCGTTCACGTTTACCGTTGGAGATGGTATTACAGACAATGTTTCTGGAATTTCTTTAGCAGGAAATACAGGTACTAATTCTCAATGGGTAGTAACAGATGATCAGAATGTTATTCTTGGATTACCAGGAAACATCGAAGATGTTGATTTTGATGGAGCAGGAACAGGAACTTGTTTAATTTGGCATTTAAGTTATGAGGATGGATTACAAGGTTTAACACTAAATACGAATGTTTCGGATTTAGTAGGAGATTTTGATTTTTCGAATTCTATAGCTGTCATCCGAAATCCAGTCACTATTGGTGGCGATTGTACTTTTGATACACCAATTGCATCAGCATTACCATCTATTGATAATAGATATACTAACGTATTTGTATTAGGCGATGGAGGTCCAGATCCTAGTAATATTAGAGAGTTTTCTATCAACTGGAATCTAGAAAATAACGGATTATATCAATTTGCATTAAATACAAATAATGGTACTCCTGATTGGTATGTAGATCTTAGTGGAAATCTAACTCATAATTTTAACTCTTCTCAACCAGAAGCTATTTTAACAGGAACTCAGATTAGTGGTTTGGATGGCGAGTATTGGGTGAATGTAGATGGAGATAATTTTGTAATGGTTTCTAAAAATAATGGATTCACACTTTATTTCAGTTTAAGTCCTACAACGCCTGATTGTGGCGATACTGGAGGAGGAAATACAGATCCTGTGGCGGATATTTCTGCAACCCCTATTTCTGGAGAAGCACCACTTTTAGTAATATTTGACGCAGTTGCTTCTATCGATGCAGATGGAGATGCATTAAGTTACGCTTGGGATTTTGGAGATGGCAATACTGCTAATGGAGTGACTGTAGAAAATACATTTACTTCTGTAGGAGATTATTCGGTAACATTAATTGTGGATGATGGTAATGGAGGTACAGATCAGGCAGTGATAACAATTACGGTAACGGATGGTGATATTATAATTAACCCTCCTACTGGTGAAAATGCATATATCGATCGTTTTATCGAAATGAGAAATGAGTTCTATGATCCTGCAAATGGATATTTTAGTGCAGATGGTTCTCCACATCACTCAGTGGAAACATTAATTGTAGAAGCTCCTGATCACGGTCATGAATCAACTAGTGAATTATATTCGTACTGGTTGTGGCTAGAAGTTATGAACGGTAGAATTACACAAGATTGGGCTCCGTTAAATAATGTTTGGAATAAAATTGAGGAATTTATAATTCCTACTACAGCGGATCAGCCTAGTAATGGTGCCTATAATGCTTCATCTCCAGCAGCATTCGCAAGTGAATTCCCATTGCCAAGTGATTATCCGGCACCACTTAATTTTAGTGCTCCGGTTGGATCAGATCCAGTTTCACCAGATTTAACTGCAACATACGGTGCTGATATTTATCAGATGCATTGGTTATTAGATAATGATAACTTTTATGGATATGGTAACAGAGGTGATGGTGTAAGTACGCCTTCATATATAAATACCTTCCAAAGAGGAGAACAGGAATCAGTTTATGAAACTGTGCCTCATCCTTCTTGGGAGAGTTTCGACTGGGGAGGAACCAATGGATATCTTCCACTATTTATTGAAGATCAAAATTATGCACAGCAATGGAGATATACAAGTGCTCCAGATGCAGATGCAAGAGCAGTTCAAGCAATGTATTGGGCTCAAGTGTATGCAAAAGAACAAGGTGCAAGTTTAGGAAGTTTAGATTTAGATAAAGCATCTAAAATGGGAGATTTCCTTAGGCTATCAATGTTTGATAAGTATTTTAAACCCATGGGAGTACAAAGTGCGACCAGTGGAGCGGGATCTGGATATGACAGTGCACATTACTTAATGTCGTGGTACATGTCTTGGGGTGGTTCGGCAGATCCTGCTTCGCAATGGGCCTTTAGAATAAGTTCTAGCCATTGCCACTTCGGATATCAGAATCCTATGGCGGCTTATGCGTTAACGCAGGTAGATGAATTGAAACCAATATCTCAGAATGGAGAAAGAGATTGGACTGAAAGTTTAAAAAGACAAATGGAATTTTATACTTGGCTACAGTCTAAAGAAGGTGCTATTGCTGGTGGAGCTACTAATAGTTGGAATGGAGATTATAGTCCATATCCTGCTGGTAAATCTACATTCTATGATATGGCTTTTGATACTGATCCAGTATATCATGATCCAGGAAGTGGAACATGGTTCGGATGGCAAGCTTGGTCTATGGAAAGAGTGGCAGAATATTACTATATCACAAATGATCCAATGGCAAAATCTTTAATGGATAAATGGGCAACGTGGGTTAAAAGTGAAGTGAAACTTATCGGAACGGATGATTTCGAAATACCTGCTACCTTAGAGTGGACTGGTGAGCCAGATACTTGGAATCCAGATAGTCCAGGAAGTAATGATAATCTTAGTGTTGTGGTTACGGATTATGGTAAAGATTTAGGTGTTGCTGCTTCTATGGCAAAGGCACTTATTTATTATGCCGCAGCAACTCAAAAACATGCTACTTTAGATACAGAATCTCGTGATTTGGCTAAAGAAGTATTAGATAGAATGTGGAATACGTATAGAGATGATAAAGGAGTTTCTTCTCCAGAAGATAGAGGAGATTTTGCAAGAATCTTTGAAGAAGAAGTATATATTCCTAATGGATTTAGTGGAACAATGCCTAATGGAGATCAGATTAAACCTGGAGTAACATTCCTAGATATAAGATCAGATTATAAAAATGATCCAGATTTTGATAGATTAGAAGCAGCATACAATGCTGGAGAGGAATATACACAACGTTATCATAGAAGTTGGGCTCAGATAGAAGTAGCATTAGCAAATGCAGAATTTGGATTCTTTTTTGGAGATCAAGAGCCAGGAGTTAAAGCTCCAGAAAAAGAGCTTACAGTAAGTGCGACACCAAATCCTGCTTCGGATTATATTACACTTTCTACTAATTTTGATATGACAAATGTTAGAATTAGAGTGATAGATATTGCTGGTAATGTGATCAGAACAGAATCTATGAAAAATGAACAAAAGTCTACTAGACTTTCTGTTAATGAACTGCCTTCTGGTATGTATATTTTAGAAATTTATGATATAACTACTGGAGATAAATTCAGAAATAAAATTATCAAAAAATAGTTTTAAAAAGAGAGAGGTTATATAACCTCTCTCTTTCTTTTTTAGTTCAATAAAATTAAATCTTCTTAAGATAGTTACGCGAATGAGAGTTTGCTAAAACATAGTTGTATCATATACTCTTTAGTAATCATACTTCTATGACGATTAATATCAATTACTATAACTACGATGCTAGTTATTGAAAAAAATATATACATGAAACGATTTATAAATTATATGATGATTCTGTTACTGTTTTTCAGCAGTATTACAGAAATTATAGCACAACAACAAAATTTCTTAACTGTATCAGGAAATAAATTATATGATACAACAGGAAAAGAAGTACGCCTAACTGGTGTAAATTGGTTTGGTTTTGAAACACAAAACTATTCTCCTCATGGAATTTGGTCAAGAGATATGAAAAGTGTTTTACAACAAATTAAAGATTTAGGTTTTAATACCATACGAGTTCCTTGGTGTAACGAGATGTTAAACCCTAGTTCTACAATTGCCATAAATTCTTATGGTACTGATGCCTATAGCGGAGTATCACCAATGAATGAAGAAGAAGCAACAGTAAGCAAGCCAATAGAATTACTTGACATTTTTGTAAAATGGTGTCAGGAAAATGACATGAAGATTGTATTAGATAATCATTCTAGAGCCGCTGATGGTTTTTTAAACGAAGCGGTTTGGTATACTCCAGAATATTCTGAGGAACGTTGGATTAACGACTGGGTTTTTATAGCTGATCGTTATAAGGATTATTCTGCAGTGGTAGCTATGGATTTAAATAACGAACCACATGGATCTACTTGGGGTGATAGTAACCCTGCTACAGATTGGAATAAGGCAGCAGAACGTTGTGGTAATGCAGTTCTTCAGGCAAATCCGAATGTTTTAATTATAATTGAAGGTGTAGGAGAATTTGAAGGAAACTCATATTGGTGGGGTGGACAATTAATGGGGGCAAAGAAATATCCAGTTCAATTGTCTGACCCAAGTAAACTTATGTATTCTGCTCACGAATATGGTCCTGAGGTATCTCAGCAGGACTGGTTTACTGCCAGCGATTTTCCTCAAAATATGCCCGGTTTGTGGACGGATAATTTTCACTATTTATATGAAGAAGGTACTTCTCCATTGTTTTTAGGAGAATTTGGAATTAAAGATCAAGATGCTTTCGGAGGCATTTCTTATACTTGGTTTACTGAATTTACAGATTTCATGGGTGATATTTATTCTTGGACATTTTGGAGTATGAACCCTAATTCCGGCGATACCGGAGGAATTTTACAAGATGATTGGACAAATGTTAATCAATGGAAATTAGATGTGTTAACTCCCCATTTGGCACCATTTATTCCTAATGTTGTAGGGGGAACAGGAAATCTTCCTCCTACAGCTAGATTTACTTCGGATATAGACTCGGGTAATGCACCGTTAACAGTGCAATTTGATGCATCTGGATCTACAGATCCCGATGGAGATAATTTATCTTATTCTTGGAGTTTCGGGGATGGGTCTACTGCCACTGGAGTAGGAATATCTCATTTGTTTACGCAACCAGGTACTTATCAAGTTAGTCTTACTGTTAATGATGGAGCATTAAGTGATACTACTAATAAAACCATAATTGTTATAGACGATACGGTTTCCACGGTTACTGCTAATTTAGTTACGGACAATAACTCGGGAGTAGCGCCAGCAACTATTAATTTCGACGCTACAGGTTCTATATCATCAGATGGAAGTGCATTGGTTTATGGCTGGGATTTTGGAGATGGAACTGCTGGTTCTGGAGTAACTATAAATCACGTGTTTGTAGAGGCAGGTAGTTATGATGTTGTATTAACAGTATCTAATGCAGACGGAATCTCTGATACAGCAATTACTACTATTGTGATTACAGAATCAAATACTGGAGGTGATTGTAATTTTGGAGCACCATTAGCTAACCCTTTACCAACTATTCCTAATGCTTCGTATAGCAATATATATATTCTTGGATCTGGCGGACCGGACTTAAGTAATGTTACTAATTTTACTGTTAATTGGGATTTACAAAATAATGGTCTTTGGCAATTCTCTATGAATACCAATAATGGAATTCCAAGCTGGTGGAATGATTTAAAAACTAATGTTACTATTCAAAATTTTAATACTGCGCAACCTAGTGTTACCATTGCAGGTACAGGTTTTTCTAACTTAGATGGTGCTTATTACGCAACAATTGATGGGGATAATTTTGCATTGGTATCTAAAAGCGGAGCGTTTACAATTTATTTTAGTAATAGTAATACAGCTCCTAATTGTCAGGAACAGTTAAAAGATCCAATTGTTGAGAATGACGTAATAAGAATAAAAGCATATCCAAACCCTGTGTCGGATAAATTAATGATAAGTCAGGATAATAGTTTTAATAATGCACAAATGAAAATAGTTGATATATCAGGAAAAGTAATTAAAACATTTTCTACAATTACTGATACAAATATGATAGAGTTAAATGTTTCAGAATTAAAGGCTGGCGTTTATTTTATAAAAATATTTGACCAAAAGAATATTGTAACAAAACAAATTATAAAGCAATAATTTAAAGAGTAGTATAAAAGAGACTCTAAGATGATTGATATGTTAGTTGTCTCTTTTGTACTAATATCCTGAAAATACCTACAACAGACTTTTCTTTATAGAAAAGAAACAGCAAAATAATTTACAAAACTCACCACTTATTATGGGACCAACACCAAACAATAAGCGTGGATGGCGTGCGTATATAAAAGATACTCGTAAAGCACTCTTTTACACGATAGCAATATCAATATCATTAGGCCTTGCCGTCATATCATTCGTAGATGTATATGATGGAACAGAAGGACCAATGATGACAACCCAAACTTGGCCTGCAGGAACGTTTCTTTCTAATTTTCCTGAGGGAGATAGAATTAATACTTACCATCGTAATTACTTGATGATTAATGGCCAAGCTGGAACAGGAATATGGGATGTTTCTAACCCTACGGCTCCCAAAAAAGTACAATTTAGCGATGCAGCAAATAACGGACATAGATGGTGGAAATTAGAAGGAGATCTTTTCTATAGAGAATATTCGGTTCCCGAAGTAGAAGGAACTGGATATAAATATTTAGATCTTTCTAATATGTTAGAAAGAAAACCAATTACTACTTCGGATATTCTCTATACCGTACAAGACGGGCAATCTAATTATGATAATTTAGAAACTTTTCCACATACTATAGATGGTAATAGAGTTTTTGATATGAGAACTGGAGAGCAATTAGATGACATCCCAACTTCAGTTTCTTTGCCAGATGTAGTAGTTAGAATAGGGAACTATGTTTTTTATGCACCACAAACAGGGGATATAAGTGTATTTGATTTTGGTGACCCTACTAATATTAAATTTCTTGGTTCATTCGGAGGAGATATTCCTCATGAGCAGTATAGTACAGGGTTTCAATTATGGCGAAATCACTTAGTTTTCATGAGTGGAAATGAAGGGTCAAATGCTTTGGTTGGATTTGATATAAGTGATCCAACTGATGTTAAATTAGGTTTTAGTTTACATTCTGATCAAGCCACATTAGGAAGGTATATGATATTTCAGGATGAGTTTGGTTTTTCTGGTCGTTTTGATCGGGGAGTCAAATTTAATTTTGAAACTATGGAAATTGAACAAGAGTTTTTTCCACCATCAAGTGATGAGACACTTCAGTTTATAGATAATCAATGGATGCCAATAGGCCATATTCTTATAGCAAGTGGAGATGATAAGACGTCTATTTTTGCTCATCAGGATGGACTTGATACAAAACCTCCAACAGTAGGTCATCATTTTCCTATTTCTGGGGCAATTAATCAACCTATTTCTTCTACAATAGGTTTTGTAATAAATGAAACATTAAATGATTTAACGCTTAGTGACGAGACTATACAAGTAAGTCCTTTAGGAGGTGATCCAATTCGGGGTGATGTGACCACAACATCTTATCAAGTTATAAATTATGCCCCAAAAGAAGATTTACTTCCTAATACAACCTACGAAGTAAAGTTTGTAGAAGGAGGTGTAAAAGATGCTGTTGGTAATGGGATTGAAGAGTATGTGTTTTACTTTACTACTGGAGGCGATGCTTCTAATCAATCCCCTGTAATTACAGAAATTGATGTAGACATCTCTTCTCCGGTAACGATCGGAACTACTATAAACTTTACAGCGAATGCAAGTGATCCTGATGGTAATGATTTGAAATATAGATGGAATTTTGGTGATAATTCTCCTAAAACCGAATGGATTGGAGCGGTTAGTAGTCATACGTATACAGAACCAGGAAATTACCTGATACAAGTACAAATTTCTGATGATAATGGTGGTTTTGTAGTAGGATCTCAATCTATTGTAATAGTAGATGCTATATATGATAAGTTACCAACACAATCGGGACCCATTACCGTTGATACTGATAATAGAACTGTGTGGTCAGTAAATCCCGATAATAATTCTGTAACACTTATTAATTCGGATGATTTATCTATTATTAATGAAATACAAGTAGGAAAAGACCCTGTTAATATAGCATTAGATTCCCAGGGGAAAGCTTGGGTCACGTGTCGAGATTCTGATGAGGTGTATATTTTAAGAAAAGATGGAATATTAGAAACCAAAATATCCTTAGAAAGTGGATCTCAACCTTATGGAATTGTATTTACACCTGATGGTAATCGCGGGTTTGTATCAACTTTTGGTTCAGGTAAAATATTAGAGTTTTCAATAGTTACTAATTCAATTGTCAATGAATTAGCTGTTGGAGAAAAACCTAGAGCAATGGCTATAGATGGAGAAGGGGAAGTGCTTTTAGTAACAAGGTTTGTTTCTCCAGATCAAGAAGGACAAATATGGAAAATAGATTTAAATACATTTACTCTTGACACAACTATTGGATTGCCATTGGATGATTTTACACAGGATAATGGAAATCAAGGAAGAGGTTTGCCTAATTATGTTTCAGGGATAACTATTCATCCAAATAATGAATCAGCGTGGTCAGTAGCTAAAAAGGATAATATTCTTAGAGGATTAAATCGTGATGGAAAACCACTGTCATTTGATAATGTTGTGAGGACCGCAATATCATCTATTGATCTAACAACTAATAATGAAAATCTAAATGAGAGGTTGGATATCGATAATCATGGTCAGCCTTCATCTGCTTTATACACGCCAACTGGAAATTACCTTTTTGTTACCATGCAAGGTAACAATAGAATTGTAGTAATAGATCCTAAAACGGGACAAGAATTGCTTAAAAAAGATGTGGGAAAAGCTCCTCAAGGACTGACAATAGATCCTGTAAATAATCGGGTTTTTGTGAAGAATTTTATGGATCGTTCAGTTACGGTTTTTGATGCTAATGAGATGATAAATGATGGTAGCAGTACGTTGGAAGAATTATCGACGATTGTAACGGTAGATAATGAGTTACTATCAGCTACAGAACTTAAAGGGAAACAAATATTCTATGATGCGGCCGATATCAGAATGGGTACAGATGGTTATGTGAGTTGCGCTACCTGTCATATCGATGGAGGAGAAGATGGAAGAACTTGGGACTTTACTGATAGAGGAGAAGGATTGAGAAATACAATCTCTTTAATAGGTAGAGCAGGAACAGCTCACGGGAGAGTTCATTGGAGCGCTAATTTTGATGAGATTCAGGATTTTGAAAATGATATTCGATTTCATTTTAAGGGACAAGGTTTTATGAGTGATCAGGATTTTAATGACGGTACAACGGCATTAACTACTGGAGATCCTAAAACTGGGAAATCAGTTGATTTAGATGCTTTAACGGCGTATATAGAATCTCTAAATAGTTTTAGCCCTAGTCCATATCGAAATAATGATGGATCGCTTACAGCAGATGGAATAGCTGGAAAATCTTTATTTGAAGATCTAAAATGCTATGCTTGCCATAGTGGGAGTAATTTTACAGATAGTAATTCTGGAAAATTACACGATGTTGGTACAATTACGAGTACTACGGGAAATCGTTTGGATAAAAAATTACTTGGGATTGATGTGCCAACGTTAAAAGATGTCTGGGCAACAGCTCCATATCTTCATAATGGAATGGCCAAAACTATAGAAGAAGTACTAACAATTTATAATAATAATGATACTCACGGAGTAACATCATCTTTAAATGCCACTCAAATAAGACAATTAGAGGCATATATAAAACAGATTGATGGTTCCGAATTAGCCAAACCATCAGAGCAGTTACTAAAAATGGCTTCTCCTGTTGATGGATCTATAATTGATAGAGCAGAATCACAAAACCTTAGTGTTGATACTAATATAGAAGGGATTACAAAGATTCAATATTTTGTAGATAATGAAATGATAGAAGAAGTGGTAAGTGCTCCTTTCGCATCATCGTGGACACCTGTTCTTTGGAAAAACTATACAATTAACGCAAAGGTTTTTTATAACAATGGTAATACAGCTTCTGTAACTCCGGAAATCACAGTTCAATTTAAGAATGTTATAAAAGTGATGTTTGTTGTTGGGGATAAAAATGCACTTACTTCCGAAGACCAACGTATAAAATCTAGATTGGAGCAAAAGTTTGGGTTTAAAATTACATTATTCTCGGATGAAGAAGCGACCAGTCCGCAATCTGCTAATCCATTCGATATGGCTTTAATTTCTTCCACAGTTGATCCTAGAGAACTAGGAAATGATTTAGAAGGAGCTAGAGTTCCATTGATGACTTGGAATCCATTTATGTATAACAAATTGAGAATGGTTACTGGAGAATTAAATAGTGGATTTGGAATTACAGAACAAGGTTTTTCTTCAATTGCAATAACATCTCCAGAACATCCAATGGCTGTAAATTCTGGTATTGAAACATCATTATATTCCATAAGCCAAAGTTTACCTTTTGGTAATCCAACAGATGAAGCTATTGTTATTGCAACAGCCGGAACCAAACCTATTTTATTTGGTTATGAGGCTAGTATTGATATCCCTTCGAGAAGAGTAGGTTTCCCATTACGAGATCAGTTTATGCATTTGCTAACTGACCAAGGGCTAGCCATGTTCGATGCCGCAGTTTTATGGACCTTACATGGAGGTGATGCAGATACACCAATAGGCCCCTTGCCTGATGTATTTTTTAAATCACCGGTGGATGGAGAATTAGTTAATACTCCTTTGACCATAGATTTTAATACAGAAGGTTGGGAATTACCATCACAGCAGTATAAACTAAGATTTAAAATTGATGGACAAGATCGTGGATTAATCACCTCAGAAGGAGAATTTACAGATGGAACAGCTCTTACTGAAGGTCCTCACGAGTTGTCATTACAAATGGAACGAAGTGATAATTCCGTAACTGATTTGGGAGAAACAATAACAGTAATTGTGACCAATGATCCATTGCCTCAAGATCCAACAGCGATTATTCAATCTCCGTCGGATGGAGGATTGGTAGGACCAGATTTCGAAATAGAATTTTCTACTTATAAATGGGATATTAATCCAGGAGGACAACATATTAAATATTTTATTGATGGAGTAGAGAAAGGTTCTATGTTTGAAATAGCGCCAATACCGGTTTCAGGCTTGTCAGAAGGGATACACACTATTACACTATCATTAGCTACGGAAAATGGAGAAATCACAGGAGATTCTGCAGAGGTTACAATAACTGTGGATGAACGATTTAATAATCTTCCGGATACCGATTTTAGTTTAGAATATAGAGATAATAGTTCTGGGGTATCTACATCAGAATTAAAGCCTGTATTTCAGATAGTAAGTGAGTCATCAGAAAGTCATTCATTAAAAGATTTCAAAATTAGATACTGGTATACTCCAGAACATAATCAAGCTATGAATTTTAATATAGATTATTCCGCAGTAGTAGGAACTGTAGGTGGCTTTGATTCTAGTTTAGAAGAAAATTATATAGAGATTGGGTTTAGTGCATCTTCTGGAAATTTAAATCCTAATAGTAAGTCTGGTCAAATTCAGACTAGATTACATCATTCAGGTTTTCAAACACATAATCAGAATAATGATTATTCATATGACGCAGGAAAGACTTCTCTGAAACCACATGTATTAACAACCTTATACTATAAAGGTGAATTAGTTTGGGGATTAGAGCCTAATGGTGGAGGAATAGTAAATAGAAAACCAAATGCTATTATAAACCCTAGTATTGTATCAGGAACAGCACCTTTATCCGTAGATTTTGATGCTTCAGCTTCTAGTGATCCGGATGGGGATTCACTGAGTTATTCGTGGGATTTTGGGAATGGTAATGTCACTACAGGTGTAACTAGTCAGTTTACATTTCTTACTCCAGGTGATTATGAGGTTGAATTAACTGTGGATGATGGAAACGGAAATTCCGATACAGAATCTATTGTGATTATGGTTAAAGACGAAACTCCAACTTTAATTTCTAGTTTTATAGCAGCCTCATTATCAGGTTATGTACCTTTAGTTGTCGATTTTGATTCTTCGAGTTCTGTATATCCAGATGGATCTGTGATAGCATATATTTGGGATTTTGGAGATGGAAATACGAGTGATTTGGCCAATCCTTCTCATACATATACTAGTTCTGGATCTTATGCGGTTACGTTAACAATTAGTGATGGCGTAGTCTCGGACATTTCTGATCCAATTACTATTAGTGTTCTTGAGGGTAACGTCGCTCCGCAAGCTAGTTTTGATATGTCGGTAACATCAGGAGTTGCTCCTTTGCTGGTAAGCTTTGATGCTTCAACTTCTTCTGACTCCAATGGAGATACTTTAGAATACCTATGGGATTTTGGTGATGGAACAACTGGAGAAGGAATAAATAGTACCCATACATATACGGCAGCTGGAGAATATATTATTTCTCTTACAGTAAGTGATGGACTTTTATCAGCTAATCAAACAGCTGTACTTCTGGTAAATGAATCTACGGGCAGTACTAATTGTAGTTTTGGCGCTCCTATGCAAAATCCATTACCTACATTATCTAATTCCACATTTGATTATGCCTATGTTTTAGGAGAAGGAGGTCCGGATTTAAGCAACATGGCTAATTTTACAATCAACTGGGATTTACAAAACAATGGATTATGGCAATGTTCAATGAATATGAGTGATGGTAACCCTGCTTGGTGGATTGATTTAAAGGCAAATATTGAAAGTCAAACATTTAATCAAGTACAACCAAGCATAACATTTTCTGGAATAGGAATATCAAATTTTGATGGTGTTTATGATGCTGTTATGGATGGAAATAATTTGGTGCTCGTTTCTAAAACAGCAGGATTTACTATATACTTTAGTAATGAAAATAATGCTCCTAATTGTGATAACAAGCTAAGTGAACCATTAAAAGATACTTCGATCTCAGTAACGGCGTTTCCTAATCCGGTAATAGATTATCTAACAATACAAAGTAATCAAAATTTAAAAGGAACTTTTATTAAGGTTGTAGATATAAATGGAAAGGTCTTATCATCTAGTAATATTCAGAGAAACATAGAGTCGATACGATTGGATATGAATACGTTCCAATCAGGGATATACTTCATACAAATTAGGAAGAATCAAAAAACCGTAATTAAACAAATTATTAAATAAGAAAATCACTGTTAGATCTCTTATTTAAATAGGAGATCTAACAGTGGTTATAAAATAAAACTCTAAACAATAAACTTTTAAAAAAGAAAGAATTTAGAACATCCGAAATAGAGTGTTCTTAGAATCGGGGGATTCATGAGTTAGGAATAGTTGGAATAATGATTATCAATTCAAACTTAAATCAACATACACACAACTAATTCTTTTAAAAATGAAAACTAACATTAAAATTTTATTAATAGCGAGCTTGCTCTATAGCATGCAAGTATTCGCTCAAAAACAAAAAAGTGCTCCCACGGGATTCGTATATGCAGAAGAAGAAAAGTTCATGTTGGATGGGAGACCTTATTACTTTTCTGGAGCCAATGTATATGATTTTTTTACTTACGGATCTTCCAGTGGCGATATTGAAACCCAATTTATGGACAAAGATCGCATAGATCAACATATGCGAAGATTATATAAAAATGGAATCAGAGTTGTACGATTATGGGGATTTAGCCACGAAGATTGGCACGGTTTTGAACCTCAAAAAGGAGTATATAGTGAAGCTCAATTTTCTTTATTTGATTATATCATTAAATCAGCTGAAGCTAATGGGATAAAATTAATCGTCGCTTTAGAAAATTATTGGAATGATTACGGAGGTATCAAAGATCGTCTTAAATGGGAAGGAATCGATGTACAAGGTGCCGGAGAACATGATCAAGGGCAATTTTTTACTAATCCATCGGCTGTACAAGGATATAAGGATTATGTGGAGTACTTTCTTACTCGTGTCAATCATTATGATAATGTAGAATATAGAAACGATCCTACGATTTTAGCTTGGGAATTAATGAATGAGCCTAGGTATCAGGGTTTTGGAGATGATATTGCTTCCGATGTTCTAAGAGCTTGGGTTGATGATATGGGAGCTTTTATTAAAGAGCTTGATCCTAATCATTTGTTAGGTACTGGTTTAGAAGCTCATGGAACCAAATATAATTTTGGAGGAGATGAAGGAAATGATTTTATAAAAATACACGAATCTCCATATATTGATTTTACATCAGCTCATCCTTATATTAGAGAAAGTTGGTCCAATTTTACATTAGAACAAACCATGAAACTAATGGAACAATGGGCTAATGAGTCTCATAATATCATCAAAAAGCCTTTATATATTGGAGAGTTTAATGTAGAAATCCAAGAACGATACGAGTGGTGGGAAGAGATGTATGCTTTTATTGAGGAAAATAAGATCGGAGCAAGTGGCTTCTGGTGGTTTCCTGATAATAATACACCTAGAGATAAATTTGGTGTGTTCGAAGGTGATGTCGAAGTTGCTATTTATAAAGAGCATGCGCTGAGAATGGAAGAAATGTCTGGAGGAGAAGCCATTTATCTATCTCTGTTATCTCCTAAGTCGGGAGATAAGTATGTAACTGGTAGTGTTGTACATGTGGAAGCTAATTTGCTCAATGAAAATAATACGATTAATAAAGTAGAGTTTTTTAGCAATGGAGAATTGATAGGAGAAGACACTACTGCACCCTATGAGTTAGATATATCAGGCTTGCCTGATGGTAATTACACTATTACTTCGGTAGCTACGGGTATTAGTGGATTAACTAAAACATCAACACCTAGAAATATTCAAATAGGAGGAGATGGTATATTATCATTAGAATATAAGGATGCTTCTATTGAGGCGATTACAAATGTTATAAAACCGCATTTTAGATTATTTAATAATTCTTCTCAGGATGTTGCATATTCAGATCTAAGTATTCGCTATTGGTTCGAGACAGAGGTTGATTTGCCACTTAGTTTTTTTATAGATTATGCAATGATAGGAAGTGGTAATGTTAAAGGGCAAATTGTTAGTACAGAGCCTAACAAACATTACCTAGAAATTACATTTGACCCCGCCGCAGGTATATTAGGAAGAAACGCTGGTTCCGGAAGAATGGAACCCAAAATAGCGAATAGCAATTGGTCCGATACAGATCAAACGAATGATTATTCTTATGATGGAACTAAGAAGGATTTTGAGACTTGGGAAAAAGTTGCCTTGTATCTTAATGGAAAATTAGTTAGCGGTATTGAACCAGGAACAACAATAGATACTCCAACGGCAGTAATTCAAGCTTCTACTATAAGTGGAGATGGACCTTTGTCTGTAACATTTGATGGATCAGCGTCCACAGATCCAAATGGAGATCTTCTAACATATAGTTGGGATTTTGGAAATGGAGATACCGCTATAAATGAAATAGTAATATATGAGTTTGCTGAATTTGGAGAAGCTTTAGTTACTCTTACAGTTGATGATGGTAATGGAAATTCAGATAGCGAAACAATTGCGATTACAGTTACCGACCCTAATGTAGCACCTGTAGCTATTTTTACCAGCGATATCGAAATAGGTGTGGCACCAATACGTATTACTTTTGATGCGTTAGAATCAACAGATGCGAACAATGACACGTTATCTTATACGTGGGATTTTGGAAATGGAGATACAGCAACAGGAGTAGTAGTCTCATATCAATTTGAAACTGAAGGAGAGTTTGATGTAAAACTCACTGTAAGTGATGGTAAAATTGAAGATTCTACAATAAGAAAAATTATAATTTCTGATGGAAATCCTATTGCAAATATTATTGCAGACGTGACCTCAGGTTCTGCTCCTTTGCAAGTAACATTCGATGGTTCAGGTTCTACAGATCCTTCTAATAATACATTAAGTTATTTGTGGGATTTTGGAGATGGGACAACAGAAACAGGTCAAATCGTTGTTCATACTTTTAATACTATTGGATTTTATACAGTAACTCTTCAGGTAGATAATGGGCAAGGAGGAATTGATAGTAGTACAATGGTAATTCAAGTACAAGAGATACTTCCTGTATCAGATATATCCGTAGAATATAAAGATGGTGGTAATGGTAATGCCACGGATAACATGATCAATCCACATTTTAGAATTCAAAATAATAGTGACCTTGCAGTTTCTTATCAAGACATAACAGTTAGGTATTGGTTCACTTCAGAAGATAATAATGAACTTAATTTTTGGTGCGATTGGGCGCAATTAGGAGCTGAAATGGTTAATGGGGTTTTTGGTCAACAGAATAATGTAGATTATCTCGAAGTTTCATTTGATCCAGCTTCTGGAATGTTAATGCCTAGCCAGAATTCTGGACCAATACAAACAAGGTTAGCTAAAACCAATTGGAGTACTTTCGATGAAAATGATGATTACTCTTACAAGTCCTTGTTAACCGATTTTCAGTTTAATAATGAGATGACTTTGTATGTGAATGGAAATTTGGTTTGGGGTATAGAACCACCTGCTTCTGTAACAACATTAGATTTGTTGAAAAACGTAAAAGTTTATCCAAACCCCGCTAAAAACCATATTAATATTTCAGGTTTTGAGGTTTTGGAAAAAATTGAAGTGAAATTGACAAATCTAGTAGGTAATTTAATTCGTAGAGCTAATCCGAATGAAAGGCAATCAATCATAACATTTTCATTAGATAACCTAGAACAAGGAATCTATATTTTAGAGATTAAAGACCTTATAGAAAACGTGACTTCAAGAAGAAAAATTATAGTCAATAATAGATAGTAAAAAAAGATATTGATATGGATGATGAATTAGAAATAATCACCCTTGTCAGTCTTTAAAAAAGAGCAATAAAAATAGAATTTATTGGAAAAAATAAAGAAACTTTTTAGCTCTCAAACTTGTTGTTCTATTTAACGAATTCTAGCATAATACCTGCGGTTAATAGAAGAAGCAATACAGAAATAAGAGGTAATATTATTTTCGCCAAAATTAATCAAACTCAACAATTAGCAATGAAAAACAATCAAACTCTCAAAACCTTTTTTCGAAAATGTATATGGATACTTTTATTCATATTTGTGTCTTCCTTACACGCGAAAAATATTTATGTAGCAAAAAACGGGAATGATTCAAATTCCGGAACACAATCAAGTCCATATAAGACAATTGCAAAGGCATCTGCAGTAGCAGAAGCTGGTGATGTTATTGTTATTGGAGGAGGTACCTATGAGGAAGTCATCAGACCAGCGAGGTCAGGGCAAGCTGGTCAACCTATTACATATACTTCAAAACAAGGAGAAAAAGTAATAATTAGCGCTATGCAAGCGCTTAGCGCTTGGCAAAAAGACAATGGAGCTATTTACAAAACCAAAATAAACTGGGATTTAGGACAAGAAAACTTTGTTTTGAATGGTAATACAGCAATGGATTTGGCAAGGTGGCCCAATAATACAGATGGTGATCCTTTCACGTTAAATTCTCGTCGAAATGATGGAGGTAGTGGAAGCAATGTAGTTAATGGAGCTTTTTTAACATCTTCACAAATTCCTAATATTAATTGGTCGGGAGGATCAGTTTTCTTTTACGGAGACAAACCTGGATCAGGGTGGATCGCCTGGAAAGCATTTATTAATAGTAGTTCTTCTGGAAGAGTAAACTTTACACTGGATAAAAATCCTGCTTGGATTAGAACTTTCCATGCCCCAGCTGATAAAGGAGATTTTTATTTAGAAGGAGTAAAAGGAGCTTTAGATTATCAAAATGAATGGTGGTTTAATAAGCAGACAAAAGAATTATTTGTACAAATGCCAGGTGGGCAGGCACCAGTTAATGGAGTTGTACAAATGAGAAGAAGAACAACAACCGTAGATCTAAGTGGTAGAAGTTTTATTCATATCAGAAACCTCGCTGTTTTTGGAGGATCGATTAATATGCCTAGAAATTCAAACAATAATGTGATTTATGGTGTTTCCTCTTTTTATGGGAATCATACACAAGGTGTTCAAAAAGGTTTTTCTGCCAATAAACAAAGTGTTTTGATGGAGGGAAATAATAATACAATAGAGCGTTGTGAGATAGCTTTTGGAGCTGCCAATGGTATCAAAGTAAGTGGTGATAAAAATAGAATTCTTAATTCTAGAATTCATGATTTTAATTATATCGGTTCTTATGATGCGCCCATTAATGCAAGAGGTGGAAAAAATACACTTTTCAAGGGGAATACAATTTTTAGAGCCGGAAGAGATGGTATTCAATTCTTTAATAATAGAAGTGAGTTTGCTTATAACGATGTATACAGGTCAAACTTAATTAATGATGATTGTGCCTTACTTTACACGGTAGGTGGACCGCATTATGGGGAGATTCATCATAATTGGTTTCATGATAATGAGGGTAGAGGAAAATTAAGAAAAGCTGCAGCTATCTATTTAGATAATGATGCAGAAGCATTTTCAGTACATCATAATGTAGTATGGAATGTAGAGTGGACTGGAGTCCAGATTAATTGGAATGGTAAAGACATTGATATTTTTAATAATACGTTGGTCAAGACAGAGGGAGGAGCTATGGGAGCTTGGCATAAGGAAGGAACAGCTTTTTCGAATGTTAAGGTCTGGAATAATATTGCTGATGTTAAAACTGAAGATGACCCTTCTACACAAGAGGACGAAGGTACTTTCGAAAGAGATGCGGATAAGCAAAATAATGTAATTACTCAATCTGGTTATACGAATTATAACGGAAATAATTTTACATTAAGATCTAACTCACCCGCAGTAAACGCTGGTAGAAGAATATCAGGTATAACTGATGGATTTGTAGGATCTGCACCGGATGCAGGGGCATATGAATTTGGAGGCGAAAATTGGGTGCCAGGAATTAATTGGAATTCAGATCTAGGTCCTACAGGGAATGGATGCTACGGATTACCTGGCGAGGATTGTAATGTGAGTACTACTCCAGATGAGGTTACTTTTGTAAATCCAGCAACAACTATTCAACCACAAACCTCCTATGATTTTAAAGTGAATTATAGTGCTTCCACAAATAGAGAAATTGTGGTAGAATTTTGGTCATCAACGGGCTGGTTAGGTCAGCAAATGGTAGCAGTGAATGCAGGGACGGGAACAACAAATGTTACCGTTGATTTAGCATCTGCACCAACTCCAGGTACAGGATATATTTACAAAGCGCATATAAGACCAGTAGGTACTACCTGGCAGGAAGCTATCGATAGAGATCAGGTGGAAAATGTAACGGTTGCTAACCAAACATTTGCAGATAAGGTTTCTTTTAGTAATGCACCAACTACTATTGTACAAGCTACTTCGTATTCATTTGATATTAATTATGAAGCTTCAGCCACTAGAGATATTATCGTAGAGTTTTGGTCATCTACAGGTTGGATTGCACAACAAAATGAGCAAGTTGCTAAAGGTATTGGTACAAAAACAATTACTGTTAATCTACCTAATTTGCCTTCACCAGGAAGTGGATATGTTTATAAAGTGCATATCAGGCCATTAAATACCTCTTGGCAAGATGCAATCGATAGAGATCAGGTAAACAATGTGACAGTAAGTGTTCGTTTTACTCAATTAATTCCAAATGGCATTTATCATATAGAATCTCCTCAGAATAATGAAAGATTATTAGCTCGCGCTTTAGAAAGCCATAGTGCTAGAATGCATAAGCCAGCGAATTTTGATGATCAGAAATGGGAGATTAAGCATATTAGTGATAATTCATATACCATTAAAAATTTAGGAACGAACAGATATTTAGAAGTTCCTTATGCTCGTTGTGAAAATGGAACCAATGTCGCCACTTGGACCGATGATGTAGATTCTCATAAGAAATGGAAAATCGTTAAGAATGGTAATGATATTTATGGGATAAAACCGATGCATTGTCTTTCTAGAGCATTAGATAGAGCCGGAGGAGTAGTTGGTGCGAATGCAACTATTTGGGATTATAATAATACAAATGCGAATCAAAAATGGAAAATTCTCTCCATAGGAAATAGACAAGACCCTACATCA
The DNA here is from genome assembly GCF_003443695.1 of Aquimarina sp. AD1. Taxonomy (NCBI): domain Bacteria; kingdom Pseudomonadati; phylum Bacteroidota; class Flavobacteriia; order Flavobacteriales; family Flavobacteriaceae; genus Aquimarina; species Aquimarina sp. AD1. The sequence goes on along the minus strand of NZ_CP031966.1, from coordinate 2,356,216 downwards.
GATGATTCAGTACTAACGGTATATCCAAATCCATCCAAAGAATCGATCACTATTCTGGGAGTGGAGGCTAATGATATCATTACTATTTATGACATCACTGGTAAAACGATTAAGAAAACGAAACTAACTTCTGGAGATGAGTTAATATCAATTTCGGGTATGGAATCCGGAGTTTACATACTATCTGTTTTCGGAAAAAGTAAAATACAATTTGTAAAAGAGTAAATCAGCTAATTAAATTAATTTATAATAATCAAACCATGAAAATTAAATTTTTAATTGGCTTTCTCTGGGTATTCTGTGCCCAGAGTTTACTCGCCAAGGACTATTATGTAGCAACTAATGGAAATGATAATAACAACGGTGCTATAAGTAGTCCTTTCAAAACATTTGCTAAAGCAGTTTCAGTAATGAAAGCTGGGGATGTATGTGTTATCCGAGAAGGAGTATATACCGAGCCTTTAGTTGTTAATAAAAAAGGAACTCAAAATAATTATATCACCTTTAAAGCTGCAGATGGAGAAAATGTAAGAATCAAGGCGACAAAGTTTATAAATGGATGGCAATTACACTCCGGTAACATTTATAAGGCATCTGTGAATATGACCTTAGAAGAAAGGTTTCGGAATGTTTACCATAATCAACAATATATGGATTTGGCTAGGTGGCCAAACAATGTTGATAACAATAGATTTACGGTAGATTGTAAGTTTATTGATAATGGTGGTAGTAATTATTTTAGTGTGTCGGGAACACCAAACTTCGATTGGACAGGTGGATTAGTGTATTATATTGGCGGACACTCTGGTACTAGCTGGACGAGAAGAATTACTCGTAGTGCCGGAAATAGGATTGAACACGCAGGAGTGAATATAAATAAATGGCCATTTAATCCTCATAACCCAACAATTGTAAGAAATGGACATAGAGGACAATTGTATCTGTTTAATAAATTTGAAGCCTTAGATTATGCCAGAGAATGGTATTACGATACTGTAACTAAAACACTATATTTTCAACCTGCGAATGGTAAAAAACCTGCTAATAATACAGTAGAGTATGCCACTCGTAAATTTATTGCGGAAGTAAAAGGAGATTATATAAAAATTGAAGGTATTGAGTTTTTTGGAGGAAGTGTAAAGATCAATGGTCGTTCTAATATCTTTGAGAATAATAAAGTAATCCATGGAAGTGAAGGTTTTGATAATATAAATAGTACGAGCGCAGGTGTAGGTGAATCATCAATCGAAGTGTTGGGACCTAATACTATTATAAGAAATTGTACCATTAATCATAGTTCTGCAAATGGAATTTCGGTTCAGAGTTGGGCAAATGCTCATAATTCTATTATCGAGAAAAATACCATTTCAAATATCGATTATTTAGGAATTCATGCTACGCCTATAAGAACGAGAGCAAATAATGTAAAAGTCCTAAAGAATAAAATTACCAATTCAGGAAGAGATGGAATGTACGTTAGTGGAGATAACTGCGAAGTTGCTTATAATGATGTGTCAAGAGCGCAGCTAATCAATGCTGATTCAGGAGTTTTTTATACAGTTGGTGATGATAGACGAAAAGGAACTGAAATTCATCATAATTGGTTTCATGATTCAAAACCACCTTCATATGCTGGAAATAAAGCAGCTGGGATATACTTAGATAATAATAGTAAAGGATATGTTGTCCATCATAATGTGGTATGGAATGTATCTTGGACTGGTTATCAGGTAAACTGGAATAATGAACATTTAGACTTTTTTCATAACACTATCTGGAATGCAGGAGAAGCAATGGGCTCATGGGTAAATGGTTATCCACAAAGTGATAATAGAGTTTATAATAATTATTCGAATAAAGAAGGATGGCATGAAGCACCAGGGTTTGAATACAAGAATAATATAATAAATGCTACTTCTCCATTTGAGAATGCAAATGGTCTAAATTTTATGCCAAAATCTAATGGATCTGTGGTCAATAGCGGAAGAGTGATTGCAGGATTCGAAAAAGCTTATAAAGGTTCTGCACCAGATATTGGAGCTTACGAACGAGGAGGAACGAGATGGACTGCAGGAATTGATGCAATAGAAGATACAGGAGAAGGAGATGCAGCAAATGATCAAATTGTATTTATCAATCTTTCCACTACAATTGCTTCTCAAACTTCCTATGATTTTGAAGTGCAATACAGTGCAGATACCAATAGAGATATTGTAGTACAGTTTTGGTCAGCTACTGAATGGTTAGGTCAGAAAAGAGTTACTGTGGGAAGTGGTTCAGATACTATAATTGTAACAGTCGATTTACCAACAGCACCAATCCCGGGTTCTGGATATGTTTATAAAGCAGATATTAGACCTGTAGGTACTAGTTGGCAAGAGACTATTGATACAGATCAGATTAATAATGTAACTGTGCAAGGGCAAACATTAGAAGATAAAATATCTTTTAGTAATTCTCCGAATAGTATGGCGCAGGCGACTTCTTATACTTTAGATGTAAACTATGAGGCTTCTTCTAATAGAGAAATTGTAATGTCTTTTTGGTCAGCTACCGGATGGATTGCAGCGCAAGAAGAAGTGGTAACAGCAGGAACTGGATCTAAAGCAATTACAATCGATCTTCCGAATATACCACAACCTGGTTCAGGATATTTATTTAAGGTACATATTAGACCAGTAGGAACTACTTGGCAAGATGCATTAGCTACTGATCAGACAAATGATATTACTGTTACTGAACTTTTTACTCAGTTAATTCCAAATGGTATTTATCATATAGAATCTCCTCAGAATAATGAGAGATTACTAGCTCGTGCTTTAGAAAGCCATAGTGCCAGAATGCATAAGCCAGCAAATTTTGATGATCAGAAATGGGAGATTAAGCATATTAGTGATAATTCATATACCATTAAAAATGTTGGAACTAATAGATATTTGGAAGTTCCTTATGCACGTTGTGAAAATGGAAGTAATGTAGGTACTTGGATCAATGATTTGGATTCACATAAAAAATGGAAAATCGTTAAGAATGGTAACGATATTTATGGAATAAAACCGATGCATTGTCTTTCTAGAGCATTAGATAGAGCCGGAGGAACCATTGGGACAAATGCCATTATCTGGAATTATAGCAGTACCAATACAAACCAAAAGTGGAAAGTTCTCTCCGTAGGAAACAGACAGGATCCTACATCAGATAATTCAGTACTGGCAGTATATCCAAATCCGTCCAAAGAATCGATTGCTATTCTAGGAGTTGAAGCGAATGATATTATTACTATTTATGATATCACTGGTAAAACGATTAAGAAAACGAAACTAACTTCTGGAGATGAGTTAATATCAATTTCGGATATAGAATCTGGGGTTTATATACTATCTGTTTTCGGAAAAAGTAAAACACAATTTGTCAAAGAATAACACATTCTAAAAATTATTTAATTAAAAGAAAACATTCCTTATGCGGTTATCAAGAATATGGTAAGCGCGTGAGGTGATGTTAACGAACTAAACCGATTGATATTGTAGATCAAAATTTTTAGGGAAAATTATCTATATCTAGAGTAAAAAAATCTTGATATAGTCCTAATTTATGTAATGGTCTCGAAATATCTAACGAATTCTTTTTGAATCCTAGCGATTAATAAAATAGAAAAATAATTTTTAAACGTATTTTATACATTTAAAAGCCAAAAGCTACTCAAAAACCATGAAAACTAACCAAAAACTTCAATTCATATTGCAAAAATATGTCTTGATATTCTTCTTAACTATAGCATCATCGTTATGTGCTAAGAATATTTATGTTTCTAAAAACGGAAACGATAATAATCCAGGAACACAATCTAAACCATATAAGACAATCGCAAAAGCTTCTTCTGTTGCCCAAGCTGGGGATGTGGTCATCATTGGAGGCGGTACTTATGAAGAACTGTTGCGGCCTGTGCGATCTGGAACAGCAGGGAATCCAATTATATACCGATCCAAAGCTGGAGAAAAGGTAATCATAACAGCAATGCAAGCTGTTAATAATTGGAGTAAAGACCAAGGTAAGATCTATAAAGCACAAGTTACTTGGGATTTAGGACAAGATAATATGACATTACATAATGATAAACTCATGGATCTTGCTAGATGGCCAAACAATGTAACGCAAAACTTATTCAAACGTGATTATTTACCAGCTTGTAATAGAGGTGCTGCAGGAGGTGGGAAAACTTGGTTAAATTATAATGGAAGCCAATCCAATGGACATGCAACGAGTATTCCTCATGCTGGTAAATGGCAAAATGGAGGTTCAATTCATTTTTATGGTGGAGCAGGATTTTTAGCCTGGACGGATTATGTAACGAATTCCTCTTCTAATCGAATAGATTTTAAATTACAAAGAGCGCAAAACTGGATTCAATTAAGGCATAATCCAGGATATACTGGACATGGTATCAAAAAGGGTGAGTTTTTTCTACAAGGAATAAAAGAGGCTTTGGATTATAAAAATGAATGGTTTTATGATAAAAGAAATAAAACACTTTATGTTCAAATTGAAGGTGGAGGATCGCCAGCAAATAATTCTATTCGTTTTAGAAGAAGAACACAGACTATAAATCTAAATAAAAATTACATTCATATTGAAGGAATAGCTGTTTTTGGCGGTTCCATTGATATCAGTGGTAATAATAATAAGTTATATGCGGTTTCAAGTTTTTATGGTAATCATACCTTAGGTGTTATCAATGGATTTGACTCTAGACGACAAAGTGTTCTGATAACAGGTAATAAGAATCTTATTGAAAAATGTGAAATTGCTTGGGGAGCAGGAAATGGAGTTTATGATAAAGGAGATGATAATAGATTGTTGAATTCTTATGTTCATGATTTTAATTATTTAGGTAACTATGATTGTGTGCTAAATACTCGTGGGGCAAAACGAGGAAAATACAGAAATAATACCTTAACTAGAGCTGGTAAAGATGTAATTCAAGCATATGTTGATGGCGGAGAATTTGCATATAATGATATTAGTAATAATAACTTTATCGCCGATGATGGAGGATTACTTTATACGACTAACGCAAGAGCTGCTAAATCATCTATTCATCATAATACTTTTCATGACTCTAAAGCTCGAACTGGTAGATTTAAAGGAGCAGGAATTTATTTAGATAACGATTCTAAAAATTGGGATGTCCACCATAACGTTGTATGGAACACTAAATGGACCAACATACAGATTAATTGGGATGGTACAAACCTCAATATTTTCAATAATACCTTTGCCAAAGGTTCTGCAACTATGGGGGCATGGCACAAACCAGGTACTCAATTTAGTAATGTAAAAGTTTGGAATAACATAACAGATAAAGAAGCTACAGATCAAGATGGAAATCAAGAAACTGAAAGTACTTGGGAACCGCAGTCCGATAAGCAGAATAACTTGGTAAGCAGAAATTCTTTTAAAAACTATAATAATAATGATTATACCTTAAAATCAGGAGCTCAAGCAATTGATTATGGAAGGGTTATTAGCGGATACACAGATGGTTATCAGGGGAATAAGCCTGATGTAGGAGCTTATGAGTTTGGTGTGCCACCATTTAGAACAGGAATCAACTGGAATTCGGACCTAGGTCCTACAGGAAATGGGTGTTATGGATTACCAGGTGAAGGTTGTAATGTGAGTACTACTCCAGATGAGGTTACTTTTGTAAATCCAGCAACAACTATTCAACCACAAACTTCCTATGATTTTAAAGTGAATTATAGTGCTTCCACAAATAGAGAAATTGTGGTAGAATTTTGGTCATCAACGGGCTGGTTAGGTCAGCAAATGGTAGCAGTGAATGCAGGGACGGGAACAACAAATGTTACCGTTGATTTAGCATCTGCACCAACTCCAGGTACAGGATATATCTACAAAGCGCATATAAGACCAGTAGGTACTACCTGGCAGGAAGCTATCGATAGAGATCAGGTGGAAAATGTAACGGTTGCTAACCAAACATTTGCAGATAAGGTTTCCTTTAGCAATGCACCAACTACTATTGTACAAGCAACTTCGTATTCATTTGATATTAATTATGAAGCTTCTACCGCCAGAGATATAATAGTAGAGTTTTGGTCATCAACTGGTTGGATTGCACAACAAAATGAGCAAGTTGCTAAAGGTATTGGTACAAAAACAATTACTGTTAATCTACCTAATTTGCCTTCACCAGGAAGTGGATATGTTTATAAAGTGCATATCAGGCCATTAAATACCTCTTGGCAAGATGCAATCGATAGAGATCAGGTAAACAATGTGACAGTAAGTGCTCGTTTTACTCAATTAATTCCAAATGGCATTTATCATATAGAATCTCCTCAGAATAATGAAAGATTATTAGCTCGCGCTTTAGAAAGTCATAGTGCTAGAATGCATAAGCCAGCGAATTTTGATGATCAGAAATGGGAGATTAAGCATATTAGTGATAATTCATATACTATTAAAAATTTAGGAACGAACAGATATTTAGAAGTTCCTTATGCTCGTTGTGAAAATGGAACCAATGTCGCCACTTGGACCGATGATGTAGATTCTCATAAGAAATGGAAAATCGTTAAGAATGGTAATGATATTTATGGGGTAAAACCGATGCATTGTCTTTCTAGAGCATTAGATAGAGCCGGAGGAGTAGTTGGTGCGAATGCAACTATTTGGGATTATAATAATACAAATGCGAATCAAAAATGGAAAATTCTCTCCGTAGGAAATAGACAAGACCCTACATCAGATGATTCAGTACTAACGGTATATCCAAATCCATCCAAAGAATCGATCACTATTCTGGGAGTTGAGGCTAATGATATTATTACTATTTATGATCTAACAGGTAAGATTGTTAAACAAACTAAATTAACCACCAATAATAAATCAGTGAATGTTTCTGATATGGCATCTGGACTTTATGTTTTATCAGTATTTGGTAAGGATAAAGTGCAGTTTGTTAAAGACTAAATCAAAATTTTCAACCCTTTTTTTTAAACATGAAAAACATAAATCAAATAGTTAATTAAAAGTTAAAAAATAATAATTTTCAGTAGGACAAAAGTCCATTTGACCCAATAAGGTAGCATAAGTTATAATAACTATTTTGTTAATTAAATATCGAATTCTAAATGAATTTTAACGAATTCTATTTCCAAAAGAACACTTAATAGTTTTGATAAATTTAATAAGCTTATGAGATCTTAAATTCGAGAAATCTTTCGTTTTTAACTTCGTGTTAAAACTTGTTAACTAACTGTTTGTTAGGTGTTTTGACTCGAAATTAAAAACAATAAAAGACGTTCTTTGAATACTTACACGAACAAAATAAATATCTTAAAACCAAACACACACAAAAAACAATTTAAATCATGAAATTAACTAAACTCAACGTTCTATTAACGTTCTTGTTTCTAGGGTTTTTGCTACAAGCTCAAACACCAGAAGGAGAATTAAAGAGATGGCACAAAGTCACTCTGACCTTTAACGGTCCTAACACCTCAGAGACCGCAAACCCAAATCCTTTTTCGGATTATCGATTGGATGTAACATTTACACATCAAGGTAGTAATACTAGTTATACTGTACCAGGATATTTTGCCGCTTGCGGAAATGCAGAAAATAATAGTTGTGATTCCGGTAATAAATGGCGAGTAAATTTTGCTCCAGATCAGACTGGTACATGGAATTGGTCGGCTTCTTTTAAATCAGGATCCAATGTAGCAATTAATGGTGGAGGATCTAATGCTGGATTTATGAATGGTGATACGGGATCTTTTAATATTGCTGAATCAAATAAGTCAGGAAGAGATTATAGAAGTAAAGAACTTGGAAGGCTTAAGTATATTGGAGAACATTATTTAAAGCATGTAGGAACAAATCCCAGTAATCCGAATGGACCTTGGTTTGTAAAAGCTGGAGCAGATTCTCCAGAAAATGCTTTTAACTATGTAGATTTCGATGCTACACCAAGTTATAATAATAACCTTAATAAAATAGGAAATAAAACGTGGCAACCACATCAAAGAGATTATGTAGCTGCTGATGCATCTTCTTATACTTGGTCGAATGGTAAAGGAACAGAAATTTTAGGTATGATCAACTACCTATCTGGTCAAGGAGCTAATGTTGTTTCTTTTTTAACATGGAACACTTCTGGAGATGGAGGAGCAGTTTTTCCGCATGTTTTGAAAGTTTCTGAACAAGAGTATGGAAACACAGCAAGAGGCCAACAATGGGATAAGGTTCATCACGATAGATTTGATGTGTCCAAAATGGCTCAATGGGAAAAAGTAATGGAGTATGCTGATAAAAAAGGAGTATATCTTCATTTTAAAACCATGGAGACGGAGAATGATAATAAAATGGATGGTGATAATTTCGGAAGAGAAAGAAAATTATACTATCGTGAATTAATTGCAAGATTTAGTCATCATTTAGCACTAAACTGGAATTTAACAGAAGAAACTACTTTAAAAGATCAAGTAGCAAAATCGACTGCAACTTATATTAAAAATGTGGATCCATATGATCATAATATTGTGATTCATACATATCCAAATCAACAAGACCAGCGATATAATCCATTGTTAGGAAACAACTCTGATTTAACCGGGGCTTCTATCCAAACAGGAAAAAACAACGTTCATAATGATGTGCGAAGATGGTTAGAAAAGTCTAGAAATTCAGGTAAAAAATGGGTAGTTGCTAATGATGAGCAAGGTCCTGCTTCTACAGGAGTTAGAATTTCTGATAAAGAAGTAAGGCATAGAATTTTATGGGCTACTCTTATAGCAGGAGGAACAGGAGTAGAGTATTACAGTGGTTATACTAATGATGATGGTGATATAAACGGAAATGATCAGCGTAAAAGAGGTAATAAGTATAAAGAAGGAGGTTATGCACTTAGCTTTTTTAATCGTTATCTCCAGTCAGATATGGTGAACATGGTAAGTTCTGACGGTGTAACTTCGGATAATAACGATTATGTATTAGCAAAATCGGGTAGCATCTATGCAGTCTATAGACCTAATGGAGGATCTACAGGATTAAGTTTACCAGGAGGTAATAATAAATACGATGTACAATGGTATAATCCACGTTCTGGGGGAAATTTATCCACTAAACAAACTCTTGGAAACAATCTTGTTGCTCCAGATAATAATGACTGGGTAGCCCTAGTAACAAGTAAGGATGGTGATAATAATGGTGGAGGAAATTGTGGTACAATTTCTATGCAGGCAATTACAGATTTCCCTACACTTTCGGTAGCGGGTTTTTCACCTGCTTATAAAGATAATGCTCGAAATGCTCTAGCAATTAATGCCGCACAATACAAAGATAAGTTTGCTGCTGCAGAAGCTACTTTTAATGGAGATTCTGGAACTTATGATATCAATTTAGCTACACTTACAGAAATTGATGGCGAATCAACATACAGAGTTTCTGTTAATGGAACACGTATTGGTGAGTTTGTAAACCCTACAACTACTACTGATTATACTGCATCGGGGAGAACTTTTACAGGTGTTCAGGTTACTAAAGGTGATAAAATTAGAGTAGAATTTAACTCTCATACCAATGGTACCATACCAGAAGGTAATAGTACTGCATATTCTAGAGGAAGATGGACAGCTTTAAACTTCACTTGTACTGACAACGGTGGTGATGGAGGCGGCGGCGGTGATGGAAATAACTGTATCCCAACAGAACAAAATGGAATCCTAGCTGTAGAAGCAGAGAAGTTTGAAAGTCAAACTAAAGTAGCTGATAGAAAATGGTACGTGTTAGATGGTAGTGGAGCTTCAACTCCTACACCAGATCCGGATCCAGATCACTCTAATGGAGCTAGTGGAGGCGGATACTTAGAAATCTTGCCAGATACGCGAGTAACTCATAGTGATCCATTAGTAAACGGAGTAAGTTTTTCTAATACTCCTGGACAAGTAGCGATCATCGATTACAAAGTTAAGTTTACAAGTGCTGGAAGATACTTTGTATGGGTTAGAGCACATTCTACTGGATCCGAAGATAATGGAATTCATGTAGGATTAAATGGAAACTGGCCAGCATCAGGTGCAAGAATGCAATGGTGTGCTGGTAAAAACCAATGGACTTGGGAAAGTAAGCAAAGAACCAATGCAAATCACTGTGGAGAAGCGCAAAAGATCTATTTAGATATTCCTTCTGCAGGAGTGCATACAATCTCTTTCTCTATGAGAGAAGATGGTTTCGAAATGGATAAATTTGTATTGTCAAAAGCTTATAATAAGCCATCAGGTGCAGGACCAGATGTATTCTATACAGATTGCCAGGATCAAAATACCGCTCCTCAAGTTTCTGTGACATCTCCTGCCAATGGTGCAAGCTTTGATATAGGTCAAGCAATTCCATTAGTGGCTAATGCTTCTGATAGCGATGGATCTATTGCAAAAGTTGAATTTTATATAAATAACAACTTAACAGCTACAGAGCAAGTAGCACCTTACGAAACATCAACAACTATTAATGCTGCAGGTAGCTATACAATTACTGCAAAAGCTACTGATAATGAAGGAGCAACTAAGACGTCTTCTCCAGTAAATATAACTGTTAAAGATGATTCTACTCCACCAACTGATGCAATCGATATTCCTGGTTCTTTTGAAGCAGAAGATTTTGAGTTAAAGTCAGGAAGTGTACGAATAGAAAATACTCCAAATAGTACTGGTAAAAACCTTGGGTTCATTAACAATGGAGATTTCGTATCATACAATGTAAATGTTGATGCAACTAGCGAGTACACTTTTGATTTCTATGCATCTACTAAAGGAACAGGTGGTACAGTGGATATTCTTGAAGCAGGAACAGTTGTAGGATCTGTATCAATTCCGGTTAATGGACAATGGCATGATTACAAGAAGTATTCTACCTCAGTGTCTCTTTCCTCAGGAGAAAAAGAATTGAGATTCGTATTCAAAGGAGGAACTGGATATCTGTATAATGTGGATAAAGTGGTTACAACAAAAATACAACCAGTAGAGCAAACAGTAACACTTAATCCAATACATGATGCATATATGCAAGGATCTACAGGATTCAATAACGATATGGTTCGTATAGAATTAAATAAGAGAACGGGATATTTAATGTTTGACCTTTCTTCTATAAATGGAACTATTACGAAAGCAGACTTAAAGTTTACTATATATTCTGATCCTGGAAATGGTAATATTAGTGTAACCAAAGGAAGTACTAACAACTGGACCGAAGCAAATTTGTCAAATTCAAACAAACCTGGAAAAGGAACCCAATTAGGTTCGTTAAATGCTAATTTCCCAGAAGGAAGCATAAAGACGATTCCATTAAAAACTGGGCAGATATCTGGAAATAGACTTTCGTTGATTATTGATGCTGTTTCTGGGAATGATTTTGCTTTTGCATCTAAAGAAAATGGATCCGTATCGAAGCCTCAGTTAGTAATTACATATACTACAAATAGGGATGATGGACAGGTTGAGGATGATATTACATTATATCCGAACCCAGTTGTGGATGTAATTAATATTTCTGGTTCAACTGCAGGAAAGACAATCAAGGTATTTAATACTGTTGGTATTCTTGTGAAAGAAGTAGTACTAACCGATGGTCAAAATACTGTTGACATGAGTAATTTATCATCTGGATATTACATCATAAATATTTTAGAAGCAGGTAAAACGAATAAGATTCTTTCGGCTAAGAAAGTATTAAAGCGTTAATCAAGTTCTTTCATCTTTTATTAGATCAAAATAAAATTTAAAAAGAAGGATAGGAAAATAGGCGGTCATTTAAAGACCGCCTTTTCCCCTAACTTATTATTAAATATAAGAAGTAAAGTGTTTTAAAACCTTTACCAAAAATGTTAAGATACTCTTGTATTATACAATCTGAAAAAGATTGGTTTTTGATCTAAAAAACAAAACGATTTTAATCATGGAAAAAAATAACAAATCAATCATATTCTTATTGTTATGTATGATAACAGTAAGTGTTTTTGCACAACCAACACCTCCAAATGGTAAGAAGTGGGAAAAAATAGACATCATGTCTGATGAGTTTAATGGTTCTTCATTAAATACTAATAAATGGGCAATAAATAGTCCTCAATGGGAAGGTAGAAAACCTGCCAGATTTGAAACATCATCAGTTTCTGTTGGAAACGGAGACCTTAAAATTTCTGCTTCTAAAAAGGCAAACCCATTTAATGGTTGGACTCATAACGGAGGTCTCGTTAGATCCTTAACAAAAAATACATACGGATATTACGAAACGCGAATGAAAGGTAATAAAACCTTTATGTCATCCACGTTTTGGCTTATTAATCAACGAAATGAAGGTAGTGGATGTAATCTTCGCGTTACAGAGTTAGATATTACGGAGACGGTAGGTGTTAACTCTAATGGAGCTAATTGGGTGAATAATATGATCACTAATATGAATTCCAATACGCATAGTAGAAATACAAATTGTAATAATACGCCTGTTGGGCAACAAGGAAACAAAGCTCCACTAGGAGAAGCTTCTTGGAAAAATTATCATACTTATGGAGTTTGGTGGAAAAGTAAAAGTGAAATTTTATTTTATCTAGATGGTCAGTTTGTTGGGCAAATTAAGCCACCAGCAGATTTTAATCTTCCTATGTACTTGCGTATGGTAGTGGAGACCTACGATTGGAATCCACCAAAAAATGGTCAGGATGGAATAAATGATTCTTTGGAAAATCGAACTACATATTATGATTGGGTACGCTCTTATAGATTAGTGGATGATACAAATCCTAATACCCCTCCAACAGTTAATGTTACGGCACCTACAAATGGAGCAGATTATCAGGTTGGTCAAACGATACCTTTAAAAGCGAATGCATCCGATAGTGATGGATCTATCTCTAAAGTAGAGTTTTTTGTAAATAATAACTTAATAGCAACAGAGCAAGTTGCTCCATATGAAACAACTACGGTTATTAATTCGGCAGGAAGTTACACTATCACAGCAAAGGCCACTGATAATGATGGAGCTGTTGCTACATCACAAGCTGTAAATATTGTTGTTAAAGATGATTCGGTTCCGCCAATTGATGTAATTAAGATACCAGGATCATTCCAGGCAGAAAGTTTTGAATCAAAATCGGGGAGTGTTCGTATAGAAAATACTCCTGGAACAAACGCTGGTAAAAATTTAGGGTATATTAAAAATGGAGATTTTACTAATTACACTGTAACTATAGATGCAACAAGTGAATATACACTCGATATATATGCCTCAAGTCAGGGAGTCGGAGGGAAAGTAGATATCTTAGAATCTGGATCTGTTGTAGGTTCTATAAATATTCCAGTTACTGGACAATGGCATAGTTATAAGAAATACTCTACTACTATTTCTTTGACTTCAGGAGAAAAAACATTGAGATTATCTTTTAAAGGAGGTTCTGGATATTTATATAACATTGACAAAGTTGTTGCTACAAAGATTCAGCAAGTGGAACAAACTATTACATTATCGCCAATTCACGATGCATATCTACAGGGATCAACGAGATATAACTCTGAGCTGGTTCGTATTGAGAATAACCGTCGTTCGGGATATTTGATGTTTGATTTATCGTCAATTAATGGGACAATAACAAAAGCGGATCTTAAGTTCACTGTATATTCGGATGCTGGAAATGGGAATATTGCTGTTAGTAAAGGAAATAGTAATAATTGGACAGAAACTAATTTATCCAATTCGAATAAGCCAGGAAAAGGAACACAATTAGGATCATTAAATACGAACCTTCCAATCGGTAGCACAAAAACAATTCCTTTAAAAACAGCACAAATTTCCGGTAATAAAATTTCATTTGTTATCGATGCTCTTTCGGGAAATGATTTTGCATTCGCTTCGAAAGACAATTCATCAGTCTCCAAACCTCAATTGGTGGTTACTTATACTACAAGTCGAAGTGATGAGAGTAACTCGAATATTATAAAATTATATCCTAATCCAGTGGTAAACACAATTAACTTTTCTTCTGACATGGAAGGCCAAATAGTTAAAGTGTTTAATGTTAATGGAGTATTGATGAAAGAAACTACTTTAGAAGCTGGTCAAAATTCTATTGATGTAACTAGCTTGTCATCTGGATATTATATTATCAACGTTTTAGAAGCGGGTAAGTCAAATAAATTAATTGTTTCTAAGAAAATAGTTAAACAATAAGAATCAATTATAACAAGAAATACTAGCTAACTACTAGTATTATTTACACAAACTCAGTATGTAGAAACTATCCCCTGAAAAAGGGATAGTTTCTCTTCTTTAATTTTAGAAGAAAACTCAAAAAAAATGAAAAATTTATTTTCAAAAAAATATAAATATTCTACGCAGAAAACTATGGGAAGTATGCTGTTTCTATTGATTTTTATAACCACTCAATTAGAAGCCCAATTGAGAGTAGGAGATCCAGGAGTTACTTTTGATTCGGAAAAATTTGATAACCGTTATCAACAAATGAAAGAATGGGAAAAAGCCGGTGTTAGAGGTGGTATCCCTTTTTTAAAAGACATTAAAATTGTAAAAACTCTAACTAATGGTGCGGATAGTGATGCAATTAATAGGGCAATTGAGGATGCATCTAAACAAAACGGATTGGTAGCAGTGTTTTTGAAAAATGGAACCTACAATATCAATAAACGAGTTTCCATGAAATCAAATGTCTCTTTGATAGGAGAGAGTAGAGAAGGTGTTAAATGTATCATTAGGATGAATAGTAGCAATGCCTTTAGTTTTTATAAGGTTAGTAAAAGTGGAATATATACTCTAACAATCGAAGGGAGTTGGGGAAAACCAAAATACGACTGGAATTATAGTTTAAGTGCTAACGATGAATTAAGAGGTAATGATAATATATCTGTTAAGTTTAATGATTCTCCTGACTGTTGGTTAGATAAAGTAAATATTATTAATTCTGCAAGAGATCCAGTAAGGGTTCCTTCTAACCATGTAACATTGAGAGATTTAATGGTAGATGGAGCTCATAAAAAAGCAGGTGGTGCGCAAGGATATTTTTTTATACAAGGAGCTTATAATCTTATTACAGGATGTAAGGTTACCCGTTTACGACATATATCTTTACAAGGAAGTAACGTTGAATATAATGTGGTGTATGATAATGATTTTAGGCAAGAAGTAAGTTTCCATAGTGGTGATAATGGAAATAACCTAATAGAAAATAATAGAATTACATTACCTAGAGATATGCCTAACTCAAAAGCTGATACACCAAATGCGGCTTATAACAATAGAAATGAACCCAACTACTATGCAATTATGGGACCTTGGTCCATCCAACATCAAAATTCAAAAAAACCAAACTTTATATATAAGAATAATTGCCTTGAAGAAAATCATAATAATATTAAACCATGGTCAGATCCTAATTTATTGTACAAAGGACCTCGAGAAGTAAAACCTTCGAATCCTGCAACAAATTTTCCGGCGTTATCAGCGAGTGAATCTCCAAAAGGAGGAACGCTATACCCTGTGGTTTTAAAAGATGAAAACCCAATAAGATCAATTCCAGGAACATTCGAAGTCGAGGATTTTACAAGAAAATCAGGTAATGTTCGTGTAGAAAATACACCAGGAACTTCTGGCAAAAACCTTGGATTTATAAAAAATGATAACTACACCGATTACACGATAAATGTCGATTCTAGTGGTGAGTATATATTTGATATTTATGCTTCTAGTAATGGAACTGGAGGAAAAGTAGATATTTTAGAATCAGGATTTATTGTTGGTACGATAAATATTCCGGTAACAGGACAATGGCATAATTACAAGAAATATTCCACTACTGTTTCTTTAACTTCAGGAGAAAAAACATTGAGATTATCTTTTAAAGGAGGTTCTGGATATTTATATAACATTGACAAAGTTATCGCAACAAAGATCCAGCAAGTAGAGCAAACAGTTACTTTAATTCCAATACAAGATGCTTATTTACAAGGATCAACTAGACACAATCTTGATATGATTCGAATTGAGCATAATCGACGTTCAGGGTATTTGATGTTTGATTTATCATCAATCAACGGAACTATAACAAAAGCTGATCTTAAGTTCACTGTATATTCAGATGCTGGAAATGGGAATATTGCTGTTAGTAAAGGAAATAGTAATAATTGGACAGAAACTAATTTATCCAATTCCAATAAGCCAGGAAAAGGAGCACAATTAGGATCATTAAATACGAATCTTCCAATCGGTAGCACAAAAACAATTCCTTTAAAAACAACACAAATTTCTGGTAATAAAATTTCATTTGTTATCGATGCTCTTTCGGGAAATGATTTTGCATTTGCTTCAAAAGAAAATATATCAGCCTCAAAACCTCAATTGATTATCACTTATACTACAAATCGAAGTGATGAAAATACATCGAAGGATGTGCTATTGTATCCTAATCCAGTGGTAAATACCATTAATTTTTCTTCTAATATAGAAGGTCAAATAGTTAAAGTATTCAATGTTAATGGAGTGTTGATGAAGGAAACTGTTTTGGAAGCTGGTCAAAATTCTATCGATGTAGCCAATCTGTCATCGGGTTATTATATTATCAATGTTTTAGAAGCTGGTAAATCAAATAAATTAATTGTTTCTAAGAAAATAGTTAAGCAGTAAAGCAGGTAAAACTATAAGAGTAAATACTAGTTAACTACCAGTATTATTTGCACAAACTCTGTATAGAGAAACTATCCCTTAAAAAAGGATAGTTTCTCTTCTTAATTTTAGAATAACAAGAAAAAGGTCTTTGTAAGAATTTTTTTCAAACAACATAAAAATATCTTATCACTCTCTTAACAATGAAAAAAAACAGCAATATGTAACCTGAAAAAAGAGTTATGAAAACCTTTAACCTCACATAAATTAAAATAATACACAAATCATTTAGACATGAAAAAAAACTTACGAAACTTATTGTTAATCTTTTTAGGATTACAAGGGACACAGGTCGTCGCACAACACAATTATGGTGAAGCTTTACAAAAATCAATATTGTTTTATGAATCACAACAATCAGGGGTTCTTCCAGATTGGAATAGAATTAGCTGGCGTAGTAACGCCGGTGTAAATGATGGGCAAGATGTTGGATTAGATCTAACTGGTGGATGGTTTGATGCTGGTGATCATATAAAGTTTGGTTTCCCAATGGCATTTTCCGTAACTGCATTAAATTGGGGGTTTTTAGAATATAAAGATGGTTATGATGCTGTGAATCAAACAGAACATTACAAGAGAAACATAAAATGGGTAACAGATTATTTTATAAAATGTCACCCTTCTAAATTTGAATTTTATGCTCAAGTTTCTAAAAAGGGACAAGATCATAATTTTTGGATGCCTGCCGAGATGATAGATGTACATCCGCAATATGGTCAAAGAGAATCTTATAAATTAGACGTGGATCACCCAGGAACAGAAGTAGTTTGTGAAACAGCTGCTGCTTTAGCTTCTGCTAGTATTATATTTAAAGACAGTGACCCTACATATAGCGCTACTTTATTACAACATGCTAAAGATCTATATGAATTTGGAGAAACGTATAAAGGAAAATATACTGAAGAAGGTGGAATTCCAGCTGTTGGGACTTATTCTTCTGGAGGGTATGAAGATGAATTAAGTTGGGGTGCTTTATGGTTGTACAAAGCAACAGGAGATAATACGTATCTTCAAAAAGCTGAAGCCGCTTATGGAGAACCAGATTATCTATGGAGTTTTGTATGGGATGATAAGCGATATGGAAATATGGTTTTATTAGCGCAGCTTACAGGAAAGCAACAATATATTGATAATACAGAAAGACATTTGCAGTTTTGGATAGACAATGGGAATGGTATAACATACTCTCCTGGAGGTCAGGCGCATCTTACACAATGGGGATCTTTACGTCATTCTATGAATGCAGCATTAACAGCTTTAATATTTAGTGATACTGTAGATACTCCAAATAAGCAAGAATATCACGATTTTGCTGTTGATCAAGTTAATTATGCTTTAGGAGATAACCCTAATAATCGTAGTTTAGTTACTGGTTATGGAGTAAACCCTCCTACAAAACCACACCATAGAGGACAACATTCTAGTTGGATAAGAAGTGAAAGTATTCCAGAAGAATCAAGACATACACTTTGGGGCGCATTAATGGGAGGACCAGGAAATCCTGATGATGTTTTTGTAGAGAATAGATCAGATTTTCAAGCTAATGAAGTTGCTTGTGACTATAATGCCTGTTATCAAGGAGTTTTAGCTAGAATGGTAATGGAATTTGGAGGTACTGCATTGGATAATTTTCCGCAAGAAGAGCAAGCGAATACTGAATTTCTTAATGAAACGAAAATCAATAGTGAGTCAGGAAGATTTACAGAATTGGCAATTTGGCTAAATAATAGATCAGCTTGGCCTGCAAGAATTCCAGGAAGTTTAACGGCACGTTATTTTATTGATATTACCGAAGGAATTAATGCAGGATATACACCTAGTGATTATGAAATTACTAGTAGAGGAAATGGTCAAGCTACAGGAGGTTTACAAGTGTGGAATGCAGATGACAATATATATTTTGTTGAGGTAGCTATTGATAATGAAAATATGCCTTTTCCAGGTGGGCAAGGAGAACATCGAAAAGAAATTCAAGTAAGAGTTTCAGTGCCTAATGACGCTTCTGATAGTTCTTGGGATCCTACTAATGATTATTCTTATGAAAATTTAAGTAATACACTTATCGAATCAGAAAAAGTTCCTATTTATACTGATGGGGTATTAGTTTGGGGTACGGAGCCTTCAAGGTCATTATCTGTAACTGATTTTGATGTGTTAGGACTACAGTTATTTCCTAATCCTGCAAAAAATGTAATCTACATTTCTGGAGATTTAACAAAGATTCAAAATTCGACTGTTGTGATCTCTGGAATAACCGGAAATATCATAAAATCTATTACAGTATCTGAAGTTGCTACAGATAGGATTTCGATACCAACTTGGAATTTATCATCTGGGATGTACTTTGTTAGTTTAACTTCTAATACTGGTGCTAAAGCGACTACCAAGTTTATGAAGAATTAATATGATCGTTTTATATCTATAAAAGAAGGTGCTTATTTGTAAGCACCTTTTTTTAATAAAGTTGTTTTAAAACAAGAAGTAATTCTGTTACTAATCTCCCTATATTTGTAGGTTCAATATGTACAGATGCTTTATCAATACACAAAAGAGTTTAGTTATAATCTGAAGTTGGCAGCCCCAGTAATGTTGGGTATGTTGGGACATACTTTTGTGGGATTAATTGATAACATTATGGTGGGGCAATTAGGTACTGCGGAATTAGCTGCAGTATCTCTAGGAAATAGTTTTATGTTCATTGCGATGTCTCTAGGTATTGGTTTTTCTACTGCAATAACACCTCTGGTAGCAGAAGCAGATGGAGAAGATAATTTTAGCAAAGGTAAATCAGCATTTAAGCACGGATTATTTTTGTGTACAACCTTAGGTATAGTTTTATTTTTAGGGATATTATTAGCGAAACCACTTATGTACTTTATGAGACAACCAACAGAAGTGGTTGAGTTGGCGATACCATATTTGGACTTAGTTGCAGTCTCATTAATTCCTTTAATTATTTTTCAAGCTTTTAAACAGTTCTCCGATGGATTGTCAATGACCAAATATCCAATGTATGCAACATTAATTGCGAATATTGTTAATGTGGTGTTGAATTATTTGCTAATTTTTGGGAAGTTCGGTTTCCCTCAGATGGGGATAGTAGGAGCAGCAGTAGGAACATTAGTTTCTAGATTTGTTATGGTAATCTTTTTATGGTTTTTTCTGAAATATAAAGAGAGATCAAAAGCGTATGTGTCTAATATTAAATTCTTTTCTCTCCAAAAAAACATGTTGAAAAAAATAGTTACATTAGGTTTTCCTTCTGCATTACAGATGTTTTTTGAAGTTGCTATTTTTACGTCGGCTATTTGGATCTCGGGTATTTTAGGTAAAAATCCGCAAGCAGCCAACCAGATAGCATTGAATTTGTCGGCAATGACTTTTATGGTAGCTATGGGATTGAGTGTTGCTGCGATGGTTAGAGTAGGGAATCAAAAAGGATTGAAAAAATATAAAGAACTCAGAAGAATTGCTTTTTCGATATTCTTATTAACTTTTTTTATTGAAATTGTATTTGCATTATGTTTTGTTATTTTTAATAATGTTCTTCCCGAGATTTATTTAGATGTTAACGACACAGAAAATTTAGCGGATAATACAGAAGTAATTGGAATCGCTGCGAAACTTTTGATCATTGCTGCATTGTTTCAGATATCCGATGGAATACAAGTGGTAGTTCTTGGTGCGCTACGAGGATTACAAGATGTTAAAATACCTACTGCTATTACATTTTTTGCGTACTGGGTTGTTGGTTTTCCTGTTAGTTATTATCTAGGTTTATATACTGAATATAAAAGTTCAGGTATTTGGATAGGACTATTGGCAGGGTTAACAACATCGGCAATATTACTTTATTTTAGATTCAATTATTTAAGTAAAGATCTAATGTTAAAAAAAGGTAATGCGTAATCTTTTTTGACTTTTACAATATAGATAGTTTTAGATCGTTTCTTTTTTTGGACTAGTTTTTGTTACTTGTCAAAGTATATTTCATATTAAGAAATATTTAACTATATTTCGAATATATCTAAACCTGAAAAGAAAAGAGATGAATAGCCCAAAATCTAACCTTTACCTTTTACTTTTTGCGATTTTTAGTGTTAGTTTTAGTAACACTATTAATGCGCAAAATTTAATTCCTAATCCAAGTTTTGAAGAAACGAATGCAGCTGTTAGAAAATTAAAGCATGAGATGCGAAACTTTGGTGTCATTTCACATTGGAAATCTTTAACAAATACACCTGATGCACACCATCCAGCTGTAAGCGAAGTAAAGTTTGACCATAAAGCACCTGGATTTCTAAAGCAATTTGGTCCTCAGGCTCCTAGAACAGGTGAGTCTAAAGTAGGATTATATGTAACGGGTAACAATACGAAAGAATCCATTGTTACGAAATTGGTTAGCCCTTTAAAAGCGGGGAAGTATTATTATTTTCATATGTATGTGTCACTTGGAGAAGGAAGAGTTAGTAATTCGTGTACTTCATCAATAGGTTCTTATTTTACAGCTAGGGTTCCTAGGATTACAGAAACATCAACTTATAAACTGCACATAGAATCTTCAGAGATGATTTGTGATACAAAAGAATGGACGAAAGTTTGCGGAGTTTATAAAGCTAAGGGAACTGAAAAATATATCTCTTTAGGGTATTTTTCGGATACACCTAATGGAAAATCATTAAAAGGTGGACCATTTAACGATGCATATTATTATATAGATGATGTAGAGCTTAGAGAAATGCAAGATGTGCAAGGTGTAGCAGTGGATAATATCTGTGATATGGCACTTGACTTTTCTGATATAGAATACCTAATCGGAGAAAGTGAAGTTTATGAGGAGATTAAAACAGCACTTGATTCTTATCTTCAATATCTTAAAGTCTTTAAGTTTGATAGTATTAAAATAGTTGGTCATGCGAATGATTCTGAAATTGAATTTGAAAATGAAATTCTTTCATCTGCTAGAGCTGGATTTGTTAAAGATTACTTGATAGAAAATGGAATTGACGAAACCTTGATAGAATATGTGGGTGTTAGTAATACAGAACCTAAAGAAGGAGAAGGTATAGATAATTCAGAATTGGGTTCTAACGCTAGAGTTCAAATTATTATAGAATAAATCCTAATAAAGACATAACAAACAAGAAGGGGTAAATTTTAAAATAAATTTACCTCTTCTTGTTTTTGTTACTTTGGGATTAAACTTCGTAGCTTTGCTTAACATAATATTTTATATATGAGTTTTCCAAAATTCTTATTAGGTGATAATACAGATTATCCAAATGCCATCTTTGTAGTGCATACAGAATTTCCTCGGTTTATTATTAATTTAGAGAATGATGAGGTGGAGTGGTTAGAAGAATTTGATAAAAGTGATGAAAAAGAATTAGAAAGTGAGGCTGAGAATCTATTTCAGGCTGCGAATGATTTTTATGATCGAGAGATTGAACGTTATGAAGATTAATTAATGTTTTAATTAAAAAAGAAATATAAATTACTTGTCATTATGGAAGAACTTATACAATTAGATAAAGATCTGTTTGTTTTTCTTAACAATTTAGGAACTCCTTTCTGGGATGGTTTTTGGTTGTTTATGACAGAAAAATTATATCAAATTCCCTTGTATGTACTTCTGTTATACTTTTTTTATAAGTACTATGGAATTAAAGGTACGATTATAACACTTGTTATAGTAGCTGCTTTAATAACAGCATCTGATCAGTTATCTAATTTATTTAAAAATGTTTTGTTTATGAGGCCAAGACCTTGTCGGGCAGAAGGGGTAGAGGAATTTACCAGATTTATAGCTGAGAGATGTGGTCGTCATGGGTATTTTTCTGCTCATGCTGCTAGTTCTATGGCATTAGCCTTTTTCACTGGATTGGCTTTGCAAAAAAAGTTGAAATATATATTTCCTTTTATGGTGGTTTGGGCTACTGTAGTTAGTTATAGCAGAATTTATGTTGGAGTTCATTACCCAGGAGATATTATAACGGGTATGGCTATCGGAATTCTTTTAGGTGTAGGCGCCTATAAATTACTTATGTTTTTAGTCAAAAAATATGTAAGATAGATCTATAATTAAGTCTAATGTTAGTGTTTCACTAATTTTATAACTTTTTTCTTTTCTAATATTAGATAATAGATACCATTACTGTAAGATGATATATCTATTTCTTTACGAGAACCTTGATCTAATATTTTACCCGCATTATTTACCAGTTTCCATTTTTTAGTGTTTTTTGTGATATGTATTATATCTGATGTTGGGTTCGGATACAATATCGTTGCTTCTGTAATATCAACTTCTGGTATAGAAAGTTCTTGATTACATTCTTCTGGAGTAGAAAATTGAAGTCCTGTATCAAAATCTTCGTTTAGATTTAATGCAATATTTTCGAAAATCAGTTCTTCTCCTAAAATTGAAGTTACTCTTAGATTCATCGGAGATGGAATTCCAGAAGTTTCTATAAAAAAGTTAAATAGTTCTCTATTTGTGTTTTTCCAAGT
The DNA here is from genome assembly GCF_003443695.1 of Aquimarina sp. AD1. Classification (NCBI taxonomy): domain Bacteria; kingdom Pseudomonadati; phylum Bacteroidota; class Flavobacteriia; order Flavobacteriales; family Flavobacteriaceae; genus Aquimarina; species Aquimarina sp. AD1. Next base: position 2,332,954 of record NZ_CP031966.1, on the reverse strand, counting down.
ATTATCTGGTAATCGATATTCCATTTTAGAAATTGCATGATTAATGTTTCTAAATTGGATGGCTGTCCAGAATTCAGTGGAACCTTCTTTAAAATTAATTTTAATAGTTTCATTAGTAAGTATAGTTTCACAGGGTACAAACTTCCACGATATTGGGACTCTACCGTCAATAACCTCGGCAATCATTTCAAAAGCCTCCATAGTCATATCGACATCACCAGAAGCGCACTCAGGACAACGATCAACTACATTTAGAATAACACTTCCTTTTGCTCCAGTCACTTCGATACAGGCTCCACAACCATTGCTGCCATCGTAATCAAAATTATTTAGTGCACAATGCATATAATCTCCAACTCCTACAGGCAAAGAACAATTACCAAAAGTACCTCCTGCTACACCATCATAAAATGTACCTTCACCCGTATGTACGGTATCGTTGCATTCCTGAGCAGAAATTTTCATAATCATGATTACTGCCAAAAAGCAGAAAATATAATTGTGTGAATTCATTAAGTTAGGTTTTAATTCTTTTTAAATTTCTTTCTTTTTTTCTTTTTACTAAAAAGCCTCTTTAAAAAATTATCTCTTTTTTCCGGTTTACATTCTAAATCTTCAAGCACATTATTAGAAGTTTTTTCGAAACTACTTTTGGTTATAAGATCGAAAACGGGGTTCTCGTTCATTTTTTGATAAAGTTCTCCGAAGATTGGTAATGCAGAATTAGCGCCTTGTCCCTGTTTGGTGGTTTTAAATCCAATATTATAATTATCATTCCCCACCCAGGTTACCGTGACAAGTTTTGGTGTAATCCCTACAAACCAACCGTCTTTGTTATCTTGAGTTGTACCCGTCTTTCCTGCTATATCATTTTTTAAGCCATAGGTTTTTCGTAATCTGGTTGCTGTACCATTATCTACAGTAGATTTCATCATTTCTAGCATTACCTGTCGGGTATAATCGCTATAGGCAGTTTCTGTTTTTTCTTTTTCAAAAGATGCAATTAGATTGCCATTTCTATCTTGTATTTTTGTGATATAAAAAGGTTGAACACCTTTAGATTTATTAACGTAACTAGCATAAGCACCAGCTAATTCTTTAATTTTGATTCCAGCTGTTCCTAGTGCAATGGACGGTTGTTCCGGTAGCTCTTCATCGATTCCCATTTTTTTTATTTGATCAAGCACATTTGTAACTCCAACTTCGTCCATAACTTTTACAGCTATTGTATTTACCGAGTTACTTAAAGCAGTTTCTAGGTTGTAGTTTAAATAAGGATCTTGTTCTGTAGAAGAATTTTTTGGTGTCCAATCTTCTAAATTAGTATAAGTAACTTCTTTTAATGGGAAATAAGTACAAGGTTTCATTCCATTTTCAATGGCTGCAGTATATACAAAAGGTTTGAACGTGGAACCTACTTGTCTTTTACTTTGTGATACGTGATCATATTTAAAGTATCTATAGTCAATACCTCCTAAATATGCTCTAACGGCACCATCTGTAGGGTCAATTGCTATCATTCCTGCATTCAGAAATTTTAGATAATGCTGGACACTATCTTTGGTAGATACTTTTTTGGTAATATTACCTCCCCATTCAAAAAGTTCCATTTCTTGTTTTACAGATAATGAATCCTTGATCTGGTTTTCACTAAGACCTTGTTCAACGTATTTCTTGTAAATAGGAAGTCGTTTAATTGTATTGTCTAGAAGTTTTGTGTTTCCTTTCCAAGGAGCCTTTAAACCATATTCTTTTTCATATACGTTTTGTAAGTTTCGCATATGATCTTTCATTACTTTTTCGGCTAATGATTGCATTTCGTAATCTAAGGTTGTATGTATTATCAACCCATCTTTATAGATATCATATAAGGTACTATCTGTTTTTTTGTGCTTTTTTAAGATCTGAATAAGTTCTTTCTTTACTTCTTCTCTAAAATAAGGTGCCAATCCCAGATCATGATTAAAGTATTGATAATCCAATACGATATTTTTATTCATCACTTGGTCTGCCACATTTTGAGTAATGTGTCCGTATTTTACCATTTGGCGTAAAACAACATCGCGTCTTAATTGACTTCTTTCTGGGAAGAGTCTAGGGTTATAGCTATGGTTAGCCTTTAAACTACCAATTAATGTAGTTGCTTCTGATAATGTAAGTTCTTTGGTTGATTTATTGAAAAATTTCTGCGAAGCACTCTCAATTCCATATGTGTTATCAGGAAAAGGAACAGTATTAAAATACTGGGTTAAAATATCTTCTTTAGAGTATAAATCTTCAATTCGTTTAGCAACAATAGATTCTTTTAATTTATTTACTACAATGCTAAAAACCCCATAGTCTTTTCTTCCAAAAATATTTTTGACTAATTGTAATGTAATTGTACTTCCTCCTCCAGAGGATTTATCACTTAATAAGATAGTTTTAAAAAAGACTCTAAGTAAACTAACATTATCAACGCCATTATGTTGGTAGAAACGAATATCTTCTGTGGCGACTAATGCATCTATTAAATGATCTGGGAGATCATCATAGGTTATGGGTTGTCTGTCATAGATATAATATTTTCCAATAAGACGTCCATCTTTGTCTAGAACTTGTGTTGCTTCTACTTGTTTTAATGAGCTCAATTCATCTTTGTTCGGAATGTTTCCCCAGAAACCAAAATAAATGCTTCCATAGAAAATAATGAAGATGAAAATAAATCCTCCTAATGAGATTAATGGATACTTAATCCATTTTTTTTTTAATAGTACTCGTATCATAGATCTGACTACTGTTAACGCTAAAAATATAATATTATTGAGGAGTATCATGCTTTACAATATTCCTAAAATTAATTTCAGGGAAACACTTACTTTTTTTGAAGGTTAATTATCACGGTTTTATGATTTTTTATTTTAAATTGTAGTAATAAATACTGTGTCATAAGCACTAGAAGAAAATTATTTGGAGCATCCATCAAAATTGAGCTTCAAAATGGATTGTATTAAAAAATGTAACACAAAATAACATTCTTTGATTTACTATTTATTAGTAAAGTAACCGACTAATCCTGCGCATTATGAAAAGAGTAATTGTTAACTACAAGAAACTGAATAAAGATATTTTAAATCTTTTAGTAGGTAAATTTCCAGATGGCTATTCAGACAGTGATATTATTTCTTTTAAAAATCATCAAAATCATACTATTGAGGCTGTTGAGGTAAAAACTAATGATACCATATATTTAGTCAAAATTAGTGAGCGTCTTGCTGGTGTTATGCAAGATCACGATGAGAACACTTCTAATATTAAAGTTCCGGAAGCTGTTACAAAAGAACAAGTGAGAGATGAAGTAAACTTTGATGTTTAACTGATTATATTATAGGCTCCAAGTAAACAGATAGTGCCGTTATTTCGATTTTTTATGTTGATTTAATAGAGATGTTGCTGCCGCAAAGGGAGTGATTTTATGTTGTTGTACAGCCTTAATTTGATCAGATAAAGATTTTTTGATTTCTGGATGGTTATAGAATGAGCTTTTTAGCTCTTCTTCAATAGTTTGTAATAACCAAAATTTATTTTGTCGAATTCTGTTTTGTTCGAAATACCCATTTTTTGTTGAAATATCTAAATACCTTAAAATTAATTCCCAGATCTCTTCAATGCCAGTATTTTTAAGAGCACTACAAGTCAATACTTCTGGAGACCAACTACTTTCAGCGATAGGGTAAAGGTGCAAAGCTTTTTTAAATTGGTTTTTAGCCTCCCTAGCACGTTTTAGATTGTCGCCATCTGCTTTATTAATAACAATTGCATCCGCCATTTCGATAATACCTCGTTTAATTCCCTGAAGTTCATCTCCCGCTCCGGCTAATTTTAATAAAAGGAAAAAATCTACCATACTATGCACAGCAGTTTCGCTTTGCCCAACTCCAACAGTTTCAATGATTATTATATCATAGCCTGCAGCTTCACATAAAATAATTGACTCACGTGTTTTTTGGGCAACTCCTCCTAAAGAACTTCCGGAAGGAGAAGGTCTAATAAAAGCACCAGTTGATCTCACAAGTGATTCCATTCTGGTTTTGTCTCCTAAGATGCTCCCGCCAGAAATAGTGCTACTAGGATCTACCGCTAAAACGGCTACTCTTTTTCCTTTTTTTATAAGAAGATTTCCTAAAGCTTCGATAAATGTACTTTTTCCTACTCCAGGAACTCCTGTAACTCCTATTCTTATAGAGTTATTAGCATAAGGAAGACATTTTTCAATAAGTTGTTGGGTTTTTTGACTGTGTTTTTGTTGAGTACTTTCTACTAATGTAATTCCTTTGCTTAAAGCTGCTGTGTTTTGTGAAACAATTCCTTCAAATATATTAGGAATAGATACTTCCTTTTGCTGTAATTTTTTAAAACGATCAATAACATTCTTATTGGTGTTAGAGGGGATTTTAGAAGATTGATCTTTCATATAATTTTATTCAGAAACTACTTTAGAGCAAATTTATAAATTCATTTTAGTATACATTACTATTCTTGTATAGAATACAAAGTAAAATTATTGTTTAGAAGTTATAGGGATCGCAATAGCCGTTTGATCCCAAGCTAAGAACATAATAGTAAAATTATTAGCCTCCTGAAAGTAAATAGAAAATTGTTCTACAACATTCAATAAATGTTGTACAGGAACTTCTATAGTTAGTATATCATATTCAGGGTTTCTAGATGGAGTACCGTCTGTAAAATTAACCCCCCAATTATATTGACCTTTATTAAAAATAACCTTCCAAGAGTCTTTTCCGGGGATTGTCCATAGCGTATAGGTTCCGGCTTTTAGTTCCGTGCCATCCACGAGAATTGACTTATCAGTCGTAAAAGTTGTGGCCTCATTGGCACCAGTTCTCCATACTTTATCAAAAGGAACTAATTCTCCAAAAATTTTCCTACCGTTTTTAATAGGTCTATTATAAAAAACAGTAAAGTTTGTTTCTTTACTTGCATGTGTCACTGTCTGTTCTGGACTATGCGCTTTGGTCTTCGATTTAAGAATTGATATTCCTGCAATTCCTATAATTACAATTCCGATAATTATGATTAATAATCTTTTTAAGAGCTTAGACATTAGTTGCTTTTTTGTTTTTAAAGATAATCCATTTTACATGTGAAAATACAGATATTTATGTACTTTTGGGCTCTTACTAGTGACATATGGTCGAAAAATCCTTTAAAAAATTTACTTCAGATATTAAATTTACCGATGATACTTATGTTATTATTGGTTCTGGAATTGGCGGCTTAACCACTGCGGTTTTTTTAGCTAAAGCTGGGAAAAAAGTAGTAATCTTAGAGCAACATTATACTCCAGGTGGATTTACACACACTTTTAAGAGACGAAAAGGATTGATTTGGGATGTAGGAGTTCATTACGTGGGGAACATGGAAGAAGATTCGGGATTACGTAGGATTTTTAATTATCTATCTGATAACAAGTTGGAATGGGATTCGATGGGAGATCCATACGATGTAGCGTACATAGGTGATCGTAAGTTTGAATTTGTTAGCGGAAAGGAAAACTTTAGACAGAAGTTTAATGAATACTTTCCTAATGATACTATTGCAATAGATAAATATTTAGAATTACTTCAGAAATCAATTAAGAAAAACCTTTTATATTTTGCTCAGAAAGCTTTTCCAACATTTCTAAGTGTAGTTTTAGGCCCTTTATTTAGAGGGATACAAAGTTCTATTTCTAAAAAAACTACATATGAGGTATTAAGTAGTATTACAGATAATCAGGAGCTTATTGCAGCGTTATGCGCCCAATGTGGAAATTATGGGCTATCACCTAAAGAAAGTAGTTTTGCTTCCCATTGTATAGTAATTAATCATTTTATGGAAGGAGGGTATTATCCTAGAGGAGGAGCTAATCGTATCCACGAGACCATAATTGATAATTTAGAATCTTTAGGGGTTCAGGTATATATCAAAGCAAAAGTTGAAAAAATTCTTACTAAAGGAAGAGCAGTGCGTGGAGTGATGATTAATGGACAAGAATATGTATGTAAGAAAGTAATAAGTAATGCAGGAGCTCGTAATACTTTTTTACGTTTATTAAACAATTCTTTGAACAATAAAAAATATTTGAATTTTGAAAAGATTAATCCATCTACCTCTCATTTGTGCTTGTATGTTGGTTTAAATAAAAGCGATAAGGATCTTAAACTACCAAAATATAATATTTGGTGGTATGATGATAAGGATACAGATAGTATTTTAAATGATAGAAATAATCTAGAAAAAGATACTTTGTCTTTTGCCTATATATCTTTTCCTTCTGCGAAAGATAGTTTATGGCCTTCTGAGCACCCTGATCAATCAACAATTCAATTAATAGGTAGGGCTTGGTATTCGGATTTCAGTAAATACGAAGATAAGCCTTGGCTCAATAGAGGCGAAGAATACGATAAAATTAAAGAGAAATTTAAGCTTAAAGGATTAGCATTGCTTAAAGAACTCTACCCACAATTGGATGGGCAAATAATCCATGCAGAAGTTTCTACTCCTGTTTCTACGAGAAAATTTAGTAATTACAGTCAAGGAGAAATTTATGGGATCACTCATGGACCGGAGCGATATCAAACTAGAGTCTTGAGACCTAGGACTCGTATTAAAGGTTTGTATTTAACTGGGCAAGATATTACATTAGTTGGAGTAGGTGGAGCTATGGGGAGTGGTGTTTTGACTGCAGCTACAATTATAAAATGGAATATGAGTAAGCAGTTTAAAGAAATTGCTGCTAAATATTAACCGCTATATTTTCTTCATGATTCTCATAGAATTCATCACATTTACTGCATATGTGTTTCGTTGAGTAACTAATAAGTCAAGTACTGATTTTGGTAATAATTTAGTTTCTAAGAAATTGTCTATTTGATTGATTATATCTTTCGTACTATCAACATTATCCTTCATAAGATTGATAACATTTTTAAACTCTTTAGTATCTGTTTTAGTATTGTTAATTGGAGTAAGCATTTCTTTGATAATTTGTGATTAACAGAATTAGTGTATTTCAATAGTCTTATCTTTTATAAAAAGCTTACTTCGTTTCGTGATTTTTTTTTAACAAATTGATATTCAGTGTGTTTTGTTTTTTTGTTTTTTTTATCTTTAATTTTGCAACAAATTGATATTCCCTGTCGTCTTTAGAAGAGAATAGTAATTAGAACAGTTTTAAGAAAGTAATCACTAACCAAAATTTAGAAAAGTTTGTTACAGAGCGAGCTAATAGAACAATGTAGGGCTAATGATCGTAAAGCACAGATGAAGCTTTATAATAAATACTGTGATGGTATGTATTATGTAGCATTACGATTTCTAAAAGATCCTTTTGAGGCTGAAGAAGCCATGCAAGAATCTTTTATTAAAGCCTTTTTAAAACTTCATCAGTTTACCGGTGATGTGACTTTTGGTGCGTGGCTAAAACGTATAGTGATTAATAAGAGCATTGATATGCTCAAAGCGAAGAAGATGAATATGGTTGCTATTAATGAGCAGGTGATGTCTACCGTAGAAGAGCAGGATGATTGGTCTGTTGCTGATTCTACAACGGTTGACGAAGTAAAGGGAGCAATAGAAAGATTACCTGAGAAATATAAATATGCTGTAATGCTATTTTTAATAGAAGGATATGATCATAAGGAGATCAGTGAAATATTAGATATTACTCCAGTTGCTTCAAGGACTTTAGTACATAGAGGAAAGAAACAACTTCAGGATCAATTAAAACATTTGAGAGATGGGACAGGATATTAGAGAGTTATTAAAACAAGACAACAGAATTCCTTCAGAACGTTTGTCAGAAGGACATCAGAATCGTTTTATGGCAAGATTGGAGGAGGAACTTCCTAAAAAAGCTAGGAAATTTAACTATGGTTGGTTAAGAATTGCAGCCAGTGTTGTGGTAATCTTATCAATATCTATGTTCGCTTTTAATGATTTTGGAAATAATAATGGTAATAATACTAAAATTGTTGATACCAATACTCCAGATGTGAAAAATGCTACAGTGGTTTTGAGTAAGCAGACATCTTCATTAGCCGAAATGTTTCCTGAATATGAAAAAACGGAAAATTATTTGCTAACAGGAATAAAGTTTCAGTTATCTCAAATTAATGTGGATGATTCTAATAGGGAGCTAGTAGAAAGTTTTATGAAGAGGTTAGAGAATTTAAATAGAGAATATCAAGATCTTAATAAAGAATTAATAGAGATAGGACCTAATGAGCAAAGTGCGGAAGCAATGATAGAAAATCTAACACTTAGACTATCGCTCTTAAAGAGATTAAAAGACAAACTAAAAGAATTAGAAAAAATTGAGAATGAAAATTACATTGATATACAAGCTTAATCTTGTAACGCTTAGTCTAGTATGTTTCTCTGGAGTATTTGCTCAGAATAGACAAGACAAGTTAAGTGAAAAGTTTGTAGTAAATAAAGATGTTGCAATTCATCTAAATACTAGCCATACCGAAGTTGTGTTCGAAACTTGGAATAAAAATTCCGTTGAGATAGAAGCGTACATAGAGGGGGATAATATTACAGAAGAAAATAAAGAGCGGCTATTACAAAATTGGAAAATAGAAGCTTTAGGCAATAGTAAAGAGATTACTATAAATTCTATTACGGGTAATTTTTGGTCAGGAAAAGCAGCTGTTTCCAATACACAAAATATCAACTCACCAGAACTTAGACGATTGGAGCCAGTTATTTCTAATATGCTAAAGCCTATTTTAAAGAACATAGAGAATAATCCGATGCCAAGTGCTCTTTCCGAAAACCTGGCTAGTATGAATTTTGATACGAATAAGTTTAAAGAAAATGAAGAAAAATATATTCAACAATGGGGAGACCAGATAAAAGAAAAGTTTGGTGATAATTATGAGAATGTTGTAAAGAGTTGGACAAAAGAACTAAGTAAGAATGTAAAACAAATCCAACCAAATTCTGAATTGAGTTCTCAGAATTGGGCAGGAGAAGAGTTTGCTCGAAGAATGCAAGCTTGGGCATCACAATTCTCTGGTGATCTAGAAATTACTCAAACAAATGGTTCTAACGTTACCGTATATAGATATAGTTCTAGAATGAATAACTCAGGAACTATTCATAGAATTGTAAAAGTAAAAATGCCGAAAGCAGCATTACTTAAATTAAATATTAGACATGGAGATGTACAATTAGCAGAAAAAACTACGAATATAATTGCTTCTTTATCCCATACAAGCCTACAAGCTAATGTTATCGATGGAGATCGGACATTTATTAGAACATCGTATTCTCCGGTAAATATTAAACAATGGAATAATGGTAGATTAGCAGTTAATTACGTGAAGAATTGCAGGATTCAAAACGCTAAAAACCTTAGGGTAAATGCAGATTCTAGCAATATTTTTATTCAAGAACTAGAAGATAATGCTGCTATATCCGGAAGTTTTGGAGCAATTACTGTAGCAAATCTTTTAGAGTCATTCTCGACATTAGATTTAGCGGTTGAGAATAGTGATTTTAAATTGAAATTACCAGAAGTAGCATTTAATATAGCCTATAGTGGAATGCAAAGTAGAATCTCATTACCGAAAACCATGGAGGTAAATGCAAGAAGAAATTTTGGAAATGTATTCGTCAATGGATTCAATCAAACCAGAAATACTGATAGGGTTATAACTATAAACGCCAAGTATAGCGATATCATACTACAATAATTTTATAATAATGTGTTAATTGTTTAAAAGCTCTGCTAATCAGTTTAGTAGAGCTTTTTTTGTTGTTGTGTTTTACTTGTAAAAGGATTTCTTCTTGTAAACGGAGTACTACATTTTTGTTTCTAAAATCGTTTAATTATGTATTTAGTCGACCATATTGAAATTTAAACTAAAAAGTTTTAAGGTTCTTTTGTCTATTCTGATTTTATAGTAAATTTAAAGTGGGAAAATACAGATCATAATTAATTTAATTTCAGTGGCTTATGAAAAAATTATTACTAATTTTTTCTTTAATATCTGCTACAGTTTTGTTTGGAAATAATGGGAATGACGAAAGCCTCATCGTCAAACGTAATGGCAACATCATCACTGTAGTCAATTTTAAAGATGGGGACAAAGTAAAATTGTTTGAGTTAAGAACAGGTAGGATTATTACCTATAAAACAAAAAGAGGAATCTTCGACCTTACTCAGCTTCCTGCAGGTAAATACCTTCTAGTAGATAAAGATGGGCGAAAAGTTATTGTCGAGAAGTTATCAAATCCAGAGTTTTATGTTAAGTGATTGTAAATCAAAAATCAAGCTAATTTTGACATGAAAATTGTTTGAATAAATGTTAATTTATTCACATTTAAAGCTAATTGTTAATATTTTTTTAAGAAAATTATAATAGTACGAATATTAAAATCTGGTTTTTTCGTCTAAATAATGTGCTTTTTGTCGTTTTTTTCGAAACCTTACAAAAAATAAATACTTGATAATCAATTATTTGTAATTTTAAAATTAAATAAACGCACCTTTTTGTGTCATTTGTCGAAAATCAAAAACGTTTGATCTAAAAGTTGGTGTTTTTTTTCGGGAAACGATAATTTAACAATATTATTGTGTGGTAATCACGTAATAACATTACAATAAACATATCCAGACAATGAGGGCTTTAATTTTTATTTTCAGTTTATTCTTCCTAACAAATCTAAATGCTAGATTTGAGGATGATGATCTGCAAATAGCAAGAGAAGGATTTGTTATAGTAGTTGTCGATTTTAAAGAAGGAGATAAGATAAAAATGTTTGAAGTTGAAACCGGAGATCATATTTTATCTAAAACAAGAGGACAGATTGATCTTAGTCAATTACCATCAGGTAAATATTTATTGGAAAATAGTGAAGGTAAGTCTGTTGTAATCGAAAAAAGTGAAAATGATATAGTAATCGAGAAAGAACTTGGTACTGAATATATCGTGGAGTATGATAGCGAGTCAATGTCTTCAAATGATGTAACTGTAGAGGAAGAGTTAGAAGAATACTATTTAAAGTCAGAATTAAATCCTTTAGGAATAACAAGGAATGGAGATGTTATTACAGTGGTAGACTTCTTAGAAGGAGATAAGATTAAATTGTTCGAGATGATTGGTAAAATTCACGTTTTATCAAAAACAACAGAAGTTGTAGATCTTACGCAGTTGGCTACCGGTAAATATATTTTAGAAAATGATAGAGGGCAATCAGTAGTTGTAGAGAAGTTTGATGTTGATCTAGAATTTACTGAAACTGTGGCATTCAACTAGAAAATTAAAATTAATTATTTATTTTTATAGAATAAGTAGAATTTGGGGGAAAGACCTATCAGAAATGATAGGTCTTTATATTTTATAAACTATTTAAAAGTTTATTTGTCTAAATTGCTAGTCATTTTAAAACCAGTAAATAATCCTGCCCCAGCCATTAAAAAGATAGTTCCTGGGTATGCTACTTCTCCATCTACACCTAAGCTATAGTGCAGTATTCCTGCTATAAAAATACCTAAACCAATCCCCATTAATAATAATGAAAAATTAAGAATGAAAACTTTCCAAATGGGAGTTACTCTTTTAGTTTTACTGCTGTAAAAAATAGAAGCATCGGCTCCTTTATCAATAAGAGACATACGCTCTTTATTGCGGGCGGTAATAAATAAATAAAAAATACCAAAAATACATCCGAATATAGATAATGGTATTAGTACTTCGATAAAACTCATAATTTTTAGATTTAAAAAATTTAACTGTTCGTTTTTTATCTATGACGTTGATATGTAAAGTTCGGTTACAGAAAAGATGAAAAATTATTTTGTATCTTTTTACGTAAGGAGTGTAACCAGTTATAAAAAGGTATCGTCTAATGTATAAATGAACCATCAATCAGATCAATATTATATTAAACAAGTGTTAGAAGGAGATGTAAACGCTTTTTCGACATTAGTAGAGCGTTATCAAAATTTGGTGTATACTGTAATATATCGAATTGTTAGAAATAAAGAAGAAGCAGAAGAGATTGCACAGGATACTTTTATTAAAGCGTATAAATCCTTATCTAATTATAGAGGAGAAGCTAAGTTTTCTACTTGGTTGTATACTATTGCATATAGAAAAAGCTTAGACGCAATAAAAACTAAAAAACGATTCGTTGCTACAGAATTAATAGAGGAGATAAGTGAAGGAGAAGTGACCAATGTAAATGACGCATTAAGTTATTTACAGGATAAAGAACGGAAACAGATTATTTCCGATAGTATTCTTAAGCTTCCTGAAGAAGAAGCTGTTATTGTAACCTTATATTATTTTGAAGAGAAGAGTGTAAAAGAAATTAAAGCTATTGTAGGAATTACAGAAAATAATATAAAAATAAAACTATATAGAAGTAGAAAAAAACTATATTCGATACTTAAGTATCACATTTCACCAGAAATTAATACTAGCAATGGAAGAGCAATTTAATGACATAAAGAAATTAGTAAAAGAAGCAGGTGTAGAAAATCCTTCAGTAGATTTTTTGCAAAATGTGATGCGTAATGTTAGTGTAGAAAACACTTCTTCAAATAAACCGCTAGTTTATCAACCTTTGATCTCAAGAAAAGCATGGGTTGTTATTGGTTTAATAGTAATTGGAATTTTAATTTCTTTACCGTTTTTATCAGATGGAACTTGGGCTTTGCGTAAATTCGATTTTCCATTATTTAGTCTACGTGATTTTAAGAATCCCTTTTCCGATTTTAGGCTTCATGCTACTACAACATATGGTATTATATTTCTTGCCATATTATTTACAGTACAGATAACAGTAATTAAAAGAAGGATAGATAAGATATATTCTATTTAAACTGCTTCTGTTGTTAATCTAAATCATAAAATACTTTTTAAACTTATATACATTCTTTATTTTACAAGCTGCTTTGGATAACAGGGTTATAGTTTATGAAATCAAGAATATGTATTATAGGAGCTGGACCAAGTGGTATTACTACTCTAAAAAATTTGAAAGACAAAGAGCTAACAGTTGTTGTCTATGATCGTAATCAGGAAGTAGGAGGTAACTGGATTTTTTCAGAAGATGTTAGTCATTCTAGTGTATTCGAAACGACACATATAATTAGTTCCAAAACACTTTCGCAGTATGAAGATTTTACTTTTGATGATTTTGATACTACTGTAGCAGATTACCCATCTCATGATGAATTAAGAAGATATTTTCAAGCGTATGCTAAACATTTTGAGCTCTATCCTTATATAGAATTTGGAACTATAGTAAAGCATTGTGATCGTATAAGTGATCGTGAATGGGAAATTACCATACTGCAAAATGGAGATGAAAGAAAAGAAATGTTTACAGATTTAGTAGTTTGTAATGGACATCATTCCGTCCCTAGAGTTCCTAGATATCCTGGTCATTTTTCTGGAGAATTTATACACTCTCATGAGTATAAAAAGGCAGCACCATTTGCAAATAAAAAAGTTTTAGTAATTGGTGGGGGTAATTCTGCTTGTGATGTAGCTGTCGAGACAAGTAGGGTAAGTAAAAAAACAGCAATTAGTTGGCGTAGAGGTTATCGAATAATACCCAAATTCTTTTTTGGATTACCCTCAGACATTGTTGGATCAAGATCTGCATGGCTTCCGGTAAAAATTAGAGGTTGGTTTAATGATAGGTTGTTACGCCTTATGCTAGGGAAGAATAAATTATACGGTTTGCCAGAAGTGAAAACTAAGTTTGGTGAAACACATCCAACGATTAATGATGAACTTTTGTATAAAGTAAGACATGGAAAAGTGCATCCAAAAGTTGACATAGAAAGACTGCATGGTAAAATAGTATGGTTTAAAGATGGAACAAAAGAAGATTATGATGTAATTATAGCATGCACGGGCTATGTATTAAAACATTCATTTTTTGATTCTTCATTTATCGATTATAGTGATGGACCAGTTCCACTATACCTTAAGATGTTTCACGAAGAATTTCATAACCTTTTTTTTATTGGATTATTCCAGCCTTTAGGATGTATTTGGCCGGGATCAGAATTACAAAGTAAAATACTGGCAAATTACCTTACGGGAGACTGGAAAATGCCTTCTACTATCAAAAAATTATGTCAACGAGAAATAACACATCCACACTACAAACAGATTAATACACCTAGACATACGATTACTGTTGATTATCATAAATTTAGAAAATCGTTACTAAAACAGTTGCCTAAGAATTGGGTTTCGAAAACACCTAATAATATTTCAAAAAGTACTTTATGATGAATGATTCATTTTCTCAGTTTATAGAGAGCCTATCCCGTAGTTTTATACCTATTGTTGATCCTGATTTTTTAAAAGAGAATTATGTTTCTATAGATCTGTCAATATATAATAAAGATTTAGAGCGTATTGATGTATCTTCTTCTAAGGCTTTTGAAGGTTATATAAATAGATATTTGATCAAGAATGCGGCTGAGGTAGCTTTTGGTGGTTATAATGAAACCAGAGGTATTTATAGAAGAAGTAAACATTTTAACCAACAAGACCCAGAAACCGAACGTAATATACATCTCGGATTGGATGTTTGGTGTGATGCAGGGACTGATGTTTTAGCTCCATTAGAAGGAAAAATTCATAGTTTTAAAAATAACAAAAACTTTGGCGATTACGGGCCTACTATAGTTCTAGAGCATAAGATAGAAAAAGTGATCTTTTATACATTATATGGACATTTAAGCGAAAAATCAATTGAAGATATAAAGATAGGACAACACTTTCGTGCAGGAGATGTGGTAGCTAAGTTAGGGGATGCATCTGTGAATGGTGATTATGCCCCTCACTTACATTTTCAGATTATTAAGGATATGCAGGGTAATGTAGGCGATTATCCAGGAGTATCTAATAAAAAAGAATTGCGGTATTTTTTGCAAAATTGCCCAAACCCTAATTTATTACTTAAAATTTAAGCTAATTGTTGTGTTGTTTTAGGTTTGTTTGATTAATACGTGAGATAATCAAAATGTAAAATAATATGAAAACAGATAAGAACTTGGGAGTTTTTTGTGTTTTTGATCGATTTTAAAACGCCTTTCATCAGTATTTTTATGATTTTTTAAATATAATAACTTGATAATCAGTGTTTTGTTGTAAAAATTAACAAAACCTTTGTAGTTGAACGAAAATCCGTGTTATTTCATCTAAAAGTCTGATTTCTAGTTGGTGGCGTAAGTTTTTTGTGTTATTCTTGTATGGTAAAGCCGTAATAACTTAACTTTAAAGCCCCAGAAAAAATGAAAGTTATAGCCCTAATATTCAGTCTATTTTTATCTCTTATCATTTCAGCCAATGAAGACAACAAACTTACTGTTCATATGGATGGTTTAACTGTTGAGGTGTTAAATTTTGAAGAAGGAGATAAATTAAAGTTGTTTGAACTTGAAACAGGGGATCATATCTTATCTAAATCATATTCATTAATAGACTTAAGTCAATTACCTGTTGGTTCTTATTTATTAGAAAACAATGAAGGTAAGTCTTTAGTGATTAACCGTCAAGAAGAGGAGTTGATGATTGATGGCGCGGTTATTTTACAAGAAGAAGAGTTTATAGTGGGGGATGATGCTCAATTTGCTGATGTTACTGGAGATGAAGAAATGAATGTAGAGAAAGATTTCATCAATAACTATGTAAATTCAAACCAAAACTTATTGAATATTGAAAGACAAGGTGATATAATCGTAGTAGTGGATTTTGAAGAAGGAGACAAATTAAAATTATTTGAAGTAAAAGATACTATTCACGTATTGTCTAAAACAACAAATGAAATAGATTTAAGTCAATTACCAGTAGGATTATATATATTAGAAAATAGTAAAGGGGATTCTGTTGTTGTTGAAAAATTTATAGAAACTCAAGCTACATTAACTGATTTGTAGGAAGTTTAAAGGGGATAAACAAATACAAGAATAAAGCGGGTTCGATTAGAACCCGCTTTGTTTTTATTTGTAATTAGTGTGTATTATTCGTTTATTATTTCTTTTAAAACATATTGATTATCAGATCCATGAGTAAATACTCCTGTTAACTGTTCTTGATTATTGATTTTATTAGATAATTCCAAACATAGATCTTGACAATCGATAGATATTGAAGAGTTTATTAGTGCATGGTTGTTTTCCTGATCTACAGTTGTCCAGTTGTAAAAGGTTCCATCGGTTGTATTCATTGTTAATCGTACTTTAAATTCTGTATTTGACGAAACGGCTGTTTTGGATAGCACTCTAATTAAGTCAATTCTTATACTAGAACCATCTTGTGGAGGATCGGGGATGTGGGTTTTGCTGACTTGTAAATCATGAATAAACCCTAATCCATATTCAAATCCCTGTATTTTTTCATGGGAATTTGTAAATTCTTCTTCTCCAATCTGATCTCCTTCTTGGGTTAGTATAATAACACCTAAATCTCCCCAAAATGTAACTAATCCAGTGTCCTGATAATGATTCACTCTAATGTTAGTGATTTCTATTATTTCATCATCATTATTACAAGAAATACTTATTGTTAGTATTATGACAAGCAAAAGGAATTTTTTTTTCATATAACATTTTATTATAGGATGGTTTATGTGTTTAAAGGTTGCTCACTATTTATCTTAAATAATGTTAAAATTAAATACATAGAATTATGATGTATTGTATTTTTATGTATATTTGATCTATGTATTCAAAAGAACTTTTAAAGGGAACACTGTCTGTAATTATTCTCAACTTATTATCTGAAAAAGGTAGAATGTATGGTTATGAGATTTTTCAGCAAGTAAAAGAGCGATCAGATGGTAAAATATTATTAAAGGATGGGTCACTCTATCCTGCTTTACAGAAAATGAAAAAAGAGGGTTTGTTGTCTTGTGAAGAAGAATATATCGGTAAAAGAATTAGAAAGTACTATTTGCTTACATCCAAAGGGAAAGAAGAAAAAGTAAATTATATAGAGGAGCTTAAGGATTTTATGGAAACACTTAATAAAGTTATTTTTCCAAAACTAGATGCTATATGAAATTGAATAGTGAACAAGAAAAGAAAATTAAAAATTTTGTAGATAAACAAGGATTTAAACTATTAGAATTACGAGATGATATAGAAGATCATCTATGTTGTGTTGTAGAGAGTGATCTTAAGAGAGGAAGAACATTTGATCAATCATTACGAGATGCTATATCAGAATTGGCACCTAATGGATTAATCGATTTAGAACGAAAAACAATTTTTTTATTAAACTCAAAACGAATTATTATGATGAAAAAACTGATGTATTTTATTGGATTTATTGGAGCGTTAACATTAACAGTAGGTGTTGTATTTAAAATATTATGGTATCCTGGTGCTAATAAACTTTTTATGACAGGTTTTCTATTGTTGTTGTTGATTTTTGTTCCGATGCTAGCTATTGATAGATATAAAGTAGCGATTGCAAAAACGCTTTCAGAGCGCTTAAAAATTGTTTTAGGTTGTGTTTCTGGTGTTATTGTAGGTTTATCAGGATTGTTTAAATTGATGCATTGGATGGGAGCAGAGGTGCTATTGTTAGCAGGTGCTTTTATTTTTGTAGTAGGGTATCTTCCATTTTTGTTTTTTACAATGTATAGAAAGTCCCTTGCTTAAGTAAACGAGATATATGATATAAAAATGAAACAACCCTGAGGTATTACTTCAGGGTTGTTTTAAGTTAAGCGTTTTAGGGATTTATTCAGAAATAAGAACCCATTCTCCTTTTTCTATTAAAGGAATTGCTTGCTTATATTTTACCGTTTTGTTTTCTCCACTCATTACATGTTTGATGGTAACCTTATCATTACGTCCAATTTTTGGTTGTTCTCTAACAATAGTTTCTGTTACCTGAGGACGTTGTTGTGTTTCTCCAGCAGCTCTGTTTTGTGCAGCACGCTCATCCATATTAGGGATTTCTTCTTTAGAAGTTTCTAAATTCTCTTTTTTTCGTACCTGACGAGCTTCAGAAATGTCCTGAGTGTTACCAGTTGGCAACTCTCCTTTGAACAAGAAAGAAATAACATCTTTGTTAACCTCTTCAATCATTACTTTGAATAATTCAAAAGCTTCGAATTTATAGATCAATAATGGATCTTTTTGTTCGTGAACTGCCAATTGTACACTTTGTTTTAACTCATCCATTTTACGAAGATGTGTTTTCCAAGCGTCATCAATAATTGCTAAAGTGATATTTTTTTCAAAATCAGTAATTAATTGTTTTCCTTCACTTTCATAAGCTTTTTCTAGGTTAGTAGCTACATTTAAGCTTTTTACTCCATCCGTAAACGGAACTAAAATACGTTCGTATTTACTAGAAGGATCTTCATATACTTGTTTAATAACTGGATATGCAGCTTCTGCATTTCGCTTCATTTTATCTTGATAGTGCTCATAAGCTGCTTTGTAAATTTCTCCAGCAATCTTTTGAGAATCCATTTTCTCGAACTCCTCAGCAGTTATAGGGCTGCTCATTGAGAAATAGCGAATCAATTCAAACTCAAAGTTTTTATAATCCTGAGCATTCTTATTAGATTCTGTGATCACCTCTGCGGTATCATAAATCATATTAGCAAGATCTACACGAAGACGCTCTCCAAACAATGCGTGATAACGACGTTTATATACAACTTCACGCTGCGCGTTCATTACATCGTCATATTCTAATAATCGCTTACGAACTCCAAAGTTGTTTTCTTCTACTTTTTTCTGAGCTCTTTCGATAGATTTAGAAATCATAGAATGCTGAATTACCTCACCTTCTTTCAGTCCCATTCTATCCATCATTTTAGCAATACGTTCTGATCCAAAAAGACGCATTAAATTGTCTTCTAAAGAAACATAGAATTGAGAACTACCAGGATCTCCTTGACGACCAGCACGTCCACGTAGCTGTCTGTCTACACGACGAGAATCATGACGTTCTGTACCTATAATTGCTAAACCTCCAGCTGCTTTTACTTCATCAGATAATTTAATATCTGTTCCACGACCTGCCATGTTGGTTGCAATAGTAACTACTCCTGGATTACCAGCCTCAGCTACAATATCCGCTTCTTTCTTATGTAGTTTCGCATTCAGTACATTGTGTGGTACTTTACGAATTGTAAGCATTCTACCCAGTAATTCCGAAATTTCTACAGAAGTAGTACCAATAAGTACAGGTCTACCAGCTCTTGATAATTCGGTTACTTGTTCGATTACAGCATTGTATTTCTCGCGTTTAGTTTTGTATACTAAATCTTCCATATCTTTTCTAGCGATAGGTCGATTTGTAGGGATTTCTACAACATCCAATTTGTATATTTCCCAAAGTTCTCCCGCTTCTGTAACGGCAGTTCCGGTCATACCAGATAATTTTCCATACATACGGAAATAGTTCTGTAATGTTACAGTGGCAAAAGTTTGAGTTGCATCTTCAATTTTTACATTTTCTTTAGCTTCAATTGCTTGATGTAATCCATCACTATAACGACGTCCATCCATGATACGTCCTGTTTGTTCATCAACAATTTTTACTTTGTTGTCCATCACTACATATTCTACATCTTTTTCGAATAAAGAGTATGCTTTTAGTAATTGGCGTAACGTGTGGATGCGTTCGCTCTTTACGCTGTATTCTCTGAAAAGATCTTCTTTCTTTTCTGCTTCTTCTTCTTTTGGTAAGCCAAGATTCTCAATTTTAGCAATCTCCATTCCTATCTGAGGTAGTACAAAGAAATCAGGCTCATCTTTACCAGAAAGATAATCTACACCTTTGTCAGTAAGATCAATTTGATTG
The DNA here is from genome assembly GCF_003443695.1 of Aquimarina sp. AD1. Taxonomy (NCBI): domain Bacteria; kingdom Pseudomonadati; phylum Bacteroidota; class Flavobacteriia; order Flavobacteriales; family Flavobacteriaceae; genus Aquimarina; species Aquimarina sp. AD1. The sequence continues at coordinate 2,313,101 of NZ_CP031966.1, read as the reverse complement.
TTCTTTTCTTCTATTACGTAATATAGATCTGCATCAATTTTATGCATCTCTCTATTGTTATCCTGCATGTAAAAATTCTCAGTTTTCTGAAGCAGCATTTTTACACCTTCTTCACTTAAGAACTTTATTAGCGCTTTGTTTTTTGGAATTCCTCTGTAAACTTGAAGTAATTTAAACCCACCATCTTTAGTGTTTCCTTCTTTGATAAGTTTTTTAGCTTCAGCTAAGACTGTTGTTAAGTATTTTTGTTGTACCCCAACGATATCAGCAATTTTTGGTTTTAGCTCATTAAATTCATGGATATCTCCTTTAGGAATAGGCCCAGAAATAATTAATGGAGTTCTAGCGTCATCAATTAATACTGAATCAACTTCATCTATGATCGCATAATTATGAGGGCGCTGAACTAAATCTTCCGGTGCATGAGACATATTATCCCTTAGGTAGTCAAAACCAAATTCATTATTAGTTCCATAAGTTATATCTGCGTTATAGGCTGCTCTACGTTCTGCAGAATTAGGTCTATGATTATCGATACATTCTACAGTTAATCCATGGAATTGAAATATAGGAGCCATCCATTCGCTATCACGTCGGGCTAAGTAATCATTAACAGTAACTAGATGAACACCATTGCCAGATAATGCATTAAGGTATACAGGTAGCGTAGCAACTAGGGTTTTACCTTCTCCAGTTTGCATTTCTGCTACTTTTCCTTCGTGTAAAGCAATACCTCCAATCAGCTGCACATCATAGTGAATCATATCCCATTTTACCTCTTTACCAGCAGCATCCCAACTTGTAGACCAGATAGCTTGATCTCCATCGAGATTAATATGATCTCTCGTTCCAGAAAGTTCACGGTCATAAGCGGTAGCTTCTACTGTAATAGTTTCATTTTCTGCAAATCTCTTAGCAGTTTCTTTTACAACAGCAAAAGCTTCAGGTAAGATTTCGTTTAAAGCTTTTTCTGTTGCTTCATAAGCATCTTTCTTTAGTTTGTCGATCTCACCATAGATATCTTCTTTTCTATCAATATCTTCTGTAGCGTCCGCTTCTTCTTTAAGGGAATCAATTTTTGCATTGATATCAGCACGGGCTTCATTTATGGTATTTTTGAATTCTACGGTTTTGGCACGTAATTCATTGTCAGAAAGAGAAGCGATACCTTGCGCTGCTTTTTTTATTAATTCAACCTTTGGTTGGATTTCTTTTATATCTTTTTTGGATTTATCTCCAACGAATACTTTTAATACAGAATCTAAAACTCCCATGATTTATGGTTATGTGTTTTTTAATGAGATTTAATTTTAAAATGAAATTAACTTGTTTCTCCTTTAAAAAAAGAAGAACTCTAAATGTAACTTCAATTCTTTGAATCTATTGTAATCTCTATACCTAAAAGGCATTATTATACAATGCTTCACAGACTATTGACAGCTAGTGAAGGTGGCGTAATTTACGCAAAAAAAAAGCCTCTTGCGAGACTTTTAATACTATTTAAATATTTTTTTAATATTCATCCTCATTCCAAAGATAATCTTCGTCAGTTGGATAATCTGGCCATATTTCTTCTATAGAATCATACGAATCCCCTTCATCTTCAATTGATTGTAGGTTTTCCACAACCTCTAGCGGTGCTCCCGTACGAATTGCATAGTCAATTAACTCATCTTTGGTTGCTGGCCAAGGTGCATCACTTAAATAAGATGCTAATTCTAAAGTCCAATACATATGCTTACTGGTTTAATTTTTTTGCAAAAATAATTTTTTAGTTTAAAAAGTCAAGTAAAAAATTAATTATTTCAACAATAATTATAAGAACGTGATTTTTCGGGTATTACCCTTAACTTATTTTTAAGCTTTTTTGAGCACTAAGAATTTTTTTGAGGAATCCATTGTATCTCGTTTGCTTGTAAATCGTAGGACAACTTTCGTGCCAGTACAAATAGATAGTCAGATAGTCGGTTTAAGTACTGTAAAGTTGTTGCTTCAAAAGGGTCTAACTCATATAACGCTGTGGCTAAACGCTCGGCTCTCCTACATACACAGCGTGCAATATGACAGAATGACACTGTTTGGTGTCCTCCTGGTAGTACAAAATGAGTCATTGGAGGTAAAGATTCATTCATACGATCTATTTCAGTTTCTAAAAGTGTTATATCTTCTATAGAAATAGTAGGGATGTTTAATCTTTTTTGTCCGTTTTTTAATGTTGCTTTTTCCGGATCTGTAGCTAAAACGGCTCCTACAGTAAACAATTTGTCCTGAATAGTCACTAATACTGTCTTGCTTAGCTCATCTATTTGCTGATCTCTTATTAAACCGATATGCGAGTTTAATTCATCAACGGTCCCATAGCTGTCAATACGAATATGATGTTTAGGGACTCTGGTACCACCAAATAATGCGGTAGTGCCTTTATCCCCTGTCTTTGTGTATATCTTCATCTCTTTTTTGTTGATTATCTTTTTTATATTTAGAAATATCTTTTTTCGCCTTATTTACATTTAAATAAACAAAGATTCCTCCGATTAATACAGCGGTCCAAAACCAAGGAAATTTCATTTTTTCTTCTTTTTGAAATAATTCTTCCTAAAATCTCTTGTCGAGCGATCATATAATTTCTTTTTATTTCTGCCAGAATTCCATCGCACTACAAAAAACAGTAATGCTATTCCAATAATAACTAAAACTAACTGGGTTTCTTCAGATAGTGCATCAAACATGATTTCTTCTTTTGCAGTAAATGTAATAAATAGCTATGAGTATTTTAGTACTAGAGTTTATCAGTGTTAGTACAGTTTGGTGTTAAGTTGATTGTTAAATATTAAATAAGAACTTAAGTTGTGATCGTATTCCCTTAGAGACAAGTAAACTCAAAGACTATTTTATTACATTTGTATCGCTATGGAATTTTCGTCAAAATTATTGGAAAATGCAGTATATGAAATGTCTCAGTTGCCAGGGATTGGTAAAAGAACTGCGTTACGATTGGTTTTACATCTTTTGAGACAACCGGAGACGCAAACACAGCATTTGGTAAAAGCGTTGGGTACGTTAAGAGAAGATGTGAAGTTTTGTAAAAACTGTCATAGTATTAGTGATGTAGAAATATGCGATATCTGCAGTAATCCTAATAGGATACAAGATATTGTCTGTGTGGTGGAAGATATTAGAGATGTTATGGCGATAGAGAGTACTAACCAGTATAGAGGTTTATATCATGTTTTGGGTGGAAAAATTAGCCCAATGGATGGTGTTGGCCCTCAGGATCTTAAAATCCATACATTGGTAGAAAAAGTAAAATCGGGAGCAGTAAAGGAATTAATTTTTGCTTTAAGTGCTACTATGGAAGGTGATACTACGAATTTTTATATTTATAGACAATTAGAAGGTGTCGATATTAAAATAGCTACTATTGCTAGGGGAATAGGTGTAAATGACGAGTTAGAATATGCCGATGAGGTGACTTTAGGTAGAAGTATTATTAATAGAATTCCTTTTGAAAACGCATTGAAGAGTTCCTAATTTGTTTCATTTTTAAAATTTGATCTTCTGAAATTATCTGTAGTCATCCTTAATTATAATGTTCGTTATTTTTTAGAACTATGCATTTTAAGTGTTCAGAAAGCCGTAACTGATTTAAATGCAGAGATTATTGTTGTTGATAATAATTCTCCTGATGATAGTTGTGCTATGGTTAAAGAACGTTTTCCTAAAATTCTCTTGGTAGAAAACAATGATAATGTTGGGTTTGCAAGGGCTAACAATCAAGGAGTTGATTTAGCAAAAGGTGAATATATCTGTATCCTAAATCCAGACACTGTAGTAGCTGAAGATACGTTTGTAAATATTATTTCGACATCAGAAAAGTTAATACATATGGGCATGTTAGGCCCAAAACTTATTGATGGTACTGGTAATTTTCTTCCAGAAAGTAAGAGAAATGTGCCATCTCCTTTGACTTCTTTTCGAAGATTGTTTGGTGTTAAATTAGGCAAAGTGAAAAATTATTATGCAGATCATATACCTGAAACTGGAATTGCAGCTGTTGATATTTTAGTTGGGGCTTTTGTTCTGGTAAGAAAAAAAGACTATAAGTCAGTAAAAGGTTTTGATGAAGATTATTTTATGTATGGAGAGGATATTGATCTCTCATATAAAATGAAAAAGAAAGGGTTACAAAACTACTATATAGGAACAATTCCTGTAATTCATTATAAAGGAGAAAGTACAGATCGTAACGCAGAATACATAAAACGTTTTTATGGAGCAATGCGATTGTTTTATAGAAAACACTTTAAGAGTAATTGGTTCTTGGACTTCATTGTATCTCTAGGAATACGTTTGACTTCTATAATTCAGTCGTTTAAAAGTTATCATAAAGAAAAGCGTGTGATTGATACTTATTATTTAGTATCGGAGAATCATAGTTTGAAGAAGCGACTTAGTGAGGTGCTGCAAAAAGAAGTGAAGTTTATTTCATTGGAAGCTGTAAAGAATTTGGGATATACTAATAACGAACTTATCTTTGACAACGAGTTACTAAGTTTTGGTGAAATAATAAAAGAAATGCAAATTTTGAGAAAATCAAATATGACTTTTAAGATTAAACCAGTAGGATGTGATTTTATATTAGGAAGTGATTTTAGTGATGGAAAAGGAGAGGTAATTACTTTTTAAAGAAACTTTAGTAAATAAAAATTAATTTAAGAGCTTAACTTTTATTAATTTCGCAAAAAACATAACTAATAAATACCTTTGATTAAGAATATGGCAAAATTTGAGCTTAAACTTCCGAAGATGGGTGAGAGTGTTGCAGAGGCAACAATAACAACTTGGTTAAAAGAAGTTGGAGATACTATCGAAATGGACGATGCAGTATTAGAGATTGCTACGGATAAAGTAGATAGCGAAGTCCCTTGCGAGGTAGAAGGAGTATTGGTTGAAAAGCTTTTTGATGTTGACGATGTAGTAAAAGTTGGTCAAACAATTGCTATTATTGAAACAGAAGGAGAAGTTGCTACAGATGCATCTCCAGAAAAAATTAAAGAAGAAGTTGTAGCTGCACCTGAAACCGCAGCTCAAGTTATAGAAAACGATATTGCTGCAGTAACTGAAACGGTTACTACAAAAGCTGATTTTTCCGAAAGTTCTAAGTTTTATTCTCCATTAGTTAAAAATATAGCTGCGGCAGAAGGAATTTCTGTAGCAGAATTAGAAAATATATCTGGAACTGGAAAAGATGGTAGAGTTACTAAAAATGATATCTTACAGTTTGTAGAAGATAGAAAAGCTGGTAAAACTGCGACTCCTTCAACACCAGTATTAAAAGAACAAAAAAATACTCCTGCAGCACCAGCTAAGAAAATGGATGCTCCCAAAGCTACACCAGTAGTTGCATCGGGAGAAGATGAGATTATAGAAATGACCAGAATGGGGAAATTGATTTCGCATCATATGGTAGATTCTGTACAAACTTCTGCACACGTACAATCGTTTATTGAGGCAGATGTAACTAATATCTGGAACTGGAGAAAGAAGGTGAAAGGTGATTTTATGAAGAGAGAAGGAGAAAACTTAACCTTTACTCCAATCTTTATGGAAGCTGTAGCAAAAGCCATTAGAGATTTTCCAATGATTAATATTTCTGTTTCTGGGGATACGATCATTAAAAAGAAAAATATTAATCTAGGAATGGCAGCTGCCTTGGCAGATGGTAATTTAATTGTTCCAGTAATTAAGAATGCAGATCAGTTAAACTTAGTTGGAATGACCAAAGCTGTGAATGATTTGGCAAACCGAGCGCGTAATAATGCATTAAAACCAGATGATATTCAAGGAGGAACTTATACAGTTACTAACGTAGGAACTTTTGGTAGTATTATGGGAACTCCAATTATTAATCAGCCACAAGTTGCTATTTTAGCGTTAGGAGCTATTCGCAAGGTGCCTGCTGTGATTGAAACACCTGATGGAGACTTTATTGGTATTCGTTATAAAATGTTCTTATCGCATTCTTATGACCATAGAGTTGTAAATGGTGCTCTTGGAGGACAATTTGTGCAACGAGTAAAGGACTATCTCGAAGCATTTGATGTAAATAGAGAGTTTTAAGAAATACTATAATTTATAAATAAAAAAACCGCATATGTATTATGCGGTTTTTTTATTTTATAATATTTAATTACTACCAAGATGTTTTGATTAGAAGACATATAAACGTGTTAGTTCTTGAAATACTCCTATTCCCTATATTCTGATTTTTATACAATAAATGCATATAATAGGGTAACATTTTCCTTCTAAATGATACATATGTTAAACTCTAATAAATATTTAAATTTTAAAATGTATGAGATTCTCAAAAGTAAATTATTTTTTGTGTGTATTGTTAGGAACGATGTTGTTAAGTTGTTCTCCGGAAGATGGAACTGATGGTGTTCCTGGGTTAAGTAATCTTACAATATTAAATGATGAGCCTAGCGGAGCAAATTGTGAAAATGGAGGGGTTAGAATTGAAAATGGCTTAGACTTAAATTCAAATACAATTCTTGAAACTAACGAGGTGTTAACGACAACTTTCTTGTGTGATGGATTTAATAGTGATTATCAAGATGAAACAAGGTTAGTTTTATTTAGTAACGGATCCGGTGCGTCTGGAACTAGTTCTGTAGAAGGAAGGAAAATGGGTGAAATAATAAAATTTGATAAAAAAAATTGGGAAAATGCGTCTTCAATTTATTATGTAGCTTGGATATATTCGGAAAATTCTAATAATAGTTGTTTTGTAGAATTATTTAATGAAACGGATGGGGAGGTTATAGCTAATAGTGTTCTTACTAACAATAGTACCAATTATCCTGGAATATTAATGATCTCAGAAAATATAATTTCTTCTATTCCTGAAAAAGAAATAGATATATCATTAAGATTGCGTTCAGAAAATGAAGGTACGACTGTGTATATGGGTAGAAAGGCTGAATTAGTTATAAAACGTTAATAACACAAACACTTTTTTTGATCACTATGAAAAATATTATAAAATTAAGTTTCTTATTTATATCTGTTTTAATATTAAGTGGTTGCGAACCAGAGGATGGAGAGAATGGTGTTTCGGGATTAAATTCCTTAACAGTGTTTTCTAAGGAAGATTCTGGCTCAAACTGTCAATATGGAGGTATTAAAATAGAGTTAGGTTTAGATGTCAATTCGAATTTTGTTTTAGAAACAAATGAAATAGAAACAACCAAATTTGTTTGTGGGGGAATTGATGATCCAATTTCAAAAGAAACGAGAATTATACTTCATAATAATAATGGTGGAGCTTCCGGTACTTCTGGTAACTATATAAATACGTATCCAGCCATTATAAAATTTGATAAAAGAAATTGGAGTAAATTAAGATCCGTTGTTTATACAGCGAGTATTAAGTCTGACAACAGTAATAATAGTGCAATTGTTGAATTGTATGATGCTACTAATTTTAGAACGATAAGTAATTCCGTTCTTGCTACAAGAAATACTGAATACGAAAATGTGATTTCTAACAATCTTGTTGAATCATTACCGGAGGAGGAAATAAATATTTATTTAAGATTGAGGTCGGAAAATAATACAGGAGACAATGTTTGGATATCTAATAAGTCTGAACTGATTATAAAACAAGAGAATTAATTATCAAAGAACAGTTTTTGTTTAATAAAACAGTTTTGGACTAGATTATTTAGGGTAGAAGATGAGGTGAATAACGAAAACATCTTTACGGTAGAGATGAAAAGTACTCCTTATGAAGATTGCGAATTGGTAGAAAAAATAATTATAGTTATGCTTCAAAATCAGCATAGATTATGAAGGCTTGTGAAATAAAAAATGCGGTTCCTGTACACTTTTCTCGTAAGTATGATGAAGATGAAATAAAAGAGTTGATAGAACAATTTAATAGATCAAAAAAATAAGTTTTTTTGAGATAAGTTTGAGGTCTTAAATAATTTTACCGTCATATCATTATTCTTTTATAGAATTGTGGATAAAGTGTCTAGTGAAGCTTGATTGACAAAAGAAATTTGATATTTCTATATAATTTAATAATAATAGATATACGGTAAGTTTCTTTTTAATATTGTAACAAATAAAATCGTATGACTACTAATAAGGTGGTGTCTAATTTTAAATATTAAAACGCTATACCTATGACTATTGAGGAAGCATCTAAATTTTTTAAGAACTTGGTTACAGAAACTGACGAAACATCAGAAATAAAGGTGTATAAAAAGTTCATTAGTATTTTATCTCAGTTAGAGAGTAGAGGTTTATCTGAAGACCAATTACGTGCTATAGAAAGTAAATTAGATGCATTTGATATAGATATACCAAGAGAAAACAGGAAAAAATACTACAACAAAAGACTTAGTGAGTTTATAACCTATTTAAAAAAGGAATTTTCTTTGATATCCGAAGGGTATTATATGACGATTGGTATGAGTTTAGGTATGAGTCTTGGAATGAGCTTAGGGATGACTTTTGGAGTAGTTTTCTGTGGTTCTAATGGGTTGATCTATGGAATGACTTTTGGAATGACAATAGGTATGTCTTTGGGGTTAGCAATTGGTGCAGCTATGGATGCTAATGCAAAAAAAGAAAACAAAGTGTTAAGTGTCAAATGCAAGTAAAAAAGTATAAAAAATGTCTTTAGATATTTTTAAAAATACTTTTGAGAAGCGTATTAAACTGCATAACTTCGTAGTTAATATCTATAGGTATGGTCAAAAAGATAGCTTATATTACAGATGCTCATATAGATGAAGAATATCCTAAAGGCTTAGGTGTAAATGCCCGAAACAATTGGAAGACAATTTTAGAAGATATTGATTCAAAAAATATTGATGAAGTTATTTATGGTGGTGATATAGGAGAGAAATCATCTAATTCTTGGTTTTTTGATACTTTACAAAAGTATAAAGTATCTATTTCTTTGGGAAATCATGATTACTTTTCCGAGGTAATAGAGTACTACAAAAATGATTTTCTAATAGATTCTAATGAGCTTTTTTATTATAGAGAGGATGATTTTTTTAGGTTTATTTTTTTAGATTCTAGTACCGATGTAGCTAGTGAAAAACAATTAATATGGTTGGAGTCAGCGTTGGTTACTTCAAAAAAAATAGTATTATTTATTCACCATCCTGTTTTACCTATTCCTGCTATTATAGATAAAAAATTCTCTTTAAAAGGAAGAGAGAAGATTCAAACTTTATTAGAAAAAAATCCAAATGAAATTATACTTTTTTCAGGACATTATCATATGGAAGATTATCAAAAGTTTAATAATATAATGCAATATATTACACCAGCAGCATCTTATCAGGTAGAAAAAGATCCGAATGAGATTAAAGTTAATAATAATTCATTTGGATATAGAGTTATTGAGTTACATAAAGATCAATTATTTACTGAGGTAATTACCTTTAAGGTGTAGAATTTTAAACAGATCTTATAAATAGTAGTATGTATTGTTTAGATAATAAGTGGCTATTACTTTTTTAAAAGTATTTGAATTTTAAGTTCGTTCTAAAAAAAACTTGTTCTTTTCCTTTGTTTGGGTTTCTTTGTGATCTCTTCAATAAAAACATCAAAATTTGTAATGGGATAATGCGTTTTTTTATCTTTTTTGGCAAATGGTAATTCTATGTTTTCTCTGGTATACCCTTTTTCTAACATGTTCCGCCAGAACACAGGGGATAGTAAATTATTTTTACTATCGATATCGACTTCTAAAAACTGTATTTTCTTTTCCTTTAGTTTTTTTATTAATGTATCACATCGATTACAACCTTGATCAGTGTAGATAAAGAGTTTGTAATTAGCTACAGTTCGTGATTGTATTTCTTTCGGTTTTTCTTTTTGCCTTCTAGTATTTATATTTTCTAACTTATCATTAACAATAAGGTTATATGTATAAGATGATTCTTTATCTGTTAAGGGAATTAGTATTAACATTTGTACTTTACTTTTAGCTGGAATGTTCTTAAGAATAGGGCGTTGTGCTCTTCTGCGGTAACCAATAGGATCTATTTTAAGAAAAACGCTTTTATCCGAGTTAGTATCATTTTGAACATAGATAACACTACGTTTTTTTTGAACGTCTTCTACTAAATAAACTAATTCTTTTTGGCAAAAAGCCGTTGTGGTTTTTAATAATGTAAAAAGAAAGGAAAAGTAAAAAAGGATCTTCAAAACAAGTTTTAGTTTTTATAAAGATAAGTAATTTACTTTTTTAAAAGTAAAAAACAGCCCACTCCTAGTAATAGATACTAACCTCTAAATAAGAAAAAACGATCTTTCATTTTCTCAATTTCAGAATTCTTATTAGTTATGATATAATCAATAGCTTCAGTAGTGAAATGCTGTCCTTTTTCTGTTAAGGAAACGATATCGTCATTAATTTCGATCATATTATTCTTAAGAGCTAAATCTAATACGGATTTAGATTTTACTTTTTGCCAATTGATATGCTCATTAAGGTGTTTTACATGTCGTTCAGTTTCGTCATCTGCATGATTACCAAGATGCAGTAGAAAAGTTAGTAATGAAACTTCGATACGTTGTTGTCTGTGTCGGTAAATAACAGAGAAATACCCTCTATTTGGAGCAAATAAATATACTACTAGAAATAAAATACCAAGTACACTAGTCATGGAGCCAGAAATAGAAGTGTCTAGCCCGTGAGCGACCCAATATCCAACAATGGCGGAAATAACACCAAAAATACAGGCTAGAAGGATCATTTTTTTTAGATCATTGGTTAATAGATAAGCAGTAGCTGCCGGTGCTATCATAAATGCAATTACCAAAATGGCTCCAACCGCATCAAAAGCTCCTACTGTAGTTATAGATGCTATAGTCATTAAACCATAGTGCATTACGATCGGTGATAGTCCTAAGGCAGCGGCAAGGCCGGCATCAAATGTGCTTACTTTTAACTCTTTGAAAAAAGCAAAAAGCAAACCACAAGTTGTTAAAAGGATAGTTCCGATAATCCATAAAGATTTAGGACCCAGATCTATTGTGTTGATAATAAGTCTATCAAAAGGAGCAAAAGCCAACTCTCCTAGTAATACGGCATCTATATCAAGATGTACATCATTGGCATTTTGTGCGATCATTATAACACCGATACTAAATAAAGCAGGAAAAACCAATCCAATAGCGGTATCTTCTTTCACTAAACCAGTTTTTTGAATAAACTCTACTAAAACTACAGTGAGAACTCCGCTTAGCGCAGCGAGTAAAATTAGTAAAGGAGAAGATAGATCATGTGTGATAAAAAAACCAATTACAATTCCTGGTAAGATAGAATGACTAATTGCATCCGTAATTAGAGCCATTTTCCGTAATACTAAAAATGTACCAGGAATAGCACAAGCAATAGCAACAAGACTAGCAATTAATTGTATTTCAATCTGCGCACTACTCATCGTTTACTTGTGTTAGTTGATTGTATAAGTTCGAAGCAGTTTTGTATCCCGAAGAGGTTAGAGACCACATATTTCCTTCGATTTTTACATAATCTTTGTCTTCTAATTTTTGTAAGGATCGTTTGGTAAATCCCTGAAAGTTATTAAGTATTTTGATTGCGTGTGGATGCGAAATATCTTCGTGATCACGGGCAATATTATACATAAATGAAAGGGTTTTATGAAGTTGCAGATCGTTTCTGTTTTTTCTGAAACGTATTTCTCTAAATAGAAGTCCTCTACCAGGAGAAAATATAAAAGAAACTAATACAAATACCGCTGCAACTAAAACGATCACTGGGCCTGTAGACAGATTATTATGACTAGCACTTATAGCTGTTCCGATAACTCCGGAAAACGCACCAAAGATAGCAGCAAGAATTACCATAATTGATAGACTGTTGGTCCATTGTCTTGCTGCGGCTGCAGGAGCAAGAATCATAGCGCTCATTAAAACTACCCCGACAGTCTGTAAGCCTAGAACAATTGCAATAACAATAAATGTAGTAATTAGTATATCTAAAAACTTAACATTAAAACCTAATGTTTTGGTATAATCACTATCGAATAATGATATTTTAAGTTCTTTCCAGAATAATAATAAGACAACAAGACAAACTCCAGTTACTAAAGACATCATCCAGACATCACTTTCTAATAATGTTGCAGCTTGTCCAAAAAGATAATTCTCCAGTCCTGCTTGATTAGCATTCGGGAGTTTTTGGATATAAGTAAGTAATAACATTCCAAAGCCAAAAAATAAAGAAAGAATTAAACCAAGTGCTGTGTCGGATTTAAGGTGTGTTTTTTTTATAATACCTCTTATCCAGAAACTACCAACCAAACCACTGACTAAGGCACCTAGTAAAAAGGCATTACTGTTTTTTGCTCCGATAATTAAGAAAGCTATAGCTATTCCCGGTAATGCGGCGTGGGAAATTGCATCACCCAAAAGACTTTGTTTTCTTAATACGGCAAAACTTCCTAACATGCCACATATAGCTCCCAAAACAGCAGTTCCTAATGTGATAGTACGCAAGGTGTAATCAGTAAAGACAAGCTGTATGTATTCTAGGATATCCATAGTATTATTGTTGGACGCTTACTTTATAATTTATTCCGTATGTTTTCGTAAGATTATCATCGTTAAAAATGTCTTTCACAGGTCCTGTTGCAATTTTTTTTACATTCAAAAATGTAACCCAATCAAAATATTCAGGAACTGTTTGTAAATCATGATGTACTACAATTACCGTTTTTCCAGCTCTTCTAAGTTCTTTCAGGATATTGATAATTGCTTTTTCAGTAGTAGCATCAACCCCTTGAAAAGGTTCATCCATAAAATAGATAGATGCATTCTGGACTAATGCTCTAGCAAGAAAAATGCGTTGTTGTTGTCCGCCAGAAAGCTGACTAATTTGTCTAGATTTAAATGCAAGCATTCCTACCTTTTCTAAAGCTTCGAGCGCTGACTTTTTTTGTTTTTGCCCTGGTCTTTTAATCCAACCTAAACTTCCATAAGTTCCCATCATCACCACATCAAGTGCTGTTGTGGGGAAATCCCAATCTACACTTCCTTTTTGTGGGACATAAGCAACTAAAGACCGCTGTTTTTTATAAGGCTTTTTATAGATCTTTACACTTCCTGCTATAGGTTTGATGATATCTAACACAGACTTGATTAGTGTAGATTTTCCGGCACCATTGGGTCCCACAATCGCCATTAAAACTCCTTCAGGGATAGCAAGATCAATATCCCATAGCACGGGTTTGTAATTGTATGCAACTGTTAAGTCATCTATTTGTACAGCTATCTTTTCTTTCATTATTTCAATGCATTTACAATGGTGGTTACATTGTATTCAAACATTCCTATATATGTTCCCTCAATAGTTCCAGGGTTTCCTAAAGCATCAGAATATAAAGTACCGCCAATTATTACTTCGTGGTCTTTAGATTTCACTGCAGCTTGTAACGCTTCAATAGTACGTTTTGGTACTGAGGTTTCAACAAAAATAGCTTTTACTTGGTTTTCTATAATAAAAGCAGCTAACTTCTGAACATCTTGTACGCCAGCTTCCGTGGCAGTAGATAGACCTTGTAAACCAACCACATTAAAGGCGTATTCTTTGCCAAAATAACTAAAAGCATCGTGAGCAGTTACCAATATTCTTTTGTCCTTAGGTAAGGTTTCGATGGTAGTTTTTATGTTGCTTTCTAAAACATTTAATTTTTTTAGATATGATTTCCCATTAGTCTCAAAAACTTCAGCGTTTTTAGGATCTAATTCTTTTAGTTTTTCAATAGTAAATAAAGTTACTTGTTTCCAATTATTTACATTAAACCAGATATGAGGGTCGTAATTAGAAGCAAAATAATCAGATCCAATAAGAATGCTTTTGTCCAAAACTTCGCCAACTGCAATAGTTTTTATATTTTGACTCCCCATTTTCTCAAATACTTCTACTAATTTTCCTTCGAGATGCAGTCCATTATAAAAGATAACATCTGCGTTAACTAATTTGGTAACATCACCTTCACTAGCTTTATATAGGTGTGGGTCAACACCAGATCCCATTAACCCTTCGACAGTTATTAAATCTCCCCCAATATTTTTTACTAAATCGGTTATCATAGTAGTCGTTGTAACTACATTTAATTTTTGATTTACTTTCTTTTCTTCTTTTTTACAAGAAAACAAGGTAATTGTTAATGCTAGAAATATTGCGGTTTTTTTGATCATTTTAAATTTTAATTCAATAGTGGTGTTTTAATTTTAGGCTAAAACTATGTTTAAAAAAGATATCCAAAAAAACTTAATGAGAAGAGGCTATAGTTGGATACCTTATAATTGTATTAGGTTTAGTATTTTTGTTTAATTATAATAGCAAAACTAAAAAAGTTAGCCATGACTAACAAATTAAATTTGAATAATTTAACAAAAAGCGAAGAAGATTATTTAAAAGCTCTTTTTCAGTTATTAGTAGAAGATAATTCTGTAAAGGTTGGAAATAATCAATTAGCGGAATATCTTAAAGTGTCTCCAGCTTCTACTAATAATATGATTAAAAAACTGAAAGCAAAGAATTATGTAGTAAGTGAGAAGTATGGGAAATTAGAATTAACAGAAGAGGGCAGAGCTATTGCTGTTAGATTGATTAGAAAACATAGGCTTTGGGAAACTTTTTTATATAATTACTTAAACTTTAGTTGGGATGAGGTCCATGAGGTGGCAGAGCAGTTAGAGCATATAAAATCGTACAAACTGATTGATGAGCTAGATCGGTTTATGGATTTCCCAGAAAAAGATCCACACGGAGAACTAATTCCTACTTCAAAAGGTGAGTATAAAGTAGTTCCGAAAATCACACTATCCTCATTAGAAGAAGGTGCTGTGTGCAAGTTGATTGCTGTAAATGATGGTTCTGTTAATTTTTTGAGATTTGTTTCAGAAATAGGATTAGCGTTAAGTAGTGAAATTAAGGTGCTCGAAGTACGAGAGTTTGATAAGTCTATTCGAATTCAGTTTAACAATAGTATAGAAACAGTAACTAGAAAATTTGCGGATAATGTATTTGTAAAGGTGTTGTGATTTAATAATAAATGTTAAAAAAAACAAGACTATTGCGGATTGTGGCATATACCTATTATCTTTGAGGCACACAATCAATTTATGGAGCTTACGTTAAAAAGACCGATCTGTTTCTTTGATCTGGAAACAACCGGTATAAATATTTCTAAAGATCGAATCGTGGAAATCTCTATTCTTAAAGTTTTTCCGAATGGAAATAAGGAGAGTAAGACTTGGCTTGTTAATCCAGAGATGCCAATTCCGCCAGAAACTACAGAAGTACACGGGATTACAAATGAAAAAGTAGCTAATGAACCAACTTTTAAACAATTAGCAAGTATAGTTAGTGATATGATAAAGGGTTGTGATCTGGGAGGTTTTAATTCTAACAGGTTTGATATTCCTTTATTGGCAGAAGAATTGTTACGTGCTGATGTAGATTTTGATATGAAAAATACAGTAGCAGTAGATGTTCAGACGATTTTTCATAAAATGGAAAAAAGAACCTTGGCTGCGGCTTATAAGTTTTACTGTGATAAAGATTTAGAAGATGCACATTCTGCTGAGGCTGATACCAATGCAACGTATGAAGTCTTAAAAGCACAGTTAGATAGATATCCAGAATTAGAAAATGACACAAAATTTTTAGCAGAGTTTAGTTCTAGAAAGCAATTTGCGGATTTCGCTGGCTTTATTGCTTATGACAAAGAAGGAAGAGAGATATTTTCTTTTGGAAAGCATAAAGGTAAATTAGTCGAAAAAGTAATGGAAAATGAACCAGGTTATTTTGGTTGGTTGCAGAATGCTGATTTTCCTTTATATACCAAAAAAGTGCTTACAGCTGTAAGACTTCGTAAGTTAAATAATAGTCTTAAGCTATAACTGTTATCACCAATTTTTATGAAGATTATTTGTATTGGGCGCAACTATACGGATCATATAGAAGAATTGGAAAATGAAAAACCAACTGATCCAGTGGTTTTTATGAAACCTGACACTTCAATTCTTTTAAAGAAACAGCCTTTTTTTATTCCTGATTTTTCTAATGATATACATCATGAAGTAGAAATTTTAGTAAAAATTAAAAAATTAGGAAAGTATATTGATAAAAAATTTGCTCATAAATATTATGATAAAATTGGACTTGGGATAGATTTTACAGCAAGAGATTTACAAAGTAAGCTTAAGGCAAAGGGATTGCCTTGGGAAAAATCTAAGGCTTTTGATGGCGCGGCTGTAGTAGGGAAATGGATTGATAAAAATGAGTTTTCTGATGTGAATAATATCAATTTCCGCTTGGAAAAAAACGAAGAAATTGTACAGGAAGGAAATACAAAATTAATGTTGTGGAAAATTGATGAGCTTATAGCTTATGTGTCACAATATTTTACCTTGAAAATTGGAGATATTATTTTTACAGGTACGCCGGCGGGCGTAGGAGCGGTAAAAACAAATGATAACCTGAAAGGCTATATCGAAGAAAAGGAATTTTTTTCAATTAAAGTAAAATAGTCTAAAGTGTTGATAACATTTTCTTTGGACTCATATATTCGAAATAACGTTTTCTTACCGTAAAATTTTCGTCTAAAAAAATAATTGCAGGTAAAGAGAAAGTAGTGTCCTTTCTAGATGCTAATAATGCTGGAATTTCGTGGATTGCATTTCTCGAGGTAGTATAATTCTTGTTTGTGAAAATTGAACGGTCAAAATTAATTGTATCTCTGCTCTCTGCATCCATTTTTACGGCATAATAATCCTTAGATATTTTTTCTATAATCTCTGGTTTGGTATATACAACTCGATCCATTTTCTTACAGTAAACACACCAATCTGCATAAAAATTGATAATTACTTTTTTTGGCTTTACGGCAAGAGAATCATCTAATTGCTCAAAAGTGATCCAATTAATGGTTTTGTTTTCTTGAGCTTCTGTTTTTAAGATTATTATCAAGAAAAAGAACAGTATGATTTTTAAAAATTTCATAACTAATGAAGTTTACCAAATTTTATCCCTATAAAGAATGTTCTAGGAGTTCCAGGACCATAAATATAATCAGAATCCCGAAGTGGTCCGATATCAAAATCATCTTGGTAGCTATTAAATATGTTTTTAATACCTCCGCTAAATGTAATTTGAAAGTTATCCGAAATATCTGAGTGATATTCAAGTTTTAAATTCATATCAAAAAATGAATCTGTATCTACTAGATCTAAAAAACCAGATTCACTTATAACTCTAGGAACTGTCATTCCTCCTGTGTAAGTACCAGTAACATCTATATTAAATCGCTCGCTAGGAATCCAGGATGTATTTAGATAGCCATACGTATTCGGGTTTCTTATGAATTCGTTTACAGCTACATTATTTTCTCCGGGTATACTACCATCTGTTTCAAAAAGTATTTGACTTTCATTATAAGATG
Source organism: Aquimarina sp. AD1 (assembly GCF_003443695.1). Lineage (NCBI taxonomy): Bacteria > Pseudomonadati > Bacteroidota > Flavobacteriia > Flavobacteriales > Flavobacteriaceae > Aquimarina > Aquimarina sp. AD1. The sequence goes on along the minus strand of NZ_CP031966.1, from coordinate 2,295,588 downwards.
CTTTTTGAACGGTTCCGCCTAATTGGAATCGCCATTCTTTTGATGGAGATATACCGATTTCAAAATTAGTTCCAAATACCTTCGCTCCTGATCCATTCCTTACTTCTTCAAGAATAGAACCGTTTTCAAGAACTGCACCGGTGCTAACTAAAGTAAAAGGATCTTCAAGACTTGTATAAAATCCTTCAAGTAAAAAGTCTGCTTGAACCTTTTGTATGTTTTTTGTGTAATTTAAAGAAGCTGTAAACGCATTAGAAAATTCTGTATCTAAGTTTTCTGATAAAATGACAAACTGAGGTTCTCCACCAACTGATGAGATGTGCAAATCTTCATTAAACGCTTGTGGGGCTCTAAATCCTCTAGCATACCCTCCTCTAAATTTTAAAGAATTAAGAATGTTGTACGATATAGTTATTCTTGGACTTAGTACAGTTTGTTTTATAGAGACGTCTCGAGAAATTCCGCCTATATTGTATGCGCCATCAACATTTACATAATCGAGTCTAGTTCCTAGAAGTGCTGTGAAATCGTTGTTCGGTTTCCACTCGTACTGAGCGTAAGAACCAATAGTATGAACTTGTTGATCAATTAATCGGTTATATCCTGCAATAATATCTTCGGTATCGCTAATGTTGTACTCCGTTCCTATTGTAATAATATCCTTATTTTTTAAATTTTGAGTGAATTGAAAACCTGTAAGCAAAGCCAAATCCTTGGTAATCCCGTATGAGTTTAGCGCAAGAATACTATCTTGTCTAGTTCTAGAACCACCTAATCCACCATAATAACTATCTCTGTCAGTATATTGACCAGAGGTGTAGATTGATAAGTTGTTTGTTCCTTTTTTGTTTTCTAGTTCGTATGTTAAACCTCCTAAAAAAGTATTATGATCTAGTTCTTCTGTAATATCCGTAAAATGAGGAGCAAGGTCAAGACGATCTCCTCCACGACGATATTCTTTAATAGTGGTTAGGTCTAATGAAATTTTACTTCGATCATTTGGTTTTAGGAATGTTTTTAGCCCAAAAGTAGTATTTTGTAGCGTTGTTAATTCTGTGAATCCGTCATTATTAGCATCAAACTCTTCTCGGTCTCTATTTAATCCAAATACTGTAATTCCAGACATTAAATCATCACTTACAAGAGATGCGTTGAAGTTTAAAGAGCGATCAGGAATTTCTCCATCTATAAGACCTAGGTATGTTCCTATTTCCCATGTGTTTAGAACTGGATCTTTGGTTATTATATTTATGGTTCCTGCAATAGCATTAGAACCATAAAGGGCGGAACCGCCACTTCTTACTACTTCAATACGTTCAACAATGTTGGTAGGTATTTGTTCTAGTCCATAAACACTATTTAGTGCACTAAAAACAGCTCTGCTATTTATTAATACCTGAGTGTAACTACCATCTAATCCATTAAGTCTTACTTGGGTGAATCCACAGTTTTGACAATTGTTTTCGACTCTAACCCCTGGAGAATAGTTCAAACCCTCGGAGATTGATATTGATTGGGTAGCTTCTAGTAGTTTTGGACTTAAAACATTTACAACCACAGGAGCGTTTTTTCGATTTACTCTATTTCTAGTGGCGCTTACTACGACTTGATCTAGATTTAAACGATCTTCTCTAAGAATGAATTTTTTTACTGGATTATTAGTTGTTATTGTAATGTTTTCTGTCAAAGTCTGATGTCCTAAAGAGCTGATTTTTATGTGGTAATCTCCTGTAGGAATATTTTTTATTTCAAAAAAGCCGTCTCCATCCGCAGATGTATATGTATTAAAAGAAGGGTTCGATATTGTTATGTTAGCATAAGGTAATGAAGATTCAGTTGTGTTAATGTTGCCTTTTAGGTTTCCTGTTTGACCTATTAATAAATAAGAGTTTATTATGGTTAAAAAGAATAGAAATGGTTTCATAATTAAATACTATGGCTTCTTTATTAGTTTCGGCAAATTTAAAAAGTTAGTTAAGACTAACAAATTGTTTTAACAAATAATAAAGTATATTTTAGTTTAGTTTAAGTTTGTTAAATTTTTTATATTAGGATAACCTATATTTATAGTTATAATAGATCTTTTGAACTCGTTATTTTATAATTTGATTAAAGAATAATCAATGAAATATTTTAGTTTGAAGATTGGAGATGTTATCTTTACGGGAAGACCAATTAGAAGGTTTGCAATAAAAGCACAATATTTATTGATTGGTTTTATAGAAGGATAATAATTTTTTTCAATTATAATTAAGTAAATGAGTAAAAGTTACAGCTTAGAGAGTGTAAATGAATTATCAGGTGGTGATGATGAATTTATAACAGTATTGGTTCAAACGTTTTTAGAGGAAATACCTCCTGATCTTGAAGGTATGGGGCAAGCAGTTAAAGATAACGATCCTAAGACTGCCTATCAATTCGCTCATAAAATGAAACCTAATCTACAATTATTTGGAATTGATCTTTTAAAAGAAATTAAACAAGTTGAAGCTTGGTCAAAATCTGGTATGGATCAATCTGAAATATCTTCTATTCTTGATCATATTACGGCAACTGTTAATGGTGCAATTGAAGACCTGAAAGTTGATTTTCAATAAATATGCTTGCAGAAATAATTACCATAGGAGACGAAATTCTTATTGGACAGATTGTAGATTCTAATTCCGCTTTTATAGGAAAAGAACTTAATAAAATAGGTGTTGATGTTTATCAGATTACTTCTATTCAAGATGATAAGCAACATATTCTCAATGCACTAGAAGAAGCAAAAAACAGAGTGGATATTGTGCTTATTACTGGTGGTTTAGGGCCTACTAAGGATGATATTACGAAGCATACTATTTGTGAATTTTTTGATGATGCATTGGTTCAAAATGAAAAGGTTTTACGACATATCGAATCGATTTTCGCAAAGTATATACAAACTCCAATTACTGATATTAATCGAATGCAGGCACTTGTTCCTAGTACTTCCATAGTATTGATGAATCAATATGGGACAGCTCCTGGTATGTGGTTGGAGAAAGATGAGACAGTTTTTGTGTCTATGCCAGGCGTTCCCTTTGAGATGAAAAACCTTATGAAGGATGAGGTGTTGCCAAAACTTCAAGAACGATTTGATAGACCATTTATAATTCATAAGACAGTGCTGACTTATGGACTAGGAGAAAGTGCAATTGCTGAAAAAATAGAGGCCTGGGAAGATGATTTACCAGCCTTTATTAAATTGGCTTATTTACCAAATCTAGGAAGAGTTAGATTGCGACTTTCTGCACGTGGAACAAATGAGAAATTGTTAATTGATACCATTGAAGAAAGAATAGTTGATTTAAAGGTTCTTATTGGTGATATTATTGTTGGTTATGAAGAAGATGAATCTATTGAGGTGTTAATTGGTAAAATATTGACCTCTCAAGGACATTTTCTTGCTGTTGCAGAAAGTTGTACAGGAGGTAAAATTGCACAGTCTATTACTTCTTATCCTGGGACATCTTCATTTTTTAAAGGAGGAGCAGTAACGTATGCTACTCAATCCAAAAGTGATATTTTAGGGGTTTCAGAGGAAATAATAAAACAGTTTACTGTTACAAGTAAAGAAGTTGCAGAGGCTATGGCGTTGGGTGCAAAAGATAAATTTAAATCCGATTATGCTATTGCTACAACAGGAAACGCTGGTCCAACAAAAGGAGATGGTGATGTCGAAGTGGGAACAGTTTTTATTGCGATAGCCACACCAGAAAGAGTTTTTTCTAAGAAATTTGTATTTAGCAATAACAGAGAGCGCACTATAGGTAAGGCTGTTAATAAATCTTTTGAGCTTCTTCTTGATGAATTGAGCTAGTTTTGTTAACCATTTAGTAGTTCTTTTGACCATATGATCGCCTCTTCTAAATTACTAAAATTATAAAATGGTTTCTGTGCAAAATGCTTTTCAATTTCAGTGGATTTTTCAGTTAATAGGTTATAAGTAATTACTCCGTATCCTTTAAAATTATCCATATATAAAAATGGACAATCTAAATAATCCGTTGGGATTATAGAGTGAGAATTTATTCTATTAGATATGTATGTGAATGGTTGTCCGTTTCCAAAGTGTTTTTGTACTATAGGGATGAGATCCTGAAGCTTTCCTAATGTAATGGTAACCCCCTCTTTTATTTCTGCAATAATATAGTTGTCATAAATATAGTAAGTACCTAGTTTCAGGTCATATCGTTCTATTAAAGTGTTGTTTGTGTTGATGGTCATAACTTTTGTCTTTTTATTAGTTATGAATCGGTCGAGTTCTTAAGTAGATAATTTCTTTTTAAATGCTGAATTTCAATATTTTATGAATTTTTTGTGAATTTCAAACGTTTTAGTTGTTTAAGATGCTAATCAGCTACTTATAAATTAGATGCTATTGACTTAGATATTGAGGACATTGCTTTTTTGTAAAAAGCTTAAGTGTATTTAACTTATGTTAGTTTAAAGGTTAATCAAGATCTGATAGTGGTTTAATAAGTTCTTGTGCCCATAACAAAGCTTCATTGAGATCATCAAAAATTTTAGTTTCATTTTCTAGGAAAGACTGTTCAAGAGTTGCTACCTTGGTGTTAATAGCATCATAAGTTACTACACCATACCCAATAAAGTTGGGAAATAATTTAGATGATTTAAAATGCCCAGTAGGAACAAAGGAATATGAATTTTTTCTATTAGAAATGTATACAAATGGAGTAGAGATTCCATAATAAGAATGAATTATCTCAAATAATTCACTGCAATTTTCGAAGGTTAGGGTAACTCCTTCTTTTACTTCAGAAATAATATGATTCTTATAAAAGTAAAATAATCCAATAGCAAGCTCATGCTTGTGAAGAAGCTTTTTGTTAAAATCATGAATCATGTCTAAATAAAATGTTTTCCAATTACCGTTGTAATATACTCATTTTCATAGAAAAGGTCGATTTAACAGCTTTAAAACAATACAGTTTTATGTTTTTAGTTAATTTTTTAAAAATAATTAAATACAATCAGGTGTAATGATGGATTTAATCAACTGTAATTATTTCGTCTACCCAAAGTACCGCTTCCTTTAGATTGTCAAATATTTTGGTTGGAACATCAAGAAAGGATTGTTCTAAAGAAGCTATTTTGTTATTAATTGCATTGTAAGTTACGACACCATATCCTTTTAAATTTGGGAATAACTTCCCGGATTTGAAATGAGTAGTGGGTTCAAAAGAGTAAGAATTGATTCTATTCGTAATGTATACAAAAGGGGTGCTGATTCCATAATACTCCTTTGCTAACAAAAATAATTTATTTGCTTTGTCATAATTTATGGAAGCTCCCTCTTTCATTTCAGAAACTAAGTAATTTTTATAAAAATGAAAAGACCCTATATCAAGCTCATGTGTACGAATGAAATTATTATTGTTGTCCGGTAGCATCGCATTATTTTTTTCTAATATACAATTTAGACGGTATATAATGGTAATAAATAATAAGGTATTTTATGTTTTCCTTAACAGTGTTTGGAGTTTGATTTTTTGATCTAAACTTTAGTACAAAAAAAGCGGATCCTAAGATCCGCTTGTTTACTACTCAATTACCCCATATCAAGTAGTTAGTTACAGTTATGAAAACTAACTGGTGTAAAATTAATTCTAATCTTTGATTTACTATACAGGTATAAATACGTGTTTTTAAATAGAAAGTGTTGATGTAGTTAAAAACTAATAGTGGTATCTTTGTATTACCTGATTATAAGGTGCTTTTTTACATTAACCTCTTTAATAGTAGCGTTGTAATACTTTAAATGAGTTTTTTTTGAAAAAACAGAAAAAATTACAAAACTATTATTGGTGGTTCGGTAAATAATTCGTTAATTTGCACCCTGTTTTGAAATAATACCAAAATTAAGAAGAGATGTCAAGAGTTTGCGAGCTTACAGGTAAAAAAGCGATGGTGGGAAATAACGTTTCTCATGCGATGAATAAAACAAAACGTAAATTCAACGCGAATTTAATAAAAAAGCGTTTTTATATTCCTGATGAAGATCGTTGGGTAACACTTAAGGTGTCTACTGCAGCGTTAAAAAATATAAATAAAAACGGTATTGCTGCTGTTTTAAAAGAAGCAAAAGCTAAAGGTTTCTTAACAAAATAATTCAGCTTCTAAAAAGATACTATAATGGCAAAGAAAGGTAATAGAGTTCAGGTAATCTTAGAATGTACAGAGCATAAAGCTTCTGGTAAACCAGGTACATCAAGATATATTACAACGAAAAACAAAAAGAACACTCCTGATAGAATGGAAATAAAGAAATTTAATCCTATTCTTAAAAAAATGACTGTTCATAAAGAAATAAAATAAGACAATGGCAAAGAAATCAGTAGCATCGTTACAGACAGGATCAAAGAGATTGACCAAAGCTATTAAGATGGTTAAATCTCCAAAAACGGGAGCATATACTTTTGTAGAGTCTATTATGCAGCCTGATGCAGTAAATGACTTTTTTAAGAAAAAGTAATTCGTAAGAAAATATTTTAAAAAGAAGCCGTTTCAATTTTATTGGAATGGCTCTTTCTTTTTATATTTATACGATTTTATGGATATATCCATATTTAACTTATTAGCATTCTGAATATAACACATGAGTTTGTTTAAAAAAATATTCTCTTCTGAGAAAAAAGAAACCCTAGATAAAGGGTTAGAGAAATCTAAAACCACCTTTTTTTCTAAATTAAGTAAGGCAGTTGCCGGTAAATCTAAGGTAGATGATGATGTATTAGATAACCTTGAAGAAGTTTTGGTTACTAGTGATGTGGGAGTGAAAACTACCATAAAAGTTATAGAAAGAATAGAAAACCGCGTAGCAAAGGATAAATATTTGGGGACAGAAGAATTAAATCAAATTCTTAGAGAAGAGATTGCAGGTTTACTTTCTGAAACTAATTCAGGAGAAGCTACGGATTTTGAGATTCCAGCAAATAAAAAACCATATGTTTTAATGGTGGTAGGCGTAAATGGTGTTGGAAAAACTACTACTATAGGTAAATTGGCTTATCAGTTTAATAAAAAAGGTTTAAAAGTGGTTTTAGGCGCAGCTGACACGTTTAGAGCGGCCGCAATCGACCAGTTGCAAGTTTGGGCGGATAGAGTGGATGTTCCTATTGTAAAGCAAGATATGGGTAGTGACCCAGCATCTGTTGCCTTTGATACGTTAGAGTCAGGAGTAAATCAAGATGCAGATGTGATTATTATAGATACAGCCGGTAGATTACATAATAAAGTAAACTTGATGAATGAATTAACCAAAGTAAAGCGAGTGATGCAGAAAGTAGTAGGAGATGCTCCTCATGATGTTTTATTAGTTTTAGATGGTTCTACTGGTCAAAATGCATTTGAGCAAGCAAAACAATTTACAGCTGCTACAGAAGTAACTTCATTAGCTGTAACTAAATTGGATGGAACGGCAAAAGGAGGAGTGGTTATTGGAATTAGTGATCAATTTCAGATTCCTGTAAAATATATTGGTGTAGGAGAAGGGATTGAAGATCTTCAGGTATTTAATAAATACGAATTTGTAGATTCCTTTTTTAAGTAATTTTAAATGACTAAAAGAAGAATACTCCAGTTCCTAATACTTTTCTTGTCCATTAACGTTTTAAGCGCACAAAAAACGGAAGCAAAACTTTATTTTAAAGATGGTTCTGAACTAATTGGTTTTGCAAAATTCAAAGGTAAGGATAGAATAAAATTTAAGGAAACTAAAAAAAATAAGGCAATCATATATAATTGGGAAGATCTTCATAAAATTACACTAACCAAACCCGGCAGTGGAAGATATCATTTTTACTATAAAAAAATTAAAGAAACTGATACTTTTAAACCGTTACAATTAGTGAGTGATGGGAAAATTATGCTTTATAGAGTTGTTACCAAAGGATACGATATAAAGTATAGCAATGGTGCAAATGCAGGAGTCTTTGCTAATGATAATGGCGTGCCACAAACTACTCGTACAGAAATAGAGAATTTTTATATTTCCAAAGCAGAGGAAGATGTAATTGATATATCTTATGGATCAGAGTTTTTCAAAAATTTCAGAGAAACATCTATGTCTTTTTTTGCTGATTGTAAAGAGATAGTTGCTAAAATAGAGGAAGGTACGTACACAATAAATGACATTAGGGATATCGTGTTTTATTATAATTTCAAATGTGGTTAAACTTACTTTTATAATATAATTGTTGATTTTTCATTTATAAATATTAGTTAGTTTTATTACATAGAAAGATTACTGTGTTACAAAATAGTTAAAAGGGATATTGTCGTAGATTGCAATGTCCCTTTTTGTTGTTTTGAATGGATATTTCTGTAAACACACAAACTCATGATGTATAGAATAATAAGTGTTCTTATCACAATTTCTCTTTTTTCTTCTTGTAAAAAAGAAACTACACCGGAATTAATTGCAAAACAACATAGAGTAACATGGAAGCCCTATGATGAATTGGAAGATTTAAAAGCAACACTTGATTTAGAGCAATCAAGAATGCATTTAAAACTTGTAAACTCTAAAGTTTTAGATAAAAATAAGATTTGGAAATCGTTAGAGTCTGAATTGGATTATTTTTCTGAAGAAGATTATAATACATTAAAACCTCTCATTTTAGAAAAGGATATTTCTTCTTTGCAAACAAGTATAAAACAAGGAGAGCTTACCTATGAGAAATTGGTACTTTTTTATTTGTATCGCATTAGAAAATATGAAAGTGACAATAAGCTTTCCCTCAATAGTATTATTGCTCTAAATCCTCTGGTAGTTAAGCAAGCAAGGGAGTTTGATAAAAATGATAAATCTAATATAGATATCCACTCTGTTTATGGTATACCAATTTTGCTTAAGGATAATATCAATGCCAAAGGGATGCCTACGACCGCGGGTGCTATTGTTTTACAAAACAATAATGCTGAAAATGCTTTTATTACTAATCGTTTATTAGAAAAAAAGGCTTTATTACTAGGGAAGACAAATCTAAGTGAGTGGGCTTATTTTTTCTGTTCTGGATGTCCGGTAGAGTATAGCGCAGTTGGTGGACAAACAATGAATCCGTATGGAAGAATGGTTTTCGAAAGCGGAGGATCTAGTTCTGGTAGTGGTGCCGTTGTTGCTGCGAATTTTTGTGTAGCAGCTATTGGGACAGAAACAAGTGGTTCTATATTGTCTCCCTCGAGTCAGAACTCTGTAGTAGGATTAAAACCTACTATTGGAGTTTTTAGTAGAAGTGGAATTGTACCTATTTCCAGTACGTTAGATACTCCAGGGCCTATGACAAAATCAGTGATTGATAACGCAATTTTATATAATGCATTTTTGGGTAAGGATACTTCAGATAGTGCCTCTGTTCAGGTAAAAACAGTTTCATTATCCGAAATTACAAATACCAACTTAGTAGGAAAAAAGTTTGGCGTCTTGAAAGCATATCTTAAAGATTCACTCTATGCCGGAGCGGTGAAAAATATTAAAAATTCAGGAGCAGAAATATTTGAGTTAGAGCCTAAAAATACTGATCTTCCTGGTTTTTTGACAATTTTAAATATCGATATGAAACACGATCTCCCTCAATATATAGCTAATTATGCAAGTGATAGTATCGCCATAAAAACTATTGAAGATATTATTACATTTAATCAGCAAGACTCATTGATAAGAATGCCATACGGTCAAGCATTGTTAGAAGGAATAATGAGTGATAGTACGACAACAAAAGAATTGAAAACGATCAAGGAAAATTTAAAGAGTGTGTCTAGAAATTATTTTGATACTCATCTAGATAAACATAATTTGGATGCTATTTTATCCATAAATAATTATCACGCTGGATACGCTGCTGTTGCCAAATATCCAGCCGTAACAGTTCCGATGGGCTATACGGATAAAGGAGAACCTAAGAGTTTGACTTTTATTGCAAAGTCATTTTCTGAAAATAAATTGTTAGCATTGGCATTTGCTTATGAACGAATTTCAAAAGAACGTCGAGCACCATTAAAGTATAATTAATTAATCAGTTCATTAATTTTAATCCATAGATCATTATCGAAACTTGATGGCCCTAATAATGATTCTCCAGAATCATTTCCCATTCTTACAATTACCAAATTCTGACTAGGAACTACATATAGTTTTTGATCATCTTTACCTAAACCTGCAATAAGGTCATCGGGTGCATCTGGTATTAATTCTCCTGGGAATTGATTTTCGAAAGCTGGAGCTCTAAAACTTGATTTACCATTCAACCACCATAAATATCCATAAGATTCATTAAGATTTTGAGAAGTAGTGGTCATTTCGGTAAAATAGCTTTGATCAGTAAGGATCTGGTTGTCACCCCAAGTTCCTTTGTTAAGGTTTAACAGACCAAATCGAGCCATGCTTCTTGCTGTACTGTAGTATATATGAGCAAAACCTAGACGAATCCAGCTGCCATTCATTCCAATTTTATTTTTCACCGAGTTGTTAAAGTAGGTGTTATAGTCTGTATTTGTAGCTTGAGCTATGATATCAGTAAGAAGGGTATATGTTGCATTATGATAATACCAGAAATTACCTGGTTGATTAAGGTATGTTAAACATTCAAAATCAGTACAGTTTTGATTAGAAACAGTATAATCTAAACCAGTTGTCATGGTTAGGTGATTTTTTATCGTAATAGACTGTTCCTGAGAAGCGGTTAGATTTGCCCATTGAGTTCCTAAATATGTGTTAGAAGGTTCATTAATACTTAATAAATCGTCTTGTTGTGCAACTCCGATTGTAAATGCAGTCAATGTTTTTCCGGCCGAGTACCAAGGATTATTATCTGAGGATGCGGCTCCATTAAAGTATTTTTCGATTACAATTTTTCCGTTTTTAAGAATTATAAATGCTTTAGTGTTTTTTTCTTCAAGAAAATCATAAAGAGGTTGTTCTGCATTGATATTCCATTCTAAATCTAGAATTGAAGTATTTTCCCATTCTTCAGAGTTAATAGGTGGAAAATATAACTCATCTTGATTTGGATTTGGTTCTTCGGAAATTACTTCTTCGGTTTCATCAGAACAAGAAAGCATAGTGCTTAATAAAAGGAATAGAAAGGGAATCGTTTTAGTTTTCATAGTTGGGGGGTATGAATTTTAGACTACACAATATACAAAAGGTTTAATTTACTTTTTTTTACTTGATTGACTTATTAAGAATTATGTACTAAAACTTTGGTTATTCATTGTATCTTTGCACACCTTTATTCAAATGATATGAGAACAAAGACTTTAAAAAAGAATAAGATTAATGTAGTTACATTAGGTTGTAGCAAGAATGTGTATGATAGTGAGGTTCTTATGGGACAACTAAAGGCCAATAACAAAGAAGTGGTTCATGAAGAAGAAGGAAATGTTGTTGTAATTAACACTTGTGGTTTTATAGCAAATGCTAAAGAGGAATCTGTTAATACTATTTTAGAGTACGTACAGAAAAAAGATCAAGGTGTTGTAGATAAAGTTTTTGTTACAGGTTGTTTATCCGAAAGATATAAGCCTGATTTACAAAAGGAAATTCCAGATGTAGATCAATATTTTGGTACTACAGAACTACCAGGTTTGTTAAAGGCTTTAGGAGCAGACTATAAGCATGAACTTATTGGGGAGAGATTAACAACAACTCCTAAGAATTATGCGTATTTAAAAATAGCAGAAGGATGTGACCGTCCTTGTTCTTTTTGTGCTATTCCGTTGATGCGAGGTAAACATAAATCTACTCCTATTGAAGAATTGGTTACGGAGGCAGAGAAGTTGGCTGCAGATGGAGTAAAAGAATTGGTTTTAATCGCCCAGGATTTAACATATTATGGGTTAGATTTATATAAGGAAAGAAAGTTAGCAGATTTACTTCGCGAATTGGTAAAGGTTGATGGTATAGAATGGATTCGATTGCATTATGCATTTCCTACCGGATTTCCAATGGAAGTGTTAGAAGTAATGCGAAAGGAACCCAAAATCTGTAATTATATTGATATTCCATTACAACATATAGCGGATCCAGTTCTTAAATCTATGCGAAGAGGAACTACAAAAGCTAAAACTACAAAGCTTTTAAAAGAATTTAGAGCGGCTGTGCCGGAAATGACAATTCGTACTACATTGATTGTCGGATATCCTGGAGAGACACAAGAGGATTTTGAGACGTTAAGAGATTGGGTGAAAGAAATGCGTTTTGAGCGTTTAGGTTGTTTTACATATTCTCACGAAGAAAACACACATGCTTTTAACCTGGAAGATGATGTACCAGAGGAAGTAAAAATGGACCGTGCCAATGAGATAATGGAAATACAATCACAAATCTCTTGGGAATTGAATCAACAGAAGATAGGACAAGAATTTAAGGTTGTTATTGACCGTAAAGAAGGACAATACTTTGTTGGTAGAACTGAGTTTGATTCTCCAGATGTTGATAATGAGGTTTTAATAGATGCTTCTAAGTTTTATCTAAAAACAGGAGAATACACAACCGTTAAGATATATGAAGCAGAAGATTTTGATTTATATGGGGAAGTTGTTTAATTAACTTCCTAAAATGCTATTCTTTAATCTGATTCTATATTGTAATTAGGGTTTTGTTAGTATGAATGGTTAATCAAATATTGTTTATCCGGTTATTATTGTTATTAATTTTCTTTTCACCTAGGTGCACTCACTGCAGGTTTCATATTGTTATATAAAAAAATAGAATATTGGACTCTATAGGTTTTTAGATGGTTCAAACAAATTACAGTTTAAAACAAAAAAATCGAGGATTTTAATGATCCTCGATTTTGTCGCGTAATACTCTTTAGATTTTTTGGCTAATTCTAATTATGAGAGAACTTTATTTCTTTATTTTATTAAGGGACAAAGTTTTATAGTTAACGCTGTATTTTAAATTTAATTTTATTCGGGCGCAAAAGTATTTAAAAAAGAGATACGAAATTCTTAATTTCTGATGATGTTCATTATAGTAATATAATTGAGGTAAATGATAACTTGAGATTTTCGTAACGTAGTAAAGGCAAGGGGTAAGATATCATTAGTATAATAAAAAAAACTATTATTGGAATGTATTTTTTTTAGGTTTTTATTGAATTAAGTTCATTGTTGTTTTCTGTAAAAAAAACTTTAAACTTAACAATTTGATAATATTGGGTCTTAAATATTAGGTTGTTTTGAGATTTTTGTATTAAAAAGATGAATATTCTAGTTATAATGTATTAATTACGGTTTTGTCCTGTTTGGAGATAGATAGATTTCTTAAAATATTAATAGAGGTCCGATTATTTCAATTTCAGACCCCTATCACTATGTTGGTTTTATATATTAAATAGTTTCAAATAATTCATGTAAAGGTTTACGTACTTTTTTATCATGTTGAGTTGGATCTTCTTCCGAACGGTATCCAATTGTGGCAATAACTGCCGCAGAAAGTCCTTTTTCGGATAAACCTAATATCTCATCATATGCTTCGGGTTCAAAACCTTCCATCGGACAGGCATCAATTTTAAGTTCTGCACAGGCAGCTAGTAAGTTTCCTAATCCAATATAGGTCTGTTTTGCAGTCCAAGCTTTCAAGATTTCACTAGGTAATTCCGTAATTTTAGATTTCATAAAGTCACCATACCCTTTTAGGTTACCCAAGTTTAAATTTTGTGTATCAGCTTTCAACTTTAGATAATCATCGATTACTTTTTCATTTACAGTTGTATAGTTACAAAATACAATTAAATGTGATGCGTCTACAACTTGTGTTTGCCCCCATGATTTCGGCTGTAATTTTTGTCGAATTTCTGGATTCGTTATAATCAATACCTTATATGCTTGTAAACCGTAAGATGATGCTGAAAGAGAAATTGCTTCTTTGATCTTTTCAAGATCGGACCCCGATATTGTCTTCTTTGGATCAAATTTTTTGGTAGCGTACCGCCAATTTAGGTTTTCTAATAATTTCATAATTTATTGTTTTATTGTGTGATAGGGACTTCCATTATTAATATTTTAGAAGATTCGTTTGGTCTAATTTGAAGTTGTTCTATATCCCAGATTCCTAATCCATCTCTTTTATCTAATATTGTTCCTTCTATAGAAATGTTTCCTTCTAGTATAAAAACGTATACGCCATTGTCTTTGTTTTTTAATGTATACGTATGTGTACTATCTTTTTCTAAATTGCCAATATGAAACCAAGTATTTTGATAAATCCATACACCATCGTCTTCTTTATTAGGTGATAATATTTGATGTAAGTTATTTTTTATTTTTTCTTGATCAATGGTAATTTGATCATATCTAGGAGTTACATTTTTTTGGTTTGGAGTCACCCATATTTGTAAAAACTTTACTTTCTTGTCAGGGTTTTTATTGTATTCGCTATGAAATACACCGGTACCCGCACTCATTACTTGAATATCACCTTCTTTGATTACAGTGGTGTTCCCCATGCTGTCCTTGTGCTCTAGATCACCTTCAAGAGGTATAGAGATAATTTCCATATTGTCATGTGGATGTTTACCAAACCCCATTCCTCCAGAAACTGTATCATCATTAAGAACCCTAAGCGTACCAAAATTCATTCTTTCTGGATTATAATAATTTCCAAAACTAAAAGAGTGATGAGAATTTAACCAGCCAAAATTTGCTATTCCTCTTGTGTCTGATTTATGCATGATCGTTTTCATAATATATCCTTTCTTTATAATTCTTTTACAAAGGTCAAGTTTTGAATTATGATTTAAAATATGAGAATGCGGAGGAATATTATAAAAATCCGATCTTTAGTTTTTTTGTCTAAAGTTTGAAGGAGTAATATTTGTACATTTTTTGAAAAAATTACTAAAATTAGCTGGTTCACTAAATCCAAGATTATATCCAATCTCTTTAGTTGTTTTGTCAGAAAAACTTAATAACCTTTTTGCAGCAATAATAATTCGAGATTGTAAATATTCCTTTGCAGTTTTGCCTATAAGTGATTTTATAGTTCTGTTTAGGTGATCCGGAGTAACGTGCAATGCGTTAGCATATTGATGTACTTTGTGCCATTCGAAAAAACGTTGCTCCACTAAGTTTTTATATTCTTTAAGTATCATAGATCCCGCTTGTAATTGTTGCGGATCTTTCGGATGAATATCACAAACGTTGTTACTATAAATCAAAAAAAGTTTTACGAACGCTCCTATCGCTTCTAATCTAAACTTAGAATTAGAATGATGTGTTTCGAAGATTTCTGAACTGTAAAAGCTTAATTGTGCTAATTGTTTTTCATTTAAGGGAAGTGGAGGAGTATAGCCATAATCCTGAAAAAGATTAATATCCTCTATAAATCGATAATCGATATTATTTTTTACCAGAAATTGTCTGGAAAATGTAATTACCCAACCATAAGATTTTTGTTCTTCTTTGATTTGATGGACTTGCCCTGGACTTATAAAAAAGGCTTGTTGATCTTTTAGAGTAAATTCGTTGAAGTCTATAATATGTATACCTTTAGCTTTAGAAACTAAAATGATAATATAAAAATCATGTCTATGAGGTAAATCTACTTTACCAGCTGTTTTATCATAAATGTCTTCCATTTTTTTGATGTCAAACATTATGTGGTTATCTATTTCATCAGTAAGTTTATACGTCTTAATAGAAGTCATTTGTTAATCCTAGATAGTACTTTTTTTGTTTTAATATACGACTCTATATTAGAACTTTAATTAATCATAAATAGAATAATTTATAATTAATAGTTTTTTAACTATTTAGATAGTATATGGGTGAAATATTTATAATTAAAAAGGGAAAGCTTAGATGAGCTTTCCCTTTTTAATAAATATTGTGTCTTTTTTAATTTTTATCAAAAAAGATGTGTAACGTGACTAGTTATTACCACCGATAATAATATCACCATCAGTGTTTTCATCATCTGTGTTATTGTTATCGTTTTCTTCTTCATTGAAAACTTGACTTTCGATTGTTTCGTTTTCACAAGAAACGAATGTTGTAGCTAATGCGAATACTAATAAGAATGTAAATTTTTTCATTTTGATTTGTTTTATTATTTAAATTTTATTTTGAGGTATTTTATTTTTAGTCTCCTAATCCGTGGTTATCCTCTTCGTGGATATGTACGATTTCAGGTTTATCATTTTCTTCACTAAATGTTTCTTCTTCAACAGAAGATTTTTCACAAGATGCAAGTGCAATAACTAGCATAAACAGAAATGGGATTTTTTTGATCATTTTAGTAAAAATTAATTATGTTTTGTTCTACTTTTTCAAAATCGAGTGCAAATGTATTCAAAAAACTGAATGCAAATCATAAAATTATCTTAACACCCCTTTGTTTACGGGCTTTTGAAGAAAAACACAGTGTTTAGTCTTTAATAAAAAAGGGAAAAAAATCAATATTTAATATGGTATTGAAATGAATCTATAAATTATACTTAGTTTTTAGCTGTTTGTATTGAGAATGTGATAAAAGTATAAAAATGATTAAATTAACAATATGGTAATATTGAAGCCTAAAATTAATATAAAATTGAATTATATTTATTATTTAGACTATTTTAATAATAATATTTCAAAAAAATCGAACATCATTAAAACTATTATATGTGTAAATTCCCTCTTTTTGTATAGTTGATAATTCTAAAACTTAAGAAAGCGTACTATTTATACATAATCATTTCAAATTCGATCATTATGTATGTTATTTGATGGTTGTTTTTTATGATTCTGATTTTAAAATTTTCATCATTTCTGCCCCGATTCCTGCTTCAAATGGATGTGAACTTGTAGCTAATAGGTCAGCAGTATTAAAATAACCTCCATATATAAATATAGTAGCATTTATGTCAGCACCTCGATCAATTAAAAATTGTGTGATTTCTGGAAGGTTTTTGGGAGCTTTTTGTCTCCACATTTCTACACCATTACTAGCTGTATAAATTAATAATGTAGCTTTGTGTCCGTATTTTGATGTTTTTGTTACTAAATCGGGATAGCTAGTGACAAGCCTTTTTAATTCTGTAAAATCACCGTTAATTAATAAATTGACAGCTTTTTCAAAGTTTTGATCATAAGAATCTTTTAATTTTTCTACTTCGTTCCAATTTTTAAAACCATATTCATTTGCTATAGTGGTTCTACAATCATCAATAGCCAGGTTAAGTTTTTTTAATTTTTCTATGGGTATCCCTAAATAATCTGGGTGGTAATTATTTATTTCATGGAAGATCACATCTTGGTTTTCTAACATACCCTCTAACATTCTGTTCACTATTTTATCTAAATGATCTCTGATTAAAGGGTAAGAATCAGTTTGATAAAGAAGATTTCCATAAAAATTAGTTATTTTCATAATACTTGATTCATATGTAAATCTTCTTTATTATTTAAGGATACTATGCCTATACAACGGTAGCTTGTATATCTGTGGTAGTATATACCTAGTCTACTTGGCTTAGCTACTTTTTTAGGATTCTTAATTAAAATCGTTATAGAAGTAACTCCATGATTAGTTAGAGTTTTTTCAGATGGAGAAAAGTTCCTAGCATCTTTTTTAAATCCTGTTCCTTTTTTTCGAATTATTTGTTGTGAAATTTCCATTTGTTCACGACAGTTACATTCTACATCATAAAACAAAATTTCACGATATTCTCCAAATTAGGTTTTAAGATTAATTTCTGCTAATCTAATAATCACTTTAATTATTTTTTAAAATTCAATATTAATCTTTTACAATTTCGTTTTCTTTATTAAGTAGTATTGGTGTACCGAATCCGAGTTGTTCTAGTTTTTTCATTTGAGTTTTGGCATCTCCCACTACTAGATATATCATTTTATTTGGATTGAGGTATTGATTGGCTAGTTTTTTAACCTCCTCAACTGTCATATTATTTACGACTTCTTCTCGTTGTGTAATATAATCATTAGGATATTGTAGTGTACTTATATTAGTTAGTATGTTTAATTTAGCTCCTAAGGTTTCAGAAGCTCTGGCATTACTTTTAATCAAAGAACTTTTTGTGATTTCAAGGTCATCATCGTTATAATTTTTCCCGTAATTTTCTAAAATTTCTTTTACCAAACTAGTAGATTCATACGTAACATTAGATCGTACCCCACTAGAAATAACAAAAGAACCTAACGTAGGTGTTCCAGAAAAACCTGATCGAATACCATATGTGTATCCTTTCCCTTCTCTTAGTTGTTGCGTAAGTTGGGATGCAAATCCCCCTCCACCTAATCGATAGTTCATAATACTTACGGGATAATAATCTTTATCTGTAGCTGGCATTGCACGATATCCAAAACGTAACATAGATTGCTTAGCGCCTGGAACGTCATAAAAATACACTTTAGATCTTTCTGGAGAAGTTGGAGCTTTAAGCTCTGGGAATCTCACATCTTTTGGAACCCAATTTTTATTAAGTTCGGTAAGAGAAGTGGTTACTTGTTCTTTAGAGATATTACCAGCAATATGTAATTTGGTTACAGATGGTGAAAGATTATTATTATAATATTGTTTAAGATCTTTTATAGTAATTTCTTTTACAGAACCTTCTGTTCCCAAATTATTATGCGAAAGTATATGGTCTTCTCCATAAATTAACTTGGCATATTCATTTCCAGCGATACTACGAGGACTTGCTTTTTGCTGTTGTATTTGGCTGGTAACGCTTTGCTTTATTAGTCCAAATTCTTTTTCGTCCCATCTAGGTTCTAATAGAATCTCTTTAATCAATGTAACCGTTTTATCATAATTTTTGGAGAGTGTACTTCCACTGATAACAATACTTTCGTCTGTTGCATAAACATTTAATATTGCACCAAGACTTTCTATAGCATTTTCTAATTCTTCGGCAGTTTTGTTTTTTGTACCTTTAGTCAATAACTCTGCTAAGAGATTAGAAACACCAACTTTATTAGATTTTTCTAATAATAAACCGCCTCTAATATTCATCCTAAACTGCACTAAAGGGACTTCGTTATTTTCAATTCCATAAACTTTTATACCCGAGGTAAGATTATCTTCCCATACTTCTGGAACGGTCACTTTTGGGGTATCTCCATATGCTGGTTCTACTGATCGATCAAAATTAGAAGGTGTTTTATCGTAAGTAGCAACTATACTAGCATCAAAATTTTCTTCTGTCCCTTCTACAATTTTTTCCTCTACAACTTCAGCTAATGTAGAGTTGTTTAAAATTAAATCTGTTTGTCCAATGGGAACAAAACTGGTAGCTACGTAATGCTTTCCTTTTATATATTGATTATATACTCGCTTGATATCATCTGTAGTCACCGCAAGTATGTTTTTGATATCTTGGTTTATAAAATCTGGGTCCCCAGCAAAAATCTCATATTGCGCTAGTTGAAATCCTTTACCTAATACACTGGATAGACTATTGTAAAAATTAGTTTCTAAACCTGCTTTTATTCTGTCAAGATCCTCCTGAGAAATACCTTCTGTTTCGAACTTGGTAAAAGATTCTTGTACTGCTTTATCCACTTCATTTAGATCTACTTTTTCGAATCCTCTTACGATTAGTCGAAATTGGCCAGCTAATTCGGATCCATAATGAAACATAGTAACATTAGGTGCTAGTTGTTTATCTTCTACGATAACTTTATTGAAAGGAGCTTTTTTTCCTTCTGATAGATAACTTGATAATACATCCAACGCATAAGAATCTGGATGGTATTGGTGTACTGCAGGCCATGTCATTGTTAGTTGAGGAAGTCTAGCAAAATTGTCTTCGTAGTATAACTTCTTAGTTTCAGTTAATGATGCAGGTCGTTTTTTTAGAGGTTCGATATCTTCTCCTTTTTTAATTTCATCAAAGTATTTATGAACCCATTCTTTTGCTTGAGAGGTGTCAAAATCTCCAGCTATAGTAAGTGTTACATTATTTGGTACGTACCATCTATTGTAAAAATCTTTTACATCTTGTAATGTGGCATTTTGAAGATCCTCTAAAGATCCTATCACCTGCCAATTGTATGGATGGTCTTTTGGAAACATATTTTTATCTATTACATAAGATACATGTCCGTAAGGACGGTTATCTACACTTTGACGTTTTTCATTTTTTACAACTTGTTTTTCCTTGGCTAAAACAGGGTCGGTAACGGTATTGATAAAGAACCCTAGTTTGTCTGCTTCTGCCCAGATCATTTTTTCTAAGGCATCTTTAGGCACAGTCTGAAAATAATTTGTACGATCCCTACTTGTAGAACCATTTGCTCCAGATCCTCCTATGCGGGCACTCATTTTATCAAGTCCTCCTTTACCTAAATTTTCTGATTCAAGAAATAACAAATGTTCGAATAAATGTGCAAAACCAGTTCTTCCTTCAATTTCTCTGGCTGAACCCACATGAGCAGTTAGCGCAACTGCTACTACAGGATCAGAACGATCTATATGAAAAATAACTTGTAATCCATTATCTAAGGTGAATTTTTCAAAATCAACTTTGAATTCTTTTGTCTCCGATAACTTCTCCGTATCTGCAGTAGTTACAGGAGTATCTTTTTTACAGGATACTAGACATCCAATAAATAAGAGTGGTATTGCTAAAATTTTGATTGTTTTCATAATTGATGAGTTTACGTTTGTTTGTTATTTTTAGGGGTTGATTCGTTTAAAATTATAAGTTTTTGCCAAATTTTTCTACTTAATCCAGTGGTAAGTACTTCGATTTCATTTGCTGCTTGTACCACATTTTCATCCGGCAAACTCTGAGAGTATAATGCAGCCACTTTTCCTACTAGCGCCATAGCCTCAGAACAATAATCTAAATATCGTTGGAGTTCGAATCTTGTAAAGGTTCTTTTTGGTGAATTTTCCGTTGCAGATTCTGGTAAATCAGTTAGATTAGGGTCTTTAGTTAGCTGATGCATATCAATTACGTGTGCAATTCCCCTAAGTTCATTAAGAGCCTTTAAGGCTCGTTTTGTTTTTAATCGTGACTCTAGGGTAATTAAGAAGA
The DNA here is from genome assembly GCF_003443695.1 of Aquimarina sp. AD1. Taxonomy (NCBI): domain Bacteria; kingdom Pseudomonadati; phylum Bacteroidota; class Flavobacteriia; order Flavobacteriales; family Flavobacteriaceae; genus Aquimarina; species Aquimarina sp. AD1. Next base: position 2,274,553 of record NZ_CP031966.1, on the reverse strand, counting down.
AAATTGCAGCACCAATTAGTACAATATCATTAAATATAGCTTCTGACAGTGCAACGATATTGCTGAGAGTAGTATTTTTTATTTCTAAATCTACATATGTTATGCTATAAATTAATCCTCCTAATCCTATAAGGATTACCAAATAAGCAAAGACCCTTAATGATAGATTAGGTTTCGAAATCCAATCTATATTTTGTTTACTATCTAGTGTAATTTGCAGAAAATTATGACATACTTTTTTTAAACCTGAATTAGGAAATCTATCTTCGATACGTTTTTCTAGTAAAGAAATTGTGTCGATTATTTTTTCAGGTTGTAACTGTACGTTTTTATCCATTTATTTAATTAAGCAGGAAGCCTTTTTATAATAAACTTCATTTGTCCTCGATGGTTAGATTCGTGCTCACAAACATGAAACCATTTTGCATAATTATTTGTGGGTTGATTACTGAAAAAAGGCTCAGATTTCATGATCCAAGTATCATCTCTTTTTGCAAACTCTTTCTGGGTTATTTCTCTTACTTCTTCAAGTGTTTTTAGGTAATAATCAATGGAATTCCCTTTAATTATTTCTCTTCCTTTTTTACCTAAACCACTCGCAATATTCCATTCTTTTTTGATGTCATCATCCCATTTGCCCCAAGAAATTTCATCAAAAGTGTTAAGTTGATAGTATCTTTCTGTGGCTGCTAGATGTAATAACATAGCACCAATAGAATTAGATTGTTCATCAATTTGAAAATCCAATTGTTCTACTGTAAGATCTTTTACTGTTCGGATTACCCAAGCTCTCATCATGGTCATGGTAGATAATAAAGTGCCTATCTGAGGTGAATACCCTTTTTGAGGGCCTACTAAGTAGATGTTGTCAGCAGTGTTTATAGGAAAATCCTCATTTGCAAAACTCATCAATGGGGTAGCTGCAATGCCAGCTGCTAGTATTGATGAACCTTTAATGAATTTTCTTCTAGTAGTAGTATTTGATTCTTTTTTCATCTTTGAGTTTTTATATGTTTAGAATATAGTAAGTCGTCTAACTAATTTGTTTAGTTCACTTACTAATTAAAGTCTAAACTTGTTGTTATTAGTAAAGAAAATTGCATTAACAAAAAATAGTTTTCCATTTTCCCAGAAAGATCTAAACAATGGATTGTCTACCATGTAAATAATACTTCCACTACCCATTCTAGCTTCACCAAAAACTAAGGAGTTTTTAAGTCCTTTAAAGGCATCCTTACCAGAAAAACCAGATACACTCGTTGGTTCTTTCATATACGCCACATTATATCCATCTTGTAAAAATTGGTAAGAACTACTACCTAATTTTAAACTAAAATAAGTGTCTTCATACCCAAAAGCTAAAGGGTGCGAAGTATCTACTTGAGTTTTGTAAATACTTCCTGTAATGAAGTCTTTAACTCGTTCACGTTCGCGCTTATCATAAGGTACTAGATTACCCAAAGAATCTTTCTTTTCTTCTTTACTTTTATTACTTTTTAAATCAAAGCCATCTTTGTTTGCAAATGCATTAACTGCATTGGCAATAGCAATAACTTTTCCTCCACTACGAATCCATCCTTTTAATTTATCCAAAGAGCTCTTGTCTAAATATCCTCCGTAATATCCATTAGGAAGTATTAAAACATCATACTTGTCTAAATCTACTCTTTTAAAATAATCAGTATCAATAGATGTTATTGGATATTTTAGTTGTTGTTCAAAGAAATGCCAAATTTCTCCATAGCTTAATGAAGAGGTGTAATTACCTTTTAAAACAGCTATTTTTTGATTATTGATAAGCTTTACATCTGGAGAACCAAAGTCTACTCCACTTGATGCAAAACTAGAAGCTGTAGTATATATTTTTCGACTATGTTTGTTAGCAATATCGATTACTTTCTTATCATAATCTATTGTTTTTCTATTATCACTTTTGGTTATAATTAGACTACCTTTCTTAAATTTTTGACCATTATTTGCAAAATCCTTTTCACTAAATCGAACTCTGATTTTATTTTTGAGTAAATCAGCTAAGAAATTAGCATCATTTAAACTATTCCATTTTACAATATACCCTGCTCCTGCAGGATTCGCAGTATTGTTGATTTGTTTGTTCTTTTTAGTTCCATTGGCAGGTATTAATGAGGTGGATGCAATTGCATCTAAACCATATGCATGTGGAATGCTCCATGCCGTTATATCATAGGTAAGAGGTTCACTTAGTTTAGCATCAGGTTCGAATAATACTTTTACCATTTTACCTTTTGGTTGATCTGTACTAACCACCAGTGCTCCATTTGCATCAATACTACCTTGTTTATTTTCTCTAAAATTAAAACCAGATATTTTTGCACTATTAGTATATCCGTATTTTATTTCGTGTTTATCTAAAAGTTTGGTTAAAGCATTAATTTTATCGGCCTGACCGTTTAGTACGTAACTCTTATATTTTAATCCTGTATTGTTAAAGAATTTCTTGAATTCTAGATTAAGTTTTTCAGCATTTTTTGAAGAAATTTCTACTGTAGATAAACCAGTAGTTGTGTGATGTAATGCTCGATCTTTTAGTGTCAAAACATAGCCTTCGTCCGTTTGGATACCTAATCCAGCACGTCCATGTCCAGCTTGCTCGTAGGTCATACCAATAGCTCCCATAAATGTTGGATAGGTATCTCCATAACTAGGGTATAAAAGATCAAAGCGTTCTTTGGTAAAGAATAACCAACCTTCTGCATCAAAGTATCTCGCATGATTTTTACCAATCTGTGTTTGGAAATCTCTTTGCCAGGGCGTTATTATTTCATGAAATGGTTCCGCAGCAGGAGCAAAGTAATATGGTTCGTTAATTCCTTGTTCATGGAAATCCACATGAACGTGAGGCATCCACTTATTATATGCCGTTAGACGACGATAAGATTCTACCTGCGTAGCCCAGGCCCAATCTCTATTAAGATCGAAAAGATAATGATTTGGTCTACCACCAGGCCAAGGTTCGTTATGTTCAGTGGCATTCTGATCTGTGTTATAAGGTGTTGCCTTGGTTTGGTTGTACCAGTTTGCATATCGATCTCTACCATCAGGATTTACGCAAGGATCCATAATAACCACAGTGTTATTTAACCAGTCTTTTTTAGTGGTAATCAATTCATATATGGTTTTCATTGCTGCTTCTGTACTAGAAGCTTCATTACCATGAACGTTATAACTAAGCCAGACGATAGCCATTTTTGGATTACTAGTTCCTGTTACAATCCCTGTGTTTTTTAGATGGTCTATTCGTATATTTTCAATGTTTTTTTGATTCTCTGAACTTGTTATAATCGCATAAGTAAGAGGTCTTCTTTCGTTGGTTTTTCCATAAGTATGATATGTTACTAATCCTGAGTTAGAAGCTACGTGATTAAAGTAGTTAACTACATTTGCATGTCTTGTAAATTGGCTACCTATTTCATATCCTAAGAATTCTGCAGGAGTTTGAACATTGTTTTGTGCGAATACCCAGTTTGTAGAAATTATAAATAGGGTTAAGAATAATTTTTTCATTGATGATTTTTTAATTTTGGTAAAATACCGCCTTAAATTTAGGATATTAATTGTATTAACTAAAATTTAGGATTTGGGATAACCTATATTTATAAATTTATGTTATCGCTATGTAACTAATGTCAGTAATGGAAGTTGATCGACTATTAAAAAAAATATAAAATAATAAATACAAACACAATCTAATGTATATTTATCGATCAAAAAAGACGACCCTATGCCAAGTGACTGTATTCCGTTTAGATCAACAAATTACTTCTCATCTTTTATTTGTGATTATTTAGACGAAAAACCTGAGCTTAAAGAATTTTATCATAGATATCCTAAGATTGATAATTTTGAAGATCAGATTCTGGAGAAACAGCAGTCGTTTTCAGCAGAAAATCGAAAAGTTCTTAAAGCTGCATTACTTACTCAATATGCCAAAGTAGACATTTCCGAAACTACTCAAAATAATATTGATCTGTTGGATAAGGATATTACCTTTACAGTAACTACAGGTCATCAATTAAACCTTTTTACGGGTCCTTTATATTTTTTGTATAAGATAGTCTCGACAATAAATTTAACTTCTATTTTAAAAGAGAAGTATCCTATCTATGATTTTGTTCCTATATATTGGATGGCAACAGAAGATCATGATTTTGAGGAAATCAATTATTTTAATTTTAAAGGAAAGAAAATACAATGGAACCGAAAGGATGGAGGAGCTGTAGGGGTTTTTGATACAGAAGGATTGGATAAAGTTTTTGAAGTGTTTTCTTCGGAAATTGGGTCGGGAAGAAATGCTGAACGATTAAAATCTCTTTTCCAAGAAGCTTATTTAAAGCATGAGAACCTTGCAGATGCTACTAGGTATTTAGCAAATGAATTGTTTGCAGAATACGGGTTGGTTATTGTTGATGGAGATGATAAAGATTTAAAACGTCTCTTTATTCCATATGTAGAAAAGGAGCTCGAGGAACAGGTTTCGTATAATAATGTGATGCTCAAAGCAGAAAAATTAGCTTCTAAGGGGTATAAAATACAAGTTAATCCCAGAGAAATTAATCTGTTTTATCTTTCTGCAGGTTTAAGAGAACGTATCATAGAAAAGGAAAATCGTTATTTTGTAAATGATACAGATATTGTTTGGACCAAAAGTGAGTTGTTAAAAGAACTATCGGAGTCCCCGGAGCGATTTAGTCCTAATGTTATGATGAGACCACTGTATCAAGAAGTGATTTTACCTAACCTCTGTTATATTGGAGGAGGAGGTGAGCTTGCTTATTGGTTGGAATTAAAAGACTATTTTGATACTGTGAAAATACCATTTCCGATGCTGTTATTGCGTAATTCTGTATTAATGCAAACAACAAAACAAGGGCAGAAAATTAAAAAACTAGAAGTTTCTGATGAAGAGTTGTTTTTGAAACAACATGAATTGATCAATCGCAAAGTCAGGCAGATATCTAATATTGATATTAATTTTGATCCACAACGAATACAATTAAAAGAGCAGTTTAAAGGAATGTACGAACTAGCAAATCAAACAGATGTGACTTTTTTGAATGCGGTAAAGGCTCAAGAAATTAAGCAACTTAAAGGGTTAGATATGTTAGAAAAAAGATTGCTCAAAGCGCAACGTTTAAAACTTAGTGATCAAGTTAAGCGATTAACAAGTATACAAAATGAGCTATTCCCTAATCAAAGTTTACAGGAAAGAAATACTAATTTTTCTGAAATGTATCTTGAATATGGAGAAAATTTAATTCCGGAGCTTGTCAAACATTTGAATCCTTTATTAGGAGAGTTTATTATTTTAAAGCAATAAGAATTTTGTAATACACGATTTATTGATCTAAGATTTTTCTATAGGGGTATTGTTTTTACAGCTATTCTAATGTTCAATAAAATTGACTACATAAAATGTGGTAAAACATCTTTACCTAGTTCTTCAATAACGATTTCTGCGGGTCTACTACCATATTTTAGATTAATAATTACATGATTAACTCCAGTAGATTCTAAAGTGTGTAGATGTTCTATAGCATATGCGGTACCGGATTTAAACCCTAAATGAATCCCTTTTGGAGATGCGTTTTTGTTTTCTAGTAAATCAATATAGAGGGATTGCATATAAGGTTTCCAGGATTGTTCAGCCTTTTCTAAAGCATTAGACCAATTAGCTATTGTTTGTTTTAGAAAATTAAAATCTCTAGGATAATATAACCAACCATCCGCGTGTGTTGCAATCCAGTCTAATGATTGTCCAGAATGGCCGGTTACTAACATTGGAGTATGATATTGTGATTTTGGAAGCATATCAATTCTACCATCTGTTTTACCATAATACTTTGATTGATAAACAGGGAAGTCTTTTTGCAGTGCTTTAATGTAAAAAAAACTATCTCTAAATAACTCACTTTTATTTTCTAGGTTATAATTAAATGCGGGATATTCAATCGGTCGATCGCCAGATGCTATACCTACGATAATCCTACCTTTTGATAGTTGTTGCAAACTTTGTATTGATTTGGCGGTATGAATAGGATGTCTTAATGGTAGAATTACGCTTCCGGTAGCTAATGCAATTTCTTTGGTATGGTTCATTATATGAGTCATGTAAATCCAAGGATCATATAATTGTCCAGCATCTCCAAAAGAAGGGTCATTAAAAGGAACATCTCTAAACCAAAGGGCCTTAAAACCTAAATCCTCTGCTAGTTTCGCTAATTTTTCTTGATTTTCCATTTTTGCAATGGAACCATTGTAAGATTCTAACGGAAAAACAAGTCCCAGACTTAAATGATTTTTCTTGCCTATCGTTTTTAGCATAATTTACTTAGCTAACATTGAATTAGTAATTGAAATCAACTGATCTATTTTATTTTGATCATACGCATCTCCATGTGCTTTAGAAAAAAAACCTTTATCATTATCAAAATATTTACCAGAATCATTGGAGTATTTATCAGAAGTTGCTAAGTCAAATAGTATATCGACACCTTTTTCTGCAGAGGACCAATGGTTTCCATAAGCTTCTTTAACCATTTTAGTGTTTAGTAATGAACCAGGGTTTACAGCTATTATATTTACATCATTAAACTCTTTTGCTAATTTAGTAGTCCACATGGTTAACGCTAATTTACTTTGAGCATATGCTTCTTGCTCCGAGAGATGACTTTTTCCTAATAGTGCATCTAAGGAAACAACAGATTGTGCAGCAGAGCTTAGGTTAATGATTCTAGGAGCTGTGCTTTTTTGGAGTAAGGTAATTAACTCCTCTGTTAATAAAAATGGAGCTAAATAATTTACTGCAAATCTAATATCTATTCCATCTTTATTATGTGTTGCAGGACTTTTAAATATTCCTGCATTATTTATAAGAACATCTATTTTAGAAACTTCTTGTTTGATTTTGGACGTCATTTCTCGTACGCTATTAAAATCAGAGAAGTCTCCTACAAAACCTATTATGTTCTCATTGTTTGTGATTTCTTTTATTTCAGTAACGGTACGTAATAATTTTTCTGGATTTCTTCCGTGTATGTAAATAGAATGTCCAAATTTAGCTAGTTTTATAGCGGTTAGTTTTCCTATTCCGTCAGTGCTTCCTGTGATAAAAATAGTTTTCATAGTGTTGTATTAAAATTCTATGTTTTTAAATGCGTGTGATTATACCTTACCGTTATTTTGTTTCTTCAATTTGGATGTTTCCATTGGTTCTCACATATAAAACAACTTCGTTGTTAGTATCGTTAGAAACTTCATGAATTGCATAATCCGTAGAACCAAAATAACTTCCAGATTCTAAGCCTTTTATTTCATTGGTTTGTGGTAAGGTGTAGTTTAATAAACCGTTTATTATTACGGCGTGTACAATGGTCCCGTTAGTCTTTAATTTTCCATTAAAACCATTAGGTAATTTTATAAAAAGTCCTTTATGTTGGTCAATAGATTTGCTTTCCCAGAGAAAACTGATTTCTGCATCACTATAGGTAGTTATCCAATTGGTTTTAGAATGATCCAGCCATATAATATTAGATACATCTATATTGATAGGCCTCTCGCCATTATCAAAAGCTTTGTCTACAGGTCTTACTAGATATGGGCCATTGTCTATTTCTACCAAGGCTATATTTTCTGTTCCTTTTGCAGAAGTGATATGTGATTCTCCTGCAGGTTGTGTCCAAAAACTACCAGATTTCATCCACATATTTCTAGCTTTTGGATCATCGTTATGAATGGAACCACTAATAACAATAGCTCTGTAAGTAACATTATGGATGTGTGGAGGAGAAGAAAATCCATCTATAAATTTAGCTAAAAATCCAGTTGGTACTTCTTTGTTTCTATCTCCCCAAATAGTTCCCGCTTGGGGGCTTTGATCACCACGAGCAGGATTTAATTTTTCCCATTGAATTTGTGAACTTAGCAAAACTTTATTAGTTGGTTCTTTAATGCTTTCTGAAGTTATTTTTTCTATTGAGTTTTCAGAATTACAACAAGAAATTACTGCACTGGCAAATAAGATTACGAAAATTGTGATGATCTTTCTCATGATATTATTTTGGAAATAATTAAAGATTTCTAAATCATGTTTATGCAATGTGGCTCATTTCATTTAAGACAAATTCCTCTACAGCTCCATCAGTAGCTTTCATATAAGCTGCCAAATGATCATTGTTCATGTGTTCTTGCCACAATGCTCTACTTTCCCAGTTTTCATGAAACAAGAACAAATTTGCGTTTTCATTATCTTGATGTAAATCATAATTAATACATCCTTTTTCTACTCTAGTAATATCAATAAGCTTTAATAATTCGGATTTTACTAGTTCTCTTTTTCTTCTTTAGCAAGTATTCTTGCAACTATAGTAAGTTTTGTCATTTTATTAAATTTTTAAATAGTTTCTACAACTTGATTTATGTTTCTTCTAGACTTAGGTCTTTTACTTGGTTGATTATTATCTTCTGGATCTCTATATCCAATGGCAACTGCCACCATTGTATGATAATTTTCTAATTCTAATATAGTATTGTAATTGTCAGGTTCAATTCCTTCCATAGGTGTTGCATCGATTCCCATTTCGGCGCAAGCACTTAAGAATACACCTAACGAAAGATATAATTGATGCCCGAACCAAGATTTAATTTGTTCTTCGGATTGTGGCTTGATAAATTCTTTAAAATAACTAACAGCCCCAGCAGGTAATTCTTTTTCTATTTGTTTTTCGAAAAGAGAGATATTGTCAATTCTACTAAAAACTACAACAGTGTCGCAGTCTATTACTTTACCTGCATTTAACCATGATACTTTAGAGAGTTGCTCTTTAGTTTTTTGATTGGACACAAGTGTAAATTTCCAAGGTTGACTATTAATAGAAGATGGACTTAAGTTTAAAATCTCTTTTAACTCATTGATTGTTTCCGAGTTTATTTTTTTATTTGGGTTATATTTTTTTGTGGTATAACGATTTTGCATTGAATTTAGGAAGCTCATAGGTTTTAATTTATTACTATAAAAATTATAGTAGCAAAATTAACTATAGTTTAATACCTTTGCAATAACGGTCAAAAAGGATAGTTTAAAATAATGAAGGAGTCAGAGCATAAAATGTTAAAATTTAGAGGGAAAGAATACCCTTGTTGTGCAAGTTTAACCATGGGTATGATTGGTGGCAAATGGAAGACAGTAATTTTATTTCATTTGCTAAAAGAAACACTACGATATAGTGAGTTAAGAAAGGAGATGCCGACGGTTACGGAGAGAACATTAAGTCTACAATTAAAAGCGTTAGAAGAAGATGGGTTAATCAATAGAAAAGTGTATACCTCTAAACCTCCTTTAAAAGTAGAATATTCGTTAACAGATTTTGGAAAAACTTTAACACCATTAATAGAGTCTATTGCAAGTTGGGGAGATTTTGTTCTGGAAAATTACTCGGATTAGAAATGTGTTTATTAATCTATTCTTTTTGAAAAATAAATGCGTCGATGCCCTTCAGGGAAGTTATTAAGTTCTCCTAGGATTTGATATCCATTTTTTACATAAAAATCTTCTGCCTGAAAATCAAATGTATCAAGCATTACTGTTTTAACTCCCTTTTCTTTAGCAATCTTTTCAACGTGTTTAATTAATATAGTCCCAACACCTTGTCTTCTATGTGTTTCTTTTACCCATAAAATTTTAATTTCTAACCCATTCCAATACCCAATACCTCCTAAAAGACCTCCGATTTCTTCCCCATTATGGTCTTTAGCAATAAATTCTAAAGGAGTCCATACATCTGCAATTGCTGGTACCTTACTCAGGTTATACGAGTTAATTCCATCTACTATGGTTTTAATATTTTCCTTTTTGCAGGATTCAATAGTAACTTTGTTTGTTATTGTCATTATAATAAATAAACGGGTAAAAGCGATAAATTTTTAGTGAATAAAACAAATTTATAATTTTATTCATTAAAAATTTAGAATAATATCTACGAGAATGTTATTACTGGGGATTTCTAGCTTTTTACGTAATCGATATTGCGCTTTTCTGACTCCTTCTTGCGTAATATTTAAGATGTTTGCAATTTCTTTAGAAGTAAGGTTCATTTTTAGTAGCGCCATTAAACGTAATTCGTTGGTAGTAACATTAGGGTATTTGTTTTTGATATTTGTATAAAAATTTTTGTGAACTTGTTCAAAATGTCTTTTGAAGTTTTCCCAATTTTGATCATCATTTAAATCAAAGTTTATAATCTGTATTATTTTTTGATAGTTATACTGGGTATTTTGATCTTCAGAATATTTTATTAATTCTACCTTTTCTTTTACGTTTTTTAATGTTTTGGTCTTGTTTACGAGATGCAAGGAATTAGTGGTGAGTTCTTTTTTCTTTGTATCCAATTCTCTAGTTAATATTAATTTTTCAAGACAGCTGAGTTTAATTTTTTTTCTAAAAATAGATATGAAAACCATTAGTATGATAATACCAATTATCAATCCAAAAATTAATAAGGTATACTGGTGTTTAACTTGTTTGTTTTGCTTTAGTAATTCATTGATTTTTGATTCTTTCTTACCAGTTTCGAATTTAGCTTGAAGTTCTCTGACTTGTTTGTTTTTTTCGATAACTTCTAAGGAGTCTTTTAACTTGGATAGTTCTTTGTAATACATATACGCAGCAACACTATTCCCTTCTTTTTCTGCAATTAAAGCAAGTGTTTGATTTGCTTCTTTTTCTATAACTAGGTCTAATATTTTTTTGGAAGTTATAAGAGATTTTTCTGCATGAAATTTTGCTGAATCTAATAAATTTAATTTCAAAAATGATTTTGCAATAGCGTTGTTTGTTATAGCTTTTTGGATGTGATTTCCTTTAGGACTATAATTTTTTAGAGCTTTTTTTTGATAATCTAATCCTTTCGAGAATAACCCCATTTCATAATATGTGGTTCCAATTTCGGATTGTACAATAGCAATTGTTTTAGAGTTTCCTCTTTCTTTTCTTAATAATAGTGATTTTTGGAAATAATCCAATGCTTGGTTATACTTGTATAGGCCTCTTTTACTGATTCCTATATTTTGCAAAATAGAACTCAGATATCTTTTATTTCCTTTACTTGTTATTATTGGTAATGATCTATCAAGATATTTTAATGCTTCATAATATTCTTCTTGTTTTATTAGAATATTACTTATATGTATGTATGTTCGACTTATTCCTGGGGTATCATTAAGGTTTTCATATAGTTTGTTCGCAATAATAAAATGCTCTAATGCTATTTTTTTATATTTCATCAAACTGTAAGATACACCTATGTTTTCGATGGATTTTATATATGATATGGAGTCCTGTAAAGATTTAAAAACTTCTCCAGCTTTTTTAAAACTTTCAATAGCTTTAGTGTAATTATTTAAGTGATTATGTACAGCGCCGATTTGATGAAAAGCTGAAGCTTGACCCCAAAGATGATTAATTTTTTGGTTCATTTTTAAAGCTTTTTTGAAGTGCACCAAAGCAGAATCATACTCTTTTTGATAATAATACACAACACCAAGGCAGTTGTTTGCACCTGCAATACCTCTGGGTTTATTTATGTTATTGGCGATACCAAGTGCATGGCGAATATGTTTTTTAGCTAAAAAAGTATTAGAAGTAGCATATTGAATTCCTAAATCATTATATGCTTTAATCAATGTGGTATCGGGTGTGTTTTTACTTTTTGTTAAACGTAATAAACTATCTACAATTTGTTTGTTTTGAGCTTGTAGATTAGAATTAAATAAAATGATTATATAAAGAATACTGCTTACTTGAAGAGTTTTCATCTTTAGGGGTATAGGTTAGTTGAGGTGTTAAAAATAATTTTTTGTTTTAAAAATCAAGAATCCTTAACGGATAGTTAATGAAATCTTAAAGTCTATTTTTGTATGTCATTATAAGAGATTGAAATTGAGTGTTAAATGATATTTTTTATGGGGAAATAAAAGTTGATTTTTTAGATGATTAGCTTAGATTTAGGGATATACCTTTTGTAGTACGTTCTAAAGACAGTAATTCTTTGAAAATAAAATTTTCAAGTTGGTTTTTTATTTAAAAATGTAATTGGTTTCTATAGGATTGTATAATTTAAAATAGACCTGAGCGTTATGAAAATAAACTCCAATCGTCATGAAATCACAAATTCTCATAGTAACTTTATTTTTATTTATAACTTTTAATCTTTCATCACAAGAAAAAGTATTGGTTTTTACTAAAACTAATGGTTTTACACATCCATCAATAGGTGCTGGTGTTACTATGATTCGAAATCTCGGGAATTCCAATGGACTTTGGGAAACTGATGATACTGATAATGCGAATGCATTTACGACATCAAATTTAGCTCAGTATAGTGCGGTTATATGGTGTAATACCAGTGGTAATAATTTATTAGATGCATCGCAACGTCAGGCTTTTGAAGATTTTATTGCTGCGGGAGGAGGCTTCTTAGGGATCCATGCGGCTACAGACACCTATAGAGATGGGAGTTGGACTTTTTATAATGAACTTGTTGGTGGAATAGTACAATCTGGCCCTAATCATACGAGTAATAACTTTAATGCGGATATGACAGTAGTTAATTCACATCCTTCTGTAGATTTTTTAGGAAATGTAGGAGCTATTTGGAACAAGTCAGAGGAATATTATTACTGGAGAAACAATGGAGGACAATTGTTTGATGGTAATATAGATTTATTGATGGTAGAGTCAACGGGATCCAATGACTATGATGAGGCTAGACCAATTTCTTGGTTTAAAGAATATGGTGGAGGACGTTCATTTTATACCGCATTAGGACATAATTCTAGCGACTATACTAATAATCCGGATTTTATTAAACACATAGAAGAAGGTGTAAAATATGTGATAGGTAATACATTAAGTGTTGGAAGTCCAGAAGCAGAAATTCCGTTTCAGATTTCTCCAAATCCAGTAAGTAATATCATTAGATTTTCCACTTCTGATGTGGCTAAAGAAAAATCATTAATGATTTACACTATTAATGGACAGTTAGTGTATAAAGGAAAAATACCATCAGATGTTGCTTCTACTAATATTAATGTAGAAAATTTATCTAATGGATTGTATATAGGTAATGTTGTGTCTAATGGATTACAAAGTAATTTTAAATTTATTAAAAGAAATTAAGGGGTAACATAGTGACCTTTCCAATTAGCGTTTTCTTTTTTGAATACAACTTTAATATGATTTGGTCTTGTTAATCTTAAGTACTCCATTCGTACTGGAATAAGTTTTATTGCAGCAAAAAAATGTTTTCCTTCTAGGTAATTTATCTCATCAGGATTTTTGATTTCGACTCCTGGAGACAGCTCCGTTGTGTAATCTTTTTTGGATTTTGAAGGGATTTGGTTCCAGATAGTGTCTAAAGTCGTTTGATTACTTATAATTTCTGCTTTTGCCTTTATTGTAATTTGTAACAAACGATTTTGATCGTAAAATAAGAGACTGACTCTATCGTTTGCTTGGATATTTGCAATTTTTTTAGATCGTTCATCAGTGTATATGATCATGTTTAAGTTATCATCTATGTCTCTTAAAACTACAGTCCGTAGTCTAGGTGTATTATTAAAATCAGAGGTGGCTAAGGTAAAATATCTAAAAGAGTGTTTGTTGTTTGTAATAGCTGTTTTTAAATCAACCACTATAGAAGAGAATATAATGTCAGTCATTAGTTGTTAGGTTTTACGAATGTTTTAAAGTTAATCAATTTGTTAGCACAAGCTGTAAAAACATTCGACTAAAATTTACTTTAATTCATCTAGTTTGCCATACTTCCTTTTCCATCCAAGGAACACTTGTTTTTAGTATTTCTATATATTCACATGCTTTGATATGTGTATTTCCTTCGGCTTCCACGAAAGTAATGTTACATCCCAATGCTTTTGCTTCTGCGATTCGTTTTCTTACTCTTTTGATAGGGAAGAATTTGTCCTTTGTACCCTGTATTACATAAATCGGAATGTTAAGTTTTTCATCTACTTTACAACTGGACCCCATTAATATCATACCAGAAAAAATAGTAGAGTAATCTTTGGCGTATTGCCATCCAGCTATAGCTCCATTACTATAGCCTACTAATATGATTTTATCAGGGTCAATGGGCCAATTTTCTTTTGCGAGATCAATAAAATCTAAAATTCTTTTTTCTAGATAATCTAATGTCCACGTTCGCCAAGCACCAGAAGGGCTAAAAATAAACCCTCCAGCATCCTGTAACCCAGGAGTAACTAGGCAACTATTAAATTTAGTATAATTTTTACTTCCAACACCACCGTGTAAAACAATGAATAATGGAACTTTTTGGCCTTTAGTAATTGTTGGTATTGTAAGATCATATTTCCACTCCGATTCTTTGTCTTTTACTTTAAGAATGCTAATTCGATTTCCAGGAGTTAATGGGATTTCTCTAAACGATTTGGCATCAATACTGCTAACATAATTGGTATTTCCTCTGGTATCTAATCCACTTTTACAAGAAATAACTAAAATAAAGAAGAGAATATAAAAAAGACAGTATAAAATTGAAGATTTCATAGTTTTTCTATAAATATACTAAGTATGTGTCTATTATTTTTAAGAATTGATAGGGTGTTTATAAAATAACCGTGTAAGTTGAAAATTATCCCAGTTAGGATTTCGGGGGTTGTAATTTAATTTTATTTTTGCCTATGCAAAATAACAAGGTACTTATTTTAGACTTCGGGTCACAAGTAACGCAACTTATAGGACGCCGAGTAAGAGAGCTCAATATTTATTCAGAAATACATCCGTATAATAAACCTCCAAAAAATATCAGTGATTATCATGCTGTAATTTTATCGGGTAGCCCACTTTCGGTAAGAGGTGAGGATGTTGCCCACCCAGATCTATCGGAGATACAAGGTAAAAAACCATTATTAGGTATTTGTTATGGTGCTCAATATTTAGCGCATTTTGGTGGTGGCCGTGTAGCAGAATCTAATACGAGAGAGTATGGTAGAGCTAATTTATCATATATAGGTAAAAATGAATTGTTTCAAAATATTTCTGAAGGTTCTCAGGTTTGGATGAGTCATAGTGATACTATTAAAGAATTGCCAACCAAATCAACTCTTCTAGCTAGTACTGAAGATGTAGAAAATGCAGCATTTAAAATTGAAGGAGAGGAAACTTATGCGATTCAATTTCATCCGGAAGTTTACCATTCTAAGGATGGGACGCAACTTTTAGAGAACTTTTTAGTGAACATAGCTGGAATAGCACAGGATTGGACTCCGGATTCTTTTGTAGAAGAAACGGTAAAAAACCTAAAAGAGCAATTAGGAAATGATAAGGTGGTTCTTGGATTGAGTGGTGGAGTAGATTCTACTGTTGCCGCAGTATTGCTTCATAAGGCTATTGGCAGTAATCTTCATTGTATTTTTGTTAATAATGGATTGCTTCGTAAGAACGAATTTACATCTGTACTACAGCAATATGAAGGTATGGGACTCAATGTAAAAGGAGTAGATGCTTCGGCACGCTTTTTGGATGCTCTAGCGGGAGAAAGTGACCCAGAAGGGAAAAGAAAAATAATTGGAAGAGTATTTATTGAAGTTTTTGATGATGAAGCTAACCAAATAGAAGATGCTAAGTGGTTGGCACAAGGAACAATATATCCAGATGTAATTGAGTCTGTTTCAGTAAGTGGAGGTCCATCTGCTACAATTAAATCGCATCACAACGTAGGAGGTTTACCTGATTTTATGAAGTTGAAAGTAGTTGAACCGTTAAAAATGTTATTTAAAGATGAGGTGCGAAGAGTTGGAGCTTCTATGGATCTTGATCCAGAATTGCTCGGGCGACACCCATTTCCTGGACCTGGATTAGCAATTCGAATTTTAGGAGACATTACTCCAGAAAAAGTTAGTATTTTGCAAGAGGTTGATGCTATTTTTATAAACGGACTAAAAGATAACGGACTGTATAATAAGGTATGGCAAGCTGGAGCAATTTTGTTACCAGTTCAAAGTGTAGGTGTTATGGGAGATGAGAGAACTTATGAGAAATGTGTAGCATTGAGAGCTGTAGAAAGTACAGATGGAATGACTGCTGATTGGGTAAATCTACCGTATGAGTTTTTGCAAAAAACATCAAATGAAATAATAAATAAGGTAAAAGGCGTTAATAGAGTAGTATATGATATTAGTTCAAAACCGCCTGCAACTATAGAGTGGGAGTAATATATTTTATATATTGACACTTTGATTCGTGAAGAATCAGATCCATTAAAATTAAATCGAATGAAAAAAGTATTGTTGTTCTTTTGTGTGCTTTTTATTACCAGTGTTGGTTTTGCTCAGCAGTATAAAAGTCATAAAGTTGTTCAAGGAGAAAATGTATATAGAATTGCAAAACGATATAATACAACTCCTGAAGCAATTTATAAAATCAACCCTAATTCAAAAGATGGGATTAAGGAAGGTCAAATTCTAGCTATTCCTGTCACTAATGATGAAGAATATCAAATCCATGTGGTAGGAGAAGGGGATACCGTATTTAACCTTTCTCAAAAATATAACACTACACAAGAGGCGATTTTGAGTTTAAACCCAGATGCGGTAAATGGGATTAATCTGGGGCAGATTTTAAGAGTTGCGGTAATAGAAAAACCTAAAGAAGAAAATACACCAACAGAAAATGTAAGTGATCCTGTTTTAGATAGTATCAAACCGTTAGAAGAAATACGTCAGATAGTTCGTTTTAAAACCCATAAGGTTAGAAGGAAAGAGACTTTATATGGAATTGCCAAGAAATATAATATCACGATGGATGATATTAAGAAACATAATAAGAGGCTATATTCAGAACAAGTTCGAAAAAGGGATAAAATTAGAATACCTGTATATGCGGAAAAAGCAGTTGTAGAAACAGATGTGCCTAAAGATTCTTTGAGTAGTAGAGTTTCTACCACTACTAAGTATATAGTGAAGCCAAAAGACACGAGATATAGAATTGCTAGAAGACATGGTATTACTGTTGGAGAATTGGACCAATTAAACCCAGAAATGGATCCTAATTTTCCTATTGGCATGGAGATTCTGGTGCCTACAACCATATTCGTTCCCTTAAAAGAAATTATTGATGCAGATAAGTTTGAATTGTATGAAGTTCAACCAAAAGAAACAGTGTATAGTATACTAAAAAGAACTGAAATTTCTTCGGACTCTTTGTTTAATATGAATCCATATTTAAGAGATGGTCTTAAAGCTGGTATGGTAATTACACTTCCTAAAACAGGTGAAGTAGATTCTCTAGCGATTGATTTTCCAGAAAAGAAAATAGTTCCGTTAGAGAACATGCTCTCAAATTTTAAAATGAAAAAACTTGCTGTAATGTTGCCATTTGGATTAGATACACTAGATCCAAATGAAAGACAAAAAACAGAAGATTTTTTGAAGAGTAGAAAAGCAAGAGGAACAAGAGTAGCTTTAGATTTTTATAAAGGAGTTCAGATTGCGGTTGATTCTGCTAAAAGTAGAGGGCTGAGTATTGATTTGACTGTTTTTGATACACAAAAAAATAATAATACAGGTCATATCAAACAGTTAATTGATCAAAATAGTTTTGATGAAATGGATGTTGTGATTGGACCTCTATATCAGGCTAATGTAGAGACTGTTGCTTCAGAATTAAAGAAGTATGATACTCCGGTGATTTCTCCAATTTCTAATAGAGAATCAAAATTATACAGTAATTTTTTCCAAACGATACCGACAGACATAATGCTTCAAGATAAACTGATTAATTATGTCGCTCAAGATTCTACGGATAAGAATATTGTTATTATCGTGCAACAAGGAAAAAAGAAGCATGAGGAAATAAAAAATAAATTGATTGCTAAATTTCCTGAAGCTAAGATAGCAAGAATAGAAGAAGGTAATTATGTATATGAAGTTCATCTTAATAAGGTATTGGCAAAGAACAAACCAAATTGGGTTTTTCTTGAGTCTGATGATGTAGCTATGATAAGTAATGTCACTCCTTTACTAAATGCAAAAGCAGAGAGTCATCAAATTACTTTATTCACTACGGATAAGCATAATGCTTTTGATGATGATAATATTAAAAATGAACATTTGTCTAAACTACATTTACACTATCCTTCTATCGATAAGGAATTTGATAATTATGATGAGACAAGAATGACTCCTTTTGTAGCGAGATATAAAAAAGAATATGGAACTATTCCTAGTAAATATGCGGTGAGAGGTTTTGATATTACATATGATATTTTAATGCGATTAGGTTCTGCAGATGATTTGTACCATGCAGCAACTTTTGAAGGTACAACAGAATATGTTGAGAATAAATTTAATTATGCTAAAAAGCTTTTAGGAGGCTATTATAACAAAGCTTCCTATATAATTAAATTCGATGATGAATTGAAGCTTACGGTAATAGAATAAAAATTATTTTGCCAATAATTAATTTTAAAGCTGATTTTAAAATCATTTTCTTTATTTTTAAATTCTGAATTATATTGTTTTACAGATAAAATAGTTTCGGAAAGAGATTTTTTAGTTTAGATTTTTAGGATATTTAAAGTCGTGGTATGGAAATTGATATACTCGTAGTATACAGTTTTTATAAACTAAAATAAATTCGAAATTTTGGAAAAATTGTTTCGATTGGGATAGATATAAATTGTATATCTGAAGATAAATAAAATTATTTAAGCGAAAATTATCAATACTTAGCCCCGTATTGTATATTTTAGTTACTTGAATAAAAAAAAACAACAACTATTAGCCGGGCATAATTATTGCAATTATGGGTAAATTTTTTACTATTCTCTTAGTTTTAGTTTTTGCTAATCATGGATATGTAGAGCGTTTTTCTTATGCAGAAAAAAGTAAGTTAGATTGGTCGGATTTTAGGGGAGAACCTAAACTCGATAGTGATTTTGACGCTAGTGTCAATACAGGAATAACTTATCAATGGTCTATAAGTAAGGATTATGGGAAAATTGAATTAAAATATGAAGTGGACAGCTTTTGTTATCCATCACTATCATGGGTGAAAAAAGGTCAGTCTACTAAATACCTTTTGTTACACGAACAACTCCATTTTGATATATCTGAATTGCATGCTAGAATAATGCGTAAAAAATTAAAAGAGTATAGACCTGGTAAAAACGTGCGTAAGGACCTTAATAAGATGTATAAGAGAGTGGAACGCATGAGAATCAATATGCAAGAGCAATATGATTTAGAAACGGATCATTCAAAAAATAAAGTAAATCAGAAGAAGTGGGAAGAGAAAGTAAAGAATTTGATGTGGTATTATAGAGCTTATTCAAAATAAATTTACACTTACTTAACTTTTAATGGATACTCAATCCCAGAAAGATTTTTTAGTTAAACTAGCCAATACCAAAATGCCTTTTGGTAAATATAAAGACCGATATCTTATTGACTTACCCGAGCATTATATTGTTTGGTATCATAATAAGGGTTTTCCCAAAGGTACTCTAGGTAAGCAGATGCAAATGGTTTACGAACTTAAGCTAAATGGTCTTGAGTATTTAATAAGAAATATCAGAAAACTTTAGAAAAGTATTTTTATAAAACCTCTGTAATTACTAGTGCCGTACACTATAGAATATTAGGTAAAAAAATGCAGCAAATTGATACTTGCTGCATTTTTTTTGTGTAAGATTAAAATGTGCTATGAAGCAGTTGCTTCAGCCTTATTAAATATATTTACATCTACCTGATTTTTGGTAAGATCTTCAAAAGTTTCATGTTTACGAATCAAATGTGCTTTGTTATTATGCCAAAGGACTTCTGCTGGACGAAAACGAGAATTATAATTACTGGCCATAGAGAAACAATAGGCACCGGCATTTTTAAAAGCGATAATGTCACCTTCTGTAATTTCAGAAATTCGTCTATTGGTGGCAAATGTATCCGTTTCACATATATATCCTACTATGGAATAAAAACGTTCTCTACCAGTCTGATTCGATACGTTAATAATTTCATGATGAGAATTGTAAAACATAGGTCTTATTAAATGGTTGAAACCACTATCAATTCCAGCAAAAACAGTAGAAGTAGTTTGTTTTACTACATTAACTTTGGCAAGAAAATATCCAGCTTCACTAACTAAAAATTTTCCTGGTTCGAAACCAAGAGTTAATTCTTTACCATATTCCTTACAAAAGGTATTAAAGCGTTTTGTTAGTTTTTTTCCAAATTCTTCTATATTAGTTTCAATATCTCCTTCTTTATAAGGAACCTTAAAACCACTACCAAAATCTATAAAGTCTAAATTCTTAAAGTTTTTAGCAGTTTCAAAAAGGATTTCACTAGCATATAAAAATACATCAACATCCAGAATGTCACTGCCAGTGTGCATATGAATACCATTGATATTCATACCTGTGTTTTCTACAATTCTTAGAATATGTGGAATTTGATGGATAGATATTCCAAACTTACTATCAATATGGCCTACTGAGATTTTGCTATTTCCTCCAGCCATAACATGGGGATTAATTCTAATACAAACAGGTACATCTGGATGTTTTGTTCCGAATTGTTCCAGTATAGATAGGTTGTCAATATTTATTTGTACACCCATTTCAGAAACTTCCTCAATCTCTTCTAAGGATACACCATTAGGAGTAAATATTATATTGGCTGGTTCTACACCTGCTAATAAACCTAATTTAACTTCTTGTATGGATACAGTGTCTAATCCAGCACCTAATGAATTCAT
This sequence comes from Aquimarina sp. AD1, assembly GCF_003443695.1. Taxonomy (NCBI): domain Bacteria; kingdom Pseudomonadati; phylum Bacteroidota; class Flavobacteriia; order Flavobacteriales; family Flavobacteriaceae; genus Aquimarina; species Aquimarina sp. AD1. The sequence continues at coordinate 2,253,726 of NZ_CP031966.1, read as the reverse complement.
TAGTTTTAAAATCGCAAGATTAGACAATGCCTTGACGGCATAGTTAAGTTTAACATGTTTCACCTGTTTAAAAGCGTTTGTTAGGCGTTCATATTGTGAAACAATTTTTTCGGAGTCATAAACGTATATAGGACTCCCAAATTCTTCTGCGATTGCTAATAAATTTGCGTTTTCCATGGTAATTAAATTAAGCTTACGAAATTACTATTTTTGCTATAGATTTCCTCTAAGCGCCGCGTAATTAGTATAAAATTATGTAATCCTAAAAAAAATAAGCTTCAAATAACGAATTTTTACTTTTTGAACAGATATCATACATATCATAGTGGTTTATTTAGTATTTTTAAATAAAAAAATGTTAGCACTCTTTCCTTTACAAATGGTTGTATATCCAGGCGAACGATTACCTCTCCATATCTTTGAAAAGAGATATCAACAGTTGATTTCTGATTGTGAAGAGGAAGGTATCTCTTTTGGAGTGCCAACTTTTATTGATAAGAAGCTTGAATATGGTACCGAAGTTACTCTGCAAAAAGTAGAGAAAAGATATCCAGATGGAGGTAGCGATGTGGTATGTTTAGGTACTAGAGTATTTAAAATTGAAAGTTTTCTTCCCAAACTTCCGGGTAAATTATATGCTGGCGGTGAAGTACAATATTTGGAGGATAATGAAAATGGGATAGAAGAGTTACAAGAAGAATTATTAAAAAATATAGCAATTCTTTATGTAGAGCTCACTATAGAGAAACCTCCAATATTCAATATACCATTTATAAGTTACCAAGTAGCACATAAGGTAGGCTTAGCATTACATCAAGAATATCATTTGTTAAAGTTGAGAAGCGAATTAGAACGTCTTAATTATCTCATTGGGCATCTAAAAATTACAATTCCTGTAGTGAGGGAAATGAATAGGGCTAAAGAAGTAATTAAAATGAATGGACATTTTAAGAATTTTGACCCTTTAGATTTTGAAGATTTTAAATTATAAGTTATTCATAATTCGAATTCAACTAAATTTTTATGTTATTTTTTGAGATAATATAAGAGCTTCTATTGTATAACTTTTTTTACCCGAAAAGATTGGCACAGTAACTTCACTTTTCCTATTTTTGGAACTCCTATTCAAAAGGCAAAAAATAAGACTATGAACTTACACGAATATCAGGGTAAAGAGATATTAAGTAGCTTTGGTGTGCGCATCCAGCGAGGTATTGTTGCACAGAATGCTAAAGAAGCAGTTGCTGCTGCAAAACAATTAACTGCAGAAACAGGTACTGGGTGGCATGTGATTAAGGCACAAGTACACGCCGGTGGTCGAGGAAAAGGTGGAGGTGTGAAACTTGCTAAAAACCTTCAAGAAGTTGAAGATATTGCAGGACAGATCATTGGGATGAATTTGATAACTCCTCAAACATCTGCTGAAGGAAAAAAAGTACACCAAGTATTAGTTGCAGAAGATGTGTATTATCCTGGAGATAGTGAACCAGACGAATTTTATGTTTCTGTATTATTAAATCGTACTACAGGTCGTAATATGGTTATGTATTCTACAGAAGGTGGAATGGATATCGAAACGGTTGCCGAGGAAACTCCGCATTTAATATTTACAGAAGAAATAGATCCTGCAGTAGGGTTATTACCTTTTCAGGCAAGACGTGTAGCATTTAACTTAGGTTTAAGTGGTGTTGCGTTTAAAGAAATGACCAAGTTTGTGATGGCATTATATACTGCGTATGTGAAATCTGATTCTTCAATGTTTGAAATCAATCCTGTTTTAAAAACAAGTGATGATAAGATCATGGCAGTTGATGCTAAGGTTACTATTGATGATAATGCATTATATCGACATAAGAACTATGTGGATATGAGAGATATTCGCGAAGAAAATCCAATCGAAGTTGAAGCGAACGAAGTAGGACTGAACTATGTAGATCTAGATGGTAATGTTGGATGTATGGTAAATGGTGCTGGTCTTGCAATGGCAACAATGGATTTAATTAAGCAAGCTGGTGGAGAACCTGCAAATTTCCTTGATGTTGGAGGTACAGCAGATGCTAAACGTGTAGAAGAAGCTTTTAGAATTATTCTTAAGGATGAGAACGTAAAAGCAATTTTGATCAATATCTTTGGAGGAATTGTTCGTTGTGACCGAGTAGCACAAGGAGTAGTTGATGCCTATAAAAATATGGGTGATGCTATTAATGTTCCTATTATAGTTCGTTTGCAAGGTACCAACGCAGATATTGCTAAAGAATTAATAGATAATAGTGGATTAGATGTACAGAGTGCAGTGCAGTTCCAAGAAGCTGCTGATAAAGTACAAGCAGTACTTGCATAATTTATATAAATAAATTTATACAATATTTTGAAGCGATCCATTATTTGGATCGCTTCTTTTTTTTAGATAAAAACATACTGTTATGAATAGGGAAGTAGGAAAAATAGTTGAAAAATTAAATATGAAGTCACATCCTGAAGGAGGGTTTTATAAAGAGACATATAGAAGTAAAGGAGTTATTCCTAAAGATGTTTTAGCTGAAGAGTTCTCTGGAGATAGGAACTATTGTACGGGGATTTATTTTTTATTGACATCAGATAATTTTTCCGCATTTCATAAAATAAAACAAGATGAAATGTGGCATTATTATTCAGGGAGTTCATTATATGTACATGTAATAACTCCAGAAGGAAAATATATCAAGCATGCCGTAGGAATGAATTTAGATCAAGGAGAATCACCACAATTAGTTGTTCCTGCTAACAGTTGGTTCGCATCAAGTGTAAAAGATGATGAAGGGTATTCTTTTGTTGGATGTACTGTGTCGCCGGGATTTGATTTTGATGATTTTGAGTTAGCAGAAAAAAACTTTTTAATAAAACAGTATCCAGATCACGCGGGAACAATTTCAAAATATACACGTCAGTAACTTTATTAAGTTAAATATGAAATCTTTTTTAAGTTTTGGTTGTTAAATAGTCTGAATTTAAATTAGAAGAAAACACTAGTTAAAGCTATTGAAAGGATTATAAATTGTGTACTTTTATTTAATTGTCATAAAATTGATTATAACAAGTTTTTATAGATGTATGAGATAGTTACTTGATATACTTTTTTATAACCATTATTAGAATATTATAAATACAAGAAATAAAAATATGATACCTGAAATAGAGAAGTCGTTAAACGATCAAGTACAGTATGAAGCTACGGCATCTGCACAATATCTCTCAATGGCTTGTTGGGCAGATGTAAATGGTTACAATGGAATAGCAGATTTTTTTTATACACAATCAGAAGAGGAACGTGTGCATATGACCAAATTAGTCAAATTCATAAATGAAAGAAATGGAGAAGCTGTAATTCCTGCTATAGAAAAACCTAGAAATGATTTTAAATCATTAAGAGAATTGTTCGAAATTTTCTTGGAAAGTGAAGAGTTTGTAACTGCACAAATTAATAATGTTATTTTTCAATGTTTAGAACATAAGGATTATAATGTACATAATTTTATGCAGTGGTATGTAGCAGAACAATTAGAAGAAGAAGCTGTAGCAAGAACATTATTAGATAAATTAAAGATTATTGGTGATGATAAATCAGGACACTATTTGTTCGATAGAGATATCAATACTTTTCAGATAAGTAATTCGCAAGAAGAGTAGATAACTATTTGTTAATAAGTCATTAAATAAAAATAAAAGATTCTTTTTTTGAGAATCTTTTTTTTATATTTTTGCGCTTTATTTAGATTCAATAAAAATTAAATAATAGTGCAGAGTTCTGATATCCCATCTTTATATTCACCTTGTGCTTCATTAAATTGTGAAGCTAGTTGTGGAGGCAAAAAGAAAAAGTGTTGTAAAAAATACAAGAAAAAAGGTAAATCTAATTGCAAAAGATGTCCAAAACTTTAGATGGACTTTAAAGTATATAAATTCTATATAAGCACGCAATAGCGTGTTTTTTTGTTTTTAATCAGAAAGAAGATGTTTATCTATATTTTTTAATATAGTTTATCTAAATGTTGTTAAATAGAGTTTAGTGAGTTAGTTCTTTTTGAGAAATGAAATATAAATGAAAATTTATGAACTAAAAGATTGATAGATCCTTGGGGTTTTGCCAATCTTTTTTAGATTTGTATATCTCCCAGATTGTTAGTTTTACCAGCCTACATACAACTAGTTTTTTTATGATAAGATATGTAGTATTATTTTGTGTATTTATTACAAGTGTAGTAACCGCACAAGAGAGTGAGTTTAATAAATTACTTGAGCAGTTTAATGAACAGAATAAAGAAATTCCAATCGATCTGGCTTTAAAATATTTTGATTTTAAATCTACAGAAAGAGCAAATGCTTTATTGACAGGAAAAGTAATTGTTAAGACCGATAATTATGTTATCCTGTCAACTATAATGAGCTGCAATGTAGGAGTAAGTTGCGAGCAATCTTCTATAACATCATTTACTCCTTTTGGTGATAGGGTTAATACTATTTCATTCGAGAGAAAAATAGCTGATTGTTCTTTTGATGATTCAAGGATGTCAGTTTTCGTATCCAATAATTTGTTAGTTTTTAAGGAGGTTAGAGAAAAATTGGATTGCATCGGAGATGGTAAACAAATTGGAATAAAAATGTGGTTAGAATTTCAACCAATAAAAGAAGATGGGACTTTTTCTAAACCTTATACAGATTTAAAAGCAGTAGAAAGGGAAAATTATATATTTTCTCATCGAGTTTTTACTGCAGAGGAGTTAAATAGTAAAACTGAAGAAGAATTAGCAATTATTAAAAATGAGATTTTTGCTTCGCACGGATATATGTTTACTAAAAAGAAGTGGCAGGATTATTTCGAATCTAAATCTTGGTATTTGCCTTCAGATACTGATGCAGCTGATAAGTTAACTGCTATAGAAAGAAAGAATGTGGAATTAATTTTGAGTCTTATACAATGAGATCACTCTTATTAATGATTTTCTTGTTATGTTCTGCATTATCTTTTGGTAAGGTAAGAACGATTCATGTTTTTGTAGCCCTTTGCGATAACCTTAATCAAGGTATTGTTCCTGTGCCAAAAGCCATTGGAAATGGTCAGGACCCTAAAAATAACCTCTATTGGGGAGCTGGGTATGGTGTAAAAACATTTTTTAATCGCAAAACAAAAGATTGGCAACTAGTTAGAGCTATTCCATCTAAGGATCCCTATATTTTAGAAAGATTATTGTTTAAACATGTTAGTAAGGATGTTTATATGTTAGCAGACGCTTATGACGGTGCTAGAATCAAACAAAGTATAGAACACTTTTTGAAATCATCTAATGGACAGATGCCTTTGCAAATTGCTCAAAAAAATATGACTTTAGATTTTGGAGGAGGAGCTGATTTATTGGCGTATGTTGGTCATGATGGTTTGATGGATTTTAGTGTGGATGTCAGTTATAAAGAATCTGTTGCTAATCCTAAGAATGTTATCATTCTGGCATGTTATAGCAAAAGTTATTTCTCTCCAGAAATTAAAAAAGCTAAAGCAATTCCTGTGTTATGGACCACCCATTTGATGGCACCAGAAGCATATACATTAAAAGCAGCAATAGACGGATGGATTAGGAATGAATCTGGTAAACAGATTGATGAAAGAGCTGCACAATCATATCATAAATATCAAAAATGTGGTATTAGGGGAGCTAGAAATTTATTTACTACCGGTTTTTAAATTCTGAGTATTCCGCCGTTTTATTATAGACTTAAAGCTGTACGGTAAACCACTAAAAACATTTCCCTTTTTTCAGGGGATTGATTCTTTTCTATTAGTTATATCTTTGAGTATAATAGGGTAGAAGATGTTTTGTTTTTTAACAAGACTCTTTTTTTGCCTATATTTCTAATATGAATGTAACTACGTTATGTTCATTTTATAACTAAACAACCATGGCTGACAATCAAAAGTATATTAATGATTTGCTTGAAAAAATAGCAATTCTATCTAATAAACAAGAGGTCTTTCGTAGAGAAATTTTGAATCTTAAAAATGAGGTTCTTCGTTTTAAAAATGAAGAGGAACAAAAGAACGTTGAAGTAACCGAAGATACGATAACTACTCCTGTTATTGAACCAGTTTTAAAAGAGGTAGAAGATAAAGCTGAAATAAAAGAGCCTTTATTACAAAAACAACCAGAGGTGTCATTTTCTCAGCCTAAGGTTAAGCGAGATGAAAAGCCAAAAGGGAAGTCTAATTTAGAAAAGTTTATTGGAGAGAATCTTATAAGTAAGATAGGAGTTATTATTCTGATTATAGGAGTTGCTATTGGTGCAAAATATTCTATAGATAATGAACTCATTAGTCCATTAACACGAATTATATTGGGATATCTTACCGGAATCGGTTTGATCGGTGTAGGCATGAAGCTAAAAAAGAAGTATGAGAATTTTAGCGCTGTTTTGGTAAGTGGAGCAATGGCTATATTATATTTTATTACTTTTCTTGCTTATAGCTTATATGGTCTTATTCCGCAAATGTTTACGTTTGGATTAATGGTAATTTTTACGATTTTCACGGTATTTGCAGCCATACAGTATAATAAACAGGTCATAGCACATATTGGACTAGTTGGCGCTTATGCAGTTCCATTTTTATTAAGTGATGGATCAGGAAAAGTAGCCGTTTTATTTAGTTATATGGCGATTATTAATGTAGGGATCTTAATCATATCTTTTAAAAAGTACTGGAAACTTTTATATTATTCTTCCTTCATACTTACGTGGTTAATTTATTTTAGTTGGTATGTAATGGATTATGAAACGGAGGTTCATTTTGGATTAGCTTTTACCTTTTTGTTAGTGTTTTTTATCACATTTTATTTCATGTTCCTTGTATATAAATTGAATAGAAAAGAAAAATTTGGTACAGGTGATGTTATACTTCAGTTGATTAATGCATTTGTTTTTTATGGAATTGGTTTTTCTATGTTGAGTAACCATGAAATTGGATCACAGTTATTAGGCGTATTTACTTTAGCAAATGCAATAGTACATTTTATTGTTAGTGTAATAATCTATAGATTAAAATTAGCGGATCGAAATTTATTTTACTTTAGTTCTGGAATGGTATTGGTTTTTATCAGTATTGCATTTCCAGTTCAGTTAGACGGAAATTGGGTAACCTTGCTTTGGGCTGCTGAAGCAGCATTGTTATTTTGGATAGGAAGGACTAAAAAAGTACCTATTTATGAAAAACTAGCATATCCAGTTATTGCCTTAACATTTTTTAGCTTAATTCAGGATTGGTGGATGTATTATGCAGAATATGCCTATATGCCTGGTACTGATGAAATTTCGGTAATTCCGTTTTTGAATATTTCGGTACTTACCTCACTATTGTGTGCGGCCTCTTTTGGATATATTCTCTTTTTGCATCGTAGTGAGAATCATCCTTTTCCTTGGTTAAAATATAAGACTTGGTATCAGTTAATCTCCCTTTGGATATCAGCGATGTTTCTGTTTGTCTTGTATATGACTTTTTTCTTAGAGATTATTGATTATTGGGGTAGTTTAGATAGTAATCAAGAAGATTTTATGGGAATTTGGTTAATTAATTACACCTTAGCTTTCTTATCAATTTTATCTTTTGTAAATATTAAAAAGATTAAGAATGTAGTTTTTGGTTATATTAATATTGCGCTCAATATGTTTGCATTATTGATGTTTTTAACTACTGGATTGTATTTGTTGAGTGAATTGCGAGAAAGTTATTTGGACCCTACACTTTTAGAAACAGGTGAAGCAGGATTGTATCATATCGGTATTCGATATATTTCATTGGCATTTTGTGTTTTATTATTAATAGCTAGTTATAAATATGTTAGACAAGGTTTTCTAAAAGGCGTTTTTACAATTGTCTTTGATGTGGTTCTGCAAATTGCTATAATCTGGTTATTGAGTAGTGAATTAATCCATTGGTTAGATATTGCTGGTTATACTTCTTCTGATAAATTAGGACTAAGTATTCTTTGGGGGATATATTCTTTGTTATTGATCGTTATAGGATTTTGGAAGAAAATAAAACATATACGAATAATAGCTTTTATACTTTTTGGAGTCACACTCATAAAATTGTTTTTATATGATATAGCGCATTTAAACACGATTTCTAAAACAATTGTATTTGTATCACTAGGTTTATTATTGCTTATTATTTCTTTCTTATATAATAAATACAAACATATTATTACAGATGAGGTTAAAGATTAATATTGTACAATTGTTATTGTTCTTAATTTGTTTACAAACTTATGCCCAAATTGATAAGTATACCTACAAAAAAGAATTATTGAATGTGTCGGATGATTGGCATGCCATCGTATTACCGAATGAGATTTTTAAAAATGTATCTTCTGACCTTTCAGATATACGAATTTATGGGATTACTAAGGGAAATGATACTGTAGAGGCGCCATATCTTTTAGAACAAAAGAAGCCTAAAATATCAAGTAAAAATATCGGATTTAAATATGTTAATAAATCTACTACGGATAAAGGCTCATATATCACTTTTAAAGTTACGTTAGATGCTATAATTAATCAAGTTCAGTTATCTTTTGAACAAGACAATTTTGATAGATTCATAAAGGTAGAAGGGAGTCAAAACCTAAAAGATTGGTATACTGTTGTAGATGATTATCGTGTGTTGTCTGTTAACAATGAATTGACGAAGTATTCATTTACAACCCTAAAGTTCCCTGACTCTAAGTATACATATTATAGAGTTTTTGTTAAAGGTAAAGACGCACCTGATATAAAAAAGGCTGAGATTACCTTAAAAGAAAAACAAAGAGGTAGTTACAAGAAGTTTACTGTTAAATCAACGGAAATTGTAGAACAAAATAAAAATACAATAATTACTATTGATTTAGGAATGCCTGTTCCTGTAAGTCATATAAAAATTAAGACTAAGAATACTTTCGATTATTACAGGCCTTTTCGAGTGAAATATCTTAGAGATAGTATTCAGAGAGAAAGCGGATGGAAATATAATTATCAAAATATTACCTCAGGAGTTCTAAATTCTATTGAAGAAAACGAATTTAACTTTTATAGCACAATTACTAATAAGATAAAAATAATTGTTAATAATCAGGATAATGAACCATTAAATATTGATGAGGTTGTAGTTAAAGGTTTTGATTATGAGTTGATTACTAGGTTTAGTGCTTCTGCTAATTATTTTCTGACTTATGGTAATGAAGATGTGAATAAACCATCCTACGATCTTCAGTACATGAAAGAAAGAGTTCCAGGAAAATTAGTAAAACTTCAATTAGGACCAGAACAAATAATACCTAAAAACCAAGAGAAAACTGTGGAACCACTCTTTAAAAATAAAGTTTGGTTGTGGGCTATAATGCTTATTGTTATTGCTTTGTTAGGAGGTTTCACGCTGATGATGATGAAAAAAAAGTAATTTTTTAAAAAAATTGTCCAAATCTTTATAACCACTTCGTCATAGGATCATATAAACCATAAATAAATAATAGTATGAAACAATTTATGTTACTTTTTAAAGGTGGAGACGACGTTTGGGATGCAAAATCCGAAGAAGAACAAAATGCACACATGGAAAAGTGGATGCAATGGATTGGGCAAATGGCAGAAGAAGAAAAATATGTTGGAGGAGAACGCCTTTATCCTGCAGTAAAAACAATTCATCCTGGAGGAACAAAAATTACTGACAGGTCTTTTGCCGAGGCTAAAGAATTAGTCGGAGGTTATATTACCGTATTAGCAGAAACATTGGATGAAGCTACAGAAATGGCAAAAGGATGTCCAGGGTTACTGTGGGAGTCATCTGTAGAAGTCAGAGAAGTTTGGCCAGACGATGTTTAATTTAAAAGATAGGAGATGAAAGAGTTTTTGATGCTAATTAGAGGAGGACAAGAACAATATAGTTCGGTGTCTCCGAGTGAAATGCAAAAGCATATGGAACAATGGCAAGAATGGATGGGTGGATTAGCTAAAGAAGAGAGATTGTTAGGAGGGCAGCCTTTAATAAGTGAAGGAAATACATTGTTAGAAGGAGGCAAGAAAGTTATGGATAGACCATTTGCAGAAGGAAAGGAGCTAGTAGGAGGATATCTTCTGATTAAAGCGGATTCTTTAGATCAGGCAACTACGATAGCTAAAGGTTGTCCAAGTTTTGAATATGATTGTAGTGTAGAAATTCGCGAAATCGCTCCATTAGAGCAATAGTATAAGTTGGAGTCAGAAGATCACATAGATAATACGTTAAACCATCTTTTTAGACAAGAATCTGGAAAGATGGTTGCTGTTTTAATTAAAATTTTCGGTACGGAAAATATTGAAATGGCAGAGGATGTAGTACAAGACGCATTGGTAAGTGCTCTAGAAACATGGAAATATAGAGGAGTACCTGATAATCCCAAGGCTTGGTTGTATAGAACTGCAAGGAATAAAGCAATCGATATTTTAAGGAAGAAAAAACACAGTAAAACTATTGATTTTTCGGATCCCGAACGTAAGTTGTTAACCTCAGAATATACATTAACAAGTACGATGGATAATTTTTGGAAAGAACAGTATATACAAGATGATTTTTTAGCAATGATGTATGCTTGTTGTCATCCAGATATTTCTCCAGAAAATCAAATTACTTTTATTCTAAAGTCCCTTTGTGGATTTAGTACAAAAGAAGTTGCAAGATCTTTTCTAACCTCAGAAGATACTATTTCTAAAAGATTATATAGAACTAAAGAATATTTTAGAAAACGAAAAATACGTCCTAAAATACCATTACCCGAAGAGATTATTGATAAAACTAAAACAGTAATAAGTACTATATATTTAATGTTTAATGAGGGGTATAATGCTACTCACGATGATAATTTGGTGAGGAAAGATGTAATTTTTCAAGCGATTTGGTTGTGTAAATCTTTATTAGATCACGAACAAACACAATTATCGGAAGTATATGCGTTGATGGCATTAATGTTATTTCATACTTCTCGTGTGGATAGTCGTATTAATGAATATGGTGAGTTGATACTGTTATCAGATCAAGATAGAGATTTATGGAATAAGGAATTAATCTCTCAAGGAAACAAGTATTTAAATCAATCGGCTTTTGGAGAATCTTTATCTACCTATCATCTCGAAGCTGCTATTGCTTATCAACATTGTATTTCTGAAAGTTATACAAAAACAAATTGGAAAGAAATATTAGTATATTACGATTTACTTTTAAAAATAGATAGCGACCCAATTGTTTTTTTAAATAGGAGTTTAGTTGTTTTAGAACTTTTTGGAGCTGAAGAAGCACTAAGAACTATTAAGGAAATAGAAGATCATAAATTGGTTAGTAATTATTACCTCTATTATGCGATCTTAGGCGAAATTCATGAGCGTATGATAAATCCAAACAATGCTGTGGATTATTATCAAAAAGCAATAAAACTTACGCAATCAAGACCTGAACGACGTTTACTTAAGCGAAAAATAGCAAGGATTCTTAACTAAGAAAACAATATTTCCTATTTATTATTGGCAATTCTTCATGGATTCATAATAAGCACGATACGCTTCATAACTTACTTTTTTTCGACCTTTCTCTAGAACAATTGTGTTTTGATTAGAGAATTCCGAAAAAGGAATTGTCTTTTTAGGAAAGCCATCTATCACTATTTCCATATAACTATTGGTAGTAATTTTATTGGTGTCAATTTCTATTTTAAACTTACCATCATAATCCGAAAATGCGTATGCACAAGATTCATCTGATAATTGTAGCTTTACAACTGCAATAGGAACAACAGAACCATCAGGTTTTTTTATAGTACCTTCAATAGCTTTAATGCCTACATTACTAGTCGATGTTTCAGAAATTTGGTGTGTAATATTAGGATTAACTTCTGTAGTGGTATTACCAGAAAGATCTTCAATTGTCCAGTTATCCAGTTTTTTTCCTTTTTTGTAAGTGCCTTTTACAATTACACCTGATGCATCTTGCCTCCAATAATCACCGTGCTTCTTTCCATTTTTATAGTTAATTTTTTCTTTAGAACCACTTTTTGTAATGTTCCATAGGCCTACTTTTTCACCTTTTTCATAATATCCTTCTTCAGTAAAAGTAAAATCATTATCAGAGTTATAGTAGTAGCCATTTCTTTCGTTGTCTTCATAATTTTCTACCGTAGATAAATCTAGAGAACCTTTTTTTCTAAAAATCAAAAAATGAACCCATTCTCCGTGTTTTTTCCCTTTTTTGTATTCAATTTTATGAATACCAATAACTTTTTTATCCTTTAACTCTCTTACGTAGTATTTACCATCAAGTTCATTTTCTTTATTAATCTCCAGAAGTTCATTATACTCTTCTTTACTAAGTTCTATGTATCCTCCTTCGATAGGAGTTTGCCCCTTGACTATAAAAGAAAATAATAATACGAAAGTGAAGACAATGTGTGATTTTTTCATCCTTATTACCGATTGTATTTGTTTAATTTAATTCTCCCAAACTGTACTACTAAAGTTAAGTTATTTTTGTTGTTTTTCAAATAACTTGCAGTATTCAGAGTTTGTTTTTAATTATAAATCAAAGACAGTACCAATTTGTTACCTAGTTTAAATAATTTTAAAAGAAAAAAATCAGTAGATCCCATTCATTGTATAGAGAAGTTGTTTTTTTCGATACTAAATTAATACCTAATAAACAATCAAAGGTATTACCGTAAATGAGATATGATTATTATTTGTAGCTTTACAAGTAACGAAGACATGCCATTTTGTAATAGTTTTATGTGGCATCATCTTTGCAAACCATTAAATAATTAATATAAATTTTTACAATGAACAAAGGAACAGTAAAGTTCTTTAATGATGCCAAAGGTTTTGGTTTCATTACAGAAGAAGGTTCGAACAAAGAACATTTTGTACACATTTCAGGATTAGTAGATGAAATTCGTGAAGGTGATGTAGTAGAGTTTGATCTACAAGAAGGAAAAAAGGGGTTAAACGCAGTAAATGTAAAAGTAATTTAATACATACTACATAACTTTTTTAATCAATAAGCCTATCAATTTTGATAGGCTTATTTGTTTTCGAAGTTTAACAACTAATATGTGCAATTTGCCAATAGTTCTGGTTTAATTACCAGAGATTACCAGATTACTTTTATATCTTACTTTCTTATCTCCTTATAGCATATCCACAAGAAGACGGTAAGTCTTTTATAAAATTCATCATAAGCTTAAAATTCAATCTAAAGTGTGTTTGTAAAAATCTCATAGTCTTTTCCCTTTTTATAATATAACGCTTGTTAGAATAAGATACCCTACCACTGTTATATTCTTTTTATTATAGTGTTTCTAATGAAGTATAAGAATAATAAAAGCCTATGATGTAATCTATAAGATGCAAATCATGCTAAAAACACAAAGTTTTTTAATTAGGTGTAACAATTTATGATCAAGTGCATCAAAGAAGAAATCAAAAACAAAACGTAATGAAAAACGTGAAAATCACATTTGCTTTCTTCTTGCTAATTAATCTTGCATTTAGTCAAGCTCCAGCTATTACAATAGACCTATCAGGAAATGGAACCCCAATTATATTTTTGCCTGGTTTTACAACACCAGGATCAGTTTGGGAGGAAACAATAACTCATTTAGAAGGTAATTATCAAAATCATGTAGTATCCTATGCAGGATTTGATGGTAATACCCCTATTGCTATGCCTTGGTATGATACTATAAAAAAAGAATTGATTACATATGTTAAAGAAAATAAGTTAACAGATGTAATTATTATTGGACATAGTATGGGAGGTAATTTAGCAATTGATATTGCAGCCTCATTACCTAATTCCATAAAAGATTTAATTCTGGTGGATTCAATACCTTGTATGCGTGAATTAATGATGCCTGGTGTATCAGAAACCCAGATCCAATACGATAGTCCATATAATAAACAAATGTTATCTATGAATGAAGAACAGTTTACCCAAACAGCTTTGATGATGGCTCAAAATATGACTAATAAAAAGGAGAAAGTAAATACATTGTTAGACTGGATACAAACAGCAGATCGAGAAACATATGTGTATGGTTATACAGATTTATTAAAATTAGACTTGAGAAAAGTATTGGATAGAATAACTGCAAAAACTCTAATCGTTGGAGCGGCTTTTCCAACTATTGAAACAGCAAAAGCAAATTATGAAAAACAATATGCGCAGCTATCTAATAAGCGTATAGAGATGATACCTGATAGTAAGCATTTTATTATGTTTGATCAACCAGAATTGCTTTATGAAAAGATAAATGAATTTTTAACTAATGAGTAAAGAGAAGCCACAACTTTTTGAAACAATATATAATGATTGTTATCCAATGGTATTGCAGATGTGTTTAGGTTATATGAAAGGAGATGAGAGTTTGGCCCATGATTTAACCCAAGAAGTATTTATTAATATTTGGAATGCATTGGATAAATTTAAGGGTATATCATCTCATAAAACCTGGGTGTACAGAATTACAGTTAATTCATGCTTACAACATATTAGAAAAGAGAAAAACAAAAAACAAGTGTCTATTGATACGGTAGCACATATGATTGAGGATGATAATCAGGAGGTTAATACAGGAGAAAATAAGAGTTTATATACAGCAATAGGTAAGCTGGAAGAGATAGATCGTTTGCTAATCATGATGGTTTTAGAAGGCCAGGATTATGATAGTATTTCAGAAATAATGGGGATAAAGCCAACCAATGTAAGAGTTAAGATCCATAGAATAAAGAAGAGATTAAAAAAAATATTAGATCATGAGTAATGAATTTGAAGCATTGCAGAGTCAATGGAAAGAAAATAAGAATAGTATTAAACGTAATTCACCGAATTCAGATGAGATGTTTTCCTCAATAAATAAAAAGAAAAGTTGGAGTACTCGTTTTCATTATGGAAATATTATTATACTATCATTAGTTTTGATAGGGATTGTAGCTTTTTTCTATTTTATAGCTCCTGTTCAGGAGCTGTTGAGTAGAGTTGGGGCTGGATGTATGATTGGAGGTTTATTTATAAGAATCGTAATTGAAATCATAAGTGTATCTAAGGCAAAAAAGATCAATATGACTGACAATGCTTTACAAACGACTAACGATACAATTGCATTCTATAATTTTAGAAAAAAGATTCACGGGCCAGTTACCGTCGGAATTATAGTTTTATATACTATTGGTTTTTATATGATCACTCCAGAGTTTAGTTTGTATTTTAAAATGTGGCAGATGATTTTGATTGATGTGTCTTATATTATTGGTGCGATAATTCCTTATATCGCTGTTCGAAAAAACATCAGAAAAGAAATACATGTTTTATTAGAGATTATTGAGTTAAAGAGAACAATAACAAGGGAGGTTAAATAATATATTTGAGAAATCAATTTATAATATAGATAAGTCGACCATCCATATGGTCGGCTACTTTTCCGTAAGCAATTAAAGAAGCTCCAATGGTCCAGCGCTTAGATTTTCCAATGCTATACCAAAACGAATATCGTTGATATAACCAATTTGGTTGAATGTTTCTAGGTCTAGTAATATAAAATCCAAACTGCTGTAGGAAATAAAAATCTCCTATTGAGAAATGGTGGCCAACTGTTATTGACGATGAAAATGCGGAATCATTAATATCCTCTTGTTTTGCAATCTCTCGATCAGAAAAATCATACCAAAATTCTATACCGGCATTTAGCCCATTAATTCCAGATATTGGTTGTAGAATTCCTCCCGTGATTCCGATTAAAAGATGATTCGAAGCTTCAGCTTCTCGATCAGAGGATCTTAAACTAATAAATGAACCTAGGTAATAATCAATAGATGTTTCATAAGACTTTAAGGATTTTGGTTTTTTCTTTAATTGAGTGTTATTAATGACTTTATCAATCCCTATAGAAAAAGTTGGAAAATTCATTCCTTTATTCGGTTGCTTTTGACCGCCATTAGAGATGTGATTATAATTTGCGGAAAGGTTAACTGTATAATTATCGTTAATATGATAATTTAGATTTAGAGATAATGCTAGGTAAAAACTAAAATGAGTACTAAATAATAGATTTTCTGGGTTCGTTTCTTGATCAAATATTTGATCAAGGTATGTAACCCCTAAAGATCCTCTTAGCGAAAATTTTAGAGGTCCTTTATACGTAAAATAAGGTTCTACAAAGTATATAAGATTGTATGAGTTACCCAGGATGTTTGGGTTGGCATAGTTGAAATAAGCAAATGCAAATCCACTTCTTCCGTAACAGAAACAGGTTTTCCAGGCTTTGTCGGTGGTTTTTAACCAACTATATTCTAACTGCAATCCATAAGGATTTGTTTGCGAAATCGGTTTTAATTCCGGCGAATGCGCGATGATAAAACCGTAATGGGATTTTGCCCCAAAAAAAGTAGGATTCACTTGGGCTCCTATCGAGGTGTAGATCAATATGCTGAATAAGATTAATGCAATCTTTTCCATTGCTAATCAGTGTGTTATTAAATTTACTGAAAATTATTAACGGTTTAAATTCAATTTGATACTTTATTTTAGTTTTCATAAAGAAAACCCATGTATACTAGAAATGTTATTTGCAATTATTTAGTACATTAGTAAATAACTATAGCATATATAACGACAACTTGAAACCAATAACGACCATCAATGATGTCATCGACTCTTTAGATGATATTATTAAAACATCACAATTTGATAATAGTCCCTTAGGATATTTTGCCGCGTTGTATAGACGGGTAACTATTAAGGTAAAAGAAGGAATTGAAAATGATTTTTTTGATGACGGTCCTAGGATGGAAAAACTTGATATCATTTTTGCTAGTAGATACTTAGATGCCTATTTTTCTTATAGAGATGATAAAGTAGTAACGACTTCTTGGAAAATAGCATTTGACTTGTCAAAAAATTATTGGCCTATAGTATTACAACATTTATTAATAGGAATGAATGCCCATATTAATTTGGACCTAGGAATAGCAGCTGCAGAAGTTTCCAAAGGCACAAATATTGAAAATCTTAAAGAAGATTTTGATAAAATAAATCAAATTCTTTCATCATTAGTAATTGAGATAGAAAATGATCTGGCAAGTATTTGGCCGACCCTTAAAAAAATCCTCAAATTGACTCGAAATGTTGATGATTTTTTAGTTGATTTCAGTATGGAATTAGCAAGAGATGGAGCATGGGAGTTTGCTAAACAAATTGCAATCACACCAAGTGATCAATTTATAGAAGTAATTAATCAAAGAGACCTTAAAGTAGCTGATAAAGCTTCAATAATTACAAACCCAGGTTTCGTGGCTAATATTATCTTGGGTATTATTAGAATAGGCGAACGAGGATCTGTTTCCAATAAAATTCTATATTTAATATCCTAAAACGCAGTTTTTTTGTTTTTCAAAGTCAATTTTGACTTTTTTAACATAATATGTAAGGAAAATTACTTTTTTATTTAATTTTTTCGCGATAAACATCTTAAATTTTTCTTATGTTTTAATATTTTAGTTAAAAAAATGTGATAAAAACAACGCAAACGTTTGCGTGATTGTAATTTCTGTGATCCCTTGTTAAATCTTCATTTCTAGGGTTTTTATTTTTTATTATTGTTAAATAAATAGTATTAAAAAAGAATATTCAATATAGTTTACCTTGTTTGTTTAATGATTTGGTAATTCGGTTCTTAATTTAGTAACATAATCATTAACTAAATTTAACACTATGAGAATGTTTGTCAAGTTTTTTGGAATTCTGTTATTAATTTTGTCATCATCTGCCTGCGAAACAGAAGAGTTAATTGTAGAAGATGCCGCTGATATACAAAATACAACAGATATAGATGCAAAGGCAGGACCTTGGGTTCGACAGTTTACTGATAACTTTAATTCTAATGGAAATTTAAATCAATGGGAGAGGACACATAATAGAGCGGATTATAATTCTAGTGTATGTAATTATAAAAATTGGAATTCAGAAATAGCTAATCTTGATGGCAGTAGTTGTTTACGTCTTCAAGCATATAAAAAGAGCAATAATAATTATGAATCAGGTCATGTAAAATCTTATTTTAATTTTCATCCTGGAAATAACGAGGAATATAGAGTAAGAGCAAGAATTAAATTGTTAGCTAAGAACGGTACAAATAGTTATAAAGGATTTTCGGAAACTTATGGTGCTTGGCCAGCTTTTTGGACGGTTAATGAAACGAATTGGCCTACACGTGGAGAAAGTGATATTATGGAAGGTTATTCTTTTGGTAATAGCGCAAGATTCGCTAGTAACTTATTTTATGGAGCAAATACCTCTCAAAATCAATTGGGAACTAGTGCTGAAAGAAGATATAATTTAGGAGAAGGATGGCATACTTACGAGCAAAGATGGATCAACAGAAATGGATGGGTTACTATTCAGGTCTATGTTGATGGGAATAGAGTTGCTAGTTATAATAATAATGTGGATAATGATCTAAGACTTCAGAATTTCAAAAACCATAATATTATTTTAAATTTAAATATCGGTTCTGACACAGGTATTTTTAATAATTCTAGCATTAATATTTTCTGGAATACTTATATGTATGTAGATTATGTTCGTGTTGATAAGCGAACTATTTAAAAGTGTAGAGATCTTATACTAAACCATTACATCTTAATTAAAAGTAAAAAGCTGTCTCATGTTAACTTAGAGGCAGTTTTTTTAAGAATGATAATGTTTTGATTTTGTCTCAAAAAAGCCTAAAAAATATACACCACTTGGTTTTAAGTACTTCCACTGTTGTCAGAAATGTATACAATTACATTTATCTAGTTTTTTCTAACTCTCAGTTCTGACTGGCCCATACTTAAATAGAGAGTTTTTGGTTTTTGAATTTTTAGGCTTTTTGTTTTCTATTGAATTTGGCTAACTCAAATAAATTAAGAACTTCAATATTCTTTTTCAAAAATACATTATATGATGACTCTAATAAAGAGTTAAAGAACTGGTTTTGATAGGGGTATGTTACCCTTTGTTTTGTGATGATATCATAGATATATATCTTTACTTTGATAATCCTAAAAAAAATAAAAACTTAGTTCATGAATCATCAATTAATAATAAAAAGCTTGTTAAGAAATCAAAAGGTTTTCGAAGAACTATTAAGCGGTATTACAAAAGAAGAATATTTATGGAAAGACAGGCCAAATCGTTGGTGTTTACTTGAGATAGTTTGTCATTTATATGATGAAGAAAAAGAAGATTTTAGAAAAAGAACAAAACATATATTAGATACTCCAGATAAAAATTTTGAGCCAATTGATCCCGAAGGTTGGGTGGTTAACAGAGCGTATATAAAACAAGATTATAATGTTGTTTTTAATAATTTTATCGAAGAACGAAAAGCATCTATTAATTGGTTGAATTCTTTAGAAAATACTAATTGGAACAATGTTTCAATACATCCCGACCTTGGAGAAATGACGGCAAAACAATTTCTTTCTAATTGGTTGGCACATGATTATTTACATTTTAAACAAATTGCAAAATTAAAATTAGATTATATTAAATACCTGTCTAAAGAAGATTTCTCTTATGCAGAGGGGGATTAGGTGTATAGTCTAAAAAGATTTCGAAAAATATAGCCCAACACTATCACCAGTAAATTGTGGAGCAAATGCTATATCCTCTACATTTTTAAATGGATTCCAAGAAATAAGATGTTCATAATGGTATACTAATCGCGTAGTTAAGATTCCTATTCCGGCTCCCACAAGTACATCAGAGAGATAGTGTTTATTGTTCATCATTCTTAAGCTACCAGTGGTAATTGCAAAAATATATCCACTATAAGCTAATAAAGGACTGCTATCGATGAATTCTTCATATAGGACAGCAGCAGATACAAAAGCCATAGAAGTATGTCCTGATGGAAATGAGTTTAATTGGGTAGGATCTCCTGGTCGTGCCTTATCAACCTCTTTTTTTAAGACTGTAGTAGCTGCACTGGTTACTAAAGAAGAGATTAAAAGGTTTTTAGTTTGATCGAACCAATGATTTCTTGATGTTACTCCAAAAATATCAGCAGCATACATTTGCACTATAGGGGCGTACCTTGTGTAATCATCAATGTTTAAATAAAAATTATTACCTGTGTAACCTCTAATGTCTTTTTGTAATGATTTTTCAAAATCACTAGTTGATAAAAGAATTCCAGAAGCAATTAAAGTAAAGGGTATTACTCTTTTTGTAAATAGATTTCTTTTTTGTTTTTTACGTTCAGTTTGTTTAGAAGTCTTGAAATCAACTTTAGTAGCTGGTGCTTCTGTAAATTGGGCATTGGTGGTGTTTATATATAGACATACCAATAGTAGTAGGTTAATACTAATCTTCATAGAATATTTTTTAGGGCTCTTTTTGATTTGGGATCAAAAGCATTGAAATATACTATTTTAATATTAAAAAAATGTTAAATTAGATGAAGCTATTATTAATTTTTGGCAACTAATACTATTAACAGGTTAGTTTGTAATGTACTTAAAAACAGTGTTTAAAGGTGGTTTCGTGTTTTTTGAAGAGTCATGAGTATTGTTGTAAGGTATTAAATTTCATTTCAAATAAACAAAACCGATATTAGCTATTGACTTTTATAGGATTCCTTTAAAAAAGGCTTATATTTGCACGCAATTAAATCTTAATTGCGATGACAGCACACGAATCCAAAATCGTTGGAGAAGGACTTACATATGATGATGTACTTTTAGTCCCTGCATTTTCCGAAGTACTACCACGAGAAGTAAGTATCCAAACAAAATTTACAAGAAATATAACGATTAACGTTCCTATAGTTTCTGCGGCTATGGATACCGTTACAGAAAGCCGTATGGCAATTGCTATGGCGCAAGAAGGTGGAATTGGTGTATTGCACAAAAATATGACCATTCAGGAACAAGCTATGAAAGTTCGAAAGGTAAAAAGGGCAGAAAGTGGGATGATTATAGATCCTGTTACATTACCATTAGATGCAAAAGTTATTGATGCTAAAAATAATATGCGAGAGCATAGTATTGGAGGAATTCCTATAGTAGATGATAATAATAAGTTGTTAGGAATAGTTACTAATAGAGATTTACGTTTCGAGAAAAATAATGAACGACCTATATCAGAAGTGATGACTAGCGAAAACCTAGTTACTGTTGGAGAAGGAACATCATTACAGGAAGCAGAAGTTATATTACAAGATAATAAAATTGAAAAATTACCAGTAGTAAATGATGATAATACCTTAGTGGGATTAATAACTTTTAGAGATATTACAAAACTAACGCTAAAACCAAGTGCTAATAAAGATAGTTTAGGACGTCTTCGTGTAGCTGCTGCTATTGGAGTAACGGGTGATGCGGTGGATCGTGCAGAGGCTTTAGTTGGTGCTGGAGTAGATGCGGTGGTAATTGATACAGCTCATGGACATACTAAAGGAGTAGTTTCTGTTCTAAAAGAAGTGAAAAAGAAGTTTCCTGAATTAGATGTAATTGTTGGTAATATTGCAACAGGAGAGGCTGCAAAATATTTAGTAGAAGCTGGAGCTGATGCGGTAAAAGTTGGAATTGGACCAGGCTCTATCTGTACGACTAGAGTTGTTGCTGGAGTAGGTTTTCCACAGTTTTCAGCAGTTTTAGAAGTTGCTTCTGCAATTAAAGGATCAGGTGTTCCTGTAATAGCGGATGGAGGAATTAGATATACTGGAGATATTCCTAAAGCAATTGCAGCTGGGGCAGATACAGTTATGTTAGGCTCTCTATTAGCAGGAACAAAAGAATCTCCAGGAGAAACAATTATTTACGAAGGAAGAAAGTTTAAATCCTATCGCGGAATGGGATCAGTAGAAGCAATGAAAAAAGGATCAAAAGATCGTTATTTTCAGGATGTAGAGGATGATATCAAAAAACTAGTTCCAGAAGGAATTGTTGGTCGTGTAGCGTATAAAGGAGAATTATATGAGAGTATTCATCAATTCGTTGGTGGATTGCGTGCTGGTATGGGATATTGTGGTTCTAAAAATATTAAAACGCTACAGGATACAGGCCGTTTTGTGAAAATAACTGCTAGTGGTATCCATGAGAGTCATCCTCATGATGTTACTATTACTAAAGAAGCTCCTAATTATAGTAGGTAATAAAGTTTTAAATAAAGATATAAAAAACGCTTCAAAATTATTTGAAGCGTTTTTTTATAATGTATTTTAATAGGTAAGATTACTGTACTGGAATTCCCAGTTTTGTCATTACCGTTTTAGTAAGATCAAATTTTGGATCTACATACGCTAATCCGCTGCTTGTAATTGTTAGTACCTGTGTATATCCTTCTGCTTTGGCTACTTCTTCTAGCGCCTTTCCTATTTTAGTATATAATGGTTGTAATAATTTATTTTGCTCTAGTTGTACTAGTTGTGAACCATTTTGGCGAAATTTAGCAATATCATTTTCTACAGCAATGATTTCTTCTTGCTTAGTTTTTTTCATAGGTTCAGTCATTGTTGCTTCACCCTCCTGATAAGCTTTTACTTTTGCCTGATAATCATCAACTTTTACTTTTAAGTCAGCTTCTAATTTGGTGTTATATGCTTTCAGGTCTTCTTGAACTTTTGTTAATTCAGGCATTTTAGACAAAATAAAATCACTATCGATTGTTCCTACTTTAGATTGTGCTATTGCTTGTGCACTAATAAATAATACTAGTATTGGTAATAATATATTTTTCATTATAACTTTTTTTCTTTAATTTTTGATTTAGAATTTTTGCAAATATATAAGGTCTAAGGCAATATACGTGCCAAGACAAAAAAAAATAAAAATCTATTCTTGAAACAATTGACCACGATGTGGTTTTAAGGCGTCTCTGACTTTTTTCATTTCGGAGTCGATTACTACCATATAGGCAATACAGTGGAACTCGTTAACATCTTGATGACCAGTGTTTTTTATAGACAAGCCTTCAGAAGTAATGTATTCATTAAGGTGAATCACATGGTGTTGTGCCGTTTTATTTGCTACAGGACCTCTAAAATCCCAAATAAGCTTTAATTTTCTTTCCAAATTTTATAGTTAAGGTTGTTGTAAAATATATATTTTTCGATTTTGAAGTGTTTTTTTCTTTCTGATATATTTATATTGGTTAAATATGGTGGCAATATATATAGAACACTAAAATTTTAAAAACTAATTAATACTATATTATGGTAATGTTTCGTTAGAATAAAGAGCTTGTAAAACGCTTTAATATTGTTATTTTTGTCCGATTTGGGACTTTATTTAGAGAACTATGCACAAAAAATCTATCGTACTGTTTTTAACAGTCATCTTTTGCACCTTAATATATGGTCAAGAAAAAGACCCTGTATTACTTACCATTAATAATTCGCCTGTATACAGATCAGAGTTTAAGAGAGTATATCTTAAAAATATTGATTTGGTAAAGGATGAATCCCAAAAAGATATTGATGAATATCTACAGCTGTTTATAAACTATAAATTAAAGTTAGAAGAAGCTAAAGAACAAGGTCTAGATAAAAAAGAATCTTACATTAAAGAACTAGAGGGGTATAAGAAACAACTTTCATCTGGATATCTTACAGATACAGATGCATCTGATGCTTTGGTAAAAGAAGCCTACGATCGTTTACAAGAAAGAGTAAATGCAAGTCATATACTGGTACAGGTTAAACCTAATGCATCTCCAAAAGATACATTGCAAGCTTATCAGAAAATAATAGAGGCAAGGAATAAAATAATTAATGGAGCTGATTTTAAAGAAACAGCATTTGCATATAGTGAAGATCCTTCTGCCAAAAAAAATGGAGGTGATTTAGGCTGGTTTTCTGCGTTTAGAATGGTGTATCCGTTCGAACAAGCTGCTTTTACAACTAAGGTAGGGAATGTTTCAGAACCTTTTAAAACTCGTTTTGGGTATCACATCGTAAAAGTTAATAAAAAAGAAAAAACTTTAGGAGAGGTTACAGTTGCTCATATTATGGTAGCCTTTAATAAGGACAGAACGGAAAATGAAGCAGAAAAAAGAATCAATGAGATCAAGACGCAATTGCAAGCTGGTACTTCATTTGAATCACTTGCAAAACAGTATAGTGATGATCGCAATACTGCTGTAAACGGTGGTAAGATTAATCGTTTTGGTAGAGGAGCTCTAAATTCAGAAGATTTTGAGAAAGTAGCTTTTGCTTTAAAATCTTCGGGAGAATTGTCAAAACCTGTAAAAACGAAGTATGGCTGGCATCTTATCAAACTATTAGAAAAACATCCACCCAAGACTTTTGATGAACTGAAAGGAGAACTTACTCAGAGAATTAAAAAGGATAGTAGATCTCAACTTATTACAAAATCATTTATAAATTCTTTAAAAGAGAAATATGGTGTAAAAAGAAATGAAGAAGCAATATCTTATTTCGAAAAGAATGTGCCGTCAACTATTTTTAATGAAAAATGGAATATTCCAACGAGTGATAAAAATTTAACTAATTCTATTTTTTCTATAGGTAAAGAGAGTTTTACTTATTTAGACTTTGCAAAATTTATACAACAAAAAGGAACTCGTAAAACGAAAACAAAAGATATCTCTTTGTTCATAGAAAATGTGTATAGTGATTATGAATCAGCTAAGTTACTCCAGTACTATGAAGAGCATTTAGAAGAAGATAATCAAGATTTTGCAAATGTAGTTTCGGAATATAGAGATGGATTATTGCTATTTGATCTTATGGAATCTAAGATTTGGAATGCTGCTAAGGTTGATTCTGTAGGGCTTCAAGAATTTTATGCATCTAGAAAAGAAACCTATATAAAAGAAGAAAGTTATAAAGTGATAAAAGCTTCTTCGTCTAATAAAGAACTAATAGATAATGTGAAAGCGAAAATTGAAAAGGCCAATAGTATTGAGCAAATTAAAAAGGAGGTGAATATTTCAGACTCCAATACGGTACTTTTTACAGAAGAAGAGTTAACTAAGGATATAGATGAGTTAGCAGATAAATTTTCTGGTAATAATGGAGAAGTGGTCGTTGTTAATGAGGATGATTATATAACCCTGATTAAAGTAGTAGAAGTACTACCTTCAAGGGTGAAAACCTTTGATGAAACAAAAGGTAAGGTTATTAATGACTTTCAGGAAGACCTAGAAAAGCAATGGCTTAGTGAACTTAGAAAGAAATATTCTATAGAATTAAATAAAAAGACGTTAAAACAAATCAAAAAAGAATTATCTATCTAAATGCGATATATCTCTAACATACTATTGTTTTTTGTTTTAGTTTCTTGCGGAAATATAAATCGAAATGCAAACAGAGAAGTGGTGGCAAGAGTTAATGAGACTTATCTCTATAAAGATGCTATAAAAGATCTTGTTCCTAATGGCACTGCAATAGAGGATAGTCTAAATATAGTAAACAACTATATCAATATATGGGCAACTAGACAATTGTTTATAGACCAATCAAAAAGGAATCTTACTGAAGTAGAACTTCAGGAATTTGATAATCTAGTAGAGGATTATAAAAGTACTTTATATATCAATGCGTATAAAGATGCAGTAATCAATAAATCCATTAATATGGAGGTTACCAAAGATGATATGACGTCTTATTATTCAGAAAATTTGGAAAATTTTATTCTTAATGAAGAGTTAGTAAAGCTACGTTACTTACATTTGCCACCGGATTACAAAAATATTGTTGCAACGCAAACACGTTTTAATCGTTTTAATGAAGAGGATCATGAAGAATTACTTAGTAAAAAAATAGAGTTTGCTACATTTTCCTTTAATGACTCAGTTTGGGTTAAATTTGATCAGGTGTTAAATAAGATCCCTGTTCTTAAGAATCAAGACAAGAATAAGATCTTAAAAGATGGTAAGTACGTTCAGTTGCGAGACTCTTTGGGAGTATATATGATTAAAATAAAAAAAGTGCTTAAGAAAAAAGAAACAGCGCCTTTAGATTATATAAAGCCAACAATACGACAAATTATATTGAATAAAAGAAAGCGAGAGCTGATAAAAAAATTAGAAAAGGATATCACGAAAGATGCAATTAAAAACAAACAATTTGAAATATATAATTAAGAATACTATTTGTATTGCTGTATTGCTATTATGTAGCACTGGTGCTCAGATCTATGCTCAGGAAATTATAGAAGATGTTAAAAAAGAGGTTGAGAAGAAAGAAGATTCTGTAAAATCATTTCAAAAGATTAAAATCGATGGAGTTGCAGCTGTAATAGGAGAGTATGTAATATTAGAGAGTGATATTACAATTGCTTATCAGCAATTGATAAGTGAAGGAGTTTCTGCTGCAGATGTTAGTCGTTGCGAATTAGCAGGAAGCTTGTTTGAGAACAAATTATATGCTCACCATGCGGTACAAGATAGTGTTATTGTATCTGATGCTGAGGTGAATTCTATGGTAGATCAGCAACTGAGTTATATGACAAGAGAACTGGGAACAATAGATAAAGTTTTAAAATTCTATAGAAAAGAAAGTGAAGCAGATTTTAGAAAAGAACTTTTTGAAATTAATAAAGGAAATAGACTAGCAGAACAAATGCGTTCTAAGATAGTAGAAGATGTAGAGATTACACCAGAAGAAGTAAGAGAGTTTTTTGATGAAATCCCTGAAGATGAAAGACCTCTTTTTGGTACAGAATTAGAACTTGCTCAGATAGTAATAGACCCTAAAATTCCAGATGAAGAAGAGCAAAAAGTAGTTGATAGGTTAAAGCAATTTAGAACTGATATCGTAGAGAATGGAAGTAGTTTTGCTACTAAAGCGGTTTTATATTCTCAGGATCCCGGATCAAAATCAAAAGGAGGGAAATACACGTTAAACAGACAAACTCCTTTTGCTAAAGAGTTTAAAGACGTTGCCTTTAGTTTACAGGTTGGTGAGGTTAGTGAGCCTTTTAAGACAGATTTTGGTTGGCATATCATACAATTAGATAAAATTAGAGGAGAAGAAATAGATGTTAGACATATTTTATTGATTCCAGATGTTACAAGAGAAAGTGTTGAGGTAGCACAGAAACTTGTGGATTCTGTTCGTACAGCAGTGGTTTCCGGAACTATTGGTTTTAAAGAAGCTGCTAGAAAATTTAGTAATGAAAAAGAGACCAAAGAAGATGGAGGACAATTATTAAATCCTACAACAGGTGATACACGTTTTGAACTTACCAAAATTGATCCTATATTGTACGATCAAGTATCAAAATTAAAAACGAATGAAGTTTCCTTAGTAATACCAGATCAAGATCGTCAAGGTCGTAAAAAATTTAAATTAATCACTGTACTAAATCGTTTTGATGAGCATATAGCGGATTATTCTAAGGATTATTTAAAAATACAAGAACTCGCTCTCAGGAAAAAACAAATAGAAGCAATACGAGCTTGGCAGGAAGAAAAAATTAATGATACTTATATAAAAATTAATGGAGAGTACAGAGACTGTGAGTTTAGCGGTAACTGGTTAAAAAAAGAAAAATAATATGTCTGACGTTGCAGCAGTAGAAAAACTGGTAAGCAAACATACCGAACTCAAAAAAGAAATAGCAAAAATAATCATAGGTCAGGAAGAAGTAATCGATCAGATACTGATTGCTGTATTTTCTGGAGGTCATGCTTTATTGATAGGTGTTCCAGGATTAGCAAAAACACTAATGGTTAATACCATTTCCAAAGCTTTAGGATTGGATTTTAAAAGAATTCAATTTACTCCAGATTTGATGCCTAGCGATATATTAGGAAGTGAAATCTTGGACGAGTCCAGACATTTTAAATTTATCAAAGGCCCAGTGTTTTCTAATATTATTTTGGCAGATGAGATTAATAGAACTCCACCAAAAACACAGGCAGCCTTATTAGAAGCAATGCAAGAAAGAGCCGTAACAGTAGCTGGTCACCATTATAAACTGGATTTACCATATTTCGTATTAGCTACACAAAATCCTATTGAACAAGAAGGGACTTATCCATTACCAGAGGCTCAATTGGATAGATTTATGTTCGCTATCGAATTGAAATATCCTAGTTTTCAAGAAGAAGTAGAAGTTGTAAAAAGCACTACTGGAGATACTTCTGCAACAATTAATGCCTTGTTTACTGCCCAAGAAATTATCGATTTTCAGCAATTGATTCGTCGTATACCTGTAGCTGATAATGTAGTAGAATATGCAGTATCTATGGTTTCTAAAACTAGGCCTAATGGAGAATCTGCAACGGATTTAGTTAAAAGCTATATAGATTGGGGTGCTGGTCCAAGAGCATCACAAAATCTAATTTTGGCAGCAAAAGCAAATGCAGCCGTAAAAGGTAAGTTTTCTCCAGATATAGAGGATGTGCAAGCTGTGGCTATGGGGATATTACGTCACCGTATGATTAAAAACTATAAAGCCGAAGCAGAAGGAGTAAGTATTGAGGATATTATTCAAAGCTTATTCTAATCATTAAACCAATTTCTTAGTTTAAGAAGAATCAATTTTTATTTAATAAAAAAAGAAAAGCCCATTCAAGTAGGAAATGGGCTTTTTGCAATTATGAACAATTGAATTTTTGGGTAATGAATACTTGGGGAAAATCATCACCAGATATCTTCAATTTCAGTGCGCGAAAATAATAGAATAAGGGGAAATAACCCCGTTTTTAACATTTCTTTAATCCACTTTTAAGGGTTTGTAAAGAAATCATAAAGCCTGAGTTAAAATCTTTTAACCTCAATAGAGTAATTGAGGTTGTTGATTAATGTTTTCATTAACTTATAGAGGTAGAATTCTAAATAACTTTGTTTTTTTTATCTAAATAATTAAACCTTTTTTATTTCTGCGAGTCTTACTATTGAACGTTCATTAAAATAAAGTTGAATAATTAAGAAAAATAGATAGATGAAAAATAGTATAACCTACATAATGATTATGTTTTTGGGAGCATTTACGATGTTTGCCCAGTCGGAAGATGTAAGTGATAGACGTGAGAAACATAAAGAGCAAAGAGAGTTAAGAAAAGAATTTAATGAAAGCCTTTCAGAAGATCAAAAAGCTCAATTAGAGTATCAAAGAGAGTTGCATAAAGAACACAGAAAGGCATTTAAAGATACTTATACAGAAGAACAATTACAGATTGTAAAGAATGAAGACCTTTCTAGAAAAGGAAAACGTAAAGCCTTAAATCCTACGTTAAGTGATGAGCAAAAAAGCCTTAAAAATAAACAAAAAGAGGAAATGAAAGCTGCTAAAAGCAAGTTTGAATCATCTCTTAATGATGAACAATTAGAGAAATATAAAAAGGTAAAAAAGAAAGGTCATAGAAAAGGGAAGAAAGGACGTAAAGGTCATAACAGAAAAAAAAGCGATAAAGAAGAAAATTAAATTTAGTTTATTTTGTGTAGAAAGAGTGAAGTTGCTAAAACTTCACTCTTTTTTTGTTTTTATGTTAAAATTGATGGTTTTTAAATCAATAACTTAACAAATTACTACAACGTTTTCGTAATTCTTAAAGAAGTCAATTAAAATATTAGATATTTTTTTATGTGATTACCATTTTAATAGTTCTAAAATTGATTATTTAATCAAATAAAAGCGGTATTTTTTTTAAAAATGTAAAAAAGGGTTATTAACGCCATTCATTTAATAAAATCCCTTAAAATTCGTATTTTCGTCGGACTTTTCAATACACATTATATAGCAATATTGTTCTCAATATCGATATGATAAAGAAAGATGTAGGTCTAAGTTATAGAAACACAAAATACTGTTTCTTAATCAAGAATATATCTTTACTATTATTTTAGAAAATTATCACGATATTTTTTTGAGAAACTTGAGATAAATAAGAATATTGAAAAGATGTAAGGACTACCATAATTTCACTACCTAATGTATAGCTTGTCATTATGTAACAATATATAATAGGATTTTTCTATTATTGGCGGGTAGGAGAAATTTATCGTTTTCCAAACATTTGTATTAAACCAGGAAAGAATTCTATTACGTACTATGAACATTTACAATAATTACATTAGGGAAATCGAAGAAAGGAAATCCCTTGGGTTACACCCTAAGCCAATCGATGGAGCAGAGTTATTAAGTGAAATTATTTCACAAATTAAGGATAATGATAATGCACATCGTGATGACTCCCTTAACTTTTTTATCTACAATGTTTTGCCAGGAACCACAAGTGCTGCTGGTGTAAAAGCTCAGTTTTTAAAAGAAATTATTTTAGGTAAAGAAGTCGTTAAAGAAATTACTCCTGCTTTTGCTTTTGAGCAATTATCTCATATGAAAGGTGGACCTTCTGTAGAGGTATTGTTAGATTTAGCTTTAGGTGATGAAACTGCAATAGCTAATGAAGCTGCTAAAATATTAAAAACGCAAGTTTTCTTATACGAGGCAGATACAGAACAATTAGAAAAGGCGTATAAAGCAGGCAATACTATTGCTAAAGAATTAATAGAGAGCTATGCTCAAGCAGAGTTTTTTACAAAGTTACCAGACGTAGAAGAAGAAATAGAGATTGTAACTTTTGTTGCGGGAATAGGTGATATTTCTACAGATTTATTATCTCCTGGAGCGGATGCGCATTCAAGATCAGATCGTGAATTACACGGTCAGTGTATGTTTGAGCATAATAAAGATATGCAAAATGAATTATTAGCTTTAAAAGAACAACACCCAGATAAGCGTGTGATGTTGATTGCTGATAAAGGAACAATGGGAGTAGGTTCTTCTAGAATGTCTGGTGTAAATAATGTTGCGTTATGGACCGGTATATCATCTAGCCCATATGTACCATTTATTAATATTGCTCCAGTAATTGCTGGTACAAATGGTATTGCGCCAATATTCTTAACAACTGTGGGAGTAACTGGTGGTATTGGTATTGATTTAAAAAACTGGGTAAAGCAAAAAGATGCTGAAGGAAATACGATTGTAGATGAAGAAGGAGAAGCAATCTTAAAAGAAGAGTATTCTGTAGCTACAGGTACCGTTCTTACCATAAATACAAAAACGAAGAAATTATATAAAGGAGACAAAGAGTTAAAAGATATCTCAACTGCGTTAACACCACCAAAAATGGAGTTTATTAAAGCAGGAGGTTCTTATGCTGTTGTTTTCGGTAAGAAATTACAAACATTTGCTTGTAAAGTTTTAGGAATAGATGTTCCTCAAGTGTATGCAGCTTCCAAAGAAGTTTCTGTGGAAGGACAAGGTTTAACTGCTGTTGAGAAAATTTTTAACAGAAATGCAGTAGGAACCACGCCAGGTAAAACATTACACGCAGGTTCAAATGTTAGAGTTGAAGTTAACATTGTAGGTTCTCAAGATACTACAGGTTTAATGACTTCTCAAGAATTAGAGATGATGGCTGCTACAGTAATCTCTCCAATTGTTGATGCTGGTTACCAATCAGGATGTCATACAGCTTCAGTTTGGGATGATAAATCCAAAGCTAATATTCCAAGATTAATGAAGTTTATGAATGACTTCGGATTAGTTACAGCACGTCATCCAGAAGGGAAGTATCATGCAATGACTGATGTAATTCATAAGGTATTAAATGATATAGCGGTAGATGATTGGGATGTAATCATAGGTGGAGATTCACACACACGTATGGCAAAAGGAGTTGCTTTTGGAGCGGATTCAGGAACAGTTGCTTTAGCATTAGCTACAGGAGAAGCTACTATGCCAATTCCAGAGTCTGTAAAGGTTACTTTTAAAGGAGAAATGAAACCTTATATGGATTTCCGTGATGTAGTTCATGCTACTCAAGAGCAGATGTTAAATCAGTTTGAAGGCGAGAATGTTTTCCAAGGAAAAATTATTGAAGTACATATCGGTACTTTAACTTCTGATCAAGCATTTACATTTACAGATTGGACCGCTGAAATGAAAGCAAAAGCATCTATCTGTATTTCTGAAGATGATACATTAATCGAATCCTTAGAAATCTCTAGAGATCGTATACAAATTATGATTGATAAGGGTATGGATAACCCAAAGCAGGATCTTAAAGGATTAGTTGATAAAGCAAATAATCGTATTACGGAAATTAAAACTGGAACTAAATCGGCATTAAAACCAGATGCAGACGCTAAATATTATCAAGAAGTTGTTATTGATTTAGATAAGATCGTAGAGCCAATGATAGCTGATCCAGATGTAAATAATGAAGATGTATCTAAGCGTTATACGCATGATAATATTCAACCATTGTCCTTTTACGGAGGAACTAAGAAAGTAGATTTAGGTTTCATAGGATCTTGTATGATTCATAAGGGAGATATGAAAATTTTAGCTCAGATGTTAAAGAACATTGAGAAACAACAAGGAGAAGTTGTATTTAATGCACCTTTAGTTGTTGCTCCTCCAACATATAATATTGTTGATGAGTTAAAAGCAGAAGGTGATTGGGATGTTTTAGTTAAATATTCTGGTTTTGAGTTTGATGATAGTGCGCCAAAAGGTTTAGCACGTACAAAGTATGAGAATATGTTATACTTAGAACGTCCTGGATGTAATTTATGTATGGGTAACCAAGAAAAAGCGGAGCCAGGAGATACAGTGATGGCTACTTCTACACGTTTATTCCAAGGAAGAGTTGTTAGAGATTCTGATGGCAAAAAAGGAGAATCTTTGTTGTCTTCTACGCCAGTAGTAGTTTTATCTACAATTTTAGGTAGAACACCAACCATGGAAGAATATGAAGCTGCTGTTGATGGTATTGTATTGACTAAGTTTAAACCATCTCAGAAGCAATTAGTTATGTGATTAAAAATATATAATAGTTTAAAAGCCTTAATACGAATTGTTGTATTAAGGCTTTTTTGGTTTTAGCTAAAGATGTTTTTTGATATACGAGATAAACTTTTTAATGAAAATAGACAGTTTAGGGAATCAAGTTTAAAATTGATTGTTTGCAATCGATATTATGTGCAGGTTATTCTTAGTTTGTATAATACTTGTTTTTAGTGCAATAGAATATTTTTTATAATCATTCTATATTCTCGATACTCTTTTCGTAGTCATTCGATATTTCGTATCTTGGAATACTTAAAAAAGAATAACGAAAACACATAAAACACAACTATATGGCATTCGATATCGATATGATAAAAAAGGTGTATGCTCAAGTTGCCGAAAGAGTGGATGCTGCTCGCGAAGTAACAGGAAAACCTTTAACATTAGCAGAGAAAATTTTGTACTCACATCTTTGGGATGGTAAAAGTAAAACAGCATTTACTAGAGGTAAGGATTATGTTGATTTTGCTCCAGACCGTATTGCTTGTCAAGATGCAACTGCTCAGATGGCATTATTGCAATTTATGCAAGCTGGAAAAAAGAAAGTTGCAGTTCCAACGACGGTACATTGTGATCATTTAATTCAGGCTAAAGTTGGTGCTGATAAAGATTTACAATCAGCGATGAATACCAGTAGTGAAGTATTTAATTTCTTAGAATCGGTATCTGATAAGTATGGTATTGGTTTTTGGAAACCTGGAGCTGGAATTATACATCAGGTAGTTTTAGAAAATTATGCATTCCCTGGAGGTATGATGATTGGTACGGATTCTCATACGGTAAATGCAGGAGGATTAGGAATGGTAGCAATTGGTGTAGGTGGAGCTGATGCTGTAGATGTAATGGCAGGAATGCCTTGGGAATTAAAATTTCCTAAATTAATAGGTGTTAAACTAACTGGTAAATTATCTGGTTGGACAGCACCAAAAGATGTGATTCTAAAAGTAGCCGAAATTCTTACTGTAAAAGGTGGAACTGATGCTATTGTAGAATATTTTGGCCCAGGAGCAACTTCAATGTCATGTACAGGAAAAGGAACTATTTGTAATATGGGTGCCGAAATTGGTGCTACAACATCTACATTTGGGTATGATGAATCAATGGAGCGTTATTTACGAGCTACAGAAAGAGCTGAAGTAGCAGACGCCGCTAATAAAGTAAAAGAACATTTAACTGCAGATCCAGAAGTATATGCTAATCCTGAGCAATATTTTGATCAGGTTATAGAGATAAATTTATCCGAATTAGGACCATTATTAAATGGGCCATTTACACCAGATTTATCAACTGAGGTTGGTACGAGTATGACAGAGAAAGCAAAAGCTAATGATTGGCCATTACAGGTAGAATGGGGGCTAATAGGTTCTTGTACCAATTCTTCGTATGAAGATTTATCACGTGCTTCTTCTATTGCGCAACAAGCATTGGATAAAGGTCTAAAAATGAAGTCAGAATTAGGAATCAATCCAGGTTCTGAACAGGTACGGTATACAGCAGAGAGAGATGGCATTCTTGGAATATTCGAAAAATTGGATGCTAAAATCTTTACTAATGCTTGTGGACCTTGTATCGGGCAGTGGGCAAGATATAGTGATCCTAAAAATGCTCCGAAGAATAGTATCGTTCATTCTTTTAATAGAAACTTTGCGAAACGTGCAGATGGAAACCCTAATACACACGCTTTTGTAGCATCTCCAGAATTAACCGCTGCCATTGCAGTTTCTGGACGTTTAGACTTTAATCCACTTACGGATAAATTGATTAATGAAGAAGGACAAGAAGTAATG
Source organism: Aquimarina sp. AD1 (assembly GCF_003443695.1). Taxonomy (NCBI): domain Bacteria; kingdom Pseudomonadati; phylum Bacteroidota; class Flavobacteriia; order Flavobacteriales; family Flavobacteriaceae; genus Aquimarina; species Aquimarina sp. AD1. The sequence continues at coordinate 2,219,047 of NZ_CP031966.1, read as the reverse complement.
TTTGATGAGCCAACTGGATGGGAGTTACCTCCTAAAGGTTTTGAAGTGGAAGATGCGGGATATTTAGCGCCGGTAGAAGATGGTAGTGGAGTGCAAGTTAATGTAAGTCCAACATCAGAAAGGCTTCAGTTATTAACTCCTTTTGAACCAATAGGTGATGAAATAAAAGGAGCAAAGCTATTAATCAAAGCTTTCGGAAAATGTACTACAGATCATATTTCTATGGCAGGTCCTTGGTTGCGTTATAGAGGACACTTAGATAATATATCCAATAACTGTCTAATAGGTGCTGTTAATGCTTTTGGAAAAAAGACAAACTTTGTTAAAAATCAATTAGATGGAGAATTTGGTGGTGTGCCAGATACAGCAAGAGCGTATAAAGCTGCGGGTGTTCCTACAATCGTAGTAGGAGATCATAATTATGGAGAAGGTTCTTCTCGTGAACACGCCGCAATGGAACCAAGACATTTAGGTGTTGTTGCAGTAATTGTAAAATCCTTTGCTCGTATCCATGAAACTAACCTTAAAAAACAAGGTATGTTAGGACTTACATTTGTAAATGAAGGAGATTACGATAAAATTCAGGAAGATGATACTATCAACTTCTTAGATTTAAATGCTTTTTCACCAGGAAAAACTTTAAATATAGAGTTTGTACATGCAGATGGTTCTAAAGATGTAATTGAAGTAAATCATACCTATAACGATTCTCAAATCGAATGGTTTAAAGAAGGTTCTGCTTTGAATTTAATAAAGAAACAAAACGCTTAAATTTTAGATTAATAATACAGACTTTATAGGAAACTCCTGAAGATTATTCTTCGGGAGTTTTTGTTTTGTAAAAAGTCAGAATTTTGTAATTTTGCGTATATGGTACGCCAAAATATTAAAGTAGCAGTAGATGCAGTAGTCTTTGGATACAAAGATAAGGCACTGCATGTGCTTTTAATCAAAAGAGATATAGAGCCGTTTAAAGATTCATGGGCCTTACCAGGTGGTTTGGTCTTAGAGAATGAAAGTTTAGAAAATGCGGTAGAACGAGAACTTAAAGAAGAAACTAATGTTACTGCTGATTATTTAGAGCAGTTGTATTCTTTTGGGAAACCAGGAAGAGATCCAAGAAATAGGGTAGTGAGTATTACGTATTTTGGTTTAGTTAAACCAGAACATCATAATATAAAAGCAGATACCGATGCTAATGATGTAGCTTGGTTTGATATTAATGAACTTCCTGAGTTAGCATTCGATCACGCTACTATTCTTGATATTGCTAAGAAAAGATTGCGTAATAAACTAACCTATGAACCTATAGGCTTTGATTTATTAGCAGATAAGTTTCTCTTTTCTGACTTAGAGAAACTATATATGACAATTCTCGATAAACAAATCGATCGAAGAAATTTTAGAAAAAAAATTCTAAGTTTTGGTATTTTAGAAGAACTAAAAGAAAAAATTTCTGAAGGAAGAGGAAGACCGGCAAATCTTTTCAAGTTCAATCAAAAGCAATACTTCAAGCTTAAAGAAGAAGGTTTCCTTTTCGATATTAAATAAAGATTCTGTAGTACTTAGATCGGAGTCGAGAAGTAGTAGAACTCATTTTTCATTATTCTAAGATATCATGTTGATCCCTCCTGAAGGATGAGGGCATCCAGTGTGGAATCCAAATTATAGTTAGTAATACCTGTAAAACATCTTTTATTGTATTTTTTACGCAAAATATTTTGTCAATATATTGATCTGTTTTATATTTGCGTAAAAATAACACAATTATGCAGTATTTACATTTAGATCAATCATTTACTCCATTCGATAAATCAATTGAGTTTACTTCGTTTGTTTTTAATGGTGGTGAGCCACATATCAAAATCTCTGAAAAATCCATAGGTAATGAAGTAACAATTACACATAGATTGAATTCATTTAATGATGTTGGTTTATTGTTAGTAGCCACAGATGCGTTGCGTAGAATGGATGTGAAATTAATTAATGTTTTGATTCCGTATTTTCCAGCTGCAAGACAGGATAGAGTGATGGTTAGTGGAGAGTCACTAAGTGTAAAAGTATATGCAGATATTATAAATGCGCAAAACTATAATCAGGTGATGGTTTTTGATCCACATTCTGAAGTAACTCCAGCGTTGTTGAATAATGTAAAAGTGATAGAGAACTATGAGTATGTAAAACAGTGCTTAGGTCATATTAATGAAGATGTTGTGTTGATATCTCCTGATGGTGGAGCATTAAAAAAGATTTATAAAGTATCTGAGTATTTAGGAGGAATAGAAGTTGTAGAATGTTCTAAGAAAAGAGATGTAAAAACAGGGAAACTCTCTGGTTTTAGAGTATATGAAGAAGACCTTAATGGAAAACATTGCGTAATTGTAGATGACATTTGTGATGGAGGTGGAACGTTTTTAGGATTGGCAACTGCATTAAAAGGAAAAAATGCAGGGAAGTTAAGCTTAGTAGTAAGCCATGGAATTTTCAGTAAAGGATTTGAAGAATTAAATAAGTCATTTGATACTGTTTTTACTACCAATTCTTTTAGGGATATAGAAGAGAAGAACGTTATACAATTTCCAGTTATATAGCTAAACATTAAATACTGTCATTCCGGCGCAGGCTGGAATCTAAGAATTGAAAATATAAAACTATGAAAATAATAACAGCACCAACAAAAATAGAACTAGATAAAAATCTAAGTGTTTTTTTAGCAGGTAGTATCGAAGTAGGTGTTGCAGAAAGATGGCAGGATATAGTTATAAATGAGTTATTAGAATACGATGTAACCTTGTTAAATCCCAGAAGAGCAAGTTGGGATGCTAGTTGGAAACAAACAATTGACAATCCTGTTTTTAAGGAACAAGTAGACTGGGAACTAGAAGCTTTAGAAAAGGCTGAAATGATTATAATGTATTTTGATAAAAATACAAAGTCTCCAATTACATTATTAGAATTGGGGTTGTTTGCTAGAAGTGGAAAACTAATTGTTTGTTGTCCAGATGAATTTTGGAGAAAAGGAAATGTAGCTATTGTTTGTGAGAGATATGAAGTAAAACAAGTAGATAGTTTAGAAGAATTGATTAATGAAGTAAAGAAGAGAGTGAAATGAAATACACATTACAAAACATACAAGAGCAGTTTAATAAAGGAAAGAGTTTGAAATATCTGTTCTTCTGGGGGCATACGCCTAATAAAGATGGAAGTATTGGTAAAAGTTGTTTTAGTCAATGGTGGAATCAGTCTTTCGAAGTAGAAGGAGTTGTTTATAAAACAGCAGAACACTGGATGATGGTTGAAAAAGCCAGATTGTTTGAAGACAATGAAATTTTAAAAGAGATTATTGATTGTAATCAACCAATGGAAGCTAAGCAATTAGGTAGAAAAGTAAAGAATTTTGATCCTAAAGTATGGGATACTCATAAGTACGAAATTGTAAAACAAGGAAACTATCATAAGTTTTCACAGCACCAAGAGTTGAAGGAGTTTTTGTTAAATACCAAGAAAAGAATTATTGTAGAAGCAAGTCCAAGAGATCGCATATGGGGAATCGGAATGGGACAGGCAAATGAAAAAGCACAGAATCCTAATTTGTGGAGAGGTCAAAATCTATTAGGTTTTGCCCTGATGGAAGTGAGGGATGAATTAGATCCATAGGGTCTTTAAAAAATTAAGAAAATGCAAAAGACATTAAGAAAAATAACTGCAAAGGAAACGCTTGAAATAACTGAACAAGGTTTCTATATTAATACTAAACAAGAAAAAATAGTTATTTCTGAAATTCAGAAGAACGCAATTTATGGAACAAAATTTTATGATACTAAAGAATTAGATGAGTTACTTATAGAGTTAGATACAATTGATAATTATAAAACATCTTTTGAAGTTGTAGAAGAAACAACGATAGGCAGTATACAAAGATTAGTTTCTTTAGGATTCTCCAACCTGATGTGCTTAAACTTTGCTTCTGCTAAAAATCCTGGAGGAGGTTTTTTTAATGGAGCACAAGCTCAGGAAGAAAGTATTGCGAGATCTTCAGGTTTATATCCATGTCAACTATCTGCTATAGAATTTTATGAAACGCATAGAGGAATGAAATCTTGTATGTATACAGATGGAATGATTTATAGTCCTAAAGTTCCGGTTCTACGAAACGATAAAGGAGAGTTATTCGATACTCCAATAGTAAGTTCGATAATTACAGCAGCGGCTGTTAATGCGGGAGTAGTTAAAAGGTTTGAGGCTGATAAGGTATCCAAGATTGAAGATGTAATGAGAGTAAGGATTGATAAGTTATTAGCACTTTCGATAGCGAACAATCATAACGCTTTGATTTTAGGAGCTTGGGGGTGTGGAGTATTTCAGAATGATCCTAAAATGATAGCGAAACTGTTTTCGGAATTATTAAAAGAAAAATATAAAGGAGTATTCGAAAAAGTGGTATTTGCTATTTATGCAAAAAACAAAAAGTTTATTGAAGCTTTTCAGAATGAATTTGAGAAATGAAATTAGAGTTAACAAATTATAAAGAACAAGAAGAAAACTGGCCGGAGCAAGGATATCATATTATGGCACAATATGATGATCAAAAAATAGTAGTATATCAATCGTATAGACTAGCTATTGGAAACTTTGCGGTGGAAAATCAATTTTTTGGTGGTCCATTTAGTTTAGAAAGAATGACTTGGATTAAGCCTAATTTTCTTTGGATGATGTATCGTAATGGATGGGGAACGAAAGAAGGACAAGAAGTTGTATTAGCTATACATCTAAAGCGAGAGGCTTTCGAAAGTTACCTAAGTAACGCGGTGTACTCTTCATTTAAACCTGAATTATATTCATCTTATGAAGCTTGGCAAGAGGATGTTACTAATTCTGATGTTAGACTACAATGGGATCCTGATCACGATCCTTATGGAGTAAAGCTAGAAAGAAGAGCAATTCAGATTGGATTAAGAAAAGAGTTTATAAAGTCGTATGCATCCGAAGATATTTTAGAGATAGAGGATATTTCACAATTTGTAAAAGAACAATATGAACTAGTAAAATCTAATAATTTGGAAGAATTAATAACTCCTCTCGAAAAACCATTGATTTTTGAAAATGAGAAGTTGAATACATATTTGAAGTTAAAAGAATAGTAAAAAGATAAAAATGATTCAAGAAATACGAGCAGATTATGATAGAGAAACGATCACGATGTATCAAGCATATGGTAAATCCATTGCCCTACCTGCTATCAAGAATAATAAGTTCGAATCACCTTTTTCTTTTAATCGAATGACCTGGATCAAACCATCTTATTTATGGTTAATGGAACGAAGTAATTGGGGGACAAAATCGAATCAGGAGTATATCCTTGGAATAAAAATAAATAAAGCTAGTTGGGAAAAAGCGCTGTCAATGGGAGTGTTAACAGATCCTGATAAAACTATTTATAAAAGTGGTGCTTTATGGGATAAGGAATTCCGAAATGCAAAAGTTCATATACAATGGGATCCAGAAAGAACTTTAAAAGGAGCTAAGATGCAAATAAGATCCATTCAGGTGGGTATTGGTAGAGATTTAATAAAAGAATATAATGAAGAATGGATACAGGAAATAAACGATTTAACTCCGTTAACCAAGAAAATTCGATTATTACTAAAAGATGGGAAGTATAAGGAAGCTAAAAGATTAGTGCCCGGAGAAAAAACGTATGAAGTTCCTGATGATACAAAACGAAGAATAGGAATTAGGTGAACTAAGTAAAAAAGTGATGTATGAAACTAAAAGCACTCCAATCAGATATAACAACTGTAAAGGTAGATGTCATTGTTAATGCTGCGAATACCTCTTTATTAGGTGGAGGAGGAGTGGATGGAGCAATTCATAGAAAAGGAGGTGCGGAAATTTTAGAGGCTTGTAGAAAGATTAGAGCTACCCAAGGTAAATGTAATCCAGGAGAGGCTGTGATTACAACTGCCGGAAATCTTCCTGCTAAATATGTAATCCATGCGGTAGGACCGGTATGGAATACAGGAGGAAAAGATAAAGAAAGACTACTAGCTAATTGTTATTTGAATTCTTTAAGATTGGCTATAGAGAATGATATTAAGACCATTGCTTTTCCTAACATAAGTACGGGGATTTATAAGTTTCCAAAGGAACTGGCTGCTAAGATTGCCATTGAAACGGTAATGAGTTTTCAGCAAGATCAAATAGAAGAAGTAATCTTTGTGTGTTTTGATGAAGAGAACTATAAGTTATATGATGAATTGTTAAGGATAAAAAAATAAACTATGTATACACTAGATAAAATACCTTTTTTTCAGGAAGTTGAAGAAAGCAATAACATACTGCTAGCAGGAATGGGAGGTGGCTTTGATATCTACGCTGCTATACCATTATATTTTAGCTTAATACAACAAGGTAAAAAGGTAACTATTGCTAATTACTCTTTTACGAGATTACGCAATACCAATTCAGAGTCAGTATTTCCTTTTTGTTATAAAATAAGATCTGGTGATCAGGTATATACAATGCCAGCATATTTTCCAGAGAAGTACCTTAAATTATGGTTTCAATCTCAGGGAATATCAGTGGACATTTACGCTTTTGAAAGAATAGCAGTCCAACCTCTTAAGGGTGCATATCAGTTTTTAGTGGATAAACATAAAATAGACACTGTTATTTTGGTGGATGGCGGAACTGATTGTTTAATGTTTGGAGATGAAGAAGGATTAGGAACGCCACAAGAAGATGTTTCTTCCATGGCAGCAGCGTTTCAGATCAATGTTGCTAAAAAATTACTAGTAAGTATTGGTTTTGGAGTAGATCATTTTCACGGAGTTTCTCATTATAGGTTTCTCGAAAATTTAGCAGAATTAGATCGAGAGAATGCATATTTGGGGTCGTTCCAAGTGCTTAATTCAATGTTAGAAGGCCAAAAGTATAAAGAAGCAATCGATTTTGTGGATAGTAAAATGACAGGAATGGAAAGTATTGTTTCTAATTCGATTATTAGTGCCTTAGAAGGGAATTATGGAAACTATCATAAGACTGGTAGAACAAAAGGAAGTGAATTGTGGATTAATCCATTAATGACAATTTATTGGTGTTTTGAATTAGAAAAAGTTCTGAAAAAGAATAAGTATTATGATTATATAAAAAACACCAATACCATAGATGAATTTAATATGGGGTTATCAGAATACAGAGAAGGTTTAGAAGATATTAGGGTGAAAAAACAAATGCCAATTTAAAATGAAAACTATAACACTATATAGACCTGTAGGATTAAAAGAACTAGAGTTAATTCATAATACTGGATGGAAATATTTCCCTCAAAGATTGAGTTGGCAACCGATCTTCTATCCAGTAATGAATGAAGTATATGCCATAGAAATAGCAACCAAGTGGAACTTGGATGATGAAGGATCTGGGTATTCAGGTTTTGTAACCACTTTTGATATGAACGAGTCGTTTTTGAAAAAATATAAAGTAGAAAATGTAGGAGGTCCCATTCATAATGAATTATGGATTCCCGCAGAAGAATTAGAAGAGTTTAATGAAAATATAGTAGGAGAAATTAGGGTAACAAAAACATATTTCGGTCAGAAATATACCTCACCTGAAAATGAAGAATTAAAAAGAATTATTGAAAAAAATGAAAACAAATACGAAACAAATAAGTAAATTTTTGAGTCTTATCCTAAGGCATAATCCAGGAAAGATTGAATTGAAATTAGATGAAAACGGTTGGGCAGATGTTAATGAATTGATAAGTAAAGCAAATAAACATCGCAATAAACTAACTATAGAAACCCTAAAAGAAGTGGTAGCTACTAATGATAAAAAGCGTTTTGCTTTTAATGAGGATAAGACCAAAATCAGAGCGAATCAAGGACATTCTATAAAAGTAGATTTAGAATATACGCCTATTCAACCACCAGAATTTTTATATCACGGTACCGTAGGGAAGTTCAGAGAAGATATACGAAGAAAAGGTCTGCTAAAGATGAGTAGACATCATGCGCATCTTAGCGAAGAACTAGAAACAGCAATGAAGGTAGGTTCCAGAAGAGGAGTGCCCATTATATTAACGGTTCGATCAGGAGATATGTATCGCGATGGTATTGAATTTTATCAATCCGATAATGGAGTCTGGTTAACGGATACTGTTGCTCCAGAGTATATCGAGTTTAAAAAGTGAAAGTGATGATCAAGAAAGTACTACATCCAGAAATATTTTTAATAGAAGATTTTCTTTCAAAAGAAATGTGTGATCATTTCATAGAGAAAGGGGAACAAGTTTCATTCGAAGAGGCTAAAGTTTCTATTGATGGCAAACAAGTAATGGTAAAAGGAGTTCGTAATAATCAACGAATTTTATTCAAAGACCAATTGCTAGCTGATAAGATTTGGAAACAATTAGAACCATATGTAGTGCAGAATTTTGGGATTTATAAAGCGAATGGTCTTAATGAAATGTTTCGTATTTATAAGTATGAAGAGGGACAACGTTTTAAAGTGCATCGAGATGGTAGTCATAAACGAAATGAGAAGGAATGTAGTTTCTTCTCATTTTTGATATATCTCAATGAAGATTTTGAAGGTGGAGAAACTTATTTTGAAAACGGAGTCACAATTACACCTAAACTTGGGGATGCTTTGATATTCCATCATCCACTACGTCATGAGGGAAAACCAATAATCTCAGGAACAAAATATGTGTTAAGAACGGATATAATGTATAAATTAATACAATGAGAACATTAGTAATTGGAGATATACACGGAGGTTACAAGGCATTACTACAGGTGCTAGAAAGAGCTAAAGTAATACCATCAGATACATTAATCTTTTTAGGTGATTATGTAGACGGATGGAGCGAATCTGCAGAAACGATTCAATACCTAATTGAATTGAGCAAAAAACAAAAATGTATTTTTATAAAGGGAAATCATGATGTATGGTGTCATGAGTGGTTATTAGATCCAGAAACCGAAAACCATATTTGGTTTCGCAATGGAGGTAAAGAAACTATTACTTCTTATTTAACTAATAACTTTAGCACTTCTGTTCATTTAGAGTTTTATAAAAACCTCAAAAATTATCATGTTGATAAAGAGAATAGATTGTTTATTCATGCAGGATTTTCATCAATGAAAGGGCCAGAAAATGAAGTGTATCTTACTAATTATAGATGGGATAGGACATTGTGGGAAATGGCTATTGTAATGGATAAAAGAGTTAAAAAACACTCGGCATTATATCCAAATCGATTAAAACTATATTCTGAAATATATATAGGTCATACACCAACATTACATTATAATTGTGATGTCCCAATGCAAGGAATTAATGTTTGGAACATCGATACAGGAGCAGCTTTTAAAGGAAAACTCACAATACTGGATATTGATACCAAAGAATTTTGGCAAAGCGATTCATTACCTTCCTTATATCCTAATGAAAAAGGACGAAACTAAGTCTTTCCTATTTTAGCTGAAAATGGGGTAGTTTCTACATGAAATTCTACCGATTTTTGTCATTCAAAATATTTATAATGATGATTATCAAATTTTCACTTGAATATACAATCAATTATAAGGTCAAAATGACTTTTCTTTTGGTATTCTGTATGCTTTTATCCAACACTATTAATTCTCAAAATATGGAAGATACTATTGAGCACAATTCCTTTTTAATTTTAGAAAAACCCCAGAAAACATATATAGGAATTTATAAAGATGGTATTCCTTTTAATGGATATTTCTCCAAAGGAGATCAAGATTTCCCTAGAGTAGATTATTATGAAAATGGAGAGGCTAAGTTTCAATATTCATTAGATGTTTTTCAAATGGCAATGGGAGCAGAAACAGTAGAAATTAGTGAGGAACTTTTTAAGGGAGAAGAAGATGAAACTAGTGAAGAGTATGAAATGAGTGAAGAAGAATACGAGGAATATGAGCGAAATCTATACAAGGCAAAACTCAATATAAAATCGATATATAGAGATGGTAAAATTCTTCAGGGATATGAATATGTCGAAGCACCTTCTGCTCTGTTTTCCAAAAAGATAATGGATGGTAAGATTGTAGCATTGTATATTGATGTATTTGCTATGCATTATTATCAGAGAACTTCTATGATTCTAAAGAGTGATTCTATAGTTATAGAGTCTCCTACACTGGCTGTCGAAGGAGATAAATTTCAGACAAACTTATCAAAAAAAGATATGTACTGGGAGATAAGATATGTTATGAATAATGAAAATATAGGTTCTAAATATTTTGTGATAGGAGAAACTAATAATTTGCCTAAGAATAGTATCCTTTTTATGTATGATAAGAATGATAGTACTTATAGTTATGGTACTAGTGGTTTTCAAGATTATTTACCCACTCTTAATTTAATAAATATTTCAAATATTTTTTTTGATAAACCAGAAATTTTTAAGTCCGCTGATATGGACACTTTTTTTAGTGATTTAGTAGAAGCTGCTATAATAGAAACTAAGAGAGAAGAAGGAACTTACCCAAAAGAACCAGAAAAATATAGAGGGTATTTAGAAACTGGAGATGATGGAAATGTAGTAACAGGAATACGATTTTTTGACAAAGGAGTAGACTCTTATTATGAAGAATATATAGAAGGAGATAGCGTTAAAAAGGAAAAGATGGATATTGTTAGTTTTCAAAAAGAATTTAAAAAATACTTAAATAAGGTTAGAAACAAGTAGAATATAAAAGGCATTTTAGAAGAAATGTTTTTAAAAATTTTATTTATTTTAAAATAAAAACTATATTTGCGTATAATTAACGCAAAACAATTAATATATGAATCCACTATTATTAACAGACGGTTACAAATTAGGTCATAAAGAACAATATCCAGATGGAACTACTTTAGTGTATTCTAACTGGACTCCTAGAAAAAGTAGAATAGATGGAATTGATCATGTTGTCTTTTTCGGATTACAGTATTTTATCAAAGAGTATTTAATCAAGAGATTTAATAAAGACTTTTTTAATCAGCCAAAAGAAGAAGTTGTTGCAGAATATAAAAAATATGTGGATAATTATTTGGGTGTAGATTATGACACTCAGCATATTGCAGCATTGCACGATTTAGGATATTTACCAATTGAGATAAAAGCATTACCAGAAGGGACAGAAGTACCTATAAGAGTACCTATGTTTACGTTGGTTAATACAAAATCAGAATTCTTTTGGTTAACAAACTATTTAGAAACTCTACTTTCTAATATTATCTGGCAGCCTTGTACTTCTGCTACGATTGCTAAGCAATATCAAAAGATTCTTAGTAAGTATGCTATGGAAACTGATAAAGAAAACCAGGAATTTATTACTTGGCAAGGGCATGATTTTTCGATGAGAGGAATGTCTGGTACAGAATCAGCTATCCTTAGTGGAATGGGGCATGCATTATCTTTTTCTGGTAGTGATACTTTACCAGTAGCAAAAGCTTATGAAATGTATTACAATGCTGATGTTACAAAAGAACTGGTAATAGGTAGTGTAAATGCAACTGAACATAGTGTGATGTGTGCCGGTAGTAAAGATGATGAGATTGGAACTTTTAAAAGATTGTTAGAAACATATCCAACAGGAATTTTATCTGTAGTATCTGATACTTGGGATCTATGGAAAGTATTAACAGAATATCTTCCAAAGTTAAAAGAAGAAATTTTAAAGCGTGACGGAAAATTGGTGATCAGACCGGATTCTGGTGATCCAGTAGATATTATTTGTGGTTGTGAACATGAAAACCCTACAGTAGCTAAAGGTGTTATCGAATTGCTTTGGGATGAATTTGGAGGAGCCATTAATGAACAAGGATATAAGGTATTAAATCCTAAAATTGGAGCAATTTATGGGGATAGTATTACAATAGATAGAGCAACACAGATCTGTGAGCGTCTTAAGGAAAAAGGTTTTGCATCTACTAATGTAGTATTAGGAATAGGGAGTTTTACTTATCAATATAATACTAGAGATACTTTTGGATTTGCTATGAAAGCTACTTATGTTGAGGTGAATGGAGAAGGAAGAGAAATTTTTAAAGATCCAATAACAGATGATGGAACTAAAAAATCAGCAAAAGGACTAATGCAATTATATAAGTCTAATGGTGAGATTATATTAAAAGATCAATGTACAGTAGAGGAAGAAACTCAAGGATTGTTTGAGACTGTTTTTAAAGATGGTAAATTAATTAAAGATGAAAGTTTGTCTGAGATTAGAAAAAAGATTCTGTCATGAATTAAATGAATATTCATTAAAACTCCCAAAAAAGTATTTTTTGGGAGTTTTTGTTTGTAGTTGTATAGGGTTTATAATGAATAGCTTGTTATAACATAGTGAGGTTCTCGTTTGTTTTACAAAAAATTAATTTGATCATTTTTTTGTAAGGATCATTTTAGTATTACGACAGTCTTTATGGTATCAGTCACTAGATATCTAACTAACTTATAAAACACAAACATCATGAGTACAATTTGGTTTTTTGAGGATGCCAATCTCTTCAAGGTATTATGTCCTCATAAATTTAGAAATTACAAAAAAGATCACGACTTCGACGCTTATAAAAAGAGCGATTACATTTATTTTGAAGAAGATTCAGCCAATAAAGTATACCTAATTGAAAAAGGGAAGGTAAAAATTGGTTATTATTCTGAAAATGGGAATGAAGTTGTAAAAGCAATCTTAACACGAGGAGAGCTTTTTGGAGAAAAAGCAATTTTAGGAGAAGATCGAAGAACAGAGTTTGCACAATCCGTTGATAATGCAACGTCCATTTGTCCTATTGGGGTGCAAACTATGCACGATCTTATGAGGGATAATCAGACCTTTAGCTTAAAGGTTTATAAATTTATTGGACTTCGTTTTAAACGTTTAGAAAGAAGGTTGCAATTACTCTTATTTAAGGATACTAAAACTAGATTACTAGAATTCCTAGATGAACTTAAAGAAGATTTTGGGTATTGCTGTCCTAATACTGGAGATACTGTGATACAACATCCATATACACAAAGAGATATAGCAAATCTTATTGGTACATCGCGTCCTACCTTAAATATCATTATGAACGAATTGAAAGAGTCTAAGCAAATAGATTTCAATAGAAGAGAAATTCGTTTAAAAATTGTTGCTTAGTGTTAGCTACCTAACATTTTAAAAAGTTTTATGAAATTATTTTTACAGTAATAATAATCATAAAACAAAAGGCAATGTTTAAAAAATTAATAATAGGAGTACTAGCGATAGGATTGATCGCAGTTTCCTGTAATGACGACGACGATAACGTACTTGTCGCTAATGCTGGTGAAATCGCTGGTGGTCCCTTCGAATTTGATGTGGATGGTGAAGCAGATATGGTTTCAGGAATTACTTTAGATGACACCAATGCATTTGGTACAAGTAGTACATGGATAGTAACAGATGATCAAGGGAATATTCTTGGATTACCACCTACAATAACCGCAGTAGAAGGGGTTAATTTTGATGAGGCTGGTGCAGGAACTTGTTTAATATGGTACGCTAGATATAATGGTACTATTACCGGTTTAGAAATGGGTATGAATGCCAATGATGTAACAGGTGATTTTGATCTTTCTAATTCGATTACCGTAATAAGAAATCAAGTAGCTAATGCAGGAGTTATAGCTGGAGGACCATTTGAATTTGATGTTGATGGTGAAGCAGATATGGTTTCAGGCATTACATTAGATGACACTAATGTATTTGGTTCTGGTAGTACTTGGGTAGTTACTGATGATCTAGGAAATATTTTAGGATTACCTCCAACAATTACTGCTTTAGAAGGAGTTAATTTTGATGGAGCAGGTGCTGGAACCTGTTTGATATGGTATGCTCGTTATGAAGGAACAATTTCAGGTTTAGAAATGGGTATGAATGCCAATGATGTAACAGGTGATTTTGACCTTTCTAATTCAATAACCGTAGTTCGTAATCAAGTTGTAAATGCAGGAACTATTTCTGGAGGACCATTTGAATTTGACGTTGATGGAGATGCTGATATGGTATCCGGAATTACATTAGATGATACTAACGCTTTTGGGGTCAATAGTACTTGGATTATTACCGATGATTTAGGAAATATTTTAGGATTGCCGCCAACACTAATGGCTGTAGAAGGAGTTGATTTTGACGCAGCAGGAGTAGGTACTTGTTTAATATGGTATGCGAGATATGATGGAACCGTAACTGGTTTAGAAATGGGTATGAATGCTAATGATGTAACAGGAGATTTTGATCTTTCTAATTCTATAACGGTTATTCGTAATCAAGTGGCTAATGCAGGAGTAATTTCTGGAGGACCATTTGAGTTTGATGTAGATGGAACTGCTGATATGGTATCAGGAATTACATTAGATGATACTAATGTATTTGGTGATAATAGTACTTGGGTAATTACAGATGATCAAGGTAATATTTTAGGATTACCACCAACTTTGATGGCTGTAGAAGGTGTTGATTTTGACGCTGCGGGTCCAGGTATTTGTTTAATATGGTATGCAAGATACACAGGAACAGTAACAGGATTAGAAATGGGTATGAACGCCAACAATGTAACAGGAGATTTTGATCTTTCTAATTCGATAACAGTAACTAGAAACTGTAATACGAGTCCAGGGGTAATATCAGGAGGTCCTTATACTTTTACTGTAGATGGAACGCCAGATATGGTAAGTGGATTGTCAATTGATAATACAAATGCGGCAGGACCTAATAGCACGTGGATTATTACAGATGATCAAGGCGAAATTTTAGGACTACCAGGAACTTTATTTGATGTACAAGGTGTTGATTTTGATGCAGCAGGAACTGGAGTATGTCTAATCTGGTATCTAAGATATGAGGATGGATTAGAAGGATTAGCAATGGGTATGAATGCAAATGATCTTAAGGGATGTTTCAGCCTATCAAATTCTATACAAGTAACAAGAAACTAAAAGATACATTGAAAAAGAAATAAAAATCATTAAAGATAATGATAATGTGAACTTAACGTAGTAGCTTCTCTTCTCTTAGGAAGTATATCACAATAGTTCATTGTTGTTTTTTTGTTAGTTTTAAAGCGCAACCCCAAGTTGCGCTTTATTAATTTATATACTTTTGTAAGGAAACCTGTTTATACAGACAAATTTTAAAAGTAATACTATACTAGACCACTTATGAAATTCAATAAAAAGAATATATCTAATTTAATTTTTGTAATTATTTTATTGCTCTTTTTTATTCCTAATACTAGAGGAATGATGCAAATTTTCTTAACAAGAATATTTTCGTTTAGCCCTAGTTTAGTAGATGTAGAAGAACGAGCGCAAGTGGCTACTTATGACTGGAAATTACACGGGGTGAATACAGAATCAATGAATTTCAATGTTGCTGAGGGTAAAGTAGTTTTATTGAACTATTGGGCAACTTGGTGTCCTCCTTGTATTGCAGAAATGCCATCTTTGCAAAAACTATATAATGATTATAAAGATAAAGTAGTGTTTGTTTTCCTTACGGAAGATGATGATCCTGAATTAAATAAATTTATGAGTGATAAAAGTTATAATTACCCTATTTATAGGTCTTTATCAAAACAACATCCTAAACCTTTCGTTCACAAACCTATTCCTGGAACTTACCTCATTGATAAGAAAGGAAATATAGTAATTCATAAAATTGGTGCAGCAGATTGGAATACAGAGAAGGTAAGGGCTACGATTGACCAATTAATTGCAGAATAACTTTATTTTTTAAAATATTTAAAAGGAACAAATAGCATTCCGAAACATTCTCCTTTATTTTTACCTAAATGTTTATGATGTATTTTGTGTGCTCTTCGCACACCTTTTGCATACCAATGATTTGCGTTTCTAAATAGTTTAAAACGTTGATGAATAAAAATATCATGAACGAGAAAGTAGGCAATACCATATGCTAAAATTCCAAAACCAATAGATTCTCCAAACCAAAAAGTAATAGGATCATGAAGCATGATACACGACATACTTATTACAGCGTAGAAAACAAAAAATAAATCATTACGCTCCCACCAACTGCTACGATCTTTATGGTGATGATCTTTATGTAAAGACCATAAAAATCCATGCATGACGTATTTGTGAGTAAACCATGCCATAAATTCCATAAAACAAAATGTAGCTATAAAAATTGATATCCAAATAAGAGTATTCATTTTAGATAATTTTTTTAATATACTATTATATTAAGTTCAATCTATAATCAAAATACGATTTAGCTAATAGACCAAATTTTTGATAATTAGGGACACGTATTCTAGTATTCTTTATTTCAACAGAAGGAGTCGACTTTAGTTTGTTTAATAGCTTTTTGTAATAAATGTAAGCGGTGTAAACCCCAAATTTAGCTTCTGCTGGTAGTTTCATAATACCTTCGAAACCTTTGTCAAAATCTTCTTGAATTTCTTCTATAATTCTTAATTTAGACATTTCATCGAGCTGTGTAAGATCAGTATCAGGGAAATAAGTACGACTTAATTCTTCAAAATCAGCTTTTAGATCTCTTAAGAAATTTACTTTCTGAAAAGCTGAACCTAAATGCATAGCACTTTCTTTAAGTTCGTTATATTTCTTATCATCTCCTTTTACAAACACTTTAAGACACATTAGTCCAACCACATCCGCAGAACCATATATATATTCTTTATACTCGGCATTAGTCAAGTAATCTGTTTTATGAAGATCTAATCGCATACTCTTCATAAATGCTTCATATAATTCTGGTTCAATGTTGTAATCGTGAACCGTTTGCTGAAAAGAGTTTAAAATTGGATTTAAGCTTATTTTTTGCTCAATCGCTTTATACATTTCAGTTTCAAAGTCATTAAACAATGTTTCTTTATCGTAATCGTGAAAACTATCAACTATTTCATCTGCAAACCTTACAAATCCATAAATATTATAAATATCCTGTCTAATAGAATCAGATAACATTTTAGATGCAAGAGAAAAAGAAGTACTATATGAATTAGTAACAAGTTTACTACAACTATAAGAAACGGAATCAAATAAAGCTTTCATGGATATGGTTTTAGTTAGGTTTAAGTCTCAATGTGATTGGAGAATTAATAATTAGATTTTTAATAATAGTGTTGAATAATCAGTTGTGTTTTACATAAATTAAACAGTTTGAAGTTTCGGTTTTCTTGATACATTTAACTGTGATTCTATTAATCCTGCTACTAATTTACCAGATATTAAAGAAGGTGGAACTCCAGGTCCAGGGACAGTTAGTTGACCGGTGAAAAATAAATGCTTCACTTTTTTACTTTTCAACTTAGGTCTTAGAAATGCTGTTTGCAACAGTGTGTTAGCCATTCCATATGCATTTCCTTTGTATGAATTATACTCTTTTACAAAGTCCTTAACACAAAAGGATTCTTTAAAGATAATATTATTTCGAACAGTTTGCTCAGTTAAATCTTCAAAACGCGTTATAATTTTATCAAAATAAGTTTCTCTTAAAGCTGGAGTATCTTCTATTCCAGGTGCTAAAGGAATCAAGAAAAAGCCATTTTCTTTTCCTTCAGGAGCTGAACCAGAATCCGTAACAGACGTAAAATTCGCATAAAAAAGAGGTTCTTCTGGCCATTTTGGCTCATCATAAATATCTTTTGCGTGTATATCAAAATCTGTATCAAAAAATAAATTATGATGATGAATGTTTTTTAGTTTTTTGTCAAAACCTACATAAAACAGCAATGAAGAGGGAGCAAATGTTTTGCGTTCCCAATATTTTTCTGAATACTGTCGATATTTAGGTTCTAATAACGTTTCACTATGATGGTAATCAGCACCGGATAATACTATATCTGCATTTATTTTGGTACCATTAACGACAATACCATTTGCAACTCCATTGTCTACTTCAATTTTTTCTACAGGCGAACTGGTAAAAAAATCAACACCTAACGATTCTGCTAATTTTTTCATTCCTAGTATTACTTGATACATTCCTCCTTTTGGATGCCAAGTTCCTAATCCAAAATCTGCATAGTTCATAAAACTATAAAAAGCAGGAGTATCACTTGGTTTTGCACCTAAAAACAGTACTGGAAATTCAAGAATTTGAATTAATTTATCGTTCTTAAATTCTTTTCTAACTTCTTTTGAAATAGTACTAAAAAATTGTCCAATTTTTTTGATGGTTTCTTTAGTTACCAATTCTATGGGCGAAACACCTGGGCGATATACTAGTTCATTAATCGCAATATCGTAGTTGTTTTTTGCGGCATCAATAAATTTTTTAAGTTTTATAGAACTTCCTTTTTCTTCTTTTTCAAAAGCGGTATATATCTTTTCTAAGGTATCCTCAATTGTAATACTTTCTTTGTTTTCAAAAAAAACTTTGTATGCAGGATTTAATTTATCTAATCCGTAAAAAT
Source organism: Aquimarina sp. AD1 (assembly GCF_003443695.1). NCBI lineage: Bacteria > Pseudomonadati > Bacteroidota > Flavobacteriia > Flavobacteriales > Flavobacteriaceae > Aquimarina > Aquimarina sp. AD1. Next base: position 2,200,597 of record NZ_CP031966.1, on the reverse strand, counting down.
CAGAAGGGGAAGTATTAAAATCATTAAAAAACTTTTCAAATACGTCTGGCATCCAATACCAAGAAGGTCCGATATCAAATGTAAATCCGTCTTTTTTAAGTTGTCTCGCTCGACCACCAACGGTATCATTTTTTTCGTAGATCGATACATCATATCCTGATTGCGCCAAATAACACGAGGCAGAAAGAGACGAAAAGCCAGAACCAATGATTACTACTTTCTTTGACATAGTGGTTTGTTTATAGATAATATGTTATAATTCTTTGATTAGATCTGTGATAGATGAGAAATAACGGTGGTTGGGAGCGCTATTTTCAGATATATGCATGGTTTGTTTACCCAGCATCCAAAACTCACTTTCACGTTTCGAACATATTATATCGTTAAATTTTGCAACATAGTCTTTTATTTTGTCTTTTTCAGGTCTAACAGTAAAATAAGACAAAAATGTAGTGTTTTCATGAAAAGTAAGCATATTGGGTAAGCTATCAAGAGGGATACTAGGACCTAAATAGATAGCTTTATATCCTTGTAATAATATCTCATAGTTAATATATAACAAACCTAGTTCGTGGATCTCATTTTCCGGAAGAAAAAGTATAAAAGCCTTATCTGTTTTTGTAGATTTAGAATATTGAAGTTTTTCAATATTGATAAGCAATTTTTGCTTGATTAAGTTTGTTATGAAATGCTCGTGAGATGGACTTATAGTATTTGTTTGCCATAATAGACCAATCTCTGTTAACAAAGGAATAAAAACATCAGTAAATATTTGTCTAAAAGTTCTTTTCTCAGCTAATTGCTCATAAGTTCCTAGAAACAATTGAAGATCATAATTAAGCATGGATATTTTAAGAGAATTGATCGCTTGATTTTTTGTGCTATTGTCAGAAACAATTCTTCGCACATACTCATCTATTTCTTCATTATTAAGTTTTGAAACTCTAGATATTTTATATCCGCTATTTACTAAATAAGTTACATTAAGTAATTTCTGAAGGCTTTTTAAACTGTAAGTTCTTATATTGGTTTCTGTGCGATCTGGTGACAATAAATTATATCTTTTTTCCCATATCCTGATCGTATGCGCTTTAACACCGCATAAATTCTCCAGATCCTTAATGCTAAAATTTTGTTTTATATTGTTCACCTTTTGTATAAAATAGTTAAACAAATTTAAACAAAAAGTAGATAATCTTTAGATAGTTCTTGTTAAATTATTAACGATAACTGTTAAAAAGATATTTAGAAACTGAATTTGAAATTTAAAAGACTTATGTATTTAACAGTAAAAAGGTACTTCTATAGAAATACTTAAAAGAAAAAGGCAGAGACATTTGTTTTTAAAAACCGCAATGCTTTCGTGATATGAATTTCTACAGTTTTTGTAGAAATACCTAGAATTTCGGCAATTTCCTTATGCTTTTTCTGTTCGAATCTACTTAATTTAAAAACCTCTTGACATTTTTTTGGTAGCTTTTCTATTGCGCTTTCTATTTTTAACCAATTTGCTTCTTGTTGCATTTTTTCATTTTCTTGGTATAATTGAAAAAGCGCTTTCCATTTTAATTCATCTAATAAATCGATCTCTTTTTTTTGTTTACGCAAATGCATCAGGTATTCGTTATGGCAAGATCGGAAAAGATAATTTCTGAGTGAAGAGGTAATGTGTAAAGTAGATTTTTTTTCCCAAAGTCTTAAAAAAACATTTTGTACCAGATCTTCGGATAATGTGCTATCGTTAGATAACTTATGGACATAATTACATAACCAGTCATAATATTGATCAAATAAAATTTTATAACTTTTTTGATCCCCCTCTATTAGCCCGTTAATAAGTAATTTTTCTATGTTATTGTGTTGATTCTTCATGATAACAATCACTTGCTAAATTATAAAAATTAAAATAAAGTAGGGGATTGATGTGATTTTTGCATCATGTATATAGAAATGTAGAAGAATGGATAATTATTTAACAATAATTAAGAAGTATTTAGAAGGAAGTATTTCTTCTTCGGAGAAAGAAACTTTAAAACAATGGCTACAACAGAAACAAGAGCATCGAGATGTTTTTGAGAAAAAAGTTGCGCAATGGCATGCTTCTAGTAAAGATATTTCTGTAAACTCTGATCAGGCTTTTAATCGGTTTTTAAATTCGATACAGGAAAAAGAATTAGAAGAGCGTAAGGTTATCACATTAAAGACTCTAAAAAAAGTATTTCGATATGCAGCTATACTTATAGGGGTTCTAGTATTAGGATATTACTTAAGTAGATTAAACCCGTCCAATGTAGATAATGTAGAAGATTTAGTATCTACTGAAACAGTAAGAGATGATAAGATCAAAATTGTACAAGAAGATGGAACAATAACGTATATAGATATCAATAGTCTGTCTGATGTTATAACTGCTAATGGTAGTATGATTGGTAAAAAAGATAGGGATAAGTTAGTTATTTCGGATAATGCTAAAGATTTAGAGGAAATAGAGTATTTAGAGATTTCTATTCCTAAAGGTGAAATTTTTCAATTGAGTTTATCTGATGGAACAAAGGTTTGGATGAATGCCGATAGTAAACTAAAATTTCCTAAGAACTTTATAGCCAAAGAGGTTAATAGAATAGTGTATCTGGAAGGTGAAGCATTTTTTGATGTAACTACGAATAAAGCACAACCATTTATAGTAAAAACTAAAGAGATGGATGTAAAAGTTTTAGGGACAAAGTTCAATGTATCCTCTTATGCTGAGGATTCAACTATTAAAACAACATTGGTTGAAGGTTCGGTTGCTATAAATGCTAAAAATAAATTAAAGGAATTGAAGCTGAGACCAAATTATCAAGCGGTTTATTCTAAGGGTGACGAGCTGATTGCAAAAAAGAAAGTGAATACTATACTCTTTACATCATGGATGCAGAAAAAGATGATCATACATAATGAATCTTTCGCCGAGGTAATTAAGAGATTAGAAAGAACGTATAATGTAGAAATTATAAGTACAAATCAAAGATTGAATAATACTAGATTTACTGGAGAATTTGATACGGAAAATGTAAAACAGATTCTTAATGTATTTTCTAAGACGATAAATTTTAATTATGAAATAGAAAATAAAAAAATTGTCATCGCCCCATAGCTAAGAGGCAATAATCATTCAGGACTTATCAAAAGATGTAAGTAGTACAGAGAATTTGATAAGTTCTGTATGATATATGAAGATTAAAATCAAACCATAAAAAAAAGGAAGTGCTGCAACACTTCCCTTATGGTCTGATTATTATTTAACTGAGTACTAACAACCAAACTTTTCAAAATTATGAAAAAAAAGGGTAACCGTACGCTATTTTCACACCTAGCGCACAAATCAATCGTTTTAAGAATGAGGCTTACATTAGTTTTATTTTGTTTTTCCATCTTTCAACTGATGGCAACATCCGGCTTTTCGCAGGGCGAAATAGAACTTAATTTAGAGCAAACAACTATTGCTAATGTAATAGAAGAGATTAAAAATCAGACTTCGTATAAATTCTTCTATATCAATGATGAAGTCAATCTAAATCAAGAAACTTCTATTAAGGTAAAAAAGGGAACCATCGAAGAAGTATTATCTATGCTTTTTGAAAATACAGATATTTCTTATTCAATTATAGAGAAACAAATTGTATTGAAGAAAGCTCCGGATATAAAAGAAAAACTTAAAATTATTCGAGAGATAAAAGGTAATGTAAAAGATTCTAATGGGAGTCCGCTTCCTGGAGCTAATGTATTGGTAAAAGGGACTACCATAGGCGCACAGACAGATTTTGAAGGAAATTTTATAATCAATATACCAGATGATAATAATATACTCGTTATTTCTTATATAGGTTTTGAAACTGTGGAAGTTGATGTTACGGGAAAAGATTTTATTTCTGTGGCTTTAAAAGATGCTTCTGCTCAATTGGATGATGTTGTGATTGTAGGATCTAGAAATCCTAGTCGTACTGCAACAGAGACCGCAGTGCCTATTGATGTAATTGATATTACGCAAGTAGCAACGCAAGGTCCGCAAACATCTGTAAATGAAATATTAAATTATGTAGCACCATCTTTTACATCACAAACCCAAACTGTTTCTGATGGAACGGATCATATTGATCCTGCTTCACTTCGTGGATTAGGTCCCGATCAAGTATTAGTTTTAGTTAATGGAAAAAGAAGACATAATACTGCTTTGGTAAATGTTAACGGAACGGTAGGAGCAGGTAGTGTTGGAACCGATTTAAATGCAATCCCTACAGCGGCTATTCAGCGTATCGAAGTATTACGAGATGGTGCTGCTGCCCAATATGGTTCTGATGCAATTGCAGGGGTAATTAATATTGTATTAAAAAAAGGAACTAATAAATTGGATGTTACATTGACTACTGGAGCAAATTTTAGTGAGAATTCTAACCAATTCGATGGAGGTAGTGATGGAGAAAAAGTAAAGCTTGATGTTAATTATGGACTACCAATAGGCGATAATGGAGGGTTTATTAATTTTACAGGTTCATTGTCAACAAGAGAACCGGCGTTACGTAACAAAGATTATCAAGGAGATATTTTTAGAGGTTTCCATGGAGCAGAACGTATTTTTGCTGCTAACGGAGGAAATGTTGCAGAAATGACATTAGTTGATTATCAAACAGCTTCACAGGATATTTCTTATTTAGATCAAGTAACGAAGGATCAGATCGCGGCATTGGATGTTAGTGATCCAGCTGATATCGATACGTTCAGGACGCTATTAGATTTTGATGCAGATGAGGATGAATTATCAGCCAGAGGATTAACACGTACTGATTTTAGATTTAAAGTAGGAACAGCTAAATTACGAGAAGGGAAGTTCTTTGCTAATATGTCAATTCCCCTTGGAGAAGATGCAGAATTCTACAGTTTCGGAGGGATTAGCTATCGAGAAGGTTTAGCATCTGGGTTTTATAGAAGACCGGCACAAGCAGACGGTAGAGCAAATACTCCAGCGTTTCCGAATGGATTCTTACCAACTATCGGAACTGATATTGTAGATAAATCAATAGCAGTTGGTATCAAAGGAAAAGTAAATGAATGGAATGTGGATTTTTCAAATACTTATGGGATTAACAATTTCGATATTACTGTTGGAAACTCCAGTAATGGAACTCTAGGAGTGGCTACGCCACGGAGTTTCGATGCAGGAGCTTTGAGTTTTATGCAGAATACTACAAATCTTGATATTGGTAGATTCTATGATGATATTTTTAAAGGATTAAATATAGCGATGGGAGCAGAGTATAAGGTAGAGAATTATACCATTAGTGCTGGAGAAGAAGCGTCTTATACAAGTTATGATATTAATGGTAATATTGTAACAAGTACTACTCCAGAAACAGATTTGGTGCGTAATAATTTTACAGGAGCGGTTCTTGGAGGAGGTTCGCAAGTATTTAGAGGTTATGATCCTAATAATGAAACTGATGAATATAGAAATAGTATCGCTGGGTATATTGATTTAGAAGCGGATTTTACAGAACAATGGTTGGTAAGTCTTGCAGGTAGATATGAGAATTTTTCAGATTTTGGAGATACATTTAATTACAAATTAGCAACTCGTTATAAAATAACTGAAAACTTCTCAGTTCGAGGTGCAAATAGTACAGGATTTAGAGCACCATCTTTACATCAACAATTTTTTAGCCGTACTAGCACGGTTTTCGTAGATAATCAGCCATTTGAACAAGGAACTTTTACTAATAATAGTAGGGCAGCTTCATTGATAGGGATAGCACAATTGAAAGAAGAAACATCTAGTAGTTTTAGTCTTGGGCTCACTGCTAAAATTCAAAATTTCACTATTACGGCAGATGCATATTTAATTAATATAGACGATAGGATTGTGTATAGCGGTAGTTTTGGAAATGGAGGAGATCCTGAATTAACGCAGATTTTTGAAGATGCAGGAGCTACTAGTGCTCGATTCTTTGTTAATGCAATAGATACAAAATCACAAGGAATAGATGTGGTGGTGGCACATAAAATGAATATTGGAGAGAATATGATACTTAAAAATGATCTTTCCGCCACATTTGCTAAGACTGAAGTAGAAGATATAAGAGTTCCGGAAAGAATTGCTGCGGCAGGAGAAAGTGGAAGTTTTTTCGATGGGCAAGAAGAAGCTTTTTTAACATTAGCGCAACCAAGAACCAAGCTGAGTCTAACCAATGCTCTATCTTTTGGGCGGTATGATATTTTACTTAGAAACGTATTCTTTGGAGAAGTTACAGATCCAGATGATTTTAATGGAGATCCAAGAGTAGATGGAACTGTAGTTAGTGATGATGCGCTGTATGGAGGAAAAGTGGTTACAGATCTTTCATTTTCTGCAAAAGTTTTAGAAAATCTAAATATTACGATTGGAGCTAATAATTTGTTAGATGTGTATCCTGATGAAAATAGAGCAGGAGGAACAGCGGGTGACCAATTTGTGTATTCCAGAAGAACTTCTCAGTTTGGATATTCAGGGAGGTTTTTATTTGCAAGAATTAATTTTAGTCTTTAGATAAGAACATTTTGTAAAAGCATAGGCAAGGATTAGGATATCCTTGCCTACTTTTTTTATTTTAAGTAATCCATTGGATCCATGTTTTTTCCATTAAGTTTTACCTCATAATGAAGATGAGGGCCAGTAGAAAGGCCTGTGTTTCCGGTTTTTCCAATAACTTGCCCTTTGTTTACTTTTTGATTTTCTGTTACTTCGAAACTGTCTAAGTGAGCGTACCAAGTTTCATAACCGTTAGCATGGGTAATAACAATTAAATTTCCCCAATTCCCTTTATCCTTTGCTACAGAAACTGTTCCATCTTCAGTAGCTAATACTGAAGTTCCAATTTTAGCTCGGATATCTATTCCTTTATGAATTACTTTCTTTTTTAAAAGAGGGTGTTTATGGGTTTTTCCATAAACCGCAGTGATGTTATCTTTTGAACCATTTTCGATTGGAAATATCGAAGGTGGAATTTCGACCTTCATTTCTTCCTCTATAATATTATCCACAATATTCTTATCATCAAATTTAGGTTTTATAAATGCTGTTAAGAGTATCATGAAAATTGGTAATAATAAGATGTATCTAAAAATACTTTTTTGATTAGAATTGGTTTTTGTGATCATGTCTATTCGTTTTTTGATTAATGAATGATTAAAATAACTATGTAATTTTTTTGTTTGTCTGGTTTGTAACGTACTGATAAGGAGTTCTAAATAATAGGATTTTTTTATTTGGGTATTTAGAACAAAGCTATCTGCTTGGAATTCGTGAACAGATCGTATTGATTTTCTGAAAAAATAAGAGAATGGATTAAACCAAAATATAACAACATATATTTCCGTAAGTATTAAATCTGCAGTATGCCATAGCTTAATATGTGCTTTTTCATGTTCTATAACAGCTGAGGCAATTTCATTTGTTTTATTTTTTGGAATAAAAATCCAGCCGAAACTTGAGAATATATGAGGAGTATCTGTTGTAACAAAGCGATATCCATCTTTCGAAAATATATTGGACTTTTTCTTTATTCTATAAAGTTGTATTACAGATAGAGATAATCGAAATAGTGCTATAAAGAAACCCAAGATGTACATTAATGAAATAAGATTAGTCAGATAATTCTTTTCTTCGGAGCGTGGCTTTTCCAGCAAAACAACATCTGTTGCTGGTTGATCTATCGGTAGAAGTTCATTAAAAAACGGGATTGTTATAGTTTCGTTGGTTATAGTGAATTCTATTTGATTTAGTAACGGAATACCTAAAGAACAAGGTATCAATAGGAGTAATACTATTCTATTAATCTTATGAAAAGTTAATCTCCTAAAGAATAAATAATAAGAACAGTATAGTATGGCTAAACAAAAACTAGCTTGAAACAGGTATGTTAAAATATTACTCATTTTCTTTTTTCAATTTTTCAATTTTTTCTTCTATAAATTGTTTCATGTTCTCTAGTTCTTTAACATTCAAATCTTCATCATTTGTGAAAAACATGGCAAATTTGCTTATAGAACCACTAAAGAAATTTTTTACAACACCTTTAAAATGATTTTTGAAATAAACTTCTTTAGATATGAGTGGGTAATATTCTTTTATTCTTCCGTAGGTGTTAAAACTTATGAATTTTTTGGTCACTAAGGTTCTGATCACCGTTGATATGGTAGTATAAGCAGGGCGAGGTTCTGGAAATTGCTCTACGATATCTTTTAGGAACGCTTTTTCAAGCTTCCATAAGTATCTCATAATTTGTTCCTCTGCTTTTGTTAAGTCTTTCATATTGCTAATGTAACTATAATTTTAGTAATATTACTATAAATATAGTAAATAAACTATTTTTATAGTAATTGATGTGTTGTTTGTATTCTAGCTATTAGCTTTTTAATATAATTAGGAAGGCTTGTGTGTTAATTATTGAAGTGTAAGTATCTTGTCTATAATCATTACTTATACAGATAATGAACTATAGGAATTGATTTTTGAAAATTTACTCGAATTTAATGTGGTAAAGAAGAAAAGTGCCCAGAGCGGGAGTCGAACCCGCACGCCCTAATGGACACATGGCCCTCAACCATGCCTGTCTACCAATTCCAGCACCTGGGCAATATAATTTATTTTACAATATAGTGTAAAACTAAAAAAGTATCACAGGGGAATTGCGATACTTTTTAGTGACCGGGCTGGGGCTCGAACCCAGGACCCTCTCCTTAAAAGGGAGATGCTCTACCAACTGAGCTACCCGGTCATTGATAAATTAAATTATCATATATTTTAAAGAACTATAGAATAAATAATCAGTAATACCTCATAATTATTCAGTATTTGTGACCGGGCTGGGGCTCGAACCCAGGACCCTCTCCTTAAAAGGGAGATGCTCTACCAACTGAGCTACCCGGTCATACATTCTTTTTTCCTTGAATGCGGGTGCAAATATACTATCAATAATTTATTTTTCAAGAAGAATTTAATATAAATTTACGTTTTATTTTAAATGCCCTTTTTTTTAGGCATAAATTACCTAATTTTTACTTTATGAATATTATTTTATTAGGATATATGGGTTGCGGTAAGTCCTCTATTGGCAGGGATTTAGCTTCTGAATTAAAAATGGAATGCATCGATCTTGATGATTTTATAGAAAATCAAGAAAAAAAATCAATAGGTCAAATTTTTGAGGATAACGGTGAAATATATTTTAGAAAAAAAGAAAATGAGTACCTAAAACAAGTCTTAAAAACGAAAAATAATCATATTATTTCTTTAGGAGGAGGAACTCCTTGTTTTGCGGGAAACCTTGAGATCATTAAAGGAGATGAAAACGCTAAAAGTGTGTACCTGAAAACTTCTTTAGAAGAATTAGTGGATAGATTATATCTAGAGAAAGAAAAACGTCCTTTAATAGCTCATATATCATCTAAGGATGATCTTAAGGACTTTGTTCGTAAACATCTTTTCGAACGTTCTTTTTATTATAATCAAGCGGAGTATGTTATTTCTACTGATAACAAGACTATTCAAGAAGTTGTCAAGGAAATGCAAAATGTTTTATTCTAGTATAGCTAGATCATTTTCTCCAAAAGTTACATTCACATGTTCGTGTAGTGATGTAGAAAGTGAAATTCCTTTGAAATCAGCTTTTATAGGGTATTTTTTATGATTACGATTAACAAGAACGGCTGTTTTAAACCTTGTTAGTGGTACATCCAAAAAATGTTTGACGCCATACACTAAAGCTGTTCCAGAATTAAGCACATCATCTGCAAGAACAAGTGATTTGTTTTTATAATCCGAAGCAGAAATGGAGGTTTTAACAGTGTCTTGTGGAGAAGATTTATCCATAGTTACTTCACATAATGTAATATCAATATCAGAAACCTCATCTAATATTGCTTTTAGACGTTGAGCAAAAATATAACCATTACTAGCAATACCAGCAATAACAATTTCTTTTTCATTTACATTGGTTTCATAGATTTGGTATGCTATACGTTTAATCTTATGTTGTATTTGTTCGTGAGTAAGGATGATATTGTCTTCGGCTTGCATTCTAACTGGAGTTATGTTTTTTTCAATTGACTTCAAAGATAAAAAAGAGTTCGTTATCCTTGCGTGGTAGAATGGAATTATAACATTTTTCTAATGTGTTAATTTTGAAATGTTGTGAAAATAACCCCAGATAGTGATTTTTAGTACCTCCAAATGGAGGGCCTGATTTTTCAAATTCTATATTAAAGAAAAGACCAACTAATTTTCCATTTGGTTTTAAAATTGATTTCATCTTAGTAATATATTGCTTTCTTTCGTCCGGATGAATTGCGCAGAAGAATGTTTGTTCTACAACAATATCGAATTGATCTTCTAGTTCAAAAAAATCTTTATACAGTATTTGAGATACAGGAAAATCCGGAAATTTTATTTTGAAATTATCAAGAGTATCTTTTACAAAATCCAATATGTAGATGTTTTTAAAACCATTCCGAAATAAATAAATAGCCTCATATGCATTTCCACATCCAGGAATTAATATTTTTAAGTTTTTGTCTTCTAACTGATCAAAGTATGAGATAATTGGAGGAGATGCATATCCTATGTCCCATCCAGTTTGATTTGAACGATATTTTCTATTCCAAAATTTTGAATCTAATTTCATTCCTCACTATCGTTATTAGAAGGTTCTTCAAACCAATCATCAATATCTCTTCGATCTTTCTTGGTAGGTCTACCAGCACCTTTTTTTCTGTAGTAATCTTTAGAATATTTTAAAAGATCTAGTTTTTGCAACGTTTCCGTTGGGGTGACGTCTTTACGATATATGTCGACTAGCTTAGCGCCAAGTCGACTTTTTGGTGTGTCCAGAACAACAAGTTCATAGTTAACCTGGTTTTTTCGAACTGTAATTTTATCAGTTGGGTAGATTTCTCGTGATGGTTTTATAATATCCCCATTCACTCTTACTTTACCCTCTTTACAAGCTTTGGTAGCAATGCTACGCGTCTTGAAATATCTGATACACCATAAATATTTATCAACTCGCATAAAAAATGATTAAAAAATGCGTTTTATCTATAATAATAGTTGAGCAAAAGTACAAGAAAATTGTATCTTGCGCCTTCAAAAAAGCAATCAAATGAATGTAAGAAAATATATTTTTGCCGCAGGTGTTGTCGTGGCATCCTTATATGCCTGTAATAATGATGATGATAATGATTTTGTTAGTGTGCCGATTAGAGATGAGGCGGAGCAGCAGGCCGATGAAGATCCGATAATACAAAATTACTTAAAAACACACTTTTTTACCTTAGTAGATAACGACGGAAATCCTGATTTCCAGACTGTCCAATTTGATACTATAGCAGGAGTTAATAGTGGCGAAACTTCTATTTGGGATTCCGGATTTTTGGAAACTAAGACAGTTACCAATATGGATACAGAGGTTTCTTATACATTGTACATGCTTAAATATGATAATGGAGTGGCTACTGAACGCCAAACACAGTTTGCAGATTCTACATTTGTAACTTATACCGGAGAGGTTTTTTATGATTACGAAGATGATGATGGAGATGGAATTCCTAATGATGGGGATGTAGACGCAGATGGAGATGGAGAACCTGATACGGTAGATGATTCTGTTACTAAAACAGATAGTGACGGCGATGGTATTGCTGATGATAGTGATATTGATAACAATCCAACTTCTTCAGATTCTGATGGTGATGGTGTAATAGATGAAAATGATCCTGTAGATAATAACAACCCTAGGAGAAGAGTGTTTGATAGTGCAGTAACTCCAGTGTGGTTTGATTTAGTAAACGTTGTAGAAGGTTTTAGAGAAGCAGTTGTAGATTTCAAGGGAGCGTCAGGTTTTATGGAGAACGGCGATGGTACCGTTAGATATAATATGGATTTTGGTAATTTTACAGTTTTTATGCCTTCAGGTTTAGCATATTTTGAAGAAGTTCAGAATGGAATCCCACAATATGCGCCTTTGATATTCAGTGTTCAGTTGTACGGAAGTGTAGAAGCAGATCACGATAATGATGGGGTTCCTTCATATTTAGAAGATATTGATGGCGATAGACTTGTTTTAGATGTTGATGATGATACGGATGATAATGGTTTTCCTAACTACTTAGATCCAGATGATGATGGAGATGGAACATTAACAATAGATGAAGATTTAGAACCAGATACAGATTTAACTGTAGATAGAGATGGAGATGGAGATCCAACAAATGATATTGGAGATGGAGATCCAACAAATGATGATACTGATGGAGATGGAATTCCGAACTATCTCGATACTGATGATACAGCATCTAGAGATGATTAATTTATAAAAAAAACTCCGGTAATTTTACCGGAGTTTTTTTTATAAATGAAATTATAAGTCCAATGCTAAACTTAGAATAAATTGATTAGGTCTAGAATCAACCCTAATTGTTTGTCCTGTATTTGCATCAATAGTTTGAGCCTGGTTTTCGGTAATTCCTCTTTCATACCTAAGATCTATGTTTAGTCGTCTTATCTGTAACCCCACACCAAATTGAACTCCTACAGTGAATTCATTTTTAACTTCACTTAGTCGAACATCTTCTAGATCATTATCTACAATATATTGTAAAGAAGGTCCTCCAAATACGTGTAAAGGGCCTAATAAATAGATCCCTGCTAAAATAGGAAGATCTAGTTTCTTTACATTGTAATTTAATTTTCGATTATCAAATGAATAAGAACTACTGTTTTGTGTATACTGTAATTCTGGTTTAAGATAAAAGTTGTCAGTGATATCTCCTCTTAAAAATACTCCGATATGATATCCTACACGATCATCAGCATTCTCAGAAAGTAAATTGTCACCAGCATTGGTTACATCACTAAATTCTATTTTGCCATTGTCCCCATAGTTCAGACCAGCTTTTACACCAAAGTTTATTCCTTTTTCTTGTGATATGATTGTACAAGAGCTAAAAAGAATTAAAAACACTACTACGTTTTTCATTTTAAATGAGTTTTAAAAGATGAATAAATAATTAATTGTAATTTTTGGTTGTGGTCAGTGTTTCTTTTATAACGAAAATAGGGTGGGATTATTCTAATAGTTAATAAAAAAGTCCTCTGTAAAAACAGAAGACTTTTAAAATATACTTTGATAAATAATATAATACTGATGTTATTTTCTTTTGATAACTTTTTCCGCCGCATTTATGATAGCATCAGCATTTAATCCATATTTTTCCATAAGTTGATCAGGAGTTCCACTTTCTCCAAATGTGTCATTAGTAGCAATGAATTCTTGTGGTACAGGGTGATTTTGAGTTAATACTCTAGATACACTTTCTCCTAAACCTCCTAAGAAGTTATGCTCTTCTGCCGTAACAATACAACCAGTCTTTTTAACGGAGTTTAAGATAGCTTCATTATCAAGTGGTTTTATGGTGTGTATATTAATCACTTCCGCACTAATTCCTTTTTCTTGCAATGCTTCAGCAGCTTGTAATGCTTCCCATACTAGGTGGCCTGTAGCTACAATAGTAACATCAGTACCATCCTGTAAATGAAGAGCTTTTCCTATTTCGAATTTTTGATCTTCTGGTGTAAAGTTTGCAACCTTTGGTCTTCCAAAACGCAAGTAAACTGGACCTTCATAATCAGCAATTGCAATTGTAGCTGCTTTAGTTTGATTATAATCACATGGGTTAATTACTACCATACCTGGTAACATTTTCATTAACCCAATATCTTCTAAAATTTGATGTGTTGCACCATCTTCTCCAAGTGTTAAACCAGCATGAGAAGCACAGATTTTTACATTTTTACCACTGTAGGCAATGGATTGACGAATTTGATCATAAACTCGACCAGTAGAAAAATTAGCAAAAGTTCCAGTAAAAGGTATTTTACCACCAATAGTTAACCCAGCTGCGATTCCCATCATATTAGCTTCGGCAATTCCTATTTGAAAAAAACGATCTGGATTGTTCGCAATAAATGCATCCATTTTTAGAGAACCGATAAGATCAGCACAAAGTGCTACAACATTCTCATTTGTTTTTCCAAGTACTTCAAGACCTGCTCCAAAACCAGAACGAGTATCTTTTTTTCCTGTATCTATATATTTTTTCATGAATATTTTTTTTAAGTCATTTCTGTTTTCACAGAAACCTCTTTTATGTATGCCTTAATAGTCTCCTAAAGTCTCAGGATTTTGTGCTAAACCTATTTCTAATTGCTCATCATTTGGAGCTTTACCGTGCCAAGCATGAGTATGCATCATAAAATCTACTCCATTACCCATTACAGTATGCATTAATACACAAACTGGTTTACCTTTTCCAGTTCTGCTTTTAGCTTCCTGTAATCCTTCTATTACAGCTGTAATATTATTTCCTTCTTTGATTTCCATAACATCCCAACCAAAAGCTTCGAATTTAGCTCTAAGACTACCTAATGATAATACATCATCAGTGGATCCATCGATTTGTTGTCCATTAAGATCTATTGTAGAAATAAGATTATCCACTTTTTTTCCGGATGCATACATAGCTGCTTCCCAAATCTGACCTTCTTGTAATTCTCCGTCTCCATGAAGACTGTATACAATATGGTTATCATTATTCAGTTTTTTTGCTTGCGCAGCACCAATAGCTACAGACATTCCTTGACCAAGAGATCCAGAAGCAATTCTAATACCAGGAAGACCTTCGTGAGTCGTTGGGTGTCCTTGAAGTCTACTGTTAATTAGTCTAAATGTATTTAATTCTTCTACGGGAAAATATCCGCTTCTTGCTAATACACTGTAAAAAACCGGAGAAATATGTCCGTTAGATAAGAAGAAAAGGTCTTCTTCTTTTCCGTCCATATCGAAACCATCTTTTCTTTCTAAAATTTCTTGATAAAGAGCTACAAAAAATTCCGTGCACCCTAGAGAACCACCTGGATGCCCTGAGTTTACTTTGTGAACCTGTCGTAGAATATCTCTACGAACTTGAGTTACAAAATCTTCTAATTGTTGTGTTTTTGGCATTGCTATGCTAATTGGCTTAATGATTAAGGCGCAAAAATACAGGTTTTGATTACCGTGGCAAAATGTCTTTACACCTTTTAATTAAGATACCATTGTTAATAACGAAAAGTTTTCGGAAACTAGACTTTATTAAAGTAGTTTTAGTTAGTTATCTTTGCGCTCTACGAAATAAAAAATATGCAATTCGACCTATTATCTACGGACCCTCAGAGTAAGGCCAGAGCCGGAAAAGTAACAACTGATCATGGAGTTATTGAAACTCCAATTTTTATGCCTGTTGGTACTGTAGCAACTGTAAAAGGCGTACATCAAAGAGAGTTGAAAAATGATATTAATCCTGATATTATATTAGGAAACACTTATCATTTATATCTAAGACCGCAAACACCAATTTTAGAAAAAGCAGGTGGGTTACATAAATTTATGAACTGGGATAGAAATATTCTTACAGATAGCGGAGGTTATCAAGTATATTCTCTATCAGCAAATCGTAAGATTAAGGAAGAAGGTGTGAAGTTTAAGTCTCATATTGATGGATCATATCACGTGTTTACACCAGAAAATGTAATGGAGATTCAACGTACAATTGGTGCAGATATCATCATGGCTTTTGATGAATGTACTCCATACCCTTGTGATTACAGATATGCAAAGAGAAGTATGCATATGACTCACAGGTGGTTAGATAGATGTATGCAACATCTCGAAAAAGTTCCAGTTAAATATGGATATGATCAGACTTTTTTTCCAATAGTACAAGGAAGTACTTATAAAGATCTAAGAAGACAGTCTGCAGAATATATTGCTAATGCGGGAGCAGAAGGAAATGCAATCGGAGGTTTGTCAGTAGGAGAACCAGCAGAAGAGATGTATGCAATGACTGAAGTAGTGACAGAAATATTGCCAGAGGATAAACCTAGATATTTGATGGGTGTGGGTACACCAATTAATATTTTAGAAAATATTGCATTAGGTATTGATATGTTTGATTGTGTAATGCCGACTAGAAATGGGAGAAATGGGATGTTATTTACGGCACACGGAACTATAAATATTAAGAATAAAAAGTGGGAGGATGATTTTTCTCCGATTGATGAAATGGCTATTACCTATGTAGATACTGAGTATTCTAAAGCATATTTAAAGCATCTTTTTTCGGTGAATGAAATGCTTGGAAGACAGATAGCAACGATCCATAATTTAGGTTTTTATTTATGGTTGGTTCGTGAAGCAAGAAAACATATCTTAGCTGGGGATTTTTATTCTTGGAAAAATATAATGGTAAAACAAATGGATAAAAGATTGTAATTTGAAAATATTAGACTGGTATATACTTAAACGTTATTTGGGAACATTTTTCGCAATGATTCTCATGTTTATTCCAATAGGAATTATCGTTGATCTTTCTGAGAAAATAGATAATATATTAGAGCATGAAGCGCCCTTTGGAGCCGTTGTTTCTTATTATTTGGATTTTACCATCTACTTTGCAAATTTACTATTTCCATTATTTGTATTTCTTTCTGTGATTTGGTTTACTTCTAAATTAGCTAATAAGACAGAAATTATAGCCTTTTTAAGCTCAGGTGTTTCATTTTGGAGATTTCTTAGACCGTATATGATTGGAGCGATTTTAATTTGTGTAGGAGCTCTTGCAATGGGGTTATTTTTAGCACCTAAAGCAAGTCAGGGATTTAATGAGTTTAAATATACCTACTTAAAAAAGGGGAAGAAAGTTCAAGAAACCAGAAATGTATACCGTCAATTAAATGATAGTATATTTTTATATGCCAGTGATTTTAAGCCACTTAAGAAAAAGGCGACAAATTTTACATTGGAATATTTTGATGGAAATAAATTAGTTACAAAAATTTCAGCTAGAACGATAACCTTTATAGAGAAAGATAGTATTTATGAATTAAGAGACTTTGTGAAACGTACAGTTTTAGAAGACAGAGATATCATAGAGAAAGCAAGGAAAAAAGACACGATTTTACCTTTTGATATAGATGAGTTTACTCCTGTGACTTATGTAGCAGAGACACTAAATTATATGGAATTGAGTAAGTTTATAGAAAAGGAAAGTAAAAGAGGTTCTTCAGATATAAACAGGTATAAAGTGGTAGCTTATAAGAGATGGAGTATTCCTGTTTCAGCATTTATACTTACCGTTATAGGTGTAGCAGTTTCTTCAATGAAAAGAAGAGGAGGAATGGGTATAAATCTAGCTGTCGGTATCTCTTTAGCCTTCGTTTTTATCTTTTTTGATAAAGTTTTAGGTACGTTGGCCAATCAATCTGATTTTCCACCTTTAGTAGCAGTGTGGTTTCCTAATTTTTCTTTTGGGATATTAGCAATTTATCTTCTTTATAATGCCAAACGTTAAGCTCCAGAATTATCTTCATTTTCATTTTATAGTATTTATATGGGGGTTTACTGCAATACTTGGAGAGCTAATCTCTATTGAAGCACTACCTTTAGTATGGTATAGGATGTTGATGGCTTCAGGATTTATTTACCTTTATATTCTCATTAGAAAAATTTCTTTAAAGGTATCTAAAAAGCTTTTGTTTACATTATGTATTGCTGGTGGGATTATTGCATTACATTGGATTACTTTTTTTGCGGCAATAAAAGTTTCTAACGTTTCTATAACGCTTGCTATTTTGTCTACGGGTGCATTTTTTACTTCAATTTTAGAGCCTATTTTTTATAAGCGAAAACTTATTTGGTATGAGGTTGTATTTGGTTTGATGGTAATTGTAGGTCTTTATATTATTTTTAATGTAGAAGGTGATTATTTTTTAGGAATTGTATATGCACTATGCTCAGCTTTTTTATCATCTGTTTTTTCATTAATTAATGGTAAGATTGCTCAACAATATTCTCCTTCAATGATTTCTTTTTATGAATTATTAACTGGAGTGGGTTTTGTGACAATTTACTTGACAGGAATGTCTTTTTTAGGAGCAGAAAATGACGGTTTTACAATTGGTTTCTTTCAGTTATCAACCTCGGATTGGATATTTTTAATAATACTTGCTTCATTTTGCACGGCTTATGCTTTTATAGGTTCAGTTCAGGTTATGAAATACTTAAGTCCTTATACAGTAATGTTAACGATAAATTTAGAGCCTGTTTATGGAATTGTATTAGCATTTTTAATTTTTGGAGATTCAGAAAAAATGAACCCAGGATTTTATTACGGAGCCCTTATTATACTTAGCACAGTAGTGTTGAATGGTATATTTAAAAATATTAAAAAAATAAAAAGACAAAGGTCTTAATACTAGTTTAACAAGTATTGTTTTATATTTGTCTGCTAACCCTAGTTAAAAAAAACAAAATATATTCTTGATATGGAATATTTAGAATTTGAACTCCCCATAAAAGAACTCGAAGAACAATTTGAAAAAGCTTGCGCTATAGGAGCAGAAAGTGATGTTGATGTCACGGATACCTGTAAGCAAATTGAAAAAAAGTTAAATGAGACTAAAAAGGAGATTTATAAGAACTTGACTGCTTGGCAGCGAGTACAATTATCTAGACATCCATCTAGGCCATATACATTAGATTATATAAATGCTATATGCGGAGATTCTTTTTTAGAATTACATGGAGATCGTAATGTTAAAGATGACAAAGCGATGATTGGAGGTTTAGGTAAAATTGGTGATCAAAGTTTTATGTTCATTGGTCAACAAAAAGGATACAATACAAAGACAAGACAATATAGAAACTTTGGGATGGCTAATCCTGAGGGATATAGAAAAGCACTTCGTTTGATGAAAAGCGCTGAAAAATTCAATATTCCTGTAGTTTGTTTTGTTGATACTCCAGGAGCATATCCAGGTTTAGAAGCTGAGGAAAGAGGACAAGGAGAAGCTATTGCTAGAAATATCCTAGAAATGACACGTCTTAAAGTTCCTATTACTGTTATTATTATTGGAGAAGGTGCCAGTGGAGGTGCATTAGGAATAGGAGTAGGTGATAAAGTATTGATGCTAGAAAATTCTTGGTATTCTGTAATCTCTCCTGAAAACTGCTCTTCTATTCTATGGAGAAGTTGGGAGCAAAAGGAAATTGCAGCCGAAGCATTGAAATTAACTGCAAAAGATAGTGCTAAACTTAAAGTTGTGGATGAAATCGTAAGAGAACCGCTTGGTGGAGCTCATAGTGATCGTGAAAAAACATTTAAAGCTGTTCGAGATAAAATTTTGTCATCTTTTGAAGAGATGAAAAACTTATCACCAGAAGAATTGGTAGAAAAGCGTATGGATAAATATGCAAATATGGGGGTCTTCAAAGGCTAACCCCTAATAAATCACTTGACACAAAAATCTGAAGTTTTTGACTTCGGATTTTTTTATGCTTATTAACAATATAATTAAGTTATCAACAGTTCATTTGTTGAAGACTGGTGGACATTGATTACCTTTGTATAAGGTCCACCTCTTTACAATTTTTTTACATTCGTGGTTATGGAAAAAGTACAGCAAGCTCAGCAATCTAATTATGGTCGGGGGAACGTAATTTCGCTGGAAAAAGGAAAAATACCTCCTCAAGCAACTGATTTAGAGGAAGTTGTACTTGGGGCGATGATGATAGATAAAAAAGGAGTCGATGAAATTATCGACATTCTTAATCCCGATGTTTTTTACAAAGAATCTCATAAATATATTTTTGACGCTATATATAAGTTGTTCGAAAACTCAGAGCCGATTGACTTATTAACGGTTTCGAGTCAACTTAAGAAAGATGCAAAACTTGAATTAGCAGGTGGGGAATTTTATCTAATTCAACTTACCCAAAAGGTAGCATCTTCAGCACATATCGAATTTCATGCTCGTATAATTTTGCAGAAATATATACAGCGTAGTCTGATAAAAATATCGAATGAGATTATCGAAGAATCATACGATGAGACCGCAGATGTCTTCGATCTTTTGGACATGGCAGAATCTAGATTATATGAGGTAACTCAAGGAAATATAAAAAGATCCACAGAGACTGCTCAAAGTTTAGTAATTCAAGCAAAGAAAAAAATTCAGGAAATATCGAATAAAGAAGGAATGAGTGGAGTTCCTTCTGGTTTTGATAAATTAGATAAGCTGACCTCTGGTTGGCAACCAAGTGACTTGATTATTGTTGCAGCACGTCCTGGTATGGGTAAAACTGCTTTGACATTGTCTATGGCTAGAAATATGGCAGTTGGAGCTAATATTCCTGTTGCATTCTTCTCATTAGAGATGTCATCAGTACAGCTGATTACACGTTTAATATCTTCAGAAACGGGTCTTTCTTCAGAGAAATTACGTACTGGTAAGTTAGAAAAACACGAATGGGAACAACTTAATGTAAAAGTAAAAGACTTAGAGAAAGCTCCTCTTTTTATAGATGATACTCCTTCTCTTTCCATTTTTGATTTACGAGCAAAAGCAAGACGTCTTTCTTCTCAGCATGGTATAAGAATGATTGTTATAGATTATTTACAATTAATGACAGCAGGTGGTAGTGGTAAGAATGGAAACCGTGAACAAGAGATTTCGACAATTTCTCGTAACCTTAAGGCATTAGCAAAAGAATTGAATATTCCTGTTATTGCATTATCACAGTTATCACGTGCTGTAGAAACTCGTGGAGGTAGTAAGAGACCGTTATTGAGTGACTTGAGGGAATCTGGAGCGATTGAGCAGGATGCGGATATTGTAGCATTTATATTTAGACCAGAATATTACAAGATAGATGAGTGGGATGATGAAGAAAGATCACCTACTCAAGGACAAGGAGAGTTTATTGTTGCCAAACACCGTAATGGTGGTTTAGAAAATATTAGGTTAAAATTTATTGGTCACTTAGGTAAATTTGATAACTTAGATGACTTTAGTACTCCTTTTGAGTTTCATTCTAAGATGAATGATGGTAAAGAAGAAGATGATCCTTTTAGTACAAGCCATCTTCCTAGTGCCGATGAAGCCTTTGGGAGTAGCATAAATGACTCTAATGATGATGATGACGTTCCTTTCTAAAATGAAGTGTAAATTTTTGATTTACGCACTATTATTTTTCTTTACTTTTCAATCATACGCTTCGTATGTGTTAATTCCTATGGATGCCGAAGGTCAGCAAAACCATTTAAAAGCCTATGGAATTACATATTGGACACTTAGCAAAGATCTAAAAGTTAAATGGCTACTTAATTATAGAGGAGGTTCTTTTTTATTACCTGATACGGATGACATTAAAAAAGAATGTACGATTCGTGGGGTTTCTTATGAAGTTCTGAGCAACGCTAAAACAGAAGAAATTTTAGAGGATATAAGTAGTCCCTCTAAAAATATGGAAGCTGTTATTTTAGAAAAAGCACCTAAAATAGCAGTGTATTCTCCAAAAGGGAATCAGCCTTGGGATGATGCGGTAACAATGGTTTTAACGTTTGCCGAAATCCCGTACGAGACTGTATATGATAAAGAAGTTTTAGAAGATAATCTTATTTTATACGATTGGTTACACTTACATCATGAAGATTTTACTGGACAATATGGTAAGTTTTATGCATCTTATAGAGCGGCACCTTGGTATATACAAGAAAAAGCCAATGCAGAGAAATTGGCATTTGAACTAGGTTATGAAAAGGTTTCTCAAGAAAAACTTGCAGTAGCACTTAAGATTCGAGATTATGTAGTAGGTGGTGGGTTTATGTTCGCTATGTGTAGTGCTACAGATAGTTTTGAAATAGCTATAGCTGCAGAAGGAGTGGATATTTGCGAGCCAATGTTTGACGGAGATCCAAGTGAACCAGGTTATCAGTCTAAAATCGATTATAATAAAACATTTGCGTTTAAAGATTTTACGCTCGAACGTAGTCCAAATGTATATGAGTTTTCTTCTATAGATATGACTAGAAAACGTCGTATTTCTAAAACTACAGATTATTTTACGCTAATGGATTTTTCTGCGAAATGGGATCCGATTCCTACGATGCTTTGTCAAAACCATACCGCATTGGTAAAAGGCTTTATGGGGCAGACCACGGCATATGACCCTAAGGAGATTAAATCTAATGTATTAGTTCTTGGAGAAAACAGAACTAATAACGAAGCTAGATATATTCACGGAATTAAAGGAAAAGGTTTCTTCACCTTTTACGGAGGTCATGATCCAGAAGATTATCAGCATAGAGTAGGAGATCCAAAAACTGAGCTAGAATTGCATCCTAATTCTCCTGGATATCGCTTGATTCTTAACAATGTTCTCTTTCCCGCAGCGAAAAAGAAAAAACAGAAAACATGATTACTTTGATTTTGTTTTAAAGAATTAAATCACTGTTTATAGGGTAATTTGAGGATTAAACATTTTGTAGTTTTGATTCTATGGTAAAAAAAATCATAATGATAGTTGCTATTTTGTTTATATCAATAGGTGCCTTGTGTATTTATGGATTGTATCGTTTTTTTAATCCTTTTGGGAAAGAAGTAAATAAAGAATTATCGGACTCTTATTATTATACTAGGGATAAAGAAGGTATTATTTATAGTCCAATGGGTAATTGGTTTGAATTAGGAAAAGATGAAATGGAAGTTGATATGCAAACATTTCAGGTACTAGCAAGGGACTATGCTAAAGATAAAGATCAAGCTTATTTTAAATCAAGAGCAATTAATAATGAAATAGATCTTGCATCATTCGAAGTGCAGTTAGGGTATACACCTATAGATAAAAATCATGTATATGAATTAAACGATAATTATTATCATATAGGTACAAAAGATATAAAAGCACTAAAAATTCTAGAAGGAGCAGATGCAAAAACTTTTACTCAGATAAGTTTCGATTTTGCTAAAGACAAGAATTTTGTATATCAAAATTATAAGAGAAATGACTCCCTAGATGTTGCATCCTTTGAAGAGATTAATAGTCACTTTTGTAAAGATAAAAAAGGAGTGTATTATTATTCTTATGGAAATCCTACACATAAGATTGAAGAAGCTAATATCTCAGGAATTGTTTCTTTGACAGACTACTATATTCGAGACGATAATAATGTGTATTTTTATGTGGGATATCAAAATTCAGAAAGCCTAGATGAAGTTATTACTATTCCTTTTAAAAATAGTAACGCTATTAATTTTTTTGAGGATAATGGATTAGTGAGAATAGACGATAAGATATTTTATCAAGGAGAGGCAATAGAAGAAGTAGATGTTACTACTTTTAAAGAACTAGAGCATGGGTACACAAAAGATAAAAATTACGTCTTTTTTAATGGAAAGATAATCGATAGGGCAGACACAAATACGTTTAGATATAATACGAATACTTATACTTTTTCGGATAAAAATCACATTTACGAAGTTGGTGAAATTGTAAAAAGTAAAAAGTAAATTTTGATTTTTGTAAGGTTGTACATAAAAGACGACTATTGTAAACTTAAACAATAACCTTACATCCAAAAATGAAAAAAATAATAGTATCCGTACTAATTCTCAGTGTTTTATTTTCTTGTAAAGAAACACCTAAAGAAGAAAAAGAAATTGTTGTAGAAGAGAAAGAAGAAATAATTATTCCTGATCGCTCTAGTGATTTCCCAAAAGATATAGCTGCTGTTTTTAAAGCTCACGGTGGTATTCAATCTTTTGATGAAAAGAATTCCTTGGTTTTTGAACTTTCTAACCCAGAAGGTAATGAAAAGCATACTACGGATCTTAAAACTAGACATGCACGTATCGAAACTGATAAGTTTCAATTAGGTTTTGATGGGAAAGAAGCATGGATTGAGCAAGATTCAACTTATTTTAAAGGGAACCCACGTTTTTATCATAACTTGATGTTCTATTTTTATGCAATGCCTTTCGTATTGGGAGATGATGGTATTTCTTATGAAAAAGTGGACGATTTAAAAGTGGGAGAAGTATCATATCCTGGTTATAAAATATCTTATGGAGACGCAATTGGTGATTCTCCAAAGGATAATTACTTTGTATACTATGATTCAGAATCATATAAGATGAAATTTTTAGGATATACAGTAACATTTTTTAGTAAAGAAAGTAGTGAGAAAATTAGCCTTATAGAATATTCAGATTGGAATGATATTGATGGGTTATTATTGCCAAAAACCTTAAAATGGAGATCTTATAAAGATGGAATTGTAGGAGAAGTTAAAAGTGAGAGAAACTTCGTAAATGCCTCTGCGAGTAAAGAAAAAATGGATGCTTTTATATTTAGTAAGCCGAAAGATGTGAAATAGGTCTTCTATAAATTATAAGATATTAAAAAGAGCTCTGTTAGTTTTTGTCTAACGGAGCTCTTTGTTTTTTCAGAAAGCGAAAACTTTTTTTGATAAAAATATAGGTATGATTTTTAGTATTTGATAATTATATAAGAGAATACTCTTTGTTTATTGCGAAAAAATCATAAGTGGTGTACTTTTAAATAAGAATACCTTAAAGTCTATTCAAGTACATTTTTAGAATTAATTAATTTTATATCCTTTATCTAATTCTATTTACGAAAACGATATAGTAACACACACAAAAATAATTTTATGTATAAAGAACTAACAACGAGTAATAGGATTTTGATGGGACCTGGACCATCAGATGCACATCCTAGAGTACTTAAAGCAATGTCTACACCATTAATTGGGCATTTAGATCCAGAATTTGTAACCATTATGGATGAGGTTAAAACGATGGTACAAGATACTTTTATGACTAACAATCATATGACTTTTGTAGTTTCTGCTCCCGGTAGTGCTGGTATGGAAACTTGTTTGGTTAATTTGTTAGAACCTGGAGACGAAGCTATTATTTGTATCAATGGAGTTTTTGGTGGTAGAATGGCAGATATAGCCGAAAGATGTGGCGCTAAAGTACATAAAGTTGAGGTAGCTTGGGGAACAGTGATCACTCCAGAAGATATAAAAAAGGCCTTGGACATATGCAAAAAACCAAAATTAGTAGCACTTGTACATGCAGAAACTTCTACCGGAGCTTTACAACCTTTAAAAGAAATTAGTGATCTGGTTCATAATGCTGGTGGATTATTAATGGTAGATGCTGTAACTTCTTATTGTGGTATGGAACTAAAAGTGGATGATTGGAATATAGATGCAATATACACTGGTACACAAAAGAATTTAAGTGCCCCTCCAGGTTTATCACCTGTAAGTTTTTCTGATAATGCGCTAAAAGCACTAGAGAATAGAAAAACAAAGGTGCAAAGTTGGTTTTTAGATTTAAGTTTAGTTAAAAACTACTGGGGAGGTGCTAAACGTGCTTATCATCATACTGCACCAGTTTCTTCGGTATACGCTTTAAGAGAATCGCTAAGAATCGTATTAGAGGAAGGTTTAGAAAACAGATGGAAAAGACATCAAGAAGTACACGAGGTTTTAAAAACAAAACTAGAATCTTTAGGATTTAGATATTTAGTAGAAGAGCAATATCGATTACCCAATTTAAATGCAGTTTTTTTACCAGAAGGAAATGATGAAGCAATATTGCGTAAAAAGTTACTGACTAAATATAATATTGAAGTAGGAGGTGGTTTAGGCGCTTTCGCAGGAAAGATATGGAGAATAGGAATTATGGGGGAGAGCTGTACACATAATCACGTAAATATGTTGGTTAGTGCATTGCAAGATATGAAAGAATTTAAAAGCTGATATATCAATTGTAGTGTATAGAGTTTCACTGAAAACAGGGTGTGATTTAAGGTTGATTTTCTTGATTTTTGTGTAAATAAATTAGTTCACACATTTTTTAATCTCTTAAAACCTTATTCAATGAGTTCTATTAGTAATGACCAAATGGTAGTAGAAATTTTAAACTTTTTTTATCCTAAGAATACAATCTCAGAACATGATGTATCAGATCAATTAGGTGATTTGGCGGCAGAAATGTATGCAGAAGCATTAGAGGCTTCTGCTGCAATGCATTTAGTCCCAAGACCTACGTATACTCCATCAATGTCTTGGTTAGTAAAAGAAGGTGTGAAAGCTTTCTGGAGATCAAGAGGAGAGGATGAAATATATGAATCCGTAAGAGCTACAGTCGCGCTTAAATATAAAAGTAAACATCAGATGAGTAAATTGGGAATTTAAAAAGAAAGAGGCACTTCTATGAAGTGCCTCTTTCTTTTTAATGAAATAAAGCTTTTTTATTTTGTATACTTATCGCTATAGCGTTTCCATAGTTTTGTTTGGTGACTTTCTAAACTGATATCTCTTCCTTGGATAAAGGCTTTTTCTAACTGATTGGTTCTCATGTCTAAAGCATCTCCAATACTTATAAATAAAGTAGCATCTTTACCAACTTCTAAGGTGCCTACGATATTATCAATGCCTAAAATTTTAGCACTATTACCAGTAATTAGCTGTACAGCCTTTTCTTTATCTAATCCGTGAGCAGCCACAGTTCCAGCTTGGAAAGGGAGGTTACGCGCATTGGCGCGTTCCATCTGACCGCTGTTTTGTAATGCTACTAACACACCTGCATCTACCAATAACTTTGCATTTTTATATGGCAAATCATAATCATCATCTTCATAATTTGGTGTAGAGTGTGTTCTTGTAAGTAGTACAGGAATGTTTTGTTGTTTAAGCTGTTCGGCTACTTTATAAGCTTCATCACCTCCTACCAATACTACTTTTTTAAGTTGTTGTTCTTTAGCAAAACGCAATACATCCAAAATAGCTTTTTCCGCTCCAACATGAACAAATAAGGTCTGTGTACCATCAAAAACTTTTTGCATTGCTACATGAGGTAAGTTTTCGTTACTAGTGTTCGATTGCATAGTAGCTTTGGCTTGATTCATATAATCTGCTAGAGCAGTTACCTGTTCCTGATATTTTTTATTAGGTTTAAATCCAGGATCTTCTCCTAGCCACCATCTACCTCTAGTAAAAGGACTTGGCCAATTCATATGGATCCCATCATCAGTTTTGATCGCCGCATCTTCCCAATTCCAAGCATCTAATTGTACAATAGAAGAAGTGCCAGAAATCCATCCGCCACGTGGTGTGGTTTGCGCAATCAATACACCATTTGGACGCATACTTTCTACAATTTTACTTTCTGCATTGTATGCTATAATACTTCGGATGTGTGGATTAAAACCTCCAATTTCACTATCATCATCGGTAGCTCTTACGGCTCCGATTTCAACCAACCCTAAGGTAGAATTAGGTGCTATAAATCCTGGGTATATATGTTTTCCAGTTGCATCAATTGCTTTTCCTTTGGTAGCAACAGTACCATTGGTACCAACAGTAGTAATTTTACCATTTTCGAAAATAATAATGCTATTGGCAATCACTTCTCCATTACCGATATGAGCAGTAGCTCCGGTAATAGTAATTGTTTCAGTCTGGCTTTTTGCCGGAGTTTGTTGTGCAGTTACACTTCCGAATGTAACCATTAGCAACAATAATATATATGATATTTTTTTCATTTTGTAATCGGTGTTTAGTGAATGTGTTCTACAGTATCACAGTGAAAATGTTGTTTTTCTTTTTTCTTAGGCGGCTGTGTTTTTAATCCACTATTTTTTGCCTTTAATAACATGGTAGACAGCTCGTTTCTTTCATCAGCAATTGATTTCCGCATAGCTTTATCTTTTTCTAAATCAAAATAAGTAGCTCCATCGATCAACGTTTTTTCCGCTTTGGCATATATAGAAAGAGGGTGATTCGTCCATAAAACAACATCTGCATCTTTCCCTACTTTAATACTTCCTACACGATCATCAATGTGTAACATTTTTGCTGGGTTTAGCGTAACAAATTTCCAAGCTTCTTCTTCACTAACTCCTCCATATTTCACGGATTTTGCAGCCTCTTGATTTAATCGTCGAGACATCTCACCATCATCACTATTAATAGCAACAAGTACTCCTTGATTATACATAATTGTAGCGTTATAAGGAATGGCATCATTTACTTCATATTTATAAGCCCACCAGTCAGAAAAAGTAGATCCAGCCACGCCGTGTTTAGCCATTTTGTCTGCAACCTTATATCCTTCAAGAATGTGAGTAAAGGTGTTGATTCTAAAATTGAATTTTTCTGCCACTTTCATCAGCATATTAATTTCACTCTGCACATAAGAGTGACAGCTTATAAAACGTTTGCCATTGAGGATTTCAACTAAGGTTTCCATTTCTATATCTTTTCGATATGGCTTTCCACTATTTTTTAGTTTTTCATATCGCTTAGCACGTGTAAAATAATCTACATACAATTGTTCTACACCCATACGAGTCTGTGGGAAACGTATTCTTTCTGCATCTCCCCAATTACTTTGTTTCACATTTTCTCCTAAGGCAAATTTGATAAACTTAGGTGAGTTATTGAAAATAAGATTTTCTGCACTTTCTCCCCATTTTAATTTTAGGATTGCTGATCTACCACCAATAGGGTTAGCCGATCCGTGTAATATTTGGATAGAAGTTACGCCACCTGCAAGATTTCTATACATATTAATGTCATCAGGTGAGACCACATCCTCTATTGTTACTTCTGCAGTTGAATTATGGCCAGCTTCATTAATTGCTGCTGCTGCGATATGAGAATGCTCATCAATAATACCGCTAGTTAAATGTTTTCCAGTAGCGTCTACAATTCTAGCATTTCCAGCATTTAGATTTTTTCCGATCCCGGCAATTTTTCCATTTTTGATTAAGACATCAGTTTCTGTCAGAATTCCATCGACTTCGTTTGTCCATACAGTGGCATTTTTGAATAATATGTTTTCAGATTTAGGAAGTTTACTATTTCCGTAGGCGATATTTGGATAGGTTACTGGCAGTACCTTTGGGGTCTCCTTTTTGTCTTCAGATTTTTTTCCATCTTTTTTAGCAGCATCTTTTGGCTTTTGTTTTGCCGTAAAAGTTGTCTCTGATCCGTTTGGCAAAATCGCCTTTCCGCTCCAAAATTTAGGGTTTTTATTAATTGCAGTTACTATTCTAGTATATTGAGTTTTTGTAGTATCAGCGTCCGTAAAAGTAAGGGATACCCAATCATTAGTGTATGTCATTTTACTTCCTAATTTAGTTTCTCCAAGTTTTACTTCGGCCTTTGGTTTAGCAGGTTTTCCCGAAATGGATACATCATACGTTTTTCCGGCAAGTGTTAGTTCATATGCACCATTGATATCCGTGGTATTCATATCATTAACAATGTTTTTATGTCCCTGTACCCAATTTTCATAGATAATATTATCCTTGGAAAATAACTCTTGACTAGTAATTAAAAAATTAGCATATGCCCCTTTTTTAAGAGTTCCTAGTACATCACTTTTTCCTAAGATCTGAGCAGGAACTGTAGTCAACGCTTCTAATGCAGTTTTTTTGTCTAATCCGTGCTTGATTGCTTTTTCGATTCTTGCATTGAGATCAGCAATCTTTTTTAGCTTGTGTGTAGTTAGTGAAAATTGAACTCCATTTTTAGCCAAAATAGATGGGTTTGTCGGTGCTTGGTTCCAATGGCGCATATCACCTAAGCTTACTAGGTTAGCCATATACGGGTCAGATACATCATAAGCTTCGGGAAAATCAAGCGGAATTATATATTTGGCATTGGTAGCTTTTACTTTATTGATTCTAGCATATTCGTCACCACCACCAACGATGATGTATTGAATATTAAATTCGTCACCTACTTTATCGGCTCTAAAACCATTAATTCTACTTCCTGCTTCAAAAATTTGAGGTAAGTTTTTGTTTTTGTTCAAAGCTTCTATAGATAGATCTTTATAATCTGTATCATTAGTGGTGTACCATTTGGCATCTAAATATACTTGTCTTAGCAGTGCCATCGAACCCATTAGTGATGTAGGGTACATTTGTTTGCTTTTATTGCTTTTTGAAAAAGAAAGTAATTGTGATGATGCATCACTTAATAAACGATCACCTT
This sequence comes from Aquimarina sp. AD1, assembly GCF_003443695.1. Lineage (NCBI taxonomy): Bacteria > Pseudomonadati > Bacteroidota > Flavobacteriia > Flavobacteriales > Flavobacteriaceae > Aquimarina > Aquimarina sp. AD1. The sequence goes on along the minus strand of NZ_CP031966.1, from coordinate 2,170,609 downwards.
TGGTGCCATCATTATTAAGAGCGACTAATAAACCGGTTCCTCTCATAATTCCATCAGGCATATGAGTATTTAATGTTCCAAATCCAGCTTTGATAAATTCATCAGCCTTTTTCTTGTCATAAGTAAAATCATCTAATGAATTTGTTTCTGGACGGATATGGTCATTCCAATAATATCCTTCTCTAGAAGCATCATATTGAGGATTGCTTCTAAAAGAACCTCCTTGTCTTTTAGGCTTTTTAATTCCGAAGCTAGTAAAAGGATCAATGAAGGAAGCATATATGTGTTTCCCTTGCAGATCAATTACAATACTATTTTTAGGAATGGATAATCCAGTACCTACTTGTTGAATTTTACCTTTTTGTATAATTAATGTGCCATTAGTAATCTCTGTTCCAGGAGATGTGTGAATGACAGCATTCGTAAAAACAGTATAATTAGAATTAGACGTCTTAACACCGTCATTTTTTGGGAAATATTCTTGAGCATAAAAATTAAATCCCATAAATATCACAGCAAGTGATAAAAATAGTTTTTTCATAAGAGTTAGTGTAAAAAATGAATTGGTTTTAAAGATAACTTTTGCTACAGAAAGACCTTGCAAATTAGTAATTTTTTAACAAGGAACAGGAAATTTTGAATTCTACAATTACAGATACATTATAACTTATCCTTATAATAGTTTACTAGTAATGCAACTACATAGCTATACGTTTCCATACCTTTTGGTTGATTATTAGCCTTAAGATAGCTGTCGTATGTACTTTTAAAAATAGGTTCTAGTGGATTTTGATAACTCATCCAAAAGTCATTCACTTCTTTGTAATTTTTTAATATTCCGGGTCTTAGTTTTTCGATCAAGCAAAATGCTTTTTGCTCGTCTCTAAGGTAGAGGTCATTAAGACAGAATTTAAGAGCAAAAGTGGTTCCACTATAGTTGAAATAAGGATCATTAAAATTCATAGTGGTTAAAGCCGCGATAAAATTAGCTTCATTTTCTTTTGCAAATCCTAATTGGTGTGCTTCTTCATGGCAACTAGTGGTCGGAGCTTTATAATTAAGAATTAATCCATTTACTTGGGCTTCATTGGTAATAGGATTTAAATATCCACTAAACCCCATATATGTTAAGGGAATACTCAGTAAAGATTTTTTAATACTTTTTGGAGAATATCGAAGGTTAGGAATTACTTCATTAATTTGTTCGTAGGCGGGAATTGTTTTTTCGAATATTTCCTCTTTGTCATAAGGCATTACTATTGATAGAGAGTCATCGGATTCTAAACTTTCATGTATAGAATTAGCGCGTTTAATAAGTTTTTCAGAGACCATTAAAAGTTCAGCTTCACTGTATTGATCTTCAATTTCTAATATTTCGTGCATTGGTAATCTATAATAGTTCATTCCCCATAACAAATGAAAAGCGGCATATACTATAGATATGGTAGCACCTACATCTAACAATATTTTTTTCCATTGAACTTTTTTTCGAAATACTTTCTTAAATAAAAAACGAATCAAAAGAATAATTAAAATACTATACCCTATATCACCAAAAGAAAAAGGAATCCAACCAAATACATATCGCAAGGCTTTAGAGGTGTAAACAAAAACTCCATTACTATAAAAACGATCTATAAATTCTGGAAAGAAAGAAAGAATTTTGATAATTATAAACTGAACTGGTAAAAGAAAAGTAAGGTATAGTTTTGTTTTAGATTGCATGTAATGAAATATATCAGATTGTAAATCTACAACATTTAATATATGATTTGAATTAAGATTATCATAATGTACATTTGCCAAAAACACAATACATATATGAATTCAGAAATAAGAAACCTAGAGCCTAAGAAACTTTGGAATAAATTTGCGGATTTGAACGCTGTACCAAGGCCTTCTAAAAAAGAAGAGCGAGTAATTGCTTTTATGAAAGATTTTGGTACGTCTCTTGGGTTACCGGTAGAAGTAGATGAAGTAGGGAACGTTTTGATAAGAAAACCTGCTACTTCTGGCATGGAGAATAGAAAGACTGTAGTGATGCAATCTCATCTAGATATGGTACATCAAAAAAATGCTGATACGGTTTTTGATTTTGATACTCAGGGAATAGAAATGTATGTAGATGGTGATTGGGTACGTGCTAAAGGAACTACTTTAGGAGCTGATAATGGATTAGGTGTAGCTACTATTATGGCTATTCTAGAATCTAGTGAATTATCACATCCTGCAATCGAAGCATTGTTTACCATTGATGAAGAAACTGGAATGACCGGAGCAATGGGATTAAAACCAAATTGGTTACAAGGAGATATTCTACTTAACTTAGATACAGAAGAAGATGATGAAATTGGAGTTGGATGTGCAGGTGGTGTAGATGTAACTGCAGAGAGGACTTACAGTCAAGAAGATACGCCAGAAGGTAAAACAGCATATCAAATTTCTGTGACTGGTCTTAATGGAGGGCATTCTGGAATGGATATTCATAAAGGTTTAGGTAATGCTAATAAAATAATGAATAGATTGTTATTTGATGGTTTTGAGAATTTTGGACTTAGAATTCATGAGATTAAAGGTGGGAGTTTACGAAATGCTATTCCTAGAGAGAGTTTTGCAACAGTTGTTGTTGATACGATACAATCTGAAGCTTTTGAATTTGAAACTTCGGAATTGATCTCTACAGTAAAAAAAGAACTTTCTTTGGTAGATCCAAGCCTATCAATAGAATTGAAGCAGGTTGAACTACCGAGTAAAGTAATGGAATTGGGTGTTCAAGAGGGTGTTTTAAAATCTTTATATGCCGCTCATAATGGTGTATACGTTATGAGTTTATCGATCTCTGATTTAGTGGAAACATCTAATAATATAGCAAAAGTAACGATTGGCAACGGAAATATTAAGATTGAATGCTTAACTAGAAGTAGTGTAGATTCTACCAAATTAGATTTAGTTAATAAGTTACGAGCTACTTTTGAATTGATAGGATGCGAAGTAACAACGGATGGCGATTATCCAGGTTGGGCACCAAATATGGATTCTGCAATATTAAAAGTATTAGATAGTTTGTATCAAAAAATAAATGGAGAAAAAGCTCATATTGCCGCTTGCCACGCCGGTTTAGAATGTGGTATTCTGGGACAGAATTACCCAGATATGGATATGATATCTTTTGGTCCTACGATTTTAGGAGCACATTCTCCAGATGAGAGAGCTAGTATTTCCTCTGTTCAGAAGTATTGGGGATTTGTCAAAGAAATACTAGAAAATATTCCTAATAAATAGTTTTTTAATTTATACTAAAAGAAAAGGCATCTCAAATAAAACTTGAGATGCCTTTTTTATATTATTAATAGATAGGTTTATTGTTTTCCTAAGATCCCAACTAATTCTAGTTCGAAAACCATTTCTGTATTTGGTGGAATTGGAGCTCTACCTCTTTCTCCATATCCTAAATGAGGAGGGACAAAGATAATAGCTTTATCTCCTACTTTCATTTGTTGAACTCCTTCTTTAAAACCAGGAATCATTTTAGCTTCTGGAGAATAAGGAATTTCTAAAGGAACATATCCTTTTGGATGGTCAGCACGACGCTGATCAAAAAGTCCCATTTCTCTTGCTTTTTCTACAAGGTTTGTGTCAAACATTTTTCCATCAGTAAAGGATCCTTGATAGTTTACTTGTACCATATCACTTTGCTTAGGTTGTTCTCCATTTCCTTGTTCTAAAAATAGGATCTCCAAACCACTTTCTAACTTAGTCGCCTTTTTTCTTAATTCAGCGAATTCTGCAGCAATAGCAGGAAACTTTTTAGCTATCTCAGCTTGTCTTTCCTTTTCAATACGTTCTTTCTCTAATTTCTCTTCTTCTAGCGCCTTTAGTTTATCTTCAAAAGCCGCTTTAGAATCAAATGCTTTAGCATCTTTTCCTTTACGAATGATATTAACTTGTTCCATTCTTATTTCAGATACAGGTTTGTCTCCAGGTTTAGTTTCAGTGACACCAATACTATCCACGATATCCTGACCAGAAACGATTTCTCCAAAAACAGTATGTTTACCGTTTAACCAAGGAGTTTCTTTTAATGTAATAAAGAATTGACTTCCGTTGGTAGCTGGACCAGAGTTAGCCATAGATAAAATACCTTTAGACTTATGCGTTAATGAGTCTACGATTTCATCCGGAAATTTGTAACCAGGGTCACCTGTTCCTGTTCCTAGAGGATCACCAGTTTGGATCATAAAATCTTTGATAACTCTATGGAAAATAATTCCGTTGTAATACTTCTTTCCTTTATATAAACTATCTACCATAGTGTTCGTTCCTTCTGCTAGAGAAACAAAATTTGCCACTGTCATTGGAGTTTCTTTGTAATGTAATTCAGCTATAGCAGTTCCTTTGTTGGTAATGATTTCTGCATAGATTCCATCTCCAAGTTCTGGGTACTTTTCCTCGCAATTAGTAAATGTAAGGGTGATAAGTGCTAAAAATAAAAGACTTAATTTTTTCATTTTTTTAGTTAAGATTTAATTTTCTTTTGTTGATTGTTTTGTGATTTTATTGAGTTTTACTCTAGATATTAACGGAATATTTGTTCCAATCTTATGATTGTCTCCATAATATCCGTATGCTTGATAGGAAGGAAATAGAAATGTTACTATTTCTCCTTCTTTCATTATTTTTAATCCTTCTCTTAAACCAAAAAATAGATCTTCTTGGTCAATAGCGTAGTTTACAGTGTCTAACTCTTTTTCGCTATATATAGTATCTCCGTTAAGATCTTTGATGTCATAATTGAAATTAACAATATCACCAAATTTAGCAGTACCAGAAGTTAAAGTGTCTTTTTTTTCATAAAAATACCAAAACCCACCTTCAGAAGTGATGTAATTATTAGAAGAATCTTGCTGTATTATTTTTTGTATCCTAGCTTCTTCCCGTGCGCTAAGTTCTTTATTTCGATTAATAGATTCATTAATAAACGATCCTGACGAAATACTTACGGGTTTTCTTGCTTCTGGTGCTTTACAAGAGAAAAATAGCGTTAGGAAACTTATGGATAGGAGAAAATATCTCATGAATTCAGGGCATTTTTATAAGACGGTAAGATACTAATAAATTTCTCAACAGTTTCGCCTAGAGAAAGATTACTTTTTCCTCCAGCAGCATTATGATGTCCTCCTCCTTCAAAGTGGTTTCTAGAAAATTCATTCACCGAAAATTCACCTTTAGAGCGTAGTGATATTTTTATAATATTTTCGCCTTTGTTTTCTATAAAAATAAGTGCAAAAATAATTCCTTCTACAGATAATCCCATATTAACAAATCCTTCGGTATCACCTTTTTTGAAATTATGATCATCCAATTCTTTTTGAGACAATGTGATGTAAGCAGTTTTGTATTCTGGAAGTACTTTTAAATTCTTAAGTGCTACACCTTGTAATTGTAATCTAGAATAGGTGTTGTTGTCATAAATATTTTCGTGAATAGCAGTGTTGTTAGCTCCACGTTCAATTAGGTCAGCGATCACTTTATGCGTAATATTTGTCGTGGATCGAAATCTAAACGAACCTGTATCTGTCATAATACCAACATATATACAAGTAGCTATATCTGCTGTGATTTTATCCAAATCATCTAGATTTTCAATAAAATGATAAATCATCTGACAAGTTGAACTCATGCCGACATCACTATAGGTATAGGTAGCATAATTATCAGGTTGTTGATGATGATCAATCATAATGAAAGTGGTGTTTGTATGCTCTAACACGCTTTCCATATTTCCAGTTCTGGAAAAATGATTAAAATCTAATGTGAAAATTATATCTGCTTCTCTAATTTTTTTAACTGCTAATTCGGTATCACTATCATATTTAATGATAGAAGATTCACCTGGAATCCATTTTAGAAAACTTGGATAATCATTAGGCGTTATAACTGTAGATGTATGTCCTAAACTTGATAAATAATGATGTAGGGCTAGAGTAGATCCTATAGCATCACCATCCGGATTTTTATGAGGAATAATTACAATGTTTTTTTGAGTGCTTAAAAGCACTTTTATTTCTTTAAACTCACTTGTATTCATAGGTCAGCGAAGATACTATTAATTAATAATATGGTAATACTGGAATGATTACTTTTACCAATATCTAATTGTTTCGAAAAATGAAAACCCCAGTATCTATTTCCTTTTTTATACTATGTATCTTAAATTTTGTCTCTGCTCAAGAAATTTCTCAAAAAGGAAATACTGATTTTACAATAGCTTTTGGAAGTTGTAATAAACAAAATAGTCCTCAACCATTTTGGGAAGAAATTCTAAAGAACGGACCCGATGTTTTTATTTGGGGAGGAGATAATATTTATGGTGATTCTGATGATATGTCTAAAATTGCTGATGATTATAAAATTCAGAATAATAATTTGGGATATCAAAAATTAAAAAGTAAAGTTCCCGTAATGGCCACCTGGGATGATCACGATTATGGCAAAAATGATGTAGGTGCAGAATGGCATAAGAAAAAAGAAAGTCAACAATTATTTCTTGATTTTATGGGCGTAGATAAAGATCATAAAAGAAGACAGCAGGAAGGGATATATGCATCTCATTTTTTTGAAACTTCTAAAGGTAGCATTAAGGTGATGATATTAGATACTCGATATTTTAGAGATTCACTTCGTAAAGATATTACAGGAAAAAAACGTTATGTACCTAATGATAACCTGAAGAGAACAATACTGGGTAAAAAGCAATGGATATGGTTAGAGAAAGAATTAAAATCTAGTCAAGCAGATTTTAATGTCCTTGTTAGTAGTATTCAGTTTTTATCCGGAGAACACGGATGGGAAAGTTGGGCTAATTTTCCGAATGAAGTATTAAAATTAGAAGAATTAATATCAAAAACAGAGGCTAAGAATTGTGTGATCTTAAGTGGTGATCGTCATATTTCAGAATTTTCAAAAAAGAATATATCTACTATTCCTTACCCTTTAATTGATTTTACTTCTAGCGGGTTAACGCATGCATATTCTAAATATAGTGGAGAACCTAATCAATATAGAACTGGAAAAGTGATTGCTATTCCAAGTTTTGGTATCTTAAAATTTGATTTTGACAGGAAATTAGTAACCATGCAAATGCGAGGAACTAGTAACGCCTTACTACAAGAAATAAAACAAGAGTATTTAAAAAAATAGAATAATTAAATTCGATTTTATAAAAGACAGTACTTTCTTAGGATTTTTATTGTTTTTGATGCTTTTATATATACTTTTGCACAAAATTTTGCATTTGACATTAATAGTCAAAAAGATAATTAAAAATCAATTTCCTTAACTAGGAGATAGGATAAAAACCAAACTTTAAAAATGGCAACAAATAGAACTTTTACAATGCTTAAGCCGGATGCGGTAAGAAAAGGATACATCGGTGCAATCCTTGAACAGATAACTGCTTCAGGTTTTAGAATTGTAGCAATGAAATTAACACAGTTAACTACTGATGATGCTAAAGCTTTTTATGCGGTGCATAGTGAGCGTCCTTTTTATGGAGAGTTAGTAGAATATATGACTAGTGGTCCAATAGTAGCAGCAATTCTTGAAAAAGAGAATGCTGTTGAAGATTTTAGAACTTTAATTGGAGCTACGAATCCAGAAGAAGCTGCTGAAGGAACTATCCGTAAGAAATTTGCTACTTCTATTAGCGAAAATGCTGTACACGGAAGTGATAGTGATGATAATGCTGCTATAGAAGGAGCTTTCCATTTTTCAGGAAGAGAGCAATTCTAAGAAAATTACATTATATAATGTTTAAAAAAGAGGTGTTGAATTCAGCACCTCTTTTTTTGTAAAATAAACTTATTTATATTCTTTTTTCAGGAATAAGAGGTTACCAAAAAATCCTAAAACTAATATTAGGAGTAATGCCCAATGCTACAATATCAGAGTTTATAAATCGATTGTCTAAAGAGTTGGTTGTTCTAAATTCTCGATTTAGAAGGTTTTCTCTATCATATAGATTCAATACAGAAAGTCCTAATCGATATTTAGTATTAGGATTAGCTCCAATTTTAAAATCATATATTGCAGAAAAATCAAGACGATGGTATATTGGCAAGTTATTTCCATTGATTTCTCCAAAATCCAGTACTACCAAATTTCCATTTTCATCTACGCCATCTACATTAGTAAACGCTTTACCAGTATGCCATAACCAGCCTAATGAGAATTGAAAGTTATTAACTTTATAAAAGTGAGACCATTTAACAGTATGTTCTATGTTCCAATTACCAGGAAAAGATTGATTGTTATTAATGTCTTCAAATTTGTTTTTAGTGTTAATGTAGGAGTAACTCACCCAGGTTTTATAATTGTTAAATCGTTTCTTTAGGAAAAGATCAACTCCATAAACTCTACTTTCACCGGTGTGATAGGTGTTATCAATTGGGTTTATAAATCCTGCGGTTAGGGAAGTTATATCATCTATTTGCTTGTAATAAGTATCTATGTCAAAATACCATTTGTGTTTTTTAAAGCTACTTCCCAAAGTAAATTGGTAGCTGGTTATTACAGGAAATTGCTCTTTGTTGGATAAGGTCCAAACCTGATTCTCTAGAGATAGATCACTTACCACGGATTCTCTTATTTGGCTAACAGCTTGACTTCTGTATTCTCCTGTAGCATTAATTTCCCAAGATTTAGAGAGGTTTTTTTGTATAAAGATTCTAGGTTCTATAAATGATTGATTCAGTTCTGCATAATTATTAAATCTTACGCCCATAGAAAGGTATAAGTTTTTTGGTATTTCATATTTATACTCACCGTATATGGAGTGTGTATTAAGAAGGCGATTGTCTTGATCCAGAATCAATTCATATGTTGGTGTTGTTGTAACAAATGCATATTTAATAGTGTTATTAGAGAATTGATACCCGCCTAAAATTGTATGATATTGAGATAAAGAATATGTTACATCAATAGCAGCTCCTAAGTCTTTTACACTGTTCTTCTTACTTTCTGTTTCTATAATGTTTCCAGACTCACCTGTAATAAATTGATAATTTAATAGATACCTCGTATAATATCCACTGGTTTTAAGGTTAAAGCCATTATTCGATTGATGTTTCCAGCTAAGGTTATATCCTTCATTCTCCGTAATTAAATTATCATTAAAAGACATTAGGTTATCACTTCGTTTAAAATCAAGATCATTTTTACTGTAAAGCGCATTGGCTTCTATTTTATCAAAATCAGAAATTTTCGCGATTAGGTTGGCATTATAGTCTTCATAGAAAAAATCATTTTTTGCATCATTAAGTTCGATAGTTTCTGCAATTGTAGTATTTTGAAAAACTCGATCAGCAAACTGTTTATATGTAAAAGTTTCTAGAATATCGGTGTATGATCTTCTACCAGATATTTGTAATGAGACCTTGTCTTTGATAATTGGAGTATTAATAACTGCGTCTGCATTAATCAAATTAAAACCGGCTCCTCCAGAAAACCGATTAGCAATTTTATCTTCAGTCTTGATATCGATTATTCCAGAAATCCGATCTCCATATTGAGCGCTTACTCCGCTTTTAGAAAAATCTACTTCTTTTACCACATAGGGGTTAAAAGCTGATATCATGCCAAAAAGATGTCCTTGATGATATGTTTTAATACCATTCCAGAGTACTAAGTTTTGATTAGGAGCACTACCTCTAACATATAACCCTGATGCTGTTTCGAAAGGGCTGTTGACACCAGGAGTTAATTGAATACTTTGTAAAATATCTGGCTCCGTAAGACCAGGAAGTATTTCTATATCTTCTAGATTTATATTAACTACACGCTTATTTTGAGTAATTCCCTTGGTAAGATACTCTTGTATAACAACTTCATCAAGGGTTTCAATAGCATTAATTAAGTATATATTGGTACATTTGGTATTGGTAAATTCGGATGAGTTTAAAACTTTTTGTCTAAATCCTGGTGCACTTATTAGAATAGGAGTATTAAAGGGTACTTCTTGGTTTTCAAAATAACCTTGATCATTAGTAGTAGTATTTGTTCTAGACCCTTTAAAGAATACTCTTATTCTCTCTAAAGGTTCATTACTTTCATTATAAATATAACCACAAATTGAAATAGTATCTGTTTTAGAATATTTTCTAATAGTGATGAAATTTTTTCCAGTAATTTCAAATTTTAGCTGCGTTTGTTTTTGCAGTAAATCAATTACTTCTTCTAAAGTAGTTTTTACACTTGTCTGTAAAGAAATTGGTTTATTTATAATCGTAGCATCTATATAAGAAAATTTGATTTTAAATTGTTTTTCGATAGAAGGGATTATTTGGGATAGCGCTTCATTTTTTGCATTGATAATAGTTGTTTCTTCTTGCGAAAAAACAGACATTCCCCAGAAAAGTATGCAAACACATAAAAATCTTGTCATTCTCTTATTTATCTAATACCACTGTTTTTTGGTCTTGCAATAATTTGTATTGTAAACCTAAGGTACTAAAAACTGTTTTAAGAGCAACTTCTATATCATTATTAGGAAAAGTTCCTGTATAGATTGTTTTGGTGTCAATTCCATTCGTATCGATAGAGATATTATACTGATCTTCCAATTCTATAAATACATATTTTAATGGTACACTTTTAAATGAACTGGTATTACTAATCCAAGAAGGTTCTAAAGCTTCTAACACCCAGTTCTCAGAAGCGATTTTAGCAATTTTTCTATAACCTTTCCCCGCTGTAAGTATAGTGTTTTCATCTCCTCGAGTAACATTAACTTTACCTTCATAGCATACCGCTTCGAAATAAGAAGATAGCGATTGTACGTTAAATTCTGTACCAAGTACGGTAACATCTCCATTTGTGGTAGTAACCGTAAATTTGCTTCCTTTTTTTACTTTAAAATACGCTTCTCCTTCTAAGGATATTATTCTATTGTTTTCCCAATCATTTTTGTTAAAAGTAGCTTCTGATTTCGCATTCAATATCATTTCCGAACCATCTGGTAATGTAACAGCTAATTGTTCTCCATATGAAGTGGTAAAAGAGTTGCTTGATTTAAAAAAGAAAAAACCAAATAGTATAGCAATTGAGGCTGCAACAGCCATAGCTGGCCATAGTTTAATAACCGGTTTCTTATGCTGCTTTAAAGAAGTTTGTTTGTTAGATTTAATATTATTTAATGCGGTATCTAAATCATACGGTATTAATTCCAGAGTGTCTGCACCAGCCATAATCTTAGCGTAATGATCATATTCCGGATGAGATTGAAACTCACGAAGTTCCTCTGGAGAAAGCTCTCCATTAATCCATCTGGATAAGAATATATCATCTTTTTTATCGTCCAACATAACTTGTCTGTATATAATAGAAACGTTTTATTATCTAATAACCCTACCCCTATATTTATTTTTTTTCAAAACGATCTAGTGGTTTACTACCAGAAAACAATTATAAATCAAATATTTCCAATTTTTTTTCTTAGTGTTACCAATGCCTTATGCATTAATTTTTCAATTGCCTTTACTGATACATTAGATAATTCAGCAATTTCTCTATATGTTTTTTTATCGATTCTACTAAGTAAAAAAACTTCTCGTTGCCTGTCAGGTAAATCAGCTATAGCATTTTTTAATTTCTCCATATATTCTTTTTCGAGCATAACAAATTCTGGAGATTCATTAGTCACATCACTTTTTCTTTTTGTAATATAATTTTGATGTTTAAACTTTACCTGTTGATGTCTAGCATTACTAATTCCCAAATTAGTAGCAATCGTATAGACGTAACTTTTTGCTTTGTCTAAAGAAACCTTTGCACAATTATTCCATAGTTTAATAAAAGAATCTTGTACGATATCTTCTGCTTGATCAAGATCTCCAAACTTATAGTATAGATAATTCCTCAAAAGTTTAGCATGACTTTTGAAAAATTCATTAAAGACTTGTTCGTCACAAGTAGTGTTTTTACTATCAGACATTTGGGGGATTTATTTAGTGCCAAAACTAGATTTTTTTCTGATACCAAAAAAAATAAATCATAAAAAAAATAAAAGCTGGGGTGGGGTAGGATGATTGATTAGCGTTTTACTAGTGTTATAACACACAGAATATCTCAATTGAGTTTTACTTAATCTTTAATTAAAAAATTAAAATGAAAAATCTTAAAATTCTTAGCCTACTTATGCTAGGGCTTGTGCTAACATTTACTTCTTGTGAAGAAACTGATGATGGTGATTCAACCACCGATTGTCCTGAATTATCTTTTGAAAGAGATGGTGGGAAATTAATTGCAAATTTTGAAGAAATAAACAGTTTGGATGTTTACGAGTGGTTTGTAAACGATGAATTGGTAGAAACCGAAAGTTTAGAAAATCAACGTGATAATATATTAGATATTTCGGAATATAATCCTGGAACTTATACTGTTTGTATAAAGGCAGAGACTCCAGATTGTCCTAATGGAGTAGAATTTTGTAAAGAAATAGTTGTTGGAGAAGACATGGAAGGTTGCCCAGAACTAAAATTTACCAGAGATGGAGAATATCTAATTGCAGATTTTGAAGGTATCGATACATTAGAATTTTATGCTTGGCAGATTTCAGGGGAAACTCTGGGTAATGAAACTATCATAGAAAATGAAGGAACCGATAACCAAGGAGATAATAAATTCTCACTTGCTAATTTAGAAGAAGGGACATACACTGTCTGTTTAATTTCAGAAAGTCCTACTTGTACTAGTACAGAATATTGCGAAGAAATAACTATAGATGGTGACGGACAGGATTCTTGTCCAGATCTTTCGGTTAGCTCAGAAGGAGGTATCGTTATTGCTACTATTAATGGTACCGATAATATCGATTTATTTAAATGGTATGTAAACAATCAACTTATTGGATCAGATGAGTTACAGATTCAAGGTGGAGTTGTAACATTAGATCTTAGTGATTACAATCCAGGTTCTTATGAAGTTTGTGTGAAATTTAATTCTAATGATTGCTCTCAAGGAATCGAAGCTTGCGTATCAGCTCAGGTAACAGATGATAATAATAGTGGTGATGACTGTCCAGATTTATCATTCATTGAAGAGGGAACATTAATGTTTGCTAATTTTTCTGGAATAGACCAATTGGACGTGTATGAATGGTTTGTGGACGGAGTATTGGTAGAAACCGAAAGTTTACAGAGTCAGGATAGAGATAATAAACTTGATTTATCATCGTATAATCCTGGAACTTATACAGTTTGTATCAAAGCAGAAACTAACGAATGTCCTAATGGCACAGAATTTTGTAGAGATGTAGTAATTCCAGAACCACAGCCAGTAGATTGTTCAGTATTTAAGCTGGAATATATAGCAACAAATGGAGCTGAATTTGTAAATGCTAATGGAGTTATTCTATTTGGATTAGAGGGTAATTCTGTAGTGTGGGAAATTGATGGAACTCAAATTAATCCTACAACTACAACAGGACATTTTATCATATTAAAAAATCACCTTAGTCAAGCAGGAAAGTATGAGATTTGCTATAAGGCGGAGTCAACTGAATGTGGAGCACTACAAGAGTGTATCGAAGTTGATTTTCAAGGATTGTAATATGAATAATAAATGTTCTTAATAGATCATAGTTCATAATTTTAAAGAATGAGGTTGTATTGATATACAACCTCATTTTTTTATTCTAAAAATGACTTTTAACATTTTTTTTGAAGGAAGGGGTAGGGTATTCTTTTTTAGCTGCGTTTCATAATTGTAGGGCTGATAAAAAAGGTTCTAAACAATTAATTATTGACAACCCCTAAAAATTATAATGATGAAAAAACTTAGTATTTGGTATGTAATGATTTTTGCATTACTGTTAGGAATTATTTCTTGTGAAGAGATTGAAGAATTAGAAAATTGTCCAGATGTTACTATTAATGTAGACAATGTTTCTGGAAGCGCAGTTTATCGATTTGCAGCTCAATTTGATGGTATCGAAGATGTAAGACTTACTTGGTCTATTGATGGTGAAGAAATAGATACTGGTAACTTAAGCGATATAGCAAATCAGATTTTTGAATATCAGTTTGAAGAAGGAACATATACTGTTTGCGTAAAAGTAGCAAGCGATACTTGTCCTATAGAAGTGTGTAAAGAAATTGAAGTCGATGTTGATGAAACTGATCCTTGTCCGGATTTGTTTTTTGAAGCAAGACAGTACGAAAGACCAAATAAGTATAAGTTTATTGCAGATTTCCCAGGGATTGAAGATGTTCGTTATGAGTGGTTTATCAATGGAGAAGTGGTGGATAATGATAATCAGAATGATGATAACTATTTATTTTGGGAATTTAATGAACCTGGTAGTTATGAAGTATGTATTAAAACAGAAACTCCAGATTGTCCTAATGGAACTTCTTATTGCAAGACTATTGAAATAGAAGAGACAGATATAGACGAAGAATGTCCTGAGTTATTTTTTATTGCAGAACAAGATGGAGATAATCCAGCATATTATTTTCAAGTAGAGTTTGAAGGAGCTGATCAAGTAGAATGGTTAGGATGGTATATTGATGGAGAGTTTGTAGAAGATTCAAATAATGGAGATAACAATAGATTCTATTATCAATTTGCTCCAGGAAGATATGAAGTATGTTTAAAAACAGAAACTCCAGAATGTCCAGAAGGAACTTCTTATTGTAAAATTATTGAAATTGAAGGTGATACTAGTGTTTGTCCAGAATTGTTCTTTGAAGCAGAACAAGATGGAGATAATCCAGCATATTACTTTTACCCAAACGCTTTTGATGGTATCGACGATGTAACACTAGAATGGTCCGTTAATGGGGATTATGTAGGAGCAAGTTCTGGTCATAACGATCCTTTTTATTATCAATTTGGTACAGGTAGTTTTGAGGTGTGTCTTTCTGTAGAAACTCCAGAATGTCCAGAAGGAGTAACATTTTGTAAAGTAATTGAAATAGAAGGATCAGGAAATGATTGCCCTGATTTATTTTTTAGTATTGAACAAGAAGGCAATACTCCAGGATATAATTTTTGGGCAGAATTCGAAGGGATGAGTAATGTTAGCTACGAATGGTTGATCAATGGTGATGTCGTAGATTCTGAAACAATGAACAGTAATGATAGAGATAATTATCTATACTATCAATTTGGAACCGGAACATATGAGATCTGTATTATAACAGAAACACCGGATTGTCCAAATGGTGTAACATTTTGTAAAACATTAGTCATAGAATAGTACAGTTAGTTAGGTTAGATTAATTAGGTTGATTCCCTGGAAGCATTGTCATTCTTTCAGGGAATTTTGTTTATACGCATAAGATATGTTAGATTGTAACCTAAAATAAACGAATAATTTATTTTAATTAAGGGTAGGGTAGACTGATTTTCAGACGTTTTACTTATATAAATGCAAATTATTTTGAAGAATTTCAATACTTATATACGATTATATGCATTGCTAATAATGATTTCATTCTTTAGTAGTTGTGTAAATGATGATTCGTTTCTTCCTGAAGAAAACACCGGTAATGTAATATCAAGTACCGCTTTGGTTACGGTTCTTAATAACTTTGATAGTGTCGCTAATTTCCCTACAGAGAATGAGCAGTGCTTTAGGTTTGTATATCCGATTATACTTGGTTATAATACGGATTCTACTATTAGAGTAGAGAGTTATGATGGATTAGTAGATGTCATTTCAAGTCAAGGTGCTAATTTTAATGTTACCGGATTAGAATTTCCGATTAACATAATTTTTAAGAATACAGATGTCACTATATCCATTATTAATGAAATAGCTTTATTAAATGTTTTAAGTGAATGTGAGTTTGACACAATCAGAGATGATTTTGATCAATTTTTTGATGGATGCTTTACGTTTGATTATCCGGTAACTTTATTTGATAATGCTGGAGAAGAAACTGAAATTACAACGGATGATGCATTTCAGACTTTTTATCAAGAGCAAGGAATAGCTTATCAGCCTAGTTTTAAATTTCCATTAAGTGTATTAGTATCGCCAAATTTTGAAAGTACTGAAATAGAGACGTATTTTGGGTTCTATAGACTAATAGAATCTTGTGAAAGTAGATGTCCAAACCTTAGTTTTTCCTTCGAGTTAACAGACCAATTTAATTTGGGATATCAATTTACTGCTGATTTTCCGGATATAGAAGTAGTAGGAACGTATGATTGGTTTGTAGATGGCCAATTTATTGAGAGTGATGGCCCAAATAATCAAGGCGATAATTTATTGATGCGTGATTTTGGATCATCTGGAACTTATGAGGTTTGTATAAAAGCAGAAACTCCTAATTGTCCAGAAGGAATAGAGTTTTGTACGCAGATCGATGTTGCTGAGGTTTGTCCAGAATTATTTTTTGATTTTGAACAAGAACAAGGAACACTAGCTTATACTTTTACATCAAGTTTTTCTGGGATAGAAGAGTTAAGTTATCAATGGTATATAGATGACCAGCTTATAGAAGAAGATGGAGGAGCTAATGGAGATAATATATTGTCTTCTAATTTATCACCTGGAGTACGCGAGGTGTGTATAAGAACAGAAACTCCTTCTTGTCCTAATGGAGCTGAGTATTGTAAAGAAATAACTGTAGAACCAATTTGTCCTAATTTATTTTTCACTTTAGAACAAGAAGGAAATACAACAAGCTATAATTTTACTGCAGAATTTGGAAATATTGACACAATAACATATCAATGGGAGATAGATGGGGATGTTATAGAACAAGATGGTGGACAAAGTGGAGATAATATATTCTTTTTTCAATTCGATCCTGGGTCATATGAGATCTGTATTAGGACCACAACTGATACTTGTCCTGATGGAACTGAATTTTGTGAACAGCTAGTGATCGAGTAAATCACATTTTTTAAAGATTCAAAAGTGCATAAGTAATAATATTTTACATTCTATTTTTTCAATTTGGTAGTAATCCTTTGATGATTTTTTGGATTAGATAATTCTTTCCGCGTAAGTGCTAAATTTATAGAAAACACCTGGTGTTTTAGTAATTTTGTAATAAAGTAAAGGAATATGAGATACCACACTAGGAAGATTGTAAAACCGGGAGATTTAAATCCTAACGAGACATTATTTGGAGGGAGATTGTTGGAATGGATTGACGAAGAAGCAGCACTATATGCAGTTATTCAGTTAGAAAGTAAGAAAGTTGTTACCAAGTTTATGTCCGAAATTAATTTTGTAAGCTCAGCTGTACAAGGTGATATTGTAGAGATAGGAATGGATGTTGTTAAATTTGGAAGTTCATCCTTAGTATTGACTTGCGAGGTTAGGAATAAGTTAACTCGTAAAACAATCATTAAAGTTGAAAAGATTACGATGGTTAATCTTAACGAGAGTGGTAAACCTACACCGCACGGTAAGACCAAAATAGAATTTGTAAGAGATAGGCTAGCTCAAAACTAATACTTTTTAGTATTAGGATGTAATTTGACTAAACAGAAGTTACCTTTCTTAGATAACTTCTGTTTTTTAGTTGTTTAATTAACCACCATAATAAGCATCACATTCAGAAGACATATCATAAAACCAAGTTTCTGGTTTATCGCAGTTTTCATAATTAATACCTCCACTAATCGCTTTTTTCTGATCTTTTTTTAAGAATGTAATTCCTTCTAAATTTAGCATGTCTTTTAACATAATGAAATGATTTGAATGATTTATACTAAGTATTAATAACATTAAAGAAGAATATGTTACTAGGTAAAAGGAGGGAAAAAGTAGTATTTTAACAAAAGATTTGCACGAAAGTAGTGTTCGCTATCTAAGAACAATCTTTTTAATGAGTGAGCGTCCTAAAGCTTCATTTAGATTGGTAATAATCTTTTCTTTACCGTAGCTTAATTCTTCTCTAAGAACAGAAGAGGTAAGTTCTATATATAAGGTTTCACGATCAAGTTTGATATTTCTTGTGTATTTGTTTATGGCAGGTCCCATGATTTGTTCCCAAACATCACGCACTTCTACTTTATCCAGCCCTTTCTGGAGTTTGTTTTCATTTACGAATTCTTTGAGCACATCACTAATACTTAGGTGATCATTTTGCCTTTTTGCCATTTATAATTCAAGCTTTTTATATGGTTTGTAAAAGTATAGATTTCCAGCTTCATTCTTTATAATTAATTGGTTTTCTTTTGCAGAGACAAGTGTTTCTTTCCATTTTGATAATGGAGTCGTGTAATATATCCTTAGACTATCATTCTCTATCTCCAATGTAAAAAATTCTCTGTCTTTCGTAGTTATAAAATTACCATCTAATTGAGGTTGTACTTTTTTACGAATCCCTTTTTTATCTTTCACTTCGAAATAATCAATACTTTGATTAAAATTATATTGTTTTTCGATGCCGTCATATGTAATTACCTTTTCTATTTCCCAATAACCTGAGATATGTTTTATAAACGTTTCGGGATTAGGTTTGGAACAAGAAGTTATTATAAGGATGAATATGAATAGACCATTTTTTAGCATAAAGATCGTTTTTTATTTAATTAGGAATCTAGTTTAATAATCTTATAGGATTGTGATATCTTTTTTACAACACTTTCCGTTCGATCAGCGTGCGTATCACTAATAAAAAGTTGTCCAAAGTTTTGATCATCTACTAGTTGTATAATATGTTCTACACGTTTTTCATCTAACTTATCAAAAATATCATCTAATAGTAATAAAGGATTTACCTTACTTTGTTTTTTAATAAAATCAAATTGTGCCAGTTTTAAAGCAATTAAAAATGATTTTTGCTGCCCCTGACTTCCAAATTTTTTTATAGGATATCCTTCAATTTCAAAAGATAGGTCATCTTTATGAACACCAACACTTGTATATTGTAACATTCTATCTTTTGAGAGGTTTTGTTCCAATAATGTTAATAGATTATTTTCAGATAATTTACTTTGATAACGTAATGATACGGATTCTTTACCTGAGCTAATAGCCTCATAACGTTCTATGAATATTGGGATGAATGTTTCAAGAAAAGCAGTTCTTTTTTGAAATATGGAATTACCAAGTTCATTTAATTGTTGATTGTATATTTCTAAAGTAGTAGTGTCAAAGGTGTTATTAGCAGCAAAATACTTCAAAAGTGAATTTCGTTGAGAAACTACTTTAGAATATTTTAATAATGTGGATAGATATGCTGTATCACTCTGAGAAATCACACCATCTATAAACTTACGACGAGTATCACTTCCATCGGTTATAAGATCTCTATCGGCTGGAGAAATAATCACTAGAGGAAGAAAACCTATATGTTCACTAAAAGTATCATACGCCTTACCATTTCGTTTAATTACTTTCTTCTGTCCGCGTTTAGCACTTACAATTACTTTTTCTTCACGATCAGATTTTTCATAGCGTCCTTCTACCACGAAAAAATCAGTACCATGTTTAATATTTTGACCGGTAATAGGATTAAAATAACTTTTTCCAAAAGATAAATGATAGATAGCATCCAGAATATTAGTTTTTCCTACTCCATTGTGTCCAACAAGGCAATTAATCTTAACATCAAAATCGAAATTCTCCGATTCAAAATTTTTGTAATTGATTAAAGAAAGTGATTTTAGAATCATAAATTACTGATCGTCAGCAAGTAGCGACTTTTTAGAAATTCTCAAATAAGAAGTGCAAAATATTGAAAAATAACAAATATTTTCGCTTTTAATTATGAATAAAAATTTTATTTTTGCCGTTCATTAAATATAATTTATGGCAACTTATAAGAAACGAGGATACAAACCAAAAAATAAAGCAGAAGAGGTAGAGCAATTAGAAGACAATTCTACAACTGCTGAGGTATTTAATACTTTGGATGAAGGTGCTTCCCGAACTGAAGAATGGGTTGCTGCTAATCAAAAGTATATATTTATCATTGTTGGTGCTATTGCCGCTGTAGTATTAGGATATCTTGGATATCAGAAATATGTTCAGGAGCCTAAAGAATTAGAAGCTTCTAATGAAATGTTCAAAGCGCAACAATATTTTGATAATGCAGTAAATGGAAACACCACTGTTAGTGATTCTTTATATACATTAGCTCTTAACGGAGGAGAAGGGAAATACGGATTCTTAGAGATCATTGAAAATTATGGTGGTACTAAGGCAGCTAATCTTGCTAATTATTATGCAGGATTCTCTTATTTAAATATGAAAAAATATCAAGAAGCTATTGATCATCTTGATAAATTTAAGAGTGATGACGAAATGTTAGGACCGCTAGCACTAGGAGGAATAGGTGATGCTTTTGCTCAATTAGATCAGACGGGAGAAGCTTTATCGTATTATGAAAGAGCCGCAAAAGCTAAGAGCAACGAATTTACGACTCCTAAGTTTTTATTAAAATCTGCTGTAACTGCAATATCATTAGGGAAACCGGAATTAGCAGTTACTTATTTAGAAAGAATTAAAGAAGAGTTTTCTAAAAGTGTTGAGGCTAACCAAGCGGATGTACATTTAGGAAGAGCTCAAGGAATGCTTAAGTAGTATTCATAGTTGTTCGGTTATAGTTTTTGCGGTAGTATTAAGTTACAGTAAGCACTATCAACTTTTCAACAATAAACCATTAAATAAAATGGCTACAGAAAATAAAAATTTATCTCAATACGATAAAACAACAATCCCAAATTCGAAAAATTTTCGGTTTGGGATTGTTGTTTCGGAATGGAATGATACCATTACCGAAGGACTTTTTCAAGGCGCATTTGACGCGTTAATAGATTGTGGAGCTATCAAGGATAATATTGTGCGATGGAATGTTCCTGGTAGTTTTGAACTTATCTATGGGTGCAAGAAAATGCAAGAATCGTATGATATGTTAGATGCAGTAATTGCAATCGGGAGTGTAATTCAGGGAGAAACTAAGCATTTTGATTTTGTATGCGATGGAGTTACTCAAGGAATTAAAGACCTAAATATCCAAAATGATATTCCTGTTATATTTTGTGTACTTACAGATAATAATATCCAACAATCTATTGATAGATCTGGAGGTAAACACGGTAATAAAGGAACAGAAGCAGCTATCGCTGCTATAAAAATGGCTCAGTTGCGCAAAGATGCAAAGTTTTAATTGATCTTGAGTATACTAGCTTATATCATTATATTCTTTTCTTAATTCTAAAACGGCATCATACTTGCTGTTCATATTTTCAATGTTATTGTAATGCTAAAAGCTTTAGATTACTATGCATTTTAAGTATATTTGAATAATATAAAAAGAAAGGAGCATCACGTGAAATTAAGTATCCCTAAAAGAAAAACTAATCGCAGGTATAACTACACTCCCCGATATTATAAGGGAAAGAGTGATGGTAATATCTATGATTTCGAAAATAGAATTACTAAATATCGCGATACTAGAAATGCAATTGACTTTGGCTCTCAATGGAGTGAGGATCGAAAAGCTAGTAGAAATAGAGGCAATCGAGAAATAAATAAAAGAGTCATTTATGTCGCATTTGTGTTAATCTTCATTTTTTTATATTTAATTGATTTTGATTTATCCATATTTACTGCCCGACAATAAATGTCAGATATCATACAACTATTACCGGATCACGTAGCCAATCAAATAGCTGCCGGAGAGGTAGTGCAGAGACCTGCTTCTGTAGTAAAAGAACTATTAGAAAATGCAATTGATGCTAAGGCTGAGCATATCAAATTAATAATTAAAGAGGCTGGAAAAACACTTATTCAAGTAATTGATGATGGAGTAGGGATGAGTGTTACAGATGCGCGACTTAGTTTTGAGCGTCATGCCACTTCTAAAATAAAATCAGCAGAAGACCTTTTCCAATTAAATACAAAAGGATTTAGGGGAGAGGCACTTGCTTCAATTGCAGCTATTGCTCATGTCGAGTTAAAGACTAAGCAGGAAAATGATGAGGTTGGAACTGAAATAAAGATAGAAGGGAGTGAAGTGACTTCTCAGGAAGTTTGTGTTACTCCGAAAGGAACTTCTATATGTGTTAAGAACTTGTTTTATAATATTCCGGCAAGACGAAATTTTTTAAAATCAAATACTGTAGAACTTCGACATATAATTGATGAATTTCATCGAGTAGCTATGGTACATCCAGATATTAAGTTTGATATGTATCATAATGGAAGTGAGGTTTTTAGTCTACCAGTAGCAAATCATCGCCAGCGAATAGTACATATTTTTGGAGGAAAAACGAATGAGAAATTGGTTCCGATTGATGAGGAAACTGATTTAGTAAGTATTACCGGGTTTGTCTGTAAACCTGAATATGCAAAAAGAACTAGAGGTGAACAATTCTTTTTTGTAAATAATAGATTTATTAAAAGTGCATATCTTAACCATGGAGTAAATTCAGCTTTTGAAGGATTGTTAAAAGAAAAAACACATCCAAGTTATTTTATTTATCTCACAGTAGATCCAACCTCTATAGATATTAATATTCATCCGACAAAAACTGAAATTAAGTTTGATGATGAGCACGCATTATATGCAATGTTACGTTCTACAATTAAACATAGTTTAGGGCAATTTAATGTAGCTCCTGTTTTAGATTTTAATAGAGATTCTTCCATGGATACTCCATATGAGTATAAAAGTAAAATGGCCCAAACACCCACTATAGAGGTAGACAGAAGTTTTAACCCTTTTAAGGAGGATAAAAAAGAAGATTCATCTTTTTCATCTACAAAGAACTATAATAATTTTAAAAAAGAATCAGCAGGTAGTTGGGAAAATTTATATGCTGGTTTGGATACAACCGAAATACACTCTAAACAGACAGAGAGTGAGTTTTCTTCCATTCAATTTGAGAGTTCCGAAGTAACAGGTTCGTTATTTGATGGAGATCAGCAGACAGAATTAGAGCATAATACTACATACCAGTTGAGAAAGAAGTATATTATTACTACAATTAAAAGTGGAATGGTAATAATACACCAAAATAGAGCACATCAGCGAGTACTTTATGAAGAGGTACTACGTAATATTACTATGGCGAGTGCTGTTAGTCAGCAATTGCTGTTTCCATTAAAATTGTCTTTTTCTAAACAAGAAATACAATTATTAAAGGAGGTTCAGGAGCAGTTAGAAAATACAGGGTTTGTTTTTGGAGAAATTACGGATGGAGAGGTTTCGATATCAGGTATACCTACAGTTACAACAGAAAGTGAAGTTTCGGTACTGTTAGAAAAATTAATTAGTGATATCGAACAAGAAGTTCCAGATAGTGGATTCTCTTTAACTGATCTTTTAGCAAGATCTATTTCAGGAAGTATTGCAGTAAGAACTGGTGTTAATTTAGGAAAAGAGCAATTGCAGCATATAGTAAATAGTCTTTTTGCTTGCACAGAACCAACAGTAACACCAGATAATAAGCCAACATTCATCACGTTAACAGTAGATGATATAGATAAAAAATTTTAAAAGTACATGGGGAGAATTACAGATACAGTAAAAACTTTATTAATAATTAATGTAATCTTTTTTATAGGTGCATTAACTCTCGGAGATACAGCTTTTAGATTATTTGCATTGTGGTTCCCGAAAAATGATAATTTTCAAATATGGCAGATTGTTACGCATATGTTTATGCATAGCCAGTCAACATTTACGCATATTCTTTTTAATATGTTTATGTTATATATGTTTGGAAGTCATTTAGAAAATTCGGTTGGACAGAAAAAGTTTTTGTTTTTATATTTTTCTTCTGGGCTAGGCGCAGCAGGTTTGCAAATTTTGTTTACTTATTTCCAGTTTTTACCAGGATATCAAGCGTATCAGGAGGCAGGATTTACTGTTTTAGAGATAAAAGAATTTTTGAATAACACATTGGCAACAGGGAAGTATACGGTATATCCAAATATTCCTCAAGAAGTAACTGAACAAATGATTGGTTCATACTTAACTCCTATGGTGGGTGCTTCAGGAGCTATTTCAGGAGTTATAGTTGCTTTTGCTGTGTTATACCCTAATTTACCATTATATCTAATGTTTATTCCAGTGCCGATAAAGGCTAAGTATATGGTTGCGGGATACTTTGCTTTAGACTTGTTTGGAGGAATAACTGGTCAAAGTATTTATGGGGCAACGAATGTTGCTCATTGGGCGCATATCGGTGGAGCAGTTATAGGGTTTATTACCATGTGGTACTGGAAAAAGAATTCGTTTAATCAAAATCGTTGGAATTAATGTCACAGATGGACGATTTAAAATTGAAGTTCAAGAGTTTTTCGATCATAGAAAAACTAATTACGGTTAATGTGGTGGTATTTATAGCATTTTATTTTATAAATACATTTGCATACTTATTTGATTCTTCCAGCGGATTTATAACGGATTGGTTCACTTTTCCGAAAGAGCTAGGAGAGTTTTTAACGAAACCTTGGTCAGTCGTTACGTATGCTTTTCTACATAGTGGGTTTTGGCATATTGCTTCTAACATGATTATCTTATACTTTTCTGGGAAATATTTTGTTTCTTATCTTACCGGAAAACGGGTGTTAACTGTTTATTTTTTAGGAGCAATTATGGGAGCAATATTTTATATGTTGTCATATAATTTATTTCCAGCATTCTCTAAAGTAGGTAGTTCCGTATTACTTGGAGCTTCTGCTTCTGTAATGGCTATTCTAATAGCTACCGCGGCTTATATACCGCATATGTCGGTTAGGTTAATGTTTATTGGGAGTGTTAAGTTCTGGTGGATTGCAACTTTTTTTGTGATATTAGATGTTATTCAAATACCTTCTGGGAATGCAGGTGGACATATAGCACATTTGGGAGGAGCCTTATTTGGTTATTTGTACGCTGTGCAACTTAAAAAAGGAAATGATATTGGAAGTGGTTTTGAGAAGTTTATGGATGCTACGGTAAGTATGTTTAAACCTAAAAAGAAGAGTCCTTTAAAAACAGTTCATAAAGCTAAGAAATCTAAAAATGCTGTTTCTAAAAAGCCTGGTGCACCCAAAATTAAGAACCCCAATCAAGCAGAAATAGACGCTATCTTGGATAAAATAAGTAAAAGTGGTTATGATAGCCTAACCAAGCAGGAAAAAGACTTTTTGTTTAAGGCGGGCAAAGATTAGGTATGAGAAAGCTGATAAATAAGATAGTGTTCTTTATCAATTCATTGGTAGCTTTTGCCTTATTGATATCTTATTTATTACCCTATGTCTCTCCTCAAACATTTCCTTTATTATCTGTCTTAAGTCTTGCTGTTCCTATATTGATTGTTGTTAATGCATTATTTTTATTGTATTGGGCAGTCCTTCTTAAGCGTAAGATGTTATTATCGTTAATTGTACTAGTATTGGGTATATCTCATATAACATCCTTATATAAGTTAAGTGGGAAATCGTCAGATAATACAGATAAAACACTTTCCTTACTTAGTTATAATGTACACGCATTTAATCGATTTAAATGGATTGATTCAGACGAAATACCAAAAGAGATTTCGGAATTAGTAAAAACCGAAAATCCTGACATTTTCTGTGCGCAGGAATTTTATAATAACCCTGATATAGATTTTACACAATATGATTATAAATATGATTATTTTCATCATCGCAGTAAAGAACTAGCATTAGTTATATTTTCTAAATTCCCTTTTATAAACAAGGGGTCATTAAGTTTTGAAAAAACCGCTAATAATGTCATTTTTGCTGATATTGTTACTGATATGGATACAGTAAGAGTCTATAATGTGCATTTGCAGTCACACGGCATTAGCACTAAAACAGATGATCTGGCAAAAGCGGATTCTCAAAAGTTATTAAAACGTATCCAGACTTCTTTTAAAAAACAACAAAGTCAAGCAGAGCAACTAATTGATCATATGAAGTCATCACCATATAAAAATATTGTAATGGGTGATTTTAATAATACTGCATATTCTTATATATATGATAAAATAAAGTCAGAAGATTTGCAAGATACTTTTAAAGAAGCAGGTAAAGGCTTTGGGAAAACCTTTAATTTTGAGTTATTTCCAGCTAGAATTGACTTTATTTTAGTTCCTGATGATGCTGAAGTAATAGGTTTTAAGAGTTACGATGTAGAGCTTTCGGATCATTATCCTATATCTTCCAAAATCAAGCTTTGATCTATTGATTTTCTAATCTTATAGCGTTATTGGCCATCTTTTTTTCCCAATCGTCTGCAAAAACAGCATGCCCATTTTTAGTCATTGATTTCATTATTGTTTTAACAGCTTCTTGTATTTGTGGCGGGAAATTATAGAACTTTTTATTTATTTTGGTAGTTCTCCCATCAGGAATTTCGCTATTCTGGTGTTTGATAGTCACTCTGCTTTTTTTATTATAAGCAATGATTCTTACCCTGCCATCTTCGTATTTACTCGGAGTAATTGTGCCGTAAACGATTATAGGATCTATTACACCATCTCCATCAAAATCTGATAGTCGCGAATATTGATTCCAGAAACCAACTGATGCCTCCCAATCTTTATCTATTTCGCCTTTGATAGTTGATCTTTTTTTGAATTGATTTTTTTCCACTCGTAAGTTTACTCCATATATATTGTCATATAAAGTATCTTTTTCTTCGTTTATTATTTTTTTATGATCCGTAAGTAGTAGGTAATATTCACCAGAATCATCTTTATAATTATATGCTTGATATAATGGATAGGAAAGGCCTAATTGAATCTGTCTTCTGTTAGAGAAAACGGCGTTCATTTCTTTTTTGGTAAGTTTTCTAGCTAATGCAGTGTCTACAGGTATTGTAGCGTGTTTTTCTATTGGTAATGCGTTAATTTTTTTTGTTTGCGCATTAGAATCTTCTTTGGGATCTTTGGTTTGTTTACCACAAGAAAAAAATGTAAGAATAACGATAGAAAGTAGAAGTTTATTCATAGATATATGGTTTATAAATAACGTTAGGGGGCTTATTTATGTACTAAATTTAAAAAATATTTTCTAAATAGAAGATCTATATCATTAAACAATCAATAGAGTCAGTAAGAATGTGCCAAAGCAATGCCATTCCAATAATTCTTGTTTTTTTAGGAATTAGTATTAGAAGGTACAAAATAATTGCTGGTAAGCTATGTAAGAAGTGAAACCCAATACTACACCTGTTTGGATCGAAAATAGGATTTGCTATTAAATGATCTAAATCAATTAACATTGCTCCTAAAAAAATAAGATATACTTTTTTCCATTGTTTAGGGAATAGTATCAAAGCAATACCCAGAGGTATAAGAAAATGAAATCCGTAATGTACTAATGTGCGAAACATTAAAAAATTTGTTGTTCTTCTAAGTAAGTAAGTGCGTTCGTTCCCTCATTAAATAAGAGATCTAAAATAGAAAGGTTAGGAATGAAACCGTACTTATCCGAAAACACCTGGATATAAGACGATAGCTCGTATTGTTTCTCTTTTTTGGCATTTACCAATGTTCTAAGATCAATTACAGTTTCGACTTCTTTTTGATAAGTTAATGTTTTCGTATACGAAATATCTAGTTGCAGGCAATCCTGAATAACCTCCATGCATTCATAATTAAAGTCTAATAAGAAATTTTTTCTTTTTTCAAAAAGATGTATCATCTCATCTTCATAATATTCAAAAAACGGAGAAGTTCGATATGCAGATTCGATAGATTTCCAATGGAGTAACTGCCACTTAAATTCGTTTTCTATTTTAACATCCTTATATAATTGCTTATTGTTTCGTTTATCTCCAGTATGTTTTATTGGGATGGTTAATAATAGCTTTCCATTTGCGCCATAAATATAGTTTCTGCTGCGATACGTTTGTTTTTGATAGTTGTCCTCATTTTCAAAAATAATCGAATCAGATTGCGCTATTACTGCATACTGAGAAATAGACCCAAAATACATAGGGTGGAGTAGGACGTTTTTCAATCTAAAATTGTATTACTTGTTTTATTACGATAATAAGCTTGATGGATATACGGACAAATATATAGTATTACGCAGCTTTCTTTTTCTTGCGGTATTTACTGAAAACTATCCACCCTGCTAATGCAATTAAGAAATAATAGAAATAAGATACAGGTTTACCATTACCTCCAACGGTTGTAAACAGGCGTTCCCATCGTATTTTATTAAATAAACCTTTAGCATTAGTGTCCCAGCTCATCCAGATAAAAACAGGCTTACCTACAATATGATTCGCTGGCACATATCCCCAAGCACGACTGTCTTCACTATTATGTCGATTATCTCCCATCATCCAGTAATAATCTTGCTTAAAGGTGTAACTATCGATAGGGTTTCCATTTAGTAGGATTTGAGTTCCATTTACGGATAATTTATTATCTATTCCCATTTCTGAACCTTCATAAACTTCTATGATTCTTCTGTACAAAGAAAAACTCTTTAGATCCATTTTTACTGTTTTACCAGCTTCAGGAATATAAATTGCACCGAAATTATCAATATTCCAGTTAACCTTTCCGTTGTTAGGAAAAATACCAGAACCTTTTACTCCTTTTGGAGTGATGCTTCTTTGAATACTAGCTACATTAGGATGATTTTTGAATTTATTAGCAGCTTCATTTGTTAGACCTCCTGATTGGAAGAATTCATTGTTGTAACCAAATTCGTTTGGTTTAATTTTATATCGATTGTATAGGTTCTGCATATTAAACCCTTTTCCCTTAGTGCTTCCTGTATAAGAAAATTGTAATTGCGCTCTATCAGGTAACTCGGTTTGTTTTCCGTTAATATATACATATCCATCAACTACAGATAAAGAGTCACCAGGAATACCTACGCATCGTTTTACATAATTTGATTTTTTATCAATTGGTTTGTAAACGTTGATTCCAGAAGGGTCTCTAAAAAATCGAACCGTATCCACAGGCCAGCTAAATACTACAATATCATTACGTTTTATTTTTTGAAAACCTGGTAGTCTAAAATATGGATATTGGATGTCACTATTGTATGATTTAGTCTTTACTAAAGGAATGGTATCGTGAACCATAGGAAAAGAAACTGATGTCATTGGTGTTCTCGCCCCATAATGAAATTTACTTACAAATAAGAAATCACCAACCAAAAGTGTTCTTTCTAAAGATCCTGTTGGTATAGTATATGGTTGCATAAAATATGTGTGAACCAATGTTGCAGCGACTACTGCAAAAAGAATAGAGCTGATCCATTCTCCAGTGCTTGTTTTGGGTTTTAGATCCCTATCCTCTATGTGCTTTACATCTAACATATAGTTTACATAATAGATGTAGAAACCTAATGTTACAATTACTAGTATGGTATCAGTTGTTGTATTTTTCCCAAAACTTCTAATGGTTTCTACCCATACAACCGGAAGCATAATCACATTGATTACCGGAATAAACAGTAATATAACCCACCACCATGGACGGTTAATTATTTTCATTAAAACAACTGCATTGTATACAGGTACTGCTGCTTCCCAAGCTTTCCTTCCTGCTTTAACGTATAGTTTCCAAGTTCCCAAGAAATGTATTACTTGTACTGCCAGGAAAAAAATAAACCATTCTGATAGTGTCATTCTGTATATGTTTTTAATATAAGTGTAAGTAACATCAAAAGTGTTACACTTTTTGTTTTTTAGTTATAAGCCTAAAACGTCTTTCATTCCATAAACACCTGTTTTACCAGATAACCATTCTGCAGCCACAACAGCTCCCAACGCAAAACCTTGTCGGTTATGTGCAGTATGCTTGATTTCTATATCATCTACAGCAGAAGTATAGGTAACGGTATGAGTTCCAGGAACATTTTCAATTCTTTTTGCAACAATAGGTATTGTTGTCTCATTTCCTTGATCTAAAAGCCATCCATCTTTACTACTATTTTCGATAACTCCTTCGGCTAAAGTAATAGCGGTTCCACTTGGAGCATCTAATTTTTTCGTATGATGAATTTCTTCCATTTTGATGTCATATCCTTCAATAGGATGCATCATTTTTGCTAATTTTTTATTTAGTTCAAAGAACAAGTTAACACCTAAGCTATAGTTTGAAGCATAAATAAAACCTCCTTTTTTCTCCTTACATAAAGATATGATATGATCATAATGATCTAACCAACCTGTAGTGCCAGATATAATCGGTACTCCAGCATTGAAGCAGTTCGTGATATTGTTTACCGCTGCAGACGGGATGCTGAAATCAATAGCTACATCAGCTACAGATACATCATAATCCTTATCATCCTTATCAACAATAAGAACAATGGAATGACCTCTCTCTGTTGCAATTTTTTCTATGGTTTTACCCATTCTGCCATATCCTAAAAGAGCAATATTCATATTTTTTGGTGGTTGTTGGTTATTGGTTATAAAATCTAAAAACTATAATTTAATGACATAACATAACTAGGTCTGGCATCAAATTCGTTGAATTTTATTTTGGGTTTAAAAGAAAGGTCTTTTGAGACATTAAATTGTTGTAAATGAGCAGTAACATTAGCATCTATAATGTTAAGAACATACAAGCCAGCAGTAATCAATAAAGATAACTCTTGATCTCTTCTAAAACGTCTTTGTAAATCAATTAATTGTTCATCACTAAAATCAGGAAAATCTAAATCATTTGGATCTATCCCAGCTAATCTACCTTTGTAAGCATCTCTTAGTTCGTTGTAAATCCTGTTGTTGTCCAAATAAAAGTATACTCCTGCACCTAACGCTCCATAAACAATTGGTATTTTCCAGTATTTCCCTGTATATGCTTGACCTAAACCGGGAAGTATAGCAGAGTAAAAAGCAGCACGAGCTGGCGCCAAAGGCTCATAGGGTCTAATTTTTTTATTTCTTTTCTTCTTTTTCTTTTTAACTGCTACTTTTTCTGTAACTACTTTTAATTCATCATTCTCTTTATTCTCATTTTCTTCTTGAGAAAAAGCATTATGAACAAAAAAGCATAAAAATAAAATAATATAAAATGACTTAGTTTTCACTATCAATAAGTTTCTTTAGGCGTTTAAAATCTTCTTCAGAAGAAAACGGGATTATTAATTTCCCTCGTCCATTACTGGAAACTTTAACATCAATCTTAGCTCCAAAATATTCTGAGAAATCTTTAATTCCTTTCAAAATATATTGAGGAGCCTTATTTTCCGTTTTTTCAGTATCGATTTTTTCTTCTTTATTGTTTAAAGACCTAACTAATTTTTCAGTGTTACGGACAGATAAAGAATCTCCTATAATTTTTTCATAAATATCGAGTTGTTGTTGTTGATCGTCGATATTAATCAATGCTCTTCCATGCCCCATAGAGATAAAACCATCTCTAATACCTGTTTGTACAATAGGGTCTAATTTTAATAGTCTTAGATAATTCGCAATAGTAGATCTTTTTTTACCTACACGATCACTTAATTGTTCTTGAGTTAACTTAATCTCATCGATCAATCGCTGGTATGATAGAGAAATCTCTATTGGATCTAAATCTTGACGTTGGATATTTTCTACCAAAGCCATAGTTAACGATTCTTGATCATCGGCAATACGGATGTATGCAGGAATCGTTTTTAAGCCAACTAATTTAGATGCACGAAAACGTCTTTCTCCACTAACTAATTGATATTTATCAAAATCTAACTTACGAACAGTTATAGGTTGTATCACACCTATTTCTTTTATTGAAGTAGCAAGCTCTTGAAGTGTTTCGTCATTAAAACTGGTCCTTGGTTGAAAAGGATTAACCTCAATACTATTAAGATCTAATTCTATAATATTACCAACTACCTTATCAGCATTTTTATCATCAGCTGATTTTATATCATTTTCCGGGTCTTTCAGCAAAGCTGATAAACCTCTACCTAATGCTTGTTTTTTGGTTGCCTTCGCCATGAATCCTTAACTATTTTTCTTTATAATCTCGTGTGCCAAACTTAAGTAATTGCTGGCACCTTTACTAGAAGCATCATAATTAATTATGCTCTCACCATAACTAGGAGCTTCACTTAAACGTATATTTCTCTGAATGATTGTTTTAAAAACCATTTCATTAAAATGTTTTTGCACTTCTTCTACCACTTGATTCGATAATCGTAATCTAGAATCATACATGGTAAGTAATAATCCTTCTATATCCAATTGTTGATTATGGATTTTCTGAACACTTTTGATAGTGTTAAGTAATTTCCCCAACCCTTCTAAAGCAAAATATTCACATTGGATAGGTATAATAACAGAATCAGATGCGGTTAATGCATTTAACGTTAATAAACCTAATGAAGGTGCGCAATCAATCAGTATGTAATCATACGCTGATCTAAGATCATCGATTGCTTTTTTTAGCATATACTCGCGTTCGTCTTTATCTACTAATTCGATTTCGATAGCAACAAGATCGATATGTGCTGGTATAATATCTACATTAGGAGAAGTAGTTTCTAATATTGCTTCTTTAGGATTGATGGTGTGTTCTAGAATCTGATACGTTCCTTTTTCGACACTTTCTACATCTAATCCTAATCCAGAAGTCGCGTTGGCTTGTGGATCAGCATCTATTAATAATACTTTTTTCTCTAATACTCCTAGAGAAGCAGCTAAATTTACAGAGGTGGTTGTTTTACCAACACCACCCTTTTGATTGGCAATCGCTATTATTTTACCCATAGGGGGAGATTTGGATTTTAAGCGATAAAAATACAATTAATTATACATTATAAAAATGAAAAATATTAACAGTGCTTAATAAAAAAGAGACCATCAGTGTTGACGGTCTCTGAGAAGATGTTATTATTATATAAAAGTTATAAATTAAAACTATAACCTAATTTTAGAGTGAATGTATTACTTGCATATGTAGCTCCTACAAAATCTAAAAAATCTCCTATTCTTTCATACCCTACCTTAGCTATTATGTCATTATTTTTATAAACATTGTAATTAAAACCTAGCTCTATCGCAAATCCCGAAGAAGACTTTAATATTGGAACATTAAAATCTTCATAAAAATATTCTTCATTTCCATCAGTATCAATCCTTAGATATGTTTTATCTGAATTAAGTAACCGACTATTTATATAAAATATCCCTAAGTTGCTATTTAATTTTTTCTTTGATTGACTAAAGTTATAATAAATACCAAACCTAAGATTTAAAGTTTTAGGATTTACTTTGGTTGTGACATAATCTCCTATTAAAACAGGGACGTTTCTAAAGTAGTCTGTTTCTGAGTTTATCTCATTATAGGAAGCTCCAATCGAAAGTGAAGTTTTAGAGTTGAATAGAGTAGGAGTATATATATAATGGATTTCTATTGATGGCGTTAAAGAGTTTTCAAACCCCATTCCTCTTATTCCGTCTCCTTTTTCTTTAATTTTTGTAGAATATAAACCTGCTAGTATTACAAGGTCATGTATATCTTCTCTTTTTAATCGTTCGGAACTAAAAGAGGTACTTCCTGAACAATTGTTATATTCTAAAAAGGCTTTAGATAAACTGGTTAGTGTTAGTTTAATATTATTTGCTCGGATTTTTAAGTTTTCACAATCATTAAATTCAAGATTTAAAATTCCAACATATCGTTTTAACTTGAATTGTCCTTTACTCAAGTCCCCTTTGTTTTTTGTAATAATATCCAGTTCTTTCAAACCTGATTTTTTGGATTTCAGAAAATATCTTTTGTCACCATTTTTATCATTGTATAAAAGGAGACTTGCTTTTCCTTCAATAATTACTTCAAGAAAAACAGGAGAGAGGTTGATTAACTCGGTAATTACTTTTTTATCAACATTATCAAAAGCATAATAATCAATTTGATTAGTTGTAAACGTTTTTACCTCACTCTCTTCTAGTTTTTTAAATAGAATTGATTTGTAATTTTTTTTATTAAAAAATTGAATCAATCCCTTTTGTTTTGATCCGTCTTTTAAATGGATAGTTCCTGGTTCAAATTTATTTTGAGCAGAAGTTATTGTACTTATTAATAATGCGATTAGTAAAATAATTGTATTCTTCATTTTTGCTATTTATTTATACATTATAGTGTCATTAAATGAATAAATGTAACTGTATAGAATGGGATATTTTTTTAATTTTATTTAGGTTCATAAATAAAAAAGGCCGTCTACTGAAACAGACGGCCTTCGGAGTGAATATTATGTTTTATTTATTCTTTTTCTGGCATTAATACACCTAAAATATAGCCAGTATCTACATATTTTTGAGCTATTTTTTGAATATCTTGTTTAGATAATTTTTGAATAGTTTCTGCATATGTATCTCCGATTTCTAATTTGATCTGATTATAATCTGCATTTTGAAGATTACCTAACCAGAATGAATTTTGCTTACTTTGTTCTTTATAATCTAATAATCTGGATTCTTTTATTTTAGCCAAATCCTTATCAGTTGGCCCTTCGGTTATAATTGTTTTTACTTCTGCAATAGCAGCATCAGTCAGTTTTTTTACATTTTCTGGTCCACAAGGGAACGAGATTGAAAAACGATATCCACTATAACCGCCAGATGGTCCTATCTTGTACATATTACCTCTAGCTCCAACACCATATACACCACCTTCTTCTTCTCTAAGTTTTTCAATAAGCTTGATACTTAGAATTTCTCCTAAAGCTTCGATTGCTAATTTTTCTGATTTATTATAGGTTGTTTCTCCTCTCCAAATAATGTTTACAGAACTTTTTGGATCTTTACCTCTATACACTGTTTTTTCATGAGCACCGGATAATGGTCTGAAATCAGAAACTTTATAGGTCTCATCTTTACCAGTATCTGGCAAGCTAGCAATATATGTTTCTGCGTATTGTTTTAGTTTAGATTCGTCAATGTTACCCACAAAATAGAAATTAAAACCTCCAGCTCCGGCAAATCTTTCTTTATATTTCTCATAGGCTAAATCATAATTAACAGCATCTAATTTCTCCGGCGTAGGAAAACCAGTATACCTTGGATTTTTTTCAAATTGAAATTTGTTAAACTCTTCTCTAAAATAACTTTGTGGATTGGATAGATAGTTTGCTAAAAAACCTTTTGTTTTTTCTTGATCTGACCTAAACGCTTTTTCATCTTTATTAAGACTCGTAAAGTAAAGGTGTATTTGTTGAAATAGCACTTCTAAATCTTTGGGAGTAGCAGACCCATTAAATCCTTCGGATAAATTATTTATATACGGACGAACTCTAGCAATTTTCCCAGCCATTACTTTATTCATGTCGTTAAGAGATAATCCTCCGAGTCCGGTTTGAGCAATACTCCCCAATCCAAAACTTACTTGCTTGTAATCTTCTAATGAAAATAAAGAGCTTCCTCCATAGCTATACGCAGAAAATAAGATTTCATCATTTTTAAAATCAGTTTTCTTATATGTGATTTTGGCTCCGTTACTTAATTCTAAAATAGTAACATCAAGTTTTTCGTCTTTTTTAGATGATACCACTGTACCAGGACTTGGCATTTTTTCAATTAAATTTTCACGAACTTTCTCATCTTTGTAATCCTCAATATCTGCTGTTTCTATTTCTTTTAGTAATGCAAGGATTTCTTCTTTTGTTACTTGTTTTAAACCATCTTTTTCTGGTCCAGTCATAACTACAGCTCGATTGTCATCGTGTAAAAAATCTTTAATCAGTCCATTAACCTCTTCAAGAGTAATGGTTGGTAGTTGTGACATTGTGTATTGATATTCCCATTCGATCCCTGGAATTGGTTCTTGTTCTAGATAGTTGTTAATATACTCACCGATAATACGAGCAGATTCTCTTTTGTCTTTATCTTTAAATTGCTTTTCCCAATTAGCAGAAATTTGCTTCTTTGCACGCTCTAATTCACTAGCTTTAAATCCATGTTTTTGAACTCTTTTGTTTTCTTGAAGTATTGTTTTTAAAGCGATTAACTGACCTGTTTCTGAGGTTAAGGCAAAGGATTGATATGCTTCCCTATTACGGGCAAAAGTTCCACTATGACTACTTCCTGCGAATACAAATGGTGGATTAGGTTTATTACGTAATTCGTTTAAACGGCTATTCATCATTTGGGTAAATACTCTTTCTACAATGGCCTTCCTGTAATCTCCTACTGTAGTCATTGGTTCTGAAACCTCTCTGTCTTTATACATAAGTCTAACAACAGAGTTTGAGGCTTCTTTATCCGATACAACAGCAATAAGCGTTTCTTTATGATTAGGGGTGTCGTAAGTTTCTCTTTTCTTAGGGTTTAACGGCATTTGTAAGTCACTAAAGTGATCTTTAATTTTTTGTTCCAAGGTAGCTACATCAAGATCACCTACTGCTACTACGGACATTAAATCAGGACGATACCAGTCTTTGTAAAAACTCCTTACATCTTCATATTTGAAGTTTTCTAATATTTTTTTAGTCCCTATAAGTAAACGTTCCGAATATCTAGAGTTATATGCTATAATAGGTAAATACTCTTGTAGCATACGCTCATTAGCACCTTTACCTAAACGGTATTCTTCTAGTACGACACCTCTTTCTCCATCGATAGCTTCTTCGGTTAATTCTGCGTTATGCGCCCAATCTTCAATGATTTGAAATCCTTTTTCTAGCTTTTCTGGATCATCACTTGGAATAGGGAGAATATAAACTGTTTGATCAAAACTAGTATATGCGTTAAGGTCCGCTCCAAATTTAACTCCAATGGTTTGTAGGTAATCTACAAGATCATTCTTTTTAAAGTTCTTAGTTCCATTAAAGTTCATATGTTCCATAAAATGAGCCAAACCTAATTGGTTTTCGTCCTCTAAAATAGAACCTGCGTTTACAACTAATCTTAATTCGACCTTGTCTTCAGGTTTTCCATTATTACGTATATAATAGGTGAGACCATTTTTTAATTTCCCAATCTTTACATTAGGATCTACGGGTATTTTATCTTCATTTTTTACATTAGATGCTGCGTTTAACTCTTTAGTATCGCTAGATTGAGCTATTCCGGAAAATGGGATACTACATAAAAAAGCTCCAATAAATGTATTAAAAATTGTTTTTTTAATCATCGATGACATATTATGGTTAGTGTGAATTTGTTCCTTGATTATTTTTTAAAAGTAGTTAAACTTTTTATTATTGAACTATTTTTTTAGTTGAATATTTGATTTTGATGAGTTTTCTGTTGTATAGAAGTTCTGTAAGCGTAATCTTTTTAAAATATATAATTCCTTATAAACCTGAAAAGACTTCAAAATTAAATATGCTATATGTATGTGTATGAAAGAGTAGATTTGTTACTCTATTTTTTAAAATAAAAAAACTGAATACCAGAAAATCTGATATTCAGTTGGAATAATATTTTAAATAAGACTCTTTATTTATTCTTTTTAGCTCTAATAGCAGCTTCTAGCATGTCCCACATTTGTTCCGGAACTTGATCAAGTAAATTAAATTGCCCAGCTCCTTTTAACCACTCTCCACCATCTAACGTGATTACCTCTCCATTGACATATGCAGAAAAATCGGATACAAGATATGCTGCCAGATTAGCTAGTTCTTGATGATCACCGACACGCTTAAGAGGTACTTTTTTAGCAAGATCAAACTTTTCTTTCATATCACCCGGTAAAAGTCTGTCCCAAGCTCCTTTAGTAGGAAAAGGTCCAGGAGCAATGGCATTAAAACGCATCCCGTATTTAGCCCATTCTACAGCAAGAGATCTAGTCATAGCCAGCACACCAGCTTTTGCAGTTGCACTTGGCACTACATAAGCAGAACCGGTCCAAGCATATGTAGTTACTATATTTAGAACATTAGTGTTTTGATATTTTGTATCTATCCAATGTTTACCAAATGCTAGTGTACAATTTTTTGTTCCTTTTAATACAATGTCAATGATAGTATCAAAGGCATTAGCGGATAAACGTTCTGTAGGAGAAATAAAGTTTCCAGCGGCATTATTTAATAGTATATCTACGGTTCCGAATGCCTCTAAAACCTGATCTTTCATAGCTTCTACTTGATCATAATGTCTTACATCGCATTGAAGTGGGAGGCAAGTACCTCCAGTTTCTGATTCTAACTCTTTAGCCGTACCTTGTAATTTTTCAAGATTACGTGAAGTTATTGCTACTTTTGCTCCAAGCTCCATAAAATACTTGGTCATAGACTTTCCAAGTCCGCTACCTCCTCCGGTAACTACAATGTTTTTTCCTTCAAGCGCTCCTTCTCGAAGCATTTTATCAGTATAGCTCATATGTTATGTATTATAATGTCTTTATTTTTGTGAAAGTTACAATTTATATTTAAAATACTATGCACGCATAGTATTTTAAATTTATTCAAACGTCGAAATTAAAATATCAAGTATTGTAATTGCAGCATCACTAATTTTGGTACCAGGACCAAATATAGCAACTGCACCTTCTTGGAATAGAAAGTCATAGTCATCTGGAGGAATAACTCCTCCAACAATTACCATAATATCTTCTCTTCCGTGTTTTTTTAACTCTGCAATAATCTGGGGCACAAGTGTTTTGTGTCCACCTGCTAACGACGAGACCCCAACGATGTGTACATCATTTTCTACAGCTTGTTTAGCGGCTTCTATTGGGGTTTGAAATAACGGGCCTATATCTACATCAAAACCTACATCGGCATAACTAGTAGCTACTACTTTTGCACCTCGATCATGGCCATCTTGCCCCATTTTTGCAATCATTATTCTTGGTCTTCGGCCTTCTAAATCAGCGAATTGATTTGCAAGTTCTCGAGCCTTATTAAAAGACTCATCATTCTTTATTTCTTTAGCATACACTCCAGTAAATGATTTAATTTCTGCTTTATATCTTCCAAATTCTTTCTCAAGGGCATCACTAATTTCTCCTAAGGTAGCTCTTAATCGAGCAGCATTTACCGCTAAAGCTAATAAATTTTGTTTATCATCTTTGGCTGCTTCTGATAAATTATCAAGTGCTTCTCTTACAGCATTATCATCTCTTGATTTTTTGACATTTGTTAAACCTTCAATTTGTTGATTTCTAACAGCGTCATTATCTACTTTTAGAGTAGCAATATGTTCTTCCTCTTCTAGTTGAAATTTATTTACACCAATGATAACATCTTGTTCACTATCTATTCTAGCTTGTTTTCTGGCTGCAGCTTCTTCTATCCGCATTTTAGGAATTCCAGCCTCAATGGCTTTAGTCATTCCTCCTAATTCTTCTACCTCTTCGAGTAATTTCCAAGCTTTTTCTGCAATATCATTGGTTAATGATTCTACATAATAACTTCCTGCCCAAGGATCAACCGTTCTATTTATTTGTGTTTCTTCTTGAAGGTATATTTGTGTATTTCGAGCTATTCTAGCAGAGAAATCTGTTGGTAGAGCAATTGCTTCATCCAATGCATTTGTATGTAAACTTTGCGTTCCTCCAAAAGCCGCCGCGCTCGCTTCGATACAAGTTCTGGCTACATTGTTAAAAGGATCCTGGGCTGTTAGGCTCCATCCACTAGTTTGACAATGCGTTCTTAGCATCAGAGATTTCGGGTTTTTAGGGTTAAATTGTTTAATTAATTTAGCCCAAAGCATACGAGCAGCACGCATTTTAGCAATCTCCATAAAGTGATTCATTCCAATAGCCCAAAAGAATGATAGGCGAGGAGCGAAAGAATCTACATCCAGTCCTGCTTCGATACCTTTTCTGATATATTCTAATCCATCGGCTAGCGTATAAGCTAATTCTATATCACAGGTAGCACCTGCTTCTTGCATATGATAGCCAGAAATACTTATTGGATTAAACTTAGGCATGTTTTTAGAACAATATTTAAAAATATCGCTAATGATTCGCATAGATGGAGTAGGAGGATAAATATAAGTGTTACGAACCATGAATTCTTTAAGAATATCATTTTGGATAGTACCAGAAAGTAATTTTTGATCTACTCCTTGCTCTTCTGCAGCAACAATGTAAAAAGCCATTATAGGTAACACTGCTCCATTCATAGTCATAGAAACAGACATTTTATCTAGTGGTATCTGATCGAAGAGGACTTTCATATCCTCAACAGTATCGATAGCTACTCCTGCCATTCCTACGTCTCCAAATACTCTTTCATGATCGCTATCATATCCTCGGTGAGTAGCAAGGTCAAAAGCAACTGATAATCCTTTTTGACCCGCTGCTAAATTTCTACGGTAAAAAGCATTACTTTCTTCTGCTGTAGAAAAACCGGCATATTGTCTTATAGTCCAAGGTCTTCTTACATACATTGTAGAATACGGACCTCTTAAATAAGGAGGGATTCCTGCGGCAAAATTAAGATGCTCAAGATCTTTTATTTCTTCACCCGTATATTCCTCTTTTATTTCAATTCCTTCGGAAGTAATAAAGGTTTTGTTTTCCGAAGTAACTTTAGTTGTACTGGTTTCTTTTTGCAGTGTAATATGTTGAATATTTTTTCTGGTCATTTTAAAATTTCATTTTTTCAATCCAATTCTAAGTTACTTGTATTTGTGAATTACAAGTAACTAGTATCTATAAGGTACAAATTAGAGGATTATATCTTATTTTCATTGAAGAAAATCATTGCTAAAAATGTAAAATTACGGTTTTATTAATGATCTATTTTAGAAAATATAAAATATGTTAACTGTTTATGAAAGAATATTGCAATAATGTCTAACCAAAAGCTTTTTCAATAACCATTAGAATTGAATAATATATATCAAAAGCTATAAATTTCTTTATTTCGGCAGCTTTAATTTTTTTATCAGGGATGTAATAAATTCTTTGCGCTATTAAAGAAGTACTAACGTTTCCATCTTGTTCAAGTGTGCTGATTATATTTTGAAAATCATCACTATCACTATTATTTTTAAGACATTGAATTAATCCACCTCTGTAATTAAATATCAATATTTCTTCTTCTCCTTTTTTGGAAGGGTTTGTGTAGGGAGATGCTTTTTTCGTTGCCTCTTGATTTTCGTAATCACTTAGTTTTACCCAAATAGAGTTAGGATCACTAGATTTTTTTTTAAAGGTTCTCGCTAATTGGATAGAATTGTTAGATGGTAATTTTCTTAAATCCAGCGATAGACTTGCAACTTCTGCTAGAAAAGTTCGATACGTTTTTATAGAATCATTTCCGAATTTGTAGTGCGCAAATAAGTCTTTTTCGAAAGAATTAAAGGCTTTGGAATAAAGTCCACTGCTATCTACACTTAGACAATTGACACCACTTTGAGAGTGGCCAAATACCGTAATAAGTAAAAATGCTACTAAAGCGATTCTAGATCTAATCATTTGGGGCATCGATTAAGATTTAGTTTTGTTAATTATTTGTTAGTTAAATGTTAATTTCAACGAAAGTTAACAATAAATTATCAATTATTTGCGTTATACATAGTTTTTCTCTGTTTTTTCGCACAATCTTCTAGTGATAATTGGGTTTATTAACGTTTTTCTTATATTTTTTTCTTTAAATAAAGACTTTTGTAATGGTGGAATTACTTCTTCAGGATTTTTATAGGTATTAGCACCTGTTAAAATAATTTCCTCCTTATCAAAAAGTTCTTGCTCTTTATCTGCGCTTTCTTTTATTTTTTTCTGAATTGTTCCAGCTTTTAATTGCTTTAAATAACCACCACTTTCTTCAATATTCTTAAATAATGATAGGGCCTTATCCGCTAATTGATTCGTTAAGCTTTCAATATAATATGATCCAGATGATGGATTGTTTACAATATCAAAATAACTTTCATTTTTTAAGATCAACAATTGATTGATCGCTATTCTTGTTCCAAAATCATTTTCAAGATTATAAATATCATCATATCTTACATTATGAATAATATCTGCCCCGCCTAAAACAGCACTCATACACTCCGTTGTTGTACGAAGCATATTTACATTATAATCTAAAATAGTTTTATTTCTGTGTGAAGGATGTGCGAATATATAACATTTTTTTAACATATTATATTCTTCGGATAAAGAATCCCATAATATTCTTAATGCTCTTAATTTTGCAATTTCAAAAAAATAATTTCCCCCAATCGCTACTTTAAAAATAACAGGTGTTTTAATAAAAGGATTGTCTTTTTTACTTTCAAAATAATTAAGGTACTCATTTACGTGAGCCATACCATATGCTAATTGCTGAATCATTGTAGCTCCCGCATTTTGCAGTATACTAAGGTCTACCGTGATGCTGCTTTTTAAATCAGGATTTTCCGAAACAATACTTTCTAATTTATTATGGTCATCTTTTAGGCTGTCGTACCAATTTCCTGTTTTCCCTAAGTTTCCAATGATATCGGTTAATAGGTGGATGGAAAGTTTAGATGTAAGAACATGGTTGTTTAACTTATTTGCATAATCCGTTGATAGGAATAAGGTTTCAATAAAGACAAATACATTAGGGGAAATATTGGATAGTAATGTCGCAGGGTTAATATTTTCATTGGTAATAATAAAATATAGACTCTCCGCTCCTTTTTTGATTGCAGTTAATGCAGCATTATTTCCTGTAGTTGCATCTTTAACTTCTATCTTTTGAGAATTTTTCCAGGTAGATGGGTGATTTACATTCTTCTGATTTGGAGTAATATCTTCTTCATTA
The DNA here is from genome assembly GCF_003443695.1 of Aquimarina sp. AD1. Classification (NCBI taxonomy): domain Bacteria; kingdom Pseudomonadati; phylum Bacteroidota; class Flavobacteriia; order Flavobacteriales; family Flavobacteriaceae; genus Aquimarina; species Aquimarina sp. AD1. The sequence continues at coordinate 2,128,032 of NZ_CP031966.1, read as the reverse complement.
TAGAATGGTTTGACATCTATACCTTCATAAGATTTATATATTAGTGCTTCATTATAGTCAGCACCTTTTAAATCAAATTGAATTTTTTGTTTCCATTCTTTCGCAGAAACTTTATCGAAATCATTAAATAAAGTTTTAGTCATCGTTCTTTTTTTTAGGGATACTGTCTTCGTATTCGATAATGTAAATTTCTTCATTATCTCTTTTCATAAAATATTCTTCTCTTGCAAACTTTTCTAGTTCACCGCTATCTTTTAGAATTTTTATGTCCTTTTGATCTTTAACAATTTCCTTTTTATAATATTCTTTATTATCCTTTAATTCTTTAATTTCTTGATCCAATTCTCTATGAATAAGCCAAGAATTAGTGTCTAAAAATAGAATCCACACTACGAATACCAAAATGATAAGCACATATTTATTAAAAAATATGGCAAAAACAGGAATCAATGCAGGAGTATTCCTAAGCTTTTCGAAATAGCGTTGTAGCTTCAATTTAGATTAAAATATTTATTAGTTTATAAAGGTACAAAAGTTAATTCAAGCGTTCTTTCACTATAGTACGAACTATATCAATTGCTACATTATTATAATTATTATTTGGAATAATTAGATCAGCAAATTCTTTTGTGGGATCAATAAATTGTTGGTGCATTGGTTTTAGCGTGTTTTGATATCTATCTAAAACTTCTTCCATATCACGACCTCTCTCTGCAATATCACGTTTTAAACGACGAATTAAGCGTTCGTCACTATCTGTTTGTACATATATTTTAATATCAAACATTTCCCGTATTTTAGGGTTTGTTAGGATTAAAATACCTTCTACAATAATCACTTTACTAGGTTTGGTCAATATAGTTTCTTTAGTGCGGTTATGTTCCACAAAGGAGTAAACGGGTTGTTCAATAGTTTTTCCTTTCCTTAAAGCACTAAGATGTTCTCCTAATAATTCAAAGTCGATAGACTGAGGATGATCAAAATTAATTTTTGTTCGCTCTTCATATCTAAGATGACTGGTGTCTTTGTAATAAGAATCCTGAGATATGACACATACTTCATTTTCAGGTAATTCGTTAACAATTTGATTTACTACGGTTGTTTTTCCGCAACCAGTTCCTCCAGCTATACCAATAATTAGCATTCCCAATATTTTTTTGACAAATTTAGAAATACTTATTGAGTTATTAAGTTTTTGTGTAAGAGAGTTTTTATAACCTACATGATTAATGAAAAAAAATTATTGAGGATAGCAGATAATTCCAGAGGAAGAATCTTTCTTAGCACCAGTAACTGATTGTAGGCAGTTTACTTCATTTAGCTCCCTTAAAACTCCCATGAAGGCAAAAATTAATGCTTCTTTATAATCAATGACATTTTCTTCTGGTATAATGACAGTTGTGTAATTTTGTAATTTTTGTTTTAGGGTTTCTATTAAGAAGTCATTTTTTGCACCTCCGCCAGTTACTAAGATCGATGATTTTTTTTTCCCTGTGTTTTTTATTGCGTTTGTAATTTGTTCCGTTATATGATGAACAGATGTGTATAGCAGATTTTCGACAGGTTCATTGGACTTTTCTATAATTGGTACAATTTTATCTAAGAACCATTCATATCCAAGTGATTTTGGATAAGGATCTTTATAGTATGATAAGTCGTTTAGAGTATTGTATAATTCTTCGATTAGTTCTCCTGTTCTTGCTATTTTACCTCCATCATCATATTCAAGATCTATAGAATTGCAAATAAGATTTAATAACATATTAGCAGGAGAGATATCATAGGCTATTCTTTTTTCATCAAGATCAAACGAAATGTTGCTAATGCCTCCTAAATTAAGGCAAAAATCATATTTATTAAATAATAGTCGGTCTCCTATTGGGACTAAGGGTGCGCCTTGTCCGCCAAGAGCTACATCATTAGTTCTGAAATCATAAATTACTTTTAAATTAGAAGTATTAGCGATATGCTGACCAGATCCAATCTGATAGGTTAATCCAATTTCAGGCTGATGAAAAACAGTATGCCCGTGACTAGAAATGAAATCTACAGCTATTGAATTCTTATTGATAAATTTTGCCACTTGTTTTCCTAGCCAGGTTCCATAGGTATTATGAAATGCTAGTAGATCCGTACTGGGAAGATCTACAGTGTTTTTTAATTTATTCTTAAAATCTTCAGAGTATGCTATGTTTTCTGTATTGACAATAGAAAATGTCCAAGAGCCCTCGTGTTTTTTTATGTGGCAATAGGCGATATCCAAACCATCTAGTGAGGTTCCGGACATTAATCCAATTACTTTATATGTTTTATAAAAAGTGGACATATAGGGATGCAAACTACCAAAATATTTTGAACAAAATCACTTTGACTAATTATATTTATTTATGTATTGCAGGTCAAGTTTTTCTGTATCGATTTCTAAGATTGCTTTGTTGTAGTAAAAATCTATAATCTCATTTTCTAGATAGTTCTTAATGTCGGTAACAGTTTTTTTTCCATAAAGAGAAAATATGTACGCTGCTTCAGCTTTTTTGAATTCTGTTATAAGATCATCGGGATTTTCTACAATATTAATGCCTTTATAGCCGTCAAATTTATTCTTCATCCATCGATGACTTGCTAATCTAACCAAACTTTTTTGTCGTTCTTCACTTAAATACTGTATTTCTTTTGTGTTTGTAGAATCTTCTTTCTTGATTCGATCTACTGCCGTTTTTGCTTTTATGTATTGTCTTTCGAGCTTAAAATCGATGCGTTTCATATCTCTTTTAAGTTTTTCAACAACTTCGTAGAGCGCACCATTATACATGATTACGAATTTCTCATAATTATATAAGGCATCCAGAAACAAAATAGCTTTCTTTTTATATACTCTTGGAAAAGCTTGTTTTTTGGCGTCAATAAATAGTTCATTAAGTCCAACTTGAATTTCTTCAGGTATTCCAGAGAATTTTGGACTGTTTTTTATAGTTCTAAGTTGTGCAGTAATTTGTAACCTAGATCCTTTATATAAAATAGATTTGTATTTAAACCGATATCGATTAGGAGAAATGTCGTCTATTTCTTGATTATAGGCAGAGTAGCCTACTAGAAGTATAACAAAAAATAAGAAGGATTTCATAAATATTGATTTCTACACCTATATTTTAAAGTGCATATTTCTGATCTACAAAAGTAGTAACGTAAATTATGTAAATATTGTTATGTAAAAAAAGAGGTAGGATTGTTTTAGGTTATTAATTAGTTGTCTACACATCTAATATATGAATATTACTTTTGAATGCTTATAACTTCCTCTATAGTAACCATTTTTTGTTGTTTGTTACCCCAACTGTTCATAATGTAATTCATAACATCAGCAACCTCTTCGTCTTCTAATCCTAATGAAGTCATGGCACTATTATATGATTCCCCATTAACTTTAATTGGTCCATTTAGCCCATATTTAATAGAGTGTATACTTTCTTTACGCTTGTTAACTAGCCAATCGGAACCTGCTAATGGAGGAAAAACTTTGGGAGTTCCTTTTCCATTAGGTAAATGACATTGCATACAAAAATCCATATAGACTTCTTTGCCACGAGTGATACTTTTAGATAATTCTGTATCCTGATAATTTAAATTATTGACCGAAATATATGTTCTTGAAGGACTTTCTTGTTTTGCTATGATCGAAATACAAAATAATAAAGAAAGTACTTCTAGTAGTAAGATATGTTTGAATCGTTTTTTCATTTTACCTAATAAAAATTATGATTTCGGAATTATTTTTATAATTCCTTTGTTTTCCACAGCAACATAAATATAGCCGTCAGGGCCTTGACGAACATTGCGAACTCTTCCGATATCTTCAATTATTTTTTTTCGTCTTATTACTTTGTTGCCATCTAATTCTACTAATTCTAAATATTGAAATTTTAGGGAACCTACTAAAAGATCATTTTTCCAATCAGGATATTTATCACTAGTTACAAAGTCCATTCCACTAGGAGCGATAGAAGGAACCCAATAATAAACAGGCTGTTCCATTCCTTCTTTACTAGTAATATCGGTAATTGTGGAGCCGCTATAATTAATTCCATAAGTAATAACCGGCCATCCATAATTGAAGCCTTTATTGATGATATTAATTTCATCACCTCCTCTAGGACCATGCTCATGTACCCAGATTTTGTCATTTGTTGGATGAATAGCCATTCCTTGAGGATTTCTATGTCCATATGAGAAGATCGCTTTTTTGCTACCATTCTCTTTTACAAAAGGATTATCTTTAGGAATGCTTCCGTCAGCATGGAGACGATAAATTTTTCCACCATCCTTGGTAATATCTTGCGGGTTTTCGTCTCTATTTCCTCTATCTCCAATACTAAAATAAAGATAACCTTCTTTGTCAAACTCTATTCTTGATCCAAAATGATGGCCTCTCGTAGTATTCGGAGTTCCTTTGTATAGGTTTTCTATAGAGATAAGCTTGTTGTTTTCTAATTTAGCTCTAATAAGCGCGGTATGTCCTCCTTTTTCTGCTCCTTCTCTTGAGGAGTAAGTAATGTATAACCAACCATTTTTATCGTATTCTGGATGTATTTCGATATCTAATAACCCTCCTTGATTGCGATTATATACTTCTGGAACATTTTCGATAATAGTTTTTGTTTCATTTTTATAATGGATTAATTCACCACTTTTTTCAGTAATGAGCATACTTCCATCAGGAAGCCAAGCCATTCCCCAAGGAATTTGTAAATCAGGAATGACAATTTCAGTAGTATAATTTTTTGGATCAGGATCAATTGATATATCATTTTTCTTTTCTTGAGCACAAGAGAAGAGGGTAGATAACACTGCGGATATACAAAATAAAAGGTTGTTCATTGTTTTATTATGATTTGCACTTGAAAATTACAAATAAAAATTATTTATATTCTATATTTTATGTTAATCCCTCCATACATATTGAAAGGCAATCCTGGATAAAAATATCTAGGTTGACTCCCTCCAAATCCCGTGGCATTGATCTGTAGTTGGGATGCATATCGTTTGTCTAAAATATTATTCATTCCGAGAAATAAATCAAAAGAAATATGCTCATTAATTAAATTTGCATACCCTATTTTTCCGTTTAGTAATTCATACTGATCGCTAAAAATTGTATTGCTATCGTTTGCTGGGATGCTACCAACAATCTGAAAATTTAGATTCCCATAAATTCCTTTTTTAGTTATATAATCCATTCCAAAATTAATAACATGTGATGGAGCTCCGGTAAGTTTATTACCAGAAAAATCATCATCGAGGTCTACAAAATCGTCAAATTTATAATTGTTTAGTGTTCCACTTACTTGTAGGTTTAGTTGTTTTTTTGATAATTTAATAAGTTGATAATTAACTGTTCCTTCAACTCCAGTATGAGTTGTTTTTCCTGCGTTGATAGCAAAGAAATTATCTTCTTCAGTTCTCCTTGTTACTAGTAGATCTTTTACTTTTAAGGTGTATAAAGAAAAAGAACCGTAAAGTCTGTTTTTCATCAGGTTATATCTAGTTCCAATTTCATAGTTCCATCCAATTTCTGGTTGTATTTCTGGATTGAACTCTCCATCAGGCAATAAAGTTTCAGAAGTAGTAGGAGTGGAAAATCCATGGGCAATGTTTCCAAAAAAGATAACATTAGTATTCAATGCATAATTGACACCGATCTTGGGAGATAGTATTGGATCAAATTCAAATTTCCCAGAGCTATCATCACCATCTTCTAAAAAATTATCTTCGACATTAAAAAATGTTTGATTGAGGTGTATTCCCGCATTGATTTTTAATTTATCTGTTATAGATAAATTTGATGCTGCAAAAAGATTGTAATAGTTTCTTCTTTCATTTAGATTAGAAAGCTGATCTCCTAAGACACTGCCAGTTCCTGTTGGAAAATCTTGATATAGGTTGTCGAACGTTTTACCTGTATAGAAATCAAAAAATAGTTCTCCCCCAACGGTCCAATCCCATTTTTTATCAAATAGTCTGGAGTTATGTACGACTCTGCTTCTAATTCCAACTGAATTAGATTTCTCTTCTAAAATATTAAAAGGTCTTGGCTCATAATTTTTTCTGAGTGAAGTAAATAGACTTGTATATTGTGAAAAAGATGCATTGTATTGATGTTTCCAAGAAAATCCAAATATTCCGTACGTAACATCTTCAAATGCCTGAGATTGCCCCCAAGTAAATGCTGCTTGTCTTGGATTATTTTCAAAATCATCTTGGTCTAACGAACTAGGAATACCCGCTTTTAGATCAACATAACTAGCAATTATCGAAAAATCATTTTTTTTTCCGAGGTATAAAGAAGAAGTTATAGTAGCTGTATTTCTGGTATATTGATTATTATCTCGATATCCATCAGAATGGTTGTTACTATATAAAACATTTATACTTGATCTTTTGCTTCCAATAGCTATTTTAGCAACATTTCTCACGAGTCCATAACTTCCTAGGGTTGTTGATAACGAAGTTTCTATACCTTTATTTGTAATAAGTTCAGGTCTTAATAGAATAGTACCACCTAAGCCAACACCATAACTACTAGATGATGGTCCTTTATGGATATCAATCCTAGAGATGGATCCTAACTCTAGATCTTCAATAGATGATTCTCCATTACCATCAGTTAAAGGAATATCTCCAAAATAAGTTCTGATATTGGCAGTACCGAATAAATTTCTCGCACCGATACCTCGGATAGTTATTCTATTTGTATTTAGAGTACCATTTTGCATAAGAACTCCAGGGACTTTATTAAGAATTGGATGTAGCTCAATCGTATTACCTCTATTAATGTCTTGTGTATTAAGAATAGTTATGGCATCTGTAGCATATTTTTTTTGTAAAGGAATTGATTGCGTGTTAATGAAAACTTCTTGTAATTCATTTACTTTAGTTTCGATAGGTATAATTAAATACTGTTTCTCTAGGGCTGTAATTATTTTACTTTGGTAACCTGTAAACGAAATTTCAATATTTCCAGAACTGATCATTTCGAATTTACCTAGTTCATTGGATAGTACTTTTTGACCTGTTTTTATATCTAATATGCTGGCATTACTAATCGGGAGTAATGTTATTTTATCTATAATCAGTCCAGAAATTTCTACTTGAGCTTGAATACTATAGGTAACGAAAAGGAAAAGAAGTAATATTGTTTTTCTCAAAAGGTGCAATTTTGATCAAATATCGGGAACTAATTATGTATTGGTTCTTAAAAATAACTTATAATTGCTGCTAAATCAAAAAATGAAATCAATTAAATAAGTTATTAAATGATTAGAAAAATAGTTTGTATTGTTTTTATAGCGTTCAGTTCGGTTTCTGTTGCTCAAAGAATTAAAATAGATAAGAAAAAACTAAACTTTTTAAAAAACGAAACTAGCATAGGTGTCCAGCTTACATTTCCGGAGGATATTACTTTTTTGAGTGATAATATATCTGAAGAAGAGTTTATAGTATATATGAAGGATAGGAGAAATAAAAAAGATCCAACGAAAGGGGATATGTGGTTAGCAGAATATAATAAAGCTAAACAAACAACTTGGAAGATTGATTTTTTAGATGGGATAAATAAAGCGTTAGAAGAGTATAGTGATTTAAGATTTGTGAAATCCGAAGAAAAAACGAATTATTTATTAATTATAGAAGGAGATTGGATTTACCCAGGTTATGGAGGTGGTGCAAGTGTTGGTAGAGAAGAAGCTAAGTTAGAAGTAACCTTAAAATTTGTTGATCCGTTAGATCCTGAGAATGTATTATATGCTACACAGACACCAAAAATTATAGGGAACTATGCATATGGAGAATTCGGAACAATTCTAAGAATTGGAGAATGTTATAAGAAATTAGGATATTTATTAAACCTTCAGTTTAAAAGAATTTTAAAATAATAGTAGGTTTTAATAAAAGAGTTTGTTTATATTTGCACCCGCAAAAAGGATAACCTTTTCGGGGTGTAGCGTAGCCCGGTTATCGCGCCGCGTTTGGGACGCGGAGGTCGCAGGTTCGAATCCTGCCACCCCGACAAAAAAAATCCAATCACTTCTGTGATTGGATTTTTTATTTTAAATAATCATATAATATTTCATTTTAGTATAACCTTCTCTTTTTAGCTTGTTATTCTTTTGATTATTAATTTTTTGAGTTTTAAAAGGTATTTCTGTGTCAATTCGCAAACTTGTTGAATAACACAAAGTATTTTATCATTTAGGAGCAAGAAACATTTAAAAAAAGTAATTTTTGATTAGGAAAAACCAAAAAAGTGGTTTTTTCCCCTAATTGTTAATTGTTAAAAAAGGGTTTTTTCCCCTAAATTATTCATTTTTTTATTGTTTATTACTTGTATTAAATGATTTTATTTGTAGTACGAAAACTTTTTTTCGTGTTAAAACGTGTTAAAAAAAATGTTAAATGCATAAAAAAGCGATGAAATACACGTTTTTTTAACATAACGTAAAACTATTGCGGTTTTACCGCAAACAACTAAACCGTGATTCATTTACTTTTACAATGCGCTGGTAATCAGAGCTCAATACTAGTGCAAACGATGCGATCTTCAGGAAGCCCCAGAAGAAATACGAACCATTAAGAGTAAGAAATAACGTTTTTTAAAAAAAGAACAAAAAATTATTCTAAGGTACTTTGTTAAACCGTTTATCATAAGTTTTATAAGGTACATCCAAATCTAAAAATACAATGACTAAAAAGACAGGAATTATTATTCCAGCCTATAATGAATATTATAGATTGGACAAGGAGAAGTTTTGCAATTTTTTAACCAATCACGATGATTATTATTTATGTTTTGTAAACGATGGGAGTACAGATGATACTTCTAGAATGTTACATCAATTGAAAAAGACTAATGAAAAAAAGATTCACGTAATAGATTTAGAGAAAAATCAGGGTAAAGCTACCGCTGTACAAACAGGAGCAAACTATCTAAACTCTTTACCATTTATTGATAATGTAGCATTTTTGGATGCAGATCTTTCTACCTCTCTAGAAGAATTAGATAAGTTGGTACAAAAACTAAATAGTGAGAGTAAACTATCAATGGTTTTTGGTTCTAGAAAAGCGGATGATTCGGATGATATAAAAAGAAGTTTTACAAGAAAGGCATTGTCCAATTTTGTAGGATTTTTTATTCAATTTATTTTACAATTACCGATAAAAGATACGCAGTGTGGAGCAAAAGTTTTCAAAAAAGAAATCATCAAAAACATTTATCATAGAAAGTTCATTAGCAAATGGTTGTTTGATATAGAAATTTTTCTAAGACTTAAAAAACATATCGGATTAAATGATTTGCTGAATACTATAAGCGAAGAACCTTTGGATAGTTGGATAGAAGTAGAAGGTTCTAAAATTACTTTAAAAGATTCTTTTTTGATTCCCCTTAATCTGATTCTTATCTGGATTAATTATGTGAATATTTTTAAAAGGAAAAACAGGCCTGTTTTACAACCTATTTTTAATCAAGAAAAAGAAATGTCTATGGTTAAATAACTACTTTGTTTATTGTTAAAACCTCAATAAAAATAAGGTGCGATATTAATGTTAAGAGCACTCTTGTTATAACTATGTCAAAAAATATTTAAGTGCTGTGTATTCATGAAGTTTGATAGAAAATAATATTTAAGACCTTGACAAAACAACTTTATCTCCAATGAAAAAAACTTTACTATTTATATTATTACTTGTTACTGTAAAATTTTCATACGCTCAGCTTCCTTTTGATTGTGATGAAGCTAAATTTTATCAAGTAATTTCGGGATCATTACGATCTTATGATCCTGTGACAGGAACCTATTCTGAACCACTACATACGACACCTAGTTATAATGCTGGAGGTTATAATGTGGTTGATGATTTTTTATATGCTATTAGAAGTAATGATAAGCATTTATTGCGAATTGGTATAGATCAAGTAATTGATCTAGGAGCCGTTGCCTCTAATGGAGGTGTTAGTTTTGGTGGAGGTTATGCTGCAGATGTTGATGATGAGGGTAACTTATGGGTTTTCCAGAATGCACAAGGAAGGCAGTCTTTTCATAAAATTGTTAATCTTCAGAGTTATGATGGATCAACATCGCCAACTTTCGAAATAATAGTGGCGAATCAGGCTTCTCCCAATACGTGTGCAGATATTGTTTTTATAGATGGAGATCTTTATGGAGGTAGTAAAGGAAAAGTTTATAAATGGGATTTGTCATCATCGACTCCGGTTTTTAGTTCTAAAACAGTAACAGATTTACCTAATGATACTTTTGGAGCTTGTTATACAGATACTAGTAATAGATTGTATGTGTCCAGTAATAAAGGAGGTTTGCATTTGATTAATGAATATGAGGGTGTATCACCTTATGCTACGCTATTAAATAATACAGATGTAACCAATCAGAATGATGGTTTTAAATGTGCAGCAGGTGTTTCGCCAATTGATGCAGATGGAGATGAGGTATTAGATCCTTTTGATAAAGATACTGATGGAGACGGGATACCTGATGTTGTAGAAGGAGGGGGAATAGATCCATATGGGGATGATGATAACGATGGGATTTTTAATTACTTAGATCCTGATTTTGGTAATACTTGTAATAGTGGAGTTTCTTTAGCCTTTGATATTGATAGAGATGGTATTCCTAATGCGTTAGATTTAGATAGCGATAATGACGGGATTTATGATATTGTAGAGGCAGGTCTCGGAGATTATGATACTAATGGTGATGGTTTGTTTAATAGTGAAGATACCGGTTTTCAAGATTCTGATTTGGATGGTATAGCAGATGTAGTTGATGTTGATCAAACAGGAGTTGCATTTTTTCCAGATGACGCTGATGGAGATTTAATTTATGATCCTTACGATATTGATGCAGATCAAGATGGAATTATAGATCTTATAGAAGGACAAAACCGTGAAACCTTTGTTTCTTTATCGGGATTGGATCAGGATAGAGATGGAATAGATGACTCGTTTGATCCTGATCAAGGCGGAACTCCTCAGGGATATATAAATACTGATAATACCGATACTCCGGATTTTCTTGATACAGATTCAAATAATGATGGAGTTTTAGACACTGTAGATGCTTATGATACCAATAATGATGGTGTAGCAGATACCGTTTTAGCTAATAGCGATTTTGATCAGGATGGACTTGATGATGGTTTTGATATAAAAGAAACTGTTTTTGACTCAGAAAATGGAGATCAAACACCAAGCAGTTTTCCTGTGGCTAGTACAGGAGAACGATATCAATATTTGGGGACATTTGATGTCGATGGTGTACCAGATTATTTGGTAGCAGATATTACTATAGATTCTGGCCTTTTAACCAAAATTGATACCGCATTACCAGAGGGAGATTCTGTAGTAGATTTAAATCCTAATTATATATATGGAGGTTATGATACTGATATTATATTAGAGCAAGCTACAAATGTTGCGATCACTTTTATTAATGAAAATACACTATATGAAAATATCTTAGGGTATTATACATACAATACAAATTTACCGTTAACAAAGGCTCCAGAACCAGAAGATATTACTGTGATCTTACCTAATTCTTCTGCTTCAGGAAGTGGTGGCGGATTGATTACAGGTAATACAGTTGATCTGGGAAGTTTTCCAGCTAATACAGGAATTGGATGGGTTTTATTGGTAGATGCTTGGGATAATAGTAGTATAGATGAAGGAATTTGGCAATTGTATTCTCAGACTGAGTTTAATCCAGAATGTGATGAGTCATTACGACCACATAACATATTACTAAAAGATGATGCAAACGAAGCGGTTGTATTAGGATTTGAAGATGAAAGAAGGGACTATCCGAGCGTTGATAATGATTTTAATGATATACTATTTTATATTACCGCAGATCAATATTCTGCTATCAAAACAAGTAATATAATTGATTTGGAAGAAGAAAGTGAGGTAACTTCAGCCAATGATGGTGGATTAGAAAGTAATGGAGATTTAGCTACTTTAATAGCAAAAAGAAATTTTACTAGATCAAAAACTAATGAAGTTAACAATAAAAAGAAATTACAAAAAGAGTTTAAACCAGGCCGTATATCCTATAAAACAAGAAATAATGATGATTTAAGCATTTACTTTCCACAAACGGGAGCGGCTGGAACAGAAACTTCTTATGTTTCTACACCAGAGGATTTAATAGGTATAACAAATGCATCTTCTGTGTTTTCGATTGATTATTATAATAATGAAAGTAGAGTTGGCGCGGGTCTAGCGACCGTAACAAGTGGGACAATTTATGATCATTCTAAAACAATTTGTGACCGATTAAATGGTTCAGTTGTAGAGGATATAAGAACCCTTAGCGTTCGAGACTATGTTTTGGTAAATACTAAGATAAGAAGGCCTTCGGGAGAATTAGAACAAGCGCTACATTTTTCAGTGAGAATAGATGAGTTTCAAAATGAATTGTATAGTCTTTGGAATATTGATCAATATCCAGAAGGAGACTATTTGAACTTCCAAATTTGGGGAGGTTCTATTCCACAAGTGGTAAATATAGCGAATACCATTATCGATAAACTTTTAGAAGATAAAGGTTTAGGTAAGATGTTTATCCCATCTAATATTCCAGAAGTATTTGTGCAAAAAGGATATTATAAAGATGGAAAGTTGATTCTTGATATAGTGAATAAAAATCAAGTCGATCAATTTGATTTTAGAGGGAATAAAAGAGTTACAGAATTATCCAATGAAGAATTAATGATCTCATCAATTTCATTGTCTGGATCTTATCAAGAGACCATCGTTATAGATACTGGATATTTATTTGATATTGGATTTGCGGTTACCGTTAATGATAAAACAGATGCTTTATATCTTGCCGATGGACCTTGGGGTCTTGATTATAACTCGGAAGGAGTGGATGTAACCAATTTCGAAATTGTAAAAGAGGAAATTACAGAAAATGATAGTGATGATTATTTGATAGAAAGAGACGTAATGGTACAAGGTTCTGTAAAAGAAACACTAAATATATTTAGAAGTGTACTGGGTGGAGATTTAACATTGAATGTGTCAGAATACAATGAATTGGAATTTGAATTACAAGCGAATACAGAAGTAGAAGTTATTCTTGTAAATAAGGAATTAGCGGATTGGGAGAATAGGTTACGATATATTATTTCTGGAGATGGAAATATGCAAACATTTAATATACCGTTTTCGGAGTTTACAAACCCTAATGGAGATAATGGAACTCAATTACAGGATATTAGAAGTATTGTTTTTTCTATACAAGGTAATTATGTAGACTTTTCTTCATTTGACGTAAGTGTTTCTAACCTAGCATTTACTACAAGTCAAGAAATAGATCAAACTGATGATGAAATAGAAGAAGAATCGATTAACCAATTAGTAACTTACCCAAATCCATTTAGACAATCTACTAATATAGCATTTCCAAATGCCCATAAAAAAGTAAATCTAAGGGTTGTTGATGTACTTGGAAAAGTAGTACAAGAAGAATCAGAAAATTCAGTTGATCCATTTAATACAATAACTTTTATACCTAAAAATTTAAGTCCAGGAGTATATAGATATATTGTTATTGGGGATCAATCAACCAGATACGTTGGCAGTTTTATGATTTATTAAACGTATTAATTTACCGATTAATCTTGTTAATAAAAAAATAAAAAGATCACTTACCCTAAAGTAATAATATTTAGAGTAAGTGATCTTTTGCATCTGTATTGAATTTAGTTATTTTTGAGTCTAAACTTAGACTAATAATGAAAAACATTCTCGCAATAGCAGGTTCCAATAGTAGTACTTCGATCAATCAAAAACTTGTAGAATATGTAGCTAAAGAAATAGCCGATCATAAAATTAAAGTATTAAAATTGGCAAATTACTCGATGCCAATTTATAGTGAAGATGAAGAAAAAGAGAATGGGTTTCCGGGAATGACATTAGGTCTAAAACAAGAGATATCCGAAGCAGATGCCTTAATTATTTCTGTAAATGAGCACAATGGAAGTTGGAGTGCTTTTTTTAAAAATGTTATTGATTGGTTATCTCGATTGGATCGTAATTTTTTAGAAGGAAAAAAAATACTTTTAATGAGCACATCACCCGGTCAAAGAGGAGGTTTAAGTTCTTTGGAATTTGCGAAGAATGTATTTCCTAGATTTGGAGGTGAGATTATAGAAAGTTTTAGTTTTCCATCGTTTCACGCTAATTTTTCTGTAAAAAATAATGAAGTTACAGATGAAACACTTTTGTTGGGATTAAAGGAAGTTCTAAGTACTTTTGCGCATCAGATTAAATAACTTGTGCGTAGTACCAAAATATATATATTAGAAAATTCTTCAGACTTTAAAATCAAATTATTGCAATGGGCGCAGCAATTTGATGAAATAGTATGGCTAGATTCAAATACATATTCCCAGCAATATTCGAGTTATGATGCAGTTTTAGCAGTCGATGCTTTTACCGCTATACAAACAGATCATTATACCGGTTTTGATAAACTAAAAGAGTATCAGGAACAAACAGCTGATTGGATTTTTGGGTATCTATCTTATGATTTAAAAAATGATACAGAGCAACTAACTTCCAGGAATTTAGATAGTTTAAATTTTCCGGATTTATACTTTTTTCAACCTAAGAAGTTATTTTTTTTAAAGGATAATAGATTAGAAATTCAATATCTAAATATGGTGGACGATGAGATGGAGGAAGATTTTCTTGATATTCGGAGATTTCCATCCACTATAAAGGTTCCTAATGATGATACGTCTTGTGGTAAGGTTAAAATTAGTTTGCGTATTTCTAAAGATGTCTATAAGCAAAAGATCCAACAAATGCTTGCTCATATTGCTCGTGGAGATATTTATGAGGCAAACTTTTGTCAAGAGTTTTTTGCCGAAAATAGTTGTATAGCCCCACTAGAAACCTATTATCATCTTAATCAAATCTCTAAACCACCTTTTGCAGCTTTTTTTAAAAGAAGTCATCAATATTTACTCTCCGCATCTCCAGAGAGATATTTAAGAAAAGAAGGAAGTAAAATTATTTCTCAACCTATAAAAGGAACTGCTAAACGTTCACAAAAAGAGGAAGAAGATAAACGACTTATTCAGGATTTAAAAAATGATCCTAAAGAACGTTCAGAAAATGTAATGATTGTAGACCTAGTCAGAAATGATCTTTCTAGAACTGCTATTAAAGGTGCAGTGCAAGTAGAAGAATTATGTAAGGTCTATACATTTCCGCAAGTACATCAAATGATATCAACCGTGGTTTCCGAGATTCATTCAAAAACGTCTCCGGTAGATGTGATTAGAACAACATTTCCTATGGGCAGTATGACAGGAGCGCCTAAGATTTCTGCAATGGAGATAATAGAAAAATTAGAAACATCTAAAAGAGGTTTGTATAGTGGTGCAGTAGGATATTTTACTCCAGAAGGTGATTTTGATTTTAATGTGGTGATAAGAAGTATATTATATAATGAAGACAAGCGATATATATCTTATACTGTAGGAGGTGCTATTACTGCCAAATCCGATCCAGATAAGGAGTATGAAGAGTGTTTGATAAAAGCAAAAGCAATGCGAGAAGTGCTAGAAGGTATTTAATAAGCAAGTTTAGCTTCTTTTTTTAAATAAGGTTTTTTCTAAAGCTTTTTCTGACATCAATAATTGTTTCTTTAACTTCTTGCGCTGTAATGTCTTTTATTCTGGCAATTTCCTCAAAATTTAATTTCCCGAAAACAAATAGATCAATAATTTTAGAAGTTTCTAACGGTAACCAACTATAGAACTTGCCTAATAATTGTTGTTTCTTATTTTCTGTAGATTCCTCGGAGTCAATTAATTTAAGGATAGCAGAATCAGAGTCATCATAAATAAACAATTGTTTGTTTTCTGAGTTTTGATGATAAGAAATATCATTAAGATCTTCATTCATGATCAACTTGTTATCGGATTCTAGGGTGTAGTTTTCTTCTAGTTTATTAAGTTCATCTCTTAAAAAGTAATTTGTACTTATACATTGTTGATGCCAACCTTCTCTTTTGTACAGCTCATCGATCAAATGATCAGCTATTCTAAAAAGTTTCAATTCTAACGATAATTTATCGATACCAATATCTAAATGCTCTTCATTATAAAGATTTACAATAGCATCATCTATAATACCATTAGAACAATACATATTTCTGGGAAGAACTCTAGTGCTTTCTGCAATATATAATCGATGTTTAACATATGGATGGAGATGAGGTACTACAGATAATAGTTTTTTGCTAAACTCTTTTTTATGATCATTTTCATAATATTTTGGCATTTCATCTATCCTATTCATAATATCAAAATTTTAAGAGTTGTTTAAAAATAACAAAAAGGATTGAGTTTTTGTGTTAAAAACCTGAAATTCAGATGTTAAACAAGCTTAAAAGAAAGGTTTGTTTACTTTTACAAAATCGTATATTTGATATCAGTCTAAAGATAAATTTTCAGGAATATTGAAGCAGCAGTTTAAAATCCATATAGAAGATCATTTACCGTTTCTAAAAGGAAGTAAATTACTAATTGCTTGTAGTGGAGGTTTGGATAGTATTGTGCTAGCGCATATATGTCATTTGCTTGATTTTGAAATTGGAATTGCACATTGTAATTTTAATTTAAGAGGTTCGGAAAGTGATGGAGATGAACAATTTGTGTCTCAATTCTCTGACGCAATTAAAGCTCCTTTTTTTGTGACTCATTTTAATACAGAAACCTATGCCAATAGCAACAAAATTTCTATACAAATGGCCGCAAGAGAGCTTAGGTATGATTGGTTTAATGTGTTGATTCAAGAATATAAATATGATTATGTGTTAACAGCGCATCATCTAGATGATAATTTAGAAACCTTTCTAATAAACCTTTCTAGAGGAACAGGAATTGATGGACTTACTGGGATTCCTGAAATTAATGATCACTATGTAAGACCATTATTACCTTTTTCCAGAGAACAAATTTTAGAATTTGCAACTAAAAATAATCTTACCTGGCGAGAAGATAGTAGCAATAAGAGTACAAAGTATGTCAGAAATAAATTAAGACATAATGTTATTCCCGAACTTTTGACAGTTAACACGAAGTTTTTAAATAATTTCGAAAATACACTAGATAATTTAAAACAAACTCAAAACTTTGTCAAGGATCAAGTAGAGATTGTTAGAAAAGAAGTGTTCGAATATGACGAGCTAGATACAATCAAAATATCAATTTATAAATTACAACAATATAAGGACCCAAAGACATATTTGTATTTTTTATTAAAAAAATATGGTTTTACTGCTTGGAATGATATTGTACAAATTTTAACGGCTCAATCTGGTAAACAAGTTTTTTCGCCTACGCATAGATTAGTAAAAAATCGATTGCACTTATTGCTATGCCCAATCATAGAAGATGTTTCAGATCGCGTATATACCATTCCTGAAGAAGAGAATATGATTATGATTCCTTCTGGAATGATTCAACTTAAAGAGGTTTCTGAGTTGTCTAATACTGATCTAAAAACAATTTATGTAGATAAAGAAAAGTTAAAGTATCCCTTAATTGTAAGAAAATGGAAAGAAGGCGACTATTTTTATCCCTTAGGGATGAGAGGCAAGAAAAAGTTGAGTAAGTATTTTAAAGATGAAAAACTATCTTTGCTCGCTAAAGAAAGAGTCTGGTTGCTATGTTCTAATAATGAGATTATATGGATTATAAATTATAGAGCAGATAACAGATTTAAAATAAACCCCAAAACGAAACAATTACTAAAAGTAACAATAACCTAATGAGGAATATTCTACTATTATTGACAACATTGTTGTTTTCTACCACATTATTTTCGCAAATATTTGAACCTATTAAATGGGAAAGTAGCGTTAAAGAAGAATCAGAAAATGTTTATATATTATCTTTTGCAGCTACTTTAGAAAAAGGGTGGCATATATATTCACAGAAAGAAGTAGATACAGACGACATAGCTCCGACAGCAACAGAATTCACATTTTATAATGAGGAAAAAGCGTACGAACTAGTTGGAGAGACTATAGAACCAGAAGGTATACAGAAGTTTGATAAGGTATTTGAAATGGATATCAAATATTTTGAGGATAGTGTTGTGTTTACCCAAAAAATAAAACGATTAGATCCATCTCTTAAAACGGTGAAGGTCGAAGTGTTTTTTGGAGTATGTGATGATGAAAAATGTCTAGCTCCTGATATAGTAGAGTTTAATCTTAATTTGTCAGGAAAAAATATAGATGAAACAGAAAATCCAGATGTTTCTAAATCTTCTTCAGAGGATACAGATAGAGAATCTACGTCTTCTAGTAAGGATAGTAATAATGATGAAAAAGGTAGTCAAAAAGGTCTATGGAGTACCTTTATCTTAGCTTTCTTATCCGGGTTTGCCGCATTATTGACACCATGTGTGTTTCCTATGATTCCAATGACAGTAAGCTTTTTTACTAAGCAAAGTAAAAATAGAGCCACGGGTATAAAGAACGCAATTTTTTATGGTATTTTTATTATCGTAATCTATGTTGGATTAGGTTCTGTGGTTACAGCTATTTTTGGAGCAGATGCATTAAATGCTTTGTCTACTAATGTCTGGTTTAATTTGTTGTTTTTTGCCTTACTTATCGTTTTTGGACTTTCTTTTCTTGGAGCCTTCGAAATTATGTTACCAAATTCTTGGGCAAACAAAGTAGATCGACAAGCTGATAAAGGTGGGATGATAGGTATATTTTTTATGGCATTAGCGCTCGCTATAGTGTCATTTAGTTGTACTGGTCCTATAGTTGGGACTATTTTAGTAGAAGCTGCTTCTAAAGGAGGAATAGCTCCTATAATTGGGATGCTTGGTTTCTCACTAGCAATTGCATTGCCATTTGCACTTTTTGCTATGTTTCCGGGTTGGTTAAATTCTTTACCCAAAAGTGGTGGTTGGCTAAATACAGTTAAAGTTTTTCTAGGTTTTTTAGAATTGGCATTTGCGTTTAAGTTTTTATCTAATGCAGATTTAGTGTTACAGTTAGGATTATTGCAAAGAGAAATTTTTCTATCGATATGGATTGCTATTTTTGGAACGCTTGCATTATATTTATTGGGTAAAGTGAAACTTCCTCATGATTCGCCAATAGAAAATATTTCAGTAGGAAGACTATCGATAGCTCTACTGACATTAGCGTTTACTATTTATTTAATTCCAGGTTTATGGGGAGCACCATTAAAATTAATAAGTGGTTTCCCACCACCACAAACATATAGCGAATCGCCTAGAGGTTTTGGAGGTTCTAGTAGTAACAGTTTACCAGGCTCAGAACTTCCAGAAGGAGCGAAGTATGGAGAACACGATATAATATCTTTTACAGATTATCAAACAGGTCTAGATTATGCTAAAAAAGTGAACAAGCCTGTTTTAATTGATTTTACAGGATATGCTTGTGTAAATTGTCGCAAAATGGAAGAATATGTATGGTCTGAACCAGCAGTTTTGAAAACATTGAAAAACGATGTGGTTTTAATCTCCTTATATGTAGATTATAAAAAAGAACTACCCGAATCAGAACAGTATGTCTCAAAAACTACCGGCAAAAAAATAAAAACAATAGGTAATAAATGGAGTGACTTTCAGATTACTAGATATAAAGCAAATGCGCAGCCTTATTATGTTTTAGTAGACCATAATGAAGAAAACCTGAGCAAACCAGTCGGATATACTCCTAACGAGAATGAGTATTTAGGTTGGTTAAAAAAGGGGATTGATAATTTCTCGGTTAAATAAAAAGGTTGAATGTAGTATATTGGAATTATACACCGATAAACAGAGGAGCCTGTAGTGAACACTACAGGCTCCTCTATTTGTTAATATTTCTGATGATTGTTAAAATCTCCTTAAAATAGAGTTTGCCAGCATTCCATTTTTTTATCTTCAGCGTTCAACTAAACTCGAGCATATGCGATCAACTAGAATACTATTATTATCTTTTCTGAGTCTTTTTGTTTTTATCACATCTTGTAATGAAAAAACAGATCCGATTAGTAATACAGAAACGAAGGAAGAAGTCACAACCACAGAACAAAAAGATACGTACGATGTAAAAGAATTTTATTCTAAGAAAGAAGTCGATATCGTAATGAGAGATGGTACTAAATTACATACTACTATTTATTCTCCGAAAGACACTAGTAAAAAGTATCCTATTTTAATGCAGAGAACCCCTTATAGTTCAAGACCTTATGGGGAAGATCAGTTTCGATCTAAAATTGCTCCAAATGAATTTTTAATGAAAGAAGGTAATATTATTGTATATCAAGATGTTCGTGGTCGATGGATGAGTGAAGGAGTATATGACAATATGAGAGCGTACATTCCTAATAAAAAAGATAAACAATTTGATGAAGCAAGTGATACGTACGATACTATTGATTGGTTGGTAAATAATGTAGATAATAATAATGGTAATGTAGGTGTTTGGGGAATTTCGTACCCTGGTTTTTATGCCACGTATTCCTTGTTAGACTCACATCCAGCTTTAAAAGCTGTGTCTCCTCAGGCTTGTATTGGTGATTTCTTTTTTGATGATTTCCATCATAATGGAGCATATCTTTTGAGCTATTGGAGAGCAACGGCGGTATTTGGGTATGAAAAAACCGAGCCGGTAAAAGAAAGTTGGTATACATTTCCTGAGTTAAAGGCCAAGGATCAATACCAGTTTTTTTTAGATGCTGGCCCCTTAAGTACATTGGATCAATATTATAAAGAAGATAATGTTTTTTGGACTCAACTTAAAGAACATCCTAATTATGATGAATTCTGGCAAAAAAGAGGAATTATTCAACATCTTAAAGATATTAAACCTGCAGTAATGGTTGTTGGTGGTTTGTTTGATGCAGAAGATTTATATGGTCCGTTTGAGACGTATGAAAAAATAGAAAAAAACAGTAATAACTATAATATTATGGTTTTTGGCCCTTGGAGTCATGGAGATTGGGCAAGAAATAAAAAACGTCAGGCGATAGGGAATGTGTATTTTGGAGATGATATATCACTTAATTTTCAACAAAATATAGAAACAAAATTCTTTAATCATTTTCTGAAAGGAGAAGGAGATAATGAAAGTGGATTAACAGAAATTCAGATTTTTGATACAGGAAAAAAGGAATGGAATACATTTGATAGTTGGCCTCCAAAAAATGTAGAGAAGAAAACAATGTATCTATCTGGTGATGATTTAACAGAAACTGTTGGTAATGGATTTTCAGAATTTGTTAGTGATCCTAAAAAGCCAGTACCATACACAGAAGATATAAAAATGGTATTTACACCTAGGAAATATATGACGGATGATCAGCGTTTTGCTGCAAGACGTCCCGATGTATTAGTATATGAAACCCCAATTCTTTCAGAAGATATGACACTTTCTGGAGAGATTTTGGCAAAGTTAAAAGTTGCTACTACGGGAACTGCAGCCGATTGGGTGGTTAAATTAATCGATGTGTATCCAGCTGATGCAGAAGATACAGAAGAAACACAGAAGTATCTTAAAATGTCTAACTATCATATGATGGTCCGAAGTGAAGTGCTTAGAGGAAGATTTAGAAATAGCTTTAGTAAGCCCGAGCCGTTTATACCAAATCAAAAAACAGATGTTAATATAAAGCTTCAGGATGTACATCATACATTTCTAAAAGGTCATAAAATTCAGATTCAGGTACAGAGTACTTGGTTTCCTTTTATAGACCTAAATCCACAGACTTTTGTACCTAATATTTTCAAAGCAAAAGCATCAGATTTTAAGAAACAAACGCATAAAGTTTTTGAGGATTCGTCAGTCGAGTTCTCCGTGTTAAAATAGACTAAACTAACTAAATTTAATACCCCTTTAGAAATGATTAAAGCAAAATTTACTTTGTTATCTTTTTGCTTCTTACTATTTATTTCTGCCTGTAAGAATACTAGTGAGGAGATTAAACCTTTAGTGTCTGCTGAAGAACAAATCGAGATACACTCTAAAAAACTTAATGATTGGTTTGAGACTCAGTTTCAAGAAGAAGTAGCTGAATCTCCTATGATGCAAACGTATTTAGGTGTAAAAACAGAAGATTATGGTAAATGGGATGATGTTTCTTCTAAAAAAGAAGTAAAAGACTTGGATAAAGCTAAAAAAAGATTGAGGTATTTAAATGATTCAATTGATATTACTAAACTAAATAAAGCTACTGCTTTGAGTTATCGATTGATGAAAGAAGATTTAAGAAATGAAATAGATGATTTTCAATATCGTTTTTATGATTATCCAATAAATCAAATGCATGGAATGCAGGCAGAAATCCCAGCTTTTTTGATCAATATGCATAAAATAGAAAATAAGAATGATGCAGATGCTTATATTTCAAGACTGGAAGGAATGGATGAGCTATTTGCGCAGCAATCAGAAAATATTAAGATCAGGGAAAAGAATGGAATTGTTCCTCCTAAGTTCGTTTTTGCTAAGGTTCTTAATGATTGCCGTAATCTAGTAACAGGTAAACCATTTGATGATTCGAACAACGAAAGCACATTATTATCTGATTTCAAATCTAAAATAGAGAAATTAGAGATTTCAGAAGAAGAAAAAGATAGTTTGGTTTTTAAAGTTGAGTTGGCTTTAAAAGGAGATGTGAAAACTGCCTATGATCAACTAATTACTTTCTTAGAAGATCAACAACAAAGAGCTACAACAGAAGATGGAGCTTGGAAATTTCCAAAAGGTAATGCGTTTTATAATAATGCTTTAAGACGAACTACTACTACCAATATGACTGCAGAACAAATTCATCAACTTGGTTTGGATGAGGTAGCTAGAATTCATAAAGAAATGAAAGATATTATGACGGAGCTTAAGTACGAAGGCACGTTACAAGACTTTTTTAAGTTCATGAAGGAAGATGAGAGGTTTTATTATAGTAATGACCAAGTAGGTAGAGAAGAATATCTTAAAAGAGCCGTGGGGTTGATTGATAACATGAAATCTAGAATGGATGAGTTATTTATCACTAAACCCAAAGCTGATATTGTAGTAAAAGCAGTAGAACCATTTAGAGAAAAAAGTGCCGGAAAAGCATTTTATCAAAGAGGAACTCCAGATGGATCACGGCCAGGAACTTATTATGCAAATCTATATGATATGGAGGCAATGCCAAAATATCAGATGGAAGCTCTTGCCTATCATGAGGGAATACCTGGACATCATATGCAAATTTCAATTGCTCAAGAATTAGAAGATGTTCCTAAGTTTAGAAAATTTGGGGGATATCAAGCTTATGTAGAAGGGTGGGGATTGTACAATGAATTTTTACCAAAGGAAATTGGACTTTACAATGATCCATATTCTAATTTTGGAAGATTAGCAATGGAGTTATGGAGAGCCTGTAGATTAGTAGTAGATACTGGTATACATGCTAAGAAATGGACCAGAGAAGAAGGAATTAAATATTATACGGATAATACTCCAAATGCCGAGAGTGATGCAATAAAAATGGTAGAAAGACATATCGTAATGCCAGGTCAAGCTACTGCTTATAAAATAGGAATGAATAAAATTCTAGAATTAAGAGAAGGTGCTAGGTCTAAATTAGGTAATGAGTTATTCGATATAAGAGAGTTTCATGATGTAGTTTTGACAAATGGAGCGGTACCGCTTACTATACTTGAAGAATTAGTGAATGAATGGATAGCATCAAAGCGTAAAACATTGGAAACTAAAGAAACAAGTTGATATTCGGTTTAATATTAATCTGGCATACGTAATTTATAGCCTTTCACTCGCTGAAAGGCTATTTTTTTGATCTAAATGGATCTAAATTATGGTTAATCTGTAAATTTAAGTAAGAATAATACTATAATATAACATTTTTTAAGATATTTTTGTGTACTTTACTGGTGTAATTGGTGTTTAATCTGATTCTAGCCCCAAAATAGATCATATGAATAAAGCAATTTTAACCTTTGTGATTTTCTGCGCAATGAACCTACTTGGTTTTACGCAAAGTCAATTTTCAGCCGTTGATTTCTCTAAAATAGAAAACGTAAAAGACTCTTTGTTATTTAACAGTGCGGTAAATGATTTACAGCATTATGTCAATGAAGATCAATTAGACCGAGCAGATGATATCGCTAACAAGCTTATTGAGCTTGGCCATGATATTAAGTATTTTAAAGGATTAGGTTTAGTATACAGGCTGAAAGGCGTTATTAATAACGAATTGAATAAGAGCATCGATTCTAACGAAAGTTTTGAAAAAGCCGTACTCAATTTTCAGAAAGTTGATGATAAAAACGGCTTAGCAATGGTAAGTAATGATAGATACAATATCGAAAGAAATAAGGGTAATATAGAGCAAGCTGCTAACTACTTATTAGACGCCAAACTACATCGAGAACAATTAAATGATAGTGTAGGTCTTTCTGCCGTATACAATAATTTAGCAATCATTTATAAGGAACTTAATGATGTCCCAAATGCAGAAAAATATTACTTGAAGTCAATGAATTTGGGTAAGAAATTGAAGACCGATGGTGTAGGGCTGGTTATCAATAACTTAGCTTTATTATATACAGAAGGAGGAAAGCTTAAAGAGGCGCAGAAGCTTTTAGAAGAAGCATTAGTAATTAATAAAGCAGAAGATGATCTAAGGCATATGGCTCAATCATATAGTATTATGGCTAAAGTAGCGATGTATGGAAAGGAATATGAAAAAGCTAAAAAATTCTATGACACAACACAATGTGTTGGTACCCAAGCCAATTTCAAAATAATAGTGATAAATGCAAAACAACAATTAGGGATTATAGCACTTGAACAACAAGAATATGATAAAGCAGAGAAATATTTAGAAATAGCAAGAAAGGATTTGGTTAAATCAAATGTTACATCACTAATTTTGAAAAACTATAAACATTCATTTAAACTAGATTCGGCTAGAGGTAATTTATTAAACGCTATAGCTTGGCAAAAAAAATATCAGGAACTTTCTGATAAGAGAATGAACGATATTACCACAAAAAAGGTAGAAAACACAAAATCTAGATACGAAGCCGAGTTAGAACAACTTAAATTGATAGATGAAAAAGAGAAGCGAGAACAAAAAACAAAAGAAGAATTGTTCAGATATAGGTTATTAGCATTTATTAGTTTGGCAGTCATTGCAGTAATCTTAGTCTTTATGGTGCTTATTATCAAAACAAGGAAAGAAAGAAAAAGATATATTAAGGAACTCAATGAATCTAATCAGGTAAAAAACAAACTGTTTTCTATTATTTCTCATGATCTTAAAAATGAAATACATGGGTTAGAAAGTAGTCTTAATTTAATGAAAGAGGATGTAATATCAACTGATGAGTTTAGAGAAATAGTACCATTATTAGCTAATAGAACACATCAAACATCCATTTTACTTAATAATTTATTGAATTGGTCAAAATCACAAATGAAAGAGCTTAATGCACAACCTACCACTTTTGATATTACAGAGGTGATTAGTAATAAGTTCACTTTTTTTAAGCCAAAAGCTGAGAAAAAGGATATTAAACTGATTAATAAATTAGATCCTACCCTCATCTTCGCTGATAAAGATATGTTCGGGATCGTGGCTCAGAATCTGATTGCTAATGCGATAAAATTTTGTAATCCTGGTGATTCTATAGCTCTAGTATCTAAGGAAAAAGAAGATTATTATGAAATTTGTTTTGAGGATACTGGTATAGGTATAGATCCTAGTAATATTAATAAATTATTTGCAGAAGATACGTTTACTACTACAGGTACAGAAAACGAAACCGGAACAGGTCTTGGACTTAGGATATGTAAAGAATTGATTGAACTTAATCAAGGTAAGATACAAGTAGAAAGTACACCAGGAAAAGGAAGTGTTTTTTCAGTTTCTTTGCCAAAAGCCGCTTGAACTTAAGTTTACTTATCCATCAAGCTTCTAAATTGATAAAAGAACCGTTCTATAAGTCTTAAATCTTCTGTTATGATTTCTACAGAACCACGCATTTCTTGTTGGAAAGGTATTTCTTTATTATAAGTAGTGATGAGGTTTTTAGGAAGTTTTACATCGATAAGATATAATCCGTCCTTATCTGGTAACATAGATATATAATCCACGGTTCCCTGTAACATTCCGAATTCATCATCCGGAAAATTTTCTAATTTAATATTCGCTTTTTGCCCTAATTTTATTTTTCCAGAATTCTGAGTAGGAGCTTTTATTTTAGCCACATAAGAAGAAGATTCTTGAATCGGAATTACAATAAAAACAATGTCTCCGGCAGTTACATTTTGATTTACAAAACGATAATTAGAAAATGAAACACGTCCTTCGATATCCGATTGCAGCAAATACCTTAGTTCCCAGTCTTTAATGCTTTTCTTAAGTCTATTAAAGGACTGTAGTACTTTTAGTCTAAGATTATTTTCTTCTTTTGTTTTGTTTATTTCTGTATTTACAGATGTTTTATTTGCATTACCTATTGATTCAGTAATTTGCGAAATTTGGGCATCAATTGCTTTATAATTTCTCTCTACTCCGTAGTACTCAGATTCGCTTTGTTCATATTCTTGCTGAGAAATTCTACCTTTTTCAAATAACACTTTTTGTCTATTGAAATCTCTTTTCTTGTTATCTAATTCTCTTTTGGAAAACTTCTTCTGATCAATTAAATTTTGCTTTCTTAAACGAAGTTCTGATAAAGAGTTCTTATTCGCTATAGCTTCATTAGAGAAAGGATTTAATCGCTTATTAAGTAAGTAATCTAAATAACTATTTTCGAATGTAGCGAAATCAGTTAAGATATCTCCAAGAATTAATGTTGGTAGTTCATCCAAAGGGAAACTAAATGATTTATTGCTTACAGTAATTGTATCAACAATCGCTTTAAGTTTAAATACATCTTCATAATTAGCGGTGTTTCTTAAAATTGCTAGGGGAGTACCTTCAGGAACTGTATCTCCTTCTTTTACCAAAATAGCCTCTATTTTTTCACTAACATTTGCTTGTTCTTTTTGTAAAGGAGCTTCTGTAGTAATAATAGCTTGTGCAGGAATAGTATCAGGATATTTAAGCATCCATGACAGAAATAATAATAATAGAATTAATACTAATATCAACAAATTTCCCCATCGTATCATCCAATGTGGTACTCTAGTTAAAATCTCTTGGACTTCTTCACTTCTTAATTGTATGTCTTCTAAATTATCTGGCATGTTACTTTCCTAATTCTAATTGATTTTTAACCAAATTATAATAGCTTCCTTTTTCTTTGATCAATGATTCATGATTTCCAACTTCTATAATCTCTCCTTTATCAAGTACTACAATCTGGTCCGCATTTTTAACCGTACTTAACCTGTGTGCTATTACCATAACCGTTTTATCTTTGAAAAAGGTGTCTAACTTTTCCATAATTACCTTTTCATTATTAGCGTCCAGAGCAGAAGTTGCTTCGTCAAAGAATAAAAATTTAGGATTTTTATAGACCGCTCTAGCAATAAATAATCGTTGTTTTTGACCAGTACTTAACCCAACACCTTCCATTCCTATTTTGGTATTATAAGATAGAGGTAGAGATTCTACAAACTCCTTGATATTAGCAACATCTACTGCGTGAGCTAATTTTTTCTTATCCACATAATCTTCTCCAACAGCAATGTTGTTAGCAATTGTATCATTAAATATATACCCCTCTTGCATTACAACTCCAAATTGATCTCTCCAAGATTTCTGAGATACGTTCTGTAAATCATGAGAACCAATAAATATTTGCCCTTCATCAGGTTCATAAAACTTTAGTAGAATTTTCATAAGAGTAGTCTTTCCACTACCACTCACACCCACTACTGCTGTTATTTTATTAGCAGGAATAGAGAGTTTTAAATTTTGTAAAACAGGTTTGTCAGACCCAACATATCTAAAGCTAAGATTTTTAATTTCAAAACCAGAGTTATCAGGAATTTCTCGAATCTTTTCTTCACCGGATTTTTCTTCGTCTTCCTTATTATGAATTTCTCCAAGACGTTCTAATGAAATCTGAGCATCTTGTAATTCTCGTAAGAAATTAATCAATTGAGTAATAGGAGCATTTAATTGGCCAACAATAGATGTAATTGCTAGCATCATACCCAAAGTGATTTCTCCATCAATCACTAACACTGCAGAAAGTACAGTAATTAATATGTTTTTTAATTCGTTAATAAAAGCCGAACCAACACTTTGATATTGCTCTAAGGCAAGGTTTTCTATAGATATTTTAAAAAGTTTTGCTTGTACAAACTCCCAATTCCATCTTTTTCTTTTTTCAGCATTGTGGAGTTTAATTTCCTGCATACCATTTACCAACTCAATTACTTTACTCTGTTCTTCACTGATTTGAGAAAAACGTTTATAATCTAATTTCTTACGTTTTTTAAAGAATATTAATATCCAAGCAAAATAAAAGGCACTACCAATTGCAAAAACTGAAAAAATGGAGAAACTATAATAAATAAGAACGATACTAAAAACGATTAAATTCACCATCGAAAACAATACGTTTAATGACGACATGGTGAGTATCTGTTCAATCCTTTTGTGATCATTAATTCTCTGTAATAAATCTCCGGTCATTTTTACATCAAAATAGGAGATGGGTAGATTCATTAATTTGATGAAGAAATCTGAGATCAGAGAGATATTTATTCTAGTGCTTAAATGCAATAAAATCCAACTTCTTAGAACATCAATTAAAGTTCTTCCGATAAACAAAGATAATTGGGCGATTAATACTAGGTAAACAAAGTTGATATCTTCGTTTTTTATACCAACATCAACAATACTTTGTGTAAGAAACGGAGTGATTAATTGTAATAAACTCCCCGCAGTTAATCCAAGAATAAGCTGAAAAATGAATTTTTTGTATTGAAAAACATATTTAGATATAAATTTAAATCCAAACTCTTCATCTTTCTCATCGATATTATCATTATAGAATTTTGGTGTAGGTTCTACTAATAAGGCAACACCTTCTTCGGTAGTTTGATCGGCATTATTACCAATCCAAGCTTTAATGAATTCTTCTTTGGTATATGTAATTAAACCATGAGCAGGGTCTGATACATAAATTGTCATACCTCCCTTTTTGGTAGTTTTTACTTTGTAAACCACTACGTAATGCACTTTATTCCAATGTACTATGCATGGTAGAGGGACTTCTAATAATTGATCTAAGGATAGTTTTACTCCTAAGGATCTAAATCCTATACTTTCTACTGCTTCGCTTAAACCGAGTAAAGAACTTCCTTCTCTTGTTGTTTCACTAAGTGATCTAAGTTTCTGAGTGTTTAGTACTTTTCCGTAATGTTTAGCTATGATTTTAATACAAGTAGGTCCACAATCTTTTGATTCGGCTTGTTTGTAAAAAGGAAATTTAGGCATTAAAAGTTTTAATTTTGAGTGATGAGTTGTTCTACAAAGAAAAGTAATTCTTTTTGATTATACTATCAAACTTGATTAGATACTAAATTGTTTACATGAATTAGTTTAACTAATAAGCAATTTGTTACCCATGAAAGATCAATTATTTTTAAATAAGATATATAACTGTCTTATTTTTTAGTGTTTTTTTAAAAGTTTATACTATATTTAGATGATAGAATTTGATTTTTCTAATATTGTTGATTGTGAAATTTAATTAAGTATTTGTTATACAAATTCAGGCAATAGGATTTCATTGTACATAGATCGATCCATGACTAGCGAAAATAATCGTTCTTCTAACTGTTTTTTATCCATTTGAGAAGATATAGATTCATCTAAGTAGGCTTCGCACGCTGCGCCTCTGATGGTATTTTCTTCTTCAAAGTAGAAAAGGAAAAAATCCCAATCTTCAATTTTAATGGAAGTGTTTTTTAAATCTTGTGGAGAATTGTAATGTAATATTACATTGTCATTTGCGTCTTCTTTGAATATAACACTCTTGTTTATGATGAATTTAGTATTCATTTTTTCATCCCAAGTGGTGTTTTTTAACCAATCGAAGTGCTTTTCTAGGTAATGGAAACGTTTTTCAGTAACACCTTTGTATTCATTATCAAACAACCCGTTCCTTTTTAAGGATTCGGTTAGTTTATGAAACTCATCTGGAAATTCATACTTAAGTCTTGCTTCTATTTGTTCTTGGGTTACGGGTGACTTTTTCCCATGCCCTACAGTATGAATATAATATTCTTTTTCTGGGATAAGATGAAACCGCATTACTTTGGAAAAAGAAGCATTCATTTCTTCATAAAGAGCATTGGTACTTAGATTATTTTCCATGGCTAGATTCATTCCTAGCATCTGCTCATAAACCATATTAAAAATACCAAGATCTATTTTGTTTAAATTCGATCGATTATCATCAATAAAAGGGAAAACTATTTTTGCAAGCTCTTTAAAAAAAGAGTTATTGTTACCTCCGATCACTCCTGCATTAAATGCGTTGATGTTTCCAGTTTTTAAGTATTCTTTACTCAAGACTTTAGGTACATTTACAAACTCCTGTAATATCACATCTAACACTTCTTTATATCTGGGAAAATTAAACTCTAAATTCTGAAAACAAATATCTTTGTTAACAAATGATTCAGGGAAACGATTCCATACAAACACATCAGTATCTACATGTAGGAAGGGTTGATCTTGTAGGGAGTATGATAAGATCTTACCTAATGCCCATAGACCAGAAGGATAATGATGTAAGCGCTTTAATTCTGTACTAACTGATGTGTATGGAATTTGTAATTTTTCCTTCAATAATTCGTTTCCGTAATCATCAGTATACATGACTACATTTCCATATTTTTTTTTAAAAGTCATGCAACTCAATAATGCACTATAAAAGAACAGGTTGGTACTGGACCAACCCGCCTTAAATCTAGCACTTTCGTCATAATTTTGTTCTAAAAAAGGTTTAGACCAAAAACTTTGAATGATTTTTATGCTCATACGTGGTTAAAATATTGATTTAGTATGAAAGACATTTTCCATATCTTCCACCACCAAGTGATCCCATATATGCAGGAATATCGCAACCTATATTTAAGGGATACCATCCATGTACGCATCTAGGTAAACCACATGTTACAATTTCATAGCCACCATATCCACCAGAAATAGTTTTACTTTCTTCTTTGCTCAATAATCGAGCATCTTTAATCTTATTTAAAAATTCTTTTTTCATTTTAGTAAATTTTAATAGTTCACCTACTCATTAGCTTTTCGGTTTCCGCTTTTTGTTTGATGAGAAATCATAATTTTTAGACATTAACCCTCAATCGGTCTGAGGTTGCGCAACCTAAATATTTATTATCCTTTAGATTTGCATTTGCAACTACAAACCGGTTAGGGTAATAAATGATTATTCTTTGATTTTATTCATAAAAAAATATGAATTATGTGATAATAGGTTTGGGAAAATTGAGATTTTATATGTTTGTTGTTTAAAATTATGAGAAAATTATAAAAAGAACTTATTCGTTTTGTGGGATTGTCATACTATCACGTTTTCGTGTTGATAACTTATAATAGAAGTCACATATAATTTACAAAATTTTAACAAATAGGGGTCGTTTATCGGAGCTGATAGATTTGGTTTCATTGACTGATTTATTTTTTAATAAAGAGCCATCTATACAAAGTTCAGAATATAATTGCTTTGATAAAGAAAAATAACTTAGCGATGTACTGTAAAAGACAGGTTGGTACTTGACCAACCTGCTTTAAATATAGCTTTTACCCTCACTTTTTTCTAGAGAGGGTTTAATTCAAAAACTTTGAATAATTTTTGCCATTAGGGAAGTGAACAATATTCAACTGAGCCCCAAGCAGTCTGTCCTAAATATGTCTTATTACTTAAACAATTTGGTAAGCCTACGCGCTGGAATGTATATGCACAATTAGGCAAGTTACAAGAGCCTCCAGTGACATAACCTCCAGAAATAGTTTTGCTTTCTTCTTTACTCAATAATCGAGCATCTTTGATTTTGGATAAAAACTTTTTTTTCATGATTAATATGATTTTGAAATTAATAAGAAATGAGACGATCTCTTTTCTTGTTAATTAGTTACATTAAGTAGCAAATTGTTATCTACTACAACGTTGTAGTGTTGATAAGTAATTATTTATGAAAGAATTTTAGGCTTTTCACAAAGGGATATAAAATAAAAAGGAGTGTTTTTTAAAAAAACACTCCTTTTATATTTATGTAGTTTAATGTTTTAGTTTAAACTTAATTTAGTAGTCGCAATTCCTTTTTCGTTTTCAATTTGTACTAAGTATAATCCTCTTGCTAATTCTCCTATTTCGAAATTAGTTCCAGGTGCAAAACTGCCCTCAAACTTCTTAGCTAGAGAACCAGTGATATTGTAAATAAACACTTTTTGTACGGTCTCATCAATGCTAAAAGCTGTTTTTGCGGGATTAGGATATGCATTAAAGCTATTACCTTTAATGAAATCCTGTGTGCTTAAGTTACGCTGTTGATTTCCATAAACTTTAAACTCACCAGGTTCTAGTGAAATAGGAGCATTAACATCCGTTACTGTAATTGATTCACCAGTATCACTTAATAGATCATACCAAGTACCAGTTTCCTGAAATGCAGGGTCAATGGTTAAAGTAGTAGTCCTAAAATTTCCTATAATAGTTACATGTTTTATTTCATCTCCAGTTGCGGTATCGTCAGTAAGGTGAATAGATTTCCTTGTATCCACGGAAGTTTCTAAAGTGAAGTTATCCGTTTTGAAGATTTTTTCATTTAACTTTAAACTAATTAATTTAGCATAGATATCATAAACATCAGTTCTGTCGGTTTCATTTAAATAATCCCAACGGATAGGTTTTGGATTAGTTCTACAATTATTATCTATAGTTCCATTTTCGCATCGATTAATACTAAAATCATATCCAAGCTCACCAAATTGCCAGATCAATTTTGGTCCTGGAACTGTAAAATAAAAAGCTCCAGCCATTTCTACTCGATCTAATGCTGTTGAAAGATCTCTAATGTTATACGATCCTAAAGAATTTCCTGATTGAATATTATTATACATTAAGCGTTCCTCGTCATGACTTTCCATATACCCAACTAAGGAAGGAGTAGTCCATCCTCTTGTTAAATACGAAACTCCTTCGAAATCAGAACCACCAAATCCCATAGTTGCATTGTTATAGCTAAAATGTATGTTTCCCCAAATCATCATGCCATCATTTACTAATTGGGTTTCTTCATCGTTTGGAGCGAAATGTTCTAAAATTACATATGCATCGGCATCAACAGCTTGAATCGCTGTATTCATTCGAGTAAGAATATCAATACGACTTTGATCAAAAGATCCACCATCACCTATAGTATTTGTAAACCCTTTAGTAAAATCAAATCTAAAACCATCAATATTATATTCTGTTAACCAATATTCATTTAATCGGTCGATATAAGCTTCTGTGGCTGTTGATTCATGGTCAATATCATTAAAAAATGAGAAACTTGTATTTGGATCATTGATATTGAAGATAGGATTCTCTGAGGTGGCTTGACCATTATAACAACCATTACAATCATTCCACATTCTATAGTATGGATTTTGACCTGTAGCATGATTGTAAACAACATCTAAAATAACTGCAATACCTCTTGAATGGCATTCATCAATAAATTGTTTAAAGGCAGTAGGAGTTCCATAATACTTATCTAATGCCATATGAAAAGATGGGTTATAACCCCAACTATTGTTACCATCGAATTCTGAAACAGGCATTAATTCGATTGCATTAATACCAAGATCCTCTAAATAATCAAGCCTTGCTTTTACTGCATCAAAAGAATGTAAAGCATCAAAATCTCTAATTAACAGCTCATAAATAACCAAGTCAGTAATCTCTGGTCTTTGGAAATTAGTAGTTTGCCAAATGTATTCAGATTCTCCAGTTTTAAACCAAGAAACAGCGTCATTCGTTTTACCCGTTGGGTAACTAGGCAGGTTAGGGAAAGTCGTGTTGTCTATAAAACCATCATTAAATTCTGATAGTATTAAAGTAGAATAGGGATCGGCAACGGTAATAGAAGCATCAATTTCATATTGGTATAATATATCAGTATCATCAGGAAGATTTGTTAAAGTAATCCAGAATCGGTCTTGAGTACTATCTTTATTTAATAAATAGGTGTTATCTCTAGTCCAATCATTTCCGTTAAAGTTCCCTTTTAGATGTATAAATTCTTTATTAGGTGCGTACAAAACAAAAGTTGCAGTTGCTGGATTGCTAGGATCTAAATTTAGACCATCTTTCATTCCAGTAGGAACTGCCGCTTCAGTTACTGTGGGAGATACAACTACAGAAAATGTTTCAGATAATTGATTAGAAGTTCCACTTTCTGTTGCAACCAATTCTAAACTCGCGTTTGCAGTAACATTATAATTAAAATTATAAGAAGTTATTGTGTTTTGGGTATCCACAGCAGTAGTAGATCCATTAACAAATAATTGAAAATCTGCATTTATAGTAGCGGTAGCAGATATAGTAAGATCATTTCCACTATTTACTACAGTAGTTTCGCTAGTTGGAGAAGTAAGAGATATTTGAAAAAGCCCAACTTCTGCAAAATTATCACCAGTTTGCCCATCATTACCATCATCAGCTTTTGCTAAAAATCCGATACGTCCTATACCCGTTGTATTATAAAGTGCTGTAGGGATAAAGGTAAAAGAATAGGTCCCATTTCCATTGTCGGTGAATTTTTGAGACTCATCGGAATTTGTCCATTGACCATTAGTAGGGGAGTCTCCAGTAGGATTATCATCCAGATCAAAATACCAAGCCCAAAGATATACATCAGTAACTCCCCATTCTGCGCTTGGATCGAAATTAGAGAGTGTTATAGTTATTTCATCTGTTTCATTAAATGCAGAAGGAGAAACAGTAAATGTCTGCGCAGATGCAAAAAACACACTGCAAAATGCCAATGTAATAAAGGTAATTCTTTTCATGACTTATCGTGTTTGATTATAACGCAAAAAGGCTGTTGTGAAACAGCCTTTTTGGTTATTTAGGATATATTATTCTACTATTGGAATAAGTACATAACTTGCATCAAGGTCATTAAACCAGATGTCATATACTCCTTCTCTAGAAACAGGAATATTAGGTCCGTCTTGAGTAGCAAAACCAGTTAATTCAGTATTGTTTCCCCAGTTTACGGCCCAGTCATCCTGTGCTCTAAACTTCATTTCACCAACAGTAAGTGTAACTCCATTAGCATACCATATGTGTGGGTCAAAAGTAGATTGTGTAAGATCTGTGTCACTATCCCATCCATCAGGAGTAGCGTCTCCAATAAATCCAATAGTTGGATATGTTACGGATGCACTTTCATCAAAAGGATCAAAGCTAGAACTTAGGTTATCAGGATCAACTGAAACCGTTAATGTGTAATACCCTGTTGTTGGTACAACAAAAGAAGCTGGATCTCCTCCAAGAATATCACTACTAGTAAATCCTCCTCCATCAAGTCCCCATTGTGGTTGCCATTGACCTTTGATCTCTAATAATTTGAATTCATTAGCAACAAAATATCCAGTATAGCTATAAGAATTTTCATTTTGTGGATCTCTGGTCATTGGAGTATTGTTATTGTTGTTATTCCAGTCTGCTGCTGTAGCATTTCCAACAAAGAATAATTCTCTTAATAAT
The DNA here is from genome assembly GCF_003443695.1 of Aquimarina sp. AD1. Classification (NCBI taxonomy): domain Bacteria; kingdom Pseudomonadati; phylum Bacteroidota; class Flavobacteriia; order Flavobacteriales; family Flavobacteriaceae; genus Aquimarina; species Aquimarina sp. AD1. The sequence goes on along the minus strand of NZ_CP031966.1, from coordinate 2,092,205 downwards.
ATTATTGGCTCTTCTCCTGTTGGTTCTGGTAAAAATACATTTAAAGGTAATACATCCGAAGTGGTAGAAGGTCCTCCATCAGTAGTTCCAACAGAAGCAACTAATCTAAAGAACAATTCGCCAACGTTATTAGGTATTGGATTTCCATCACCATCAAGAACTGGATTTCCATCTGCATCTACTTGAGAGGTTTCAGGATCATTATCAAGTCCAGCAATAGCTGCTAAATCAAATAATTGTTTTACGGTTATTGCAATATCATTAGCAGAAGTAGTTCCTAAAGATTCGAAAGTTGTAAAAGTAGATTCTGCAGCACCTTGTAGGTCATATGTTATTGCAGTATCAACCCCAAAATCAGGAGATTGCCATACGAATCTTTCTGCAGTGTTGTCAAATGCATCTAATGTTAATACATATTCTGAGGAAACAGAATTGATAAATGTAATAGCTTCTACCGGATCTTGTGCTGTAAATACTAATGCGTCGTCGTCAGTACAAGCATTGAACCCAATTAGAGTTACTAATGCCATCATGATTATTGATACTTTTTTCATTTTGCTTTATTTTTAAAAATTGAGTTTAATTATTAATAACCAGGATTCTGGCCTAAGTTTTGATTTGCAGCTCTTGCTGCATCTGGAACAGGAAATAAGTTTCTAAATGCAGGAATCGAAATTCCATTTTGAGAGTTTCCTTTAAGAGCCCAGTTATATCCTCCTCCAGAGAATAATCCGAAACGAATTAGATCTTGTCTTCTATGCCCTTCCCAATATAATTCTCTCGCTCTTTCATCTATAATAAAATCAAGATCGACATCAGAAGAAACAACTGTTGATGCATTACTTCTATTTCTTAAATCATTAATATATCCTAATGCGGTATTTGGATCACCTCCACCGCCACGAAGATTTGCTTCTGCGTACATCAAATAAATATCTGCTAATCTGAAAAGAGGAAAATCAACATCAGAAAAAGTGTTATTTGCATCGGTACCTGTATCACCAGTTGTAGTAACATTCGTGAATTTTTCTAATACAAAACCAGTTGCGGGATCCGTTATATTGGTTATTTCTGCCGTTCTATCGTCTTTAATAAGAGTGTTTCTGTCGTCATTAGTGAAAGCAGCATCATCGAATTTCTCAGCAAACTGAGGAGAAATTCTGATAGCTCCACCCCAACCACCGGCAGATACACCAAGGTTTTCTCCGTTTTGTTCTAAACTACCTACAGCGCCGTTAGTCATTACTGTGGTTGGTCCAAAGTTTTGAGTGAATTGTCCGTCAGCTATAAAAGGAAAAATAATTTCATTAGCAGCTTGATTACTATCATTATCACCTCTAAAAAGATCTTTATAATTATTGGCTAAAGTGTATCCTCCGTTAATAATTCTTTCACAATAGGTAATACAATCACTATATCTATTAGTGGCAATATATACTTCCGCATTTAAGTACATTTTAGCAAGAATTGTCCAGGCAACTGCTTTATCACCTCTCCCATATTGATTTTGTCTTGGATCAATAAGTTCAGGTTCAATTGCTAGCAATTCGGTTTCAATGAATTCAAATAACTGTTGACGATCCATTTCCGGACCTTGTACATTTCCTACAGGATCATTTTCACTATATAATGGAGCTCTACCATAGGAATCCATTAAATGGTAATATGCTAATGCCCTAATTAACCGTGCTTCTGCTCTATAAGCAGCGATTTCTGTTCTTAATTCGCCACTTACACCTCTAGAATCTAATTTATCCCCAGTTGTTTGACGTAAAAATTCATTAGAAAGTGCTACTGAATACATAGCTCTACTAAAAAAACCACGAATTATAGTATTCGCTCCAGTCCATGTAGAAGTTTGTAAATCATCAATAAATCCACTTTCATCATTGATATAAGTCCATACGATTTCATCAGTACTAAATATTTGCATATTCATAATACCTCGACCATACTGGCTAGTACCTGCATCAAGGCCTCCAATATTAGAAGATGTAGGTCCTGTCAATCCTGTAAGAGAGAAGTTTCCGTATACTCCCGCAATAGCCTGTTCATAGGAACTAGGGTCGGAGTAGAATTCTTCATCAATAAAAACACTGTCATCTCTTGGACTTTGTTCTAGATCACTTGTACAAGAATTTAAAGTGATGATACTTATCATCAGCATTAAATACTTGAAATAATTAGTTCTTATATTTATTTTCATAACAAATCAATTAAAATTTTACGTTAGCTCCCATTAGGAAAGTTCTTGCGCGAGGGAAGATAGTTTGATCAACTCCTGAAAAGATTTCAGGATCTAAACCGGAATATTCAGTAATTGTAAATACATTCTGTACACCACCCCATAGTCTTATAGATGAAGTATCTCCAAAGAACTTAGTAAAGGTGTATCCTAGTGTTACATTGTCCATTTTTAAGAACGAAGCATTTTCTACATAAATATCTGATTGGAATGTATCTCCGAATACGTTAAAATTAGTATCTAAAACCGAAGTGTTTAGGTTAGCTAAAGTTCCATTGTTATTAATGGCATTATAGGTAGATCCATTTGCTACACCATTGAATACATAGTTACCTAGACTAGCTCTTAAGTTAAAAGACAAATCAAAACCTTTATATGTCATATTAGATTGAAATCCCATAGTAACATCAGCATCACGATTTCTATAAACATATTTATCTTCACTGTTAATTATGTTATCTCCGTTAAGATCTGCATAAGCCCCTTCAATCGGAGCTCCGTTAGCATCATATAATTGTTTGAAAACTAAGAATGAAAAAGGAGCAAATCCTTCTCTATGTAATTGAATGTTACCTCCGGTTCCACCTACTGATGGGCCTACTAGTTGATCTTCACCACCAACAAGTTTTTCAACTTCTTGATTAATCATAGCAGCATTATAGTTAATATTCCAAACAAAGTTTTTACCCTTTATAATATCCGCATTAAGGTTTAATTCGATACCTTCTGTCAATAACTCACCTAGGTTTTGTTGCCCTATATTTCCAAAATTAGCTCCATCAGGTAAACTACCACTGATAAACAAATCTTCAGTTTCTCTTCTATAAACATCAACAGATCCATTAATTCTATCGTTAAATAATCCAAAATCTAACCCAATGTTATATTGTGTTGCAACTTCCCATTGTAATTCTTCATTTCTTAATGAAGGATTAGCCACAGTAATTGATGCGTCACCAAAAATATATTGAGATGTGTTTTGACCTAATTGATATTGTGCTAAATAAGGAAGTTTATTAAATTGACCAGCTCCAATATTTTCTTGTCCTGTAACACCATATCCTAAACGAATTTTTAGATTACTTAATGTTTGTGAGTTGGTTAAAAAGTTTTCATCAGATATGTTCCAGGCAAATGCTGCAGAAGGAAAATTACCCCATCTGTTATCTTCACTAAATCTAGATGTCCCATCTCTTCTATAAGAAAGAGTTAATAGATATTTGTCATTTACAGAAAAATTTGCTCTACCAAAAAATGCCACTAATACCAAATCTGGATCAAAAGCTCTTATTGCTTGATTAGAATCATTGTCACCTCTTAATTCACCGGTGTTAAAATCTTCTACTCTGAAATTTTGATAAGAATATCCACCAGTAACATCTAAATTGAAACCTCCGAATTCTTTTTTGTAGTTTAAGTAAGAATCAAATAAGGTATTCCTTCTATAACTAGTAAATTCTGTTCTTGCTCCATCTAAGGTACCATCTGTTAATAACTGACCACTACTGTTTTCTCGAGATAATTCATTGAAACCATCTCCGTTTTGTTCATCAAAACCTACATTCACAGTAGCGGTTACCTCAGGTAAAAACCATAAAGAGTAATCTACTTTGAAGTTTCCAAAGTAGCGGTTTACCTCACTACGATTGTTTCTTTGTAAGAGTGAAGCTACTGGATTAGAAACTGCTAGAATATTATTTAATGATCCATCAGGATTAATACTGTCATATTCAAAGAAGCCACCAAATGGAGAATTGGCATCATAAACCGGTTGTGTCGGGTCAAAAGCTATAGCAGCGCCTTCAACTCCATTTGCAAATCTTCTTTTTTCGAAAGTAGCATTTGCATTTAAGTTAAATTTTAGATTTCCATTCAAGAATGTTGGGTTTAATACTAGCGTAGCAGAACTTCTTTCGAATTCACTTGTTAGACGTAACCCTTCTTGGTCTAAATGACCTAAGGATAGTCTAACAGGTAATACATCAAATAGAGAACCTCTAATTGAAATATTATTGTCGGTAGAAACTGCATTTCTATATATCTCTTTTTGCCAATCAGTGTTAGCATTTCCCAGTAAAGAAGGGTCGATGCTGTTATTAATTAAAGCTTGCTCTCTAACAATATCTCTAAATTCTCCAGCTGAAAAAACATCAACAGTTTCAGGGACTGTATAAATACCAGATTGAAAGTTATAGTCTACTTGTAAACCTTTACTTCCTTTTATTGTTTCGATGATAATAACTCCGGCAGATGCTCTATTACCATAAATAGCTGCTGCAGATGCATCTTTCAAAACAGTAAAGGATTTGATATTATTAGGGTTAATAGAGGAAAGTATCGATTGTGATCCCCCTACTACATTATTGTTAACAGGCAAACCATCAATTACAATTAAAGGATCGTTAGAGGCTGCTAAAGAACCTCCTCCACGAATTCTAATAGCCGCTCCTGAACCTGGAGCACCACCAGCTGTTATGTTAACTCCGGCAACACGACCATTTAATAAATTTTCCGGAGAAACTATATTTCCCTTGTTAAAATCATCGGCTGTTACAGTACTTACAGAACCGGTCAAATCTTTCTTTCTGGCAGCGCCATAACCAATGACCACTACTTGTTCTAGTTCTGCAGCATCTTCTTGTAATGCAACATCAATTCTACTTGTCCCAGAGTATGTAAATTCCTGTGCAATAAAGCCAACATAAGAGAACTCAATAATGTCCCCATTGTTAACCCCATTTAATACATAATTTCCATCAAAATCTGATGAAGTTCCATTTGTTGTTCCCTTTATGATGATGTTTACACCCGGAATAGGTTGACCATTTCCAGCATCGGTAACAGTACCACTGACCGACGACTGTGCAAAAAAGCTCATTGGTATCAACCACAATAAAAACAATGCGCTTTTAGTAAATGTTTTCATAAAAATTTAAATTAGTTTTTAATTGTTTTTAGCCTTATATTTTCACTTTCTGGAGTCCAAAGTATGTAAAATCTATGTTAAATTTCAGCTACGGTGTAGCCGTAACCTTACTCAAACGTTTGCGTGTGGATAACTTTTAAAATTCTGTTAAAATTTTAAGGGTAATTGTGATCATATCGCATATTTTCGCACTAAACTTTAACTTTTAATAAAAAATTCGAGGGAAATGAAGCAAAAAGTTACGTTAAAACAAATAGCAAAAGAATTAGATGTATCTATTTCAACCGTGTCAAAAGCACTAAAAGATAGTGTAGAGATTAGTTTAGATACTCGACAAAAGGTAAAAGCCTTCGCTAAGTTGTATAATTATAAGCCTAACAACATTGCGCTTAGCCTAAAAAACAGAAAAACAAAGACAATTGGTGTTATTATTCCAGAGATAGTTCATCACTTTTTTACCACTGTCATTGGTGGTGTTGAGAAGGTTGCTAATGAAAAAGGATATAACGTAATTATCTGTTCTTCAAATAATTCTTTTGATAAAGAAGTGATAAATCTGGAGATGTTGGCTAGTGGTAGTGCTGATGGTTTCATCTTATCAGTAGCAAAAGAAACACAGCAAAAAAAAGATTACCATCATATAGAAGAAACGATGAGTCAGGGAATGCCAGTCGTTCTTTTTGATAGAATTATTGATGAATTAGTATGTGATAAAGTTATTATTGATGATGGAAAAGGAGCACAGACAGCTACAAATCATCTGTTATCGTTAGGGTGTAAAAAGATTGCAATTCTTACTACAGTTGATTATATCAGTGTAGGTAAGTTAAGAACTAATGGATATCTTAGAGCATTAAGAGCGTATGATATTACGGCTAGAGAAGATTATATCTTAAAAATTGAGGATATTGATAACTGTGAAGCCGAAATATCTAATTTTCTTCAAAATAAAGATGTGGATGCGATATTCGCAGTAAATGAACTTTTTGCTGTTACAGCGGCCAGAGTTCTTAATGATCAAGGGAAAAAAGTACCAGATGATGTTTCAATAGTTGGTTTTACGGATGGTATTTTATCAAAACATTTTATTCCTAGTTTAACAACAATTAGCCAACATGGAGAAGAGATGGGTGTTAGAGCTGCAAAACTACTTATAGATAAGCTTGAGGGAGAAGAAGATGTTCCTGAAGAATATAAAACAGTGATCATAGATACAAGCTTGATCCAAAGACAATCCACAAAAAAATAACATACTAAAATTATTTTATTTAAAATATTATAATATATTTGACGCCTATCAGAACTTATATTTTCACTTTCTACTAACATAAGTTTTGATAAGTGTACGCGCTTATCATAGTAATTATTAAAGATTTACTTAATGAACAAGCGTAAGCTAAGTTTCTGGGAAATTTGGAACATGAGTTTCGGTTTTTTGGGAATACAATTCGGATTTGCATTGCAAGGCGGATTCATGTCTAGAATTTTTCAGACGTTAGGAGCAGAAATCCATGATATTCCAATCATGTGGATTGCAGCACCATTAACCGGTTTATTAGTGCAACCCGTTATAGGATATTTAAGTGATAGAACTTGGAACCCTAGATGGGGAAGAAGAAGACCTTATTTTCTAATCGGAGCTATTTTTAGTTCTATAGCCCTATTTTTTGTACCGCACTCTCCAGCTTTGTGGGTAGCAGCTGGTTTTCTATGGATTTTAGATGCTTCTATTAATATTTCAATGGAACCTTTTAGAGCTTTAGTTGCGGATAAGTTGCCAGAATCACAAAGATCTTATGGATTTGTAATTCAAACATTAATTATTGGTATAGGTACGTGGATAGCTAGTAATCTTCCTTGGATGGTTTCTCAGTTAGGTGTTAGTGATTCTGCAGCTAATGGAGTTGTTCCGATGTCAGTTAAGGTTGCTTTTGCAATTGGAGCTTTTGTTTTTCTCATAAGTATTTTATACACTGTCTTTACAACTACAGAATATCCTCCAGAGGATATGGAAGAGTTTAAAAGGGAAAAAGAAAAGAAAAATCAATTTATTCCTGATATTTTGAATAATATAGGGAGTATGCCATTAACAATGAAAAAACTCGGACTAGTTCAGTTTTTTAGTTGGTTTGCTTTTTTTACTATGTGGAGTTTAACTAATCCTGCATTAACAGAACATGTTTTTAAAACACCTGCACCAGTAGAAGCTAATTATAATATGGATTCAGAAGAATCTGTAAATGAATTTCAGATAGCTAATACAGCATTTCAAAAATCATCAAATGAAGTGGGGAAATATATGGGGGTTTATGGATTATCATCAATGGCTTTTGCTTTGATCTTGGCTTTTTATACTTCTAGAAGGAGGATTAATAGAAAGCTAGTACACCTTTTTTCATTAGTATTTGGTGGAGTAGGTTTTATATCTATGTATTTTATACCATCCCCATCTTGGTTGATACTTTCTTTTACGCTAATAGGTTTTTCTTGGGGTAGTATTTTATCAATGCCATATGCGATGTTATCCAGTTCGGTTGATCCTAAAAAAATGGGAGTCATTATGGGTATTTTTAATATGTTTATTGTTATACCGCAGGTGATAGCTGCTTTGGGAGGAATAAATTACACATATAAACTTATAGGAGAAGAAACAATTAACGCAATGATAGTAGCAGGAATTAGTTTAATTATAGCTGGTTTTTGTAACTTGTTGATTACTAACAAAGATGCTATCACATATAACCCAAAATAAATTTAGAATGACAAAAAAAGCATTCATATTTGATCTTGATGGTGTCATAGTGGACACTGCAAAATATCATTTTCTAGCATGGCAAAATTTAGCCAATGGTCTTGATATTTCTTTTTCTGAAGAACAAAATGAACAACTAAAAGGAGTTAGCCGAGTACGATCTTTAGAAAAAATTTTAGAATGGGGTAATAAAACCATTTCAGAAGAAGAATTTACTGCCTTGATGGCAAAAAAGAACGAGGAGTATTTAAATTACATAGAAACCATGGACACTTCAGAAGTTCTTCCTGATGTACCTAGAGTTTTAGATTATCTTTTAACCGAAGATCAAGCCGTTGCTCTTGGATCTGCTAGTAAAAATGCAAGAATCATTCTCGATAAAGTATTGCTTAGAGATAAGTTTCATGCTATCGTTGATGGAACAGATGTTTCTAAAGCGAAGCCGGATCCAGAAGTGTTTTTAATTGGTGCTCAAAAATTAGGAGTAGACCCTAAAGATTGTGTTGTTTTTGAAGACTCAGTTGCAGGCATTCAAGCTGCCAATGTTGCTAATATGGTGAGTATTGGTATTGGGGATCCAAAAGTACTTCACGAAGCAGATTATGTATTTAAAAATTTTACAGAAATAAAAGAAGAGTTCATTAACCAATTAGTTACAACCAGAAAAAATTAAGAATAATTCGGAATATCAAGCAAAGTATTCTACTGGATGTTTTGCTTGGTGTTTCAATCAACTAAAAATAAAAAAGAGAACCGATGAATCAGGATTATATTAAACCAGATAACTGGTCTATAATTGAAGAAGGATTTGATGTTGAACGAGTTAAATCCTCAGAGAGTCTTTTTAGTATAGGTAACGGAGCCATGGGGCAACGTGCAAATTTTGAAGAGACATATACAGGCCCTACTTTTCAGGGAAGTTATATCGCAGGAGTATATTATCCTGACAAAACCAGAGTTGGTTGGTGGAAAAATGGATATCCAGAATATTTTGCAAAAGTGTTAAATGCACCTAATTGGATTGGAATTGATGTAGAGATTAATGGAGAAAAACTAAACCTTCATAAATGTAAAACTGTATCAGATTTTCGTAGAGAACTTAATATGAAAGAAGGTTGGTATCAACGTTCTTTTAAAGCAGTTTTAGGAAATAATACGGAGATATTAGTAAAATCTACAAGGTTTTTAAGTTTGGATTTAGATGAGGTTGGTGCTATTAAATATGAAGTTACTCCTCTTAATAAAGAAGCTATAGTTCTTTTCACCCCTTATTTAGATGCTGGAATCACAAATGAAGATACCAATTGGGACGATAAATTTTGGGATACATATGAAGTATCTCATAAAGGAAACGCAGCGTACATATCTTCAAAAACAATGAAAACAGAGTTCCATGTGTGCTCTGGAATGCTTAATCAGTTGTTTTTAAATGGTAAAAAACAAGATGTTTATCCTACTGTGGAAACAAACAAAACATATGCAAGTCTTAAGTATGAAGTAAGAGTAGAAAAAGGCCAAACTACGGAACTACATAAGTTTGGTGGTTATACTGTTTCCTTAAATCATAAGCAAGAGGACATAGCATCTGCTAGTGCTGCAGTTTTAAAACAAGCTTCTGATTCTGGATTTGATGCTTTGTTGGATTTACAGAAGAAAGCTTGGTCTAAAATTTGGGAAATGGCCGATATTGTTATTGAAGGAGACGTAAAAGCTCAACAAGGAATTCGTTTCAATATTTTTCAATTAAATCAGACGTATTTAGGTAAAGATGCACGATTAAATATAGGACCTAAAGGATTCACAGGAGAAAAATATGGAGGAAGTACCTATTGGGATACAGAAGCGTATTGTATACCTTTTTATATGGCTACCAAAAATCAGAACGTAGCTAGAAGCTTATTACAATATAGATACAATCATTTAGATAAGGCGATCGAAAATGCGGAGAAACTTGGATTTACTAATGGAGCTGCATTATATCCAATGGTAACCATGAATGGAGAAGAATGTCATAACGAATGGGAAATTACTTTCGAAGAAATCCATCGAAACGGTGCGATGACATTTGCTATCTTTAACTATCTAAGATATACAGGTGATTATAGTTATATTCCAGAAATGGGATTAGAAGTAATGATAGCAATTGCACGTTTTTGGCATCAGAGAGCTACTTTTTCTACAGATAAAGAAAAATATGTGATACTAGGCGTAACTGGGCCGAACGAGTATGAGAACAACATCAATAATAACTGGTATACTAATTATTTAGCAAAATGGTGTATTGAGTATTGTGTTGAAAATATTGAAAAGGTTAAGTCAGAATATGAGATTGATTATAATAGAATTATAGAAAAGACAAAACTTGGCCAAGAAGAAATAAAAGCAATGTTGGAAGTAGCGGAGAAAATGTATTTTCCATATTCCGAAAAACACCAAGTATACTTGCAACAAGATGGATTCTTAGATAAGGAACTTATTACTGTTGATAATCTGGATAAATCGCAAAGGCCTATTAATCAAAAGTGGAGTTGGGATAGAATTCTAAGATCTCCTTATATAAAGCAAGCAGATACCTTGCAAGGTTTCTATATGTTCGAAGATCAATTTACTAAAGAAGAATTGAAACGTCATTTTGATTTTTATGAGCCATTTACAGTTCACGAATCTTCACTTTCACCTTGTGTACATAGTATACAAGCTGCTACTCTTGATAGAATGGATCAGGCATATACGTTCTATTTAAGAACTTCTAGGTTAGATTTAGATGACTATAATAAAGAAGTCGAAGAAGGACTCCATATTACAAGTATGGCAGGAACTTGGATGAGTATTGTAGAAGGTTTTGGAGGGTTAAGAGTAAAGAATGATAGATTGTCATTTACACCTAAAATACCTAAAGAATGGAAAGGCTATGCATTTAATGTGAACTTTAGGAACAGTATATTAAAAGTAAATGTTTCTCAAGATGGTACTACTTTTAACTTAGAAGGAGAACATGAATTATTGATATATGTAGACGGAAAAGAATTTACAATATCTCCGAATAGTTTAATGAGCGTATAATTCATTTATATAAGTGAAATGTAAATACCCCAAAAACCAAAGTTTTTGGGGTATTTAATTCAATTCTGGTTTTACAACTAAACAAAATATACAAATCAAAATTAAATCAATGAAGAATATATTAACCATGCTTTTTGGGTTAATCGTTTCATTAACCTTTGGGCAGATAGAAAAAATAGAGCCTCCGTTTTGGTGGAGTGGTATGCATTCTAATCAATTACAATTAATGTGTTATGGTAAAGAAATATCTAAATATAATATAGAAATAGAAGGCATAACAATTAATGAAGTCACCAAAACAGAAAACCCTAATTATGTTTTTGTAACTGTTGATACTAAAGATGTACCATCTGGTGAAATAGTCATTAATTTTAAAGAGAATAATAAAATTGCTTTTTCAGAATCTTATGAATTTAAGAATAGAAGAAAAGGTTCGGCAGATCGAAAAGGGTTTGATAGCAGTGATGTAATGTATCTAATTATGCCAGATCGTTTTGCCAATGGTAATCCAGATAATGATTCTCAGAAGGATACTGCAGAAAAAGCAGATCGTTCTAATCCAGGAGGACGTCATGGGGGGGATATACAAGGAGTGATAGATCATTTAGATTATTTATATGATTTAGGAGCAACTGCACTTTGGAGTACTCCTTTATTAGAAGATAATGAACCTGTTTATTCCTATCATACGTATGCACAGAGTGATCTTTATAAAATAGATCCAAGATATGGAACTAATGAAGATTATAAAAGGTTAGCTGATGAAATGCATAAGTTGGATATGAAGTTAATTATGGATTATGTAACAAATCATTGGGGGTCAAAACATTGGATGATTCAAGATTTGCCAACGAAAGATTGGATTCATCAGTGGCCTGAGGGTTTTAGAAGAAGTAATTACAGAATGACGACTCAGTTTGATACCAATGCTTCTGCAATTGATGCAAAAGGATGTATGGATGGATGGTTTGATACTACAATGCCTGATATGAATCAAAGCAATCCATTACTTCTTAATTATATAACTCAAAATGCAATTTGGTGGATAGAATATGCAGATTTGGATGGCTTTAGGGTGGATACATATTCTTATAATGATAAAGCAGGAATTGCAAAATGGACCAAAGCGATTATGGATGAGTATCCTGAATTTAATATAGTAGGAGAAGTTTGGATGCATGATCAAGCGCAGATGGCGTATTGGCAAAAAGACAGTAAAATAGGAGCAATTGATAACTACAATTCATATTTACCTTCGGTTATGGATTTTACACTTCATGATGCGGTATCCGTTATGTTTGATGAAGATGGTAACTCTTGGGATAAAGGGATGATTAGAGCCTATGAAAACTTTACTAATGATTTTTTATATCCAGATATTGATAATATACTATTGTTTGCAGGTAACCATGATACGAATAGAATCAATGAGATTTATCAGAGTGATATTAATAAATATAAGATGGTAATGACCCTAATTTTTACTACCAGAGGTATTCCTCAGATCTATTACGGAGATGAAATAGGAATGTTAGGTAATAGAGATAAAAAAGGCGATGGTGATATTCGTAGAGATTTTCCTGGCGGATGGCCTGATGATACAAGAAGTGCATTTGTTTCAGAAACCACTAAAGGTAAAACAAAAGGGAGAACGCAAGATGAAGAAGCATTTCATTTATTTACAAAAAAGGTGTTAAACTGGAGAAAAACAAGCAATGCTATTCATAATGGAGAATTATTACAATATATACCCTTTAATAATGTGTATGTGTATTTCAGGTATACTGAAAAAGAAAGGGTAATGGTTATTATTAATAATAATTCCGAGAATCAGGAACTTGATATGAATCGCTTTAAAGAAGGGTTGAGCAGTTTCAAGACGGGGAAAGATATCATTACTGATAATATAATAGATGTTAGCGAAAATATAATTGTTGCTGCTAAAACATCAATGATCATAACATTACAATAAACTTAAAAAATAAAATTATAAATAATGAGAAAAGTAACTTTCTGTCTTGTCCTTGCAGGTATGATAATTTCCTGTGGTAAGCAAAAAAAAGAAGAAACAGTTGCAAAAGCAGAAACTGTTGTAGAAGAAGTAAGTAAAGGATTAGCTGCTGTTAGTGGCGCTATGATGGAAAATGCGGTGATATATGAAGCAAATATTCGTCAATATTCTGAAGAAGGATCTTTCAAAGCTTTTACTAAGGATATCCCTACTTTAAAAAACCTTGGTATAAAAATACTTTGGGTTATGCCTATTTATCCAATATCTACTACCAAAAGTAAGGGATCACTAGGTAGTTATTATGCGATTTCTGATTACACCAAAGTAAATCCAGAATTTGGAACCTTAGAAGATTTTAGAGAACTTGTGAAAACAGCACATGATAATGGAATTTATGTTGTGTTAGATTGGGTAGCAAATCATACCGGATGGGATCATGTTTGGTTAAAAGAACACCCTGAATTTTATACTAAAAATGATAAAGGAGAAATTACGCATACTGTAGGTACTGATTGGACGGATGTTGCAGACCTTGATTATGATAATGAAGAGATGAGAAAAGGAATGTTAGATGCAATGAAGTATTGGGTAGAGCAAGAAGGAGTAGATGGTTTTCGTTGTGACGTAGCTGGGATGGTACCTGTTGATTTTTGGAATAACACAGTTACAGAACTTAAGAAAATTAAACCAGTATTTATGTTAGCAGAAGGCTGGGAACCAGAATTAATGGAAAAAGCATTCGATATGGGGTATGGATGGGATACGCATCACGTAATGAATCATATCGCTAAAGGAGAAAATACTGTAGAAGCTTGGGATAAAAGAATGGTACAAGTGGATTCTATGTATGCTAAAGACGATATCTTAATGAACTTTACCTCCAATCACGATGAGAATTCTTGGAATGGGACTGTGCAAGAAAGAATGGGTGATTCTAAAGAATTATTTGCTGCATTATCATATGTAGCTCCTGGAATGCCGTTAATTTATTCTGGACAAGAATATGATATGGATAAGCGTTTATTGTTTTTTGAAAAGGATACCATTATCAAAAAGAAAGGAGTGTTCTACCCATTATATGAAAAATTAGGAAAGCTTAAAAATGAAAACTCAGCATTACATGGAGGTAAAAATGCAGCTTCATACAATAGAATTAAAACTTCAGCAGATACTAAAGTGTTGGCTTTTGAAAGGGAAAAAAATGGAGATAAAGTTGTTTTCGTTGCAAATATGACAAAAAAACCGGTAACGTTTACAGCAGAATATGAGGGCAAATTTAAAGATTATCTTACGGGAGAATATATAGATAGTGTTAAAGGAAAAGAATATGAGTTAAATTCTTGGCAGTATTTGATATTGATTCAGGAATAGAGTTTTTTAAAACTTTTAATTTCAAAAGGCAACATATAGTATTATATGTTGCCTTTTACTTTTTACAAAATAGTTGCTAAAAGGTTGCTTAATTAATTTGGGGTATGAAAAGGTTGCTAAATTTTAATAGAAGGTTATAAAATGATATAATTTATCATTTCATGTTATTATTGAGTTAATTAAGGGAAAATTCCCTTAATTTAATGGTGCTTCCGTAAATAAGTATGTGTCGATTTAAGTAATTTTAAAGAATAAAGATTTAGTTAAATCTATGTTCTATTAATTAAAATTCATTTTAAAACCACACAATTATGAAAACTTTTTTATTCTCTTTTTTGTTGATTTTTGGTTATTCGATTTCTAATGCCCAAATAAAAATTGGTCAAGGGGTTACTTCACCAGCTGATTGGGTAGATTATAATACCACAGGTATATATGTTGATGTCGATACAAAATCTTGTGAGTTTACAACGACCCCTCATTATTTGGTGACATTAGAATCTATTAGTAATAAAGGATTTCATTGGTATATATCGGGTGTGCCTTCTGTTTATAACGCTACTTCTACAGGTTTCAGGGTGTATTTAAGATGGACCGATGCTCCTAGTGATTTACCAACAGTTGGGTCTTTAAATTTTCCAAATCCTCTTAGAGCAAGTACTGCTGCAGATCGAGATTGGGTAATCCGTTGGACGGCAATTGAAATGCAAGATTGCAGCTCATCTAGATTAGAAAATAATGAATTGAGCAAAGTCTTTTCAGGTGCTTTCGGACCTGAGGGTGATATGTTATCTTCTGATAAGAAAGAAAATGGAATAGGTAATCATTCTGAAAATGATTTAAAAGTATTTCCAATTCCAGGTAATAAAGTAATTAAAATACAATCAAAGGGAGAGGTAAACAAGTATGAAATTTATGATCTAAACTCCAGATTGTTGGGAACATACTATAATAATACTATTAATATTGAAAAATTTCCAAAAGGAAATTACATATTAAAGACATTTATGAAGAGTGGCGAAGTGATTACTAAGCAGTTTATAAAATAGTCCTATAATTATATATATAATTTTAGTGCTTAAATTTAAAAAACGACCTATGAGAATAGGTCGTTTTTTGTTTTTCTTTAAGTTTGAAGAGTAGAATAGTATCGTTCAGATATTATTTTTATAATTTTATTATTCGTCTCGTTATCTGTTTTTCATTGGTCTGTATATTGAATATATAGATACCAGATTCTAATACTGATAGATCAAATGTGTTTTTAGTTGTTTCTAGTACTTTTTTACCACTGTAATCAAAGACAGTAACTAGTTCTATAGGAATACTTATATATACTTTGCCTTTAGTTGGATTTGGATATATGATAAATGTATCCTCTTCAAATTCTTCTGTACTGAGTAGCTCGTCATAGGTAATACTAAATTCTACAGCAGATAGATTCCCATCGCCAGAAACACTATTGGCTATATTAGCACCAATGTTTAACGTGATAACTCCGGTTGTAGAGGGAATAACCTGAACATTATATATTGCATCAGAACCAGAAAAATTAGTAAGTGATCCATTAGTAATAGTGATATCGTTAATATCGAAATTTAATACATTCTCAGAAAATGTTATGCTAATAGGAATAGGGTTAGTTGCCGTTGGAGAACTTTCGGTAGAAGTAATAATTACTGTTGGTTCGTCATTGGCACTAGTAACAGTAATCATAAATGTTTGATCCGCAGAAGTATCAACTCCTCCGTTAGCAGTTCCTCCATCATCAGATAGGTTTACCGTAACCGTTGCACTTCCAAAAGCATTTGCAGCTGGAGTATAGGTTAAATTTCCAGTTGCATTTATTGTAGGTTGACTGCTGAATAACGTATTGTTATCATTAGTTACATTAAAACTAAGTGTTTGCGTATTTCCATCTCCATCATCAATACTAGAAGCAAATCCATTTACGGTTTGTGCACCAGAATCTTCTACAACTGTTTGATCAGGGCTAGCAAGTAAAGAAAAGCTAGGAACATCATTTACTGCATTAACAGTAATCATAAATGTTTGATCCGCAGAAGTATCAACTCCTCCGTTAGCAGTTCCTCCATCATCAGATAGGTTTACAGTAACGGTTGTACTTCCAAAAGCATTTGCAGCTGGGGTATAAGTTAGATTTCCAGTTACATCTATTGTAGGTTGACTGCTGAATAACGTATTATTATCATTAGTTACATTAAAACTAAGTGTTTGTGTATTTCCATCTCCATCATCAATACTAGAAGCAAATCCGTTTACAGTTTGCGCACCAGAATCTTCTACAACTGTTTGATCTGGGCTAGCAAGTAAGGAAAAACTAGGAGCATCATTTACTGCATTAATAGTAATCATAAATGTTTGATCCGCAGAAGTATCAACTCCTCCGTTAGCAGTTCCTCCATCATCAGATAGGTTTACAGTAACGGTTGTACTTCCAAAAGCATTTGCAGCTGGGGTATAAGTTAGATTTCCAGTTACATCTATTGTAGGTTGACTGCTGAATAACGTATTATTATCATTAGTTACATTAAAACTAAGTGTTTGCGTATTTCCATCTCCATCATCAATACTAGAAGCAAATCCATTTACGGTTTGCGCACCAGAATCTTCTAGAATTGTTTGATCGGGACTAGTAGGGAGTGAAAAACTTGGAGCCGAATTAGAAGGAATAGTGTTTATAGTGTAGTTGTTTGATTCTGAAGCAACTCCTGTATTTCCTGCAGCATCTGTGTATCCCGTTCCGACACTAATAATATTTGTGGCATCTTGTATGTTTGGTGTAGGGGTAAATAATCCAGTATATATAGCTAGGTTGGCTGTTACCATAAAGCCTGATAAAACACCATTTTGTACTGTAACATCAGCTGATGTAAATCCTACTGGAACTTCACTAAAAGTAAAGGTTATAGTCGAGGTTTCTCCCATTGTGAGAGCAACATCTGAAAGAGAAATATTAACTGTTGGAGGTGTTAAATCTCCTAAAAAAGCACTTCCTGTAAAATTACCAATCACATCATATGGATGTGTATAGTTTCCAAAACTCCAATTATTTACAGAATCATATATTTGAATTAAACAATCCCCTATTGTGCTATTACAAGTGGTGGGACCCGTGTAAATACCTTGATCAGAAATTAATAAAATCTGAGCGCTAGATAAGCCTGTGTTTGTTGTAACAAAAGGAAAACCATTATCACCATCTATAGCGGATAGAAAAACACCAGGAGTTGCTCTTGTTCCTGTTACTGCTACAATATCTTCTGCTGCAGCCAAATCAAATCCAGCATTGATTTCATCAACAATACCTATGGAAGCCATTTCGGTATTTCCATCTGCATCTGTAATATTGATAACTGTTCCAGCATCAATAGTGCTACCAGTATTGTTAGTCCAGATTAAATCTCCTTCATTTATGGGACTCGAAAATTGAGTTCCATCCCATTCTTCATCTATAAATGTTATCGTAGTTCCGTTGATGGCATCGTCTAATAAAATAAAAGAAAATCCATCTTCTTGATCTGCACCTCCATTATCTGTGTGAAAAGCTACAAAGGCAATATCACCTGGGGCATCTATTAAATTGTTTTGGTTTTGTGAGAAAGCTTTGAATGAAATAAGTATTACTATTGACAAAGCTAGTATAAGTGGCTTTTTTTCCATGTCAAAATGAAATTAATTTGGGTGAATTATGACTTTTTGTGCCTGTAAAGATACTAAATATGAATGAGGCAAGTATACTTATTACGGTATCTCGACTTTAATTGTTAGTTTATATAAGTTTTGTGAATACCAAAATCAGGGATAAATTATTTTGCCATAATACTTTTTTCTTAACTTATTTCATGAAAATGTGTTAAAACCATACATTTTTTGTCAGTAATTACTGAATTTATTAACCGAAAACGTTTTAGATTTTTGGTAAATTAGGTTATTGTGGTCAATAACAATAGATTTGACTTCAATGACAAAGAAAGTAAAAAATATCGCTGTACTTACTTCTGGAGGAGATGCTCCAGGAATGAATGCTGCCATAAGGGCGGTAGTTCGTGCGTGTAGTTATTATCAGGTAGATTGTTTCGGCGTTTATAAGGGGTATGAAGGCCTTATTTACAATGAAATGGAAAAACTGAACGCACGTTCGGTAAGGAATATTATAAATAAAGGAGGAACTTTTCTTAAATCAGCTCGTTCTAAAGATTTTCGTACAGAAGAAGGAAGAAAAAAAGCGTACGATAATTTGGTGAAGAATAATATTGATGCTCTTATTGTAATTGGAGGAGATGGTAGCTTTACAGGTGCGTTAAAGCTTTCTGAAGAGTTTAGCTTTCCAGTAGTGGGAATTCCTGGAACCATTGATAATGATATCAATGGAACTGATTACACTATAGGGTATGATACTGCTTTAAATACTGTGGTAGAAGCTATAGATAAAATAAGGGATACTGCGAGTTCGCATAATAGACTATTCTTGATTGAGGTAATGGGAAGAGATGCAGGAGATATTGCACTTAATGCAGGAATTGGAGCAGGTGCAGAAGAGATCTTGATTCCAGAAGAAGATATGGGAGTTGATAGACTTATAGAATCTTTGAAGAAAAGTAAAAAAACAGGTAAAACTTCTAGTATTATAGTTGTAGCAGAAGGAGATAAATCCGGAAAGAATATTTTTGAGTTAGGAGAATATGTAGAGGAAAACCTAGCAGATTATGAGGTTAGAGTTTCTGTATTAGGTCATATACAGAGAGGTGGATCACCCAGTTGTTATGACCGAGTTCTAGCAAGTAAGTTGGGAGTGGGGGCTGTAGAGACTTTATTAGAAGGGAAAAGTGAGGTAATGATAGGAATTGTTCATAAAAAAGTACAAATAGTTCCTTTAACAACCGCTTTAGGAAAAAGAACACACAAACACGATAGATTAATTAAAGTTGCTGATATTACTTCAGTATAAATATAACCACGTTTTAAATCAAAAACAACTAAATTATTAAGTATGAGTACGTTAAAAATTGGAATTAACGGTTTCGGTAGAATTGGAAGAATCGCATTTAGAATTGCTTCTAAGCGCGAGAATGTAGAAATAGTAGCTATTAACGATTTGTTAGATGTAAATCATTTAGCTTATTTATTGGAGTACGATTCTGTACACGGAAAATATGATGGTACTATTGCTGTAGAAAATGGAAACCTTGTAGTAAATGGTAAAGCTATTCGTGTTACTGCAGAAAGAAATCCTGAAGAATTAAAATGGGATGCAGCTGGAGTTGATGTGGTGATGGATTGTACAGGTATCTTTACAACATTAGATAAAGCCGGCGCTCATTTAAAGGCAGGTGCTAAAAAAGTTGTTATTTCTGCACCTTCTGCAGATGCACCAATGTTTGTTATGGGTGTAAACCATACAGAAGCTAAAGCAACAGATACAATTGTTTCTAATGCTTCTTGTACTACAAATTGTTTAGCTCCTTTAGCTAAAGTAATTAATGATAATTTTGGAATAGAAGAAGGCTTAATGACTACAGTTCATGCCGCAACTGCAACACAAGCAGTGGTTGATGCTCCTTCTAAAAAGAATTTTAGACTAGGACGTTCTTCATTGAATAATATTATACCATCTTCTACTGGAGCTGCGAAAGCCGTTGGTAAAGTTATACCAGAATTAAATGGTAAACTTACTGGTATGGCATTTAGAGTTCCTACAGCGGATGTTTCTGTTGTAGATCTTACGGTAAAAACAAAGAAATCTGTATCTTATGAAGACCTGAAAGCTGTTGTTAAAAAAGCTTCAGAAAATGAATTAAAGGGTGTTTTAGCATATACAGATGAAGATGTGGTATCTCAAGATTTTGTAGGCGAAGACCATACATCTACTTTTGATGCTGGAGCTGGAATTGCTTTAAATGACAATTTCTTTAAGTTAGTATCTTGGTACGATAATGAATATGGATATTCTTCTAAATTGGTAGACCTTTCATCTTATGTAGGTAATCTATAGGGAGTAATATAGTATATTGCCTCGATTTTAAACGTAATCGAGGTTTTTTAGCTGACTGCAACACACACACAACAAACATATTTTTAAAATGATTTTATTAGCTGACGGTGGTTCCACTAAATGTGATTGGATTCTTCTTGATGAAGAAGGAGAAATTGTGTTTAAAACTCGTACAGAGGGTTTAAACCCTGCTGTATTTAGTAAATCTTTATTAGAAGAGAGACTTAAGGACAATGAACAACTTGCCTCTTATCGAAATAAGATAGATCGGGTACATTTTTATGGCGCTGGTTGTGGGACTAATAAGCCAACTCAGATGTTGGCAAAGATTTTTGAGGATTACTTTTCTAATGCAAATGATATTCTCGTTAAAGAAGATATGGTTGCAGCTGTCTATGCTGCTACTACAGAACCTGGGATTGTTTGTATTTTAGGTACCGGATCTAATAGTTGTTATTTTGATGGTGATGAAATAAAAATGACGGTAGATTCTTTGGGGTATATTTTGATGGATGAAGCCAGTGGAAATTACTTTGGAAAACGATTAATTAGAGATTACTATTATAAAAGAATGCCACCAGAAGTAGCAGGAGAATTTGAAAAACGTTTTGATCTTTCTTCTGATAGTATAAAAGAAAATTTATACAAAAAGGAAAATCCAAATACGTATTTAGCTTCTTTTGCAGAATTCATTTTTACAAGTGAGCGTAATGGATATTTTTATAAAATTATTACAGAAGGGATACAAGAATTTGTAGAAACAAGAGTATTATGTTTTCCTGAAGCTCAGAATGTTCCAGTACATTTTATTGGATCTATAGCGCACTTTAGTGAAGATATTATTAGAGCAGCAGTTTGGCCATATCATTTAACAGTAGGTAATATCGTTAGAAGACCTATCGATGGTATTATAGATTATTACAGAAATGATGTAATAAAAAAGAAACCAAATAATGTTTAGATAAAAAAATGAGAGGGAGAAATCAATGATAATGTTCTAATATTATCAAGTTTTCTCCTTTTTCCATTTTCCATAAACTGGCAACAAAAAAGTATCCATCCTTAAAGTCTTCGTAGTCACAACCTACAAAATAATCATCATCATCTTTGATGATCTTTTCGCAGATGTGTTGTTCCATTTTGTCTTCCCAGAAATTTTGATTTTCTTTTTTTTCAATCCAATTAATAATATCTCTTTCTGAGATAATACCTAGTTGAGTATTTTTATCTTTAATCAGTTCGTAAACCTCTTTCTCCTTAAGATATTTAATGAACTCTTTACTAATGATTTCTTCTTTCCAAATTTTTTTGGAATCCCAATTCATTAGATATTTCGTGTTTTCCTTACTTACTTTCACTCTTTTCGTTTGGGGGATAAATACAAAGTAAAAGTATATAATTTTATTTATTAAAATTATAATTTAGACTAATTCTTGTTCCTTTTCCTGGTGCGGAACTTATAAAAATTCTACCATCTATATAATTCATTCTTTCTTTCATAAAAAATAGGCCCATTCCACCTTCTGCATTATTCTTTGGTTTGTTAGGAATTTTAGTTAAATCAAATCCTTTTCCGTTATCGTTTATGGTAATACTTAATATGGATTCTGAACTATTAATAGATATTAGTATGTAGTCTGATTTAGCGTATTTGATAGCGTTGTTAACAGCCTCTTGCGTAACTCGATATAGATTAGTTTCAACTAAAGAATCAAAACGAAGTTCAGTATTCGATTTATCTTCTAAAATGATGTTCTTACTAGTTAGTTTTGTGAGTTCTTTTGCCATTTTTTGTAAAGCAATACTAATTCCATAGTCTTTTAATTCAGGAGGAGTAAGGTTAAATGTTGCTGTTCTAATTCCAAGAATTAAATCTTTAGATAGTTGTTTAAGGCCTTCTATTTTTTGATTTGTTTTTTCAATATTATTTGTGTTTATTGATTCTATATTAAATTTTAAAGCAGTAAGCATTTGCCCAATACTATCATGTATTTCTTTTGCAATTCGCTTTCTCTCTTCTTCTTGGGCTTCTACAATTAAACTAGCATTAGATTTTTGTAATTCCTCCTTTTGCTGATATTCTAAATCATTTAATCTTTCTATTTCTAGTTGTGCTTCTTTTCTCTTAGAGATATCAGAACAAAGAACTAATCTTTCTGCAGTTCCAGACTCTTTAAAAACATTTAATATTGAAACATCTAGCCACATTTTTTTATCTTCACCAGAAACAAATTCAAACTCTTCATTAAAAACACCTCCCTTATTCTGCGATATGAGTTGAAGCAGTCTATTGGATTGAAGTTCACTTAGTTTCATAAGTTCCGAAAGATTTTTTTGATAGAATTTTTGATCTACATTTAAAACTTTAGCAAAACGTTCTCCCAAGTTTTTTACAATTCCTTGTTCATTAACTCTAGCATATAAAAGGGTTTGATCTAATGCTTTAGTAAGTGATATAAGTTCTTGTACATTTTCATTTTGAATTTTTCTTAGCTTTTCGGCATTAGCAGCCATGTTAGTAGCGTTCTTTTGCGATATTAATAGGTTTGAGATTGTTTTTTTAATACTTAAAGCTACCGGTCTAAATAGTAAGAAAAATTCAAAAATTAAAACCAAAATGATGAGACCAAAAATGATATATTCAATTTTTTTAAGGCTTGATATTTTTTCCTGAGCATCTCTTTCATATCTATAAACAATAGCATCCATTTGTTTAAGAAAAAGAGGCTCGTTAAAAGTTACATTGTCCAGATGTGGTTTTAGTATTTGTTGGTTGACAGAGTCATTTTTAACTAAACTAAGTATCTCCGTGCTATTCTCGTAGATGGTTTCAAAATAAGGCTGTAAAACCAAAAACATTTTTTTTATCTCCGTGCTATCATTTTTTCCTTTAGGTATAGAATCATTATATCTTCTTAATCGCTCGTGAGATGTTTTCCAAAGTTGTATAGTAGCTTCTAATTCTTCAATATACCTTTTTTTAGATATGTTATCCGTCGTATAGCTAAGTAATAGAATTTCTTTAGTTAGTTTCTGACTAAGCATTCGCTGTCTACCAGAAATATTAATAATTTTAGAATCATCTATTTGAGAGTTAAGATACCGTTGGATAAAAAACTGTCCGCCAATGGTAAATAAAGCAATCGCCCCTAATGCAATAATGTAAATCTTACTTAGGCGATTAAATGTTTGATGATCTAATGATTCCAGTTTGTTCAATATGATAAAATTATGCGATGGCTTGCTTAATCAAATCTAATCCTTTTTCTGAATATGATATTTTTAGTGCGGCTTGATGTCCTTTTTCAGACATTTTTCTCCAGGTCTTTTGTAAAATGTCTATGACTTTTTCTGAAGCATGTTTTTTATAAAAATCGGTGTAATAAAATTCTAGAAAAACAAGACATATAACATCTTCTAATATTTGAGTGTCTTCATCTTTTTTTAGTTTCTTTTTTTGAATTAAAAATGAAACTCGATCTATAACTTCTTGATTATAACCTACTTTTTCAAGTATTTCTGAAGCCTTTTTTGCGTGAAATTTTTTAAGTTCTTCACGCCATTTTAAATACCCCACACGATCCATTGGGTAACTGTTTCTAGGGATTTCCCATCTACAGATATGTTGAGCCCTAGCTGCTAACTGAAGTGCTTCTGATGCTTCTGGAGTAAAATTATCCAGTGTTTGACTCATTCGTTGTCCATAGACTAATTCTTTTGCAATAGATATTCCCTGAACGATTTCTTTATTAGGATCATTTGCATTTGATGCATCAATGATAGAGAATGCTTCGGTTATTTTTAAGGTTGGCATAAAAGTAATATTATTAGAATACTTGCTAAAGTAATGTTTTTTAGCAATAAAATTCTTTATTCTTCGAAGCCAATAAAAACGTTGTCATTTTCTACTTTTATTGGATAGATTGCAATGGGAGGTAAATCACCATTTAGATTTTCTCCAGTTTCTAAAGAAAAAGTTTTTTTATGAAGAGGACAAGCAACTTTGGGTATCCCGTTATGGTCTCCAATCATTCCTCTGCTTAAAACCATCTCGTTTTTTTCAGGTGATAAGTTTTGGCATGCATACCAGTTGTTTAATCTTTCAAAATTAAATACTGCAATTTGTAAATCTTTATATTTAATACAAGCCCCTCCATCTTTTGGAAAAGCATGAATTGACGCCGCTTTAAACCAAATTTTTACATCTTCTAATTTGATGGTTTTGTATTTGTTTAGAATTTCTTCCATTTAATTTTAATTATAAGCTATTTATTACTTCCAAGGTTCAGGCATTTTTTGTTCTCTTAAAGGGACAAAAACAATATTATCGTCTTCTTCTTTGCTATTTACAAAGTGATTAAAGCGTTTCATTATTTCAGGATCATTAACAGCTTGGGTCCACTCACATTTATACTTGTTAACCAAGGTTTTCATTTCGTTTTCTAAATCTTCAACGATACCGAGCTTATCATCAATAATAACTTCTTTTAAATAATCTAACCCTCCTTCTAGACGTTCTTGCCATGCAGCAGTTCTTTGTAATGGTTTTGCTGTACGCATATAAAACATTAAGTATCTATCTAGATATTTTATTACAGTTTCATTATCAATTTGTTCTGCAAATAATTCTGCGTGTCTTGGTGTAGCTCCACCATTTCCACCTACATATAAATTCCAGCCACCTTCTACAGCAATTAATCCAAAGTCTTTTCCACGTGCTTCTGCACATTCACGTATACATCCAGAAACTCCACCTTTAATTTTGTGCGGAGCTCTAATTCCTCTGTAACGATTCTCTAGTTCAATACCAAAACTTACACTTTCGTCCATTCCATAACGACACCAGGTTGAACCAACACAGGTTTTTACCGTTCTTAATGACTTCCCGTAGGCGTGACCACTTTCAAAACCATGGTCAATTAGATCTTTCCATATTAAAGGCAATTGGTTTACAGTAGCACCGAATAAGTCGATACGCACCCCACCAGTTACCTTAGTATATAAATCATATTTTTTAGCGATTTCTCCAAGTGCGATAAGTTTTTCTGGAGTAATTTCTCCTCCGGGTACTCTAGGAACTACAGAATATGTTCCATTTCGCTGTATATTGGCTAAGAAGCGATCATTAGAATCTTGAATAGCGTATTCTTCATTCGCGGTATCGGCATGAATAGTGGCCATTAAAGAAGCGACGAGTGGTTTGCATAATTCACAACCATGACCACCATTTCCGTGATTATCTAATACCTCATTAAATGTAGTGTATCCTTTTACTTGGATTATTTTATATAAATCTTGTCTACTTAGATCAAAATGCTCACAAACCCCTTCTTTAACTTCTATACCTAAAGATTTTAAGGTAGCATTGGTTAAGTCAGTTACCATAGGTTTGCAACCACCACAACCAGTTACTGCTTTAGTACAACTAATTACTCCTGCAACATCTGTAGCTTCTCCGTTTTCTATAGCGCTACAAATCTGTCCTTTAGTAACACTTTCGCAAGAACAAATTTGAGCTGCATCAGGTAAATCCATTACATCACCTAATAAGCCTCCTTCATCACCTCCACGACTACCTAATATTAGATCTTCTGGTTCTTCAGGAAGTTTCATTCCATTGATATAAATTTGGAATAGAGAATTATAATCAGAGGAATCTCCAATTAAAATTCCACCTAAAAGCTTTTTTCCGTCTTTAGAAATGTTTATTTTTTTATAAATTCCATTTCGTTTAT
Source organism: Aquimarina sp. AD1 (assembly GCF_003443695.1). NCBI lineage: Bacteria > Pseudomonadati > Bacteroidota > Flavobacteriia > Flavobacteriales > Flavobacteriaceae > Aquimarina > Aquimarina sp. AD1. The sequence continues at coordinate 2,066,086 of NZ_CP031966.1, read as the reverse complement.
TTTCATATACAATTTCATCAATGTCTTCTTTAGACTGATTAAGAGCGTCTCCAAAACTAGCAACTTCAGTACCGATTAATTTTAATTGCGTAGACATATCAATGGACTCTGGCATTTCTGAATCACCACCTGTAATTTGTTGTACGGCAACTTCCGCCATATCGTATCCAGGAGCTACTAAACCATAAATCATACTATTTAGTAAAGCGCACTCCCCAATAGCAAATATATTTTTATCAGAAGTTTCCATTTTTTGGTTGACAACAATTCCGCCACGAGTTCCAACTTCAAGGCCACATTCTCTTGCAACTTCATCACGTGGACGTATGCCAGCAGAAACAACAAGCATGTCAACTTTTAATTCTGTATCATCAACATATTGTAAGCCTTCGATTGCTTTTTCACCTTGAAGAAATTGTGTTTGTTTCGAGAGGTGTACTTTTAAGCCCATGCTTTCAATTTTAGACTGAAGCATATCACTAGCACCTTTATCAAGTTGTCTCGGCATAAGACGAGGAGCAAACTCAACGACATGGGCATTAAGTCCTAAATTTTTAACTGCATTTGCAGCTTCAAGTCCTAATAGACCTCCACCAAGAACAGCAGCTTCAGTTTTTCCTTGAGCTTTTAATTTTTTGGCATATGCTTCTGTTGCTTCAAGATCTTCAATAGTTCTGTAAACAAAAACACCTTCTTTATCAATACCTTCAATTGGCGGAACGAAGGCTGAAGATCCAGTTGCTAATACTAAATAATCATAGGGATAGATATCTCCTCTATGATTCGCTACCGTTTTATCTTCTCGATTAATTTCAGTAATCATTTCCGAGGTATGAAGATCAATATTATTATCTTCATACCAATTAGCAGTAGACATGCTTAAATCTTCGGAAGTTTTACCATCGTAAAATTCGCTAAGATGGACTCTGTCATACGCTCGCCTTGGTTCTTCACCAAAAACTATAAGTTTGTAATCTGTAAATTTTTCTGATGCTGCAAACTTCTCACAGAACTTATAACTTACCATTCCGTTACCTATTACTACTACCTTCTTCATTAGTTACGTATTTATATATCAAAATTAAGTATTAATACGTATTTAAGTAATAAGAATTACGTAATTATCAGTATTGTAAATTAAGAATTTCAAAATAATACATTAAAAAACCTGCGAAACTGATTTCGCAGGTTTTGAATTATGGTATTGTTATTATATGCTATTGTTTTGGTTTTGGACTCCATTTTAAGAAGTTTGGTTTTACAACTAGCATTGCCCATCCCCAGTTTTGTAATCCGCTAGGATCAGCAACTCCTTTTAGAATTTCCATACTATCACCAGCAAACATCTGAGAGTATCCTATTTTTAAGGTAGCATATGGTAGTATTTTTTGAGTAAAAACTAAATCTAGTTCTGTACCTAAGTATGTATCATCAGTTCCAGCAATATCTTCTGCAGCAGAGAAATAGTGAAGTTTTGCTAATAAACTACTGCTTTTACCAGTTTTGATAACAGCTTTAGCATATATATCTTGTAATCCTACACTATTGGCATGATTCCCTACATAAAAGTAATCCATATATCCATTAAATTTATGATTCGTTCCAAAGATTGGGAAGAAAGAAGTGATCTCTCCATCTGTTCCTCCATTATCATCACCACTAAGCAGTTCTCCACCTATTCCGAATAAAGTTTTTCCTGGTTTATAGGTAACCTCTAGACCGGCGTTATATGCTGATAAATCAACTGTTTCTGTGAATTTTCCAGTTTGTGCATATAAGTTTAAAGCTATTTTTAATCCTTTAGCAGGTTTTGCAACTAAATGTGTACCAAAGGTTTGTCTATTTACAGTTCCATCAATTGGAGTTTGACCATCGGTATCTAAATTCTGATAAGAATTATTTACAAAAAGAAAACTCCCAGAAAATTTAGCCCAGTCTTTGTGCAACCAAGCATAAGCCATTCCTTTGTAATCAAATACAGCTCTTGCATTTCCATCATTATTAGGATCGAATAAAGTATTTATTCTACTTACTCCGTTTTGATTAAAAGAAAAACCAAGATCTAGTTTTAAACCATTATCATTTTTATACTTGATTAATGCAGCATCATGAAATCTTCCTTGCATTGCCCAATCCAATCCACCAAGTATTCTCTGATCGTCATAAACAAGAGCTTGTCTACCTAATTTAGTGGACCATCCGTTACCAAACTTAAAATTAATCCAAGCTTGGGCTAGTGAGAAACTATTATTGTTATCAGCCGCAGCTATCTGGGGTGTATCTCCCCAAACACTTACATCCTGTACACTAAGATATGTAGAAAACTTGTCTGCAGTATATCCAAATTTTAATCGAGAACGTTGTTGTACAAATATAGCTGCATCTACTCCAGCTGGAGTTAAATTACCAAAACCGTGTAAATACTCTAATCGTGGTCTTATATCTGCATCAATACTTAATTCCTGTGCATTCCCCTTAAATACCAGTACTAGTAATAGTATGGTAAAGTATAACTTATTTTTCATTTCTTAAATTTGTTTGGTGTGAGTATAAGTATTTCTCACAGTTGCTATGTTCTTTTCAATTAATCCTATTAGCTGACGTATCAATTGAGTAACAAATCTAAGTATTAATACTTATTTTTAGTGTTTTTATTAGATAAAAATACGTAGTTTTTCTTTGTGGATTATTAATTTATTGATTGTATTTTTGAATTATTCTTATCTTTGGATAGTAAGTAGTTTTTTTATAAAGAGCACGTAATTAAGTATTATAAAGTATGGTAAGTATTGTATTGGTAGATGATCATTTTTTAGTTAGAGATGGAATTCGTTCACTTCTGGAGGATGAAAAGCAATATGAGGTTATTGGAGAGGCTTCTGATGGGAGAGAAGCTATTGAATTAGTGCAGTCGTTGTGCCCAGATATCGTAATATGTGATATAAGAATGCCAGAAATGTCCGGAATAGATACTGTAAAAGAACTTACGGCGCTATCTGTTTCTTCTAAAACAATCATGTTATCAATGCATGATTCCGATGAGTATATTTTACAATCTATTAATGCGGGGGCAGATGGATATCTGCTTAAGGATGCGGGTAAAGAGGAATTTTTGAAAGCACTGTCTACCGTAAGCAAAGGGAATAAATATTTTAGTGGAGATGTTTCTTCTATATTGGTCAAAAATTTACTTAAAAATAGTGATGAAAAGGTAGAAGAAAAAGCCTTAAAACCAATTATTGAAGGTAAGAAGGAGAAGAGTAACCCTTTTGACCTTACGAAAAGAGAAAATCAAATACTTAAGTTGGCAGTGTCCGGGATGACTAATAAAGATATTGCGGCTGAACTTGATATAAGTAAAAGAACTACAGAAGTTCATCGCTTTAACTTAATGAAAAAGATGGCGGTTAAAAATGTATTAGAATTAAGTAAAAAAGCCAGAGAATATGAGATGATTCCCTGACTTTTAGTTTTTTTAATTATTAGCTACATCTTCGTATAAATTAGTAATTTTATTAAAAGATTTTGTTAGCTGGTTTGTAGTAGCAAACATGTCTTGCAAAGTAAAGTCACCATTTAATAAACCATTTTTATTGGTTTGAAATTTTTCCCAATACGACATAACAACACCTAGTTCTTCCTCTATATCAGTGCTGTTGTAACTACTTATTAGTAATTCTCCAATCGTATTGTCAAATTTTTCATAAGTTTCATTCAATATTTTTTTATACTCAGGACTATCTCCTTTAAACATAGTAGTTGCAGTGTAGTATAGACATAATCGCTGTGATAGCATTCGCTGTCTTCCGGATATATTTATTGTTTTTGCTAAATCTTTGTTTTTATTCTGAAAAAATTGATTGTTGTAGTTATAACTGTTTTCTATACTAATAACTACATCGTTACAAGTTTTTAATAAATTGGTGTTAGCTTTTACAATCCTTAAGGAGTTTTGAGCGTCTGGAGTACTTGCAATGATGGCTTTAAAATCGTCCCATAATGTTCTAACTTTTTTTAAGGATAATTTTGTAGAGCTGCTAGAGGCATTTTTAGTAAGTATTTGTAGTTGTTTTTCAAATATAAACTTACTAGAGTTTAATTCCTTTTTTATCGATTGATCATTAATTCCTTTAGCAGTTAATAAATATGCTTTAGAAATCTTCTGTGATAGCATTCGTTGTTTTCCTGAGATATTTATAGCCTTTGCGTAACTAATAGTTCCGTATTTGTTCGATTGAGCTGTTAAATAAGTATTTGATATAAGAGTAATAAGGATTGTCAATAAAATTGTAGTGCTCTTCTTTTTCATAAGTAAGTTTTTACATTGTTATTAAATTATCATTGGGGTTAACCATTTTATAGGGGTTTATGGCGGTTTGGTTTGTAAAAAAAAGTATTTACGCTGTAGAGGTATATTTGCCAAAATACTTATTTTTTTTCGAGAAAACCAAATATTTAATACGTAGTCCTGGAGAATGCGTTTTATTGCATTGCTTAGGTTATGGGATAGCCATATTTATGATATTGTAAAACAGTTAAGTATTTGTTTATCAGATGTTTGTTTTTTTGGTACTACGTTAATGATGTCGTTTTAGATTTTTGATAGTCGAAACTGTTGATTCTATAATTATTAAGTTCTGAAATTATTAAATACGTAATTCTACAGTTAAGTACTTAATAATTTAGCTTAAGTGTTGTTTTTGATAAGTATTAGTACGTAGTTTGTTTCATGTTTTATAACATATAGAATTTAAACTTTAAAAATACATTAATATGGATGCCTTAGGGAAATCTACTACGCTAAATCTTTTAAACTTCAAGAATCTCTCAATTAGAACTTTTTGGATAACTTCAATTGCCTTTTTCTTATGCTTTTTTTCCTGGTTTGGTATTGTTCCCTTTATGCCTGATGTTGTTAGGGATTTGGGATTAACTCCTGATCAAAAATGGAATTCAATTATTGTTGCAGTCACAGGAACTGTATTTGCAAGACTTTTTATAGGTAAAATGTGTGATAAATATGGTCCTCGGATTTGTTACACTTGGTTATTGATGTTAGGTGCGATTCCTGTAATAATATTAGGATTGGTGCAAACTCCTATGCAGTTTATAATTTGTAGGCTTTTTATTGGTTTTATAGGAGCTTCTTTTGTGATAACGCAGTTTCATACTTCGATTATGTTTGCTCCTAATATAGTAGGTACAGCGAATGCAACTTCTGCTGGATGGGGTAATCTAGGTGGCGGTGCAAATCGTCTAGGGATGCCATTGATAGCCGCAGCAGTAGTAAGTTTTGGTATTGCAGAAACAGAAGCTTGGAGGTATTGTATGGTAATAGCGGGAGTTGTTTGTTTTTTAATGGGGATTGTGTATTACTTTTTTACGCAAGATACACCTAATGGAAATTATAAAGAACTAAAAGTTAAGGGAGAGTTACCGCAATCAAAGAAAGATGAGGTGAGTTTTTTGTCAGCGATTAAGGATTATCGCGTTTGGATACTTTTTGTCATATATGCAGCTTGTTTCGGAATGGAACTTACGGTATATGGAACAATGGATGATTATCTTCAAAATACATTTCAGTTAGAACGGGTTACAGCTGGAAACCTAGTATTGTCTTTTGCATTGATGAATATTTTTGCTAGAACGTTAGGAGGTTTTTTTGGAGATCGTTTTGGTAGGTTAAAAGGGTTGCGAGGTCGTGTGTTGTTTCTTGCGGTAATACTTGCGATTGAGGGAGTAATGCTGTCTTTGTTTTCTGGAATGAATGGATTGACTTTTGGAGTTGTTTTTTTGGTAGGCTTTAGTCTTTCGGTTCAGATGGCAGAAGGAGCAACCTTTTCTGTAGTTCCATTTATAAATAAAAAAGCAATTGGTTCTATCTCAGGAATTGTAGGAGCTGGTGGTAATGTAGGTGCCTTTGTTGCTGCTATGGTATTGAAATCAAAATCGGCAATTGCCGAGAAGACTGCAATTTTGGATAGTCAAGGTATGGGAGAAGAAGCTGTAAGTGCTGCGCAAGCAGCTGCGTCTTCACAAGCGGTATCAGAGGGTTATTTTTTAATTGGTGTTTTTGTAGTGATAACTGCAGTTATTTCATTAGCTATAAAATTTTCTACAGAAGATGAAAAAGCCGTTCAGAAAGAAATGAAAGCTATTCCTGTGCCGAACTAACTTATCTTAAATAATAATCAAGAAAGGCTTTTATCTGGTTAGAATACTACTTAGTTAAAAGCCTTTTCTAGTTATAGGTAAACAATTGCTACATTATTTTTTGGTTAGTTGTTTGTTATAGCTTGTTGATTTTAAGTGTTTTGATAGGTTGTCTTTTGTTAGTATTACGATTCTGTTAAAAATATGCCGTTAATTTTTTATATAAAATAATATTCCCCTTGTAATTTTTGTAAAATAAAAATACTTAGTTAAATACGTAATTTTAACATTCGTAGTTAAGTATTTATACGTAGTTTTGATGTGTTCTATTAGCTGAATAACAAAAAAATACAAATTATGACAAAACTTAATTTTAAAATAGGGATTTTCTTAACCGCAATGACTCTTTTGTCTTGTGGTGGTGAAAAGAAGAAAGAAATAGCGTCTAGTACCACGGAATCTAAAGAGGAGGTGTCTAAACTAACTATAGAAAAACCTCAGTTGACTTTTGGTTTTATAAAGTTAACGGATATGGCTCCTTTAGCTATAGCTAAGGAAAAAGGTTTTTTCGAAGATGAAGGATTGTTTGTTTCTGTAGAAGCACAATCAAATTGGAAAAATGTATTGGACCGTGTAATAGATGGTCAATTAGATGGTTCTCATATGTTGGCAGGTCAACCTATTGCTGCAGGAGCTGGTTTTGGTAGACAAGCAGAATTGGTAACACCATTTTCTATGGATTTAAATGGTAATGGTATTACAGTTTCTAATGATGTTTGGTCTAAAATGAAACCTAATGTCCCAAAAGGAGAGGATGGAAAACCAATTCATCCAATTACCGCAGAATCTCTTAAGCCAGTAATAGACTCTTATAAGAATGAAGGGAAGGCTTTTAAAATGGGGATGGTGTTTCCGGTTTCTACTCATAATTACGAAATACGATATTGGTTAGCTGCTGCAGGGATTAATCCTGGAATGTATTCTAAGGATAATATTCAGGGGCAGATAGATGCAGATGTATTGCTATCTGTAACTCCGCCACCACAAATGCCTGCTACTCTTGAAGCTGGAACAATATATGGATACTGTGTAGGAGAACCTTGGAATCAACAAGCTGTTTTTAAAGGAATAGGTGTTCCGGTTACTACAAATTATGATATCTGGAAAAATAATCCAGAGAAGGTATTTGTGATGACAAAGAAATTTGTGGAGCAATATCCAAATACCGCTACAGCTGTTACTAAAGCATTGATTAGAGCAGGGAAGTGGTTAGATACTCCAGGAAATCGGCCAGAAGCTGTAAAGATATTATCAATGCCAGAATATGTTGGCGCTGATGAAGTAGTTCTAGCAAATTCTATGACAGGAACTTTTGAGTTTGAAAAAGGAGATAAAAGAGAAATGCCTGACTTTAATGTGTTTTACAGATACGATGCTACATATCCTTTTTATTCAGATGGTATATGGTTTTTAACTCAAATGAGAAGATGGGGGCAGATTCCAGAAAGTAAATCAGCAGAGTGGTATGATACTACCATTAAAGATATTTACCGTCCTGATATTTGGACTAAAGCGGCTAAACTATTGGTAGAAGAAGGTCATTTAGAAGCTTCAGAATTACCAAAGACAGATGGTTACAAGCCAGCAACTACTGATTTTATTGATGGTAATAAATATGATGCCAAAGATCCAATAGGATACATTAATAGTTTTGGTATTGGGAATAAAGAAAATGTGGAAGGTGTTTCAAGCATTGAGAAATAAAAAGAGGTTTTCTCTTTTTATTTCTCTTTCCATAACAAAATTAAATAATCTCTAATGCCTTACTAGGTATTGTGTTATGGTGGTTAAAGAGAAATAAGTTTTAAAAGAAATAAAATGAAAGATAGGTCAATACATATTCTGAACTTTGTTGGATTAGGTTTTTTTGAGCCGGCTATACGATTAGCTACAGGAGAAGAAACAAAGAAGAATTTAATCGCATTACTTAAAAAGGTATTATTACCAATATTGTCAGTGGGGTTGTTTTTGTTGTTATGGCATTCTGGTGCTACGTATCTTTATAATGTTGAAAAAGATGCTAGAATAGAAAAAGCGTTAGCGGATCAAGGAGAGGCTGCAGCATTAGAAATGCGAACTTGTATAGAATCTGGAGATATTAGTTGTCAGCCAAATACATTGCCGTCACCTGCTCAAGTTTGGACTGCTTATAAATCACTATTAGCAGATCATGCAGCAATATCTGAGAAAAAAAGTTCTTTTGCTGATAAAGTTGCAGCAACCAATGCTAAAAGAGAAGAACAAGGTTTAGCTGCTATCACTTACACAGGAAGACCGTCGTTTGTAGATCAGATTTTTACAAGTCTTAAAACAGTTTTTGCTGGTTTTTTATTGGCTTTGTTTATTGCAGTTCCAATAGGTATTATGTTAGGGTTGAGTAAGACTTTAAGATCCTCTGTTAACTGGTTGATTCAAATATTTAAGCCTGTTTCTCCAGTTGTTTGGTTGCTGTTGGTTTTTATGATTGTAAAAACATTAACTAGAGGTTCTGATTCTGATAGTTCATTTATTATTTCATTTATAAGTGTTGGTTTATGTTCCATGTGGGCAACATTGGTAAATACTAGTATGGGAGTTTCTTCTGTTGATAAAGATTATATTAATGTGGCTAAGGTGCTTCAATTGAGTGTTGCTCAAAAAGTGTTTAAGATTATTTTACCATCATCATTTCCTTTGATTTTCACAGGCTTGCGTATAACATTGTCTGTGGCTTGGATGGTGTTAATTGCAATAGAGTTATTAGCACAAAGCCCTGGATTAGGTTCTTTTGTATGGGAAGAGTTTCAAAATGGAGCAAATGATTCTAACTCTAAAATTATTGTAGCCATGTTTGTGATCGGAATCATCGGGTTCTTATTAGATCGGGTAATGTTAACAATACAGAAGTTTGTCACTTTTACAGAAGAAACCGCTTAAAACATAAGGTATGGCATATATAGAGTTAAGAAATGTATCCAAATCTTTTGGAACAGGAAAAGATCGTACAAAGGTGTTGTCTAATATCAATTTAGAAATTGAAGAAGGAGAGTTTGTGGCTATTGTTGGTTTTACTGGAAGTGGAAAAACAACTTTAATAAATCTTATTTCTGGGTTATTGATGCCAGATGAGGGGGAAGTATTGTTTAAAGGAGAACCTGTGACTGGACCTGATCACGAGAGAGGAGTGATTTTTCAGAATTATTCATTGTTACCTTGGTTAAATGTACGTAATAATGTAGGGATGGCTGTAAAAGAAGCTTTTAAAAAAATGTCTAAAAAAGACAGGAGTAAGCGAGTCGAAGATTACGTAGAGATGGTTAATCTTTCGCCTGCAATAGGTAAGCTTCCTAAAGAACTTTCTGGGGGTATGAGACAGCGAGTTTCTGTTACAAGAGCCTTGTCTATGAGTCCAGAGGTGATATTGATGGATGAACCTTTAAGTGCATTAGATGCATTAACCAGAGGGAATTTACAGCAAGAGATTCTTAAGATTTGGAATAAAGATAAAAAGACTGCTTTGTTGATTACAAACGATGTCGACGAGGGAATTTTAATGGCAGATCGAATTATTCCTCTAAAACCCGGCCCAAAGGCTACACTTGGTCCAGAATATAAAATAAACCTGGAGAGACCTAGGGATAAGACAGCACTTAATCATAACGAAGAATATAAACAACTTCGAAATAGTATTATGGAGTATCTAATACAAATTGGAGAGCAGAGAGCTTCTAAAAAAGATACTGATTATGTACTGCCAGATATTAAGCCAAAAATGAAACCAGCACCTTTTAGGAGATTAAGTTTTAGTTAAAAAAGATGGAAATGGAAGCGTTAGAAAAAGAAGAAGTTGTAAGAAGATCGGATAATGGGTTGTTTGAGGATAAGTATATGCTAGATATTTCTCAATTAACTAAAATTTATCCTACTCCAAAAGGAGACTATGTGGTTTTGGATGATTTAGATTTAAAAGTAAAACATGAAGAGTTTATATCAATAATTGGTCATTCTGGATGTGGTAAATCTACGTTGCTTACAATGATCGCGGGTCTTAACCCTATTTCTAGAGGAACTATTGTTGCGGATAATCAAACAATTAAAGGGCCTGGTCCCGATAGAGGAGTTATATTTCAGTCTCCAAGTTTATTGCCTTGGATGACAGCATACGATAATGTGATGCTAGGTGTTAAGCAAGTTTTTGCACACGGAACTAAAAAAGATAGGGATGATATTGTAAAGTATTACTTATCAAAAGTAGGGCTAGAAGATGCAATGTACAAGAAAGCAAAAGAATTGTCTCAAGGAATGCAGCAAAGAGTAGGGATAGCTAGAGCATTTGCTCTTAAGCCAAAAGTTTTATTGTTGGATGAGCCTTTTGGAATGTTGGATTCTCTAACAAGAGGAGAGTTGCAAGATGTGCTTATAGAAGTTTGGAATCAAGAAAAAATAACTGCTATAATGATTACACACGATGTAGATGAGTCTATTTTTTTAGCGGATCGAGTTATTATGATGACAAGTGGTCCAAGAGCCAAAGTTGGTGATATCTTAAATATTGATTTTGAAAGACCTCGTTTAAGAAAGGATGTTTTAGAGCATCCGGATTATTATAAATATCGAGAGCATTTGATAAACTTTTTAGAGCATTAAGAATACCTAAGAAGACTTTGTAAGCCAAACACCTTTATTCCATTCTTGACTTTTAGATAATGGTATAAGGTGTTTTTTTTGTTTATAAGCTATATTCATAAGCTTATAGCACGTAAAATCTTGTTATTGTAATGTGTAATAGATTTTGAAATTTTGCTTACTCTAATTGCGGAATAATTAATTTAAATAATTATTTTTTTGTTAAAACATAATTTTTTGGTATTAACCCCTAATTTTTTAGGGGTGTTTTGTGTTTTTATATCTTTTATATATAGATTTGTATCAAAATATGGGGGTATTTTTTATTAAAAGAAGTTTTTTTATCATGTTAACCCTAAAAAAAATAGGGGTTTAATTTTTAAAAGTAAAAAGTATGAATATTGAAGAATTGATAACTGTGTCAATTACGGAATTTTTAGATGTTGAGGTACATAGGGATACTGGAAATTTGGATTTCTCTTCTAAAATTGAAATTGTAAAAAAGCGAATAACTAATAAAGTAAAAAATAGTCCAGATGCATATGGTATGGTAAGTGGATCTGAAGGATATGAGTATGAGATGTTTTTTAGTAGTAACCCGAATGATATGATTAAAATTGATGGGTGGATTCCAATTGATACTAGTAGGATTGAAAAAGCAGATAAAATCAATGAATATATAGAAATTGGATTGTTAAGAAGAATAGGGAGCTCTTTGAGCTAACAAACATTAGTTATTAAATCTAGCTTAATCACGCGTAGTGTAGGTGGATTTTATCATTTTAAAAAATTGTATAACCCAAATATAATATGAATTATGAAAGTAAATGAATTAATTACAGAAGCTATTACTGAGTTCTTGGATGTAGAAGTAAATGGAGATACAGGTAATCTCAATTTTGCATCCAAAATTGAGATTGTTAAAAAGAGAATTAGCGACAAAGTAAAGAGTAGCCCTGAATCTTATGGAGTTAATGATTTAGAGGCATATGAGTACGAAATGTTTTTTAGTAGTAATCCAAACGATATGATTAAAATAGACGGATGGCTTCCAATTGATACTAAGAAAATAGAAAAGGCAGATAAGATTAGAGAGTATATCGAAATCGGTTTGTTAAGAAGGATAGAGAAAGCTGCATAAGCTATAACGTAATAGTTCACAATTTTTTGTAAAAAAGAACAAGTTTTAAGCTCTGTTTAACTAATATTGGTATATTTAATCTAGTATTTAGTTAAACAGAGCTTATTTTTTAGTAGTTACGGATAAACAATATTGTTTATTAAAATAAGTGTTTTTTGAGAAACGTAAGATCTTCAAAATATATGGGGGTAATCTCCAATAATAATTTAGTGTTTGAAACCTTAAAGATCTAGTAGCTTTAAGTGTTTCTTGTGTTGCCGGTTATGAGAAGTCATAGCCGGCTTTTTTTGTTAAGGGTATTATTGAGATAATACAGGTTAATGGAGTTATTATGTATATCCAATAAGGTATGGGAAAAGGATCTCCTTTTGCGTAGGAATGCAGTCCTGATAAGTAATAGTTGACACCAAAAAAAGTCATGATAAGGCTTCCTAATGCAAAAAGACTACATACGTTATAGAAATATATATAGTTTTTTGGAATAATGATCCTGATATGAAGTACAAACGAATAGATGATAATGCTAATTAAAGCCCAAGTCTCTTTGGGATCCCAGCCCCAATATCTTCCCCATGATTCATTTGCCCAGATGCCTCCAAGAAAAGTACCTATGGTTAACATGTATAATCCAATAGTACTTGTAAGCTGATTAATGTTGGTTAGCTTTTTTATGGTATTAGTTGTCTCTTCTTGATTTGAAAACGAAAAGGTGTTTATGCTCATAAGTAATAAAGAGATTAATGCTAAAAGTGACCCCATAGCCAGAAAGCCATAACTACCTGTTATGATTGCTACATGAATTAATAGCCAATACGATTTTAATACCGGTACCAAATTAGTAATCTCGGGATTCATTAAGCTTCCGTGAGCAATACCAATTAAACAGATAGCTAATATTGATGCTGCAGCTGGTGCAAAAGAGCTTTTTTTGTAAAATAGAAAACCAGAAAACATCCCTATCCAAGCAATAAATATGCTAGCTTCATATCCATTACTCCATGGAGCGTGTCCTGATATATACCATCGTAATATAATTCCAGACCCTTGTAGCAAGAAAATGATAAATAGTAAAAGAATTGTAAGAGATATCGTTTTCTTTAGAGTATTATTTTTTTGCTTAAAAACTTTTATAAAACTCAGTAATATTAATAACACACCAAGACAGGTATATCCGATGAGGCACCATAAAAATATAGGATTGTTGTTAAACCATATTTCTAACTTTACTTTGGTTTCCTCTAGTATAATTGTCTCTCCGTTTTTTTTCTGAAAATTTTTGATTAGTTCAACAGTCTCGTTTGCTTTTGTCCAATTGCCTGTTTTGATTCCAATAGAAAGGTTTGCAAAATAAGTGGGTGTTATTTTTGAATAAAAAAGTAAGTCGCCCTCGTTAAAACTGGGTTCTTTCTCTATGGGTGTATACCATTTTAGTGATGGATCATCTTTTTTTGGAAAAATTTTAAGGAATTGACCATTAAGGATACCCCATAAAACGTTAATACGCTCATCAATTTTGATAATATCTTTATCAAAAATAGATCGTTTTCCTGGGGCTTTAGCATATGCGTTGCTAACAAGCGATTCGAGTTTGTAATTTCCTTGAAAATCAAAAAATTGGGAAGCACTTGTGTAGCCAGAAGTGTTAATCTGGATGATTTCTTTTAACTCATGAATTGCTTTTTTCTCAATTTTAATGAACTCCAACAATTGCCATGAATCAGGCTTAAAATTCATTCCTATGAATATTTGTGTAGGAGTAAGTTGTTTTTTTGTTTTGTTTTTGTCAATATATGTGAAGCCGTTTTTACCATGAATTTTTCTAACTAATTCTAATGACAATGTTCCTATTGGTTTAACTCTTCCCTGGAAATCTTGCACTTGGATGGTGGTGAACTTTTGAGCGTGGGTAATGTCTATATATTGTCTCTCAATTAATTCGTGCTCTTGTAGGTGATGTAATTGTTGTGTATATGTATTGTTTACTAATAATAGTATGAGATTTATAGCGCAAAAAAGATTTTTTTTTATCAACGTAGTATTTTTAGTGTTATTCCAAAATGAGAATTTTTCCAGCATAAGCTCAATAGCATTCCTAGCGCTAATAGTCCATACCCTAAATAGGTTACTAATGTCCCCCAATGATCCCTATTAACAGAAAGTATTGTTCCGCTTTCATCAGGTAGATAAGCAGATTGAAAAAAACGATATCCTTTATAGTTCAGAACGTTATTCATGAATATTGTATAATTAAACATTTTATGTTTTTCTTGGATTTCTAAGTGACTGTAAAATGCAGAAGGGCTATTAGATCCAGGATAACGTTCTAAAATAAAGTCCTTTAAAAAAATAGAGAATGGTAGTTGTATAGGTTTAGAGCCGAATCGTAAGCTTATATGAATGTCGTTGATGAATAACGTATTAAAAGGGTTCATGTATCCTGGTCCTCCAAATAAAGTAATTTCCTTTTTTTCTGATCCCGATTCTAGTGATAATATGATTGCGCTTTCGGGATTTTTAATTTCAGGGTTTTTGTCTTTAGAGGTTATTTTAAGGTATTTGTTTTCTGATATTTCATTAAACACAACAGGTGTATTGTTTATTTGACTTAATGCTTTGAATTGTAAAGGAACTAAGCTGTCTTTTGGATATGAGCTTGCCTTGTTTAGTATCATAGAAAAATAATCGGTTTCTTTTGGGAATGAGGCAAGCCAAGTATTGTTTTTTTTGGTTATGAAAATATCATTGGTTAGCTTATCGTTGCTTTCAAAAGAAATAGGGATTCCGTATATGGTTTTTCTGTCCCCTTTTTTTATATAAAAATCTTTCCGTTCATCATTTTCTGCAATAACAATATGTAAGTAAGTCTTTCCTTTGCTAGTGTCTTTTAGTATTTGATGAGCTCTGGGGATATAGTTTTTTAATTGTATTTTTATTTGTTTGTCATTAAAATTATAATGTTCGCTAATGCGGTTATATCCAATTTCGCTCATGTGAATAGGAGTGCTAGAAAAGTTTTGGGTAATAGAGCCGTTACTTGCCTGAAGCTGTAAATAGCTATCTATAGAGATCATTCTGTCACTTGCAGAATCCTCTTTTATGGTTATTAATGCTTCGTAGCCTCTATATCTTGTTATTCCTGAGCCTAGAATTATAATTACAAATGCTATGTGGAATAAGAAAATTGGTGCTTTTTCCCAACTAAAGAGGTTGTATTTTGGGATGTTTCCTATAAAGTTAAAGGCAATTAATAATACTAGAATTTCAAACCATTTAGCATTGTATATTAAGGCTTTAGAAGTTTCAGTTCCAAAGTCATTTTCTATAAAAGTTGCAACGGCCATTGATATAGCAAAAATTATCAGTAATAATGCGCTAACTCGGTTGGAGAAAAGTAATTTTAGTAGATGTTTCAAAGTTGTTTTTTCTTTTCTGATATCCTTTTTTCGGGAGATGTTTATGATTTGAATTCAAAAAAAATCTTATTCTTTCATTCCGAGATCAACCCAAGTTTTGATTAACTCTATGGTGCAACTATCAATTTTAGTTTCTTTACGATAGGGCATAGCGATATATCCTTGTGCATGAGTTATAGAGCCTACTAGTTGTCCACTTTCTCCCATTTTTTTTAAGCTCGAATAATCAAAAATTTTACTTCTTGATGCTTTTTCTTTGTAAACATCCTCAGCATGACATTTAAAGCAATGAATTTCAATTATTGAAGCTACCTGGTTTTTGTATGTTATGTTTTTAGGTATATCGCATATTGGTTTGTCTTTTTTGTTGCAAGAAGCCAACATTATGATTGATGTTAAGATAGCTACAAGTCTTATATGTTTTGTTGAGTTCATTTTTTTTGAAATTTTTGTTTCTAATATAAATTCATGCTATTTTTTTGCGTATTTATTTTTTATTTTAATCCATTCTTCTTCTGTTAGCGGTTTGTATTTCTTTTTGTTAGAAAAAGGATCTTTACCGCCTTTTAGGTATTCTTGAATTTGTTTTAGCGGAATAGTGTCTTTTATTTTCTCTGCTACTTTATAAATATGATTTCCGTGAAAATCGTGACATTGTAGGCAGGTATTCCATTGCTTGTTTTTAATAAGTTGTTCATGCGGGACATCAATGGGATCGTTCTTCACTTCTAGGTCGTAATGGCAATTGATACAAAATGCAGCGTCTTTAAGAACAACTCTGGTATCATTATGTTCCTTATGACATGTTTCGCATTCCGCCGCATTTATATTAGCAATTGCTTCTTTGAATCTTGGTTCTAAGAAACGATGTGTTGGGTGTCTGTCGTTTGGCCTGTCGTGGCATTCAATACATTTTTTATTGTCTACGTTTTCAGTTCCAAAATCTGCTTTGGTTTTACGCATTCCGAAAGTGTATGAAATGTTAGATTGTACCTGTTGGATTAAATTACCTTTGGCATCAGTATGACAAGCATTACATGATAAACCTTCATGCCCGGTGTTTAATGGGCCAAGACTTAAAAAGCTTTCTGTTTGTTTTAATGGTAGAATTATATATATAATTAATCCGATCCCGATCCCAATAAATGAACCGATTCGTTGTCTTTTTCGTAAGGGATTTTTATTAAACATCTATTTTTTAATCGTTTAGGAAACTAATACTTACATTGCTTGAAGCAGGAAAGCTGATGCAGGTTAAAATGTCTCCATTAGCAACCTCTTCTTCTGATAACAAATGACCATCTATCATTTTTACTTTTCCTTTGACGCATTTTGCCTTGCAACTACTACACATGCCGGATCTGCAAGAGTAGGGTAGCATGATGTTTTCGGACATTGCTGCTTGAAGAATTGTTTTATCTCCTGTAACACTTATTTCGTGCTTCTTTTTTTCTTGATAGATGACCACATTGCTTACAAGATCTTTAGAGTCACTAGATGTTATAAAATTGGCACTAAAAGCTTCTAGTTTTATTTGGTTCCTTGAAATACCGTTATTTCCTAATATTTCTTTTGCTTTATCCATAAAGCCTTGTGGGCCGCACATCATATATTTTCCCTCAACATAGTTTAACATATGGGTTTCCATAATTTCTGTAATGAGTTCCTCGTTTAGTAAGTCTTGATGGTAGTTTGGTTTTTTAGAAACATTCTTTTCTAATATATGTTGGGTGCTTAGACGGGTCGGATGATTTTCTTCAAGATCTTCAAGAGCTTTTTTGAAGATGATAGATTCTTCGTTCTTGTTAGCATAAATTAGAATAATCTTAGATAAAGGTTCTTTTTCTAAAACGGTTTTTATGATAGAAAATATAGGTGTAATTCCACTTCCTCCGGCAAAAAAAACATAATTGTGTTTAGCATTTTTGTCTGGTACAATAAAAAAACTACCTGCAGGTTTTTCAATTTCAATTTTTTGACCTGCCTCTAAATCTTTACATATGTAGTTAGAAACTAGACCTTTTTCTACTTTCTTTACGGTTATTCTAAGAAATTTATCTGTAAAAGGACTACTGCTAAAAGAATACGCTCTTTTTTCAATTTTATTTTTGATAGGGATTTTAACGGTAAGAAATTGACCTGGTTTGTATTTAATTTTATTAAAGATCCCCCCTTTGTTTAGAATAACACTTACAGCATCTTCGGTTTCACGAATTATCTCTTTTACAGTTAGTAACATAATACTTTATTTTTTATTCGTAATAAAACACAACACCAATATGAAAGACTACTAGAAAACTGATTACTACTGATAGAAGGACATGTACGATCATCCAAGATTGAAAAATCCATTCTTTTTTACTTTTGATAATATCTAGATTAACAGTTCCTAAAACCATATTTATAAAAAAGATGTAGGATAATAACGCGAGATAACCGTACCCAAATTCTAATGCATGTATATAAAAGAATATAGGAGAAAGAACTCCAATCCATTTATGTAAAATAGTGAATCTGACCGTGTGTTTTCTAAGTTTTTTTGATATCCTGGTCACAGAAAGTATCCATTGAAATAATATAAATATTCCAATAAATACTCCTGACCATCGTTTGTATTCTTCATTAAGTTGTAATTCATATAGCCATTGCCATTTTAGGTCTAGGAAAAACTGTAAAAGGTATAATACAAGTAAACTAAAGCCAATAAATAAAAAGCTATATGATTTTTTTAGATTATCCAAGTTGTGTTCTTTTAATTTGAAGCTAAGTCTTTTGTTGTTTTTTGGTCCTTTCTTTCGACAAGTAATAATGTTTCCATACTGTGATAAGAAGCTAATTTTCTTACGCTATCAATAAAAACTTCTGCTGTAGGTAGATAAAAACCTTTAGAAGGCCAGTTTTTGCCAATCTGTGGTTTTGTGCTATCAATTTTAAAAGCGGCAATTTCTTTAAGATATGCATTGTAGATAGCTTTTGTTCCATTTCTATATGCATTTATAACTCCAATCGCTTCTTTGTATGATAAGGAATCAGAAGGGTATTGCCATGTAGTAGCTCCCATAACATCACCAAGTTTCCAATCTGTTTTAGTGGTGCTTTTGTGGTCGTTATGGCAGTTTACACAAGGTGCTGCTACGGCAAGATCGGCAAACATAGAAGTGTATAATTTCTGATCTTCTTCATAGAAATGTTGAGGTTTTTGATCCGCTTTTATTTTGGCAAATAATTCAGCTTGTTTTCCTTGAAACTTGTTTGAGGCGTTAATAGGAAAGTCTGAACCAAGATATAACCCTAGAGGAACGTCGCTTTTTCGAATATCAGAAGAAATACCTCTTAGGAATAAAGCAGGGAGTGGACCAGCTTCTATTTCATCATCTTGCCAGTCTTCATCAAATTTAAGTCCTTGTTTTTTGCCTGCGCCCACAATTCCTTTGGTATATAACGTACGAGTGATATCATTTTCCTCTGCAACCAAGGTGAGTATGTCAGCAACCGCAAACACTTTATCAGAAGGTCCATTTGAAGAAGTTTCTTCGGGAACACCTCCACAAGATTGAATAATAATTGAGATACAAGATGTGAGTAAAAATATCCATTTTGTTTTTAGATGATTCATTTTGTTGTGTTTTGAGTTAATAATTTTAGTGTGTTCTATGCAACTTCTCCGTATGCTGCAGTCTTCATTACAGATGCCATAACTCCATACGTGTCAGTCCAGGCTGCTTTTACTTCTGGAGTAAAATCTTCTCCTAACCCAGTTGCTAGGGTACTTAATAATGCAGCTCCTACAGTATCATAATGCGAGGATTCTACTTTGTAATCTACATGTCTCTTTCCTAAGTCTTGTAAAATTGGTATTAAGCGGTCTAAGTTGCTAAGGCCTGCTACAGCAGAAGATAGCATGGTCATTAGTTTGTTTCCTTGCCCTTTCATTGCTTCTGCGTTATCTGAAGGAAATATTTTTTTTAGTTCGGGATCTAATTCAAAAAGTTTGTTATAAAAAATTTCTGCAGCAGTTTCTGCTATTGGAGCAACTTTACTAAATGATGTTTGTACTAAATCAATTGTGCTTTTTTCCATAATTGCGTTTTTAAAGTGAAATTTTAGACGATGGAAATAAGTATTAATACTTATTTTTATTCAAATATATTTTATTGATTAGTGAAACGCAAATGAATTATTTTTAATAAATACATGTTTTTAACATTTAAAGTGTAATAAAAACATGTAAAAATAATTATTACATTATTTTTTAACTTTTTTATTAAATAATACTTAAAACAATGTTTCTTGAATTAAACACTATTTAAAAATAAGTATTTATACGTGTTTTTTTAGTTTTATGATAATCTTAAAATTGACTTGTTTTTTTGCAGAAATGATAACCAGATATTTTTTTTGAAGAATGGTAGTGTTGATTAATTTAAATTAAAATAGTTTTCGTTTTTCCTTGTAATGCTTTTCTAACAGTGTTTTATTTTGAATATTGATGAATCAAAAAGGGGCTTTTTTTTTAAAATCCTTTTTTAGTAAGGATCTTTTGTGGATTTCATAATTAACAGGAGGGTTGGGTCAGTTACAGGTCTTTTTTAATCTAAATTTAAGTAATAATACTTAATTTTGTTGTTTGATATAATTTTAATAAAACTCTTTATGGCATTTAAATCTTATAAAACTACCTGTTCTTATTGTGGTGTTGGTTGTGGAATAATAGCTAAAAAAGATGCTAAAGGGGTAATTACAGTAGAAGGTGATCCAGATCATCCAGTTAACAAAGGGATGTTATGTTCTAAAGGAATGAATTTACATCATGTTGTACAGGATAAAAGCGATCGAATTCTCTATCCAGAGATGAGATGGAGTAAAGGGCACGAGTTACAACGAGTTTCTTGGGATCAAGCTTTTGATCGTGCGGTTGCAGTATTTAATACTATTATTAATAAATACGGTCCGGATAGTGTTGGTTTTTACGTTTCTGGGCAGTGTCTTACAGAAGAGTATTATTTGGTTAACAAGCTTACAAAAGGATTTATCGGAACTAATAATATAGATACTAATTCTAGATTATGCATGAGTTCTGCAGTTGTAGGCTATAAGCAAGCATTAGGAGAAGATAGTGTTCCTATTGCCTACGAGGATATAGAGCTTGCCGATTGTTTTATGATTGCAGGAGCAAACCCAGCTTGGTGTCACCCAATTTTATTTAGAAGGATAGAAGCTCATAAAGAGAAAAATCCAAATACAAAAATTATTGTAGTAGATCCAAGAAAAACACAATCTTGTGATATTGCAGATTTACATTTACAGATAATTCCAGGCACTGATGTAGTATTGTACAATGCGATTGCTAAAAGATTAATTGATCGAAAAAAAATTGATAAAAGCTTTATAGCGAATCATACTGATAATTTCGAATTATTGAAAGAATCTTTACAATCCACCTCACTAACCGAGGCAGCAAAAATCTGTGGCATAACAGCAGCCGATATAAAGAAAGCAGCTACATATATTAGTAATGCTAAAGGGTTTATAACGCTTTGGGCAATGGGATTAAATCAAAGCTCGATAGGTGTAAATAAAAATAATGCGCTTTTAAACCTCTCGTTGGTCACTGGTCATATAGGAAAACCTGGATCAGGTCCTTTTTCATTAACAGGGCAGCCTAATGCTATGGGGGGTAGAGAAGTAGGAGGTATGGCAAATTTATTAGCGGCTCATAAAGATTTAAGCAATAAAGAACACCGAACCGAAGTAGCTAATTTCTGGGGCGGAAAAGAGATTTCTGAAAAACCTGGGTTAACTGCTACGGAAATGTTTGATGCATTAGAAAGTGGAAAATTAAAAGCAGTGTGGGTTATATGTACGAATCCATTAGTAAGTCTGCCTAATGCAAATAAAGTAGAAAAGGCGCTTCAGAAAGCTAAGTTTGTAGTGGTTCAGGATATCTCACATCGTTCCGAAACATTAGAATATGCAGATTTGGTGTTACCCGCTGCGGGTTGGGCAGAGAAAGAAGGTACGATGACTAATAGTGAACGTCGTATTACCTATTTGAATAAAGTAGTGGATCCTCCTGGAGAAGCATTACCAGATGCAGAAATTCTTTGGAAATTTGCACAGCGAATGGGATATAGAGGCTTTGATTATACATCTGTAGAAGAAGTGTATAAAGAACATTGTCAATTGACTAAAGGGACCAATATTGATATTACAGGTCTAAATTATGATCGATTAAAGAACGAAGGTAGTTTTCAATGGCCTGTTCCAGAAACAAATCATTCGGGAACAGCACGATTATTTCAAAATAAAAAATTTTATACAGATACAGGTAATGCGAAGTTTGTAGTGCCAAGATTTACTAAACCAACTTCAGAATTACTTACGGATAAACACCCTTTGATTTTAACAACAGGTAGAGTACGTGATCAATGGCATACTAGAACTAAGACAGGTAAAGTAAATAGACTGTTGACACATATTCCGCATCCATTTTTAGAAATAAATCAGGTAGATGCTTTTCTCCGAAAAATTAAAGATGGAGACATTGCAGTGGTAGAAAGTAAAAGAGGAAAGGTACAAGTAAAAGTAAAAGTAAGTGATACAATAGCTAAAGGGGTTGTGTTTTTACCAATGCATTGGGGTAAAGTTTTAGGAAATGATTACGGAAGAGCAAATAACTTAACCACTAGTATTATTGACCCTATTTCTAAAGAACCAGATTTTAAGTTTTCTGCAGTACAGGTTTCAAAGTTTGTAAAAGAAAAGCAAAAAATCTGTATTATTGGAGCAGGTACGGCTGCATACCGTTTTATACAAACATATAGAGAACAAAATACAGAAGATGATATTACCGTGTTCTCTAAAGAACCATATCCTTTTTATAATAGAGTATTGTTACCAGAATATGTAAGTGAAGAACTCACTTGGGAACAATTACAAAAGATGAGGGAAGGCAGTATGGAATCTCTTAACGTTGCCTTATCAACCAGTAATCCGGTTACTGAAATCAATAGAGAAGAAAAATATCTTATTGATAGTAAAGGAGAAAAACATGAATACGATATTGTCTTAATGGCTACTGGAAGTAGAGCTTTTGTGCCAAAAGAAGTTCCTATTCATTTACCAGGTAGATTTACAATGAGAGATCGAGGAGATGCAGATAAATTGAAAAATTACTTAGAAGAAACTGGTTTGCCAGAAAATCAACAACATGTAACAATTGTTGGAGGTGGACTATTAGGTTTAGAGTTGGCTGCTGCACTACGAAAAAAGAGTGTGAAGATTACGATTATACAAAGAGGTAATCGTTTAATGGAAAGACAACTAGATATTATCGCAAGTCGTTTGTTAGCAGAAGATGTTAGAGAAAAAGGAATACAGATTCATTTTGATAATGAAGTAGATACGGTTTTTAATCAGGATTCTGGTTCCCTATTAGTAAATCTAAAGTCAGGAAAATCATTTAATTGTAATGCTGTAGTTTACTCTATTGGTACCATTCCCAATATTGATTTGGCAAAAACAGTTGGTATTGATTGTCGTCGCGGAATTGTAGTAAATCAATACTTGCAATCCAGTGATCCAGATATTTTTGCTGTTGGTGAGATTGCAGAATTCGAAGGTAATTTATTTGGGATAACAGCAGCGGCTGAACAACAAGCAGATATTGTAGCTAAGTATATTTTAGGAGATTTTAGTGCAATATATAGAGGGTCGGTATTTATGAATATTCTAAAATTCGAAGACTTGGATCTATGTAGTATCGGTAATATTGATATGCCTAAGGATGATCCATCATATGAAGAGGTTATTTTCATGGATGTTGGGAAACGATTTTATAAAAAATGTATCGTTAAAAATGATTGGTTGGTAGGTGCTATTTTGATGGGAGATAAGAGTGAATTTGCAGATTTTAAAAGATTGATCGAAGAAAAGATAGAATTGTCTGAGAAGAGAGAAGAATTACTTAGATCATCCCAACCCGATGAACCTGTGTTGGGTAAATTAATTTGTTCTTGTAGTCAGGTTGGTGAAGGAAACTTGGAAGAAGCTATCAAATCAGGATGCGAAGATTTCTCCGAATTATGTATTAAAACAGGAGCTGGATTAGGTTGCGGTAGCTGTAAACCTGAAGTAAAAGAGGTGTTGAATAATGTAATGCAATTAGCTTAGTTATGGAAGAGTTTATGCATAGAGTAAATATTAAAGGAGGAATTTTATCACCAAGTGAGTTGCAGCGGATTATAATGTATGCAGAGGAACTAGGGTTAGATACTTTTCATTTTGGATCCAGACAAGATATTATTTTTCCTTCTAGAGATAATAGTAATACTGTAGTGGCGGAACATGAATCTTTTAATATGGATTTTTTTGCTCCAGAAGCCGAACAAAACATTAGTTGTTCTTATGTTTCGATAGATATTTTTAATTCTACGGTTTGGTTACGTGGTACTACGTATTTATATATTTTAGAACAATTTAGGTATAAACCAACATTAAAAATAAATATAACTGATCCGCAGCAACAGATGGTTTCTTTATTTTCTGGAGATCTTAATTTTATTGCATCTAGTCAAGAAGATTATTGGTACTTGTTTTTAAAATTACCAGGCTGGGAAGAAGTTTTTTATCCAGTTTTGATTTTTACTTGGGATATAGCTAAGGTAGCTCAAGAAATTGAAAATATTTACAAAAAAGTAAATAACGTAGATGAACTTTTTCAATTCCTTAATGAAAGTATAGATACTAATAACCGAACTATCGAGAAACCGTTAAGTGTTGGTTTTAAGCCATTTCCATATTATGAAGGAATGAATAAAATGGGAATTAATCAATATTGGTTAGGGTTGTATTGGAGAAACAATAAGTATGATCTAAAATTCTTAAAAGCACTGTGCGAGTTTTGTATAGAATATCGTATTGGTAAAATATGTTTGACACCATGGAAGTCGTTTATTATAAAAGGAATTCCGAAGGAATGTAAATTAGCTTTAGAAAAACTTTTGGGACAGTTTGGTATTAATGTAAGACATTCTGCTTTAGAGCTAAACTGGCATTTACCGGTAGGAAGTCAGAAAGCATTGGATCTTAAAAAGTTTTTGGTCATGAATTTTGATCAAAATGATATCAGTACTTATGGAATGACATTTTCTATTAGTATTAGACGCAAACAAAAAAGGTATTTTACATCTGTTGTTATTGAAGAAAATAAAACACCTGAGGCAGTCAAAGATTTTGTAGTAAGACCTACTTATAATGTTTTATATGCCAAAAATTTTAACCCTAACACTAGGCAATATATAGTATATGCTCAGGATATTGATCAAATGGATTTGCCAGGAATATTATTAGAGTTAACTAAAACTTATTTTCAGAATCTAGGAGAAGGAGATGAGGAGAGTTTTGCTGGGATTACTTCCAAGAAGGAGAAAACGGAGATAGAGGTGTTTCAGTGCCAAGAATGTCAAACCATATATGATCCGTTGGTTGGGGATGCAGTATCCACTATTCCAGCTGGAACGAAATTTTCAGAGCTTCCAGATTCCTATCACTGTGCATTATGTGAAGCTCCAAAAGATAGCTTTGAAAAAATGACTTTAGAGATTGTATAATTGTAGTGTACTGCTATTATTTGTTATGAAAATCTCTGTTAGGTGCTATAATATTTTCTTGTACATATAGATCGACAATTGTGCGTACTTGACCAGAAAATTGGGCATGCCTATATCGTAATTCTAAACTGTCTTTATTGAGATATGTGATCTGAAAGAACTTGTAATCTTTTTCTATGTTCATCAATTCTGGAAGTTGATCACTTTTTAATTTAATAAAATAATGCCCTTTCTTATTTTGAATGATTTCCCAATTAGCTTTTAATGATGGTCCACAATCTCTTTGTTTTTCATTATTGTCTTTAACTGTCATATCAGGGAAATAAGTATTTCTGTATGATAAGAAACAACCAGCCATATTCATTCGGGTACCATCATTATGTCGTTTAGCAATTTTCCATGTCTTTCCAGATGTCCCGGCAATTAGATCCACAGCATTATCAGGAATTTGATAAGGTTTTTTATTGGTGTCAGAACAAGAAGGTACTAAGATCAATATACAAATCAGAAGTAGGATAGGATAGTATTTTTTCATATGGTTAAAATTAGTAAAAATGAGTATCAAAAATTATTCCGGTTTAATTTTTTTCTGTTTACGAATATTAGTTTGAAAGTAATTATATATGACTTTTGTTTTTGGGATACCTTCTTAATATTTATTCCTAAGTTCGCAAGGAATCATTAATGGATTGTATTCTTATGAAAGCTGCTACGGTAAGAGAATTAAAAATAGAGTTAAACAATTGTTCGCAACAAGAATTGGTAGCGTTATGTCTGCGATTATCTAAATTTAAAAAAGAAAATAAGGAGTTATTTACCTATTTGTTATATGAAGCTTCTGATGAGGATAATTATATCGCCTCGGTGCAACAAGAAATTACCAAAGAATTTGGGTTGATTAATACTAGTAGTTATTACTACATCAAAAAAAGCGTTCGTAAGATTCTACGTATTAGTAAAAAGTATATTCGATATTCTGGCAAGAAAGAAACAGAGGTAGAAATATTATTACATTTTTGTACGGAGTTAAAAAAGGTACGCCCTTCTATTAAAAATAATAGAATGCTAACCAATATCTATGATAGACAAATCAATAGTATTACTAAGATCATAGGAACATTACACGAAGATTTACAGTATGATTATGAGTTGGTTTTAGACTCATTGGCGTAATATGCTTTTATGTCAATAGTTTTGTGAATAATTCAGGGAATTTTGCATCTTTTTTTAATAAAACACGGGAAAACACTTATAGTATATAATGATGATTTTGAGTTAGTTTGTATGTGCACAAAAAATAAGTACTAACAATTTTCAACTTAAATTAATCATTATGGGTATTAGTATTAGTATAGTTGCTGGTCAAGATAAAGCAGCATCAAGCGTAAATGCAAGTGGATCCGTTCAACACGTGATTACCGATGAGGAAAGAACAACCTTTAAATTGGGTGATAAACAATTAAAAGATGCTGTAAATAAGTATTTTGGAAAATCTCCTAATGATGCGTACTTACATAGTCCAACTCCCTGGGGAGATCTGTATAAAAAATATAATTGGCCTCAGGTGCAGATGGTTTTGATAGTGCAAAGTGCAGAAATATTAGGAATTACATCAGAACCTGTAATTGTGAAAACACAAGATTTTACAAACAACAGTAGTATAAAAGGAACATTTAATGTTGCGATTTCAGAATCATTAAACAATACTACTTCGTCTAATTGGAGTACAGGAGGTACATTAACCATTGGTCAGAAGTTTAGTTATGGAGTAAAATTTCTTGGAGCTGGAGCAGAAGGAGAAACCTCATTATCTTATAGCCAATCATGGGGAGTTGGTGGTCAAGAGTCTAAATCAATTACCGTAGGTTCTACATCGGGAGTAAGTGTAGAATTGGATCCTGGAGAATCTGTAGTAGCAGAGCTATCTGCCAGCAGAGGAGTTATGAAAGTAAGGATTAGATATAATGCTTATCTGATAGGTAATACAGCGGTAAATTATAATCCTACATATAAGAAACACCATTTCTGGAGTCTAGGAATCGGTGGTGTGATGTCTAAAGGAGGAGTTTCTAACTCAGTGCAATCCACAGAAGATATAGAAATTGGATACTATTCTAATTCTAAAATAGAACTAAAGAATAAAATAAGCGGTAAGATAAAAGCGAGTCATGCATTAGCAGATGCTACTGCTGGCGAACTTACATTAGCTTAACAGGTATATTAATTTTGTTTTTCCCGACTTCGATAGGGTAGTGTACTATTATACTGCTTTGTCGAAGTTTTTTACCCTTTTATTAATTTAAAAATATAATCAAGTTGACTATCCTTGCCTTTAATAAGATCCTCTACAGAAAATAGTATCGTGCGATCAGGAATTACACCAGAACCTTTGGGTAGGCTATTGTCTTTTACATAGTGAGTAATTCGTTCCATAGACATTACCATAATAATCTTAGCGTTAGGTAATTCATAATACACAGGAAACTGTCCGGTATGAGAGTAGTAACCACCACCTGTTTCTTCTCCAACCAAAAGAATATCTGGATCGTTTTTAGCTAATAAAGCAAGTGCCGATCCAGCAGAAAATGTAGTGCCACCTGCCAACATATACACCTTGCCCTTAAATCTATTTTTGTTAGGTACCATCATAGTCTCTAAATCATCAAAATCTAGTTTCCAGCCATCGTATTTTGGATGGTTATAAAACTTGTCTTTCAAGAATTCTTTTTCTCCATACGTTCTCGTAACATATGTACGTTCTGGGATTTCTAAAGAAGATACAAAAGAACTAGTCCGTTGTTTGTATAGTTTATCTGTGATAAAAGAGAAAAGATGTACTGAGTTGGGTCTAAAACCTCCATCATTATTTCTGATATCGATAACTAAATGTTTTATTTTCTTTTTCTTAATTTCTTTAAATAGTTTTGTTAATCGTGATTTAAACGCTCTAATATCTACGCCAAAAGAGTTAGCAACCAATACAGCTGTTTTTAGATCATCTCTATAGTAAACAAAAGGTTCTTTGGTATTAACATGCTTTGAAAAAAAAGCAACTTTATCTGTAGCATTATGATATTTAGAAAAATAAGAGTTACGGTTGATATTTCTGTGTTTGGAATTCACAAAAGATTCTGCAGCTAAGGTGATTGTCTTTTTACTGCCATTAGGTGTTATGTAATCAACTGTATATTCTTTTTGTACGCCATATTCGTACATATAGAATAGTCCGAATTTTAATTCAATGTCTCTATATTTTCTAGTAAGATTATATCCATCAGTGGGAGCATATTTTTTTAAGGCTTCTAAAATAGTTGTAGTCGGAGTATTATTGATAGTGGCTACTTTTGACCCAATCGGTATATCAAAATCATCCGTATCTATATAAAACTCTGCCTGTATAATTTTTAGTATTAGTGGAAAATAGTATTGTGTAGTGTTTAATGTGTTAGGAGCAAAAAGTAATAGATGACCATCTTTTATTTGATCAGTAATTTGTTGCATTTTTTTAAACAGTTCGATATCTGTAATATCTTCGGATAAAGATCCTTTTGTAGTACTTAGTATAGAATCTAGTGTTACTTGATCAATATATTCATAGAGTGCAGGATGTCCCTGTTTTAATATGTTTTCAAAGATTTTAAAATCTTCTTGCGCTTTTTCTGGTGTGAGTGTTTTTTGAGCAAAAAGTGAAGTAGATATAGTAATTAAAAATACAATGCACCAAATGCGATTCATGTGATAAATTTTGATATACAATTTTTAAAGACGTCACTTAAGAAAAAATGTGACAATTTCTCGTTTCCCTGAGGTGTAAAAATAAGAAATTACATACGAGCAATGATTATTTATAGATTAAAAAAAAACAGGTGTTTCGTTAGCACCTGTTTTTCTATATTGTATGTATAAAGTATATTAATTTAATTTTCGTAATTGTTTCTTTATTTTTCGAATTGCGGATTCGATAGACTTTTCTGGTTCAATTACATTATACTCTCCCCAGAATTGTGGGTCAGAGAAACCAGAGGCTTCATCACTAATTACTACAGATGATTTTAAACGATCTTTAGGCCGTAAATTTTCGTTCTCTGGATTCTTTTTCCAATCAGTAACCGCCATTTCTATATTTAGCTTATAGGTAGAGTTAAATAACTTCTTTTTCCAGTTTACCTTAAAAACTAAATCGATTTTACCGTATCCGTAGTACCACCTTCCATTCTTTTCTCTATAATTCATGTTATAAGTGGCAACGGTTGGGTATACTTTGGCTCTGGTAGGTTTTTTTCTAACAAATAATTTACTTGCTTCTTCTCGGTCATCCAACTTAAGACTGAAAACAGCTTTTGTTAATGCTAATGTTTCTGAATCTATATATAACTTTCCGTAGTAATAAAGATCCTTGATGTAAGGTCTTTGTTTAAACTTAAGAACATAAATATAGCGATCATTAATTTTAGTGGATTTATCAAAGCTGAATTCATAAATTTTCAATATATCCTCTGTGAACAAAAGGTCTGGGTTTTTCATTACATCAATGAATAAGGTACTTGATGGTCCACCTTGAAGCTTTAGTGTTAGTGTATCTAACTTTTTGTAATCAGCGCTTTTTCTGGCTTTGTATAGTTTAATAACATCATTTTTATCAGATGCATAAGGCTTTTTATATACATCTACAACCGCTTCGGAAAGCGAAACATACGTTCGTCTCCTTTTTATAGTTTCTCTGTAAAAAGCTGTCATAATTGTATTATCACTTTGATAATTAGCACCACGTTTTTTCATTACTGCTTTAATAAGAGCTTCTGGATCTCTAGGGTCAATATTTATTTCTGTAAGTTCTGTGATTGATGCAGATAGTTGGATTTTTGTTTTACTACCTTTTAGTGTGGACAGTGATACTATTTTGTCCTTATACCCCAAGAATGAAACAGTAATATTGGCACTGGCGTTACTTTTTGGAACTTTTAACAAAAATTCACCTTCGTTATTTGTAATCGTAGAAATGTTAGTTCCGTTAAGAGAAACTGTTGCAGAAACCAAAGGCTCATTATCGGTTTTGTCTACTACAAATCCTTTATATTCATTGTAGTTTGCTTCATTGGGGATGCCAGTGTCTTGAAAAAAGCTAAACGCTTGAAGACTATTAGAATACCCAATAATTAAAAATATACTAAGTAAAAAGGTAAAACCATTTTTACTTAAAAAAGTACTTTTTTTATTCATATCATATTCGTTCAGTTAATACTATAATTCTTAAATTTTTGAGGTAAAATGTAAAGTATACAATATACTAAATTTACGAGTGAATTTTAATGTACAATAGTTAAAAATGAGCTAATTATGAGTTTGTAGGTACTAGTTTTGTTAATTGCAAAGTGATAAATTTCAGTTAATTATCATTAAAAAAGGATTCGGTTAATGAGTGATTCTCTTGTTGAAAAAGAATATGAATAAATGTGTTAGTGATATCCACTATGATCACCAAACCAATTTTTGAGCTTTATATTTAATATCTCTGTAGTAAAAGGTTTGGTGATATAATCATCTAACCCTTTTGCAATAAATCGTTCTGCGTCTCCTGGTAATGCATTAGAAGTAATTGCGATCACTGGAGGTACTTTTTTATATCCTTGTCGGATTAGTTTGCAGGTTTCTACACCATCTAGTTCTGGCAAGTTGATATCCATAAGAATAAGATCGTATGTATCTTCTTCAAACATTTCTATTGCTTTTCTACCTGTTTTAGCAACATCAGCAGTACATCCCAAATATTTAAGTATTTGTTTAGAAACGATAATGTTTGTTTCTGAATCTTCTACTAGTAAAGCATGAAGATTAAATTTTTGATCATTACTTTTATCAAAAGCTTTCTCCGTAGATGGTATAACAGCGTTAGATATTTTTGTTTTAAAAGTGAACCAGAAGTTACTTCCTTTTCCGATTTCGCTTTGCACTCCTAGTTTACCATTCATTAGGTCGACTAACTTTTTGCTTATTGTTAATCCTAACCCAGTTCCTTCACCCACAAGAATAGCTTCATTATGTACTTGGCTAAATCTGTTAAATAATGATTTTTGGTCCTCTTTGCTTATACCAATTCCAGAATCTATAACTTCTATCTTAAAGGTTAATTCGTCATTTTTTTTAGAAACCAACGAAGACTTTACGGTAATGGTACCTTTATTGGTAAATTTAATAGCATTACCAATTAGATTAGAAATCACTTGTTTTAATCTATTATCATCGGCATAAATTTGTTCTGGTAATGTGTCCGGATATTCAGAAATTAAATCAATACCTTTCGCTTTGCTATTAGCAAGGAATAGGTCAATATTTTGATGTATTAATTTTTTAAGATTAATACCTTTTGGGGATAAAGAAAATTTTCCTGCTTCCATTTTGGATAAATCCAGAATTTGATTTAGAATATCTAATAAATTCTGTGAGGATTGGTGGATAGTACTTACATACTCCTTCTGTAAATCATCTAATTTTGTGTTCTTGAAAAGTAAATCAATCATACCAATAACTCCAACCATAGGAGTTCTGATTTCATGACTCATATTAGCTAAAAAATCTTGTTTAAATTTTGAGGCTTGAAGAATCTGCTTATTTGTACCTTTCAGTTTATCTAAATTACGCCCACCAAACATTGCAAAAAGCCCTAGAAATATGGGTGCAGTATCTATTATATAATGTATCGGGTGTGTTTTTTGTACAAATAGAATAGATTCCAATGAAAACTCTAAACCTAATTTAGAAATATCTATACTGGTAGCAACAATCGGGAACATTAGTCCGAATAACATTCCGTAAAAGGTATATTTTGCGGCTTCAGATTTTAACCATGATTTTTGACTCATAGATGGTTTTTTGACTACGATCTTACGTTAGTTAATGATCCGATAAGGTGATTTTGGGGCCTTACTGGGATATATGCTAAATATAGTGGTTTTTTTGTAAATGAATAATATCTACTTTTTCGATTACTAGCCGCCGATACTAATCATGCTTCTATTTTGAGAATGAAGTTCCGGGTTTTCTAGTTTATCAGGAGTATCCATTCCTCCTCGAGAAGCAAATTTATGCTTTAGAGCAGATTGTATTGTTGGAAGTATTGATTGATTATCCCTAAGTGGTTTTAATAAGGAAAACTCATTATTAGAAAATAAACAGTTTTTTAGTTTCCCATCTGCTGTAATGCGTATTCTATTACACGTATCGCAAAAAGGATTCGTAACAGAACTTATAATAGCAAAACTACCTAAATGCCCATCAATTTTATAATTTCTAGCAGTGTCATTAGGTGAGTCTGTTAATCTTTTCAGTTGCAACGGGAAAGTATAATGTACTTTGTCCAATATCTCTTGCTGTGTCACTAATTTATCCATATTCCATTGATTACCATCAAAAGGCATGAATTCAATAAATCGAATAGTAAGATTTTGATTCTTTGTTAGATTAATAAAATCAATGATTTCGTCTTCATTGAAATTTTTTATTAAAACAATATTTAGTTTAACATGAAAACCTTCCTTTTGAAAAAGTTGAATGGTATTCCAGACTTTATCGAATTCATTTCGGCGGGTAATCTTCTCAAACTTATCTTTATGCAGTGAGTCGATACTTATAGTAATTGTAGTAACATTGTTTTCTTTTAGTAATGGAAGAAAACGATCTGCTAATATCCCATTGGTAGTAATTCCAATCTCTACTGGGAGTGCGGCTAGATTTTCTAAAATTAAAGGGAAGTCTTTTCTTACCATTGGTTCTCCGCCGGTTAACCTAATCTTAGTAACACCAATATTAACAAATTCTTTTGCAATTGTATGGATTTCATCTGATGTCATTAGATGTTCTTTCGGTCTCAATGGTATTCCATTAGCAGGCATGCAATAGGTACATCTTAGATTACATTTTTCTGTCAAAGAAATTCTAAGATATGTGTGTTTTCGACCGAGATTATCTGTTAATATGTTCTGATTATTTATATCCACTTTCAATTAAGATTAGTTTCCATCGTGTTTAGCTCCTTTTAATATTCGAAAGGTATGCAATACAGCAGGGAAAATAGCTTCCATAGATTCTTTTGCTCCATTTGTTGATCCTGGTAATGCAAGTATTAATGATTCTCCAATCACACCGGCAACACTTCTAGAAAGCATAGCATATGGCATCCGATTTTGACCATAAGTTCGGATTGCTTCTTCTATTCCAGGAATTCTACGTTCTACTAAAGGAAGCAGTGCTTCTGGTGTTACATCCCGCGGTGATAATCCGGTACCACCAGTAAAAATGATAAGATCATTTTCTCTTAATTGCTTTACTTGCTGTTGTATTTCATTTATCTCGTCTGGGATTATTGTATATGTGCTAATAGTAACCCCACACTCTTCTAATTTTTCTATAATTGCTTTACCTGCTTTATCTTCTTTATGACCCTCAGAAATTGAGTCGGAACATACAACAACTCCGGCTTTAAAAGGCTCTCCGTTATCTTTGTAACTGGATTTTCCTCCTCGTTTTTTAAGCAATTTGATATGCCGGATTTCTACATTTTTGTCAACGGGCTTGAGCATATCATACATTGTGAGAGCTACTACAGATACTCCATGCATTGCTTCAACTTCTACACCTGTTTTATAAATGGTTTTTACCGTCATTTCTATAACAATTTCTAGATTATTAATTTTATAATCTATACTAGTGTATTCAATAGGTAAGGGATGACAATCAGGAATCATATCGCTGGTTCTTTTAACAGCAAATAAACCTGCAGTTTTAGCCATTTCAAAAACATCTCCTTTAGGAATACTTTTAGAGATAATGGCTTCTATAGTTTTGGAATTTCCGACTTTAACAATGGCTTGAGCTACTGCAGTACGAAGAGTATTATTTTTATGTGTGATGTCTACCATTCTTAATTATTTACTTTCCAAACATGGGTTTCGTCTTCAAAAATTTCTTTTCCAAATACAGGGACATCTTTTTTTATTTCTTCTACTAAAAACTCCAATGCTTCAAAAGCTGCTCTTCTATGCGGAGAAGATACAAATACAAAAAGACAAATTTCGCCAGCTTTTACTTTTCCTAAACTATGATAAATATGCATACAGGTAAGATCATATTTATCAAAAGTAGCTTCACGTATTTCGTGAAATTTTTCTTCGGCCATATCCTTATATGCAGAATATTCAATCGCTTGTACAGTATTACCTTCAATCTCATCTGCTCGTACTTGACCTAAAAAAATATCGTGAGCACCAATGGTTGTCTTAGTTTGATGTTTTTCGATAGAGTTTGCTATAAAACTTGGACGTATCGGTCCTTCTACAAAAACAGTTTTTCTTTTTTCCATGTATTACTTTTTTTAACCACCAGAAAACGGAGGTAATAATGCTATCTCACTTGTGGAGCTAAGTAGTGTATTATTTGACTTAATTTCTTTATCAATCGCAATTTTAAATGATAATCCTTGCAATTTTTGATATTTGTTTTTCAGTAAATTTTCTAATTGATCTACTTTGCTACCTTTTTCTAAAGAAATAATTTCTTCTTTGCAATTAGTAGCTTCAGCAATCATCCCGAAATATAAAATCTTTAATTCCATTGCGTTGCCTGTTTATATTGTTGCTGTGTATTTATGTTTTTTACGTACGGAGCTATAGTATCTTCTATAGGAATACTTTTTACTTTTAGTGTAGATAGTGTTTTTCTTAGGCTTAAACGTTTTTTATTAATACTTTCTAGAAAAGTATTAATAACAGATTCATTATATAACGTAATCAATGGAATATCTTGGAAAGTGATTATATCAAAATTAGGTTCATACGCTGAAATTAATTTATCTAGAACCATATGATTAACAAAAGGAACATCACAACTAAGTACTAAATTCTGTTTTGTTCTAGTATGTGTTAATCCAGTATAGATCCCTCCAACAGGTCCTAAATCAGGAATTATATCCGAAATACACGGATAACCAAAAATAGTATAAGCTGGATTATTAGTAATGATTAGAATTTTGTCTGTAATTGATTCTAGTGCCTTTAGAATATGAGCTATAAAAGGTTTTCCTTTGTGCAGTTTTAAACCTTTATCTTCTCCCATTCTACTACTCTTACCACCAGCTAGTATAATACCTGTTATGTCTAAACCTTTTAGAGAACTCATAATTGTAGCTCTTTTAGTTGTTGATCTAAGAAATCCCAGCAATTTTTATTTATGTTTTCGAATGCATTAATCATTTTTAGGCCGTATTCAGTTATTTCTGTACCACCACCACCGCTTCCCCCTGTATTTGTAATCACAACAGGAGTAGAAGCATTTTTATTAATGGAATCAACTAAATTCCAAGCTTTCTTATACGACATCCCAAGAGATTTTGCAGCTTTAGAGAGAGAACCTTCAGTTTTTATGGCTTTTAGAATTTTAATTCTTCCTTCGCCAAGAAAAACACCCTTCTCACCTTCGATCCATATCCTGCTTTTTATGTGGTACATGCTAGCCGTTGTTTCCTGCAAGATATAACGAAAAAAATAAAGAATACACTCTTTCAGAAATTTTTATGATTTATTCAAAATAGAAAGAGTTTGATAAGGTAAATTGAAATTATAGTTGTGTTCTTTTTTGAAAACATAAAATTAATCAGGTAACAAAATAGTTTCTACCAAAGAATCTTTATCAACTTTACTAATATTTTCTGGAATAAAAACTAAAGCATTTGCTACAGCATAGGAATATAACATGGCAGAACTTTGACCATCTAGAATTTCTACAGTTTCATTAGAAACTTTAGCTTTTAAAAACTGTGCCCGATCTCCTTTTTTGATAAAATCTTTTGTTAAAGATTTCATAGTCCTTTTAAGACCATCAGAAGAGGAATCACCCATTATTTTTTGAATAATAGTAATTACATAAATATAAAAGCAAGTAAGAGAGGATGCAGGATTACCGGGTAAAGCAAAAATGAATGTTTCCTTATTTTTTCCAAAAAACAATGGTTTACCAGGTTTTTGTTTGATTTTATAAAATAATTCTTCGGTGCCAAGTTCGGATAAAGCTTCTTTTACAAAATCATAATCACCTACAGAAATTCCTCCACTGATTAATACTAAATCATTGTTTTCAATAGCTTGCCTGATTGTTTCTTTTGTACTTTCATATTCATCCTGAACAATATATTTATTAATTTCTTTTATTTGAAATTGCTCTAGAACAGCTTGTAGTTGAACAGAATTACTTTCATAGATTTTTCCTTGTTGTAATTTTTGTCCAGGCGCTATTAATTCATTTCCAGTTGTTATTATCGCTACGCTTGGGGGAATAAAAACTTCCAAATCAGTAATCCCTAATCCTGCTAAAAATCCAATACCAGCAGGAGATATTTTTGTTCCTTTTTCTAATGCAATATCTCCTTTTTTTATCTGTTCTCCAGTGGCTCTAATATTTTGGTTTTGGTGTATTTCTTCATTTATGGTAATAGTGTTTTCTGATCTTATTACCTTTTCTTGTATTACTATAGTATTTGCATTATCAGGAACTCTTGCACCTGTAAAAATGCGAACTCCTTGTCCTGGCAATAATGAATAATCATCTGCATCACCTGCTTTTACTTCACCAATAATTTGATAGGTGTTTTTATCATGAAGTAACAAGGCGTATCCATCCATCGCTGATTGACGGAATGGTGGCATATCTATGGGAGTGGGAATATTTTTGCTAAGCCTTAATCCATTAGTATCTTTTAATAAAACGGTTTTTGTTTTAGGAGTATAAAGTACTTCAGAGATTATGGACAATGCTTTTGATACAGAAATCATTTTAAAATTATTTTATATCAAAAATATTGCTTTGTTTGGAGGTAACCTAAATTTTATAACGCATAAAAAAAGCACGGCAATAAATACCGTGCTATCATAAAACCTTACTTTTTATGATTGATTTAACCTTTAAAAACGATTTTTTTTAGTTTGTAACCTTCAATTTTGATGAAGTATGTTTTTGGATCTCTATAATTATGAATGTAATCATCAATTATACCGTGATCTAATAATCTACCTGTTAGTGTATAAAGACTATAGTTAAGACCTTGGGGAACTTCTTTAATGTCTTTAAATGTTTCTAAACCAGTACTCTGTTGACAAGTTGAATCCGCTAGAAATCTATCGATAAAGGTAACTCGTCCTTTTTTCTCTCCTTCTAAAGTAACTGTTGCTGATTCGTCTACGTCAAGAATTCCGCTTCCAGAAATATCTCCTAATATAATTAAGCACGCATTTCTGATTTTAATTCTTGCACCGTTTTCGATATGTAAACTTTCTGTTATAAAAATAACACCTTCTTCGGTATTCTCGTCTAAACCATTAATTATGGTGTTCTCAGTCACTGACATTAATTTATAAGAAATGTCAATTTTTACATTCGCAAATGCAACACTTGCGAAAAGTAATGTTAATAGGGGTAATAATTTTTTCATAAGGTTCAGTTTTTGGGTTAAACTGCAATTAAAAAAGTAAGTCTTTTCTTACCAATCAAGTGTTTTAATCGTTGTAAAACACATAATCAACGACAAGATACAACTTTTTATGTTAAAACCGTAATTTTTCGCATTTAAATATTGATTTTATTACCATAGATTTTGCAAAAATTCTCATTTAACCCATAAACACTGGTGTTTAGACAAATGTTAAATTTTAAAGGTTTATTAACAAATTGATTTCCAATTTATTGCTTTTAGTGATTTTCGCTGTAAAATGATAGACCCCGTTTTTTTTAAGTTTATTTTTAAATATTAGTATATGATTTAAGGATATTTAATTTTAAATTTGATTATAATGATGATCAAACTATTATTATTTTCCCAAGGCTTTAATATTTGGTTTAAAAACCTACTAAGAGAACTTTCTAATAATATAATCAGTCTTTTTTTTATTGGGTCTGTTTATTTAGCTTTATGGCACTTTCCGCAGACAGTAGATTTATTATTAATTCTAAATCAAGCAGATGCTTTTTTACTAGAAGTTCCATTATATTTTACGCTACTTATTATTGCTGCATTTTTAATTTGGAACGCTCCTAAGTATTTTTATTTTCACAATTATAAAGACATTACTCTTACTAATCTCATAGGGTTTATTCCTAATCAACATTATAAATTTCAGGATAGAAGTGAATCTGCTAGTTATGCTTACATGACTAGAATTCATATGAGAAAAACATTACCAAGAATTTTAGCAATTTTATTATTAGCCATATCTGCATTGAGTATTCTTAATGCAATGGAGTTATTTGGTTTAGAAAACACATATACGGAATTTTTAAATCCTACAAATACATTAGTCTTGATTGTTTTTTTGCTATTGTTATTGTCTGAACCTAAACTATACAAGGTGCTAAAGGATTTTCTAAATCGAAGTGCTAAAACTAAAGTTTTTATTTTTATAGTTTCTATTGGATTAATGATTTTAATTATATCATTGGGAACACTAAATACTCAGACAGAGAAAGATTTAGGGAATCTTTTTCTTTCTAATAGTGCATTGGTACTGTTGTTTTTTACTTTGTCATTTAATAGTTATAAGTTCTTAAAGCATTTTCCTAAAAAGTTCTTTTATACTTTTATTCTAATGTCTGGGTTCATTATGTTAATGACATTTCTATTATTTAATTTTTATCCTAGTCTGGTAACCGGAATAAATCCATTATCCGTTTTAATTCTTTCGCTTTTAAGTCTTTTCATGATTTGTTTTATATTGATTTTGATCGGGAAAAAAATACGCCTTCCTTTATTATCAATTGTAACGGTCTTTTGTATTTTCTCTGCCAAGTTTTTTTCAGACACTTCGGATCATTATCAACTTAATTTGATGGAAACAAATGTTGATAGACCTTCATTAGATACTTATATATATTATTGGTTAAAGAGTAGGGAGAACATCATTAATGATAGTGAAACTACTTTTCCAATTATTATGGTTTCTGCTGAAGGAGGAGGGTCGAGAGCGGGACTTTGGGCTTTTTTAGTACATAGTTATTTATATGAAAACACAAAAGGGGATTATTTTGAAAAACATTTACTTTCATTAACAGGAGCCTCTGGCGGTGGTGTTGGTAATTCCATGTTTTTTGCAGAAGCTAGAAATACCAGTTTAGAAGGAAAAAAATCAAGCTTTAAAATTGATGAGAATGCTCATAAACCTATTGTAAAGTATAAAGCTAGTGGTATTTACAAGGAAAATTATTTATCGGTAGCAT
This sequence comes from Aquimarina sp. AD1, assembly GCF_003443695.1. Lineage (NCBI taxonomy): Bacteria > Pseudomonadati > Bacteroidota > Flavobacteriia > Flavobacteriales > Flavobacteriaceae > Aquimarina > Aquimarina sp. AD1. Next base: position 2,026,850 of record NZ_CP031966.1, on the reverse strand, counting down.
TGTTGTCTTTATTAGGACGCGATTTATTTAAGGAAGTCACTAGTTTATTTAAATTTAAAAATAGAGGGCAATTATTAGAAGAACATTGGAACCAAGCTCATGAAAAATACTTTTTAGATTCTAAAGGTAGGAGTATTATAAATAAAGAGTTTCTATCTTTTTACGATAATATTTTTACCGGTGATACCATGGATTTGATTTCTCAAAAAATACCACCTTTATTGTTTGTCAATACTACACATACGCAAACAGGAAATTATAATATTATTAGCCCAGTAGAATACTCTCAAGTAAAAGAATTCACGGGAATGAATGATTTTTTAAGTACTATACAATCTAGTTATCCTAATAATTCCATTGCACTTTCGACTGCGATGAGGATTAATGCAAGCTTTCCATTTATTACTCCTGTTGGAGAAGTTAGGAATAGGACACAAAAGGATATATTCATTTCTGATCAATATGCAGATGCAGGATATTATGATAATATTGGAGGGAGAGTATCTATTGGTGTTGAAGAAGTGCTTAAGAAAGTATTAAATGATTCTTTTCCTTTGTTGAGAAAGAAAGTGAAAATTAAACAGTTGATTATCACTAATGAAGAAGAACTAAAAATAGCGAAAACAAGCACCCAACTTTCAGCCCCATTAACAACTCTTAAAAATGTTAGATATGGTCATACAAAAGAGGTTATGGAAAAATTGGGAGATGATTATGTAATTAGTTTAAAACAAACAGAAATTATGCCTTTCTCCATTAATTTGTTAACAAGAGATATTAATAAAGAAGAACTTTTTATAAGGCCAGTACTGCCGCTAGGGAGATATTTATCTACCGTAGCAATTAGGTCTATGGAAGCTAGATTAGATTCAGTAAAAGTGGATTTGGATTTAATTACACAATAAGCAAGTCAATTGTCGTTTTTTTTTGTACATTTGTCAATGTAAAAAATTCTTTTGGTTATGAGCGCAGTATCACCGTTAGATTATGATGGTTTAGAAAGTAAAGGGTTATTGAGGTACCTAAATATTGATATTCCTTTGCACAATGTTTATGATTTTATTGAACTATCTCGTAATGGTATTGATAAGCGAGCATTATTACATCTTGCTAAAACGATAGATTTTGATTTGAGTGAGTTGGCCCATGTGTTGCATTTGTCGGAGCGCACGATACAGCGTTATGAGCTCAATAAAAAGTTAAGTACCGAAGCAAGTTCAAAAGCTTTGCAATTGGCAAAACTTTATGCGAGGGGAGAGAATATTTTTGGAGACTTAGATCGTTTTAAACGGTGGATGGAACATCCAAATGTTGCGTTAGCAACTAAAAAACCCAAAGAACTTCTTGATACCACTTTTGGATTTCAGTTATTAAACGAAGAGTTAATTCGTATAGAGCATGGAATTTTTGCATAATGTTGGTATATAGAATTGCTAAACAAAAGTATATAAAAGACCTTACCGGTATTGGAGCTAAAACCGTTGGAGGCAGATGGAACCCAAAAGGGGTTGCTGTCCTATATACAAGTACTACTGCGGCTCTTTCTGTTTTGGAAGTTCTAGCACATTTACCAGCTGCATATTTTCCGGATGATATGGCTATAGCCACCATCGAACTACCGGATGATAGAATTTCTACAATAGATATTAAAGAATTACCAAAAGATTGGAATAAAATACCACCTTCTACAGGAATTCAACATTTTGCTTTAAATTGGATATCGGAAAATATAAATTTAGGATTAAAAGTTCCCAGTATTATAGTACCAAGAGAGCAGAATCTTCTTATTAATCCATTACATCCAGATTTTAATTTGGTAAAGCTAATAGAGATTGAACCTTTTAGTTTTGATACACGACTACTTAAATAATTTCCTGTATTTAATTTTTAAAACCAATATTTACAGACTTAATTCTAAAAAATAATGATCATTATTAATGATGTTTTGTAGCTAATTTTTTGTTAATAAGATAATGTAACTTACGGTTTAAGCATTGTTTTTCAACGGTTTAATGGTTTTGTTTTTGTTTTTGATTAGTTAAATTTTTAAAAAGAGCTTCCTGTATTTTTACAATTTGCCTAACTTGCAAGATTGGATATGAGTAACGAATCCTCAATTTTTACGTCTTATTCCAAAGAACTAAACTTAATTTATTAATAAAATGAATACAAAAATGAGAAAAGTGTATTTTTTGGCTGCATTCGTCATTGCATTTGTCAGTTGCAAGAATGAAACCAAAAAAGAGGAAGAAAAGGAAACCGAGGCTGTGGCCGAAGTTGAAAAAGTTCCAGGTATCGTTTTGGACAATATGGACCCCACCGTTAGTCCAAAGGAAGATTTTTATAACTTCGTTAATGGTAGTTGGATGAAGAATACAGAAATTCCGGAAGATAGAACTAGCTGGGGTGGTTTTGGTGTATTAAGAAAATCTACGGATAATGATGTTTTAGAAATCTTGGCTAAAGCAAAAAAGAGTGGAAAATATAGTGCAGATACTGATCAAGCTAAGGCTTTAGCAATTTTCGATACTAAATTAGATACTACAGCTAGAAATGCTGCAGGAGTAAAACCACTTCAACCAGCATTAGATGCTATTGCGTCTATTAATAATCTAGAAGATCTTCAAACAGTATTGGCAAAAAACCCTTCAGTTTCTTCACCTTTTATTGGATTGGGAGTACAGGCAGATCTTAATAATAGTGCTATGAATGCAGTATATCTTGGTCAAAATGGCCTTGGTTTGCCAGATAGAGATTATTATTTAGATCAGGACTCAAAATCAAAAGAAATTCGCGAAGAGTATAAAAAGCATATTGTAAGAATGCTTGGGATGTTAGGAGATACTGAGGCTGATGCAAAAATTGCGGCAGATAAGATCCTAAAGATGGAAACTCAACTTGCAGAACCAAGACTAAATAAAGAAGAGAGTAGAGACGCTCGTAATTATAATAATCCAAGAACGCTTGCAGAAGCGGATAAAATGTTGTCAACTTTGGATTTAAATAAAATGATCTCGGATCTTGGTGTAACTAAAAAATTCGATACTATTATAGTTGCTCATTTGAGATATACAAAGTCTTTAGATGGTTTTTTTAAAAATACACCTATAGAAGATATCAAAACACTTGTAAGATGGGATACCTTTAATAGCGCTACAGGTCTTTTATCAACTGATATAGAAAAAGCAAACTGGGAATTTTACAGTAAATATTTAAGAGGTCAGAAAGAGCAAAGACCGGCTGATGAGCGTGCTTTAGCAACTGTTAATGGAACAGTAGGAGAAGCATTAGGTCAGTTATATGTTGACGAAAAGTTTCCGCCTGAAGCAAAAGAAAAGGCAGAAAAAATGATTGCTAATGTTATCACAGCTTTTAAGGCTAGAATTGAGCGATTGGATTGGATGAGTGATACCACAAAGGTAAAGGCAATAGAAAAACTTGATAAATTTACAGTTAAGATTGGATATCCAGATAAGTGGGAAGATTATTCTAAGATGACAGTTTCTGCGGATAAATCTTATTTTGATAATATGGCAGCTGTTAGCAAATGGGCTCAGGATAGACAATTTGATGATATTGGAGAACCAGTAGATAAAACTAAATGGGGAATGTCTCCACAAACCGTTAATGCTTATTTTAATCCTCTTAATAACGAGATTGTTTTTCCTGCGGCAATATTACAACCTCCATTTTATAACTATACTGCTGATGAAGCTGTAAATTATGGAGGGATTGGAGCTGTTATTGGTCATGAAATTTCTCATGCTTTTGATGATTCTGGTGCTCGTTTTGATGCAGATGGAAATTTATCTAATTGGTGGACAGAAGATGATCTTAAGAAATTTACCGAAAGAGGTGATGCTCTTGCTGAACAATATAGCGCAATCGAAGTGTTAGATAGTGTATATATCAATGGTAAGTTTACTCTTGGAGAGAATATAGGAGATCTTGGAGGTGTATTGGGAGCTTATGATGGATTACAGATGCATTTAGCAGAAAATGGGCGACCTGAGGATATTGATGGATTTACTCCAGAACAACGATTTTTTATGTCTTGGGCTACTGTTTGGAGAACGAAGGTTAGAGAAGATGCGTTAAGAACGCAAATTAAGACAGATCCACATTCTCCTGGAACTACTAGAGCAATTCAACCATTGTTAAATGTTCAAGCATTTTATGATGCTTTCGATATTAAACAAGGAGATAAAATGTATTTAGAGCCGGAGAAGAGAGTGAATATTTGGTAAACAAATAAAAATAAATGAAAAGCCCTGATGATATCAGGGCTTTTTTTATTGAAGATTTTTAATTTTCTTTTATTTCATTCATTAAAAGAAATGCATCATTTACATATTCTTTTTCTAAAAAAAGAGTGAAGTAATTAGAAGTCGATATAATTTCAAAAACTGGAATTCCTTCATATGCTAAAAGCTTAAATATATAGAAATATAATCCAATCGATCTAGAACTATCATCAGGAAGAGCAATAGACATAGAAGATAAATCATCTTTGACGGATATACATGTTTCATCCTTAAAATGATCTTCAACCACTGACTTAAGGGATGAAGAAACAAGTATATTACTTTCTTGGAAATTACTAGAATATGTGAAATAGGTTTTTGATTTATCTTTCACAGTATTTAATAGATTAGATTGACTGGTAAGAATTGTATTAGAGTTTAGAAAAGCATATTCTGTAATTCCTGACCTTACCACAATATCGCCTAAGCTTCCAAGATTTTCTGAATGTTTAATTCTTTTAGGATGATATCTTCGTAAAGCCATTACAATGGAACCTGACTTTACGGGTTTTCTCATTTCTTTTTCTACTTGCGGCAATAGATCGGTAGCGAGTGAACTAAAATTAATAATATCTCGTGATAGTGCGTCTTCCAAAAATGGCTGATGCCTCAGTATATTGTGAACACAATCTGTAATAGTTTTCATTCTGTTAGATATTTAACATATTGTGCAAATATATACTTTTTTTATCAAAATATTTATTCTTTATGCTCTATTGTCTAATTATGCATTGTAAAAAATAAAAATTGCTATGAAGATTTTAAAGTTTGGAGGAACATCTGTTGGGTCTGTAGAGAATTTGTATAAAGTTAAGGATATACTTATAAGTGATAATGACCAAAAGATCGTTGTATGTTCTGCGATGTCTGGAGTTACTGATCAGTTGGTAAATTTAGTAGCATATATAAAACTAAAAGATGCAGAAGGTATTACTAGAAATCTTCATAGATTAGAGAATAAACATTTAGAGGTAGTTGATACCTTAGTAGATGACTTAATGCTAAAAAATAGTCTTAAGGATGGAATTTCTTCAATGATAACAGAAATGTTAGAGTTGTCTAACCAGGAATATACAGAAGTGTTAAATGCTAGGGTTCTTACTTTTGGTGAGACATTGTTAACCTATATTTTCTCGAACTTTTTGAGTACTATTGGAGTTACCAATCAATTAATTTCGGCAAAGGATTTTATGTGTGTTGATAATGTGGATAATCCAAATATTAAAAAGGTCTCTCAGAAATTAAATGAAGTTCTGGAAAGCAATGAAACTTCTAATATATATATAACGCAGGGATTTGTTTGTAGAGATCATTTACATCAAATTAGTACGCTTAAAAGAGGAGGTAGCGATTATACCGCTACTATTATAGGTGCTGCACTAAATGCCAGTGAGATTCAAATATGGACAGATATCGATGGGTTACATAATAATGATCCTAGATATGTAGAAGGTACAAACCCAATTGCTCATCTTACATATAATGAAGCTGCGGAATTAGCATATTTTGGAGCTAAAATTTTACATCCACAAACAGTTTCTCCAGTTGTAGATAAAGATATTCCTGTACTATTAAAAAATACGTTCGATCCTAAGGCAGCTGGAACAGTAATTTCTAATAAAACATATAGAAAAGGATTAAAAGCCATTTCTGCGAAAGATGGAATAACAGCCATTAAAATTAAATCAAATAGAATGTTGATGGCACACGGATATCTTAGAAGGATTTTCGAAGTTTTTGATAATTATCATACATCCATTGATATGATTACTACATCAGAAATAGCAATTTCTTTAACGATTGATGATGTTACTCACATTGATGAAATAGTAAAAGAAATAGAGGGGTATGCAGAGGTTACGGTTGAACAGAATCATAGTATTATTTGTATTGTTGGAGAATCTGTAATTAACGATAAAAATTCTCATAAACTTTTTGAAATCCTTAATTATATACCTGTTAGAATGATTTCTTATGGCGGGAGTAATAATAATATATCTATTCTTGTAGAAACTAAAGATAAAATACCTACCCTTAGGTTTTTAAATGAGAGGTTGTTTCTTTCTCATCAGGAAGCAGTTCTCTAAATTGTTTGTTATGTAATATGATGAGTCTTAAGTAAAAGGAAAAACGCAGTATTTGTATTGTTTTTTCAAGACAATAAAATTTTACTTTTATAAAGATTATTATTTTTTTATTTAATCCCAACAATTAACCAGGTTGGGATTTTTTTAATAAATATAGGGTAGAAAGATAATTAGCTGTTTTATATATAAACCAATAAACTTAAACCACTTCCAATGTTAAAGAGAATCGTAGAAAAATATCGTCTAGAAATTGTTTTGTTTGTTTTTTATTCGGTTGTTACCTTTACTTTTATTAAGTTGTTTTTATTTTAAAGTAATTCGTATCAACGCATTAATTTTAATAGGGCTGATTATTTTCTGTTTTTTTGTTGGTTGTAAGTTTCTATATTTTGGGTAGTAAAATTTCTTACGACTACTAATTAAATATTGCCTTTTCGTAAGTCCTAAACAATAGTATTTATAGGGTGTAATAATTAATACAGATCTAATCTGTAATCCCTTTTTATAACAAGTTTTTAAAATTTTTTGAAAAAAATAGTGATTTGCCAGTAACATATAGATCGGAAATGACATATACTTATAGCGATGGTATCACATAAGGAGATATTCTAGTTATAATTTAAAAAAAGAATATGCTTATTAAGGTCTTTGGAAGTGCCGTTTTCGGTGTTGAGGCTACGACAATAACTGTAGAAGTTAATATAGATAAAGGGATTGGATATCATCTAGTAGGATTGCCTGACAATGCTATTAAAGAAAGTAGTTTTCGAATTGCAGCTGCACTACAGAATAATAATTATAAACTTCCAGGTAAGAAGATTACCATTAATATGGCTCCCGCAGATCTTAGGAAAGAGGGATCAGCATATGACCTAACATTAGCTTTGGGTATACTTGCTGCCAGTTCTCAAATTAAGGGAGAACATATTTCTGATTATTTAATAATGGGAGAATTATCGTTAGACGGAAGTCTTCAACCTATAAAGGGAGCTTTGCCTATTGCTATTAAAGCTAGAGAAGAAGGGTTTAAAGGATTTATTTTACCTACTCAAAATGCAAAAGAAGCTGCAATAGTGGATAATTTGGAAGTTTACGGTGTAACAAATATTAAAGAAGTTATAGATTTTTTCGATGGAAAAGGAACTTTGAATCAAACCGTTGTGGATACTAGAGAAGAATTTTATAAAGAACTAGATAATCCAGAGTTTGATTTTGCGGATGTAAAAGGGCAAGAGAGTATAAAAAGATGCATGGAGATTGCTGCTGCAGGTGGTCATAATATTATTTTAGTTGGACCCCCAGGTAGTGGAAAAACAATGTTGAGTAAGAGGTTACCAAGCATATTGCCTCCAATGTCTCTTCAAGAAGCATTAGAAACGACGAAAATTCATAGTGTTGTTGGAAGAATAAAAGATAATGTTGGATTAATGGCACAACGTCCTTTTCGTAGTCCTCATCATACAATATCTAATGTTGCTTTAGTTGGTGGAGGTAGTTATCCGCAACCTGGTGAGATTTCTTTGTCACATAATGGTGTTTTGTTTTTGGATGAACTTCCTGAATTTAAACGAGATGTATTAGAAGTTATGCGTCAACCATTAGAGGATAGAGAAGTAACAATTTCTAGAGCTAAGTTTACTGTGACTTACCCATCCAGCTTTATGTTAGTAGCGAGTATGAACCCAAGTCCTGGAGGGTATTTTAATGATCCCGATGCGCCAGTGACTTCTTCTCCTGCAGAAATGCAACGATACCTTAGTAAAATTTCTGGACCTTTATTGGATCGAATTGATATTCATATCGAAGTTACTCCGGTTCCTTTTGATAAATTAAGTGAAGAAAGAAGAGGTGAGAGTAGTGTTATGATAAGACAACGTGTTATTAAAGCTAGAGATATACAAACAAAAAGGTTTCTAGATTTAAAAAACATTCATTATAACGCCCAGATGGGTGTGAGACAATTAAGAGTTTATTGTCAATTAGATGATGCTTCAAAAGAATTATTAAAAACCGCTATGGAAAGATTAAACCTTTCGGCTAGAGCGTATGATAGAATATTAAAGGTTTCTAGAACTATCGCAGATTTAGAGGGTTCTCAATCAATTAATGGAGATCATATTTCTGAAGCAATACAGTATCGAAGTTTAGATCGTGATGGGTGGTTGGGTTAAATTTTATTGGATAGGCAGAAATTTTTTTACATTATAAGTAGGGTAATTTTTGCTAAAACTGTTGTAACTAGACAAGACATTTTTTTTGAATTAAATAATTCTATATATTTTAAAACATTTATTAATCTTTTGCACAAATTATGAAAAATTTTTATCTCTTTTTCGCTCTACTTTTTTTCGGAATAATTAATGCTCAATACAATCAAGATGCTCCTTGGATGCGGAACCTGAGACAAAGTAAGACCAACAAGGAATTAAGACCTACTTTTCAAGAAATTCAACAAGCTTTTAATGATTATTGGGAAACAAGAGACCCTAGTAAGAAAGGTAGTGGATATAAACCATTTAAAAGATGGGAATATATTTGGGAGGATGTTGTTGATGGAGAAGGATACTTGCCAACTCCTGAAGATAAATGGATTGCTTGGGAACATAGGAATGAAATAAATAATAAATTAATATCTACAGATTTAAGTAATTGGGAAGCCATAGGACCTTTTACCCATACAAATACAGGGTCTTGGTCTTCAGGTCAAGCTAGAATTAATGCTATAACTGTAGATCCGAATGATGCAAATATTTGGTATGTAGGTACTCCTGCGGGAGGATTATGGAAATCAGTTAACGCTGGAAATGGATGGATGCCTTTAACAGATAATTTACCTCAAATAGGGGTTTCAGGAATTGCTATAGATTATTCTAATTCTGATATTATTTATATCTCCACAGGAGATGATGATGGAAATGATACTTTAAGTGCCGGTGTTTTTAAATCTACAGATGGCGGACAAACTTGGAATCCGACTGGATTGGCTCCAAGTAATACACCATTGTCAATGAATGAAATTTATATACATCCAACCAATTCTAGTATATTATGGGTAGCTACTAATACAGGAATTTTTAAATCAATAGATGCAGGTGTAACTTGGAATGTTACTTTACCAGGAAATATTAAAGATATTAAATTAAAACCAAGCGATCCTAATGTAATATATGCTGTAACTCCTAGCGAATTTTATAAATCGACCAATGGAGGAGATTCCTTTAATATTATTACCAATGGAACTCCAACAGGTAGTGGTAGAATGGTAATTGAGGTAACACCTGCAAATAACGAATATGTCTACATATTAAGTGTTAATGCGGACGAATCTTTTCAAGGTGTATATCGCTCTGAAAATAGTGGAGAGTCTTTCTTAGAAAAAAATAGTTCTACGGATGTTATAGAAAGTCAACAAGCTTTTTATGATTTAGCCTTAGGTGTTTCACAAACAGATGCTGATGAAGTATTTGTAGGTTGTCTTAATGTTTGGAAGTCAGATGATGGAGGTACATCTTTTAGTAAATTAAATGAATGGTCTTTCCCTCAAGGTGCTTCTTATACGCATGCAGATATACATATGATTAGATCTTTTGGAGGAACTGTTTTCGTATGTTCGGACGGAGGTATTTATTCATCTACTAATGGTGGGAATGTTTTTACAGATCATACAGCTGGTATTCAAGCAAGTCAATTTTATAAAGTGGCTGTTTCTCAAAATGATCCAAATAAAATGGTTGGAGGATTACAAGATAATGGAGGGCACGCATATAATAATGGAAATGGAAATTGGCTTAATTACTATGGTGCAGATGGAATGGATACAGCAATTGATCCAACAAATGATGATAAGTATTACGGATTTATTCAAAATGGAGGAGGGCTATATTTGTCTTCGAATGCAGGTAGTAGTGGTTCAGGAAGTGTGCCCCAACCAGCTGGATCTAATGGGAATTGGATAACGCCATTAGCAATAAACGCAACAGGAGAGTTATTTGCTGGTTATGATAATTTATATCGTTTAAATGCAGCTGAAAATGGATGGGTACAATTAGCGGATTTAGGAAGTTCAGCAAGTCAAATGGAAATAGCGTCATCTGATAATGCAATTATGTATATTTCAGTAAGTAGTACACTTAAGAAAACAACTGATTCAGGAAATAATGTTGTAGATGTATTTAATTTTGGAAGCAGAATAAGAGGAATAGCTATTCATAATACAGATCCTAATATTGTATGGGTTACTACGGCATCTGCCGTTCATAAGTCAATCGATGGAGGAAATACTTTTAATAATATTTCTTCAAATTTACCAATAAATGACAATTACTTTTTTATAAATGATATAGTGCACCATTCTGGTCAATCACAAGATCCAATATACATAGGTACGAGTATTGGTGTGTATAGGAGTGTTAATGATGGATCTTGGACTCCATTTTTAAATAATTTACCAACTACTATAGTTAATGATTTAGAAATTAATATAGCTGATAATTCCATTACCGCAGCTACTTATGGAAGGGGTATATGGAGATCTTCACTTCCTAATTGTCTTACAATTACTGCAAAACAAGAATTGTCAATAGATAATGGAGCTGTTGAAGAAGGGTCCTTAGTAGGCTTATGTACTGGACAATCAATCAAATTTCAATTAGATGTACTTACAGGAGCTAATCCAACTTATGTTTGGTCTGGACCAAATGGCTTCTCTAGTGCAGATGCGTCTATAACAATTAATGATCTATCCTTAAATGAAGCAGGTCAATATTTGGTGACAATTGATTCAGATGGAACGTGTGGATCAATTGAGTATGCATTTTCGTTAGACTTGGAAGAAGCTTTACAACCTTTAGTTTCTGATATTGATGTTTGTGCTAATGATCAAGCAACACTTACAGCCTCGGGGAGCACAGATTATAAGTGGTATACTGCGGCTACAGGAGGTGCTGAAATAGCAACAGGGACATCTTTTATAACCCCAGCTATAACAGGTCCTACTACTTATTATGTTTCAGGAGTTTCTTCAGTAATAGTTTCAGAGAAAACACCTGCGCCAGATATTAGTACAGCTGCTGATTATGATTTTTCTCAGGGGTTGATTTTTAATACGAATGATGATATTACTATTGAGTCTTTTATGATGTCAGCTATGTCTGCTGGATCTAGAACTATACAAGTTGCTGATGCAGCTGGAAATGTAGTCGCTTCAACTACTGTAGATATTCCATTAGGGGAATCGTTAGTAATTGTAAACCTTAATGTTCCTAAAGGGAATAATAATATAATATCTGTAACAAGTGATTTAGTTTCATTAAGAAGAACACCTGCAGGAAATGGAGTTAGTTATCCTTATACTTCACCTTCCAATGTAGTTTCAATTGTTGGAAACACAGTAAATGCATTAGAATTCTATTACTTCTTTTATGATTGGAATTTTACATCAAAAGGAGGGAGGTGTGAATCGATTCGAACACCTGTAAATATTAACATTGCAGCTGATACTCCTGATTTATCGGATGGAGACACAGTATATAGTATTGATGGAGGAACAGCAGTATCATTTAGTGACGGAGAAACAATTGAAGTTTTAGAAGATTTAAATATAGAATTGACAATACCAGCTTCTCCGTTTAATGCTTCGGTAGTTTGGACTGCACCTGGAGGTCAAACATATAATACCGATAGTATTAATTTTGATAATATAGAACTTAATGGGGATGAAGATGGAGATTGGACAGTAGAAGTTACTTTTGGAGCAAATTGTGGGGTAGCACAACAGGTAATTAATTTTACTTTAAATGTCGAGCCTACTACTCTTAGTGTTGAAGATTTTAATTTAGATACTATAAAAATCCATCCAAACCCTACTCGAAGTAGGTTGTACATAGATAATACAGTTAACTTTGTTAATCCTACTATTACAATTTTTGATATAAGAGGAAGGAAATTAAATAAAACTCTTGATATCCAGAAAATAACTTCCAAGCAGGTTGAATTGAATATATCATCTTTGTCACCTGGAGCTTATTTTATTGTAATAGAAAATGATCAAAGAAGATTAATTAAGAAAATGGTTAAAGAATAGTCAATACTTAATTAATTTTTATAATTACGAATTATAAAAGCTTTATATATTTTGTATTGTTATATATAATATATATAGCTTTTCTTTTTTTAAGTTTAATATGGAATGAGATATAGAGTAATGTATTTATAAAAAAAATATTATAAAGGGATTTATATTAGGATCAACAGTTAAAATAAATAAATCTTAAAATTTTAATGTATACAGAAACTTTTTTGAATAAAAAACGACCTTTTTAACGTTTTTTTAATAATATAACAATATAAATACTCATTTCCTTAAACTACATTTAAACCTTAATCAAAAAAATAAAACATGAAAACTCGAATATCTAGGACGCTTTTAGTAGCATTATCCTTTTTATTTGTTTCCGTTATTTCTTGTAAAAAAGAAACAGCAGAAACTAAATCAGAAAACGAGGAAGTTGGTAAATTATCTATCGATTTCGAAAAGTACGAATTAGAAAATGGCCTTCAGGTTGTTTTACATCAAGACAAATCAGATCCTATTGTTTCGGTTGCTATACAATATGGTGTAGGATCTAATCGAGAAAAAACAGGAAGAACAGGGTTTGCTCATTTATTTGAACATATGCTATTCCAAGAATCGGAAAACGTACCTCAGGATCAGTTTTTCAAAAAGATTCAGGATGTAGGAGGAACTCTTAATGGAGGTACTTGGCAAGATGGGACTATATATTACGAAGTGGTTCCTAAAAATGCAATGGAAACAGTAATGTGGTTAGAATCTGATAGAATGGGATTCTTGATTAATACAGTTACCGAAAGTGCTTTTAATAATCAACAAGAGGTAGTTCAAAATGAAAAAAGACAACGAGTTGATAATAACCCTTATGGTCATACAAGTTGGGTAATTGATAAAAATATTTTTCCAGAAGGTCATCCTTATAATTGGCAAGTGATAGGGGAGTTAGTAGATCTTCAGAATGCTACGGTAGAAGATGTAAAGGAGTTTTATGATAAGTATTATGGTCCAAATAATGCCACACTGGTATTAGCAGGTGATTTTGAAACAGCTGATGCTAAGGCAATGATTGAAAAGTATTTTGGTGAAATCAAAAAAAGACAACCAGTAGAAAAATTAAAAGTTCAGAATGTAACTTTGTCAGGGACAAAGAGGTTTATGCATGAAGATAATTTTGCTACAACTGCTCAACTTAATATGGTATGGCCAACTGTAGAACAATATACAGATGATGCATATGCTTTAGATTTTTTAGGAGAATTGTTGTCCGAAGGAAAAAAAGCTCCATTGTATAAGGTGTTAGTTAAAGAAAAAGAATTGACATCGGATACAAATGCTTGGAATCGTTCTATGGAAATAGCTGGTAAATTTAGAGTTAATGTTACCGCTAATGAAGGAAAAAGCTTAGCAGATATCGAAGCTGGAGTTTTTGAAGCGTTTAAGAAATTTGAAGAAGAAGGAATCACAGATACGGATATTGAAAGAATAAAGGCCGGTCTAGAGACTCAGTTTTATAATGGAATAAGTAGTGTTTTAGGAAAATCTTTTCAGTTAGCACAGTATAATGTATTTGCTGGAGATCCTGGATTTATTACCCAAGATATAGAAAATATCAAAGCGGTTACCAAAGAAGATGTATTGAGAGTATATAATAAGTACATTAAAGGAAAACCTTATGTTATTACGAGCTTTGTTCCTAAAGGGAAAGTTGATTTAGCAGCCAATGATTCTGAAAAAGCTGCTGTTGTAGAAGAAGAAATCAAAGAGAATGTAGAAAACGCAGTGGCAGAAACAAAAGAAGAAATAGAAAAAACACCATCCGCTTTCGATAGATCTGTAGCGCCTAAAGAAGGAGAGTCTCCTAAGCTTAATATTCCATCTTCTTGGAATACAACATTAGCTAATGGAATGAAAGTATACGGAATGGAACAAAATGAACTTCCTTTAGTGAATTTTAGTTTAGTGATTTCTGGAGGTCATTTATTAGATTCTTTTGATAAGGTTGGAGTTGCAAACCTTATGACTGACATAATGATGGAAGGAACTGCAACTAAAACTCCAGAGCAGTTAGAAGAAGAAATAGAATTGTTAGGAGCTTCAATTAATATGTATACTACAAGAGAAGCTATAATCATTAGTGGAAATACATTAGCACGTAATCTAGATAAAACGATAAACCTTGTAGAAGAAATTTTATTAGAACCTAGATGGGATGAGGAAGAATTCGCAAGAATTAAGACTAAAACTATTAATGGAATAAAAAGATCAGCTGCCAACCCTAATGTTGTTGCAAGAAATGTTTATAATAAGGTATTGTATGGAGATAAACACATGTTTGCATATCCAACTAGTGGAACAGTAACTTCGGTAGAATCTATAACTATTGATGACTTAAAGCAATTTTATACGAATAATTTTTCTCCATCCGTAAGTAAATTTCAAATAGTTGGTGATTTAAATAAGGATAAGGCTATAGCTTCACTTAAAAACTTAGAGAGTAAATGGGCAAGTAAAGAAGTTACTATTCCTGAGTATGAAATTGTAAATAATAGAGATAAAGCATCTTTGTACTTTGTAGATATTCCTAATGCAAAACAATCAGTTATCAATATTGGGTACTTATCTATGGCTCGTACAGATGAAGATTATTTCCCAGCTACGGTAATGAATTATAAGTTAGGAGGATCTTTTTCCGGAAACGTTAACCTAATTCTTAGAGAAGAAAAAGGGTATACTTATGGTGCAAGATCAGGGTTTAGTGGAAGTAAAATTCCAGGAACATTTACCGCTTCTTCTAGTGTACGTACCAATACTACTTTTGAATCAGTAAAAATATTTAAAGATGAAATCGAAAAATATAAAAGCGGTATTTCTGAAGAAGATTTGACATTTACTAAAAATGCTTTAATTAAATCAAATGCACGTAAATTCGAAACTCAATTCGCATTATTAGGAATATTACAAGAAATGGGAAGATATGACCTTCCTGCTGATTATATAGCTAAAGAAGAGTCAATTATTGAAGGAATGACTCTAGAACAGCATAAAGCACTGGCTAACAAATATCTGGATGAGTCTAAAATGGCATATTTAGTTATAGGAGATGCTGCTACTCAGTTTGAACAATTTAAAAATGCTGGTTTTGACGAAGTAGTAATGTTAGATAAAGATGCTAATGAAGTAAAATTATCTGATGTAAAGATGTAATTATTATATCAACATATCATATTTGGATAAAGGAGAACTTGAAGTTCTCCTTTATTTTTATTGACTATTATGTTTGATTTTTATTTTTTGCACTAATCGACAAATGTATTTTCTAAATTCCATATTTCTTATACCATAACCATCCAATCCAATTAACTCAACATTTCTTGAGTCCATTGATTTTAAAGAAATATAAAACAGAGAGTATCCATCCCTTTTGAACCAGATTTCATTTTCTTTTCTTAAAATTTGATAAGAACTACACTCTTCGGAAAAAGGAGATTCTTTAATTAAAGAATAATTTTCATAATTTATACATTCATAATGTTGCTCAATTTTTGTCCAATAGAATTGATAATATATTACTATAGCAGTAACAATTATGGTTAGTAAAACGATTGTTAACATGATTTGGGAGTTTCTGGAAGAAGTATTAATAATTTCCAATGGATTGATTTATAGAATAAAAGTTTAAATCTTTAGATTTATCATCTAAAATTAATTCTCGCTTTTCTATATCATCTTCAAATGTTACTATTTTTCTTAATTCTCCGAATTCGTTATATGTTTTCCAGGTACCTTGTCTCTTACCTTTAGTAAATGCTCCTTCAATTTTTATTTTTCCATTAGAATAAAAAGCTTTCCATATCCCATCTTCATCACCGTTATTGTAGTTTTCGATAAATATTAATCGTCCTTTTTGATCATAGATTTTCCATTGACCATGAATTTTATCATTATTAAATACCCCTTCTTTTTTTAATTGGCCATTATCATAAAATAATTTCCAGGTTCCATGTAACTTGTTGTTACTTGTTTCTCTAATTTCTTTTATAGAGCCATTGCTGTAGTAATACGTATTACTATTACTTTTTGGTTTTATTATAGTTTTTGAAATACCATTAGTAGAAGTTCCATTGGTTAAAGGTAATGACTGCTGCGCTTTGACTCTAGGAAGAAATATTAAACTAATGGAGAATATTATTTTAATTAATGTGCTTTTCATAATAAAAATGCTTTTTGTTTTTGAACACTACAAAGGTTCGGAATAAAACGTTTTTTTTTCACACCTCTTTTAGTGAAAATGTATTCACGGTTTTCAGGGAAGAGCACTCTGGTTTTGTAAACTATTTTGTTAACGATAGTATAGTAATACGGTATTACAAAACAGTAATTTGTTAGGGATATTTACCCCTATATAGTAAAGTTGTTTTCCTTTACAGATTCCGTGTTTTAACTATACCAAATGATCTGTCTAAAACATAATTTTATAACATCTTAATCAAACATATAATTCCCTTTTATTGGTTGAGAATATTCAAACCCCAATGAATTAGTAACCTACCCCGAATTCTTTAATTTTTTTAGTATGCAAGCGATCTTATATATCTAACGCTAGATGTAAAAGATTTAGATACAAATCAGTTAATTCGATAATAAAAGGATATGATATTCGAAGTGTTACAGATTATTACAGAGGAGGTTAATAATTTTTTCAACATAGAAATTGAAGAAAAACCAGTTTCATTAGATAATATAGCTTTTGTGGAGTCTGAAGATGATGAACCCTCGGATAGCAATAATATTGTTCTTTCGCTACTACATACAGAAGAAGAATCCACCTTAAAAAATATTCTAAATCATAAAATAGAAGGCACAAAAGTGGTCTATAAAAACAACAAAGTTAATTTGAATCTTTATATAATGTTTTCGGCAAATAGGAATGATTATAAAGAATCATTAAAAAGTATTTCAAGAGTGGTAGAATTTTTTCAATCCAAGAAGATTTTTACACAATCTAATACAAATTTTGACAGGGATTTGGATGGAATGGATCAGATAGGTGATTTTAAGTTTACAACAGAGCTTTTTACTCCATCATTTGAAGAAATGAACTTTATCTGGGGAACTCTAGGGGGTAAACAATATCCTTCAGTAATATATAAGGTTAGTGTACTGGAGATAGAAAGAGATGTAACACAATCCGAAGGTAGTTTGATAACAGAGATTAATGGAAGTTTAAAACGTAATTAATTGGCTTTTAGTATTTTATATAAAGAGATGTTTCAGGTGCAGCTGCATCATTCATATTTTCTTGATAATGGATCTATTTCATTTACCTCGATGAATAATGAAGAGAAGGTTATACGATTAAATAAGTATGTTTTTAAAGATTTTTTGAAAGTGGTTCCAACAACTGCTACGCAAAAGGTTTTTAGAGATCATAAAATTATTATGAAAGAGGGGACGGATGGTTTTATAGTACTTAACAAGGTTGTAGAAGAAAATGATGATTATAAATCAACAATTTTTCTCGATGATAATCTAGGGTTTACATTCCTCATATACAACAACGATTACCTATTTGATAATTATACAGAGTTACCCAAAGAGAAAAATAGATTGTACTATTTCTCAAATATAAAACCAAGTACAGAATCCGATCCATATACATATATCCCTTTAAATTCATCTAACGATCTAATAGATCAGGATTATTTGTTATCAGAAGAAGGTTCGCAAGCAATTTGGTATAACATATTGCAGGAGAATGGTGATGCAAGTACCAATCCTTATTTAGAGCTATTGGCAGAAGTTGAGGAAGGTGATTTAGCAACCGATGAAGCTAAGCATCTATTAAACCAAGCTATACAATCAGAAAAGAGTAAAGGATTGCTCGGCATTATTAAACTTCATACGATAGGGGATAATAGCATGGATCTTATCACAATAGATAACTCAGATCCTAATGATGTGAAAAACTATTTATTAGATCCTAGTCCTTCTTATAAGCTTCATTTTGATAACAGAAAAACAATTTGGAAATATATTAATAAATCTGATGATGAGGAATTAGAAACTTCTTCTGTTCAACCTTTAACCAAAAACGGATTTATCGAAATTGATCCTGATGCTGATATTGTACCTCCGCTTCCATCGGATATTGAAAAATATACTTTTCCGAATCCAACAGCAGATTTGATAAAGCAAACAACAGATGTAAACACAAATATTACAACAACATATTCTGAAATTTTTATTTAAAAACAATTAAAATTATGGCAACGTACAAAACACCAGGGGTTTATATAGAGGAGATTGTTAAATTTCCTCCATCCGTAGCCCAAGTAGAAACAGCAATTCCAGCTTTTATAGGATACACTGAGAAGGCAACAAAAAAGGTAGCAGATGATTTGTTACAAAAGCCAACCAGAATTACTTCTATGTTAGAATATGAAACATACTTTGGATTTGCATTACCAGAGGTAAATATTGAAGTTACAATATTTGATGCCTTAGTAAATGGAGATATAGAAAGAAATATTACAATTGATAAGGATCAGGTTGTAGCTAATAGACAACCCTATTTAATGTATTATGCCTTACAGATGTATTTTGCAAATGGAGGAGGACCTTGTTACATTGTTTCTGTAGCTGATTATACAGGAGGAAATGTATTATTTAGTGATTTAAATGATGGGTTAGATCTTCTTAAAAAAGAAGATGAGCCCACATTGTTATTGTTTCCTGATGCTACTGCAATTGCAGATCCAAACGAATTTTTCGCATTATATAATAATGCCTTAACTCAATGTAATGATCTTCAGGATCGATTTGCAATCATAGATACCTATAGTTATGATGATACTAGTGATGCTCCAATTGTAGCATTGCGTTCAGGAGTAAACCTAGAAAAAGATTACCTAAAATATGGTGCTGTTTATTACCCATATTTAGAAACCATTCTAGATTATAGTTATGATGAAGCTAATGTTGCTATTAGTCATACCAGCGAAGATGAAACTCCAGAGAGTATTACTGCAATGGCAACAGCTACCCAGAGTACTTCAGACATACAAACTGTTTTAAATGGTATTCCAGCTTTAGTCATTGCGTTAACAGATGCAGATACAGTTTTACAAGCAGGTACTAATGGAGAAGCCAATACTAATCGAACTACTATTACCGATACAATCCAACCTATTGTTGATGCACTTAATAGTGTAGTTAGCTCTGGATCCAGTGCAGCGACTGATGGTAATGCAGTAGGAGAAGCTGGAGTGACTGCCGCTGCAGGAGCATTGGATGCAGCAATAACAGGAGCGAGTGCTATTCCAACATTAATCACAGCTTTAGAAGGACATATTACTGATATTAATGGGGCAGCCAATAGTGCACCTGGTGGTGGAGTAGTAAAAACAGAATCTACAGCAGCCGTTACAGCCGTTGCGACCATAGAAGCAGATATTCAGGCAGTGATAGCATTAATAACACCTGCATTAACCGATGCAATTACCGCAGCACAAGCAGCTGATGGCGTTATAACTGGTTCTCTTGATGGTCAAAATCTAGCAGCTATTGAGAATATAGATAGTGCAACTTATAACCTAATTAAAGTAGAATTAGGAATCCTTCCTCTTGAGTTACCACCAAGTAGTGCTATGGCAGGGGTATATGCAAGAGTAGATAGTGATAGAGGAGTCTGGAAAGCGCCAGCAAATGTTGGAGTAAATTATGTAATCAAACCTTCTATAAAAATAACCAATGAAGAACAGGATCGATTAAATGTAGATACTGTAGCAGGAAAATCTGTAAATGCAATTCGAACTTTTACAGGAAAAGGAACTTTGGTTTGGGGGTCAAGAACCTTAGCAGGTAATGATAAGGAGTGGAGATATGTGCCAGTAAGAAGATTTTTTAATATGGCCGAGGAATCTATCAAAAAAGCTACAGAACAATTTGTTTTTGAACCTAATGATATGAATACGTGGGTTAGAGTAAAAGCAATGATCAATAATTTCTTGACACTACAATGGAGAGCAGGAGCATTAGCTGGTCCTACACCTGATAAAGCATTTTATGTAAATGTGGGATTAGGAGAAACGATGACAGCTGATGATATTCTTGATGGAAATATGATTATCGAAATCGGAATGGCGGTTGTTCGTCCAGCAGAATTTATCATTCTTAAGTTCTCTCATAAAATGCAAGAAGCTTAATCAACTTATAATAATTTAAATCAACAACATAAAACATAGAAATCATGGCAGAATATCCATTACCAAAGTTCCATTTTAAGGTAACAATTGGAGGTGACACCGAATTAAATTGTACCGAAGTATCTGGTTTAGACTTTGAAACTGAAGTAATAGAATATAGAGGAGGAGCGGATAATGACTACTTCAAGAAAAAACAACCAGGGATGACCAAGTTTGCTAACATAGCAATCAAAAGAGGAACTTTTGTTTCTACAAAAGGACAGTTCTATGATATGTGGAAGAAGAATGTATTCTTTCAAGAAGGCGAAGAGAAGTTTAGAAGTGACCTTACCATTAGCTTGTTAGATGAAAAACATGAACCTATATTAACTTGGGAAGCACAAGATGCTTGGTTACTTAAGATACAATCCACAGATCTTAAGGCTGATGGAAATGAGATTGCTATTGAATCGGCAGAATTTGCAATTAACAGTCTTAAAATAGCATCTTAATGGCAACCTATTATCCACCCGTTGGCTTTCATTTTAGTGTCGAGTTTACTGGTTTATCAACTAGTGAAGTAGATCATCAATTTCAGTCTGTAGCTGGATTATCGGTAGATGTAGAAACAGAAGATGTTACTGAAGGTGGAGAAAATAGGTTTAAGCATAAAATTCCGGTTAGAACAAAATATCCAAACTTAGTTTTAAAAAGAGGCTTATTGGTAGATTCTAAAGTAATCAGTTGGTGCAAAGATGCTGTCGAAAACTTTGAGTTTGAACCTATAGATCTTATTGTTAAACTTTTAAATGAAAATCATGAGCCGTTGTTGTCCTGGAATATTGTGCATGCCTATCCAATTAAATGGTCTATAGCTGATTTTAATGCTCAAGAAAGTAAAGTGGTTATTGAAACCATAGAACTGGTGTATAACTACTATAATACAATTTGATAATCATGGGAGCGATCGAAATTAAAGAATTACATATCAAAATAAATGTAGACAATGATCAGAAAAATACGGATGCCCCAAAAGGAGATAAACCATCAGGAAATAAGGATATGATTGTTGCAGAATGTGTAGAACAAATCATGGAGATCATTTCAAAACAGTCTGAACGATAAACAATGAGTACTGGAGAATTAAAAAAATTAAAGGTTGTAGCCTATAGTGATCCACAATTTAATGATAAAGTTGGGGATGGTGAATTTACCACCTTGGTAAATCCAGAAAAATACACCTTTAATTATAAAATTGAGCAAAACGAGGATCAAGCTTCGGGGACGAGTGATTTATCTCCTAAGTTTAATAAAAAACTTCCAGAAGATCTTGAATTAGAATTTTTATTTGATAGATCAGGTGTTATAATTCACTACGGTAGTGATCCTGGGAGTAGTTCGGGTAATAAAGTCTTTAAAGACGAAGGTGATGGTATAATTGATGATATCGAAAAGTTTAAAAAAGTAATCCTAGATTACAATGGGGACGAACATAAACCAAACTATCTAATGATTTCGTGGGGGACTCTTCTTTTCAAAGGGAGTCTTACCGAAATGAGCATAGAATTTAAACTATTTAAACCTGACGGTACACCGATCCGTGCAGTAGCAAAGGCAAAGTTTCAAGGTTTTGTAGAAGATGATCTTAGAGTAGCAAAAGAGAATAATCAATCCCCTGATTTAACACATGTACGTGTGGTAAAAGAAGGAGATACGTTGCCTTTAATGTCGCATCGTATTTATGGAGATTCTAAGTATTACTTGGAAGTAGCAAGAGTAAATGAGATCACTTCATTTAGACAATTAGAAGTAGGAAAAGAAATTTTCTTTCCTCCAATAGAAAAAACATCATAAAAATGGCTGAAGGCAGTGTAATACAGACATCAAAAAACGCAGACCTTGTTACAAGCAAGGTACTTGTCAACGGAGAAGAGTTGTCTAAGGCCTATCAGGTTAAAACAATTTCTATCCAAAAGGAGGTTAATAGAATCTCTACTGCTAAGTTGATTATAACAGATGGAGAACCCTCTAAGCAAGATTTTGAATTAAGTAATCAAGAACTAGTTGTACCGGGAGCAGAAATCGAAATTACCGCTGGATACCATTCTGATGAAGAAACGATTTTCAAAGGAATTGTCATTAAACATAATATAAAAATAAGAACTAATGGTTCTTATCTTATTGTGGAGTGCAAGGATGAAGCTGTCAAACTTACAATAGGCAGAAAAAGCAAGTATTTCTATGATAAAAAAGACAGTGATATTATCGAAGAAATTGCGGGCGATTATGGTATTGCTAATGATGTAGAGGTTACCAATTATGAGCATAAAGAGTTAGTACAATATAATGTGTCGGATTGGGACTATGTGGTTTCACGAGCTCAAGCAAATGGCAAGCTTTGCTTTGTAGACAATGGTGAATTAAAGGTTGCTAAACCAGATTTTAGTACAGATCCAGTTGAAACTGTAACCTTTGGAGCAACTATTTTAGACTTAGACGCAGAGATAGATGCAAGACATCAGATCGATAAGGTTACTTCTTATGGATGGAACTATTCTGATCAAGAAATTGTTGAGGTAGAAGCAAATGATCCATCAGTTTCTTTAAACGGTAATTTATCCGCTTCAAACCTTTCTTCGGTCATTGCTTTAGAAAACCTAGAATTACGCCACGGAGGATCACTTACTACTGAAGAATTGCAGGATTGGAGTGATGCTAAGTGGATGTTTCAACAATTGTCAAAAGTAAGAGGTAGAGTTAAGTTTCAAGGAGTACCAGCCGTAAAACCAGGAACTTTGTTAGATCTACAAGGAGTAGGAGATAGATTTAATGGAAAGATCTATATCACAGGAGTAAGTCATCACATTGCAGAAGGAAATTGGACAGTAGATGCGCAATTTGGGATCAACCCTAAATGGTTTTCTGAAACATATGATATCAATGCATTACCAGCATCAGGATTACTATCAGGAATTTGTGGATTACAAGTAGGAATCGTAAGTCAACTTGAAGAAGACCCAGATGGAGAAGAAAGAATTTTAGTTCAGATTCCAATCATCAATAACGAAGAACAAGGGATTTGGTGTCGAGTTTCATCATTGGATGCTGGAGAAAATCGAGGTGCTTTCTTTAGACCCGAAATAGAGGATGAGGTGATCGTTGGCTTTATAAATGATGACCCGAATGATGCTGTGGTACTAGGAATGTTACATAGCAGTGCTAAACCTTCTCCTATTACCGCAAGCGATGATAATCATGAAAAAGGATTTGTTACCAGAAGCGAAATGAAAGTACTTTTTGATGATGATAAAAAGTCTATAACTATTGAAACACCTGCAGGAAAAAAAATAGTGTTAGATGAAGATGCAGGTTCAATTATTGTCGAGGATGATAATTCGAATGTAATTACAATTGATAGTTCGGGTATAGCAGTAGAAAGCGCTGGAGATATTAGTCTAAATGCATCAGGAGATGTTAATATCGAGGGAACCAATGTAAATATAAAAGCAAGTGCAGAATGCAAAGCCGAAGGAGGAGCAGGTATAGAAGTTTCTTCAAGTGCAATTGCAACCCTTAAAGGGTCACTAGTACAGATTAATTGATAAGATTTAAAAGGAACCAATAATTATAAACAGATAGACAATGCCACCAGCAGCAAGAATTACAGATATGCATACCTGTCCATTAGTGACAGGAGTAGTACCGCACGTAGGAGGACCCATATTACCACCAGGAGAACCTACTGTACTTATAGGAGGGTTGCCAGCAGCACGAGTTGGCGATATGGCAGTATGTGTAGGACCACCAGATACAATAATTATGGGGTCTGGAACAGTAATGATTGGAGGGATGCCAGCAGCAAGAATGGGAGATAGTACTGCTCATGGAGGAGTAATTGTACTAGGATGTCCTACAGTAATAATAGGAGGTTAGTTATGGAAAATAAGAATTCTTTTTTAGGTACAGGCTGGGGATTTCCACCAGAGTTTAATAAAACAGCAAAACATGTGTTGATGACCTCTAATGAGGAGGATATCAAGAAGAGTTTAGAGATTTTATTGACAACTAGATTAGGAGAAAGAATTATGGTGCCCAACTATGGATGTAACTTAGATGAGCTTCTTTTTAAACCCCTTGATAGAACCTTAAAAACTTTTGTAATTGAACTAATTAAGACAGCAATTCTCTATCACGAACCAAGAATAGATGTAATTAAAATTGATATCTCTGAAACAGATGAATTAGAAGGAAAATTGCTCGTGAAAATTGAGTATTTGATTAGAAGTACGAACTCAAGAAGAAATGTAGTTTTTCCTTTCTATAAAGAAGAAGGAACCAACATATAATGCGCTAATAAATCTATGTGTAACGACGGGAAACATAAAGACAATATAATTTTTAAAAGAAATGGAACCGATCAAGAGGAACGTTTTAATAGCGTCTTGGATCCAGCTAATTTAGAACTTCATGACTTTGATCTTGAAGACTGGTTATTGTTTGCATACAATTTTGCCAAACACATAAATTTCTTTGAAACAAATGATAATCAAATCCCATCTGGTGATTGGCAAGAACTTTTTAATCATTTCGATTTTACTAATCAAGACATTCCTAAAAGAACAGATAGCGATTATCAACTACTAAAAAATAAGATTTCCAAAACAATTGAAGATCTGGAAGCTCAGAGTAGTATCACTCCTCATATGACATTGTTTATATGCTTTTTAAGGTTATTAGAGTTTTCTAAACAACGATTTAATAGGATTACCAAAAGACATCTTGATTTTTTCTACAAAGAAATATTACAGATAGAAAAACTTCCAGCAACAGAGGATAAAGCTCATATTATTTTCGAACTGGCTAAAAAAAGTGTAGAAGAAAGAGTAATAAAAGAAACTGCATTAGATGGTGGTAAAGATGCCAATGGTAATAAACTCATTTATAAAACCACAGAAGAACTCATTGCCAATAAAGCTAAAGTTGGACAAATAAAGAGTTTATATAATGATATCAATCTGGGTGAGATCAAGTATAGTTCAATGGCTAATTCGTTAGATGGACTAGAAGAGGCTTTACCAGATGATGCAAACTATTGGCTTCCGTTTGGATATACATCAGGAGAAAAAGGATATACAGAGTTACCAGATGCTCGATTAGGTTTTGCTATAGCATCACCAATGTTTGATCTCAAAGAGGGAGAAAGAAATATAGATATCACGATTACCTTTACAGAAAACATAAATACTACAACACCTCCTTTTACTCAAGATGATTTATTAGAAAATCTTGAAATACAATGTAGTGGAGAAGAAGGTTGGCTAGGAGTTTTTCAACTAGGTAAGGATGTTCCTTTTAATATTAATGGTACAGATACCAATCGATCATCAGGTATTTTCGGGAATCAATTGCGGTTAGTTTTTCAAATTTCAAAGGATACTCCTCCAATTTTAAAATATGACAACGAAACACTTGGCGAAAATTTTACAACTACTAATCCTATTATTCGATTTTTAATAAAAACAGATAATCAAAAAGGGCATGTACTGTTTAGAAAATTAGTTAAAAAAACAGTTTCAGAAATCAAAATACGTGTTGATGTAAGAGATATAAAATCGCTAACCTTAGATAGTGATAAAGGAGTTCTTAATCCAAATAAACCCTTTTATCCTTTTACAACCCAACCTGTGACTGGATCTTCTTTTAAAATGAATTATCCAGAGGTTTTTTTAAAGAAGTGGGAGACTATTAACGTAAATATTAAATGGAAAAATACACCTGATTCTTTTGTGAAGCTTTATGAAGCATACAAGTCAGTTTACCTTGAGGGAACCAGCAGAAATATCTTTATGGATGGAATGTTTATAGATCCTAATGCGGCGAATTTATCTGCTAACCAACCAGAAGATGGTATTGATGACTTGACAACAGAATCCGCAGAAACTGATATTGTTCTAAATACAAATGTTGAAGACTTAATAGTTCAGGGTGACGATCATTTTAAAGCGAGAGTAGCGGTTTTTCATAAAGAAGAGTGGGATAGCGAGAGCAATCCAGAAAATGTAATTTTGTTTGAGGACCCTGATGATGATAACCTTTATGAAACAAACTTCTCTGTAGATGGTAGTTCATATGAAATAGGAAAGAGCGGTCCGCTGCGATTAACATTAAACCAATCTTTTTTACACTTCCTATTCCCAAGAATATATACCTTGGCATTATCTAGTGATAATGATGAAACGCTTATACCTAATGACCCATATACACCTTTTGCCGATGTTATAACCTTTAACTATTCTGCTGAAGAAAATACTGATTTTACCGCAGACGGAGAAAACGAATATGGGAATAATCGGATACAACTATTTCATGAAGATCCATTTGGACAGTATGAAGAACATTCATATTTAAAAATACAAGCACAAAAGAAGAGTATCTTAACTAAAAATGCAGATACTGGTAGCTGGATTGTACCTGATTATTGTCATGGTGGTGAATTATATATCGGATTAGAAGAAGCAGAAGTTTCACAGCAAATTTCCTTATTGGTTCAAATTTTAGAAGGTAGTGAAAATCCAGATGCAGATTCATTTGTTGGAAAACAAAGAGTAGAGTGGGCAGTACTCTGCAATAATCAATGGATGAACCTAGAAGAAAGCTTGCTGAACAATGGTATTGATAACTTCCTAAAATCGGGTATTGTTAAATTTAGTATTCCGAAACAAGCCACCAAAACCAACACCCGACTTCCAAAAGATTTTATTTGGATAAGAGCTAAAATGCACAAAGATTATGATGCAGTTTGTAAAGTGATTGACATCATGGCTCAAGTAGTATTAGTTCAATTTGAAAATAATAATAATGAACTGGCACATCTCTATAATGGACTTCCGGCAGAATCTATTTCAAAACTAATTAGTAGGGTTCCACAGATAAAAGGAGCTTCACAACCTTACAATTCTTTTGATGGAAAGCCATTGGAGTCTGATGATGAATATTACAGAAGAATAAGCGAAAGATTGCGACATAAAAATAGGGCCATTACACTTTGGGATTATGAACATTTAATTATGCAAGAGTTCCCAGAAGTGTTTAGAGTGAAATGTTTGAATCATACTTCGAATGACTCTTTTTTATCTCCTGGAGATGTAACCTTGGTTGCTATTCCAGATATCGTAGACAAAAATGTTTTTGACATATTCGAACCTAGACTAAGTACAGCAACCCTTAATAAAATTCAAAACTTCATTAATCAATTAAACACCATGCATGTAGAAGCCGTGGTAATGAACCCTCAATACGAGCAAGTACTAATTAGATTGAATGTAAAGTTTTATGAGCAATACGATGAGAATTTTTACCAAAAACAATTAAACGAAGATCTTGTTAAATTCCTATCTCCATGGGCATTTGATACCTCACAAGAAATTGTTTTCGGGATAGAATTAAATCGTAGTGCGCTTATCGACTATGTAGAGAAGCTATTCTATGTGGATTACTTATCCGAATTGGAAATGGCTAAGCATCCTGATGGAGTAGAAGTTCCAGAAAACCCAAAGGATGAAGACTATCTAGAACAATTAGAATTTGTTCAGGTACTTTCTCCAACTAGTCCAAAACATATTTTGGTATCAGCAAAAAATCATCTGATATCAACCGATATTAAAGTTTGTGATCCTATTATAATTGAAGAAGCAGAAACATGTCAGTACTAAACGAACATATTAGCATACCGAAAAAAGTCGCTACACAAGACGATTTAGACTTTTTCTATTTAAAAGAAAAAGGCATCGAATATATAGAACAATTAGGGGGTAAGTTATGGACAGACTTTAACTCGCATGATCCAGGAATTACAATGCTCGAAATGCTTTGTTATGCTATTACTGATTTAGGAATGAGAATTGAGCTTCCTATAGAAAATGTACTAGCATCTAACGATATTACTAAAAATGTAAAAACTCAGTTTTTCAAAGCTTCAGAAGTACTACCCACCAGTCCCGTGACGGCATTGGATTATCGCAAACTTTTTATAGATATAGAAGGAGTTAAGAATTGTTGGCTGGCAAAACATACAAAGAAAGTATATGTTAATTGCAAAGATGATCTGCTATCCTATAATCCAGATGATTTTAGTTTGATCCCAAGCGGGCAAAAAAAAGAATTTATACTCAAAGGGTTATATGATTTATATGTTGATTTTGAGGAGCTAGATCAAGCAGGTATAGACCAGGTAACCATAAAAATAAGAGAACGCTATCATGCGTATCGTAATCTTTGCGAAGATCTAGTTACAATAGAAAAAATACAGGAATTCCCAGTAAAAATTTGTGCAGATATAGAGGTAAGTACAGATGCAGATGAAGAAAAAGTACATGCGTTGATGTTAAGAGCAATTGATGCATATTTCTCAACTACGGTAAATTTTTATTCATTGACTCAAATGCTTGATAAAGGATATTCAACTTTAGAGATTTTTGATGGTCCAGTTTTGCAAAATGGTTTTATAGATACTAATGAACTTATAGAAGCAGATTTACGCAGTGAGGTAAGGCTATCTGATATCATGAAAATTATTATGGGTATTCCAGGAGTCACTAATATAAAAGATATCTCACTTGGATATTGTGGAGATCAAGCTACTGATACTAATGAATGGGTAATATGCTTGGAAGAATATGAAAAACCAATTGTGTGTGATAAAAGCGTTTTTAACTACAACAAAGGATTATTACCACTTAATATTAATAAAAAACAGGTTGATATTTATCTCGAAGAATTAGAGAAAGAAGAACAAGAAGCTATTGCTGAAGCAGGAGCAGATAAAGAACTTGAAATTCCAAAAGGGAAATATCTTAAAACTGATAGTTACACAACTGTTCAAAATGATTTTCCTGATACTTATGGAATTAGTGAGGTAGGATTACCAGCAAGATCATCTACTGTAAGAAAATCACAAGCCAAGCAACTTAAGGGATATCTATTATTTTTTGATCAGATTTTGGCTAGTTATTTTAAGCATTTAGGTCAGGTAAAAGAATTGCTTTCTGTAAGCGGAAATTTAACACAAACGTTCTTCACTCAGGCGATACAGGATATAAAGAATCTAGATGAATTGGTTTCAAATTATCCTATGGATAACGATGAGTATTTAACCAATGTGCTATATGAGGATTTAGATAATAATATTGAAAGAAGAAACGAAATTCTAGATCATTTGTTAGCGCGATTTGCCGAACGGTTTACTGAGTATTCTTTTATTATGAAGTCTATTTATGCTAATACTACCGATGAAGTAGTACTAAGAAATAAAGAAGATTTTTTAAAAGATTATAAAGTAGTTAGCAAGGATAGAGGTAATGCGTTTAACTATTATAATCAACCTCCAGAAAATCTTTGGGATACTTCTAATGTTTCAGGTGTGCAAAAAAGGATAGCTCGTCTTTTAGGTATTAAAGATTATAACAGAAGACATCTCACCGATTCTTTTGTAGAAATATATGACCTAATCAATAGTGATAATCAAAAAGTGTATAGATGGAGAATTAGAGACCTGAATAATTCTATCGTATTATCTGGTACTGAAGAATATTTTGATGCTTCTGCTGCAAATAGAGAACTGTTTTTTGCTGTTCTTCAAATTATTCAAACTAGAGAATTTAAAGTTGAAGAAGTTTTTAAAGAAGGGTTCTCTGATCATGCGGAGATTGATAATATACAGATTCATCAAGCTGATTCGGGTAAATATTCTTATGACATTATTAATCCTGCCATAGAGAATGAAAATGACCCCGATAGAATCATAGCAAAGCGATTTACCTATTATCAAACAAAAGGAGAAATAAAACAATCCATTCTAGATCTTATAAAATTTATGAAGGAAGATTTTACAGAAGAAGGATTATTTATTGTGGAGCATATGATGCTTCGTCCAGATATTAATCAAACAGATGTAAATGAGGGTGTTTTTATGCCAATTTGTACAGATGAGTGTACCAATTGTGAGCCGATAGATCCCTATTCTTATCGTGTTAGTATTGTATTACCTGGATATACACTTAGGTTTTCTAATACAGATTTTAGAAACTACATGGAACGAATTATCAAAGAAGAATTACCCGCCCATGTGCTAGCCAAAATATGTTGGGTTGGGTATAGAGAAAATGAAATAGAAGACCCCAACGATAACGAATTATTACAGTTTGAAAATGCATACAAAGCATATCTTCTGGCAAATACATCTCTTGACCAAGAACAGCCAGAACCAGAACTAATTGAACTTATTGAAGCATTATCTGGTCTTAACAATGTATATCCAACAGGAAGACTATTTGATTGCGACAATGAGAATGAAGAATTATACGGAAGAATAATTCTAGGAAAAACGAATTTAGGATCATTATAAAAAATCATTAAAATGTCAACCAAGCTTTCAACTATAACAACACAGTACCGAAGATTTACAAAAAATCAGGTGCTTACAGAAGGACACCTTAATGAGATCGTAGACTTTTTTGATGATCAAGATCGCTTGAGCAGAATTTGCCTTAGCGGTGTTGGAATTGTCTGTGGATTTAAGGTATCGTGCGATGATGTAAACAGTACAATTTCTATTTCGCAAGGAGCAGGAGTTACTACTGATGGAGATCTTTTTCATCTGTATCAAATTGATCAGGTAGAAGGGACAAAAATAATGGACATAGAAGCTAAAGAATATACTCATTATAAAGTCTACAATAATGAAAAGGCAAATTATACACCTTTTTTCTATGATGATGATACGCAGCTAGAGATTTTTGAATTGCTTACTGCAGAACAAGCCGAGATAGAAAATGATGATCATTTTGTACTTAGCGCACTTCAAGGTAATACTGGCTTGGCAGTAAAAGAAGGAGTGGTATTACTATATCTTGAACAATACGAAAAAGAACTTGATCTATGTGTTAGTCTGTCCTGCGATAATCAAGGACAAGAAATGATCGGTAACTATAAAGCGCTATTAGTAAGCAAAACTGTTGCAGAACAGATTAATGATAATGACCCTATTATAAGTAAAACGAATTTCTCGAATTTGTTTCATCAGTTGCCCGATGTAAGATCCAATCGGGTAGTATGTCAACCAGAGGATTTTATACATTATCAAGAGCTTAAAAGAAGCTTTACTAATAGCTTGTATCAAAATAATGTAGTTGGTGATCTTAGATTTGGTTTTCAGACCTTATTAACAGCAATGCAAATGCCAATATTATTAGGAGCTATAGAAAATAATCTTGAGTCCCTATATTCTTTTACAGGAAGCAATGTTCCGCCTGATTTTCAATATAGACATGATTTACTTAAAGATGTTATAGACACCTACAATGAGATTAAGGAGCTTCTATTTAATATGGATTTTACCTCTTGTTGTCCTGATATTATGTCGTTTCCTAAACATCTTATGCTTGGAGAGGTTGAAAAAACAGGACCATGTTATGAATATAGACATAGTTTTTACAAATCACCACTGCTAACAGATCAAAATGTAAGCACCTGTTCAGATTGTCTTACAGCAGATGGATTAGCACAACCTGGAAATGATAACACATTAGAAGAGTTTATTATCGATCTTGAAGGTAATGAGATTGATATGTGTTATGGCGAAAACTCAGATGAGCAACGATTACATAGTCTCATAAAAAGGGCAGTTCAGTTATTAGCAAATTATAATGCCAATTATACATTTATAAAGATTACTCCTTCTTTTGAACTTGGTAAGCTAAGTAAAAAAGCAATACCTTTTTATAATAACGTTGGCGATCATTTAATTCAATTATGGGATTATGATAAAACAGTGCTAGGTAAGCATAGAAATAACTTAGGCTATCACAGAGATTTATTAAATATAAAACGCCCATTAGAAATCTGTATGGATCATGACTTTTATAGAATCGAAGGACATCAGGGACGAAACTATACAGATGCATTAGAGAGAATACAGGATATCAGAAGAGAACATGGTTTAAGCTTCAATGTCGTAGTATTAAAAATTAATGAGTCTGATGCTCAAGATTTTGTCGAAAACTATACTACATTTTATTTGAATAAGAATCACGGATTCGAACATAAAGGAGGTGTTGCTCCCGGCGGCACATTTGTTATGGTTTATGTAGAAGGCGAATTTAGATCCTATCCGTATCCTTATGGATATGGGTATCCCTATCCATATCCCGGTCTGTCGTTAGCTGGTGATTTCGAAGGCGAAGTTGATGAAGAAAGAAGAGAGGTTCTCAATCCCGTAATTGCTGATTTTACATTACCATATATGTGTTGTGATGAAAACTTTATAACACTTAGTTTACCTACTAGAGAGCTTTGTTTTGATGAAACTACTGAGCCATTACCGTTTCATATAACACCAACTGGTGGATATGTAGAAGCGCAAGTTCCGATAGGACTTCATGGAGGAGTTACTGTAAATCAGTTCGGTGAGTTTGTTTTTGATCCTAATTTGGTTAGCGAAGAGTTGATTGGAGAAACAATCACATTTACTGTAAACAATTTTGCCACAGAATGTGAGATTGTTATTACCAGAAGACCAGAATTTGGAATTGAAGTTGCTAATATCTCGGAAACAACCGAAGACAATCAGGTTACGGTAACCTTCAATATTACGGGAGATAATCTTGAAGAGAATTTGGAGTACACATGGGATTTTGGAGATGGATCGGATCGTGTTGAATCAACCGAAACTAGCTTAGAACATACCTATCGATTTGAAACTTCTGGAGTATTCACATTTACAGTTATAGTGCAAGGAGGAGTAAATGATTGTGCTAATCGAGAAGAAATAGAAGTTGCTATTGAAATCGTAGAAGAAATCGTGGTAGAAATTGAACCCACTATTATTTGTAGAGGAGATGATGTATTCTATCCATTTACGGTACAACCAGATGGAGCACAAGTAACAATTACAGGCAATGGGGTTTCTTTTAGAAATGGTCGTTTTGTATTTAGAGCTACAGATGTACCATCTTCTGTAAGTTCGGTGCCAATCTTGATGAATGGAGAAGTTTCAGGAATAGTAATAACAATAGAAGAACAACCATCAGCACAGTTTACACATTTGATTGAAGAAAATACTTTGGTATTAAATAATACTTCTGATATAGCAGATCGATATCTATGGAATGTTGCAGGAGAAGAAATTGAACGTACCAATAGATCACAAGTAAGAAGATCTTTAGATCTATATGATGCATCTTCTATAGAGGTTTCTCTAAGTGCTATAAGCGAATTATGCGGAGAACGATTAGATGGTCCAAGATCTATTAGTATAGGTTCTGATGAAGGAGAATTCACTTGTGTAGATATAGTAAGTGGTTTTGTTAGAGGTATGATAACGGAATTTGAGACAATTCGAAATTCTGGAGCACTAGAAGGATTTGGAGAAGAAACTATTTTGGCTTTTGATAGCATAGAAGAACGGTTTAATGCTGTGATCCAAGATGTAGAATCTTTTACATCAGGTGATAACAACAATTTGTTGTTTGATATGTTTGATGAAAACACTTACAGGGCTTTATTAGAAGGAGTTAGAGGAGCAAGAGCAGAAGAGGAATTAAGTATGTTAAGAGTGTTGATAGAGGTGTATACGCAATTATTCTATAATATATTAAGATGTCAAAGCCCAACGCTTCTTCAAGAATCTATAGAACAAATCTCTTCTATAGCTAATCTGATCAACACCACTTTTGAAGAATTTAGAAACTTAGAATTTAATCCAGATATAGATGGTACACTTAAAGAGTTTTTAGAAAGTATAAAAGAAGCATTTATAGAGTCAACATTTTTAATTAGTCAAATAGATCAGCAATTAGAAACATTAGGAGGACGTGGACGTAGCTAAAAAACATATTATTAATAAAGTTTTTATTGAAGTAAGTACTAGTTCTAATAAAAGAGCATATTACTTCAAGGATAATATTGACCTATTTATTAAAGATTATGTGCTACCACGTCTACTTATCTCCTTTGATGATTTAGGGAATAAAGATCCTGACCATTTTACACAGCTAGAGCGACTAGATGTAGAACTTGAGATAAAACCTAGTCAAAACCTGAAAGGATTAGAAGAAGATATTGCTCATCAGATTACAAAAAAAATATATAAACTAAGAGGAGAAAAACCGTTTAAAGCTAATAAAAAGGATATTTTAAGATTATTAAAAAGAGAAGAAAGAAGATTCGAAAAATTCCTTCATTTTTTAGAAAATGGTACCCATAGCTGGTTTAATACATCTGATGAGTTATTAAATTTCAGTGAAAATTTATCCATATTTAAAGATGAACGTGGGTTTAAAAAACTGTCAACAGTTATTCAAAATCCTCTTTCGCGAAAAAGGCTGATTTTACAGTTTACGGATGATGAAATTCAAAAGATTTTTAATCATTTTATAACAGACAATCAATCCGAAAAAGAAGCATCACAGAAGCCAGATATGGTTAAAGAGCTAATTTTAAAAGGAAGTATTGATGGCAAAAAGTTTACGTTAAAAGAAAGGTTTTTTATTTGGGATATTGTATTCGATGTACTTATAGAAGATGTTGATACGTTAAAAATTTCAAATAAGTTCACCCAATTAGTATTAGAAATTACAAAATGGGAAATAAGTAAAAATAAAAGGTATGTAAGCACCTATTTTCTTGAATTACTTACGACAACACCAGCACTAACAATAATCCAGAATTTACCAAAAGAAATTAAGAAAATATCCCAAGTATTAGGTTTTTATCAAGACAATATAGCTCAATCTAGTGAGAAACATAAACATACGGATAGGGAAAGTTCAATAGAGGAAAACATCCAAAAAGATGAGATAACATCAATACCTTATAAAAAGATACAAAAAGGAAATGAAGACAAACTAGATACTACTCATTTTAATCCTATAAAATCAGAAGAAAAAGATTACAATATGGATGACAGTCTTGAAATTCCTGAAGATTTCGAAGACGTATATGTAAACCATGCCGGTCTTGTACTTGTGCATCCGTTTTTGAGTCAACTTTTTAAGAGTTGTGAGGTAATCAATGATCATAATGAATTTTTAGATAAAGAAAAAGCAGTGCATATACTGCACTATCTTTCTACAGGAAAGGAACAACAGCTTGAAAATAATATGGTGTTCGAAAAATTTCTATGTAATCTTCCTTCAAAATATCCAATCAATCGTTTTGTACCACTTGAGCCTAAAGTGAAAAATCATGCAGATCAAATGCTAACGGCACTGATAGGACATTGGGAGGTAATAAAAAACTCTTCTAATGACTTGTTAAGAAACGAATTTCTACAACGTTCTGGAAAGTTAATGCATACAGAAAGTCGTCCCCGAATTATTTTAGAAAGAAAAACTCAAGATATACTCATAGATAAGATTCCGTGGAATATATCAATGATAAAACTGCCTTGGAAAAATAAAATCATTTTTGTGGATTGGTAAAATAAAATTTATGGAATTAGCGATAGAAAACATATCATATGAAGAAGAAGATAGAGCCAATATCTATTTAGAACAACAAGCTGTATTTGAGAAAATTTTTCAATTATTAGATAGTTCAAAGATTGCTTTTGTAGGAGGTGTTGCGGATTATATAAACCTAAGATCTTATTATGAAATGCCAGTTCACGATTTGGACATAATTTACCAAGATGAAAAGGATTTGACACCTGTTATTGAGAAGTACAATCTAAGACGACATGGGATTAATTTTTATAATATAAATGAATCCAGAGAAGTGCTGGTTTCTGAAATTTTTATAAATAAAAAGAGAGTTCATATTGACTTTTTTAAACGAAATTTTTCTAAGATGAGATTACAGGAGTCTTACTTACTTGGAACCAAAGTTCTTCATACTTCTTTTGATGAAATGATGAAATTTCATAATGATCATATCCCTTTACTAACTTCGGATACAATGGGGGCAAATTACGAATGGAGAAGACTTTATAAACATAGTAAAAAAGCCTCATTGTATAATAATGTTCGCTACTTAAAAGAAAAAGGATTACTAAAGCAGTTAACAAAGTAACTTATGATTGAACCACGGATAATATTTAGTTTAAACACCGCTCCTATTGTACAGAATAGATGGAACATGGGAAATAGGTTTAAAGAAACGATCTATATGACTGCTCTGAGTATATTATATTGTCATTTATGGTATAAAGATGTAGAATTATATGTAGATGAGAATGCTTATAGGTTTTTATATATGTTGCCATGTCGTGTAACAAAACTCCCTTTTTTCCATGATAAAGATTTATGGTCTGCATCAAAAATAAAAGCCATTCAATTGCAGAATAAACCCTTTGTTCATCTAGATACAGATGTGTTTATCAAAAGTAAAATAGACTTCAACTTTGATAAAGTATTATTAGAAAGAAAGGAAGGAGGATATGGCATACATTATAAAAAGCAGGTTGAATTTTTTAATCAATTCGTTATGGATCAACCATTTTGGAATAATGACCTTGGATATTCTTTTAGTTGCGGGGTACTAGGTTTTAATGACCTTTCATTGTGTAACAAATTTGTCCATGCATATTATGATATAGAAGAAGTATACAAGAATGTTAGAGAGCAATTTAAACCTTTAAAGCGTAAAGGATACGAACCTGTTATTTTAATAGAACAATATACGCTTGCTTGCTTATTGGATCATGAAAACACAAAACCATCATTGCTGCTTAACGGAAGAAGTATTGCAGAACATTCTAAACAAGCTGAAAAGATCGGATATAGCCACCTTTTTGGAGTAACCAAGTATAAGAAACATATTATAGAAGAGATAGAATACAGGTTGTTTAAGATCTTTCCGTACTGGTATAGTCAGGTGAAAACAGCATTAGAAAAACAAAAAGTAATTCAAAAAAAGCACTCCAATAGCAAGGTGGCGTAAACACTATTCGGTAATATCTGAACTTAAAAAAACAGTATTATGAGGTTACAAAAGAGAAGAAAATCGAGCCCCAAACAGCAGCATGAAAAGCCTTTCATTCAACCAAAACTCAAAGTTGGAAAACCAGGCGATAAGCATGAGGTAGAAGCAGATCAAATGGCCGATCAGGTAGTGAATAAAACTAATGATGCAGGAAGTGCTGTCCAGAAAAAAGAGGCTACGGAAGAAGATAAGGTGCAAGCCAGTATGTTTAAAGATAGAGGAGAAGGACAAGTAAGAAGAAAAGAAGAAGAGGAACCAGTACAGAAGATGGAAGAAGAAGAGCCTGTTCAGAAACAAGAAGAAGAGAAACCTGTGCAAGCTATGGAGGAAGAAGAACCTGTTCAGAAACAAGAAGAAGAGGAACCCGTGCAAGCTATGGAGGAAGAAGAGCCCGTTCAGAAACAAGAAGAAGAGGAAGCAGTACAGAAGATGGAAGAAGAGGAACCTGTTCAGAAAAAGGAAGAAGAGGAACCTGTCCAAGCCAAGGAAGAAGAAAAAGTGCAAAAAAAAGGAACGAATCAAAATGGGAATACCAATATAGAATCAAGATTAAAAAGTAGAAAAGGTAAAGGAGTAAAGCTCTCAAGAGCTGTGAAAACAGAAATGGAGTCAGGCTTTGGGGCTGATTTTAGTGCTGTAAACATACATACAGATACAGAGGCCGTTAAATTGAGCGAAGCTCTGGGAGCACAAGCTTTTACACACGGTAATGATATCTATTTTAATGATGGTAAGTTCAATCCAAATTCTAAAAGAGGGAAACATCTACTTGCTCATGAGCTTACGCATACCATTCAACAAAAAGGTAAAATAAAAAAGAATGTACAAAAACATTGGAAAAAATCTCAAAAACACAATGTAGTAAGTAGCAAAAAGGTAAAGGTGGATATCGATTTGGATTTTAAAGGAGCGGTACTTAATAAAAGTAGCAATGCAACATTAAATGCATCTGGATTAGCAAATGCGGCAAAAACACAGATAGAGAATAGTTTTAAAGGTAGTATGACCAAAAGCATGTTCGGATTAGAATTTGAATACGATATCAAAACTACGGCCAATGTTAGGGTAATTAATAAATTGATGGATCTTCAATTTACAAAAGAACATTTATTTGTTGTATTAGATGATTCTCATCCCAAGGTCAATGGGACTTATGGAAGTGGGCCTTTTTATGGAACTTTAGTATATCTTAATGAAAAACATACTCCCGGAATGATATCCGGAGCTGATATGAATACAATTCCGCACGAAGTAGGTCATACTTCTGGGCTTAAGCACCTGATAGAAAAAGGAGAAGAATCAAATCTTGTAGGAAAAATTATTAAAGAACTACATCATAATATGAATAATGATAATATGATGTGGAGAGGAGGAGGTCACCCTACGTATAACGCCGCACAATCAGATAGCAACCTCGTAAAAACCAATGAGGAGCAGCTATCGACGCTTATGCATAATATTAATGCGGGAAAACTCAATAAACTCGATTTTTGGGAATTTATGAATATAATGAAGTAAAAGAGATAAATGTCTAATTAATTTAATATAGAAATTATGAAGGAGTTGATGAATGATTTACACTTATATGAACTAGTGTTATTAGGTTTAGGGGTACTATTGTTTTTGATACTTAGTGCTGGATTAGTCTATTATATTGTAAAGAAAGAAGAAATAAAGAAATTATTGTTCTTTTTTCTAATTCCAATTCTAATGATTGGATATCCAAGTATACAAGAATTTAGTATCTCCAAAGATAAAATAGCTTTTACCAAGTATCATGATGAAGTAATTAGTAACCCTAAAGATTCATTAGCAAAACAGAGGCTTTCGGAGGTAACAGAAAAGCTTCAAAAAAGAGCAAAAACACCAGAGGATATAATAAAAATAAGTGAAGCTAAATTATTATTAGGTAAATCAGAGGAAGCGATTAAATATGCAGATAAAGCTATTCAAAAGCAAGAAGAAGAAAATGCAGAAGAGCGGGCAACTGGTTCGATTACTGATGATAGTATACGAACGAAAACAGCGGTCAAAGCAGTTCAGTTGAAAAACCTAGCAGAAATTCAAAACATAAATATAGAAGAGGTAGATAAAGGGACTCTTCAAAACCAATTAAAAAGTATCACAGTTTCTAGAGATCTAGAGGCCGTAAAAAAAGTAGTTGCAAAAAAAACGTTGCAAAAATATCGGAGAAGTAATAATTAAAATTTAGACAAAACATTTTTATAAAATATGTTTCGATCTGCATCGCCAAATACAGCAAGTGCTAAATCAGGCAATTCTTCCTTATTTCAGAAAGATAAGAATGAGGATGCTTTCGTACAGCCTAAACTTACCGTTGGTAAACCTAATGATAAGTATGAAGTAGAGGCAGATAGGGTTGCAGATACTATTGTAGCTAAAGGGAATGAACAAGGCAATTCTTTTTTTAGCCCAGTTCCGCGTGTTCAAAAACAAAATGAAGAAGAGGTTCAGCAAAAACCAAAAGTAGAGCGCATAAGTCAGTTGGTTCAAAGACAAACAGAAGATCAATCAATCCAACAAAAAGAAGAACAAGAAGAGGTACAAAAAAAACCAGAGGAAGAAGTACAACAGAAAGAAATTATTCCAGAAACTACAATTCAAGAAAAAAAAGATAGTAGTAAGATAACTTCTGATATACAAAAAAAGGAAGAAGAAGTTCAGGAGAAAGAAGAGGAAGAAGAACAGATATCAACTCTTCAAACAGTTCAGAGGAAGTCAAATGAAATTCCGAATACAAATACATCTATAGAATCTCGTTTAAACAGTTCTAAGGGAGGAGGTTCACCATTACCTAAAGAAACTAAGGTACAAATGGAATCTGGTTTTGGTACGGATTTTAGTAATGTAAGAGTTCATACAGATTCAAATGCCAAACAAATGAGTCAGGATATGGGAGCTCAGGCATTTACGCATGGAAATGATATTTATTTTAATGAAGGAAAATTTGACACCTCTTCCAATTCAGGGAAACATTTATTAGCTCATGAATTAACCCATACGGTACAGCAAGGAGCTTCTACAATTAGGAAAAAGCCAGTAGAGGTTATATCAGCTCCCAAGATGATTCAAAGATCAATCTTAGATTATATACCGGATTGGATTCTTGATAATGCTCGTAATATTCCAGGATACTTATTGTTCACTGTAATTATACAATACGACCCCTTGCGAGGACAGCGCGTAGAGCCAACACCAACAAATCTGATAAGAGGTCTTATAGGTTTAGTACCATTTGGGGTAGCAATATTTGATAAGCTTCAAGAATACGGAATTCTCCAAAGAGTATTTGATTGGGTCACGGGAAGGTTAAGCGAGTTGAACCTCACAACCCAAGGATTATTAGATTTGGTGCAGGAGACTTGGGAAAATAATTCGGTGACATCGTTTGTCGGGGCATTAAGAGAAGAGTTTAATGGACTTGTTAATAGAATAACAACGTTTGCAAACTCATTGATAGATCAGATTATTACTTGGATAAAAGAGGCTTTAATTGATGTGGCTGAACCAATTTTGGCAGAGAATCGTGCTTGGTCATTGATTAAAAAGATCATACACTATGATCCACTAAGGGACGAAGAAGTAACCGCTACTACTGTAGAAATTTTGGAAGATTTCTTAATGCTTATCGGCAAGGAAACTGAGTTGGAGCAAATGCGAGAAAGGGGCACCTTACAAGAAACAGCCGATTGGCTAGATACTCAGGTAGGAACCTTCATGTCATTATTAGGAGAGTTAAGAGGGTTAATAAATGCTGCGTGGGAAGCAATTCGTCCAGCGAACCTAACGGAAATCGCAACAAATTTAACCGCAATGTCAGGGCGCGTTACTGGTTTTTTAGAAAGAGTATGGGCATTTGCGTTAACAGTGGCAACCGAAGTGCTTAAACTGATTAAGAAAGCATTATTAAGTTGGCTTTCTTCTGTGGCAAACGAAACAAGAGGATTCTCGTTGATTAAAGTAATCATTGGTAAAGATCCTTTTACAGATGAACATGTACCGAGAACCGTTCCCAATCTTATCCGAGGATTTATGAGCCTTATGGATGGAGGAGAAGCACAGTATGCTCAGATGGTTGAGACTGGGGCGATCGCAAGAATAGTAGGAGAAATTGAGGCTGCAGTAGAAACACTGAATATGACTCCGCAATCTATTGTGCAGTTGTTTGTGGATCTCTGGAATTCTTTTTCTATTGATGATCTTCTGAATCCTATAGATGCTTTTGTCAGAATTATAGATCAATTTGGTGAACCGATTGGTAGATTGATTGCTTTTGTAGCTGAAATAGTTCGAATTGTAATCGTAGCTAT
The DNA here is from genome assembly GCF_003443695.1 of Aquimarina sp. AD1. Lineage (NCBI taxonomy): Bacteria > Pseudomonadati > Bacteroidota > Flavobacteriia > Flavobacteriales > Flavobacteriaceae > Aquimarina > Aquimarina sp. AD1. Next base: position 1,984,898 of record NZ_CP031966.1, on the reverse strand, counting down.
TTTGGAAATTATGAATTTCCCATTCGAGTTGATCGGAAATATTATTACCCGATCACTTCAGGCTATGGAAGACATCAAGAGAGATCCAATTGGTTTCCTGAAGAATATACTAAGAGCTATCAAGGAAGGCTTTGTGAAATTCTTTGATAACATCGTAACCCATTTAATTAACGGTGTGATGGGTTGGTTAATGCGAGAATTAAGAGATGCCGGTATTCCAGAACTTACAGACTTCTCTCTGCAAGGAGTAATTAGTTGGGTCTTAGAAGTATTAGGGCTTTCTATGGAACGCATCTGGGAAAAACTGGCAGAACATCCACGAATAGGACCAGAAAGAGTTGCCAGAATACGAGGTGCTATTAATACATTAGAAGGTATCTGGACATTTATCAAAGATGTTCAAGAAAGAGGTATTGCAGCCATTTGGGATAAAATACAGGAACAGCTTAGTAACCTTTGGAATATTGTAATTGATGCTGTAAAGAATTTTGTGATGACTAGAATCATTACACAAATAACAACCAGATTATTGAGTATGTTGGATCCAACTGGTATCATGGCGGTAGTCAATGGAGCAATGGCTTTCTTCAGTGCAGTTCAGAGTTTTATCCAATATTTGCGAGAGATGCTAGAAGTGATTAACTCATTTGTGAATGGAGTAGCCGATATAGCACAAGGAAATGTAGCAACTGCAGCAGATTATCTGGAACGAACCATGGGACAATCTATGCCTGTAGTTATTGGATTCCTTGCCAATCAAGTTGGGTTGGGTGGAATAGGAGCTAGAATAGCAGAAATCATAGGTTCTGTAAGGGCATTAATAGATGAAGCCTTAACCTGGTTGGTAAATAAAGCGGTAGATACCGGTATGGCATTGCTGGATAGGGTGATGGGGAGAAATGCTCCGTCATCTGTTGAACAAACTCCTACGGGTCCAGTAGGAGTAGCTATAACAGCAATCAATTCAGAAGGAGTAAGAGAACAGGATGAAGGAGAGGTAACTGCTGAAGAAGCAGAAGGTATCAAAAATAGGGTAAATACGGATCATGCTTCAGTAATTAATATATCCTCCGTAACAGATGGTGGAGATACCTGGAATTATAATTATGTTCAGAGAGAGGTTGAAGAAATTCCAAAATCAGGAACAGCCACAACTGGTTCCATTCGACAAAGGGCTGAACAAGCGGGATTATCCGGAGCAACAGTGAATCATATAGAAACTGCTTTTTCTAATTATGGTAATCGTCTTTTTTCAAGAGAACAATTACAAGGGGTGTTAGGGTTGTCAGAAAGTGCAACCAGAGGACATCTTAACTCTTGGAAAACGAAAGACTTGATTTTTACGTTTTCCTCTGCACCTACGGATACAGAAATGCAGTATACCTTTGATCAAAGCCAGGCGGGAGAAAGAGAAGCAGTTAGAAGAGGAGGAGATACAGATTATGATCAACTTATAGAAAAGTATCGAACTATGTATAGCCGTATTCTTAATTCCAGCACCGTGTTGCAATGGAACCCGACCTGGTCAGATGCAGAAAAACAGCGTAATATTGATACATATAGAGAAAATTTCAGAAATTTAGCAGTCAATAAATATATAAATAGTCTTCATGATCTTGATGAAAATGTAATAAAATCCAGCCATATACCCTCAGAATTAAATGCAGTAAGAGGGGTGATATTTGAATTATGGCTGGAACGTAAAGGAATAATGACAAGATCTCCAAGACCTACATTCGCTAAAGATTACTTTGATAATAAAAAGCTAGAGAGAAATAGAGATGCCGATGGAATTGATGGTTCAAATCTTGTTGAAGCAAAAGCAATAAGTGAAGATAGAAACCCCAGTGGTGAAGAACAGGAGCAAATGCAAGACTATGGAAAAATACTAACACGCCCTAAAATTCCTTGGGTTATAGATAAAGATAATAAACGAACATTTAATAAAGTTGTGTATAATTTCTCCCGTGAATCAATTAGAGTCAAATGGTCACCATTTTTAAGGACATTAGTCGGTGGATCACGATGGGATACAAATGTTGAATCATAAAGAAAATATGGAAGCCATTTTAAGATTACAAGATTTTAGGTTTATAAAAACAAATAAAAACTGGTTTGATGAGACGGCTTATTTAAGTTCAATCATTAAGGTAATTGAAAATACAAATTTTAGAAGCAGATTAAAATGCTTTTATAGGTTTAAGGATGATAGGATAATAACATTAAACACTTTTGATGAATTAAAGAACCATATTATTAGGTGTAAATATGATACATATGTTATTCAGGATTCTGATTCAGAAAATAATTCTCTTAGATTATATTTTGAAATAAATGAATTTGGTTTTAGCATTATTCTATTTGAAAATATCGAGCAAACTAAAGAATTAAAGCAAATTGTTCAATCAATGATTGATTTTACTAACGATATATATTCAGTTGTTTCAGGTGAATTTTTATTTGGATACAGATTAGGGGTAGAACTTTATGAAGTTAAGGGATATATTGCAGATCAAGCTAGAATTAATGATTATTGGGAATGTAATAAGATTGCAGATTTTTTAAGTCTTAATTATCATAAAACTTCTGATGTAGGTATGCCTCAGGATTATCAAATATTTTCTGACTTTAATTTTCCTTCAAATGTAGTAAAATTGGCGAATGAGGATCTATTAATTATTAATTGGGGTAATGCAATCAATAATGAAGAGGAGATTGGCAATTCGATGAAGTATAGAGATGAGTGGATACACAATAATCTAAACTAGATAAGAAAGAACTTGTTATTGAAAACACAGGAAAACACCCCTAAAAAGAAGAGTCTTTTAGCTCATGGAAAACCAGTTAAATTGAGTTAATTTTATGTTTTTAAATAAGATAGGGTTATGAAAAAGACAGCATATCAGAAAGAACTAGTTATCAAAGCCACTCAAAAAAGAAGAGGAACCGATAATAATAAAAAAGATGTGATGAAAATTCAATCTTGGTTAACTTTATTCTCTATTCCGAACCCTAGTAGTGGAACAGCAACAGAAATTGATGGTGATTTTGGCCCTGCTACAGAAAGAGCGGTAAAGAATCTTCAGAGTTTTCATAACCTTGCAACTACGGGAATTGTAGATCAGGGACTATTTGATAAGTTATGTGTTGGACTAAAAGAAGCTTTCGAAAAACCTTTGCTTGGTAATAATCTAAGAGATTTGATGGTAGAAGTAGCTGAAAATCATTTACGTCAACACCCTTTCGAACTTAATATCCGGGGACAATCCAATAGTGGACCTTGGGTACGAAGTTATATGGACGGTCACGATGGATCTCCTTGGTTTTGGTGTATGGGATTTGCACAAGCAATATTAGATCAAGCGGCAAGCGCTTTAGGCAAAAACTTCAAAACACTAATGCCACTTACCTATAGTTGTGATACCGTTGGTAACACAGGTTTAGAAAAAAACTTACTTTCTAGATATCAAAAAATAAGAAGAGATCCGTCTGTAATAAAAAAAGGAGATATTTTCTTGATTCAAAAATCTCGTTTAGATTGGACGCATACTGGTATAATAACATCTATAGATGGTGATGTTATAGAAACTATAGAAGGAAACACCAACCATCAAGGTTCTAGGAATGGAGTAGCGGTTATGAAAAGGACTAGAAGCTTTAGAAGATCCAAAATAGATGTGTTTTCTATTGAACCTTTAGTGTGAAAAGATGAAAAATACCTTAGCTCAGAATACAATTCATTTTGATAGTAAATTATCATTTTTAAGAGAAGTGATTGAGTATCGCTTGAAGGATAATTATACTAGTGAAATACCAGTTTTTCCAAAATTTGATGATATCGTATCTGATGGATCATCGTTTTCAATATTTGTTAGAAAAAAACAATTGTCTTTAGAAGAAGTAATTACTTTATTATTGGCTATTGTTCCTCATATTTCTCCGAATTTTTTTACAACTATTTTATCTGATTTTTTACCAAATGGAGGAGAGTTACCAGAGTTTGGGGGTGTAAAAGGTAAAAACCATCGAGGGGTGATACCCACAGGAGAAACCGTACAGTTTATAATAGGAGGCAGTGATATCCAAAAAAGAATACAACTCACAGAGATGTTCTATGAAGATCATCTTTTTATGAAAGAAGGAATTATTTATTTAGATACAGTTCCAATGGGAGAACCCAAAATGAGTGGGCGTTTATTGCTGGAAGAAGAATATGTATCATTATTTACTACCGGCAAAGTATTAAAACCTACTATGAGCAAAGATTTCCCTGCGGAACGAATAGAAACACAATTGGATTGGGAGGATCTGGTGCTACAACGTAAAACCTTGCATCAAATAAAAGAAATAGAGACTTGGTTGCAGTATAATGATGTGGTATTACATGATTGGAATATGAAATCTAGAATCAAACCTGGGTATCGTATTCTTTTTTCAGGTCCTCCAGGAACTGGAAAAACATTAACTGCAACTTTATTAGGGAAGTTCACAGGAAAAGATGTGTACCGTATTGATTTATCTATGATTGTATCAAAATATATAGGTGAAACTGAAAAAAACTTATCTAAATTATTTGATAAAGCGAAAAATAAGTCTTGGATCTTATTCTTTGATGAAGCTGATGCAATTTTTGGAAAACGAACTAATGTGAGAGATGCTCATGATAAATATGCGAATCAAGAAGTGTCTTATTTGCTGCAACGAATTGAAGCGCATCCGGGATTGGTTATTTTAGCTACAAATTTTAAAAATAATATCGATACAGCATTTACGCGTAGGTTCCAATCAATTATAGAATTCGAAAATCCATCCTTTAAAGAAAGATTATTACTTTGGCAGAAAAACTTACCAGATAAAATAACATTAGGTGAAAGTGTTTCTTTAGAAGAAATCTCAAAAAAATATGCACTTACAGGCGCAAATATTATAAATGTAGTACAATATATATGTCTCAAAACGATAGCTTCTAAGCATAAGTCAATTCTTCTCGAAACTGTATTAGAAGGAATAAAAAAAGAATACCTAAAAGAAGGTAAAATGGCTACGATGTAAGAGTTTATAAACTATTCTTCTATGTTATTAACAATCATATAGATTAACACAAGGAAATCAATATTTTTAAAAAGGAATCATCTGTAAAGATGAGGAAAAATTTAAATGTATTGACACATGAATCGATTATCTATTTTGTTTTTCTCAATGATTATTGCAGCTTGCAATACTTCAGAAACTAATTCTAATAAGATAATAGAACCATCTGTAGACCAAGAAGATGTTTCTAAAGTTGTTATAGAAAAACCACTAAAATTAACCAAAGATCAAGCAAATACTTTGGTGGAATTGCCCTTAGCCTGCATTCATACCGAGTATCCAAATAAATTAGGACAAACCATAGGAAGCAAAGAAGATTTAGGAGAGCCTAAAGTTTTACATCCAGCATTTTATGGTTGTTTTGACTGGCATTCTGCGGTTCATGGACATTGGTCACTAGTAAAGTTAGTAAAGTCCTTTCCAGAAATAGAAAAAGCTACAGAGATAAAAACCAAACTAATAGAAAGTATTTCTAAAGAAAATATAGAGGCAGAGGTACTATATTTTAAAGGAAAACATAATACATCTTATGAGCGCACATATGGATGGGCATGGTTACTTAAACTTGCCGAAGAAATCCATACATGGGATGATCCTGTAGCAAAGAACCTTGAAGAAAATTTGCAACCATTAATAGATGTAATAGTACAACGATATATCGATTTTTTACCAAAACTTAAGTATCCCATCAGAGTAGGTGAACATACCAATACAGCATTCGGATTATCTTTTGCATTGGATTATGCAAATACGTTTGATAATACTAAGCTCAAAAATGTTATCGCTTCTCGTGCAAAAGATTTTTATACTAAAGACGCGAACTGTCCGATAGGTTGGGAACCTAGCGGATATGATTTTTTGTCACCTTGTTTAGAAGAGGTTGATCTTATGAGAAAGGTATTGGATAAACCGTCTTTTGACAAGTGGGTTGACGATTTTATGCCACAACTTAAAAAACCTGATTTTGCAATACCGGTTGGAGAAGTCTCTGATCGTACTGATGGTAAATTAGTACATCTAGATGGGCTTAATTTTAGTAGAGCTTGGGTATTATATGGATTAGCAAATCAATACCCAGAATATGAACATCTTATCAATATTGCTAATCAACACGTAAAGTATTCATTACCCAATCTTGTAGGCGATAGCTATGAAGGAGGACACTGGTTAGGGTCTTTTGCAATTTATTCACTTGATGATCGGTCTTAATAATTAAATCAATCCAACCTTTAAAGGTTCTTACTTAACTAATAACTAAAAATACAAGCGTGTGAAAAAATGGTTTTCTAACATAGGTCCAGGAACCTTAGTAACTGCAGCTTTTATAGGACCAGGAACAGTAACTGTATGTACATTGGCAGGGGTTCAATTTGGGTATTCTCTATTATGGGCTTTGGTATTATCAATAGTTGCCTGTATTGTATTACAAGAGATGTCAGCTCGTTTAGGAATCATTACCCAAAAAGGATTGAGTGAAGTTGTAAAATCACAATTCGATAATAAAATAGTACGATGGATATTGATAGGAGTTATTCTTTCAGCGATTTTTATAGGTAATGCTGCTTATGAAGCTGGTAATATTAGTGGGGGCGTATTAGGATTGTCTACTATTTTAGGATCACCAATAGTTCAATTTGGGACTGTTTCGGTAAACTATATGAGTATTACCATCGGGGTAATTGCTTTTATACTATTGTATATAGGTAATTATAAAGTTCTAGAACGCAGTTTAGTCGTACTCGTATTGTTTATGAGTATTGCTTTTATCATTACTGCAATGGTAACAAAACCTGACCTATCGTTGCTTTTTAAAGGTTTTGTGCCGGACTTATCAGCCGATAAGATACTCACTATTGTGGGATTAATTGGTACAACAGTAGTGCCTTACAATTTGTTCCTTCATGCGGCTATAGTAAGCGAAAAATGGAAAACTAAAGAAGATCTCCCTGCAGCTAGGAAAGATACTATGGTCGCTATTGTATTAGGTGGTTTAGTCTCTATGGCGATTATAATTACGGGTGCAGCTATTCAGCAAACTGAAGTAAATAATGCTGCTGATTTGGCAAAAGGATTGGAACCAGTTTTTGGATCTATGGCAAAATACGTACTGTCATTAGGATTATTTGCTGCTGGAATTACCTCTGCAATCACTGCCCCTTTAGCTGCAGCTTATGTCGTAAAAGGTTGTATGGGATGGCAAGATGGATTAAAAAGTAATTCCTTTAGAGCAGTCTGGATGTTTATACTTTTTTTAGGTGTTTTGTTTTCTTCTTTAGGTATAAAATCAATAGTGATTATTCGATTTGCACAGGTAGCAAATGGATTACTATTACCTATTATAGCAATCTTCTTATTATGGGTTATGAATCAAAAAAATATATTGGGGAATTTTACTAATTCTTTAAAACAAAATATACTTGGCTTTTTAATTGTCTTCATTACTTGTTTTTTAGGCTTTAGAGGTATTTGGAAAGTTATAATCAATATGTAGGAAAAATAGTTTATAAAAGTAGGAATTTTGAAAAAAATAATATTGAATGCTGACGTTGGAGAAGAGGCTGGTTTTGATGAGAAAATCATGCCGTATATCTCTTGGTGTAATATAGCTTGTGGAGTTCATGCAGGTAATGATCAAGTGATTCAAAAAACAATTGAATTAGCATTGCAGCATCAAGTAAAAATTGGAGCACATCCTTCATATCCCGATCGTAAAAATTTTGGAAGAGTAGTTTTAGATATTTCTTATGATGATCTTGTCGATACATTAACGGATCAAATCAGGAAGGTAAAATTTTATACAGAAGTGCAGGGTGGTCGATTGCACCATGTAAAGCCTCATGGTGCTTTGTATAACGAAGCAGTAAAAAATGAAGAGATAGCAGATGCAATTATTCAATCTGTTAAAAATATCGATAAAAGTTTAAATATAGTAACGTCAAAAGATTCTGTAATTTCTTATCTTTGCAGAGATGATGTTAAAGTGAAATATGAAGTTTTTGCAGATAGAAATTACAACGAGGATTTAACGTTGGTTTCCCGTTCTGAAAAAAATGCAGTGTTGGTAAATCCTGAAAATATTTTACCCCATGTGTTGCGAATGATTTCTGACAAAAAAATAAGAACAATAAAAGGAGAGGAGAAGTTAATTTTTTTTGACACGATTTGTGTTCATGGAGATAATCCAAAATCTGTTGAAATTTTGGAGTGTTTATATAAAGAGTTTTTAAAAAGAAATTTTGTTTTAAAATGAAAAAATCAAGCATTAAATTTCGGTATAAACGCTACAGTGAAAATGCAATTTTGGTTCAAGGTCCTCAAGAAGTTGATGAAATTTTGTTAGAATCGTTGATTTTTTATAAAAAATCCATTGAGAAATTTTATGGTAAACTAATTGTTGAAGTAATCTTATCATATAACTCGTTATTAATTTACTATATATTTAGTATAGAGGATGTCTATAGTGAGATTTTAACGTTAAAATCTTTATTTTTACGTGATTTTAAAAATATGTCGTTGAAAAAACGTTTGTGGCAAGTGCCTGTTTGCTATGCTCCAACGCTTGCTCCTGAGTTACCTTTTTATGCATCAAATAAGTTGATGAGTATTGATGATGTAATCGCCTTGCATACTACTCCATTATATACTGTTTACTTTATTGGGTTTTTGCCAGGTTTTTTGTACTTGGGTGGTTTGGATAAAAAGTTAAGTGCTCCAAGAAAATCTATTCCTAGTTTTAAACTAGAAAAAGGATCGGTTGCAATTGGTGGAGATCAAACGGGAGTGTATCCATGTGATAGTCCTGGTGGATGGCATGTGATAGGGCGTACTCCTTTGAATTTTTTTGATATTGATTCTAAGGAATGTTGTTTTGTTTCTCCAGGAGATAAAATTCAATTTATATCGATTAATGAAAATGAATATAACGATATAAGTTCATTTGTTTTTAGTAATAATTATACCCCAAAATTCAAACTTTTATGAAGGGAAAGGTAGAGTTGTTGTCTTCAGGGGTGTATACAACTATTCAGGATGGTGGGCGTTTTGGTTATTCTAAATATGGAGTACCAAAGAGTGGAGCTATGGATTTACGATCTTTCTTTTTGGCAAATGCAATTTTAAATAATGAGGAAAATTCTGCTGTTTTAGAATGGACATTGGTTCCGCCAGTTTTAAAATTTCATCAGAACACTATTGTTTCGATTACTGGTGCGATTTGTGATCCGTACCTAAATGATGTTCCTTGTAAAATGAATTCGCAAATTGAAATTGAAAAAAATGATATTCTGAAGTTTAAAAATGTTCTAAATGGGGTGTATGGATATGTAGGAATTTTTTCGGGTTTTTTGTCAGAATTTGTTTTGAGTAGCAGATCTCAATATAATCAAATAACCAAGTTTTCAAGGTTGTTTAAAAATGACATGATTGCTTATAATAGTGTTAGTCGATTTTCGACGTCAAATTCTTTGATTTCTAGTACTGTTTTTTGGGATGAATTAGATAGTTTAAATGTCTATAAGGGACCAGAGTTTGATATGTTGTCTGAGACGCAAAAGGATATATTGTTAAATCATGATTTTACGATTTCTGATATTAGAAATCGGATGGCTATAAGTTTAGAAGAATCATTAGAAAATGATTTATCATCGATGTTATCATCACCTGTTTTACCAGGTACGGTTCAGTTAACTCCATCGGGTCGGTTGATTGTTTTGATGAGAGATTGTCAAACTACTGGTGGATATCCTAGAATTTTACAATTAACAAAAGAATCTATTAATGCTATAGCACAGAAGCGGACTGGAGATACAATTTGTTTTGATATGATTAATTGAGTCGAAATTCTATTTAATATGTAGTTTTTTAATGTTTTGAAAAGTTAGTGGTGATATTGGTAATAGGTTGGTTTAATTGTTTTTGTAAAAATATGATAGGGGTAAAATCACCTTTTGTTGTAGGGGGAAAAGCCCCTTTTGTGGCTTTTTTTGTTTTTGCGTAATATTTATTAATTTGCTGTAAAACAATTGATTAAGTGTGTGGTTTTGCCGTAAATTAATTCTATAAAAGGGTGTTGGTATTTGTGTAAAACTTAGATTTTTAAATATATTAGCAACGATAACCCATTAAATGATATTATTATGGCAAAAAAAGTACAAAAACCCCAGAAGTGTATTAATGTGGATGAAGCTAGAGAGCTTCATGATAACTGGTGTAAGAAAAGAGGAAAACGTCTACAAAAGAAATTAGGATTTGAAGATGCACGTGAATTTCATTGGTCGGTTGCTGAGTTAGAGGAATATTTAGCTTATGTAAAACAGGAATCAGAAGAACAAGGAATTAAAGATCCGGGAATTAGAGTGTATTTAGGTGCGTATTCGGAGTCCAAATGTAAAATGAAAAAGGGGTATTCTACTTTATTCTTTGCGGCAACGGGATCACGTCCCGGTGCATCTGGTAAAGATGGTGGTGATCCAGAAAATAATTATGATATTCCTGCTTTTAATAGAGGTGGTAGTGGTAACCCTCCCTTTGACTATTAAATCGTTATTTGGATGTACGATCTGGTTGTTACTACACAAATAATTATTAATGTCTTTGAAATATTAGGTGCAGTAATAGGAATTTTTTATTTAACAAAGTATCGTGATGATCAATTATCTCGGTACTTTGTGTATTATTTATGGTTTACTGTTTCCGTGGAATTAGTTTTTGGGTGGCTACCAGCTAGTATTTTTTATTTGGATTTTTTTTCTTTCTTAAGAGGGACATTATTTGAGGATAACATTTGGATTTATAATATATATCAGGTAATAAGTTATGGTTTTTATCTTTTTTACTTTTCATCGTTAATAGAGGATAAGAAGAATGCTAGGTATGCTGGTTTTTTATTTATTATTTATCTTTTCTTAGCTATTTTAAACTTGATTTTTTCAGGAATTTTTTTCGAGGCTATTTCATCTTTTACTGATATTTTGGGTACATTGTTATTATTGTTTTCTGTTATTTACTTTTATTTTCAATTATTAAAGAGTGATAAAATACTTAATTTTTATAAAAACATACCTTTTTATGTCTCCATTGGAGCATTGGTGTTTCATTTAGTAGTTAATCCTATTTTTATCTATGACACGTATTATAGTAATTCTAAAAGTGAGGAATTTGTTGAGATTCAAAGAATAATTTTGACATTAGCTAATATTTTTATGTATACTTGTTATATTCTAGGTTTCATTGTATGCTCGAAAAAGAACAAATCTTATTATTAGTTTATTTTACTGCTATTATCTTATTCTTTGTGATATTCGGTATTATATTTTTTGTTGCTTTTCAGCGAAGAAAGAATAAGCTGCTTCTTGAGAAATTCAAAGCAGAACAACGTTTCGAAGAAGAACTACAAAACTCCAAATTAGAAATCCAAGAACAAACACTAAAAAATGTAAGTTGGGAGTTGCACGATAATATTGGTCAGTTGTTATCTACTGCTGTTATGCAGATCAATATCCTAAGCTCTAACCTAGAGCCTAAAATCAAAGAATCTGTGCAAGATATAAGAGGTTTGGTAGGAGATAGTCTACAAGAAATAAGAAACCTATCAAAAACCTTAAATCATGAGGTTATCCAGAATATAGGGTTAGAAAAATCGATCCAAGTAGAATTGGACAGATTCAAAAAACTGAATTTTTTAACTCCCGAGTTAATTGTAGATGGAGAAGAAGTGCTTATCAATCCTAAAGATGAAATCATTATATATCGTATTGTTCAGGAATTTTTCTCTAACACTATTAAGCATGCAGAAGCATCACATCTTCTTGTAAAATTAAATTATACTCCTCAGGATTTGACCATTGTTATAAAAGATGATGGTGTGGGGTATAATATGGAATCAGTACAAGCCAACTCTGGATTACTAAATATGAAAAGTAGGGCGTCTCTTGTTAATGCAAGTTTAGATTGTTTTTCTGAGCCCGGTAAAGGAGTATTGCTTACCTTGCGATATCCATTTAAAGAAGAGGACAAAGTTTAATAAAACTTAAACGGAAATGAAGAAAAAAACGGTAGTTATTGTAGATGACCATCTTCTATTTGCACAATCACTAGAAAGTCTTATTACTAATCTAGAAGGGTATGAGGTGTTAGCTATTTTAAAAAACGGAAAAGAACTAACACAATATTATCTACATAAAAGAAAGAAACCCGAATTGATATTACTAGATGTAAAAATGCCGGTTATGGATGGTATCCAGACGATGCAATGGTTAAAAGAAAATCAACCGGAGCAGAAGGTGTTGGCATTGACGATGGAAGATGATGAGGAGACTATTATAAAAATGCTAAGAGCAGGAGCGAGAGGGTATTTATTAAAAGATATTCATCCCGAGAACTTCGAGTTTGCTATGAAAATGGTCATAGAGCAAGGGTTTTATTATTCCAGTAAAATAGAAACGGCGTTAAAATACTCTGAAAAAACGGATGCAGATATTGGTCAAAATCTAGCAGATAAGTTAACTGATAGAGAGTGGACTTTTTTAAAGTATGCATGCTCAGAATTAACATATAAAAGCATTGCTGGCGAAATGAATCTTAGTCCTAAAACAATTGAAAATTATAGGGAATCGGTATTTAAAAAACTTCAAGTTAAGACTCGAGTTGGTTTGGTTATATATTGTATGAAAAATAATTTATTTAAGTTGGATTAATATCTTCGTTTATTAAATACAATTTGTTTTTCAAAAATATATTTCGTTATATTTACAGCATAAATGAAAAAGAACAACACTAATATTATTAATATCATTATCAACGTCGTGATTATTTCACTGCGATGAGAAGGGTGTTTGTAATTTACAATATATTAAAAATCCCTTCTTAATTTAGAAGGGATTTTTTTTGAACCATATTTAAAAAGGAAAATGAAAATACAAATACAAAATATCATTATTGTCAATATTATTAGTATCGTGGTGATTATTTCATCAGGATGATAGGGATATTGATCTTACGTATTAAACAAAAATCCCTTTCGTTTCTGGAAGGGATTTTTTTTGCTAGAATCTATAATAAAATAAAAATTTAACAAATAGTGATTGTAAATAAAATGAATATAAACATCTGTATATCAATTGTTAAGACATGTTTAGTGGTAGTTGGATGTTGTAAGCTTATTGAATAAAATTCAACAGTTTAGTCATTACGAAATAATTTTATGCTAAGGTTTATTTGATTAAATATGAATTTGATAAAAAACCAGTTAAAATTTTAGATAATTATCAAAAAATTCACATTCAAAAAGGATGAGTATTAATAAATATAGTAAACAGGTAACACAGGACGATACACAACCAGCAGCGCAAGCAATGCTTCATGCAATTGGTTTGACTGATGAAGATTTTAACAAGCCTCTGGTGGGGATTGCAAGTACAGGTTATGAAGGTAATCCTTGTAATATGCATCTTAATGATTTGGCAAAATTAGTAAAGCAAGGAACAAAAGAAGAAGATGTTGTTGGTCTTATATTCAATACGATTGGTGTTAGTGATGGTATTTCTATGGGAACTCCCGGAATGCGTTTTTCGTTACCTTCTAGAGATGTAATTGCTGATTCTATGGAAACAGTTGTTCAAGCAATGTCTTATGATGGTATGGTCACTGTAGTAGGATGTGATAAAAATATGCCAGGTGCGTTGATGGCTATGATTCGATTAAACCGACCATCAATTTTAGTGTATGGAGGAACTATAGCTTCTGGATGTCACGAAGGAAAGAAACTGGATATTGTTTCGGCGTTTGAAGCTTGGGGAGAGAAGGTAGCTGGAACTATGGAGAATAGTGAATATAAAAGCGTAATTAAAAAAGCCGTTCCCGGAGCAGGTGCCTGTGGAGGAATGTATACAGCAAATACAATGGCTTCTGCAATCGAAGCCTTAGGAATGTCTTTGCCTTATAATTCTTCAAATCCAGCAATTAGTAAAAATAAAGAAGAAGAAAGTATCGCAGCAGGACGTGCGATGCGAACTCTTTTAGAAAAAGATATTAAGCCATTAGATATTGTAACCAAAAAATCCTTAGAAAATGCGATTCGTTTGGTAACTGTACTTGGAGGTTCTACGAATGCGGTATTACATTTTCTGGCAATAGCTAGGGCTGCAGATGTAGAGTTTACGTTAGCGGATTTTCAAAGAATAAGTGATGAAACTCCATTCTTAGCGGATTTAAAACCAAGTGGGAAATATTTGATGGAAGATGTGCATGCAGTAGGAGGTGTTCCTGCAGTACTTAAATATTTATTAAAGAAGGGGTTATTGCATGGAGATTGCCTAACAGTAACAGGAAAAACACTAGCCGAGAATTTATTAGATGTTCCAGATCTTACAGAGGGACAAGATGTAATAAAACCATTAGAAAATCCAATCAAACCAACAGGTCATTTAAGAATTATGTTTGGTAATCTGGCTGAAGATGGTTGTGTTGCTAAAATTACAGGAAAAGAAGGACTTCGTTTTCAAGGGAAAGCAAAAGTCTTTAATAGTGAATATGATGCTAATGATGGTATAAGAGATGGATTAGTAGAAAAAGGTAATGTAGTCGTCATACGGTACGAAGGTCCTAAAGGAGGTCCCGGAATGCCAGAAATGTTAAAACCTACAGCGGCAATTATGGGAGCGGGCCTTGGTAAAGATGTTGCATTAATTACTGACGGAAGATTCTCTGGCGGAACGCATGGATTTGTAGTAGGGCATATCACTCCAGAAGCACAAGAAGGTGGTTTGATTGCATTAGTAGAAGATGAAGATGTTATTACAATCGATGCAGAAACAAATTCTATTACAGTCGCTATAAAAGAGGAAGAAATTAAAAGAAGAAAAGCTTCTTGGGTTCAACCACCATTGAAATTCAAAAAAGGAGTTTTGTATAAATATGCCAATACAGTTTCATCTGCATCACGAGGATGTGTTACAGATGAGTTCTAAAGAACGTTTCAGCTTGACTGAAATATAAAAATATATAGCGTAATGGAAACACAAACGCAGACAATAGAAAAAGAAGCAAAAGAAACCACCGGTCCTATGACAGGTGCAGAAGCAGTAATACATTGTTTACTTGCAGAAGGTGTGGATTTAATTTATGGATATCCTGGAGGAGCAATTATGCCAGTTTATGATGAACTATATAAGTTTCAAGATAAACTTCATCATGTACTTACCAGACATGAACAAGGTGCGACTCATGCCGCTCAAGGATATGCTAGAACAAGTGGAAAAGTTGGAGTGGCGATAGCTACATCTGGTCCAGGAGCAACTAATTTTGTGACTGGTATAGCAGACGCTCAAATAGATTCTACACCGATGGTTTGTATCACTGGACAAGTGGGATCTCATTTATTAGGATCTGATGCCTTTCAGGAAACGGATATTATAGGAATTTCTACGCCAATTACTAAATGGAATCATCAGGTTACTAAAGCTGAAGATATTCCTTCTGTGTTAGCCAAAGCATTTTATATTGCGCGCTCAGGTCGTCCAGGACCTGTTCTGATCGATATAACTAAAGACGCTCAGTTTGGTCAACTTGATTTTAAGTATGAAAAGTGTAAAGGAGTACGAAGCTATAAACCGATTCCTGAAACAGATCCTGAAACATTAAGACAAGCTGCGGATTTAATTAATGAAGCAAAAAAACCGATGATTGTTTTTGGTCAAGGTGTAATTCTTGGTGAAGCAGAAGAGGAACTAAGAAGTTTTGTAGAAAAAGCAGGTATTCCTGCTGCTTGGACAATTTTGGGATTATCAGCATTACCAACTTCTCACGATTTAAATGTAGGTATGGTAGGGATGCATGGTAACTATGGACCTAACAAGCTTACTAATGAATGTGATTTGTTAATAGCTATAGGAATGCGTTTTGATGATCGTGTTACTGGTAATTTAGAAACCTATGCTAAACAGGCAAAGATTATTCATTTTGAAATAGATCCTGCAGAAGTTAATAAAAATGTAGAAGTAGATGTTGCTGTTATGGGTAATGTGAAGAATACGTTGTCGGATATTCTTGATTTAGTAAAGTCTAATACTCATAAAACTTGGTTACAAGAATTTAAAGACTTTGATACTATTGAATATGATAAAGTAATCAAAGAAGAATTATATCCTTCTAAGGATGGTCTTTCTATGGGAGAAGTACTTAGAGGAATTAATGAAGAAACTAAAGGAGATGCCGTGATCGTGTCTGATGTAGGACAGCATCAAATGATTGCTTGTCGATATGCAGAATTTGTAAGAACAAAAAGTAATGTAACTTCTGGAGGTTTAGGAACCATGGGATTTGCCTTGCCAGCAGCGATCGGAGCAAAAATGGGAGCTCCAGAACGAGAAGTTGTAGCCATCATAGGTGATGGTGGGTATCAAATGACCATACAAGAATTGGGAACTATTTTTCAAACAAAGGTTCCTGTAAAGATTGTGGTATTAAATAATGACTTTTTGGGAATGGTGCGTCAATGGCAACAATTGTTTTTTGACAAAAGGTATGCTTCCACGGAAATGGTGAATCCAGATTTTGTAACGATTGCAAAAGGGTATCATATTGATGCGAAAAGAGTTACTAAAAGAGAAGAGTTAGGAGATGCTATTAAAGAGATGATAGCTTCAAAAGAACCTTACTTTTTAGAAGTATGTGTAGAAAAGGAAAATAATGTATTTCCGATGATACCAACAGGAGCATCGGTTTCAGATATAAGATTGAGTTAGTTATGGAGAGAGAATGTTATACCATATCAGTATATACTGAGAATAATATAGGATTGCTAAATAGGATTTCTGCAATCTTTCTAAAGCGTCATATCAATTTAGATAGTATGACTGCTTCAGTCTCAGAAATTAAAGATGTTTTTCGGTTTACCATTGTTGTAAAAATAACAGAAGAACAGGTTAAGAAGTTAGTAGGTCAGATAGAAAAGCAAATAGAAGTTATCAAAGCTTTTTATCATAAAGATGATGAAACAATTTATCAGGAAACTGCGCTATTCAAAGTTGCTTCTAAATTGTTGTTTGAAGAACGACAGATACAGAATGTGATTAAAGAAAGTAATGCCAATATTGTAACTGTTACACCAGAGTTTTTTGTGTTAGAAAAAACAGGAAGACGCAAGGAAGTAGAAGAGTTATATGATAAGCTAGAGCCTTATGGGTTAATGCAATTTGTACGTTCTGGTAGAATTGCCGTGACAAAAGAAAAGATGCATATATCTAAAATAATCGAAAGCTTTGGAATAGAAGTAGCTTGATATTTACAAAAAGAAAAACAACTAGAAATCAAAATTAAATAGATTTCCGCAAAAGCGGAAGTAACCACAAATTAGAAGGAAATGGCAAATTATTTTAATACGCTATCATTAAGAGATCAATTAACACAATTAGGGAAATGTAGATTTATGGACTCTTCTGAATTTACGGATGGAGTCAATGCATTAAAAGGGAAAAAAATAGTAATTGTAGGTTGTGGAGCTCAAGGACTGAATCAAGGTCTTAATATGAGAGATTCTGGATTAGATATTTCATATACGCTTCGCGAAGCTGCAATCAAAGAACAGAGACAATCTTATAAGAATGCTACAGATAATGGTTTTGCTGTAGGAACTTATGAAGAATTAGTTCCTAATGCAGATGTAGTAATTAATCTAACACCAGATAAACAACATACTCAGGTAGTAAATACTGTAATGCCTTTAATGAAAAAAGGAGCGACATTGTCGTATTCTCATGGATTTAATATCGTAGAAGAAGGAATGCAAGTACGTGATGATCTTACGGTTATTATGGTAGCGCCTAAGTGTCCAGGTTCTGAAGTTAGAGAAGAGTATAAAAGAGGATTTGGAGTACCAACATTAATAGCAGTGCATCCTGAAAACGATCCGAAAGGTTTCGGGTTATCACAAGCAAAAGCTTATGCCGTAGGTACTGGTGGTGATAGAGCAGGTGTATTAGAATCTTCATTTGTAGCAGAAGTGAAATCTGATTTAATGGGAGAACAAACAATTCTTTGTGGTCTTTTGCAGACCGGTTCGATCCTTTGTTTTGATAAGATGGTAGAAAAAGGAATAGATGCAGGATATGCTTCAAAACTGATTCAATATGGATGGGAAACTATTACTGAAGGATTAAAGTATGGTGGAATTACGAATATGATGGATAGATTGTCTAATCCTTCTAAGATAAAAGCATTTGAATTGTCTGAAGAATTAAAAGAAATAATGCGTCCATTGTTCCAAAAGCATATGGATGATATTATAGGAGGGCATTTCTCTAAAACTATGATGGAGGATTGGGCAAATGATGATAAGAATCTATTGTCTTGGAGAGCGGCTACAGGAGAAACAGCTTTTGAAAAAACACCGGCAGGAGATGTAGAAATTTCTGAGCAAGAGTTTTATGATAATGGAGTGTTAATGGTAGCTATGGTAAGAGCAGGAGTAGAGCTTGCTTTTGAAGCAATGACTTCTTCTGGTATTATTGAAGAATCTGCTTACTATGAGTCTTTACACGAAACACCACTTATCGCAAATACAATCGCTCGTAAAAAATTATTCGAAATGAATAGAGTGATTTCTGATACAGCAGAATATGGTTGTTATTTATTTGATCATGCGTGTAAGCCTTTATTAGGAAACTTTATGAAGAAAATAGATACCGATGTAATCGGAAAAGCATTTGATCAAGGTAAGAACAATGGAGTAGATAACGCAAAGTTAATTGAAGTAAACGCTGCTTTAAGAAATCATCCAATAGAGGTGGTAGGAGCTAGATTGAGAGCTTCTATGACGGCTATGAAACGAGTAATTTAACAATAGTAGGTTATCCTAAATGATTGTTTACGAGTTCAATCTGTCAACTAAAACAATAGAAATAACAGATTAAACCAATAGTATAATAATTTATTTGTCTAGCTGGGTCTGTCGAAGTTTTTTGAGATGTGTATTGTGTAATCTTTGATGGACTCAGACTGGCAGATAAAATATGAGAATATAGAAAATGAATACAGAAGTGACGACATATTTCCCTCAATTAGAAGACATCAAAAAAGCATCTTCTAATATTAAAGAGGTTGCTATGGTTACACCTCTGATGAATAGCATTCGGTATTCACGTAAATACGATGCTAATATTTTATTAAAAAGAGAGGATTTACAACGTGTTAGATCCTATAAAATAAGAGGCGCTTTTAACAAAATTAGTTCTTTAACAAAAGAACAGTTAACTAAAGGAGTTGTGTGTGCTAGCGCTGGAAACCATGCACAAGGTGTTGCGTTTGCTTGCCATCATCTAGGAATACAAGGGACTATTTATATGCCATCTGTAACTCCTAAACAAAAAGTAGAACAAACTCAAATGTTTGGCGGATCAAAGGTGAAAATTGTTTTGGAAGGTGATACTTTTGATGATGCATCAAAAGCAGCAAAGAATGCTTGTATTGCAGAAGGAAAAACGTTTGTTCATCCATTTGATGATCCTAAGACAATAGAGGGGCAAGGAACTATTGGTTTAGAAATATTTGATCAAGTGGATCACCCTATTGATTATATATTCGTAGCTGTTGGTGGTGGTGGTCTCGCTTCCGGACTAAGTGGTGCTATGAAAGCATTATCTCCTAAAACAAAAATTATTGGTGTGGAGCCGCAAGGGGCGGCTTCTATGTTAACTTCTATAAAGGAAAATAAGAACACCGAAATTTTTGATATTGATAAATTCATTGATGGAGCAGCTGTACAAAAAGTCGGAGATCTTAACTTTGATATTTGTAAATCATATTTATCGGATATGATGACAGTTCCAGAGGGATTGGTATGTCAAACTATTTTAGACTTGTATAACAGAGATGCCATTGTAGTAGAACCTGCGGGAGCATTAACTTTAGCCGCTTTGGAATTCTATAAGGAAAAAATAGTAGGAAAAAATGTAGTTTGTATTGTTAGTGGAAGTAATAACGATATTACTCGGACAGCAGAAATTAAAGAAAGAGCCTTATTGTATGCTGATTTAAAACATTATTTTATCGTTCGTTTTCCTCAAAGAGCTGGAGCCTTAAAACAATTTGTAGGAGAAGTTTTAGGACCAAACGATGATATCACTCACTTTGAATATTCAAAGAAGTCAAGTAGAGAAAATGGTCCAGCCGTTGTCGGTATAGAACTCAAAGATAAAAAAGATCTAGAGCCTTTAATTTCCAGAATGAAGCAATATAGCTTTTTTGGTGATTACCTAAATGATAAACCAGACCTGTTTCAGTTTTTGGTATAATGAATCCAATTTATTTAAATAGGATTATTGTTCTAAAAGACCATCTGCAATCCAATCCTCTACAATATCAATAGTAGCTTGCGGCATTCTTCCTCCATTATCTGAAGGAGGCATTACATTAAAAGCATTGTTTGTAGTGATAAAACTAAATAGATTTCTGTCATTTACTGCATTCACTACTTCCTGAAAAGTTTCTAATGCCATTGGAGCAGAATTTTGTAACGGAGTTCCGTGACATTCTGTGCAGTTACTGTCAATAATTGCTTTTACATGACCAACATAAGTAGAAGTCTGACCCGGAATTGGATCTGGATCTATAGGTACTTCTGGCTCTGTAGTGCCATCATCGCTACTACTGCAACTAAATAATGTAAATACGAGTAATGTAACTAATAGTATTGGGGATTTCATAGGTATTATTTTTTTCTTCAATATAGCAAATATTCCAGGAATTAATAAGATTCCTGATTTTACAAGTATAACGCTAAGATTTTGGATAAATTATAGATCGATCTGAACATTATATTCTTTTAGTAGTTCTAAGTGATCTTCTAGTTGAAATTCTGAAGCTTTAAATCGATCTCTTCGTGATTTTGCATCTTCTTTACGAATAATGCTTCTTACAAAACGTCGCACTGCTGTTTCATTTTCTAAAATTAAACCAGGAACGGGTACACTACTTCCTTGGTCATTTTTAGCAACCATTGTAAAGTAACTAGAGTTACAGTGTTTTACTTTGCCAGTCATAATGTTTTCGGATTCTACTCTTACACCAACAACCATAGAAGTCTTCCCCACATTATTTACAGAGGCTTTCATAGTTACTAATTCCCCAACTTCTATTGGTTTTAAGAAATCAACTTTATCCACACTGGCGGTAACGCAGTATGTTTCGGAATGTTTAGATCCGCAAGCAAAAGCAATTTGATCCATTAGTGATAAGATATAGCCACCATGAATTTTACCACTGAAATTAGAATGGGAGGGAAGCATTAGTTCAGAAATGACAACTCTGGATTCTCTAGCGGTTTTAAATTTTTTCATTTCTGTTTTTTAATAAAGAGTTATTTTCGAGTATTATTTTCTAAAATGAGGCGATTCTTCTTCCTCTACATCAATTACAAAATACTTAGAATCTCCTAGCCAAGAAACGGTAGCAAAACGTTCTTTGTACTTTAGCTTTACATATCTTCCTTGATATTCTTCTAGTTTTTTAATGACTTGATCATTCCTGTCTTCCACAGAAAAACTAAATATTTGAGCTCCCGAAATCCCTTGACTGATCTCACCTTCCCAGGTTTTAAAAACAATACCTTTGTTACTAAATTTTATAAGTTCACCGCTACGTACACCTTCACTATACGTGGCAAAATATACAGAAGTATACCATAAGGTAAACAAAAGTACAATTCCTAAAATTATGAAAAACAGCGTTTTTTTCATCAAAAAATATTTACTAAAATTCTGGTGTTATAATTCTGATACTATCATCTGTTGATATATAAATAATATCATTTTCTCCAACCAACAGACCT
Organism: Aquimarina sp. AD1; assembly: GCF_003443695.1. Lineage (NCBI taxonomy): Bacteria > Pseudomonadati > Bacteroidota > Flavobacteriia > Flavobacteriales > Flavobacteriaceae > Aquimarina > Aquimarina sp. AD1. The sequence continues at coordinate 1,962,985 of NZ_CP031966.1, read as the reverse complement.
CTAGGGTTATTAAATGTAGCTATAGTTGGAACACCATCCATAAAACCAATTTCTCCGGTACCTGCAAGTGTGCTTACGATACCTTCTGGGCTAAGCTGGCGTATTTTTTTATTACCAAAATCTACAACAATAATATTTCCTTCAGAATCAATATCTAAATCAAGTAGACCATCAAATTGAGCGATATCGCTTTCTCCATCAACATCACCATCAACTCCCGTACCTGCGATTGTAGATACCACTCTTTCTGGAGTTACTTGTCGTATCCTATTACCATCACCAAATATGAGATTACCGTCATTATCAAACTCCATTCCTGTAACAAAACCAATTTGAGCTACATCGGCAGGACCATCTATAGAACCTACCTCTCCGGTTCCTATAAAGGTACTAACGACATTGTCCGGCGTAATTTTTCGGATAGTAGCAGCTGAAAAATCACTTACATATAGGTTTCCAGAACTATCAATAGCAAGCCCAATAGGGGAAGAAAATTGAGCGATACTGCCAATTCCATTAACCAATCCGAATTCTCCAGTTCCTGCAATAGTTTCAACCGTTTGATTAGTGAGGTCTATTTTTCTAACATTGTTGTTATTGAAATCAACCAATACAAGATTCCCGTCAGGATCTATGATCATACTTCTCGGATTCGAAAAAGTAGCTTCAGCTAATGTGCCGTCAACTGATCCGGTAACTCCTGTCATTCCGGCAACGGTACTTACAATATTGTTGACATCAATTTTTCTAATTTTATTATTACCATAATCCGTTATATAAATAGCACCTTCATTATCTTCTGCAATGTTCCATAGAGAAGAAAAAGATGCTTCTGCGACAGGTCCATCTACATCACCAGATACTTCACTGCGTATTAGCGTGCTTACTTGTGCTGGTGTGATTATATATGTAAACTCTGGTCCTAAGGTTTCTTCTCCTTGCGTCACTACTTTGACGATTCCAGTTTGTGCGCCTCTTGGAACAATAGCCTTAATTTCTGTAGCTGTAATAGAGTTTATAATAGCTTCTGCATCATTAAAAAAAACAGAAGTAGCATTTTGATCGGTATCAAAGGCAATACCAGTAATTGTAACTTCGGTATCTCCTGGCCCACTTTCTGGAGCGATACCTTCTATAGAAGTAATAGCGGTAAACGTAAGATTGTCTGCATCTTTAGTGCAACTTGTAATTCCCAAAATTATTAAAAAAAGAACGGCGTAAATGCTGTTTTTTTTTGATACAAGTGTGAAACATATCATAAGCTAAGTTTTAAAATTACTACAAATATAGAGGTAAAATTTTTAGAAAGAATCATAAATCTTAGTAACGAATTCATCTATTTTATTGGGTTCTAACCATCTAGTTACAATAACAATATTTTGTTTTTGATCGACTACAATAAAATTACCCCCAAATCCCGCAGCATAAAATAGATGCTCCGGAAGCCCTTCCCAATGACGAGATCCTTTTTGGTTTAACCACCACATAAATCCATAATTCGAATTGGCTTTAGAAGATTTAGTAGCTTCTGTAATCCAATTTTCTGAAATCAATTGTTTGTTATTCCACTTCCCATTATTCATAAATAGTAGTCCGAAACGAGCGTGATCTTTAGTGTTGATAAATAAACCACCGCCAGAATGACCGCCACCACTTACGGATTGCATTTGGATACCATCAATAGTAACCCAAGAATTATCATATCCATACCATCTCCAAGTAGTCGAACCTCCAATAGGGTCCATTATTTTTTCCTTAAGAATTTGTGGTAAAGGCTTTCTCCAAATGTTTAGGAGTGAATAGGATAATACGTTTACTCTAACATCATTATATTCGAAAACACTACCTGGTTCTTGTAGTTTTCTGAACTTCCAATCATCGATGTCACCTGTTTTTGGAGGACGATCTGCCCAATCATAACCACCCCATAATTGTCCGGACCAATCAGATGATTGTGTAAGTAAATGTCTCCAGGTAATTTTTTTATTATGGTTACCATCATATGTGTTATCCCAAATATAGTTGTAGGCAAAATCATCTGCAGAACTAATTAACTTATTATCTAATGCTAAACCTGCGATGGTTGATAGGTAACTTTTAGTAACACTAAAAGTCATATCTACACGATCTATATCACCCCATTTAGCAATAATATATCCGTCTTTTAGAATTAAACCCGCTGGAGCACCTCTTTTTTTGGTAGGTCCCAAAATTTTATGATAGGGTTCTCCTTCAAAACCTTTTAGTATTGCTTGTCGTAGATCACTAGATCCGGAATATTCTTGATCCTTGGCATACTCAACAGCTTCGTTAAGCTTTGCAGAATCGATATTAAATTCCGTAGGACTCTTTTCATTCCAATTTCCTCGTTCTGGGAAATAGAGCTGTTGCGCAATACTTGTTTCGGTAAAAAGCCCAATAAATACTAAAAAAATGAGTGTGTGGATCGTTTTCATGAAGTTAATGATTTTGCTTTGATCACTTTTTTCATTAAAAGAAATACCCCAACAGCAAATAGTATACTTCCAATAACGGATACGATGCTAATAGCTGTTGTTATGTAGGAATAAATAGTACCTTCCCATTTTTGATAAAAAGCAAATTGTATAAATAGTATTCGCCCAATAACGATACATAAGAATATGATCACATTACCTGCTAAAATTAGAATACCGTCAATTTGAGATCCCATTTTTAGTAAATAATAGATGCTTATTATAATAAAGAATAATGTTGGAATTGCATATGCTAATCCAATGAATAATTGTATGATAATCTGAGTAATGTCTGCTTCCATAAGTGAAAATTAAATGTCGTTATCTTCAGAGGCTCGTTTTATAATTGCTTCTGGTAGGGATTTCTTAGCTTTCGCTCCCATTTTTTTAAGTTTCTCTACACTGGTAATCAGATTACCACGGCCTTCTACTAACTTATTCATCGCAGAAGAATAGTCTTTTTTAGCATCATCGATCTTTTTTCCTACCCCAGTCAGATCTTTAACCAACCCTTCGAATTTGTCATAAAGTGCACCTGCTTGTCTCGCAATTTCTATCGCATTACGTTGTTGTTTTTCGTTATTCCACATAGTATCAATGGTGCGTAACGTTGCTAAAAGTGTAGATGGAGTTACAATAACTATATTTTTTTCAAACGCTTGATTGTACAGTTTACTGTCTTCATTAATTGCAATAGCAAAAGCGGGTTCTATAGGTACAAAAAGTAATACGAAATCAGGTGATTCGATATCGTATAAATCCTGATAATTTTTTTCTGAGAGTTGATCGATATGACGTCTTAAGGATGTGATGTGTTCTTTTAGATATGTAGTTCTTAAGTTTTCATCATCTTCATTCACATAACGTTCATAGGCAGTTAGCGTGACTTTAGAATCGATGACCATTTTCTTACTATCAGGTAAGTGAATCACTACATCTGGTAAAACACGTTGGCCATCGGTAGTAGTAAAACTTTGTTGTACAAAATATTCTCGATCTTTTTCTAGTCCAGATTTTTCGAGTACACGTTCTAGAACCAATTCGCCCCAATTACCTTGCATTTTACTATCACCTTTTAAGGCTTTGGTCAAGTTCGTAGCTTCTTTGCTCATCTGTTCATTGAGGTCTTTCAGTCCTACAATCTGTTGTCGCAATGCAGCATGATAATCGATACTTTCTTTATGAGTTTGTTCTACTTTTTTCTCAAAAGTGTTGATTTTTTCTTGCAAAGGATTCAGAATGTTTTTAATATTTTCTTTATTCTGTTCCGTAAATTTATTGGATTTTTCGTCTAAAATTTTATTCGCTAGATTTTCGAATTCTTTTGTAAATTTTTCTTGCAGTTTTCCAACTTCTTCCTTTTGTTCTTGGTTTTTGAGTTGTAAGTTCTCAAACTCGGCATTACGTCGGGTAAGTTCAGTATTGAGAAAATCTTTTTCTCTCCGAATCTCATCTCTTTCCTTAGCGGTGTTAGAAAGTTGTTTTTCTAAAGCTTCTTTTTGTACTTGCTGTTGTTGTTTTGCGAGTTCTAGCTGTTGTTCAGAAGTTTTTTTTGCTTCTTCTAACTGTAATTGTAATTGATTAGAGCGTTCGTTTAACGTACTTTGATCACTTTTGTTTTTAAGTGATGCCACGTATTTACCTATAAAAAAACCTATTATAATTGCAACGACTGCAACGACTAGCAATATGTATTCTGACATGTAATTTTTTGTTTACTCGATAATCGAGATTTTGATTTTCCGAGGCTTGCCTCAAGATAAAAAAATAAGTTTACCACAAATGCTCAAGAGCTTGCCTTAAGAGTAGTTTTTTCAAAGATAAAAATTTAGCCAGTATAAGTCGAAAAGAAGTAAGGGTAAATAATCAAATTATGATTGTTCTTCTAAATCTTTTAATGTTTTTAAAATATTAACAATATGTCTCTCAGAATGATTACGCATAATAAATTCAAAATACCACAAAGCATCTTTATCACTTGTGTTTTCGAATCTCCATTGAACCTCCATTAGATCTTTGATAATATCAGATAAATCATCATTAGCATCGCCAAGTCCGTTATCGGGTTTTGTCATTTCAAAAGGATCTAAAATCATTTGATAAAATCCTAATTTTGGAAAATTAGATCTAATAGTATTAGAGATCTTTTCGAAATTAAATTCTGGAGCTTCTGGATATTCTTGTTCGTCTTCTGGAGTATGTCCTGCAATCGCTAGATATTCTTGATATAAAGATATCATAGTTTGTTTTAAAACAAGTTCTTTATTTTCAATGGTTAGTTTTGGAGTAGTTCCCCATTGTACAATTTGAATGATAATTTCTTTGAGGTTTTTCAAATCAATAGTTTATTACAAAATTAAGTAAGAATCTGGATACAACCATTTCTTTTTAGTTATAAAAATAAATGGCTACCCGAAAAACGAATAGCCATTTAAAATATATATAAGTGTTATGGTTATATCTGAACTTTGATGTCAAGAGTGATCGATCCGTCGTTACCATCAGTTCCGGTAATGTTTGTAACTTTGATCATACCCTTTTTTCCATATTGATCTGTAAATTCTAAAACATCTCCCATTGATAGACCTGTAACTCTTTCTGTCGTTGCCTGAGTTATTACATCTAGATCAGAGGCACTAGTAATAGCATCAAAATCAATAGTCGAAGTAGCAATATAGAATTTATTTAATTCATCTTGCGCTACACCGGTAAGACCAGATACCGCAGCGTCAGCAACATTGTCATTATCAGTGTCAAAAAGCTCAGGATAGTTTGAAGTTGAAGCAAGGGATGCATTTTGGGTAAATCCATAATAATATCCAAAATCCCATAAAGCAGCTGTTTCTTCACCTTCACTTATTTTGTAAACTTTATTGTTAAATACAGACATAAAAGTATCAGAAGAACCATCACCAAGAGGTGCAGCTAATAGTGTACTTGTAAATGTTTTTATACCATTAGCAGTACTTGTTCCACTACCAGTAATAGTAATAGTTCCTATAGCAGTATCACTAATAGCATTTCTTTTAGAGATATCTCTAAAGTCACCACGACCAGTTGTGGCCCATATAGTATATACAATGTTACTATCCGCACTAGTAGGCACTGGGAATGGAATTGCAAATTCGAATGCATCACCATTATCAGATGATAGATCTAAAGAACCGTCTTTTTTATCATCTACAGTTACACCTGCAACCGCAAAATCGTAAGGTGCCGCTCCAAAACCAGAGACATTTTGAGTTACATATAATCGTCTCATTGTATTACTAGAGGATTGAAAAGAAACTTTTACAGTTGCATTAGTTCCAGATACATTAGCTCCGTCGATAGTTACTGTGCGATTGTCATTTCCTGTTTCGAAAACAGAAAGTTCGCCATCAAAAGTAGTAGGGTCAGTAGGATCAATAAAAATATCATCATTACTATCAGAACTACAACTTGTAATAAATAGTGTTACAGCAGATAATAATGCGATTGATTTGAGTCTAAAAATTTTGTTCATTTTGTTAAGGTTTTATTTGAGCGGCGAAGGTATTGGTTTTAGGTATAAAATGGCCGAGTAAACCACACAGAAATTATACGTTTTTTCTATAAAAGGGTTGTTTATTCGATGAATGTCTTTGTGATTTGTACTAGGAAAGTTAGTGCCTAACTTTATAACTTCCGGTTTCCGGATCAAATAAAATAAGGTCTTCTGGAAATAGAGCGGAAAATGCTCGACATTGGATTAGTTCTTTAGGTCGGCCAAATTCGAAACCTTCTGAATTCATGACTATCATTTTATCACATAACTGAATTGCAAAATCAATCTCATGTGTGGAAAATAAAATCGTCTTTTGAGTTTCAAAGGCTAAACGTTTTAATAGCTTTAATATATATGCTTTATGATAAACGTCTAAATGTGTTGTCGGTTCATCTAACATAATAAATGGTGTGTCTTGCGCAATCGCTCGAGCTATAAGAACTTTTTGTAGTTGTCCATCACTTAATTCGAAGCATCTTTTGTCTACGAGTTCTTCTATATGAGTAACTTCTATAGCTTTTCTTATTTTTTCGATATCTTCCTCTAGTAGTTTACCTACCCAGTTGGTATAAGGTTGTCTTCCTAGTGCAACCAATTCTTTTACAGTTAGGTTTTTTGAAGCAATCTGTTCTGTTAATACGATACTTAATTGCGAGGCTAATTCTGAAGTTTTATATTTTCTAATTTCTTTATCAGATAAAAATATGTCACCACGTAATGCTGGCTGTACCTTAGATAGTGTTCTAAGCAAAGTAGATTTTCCTATTCCATTTGCACCAACTAACCCAACAAGTTCTCCTTCGTATAATTTAAGATTGATATCTGCTGCTACAACTTCTAGATTATTTTTTTGACTATAACCAATAGAGAGATCTTCCGTTTTTAGAACGATATTTTGATTTTCAGTATCTAATGACTCTATTTCCATAGTAATGTACTCATCTAATATAGTATCGAATCTTTTTAGGTACTCTATACTATCTTGATTTTCTTAAATTAAAACAACATTTTTCGTTTTCTTACTAATAACCAGATGACTACTGGAGCTCCAATCAATGATGTAATAGCATTTATTGGTAATGTATATTCAGTTCCGGGCAATTGCGAGATAATATCACAAACCAACATGATTAAACTACCTATTAGCATTACTGCAGGAATCAATGTTTTATGGTCCGAAGTATGAAATAATTGTCTTGTTAAATGCGGTACCGCTAGCCCTATAAAAGCTATTGGTCCAGCAAATGCTGTAACACTTCCTGCTAATAATCCAGTCGCTAAAATAATCAAGAAACGACTTTTTTTAATGTTTAGTCCAAGACTACGGGCATAATTTTCTCCTAGTAATAATGTGTTTAAAGGTTTTATTGCAAAAACCGCTAATACAATTCCTAATAAAGCAATACAAGAAAAAATTAATACATCGATCCAAGATAAATTTCCTAAACTTCCAAATCCCCAAAAAATGTAACGCTGTAATTGCTCTGCCGGCGCAAAATAAGAAAGTACACTTACGATTGCTCCAGTGATGCTACCAAACATTAATCCTATAATTAGAATTGCCATTGTATCTCTAACTCTAATTGACACCAACATCACCATGAATAAAACTAATATACTACCTAGACTAGCGGCAACTACTAAGCCCCAATTAGATACTAAAAATAGTGCCGTGGTTCCACCTATTAATGCACTTCCTAAAATCAATAAGGCTACGCCAAGACTTGCACCAGAGCTGATACCAAGAACAAAAGGTCCAGCTAAGGGATTTCTAAATAATGTTTGCATTAATAGTCCAGATATCCCTAATCCACTTCCTACAATTACGGCAGTAATAGCTTTCGGTAATCTATAATCTATAATAATATGTCTCCAAGATTCTTTTTCGACCGAAATGCCTACTAAACTTTTTAGGGTATCCAGCCAAGGAATTAATACTGATCCAAGACTTATATTAGCTACAAAACATAGTAAGAGTACTATGATGATGATGATGAAAACACTTTTATATGATTTATTTGGGGTCAACTAGTTCAGTTTTTCGAAAAAATAAGGTTCGTAATCTGTTAATAGTTCGGGATGTGCTATTTGGATTATATCTTTAAGAATTAAATCCGGACGCATTGGACCTAATTCATAATATATCAACCCACCTTTTGCACCGGTTTTTAACGTAGAAGAATATACGGTTTTATTTTTAAATGCTTCAAAAAAAGTATAGCGATTGTTTTTTTCTTTTAGTTCTGAAAGAGATTTAGAAGATCCAGAACCAATCCAAAGATCAGCATTTTGAGCTTTCTCAAGTACACTTTCAAAATTTAACGCAATGCTTCCTGTTTTTGGTGTTTCCTCCCATAAATATTTTGTGTTAGCATCTTTTAAAAATTGTGCAACGTAACTATCTCCTCCAGGGACATACCATACATCTTTAAACATATTTCCGGATAAGATGGTTGGAGATGTTGGAGAATTTTTGGCTAAAGTAGCTGCTTTATTATAATCTTTTTCAATCATTTTAAAAATGCTGTCAGCTTCTTTTTCTTTGTTATAAAAAGCTGCTACAAACTTTATCCATTCTGCACGACCCAATGGATGTTGTTCCATCCAAGATCCGTTCATAACAACAGGAATCCCTGTTTTTTCTAATAAATCATACGTTTTGGTATCACCGGTAGCAGAATATCCAATAATAAGTTCTGGTGCTAGCTCTAGCGTGAGTTCGGTGTTTAGATGACCATTGTTACCTAATTCAGTAATAGAACCATTATCAATTAAATCCCTCGTTTTTTCTGAGGAGATATAATCACAATGAGGAAAACCAATTAATTTATTCTCTAATTTCAGATATTCTAACATTGGTATATCTGTGGTAGAAGTAACTACAGTTTTATCTACTGGAATTTGGATATACGAAACTTTTCCGTTTACTGTTGGTTTTTCAGTTCCTTTAGGATGCAGTATATATGTAAATGAACTTTTGGCATCTGGCCACGGAGAGGTAATCTTTATTTCTTTATAGGTCTCTTTGTTTTGAATAGTAAATCCTATTGCGTACTGGACTTTTTGTTCTACAAGTTTTTGTGTTGCTATTGACACCTTTTCTTTATTTTCCTTTTTACATGATTGAAAAGAAAGAAATAATGCAAATAGGATATAGAAATGCTTCATGTGATTTAGAATATTTTTCAAACTTCGATATATTTTTTGAAAACGTATAATGATTTACCGTTAATTTGTACAGATAAATAATATGACATGTCATTTTTGTGTTCTTGGAGTGGAGGGAAAGATAGCTGTTATGCAATGCATATTGCTATTGAACAAGGCCATGAGCCTGCGGTTTTATTAAATGTACTCAATGAATATGGCGATCGGTCTAGATCACATGGAATTCCAAAAGAAATATTGGGAGCGCAGGCAAGTGCTATGAAGTTACCTATCCATTTTTTTGAAAGTACATGGACTGATTATGAACGATTGTATATCGAAAACTTAAAAGAGCTAACCGATTTATATGATTTAAAATCTGCTGTTTTTGGAGATATTGATATTCAATCTCATAGGGACTGGGAGGAGAAAGTGTCCAAAGCTGCAGGTTTAAAAGCGATGTTGCCTATCTGGCAACAATCGAGAAAGCAGTTGGTGCTAAATATGATTGATCATGGAATTGAAGCCCTAATTGTTTCTTGTAATCATACGTTAGGACCGGATTTTTTAGGAAGAAGTATAGATAGACAACTTATCAAAGATTTAGAAAATTTAGGGGTGGATGCTTGTGGAGAAAATGGAGAGTATCATACATTAGTGGTAAATGCTCCGCTGTTTAGAGAACGACTTGATGTTCATGTAGTGGGAAAAGAAACTTCTTCTAACTATAATTTTGCGACACTACGGTTAGGTTAGATTTTAATTACATCTCCATAATTTATTTTTATTTTAAAAGAATCTTTGAGGTCTATTTGTCTAATATGAGCAAGTAAAGCTCTTATGGCTCCTGCGTGAGCTACAATTATTACTTTATTATTTAAAGAATGATCTAGAGATTTGTAAAACTGGATCATACGATGCTGTAACATAACATAAGATTCTCCATTGGGGACCTTAACATTTACAAAATCTTCCATCCATGGATTTAGTTCTTCTTGCGGAATATCATTCCAGTTTTTTAATTCCCAATCACCAAAATCTAATTCCTGTAATCTGTTATCAAAAATAGTTTCGATACAGAATGTTTCTGCTAATATTTTACACCGTTTTAGTGGGCTGCTATAAATCTTAGATATTTCTTTGGTTGGTATTTGATTATGAATTTTAATAACCTCAGATTTAAAAGTATCTGTGATGTCTAGGTCACTTTGTCCATAACATATTCCCTTTTGAATATCAGGAGTCGTATGTCTTACTAGATATATTTCCACAACGCTAATATACTAAGGTAAAATACTACTTCACTAAGCTGTTGAACCGCACCAGCACAATCACCAGTTTGGCCACCTATCCATTTTTTAAATTTAGCTGCTAGAAACATTTTAGAAAGATACATAGGGATCAATGTAAGAAAGACTAAGGGATTTAGAAAAAACACTAACGGAACAATCCCAAAAAAAGCACTAATCATAAGCATGGAAATACTCATGCTCTTTGCTGCGGGTTTAGCTTTGCTATCTTCGGTATCACGAACATATGGATGTGTAAAAATAAGTGTGGTCGCTATAAACCTACTAAGACTATGACCAGAGATTATAATTAACGGAATATATACGGGAGCTATTTCTCTTAAAGCAGAAAATTTAATCGCCAGTAATAACAAAATTCCAATAGTTCCATAGGTTCCTAATCGGGAATCTTTCATGATCAAAAGAATTTTTTCTTTAGTCCAACCACCACCAAAACCATCGCAAACATCTGCAAATCCATCTTCATGAAATGCTCCTGTGGCATAAATAGTACTAAACATAGAAAGAAGTAAAGAGATTTCTAGTGAGAACAAGAAAGAGAATCCATAGAATATTGAAGCTCCAATTCCTCCAATTAAAATACCCACTAAAGGAAAGTACTTAGAACTCTTACGTAAATACCCTGGATCGTGATTGACCCATTTAGGACAAGGGATTCTTGTGAAAAACATAAGAGCAGTAAAAAATATATGGATCTCTTTTTTCATAAATATTAACTCTTAGATTTTGGTGTATATTAATGTTTTTAAAATAGTTTTAAATAAAATACTTCCAGAAATTTATAAAGACGGAGATGAATAATATACTAGCTAGTATTATACCTACTATTCCAATTTTACTTTTCTTTAAAACACTCATAATTCCTAAATAAAAACTTAATAATGAGACGATTATGACAACTATTTTAAATAATTTTCTAAATGATGCTAGATCATTAATAAAAAGGAAATTTATTTCCTTTCCAGTGATAAGACTATTTTGTATTTCATACATTAACGTATGATATTTATATGTAAAGAAAAAACCAATTGTAGCGATCAATATGGATAAGACTCCTTTTTTCATTTAGAAGTAGGTTTTATTCGTTTGTAGTAACTTCTGCTTCTTCAAAACTAGCCATATTATTTAGGAATGATACCGCAGATTCTAAAATGGGGTATGCAACCGCTGCACCAGTACCTTCGCCTAATCGCATTCCTAGATTTAATAAAGGTGTTTTTTCTAGAAAGTTTAATATTTTTTGATGCCCTTGTTCCTCGGATGAATGTGCAAAAATACAATAGTCCAATACGTTTTTATTAATTGCATTAGCGGCCAATAGGGAAGCAGTTACGATAAAACCATCTATAAGAATGGTCATTTTCAATTCTGCAGCTTTAAGTATTGCTCCAGTAATCATGGCAATTTCGAAACCTCCAAAAGTAGTGAGTGTTTCTATAGGAGAATTGGGATTGTGCTTTTCAAAAACAGTTTTTAAAATCCTTTTTTTTGTTTTAATAGCGTCTCCTTGAACTCCAGTCCCTGCACCGACACACTCCATAATTGGGATCTTTGTAAAATGAGACATCAATAATGCAGCTGCAGAAGAATTACCAATTCCCATCTCACCAAAACCTATTACATTACACCCGTTTTGAAATGTGTCCAAAACGATACGAGACGCTTTAGCAATAGCATTATTACATTGATCTATTGTCATTGCTGGTTCTATTTCATAGTTTTTAGTTCCATACGCTATTTTGGCATCAATTAGCCCCGGAACATTATCAAAATCATGATTTACTCCTGCATCAATAATTTCTAGATGTATCTTATTTTGGATGCAAAATGAATTGATCGCTGCACCACCATTAAGAAAATTATACACCATTTGCTTCGTAACTATTTGCGGGTAAGGATTTACCTCACCTTTTTCTGCGATTCCGTGATCTCCAACAAAAACAAGAATTGTTGGATGTTTTAATTGTGGATTTGTTTTATGCTGTATTAATCCTATTTGCAATGCTATTTTTTCAAGCTTGCCTAAGGACCCAACAGGTTTAGTTTTTAGATTAATTTTATGTTGTATTGCGTTTTCTAAAGACTTATCTAATGGAGAAATTTCGAAATTCATTTATTTTATTTTTACAGGTATTCCTGATACCATTAGTATTGCTTGATCAGCGTGTTTTGCTATATGTTGATTCATCCAACCTTGTAACTCTGTAAATTTTCTACCAATCTCTGTCGAGGCGTGGACTCCCATTCCAATTTCATTGGATATTATGATAATAGTAGCGTTAATTTTTAAGAGTTTATCAAACTCTGCTTTTGCTTGTAATAAAGAAAGTTCAATGTCATTTTTGGTATCTACAAAGAAATTAGTAAGCCATAGAGTTACGCAATCAATAACCACTGTTGTATCATCATCGACAACTTTAGATAGCTCTTTTTCTTCCTCAATGGAGACCCATCTATTGTCTCGATCAGCAATATGTCTATCAATACGTGCTCTATGGTTTCCATCCCAAATTCTAGAAGTCGCTAAATATGTGGGATTATCCGAGAGTTCTAATGCGAGATTTTGGGCATAACTACTTTTGCCTGAGCGTTCTCCTCCTGTTACGTAATACAACATTTGTGGTTTTTAAGAGTGTAAATATACTAGTATTACTAATTTATTTATTAAAGAGAACACATTTTCGAAGAAATATGATACATTCGCGCAGAATTTTGGTTTTAAGACACTTTCAAGTGTTAAGAATTAAAAGGGAATCAGGTGAATAAATTATAAATCTATAATGAATGAATCCTGAGCTGTTCCCGCAACTGTAAACTTTGCCAAATCGAGACTGATTGTTATTTCAGTAACGTAGTAGGCGCTTATTGTTATTTCTTTATAACCACTGTTTCGACATTTTCGGAATGGGAAGGTAAACAATAAGACGTAAGCCAGGAGACCTGCCTAAATTCGATATGTCAAACTTTCGGGATAGAAGTTTAGGTATGGGTAAACTGCATACTTTTTTCCGGTAATTGTAAAATTAAGTCATTTAGGAAATGAACAAAAAAGTGTTTTTTGGGGCTACGCTAATTATGTTAGGAGCTCAGGTTATTTCAGCGCAAGAAGTAAACCAAGAAGAAAAGGTAAACGAATTAGATGAAGTGGTAATTTCTGATTCGAAATTTAAATTAAAGAGAGAACAAAGCGGTAAGGTAATTACTAAAATTAGCTCAGAGGAACTTGAGCGCAGCCAAGGACAATCTCTTGCTACTGTATTAAACAGGGTAGCCGGAATTGAAATTAATGGTAGTAATAGTGGAGCCGGTAAGAATTTAAATTATAATATCAGAGGAGGTTCTAATCGTCAAGTGGTTATTAGAATTGATGGTGTTACGGTTAATGATCCATCTACAATATCAGGAGAATTTGACCTTCGGTTATTAGCTTTAAATCAAATAGAATCTATTGAGATTCTAAAAGGTGCTTCAAGTACACTATTTGGCTCTGGAGCGGCTACAGGAGTTATAAATATAATAACGAAAAAAGAGAGCAAAAAAGCTATTTCTGCACAATTTTCTTCTAGTCTTGGAACGAATCAATCCCAGGAAGATCAGGAGTATGATGTGAATGAATTTGTAAATTCAGCGTCTATAAATGGAACTATTGGAAAAGTTAACTATTTGGCCAGTTTTAGTAACCAATTTACAGATGGATTGTCTGAAGCAGAAAAACTGGATGAAGATACATCATCACAAGAATTCGAAAGTGATTCATATTCTAAATATAATGTATATGCTAAGCTAGGATATCAATGGAATAAAAACTTTAGGTTTCACTTTTTTGGTAATATAGATGATTACAAGAATGAATTTGATGTTGGAAACGGGATTGATGGAAACAATAATGGAACCAGTAGACAAGTAAGAGGAGGAAGTTTTTGGGAAGCTAAATATCCTAACGGAAGTTTTACTTTTGTGGATAGTTATGCATTGTTAGAAAGAGAATTCTTGACGGATTTTCCTTCGAGAAGTGAGAGTAGAGTATATACGTTTGATGCATATAATAAGTATAAATTTGGTAACTGGTTGTATACTGTAATTGGTGCTAATGGATCATATAATGATTATAATGGATTTAGTGCGTCTGGCAGAGGAGAAGAGTTTATTCAGACCATTAATGACCATCAGGCAGATTTTGATATTATTGATCCTTATGTGAATTTGGTATACGTATCTGATTTTGGTTTTCAAGTCAATGCAGGAGCAAGATTGAATATTCATAGCGCATATGGTAATCATATGGTGTACAATGTTAATCCATCATTTACATATACTTTTGGAGGAAATTATATTAAAGGATTGGCATCGTATAGTACCGCCTATATCACACCATCATTGTTTCAGTTGTTCTCACCGAGTTTTGGGAATTCTGATTTAGAACCGGAAGAGAATAGTACTATTGAGGTTGGTGCTGAGTTATCCTTAGATAAGAAAACTACAATGAGCGCAGTGTATTTTACACGTAATCAGGAGAACGCGGTTGATTTTATTGATACAGGGAATTTTGTTTTTCAATACCAGAATATATCAGAAGAGTTTACAACCGATGGATTAGAGTTTGAGGTTAGTTCTAAGTTAATGAATGATAAAATGGTATTAAGAGGTAATTTTACCTATACTAATGTGGATGAAGAACTTTCCAGAATTGGTATTCCAGAAATTAAATTTAATGCTAGTATTGGGTATAATATGTCATCCAAATCTTTTGTGTCACTAAGTTATCAGTATAACGATGAAAGAGAAGGGCGTTTTACGGATTTTACAACTTTTGCATCAGAATCAAGAACATTGAATAGTTATGGGATATTAGATTTTTACATTAGTCATCAATTAATGGATAACCTTAGCATTTATGCAGCTATGAATAATATAACGAATGAAGACTATCAAGAGGTTTTTGGTTTTAGCACCAGAGGGAGAAATGCTCGAATAGGATTTAATTTGAAGTTTTAAAACTTGCATTTTTAAATATAAAAAAGTTCCCAGACATAAACGCCTGGGAACTTTTTTGTTAGTATTTGGTTTGTTTTAATCTTTACTTATCAAAGGTTTTATACATTCTTTCGTAGTCAGGTTGATGCATATTACTGTCTCCCAATTCGCTAAACTTAATATTTTTGTTCTGTATGTTGCTTCGATTACCCAAGATAGCGTTAATAGCAGCATTAAGAAGTGGTTCATCAGGATCTCCAAGTACTCCCAGGTTACTATAGTCCTCTGGATTACTTATTTCGGGAGTAAATCCATTAAAATAATCCGTAAAACCAACGGAGTTGATAGTTTTTAAAATCAAAGGTTGCATCGCATAAGTATGACCAAGATTCAGATTTGTTCCGGATCTAAAATAATTATCAGAATCATAAATGGTAGTTGATGCTTGGAACTTACCTCTAGTTACATCTCCTATTTGAGTTACTGTAATATAAGGGTCTAAACCATTTATTATTAATTCACTCGCAGAAGCCGATCTATTCGTGGTTAGGATGTATACTCTACTAAGGTTAAGACTATTGATTCCATCTCCATTTCTTATCTGATTGTCAAAACGATTGGTGTCCCCAAATTGTGGTTGTCTATCAGAATTCCACTCTTCTGTAGTAAAAACTTCGCCATTAAATTGTCCTGTAATCATACTAGCTAAGTCCTTAGTGGTTTCTGTATCACCTCCACCATTATATCGTAGATCTAATATAAAATCAGTAACACCATCAGATTTAAATTGACCAAAAGCATTATTAAGTTCTGCTTCAAAATTAGATCTAAACCCATTATACATTAGATATCCAACAGGGTTTCCTCCCACATTTAAAGTTTTAGCTAAAAAAACTGGGTTTTCTGTATACTGCGTTTTTGTTAGAGAAACAGATTCTCCTGTTGGTGTAATGTTAGTTCCATCAAAAGTTGCTAAACCAATAGTGTATGACTCAGGAGATAGTAAGGTGGTTGTATTTGAATCTGTGATTTGAGTTCCATCGATAGTATTAAAGATATCTCCTCTTTTTATTCCTTTAGCTTCAGCATCTGTTCCGGGTAATACATAACGAACGTATCCAAAAACTTGTGTTGGTTCATTTGGGTATCGAACTAATCCGAATTCCATTCCATTGTTTAATGTAATGCCATCTAACAATTGTTCTAATGCAATATAATCACTAACAATCCAACTAAATTCATCTTGATCTGCAACTAAGTGATCGAAAAATGATTCTGGAGAATTAAAAGAGTTTAAGAAATCGGTGTATTCTCCATTAGAAGAAAAGCGATCATCTGCTAAATCTGGGACATCTTCCTTATATAGATACCATACATTCATTCCTCTTCTTATAAAATCTTTAATGTCGAGATCAGAAGAAGGTTGTATTACATCATCATTATCATCAAAACAACCGGTAACTATACTTCCTAAGAAAAGAAGCGCAGTAAAATATTTTAGCAATTTCATAAACTTTTTTTGTTTTATATAACCCTAAAAATAGGGACTTTATTATAATTTTAAAAAAATGTGTAACAAATTATATGTATAGTCGTCTCCCTTATATAAAGCTAACAAGTTAGTTTTGTAACAACCAACCAACACAATATGAAGGAAAGAGCATTTATATCGCTTACCAATGGTTTTAAAGACAAGCTGTACAGGTTGGCTAAAAGATTGTTGGTGAGTAATGAAGAAGCAGAAGATGCTACGCAAGAAATATTACTAAAGCTATGGAGGAATAAAACAAAAATGGCTGAGTATAAAAATGTAGAAGCATTTGCGATGACAATGACTAAGAACTATTGCTATGATAAGTTGAAGGCAAAAGAAAGTGGAAACTTAAAAATTGTACATAGTAATTATAAAGATGAACGTCCCTCATTACAACGACAAGTAGAGGCTAAGGATAGTCTAGATTGGGTAGGTAAAATTATGGATGGATTACCAGAACAACAACGTATGATAATCCAGCTAAGAGATATAGAACAATACAATAATGCAGAAATTGCCGAAATGTTAGAGATGAATGAAACAGCGGTTAGAGTAGCATTATCGAGAGGAAGAAAAATAATAAGAGAAGAATTATTAAAAAAACACAATTATGGAGTTGGCTAAACTAGAAAAACTACTGGATAAGTATTTTGAAGGAGAAACGACACTTTCTGAAGAAAAAGAATTAAAGGTTTATTTTACCGGAGAAAGCGTGCCGTCACATTTGGAGAAATATAAAGATTTGTTTCAGTTTTTTTCTGAAGAAAGTCAAGTAACTGCTAGTTCTGAAATTAGTTTAAATACTAGTACAAGTAGAGTACCCTGGTATACCTGGATAGGTGTAGCTGCATCAATAGCCTTGATTGTGGGGCTGTTTATAAAAGATATTCCTGCAGGAGTTGATCCAGAAGGTGTATATGGTACCTATGATGATCCTGAATTAGCATTGCAAAAAACCAAAGAAGCCCTTGATTTGGTAGCTAGTTTAATGAATGAGGGCAAAAAGGATTTGGTCTACCTGAACGAGTTCGATACAGCTAAAAAAGAATTAGTGTATTTAAACGAGTTCGAAACAGCCAAAAATAAATTAATAAAATAAAAACGAATATTATTCCTATAACAAAGGAATATCTTAAAATGAATTAATTATGAAAAAGTTTGTAATCATACTATTAGTAGCATTTGTACCATATATTTCTATTGCACAAAGCAATTTTGATAAATACGAAGACATGAACGATGTGTCATCTATTGTAGTAACTAGTAAAATGTTTAAGTTATTAAGTAAGATGGATCTAGAAAGTAATGATCCTGAAATCAAAGATTATGTAAACCTAGTAGAAAATATTGAAAACATTAAAATCTTTGTTACCGAAAAAAATGAAATAGGTCAGAAGATGAAAGCAGATGTGCAAAAGTATCTTAAGAGTACCTCATTAGATGAATTAATGCGTTTTAAAAGCGATGGAAAAAACGTAAAGTTTTACTCTAAGCCTGGTAAAAATGATAATTACGTTACTGAATTATTTATGTTTTTAGAAGGAATGGAAAATGATGGAGGCCCTAATACAGTAGTAATGACTATTACTGGAGATATTGACCTAAGGCAAGTTTCTAAAATTGCAGATCACTTAAATGTTCCTGGAGGAGAAGAACTTAAGAAAGTGAATAAGAAAAATTAAGCTTATATTTTAGTTTAAGTTACACCCAAGCTTCTTTAGGTAGGAATACCTGAGGAAGCTTATCATCAATCAAATCAACCTGTTCGGCTAGTACGAATAAAAACCAATTAAAATGAAAAATATAATAAAACTAACGTTAGTAGTCTTCGGGATGCTATTTATAAGTTGTAACAGTGAAACATCACTCCAAAGGTATTTTGTGGATCATCAAGGTGATGCAGATTTTGTTGCAGTAGACCTAGCAACAAGTCTACTAGATGCTAGAACTAAAAAAGTAAATCTTTCTGATGACGAGAGAGAAGCGCTAGAAAGTATCAAAAAAGTTAATTTTTTAGCACTACCTCTTAAGGAAGGAACAAAAACAAGATACGAAGAAGAAAAAGCAAAAATCAATACAATACTAGAAGCTAATAAATATGAAACCTTAATGCGGTTTGGTTCTAATGGAACCAAAGCAGTGTTAAAGTTTCAGGGAGAAGAAGATAATATTGATGAGATGATTGTGTTTGCATCTAATGGAGATCGAGGTTTGGCTTTAGTGAGAGTGTTAGGTGATGATATGAAACCAGGAAACGTAGCAAAACTGATGAATGCTATTGATAAAGGAGATGTAGATATCGGTGCTATAAAAGATATTTTAGGAGATGTAAAAATCGATTAATAGTTGTCTATATATAACAAAAAAAGCTTCGACTTACAGGGTCGAAGCTTTTTTGTTTGACTTTATTTGATAATTCTAATCAACTATATTCCTGTATAATTAGATGGAGTGATGGCTTTTAGTTCTGTTTTTATAGTATCAGAAACCTCAAGCGTCTCTATAAATTCTGAAATAGAATTTTGATTTATTGCAGCATTCGTTCTTGTAAGTCCTTTTAATGCTTCGTACGGATTTGGATATCCTTCTCTTCTTAGGATTGTCTGAATAGCCTCTGCAACTACAGCCCAATTATTCTCAAGATCCTGAGCAAACTTTTCTTTGTTAAGCAATAACTTGTTTAACCCTTTTAGAGTAGCCTGAAAAGCAATTAATGTATGCCCAAAAGGAACACCTACATTTCTTAGTACAGTACTGTCTGTTAGATCTCGTTGTAATCTACTAACTGGTAGTTTGGCAGATAAATGCTCGAATAATGCATTAGCAATACCAATGTTTCCTTCGCTATTTTCAAAATCAATAGGGTTTACTTTATGTGGCATAGCAGAAGATCCAACTTCGCCTTTCTTGATTTTTTGTTTAAAATAATCCATAGACACGTACGTCCATATATCACGATCCAAATCTAGTATAATAGTATTAATACGTTTTAATCCATCAAATAAAGCTGCCATATGATCATAATGCTCAATCTGAGTTGTTGGGAAAGAGTGATATAATCCTAGTTTTTCTTGTACAAAACGAGTTCCAAAATCTTTCCAATCAATTGAAGGATATGCAACTTTGTGAGCATTGTAGTTACCTGTAGCTCCACCAAATTTAGCAGCGCTAGGAATATCATTTAATAAATCAAATTGAGCTTCTAATCTTGTTACGTATACCTGAAACTCTTTTCCTAATCGAGTAGGAGAGGCAGGTTGCCCATGTGTACGCGCTAACATAGAGACATCAGACCATTCTTCTACTAATGATTTTAGTTTAGCTAATAATTCTAAATATTGAGGGATATACACATCGCCGATTGATTCTTTAATGCTTAATGGTATGGCAGTGTTATTAATATCCTGAGATGTTAAACCAAAATGTATAAACTCTTTATATTCCTGTAAACCTAGAATGTCAAACTTTTCTTTTATAAAATATTCAACCGCTTTTACATCGTGGTTGGTAACTTTTTCTATGTCCTTTATTGCTTGAGCATCTTCAGTAGAAAATTCTGTGTAGATTTTTCTTAGTTTTTCAAAAATTGCTGCATCAATATCTTTTAATTGCGGTAATGGAATCTCACATAAAGCAATAAAGTATTCTATTTCTACCAATACACGATACTTTATTAAGGCTTCTTCGCTAAAATATGTGCTTAATGATTGTGTTTTAGAAGCATAACGACCATCAATTGGCGAAATAGCTTGCAGAGGAGATAATGACATAACGTTGATTTTTTGAAAGGTGCAAAGATAATTTATTTAATAAGGAATAACGAAGTACAAAGAACGATTTTTTGATTGTCTACATATCAAAGATTAAAATTGAAGATTTATATGAATTTCATAATTATATAGATAGAAATTATGATTTATATTAATTCTCTATATCTTTTTTAAAATCATTCGGGATCGAGCTTTATAAGCAGCACTGCCACTATGGTAGTTGTTTTCTAATGTAATCTTTAGTTCTGGGTGTATCCAATCGAACTCCGTTCCGAGAAGGTATAAACTGGTCATGGAATAAGCCTTAGGAGCTACTTTTTGATCAGAAATGAGCCAATCAAAACAGGTTTCTGTTATTTTTTCTAAATGTAATGTTGAGAGCATTTCACGAACTACAGGTAGTTTCTCTTTATAGTAGGCGAGTATTAGGTATTCACATATTTTTGCCATGGGGCGTACTGCAGGATCTTGATGAACTTTAGGGATGAGTTCTACAAAGGCATCTATATAAGGTAAAATAGCTTCTAACTTTTTTTTACATAAAAACTCTAACCCCCACGATGCTCTACATGAGATCTCATCATCCACTTGATTGCAGATTTCTATAAGTTGAGGTAATAACTCAGGGTTTTGCAAGATTAAGTTTGCAAAATGGCTTCGTTTTTCTCTAGAGTGGTTGGTGTTTTTAATTTCCTCTTCTAGATTAATCATTAGTTTTTAGTTATTATATGTTTACTATCCAGCTAATTCTTGTACCACTTTTGGGACACCAATTGTAGCTTTTTCTGCTAATATGGTTAGATTTTCTTTTGGAGAAATAGCAGGTTTAGGGTCTATAAAATATAT
Organism: Aquimarina sp. AD1; assembly: GCF_003443695.1. Lineage (NCBI taxonomy): Bacteria > Pseudomonadati > Bacteroidota > Flavobacteriia > Flavobacteriales > Flavobacteriaceae > Aquimarina > Aquimarina sp. AD1. The sequence goes on along the minus strand of NZ_CP031966.1, from coordinate 1,941,383 downwards.
AGGTGTATTTACAGGAGCAAATTGAACCAAACTAGCGGCCGGGTACACTTGCATAGAAGTTCCTATAATAATCAGAATATCTGCTTGTTCTGTAATTTTTATAGCCTTATCCAGCATAGGTACCTCTTCTCCAAACCATACAATGTGTGGTCGTAACTGAGAATTATGTTCACATAAGTCACCAAGATTAAGATCTGTTTTCCAATCTAAAACTAGATTCTCATCAAATTGACTTCGGACTTTTAAGAGTTCTCCGTGTAAGTGCACCACATTACTACTTCCTGCACGTTCATGGAGATCATCAACATTTTGGGTGATAACTGTTACGTTATGAGTTTTTTCTAATTCTACCAGCGCTAAATGGCCTTTGTTGGGGGCTACGGTATGTAACTGACTTCGTCTTTTGTTATAGAAGTCTAATACTAATTTGGGGTTGTTATTCCATCCGATTGGGGAGGCGACTTCCATAATATCATGACCTTCCCATAATCCATTAGCATCTCTAAAGGTATTAATACCACTTTCTGCACTAATTCCTGCGCCCGTGAACACAACTACGTTTTTCATTAGAATTTGTTTTTCTAAAACTATTTAAAATATTTTAATTAGTAGATCTGTTTCTAAATAAAATAATAGAATTCATGGATAGCATGATTTATAAAAATTAGATGTGAACTGTAAATGTTTGATTACTAGTAATTGTGCAAAACATTCGTTTATCCTGTGTTTTCTAGGTAAATTTCACTTTTTTTAAGTCATATATACTAATTCTTTTCTTTTTTCGTTTAGAGAATCTAAACCCCATAAACCGATAACATGCAATATATTTCGATCAAAGAAATCCTCTTAAACCCCGTTAATAGTACGGCTCCGTATTAATATTGTGGTTTTACCGTAACCTTGATATTATTAAAAAACATAACTTGTAGTCAGTAAATGTGTACAATTTTTTTTTGAATACTGACAGTATTTAATAACCAACGCTAACCTTTAATTGTTTACCTCATGAAATACCCTTACATCATTATTGATAATGATCAGAATTCTGCACGCACAATTCAGATCGCATTAGAAGATCACAATGATTATATCTGTACCGGAATTGCTAAAAATGAGCAAGAAGCGTTGGACTTAATTTTAGAAAGAAAACCTAGATTGGTTTTTCTTGAACCGGAAGTTCCGGGAGTTCAATCGTCCAAAACACAGTATAATTTATTGTCAGAACTAACTAAGTATATGACAAACTTGCCTGAGTTTATCATTATGACTAAAACTACCGAGTATGCTATAGAAGGTATACGTAATAGTGTGCTGGATTATATCCTAAAACCTCTAAGCAAAAGTGATCTTATTAAAACCTTATTAAGGTTCGAGAAGGACTTTGATGAAGTGTTGGATAATACGCTGTGCTTTAAGTCTTATGGAGATTATCGCTTTGTTAATATTGACGAAGTATTATATCTAAAAGCGGATAATAATACTACGGATTTTATGATGAGCAGTGGTAATAAGGTAGAAGCTTTTAAGACGCTTAAGCACTTTCAGAATCTATTACCAGATCATTTTGTTCGCATCCATAATAGTTATATAATCAATACTAAATATGTATCTAGGATACATTTTGGTAAAGCAAAATGTGCTATTAAGAACACCAGTGATATGATTCCTTTTTCTAAATCATATAAGACAAATGTAGAAGAGATCAAGGATACACTGGCAAAAAATAGTTTCTTATATGTGTAATAAAAAACACTATGGGACTGATAATGATTAGGATGTTACTTATAAGTATCTAGTAAATGTGTATGATGACATCTAAATTGTTTTATTTGATAATATATCACACAATATCATTTGTATAATAGAACGCAGGTATATAAAACCTCCCAATTTAGGGAGGTTTTTTGTTTTTAATAGAATTTGAGAATATTAAAGGAGGAATTTTCTGTCTGGATTATTTTTGTTTTGATAGCTAAATTTTCTTGTTGATTGGAAGCAAGTGAATTTTGTGGTTGTATAATTCCCTTATTTTCCTAGGTGCAATTTGTGTTACTTTATCTTTTTGGTTTCATATTTCTGTAATGTTGTTACGTATGTATAAGTTTGTTTTTTGAATAAAAAAATTCCCGGTGCTATCTGGTGTTTGTTTGTTGTTAGATGGTTTTTGAGACATGGGGATTTTTTCTATTTATTCTGAAGCTAAATACCTACAGTTAATAAAGGGAATTTTTTTGTAAAATTTTGGGGAATATCTATAATCCATTCTTTTTCAGGGGTCCAGGTGATTTAGTTCATGAAAAGAACAAAAGATTCTTTTTACTTGATTTTTGTTTTTTTTAAGCTTTTTTTATGGTTTTTTTATCTAAACTAGAAGAGTAATCTATTTCCTACACTTTTTGCTGTTTTTTAAAATCGGGTCATCTACTCGTATGATCTACCCATCTACTTCTTAGAGGTACCCATCCACTAAACACACCTTAATATATTAGGCGCGAGGGGGCAATCTCCCTACATTTGTAGTGTACAATTAAGGTTATCAACCTATTACACATTTACTAAAAAGGATATACAAAGAGAAATCTAAGTATTAGCTGGCCAGCGAAATCCTTAACAACAAAAATTAGAATAGATGAAAGTCTATTCGAGCAGGGCAAAAAAAGTCTTGAAAAGGAAAAATTTTAAAAACAAATAATTACAAACCAGAATAAAATATAATTATAAAAGATAAACCGTTATGAAAGCTATAAAAACTATATTCGCAGTATTATTCGTAAGTTCAATGTTCATCGCTTGTGAGTCAGACAGTATCAATGAAGAAGTAGGGATTGATGAAATAGAAGTTGAAACTTTAGCAGGTGAAGATGAATCTGAAGAAGTACAGGATTAATTTTTGACGATATTGATAGATTTACTATCATTTTGATAAAAAATAAAGGGAACATGTATTGTGTTCCCTTTATTTTTTAATTAATTTTAAAATAAATTAAACTTGAGATGAATTTTTTTTTAAAACTTGTATTGCTTTTTCTTTCCTTTAGTTCTTTTCTTTCGTGCACTAATGAAACAGATGAAATTCATGGCTCAGAAGTGAAAAAAAAATTAATTAATGAGAATATAAAAAAGGCAATTGATTTAACTAAAAATGACAAAGAAAGAATTGAAAGTTTAGATATAGCTTATGGTCATGTATCTACTATTGATGATAGTTCATTTAAAGTAGAGAAGCTTCAACAAATAGTTATTGAATATAACAAATTGGGTCAATATGAAAAGTTTAAAAATATAAATGATAAAACTTTAAAATTAGCTGTTTACCTTAAAGATTCAATTGCAATTGCCAAATCTTATGGTTATAAAGGAATGTATTTTCGAAGAAACCAGTTGGATAGTGCATATAGTAACTTTTATAAAGCAGATGAAATATATAGAGCTTTTGTTGATAATAAAAATAGGGATCCATTGGGTTATTCTTATGATCATGGGAGAACTTTGATTGATTTAGCTAAATTGTCTTTAAAAGTAAAGGATTATAGTGAAAGTGAACATCTCGTTATTCAAGCAATAGAAAAATTTGAATTATCTGGTAACCTTAAATATCTTCCATTGTGTTATTCGACCTTAGGTATCGTTGCAAAGTATTTGGAGCGTTATGGCGACGCAATTGAATATCACGAAAAAGCTATTGAAGTAGCTAGAAATACTCCAAAAGATGTTTTGTATGCGACTCTTTCTTATAATAATATTGGGACTGTTTATAAATCTTTAGAAAATTATGAAGAAGCTGAAAAATTCTATAATAAAGGTCTGTCTTATGAAGAATTTTTAACAAAGAGACCTAAAAGAAAAGCAAGGCTGCTTGATAATTTGGCTTACGTAAGATTTTTGGAAAATAAAGATGATCCAAGTGTTTTAAGTTTATTTGATAAGTCCTATAAGATGAGGGATAGTGTAAATGATATAGTAGGTCTTTCTACTATTAATTTACACTATTCGGAATACTATAAAGCTCAAGTAAATGATAGTTTAGCTAAACTATATGCTTTAAAAGTTAAAGAAGCTGCTCCAATAGTTAATAATAATGTTGAATTATTAAAAGCATATCAATTATTAACGGAGGTTTCGGGTAGTGATGAAGGGTTGATGTATGCACAAAAGCATATTAAACTTAATGATAGCTTAATTAAAGAGGAGAGAGCATATGTTAACAAATTTGCTCGTATTCAATTTGAAACTGAGGAGAAAGTAGAAGAAATAGCTCAGATAAGCCGAGAAAATCAATATTTAGTTTTTGCAATTCTTGGGTTATCTGTATTATCCTTATTGGGATATGTAATTTTTAAACAGCAGCAGAGTAATAAAGAATTACTATTCGAGCAGAATCAGCAACAATCCAATCAAGAGATTTATCGTTTACTACTTAGTCAGCAATTAAAATTAGAAGAAGGGCGTAAACTAGAACAACATCGTATGTCCGAGGAGTTGCATGATGGTGTGTTGGGTAGATTGTTTGGTGTACGATTAAGTCTGGATGGGATCAATCAGCGAGCTAATGATGGATTTACAGATGCCAGAAATAAATATATAGACGAGTTAAAATCCATAGAACGAGAAATTAGATTGATCTCCCATGATCTTGGTACAGAAACCTTATCACCCGATATTGCTTATGTGGATGTAGTAGAGAGTTTGGTGAGTGATTTATGTACGGTACATAAAATGGATTTTGCATTTGCTAATGATGAAAACATAGATTGGGAGACGGTAGATGATCAGAAAAAAGTAAATCTGTTCCGTATTATACAAGAGTCTTTGCAGAATATATTTAAGCACGCTCGTGCAAAAAGCGTAAAAATAAACTTCGATTATGTGGATGATAAAATAAATCTTACTATTTTAGATGATGGAATAGGATTCAAAAGCAGTAAGGTCAAAAGGGGAATTGGTTTAAAAAATATTACATCTAGAGTTACTCAAATGGATGGTGTAGTAGATTTTATAAGTAATCAGGATTCAGGTACAAAAGTATCTGTTGGTATACCAATTTAATTAATGTAAAAAGTTGTCTGATCCGGTTTTCCATATAATAATAGGTGATAACTATAGTTACTACTATATAGAACCGATAGGATAACAACTGACACACAAAATTTTAAAGATGAAGAAAAAGTTAAAAGTTCTTATGATTGATGATCATCCAATGATTATTGAGGGATACAAGAACACCTTATTAGGAGAAAATCAAAAAGAATATCAGATTAAAATAGATATCGCATCCAATTGTGATGATGCATATGATAATATTCTAAAATCTTCTAAGACGACTCCTTATGATATGCTTTTTGTGGACATTAAATTACCACCTTCTTCTGATGGGAAAATTACATCCGGAGAGGATTTAGCAAAACATGCAAAAGAATTATTACCTAAGGCTAAGATTATTATTCTTACCATGCATAGAGAAGATCATAGGATTCATAATATATTAAAGAATATAAATCCATCAGGATTTTTAATAAAAAGTGATCTTACTTCTAGTGAGTTATTATTGGCTTTTAATAATATAGTAAGTGGTACTCCTTATTATAGCGCTACGGTGAATAATCATTTTAGAAAAATGATGACTAATAACTTCTCGTTAGATGAGAAAAACCTAAAGATTTTATATCATTTGTCTAGAGGTGTAAAAACAAAGAATTTACCTAATTACGTAAGTTTGTCATTGAGTGCAATTGAGAAGCGTAAGAATCAGATAAAAGAAATGTTTTCTATTGCAAAGGCAGATGATCAAAAATTATTAGAAGAAGCACGTAAAAGAGGTTTTGTATAGGATATAAAACACTTTTTTAAACTAATATGATAAGAAGGATAGCTATTTGCTATCCTTTTTTTATTTGGTAATATATTGATAGAGAGTAAAATATTGTAATACCACCAAGTTAAACATAAAAAAAATGGAATAATCTAATTTTTATACAGGGGATTTTTCCCTTAATTTTGAATAAAATTAACTTTTTTTTATGATCTGTAATCTATTTTTCTTGATTAGCGTTAATTCTGTTGTTAATTGAGGCAAAGCCGTAATGGATACAATGTATTTATATTTGATTTTCAGTAGATTAGCAACGTATTAATAATGTGCTTTAATACTTCACACAAACTTTCTTTTTATAGTTCCTTTTTCTGAAATCATAAGATATATGATGTTTTTTAGAAGAATATCATAATATGGATTTTCGACATAATCTGTAAGTGTCGTAAAATGTTTACAGAAAAATCAAATTTATTTTAATTATGAAAAAGTTATCAAGTTTACAGGGTGTGAGTGTTTTAAGTAAAAAAGCACAAAAAACTGTTCATGGAGGGGATTATGTTATGGCTAGCTGTAGCGACTATTGCCCAGGAACAGTGCAGGGTAATATTTTTACCGGACAGTGCACTTGTATTACAGGAGAGTAATCAATATACCCCATATCCTTTAATATAAACCTAAAATTATTTAATTATGAAAAATCTAAAAAGTGTTATCGGTGTAACTGTATTAAGTAAAAATGCACAAAAAACAGTTCACGGTGGTGATTATGTTATGAGTAGTTGTAGTGATTATTGTCCAGGAACTGTTCAAGGAAACATCTTTACAGGTCAATGCACATGTATTACCGGAGAATAATGACTTAGACAACATTATGACATATAAACAATAGTAAAACCTTCCTTGATCGGAGGGTTTTTTTATTGAAAGTAATGGTTAAAACTAATACTATGTGAGGTTAATTGCTATTTGAATTTAATTGTTAACTGGTATTGTTTGTTCATTAATTAGACTTTTGTTACAAATTGTTTTTAAGATGTAATATTCCCCATATTTTTTAAAATTAAATTTTTGATTATTTTTTTATTTTGTGGGGAATTTTTGTGAATAATTTATGTATTTTTTAAAGGGAAATATCTCTTTAATATGTTTTGCTATTTTGTTTTCGAGCTTAATCTTGTTTTTATTGTTACGGTTTTTGAGTAAATATTTTGAGGTTATTATTTGTTGATAATCAGATTAATATAAGTAAATTTAAAATATTAAAAATTACACTGATGTTTTTTTGTTGTTTGACATCAATGTTTTTGAGTTTTATGTTAATTTTTAACACGTTGATTTGTGACAATTTTTAACATTTTAACATGTGTCTTTTTTTTTGAATACTTGTAAAATGTTTTTATAGTTATATTCTCAAACAATCGTTGTCTTTTTTTTGTGCATTTTTAATTAAAATTCGATCTGTATTATTTAATGTTAATATGGCTTTATCAGTTGATTAATTAAAAGAAGTAAACTAATAATAATAGCTGTGTATGAAAATAATTACTTTAAGGAATAAACTATCATTACATGTATATGTAACTATGATTTTCTGGTTAAGTGACTTTTACTCTTTTTTTATAAAAAGATTTTTGAAACTGGTTAGATTTCTAAAAAAAAGAAATACTAAGAATCTACTGAATATATGTTGGGAATTCTTTTTTCAAAACAAATTACTAAATAAAGTATTTTATTTTTTTCAATTACTTCCTAATACTATTCTACCTCGTATTTGGAATTCTCAAGTAAACCTACTCTGTACCCATATTTATATAATAAACTTTAAAGTACTTGATCTGTACAAAAATGCTTTTCGACTAAGGATAACCACTGTTTTATCGATAAACAAAAATTTTCTAAAGTGGTTTTTTCTAAGTTTAAAAAAAGGAAAAGCAATTAAATGGTTAAGTACTCCTCTAGGACTATATATGTAAGTAGGTACTTCATATATAAATCCTAAGCTTATTAATAGTAAAGAATAATCAACTGTTTGTATTTACTATTAACTGAAATTGTTTTAAGAAAATATTAAAATCTAAGGTGTACTGATGCAAAAAATCAATAATAAAACTATTATTAATCGATTAATCTTTTTAGATAAGGATAATACAAAGGTTAAATTGGGATATAAAAAATCCAAAAAACTCAAATTCTTTTTATCTCTTTTATATTTTGTTTGTTTTATCAATCCTACGGGTCTTTTTTCTCAGAAGGAATTATCAATCACAAAAGTTGAAGCATATCAGAATTTTTATCCGCAGGACCAAGAAAATAGATTGAAGGGTAATGATTTATTGCTAAGAAGACCAAAAGTAGAGTTTAAGACAGAATCATTACCAGTATTTTCAAGTAGGTCATTTTCTTCGAGATCACCATCGGATCCTCCTACATTGGATTTAGATGAGTTTACTGCTGGTAACAATTATGAATATAATTTAGAGCCAACAACAGGTAATGTTTTTGCTATTTCTAGAGGAAATGTTGCAATTACTTCGGATACAGGTACTTTATCTAGTGCTACGATAACCGTTAGTGGAACTGTAGATCCAGCTGAATTACTGGCAATAAATAATGGAGCAGGTTTTGATTTGTATTTTTTTGCAAATCCTCCTAATACCTTCACTTATGATAGAGGAGGAGGTATTGTTTTACAGGTATCCCGAACGGGGACTACATTTACCATTACAGAAACTACCAATGATCCTATTCCTAATAACGTTTTTGAAGATTTTATTCAAGTTATATTTTACGGAGATTTAACAGATCCTTACACTGAAGGAACAAGAACATTAGATATTACATTAAATGATTCAACAGGAGGTTCTTCTTCTTCTCAGACTATAATTAATGTAACAAGATTACCAGAAGCTTTTGATGATAATAACAGCATTGCAGCTAATTCTATGACAGCCGTTACAGGAAATGTGTTAACGAATGATGTAGATAATACACCAGGAGAGGTGTTATCAGTATCAGAGGTAAATGTATTTCCATCAGAAGTTGGCACGAGTTATAATACCCTTTATGGAACTTTTATAATTCAGTCCAACGGATCGTATTCTTATACAGTAAATACAGCCAATCCGGCAGTCGCTGGATTAGTGAATGGGACTAGTTTAGATGATATTGTTGCATATACCGTAGAAGATCTAGAAGGAAATTTTGATTATGGTATTTTAACGATTACCATTAATGGTGTTGATGATCCTCCAACAGCAGTCGATGATACTAATAGTGTGACTGTTTGCGTTTCTAATACGGCAACTAGTAACCTTATTGAGGGGGATGGTGTAAATGGTCAAGACTTATTAGATAGACCATTATCTATGTTAGTTTGGGAAAGTCAATTTACAAATGGACAAGAAGTAAATGGTTTATCAAGAACAATTGATGGTATTACACTAAATTTCACAGAGGCGGATCCAGATAATATAGGAACTATTAGTAATCTTACTTCTCAGAATACAGCTACTAATGGAGGTCATACAGGATATTTATTGTTTAATATAGATCCTGCCACAAACCCAAATACAGATACCTCTATAACTATTGATTTTGATCAAGAAGTTTTTAACCTTGGATTTTTAGTGGTGGATATAGATTATTCTCAGGGTACAACTTGGCAAGATCAAATTACCATTCACGGTTTTTTAAATGGTACACCTGTAAATTTTACGAATACGATAACTGGTGGAATTGTGGATGCAGGAGGTGATACATATTATGGTACAGGTACTGCAATAGAGGCTGATGCTACAGGTAATATCAATGTAGCATTTGATGGCCCTATAGATCAATTAGTGTTATCATATAATTACGGCCCAGATGCAACCGCTGCAGATCCAGGTGCACAAATAGCAGGTATTTCGGATATTTTTTGGCAAGGAGATAATGGGGTAACTGTAATAACAATTAATGGAACTCCAGTAGTAGGGCCAACGACAGTTGCTACGACTTATGGTTTTATTACTGTTAATCCCGATGGTACGTATGTTTATACGGTAGATAAAACAAATCCAGCAGTAGCAAACTTATTGGTAGGACAAACACTAACTGATACGATTCCGTACACTTTAAGGGATGCTTTATCGAATACTGATGGAGCTAATCTTATAATTACCATTAATGGATCCGCAGTAGATACGGATATGGATGGAGAACCGGATTGGACAGATTTGGATGATGATAATGATGGAATACTAGATGAGAATGAATGTTATGTCAGTACTGTTCTTATAGGAAGTCCGGATGGAGTAGAGGATGGTAATTTTGGTATGGGGTATTGGGATACAGAGTATTATAGTGGGCATTTTGCAATTGTAGGTTCTACTTTTGGAAATAGTAATCAGAACAGTACACTTAATGGTTCTGTGGGTACACCTACTTTTGTTGGAGAGGCTTTTTTAGGTGGAAATTCTTTAAGCTTTAATGAATCAGGATCTTATGCTGAGACTTCGCCAGGAGTTTTTGATACAAATACGAGTACAGGTCTAGTTCCTCCAAGTTATGTAGGAACAAATATAAATGATGTAGGTTTTCAGCCTTATTACCAAACGATATTCAAACGTGAAGCTGATATAGATGGAGTGCTAACCTTTGGAAGCACTGGATTTAGTGTTGATGATGTATTCGAGCTTTTTATTAATGGAACCAGAGAAGTTTTTGCTTCTTTTTGTTGTGGAGCTTCAGATTCTCCAAACGATTCTTTTAGTTTTAATGTTACTAAAGGAGATGATTTAGAAATTAGGTATACTAATTTAGGTTTTGTAGGTAGTTTTCAATTTAATTTAGAATTAACGCCTTCTTGTAATATGGATGTTGATGGAGATGGCGATCCTAATGGACAGGACTTGGATAGTGATAATGATGGTTGTGATGATGTCATAGAATCAGGTGGAGTTGATACAACTCCAGAAGATGGTGTTTTAGATGGTACAGGTTTTGATGGAAATGGTCTAGTAACCGGTGGTACCGGTGGTTATAATGGAGTGACTGGTAATGAGGTTGTTGCGACACAATTGACGGTGACAACTACTCCTGGAAATGAAACGGTAAATGCTGGAGAAACGGCTACATTTAGTGTAACTGCAACTGCCGAATCTACAACTACTTTTGTTACAGGGACACCAAATTATACAATTCCTCCTGCTACAAACGTTTCTGGAGCTATAATTTATCAATGGCAAAGAAATGGAACTAATATTGATGGTACTACAGATGGTGGAGTTTATACAGGATTTAATGGTGCTACTTTAACAGTTACAAATCCAACCACAAGCCTTAATGGGAATATATACAATGTAATTGTAACGCACCCTGATAATGTATGTATTAATGAACAGAATAGTGCAACGTTAACGGTTAATCCAACTAGTGATTTATCGCTTAGTAAAGGCGTTGTATTAACAACAGATGCAGATGGTAGTACGACTGCTACTGCAGGAGATACGGTTACCTTTACCGTTACAGTAAGTAATGGCGGTTCGGCAAATGCTACTGGCGTTGAAGTAACGGATCAGGTTCCAAATGGGTATACGATTGTAGGTACTCCAACGGTAAGTCAAGGTACGTATACCGTAGGTACTGGCGTTTGGGATATTGGTACGATCAATACGAGTGGTACAGCTACCTTAACGATTATAGCGACTGTGAATGCTACGGGTACGTATGTAAATGTAGCCGAAGTAACGGCTAGTGATAACTTTGATCCTGACAGTACACCAGACAATGATGTATTGGCCGAGGATGATCAAGATGATGCAGATCCAGGCGTTGCACCCGTAAGTGATTTATCGCTTAGTAAAGGCGTTGTATTAACAACAGATGCAGATGGTAGTACGACTGCTACTGCAGGAGATACGGTTACCTTTACCGTTACAGTAAGTAATGGCGGTTCGGCGAATGCTACTGGCGTTGAAGTAACGGATCAGGTTCCAAATGGGTATACGATTGTAGGTACTCCAACGGTAAGTCAAGGTACGTATACCGTAGGTACTGGCGTTTGGGATATTGGTACGATCAATACGAGTGGTACAGCTACCTTAACGATTATAGCGACTGTGAATGCTACGGGTACGTATGTAAATGTAGCCGAAGTAACGGCTAGTGATAACTTTGATCCTGACAGTACACCAGACAATGATGTATTGGCCGAGGATGATCAAGATGATGCAGATCCAGGCGTTTCTCCCGTAAGTGATTTATCGCTTAGTAAAGGCGTTGTATTAACAACAGATGCAGATGGTAGTACGACTGCTACTGCAGGAGATACAGTTACCTTTACCGTTACAGTAAGTAATGGCGGTTCGGCAAATGCTACTGGCGTTGAAGTAACGGATCAGGTTCCAAATGGGTATACGATTGTAGGTACTCCAACGGTAAGTCAAGGTACGTATACTGTAGGTACTGGCGTTTGGGATATTGGTACGATCAATACGAGTGGTACAGCTACCTTAACGATTATAGCAACCGTGAATGCTACGGGTACGTATGTAAATGTAGCCGAAGTAACGGCTAGTGATAACTTTGATCCTGACAGTACACCAGACAATGATGTATTGGCCGAGGATGACCAAGATGATGCAGATCCAGGCGTTTCTCCCGTAAGTGATTTATCGCTTAGTAAAGGCGTTGTATTAACAACAGATGCAGATGGTAGTACGACTGCTACTGCAGGTGATACGGTTACCTTTACCGTTACAGTAAGTAATGGCGGTTCGGCGAATGCTACTGGCGTTGAAGTAACGGATCAGGTTCCAAATGGGTATACGATTGTAGGTACTCCAACGGTAAGTCAAGGTACGTATACTGTAGGTACTGGCGTTTGGGATATTGGTACGATCAATACGAGTGGTACAGCTACCTTAACGATTATAGCGACTGTGAATGCTACGGGTACGTATGTAAATGTAGCCGAAGTAACGGCTAGTGATAACTTTGATCCTGACAGTACACCAGACAATGATGTATTGGCCGAGGATGATCAAGATGATGCAGATCCAGGCGTTGCACCCGTAAGTGATTTATCGCTTAGTAAAGGCGTTGTATTAACAACAGATGCAGATGGTAGTACGACTGCTACTGCAGGAGATACGGTTACCTTTACCGTTACAGTAAGTAATGGCGGTTCGGCAAATGCTACTGGCGTTGAAGTAACGGATCAGGTTCCAAATGGGTATACGATTGTAGGTACTCCAACGGTAAGTCAAGGTACGTATACCGTAGGTACTGGCGTTTGGGATATTGGTACGATCAATACGAGTGGTACAGCTACCTTAACGATTATAGCAACCGTGAATGCTACGGGTACGTATGTAAATGTAGCCGAAGTAACGGCTAGTGATAACTTTGATCCTGACAGTACACCAGACAATGATGTATTGGCCGAGGATGATCAAGATGATGCAGATCCAGGCGTTGCACCCGTAAGTGATTTATCGCTTAGTAAAGGCGTTGTATTAACAACAGATGCAGATGGTAGTACGACTGCTACTGCAGGTGATACAGTTACCTTTACCGTTACAGTAAGTAATGGCGGTTCGGCGAATGCTACTGGCGTTGAAGTAACGGATCAGGTTCCAACTGGGTATACGATTGTAGGTACTCCAACGGTAAGTCAAGGTACGTATACTGTAGGTACTGGCGTTTGGGATATTGGTACGATCAATACGAGTGGTACAGCTACCTTAACGATTATAGCAACCGTGAATGCTACGGGTACGTATGTAAATGTAGCCGAAGTAACGGCTAGTGATAACTTTGATCCTGACAGTACACCAGACAATGATGTATTGGCCGAGGATGATCAAGATGATGCAGATCCAGGCGTTGCACCCGTAAGTGATTTATCGCTTAGTAAAGGCGTTGTATTAACAACAGATGCAGATGGTAGTACGACTGCTACTGCAGGAGATACGGTTACCTTTACCGTTACAGTAAGTAATGGCGGTTCGGCAAATGCTACTGGCGTTGAAGTAACGGATCAGGTTCCAAATGGGTATACGATTGTAGGTACTCCAACGGTAAGTCAAGGTACGTATACCGTAGGTACTGGCGTTTGGGATATTGGTACGATCAATACGAGTGGTACAGCTACCTTAACGATTATAGCGACTGTGAATGCTACGGGTACGTATGTAAATGTAGCCGAAGTAACGGCTAGTGATAACTTTGATCCTGACAGTACACCAGACAATGATGTATTGGCCGAGGATGATCAAGATGATGCAGATCCAGGCGTTGCACCCGTAAGTGATTTATCGCTTAGTAAAGGCGTTGTATTAACAACAGATGCAGATGGTAGTACGACTGCTACTGCAGGAGATACGGTTACCTTTACCGTTACAGTAAGTAATGGCGGTTCGGCGAATGCTACTGGTGTTGAAGTAACGGATCAGGTTCCAAATGGGTATACGATTGTAGGTACTCCAACGGTAAGTCAAGGTACGTATACTGTAGGTACTGGCGTTTGGGATATTGGTACGATCAATACGAGTGGTACAGCTACCTTAACGATTATAGCAACCGTGAATGCTACGGGTACGTATGTAAATGTAGCCGAAGTAACGGCTAGTGATAACTTTGATCCTGACAGTACACCAGACAATGATGTATTGGCCGAGGATGATCAAGATGATGCAGATCCAGGCGTTGCACCCGTAAGTGATTTATCGCTTAGTAAAGGCGTTGTATTAACAACAGATGCAGATGGTAGTACGACTGCTACTGCAGGTGATACGGTTACCTTTACCGTTACAGTAAGTAATGGCGGTTCGGCAAATGCTACTGGCGTTGAAGTGACGGATCAGGTTCCAAATGGGTATACGATTGTAGGTACTCCAACGGTAAGTCAAGGTACGTATACTGTAGGTACTGGCGTTTGGGATATTGGTACGATCAATACGAGTGGTACAGCTACCTTAACGATTATAGCGACTGTGAATGCTACGGGTACGTATGTAAATGTAGCCGAAGTAACGGCTAGTGATAACTTTGATCCTGACAGTACACCAGACAATGATGTATTGGCCGAGGATGATCAAGATGATGCAGATCCAGGCGTTGGTCCCGTAAGTGATTTATCGCTTAGTAAAGGCGTTGTATTAACAACAGATGCAGATGGTAGTACGACTGCTACTGCAGGAGATACAGTTACCTTTACCGTTACAGTAAGTAATGGCGGTTCGGCAAATGCTACTGGCGTTGAAGTGACGGATCAGGTTCCAAATGGGTATACGATTGTAGGTACTCCAACGGTAAGTCAAGGTACGTATACTGTAGGTACTGGCGTTTGGGATATTGGTACGATCAATACGAGTGGTACAGCTACCTTAACGATTATAGCAACCGTGAATGCTACGGGTACGTATGTAAATGTAGCCGAAGTAACGGCTAGTGATAACTTTGATCCTGACAGTACACCAGACAATGATGTATTGGCCGAGGATGACCAAGATGATGCAGATCCAGGCGTTGGTCCCGTAAGTGATTTATCGCTTAGTAAAGGCGTTGTATTAACAACAGATGCAGATGGTAGTACGACTGCTACTGCAGGTGATACGGTTACCTTTACCGTTACAGTAAGTAATGGCGGTTCGGCAAATGCTACTGGCGTTGAAGTAACGGATCAGGTTCCAACTGGGTATACGATTGTAGGTACTCCAACGGTAAGTCAAGGTACGTATACTGTAGGTACTGGCGTTTGGGATATTGGTACGATCAATACGAGTGGTACAGCTACCTTAACGATTATAGCGACTGTGAATGCTACGGGTACGTATGTAAATGTAGCCGAAGTAACGGCTAGTGATAACTTTGATCCTGACAGTACACCAGACAATGATGTATTGGCCGAGGATGACCAAGATGATGCAGATCCAGGCGTTTCTCCCGTAAGTGATTTATCGCTTAGTAAAGGCGTTGTATTAACAACAGATGCAGATGGTAGTACGACTGCTACTGCAGGTGATACGGTTACCTTTACCGTTACAGTAAGTAATGGCGGTTCGGCAAATGCTACTGGCGTTGAAGTGACGGATCAGGTTCCAAATGGGTATACGATTGTAGGTACTCCAACGGTAAGTCAAGGTACGTATACCGTAGGTACTGGCGTTTGGGATATTGGTACGATCAATACGAGTGGTACAGCTACCTTAACGATTATAGCGACTGTGAATGCTACGGGTACGTATGTAAATGTAGCCGAAGTAACGGCTAGTGATAACTTTGATCCTGACAGTACACCAGACAATGATGTATTGGCCGAGGATGATCAAGATGATGCAGATCCAGGCGTTTCTCCCGTAAGTGATTTATCGCTTAGTAAAGGCGTTGTATTAACAACAGATGCAGATGGTAGTACGACTGCTACTGCAGGAGATACAGTTACCTTTACCGTTACAGTAAGTAATGGCGGTTCGGCAAATGCTACTGGCGTTGAAGTAACGGATCAGGTTCCAAATGGGTATACGATTGTAGGTACTCCAACGGTAAGTCAAGGTACGTATACTGTAGGTACTGGCGTTTGGGATATTGGTACGATCAATACGAGTGGTACAGCTACCTTAACGATTATAGCAACCGTGAATGCTACGGGTACGTATGTAAATGTAGCCGAAGTAACGGCTAGTGATAACTTTGATCCTGACAGTACACCAGACAATGATGTATTGGCCGAGGATGACCAAGATGATGCAGATCCAGGCGTTTCTCCCGTAAGTGATTTATCGCTTAGTAAAGGCGTTGTATTAACAACAGATGCAGATGGTAGTACGACTGCTACTGCAGGAGATACGGTTACCTTTACCGTTACAGTAAGTAATGGCGATTCGGCGAATGCTACTGGTGTTGAAGTAACGGATCAGGTTCCAAATGGGTATACGATTGTAGGTACTCCAACGGTAAGTCAAGGTACGTATACTGTAGGTACTGGCGTTTGGGATATTGGTACGATCAATACGAGTGGTACAGCTACCTTAACGATTATAGCAACCGTGAATGCTAC
This sequence comes from Aquimarina sp. AD1, assembly GCF_003443695.1. NCBI lineage: Bacteria > Pseudomonadati > Bacteroidota > Flavobacteriia > Flavobacteriales > Flavobacteriaceae > Aquimarina > Aquimarina sp. AD1. The sequence goes on along the minus strand of NZ_CP031966.1, from coordinate 1,924,530 downwards.
GGGTACGTATGTAAATGTAGCCGAAGTAACGGCTAGTGATAACTTTGATCCTGACAGTACACCAGACAATGATGTATTGGCCGAGGATGATCAAGATGATGCAGATCCAGGCGTTGCACCCGTAAGTGATTTATCGCTTAGTAAAGGCGTTGTATTAACAACAGATGCAGATGGTAGTACGACTGCTACTGCAGGAGATACAGTTACCTTTACCGTTACAGTAAGTAATGGCGGTTCGGCAAATGCTACTGGCGTTGAAGTAACGGATCAGGTTCCAAATGGATATACGATTGTAGGTACTCCAACGGTAAGTCAAGGTACGTATACTGTAGGTACTGGCGTTTGGGATATTGGTACGATCAATACGAGTGGTACAGCTACCTTAACGATTATAGCAACCGTGAATGCTACGGGTACGTATGTAAATGTAGCCGAAGTAACGGCTAGTGATAACTTTGATCCTGACAGTACACCAGACAATGATGTATTGGCCGAGGATGACCAAGATGATGCAGATCCAGGCGTTGGTCCCGTAAGTGATTTATCGCTTAGTAAAGGCGTTGTATTAACAACAGATGCAGATGGTAGTACGACTGCTACTGCAGGTGATACGGTTACCTTTACCGTTACAGTAAGTAATGGCGGTTCGGCAAATGCTACTGGCGTTGAAGTGACGGATCAGGTTCCAACTGGGTATACGATTGTAGGTACTCCAACGGTAAGTCAAGGTACGTATACTGTAGGTACTGGCGTTTGGGATATTGGTACGATCAATACGAGTGGTACAGCTACCTTAACGATTATAGCGACTGTGAATGCTACGGGTACGTATGTAAATGTAGCCGAAGTAACGGCTAGTGATAACTTTGATCCTGACAGTACACCAGACAATGATGTATTGGCCGAGGATGATCAAGATGATGCAGATCCAGGCGTTGCACCCGTAAGTGATTTATCGCTTAGTAAAGGCGTTGTATTAACAACAGATGCAGATGGTAGTACGACTGCTACTGCAGGAGATACAGTTACCTTTACCGTTACAGTAAGTAATGGCGGTTCGGCAAATGCTACTGGCGTTGAAGTAACGGATCAGGTTCCAAATGGGTATACGATTGTAGGTACTCCAACGGTAAGTCAAGGTACGTATACTGTAGGTACTGGCGTTTGGGATATTGGTACGATCAATACGAGTGGTACAGCTACCTTAACGATTATAGCAACCGTGAATGCTACGGGTACGTATGTAAATGTAGCCGAAGTAACGGCTAGTGATAACTTTGATCCTGACAGTACACCAGACAATGATGTATTGGCCGAGGATGACCAAGATGATGCAGATCCAGGCGTTTCTCCCGTAAGTGATTTATCGCTTAGTAAAGGCGTTGTATTAACAACAGATGCAGATGGTAGTACGACTGCTACTGCAGGAGATACGGTTACCTTTACCGTTACAGTAAGTAATGGCGATTCGGCGAATGCTACTGGTGTTGAAGTAACGGATCAGGTTCCAAATGGGTATACGATTGTAGGTACTCCAACGGTAAGTCAAGGTACGTATACTGTAGGTACTGGCGTTTGGGATATTGGTACGATCAATACGAGTGGTACAGCTACCTTAACGATTATAGCAACCGTGAATGCTACGGGTACGTATGTAAATGTAGCCGAAGTAACGGCTAGTGATAACTTTGATCCTGACAGTACACCAGACAATGATGTATTGGCCGAGGATGACCAAGATGATGCAGATCCAGGCGTTTCTCCCGTAAGTGATTTATCGCTTAGTAAAGGCGTTGTATTAACAACAGATGCAGATGGTAGTACGACTGCTACTGCAGGAGATACGGTTACCTTTACCGTTACAGTAAGTAATGGCGATTCGGCGAATGCTACTGGTGTTGAAGTAACGGATCAGGTTCCAAATGGGTATACGATTGTAGGTACTCCAACGGTAAGTCAAGGTACGTATACTGTAGGTACTGGCGTTTGGGATATTGGTACGATCAATACGAGTGGTACAGCTACCTTAACGATTATAGCAACCGTGAATGCTACGGGTACGTATGTAAATGTAGCCGAAGTAACGGCTAGTGATAACTTTGATCCTGACAGTACACCAGACAATGATGTATTGGCCGAGGATGATCAAGATGATGCAGATCCAGGCGTTGCACCCGTAAGTGATTTATCGCTTAGTAAAGGCGTTGTATTAACAACAGATGCAGATGGTAGTACGACTGCTACTGCAGGAGATACGGTTACCTTTACCGTTACAGTAAGTAATGGCGGTTCGGCAAATGCTACTGGCGTTGAAGTAACGGATCAGGTTCCAAATGGGTATACGATTGTAGGTACTCCAACGGTAAGTCAAGGTACGTATACCGTAGGTACTGGTGTTTGGGATATTGGTACGATCAATACGAGTGGTACAGCTACCTTAACGATTATAGCAACCGTGAATGCTACGGGTACGTATGTAAATGTAGCCGAAGTAACGGCTAGTGATAACTTTGATCCTGACAGTACACCAGACAATGATGTATTGGCCGAGGATGACCAAGATGATGCAGATCCAGGCGTTGCACCCGTAAGTGATTTATCGCTTAGTAAAGGCGTTGTATTAACAACAGATGCAGATGGTAGTACGACTGCTACTGCAGGAGATACAGTTACCTTTACCGTTACAGTAAGTAATGGCGGTTCGGCAAATGCTACTGGCGTTGAAGTAACGGATCAGGTTCCAAATGGATATACGATTGTAGGTACTCCAACGGTAAGTCAAGGTACGTATACTGTAGGTACTGGCGTTTGGGATATTGGTACGATCAATACGAGTGGTACAGCTACCTTAACGATTATAGCAACCGTGAATGCTACGGGTACGTATGTAAATGTAGCCGAAGTAACGGCTAGTGATAACTTTGATCCTGACAGTACACCAGACAATGATGTATTGGCCGAGGATGACCAAGATGATGCAGATCCAGGCGTTGGTCCCGTAAGTGATTTATCGCTTAGTAAAGGCGTTGTATTAACAACAGATGCAGATGGTAGTACGACTGCTACTGCAGGTGATACGGTTACCTTTACCGTTACAGTAAGTAATGGCGGTTCGGCAAATGCTACTGGCGTTGAAGTAACGGATCAGGTTCCAACTGGGTATACGATTGTAGGTACTCCAACGGTAAGTCAAGGTACGTATACTGTAGGTACTGGCGTTTGGGATATTGGTACGATCAATACGAGTGGTACAGCTACCTTAACGATTATAGCGACTGTGAATGCTACGGGTACGTATGTAAATGTAGCCGAAGTAACGGCTAGTGATAACTTTGATCCTGACAGTACACCAGACAATGATGTATTGGCCGAGGATGATCAAGATGATGCAGATCCAGGCGTTGGTCCCGTAAGTGATTTATCGCTTAGTAAAGGCGTTGTATTAACAACAGATGCAGATGGTAGTACGACTGCTACTGCAGGAGATACAGTTACCTTTACCGTTACAGTAAGTAATGGCGGTTCGGCAAATGCTACTGGCGTTGAAGTAACGGATCAGGTTCCAAATGGGTATACGATTGTAGGTACTCCAACGGTAAGTCAAGGTACGTATACTGTAGGTACTGGCGTTTGGGATATTGGTACGATCAATACGAGTGGTACAGCTACCTTAACGATTATAGCAACCGTGAATGCTACGGGTACGTATGTAAATGTAGCCGAAGTAACGGCTAGTGATAACTTTGATCCTGACAGTACACCAGACAATGATGTATTGGCCGAGGATGACCAAGATGATGCAGATCCAGGCGTTTCTCCCGTAAGTGATTTATCGCTTAGTAAAGGCGTTGTATTAACAACAGATGCAGATGGTAGTACGACTGCTACTGCAGGTGATACGGTTACCTTTACCGTTACAGTAAGTAATGGCGGTTCGGCGAATGCTACTGGCGTTGAAGTAACGGATCAGGTTCCAAATGGGTATACGATTGTAGGTACTCCAACGGTAAGTCAAGGTACGTATACTGTAGGTACTGGCGTTTGGGATATTGGTACGATCAATACGAGTGGTACAGCTACCTTAACGATTATAGCGACTGTGAATGCTACGGGTACGTATGTAAATGTAGCCGAAGTAACGGCTAGTGATAACTTTGATCCTGACAGTACACCAGACAATGATGTATTGGCCGAGGATGATCAAGATGATGCAGATCCAGGCGTTGCACCCGTAAGTGATTTATCGCTTAGTAAAGGCGTTGTATTAACAACAGATGCAGATGGTAGTACGACTGCTACTGCAGGAGATACGGTTACCTTTACCGTTACAGTAAGTAATGGCGGTTCGGCAAATGCTACTGGCGTTGAAGTAACGGATCAGGTTCCAAATGGGTATACGATTGTAGGTACTCCAACGGTAAGTCAAGGTACGTATACCGTAGGTACTGGCGTTTGGGATATTGGTACGATCAATACGAGTGGTACAGCTACCTTAACGATTATAGCAACCGTGAATGCTACGGGTACGTATGTAAATGTAGCCGAAGTAACGGCTAGTGATAACTTTGATCCTGACAGTACACCAGACAATGATGTATTGGCCGAGGATGATCAAGATGATGCAGATCCAGGCGTTGCACCCGTAAGTGATTTATCGCTTAGTAAAGGCGTTGTATTAACAACAGATGCAGATGGTAGTACGACTGCTACTGCAGGTGATACAGTTACCTTTACCGTTACAGTAAGTAATGGCGGTTCGGCGAATGCTACTGGCGTTGAAGTAACGGATCAGGTTCCAACTGGGTATACGATTGTAGGTACTCCAACGGTAAGTCAAGGTACGTATACTGTAGGTACTGGCGTTTGGGATATTGGTACGATCAATACGAGTGGTACAGCTACCTTAACGATTATAGCAACCGTGAATGCTACGGGTACGTATGTAAATGTAGCCGAAGTAACGGCTAGTGATAACTTTGATCCTGACAGTACACCAGACAATGATGTATTGGCCGAGGATGATCAAGATGATGCAGATCCAGGCGTTGCACCCGTAAGTGATTTATCGCTTAGTAAAGGCGTTGTATTAACAACAGATGCAGATGGTAGTACGACTGCTACTGCAGGAGATACGGTTACCTTTACCGTTACAGTAAGTAATGGCGGTTCGGCAAATGCTACTGGCGTTGAAGTAACGGATCAGGTTCCAAATGGGTATACGATTGTAGGTACTCCAACGGTAAGTCAAGGTACGTATACCGTAGGTACTGGCGTTTGGGATATTGGTACGATCAATACGAGTGGTACAGCTACCTTAACGATTATAGCGACTGTGAATGCTACGGGTACGTATGTAAATGTAGCCGAAGTAACGGCTAGTGATAACTTTGATCCTGACAGTACACCAGACAATGATGTATTGGCCGAGGATGATCAAGATGATGCAGATCCAGGCGTTGCACCCGTAAGTGATTTATCGCTTAGTAAAGGCGTTGTATTAACAACAGATGCAGATGGTAGTACGACTGCTACTGCAGGAGATACGGTTACCTTTACCGTTACAGTAAGTAATGGCGGTTCGGCGAATGCTACTGGTGTTGAAGTAACGGATCAGGTTCCAAATGGGTATACGATTGTAGGTACTCCAACGGTAAGTCAAGGTACGTATACTGTAGGTACTGGCGTTTGGGATATTGGTACGATCAATACGAGTGGTACAGCTACCTTAACGATTATAGCAACCGTGAATGCTACGGGTACGTATGTAAATGTAGCCGAAGTAACGGCTAGTGATAACTTTGATCCTGACAGTACACCAGACAATGATGTATTGGCCGAGGATGATCAAGATGATGCAGATCCAGGCGTTGCACCCGTAAGTGATTTATCGCTTAGTAAAGGCGTTGTATTAACAACAGATGCAGATGGTAGTACGACTGCTACTGCAGGTGATACGGTTACCTTTACCGTTACAGTAAGTAATGGCGGTTCGGCAAATGCTACTGGCGTTGAAGTGACGGATCAGGTTCCAAATGGGTATACGATTGTAGGTACTCCAACGGTAAGTCAAGGTACGTATACTGTAGGTACTGGCGTTTGGGATATTGGTACGATCAATACGAGTGGTACAGCTACCTTAACGATTATAGCGACTGTGAATGCTACGGGTACGTATGTAAATGTAGCCGAAGTAACGGCTAGTGATAACTTTGATCCTGACAGTACACCAGACAATGATGTATTGGCCGAGGATGATCAAGATGATGCAGATCCAGGCGTTGGTCCCGTAAGTGATTTATCGCTTAGTAAAGGCGTTGTATTAACAACAGATGCAGATGGTAGTACGACTGCTACTGCAGGAGATACAGTTACCTTTACCGTTACAGTAAGTAATGGCGGTTCGGCAAATGCTACTGGCGTTGAAGTGACGGATCAGGTTCCAAATGGGTATACGATTGTAGGTACTCCAACGGTAAGTCAAGGTACGTATACTGTAGGTACTGGCGTTTGGGATATTGGTACGATCAATACGAGTGGTACAGCTACCTTAACGATTATAGCAACCGTGAATGCTACGGGTACGTATGTAAATGTAGCCGAAGTAACGGCTAGTGATAACTTTGATCCTGACAGTACACCAGACAATGATGTATTGGCCGAGGATGACCAAGATGATGCAGATCCAGGCGTTGGTCCCGTAAGTGATTTATCGCTTAGTAAAGGCGTTGTATTAACAACAGATGCAGATGGTAGTACGACTGCTACTGCAGGTGATACGGTTACCTTTACCGTTACAGTAAGTAATGGCGGTTCGGCGAATGCTACTGGCGTTGAAGTAACGGATCAGGTTCCAACTGGGTATACGATTGTAGGTACTCCAACGGTAAGTCAAGGTACGTATACTGTAGGTACTGGCGTTTGGGATATTGGTACGATCAATACGAGTGGTACAGCTACCTTAACGATTATAGCGACTGTGAATGCTACGGGTACGTATGTAAATGTAGCCGAAGTAACGGCTAGTGATAACTTTGATCCTGACAGTACACCAGACAATGATGTATTGGCCGAGGATGATCAAGATGATGCAGATCCAGGCGTTTCTCCCGTAAGTGATTTATCGCTTAGTAAAGGCGTTGTATTAACAACAGATGCAGATGGTAGTACGACTGCTACTGCAGGTGATACGGTTACCTTTACAGTTACAGTAAGTAATGGCGGTTCGGCGAATGCTACTGGTGTTGAAGTAACGGATCAGGTTCCAACTGGGTATACGATTGTAGGTACTCCAACGGTAAGTCAAGGTACGTATACTGTAGGTACTGGCGTTTGGGATATTGGTACGATCAATACGAGTGGTACAGCTACCTTAACGATTATAGCAACCGTGAATGCTACGGGTACGTATGTAAATGTAGCCGAAGTAACGGCTAGTGATAACTTTGATCCTGACAGTACACCAGACAATGATGTATTGGCCGAGGATGATCAAGATGATGCAGATCCAGGCGTTGCACCCGTAAGTGATTTATCGCTTAGTAAAGGCGTTGTATTAACAACAGATGCAGATGGTAGTACGACTGCTACTGCAGGAGATACAGTTACCTTTACCGTTACAGTAAGTAATGGCGGTTCGGCAAATGCTACTGGCGTTGAAGTGACGGATCAGGTTCCAAATGGGTATACGATTGTAGGTACTCCAACGGTAAGTCAAGGTACGTATACTGTAGGTACTGGCGTTTGGGATATTGGTACGATCAATACGAGTGGTACAGCTACCTTAACGATTATAGCAACCGTGAATGCTACGGGTACGTATGTAAATGTAGCCGAAGTAACGGCTAGTGATAACTTTGATCCTGACAGTACACCAGACAATGATGTATTGGCCGAGGATGACCAAGATGATGCAGATCCAGGCGTTTCTCCCGTAAGTGATTTATCGCTTAGTAAAGGCGTTGTATTAACAACAGATGCAGATGGTAGTACGACTGCTACTGCAGGAGATACGGTTACCTTTACCGTTACAGTAAGTAATGGCGGTTCGGCAAATGCTACTGGCGTTGAAGTAACGGATCAGGTTCCAAATGGGTATACGATTGTAGGTACTCCAACGGTAAGTCAAGGTACGTATACCGTAGGTACTGGCGTTTGGGATATTGGTACGATCAATACGAGTGGTACAGCTACCTTAACGATTATAGCGACTGTGAATGCTACGGGTACGTATGTAAATGTAGCCGAAGTAACGGCTAGTGATAACTTTGATCCTGACAGTACACCAGACAATGATGTATTGGCCGAGGATGATCAAGATGATGCAGATCCAGGCGTTTCTCCCGTAAGTGATTTATCGCTTAGTAAAGGCGTTGTATTAACAACAGATGCAGATGGTAGTACGACTGCTACTGCAGGAGATACGGTTACCTTTACCGTTACAGTAAGTAATGGCGGTTCGGCGAATGCTACTGGCGTTGAAGTGACGGATCAGGTTCCAAATGGGTATACGATTGTAGGTACTCCAACGGTAAGTCAAGGTACGTATACTGTAGGTACTGGCGTTTGGGATATTGGTACGATCAATACGAGTGGTACAGCTACCTTAACGATTATAGCGACTGTGAATGCTACGGGTACGTATGTAAATGTAGCCGAAGTAACGGCTAGTGATAACTTTGATCCTGACAGTACACCAGACAATGATGTATTGGCCGAGGATGATCAAGATGATGCAGATCCAGGCGTTGCACCCGTAAGTGATTTATCGCTTAGTAAAGGCGTTGTATTAACAACAGATGCAGATGGTAGTACGACTGCTACTGCAGGAGATACGGTTACCTTTACCGTTACAGTAAGTAATGGCGGTTCGGCAAATGCTACTGGCGTTGAAGTAACGGATCAGGTTCCAAATGGGTATACGATTGTAGGTACTCCAACGGTAAGTCAAGGTACGTATACCGTAGGTACTGGCGTTTGGGATATTGGTACGATCAATACGAGTGGTACAGCTACCTTAACGATTATAGCAACCGTGAATGCTACGGGTACGTATGTAAATGTAGCCGAAGTAACGGCTAGTGATAACTTTGATCCTGACAGTACACCAGACAATGATGTATTGGCCGAGGATGATCAAGATGATGCAGATCCAGGCGTTGCACCCGTAAGTGATTTATCGCTTAGTAAAGGCGTTGTATTAACAACAGATGCAGATGGTAGTACGACTGCTACTGCAGGAGATACAGTTACCTTTACCGTTACAGTAAGTAATGGCGGTTCGGCAAATGCTACTGGCGTTGAAGTGACGGATCAGGTTCCAAATGGGTATACGATTGTAGGTACTCCAACGGTAAGTCAAGGTACGTATACTGTAGGTACTGGCGTTTGGGATATTGGTACGATCAATACGAGTGGTACAGCTACCTTAACGATTATAGCAACCGTGAATGCTACGGGTACGTATGTAAATGTAGCCGAAGTAACGGCTAGTGATAACTTTGATCCTGACAGTACACCAGACAATGATGTATTGGCCGAGGATGACCAAGATGATGCAGATCCAGGCGTTTCTCCCGTAAGTGATTTATCGCTTAGTAAAGGCGTTGTATTAACAACAGATGCAGATGGTAGTACGACTGCTACTGCAGGAGATACGGTTACCTTTACCGTTACAGTAAGTAATGGCGGTTCGGCAAATGCTACTGGCGTTGAAGTAACGGATCAGGTTCCAAATGGGTATACGATTGTAGGTACTCCAACGGTAAGTCAAGGTACGTATACCGTAGGTACTGGCGTTTGGGATATTGGTACGATCAATACGAGTGGTACAGCTACCTTAACGATTATAGCGACTGTGAATGCTACGGGTACGTATGTAAATGTAGCCGAAGTAACGGCTAGTGATAACTTTGATCCTGACAGTACACCAGACAATGATGTATTGGCCGAGGATGACCAAGATGATGCAGATCCAGGCGTTTCTCCCGTAAGTGATTTATCGCTTAGTAAAGGCGTTGTATTAACAACAGATGCAGATGGTAGTACGACTGCTACTGCAGGAGATACGGTTACCTTTACCGTTACAGTAAGTAATGGCGGTTCGGCAAATGCTACTGGCGTTGAAGTAACGGATCAGGTTCCAAATGGGTATACGATTGTAGGTACTCCAACGGTAAGTCAAGGTACGTATACCGTAGGTACTGGCGTTTGGGATATTGGTACGATCAATACGAGTGGTACAGCTACCTTAACGATTATAGCGACTGTGAATGCTACGGGTACGTATGTAAATGTAGCCGAAGTAACGGCTAGTGATAACTTTGATCCTGACAGTACACCAGACAATGATGTATTGGCCGAGGATGATCAAGATGATGCAGATCCAGGCGTTTCTCCCGTAAGTGATTTATCGCTTAGTAAAGGCGTTGTATTAACAACAGATGCAGATGGTAGTACGACTGCTACTGCAGGAGATACGGTTACCTTTACCGTTACAGTAAGTAATGGCGGTTCGGCGAATGCTACTGGTGTTGAAGTAACGGATCAGGTTCCAAATGGGTATACGATTGTAGGTACTCCAACGGTAAGTCAAGGTACGTATACTGTAGGTACTGGCGTTTGGGATATTGGTACGATCAATACGAGTGGTACAGCTACCTTAACGATTATAGCAACCGTGAATGCTACGGGTACGTATGTAAATGTAGCCGAAGTAACGGCTAGTGATAACTTTGATCCTGACAGTACACCAGACAATGATGTATTGGCCGAGGATGATCAAGATGATGCAGATCCAGGCGTTGCACCCGTAAGTGATTTATCGCTTAGTAAAGGCGTTGTATTAACAACAGATGCAGATGGTAGTACGACTGCTACTGCAGGTGATACGGTTACCTTTACAGTTACAGTAAGTAATGGCGGTTCGGCGAATGCTACTGGCGTTGAAGTAACGGATCAGGTTCCAAATGGGTATACGATTGTAGGTACTCCAACGGTAAGTCAAGGTACGTATACTGTAGGTACTGGCGTTTGGGATATTGGTACGATCAATACGAGTGGTACAGCTACCTTAACGATTATAGCAACCGTGAATGCTACGGGTACGTATGTAAATGTAGCCGAAGTAACGGCTAGTGATAACTTTGATCCTGACAGTACACCAGACAATGATGTATTGGCCGAGGATGACCAAGATGATGCAGATCCAGGCGTTGGTCCCGTAAGTGATTTATCGCTTAGTAAAGGCGTTGTATTAACAACAGATGCAGATGGTAGTACGACTGCTACTGCAGGAGATACAGTTACCTTTACCGTTACAGTAAGTAATGGCGATTCGGCGAATGCTACTGGCGTTGAAGTAACGGATCAGGTTCCAACTGGGTATACGATTGTAGGTACTCCAACGGTAAGTCAAGGTACGTATACTGTAGGTACTGGCGTTTGGGATATTGGTACGATCAATACGAGTGGTACAGCTACCTTAACGATTATAGCAACCGTGAATGCTACGGGTACGTATGTAAATGTAGCCGAAGTAACGGCTAGTGATAACTTTGATCCTGACAGTACACCAGACAATGATGTATTGGCCGAGGATGATCAAGATGATGCAGATCCAGGCGTTAATACAGCAAATGACTTAAGTATTGCTAAGAGTGCAGTATTAACTACTGATGCAGATACTAATACTGTGATTAGTGTTGGAGATACAGTGACCTTTAGCATTACAATTAGTAATGATGGTCCAAATGATGCTACAGGTGTTGGTGTTGGAGATACGATTCCTGATGGATATACTGCAATTGGTAGTATTAGTAATGGTGGTACCATTAGTGGAAGTATTATTAGTTGGAATGGTTTAAATATTTCAACAACAACTCCATTAGTGTTAACCTATACTGCTGTAATTACAGATACAGGTAATTATACGAATTTTGCTGAAATTACAGCGAGTGATAACTTTGATCCAGATAGTACACCGGATAGTACTCCAGATGCAGATACCCCGATAGAGGATGATGAGACAAACTATACAGTTCCAGTTCCAGAATTAACCTTAGTTAAAACAGGAGTGGCTAGTGGTTCTAATGTAGGAGATGTTATTACATACACTTTTACAGTTACTAATACAGGAAATGTAACAATTGATAATATCTTCATAGATGATATGCTAACAGGAAGTATTAATCTACCAGTTACACCATCTATTTTAGCTCCAGGAGAAACAGGAACGGCAACTGCTACTTATGCAATTTCACAAGCTGATATTAACAATGGAGAAGTGATCAATAGTGCAACTGTAATTGGAGATGATCCTGATGATAATGATGTTATCGATATATCTGATAATGGAGATGAGACTGTTGATGATAATGGAGATAATGACCCTACAAATGATGAGACGATTACGGATATTGAACAGCTACCTAATTTAGCTTTAACTAAGACAGGTTTCTATGTTGATGTTAATGGTGATGATTTGCCAAATGTAGGCGATGAGATTCAGTATACCTTTACGGTAGAGAACACAGGTAATGTTGATGTTACTAATATTATTCTTACAGATCCATTACCAGGTATTGTTGTTACTGGAGGTCCAATAGATCTAGCAGTTGGTGAGATAGATATGACCACATTCACTGCTACTTATGTATTAACGGCAGAGGATATTCTATTAGGAGAAGTTATAAATCAAGCTACAGTGACTGGTCAGGATCCAAATGGAGATGATGTTATTGATCTTTCTGATGATCCTACAGATACAACAGATGTAGATCTTGATAATGACGGAGATGCAGAAGATGAAACAGTGATCGAAATCCTTTCTGATGATCCAATCATAATCTATACTGGTATAACTCCTAATGGAGATGGAATTAATGATGATTTCAGGATTGTAGGGTTAAGAAACTTCCCAGATAATACATTAAGAATCTATAACAGATGGGGAGTTCAGGTGTTTGAAGAAGATGGTTATGAACAACCAGGTGTAGAATTGTTTGCAGGAATAAGTAATGGAAGAGTTACTATTTCACAGAACAACAAGTTGCCTGTAGGAACATATTATTATGTTTTGGAATATGTCACAGAAACGGGGCAAACAATAAATAAGGTTGGTTATTTATATATCAATATGTAAAGTGAATATAACAGATATTCACAGTGGAAACCTGTAAGGGTTTTACTTGAATTTTTTAAATAAAAGTTAATGAGAAAAAAATATATACTAATTGTAACAGTTCTTTTAGGCTTCGTCTTCCAACAAAATAATTGGGCCCAACAAGATGCTCAGTATACTCAGTACATGTATAACACAATTAGTGTAAATCCTGCTTATGCAGGTAGTCGAGGGGTTATGAGTATAATGGGTTTACATCGTAGTCAATGGGTAGGACTTGATGGAGCTCCACGCACTCAAACATTAACTCTAAATACACCCATAGGAGATAATAATCGAGTTGGATTAGGCTTGTCAATTGTAAATGACGAGATCGGACCCACTGATGAAACATATTTTGATATTGATTTTTCTTATACGATTCCTACTTCGGATACCGGGAAATTAAGTTTTGGAATAAAGGCAGGTGGACATTTATTAAATGTGGATTTTGATCGATTGTCACAGTTTGATACTGGAGATCCTCTTTTTAATAATGGAAATATAGATAATAAATTTAGCCCTAATGTTGGTGCTGGTATTTATTATCATACTGATAAGTTTTATTTAGGATTAAGTGCTCCTAATTTATTAGAGACAGATCATTTTGATGAAAGCGCAGCGATAGATAGTAATGGAAACTCCTCATTTATAGCAGAAGAAAGAATTAATTATTATTTAATAGCGGGTCATGTTTTTGATTTAAGTGATACTGTAAAGTTTAAACCAGCGATTTTAAGTAAGTTGGTTTTTGGAGCCCCGCTACAAGTAGATTTATCAGCTAATTTCTTGTTGTATGATAAACTTACTCTTGGGGTAGGATATAGATGGAGTGCAGCATTTAGTGCGATGGCTGGGTTCCAGGTATCAGATTCTTTAATGATCGGATTTGCATATGATAAGGAGTCTACAGAATTGGGTAGAACACAGTTTAATGATGGAAGTTATGAAGTTATGTTACGTTTTGAATTATTCAGAAAATATAACAGAATGCTAACTCCTAGATTCTTTTAGAAAAAATGATTAGGAACTTTATGAAATATATAATTTCTACATTTTTAATTTTTATGTTTTCATGTGCTTTGATTTCACAAGAAAAGCAGCTCTTAAGGGCGGATGAAAACTTTAAGAGATACGCGTTTGTAGATGCTCGTAAAATTTATTTGAATGTTGCAGAGAAAGGATATTCTTCTGCTGATTTATTCAAAAAACTTGGAGACTCTTATTATTTCAATGGACAATTAGAAAAATCTGTTATATGGTATGAAAAAATGATAAATGATTACCCCGATGATATAGATACAGAATACCTGTTTAGATATTCACAAAGTTTAAAAAGTATCAAAAAGTATGATGAAGCAGATAAAATAATGGAAATGTTTTATAACATAACCAATACGGATCAACGAGCAGTATACTTCGTGAGTACTCGCGACTACCTTAGATTTATTGAAATGCAATCTGGAAAATTTACGCTAAAAAGAATAAATATTAATTCCGCTTTTTCAGACTACGCGCCTAGTTTCGATAACCTTGGAAATCTTGTTTTTGCCTCTTCAAGAGGAAACTATAGTTCTATGTCAAAGGTTATTCACGAATGGAATGAAATGCCATTTTTAGATCTTTATAAATCTGATATTGGAACACAAAAAAATGTGCTAGGACCAGCTAAAAAGTTGAAGGGTAAGATAAATACTAAGTTTCATGAATCCTCTACCTCTTTTAGTTCAGATGGCAAAACAGTGTACTTTACACGAAATAATTTCACAAAAAAGAAACTTAAATCTGATGCGAGTGGAACTATTCTTTTAAAATTGTATCGAGCAAAGTTAGAAGGGAATAAATGGGTTGATATAGAAGAACTACCATTTAATAGCGAAGAGTATTCAGTTGCTCATCCTGCACTAACCGCAGATGGGAAACATCTATATTTTGCTAGTGATATGCCTGGCACTAGAGGGTTGTCGGATTTGTATAAAGTAGAAGTATTTGAGGATGGTACTTTTGGTGAGCCAATTAATCTTGGAGATAAAATAAATACAGAGGGAAGAGAAACTTTTCCATATGTAAGTGATTCTGGAAGACTTTATTTTGCGAGTGATGGACACGTTGGGCTAGGTGGATTAGATATATTCGTTACAGTTCCAGAAGAAGGTACTTTTTCTATACCATACAATATAGGAAAACCAGTAAATAGTTCGGAAGATGATTTTAGTTTTGTATTAAATGAAGAAACTAAAATAGGTTATTTTTCTAGTAATAGACAAGGAGGTAAAGGAAATGATGATATTTACAGTTTTAAACAAATAGATGAATTAATAACTACCTGTAAACAATATGTTTCTGGAGTAGTAACAGAGGATCCTACGGGTGAAATATTAGCCAATTCTGATGTGATCTTATTGGATGATGATGGTAACGAAATCAATAAAACAACAAGTGATAATAATGGAGTGTATACTTTTGAAGTAGAATGTGAGAAATCCTACATCATTAGAGCGCTTAAAGATGGGTATAATCCGTCAGAAGAAATGCTATTGACCAATACAGCTTTAGAGTATACCCATCAAGTACCATTACAATTATCAAAAGGAGGTTTTAGTAATAAAGAGGTGCTTCCAGGTGATGACCTAGCAAAAGTGTTAGATCTTCAAATTATTTACTTTGATTTGGATAAATCTTTTATTAGGCCTGACGCAGAAATAGAATTACAAAAGATAATAGCTGCGATGAAAGAATATCCTACTATAAAAATAGATGTTCGTTCTCATACAGATAGTCGTGCCCCAGATGATTATAATTTGGCTTTGAGTGAACGTAGAGCAAAAAGTACAATTAAATATATAGTAGAAAAAGGAGGGATAGATAGATCCAGACTCACTGGTAGAGGATATGGAGAGTCTTCATTAGTAAATAAATGTGACAATAATACTAACTGTAATGAACAACAACATCAGGAAAATAGAAGAAGTGAATTTATTCTATTAGAATGATAAACGATATTTTTTGATCTTTTTAATCATTAAGAGTATAGTTAGGCATAAATATTGAAATGATTTGATAAGTTTTATTTTAAAAAAAATATGAGAAAGAACAATGTGATTTGTTAATGGGAGCTAATTTAATTTCAAAATATTGTGTTTTTTATTTTTATATGACGATGGGAATAAAAACGTTAAGCAACATTTTACAAAATTTTTGATCTTATTTTAGTATGGCCTCTCTTATGTTTGGGTGACATTAGAGAGGTCTCCCTTATTAATAGTCTTTCTATTACCTTCTCTTTGCTTTTATTTCCAGAATAATCTTTGTAATGAATAAAGCAGGATCAATTTTTTTATCTCTAAATTATCAATGTTTCCTATTTTAGCAGTCTATGGTAGATCATAAACTATTAGCGTATTTAGAATCTTTTCTTACGCCCAGACGACAAGGCCTTTATAAAAAGGTAATTGAGGAACGTACTAATTATTTTACGGTTGCGGTAGAAGATGTATATCAATTACACAATACAAGTGCAGTAATTAGGAGTTGTGATGTTTTTGGAATTCAGAATGTACACGTGATAGAAGAAATAAATGCTAAACGTATTGATAGAGAGATTGCAATGGGAGCCCAAAAATGGGTAGATATAAATAGATATACTACTTCTAAAGCTTGTATTGCTGAGTTAAAAAATAAAGGATATCAAATAGTAGCTACTACACCACATGATAATTCGATAGAGTTAAAAGATTTCGATATTAATAAGCCTTCTGCATTTTTCTTTGGGCAGGAACAAGAGGGATTAAGTGATATGATCTTAGATGAAGCCGATGTAAAATTACACATACCTATGGTTGGTTTTACAGAAAGCCTTAATATTTCGGTTTCAGCTGCTATTATTTTGCAGCAGGTAACATCTTTATTAAGGAACTCTAAGATCGATTGGAAGTTGTCAGAAGAAGAAAAATTAGAAAAAAGATTGGATTGGGCTAAAAAAGTAATCAAAAGCCACGAGAAAATTATTGCTAGATACAGAAAGGAGAATACCTAACAGATACTAAATAACTCATTACGAATTATTTTTAATAAGTTACAAATTCTAGATAAATACTGCTTTTATTTTTTGTAAGTAACTTATAAATAAAGGTTTACACGTAAAAGGTTAATGTCCTTAAATCAGAGGTTTTATTAATTAATTCGCTATATTTGATAAGGACTAATCGTTTTAACTCCCTAAAAACATGTTTGTCATGAGCAAAAAACAGTCGCCTACCAACAAGATTAAGTCACTTTTTAAACAAGTGAAAACAGGAATTAAACCTAATAAAACTACAATTAATTATACATCCGAAGTAGTACACGATATTTTTCAAAAAAGAACAAGTACTTCTTAATTCTATTTAAAACATAGAAGAAAAGTATATCCAAAGAGATTAAGTAAGCCTTGGATATACCTCTAAAATCATAAGATTTACCTTTTGGTTAAGTATATGTTTTGTGTAAAATAATTGTTGTAGTCATAATTCTCTTTTACTTCAATGTTTCTTGAAAAATGCTGATATGCAACATTTGATACTTTTAATTCCCAGTTACCTCTTGGTAGTTGCAGAGAATAAGATCCGTTCTCGGATGTAGTTGTAAAGTGTCTAATTCCGTTTTTAAAAACTTCAATTGATATAGGTTCTTGAATAGTTTGAAAAGTACTATTATTAAAAACACGACCCTTTACATTGTAAAAACTTTGAAGAATAGGTTCTTTTTTTGATGTTTTAGTGCCATTCCAATTATACCAATTTGGTGTGTTACCCCAAGTCCATTTACCAGAGAAAGAATTATTAAAATTAGAGTTATTCATTTCAAAACGAATTATCCCTTTTCTATTCATCCTGTAATTGTCAAAAGTTCCTTCAAAATATTCTTTACCATTTATATAATGTCTATATCCATAAATGACGCCAATATCTGCATAATCTCCATATATTAATTGTCCTTTTTCTACAAGTCTTAATTCTCCATAAGTGGAGTTCCAGGTTCCTACCCAGTTTATAGTATTGCTTTTTTCTAAAAGAGATATTTCATCTACAAATGTTATATCGTCTTCATTAGAACAGCTAAACAAGAATAAAGAAGTTAAGCATAGACAAACTATTTTCAATTTTTTCATGGTATGTATGTTATTTAAAAGTTACATCCATTAGTATTAAAAAATTAGAAAGGTTAACAGATAACTATTTTTTTATAAAACAGTTATTGGTTTTTAAATCTAATTTGTAATTTAAAGACTTAATTTTTAGATCAATAATTATGGTTACATGGTTTGAAATTCCGGTTATAGATATGGATCGTGCTAAATCCTTTTATGAAAAAGTTTTTGAAATAGAAATAGCTATCCACAAAGTAGAAGGGTTACAAATGGGTTGGTTTCCTAATAAAAATGTAACGGGTGAAGTTACAGGATCATTAATACTTGCGGGAGATCATTATAAACCTAGTGAAGACGGAGTTATGATCTATTTTTCTTGTAGTGATGTAGCTAATGAAATAAGTAGAGTAGAGGATGCTGGAGGAAAAGTATTATCTAAGAAAACACAAATATCAGAAGAACATGGATACATGGCTTATTTTGTAGATTCGGAAGGGAATCGAATATCATTACATTCCCTTCGATAAGATAATGTATTATTATTTTCTATCTAGAACTTTATACTCTTCATAGCATTCACTGATTGCATCAAGAATTTGTAAGTCATTAGCAAACTTTATGAAATCAGCAGAATAGTTACAATTACGTAATATTTCATCAATGTCGATACGTTCTACTTGAAGCAATGCCATAAGTGTAGCTCTATCGAATTTTGTTTCCAGTAGGTTCCTTATTTCATCATCTTTCTTCATCTTTCTTAGCTTACGCAGTTCATTAGACCGTTTACTAAAAATGTTATAGAGAAAGTCTGCGGGATTAAAAATAGCACCTAACACTTTATTAACAGCTCCAGGTTGTCTGCTACCTCCTTCATATCCAGAGTTTAAACCAGAAATGCTATATCTGTAATTATTATATACAGGGATTTTTTTCGCATCAATTTCTAAGTATCCAGTAAGTTGTACATCTGCAACGACAACTTCTTCAAGAGCGATACCAAGTTCAGTCATTTTGATTTTTACATCACCAAATTTTTTCCAGTCATTAGTAACTCGAACTCTAAGAGGTTTATATCCAATGTATGTAAAATATAGGGTGTCATTAACTTTAGCTTTAATCTCAAAATCACCTTCTTTGTTAGTAATGGTACCTATAACCTGACTTAGGTTTACTACGTGAACACTCTGTAATTTACTATCAGTAGAGGCATTCAGTACTTTTCCCGATACTGTTTGTGAATCAGTTTCTTGGGCATTAATACTGATGCCTACAATAAGTAATATGTATATTAAAAATCTTTTCAAAAGCTTATTTTTATAATTATTCTATATCGTTAACTACTATATATGACGACCAATCTATACGAACATAACATAAAAATCGGACCAAAAATCATATAATTTAGTTAATTCATAGAAAAATTATCTACGATCACTACGTTTTCTTCGGTCTCTTCTTCCATTACCTCCGCGGTCACCACCATCATTATCACGACGGTTTCTTCCTTTTGGTTTAAAACCATCACTTCTTCTCTTTCCTTTAAAACCGCCACCGCCGTTATTATCTCTTCTTCGTCTACCGCCTCGGCTTCGACCAGAATCTTTAGAGATCTCAACGTTAACTTTTCTACCTTCTATTCTAAAATCTTCGAAAACTGCAAGAATTGCATCTTGGTGTTCAGAGTCTGTATTAAAGAATGAAAAACTTTCCTTAACATCAACACGACTAACTCCATCTCTTCCTAATCCTAAGTTTTCTTTTAAGAAATCTTTTAGGGTCATCCAATCAAATCCATCTTTTTCACCTACGTTAATAAAATAACGCGTGCTTCCGTCTCTTCCTCTAGATCCATCTCCACCGCTATCTCTGGATGCATTTAGATCTTTAGAGTTTTTATAGTAATTATGAAAACGAGAGAATTCTACAGAAAAGAATTTTTTAATAAGTTCTTCTTTAGTAAAATCTTCTAATACCTCATTAATTGATGGTAAGTAGCTTTCAATTTCGTCATTAATTTCCGATTTAGCAATATCATTTGCTAAATGAAATAATTGTACTTGACATATTTCTTCACCACTTGGTATTTCTTTTTCTTCAAATTTCTTTTTGATGATTCGTTCTACA
Organism: Aquimarina sp. AD1; assembly: GCF_003443695.1. Classification (NCBI taxonomy): domain Bacteria; kingdom Pseudomonadati; phylum Bacteroidota; class Flavobacteriia; order Flavobacteriales; family Flavobacteriaceae; genus Aquimarina; species Aquimarina sp. AD1. The sequence goes on along the minus strand of NZ_CP031966.1, from coordinate 1,904,122 downwards.
GACTTAATCTTTCTAAGTTCACTTTTAGAAACGATAACCATAGATACACCACTTTTTCCTGCACGTCCTGTTCTACCACTTCTATGCGTATAGGTTTCTATCTCATCTGGTAGTTGATAATTAATCACGTGAGTAACATCATCTACATCAATACCTCTTGCAGCAACATCGGTGGCCACTAACATCTGAATTTGTCGATTTCTAAAACTCTTCATCACCAAATCTCGTTGGTTCTGACTTAGATCTCCGTGCAAGGCAGCGGCATTATATCCATCTTCGATAAGTTTTTCTGCAACTTTTTGTGTGTCTCGTTTGGTACGACAAAAGATTACAGAAAAAATATCTGGATTAGCATCTGCAAGACGTTTTAAAGCTGCATAACGATCTCTAGAGTTCACCACATAATATTCGTGAGAAACATTCTTAGATCCCGTGTTTTTATGTCCTACAGTAATTTCTATAGGATTGTGCATAAAACGTTTTGCAATTGTAGAAACTTCTTTTGGCATTGTAGCAGAAAATAACCAAGTACTTTTATCTTCTGGTGTGTGAGAAAGTATAGAAGTTATATCTTCATAGAATCCCATGTTAAGCATTTCATCTGCTTCATCAAGAACACAATAACCGATATTAGATATGTCAACCATCTTTCTATTGATCATATCCTGCATACGTCCTGGAGTTGCTACAATAATTTGAGCTCCACGTTTGATTTCTTTAGCTTGATCATGGATACTTGCACCACCATAAATGGCTACAGTACGCAATCCTTTACTAAACTTAGAATAGTTTTTTAATTCATTGGTAATCTGTAAACAAAGTTCACGGGTAGGAGATAGTATTAACCCTTGCGTGATTCTACTATCAATGTCTACTTTTTCTATTAAAGGAAAACCAAATGCAGCGGTTTTTCCTGTTCCGGTTTGTGCAAGAGCAACAATATCCGTTTCTTCATTAAGCAAAATAGGGATAGCCTTTTCCTGTACTTCACTTGGGGTCTCAAACCCCATTTCATTCACCGCCTTAATAATGGCTTCACCGAGGCCTAATGCTTCAAATTTGTTCATATAAATAAAAATAAGCCGCAAAGGTACGGTTTATTATCTGTCTATAATAATAACGAAGTACTTATTCTGATGTTACAAAAGAATTGTTTTAAATGTAAAATTAGATTAGGTGTTTGATTACTTAATTATCTCAATTTCAAAAAGTTTGTCCCAATTCTTGCCGGTAACAAATAATTGTTTCGTGTCCTTTTTGTAAGCGATACCATTTAGCACATCTAGATCAGAATGTTGACTCACCTTTTCTCTTAGACCAGATAAATTAATAACTGCTTCTACAGCTCCATTTGCTGGATTAATTACAGCAATTCCGTCTTTTTGCCAAGTGTTAGCATAAATTTTTCCTTCTATCCATTCTAATTCATTAAATTTTGACTTTACCTTGTTGTGAGTTGCAACTTCAATGAATGTTTTTTCTGCCAAGCTTTCTGCGTCTAATATCCAGATTTTTTCAGTACCGTCACTTTTATATATTTGATTACCATTATTACATAATCCCCATCCTTCTTTACTCTTATTATAAGCAAAGCTTCCTGTTTTTTCTAGAGTGTTTAAATCGTAGATAAAACCTTCTTTAGATTGCCATGTAAGTTGAAACACTTTATCATTAATAATAGTAATACCTTCTGCAAAATATTTCTTATCGATATCTTTTTTGATAATCACTTTTCCAGTTTTGTAATCTACCTTACGTAATGAGGACAATCCATTTTTACCAGTACTTTCATAAAGTGTGTCACCAATAAATTCTAATCCTTGAGTAAAAGCATTTTGATCGTGGGGATATTCTGCTATAACTTTATACTTATATAATTTAGGAGGGGCGTTGTTAAAAAAAGAAAGTTTTTGATAGATATCTTCCTCTTTTCCTTTATAATGAACAATAGCTTTTAGAAGGTGTTTTCCCAATCTCTCGTTATCGATTTTTTCTTCTAATTGATTCTCATTATTAGTTGTTAATCTAATATCTTCTAAAAAGTAAACGACAGAATCAATTTTGATGTTTTGGTCATTAACAATACTAGCTTTTATGGTTTCTCCAAGCTTATATTTGGTCTGGTTATTATCGGTTTTAATCGAAAAATGTTTTTTTTTCGTCTCAATATTACTACCACAAGAAAAAATAATAGCACATAATGTAATGATGACGAAGAGGTTACGTTTGTTCATGATATTTGGTAATATTTATAGCAAGATATTTATTTTAATTGGGTTTAAAAAATCATTGTTTTATATAGTAAAGATTGTATCTTTGCAGCGGCAAGTCCTACACAACTAGCTCCTGTTGAATCCTCCAGGGCGGGAACGCAGCAAAGGTAAACGGTTGTAGCAGTGTGATGTAGGTAGCTTGCCTTTTTTTATGCCTTTTAGTTTCGTCTTTTAAGTATTTTTAAGTTTATTTCGTAAATCTAAATTCATAATTCTAAATTCCGAATGTATATTTGCGAACATGAACGCAAATCAAAACTCTAAAGTTGTTTTAATAACCGGTGGTTCTTCAGGTATTGGAAAATCTATCGGTACATTTCTTACCAATAAAGGATATATCGTATACGGTACTAGTAGAAACCCTTCGCGTTTTTTGGATTTTAATGCTTTTACTTTGTTGCAACTTGATGTAGCGGATAAAAAAAGTATTTCTAATGCTGTTAGTATAATTGAGCAGAAACACGGACGATTGGATGTTTTGATTAATAATGCGGGAGCAGGAATTACAGGACCGTTAGAAGAAATACCAGAAGAAGAGATTATAAGGAATTTTACGACCAATTATTTTGGGCCTATCAATGTCACTAAAGCAGTGTTGCCTTTAATGAGGAAACAGCATAGTGGTTTAATTATTAATATAACTTCTATTGCAGGATATATGGGATTGCCATATCGTGGAATTTATAGTGCTTCTAAATCTGCCTTAGAGATAACCACAGAAGCTTGGAGAATGGAGTTAAAAGCATTTAATATTCATATGACCAATATTGCCCCTGGTGATTTTGCTACTAATATTGCAGCAGGAAGGTATCATGCTCCAGTTATCAGTGGTTCTCCTTACGAAAAATCATATGGTGATTCTTTACAGTTAATGGATGAACATGTAGATGAGGGTAGTGACCCGGATGAGATGGCTAAAGCAGTGTTTAGGGTTATTTGTACTTCTAGTCCTAAGGTACATTATAAGGTTGGTGCGTTTATGCAGAAATTCTCTGTGGTTTTAAAGCGAATTTTACCAGATAAAGTATATGAGAAATTACTAATGAATCATTATAAGTTGTAATTTTGACCGCATATTTTAAAAAACATATTATAGTTAATAATCATAATAAATAAATCATAAATTTAAACACAACAATATGAAGTTTTTTATTGATACTGCTAACCTTGATCAAATCAAAGAAGCACAAGATCTAGGTGTACTTGATGGAGTAACTACAAATCCATCATTGATGGCTAAAGAAGGTATCACAGGGAAGGATAATATTATAGAGCATTATAAAAAAATATGTGATATAGTTACTGGAGATGTAAGTGCTGAAGTGATTTCTACAGATTTTGAAGGAATCGTTAAAGAAGGTGAAGAACTTGCTAAACTTCATGATCAGATTATTGTAAAAGTACCTATGATTAAAGAAGGTATAAAAGCAATAAAATATTTTAGTGATAAAGGAATTAAAACTAATTGCACATTAGTTTTTTCAGTAGGACAAGCTTTATTAGCTGCAAAAGCAGGAGCAACTTATGTTTCTCCGTTTATAGGAAGATTGGATGATATTTCTACAGATGGTCTTAATTTAATAGCAGAAATAAGAATGGTATACGATAACTATGGTTTCGATACACAAATCCTAGCAGCTTCAGTAAGACATACGATGCATGTAATCGATTGTGCAAAAATTGGAGCAGATGTTATGACAGGACCTCTTTCTTCAATAGAAGGTTTACTAAAACATCCTTTAACAGATATCGGTTTAGCTAAGTTTTTAGCAGACTACAAAAAAGGAAACTAATTTTTTTTGAAATAATAAAATTCTAAAAACTGTTCTTTTAGTCGAGAACAGTTTTTTGTTTTTCGATACTTGCCATTCTGCTATAACTCATCAACTGTTTTTCGAAAATTGATGAGAATAAATCAGCATTTGGATTGATTATTTTTCCTTGTTGATTAACCAAAATTACCTTGTTAGAATAATGAATAACCAATTCATCAGAAGAACATTTAGGAAACTTAAACTCATATTCATTTGATAGATCGTAATTATGACGATTAATCGTTTTTAGCCAATTGTCCGTTTGTTCATCATCCGTATTAATAGCGATAAAATCAATATCTGGATATATTTTACTTAAATGATCAGTTTTCTTATGTGCTTGGATATAATGATCTTTTCTTTCAATAGACCAGAAATATAAAGCAGTAATAGGCTTTTCGAAAAGAGAGGATAGCTTAGTCATTTCTCCGTTGGAAGAAATAAGATCCTGATCAGGAATAATACTATTTGGTTTCAATCTAGCAGTAGCTTTTGCTAATTTCACCAGTTCTTTTTGGATCTTTTTATCGGTACTTATAGATAAGTAATGATTAAGTACTTTTTGAGAAGTATAGTCATTTTTATTATCTAAAATAAAATTAGTCGTTATACCTCTTAAAAGATTGTTTTTGATGTAAGAATGTTCGATTAAACTATCTACAAGATCCAACTTATACATGGTATACTCAACTTTACTTTTAGAAAAAGATTTTTTATTCATGTATTTTGTGTAGGAAGAGTTGGTGAAATAATGATTAAGGAATCTATTATACGAGTATAACCTCATTAGATCATCATCATTAAAATTAACCTGCTTTCTGTAATCGAAAAAATCTTCGGAAAACTCTTTGTTTGGATCAAGATTTTTAAGTCTGTGGTATTGGTATTTATATAAATATAATTCATATCTCGAAAAGAAATCATACTCAAAACTAGATCTACATATTTTTTTCGAAAGATCACTTATGTTGTATTTACTGGTAAGACGATCAAATCTTTTGATTCTTATGTCTAATAAGGAGTCTTGTTCTTTCTTAAAGAATCTAGGACTTTTTTTAAATTTTCTTTTTTGTAATTGATTGCGCTCAATTTCATTTTGCAAAAACATATCAATTAGAAAATTATTTTTCCTAGCTCCTTTTCCAGTAAAAACTAAAGATTCATCAAATTCTAATGTGTTTAGACGCATTAGAATACTATCTCCTTTTTCTAGTAATATCAACTGAAATTCTGGATTATGTCTAAAGGAGTATAAACCTTCTTTAATACCTTCTATCTTATGTAAAAACCTATTGTTTTTATCTAAATAAATCGTGTCCTGAAAATCTTTGTCTTTATAAAGAACAATATAATCAGCATTAGGGTTGATAATCTCACCACCGAAATAGATATGTTCATTCGTTATCTCTGTAGTTGTTGATTCACAACCACATAAACAAAAACCAATAATCGAGATATAAATAAAATATTTTATCCTGAAGAAATACATTTTGGGTGCTATTATTAAACTGACAAACATTCAAAAATAAATGGAATGACCTCTAAGATTTGTTAAGAATACGTTAATTGTGTTATTATTAGGCAATTCGTAGGGAGCTTTAATAATTACTTATGTTGCGAAAGTATGATATGACAAGAACTTTTATTTGACAAACTCTCATTTAAAATACTTTTATATTCTTTCAAGTTCTGGATCCATTTTTCTACTTTTGCCGAAAATACAATTTATACCTATGTTATCAGTTTCTAATCTTTCAGTACAATTCGGTAAAAGAGTTTTATTTGATGAAGTAAATACTACCTTTTCGCAAGGTAATTGTTATGGTATTATCGGAGCAAACGGGGCAGGAAAGTCTACTTTTTTGAAGATTCTTTCTGGTGTTTCTGAACCAACTTCAGGTCATGTTCACTTGGAGCCTGGAAAGCGCATGTCAGTCTTAGAACAAAACCATTATGCGTATGATGAATATACTGTGTTAGAAACAGTCATCATGGGTAATAAAGATTTGTATAAGATTAAGACTGAAATTGATGCTTTGTATGCTGATTATACAGATGAGAATGCAGAGAAAATAGGGGAACTTCAAGTACAGTTCGAAGAGATGAATGGATGGAATGCAGATAGTGATGCTGCAACTATGTTATCTAATCTTGGGATAAAAGAGGATTTACATTATACAAGTATGGCAGATTTAGATACTAAACAGCGTGTACGAGTGTTACTTGCGCAATGTTTGTTTGGTAGTCCAGATGTGCTGATAATGGATGAGCCTACCAATGATTTGGATTATGAAACCATATCTTGGTTAGAAAATTTCTTGGCCAATTATGATAATACCGTAATTGTTGTTTCTCACGACCGTCACTTCTTAGATTCTGTGTGTACACATATTTCAGATATTGATTTCGGAAAAATTAACAACTATAGTGGTAATTATACATTCTGGTATGAATCATCTCAACTAGCTGCAAGACAAAGAGCGCAACAAAACAAAAAAGCTGAAGAGAAAAAGAAGGAATTACAAGAATTTATAGCTCGTTTTAGTGCAAACGTAGCAAAATCAAAACAAGCTACTTCTCGTAAAAAGATGATCGAGAAATTAAATATAGAGGATATTAAACCATCTAGTCGTCGTTATCCAGCAATTATTTTCGAAAGAGATAGAGAAGCCGGAGATCAAATCCTTAATGTAGAAGGGTTGGCAGCAAGTATAGAAGGAGATGTTCTTTTTAAAGGAGTAGATATTAATTTAGCTAAAGGCGATAAAGTAGTAGTTTTTTCAAAAGATTCTAGAGCGACTACAGCTTTTTATCAAATTCTTAATGAGAAACAAAAAGCAGATAATGGTACTTTTTCTTGGGGTATTACTACTACACAATCTTATTTGCCAGCGGATAACAGTGAATATTTTCAGAATGATTTAACGTTAGTAGATTGGTTGCGTCAGTGGGCAACTACAGAAGAAGAAAGAGAAGAAGTATTTATTCGAGGTTTTCTTGGTAAAATGATTTTTAGTGGAGAAGAAGCGTTAAAGAAGTCAAATGTATTATCCGGAGGAGAAAAAGTTAGATGTATGTTATCTAAGATGATGATGACAAGAGCAAATGTATTAATGTTAGATGAACCAACAAACCATTTGGATTTGGAATCAATTACAGCATTTAATAATTCTTTGAAAAATTTTAAAGGTACTATTCTTTTCACTACACACGATCATGAGTTTGCTCAAACCGTAGCAAATCGAGTAATTGAGTTAACTCCCAATGGAGTAATTGATCGTTACGCTACTTTTGATGAATATATGAGTGATAAAAAAATTAAAGAATTACGAGATAAGATGTATGCCGTTAATGTTTAATGAATACGTTTTTACTAAGTAAAAAAATCTCGCAAACAACGAGATTTTTTTGTTATTTTAATACCAAACCTTCGAACTTTATGTACATATATTCTTTGATTGCAGATTCTAAAGTTTGCTGATTATTATTAAAGAAAGTATGATCAGTAATAAGCTGCATGATAAAATATTCATCCAGTTTGATTAATAATTCGGGAGAAACTTCCTTAAACATCTTATTCTCTATTCCAAAAACATAAAAATGTTTAAGGTCATCTAATAAACCCTGTAAAAAGTCATTTACGATACTCCAGGCACTAGGATAATGCGTTTGTAATTGCTTTAGATAAAAAGGAGAAATATCTTTAACTCCTTCAGCTAGAATCTTTGCTAAGGTTTCATAATGGTAGTTTATAGTAGACAGTTCGCCAGAAATTTCGTTTTTATAAGCTTTAAGGCGATCAACCCTTATTTGAGTGATGTATTCAAAAATTTCTTCTTTAGTAACAAAGTATTGATAAATCGTAGACTTACTTTTGTTCATTAGTAGCGCTAGATCATCAATAGTTAGTTCTCCAAGAGCCATATTACTCAGTTTAGGAAGTATAGCTTGAGTCCATTGTTCTACCTTTTTAGTTTTATCCTTTCTTTCTCGATGAATTGATTTTCTTCCCATATTTGGTATTCTCTAATAATCGAACTATATTTGATTAAATAGTTCGAAAAAATAAATATCTTTTTCAAACATAACCATTTGACCTGTGAAAAATCAAGCAGTTTGGCAAAAATATTCGGGAAAAGTAGCCTGGCCAACTATAATTTTGTTTTCCATTTTATGTATTGGATATATTTTGCTTTGGAATTTTTATTTATTAGGGTTCTCACCAATATGGACCTCTATTATTGGAGCTTTGATAGCTTATGGGATGTTTACAATTGCCCACGAAGCCAGTCATGGTAATATTTCTGGTGGAGTTCAGTCGTTTGTAAAATTAGAAAAAGCCTTGGGTTGGGTATCTAGTTTCTTTTTGATATTTCCTTTTTCTGCATTTGTAGTGATACATCTTAGACATCACGCACATACAAATGATCCGGTAAATGATCCAGATCATTATGTTAATGGTAGTAATCCTTTGTCAATTTTCTTTCGTTGCCTAACATTGATCGGCTATTATTTCGAATTAGCGTTAGGTAAGGACAGTAAAAAGAACGAAGCAATGAACAAAATTAGAGGTCAATCTATTTTATTTTTATTTTTTCTTACTACGATCTTAAGCGCTGTGATTTTTTTTGGATATGGAAGTGCGTTGTTTTTTGTTTTTATTTTATCAGCACTTATTGCGGCACCAGTATTGGCTTTTTCTTTTGATTGGTTACCACATTATCCACATAATAATTTAAGTAGGTATCATAATACACGTATCATTACGATTCCAGGCTTAGAGTTTCTGTCACTATACCAAAGTTATCATCTAATACATCATTTACACCCTAGAGTACCCTTTTATAAATATAGAAGTTGTTTTTTGGATATGGAATCCGAATTATTAGAAAAACAATCTGTGATTGAGGGTTATAGAGATCAGGATTTGAAATTGTTAGACAAGAAAAATACATATGTAGATATTCAATTAGGAAAAAAATGGAATTACGTTTTATTAGTGGAAGAAGTATATAGAGAAACATCAAACACTATTAAACTTGTTTTCAAAAATTTAGACCAGATTCCTTTTCTTTATGAAGCTGGTCAATATGTAGTTATTTCAGACTTCGTTAATGAAGATTTAATAAGTAGGTGTTATTCTATTTGTGAGGATCCTGTTACAGGAAAGCTTGCGGTAGCTATAAAAAGAATAGCAGGAGGAAAGTTGTCTAATCATTTAGTAAATACTATAAAGAAGAAGGATAAGCTAAGAGTTTCTGGTCCATTTGGTAAGTTTTTATTGCCAAAAAGTATTAGTAAACCATTTGTTTTTATTGCCGGCGGAAGCGGTATTACGCCTATCATGTCTATGATCAAATTTGTTTTAAGGACTTCAGAAGAAAAGGTGACATTACTTTATGGATCTAGGAATAAAGAAGAAGTAATATTTGATCAAGAACTTAAAGAACTTTCTTTACGCTATACAAACCGTATAGTTATAATATTAAGTTTCGAAATATTGAATGCAGATTTACAACACAAATATTTATCAAAGTTATCGGTAGATTCCTATTTTTATATCTGTGGTCCATCGGCAATGATGGAAGCTTCTAAGAAAGTGTTAGGTGGGCTTGGAGTTTTGGATAATTTAATTAAAGTGGAAGAATTTTCTCAGAACGTTAATAAACTTTCTGGTGTAACACGTAAAATTGATATAACGATGAGTGGCAATCAATTTTGTTTTAATACCGATAGTTCTGAAACAATATTACAAGGGTCAATGAAAACTAAAAACACATTACCACATGCTTGTAAAATGGGAGATTGTGGTACTTGTAAAGCTTTATTGATAAAAGGGGAAGTAAACTGGAATTCTAGAGAAGATATTGTTCTTTTAAAAAATGAAATAAATCAAGGATATATACTTACTTGTATGTGCACTCCAAAAACCGATATAATATTAAAAGTATGAATATTGAAAAAGAGTATGATTATGTAATAATTGGTAGCGGTTTTGGAGGATCAGTTAGTGCATTACGTCTTTCAGAAAAAGGATACAAAGTTTTGGTCATCGAAAAAGGAAGATGGTATAAACCCAAAGATTTCCCTAAATCAAATTGGAATCTTAGAAAATGGCTTTGGGTTCCTTTTTTAAGATGGTTTGGAATTATGAAGATGTCTTTTTTTAAACATGTTGTAGTAATTTCTGGTACAGGAGTAGGAGGAGGTTCGTTGGTTTATGCTAATACATTACCGGTCCCTAAAAGAGATTTTTTTACATCTGGTAGTTGGAAGGAATTAGCGGACTGGCAGTCAGAATTGAGACCATTTTATCAAACAGCATTAACCATGTTAGGGGCTCAGAAAAACCCATATTTGTTCGATGGAGATAAGGCACTTAAAGAATTAGCTGATAAAATGAATATTAAAGAGGGTTTTTCTAAAACAGATGTAGCTGTTTTTTTTGGAACTCCTGATAAAAAAGTACCTGATCCGTATTTTGATGGAAAAGGCCCTGATCGCACTGGGTGTAATTTTTGTGGTGGCTGTATGACCGGATGTAGGGTTGGAGCAAAAAATACATTAGATAAGAATTATTTATACTTGGCACAGCAATTAGGAGCTACTGTTCTTGCAGAAAATGAAGTTATCGATGTAACTCATTCCTTAGATGGATACTCGGTTAAGTATAAGTCATCTACCAGACTATTTGGTTCTAAAAAAGAATTAAAAGCTAAAGGGATTGTTTTTTCAGGAGGAGTTTTAGGAACAATAAAATTATTACTAAAACTAAAGAAAGAATCCTTACCTAATTTATCAGATCATTTAGGATCCGATATCAGAACTAATAATGAAAGTCTGATAAGTGTAACTAACTTAAATGGCAATAAAGATATGTCAAAAGGTGTAGCTATAGGATCTATTTTGACTACTGATAAGAATAGTCATCTAGAGATTGTTAGGTATGCTAAAGGTTCTGGATTTTGGAGATTATCACACTTACCTTTAACCCATGGTAAGAATACCGTTGTCCGGGTAACTAAAATGATCACAAGTTTTATAAGCCACCCAATATCTTATCTTAAATTATATACGGCTAAAGATTGGAGTAAGAGTACAGCTATTCTTTTGTTTATGCAAACATTGGATAGTACATTAAAATTTAAACGAAACTCCTTAGGGTTTATGAATACGAGTATTGCAGAAGGTAAAAAACCTAGTGCTTTTATACCACAATCACTTAGTTTAGCAAAACAATATTCTGAACTAACAGAAGGTAAAGAAACTGTTTTTGGACTAGAACCATTAGCAGGAATACCGTCTACAGCTCATATATTAGGAGGAGCAGTAATGGCTGCTACCACAGAAGATGGGGTGATTGATAAAAATAACAGAGTATTTGGATATAAGAATATGTATATATGCGACGGATCTATGATTTCTGCAAATCCAGGAGTAAATCCTTCTTTATCTATTACAGCTATAACTGAGCGTGCAATGAGTAAAATCCCGAAAAAGGGAAATTAGTCCGAAGTATTATTTTTATTTTGAAGATGTCTATAAATTAAAAAACCTCCATATAGGATAAATGAAATTGTAAGAAAAATTTTATAATTCCATTCAAATTCAACTCTTGTACGCTGGTATAACCGAAAACTTCCGAATAGGACCAATGCTATTCCGATCATAAAATCCCAGTTTTTCCTTGGGTTATTGTTTTCTTGACTCATAATACTTTAAGATAAACTTTTTTCTATAATAGGAATAGCCTCTTCTACGTCTGTCTTTTTTACAAAGAGCTGAATGTGATCCGGAATTCCACCGCCAAAACCGGCTGCCATACCTGATTTCATGTCATCTCTAGTTATAGAATTAATACCGCTATCCTGCAGTATATTTTGAAGAAATTGTATATTAATTAGACTTCCCGTGTATACTCTTTCATATTCACTTTTTGGAAACATATGTGTTTTTTTATGCATTAAAATATTTACTATCCCAAATTGCAGTATTAAAATTCTTACCTAATGCGAATCCATAAAATAAAACTACTGCAGCAACAGATTTAAACATAAAAAAGAATATCATGATAAATTCTGAAGTATTACTTTCTTTGCTAAATAAACCTTGTGGGACCATAAAGGTAACTAAAAGACTTACTAAAAAGGTAAGAATTAATAAGTTTTCAAAACTCTTAAAAAACCACATCATTATTTTACGAAATGGATGAAGATCATCACCCCATTTATGAATTAAATAATAGTAATCATTACCCATTGGGGCAAATAATAAAGGGTCATCAGCATTAGCTAACTTAAATAGCTTTGACGGAGCTATAATTTTAAACCCTTTTAATTCTGTATTATGAGTTTTTTCTAACTCCTTTATTTGCGAAATAGCTTCTTGAGGAAGTTTTCCCTTAAAATATTTAGTATCTAAAAAACGCAATCGATAATCAACACATATTTTTTTAATTTGATCAATATGATAAATTTTAGAACTTTCTGTATTATCAAAAATGAAATCATTTGTTTCAGACGTAGTGCCTTTTTCTAGAGTTTTAAGAATTCGGTGATCTTTTTTCTCTTCTCGTTCAAAAATAGACTCAACTTGTTTTTCCCAAATAGAAGGATTAAACTGCTTGTTCTTAAGTTGAGTTAACTTTTTTTCGATATTGGTTTTTGGAAATAGCATGTCTTTTTCTTTAGCTCCACTAAATTAAGTATTTACGATATAGATTACAAGATTTCATTGTTTTTAACAAATGTTGAATTAATTTCTAGATTCACTTTCTTTATGGTTGTAGGGAACATAGTTTTGCCATTTCCAAGGGGTGTAGATGTCCCCTAATGCAACTTCTAGTAGTTCTTTAAAAATACTTTCTCCATTATCACTATTGGTCATTATCATGATTCCTTTTTTAGCTTTTGGGAATAATATAGAATAATGTTGAAAACCATCACCATGTCCTTCTTTAAAAGCTCCTGTGCCATATGGAGAATTTAAAACTCCCCAGCCTAATCCATAGCCTAATTGAATGGCATCATTAATATCACTCTTTTTATGGGATAGTGGGCCAAATTGGGCTAATGTTCGAATTCTTATTTGTGGCTTGAACATTTCATCCCATGAACTTTTTGTAATAATTTTGTTTTGTAATACAGCTTCCAAGAATTTACTGTAATCTTTAGTGCTAGTTTCTAATGTTCCTCCACCTCTTGGTTCATTATCTTTATCTTTTTTAAATAGTTTTCCTTCCTTAGAATGTCCATGAGCAAAGTCATTTTCGAATTTTTTATTCCATTGGTAACTAGAATGATTCATGTTTAATGGTTCAAATATTTTTTCCTGTGCTATTTCCTCAAGCCCTTTGCCAAGTAGTTTTTCTAATATTACCTGTAAATAGATAAACCCTTCTCCAGAATAACTATAACGAGCCCCAGGCTCAAAATGAACTCTTAATTTATGATCAGGTTCGTACCATCTGTAATTATGAAAACCAGTTGTATGAGCCAAACACATCCTTGCAGTAATTTTATGATATAGAGAATCTGTTTGTAAAGCAGAGAAATCATCATGCCATCTGGTCATTGGTTTGTATTCGTATATTTTTTTTGGGAGGTAAGATTCTAAAGGAGTGTCTAGGTCAATCACATTTTCTTCTACGAGTTTCATTACTAACACAGCAAAAACAGCTTTGCTAAAAGATGCTCCATACATATTAGTAGAATCAGTTAGCTGCTTTTTATGGTTATAATTCTTATATCCGAAAGTTTTTTGATATGTAATTTGATTCTTATTAAAAAGAGTTATCGCAATACCATGGACATTCGCATCATATACTAATTGGTTTACTTTAGAGGTTAAGGAATCTTTAGTGATTACAGAGCCATCAAGCCTAACAATTTGTTTTGATTTGGTATCAGTGCATCCTATGAATCCTATCGATATTAGAATGATCAAAAAGTTAATATGTTTTATTGATTTGTTTTTCTTTAAGAATGGAATTGATAAAGGATAATAAAATTTTTGAGAGTTTAGAACAGAAACTATATTGATAATCATTACAATAACACAAAAAGGAATAACCGCAATAAATAAAAAGAAGCCAACACCTTCAATTGTAACTAAACCGATAAATGATAATAGGAACAATATTGTCATTGTTATCTGGAAGTTTATAATTGCTCTTCCGTGTACATCGTAGATTTTGTTGTCTTCTCTTTTGTGGATCCATAGAAAAAGGGGTAATAGAATATTACATAGAGGAATCATTAGTCCTAAGAAGGGTGTAGCATGCAATAGTAATAGCCATTTTTGTTGTATAGATTCTTCTTTTGGATTTTCTATGGGTAAGAGGTCTTCTACCTTAATTTCTAAAGCTGTTGCTAATAGTTTTATGGTTTGTAAATGTGGAGTTACTTCTCCTTTTTCAATACGCTGGATAGTTCTTATTCCTACGGTTGTTCTATCCGATAACTCTTCCTGTGTGTAGCCTTTTAATTTACGTTGGTATAGTAAGTTTTTAGAAATAGATTGATTTTCCATGATTATGTTTTTTGTACAAGACAAAACTATTAATTGCTATTGGTATTTAGTACGCCATTTAGGTGTCACCTATCTGTCATTTACTACTATTATTGAGGTTTAAGGTTAAAGGTATTGTTTTATTAAATAAATAGTGCCTTTAAGAAACTTAAAGGCACTATTGTGATTTTTATAATGAGATTGCTTTTTTATCGTAATTCTGCTCCTAATTTGTTCTCAAAATTATACTGAAGCTTATTCATGATTTTATCAATTTGCTTATCTGTTAATGTCTTATGCTCATCTTGCAATGTAAAACTTACAGCATATGATTTTTTACCATCAGGCAAATTCTTCCCTTCATATACATCAAATAAATTAATGTTTTTTAGAAGTTGTTTTTCTGTTTGTTTCGCAATAGTATGAATTTCTTCAAAAGTAACAGTGTTATCTAATAACAGTGCAAAATCTCTCTTAACTTCTGGGAATTTAGGAATATCTCTAAATTTAATTTTACTTCGTCTAGCGAACTCTAATATTGTATCCCAGTTAAAGTCTGCAAATAATACTTCTTGAGAAATTGAAAAATGCTTTAATACGGATTTCTTTACAATTCCAAATTCTACTAATTTAGACTTTCCTAGACTATAAGAAACTCCTTCAGAAAAAATATCATTTTTAGCTGGAGTTGTTTTGGATCTTTTAATCCCTAAACGATCTAGGATTGTTTCGATAATTCCTTTTAAATAAAAGAAATCACTTTTTTCTTGTCCTATTTTCCAGCTTTCTTTCGTCTTATTTCCTGTAACTAGTAAGGTAAGATGTTTGTTTTCAATTCTTCCATTTTCATAATTATGATAGGTTTTACCAAACTCAAAAAACTTGAGATCAGAACGTTTCCTATTAATATTGTAAGAAACTGCTTCTAATCCAGAAAATAACAAAGACTGACGTAATACTGCTAGGTCATTACTTAATGGGTTTAGCATTTCTACATTATTATCAGCATTTAATTGTTCTGATAAAGAAATATATTCTGGAGCGGTTAGAGAATTTGCTAGCATTTCATTAAATCCTTGACCTACCAATTGGTTAGAAATGGTGTTTTGTATATTATGATCAGAAAATTTATCAATATTAGAGATGGATGCATTTAGTTTTTGTGTAAACTTAATGTTATTGTAGCCATATACTCTTAGAATTTCTTCAATAACATCTGCTTCTCGCTGAACATCATTTCGATATGCAGGAATGGTAAGACCTAGACCACCTTCTGTGACACTATTTACTTTAATTTCTAGTGAGCTTAAAATATCTTTAATAGTTTCTTGGGGAAGTTCTTCACCAATTAATTTTGTTGTATTTTCAAAAGATAAAAATACCTGAAAGTCCTCTGTCTTTTTAGGATAGAGGTCTGTAATTTCACTTGTAATATCTCCACCTGCTAATTCTTGTATAAGTAATGCAGCTCTTTTTAGTGCGTATTCTGTGATATTAGGATCTATACCTCTTTCGAATCTAAAAGAAGCATCAGTATTTAGTCCATGACGTTTGGCTGTCTTACGAACACTTACAGGATTAAAATAAGCACTTTCTAAGAAAATTGAAGTGGTTTTTTCAGTTACTCCAGAATTAATTCCACCAAAAACTCCAGCAATACAAAGCGGTTTTTCTGCATCGCAAATCATTAAATCTTCCGAATGAAGCTCTCTTTCTACCTCATCTAATGTGGTGAACTTTGTTCCAGCTTTAAGAGTCTTAACTTCTATCTTATTCCCTTCTATGTAATTGGCGTCAAAAGCGTGTAGAGGTTGTCCTAGTTCGTGTAGTACGTAATTAGTAACATCAACGACATTGTTTTTTGGAGTAAGACCAATAGCCTTTAATCGATGCTGTAACCAAGAAGGAGATTCTCCTACTTTTAATCCAGAAATAGAAACACCACAATATCTTGGTGCTAATTCAGGATTTTTTACATCGATATCAAATTTATGTAATCTGTTTTCTATTTTAAAATTACTAACAGATGGAGTGATCAGTTCTAAATTAAGATCTTTTTGCTGTAAACCTGCTTTTAGATCTCGAGCAGCACCCCAATGACTCATAGCATCCGCCCGGTTTGGTGTTAAACCAATTTCGAATACGTGATCGTTTTCTATATCAAAAATATCAGCAGCAGGTGTTCCAACGGGAATATCTTTGTCCAGAACCATAATTCCATCATGACTTTTTCCTAATCCTAGTTCATCCTCAGCGCAGATCATTCCATGGCTTTCTTCTCCACGAATTTTACCTTTCTTTATGGTCCATTCTTCTCCATCTGGATTATATAGTTTTGTTCCTATAGTTGCAACTGGAACTTTCTGACCTTCTGCCACGTTGGGAGCACCACATACAATTTGCACAGGTTCTCCAGTACCTAAATCTACTTTGGTTACTTTTAATTTATCAGCATTAGAGTGTTGTGAACAACTAATAACTTGTCCAACAACTACACCTTGTAGGCCACCTTGCACACTTTGATAGGTTTCGATTCCTTCTACTTCAAGCCCCAAGTCAGTTAGTAACTCCCCAGCTTTTTCTGCATCCCAATCAAGCTTAATAAATTGCTTGAGCCAGTTATATGAAATTTTCATTAATGATGATTCTGAAATTAGGGGGTAAAGATAATACTTTGGGTAAAGCTAACAAACAAGAAATTTGGGATATATTTATGGAAATTAAGTATATTTATGATAGTATTAATCTAACCCTTATTATATGAAAAATATCTTTAAGCTTTTTACTTTATTATTGTTTGTTGGAGTAATTTCTTGTACAGATAAAAAAAAGGAAGAAGAAGAAACAAAAGCTGCAGTCGAGAAAATTGAAGCGGTTGAGTCAGAGTTAGAAAGTGTTACAGAAGAAGTAACAAAAAAAGCTGACGAACTGGAGGACTCATTAAAAGATTTAGACAGTATATAAACCTTTTGTCTATTTTTAAATTATTCATACCCAAACTTTCAAAGTACTAACTATAAAATATTTAAAAATGAAATTAGTAAGAATTATTATGGTATTGATGTTGATTTCCATTTGTGGCAATCATACAGCGTTGTCCCAAGGAAAATCAAAAGAAGCTAAAGAGAAAGTATCTAAGAAAAAAGCTAAGGGACAGGAGAAAATGAAGGGAAATAAGGAAAAAGTTAAGGAAAAACTCGATAAAGAAAAACAAAAGGGAAAGGATAAAATAAAGGAATCTGAAGAGGCAGTGGAAAATGGACTGAAAGATGTTAAAGAAGAAGGTAGTAAGTTAAAGGGCGAGGCTAAGAAAGCCAAAAAGATGGCTGAGAAGGAAACAAGAAAAGCAGAGAAAAAAGCCGATAAAGAACTCAAAGGAAACGCATATGGTAAAAATAAGGATGGACTTACTGGTAGGGAGTATGGACAGGCAAGAGCCGCAGATGCTAAACTAATGGCGGCAAAGAGTGAAGAAAGTTTAAATAAAGATGAGGAACGGTTAAAAAAAGGAAGATCTAAAATTGATGCTGCTCGAGAACGATTAGAAAAAGCTAAGGTCAAAGAAGGTGAGGATGCAATGACACCAGAAGAAATTGCTGATAAAGAAAGTAAGATTGCTAAAGCTGAAAAAAAATTAAAAGCACTTGAAGAGTCCTTAGAAAATGGTAAGAAAAAAGTAAAAGAAGAAAAAGATAAACTGAATAAAATATATCAGGAGAAGCAATAAATATTGTTCAAATTTTTTAAAGCCTTCTTTTTGTTTTAGTAAAAAGGAGGCTTTTTCAATATACTCTTTTAGATTACAAGATGTTTAAGTAATTTATATGAATTTCTCATTACTATGATTTTGAAATTATGTGGCATTACTAATGCTTTTACTTTGGCAAAGTAAACAAACAAGGTTTTTGGAATACCTGGAACAAAAATATTTTAGTTTAGAAGGTTATTTGCTAACTAGAGAATACTCTGATATTTTCTTTAAATAGCTATTAGATTTAGATTGCTTATTTTTGAATATTAGTTTTATTAAAATAATGCCCCTATGAATATGAAAACCCTACTTGTTATTTTTCTTTTTATTAATTGTTTTGCTTTATCTGCACAACATGCTGATGAAAAAGTCCCAAAAACAGAAAAATCCCAAAATACATTGGTGAAAGCTAAAAAAGCTGATAAAAAGAGTTTGAATACTAAGAAAAGAAGTAAATCAACTAAATTGAGTGCTAAAGAAGAACAAGATTTACAAATATCTCATAAAAAGCGCTTGAAAAAAAATAAAGAATTGAAAGAAAAGTCTTTGTCCAAAAAAAGGGGAAAAGAAAATATCAAAGTATACGATAAAAAAGACCCTGATAGTTTATAAATACTCTTCATTTTATTTTTTCAATAAATAACCAAATACTCTACAATAATTTTTTAATTATCCAAGTAAATGATAAGATTCAATTTTCTTAAAAATATAAGTAAATTATTTTTTTTAATGTTTTTAATAAACTTTACTTCTTGTAAAAAAGAAGTTGAGTCAAGAGAAATGTTTCTCAAAAGTGGCCTTTGGAAGGCTTCTTTAACTGTACAGGATAATAAAGAGTTGCCTTTTCTATTTGAGGTTTTTGAAGATCAAACATTGAAAATTTTTAATGCAGAAGAAGTAATTGATGTTGATGAGGTGAGTATTAAAGGAGATTCTATATTTATTAAATTCCCAGTTTTTGAAGGGTATGTAGCTGCGAAATTTCAAGATTCTATGACGATTTCGGGAAGTTTTATAAAAGAAAGTTTGGATAGAATCGTACCTTTTAAAGCAGAATTTGGTGTTAAAGATAGGTTCGAAGTGATTTCAAAACCTGCTGCCAATATAAAAGGGAATTGGGAATCAATTTTTAGTCCCGAAACTCCAGAAGATAGATATATAGCTAAAGGTGTTTTTAAGCAAAACGGAAATGTTGTAACCGGAACTTTTAGAACGACAACGGGAGATTACCGATTTTTAGAAGGAGTTCTTAACAATAATAAATTAGAACTATCAGCTTTTGATGGAGCTCATGCCTTTCTATTTACTGCACAAGTTACCGATAGTACAATGAATGGTCATTTTTATTCTGGAAATCATTGGAAAGAACCTTTTACAGCCAAACGTAATGAACAGTATGAATTACCTTCTGCAGATTCTTTAACTTTTATCAAAGAAGGATATGATAAACTAGAGTTTAGTTTTCCAGACGCTAAAGGAAATCAAGTTTCCTTAAATGATGAACGCTTTAAAGGAAAAGTAACGATGGTACAAATCATGGGAACTTGGTGTCCTAATTGTATGGATGAAACCAAATATTATGTAGATTATTATAATAAAAACAAGGATAAAAATATAGCATTTGTTGCATTAGCATTTGAGTATGCTAAAACTTCAGAAAAAGCATTTAAATCTATAGAAAGGCTTCGATCAAAATTAAAAGTAGAATACCCAATTCTTTTAGCTCAATATGGAACATCTGATAAAGAAAAGGCTCAGGAAAAGTTACCAATGCTAAATCATATTTTGTCTTATCCTACTACAATTTTTGTTGACAAAAAAGGAGAAATACGTAAAATCCATACAGGATTTAACGGCCCTGCCACTGGTCAAAAATATATTGATTATAAGAATGAGTTCGAAGGTTTTGTTAATCAGCTGTTAAAAGAATAATTGATTTAACAATTATTAGGACTTGTATCGTTAGTTTAACACTACGGTAACATCTTGATTAAGAATATCATCTTATTATTGTTTGAAGTGTATGACTTTTCTTTCATACAGAATTCAAAATATAATTCAAACAATTCAAGTCATGAAACAGACCAAACTTATAAGAGCATTTTTTGTGAGTGCAATAATGTTATTATCGATTCCGATGAATGCTCAGCTAAAAACTCCAGAAGCAAGTCAACGAGCTCAAGTTACTCAAAGAGTCGGAATAACAGATATTACTATAGATTACGGTAGACCAAGTGTAAAAGAACGAGAGGTTTGGGGTAAACTAGTTCCTTATGGATATAATAATTTAGGATTTGGGACATCCACGGCAGCACCTTGGAGGGCGGGAGCTAATCAGAATACTACTATAGAATTTTCACATGATGTAAAAATAGAAGGAAAAGATATTAGAGCAGGACTTTATGGACTTCATATCGCTTTAAAAGAAGGAGGAGGAGCAACAGTCATATTTTCTAAGAATTCATCATCATGGGGGAGTTATTTTTATGATGAAAAAGAAGATGCTTTGCGTGTTGATGTGCAATCCAAAGAAGTAGGGCATACAGAAACGTTACTGTTTTTATTTCCTTCTTTTGATGCTACTAGTACTACTGCAGCTTTAAGATGGGAGAAGAAAGAAATTCCGTTTAAGATAGAGGTGGACGTTGATGATATTGTAATGAAAGGGATTAAAGATGACCTCAGGAGTAATGCTGGATTTACACAATCAAACTGGGATAATGCGGCTAATTATGCTTTTAATTCAGGAGATTTAGATCAAGCACTTGATTGGGTAAATGCCTCAATAAGTGGTAATTTCTTTAGCAAAGAAACTTTTGGTAACCTATCTCTTAAGTCTAGAATTTTATCAAAACAAGGAAAGACAGTAGAGGCTATGGCAATAGTGGATAAAGCAACAACCAAAGGAAACGCTTCTCAGGTATTCCAATTAGGGAATGGACTTATTGGTCAAGGACAAAAAGATAAAGCTTTAGAGGTTTTAAAAAACAATGTAAAGAATAATAATGGCGTTTGGCCTTCTAATTATGGATTAGCTAGAGCTTACTCGGCAACTGGAGATTATAAAAATGCAATTAAATCAATGAATACTGCTATGAGTAAAGCTCCTGAAAGATTTAAAGGAAGATTATCTGGAGAATTAGAAAAACTAAAAAAAGGAGAAGATATTAATTAATGTCTTCCTAAAAATATAGATCAGTAATAAAAGGATTAGAGTTTTTCTGATCCTTTTTTTGTTGATTTAAAAGAAATAAAGTTAATGTTTTTAAAGCTTAATCTATTGATTATTTCTTGTTATATTACCTAGTATTATTACCATATCTTTGTACCACCAAATTTATATACATGAGTAAAGCTGTTTATATCGCTACTATCGAACCGAATAGTGGTAAATCAATTGTTGTTTTAGGGTTAATGAGAATGTTGCTGGGTAAAGTGGCAAGAGTAGGATACTTCAGGCCTATTATCGATGACCCAAAAGAAGGTGAGATAGATAATCATATCAATACTGTAATATCACATTTCGAATTAGACATTAATTATAAAAACACCTATGCTTTTACAAGAAGTGAGGTTCTTCAAAAATATAATCAAGGAAGATCTGGAGCAATTATAGATGGTATTATCCAAAAATATAAAAATTTAGAAGAAAAATTCGATTTCATTCTTGTAGAAGGAACTGATTTTTCCGATGAAGGTTCTATTATTGAGTTTGATATAAATGTAATTATAGCAAAGAATCTGGGAATCCCTTCGATTATTGTGGCTAGTGGAGTCGATAAAACTAAAGAAGAAATAACGGGGAATCTTAAGCTGGCATATGATACATTTACGAGTAAGGATGCAGAAGTATTAGCAATTGTTGCTAATAAAGTGGTTAATGGTTGTGAAAAAGAATTGAGTGCAAAATTAGATGATGATTTTGGTGCTGCTGTGGAAAAAATTATCATACCTAAAATTGGTTCCTTAATTAACCCAACAATAAGAGAAATTGTAAATGAATTAGATGGGAATGTTCTTTTTGGAAAAGAATTCTTAAATAATCAAGCAGGTAGTTTTGGAGTAGGAGCAATGCAGTTAAGAAATTATCTTACACATCTTAAGGATAATAGTTTAGTTATTACTCCTGGAGATAGAGCAGATATTATTTTAGGCGTTTTACAGGCAAATATTTCTGATAATTACCCTAAAATTTCAGGTATTATTTTAACTGGAGGAATAATTCCGGAAGAACCAATTCTTAAACTAATAGAAGGTGTTTCTCTATCTGTACCTATTGTGTCAGTATCACAAGGCACTTTTTCTATAACTAATAGAATAGGTGCTATCAGATCGAAAATACACGCAGATAATTTACAAAAAATTAATACTTCTATTAGCACTTTTGAACAGTATGTAGATGAAGATCGTTTAGTAGATCCATTAATTACTTTTGAATCCGATAGTTTGACTCCAAGTATGTTTCAGTATAATCTATTGAAACGGGCATTAAAAAACAAAAAACACATTGTATTACCTGAAGGATCAGATGAGAGAATATTGAGAGCAACTTTTAGGTTACAGGCGTCAAATGTAGTTGATATTACTTTGATTGGGGATGAAAAGAAAATCAAGAGTAAAGCAGTTAAACTAGATATTCCTATTGATTTTAGTAAGGTTAAAATTATTTCACCTATAAATTCACCACATTTTGACGATTACGTACAAACATTTTATGAATTGCGAAAGCATAAAAATGTGAATTTAGACATGGCAAAAGATATGATGGCCGATGTATCATATTTTGGAACTATGATGATTTATAAAGGTCATGCTGATGGCATGGTTTCTGGAGCGGTACATACAACACAGCATACCATTCGACCAGCATTACAATTTATTAAAACAAAACCGGGAGTAAAAGTGGTTTCTTCTGTCTTTTTTATGTGTTTAGATGATAGAGTTTCGGTATTTGGTGATTGTGCTATTAACCCAAACCCAAATGCAGAACAACTAGCAGAAATAGCAATTTCTTCAGCTAAATCGGCTGCAGCATTTGGTATAGAACCTAAAGTCGCTATGTTATCATATTCTTCTGGAACATCAGGTAAAGGAGAAGATGTGGAAATAGTAAGAGCTGCTACTAAAATTGTAAAAGAGAAACATCCAGAGCTTAAGATAGAAGGTCCTATTCAATATGACGCTGCTGTGGATATGAGAGTAGGTCAGAGTAAACTTCCGGATTCTGAAGTAGCTGGACAAGCAAGTGTATTAATATTTCCAGATCTTAATACAGGAAATAATACATATAAAGCTGTACAACGAGAAACTGGTGCTTTGGCAATTGGTCCTATGCTACAAGGATTAAATAAACCGGTAAATGATTTGAGTAGAGGATGCACGGTAGATGATGTTTACAATACAGTAATTATAACAGCAATTCAGGCACAAGGATTATAAATAGTAAGATAATAACATGCGAATACTAGTATTAAACTCGGGGAGTTCATCAATTAAATTTCAACTCTTTAATATGCCTTCTGCTGAGGTTCTATGTTCAGGACTGGTAGAACGTATTGGTTTGGAGAATGCCAAAATAAACTATAAAACCAGCACCGATGATATCGAAAAAGAAGAGGCTATAGAGAATCATAAAATCGGACTTCAGTTAATTGCAAATTATTTATTAGACGCTAAAATTGGGGTAATAACTACAGCTTCAGAAATACAGATAGTTGGTCATAGAGTAGTTCACGGAGGAAGCACATATGCGGAGACTGTTTTGATTGATAATGAAGTAAAACAAAAAATAGAAAAACTTTCAGCATTAGCACCTCTTCATAATCCAGCTAACTTGCAAGGAATTTTGGTGTCAGAAGATATTTTTAAACAAGCTAAACAAGTAGCGGTATTTGATACTGCATTTCATCAAACAATGCCCGTTGAAGCTTATAAGTATGCTATTCCTAACTCTTTTTTAGAAGAACACAATATAAGAGTGTATGGATTTCATGGTACTAGTCATAAATACGTTTCGGAAAAAGCAATTGATTTTTTAGAAAAAAAGAATACTAAGATCATTACTATACATTTAGGAAACGGATGTAGTATGACGGCAGTTAAGGATGGTAAAAGTATAGATCATACTCTAGGCTTTGCACCAATGAATGGATTAATTATGGGTACTAGATCAGGCGACATAGATCCAGCAGTTATCTTTTATATGGTTAATTCATTAGGGTATTCTTTAGAAGAGGTTAATTCATTATTGCAAAAGGAAAGTGGAATGCTTGGATTAACAGGCTTTAGTGATTTAAGAGATATAGAGTCTGCAGCAGAAAAAGGGAATATTAACTGTCAGCAGGCTTTAGAAATGAACGCATACCGTATTAAAAAATTTATTGGCTCATATGTTGCTGTTATGAATGGTCTTGATGCTATTGTTTTTACAGCAGGAATAGGCGAAAATTCTGATGTGGTAAGAAATTTGGTTTGTACTGAATTAGAATCTTTGGGAATTGAATTGGATCAAGATGAAAATGCTATCAGATCTAAGGAGATAAGGGACATAAGTAAATCTTCTTCCAAGGTTAAAATATTGGTAATTCCAACGAATGAAGAATTGGAGATAGCTAGACAGTCCTTTAATTTAATTTCATAAAAATAAAAACGATTACCCGAGAACTGTTCGGGTAATCGTTAAAGTATTAAAAACATTGGTTTTTTTAGTTATGCCCAAATACAACTTCCGTTAGGTTGACAATAACCAAAATCGCAAAACTCAAAACCGTTGAACATTTGACAACATTTTCTAGGAGGTCCACAATAAACGTAGTTACTCCAAGAACCTTTTATTTGTTCTTGATCCTTTTTCGTTAATTTTTGAATTCCTTCAAGGTTTAAGATTTTTTTCATTGTGTAAGTATTAAAGTTATTTTATATCTACAAGATAGGGGGTTAATGAATTGAAATACAAACGGAATTACTTGATATTTATAAATTTCAAGAACTTTTGGTTATAGTTCAAAATTCATTTAGAATAGAGTGAAATATAAAAAAGAGGCAGTTTTCCTAGCCTCTTTTTATTTTATCTTTCAATATTATTGATACGCCGTTTAATAAAGAATACAACCTCCAAAACTTGTACATCTACCAGGTTCGCAAAAGCTTCCTCCTGGGAAACTAATACGGCATCTGTTTCCACTACCATTAATTGGATTTGGATTGCAACAAGAGATATATGTATTTGCCCCTTTTATTGATCTTTGTTGTCCTTTACTAAGTTCTTGGACTCCTGTTAATTCTAAGATTTTTTTCATTGTGTATTATTTTTGAGTTAAAAATATTAAGATGTGTTTTTGAGAAAGGCATACTAGTTTTGCTTGCCTATAACATTATAAACCTTATTCTAATTAATATAGAATACATCTTCCGAAGCTATATGGATCACAATAACCAGGTTCGCAAAAACTTCCGCCTGGAAAACTGATTTGACAACCTCTTCCAGAACTACAGCAGGATATATTACCCCATGCACCCTTGATAGATCTTTGTTGTCCTTTACTTAATTTTTGAATTCCTTGTAAATCTAAGATTTTCTTCATTGTGTAAGATATTTAAGTTAATCTCCTAAAAATAAGTGAAAATTCCCTAATTAAGCTAGGTTAAAAACATTAAATAAATGCGGTTTTGTAGTAGTTTTTACGTTGAATAAATTCTGCTTGTTGATTTTTGAACTGTTTTTGAAGTATTATTCTGATATGCTATTGTAGGTGATAACTTATTAACAAACATGGTTTTGTGTAAGGTGCTGATTATTAATATTTTACAGCTAATGTTGGTTCTAATCAATACATTTTCAACAGGTTGGGTAATGATTTGGTAACATAACCTTCTAGTAAATTAAACAAAATAGTTTTAGTTTCGAAACTGATAAAACTTACTAACTTAACTCACAACACTCAATGAAAAAAATAGTACTATTACTAGTAATGGGGTACTCTTTGGCTAGTTTTGGCCAAATTCCTTCTTACTATAATGATGTCAATCTTTCTTTATCTGGTCAATCACTAAAGAATGAATTAGCGACTAAAGTAACTAACACACAAACAAATACTCTATCTTATACTCCTGGAGTTTGGGATGCTTTAAAGCAAACTGATCTTGATCCAACAAATTCTTCAAGAGTTATTTTAATTTATGGGTATAATGATACGGATGGAAATACTACAACGGATAGAACTAGAGGTGTAGATAATAATGGAGGAGGTTCTACGGATTGGAATAGAGAACATGTGTACCCAAAATCATTAGGTAATCCAAATTTAGGAACTTCTGGACCTGGTGCTGATGCACATCATTTAAGGCCTTCAGATGTACAAAGAAATTCTAGCAGAGGTAGTCGAAAGTTTGCAGATGGTTCTGGTAATTCTGGACCAACCTCACAAGGGCATTGGTATCCTGGAGACGAGTTTAAAGGTGACGTAGCTCGAATGATGATGTTTATGTATATAAGATATGGTAATCGATGCTTGCCATCTAACGTAGGTATTGGTACAGCTGTTTCTGGAGATTCTGATATGATCGAGTTGTTTTTAGAATGGAATGCAGAAGACCCAGTTTCTACCTTAGAATTACAAAGAAATCCAATTATAGAAAATTTACAAGGTAATAGAAATCCATTCATTGATAATCCTGCTTTTGCTACTCAGATATGGGGAGGACCACAAGCTGAAGATCGTTTTGGAAGTACTGGAGGTGGTGGGAATACATTGTGTAGCTCTACAGTAACTACATTTCCTTATAATGAAGGGTTCGAAAACACATTTGGAGCATGGAAGCAAGCTACATCGGGAGATGATTTTAATTGGGCTACTCGTTCCGGAAGCACTCCTTCTTCTAATACTGGTCCGAGTTCGGCCAATGCTGGTTCCTACTATATTTATATGGAATCTTCAAGCCCTAATTATTCAAATAAAAGGGCGATATTATATTCTCCTTGTTATGATATTACGAGTGCTACCCAAGCAACTATTTCATTTAAGTACCATATGTATGGAGCTTCTGCTATGGGAAGTCTCGCATTGGAAGCTAGTTTGGACGGAACAAGTTGGACCTCTATATGGAGTAAATCAGGAAATCAAGGGAATTCTTGGGAAACAGCTTCTGTAAACTTAGCAGCTTATTTAGGTGAAAAAGTACAATTACGTTTTAATGGAATTACAGGTACTACTTGGCAAGGCGATATGGCTATTGATGCAGTCAGTATATCTACTTCGGGAAGTACAGGAGGAGGATCCACAACTAGTGATGTAAATCTAAGAATTACTTTTGATCAGTATCCAGAAGAAACTAGTTGGGAAATAAGAAATGAAAGCAACCAATTAGTTTTTTCTGGAGGTACTTATGGGTCTCAGACTGATGGTTCTACGATTAATTTATCAAGAACGTTAGATGTAGGATGTTATACATTAGTAGTAAAAGATTCTTATGGCGACGGTATCTGTTGTAGTTATGGAAATGGTTCTTATGAATTAACAGATACTAGCGGTAGTGTATTGGTTTCAGGAGGCTCTTTTGGTTCTCAAGATACTAAGAGTTTCTGTGTTACTTCTACATCTAGAGTTGGGATTGATACTATTGAAGAGAAAGTAGAGAAATCAAATGTCTTTGATTTTAGTTTTTATCCGAATCCTGTGAAAGGTAATTTGAACTTACAACTGAATGATGCTGTTGAAGCAAACTATCAAATTGTAAATTATGTAGGTCAGATTATGAAAAAAGGAGAGCTTACTGCAGAATCAATTCAACTTAATGGATTATCATCTGGGATGTATTTTATAATTATAGATACTGGAGAGCAAAAAGTAAGTAAGAAGTTTACTAAAGAGTAGTCAGAATAACAATATGTTAAATATATCATCAATCCTGCTTTTTTAAGTGGGATTGATTTTTTGTATAAAAAAGATGTAGATGTTTTTTAAAGGCTACACTTGATGTTTTTTATTAGTTAATTTTTGCCATATAAATATTAGTATTTTATAAAGTAAGTAAAATAAAGGAATTCCTATAACTAAGCTAAAAATGATTAATAAAAAAGCAAGTTTACCACCTATAAATGGAATCTCACTTACTTTCGAAATAAGAGTTACCTCGCTATACATATAATATGCACTTATAACCGATAGTGTTCCTAAGGTAACATACAGGAGGTCTTTTGAGAAATTAAAATTACTGTAAATATCTGCAATTGTAACACATTGATAGATGTGGTATAATAAACCAATTCCTAAACTGATAGAAAGGATATATATAAGTTCTTTCTGGTTTTTATATTGACTACCGGTAATAAAATTATTTTTTAAACAAGCTGCGCATAACGTTGGATTATTGTGTACACAAGTATGACACATACCTTTAAAACAATTATTACATCTACTTTGCGCAAAAAGGTTACGATGCGTATGGCAAAAATATTTTTGTTTCTCCTCCTCTGTCATGTGTTTTATTTTGGGAAATAAATGTGATGTAAAAATATTAAAAAAGCGCAAAATAGTTAGTTTTGCGCTTTTTGATTTAGTCCAATGTATGTTATGAGTTTGTGTTACTTCAATTGGCCTAATAATTTTTCTGCAACGAGTTCAGAAGAAGCAGGGTTTTGTCCAGTAATTAACAATCCGTCTTCTATTGCGTATGGTGCCCAATCATCCCCTTTGGAGTACGTTCCTCCATTATTCTTTAACATATCCTCTACTAGAAAAGGTACTACATCGGTTAATTGAACTGCAGCTTCTTCTGTATTAGAAAATCCAGTAACTTTTTTTCCACTGACTAAAGGTGATCCATCATTAGCTTTTGTATTCTTAAATATAGCAGGTGCATGACATACCGCTGCAACAGGTTTAAGTTGTTCATAAAAAGTTTCAATCAATTTGATCGAATTTTTATCTTCGGCTAAATCCCACAATGGTCCATGACCACCAGGATAAAATATAGCGTCGTAATCACTAGCATTAATGCTCTCTAGTTTTACACTGTTTTTTAAAACATTTTGAGTTTCTTGATCTTCGTTAAATCGCTTAGTAGCTGGTGTCTGAAAATCTGGAAGTTCACTTTTGGGATCAATTGGTGGTTGTCCTCCTTTAGGAGATGCGATGGTGATATCTATACCTTTATCTTTCAAAAAATAGTAAGGTGAAGCGAATTCTTCAATCCAGAACCCTGTTTTTTCTCCTGTATTTCCTAAATCACTATGGCTTGTTAATACAAATAGTACTTTTTTCATTTGGTTTTTTTGTTTTGTTATTTTCTTACTTTCTGTTTCTTTCCCGCACGAAGCAAATAATACAATTATTGCGGTAAGACCGATGATCTTTTTCATGAATAAAATTCTTCTGTTGTTTATTAGAAACAAAATTAGAATATCAGAAAAACCAAAAAAATGATCTATGGTAAGAAAAGTATTTATTTTTTGGCAATCTCTTTTCGAATTCTACTAAGACTTTCTGATGTTATTCCTAAATAAGAAGCAATATGATAGTTCTTTACTAATTGCTCGATATTAGGATATGTATTTACGAATTCGATATATTGTTCTTTTGCTGTTTTTGATAAATCTCCAATGATTCTCTTTTGAAAGGAACCGATATACGATTCAGTTTTTATTCTAAAGTAACGCTCTATTCCAGGGATCAAATCAAAAATTTCTTTCATATCATCTCTAGAGAGTCTTAAAACTGTAGCATCCTGAATACATTCAATTTGAAGAATTGCTTTTTCTTTCTTGAAAAATGCAGTATAATCACTAATCCACCAGTCTTTTATTGCAAATTGTATGGTATGTTCCTTTGCTGATGTATCTGTAAAAAAAGATCTTAAACAACCGCTTTCTACATAGTATTGATAAAAAGTGGTATCATTTGGATGCAATAAAGTTTCTCCTTTATTTATGGTTGTTTTTTTAAGCTTTTTACTGATAATACTTTTATGCATTTCGCTCAATGTTAAACCCTGAAAAATTTCTTGGAGATGCATATGGTATAGGTTCTAAATACGTTTTTTACTACTGTAAAAATATTAAAAAAGAATAAGCTTTATGAGCTAGGTATATACAAAATAAAAGAGTCTGACTATAAATGATAATCAGACTCTTTTTATGTTGTTTTCAGGTAATATGTACTAGTTGTTTAGCATTACGGGCATTACAAGCATGGTAACGCTTTCACCTTCATCTAATCCATCAATAGGAGTTAAAATTCCGGCTCTGTTAGGTAATGACATTTCTAGCTGTACATCATCTGCATTAAGATTATTCAACATTTCACTTAAGAAACGAGAATTGAAACCAATCTGCATATCATCTCCTTGATAATCACAAGTAAGACGTTCTTCGGCTTTGTTAGAATAGTCAATATCTTCTGCTGAGATATTTAATTCTGCACCTGCTATTTTTAATCTTATTTGATGTGTAGTTTTGTTTGAGAAAATAGAAACCCTACGTACAGAATTTAAAAATTGAGTACGCGCAATTGTTAATTTATTTGGGTTTTCTTTAGGGATTACTGCTTCGTAATTAGGATACTTACCATCGATCAATCTACAGATTAACTCTGTATCTTCGAATGTGAATTTAGCATTAGACTCATTGTATTCTATTAATACTTCTGTATCACTACCAGCTAAGATACCTTTTAAAAGGTTTAAAGGTTTTTTAGGCATAATAAATTCAGCAGATTGAGATGCTTTTACATCTTCACGAGAGTATTTTACTAATTTATGCGCATCCGTAGCCACAAACGTCAAACTTTCTGTAGAGAACTGAAAAAATACTCCACTCATAACCGGTCTAAGATCATCATTACCAGTAGCAAAAATAGTTTTGCTAATCGCAGTAGCTAAAATATCTCCTAATAATGTTGTAGAACTTGGATCTTCTAATTCTACAGCTTTCGGAAATTCTTCTCCATCTGCATATGCCAATGCATATTTACCGTGATTAGAACTGATTTCTATAGTATTATTATCTCCTGCAACGAAAGTAAGTGGTTGCTCTGGAAACGTTTTTAAAGTTTCTAATAATAATTTTGCTGGTACTGCAATAATTCCTTCATCTGATGACTCAACTTCTAGTTTAGCAGACATAGTAGTCTCCAAATCAGATGCTGAAACTGTCAAGGAGTTATTATCTAATTCAAATAAGAAGTTATCTAGGATAGGTAGTGTATTACTATTATTGATAACTCCACCTAATACTTGAAGTTGTTTTAATAAATACGAACTGGAAACTATGAATTTCACCCGTTTAATTTTTTTAGATTAGTACTGTTTTTACAGTAGCCATATATTAATGGCTAACGCAAATATAATTGTAATCTACAAGGATTTCATTATGCCAAAAACGTTAGTTATTAACAAACAGCTAGGAGTTATTGACTATGCTCGATGAGATGTAGATATTACCTTGAATATCTTATAAGATGATTCTTCAAAATAAACCATCGTTTAGTGTTAGTTTTTACTGTAAATATCGACGTATTAAGCAAAAATTCAGCTTTAATACTTATGAAATCCAAGATCCAATTTATACTATGTCTGTTACTTACAAGTAACCTTCTTTTGGCTCAGAAAACAACTGATCCTTATAATCAAAATGAAGAATTAGGAAAAGTACGATGGTTGCGGGATTATGATACTGCAATAGCGCTCGCTAAAAAGGAAAATAAAGATGTGTTGATTTTATTTCAGGAAGTCCCAGGTTGTAGTACTTGCAGAAATTATGGGCATAATGTTTTAAGTCATCCTCTTATGGTGGAGGCCATAGAAAATTCATTTATACCTTTAGCCATATTTAATAACAAAGGAGGAAAAGATGCACAAATACTTCGTAAGTATAATGAACCTAGCTGGAACAATCCCGTAGTTCGTATTGTTGATAGTAATGGAGATGATGTAGTAAAACGCATAGGAAATGACTATTCTGCGTTGCGTTTATGTGAAAGTATGCAGCAAGCTATTGAAGAAAAAGGGCAAAAAATTCCTAAATATATCAATTTATTAGCACAAGAATTATCTGTAAAGAAAGCACATAAAGCTTACTATAAAATGTCGTGTTTTTGGTCTGGTGAGAAAGAGTTAGGTAAATTAACAGATGTATTAAATACAGAATCAGGTTTTATAAATTATAGCGAAGTGGTAGAAGTTACCTATGACCCTAAGGAATTGACCAAAAAAGCATTAGATACATATGCAACATCTAATGGGATGATCGTAATTGATAATCAACAATCGTATCAATCTTCATCAAAGGATACACATTACTATCTACAACAAACAAAGTTCAAATATATACCGTTGACCAAAATTCAGCAAACGAAAATTAATAGTGCTTTGGGTGATGGTAAGCCTACATTACATTTCTTAAGTCCTACTCAGTTAAAATGGTTTAAAGCGATTAAAAATAATACAGATGAGGTATTGTTTCATATAAGTTTTGCTAAAGCCTGGACCAAAAAAAGCAAAGGAAAAGGAGCTATCTAATACTTGTTATAGTCTGGTAGTTTTACGAGAGGGAGATTTATAATATCACTTTTATCTTGAGGATATGATATTGTTTTAATTTATTCACCTTTCATCAACTTATCTGTATAATGTACTTTATGTTTTGGTTGGGCAAAACGTTTTGTATTATAAGATTTAGAAGCTCCTTTAGCTATAGAGAGTGTTTTCCAAGACTGCGTACTAACCATTTTTCCTATAAATACAATTTGTCCAATATGATAAGAATAATGTGCAAGTTGCCTATTAATTGCCTCTGTAATGGTATGTTCAATATTTCGTATATATATAGTTTGATCGAAATTGGTTTCATTAATAGTGTCCAAGGCATTAAAAAGACATTGCCATCCATCGTTCCATTTGATTAATAATTCTTCTTTAGATCTTATGTCATTTTCAAACTCTTTATCACGCTCTCTCCATTTTTTTTCTCCATCAGAGGTTAGAAAATCTGTCCAGCGAGATTTCATATTACCCCAAAGATGTTTCACAATAATTGCAATACTATTGCTGTCTTCATTATGCTGCCAAAATAAATTTTCATCAGAAACTTGATCAATTGTTTTTTCCCCTAGAGATTTGTAGTACAGGAACTGTTTTTTGATTCCTGATATATATATAATAGTATCCATTGTTCTTATTTAGTGATTAGAATATAATAAATTTTGAGCATATAGGTTTATAATGCTATATCATATTTTTGATAAATAACGGTAAAAAAAAGGCAGGATGGTTAGTGGTGATTTTAGTTAAATAACAGATTTATAACACTTTATTTGTTTTTTAGATTGTAGTTTTAAAGGGAAAAATTATGTTAATTTTAAAATTAATGTAGTGCAGTTTAAAATCTTAAAACCTTTATTATGAAAAAAATGATGAATTCAATTTCTGGAATTAAAACATTACCTAAATCTTCTCAAAAAGAAATCAAAGGAGGAATGCCTATTTTGTCTGATTGCCAAAGAGGATGTTACAGATTTTATCTTGTAGATATTGATGGAATCAATTGTGCAGTTCCAAGTCCTAGTGGAGCAGTTTGTTTTGGTACCGTACAAAATGGACAGTGCTGTATTTAATTGATTAAATTAGTTGTTTTGATCAGAAAGCTCTTAACAAAGGGTTTTCTGATCGATTTAAAATGTAGCACTATTTTTGATACTTTCTTTTTCTAAGAAAAGAAAACCCAACTCCAAATAGCCCTAAAATTATTAGTGGAACCACGATGTTGATTATCTGCCAAAAACTTCTAGTTGCTACTACTTTTTCTATATTTAAGAAGGCAATGTTTATTTCTTTACCTCTTACTTGGGTTAGTCCAGAATCATCTAGTAAATAGTTAACGGTGTTTAATAAAAACTCCTTATTTCCGTATTGCAGATTTAAATAGGGGTCATATCCTAAGGTGATTGGCCTTCCTTTTCTAATGCCATTTTTAATCACATCACCATCCGCAATTACTACCATTTTAGTTTCAATACTGATATCTTTTCCATCAATAATTTTAAATGGCTTTACACGATCTTTATATGCAGATTTAAAACTTCCCTCTAACAAGACAGCCAGGTTATGATTTCCTTCGGTATAACCAGTAATATCTGGTTTTTGCCCGATAATATTGTCAAGTCTTATTTCTGTTGGTATTCCTTCTAATTTTGATCTTTCAGAACTGGTTAATAATATGGTTTTAGTAAGATCATTTTTTAAAGTATCTATTTGGTTCGAAAATTCAAACTTCACAGATTCTATGTTTTTAACAATAGGATGATTTCCGCTGTTTTTTGTTAACGAAGCATAAAACCATGGATGCGGAGTAAATTGAGTATCATTTCCTTGGCCAGAGGCAAGCATTAATGGAGCAGAGTAGAGGTCATTTACTATAACCGGATTAATTCTTACTCCATAAGAAAATAATGCATCTCCAAGTTTTAAATCTTGCATAAATGCTACAGCCGATCCTTGAGATTGAGGTGTAAATAAGCTGTCAATCTCCATGCCAACTGATTCTACTAGCCACAGCGATTTTCCACCGTTCATAATAAACTGATCTAATACATATTTTTCTTTTTCAGAAAATGGTTTTGTTGGTTTTGCATTAATTACGAGATCAAACTTTTGTAAATCTTGTAATGTTTTTTCGGGATTGGAAGCAACCGAATCTAAAGTAAAAGCCCCAACAAAATAATACTCCTGAAGCGTTTTTACAAAATCTGCTATTTTTACATCAGGTAATTGTCCATTCCCCTTTATTACGGCAATTTTATGTTTTTTGGGATGGATTAGCTTTTTTAGAGCATCAGCAAAAACATATTCTAATTGTTGAATAGAGTTGTTGACTCTTTCTTCGGTAGTGGCTCCAATTGTATTTTTTACCAAAGCTACTTTAACACTTCGATTTTGATAATTCATAATGGCCCAAGGAACAACAGTTTCAATTTCAGTTTTCCCGCTTTCTTGGACACTAACTTCCATAGGAGTCAATCCTAATCTTTGTAATTCCTCTAAGGTCTCTTTTCTAAATTCTTCTTCCTCTATTGGGTTTGTAAAAACATACTGGATATTAGAGTTTATAGCATTAAACTCTTCTAGAATTTGTTTAGTTTCTCCTTGTAGCTTTCTAAATTCTGATGGAAAATCACCTTCTAATAAAACGTCTATAGAAATTGGGACTTCTGCTTCTTTTAGCAAGTTTTCGGTTGCTTCAGACAGCGTAAAACGATTATCTACTGTTAGATCAAAACGATTATACAAAGAATTTCCTCCTATGTTAAGTATAATAACTGCAATGGCAGCAAAAGAGGCAAATTTTAGAATAGTTTTTAAAGGATATTGTCGTAGTATAATGGTTGTGAGAAATACGAAAAATCCAATAATACTGATAAAATACACAATATCTCTTGTATCTATAATCCCTTGACTAATACGCTCGTAATGTAATTGAATTCCGATTTGTTCGATAGTGTAATCCGTAGCTCCAAGCAATTGGTAGTCTGCTAATCCACTAAATCCAAAATAAAACAGAAAGCATAAAAATACACCTACTAAGAATGCTACAATCTGATTGTTTGTTATGGAAGATGAAAACGTCCCTATAGCCGTATAAGCACCGCAGAGTAATAAAATAGCAATATAAGATCCTATCGTACTACCAATATCTATATTCCCTATTGGATTTCCCAACTGATGTACTGTGATTACATATAGTAAACTGGGGATTAGAGCAATAATAATGAGTAAAAGACTTCCAAGATATTTTCCCAAAACTATCTGCCAGCCTGGGAGCGGTTTTGTTATTAGAAGTTCTAAGGTCCCTTGTTTTCTTTCTTCTGCAATACTTCTCATGGTTATTGCAGGAATCAAAAACAACAAAATCCAAGGAGCAATCAGAAAAAATGGCGAAAGGTCTGCAAAACCACTATCCAAGATATTAAACTGCCCTTTAAATACCCATAAAAAAAGTCCATTAAGAACTAAAAATATACCTATTACTAAATACCCTACAGAGGAGGCAAAAAATGTATTGATTTCTTTTCTTATAACTGCAAGCATATTTTTGTATTGTCGTTTTTTATGAATTAGTTTACGGTGAAAATAAGAATTTAGTAGACTCTTTTTACCAAAGGTAGAAAGATACTATCTATATTTCTTGAACACTCCAAGCTTCTGGTTTTTGGTTAAACTTATTTTTGGTATTTGCCCAAACACCTTTAAATAACGAAGAGTTTCTGTAGTTATTGAGATGTTCTTCAGATTCCCAATGACTGTAGGTGAAAAATTGATTGGTTTTATGGATATCTCTTATTAGTTTTAAGTGTGTGCATCCTTCAAAATTTCGAATTTTATCCTTGTTTTGATGGAAATTCTCCAAAAAAGCATCGATTTGTTCTGGAATGAAACCTAATTTCACGATTCTTATGATCATTGTTATTTTAGTATTTTAAAATTTAAAAGAATTATGGATCATTCAAAAGTAATACTTACTGTATCTCGAAAGTGCAATCCAAACAGACTTGAGGCACCTCCTACAGTTTTTGGGTTACTTTTATAAATTGCTAATTCTAAATATCCAGATGAATTAAATACAGCTAATTTTTTTCCATCTTCTTCGCGTTTGCTTTTTTCTATATTGAAATTTATGGCATCACTATAGCGTTCATATATTGTACTAAATACAGCACTTCTTGCTGTAATTTTAAACGCTCTTCCTTTACCTATATCATCGAACAATTTGCGGGTAATATTTGTAATTAAGTTCCCGTAATTATCAATATATATTATGCTTCCTACGATCTGCTTATCACCAAGATTTACAATAGGAGTGATTCCTTTAATTAGTTTAATATCAGAAATAGATTTCCCAATAACCTCTAGTGTTCCCCCACGTGCAATATGACAAGCCACAGCAACAAAAACATCTAATACAGGGAAATTGGTTCCAATAGCATCATGTATATTTATCTCTACTATTTTCTCGGGTCTAAATTCTGAAGCAATTAACGAAATCAATCCATTATTAGCACAGATAAAATAATGATCATCAAGTTGTACTGCAATGTGTTTGTTCTCTGGATTAAGTTCACTATCAATTCCTACAATATGAATACTTCCTTTTGGGAAGCTTTTATAAGCGTTTTGGATAATATAGGCAGCTTCAGTAATATGGAATGGTGAAATTTCATGAGAAATATCAACAATTGTGGCTTCAGGTAATTCCGTATAGATAGCACCTTTAACCGCAGACACAAAGTGATCTTTGATTCCGAAATCAGTAGTTAAAGTTATTATTGGCATCTATAAGAATTGTTAATATCTTTTAATTATAAGCGCTTAAAAATATGTAAATTTGCTATGAAGTTATTCAAAGTTTTTTTGAATCTAGAAATCAATCAATAAAAACATATGAGTTTATTATTTTAGACCACTAATATTCTTTATGATCTTTAACAAAATCCAACTTATAATACGTTTTTCATTTTTGATTCCCCGACAAAAACTTCAAACAATCCCAATAGCTATTGGGACCACAAACTTAGTCAATCCAAAAAACAAATCATACTAAAATTTCTATAGCTTTTGAACGAACTTATTATTGAACTGACAGAAATCAATCCGCGGGAGTTTTTCGGACTTCAGAATAGCAATATCCAATTATTGAAAAAATACTTTCCTAAGTTAAAAATTGTAGCTAGAGGAAGTAAAATGAAGGTATATGGAGACGAGGAGATGCTCGAGGAATTCGATGCACGCCTTAATATGCTTTTGGAACATTTTGGGAAATACAACAAACTTGATGAGAATGTTATAGAACGTGTACTTACTAGTGATACTAAAGCGGATTATGAAACTTCTGCTGTTAGTGGAGAAACACTTGTTCACGGAGTAGGAGGTAAGGCGATTAAAGCGCAGACAGCAAATCAACGCAAGTTGGTGGAATTGACGCATAAGAATGATATGGTTTTTGCTATTGGACCTGCAGGAACTGGTAAAACATATACTGGTGTTGCTTTAGCTGTTAAAGCATTGAAAGAAAAACAAGTAAAGAGAATCATACTTACACGCCCTGCAGTAGAAGCAGGAGAGAATTTAGGGTTTTTACCTGGAGATTTACAGGAAAAACTGGATCCGTATATGCAGCCACTATATGATGCATTACGCGATATGATCTCTCCAGAAAAACTAGAAAGTTTTATAGAAAAAGGAGTAATACAAATTGCTCCGATGGCATTTATGCGAGGACGCACTCTGGATAATGCGTTTGTAATTCTTGACGAAGCACAAAACACTACGCATGCCCAAATGAAAATGTTCTTGACCCGTATGGGTAAAAATGCAAAGTTTATGATTACCGGTGATCCTGGACAAATTGATTTACCGCGTAGAGTAACATCTGGTCTAAAAGAAGCATTATTAGTGTTAAAAGGAGTTTCAGGAATTGGAGTAATACACTTAGATGATAAAGACGTGATCCGTCATAAATTGGTGAAAAAGGTGATTGCGGCATATAAAGAAATAGAAAACAGAAACGATTAAGTACTTCATACTAGAGAGATACTACTCTAAAAAATAAAATATTAAAGTGAATACGATTACAGATACAAATTATAGTTTTCCTGGACAGAAATCTGTTTATAAAGGAAAAGTAAGAGAAGTATACAATATAAATGATGATCTGTTGGTAATGATTGCTACAGATCGTTTATCTGCATTTGATGTAGTAATGCCAAAAGGAATTCCTTTTAAAGGACAAATACTGAATCAGATTGCTACTCAGATGATGGAGGCTACAGAAGATTTAGTACCTAACTGGTTAATCGCTACTCCAGATCCTAATGTAGCTGTAGGACATCTTTGTGATCCTTTTAAGGTAGAGATGGTGATTAGAGGATACCAATCTGGTCACGCTGCTAGGGAATATAAGGCTGGTAAAAGAATGTTATGCGGTGTTCCTATGCCTGATGGAATGAAGGAGAATGATAAGTTTCCCAAACCTATCATTACGCCATCTACTAAAGCTGATAATGGAGAGCACGATGAGGATATCTCTAGAGAAGAAATTTTGGCTAAAGGAATTGTTTCTGAAGCTGATTATATAGTTCTTGAGGATTATACTAGAAAATTATTCCAGAGAGGAACAGAGATTGCTGCAGAAAGAGGGCTGATCTTGGTAGATACCAAATATGAATTTGGAAAAACAAAAGATGGAAAAATCGTTTTAATTGATGAAATTCATACTCCAGATTCTTCGCGTTATTTTTATGAAGAAGGATATGAAGAAAGACAGCAAAAAGGAGAAGCCCAAAAACAATTATCCAAAGAGTTTGTAAGACAATGGTTAATCAGTAATGGTTTCCAGGGAAAAGAAGGACAACAAATTCCAGATATGAGTAATGAGTATATAAATTCTGTATCAGATCGTTATATTGAGTTATTCGAGAATATAACAGGAACTTCTTTTGAAAAAGCGGATGTTTCTAATATTGATAGTAGGATAGAAGAGAATGTATTAGCGTATTTGAAGACTGTTTAATTTATGCAGCTAATTTAAAAATTATCGCAGAACGTGAGCATATGTCATTCCGGACTTGATCCGGAATTCACAGAAGATGATAAGGATTTTAAATAAGTTATGTCATTCCAGATTTGATCTGGAATCTATTGTAGATAATAAACTGATTGGTTTAATTCTTAATTCTCAATTCTTGTCTACGCATTGGCATTTGATCTATCTGATCAAAAATTTGTGTAGATAATAATACCTTGTTTGACTTTAATTTTATACCGCCATCTAATCCAATTAGGATAATTTTAAAGTCTTCATTAGATGGGTTATACTCCTTATAAACAGCATTACTTTTGGTTGATGTGTTTTTATCTATTCCTGTTTGATAGGAGGTAGGTGTTATCTGATATACTATTAGTTTTCTTTCTTCTAGGCTTTTCGATTTGTTTTTAAATTCCTTTAGTTGTTTAACTAATTTGGGGTTTTTATAGGAATCTGCTAAAACTAAAATCAAGCGATCCTCCCATCGATGTTTATCAAGATCTTGAGAGAAAGATAGAATTGGTAATAGAAGTAAAAGAAATACTATGTTTTTCATGAATATAAGATATGAAAAATATAGACTTCATATAGTTAGAATACTATTAGAAAGGTATTGCCATAAAAAAACAAAAAGCAACCAGATAGAATCACCTGATTGCTTTTTAATAAAAATATATAACTAATATTATATGATCGTAGATTGTCCTACGTGTATATTTTCAAAATTGATATTAGAATCTTCTGGATTTAGTATGTAATCATAAATAAAGTCTCCAACTTTTTCTGTAGTTAAAGGATTTAAACTATTAAGATCAGGAGTGGTAATGTTTAGCTCTAGTGCCTTTTCTACAGCTTCTTTTATTGCGTTAGCTTCGTCCATAAGATCAAAATGCTCCAATAACATAGCTGCAGAAAGAATTGCCGCGATTGGATTAGCAATTCCTTTTCCTGTTGCTTGTGGATAGGATCCATGAATCGGTTCGAACATACAACAAGTGTCACCAACAGAAGCAGACGCTAATAAGCCAATAGAACCACCAATTACACTGGCCTCATCAGAGATAATATCTCCAAACATATTTTCTGTCAAAATTACATCGAATTGGCTAGGATTTAGGATCATTTGCATAGCAGCATTATCTACGAATAAGAAATCTAAATCTATATCTGGGTATTCTTTTGCAATTTCTGTAACTACTTTCCTCCAGAGACGAGAAGATTCCAGTACATTAGCTTTGTCTACTAATGTTAATTTTTTTCTTCTCTTTTGAGCTGCTTTAAACGCCAGGTGAGAGATGCGTTCAATTTCTTCCTTGGAGTACTCACATAAATCTGAAGCAACTGTTCCTTCTTCATTTAGCTGTTTTTTTCCAAAATAGATACCACCAGTAAGCTCTCGGTATATCGAAATATCAGTACCTTCTATTATTTCTCTTTTAAGAGGAGACTTGTCTAACAGAGTTTCATATGCTTTTACCGGACGTATATTTGCATATAAACCTAATTCTTTTCGTAATCTCAATAATCCTTGTTCTGGGCGTACAGGAGCACTAGGATCATTATCATACTTTGGATCTCCAATAGCACCAAAAAGTACTGCATCTGTGTCTGCACAGAGTTGTAGTGTTTTGTCCGGCAATGGATTACCAGTCTTATCGATAGCTATAGCTCCAACTAAAGCATCTTTAAAAGTAAATAAATGATCAAAACGATGCGCAATGGCTTCCATTGCTTTTACGGCTTGGCCAGTAACTTCTGGTCCAATTCCGTCTCCTGATAATACAGCAATTTCTAGTTTCATAAGTAGTTTGTTATATCATAATGAGCTTTATAGTTTTCTATGGCCTAATTATGATCTTTGTACATTATATCCTTGCTTTTTCGAAAGCTTCTATTTCTGATTGGTTACTAATTAAGAAATCAATGTCGTCATAGCCATTCATCAAGCACATTTTTTTATAATTATTAATTTCAAAATTGGCTGAAGATCCTGAAGAAAGAATCGTAATTTTCTGTTCTTCTAAGTCTACTTCAATAGACGTAGAAGGATCTTTTTTGATTTCTGAAAATAGTTCCTGAAGATATGCTGGCGATACCTGAACAGGTAATAACCCATTGTTCAGTGAATTTCCTTTAAATATGTCAGCAAAAAAACTGGATACAACCACTTTTATTCCATAATCATGAATAGCCCAAGCTGCATGTTCTCTACTAGAGCCGCAGCCAAAATTATCACCAGCTACTAGAATACTACCAGAGTAATTGGTGTTGTTTAATGCAAAATCGGTGTTAATACTTCCGTCTTTATGAAAACGCCAATCTCTAAAAAGGTTTTCTCCAAAACCTTCTCGATCCGTTGCTTTAAGAAAACGAGCAGGAATGATTTGGTCCGTATCTACATTTTCTATAGACAATGGTATTGCAGTGGATGTTAGTTTGATAAACTTATCCATAATTTTAATTTAGGTGTTTAGTGATATCAATAATTTTTCCTTCAACTGCTGTCGCGGCGGCAATTAATGGGCTGGCAAGAATTGTTCTAGCTCCTTGTCCTTGGCGGCCTTCAAAATTTCTATTAGATGTAGAAACACAATATGCTCCTTCAGGTATTTTATCATCGTTCATCGCTAAGCAAGCAGAGCATCCAGGTTGTCTTAGTTTAAATCCGGCTTCTTCAAAAATATTGTGTAATCCTTCATCAACAATTTGCGAAGCTACTTGTTGCGATCCTGGTACCAACCATGCTGTTACACTTTCTGCTTTTTTCTTACCTTTAATATAATTAGCAGCTACTCTAAAATCTTCAATTCTACTGTTTGTACAACTTCCTATAAAAACGTAATTAATTTCTTGATTGATCAAGGATTGTCCTTTTTCAAAATTCATATATGCTAATGATTTTTCGAAAGAAGCGTTGTTTTCTGAAGGTATATTTTCTGTAACCTTAATTCCCATTCCTGGGTTGGTTCCATAGGTAATCATAGGTTCTATATCAGCTGCATCAAAATGGTATTCTTTATCAAAAATAGCACCTTGATCTGTAGGCAATGTTTTCCAATATGTTACCTTTTTATCATAGGCATCTCCTTTTGGAGCGAATTCACGTCCTTTTACATATTCGAAAGTAGTC
Source organism: Aquimarina sp. AD1 (assembly GCF_003443695.1). Classification (NCBI taxonomy): domain Bacteria; kingdom Pseudomonadati; phylum Bacteroidota; class Flavobacteriia; order Flavobacteriales; family Flavobacteriaceae; genus Aquimarina; species Aquimarina sp. AD1. Next base: position 1,861,074 of record NZ_CP031966.1, on the reverse strand, counting down.
TCATCAGGAGCAATCATACCTCCACGAGCTCCCATTTCGATACTCATGTTACATACGGTCATACGACCTTCCATCGACATTTCTTCAAATACATTACCTGCATATTCGCAGAAATATCCGGTACCAGCATTGGTTCCTAATTTTGCAATTATGTATAGTATAACATCTTTTGGTAGTACACCAGATCGTAACTTTCCATTTACACTTACTCTAAGGCTTTTAGGTTTTTGTAGTAATAAACATTGACTAGCAAATACCTGGGCTACCTGGCTGGTTCCTATTCCGAAGGCAATAGAACCAAATGCACCGTGGGTAGAGGTGTGGCTATCACCACAAACCATAGTCATGCCTGGTTGTGTAATACCAAGTTCTGGAGCCATTACATGAACAATTCCATTATACTTATGTCCAAGGCCATAAAGAGTGATATTGTTTTTCTCACAATTCTTTGTGAGCTGCTCTAGCTGATTTCGGGATAACGGATCTTTTATGGGTAGATGCTGATCTACGGTTGGTGTATTATGATCAGCAGTTGCAACGACTTGATTAGGTCTTAAAACAGGAATTCCACGCTGTTCAAGTTCATTAAATGCTTGTGGACTTGTAACTTCGTGGATAAGATGTTGGTCTATATAAAGTATTTGAGGGCCATTCTCTACTTCTTTGACGACATGAGCGTCCCAAACTTTATCAAATAATGTCTTCTTCATATGTTATGTTATTCTGGAAGTAATCAGGAAAAAAATTATGCTACTGCGACAGCTTCTACTTGAACAGTTTTCATAATTTCATGAATATCATCATTAATTACTTCTTTCTTTCTATCAGCATAGCTTAAGAATTCTTTGTACACTTGATCTAGTTGAAGTTTTGTTAATTCGTATCCAATTTTTTTCGCTCTATAGGCTAATGCCGCTCTACCACTTCTAGCAGTAAGTACAATGGCGGATTCCGTAACTCCAACTTCTGCTGGATCAATAATTTCGTATGTTTCACGATTTTTAATAACTCCATCTTGATGTATTCCTGAGCTATGTGCAAAAGCATTTGCTCCAACGATAGCTTTGTTTGGCTGTACTATCATTCCCATACTTTCAGAAACCATTAAACTAGTGTCGTATAATAATCTAGAGTTAATATCAGTATTAAGGTGTAGATATGGATGTTGTTTCATAATCATTACCACTTCTTCTAGAGCAGTATTTCCTGCACGTTCTCCAATACCGTTAATGGTACATTCTATTTGTCTAGCACCATTGATAGCTCCGGCAATAGAATTAGCTGTTGCCAACCCAAGATCATTATGACAGTGACAAGAAATAATAACATTATCAATACCTTTTACATTTTCTTTTAAATATTTTATTTTTTCACCATATTCTTCTGGTAGGCAATAACCTGTTGTATCAGGAATATTAAGTACTGTTGCTCCAGCTTTGATCATAGCTTCACAAACTTTGGCTAAAAACTCATTATCTGTACGACCAGCATCTTCTGCATAGAACTCCACATCTTCAACAAAAGATTTAGCATATTTTACTGCGGCAATTCCTCGTTCAATTACCTTGTCTTGAGTGGAATTAAATTTGTATTTAATATGTGATTCTGATGTTCCAATTCCTGTATGAATCCTTGGTTTTTTGGCATATCTCAAAGCTTCTGCCGCCACTTTAATGTCATTTTCTACGGCTCTTGTTAATCCACAAACAGTTGCGTTTTTTACAATTTTTGCAATTTCATTTACAGAAGTGAAATCCCCTGGACTGGAAACTGGAAACCCAGCTTCTATTACATCAACTCCTAGAAGATCTAATCGCTCCGCAATCACTAACTTCTGTTTCGTATTTAATTTACAACCAGGGACCTGTTCTCCGTCTCTTAACGTGGTGTCAAAAATTTGGACTTTATTATCGCTCATAGGAATTATGTGAATTGTTAATTTTGATAATTTCTTTTGAAAATATATTCTAAGATGTTTTAGTATTCTCTTACGAATTTATATTTTGGTTATTCAAAAAGAAGGGATTTAGCTACATGTTTTACAATGTTGAAATGTTTTTAAATAAACTTAACTCTTTTTTAATCAGTTAATTACAATATATTTTCTTACAATGACTAATGATCAAAAAGATCCTTTGTTTGTTTTAGTGAAGTCACTATCTAAGTCCGAAAAACGACAGTTTAAGGTATATGTTGGCAGGCTTGGTGTAAATACAGATTCTAAATTTTTAGCGCTTTTTAATCATTTAGATAAGAGTGAAACTTTAGACGAAGAATTAATTGTGGCTAAAGGGATTGTAAAAAAACAACAATTATCTAATCTCAAAGCACATTTATATAAACAAATTTTGATCAGCCTTAGATTAAGTCCTTTGCATCAGAATGTCAGGTCACAAATAAGAGAACAACTTGATTTTGCTACTATTTTATATCATAAAGGATTGTATAAACAAAGTTTAAAGATTTTAGATAAAGCAAAAACTTTAGCAAAAGAAAACGAAGAGAATAATATTGCCTATGAAATAGTAGAATTAGAAAAGGTAATAGAAACTCAATATATAACAAGAAGTATCAATAGTCGTGCAGATGAGTTAACCATAGAAGCAAAGATGTTGAGTATGAAAAATGTGCTTACAAGTCGATTGTCTAATCTGTCACTTCAGTTGTATGGTTTGATGATAAAAAGCGGGTATGTACGAAATGATAAGGAACATAATGTAATTACTAATTATTTCGAAAGTAAATTACCTAAGTACGATTGGAATATTTTAGGTTTTAGAGAAAAACTATGGTTATATAAAGCTCATTTGTGGTATAGTTTTATGGTTCAAGATTTCTTGTCCTGTTACAAGTATTCTAAAAAATGGGTTGATCTTTTCTATGAAAACCCAAAAATGATCATTCTTAATCCGGTATTTTTTCTTAGAGGAAATCATTATTTGTTAGAATCCTTATATCTTATTCAGGATAAAACACAATTAAAATTGACATTGAGTAAGTTTGAAAAAACTATTAAATCGGATGATTTTCCGATAGATGATAATATTGAAGTACTTTCATTTCAATTTATTTATAATAATAGATTGAATGTACATTTTCTGGAAGGTACTTTTGATGAAGGAGAGTATTTAGTTACTGAGATTTTAGATGGTATCACCGAGTATAAAAACCGTTTGGATGATCATCATATTATGGTTTTATATTATAAAATAGGTTGTTTGTATTTTGGGATGGCAGATCATCGTAAGTGCATAGAATATCTGAGCAAGATCATTAATAATAAGTCACTAAAGATGCGTGAAGATTTAATGTGTTTTGCTAGAGTATTAAGTCTTGTGGCACATTACGAGGCAGGTATGGATTATCATTTAGAAACCCAGTTAAAAGAAACCTACAGATTTTTAATTAAAATGGATGATCTTTATGAGGTACAAAAGGAGATGATTAAATTTCTGAAAAACCTTGGAGATATATTTCCACATCAAATTAAGGATGAGTTTAGAAAACTCCATAAAACTCTAAAACAATATGAGGATCATCCTTACGAAAAAAGAGCATTTTTGTATTTAGATATTTTATCTTGGCTGGAGAGCAATATCGAAAGTAGACCAGTTGCAGATATTATTAAAGAAAAATCAAAAAAGTTAGTTCGCTAACTATATATTTTATGCCAAAAAATTCTCATCATCTACGTAATATTTTAGAATTAAACCTCGCCATGCTTTTTATAAGCACTTCTGGTGCATTGGGCAGGTATATTGATATGCCAGTTCCAGTAACTATTGCCTTTAGAGCTATTTTGGCTGGAGTTATACTGTTTTTGTTTTGCAAATGGAAAAAAATATCTTTTGGAATCGCTTCTTCTGATCGATTTACAATTATTATCGGAGGTGTATTGATGGGGTTGCACTGGATTACATATTTCTATGCTCTAAAAATGTCTAATGTTGCTATCGGTATGTTATCTTTATTTACATACCCTGTAATTACTTCGTTTTTAGAACCAATACTTTTGAAGACTAAATTTCAGAAAATGCATTTGGTTTTAGGAGCTTTAGTGTTATTAGGAATTTATTTTTTAGTTCCAAATTTTAGTTTAGATAACTCTTATGCCCAAGCCGTTGGATTTGGAGTAGTATCTGCTTTATGCTATGCACTACGTAACTTAATCATGAAAACTAAAGTAAGTAATTATCATGGTTCCGTGCTAATGTGGTATCAACTTGTGATTATTAGTATTATGTTATTGCCAACACTCTTTATAATGGATAGTTCAGCGATTGTAACACAGTGGCCTTGGACATTAGTACTAGCAATTCTTACTACAGCAATTGGTCATACACTATTTTTGTTTAGTTTAAAGCGTTTTTCTACAACAACAGCGAGTATTATAAGTAGTATACAGCCAGTATATGGTATTATTATAGGCATAATTTTTCTTAAAGAAATACCTGTTTTAACAACAATTATTGGTGGGATGTTAATTCTAACTTCAGTGGTAATTGAGAGTGTGAGATCATATAAATAAATCATTTAACTCGTAAATACGTGTTATCAGGAATTATAACATTTTTATTCGGCTAGTTTTGGGGACGTATCTTGGAGCGATCCATTTTTTGTAAATAAAATATTCTAACAGGGGAGTAATTAGAATTAGAAATAATAGTATTAATAATGATTTTACCATTGCATTGTATTGGGAGCTTATTACTAATGCAAACCACTCATTTAGTTTACTAATGACTACTTTTTCTATATCTCTATATCCTACTTTTAATAATAAATCCATTACAGTACTAAACTCCTCATACGGTAATGCTTCAGAAAAATCGATATGTCCTCTTCCTGCGGATGTTATAAATGCATACACTGTTAATTTATAAAGGTCATCACTGTAATGATTAACAATATATTTTGCTAATTTGTTTTTTGTTTTATTGAGAACAGAATTTCCTGTATTATGGTTTTTTAGATAGTTTTCGAAAATGACTGCATAATCTTGCGAACCTGATTTTGCTTGTATAGCAAGTCCTTGTATGGAAATTATAAATTTATTTTTGGCTTCTTCGGATTCAAATACTTGAGACATAGATCCTTCATATACTTCTTGTACAATAACCGCTTTTTCGTTATCTAGTATTTTATATATACCTCTTAAAAACCCCCATTGTCCAAAGATGTATAGTATACCAATCAGCAATAATGGAATATACAACTTTACTGCCCAATTGTAATACCGCGGAGTTCTTTTTAAAATACCTTTACGCCATAATAAAATACAGTATATAGTTGCGATAATCAACCCTAGAAATAAAAATAGGATGATATTAAAAATTAAAATTCCAGAATTAGGAAGTACAATATCCCTAATAATACTCCAGATAAAATTCCAATCAATGTTTTTAAATAATTCTGATGAATATGAAACATACTCCATGTATTCTTAATTAGCAATGAAATAAAAAAATGAGTTTTCTTTTGCCTATTAGTATAATAATTATTGGAAATGTTACTACGAATAAAATATAAGTAAAAATACCGTTAAAAACAGTCATTCCATATAGAATCCAATGGAGGAGGAGCTATTATGGTGAGCGCTTCTTTTTTTACAGGATGTATAAATGTAAGTTTTCTTGCATGTAAATGGATACTACCATCTTTATTGCTTCGATCTGCTCCATATTTTAAATCTCCTTTAATTACAGATCCAATATATGATAGTTGAGATCTTATTTGATGATGTCTACCAGTATGAAGGTCGATTTCTAAAAGACAATAGTTGTTTAGTTTTTTTATGATTGCATAGTCTAAAATAGCTTTTTTGCTATCCGTTACCTCATTTTTATGAGCATATGATTTATTTTGTTTAGGATTACGTTTCAACCAGTGTATAAGCCTATCTTTTTCTTTTGGAGGAGGTTTTTTTACAATTGCCCAATATGTTTTTTTAGCTTCCTTATTAGCAAAAAGTTTATTAAGTCTTGGTAATGCTTTACTTGTTCTTGCAAATACTACAATTCCACTTGTTGGTCTATCAAGTCTATGAACTACGCCTAAATAAACAGCACCTGGTTTATGATACTTTTCAGCAATATATTCCTTAACCACTTCACTTAGAGGTTTATCTCCTGTTTTATCTCCTTGCACAATATCTCCAGCTCTCTTATTAACGATAATCAGGTGATTATCCTCATAAAGAACCTGAAGATTAGTTTTGTTAGAAATTATTTTTTGAGACAATTTTCTTAGGGAATAAAACTATTTTCGACTAACAACTAATACTGTTCATTATCATTAGGGAAGTCTAACGATTTTACATCAGAAACATATTTTTGAAATGCATTTGTCATTTCTGTATATAAATCTAAGTAACGTCTTAAGAAACGAGGGTTGAACTCGTGAGTCATTCCAAGCATATCATGGGTGACCAATACTTGTCCATCGACACCATTTCCTGCACCAATACCAATAACAGGGATGGTAAGGCTTTCTGCAACTTCTTTTGCCAATTTTGCAGGTACTTTTTCTAATACCAGTGCAAAACACCCTGCTTTTTCAAGCATTAAAGCATCTTCTTTAAGTTTTTTGGCTTCTTCTTCTTCTTTGGCACGAACAGTATAAGTACCAAACTTATAAATAGATTGTGGTGTTAACCCTAAATGTCCCATTACAGGAATACCTGCGTTTAAAATTCTCTTAATCGATTCTTTTACCTCTTTTCCACCTTCAAGTTTTACTGCGTGTCCTCCTGATTCCTTCATAATTCTTATTGCAGAACGCAACGCTTCTTTAGGGTCACTTTGGTAACTACCAAAAGGTAAATCTACCACGATTAATGCTCTGTGTATTGCTCTGATAACAGAAGATGCATGATAGATCATTTGGTCTAACGTAATAGGTAATGTTGTTTCGTGACCAGCCATAACATTAGATGCAGAGTCACCTACTAAAATTACATCAACTCCAGCGCCATCTACAATTTTTGCCATCGTATAGTCATATGCAGTAAGCATTGAAATTTTTTCTTTATTGGCTTTCATCTCGACTAGAGATTTTACAGTAACACGCTTGTAATCCTTTTTTGCTGTAGACATTTTATAAGTTAATTTAGTGTCGTAAAAGTAATCAATTAGAAAGATCGTAACAAGAGTATATTATTTTTGATTTAAATTTATTTAAAAGAAGTATTACTTATATTTTTAATAGAATAATTAAAAGCCTAATTTTAGGTAAATTAAAGTTTGATTTGTTATGTGTAGATTCTTAATTATATGTCTTTTGTTAATTTCTGGTAATGTTGCTTTTTCACAGAAAGAATTAAATACGAATCATAAAAATGCGAAACAAGCTGTATTAGATTTTTTTGAAGGATTTCATAAAGGAGATACTTCTATGATTAGAAAAACGATATCCCCAAGTATTGCTATGCAAACAATTGCTAGAACAAAAGAAGGCAAAACAAAGGCTATTAATACTGATATGAGTAAGTTCTTAGAGGTTATACATAATAGACCAAAAGATCAAAAGTGGTTAGAAAAATTGTTGGACTTTAGGATTGATGCTGATGCACATATTGCGCAGATCTGGACTCCTTATGAATTTTATGTAAATGATCAGTTTAGTCATTGCGGAGTTAATATTTTCCAATTATTTAATGATGGAGATACCTGGAAAATAATAGCTATAGCAGATACTCGAAAAAAAGAAGGTTGTAAATAACTTAGTATCTGCTACTTATTATTAAAAACACAACTCCATTATTAATAGCATGTAAAAGTATCGGCCAAATCATATGGTTGTTTTCTATTTTTATCTTACCAAACATATGGCCAGCAATAATTCTGGGAACAATTAATAAAAACAAAATACTATCTATTCTAAAAGAATCCACGTAGTTAAAAATGTGGAGGAAACCGAAAATTATTGATGTAACCTGGAGTGTAATTGATCGATGTTTATTTAAGTAAATAATAGCTTTTTCTAAAAAAGAGTTAGATATTACTTTCTTATAAGAAAAAAATAATACGATTACTAAAAAGGTTAATAAAAGGAATCGGTAATACCATTCAAATTCAATTGTAATAAACAGTCCGGTTAGAAAAAGAGACCAAGAGGTTAAAAATAATATAAGATCCGAAGTTTTTGGTCTTAACAATGTTCTAAACATCAATTCTTCTATAAAAGGAGCAAAGATCACCATTGCGAAAAACGCTTTGAGCTTGTTTTCTTTTAGAATTTCGAAAATACCATCTTGAGAATATTTTTGTAAATCTAAATATGGGAATATGCTCTGAAGTAATGCTACGCAGATAAAGAATAGTATGTACAATCCGAATAACCGAAAGTAGCTGACAAGTAATTTTTTTATTTTATAAAATAAAACTTCTTTAGACATTAACTTATATTAACAGTCGCTTAAACTTACTTTAATAGCTAAACCTCCTTCACTAGTTTCTTTATATTTAGTATTCATGTCTTTTGCTGTTTCCCACATAGTTTCTATCACTTTATCCAATGGAACCTTGGCATTTGCTGCATCAGAGTCTAAAGCCATTTCGCAGGCATTGATCGCTTTTATGGCTCCCATTGCATTACGTTCGATACAAGGAATTTGTACTAATCCACCTATAGGATCACATGTTAATCCTAAATGATGTTCCATGGCAATCTCACTAGCCATTACTACTTGTTCAGGTGATCCTCCCATTAATTCGGTCAAAGCCCCTGCCGCCATTGCAGACGAAACTCCAATTTCTGCCTGACAACCACCCATCGCAGCGGATATTGTGGCTCCTTTTTTAAATAAACTGCCAATTTCTCCTGCAACTAGCATAAATTGTTTTATATCATCAAAATTGGCATCGTGATTTTCAATAACCATATAATACATCATTACTGCTGGTATAACTCCTGCACTCCCATTTGTAGGAGCAGTAACTACTCTTCCCAGAGATGCATTTACTTCATTTACAGCGAGAGCAAAACAAGAAACCCATTTTAATATCTGACGAAATTTCACTTCAGTATCTCTAATAGATTCAATCCATTCTGTTGGATTCGTATAGGTGGCAGAATCACTAATTAATTTCTTGTGTGTATCAAATGCCCTGCGTCTTACATTTAATCCTCCAGGAAGTGTTCCTTCAGTATGACAACCGAGGTACATAGATTCTAGCATAACATTCCAAATATCACTTATTCTAGCATCTATTTCTTCATGGGGCTGAAGAGAGAGTTCGTTTTCTAATACAATTTCGGATATCTTTTTATTTTTCTTTTTACAATATTCTAAAAGATCTGTAGCTTTTTGAACTGGAAGAGGAAATTCTCTAAATGCTTCCATTTTTTTCTTTTCTCTTTTTCGGGTTTCCTGAACTACAAAACCACCACCAATAGAATAGAAGGTTGAAGCTATTTTTTTTTTATCCTTGAGAGTAGCTGTAAATGTTATGGCATTTGGATGAAATTCTTTAAACTCTCTGTTAAATACAATTTGAGTTTCAGGATTAAAGCTAATAGCTAATTCTTTATTAAATACTAAAACTTTATTCAGTTTTATATCTTCAATAATAGAAGAAATAGCAGCTACATCAATTGTTTGGGGATCATAACCGCACAAACCTAATATAGAAGCTATATCGGTAGCATGACCTTTACCAGTAAGGGATAAAGATCCGAATAGATCAACTGTTATTGATTCTACCAGATGAAACTGGTTGTTTTTTTTAAGTTCCGCAATCCAACGTCGTCCGGCTCTCCAAGGGCCAAAAGTATGGGAGCTAGAAGGGCCTACACCGATCTTTAACATATCAAAAACACTGATACATTCCATAATTCTTAATTGAGTGTAAAATTATGTTGGTAAATATAATGTATTGATAAAAAAGAACGCTTTTTTTTATTAAATAGTTAGATTGTTTATTTGGTTTTATTTTTTGAAAGTATTTCGAATATTATATTACTTAGAATAAAGTAATGACATCCTGTCAGATAAATTGTCGTGGCATAATCATTGACTTAAGTGGAATAAATAATTTAGAACAACACTAAAACATTTATATACTAATATGAGTAAGATAATAGGAATAGATTTAGGGACAACAAACTCTTGTGTTTCTGTGATGGAAGGTAATGAGCCTGTTGTTATCCCTAATGCAGAGGGAAAGAGAACAACTCCGTCTGTAATTGCATTTGTAGAAGGAGGAGAAATTAAGGTGGGGGATCCTGCAAAGCGTCAGGCAGTAACTAACCCTACTAAAACAATCTCTTCTATTAAAAGATTTATGGGGAATAAATTCTCTGAATCCGCAAAAGAAGCAGATAGAGCTGCATATAAAGTAGTAAAAGGAGATAATGATACGCCTCGAGTTGATATCGATGGTCGTTTATATACGCCACAAGAATTATCTGCAATGACACTTCAAAAAATGAAGAAAACTGCAGAAGATTATCTTGGACAGGATGTAACCAGAGCTGTAATTACTGTACCGGCTTATTTTAATGATGCGCAGCGTCAGGCTACTAAAGAAGCTGGAGAAATTGCTGGTCTTAAAGTAGAAAGAATAATCAATGAGCCTACTGCGGCTGCATTGGCATATGGCCTTGATAAAAAAGGTACTGATCAGAAGATTGTAGTATTTGATTTTGGTGGAGGAACTCATGATGTATCGATCCTTGAATTAGGAGATGGTGTATTCGAAGTATTATCTACTGATGGAGATACACATTTAGGAGGAGATGATGTAGATCAAAAGATAATAGACTGGTTAGCAGAGGAATTTAAGAGTGAAGAGGATATGGATCTACGAAAAGACCCAATGGCACTTCAACGTCTTAAAGAAGCTGCAGAAAAAGCGAAGATAGAATTATCTTCTTCTTCTCAGACAGAAATTAATTTACCATATGTAACAGCTACTGCTAGTGGTCCTAAACACTTAGTAAGATCATTGACAAAAGCTAAATTTGATCAACTGATTGATGATTTGGTAAAACGTACTATTGATCCTTGTCGTACTGCACTTGATGCTGCAGGTTTATCTACAAGTGATATCGATGAGATTATATTAGTAGGAGGTTCTACTCGTATTCCTGCAGTTCAGGAAGCAGTGGAAAAGTTTTTTGGTAAGGCACCAAGTAAAGGAGTAAACCCGGATGAGGTAGTTGCTGTTGGAGCTGCTATCCAAGGAGGAGTTCTTACAGGAGATGTAAAAGATGTATTGTTATTAGATGTAACACCACTTTCTCTAGGTATTGAGACAATGGGTAATGTTATGACTAAGCTGATTGAAGCAAATACAACGATTCCTACGAAGAAATCACAAGTTTTTTCTACAGCAGCAGATAATCAACCTTCTGTAGAAATTCATGTGTTACAAGGAGAGCGTCCTATGGCGGCGGATAACAAAACGATAGGTCGTTTCCACTTAGATGGAATTCCACCTGCGCAAAGAGGTACACCACAGATCGAAGTTACTTTTGACATAGATGCTAATGGTATTATCAAAGTTTCTGCTACTGATAAAGCTACTAATAAGTCACAGGATATTCGTATCGAAGCATCTTCTGGATTAACAGAAGAGGAAATCGAGAAAATGAAGCAAGAAGCAGAAGCGAATGCTGAAGCAGATAAAGCAGCAAAAGAAACTGCAGATAAGTTGAATGAAGCGGATGGAATGATTTTCCAGACGGAAAAACAACTTAAAGAGTTTGGCGATAAAATCTCTGATGATAATAAGAAACCAGTAGAAGAAGCTTTAGAAGAATTAAAGAAAGCTTACGAAACTAAGGATCTTGCAATTATACAGCCAGCACTTGATAAAATGAATGAAGCATGGAAAGCAGCTAGTGAAGAAATGTACAAAGCACAAGCCGAAGCGCAAGGTGGTGCGGCAGGTCCAGAAGCTGGAGCACAACCAGAAGGAGGAGACTCTGAAGGAAGTGATGTAGAAGATGTAGATTTTGAAGAAGTGAAATAACATTTGTTATTCTATATAAAAAAAAGCACAGTGAAAACTGTGCTTTTTTTGTGTTTATATTTATGAATAACAAAAAAAAGTTTACTTTTATCAAGGCTTAACAATACCCCTGTTTATAATTTTATTCACACACAGTTATTCTTAATAGAGGAAATCGCTATACTACCTATATATAGGGTTAAAGTAATGGAATATACTAATGAATCTATCACAAGTTTTTCGTAGAAAAATCTTTTGGTTTTTTGATATTCTTAAGGGAAATGATATCAAAAGCCATTTTAAGGATATTAAAGAATTGATTGAGAATCCAAATTCTCAATCGGTTCAAGCTAAAAAAGATAGATATCTTCAGAAAATACTCAAGCATGCTGTTAGTACTACCTGGTTTTATCAGAAATATTCAGGTTATAATTCAATTTTAGATTTTCCAGTAATTAATAAAAACATAATTCGTGATAATTTTGAAGAATTTAGATCTTCTAAATATAAAGCGAAGAATTGCGTGTTAGTTTCTACTAGTGGTTCTACGGGAGCTCCATTTTCTGTGTTACAGAATATGAGTAAACGCTGTCGTAATACAGGGGATAATTTATATTTTTCTTATCAATCGGGATATGAGATCGGGCAAAAATTAATTTATGTAAAAATTTGGCCTGATAATTACAAGCATAATATACTTTCGAGATTTTGGTGGCAGAACATATATCCTAAAAGTGTTTTCCAACTTTCGGATAAAGAAATAGAAGTTTTTATAAAAGAATTAAGATTAAATTCTTCAAAAAAGAGTTTTCTGGGATACACTTCTGCGTTTACTAAAATTTGTCAACACCTTGATAAGGTAGAGGCAGATCCTGTAGATACCAATGTGCAGTCAATTATTACAATGTCAGAAGGGCTTAATGATTATGTGAGAAATCGTATGAAAAAGTATTTTGGAGTTTCACCAATTTCGAGATATTCTAATAATGAGAATGGAATTTTAGCCCAAGAAGATAGACAGGGACGTTCTAAATTTATTATCAATTCTGCAAGTTATTTTATTGAGGTTTTTGATTTCTATAAAGATGTTCCAGTGTCTCCAGGTGAAAGGGGGAGAATTATTGTTACTGATTTACATAATTATGCAATGCCAATAATTCGATATGATACAGGAGATATAGGAGTTGTAAGTTTAGATAAAAATAATATCAGTTATCTCTCGTCAATTGAGGGTAGAAAATTAGATTTGATTTATGATACTAAAGGAGGTATAGTTCCTTCTCATGTTTCTTATAAGCTATGTAAATATGGTGATTATAAACAGTTTCAGTTGGTTCAGTATGGTGAAAAGAGCTATAAGATCAAATTAAATACGGATAAGAAAGTGGATGAAGCTACTATGTTAGAAGAATTTAAAGGGTATTTGGGTCAAAATGCTCGTATAGATATATTGTATGTAGATGAAATCCCCTTGCTTTCTTCTGGGAAAAGAAGAGAAGTTACAAACACCTATCATTCGAAGTTATAAGGTAACAGCTGCTTTTCGAAGTATTGAATTCATTAAATAGATAATGTTTTACGATAAATAAAGCCAATGAAATGCATCATTGGCTTTTTGTTTATTTTTTGACCTTAATATTTTTTAATTCTGTTATATTTTATCTAATAAATTTTAAGAATTTCGAATCAGATCGTGCAATATATAACCCTTTTGGGAGCGTTGATAAGTTGATATTTGTGGTGTTTTTTACATCTTCAACTTCATATACTTTTTTACCTATAATGTTATAAATACTTAAAGACTTTATTTCATTTACATCATTGATTACTAAAGATGCCGAAGTATTATTAAAGTATAATTTATCTCTATCGAAAGTGGTGAAATCACTAGTGCTAAGTACAGGTGAAATAGTAATTTCTGGGTATTCTCCAGATACGCTCCAATCCGCATCAGAACTAGCATCTGGATTATCTGCAGAAGACAATTTTCCAAAAATGTAATACTTGGTTCCTGAAAGTGATGCACTTATTGGGAGGTCTGACGGTATGTCAAGAGTAACTGTAGTTGATATATCTGTTCCAGCTACAACAGTCGGAGTAACAATTACAGCAGTACCGTTTGCAGTAGTTCCGCCAAAAATACCTGGAACATCAGCCTCGAAAATTTGAAATTGTGTAGCAACATCCATAGATGCTGTATATGTATAATTTAATGTAATAGATTCTCCAGCAGCTACAGTAACTGGATTTGCAGAGTCGTATGTTATAGAATAAGGAGGAGATGTAACTATTATTGAAGGATATACTCCTCCAGTATCCCAGGTTACATCCGCTGTAGCATCAGAGTTTGCTTCGGAAGATAGTTTTCCGAAAATACGATATTCCGTTCCGGAAAGGGAAGAACTTAATGGCAAATTGGCTGGGATATTAAGAGTAATTGTACCCATAACATCTGTTCCTGCATCTAGCGTAGGAAATTCAGCTACTGCAGTTCCTATAGCTGTAGCGCCTCCGAAAATACCTGAATTATCAGTTTCAAAAATCTGAAATTGAGCACCAACCTCCATGGATGCCGAGTATGTATAATTTAATGTTATAGATTGACCGGCAACAACAGTAACAGGATCTGCAGAATCATAACTAATCGAATATTGCGCGGTTACGCTAAAAATAGAGCATAAGCATAGTAGGAGTGAAAATAATTTTTTAATCATAATTACATATTTTAAACATTGTATTTTTTTAAAATCTGTTTACGTTTTAACAATGTTAATTAAGTTTCCACTAATGTATTCTTAAGGATAAATCTCTAGTGTAATAATTGTTGCAATTAATGATAATATTGTTGCATTAGCTCTGAATAAAGGGCTATGAAGTTTGTTTTTGTTATGATAATTTAAATTTTTTAACTTTTTTTATAGTAATAGTGGTGTTTTATAGTTAACAAGTTTAGAATAATATATGGTTTTTGTTTTTTGGTAAAACGAAGATTTGATTTTAAAATCCAACTGCCGTATCATCTCCGCGTTTATCAGCACCTCCTTCTAAAGTTCCATCAGATAATACTAAAATGCCATCTACTTTACCAATAATTCTACTTTGTTCTTCGTTTGTCTTGTATCCTTTACTTCTTAAGCTATCTAGCACATTTTTGTCAAATGAATTAGGTTCAAAAATAACAACATCTGGCAGCCATTGGTGATGAAAACGAGGTGCATTTACTGCGTCTTGCATGGTCATTCCATATTCTTTAACATTTAAGATAGTTTGTAAAACTGATGTGATAATAGTAGATCCTCCAGGAGTTCCAACGGACATCCATAATTTACCATCTTTTTCGACTAGGGTTGGAGTCATTGAACTAAGCATTCTTTTTTCTGGAGCAATTGCATTAGCTTCAGCTCCTAGAAGCCCAAACATATTAGGAGTTCCAGGTTTAGCACTAAAATCATCCATTTCATTATTTAGAAAGAAACCTAGTTCAGGAACAAAAAGTTTAGAGCCATACGCGCCATTTAATGTTGTAGTTACAGAAATTGCATTTCCGAATTGATCAACGATAGAATAATGAGTAGTCTCACTACTTTCATATCCAGGAATACTTCCGTAGCTAAGATCTGTAGATAAAGTAGCTTTATCCATATCGAAATCATTCATTCTTTCGGATAAGTATGCATCACTTATTAAAGTGTCGATTGGAATTTTTACAAAATCTGGATCACCTAAATAGAAGCTTCTATCTGCATAAGCTCTTCTTTCTGCTTCTGTTATTACTTGTATCGATTTTAAAGAATTATGTCCGTACGTACTAAGGTCGTAGGGTTCAATCATCTTCATGATTTGCGCTAAGCATACTCCACCACTAGAAGGAGGAGACATTGATATGATATTTAAATCTTTATATGAGAATTTAACTGGATCCCGCCATTTAGCTTCGTATTTATTTAGATCCTCCATAGTCATTATTCCACCTTGTGATTGGATATATGCAACTAATTTTTCTCCCGTTTCTCCTTTATAAAATTCATTTTTTCCATTCTTAATAATTCGCTCAAGTGTTTTTGCTAACATTGGATTTTTTAGGGTGTCATTTGCTTTAATTGTCTGAGCATAAAGAATGGTGTCTTTATTAGT
Source organism: Aquimarina sp. AD1 (assembly GCF_003443695.1). NCBI lineage: Bacteria > Pseudomonadati > Bacteroidota > Flavobacteriia > Flavobacteriales > Flavobacteriaceae > Aquimarina > Aquimarina sp. AD1. The sequence goes on along the minus strand of NZ_CP031966.1, from coordinate 1,844,986 downwards.
TTCAATAAACAGGTCTTTAAAGTGGTTAAGCCGTTTTTCTTGATTTTCTGTAATTACATACCCTTTTTTAGCAAGTTTTACCACAGGAGTTAACAGCTCTTCTATAGAGAGTGTTCCAAATTTTTCGTGTACTTCGAAAATACCAGCGATTGTGCCAGGAACACCTACAGCTAAAGAACCTAGTTGACTTTTTTCTGGGATTGGATCTCCATTTTCATCGAGATACATATCTTTAAATGCGGCGAGAGGAGCTTTTTCACGATAATCAATAGCGCCAGTTTCTCCATTAGCTTTTCTATATACCATAAACCCACCACCTCCTAGATTACCGGCATACGGGTAAGAAACTGCCAATGCCATTTCTGTAGCTACCATAGCATCAAATGCATTACCACCTTTCTGAAGAATATCTTTACCAATTTTAGAAGCTTCTTCTCGCGCAGATACAACCATCGCATTTTTTTCAATTACACCAAAAACAGGTTTTGTTTCAGAAATAATTTCTTGTGCTGATTCTGGATTGGTTTTACATGAGATAACTAGAATAAAAAGTAAAAGATAAAGCAATCGCATAGTATTAGATGTTTTATTAGTAATTAATTTCTTTAATTGTGTTGTTTTTTTTATCATAAAATTTCCAATAACCTGAAGGTTTACAATTATCTATATGTCCCTCAGACTTTACATTTCCATTGGTGTGATATTCTTTCCAATATCCTTGTTTTTTACCATTTTGATAATGCCCTTCAATTTTTACACTTCCATTTCGATAAAAATATTTCCAAAAACCCTGTTTAACTCCGTTATTATAATGGCCAAGACTTTCTAAGTTTATTGAATTAGGGTAGTAATTTTTAGTATATCCATTTTTAGTAGTTGTAATGACTTCTTCATCACATATGTTTTTTATTGTAACATTGCTTTCTCTTTTATTACAAGAAAATATCAGGAGCAATAAAAAAAGATATAATATTTTCACAGCGTTCTCATTTCATTTTTTGTAAACAACTCTAATTCTTCAAAGAAAGATCGGAATTCTTTTTCGAACTCATTGTAATACTGTTCTAGTTCTACAACGGCAAAGTTCATTTTTGATTTGTTTTTAGTGCGATGGTTCATTTGATAAAGAATTCTTCCTATCCCTGGAATTGTAGCATAACTAAGTAGCCAATTGTCACGAAACATATAGGGAAGAAAATCCTGTACTCGTTTTGGAAGAACTTCATAATATTCTTGTAATAACGTATAGAAATCAGAGACATATTTATCTAATGGAATTTTAGAATAATCACTCCAATATGCAGCTAAATAATGATCATATAATATGTCCACGATAACAGTGCTGTAGTGTCCATATTTTGGGAATAATCTCAAAACACTTTCTCTTACAATTGGATGACTATCGGTATATGAGTCTATTTTACGATGTAGAGTAATACCTTGTTGTATCCGTTCTGGGAATTGAGCAAACTTTTTTCCTTTAACAGAATCGGCAATAAAATTACCTATTTTAAGTTCTTGATCTTCTCCAGAAAGGTAGATATGGGCTAAAAAATTCATTATGTGAATTTACAATTTTTTGGAAAGTTGTTATTGTTTTTATGTAAACTTTAATCATAGGGTTGTGGTAATGACTTGTAGCACGTACATTTGTTAAAAACAAAAAATAATCAATCGATATATGACATTAATCAAATCAATATCTGGTATTCGCGGAACTATTGGGGGAAAAGTAGGAGATAATTTAACACCTATAGACGCAGTTAAATTTGCATCAGCGTATGGAAGCTGGCTAAAAGCAGAGACCAATAAAGAACATCCTATCGTAGTTGTTGGTAGAGATGCCCGTATTTCTGGATCAATGATTCAGCAATTAGTAATGAATGGATTAATAGGTTTAGGTATTCATGTTGTGGATTTAGGATTGTCAACCACTCCTACTGTCGAGGTAGCAGTTCCTTTAGAAAAAGCAGATGGAGGAATCATCTTAACCGCAAGTCATAATCCAAAACAGTGGAATGCACTTAAGTTATTAGATGGTAAGGGAGAGTTCTTGAATGCAGAAAACGGAAAAAAGATTTTAGATATAGCAGAAAATGATGACTATCAGTTTGCAGAAGTAGATGACTTAGGTTCAATAACGACAAATGATACTTATATTGATAAGCATATTGAAGAGGTGTTGAATCTATCTTTAGTGAACTCAGAAATCGTTAAAGAAGCAGGTTTTAAAGTTGTTGTGGATGCTGTTAATTCTACTGGAGGAATAGCTATTCCAAAACTACTTAAAAAGATGGGGGTTGAGGTAGTAGAACTTTATTGTGAGCCTAATGGCCATTTCCCACATAATCCAGAACCTCTAAAAGAACATTTAACCGATTTATCAGAACTTGTTGTAAAGGAAAAAGCAGATTTTGGTCTTACTGTAGACCCTGATGTTGATCGTTTAGCATTTATGAGTGAAGATGGAGAAATGTTTGGAGAAGAATATACATTAGTTGCATGTGCGGATTTCGTACTAGGTAAGACGCCAGGTAATACAGTATCCAATTTATCTTCTAGTAGAGCATTAAGAGATGTTACCGAAAAACATAATGGTACTTATGAAGCCAGTGCAGTAGGAGAGGTGAATGTAGTTTCAAAAATGAAAGCTAATAATGCAATCATTGGGGGAGAAGGAAATGGTGGTATTATTTATCCAGAGTTACATTATGGAAGAGATTCTCTAGTTGGTGTCGCATTGTTTTTAACACATTTGGCTGAGAAGAAGTGCAGTGTAAGTGCGTTGCGTAATAGTTACCCATCTTATTTTATGAGTAAAAATAAGGTGCAATTAACTCCAGAATTAAATGTTGATGAAATTTTAAAAGGATTTCATAATAAACATGTTGCGGAAGAAGTTAGTACGGTTGATGGTGTAAAAGTGGATTTTAGTGATTCTTGGGTTCATCTAAGAAAAAGTAATACAGAACCTATTATTAGAATATATACAGAAGCTTTAAGTCAGAAAAAAGCGGATCAATTAGCAAATGATACAATTGCTACTCTTAAAGAAATAGCAGGAATTTAATATTATTTCAGAACACTCTTGTTAATCCAATTAGCAAGAGTGTTTGATTAATGTATTGTTGCATCTTTAGGTATTTCTGCATTACGATGTTTCCATCGCTTGTGTGTCCACAAATAATATTCCGGAGCTTTACGGATTTGTTCCTCTACCATTCTTAAGTAAGTTTCCACAATATAAAAATCTTCGCAGTTTTTTGCATTTTCTGTAATTGGAATAAATCTAGCTTGGTAATACCCTCTCTTTATTTTTTCTACCTGTAAATAGGCAACGGACATGTCTAGTCTTTTAGCTAATACAGCTCCACCAACATGAGTGGGTACTTTGATCCCCATAAAATTGGTCCAATATGTTGCTTTTGTCAAACTTGGTGATTGATCAGATAAGAATGCATAGGAACATAATTTACCATTAACCTTATCTCTTGTAATTTCTTTCATAGCGTTATAACTAGCAATAAGTCGTGCATCATATCGCTTTCTTATGCGATGTACAAGTTGGTCAAAGTATTTGTTTTTAACTTGTTTATAAACACCGACTGTCGGGAAATTAATTAATAATTGTGTAACTGTAGCCCATTCATAACTGGCATAATGCGCCATTAGGACTACTATACTTTTGTTTTTTGCTTCTAATTTTTTAAGAGATTCGATATCAATAATTTTAAATCTATCCAGAAGGTCCTTATCACTTATAGAAATTGATTTAATCATTTCTAAAAACATATCGCACATATGTTTATAAAAAGCTTTTCTTATTTTGGAGATCTCTTCAGAAGATTTTTCAGGAAAAACCAGTGTCAGGTTCTCTGTTACAGCTTTCTTTCTATATGCAATAATGTGATATACAAGAATGTATACACCGGTAGAAAACATATAAAACAGACGCCACGGTAGTTTAGAAATAATCCATAAAATTGGATACACAAGGCGATATACCAATAGTTGCATTATATTAATTTAGCCTACAAATATAAAATTATTTGAGGTTCAAAAATCTTAGTATAATCTTAAATAAAAGTGAAATTTTAAGCAATTACAGCATCCTTAGGAGGTTTAGCATTGCGATGTTTCCATCGTTTATGAGTCCATAAATAATTCTCTGGTTTATGCTTGATTTGTTCTTCAAGTAGTTTTGTGAATTTCTTGGTAATAGCATATTCATCTTCATTTTTTGGATCTTCAGAAATTGGAATCAAAGTTGCCTCATAATACCCTCTTTTTATCTTCTCTACGTGAAGATAAAATATACTAAGACCTAATCTTCTAGAAAGAACTTCTCCTCCTACAAATGCCGGTACCTTTATTCCCATAAAGTCTGTCCAGAATGTTGCATTATTTAGTTTAGGTGATTGATCAGAAATTAAACCATATAAACTTAATTCAGGATTCTCCTTTCTTTGATCCATCGTCATTTCTCTGAAAACTTTAGCGCTTGGAATTAATCTAGAGTTAAATCTGCCCCTAATTCTATGTACTAACTTGTCAAAATATTTGTTCTTGATAGGTTTGTAAATCCCAACGCATCTAAACTTACTTATTAAATCAATCGAATTGGTCCATTCATAACTATTATAATGCCCCATCATCGCAATGATACTTTTATTTTTATTCTCTAAGTCTACTATAGCATCTAGGTTGGTAATATGAAAACGTTTTACGATTTCTTTTTCACTTATAGATAAAGAACGAATCATTTCTAAGAACATATCACACATATGTTTATACGAAGCTTTTCGAATACGATTTATTTCCTTGGTATCCTTATCGGGAAAAGCTAAGTTTAGATTTTCTGTTACTGTTTTTCTTCGATACCTTACAATATGATAAGTAAGGATGTAAACACAAGTTGAAAACAAGTAAAATAATCTCCAAGGTAGTTTAGATATGATCCAAAGTATGGGATATACTAAACTATAAATCACTAATTGCATTAAATTCTATTTTTAGCGGCTAAAGATAATCTATTTTAGCTTACTATTACTAAACTATAAAATCATCTTATTTCTAAATAAATTCGGTACTCATTGGGTTGAAATATATATTATATTTGGATGATAAAATATTATGTATGCTAAATCTTGATGTAGTAGTAATTGCCATTATATTGGTAAATGTGCTAGTTTCTTTAAAGGGATTAAATGATTTTTCTTTTTTGGAACGCTATAAGTTTAATATTGGAGGTATAAGACGTGGTGAGCAAATACGAATGCTTACTTCTGGTTTTTTGCATGTAGATCATATGCATTTATTTTTTAATATGTTTACCTTATACTTTTTTGCACCAGTAGTTCTTAATGCATTAGGAAATATTAAGTTTCTTGTAATCTATTTTTGTAGCTTGATTGTAGGGAACTTGTTTTCTCTCTTTTTTCATAAGGATGAGTATCATTATAGTGCTGTTGGAGCTAGTGGAGCGGTTTCTGGAATTATTTTTTCTGCAATATTATTTCAACCAGGAATGAAATTGTATCTGATGTTTATTCCTATTCCTATTCCTGCCTATATTTTTGGTATTGGATATTTGCTATATTCAATTTATGGGATGAAGAGTAGGTCTGGTAATATTGGACACGACGCCCATTTTGGTGGAGCAGTTGGAGGATATGTAGTGACATTAATTCTTGCCCCTTTTTTGTTTCAAGAAAACCTTTTAATGATAGGGTTGTTAGCAATACCCATAATTGTTTTGTTTGTCATGCAACGACTCGGGAAACTTTAAATAAAAAAAGATCTGATTATCAGATCTTTTTTTATTTAAATTGTTATCGTTCCGAATCTACAGAGATTCTTCTCCTAATAATTCTGAAATTTTTGTTTCTAAAGCAGGACCTCTAAGGTTTTTAGCAATTACGTTCCCTTTATCATCGATAATAAAAGTAGCGGGGATTGATCTTACTCCATAGGCTTTTGCTATTGGATCTTGCCAAAATTTTAGGTGGGATACGTGATTCCATTCTAAATTATCTTGATCGATTGCTGTTGTCCAATGGTCTTTTTTTCTGTCCAGAGAAACTCCTATGATATTTAGTCCTTTATCATGATATTTATTATAAACTCTAACTACATTAGGATTCTCTGCTCTACAAGGTTTACACCAAGATGCCCAAAAATCAATTATAGTAATTTTACCCATGGATTCTTTAAGAGAAACCATTTTTCCCTCAGGATTAGGAGCAGAAAAATCTTCAGCCTCACTACCTATATCTATTTTACCAATAGAAGCTGTAATTAATCGATCTAGGTTTTTACCTAATCGTGATGTTTTTAAGGTATCCTGGACAGTAGCATATATTTTTTTAATTTGTTTTGCGGGAGCAGCTTTTAGATTTAATAAATCTGTAAGCGCCATTACTGCTACTAAAGAATTGGGGTTATTTTCAGCAATTTCTCTTCTGTATTTATTTTCGTCAACACGTATCTTTTGTAATTTTCTAGATAGGTTAACTGTTTTTTCAGTTTCTTTTAACTTAGAAGCTATCTGATATTGGTTACTAAGTTCTTGCTTTTCTTTCCCAAAATCAGTCATCTTACTTAAGTACTTGAAAAATAATTGATTTTCAGGTCCTCCTTTAATAATTGAAGATCGTAAGCTATCTTTATAGATAGTCATTTTGATGGGGTTATTTTCGGCAAGGAATAATACATTTTGGGGCGTCCCATTAAAAGTTAAATAGTTAAAATCATTATCTTCTACCACAGGTAGCGATATCGAAAATTTACCTTGCTGTATCGTAGTAGAATCTATGATAGTAGGTCTGTTTGATTGGTTTATTGCATTTATATATACTGTAACTCCATCCTCAAACCCATTTGTTTCAGCTGTAATTGAATATCCCTTTTCCTCTTTTTGACATGCTGCTATTAGCAATATGAGAGCAAGCAGTACTATTTTTTTCATTCTATTTCTTTTTTGATCTGTAAAAATATGTAATATGGACCTTAAACCCCAAAAATTAACTTTTAAATATAAGTATTTGTTAATATTTAATTTGTATTCTAAAAATAAAGATGATAAAAAAATATAATAGGTGTAACAAAAACCATTTGTTTAGAGTCTAATGAGATAGATAACATGGGTTTTTGTTCTAAAATTATAAAGAAAATTATTTTTTTATTGTTTTTAGTCCTAATTGTATGTTAATATTCGTCTATTAATTATTGATAAATGACTTATAAAGTAAGCTTTTCAATTAATTAATTGTTAATACCGATATTAAGTGACAAAGTTTTGTGTTATTTTTGTTAAACTACCGTAAATAAACCGTTATGAAGGTCCTGGAGCATGAATTTCCGTTGGATATTAGGATAAGTTTCTCTTCATTCTTTGACCAATACAGAGAGTTTTTAAAAAGTGATAATAAATTACTACGTGATCGTGCGGAAAGTATTTTAAAAATTGCAGAAGATTATCCTGAGTTAGAGGAAGGAATAAGGACAGAAGAACGTGTGCAGGAGTTGTTGCCGCAGATAGAGTTCGTTTTGGAAGATTCTTTTGCTCAAATTCTACAAAAAAATGAAATAAAGATTGCAACAATACCTTTTAATAATACTGTAGTAAAATCAACTGAACGTTACAAAAACATTGTAAAAGCAGCGGGTTCTGATTTTGAACCACAAATTAAGAACTTAGATGAGGACCATTATTTTATAATGGGATGTAGTATAATTTTGAGTCAATATTACGGTTATAAAATTGATTTTAGAAGACCGTTTTTTTATGATATACCGGATGCATCTGGGATAATGCGTCATTATAGAATTTTATATAACGGAGATTTTATTGAAGTAATTAAAACAGATAATGCAAGAGATATTACTGAAGAAGATGTTGCTGTTTTAATCGATAATTTTGATAATGTAGAGATTTGGAAAGAAAAATTTCCTCCCAATAGCTGGATATTTAAAGGAATTGTTATCGCAAATTTATTTGACGTAACAGCGGATGTATCTTTATCAGAATTTAAAACAAGCCTTTTAAAATACGATAAGACACAAGGAGATTTTATTGGAAGTTTTCAGAATATCTTTAGAGGGATATTTAATCTCCCTGAGATTAAAGTAGGTTTCTCTAACTATAATGAGGAAGAAAGAGTTTTAGAACGAGTTCCGTTCAAAACTATAGATAGTTATGTGTTATATGATAAGTTTTCTGATTGCTGTGAGACAGCTTTGTGTAAAGGAACGTATCAATACTTATTTGAAAAATCAGAACCTTTTGCGGTTTCTAATATTCAAAAAATGCATGAAACTTATCCAGATGAACTTATGTACAGCAATCTGGCAAAGCAAAATATTAAAAGTGCAATTATAGCACCAATAGAAAATAATGGAAAGCTATTAGGGGTTTTAGAAATTGTTTCGCCTAATATTAAGGAGTTAAATAGTATCAATGCAAACAAACTATTAGATATTATGCCATATCTAGTAGATTCTGTTTTAAGGTCTAAAGCAAAAGCCGAAGATGAATTAGAGCTGGTTATCCAACAAGAATGTACTTCTATACATCCAAGTGTATATTGGAAATTTAGACAAGAAGCTAAGCGTTTTATTTTATCTAAAGTAGAAGAAAATCCAACTTCTTTTAGAGAAGTGGTTTTTGAAGATGTATATCCTTTATTTGGACAGATTGATATCAAAGGATCTTCTGAGGCGCGAAATGGTTCGGTTCAAAAGGATTTAATTCTTCAATTAAAGGCTATTGCCAGGGTTATTAATAAGGTTAGAGAAATAGATTCTTTACCAATTTATGATCAAATTAAATTTAGAATAGAGAATTATATAAATTCAGTTTCTTCTCATTTACAGGTAGATACAGAACAACGAATTCTTAATTTTATAAAAAATGAAATTAAGCCGTTATTCAAACATTTAAAGGGAACTAATATCGAACTAGAGGGATTGATAAATCAATATAATAATTCATTAGATAAGAGTACTAAAATGCTATATAAGCATAGAAAAGCGTACGATGAATCTGTTATGTTGATTAATAAAAAGATGGCAGCATTGTTAGATGAAAAACAAAAGGAAGCCCAAAAAATGTACCCGCATTATTTTGAACGATTTAAAACTGACGGAGTAGAGCATAATATGTACATAGGTGAGTCTATTACTAAACAGAATAGTTTCAATAAAATATATCTTTATAACCTTAGGTTATGGCAGTTACAGGTAATGTGTGAAATGGAGAATGAGTATTACCAACTAAAACAAGATTTACCTGTTCCGTTGGATGTAGCTTCTATGGTACTGGTTTTTAATGCTTCATTATCAGTAAGATTTAGAATGGATGAAAAGCGTTTTGATGTTGATGGTACTTATAATGCAAGATATGAAGTAGTTAAGAAAAGAGTAGATAAAGCTAAGATTAAAGGTACAAACCAGAGAATCACTGAAAAAGGAAAATTGGTTGTTGTCTATTCTCAGCGTACTGATGAAAAGGAATACATCAAATATATCAACTTCTTACAGTCCAAGAATTATTTAGAAGATGAGATAGAAGTGGTAGAATTGGACGATTTACAAGGTGTTACTGGGTTAAAAGCATTGAGAGTGAATATTCTTTATAATAAGAATAAAGAGGATAAAGAATATTACACGTATGAAGATTTAATGAAAGAAATTAATAAATAGCTTTTTTTATTGCAACGTATTGAACGCAATTACAAAGGATAATGCCGAAGTAATAAAGCCAATCATAAAAACGGTATAAGTAATTCTGAGGATTTTATATTTTCTATGTAGTACCTTACCCAAAAAGTATAAATCTTTTATCATAGTATCGTAAATATATTCCTTGTCATCCATTAGTTCATGCATCGCCGATTTGTAATCATTAAGAGGCATTTTATGAAAATTACCAAAGAATAAAAGATTAACCTTCTTTTCTTCTATTTCCTTGCGTGTAAATTCTCCACTAGTAACATTAGGTCTTGTAGCCAATACCGATAATAACATCGATATAATACTAAATACGATAAATATTAGTGTTGGATAAATTAAATATTGGTTAGAAGGATTATCTAGTTTAGGAATTAAATTAGATAGTGCTAATGAAATGATAATAGCATTTACAGATAATAAGATATTCGCTTTGGTATCTGCAATATCACTTAGTTTTAAATGGTTTCTAAGAGTTACTCTAAACAGGGTTTGGATGCCTTTTTCAGGACTTTCTTCTTTAACTAACTTTTTCAACTTGGCTTTTTTCTTTTTCTTTTTTAAAGCTGTTTGTTCATTAAGTATTTCTAATAGATGTTCTTCTTTTTTTGGTTGCCAATTCTTTAAAGCATATTCTGTGTAAAATTCGTGTTTATTTTTTAAGAAATCGATATTAATCTTTAACCAGTCAGCGCTACTATATTTTTCTTTGTTGTTAAACTCAAATTCCTGTCTTAAAAATTCACTAGTTTCCTTAAAATACCCTTTAGCCAAGTGAGAAGCATCGGCATCTCTAATAATTTTCTCTAATAAATTATTTGGTTTGTGCTCCATTTTTGTAGCCAATATCAAAGAAGATACTTTATTAATAATATCGTCAGAAATATTTTGTTCTTTTAAAAAGGCTTTAGAGATAATAACACTGTGTTCCTCGTGATTATCAAGGCTTTCAGAATAGCCTGTATCGTGAAGTAATGCGGTCAATAATAATATATCTTTATCTTCTTCTGAAATATTAGTATTGTCAATGATTTCTTTCGTACTTTTAAATACTCTTTTGGTATGTGTATAATTATGATAGATACAGGTTTCAGGAAGTTTTTTAGTAAAAAGTTCAGAAACAAAATTATCAGTTTTTTCAACTAACTCGTTCATGTTATAATTTTTCAGTAACCAAAATAATTAAAAAAAATGAATGTACTCCATTATGAATAAAAATATACAAACGTTCTTAATCATTTCAATTTTATTATTAAACTCTTGCGCAACATATCAGACTCAATATTTAGACGAAAATTTCCCAAAAAAATTACCTAATAAAGAAATAGAAAAAAGTTTCTATTTGGTTGGAGATGCAGGAAATGCCTCAATGAACCAAAGCACAGCTGGATTAGAAGCGTTAAAACAAATTGTAGAAAAAGAAAATACTGTTGACGATTACCTTATTTACCTTGGGGATAATATATATCAGAAAGGGATGCCCGAAAAAGGATCAGAAGATAGAGCCTTGTCAGAGCATAGGATAGATGCACAGGTAGAAGCTGCTGATTCTTTTAAAGGAGATGTAGTTTTTATTCCGGGAAATCATGATTGGTACAATGATGGGGTAAAAGGTTTAAGACGAGAAGAAAAATACGTAAGAAAAAAGTTAAGTAATAAAAGATCTTTTTTACCCTCAAAAGGATGTCCTATTGAGAGTATCGAAGTAAGTGACCAAATTCAATTACTTATTTTAGATACGCAATGGTATCTTGCTGATTGGAATAAAAATCCTACAATAAATGATAATTGTGAAATAAAAACTAGAGATAAGTTTTTAAATGAAATACAAGGTGAGCTTAAAAAGCATAATGGAAAAACTGTTTTAGTAGCAATGCATCATCCGATGTTTACAAATGGCCCACACGGAGGGAAATACAGTTTTAAGAGTCATATATTTCCTTCTAAAAAGAAAATTCCTCTTCCTATCTTAGGTTCTTTGGTTACTCAAATAAGGTCACAAGGAGGTGTTTCTCCTCAGGATAGGTATAATGAAAGTTATAATAAATTAATGAGAAGATTATCCACTATGGCGAGGGATAGTGAAAGAGTTATTTTTGCTTCTGGACATGAACATTCATTACAATACATTGACAGTAAAGGGTTAAAGCAGATAGTTTCAGGATCAGGATCCAAAGCTTCTGCAGCTACTTTGGGAAAAGATGGATTGTTCTCTTACCCAAATCAAGGTTTTGCAGTTTTAGATGTTTATAAAGATGGCTCCTCAAATGTACGTTTTTATGGAAATGAAGAAGGAGAAATAAAATTGGTATATCAAACAGATGTACATAAACAACCAGAAAATTATGATAGTGGTAATTTGAGTAATTCTTTTGATAATGATATTTCTGCAGCCATATATAATAAAGAAGAAACAGCAAAGTCTAATTTTTATCAATCTTTATGGGGAGATCATTATAGAAAGGTTTACAGTACAGATATTAAAATTCCTATTGCTACACTAGATACGTTGTTAGGAGGATTTACTATTGATAGACGAGGAGGAGGACAAGTTACTAGATCACTACGTCTGATAGATAGCACAGGGAAACGTTATAGTTTAAGGGCTATGAGAAAAAGTGTTACTCAGTTTCTGCAAAAAGGAGCATTTAAAGATACATATTTAGAAGACGATTTTGATGACACTTTTACAGAAGAACTTCTATCTGATTTCTATACTTCTAGTTATCCTTATGCATTTTTAGTTGTTGGCGGATTGGCGGACGCAATCGACGTATATCATGCAAACTCGAAAGTGTATTATATTCCTAAACATCCAGCATTAGGACAGTACAACAAAGATTTTGGTGATGAAATGTATTTTCTGGAAGAAAGACCTGGAAAAGAACACAAAGATTTAGCGTCATTTGGTAGGCCAGATGATATAGAAGGCACAGATGACTTACTTAAAAATTTGAGAAAAGATGAAGAGTATCAAATGGATGAAGCACATTATATCCGAACAAGATTGTTTGATATGATTTTAGGGGATTGGGACAGACATTCTGATCAATGGAGATGGTCTCGTTTTGATACAAAAAAAGGAAAATTATATCGTCCAATTCCTAAAGATCGAGATCAAGTCTTTTCTAATTACGATGGTGGACTTTTAGGTGTTATAAAGTTTATTGTTCCTATTACGCGTAAGTTTCAAGTATATCAAGGCGAATTAAAAAATGTAAGATGGATTAATGAGTCAGGAATTAGATTAGATCGAACTTTTGCACAAAATTCTGGTAAGAAAATATGGCTAGAAGAAGCAAATTATATTAAAGATAATCTTAATGACGAAGCTATAGATAAAGCGTTTAGTAACCTGCCTGTAGAGTTACAGGATGCAACGATAGAAAGAATTAAAGGCTATTTAAGAAAGAGAAGAGATAATATTGAAGATATAGCAGAGAGATATTATAAATACCTTTCTAAACAGGTGATTATTAGAGGAACGGATAAAGACGATCGTTTTGAAATAATAAGAAACGATAATAGTACAACCGTTAAAATTTCAAGGATAAAAGATGGAGTTCCTCAAGAACCATTTTATGAAAGAACTATTTTATCTAAAGAGACTAAAGAAATATGGATATATGGTTTGGATGATGATGATGAATTTATAGTTACCGGAAAAGGAAGTAACCCTATTTGTACGAGAATAGTCGGAGGACAAAATAATGATAAATACACAATAGAAAATGGGCGGCAAATAAGAGTTTATGATCATAAGTCAAAACCTAATACAGTTGTTAAAAAAGGTGGAGCTAAATTTATCTTTAGTAATAATTATAATCATAACACCTATGATTATAATAAGTATATAGATAAGACAAATACATTGACACCACTAATAGGGTTTAATCCAGATGATGGAGTTAATATAAACGTTACCGATGTTTATACAGTAAGAGGTTTTAATAATAATCCCTACCAGAGTAAGCATACGATTAAAGCAGCGTATTATTTTGCTACAGAAGGATATGATATCTCTTATAAAGGAGAATTCTTAAATGCAGTAGGAGATTGGAGGTTAGTAATTGGTGGAAAATATACAAGTGAAAATTTTGCGCAAAACTTTTTTGGTTTTGGTAATAATACAGTGAACCTTGATGATGATCTTGACTTGGATTATAATCGCGTCAAAACGGGTATTTGGGGTCTAAATGTTGGAATTGGTAAAAATGGTAGATACGGTAATGGCTTTACTGTTACAGCATCCTACGAAGGCGTAGAAGTACAAGATTCTCAAGGACGATTTATTACTTCTGGATTAGGTTTAGTAACATCGGATCCTGATTTTTTTGAAAGAAAGTTCTTTGCTGGAATTGATGTTAATTATGAGTATAAAAGTTTTGATATTAGTGCTAATCCAACTAGAGGTATGTTGTTTAAACTTCAAGGAGGTTCTAAAATGAATTTAGATGATACTGATAGAACTTTTGGATATATAAGTCCGAAATTAGGTTTTTATAACGCGATTACTAAAAATCGAAAATTAGTATTAAAAACTGATGTACAAGCAGAATTTCTGATCGGAGATGATTTTGAATTTTATCAAGCGGCTACTTTAGGAGGAATCAATAGTTTACGCGGTTTTAGAGAAGAACGTTTTACAGGAGATAAAGCATTAGCATTTAGCGGAGATCTTAGATATAGTTTTAATAAATTTAAAACAGGTTTGTTGCCATTGCAATTAGGGGTTTATGGAGGTTATGATATAGGTAGAGTATGGTTTGATGGTGAGGATGCGGATAATTGGCACGATTCAATAGGAGGAGGATTTTGGGTCAATGCTTTGGATACAATTGCCGGACAATTTAATTTGTTTAGTAGTGAGGATGGTTTACGTTTTACTTTTGGATTAGGACTAAGTTTTTAAAAACCACCTAAGAACTAAACTTAGGCGGTTTTTCAATAATCTAATTTATTATTAACTAGAAATTAGGTTGTATACTTGATATTTCTGTTTGAATAGCAGGTTGAGAATTCATCCATATAGTTGGATTCTCTATAGATTTATAATGAAAATGGTTATCCGTTATGGTATTATTGCTTTTACCTGTATTGGATTTCATAATTATCATTGGTTTTTTGGTGTTAGCTTCGTTTGATGTTGAAGTAATAGGGTTTTCGTAGGAACCGGAGGCAATTACTTTAGAACCATTTTCAATGCTAATTGTAATTTTTGGGTTATTATTGTTTTTTAGAATTACACCTTCTTCTATGGTTAATATGGAGCCATTGGTCAACAGGATTTCTTTAGGAACTATATAGGTAGTATTTGCTATTAATGTAATGTCATTAATAATAGGACTTTTTAATTCTTTTTCTTGACTAAAAGAAAAAGAAGATAATAGGATTAGAACAAAACTTAGGGGCATGTAGTTTTTTATCATAATATTGTATTTGGGGTTAATATAACATGTAGGTTATTTCCTTCAAATTTATTAATAATTATATTAAAATGCGTTATTCGGCTTTGTTTAATGTTATTTTATTGTGAATATTATTGTTAATAACTTTTGTTTTACGGTTTTTTTATCTCAAAAACATAGTGTTACTAATAGGTTGATTATCAACTAAATTTATGAAGCGTCCCTCTTGTTGTTAATAACTATTTTCTTGTAATTGATTGTTTTGGTGTTTTTTACGATAATTAGAGTTCTATTCCGTTTGGAATATTGTAGTATTATTTTGTAAAAAAGGAGAGAAAATAAGAAACTCCCAATATAAGATGCGAAATATTAGGAGTTTCTATTAAGGAGCAATGAATTGCTCACAAAACAAAATATTATTTTAAAATAAATCTAAAGTAGTTCTTGGTATTGGTTTCGTTGATTTATTAACAGGTTCTAAATTAGTCTTAACTTTTTTATTGTTTATTTTGGTTTTATCAATCAATTCAACTTTTCTAATATTAGAAGAAGCTAATTTTTTTTCGACAGTTTTTGAGTTATTATTTATAATTTCATGTGTTTTGTATTGATGAACTTTGTTAGCATCGTTAGTTACGTTTTGTTGAGAAAAAAGTAAACCAGATGAAAAAAAAGATATCATCATGAGATAAGCTGGATAAGCTTTCATATATAGATAGGATTTTGGGGTTATATAGAGAAAAATAGTATGACGATATAGTATTCTTCAATAGCTAATTTACTAATAAAAAAATCTATAAAGTACTAATAATCAACATGAAAAGCGTGTTTATCTCTTGTTAATTGTTAAAAAGTAAGTTTTGTACTACTTTTTTTGATTTGTTTGGTACTGATTTTACTGTTTTTGTCGATTAAAAGTTAAACCTTTAGTTTAAGTACTTAAGTGTTAATAACTTTTTTGTTTATTTTGGTAGTTTAGAGTTTGTAAGTGTTCTTGTATAATCTATAATTTAAATTATTTTGAAAGAGTTGGAGTTATTTACTGATCGATTACAATTAAAAATTGTTGATACGTCAAATTTATCTAAAATTCATGAGTTGCTCTCTGTTCCAGAAGTTGATCTTTATAACGCTTTGGGTATACCTACTAATAAAGAAGTTACAGATGTATATCTTCAGGAATGGATAGATGATTTCGAAATGAGAAAAGAGTTTGTTTTTGCAATATATATACAATCAAGTAAAGAATTTATTGGTTTAGTTTCTCTAAAAATTGGAAACCCTAAGTATAGTATAGGGTCCATTTGGTACAAGTTACATCCTAATTATTGGTCTAAGGGATATGCTACGGAGTCAGCTAAAAGAATTTTAAAATTTAGTTTCGAAAAAATTGGATTGCATAGGGTAGAAGCTGGTTGTGCTATAGATAATATAGGTTCTGTGAGAGTTTTGGAAAAAATAGGAATGATTAGAGAAGGTCATAAAAGAAAAGTGTTGCCACTTAAAACTGGTTGGTCAGATAATTATGAATTTGCTATGCTAGAGGAAGATTGGAATAACTAAGTGTAATTATTTTTCTAGCTGATATTGATATATTTTTCCTTTGGAATTCTTTCTTCGCTCATCGACAATAAATAAGGTAGAGTCATTTTTAAAACAAATCCCTTCTTTTTGAGAGAAGTGATTAAGTTTTATTTTTTCAATTTTTCCATTAAATAGATGATCACCTTCAAAGTCTGATAAGATAAATATTTTGTTATAAGTAAGAAGAGCAATTTTATTTCCTTTGGAATTTATGGCGGCACCAGATATAAAACAGTCATTAGGGTCACTACATGTTTTATACGTACCAATTAGTTTAGCAACTTGCTTTTTTCCAGGTGTATTTAAGAGTTTGTATAATTTTGTTTCACCATTAAATTTAGTACTCCTGTTTTTAGTAAAAAGATAGAAGCTCCCATCTTTATATATGAAAGCTTCTATATCAAAATTTCTTTTCTTTTTAGAGGGTGGAAACTTTTTTTGATCTTCTAGTGTAAACTCTATACTGCTTGTTTCAGGAGAATTTGATGTAATTCCTGATACAGTATAAATGGTAAGCTTCTTTCTCTTATTTTCATTATTCCCAAAATCTCCTATGTATAAATTATTCTGATGATCATAGGTCAAATCCTCCCAATCAATATTCTTGCTATTTGGGATTTTGATCTCATCTAAGATTTCTCCATTTTCAAGCAAACGAAAAAGTGTATGATCATTTCCAGAATCATTAATAGCATATAGATGTGAGTCATTTGGTAATCTGGTTACGCCAGATATTTCCTTTAAAGAATTTGATAAATGATTTACACTTAAAAAATCATGTTGACTTTTCTTTTGGCAACTAACAGATAGGGTAATACCTATTAAAAAAATGGAAATTTTTAGTTTCAATATATAAGTTTTAACTTTTTTGATTCCAGGCGTCTAACATCCAACTTGTTTTTTCTAAATCAGCAATATATGTGCCAGTAATATCTAAGGTACCTTCATCTCCAGCTACTTCAGCTTCTTTTGTTACAACTCTTAATTGCTTTAAAATAGTATCATGATCCTTAAGTATAGTTGTTATCATTTCATGATCTATTAAATTAGTTTCAGCTTCTTCTAAAGATGAAGTAGTTAAGTAAGAACTATAATTACTAATAGGTTTTGCTCTAAGAGTCAAAATTCTTTCAGCAATTTCGTCAATTTTTAGTTTAGCATCTTCATATAGCTCTTCAAATTTTAGATGTAATTCAAAAAAATTACGCCCGGTAATATTCCAATGAAAGTTTCTTAGCTTTTGATAGTACAAATGATAATCTGCTAATAAGACATTTAGTTCTTTTACGGTGTTGTTATTTAAATTTTTCATAGTTTTTATTTATTGATTTGTTTATTTCAATACAAAAATACTATAGTTTAAATGGTTTCAATTGAATTTACGATAGTTAGTAGTAATCGCGGCATTATTGGAATCGATTTGTGATTTCTTTAAGAATGAAATTATAATATTCGATATCATGAGGCACATATTCCTTTTTTATTTCTAAATCCTCCAGATGATTTTTAATAACTTGAATAGGAATTAATTTAACATCACAAACCTCTTCTTTCTGCAATGTAAGGTGCTCTATTGGCTTAGTTAATTTAGCTAAATACACATAATGAAATTCATTATCTATTATATGAACGTTCGGTTGCTTTTCTGATAGATAATTTCCAATAAACTCTAAGTCTGTTTTTTTAAGAGATAACCCAATTTCTTCTTCAGCCTCACGTATAGCAGAATCTTCTTTAAATTCTCCGGCACCAATATGCCCAGCAACAGAAACATCCCAAAGGTTTGGATAGGTATCCTTATTCCCAGCGCGTCGTTGGACTAAAACTTTTTCATCTATAGTATATAACCATATATGAACACTAGCGTGATATAATCCTAATTGATGTGCTTCAGATTTTAATCTAACTTCTCCAGTAGATTCAGCATTTTTATTTAAAATATCTATTAATTCGTCTGCCATTTTTTTGAAATACGATTATACTAATTTCCGATAAAATCATTCGTTATTATGAATTTTATATATAAATAACATTTATTTTTAGTATTTGTTGGTGTTTAATGTAATTGTTTGTTAAATTTTTATTGCTAAATTAATATATTTATGCAAATTTAATATATATGAAAATCGAAACCTGCCCAAACTGTGGATCTAACAAATATATTAAAAGTGGAATAGTTTCTAATAGACAAAGATACAAGTGTAAATCCTGCAATTATTATTTTTCGGTAAATAAGATAGGTAAGAAAATCGATGATTATTATGTTAATAAAGCGCTGCAACTGTATTTAGAAGGGTTAACTTATCGAGAAATCGAACGGGTTTTGGGGGTGTCTCATGTTAGCATTATGAATTGGGTAAAAAAATATAATATAAAGAGGCCTTATAATCATAATTATCATCCTACATATAAGATTCTCAGTGGATCAGAGTTGTCGATTTACTTTCAAAACTCAACTAATTTATCAGGAGCAGGTTTCGTAATTACAGAACTAGGAGATAAGTTTATGTTAATAAGATGGGAACGATTTAGGAATTAGATATATTAAATTAACAAAAAAGTATAGTACTTTTTTGTTAACTCATTCTTTTTATGAGATTAGCAGTGTGCACACAATCATTTTAATACTAATCTAATCTCTAAAACTTTATGATAAAGCAATTTATATTGCTGGTTGGGATTTTTCTATTTCTCTTTCAGTATTCATATTCACAGGGGTCTCCAGACTATACTGGTGGTTTAAAAGTGAAACTTAATGAAGATGGGTCTAAATATTTCAGAGTAATATCGTGGGCTCAGTTCTGGGCTCAATATAATGATGATGTCCCCGATGATGTAAGTAATACTAATTTTAGTATCAGACGTGCAAGAGTACTTTTGTATTCGCAAATCAATAAAGACTTTCTTATTCTTACGCATTTTGGGCTTAATAGTTTAAATGCGGATAATCAAAGTCCAACCGGACTGGGCGAAAGTTCTCAATTATTCTTCCACGGTGTGTGGGTACAATATAGTTTAGGAACAAATCATGCAATAGGAGCAGGGTTGCACTATTGGAATGGTATTTCTAGGTTAAATAATCAGAGTACTTTAAATATAATGACTTTAGATAATAATCGACAATCTTGGGCAACTATTGGTTTATCTGATCAGTTTGCTCGACATATTGGGGTTTATGCAAAAGGATCTTTTGGTAATTTCTCATATCAAGTATCCGTTAATGAGTCTATAACAAACAATCTTCAAGAAGCGGTAGATCCAGTAGCCAATGGTTCGGCAGTTTATGCAGGACGCAGATTATTGGGATCTAAAGATGCAGGTAAAAACTTTGCTGGATATTTTGAGTATAATTTTATGGATAAAGAATCAAACTTCTTACCTTACAAAGTAGGAACATACCTAGGTGGTAAGAAAGTCTTTAATGTTGGTGCTGGATTCTTCTATCATCCAGATGGTAGCGTACTTGCTAACGATGATGGGACATTAGAAGGAGAAGATGTAGCTATATTAGCTGTGGATGCTTTTTATGATGCACCTATAGGAAGTAATGGCTCCGCAATTACGGCATATGCAACTTATCAAAATAATGATTATGGAAAAGATTTTACTTTAGGACAAACGTATGAAACAGGATCCATGTTGTATAGCCATGTTGGGTATGTGATTCCTAATACAGATAAGAAAATAAAGTTTCAACCTTATGCATTGTTTAAAACCAGATCTATAGATGCTATTGATGATAATGCTACAAGTTTTGGAATTGGAGCAAATGCATATATCAGCGGACATAACTCTAAATTAACACTAGAGTATCAAAATACAAAATATGGCGATAATAGTGCCCAAGGATTATTAACGTTGCAAGCAATGATTTATCTATAAAATCTAATATTATGACAGAAAAAAGGAAAAAAGCAAAAGCGTACTGGAAGGAAAATGTAAAATACCTTTTTATACTACTTGCTATCTGGTTTTTAGTTTCTTACGGAGCAGGAATTTTGTTTAAAGATGCTTTAAATAATATTCGACTTGGAGGTTTTAGGTTAGGTTTTTGGTTTGCTCAACAAGGTTCAATTTATGTGTTTGTGATCTTGATTTTCGTATATGTTCGGTTAATGAATAAGCTAGATAAAAAGTACGGATATGATACTGATTAGGATTTTGTTGTTGTGGTTAGAAATTAAGCACACACGTTGAATGAGGCTTTATTGCTTGTAACTAACCTTGGTGTTTAATAACCAAAGGTTAAATAAAATTAAAATAACAATTTAAGATATAAAATTATGAATGTTCAATTATGGACTTATATTATCGTAGGAATTACGTTTGCATTATATATAGGTATTGCAATTTGGTCAAGAGCGGGATCTACCAAAGAATTTTATGTTGCTGGAGGTGGAGTATCACCTTTAGCTAATGGTATGGCAACAGCCGCGGATTGGATGAGTGCTGCTTCTTTTATTTCCATGGCGGGAATCATTGCTTTTGCGGGATATGACGGTGCGGTCTATTTAATGGGATGGACTGGCGGTTATGTGCTGTTGGCATTATTATTGGCACCATATCTCCGTAAATTCGGGAAATTTACTGTTCCAGATTTCATTGGCGATCGATATTATTCTAAAACGGCTAGATCAGTAGCGGTGTTCTGTGCTTTGTTGGTTTCTTTTACCTATGTCGCAGGACAGATGCGAGGCGTGGGAATTGTTTTTTCTCGTTTTTTAGAAGTTGAGATTAATACAGGTGTAATCATTGGGATGATTATAGTTCTTTTTTATGCGGTATTAGGAGGAATGAAAGGAATTACATATACACAAGTAGCACAATATTGTGTTTTGATATTTGCTTTTATGGTTCCAGCAATTTTTATCTCTATTCAAATGACAGGGAATCCAATTCCTCAATTAGGATTTGGAGGTACTGTAACTGACGGCTCCGAAATGTATTTATTAGATAAGTTAGACGGACTTAGTACTGAACTGGGTTTTGCAGCTTATACTGATGGTTCTAAATCATTATTAGATGTTTTTGCAATAACATTGGCTTTAATGGTTGGTACAGCAGGTTTACCACACGTGATTGTTCGTTTTTTCACTGTAAAGCGAGTAAAAGATGCTCGTAAATCGGCGGGATATGCACTTCTTTTAATTGCAATTTTATATACAACTGCACCGGCAGTTGCGGTTTTTGCAAAAACCAATTTGATAGAATCAGTTCAGAATAAGAAGTATGAAGAACTGCCAGCTTGGTTTAAAAACTGGGAAGATACTGGTTTATTAGGATGGGTAGATAAAAACAAAGATGGTCAAGTCCAATATTCGAGTGGTCACGCGGTGGAAGGAAATAAGAATAAACCTGTATTTGATGGAAAAAATCGCGGCGAAAAAGGTGAACGAGTAATTACAAATGTTAATGCAGCTACGAAAAACGAACTTTTTGTAGATAGAGATATTATGGTTTTAGCGAATCCTGAGATTGCAAATCTACCAAACTGGGTAATAGCATTAGTTGCTGCAGGAGGATTGGCAGCTGCTTTATCCACAGCAGCTGGTTTGTTACTTGTGATTTCTTCTTCAGTATCTCATGATTTGATAAAGAAAATGATTAAGCCGGATATTTCTGAAAAAGGAGAGCTGATCGCTGCACGTCTTTCTGCAGTAGCAGCGGTATGTGTTGCTGGTTATTTTGGTATTAATCCACCTGGATTCGTAGCAGCAGTGGTTGCCTTGGCCTTCGGCTTGGCAGCAGCATCATTTTTTCCAGCGATTGTATTAGGTATTTTTTATAAGAGAATGAATAAAGAAGGTGCAATAGCCGGAATGGTAGTTGGTATTTTATGTATGCTGTTGTATATGATAAAATATAAATTAGGTTGGTTTGATGAAACACTTCCTTCATCTAGTGAATGGTGGTTTGGTATTTCTCCAGAAGGTTTTGGTGCAGTAGCTATGGTTATTAATTTTATAGTTTCTATAGTAGTCTGTAAACTCACTGCGGCGCCACCTCAAGATGTTCAAGAAATTGTAGAAAATATTAGAATACCGAGCGGAGCAGGAGAAGCCGTAAATCATTAATAAAAGATATAGAGGCCTATGTGAGTTTTGTTAATCGCATAGGCTTTAAAAGCATAATAATATTGCATGAAAAAACGACATCAACAAAAATTGATCATACTATCATTAGTGTTGTTATTACTTTTTAATATCCCATTGGTGTTAATATTTAACCATTCAGGAAGTGTATTGGGGTTTCCTATAATGTTTTTTTCTATTTTTTTGATTTGGGCTATTGGAGTTTTAATAGCTGCAATTATTTTAATGAAGTATTATGAATAATTATATTTTAATATTCATAATTATAATATACCTGGCACTTTTGTTTGGGATTGCTCTATGGGCAGAAAAAAAAGCGAAAAGTAGTTGGGTCAATAATGCATATGTATATACTTTATCATTAGCGGTTTATTGTTCAGCTTGGACATATTATGGTAGTGTCGGGATTGCAGCTACATCAGGTATAAGCTTTTTGACAACATATTTGGGGCCGGTAATTGCATTTCCTCTATGGATTATAGTATTAAAAAAGATAATAAGAATCTCCAAGGAACAAAAGATATCAAGTATCGCTGATTTTGTTTCTTTACGCTATGGTAATAACCGATTCTTGGGAGCGTTGGTGACTATAATTTGTGTGATCAGTATTGTACCATACATTTCATTGCAATTAAAAGCAGTATCCGAAACATTTGCGATTATTTCTATAGATACAAGTCTTTCTTCATCTTCAATTTTTCAAGACACTACGTTTTACGTAGCATTATTATTAGCTGTTTTTGCGGCGTTTTTTGGAACTCAACTTACTGATGCTACCAGAAGAAGACAGGGAATTGTGTTTTCTGTAGCAGTAGAATCAGTTTTAAAATTAGTTTTCTTTTTAACAATTGGGATTTACGTCACTTATTTTTTATTTGATGGAACCACTGATATTTATGATAAAATTTCCAAAGTTGAAAATTTTGAATCACTTACTACACTTAATGGTTTAGAAGCCGGTATTAATTGGTATTTTATGATCGCATTGTCGTTTTTTGCTATTTTTCTATTACCGAGACAGTTTCAGGTTTCTGTTATAGAAAATACATCAGAAAAGCACCTTAAGAAGGCAATTTGGTTATTTCCATTATATCTTTTGTTATTTAATTTATTTGTAATATTTGTTGCTTGGGGAGGAAAATTAAGTCTTGGCGATAATCTTAATCCGGATTATTATACATTGTTGTTGCCACTGCAAAATGATAACATATTTCTGGCTACTTTGGTCTTTTTAGGAGGATTTTCTGCAGTAATTTCTATGGTAGTAGTTTCTACATTGGCATTATCGGTAATGCTAAGTAATAATCTAATTATTCCTTATGGTTTTCTTGATAAATTTAGTAGAAGTCATCCGGAACGAAATGCTTATTATATTAAAAACATTAGAAGAACTGCAATCTTTATATTGATAGTTGGAGCCTATTTGTTTTATATTAATTTTAATGTGCAATTATCTTTGTTTTCAATCGGACAAATTTCTTTTGTAGTTATATCGCAATTAGCACCAGCATTTTTTATTGGATTGTTTTGGAACAGAGGTTCGGCGATTGCCGCCAAAGCATCGATAATTACGGGAACATTGATAACAGTGTATACATTAATCTTACCATTCGTAATGGATATTATATTGGGCGATACTGGTTTTATTCGCAATGGAGCTTTTGGGATAGAACTATTAAAACCGTATGAATTATTTGGAATAGATTTTATGACACCGGTTACTCATGCATTCTTTTGGAGTTTGTTTTTTAATACCTTGGTGTATTTATCAGTTTCTCTTTCTAGAAAAGGAAATTATAGGGAGCGTAATTATGCCGAAATGTTTGTGAATAATAGTTATAATTCTCTTCAGGAGAGTGCATATGTATGGAAAGGAGAAGCCTATGTTTCAGATATTAGAAACCTATTAACTAAATTTCTTGGTACCACAAGAACCGAAAGAGCTTTGAAATTATTTTATAAAAAATATGGTTTATCTATTAATGAAGAAAAAGCAGATGCCCGATTAATTAATTTTTCAGAAAAACTATTAACCGGAAGCATTGGAGGAGCTTCTTCACGAATCTTGATTGCTAGTGTTGTAAAGGAACAACCTGTTACGTTGGTAGAAGTTTTAAAAATTTTAGAAGAAAGCAAAAAAACAATTTCAACAAATAAATTTTTAAAACAAAGATCAAATGAACTTATTGAACTAACGGAAGAGTTAAAACAAGCGAATGAAGAATTGAAACTTCAGGATAAAATAAAGGATGAATTTTTAGATACAGTAGCGCATGAACTTAAAACTCCGATTACATCTATAAGAGCAGCGGCAGAAGTTTTATTAGATGATGAAGATGATATGCCAAGTGAATTGAAAACACAATTCTTAAGTACTGTTCTAATGGATGCAAAAAGACTTTCTCGATTAATACATAATATACTCGATTTAGAGAAACTTTCTTCTGGTAGAGAAATTTTTGATAAAAAGAATAATAATTTGGTTGATACCTTAAAACAAATAATTACTGGGGTATCAACGATAACAAAACAAAAGGAAATTAAAATTATTACCTCTGATTTACCTGACAAAATTCTTGTTTTTTATGATGAGGACAGGATGCAACAGGTCTTTACTAATGTTTTATCTAATGCGATTAAGTTTGTAGAGAATAAAAATGGATTGATAACAATTACACTTTCAGAAGTTGATAACCTTGTTAGAATAATAATACAGGATAACGGGAAAGGTATTTCCGAGGGAGATAGAAAATACATTTTTGATAAGTTTTACCAGTCAAATAATCAAAATATTAAGAAACCTGTTGGTAGCGGATTGGGATTGGCTATCTGTAAACAAATTATGGAAGGGCATTCAGGTAAAATATGGATTGATGATTCTTTTAGTAAAGGGGCCAGGTTTATTATTGATTTGCCACAAAATGTAATAAGCTAATTTTTAGAAATGAAATAAAAAGAAATTTTATCTTACGAAAGGATAGAAAACCTACGACAAATGCAGAAAAAAATATTAATAGTAGATGATGAGCCTAATATAGTAATGTCTCTAGAATATACTTTTAAAAAACAAAATTATGAAGTTTTTATCGCTAGAGATGGAAGTGAAGCTATTCAGATTTTAGAAACACAGATACCGGACGTAGTATTATTGGATATAATGATGCCCAACGTGGATGGATATCAAACAATTGAATATATAAGAAAGAATCCAAAAACAGAAAAAATTAAAGTAGTGTTCTTAAGTGCTAAAAACAAAACTGCTGATATAGAAAAAGGATTAGAAATGGGGGCTGATAAATATTTATTAAAACCATTTTCGGTTAAAAAAGTAGTGGCAGAAATAAAAACTTTAATTGAATAAAAAAAACAGAGTATTAGATGTTAAAAAAACATAAGTAAATGTTTTTTAGCAACAATAAAGTGTTGTTTGCCTAAATAATTATGTAAGGTAAAATGATTATTAAGAAATTGAATATTAAAAAAATATAAAACCAACTATAATGAGTAATTATCACATAAAACATCTTGAAGAATATTTTCAGGTATATAGAAAATCTGTTAGAAATCCAGAGCTTTTTTGGAGTGAAATAGCAGAAGAACATTTTTTATGGAGAAAGAAATGGGATAAGGTACTGGAATGGGATTTTACCAAACCAGAAGTAAAATGGTTCCAAGGCGCAAAATTGAACATTACAGAAAATTGTATAGATAGGCATTTATATGTTCGAGGAGATAAAACTGCCATTTTGTTTGAGCCTAATAATCCTAAAGATCCTACAGAGCATATTACATATAATCAATTGCATGAACGAGTATGTAAATTTGCGAATGTTCTTAAAAGTAAAGGGATTCAAAAAGGAGATAGAATTTGTATTTATCTTCCAATGATCCCAGAATTAGCAATTTCAGTTTTAGCTTGTGCAAGAATAGGTGCTATTCATTCTGTAGTATTTGCGGGGTTTTCTGCCACAGCATTGTCAACTAGGATTAACGACTGTGATGCTAAAATGGTTATTACCTCCGATGGATCCTATAGAGGAGCAAAAACAATTGATCTAAAAAGTATTGTAGATGATGCATTAGAAGATTGTCCTGGGATTAACTCTGTTCTGGTGGTAAAAAGAATAAAGTCTGATATACAGATGAAACCAGATCGAGATGAATGGTTACAGCCTTTACTAGATAGTGCAGATACCGAATGTATTCCTGAGGTCATGGATGCAGAGGATCCTCTATTTATATTATATACCTCTGGTTCTACAGGAAAACCAAAAGGTATGATGCATACTACTGCGGGTTATATGGTCTATACTGCATATAGTTTTAAAAATGTTTTTCAATACAAGGAAGATGATATTTATTGGTGTACGGCTGATATAGGGTGGATTACAGGACATTCATATATTGTATATGGCCCATTAGCAAATGGAGCGACAACAGTAATGTTTGAAGGAGTACCATCCTATCCCGATTTTGGAAGGTTTTGGGATATAGTTCAAAAGCATAAGATTACTCAGTTTTATACTGCTCCAACAGCTATAAGAGCTTTGGCGAAGGAAAATTTAGACTATGTTACTGAGTACGATTTATCAAGTCTAAAGGTGTTAGGTACGGTTGGAGAACCAATAAATGAAGAAGCTTGGCATTGGTATAATGATCATGTAGGTGAAAAGAAATGTCCAATAGTAGATACTTGGTGGCAAACTGAAACAGGAGGAATCTTAATTTCACCTATTCCTTTTGCGACACCAACAAAGCCTACATATGCAACACTTCCAATGCCTGGTGTACAACCGGTACTTATGGATGAAAATGGAAATGAAATTGAAGGAAATCAGGTAGAAGGAAGATTGTGTGTTAAGTTTCCTTGGCCTTCCATAGCAAGAACTATTTGGGGTAACCATAAGAGATATAAGGATACTTATTTTTCTGCGTTTAATAATAAATACTTTACTGGAGACGGAGCTTTCAGAGATGAGGTTGGGTATTATAGGATAACCGGTAGAGTAGATGATGTGATTATTGTATCCGGTCATAATTTGGGAACTGCACCAATAGAAGATGCAATTAATGAACATCCTGCGGTAGCAGAATCGGCCATTGTCGGCTTTCCGCACGATATTAAAGGAAATGCCTTGTATGGTTTTGTAATTCTTAAAGAAGTTGGAGAATCTAGAGATCGTGATAATTTGAGCAAAGAGGTGAATCAACAAATAACTGAACGTATAGGACCGATTGCTAAATTAGATAAAATTCAATTCGTATCCGGATTGCCTAAAACCAGAAGTGGGAAGATTATGAGGCGTATCTTGAGAAAGATAGCTTCTAAAGATACATCGAACCTTGGAGATACGAGTACATTATTAAATCCAGAAGTAGTTCAAGAGATAATGGATAATGCACTGTAGTATTTTCTGTATTAATTAAAAAGCCTCGCATTTGCGAGGCTTTTTAATTTGTTATTTTTTTGATTTAGCTCTTGCTCTAGGTTTAGGTTTTTCAAAATAACTAAAAGTTTCTCCCGATTTTATAGAAAGCAAACTTTCGTAAATAAGACGTATAACATTTTCTACATCATCTCTATGAACCATTTCTACAGTAGTATGCATATAGCGAAGAGGTAAAGAGATTAATGCCGATGCAACACCACCATTACTATATGCAAATGCATCAGTGTCCGTTCCTGTTGATCTACTTGATGCCATGCGCTGAAAAGGTATTTTCTTTTTTTCTGCAGTATCAATCAACAATTCTCTAAGTCTATTTTGTACAGCAGGAGCATAAGAAATTACAGGGCCATCACCAATTTTGGTTTCACCTTCAGTTTTTCTTTCTATCATAGGAGTGGTTGTGTCATGACAGACATCCGTTACGATAGCTACATCGGGTTGTATAGTATGCGTGATCATTTCGGCACCTCTAAGACCAATTTCTTCTTGTACAGAATTAGTAATATAAAGACCAAAATCAAGTTTATCCTTGTTTTCCTTTAGTAAACGAGCAACTTCAGCGATCATAAAACCACCCATTCTGTTATCTAAAGCACGACAAACAAACTTATCATTATTAAGAATAAAAAACTCGTCAGGATATGTTATTACACAACCAACATGAACTCCAAGAGCTAATACTTCCTCTTTGGTATTGCACCCAACATCAATACATATGTTACTTAATTTAGGAGCTTCTTCTTTAGCTTTATTTCTTGTGTGGATTGCTGGCCAACCGAATACGCCTTGTACAATTCCTTTTTTTGTATGAATGTTTACGCGTTTTGATGTCGCTATTTGGTGATCACTACCGCCATTTCTAATAACATAAATTAAACCATTGTCCGTAATATAGTTTACATACCATGAAATTTCATCAGCGTGCCCTTCAATTACTACTTTGTATTTAGCTTTAGGATTAATGACAGCAACAGCAGTTCCATATGTATCAGTAATAAAATCATCTACATAAGGTTTTAAATAATCCATCCAGATTTTTTGCCCTTCCCATTCATAACCTGTAGGCGCCGCATTGTTCAAATACTTCTCAAGAAAAGTCAAAGACTTTTTATTTAGTATACTTTTTTTAGCCATTTATATAAATTTGTTTTGTACGAAGTTAATAATATTCACAAAGATTTTACAGTTTACAAACTGTTTATTGTTAATTTTGGAATGATTTTAGAAGATCAATATCTATTATGCAGAAAAAAATAATGTACATATTAATGATATTATTTCCATTGACGGTTTTGTGTCAAAAGGAAATAGATTCAATAAAAACTGATTCTACGGGGTATGTACAATACTATATTATAGAAGGAGATACGATTCCACACGATGCTATTGACCTTGATGAAGTGGTGATATTGGGTAAGTTGAAATTTAAAGATAGACTAGCAAGAAGAAAGTATCTTATATTAAGACGCAAAACAAGAAAAGTTTATCCATACGCAAAATTAGCATCAGATAGGCTAACAACGTTAAATGAAAGATTAAAAAATATTAAGTCTAAAAGTGCTCGTAAAAAATATGTAAAAATACTTCAGAAGTATATGGAAGAAGAATTTACAGCAGAGTTAAAAAAGATGACGCGTACGGAAGGACAGATTTTAGTAAAGTTAATTCACAGGCAAACTGGTCAGACAATGTTTGATTTGGTAAAGGAATATAGAAGCGGTTGGAAAGCATTCTGGTATAATAGTACAGCTAAACTTTTTAGCATTTCCTTAAAAGAAGAATATGACCCTATTAATGTAGAGGAAGATTATTGGATCGAAGATATTCTACAAAGAAGTTTTCAATCTAATATATTAGAAGAACAAAAAACGGCATTGGATTTTAGTTTTTATGACCTTAGAAACAAATGGAACGATACAATTAAAACTACTGCCACAAAGAATTAGTGTTATTATATTTCTTTTATTTAATAAGTACTCTTTTTAATACTATCTCCTAGAAAACTTCTGATTTATTGATATTGATAATCTAAGTTTTAATTTAAGATGTTGTATTTGTGGTTGTTATGGATTTAGGGAGTGAGAAAAGCTGTACTTGTATTGTTAAAAACTTTTATCCTTTATTTTGATTTATTTTATTATCTTCGCTTTCCAACTTTTTAAAAACCAGTAAGTTCAAAATTTCTTTAAAAAAATACTTATTTTTTTTGTTGTTGATTAGAAAAAGGGTTGTATGTTTGCACCCGCAAAACGGGATATTGTTTTGTTGTGTTCATTGAGATTGATTTTGTTTGTTTGAGTTAGGTTTTACTGAGGTTTAGATGCTTTTGTAGATTTGGTTCAGGTTCTAAAAAAAACTTTATTTTTTTTCAAAAAAGTTTTGTGGAATTAAAAAGAGGTTGTATATTTGCACCCGCTTTGAGAAACAAGCGAAGTTCATAAGAATAAAAGTTGTACTGGAGTAGAGTGATTAGGTTCATTTATAGGGTTCGATTCCTTGTTAATTTTCGATTAACGACTGGCAATGAAGATTGTTTTCAGTTAGTTAAAAAAGTTCATTGATATATTGATTGACAGCGCGTATTATGGTTGTATTTAATTACGATCATATTACAATAAGAATTAAGACTAGAAGCATTTTTGAGATACGATTTAAAATTCCTGTTGTTATTGTTAAATAATATTTAAGAATACACGATGAAGAGTTTGATCCTGGCTCAGGATGAACGCTAGCGGCAGGCTTAACACATGCAAGTCGAGGGGTAACGTGAGTGCTTGCACTTGACGACGACCGGCGCACGGGTGCGTAACGCGTATAGAACCTACCTTATAGTAAGGGATAGCCCAGAGAAATTTGGATTAATACCTTATAGTATGATAAGATGGCATCATTTAATCATTAAAGATTTATTGCTATAAGATGGCTATGCGTTCTATTAGCTAGTTGGTATGGTAACGGCATACCAAGGCAACGATAGATAGGGGTCCTGAGAGGGAGATCCCCCACACTGGTACTGAGACACGGACCAGACTCCTACGGGAGGCAGCAGTGAGGAATATTGGACAATGGAGGCAACTCTGATCCAGCCATGCCGCGTGTAGGAAGACTGCCCTATGGGTTGTAAACTACTTTTATAGAGGAAGAAACAGTTCCACGTGTGGAACTCTGACGGTACTCTACGAATAAGGATCGGCTAACTCCGTGCCAGCAGCCGCGGTAATACGGAGGATCCAAGCGTTATCCGGAATCATTGGGTTTAAAGGGTCCGTAGGCGGGTCTGTAAGTCAGTGGTGAAAGTTTTCGGCTCAACCGGAAAATTGCCATTGATACTGCAGGTCTTGAATCATTATGAAGTGGTTAGAATAAGTAGTGTAGCGGTGAAATGCATAGATATTACTTAGAATACCGATTGCGAAGGCAGATCACTAATAATGTATTGACGCTAAGGGACGAAAGCGTGGGTAGCGAACAGGATTAGATACCCTGGTAGTCCACGCCGTAAACGATGGTTACTAGCTGTTCGGACTTCGGTCTGAGTGGCTAAGCGAAAGTGATAAGTAACCCACCTGGGGAGTACGTTCGCAAGAATGAAACTCAAAGGAATTGACGGGGGCCCGCACAAGCGGTGGAGCATGTGGTTTAATTCGATGATACGCGAGGAACCTTACCAGGGCTTAAATGTAGTATGACAGGTTTAGAGATAGACTTTTCTTCGGACATATTACAAGGTGCTGCATGGTTGTCGTCAGCTCGTGCCGTGAGGTGTCAGGTTAAGTCCTATAACGAGCGCAACCCCTGTTGTTAGTTGCCAGCGAGTAATGTCGGGAACTCTAGCAAGACTGCCGGTGCAAACCGCGAGGAAGGTGGGGATGACGTCAAATCATCACGGCCCTTACGTCCTGGGCCACACACGTGCTACAATGGTAGGTACAGAGAGCAGCCACTTTGCGAGAAGGAGCGAATCTATAAAACCTATCACAGTTCGGATCGGAGTCTGCAACTCGACTCCGTGAAGCTGGAATCGCTAGTAATCGGATATCAGCCATGATCCGGTGAATACGTTCCCGGGCCTTGTACACACCGCCCGTCAAGCCATGGAAGCTGGGGGTACCTGAAGTCCGTCACCGTAAGGAGCGGCCTAGGGTAAAACTGGTAACTGGGGCTAAGTCGTAACAAGGTAGCCGTACCGGAAGGTGCGGCTGGAACACCTCCTTTCTAGAGAA
>NZ_CP031966.1:600000-1807500 GCF_003443695.1 Aquimarina sp. AD1 | reverse complement strand
GATTCCATTTTAGTTACTTGAAGTACATCATTAATTAGGTTAAGAAGATGATCAGCAGAAAATTTCATTAATTTTATAAATTTGTGATTTTCTTCATCCTTAATTCGTTCCATAAGAATAGATGACAAACCAACTACACCATATAAAGGTGTTCTTAGCTCATGACTTACTGTGGATATAAATTTTGTTTTTACCGCTGCAAGACGATCAGATTTTTCTTTTGAAATTTTTAATTCTTTATTTCTTAACGCTAATGATTCTCCAAGTACCTTTGTTTTTCTATGATTATAAATGAAAAAACAAAATAGGATTAAGCATAATAAAAGTAGTGATAAAGTAAAAATAGATACAGTTTGTGATTGTTTTGCTTTTTGAGTTTGAATACTGTTATTTTTATTGCTTACTACTAATTTTTCTTTGAATTGATTAGTTTCTAATTTCTCAGTTTCTAATGCTGTTTCGTGATGTTTGGTATATTTTTTAAGAATTGCGTACGCTCTATCTTGTCTTCCAATTTTTACAAGTAGTTCTTCATATTTTTTATAAATGGTCATTGCTTGTCTAAACATTTTGTTTTTTTCTGCAATGGTTGCAGCTTCTTCAAAATGCTTTATAGCACTATTGTAGTTATTATGAATTTTGTAATATTCACCAAAGCTGAGATATGTTATTAACAGTTCGTCAATATATTCGGAATTCTTACTGAAATATTTTTGGCATTTTTTTAATAACCGATAAGCTTTTCTATAATTTCGAGTTTTTAGATAGATATTGGCTAGATTTAATTCTAAACTGTGTTTGTAGTGACTGTTTAGATTCTCGGAATTTTCATAAATATGCTTAATTCTTTTTAATGCTCTAGATGGCTTATTAAATCCTTCTAGATAGACTAAAGCTATATTGTTATTGACATCGATAGTTAATTCAGAATGACCTTCTAACTCTTTTATAAATAGTTCTGCAATTTTATATTCTTTTAATGCTTTTTTATATTCTTTGTTTAGAAAGTGTATTTTTCCTAAGAGATTATAAGAATATCCTTTTAGATAATATTCCTGTTGTGTATTGAATTTAGAAGAAATGTCAATAATATTTTCAATTAGCATTACGCTATTAGCTCTGCCAATTGAATTTAGGTGTTCTTCTGTATGAGTAATGGTACACTCCAATTCTGGGAATGACATTTCTTCATATTGATAGGCATAAAGATTAGGGAAAAATAAGTTAAGACACAGGAAGCATATAAAATGCTTTACTATTTTAATACTTTTCATTATTCAATACGGATTTGGGGCGTTCAAATATATAAAAAAAAATGAAATTAACGGCTTAAATACATTTAATATACGTTTAAAGCTTATTATTTTTATTTTTAACTTAATAAAAATAAGTTTATTCCTACTTTTTTTAAAAATATTTAATATTAACTAATATTGGTTGCCCTCAAAATTGATCACTTTGTTATTTTTGTCATCTATGAAAGTACAATCAGCTGTAGAGGAAAGATGGAATTGGTTGACACACGCTGTTGGCTTTCTTTTTTCTTTTTTAGGTTTGATTTTATTGATGTTTAGTAATACTAACAAAACATCTTATAGTACATTTTCTGTTTTAATATATTCTATAGCATTGATAATTCTTTATTTTTCTTCATCTGCTTATCATTATACTAATGATATTATTCTCAAAAACAGGTTTAGAGTAATGGATCATGTTAGTATCTATTTATTAATAGCAGGAACTTATACTCCTATAACTTTGATTACTTTATTAAATAGTAAAGGATTGTTACTTTTTACCTTAGTATGGTCATTGGCTGGTTTTGGGACAATCTTAAAGCTTTTTTTTACAGGAAAATTCGAGATTGTTTCTGTGATGCTATACTTATTAATGGGATGGTTAATTGTATTAGATATATCTACTTTGATTGATATTGTTGGTTATGAGGGAATTATGTGTTTGATTTATGGCGGATTAGCTTATACTGTAGGTATAGTTTTCTATGCTTTTAAGAAGTTGTATTTTAATCATGTAATCTGGCATCTTTTTGTATTAGCGGGTAGTATATTTCATTATATATTTATTTTAGAGTATATCATATAAAAAATAGGATAAACCATATTTTTATGGTTTATCCTATTTTTTAAATCATCCTCTACATCCTCTGATTACTCCAAATACGTAATCATCAGCTGCTTCGTTAAATTCATCTCCACAGTTTCTATCACCACTTCCGCCGCTAGCATTATTTACATTACTGCATTGATCGTGATCCATGCAGTCTTTAGTCCATGCACTTGGAATCCACCATCTACCGCAATCTCCTCCGCATCTTCCCATACATCCGTAGTTGGTTCTTGGTTTACTTCCAACTTTAACTCTGTCTTTATGATTCCCTCTTGAATCGTCATATTCTGCATTTACATAGGTGTTTTTTCTTATACAGGTAATGCCTTCATTTCTGCTTTTTAGAGCATTAGAATTGGAGGTAGATTTAATCTCTCTTTTACTGTATACGTAATCTGATGGAGATTTACTCCAATACTCAATAAGAGCAAGTAATGTATACTCGGCCATAGATATTTCTCCTTTCTTTGTATCCAACAAATATTCAGAAATAACTCTTCCGGTATTTAATAAGCCTTCTTTTTGCGTTTCAGAAAAGTTGTTATTATGACCATCAATTGAGATACCTTCATTTTCATAGTTAACAGAAGCTTCGATTGTATTCTTGTCAATCATTAAGACAACCATAAATTGTAGTTCAGAAATTGCTTTTACTGAATAGTCGATGTTACTATTGTTAGTGTAAAGTTTACCCGAAAAATGATTTTCATTCTCAATTTCGAGCCCAATTTCTTGTGCTTGTGGAGAGATATTTTCTTGAGTACATTGTACAAATAATAGTGCACATAGCAAGATTGCTATAGAGCTAACATAATTTTTCATAATTATTGAGTTTGTGTTTTAGTTAATCCCAAGATATGAAAAACTATTCAAAATAATTATTTGATAATGTTTTAATACTAAAACTAAGAATTTGTTATAAATTAACCCTTGTAGTTATTATTAATCTAACTTTCAATAAAATCTTTGTATTCCAAAAAGAAAGCTTCAAGTTTATCCATGTGATTGTTTAGAAATACCATGGCTTCTTCCCAAGTTTTTCTATTATGGATACTTACGTTAGCTAATTCAATATATACTCTAGAAATAATTTTACCATTTTCTAATTCATATAATTCATCAAAAATTATATCGTTAATATACTCTTCTTTAATTATATTTTTTAAACTTAAAAGTTTATCAAAATAGTAAGCTTTTATTATGTCATCATGTGGTTCAATATCAATAGATACTTGAGCAAATTTTGTAGTAAAGGTAAATTTAAGGGTTACATCTTTGATTTTTGTGTTATATAGCAACCACTTTCTTGGATAGTTAGTACCAAAAGTGGTCCAAAATTCTTGTCTTATTTTTTTTGATTCTTCTTTACTAAACATTTTAAATAAAATATGCGCTAGCTGTAGCGGCTAGAATAACCATAAGTTTGGTGATATTAAATTTATGTCCTTCATTGCTTTCAAAAAGTATTGTGGTAGAAACGTGCAAAAATATACCGATAACAAGCGCTGTGATTTCTTTATAAAAGTTTTGAAGAGTTTCAAAATGTTCAGAGAGAAATGTTCCTAAAGGTGTCATTAATGCAAAGAGAAGAAGGATCAGTAGGATAATAGGTTTTTTTATTTCAGTATTGATTAAAAAGGTAGTCAATATCATCGCTATAGGAATTTTATGAATGATAATTCCAATAAGAATACCTTCTGTATGATGAATAGGAAATCCTTCTAAAACTGCGTGGATTCCTAAGCTTATAAAAAGTAGTTTGGGAATTTGAGTAGTTTCTTTATGAAGATGTATATGACCATGTTCGGCTCCCTTAGAAAAGTATTCTAATACTTTTTGAAGTAAAATACCAATCATAATCCAAACGCCAGTTTGTTTGGCATATTGATGATCTTCAAATACTTCTGGTAACAGGTTGAATATGGTTATCGCTAAAAGAAAAGCTCCGCTAAAAGCTAAAAGTAATTTTAACTTTTTTTGATTATTAGGCCTAAATATATATACTATTAAGGAACCAATAAAAATGGCTGATATGGATAATATATAATTATACACTATTTAAATATAAGAATAAGTCGAGGAGAAGTGGTTTTATGAAATTTTTCAAGTTGGTAATTACCAAAGATATCTAATAGATCAACTTTAGCTTCTTCAAAATAATTTTGAAAATCATTTAAAGTTAATGCTTTTACCCTTTCTGTAAAGAAAAACTCTTCATTATTATCAGTGAACTTTATTTCTTTAAATATATATCCTTCTTTTACATATCGTTTTATATGAAAAACAATACCCGAAACCTCTTTGGTTTCTTCTGGGATAAGATGATCAATAACATAATCTACATTCATAAAATCTATAACCCCTAATCCTTTTTCGTTTAGATCAGATTTTATAGCTTTAATAGTATTAAGATTACATTCTTCTTTTTCAAAATATCCAAAACTTGTAAAGAGATTAAAAATAGCTGAAAACTCTTTATTAAAAGGTTTAGACATATCGTGTACTCTAAATCTTAATGTTTCGTTTTCGAATTGACTAGCGTATTCAATACTATTTTTTGAAAGATCTACTCCAGTAACATCAAACCCTAGTTGGTTTAAATAAATACTGTGTCTTCCTTTTCCACAAGCGAGATCCAGAATCTTTTCATCTGGTTCTAAACTAAGATAACCACTTAGATTATCCATGAATTGTTGTGCCTCTGTATGACCTCTGTCTTTATATAGTATATGATAATATGGTGTATCAAACCAAGATGCATACCACATTGTAGAATCTTTTAGCATAGGGCGCAAAATTAATGTATTTTTGCGGTTTAATAATAGCGAATTAGAATATAGTGAGTAATTCATTTAAAATGGTAGCCAAAACCTTTTTTGGTTTTGAAGAAGTATTAGCAAAAGAACTACGAAACTTAGGAGCCCAAAAGGTAGAAATAGGTAATCGTATGGTTAGTTTTTATGGCGATACTGGTTTTATGTATAAAGCAAATCTTTGTTTAAGAACTGCTTTGAAAATATTAAAACCTGTTGCTGCTAAAAAAATAAGAAATGAAAAAGATCTGTATTCTTTTATACAATCCATTCGTTGGGATGAATATCTTGACACCAATGATTCTTTTGCTATTTATGCAACTGTTAATTCCACAATTTTTAGACATTCACAGTTTGTTTCTTTAAAATCTAAAGACGCTATTGTAGATAAGTTTAGAAAAGAAACGGGGAAAAGACCTAGTGTTGATACAGACTATCCCGATCTTACGATTAATATTCATATACAACAAGATTTGTGTACCGTTTCATTGGATAGTTCCGGAGGTTCATTACATCACAGAGGATATAGAACAGCCACTAATATTGCACCAATAAATGAAGTTCTAGCTGCAGGCTTATTATTACTGTCTGGATGGGATGGGCAGTGTGATTTTCTAGATCCAATGTGTGGAAGTGGAACATTGGCTATAGAGGCAGCAATGATTGCGTGTAATATTCCTGCTAATCTGAATCGAAAAGAATTTGCTTTTGAAAAATGGTTGGATTGGGATATGGATTTATTTGAAAAGATTGAAGCTGCTTCTTTAAATAAAACGAGAGATTTTAGTCATACAATTAAAGGGTTTGATAAAGCTCCTTCGGCTGTTAGGAAAGCAAAGAAAAATGTAGAAAATGCCAATCTTACTGATTTCGTTAAAATTGAAGATGCTAATTTTTTTGAAAGCTTTAAAGATGGAGATAATAAACTACATATGGTTTTTAATCCTCCTTATGGCGAACGTTTAGAATTGGATGAGGAGAAGTTTTATGCTCAAATTGGAGATACGCTTAAACAGAATTATCCAAATACTAATGCCTGGTTTATTACTTCAAACATTGAGGCGTTAAAATTTGTAGGGTTAAGACCTTCTAGAAAAATAAAGGTGTTTAATGGTAAATTAGAATCTCGTTTGGTTAAATATGAGATGTATGCGGGTAGTAAGAAAGCTAAATTTCAGAATAAACCGTAATATTTTTAGAAGTTAAATGTTACCTTTTTCTTTTAATAAAAGGAATCAAATAGCTTATCGTGTAGGTGTAACCTACACCAAATTCACTAAAATCATTAGTCCTTCCGTATCCTGGAATAAATAGATTCTCAAAACCTGCAGGATCTTCTTCATTTACCAATCTTCTTAAGGAAACGCTCGCTCCTAAATAAAGATTGTTTAGTACTTCTACTTTAAGCCCTAAAACAAATTCTATCCAACCAGCAGTTAGGTCCTTGGATTCTCGTCTTTCATTTCTGAAATTTTCAGGATTATTATCTAGATCGAAGAAATCCGTTCCGGTAAATATGTTGTAATTATTTAAAGTTTGATCAAACGTTGTAAATCCGTATCGAAGTCCAGCATAGATGTTGTTCTGCATTCCATACCAATTTTTATAGGTATTATAGTCAATTCCAAGTCTGATATAACTTCCAGACCCTTCTACTTCTATATTGGTTTCATCTCTTAATAAGGATTCATTACCAATTTCTGCAGCCAAATAATAGTTTTTATAAACTCTATAATCTGCATTTATTTCAAACCCAGAATAATCGTCATTGACAGCAGTTCTAATTAATCTACCAATATCTACTCCAACCCTTAATCCATATTTTTCTGATGGGGGCAACGTGTCTCTTGCAGAAATATTAGTTTCTTCTTGACCTAAAATAGTACCTGAAACCAGGAGACTAATGAAAAATAAGTACGTGTGCAGCTGTTTCATCTGTTACATTATCTTCTTCTATGATTATACTTTTGATCCAATTTTCATCACCATCTTCCACAGCAACACTAGCAGTAAGTCCATTATAGTTAACTTTAAAACCGCAAGCACTACTAACATATTCTTCTACAGGTGTATATTGAAAACTAACTACATCTGTATTAGGAGTATCAGAGTCAGAATCAATGATAAACTCAAAATCTGTTAATAAACCTCTTGTTCTTAGAGGAATCATTATGGAATCTTGATTCGTTTCGTAATCAATAATGTTAAGAAACCCAGGAGACCCTATTTGTAATTCATTTGGTTGTTTGATATCAGATACTGTACCGTCTTCAATAAATTTAATAATTAGTAGAGGGGTAGTTAATGTATCTTCGGCACAGATATCATCTCGTTCGCAGCTGGAACTAAGATATATACCAACGATTCCGAGAATAATAGGAATAAAAGCTTTATGTAACTTCATTTATGATCTTTTTTCTAATAAAACTACGTTTTCCACATGATGTGTTTGTGGCGACTATTCTAAAATAGAAATAGTCTTAATTTTTCCTTTTAAATCCTTTGTAAATGCGACTTAACAAAGGTTTGGTAAAAATATTTTTTGTTTAAATTGTCCTAAAAACCCTAAAAATAATTAGTTTTAGGGTTATATTTCCGCAATTTTTCCGCAATAACCCGCAATTAATAAATGAGAGCTAGAATAACTTTAGATGGACGTAAAAATGTCGAAACTACAAAAGGTTTCCCAATTATAATATACGTGACCAAAAATAAAAAAGAAAAACCAATAAGGACCGGTTATTTCTCTAAAAAGAAAGACTGGGATAATTCTAATGCGTTGCCAAAAAAATCACACCCTGATTACATTGGGTTGGTTAATTATTTGTAAATCAGAAAAATAGAGGTAATAAAACTTTTAGAAAATGATAGGGTTAATAATTTAGCATTTGATCGTATTATTGATATTTTAAAAAATAGTAGTTCTGGAGTTTTTTACAAAGACGGAATGGATCTAGCAAACCGATTAAATAATCGATCCTATAAAATAGCGTTAAATAGTTTTCAAAGCTTTTTTCCAGATTTCACTTACGAACAGATTGATACATCGGTCGCTAATGATTATAAAAAAGACTGCTAGTTACTCCAACATTGAATAGTAAAAAAACAAGAAGCCCTAATGGTGTGATTAGTTATTTAAATTCACTTATTACTATTTGGAATAAATCAACAGATCATAAAAATCCTTTTTCTGGTGTAAAGCCAAAAAAACAAAAAACAAAAAGCAAGGCTTTAACGGTTGATGACTTACTTAAGATTAAGAACAATGATTACGCATCGCATATGAATGCTAGAGGTGGAGGGATTAAGAATTATTTAAATTACCTTATGCTTTGTTTCTATCTTGGGAGAATTGACTTAGGGGATCTGGTTAATTTAAGATATGACGAACATGTATCTAATGGCAGAATCGAGTTTAATCGATTCAAAGGAGGGACAAATGTTTTGGTATCAAACTATATATTTCCAGAAGCTTGGGAGCTATTACAAAAGTATGATTGTAAACCTTATTTAATACCATTAGCTTTAACTAATAATTATAATACTTTTATTCCTAATATGAGTAGGTATTTCGCAAGTATACAAGAAAAGCTTAAGCTATCAAAAAAGCCCTATTCTAAAGCTCCTAGATATAGTTTTATAACTAGGGCTCAACAAATTTTAATAGATGAGCGTATAACTATAAAAATAGTGGGTCACTCACAACAGTCCACTCATAGTATATATAAGGATGAATTCCCTTTTCATGTTAGGGATGAGGCACATAAAAAGATTATAGATTTGAACTACAATCATCTTTAACATTTATTTAGCTGTCCGAAACTCATAGCTACTAATTGGTCATAAGTCGTATACTTACTGCAACTTTTGTCACTATTGTGTTGAGCGGTAGAACGATGAAGCAACCAAGGCGGAACTAAGTTTAAAATTTGACTAATGGCTGATCATTATTTTTAGTCCACCTGAAGAGTCCCATAAAATGTATTTTTTATTTCCAAATCTAAAATACTGGATTCTCAGGCTACTTTTTTAATACGACTTTCGGATAGTTGAGAACAATTTTATAGAAATTGAGGGGAATTTTTAACATTAATAAAGGGTAAAATTCTGTATATTAGGCCAGTAATGACATTAACCAATAAATTATTACACAATGAAAAACTTTTTTAGAATTAAAAAATTGACTAGTATTTTTTACTTAACGTTGATTATTAGTATTACTAGCTGTACTAAAGAAGAAGAAACTACCACAAATCCGGAAAATAATATTGTTCTTTTGGAGGGCAATGAAATAAGCCAAAAAACTATTGATGATATTGTTGCTGAAATGAAATCAATAGGAGATTCACAAGGAAAAACAATTGAGTTTGAGTTAAAACATCTTACTAAACCAGACTATCATAAGTATTTTAAGATTCAGGAATTGACTCAAAAAATTATGATATTTAATAATGCAGATAAACCAAAATCTTTTCTTGCTAAGTCAGGAGATAATTACACTGTAACATGTACCTATGGTGACGGATCAACAGAAACCACAGAATGCGGTGCAAGTGTTCGTTGTGCGGGCGCTGCTACTTGGGATTGCATTGATAACGGGGGTTGCGCTACTGTTTGTAATGCTATGATGACATATACTCCGGCTTGGAATAAAATCACTGCTGAAAAAACTACAAAAGAAAAATCTATAGATGAAGTCCTTAAGCAAGTGGAACAAAACACTATTGCAAAAAAATCAAAAGCAAAGGCAATTGCAGTTACAATTAATTTTGATGGAGATAAGTTCTGGTTAAAGCAACTTACAGAAGTTGACGAAAAATCAATTGAATTAAGTGATGGAGTTGCTGATGACGACCCAAAATTAGTAGGAGGCTGGCAAGTTGATTGTTATAATGGCGATGGACAATTGCAGTGGTCAGGAACTTATAATAGTAGAAATGATGCAGGGGCAGCGGTAATTTTGTGTACAGATGGTGGAGGATGTGCTAATGTTTGTTCAGTTCAAGCGATTTACTTTCCAGGTGATGATCTCACCTTATAATCTTAATTATAACCTAAAGACTGTCTTTTCATGGACAGTCTTTTTTATTTGAAAACATCTGAATAATTATAAGAAATATATATAAATTCAAATTTTTAACAAAAATCGAGGTAACAAACCTTGTGTTCTATACACTTATACTTGTAGAATACAATATTCGCTAGTATACAAGAAAAGCTTAAGCTATCAAAAAAGCCCTATTCTAAAGCTCCTAGGTATAGTTTTATAACTATGGCTCAACAAATTTTAATAGATGAGCGTATAACTATAGAAATCGTGGTTCACTCACAACAGTCCAATCATAGCATATATAAAGATGAATTCCCTTTTCATGTTAGGGATGAAACGCATAAAAAGATTATAAGTTTAGATATAAATCAATAAAGGTTTATATTATTCTTAACCCTTCACTTTCCAAATATTTTGAACAGGTTGATTTATTCGATAAAAATTTGAGTATTGACCATATACAACTAATGGTAAATTAATATAATTTTGGTTAGAATTTTCCCCGAATTATTAATTTAAAAAAATATAATGAAAGTTAAACACCTTTTTACCCTTCTAGTTCTAATTGGAAATTTAAGCTACGGACAAAGTAGAAAAACAAAAAAAATGATTCAGGAAATTAAAAAAGAATGGAGCTTAGATGAAAATGATAAAATATCATACAAAAGGATAGTGGAAATTCCTGAACTAACAAAGAAAGAAATCTATAATAAGGTACTTAGTTTTTTAGTTGAAAACCAAATTGAAAACTATGAGTTAATAACTCAAAATGATGATGCTGGATTAATATTAGACCAAGGAGTATACTCTGGTATTCATAACAATGGTAGAGGAGGTATGTTTTTAGTTGATATAGACTGTAAATATTCTATTAAAACTGAAATAAAAGAAGGAAGAGTTCGTTAGTTCTAGTTTTAATTAAAATCCGCAATATTTCCGCAATACAATAATGTGTAATTAGG
The DNA here is from genome assembly GCF_003443695.1 of Aquimarina sp. AD1. NCBI lineage: Bacteria > Pseudomonadati > Bacteroidota > Flavobacteriia > Flavobacteriales > Flavobacteriaceae > Aquimarina > Aquimarina sp. AD1. The sequence continues at coordinate 1,796,548 of NZ_CP031966.1, read as the reverse complement.
CTTTAACTTCTCTTTTCAAGTAGTACCACATTTTCTACATGGTGTGTTTGTGGAAACATATCTACAGGTTGCACTTTAGTAACCTTATATGCACTATCTAATAACGACAAATCTCTAGCTTGTGTTGCACTGTTACAACTAACATACACAATCTTATTGGGAGAAATGTTAAGTAACTGTCCTACCACATCCTTATGCATTCCATCTCTTGGTGGATCAGTAATTACAACTTCTGGTTGTCCATGAGTAGCTATAAAATCCGAAGTAAATACTTTTTTCATATCTCCTACGTAAAATTCTACGTTATCGATATTATTATGCTTAGCATTTTCTTTTGCATCAGCAATAGCTTCTGGCACAGCTTCTACACCAATTACTTTTTTTGCCTTTTTTGCTACAAATTGAGCAATAGTACCCGTTCCTGTATATAAATCATATACTAATTCATTTCCCGTTAGACCAGCGAAATCTCGTGTTACTTTATACAATTCATAAGCTTGCTTGGAGTTGGTCTGATAGAAAGATTTCGCGTTAATTTTAAAACGTAAACCTTCCATTTCTTCTTCGATATGATCTTTTCCGTGATAACAGATTACTTTCTGGTCATAAATTGTATCATTTCCTTTAGAGTTAATTACATATTGTAATGATGTAATTTCTGGAAATTCAGAAACTATGTAATCTAATAATAAGGTTCGTTTTTCTACATCTTCATGAAAAAATTGAACTAACACCATAATTTCTCCGGTAGATACAATTCTCATCATAAGAGTGCGAAGGAAACCACTTTGCTTTCTCGCATTATAAAATGATAAATCATTTTCTGTAGCAAATGTTTTTATTTTATTTCGAATAGCATTACTAGGATCCTCTTGTAAATGACATTTGTCTATATCCAAAATTTTATCCCACATTCCAGGGATGTGAAACCCTAGAGCATTTCTATTTTTAATTTCTGTGTCACTTTGGATTTCATCTAATGTTAACCAACGACTATCACTAAAAGAAAACTCCATTTTATTTCTGTAAAGGAATTGATCTTCAGAACCTAGTATTGGAGTTACTTCTGGTAACTCAATTTTTCCTAATCTAGTTAGGTTATTTATAACTTCCTGCTCTTTATAGTTTAGTTGATGCTCGTACCCCATAAACTGCCATTTACACCCACCACAAGTACCAAAATGAGAACAAAGAGGTTGGACACGTTTGTCAGATTTTTTATGAAAAGTAGTTGCCGTTCCTTCATAAAAAGCTTTTCGTTTTTTAGTGGTTTGAATATCCACAACATCTCCAGGTACTGCGTTATTTAGAAATATGATTTTTCCATCAGGAGCTTTAGCAATACTTTTTCCTTTTGCACCAGCATCAATCACTTCTATATTTTCAAAAACTTGCCTTTTATTCTTTCTTGCCATAGCGCAAAAATAAGAATAGAAACTATATACTTATTAAATATTCAATATATCTTATGAAAAGAATAAAAAAAATGAACCAAATTGATATTTCCATGTCCATTATTCTAAAGACTTCTAGATTGTAAATTCTTCAATTAATAGCAATATTATTTTGAATAATTAAAAATAGAATCTATTCCAAGCCTTAAAATTAAATAATAAATAAAGATTTAGTAATTTGCGACTCTCTTAGGGATGATTTCTCTCCCACGCTGAATTTTCGAGTCTTTTCGAAAGGATAAAGGTATAGAAGGAATGGTTATTTTATCAATTTAAATTATTAAAAATGGCTGTTTTAGAAAAATTAACTTCTCAACAAGCAATCGATTTAGAAAACAAGTATGGAGCTCATAACTACCACCCTTTACCAGTAGTTTTAAACAAAGGAGAAGGAGTATATGTTTGGGATGTAGAAGGAAAGAAGTATTATGATTTCCTAAGTGCATATTCTGCGGTAAATCAAGGGCATTGTCACCCTAAGATAGTAGGAGCTATGATGGAACAAGCTCAGACATTGACATTAACTTCTCGTGCATTTTATAATGATAAGCTAGGAGAGTATGAGAAATTTGCTTCTGAATTTTTTGGTTTCGATAAGCTGTTGCCTATGAATACAGGTGCAGAAGCTGTGGAGACCGCTTTGAAAATTTGTAGAAAATGGGCATATGAGAAGAAAGGTATTTCAGAAAATGAAGCTCAAATAATTGTTTGCGAAAACAATTTTCACGGTAGAACTACAACGATTATTTCATTTTCTAATGATCCAGTAGCACGTAAAAACTTTGGACCTTATACATCTGGTTTCATCAAAATTGAGTATGATAACTTAAAAGCATTAGAACAAGCGTTAGAAAATAATAAGAATGTTGCAGGTTTCTTAGTAGAACCAATACAAGGAGAAGCTGGAGTTTATGTACCTTCTGAAGACTATTTGTCAAAGGCTAAAGGTTTATGCGAAAAATACAATGTACTTTTTATTGCAGACGAAGTACAAACTGGTATAGCTAGAACAGGTAGGTTGTTAGCTACTTGCGGTAATTGTTCTTGTAGTGATAAAAACTGTTCAGGTACACCAAATGTTAAACCTGATGTCTTAATACTTGGTAAAGCACTTAGTGGTGGAGCATATCCGGTTTCTGGTGTTTTAGCTGATGATCATATTATGGAAGTAATCAAACCAGGTAATCACGGAAGTACTTTTGGAGGAAATCCTGTTGCTGCAGCGGTTGCTGTTGCTGCTTTAGAAGTAGTAAGAGATGAAAAGCTTGCAGAAAATGCTTTTGAACTTGGTGAATTATTCAGATCAGAAATGAATGAGTATATCAAAACATCGAGTATAGTAAATCTTGTTCGTGGTAAAGGATTGTTAAACGCAATTGTAATCAATGATGATGAAGAGAGTGAAACAGCATGGAATATTTGTGTAGCTTTAAAAGAAAACGGATTAATAGCAAAACCAACTCATGGTAATATCATAAGATTTGCTCCACCATTAGTAATGACAAAAGAACAATTGCTAGAATGCGTGGCAATTATAACAAAAACGTTAAAAGAGTTTGAGTAAAACTTTTTTGATTGAATTAAAATAATAAAAAGAGTAGGAACAAGTTTTCTGCTCTTTTTTTATGGAGCTAGATGACAAAAAGGTGCACTACTAACATTACGCAATATCCAATAGGAAATAATAGAAATAAGAATGATATATGTGAAGTATTTGTTATAAGTCCAATCTTCGACTTTTTTATTTAAAAATCGTTTAGCTGTATAGTTATATAGTTTTATAAATAAAACTATGGCTAATATTACAAATAATAAATTATGTTGTAAAGCATGTAAGATTCTACCATTTAATAAATCATGAATTGCTCTTTGACTGCCACAACCGGGACAGTGGTACCCTGTTAGAGAATGGAAAGGACAACTGGGAAAAAAACCTTCACCAGCACTAGAGCCAGGATCATTTAAGTAGTAATATCTTATTAAAAAAAATATAGGTACTAACGCTAGTAAGTACCCATATTTTAAATATTTGTAATTTGTTTTTTTAGAAATTTCCATTAGCACCTAGAACACTAAATAATGCTACTCCATATACTAAAAACATTACAACCCAAATTAGAACTCCACCTATAATCCCTATAAGTCCCCATAATTTAGCATTTTTTGAGGCGGCAACAGCCCCTTCATAATCTCCTGCATCATATTTGGAATTTACTTGAGTTGAATAAATAATACTTACAATACCTGTGATTAGACAACATAAAATTGTAGAGATAATTGCTAAGGCAAGGTGATTGTTAGGTCTTGGTTGATTAGCTTCCATATAAATAAACTTAATTAGTAATTAATTTGTAATAAAAAAATGTAAAATGGGGTATTCGATAAATTTACGAGGTACAATATACACAATTTGAGTATTCCAGAAATTAATGTTTAGAAAAAAACTAATATTTGATACTTTTGCGTTATGAATAAATTGAAATTGAAAAAGATTATAAGTTTTCTTTTAATTTTAATAGGAGCGTTTCTTTTAATAAGTGAAATAGCTTCTGCAAAAAAGAATTATTATCTACAAGCCGGTGGTATCATTTGTTTGATGAGTGGAGTGTTTTTAATTAATGCAAAAGTTACATCTAGGTTTCCAGAAAATACTACTGAAAATCAAGAAATAAATGAAAAGGAATAGAAGGATATGATAAAAGTTGGAGATGTAGTTTCAGTGTTGGATGAACCGATATCAGGCAAAGTTATTTCAGTTGAAGGAAATGAGGTTACTATAGAATCTAATGATGGATTTGATATGATGTTTTCAGTAAATGAATTGGTTAAAGAAGAATCCGATAATTTGATCGTTCCATCTTATGAAGAAGTGCAAAAGAATCTTCAGCAAAAAGAGATTTTTAAAAAGAAATCTAAAAAAAAGATCTTAAAACCTAAAGAAAGAAGTGTTCCTTCGATGGAAGTAGATCTTCATATTCATAAACTAGTAAAGTCTACAAAAGGATTGTCTAACCATGATATGGTTACCCTACAGTTGGATACAGCAAAAAGACAATTAGATTTTGCTATAAACAAACGTATTCCTAGTGTTGTATTTATTCATGGAGTAGGACAAGGAGTGCTAAAAGAAGAACTACAATATTTATTTGGTAGATATGATAATATACGTATTTCTGATGCGGATTATAAGAAATACGGGTTAGGTGCTATGGAAATATATATCATTCAAAATCCAAGAAATTAACCCTAGTTTGGTATTATGACATTGTCTAAACCTAGTGTTAAAGATTGTTTTCTTATAGCAATTCCATTTCCCTCTAAGGTGATATCTTTTAGTGTTACTGTTCGAGAGTATGTTGTCTCTGTAGCAGAAGTAGTAAGTTCTTCATAACTGATTTCTGCAGTTCCATTAGAACTTATTAGCTCTTGTGTTACAGTAATGCCACTTACAGGAATACTATTACAAAAATATTCATCTCCGTCAATAGAAGTGTTAAATTCTCTATATATAAACTGATTGTTAGTAGTATTTAGTGTAATTACTGTAGCTTCATCTAATGATATCTCAGAAACGGCTGTAGGATTAATTTCAAAACTAGTATCTGTAAAGTTTAGAGATAAAGATCTATTTATACCTTGATCAATTACAAAAAACACAAAAGTATTGTCATTTTCATTAGAACAATTTTCTAGATCGCCAGTTAAATCATCAACAGAAACTTCTATTAGATCACCTTCGCTGCAACCGATTAATAGCAGTGAAAAAAATAAAAAATATAGTCTTTTTATCATCATTCTAATCTTCATTTTTTGGAGTGGTTATAGAGATGGTTTCATCTCTAAAACCAAAAGAGAATTCATCGTTAGTAAATTGGTCATTAACTTCATTTAGAATAAGATTATCTATTGATAATGTAGTTCTAAAAATAGTAATAACCGTATTGTCAAGAATAGATGGGTTATCCACGTTGGTATTTGCTTCGTCGTTATCAGGATTATCGGCATCGAGATAATTTGGGATTCCATCACCATCAGTATCTTCATTCAATGGGTCGTCATTTGCGCCACTAACTTCATCACGAGTCAAAATACCATCATTATCGTCATCTGGATCTAAATAATTCGGAGTTCCATCTCTGTCAGTATCGTCATCTCTGGGGTTTCCATTACCATCCACATCTTCATCTAGTGTGTTAATACCATCATTATCATCATCAGTATCAAGATAGTTTGGTGTTCCATCATTATCAGTGTCTAGAAAACTTTCATCATTAGGGTCACTATTAATTAACTCTACACTCGTTAACACGTTGTCATTATCATCATCTTGATCTTTAAAATTTGCGATTTGATCTCCATCAGTGTCATACCCGTCCTCAATCCCTAAATCATCAGGAGTTTGATCTTCATTTCCAATGGCGTTATTGTCGCCATCATCATCCAGATAATTAGGAACACCATCGCCATCTGGATCTGCTTCTGGGTCAATTCCGTCCGGGGACTCTTCGGTAGATTCTAGTCCGTCATTATCATCTTCACTAACAATTTGATTGATGATAGTGGCTTGACCACTTACGCTTAAAAGTTCTTCTGTTACTATAATGTTACTATCAGGAATATTACTACAATAATAATCCGAAGTAATCGTATTATTAAATTTCCTGTATATTAAACCATTATCAGTGTCTTCTAGATCAATAATAATAGGGTTTTCAGTTTCAGTAGTTTCAGAATATGTAGCATCAATAAAGTTATAGGATATAGATTCATTGATAGAAGTATTGATCTTAAAGAAAACAAACTCATTGGTTGTAGCTCCTTCACAAAGTTGAAGATCAACATCGTCAAATTCAAAACTTGTTACAATAATATCACCATCATCACAAGAAGCTAATACTAGAAAGGTAAAAATATATAAAAGCTTTTTCACTGTTTGCATTTTGAAAATTAATAACAAAGTAACGTTTCGTTATAGAAACAATAACGTATTAAAAGTTTTTCTTTTTTATAAAGACGAATGAAATTTATAAATGTTCATTCTAATATTATTTTTGTACGTTTCGACAAAAATAATGGAATTGAAAGATTATAACGCTCGGTGTGGAAAATAATTTTATTTGAATTAGATTTGCGTTGTTATAATAAGGATATAATAAAATGAGTACTCTGTTACTGTGATTATTGTATTTTTTCGCCAATCATCAACTAAATTTTTATATTTAATGCAAAAGGTTTATTTCGATAGTGCAGCAACTACACAGTTGCGTTCAGAAGTAATTGATAAAATGACTACTGTATTAAGAGAAGATTATGGTAACCCTTCTTCTACTCACGGATTTGGTAGGTCTGCAAAAAATCATATTGAGCAGGCTCGTAAGAATATAGCTAAATATTTAGGAGTGAAAGCTTCTGAAATTATATTTACTTCTGGAGGAACAGAAGCGGATAATCTTGCTTTGAACAGTGCGGTAAGAGATTTAAATGTAAAACATATTATTACTTCTAAGATTGAACATCATGCAGTTTTGCATACTGTTCAAGAGATACAAGCACATGCTGAGATTGCAGTTAGTTACGTAGATATTACGTCTGATGGATCAATAGATTATAAACACTTGGAGAGCTTATTGTCTAATGCTTCTGAAAAAACATTAGTTAGTTTGATGCATGTGAACAATGAGGTTGGAACAATTTTAGATATTAATAGAGTAGGTGGTTTATGTAAGGAACACGAAGCGCTTTTTCATAGTGATATGGTACAATCTATTGGGCATTTAGATGTAAATCTAGGTGATCTTCAGGTAGATTTTACTGCAGTAAGCGCGCATAAATTTCATGGTCCTAAAGGAGTTGGTTTTGCATATATTAAAAAGAATTCAGGGCTTAAACCATTGATTTATGGAGGAGAGCAGGAGCGTGGCTATCGCGGTGGAACAGAAGGAGTGCATAACATAGCAGGAATGGATGAGGCTTTGAGATTAGCGTATGCACATATGGATGAAGAGAAAGCATATATTTCTGATCTAAAACAATACTTTGTAGATCAATTAAAGGATCAGATAAAAGGAGTTAAGTTTAATGCTAATTGTTGTGATTTAGCTCATAGTACTTATACCCTCATTAATGTTTGTTTACCTATATCACAAGAAAAAGCCGGTATTTTGTTGTTTCAGTTAGATATTAAAGGAATAGCTTGTTCTAAAGGTAGTGCTTGCCAGAGTGGTAGTGGAAAAGGATCACATGTACTTGCCGAAATACTTTCTGAAGAGGATATGCAGAAACCTTCCGTTAGATTCTCTTTTTCCAGATATAATACAAAAGAAGAAGTGGATTATGTGATTAGTGTACTGAAAGAGTTTTTGGAAAGTTAATAATATTAAATATGAAAAAGGAGCGTAGTATTACGTTCCTTTTTTGTTTTAAACTACAATAAAGGAGATCCTGGGGCACAAATATTCCATTGAGGCACCCAACCAATACATAAGTATAATTTACCATCTAAAGAGGTTGCTTCTTCACAAGAATTTCTGTTACTACCACTATTAATTGATTTCTGAGAAGTTTTACTAATAACCTTAAAACTATTGTTTTTTAATAACTTTTACGTGAATAAAGTTTTTAATAAAATTACTATAATCCCCATATTTTAAATGCATTGGGAGTTCTTTTTTTGTTTAACAATGCAGAATATTCCCTAAATGTTACTGTGTGGTTTGCTTAAATTTTTGTTAAAAAAAATCATCTAAAATTATTCTTTTGTTAGTTTTCTTTATTGATAATTACTTCTCTGCCGTCTTTAAGTTTTACTGTTCTCGGACGTTCTAGTTTTTCTTTTAATAATATAAAATCTTCTTTATTTAGAATATTTTCTTGAGATGGTTTACGAATTGGTGGTTTGGTATTAAGCTGATTAGTATAAGTTGTGAATATTAATAATTGGTTACCAATCTCTACCTGAACAATAAGACCTGGAAGCCCCCAGTAACTTCTAGGGCCTGCTTTGATTGGAACTTCATTGGTGAACCAAACTAAAACCTTTTTTCCATATTCGTTAATCGTCTCAGCTGATTTACAATTAAAACCAAAAATGTTTTGTGTTTTTTCTGATAACTTCCATTTATAATTAGGTAAAGAATCTTTTACTAGAATATCTTTTCCGTATAATAACCCCCTGTAATTTTTGTAGTCCAATAGCAGTTCTCTTGTTTTATGGTTTTTATATCTTGAAGAAACTCTTTCTAATTTTGAATCTTTGTTGTGATCAGAAACATTTAGTTTATCATATAATGGTAAATCTTCTGTTTTGATATAAATAGATTCTCCATCTCTATAACGCAATATGAAGTCCGGGGTGATTTTTTTCTTACTGTTATTAATTTCTTCTCTTACGATATCTAATCCATGTCCAGCTAATGAATAATATTCTTTATAACCAATTTCGAATGTTTGAGCGGTCAAAAAGTAATTAGAAAAAAGTAAAAATATACTTGCTATTAATGTTGTATTCATTTTATTCGAGAATTGTTGTAAAATTTGTTTTAAAACTTCATCCCTAATCTTACATTGAAAACCCTTTGGGTTAAAAAGTTAGGAATAGCAAATTGACGCTGAGAAGCTGCATCTCTTACAAAAGTATTGGTAATAGAGTTAAGGTTGTCAAAAAGATTGAAAATTTCGAATCCGACATTCAATTCTCTAAATTTATTAAAGAAACTCCCTTCTTTACGTCTTATTTTTTGATCCACAACTATATATGAGATTCCTAAATCAGCCCTTCTGTAATCTCGCAATCTAGTCTGAAATTCATATGGATCTGCATTAGAAGGAGACCCGCCAGGTACACCAGTTTGGTATACTAAATTAAGGTACATTTTTAGGTTAGGAATTGTTGGTACATAATCCTGAAATAAAGCTCCTATTTTTACTCTCTGATCCGTTGGTCGATCAATATATCCTCTATTGTCAAGATTTTCTTCCGTCTTTAGAAGACCTAAACTAAACCAACTTTCAGTTCCAGGAACAAATTCTCCATTTAACCTAAGATCAAATCCTGCAGCATATGCCTCTGCGTTATTATTAGCACGATATCTAATTCTAACATTTTCGATGGTATATGAATTTACATCAGTAAGTTTTTTATAGTATAATTCTGTAGTAAGCTTAAAAGGACGATCCCAAATATTAAAACTATAATCATTTCCAGCAACAATATGTATAGATTGTTGCGCTTTTACATTAGGTTGAACAGTTCCTTGAAGATCTCTTAATTCTCTATAAAAAGGTGGTTGATGATACCATCCTCCAGAAAGACGAAATATCATGTCTGATTTCCAGTCTGGTTTAATGGCAACTTGTGCTCTTGGGCTAAATACTGTTTGAGAAGAACTACTTATACCATCCCCAGAGATATTCCAATTATGTGCTCTTACACCAACATTTGCCCAGATTTCATGCTCTTTTATGTTTGTTCTTAAGCTATATTGAACAAATCCAGAAAATCTATCGATATTTACCATATTAGTTGCTCTTACACTCGTAAAAGGGACTATAGGGCTAGCATTAGGATTGTAGGGTTGATCATTTACAAAAGTCCCAGGAGGACGAATTGAAAAACCTGCCGAATCAATAACTTCATATTCCTGAATTCGATCTCTGATATCTTCAGAAGTGTATTTTATTCCCCAATCAAACTGATGTTCATCGGCAGTATAGGTTCCTTTATGTTCTAGGTTGAAAATTAAAGCATCAAGGTCATTTCTTGCGTGTGTTAATTGTGAGCCAACACCTTCGCTAAATTCTACTTCGCCTAGGTCCTCTCCACCAATATCAGTGTTGACAGAACCTAAGAAATATGCTGCAAAAATATCAAAGTGTTCTTGCTCTTGGGTGTGATAAGCGGAACCAATTAATTTTAAAGTTAAATTGTCATTTGCCCTATATGTTCCTTTTAAAGCACCAAAATATGTTTCATAACGATCTTCTTCTTGCCCGTCATAAAAAACCGTTAAGGCAATAGGGTCTGTGATAGGTCCAAAATTAGTTTGACGTGTTAGTGGTTCGTAATCATATCTGTTTATTGCAATATTACCTAAAAAACCAAGCTCAAACTTTTTAGAAAAATTATATGAAAGATATGTCTGAACATCCGCAAATCTTGGTCTAAAATTGGTTTCCGTTTGTCTAGCATCTACGAGTAGACTATTGTCTCGATATCTTACTCCAACGACTCCAGCGAATTTTTTATCTTTTGTAATTCCTCCTGCAGATATGCTACCACCCAATAAACTTAGATTAGCTGATAAGTCAAACCGTGTTGGTCTGCGATAGGTGATATCTAATACAGAAGAAAGTTTATCTCCATATTTTGCTTGAAAACCTCCTGCAGAGAAATCTACATTTCTAACCAAATCGGTATTTACAAAACTTAAACCTTCTTGCTGTCCAGATCGTATCAAAAAAGGTCTGTATACTTCTATCTCATTAACATATACTAGGTTTTCATCAAAATTTCCTCCTCTTACAGCATATTGAGTACTCAATTCATTATTAGAACTTACTCCTGGTAAGGTTTTTAGTAAGCCTTCAACTCCTGCATTAGCAGAAGGGGTGATGCGTATGGTCTCTGGATCTAAAGTAGTAATACCTTCTACTATTTTTCGTTCTCGACCGGAAATAACCACCTCACTAATTTGTTCAATATCTGTTTTTAATATTGGATTTAACTCGTAAGTCTGATTTTCTTTTAGGTTTATAGTAAACGTAATGTCCTTTAGCCCTACGTGACTTATTTTAATGGTAATATCTTGATTAGAGGGTATGTTTAAGATGTATACACCGTTTTTGTCTGTTCTAGTTCCAGAATTTTCAAAAGATACATTGGCACCAGATATTGGTTGGTTGGATTCGTCCAAAACCACACCCTTAACAATTGCGTCTTGTGCTAATATATATTGATTAAAAGAGACTAGAAAAAAAACAAAAATAAAGAGGAGATTTTTCAAAGAGTATATCTGTTTATGGTTTTCTAAAGAATATTGTTTCAAATGTAGTATTATTTCCTACTTTATCTAACACAATAAGTTTAAATTTATTTTCTGTTTCTGAAATTATTTTATCTTCAAAATTATAAATAAGCATTCCTGTTTTGTAATCGTATTCCATTAAAATGAACTTTCCGTTAATGGTAGCTCTGTAACTTTTGATACCAGAATCGGTATCATCAATTTTAATTTTTAAAAAATTCGCTTTAGACATCCATTTTTTATTGGCCACATTTATAGGAACGATTGTTGGTTTTTCTAGATCTGTAAATAAGGAGTAGCTACCTAATGTTCTAGTTCTAGTAGAAAAACGATTATTTTTTTTGTTTGTTCTAACGTGGTAATGTTTGTTGTTGTATCCTAATCTTCCAATATATAATTTCTTCTTATCAGCTGGACTATAATTGGTGACATCAAAAACAATAGTCATATTTTTATGTAATGGAATTTCATCTTCATGAATTTTTATGGTATCGCCGTTAGTCTCAATATCTAAATACGCTTTTTCGTACAAACTACCTTTTGGAATATATAGGTCAAAAATCCCAGAGTTATACGTAAAATTTTCTGTTGGTTTCACAAGATGAGGAGTTTTGATAATCTCTTCTTTGGTGATGTGATCTATCTGTTCTCCTTTTACCGGAATGCTAATTTCTGTTGTATTGTTTTTGAAATCTTTAACGAAGACTTTTAATGTGTATGATAAGCTATCTTCAATAGTAAAAAAACCTTTATTTGTTACATTTTTATAGATGGAAAGTGGATTGTTTTTTTCAATAAAAAGTTTGGTTATTCTACTTCGATTCTTTTTGTAGTGCTTATAATCAATTAAGCGATTGATATAACGAGTTTCAGAAAAAGAAAACCGTTTCATTTCCATGGAAAAGTTTTCTTGCCCATTTAATTCTGTTGTTATCTTATAAACTCCATTTTTATTGGCAGCTAGATTTTGTTGATCTATTGTAGAGACACCAATCCCTATTTTTCCTAAAGCTTTTATTCCTTCAGCCTTAAAATCACCATTATCCATAGGTATTAACCTTAATTTAGTTGGTTGTTGGTTTCCATTGGAGTGCGAAGTGTCGTCTAAACTGTAAACCCATACACCATTGATTGTTGGTTTTTTGGTATCTTTTATGTCAATACCAAAGGACATTGGGTTCATAGGTCTTGCTTTAGCATCTCTTATTTCAAAATGCAAATGTGGTCCACCACTACCACCAGTATTTCCACTAAATGCCAGCACATCACCTTTTTTTACAGATAGTGTACCTGCTTTAGGAAAAAGTTCTATTTCATAGGATTCTTTAGCGTACTGTCTTTTTTTTATGTAAGCTTCTATTTCTGGGGAGAATTTTTGTAAGTGTGCATACACTGTAGTATATCCATTAGGATGCGCTATATAAATAGCTTTTCCGTATCCAAAATGAGAAATCTTTATTCTGGTAACATTTCCCGTTGCTGCAGCATATACTTTTAATCCCTCTTGACCTTCAGTTTTTAAATCTAAACCAGAGTGAAAGTGATTAGATCTTAGTTCTCCATAAGTACCCGAAACAGCAAGTGGGATGTCTAGAGGGTTGATGAAATAATCAGTTGGAATGTCTTTTTGGCAATATCCAATCGTAAAATTGAAGATTAAAAATAATATAATAACTCGCATAGAAGGTAAATGTAAATATTTAGACATTAAAATTAAAATGATGTTTAATTAAAAACTAAAAGGCTATAAACGAATTACTTGATTGACTAGATATTGTTGCTATAAAATTAGTTTAAAAACTATTGGGTTTTTTCAATTGGTATGTTAACTTTGTGTAACGAAGTATTGCGTAAAATTATAATGAGTGATTTAATTGAAATTGTTGATTCTCTTGAGAATAGGATAAGTAAGTTGCTTCATAAGTATGATTTACTTAAGCAGCAAAATGCCGATCTGAAGGGAAAGATAAAGAATTTAGAGGAAAATTCTGAACTCCAAGTTGATCAATTAAAACAATGGGAAGAGAAATTCAGTGCACTCAAAAATGCAAATGCGATGCTGGGCAGTGATAAATACAAAAGGGAAACCAAGCTCAAGATAAATGCCTTAATAAGGGAGATAGATGTGTGTATAGCGCAGTTATCAGAGTAATTAATACTATGGCGGATAAATTAAAAATCAAACTTTCGGTTGCGGATAGAGTATATCCATTAACGATAAATCCTGATCAAGAAGAGGGGTTACGTAAGGCAGCTAAAAAGATTGAGGCCATGATTAAACAGTTTGAGCAAAGTTATGCGGTGAGAGATAAGCAAGATGTATTGGCGATGTGCGCTTTACAGTTTGCTGCACAAGTAGAACAAAAGGTTATAGATAAAGATAGTGATGAAATAAATGTTTTGGGCAGATTAGGTGCTTTAAATGATTTGTTACAAGATCATCTATCTTAGACGTTCATTAAAATAAATAAGGTTACTGCCTGCACTAGTTATTATTTTTTGATAAACTCAACAAGAATTATTTTAAAAAGGGTGAGTTTAAGTTGTAAAAGCAAGCCGTGCTGATTTTTCAGTGTCACGGATCCTTGATCAGCTTGTTAGCCCTAAACCTGTTTTTACAGAGTTTATACAAAACCCAAACTAGTGCAGGCTTTTTTTATATATAAACACTAACTAGGATTATGGATAATATTATATTTTTGATTATTGCGGCAGTTGCGGGATTAGTGATTGGCTTTGTCATTGCTAAGGTATTAGAGCGCAATAAAGCTTCAGAAATTATCAAAAGCGCTAAGAAAACTTCTCAAAGTATTATAAGAGAGGCAAAGAGTGAAGGAGAGACAATTAAGAAAGATAAAATACTTCAGGCTAAAGAAAAGTTTATCGAATTAAAATCTGAGCACGAAAAAGTGATTCTGTCTCGAGATAAAAAGATGGCTGAGGCAGAAAAAAGAACAAGGGATAAAGAATCCCAGGTTTCTAATGAATTATCTAAAGGTAAGAAGCTTAATGCCGAATTGGACCAGAAGGTTAAGGATTATAATCATCGTAATGATTACCTTGAAAAGAAGCAAAGTGAATTGAAGAAACTTCATAAAAGTCAGGTGCAGCAATTAGAAGTGATATCTGGATTGTCTGCAGAAGAAGCTAAGGATCAACTTGTAGAGTCTTTAAAAGAGCAAGCAAAAACTGATTCTATGGCTCTGATTCAGGATACTATTGAAGAAGCTAAGCTTACTGCACAACAAGAGGCTAAAAAAGTAATAATAAATACTATTCAACGAATTGGAACAGAGGAAGCTGTAGAAAATTGTGTTTCTGTATTTAATATTGAGAGTGATGATGTAAAAGGTCGAATTATTGGACGAGAAGGAAGAAATATTAGAGCAATAGAAGCTGCTACAGGTGTAGAAATCATAGTAGATGATACTCCAGAAGCTATTATATTATCTTGTTTTGATTCTGTAAGACGAGAAGTAGCACGTCTTTCACTTCATAAATTAGTAACGGATGGTAGAATACATCCGGCACGTATTGAGGAAATAGTAAAGAAGACTAGAAAACAAATTGATGAAGAGATTATAGAAGTCGGTAAAAGAACCGTTATTGATCTCGGTATTCATGGGTTGCATCCAGAACTGATTAAAACGGTGGGTAGAATGAAGTATCGTTCTTCTTATGGTCAAAATCTTTTACAACATTCAAGAGAGGTTGCCAAACTATGTGGAGTAATGGCTTCTGAGTTAGGTCTAAACCCTAAATTAGCTAAAAGGGCTGGGTTGTTACATGATATAGGTAAAGTTCCAGATACGGAAACAGAAGTTCCACATGCTATTTTAGGAATGCAGTGGGCAGAGAAGTATGGAGAGAAACCAGATGTGTGTAATGCAATAGGGGCACACCATGATGAAATAGAAATGAATGCACTTATTTCTCCAATAGTTCAGGTTTGTGATGCAATTAGCGGAGCAAGGCCTGGAGCGCGTCGTCAGGTTTTAGATTCTTATATACAAAGACTGAAAGATTTAGAAGATATAGCGTTTGGATTTAATGGAGTTAAAAAAGCATATGCTATTCAAGCTGGTAGAGAGCTAAGAGTTATTGTTGAAAGTGAGAAAGTGAATGACGAAAGAGCGGCTAGTTTATCATTTGAAATTTCTCAAAAAATACAAACAGATATGACATATCCTGGTCAAGTAAAAATTACTGTGATCAGAGAGACTAGGGCAGTTAATATTGCAAAGTAGAAAAAAGTTTTATGTTAAAAAGAGCATCAATTGTTTTAATTGGTGCTCTTTTTTTGTTGGTCTATTAATAGTAGATCTTCTTTTTTTTGTCCTAGAATTTCATCTTTCCAAGTTAGTGCAGATTCTAAATTTTCAAATTGTTTAAAATCTTTTTTAAAAAAAGACTTTTCGTAACTAGTTAGTGTCTTTTGTTTTGGATCATTGGATACAACTGCAAACCCCATAAGATTGGTGACTTCGGCAGTTTTTATATAAATAATAGGGTCTACAGCATAGGAATGAACTCTATGGGTTATATAAACAAAAGGTGTTTTTTTAAAATGTTTCTCTGCTATTTTAATGAGGATTGAATTTTTTAAAGTACATACCACTATTCCTTCATTCATAACCGCAATCATGTAGTTATGATAAATATCCAGTTTACAAAAATCTAAATTATATGATCTAATCATTGGGGGAGTTTAGATGTTGGGTTTAACAAGGATAAAAGTATTTAATAAAATTTATTCCTTTTTTAATATTTCATTTTTCCACTCTAAAGCATTGTCGATACTGGAGAAATACTTCAGTTTCTTTTCGAAAAATTTACTTTCGAGTTCTGTTAATTTTTTTTGTCTATGATTTTTAGATACCACTGCAATACCAACAAGGGTATCTATCTTGGTAGTTTCATGGTAAACTGTGGGGTCAACTGCGTATGTGTTAACTCTGTTAGAAATATACACAAACGGTTTATCCTTGAAGTATTTTGTTACAAATTCCAATAGTAGTTTGTTATGTCTTGGCATAACTAAAAACCCTTCTGAAATGGTGTTTTTTAAATAATCTTCCCGGATTTCCACCAAAGCGAAACCTAAATCATAGTGTTTTGACATTTTAGGTAAAACGATACTATTATTTAAGTATGGTTAATTTTCCATTAAGTTACAATAAAAGTATTGTTTTTAAAAATTAAAATTTAACTACCCAATGTATCTTCGGGGAAATTTTAGTAAAATGATTTTTCGTATTTATCTAGTAATTCATTTTTCCATTGTAGCGCAGATTCTATATCATCAAAACGTCTAAGCTCTTTACTGAAGAAGGCTTTTTCAAGTTTTGTTTGTTTTATTTGAATGGGGTTATCTGACACAACTGCGAAACCGATTAAGTTTTCAATTTTAGCAGTTTCTAAGTATATGGTAGGATTTACTGAATAAGAATTGATTCGATGTGTTAAGTATAAGAAAGCTTTATTCTTATAGTGTTTTTCTACCATTTCTAAAAGAACATCGTTGTGCTCTGGTGATACTGTTACGCCTTCGTTTATAGTAACCTTTATATAGTCTTCGAATATTTCTATAAGACCAAAATCCAATAAATAGGAAGTAATCATTTTGGGGTATTTTTTAGGTAGAGCAAATATATATTTTCAGAAATTAAAAAGTAAGTGTTTTTTAATTTTATTTGGGATTTTTCCCTTGTCATTTTGTTTCTAATTTGTTCTTCAGGTGAACTTCTTGTATCTCCTTAAGAACGTGCTGGTTTTTTAATTGATTTTGTTTGATAGAAGTTAGTTAGCTATGTTGTAATTATTCATAAAAAAAACTCTGATATATCTATTATACCAGAGTTTTTTTATAAATAATTTTTAATTGTAACCTAAGATTCTGTCGACTCTTCAGCTTTCTTTATTTTTATAGTCAATTCATTGGAATCATCATCAAGATCCATAAATATACTGTCTCCTTCTTGTAGCTGAGCGCTAATAATTTCCTCAGCTAAAGCGTCTTCAATATATTTTTGAATAGCTCTTTTTAATGGTCTTGCTCCATATTGTTTGTCAAATCCTTTTTCCGTAATATAATCCTTAGCTTTTTCACTTAGAGATAGATCATATCCAAGACCTTTAATTCTTCCGTAAAGTTTTTCTAATTCTATGTCAATAATTTTATGGATATCCTCACGTTCAAGCGCGTTGAATACAATAACATCATCAACTCTATTCAGGAATTCTGGAGCAAAAGCTTTCTTTAAAGCATTCTCAATAACTCCTTTGGCGTAACTATCTGATTGAGTCTTCTTGGCACTAGTCCCAAAACCAACACCTTGTCCAAAATCTTTTAGTTTACGTGCACCAATATTAGAAGTCATTATAATGATCGCATTTCTGAAATCAATTTTTCGACCAAGGCTATCTGTTAGGTATCCGTCATCTAATACTTGGAGCATCATGTTGAATACGTCAGGATGTGCTTTTTCAATTTCATCTAATAGAATAACAGCGTACGGTTTTCTTCTTACTTTTTCGGTAAGTTGTCCACCTTCTTCATAACCCACATATCCTGGAGGTGCTCCTATTAATCTAGAGACCGCAAACTTTTCCATATATTCACTCATGTCAATACGTATTAGCGTATCTTCACTGTCAAAAAGTTCTTTTGCGAGTACCTTGGCTAATTGCGTTTTTCCAACACCAGTTTGGCCTAGAAATATAAAGGATCCAATAGGTTTATTAGGATCTTTAAGCCCTGCTCTATTACGTTGTATTGCTTTAACTACCTTAGATACAGCTTCGTCTTGACCGATGACTTTGCCTTTTATAAGATTTGGTAGTTCGGCAAGTTTATTGCTTTCGGTTTGAGCGATTCTATTAACCGGGATTCCTGTCATCATAGAAACTACATCAGCAACATTTTCTTCGTCTACAGTTTCTTTATGTAGTTTAGAATCTTTTTCCCATTGCTCTTGAGCTTGACTTAATTCTTTTTCAAGATTTTTTTCATCATCTCTTAATTTAGCAGCTTCTTCATATTTCTGCTTTTTGACTACGCTATTTTTTAACTCCCGTACTTCTTCAAGCTTTTTCTCTAAATCCAAGATTTTCTTAGGAACATCAATATTTGTAATATGAACTCTAGATCCAGCTTCATCCAAAGCATCTATGGCTTTGTCCGGTAAAAACCGATCAGTCATATATCTATTGGTAAGCTTTACACATGCTTGAATTGCTTCATCAGTATAACTTACATTATGATGTTCTTCATATTTTTCTTTGATGTTGTTTAGGATTTCTATAGTTTCCTCAATGTTAGTTGGTTCAACTATAACCTTTTGAAAACGTCTTTCTAATGCACCATCTTTTTCAATATATTGTCTGTACTCATCTAATGTAGTAGCACCAATACATTGAATTTCACCTCTAGCTAAGGCAGGTTTAAACATGTTAGAGGCATCTAAACTACCAGTTGCTCCACCGGCACCTACAATGGTATGAATTTCATCAATGAAAAGAATAATATCATCATTCTTTTCTAACTCATTCATTACAGCTTTCATTCGTTCCTCGAATTGTCCTCTGTATTTTGTTCCAGCTACTAAACTAGCTAGATCTAAAGTAACAACTCTTTTGTCAAATAAAATCCTAGAAACTTTTCTTTTAACGATTCTTAGAGCTAAACCTTCCGCTATAGCAGATTTTCCAACTCCAGGTTCTCCAATTAGTAGAGGATTGTTTTTCTTTCTTCTACTTAATATTTGAGAAACACGTTCTATTTCTTTTGTTCTTCCAACAACTGGGTCTAGTTTCCCTTCTTCTGCCATTGCAGTTAAATCTCTTCCGAAATTGTCTAATACAGGAGTCTTAGATTTTTTGTTAGTTTTAGCACCACCAGTTGGAGAATTAAATGGATTCTCTTTTGAAGTGTCTCCAGCCATATCATCATCATCAGAAAATGATTCGGCTTTTGGGTTTTCTATAAATTCTTCTTCGTTAGCAATCATAAATTTAAATTGATCTTTAACATTATCATAATCTACCTTAAGCTTGTTTAAAAGTTTGGTAGTTGGATCGTTTTCGTTACGTAAAATGCACAGTAATAGATGTGCAGTATTAATAGAGGAGCTCTGAAACAATTTTGCTTCTAAAAAAGTTGTTTTAAGGGCTCTTTCTGCTTGTCTAGTTAGGTGTAAATTCTTTTTTTCATTTGTAGCAACCGCTACATTAGGATTTGCGGGGCTGAGAATTTCAACTTTTCTTCTCAAATTTGTTAAATCAATATCTAACGCATCAAGTATACTAATTGCTTTTCCACTTCCATCACGTAATAGTCCCAACATAAGATGTTCTGTACCAATAAAGTCGTGCCCTAAACGAAGTGCTTCTTCTTTACTGTATGCAATTACATCTTTGACTCTTGGTGAAAAATTATCATCCATATAATTAGTTTCTTTCTTTTTCTGTATTTCTTTATTACTAAATATAGTAATTTTTTAAAATTAAACTGACAAAAACTATTCCTTTTAACCATCATTAACAGGAAAGCTGACATAATAGCCCTTAATGTCATATTTTCAGTAAGTCTAAAAATAAAATTAAAATCTCCCTCGAAATTTAGTAAATATAATCTTGGGTATTCAGATTTTTGAGTAAATAGACAAAAAATGCATTAATAATCAAAATCTATATTTATAGACTTATTAACCAAATTGGTCGTTTAAGTTGTTAATAAATTACGTATATTAGGAAGGGTATTGCCTGTTAAAACCGTCTTAATTTACTTAAATTAGCGCGTTAAATAAAATCAATTTTAGAATAAAATAATTTTTATGGCAGAAGGAGAAAAGCTAATACCTATCAATATAGAGGATGAAATGAAGTCTGCGTACATCGATTATTCGATGTCGGTGATTGTATCACGTGCACTTCCTGATGTTAGAGATGGTCTTAAGCCAGTGCATAGGAGAGTTCTATATGGTATGTATGAGTTAGGCGTTAAAGCTAGTAGTGCTCATAAGAAATCAGCGAGAATTGTAGGAGAAGTTCTTGGAAAATATCACCCACATGGTGATACTTCCGTATATGATACTATGGTACGTATGGCTCAAGAGTGGAGTTTACGTTATATGTTGGTTGATGGTCAAGGTAACTTTGGTTCTGTAGATGGAGATAGTCCAGCAGCAATGCGATATACAGAAGCAAGAATGCGTAAGATTTCGGAAGATATGCTTGCTGATATCGAAAAAGATACTGTAGATCATACATTTAATTTTGATGATACACTACAGGAACCAACAGTATTACCAAGTAGGGTTCCGGGATTGTTAATTAATGGAGCATCAGGTATTGCTGTAGGTATGGCAACTAACATGCCTCCTCATAATTTAAGCGAAGTTGTAGATGGAACTATTGAATATATCAATAATAATGATATTGAAATAGATGAACTTATACAGCATATTAAGGCTCCTGATTTTCCTACAGGAGGTATAATTTATGGTTATGATGGTGTAAGAGAAGCTTTTAAAACAGGTAGAGGTAGAATAGTAATGCGTGCCAAAGCTAGTTTTGAAGAGGTTAATGGAAGAGAGTGTATTATTGTATCTGAAATTCCTTATCAGGTGAATAAGGCAGATATGATTAAGAAAACTGCCGATCTTGTAAATGATAAGAAAATAGACGGTATCTCAACTATTAGAGATGAGTCTGATAGAAAAGGAATGCGTATCGTTTATATTTTAAAAAGAGATGCGATACCTAATATTGTTCTTAATCTTCTTTATAAGTATACAGCATTACAATCTTCTTTTAGTGTTAATAATATCGCACTGGTAAAAGGAAGACCTCAGTTGTTGAACGTAAAAGAAATGATTCATCATTTTGTAGAGCATAGACATGAAGTTGTCGTGCGAAGAACGAGATATGAATTAAGAAAGGCAGAAGAAAGAGCACATATTCTAGAAGGATTAATTATAGCATCAGATAATATTGATGAAGTAATTAAATTAATAAGAGCATCTTCTAATGCAGAAGAGGCTAGAGAAAAGCTTATTACTAGATTTAAGTTATCAGAAATTCAGGCAAAAGCGATTGTAGAGATGCGTCTACGTCAGCTAACAGGTCTGGAGCAAGATAAATTAAGAGCGGAGTATGATGAGTTAATGAAAACAATTGAAGATCTTAAGGATATTCTTGATAAAAAGGATCGTCGAATGGATATCATTAAAGAAGAACTTCTTGAGGTTAAAGATAAGTATGGTGATGCACGTCGTTCTCAAATAGAATATGCCGGTGGTGATCTAAGTATAGAGGATATGATTCCTAATGAGAAAGTAGTTATAACTATTTCTCATGCAGGATATATTAAAAGGACATCTCTAACAGAGTATAAAAAACAGAATAGAGGAGGAGTTGGTCAGAAAGGAAGTACAACTCGTAATGAAGACTTCTTAGAGCATTTATTTGTTGGTACAAATCATCAGTATATGCTGTTTTTTACTCAAAAAGGAAAATGTTTCTGGATGAGAGTATACGAAATACCAGAAGGAAGTAAGACTTCAAAAGGTAGAGCAATACAAAATCTTATCAATATAGAAAATGATGATAAAGTAAAAGCATTTATTTGTACACAGGACTTAAAAGATGAGGAATATATTAATTCTCATTATGTAATAATGGCAACTAAAAAAGGTCAGGTAAAAAAGACTTCTTTAGAACAGTATTCTAGACCACGTACAAATGGTATTAACGCTATTACTATTAAGGATAATGATGAACTATTAGAAGCTAAATTAACTGATGGTAAAAGTCAAGTTATGTTAGCTGTTAAATCCGGAAAAGCAATTCGTTTCGAAGAAGAAAAAACTAGACCAATGGGTCGTGGTGCTTCTGGTGTAAGAGGAATACGCTTAGCTGATGATAAAGATGAGGTAATTGGAATGGTTGCTGTAAATGACATGGAAAGTAACATTTTAGTTGTTTCTGAAAACGGATATGGAAAGCGTTCTAAATTAGAAGACTACAGAATCACTAATAGAGGAGGAAAAGGAGTAAAAACGATATCTGTTACGGATAAAACTGGAGAATTAGTAGCAATTAAAAATGTTACGGACTCTGATGATCTGATGATTATAAATAAATCAGGTATTGCTATACGACTTTCTGTAGAAGATCTTAGGGTTATGGGGCGTGCAACGCAAGGAGTTCGTCTTATCAATTTAAAAGGTAAAGATTCTATTGCTGCTGTAGCGAAAGTTATGCACGAAGAGGACGATGTTGAAGATATTGATGAAAATATTGAAGAAATTGATATATCTTTGCAAAATAATAGTGATGCTAATGATGGCACAACTATTGATAAAACAGAAGAAGAAGAATAAAAAGAATCCCGTAAAAACAAAAGTAATGAAAACTAAATTTGTCGTAGCATTTTTTTTAACTATCAGTGCTATTGGATTTTCACAAAAGAAAGCACTAAATGCGGCTAAAAAAGCATTAAAATCTGGTGATCTAGAAGTTGCCAGTGATGCATTAAAAGCTGCTGAAGGGCAGTTAGAAGCTGCAGATGATAAGCAGAAAGCACAATATTATTTTCTAAAAGGACAGGTTTCTTCGGCATCATCCGATAAGTCTTTAGATAAGATTGAGCAGGCAGCCAATGCTTATACGAAAGTATTAGAAATTGAAGAAGCTTCAGGTAGTAAAAAATATACTACTCAAGCTAATACAGGAATACAAACTTTGCGCCAGTCTTTAGTAGAACAAGCGGTGGCGGATCAGAAAGCAGGTAAGAATAAAGATGCTGCTGATAAACTGTATTTAGGGTATAAGACAAAAAAGAGTGATACGTCTTATTTATATTTTGCTGCTTCTAATGCAGTAAATGGTAAGGATTATGATACAGCACTTAAGTATTATAATGAATTAATTGAAGTTGGTTATAAAGGAGTTGAGGAACGTTTTATGGCAACTAATAAAGAGACAGGAGAAGTAGATCCATTTGATTCAAAAGAATTAAGAGATTTTTCTGTAAAAGCAGGAACGCATATCAAACCAGAAGTTTCTAAAACGAAATCAAGACAAGCAGAAATAACTAAAAATATAGCTCTTATTTATATAGCTCAAGGTAAAGATGAGGAGGCTATTAAGGCAATGGAATCTGCTAAGGCTCAAAACCCTAATGATCCTGCTTTAATGCAAGAAGAGGCTAATATGTTTTACAAATTAGGTAATTTAGAAAAATACCAAGAGTTAATGAAGGCAATAGTTGCAAACGATCCAGAGAATCCTAATTTGTTATATAATTTAGGTGTAAGTGCATCACGATTAGGAGATAATGAACAAGCAATTACGTATTATAAGAAAGCTTTAGAGATCAAGCCTGATTATTCTTCTGCTCAAATAAATATTGCTGCTATTATTTTAAGTGGCGAAACTGCTCTTAATGAAGAAATGAATAGTCTTGGTGGATCTAATGCAGATTATAAAAGATTTGATGTTCTTAAAAAGCAAAAGCAAGATTTATATAGAGAAGCTGTTCCTTATTTGGAAGGAGCTCTACAATCAAAACCTGATAATGTAGAAGCTGTTCGTACGTTAATGCAGATTTTCTATCAACTAGATGATCCTAAAGCGGATGATATGAAAAATAAATTAAAAGCTTTAGAAGGCGGAAACTAGGCTTCACTAAAGTATTTTAAATAATAAAAAAAGCGGATCAAAATTTTGATCCGCTTTTTTTATTAGAATAACACATATTGCTTAATATGTCGTAATTGGTTTGTCTAATAATTGAATATTACTTTGTAAACGTTCTCTAACGATATTCATCATTCTTTTGTTTAGGGATGACGAATTTTCAATGTATATGAGATACTCATCTACTGTAAATTGTCCAATAATCATTCCTTTTAAACTGTTTCTGAATTTCATGTCCTTTTGAACAGCATTCTCAATAAATAATAGTCGTTTTTCTATAGAAAGCTCAAAAAAAGTATTTTTTCTTTTTTTGATATAATTTCTAAACACTTCAATTAATAATTCATTTTGTAATTTAATGATTGGTCTAATTGTTTTGTTTTGAAATTGCTCGTCATTTGACATGTTTTCAGAAACTCTTGCATTTAAAATTTGTGGCCGTATAGCCAATAAATTTGATTCCCTGTTTTCCATAATAAAGAGTGTTTACTAAAAATACAGAATTGTTTCATCTAAATTTCAGAACACTTACCAGAGTTTTAAACCAGTTATGAACATTTTCTTATGAATAGAAATAATGTTTAGGTTTTATTCAAAAAAAATAAGACTTCCTAAATGGAAGCCTTACTTTTTTGAAATTTATTTTTTAAGGAATTCTGCTTTTGATTTAATATCTATGGGCGCAATTTCATTTTTTTCTAGATATTTCACAAGTTTAGATATTCTTTTATCCTTTATCTTTTGAAAATCTACAATTGCTTTTTTTAATTTCTCATTCAGTGTTTTTTGATTGTTTAATTGAGCACTTGACGGTTTTTCAAAATTATTTGTTACTGCATTATATAGATTAGAAATCTTTTCTCGCAATTCTGGTTCTGCTTCTTGAACATAATTATCTCCTGTAGTAATAACCAAAGACTCTTTTAATTCAGTTAATTCTTTGATAACAGGTGTCGCAATTTTTGAAGATTTTTCTTCAATTGATTTGGCTTTTTTTACTGTTTGATCAATTTCATGAACTAAATAAGCTAAATCTTCTATCATAACATAAAGTTCTTTAGAAGTTTTACGTTGCGATTTTCTTTCAGCTTCAGTCACTTCCGAATTTTTATCTTGTTCAACATCTATAGTATGTTCATAGGTGTTTTTACCTTTTGTGAGTACTACCTTGTATTTACCAGCAGCAACTCTTGGAGCAGCTCCTATTGAAAATGTTTTACCTGATGCAGATTTTGGAGAGATACTTCTGTAATTCCATCGAACTATATTAATTCCTTTTGCTTTTCCTGGAGGTAAATCAGTGATTTTATTTCCATTTAGATCCTGAATTTCCATGCTCATTTTTCCAAAAGTATGTCTCTTTTTTAGATAGTACATAATTTTTAGATTGCTACTTGGGTTCTGTCCTACGAACTGAGTTTCTGTGCTTCCTCCTCCAAACCCATTATTTTCTTTTATAATTCCAGGTTTAGTGTTGAAAAAATGTACATTTTTAGCCAATACTTCTTGATTGATCTGACGTAAAGAAGAAATGTCGTCCAATATTATTACACCTCTTCCATGAGTACCTAAAACAAGATCATTCGTTTTTTTATGAAGATCTATAAAATGTACTGCAGTTGCTGGCATATTATTAGTGAATCTAGCCCAATTTTTGCCACCATTAATAGTAACAAATAGTCCAAATTCTGTTCCTACGAACAATAAATCTTCTTGTTCATAGTCTTCTTGAATATTTCTGGCAAAACCTATAATATCATCAGTTGCAATAGATTTCCAGTTTTTTCCATAATCGGATGTTTTGTATACATATGTATTCATGTCTCCAGAAGTATGTCCATCAAAAACTGCGTATGCAGTTCCTGCATTATGAACACTTGCTTCTATATGATATACCCAAGTGTTGGCAGGTAAATTAGGAATATTACTAACGGTATTTGTCCAGTTTTTCCCACCATCTGTAGTGACTTGTACATTTCCATCATCAGTTCCAACCCAAATTACATTTTCGTTCACTGGAGATTCGGCTATGGTAAAAATGGTTGTGTGTGTTTCTGCTCCTGACTTATCTTTAGAAAGACCTCCAGATTCTTTATCTTGTTTAGTAAGGTCATTAGTTGTTAGGTCTGGAGATATTTTTGTCCAGTTATTACCCATATCTTCGGATTTATGAAGGTATTGGCTCCCCATATAAAAACGATCTGGTTTGTGAGCACTAATAGCCATTGGAGCATTCCAATTAAAACGTAGTTCTTCGTCACCATCAGGTATTGGTTCTACATTTTTAGTGGTGTTTTTCTCAGTATTTATTCTCCATACGTTTTGAGCTCCTTGCATTTCAGAATATATAATAGGTTTTGTAGGGTGCTTTAATACTCTAAAGCCATCTCCATAACCAATTCTTTTCCAATCTCTAGCTTCGATTCCTCCAGGAGAAGAGGAAGGACCATACCAAGAACCATTATCTTGTAATCCACCATATATATTGTATGGCTCTGCGTTGTCTAAACTAATTTGATAAAATTGTGATACAGGAAGATTTTCTACTATTTCCATAGTTGCGCCACCATCCCAACTTCTGTATACTCCTCCATCTGTTCCTGCATACATTCTATCACTATCATTGATATCAAAAAGAATATCATGAATATCAGCGTGCATGTTTCCAAGATTTTTAAAGGTTTTTCCTCCATCTTTAGAAATAGCTCCAAGAAAACCACCTTTTACAATAGTTTCAGGGTTTTTTGGGTCAACGACAAGACGAGAAAAATAAAATGGTCTTACTACTAATTCAAAATCATTATTTAATTGCTTCCAATTTTTTCCAGCATCGTCAGATCTATATAACCCTTTACTTTTATCATCTTCACTTTCAATCGCTGCGTATAATATTTTTGTATTAGATGGAGCCACTGCAATACCAATTCTACCTAAATTTCCTTCAGGAAAACCTGAATGAATTTTATTCCAGTTTTTTCCACCATCTATGGATTTATATAATGCACTGTTAGCACCTCCGGAGTTAAAAGACCATCCAGTTCTTCTAAATTCCCACATAGAAGCATAAAGAGTATTCGGATCGTTTGGATCCATTAAAAGATCAGAAATACCTGTAGATGTATTGGTATATAGTATTTTTTTCCAAGTCTCGCCGCCATCAGTGGTTTTGTATACACCACGTTCATCACTATCCCCCCATAAAGCTCCTAGTACACCAACATAAACTTCTTTTGAGTTTTTTGGATTGATCACAATACTACTAATGCGCTCGGATTTTTCAAAACCAATTTTATTCCAAGTGTCTCCTCCGTTAGTGGTTTTATAAAGTCCATCTCCAATAGAAACACTATTTCTTGTCCATATTTCTCCGGTCCCGACCCATATAGTTTTGTCTGGATCGTTTGGATCAACGGCTACAGCTCCAATGGATTGAGCGTGTTCGTCAAAAATGGGATTAAATGTTGCACCTCCATTGGATGTTCTCCATACTCCACCACCAGCTGTTCCGGCATAGATTACTCTAGCGTTAGTAGGGTGTGCTTCTAGATCAATAATTCTTCCACTCATTAAGGCAGGGCCTATATGACGTGCTTTAATATCACCAAAAAGTTCTTTCCCTTTTAATGATATTTCTTGTGCTTCTAAGCTCATGTTTATACATAATAAGCAGCATAAGATTTTAATGTATTGTTGCATAATAGTTGTTTGTGTGATTAAAAAAAAGCCTCAAACTTAGATGAGGCTTTTTTATAAAAGTATGTTTTTTATTTCTCTGCAGGAAAAGCGAATAAACTAGATTCTATTTCAGGATTTAGTACAATCTCTTTGATTTCAATAGGCTGTGGGCCTTGAGACATAGAGAAAGGGAAGTAAAGACCATCCACTTCCTGGTAGTCACTCATAGTAACAGTAGTTTTATTAGCGCCTTGAGTTGTTTCAATCATAATAGGTACATAGTTTTCAGTTTCAAAGTAGTAGTAGCTAATACTTGGAGACTCTACACCATTTAGAGATACAGGCTCAGTTGTTAATTGAATTTTGAAGGTTTCAGTACCTTCTTTTGTTTCTTTACCTAAATATTCTACCGTATACCCTTTTTCTTTATAATCTATAAAAGCGTTTGGAAAATCATTCGTTGATAATTTCATGTTATCGGTAGTTTCCTTGTCACTTTTTTCTGCTTTCATGGTCATAAAGTTCGTGGACCACATTGTTTCGCCATCAAAAGCAAATTGAGTGATTGTTTTACCTTGTAACTCAATAACTACGGCTTGTTCACCTTTGTTTCCAGAATATATAGTTACAGGTATAACCATTCCTCCTTGGTTTACTTGGGCTACCATTTTAGTACCAGTAAGCTTTTTCCAGTTTTCCTTACCTCCGGTATTTTCTAAATATGTATCGATAATTTCATCAGCAGTTTGTGCCTGTGTGGGAGTAATAATTGCTATAATTAGTACTACAATTAATGATTTCAAAGTATTCATTGTTAAATTTTTTATTATTGTTACTGCATAGTTAGTCATTCGAATCCTATTTTTGTTACACTATTTACAGTAAACTTTTTAAATAAATATTATGAAATTTGGTAAAGTAGAACGCCCAGAAAGTATAAACTTTGTATTGCCAGAGGATCATCAGGATACTTTAAAAGTTTTACAGAAAGGAGGAAGTAATGATGTTTCTGTATATGTTGGTTGCGCTAAGTGGAATAAACAAGATTTAAAAGGTTTTTACCCTAGAGGTACAAAAGATGAATTATTTTACTATTCTAGACAGTTTAATTGTATTGAATTAAATGCTACTTTTTATAGAATCTTTTCTGAAGATCAATTCAAGAAGTGGTATGATAAAACACCTGAAGGGTTTAAGTTTTTTCCAAAACTTGTACAAAATATATCGCATCTTAAGAGACTTAATGAAGATGTCCAGCCTTATGTAGATCAATATGTAGCAAATGCGGTTCATTTAAAAGAAAAACTAGGAACAATCTTTTTGCAAATGCATAGTAATTTTGCTCCTAAGTATTTTGAAAGAGTTATACGTTTTGTCGAAAAATGGCCAAAGGAATTATCATTAGCTATAGAGTTTAGACATACAGATTGGTTTAATGATGAGGTGGTCGCAAGCGAATTGTATGATTTGTTAGAGAGTTCTAATGTATCGAATGTAATTACAGACTCAGCAGGAAGGAGAGATTTGTTGCATATGAGATTAACTAATAAGGAAGCTTTTATTAGATACGTAGGAGCAAATCATGAAACAGATTACACTAGGCTGGAGGAGTGGGTGGTTAGACTGAAAACATGGAAAGATCAAGGGATTGAAGATATTCATTTTTTTGTTCATCAAAACATAGAAAAAGATTCACCTCTGCTTTCTAAATTTTTTATAGAACTAATAAATAATAGATTAAATACAAAGCTTAATTTACCGAACCATTCTTCTGACGGAACTACCTTATTCTAATTAAAAAAGGGTTGAATTACGGTTTTAACTTTCTTGTTGTAGTCTTAATCACTCGTAAATAGTGTTAAATGTGTAAAAAAAATTGCATTTAATCTTGCTTATATGTATTTTGCCGATGTTTTTAAATAATACTGCTCAGAAATACGCTACTTATTTTTAATGTAGAATTAAATTTGAACTTGTATTAATAAGCCAAAAAATATACATATGACTAAACTATTACGCCCCGCTTTATTATTTGTTTTTGTATTGTTTTCTTTTATTATTCAGGC
This sequence comes from Aquimarina sp. AD1, assembly GCF_003443695.1. Taxonomy (NCBI): domain Bacteria; kingdom Pseudomonadati; phylum Bacteroidota; class Flavobacteriia; order Flavobacteriales; family Flavobacteriaceae; genus Aquimarina; species Aquimarina sp. AD1. Next base: position 1,766,629 of record NZ_CP031966.1, on the reverse strand, counting down.
ACAGGAGGATGTTTTAAAAGAAACTATAGGCCAGTTTAGTGGCAGTATAACTACTTTTGATTTTTCAATTCATCAAAAAAATATAATCGAACAGAGTGAGAAAGTTTTTTCTTACGAAAATTGTAATCATGATCACTTGACTCATAATGATCATAATGAATTCCATTCCGAAAGTATTTCTCTTATGGATATTATATCTCCGGATGAAGGTGCAGATGTTAATTGTTCCGGTGGTTTTTGTATGCACGAATCGCACTTTCATAAAAAAGGATTAACTTTAAGAAGACAATTATTCGATTACTTCATGAAAATATCTTGCTAATCATCTAATTAATTTTATCTATTGATTGTTTTAGTTGGGCAATGAATTTATTCATCTATTTTTGCACTATAAAAAATAGAGGATGAAATTTTCAGAATTAGGTGTTCCCAAAGATCTAAATAAAGGTCTTAAAGAAATGGGAATAATAGTACCTACAAAAATTCAAGAGCAATCGATACCTGTACTTATCAATAATAAAGTAGACTTTATTGGTAAAGCTCAGACTGGAACTGGTAAAACAGCCGCCTTTGGTATTCCTTTATTAACTACTATAGACTCCCAGAAAAAAGAAGTTCAGGCATTAATCTTAGCACCTACAAGAGAACTAGGTCAACAAATTGCAAAACAGCTTTTTAAATTCACTAAGTATACTGATAAAATTTTTACAGAATCTGTATATGGTGGAGAAAAAATAGAAATTCAATTATCGAGATTAAAAAGGCCAACCCATATTGTGGTTGCAACTCCTGGTAGATTAATTGATTTAATTGAAAGGAAAGCAGTTGATATTTCCAAAATCAAAACGATCGTATTAGACGAAGCTGATGAGATGTTGAGTATGGGATTCAAAAAGGATCTTACTACTATTTTGAGTAAAACTAAGGGATATAGAAATGTATGGCTTTTTTCTGCTACAATGCCATCAGGATTAAATGAAATTATTAATTCTTATGTTGACAAGGATGCTGTAAGAGTGTCAATTGATAAAAATGACGCTGTTAATAAAGGTATTGATCATCATTTTGTAGTTGGAGAAGAAGTAAATAAATTAGATACACTTACTTATTTTCTTAAATCCCATAAGAATCAAAGAGGAATAATTTTTACTAAAACGAAAGCTGCGGCTCGTAAGTTATCTAAACAGCTTATAGCAAAAAATTATGAAGTCGGCTTACTAGAAGGTGATATGACTCAAAAAGATAGGGATAAAGTAATGCGTGCATTTAAGAAAGCTACTTTAGAATTATTGGTATCTACCGATGTAGCTGCTAGAGGGATTGATGTAGCAGATTTAGCATTTGTAGTGCATTATCAGTTGCCAGATCAAATAGAATATTATACGCATAGAAGTGGCAGAACTGCTAGGGCAGGAAAAACGGGGTTATCATTAGCGCTTATAGTAAAGCAAGAATTAAAAGTGATTAGAGATTTAGAAAAAAACCTTGGAATTAGATTTTCTCAGATCCGTTAAAGATTTTTAATTTTTTACCTGAAAACAGGGGGGGCTTTTACCCAGATACTAGGTAGGTATAATCGATATTTAATTATATTTTTGGTTAAGCTAAAGTATTTTTTACTTTTTGAGGGAAAAATCACTCATAATGCATAAAAATCGAATTTTATTTTCAGCAATTTGATAATTTTTTGCTAATTATTAGGTTATTTATTTACTTTACGAAAAACCAACTTCATGCAAATACTAGATTATACATTATCATCAAAGGTTGATAATGCGATTCACATAGCACAATCAATTGCAAAAGAGTATCATAATGATGAATACAATGCTGCACATTTATTGAAAGCTCTTTTACACAAAGATGTAGGGTTAAAAGATTTTTTTAATCAGATTGATGGCGATATATATTATTATGAAGAATGGTCAGAAGTTAGAATTGAGGCATTACCAAGAGTTGTAAATATTCCGGATGCTGTTCAAGGAGATAAATCTATAGAAGCAGTTTTTAATGAAGCGGATACCCTAAAACTTAAATTGGGTAAGGATGAAATAACGCCTCATGCAGTTTTAATTGCTTTGTGTACTCCAGGTGTAGGATTTTCTTATGAACAATTAAAGACACTACCGCTTAAGGCTGATGAAATTTTAATAGCAGCAACCCAAGGGAAGACTGGTGGTGGAAAAGCAGTTTCTACTAATGGTGGATCAACAACTTCTCAAGTGCAAAAAGGTGATTCAGGAATACTAGATGAATATTGTTTTGATAAAACTTTTGCTGCAAAAAATAAACAATTGGATGATGTTTTTGGAAGAGATGCGGAGGTAAAGATGATTACCGAGATCTTAGGAAGACATTCTAAACCAAATGTATTGATAACAGGTGAACCTGGTGTTGGAAAAACGGTTCTTTTGGATGGTTTTTCAGAGGCTGTTGTGAATGGGAATGTGCCTGATGGTTTGCAAGATGCTCAAATTTATGAGTTAGATTTTATTAACCTTGTTTCTGGAGCAAGTTATAAAAGTGAAGTAGAGGATCGTTTTAAAAAGATTTTAGTCGCATTAAAAGAATATGATAAACCTATCTTATTAATTGATGAGATTAATAATTTGACAGATAAAAATAGTGGGAACCAAGGGTTGGTAAACATTTTAAAATCTGAATTAGCAAAAGGAGAAGTTACGTTCATAGTTACTGCTACAAATGACGCCTTTAGAAAACATATCGAAACCGACGAAGGACTTACTAGGAGGTTTGAGGTTGTTGCGCTAGACGAACCTTCAGAAGAAGATGCACTAACCATGATTTCTAATACTATTAATAAGTATAAAGAACACCATAGTTTAGACATTATAGATGAAACGATTGCAGAAGCTATTAGACTTTCTAAACGATTTAATAAAGATAGAAGTCTACCCGATGCTGCAATAGATCTTATAGATAGAACAATGTCTGCTTCTAGATATATGATCGAGACAACAGCAAATAATGTAGAGTCTTTACTAAAAGATGTAAAAGATATAGGAGAGAAGAAATCCGAGGAAGCCGATAAAGTAAATGCAGTAAGTTGGATTTACAATAATCTAAAAAGTAAGTTTAGTTATCTTTTATTCAATGAACTAGGAGAGGATGAAATGGTCCTTGGAGAAGAAACATTTGATAATTATAAAACAAAGATTGTTTCCATTTTGGATCAATTTTTTAAGAAAGCTTCAGAAGAGAAAACCTTTATAGATAAGAATGATGTTTCTGCCACAATTGCAAATAAAACTGGAATTCCGGTAGGAAAACTTCAGGCTGATGAAAAAGAAAGGTTACTTAATATGGAAGATCATCTAAAGAAAAGAGTGATTGGACAAGATCATGCAATCAAAACAATTTCTGAAGCGGTACTGGAATCGAGATCGGGCTTGAGTAAACCGGGACTTCCGACAGGTTCTTTTTTCTTTACAGGTCCTACAGGTACAGGTAAAACGGAATTAGCAAAATCTCTTGCTGAGTTTCTTTTTCAGACTGAAGATGCTATTATTAGGTTTGATATGTCAGAATTTAAAGAGGAACACTCTGCGGCGCTATTATATGGAGCTCCTCCAGGATATGTAGGATATGAAGAAGGAGGGTTGTTAGTAAATAAAATAAGACAAAAACCATATTCTATCGTACTTTTTGATGAAATAGAAAAAGCACATCCATCAGTTTTTGACATTTTTCTTCAAATTTTGGATGAAGGAAAGTTGAATGATCGATTAGGAAAGACTGGAGATTTTTCTAATGCTGTTATTTTATTTACTTCTAATATTGGGAGTGAGCACGTTGTAAAATCATTTACAGATGGAGAAATTCCTAAATCATCAGATCTATTAGAATTGATGTCTAGACATTTTAGACCAGAGTTTTTAGGAAGGTTAACAGAAATTGTTCCTTTTGCACCGATTACAAAAGAGAATGTAGTAAAGATTTTTAATATTCAATTAAAAGATTTACACAAAGCCCTTAATAAGCAAGAAGTAACATTAGAGCTTACAGAGGCTGCACAAGAATATTTAGCTTATAAGGGATTTACCCCCAAATATGGGGCGAGACCTTTAAGAGGAGTTATTAGAACTGATTTAAGAGGTCCTTTGTCTAAAATGCTGATTACGGGTAAGATAGGTAAAGGGAGTAAAGTCAGTCTTGATATAAAAGATGAAAAAATGGAATGGTCCTACGAATAAAGAACCATATCCTGCAATAAAATTAGTATATTTATAATTCACAATCATTATTTAGAGAAAATATGAGCAATAACACATATGGATTAGGAGGAACAGAGGTAAAAACCGATGCTAGTGAAGCTATATTGGAAATCGGACAAAATAAAACACTTCTTGTTCAGAAATTAACTCAAGATCAGCCTATTAAGCCGCAGATTGTAAACGGTTTGACATCTATTGATCATGTATTTGAAAATTATAAGCCCGAAGTAGAGGTAGAGTTTGAAGATGCGGATGGAGTAGAAAGCAAAGAAACTTTGAAATTTAGCCATTTAGGTAATTTCGGAAAAAAAGGAATTATAGATCAGAGTAAATTTTTAAATGATTTAGATACTGAAAAGGATCAGTATTTGAAGGTGGTGAAACAACTTAAATCCAATAAGATCTTAAAAACTGCTTTAGCAGATCCAGATGCAAAACAAGCGTTGATAAGATCAATCGAATCATTATTAGCAGAATTACAGCAAGGTTAAAAGATAAAGACACATAAATCACATGGCAGCAGGAAAACAAGCTCAAGAGAGTGTTAAAATAGAAAATCCAGCAAAGGAATTAAAAATAAACGAAGAAAAGTTAGCTAGATATGGCGGTTTTGATCTTTTAGAAGCGTGTATCGATGATGTTCAGAATATGAACCCCGATCGTAAGGCCCGTAAAAAGATTTTTCTTACAGAATCAACCAAAAAGTTAGAAAGAGCTAAACTTCAAAAAACGTTAGAAATTTGGAGAGATGTTTTATCATCATCAGATGATATCTCTGAAATGGTTGAAGAATCAGAAAAACGTTCTGAAATTGCTGGAAAATCTTTGGAGAAAAACTTAGGTGCAGCATTAGAGCAGACTAGAGAACTTGAACAATCATATAGATCTGTGGCTTTATTCTTTAAGAATACAGAATCTCAAAAAGTTAAGAATATTAATATCATGAATGCTGAATTGGAGCAGTTAAAAGATCTAGATAATACTAGATTTATTGATGCAATCCAAGAAGAATTAGTTCAAGGGTATGACCGTCTTGATTTAAGAGATAATTATGGTATTTTAGTAATACCTGGTTACTTAGGATCTAACAAAGTAGTAGAAAAATGGGCTAAGATTGCTCATGAGAACAAGGTAATGATGATTACTGATTTCGAACATCTTGATGAGCCAGATGATGTTATGGAAATGTTTGAAGCTGCTAATCTTACTGGTGGAGATAAATACAGGTCTAATGTTATGATGGCTTGTAACTGGTTAGTAGGGAGAGGAAAACATGATGAAGTAGGAGAAGAAGACGATCTTTTTGTACCACCTTCTAGTGCATTAGCAGGACAGGTATATAGAACATTGATGTCTCAGGTTGCTGCGGGTAAGAAACATGGTGGGATTAATGAGGTAGATGGTGTTCGATTTGACCTAAAGAAAAGTGAGATTGCTCAGTTAGAGAAATTGGGATTAGTTCCTATGGTTAATGAGTATGGAAAAGTAATGGCGTTTTCTGCTAAAACGTTATTTAACGGAGATAATTTAGGATTACAGACATATTCTGTTGTTAGGGTATTTGATTATGTGACTAAAGTATTAATGGACTTCTTAAATAGAAGAGCTTTCGAAAACTTTAATGCAAGAACACGTAAGGAGTTGATGGGACAGATCGTTAAATTCTTAGATGGAATTACAGGTCCAGATCAATTAATTGAAGATTTTTCGATTAAGCGTTTCGAACAAGATCCGAACCAAAAGGATAGAGTATATTTAGATATACACATGAAACCTTATTTCCCAGCTAAAAACTTTATGATAAAAATGGATGGACAGAAAGGTGATGATGGTACCGATTGGGATTCTGATTATGAACAACAATAGTTATAACTATAATTAAATAAAAAAGAGCACTAATAATTATTAGTGCTCTTTTTTATTTAATTTTTGATTTTACTTTTGAAATAGCAGATATAAGTTTATCGAAATTAACAGGTTTAGAGAAGTATTTATCAAAGCCTATTTTGATGAATTTTTGAGCATCACCTGGCATGGCGTATGCAGTGACTGCGTATATAGGGATATTCTCTAGTACATCTAACTTTTTAAAACGTTTTAATAGTTCGCATCCATCCATTTGGTTTAGACCAAGGTTTATATCTACTAGAATTAGATCGAGGGTAGATTCATTAACCATCTTTAAAGCTATCGGACCATTTTCTGCAATAATTACATTAGATGAGTTTTTGGATAACATCCGATTCATAACCATTGCATTAATTTTATTGTCTTCTACGTAAAGTATATTCATATATTTTTTGGGATTGTAATAATGAATTTTGTTCCCTGATTCAATTTACTTATAACTTTTATTTTTCCTCCAAGGATTTCAATATATCTTTTTGATAAACTTAAACCAATTCCGGTTCCTTCGTATTTTCTACTCAGACCAATACTTTCCTGTATAAAAGGATCAAATATCTTTTTTAGACTGTCTTTTCCTATACCAATTCCAGAATCCTTTATTGTAATTTTTATTTTTTCTTCTTGTCCTTCTACTTTAACCAATACCTTTCCCTTATCCGTATATTTAATAGCGTTATGAATGATATTGTTTAAAGCAGTTCGAAAAATATCTTCATCTATAGAAGCAGATGGGCAATTTTCATCAAGTTTTAGAACGTAATTTAAATTTTTGGAGTTAGCAAAATGTCGATACTCTCTATAAGAAGTCTCTACAGTATAATTCATGTCAACTTCGACGTAATTTAGATTTTTCTGAATTGTTTCTATTTCACTAAAATGCGATAAATTGTTTATTGTTGCAAGAAGCCTTTCTTTACTTTCATCAAGATATGCACTTAACTTTTTTCGCTCTTCAGGGTTTTCTTCTCCTGATAGTAAGATATTACTTATCGTAACAATTCCATTAAGTGGTGTTCTTATTTCGTGACTAAAATTGGATAGAATGTTAGATTTTAGATTACTTAATTCCTGTTCTTTTATGTGAGCTTCTTTTCTAGCAATTTCTGCAGTTTTTTGCTCCGTTATATCGTGAAAACTAACTAAGATAGAATTTACTTTATTTTCTCCATCTTTAATAGGAGTGTATTTGGATTCTAACCATTGAGACGCCCCTTTATATGTGGTTCTTTCTATTTCTTTTTTTACAATATTGCCTTTTAAAGCTTCATTAAATTCGTGAAAAAATGTAGTTTTAAAATTTACAGGCATTACTTCTATAAAAAGAGTAGGTTCTTTTGTTGGATCTACGTTAAAATCTCTTTTTATAATTTTTAAAGAATCTTGATCTGCCATTAATATTTCCCCCGAAGTATTTAATAAAATGGTATAAGCAAAACCATTATTGATCATAGCTAATAATCTACTATGATTTTCTGTTATCGTATGCTCGTTTAGTTTTCTTTGATGAACATCGATAAGGTTACCTATCATTCTGGTCGTTTTGTTGTTTTTATCCTTTTTCCGGTATCCGTGGATTTCGTAATATCTATAATCTCCCTTTTTATTTTTTATTCTATAATGATTAAAATAATGATTCCCCGTTTTTTTTAATCCCTCTATATGTCGCTCAATAGAATCTTCTATATCATCTGGATGAATTAATTTTTGTAATAAATCAGTTGATATAAAATCTTTATCTAGTGGTAAACCTAACATTTTTTTAAAATCCGTACTATAATATGTAGCATTTATATCAAAGTGATGATCAAATAAACCAGAACGTATACCTTTTAATGCTAGACGTTTAGTTTCTTCGTTATATTTTAATTTTTCTAGATAATTCTGTCGTTCTGTTATATCTGCAAAACTTCCATTAATAAAAACTACTTTATCATTATGAATAATAGGTTCTCCTAATACTCTAATCCATTTTTCTGTACCTTTTTCGGTAATTATTTTTTCTGTGTAATCTGTTGGTTTTTTGTTGATTAGATCTTCAAGAAACTTCCAAATTTTTGGTCTTGATTCTGGGCGATAATAACTTATTGCTTTTTCCATTGTAATAGGAGTCCCCGGTTCTAAGTCATGTAAGTTGTAACATTCTTTAGAAAAAAACATTTCTTCACTAATGGGGTTATAATACCAAGCACCAGTTTTAGTTAATTTTGATAATGAAATAAGTGAATAGTGTTCTTTATTCTCCTCAGTAATATCAATTCCAGAAGCATAAATAAGATCTTCATAGAGAATGAAATCAAATTTAAGAGTAAGTATTCCTGTATTTGACTTAGGAGAAAATCTAAATGTATAGTTCTGCGGAGATTTAAGGTTACAGCATTTAGATATAATTTCTTCAAATTTACTTTCTTCTTCATCGATAATATAATCTCTAATCGATGACCCTATTATTTGATCATTAGGTAACTGAAACAATGCTTCACAGCGTTTATTGGCATAATGTACGTTCCCTTCTTTATCCATAATAATAAGATAAAGCATTGTTTTTTCTGTCAAAGTAACAAATTCTTGTCCCGTAAATGCCATAAATAATGTAGGTGATTAGCTTTTTAAAGTTACAAAAATGATTTATATAAAGAAGCTTTAGACTTCTTTATATCGAATTACAATTTTTTTGTAGGTTTTTAATTATTGTTTTTTTATAATTAATATGGGAGTATTGATATATAAAGAGGTACTTATTTAGGTCTTTTTATAAATCTATAAATTAGAATAATTACTCCGATCAGTATAAGTATGTATAATCCATAAGATTGCCAAAAGGAATTACTTTTGGTAGTGAGTAGGAGTGGTGTTTCTTTGTTGTATAAAATTTTAATTGTATCTCCTTCATTGTCTAATGGACCTATAAACGGGATATGCATTAGTTTTACGGTACTTGTGAGACTATCACCTTCTAAAGTTTTATAAGCAACTTTGGCAGTTGCAGAAGATCTTCTAGATCTAACTTTGAAATTAATTTCCTGGATTACCGCCTCGGTTTCAATATATTCTGTAGTAGTATCTTGAGCTATTAGTGAAAAAGAAGAGCAAATAAAAAAAATATGGATGTAATAGATTTTAAAATTTTTCATTGTTGGTCAATTAGAATTCTAAATATACTACATCGATATTGGATTAAGAAATGATACTTGTAAAACGTCTTTTTTATTTAAATAAATTAAAAATATAATCTAAATAATAGTTCTAGTGATATCAACTTTTCTTTGCTCTCCAAAACTTAATTATTTTTTTGATCTGAATATCACCTTTCGGAATATATGGTGGATATCTATTATCATCGGTACTATATTTTTCTTCTTTATTACCAAAGATATCTATTAAAGTAGGATTACTTTGATCTCCATATTCAAATTTAGTCGTTTCATTTTCTGGAGGTATGAAGTTCTTATTTTTATCTTTTACATCCCAGTTGCCCTCTTTACCAAGCCAAAACAGAGAATGGGAATCAATAATTTGAGGTTGAAGAAATCTAGAATCATAATTTATATTTAAATATTCATTCGGGTTATCACCAATATGATTAAAGATCTCTATGCAATGACCTATGCTTAGTTTAGATAATACTCTTGCAAATGCATATTCATTATTACCTAAATCAATACTTAAAATATCACCGTTTTCTAATTTTATTTTTTTTTGCTTTGGCATATTTTGTTTCTGAATATTTATCTCAAAAAAACTATTAATCTTGTATAATTTTTATGTTGTTGCCTTTAGCTGTAGCTGAAAATATTTTTTTTTCAATTTTCTTGTAGGTTATCATGTCTTAAACTACCAACTAGCTTCCATTTTTTTTATGATTTCTGGTTTTGATTTTTCAGTATCTAGCGAGTTTTCTTTAAACCATTGTATAGCAGTACTTTTATCAGTAACAAGAAGATGCATTGCAGAAATTCGTACTTGGCGTCTTATTTTTTTAAACTTATGGTAATCATTAAGCCATTCATGTTTGTTGTCAATTTCTTTTAAAATACTTTCTAGTGTTGGAAACTTGTTGAATAAATTAAAACCACCATCTTTAATATTTTCAATAATTTCATTGGCAACACTTTCTACTTGATCCGAATTATTAATAGGGATTGAAATAAAGTTGTTATCCGTATCTTTAAAGTGACCGATAGATCCAGTAATTATAGGATAAGAATTTAGAAAATCCTGAATTATCTTTTTGTCTAAAGAATTCACTTCCATATAATAAATACCCGATGTGACACCTATATATGTTTGATCTGTATGCGGAGTTCTTCCTTTTCTGGAAGAAAAAGAAATCACTTCTTCTCTTTTATGAAGTTTTTCTTTCTTAATAAAATCGTTTTTACCTCTTTTTGTATATCCTTTATCCATTAAAAAAAGGCCTACTTTATCTTTTATTGAATCTAGCAGTTTATTCATTTTTAATTAGATACAATATTTTTCTAATTCTGGATAATCTCCGAACCAGAAATTGAAAGCTTCTTTGTTAATTCCATTTTTCCCTAACCACCAATCAACCGGATAATTCCAATCAGAACTATGAGTTTTCGTCGGAGCAATAGCCAAATTAGTATATTTATTTAATAAACCTTTATGTTTTTCTGTTTCTAAAATACTACAGTAACCTAAAGTTTCTAGAAGTACCTGCCTTTGTTCAGAATCAGATTTAAATCCTTTTATTTTAGAGATTTTTTTTTGTAACTCTTTTTTTACAGTATCCTTGTCGTTTGCATTTTCTAATATATCTAATATTTCTAAAAATATTTTATAATCTTCTTTTTTAGGTTTGATACTTTTTAATTCATTCGTTTTCTTAAGATAATAAAAATAGTCTAAGAGATCAAAGCCTGTTAATCCTCCAATTTCCTCAAAGGACTCTTCCACTAATTCAGTATCGAGCTCAATTTGTTCATAATTAGAACAAATATCACATGGTGATATTCGTGATGGTTTTTGATTTTTTACAAGTTTGAATTTGTGTTTCGGGAATGATTGTAATATTGCAAAAACTGGTAAGCCGCTTCTGAAACTTAAATCATTTGAACTCAAACTCGATAAGAATGCAGATGTGTATTTTGTTTTATCTGCTTTTTTATATTCTACGAAAATTCCTTCTATTAATTCATCGTGACTTATGATATCTTTTTCTAATAGTTTATCAGTATTCATAATTATTTACAGCCTAAATCTTTAAAATTTAATTCATCTAATGTTGGTAATTCACTTACTTTTTTACCATTTAATAGCTTATCAGCTGCTTTGAGTCTTCTTTTACCTTTAGTCTTTTTCTGTTTTGCTTCAGACATACCATTTATTTTATTTCCTCTAGCTTTATCGCTATTCTTGCCCAGTAAATCATTTTCAGCAACTCCCCGTTGTTCAACACCTCTTACCGTATCCTTTGGAGTTTTAACTGGTGTTTTTCTTTTCAAAGTATCTCCTTCACCGAATCTAGCTCCATCTGTTCCTGTAGTTTTAGAATGCCTCCTTCCTACATCTTTCATACTTTGATTGTCAGAGGCTCTACCGTGATAATATGCATTACCATTTGAATCTTCTAAAACGTAATTCCAGTCTAATCCAAAAACATCAATTATTGAGTTAGTGTCTGAAACATAATTATATAAATTATATTCTCTACTATTAATTCCTATAGGATCTTGTGATATATACACTCCTTCATCAGCGGAATAATGCCTAAATCGGTTGTAATACAACCCAGTTTCTAGATCTTCATATTGTCCCTGGTATCTAAAGGGACAGTCATTCAACGAACCTTTTACAAGTTTACGTACTTTTCCATAAATATCATACTCGACTTGCCAGGTTTTTTCTCCTTTACTATTATACATCTCTACAGGAGTACCTAAGTAATCTGTTATGATAGAGTAGGAGCCTTCTGCTGTTATCTTTGCAGCAGGTTTAAAGGTGTCTTCATCAAATACCCAAGTAATTAAATTTTCAACGGGTTCTGGTTTACTTTCTTTAAGCATACCATATTCATCTACTACTAATTCGGGTCTTTGATTGAGATCATATTTCCATTCATGGAGAGGTACGTTGCCGTCCCACACAAACCTTGTTATTTGCTTATTGGCCTTAGACAGGCTCAGGCTGACATCCTTTATCTTAGCGGTACGACGACCAAGTGCGTCGTATTCAAATTCAGTAGTGCTATTTTTTGGATCAGTAACTGATCGTAGCATTCCGTTGCCGTACCAAGAATATTCAAATGTGCCAGTGGCACTGATTTTGATAATAAGATTTCCTTCGGCATCGTACTTAAATTTATTTCCATTGGCTTCCAGTAATTGTCCTCCAGTTCCATATTTTCGATCTCCTTTACTCTCAGTTCTGTATAAATTACCTACTTCGTCTGGTAGTTTATAGTCAAACTGTTTGTTTTCATATCGTGCTCCTGCCAAATTATTGAACTCATCATAGCTATAGGCTACAGTTCCATTGGTTAATTGATCTACCATTTTGGTGAGTCGATCATTTACGTTCCAGGTATAGGTACGATGACGCATTTCTTTATTGGCAGAGGTTACTTTGTATTGTATTGGTCTGCCCGCTTGATCATATTCGATATGATTAATGACACCACCAGGAAGCATTCTTTCTACTTCCATCCCTAGGCTATTGTGTGCAAATTGTGCATTCCAAGCTTTAGTTGATTCTTCAGTTTGAGATAGATTGCTAGCATTTATTTTTTCTACCAATCCAAGTTTATTTCTTGTCAACGCAATATTGGCTCCAAGACTACTTGTAATGTTAGTTCGATTGCTTAAAGAGTCGTATTCACTTTCTACCAGGTGTCCGTCTTGATTTTCAGCGATTATGCGTCCTGCAGTATCTCGTATGAGTTGCACACGACTATTTTCATTTACAGCTTCAATCAGATTACCGTTAAGATCATAACTATAGGTTTCCCATGTACCATCGCTGTATTCTGCTCTTGTAATTCTACCGTTAAAATCATATTCGTACTCCGTGTATTTATCATCGGGTCTATTTACTTTTAATACTTTTCCCGCTCGGTCCCGATCATATTTTCGGGTAAGTCCATCAAAACCAATTTCTCTAATAATTTCCCCTTTTTCATTTCTAGAAAAACGATAATATTCATTGTGCTCATTGGTAATAGTATTTAACTGTTCTTCGGTATCATACTTAAAAAATACTTTTCTGCCATTTTCTTCTCGCATTTTGAGGCTTCCCATCGGAGTATAGTCAAAATTCACTTCACGTTTCTTTTGATCTATAGATTGAATCACCTCATCATAGGCGTTGTATTTTAACTTAACCAGATTGGTGTCCGCTTGTCGTATTTGATAAATACGGTCTAATTCATCATAAAAGAATTGTTGTTGATGGTCTTCAGAATTTTTGGTATGTAGACATCTTCCCCAAGGGTCATATTCCCAAGTAGATTCGGCATTATTAGGTAGTGTTAATTTATTTAGGTTATGATCTTCATCATAATTTAGAAAAGTCCTATTCCCTGCATTATCTCTTATTTCCTGAATTAACCCTTGGTTATTGTATTCAAAAGAGGTAACGCCTCCATCTAATCCAATTACAGCGTGTAGACGGTCATTTTCAAAAGTTTTTACTATAGATCCTCCAGCTGGGTCTTTAGTAAGAACCAATCTATCTTTTTCGTCGTAAACAAATCCAATAACGGAACCATCAGGTTGATGTAAACCAATTAAATTTCCTCTATCATCATAACTATATCCAGTAATATTTCCTTCTTCATCAATATCGCGATACGGTTCCATATATGGCGTATATTCATGGAAAATATGATCTCCCATTGGATCGGTAACTTGTGTACAAAGATTTTGATTGTTAAAGTAATAGATACTCTCTTGATCTAGTGAATTGGTAATTACATTATACCCTTTATTATATTCAATTGTTCCTGATAATATGCCTCCATCTCCCCAAGTTCTAATACATTTAGCACCAGTTGTTTTTCCGTCATATTCCCAATAGAATGCCTGACCATTACGATCAGTTTTCCTTATCATTAGGTGATTTTCATATTCCATCACCGTTTTTTGATCTAATGCATCAATAATTTCAATTAAATCTCCTTCTTCATTATAAGAATATTTTACTAGCGTTCTGGTTTCCCCCTGATGCGTAGCGGAAACTTTAGTTATTTTGTTTTCTTCATTCAGATCTAAATCAATTCTTCTGCCAGCAGTATCGATGATTTGTTCTAATTTATAAACAGCGTTATAAATGAATTGAATTTCAAAACCTTCAGGATTTTTTAAACTTGTCGGTTTGTATAATGTATCCGTATATTTCTTAAATGTATATGTTTGTTGTGATTCATTGTCAATAACTTCATAGGTGCTACCATCAATAAAGGTAAGTGTTAGTTTTTCTGTTCTGTTATAAGAAGTTTCATTTTCTGTAAGCAACATTGGGAAAGAAGTTATTCTTCCATCTGGTAATCGCATTACGATGGAATCCTCATCATAATCAACGTGTAATGAGAGATCATAATTGCAATGCATTCCATGTCCCATCATTCCTTCATATCCAGAATCTGAATACCAATTTCGTTCCCAACGAATAGGTATTGGTCCAGCTATGCTAAAATCTTCTCCTTCATATACCATACGACCTGTAATTAGGTCAACCGGTTCGAATCCCATTTTACACATTTTTTTACTAAGACCTTGTGTGGCAGGAAATTTCTTTAATACTTTATGATTTAATTTGGTCAATCCTTTTCCAGCTCCTTTCATAAGAGCACCAAAACCGTATGACATCACTAAAGCCATTAGCATTCCCATCAAATCTGGAGCATATGGTCCTCCAACATTAACAGGTTTTCCCATTGGTAAAGGAACACTCATTGACGATGGCAGATACAAACTAGGAATTGGTTTCATCTTTTTTCCAGGAGTCAATGACAACGGCATCCCGATGTCATTACATGTCATTGTCATATATCCCGCAGGAGTAAAATAGGCATCTTCTGCGCTTACTTTTGTGCTTCCAAAAAAGTTCATAGAATCGTGACCAATCATCGGAGCCATTGCAAACGGACCTCCCATAGGTATATGAACTACTGTTCCGATCATTCCTGCTGTTCCACTATTTCCTTTGGGAACACAGTTTACATTTACGGTAGATCCAATAATAGGAACATAATCCATAGGATCAATAACCATACCTATGTATGGATGAGGAATTGGTATAGGAACTCCAGGCGGAACGATTATGATATGTATATCAATTCCGATGACAGGAGTAAAGTGTTTACTTGCTAATAACATATCTAGAACCAGTTTAAAATTGAAAGACTTTTTTTCTCCATTTCTTTACGATGTGTTTCTACTTGTTCTCTCCATTCTTCTCCTTCAATTTCTTTCATGAAGAGATCAATAGATTCACATTCTTCAGTATTTCTGTTTTTTTCGCAACTGTTATAATAATCCGCTGCGATATATGCCATACACGTAGATTTTATTAGTTCTGTTGGCAATGTTACTCCATATTGGTATGCCTCAGTAATAATAGTTGTATAGCGTTTCTTGTCTCTTTTTTTTATTACATTATATCCCAACCACCATGCTGTCAATGCTTGTGGACCAAAACCATATTCAATAGACATTTCTGCTTGTTTACAAAATAAATCTGCTGCTGTGTCTTTTTGTTTTTGTAATTGCTTACAACTTGCTTGATACCCATAATTTTGTACAATAATTGGCTTACAAGTATCATCACCTACTGATAATCCTTGTTTTGCTATAGCCATACCTTTTTGTAGTAATTCTTCTATAATTTGATATTCTTTGAAATTGAAAAGCATTCCAGCATATATGACATGAGCAGTAGCAAAGGCAGATTTACTTCCAGATTTCTGAGTAATCATTAATCCTTTTTTACCCCAATTATGAAGTCGTGGGAGATTTTTTTTAGTTACACTTTTAGACATTTCGATCATGCATTGTCTAAATTGAACTTCTGGATCATTCGGATCTCCCGCAGCTGCTATTTTGTTAATAGCACCTTGTAAATCAATGGGCACAGCTAAAGATTTAGAAACATCCTGATGTGTTTTTATAAGTTGATCAAAATGTCTTTCTTCTACATAATCAAAAAACATAAGTCTTACTTTATCTGGCATCCCTAATTGTATAAGGTTGTCAATCCATTTGCTATAGTCCTTAGTGTCTTCTATAGAGTAGGGGTAAAGCGATAAAGTTAAATGTAGTTGAGGGTTAGGCATTGCTTTTTGAAAAGTACTGAGCATCTCCAATAATAAAATATTACAATCAGTATTCTCATTTTCTAGTTTCGCTTCATAGTCCGCAATATTCCAATTGAATTTTAAGTTCCTAACTTTTAGTTCTTGTTGTAATTTTTCGTCTTTTTTAAAAGTTTCAATCCAATCTTCTATTAATTTTCTGCTGTGAGTTTCTTTTGTTTCGAAAGCCGTAAGCAACACAATTGGAACATCGGGAAGTCCTCCATTTGGAGTAGATTCTAATCTTAGAAACCCCTCATATAATCTAGCTTGATCAGGTTTGATTAACCATCGCACCAATTGAATATGATTATACGGACTGACTTCATTAATCCATTTTTGTTGGATTGTAGTAATTAATTGCGCTATAGGATTATGCTCATTATTCATGATATATTACCCACAATTTAGATTTAACAAACCTCCTTTTACATTAGTCATTGCTGTACCATCAATATCCGTCATTCCTTTACTAGTAAGCTTTAGTTCTGCTTTTCCTTCTACCAAAGTACTAGGTGCTCCGACTTCGACCTTGGCTCCACTATTGATAGTAACTTTAGCACTACCATCATTAAGGATTTCTTTGGACTTAACATTTACATTATTTGTGCCGTCAATATTTACGGTCTCCGATGCATTAATATTAATTTCTTTAGAAGAAAAATTAATTTTTTCTGGAGCACTGATGTTTATTTCTTTTTTGGAAGTGTCTAAGATGATAGAATTCCCATTTTTGTCAGTAATAGTAATCGTTTCTTTTCCGTCTTCATCAGAGAAGGATAGTGTATGACCACCTCGAGTTTTGATCGCTTTGATATCATTCTTTTCAGTTTTCCAATCTCCAGCATTACTACCTCCCGTAAAAAGAGCTCCCATTACATAAGGTCTTTCTGCATTACCTCCTTCAAAACCTACGATAACTTCTTCATCTTTTTCAGGTGTAAATTGAAAACCTTTACCACCTCCTGCATGCGGAGTTAAAACACGAAGCCATGGGGTTTCTTCTCCGGTTGCTTTTTGCCATGGAAACTGAACTTTTATTCGACTCATTCCTTCTGGATCGGCATTATCCATTACAGTAGCTACTTGTGATTCACTCTTTGGAAATGCCATCATATTAGTATTAGGATAGACATCTAAATCAGCAGTTACTCCTACAAAACGATTTTGATACTTTCCATTTTCCGTAGAATTATGAGATACACTTATAATTCTAAAACTTCCATAATCAGAGTTTTCTCCTTTTATTTTTACAACTTGACCAAGATTTACACCAGGATTATCACTTACTCCATGTATTTCAACTTGTCTTACTTCTGTTGCTTTCTTTTGTTGCTCTACGTGTTTGTCTAGTCGTTTTTTTAATTGCGGATCATAATATGAGTTTACGTAGATGCTTGTTTCTTTAGCAAAGATTGCCTCACTTTTTTGACTTGTAAAACCATTAAATCCATTGACACCAGAATTTATTTGGGCAGTAGCCATTTCGTGCTGCTCATCGGTTAGGTAATCATTCGTAAAATATTTAAAATTATTAGGAGTAGGATTGAGATTTAAAGAGAATTCTTGTAAATCATGGCCGTAATTTAGTTCTGTTGCTTCTTTATCTTCGGGTTTTCCGAATACTAGTTTACTACCATCATAAAAAAACCATTCGCTGTACTGGGCAGCTAATCTACTAGCATATTTGAAAGCGCTCTCATTATGCTGTACGCTATAATGAAGACTTTCTGAGTTTTGAGGACTAATATTAGTATCAAGTTTAGACTTATCATATCCCTGAAAAGTTTTATCCAATATTTCAGAAAGTCCAACATCACTATGAGAGTCATAATGTGGACCATCATCCGTAATAATGCTGCAAGAATGTGCTTTTATAGAAACTAGATCACCGCTTTGTTGATGAAATCCTTTTGTATTACTTACTGAGGTAACAATACCTTTAAACTCTAATTCTTTATATCCGTTTACAGTATCTAAAGAGGATACTTTTACGGTTAGAATTTCGCCAAGATAATTTTTGCTTTCCGAGGCAATTTCTCCTGCGATAGTTTCTAATACATCCATTCGACATAAAAGTTCTAACGCATGATGTGCATCAATTTCTTGATGTAACATTAGTCTTTTATAGGCTTTTATAGGAGATCCTCCGATAAAAATTTGTGTGTTTGATTGCAGTGCCATGATTTTCCTTATTTCCAGTTTTGTAAAATGCCCTAATGCTAAAAACTCATTATTTAGTCAACTATTAGTATACGATTTATAGTGATAGTTAACAGTTCGAACGATTTGGGGAAAGAATGTATATTCGAATTGTGTAAAAACTATCAAAAATAGTACCTAACTATTCTCTTATAAAAATACTTAAAATTTTAAAAATCTTATAGTTAGCAACGTTATTTTTACCTTTTCTTACACAAAAATGGGTTGTTTTCCCCCTTTATTTTGTACGTTCTACTTTATATACAATCTATAGTGTAATTGTTACCCCTATACATTAGAAAATGTTTTATAGGTGTGTGATAGAAATTTATGGAAGGGAAGCGGGTATTCTATTTTGGACAGACTAAAACCTCTAAGATTATTGGAATAAAATGTTATATTAAGTTTTTTATTTATGTATTTTAATATGTATATTCTGATAGGATTTATTATAATTCCCCGAGCTTTCCCACATCGTGGCTATAGGAGTTGCTTTTACTAGAAAAGAGAGATTAGAAGTCCAGAGAATTTCTGTGTTCTCCATATTTTGTCCCCAATAAACTATTTCTATTATACGTTTTAAAGTAATTTGATTCTTATTGTCTATTGTATAAATGAAAAACTCAGAACGATGATTATACGGATTAAAATAAAAACAAATTATAGTTTTTTTGTCTGGCGAAATATGTGGGTAATTTGGGAACCTAGTTTTTATTTCTCCATTATTTTGATCAACAAAAAAGAAATCTCCTTCTTCAAAATAACTTCCTGCTATTAAGTGGTAATTGAATGATTCTAAAAATCCAATATATTCATAAGATTCCGTACTCTCTAGGTATTTTGTGTTATTAACGAATGTTTTTTTCTTCCCATTTGTTAACGGTAGAGTTATTTCTCCTTTTTCTATTATTACGTTATCATTTTTGGTGATAAAATTAGTGGGGATACTATTGGGTAGTTTTTCTAAAATAATTGAGTATATATCATCTAAACAAACCCTTTCTCCGTTATTAAAAGGGTCTTTATCATCCTCTGTAAGCATATTTGGACATAATTGAGTATTATATAGTTTTAATGCGGTATCATCAACAAGATATCCATCAAAAACATATCTTCTTTTGTTGTAACCAGATTCATAATTACATATTTCTACTATAGAGCCATTTATGATTTTTCCATTATCATTTACAGATAATTCTTTATTGGTATATTTTATAATATTTACTTTTTCTCCATACAGTAATTTTCCAATTTTGTTTCCATTTTCATCTCTGATATTAAGCCCATTTAATGCTTGTACATATTTTACTGCTAATGGATCAAAATAATGAATACAGGTATCTGGGATGTCTCCATTGTAATATTCTTTTTCACTAACAATTTCACCTGTATCTTTAAAAATAAAATTTATGTATTCTATCTGTTCTGGTTCGATATATAATGCATCCATTCTGTGAATACGGTGTCGGGTAATAGTACTTTCTGATAAAGTCCATCCTTCTGCGTTTTCATCCATTGCAAGTTGCTCTGAATCGATAAAGTTATATTCTAAATCGTAATTTACAAGGGTGGTATGAAGTTCTTCGCCCCAATAATAATAAAGGACCCAAGTAATATAGTTTTCGGATAATTTGAGGTTATAAAGTACTCCACAATCTACTTGTTTCCAATCTTCTGTGATTTTATCAAAATGAAGTGCTTTTTTTTGAATTACTGTAATGTGATTCGTCGGTGCGTTATGATCTAATTTCGTTTTTTCTTCTAGTGGAACTTCTTTAGTAGAATAATCGTTTAAAAACTTATAATTAAACTTCTCTTGTCCAAAAGATAAGGTTACAGTAACGATAGAAATGAGCAAAATGAATATTTGAAGGCTTTTCATAAGATTAATAAACTCCTGTTAGATAATTGTTTTCGAATTGATATAATAGTTTTTCTCCTTGAATACTACTTTCTTATTCTTTATGAAACATTAACATGGAAAGAAATAACGAAGCTCCACTAGTTTTTCGTTTCGAAATGTAAATATATAAAGATCATCAGATAAAGGATGTGAGAACATGTTGATTGTAATTATTCCATTTTTTTCCTTACTCTTATTTTTTACAAAGGAAACAGGGAAATCTTCTTTAAAATTTAGTAGCGTATATTTTTTTGAAAAAATAACATTCTTATGTTTAATGGTAAAATTAGAAGATTTTAAATCTATTTCTCTGAATACATATTCAGTTTTTGATACTTCAATTTCACAATTTAGATAATTCCATATTTCATCAGAATCATCGATAATAGTTCCACAATCATCTATCTGTTTTTGGATAGTATCAGGTTTTTTTATTAAAGGTTTTAGGGCATCTAGTTTTCCTTCAAACGGATATTTGCTGTTTATATATAAAGTCTCGGATAAATATTCAACTTCTGATTGGTCCCTTAAAACAGCACCTTGTTCTATAGTTGAAGAAGTACTTTTTTTATTTAAATTTGTGCTTATTTCTTGAGAACTTATCTTTGTTGTATAACTACTAAGAAATAAAATAGATAGTATTAAAGGTAATATGTTTTTCATTTACTTATTTCCAATAATTTCTCTTTTAAGTAGAACTCCTTTATCTGAATATTCTTCGGTCATTAGAAGTTTATCTGTTTTTTGGGTAATGGTATTTATTACGTATCCTTCGTCATTTATCTCCTCAATAGTTTCTAACATATAATAATACCATTTTTTAACAGGAATTCCATTGGAATATTTGGCTTCAACATAAGTTTCTGAATTGACATAACCATAATTTGGTTTTTTTTCTATCCAAGATCCATGTTTTAAATGATCTTTTATTAAACCTTTTTCATATTTGTTTTCATATGATCCATCAGATTTCTCAAAATAATTGATTAAAATCCCTTCATCATTTAGGGTGAACTTATTTAACATATGAACATAATATTCATTATTTCCAGAGACACTACTTATGGTTCTTGTGTTAATGATATAGTTATTGTCGATAAACCAATATTTAGAGGTTTCTGTTAAATCCCCAAATAAAGTATAACCAATATTATAAAGTTTGATTAGTTTGTTTTGTTTTTTTATCACTAAACAATATTGAATTTCCAAGTTATTATTATCATTACATTTCTTAGAGACTTTTTCAATAGAAATATCTAATCCCTTTTTTTGAGGAAGTTTTAAAATATGTTCAAACGAAACAGATTTGGAATCTTCTAATAGTTCTTTTATTTCATAATAAGGATATTCGATAGGTATGTTAGAGGCCAAACATTTTGATTCTTTTGTAGAACTGATTTTATCAAAATGATGTGATATAGAATCTAATGTTGAACTTAATTTTTTGTTGTCAAAACTTACAACTTCTGGGAAATCAGTAAGTATTAGTTTATTTCCTACGGGTAAAGAAATAGAAAAAGAATCGAGATTAGATTCATCATTACTACTAATCGAAGTAACTTCACTTGTTTTATTGTTATGATATTTTTTTTTATAACAACTATTCAGGGAAGTGAAGAGTATTAGCAATATAAATATGGACTTCAACACTTTCATTATTATTTATATTTAGCTTTAAATTTTATTGTACCATTCTTAGGAGCTCCTCCTGAATGTAAATGATCATTATGACCTCCTAACGCGGTAGCTCCGGTTAAACTACTAAATTTTGATTTAGTACCTTTATATTGAACTAAAAAACCATAATCTTTTAGAGCATTAATAAGTTTTTGTTCTCTCGTATTGTCTATATAGCTAGTATCTATTGCATAGCCATTATTGTGAGATAAACTTGGGTAACTACTTCCATCTTCGTAACAAGATCCTCCACTTTTAATATCTTTAAAGCCACATTTTGCTAATGCACCAATAAATGCTGCAAAAACTTCTGGCTGACTAAACCTTCTTAATGTTTGATGCCAGACAAACTTTATCAAAGTGTCTCCGTTTTTATAGTTTAATCCGTTATAAGGAAGCTTAACCATTGTTATTTTTTCGTTTAACGCTTTATAATATACATGGGTATAACCCCAAGATCCTTTTTCTCCTTCGGTATAAACATCTTGATTGCTTAAGATATAAGATTTATATGCAGAAACCCCAGTTATGTTTTTAGATTTATAATCAACAATTGTTGCGGAAGCTTTTTCTGTGGTGTTTAACACTTTAGCTTTATTCCCACTTCCCATCTTCAAAGTTTCATATATCTCACATTCACAAACATTGTGTTTTTCCCCATTTTTATCGTGATACCTATATTTCACTTTAGTTAATCCTTCTAAATTTAATTTACTCATTTTACCATCGTGATATACGTGAATAGTATTTGGTGTAATTAGTTTTAGAGTTCCAATAAAATCTTTTTTTATAGTGGTGTTAGGGCTTTGAACACTATCGCATTGTGATGTTAACCAAAGAGCAGTGGTTTCTCTTTTAGAAATTTTAACCCCTTTTATAGTATTTTCATACACCCAATCTTTTTCTACTTTATGATCAGGAGCTCCTCTGTAAGGTTCTATTTGGATAGTTTTACCCTCCAAAGCTTTGTCAAAAACAATAGTTAATTTATTAGTGCCGCCGGTTTCAGTAACGGTTCCATCAGCAGCTGTAGTTTCTACTACATCTATCAATTCTGATTTAGCATATGTATATAAACCTGCTTTACTTTTGGCATCTATTACAGTACTCTTATCATCAACATAAATACACCAGCGGATGTTATTTTTATCTTTGGTAGTAGCGTTTGATTTATATTTATCTATTGTAAAAACAGCATCTTTCCCTAGAATGCCAATGTCTTCTGGGCCACTTATTTTTTTAGGATAACTTTTTTTGTTTTCTTTTTTATCTGCATCAGCATCGCGGGTAAGCGTAATAAAAGTTTCGGCAGCTCTTGTTGTAGCTAATGTCTCGGAATCTTCTATAGCTTTTTTGCCTTCTTCAGTTTCATCTTCTCGGATATATAAAGCTTCTTGCCAACCCTCAAAACTTTTATGTGTGTCTTCTCCTTCAGTTTTGATTTTGTCTTCTTTAGGGCGCAACTGTATTTTTTTGATACCTACTTCTATTTTATTTTCGTTTTCTTCTTTATACAAAAATAAATCATCCCCATCTTTGTTTCCATTTTCTTCTTTAACGTCTATTTCTATCCAATCACTAACTTCTGTATCAGTACTAGTGTCTTCTTTTTTAGCAAAAACCTTTACTGGTAAAGCATCATCTTTGGTTTTTAATAACTTAAGGACTTTTTCTTTTCCTTCTTCTTTTTCGTGAATCTTGATCTTTACCGTTTTATTTTTAAGATTTTTGGTTTCCGTAATGAGGTATACCTCATACCCCATGGGTGCAGAACTAATCTTTTTGTAATATATCTTGGTTTCGTTTTTATATTGGTCAAAGGTTAAGGTGCTATCTTTTGCATGACTTTGTAAAGGCCATTTTTTACCTGTTTCCTTTTCATTAATAACTTTTGTAATATCTTTTAGCTTTACTTCCTTATGTTGCGATGATAATTCATCATTTATACTTTTATGAATAGCTTTGGCTACATTGGATCGTTTTGTTTTGCTATCGGTACTCGTTTCTTTATCAAACGTATATTGATAGGTGCCATCTTTTAAGGATTCTTTTTTTAATGTTTTTTCTGCAAAATAAGCGCTAATAACTTCAGGTTCTAAGACATTTTCTAAGGTCAACGTTTCATTATAAGTGAATCGTCTGTCAGCCGCTGTTATGGTATCAATAACTATTTCTAATTCCTTATTACTCATAGCATCCTTTATTTATAATTTAACAAAAGCGATGTTCCCTTATTACTATAGGTTATATCTAAAATGTTAATTTCCTGTTTGTTATTTATTTGATAAGTAAAGATATTGTGTTCAAATTGATGTTTTAGCTTTTTTGTTGTTTCAAAAATTTGATATAACCCTTCTAGTGTAAGTTCTTCATTATTTATTTCGAGAATACATCTATTACTTTCTTTAGTTTCTTTTATAGTATAAGAAGATGATTGATACGTATCACCGATATCAATATTTTTTATAGTAAAATTTTCTTCATCAAGTTTGTATTCCATCACCATTTCTTTTTCACGGACTCGATCTAATGATTGAGGTGGTGTATAAAGTGATATATCTGTTGCTGTAAGCGATAATGAGGTACCGTATTGATGATCCTGGTATGTTTTAGGTAAGCTGTCCATATAACTAGAGTTTTTTAGAGAGTCTACAAAATGCTTCTGAGCCTCTATTTCTGCTAGTGTAAATTGATGTATTTTTTTTAGTCCAGTAGTGTTGTTTTTTAAATTAAAGACATAATTAGCGTCATAATCATTAAGGGATGTATAACGAATTTCCATTTCTTGTTTTTGTGATTTACAAGAAAGCAGGAGTGTACAAATCAATATGGATATATAACTATATCTTATCATAATTCTATGTTTAGCATAATTGCAAATGGTTGAAACTTATTTTTATCTTCTACGTTTTTAAAATGTTGAAGACAAAACATAGATACTAATCCAGGGATCCATTGTTTAGCCATTCCATCAGCTCCTCCATCTTCCCATCCAGCTCCGAAAGTATCAAAAAATGAAAGGTTGGTAATCGTGGCGCCAATTTCACCATTTTGATCATAAATTTCGTAATTAGCTAAGCAACCTTGAATACCTCCAACAAAAGTTGCAATTTCGTTTACATTGGGATTCATTCCCTGTAAAGCGCTGTAGTAGGGTAGGCTAGTTCTAAAATTATATACTTTTTGCGGATTTTTGGTTACGTAGTTGTTTTTTTTATATTGATCTACCAATTCTTGTTCAAGTTTAGGTATAAACTCATCCTTGAACTGGCTGGAATCTTTGATTTCCCTAACTGGGTTTGATTCGTTGTCAAAAATAAAGTTACTCCCATGTCCATCAAAAAAGTGATTGGCCAAATCCCTTCCGTTTTTACCAAACCCATCTTCGATATCCGAGAAGCTCCATAAAACCGCTTTCATTTCTGTTTTAAGCATCGCAGTAGGGTAGGACTTAGTAAGATTAATGTTTGTAACATCATATCCAGACATTCCATTTTTTTTCATTAAACTTTCACTAGGAGCATCCGCATAGATCCAATCATATGCGCGCTTACCCTTAGAATTAACAATAATGATCTTTCCATTTTCGTTAATACGATTTCCTTTATTAACAACTCCAGTTTCTAAAATTACCTTTTCAGAAGAGTTTCTATTTGATGGTTCATTATTAGTTACTGTAGTTGGTGAGCTATTAGAGTTGGAAATTGCTGTTTCTTCTTTTTCAGGTTCATCAATACATACTAGATCTAAAGCTACTGTACCATCTGCTTTTACATTTCCTGAGTAGATTAACTCATTTTTTCCTTCTTTTATCTCCTTACCGTTTTTTGCTTTTACTCGTACTTCTACTTTTTCGCCAACTTCCATGTTTTCCGTTTGTACAAACATGGTTGCTTTTTCTCCATAATTGATTTTATCAATCTTTTCTTTACCAGCAGCATCCATCCAATAACTTTCTACTACCTTGGGAGCTTTGTCGTTGCCCATCATCGCACCAGGAATAGTCATTGCAATTTCCTTGAATTTTTCACTAGCATTACCACCAGTATTGATCTGCATAGGTTGCATAATGGTAACTTTACCTCCAGTACCACACATACATTCAGAATCTTCATATAAGAACTTTTTACTTCCTCCTAATGTTGAGGTTTTAGTAGTTTTAGTCCACTTTTGTAGCGCTGGAATACAAGGTAAATATCCACCACTAGTTGGTTTTAGTTTACATTGTCCGAAAGTAGCAGGCACCTGAACATCCATATCCGTAGCTTTAAACTTGCCTTGGATTTTCACTTTTTGATTTTGCGTTACTAAAAGCTTAGCAGGCACAAAGCCCTGATTACATTCTAATAATGCGCCATCTAATACATATATTTTACTACTCATCTTTTTCTAAATTAAAGGTTATGGTAGTTGTTTTTTTATATAATTCCTTTACTTCGAAGGAGTAATTTAATTTTCCTTTGGTTACCAATCCAAATTGGGGTTTTACTTTATAAGTACCTTTATACTCAAAATCTAACGTGTGTTTATCACCTGGATTCGTTGGTAATTTGCCTAAAAATCCGTTAAGCTTAGCTAATGGAAACTTTTTATGATCAATATCCATTTCGGCATCTGATGTAATAGTTACCTTGGTGAACCCAATATCTTGTTTAGAAATCTTTTTTTGCTCTAAAATTGGGATGTTTATATTACCAAGGGCATTGGCAGATACTTTAACTTGTTGTGCTAACTTTTTATCTTCAAATTCTTGATAAAAAATATTAGTAAAAAAAAATTGATAAAAATTATCTTCTAAAAATACGCGCTGAATATTATCTTCTTGTAATTGCCAATCAAAATCACTTGTCATTTTAAGCAAATCTGGGTATTCTTCTAAAAGATCAATTTTTACTTCTTTCCATTTTTGTCTTATTTCTTTGGTGTTGTTTACTTTATTCAATTTAAAACTCTTGTCAACTTTTAGTTCTAAAATATCATTAACTGAAGCAACTTTTAGCGCAATTTTTTGTGCTTTATCTATCTTACGAATAACACTAAATTTTTCATTTAATAGGAATCTCTTTTTAACTTCCATTCTATAATTTAGAAGCCCTTCTTGATCAATTCCATAAAAAGTTAAATCAAATTCGATCCCCACAGCAGCAGAGGATTTATTTTTACCTTGTTCTATAAGGTTAACCACCTCAGAAGTATAGGTGCGTGTAATTCGCTCTCCATTGAGTTTTATAATCTGATTGATATGGGGTAGGGCACGTTGCATGATTATTTTGTTATCCAGCTTGTGTTACTCGTTCTCGATTACCATTTACTCTATTTGGTCCCATACCTATACTACTGTAATGAGCAGAAAAATGGAAATAACGGTTTCTAAGCGTCTCTAATAATATTCTATGTTCTGGATTGTCATAAGACATTTCTACGCCATCGTTAAATACATATTCATCCAGAATGGTTTTAGCTGAACTTAATTCAGCAGGTATTTTAAACTCTCGAGAGATTTTACTCATTATTAAATTCACATTTTTATCAATTGAGAATTTTGTCATAATTTGTAAAGGAATAAAACTGTACTTGTTACTTAGCCCTTTTCTATCTCCAGTGAGGGTTCCCCAAAAATCACTTACCGTTATTTCTTTAGGTTTAAACCATCCTTGATCAATGAGTAATTGCCTTTCTCTTTCTAGATCATTAAGATTTGTAATTGTATAATCAAGACGAACTTCTTCATCTGCATTATCTACATAACCGCCTCCAATGTCAGAATGAACTCCAGGAAGAAATTTCTCGACACCTCTATTACCTGTACTTCTGATATCCGTAAGTCTAAAATTACTTCGATGTTCATCGGCGGCAGCAAGTTGCAATGTATGCTGAGATTTTTTTACAGCGTTTAACTTTAATTGAGTAGTATTATTATCGTGAGACAGTCCTAAGGAAGCCACCGTATCAAATAATCCTGCAAAATGAATTATTATCATTTTTACTTTGATTCCTTTTTCTTCTAGGAATTCACCAAGTGCTCCATAATCTACCTTATAATAGATTTTTCCACCGCGTCCTACACGTTTTTTAAATTGCCCTTTTCTTTGAGTTATTTCATATATAAAATTCCTTGCAGCTGCTGCACCTCTACTAAAGCCGTACGTTTCTATAGTGAGTGTGTTAATATTTGTAATACTTAAATCTGCAATAGCATTAGATACTTCTTCACACCCTTTTTTTACTTTAGCTCGGACTCCAGTAGATCCTGTACCTAATCCCATTCCCGTTTTAGAATCGGAACTTTCATTTTCTGTACCAATACCTTCTATGTAAATAGAAAATTTTTTTATTGTCTCTTCTTCTACGGGTTCATAAGCTGGTTCCATTCGGGATACATTAGAGTGATCATTATCATAGCTACCTGTTTTATTAGGACTCCATGGAGTTCCCCACCAAAAATCGCGATACTTTTTTACAAGCTCCTCATCATGTGGCTCACCTCGTTTCATCTTCTCATACTCCAAACGAATATTCGTATTTTCTCTATTGTTGGCTGTTCCATCAAAAAAAACAGCGGCTGTGACATTTACAGAATCATCTGGTGTTAACTCTTCATACTCCGCATTCCCTACATGAACTGGAGCGGTTTGCACATTAACTCCGCTTAGTACATTTTTGCTAGCCTCTTGAGCTCCCGATGATGTAGCTGTCAATCCAATACCTCCCATAATATTTATTAATTAGAAGTTTCGTATACTTTTATTCTTGCCTTTTTAATATCGATGCTTTCTGATGCATTCTGTAAAGCAATAGTAATATCGCTATTATATTTATCAATAGTTAACATCAATTCTGTAGGCACATCTTTTGACTTTTCATACATTTTTTCGAAAACAGTGTGTATTTCATTCTCTTCAAAATAAATTCTAGTCCCATATTGATTATTATTTTGGTCTGTCCATTCCATTCTGATATGATCCGGAATAGCATAATTCTGAAATTGATCTAATATTTTGTTTGAACCAATAGTATATAGACTTTCACCATTAAAAAATGTTATTCTTATTTCTTCAAGCTTTCCTTCTTTTTTAAATGCAACAGAGGGCTTCCATTCGAACTTTTTTCTATACGCATTCCATTTGCCAAATGGAATACTATCAGGATTCATTTTAGCTTTTACTTCGTCTTTAAAATCTTCTTCTAGTACAGAATCAATAAATTCTTCCATAGAAAGTTCTGCATAAGGTGAAAATTCCTTAATACTTACTTCTGTTTCTGAAGCTTTAAATATACCGATCTCTTTAGACCACCCATTTCCCATCATCCATACGACAACTTCTCCTCCTGGAATTAATCCGATATTAATCCTTCCATAGGTGTCTTTCTTACCTAGTCGATTAATATAGCCTTCTTTAAAAAGTTTATTTATTTTTTCTGAAGGCAAGTCAAAATTACCTGTATAGAATTTTCTTTCTAAGTAGGAAATCCAAGTTATTTCTAATTTTACAGGTGCAGGTTTTAAGTCTTCACCCACCACGTGTGTTGGCCCTATTTTACCCCATCCTTGATGTAATGTATGCCCTGAAGGAATATAAATACTTTCTCCATTTTCATACAGCAATCGTCCCTTATGAATCTGCATAGGATTATATTTCGGTGCACAAGCAGTAGGTCTCCATTCGTATTTTTCCATTTTTTTTGTAGTCTTAATTTCTTGGGAATTATTCTTTTGACAAGAAACAACTCCAATACTCATTACGGTGAATATTACCATCAATAAAGAAGCGGTATTACGAATACTGCTTTTATTCTCCATATTCAACTGTTTCGGCACTAGCAATTGTAATTTTACCTCCGGCATTGGTTTTGATTTCGCCACTTGCATCTGTAGTTATTTCCTGAGCTTCCTGCTTATATTCACTACTTATTACTTTGATTGTTTCTCCTATCTGGCGATCTTCATTAGTCGCACTGATAAAATAATCTTCAGTAATTGTTTCGTTTTTATTTTTTCCAACAGAAATATCTAAATTTTCATCTACATTTATCTGCATGTTTTTAGCATTCAGTGTCATGTTTTCTCCCGCTGATATCGTAATGTCATTATTAGCGGTGTCTATATGAATTATATTTTTGTTTTTATCTGTTATCATTATGAATTCTGATCCGTCTGCATCATTCAATTCTACCGTATGACCGCTTCGGGTTCGCAAAGCTTTTACATCATTACTTTGGGTATTCCAACTTGCAGGATTGGCTCCTCCTGTATATAGGGTTCCTAGTACATAAGGTCTTTCTGCGTTGCCACCTTCAAAACCAATTAATACTTCTTCGTCAAGTTCTGGGATGAAATGAAAACCTTTTTCTCCACCTGCGTGCGGAGTGACAATACGTAACCAAGGAGTTAATTCTCCTGTTTCTCTTTGCCAAGGGAATTGTACTCGTATTCTACCAATTCCATCAGGGTCACTATTTTCTTTTACAATAGCTACCTGAGATTCACTTTTAGGAAACGCCATTAAATTGGTGTTTGGATACACATCCAATTCGGCAGTAACTCCTTCGAATTTATTTTGATATCTTCCGTTTTCGGTATTAGTATGAGTAACTTTTGTAATTCTGAAACTACCATAATCAGCACCTTCTCCCTTGATGGTAACTACTTGTCCAATTTTAACACCAGGATTATCACTAGATCCTTTAAAAATCACCTGCTTTATTTCTTCAGCCTTTTTCTGTTGCTCTACATGCGTGTCTAATCTTTGCTTCAGTGATGGATCGTTGTAAGAATTTAAATAAATATTAGTTTCATTAGGGAAAATTTCATCTCCTTTATTGCTAGTAAAACCATTATATCCATTTACACCAGAACTAACTTCATTCGTGGCTTTTTCATGCTGTCCATCTGTAAGGTAGTCGTTAGTAAAATATTTGTAACTATTGGATGTAGGTTTTAAATCCAAAGAAAATTCCTGAAGATCGTGTCCATAAGTTAAGGTAACTTCTTCTTGATCTTCTGGTTTTCCAAATATCAAAGCACTTCCATCATAGTAAAACCATTGACTATATTGCGCAGCTAATCGACTTGAATATTGAAAAGCACTTTCTTTATTCTGTACACTATAATGAATGTTATCAGATCCAGAAGGGTTAAAGACTGTTTTTAATTTAGACTGATCATATCCTTGAAATGTTTCATCTAAAATGGTAGTGAGATCAACATCATTAAAAGAATTATAATGTGGTCCATCATCAGCTATAATACTACAACTATGCGCTTTTATAGTTACTAAGTCACCATTTTGTTGATGAAATCCCATAGTACTATTTACAGAGGTTACCACTCCTTTAAACTCAAATTCTTTGTAGCCCGAAAACGTTCCAATAGAAGAAATTTGTATGGTAATGATTTGTCCTAGATAATCCTTGGTTTGAGAAGCAATATCTCCAGTTATATTTTCTAGAACATCCATTCTACAAACTAATTCTAGTACATGATGCGCATCGATTTCTTGATGCAGCATTAATCGTTTATAAGCATTTATTGCTGTTCCTCCAATAAATATTTGAGTGTTAGATTGCAACGCCATGTCTTTTGTTTTTTAGTGATTTAACAACCAATAAGTTGTCAATATAGTTTTCACAGGTTTTTATAAAGTTACCATTTTTAGATTAACAAATAGTATGTTTTTAAACAATACTATGTATTATCTGGTATAATAAGGATAACTCATATCTATATTATATATTCTAAGATAAGAGATTTTTGTTTTTAAAAATCATTTATAGCTTTTCCCGTTCTTTCTCAAATAGAGACCAAGAATTAAGAAGAGATACTTTCTAGACGGTTTTATCAAATAATATTCCCCTAAAAAACTAAAAACTTTATGATAAATATTAAAGCGACCACTTTAACGGTATCATTAGTTTTTAGTAAGTTTATTTAATATCAGAAATACTATTATCTCAGAATAAAAATTCTTTGATATTCTATTCAATTATGAAAATATTCAAAATCACAACTGATAAAAAAAAAAGAATTATACTTTAGAAGGCCAATTATTGGTAAACGTAGTTCCTTTAATTGAAATTTCTTTTGCGGATAAAACTAAATGTATCTGTAGCGGCTTAGTGCTTTCTGCATTAAAATGCTCCGTGTATTCGATACAATAAGCGTCCTTAACTTCTACATTTTTGAGACTAGACATATTATCTCTTCTAAAAAAAGTAATTTTACAACTTTTGGTAATAGTAGGAGAGATGGTCCAGTCCAAGAAATCTGTTTTGGCAGTAGATTCTATTAATAAACTAACTTGTCCTCCTTGTGGTTTTGCACAAGGTCTCCCTGTGTAATCGGTATCTTGTCTGAAGGTAAAAGAGCAATCCAAAATGTTTATCTCTTCCCCATCAAGATCTAATTTTGCTAAAAATGACATAAGTAATAATTTTAATGTGAATAACTACTTTATCAGTTCCATTATTGTTTACAAGAAAATGTAATATAGAGGAAATGATGATGTAAGATAAGAAAGGGAGTGAAAAAACCACTCCCTTAATTTAAATCTTATATAAAATGAGATGGATTATACCCACTCGTTTATATGTTCACCGTTTCCGATTCCAATTTGTCTTGCAGAAATATTAATTGTTTCTGTCATTGGATTTTTTCCTGTAGAATCAAAGTTTTCTCTATATTTTACTGCGTAAGCATCAGTAAAATTTAATTCTTTAGAAGTGGCTTCGGTATCTCTCTTTAAGAAAACAATAGATCCGCTTCTCATTTCAAAATTGTTAAACATCCAATCAGATAAACTTGTGTCTGATGTAGATTCTACTTCGATAGTAATCATACCACCTCTTGTTACAGATGATGGACGACCTGTTGCGTCAGTTTCTTGGGAAAGAGCATAACTGCAATTTAATACATTGTACTCATTTCCACCAACTTTTAATTTTGCTTTAAAAGACATAATAAATAATTTTTAAATTAATAATAATAATAAAGTATAATAAACGTAACTTGTACAGGGTAAAGATAGTAAAATATATCAGACTTAGGTTGTTATCATATTGTTAAGCGTAAAGGAATCAGTGAATTAAGAAAGAAAAGGACTACACGGTTTTCAGGGAATTTGCACTTTGTCGTGAAGTTTATCTAATAAAAAAAAGATCTCAACGAGTAAATTGAGATCTTTTTTTAACAAAATTTTAACAATAAGTTTTTATGCTCTTTTGCAGATGATTACATCATTTTCTTTGATATTATTTCCCTCTATTGTTCGAGTGAAATCAACATGTGTTTGCATACCTATCCAATTTGGTTTTGTATAGAAAATCCACCCGTAAGGGTTGTTTTTATCATCTAAAAACTCTATTTCACCTTCGGGATGTCTGTCATTATAATCATTTATAAAAAAATAGAATAGCTTTCCAAATTCCATTTTTTCTGGTGCTTTTAATCTAAAGTTGCTCAGCTCATCAATATTTTCACCTTTATTGAATTCAAAAGAAATAACCAATGGGTTAATTAATTCATCGTCTTTAGGATCTTTCATCTTTTTGTCAATAGGATAGAACCATTTTTTGTATATAGGTACAGGAACGGAGACTGCAAATTCATAAAGTTTTACAATCATTATAGGGATAAGAAAGCAAATTGATGATGCTGTGAAAATATATTTGTAGTCAGGTTTGTAAATCCCAACAACGAACAGAAACGTAATTAATCCAACAAATACTGTTACTATAGTATATAAAAATTCTGGCCAGAATTTTGTTGGACCTTCTTCTGATAGGTTTGGGAAAAATTTACGCATAGCAAACACGTGTAAAGACCCCAAGCATAAAAATATTATTTGGAAACCAATAAAGCTGTTTAAAGGTATATCATTAAGTACTTTTTCATTACTTAATAGTGCTGTCGCAGCAAATAATAAAAGTACTACTAGCATGTATAGTAAAAACTTCTTTTTGTTTTTGACAAAAAGTTTCTTCAACCCGGCAACAACTCCCATTAAAATAGCACTAACGGCCAATAGTAAGATTCCTACCTTAAAAAAATCAGCATTTAATGCTGCAGATTGTAATATCAAATTCATATCATAGTTGTTAGACCCATCCTGGGACCGTTAGTCTCATTTAATACAAATGTTTCTTCTTTACTCGAATATGTTACGTTAATTTTTGTATCTATTTCCATAGGGATAAAATAGTCACAAAAGATAGTAATAAATTTTTTAGTAGCACCACTTACTATATATTTATCAATATTTTTTTGGTCAACAGGCCCTATGGTTATTTCCCAACAAGGATAGGAGATTACAGTTTCTTTTAGTTCTAAAACCAAATCAACTCCTAGTTGGTGTTCTTTAGAAGTGTCATTTATATTGTCATCTAAAGTTTTATACTTTTTTTCAATAGTTACTTTTTCTCCTATAATTTTTTCTAAACTTAAAGCAGTTAGTTCAATTTCACCCGATATTTTGTGCACATAAGGTAATAATTGCAAAAGTTTAATGCTATAATCTGAAGGAATCTCAGGGTCTAAATTCCAAAATTTTAAAAGAAAATCTGTCTTTAGGTTCGCAAACTCATTAATTAGTTTACGTTCGTTTTTTTCAATATTGACTCTTTGCGTGAAAAATTCGTTTTCTAAAGGGGAGAAAAAAGATCGAGCATCTTTTTCTTGTTTCTTCTGCTTTTGATGTAATTCTGTAAAAGAAATATTACTTTTTGCTTTTACAGGTTCATGAAATAGTCCTTCAGGTAAAGTGTCATAAAGACCATTTCTAGCAATATTAAATTGCAACTTATCTGTGTTCCCAGAATAGGAGTCTAATTTAAAATTAATTACATCTCTTCTATAGGATCTAGAAAAAGTACTATTGTTAAAAACATCAATATCAGTTAGATTAACACTAGAGTTTTCTAAAATTTCAGTAACAAAAATTTCTGCTTTTAGATTTTGATAGGTAGTGGTTAATTCTTGATAGATGTCCTGTATCTCTTTGTTCTTCATTCGTTTAGTTGGTGTAAAGAATGCGAGCTTCTTCTCTAGTTTTCTACAGTGTTGGTGTTATTATTAAATTTAGGTTTTTTTCCAGCAGCGACAAACATTCGTTTCCAAGGTTGTTTTGATAGGTCACTAATTTGAACTCCATTTCCTCCAGAATTTCCTCTTCTTGAAGTAGAATGAACAAATTTGTTGTTTCCAAGATAGAATCCAACATGGCTAATTTCTCGAAATTCAGATCCTTTATTATTAAAAAAGATTAAATCTCCCTGTTTTAGGTTATGTAAACCCTTAAACTTATTTGTGTCTGGTGCATCAAATTGTTTTTGTGCTGTGCGTTCAATTAAATTACCATAAATATCATGATAAATGTATTGAGTAAAATAAGAACAATCAATTCCTTGTTTAGTATTTCCCCCTAATTTGTACGGTGCATTCATCCAATCATCAATAAACTCAAATAAAGGTACGTTATCTATTTTCTTTGGAGGAACCCCCAATATTGCTCCATATTTTTTCTGGATCGGAAGGATGGCATTTTGTTTCGCTAGCGCAATAGAATCTCTTCTTGCTTGGGCTAAAGCTTCTTGTTCTGCTTTTTTAGATCCACCACAACTCATTGCCCCAACAATAATGATAAATAAAAATAGTGTTTTAAAAAGTGTATTCATTTGAAAAATAAAATTTACACAAATATAAAAAACTTATGCTTATTTTCTAGTCTTAGTCCACTGATAACAATAAAATAAAATCATAAAATCTTGGATTGTTGTTTTTTTAGTTAGTTTATTGAATTATGAAGTGTAGATAAATAAAATCTTTATTAAATTGCATTTGCTTTGTAAGTAAATTAAAGCACACAAATTATCCTGTATGAATACTTCTTATTATAAGTTGCCTTTAGATACGTTTAGAATTGTTAAAAACAAAGAGATTGAGAGTTGTGATCTTAATCAATCTATTGTTGGGTATATTCATTTAATTACTACATCGTATTTTGGAGAATGTACTTTTGATGAATCTTTTGGGTGTTCCATTTGGAATGTGGATTTTGATAATCTTACTAGTACAAATAAGTTGCGTAACACTATTTCCGAATCTTTAGTGGAGAGTATAGTTTCTCAAGAAAGAAGACTTAAGAAAGTCACGGTCGATGTAACGATTCAACAAGAAGAATTTAAAAACAGAGGAAGTTTAAATAGGATTAAGAAACTAGTAGAGATAAAAGTAAATGGGGTTGTGAGTAGAACAAATGAACAATTTGCTTGTTTAGAAAGATTTTATATTGCTCCACTTTCATTTTAATAGGGTTTATGAGTACAGAAAATAAAGTTCAGATTAAAAATAGAATGATCAAAAAGGCGGCTTCTCTTTGGGGAGTTTCCCCCAATGAGATAGAGAGCTCTTTTGATCCTGTGGTATCTCTTCTAATTGGTGCCTGTGCTTCTGAGATAGAAAAAATTTCTGGAGAGATTGATAATTCGCAAACACGAATTACGGAGCGGTTAATTCAATTAATGACGCCAGAAACGTTATATGGATCTCGGCCTGCCCACGGTATTGTATATGCGGAACCAATCGAAAAAAAGACGACAATAACTCCTGAGCATTTATTGTATTATAAAAAGAAGATAAAGACTAAGAATGCGAGTACGGAATTAAAGAATATATATTTCTCCCCAATTCAACAGAATCAATTGATAGATGCTACTGTTAGTCGTATGATTTGCGGGAATAAAATTTTTGAACTAGAAGGAAAAAGAAAAACAACTAGTGATTTGTCTTTAAAGTCCGGTGGATCTTTGCCACCATCAACTTTGTATTTAGGTATAAAAACTGAACAGGATAAAATTTCATTAAAAGATGTTTCTTTTTATTTTGAACTATTAGATGTGCAAGAAAATGAGCTTTTTTATCATCATCTTAAAAACGCGAATTTTAGTTTTGTAGATCAAGAGTTTAAAACCTTTCCGGGTTATTATAATAGTGATGTCTCTAGGCGAATTAATTTAGAGTCCATATTTAATTATAAGCCTAATAAAACACGTAATATAGAGGAGCAAGTAAAGAAGTTATATCGAAAACATTTTATTTCTATAAAATCAGATATTTCGTTGAGTTCAAAGGTGGATATACCAGAAGAATTTTCTAAATTTATAGATCAGAAGGATCATGATGATTTGGCTGATTTTAATTGGATTAAGATAGAGTTTCCTAGAATTGTAGATAACTCGATTTTGGAAAGTGTTTTCTGTACTGTAAATGCTTTTCCAGCATTAAATAGAAAATGGGAGAGTATTTCGTATCAATTAAAGGACTATATTGATATTGTACCAATAAGTACGCAAGAATTGTTTTTGGATGTAAAATCTATTTCTAACACCTCTGGGAAGGATTATAGATTGCGAGAAAATGATTCGGCTTCGGATGATAAAGGAACTTATGTTATTAGAAGAGATAACGTAAGTAAATTAGATTATAGGAAAGCGAGAGAGTATTTGATTCACTTAATTGAACTATTAAAAGATGAAAGTGCTTCTTTTTCGTTTTTTGGAAATGATTTTTTGCAATCTAATATTAATGAATTAAATCAAAACATTTCTCTTTTAGAGAAAAAGGTTTCTGATATGAAAAAGTCTTCTGAGGAGACTAATTATATTTCTGTAAAACCTTACAAAAAGAAGGATACACTTCTTGTAGAGTATTGGACGACTAGTGGAGAAGATGCGAATCAGATTAAATCAGGTAATAGTCTTAGTATTTATCAAGGTAGTGATCTTAAGCAAAAAGGAAGTATGTTTCTTACTTCTACATTCCAAGGTAAAAATAACCTAGGGATGGAAGAAAGACTAAATGCTTATAGAAGGGCATTGCTTTCTAGAAACAGAATTGTAACTAGAGAAGATGTAAAAGCGCTTTGTTATGAATTGTGTAGTAATAAGGTAGTAGAAGTAGAGGTGTCAAAAGGTTTTAAAACAGATATTCATGTTTCTAAAGGTCTTATTCCTTGTATTGAAGTAAAACTTTTGGAAAATAAGAAAGAGAATACTTCTTCGGTAGAATGGGATTCTTTAAAAAGTAATATTTTATCTATTTTAGAGCAACAATCTTTAAACGTTTTTCCTTACAAAATAACAGTGGTAAGTTAATTATATATTGAAAAGAGATACTAATGAAAACATCAAATAAAACAACAAATTATCATTTGGATAAAAGTGTGATATTGTTTTTTTTAATAACAATATTAGTAACGGCAACAGTGTTTGCCTTTAAGTATGTGAATTATGTTCCTTGTGAGATTATCGAATTTTCTTTTAAGGAAACTGAAATAAGAGTTGATGAATCTATTGAGTTTGAAGATAAAACAATAGGAGCATTAGAATGGAAATGGGACTTTGGTGATAGTACGGCTATAGATACTAGAAGAAAACCATACCATACTTTTAAAAAACCTGGTGAATATAATGTTTCGTTAATTGTTAATGGTAAATGCCCTAAAATTAGGAAGGTTACTGTTTTAGAGAAAAAAGAAATTTTAGACCCACTTAAGAAAGCTAAGTTTAAAATTTTAACTCCTAGAATTAGAGTTGGAGAAAAGTTAAAAGTTGAGGATAATACCTTAAACGCAGAAACTTGGGAGTGGAACTTTGAGAATGCTTTAGGAGGAACATCTAGAGAGAAAAGCCCTGAATATGTATATACTACAGAAGGAAAGAAAACGATTACCTTAATTGTTAACGGAGAACTTAAGTACTCTACTAAACAAACTATAGAGGTATTGCCAAAGAAAAAAGAAAAAATCCGTAAAGATGATATAGTGGTAAGAGATGTATCCGTTATACCAGATGATCCTATTGGAGATGATCCAATAGCAGATGATCCTAAGGATGAATTTAAAGCTCCTTTTATTAATGAAAAATCATTTAAGTCTAAATTGATTTTAGTATCAACCAAAAAATTGACGGCTAAAGATTTTAAGGATTATTTATGTGGGAACTTAGACCTTCCTATTATCGTAAAGAAAAAGCGAACTACTTTTATTGAATTTTGTGAAAAAATAAAAGGAAAGAGTATCGTTATAAAGGACTTAGATTTAACTCATGAAGATAATAACTGTATAAAGAACATTGTAATTGATTACAGGAAAACGAGTATATTTTAATTTAATGTTCTATAACAAGTATATTTTAAAAAGATGGAATTAAAAAATAAAAATCATCATCGTGTCAATTGGATTGACGGAATGAAGATTAATAAGAATCATTTTATTGAGGCTGATAATGCATTTACTAATTTCTCCCAATTAATAGGTTCTAAGGATATTAATGCTATTAATTATGGTTTGTTACCTGATTTAGCAGGTGATGATGCAGTGGATATGGTTTTTTCTATGGATGGCCAAGACACTATAAAGGTACAGCTTAATAAATGTAAGGCGATTACCAAAGGAGGCTATATTATTAATATCACACCAGAAATATCTTCTGCATTAGAACAAAAGGGGAGTATCATTAATACAGAATATAAGATTAATAGCGCAGAAGAAGAGTGTTATATAGTACTTAGTGTGAATCCTTATGGAAGAGTTCCTGTTGGAGATGCTGATCCAGAGGAAGAGCCTCCGAGGCATCCTTTTGTATTACCTGAATATAGTCTTAATGTAATCAATTTATCAGAGGCTAATGAAGAAGAGTTCGGTAGACATCATATTACTATAGGACGAATCGAATTTAATGATGGTGTTGCTTCTTTAGCAGAGGATTTTATACCGCCTTGTGTGTCTATACAGAGCCATCAAGATCTACGTTATATCTATACTGAAATACATACTTTTTTTAATGCTATAGAAAAGTATTCTATGAACATTATACAAAAGATCTATCAAAAGAAACAGTCTAATGAGTTGGCTACAATGGTTTTAACATTGACTCAGAATACATTACAGTATTTAGGTGGAATGTTGCCAGAATTTAGGTTGTATGATAGGCATTTGCCCCCGGTTACTATGATTACTAAACTAATGTCTTTAGCAAGGGTGATCAAAAATAATATGGATGTGTATGTAGGAACAGGTAAAGAAGAACTACTAAATTATCTATCGGATTGGTGTGATTTAAATCAAGGAGCTTTTGAGAATGTATTGATAGAAATGATGGATTTAGAATATCAGCATACAGATATTAATAAGGCTTTACATAATGTCTCTAGTTTTACAAAATTGATGCTTTCTTTGTTTAAGAAATTAAATGAGCTAGATTATATTGGAAAAAAATCAGATTCTAATATATTTGTGAAAGAAGAGGTAATCGCTAAACCTGATGTTAAGAATAGACGAAGCTTCTTATTAGATTAATGTGTAATTAAATATAATTTTCGGAAAATGAAACCAAAAAACAGTAAAGAAAGAAGAAATAGTGTTTTAAAATTTGCCTTACTATTTTTATTTACAGCCGCATTAATTGTTACTGCATTCTTTTTTGATTTTGATAGAATACCTTTTAAAGAAAATGAAGTCTTACGAGAACGTACAGCAATTGTAGAAAAAGACGCAAAATTTCAGAAAGATTTTTCTAAAGGAATGTTTAAAATAGAAAAACTAATTGATTCGTTAGATAGGCCAGATAAAGAAGAAGATCTGTATTATATAAATAGATCTCTGGAGTCTGAAATTGGAGATCTTACTGAAGCTATCGATCCTAATGATACAACATATCGATATAGGATGTATGTAAATGTTGTGAGTTCTTACAGGCAGATAAAAGAGTTGAAAGCTCAGCTTGCTAAGCAGAAAAAGGAATTTCAAGAGTTTGATGAATATAAAGCAGCTCTAGAGAAAGCTAGAGAACAGTTAGATAGAGCTAGAAGCGATCTTGATCGCTGTAGAGCTGCTCTTTAGTTATCAAATAAAAAAAAGTCGACAATTTAATTGTCGACTTTTTTTTGACTTGTCAAAAACAAATTATTTAGCCTTTAACCAGTTTTCTCTTTTTAGTAAGGCTTTTTTACTCGGTTTAGAAAACTGTGTGATAACAACTGTTGGGTCTACACCAAACCTTACTAAAGCTTTTTTCTCAACTCCAAGTCTTCTGTATATTAAAGTAGCTTTTTTACCAGGCTTGTATTTGCTGATAACATCATTGAACTGATCAATATCTGAAAACGATTTATTATCAATAGCAACAATTACATCTCCTTTTGCTAAACCAATAGTATAGGCTGGAGTTCCTTTTTTCACATATTTAGACACAACAGCATTGTCATCATCGTTAAATGTGATATCTGCGCCTAAATATGCCTTTTTACTGTTTGTTTTAGGGTATATTGCAACAGAACCAAGTAATTTTTTGAAATCCGGAGTTTGACTATCAAAAATGTATTTTTCAAAAAAGTCATCCGCAAAAGATTCGCCAGCATATTCTCTTAAGGTAAAGAATAAGTTTTCTATGGTATAAGGTATTTCTGTTTTCCCATATTTTGTCCATACTAACTTAAGATAATCATCTAAATTTAGATCGTCTTTATCCCTTAACGATAGATCTAAGGCAAGTCCTAGCATACTTCCATAAGAATAGTAAGATATAAATGTATTGTCTCGATTAGTCGGATCTATGGAGCTAGCTGCATCAACAAAAGGAGCTTGGTAGCTCATTTCAATCGGGTTGAAATATTGTAAGGCAGGAGAGTTCCAAACATAATTGTATGTTTTACTTAATCCTGCTATGTATTGATCTTGCGTAATTATTCCTGCTCTACATAAAATTAAATTTGTATAGTAGCTTGTAAATCCTTCAGCAAACCACAACTCACCAGACATATTTGCATTTTCGAAATCAAAAGGTTCTAAGGATATTGGGCGTATACGTTCTACATTCCAAGCATGAAAAAATTCGTGAGCAACTGTACCGATATTTTTTTTCATTCCTCCATCAGCTAAGCTTAGTGTACTTGTTAGAACAGTAGAATTACGATGCTCCATTCCGTCACCAGAAACCTGAGGCATATAGCTAGCTAGGAATGTATATTCTCCGTAATCGAAATTTGGATAATCTCCAAAAACTGCTTTTTCTTGCTCTACAATCTTTTTTATTTGTTCGAAATACTGATCAGCTTCTTCTTCTGTTCCTTGATGCAGAAGCGCTAATTTTATAGTATATTCCGTTCCTCCAGATGCTACTTTAAATTCTTTTACCGTATGATTACTGATTTGAGCCGGACTATCCATGAAATACTGAAGATTTGGTGCTAAAAAAGCATTACCTCCTAGTGGAATCAATTGAGTTGCAACTTTCCAATTAAGATCTTCTCTTACTTGATATGTAACTTGTACCGGACGATCTTTTAAAGTAGGTACATACATAAAAGTTGCTGGCATATTTAAGTGAGCGTGAGTTTCGTCAATTTGTGAATAGGTGCCATCACCTCTATCAGCAAATAGAATATAAGAAACATTTAAGGTTCCATCATGACCAGAAACATCCCATTGATATGGGTTTGGCCTTGTTACTGTAACATCTTTTCCTTTACTGTCTGTAATCTTAACATCATACACATTTTTTGCAAATTCGTGCAATGCATATCTACCTGGAGAAGTTCTACTCATTCTAAGAGAAATTGTACCACTCTCTAAATTGGTAAATACCGCATTGATTTTAGCTTCATGATGCACAGCATTTTCAAAAGAAATTTGGTATTCATTTCGTACTTGAGTATATCCTAGTTGAATAACAAATAGAAATAAAATAGAAAGAAAAAATCGAAAAGATTTCATTAAAAAGGTTTTTGGTTAAAAGATTCGTGCTTTTATTAGCGGCAAAAATAAAAATAATTTATTACCGACAGCAATTAGGGAAGTTCGAAATATTTATGGGGCTCCGAAATAAATTTAAACCGCGGTTTAGATTAAAACAGAATTCAAAAATACAACAAACTCTTAATTGGACAAATATTACCTAAGGAAATTAGATGTTATGTCAAAACAGTAGGTTGATTGTTGTAATTCTTATCTAAAATTGAAACATATGTTAATTTTTGTTTAACTAATGGTTTAAATAGTTAAACAATTTTGTAGCTTTGGTATTGTAAGATTTCACTTAGACTAAGAATACTAGTGAGATGCTTGGTTTAAAAACCTTAATAAATTTTAAAATATAATAGTAAACTAGATGAAAGTAGGAATAGATACATTAATTGAGTCTAACGGATATAATTTAAACGGGTTTTCGATTGATGAAATAGGAGATGATCATATAAGTACAGGGATGGAAACTCCTATGAAAAAAGATGCGTTTAATATATCAGATGAAGAAAAAAAGGAAAAGATCGCATATTTATTTAAAGAAATCATGGATGTTATGGGGCTCGATCTCACAGATGATTCTCTAAAAGGTACTCCTGATCGTGTTGCTAAAATGTATATAGAAGAAATTTTTTCAGGGTTAGATCCTAGAAACAAGCCTAAGGTGGCATTGTTTGACAATAAATATAAATATGAGCAGATGCTCGTGGAAAAAAATATTACGTTTTATTCTAATTGTGAGCACCATTTCGTTCCTATAATAGGAAAAGCGCATATTGCTTATATTTCTTCTGGTAAAGTGATTGGTTTGTCTAAGCTAAACAGGATAGTTCAATATTTTGCTAAAAGACCTCAGGTGCAAGAACGATTGACCAATCAAATTGCTATGGAGTTAAAAGAGATTTTAAGAACAGAGGATGTCGCTGTAATTATTGATGCAAAGCATCTTTGTGTGTCTTCTAGAGGTGTTAAAGACGATACTTCTGCCACTGTTACTTCATATTATGGAGGTGTTTTTAGGGCATCTGATAAAATAGCAGAATTGCAGAACTATCTTAACGACTAGTTGTTTAATATAAATTGTCTTTCTAAAAGATTTTAAGTTTCATATGCATTATACAAAACAGCAGATTGAAGATATGGAACGCGTGAAGCGTTTGAAAATTATTAACTCAGTTTCTGGAATAAAACCAGCAAATCTAATCGGCACAATTGATGATTCTGGAAAAACAAATGTAGCAATATTTAGTTCCGTGATTCATTTAGGGAGTGATCCTGCATTGATGGGTTTTATTATGAGACCAATAGGAGAGGTGCCTAGACACACCTATGAAAATATTTTACAGAATAGGCAGTATACAATAAATCATATTCATCAATCATTTGTGAGAAACGCTCATTATACATCAGCTAAATTGGATAAAAATGATTCGGAGTTTGTGAAATGTGGATTAACGGAAGATTTTATTTCTGACTTTAAAGCTCCTTTTGTCAAAGAAAGTCAACTTAAAATTGGGTTAAAGTTTGTAGAGGAAATAAAAATCC
This sequence comes from Aquimarina sp. AD1, assembly GCF_003443695.1. Lineage (NCBI taxonomy): Bacteria > Pseudomonadati > Bacteroidota > Flavobacteriia > Flavobacteriales > Flavobacteriaceae > Aquimarina > Aquimarina sp. AD1. Next base: position 1,722,058 of record NZ_CP031966.1, on the reverse strand, counting down.
CTCTTAATGGAACTATTCTTATGATTGGAGAAATACAACATTTAATTATTCCTGAAGCGGTTATTACGGATTATTTAGATATAGATTTGAGTCAGACAAACACGGTTGGAATATCAGGGCTTAATACATATTATGCTTTAGAGAAAATAGAGGAGTACCCGTATGCTAGAGTTTCAGAAATGCCGGATTTTAAATAATATGGATTTTGGAATAGCGCGCTTAGTTTTAGATTTTTCATTATTAGTGTTGATCTTAATAGTACAATTAATAATTTATCCGAGTTTTAGGTATTTTCAGACTAAAGATTTAATAAAATGGCATTCTAGTTATACCAAGCGTATTGGTGGAATAGTAATACCTCTTATGACTGGACAATTGGTTATAGGTATTGTTCAGGTTTTTCAGAATTCTTCTTCGATTTATAATGTTGTTTATTTGTTTTTGGTAATTGGAGTATGGGTATCTACTTTTTTCCAATTTGTTCCAATGCATTCACTTATTTCAAGAAATATGGTGGATACCGAGCTTATTAACAAGCTTATTGTTATGAATTGGTTGCGTACTACTTTATGGCTAATGATCTTTTTGTTAAGCTTGTTTACGTATGTTTACTGATCAAGTGTTATTAATGATTAATGTTTTCTTTCTACACTCTTTTTAGATTTTCTTAGTCTTCCGTAGTTTTTTGGTTTTATACTTCCGGTATGTTTTAATCTTGTTAAAATCTAATTGTTATGATCATTTTGTTTAAACTTTTTGTAAATTTATTAAACAAAATAGAATTATGAAAAAACCTGACCTTCCTACTAAAGTTTGTAAAGTATGTGCACGTCCTTTTACTTGGAGAAAGAAATGGGAAAAAGTATGGGAAGAGGTTCAGTATTGTAGTAAAAAATGCAGAAATAATAGGAATCGATTAAAGACGCTTTCTTAGAAATGAGATGATATGATGAAGACAGGACTTGTGTGGTTTAGAAATGACTTAAGAGTTAGTGATAATTCTTCTCTTTACAAAGCAGTATCTACTAATGATAAGGTAATAGCTGTATTTTGTTTTGATCCCAGACTATTTAATTTAAATCAATATGGTTTTAGAAAAACAGAGGTATATCGAACTAAATTTCTTTTAGAAAGTATAATTGAGCTAAAAGAAAATTTAGCGAAACTTAATATTACGTTGCTTATATATCGTAGTCGTCCAGAACAAATTATCCCAAAAATAATTAAAGATCATTCTATAGATACTGTGTACCTCCAAAAAGAATGGACTAGGGAAGAGGTGATAGTTTCGGAATCGGTAAGGAGTGAGCTTAATGAATCAAAAGTTGATTGGATCGAATCTTATGATCAATTTCTTTTTCATCCAGATGATGTTCCTTTTGATATACTGGAAATACCAAAAGTATTTACTGTTTTTAGAAAGCAATGTGAAAAACTTATTACGGTTAGACCAGAAGTTTCGATTACACCTTTATTACTAGATAATTTATTAGAAGATTCAACTGAGATTCCTTCGTTAAAGATGTTAGGTTTTGAAGATTTTCAAGTCGATTCTAGAACAGCGTTTCCTTTTCTTGGAGGCGAGAATCAAGTTTTACAAAGAATTGAGGACTATTTCTGGAATAGTAAAAACATATCATTTTATAAAAAAACAAGGAACGGTTTGGTAGGAACTGAATATAGTTCAAAACTTTCTGCTTGGCTTGCAAATGGATCTATTTCTCCTCGTACTATTTATCATCAAGTGATGAATTATGAGGCACAAGTAAAAAAAAATCAGAGTACATATTGGCTTGTTTTTGAACTCATTTGGAGAGATTTTTTTAAATATATTTCGCTGAAGCACGGAGATGATCTTTTTAAAATAGATGGGATTCTTCATAAAGAGTACTCTTGGTCTGAAAATAAAGAAAGTGTTAATCGGTGGATTCACGGAGAAACGGAAGAACCATTTGTAAATGCTAATATGATCGAACTATATCATACTGGATGGATGAGTAATAGGGGTAGGCAAAATGTGGCATCTTATTTTGCAAAAGAGCTAAGATTGGATTGGAGAATTGGAGCAGCATATTTTGAGTCTTTATTGATTGATTTTGATGTTCATAGCAATTATGGTAATTGGCAATATGTTGCTGGAGTAGGTAATGATCCGAGGGATCGAAAATTTAATATTAAACTGCAATCAGAGCGGTATGATCCCAAAAATAAATTTCAAAATCTTTGGTTACAACCAACCTTATTTTAACCTATGAAACTACGTTTATTACTTGGCGATCAATTAAACTATAATCACTCTTGGTATAAGAATGAACAAGATGAAGTGTGCTATTTTATGGCAGAAATGCGACAGGAAACAGATTACACAACGCATCATATTCAGAAAGTTGTTGGTTTTTTTCAGAGTATGAGAAACTTTAAATTATGGCTAAAAAGTAATAAACGTAATGTTGTTTATTACGAGTTGAATCATAATGATAATCAACAAAATCTAGTAGAGAATTTAAAACAAATAATTGCTGAGAAGAATATAACAAAATTTGAATATCAGCTTCCTGATGAGTATAGATTGGATATTCAATTGAAAAATTTTTGTAATGAATTATCAATAGAAACAGAGGTTTTTGACACAGAACATTTTTTAACCTCTAGAACAGATTTATTAGACTTTTTTAAAGGTAAAAAGCAATACATGATGGAATACTTTTATCGTAATATGCGAAAGAAGTACGATGTTTTAATGCTTACTAAAAAAGATCCTGAAGGAGGGAAATGGAATTTTGATCAAAGCAATAGGAAAAAGTGGACAGGAAAGCCAGAGATTCCAGGCAAAAAAGATTTTTATAAAGATGTCAGTGATATCGTAGACGGTATTAATAAATCCAATGTCAAGACTATAGGTAATATTAATAGCAAAGAGTTTAATTGGCCGACATCAAGAAAAGATTGTTTATCTCTTCTAACGTATTTCTGTGACAATCTACTCATGTATTTTGGAGATTATCAGGATGCAATGCATCCAGAAGAAAAGTACTTGTTTCATAGTAGACTCTCTTTTGCAATGAATAGCAAGATGCTTCATCCAATGGAAGTTATTACTACGGTAATTGGTTATTGGCAGAATAATAAAGATAATATAGATATATCTCAAGTAGAAGGGTTTGTTCGTCAGATTCTGGGGTGGAGAGAGTATATGCGCGGAATGTATTGGGCAAAAATGCCAAATTATAAAAATCTAAATAAATTAGATAACCATAATAGACTTCCGTCTTTTTATTGGACAGGAGAAACTAAGATGAATTGTATGCGCTCTGCAATTAAACAAAGCCTCGATGATTCTTATGCACACCATATTCAACGGTTAATGATTACAGGTAATTACGCTTTATTAACAATGACGAATCCTGATGAGGTTGATCAATGGTATTTGGGAGTTTACATTGATGCAATAGAGTGGGTAGAAATTACTAATACTCGTGGAATGAGTCAGTTTGCAGATGGAGGATTGGTAGCTACTAAACCATATGTTTCTAGTGGAAGTTATATTAATAAAATGAGCAATTACTGTAAAGGTTGTCATTATAAAGTAGCTAAAAAGCATGAAAATGATGCTTGTCCTTTTAATTCTCTTTATTGGAATTTTTTAGATGAAAAACAGGCGTATTTTAAAAATAATCAACGAATGTCCATGATGCTTAATTTATTACATAAAATGGATAGAGAAAAATTAAATAAGCTTAAGGAGAGAGCTAATCATATTATAGAAAACCCGGATGAGTACTAATAAAGAACATATCAATATAGTTTGGTTTAAGCGTGATTTGAGATTGCAGGATAATGAGGCGATATATAATGCCATTAATACCAATTGTCCAACATTATTATTATATGTATTTGAAAATTCACTTAAAGAAGATAAACACTACAGTGAACGACATTGGAATTTTATAAAGCAATCATTACAAGATTTGAATAATCAGTTGTTAGTTTATAATACAAAAGTGTTATGTGTATCTTCAGAAGTTATTCATGCGATTGGAACTTTACAACAATTCTGGAAAATAGACCACGTATTTTCGCATCAGGAGACCGGTATCCGATTAACCTATGAAAGAGATAAGGCATTTTCGAGGTTTTGTAAAAACAACCTAATTGATTGGAAAGAAAACACAAACAATGGCATACATAGAGGATTAAAAAACAGAGAGAATTGGAGAGAGGATTGTGAACATTATATGAATCAACAACCGTTTGAGTTTGATCCAAAATCTACTAGTTTTATTCCTATTAAAAAGATTTTAGAGCTTGAGAAGATTTTTAATGTGGTTAATTTAGATACTTCCTTAGCTAATAATTTTCAACAAGGTGGAACCACAAAAGGGTATGAATATCTAAACTCTTTTTTTAAAGGTAGATACAAAAATTATAGCTTTCATATTTCAAAACCAGAATTAGCACGCAGAGGTTGTAGTAGATTGTCTCCTTATATAGCTTGGGGGAATCTTTCTATTCGGCAGATTTGGCAATATGCTGTTCATCAAAGAGAATTATTAGGAGATAAAAAGCAAATTGATGCTTTTACATCTAGGTTACAATGGCAAGTACATTTTGTTCAAAAATTTGAAATGGAGGATATTATGGAGTTTGAGAGTATTAACAAAGGATATCGAAAATTAAAGAAACAAATTTCTGATGCATATCAATTAGCTTGGAAGGAGGGAAAAACTGGATATCCCTTGGTTGATGCTTGTATGCGCTGCTTGAAGGAAACTGGATACATTAATTTTAGAATGCGTGCATTGGTAGTTTCTTTTTTTACACATAATCTTTGGCAACCATGGCAAAATGCAAGTGCACATTTATCGAGTATGTTCTTGGATTTTGAACCTGGTATTCATTTTCCTCAATTGCAGATGCAAGCTGGTGAAACAGGAATTAATACACTTAGAATATATAATCCAGTCAAAAATAGTGTAGAGCATGACCCGGATGGGGTTTTTATAAAAAAATGGGTTCCAGAATTAAAGAATGTTCCCATAGCTTATATTCATGAACCGTATAAAATGCCACCTATGGAACAACAGTTTAACAATTTTGTATTAGGAGAAGATTATCCTTTTCCAATAGTTGATATAGATACCACTAGAAAAAGAGCAAGTGATACTTTATGGAATATGAAGGATGATGCTTTAGTGAAAAAAGAAGGGTATAGAATTTTAAAGAAACATACATTACCAAATAGAAAAATTTAAAAAAATGCAAAAAGATTTAACAATACGTGATGTCGATAGAATTATAGAGATGGCTTGGGAGGATAGAACTCCTTTTGATGCAATTCTTATTCAATTTGGGTTAAACGAGCAAGAAGTCATTACTTTAATGCGAAATGAAATGAAACCATCTAGTTTTAGGATGTGGCGTAAAAGAGTGCAAGGGAGAAAAACAAAGCATCTTAAAAAACGTACTTTTGAAGATGGAAGATTTAAATGTTCAAGACAAAAACAGATTACACATAATAAAATTTCAAAACGATACTAATGAGCGATAAAAAACCAGATCAGGTAGTTTATAATGAAGAAGAGAAAAGGTATGATGCGGCATTAAAACCTTATGCAACAGGTGTAGGCGCTCCTGTTATTACAATTCCGGATACTGTAGCTTGGAAAAACACAAATGTTCATAAGGTAAATAAGCAAGTGAAAGCAAAATATGATGAATTAAAGGCGCAGTATGATGTTTTGATGGAGCAATTCGAATACAATAATTTAATTTATAATGCTAAGTTTACTTTTGAGCCGATAGTTGGAGAGGTTTATCATTTATATAGAAATATAAAAGAAGAATCGTTTTTATCAATAATAGCGCCATCAGAATGTAGTTTTGATCACTTAGGAACATTTAGGCTAAACGCTGATAAAATGTGGGAACAGTTGTAGTAATTGTCAGGTCAAGGTTATTTAAAGAAAGAATTTCATAGTTTTTTATGAATACCTACCAATAAAAAACATCTTTCTGTCAACGATCTTGTCAACTAAAAAATAAAAGCCTTGTGAATCAAAAGATTACAAGGCTTTTTGCGGAGAAAGAGGGATTCGAACCCCCGGAGGTGTGACCCTCAACAGTTTTCAAGACTGCCGCATTCGACCACTCTGCCATTTCTCCAGTGTTTAGTCTCATCAGGTATTCCCTGAATGCGGGTGCAAATATAGTACCTTTTTTCAATTCTAAAAAAAAAATGTAAAATAATTTCAGGATATTTCTTTTAAGAAAATATTCGCTATTCGATCTCTCTCTAAATCTGTATATTGCATGGAGTTATAAAAAGGAATTAAATGAAAAATATTACAGTTGTATTTGGTGTGCTACTACTGCTATATTCGTGTGGCAGTTCACAAAAATCATCAAATACAGATAGCTCCAATTCTAAAGATGCTAAGTTGGATGTAACATCATATGCAGAGACTATTACTTCAGGGGAACTTAAAGATTATTTATTTACGTTTGCCGACGATAAATTTGAAGGAAGGGATACTGGCGAGCCAGGACAAAAAAAAGCTGCGGAATTCTTAAAAGAACAGTATAAACGTATGGGTATTGCTTCTCCATTAGGTGACGATGATTATTATCAGGAGATACCTGAAAGTTATTTTAGAGGAGGTATCAAATCCTCAGAAAATGTATTAGCATATATAAAAGGAGAAGAGAAGCCGAATGAAATAGTGGTAATATCTGCTCATTATGATCACGTTGGTGTTGATAGTGATGGGAATGTATATAATGGAGCGGATGATGATGGCTCGGGAACTGTAAGTATATTAGAGATTGCTGAGGCATTTGCTAAAGCTGCTAAAAACGGACAAGGACCTAAAAGATCTATATTGTTTTTACATGTAACGGGAGAAGAGAAAGGTTTATATGGGTCAAAGTTTTATACAGAAAATCCAATTTTTCCTTTAGAAAATACGGTTACAAACCTCAATATCGATATGATAGGAAGGATTGATAAAGATCATGATGAGAAGGATAAGAATGATTATATCTATTTAATCGGAAGTGATAGGTTAAGTACTGAATTGCACAATGTAAGTGAAGAAGTAAACCAAAAATATACTAAGTTGAATTTGGATTATACGTATAATGCAAAAGATGATCCTAATAGATTCTATTATAGGAGTGATCACTATAATTTTGCAAAAAACAATATTCCTATAATATTTTACTTTAATGGGGTTCACGAGGATTATCATAAGCCTACAGATACACCAGATAAAATTGAATATGAACTTATGACCAAAAGAGCACAATTAGTTTTTTATACAGCTTGGGAAGTAGCAAATAGAGAAAAAAGACTTATAGTCGATGGTATAGGAAAAGAATGATTTATTTCTAAATGAAACTGTCTGAAAACAAAAGACTCTGTATATAAATACAGAGTCTTTTTTTTAAAAGGGTGGAAGATCGGTTTCGAACCGACGACCTCCTGAACCACAATCAGGCGCTCTAACCAGCTGAGCTACAACCACCATTTAATTTCGGCTGCAAAAATAAGGTATTTCTTGCTTTCTGCAAAAGAAAAAATGAAATTATATTAAATCAAAAATGGAATTCACTGCAGGATAGCGTTCTACGGTATACCCTTCAGCATATTCAACTCCTATTATTCTTCCTAAATCTGCCGCACGATAGCGAACACTTTCTTTAAAATTCTTACTAGAGATTGGAGTGGATGGAGCATCACTTGTAGCATCATAAAACTGTGTCTTATATGCTAGTACACTATCCATTTTTTTATCCATATATCCACTAATATCTACAACAAAATCTGGTTCTAGAATTTCCCATTGAATATAGTGATATACTTTTTTTGGTCTCCAGGCTTCTTGTTTCTTACCATCAATAGAAGTTTCTATTTTTCGCAAACCTGATAAGAAACAGGCATCGCTAACTAGTTGACTTCCTTTTTCATGATCAATATGTCGATCCTTAATAGCATTGCAAAGAACTATTTCGGGACGATATTTTCTTAATATTTCAATAATTGCTAGCTGATGAGCTTCGTCATTCCTAAAAAAACCATCTCTAAAACCTAAATTCTCTCGAACTGATACGCCTAAAATAGTAGCAGCATCTTTTGCTTCTTGATCTCTTGTTTCTGCAGTACCTCGGGTACCAAGTTCACCTCTTGTAAGGTCAAGTATTCCAACTTTTTTTCCATTGTCTACTTCTTTTGCAACTGTTCCAGAGCAACTTAATTCCACATCATCGGGATGAGCTCCAATAGCTAGAATGTCTAATTTCATTTTAGTGTTCAAATTCTAAGATCTTTATTTTTTGTAATGCTTGTTCGATATCTGCAATGAGGTCTTCTGTTTCTTCAATACCTACACTAAATCGAAGTAAACCGTCATTGATTCCCTGGTGTTTTCTTTCTTCTTCCGTTAATAATGCGTGGGATGTTAGGGTAGGAGATAGGATTGTACTTTCTACTCCGGCAAGACTCATTGAACTTTTAATTAGTTTTAATTCTTTTTGGAATTTACTCGCGTCAAGTCCTTGATTTAATTCAAAAGATAACATTCCTCCAAATCCTTTCATTTGACTTTTGGCTAATTTATAGTCTGGATGAGATTTTAAACCAGGATAATAGACAGCTTGTATATCATCATGCTTTTCTAGCCATTTTGCCATCTTTTTGGCATTCTTATTTTGTTGTTTTACTCGTAAACCTAGTGTTTTAATACTTCGCTCTAACATCCAAACTGTAAAGTCACTTAAGCTACCTCCAAAATTTTTAGCCAGATGAAAAATTTGCTCCATATTTTTTTCAGAGGAAACAACTGCGCCAGCTAAAATATCACTATGACCGCCTAAATATTTTGTAGCGGAATGTATTACAATATCGATTCCTAGTTCTATGGGGTTTTGATTTACAGGAGAAGCAAAAGTATTGTCTATCATAGTTGTTATTCCTTTTTCTTTTGCTAATTCGGATATTGCTCTGATATCTGTTATAGTTAAAAGAGGGTTAGAAGGAGTTTCAATATAGATAACTTTAGTGTTTTCCTTTATTTTTTCTTCAAACCCATTCGCATCTTGAGAATCGACAAAAGAATATTCTATTCCATACTTACTGAATTCCTCATTTACTAAATTAACAGTTCCTCCATATAGTGTTCTTTGTAATACAATATGATCTCCTTTTTGTAAAAATGCAAATAAAGTAGTGCTAATTGCAGCCATACCACTCCCAAAAATTAAAGATGCTTCTCCTTTTTCTAGCTGTGCTATTTTTTTACATAATGCTTCCTGATTAGGAGTATTAAAGTAACGAGGATATCTTTTGATATCAACGTCTTCAAAAGCATAGGAAGTGGATAAATAAATAGGAGATATTGCGCCCTTAAATTGTTTATCTTCAATTTCTCCAACGTGAGTGCAGATGGTATTAAAACCTTTGTTTTTTGAGTTCATGTCTGTTTAGTAAGCTTGAATTATTGCTCTAAAATAATATATTCGAGAATAATAAGAATAAGCTTTAACAGAATAAATTATGTATACTAATTGAAATCTAACTTATGTATTTCACTTTAGAAATATTCTTCATAATAGTTTGGAAGAATTGTTGCGTATCATATGGTTTTATGATAACGTCATTCATGCCTACAGATAATGCTTGGTCTCTAATTTCCCCTTCTTCTACCGCCGTAAGTGCAATTATAGGAATATGAGAGTTAAAAGTTCTAATAACTGTTGTTGCATCTAGTCCATTCATTTCTGGCATATTAATATCCATCAAGATTAAATCAAAACTTTCACTTTTTACCATCTCTATAGCATCCATACCGTTACTAGCTAAGTTACAGGTATAGCCTTTCTTTTTTAAGATGTTTTGAGTAACAATTTGATTAATTTTATTATCATCTACAATTAAGATATTAAAATTAGTAGTTCCGATGCTAATGCTTTCACCAGTTTGGGAAGTGTTATTTTGTTCTTTAACAGCTTTTTCGTAGCTTAAATCAAATGTAAATTCTGACCCAACTCCTTCTTCACTATTAATAAAAATCTCGCTTTTATGCAGATGGATTAATTTTTTTACAATCGCTAAACCTAATCCAGTTCCTTCGTATTCTTGGTTTTGATTTTTTACTTGAGCAAAATTATCAAAAATAGTCTCCTGCTTACTTTTAGGAATTCCTATACCATCATCTTTTATTATAAAACGAAGTTTATGAATATCACCTTCTAAACCTTGACTTTTTACTTTAATCCAGATGTTTCCATTATTCGTGAATTTAAGTGCGTTACCAATTAAGTTTATTAATATTTGTGATAATCTAACCGAATCTCCAAGAAGTGTGGTTTTGATATTTTTATCAATGTCTATATGAACAGTATTACTATTGTGCTTTTGTTTGGAGTGTAATGAATTTACAATTCCTTCGATTAGAGATCTTATGTCAAAAGAAACTTTCTCTAATTTTACTTCATTTGTTTCTATTTTACTTAATTGTAAAACATCATTTATTAATGCCAGTAAATAGTCTCCCGAGAATTTAAGAGATTCAAGATATTCGTTTTTCTTTTTCTCTTCAGGATGCTCCATTAACAATGAAGTAAGACCAATAACACCATAAAGAGGAGTTCTTAATTCATGACTTACTGTGGATATAAATTGAGACTTTAATGTAGAAACTTGTTCAGCGGTTTCTTTAGCATTTACTAGTTCCTTATTTTTCTCAATAAGGTCATTGTTTAGCTTTTTCTTTTGCAGATTGTTCTTGTATGCGCTAATTAAAAAAGCAAGAGAGATTAGTATGAGAACAACGCCAAGAATTGTAATAATATGCCATTTTATTTCTTTAGAATAGTTTTTAGCATCTTTTTTATTAGCCTGCTCAACTTGATCTCGCATCTGATCAACATCATTCTCTATGATGGCTCTAAGTAATTCTATTTCTTTTATTAAATCTTCTGATTTAGAAAGATGTTCATAATGCTTTTCTAAAAAAGGGTTTGCTAGTTCAAATTCTTTTTGTGCTTTAAAAATTTTATATTTTGTCAGGTAAGCTGTTGCAAGTTTTACGTGAAATGTGGATATCAATCTTAGATTCTTATCAGATTTATGAACATCAATTTCTTCTTCTGCAAAACTTATAGCGTTATCTACATGTTCACTTGCTCGCTCATACCTTCTAACGCGTAAGAAGTATTTTCCAAGCAAATTACTTAACTTAATTTTTTGTGTACTTTCTATGTTTAATTCAGAACCAATTATCGCTCTTACTTTTGTTAGGTATTTATCACTAGTTTTGTAGTCATTATTATCTATATAATGTTCTGCTAGATTTAATAAAGGTTTTACCATTTTTACAGTATCCTTTATTCCTCTGGCGATATCGTGACTTTGTTGAAAACGTTCTACACCTTTATGCCTCGTTTTATCATTTTTGATATAGAGGGTTCCTAAACTATTTAATAATTTGGCTTTTAGTTTGCTACTTTTAGCACTAGCAGCATAAGTTAGTGCAGTAATATAATTGGTAATAGCTTCACTTTCTTGTTCGTTTAACTCATGTATTTGAGCGATTAAATCGTAAATTTTAGCTAAGCTTTTATCGTCATTGTTGTATTTGGCACTTTTAAGAGCTGCATTTGCTTTTTCTAAAGCTTGCTGGTATTTATATTCTTCTAAGAATTCTTCGGCCCTTTCAATATATAATTGGATACTATCAGTATCAAGAATAGATTGAGCAAAAGTGTTTATTGAAGAAAACACTAAAAAGGCTAATATAGTATGTTTAATAAAGTTCCTCAACTTTTAAATCTCTAGGCTAAGTTTGTTTAGCGAAAATACAAAAATAGATCTAACAAAGTGTAAATCATCGTGTAAAAAGGACAATTTATCCGTAATTTATGTAAGGTATTTTCTTTTTTTGTAAGAATTTATATAAATACATGAAGGAATTGATGTGTATTAGAAAAAACTATCAACATATAGAAAATTAAAATTATCTCTTAATATATGTTGAGTAATGAGATGTATATTTGCCACTTCAAAAAAATAATTAATCACATTTTAAAAAACAAAAAATGGCATTTGTAGGTAAAAAATTCCCGAATTTGAACGTTGATGCAATGAACGATATGGGAGATACTTTCAAACTTAACGTATTGGAAGAGGCTAAAAATAATAACAAAAAAGTTTTATTATTCTGGTATCCAAAGGATTTTACTTTTGTTTGTCCAACTGAATTACATGCTTTTCAAGAAGCACTTGCTGAATTTGAAAAAAGAAATACAATAGTTATTGGAGCTTCTTGTGACACTCCAGAAGTTCATTTCGCGTGGTTAAACACCTCTAAGGATAATGGAGGAATTGAAGGTGTTACGTATCCAATATTAGCAGATTCTAACCGTAATCTTTCTAATACATTAGGAATTTTAGATATTACTAACGAAACTTATAATGAAGAAACTGGAGTAGTAACTGTAGAAGGTGACAATGTTACTTATAGAGCTACTTACCTTATTGATGAAGAAGGTACTGTTTTTCATGAAGGAGTTAACCATATGCCAGTTGGTAGAAACGTAGCTGAGTTTTTGAGATTAATTGATGCTTATGCTCACGTTCAGAAAAATGGCGAAGTATGTCCTGCAAATTGGGAAGAAGGAAAAGATGCTATGTCGGCCAATAGAGATGGAGTGGCTTCTTACTTAGCTTCTCACTAAGAAATAATAGTTTAAAAACTTCTTCAAAACCCATGTTTTGGAGAAGTTTCTTTTATAGTTTTATAAATTATGGTTCAAGAATTAACAACGGATAACCTTTCTGAGGTAATAAAAGATAACAATACAGTAGTAGTTCAGTACTCTGCAACTTGGTGTGGAAACTGTAGAATTATGAAGCCTAAATTTAAAAAATTAGCTTCAGAAAAAAATGATACCGCATTTGTTATAGTGGATGCTGAAAAAAATCCTGAATCTAGAAAGATGGCTACAGTGGATAACCTTCCTACCTTTGCCACTTTTAAAAATGGAGTTTTTGTAAATCAGGTTCAGACAAATAAGTTTGACATTCTAAAAGAATTAGTAGATGAAGTTGCCAATAATTAAACACCTTACCTCTTTTATTGAAGAAAACGATGAGGATTTTGTGGTAGAAACGATTGAAACGTTAGAAACTCTTACGGAAGTTCCTTCTCTAAAAGATGAAGAGTTAGATGTGATAGGAGAGTTGATTTCTAATATGTACGGAGCTATCGAAGTTAATAAAATGATTAAGGATGGTACCCCTAAAAAAGAGGCGCTAAATAATTTTATGCAGCGAGTTATGGGATCTATTGATTCCTAAAAAAGATTGCTTTTAAATATAAAAAAAACCACTCATCATTAATGAGTGGTTTTTTTTATATTTAAGAATAACCGATATGTGTTAATCTTTTACAAATTTTAAAGTTCCCTTTTTGTTTTTGAAAGATCCAAAATAGACTCCTTCAGGTAATTTAGAAATGTTTATTCTTGTTATGTTTTCTGTGATCGAGATTTCCATTAATTGTTGACCTACAAGATTATATATTTGAAGCGTTTCTTTATTGTCAAATTTCCCATCTAAAATAATATTATCTTTAGCAGGAACCGGGTAGAGCGTAATACCAGTTTTCTCAATGAAATCTTCTGTGTCAAGTGTGTTATTATCTACGGTTATATTAAAAGTACAAGTGACAGAAGTGTTTCCGGTTGCTGTTATTGTTATTGCATGAACACCTTCTGGTAATAATGTGCCTGCTATCGGGTCTTGAGTAATGCTGGCATTACATCCTGTATTAATAGCATTGGCCATTGGAGTATAATCTTGGATTGTATAAGACGAACTTCCAGCGTCTGGAGAGACGGATTGATCTTGTGGACAATTAACTACAAGATCAATTGCGGGCATTGTATATCCAGTTGTTGTAAATTCAGTTGTAAATACATCAACATCTGCACAACTATATCCCATGTCTATTGCTGCTTGTCTAACAGCAATAGCAGCATTTTCTTGATTAGTAGAACTATTTGTCATTCCTAGTCCTTCTAAAAAAGCCTTATCTGTTTTCTCTCTACCAATAACATCAAAAATTCTCATCAAACTAGTTGCCCAAATTTGCCCATTATTGTGATTAAAACCAGTGATAAGATCATTAGGGTATTGAGCAGAATAATTAGTTGATCTTCCACCCCAGAATTGATTATGACCATCCCATCCAAAAACAAAATGATAAGAAGCATCGGTTGATTGCCATTGTCCTAAGCTTCTTTTATATGACTGCGCCCAATAATCTCCACATCCTTCGCTTAAAGCTTCTACTTGTGATAAAGAACCGTTAGTAATCCAATCGTGTAATCCGTGCCCTAATTCATGAAGAATAACATCAGCATCCTCTGCGTCATCAACTCCTCCTTCTCCAAAATTTAATTGACCACCACCATATGAGGAATTGTCAGCTCCATTAAAGCTACTAGGGTCATATTCTAAAACTCCGTTATTAAATAATGATACTAAATCAATACCAAGTGTTTCATTAATATAACGCAGACTTTTATCTAAATGGTAATAACAGTTTACAGCTTCAAAACCATCTTCACTTCTGTTAAAATTAAAATTTGAATTTGCTTGAGTGAATAGCCCTTTAGAAGGTGCTTGAAGATCCGCAATTTCTACATATGGTCCTTTTAATCTATATACGCCATTAGTTAGAGTAATATCTTTAAGCACAACAGATGTGCGAGCTGCATCTAACTGTGCGTTAGTTGCATCATTATTATCAGCATAATTTCCACCATAAGTTTGGCCCGTTGCAGATAAAGGGTCTGGGTCAAATATCATTCCTGATCCTTCGACAAGAAATGAAGCAGTTTCATTTTTCTTCTGATTTTGAAGATTTTTTGCTATGCCTTTATAATCTTCATTACGATCAAGAGTAGTGTTTTTTTTATTAATAAATTTAAAATTATGTTCAATATCTATGTTTTGTGATTTTAATACCTCTCCTGTTTGCGCATCTACAATTACTTCCCAATACCCAATTGGAGTGGTTGCTCTAATTTTATTAACATAAACTAGTTTTGTGCTACCCATTTTGTTGTACACATATAATTTAGATTCTTCTCTCGAAAAGTACCCTTTAGCATCTATATGTGCCTTGGCTATATCTAACGCAGATGTTTTAAAAACAGCTGGTGTAGTACTTATTTTAGATACGTTTATATCATAATTATCAGCTACATGGGTAACTTTGTTTTTTTTAGAAACATGTATAGTTAGCTCAGTATCATAAACTGGAATGTTATTGATAGTTTGCTGATATCTTAATGTGTGGCCAGATAAGCTCGTTCTAGAAGCTCTAAGCATAAGATTATCATCTATAGCAATTTTGAGAGTTGCTTTATTCTCATAGATCCATTCCCGTGCTATTTCTTCGGGTGTCTTTTGAGCATTAACTAAAGAAAATAGTGTGAATGCAAATAGCGTTAAGATATTGGTTTTTCTCATAGTGAATAAAGGTTTGTGTTATTATAAAAACAATTATTCTGTTTAAAACCCTAAAAATTTTTTTATTTCTCCTGTTATGTGTAAACTTGAAGTAAAAATAAACCTACCTAATTTTTAGGTACAAAAACACACAAAATGGCAGCAATAACACTAGGTGGAAACGCAATACATACAAATGGAGAATTACCTA
The DNA here is from genome assembly GCF_003443695.1 of Aquimarina sp. AD1. Taxonomy (NCBI): domain Bacteria; kingdom Pseudomonadati; phylum Bacteroidota; class Flavobacteriia; order Flavobacteriales; family Flavobacteriaceae; genus Aquimarina; species Aquimarina sp. AD1. The sequence goes on along the minus strand of NZ_CP031966.1, from coordinate 1,706,333 downwards.
AAGTAGGTGAATCAGCTCCGGATTTTGAATTGGTAAATACAGATTTATCCGTATCCAAACTTTCAGATTATAAAGGTTCAAGAGTTGTTTTGAATATTTTCCCGTCAATTGATACTGGAGTTTGTGCAGCTTCGGTTAGACAATTTAATAAAGAGGCTAGTAATTTATCGAATACTAAAGTTCTATGTGTCTCTCGAGATTTACCATTCGCGCAAGCTAGATTCTGCGGTGCAGAAGGATTAGAAAATGTAGTTAATCATTCTGATTTTAGAGATGGTAAGTTTGGAAAAGATTATGGATTAGAAATAGTTGATGGTCCAATGAAAGGACTTCACTCAAGAGCCGTAATTGTTGTTGATCAAGAAGGTGTTGTTGTGCACTCAGAACAAGTGCCAGAAATTGCACAAGAACCTAATTATGCTGAAGCTATAAAGATATTAGCATAAAAATTAACTATGAGTAAATTCTCAACGTTTATTGTTGGTAGATTACGTGGTTGTGGATATGCGATAAAGGGTGCACTAATACTCTTAAAAACAGAACCAAGTATACAAGTACAGGCTGTTATCGCAATTGTGATGACGGCCCTTGGCTTTTATAATAATATCACAGGAATAGAATGGATATTGCAAACCTTTGCAATTGGTCTTGTTATGAGTGTCGAAGGAGTAAATACAGCCATAGAAGCAATTGCAGATTTTATACATCCTGATTTTCATAATAAAATTGGATTTATTAAAGATATTGCAGCCGGAGCAGTATTTATTGCTGCAATAACGGCGGTTATTATTGGTTGTATTATTTACTATCCATATTTATTCTAGAAAATTTTTTTTCCATTTTTACGTTCCAATATAGATATTCGTATTTTTGCGATAACACATCCAAAAAATGGCAAAAAAAAAGGTAACAACAAAAAGGAAAACTTCAAAAAAAACCAAAACTCCTTTAAAAGAAAAACTAACCTTATCCAGACAACAAAAAGTTATTTTGGGTAGTTTCTTGTTTTTTTTGGGGATTGCATTATTCTTTGCATTTGTATCATTTTTCTTTAATTGGAAAATAGATCAAAGCGAAATATCTCAATTTCCAAATAGGACTTCTTCTGCTAAAAACTGGCTAAGTATATCTGGAGCAAAAGTTAGTGACTTTTTTATTTTTAGAGGGTTCGGTATTTCTGCGATAATAATTCCAGTATTAATTTCTTTATCCGGAGTTTATTTGTTTTTTGATTTAAACAAAAAGAAGCTTGCTGGGTTTTGGTTTTGGGGAACCTTGGTGATGCTATGGATTTCTGTGATTTTTGGTTTTGTGCAAAAAGAAAGTGGATTATTTGCAGGAGTAATTGGGTTCGAAATTAATGATTTGATGCAGGACTATATTGGTTTTATAGGAACCGTACTAGTTCTAGCTTTTTTTGCTATTGTTTATATAGTTGTTCGTTTGCGTTATACTCCGGAAAAAATTTCAGCTTCTTTAAGAAAAACTCAAACGGAAATTACAAGGGATTATGAATCTGCTAAAAAAATAAATGGTTCTAGGGCCAAAGGAAAAGAAAATAAAGAGATAGTTTCAGATAAAGAAAATATATCTGCAGGTGATACTAAAGAACTATCATTAGATACGCCTGTATTGGAAAAAGTTAAAACATCAACTGAAACTAAGACGGCTACCAATTCTGCAAAAACAACGGTAAATGAGTTTTTCGGTAATCCAAAAAATCAATCTGATGAAATTCCGGAAAAATTAATTATCAAATCAGAGGATAACCCCGAAGACATAGCTATGGAGGTTGAGACCGTGGTGGAAGAAGAGGAAGTTGAAAATTTAAGTGCTAAACTGGTGAAAGATTTTGGTGAGTTTGATCCAAAATTAGAACTAGGTAACTTTAAGTTCCCTACTATTGAGTTATTAAAAGATTATTCAATCCAAAACGGAGGAATAACGATTGATCAAGGTGAGTTAGAAGAAAATAAAAATCGTATTGTAGAAACATTAAAAAACTACAAGATAGAAATTGCTCAGATTAAAGCTACTGTTGGTCCTACAGTTACACTGTATGAAATAGTTCCAGAAGCTGGTATCCGTATTTCTAAAATTAAAAATTTAGAAGATGATATAGCCCTTTCTTTAGCTGCTTTAGGAATAAGGATTATTGCTCCGATTCCGGGTAAAGGAACTATTGGTATTGAAGTACCTAATAAAAAATCGACAATTGTTTCTATGAGATCTGCGATCGCATCCTCTAAGTTTCAGGGAGCAGAGATGGAGCTTCCTTTATCTTTAGGGAAAACAATTTCTAATGAGACGTTTGTTGTTGATTTAGCCAAAATGCCTCACTTATTAATGGCAGGAGCAACTGGACAAGGTAAATCAGTAGGTTTAAATGCTATCTTAACATCTCTGTTGTATAAAAAACACCCAGCAGAAGTTAAGTTTGTTCTAGTAGATCCTAAAAAAGTAGAACTTACCTTATTCAATAAAATAGAACGACATTATTTGGCCAAACTACCAGATGCAGAAGAAGCTATTATTACCGATAATAATAAGGTGATTAATACATTGAATTCTCTTTGTATAGAAATGGATGCTCGGTACGATTTACTTAAAAATGCAATGGTACGTAATATTAAGGAGTACAATACTAAGTTTAGGGCTAGGAAATTAAATCCAGAAAATGGACATAAGTTTTTACCTTATATAGTGCTTGTAGTAGATGAGTTTGCGGATCTTATTATGACCGCAGGTAAAGAGGTAGAAACACCAATTGCTAGATTAGCACAATTGGCAAGGGCTATTGGGATACATTTAATTATTGCAACTCAAAGACCTTCTGTAAATGTAATTACAGGTATGATTAAAGCAAATTTTCCTGCAAGAATTGCTTTTAGGGTAACATCCAAAATTGATTCTCGTACTATTTTAGATACCGGTGGTGCAGATCAATTAATTGGTCGAGGGGATATGTTATATACACAAGGTAATGACTTGGTTAGGATTCAATGTGCCTTTGTAGATACGCCAGAAGTAGAAAGGATTACAGAGTACATAGGAAGCCAAAAAGCGTATCCAGATGCTCACTTATTACCCGAATATTCTGGAGAAGAAAGTGGCACAAGTCTTGATATAGATGTAAAAGATAGAGATAAACTTTTTAATGAAGCAGCAGAAGTTATTGTCACAGCACAGCAAGGTTCGGCGTCTTTATTACAAAGAAAACTTAAATTAGGTTATAATCGAGCAGGAAGATTAATTGATCAATTAGAAGCAGCTGGTATTGTTGGCCCTTTTGAAGGGAGCAAAGCGAGGCAAGTTTTAGTAACAGATTTAATTGCTTTAAAACAATTGTTAGACGCTGAAAAGTAATTAAATTATATAAAAGAGTTTTTTAAATACAATAGAAATACATAGATGATACATAGAATATTTTTTTTAGTAGTAACACTTTTTATAGCAAATACTCAAGCACAAGATGCTAAAAAACTTTTGGATGAGGTGTCCACTAAAGTAAAGAGTTATGATAATATAGTTATTGGGTTTAAATATGCACTTAATAACCCAGCAGAAAATGTTTCTCAAGAAACAAGAGGTGATGTAACTCTTTTGGGAGAAAAGTACTTATTAAATTTAATGGGAACGGAGCAAATGTATGATGGTAAGAAATTGCATATGATAGTTCCTGAGGATGAAGAAATAAATATTTCTTCTCAGAGTGCCGAAGATGAATCCAGTGTAACACCTTCTAAAATGCTTACTTTTTACGAAGATGGTTATACTTCTAAGTTAGATATTGTACAAGATGTACAAGGAAGAAAGATTCAATTTGTGAAATTGATCCCTATTGATTCTAATAGTGAATTAAAAGAGATTTTATTAGGTGTAGATAAGCAAACAAAACATATTTATAAATTAATTTTGATGCAAAATAATGGGACTAATATTACAATTACAGTAAATAGTTTTAAAACAAATCAACCATTATCAAAAACATTATTTGTTTTTGATGAATCAAAATATGCTAATTATTATATCAATCGTTTAGATTAGTGATATATTTATAGCCTGATATTAATAACAATTTACATCCCGAAGATTTCGGGATTTATTTTATAGACGAATAGGTGAAAATACTTGACAGATATATTCTAACGACTTTTTTAAAGACTTTTTTCCCACTCTTTATTATCATTATGTTTATTCTTTTATTGCAAACAATCTGGTTATTTATATCGGAGTTAGCGGGAAAGGATTTAGATTTTGCAGTAATAATAAAGTTTTTAACATATGCTACTCCTAGATTAATACCAATGGTATTGCCATTGACTATTCTTCTTACATCGATAATGATATTTGGTAATTTTGCAGAAAACTATGAGTTTGCCGCAATGAAATCATCTGGGATATCATTGCAGAGAGCTATGAGAACATTAGCTGTTTTTATATTTTTTGTGGGTATTGGAGCGTTTTTATTTTCCAATACTGTAATTCCTAATTCCGAACGTAAGTTTGTTAACCTGCGTAAAAATATAGTAAAAGTCAAACCCGCTATGGTGATTACTCCCAATCAGTTTAATGATTTGGGAGATATAAATATACGTGTATCAGAAAAATATGGGGATAATGATCAATTTTTAAAAGATGTGATCATTCATAAAAAAGGTGCAAGACTTGGTAATTTTACAGTAATAAAAGCTACCGATGGTGAATTGCAAGGAAGTATTGATTCTGATTTGATTACACTTATCTTAAATGATGGGAATTATTATGAAGAGGTGCAACCAAAATCTCCCAAGAAAAGAAAAAAACTACCATTCGCTAAAACACATTTTAAACAATATATATTAAATATAGATTTATCGTCTTTGGATAATGTTGATATGGATGCCCAGCAATATAGTAAAGGGTTTAATATGTTAAATGTAAATGGACTAAGACAACAAATAGATACGTTATCTATTCAGGTAAATCAAGAGAATATTGCTACCGAGGATGATGTAAATCGAAGAAACGGTTTTAAAGAGTTAAATAGGAATCTAAAAATAGATACCTTAAAAAAAGCAACAAAGGATACTATAGATTTAATAAATGATCGATTTAGTGTCAAGCAAAAGTCTCAAATATATAATTTGGCATTTTCTAACGTTGATGGAGTCATAAGAAGACTTCAAACAGCTAAAAGAACATTAGATGTTAAAAAGAGAGCACTTAATAAGTATGAAATGTCATTACATGATAAGTATGCTCTAGGCATAGCTTGTATTTTACTGTTTTTTGTAGGAGCTCCATTAGGTGCAATTATAAGAAAAGGAGGATTAGGGTTGCCAATTGTTATTGGAGTGGTCTTGTTTCTAACATATCATTTTATTGGAATCTTTGCTAAGAACGGGGCAGAAGAAGGAGGGATTCCTCCATTTGTTGGATCTTGGTTGTCTACGTTTATTATTTTTCCACTTAGTATTTTCCTTACGTATAGAGCTACTAGAGATAGGGGATTAGCGAGTTTTGATATGTTAGTACAACCTATTCGAGATTTTTTTGAAAAGAGATCCGATAAAAAGAATAAAAATAAAAGTTTATCGATTAATCAAGAAATTGATATAGAGATAGATCAAAATACTCTTATTGAGGTTGAGAAAAATAAAATAAATTTTCAAGAAAATTCTTCGTTAGTGTTTGCATTATTTTTACTATTGTTAATAGTAAATATTGTAATTATGTTGATCTCAAAGGATGCTGGTGGCAATAAAACAATGCTATTAATTTTTAATGGTCTAGGTGTGATCTCGTATATAGTCTTTTTGGTTAAATCATATGTTAATCTGAAAAGTTTTTATACAAAACTTGAAGGGTTAATAGAGAAACCATCCTTGATTATTTTTCTAATTATTGGTATTCCATTATTTCCAGTACTATATTTTTTCTATAATAAAAGATTAAATAAAGATCTTAAGAAAATCAGATAATTAGTGGATACTATTCCATTTGATAATTATATAAAGTACCTTTGCTTTTAAATTAAGAATTGTATTGCTATGTCACAAGTTACTGAGACTAAAAACAAGTTAAAACTGAATACTATCCAAGAAGCTATAGAGGATATTCGCCAAGGAAAGGTGATTATTGTGGTTGATGATGAAGATAGAGAGAATGAAGGAGATTTTCTTGCAGCAGCGGAAAAAGTTACTCCAGAAATGATCAATTTTATGGCAACTCATGGGAGAGGGTTAATTTGTACTCCAATAACAGAACAGCGTTGTGAAGACCTCAAACTAAATATGATGGTCGATAATAATACGGATCCTATGGAAACTGCTTTTACAATTTCTGTGGATCTTAAAGGTAATGGTGTTACTACAGGAATTTCTGCGAGTGATCGAGCTAAAACCGTAAAAGCTTTGATTGACCCGGACACTAAATCTTATGATTTAGCAAGACCTGGACATATTTTTCCATTAAAAGCAAAAGAAGGTGGTGTTTTACGACGAACAGGACATACAGAAGCGGCAATTGATTTTGCAAGATTAGCAGGATTGGAACCTGCTGGTGTTATTGTAGAGATTATGAATGAGGATGGTACAATGGCAAGACTTCCAGAATTAGTAGAAGTTGCTAAAAAGTATGATCTTAAGTTAGTTTCTATTGAGGATTTAGTTGCGTATCGCATGCAGCACGATTCGCTAATAGAAAAGAAAGAAGATTTTGATATTGTAACACGTTTTGGGAGTTTTAGATTAAGAGCTTATAAGCAGACTACTAATAGTCAGATTCATATAGCATTAACAAAAGGAAGTTGGTCAGATAATGAACCCGTACTTACTCGCATCAATTCTACATTATTTAATAATGATATTCTTGGTACTTTGACCAACAATGCTGATAAGCGTTTAGACGCTATGTTCACTCGTATTAATAAAGAAGGTAAAGGTGCAATTGTTTTTATTAATCAAGAAAGTCAGTCGTTTAATTTATTAAACAGATTAAAAGCGTTAAATGAAACGCAGAATGGAAGCGATATCGTTAAAGCACCGAAAATAGCAATGGATAGCAAGGATTTTGGTATAGGTGCTCAAATCTTACACGACCTAAATATTCATAAACTTAGATTAGTGTCTAACTCTGTTCAACAAAAACGTGTTGGAATGATAGGGTACGGATTAGAAATAGTAGAATATGTGAACTACTAGGAAACAGTCCTTTTTTATAATATACTTTGTAGAGCTTCAATCATTTTTGAAGCTCTTTCTTTTACCTCTGCTTCGGACCAACCTACTTTTATTAAACAAGAAATTGTTCTACCCATCCAGGCATCACTAGCATCAAAAGATTGATTATTTCTTTGTAAACCATCTAGTTGTGCTTGCGATAACGCATTTAACGATGTAGGCTGTAATAGATGTTCCCACTTTTTATAATAGTGCCAGTTATTATCGAACCAATAAAAACAGGCATCTACACCATGACTGCCAAGGGTTTTGTGTCCTTTTCTTGCTAGTTCTTCAGAAGGTAAGAATATATTTAAAAAAGCATAACTTTCAATTCCAGTCTCGGGAACTCGTCTAAAGCTTACTTGTGGCATCTCTGATAAAGCCTCTCGAAGAATTGAATAATTTTTTTCTTGAATAGCTATAGTTTGATCTAATTTTCTTAATTGAGCAATACCAACTGCAGCATTCAATTCAGAAAGCCTGTAATTGTATCCCAAAAAGGGGTGTGTTTCTGCTCCACGATCATTACCAACGTGATCATGTCCATGATCTTGATATTTATGAGCATTATCAGCGTATGTTTTAGAATTGGTGATCAATCCACCACCCTCTCCACAGGTAACAGTTTTTACATAATCAAAAGAAAAACATCCTAAATCACCATAACTACCTAATGGTTTACTATCATAACTACCTCCAATTGCTTGGCATGCATCTTCTAAAAGGATTAAATTATTCTCTTCGCAGATTACTTTTAAGGCCTTTAGATCAGCCATAGAACCACACATATGAACGGGCATAACCGCCTTAGTTTTTGATGTAATTGCAGCCTTTACCGCCTCAGGATTTAAAGTTAATGTATCATCAATATCACACAAGATAGGAGTAGCTCCAACAGAAAGGATTGCTTCAAAACTAGCTACAAAAGTAAAGGTAGGCATGATTACTTCATCACCTGACCCAATACCAGCAGAGGCTAAAGCCACTGTAAGAGCTGCAGTACCACTAGATACTACTTGAGCATATTTCGTTTGCATTTTTGCAGCTAAATCTCTTTCAAGTTCTAAAGCTTTATAGTGTCCATTACGATTCCCGTCAAAACCATAACGCATTAAAACTCCATTGTCTAATACATCTTGAACTTCTTTTTTTTCTTCAGCTCCAAATAGCTCGAATCCAGGCATAGGTGAGGTGTTAAATTAAAAACTCTTTTCGGCAAAAATACCGAAAAGAGTTTTGATTATATAGTGTATGTTTTATATTTTTATTTAGTAATTCTCAATAATCATGGTAACAAAACTAAAGTATCTAGCAGGATCTCTAAGAGAAGCACTATAGGAGCCTTGTTTACCAAGTAGTTTCCCTTTATGATTTAGTGCAATTATATTAGGAAACCCACCTTCCTTATTATATTTAGCTAGTATTTTTTTATTTGCTTTTAATTGTTCCTCAGAAATTACATCCATTCTTCTCGGAATATCTACTTTTAATAAAATTAATCTTTTTGATAGCTCCTTAAATCTCATGGTACTAAAAAAATCTTCTTCAAGCATAATACAAGGAGCACACCAATCACTACCGGTAAAATACATAAGAATTGGTTTCTTAGCATCTTTAGAAATTTCTTTAGCAGTTTCAAAATCATTTAACCAGTACAACTCACTATTTTGAGCAAATACAGACGTTGTAGCGATTAATGATAAAAAAAGAACTATTTTTTTCATTTTTTATTAAGTTTTAGGTGCAACAAAAATATAACATTTTTAAGACACCAAATATCCTGCCAAGTATTTGATTACAATGTAATGACGGTTTCATTAATAGAACGTCTTACTTTTTTTAAATCAGCAAACATATCATTTTTAGATCGATATCCAACAGGTAGAACTAAAACAGAAGTTAACCCCAATTGAGTAAGATTCAGAATTTCGTCATATTTTTCAGAAATAAAACCTTCCATAGGACAGGCATCTATTTTTTCTGTTGCGCATACGGTTAACAGATTTCCCATAGCTAAATATGCTTGTTTTGCTGCCCAATTAGAAATTTCATCCGCACTTTTTTTTCCAAAAGAATCTATCAGTTGTTCTTTAAAAGGTTTTAATATTTCCTCGGGAGTATCTCTTATTGCTTTCACATTATCAAAATATTTTGTGATATATGCTTCACCTACTGTGTTTTCAATACAAAAAATTAAGATATGGGATGCATCCGCTACTTGTTGTTGGTTCCAAGAATGTGCGGTAAGTTCTTTTTGGATTTCCTTATCATTTAAAACTACTAGTTTTAAAGGCTGCAATCCATAAGAAGTGGCAGTCAGGTTAAAAGCTGTAGTAAGTATATCAATTTTCTCTTGTGGCAGTTTACGAGTATTGTCAAACTTTTTTGTTGCATAACGCCATTGAAGGCTTTCAATAATTTCCATCCTAGAATTTTAAAAAATATAGGACAAAGATAAAGGTATAACAAGTATCTTTATTCATTAAAATGATAAGAAAAAACTATATAACTATTGTATGAATACTATTGATGAATTAATCAAAAAATCAGAAACCAGAATCTTTAAGGCTGTTTTTCCTAATACAACCAATCATTATGAAACTTTATTCGGTGGAACTGCGTTACAATTAATGGATGAGGTTTCTTTCATTTGTGCTACCCGTTTTAGTAGGAAAAAAGTCGTGACGATTTCTACAGGGAAAATTGATTTTGAAAAACCTATTCCAGAGGGCACTATTATAGAGCTTGTAGCTAAGGTTCAAGAAGTAGGTAGAACTAGTTGTATGGTAAAAGTTGATATTTATAAAGAAGAGATGTATAACTATGATCGTGAGATAGCAGTTTCGGGGTTGTTTAAATTTGTAGCAATTGATAATGATAAAAAGCCGATCCCTATTATTGATAAAAATTGAAAAATTAAAAAAGCGCACTCTTTAATGAATGCGCTTTTTTATTATGATATATATTGTTATTTATCCCCTAATTGTTTAATTTTTATTCTGAAAGCAGCAAAAAGTAATGTTGTAAATGGACTAAGCCAATTGAAGATTGCAAAAAAGAAATAATCTACGACAGGAACACCTAAAACACCACTTTGATAAGCTCCGCAGGTATTCCATGGAACTAATACTGAAGTCACTGTTCCGGAGTCTTCTAAAGTTCTACTCAAATTTTCTGGGGCAAGCCCTTTATCTTTAAATGCTTTGGCATACATTCTTCCTGGTACTACAATTGCTAAATATTGGTCAGAAGCAGTAAGATTTAATGCTAAACAACTAGCTACAGTACTGGCAAATAATCCAAATACAGAGTCAAATAAACTTAATAAAGCTTTGCTAATTCTGGCTAAAGCACCAATAGCATCCATAACACCGCCAAAAACCATAGCGCAAACAATTAGCCAAATGGTACCGAGCATTCCGGACATTCCACCGGCTGTAAATAGATCATTTAATTCTTTACTAGAAGTCTCAACAGCTGTATCTACTGTCATTGCTTTCATTACACCTATATATGCAGAATTGAAATCAAGTTTTTCGGATCCAGCGATATTTATAACGATGTCGGGTTGGGCAATAATAGCAGCAATAGCTCCTAATAATGTACCAGCTAATAAGGCAATTAAAGGAGGCGTCTTTTTTATAATAAGACCAATAACAATAATTGGTACAATAAACAACCAAGGCGAAATTGTAAATGCGCTTTTTATTGCTTCTAATTGTTGCCCAATTTCTGGAGTTCCAGAAGTATCCAATGTAAGTCCTATAATAATAAATATAATAAGGGTAACTATAACAGTTGGTACTGTAGTATAGGTCATATATTTTATATGCGAAAATAATTCTCCTCCTGCCATTGCAGGAGCTAGATTAGTAGTATCTGATAATGGAGACATTTTATCACCAAAATATGCTCCAGAAATAACAGCACCTGCAGTCATACCAAGTGAAATACCTAAGGTATCGCCAATTCCTATAAGTGCAATACCCACAGTAGCTGATGTAGTCCAAGAACTACCGGTAGCAATAGAAATAATGGCACAGATAATTACACAAGCAGCCAGAAAAATGGTAGGATTAAGAATTTGTAAACCATAATAAATCATTGTAGGGATAATACCACTAATTAACCAAGTTCCTGCTAACGAACCCACCATAAGAAGTATTAACAAAGCACCAGTAGTTGATTTAACATTTCGAGCAACTTCCTCCATCATCTGTTTGTAAGAGACTTTATTAAAAAAACCAACGATGGCAGCAACCGCTGCTCCTAGAAGTAAAATAAATTGATTACTTCCACTTAAGGCATCATCACCAAAAGCAAAATAAACATTGTAAAATAACATTCCTACTAAGGCAATAATCGGAATTAATGCTTCCCAAATATTTAATTCTCTATTCTCAATAATTTCTTCACTTTGGGGACCAGTGGGATTGATATTTTGACTTTCCATACGTTGTATTCGAAATTTTAAGGATGTAATGTTACGATATTAATAAAATTTATGCAATGTATTTTTTTGTTTGGTTATAAAAACACTTTGGTTTTCGGCTATTTAAAAACATTTTGTGTTTTTTGTCGATTATATTTGTTTTTTGTCGATTAAATATATTATATTTGTATAAGGATATTTATAAAAAAAGTATTTATAAAGTACTTTTGAATCATCAGAAGAAAAGATATAAAGGAATTGAATATATAACGAGAGAGAAAAATTGGAATTATTTGTTTACGTTTTTTTGCCCCAACAAATTTAATTTCCCCCAAGATTGAATTTGACAAATTATAAGCCTCATTAATGAGGCTTTTTTGTGCGTATTACTTTCTATTAATTATTGATTTAAATAATCTATGTTTTTATCGAATTTTTTTGCTTTTAATCGATGTTTTATTGTTTGTTTATCTATTGTTATCTATGAAAGTTAAATGTTAATAGTATTTTTGAAATGTAAAAAAAGAGTAATTACTGAATAGAATTAGTTTTAATGTTACCTCTATGTTTAAGTACCTTTTTTTGCCCCAAAATTTATTTCGCCCCCAATGCTAATAAGCCTCTAACCTCAGGAGGCTTTTTTATTATTTAAGTTTACATGTATCTTCCTTGTAGTGTTTTGCAGTGATAAAATGTTTCATATCAAAGTATAAGGTGAGTAGTAATTAGTAATATTGCATTTTATCGATTAAAAATGCTTTTTATCGATATTATTTAATTTTTGTAAAATAACTTTATCGCCTTTTTCTGATATAGCATGTATCTTTGAAGTGTTGTTAATGATTGATATAACATGAATTAGTTTTAAGGTATTCTTGGAATACCGAAGTTTGATTACCCCAAAATTGTAAATCGAATAGACCCCAAAATTTGATTTCCCTAAACAAAAGCCTCTTGCCCAGAGGCTTTTTTTATTTGTTAAAAAATGATTTGTTTCATTTTTTATCCAGAAATTAGTGAAAAATTAATATTGATGCAACCTACTTTTACTAGAGGAATTGAGCTGTTCTTTTTATTCGTTTTACTTCCGGTTAGTTTTTTATTTACCTATCCAACTCCTATAAAAGTTGGTTTAACTGTTGCTGGATTTGTATACATTCTTATTCATTTAAGAAAATCTAAACTTCTTAAAATAAAATTCCCAGATAAAACTTTTTGGAAGCCGTTTTGGAAAGAAACGGTCGTTAAACTAGCTATTATTGTGGTGGTTACTAGTTTGTATGTTTTTTGGGTTGCTCCCGATAAGTTATTTTCGGTTTTAATAAAGAAACCTATGTTATGGGGTGTCATTTTAATTGTATATACCTTTCTATCTGTATGGCCACAGGAGGTTATTTATAGAACATTTTTTTATGATAGATATGAAAATTTGATAAAGAATAAATGGCTATTTATTTTTTTAAATGCAATTCTTTTTTCATTAGCGCATATTTTTTTAAGAAGCTTTCTTGTTCAGTTGCTTACTTTTTTAGGAGGACTTTTATTTGCATTTACATATCAAAGAACAAAATCAACCACATTAGTTTCTATCGAACATGCTATTTATGGAAACTGGCTCTTTACAGTTGGAATGGGTGATATGTTGGCATTTCCAGATGCAGGTTAATTATTTAAAAATATAATCAGTTTTTTTATGGCTATCGCCCTATGACTTATATTATTTTTTTCTTCAAGAGATAGTTCTGCGAAAGTTTCATCAAATCCATTAGGTAGAAAAACCGGATCATATCCAAAACCTTGATCTCCTCTTTTTTCCTTAGTTATGGTTCCTTTACAGATGCCAGTAAACGTATGTAGCCTATTATTAATGCTAAGTGCAATGACTGTTTTAAATTGTGCATTTCGATTTTCCTTTTCTTCTAAGTTTGTTAGAAGTTTCAGCATATTAGCATTAGAATCCTTTGCTTTTCCTGCATACCTAGCAGAATATACACCAGGTTCACCATCTAGACTATCAACTTGTAATCCCGTATCATCAGCAAAGCAATCATATCCATAATGTTCTTTGATATATTGAACTTTTTGAATAGCATTGCCTTCAATAGTTGGAGAAGTTTCCGGAATATCTTCAGTACAACCGATATCGGACAGGCTTAGTAGTTGAATGCGAGAGGGGATAAGCTCTTGTACCTCTTTTAGTTTATTTAGGTTGTTAGTAGCAAAGACTAATTTCATAGTATCTTTTTTATAAATGATAAAAGAGTTTACGCTTTGGCATTATAGTTAGCAACCCACTTTCCTTGTACTTTTAAGACTTGTTCAATAACATCTCTTACACAACCCTTCCCACCTTTTTTAAATGAAACATATTTTGAGGCTTCTTTTACTTCTGCCACTGCGTCTTGAGGACAGGTTGGTAATCCTACCATATTCATAACCGGTAAATCTGGGATATCGTCCCCCATATACAAGACATTTTCCAGTTTTATGTTTTTGTTATCCGTATATTCATTAAGTTGCTCCACTTTATGATGAGCTCCTAAATAAATGTCCTTTATTTCAAGACCTTCTAACCTTTTTCTTACGCCTTCATTTTTTCCTCCAGATATAATACATACATTAAATCCTTGTTGAACTGCAGTTTTTAATGCATATCCATCTTTAATATTCATAGTTCTTAATAACTCTCCATCGGTATTAATTAATACTGTCCCATCGGTTAGAACCCCATCTATATCAAAAATAAAGGTGGTGATATGTTGTAGGTACTCTTTATAGCTCTTTTCCATATTTAGATTGTATTGCTTTGGTAAGTGTTTTGTATAGTTCTTTTTGTGAATTATTTTTAAGTATTTTAAGGTGTCGCTCAATCGTTTGGTAATCTTTACGAATAGCTGGTCCTGTTTGAGCATTTTGAGGTTCTATCTCAGTTATTTTTTTTGCAGTTTCCTGTATTAATGGATGTAAGATTTCAAAAGGAACTTCATTTTCTTTACAAATTTCATCTCCCACGGAAAACATATAATTTGTGAAATTATTTACAAATACAGCTGCGACGTGTAATACATTTCTTTGATCAGAATTAATATCATAGATTCTTTTTGATAATTGAGAGGCGATGTTTCTTAAAATTTGTTTGTCTTTTTCATTATCTGCTTCAATACAAAAAGGGATATTGCTAAAATCTACTTTTTTTGTAGCACTGAATGTTTGTAAAGGGTAGAAAACGCCTCGAGCATTTTTATCATTAATAGCAGCTATCGGAACGCTACCTGATGTATGAACAACTAATCTATTCTTAAAAGGTAATTTTTTTGAAACCTCTTCTATAGCATCATCACTTATCGCTAAGATGTATAGATCGGCTTTTTTTAAATTATTTAGAGAATCAGTAATAGATGCTTTTTTTTGATCTTTATGAATTAAAATTCCTTTTCGATTGTAACATTGTACTACTTCTGTCGATTTTTGATTTCGAAAAGCAGTATATAGATGTTGTGCTACATTTCCGGCACCAAGAATAACTACTGTAATCATTTGGCTAAAATAAGGAACATACTTTAAAAATTAGACAAGTTTTATAGTTCTGTTAAAACCAATAAATAGGATAATTAGAATGTCTGATTATCCTGCCAAAAACACTAAATTTGCCGAGCTAAAAAAATTACAATGCAAAAGAGGTTAGCAAGTATTTTATTTTCTACGAGATTAATGGCTGTTCTATTTTTAGTTTTTGCTGCTTCGATGGCGGTAGGAACATTTTTAGAAGATGGCTATGGTACAACTGCAGCAAGAATTTGGATCTATAACACCTGGTGGTTTGAAGCTATTATGGCTTTTTTTATGATTAATTTTTGTGGAAATATCGTACGATATAGGCTGTACAAAAAAGAAAAATGGGCAACATTACTTTTGCACCTTTCTTTCATTTTAATTCTTCTTGGTGCTTTTATAACTAGATATATAAGTTATGAGGGCGTAATGCCAATACGAGAAGGAGAAACTACTTCAGAGTTTTTATCCGAACGCACATATTTAACGGTTTTTCTTGATGGAGAAATTAACGGAGAACCTCGTAGAAGACCAATTTCGGAACAATTAGAATTGACGGAGGCTACCAATAATGATTTTACAATTAATACGGATTATAATAGTCAGCCTGTAACAATACAATATAGAGATTATATTACCGGTGCAGAAATGGGCTTAGTCGAGAAGGAAGATGGAGAGAATTATCTTAAGATCGTAGAAGCAGGTGATGGCAATAGACACGACCATTATTTAAAGGAAGGTGAAGTATCAAATATTCATAATATTTTGGTTGCTTTTAATATACCTACAAAAGGTGCTATTAATATCACTTATAAGAATGATGAGTACTATATAGAATCTCCTTTTGAGGGATCTTATTTACGAATGGCTGATCAACAGCAAGGTTTAGTAATTAAAGATAGCGTTCAACCTCTTATGTTACGATCTTTATATCAAACCGCTGGAATGCAATTTGTAATTCCGGATCCAGTATTAACTGGAACATATGATGTGGTTCCAATTGAGATAAAAGATAAAGGACAGCAAGATGCACTTATTGTCGATGTTACTACTAACGGTGAAACCAAAGAAGTAAAGTTGTTAGGAGGGAAAGGGTATGCAAATGATATGCAGAAAATTTCTTTAGGCGGACTTGATATGTATTTTAGCTATGGTTCTAAGCGACTAGAGCTTCCTTTTGCGTTAAAATTAAATGATTTTATTGCAGAGAAGCAGCCAGGAACAGAAAAGGTATATAAATCTTTTATGAGTAAAGTAGATATTGTAGAAGAGAATGCGGCGCCTCAACCATATGATATTTTTATGAATCATGTCTTAGATCATAAAGGATATCGTTTTTTTCAAGCATCTTTTGATCCAGATGAAAAAGGAACGGTATTATCTGTAAATCATGATTATTGGGGAACTATGGTTACCTATGCTGGATATATGTTATTATACTTAGGATTAATGCTTATACTCTTCACAAAAGGATCAAGATTTAAGGATTTAGAACAGATGTTAAATAAAGTAAAGTCAAAAAAGAAAGAATTGACTCTTTTATTAACATTGTTTGTTTCAACATTTTCTTTTGCACAACAACAACAACAACAACAACAACAACAACAAAAACAACCACAACAGGAAGAACCGAACCATGTAAATCATCTTCAGACTTTACCAAGTAAAGCTAAGTTAGATTCTATTATAAAAGCCAATGCTGTTGGCAAAGAGCACGCTGCGAAATTTGGTAGTATTATTATCCAAGATGAGCGAGGTAGAATGAAACCTGTAAATACATTCTCTTCAGAATTACTTCGTAAGTTAAGTAAAAAAGATACGTATGAGGGTTTAACGGCAGATCAGGTATTTGTATCTATGGTTGAGAACCCTTTTATATGGTATAGCATTCCTATTATTGAGATACAAAGAGAAAATGATAGTATTCGTAAGATTTTAGGGGTTTCGAAATCAGAGAGAAGAGTTTCTCTTATAGATTTAGTAGAACAAGATGGTTCTTATAAGTTAGATCCTTATTTAGAAAAAGCAAGTAGTACAAGTACACCAAGTAGTTTTGAAAAGGATTTCTTAAAAACGCACGAAAAATTCTATTTGTTAAATCAGGCTCTTGGAGGAGGAATTCTTAGAATTTTTCCGGTTCCTAATGACAAAGGAAATAAATGGGTATCAGTCCCGCAGTTAAATGAACACAAATTTACTGGAATGGATTCTGTTTATACTAGACAAATTATTCCTATTTATATACAGTCATTACAAGAAGCAAGAACTACGGGTGATTATAGCAAACCTGATCAGTATCTAGAAAGTATCAAAGCATTTCAAACAAAGTTTGGAAGCGAGGTAATGCCAACAGATGACAAAATACAAGCTGAGATAGCTCTTAATAAGTATGATATTTTTAGAACATTATATAGATACTATGGAATTATTAGTTTGCTATTTATTCTAATTATCATTTTTGGTATATTTTATTATAAAAATAAGTTTGTAAAAGTGTTGGTAAAAATCTTTATGGGAATTACTGTATTGATTTTTATGGTACATACATCCGGATTAATAATTAGATGGTATGTATCTGGTCACGCTCCTTGGAGTGATGCATATGAATCCATGATCTATGTAGCTTGGGCGACAATGGCGTTAGGATTAGCTTTTGGTAAAAAGAGTAACCTTACTGTTGCTGCAACTGGCTTTGTAGCTGCTATTATATTGTTTTTTGCACATGAGAATTGGACAGACCCAGCAATTGCAAATTTACAACCTGTTTTAGATTCATATTGGGTTTTAATTCACGTTTCCATTATAGTAGCCAGCTATGGACCTTTCTTTGTTGGTGCTATTCTAGGAATCCTTTCTTTATTATTAATGATATTGACCACTAAGTCTAACAAAAAGAGAATGGCTCTAAATATCAAAGAGATTACTATTATTAATGAAATGGCATTGACTATAGGTTTGGTGATGTTAACCATTGGTAATTTTCTTGGTGGTATGTGGGCCAATGAAAGTTGGGGGCGATATTGGGGCTGGGATCCAAAGGAAACTTGGGCTTTAGTTAGTATTATGGTATATGCTCTAGTAATACATATGCGATTAGTTCCTGGTTTGCGTGGTCGATGGTTTTTTAATCTGATGTCTGTATTTGCAGTTTCGTCTATTTTGATGACATATTTCGGAGTAAATTTCTACTTAAAAGGGTTGCATTCTTATGCTAGCGGGGATCAGGTAGTGACGCCGACTGCAGTCTATTATAGTTTCGTTGTTTGGGCTATTTTAGGAGCTTTTTCTTATTGGAGATATAGTATACATTACAAGAAGTGATATTTTCTAAATAATTGTTTTTCATTGTTTTATTGTTAATAAGACCTATACAAAAACTTTACATCCTTATTTTTTTAATATAATTCTTAATGGTATTGAATAATATCTGATATTTTTATGATTTTTAACAAATCATTAAAATTTTAATATGGGTATTATTTCTTTCGTAGGATTCACACTTTTAGTTGCTATTATATCTTATTTGGCTACAAGAAAAACCGATGAAACTTCTTCAGATGGTTATTTTTTGGGAGGACGTAGTTTGACTGCTGTAGTAATTGCGGGTTCCTTATTACTCACTAATTTATCCACAGAGCAGATTGTTGGGCTAAATGGTTCTTCATATACAGAAGGTATTTTAGTTATGGCTTGGGAGACATTGGCCGCCATTGCTATGGTAATCACTGCAATTTTTTTATTACCCAGATATTTAAAAGGAGGAATCACAACTGTACCACAATTTTTAGAAAGAAGATATGATACTACAACGAAAGCAATTACATCAGGTTTGTTTTTAACTGGTTATGTTGTAGTTTTTCTACCGATTGTATTGTATTCTGGTTCTTTAGCAATTAGTACTATGTTTGATGCACCAGGATTATTAGGGGTTTCTAAAGAAACTTCTATCTGGATTTGTGTTATCGGTATTGGTGTGATAGGATCAATTTATGCAATCTTCGGGGGATTAAAGGCTGTAGCAGTATCTGATACAATAAATGCTGTTGGTTTACTAATAGGAGGTATTATGATTCCGGTTTTTGGTTTATTAGAAATTGGAGATGGTAGTATTTCTGAAGGTATTAATACATTGATGACTACAAACCCAGAAAAATTTAAGGTAATTGGAGATAGTGAATCTTCTATCCCTTTTGCAACAATATTTACCGGAATGATGTTGGTTCAATTGTTTTATTGGGGTACAAATCAAGCTATTATACAAAGAGCGTTAGGTGCTAAAAATCTTAAAGAAGGTCAAAAAGGTCTATTATTAGGTTCATTTCTAAAAATATTGGGTCCTATTATAGTTGTATTACCAGGTATTATAGCATTTCATCTTTTTAATGGAGAGTTAGAGGTTGCAGATGAGGCATATCCAACTTTAGTTAGTAGAGTATTACCAGTATCTTTAGTTGGTTTCTTTGCGGCAGTATTGTTTGGAGCAATTTTAAGTTCATTTAATAGTGCATTAAACAGTTCCGTTACTCTTTTTGGTCTTGATATCTACAAAGAATATATCAATAAGGAAGCAAGTGAAAAGCAAGTAGTAAAAGCAGGAAAAAGTTTTGGTGTTCTATTAGCAGTATTAGCTATGGCTGTGGCTCCATTTATAGCAAATGCTGGGAGTCTTTTTGATTATTTACAAGAGGTGAATGGAATTTATAGTATTCCTATTTTGACCATCATAGTTGTAGGGTACCTTACGAAAAAAGTACCTGCTATAGCTGGTAAAATTGGTATTATCTCCGGATCTGTATTATATATTTTGAGTCAATTTGTTATAAAACCAATACTTCAGGGTAACGCAGTAGATGCTGCAAAGGCTAATGGTATTACTGATTTATCTGAATTAAGTAGAGTGGAAGCATCTGCCTATCCTCATTTTTTACATGTAATGGCAATTCTTTTTGTAGTTAACATAATTATCATGTTAATTATTGGTAAATTGTATCCAAGAGAAGAAGCATATGAACAGCAATATACTAAGGAAGTAGATATTACTCCTTGGAAATACACAAAAATTGTAGGTGCTATAGTATGTTTAATTGTTATATCTACCTATATCTATTTTAAATAATTGAAATATATTAAAAAGACATTTTTATTTTTATCTCTATTTTTTTCGGCGATAATTATTGCCCAAGAATTACCGCCGATAGAAGTTTATTCTCCAGATGCTTATGGAGGAGAAACACAAAACTGGTCTATATCTCAAGCTGAGAATAAATATATTTATGTAGCGAATAATAAAGGTCTTTTAGAGTTTAATGGTGCCAACTGGGAATTGTACCCAACACCAAATGAAACCGTAATACGATCTGTAAAAGTTGTAGATCAGCGTGTTTATACAGGTTTCTATATGAACTTTGGATATTGGAAAAAGAATAATTTTGGCAAACTTGAATACAACTCACTTAGTGATACTATAAAAGAAAAGCTTATAGAAGATGAGCAGTTTTGGCATATAGTAAATCAGGGTGATTGGATACTATTTCAGTCCTTAGATAGGATTTACTTATACAATATTATTACAGAAGAAATTTCAATAATAGAGTCTAAATTAACTCTTACCAATATTTTTAATGTTAATGGTACAATCTATTATCATGATTTAAATAATGGGATCTATAAAATCGAAAAAGGACAGCCAATATTAATAATAGATAGTGCTAAGGTAATAAGTGATAAGATTGTAAACATTTGGAAATCTAATAACAAGATTTTTGTACTTACAACCACAAAAGGTTTTTTTGAGTTTTCTAATGGAGAAGTTAGTAAATGGAATACAGAATCAGATGATCTATTAAACGACGCTACGGTTTATAGTAGTACAACACTTAAAGATGGCAGTATAGTCGTAGGCACAATATCTAATGGACTTATTTACCTATCTGATAAAGGTGAGGTTATTTATCAGGTTAATCAGAACAAAGGGTTAAATAACAATACGGTATTATCTTCTTTTGAAGATATGGATGGAAATATTTGGCTCGCTTTGGACAATGGAATTAATTGTCTGAATTTAAAATCACCTATACAGAGTTTTAATGATGATAAAGGGACAATTGGTACCGTATATACTACCATAGTTTTTAATGACTTATTATATCTAGGAACTAATCAAGGGTTGTTTTACAAGAGATTAGATAAGGATGAGCAATTTAAATTTGTTGAAGGTACGAACGGACAAGTCTGGAATCTTTTTAGCTATGATGATACATTGTTCTGTGGTCATGATTCAGGAACTTTTCAAATAGAAGAAGATAGTTCTCGTTTAATCTGTGCTATTGGTGGGACTTGGATTTTTCGAGTAGTTCCAGGACATCCTGATTGGTTATTGCAAGGGCATTATGGAGGCCTTAGTATATTACAAAAACGAAATGATACATGGGAATTAAGACATAAAATAGAAGGGTTTGACTATTCTGCAAGGTTTTTAGAAATATATGAAGATCAATTATGGATCAATCATGAATACAAAGGACTTTTTAATTTAACACTGGATAAGAACTTTACAAAAGTGGAAAAAGTTGTAAAGGATACAACGGCCCCAAAAGGTAAAAACTCTAGTATTGCCAAGTATAAAAACAATATTTTCTATGCACATCAGAAAGGAGTGTTTTCTTATAATAAAGAAAAGAGAAAGTTTGAAGAAAACAATTTAATTAGCAAAGCTTTTGATATAGAAAAAAAAGGTATTGGAAAACTTGTAAAAGATAATAGAGGAGGACTTTGGAGTTTTGCTGAAGATGAATTGGATTATATTTTTCAAAGTCAATTTTCTGATAATTTAGATGTAATAAAAGTGCCTGTACCGTATGTCTTGAGAAAGGAAATGATAGGTTTTGAAAATATCCTTCATATAATAGATGATAAATACCTTTTAGGAACTACTTATGGATATATGATTTTGGATTTATCTAGAGTTCAGTCTAGAGAGCATCAGATTATTTTAGAAAAAGTTTTTGCAAAGAAAAAGACTACAGAATTCAAAGAAATCGATTTTCTAGATACATCTCCTGTTTTCGAATCTAATTTAAATACAGTTTCTTTTTCATATGCAATTCCCGAATATGATAAATACCTTATTTCAAAGTTTCAGTATAAGTTAGATGGTTTTTATGAAGACTGGAGTAGCTGGAGTACAAAAACCAACATTGTATTCGAGAATTTACCATTCGGAGAGTACACTTTTAAGGTTCGAGCTAAAATTGGGAATGATCTGAGCGATAATGTCTTACAGTATAAATTTACTATTGATAGGCCTTGGTATTTTTCTGTTTTAGCTATTATCATATATTCTGTTTTATTTTTGGTTTTATTGTTGATAATGCACAGAGCATACAAACGTTATTATTCAAAGCAAAGAGAAAAGTTGGTTGAAGAAAACAAAAAACAACTTGAGCTTAAGCAATTAGAGAGTGAAAGAGAAATAATGAAACTTAATAATGAAAAATTAACTCAGGATATAGATAGTAAAAATCGAGAGTTAGCTTCTTCTACAATGAATATTATTAAAAAGAACGAAATTCTTAATACTATTAAAAAAGAACTTCAGAAATCGGAGTCTGAGCGAGGTGGATTAAAAAATGTAGAACGAATCATTGATAGAAACTTAAATAATAAGGACGATTGGAATCATTTTGTAGAAGCTTTTAATAGTGTAGATAAAGATTTTCTGAAAAAACTTAAAGCAAAGCACGATAATTTAACTCCTCATGATTTAAGATTCTGTACCTATTTACGACTTAATTTATCTTCTAAGGAAATAGCACCATTGTTAAACATTTCTGTAAGAAGTGTGGAAATTAAGCGATATCGTTTAAGAAAAAAGCTAGAATTAGAGCATTCAGATAGTTTAGTGAACTACATCCTTGAAATTTAGAACTACAACATGTCTTTTTATCACCACAACATTACCTATACTCCAACGTTGTAGTGCTGTTACAGTAATACTTTCTTTACATTTTTTTAATAATTAAGAAACTATTATTACTTCCTGTTTTTATTGGGTTTTTCCGTAAAAAAGTTATTAATTTTTTAAGTATTCTAAAATACTGTATGTTTTTTGTTGTGGTTGGTTATTAACGATTTCTTAATGTTCGTCGGTAAATTTGAGTAAATCAAACGAAAACATTTATGAAAATTGCTTATTTCTTAATGGCTGTGTTTTTA
Organism: Aquimarina sp. AD1; assembly: GCF_003443695.1. NCBI lineage: Bacteria > Pseudomonadati > Bacteroidota > Flavobacteriia > Flavobacteriales > Flavobacteriaceae > Aquimarina > Aquimarina sp. AD1. The sequence continues at coordinate 1,682,930 of NZ_CP031966.1, read as the reverse complement.
ACAACAGTTATTAATGCTCAGGAAATTCAGATCAGAGGAAACGTAAAAGATGCCAATGGACTAGAGTTACCAGGAGTGAATGTCATTGTTAAAAATACTTCTAACGGAGCAGTGACAGATTTTAATGGAAACTACAGTTTAAACAGTGTATCTGTTGGAAGTGTTGTATCCTTTTCATATGTAGGCTTTACTACTCAAGAAATTACAGTTGGTCAGAATCCTGTTATTAATATTATAATGGAGGAGGATAGTGAATCTCTAGAACAGGTCATTGTAATAGGATATGGAACACAAACTAAAAAAGAAATTACTGGAGCAGTTTCTGTTGTGGGAGCTGAAACTATTGAAGAATTAAATCCGGTACGAATAGAACAAGCACTGCAAGGGCAGGTAGCAGGTGTAAATGTCACATCACAATCTGGATCTCCCGGAAGTAGTTCTACGATATCCATCCGTGGAATATCTACAAATGGAGATAGTAGACCATTGATCTTGGTAGATGGAAATGTAATAGAGGATCTTAGTGTACTAAATCCAAATGATATAGAAAGTATTAATGTGCTTAAAGATGCTACCGCTGGTATTTATGGTGTGCGAGCGGCAAATGGTGTAATTCTTATTACAACGAAGTCAGGAGTTCGCAATACAGATTTAAAATTCGAAGTAGACTCTTATGCTGGTTTTCAGGAAACTACAAGAAGATTACCGGTACTTAACGCCACAGAATACGGTGTTATTATTAATGAGTCGTTTGCTGCTGGTGGGCAAACACCGCCATTTCCTAATTTTACCGTGTTAGGCGAGGGAACAGATTGGCAAGATGAAATTTTTAGAACAGCAGCAATTTCTAATATAAATCTTAATGTTTCTGGTGGTGGTGAAAACTCCACATATTCAGGAGGAGCTTCTTATTTGACACAGGATGGAATTGTAGGTGGATCAGATGCTAATTTTGAACGTTTTACAGGGAGATTAAATTACAGTTTAGATTTTGCTAAAAACTTTAAGTTCACAACTTCAGGGATTTTTACACAAACTAATAGGGAAACATTATTAGAAAATACGTTAGGATCTGTTTTGTTTAATGCTTTAAATATGGCTCCTACATTATCAGTTAGAGATGAAAATGGAGATTTTACTTTGGCAGAAGGTTTAGGAAATGAAGTGATTAATCCAATAGCGCAAATAGAAAATACGTTTAATAATACAAGAGTTAATCGAGTTGGAGCAACTTTTGGATTGAGATATAATTTTCTAAGCAATTTTACAGCAGAATCAAGGTTTCAGTTTAATTATTCAGAAGTTGATGGTAAAGTCTTTTCTCCAGAAGTGTTTTACGGATCTGGAAAAGTATTTAATGTAGAGAGAAGTAGTGTTACAGAGTTTAAAAATTTCTTTAGAGATTTTACTTGGGATAATTTTTTGAAATATGAAAAGGTATTTGCTGACGATCATGATGTAAAAGTATTATTAGGGATGTCTGTTTTTAAAACAACAGGATCTTTTTCTAGTTTTACTGGATTCGATATAATAGATAATTCCTTTTCAAATGCAGATCTTTCTCTTGCATCTGATATAATTGATGATCTAGAAAGTAGACCAAAAACATTTGATTCTCGGTTATTATCATATTTCTCTAGGTTACAATATGCTTATAAAGGGAGGTATTTATTTTCTGCTGTAATTAGGAGAGATGGTTCTTCTAAATTCGGACCAGAAAATAGGTTTGGGTACTTCCCCACGGCATCTTTGGGATGGGTAGTATCAGATGATTCATTCTTAAATAATAGTAGTTGGTTAAATTTCTTAAAACTTAGAGTTAGTTATGGAGTTATTGGTAATGATAGAATAAATGATTTTCAATATGTTTCATTATTGGATGGAGAGGGTTCCTACGTAATAAATGATGAATTAATTCGAGATGAACGAACAAGAGCTATTGGAGTTATTTCTAATCCTGAGATTAAATGGGAACGTCAAAAAACCTTCGACATAGGTTTTGATACTAAATTATTAGATAATAAAATTGATATTACATTTGATTATTTCAAAAAGCGAACTGAAGATTTGTTAGTGTCATCTCCTGTATCTGGTATATTAGGAGCTGCCGCTCCTGGATCTGGAGCTCCTACTATAAACGCTGGTGTCGTAGAAAATAAGGGATATGAGTTTTTAATAAGTTATAATGATCAATTTTCTGAAAATTTTAAGTTCAACATAAGTTTTAATTTGACGACTTTAGACAATAAAGTAATATCGGTAAATAGTGATAATGACTTTATTGCAGGAGGAGCATTTGGTGTAGGTCAAGATTTTCCAGCAAGAATGGAAGCAGGTAAACCGATTGGATATTTTTATGGACTCCAAACAGACGGGATTTTCCAAAATCAATCAGAAGTGGACGCTCACGCAACACAAGCTAATGCTGCTCCAGGTGATCTTAGATACGTCGATGTAAATGGAGATGGAGAAATTAACTCTGATGACAGAACGGATATTGGAAACCCTATTCCAGATGCTACAATGGGTCTAAATGTGGGTTTTGAATACAAGAACTTTGATTTTACAACATATGCATTTGCTTCGTTAGGGAATGATATTGTTAGGAATTATGAGCGAAATCAGCCGTTAGTAAATAGAAGTAATGCATTTTTAAATCGCTGGACTGGTGAAGGAACTACGAATTCATTTCCAAGAGTAACGACAGGTGCTAATTCTAATAGTTTGTTTTCTAGTTTTTATGTAGAGGATGGTTCTTATATCCGAATTCAAAACGTACAGTTGGGATACACGTTTTCAGGGCAATATATGACTCCAATTGGGATAGACAAATTTAGAATATATGTATCAGTAAATAATTTACACACATTTACGGAGTATCAAGGTTATGATCCTGCAGCATCTTCTGGTGCTCCCATTGGAGGAGGTATCGATCAAGGGTTTTATCCTGTACCAAGAACATATTTATTAGGTGTAAATCTTAAATTTTAATCAAGATGAAAAAGATGAAAAATAATATCAAATTGGTAGTAGTCTTTTTAGCACTATTTACTATAATTTTTTCCTGTAGTGACGATTTTGTAGATGTGGATCCTCCAATAGAAAATTCGGAAGATTTTTTTAATAACGAAGAAGATTATCAAAGTGCATTGATAGGAGCTTACGATCTATTACAGTCTACCTATATCAATGTAATGTTAGGAGAAATTGCATCGGATAATACATTGGCTGGTGGAGAAAGCGCATCAGATACACCTGGTATACAGGAAATAGATGACATGATGCATACACCCGTTAATGCACAACTTAGAGATATATGGAGTTGGATGTATGCTGGAGTTAATCGAGCGAATTATATTATGGAGTTTCAGGATAAAACTGATTTTTCTGGAAAAGATGAAGTGATCGCTCAGACCAGATTTTTAAGAGCTTACTATTATTTTGAATTAGTTAAATGGTTTGGAGATGTACCATTGGCAATAGACAAAAGAATTTTATTTGGAGAAGAAACCGGTATAGATAGATCTGCTAAAGAAGATGTATATGCTCTGATAGAAGAAGATTTGCAATTTGCAGCTGATAATTTACCTGTTACACAAGCAGAAATAGGTAGAGTGACACAAGGAGCGGCAAGAGCGCTTTTAGGTAAGGCTTATTTATTTCAAGATAAATTTACGGAAGCGGCAGATGTATTAGATCTTGTGATTGCAGGACCTTATGATTTAGTGACTGATTACAATACAATTTTTGAGCAAGAAGGAGAAAATAATATTGAATCCGTTTTCGAAGTACAATATACAGATATAGAAGGTGCTGGTTTTGGTTGTTTACAATGTAGTGAAGGTAATGTAGCTGTTGGTTTTAATGGAATTAGAAATTATTCGGGACCATTATTTGATTCAGGTTTTAGCTTTAATGTACCGACCCAAGAGGTTGTTGATGCTTTTGAGGTTGGAGATATTAGACTAGATGTAGCTATTTTGGATATAGATGCTTGGGCTGCAGCTCAAGGAGCAACTTTTTCTATAGGTTTTGAGCATACTGGATATTTTAATAGAAAATATATTGCTCGTCAAGGAGATCTTAATAACGGAGATGCTAATCTTACTAATCCTAATAATTATCGGGCAATTAGATTCGCAGATGTTTTGCTAATGGCGGCAGAAGCGCACAATCGAAAATCACCTAGTAATGATGGTCAGGCGCAAACATACCTTAATAGAGTAAGAACTAGAGCTCAATTACCTGATGTTACTGTAACAGGAACTGCCTTAGCAGATGCAATTTATCAAGAACGACGAGTAGAATTGGTAGGAGAAGGACATCATTTTTTCGATTTAGTAAGAACAGGTAGAGCTGCAGCCGAAATAGATGGTTTCGTTATAGGAAAACACGAAATATTTCCTATTCCTTTAATAGAAATTCAATTGGCCGGAAATAGATGGGAACAAAATCCAGGATACTAAAAATAAAAAATTAGAAGAAGATGAAATTTTTAAAATCATTATTAATTATAATTATTCTAGCGGCTGGTTTTAACAGTTGTAAAGAAGATGATGTTTCATATGCCTTTGAAGGTATATCAGCACCAACAGAGGTAAATGCAGTTTTTGATATTACGCAAGATGATACGGGACTCGTTTCCGTAACACCAAGTGGTGAAGCTACTTCGTCATTTGAGATCTATTTTGGAGACGTTGATAATGAAGAACCAACCATAATATCGCCAGGAAGTACCGCAGAACATATTTATGAAGAAGGTACTTTTACGGCAAGAGTTGTTGCCGTTGGAGCGACCGGACTTACTAGTGAGTTCTCTCAGCTTTTAACAATCTCATTTAGAGCACCAGAAAACTTAGAAATAACATTAGATCAAGATACAGTAAACCCTGCCATAGTTAGGGTGAGTGCGAACGCCGATTTTGCAATGTTGTTTGATGTGTATTTTGGAGATGTAGAAAATGAAGAACCAACAATTATAATGCCTGGTGAAATATTGGAGCATACTTATGAAAGTCCTGGTGATTATACAGTTAGAGTGGTTGCTCGAGGAGCAGGTGTTGCAACAACAGAAGCTACACAAGTAGTGACTATTACAGAAGCAAATGATCCAGTTACATTGCCAGTAGATTTCGAGTCATTTACAGTAAATTATGGGTTTACCAGTTTTGGAGATGCTTCTTCACAAGTGATAGATAATCCAAATCAAGCAGGTTTAAATACAAGTGCAAGAGTTGGACAAACTATAAAACCTTCTGGAGCGCAAGTATTTGCAGGTTCTTTTTTACAGTTAGAAAACCCAATAGATTTCTCCAGTAATAAATTGTTTAAAGTAAAAGTGTTTTCTCCAAAAAGCGGAATAACAATAAAATTGAAAGTTGAAAATATTTCTGATGGAAATATAGCGCACGAAGTAGATGTAACTAATACCGTAGCCAATGATTGGGAAGAATTAGAGTTTGATTTCAGTGCAATAGATACTAATAATGAGTATCAAAAAGTAGTAATCTTTTTTGATTTTGATGTTGCAGGAGACGATTCAGAATACTTATTTGATGATATAGAATTAACAAGTTCTGTTATGGCTAGTATTGAAGGAGTATGGAAATTAGCCCCAGAAGCTGGAGCTTTAGGTGTAGGACCAGCACCTGGTGATACTAGTTGGTTTGCTTGCGACGATGCATGCGTTACAGAAAGAGCGTGTTATTATGATGATTTATATGTTTTCGATACAGATGGTAGTTTTAGCAATGTACTTACAGGCGAAACTTGGATTGAAGGATGGCAAGGAGGAAGTGATGCTTGTGGTACTCCGGTTGCACCATATGACGGGAATGCCATTGCTACATATAACTATGATCAAGCAGCAGGTACATTAACAATTAATGGAGAAGGAGCTTATGTAGGATTGCCAAAAGCAAATAATCAGGGAGAACTTCCTAATGTTGCAGTTCCTAGTTCAATTACTTATGACGTTTCATTTATTGATAATAATACGATTAGTGTTATTGTAGAGTCTGGTTCAGGAGTATTTTGGCAGTATAGATTAGTTAGAGAAACATACTCAACGCCAATTGAAGGAGTTTGGAAACTTGCCCCAGAAGCAGGAGCTTTAGGTGTAGGTCCAACACCAGGAGATACCAGTTGGTTTGCTTGCGATGATGCCTGTGTTGCAGAAAGAGCTTGTTATTATAATGATCTCTACGTTTTCAGTTCTGATGGTACTTTTAGCAACGTGTTAAATGGTGAATCTTGGATTGAAGGATGGCAAGGAGGAAGTGATGCATGTGGTACACCAGTTGCTCCTCACGATGGATCCAATGCAGCAAGCTATATTTATGACGAAACAGCAGGAACATTAACAGTAAATGGAGATGGAGCGTATATTGGTTTGGCAAAAGCAAATAACCAAGGAGAGTTACCTAATGTAGCTGTACCGAGCACTATTACATATAGTATAGCATTTATAGACACAAATACGATATCAGTTATTGTCGAAGCGGGTTCTGGAGTATTCTGGCAATATAGACTAATACGTCTTTAAAATTTATAAGACTAAAAGGTAAAATTGAAGACTAAAAATGATTTAAATGATACAGATATATAAAAAAACATTGCTCTTTATAATTTTAGCAACATTTTTCGGTTGTCAGGATGATGATGCAGAATTAGGAACAATTCTACCGCCATCAAATCTACAGATTGATGCGGTTATAGAGGATGGACAAACGGGTAATGTTACAATTACTCCACAAGCAGATGATGCACTTAATTTTCATATTTTCTTTACTCAAAATGGAGATCCATTAGTGGCACAACCAGGAGAATCACAAACGTTTAGATATACACAATCTGGACAATATTCGGTTTTTATTACGGTAGTTGCTTTTGGTACAGGAGGTACATCTTCTTCTCAAACAATTGAACTAGATTTAGATGTGCGATTGTTTATAGATCAAGCAACACTCCAGATGATTGGTGGGGATGGTAGTAAAAGATGGATTTGGGATAGTAGTGTTGGTGGACATTTCGGTGTTGGACCGACTACCAATGATTTTCCAGAATTCTTTAGTGCTTCTCCTAATCAATTAGACCCTTGCATATATGATGATGTACTTGTTTTTAGTTATGATGCTAATGATAATTATAGTTTTGAGCTAATCACGGGTGACGCCAATCAAACTTTTATGAACTGGGCAGAAGTAACTAAATTTTTTCCAAATGATACACCAACGCAGTTTGTAGATGAGTGTAGAGATATTACAGATCAGATTGCAACAAATACTAGTTTTGTGATTTTTGAAAACGAAGAAGGAACAAGAATAATTAGTGTAGAGAATAGTACATTATCTTACTGGTCTGGCGCTATGGAATATCAAGTGTTAGAACTTACTGCGGATAAACTTAGTGTTAGAGGTATTCAGGAAGTTTCAAGTGATTTTGGAGGAGGTCAATTAGCTTGGTATCATACATTTGTACCAGAAGATTCTGGGACAGATGATATAGCAGAACCTCCTTTTGATACATTAGTTTGGGCGGATGAATTCGATACAAATGGTGCTCCAAATACAGCAAATTGGACATATGATCTAGGCACTGGAGATAATGGCTGGGGTAATGGAGAATCACAATCGTATACAAATGATGCTAGTAATGTAATTGTAGAAGATGGATTGCTTAAAATAACGGCAAGAGCAGAAAATGGAGGATATACTTCTGCACGAATTAAAACTCAGGATTTATTTTCATTTACTTATGGTAAAGTAGATGTTCGTGCTAAATTACCAACAGGAGGAGGTACTTGGCCAGCTATATGGATGTTAGGCTCAAATATTACAGAAGTTGGATGGCCTAATTGTGGAGAAATTGATATAATGGAACATGTTGGTAACAATCAAGACGTAGTATCCAGTGCACTTCATTTCCCCGGAAATAATGGAGGTAATGCAATTTTTGAAGAAACCAATATTGCAGGTGCTTCTACAGATTTTCATGTATATAGTGTAGAATGGTCATCATCGGAAATTGTGTTTTCTATTGATGGTAATCCATATCACACGTTTCCTTATGCTAATAATTTGCCATTTTATAATAATGACTTCTTTATGATACTTAATGTAGCAATGGGAGGAACTTTTGGAGGAGCCATAGATCCTGCATTTACAGAGTCTACTATGGAAATTGATTATGTAAGAGTTTATCAATAGATATACACTTAGTTTTAAATTGTTTTTAGCAGGAAGGTTATTTACCACAGATAGCCTTCCTCATTAACATTAATAATGCTTAAATAAAATTTTTAGATTGTTTATAATGAAAAAGAGTGATTTCATATTTGTTAGTATCCTTTGTAGTTTGTTTTTAGTGAGTTGCAATTCTTCCTCGGAGAAACCCGAAGGTATTACTACTAATACAACAATCGTTTCGGACGGTTTAGATAGTAAAATAGAAGCAAAAGTAGATTCACTTCTTGCTATTATGACCTTAGAAGAAAAGATTGGTCAGATGAATCAATATAACGGTTTTTGGGATTTAACGGGACCACAACCTAAGGAAGGAATAGCTGCTAAAAAATATGAACACTTACGAAAAGGTTGGGTAGGCTCTATGTTAAATGTTAGAGGAGTTGAAGATGTAAGGAAAGTACAAAAAATAGCCGTAGAAGAATCAAGATTAGGAATTCCTCTTATTATAGGGTTTGATGTTATACACGGATATAAAACAATGAGTCCGATTCCCTTGGCAGAATCAGCAAGCTGGGATATGGAAGCGATTAGAAAATCTGCTGAGGTAGCAGCTTTGGAAGCTTCTGCAGCTGGAATTAATTGGACTTTTGCACCAATGTTGGATATATCTAGAGATGCCAGATGGGGAAGAGTTATGGAAGGTGGAGGAGAAGATCCTTTTTTAGGTTCTAAAATTGGGGTAGCTAGAATAAAAGGCTTTCAAGGTGAAGATTTATCAGATAATTATACAATTGCAGCTTGTGCAAAACATTTTGCAGGATATGGTTTTTCTGAATCTGGAAGAGATTATAATACCGTAGATGTGGGAACTTCTACCTTAAACAATATGATTTTTCCTCCCTTTGTAGCTGCAAATAAAGTAGGAGTAAAAACGTTTATGAATTCGTTTAATGTGCTTAATGGTATACCTGCAACAGGGAATAAAATGTTACAGAGAGATATTCTTAAAGGGGATTGGAATTTTAATGGTTTTATAGTTTCAGATTGGGGTTCGATTACAGAAATGATAGCTCACGGATATGCAAAAGACGGTAAAAGTGCCGCAGAAATGGCAGTTAATGCGGGATCAGATATGGATATGGAATCCTATTTATATGTAGAACATTTAGCTGACTTAGTTAAAGAAGGAAAAGTAAAAGAACATTTGATAGAGGATTCGGCAAGAAGAATTCTTAGAGTAAAATATGAACTTGGTTTATTTGATGATCCCTATAAATATTGTGATGCGAATAGAGAGAAAACAATTTTAGGAAGTAAAGAAAATCATGAGGCAGTACTTGATGTTGCTAAAAAATCCATTGTATTACTTAAAAATGATAATAAATTACTTCCACTAAAAAAGGAAGGACAGAAAATAGCTTTAATTGGAGCTTTAGCAGAAGATAAAAATAGCCCATTAGGAAGTTGGAGAATTGCCGCAGATGATAATACAGCTGTTTCTGTTTTAGAAGGAATGAGACAATATAAAGGCAATACATTAGTGTATGCCAAAGGAGCTGATGTTTCTTTAGGAAATACGGCATTTGTAACGGAAACTAAAATTAATACTACAGACAAAAGTGAGTTTGGAAAAGCAATTAAGGTTGCAGCGCAGTCTGATGTAGTGGTAATGGTTTTAGGCGAAGTTGGTTTCCAAAGTGGAGAAGGCAGAAGTAGAACAGAACTTGATCTACCTGGCGTACAACAAGATCTTTTAGAAGAAATTTATAAAGTCAATAAGAATATCGTTTTAGTTTTAAACAACGGGAGACCATTGGCTATTACTTGGGCAGACGAACATATTCCCGCTATCGTCGAGGCTTGGCACCTTGGATCACAGAGCGGAAACGCGATAGCTCAGGTTTTATATGGAGAGTATAATCCTAGCGGAAAATTACCGATGTCATTTCCTCGAAATGTAGGTCAAGTACCGATTTATTATAATCATAAAAGTACAGGTCGACCCGTAGAACCAGCTCCTGATATTGTTTTTTGGTCACATTATTCGGATCAAGAGAACACTCCGTTATATGCATTTGGTCACGGATTAAGTTATACTAGTTTTGAGTATAGTAATTTTAAGATAGATGCACAAGACATTTCGGTTAACACTCCAAAAATTAAAGTGTCTATTGATGTAACTAATTCAGGTGATTATGAAGGAAAAGAAGTGGTACAATTATATATTAAAGATCTTTTTGCAAGCGTTACAAGACCAATAAAAGAATTGAAAGGTTTTGAAATGACTTCTTTAAAACCAGGGGAAACTAAAACAATTAATTTTGAATTGAACGCTGAGACCTTGGGGTTTTATGATAATGATAATAATTGGATTGTAGAAAAAGGAGGGTTTGAAGTCTATATAGGTGGAAGCTCTGATAAAACTATTAAATCAACTTTTGAATTAAAGTAAAATGAAAAAACTCTTAACCTATTTTATTCTTTTATCATTCTTTTATTCTTGTCAAGAATCGAATTCAATTATTTGGGAAGAAAATTTTGATGAACCTCAGTTAAATGAGTCTTATTGGAATTATCAATTAGGAGACGGATGCCCTAACTTATGTGGTTGGGGTAATAATGAAAGACAAATTTATACTAAAGAAAATGCCAAATTAGAAAACGGTAATTTGATTATTACTGCGACTAAAAAAGGCGATATCTATGGGTCTAGTAGGATAACTACAAAAGGCAAAATGGAGTTTCAATACGGTTCTATAGAGGTACGAGCTAAACTTCCCACAGGACATGGTTTATGGCCTGCTATCTGGATGTTAGGTGGTGATATTGATGAAATAGGTTGGCCAGATTGTGGAGAAATAGATATTATGGAATATGTGGGAAAAGAACCTCATACGATATACACATCCTTGCATACAAGACAAAGCTTTGGTGATACTGAGAACTCTAAGAAAACTATTGATTATGCAATAGAAGAAGGTTTTCATGTTTATAAATCCGCTTGGACTAAAGAAAAAATTGATTTTTATATAGATAACAAACTGGTTTATACATTTTCTCCAGAGGAAAAAAATGATAAAACGTGGCCTTTTAATAAGCCATTTTATATAATTATTAACCTTGCCATTGGTGGTAATTTTGGGGGTCCAGAAGTTGATGATACTATCTTTCCAAAGCAATTTGTGATTGATTATATCAAAATCTGGAAATAAATACCATTATAATAACAAGGAATATTTAATTCAGCTCTACCCTTGATTTCGGCATCGTATATATTCAATATACAACTGAAACCAGATTTAAGATGATGATATTTTTTAATATCAAATACGGAAATAGATAATTGAAATATATAAAGTATTTCAGTTTATCGGAATTACTTGGGAAAAAACATAATTGATATTCTGATTATTTAATAGAATAATCTAAATATCAAAGAAAAGTAATGCTGTATGTATAAAATGCATATGGTTAGGAATTACGTATATAAAATTTTTAACACAAACTTAATTACACAAATTGATTTTAATTATGAAAACACACTTATTCTTTAAAACCTTAATTGTATTTACATTGTTTTGTAATGTAGTACAATCCCAATGCTCAGAACTTATATTTAATGATGAATTTGATGGTTCATCTGTCGATCTAACTAAGTGGAGTTTTGATAACGGAGATGGATGCCCCACGCTTTGTGGATGGGGTAATGCAGAAGAACAATGGTATCAACCAGAAAACACTACGGTGCAAAATGGAAATCTAGTGATTACAACTAGAAATGAAGCCGCAGGAGGAAAACAATTTACTTCTTCAAAGTTGATCACTGCAGGAAAATTTAATTCTAGATATGGACGATATGAAGCCAGTATTAAATTGCCTTCTGCGGGAGGAATTTGGCCTGCTTTCTGGATGTTGCCAGAGAATGGAAGTTGGCCCTTTACAGGAGAAATTGATATTATGGAATCTCAACATAAAAATCCAGAGAGTATAGGAGGTACTGTACATTATTCTAATGGAGGTTGGCAGTATAATGGTAGAGAATTTAATGCAGGATTAGATTTGTCTTCAGGTTTCCATGAGTATGCTGTAGAATGGGAACCTAACGAAATAAGATGGTATGTTGATGATCAATTATATCATACTGTTACTCCGGGTAACACTGTAGATCCTTGGCCTTTTAGTGAAGGAGATTGGTATTTAATACTTAATGTAGCAGTCGGAGGTCCGGGTACCCCTTATACCGGAAATATTCCACCTACGCCAGCAGATTACCCTACACAGATGGAGGTTGATTATGTTAGGGTGTATAGCGGAACTTTTAACACACAACTTATTGGAGATAATAGTGTCTATGAAGGTGAAACAGATAAACCGTATACAATAACAGAGACAGTTGGAGCATCTTACAGTTGGACAGTTCCTACTGGTGCTACGATAACTTCTGGCCAAGGAACTAACACTATTTTAGTTGATTGGGGAACGACTGAAGGAGATGTAAAAGTTGTTGTAAATGTTCCACAATGTGGTACTAATGAATTTAAAATGAGCGTTTCTGTAAATCCTATAAAAACCTTAGAATATGTTTTTGAGGATTTTGAGGGAAATAGAAATTTAACCTATACATCAACCACAGATGGGACCTTAACAGAATCTATTTCAAATCCTGGAATAAATAATGTTAATAATTCTTCAATAGTAGGTAGGTATGTTAGGGCTACTGGAGCACAATATGATGGTTTGTACATGGCCACTTCTAATATAGGAAATGCTTTGGAGTATACATCAGGAGAAAAATCTATTTGGTTGGATGTGTATAGTGATGCACCGATCGGTACAGAGTTTATACTACAGATAGAAAACAGTTCACTCTCGGCAGGTGATTGGCCAGCTGGTCGTCATAGTCGATACAGTGCGAAAACAATTTCTCAGAATCAATGGGAAACGTTAGAATTTGAGTTATTAGATAGACCAGATGCGAGCGTAGGAGCTTTAGATGTGGATCAATTTGTTTTGTTGATTGATCCAGATAGTTTTACAGGGCATACAGTGTATATTGATAATATGAGAAAAATGGATGCTCCTGATCCTACTTTATTAGAAGAAATTATCATAGCTAATTATGATGGAATAAATCAATTGGAATTATTTTTTGAAAATGGAGAATATACAGCAAATGTTGCCAATCCAAGTCCCAATAGTGTTAATAATAGCACTAATGTAGCTAAATATGACAGAGGAACTTTTGAATTATATGATGTTGTAAGTTTTAATACAGATGCGATAAAGGATTCAAGCCCATTTATAGAAGGAGATAATATCTTTTTTATGGATGTTTTTACATCTGCACCTGTAGGAACTGAAATTTCCTTGAGTTTAGAAAATAGTATTGGATCGGATGGTGATTTTCCAGCAGGAAGAAATAGTCAATATACCAGTGTTGTCAAGGAACAGAATCAATGGCATACCATAGCATTTAGTTATACTACAGCACCCGATGCAGGAACATCAAATTTATCAATAGATGAGATTTCAATTCTTTTTGATCCTAATTCTAATGTTTCAGAAACATATTACTTTGATAATTTCAGATATGGGATTACCGAATATCCACCTACGTATGAGTTCTCTGAGATGATTCACAACTATAACGGAATAAATAATATTTCGTTGAATAATACAACTACTGGAATCTATGTAGAAAATGTTGGAAACCCAGGAGGGAATGAAGTAAACAATTCATCCCAAGCTGGAAGTTATGTAAGGGATGACGCAGAATTATATGATGTTTTATTTTTTGATACTAACTTTATAGCAGATGCCAGTGCTTATGTTTCTGAAGATAAAAGATTTGCAATGGATGTCTATACCAGTGCACCTGTTGGAACGATTATTAGTTGGCAATTAGAAGCTAGCTCGTTATCGAACCCTTCAAATTATCCAACCGGAAGACACAGTGTGTATCAGGCAGCGGTAAAAGAACAAAATAATTGGCATACATTAGAGTTTATTCTTACAGGAACACCAGATTTAGTGGTTAATGATGCTCAAATAGATAATATTGTATTTCTATTTGATCCTAATAGTAGTAGTGGAGATACATTTTATATAGATAATCTAAGATCTTTAACAAAAGAAGATGTTATACAAACTCCGGTTTTATCATCAATAATTATTTCTCCTAATAATGTTGAAATTAACCAAGGAGAAACAATGCAGTTTAGTGCGCAAGGTTTTGATCAAAGCGGCGATTCATATGAGACCAATTTTAATTGGACAGTTACTAACGGTATTATAGATTCTAATGGTTTATATACTGCTTCAGATATTGGAACCTATACTATTACTGCCTCAAGTGGATCTGTTACAGGTTCAGCTTCTGTGACTGTAAATGGAAATACTGGAAACTATATAGTGATACCCGGAATACTACAGGCCGAAGATTATAAAGAAGGAGGAGAAGGTATTGGTTATCATGATTTAAGTACCGGAAATACGGGAGGTGCATATCGACAAGATAATGTAGATATAGAAAACACAGGAGATATTCTTGGTGGTGCATATAATGTGGGTTGGATTGATGCTAATGAATGGTTAGCATTTGACATAAATGCTTCGGATTCTAATAATAGTTATGATGTGGACTTCCGTGTAGCCTCTCCTAATGGTAATGGTAAATTTCATTTAGAGCTGGATGGTGCTGCTATTACAGAAGTGATATCCGTACCTAATACTGGAAATTGGCAACAGTATGAAACAGTTTCTGTAACCGGAATCTCAATAAGTAGTGGAAATCATGAATTACGTATTGTTTTTGATTCTAATGGTTTGAATCTTAATTTTATAGAGTTTAGATCTTCAGAAGATACTAATACTACTAACTGTACAGGATTAGCGGTGAATAATCAATATAGTTATGAAATCTCATTAGACAATACCAACCCTACAATAACTTTTATTCCAGAAATTGAGGGAGTAGGAGACAACGTTTGTATCCTATATTATAGTACTTCTTCTACAGGACCATATCCTGGATATTTAGTTACTCCAAATGTTCCATTTCAGATTAATGCAAATTCTGGAGATCAGATTAGTTTTTATTATACGTACAGTTTACCAACTGGAGGTGAGAATAATACAGCTGGATCTAAACATGATGTTGTAGTAGGTTCCTGTGGTAATCGCTTAGGGTTAGAAATAGAAAAGAATCCTTTGAAAATAGAGATGTATCCAAATCCAGTTAATAATATTCTTACATTATCAAAAATGAAAGGAATATATCAAGTTAACGTGTATAATACAAATGGGATGTTAGTGCTCCAAAGGGCGGTAAACGTAGAAGAGACTGAGTTAGCACTTGATTTAAGTTCATTGTCCAAAGGTTTATATATGATTAAAACATATGGGCAAAACACAGAATCTTCCATCCATAAAATACTTAAAAACTAATTTTAAGTAAGGAGTAGCTTTTCTTAAAGCTGCTCCTTACTTATATAAGTATAAAACCAAGTTTTCATATTACTTCTTATTCTTTAGGTATTAAAATTTCTCGTTTGAAAATCGAGGAGTATATATCGCATTTAATCTTTTCAAAAACCATATTTAATATCCAAATCTATAAGATGTATTGAAAATTCAAATAAATATCGTACTCATGAAAAAAACCATAATGTTTAGAAAAGTAATAAGTATATTACTATTTCTATTAATTTTTAGTGTGTCTACCTGGTCACAAAATGTAATTTCTGTTGGAGGTGGTTCCTATGCAGAATATCCTCCCTCACATGAATATATTGGCAATGATCCTACACAAGGAACATTTCAAAGTGTAGCGTTAAACCCTACTTTAGATGTTGGTTCTAATATGACAGGAAAACCAATACCTACAAATGATTGGTGGACAAGTGTTTTGTATAATGAAAATGCAGATGGTTCTCGTAATGGCGGAAACCTATGGACGTATCCTTTATTGTCTAGAGCTAATGCAGATGGTTATCAAATAGGTCACAGAACAGCAAAAGATTGGGGAGGAGATGAGAGTGTTGGGATTAGTGTTGATTATCTAGTGACGCTAACAGGAGATGGCTTTACAGCTAATAAAACAATAGCCGCGAATTGGTCAGATTGGCATGTAGATTTAGAGGTACAGCATCAAAGTAGTAATCAAACTATTGATGTTACATTAGCTCAAGGAATGCCTTTTGTTTGGACAAAACCGAATGGATTTGATGCGATTATACAATCTATTCATACAGGAGTTAGAACTTATTACGATGCCAATGGTGATATACTTAGTTTTCCTGCTACTGTAGATCGCTTTATTATAGAATATGATGGTAATTTATATGGAATTCATCTTACAGAAAACACTAACATTATACCAAAAGACGGAGTAGATGGGGATCTAGAATTAATAAATAGTGAAGGTAAATACATAGTATTTTCAGCATTAACAGAAATATCAGATTTAAATTTTTTACATGATTATGCTTTTACAAAACCGACAGATACGAAAGCTTTGTATGATTACCAACCAGATAATGGTTTAGTAAATGTTACTTATCAGATAGAAAAAACAAATATCATTGGTGATCAACCTAACGTTTTACAGGGATTTATTCCTCATCATTATCGAGGAAACACGAATAACTTTTCTTTTCTCAACAATAGAGAATATAAGGCTACCCCAAGAGGAACGTTAAAAATAGCTGAAGGAACTACCTTCTCTTTTGACTACGAATTTAATGCAAATCTTTTACCTCATTTTAATGAACCAATAACTAAAAACTCTGATATAAATCCTTATGAAAGAGCAAAATTGATAGAAATGGTGGATGATTATAATGCTCGTTTAGATCGAGATAACTTTGCAAACGGCACTTATTGGGGAGGAAAATATTTAGTCCAATTAATTAAGTATGTTCTCATCGCAAAAGAAATAGGACATCCGGATTATCAGGATCTATTAAGTTTTGCAAAGGAAAGAATTTATGATTGGCTTACTTATACACCTGGAGAGACCTCTTTTTATTATGCATATTATCCTGCTTGGAAAGCATTAGTAGGATTTAATGAGGAGTTTTTCTCAGGTTTTTTTACAGATCATCATTTTCATTATGGATATCTAGCCCATGCTGGTGCATTATTAGAAATGGCAGAACCTGGAGCAATGGATGAGTATTGGCCAATGCTTACAAAGGTTATAAAGACCTATGCAAATTGGGATAGAAATGATGAAGATTTCCCATATATGAGAACTTTTAGTCCTTGGATGGGACATTCTTTCGCCAATGGTTTAGGAAATGCTATTGGGAATAATCAAGAATCTACTTCAGAAGCAATGCAATCCTGGGCAGGAATGTTTATGACTGGTGAAATAACTGAAAATACTAATATGAGAGATGCCGCTGCGTATGGTTATGTAATGGAAGGAAGAGCGATAGCAGATTATTGGTATAATGAGAGTGGAGTATTTGAAGAAATAGGATATGATAAACCGATTGTAGGGATCTTAGAAATGAATAGATATGTTTATGGAACTTTTTTTGGAGCACAAGATACTTATATTCATGGAATACAATGGTTGCCAATTACTCCGGCATATGGTTTTTGGAATGAATTTTTGACCACAAATGAAGTAAATGCTATTGTTGATCCAATAATAAATAATATGGAAGCCGATTTAGGAGGTCTAAGTGGTGATTGGATGAATGTTTCTTGGGGTTTTAAGCTATTTTTTGATCCAGAAGGAGTGACCAGCAATTTTGATGATTTTTGGAATAGTGCCGTGGGATCTCAAGAGTATAATGTTGTTCATAATTCTAATGAAAGTGCATTAACATATTACTATGCTCATAATTCTCAAAATCTTGGATTAAGACAATCGAACTATAGATTGAGTTTACCAATGAGTAGTGTGTTTCAAAAAGAAGGAACCGTAATGTATGTAGTTTATAATTCTAAAAATACAGATCAAACATGTATCGTTTATAAAGATGGTGTTGAGGTAGATTCATTTATGGTGCCGGCCAATACATTGATAACAACTGATGGAAATGAAATTGTTACACCTCCTAATAATAGTTTTACAATTCCCGGAATCATAGAAGCCGAAGATTATAAAGAAGGTGGAGAAGGGGTTGGTTATCATGATTTAAGTACAGGAAATACTGGAGGTGCTTACAGACAGGATAATGTAGATATAGAAAACACTGGAGATGTTATTGGTGGAGTATATAATGTTGGTTGGATTGATGCTAATGAGTGGTTAGCTTTTGATATAAACGCTACGGATTCTAATAATAGTTATGATATCGACTTCCGTGTAGCCTCCCCTAATGGCAATGGCAAATTTCATTTAGAGCTGGATGGAGTTGTCATTACGGAAGTGATATCTGTACCTAATACTGGAAATTGGCAACAGTACGAAACAATTTCTGTAACCGGAATTCCGATAAATAGCGGAAATCATGAGTTAAGAATTGTTTTTGATTCCAATGGTTTAAATCTTAATTTTATAGAGTTTAGAGCTTCAGAAGATACCAATAGTACTAATTGTGTAGGATTAGCAGTGAATGGTCAATATAGTTATGAAATCTCCTCAGATACTACAGACCCAACGGTAACTTTTGTTCCGGAAATTACTGGAATTGGAGAAAATATCTGTATTCTTTATTACGGTACCTCTACTTCTGGTCCATATCCGGGATATATTGTAACTCCAAATATTCCATTTCAGATTAATGCAAATTCTGGAGATCAAATTTATTTTTATTATACCTATAGCTTGCCAACCGGAGGAGAAAATAATACGGCAGGTTCTAAACATGATTTCATAGTTGGATCTTGTAATAATCAATTACAACGTGTCGATGATAGTACTTTAGATGCTTACATATATCCCAATCCTATATCAGATATTGGGCAAGTTGTATTATCAAGAAATCATAAATACATTGGATATAGAATAATAGATATATCAGGGAAAACAATAGAAGATGATATGATTAGTCAAAAACAAGAAAGAATACACCTTGATTTATCAGAAAAAGAAACAGGGATATATTTTCTGAAATTATATGGTAATTCGTCTATGCAACTTTATAAATTACTCAAAAAGTAGAAGTAATGTGTTTATATTTTAGACCTGATAAGGATTCTAAAATATTAGGAACCATAAAAAAAAAGCGGTAATACTATTACCGCTTTTTCTATTCTAAAATTAAAAAGGATTATTTGGCCTTTTTCTTAATGTATTTTGCTAGTTCTTTAGCTAGTTTTGCATATCCTTCAGAAATTCTATAACCAGTGTTATAATCATTTCCAAATGCTCCTCCACCTGGAACTTTTATATAATCCGTAGAATATAATATTTTGTCTGGACTAGCAGTTTCGTAAACTGTTATTGTAGCATTAACCTTAGCTGGCTGTCTAGAAACACCAACATTATATCCTGGGTATATCCAAGTAGTTTTGATTTTCATAGTGTGTGTAGCACTAGTAAGATCTTTTCCAACTTTTACAGCTCCTTCTTCAAAACGTTTGTTAAAAGATTCGATAAACTTTGGTTCATATCTCTCTTCTCTATCTGCAAACCAAGAGTTCTTAAATTTTTCACCTCTTCCTTCTCCTGGATGTTTCTTTTCTCTTTTTTCCATTTTATCCTTTAGAAACTCTTCTTCAGTATCGAATTTATGGACTTTAATATTTTCATAATCAAAGACAAGGTTGTACTCAGTAATTCCTTTTAGGTTTTTTACACTTCCTTCTTGATCTTTTCTTTTTGAGCAAAAACAACAGTAGTTGCCATAATAATGGCTGCAAATAATAGTTTTTTCATAATTGGGTTTTTTTTAACGTTAGCAAAGATATTTATTTTTTAAAATTATCGATGTATTACGTCATATAATTAATAATTACAATCGGGAAATATCAACTAGTATGCCAATATTGATGATAGGATAGTATCTAGAAAACAAAAAAGCCTTACTTT
This sequence comes from Aquimarina sp. AD1, assembly GCF_003443695.1. NCBI lineage: Bacteria > Pseudomonadati > Bacteroidota > Flavobacteriia > Flavobacteriales > Flavobacteriaceae > Aquimarina > Aquimarina sp. AD1. Next base: position 1,662,755 of record NZ_CP031966.1, on the reverse strand, counting down.
AAAGTAAGGCTTCTTGTGATCGCGACAGGATTCGAACCTGTGACCGTCTGCTTAGAAGGCAGATGCTCTATCCAGCTGAGCTACGCGACCGGATAAATTGTATATTTTTCAAATTGTCGGGGTGGCAGGATTCGAACCTGCGACCTCCGCGTCCCAAACGCGGCGCGATAACCGGGCTACGCTACACCCCGAATTTTGAAAAATAATACTCAAAAGTTATTGCGGAGAGACAGGGATTCGAACCCTGGCAACACTTACGCGTTGACAGATTAGCAATCTGCTCCATTACCACTCTGGCACCTCTCCGAAATCAAAATTGATTAAGAACTACACATTAATATTTCAAATGCGGATGCAAATGTAGCTTTTATGAATCTACAATGCAACATTTTTTTTGCATTATTTTTAATTTATTAATGACGCTTTTTTAAAAAGTTGAAAATCAGTTTTCTTTGGCTGAAATATTTTTCTGAAACATCTAATTTTAGTTTAAAAATTTCCAAAAACAGTAGTTTCAATCAAGAATCATATATTTGTGATACTTGACCTAATGTTAGATGTTATGAATTTAGACAAAACCCTTTCAGTACTTAATATGAAACACCTATTATTTTTAACAATTTTTCTATGCGGGTATTCTTATGCTCAAAAACCTGTTCTTTCTAAGGATTTTGATTTTAAAATAGGAGAGAAGTATAAAAGAATTAAAAGTGCTAATTCTTATTATGTGGCTTCAGGAAATAGAATGGTTGCTATTAAAAAAGGAAGAAAGGATATGACAATTCAACGCTTTTCTTTAGAAGATTTAAAAGAAGAAGTAAAGAAAAGACAGGTTATAGAGGATAAAGGAGATTTTCAGACTGTTATGGATCTTAATGGGAAGGCTGTGGCTTTCTATACTATTAAAGATAAAGCTTATGCTCAAAAAATATCTCTTACAGGTATTATAGCAGAGAAACCAATTTTGGTAGGGAGTGATAAAGAAAATATTAATAATGATGTAGGTTTTAAAAGTACCTATGGTTTTGATGCTGGAGGAAGAATTAACAAGTTTGTTTTTAAGAAATCATTTGATGGAACTAAATTATTAGTGTTGTTTAGAGTTAAAACAGCAAATGATAAAGCTGATAAAATAGGAATTAGTGTATATGATTCTAGTTTGAAGCTTATTTGGAGTCGAAAAGTAAAATTACCTTATGCCAATAAGTGGTTGGAAAATGAGGATTTTGCTATTGATAATGAAGGGAGTTTCTATATGACAGCTTCTGTTTTTAGTTCTAATGCTGAAGAAAAAAATAAATTAGAGTATTCTTATAGAACTGAAGTTTTTAAAATAAAGGAAGACCCTAAAGAAATCATTAAAAGCAAAATAGAATTACCTGGAAGATCTATAATGAATGCTGTGATTGGTCTAGACAAGCAAGGCAAAATGAGTGTTTCAGGTTTTTATGCTAAAAATGATAATAAGGTAGAAGCTACTGGCTTGTTTTCTGCAAAGTTAGATGTCTCTGGAGTTGTTTCTTCTGTTATTAAAAGTGACATTCCTACAACTATTGTTCAGGACTATGCTTTAAAAAGAGAGACAAGGATTAATGAAGGTACCCAGGATGAAAAAGATAAGCTTGATTTTGAAAGTTTAAAGGTGAATAATGTTGTTTATAACGATGATGCCAGTTTTGTGATTTTGGGAGAACAACGATATGTTGAATCATTTACTACATCAAGTTCTTCTGGTTCTAGAACAACATATAAATATTATTACAGAGATGTAATTGCTTCTAAAATTTCTTCTGAAGGTGATGTGAAATGGTTTCATAGATTGCCTAAGTATCAAACAGGAGCTAGAGGTAAAAAGAGTATGTCTTATATTAATTTTAAAAACCTAGGTAAACATTATTTATTCTATATAGATGATTTTACCAATCTTAAAAGATCTTTTGATGAGTACCCAACGAGGTATTTTGATGGTAAAAAAGAGTTTCTTTATCTAACATCATACACTATTGATGATGCTACTGGAGAAGTTATTAAAGAACCTATTCTTACAGGTAGTGACATTAGAAATTCACGTTTAGATAATTTAGAAGTGTACAAAGCTGCGATTTTACCTAATCAAGACATGATTTTTGAAGCTTATGATGGTAAAAAGAATAACTTGTTGCTAAAAGTTTCTTTGGCTAAATAATAACTGCTAAGGATTAATAATATAGGTACATAATAAAAAAGGAGGCAATTGCCTCCTTTTTTATTATTGTTGTCAGAAAAACTATTCTGACATATTTTCTTCCATTTCTACAAGCTTCGCTACATTTCTTACAATGTGATTATGCTTTTTAACAAATGGGTTTGTTTTATCCCAAACATAACCAGCAAGCACTGCGCAGATTTGTTCTTTAAAATCTTCATTTGGTTTATCATGAAAAATAATTTTTTGCAAATTTCCTGTGTACCATTCTTTTACATAAGTTGTAAATACATCAACTCCTTGTCTCATATAATCTACAAAATCAGTTTGCCAATCAACTTCTTCATTGTTCAGTTGTTTGATAGCTAATTTAGCAGATAAAAGACCTGTTTCTGTTGCAAAAGATACCCCTGATGAAAATACAGGGTCAAGAAACTCAGCACTATTACCAGTTAAGACGAAGCCATTACCAAATAATTTTGTTACATTTTTTGCAATATTTTCTACTTTATAAGGTTCGAACAAATAAGGAACGTCTTTAAACTGCTCATAGTAATAAGGAGAAGTTTTCATCATTTCTTGTAAAACTTCTGTTTTATTTCCTTCGAATTTATTAATCCATTCCATCGGTCCAACAAATCCAATACTGGTATTACCATTAGAAAAAGGGATATACCAAAACCATACTTCAGTTTCGATAATTTCAAATGTAATAGTTGTACCTTCTATTCCCTCAGGTCTTTTGATGTCTTTTACTTGTGTGAAAATGGATCCGTGTTCTGCTAATTTAGAGGGAGCTTCAAGGCCAAGTTGTCTTGCAACAACACGTCCAAAACCACTAGAATCTATAATAAATTTTGCTTCTATCTGACTTTCAGAACCGTCTTTGTGTTTTACTGTGGTTAACGAATCTGTTCCGTTAAATTCTACATTAGTCACTTCAGTTTCAAAATCTACACTTACTCCTTGTCGAATTGCTTCATCGATCAGAGTTTTGTCAAAATGATCTCTTGGAACTTGCCAAGTCCAATCCCATCCATCTCCGTACTTTTTGCTAAAATCAAAACTCCCCGTAACTCCATCCTTAATAAATCGAGCGCCATGTTTTTTCTCGTACCCTTGCTTCATAAGACAATCTAGAAGCCCAGCTTCTTCAAAATTATCCATACATCTAGGAATCAGACTTTCTCCTACCTGAAATCGAGGGAATTTTGTTTTTTCAACCACCTTAACGTTAATTCCATGTTTGTTAAGATAAGCCGCGCTAACGCTACCAGAAGGACCGGCACCGATTACTAGCACATCTACATTTTCTTTTTTCATAATTTTCAAAGGTACTTTAAATACATTACATTTGCCCTCTGTAAAAATAGAGAGTAAACTTGAATTTTTTTACAAATATTGGAAAAAACTTACTAATTCGCGAATGCTAATACTAAAAGAAAGGTTGGAAATTAAAGATTTCCTAAGTGTTATTTTTAATCAAGAAGAGCTAACGATAGATGATTCTATAATCAATAGAGTTGATGATAGCTTTAAATTTCTGGAGAAATTTTCTGAAAACAAAGTAATCTACGGTGTAAATACCGGATTTGGACCAATGGCCCAATATAAAATAGATGATAAAGATAGGATTGAATTGCAATTCAATTTAATTAGAAGCCACTCATCTGGAACGGGTAAAGCAATGGAGCCTGATTATGTGAAAGCATTAATGTTAGCGAGATTAAACACCTTGTCTTTAGGGAAATCAGGAGTTAATACAACAGTTATTAATGGCTTGAAAGATTTGATAAATCATGATGTAACACCATTGATTTTCGAACATGGAGGAGTGGGTGCAAGTGGTGATTTAGTTCAATTAGCGCATTTAGCATTGGTACTAATTGGTGAAGGAGAAGTTTTTTATAAAGGAGAAAGAAGAGAAACTGCAGAAGTTTTTAAAGAATTAGGACTTAAACCAATTGAGGTAAAGATTCGAGAAGGATTAGCTTTAATGAATGGTACGTCGGCGATGACTGGAATCGGTATCGTTAATGTTATTAATGCTCAAAAATTGCTAGATTGGTCTATAGCTTGTTCTTCAGCTATAAATGAGATTGTTGAAGCGTATGATGATCACCTTTCTGAAGAATTGAATCACAGTAAATTACATTTAGGACAACAGAATATTGCGCGTAAAATGCGTGAACATTTATCAGATAGTAAGTTAACAAGAGATAGAACAAAGCATTTGTATTCTGGTCAAAACGGAGATACTTATTTCAAGGAAAAAGTTCAGGAATATTATTCTTTACGTTGTGTTCCGCAAATTTTAGGGCCTGTTTGTGATACGATTAAACATGTGGGTAGGATTTTGATTGAAGAATTAAATTCAGCGAATGACAATCCAATAATAGATGTAGAAACTAAGCATGTATATCACGGAGGTAATTTTCATGGAGATTATGTTTCTTTAGAGATGGATAAGCTAAAACTTGTTGTCACTAAATTATCAATGCTTGCAGAGCGTCAGTTAAATTATCTGTTGAACTCTAAGCTAAATGATATACTACCGCCATTTGCTAATTTAGGTAAACTAGGATTTAATTTTGGGATGCAAGGGATACAGTTTACAGCGGTTTCTACAACTGCAGAAAACCAGACTCTTTCCAACCCAATGTATGTGCACAGTATTCCTAATAATAATGATAATCAAGATATTGTTAGTATGGGAACCAATGCAGCGAATATGACCAAAACAGTGATAGAGAATACATTCGAGGTGTTAGCTATTGAGTTAATGACAATAGTTCAGGCGTTAGAATATCTTGATTTTGGAGATAAGTTATCTAGTAGAACTCAAAAGTTAGTTAAGGATATTAAAAAAATTGTTCCTCCGTTTACGAAGGATTATGTTACTTATCCATTTGTTCAGGAGGTTAAAGACTACCTTAAAGAAAATGATGCCTATTAGATTATTTGATTAAGATTTAATTTATTTATTAATATAAGAAAGCATGTTAACCTATGCTTTTTTATTTGTACTAAAAATAAACCTTAAATATAGATATGATGAAAAAAGCACTTTTAATTACACTAGCATTAGTATTTGGTTTACAAACCTTGTTTTCTCAACAACTAGCAAAAGCTAGGAAGGATGGAAAGTTTGGGTACATTAATAAAAAAGCCGAGTTTGTTATCCAACCTCAATTCAAGAAAGCAAATAGTTTTGCTGATGGAGTTGCATTGGTTTTGGAGGGTAAAAAATGGGGATACATCAACCCAGATGGGAAATGGTTGTTAGAAGCCCAATTTGATAAGGCAAAGGATTTTAATAATGGAGTTGCTATGGTATTGAAAAATAAGAAATGGCAATACATTGATAAAGAAGGTAAAGAGTTGACGTACTCTAATGCCGAAAAAATATATCCTTTTAAAGAAGGAGTTGCTTTTGTTAGAGAAGGCAAGATGGTTGGATTAATGAATCCAAAGGGAGAAGTCATTGTAAAACCACAATATAAGACTATCAAAGGATTTCAGAATGGTTATGCCAGATTTGCAAACCAATCTGGTCAGTGGGGTATTATAGATAATAAAGGAGCTATAGTAATTAAACCAGAATATACATCTATAGGTAATTATGTGAATGGAGTAGCTAGAGCTGAAAAAGGAGAAGAAGTTTTTGGAATAGCATCTTCCAACAGTTTTAATAAAGTTGATGGGGCTACTAAAATATGGGATTTTAGAACAGGCGGAACCTATACTATTGCAAGAAAGGATGAGAAAATAGGTTTTGTTGATAAAGAAGGCAAATGGGTTATAGAGCCGCAGTTTGTGAAAGCGAAACCTTTTAAAAATGGATACGCAGGTGTTTTTGATGGTAACAAATGGGGCTTTATTGATACTAATGGTAAAGTGGTTATTGATTACAAATATGCAGATGTTGATTATTTTGATAATAATGGAATGGCTCCTGTCAAAATTGAAGATTGGGGATTTGTAAATCTGAAAGGAGAATTAGTTATAGAAGCTAAATATGGTATCACCGCAGGTAGTTTTGGGTTTTTGTCAGGTAGAGCAGCAGAGAAAGGATTTGTGGATGGTTTAGCTCGTGTAAAGTATGAAAAAAAGTGGGGATTTTTAACTCCAGACGGGAAGCTTTTAGGTGATACATGGTTTGATAATGCAGAGCCTTTTGTTAACGTTAAATAAATATTTTGTATTCCTTACAACATTAGACGATTGTTAAAGTTGTAAGGAATCTTTTAATATTGTTAATTAAATCTTAATTTGGAATAATTGTTGTTTTAAACATTGTTCAATAATTATTTGATCTTAAAAAAAAGATGTAAATGAAATACGCCCTTGTAACTGGTGGATCCAGAGGAATAGGAAGAGCAATTGCTGTTAAGTTAGCTAAAGATTTGGAGTACCCTGTTTTAATTAATTATCAGTCTAATGATACAGCTGCTAATGAAACTAAAAAAATTATTGAAGATGAAGGAGGGCAGTGTACATTATTAAAATTTAATGTAGCTGATAGGGAGGATACACATAAAGTTTTAGATAATTGGATAGCTGAAAATCCAGATGCTACTGTTGAAATTATTATCAATAATGCGGGAATTACAAGAGATGGATTATTTATGTGGATGAAACCAGAAGATTGGCATGATGTTCTTAATATTAGTTTGAATGGTTTTTATAATGTAACCAATCACTTGATTCAAAAGATGTTAACTAATAGGTATGGTCGTATTGTAAATGTTGTATCTGTTTCTGGAGTAAAAGGAACACCTGGGCAAGCTAATTATTCTGCTGCAAAGGGAGCTTTGGTAGCCGCTACAAAAGCGTTGGCTCAAGAAGTAGCAAAAAGGAAAATTACGGTAAACGCAGTTGCACCAGGTTTTATAAAAACGGATATGACAGCGGAGATGGATGAAAAAGAATTGAAGCGTATGATTCCGGTGAATCGTTTTGGGGAAGCAGAAGAGGTCGCTGATTTAGTGTCTTTTTTAGCCTCCAAAAAAGCTTCATATATAACTGGAGAAGTTGTGAATATTAATGGAGGAATTTATTCATAAGAAATTAGTATGCGTAGAGTAGTTATTACTGGAATGGGAATATATTCTTGTATTGGTTCTAATGTAGAAGAAGTAAAAGAATCATTATACCAAGGGAAGTCTGGCATTGTTTATGAACCATCTCGAAAAGAGTTTGGTTATAGATCAGCTTTGACAGGAACCGTTCCTAAACCTAATTTAAAAAAGGAGCTAAGTAGAAGGCAAAGAGTAAGTTTTGGTTCTGAGTCTGAGTATGCTTATATAGCTACGAAACAGGCATTTGATCAAGCAGGTGTAGATCAAGAGTTCTTAGACAATGAAGAAATAGGTGTGCTATTTGGAAATGATAGCACTGCAGAGTCGGTAATGCAAGCAATCGATAAGATAAGAATTAAGAAAGATACTACTTTAGTGGGTTCCGGAGGTGTTTTTAAGTCTATGAACTCTACGGTAACAATGAATCTTTCAACTGTTTTTAAACTGAAAGGTGTTAATTTTACAATAAGTGCTGCTTGCGCAAGTGGATCACACTCGGTTGGAATGGGGTATTTATTGATTAAGCAAGGGCTTCAGGATTATGTGTTGTGTGGAGGTGCTCAAGAAATTAATGATTACGCCTTTGGTAGTTTTGATGGATTAGGAGTTTTTTCTGTGAATGAAGAAAACCCAACAAAAGCATCGAGACCCTTTGATAGCGGAAGAGATGGATTAGTGCCTAGTGGCGGTGGTGCTGCCTTGTTTATGGAGTCTTATGAAAGTGCGGTTAAAAGAGGGGCAACTATTTTGGGAGAAGTTGTAGGTTATGGTTTTTCATCTAATGGAGATCATATTTCTACGCCAAACCAAGAGGGACCTGCTAGAGCTATGAAACGAGCAGTGGATCAGGCGAATGTAAAACCTGAAGATGTTGATTATGTTAATGCGCATGCTACATCTACTCCTATAGGAGATGCAAATGAGGCAAAGGCGATTAATGAAGTTTTTGGAGAATCAAGACCTTACGTGAGTTCTACAAAATCAATGACTGGGCATGAGTGTTGGATGGCAGGTGCAAGTGAGATTGTTTATTCTTTAATAATGTTAAACAATTCATTTATAGCGCCTAATATTAACCTTGAGTCTCCTGATGAAGATTCGTCAAAGTTAAATTTGGTAAAAGAAACTGTAGATAAAAAAATTGATGTATTTTTGTCGAATTCATTTGGGTTTGGGGGCACAAATTCTGCAATCGTCATAAAAAAGATTTAGAATAGAAAAAAATTACAAGAAAGATGATGGAAACAAGTGTAATTGTTGAAAAAGTTGATGACTTTTTGATAGAAGAATTCGAGGTAGAAGCGGATGAAATTGCTCCCGAAGCAAACCTTAAAGAAACATTAGATTTAGATAGTTTAGATTACGTAGATCTTGTTGTAGCTATTGAAGCCACTTTTGGAGTGAAATTGGTTGGTGATGATTTTGTTGGAGTAGAAAGTTTTCAAGATTTTTATGATTTGATAGAACGTAAAGTCAATATTTAGAAGAAGTAATGGCCCAATGGGAAGGTAAAGCTAAAGGAACGCCTTTAGGATATAAAATATTCATTTTCTTTATAAAGAATTTAGGATTAAATGCTGCTTACTCAATTCTAATATTTGTAGCAGCGTATTATGTTATATTTTCCTATTCAACTACAAAAGCTAGTTATTATTTCTATAATAAAAGACTAAAGCAATCTCGCTTTAAGTCTTTTGTCAGTGTGTATAAAAATTATATAGTTTTTGGTCAAACACTTATCGATAGGACAGCTATATCTTTTGGACTAAAAAATAAATTCACTTTCACCCACGATGGTCGGGAAAAAATGCAAGCACTCTTAAGTAAAGGTGAGGGTGGGATTATCTTCAGTGCTCACGTAGGAAGTTTTAATATAGCACGTTATTTCTTTGATGATTTTGATATGACTAATACCGGTGTCAATCTAATGGTTACCGATCAAGAAAATGAACAAATCAAGGAGTATGTTGGAGCTGTGTCTAACGATACTAGTATGAAATTTATTGTAATTAAGGAGGATATGTCTCATATCTTTCAGATGAATGATGTTCTAGCAAATGGTGAGGTGATAATTTTTGCTGCAGATAGATATGTAGAAGGGATTCAATTTTTGGAACATGAGTTTTTTGGTAAGTCAGTAAAGTTTCCATCAGGTCCGTATAAGTTAGCTGCGAGAAAAAAGAAGCCTATTCTTTTTATGTATATAATGAAAGGAGCTAAAAAACAATATAATTTGTACGCTCGTGAACCAGAATTTACAGAGCAATCTATCAAACCTAGCCATGTTTTAAAAGAGTATGTTAGAAATACTGAGATTATGGTTAATAAATATCCCTTGCAATGGTTTAATTACTACGACTATTGGGATGATCTTAAAACCTAATGTATGAAGAATGTACTTGTTTTGTATTATAGTCAAAGTGGTCAATTAGGTGAGATATTAACGAATCTGGTAGAACCGTTGATGATTGATGAAGAATGTGATTTAACAATACATCAAATAAAACCGGAAGAGCCTTATCAATTTCCTTGGAATAAAAAAGACTTTATACAAGCTTTTCCAGAATCCTATTTGCAAATCCCAAGCCCTAATATTCCTATTCCGGAAGAAATAAAGAAAAAAAAATATGATCTGATTATACTGGGCTATACAGTTTGGTATCTTTCACCCTCGATTCCTATTAATTCTTTTTTGAAAAGTGATGACGCTAAAGTATTGTTGAAAGATGCTCCTGTTATTACCGTAAATGGTTCCAGAAACATGTGGATCTTAACTCAGGAAAAAGTTAAGAAGTTATTGGTGGATTGTAAAGCACAATTAATTGGTAATATTGCTTTTGTAGATAGGCATTGGAATCATATTAGTGTTATTACGATTGTTCATTGGATGATGGGAGGTGAGAAAACTAAATATTTAGGGGTTTTCCCAAAACCTGGAGTTTCAGAAGAAGATATTAACGGTGCCGGAAAGTTTGGGACAATTATAAAAAAATATCTTTTTAAAGAAAATTATGAACAATTACAGGAAGAGTTGGTTAAAGATGGAGCAGTTCGAATAAAACCTTTCTTAATTAGGTCAGATAAATCTGGAAATCATATCTTTAGTAAGTGGTCAGCACATATATATAAAGTGGGACTTAAATCACAAAAAAGGAGAGCAAAGTGGTTAAACTTTTTTGAGTATTATCTACAATTTGCTATTTGGGTTTTTGTACCTATAGTTTTTATTATATTTTTGTTGACTTATGTACCTTTTTATGCACGCATAAAAAAAGATATTAAATATTATCAATCAACAAGATTACGATAAGTAATCATTATTTATGAAAAACGTTTACATAACAAAAACAGGGCACTTCTTGCCGAATGAGCCAGTCTCGAATGATGAAATGGAAAAGAGACTAGGGATGATTGATGATCAGCCTTCGAGAGCTAGAAGAATTGTTTTGAGAAATAATGGGATTAAAGAACGGTATTATGCTGTAGATAGTCATGGAAACATTACTCATAATAATGCTCAACTTACAAGAGAAACGATCAAAAATCTATGCGATTCTGATTTTTCAGAAAAGGAAATAGAGTTGCTTTCTTGTGGAACTTCTACTCCGGATAATTTGTTGCCTTCTCACGCATCGATGGTTCATGGATTGTTAGATACTCAGGATAGTATTGAATTAAATACAGCTTCAGGTGTATGTTGTTCTGGAATGAGTGCACTAAAGTATGGTTTTCTGTCTGTTAAATCTGATAGTACTAAAAATGCTATTTGTACAGGAACAGAAAGAGTTTCTACTTGGATGCAATCTAGAAAATTTGATAAAGAAGTAGAGAATTTAAAATCTTTAGAGGAACAACCAATTATTGGATTTAAAAAAGACTTTCTTAGATGGATGTTATCTGATGGAGGAGGAGCTTTTTTATTGGAAGATAAACCAAGAGGAGAAAATTCTTTGCGAATTGATTGGATGCAAGCTTATTCATTTGCGCATGAATTAGAGGCTTGTATGTATGCTGGAGGAGATAAAAATGAGGATGGAAGCCTTAAGCCTTGGAGCGAATATGAGCCGGCAGAGTGGTTGTCAGAATCTGTTTTTTCGTTAAAACAAGATGTAAAAATCTTAGATAAACATGTTGTTCCAAAAGCAGTTTCTAGTATGAAAGATGCTTTTGAGAAAAACAATCTAAATGAGGAAGAGATAGATTACTTCTTACCTCATATTTCTTCATTTTATTTTGAAGAAAGGTTAAGTAATGAAATGATAAATCAAGGAATTTCAATTCCTAAGAGTAAATGGTTTACGAATCTAGAAAAGGTTGGAAATGTTGGTTCTGCATCTATTTATTTAATGATAAATGAATTGAAAAACTCTGGAAAGTTAAAAAAGGGAGATAAGGTAGTTGCAATGGTTCCAGAGAGTGGACGTTTTTCGTATTTTCATATTTTATTTACTGTTTGCTAATGAGTAATCAACTAGAAGAAAATATTACAGATACTGATTTTATAAAAAAGTTGATTCCACAAAAGGATCCTTTTGTTATGATTGATAAGTTATTATACTTTGATACTGAAAAGGTTATTTCAGGATTAAAAGTTACATCTGATAATATATTAACCTCAGGAGATTATCTAACAGAAGGTGGGCTTATAGAAAATATGGCACAAAGTATTGCCTTGCATAGAGGCTATAGAGGATATATAAATAGAGGTAAAGATGATAAACCTAAAACGGGTTTTATAGGCTCTATAAAACATGCCACCATTAATTCATTACCAAAAATTGGTACTGAGCTTATAACTACTGTAGAAATTGTAGCAGAAATTATGCAAGTTTCGCTTGTTCAGATCGAGGTTAATGACCCGGAAGGGAATTTAATAGCCTCTTCGGAGATGAAAACTATTATAGTAGATTCTTAGTTCTGGAAACTTTTAAATTTTAATTTATTGATAGTATGAAGAAAGAAGACGTACCTCAGGATGAAAGTAGCCTTTCTAAAGCAAATATAAAAGAGGTTGTTTATGCTGTCGATAAGGATGGTAAATACGGAAAAGCCCTTAGTTCTGGTTGGGATGCAAAGACAATTGCATTAAACGAATCATTAGAATTGATAGAAGAGCAACTTCAAGATACAATCAAAAAAATAAAAAGTGGAGAGCTTAGCCCTATTGCGTATTATATGGAATTACAGCGAATGGACGTTGTCGTTTTATCTGGATATGTAGGGTTGTGGCAGTGGAAAGTGAAAAGACACCTTAAGGCCAAAACATTTAGAAAGCTAAATGAAAAGACATTAAGTAAATATGCAGAAGCTTTCGAAATATCTTTAGAAGAACTTAAAAATCCTAAGATTTGAAAATAAACTTTGAACACAATCAATCTGCCCATTGCGAAAATGGAGTGGTTTCTAACTTGTTAAATTATAATGGGCTTAAGGTAAGTGAACCGATGGTATTTGGAATTGCTTCAGGAGTCTTCTTTATATATATACCTTTTATCAAGGTGAATTTCGCTCCAATGTTTAGTTTTAGACCTGTTCCAGGCTTTATTTTCTCTAGAGTAAGTAAAAGATTAGGATTTAAGATAAAAAGGCATAAATTTAAGTCAAAGGAGAAAGCTCAGCAGACATTAGATGCAGAATTATCAAAAAATAATCCGGTAGGACTACAGGTTGGAGTGTATAACTTGACTTATTTCCCTGATGAATATCGTTTTCACTTTAATGCACACAATTTAGTGGTGTATGGTAAGGATGGAGATAATTACCTTATTAGTGATCCTGTAATGCAGGAAGTAACTACATTATCTTCTAGGGAATTAGAAAAAGTGCGTTTCGCTAAAGGTCCTTTTGCACCAAATGGACATATTTATTATCCGACAGAATTACCAAACGATATAGATCTTAAAAAAGCAATTACTAAAGGAATAAAACAAGCATATAGACATATGTTAGCACCAGTTCCTATTGTTGGATTTAGGGGAATTAGGTTTGTGGCCAAAAGAATTCGAAAATGGCCGGATAAAATTGGTATAAAAAAGACAAATCATTACTTGGGTCAATTGGTCCGAATGCAAGAAGAAATAGGAACTGGAGGTGGAGGTTTTCGATTTATTTTTGCTGCTTTTTTACAGGAAGCATCGGTGATTATGGAAAACCCTCGTTTAGCTGAATTATCTAAAGAAATGACGGTAATAGGAGATCAATGGAGAGATTTTGCAATTGATGCTTCTAGACTTTATAAAAATAGAAGTAGAGAAACGGATGCTTATAATAAAATTGCTGATAAACTAGATGCTATTGCATTAGCTGAAAGAGCATTCTTTTTGGATCTTAAGAAAGCAATTAAATAACTGCGAATGGATAAAACTCCTCTTATTGACATAAAAAATATCTCTAAACAATATAAAGGAGCTGCATTTCTTTCATTAGATAAGGTGAACTTACAAATAAAATCCGGAGAAGTATATGGACTTCTTGGACCTAATGGAGCAGGAAAAACTACATTAATATCCATTTTATGTGGATTGATTAAACCCACTTCAGGAGAAGTGCTGATTTCTGGAAATAGCTTTAAAACACACGCAAAAGATATTCAAAAATCTATAGGGGTTGTACCTCAAGAATATGCATTATATCCCAAGTTAACTGCTAAGGAGAATTTGTTTTATTTTGGAAGTATGTTTGGAATAAAAAAATCCGAACTTACACCAATAATCAAATCTCATTTAGATCAATTAGGGTTGTTGCCTTTTGCGGATAAAAAAATTAAAACGTTTTCAGGAGGTATGAAAAGAAGGGTGAATCTGATTGCAGGGATACTACATAACCCGATGTTGTTGTTTTTAGATGAACCTACCGTTGGAGTAGATGTTCAATCTAAACAAGCGATTACTACTAAACTTATAGAACTCAATCAGTCAGGAACAACTATAATTTATACGTCCCATCATTTAAGAGAAGCACAAGATTTGTGTTCTATGGTTGGGATTATTGATTCAGGAAAAATTATAGCAGAAGATACACCGTCTAAATTGATTAAGAATACTAAGGAGGCTAGGAACTTAGAAGATGTATTTATAGAACTTACAGGTAGAGAACTTCGTGACTATGCATAGATTTTTAGCATCCATAAAAAAAGAATTTTTGTTGCTCCTAAGAGATCCTGGAGGATTAATTATTCTGTTCTTAATGCCGATTGTTTTAGTAGTTACTGTTACATTAATTCAAGATGCGACATTTAAATCTGTATCCAGTAGTTCAATAGAAATACTACTGGTTGATAAAGATAATGGGAAGTTATCGGCTGAAATCCAAAAGAGTTTTTCTGAAATAGAATTTTTGGAACCTGTTTCTAAGATAGATAATATATCATTAACAGAAGAAAAAGCAAGACTTTTGGTAGCTTCTGGAGATTATCAGTTAGCTGTTGTGATACCAGAGGGGTTAAGTAAAGAACTCCAAAACCAAATAGATAAAAATATTTCTAAAATACTCGAAGAGTTCGAAGGTTCTGTAGATTCTTTGAAAACAGCTGACGTTACAGAAACGTTACCGGATAATAAAGTCGTAAAGCTTTATTTCGATCCTATTACTCAAGAAACCTTTAGAAGTTCTGTGATATTTGCGGTTGATAAGTTGGTGGCGAGTATAGAAACTAAATCAATTTACGAAGCTTTTGAAAAAGAATTAGGAGAGTCAGAAAGTCTTAAGTCTTTTAATAGAGATACTTTTGTTAAATATGATCAGATAAATCCATCTTTATCCGGAGAGTTGATTATTCCAAATTCTGTTCAACATAATATCCCAGCTTGGACCTTGTTCGCAATATTTTTCATGATTTTACCTTTATCATTAAACCTTGTTCATGAAAAAGGACAAGGAACATTTGTTCGATTGCAAACAACACCGATTAATTACGCAACTATTATTGGAGGAAAGGCATTTCTGTTTTTATTGGTTAGTCTTTTGCAATTTACATTAGTTTTGTTATTAGGGCTTTATGTGTTTCCTAAATTAGGTCTTCCGGTTTTGGATTTAGGGAATAATCTAGGTTTACTATACGTGGTAGCGCTATCTTCTGGATTGGCGGCAATAGGATTAGGAGTGTTGTTGGGTACGGTATTTAACTCACACGAACAGGCAGCACCATTTGGTGCTGTTTTGGTTGTATTACTTGCAGCGATTGGTGGAGTATGGGTTCCTGTGTTTGCAATGCCAGATACGATGCAGATTATAGCCAAAATATCTCCGATGAATTGGGGATTAGAAGCTTTTTATGATTGTTTTTTAAGAAAAGGTAGTCTGATAGATATTCTTCCCGAAATAGGTTTGCTTATTGGGTTTTTTATTAGTACTATCGTAATCGCTATACTATATTATGAAAAGAAAAAAGCGGTCTAAAGAAGTTGTAACCGATATTAAATATGTTCACGAGGTAAGAGTCAGGTTTAATGATTGTGATCCTCTTAGCATTGTTTGGCATGGTATTTATATTACCTATTTTGAAGAAGGTAGAGAAGCTTTCGGTAGAACTCATGGTATTTCGTATTTACATGTAAAGGACAATAATTATGTTACTCCGATTGTTAATTCCAATTGCGATCATAAGTTACCATTAAAGTATGGGGATATTGCTACCGTAGAGACTATATATGTAGATAGCCCAGCTGCAAAAATGATTTTTAGGTACAATGTGTATAACCAGAATAAAGATTTGGTTTGTGTTGGAGAAACTACGCAAGTATTTTTAGATCTGGATGGAAATATGTCTTTAAGTATTCCGGAATTTTTTCTTGATTGGAAACGTAAAGTAGGTTTGTTATGAAAAAAGTCTACATAGTTGCTGATAATATAGTTTCGCCACTTGGTTTTTCTACAGAAGAAAATATAGTAAATCTCCGTAGTAATAATACTGGCATTCAGAAAGTTGAGGATGATTTGATATGGTCTGACGCATTTTATGGCGCCGTAATTAATAATGAAAAGCTTTCTAAAGCTTGGAGTGTAATATCAGGAAACTCTAGCTATACAAAGTTGGAAAAAATGATGTTATTATCTGTTTCTAAACTGCTAAAAGAGAATCCTGGATTAAATATTACTAAAAGTGGAATTGTAATTTCTACAACTAAAGGAAATATTAATAATCTGCGAAGAGATAAAGATGAAAAGGCATATTTAAGTAGCATTTCGAGAACGATTCAGGAGTATTTTAAGTTGGATCATACGCCTAAAGTTTTATCCAATGCTTGTATTTCTGGAGGATTAGCTTTGGCTGTTGGTAAGAGAATGATTCAATCAGGACTTTTTGAAGATGTAGTTGTAATAGGAGGTGATTTACTCTCGGAGTTTACACTTTCTGGTTTCTTTTCTTTTCAAGCGGTAAGTTCTGCACCGTGTAAACCATTTTGTAAAAATAGAACGGGTATTAGTTTGGGAGAAGCTGCAGCCTGCGCCTGGCTTAGTGCTAACAAAGAAAACAATACGGATACCGTAATTAGTATTACCGGAGAGGCTTCTGCTAATGACGCTAATCATATTTCTGGACCTTCAAGAACTGGCGAAGGATTATTTATAAGCATTAGTAAAGCTTTAAAAGAAGCTAATTTAGACAGTGGTCAAATAGATCATATTACCGCACATGGTACAGCGACTCCATATAATGATGAAATGGAAGCTATTGCATTTAATAGAGCTGGGTTGCAAAAGGTACCATTAAATAGCTTAAAGGGGTACTATGGACATACATTAGGTGCTTCTGCTTTGATAGAGAGTATTATAGCTAAACATTGTTTGATTAATAATGAATTATTCGCTTCTTTAGGTTATGAAGAGTTAGGTGTTTCTCAACCGATAAACGTGCTTGCTAAAAATGAAAAGAGAGAACTGAATAAAGTTTTGAAAACAGCTTCTGGTTTTGGTGGTTGTAATGTTGCATTGATTATTGAAAAGGAAGTGCTGTGATAGAAGAAAAGTATTACATATCAGATTTTTGTTTGATTAGAGATAAAAAAGTATTCAAAAATGGGCGCGAGTTATATACCGATTTAGAATCTACAAGTTTAAAGGATTTTGCAAAAGGGGTTTATAAATTTCTAGAGTTAAAATATCCGAAGTTTCACAAAATGGACGAATTATGTAAGCTTGGTTTTTTAGCTTCAGAGGTTTTATTAAATGAGAAAGAAGAAGTAGATCAGGATACCGCTTTAGTTTTATCAAATAGGGCTTCTAGTCTTGATACGGATAGAAAACATCAATTAAGTATTCAAAATAGAGAAGATTTTTATCCTTCTCCTGCTATTTTTGTATATACATTGCCCAATATTATTATGGGAGAAATCAGTATTAAGCATAAAATGAAAAGTGAAAATGCTTTTTTTGTAACAGATAGTTTTGACGCTGATTTTATAACTTCATATTCTAAAATTTTAATGAATACAGGAAAGGCAAGTGACGTTATTTGTGGTTGGGTAGATTTGGATAATGATAAATATGACGTATTTTTGGCTTTTCTTTCAAAAAAAGGTAAAAAAGAGCTAACAAAAGAAGAATTAAATAAATTATATAAGCAATAGTTATGGCTGAATTAAGAGAAGAGCTAAAAGAAAAATTAATAGAGCAATTAAGTCTTGAAGATGTAGAAGTAAGCGAAATAGGAGATGATGATCCTCTTTTTGGTGATGGTTTAGGATTAGATTCTATTGATGCTCTTGAGCTAATTGTATTATTAGAAAAAGACTATGGAATTAAGCTAAAAGATCCAAAAGAAGGTAAAGCTATATTTGAATCGATTAGTGTAATGGCTGATTACATTTCAAAACACCGTACAAAATAATATGAATAAAGGCATTGCCATAACTGGTATGGGGATTATTTCTTCTATCGGAAATACGGTAGAAGAAAATTTGAATGCTTTGAAATCAGTATCTCCTGGAATTTCCAGAATTGAGATGTTGAAAACTCGTCATAAGGATCAAATCATGGTTGGTGAAATTAAACAAACCAATGAAGATCTGGAGAAACAATTAGGGTTAAAACCGTTACATAGTTTTTCTAGAACTGCTATGATAGGTGCTATTGCGGCAAAAGAAGCGTTGCGAGATGCACAGATTTCTGATGTTAACGAATATAGAACTGGTTTTGTTTCAGGAACCAGTGTAGGTGGTATGGATACCACAGAAAAGCATTACCTTGGCTATACAGAAATTGAAGATAATCGAAGATTTATACAGGCGCAACATGCAGGTTTTACTACCCAATCTATTTCTAATCATTTAGGAATCAATGGATATGTTTCTACTATAAGTACTGCTTGTTCCTCTGCGGCAAATGCAATTATGCTCGGAGCAAGAATGATTCAAGCGGGCAAAATAGATCGAATGATTGTGGGAGGAACTGATGCGTTATCTAAGTTCACAATCAATGGTTTTGGTACTTTAATGATCTTGTCGGATTCAGAATGTACACCTTTTGATGATAACAGAAAAGGATTAAATCTAGGAGAAGCTGCAGCATTTTTGGTGCTAGAGAGTGATTCGATTGTAGAAAAAGAAAATAAGAAGGTTTTAGGACGTGTAGCGGGATGGGCTAATGCAAATGATGCTTATCACCAAACTGCATCTTCTTCTGATGGAGAAGGAGCTTTTTTAGCAATGAATGAAGCGCTAAAAGTAGCGGATATAACTGCAAATGAAATTGATTATGTAAATGCCCATGGTACGGCAACTCCTAATAATGATTTATCAGAAGGAGTAGCTATGACCAGAATATTTGGAGAAGAAAAAACTCCTGTATTTAGTTCTACAAAGGCATTTACAGGACATACATTAGCAGCAGCAGGATCTGTAGAAGCTGTGTATTCACTTCTATCTCTTCGTGAAAACTTAATTTTCCCGAATTTGAATTTTAAAAATAAAATGAAAGAGTTTTCATTGGTTCCACAAACGGAATTAGCATCCAAAGAAATGAAAACCATATTATCAAATTCTTTTGGTTTTGGAGGTAATTGTTCCACTTTAATATTTACAAAATAATGAGCGATTGCTATATTAATGGAATAGCCAGTATTTCGGCACAGCCAACAACAGATCCAGAAACATTTTTAGAGGATATAATCTCTCATAAAGAGTCTATATTTAGATCTCATGATCCTAATTATAAAGAATATATTAAACCAGCGGCAATGAGACGTATGTCTAAGTCGGTAAAGATGGGAGTTACAGCCGCTTCTATGGCGTTACATAATTCTGGAATAGAAATGCCTGATGCTATTATTACAGGTACAGGAATGGGATGTAAACAAGATTCTGAAAAGTTTTTAGAAAATGTATTAAATAATGATGAGCAGTTTTTAACTCCAACATTATTTATACAGTCTACACATAATACAGTTGGAGGACAAGTAGCTTTAGGATTAGGTTGCAAAGCATATAATGTTACCTATGTACAAGGTTCTGCTTCTTTTGAGATCTCTGTTATGGATGCGCAATTGATGTTGTCAGAAAAGCCGGAAAAACAAATTCTTGTTGGAGGTATTGATGAAGTAGCTAAAAATTCAACATTATTACATAAATTGGATGGTCAGATTAAAGACGATAATATTGATGTAATTAACTTGTTAAATTCTAAAACGACTGGAACAGTAAATAGTGAAGGATCTACATTTATGGTTTTGGGTTCTGATAAAACTGAAAAAAGTCTTGCAAAAATTATTGATGTAGAAACCCTTAGTAAAGGTTCTTCAGATGATATTAAAACATCAATAATATCATTCATTTCTCGACATAATATGAGCATCGAAGATATTGATGCTGTGGTATTAGGAAATAACGGGGATATTAATTTTGATCATTATTACGAAAATTTGCAAACTTCGATTTTTTCTGATAAAGAGCAGTTGTGTTATAAGCACTTAATAGGAGATTATCCAGTAGCTTCTAGTTTTGGATTTTGGCTTGGTTGTAAAATATTTGAAAACAATCAAGTGCCAAATGTTTTAAAGGTAAATGAAGTTGTTGCTAATAAATATGATACTGTACTTCTTTATAATCAATATCTTGGGAAAAATCATAGTATTGCGTTGTTACAACGATGCTAATAAGAAATTTAGTTAATACTATATCTATAGTCGTTGGTATTTTAATAATAACGGCGATAAGTTTCAATAAGTTACCGATTTGGTCCTTTGTTGTCTTAATATTGCTTTGGGTAGTAATAACCACTTACGGAGTACTTAATATAAAGGCAGGATATTTTCTTAAAAGTTTAAACAATAATCCAACTACAAAAGGAAAAAAGATTGCTATTACCTTTGATGATGGCCCAGATATTAATACAATTAAAATCTTAGAAATACTAGGCAAGTACAATATCAAAGGAACTTTTTTTTGTATTGGACAGCAAGTAGAAAAACACCCCGATATTGTTAAAAAAATTATTAATGAAGGACATATTGTAGGCAACCATACTTTTACCCACGGGAAGTTTATTGATGTATATAGTACGGATAAATTTATTGGTGAAATAGTAGACGCGGATACTGCGATAGAAAAGATTTCTAAAAAAAAACCATTACTTTTTAGGCCTCCTTATGGAATAACAAACCCCAATATCGCTAGAGCTGTTAAAAAGACTGGACATGCTGTTATTGGTTGGAATAAGAGGTCTTTTGATACAACAATTCCTTCTGAAAAAGTGATATTAAAGAGAATAACCAAAAACCTTAAAAATGGTGATGTTATACTTTTGCATGATACAAAGTTGATCACTTTAACAGTATTGGAACAATTGTTGCTATTTTTGCAGAGTAATAATTATACAACCGTTACGATAGATGAATTATTTTCAATACAGGCATATGCTTAGATTTTTATTATTTGGTTTTATTTTACTAAGTGGTTCTTACCTGCAAGCTCAAGAGGTAGAGCTTTCGACATCAGAGATTACATCTTTTAAAAACTCTGTAAGTAAAAGTGCTAAGCAATCAAAAACCATTGTTAACACATTCACACAATTAAAACATATAGATTTTCTTTCTAACGATATAGAAAGTAGTGGTGATCTGTATTTTAAATCACCAAATATTATTAAATGGTCATATACAAGTCCGTATGAATATAGTGTAATTTTTAAAGATAAAAAGTTGTTTATCAATGATGCAGGAAAGAAAAGCGATATTAATTTGGCGTCTAATAAAGTTTTTAAAAAATTAAATGACTTGATAGCAAAGAGTGTTAGTGGCGATATGCTAGATGACACTCAATTTTCCATACGTTTTTTTAAAAACAAAGAACTTTTTATCGCAAAATTATCTCCAATTGATCAAACTTTAAAAAATATGTTTAAGGAGATTGTTTTAAATTTTGAATCAAATAAGTATTTAGTTTCTAGTGTTAAACTAATAGAACCTTCAGGAGATTATACTCTTATCAATTTCGAGAACACATCTGTAAATAAACCTATACCAGATGCGATATTTGCTCATTAGTATATTATGTATATCTGTTTTTAGCTGCAAGGTTGCAACTGTAGAAAATTTTACAGAATCGGAGGTGAAATCAGGAGATCAAGTCGTTAATCCATATTTTTCGAGCGAAACAATTGATTATGTTTATAAATCAGATATATCAGTTTATGGAAATGAATTTAGTGGTATTCTTATTTTAAAAAAGATTGCTCCCCAAAAGCATCGTATTGTATTTACATCACAATTTGGGAGTACATTTTTTGATATTGAAATAGATAGTGAATCCTATAAAATTCATTCAATTATAGAACAACTTGATAGAAAAATTATCTTAAATACCTTAATAAAGGATTTTACATTATTGGTAAAAGAAAAAGGTATGGCTGTCCAAAGATATCATAATGATACATATAATGTTCTGAAAAATGAGAAAGGGAAGTACAGTAATTATTATTTTTACAATCTATCGGATCAGAAATTAGATAAGATAGTTAATACCACAAAGAGAAAAGAAAAAGTGATCGTACTGTTTAATGATATCGCAGAGGATCATTTAGCTAATAATATATCTATTGATCATAAAAATATTAGATTGAATATTGAATTAAATTTCTTAAAAAAATAACATGCTAATAGCTGATTTATATAAAATTAACGAAGATTCTGTAAGGGATGGTATACAAACTACGACCATTACTTTAAATCCAAAAAATGAGATCTTTAAAGGTCATTTTCCGGGCAATCCAATTACGCCAGGAGTTTGTACTTTGCAAATCATTAAGGAGTTAACAGAAAATAGACTGGATTGTCGCTTGTTTATGAAAAAGA
This sequence comes from Aquimarina sp. AD1, assembly GCF_003443695.1. Taxonomy (NCBI): domain Bacteria; kingdom Pseudomonadati; phylum Bacteroidota; class Flavobacteriia; order Flavobacteriales; family Flavobacteriaceae; genus Aquimarina; species Aquimarina sp. AD1. The sequence goes on along the minus strand of NZ_CP031966.1, from coordinate 1,640,203 downwards.
CTTCTAATGTGAAGTTTATGGCAGTGATTAATCCAGAAAAAACTCCTGATTTAGTAATAGTGAATGATTTTAAGGACTCTGAAGAAGAGATTAAGGTAAAGAGTACCGTAAAATATGATGATACCACAGCGCTAAAAGTGGTGTTGACTTTTGTTAAATTATAATATGTAGAGTATGAAATCTTTAGTATTGTTTATGAGTCTGTTTTTTGTAAATACCAGTACGGTGGATATTACAGAAGTAAGAAATTTATATAGACATGCTAAAGATACAAAAGAGAATACAGATAAGTTTTTTGAAACTACACAGAAAATAAATTTCGAAAATAAACCTGTTTTATCCGCGTATCACGGATGTGCTTTAACTTTAAAAGCATCTTATGCAGACAGAAAACTGGATAAAATTTCCTTTTTTAGAAAAGGTAAAAAGTTAATCGAAACTGCTATTGAGGCCGAACCCAATAATATTGAGCTCAGAATGATAAGATTGAGCGTGCAAACCAGTGCTCCCAAGATCACTAGATATTATAAAGATATAGATGAAGACAAGGATTTTTTGACTAATAATGTGGAAAAAATATCATCTCCTAAATTAAAAAAATTCATCAAGGGCTTTATGTCTACTTCTAAAGCTTTTAACAAATAATCATTATAGTTCTTTTATTATTTTCAGTACAGTAATAATTCAAAATATAATTATACTATTTTTGCAACTGAAAAAATAGCACTGTGACTGAAACTACTTTATATGATACTCGTTTCGAGACACTAAATTGTTGTGTTTTCATACCCACATATAACAATCAGAATACTTTGGATAGAGTTATCCAAGGAGTAATGAAATACACGGATCGTATCATTATAATTAATGATGGTGCTACAGATAATACTTCTCGTATTTTAGAAAATTACCAGAATCAATTTACTATTATAACTTTTCCAGAAAATAAAGGAAAGGGGATGGCGCTTAGAGAAGGGTTTAAGCAAGCGAGTAAATTGGGGTATGATTATATGATTACTATAGATAGTGATGGACAACATTTTCCTAGCGATTTACCACTGTTTTTAGATCAATTAGAGAAACAGGATAAAAACAGTTCTTTGCTGTTAATAGGATCAAGAGATATGGATGATCCTTCAGTGCCAGGGAAAAGCAGTTTTGGGAATAAATTTTCTAATTTTTGGTATTATATAGAGACTGGCATAAAACTGAAGGATACACAGTCTGGATATCGATTGTATCCAATTAAAGAGATTGCTAAGCTTAAACTTTTTACTACAAAATTCGAATTAGAGATAGAAGTAATCGTTAAGTTGGCTTGGAGAAATGTAGAAGTTCGTAATATACCAGTGCAGGTGTTATACGATGAAACCGAAAGAGTATCTCACTTTAGACCATTTAAAGATTTTACGCGTATTAGTATTCTTAATACATGGTTGGTTACTTTGACCTTGTTTTTTTATTTACCAAAACGGCTTATTAATAGAGTAAAAAAAAAAGGATTTAAGCAATATTGGAGAGAAAATGTATTAAGGAGTGATGATCCGCCAATAAAAAAAGCAAGTGCAATAGCTTTGGGTCTTTTTATTGGGATAGCACCTTTGTGGGGTTTTCAAACGATTTTAGTCATATCGCTTGCTATCGCTCTTAAATTAAATAGAACTATTGCCTTTTTGTTTTCTAATATTAGTATTCCTCCATTGATTCCTTTTATTATCTATGGTAGTTATCAGATAGGGGCAGTTGCAATGGGTAAAGAAATGGATGCAACTTTAAATATTGAAGATATAAAATCAGGAACCGATGTTTTTAAAAGTTTAGGTCAATATGTCTTAGGAAGTTTTATTTTGGCAACATTAGTTTCATCAATTTCAGGAGTCATTGCGTATTTGTATTTTAGCTCTCGGAAATCTAAAAGCAATGCAATAGATGCATAAATTATTTCTCTCATTATATCAATATATAAAACAGAATAAATTAATTGCTTGGCCAATAATTATAGGCTGTATTACAATATTTGCCTTTCTGGCAAGCCGTATAGGTTTTGAGGAAGATATTACTAGATTAATTCCTAACAGTGATAAATCAGAGGTTACACAAAAAGTTTTAAAAACGGTCTCGTTCTCCGATAAAATTGTAGTCAATATTGCTAACAAAGGGGAGAATCCTGATGATCTTACAGAATACGCTACTACCTTTATTGATTCTATAAACACGCATCTTTCTAAATATGTAAAAAAAATACAAGGCAAAGTAGGGGATGATAATGTGATGGAATTATACGATTTTGTATACGATCACCTTCCCTTTTTTCTTACTAAAGATGATTATGACAATTTAGATAAAAAGATTAACCCAGATTCTATTGCTAGGGTTATAGAGAGTAATTATAAATCTGTGATTTCTCCAGCAGGTGTTGTTACTAGGAAGTATATTGTGAAAGATCCTTTATCGTTAACACCTATAGGACTCCAAAAGCTTGCACAACTTCAGTTAGGAGATAATTATGATCTATACAATGGTTTTTTAATTACTAAAGACAGGAAAAATTTGTTGTTATTTCTTACTCCTGCATTAGCAACAAATGAGACAGGAGAGAATACTATTTTTGTAGAGAAGTTAAAAAAAATCACTAACAACCTTAATGAGAAGCATTCCGAAACAACCAATGCTACTTTGTTTGGAGCTACGTTGTATGCAGTAGCTAATGCTAAACAGATAAAAGGCGACATACAACTCACAGTTAGTATTGCTATGACGATACTGTTGTTGATACTAATTTTCTTTTATCGTAAGTTAGCAGTACCACTTATTATTTTTGCACCTACTATATTTGGTGCTACTGTAGCTATTGCTTTATTATACTTGATCAAAGGAAAAATTTCCGCTATATCCTTAGGTATAGGTTCTGTTTTGTTGGGAATTACACTGGATTATTCCTTGCATATTCTTACACATTTTAGGAATAATAATAATGTGAAAGAATTGTATAAAGATGTTTCTATGCCCGTAATAATGAGTAGTCTTACTACAGCAGTTGCATTTTTATGTTTAATTTTTGTAAAATCCGAAGCGTTAAATGATCTTGGGATTTTTGCAGCAATAAGTGTAGTTGGGGCATCTGTTTTTGCATTAATTTTTATACCACAGGTATATCGTTTTTCAGAAAGTAAAAAGACAAATAGAAAAACTTTTATAGATAAAATATCTCAAATAGATTTTCATAAAAATAAAGTTTTAATTTCCATTATAAGTATTGTGTTTATTGTCGGATTATTTCTTTTTCATAAAGTTGGCTTTAATACAGATTTGAGTACCATGAATTATCAACCGGAAGAGTTGGTGGCTGCAGAGGAAGACCTGGATAGAATAAACAATAACAAAGCAAAATCAATTTATCTAGTTTCTTATGGTTCTTCATTAAATGAAGCTTTAAACGCAAATAATAAATTATTTGAAACTCTTGATCAAAAGAAATCAAATAATGAATTAATAAACTTTAGCTCCGTTGGAGGAATTGTGTTATCTAAGGAAGCTCAAATAGAGAAAATAGCTCTTTGGAATGAATTTTGGACAAAAAAACGTAAAGATTCTTTAACCAATTTATTAATAGAAAAAGGGAAGGTTCTTGGTTTTAAACCAGAGACATTCACTCAATTTTATACAGCATTAAATAAAGAAATTAACCCAATTGGTTTTAACGAATACCAAAATATTAAAGAACTGTACCTCGATGAATTTGTAACTAGTGAAAAGGATTTTTCTACTGTTGTTTCGGCAATTAAAGTTGATCATCAAAAAGCTGATGAGATTAATGCCTCACTTAATAAGATTCCCAACACCGTAGTTATTGATAGGAAACAGTTGAATGAGAATTTGTTAGGGAATCTAAAGAATGATTTTAATTCATTGATTGGGTATTCCTTAATAGCTGTAGTCCTATTACTGTTGTTGTTTTATAAAGACCCAATGCTTGCTTTGGTTACTGCATTACCTATTGCTATTACGTGGGTAATTACATTGGGAGTAATGAAAATGCTAGGAATTGATTTTAATATTTTTAATGTAATCATTTCTACATTTATTTTTGGATTGGGTGTAGATTACAGCATTTTTATAACGAACGGACTTATAAAGGAATATACGTATGGGGTTAAGGAACTTTCGACCTATAAGACCTCTATTTTGTTATCCGTAATTACTACTATTTTAGGAGTTGGGGTTTTGATCTTTGCAAAACATCCTGCTTTACGTTCTATATCTACGGTATCCTTAATTGGTATTCTATCGGCAGTGTTGGTTTCATTTACTATCCAGCCAATGTTATTTAGAGCGTTTATTACTAATCGAGCAAGAAAAGGATTAACTCCGCTTAGAATTCGTCAAACATTATGGTCAATATTTAGTTTTGGGTATTTTATTATTGGCGGATTTATAGTTTCCGTAGTGAGTAGCCTTATTATTCCGTGGTTTCCGGTGAGCAAGAAAAAGAAAATGGCTGTTTTTCATAAAGTGGTTTCTAAGTTAATGGGATCTGTATTATATTCTAATCCTTTTGTAAAAAAACGTATATATAATCCGGAAAACGAAGATTTTAGTAAGCAATGTATTATTATAGCAAACCATTCATCTTTCTTAGATATCATTTCTATAGGGATGTTATACCCTAAGTTGATCTATTTAGTGAAAGATTGGGTTTATGATAATCCAGTTTTTGGTAGGGCTGCAAAATTAGCTGGATTTTACCCAGTTTCTTCTGGTATAGAAGGAGGGGTTGAACACTTAAGAGAAAAAGTCAAACAAGGATATTCTTTAATTGCATTTCCCGAAGGAAGCAGAACAGAAACCGCTAAAATGAGTAGATTTCATAAAGGATCCTTCTATCTAGCTCAAGAGCTAAATTTAGATATACTACCAGTTGTTATTCATGGCAATTCACAGGTTTCTCCTAAGGGGGATTTTATTATTCACGATGGAGCTATTCAATTAAAAATATTACCAAGAATTCAATTAGATAATAAAGAGTTTGGAGATGGGTATACAGACAGAACTAAAAAAATAAGTTCGTATTTTAAAGAGCAATATGCCACTTTACAAAATGATCTGGAAGGAATTGATTATTATAAAAAAGCATTATTAAATAACTATAGATACAAGAGTTGTTTTGGAGAAGTAAAAATTGATTACTTAGCAAATAAGGAACAATATTATAAAACAGCGAGTTTTATAGAGCAAAAAGATCGTGTGATTTGTTATAGTGATGATTATGGTCAATTTCTTTTACACCTAGCTTTTAAAAGGCCGTATGCTAAATTAAAAGGAATTTTAACTAAACCTCAGAAATTGAGTGTGGCAAAAAACTGTTATACAACGGTTAGGAATAAAATAGAATTTGTGGCTGATGAAGATTTGACATCGACAAAATTTGATGTACTTTTGTTACATACAACTACACCATTACAACCACAACATTTAAAGAATTTAGTGTCAGAGGATATTACAAGAATTATTGTTACCTCTGAAGATAATTTGTTTTTCGAATCATTGAAAACTACATTTAAGGTAGTTGTTCAAGAGTTTGGATTAACAGTTTTGAATAGAATATAGCACATGCAAGAAAAATTTGATGTCATTATCATTGGGAGTGGATTAGGTGGATTGGTTTCTGCAAACATTCTTGCTAAAGAAGGTAAGAAAGTATGTGTATTAGAAAAGAACAATCAATTCGGAGGAAACTTACAGACTTTTGTTAGAGATAAAAGTATTTTCGATACAGGAATTCATTATATAGGCGGTTTAGATAAAGGCCAGAATCTATATCAGTATTTTAAGTATTTAGATATTATGGATGATCTAAAACTTAAAAGAATGGATATCGATGCGTATGATGTCATTACTTTTGATGATGACGAATTTGAATACCCACATGCACAGGGATATGATAATTTTGTAAAACAGCTAGTAAAGTTTTTTCCAGAAGAAAAAAAAGGGATTCAAGAGTATGTAGATAAGGTAAAAGATACTTGTTATAGATTTCCATTGTATAATTTAAATGAAGGAGATCGATATTATGGAGAAGATCTATTAACACTAAAGGCCAAGGATTATATAAATAGTATTATTAAAGATCCAAAATTAAGAGCTGTACTCGCTGGTTCTAATTTGTTATATGCAGGAGACCCAGAAAAAACACCATTTTATGTTCATGCATTATCGGTTAATTCATACATGGAAAGTGCTTGGAGATGTATTCAGGGAGGAAGTCAGATAGCTAAGTTATTAGTAAAAAGATTTAGAGCACTTGGAGGTAAAATTTACAAATACCAAGAAGTAAATAAATTTAATTTCGAAGAAGATCAATTAGTTTCTGTATCCACTACCAAAGGAGATACTTTTTATGCAGATAATTTTGTCTCTAATGTAGATCCAAAACTTACATTACAGATTGTTGGTAAAGAAAGATTTAGAAAATTATATTATAAGAGAATTCAGAATACAGAAAGTATAATTTCTTCTTTCAGTTTATATATAGTTTTCGAAAAAGGAACATTTCCTTATATCAATAAAAACTACTACCATACTAAAACATTTGATCAAGTATGGACCACTCAGGATTATGCCGAAGAGAATTGGCCAGAAGCATATATGTTTACGACCAATGAAGATCTCAAAAACCCAGGTTATGCAGAAAATTTGACTTCAATTGCTTATATGCGATTCGATGAAATGGAACCTTGGAGTCATACCTTTAATACTGTTGCAGAAAAGAATGATAGAGGAGAAGATTATGAAGCATTTAAGCAACGCAAAATTGAAGCTTATTTAAAAGAAATTGAAAAAAAATACCCAAATATCAGATCCTGCATTAAATCTATTCATACTTCTACACCACTTTCTTATAGAGATTATATAGGCTGTTATGAGGGTTCTATGTATGGTTTTGTAAAGGATGCAGATAATCCAATGAAATCCTTTTTATCACCAAGAACTCGGATTCCTAATTTGTTATTTACTGGTCAAGGATTAAATATGCACGGAGTGCTGGGAGTAACGATAAGCGCAGTAGTTACTTGTGGAGAATTAGTGGGTAAAGAACATTTATTACAAAGAATAAAAGATACTTTGGCAGAAAAAGAATTATCCGAGTCATAATGAAAAATATTTGCTATCATATTTTCTTTATATCTATTGTCATCTTGTTTTCTTCCTGTGGTGTTAAGAAATCATTGGCTGCAAAACCAGATATTTCTGGAATAGAAAATGTCGATACTACTCGGATAAAACACAGTGAAACTTTTTTTACATTAAACAATAATCTGCTTAGAAAGAATAAACAAGGATTATGGGAAATGTATTTAGAAGGTAAGCCACTCGAACGAGGAGTTGCAGCAGGAAGTTTGAGTCGAGAATTGATTAAAATTCAAGAAGATGCTTTTATCGGCAAAATAACGGAATTGATTCCTTCAGAAAGTTACCTTAAATTCTTGAGTAAAATTGTAGCTTGGTATAATCGAAAGTTACATTTGAATGTTCCAGAAGAGTACAAAACAGAAATTTATGGAGTTTCCAGATATGCATCGAATGATTATAATGATTTTGCGGAACCTTATGTAAGAATGTTATATGCGCACGGAGCGCATGATATCGGGCACGCATTACAAGATTTGATGTTAGTCGGTTGTACGTCTTTTGCCGCTTGGGATGACAAAACAGTTGATGGAAAATTGTTAATAGGACGTAATTTTGATTTCTATGCGGGAGATGACTTTTCTAAAGAAAAGTTAGTGACTTTTATGAACCCTTCTGAGGGTTATAAATTTATGACTTATGGATGGGCCGGAATGATGGGAGCACTATCAGGAATGAATGAAGAAGGACTAACGGTTACTATTAATGCAGGTAAATCTAAAATTCCATTGATAGCAAAGACCCCAATATCGATTCTAACAAGAGAGATTTTACAATATGCGTCTACTATCGATGAAGCTATCGAAATAGCAAAGAAAAGAGAAGTGTTTGTTTCAGAATCTATTATGATTGGTAGTGCTAAGGATAAAAGGGCCGCACTGATAGAAGTTTCTCCTGATAATTTTGGAGTGTATAAGGTACCAAATACAAACCAATTGATTTGTTCTAATCATTTTCAGAGTGATTCTTATACACAAGATAAACGCAATCAAAAAGCTATAGAAGAGAGCCATTCTTTTTATAGATATCAGCGAATGACAGAGTTACTATCCGAAAATGATAAGTTAACTCCTGAAAAAGCAGTAGCAATATTGAGAAATAGAGATGGTCTTGATGATAAATTGATAGGATACGGTAATGAAAAGGCATTGAATCAGATGCTAGCACACCACGGTATTGTTTTTCAACCTGAAGAACGTAAAGTATGGGTTTCTACCAATCCATATCAGATGGGAGAATTTGTAGCCTATGATCTTGATGATGTTTTTGGAAGAATGAAACAACAAAAAGAAGAAATAGTGATTGCTACAGAATCTTTAAATGTTCCCGAAGATCAGTTTATTTATACTAAAACATATGCCAATTACGAAGCATTTAGAATATTAAGTAGAAAAATTGAAAGCGCTATTGATAATGAAGAAAAGATTTCAGAAGACGAACTTTTAAAATTTCAAAGCTTAAACTCTAATTATTGGGCGACGTATTATATACTAGGAGAATATTATTATGTGCAAAAAGAATATAAGAAAGCTTTGATAGCTTTTAAACAAGCACAGAAAAGAGAGGTAACTACAGTTCCTGATGTAAAGAATATAGAGAAATACATTAGGAAGTGTGAACGAAAAATATAAGTTAATGACTCAACATATAGAACAATCTACACCAGCGGAAATATCGAATCTTCAGAATGAAAAACTTCTAGAGTTAATCGATTTTGTTATTCAATATTCTCCGTATTATAAAAGATTGTTTGCTAATCTAGGTATTTCTAAAGAAGATATCCAAACCGTTGATGATCTTAAAAAACTTCCTATTACTACTAAGGACGATTTACAGGCGTATAACGATGATTTTTTATGTGTTCCTAAATCAGAAATTGTAGATTATGTAACTACTTCTGGAACCTTAGGGAAGCCGGTTACGTTTGCACTAACGGAGAAAGATCTACAAAGATTAGCGTATAATGAAGCAACTTCTTTCGAAACAGCAGGAGTAACCAAAACAGATGTGGTGCAGTTGACTACTACTTTGGACAGAAGATTTATGGCGGGTCTTGCATACTTTTTGGGAACCAGAAAGTTAGGAGCAGCAATGGTTCGTGTAGGATCAGGAATTCCAGAATTACAATGGGATTCTATAGAGCGTTTTCAGTCTACTTATTTAGTGGTAGTGCCTTCTTTTTTACTAAAGTTAATTTCCTATGCGGAAGCCCACGGGATTGATTATCAAAATTCTTCGGTTAAAGCTGCGATTTGTATCGGAGAACCTTTAAGAGATCAGGATTTTAATTTAAATACTTTAGGCAGTAAGATTAAAGAGAAGTGGGACATAGATTTATATTCTACTTATGCATCTACAGAAATGAGTACTGCATTTACAGAATGTGCAGAACATAGAGGGGGACATCATCGCCCAGAGCTTATTATCGCAGAGATTTTAGATGAAGATGGTAATGCAGTAGAAAAAGGTGAAGTAGGAGAGTTAGCGATTACTACCTTAGGTATTGAAGCGATGCCTTTATTACGATATACTACTGGTGATATGGTACAAGCACATCATGAGCCTTGTAACTGTGGTAGAACAACCATGCGTTTAAGTCCAGTTTTGGGTAGAAAGAAGCATATGATTAAGTATAAAGGGACTACTTTATATCCGCAAAGTGTGATCGAGGTACTCACAAGTTTTGAAGGATTGGGTATGTATATAATTGAAGTAGTTATTGGCGACTTAGGAACCGATAAATTATTGATTCATATTTCAGATTCTCTAAGTGCTTTACGACAAAAAGAGTTAAAAGAACATTTACGAGCAAACCTTAGAGTAGTACCAGATTTGGTATTGAATTCTAAAGAAGCATTAAAAGCTAAAAAATTCCCAGAGATGAGTCGTAAACCAATTTCTTTTATAGATTCTAGAGAAACTACTCATAGTTCTTGAAAGTGATTGTTATTCTTTTTTTTGTTATTTTGAAATTTCCCCATTAAGATAAGTGGATTTGTGATTTTTTTTATAGCTTTAAATAATACTAATTTTAAAACCTGTTTATAATGAAAATTAAACACTTCACTCAAATCTTAATTGCTTTAGGGTTTTTATTGTCCACTTCTTGCCAACAAGAAGAAACAGTTTCAGAAAACGAAAATCAATCTTTTACAGAAGATCTCTTCGCTAAGAACTGGCAAGAAGCAGATCTTTCAAGCATTTTTACCGGAAAAGAAATGAATTATCCAATTTCTATTACTCAATTAGAAAACGTCCTTGATCATAAAGATGTCTATCAAATACGGTTCGTACCAGGTGTAATAGACGAAGAACTACTTGTTAAAATAATAAGTATTGATGTAAGCGGTAATGTTCTTGCAGAGGAATTGGTGGAACAGAATAAAGATTTACAAATTAGCAATCAATTAAATGGTATTAGTACTATCGGATTTAATAGAGAGTTAATATCCGATCCTACCGTTGCGAAACATATTTTACGGTTTGATGAAGCTGCTGAATATATGAATTCTTGGGGTCAAAAGTCAAATCAAGACATAAATGAAGTAACTTCTTTTGGTGGAATGCGTGTACGTCATTTCTCTATAGAACCTAATGTAGTTTCTCATATGATTGATCAGAGAGCAGAGTTTATAAATCTTTCTTGGGGACTTAATAAGAATAATAAACTAACAACGGTTTTTTTACCTGTTACAAATAGTAAAATACAATTAACAACTAAGAATGGAAATAGTGGATCAGCGTATGATTTTACAAACCCTTGCCCGCCAGAATGTGATCCTAATTAAAATTACATAATAATATATTTAAGACCTAACATTTTTTTTAGATTTTGTTGGGTCTTTTTTTATTTATGGTTGATTCAGAGTTTTTGATAATGAGTAGTTATTTGTTTGATTTTCAGTAAGAAGAAGGGTTTTGTTATATGAAGTAAATAATTTTTTCATATTTACTTCACGATTTAAGTTGTATTTATTATAAATTTAGGGACATTTAATTTAAATCTATTTTATTAGAATTATCTACTAAAAGATTTTTGTTAGATGTTTATTTACATACCCACACTCCATATTTTGTAAGCTTATTTTAATCATATTACTAATTTAAATCGAAAACAAAAATGATTCCAGACAAAAAACACAATCCCGACAAAGCGAATACAGTTAAATCAGATGTAGCTGCAGAATGGACAGCCGCATGGAGAAAACAATGCCCTGATAATTGTAAAGCTTTTTTGATACCTGCTGTTGATTTAATCGAAGTTTTAAATGAAATGGGTATTCTGGGTAATAAAGCTGCAGCAAAGGCTCAGAAAAAAGCTTCTAAAAATAAATTAGATGTACGAGCATATATGGCTATTGGATCAGAGGATGGAGGCCCTGTAGAAGAAAGGTTATTAATAGTTGGTACTCAAGAAATCGATGGAGTATATAGAGATATTATTAATGGAAAGATAGATGGGAAATCAGCAGGTTTAAGCGATGGCCCTAGTAGTGGTATTTATGATGTTACTTCTCCCTGTCCGCCAGTGTGTGATAATAATAGTCCTTTAATATAATTTATTAATGTATTTTTTAAAAGGCCTAATTTATGTTGGGAATATATTTTTAATCATAAATGCTATATTATATATAAGAGCCTTACATAATAGTAAGGCTTTTAAAGTTTTTACATTTTTTTTAGTCACTATTAGCATAATTCAAACTAGTATGACTTTGATAAGCCGTGTCCTGCACGAGAATAATTTATATTTAAATAATGTTTTTTTAGTATTACAATTTCTAATTTTATCTATTTTTTACAGTACCTTATTAAAGCGTAGATTTGTAATTTCTATTTTAATTTTAGTTTTATCGTTTTTGAGTTATCAGTATTTGAGCGATTTAAACTTGTTTTTTGTGTATAATCCAATTGGAATTAGTTTGACTCAGGCAATTCTGATGATATATTCTTTATTATATTTATACGATTCTTTAAAAGACAAAAAGCCTCAATTTTTATTAATTAACATAGGGATATTTTTGTATTTAATCTGTAGTACTTTAATCTTCGCTTCTGGAAATTTAATTTTTAATATTAATATACCTCAAAAAACTTATCTTTTACTCTTAAAATTAAATGCTTTTTTGTTTATTATCTTCCAAATCCTAATCTTTATAGAATGGAGAAAGAATTACTACAAGAAGATTCCCAAATCATAGTGGTTATTTTAATAGCTATTATGGTATTACTGTTAATGGCAGTATCATTAGTACTTTTCTTTTTCTTTTCCCGTAAAAAAATAGTTGCAGCAGAGCTAGAAAAAGCGAATATGGCGATTTCTTATCAAAGAGATTTGATACACGGTACCATAGAAACCCAAGAAGAAGAGCGTAAACGTATTGCGCAGGATTTGCATGACGCTATTAGTGCCAAACTAAATGTGGTTAGTCTTAGTACCAATGTCTTAATAGATGGCAAATTAAATAAAGAAGAACAGGAACAAACATTACAACATATATTATCAGTTACTACAAAAACTCTAGAAAGTTCAAGAAGATTAGCACATAATTTATTACCTCCAATTTTAGAAAATTTTGGATTGCAAGCTGCAATAGAAGAGCTTTGTGATGAATTTATTAGCAGCAAAAAATTAAAAGTAAATTACACTGTTGTATACCATGATTTTTTTTCTAAAAACAATGAATTGCATATTTTCAGGATTATTCAGGAGTTATTAAATAATTCAGTTCGACACGGTGAGGCGGCTAATGTAGTTTTAAATATTAATGAAGACGATAAAGAACTAATTATAGAATACTCTGATGATGGGAAAGGATTTGACATACAATCCATAAATATAAACAAGGGAATTGGACTTAAGAATATAGAAAGTAGAGTAGAAATACTCAATGGGATACTTTCTTACCAGAGTGAAGTCGGTAATGGAGCAACGTTTACTATTAGCACTAAAAAACCTAAGAAATGAAGAAAGACATTATAAAATTGGCTATTGCTGATGACGAAACATTATTTAGACAAGGGATTACTTTTATTCTGGATAAAGAGAATAATATAGAAATTTGCATACAAGCAGAAAATGGAAATGATTTAGTAAAACAATTAAATCTTTCCAAAGAATTACCAGAGGTCATTTTGATGGATTTAAAAATGCCCGATCTTAATGGAGTAGAAACAACTAAAATTGTTAAAAAGAAATTCCCAGAAATTAAGATCATCGCGCTAACAAGTTATTATAGCAAGCCATTTATCATTAACATGATACAACAGGGAGCTGTTGCTTACCTTGCCAAAAATGCAACACCTACAGAAGTTATAAATACTATAAATCAAGTGGCTATTAAAGGATTCTATTATGATGATAATGTAATGAGCATTTTAGAAGAAGCTTCTTTAAAATCAAAAAAGAAAACCAGAGATAGTGAGTATTTGACCAGCAGAGAAAGGGAAGTTCTAAAGTTGATATGTGAGCAGAAAACAACTACAGAAATTGCAGAACAATTGTTTATTAGCCCACGAACGGTAGAAGGACATCGTAATAATTTATTAGTAAAAACAGGATCTAAGAATATTGCTGGTTTGGTAATTCATGCAATAGAGAATCAAATATTTGTGAGAAATCAACAAATCTAAAAATGTTTTTTTGATATCAATTTTATAAAAACAATCGAAAATATTGCCAAATTAAATAACATTTAAATTTTATTTTAACATATTTTTTTGTTAATAAGACCTGTTAAAGGTTAAAACCCGTTAAAGCACTTGACAAAATCGCTACAGGGCATATATTAAAAGTGTTGATTAATTAATCAGCATACAAGGATAGAAAGTAGTGAACTTTTATTCTTTAGAATTTGAAATCTTAAAAAGTTATTGAATATTTTGCGTGTAGCAATATATTCCAGTTACTAACAGAATACGTTAGTTACTTTCTTAGTAAGTTCTATTACAGATTAACTTTTTTCAGACAACATTTTAAAATACTTTAATATGGGCTATTTATTATAGTGATATATGATTTAGTATGAATTTTTCAAATTCGTTTAAAACTAATTTTTAACGTTTAAAACTTATTTATGTCAAGTAACAACAACACCATTATCGGATTAGCAACAGGAGTAGCACTAGGAGCAGTGACCGCACTTTTATTTGCACCCGATACTGGTAAAAATACAAGAAAGAGAATCAAAGTAAAAGTAAAAGATACGAAAGATGATTTAGCGGAACGTGCTAATAAAATTTCTGAAGAAATAGCATCAAAATTTAATTCGCAAAAAACTGAATTTTCAAAAGAAATCGACGGGCTAGTAGGTGATATGAGTTTAAAAGCAGACGATGTAATTCTAACGCTCGAAAAGAAATTAGAAACATTGAGAAAAAGAAATGAAAAGATTAATGCTAACTAACGGCTTATTTAATGTCGTTTATATCTAAATAAAAAGAAAGAAAAGAGTTAGTAATTAATAATTTCAAAAACAGAAACATGAAAATTTTAAATAAAATACCATTTTTATTATTATTCACCTTTGCAATCACAACTGCGCAAGAACACAATATGGAGATTACCAAAGAAACTACCGTAAAGACATACGAGTATGAAAAAGGTGATATGACGATTCCTTATGAGGTAACTATATGGAATAAAGAGTTAGATCCAATTAAATTAGCTAAAGAAGATCAATATAAGTTAAATCAAGAACGTGTAGACGCTCAAGAAAGAATTACAAAGGTTATTAACATAGATGATCAATACGACAATTCATTTGATAATAGAATTCAGATATCATATTTAAAAGAGGCAGATAAAGATTTTAAGATAATGCCATTAAATGATGGATTCGTAATTATGGTGAGAGGAGAAGAATTAAAGTATTCTTTAGAAAATAAAAGTTACAAGATTAAAAAAACATCAGATGAAAATTTCTTTATGATAGAAAAATTATCTGATTCTAAATAGGATTAGCCTATATGTTTGTAATATAGATTAAAAAACCCAAGTCAGCATTTAAGTTAGTATTAAATGTTGACTTAGGTTTTTCTACATTTTAAAACTATTTTTTCTTCATTACAATTCGTTGTGAAAAATAGATAGATGTCTCCACCATCTTTAATTTTAAATTTTTTACGAATTTCGGAAACAGTTTCTGGAAAGTTACGTGTAGTAATATTAGCTTTTGTAATTTTTTCCTTCTTCAGTATTTTTTTTTGATAGGGGAACACAGAAAGTATTTCAAAACTCCTTCCAGGAAAATTAATAAGATTATCAGAAGTATATAAATGCGAATGTTGATGGAGTTTTTCTAGGTCAAAACTTTTTGAAACATTATAAAACCCTCCTGATTTCATAATGGCAGCATTAGGCTCATACACGTACTTTTTTGGATTAGAAAATTTAGGTAAAGTATTATTTCCTTCTTTTAATGAAAAATCGAATATCTGATTTTCATTCTTATTGATTTGTATAGTTTTAATTAGGGTATCAGTTTCGATATTTTTCTCTAATACCCAAAGCAACTCTTTTACTTCATTGTTTACCGCAATAACATGAATTTCCTTTACAAATTGTAATGATTTTAATCCAGAATGAATATCGAGTAGAGGAGATGTTTTGATTAGTATGCGATCACTTTTAGAAAATAATAGGTCTAAATTAGATGGAACATCTGGTAAACAATCTTCTAAGAAAAATACTTTTCCTTTGCTGTCATGTCTTCTAGATGGATCAATGTAAATCCAATCTACAAACTCTAGTTTTTTTAAAATTTCTAACCCATCACCAGAGTGAGTTTCTATATTGTGAGCATTCAGAGCTCTAAAGTTGTGAGCTGCTATTTCGCTTAAATCTGTATTTAATTCACAATGAATAACTTGCTTTACCTTTTTAGAAAAATAATAGTCATCGATTCCAAAACCTCCAGTAAGATCTATTAAGCTATTGCCGGTAACTAAATTGCTTTTATAAAGTGCCGTGACTTCTGATGAAGTTTGTTCTAAATTAAGGGTAGGAGGATAATAGATATCCTTTGTTTTATACCATAGTGGTAACTTGTCTTTTGTCTTTTGTCTACCATTAATCTGCTGGGCTAATTCTTGTACGCTTATAGTATCATAAGGACTACCGGATAATATAAACTTAGTCAGATCTATTGGTTCGTTGGATTTTTTATAGATAAAATCCTGTACTTCCTTATGTAATACGTTGTTATTCAATCGTTACAATTCTTTAGTTAATTGCTTAACAATTTTATACTCTGATAAAAATTCTTTTGCAATTACCTTAATAGCTGTATAAAAAGGCACAGCTACAATTAAACCTCCAATTCCAAATAATGCACCAAAAATAAGTATAGCAAGGAAAATCTCTAAAGGATGTGATTTTACACTGTTCCCGAAAATCAAAGGCTGATTTAAGAAATTATCAATTAGCTGTATTACGATATATCCTATTAAAATATAGGTTAATTTAGGAAGAATAACAGATTGAAAATCGTACCCCAAATTACTTGTCGCGGCCAAGATTAATACCAAAGCTCCACCAAATAATGGGCCTACGTAAGGTATTAAGTTGAAAATAGCCGCAATTAAAGCAACGGCAATGGCATTGTGAACCCCAAAAATCAATAATAAAATAGTATATAAAACGAATAGTATAAATATCTGTAGTAGCAAGCCAACGAAGTATCTAGATAATAAATCTTTGATTTTATTAAACGCACGCATAAACCTAGTTTCATCTTCTTTTTTGGCAAAAACCATCAAACTTTTTTCCAATAACTTACTGTCTTTTAATAGAAAAAAAGAAATAAATAAGACAGAAAACAACCCGATTAATAAGGCTCCGAAACCACTTAAAAAGGTATTGATAGCATCAGGAATCGCTTTTAAGTCAAAGAACTCCATTAAATCAGTTTGCTTAATTAATTCTATAAAGTTCAGTTTTTCTACATTAAAATAATCGCTGATCTCCTGGTTTAAACGATCTAGGTCATCTCCAACTTCATTTATATCAATTTCTCCGATCAATTGTCCTTGTTCTGTAATGATAGGCACAAACAAGAGAAATAAACTAAGAAAGAGACCAATGGTGATAAAAAGTGTAAATATTACGGCAAGTGAGTTATTGAATTTTAATCGTCTTTTTAGGAATAACACAAGCGGTCTTCCCATTAAAGAAATTACCGCAGCAAAAGTAACATAGAGAAGAATAGATTGTATTTTATATAAAAACCAAAGTAAAATGACTACTCCGACAACGATTCCTAGGGCTCTTAAAATCCCATATGCGATTGTTTTTGAATTCATAATTATATTTTTAAACAAACTTTAGTTAATTGATAAACATATGATCATTTATAACTATTGATCATCAATCATCAATTGTTTTGTAATTTCATACAGTGCAATACCGGTAGCTGTAGCAACGTTCATACTGCTGTTGGTACCATACATATTGATATGTATACTTTTCATCAATTTTGTTAGTACATCTTTAGAAATTCCTGATTTCTCTTCGCCAATAACAAGTGCAATTTTATCATTCACAGAAAATAATTTTGTCGAAACCGGTACACTGTTTTCTGTAATTTCTAAACCAACAACTTTGTATCCTTCTAATTTTAAGTTGTCTATGAGCGGTAGAATATGCTCGTGATGTTGGTAAGGAATTGTTTTGTACGTTGATCTTGCAGTTCGTTCCATTCTTTTACTAACAATAGTTATGTTTTGGCCACAGAAGTAAATTTGTTCCACACCAAAACTATCTGCAATTCTAAAAATACTGCCGATATTAGCAGGAGAATTTACGCTATCGCAGATCAAAGTAATTGGGAATTGTTTTTTGATAAAAACTGTGGTTTCGTGAGTTAGTTGCGTTGGCATTTAATTAATTTTCAAAAGCATATTTGATAATATTAGCACCCATTTTTAGTGCTTTCTGACGAACTTCTTCGGAGTCATTGTGAATTTCTGGATTTTCCCAACCATCTCCAAGATCACTTTCAAAGGTAAATAATAATACAAGTCTACCTTCATAGGTAATTCCCAATGCTTGAGGCCTTTCTCCATCGTGTTCGTGTATTTTAGGGAGTCCTTGTGGAAATTTATATTTAGCAGAAAATATCGGATGTGATACTGGTAATTCTACTAATTCTTGATCGGGAAAAACTTTGATAAGTTCTTTCCTTATGTAAGGCTCCATTCCATAATTATCATCAATATGCAAAAAACCACCACTCAATAGATAATTTCGTAAATTTTCTGCATCTTGTTCTGTAAAGAAAACATTTCCATGACCAGTCATATGTATATATGGATATTGGTAAATATCAACACTTTCTGGTTTTACCGTTTTAGGTTTGGCACTCATTGCGGTTTGAATATTCTGATTACAAAAACTAATCAAATTCGGTAATGCGGTAGGATTACTATACCAGTCACCACCTCCATTGTATTGTAATACTGCAATATCCTGTGCTAAAACAACTCCAGAGAATGCCACTAGAAAAAGAAAACTTGTAAGTTTTTTGGTCATCATCGTCTAAATAATAGAATCTAAAAGTACTAAAATAAACAAGATGAAGAGAAACCTTTTGATACTATTAACGCTCATAATTACTACAGTGGTTCAGGCACAGAGTGATAACAACTCAATTGTGGTTATGGAACTGTTTACTTCTCAAGGATGCAGCAGTTGTCCTCCTGCAGATGAATTATTAGATATGATTAATGAAAAATACGAGAATGATAATGTATTTGTTCTTTCTTATCATGTGGATTATTGGAATCGATTAGGATGGAAAGATCCTTTTAGTACAGAAGCGTTTAGTGATTATCAAAGGGATTATGCACAACAGTTTAATAGTAGATCTATATATACTCCTCAATTAGTTGTTAATGGTAGTGAACATTTCACTGGATCTAATAGCTCCAAGGCGTTGGCTGCAATACGTAATTATTCTAAATCAAAAACAACTAATGTAATTAAGTTTACTAATGTAGAACGAGATACTAATACGCTAAAAATTGATTATGGAGTCCAAGGTGATTCATTTGATCAGGTAACATTTGCATTGGTTGTGTCCGAGAGAACCACTGAGATTGGTAGAGGAGAGAATCGAAATAGAAGTTTGAAAAACACAAATATAGTTGCTAGTCGTTTGGTGAAACAGGATATCTCTGGATCTGTTACATTGTCGATTCCGGATTGGATAGCAGATAAAGATGAGTTATCGGTTATAGCATATACTCAGGATAATAAATTGGCGACTACTGGTGCAGCTAGGATAAATATTTAATAATTTACGAGCATAATATTTAAAAGCTATAACAATGAATGTTATAGCTTTTACTGTATACTGTAACAAAGTTGTTTCGTAAACGTCTGTTTTAAAACAGCCAAATGAAAACACGAGATGCCTCATTGTTAGCTTTTATAGTGTCATTAGCTATATCCGGATACAGTCAAAATTTACCAAGTCTATTAACTGATAAGAATATCAATGCTACTTTTTCTATTCTAGCTTATGACAAGAAAGCTAAAGAATATGGAATTGCTGTTGCAACCAATAATATATATGTTGGAAACTCTACGGTTTATATTGACCCAGCGATTGGAGCTTTTTCAGTTATTGCGGAAACTGAACCTCTGTACGCCATAGAAGGTTTTAAAAACTTAAAAGCTGGTAAATCAATAAAACAAGCCATTCTAGAGGTTAAAGAAAACGATAAAGGGTCGCACTATAGACAAGTATCTGGTATGGATGTAGAAGGAAATGTGTATGCTTTTACAGGAGAATCCTTAAAGTATTGGAATGGAGAAGCATCAGAGGTGTTAGGTGAGAATTTTGTAGTTATAGGTAATCAATTAGATAGAGAAGTACTTTCGCAAATGTCTAAAGTATTTAAAAATACCGAAGGAACATTGGCAGAACGACTTTTACAAAGCTTAATTGCTGGACAAAATGCTGGTGGACAAATTTCTGGAAAACAATCTGCTGCAATTGTTGTAAAGGGAGTTGATAATGCGTGGTATAACCAAATTGATTTGCGAGTAGATAATTCTAAAAAACCTATTAAAGAATTACAAATATTAATGAAGTATCATTATGGACGAATTAGGCTTAATCAGGCATTATATGCACATAGAGAAGGAAATATAAAAAGAGCTAAACAAAAATTATTAGAAGCAGAATCAATGCTTGACGGATGGGATGGTATTTATACTCGAATAGCAAAAACTAATTTTATTTTAGGCGATGAAGACAAAGCGATCAAATGGATCAAAAAGGGGCTGTCAGAAAATCCAAAATGGTCAGTAAATATTCCTGTATTTTACTTTCTACGTAATAATCCAGAAATGAAATCAATTATTAAACCAGATTCATTTAATATAAATGATTGGGAGAATGCGATACAGATGCTTAGTAGTTTAGGGAGAGAACTAGAAGTTATTACCTTGGCTCAGGAACTGTTGGATAAAAAAATAGAATCCTCATATTTAAACTTTTTGTTAGGAAGAAGTTATTTCTATGAGAAAGAAGAGGATAGAGCAATTGAGTTTTTAGAAAAGGCGTTAATCCTAGATGAAGAAAATATCGAAGCAAGAATTTTACTTAGTAAAATCAAGTAAAATTTTATAAATTAATTACCATTACCAATCACTCGCGGAAAAGGATGTATAGTAAATATTGAATGTTTGTATTAACAGGTAATTTCTTACTCTAACATTTACTACCTTAGCATTAATAATAGAATATCAATCAATCAAATTCACATAAATCACTCATCATGTCAAAGAAACGCACTTGGAAATTTTGGACTTCTAGAACCTTATTAATCATTTTAGTTTTAGGGGTACTCTGGTTAGTTAATCTTATCTGGTTTAAACCATTTAGCATTAATCATTTTTATGACAAAGTATTTGTAGAATTAGCTTTAGAGAGCCCTGAATTAACAACTTCGATGGGAATTCCCGTAATCTATGACTGGTCAAAAGATGAGTTAGACGATATCTCTGATAAAAAACAGTGGGAATCTTTTAATAAAATGAAAAAAGATTATGAAACTTTACAGAGTTATAATTTTGAGAATCAATCCGACGCAAACAAACTAAATACCAAGATATTAGGTTTTTATTTGGAAAGTTTAATGGAAGGGGAACAGTTTTTCTATCATGACTATCCAGTAAATCAAATGGGAGGAATACAAAGTTCTTTGCCAAGTCTAATGGAAAACTCTCATAAACTTAGGGATAAGAGCGATGCAGAAGCTTACATTACTCGTTTAACTAAATTTGAAACTAAGTTTGATCAGTTAATTGAAAATCTCAAAATAAGGGAAGATAAGGGAATTATACCTCCTAAATTCGTAATGGATCGTGTTATCGATGAAATGAATGGTTTTGTAGGAGCAAATTCGAATGAAAACTCTGCAGTAAAATCAAATATTCTTTACACTAATTTTCAAACTAAAATAGATGAGTTAGAAGATTTATCTGATGAAGAAAAAGATGATTTAAAGAAACAAGTTGAAGATAAAGTACAAACTAGTGTTTTTGGAGCATATAAAAAATTAATAGAATATTTTAAACAATTAAAAAATAAAGCTACTACAGATGATGGGGTTTGGAAACTACCAAATGGAGAAGCTTTTTATAGATATCAGTTAAAGCAAAGAACCACCACAGATTTAGATCCAGAAGAGGTACATAAAATTGGATTGTCAGAGGTCGCTAGAATAAAAGATGAAATGCATCAAATCCTTTCTGCAGAAGGATATGTAGATTCTACAAAAACATTAGGAGCGATTATTCAAGAATTAAATAAGGAAGAGCGTTTTCTTTTTCCAAATAATGATGAAGGAAGAAAAATGGTAATAGATGAGTATGATCGCATATTATCTGAGATCAGTGCAGGTTTAGATGATGCTTTTGATGTGAGACCAAAAGCAGGTTTAGAGGTTAAGAGAGTTCCAGAATTTAAGGAAGAAGGATCAGCAGGAGCTTATTATACAAGACCAGCTATGGATGGCTCACGTGGAGGTGTTTTTTATGCAAACCTTAGAAATGTCCATGAATCTGTTAAGTTCGGAATGAAAACGTTAGCCTATCATGAAGGGGTGCCTGGACATCATTTTCAGATCGCTATTCAATCAGAGTTAGAAGGAGTTCCAATTTTTAGGACTATTGGTCTTTTTACATCATATATTGAAGGTTGGGCATTATACTCAGAACAATTAGCTTGGGAGTTAGGTTTTTATGAAAATGATCCTTTTGGAAATTTAGGTAGATTACAAGCAGAAATGTTTAGAGCCGTTCGTTTGGTAGTAGATACTGGTATTCATCATAAAAAATGGACTAGAGAACAAGCTATTGATTACATGGTACAAAACACAGGAATGACTACTACAGAGGTAACAACAGAAATAGAACGTTACATTGTTTGGCCAGGACAAGCTTGTGCATATAAAATAGGAATGCTTAAAATTCTTGAGCTAAGAGAAAAAGCTAAACAACAATTAGGAGACAAATTTGATTTAAGAGATTTTCATAATGCAGTTTTAAAAAATGGAGCAGTTCCTTTAGATGTTTTAGAAGAGATAATAGATAGCTATATAAAGGATGCTAAATAAAAGAAATCGTAATTGATTTTGTTTAAAAAAACAAGTATAATTATAGAGTATGAATCTAGAGGAAAATAAAAAAAATGCTATTGCTTTTTATAAAATGGCTTATGAAGGTAAACCTAAAGAAGCCGTGGAGAAATATCTTGGTAATGAATATATTCAGCATAATCCTGATGTGGCAGATGGAACAGAGGGGTTTATATCTTATTTTGAAAGAATGCAACAAGAATATCCTAATAAATCCATAGAGTTTGTAAGATGCATTGCTGAAGGAGATCTAGTATCGCTTCATACACACCAAACTTGGCCGGGAAATGATGAATATGTAACGATGGACTTTTTTCGTTTTGACAAAAATGGAAAAATATGTGAACATTGGGACTCAATACAGCAAATTCCAAAAAAGTCAGCGAATCCAAATACAATGTATTAAGAATTTTCAATAACAATAGAATTAATTTGATAACATACCTTAAGTATTCTGATTTAGATAGCTCTCTAATAAAACAGTATAAATCTGCTATCACCGAAGCCTTTCCAGAAATTATTTTAAGATCTAGGGTTACAGAAGAATATTGGAGTAGGCTGGAAAATTATTTTCCTCACACTCAGGTTTTCATGGTTGATTCTAATAATGATCTTTTGGGTTTTATGAATGCAATCCCCATATTTTGGGACCAAATGTTGGAAGATTTACCTCAGGAAGGATGGGATTGGCTTCTTAGAAAAGGGATTTCAGATTTTGAGGATAATGTACTACCCAATATTTTAGGAGGTCTGCAGATTATTGTAACAAAAAAATACCAAGGTCAAGGATATAGTAAGTTATTAATATCTAAAGGAAAAGAAATTAGAAAGAGTCTTGGGTTAGATAAACTCATAATTCCGATACGACCAATTTTAAAGCATAATCATCCACAATTATTGATGAAAGATTATATCGACTTAAAGAAGAACAATAAAGTCTATGATCCTTGGATAAGAACTCATTTAGAAAGTGGAGCAACTCTTATTAAGGTTTGTGAAAACTCTATGAATGTTAGAGGTAATATAAGTTTCTGGGAAGAATTATTAGGTGAAAAAATTACTGAATCAGGTAGTTATAAAATAGATGGAGCTCTAAATTTGGTAACGGTAGATCTAGAAGAGAACTATGGAGAATATAGAGAGGAAAATATATGGATATATTATGATTAGTATTGGTTTTATTAAATAAAGTTTAAAAATATATAGGGCATTATCTATTCGGATAATGCCCTATATATTATATCAGTTATATGTATTATACTATTCTATCACAAGCTTTTTAGTAACTGAACCACTGGTTTGATCCAATCTAATTAGATAAATGCCAGCATTGAGATTAGATACGTTAAGAAGATTGTTATTTAAAGTTTCAGAAATAACTTGCTTACCTAACATATCAAATACGCTAACAGTAATAGCTGAATTTGATGTAGTTGTTATATTAATAAAACCTGTATTTGTTGGATTAGGAAACATATTAAAGTTTTCTAATTTTTCATCAAAATCATCAACAGATAAAGTACTAGCATTATCATTAACATCACCTGGCGTACCGAGGTCACCACTACCAAAAGCTGTAACCGCCTCTGCCCAGTTAGCTCCATCATCATTAGCAATACTATTTAGGTCATTGATTGATAATTCCATACTAGCTCCTGTAGGATCAGGGAAGGTAGCTCCATTATCCCATATTACCTGATCAATAACCGTAGAACCACATTCTATAATAATACCATCCGTACTATTTCCTAAAAATACATCACGTGCTTCATAAGCATAATCTAATACAATGCTACCGTTAGGGTCTCCAATAACTATATATCCATTTGCCGGTATGACTAACGAATTTGCTATTACATGAAAATCATTAACGCCATCATCATCTTTGATAGTCCAACTAGCAATATCTATTGGACTTGAAGTAGTATTGTATAATTCAAAATATTCTCCATTAGGATCATCCCCATCAGAAACAGGGTTTTGCATAATTTCAGTAATGATGATATCGCCAACATTTGCGCAAACCGGTGTTTGATATACAATTCCAGTTAAAGAAATAGTTTGGTCTGTAGTGCCAGTAGTAGATACGGTAATATCTCCAGTAAATGAATTAGGAGCTAAACCTGTTATCAATCTTACAAAAACTTCCGTATTGTTAATAGTTCCCATAGTAGGAGTAATACTAACAGAAGAACCAAAGCCAGTTCCTGTAGTAAGAGATACTTCAAAATTGGCAGGAGCGGTTATTGTTATATCTCCAGTAAGAAATAAACCTTCTACATTAAAGCTATCTTCTGTAGAAGGACCCTCACCTTCAAAATACGAAAAGTCTCCGATAAAACCTGATATAGTAAATTGAGGATCGTCGGGTGATACTGTACCGCTTAACATTACTGTTTGGTCAGTAGCACCTGCTGAAGAAGCTGTAGCGTCTCCCATATAAGAGTTAGATACCAAGTTAGCAGCTAAACGAACATAAATTGTAGTTGTAGAAACAGTTCCTGTTGTGGGCGTTAATGTAGCAGAAGATCCAAATCCTGTACCTGTAGTTGTAGAAATTTCAAAGTTCATCGGAGCTGTTACGGTAATGTCAGAAGTTAGATTAGTTCCTGAAACTGTAAATGTGTCTTCAGAAGAAGGACCATTGTTTTCAAAATAATCAAGACCTGATATAGCTCCGCTTATAGAAATTGTTGGAGTACCTGTAGCTGATTCGACAAAGTTATTAGTGTTTATTGGTAATATCAATTCCCCATCCGATGATTCGGTTGTCCAATTCGCTGGGTTAGCTATTAAAGGAATGTAGTTGGCAAATGAAGTTTCAGAATTTCTAGATCCACTATATTGACCTCCATCAGGGCTTCCTGAAGTAGCAATTGTAATGAATGTAGATCCATCAGTTAATCCAGAACCTGTTAAATCCCCAACACTATTTGCATACTGAATACCTGCTAAAAATGTAGTAGGAGTGTTTTCGTCAGTACCAAGGTACGCTAATAAAGAATCTCCACCACCTGCGAGATTTATGGTTCCACTTCCTACTTGAGTAAGAGTTCCTAAAGAAGCTCCATAAGAAGCATTCCCATCACTATCAGTGTCAGTAAAAACAACAATAGTACCAGCAGCTATTACAGAGTTAGGGGTGTCCCATTGGATGTTTCCTTCATTAGAATCAACAAACGCTGCCATTCCATCAAGTTCATCATCTGAAAAATAAATAGTAGTGTTTGCAGCTATATCGGCCAACGCAACAATTGCAAAATCGTCATCTCCATCTGCATTATAAGCGACAAATGCTATATCCCCTGTAGATTGCGCAAAAGAGCTTATTGATAATGAAATAGTAAAAAATAAAAAATAAAGTTTTTTCATAATAGTAATTATAATTGAGTGAAAATAGTTTAGCAATATACAAAGAAATGGGTATCGTAAAACCATCATTTGGAACAAACTATGTATTCTTAATTATAACTTAACACTACTATTGAATAGTGATAGTTAAAAGTAAAAACATCTTAAGTTTATGTTATCAAGGAATTATTTTAAAAAGAATTACTTGATTTAGTTGTGGTAAGAAGGCATTAAAATTGTTGTCAGAAATAACAATCAGAGATTTACTTCCATCTGAAAACAGAGGACCAAAAGCTATTCCTTCTATATTGTCGACAGTATTATTAGTCAGTTCACTACGAATACTATTAAATTCAAATAAAAGTGTTTTAGTCGCTTTTGTTACTGTTTCTGATAAAAGAGGACCAGTATTTAATGTATTGCTCGCGTTGGTAGCGTCAACATTATAAATTTTTACAGTGTTACCTCCATCCAAATATCCTGAAGAAAATGATCTTTCTAGAAAAAGAAATTGATTTTCATCATATTCTAAAATTTCAACCAGTCCGTTAATGCTAAATGTTGTTCCTAAAGCAGGTTCGCGATCAACAGCATCCAGCTCATATACAAACTGTCTTTCTGGTGTGCCATTTGTTTTATTAATTCGAGTAATACGAACTGGAGATTCTGTTTCTGTAGTTGTTGGTTCTGGTCCATCCTCAATTAATGGAAGTTCCATGCCAATCCAATATGCATTGGAATCAAAACTAATACACAATGATTCTAATGTACCATTATGTCTTGGTCCGGATTGATCATTTGTTGTATTGGCATTTAAATTTTCTGGTAGTACGAAACTGCGTAATTGAGTGCCATTAGGTTCTATCTCTAATAGGGCTGGATCAACGTTGTTGCTAATAGAACCTTCACTGGTATAAATGATATTACCTGTGTCAATATCGAATCTAATAGCCTCAGGGTTTATTTCATTTTCTGGAATGGAAGTTCCTATTTCATCCTTAATTTCTATTAGCGAACTGATGGAGGCATTTGAGAAACCTTCTTGGTTAAAGGCAATGTTGGCTATGTAATATCTGATAGGGTTTGATCCGTCACTTATTATGTACCAAGTATCGTTTTTATAATCAATACCAGAAAAGCCTCCTGTAGGAACATGATCAATAGGGTCATTAGTAATTATTATTTCATCGATATATTCTAAACTACTAATTGTATTGAGTGAGGGATCCGGAGAATCAGAACTTGTACTGGAATTGTCATTCGATGAACAACTTGCAAAAAAAACAATAACACAGATGGATATTCTAATTTTTACAATCATAATCTTGGTTATTAGATTTTGTAAAGATATTAATTATTTAAACTACGAATTTAAAAAAGCGACACTATGCGTTGCAACAATAGCAGCGGTTTCTGTTCTTAATCTTGTTTCTCCTAAAGTAACAGGGATAACTCCTTTTTTTAAAGCGCTCTCAATTTCTTTGGTAGAAAAATCTCCTTCGGGACCTATTAATAATGTAGTGGCACTATGTAATTTAAGAATATCCTTTAAAGATTGTTTCTTAGTTTCTTCACAATGTGCAATAAGTAACTGGTCCGAAGTATCTTTTTTTAAAAATTCCTTAAAAGAAATAGCTTTGTTTAATATAGGCAAATACGATTGAAGTGATTGTTTCATAGCACTTTGTAATATACGTTCAAATCGTTCTGGTTTGATTATTTTTCGTTCACTGTGATCACAAATAATTGGAGTAATTTCATCAACGCCAATTTCTGTAGCTTTTTCTAAAAACCATTCGTAGCGATCATTCATTTTAGTAGGAGCAACTGCAAGATGTAATCTATAATCCTTAGACGGTTGATGATGTCTTTCTTCTAATTTAATAATACATTTATTAGGGCTTGAAAATGTAATAACCCCTTTACATAATAGACCTAACCCATTGGTGATTTGTACTAAATCACCTTCTTTTTTTCGTAAAACTTTAGTGATGTGTTTGCTTTCTTCTCTTGAAAATTGAAATTCTTGAGTGGTTTCTGTAATATCCTTATTATAGAATAACTGCATAAGTGAAAAATTAAAACTTAATTCGGGCTTTAGCAACAATACTCATATCAGTAAAATCCTTTTTTAAATATTTTAGATAACCAACAATACCGATCATGGCTGCATTGTCTGTAGTGTATTCAAATTTTGGGACAAAAGTTTTCCATCCGTATTTATGTTCCCCTTCTTTTAATGCTTTTCGTATTCCAGAGTTCGCAGAAACTCCTCCACCAATGGCAATGGCCTTTATTCCTGTTTCCTTAGAAGCTTTCTTTAATTTGTCAATAAGAATATTAATAATTGTATATTGAATTGAAGCGCAAACATCTTCAAGATTCTCTTTTATGAAATCAGGGTTCTCTTTAACTTGTTTTTGAACAAAGTATAATACAGCAGTTTTGAGACCGCTAAAACTAAAGTTTAAACCATCGACTCTAGGTTTTGTAAAAGGAAACGCTTTTGGATTTCCAGACTGCGCTTTTTTATCAATTAAAGGGCCTCCTGGATAAGGAAGTCCTAATATTTTTGCACTTTTATCAAAAGCTTCTCCAACTGCATCATCGATTGTTTCACCAATAATTTTCATATCAAAATGATCAGTAACTTTTACAATCTGTGTGTGCCCTCCACTAATAGTTAAAGCAAGAAATGGGAACTCTGGTTTATCAAAATCCTCTTCATCAATAAAATGTGCTAGTATATGAGCTTGCATATGATTAACATCAATAAGTGGAATTTCTAGCGAAAGTGCTAATGACTTAGCAAAAGAAGTGCCTACCAATAATGATCCCATTAGACCAGGACCTCTGGTAAAAGCAATTGCACTAAGATCGGATTTATTGATGTTCGCCTGTTTTATGGCTTGATCAACAACGGGAACAATATTTTGCTGGTGCGCCCTAGAAGCTAATTCTGGGACAACACCACCATATTGTTCGTGAATTTTTTGTGATGCTACAACATTTGATAGCACGCGACCGTTGCATAATATAGAAGCAGAGGTGTCATCGCAAGAAGACTCAATACCTAGGATGTATACATTTTGTGAGCTCATTATGAGGAAAAGGGCATAGAAATTGTTAATATTGTCAGCAAAGTTAAAACAATAAAACGTATCAAAAAATTTGGGAAAATATTGAAAAGGATATTCCTTATCCTTATTTCGCTATTTGTGCTATTAGTGATACTATTTTCCATTCCTGCAGTTCAAACTTTTTTAGGTAAAAAAATCACTAATTATCTTAATGATGAGTATGATGTAGATATCAATGTGGGTAGAGTAGGTTTGACTTATTCAGGAGATGTAAATTTAAAAGAAGTTTTTGTAAAAGATCATCATAAGGATACATTAATATATGCTAAAAATATCGCCACTTCAATTCTGAATATAAGAGAGATTTCTAAAGGACAACCAGAATTAGGAAGTGTTTCTATTGATGATTTAACCTTTAGAATGAAAATGTATAAAGGTGAGCGTAGCGACAACCTTATGACTTTTATTAGAAAATTTAATACAGGTAAGACTTCCACATCTAATACTAAGTTTTTACTCACTACAGGAAATGTGACTATGGAGAATAGTAAATATAGTTACATTGATGAAAATCTTAGTTCTCCAAGAATAGTTGTGATAAGGGATATTTTATTAGATGCAGAAAGTTTGAAAGTTGACGGAGAGGATTTTTATATAACAACAGATTTATTATCATTTAAAGATCATAGAGGATTAAATGTTTCTAATTTAAAAACGGGTTTTTCTATTACTCCAACAGAAATGCGTTTTCGAGAGTTATTATTGGAAACTATTGATTCTAAAGTAGAGGGAGAGATAGTATTCTCATATGAACGCGGTGGATTGGTTGATTTTGAAAACAGCGTTAATATTACTGCTAATTTTTATAAGGCTACTGTTTCTACTAATGATTTAATACCTTTTTATAAGGAGTTTGGTAATGACGAAGATTTGATTTTAAAAAACACCAAACTAAAAGGTACGCTAAACGATTTCGAAATACTAGATTCAGATATTTCAGGATTAGATCGGTCGATCATTCAAGGAGATATTAGAATTAGAAATGCGGTAACAAATGTTTCTAAGTTTAGATTAGATGGTGATCTAAAGAATTTGACTACGAACTATTATGACTTGGTCAATTTATTGCCTAACATCTTGGGAGAATCATTGCCAAAGCAACTTTATCAATTAGGAAGTGTAAAAGGTGTGGGTCAAACAATAGTAACGATTAAAGATGTTGATGTCGATATGGACTTCTTTTCTCAGTTAGGAAAAATTAATGTTTTTGTTTTATTAGGTGATCTAGATAATGTAAAAAACGCCACTTATAATGGAAATGTAATTTCTAATAATTTTAATGTAGGTCAATTATTGAGTAAGAAAAATCTTGGAAATGCAGCATTTGATATACATGTAGACGGAAGAGGTTTTACGTTAGATAATCTTGATACTAAGCTAGAAGGGGATATTAGGAAATTCGAATTTAACGGGTATACATATACCGATTTAAATGTATTTGGGAACCTAAAAGATCCTGTTTTCGACGGAAAATTAGTTTCCGACGATCCAAATATGAAGTTTAGTTTTAATGGTGTAGCGGATATATCTAAGGAAATTAATAATTATGATTTTACTGCCAATGTGGATCATATAGATTTACATCGCTTGAACTTTTTTACCAGAGATAGTATTTCTGTTTTCAACGGAGATGTAAAAATGAAAATGAAAGGAACGGGTATTAACGATGCTTTTGGTACCATTTCATTTGAGAAGACATTATATAAAAATCAAAATGCTAGTTATTACTTTGATGATTTTGATATTACTTCAAGTTTTGATGATAAGAATGTACGAACAATTACCGTAAATAGTCCTGATATTATAGAAGGTAATGTAAAAGGGATATTTAGATTTGAAAATGTATATGACTTATTTAGAAATTCTATAGGAAGTCTATATGCTAATTTTGAACCTACAGAGATTACGGACAATGAATTTATGGAATTCAATTTTAAAATTTATAATAAAATTGTAGATGTCTTTTTTCCAGAAATTGAATTTGCTCCAAATACCTCGATAAAAGGGAAAGTAGAAAGTAATGATTCCGAATTTAAATTAACATTTAAGTCACCATCTATTAAGGCGTTTGATAATTTAATGAAAGAAGTGGATATTCAGGTAGATAATAAAAACCCATTATTTAACACCTATGTAGCTATCGATAGTATAGATACGAAGTATTATGATGTATCTAAGTTTAGTTTGATTAATGTAACACTTAATGATACATTGTTTATGCGCTCAGAATTTAAAGGAGGTAAAAATAATGTAGATGATTATAACTTAGAATTTTACCATACTATAAATGAAGATAATAATTCGGTTTTAGGATTTAAGAAATCTGATTTTACCTTTAAGGGATATACTTGGTATGCTAATCGAAATAAGAGTAAAAGTAGTAATAAAATAATTTTTGATAATAATTTTCAGAATATAGACATTAGAGCTATTCGGTTAAGTCACGAAGGGGAGGAGATAAATGTTTCTGGAACTGTTACCGGTAAGGATAATAAGGATATTAAAGCTACTTTTAAAGATGTAGATCTTAATAAAATTACGCCTTATATAGAAAATTTAAAGCTATCAGGAGTAGTAGATGGCGATCTTAAGGTGTTTCAAGACAAAGGAGTGTATTTTCCAAGTTCTACTGTAATAATTGATAAGTTAGCAGTAAATGATTCAAAATTAGGGGAACTCCGAATGAATGCTTCTGGAAACGAATCGTTGACCGAGTTTACTGTAAATACGAGGTTGGTAAATGAAGAAAATGTAAAAATACTTTCTGCAATAGGATCAATTGATGTTTCTGGTAAGGATCCGGATATGAATATAGATGTAGATTTAGAGCGATTCAATATGTCTGGGTTTAGTCAATTAGGAGGAATTGTAATATCTGATCTTAGAGGTTTCGTAAGTGGTAGTGC
The DNA here is from genome assembly GCF_003443695.1 of Aquimarina sp. AD1. Classification (NCBI taxonomy): domain Bacteria; kingdom Pseudomonadati; phylum Bacteroidota; class Flavobacteriia; order Flavobacteriales; family Flavobacteriaceae; genus Aquimarina; species Aquimarina sp. AD1. The sequence continues at coordinate 1,607,970 of NZ_CP031966.1, read as the reverse complement.
TAAGGTTACTGGGGATTATGTGAATCCATCGATTGATGGTTTACTAAGGCTTAACGAAGCAGGTTTAAAAGTACCGTATTTAAATGTTGATCTTGATTTTGATGATGATTCTAGAATTGTACTCAGTAAGCAACGTTTTAATTTTGATGATGTCTCTATTACAGATACTAAATATAAAACCAAAGGTGTCTTAGGAGGGTATATTGGTCATCAACGTTTTTCTAAATGGGATTTGGGTCTTACGTTAAATGCAAGTGAGCGATTGTTGGTTTTGGATACCGAAGAGGATGAAGAATCTTTGTATTACGGAACTGGTTTTATCAGTGGAGATGCAACCATTGAAGGTCCTACGGATGGTTTGGTCATTAATGTGAATGCAACTACAGAAGAGGGAACGATATTTAAAATACCCTTAAATGAATCCGAATCGATCGGGGATAACTCATATATTCATTTCTTGAGCCCAGAAGAAAAACAAGCACGTTTAGCCGGGAAAGAAATTATATTAGAAGAGATAAAAGGTTTAGAACTTAATTTTGATCTTGATGTTAATAATAATGCATTAGTAGAAGTTGTTGTCGATAAAAAAACAGGAAGTTCTTTAAAGGGGAGAGGAGCCGGAACCTTACTTATAGAAATTAATACAAATGGAAAGTTTAATATGTGGGGGGATTTTGTGGCTTATGAAGGAAGTTATAATTTTAGATATGGAGCTTTAGTTGGTAAAGATTTTACTGTAAGATCTGGAGGTAGTATAAACTGGGATGGTAGCCCAACACGAGCTAAACTTAATCTTAGTGCAGTATATAAAACGGAAGCAAATCCAGCGGTGCTATTAGAGAATGCAACCATTAATCGTAAAATACCAGTAGAGGTAGTAGTAGATCTTAATGGAGAATTAATACAACCTGATCTTAATTTTAATATAGAATTACCTAATTTAAGTTCCGTTGCAAAAAGTGAGTTAGAGTATCAATTAGAAGATCAAGCAACGAAAGAATTACAAGCACTGTCCTTAGTAACACAAGGACAATTTTATAGCGGAAACTTAGATCCAACCTTTATTACAGGGAATTTGGTAGAACGTGCAGCTGGATTGGTAAATGGTATCTTTTCTGGTGATGATGATAAATTTACAGTCGGTGTAAATTATGTTCAAGGAAATAGAAATGTCGATCAAGAAGCTGCTGATCAATTTGGAGTAACAGTTTCTACTCAGATTAATAATAGAATCTTAATTAATGGACGAGTGGGAGTTCCAATAGGAGGCGTAAGTGAATCCGTAGTAACTGGAGATGTGGAGGTAGAATACCTTTTTAATGAGGATGGAACTTTAAAAGGAAAGATATTTAATCGACAAAATGAAATTCAGTACATAGGAGAATCCCAAGGCTATAAGCAAGGATTGGGACTTTCTTATTCAGTAGATTTTAATAATTTTGGAGAACTTTGGGATAAAGTATTTAAGTCTAAAAAAGTAAAGGATTCTTTGTCTCAAAAAACAAAAGATACTATTGATATAGAGAAACCAGAATTTATTAATTTTACAGATAAGAACAAGTAATCGGATCTAATTTATACACAATAAATGGCTAAACAAATTAAAACTATTGGGGTAATGACATCAGGAGGAGATTCTCCTGGAATGAATGCTGCTATTAGGGCAGTAGCACGTGCTTGCTCTTATTATAATGTAAAATGTATTGGTTTTTATAGGGGCTATCAAGGAATGATAGAAAATGATTATTGTGAAATGAATGCCCGTAGCGTTCGTAATATTATTAGTGCGGGAGGTACCATTCTTAAGTCCGCTCGCTCTGCAGAATTTAAAACTCCTGAAGGAAGAAAAAAAGCCGCAGAAAACCTTAAAAAGGCTGAGGTGGATGCGATGATATTGATTGGAGGAGATGGAACTTTTAAAGGAGGAAAGATCTTTAGTGAAGAACATGATATACCTGTTATCGGAGTTCCAGGAACTATAGACAATGATATTGCAGGAACTAACTTTACAATAGGATATGATACGGCTTTAAATACGGTAGTTGATGCGATAGATAAAATTAGAGATACAGCAAGTTCGCATGATCGATTATTTTTTATTGAAGTAATGGGGCGGGATGCAGGTTTTATAGCATTAAATAGTGGAGTAGGAGCTGGAGCAGAAGAAATCTTAATCCCTGAAGAAAATTTAGGATTAGATAGAATGCTAGAATCATTAAAAAGAAGTAAAAGATCCGGAAAATCTTCAAGTATAGTCGTAGTCTGTGAAGGTGATAAAATTGGAAAAAATGTGTATGAACTTGCGGATTATGTAACGGAAAACATGCCAGATTATGATGTAAGAGTTACGGTTTTAGGTCATATGCAACGTGGAGGATCTCCTTCTTGTTTTGATAGAACACTGGCAAGTAGGCTTTGTGTTAAAGCAGTTGAACTGCTGTTAGACGGAGAACAAAATGTGATGGTTGGATTACTTAATAATAAGATTGTAGCTACCGATTTTGATAATGGTTTAAAAGAAGATCATAGTATCAATAAAGAACTCCTTCGTATTTCGGATATCCTTTCAGTATAATTACAATGATTACAATAGCAATTATAGCACACGATGGTAAAAAAGCAGAAATGGTTCAATTTCTGAATGAACATCAAGAAATCTTACAATCTAAAAATGTATCGCTTATATCTACGGGTACCACTGGAGAGAAAGCAAAGCGCGCAGGTTTTGATGTAGAAGCATTATTATCCGGTCCTCTTGGAGGTGATGCACAAATTGCTGCTGGTGTTGCAGAAAAAAGAGTGGATATGGTTATTTTCTTTAGAGACCCTTTGGCAAAACATCCTCATGAGCCTGATATTTTTATGTTGATGAGGTTATGCGATGTGTATGACGTTCCGTTGGCTACAAATCCTGCTACTGCACAGTTATTACTAAAGGGACTATAAATTATTGGGATAAATTTCGGATACATTGCTCTCTAATTCCCCAGATTTTATCAAATGAAAAATTTAATTCTTCTTCAATAATCCAAGATTTGATATACTCTTGGTGATAATGGATTTTAAAATCTCCTACTTGAAGAGGTTTTATGTTTTTTTCAACTATTACGTCATTTTCGATTTTGTAAAAATCCGATATACTAGATGTCGCATCTATAGTTTGATTTTTGTACCGTAAATAGGTGTGAGCTTCAGGAATGTAGTTTAAGTTATTTTCTAAAAGGATGTTTCCAATATTGGGAGTATTTATACTATTCATTCTATAAATACCAATAATAAGATCTATATCATTTCTTCCATTTAAATTAGCTACTCGTTTCAATAATGCGTGTTTAGAACTACAAGTACCCTTTTGTTCTAAGATAACCAATTTAGAGTCTATTCTATTGGCATTTCGGCCATAGGGGAGGTCTTTGATAAATTGAACTAGTTGAACCCAAGAGCTAATACCTTTTCTTATAATAAGATTAGATAATTCATCATTAGAGGTAATTTCGAAATCGGTCATATTTAAAAATAAAAAAACTCAAACAAATTTTGCTTGAGCTTTTAATATATTTTTTGAAATGGATATTATTTCACCGCAATTACCGAAATTTCTACATTTACAAATTTTGGTAACGCAGCAACAGCTACAGTTTCTCTGGCTGGAGCAGTATCTTCATTAAAATAGCTTCCATAAACTTCGTTTACCTGAGAAAAATTATTCATATCACTTAAGAAAATAGTAGTTTTTATAACGTGTTCAAATGTCATACCTACTTCATCTAGAATTCCTTTAAGGTTTTTCATTACCATTTTTGCCTCAGTTTTAATATCATCCATAACCAGTTCTCCAGTTTCAGGATTGATAGCTATTTGACCAGAAGTGTAAAGTGTATTACCATTAAGAATAGCTTGGCTGTAAGGGCCTATCGGAGCAGGAGCATTAGTAGTAGTTATTATTTTTTTCATAATGTGTGTTGTGTTATTGTTTGTTTTGATTTTATAAACCTAGTATAACTTAAGTATACATATTTAAGATACTAACTTATAATTGTCTGTCCGGTTCACGTCTTTTATCATACTTAATATCACTAAGAACAGAGGATTTGATACCTATAAAGAAGTTCCATGATGTTCTTTCGCTAAAAGGAATCCAATTAAAACTCAAATTCCAACTGTCTAAGTCTCTTTGGAACCTTAAATTGGTATATGTGAATCCAGGGTTTTTAAGATCATACCCAGAGGATACTCCAACGGACCATTTAGGAGCTAGTTCTACATCTCCAGAGAACATAATTGAGTGTGATGAAATTTCGTTTTGCCTAGCGTTATTACTGTAATTGACGGTATATGATAGGCGTAAGGACCAAGGGATTTTGTAATTATAGTTCTTGATATCCCTTTTTTCTTTATTGTCATTAGTTGGACGATTTGACTGATCATCTCTAAAATCTGTTCCGCCACCAAATAAATTATCAGGTCGCCCACCATTCTGTAAAGTTTGATTGGATAAAGGATCTTCATTAGACTGGCCTTTTTCAAAATCTTTACTAGAAAAGGAATACCCAAAATTAGCACTGGCTCTAGTTAATCTAAATAGACTACCTCCGTTATCAATGTTCCAAACATCTATTTTGCGATTGTTGTTATCTAATGCATAAGGATCTAACTCTGCACTAAAGTTAATGTCTAGTTTGTTCTCTATTATAGGAATATTTCCGGTAATAGATAGTGGGCTCAATTGCAGAGAATCACCAGCAATATTATATGCGGTTCTAAAATTTAAGTTATTTAATAAAACCACCTTTCGGGGTTCTAAATCAGTGGTATCCTTACTCTTTACCTTAGCTTCAAGGTTATTGCTTAAAGAAAAGCCAATGCTACTAGAAAAAGTATTACTTGGGGCACCGAAGAACCCACCTTCGAATCTAGAGTATTCAACTACTTCTGTTTCGTCAATATCTAATGTATTCGGGTCATCGGTTATTGTATATTCATCATAGAATTGATCAAAAGCCGGATTGATACTATAACTAATTGATGGTCTCATAGTATGACGTATTGCCTGGATTTTCTTATCTTTCTTAAAGTTAAAAGTTCCATATATAGTAGTTCCTAAACTTGTTGAAAAATTATAAGTTCTATAAGCATCAAAACCAGCAATGGTATCTCTAACAACTTCTCCTGCACCGTCGTTAGCATCTGGGTCATAACTCTGATCAATAGTTTCAAAAACCCAATTTTCCTGAAAACTTGTACCCATAGTGGCACTTAAGTATTTAAAGATTTTAAAGTTCGTGCTAATAGGTATGGAATGCTGCATACCGATTCTTGCATCGTTGAACATATCTCCTGTAAAAAGATCATCATCGGTAGTAGTAATTCTGTTTTCTCCTCTAAAGTTGTACTGCGTATTAATATTTTGTATGATTCCTTTCTTAACACCTACTTTTGGAGCAAAAGGAAATATTCTAGAAACACTAGCATTTACATTAGGAAGCGATAAATTCACTTCTTGCGTATTGGTATTGGAGTTGTGATTGGCAGCTACATTTAGGTTTACTTGTGGATCTCCTTGAAAAGTTTTCGAATAAGAAATTGAAGAACTAAGTTGATTATTTAAGAAGTTACCAGTATTAAGTTGATTTGTTGACTGCTGGAAAAAATCACTACTACCAAAATTCACAGAAGCAGAAAATCTTGAATTAGGATTTGCTTTTGCATCTTGAGAATGAGTCCATTGTATGTTGTAAGTAGTTCTCTGAGCAAAATCAGGGAATCCTCTTTCACTAGTTAAATTATTTTCGAATCTAAAACGGAGATTTCCTCTATATCGATATCTTACGGCATATGCGGATTCAGTAAGAAGGGTATAACTACCATTGGTATAGTAATCCCCTGTAATTGTTAAATCGGCATAATCACTTACTGCAAAGTAATAACCACCATTTTGTAAAAAGTATCCTCTGTTATTTTCTTCTCCATAACTAGGGATAATAAAACCAGAAGTTCTTTTATCTTGCAAAGGGAAATAACCAAATGGTAATCCAAGAGGAGTTGGTACATCTGCGATAAACATATTTACCAAACCAGTGACAATTTTTTTCTTAGGTACTAGTTTTATTCTACGAGCGTAAAAATAGTAATCAGCGTTATCTACATCTTCTGCAGTTGTAAATTTTACATTACTCATATAGATTACAGAGTCATTTACCCTTTTAGAGACTTCTCCTTTAACATTCATTTCCCCTTGTTTCGTTCGGGAATTATATATTAAAGCTTTTTCTGTATCAAAATTAAATCTAATAGAATCTGGCTCCACTACATTTTGAGCTTGTTTAAAAACAGGTGTTTGAGTATAATCTCCCACAGAATCTTTAATACCGTAGGCATACACTTCATTTTTAGCATTGTCTACTATGATAAGCCCTGCGTTTATTTGCATTTCGCCATATATAATTTCAGCTTCATTATAGAGATACATTTTATTTTCTCTACGGCTTAGTCTCATATAGTCTTTAGACTTATATTTGACCTTATCAGTTAATAATTGTGGCGGAGCAACTGTGGTATCCTTCTTTGTTGTGTCTTGATCTTTTTCGTTTTCCAGTAACTCAGTTTTAGATTCGGAACCTTTTTTTGGTAAAGAAATAGAATCCTTTTGCGCTGGAATAGGTTTTTTGGTCGTTTTATCGAACTCTTGTGCAGTTGTATAACAAATACAAAATAGTGAAAAACTTAGTGAATAAAGTATGTTACGTACCGTTGTTTGCAATGGTTTATATCCTATTTTTGTAAAACTATGGCTTAGTTTTTGAAGTGCCAAAATTACATATATTTTTTATGTAGAGATTGTAATTGGTAAAAAAATAAATATTTATATCAAATACTTTGCTCTAACGTTATTTTTAAATGAAACCTGTATTCTAATTTCTAAGGTCATAACCATATGATTTTAGAATTATTATACTAAATACGGAAACAATTTGGTAATGTTTCAAGCTAAGTGATAATTTTGCATAATTATGAAAAAGAAAATAATATACAGTTCACTTTTAATTGCATCGGTTTTTATCCTATCAGCATTTACATTATCTGTTGTGAGTGAAAGTAATAAAGAGAAGTTTGTGGTGGTTTTAGATGCCGGGCATGGCGGGCATGATCCTGGAAATAGGGGAAATGGTTACAAGGAAAAAGATATTGCTCTTAAAGTAGTTTTAGCAGTTGGTACGGCCTTAGAGAAAGATGATCGTTTTAAAGTGGTTTATACCAGAAGTACGGATAAGTTTATAGAATTACATGAAAGAGGGAAAATAGCAAATAAAGCTAAAGCGGATTTATTTGTGTCCGTACACTGTAATTCTCACCGTTCACAAGCATATGGAACTGAGACTTTTGTATTGGGATTACATGCGAATAATGAGAATTTTAATGTTGCTAAAAATGAAAACTCAGTTATTTTATTAGAAGATAATTATGAAGCGAACTATGATGGGTTTGATCCAAATTCTCCAGAATCAATAATAGGATTAACTTTAATGCAAGAAGAATATCTAGATCAAAGTCTTACTTTGGCTAGTTTCGTTCAGAATGGATTTAATAAAAGCTTAAAACGAAAAAGTAGAGGAGTAAAACAAGCCGGTTTTGTTGTTTTACATCAAACCTATATGCCTAGTGTGTTAATAGAACTAGGATTTCTTACCAATAATAAAGAAGGTAAATACCTCAATTCTAAAAAGGGTCAGGATGAGATGGCAAAATCTATTATTTCTTCTATTATAGATTATAAAGAGAGTCTAGATGCGATATATTATGTTCCTGATGCTCCTGAACCAGAAGTTCCGGAAGTGGTAGATAGCGATTCTATAACAAAGGTTGTAGGACAAAAAATGTATGATGGAATAACGTTCAAGGTACAAATAGCAGCAGGATCTAATGACATAGAACTTGAGCCGAAAAACTTTAATGGATTAGATCAATTATCAAAGATTCAGTTTGAAGGATTGTATAAGTATTATTTTGGAAGTACTTCTAATTATAATTTAATCAAGGAGTTGAGAGGTGTAGCTGTTGATAAAGGATATGCTTCATGTTTCGTTGTAGCATTTAAGGATAATGAATTAATTCCTCTTACAGAGGCTTTAAAAACTGATGCTACATCGAACTAATCTAAATAAATACTAATAAATCGTTCGTTAATAATCTTTGGAAGTATATTTTTTATTCTAAATTTGTGTCCTAAACATATGCTATTTTGAAATTTACTCGCGAAGTTAAAACAGGAATTTTAGCACTGTCTGCTATAGCACTTTTAATTTTTGGATATAGTTTTCTAAAAGGTAAAAATCTTTTAGAAAGTGACCGAACTTTTTATGCTGTGTATGATAACGTAGAAGGTTTGATACCTTCATCACCAGTTACTATAAATGGTTTGGTAGTAGGAAAGGTAGTTTCGATCAAGTTTGCTGACTCTAAAGGAAATCTTGTAGTGGAATTTAATGTTAGTAGTGATTTTACTTTTTCTAAAAACAGCGAAGCCATGGTATATGGTGGAGATTTAATTGGAGGAAAGTCATTGGCAATTAATCCAATATATGAAGCTGGTTTAGAAGCAAAGGACAAAGATACATTGCCGGGGAGAGTTAAAGCTGGTTTATTAGAATTAGTAAATGAACAATTAACTCCGCTGCAGTTAAAATTAGAATCTGCTATTAAAGATGCTGATACTTTATTGACTTCTGTAAACGGAATTTTGTCCGTTGATAACAAAAATAATTTAAATTCCATTTTTGCAGATCTTAGTGTTACTGTTCGAAACTTTAAAGGTGCATCAGGGTCTTTAAATAATATTTTATCGGGTAATGAAAAAAAATTAAATACTACGCTTTCTAACCTTGATGAAATGTCTACGAATCTTAATCAGTTTTCGGATTCATTATCAAAGGTTAATATAGGTAAACTAGTAAAAGACCTAGATGGGGTTTTGGCTAATTTTGAGAAAATCTCTAAAGATTTAGAAGTAGGAAAAGGAACGGCAGGTAAATTATTAAAAGATGATAAGCTTTATAATAATCTAGAGGATGCTAGTAAAGAATTAGAATTACTACTTCAGGATCTTAGATTAAATCCTACGAGATATGTAAATATTTCGGTTTTTGGAAAAAAGAACAAGCCATACGTAAAGCCTACAGATTCAATAAACTAACTACTTCAAATGATGCAATATATTCCTAATATCATATTTATAATTGCTTTAATAGCAGGAATTGGATATTTCACAAAAAACATTCGTAAAGTCATTCGAAATATTCGATTGGGTAAAGATGTAGATCGAACGGATAACAAAAAAGAACGTTTTAATAATATGATGATGATTGCTTTTGGGCAATCAAAAATGGTAAGAAGACCTATTGCAGGGATATTACACGTGGTCGTATATATAGGTTTTGTTATTATTAATATCGAAGTGCTAGAGATTATTATTGATGGTATTTTCGGAACGCATAGAATTTTTGCATTCTTAGGAGGGTTATATGATTTCTTAATTGGTTCTTTTGAGATTCTTGCACTTTTAGTTTTGGTAAGTGTGTTTATCTTCTGGATAAGAAGAAATATTGTTAATATTAGACGTTTTAAAACCTTAAAAGGTTGGCCTAAAAATGATGGTAATATTATTCTTTATTTTGAGGTTGTGTTGATGACACTATTCCTTACTATGAATGCTGCCGATTTACAATTACAAAATTTAGGAGCTGAACACTATATAAAAGCGGGATCTTACCCTGTTAGTCAGTTTATAACTCCTTTGTTTAATGGGATGTCGGAAGGAGCACTAATTATTCTTGAGCGTAGCGCTTGGTGGATGCACATTATTGGGATTTTAATATTCTTGAATTACTTATATTTTTCAAAACATTTACATATCCTATTAGCTTTTCCAAACACTTATTACGGAGATTTAAGGCCTAAAGGACAGATGGATAACCTAGAATCTGTTACTAAGGAAGTAATGTTGATGATGGATCCTAATGCTGATCCATTTGCTGCACCAGCAGAAGACGAAACCGAAGGAGAACCAGAAAAGTTTGGGGCTTCTGACGTTACTGATTTAAATTGGGTGCAATTGCTTAATTCTTATACTTGTACAGAGTGTGGGCGTTGTACCAGTGAATGTCCTGCAAACCAGACAGGCAAGAAGTTATCACCTCGAAAGATAATGATGGATACCAGAGATCGTCTTCAGGAAGTGGGAGATAATATAGATAAGAATGGTAGTTTCGTAGATGATGGAAAGCAATTGTTAAATGATTATATAACACAAGAAGAATTATGGGCTTGTACAAGTTGTAATGCCTGTGTAGAAGCTTGTCCAGTTAGTATAAGTCCGTTGTCTATTATTTTAGATATGAGAAGATATTTAGTAATGGAGCAAAGTGCTGCACCAACAGATCTAAATAATATGATGTCTAACATAGAGAATAACGGAGCTCCTTGGCCATTTAACCAGATGGACAGACTAAACTGGAATAAAGAATAAAATTTGATAATATTAACCATAACTATTAACCATAAACTTTTAAAAATTAAGAGAATTTAGAAATTATGAAGAAGGAAGAAGTAGAGAAATTATTGCATGATAAGGTAGAAGAAGGGGAACACATTAGTCCAGTATTACCAGAAGGTATTAAGAATTACCTTATTGATATTGATGGTACGATTACAGAAGATGTTCCTAATGAAGAGCCAGAAAGAATGGTTACATGTGAACCATTTCCAGATGCTTTAGTTACATTAAATAAATGGTACGATGAAGGACATATTATTTGCTTCTTTACATCAAGAACAGAGGAACATAGAGAAGTTACTGAAACTTGGTTAAAAACCCACGGATTCAATTATCATAGTCTTTTAATGGGAAAACCAAGAGGAGGGAATTATCATTGGATAGATAATCACTTGGTAAAAGCAACTCGTTATACTGGTAAATTTACAGAATTAGTAGAGAGAGTTGTAACTATCGAAGTTTTTGATGACGGTAAACACGATTAAATAAGTTTTTGTTCGAGATTTTTTCTAACAAAAACCAAGGATATAAATAGTATAAACATATGAGTGAAGCAATAAAGGTGCCTACAATGGCAGAGTATATGGCTGAAGGTAAGATGCCAGAAATATTATTTTGGGTAGGATGTGCTGGAAGTTTTGATGATAGAGCTAAGAAAATCACAAAAGCCTTTGTGAAGCTTCTTCATAGTTCTAAAGTAGACTTTGCTGTATTGGGAACCGAAGAAAGTTGTACAGGAGATCCAGCTAAAAGATCTGGGAATGAATTTTTGTTTCAGATGCAAGCAGTTACCAATATTGAGGTAATGAATGCATACGAGATTAAAAAAGTTGTTACCGCCTGTCCTCATTGTTTCAATACATTAAAAAATGAATATCCTGCTTTGGGAGGGAATTATGAGGTAATGCATCATACACAATTCCTTAAATCACTTTTAGATGAAGGAAGATTAACAGTAGAAGGTGGTAAGTTTAAAGGTAAGAGAATTACTTTTCACGATCCTTGTTATCTAGGTAGAGCTAATAATGTATATGAAGCGCCAAGAGATCTTCTAAGAAAATTAGAAGTAGAACTTACAGAAATGAAACGTAGCAAACGTAATGGATTATGTTGTGGAGCTGGTGGAGCACAGATGTTTAAGGAACCAGAACCAGGTAATAAAGATGTAAATATTGAGCGAACGGAAGATGCTTTAGAAACAAAACCAGATATTATTGCTGCGGGTTGTCCATTTTGTAATACAATGATGACTGATGGTGTGAAAAATAAGGAAAAAGAAGATAGTATTGATGTGATGGATGTAGCAGAACTGATTGCAAATGCTCAAGATTTGTAAAAAAAGATTTTAAAGATTAAGCAGACTAATAAAAGAGTTGATATGTTTGTTCATATTAACTCTTTTTTGTTGCAACAATTAGGAATACTTTTTGTTATTTTAGAAAATAAAAAGAAAGAGGATGTTAGTAGATTTTAAAGAACTCCCGGATACGTCAAGAATTTGGATCTATCAAGCCAATAGATCATTTACTTTAGAGGAGTTAGATGAGATAAAAAATAAATTAGAAACTTTTATAACACAATGGACTGCACATGGATCGGATCTAAAGGCAGGGTATGATATAAAGTATAAAAGATTTATAACAATTGCATTAGATCAAGATATGAATCAAGCAACTGGTTGTTCTATAGATGCTTCTGTCCATTTTATACAGCAGTTAGAAACAGATTATAAGGTTGATTTAATGGATAAAATGAATGTTTCCTATAAACAAGGGGAATTTGTTGCGTATAAAACACTTACAGATTTTAGAAAAATGGCCAAGAATAGATCTGTTTCTCCAAACACAATAGTGTTTAATAATTTGGTTACTAATATTGCTGAGTATAAAACTGATTGGGAAGTTCCTGCTAAGGATAGTTGGCATAACCGTTTTTTAAATTAGTTTTTGTGCGATATATTTTTTCTAAATACTTTTCTTATATAATTTTTGTTTTTACGCTATCAGGTCTTTCTCAAGAGTCTGATACTTTAAATATTAAAGATTCTATTGTTGGAATTCAGGTTGATTCTCTTGTAGAGCAGTTAGCCGAAAATAAAGCACCATTAAGTCCACTGATTGTTAAAGATGAGTATGATGTTCAAAGGTTATGGGTAGATAGTATTTATAACAAAATGACTTTAAAAGAAAAAGTCGGACAGTTATTTATGGTAGATGTTTTCTCTTCTAAACCAAAGAAAGAAACGGATAAAATAAAAAAACTTATAGAAGAATATCATATAGGAGGAATTATTTTTTCTAAGGGAGGACCGCAACGTCAGGCAAAGCTTAATAACGAATATCAAGAAATTTCTAAAATACCGTTATTAATCGGTATGGATGCAGAATGGGGATTAGCTATGCGATTAGATTCTACGAAAGCATTTCCTTGGAATATGACGCTAGGAGCTATTCAGAATAATGACCTAATAGAAGAAACGGGACGACAAATAGCAAAACATTGTAAACGACTAGGTGTACATATTAATTTCGCTCCAGTTGTGGATATGAATACCAATCCCAAAAATCCAATTATAGGAAATCGTTCTTTTGGAGAAGATAAAGATAATGTTACGGAAAAGGCATTAGCTTTTATGAAAGGAATGCAGAAAGAAGGTGTTTTAGCAAGTGCGAAACATTTTCCAGGACATGGTGATACAGATAGTGATTCTCATAAAACCTTGCCTACCATTAATTTTGATCAAAAGAGAATTGATAGTATAGAGTTATATCCTTATCGTAGGTTAATAGCTGACGGGTTATCCAGTGTAATGGTGGCTCACTTAAATATTCCAAGTTTAGAGGCTCGATCGGGATATCCTTCTTCTATTTCTAAAAATGTTGTCACGAATATATTACAAGATAGTTTAGGTTTTGAAGGGTTGGTTATTACTGATGCTTTAAACATGAAAGGTGCATCAGATTTTAAAGCTCCTGGAGACATTGATCTTGCAGCATTAAAAGCGGGTAATGATATTCTTTTAATTTCAGAAGATGTTCCTTTAGCATCCCAGAAAATTGTTTCTGCTTATTACTCCGGTGAGATCACAGAACAACGTTTAGCACATTCGGTTAAAAAAATATTATTCGCTAAATATAAAGCAGGTCTTCATAAATATGAACCTGTAAAGACAGAATATCTTTTTGAAGAGCTTAATAGTACTGCTAATGAAGTGTTACATCATAAACTAGTAGAAAATTCACTTACGTTAGTTAAAAATGATAGAGCAATTCTACCTGTTAAAAACTTAGATCTTAAAAAAGTAGCTTATGTGTCATTGGGAGATGATTCTGGAGAAGTGTTTTTAGAAGAACTAAATAAATATACTAAGGTGGATTGGGTAAAAGGAAACCAACTTCCTGAAATATTAGATCAATTAAGGAACTATAATTATGTAATCGTAGGATTGCATAAATCAAATAACAATCCTTGGAAAGATTATAAGTTTAAGGATAAAGAATTAGTTTGGTTATATGAGATAGCTAGACTTAATAATACAGTTTTAAGTGTTTTTTCTAGACCTTATGCTATGCTGGATCTTCAAACGACTACCAATTTCGAGGGAATCTTAATGGCTTATCAAAACAGTCCTGTTGCGCAGCAAAAAGCTGCTCAATTATTATTTGGTGCTATTGAGGCAAAAGGAAAACTTCCGGTAAGCCTAGGAGTTGATTTTCCTTTAGGAACAGGTCAAGAAACAAGATCTTTAAAACGATTAGCTTATGGAATACCAGAAACAGTTGGTATGAATTCTCATAAACTAGAAAGGATTGATTCTATTGTTAATATAGCAATAAGAGAAAATATGACTCCTGGCCTACAATTAATTGTAGCAAGAAAAGGGAAAGTAGTCTACAATAAGAATTATGGATATCACACCTATGCTAAATCAAGGAAAGTAAAAGGTTCTGATATTTATGATCTAGCATCGTTGACAAAAATTCTTTCAACTTTGCCTTTAACTATGGAGCTAAAAGATAAAGGGATTTTATCATTAGATACTCGAGTAGGAGAGATGTTACCATCATTTAAGGAATCTAACAAGAAAGATATTACAATTAGATCTATGCTCTCTCATTATGCTCGATTAAGAGCTTGGATTCCATTTTATTTAAAGACTTTAGATACTGTAACATCTAGGCCAGATAAAAAATATTATAGAACTAAACGTACTGATGATTTCAATATTAGGGTAACGGGCAATTTATATCTGCGAAGTGATATGAAAGATTCGTTGATGTTACGAATTAAGGATAGTGAATTAAGAAGTAGACTTAGTTATAAATACAGTGATTTACCTTATTATTTGATGAAATCTTTTATCGAAGGGCATTATGGGAATGATTTAGATGCGTTGACTCAGCAACATATTTACAAAGCCATGGGAGCGAGCAATATGGGGTATTTGCCTTTAAATAAATTTGATAAAAAGCGTATTGTGCCTACAGAAAATGATCAGGCCTATAGGAAGGAGGTCATTCATGGATATGTTCATGATCAAGGTGCAGCTATGTTTGGTGGTATTGGTGGACATGCAGGTTTATTTGCTAATGCAAATGATGTTGCTAAGATGATGCAGATGTATCTTAATGGAGGATATTATGGAGGTAAACAATTTATAAGTAGTCAAACAATTGATGAATTTAATACGTGTACATATTGCAATAAGAGGGTTAGAAGAGGAGTAGGTTTTGATAAACCTCAACTTGGAGATGTTGGACCTACCTGTGGTTGTATATCTATGAACAGCTATGGGCATAGTGGTTTTACGGGAACATTTACTTGGGCAGATCCTGATGAAGAGATTATTTATGTTTTCTTAAGTAATCGGACGTTTCCCGATTCTGCGAATCGAAAATTGATTTCTAATGATATTCGATCAGAGATTCAGAGATTAATATATGAAGCAATAAATTATTAATATTGGTTTAAAAATTTAAATTAAATGAACATCAAAATATCAGAAAAGGGACCTTTGTTTTCTAGAATAGTTGCTGGATGTATGAATTGGGGCGAATGGGGTGCAAATCTAACAACTGATGAGTCACAGAAATTAATTGAAGACTGTTTAGAGATTGGAGTAACGACGTTTGATCATGCTGATATTTATGGACATTATACAACAGAATCATTGTTTGGTAATGCTATAAAAGGTAAGAGTTCATTAAGAGAACAAATGCAATTGGTTACCAAGTGTGGTATTCGATTAATAACTCCTAATCGACCGGATAATCAAATTAAATCTTATAAAACTACCAAAAAGTATATTATAGAATCTGTAGAGCAATCACTAGTGAATTTACAAACAGATTTTATCGATATGCTATTAATTCATAGACCTAGTCCGTTAATGAATCCTTTGGAGATTGCAGAAGCTTTTGAAACCTTAAAATCTAGTGGTAAAGTGTTGCATTTCGGAGTTTCTAATTTTACTCCTTCTCAATTTGATATGTTGAATGATGTTTTTCCTCTACAAACCAATCAAATAGAAATTTCACCATTACGATTAACACCATTTATTGATGGTTCTTTAGATCAGTGCATAAAACATGCTATCAAACCTATGGCTTATTCTACTCTTGCTGGAGGAAAGTTTTTTTCAAAGCAACCAAATGAAAAAGTTGTTAGAATTAACGAAGTAATAAATCCTTTAATCCAAAAATATGAAGTTCCTGCTGATCAAATATTAACCGCTTGGTTACTAAAACATCCTTCTGGAATATTACCGATAATGGGTTCTACAAAAATTACTCGTATTCAATCTGCAGTAAATTCTTTATCCATCGAAATTACAGATGAAGAATGGTTTAGAGTATGGGAGGCTTCTACGGGAACAGAAGTTGCATAATTTTTTTATTTAAATATTCTAATAGTATATATTTCTAAGTGTCAAATAAACAAAAGATTAGTCTTAGTTATAGTATTTGTTTTTCGATTCTAGTTAAGTTTTCTTTCAAAAAAAATAAAAAAATACAAGAAAGTGGGGTAACATATTTCCTTCTAATGACACTTATGTATAGTGAAAGTTTGGTTTATTAAATAAGGTAGGCACTTAATTAAACAAACAATTACTGAGAAATCAATGGCTACGGTTTCATAGGGGTATGTGTACCGTAGTCAGATTTTGTAAATTTAAAAACATAAAAGCTACTTCATAAGAGGTGGCTTTTTATATATATATTAGAATCTATTCTATCTTCCAACTATGCTCCAAATGCTTTATTGTATTTAAAAACTTCGCAATTAGATTTTAGTGCATAGCTAAAGTTTAATAATGTTAGTAAAGTTATTGTTTTCTAATCTTTTTATATTCTTTGGTTCTTTATAAATTGTGAATAACTATGCGTGCATTGTTAATAAATTATTGCTAAACTGTTTTTGTATTAAATTTTTATGTACATTTAGCAGGCTTAACGATTGGACCCTAATATGATTTATTTCACATAATAATTAGAAATTGGTCATAATGTATAAAGAAAACATATCAAATCACGCGAATATTAAAACTCATTACCCCCTATAATGAACAACTACAAACTCACTATTATCGGATTTGCAATATCCGCATTCCTGTATTTTTCATCGATTTTTTTAGAACTTGATCTTTTCGAACTGGTATTAGCTTTTTTAGCGAGTATTGAGAAATTTAATTTTGGCGAATTTATTCTACCACTTATCATATTTTCAATCTTTTTAATTTTTGATATGCGTAGGCGTGTTAAGAAAATTAAATTAGAAAATGCAAAATTAAAGATTTACAAAGCTATGTTGTCTTCTAGTCATCATATCCTAAATAATTTTATTTATCAGATGGATATCTTTAAAATTACGGCAGAGGATACACCTGGTTTTGATGCAAGAACATTGGCTTATTATGAAGATATTATAAGTAATACCTCTAGTCAGATTCATTCACTTAGTAATCTCTCTAGTATTGATGAGTATTCTATCAGAACTTCGGTAATGACTGGATGATCCCTAGATTTTATATTCTATATTTTGTTTATGATTTCGTGTAAGTACAGCATATCTTTATCGACTTTATACAAAAAACATTAAGTATGGATATTATTGACTACCTTCTTGGTAGAGGAGGTTTCGCTATATTGGCACTTGTAGTTGTGGTAGTGTTATTATATAATAAGATAAAGGCTAGAAGAGAATTTAGAGTTTCTCCTAAGAAGAAAAACAAATAAACTATTTGGTGTTAAAAAAGGAGTCAAACATATTGTAAGACTCCTCTATGATTTTTTTAAATCTTTTTTCTTAATTAAACTGACATACTTTGTATGAAGAAAAAGGACTGTATCTACAAGATACATCTCCTGGTCCTAAAAACGGAGACAAATTCCAGCAATCTGCATTGGTGTTACATCTTCTACCAGCAATGTATCCACCATTGATTTCTTTTTGTTGTTCTTTGTTTAAAGAGGTTCCTAAATTTTTGATTTTGTTAATCATAATGTGAAAAATTTAATTTGTTATATCATTTTCAAGATAAATTCTTCTCTAGTATAAATAACAACTTTGTGGAAGTTCTACAAAATCGTGTGGACTAAAGTTGTGTTGTAATTAAAAAATGTATTTGTGAACCTTTTAATAAATGCTTAGGATTCCTCTTTTTCGAAGAAACTAAACACTGATCCTCCGTATTTACGGGCGTTTCTAAAATTAGGAGCATGCTCTAAGGAGGTGTGTTTGGAATGTTCGATGATTAAAATACCTTCTTCATTAAGTAGGTCATTAGCAAAAACCAATTCTGCAATTTTTGTAAACTGCTCCGTATCGAAATCATATGGGGGATCTGCAAAAATAACATCTGATTTCTTTTTTACTTTTTCTAGATAGCTATATACATCACTTTTAATAGTGTCTATATCAAATTCTAACTCCTTGGCAATACTTTTTATATAACCTACACATCCATAATTAGTATCTACCGCAGTTATATTTTCGGAACCACGAGAAGCAAACTCATAACTGATGTTTCCTGTTCCTGCAAAAAGATCTAGTAAGGTTACCTGAGAAAACACATAATGATGGTTTAGGATATTAAACAATCCTTCTTTAGCCATGTCTGTTGTGGGTCTTACAGGTAGTTTTTTTGGTGCCTGTAATCTTTTTCCTTTATATTTTCCTGAAATAATTCGCATATCAAAAATGACTTAATAAAACAAAATGTTGGTGCGCATCTATAGAATCCATTGTTTCTGGTAGTTGTATGGTGTTATTTCTATTTCCAAAACTTACATTCCTTATATATTTATAAGCAATATTGTAACATGGACTGTCTTTAGAAATATCTCCAAGAAAAACCAGGTGAAACTCTTCGGGATTTAATCGCAATTGTTCTGCCGCAAACATTACATAATATAGAAAATCCTCATTAGTTTCATATATATATGAATTACTCAATATTAATTTCCCTTTGGTTACAACTACTAAATCGAAAGATGCAGAATTCATATTAGCAAAAACTCTAGTCGTTTCACTATTTTTTTCTTTGGATAAAATACTATCCACTAGTATTGTTGAGGAGTGCTTGTATGTAAATGATCCAAATATTTCAAAAAAGAAATTGGTAATATTAGTATAAGGGATATAAACAATTACTATTTCATGCTGATTAAGTTCATCATAGGCTATAAAATCATTTTCTAATACCTTAATGTTGTACTTTAGGTAATCTTTGAGTAACTCTGTATCAAATAAAGCTTTAGGTACAGCAGTATAAAGATCATTTTCATAGATCACTTCTACAGTTTCAAAATCATATTTTAGATGTGTATTATGATCAAAAATATATTTGATTTTGTTTAAAACCTGCTCAGGAGATAAGCGTACACCAAAATTATCTTGCTCTAAAGCAACTATTTCGTTTTCAGAATTTACTGCACAAAAAGAAAGTCCATTCAGGCTCACCTGAATGGACAATGTATATTTTGTATTACCTGTGGTGTTACTCCTGTTTTGTATTTGAGTCATACGTTTTTGGCCAATTACCTGTGGTATTTACTTCTTGCATAGAACCTACTGATAAAAAAGGTCCATCAACACCTTCTACCGATACTACTTGCTTTTCTTGGAATAATAAATCTTTATCAAGATCGTGCAATAATATATCTTTAGGAACTCTTGCTTCAAAAACACTTACTCGTATTCCGTTTTTGTCGATAAATCCAGCATCAAGTTCGAACTTAGCATCTTTACCATCTACAGGAACATTCATCATTGTTTTGTATCGATCACTCCCTTTAAATAAAGAATCCTTAACAGAAGCATATCCAAGTGTATCTACTACAACAGTATCTCTTGGCTCGTCAATTTGCAGAATTTTGTTGAATGCTACAAAACTAGAATCTCTACGCTGCGTTAATGTAAACTTAGCAGTATCTATAAAAGCAATTAATTTGGTTGGATCTTTTTCAAATTTACCAACTACCGTTTTATGGGCTAATTCTGCTTGTCGGATATCTCTAAGGTTTTCAATGGCTTTTGCATAACGTACCTTTTTAACTTTATTGAATCTTACAGGACCCATTACAGAATCGTATACCATGTATCCCAAGGCTGCGATAACTACCCATAGAACTAATTGAAGAACAATTTTCATTTTATAATTTAGCTTTTAGACATTAGTGTATACGCAAATCTACAATTTTTTTTTAATCGTAAAAGTTTATAGCCAAAAAATCATTACTATCTTTGATTTATTAACAGATTATGGATTTAAGGAATACAGATATTTCATGAGGGAAACAGAGTTTTATCAATTATTAAAAGATGATTTTCCTTTTGAACTGACTCTAAAACAGGATATTGTACTTCAGAAGCTTTCTACTTTTATTTTATCAAGTACAAAAGACTCACTTTTTTTATTAAAAGGGTATGCGGGGACAGGAAAAACAACTTTAATAGGAACTTTAGTAAAAAATCTATGGAAAGCGAAGTTAAGTTCTGTTTTATTAGCTCCTACGGGTCGAGCTGCAAAGGTGATTACTAATTATTCAGGAAGACATGCGCAAACCATTCATAGGAATATTTATTATCCTAAAAAGAACAGTAGTGGAGGACTTGCTTTTCAGTTAAAACAAAACAAAAATAGGAATACAATTTTTATCGTAGATGAAGCCTCTATGATCCCTGATACACCCAGCGATAGTAAGTTGTTTGAGAATGGCTCATTACTAGATGACCTAATGATGTATGTGTACTCTGGTCATAACTGTAAGGTTTTATTTATAGGGGATACTGCACAGTTACCGCCTGTAAAATTAGAAGTTAGTCCAGCACTAGATCCAGACACATTATCGATGGGATTTAATAAAGATGTGATACAAATAGAATTAGATGAAGTTGTGCGGCAAGCCGAGAATAGTGGTGTTTTAATGAATGCGACCTCATTACGAGAATTGTTAAATGATGGTTTTTATGAATCTTTTCAGTTTGACGTACAAGGATATCCTGATATTATTAGATTAGTAGACGGGCACGATATTATGGATGCTTTAAATGATTCGTACGCAAGTTCTGGTCACGAAGAATCAGTTATTATATTAAGGTCTAATAAAAGAGCCAATATATATAACCAACAAATTAGATCTAGAATACTGTTTCAGGAAGAGGAACTTTCTGCTGGAGATTATTTAATGGTTGTAAAGAATAATTATTTTTGGTTAGATACTAAAAGTGAGGCAGGATTTATTGCGAATGGTGATATTATAAAAATACTAGAAATTTATGCTATAAAGGAGTTGTATGGTTTTCGTTTTGCTGAAGTAAAAATAACCATGGTTGATTATCCTGACCAAAAGCCACTGGAAACTGTTCTTATTTTGGATACATTATCTTCCGAAACGCCTTCTTTGTCCTACGAAGACTCTAATAAGTTGTATCAAGAAGTAATGAAAGATTTTGAAGGGGAAAAGTCCAAGTATAAAAAGTTTTTAGGTGTTAAGAATAATAAATTTTTTAATGGATTACAGGTGAAATTCTCTTACGCAATTACATGTCATAAATCTCAGGGAGGACAATGGGATACAGTGTTTATAGAGCAGCCGTATCTCCCTGATGGTGTTAATAAGGATTATCTACGGTGGTTGTATACTGCGGTTACTAGAGCAAAAGAAAAATTGTATCTTATCGGATTTAAAGACGATTTTTTTATCGAAAATTAATTTTTTTAAGAAATGCAAGAAACAGTAATAAGTATATGCTTAGGAATTGGATTAGCCGCATCTGTTGGGTTTAGAGTGTTTTTACCTTTGTTGGCGGTTAGTTTAGCAGGACATTATGGAGCAATTCCTTTAAATTCTGATTGGGAGTGGGTAGGGAGTAACACGGCATTAATCGTTTTATCTATAGCTACAGTAGTTGAGATATTAGCTTACTACATTCCTTGGTTTGATAATTTATTAGATACTATAGCGATTCCACTTGCAGCAATTGCAGGAACAGCTGTTATGGTATCAACTGTTGCTAATTTAAGTCCTGTAGTTACGTGGGCTCTTGCTATTATTGCAGGTGGAGGAACAGCGGCAACGGTAAAAAGTACAATGGGAGCATCTAGGTTAACATCATCTGCTACAACAGGTGGATTAGCTAATCCTATAATTGCAACAGCAGA
Source organism: Aquimarina sp. AD1 (assembly GCF_003443695.1). Lineage (NCBI taxonomy): Bacteria > Pseudomonadati > Bacteroidota > Flavobacteriia > Flavobacteriales > Flavobacteriaceae > Aquimarina > Aquimarina sp. AD1. The sequence goes on along the minus strand of NZ_CP031966.1, from coordinate 1,585,756 downwards.
AACGGGTACAGCGACAATTATGTCGATATTATCGGTATTTCTCCCGTTCATAGCAATTATTATGGTAATACTGTTGTTTTTTGGTTTAAGAAAAGTTTATAAAAAACTATTCACTCGCTCTTCCGGAAAATCGATTTAAAAAAGTTATTTTTGACCTGCAAAAGCAAGCAATTTTGAACAAAATGGACTTAAAAACTATCGCAATGATTCCTGCGAGGTACGCTGCATCCCGATTTCCAGGGAAATTAATGCAGGATCTTGAGGGAAAATCTGTCATTTTAAGAACATACGAAGCTGCAGTGAGTACTTCATTGTTTAGTGAGGTTTATGTGGTAACGGATAGCGAGATTATATTTAAAGAAATTACGGCTCACGGTGGCAAAGCCATTATGAGTATTAAGGAGCACGACTGCGGAAGCGATAGAATTGCTGAAGCAGTGGAAAATATGGATATTGATATTGTAGTCAATGTGCAAGGCGATGAACCTTTTACTGAAAGAGAAAGCCTAGAAAAGGTTTTAGAAGTATTTCAGGGAGAGGATGCTGCTAAGATTGACTTAGCAAGTCTTATGACGCCAATGACTGATTGGGATGATATCGTGAACCCAAATAGTGTTAAGGTGATTGTGGATAAAGACGACTACGCCTTATATTTTTCCAGAGCTCCAATTCCGTATCCTAGAGATAAAGAAATCAGTCATACCTATTTTAAACATAAAGGTATTTATGCATTTAGAAAGCAAGCAATTCTAGATTTTTATCGCCTACCGATGAGGACTTTAGAAGCTTCTGAAAAAATTGAATGTATTAGATATTTAGAATATGGTAAGAATATAAAAATGATAGAGACGCATCATGAAGGTGTGGAAATAGATACCCCGGAAGATTTAGAAAAAGCAAGGAATTTAATTAATAAACAAAATCTTTTGAATAGTACATCTACGGTTACTCCTAAAGTTGAAGAATCCATCCATAAGAATTTTCCTATGGTACCAAGAGTGGTTTTTGGTAAAGGATCTTTTAATCAACTAGGACAAATCCTCTCTTCTGAAAGAAAAAATGGAGCCCCTTTTATCTATCTTATAGATGATGTTTTTGAAAATAACAAAACATTTATAGAAGATAGAATACAGTTATCGGGTAATGATAGCATAGTGTATGTTTCCACAAAAGAAGAACCTAAAACTTCTCAAGTAGATCAATTAGTTTCTGATTTTAAAAACACATACAGTTTTACACCAAGTGGTATTATAGGTATTGGTGGTGGATCCATTATGGATCTAGCAAAAGCAGTAGCTATAATGATGAATAATACAGGAAGCGCTACAGAATACCAAGGTTGGGATCTTGTAGACAATAAAGCTGTGTATCACGTGGGTATTCCAACAATTTCTGGAACAGGAGCAGAGGTGTCAAGAACAACAGTATTGACAGGTCCTGAAAGAAAATTAGGTATTAATTCTGATTTTACACCTTTTGATCAGGTAATTCTAGATCCAGAATTAATACGAAATGTTCCCAAAGACCAATGGTTCTATACAGGAATGGATTGTTATATCCATTGTATCGAATCGTTAAAAGGAACATATCTTAATGCTTTTAGCCAGAGTTATGGAGAAAAAGCGTATGATTTATGTAAAGAAATCTTTCTTGAAGATACGCTCGATAAAGAAGAAGCAGATGCTAAATTAATGATGGCTTCCTGGCATGGTGGAATGAGTATAGCATATTCGCAGGTTGGAGTTGCGCATGCCATGAGTTATGGATTAGCATATGTTTTGGGTACCAAACATGGAATAGGTAATTGCATTGTATTTGATAAGTTAGGAGATTATTATCCAGAAGGAGTGGCGCTATTTAAAAAAATGAAGGAGGTTCATGAAATTGAGCTACCAGTTGGTGTTTGTGCGGATGCCACCGAAGAACAATTGGATACAATGGCATCTGTTGCTCTTGGTTTAGTCCCTTTATGGGAAAATGCATTAGGAAAAAATTGGCAGGAACAGATAAATGCGGATAAGCTAAAAGAAATTTATCGTACTTTATAAGTGATCTTTAATACTTAAAGTTATTATGACTAGACTAGCATCTTTTATATTTTATAAAATAATGCGATGGAAGATGATAGGAGATTTTAGTAGTGATACTATTAAAAAATGTGTTGTTATAGCAGTACCCCATACTAGTTGGCATGATTTTTATTTGGGATTATTGATCCGAAAGGTAAATCGTGTGAAAATAAGTTTCATGGGTAAGAAAGAACTTTTTAAATGGCCATTTGGTTGGTATTTTAGAAAAGTAGGCGGGATAGCTTTAGATAGAACACCTGGACAGAATAAAGTCGAAGCAATTGCAAAAGAATTTGAGAAACGTGATGAGTTAAGATTAACTTTAGCTCCAGAAGGAACTAGAAAGAAGGTATCTACATGGAAAACAGGTTTCTACTATATAGCTATAGCTGCAGAAGTACCAATTATTATGGTTGCTTTTGATTTTGGAAAGAAAAGAGTAGTGATCTCTGATCCCTTTTATCCTACAAATAATCTTGATAAAGATCTACAATTTATGTATGCTTTTTTCAAGGATGTGAAGGGAAAAGTACCTGAATATAGTTTTGAACCAGAAGTTTAGAACTTTTCAGTATTTTCCTTTTTAATTATTTCTTTTTTAGGTTCTTTCTTTTTTTCTTCAAGTGCACCAGCTCCAAAAAGTAGTTCAGTACTGGAGAATGTCGTTCCAAAAGTTTTCGCGGCATAGTATACTTGCGATATAGCACTTTCTACCTGTTCTGTTGTAAGTTCTTTTAAAGGATGAACATACGCCGACCAAAGAATGCCATTAGAAATGGCGTACTTTACATCTAATGCCGAGTGAAAATTAGCAGTCATAGAATCTAACAATAAATCTTTATCTAAATTTTCGGATTCCATAATCGGAGCTATAATGCGCATTCGATTGTTTTTTTGATCAGTAACGCATAGCATTGGAGTATCTTTATATACTAATTGCCAATTTCCAGTGATTCCTGCTAATGTATCTGCTTTTCTGGTAATTATTTCTCTTAATGTTTCATTAGTCATATTTTGAGCCTGAGAAAATTGCATTACCAAAAGAAATGTCAAAAAGATCCATTTTTTCATAATTGTCTTAGTTTTTTGGTTGGTCGAAAAGGTGAATTAAACATAACAAAAAAGACTGTCTTTTATAGACAGTCTTTTCATAAAGTATTGTTATGCTTTTATTTATTCATCAGAAGAAGATTCTTCCATAGTATGATATACATTTTGTACATCATCATCTTCCTCTATTTTTTCTAAAAGTTTTTCTACGTCAGCAACTTGTTCTGCAGTCAGTTTTTTGGTGACTTGCGGTATACGTTCGAATCCAGAAGATAAAATCTCAATTTCTCTACTTTCTAATTCTTTTTGGATCGCTCCAAAACTTCCAAAAGGCGCATATATTAAAATACCATCTTCATCCTGAAATACCTCTTCAGCACCAAAATCAATAAATTCTAGTTCTAGTTCTTCAGGGTCTAATCCCTCTCCATTAATTCGGAAATTACAAGTATGATCAAACATAAATTCTACAGAACCAGAGGTTCCTAAGTTTCCGTCACATTTATTAAAATATGATCTTACATTGGCTACTGTTCTATTGTTGTTGTCAGTTGCTGTTTCTACCAGAATAGCAATTCCATGAGGAGCATATCCTTCAAAAAGGACTTCTTTATAATCGCTTTGATCTTTGTCAGAAGCTTTTTTAATGGCACGCTCTACATTATCTTTCGGCATATTTACAGACTTCGCATTCTGTATTACAGCTCTTAAACGAGAATTAGAAGCTGGATCAGGTCCACCTTCTTTTACAGCCATTACAATATCTTTACCAATACGAGTAAATGCTTTGGACATTGCTGACCAACGCTTCATTTTACGTGCCTTTCTGAACTCAAAAGCTCTTCCCATAATCTAAATTTAAAATCTGAATACAAACATAAGTAGAAACAAAAAGTTTCACAAATCGATATTCATTTCTGATTTATATTTTATTCTTCTTCTACAATTCCGTCGATGGCTTTTGCTAATTTAAAGTCCTTTTCGGTAACACCATCTGCATCATGAGTAGATAATGAGATGTTAACTACGTTGTATACATTAGACCAATCTGGGTGATGGTTTAGTGCTTCTGCCTCAAAAGCTATACGTGACATAGCTGAAAAAGCATCTTTAAAATTTTCGAATTCAAAAGAAGTATGGATTGCATTATCTTCATATTCCCATCCTTCCATCGCTTTTAATCGGCTCGTAATTTCTGTTTCGGTTAATTTCATAATTGTATTATTAGTTTAAATAGATCTTTGTAATATAATTAAAGTCCTAATTCTTTTCTTAAAACTTCATCCTTATTACTATTCTTACTCCAATAAGGAGATTTTATACTTTTTAGTTTTGTTGCTTTTGTAACTAGTTCTTTTGCATTAGCACCAAAACCACTTTTAAAAGTTTCTGTCCAGCTTTCTATCTCATAAGGGAAAGAAGCGGTAAAAGTGATACTTATGCTTCGATTTAGTTTGGGGTATTCTATAGTATATGTATTATAATTGGCATCTTTTTGCAAGGTAGCTTTCGCATCATATGCCTTAATTTCTTTATGTTTAAGTCTACAGTATTCTAAAGAAGGAATGATTTTTAAGTCTCCTTGTGGTAATTCATTTGGGTTAATTCGAATTTTAGTCCATAATTCATTTTCAAGAATGTCTTTGTTTAATTCAAAATTTTGATCCGCTTCTCCTTGAAAATAGGAGTGAGACGTAAGCTCATATTTTTCTCTGTTATTTAATTGAGCATATACGTGACCACACCATTCTTGCATAGAACTTGATATTTTTATAGCATGCTGATTATCAGTAACAGGATAAAAAGTACTTTGCATAATAGAATAAGGATATATTCCTGTATTGAATTTTTTAGTGGCATTTAATTTTAGGACAGGAATATTATCAGAGTTTTGGTAATCCGCTTTTACTTGTTCTTTAGCCAAAAAATCTTCAGTAACATATATTAGTACAGCTTTTCCTTCTCTCATTTCACCATATCTGGCTTGTTCCAATTTGTACGATGTTATTTCTGCATTTCCAGCATACCAGTATTTTTTAAACTCTTCAGAAAGTTCTTTTGTAGGTTTTGTAATTGTGGTTGTGTTTTCTGTACTGGTTTTTTCAGTACTTTTTATGTTTTCATCTGCTTTGATATTACTGCACGCAATAATTACCAAAACACCTAGTATCCCAAAAAGGAACAATGACTTTTTCATAATATAATTTTTAAGCAATGTAATTATCTAGAATACTTTTTTGGACAAATTTTATTTCAAAATAACATTGATGTGCCCTTATTATTCTTTCATATTAGTAAAACTAAATTACGATAATGCTATGATCTGGCAAGTTCTATTAACGTTTCATAAACAAGTTGTATGGGTAATCCCATTACATTGAAATAGCTGCCTTCTATATTCGTAATTCCGATATGTCCAATCCATTCTTGTATTCCATAAGCACCCGCTTTATCTAATGGAGAAAAAGTATCTACATAGTATGTTATTTCTTCACTACTTAGTTCTTTAAAAGTTACTTTGGTAGTTTGATTAATAACTTTGGTAGCTGTTGGTGTTTTAAAACATACTGAGGTAATTACTTCATGAGTTTTTCCTGATAAGGAAGCGATCATGTTTTTAGCATCTGCTAGGTTTTTAGGTTTTCCTAATGCGATATTCTGATGCCAAACAATCGTATCACTAGTTATTAGAATATCATTTTTTCTTAATTCTGTAAATTCTGCAGCTTTTAGTTTCGCTAAATAATCAGAGATTTCTTCCGCTTTAAGGTGATCAGGATATATTTCATTTACCTGTTTTAACTGAATTGTAAAATCCAGGTCTAAATCCTTAAAAAACTGTTGTCTTCTGGGAGACCCTGATGCCAGAATTAAGTTATAATCTTTTAATACTTTTTTTAGCATTTCTTATTTTAGAATAAATTGATAAAGTAATAGAGATAACGAAGCTAAGAATAGTACAATTTTTAATAGAAGACTTAAAGTTTTAAAATCTTTATTGCTTTCTGCTCCCCAACTTTTAAACATAAAATATAATAGCGGAGCAACGAGTAACCCTAGAACTATGATAACAGCAGTAGAATTATTGAATAAATATGTATATACATAATAAATGATCATACCTATTGGTAATATGGTCAAGCCTCCAATCAATTTTGCCGTACGATCTTTTCCTAAACTAATTGGTATTGTTGGTAAACCTGCATTGTGATCTCTATCAACATGCATACAGTCTTTTACAATTTCTCTAATAGTAACAATTATAAAAGCAAAAATGGAATAGTCTACAACAATTAAAAAAATAACCTTTTGTGAAGCTCTATTTTGCTCAGTAATGGCAGGAAGCAAGTCAAAAATAGTCACAGCTATCAATCCCAAAGCCATAAGAATACCAATAATAATATTTTTTAAAACTAATATTTCTTTTAGATAGGTCGTGTAAATATAAAATATACCTGATACCACTATAAACAAAGCAGCTAATTTGGGTATTCCAATGATATTAGATAAATAAAAACCAATACCAACTCCAATAACATTAAATACAATAAAAAGACGGTTTAAGACTTTTTCAGATACAATCGTCTCTGATTGTTCTTTATCCTGAATATATAACATAACATTTGCCGCGGCCACTAAAGAAATAGTGGAAATAATTAAAAGCGAAATTCCGAATGCATTTAGTGTTACGTCTATATCAAACGGTTCAAAAAGGCCATATTTAATAAATAATTGTGCTAAGGCTATAAGAATGAGATTATCAAATTTAATCAGCTTTAAATATGCTTGCATATGGGATTGGTTTGATTTGTTCGCAAATGTAGTAATTAATCTTTTTTGAGGAAGTATTAACTTAACTTCTTCAGGTCCTTATTTTATAGGGTTGTAAGGATTTATTAACGTTAATGGTCGGTTAACGATACTCAATTCCTCGTTTTGATAGATGGTATCTTATAAATTTGATCTCATCAACAATCAAAAAACAAATAGTAATGTTTAGAATCATCATCATTTTATTAGTAAGCTATAGTTCTATCGCGCAGACTAAATATCAAAAAGACTTTAATTATTATTGGAGTACAGTTGATAGATACTTCGCATATTTTGATACTCAGCAAATAGATTGGAACGAAGTAAGAAGGATTTATCAACCTTCTGTGGACACGATTCAAAATGGGGATGATTTTATTCGTTTATTAGAAATGACCAATAATGAGTTGTTTAATGGTCATATAGGTCTTAATACTAATTTGAATTCTTCTAGCAGAATGCTACCTACAGGTACAGATATTTGGGTTACCTACAAAAATAATAAATACACTATAGCAGCCATTAGAAAAGGTTTTCCTGCAGAAAAAGCAGGATTAGCAATAGGAATGGAGGTGACTGGGTATAATGGAATTACAATTTCAGAAGCTGTAAAAAAGTTTTTACCTAAAAGTGTTACTGTACATACTAATAAAATGTATGAATATGCAGCAAATCTTTTATTGGCCGGAACACATAATACTAAAAGAAGTATGAATGTTAATGGCTCATTAACATTCAATATAGAAAATGTAAAAAATAAGAATGCCACAGAATTGGTGGTTTCTAAAGTGATACGAGATAATATTGGTTATATCAAAATCAATAACTCCTTAGGAAATAACAATACTATAAAAGCTTTTGATGAAGTAATGAAGAACCTTCATAATACCAAAGGTATTGTTTTAGATCTTAGAGATACTCCTAGTGGAGGTAACACAACGGTTGCTAGAGCTATTATGGGATCTTTTATAAGTAAAGAAGCGCCTTATCAACAACACAATTTTATTTATGAAAAAAGATTATTTGATGTAGAAAGAAAAACAATCGAGCTGGTTTCTCCTAGAGGAAAAACGTACAAGAACCCTTTGGTAATTCTTTGTGGTCGATGGACCGGAAGTATGGGAGAAGGCATAACAATTGGATTTGACGGACTAAATAGAGCAGAAGTAGTTGGTACGGAGATGGGAGATTTATTAGGAGCTATTTATCAATATACACTACCAGAAACTAATATTGGGTTTCAATTTCCGGTAGAAAAGTTATTTCATATAAATGGGATTCCTAGAGAAGATTTTAAACCAAAACATTATATCTTAGATTCTCAAGATCAATTGCAAAAAGCTATTGATATCATCAATACATCTTTATAATGAAGAAAAAGATAAACATACTGATCACAACATCCGCCATGGCATTAATTGCATTATGTGCAATACAAGCATATTTGATACATAATACCTATCAATTAAAAAAAGATGTCTTTATCAAAGAAACTAAAAAAGCCATTAGTAATATAGATAATACTGTAGAGATGGATTCTTTGGCAGAAGCATGGTATGTTTACTTAAGTGAAAACCTAATAGAATATAAGAAGAATAATATCCAAAAGAAAGAAGCATTGAACAGGTTTAGACCTATAACAGATTCTCTAAATCATTTATTTGTAGATTATTATAAAAAGGAAATTGCAAATAGAAATTTAGAGTACGATTTGCAATACAAAAAGGATATCAAAAGTATTGTAATTTTTGATGGAGAAGAGATGGATTCTATTTTTTCGGCATCAAGTGGAGAAAATGTTTATTCTTTTGGAGAAAAGTTTCCTAAAGAAGATGAAGTAGTGATGAGTAAAGCCCGTTGGTTTACTGATATGGACTATGAAAATGAAATTAATAATGATATGATAAATGTTTCATTAGATATAGAAGTGAGAACAGTTGATTATATCAATATTATAGGGTGGAAGAAGATTGTATTTAAGCAGATGGCAACATTATTTATTTTCTCTATTCTTTTATTCCTTTTTGTAGTAAGCCTAATGTTTTATTCTATTAGAAACCTAATTCGTCAGAAAAAACTAGCGGATATAAAAACGGATTTCATTAATAATATCACTCACGAACTTAAGACTCCTATGGCTACTCTAGGTATTGCTACTAAGAGTTTAAAGAAAACTGAAATACAGAATTCTCCAGAGGCATTTTTTAATACGTTGGACATTTTAGATCGTCAAAATAGTAGGTTACAGAAGTTAGTAGATCAAGTGGTAACGAATAGTTTAGGATCCGAAGAAATAATACTTAACAAAGAAGAAATATTAGCAGATACTTATTTTAAGAATGTTTTAAAGGATTTTGAATTATCTGTTCAGGATATGGATGTTACCGTAAGTTCTAAGATCGAGTTTAGAGAAGTATATTTTAGTATTGATAAGTTTATGTTTACCACTGCATTACTTAATATTCTGGATAATGCAGTGAAATATGGTAAAGAAAAAGTGGATATAGTGTTTAGAACCTATCTTAAAGATGATGTGTATGAGATCTCAATCCATGATAATGGAATTGGAATTTCTGAAAAAGAGCAACGTAAAATTTTTGAAAAGTTTTATCGTGTTACAAAGGGAGATATTCATGATGTAAAAGGGTTAGGGCTAGGGCTTTTTTTTACTAATCAAATTGTAAAAGCGCATCAAGGTAATATCAAATTAGAAAGCAAGCAAGATTTAGGGACAACGTTCACAATAACAATACCGACAAAAATATAATTATGAAGCATATATTATTAGCAGAAGATGATTTTGATTTCGGAAGTATTTTAAAACAATATTTAGAGCTTCATGGATACAGTGTAGTTTGGGCCCAGGATGGGAAAGAGGCCTTACAAGTGTTCTCCGAAAAACAGTTTCATATATGTGTATTTGACGTAATGATGCCAAAAATGGATGGTTTTACATTGGCAGAAAAAGTAATAGAAATTAATCCAGAAGTTCCATTTGTTTTTCTAACAGCTAAAAAAATGAAGGAAGATAAAATACGTGGTTTAAAACTGGGAGCTGATGATTATATAGTTAAACCTTTTGAAGCTGATATTTTAGTTTTAAGACTTCAAAATATTTTAAAAAGATCTCAGAGAATTGAAACTATTCGCGAAGAAGTTATCACAATTGGTAATTATAAGTTTGAGGCAACTAATCACTGTCTAACACTACACGGAGAACGACAGAAACTTACAGAAAAAGAAACAGTTTTGATTCAATATTTATACGATCATAAAAACACCATGATCAAAAGAGAAAATTTATTAAAAGACGTTTGGGGTAATGATGACTTCTTTTCAGGTAGAAGTATGGATGTGTTTATTAGTAGGTTACGAAAATATTTTAAACAGGATAATAAAATAAAAATAGAGAGTGTAAGGGGAGTAGGGCTCACCTTTAATTTGGAATAATTAAAGCCCATCAATCATCAATCAAAAAAACGAATAATTATGAGAACAATAAGTATCTTTCTGTGTCTAGCGGTATCATACTGTGTTAGTGCGCAAACATCAGTAAGTGAGTTGAATAGAAAAATAGATTCCATCTATAAGACTAGTAAAATAGCTGGTTTTGGAGTTTCTATTATGACACCTGATCAAATATTATATCAAAATGGATTTGGTTATGCTGATATAGAAGCTAATAAAAAATATACTATAAATACAGTGCAAAATATTGGTTCTGTTTCTAAGACCTTCATAGGAATTGCTTTAATGAAAGCCATAGAACAAGGGAAGTTAAGTGTAGATACTCCCATTAACGATATTTTGCCATTTAAGATTCATCATCCCAAGTACCCAGAAATTTCAATTACTGTTGAGCATTTGGCTACGCATACATCTTCTATATTAGATACCGACGCCTATGAAAAGAGTTATGTTATAGAAAATGCAGTAGCACTCAATAAAGAAAGTTATACTAAAAAAGAACGTAAAGAATTGGAGTTAATGAGCTCTAATAAGACATATAGTCTAGAGAGTTTTCTTAAAAATCATTTAACTCCAGAAGGAGAATGGTATGAAAAAAGTAATTTTTTAAAACATCAACCGGGAGATAGGTATGAGTATTCCAATATTGCATCTGCATTATTAGCGTATATAATAGAAATAGCCACTGATATGTCATTTCCGGAGTATACGCAAAAACATATTTTGGATCCATTAGGTATGAATAATTCTGGTTGGTTGGATGAATCTATTTACCAAGGACATCGCGCTTCTACCTATACAGAATCGGGAAATATTATCCCTAAATATAAATTAATTACATATCCTGATGGAGGATTTAAAAGTAGTATCAAAGAATTATCTATGTATCTACAAGGTCTTATGAGAGGATATTACGGAGAAGATAATATACTTAAAGCTGCAGCATTTCAGCAAATGATGTCTGCTAAGTTAACCAAAGCGCAGTATAATACTAAAAAAGAATTAAAGGATAACTATGGATACTTTTGGGAAGTTTCTCCTTCTGGAAAAATGGGGCATAATGGCTCGGATCCAGGGATATTAACCTTGATGTATTTTAATAAAAAAGAAAAAGTAGGAGCTATTTTTTTTATGAATACTTCTTTAGAAGAAAGCAAGGAGATTATACGTTCCGTACAACAAATTTGGAATACAGTAAAAGAATTCAAAAAAGATTATATCAATACGTTAAGCATTGGTGAGTGACCAATAGCGTATAAGTAATACCGTCAATATTCATAACTACTGTGTAACATAAAAAGAATACATAAAATGTTCAAATCAAAATTTTGGAACCAACTTATAATCTTTGTAATTGCTATAATAACTATTTTAATAGCTAGGGAGTATTTTTCTAACCTACTGATTGAAAAAGGAATTAAATCATATCAGACACATACGTTTTTAAATATTGGATCAAATCTGCTTTTAATTCTAGTTTCGATAGTATTAATACAAAATAATGGAATTTCTGAAATCGCAGGAATAAAACGAACAAAACTAAAAAGATGGTATCTATTACTTTTTCCTCTTGTCTATTTAGTATTACTTAATGGATTATCGATAGATGAAATGGATAGAGAACCGCTAATTTCTAATATTCTTGTGTTTGCAATATATTCTTTGTCCATTGGTTTTGCAGAAGAATTAAGTCTTAGAGGTTTTTTACAGTCTTATTTAATCAAACACTTAGGTACTACAAAAAGGAATATAGTTTTATCCGTATTAATTTCTTCTTTATTTTTTGGATTACTGCATTTAATAAATTTTGACAATGGATTTTATGGAGAATTATCTCAAGTTATGTACGCAACATTTATCGGAGTGATGTTTGGAGTGCTATTAGTTATTACCAAAAGAATTTATCCTTTAATTATTATCCATGCTATTATTGATTTTGTTGGAGACTTTGATACAATTGGACTTAATATTAACAACACGACGAGTGAAAGCAGTTCATTAGAAAGTGCTGCTCTTATAGCTTTGTTGGTATCGCCTTGTTTATTATATGGAGTTTCACTTATAAGAAAATATCCACTACAAGATAATATAGAAGAATGAAAAATTAAGCATAACATATTAGAGTAAAAAAATCAATCATTAATCAAAAAACAAATATTATGAAAACACTAATTTTAATTATTGCCAGTTTTGTATTGGGTTTATTAACTACCAATGGGCAAACGACAGAAACGAGTTCATCAAAATCTTCTTCAGAATTTTCATTTACATATGACTCCGATGCAGAAAACAAAAAGTTCTATAGATCTTTTATTACGCTGGATATGGATGATAATTATAGAATAAAAATAAAATTTATGAAGTATATGGAGTCTAATGTAAAATCATATTTAATTGATCAGTTTGGAAAAGAAAATATGACCGAAAAAAATGATTCTTATGTATGGAGTAAAGGTTTAGAAGAAGAGGAGGTTTATCAAGTAAAGCTAAAAGGAAATAGGCTAAGAATAAATGTTAAAAAAGAACTGGCATCCGATAAGTTACTTAAAAGATTTACTCAGATAGGTAAAGAACTAAAAAAACTAACTTCAGAATCAGCTGGTAGTTAGAGAAATAAGTAGAAACATCAATTAATAATCATTAATCAAAAAACAAGTAGTATGAAAACAATCATTTTTATGTTGTGTGTAGCGCTGGCTATACCAACTTTAAACGCGCAGACAAGTTCTAATTCTAAAATTTCAGTTAATTATTCTAGTGATGACACTAGTGATAATGGGTATAAAATAAATATCTCTATTTCCAACACTGATGATGCTTACAGCTTAAAAGCAAGTTTTCCTTCACATAAAACAGAGAAAGTAAAAAAGTTTCTGAATGAACATTTAGAAGTAAAAATGTCTAAAAATTACAGTTCTTATATGTGGAATTATAACAATAAAGGAAGTGAAGGATATAGGGTAAAACTTAGAAAAGGTAAATTATCTGTTTTTTTGGATAAAGAAGCAATATCAATTGACCTGGTAGAAGATTTAATAGATGCATTTAGCGATCTAAGAGATTTAATTAAAGATAAATAAAAGAGAACATCTTAATGAAGAAAGTAATTATATGGATGATGTTTTTTATATACATCATTTCAATCAATGCTCAACAGGATCAAAAGAAGTTTCTTACCGCAAAACAAATATCAGATTTGTATGATATGATGATTTCTGAAATCGAATATGTTGATGCAGAATCGATAGAGGTAAGAAATAAAACAAAACAGGTTAATTGGGATCAATACAAGGCCTATCATAAAAAACAGTTTGGGAAAGCCGATGGTTATAAAAGTTTAAGAAAGAAATTTCTTGATTTCGGGAAAGGATTTACTAGTGGGCATTCTTATTTTAAGTTTAGCTATCCAATAGAAAAGCAAAAAAAGGATAAGTTAGAGAGTTCCATTAAAATTGGATTTACATATCCAGAAATGGTGTTTTTTGATATAGAGTCTAAAAAAACAATCTCAAAAATTAATGATGTATCTCTCAAAGATGTTTTTGAACATTTTGTAAACTATGAAACCAGAGCAAATGGAATAGGAACTTGTCAGTCTAGTTTTAAATATAGATTTGAGCACGGTGTGTTAAAAGTAAAAGGTGATCTTCCAAAGCAAATAACTTTTGAAGATGGCAGTCAAAAAGAAGTGACTTATACTATTGATAAGGATGCAGAATCCTCTTATGATCGTTATATGAAGAGGATTGATCTTAATGAATATCAAGATTGGCAATTAATAGAAAAAGGTTACAAAACAGCTTTACTTATTAGAGATAGTATAGCTTTAGTCAAAATTAAAAACTTTGCTTATAAGAATGGTGATAATGATTTAAGATGCACAACTGCCGTAGGTGATTCTACAGTATGTAGTGATATTGTAAAAATCAGAAATGGGTTAAAATCAGTTGAAAACGATATAAATTACGTGATTTTTGATGTCCAGAGTAATCCTGGTGGAAATGAAAATTCATCATTTCTTGCAGAGTTTTGTCCATCTGAATTTAAAGATTTAAGAGTACAGTATAAAAAAACAGCGATTCTAGAAGACAATGATCTTAGAACAGAATTATCATATGGTTTTCCGGGAGCAAATGGATGGTTTGAAGAAATTTCGGAAAATGGGATTTATGAAAAAACTAAAAATGGAAGTTTTTTACCACCAAGAGGAGACTTCTGTCGAGGTGGAAATAAGTGCGAGCTGGAATATATTGAACCTAATGAAACCGCTAAGCGGAAAGTAAAAAAAATAATAGTTTTAGTTAATGAAAGAACTGCAAGCTCAGCAGATGATTTTGTGTATAGAATGAAAGAATATAGTAATGCTACTATTGTGGGGCAACCACAATCCGCAGACCTAACATTTGCTCTGATTGGGATTGTTTTTTATGTAGACAACCAAGGTAATATAAAGAAAATGTACACAGGTAATAATCAAAGAAATTATGATGTTCCAGGAACAGAACTCTTTCAGTTTTCCATACCCTATTCTAGAACAGTGAATAAAAACGGAGAAATGCTTCAAGGGAATCCACTTAAACCTGATTTGTTAGTTAAAATAACTAAAGATAATTTTGAAAATCGAGAACGTATAGTGTTAAATAAAGCTATAGAAGAGTTCGTTACCAAAGATTAGAATTAAGTAATTTCAAAAACATAAAATGAGTCTTATCGATGATGATAAGGCTCATTTTTTAGAATAGTAAATCCTCTATATAACTGTTCTATAAAAAATAAGCGAATCATCTGATGCGAAAACGTCATTTTAGATAATGAAAGTTTACCATTGGCTCTATTATAAACTTCCGGACTAAAACCATATGGACCACCAATGACAAAAATCAATTGTTTAATACCACTATTCATATGTTTCTGTAAAAGTTGAGAAAAACCTACAGAGTCATATTGCTTTCCATTTTCATCTAATAGGATTAAAACATCAGAAGTAACCGTCTTGCTTAAGATGAGTTTTCCTTCTTTATCCTTTTGTTGTCCTTCACTAAGGTTTTTAGAGTTTTTTATATCAGGTAAAATTTCAAAAGTAAATTTAATATAAAACCCTAATCTTTTTGTGTATTCGGAGATAAGATCTTGTAGTTGTTTATGATCTGTTTTACCAATTGCAATTAATTTAATAGTCATAGATATAGTTTCTTTATTGACTTTGTACTTCCAACTTCGTACTTCCAACTTCTTTTCCTACTTTAGCAAAAATAACCATTCAATATGATTACAAAAGCTCAATTTGATACAGAAATTGAATTAATAATAGCCAATGCCATACGAGAGGATGTAGGTGATGGAGATCATAGCTCCTTAGCATGTATTCCGGATACAGCAACTGGTAAAGCTAAATTGTTAGTAAAGGATGAAGGAATATTAGCAGGTGTCGATTTTGCTAAGAAAGTATTTAATTATGTCGACCCTAAAATGGAAGTTGAGGTAAAAATAGAAGATGGATCCGAAGTTGAGTATGGAGATATAGCCTTTTATGTTTCAGGAAGTTCTCAGTCTATCCTTAAGGCAGAACGATTGGTTCTTAATGCTATGCAAAGAATGAGTGCTATAGCTACTAAAACACATCAGTTTGTACAGTTATTAGAAGGAACAGGAACCAAAATTCTGGATACTAGAAAAACAACACCAGGAATTAGAGCTTTAGAAAAATGGGCTGTAAAAATAGGTGGAGGAGAAAATCATAGATTTGCGCTGTATGATATGATCATGCTTAAAGATAATCATATCGATTTTGCTGGTGGAATTACAAAAGCAATAGAGAAGACAAAAAAATATTTAGCTGATACAAATAGGGATCTTAAAATAATTGTAGAAGCTCGAAATCTCGATGAGATTAAAGAGATTCTTAAAACCCCAGGAGTTTATAGAATTTTGATCGATAACTTTAATTATGATGATACCAGAAAAGCTGTAGAGCTTATTGGAGATACTTGCCTTACCGAATCTAGTGGTGGGATAAATGAAAAAACAGTTCGTAAATATGCTGAATGTGGCGTAAATTATATTAGTAGTGGAGCTTTAACCCATTCTGTTTATAATCTTGATTTGAGTTTGAAAGCGGTATAATATATGTCAAAAGCAGTTGAAGATAAACTAAATAAAATTCCGATTATTAATATTCTAGTTAAGATCGGTAAAAAAGTTATTCTTCCCGGTTTCGAAGGTCTTTCTGTGTATGATTTGGTAGAGATTTATGCTATTGGAATTGTAAAAGGAACGTTTTCTGCTAGAGCGAGTGCCATTTCGTGGAGTTTTTTTCTATCTCTTTTTCCTTTTTTACTTTTTCTTTTAAATCTAATACCAATTATCCAAATAGATGGTTTCCAAGAAAATTTCTTCGAATTTATAACGTCTGCATTACCTAATCAATCTAAATTATTCTTTGAAGAGATATACACTGATATTTCTGCTAATCCTAGAACAGGTTTGTTATCTACAGTTTTTATATTGTCATTGTTCTTAATGACTAATGGGATAAATGCTGTGTTTTCTGGGTTTGAATATTCGTATCACGTAACATTGAATAGAAATTTTGTAAAGCAGTATATAGTGGCTCTAGGGGTATCTTTGATCGTGGCATCATTGTTGCTTATTACCGTAATAGTAACACTATATTTTAGTTATTTGTTAGAAGATCTTAAGGAGATGGGAGTAATGGATAATACGGTTTTCTGGCTGCAATTTGGTAAATATGGATTGTTTGTCTTGATGATTTTTCTTGTAGTAGCGACGTTGTTTTATTTTGGAACAACAGAAGGAAAAATGAATAGATTCTTTTCTCCTGGAGCATTTATGACTACAGTATTGATCGTGGTAACAACCTATTTATTTGGAGTATATATAGATAATTTTTCTAACTATAATAAATTATACGGTTCAATAGGTGCTATGCTGATTCTAATGGTATATATATGGCTTAATGCTAATTTACTTCTGTTAGGTTTTGAATTAAATGCTTCACTTATTAAATTGAAGAAGAATTTTTAATATTTTAGCAACATACAAACATTTAATTTAACAAAAATGAAAAAACTAAGCTTATTATTTATTCTTTTAGCAATTGTAGGAACTAGTCAAGCTCAGGTTCAAGTTGGGGATGCTACGTTACCAAATACGGTAACTTTTAGCGGAGAAGATTTGACGATTAATGGAGCAGGTATGAGAGAGAAGTTCTTTTTTGATATCTATGCTGGAGGATTGTATCTAAAGAAAAAAAGTACAAGTGCTAGTGCGATTGCTGCTGCAGATGAAACAATGGCAATAAAATTGCATATATTATCTGGTATGATGTCTAGAAGCAAAATGGAATCTGCGCTTAGAGATGGTTTTAAAAAATCTACAAAAGGTAATACGACTTCTTTAGACAAAAGAATAAACACTTTTGTTGGATTTATTAAAGATGAAATAGAAGAGGGACAAATCTATGATATTGTATATGAGAAAGGTAAAGGAAGTGTAATTTATAAAGATGGAGTAGAGAAAGGGTATGTAGAAGGATTAGACTTTAAGAAAGCCTTATTTAACATATGGATTGGAAATAATCCTGCAGATAAAGGTTTAAAAAATGAAATGTTAGGTGCTTTTTAGGATAAAAAGTGTTATTTTAGCGTTGAAATACACAATTTAACGTTTTTTTTCTGTTTTTACTATGCGTGCATAATAAATTTTATTACTTTTGTGTAATAAGGAAAAATTTTAATACTAATACACCCCAGATAAAACTTTAACAAAGATGAAAAAAATTACTTTACTAATCGTAGCACTTATTTCTTTAACAACTGCTACGGCACAAATCAGAGTAGGTAAAGCTGTATTGCCTTACGAAGAAAACTTTGGTGAAACAGATCTTAAGTTAAATGGAGCTGGGATGCGAGAAATGTTATGGATTGACTTATACGCAGGCGGACTTTATTTACAGAAAAAGAGTAAAGACCCAAGAGCTATCTTAGATGCAAATGAAACAATGGCTATAAAATTAAATATAGTATCTGGTTTTGTAACTCAGAAGAAAATGATTAAAGCGGTTCAAGACGGTTTTAAGAAAGCAACTTTTGGTAATACAAAAGCGTTAGATGAAAGAATCAATAAGTTTATTAAATTTTTTAATGAGCCTATTGTTAAAAATGATATTTTTGATATCGTATATATAAAAGATAAAGGAGTACAGGCTTTTAAGAATGGAAAAGAGCTTGGGGTGATAGAAGGAAGAGACTTTAAATATGCTTTATTCAAGATATGGTTAGGTGATGAACCGGCTAGTGAAGGAATTAAGAATGGAATGTTAGGACTTCAGTAGTCTACTATTTTATAAAATTATTAAAAAGCTATCTGAATTTCAGATAGCTTTTTTTGTTTTAGCATCATATTCTCTATATTGAACACTTAAGTTTAAAACAGTTAATTACAATGAATATCTCTAAAGTTCTTATTATAACATTATTACTTCTAACCGGCTTAGTGAATGCTCAAAATGAAATAGTTGGTAAATGGAAGACTATCGACGATAATACAGGTGAACCAAGGTCGATAGTAGAAATTTATAAAAAAGGAAATAAATTGTTTGGAAGAATCGATCGAATTTTAAAAGAATCGGATCGTAAGCAATTATGTAAAGAGTGTGAAGGAGATGACTATAATCAGCCAATAGAAGGAATGGTTATTATCAAAGATTTACAAAAGGATGGTGATGAATATGAAGATGGTACTATAATGGATCCAGAAAATGGAAAAGTATATAGATGTAAAATCTGGATTGAAGAAAATGATCCTAATACGCTGAATGTTAGAGGGTATATTGCTTTCTTATTTAGAACTCAAAAATGGGTTAAAGCATAACCATTTTTAAATCTAAAATTTTATTTAAAGAAAATTTTAACATTTTTTATTGTTAGTTTTTAGAAAAATACAGAACTAAGTCTTTGTAATAATTAAAAACTAAATCATGAAAAAAATAATTACCCTATCTATCTTATTAGTCGTTACGACTATTACTACTGCTCAAATAAGAGTAGGAGATGCAGTAATACCTTATAAAGTAAATTTTGAAGGAGAAGAGCTTACACTAAATGGAGCTGGTGTTAGAAAAGTATTAGGAGTAGAAACATATTCTGGAGGATTGTATACGGTTAATAAGTATACGGATGATAGAAAAGTTTTGGATGCAGATGAAAGTATGTCTATTAGATTAGTTATCAATTCTAAAAAAGTAACTAATAAGAGAATGAAGAAAGTATTTAAAAAAGGCTTTGATGACGCTATGTTTGGTAATACACAGAGCTTAGATGCTAGAATTGATCAGTTTTTAGAATTGTTTGGAAGTACAACTCAGATTAATGATTTCTTTGATTTAGTTTATATCAAAGGAAAAGGAATAAGAACTTTTAAGAATGGAGAAGAAGTTGGATATATAGAGGGAAGGGATTTTAAATATGCTTTATTTAAAATATGGTTAGGAGATGAACCAGCTTGCAAACTTATAAAAGGAGGAATGCTTGGACAAAATGGATAAATAAGATTTACCCCAAAATAAGCAAAAGGCTGATCAATTGATCAGCCTTTTGTTGTATATAATAAGGGTAAAAATGTATTTTTGTTTGAATCAAAAGTATCGATGACGTATTTTATAGATGTAATCCTACCTATTCCTCTTAATAAGGAGTTTACTTATAGTGTTAACGAAAATGAAGCACATTTTTTAAAGCCAGGAATGAGAGTTGCTGTGCAATTTGGTAAGAGTAAAGTCTATGCTGCTTTAGTTACCAATATACATCAAAAGGCTCCAGAAGTATACGAGGCAAAGGAAATTGAACATATTTTAGATGAAGCTCCAATTGTAACAATAAATCAGCTAGAGCTTTGGTCATGGATCTCTCAGTATTATATGTGTTCAAAAGGAGAGGTGATGAGAGCAGCTCTACCGAGTGCTTTTTTATTAGAAAGTGAAACAATTATTCTTAGAAACGATAACAGTTCGATTGACGAAAGCGGATTGAAGGATGATGAATTCTTGTTGTATGAAGCTTTACAGCATCAAAGTTTACTTCGAATACAAGAAGTAATGGATATAATTGGGAAAAAAAACGTTCTACCTTTAATTAAAAGATTATTAGAAAAAGAGGTTATTAACGTACAGGAAGAGATTTATGAGCAATATAAGCCTAAGCTTGTAAGATATGTTAGACTAGTATCCGAATATACAAAAGAGGAAGGTTTACAATCTTTATTGGATTCATTAACTCGTGCTCCAAAACAACGGGATGTATTAATGCATCTATTTATGTTACAAGCTAAAAGTGATAAACCTATTAAAGTAAGTGAACTTGTAAAAGTATCTGGAAGTAACACATCAGTTATTAAGTCGTTAATTAATAAAGAGATATTAGAAGAATATCATAAGCAAACAGATAGGGTTCAATATGAATCGGATGCAGTAGCTGTTACTAAAGAATTAAATACATATCAAGAACAAGCATTAACGGATATTAAAGAACATTTTTTAGAAAAAGATGTTTGCTTGTTTCATGGGGTTACATCTTCTGGAAAAACAGAAGTTTATGTGAAATTGATAGAAGAGCAGTTGCAAAAGGGAAAACAAGTTCTGTATTTATTACCCGAAATAGCATTAACGACCCAATTAATAAGTAGATTGCAAGAATACTTCGGAGAAAAATTAACGGTATACCATTCAAAATATTCTGTAAATGAAAGGGTAGAAGCTTGGAACTATGTAAAAGATTCAAAACCTAAAGCTCAGATTGTTATAGGAGCGCGATCTTCAATCTTCTTGCCATTTACTAATCTAGGTTTGATTATAATAGATGAAGAACACGAGAGCTCATTTAAACAGTATGATCCAGCACCAAGATATCATGCTAGAGATACTGCAGTAGTGTTGTCTAATATGTTTAAAGCCAAAGTAGTTTTAGGTTCTGCAACTCCAGCTTTAGAATCGTATTATAATGCAGAACAAGGTAAATATGGTTTAGTGGAGTTGACAAGACGTTATGGGAATGTTTTAATGCCAGATATTAACCTTGTAGATTTAAAAACAAAATATAAGAGAAAAGAAATGACGGGGCATTTTAGTGACACTTTGTTACTTGCTATTCAAGATGCACTTAAAGAAAAAGAACAAGTCATTTTATTTCAAAATAGAAGAGGATATTCTCCTGTGGTAGAATGTAATACCTGTGGTCATTCTCCGCAATGCCCTAATTGTGATGTAAGTTTAACATACCATAATTATAGAAATCAATTGCGATGTCATTATTGTGGATATCATATAGCAATGTTACAAAAATGCCTTGCGTGTGATAGTCATGAATTAACAACAAAAGGTTTTGGTACAGAGCAGATTGAAAATGAGCTTAAAGAGTTGTTTCCAGAAAATAGTATTGGCAGAATGGATCAAGATACAACGAGAGGTAAACATGGGTATGAGAAGATTATAAATAAGTTTGAAGATGGAGAGATTGATATTTTGGTGGGGACACAAATGCTTACTAAAGGATTAGATTTTAGGAATGTAACATTGGTAGGTATTATGAATGCAGATAATCTCCTTAATTTCCCTGATTTTAGAGCTCATGAAAGAAGTTTTCAATTAATGCAGCAAGTTGCAGGGAGAGCGGGGAGAACAAGTAAGAGAGGAAAAGTATTAATTCAAACTTATAATCCATTTCATCAAATCCTTCAGCAGGTATCTATTAATGATTATTCAGGGATGTATAAAGATCAGATAGAAGAACGCTATCAATATAAATACCCGCCTTTCTACAGAATTATTAAGATTACTGGGCGGCATAAAGATTATAATAAAGTAAACGAGGCTACTTTGTGGTTAGCGAAATCTCTTGCCATGACTTTTAAAGAAAATGTTTTAGGACCAGAATTTCCTCCAATCTCTAGAATCCGAAATCAATACAATAAGAATATTTTAATAAAAATACCTCACGGACAATCTTTAAAAAAGACGAAAGATTTTATAAATAAGGTACAGAATTCTTTTAAGAGTATAAAAGAGTTTTCTGGTGTTAGGATTATAATTAATGTAGATAATTATTAATTATAGGGTCATCTTATATCCGTTAATCAATATAATGTCAAAAATACAAAGTCCCACTTATAAGAAAAATGGGACTTTTTATTTTGTTTGTTATTAGTAGAATTATTATCCGCTTAAAGCTTCTATCAAAGAATGTTTCTTATGTCTACTAAGAGGTATTTTTTCGTCGGCAATTTCTATATTACGACTGTTATATCGTTCTACCTTATCTAGGTTTACAATATATGATTTATGTATTCTTAAAAAACGATCACTAGGAAGTTCTGCTTCAAAGGATTTCATAGTAGCTAATACTACTATCGGATCTCCATCTTCCATAATTAATTTTACATAATCACCTAAAGCTTCAACATATTTTAATTGACTTAAAAATATTTTACGCTTTTTTAGATTACTTTTCACAAAGATATAGTCATCGTCTTCAATAGATGCTTGTTCAGAATTTAAACGTGACATACTAAGCGCTTTTTCTACAGCAGCATTAAATCGATCTTTTTTAAGAGGTTTTCTTAAATAATCAATTGCATCGTAATCAAAGGCTTTAAATGCATATTTCGTTTTTCCAGTAACAAAAATGATATGAGGTTTATTTTCTAGATCGTCCAAAAGGTAAAAACCAGTAAGGATTGGCATTTCAATATCTAAAAATAATAAGTCAACCGGAGTATCTAATAATCCGTTCTTTGTCTCAATAGCATTGTTCCATTCTGCCACTAATTCTAGCGAAGAATGTTCATCTATTAATTTAACAATAGCCAGTCTTTGTAGACGTGAATCGTCTACTACCGCACATTTTAATTGAGATTGTTCCACTTGCATAGGTTAATATTCTATACAATATTAATGAATATATATTATTTCCACAAACATTTTACGCTTTTTATCGATAAAAGATGTGTTTCGTCGAAGTGTTTTTTAGTTTGAAAATCAAAAAAATAATGTTACTTTTGCAGCCAATTTTAATTAAAAATAGATTTTTTATGAATCATTATGAAACTGTTTTCATCTTGAATCCCGTTTTATCTGAAGAACAGATAAAGGAAACAGTTAAGAAATACGAAGACATTCTTGTTTCTAACGGTGCCAAGATGATATCCAAAGAAGACTGGGGGCTTAAGAAGCTTGCTTATGCGATCCAGCACAAGAAAAGTGGTTTTTATCACTTATTTGAGTACACTGTACCAGGAGAGGCTATCAACACAGTAGAGGTTGAGTTCAGAAGAGACGAAAGAGTAATGCGTTACCTTACTGTTCGTTTAGATAAGCATGCAATTGCTTGGGCTGAGAAAAGAAGAAATAGAAACAAACAAAAAGCTTAATTATGTCATCTATAGAACAACAAGCTAAAGGAAAAAAAGATGGAGAGATTAGATATCTTACTCCGTTAAATATAGATACTTCAAAAACTAAGAAGTACTGTCGTTTCAAAAAGTCAGGTATTAAGTATATTGATTACAAGGATCCTGATTTCTTAATGGCATTTGTAAATGAGCAAGGTAAATTATTGCCTCGTCGTCTTACTGGAACTTCTCTAAAATATCAACGTAAAGTGAGTGTTGCTGTAAAAAGAGCAAGACACTTAGCATTAATGCCATACGTTGGTGATTTATTAAAATAAAATTCGTCATAACATTATGGAACTTATATTAAAGAAAGACGTTGAGAATCTAGGATTCGCAGACGATGTAGTAGAAGTGAAGAACGGTTATGGACGTAACTTTCTAATCCCTGGAGGTTTTGCTGTATTAGCAACTCCATCTGCTAAAAAAGTATTAGAAGAAACGTTAAAACAACGTGCTTTTAAAGAAAAGAAAGAAATCGAAGATGCTGAGAAAATAGCTAAGAAAATAGCTGGATTCGAAATCAAGATTGCTGCTAAGGTAGGATCTGGTGATAAGTTATTCGGTTCTGTTTCTAATGCAGATGTTTCTGAAGCATTAGGAAAAGAAGGTGTTGAACTAGAGAAAAAGTTTATCACTGTTCCTGGAGGAACTATTAAGCGTTTAGGTCAATATGAAGCTTCTGTTCGTTTACATAGAGCTGTAATTACACCGGTTGCTTTTGAAATAGTTGCGCAAGCAAAATAATTTGATTTTTTAAACCGGTTGATAACTGGTTTATAATAATATAGAAAACCGCTCATTTGAGCGGTTTTTTTTGTTTAATTTATATTTAGTTCACACAAAAAAACAACCGATGAAAAAAACTCTTTTAACCTTAGTTTTTGCATTATTGGCAATAACAATTCAGGCTCAGGTAACAACTTCTAATATTTCAGGATTAGTGTACGATAACGCTAATCAATTATTACCTGGAGCAAATATTACGGCAATACATTCACCTACAGGAACTACGTATGGTGGAACTACTAATTTTGATGGTCGTTTTGATCTTATTAATTTAAGAGTAGGAGGACCATATCGAGTAACAATAAGTTATGTTGGTTTTAAAAAGAAAGTATATGATGATGTTTTTCTTCAGTTAGGTCAGACATATAACATAGATGTTGTTATGATAGAAGATGATAATCAACTTGAAGAAGTAGTAATCACTACCAATAAGAATGCTACTTTTAGTAGTGAAAGAACTGGAGCAGAAACCAGTATAGGGAATAGAGAGTTAAAATCATTACCTACAATTACACGTTCTGCAGCTGATTTTTATCGATTAGAACCTACAGCTTCTAGTAATGGTTCTTTTGGAGGGAGAAATGATCAGTTTAATAATTTTAGTCTAGATGGGTCTATTTTTAATAACCCTTTTGGATTGGATGCAGCAACACCAGGTGGTCAGGCAAATGCTCAGCCAATATCATTAGATGCGATAGATCAGATTCAGGTTTCTACGGCGCCTTATGACGTAACCCAAGCTGGTTTTACAGGAGCGTCAGTAAACGCTGTAACTAAAAGTGGTACTAATGAATGGAAAGGAACCGTATATGGTTTTTATCGTAATCAAGATTTAACAGGAGATCAAGTAGGGGATGATGATATTATTGTTCCAGACCTTACCCAGGCTCAATATGGATTGAGTGTTGGAGGACCAATAATAAAAAATAAATTGTTCATTTTTGGGAATTTTGAAATTGATGATCGAGAAGATTTAGGTTCAAATTTTTTAGCCGCTAGACCAGGAGTAACTGGAGCTAATGTTTCGAGAGTGTCAGCAGAAGATTTGGATTATGTTTCTCAACAGCTTGGTTTACTTGGGTATGAAACGGGACCATATGAAGGATACACGCATAATACAGAATCAACTAAAGGGATTTTAAAACTTGATTGGAATATTAATAATAATCATCGATTAGCATTGATTTACAACTTTTTAGACGCATCTAGGGATTTACCTGCGAATCCAGAGGCTATTGGTAGAAGAGGACCAGACTTAACAACACTACAGTTTAGAAATGCTGGATATACTATAAATAATAAGATCAATTCATTTTTAGTAGAACTGAATTCTAATTTTGGAGGAAATATTTCGAATAAATTTCAAGCTGGATATACATTTTTTGATGATAGTAGAGATCCATTTTCTGCTCCGGCTCCACCGATTAATATAGCGCAAGATGGTGTACGGTATATTGTGGCAGGTCACGAACCTTTTTCTATCAATAATAGATTAGAACAGAAAGTATATCAGGTAACGAATAATCTAAATATAGTTACTGGTAAACATACCATTACTTTAGGAGGAAGCTTTGAGAGATTCGAATTTGATAATTCTTTTAATCTTGGATTGTATACTTATTTTAATGGAGATGGTGGAGTAGGTACATTTGCTCCTGATTTTGATAGCGTTCGAATAACGACAGGTTCCACTAATAGTTTTGAACAAGCTATTAATAACGGCCTTATTGCGGAGGCTTTGGCAAATGCGCAAAATGTTTTTGACACAAATAATGCTACTGATAATTGGGCGTTGGCAGAAACTAATGTGGGGCAATTGGCATTTTATGCTCAGGACAAATGGAGAATGAATGATCAATTTACGCTTACATATGGTATTAGAGTGGATCAACCTCTTTTCTTTGATACCAGAGATAAAATTGCCGAAAATATCGAAAGAGCGGCTGGAGGCGAATTTCCTGATGGTAATTATCAACCAGGAATTACATATTTTGATGAAAATGGAACTCCCACAAACTTGAATAGTTTAGATCTACCTTCTAAAAAGCTGTTAATTTCTCCACGATTAGGATTTAATTATGATGTAAAGGGAGATAAAACAATTCAAATTAGAGGAGGTACCGGTATTTTTACAGGACGTCTTCCATTCGTGTGGATAGGAAATCAGGTAGCAAATCCAAATTTCTTTTTCTATACCACATCCGCTCCAGATTTTCAGTTCCCACAGGTGTTTAGAAACAGTTTGGGTGTAGATTATAAGTTTAAAAATGGCTTGATTGCTTCTACTGATATTATTTATACTGAAGATATTAACGCGCAAATGGTAAGAAATTATGGATTATCTACCCCTTCGGGAACGTTAAATGGAGCAGATGAAAGACCTATTTATCTTGCGTCTGATAGAGCGGTAAATGAATTTGGTGGCACAACCAATGCTTATGTGTTTACGAATACCAATGTTGGTTATTCATTTAACTGGTCATTTAAGCTTCAGAAAAGTTTTAAAAATGGATTGTTCGCTAGTGTTGCTTATAATTTCTTGGAGGCAGAAGATGCAAGTTCACTAGATGCAGAAATATCAAGTGATGCGTATGATAGAAACCCCGCTATTGGTAATGTGAATCAAGCTGTGAGTACCGCCTCTAGATATGGTGATAAGCATAGGATTGTTGGGCAGATAAATAAATCTTTTAGTTATGGAAAAAATAAACAATGGAGAACTTCTTTAGGAGCTTTTTATGAGTATGCTCAGGGAGGAAGATTTTCATACACATATTCAGGCGATATAAATAATGATGGTTCAGTTCTAAATGATTTGATTTACATTCCTACCGAATCTGAACTTGCGTCGTATAACTTTAGTGGAACAATTGTCGAGCAAGACGATCAAAGAGCAGCTTTAGAGGCTTACATACAGCAAGATGAATATCTAAGAGAGCGTAGAGGGGATTATGCAGAGAAATATGCGATTTTGAGTCCTTGGAGAGCAAGATGGGATGTAAAGTTATTACAGGATTATAACTTTCAAATAGGTGATAAGACAAATACAATACAGTTGAGTGTTGATATTTTGAATTTTGGTAACTTATTAAATTCTGATTGGGGGGTAATAGAAATTCCTGTAAATGATCAACCAATTGGAGTTACCGTCGATGCTACTAATACTCCAACGTATTCTTTTGATACTTCTCAAACTAGCACCTTTGCTAATGACTTTAGCTTAGATTCTAGATGGCAAGCACAGGTAGGACTTCGATATATTTTTAACTAAAAAAAGAATTTCGGTATTAGATTTAAAAATCCGTTCTTGATTTATTAGGAGCGGATTTTTAATTATCACTATTTTTGCACCCAATTTTATTAGAAAAGATGAGATATCGCAGGCTTACCAAAGAACAGTTAGAAGAATTACACCAAGAATTTATCAATTTTTTAGCTACACAATCTATAACAGCAGATGAGTGGAGTGATATTAAACAGAATAAACCAGAAGTAGCAGAAGAAGAGATAGATGTTTTTAGTGATTTGGTTTGGGAAGGAGTTTTGGGCAATGCTCAGTATTTAGAACATTTTTCTAAAGATCAAATACATCTATTTTATCTTGGTGAAACAGAAATGCATTTAATTGCTATTAAAGTGAATTTTCCTGATATAGATATTACTACACAAGAAGGGTACGATTGGTTAAGAAATAACCTGTTAGATGATCAAGTAGCTTTTTATAACGCAAATAAAGAATACACAGAAGATCCTAATATGGATAAGTTTAAACTTATTTTACAAGGAGCTAATATTACAAAAGGTGAATTGTATCAGTATTTTGAAAAACTAGTTGAACAAAAATCATGATCATTCTTTTAAGCTAATTATTGACTATTCGTACCTTAAGGATTCAATAGGATCTTGTCTCGCAGCTTTGACCGCTGGGTATGAGCCAGAAACAACTGCTGTTAAGAATGAAGTAATTACTGCAGCAAAAATAGCTAACCATGGAACTGCAAACTCAAAACCGGATACAGCTACTATAATTGCTCCAATAGTTATTCCTAGTATAATACCTACGATACCACCTATTTGACCGATGATAACTGTTTCCATAAAGAATTGGCTCGATATAGTATTCTTTTTAGCTCCAAGTGCTTTACGAACACCAATTTCTCTGGTTCTTTCTGTAACAGAAACTAACATGATATTCATTAAAGCAATAGAGGATCCAAAAATGGTTATGATACTGATAATCCAGGCAGCCCAATATAAATAGGATGTAATACTAGATATACGGTTGATTAGGTCATCACTGCGTTCTAGGCCAAAATCATTTTCTTCTACAGGATTTAGTCCTCTTATTTTTCTAAAGGTAATGATTGCTTCATCTTGAGCCCCTTCTAAGAATTGCTTGTCGTCAACTTTAACGCTAATGTTATAATTGATATTTGGTAATGTGTATATAGAGCGTGCAACCTGTAAAGGAATTAGAACCTTAAGATCTTGATTGTCTCTAAATGTTGCTCCTTTACTTTCTAAAACACCAATAACTTTAAATTTCACACCTCGTATACTGATTGTTTTGTTTATTGGATCTGTGTCTTTGAATATATTTTTTTTAAAATCAGAACCTATTAAACAAACATTGTTATTGTTTTCGATATCAAAAAAGGTAAAACTTCTTCCAAACTCTACTTCAGTCCCTGTGTTTTCTAAGTAATTTTCATTTACACCAACTACAGAAGCTTCTGGGTCCGTTTTTTCATTTTCGAATTTAACTTCTGCATTTCTGGTGCCACTAAAAGATACGGAGGTTTTAGAAAATGGATATTGAAATTTTTCTTTAAACTGCCTTACGTTACGATAACTAATTATAGGATTTATCTTTTCTCTTTCGCCACTTCCGCCACGTCTTGTTGTAAATTCATATCGCTGAATATTAAAGGTGTTAGATCCCATAGAGGCAAAATCTCCAGTAATGGTGTTCTCTAAGGCTCCAAGAAATGTTAGGATACCAACTAATGCAGTAATACCTATGGCAATAATCAAAACAGTAAGAATCGTGCGTAAAAGCTGCCCTTTTATAGAGTCTAAAGCTATACTGATATTCTCTCGAAAAAGTGAAAACATAATGGGTGAATTAGTATCTTTTGAAGTATAAGACTACAAAATGAGCTTAAAGTTACTCAAAAAAGTAAATTTTATTAATATAAGTAAAACTCTTTATGCTTTTCGTGTAAAATTTTAAAGCTTTTTTAGATATTTACATCCTTTAATAATTGATAATTAGTAGAAGTATTTCTGGTTTAGAAATATTTTTTATGATTTAAAAAATAGAACGAAACGGACATGGCACAAAAACCATCCATACCAAAAGGAACACGTGATTTTTCTCCAATAGAAGTGGCTAAGAGAAGTTATATAATGAATACAATCAAAGAACAATTCCAGTTGTTTGGTTTTCATCCTATAGAAACTCCAAGTTTTGAGAATAGTGATACGTTGATGGGTAAATATGGAGAGGAAGGAGATCGATTAATATTTAAGATATTAAATAGTGGAGATTATCTTAGTAAAGTGGATGATACTTTGTATGACAGTAAAGAAAGTAGTAAGATGACTACTAAGATTAGTGAAAAAGCACTCCGTTATGATTTAACAGTTCCTTTTGCCAGATATGTAGTACAACACCAAAACGAGATTGATTTTCCGTTTAAACGTTATCAGATACAACCAGTATGGCGTGCTGATCGTCCGCAAAAAGGTAGGTTTAGAGAGTTCTATCAATGTGATGCGGATGTGGTAGGGAGTAAATCTTTATGGCAAGAAGTTGATTTTATTCAACTGTACGATAAAGTATTTAGCAAATTAGGATTAGATGGTGTTACTATTAAAATGAATAACCGCAAGATTCTTTCAGGAATAGCAGAGGTTATTGGAGCAAGTGATAAATTGATTGATTTTACTGTTGCACTAGATAAGTTAGATAAAATTGGAGAGGAAGGTGTTAAGAAAGAGATGATTGCTAAAGGGATATCTGAGACAGCTATAGACAAAGTAAAGCCACTTTTTAATTTTACAGGAACTACTTCCGAAAAAATAGATAAATTAAAAGAGTTGTTAGTATCTTCTGAAGAAGGGATGAAGGGAGTAGAGGAGTTGGAGTTTATTGTAAGTGCGATTACAGAAGTACCTCTTGATAAAGCTTCTCTTGATTTAGATGTTACATTAGCGCGTGGTTTAAACTATTACACTGGAGCGATTTTTGAAGTAGGTGCACCAGAAGGTGTAAAGATGGGGTCCATTGGAGGAGGAGGACGTTACGATGACTTAACTGGGATTTTTGGTTTAAAAGATGTTAGTGGTGTTGGAATTTCTTTTGGATTAGATAGAATTTATCTCGTTTTAGAAGAGTTAGATTTGTTTCCGGATACAGTAGCACCATCTACAAAAGCATTATTTATTAACTTTGGAAAAGAAGAAGCCTTATACAGTCTAAAGAGTATAAATCAACTCAGGGAAGATGATATAATTGCAGAGCTTTATCCCGATAGCGCTAAAATGAATAAACAAATGAAATATGCGAATAAAAGAGAAATTCCATTTGTAATTTTAGCAGGTGCCTCAGAAATGGAAAACGAGAATTTTACCGTTAAAAATATGCAAACTGGATCCCAGGAAACAATGAATTTAGAAGAATTGAAATTACTTTTAAAGTAAGATAAACCAATAATTTTATAAACCAAACTAAAAATAATACTATATTAACTACCCTAAAACTATAATTATGAAAAATATCTTATTGAGATTTCTTTTATGCCTTTTATTGATTTCTGTGGTTTCTTGTAAAAAAGACCCTAAGTCTGATAAAGTGGATGTAATCGAGGAAGCAGTAGACTCAACAGATGTTGTAGAGGTTGTAGAAGAGAAGAAGCCAGTAGTAAAAAAGAAAAAGAAATCTACAAAAAAGAAACCTAAGAAAGAAACGATAAAGCTTCCGGCAGGAGCTCCTTCTTTTAGCAGTACCGAAGCTAAAAAGTATATAAGAGATTACGAAGCTTATGTTTCAAAATATAAAAAAGCTGTAGAATCTAAGGCCGATATGGATGCCTTTTTGAAGCTAAGTGAGTCTAGCTCGAGTTTAACGAAACAATATAGGAAATTAATTTCTACGCTTCCTGCAGCAGAAATGGAAAAAATGAGTAAGTATATGCAGGAAAAAACAAAACAAATTGATGCGTTAAATAGACAAATGTAAGTTTGATAACAGCGTTAAATTTAAGAATAAGTCATCCATCAATGTGGATGGCTTTTTTTTGTTTAAGGCTTTAAAAATAAAAAAGCCCTTAAAAATAAGGGCTTTAACGAATTACTGTAGCGAGAGGGGGGCACGATCCCCCGACCTCTGGGTTATGAATCCAACGCTCTAACCAGCTGAGCTACCTCGCCAAATAGATGCTACATCATTTTAATTCGGGTGCAAATATAAAAACAAAAAGCATTGTAGCAAACAATAAAGTAGAATTAATTTTTTCAAATACTCTTTTCAATATTTTTAAAGTAAATAATTAATCTATATATTGGCTTACTAACAATTTGCAATATGTCTGAAAAAATAAAATACGAACTTGAATTTGTAATACAATCTTCTCCACAACTATTATATCAATATATTTCTACTCCATCAGGACTTTCTGAGTGGTTTTCGGATAATGTAAATTCACGTGGTGAAATGTTTACATTTATTTGGGATGATAGTGAGGAGGAAGCAAAACTGTTAAGCAAAAAAAGCGGAGAGAGAATCAAATTTAGATGGATGGCAGATGATGAAGATGGTAATGATTATTTCTTCGAATTACGCATACAGGTTGATGAAATTACAAAGGATGTTTCCTTGATGGTGACTGACTTCTCCGATGATGATGAAATTGATGAGAATAAAATGTTATGGGATAATATGATCGGTAATTTAAAACAAGTTTTAGGTTCCGCATAAATCCTTTAGTTTTATAATGTATATTTGCCCCGCCCAATAATTTATTGGTAATAAGGGGCTTTTTTTATGGTCAATATTAATGGAAATTTAATCGTAGATAATGAAGCAACATTATCTATCGCTAATAGAGGATATGCATATGGTGATGCATTATTTGAAACGATTCGTGTAAACTCGGGAACAATTCTTTTCTGGGAAGATCATTATTTTAGATTAATGGCTTCTATGAGAATTCTTAGAATGGAAATACCAATGAATTTTACCCCGGAATTTTTACAACAAGAAATTTTAGAGCTTATTCAAGAAAATGGATTTATGAATTCATCCGTTAGAGTTAAAATTATTGTTAATAGAAAAGAAGGTGGATTGTATACTCCTAATTTTAATAGTATAGATTATTCTATTTCTGTAGGACCATTAAATTCTTCATTTTATACTATTTCTAGTACTTCTTATGAAGTTACATTGTTTAAAGATCATTACATAGCTCCTGATTTATTATCTACATTAAAATCTAATAATAAGTTGGTAAATATTTTAGGAAGTATTTTTACAAAAGAAAATGGTTTTGAAAATTGTTTGTTGTTGAATACTAACAAAATGGTTCTTGAGGCATTAAATGGTAATTTGTTTTTGATTAAGGGAAACAAAATTAAGACTCCACCAGTTGCTGATGGTTGTTTAAAAGGAATTTTGCGTACTCAATTGTTGAGGATTTTGGAAAAATTACCGGAGTATGAGGTAGAAGAAGCATCGATTTCGCCATTTGAACTTCAGAAAGCTGATGAGTTGTTTATTACCAATGTAATTACAGGAATACAGCCTATTACAAAGTTTAGGAAAAAGGAATATACATCAGAAGTAACAAGAAGGTTGCTAGGTGTATTAAATGCAAGAATAAGAATAGGAGGTTAGTTATAGCTAGGATCTTCTGGAGCGTTTGACCATAGAAGATATTCTCCACCTAATTCTATCATCTTTTCTTTCCAGAAAGTATCATACGATTTACCAATGATATTTTTTTCATAGGTGTTTTTTACAATTACCCAAGAATTAGCTTCTAACTCTTGTATAAGTTGCTCCGCATCCCAGCCAGAATAGCCTAAGAAAAAGCGAATCTCATTCGGTGTGATTTTGTTTTCTTCAATTAAACTTGATACTACAGAGAAATCACCTCCCCAGTAGATGCCAGAAGAAATTTCAACACTGTTAGGAATCAAATGAGGAACTTTGTGAATAAAATATAAATTATCTTGTTCTACTGGTCCACCATTGTATATTTTAAATTCTGATTCTACTTCTGGAACTAGATCAGACAAAACATAATCTAAAGGTTTATTCATGATAAACCCTATCGAACCTTGATCACTATGATCTGCAAGAAGCACAACCGAACGATTAAAAGAAACATCACCGATAATAGACGGCTCGGCAATCAGAAGATGTCCTTTTGAAGGTTGAAGTGAAATCATAGTTGGTGTAGTTTGTATTAAAACTAAATAATTATTTTTAATAATCAAAGAGGAAGTTTGACTTTTACTGATAATCCATAAAAAAAAGCTCCCTAAAAAGAGAGCTTTCTATAATATCAAAAACTAAATAAATTAGTTAACTGAACTAGATAAATCTGCACCAGCTTTGAACTTTACAACATTTTTAGCAGCGATCTTGATAGTTTTACCTGTTTGAGGGTTTCTACCTTCTCTTGCAGCTCTTTTAGAAACTGACCAAGAACCGAATCCTACTAAAGAAACACGGTCACCTTTTTTAAGAGAACCTTCAACATTTCCTAAGAAAGATTCTAAAGCTTTCTTTGCTGCTGCTTTTGTAATTCCAGCGTCAGCTGCCATTGCATCGATTAATTCTGTTTTGTTCATAATTCTGTTTTTAAATTAATTGTTGGTTAAACCAAATTTTTGTTAAACGCTCTACAAATTTATACGGATTTATGATTCGTGCAAGGATTAGCCCAGTAAATACGGGGTTTTGTTGATAACTCAACACGATTGTTAATAAACCTGTACGTTTTCTATGAATTTTCTTACTCTAGTGATAGCAAGGGCTCAGGCCATTTTAGCATCCTTGTAAAAGGTATACCCATTTAAGAGTGCTTTCGCTTCCATAGCTTTTTTCCCCGGAAGTTGAATTTTATTTAGAATAATGTACCCATTGGCTACTGCCACTTTGATTATAGAATCTTCTACGATAATTTTTCCAATATCAAAATTATGTTCTTCTTCCTCTATTTCCGTATCATATATTTTAATAGAAATTTCTTCACCTTTATTATATAATAATGACCAAGCAGTTGGGTATGGACTTAATCCTCTAATGAGGTTATAAATAGTTTTGATATTATCATTCCAATTGACCTTAGTATTGTCTCGATGGAGTTTGTAGGCAGTTTTTAATTCTTTATCTTCTTTTGGCTGCATTTTGGTTGTGACCGTTTCGTTCTCAATTGCTTTAATTGTGTCGATTACTAAAGAAGCTCCGTTTACCATTAATGTGTCATGAAGTGTTCCAGCAGTTTCATGATCTTGTATTTCAATTTCTTTTTGAAGAATAATATGTCCAGTATCTATCTTTTCATCAATAAAAAAAGTAGTAATACCCGTTTTTTGTTCTCCATTTATAATAGCCCAATTAATCGGAGCTGCTCCTCTATATTGTGGCAATAAAGATGCATGAAGGTTAAATGTTCCATATGTAGGCATGTCCCAAACTACTTTTGGTAACATCCTAAACGCAACAACAATATTTAAATTAGCATTTAAATCTTTTAAGTTTTTGATAAACCCCTCATCTTTTAAATTTGTAGGTTGCAGTATAGGTAGATTTTGTGATAAGGCATATTCTTTTACTGCAGAAGCTTTTAATTTTCTACCTCTTCCTGCAGGTCTATCCGGAGCTGTAATAACACCAACTACGGTATAATTATTTTCGATAATTGTTCGTAA
The DNA here is from genome assembly GCF_003443695.1 of Aquimarina sp. AD1. NCBI lineage: Bacteria > Pseudomonadati > Bacteroidota > Flavobacteriia > Flavobacteriales > Flavobacteriaceae > Aquimarina > Aquimarina sp. AD1. The sequence goes on along the minus strand of NZ_CP031966.1, from coordinate 1,550,168 downwards.
GGTCTCTACAGCGAAATCTGGAGTTCCCATAAACAGAATTTTTAAGTCTTTCATTATGTTATACTAGTTGATAGTTATTGTAAGAATCAATTCTTATGATATTGTGTTCATTTAATTCTCTGAGGATTTTTAAGGCAATATCTTCAGGGCATTTTAGTTGCATTAAAAGATCTCTAGAGGATAATTCATTTTTTTGTAAAAGATTGATTACTGTATTTCTGATTTCTCGGGGATCAATTGAATTGGCATTATTAGCACGACATACGCTGCACATACCACAATCTTTAGTATCCTTTTCTCCAAAGTAATCAAGCAGTTGTCTACTTCTACATATTGTTTCATTTTGCACGAATCTAATCATGGTTTTTACCTTATTTGATTTAGAAGCGTGTAGTTCTTCAATAAATGGTTTTATGCGATTAATAGTGTGATCATCTTCTCTAGGGACTAGAAAAGTGATATCAGCATCAGTTAATTGATTATTAAAAACGAGTAGTTCTGCTTCTTCTAATCTTTTTAAAACATCTATAACTTCTTTTTCGCTTATATTTATTTTAGAAGCTATTAGCGATAGATTTATTTTTACTTCTTCATCAAAAACACCTCCATATGTTCTTAGAATAGCTTTGGTGGTTAATTCTAAATGAGGATTTTTTTCTAAGTATCCCAATAAATGATTTCCGGTGGTTGTAATATGGAGGGAACTTTTTTTAGTAAATCGTTGTGTAAAATTAATAATACTGCAACGATCTAAAAATTGTAAAGCATTATATGTTATTAAGGTGCTAAGGCTGTAAGTCTTGCAAAATTCATTAAAATTAAAGCCATGGGTAGTTTGTTCTCCCTCTCCATAGGATATCCTGAAATAATTGCACAATTTGCGGTATATCAATTTTACAAAATCTACATTAGGGAGTACTTTGATAAATTGATTTTGAACTCTAATAATATCATTTTCGTTTTTGAGAAGAAAAGCATAAGAAATCTCTCCATCTCTTCCGGCTCTTCCGGCTTCTTGAAAATAACTTTCGATACTCTCTGGGATATTATAATGAATAACAGTTTTTACATTGGCTTTATCGATCCCCATACCAAAAGCATTGGTTGCAACCATAACTCTAATATCTTCCCTTAACCATTGATGAAAACGTTTTGTTTTTTCTTTAGAGTCTACACCGCCGTGATAGTAAGTTGTTTTATATCCGCTAGCGTTTAAAAAGTCACTAATCTCTACCGCAGATTTTCGATTTCTAACATAAATGATAGAACTTCCTTGATATCGTTTTAAGATTCGAACAAGTTTATCACTTTTATCCAGAGTATGATAAACCATATATCCTAAATTACTTCTAAAAAAAGATTGTTTAAAGGTTTTAGGTTGAAATAAATCTAACTCTTTAATAATGTCATCCGCGACATTAGGAGTTGCTGATGCAGTAAGAGCAATCATCGGAACAGCGGGTTTGATCTCTCTTAATATTTTGATTTTCTTGTAAGAAGGTCTAAAGTCGTTACCCCATTGAGAAATACAATGAGCTTCATCGATCGCAATAAGATTAATGTTCATTTTCTTTAAACGCTCTTGTACTAAATCCTGTTGCAGCCTTTCTGGTGAGAGGTATAGAAATTTGTAATTCCCATAAATACAGTTATCTAAAAGTGTATCTAATTCTGAGTGTTTAATTCCGCTGGTTAATGCAATGGCTTTTATACCTTTTTGTTGCAAATGCTCAACCTGATCTTGCATAAGTGCAATTAAAGGAGATATAACTATGCAAATTCCAGGTTTAAATAGCGCAGGAATTTGAAAACAAATGGATTTTCCGCCTCCAGTAGGAAGTAAAGCAAATGTATCATTATCTTCTATAACAGCATTGATGATTTCTTCTTGTAGCGGTCTAAAAGAATCATGATTCCAAATCTTTTTTAATAATTGGATAGGGGTGGCCATCAATACTATATTACGTGTTGTAATATAAAAGTACTACGTTCTTTTACATTTCCAAAAGGAACTTCAATACAATTGTATCCAAATTTTGAATACATCTCTAATAAATGATGATGAATTTGTTGTGCCTCATCAAAACTTTCATAACGTTGTTCATCTGAAGTATAGATTTCTTTCCAGGGGGGTAATAAAAAAATCTGATTATAAGGGTGTTTTGTGCAAGCTTCTACAAAAGTATTATCATATGTTTGTTTAAACAGATTCATATATGCTAAGACATCAGGAATTCCTCTATCATAAAAAGCGATATTTTTATCATTAGCAATAGGATCATTATACTGAGCAATCCTACCATTTAGTAATTGCATATTAAAATCATATGGATCAGAAACAGATACTATTGGATTAGAGACTATCTCTATAGTATCGTTATTATCTTTTACCTCTTGGGTAATACTTCTAATAAATTCAGGAAAACAAAAGAAGCCTTCTTCTTCAAGATTTTTAATAATAGATGTTTTTCCTGTTGAAGGACCTCCGGTGATAACTATTTTGTGCTTTGCCAAAGAAATATTTTTTCAGCAAATTTCGTAATTATTAACTGATTTTAAAAATATGTAAACAAGGATACCATAAAGCTCTGTTAAAGTTGAATTTGTCAAACTGTATTTTTAGTAACTTCAGTAACAAAATAAGGATTATTCTCTTATTTAGACTAATTAAATACAAATCCTAAAAATAAAACTCATGCCTGTTTATAATCTAAAAGTAAATGGTCAATCACTTTCTGTAGAAGCTGATGAAGACACACCTTTGTTATGGGTGCTAAGAGATCACTTTGATCTGGTTGGAACTAAATTTGGTTGTGGTATTGGACAATGTGGTGCCTGTACTGTACATGCGGATGGTGTAGCAACAAGAAGTTGTTTATTAAAGGTTTCTGTAGCCACAGAAATGAAAATCACTACAATAGAAGGTTTGTCAAAAGACATTTCGCACCCAGTGCAACAAGCTTGGAAGGAAATTGATGTGCCTCAATGTGGATATTGTCAAGCCGGACAAATTATGACCGCTGCAGCTTTTCTAGACCAAAACCCTAATCCAAACAAAGAGGAGATTAGAGATGCAATGAGCGGGAATATATGCAGATGTGCTTCTTATAATAGAATAGAGAAAGCAGTAGAACAAGCAGCAAGTAAAATAAGTTAACCAATATAAATTCTAAACTAATGAAACGTATAACAACTCCTTCGGTAAGTAGAAGGTCATTTATAAGAACATCAGCTTTAGCAGGTGGCGGAATCTTAATTGGTTTTAATTTGTTTCAATCTTGTAAACCAGAAGTAGCACCACCAGTAGATATTGCAGATTTAAACTTTAACGATTTTAATGCTTTTATTAAAATTGCAGATAATGGAATGGTAACAATTTTTTCGCCAAATCCTGAAATTGGACAAGGTGTAAAAACATCGATGCCGATGTTAATCGCAGAAGAATTAGATGTAGATTGGGAAAATGTTCTTGTAGCGCAAGGAGTATTAGATACTAAAAATTTCACTAGACAAGTTGCTGGAGGAAGTCAATCTCTAAGGCATGGGTGGGAACCGCTAAGACAAACGGGAGCTACCGCAAGACAAATGCTTATTAATGCGGCTGCTGCAAAATGGGGAGTTGACCCTAGTACTTGTAAAACAAAAAGCGGAGTTATTTCTAATGGTAATGGGGAAACTTTAGGGTATGGAGAAGTCGTAAAAGAAGCAGCTTCTTTAAAAGTTCCGGAAAAAGTAAAACTTAAAGACCCTAAAGATTTTACGATTATAGGAAAGGATATTTATAATGTTGATATAGATAAAATCATTTCTGGAAAACCTCTATATGGGATGGATTATAAAGAAGATGGGATGGTCTATGTCTCCGTTGTTCGGCCTCCTGCATTTGGTAAAAAACTAAATGATTTTGATGCTACAGAAGCAAAAAAAGTAAACGGCGTTATAGATGTTTTTAAGTTTGGAGATAAAATAGCAGTATTGGCAGAAAATACATGGTCTGCCATGAAAGGTAAAAAAATAGTGAAGGCAAAATGGATGGATGACTCCAAACTTGAAAATACTAAGGATCATGATAAGATTTTAGTAGATCTTTTAAATGGTAATGAGTTTAATACAATGCGCGCGGATGGTGATGTAAAAAAAGCGTTTGCCGCTGCGGATAAAGTTGTAGAACGTACCTATGAGTCACCGTTTCTTCCTCATAACTGTATGGAACCCATGAATTTCTTTGCTCACGTTACTGCTGAGAAAGTTAAGTTGGTTGGACCAATACAGACACCTGCAGGAACAGCTAGAAGAGTTGCGGAGTTATTAGATAGAAAACCAGAAGAAGTATCTGTGGACATGACAAGAATGGGAGGTGGATTTGGAAGAAGATTATATGGAGATTTTGCTCTAGAAGCTGCAGAAATTTCTAATATAGCAAAGAAACCAGTAAAGGTAGTATATTCTAGGGCGGATGATATGTCTGCAGGAATCTATAGACCTGCTATAAAATATAGAATAAGCGCAGCGATTAAGGATGGTAAACTAACGGGGTATCATTTAAAAGAAGCTGCAATTAATTCTAATATGTATGGATTAATTCCAAATTTCTTTCCAGCAGGAGCGATAGAGAACTATCAAGTTGATGTTGCAAAATATGATAGTAATATAACCATTGGAGCTTGGAGAGCACCATATACTAATTTTTTAGCATTTGCTGAACAAAGTTTTTTTGATGAATTAGCAGAAGCAATGGAGGTTGATAATATTCAACTTAGATTAGATTTATTACAAAATGTAAAAGGTCATAAAGACGAAAGAATACAATATTCTCCAGAACGATTAGAGCAGGTGATTAAAACGGCTGTAGAGAAATCAGAGTGGGGTAAGAAGCCAGAAGGCGTATATCAAGGGTTTAGTTCTTATTATTGTCATAATACTCATGTGGCTGAAGTTGCAGATGTGGTATTGGAGAATGATCAACCTGTGATAAAAAAGATAACTTGTGTAGTGGATTGTGGGATCGTAGTCAATCCTCTAGGAGCAAAAAATCAAATAGAAGGAGGAGTTATTGATGGAATAGGTCATGCGATGTATGGTGATTTTTCTTTTGAAAATGGAGAACCACAGGATACTAACTTTAACACATATCGCTTAATTCGTATGAATGAAACTCCAGTTGTAGAGACTCATTTTATCGAAAGTGATATTGCTCCTACCGGCTTAGGAGAGCCAACGTTGCCTCCTGCAGGAGCAGCAGTAGCTAATGCAATAAAAGCAGCTAAAGGAGTTAGGCTTACAAAACAGCCTTTCGTTAAAAACATGAAAAACGAGACATTGTTAGGTAGTGTATGACGCATGAGTTTAAAGAAATAATAACTTCATATAAAGAAGCTAATAAGAAAGGTGTAAGAGCTGTCATGGCAACTATTGTTGATGTTGATGGCTCATCATACCGACGTCCAGGTGTGGGAATGCTTATCCTAGAAAATGGAGAGATGACTGGAGCTGTTAGTGGTGGGTGTGTTGAGAAAGAAGTGCTACGACAATCGCAATCAGTTTTTGCTGATAATAAGGCTAAAATAATGACTTATAATGGTAGATACCGTTTAGGTTGCGAAGGTGTTTTGTATATTTTGATAGAACCATTTTCTATTGATAGTGATGTGATTACTACAATAGAGGATTATCTGTTTTCTCGTATACCTTTCGAGATTAATTCTCATTATTCTAAAAAAGAAGATTTTGTTGAGACAATGGGATCCACGATTTCTTTTGGGGACTTTAAAGAGCTTGAATTTTCAAGTTGTTTTGATATCCATTTAGTTAAAAATAATATAAGTTTTGACTGTTTTTCACGAAGTATGCAACCTTGTTTTCGATTGATAATTATAGGATGGGAACATGATGCAATTGAGTTATGTGCAATTGCAAATGCCACAGGATGGGAAGTAGAGATTGTGAATACTCCTAAAAAACCAAAAATTGCATCGGATTTTCCTGGGGCTACCAAAGTATTGAATCAATCTCCTGAAGAGTTATTTATAGATAAAGTAGATAAACAAACTGCAATTATTTTGATGACTCATAATTTTGCTAAGGATTTGTTGTATCTACAAGCTATAAAAAACGCATTGCCTGTCTATATAGGTTTGTTAGGTCCTTCTAAAAGAAGAGAAAAACTTCTTTCTGCATTTATAGAGTATTTTCCAGATGTTAGTGAAGAGTTTATAGATTGTATTTATGGGCCTGCAGGCTTAAATCTTGGTGCAGAAACTCCTCAGGAAATTGCAATTTCCATCATTGCAGAAATTTTATCTGTAGTTCGTGATCAGGAGCCAATTTCATTGCAGGATAAAGTAGGCGGTATTCATGGATCTTCGAAACAAGAAAAATTAGATAAAATATCTTCTCATAATTAATAGAATTGTTCATATCATATTAGCCGCTGGATCCTCTAGTCGTATGGGTGCTCCTAAGCAGCTATTATCTTGGCAAGGTGATTCATTAATCGTAAACGAAATTAAAAAGTCATTAAATCTAGAGTTAGTTAAAACTTATGTTGTGTTAGGAGCAAATTTTGAATTAATAGAAAAAGAGATCAAGGGGTGTCCAATTCATATTTTGAATAATAAACAATGGAAGCTAGGGATGGGATCTTCTATTAATTTTGGGGTACGATATCTTCTGAGTAATCAAGTAGATTTTGATGCAGTATTATTTTCATTAGTAGATCAACCTTTAATAAATGTAAATCATTTAAGCCGTTTGATATCGAAATTTGATTCTAATCCTAATAGAATTATTGCTACTAAAATGAAAAATAGAACAGGAGTTCCAGCTATTTTTCCGAATACCTTTTGTTCTGAATTATCAGAGCTTAAGGAGGATTTTGGTGCTCGATACATTATTGAAAGACATATGGACGATTTGATAACTATTGATGGTGGTGATAGAACAATTGATATCGATACGTTAGAACAGTATAATGCATTGCTGAAAATGAAAAAAGAGTAGAGAGTGCCATTCTGATATATGAATGAGAAGGTGTATCTTTACCCAAAAAAATTGTAATACATGAGTGATGCTCCTAATTCTGAAGAATTTTATAAAAAACTAAAAATTCAATTAGCTGATACTGCTTTATGGCCTACAGCTTATTTGTATAAATTTATAGTTCCTACGGATATTGAAAAAATAAATCTAATCGAAAAAATATTTGATAACCTGGGTGCGGTTATTACGACTAAACAATCAAAAAACGGGAAGTACACAAGTGTTTCTATCAATGTAAGAATGAAGAATCCCGATCAGGTAATCTCTAAGTATAAAGAAGTAGCTGATAAAGTAGAAGGAGTTATTTCTCTATAACCAAAATATTTTTAGATACTTAATAAACATACTAATATTATTTTAGTATTTTGCAAAACAATTAATGAGCTACTGAAAAGTCTACGCGTTAACAAGGCTGTTTTATAACTTACCATTCCTTTTTAGAGAAGCTCATATTACTATAGATTTTATGGATGTTAACAATCATATGGAAATAAATAATTTAGAATATAATACCGAGCGTGAAAAGCTTATTATACCAGAGTATGGTCGTCATTTACAAAAAATGATTGATCAGGCGGTGGAAATAGAGGATAAAGAAGAAAGAAATAAAGTAGCTAAGGCTATTATTGCTGTTATGGGAAATCTACAACCTCACCTTAGAGATGTGCCGGATTTTCAACATAAATTATGGGATCAATTATTTATTATTAGTGATTTTAAATTAGATGTAGAAGCTCCTTATCCAATACTAACAAAAGAAAAGTTAGAAGAAAGACCGGAGCCTTTAGAATACCCTCAGAATTTCCCAAAGTATCGTTACTATGGTAACAATATTAAAAGAATGATAGATGTTGCTGTTAGTTGGGAAGAAGGAGATTTAAAAACTGCCTTAACTTATACCATTGCAAATCACATGAAAAAATGTTATTTGAATTGGAATAAAGATACAGTAGATGATCATGCAATTTTTAATCATCTTTTAGAATTAAGTGATGGTAAAATAGATCTTAGAGATAGTACTGAAGAACTAAGTACAGCCTCAGATTTAATGAGAGGTAAAAAGAAAAATTATCGTTCTGGAGGTTCTAATAAAAAGAATTACAGAGGTGGCAGCAATCGAGGAAAAAAACGTTATTAACCAATACCAATATACATAACCCATTTACTTTTATGAGTACTTTTCAGATAGAAGGAGGGCATCAGCTCAAAGGTGAAATTACACCTCAAGGAGCTAAAAATGAGGCCCTACAAATTCTTTGTGCAGTATTATTAACCCCAGAAAAAGTGACTATTTCTAATATTCCAGATATTAGAGATGTCAATAAGCTTATAGAAATCCTTAGGAATTTGGGGGTTAAAATCCAGAAGCTAGGTAAGGGTAAATATACTTTTAAGAGTGATGAATTAAATTTAGAATACCTAGAAAGTGAACAGTTTAAACAAGAAGGTAGTGGTTTAAGAGGTTCTATCATGATTGTAGGGCCTTTGCTAGGAAGATTTGGTAAAGGGTATATTCCTCGCCCTGGAGGGGATAAAATAGGACGTAGAAGATTAGATACACACTTTGAAGGATTTATTAATCTTGGTGCTGAGTTTAGATATAATAAAGAAGAACGCTTTTATGGAGTTGAGGCTCCAGAAGGATTGACAGGAACTTACATGTTATTGGATGAAGCTTCTGTTACAGGTACTGCAAATATTGTAATGGCTGCTGCTTTGGCAAAAGGGAAAACTACAATTTATAATGCAGCTTGTGAACCATACTTACAACAATTATGTAAGATGGTAAATTCCATGGGAGGCAAGATAAAAGGAGTTGGTTCTAACTTACTGACTATCGAAGGAGTAGAGTCTTTAGGTGGTTGTGAACATAGAGTGCTGCCTGATATGATAGAGATTGGTTCTTGGATAGGTTTGGCTGCAATGACCAAAAGTGAAATAACTATTAAAAATGTAAGTTGGGAAAATTTAGGAGTAATACCGAATACATTCAGAAAACTTGGTATTACTTTAGAAAGAATAGGTGATGATATATATATACCTGCACATGTTGATGGGTATCAAATAGAAAGTTATATAGATGGTTCATTCATGACCATTGCAGATGCACCTTGGCCAGGTTTTACACCAGATTTGTTAAGTATTGTTTTGGTGGTGGCTACGCAAGCAAGAGGAGAAGTGATGGTACATCAGAAGATGTTCGAAAGTCGTTTATTCTTTGTAGATAAACTTATAGATATGGGGGCTAAAATCATTTTATGTGATCCACATAGAGCAACTATTATAGGCCATGATTTTAAATCGACCTTAAAAGCGACAACTATGGTGTCTCCAGATATAAGAGCTGGAATATCCCTATTAATAGCGGCTTTGAGTGCTAAAGGAACATCAACTATTCATAATATCGAACAGATTGATCGCGGGTATGAAGATATAGATGATCGTTTAAGAGCTATTGGAGCAAAAATTATACGTATAGATTCTTAGAGAATAAGAGAGTAAAGAAATATATAAATAAAAAGAGGAACTTTAAAAAAGTTCCTCTTTTTATTTATATAAAGGATACTCGTACTTTCTTTTTCTTTAGTCTTGTGTTTGTAACTTGTTCAATTACCTTTTTTGCTTTAGAAGCTTTGACTGCAACAAAAGCACAATCTGGTTTGATTTCTATAATGCCTAGTTCTTCTTTGCTTAAATTTCCTTGTTTGAAGAAAAGCCCAGCGATATCACCTTTGGATATTTTATCTCTTCTTCCTCCAGAAATAAATAAAGTTTTCCAGTCTGATTGTTTAGGAATAGGAGCATCAACTAATTCCTCGATTTCAGGATCAATGATGAAGTCAGGAAGTGGTTCGTCTTTCCATTGTAAGATGTAAGCGGTTCCGTCTGCATTCATTCTTGCGGTTCTACCATTTCTATGAGTAAATTCCTGACTTTTTAGTGGTAAATGGTAGTGAATTATATATTTTATTTCAGGAATATCAATTCCTCTTGCAGCTAGATCCGTAGCAATTATAATTTGGTGAGTTCCGTTACGAAATTTAATTAATGTACGTTCTCTATCTTTCTGCTCCATTCCACCGTAAAAACAACCATGACTGATTTTATGTTCTTTTAAATAATCACTTACTCGTTGTATAGAGTCTTTGTAATTACAAAAGATAATCCCTGGTTGGTTTCCGATATGACTTAGAGCTTTTACCAATATAGGTAATTTGTCTTTTGTATCAGAAACGATACTTTTTATTCGCAATTGCGAATGACCTTCATCTAGATAGTCAATCTGAACGGGATTATGTAGCCCAACAAATTCTGGAACACTTACTTCTTGAGTTGCCGATGTTAAAACTCTCTTTTGAATATTTGGCAAATTTTCTATAATCTCGGTCATTTCTTTTTCAAATCCGATTTCCAATGATTTATCGAATTCATCAAGAACAATTGTTTTTATAGAATCGATAGAAAAATTGTCCCTTCGTAAACGATCAGCAACTCTTCCCGGCGTCCCGATTAGAATTGCAGGACGATGTTTTAAATCTAATCTATCTTGTGACCCAGATCTTCCTCCGTATACTGCATTTATTTTATATCCGGTACCCATATCTCTTGCTACTTGCTCAATCTGAATAGCTAGTTCTCTGGAAGGTACAAGAATTAGTGTTTGTATTTCGGTACAATTTTTATCAAGTGCTTCGATGACGGGTAGGAGAAAAGCCAATGTTTTTCCAGTACCTGTAGGTGATAGTAATACTATATTGTCACTAGAAGATATTGCTAATTTGGCTTCTTCTTGCATAGGGTTAAGCTTTTCAATCCCTAGTTTTTGCAATATAAGTTGTTGGTTTTTTACAATAGTTGACATCGTGCAAAGGTACAGTTAATTAGCGCTTAAATTCAATAAAATTTTGAAACGAATAGAATAAAATTAGGACTCTTTGCTTGATTTTTCTTATATTCTGACTTGAGTTAGATACTTCACATTTCACGCAGATACATCTTATAGGTTGTTTAGGGAAGGTTTATTTTTATTTTTTTTAGTAAGTATTTACATCGTTTCAGAGAAAATTCCCTAAATTTAATTGCACAACATCACTTTAAATACATTTTATTGACCGATTGATTTAGTAGGATTAAGTGTTTTTTTAAAAGGGTTTAACGCAGATTTAATATATAATATTTAAAGTTTAATTATGAAAAGAATTTTAGCAATAGATGATCAACAATTAATTCTATTATCCTTAGAAAAACATCTTTCCGATCTTGGTTATGAGGTAAAATGTGCTGATAATGGAAAAGAAGGTCTGTTATTGTTTGAATCCTTTTCGCCTGATTTGGTTATTGTGGATATCAATATGGATGAAATGTCTGGTTTAGAAGTGATAAAAGCAATAAAAGAGAAAGAGAAATCTGATGTAAAAATATTAGTGCTTTCTGGGAATAATGATGAAGATACTATTATTGATGGCTTTGATTTAGGTATTGATGATTATATGAAAAAACCATTATCTCTTAACGAAGTTTCGGTAAGGATAGGTAGGATTTTTGGAATCAAACATGATAGGTCTCCTTCTGAAGATTCTAAAGGAAAAATGTTGCAAAGGAATTGTGTAGGAGTTGTGATACCTTGCTATAATGAAGAAAAAAGATTATTAAGTAAAGAGTTTATAGATTTTACAAATAGTAATTTAGGGTATCACTTATGTTTTGTTAATGATGGCAGTACTGATGATACCCTTAATGTATTATTAGAGTTGAGTAAAGGTAGAGAAGATAGTATAAGTGTTTATAATTGTGAAAAGAATGGAGGTAAAGGAGAAGCTGTGCGACAAGGAGTTTTACATTTGGCTAAGGATAAACAGTTGGATTATATTGGGTATTTGGATGCAGATTTATCAACGGATTTTAGAGACTTTGATGATCTTGTTCAAACAATAGCTACTTCGGATTTTAAAATAGTAAGTGGTTCTAGAATGAGTAGAATGGGAGCAGACATTACTAAGGAATCTGCTCGTAAAATTATAAGCAAAACAATCAACCTGATAATTCGAAATATTCTGGGAATGTCATTTAATGATACTCAGTGCGGTGCTAAAATTATGGATAAGGAAGTGTTTAATGAGTTGTTTAAAGAGAAGTTTATTACAAGATGGCTGTTTGATGTAGAGATATTTATGAGAATGCGTAAGTTTTATGGTAAGAAAAAGGCCGCTTCATATATCTGTGAACAACCATTAAAAAGATGGATTCATGCGGATGGGTCTAAATTGTCAATGAAGGATTCTGTAAAAATAGTGGGACAACTTGGACACATAGCGTATCATTATGGAGTTAAAGTTAAAAGTACTGCGTAAAAAATATAGTTATAGTGTGCTCTCCAAATACCGAGTAATATTTTCTAATATACTTTCGAATTCTTCTCGGAGTATTTCTGATTCATTTTTTAAATTATCCTCATATTTCTCAGCAGTATCATAACTAGTTTTCAATCCTAGGATACTAATCTTATGTTTAAGCTTATGTACATCTTCTGCAGCTTTATTGTATTTCTTTGATTTAATACTTAGGATATACTTTTCTTTTTCTTCAGGAAATTCTCTCCTTATAACAGCGAAAATTTTTTCTTCAAAAACTTTATCACCGTTTGATAATTTATTAATAAAAGATAAATTAGGTTCTTCCATCGGTTATGTATTATTTAAGTGGTACTTCAAATTTACATTTAATTATGATATTTTAAAGTTATTTTTTAATGTTAATTAAGGGAATTTTTAGTGCTTATTGTGTGTTTAAATATTAATGATCTAAAGTTTAATATACATAATACTTCAATTTTGATTTTCTCTAATGATGCACTACACTTTTCTCAAAGAGTGTTTTTTTTCTCTGAATTTTGTTTATAACGTTCATTATTAACTTGTTTTTTGTTAATAAGTGATGATTTCTATGATGAATTTTATGGTTATTAACAATTTTAGTAGGAAAATAATACTTTATTATTATGGTTATTAACATAAATTGTGTTTTTTATCGATAAAAATATACTTTATGAATATTTACTAACAATTTTTTGTTTTAAATGTTGATTATATGTTAATAACTTATTATATTTACTATAATTAATCCTTAAATCACACAGTTATGAATCATCTTTATTCTTCTATTGAACTTATTTTTAAAAGTGCTGTTGACTTCTTAAGAGATCTTCCCGGCGCATCTAGTTATGCGATCCGTAAATAACAATAAATTGTTTAGTGTAGTTTATAAATAGTCAAAGAGGTTGTTTTCCATAAGACAACCTCTTTTTTTATACTACTATATTAGAATATATGCACAATTGCACTTGCTCAATACTCAAATATTTTGTTCTTTGCATTTCTATAGTACTATATATTGAAGGATTTAGAACAAAAAATACGCTCTTTTACACCCGTTAGTGATTCTGATATGGAATATGGGTTGCAATTCTACAAAAAAGAAATTTATAAAAAAGGGGCATATCTTGTTAAGCCAGAACAATCTATTCAAGATTTCTATTTTATGAAGAAAGGCTGTGTAACCTATTATACCATTGAAGAAGGGGTGACCAGAGTAATGGAGTTTTTTACAGAAGGTTCTTTTTTTACAGATTTGTATCCATATATTGAAGAAATTCCGTCCGAATCATATTTAGAAGTAATCGAGGATTCTATCGTTTATACCATTTCTAAAACTGATGCTCTTAAAGTTTTCGATTATTCTCATGCATTAGAACGTTTTGGAAGATTATCTATGCAAAAGGCTTTTATTAATAATTTTCAAAGAATTAATAGAATGAAGAATCTTTCTAATCAGGAACGTTATCTTCAGTTATTAGAAAAGCGACCTTCACTTTTTCAGAGAGTTCCCCAATATCTTATTGCTTCTTATTTAGGGTTAACTCCAGTTGGGCTTTCTAAAATAAGAAAGAGGCTAAGTCAACAATGATTTAGTAGTAAGATTTTCGGTAACGTTTATAATTTAATTAATTTAGAATAGTAATGTTCTAAGCCGTAAGTAGTTTATAGGTCAATTTTTGTTTTAAAAACAAAAGGATATCATAAAATTCATATTTATTAAACCAGTTTAATTAGAATCTACTAAATATTCACGAAATTTATTGAGTTGTCATTAATCAACTTCTTAAAACTTCACACAATGGCTAAAGAATATATAGATCTAGATACTTTAAAATACCTCTTATATGATGTTCATCAATTAGAAGAGGTACTACAACAAAAGCGTTTCGCAGATCACGATAAAGAATCACTGAACTTATTTTTGGATTCTGTAAAAGAATTCTCAGATCGTGAATTGTTTCCCTACTTCAAAGAAATGGATGAGAATCCAGCATATTATAAGGATGGAAGTGTAGTAGTTCATAAGCAAGTAGAGGTTATGATGAAAAAGGGTGGTGAGATGGGACTCATTTCAGGAACTTTTGATTATGAAGCTGGAGGATTGCAATTACCTATGATGATGTATACAGCATCTGCTTTTATTCAAGATGCTGCGAATAATCATTTACCAGGTTATGTAGGATTAACATTAGGTGCTGCAGAATTGATTATTCATTTTGCTAGTAAAGAATTAAATGATACTTATGTCCCTAATATGCTTTCCGGAAATTGGGGAGGAACTATGTGTTTAACCGAACCTCAGGCAGGTAGTTCATTGTCTGATGTGGTAACAAAAGCTACTGAGCAAAAGGATGGTTCTTATAAAATTCTTGGGCAAAAAATATTTATTTCTGGAGGCGACCATCAGTACGCAGAGAATTTTGTACATCTTGTTTTGGCCCGTATTGAAGGAGCTCCTCCAGGTACTAAAGGAATATCTTTATTTATCGTTCCTAAAAAAAGACCGGATGGCAATGGTGGTCTTATTCCTAATGATGTGACTACTGTTGCAGATTTTCAGAAAATGGGACAACGCGGATATTGTACTACGCATTTAGGTTTTGGTGATGCAGATAACTGTAAAGGGTGGTTGGTTGGAGAACCACATCAAGGTCTTAAGTATATGTTTTTAATGATGAATGGAGCTCGTATTGCTGTTGGAAGAGGAGCTGCTGCAATCGCTACAGCGGCATATCAAGCTTCATTACAATATGCAAAAGAACGACCGCAAGGTAGAAAATTAGCAAGTACGGGTAAAAAGGATCCTGAACAAGGACAGACATTAATAATTAATCACCCAGATGTCCGCAGAATGTTATTGTTACAAAAAGTAATAGCAGAAGGATCTCTGAGTTTGGTTTTATTAGCATCTAAATATTATGACCTTAAGGAGACTTCTCAGGACGAATCCGAAAAAGAGAAATATAGCTTATTATTAGAGTTGATTATCCCAATGGTTAAAACATATCCATCAGATATGGGCGCGCATGCAGTTTCTAATGGATTGCAAGTGTTAGGAGGTTATGGATTTTGTTCTGATTTTATATTGCAACAATATCATAGAGATATTCGTATTTTCCCTATTTATGAAGGTACTACAGGTATTCAATCTCAGGATTTATTGGGTAGAAAACTTTTGATGGAAAATGGTAAAGCGCTAGAAGCACTTAACAATGAAATAATGCATACTATCCGACAAGCATCGGAGTATGATGATCTTCGTAGATATGCGAATTCACTTGGAGAGAAATTGCTATTAACGCAAAAAGTAATAGGTTTCTTGGTTGGGTTTGCTAAAAAAGGAGATTATCAACGTTTTTTATCTGATGCTACTCCCTTTATGGAATTCTTTAGT
The DNA here is from genome assembly GCF_003443695.1 of Aquimarina sp. AD1. Lineage (NCBI taxonomy): Bacteria > Pseudomonadati > Bacteroidota > Flavobacteriia > Flavobacteriales > Flavobacteriaceae > Aquimarina > Aquimarina sp. AD1. The sequence goes on along the minus strand of NZ_CP031966.1, from coordinate 1,534,361 downwards.
AATATAACGATCGCATGGATATGGTTAGATATGGCAGTACATGCTAAAAATGCAATCATAACTGGAAAGGAATCATATTCTGAAGAGTTTTATGAGAGTAAAATCCATGCGATGAAATTTTATTTTAAATATGAATTACCAAAGACCAGTAGTCTAGCAGAAATTCTTATGGATGAAGAAGTGTTGACTATTCTGGGAGAAAAAGAAGTCTTTAATTGATTGAATTTTATATCAGAAAACACTCAAATATTTTAATAATAACGAAACATTAATTCATTAAATATATAATGAACAGTATAAAACAATCATTTAATTTAGAAGGAAAAGTAGCGATCGTAACAGGTTCTAGTAAAGGAATAGGAAGATCAATTGCACAAGGTTTGGCAGAATATGGGGCTAAAGTGGTTATTAGTAGTCGAAGTCAGGAAGCAGTGGATCTAGTTGCGGCCGAGTTTAAAAAAGCTGGACTGGAAGCTTTTGGTGTTGCCTGTCATGTTGGTAAATCGGATCAACGCGAAGCTTTGGTACAAAAAACTATAGCACAGTATGGAGGAGTTGATATTTTAGTAAATAATGCAGCAATAAACCCTGTGTATGGTCGAATTGAAGATCCAGATGAGAATGTTTTTGATAAAATAATGGATGTCAATGTAAAAGCGCCTTGGGTTTTATCCAATCTAGCGTTGTCATCTATGCAAAAACGTGGAGGCGGTAGTATAATTAATATAGCGTCAGTAGAAGCTTTACATCCTGGAGCGGGTTTAGGATTGTATAGTACGAGTAAAGCGGCTTTATTAATGCTTACTAAAAATCAAGCAAAAGAATGGGGGCAATACGGAATTCGTGCTAATGTAGTATGTCCTGGATTGATTAAAACGAAGTTTAGTGCTGCTCTTTGGCAAAATGAAAAACTATTAAACAAAATAGAAAAAACCTTACCGACGGCTCGTATGGGAATGCCAGATGAAATGTCTGGTATTGTTTGTTTATTAGCCTCTGAGGCTGGTGCATATATGACAGGCGGCGTATACAATGCAGATGGTGGATATATGATTGCTGGTTAGTACTCATGTTTTTTGTTTAAAGCATTACTCTGGTGTTGTTCAATTGCTAAAATAAAATAAGACGATTATAAGATGAACTTTGATTACTCGGAAGAAGTACTAGAATTACAAAAAAAACTCATTACGTTTTTTGAAGAACATATATTACCGATAGAAAAAGAAGTAAATGATTTTCTTTATGATCCAGATAACCGATGGAAATCTTGGCCAGGAATAGAAGATTTAAAAGCTAAGGCTAAAACCGCAGGGTTATGGAATTTGTTTTTGCCTAAAACTTATGGAGCATTAAGTCCTGGATTAACTAATTTAGAATATGCTCCACTAGCGGAGATTATGGGGCGTATTTTGTGGTCTTCAGAAATATTTAATTGCAGTGCTCCAGATACAGGAAATATGGAGGTATTAGCAAAATATGGTTCAGAAAATCAACAAAAAAGGTGGTTAGCCCCATTAATGAATGGAGAAATCCGATCAGCTTTTTTAATGACAGAGCCTCAAGTAGCCTCTTCGGATGCTACGAATATAGAAACTTCAATAATCCGAGACGGTGATGAATATATTATCAATGGAACAAAATGGTGGTCTTCTGGTGGAATGAATCCCCATTGTAAGGTCGCCATTGTTATGGGGAAAACAGATCCAAATGCTCCAAGACATAAGCAACAGAGTATGATTTTAGTCCCCATGGATGCACTTGGATTAAAAATTATTAGACCATTATCGGTGTTTGGATTCTATGATTCTCCAGAAGGACATGCAGAGATCGTTTTAGAAAACGTAAGAGTACCAAAAGAGAATCTAATATTGGGCGAAGGAAGAGGATTCGAGATCGCACAAGGACGATTAGGCCCAGGACGTATTCATCATTGTATGCGTTTAATTGGGATGGCACAACGTTCTTTAGAACTAATGTCCAAACGAGCAGCAGAGCGTATTGCTTTTGGAAAATCATTTAAAGACTATAGTAGTATCCGGCAAGAGATTGCGCAATCGCAATGTGATATTGAACAAGCTAGATTACTAACGCTTTCTGCAGCTGATAAAATGGATAAACTCGGTAATAAATCTTCGAAAGACTTAATTGCAATGATAAAAATTGTAGCTCCAAATATGGCATTAAGAGTAATAGATAGAGCTATGCAAATACATGGAGGAAAAGGAGTGGGGCCTGATACGCCTCTTGCACATTTTTTTGTAGCGGCTAGAATGTTACGTTTGGCAGACGGTCCAGACGAAGTACATATGTACCAGTTAGGAAAAAGCGTAATTAAAAAATATTCAGAATAAAATATGCAAAACGTACGCAAAGGCGAAGAACTAAATGAGAAAACTTTAAAATCATTCCTTCTTAAGGAAGGTTTGATAAATAATGTTCAAAGTGATTGGAATGTTGAACAATACACTCACGGGTATTCTAACCTTACTTATTTGTTAAAAATAGAAGATAAAGAATATGTATTACGTCGCCCACCATTTGGTGCTATTAAGCGAGGACATGATATGGGGCGAGAATTTAAAGTCCAATCTGCTGTATATAAGGTATTTCCAAAAGTTCCTAAAATGTATGCTTTTACAGATGATGAGAGTGTATTAGGTTGTTCTTTTTATATTATGGAAAAGGTAAGCGGAATTATTTTGAGTACTCGTGAAGCCAAAAAAAGAAACATTTCAGCAAGTGATTTTAAAACTATTGCCGATTCCTGGCTAAATACTTTTGTAAAACTTCATAATATAGATTACCAAGAGGTTGGCTTAGAAGATCTAGGAAAACCAAAGGGGTATGTAAGCCGTCAAGTATTGAACTGGGGGAAACAATACCTTAAAGCGGCGACAGATAATATTCCTGCTGCTGGAAAGATAATGAAATGGATGGAAGATAACCAGCCAAGAGAATACCAATATAGTTTAGTACATAATGATTTTAAATATGATAATGTCGTATTTAAAAATGATAGCTGGAATGATGTTATTGCGGTATTGGATTGGGAAATGGCAACATTAGGAGATCCATTAATGGATTTAGGGACTTCATTAGGATACTGGACAATGAGCAGTGATCATGAATTTGTGCAAAAAGGTATTCCTTCTCCAACAATTATGGAAGGGAATCCTAGTAGAAGTGAAATAGTGGAATTGTATGCACAAAAAAGTCAAAAAGAAATAAAAAATTTGGTGTTTTATTATGCATTTGGACTTTTTAAGATAGCAGTTATTGCTCAACAAATTTATTATAGATACGATAAAGGTTTAACAACAGATCCACGTTTTGCGCAACTGGATAAGGCATCCGCACTACTTTGTAATCTTGCTTGGCAGGCAATACAAACTAATAAAATTGATTAAATATAGAAATAATGGATTATTTGGCAGCGACATATTATTATGATTACGAGACGGAGGAAATCCAGAAGATTATAGAAGAATTTAAAAGTAGCAATGTAACATTGAAAGAAAAAGCAAAGGCTTTGTATATTAAGGTTAGAGATGGTTGGCGTTATGATCCATATCATATTAACCTGAAGAAAGAGGCTTATAAAGCAAGTAAGGTAGCTACAAAGAACAGTGGTCATTGTTTAGATAAATCCATTTTATTAATCGCCGGTTTAAGAGGGTTAGGTATTCCTGCCAGAATTCACCTAGCTAAAGTGAAAAATCACATTGGAGTAGAAAGGCTTATAGAGAAGTTCGGGACAAATGAATTAACACCTCACGGAATGGTTAATGTTTATCTTGATGGAAAGTGGGTAAAGGCGTCACCAGCATTTAACAAAGCATTGTGTGAAAAATGTAATGTAGCACCTTTAGAGTTTGATGGAGAAAATGACTCAATGTTTCAGGAATTTGATAATAAAGGAGGGATTTTCATGGAGTACCTGGAAGATTACGGTCATTTCGAAGATGTTCCTTTTGATTTTATACTGAATAATATTAAAGAACATTACACAGATATATACGAGAAGTATAAAGAGCTTAGTGAAATAAGATTATAAAATCAATTTTTATGAATTCATACACTGGAATTACCCAAAAACAGTTTCAAGATTTTTTAGAATTACCTATCGATGGATCATTTCAGATGATAAATCTTTTGAAATTTAAGGATTATGTAGAAGAAACTGGGACGACAGGTAGAGAGGCGTATGCAGAATATTTGAATGCGATACTGCCTTTTTTTGAAAACACTAGAGCGAGAATCGTATATCAAGGTAAACCTCTGTTTGGATTGATAGGTCCAGAGAATACCGTCGAATGGGATAAAATACTCATTGTACAATACGAGAGTAAAGAAGAATTTGTAAAAATGATTACAGAAAAAGAATATCCAGCTGATATGCGTAGCAGAGCTTTATTAGATTCACGTCTTATTCTTTCTTTAGGGAAATAAATCTAGATTAAACAAATTATATAGTATTACATGCAAGTAAAAGATAAAGTAGTTATAGTTACAGGAGCAGGTTCGGGAATAGGAGCCGCTACGGCAAAACATTTTGCAAAACATAGAGCAACCGTTGTTGTTTCTGATATTAAAGAAGAAAAAGCAAATCAGGTTGCAGAAGAAATAAATAAAGAAGGAGGAAAAGCGACAGTAATTACTGCTAATGTTGCTGATTTTGCACAAGTAGAGTTGTTAATTTCTAAAACGGTAGATCAGCTTGGGCAATTAGATGTAATGGTAAATAATGCAGGGATAGGTCCAAGAAATATGTCTAAAACAGCAGAATATACGTTAAAAGATTGGGATAGTGTTATTTCGGTAAATCAAACAGGAGTCTTTTATTGCATGAAATTAGCTTTACAGCAAATGATGAAACAAGGTTATGGTAATATTGTAAATATTGCATCCTTAGCAGGATTAAAAGCATCATTAAATAACCTTTCATACAGTGCTAGTAAATTTGCTGTCGTTGGGATGACCAAATCAGCAGCATTAGAATATGCAACTAAGAATATTAGAATCAATGCAGTTTGCCCGGGCTATACAGAATCGGCACTCTTAAGTAAATTGTTATCAGTACGACCTGATATGGACGATATGCTAAAAAGTGTAATTCCAATGAAGCGGTATGGACAAGCGGAAGAAATAGCAGAAGCTGTGGTGTGGTTAGCTTCAGAAAACACGAAGTTTATAACGGGACAGACAATTACATTAGATGGAGGAACTTCTCTATAAAACAATTATTCAATTAGTAAATAAAGCCAAAGCCTATAATGCAAACCATTAAAGTAGAAAGAAAAGATGACTACGCAATTGTTCAATTGAACAGAGGAAAAGTAAATGCTATTAACCATCAAATGGTTCAGGAAATAAGACGAGCTTTTGATGATTTAGAAACTGATAGTTCTGTAAAAGGTGTAATAATAACTGGTACACCGCATTTTTTCACAGCGGGTCTTGACGTTATAGAATTGTATGGTTATGATAAGCCGAAGATGAATGAGTTTTTTAATGATTTTGGAGGGATGTATATCCAATTAGCCAAGTTTAGTAAACCATTTATATGTGCTATTACAGGATATTCTCCAGCAGGCGGTTGTGTGATTGCTATTACTGCCGACCATCGTATTATGGCTGCAGGAGAAAAATATACTATTGGTCTAAACGAAGTAGCAGTGAATATTCAGATTTCTAATAACCTTATTAGAGGGTATTCCTATTGGTTGGGAGAAGGAAAGGCAAATGAATGTATTCTTGGAGGAAAGTTATTGAGTGTTGATGAAGCTTTGGATACTGGCTTAGTAAATGAAGTTTGTGATTTAGAAGAAGTTTTGCCAAAAGCAGAAGCTAAAATGAAGCAGTATTTACAAGCTGATGAAGAAATTTTTAAGAATACTAAGTATAAGTTACGAAGAGATTGGTTAGAAAGTATGGAAGAAGATCCTAAGGTCGATTTAGAACAAGCAATTTCTCTTTGGTGGAAACCAGAAATAAGAGCAAAAATGAAGGCTTTCGTAGAAAGTTTACAGAAAAAATAAATTGGATTAAATAAAAAATATTTTAAAAATGAATAAGCAAATCATCTTAAAAAACCGCCCAGAGGGATTACCAGATAAAACTACTTGGGAGTTACAGGAAAATCCTATTCCAGAACCTAAAGAAGGAGAGGTATTGATTAAACATCATTATATATCGTTAGATCCTGCAATGAGAGGCTGGATGCGGGAAGGAAAATCATATATAGAACCAGTAGAATTAGATGATGTAATGAGAGCTGGATCTATAGGAGAAGTTATTAAATCCAATAATCATCCTAAATTTAAAGAAGGTGATTTTGTAACCGGTTGGGGAGGAGTACAGCAATATACTGTAACTAATGGTGATAATTGGTATACTGTAGACCCTAAATTAGCACCTTTGCCAATGTATATTGGAACTCTAGGGATGCCTGGTATGACAGCATATTTCGGAATTTTAGAAGTTGGTAAAATAAAAGAAGGAGATACTGTTTTAGTTTCTGGGGCTGCAGGAGCGGTTGGCAGTATAGTTGGTCAGATAGCAAAGATAAAAGGATGTCGTGTTATTGGAATAGCAGGAGGAAAAGAAAAATGCAACTATATTAAAGACGTTTTAGGCTTTGATGCTGCTATAGATTATAAGTCTGGAGATATATATGAGGCTATCAAAAATGAATGTCCAAAAGGTATTGATGTATATTTTGATAATGTTGGAGGAGAAATTTTAGATGCGGCGTTATCTAGACTGCGTATGCAGGCAAGGATTGTTATTTGTGGGGCAATTTCTCAATATAATAATATGGAAGATATGAGAGGGCCTAAAAATTATCTTTCATTATTAGTAAATCGGGCAACAATGCAGGGTATGGTTGTTATGGATTATGCAAAAGATTATGGGAAAGCAGCTAGAGAAATGGGTGGTTGGTTGGCACAAGGGAAATTGAAAAGTAAAGAAGATATTTATAATGGAATCGAAAACTTTCATGAAACATTTTTGCGTCTTTTCTCTGGAAATAAAATGGGTAAACTTGTATTAAAGGTTATAGAGGATTAGTATGAAGGCTATAGTTTGTAAACAATACGGACCACCTTCTAATTTGGTATATGAGGATGTTGTATCTCCAAAACCAAAGGAAAATGAAGTCCTAATTCAAGTAAAAACCTGTGGAGTGAATTTCCCTGATACTCTTATAATTCAGGGCTTGTACCAGTTTAAACCCGATGTTCCTTTTATTCCAGGAAGTGATGTAGCAGGAGTTGTAAAAGAAGTAGGGATTAATGTTAAGCACCTTAATATTGGAGATGAGGTTTTTGGATTTGTAATGCAAGGCGGTTATGCAAAAGAAGTTGCAGTTCCTGCTAATGTATGTTTTAAAAAACCTCCTAAGATGGATTTCTCTGTTGCGGCTTCTTTTATGATAGCGTATGGCACATCTTATCATGCATTAAAAGATCGTGCTCAATTAAAGCAGGGCGAAACTTTACTGGTTTTAGGGGCATCAGGAGGAGTTGGGCTTGCAGCAATTGAACTAGGAAAGTTATTGGGGGCTAAGGTTATTGCGGCTGCGTCTTCTAAAGAAAAACTGGAATTATGCAAACAATATGGAGCAGATGAAGTTATAAACTATACAGAAGAGGATCTAAAAAGTAAAATCAAAGAGTTAACAAATGGAAAAGGAGCAGACGTTGTTTATGATCCTGTAGGAGGAGATTTTTCTGAACCAGCATTACGAGGAACAGCTTGGGAAGGTAGGTATTTAGTAATAGGTTTTGCCGCTGGTCAGATTCCTAAAGTACCATTGAACCTTGCATTACTAAAGGGATGCTCTATTGTTGGTGTGTTTTGGGGTAATTTTGCAATGAAAAATCCTAAAGGGAATATGGATAATACATTACAGTTAATGAAATGGATGGAAGAAGGAAGAGTACAACCACATATTCATAAAATATATCCGTTAGAAGAAACTCCAAATGCGTTAGAAGAAATGATGAATAGAAAGGTGAGAGGCAAAGTGGTGATTCAATGTTCTTAATATTATTTAATAAACAAGCTTACATATGAGATTAAAAAATAGAATTGCAATCGTTACAGGAGGAGCAAGAGGAATAGGAAAAGCTATTTCTACTTTATTTGCTAAAGAAGGCGCAACTGTAATTATTTGGGATTTATTATCAGAAGGTGAACAAGTGGCTAAATCTATATTAGACAATGGTCAAGTTGCTGAATTTACGAGTATTTCCGTTACTAATAAAAGTGCTATTGAAGCCGAAGCCGAAAGGATTCATAAAAAGTATGGAAAAATAGATATTTTGATTAATAATGCAGGAATAACTAAAGATCGCACACTGCATAAAATGAGTGAGAATGAATGGGATGCTGTAGTCGAAGTAAATTTAAAAGGTGTTTTCTTATGTACACAAGTTGTTTCTCAATATATGAAAGAATCGAGGTATGGAAGAATTGTATCTGCGGCTTCTAATGTAGGTTTACGAGGTAATTTCGGGCAAACCAATTATGCTGCTACTAAAGCAGGTGTTATTGCGATGTCTAAAACTTGGACAATAGAGCTAGGTAAGTATGGAATTACAGCTAATGCTTTAGCTCCTGGATTTACACTAACAGAAATGACAGATCAGATTCCTAAGGAACATATAGAAGGAATTAAATCACAAATTCCTTTAAAGAAAGCCGCTACACCTATTGATATTGCTTACGGGTATTTGTATTTGGCATCAGATGAAGCTTCTTATGTATCAGGTATTTGTTTGACTATAGATGGAGGAATCTCAAGATAGTTTAGAAATCTACAATAAGTAAAAATATGGATCAGTTGACTTGTAAAAACTTTGATGAGTTTAAAGCTTACAACGGAAAACAATTACCATTGGGTGAATGGGTCACTGTAACCCAGGAAATGATTAATGCCTTTGCAGATGCTACAAAAGATTACCAATGGGTGCACGTTGATTTAGATCGAATTAAAAAGGAATCTCCATTTAAGAGACCTATTGCTCATGGTTTTTTATCAGTTTCGCTACTATCCAAAATGTTGATGGATCTTATTGATATAGAAAGTTTAGCAATGGGTGTTAATTATGGACTTAATAAAGTAAGGTTTCCAAATCCTGTAATTGTAGATAGTAGGTTAAGATTACATAGTAGTATTAAGGATATAGAGGCTTATACCGAAAAAGGCCTAAAAATAACTTGGGATTGTTCAGTGGAAATTGATGGTTCAGAAAAGCCTGCCTGTGTTGCAGAATTTGTTTCGTTAATGTTTGAGGAGTAAAAAATGTAATTTGCTTTTATTTAGAAAAGTGATGTCATTTTTGAATCTATTTTAATAGTATATCTAAGTATGCAATTTCAAGAATTTTATTTCAATTATCTTAAATATCAGTTGTACGGTCAATATTGGTTGCCTACTAACTGTAAAGCAATGGTTTTGCTAGTACATGGTATGGGTGAGCATTCTGGTAGATATTCGGATCATGTAATTCCTGAGTTGTTGTCAAAACAAATAGGTGTAATTACTTATGATAATTTTGGTCATGGTAAGAGCAGTGGTAAAAGAGGACATTGCCCTAATTATGATTCTCTTATGGATACAATAGACGCTGTTTATCAAAAATCAAGAGAAATAGTAAATAACCTTCCTGTATTGTTATATGGCCATAGTATGGGTGGAAACTTGGTTATCAATTATTTAATCCGGAAAAAACCAGAAGTTACAGGAGTAATTATTACGAGTCCTTTCTTACGTTTAGCGTTTCAGCCACCAAAATGGAAAATGACAATGGGAAAGATGTTTCAAAAAATAGCACCTTCTGTAACATTGCCTTCTGGGTTGGATGTAAAGGCCATTTCTAGAATAGCGGATGAGGTAGAAAAGTATGAAAATGATCCTTTAATTCACGATAGAGTAAGTACTAATTTCACACTTCCAATTATAGAAGCCGGTATTTGGGTAATTTCTAAAGCCGCTTTTGTTGAAAAACCAGTTTTGATAGTTCATGGAACTGCAGATCAAATTACTGATTATAGGGCAAGTCAAGAGTTTGCAGAAAAGAATGACTTGATTTCATTTATTCCTTTTAAAGGAGGGTACCACGAACTGCATAATGATTTAGAAAAAGAAAAGTTTCTTTTGACGATTACGAATTGGATTGTTCAGATGGTTTAATGTGTTGTTTTTTAATTTATTAAGTGTATTTTTCGTCAGTTTTTTCATACTTGTTTATAGTTGTTATAGAAGCTGTTTTTCCTTATTTTTATTAGAATATTTATTTGTTGTCTAAAAACAACTCTTGAAATCTGAAAACACACAAAAAACAATAAAGTATTATGGGCGAACTAACAAGTGCTAAAAAGAAATCGACAAGTGTTTTACATATAATTCCAGAAGAACAAATTGGATCAAATAACTGTTGGGCTGCTGCTTTATCAATGGCTTTACAAAGTTATGGAACATTTAAGTCCGAAAAAGAACTAGACCAAATGTTTGAAGCAAATGATCAAGGTTTAGATTTATTTACATTACATCCGCAAATATCAACTCACTTTAGCTATATCAATTCAGAATATAGAAGTTTAATTTCTGGAAATGATCCAAAACTTACCTTTAGTGAGATAAAAGGGCATATAGATAGCAGTCGTCCAATTTTAATTGGGACACAAAATTATAATGGTTTTATGGCGCACGCACTTTTGATAACGGGGTATAAAGATGATAATACGGTTTTAGTGATTGATCCTTGGGTTGGAGTTTTAAAAGAAATAACGTTAGAAGAATTAGAGAATTACTGGGTAGAGACCATTGTATTCGATAAATAAAAATATCTAATTATAGAGTAGGTTTGGTGTCCTTTTAAGTCTATTCTTTTTTTGATTTGGTATATGGGATTGTAAAATAAAACACAGAACCTAAGTCTTTTTTGCTTTCTAACCAGATTTTTCCGCCAAGCATTTCACTGTAGGCTTTAGCGATAGATAATCCAATACCAGCCCCTTCTATGGCATAATTATTTTCGATATCTGCTTGTACGAAGCGTTCGAAAATTGCTTTTTGTCGATTTTTTGCAATTCCCATACCGGTATCTTTTACGTAAAATTGTAAAAATTCATCTTCCACTTTATAACCAAAAGAAATAGAGCCTTCAGGAGTATATTTAAGAGCGTTTTTAACTAAGTTGGTTAGTATAGCGTTAAATTTTTCTTTGTCTGTTTTAATAATTGCTTCTTGGTCCGGTAAACCATTGTTAAAGCTTAATAGCAAACCCTTTCTGTCTGCTTCTGGTTTAAAAAACTGATATAAATAAGTTACTTGTTCATTGATGTCTATATCTGATGTAAACACCTTCACTTGTCCAGATTCAATCTTCGAAATATCAATTATATCTCTTATAATATTGAGCATTCGAGTGCCACTTTCTTCTATAAGACTAATGTATAGTTGTTGTTCGTCTCCGGTAAGTACAGGTTCTTTAAGTAATTCGGCAAAACCTAATATCCCATTCATAGGAGTTCGTATTTCATGACTCATGTTTGCTAAGAAAGAAGACTTTAAACGATCACTTTCTTCAGCTTTATCTTTCATTTTATTTAGTTCTATTTCATAAAGTTTTAATTCAGTGATATCTGTTGCAGTCCCTACATAACCAATAATTTCTTTTCGTTCATTATACTCAGGAATAGCTTGGCCTAATACCCAAATAGTAGTTCCATCTGGTCTAATAAATCTATATTCAGCATGTGAAGATTCTCGTCTTTTTGTATTATTATACCAGTCAGATTTTAATTTCTTTCTATCCTCTGGATGTACTGCTTTTAGCCATCCATCGTTCATTGCTTCTTGTTGGGCTAAACCGGAAATTTCGCACCATTTTTCGTTAACAAAGGTAGTTTTTCCATTGGCTTTAGTCATAAAAATGCCTACAGGAGAAATATCGGTTAATGTTCTATATCTGTTTTCGCTTAGCTGAATTACCTTTTCTGCTTCTTCAAATTTTTGACGATAGGTTAGTGAGTGATAAACATCCTTAAAAGTAGAATAGCTGTTTTCGGAGATTTCTTTTTGAAAGTATTTAATGTATATGGTAAATAAAATACCATAATAAATACTCATAACTATTTTAGAAGATAGTCCAGAAATTAGAAAATTTGTTACATCCATAGGTCCCCAAAACCCTACAATACTAAACATCAAAGCATCAAATGAAAGGATCAAAAGCATCGTGAAAAGTATTCTTAGAAAAAGAGATTGTATATGTTTAGAAATGTACTCAAAGACAAAAATTATAAGAATAGAATCAAGGAATAAAAGAATAGTACCATAAATTAGAAGAAATATATTGGTGTTAAAAAAATCAGATAACATAGTAAATGAAACCTGATGAATACTAGAATCTTTTAAGTTAATACCGAAAAGGAGTAATAAGATTACTATCATCAAGTTAGCAATAACGAGTGCGTATATTAGCTTTCTTGTTAATAAAGCATCTTCTTTAATGTAGAAAATTAATACGGTAAACAGTGTTACGGAAAAAAGAACGGAGGATCCTGGAGATACCGTAATTCCATTATATATTTCAAAATACATTGTTGTTGCTGTGAATACCTGTATGAATTGAAACATTCCTAAGGCTGTAAATAACAGTCCGTTACCTGTTACTTTTCGAAAATGAAATAACGTTAATACCAAAAAGGATACTACAAACCCTTGTAGCAAGAAAACTGATATTTGATAAAAATTTACTTCTTCCATAAAACATTCTGAACCATCTTTATTTAAGAATAAATAAAGTGATTGTAATTTATATTAAAAAAGCCCGAGAGGTAATCTGTGTGCGCAAATCTAAATGGGGAATTTAGATATATACATATATCCCGAAGATACGAAAGTAATTATATTTTGAATGCAATGAAATACAAGTTTTCCTATAAGTAAGTTTCTTAGTTAATTATTTGTGTAATAAAATGAATACGTTTTTACTGTTTAAGTTTTAAAAACATAATATTTATCGCTGTAGATACGTGTATCCAAAAAATAGTAAGGCGGCTAGAGCAGCACTTATAATAAACAATGAAGTTCTGTTGTCATCTTTTGGTGATTTTAAAGTAATTGTTTTAAAGATTTTAATCATTTTCTTTTGTTCGAAAAATAGAAGAATTATAAGAATAACAAGAAAGACGATAGCGTTAATAGTAGCTCCTGCGTTAACTTGGTAGAATACATCAAATAGTACAATATTGGTCATGATTGGCAATAAAAGGAATGTGCCAATAATTTTAGTACGCTTAGATAAAAGTAGTAATGCTCCTGTAACTTGCAATACTCCAATAATTATGGGTATTGCTTGTGTGTGTCCAAAAAAAGACCACATAAGTTCCATCCCAGTTAACTCACTTACTAATTTATCTGGAAAACCATTATTATTTTTAAATTGAAGTGGTTTGGCAGCACCGTAAACAAATATGAAAAATGCTACGAAGTATCGCAGCGTACGTTCAGTTATTTTTTGAAAATACATGATGTATGAGTTTAATTATCAGACGATGTACTAAAAATAATGTTACAAGGAAGGTAAGAACCTGTTGTTAAGATATTTTTCGTCTCCAAAAAGTAACAAATATTAATGTAACAATAGAAGGGGTTAACCAAACCCATAAGGTGCTTGAATCCAATGCAGCTAGTAAAAATGCAGTTATTGCTGCTCCGTATGCTCCGGACATTTTACCAATATGATTAGATAAATAAGCCTTAGGATTAGTTTTAAAGGTTTTATAGAGCTTAACATCTCTAATCGTGGCCATGACACCAAACCCTCCGAAAAAGAAAAATAAAATGCTTTTAGGGATCTCTTGCAAGTGATAATAGATGCCTGTACTAATCATTCCTAAAAATATTAATCCCATTACAGAGCTAATAATGATGTCCACTTTTTGTAAAACATATTGTTTTTTAAACCTGAGTACTCTATTTCCAGAAATTACAAGGTATATTGTGAATATAGAGAGTAAGTGTAGTAGTAAATTTTTATGATTAGGGAGAAGGGTGATAGGGATAGCAATTAGAGCACTAATAAACATAGCGATAGAAAATACTATTCCGGCTTTTTTGTGGTAAAACCTACCTTTTTTACCTATAATACTGATAAGGCCTGATAATAATCCAATACCACCAAATAATGCATGAATGTAAATGAGAATTATCACAGTTTGTTCCATAGGGCTTATAAGAAGTTCTATGGTAAATATAGCTAAATGTAGGAACAGATATTATAATTAAGAAGAGGAAATAAACTTCATCATATAATAAACTAATCTAGCAGCTAATTTAGCTGTGATATTATCTAAATCATATTTAGGATTAAGCTCTACAATATCCGCACTAACTAATTTTTTACTATTGCAAATTTGTTCAATAGCAAATAAGGCAATGTCGATAGAAAAACCAAATGGAGAAGGGGCGCTAACACCAGGAGCAACAGAAGATGAAAAACCATCTAAATCAATGGTTAAATAAACCAAGTCAACATCGTTTATAAAATTATTAATTACTACTTCAATATTGTTTTTGTTTGTAATATTGAAATCTGTATTCTTGATATATTCTACTCCCAATTTTTGAGCAGTTTGGAATAATTCTTTGTTATTGGATTCTTCTTGAATTCCTAAGCACAGGTATTTGAAACGATCGTTCTCTTTAGAGATTTGATAAAATGGAGTACCAGAATTTCCTTGGCCATTTACTGATCTCAAGTCAAAATGAGCGTCTAAATTTATAATTCCAATTCTGGCGTCTGGTTGGTGTTTTTTAATTCCATTATAGTGTGCGTATGCAAGATCATGACCACCTCCTAAAATAATACTAAAATATTGCTTTTCAAGAATTTGAAACACTTTATTTGAAGTGATGGTTTGAGCTTCTTCTAAGTCATTTCCTATGCAATAAATGTTACCTACGTCTATTATTTTAACAGTTTTATCGAAGTGATTTGATAAAGACCCTATCATTTTCCTTATTTGATCAGGTGCGGACTCTGTGCCAATTCTGCCTAAATTTCTTTTTACTCCTTCTTCGCAAGCGTATCCTAGAATTGTAAAGCTTGTTTGCTTATTTTTAGGAAGTTCATCATTTTCTATGTCAATACAAGTTATTTTCTCGTGAAGATATAATTGATCATTAGATGTCCGTCCTGACCAAATAGCGGGATTTGTTTTTTTATAGTTGTTCATTGGTAGAATAATGCTTGTGTGTAAAATATTGTACAGATGTGATGGTTATTAAAATAATTTATCTAAAATTCTTTCCTCTAGAATATTAGGGACGGTTACTTTAAGTGAAGGTGTACGTTTCATTTCTCTTTTTATCGCAAAAATAGCCTCTTCATTTCTTGCCCAACTTCTCCTAGAAATACCATTATTCACATCATAAAACAACATGTTTTTTAATCTTTTGGACGCTTCATCAGATCCATCTAATAGTAAACCAAATCCTCCGTTGATAACTTCTCCCCATCCAACGCCACCTCCGTTATGAATGGATACCCAAGTAGCTCCTCTAAAACTATCTCCAATTACATTATGAATCGCCATATCAGCAGTAAATTTGCTTCCATCATAAATATTACTAGTCTCTCTATATGGAGAATCCGTGCCGCTTACGTCGTGATGATCTCTACCTAATACTACAGGCGCCGATATTTGATTTGATTTAATAGCTTTATTGAACGCTTCAGCGATCTTTGATCTTCCTTCGGCATCAGCATATAGAATTCTTGCTTTGGAGCCTACAACAAGCTTATTTTCTTTTGCTTCTTGAATCCAAGTGATATTGTCTTGCATCTGTTGTTGGATTTCTTCTGGAGCATTTTTCTTAATCTCTTGCATTACCTGTATTGCAATGTTGTCAGTTGTATCTAAATCATTAAGGTTTCCCGAGGTACACACCCATCTAAATGGACCAAAACCGTAATCAAAACACATAGGTCCTAGGATATCTTGCACGTATGAAGGGTATTTAAAATCTATCTTGTTTGTGTCCATTACATCTGCTCCAGCACGAGAAGCTTCTAATAGAAATGCATTTCCGTAATCAAAAAAGTAGGTTCCTTTTGCTGTATGCTTATTTATTGCATCTGCATGTCTTCTTAATGATTCTTGTACTTTAGTTTTAAATTGGATTGGGTCATTTGCAATCATTTCATTGGATTCCGAATAAGTCATATCTACAGGATAGTACCCTCCAGACCAAGGATTGTGTAGTGATGTCTGATCTGATCCTAGATGTATATATATGTTTTCATCATAAAAACGTTCCCATACATCAACGATATTTCCTTTATACGCAATTGATACCACTTCTGTATTTTTAATCGCTGCTTGAACTCTTCTTACTAAATCATCTAAATTATCTACAATTTCATCTACCCAACCTTGTTCATGGCGTTTTTCGGCTGCATCCGGATTTACTTCAGCGCATACGGTAATACATTTAGCAATGTTTCCAGCTTTAGGCTGGGCACCGCTCATTCCGCCTAAACCAGCGGTTAAGAAAATCTTACCAGCAGTTTTTTCGCCAGGAGTTAAGGTTTTTCTGAATGCATTCATTACGGTTATAGTAGTTCCGTGTACGATTCCTTGTGGCCCAATATACATATAGCTTCCAGCAGTCATTTGTCCATATTGGGTAACTCCTAATGCGTTGAATTTCTCCCAATCATCTGGTTTGGAATAATTTGGAATCATCATTCCATTTGTAACAACAACTCTCGGAGCTTCTTTAGAAGAAGGAAATAGTCCCATAGGGTGACCTGAGTATATGTGTAAAGTCTGTTCTTCGGTCATGGTGGCTAGGTAATACATCGTAAGCAGATACTGTGCCCAATTTTGAAAAACGCCTCCGTTTCCTCCATAAGTAATTAATTCGTACGGATGTTGAGCAACAGCAGGATCTAAATTGTTTTGTATCATTAACATGATTCCTGCGGCCTGTGTGGTAATTGATGGATACTCGTGTATAGGTCTAGCATACATTTCATAATCTGGCATAAATCGATACATATAAATACGTCCGTATTCATTTAACTCTTCAAGGAATTCCTCGGCAAGTTCTTGATGCCAATCCGGTTTGAAATATCTCAGAGCATTTTTAAGTGCTAGTTTTTTTTCGTCAATTGACAATATTTGTTTTCGTTTAGGAGCTCTACTTATTTTTGTACTAAGTTCTTTTTTAGGAGGTAATGTATCAGGGATACCAGTTAAAATTTGTTCTTTGAAAGTAGTCATAAGTATTTGATGTAATTGTTGATCATATAGATCATTGTTGAAGTCTTTTTATCGTTATATTATTTAGAATATACTAGATCTCCTCGTTTCCATACTTGATTTGGAGTTAGTTTACCTTGATGATATAATATTTCATTGTAATTATCAGTTGAAAAGAAACAGAAGTCTGCTATCATTTTAGGAGCTAATTTTCCACGATCATCTAATTTTAAAGCAGCAGCAGCTCTTGTTGTAATTCCGGCTAATACCTCTGTATTACTTAATTTTTCGAATGTTCCTAAAATACAAGCCTGGGTAAGTAAATCTCCCATCGGTGCAGAACCGGGATTCCAGTCGCTTGCAATTGCTAAAGCTCCTCCTGCATCAAGAATTTTTCTCGCTGGTGTAAAATCACAACCTAATCCGATAGAAGCTCCTGGTAATGCAACTGAAACAACATCGCTTTCTGCTAACATTTTAATTTCTATATCTGTGCTTGCTTCTAGATGATCTGCACTTACCGCATTTATTTCTACCGCAATTTCACTTCCGCTAGTAGTAAATTGATCTGCATGAACGGTGATATCAAATCCCATTTCGATAGCTTTATTAAAATAAGGCTTGATGTTTTCTTTAGAAAAAGCACTTTGCTCTACAAATGCATCAATTCTATTTGTAAGTTTTTCCGTTATAAGATTTGGGAACAAGTTTGTAGTTATATCGTTTAGATATTCTTCATGAGTGCCGTTATAATCTTTTGGAAGCATATGTGCTGCTAAGCAAGTAGGTATTAGATCTGATTCTAAATTTTCATTAGCTCCTTTTATTGCGCGCAACATCTTTAGTTCTTCTTGTATAGAAAGACCATAGCCACTTTTTACTTCGACAGTAGTGATACCATTCTTAAGAAGGTGATTAGCTCTTTTTATTACAGAATGACATAATTCTTCTTGACTAGCGGTTCTAGTATTGGTTACTGTATCCCAGATTCCACCTCCTGCTTTTGCAATTTCTAGATAAGATTTTCCTGAGTTTCGCATGGCATAATCATTAGCTCTAGAACCAGAAAAGCAAATATGTGTATGGGCATCTATAAAACCAGGGAGACAGACATAATCAGATTGCAGTTGTATAACCTTTGCATCAAGACTTTTTGCTATTTGTTGCATTTCATTATAGTTTCCTATGGTGTGAATGCGTTCTCCTATTGTAAGAATACCTGCATTTTCAATTATTGGAAGCTCTTCGTCTTTCAAGGCTCCTTTTAAGGGTAATCCATCCATGGATAACAATTGTTTAATAGGGCCAATAAGTTTGTACTTTTCCATAATTAATATATTTCAAATTGAGAGGAAAACTCTGTTTCTAAGGATAAGTTATTGTCTTTTAATACATTATTAGAAACTTTAATGATGCTCTTGTTTTTTATTATTTCAATACCTTTATCTATGTCATCCGAAAAAACACGATCTTTTTCTGCAAAAGAGACTTTTTTACGTATCATTTTGTGAATTTCATCTAAAATTACACCAGATTTCATTGGTTTTCTAAATTCAAAAGCTTGAGCCGCTGTTAGAAGTTCTATCGCTAATATCTTCTCTATGTTTTCTAGTACTTTTAAAGCTTTTCTACCACCAATAGATCCCATGCTTACGTGATCTTCTTGTCCAAGTGAAGTAGGGATGCTATCCGCGCTAGAAGGGAAACACAAACCTTTGTTTTCGCTAGCTAATGCTGCCGTTGTATATTGTAAGATCATATATCCAGAGTTAATTCCAGTATCTTTCATCAATAATTTAGGAACTCCTGGAGAATTACCTTCTAGAGCAAGATATATTCGTCGGTCCGAAATGTTTCCAATTTCAGAAGCGGCAAGACAAGCGTAGTCTATAGCCATTGCTAGTGGTTGTCCATGAAAGCTTCCGCCGCTGATAGTAAGTTCTTCGTCAATAATAATAGGATTATCCGTTACAGAGTTTAATTCTACTTCTAATAATTCTTTAAGATGCAGCCATGCATTTCTGGATGCTCCGTGAACCTGAGGAATACATCGCAATGAATATGGATCTTGAACTCTATCACAATCAATATGATCTTCCATGATCTCAGAACCTTTTAATAAGGATTTTACTCTAGAGGCTACATGAATGTTTCCTTTAAAAGGGCGCAGCTTGTGTAATTCATTATAAAAAGGTTTAATAGAGCCTTGTAGTCCTTCTATCATCATAGCTCCAATAATGTCGGCTTGAGAAAGGCAGCTATGCAGTTTCTCAATAATTTTAACAGCGTGCGCAGCTATGAATTGTGTTCCATTTATTAATGCTAAACCTTCTTTAGGACCTAGGTCTAATGATGTTAAGCCAGTTTTTTTAAATAAATCAGCACTAGGTATTTCTTCACCCTTATATATTACTTTTCCTAAACCAATTAAAGGTAAAAAAAGGTGGGATAATGGCGCTAAATCTCCAGATGCACCAACAGAACCTTGAGAAGGAACAATTGGAATTGCATTATTATCAATATGCCAAAGAATACGATCCAAAGTGCTTTCTGCAATACCAGAATATCCTTTTGCTAGTGATTGTAATTTTAGAATCAGCATAAGTTTGGCAATTTCCTTATCTATAGGATCACCAACACCAACACTGTGGCTTTGTAATATATTAGATTGAAGTATCTTTGTTTCTTCTTTTGAAATCATGGTTGTGCATAATGGACCAAAACCAGTATTGATTCCATAAACTGGATTGCCTTTATCTACAATGTTTTCGACTACTTGGCGACTCTTTCTGATTTTTTTTCTGGAATCTTCAGAAATAGTTCCTTTAATTTCTCTAGACGCTATTTTGATAGCTTTACCTGCGGTGAGATAGTCTTCTCCGAATTGAAAATGTGATGATATTTTAGACATTATAATTGTTGGTATTTGTATAGACTAAGATAATATGTATTTTTAATACCTATAAATACTAATTTTATCAATAATTAATAACTATGAGTTATCAATTGGAATTACGTCATTTTACTTATTTCTTAGCGGTGGCGGAAGAATTACATTTTAGAAAAGCTGCGGAAAGGTTGTTTATTTCTCAACCTGGTTTGAGTAGGCAGATTAAACAGATGGAGGGTATTATTGGAGCTGAACTTTTTATAAGAAATAAAAGAAACGTAAGTTTAACTGCTGCGGGAGAGTATCTGAAAAAAGAAATTGCTTATATTTTTAATCATATAGATTTTACAATAAAACAAACATCCTTAATTGATAAAGGAAGTGAAGGAGAGGTAAGGATTGGTTTTTTGGGTTCTGCCATTCAAACGGTTATACCGGATCTATTGGTGAAAGTGGACAAAGAATATCCGAAAATTCAGTTTAGCTTAGAGGAAATGTCTAATTATGATCAAGTTAAGTCAATTGTTAGTGATGAGTTGGATATTGGATTTGTTAGGTTGGCTAGAGTTCCTGATGGAGTGAGTATTAAAGCTGTACAAACAGATTCTTTTTCATTAGTTTTACCAAAAGATCACCGACTTAATAAAAAGAATTTTAAAAGTGTTGCACAAGTTTCTTCGGAGCATTTTATCTTATTTTCTTCGGACTATAGTTCTATATATTACGATAAGATTATGAGTATATGCGAGGATAAAGGCTTTACGCCAATTGTTTCTCATAAATCGGTTCATGCGCAAACAATTTTTAAATTGGTAGAGAGTGGATTGGGAGTTGCGATCGTTCCAACATCTTTGCAGCATGGATTTGATCTAGAGGTAAAGTTTTTAGAAATCCCTAAAATCGCACAAAAAGCTGCATTATCTGTTATTTGGAAAGAAGATAATCGGAATCCTGCTTTAGAAAGGGTAAAGAGATTTTTGGATCCCGATATTTGATAATACATGTGAGTGTTTTTTGTAAGGAAATTTGTGCTTACCTATTGGTCAAATGATCAGATAATTCTTCACTTTTTTTAATTGGATTGATTTGTTTATTTTTGGCGCTTTTATTTTTTTAAAAATTAACCCCGAAATATAGATTTGATGATTAAAAAATTACTATTCCCAATACTTCTTGTCCTTTTAGTGTCAGAAAAGATAAATGCTCAACAAGATCGTGCTCAACTTGGTATAAAGGTAGGTTATAATCTTTCGTATATAGCAGGAGAAGAGATAGATGATTTTATTCCTAGAAATACAATTCATTTAGGGCTTGTAGGAGAAATACCAATTACAAGATATTTTGCAATACAACCGGAGTTACTTTATTCGTTTCAGGGGTCGTATGTACAACCTGGATTTACAGATAGTTCAGATTTACGGTTTACTGAGTGGTTGTTAAAGTTAGATTATGTTACGTTACCTATTATGGCGAAATATTATTTGACATCTGGATTTAGTGCAGAAGTTGGACCACAAATAGGTATATTAACCTCTTCGAGGTTATTAAAAAAGAGTTCTGTTAATGGTGTTTCTGAAACAACTGAAGATGATTTAAAAGATCTGATTGCACCCGTAAGTTATGGAGTTAATATAGGTTTTGGTTATCAGTTTGAGGATGGATTATTTTTTCAATCTCGTTTTAATATAGGGATTTCGGATATTTTTGATTTTGACGATGCATTAAGTCAAAGAAATCACGTCTTTCAGGTGTCTGCTGGGTATAAGTTTTAATGATTTGGCTATACGAATAAAAAGAGATCGAAAAGTATCACACATTTCGATCTCTTTTACTTTTATTAGCTTGGCATGGAATAAAAGAACTGTTCTTCTATTATTTTCCCATTATTTACATTATAAATAGCTAGTTCTTCTATTTGCATGCGTCCTTGACCTTTAAAAGTGCAATCCATTTTCATTTTACAAGAAAAATGATTTTCTGCGACTGTTGGTTCAGATACTTCACCTCCGTGAAACTCTTCTACGGTGGCATACCAATCCTGACTTTTTTTGGTTACAGCATCTTTTCCAGTAACAACAGCATTAGGAGCTCCTGGCATTTCTCTACTAACTACGTTGTCAGCATATAATTCTTTTAAGGCTTGCATGTTTTCACCTTTACGGCAAAGTTCTACTAAGCGATTAGCTACTTCTTGTGTATTCATTGGTTTTTGAAGTTTATTGGTTTATGATGGCTTTAAATTACAAAAAACTTCGTATCATATTTTTAAATAAATGTTATAATTTGTGGTTTAAGCAACAGCCTCTTTGTAAGTTATTAGACACCTTTCTCTAGCCATTTTGTGATCAACAATGGGTTGTGGATAGGTTAATTCGTTGATATCTTTTACCCAAGTATTGATATATTCCAGTTTTTTGTCAAACTTGGTTACCTGAGTTGTAGGATTAAATATGCGAAAATATGGTGCTGCATCTACTCCAGAACCAGCCGCCCATTGCCAGTTACCTACATTAGCGGACATATCATAATCTAAAAGTTTTTCTGCAAAATACGTTTCGCCCCATCTCCAGTCTATAAGAAGGTGCTTGCATAAAAAACTGGCAACTAGCATTCTAACACGGTTATGCATATATCCAGTTTCATTTAATTCTCTCATTCCTGCATCTACTAATGGATATCCTGTTTCTCCTTTTTTCCAAGCTTCAAATTCAGTTTCGTTATTGCGCCATTCAATTCGATCATATTTAGGTCTAAAGGCTTTGTTTTTTGTATGAGGAAAATGCCATAGGATTTGCATAAAAAACTCACGCCATATAAGTTCTGACCAGAAAACCTCGTTTTCTTCAGCGATTGCTTTTTTTATCATTTCACGGATACTGACAGTCCCGAAACGTAAATGTGGACCTAATCTAGATGTACCGTTTTTTATCGCAGGAAAATTACGAGTCTCCTCATAATGATTGATAAGATTGGAAGAAACTACATATTTTGGTACGCTAATTTTGGACTTCACAAATCCTAGATCGGATAGAGAAAGGTTTGGTAAGTTTATATCTTTTATAAGATTGTTAAGATGTTTGATCGAATTATGTTCTTCTAATTTAGAAGCATTAAATTTCTCTTTCCACTTATTTTTATATGGAGTATAAACAACATACGGAGAGCCATTAGCTTTTGTAATTTCGTTTTTCTCAAAAATTACTTGATCCTTATAGGTTTTAAACGCTATAGTTTTTTTAGTAAGTAATTTTTTTATTTTTTCATCTCTTTCGGTAGCATAAGGCTCGTAGTCATGATTTGTATATACTTTGTTTACCTCATATTCTGTGATTAAATTTTCGAATACTTCTATTGGGTTGCCATGGAACATTGCGATAGTACTATCGTAGTTATCTTTTAGTTTCTTGGAAATAGTTTGTAATGTACTATGTATAAATGATAATCTAGCGTCATCTTTTGGTAGTTTTTTCAGAATTTCTTTATCGAAAATAAAAATAGGTAAGACTGGCAGGTTGCCCTTTAATGCTTCTTTAAGACCTACATTATCATTTAGTCTTAAATCTCTCCTAAACCAAAAAATGTTTACTTTTTTTGGCATATTAATTTACGTTTAAAGTAGACATTCCACCATCAACTCCTAGTACTTGTCCTGTTATCCAGCTACTATCATCACTTAATAAAAATTTAGCAATATTAGCAATATCTTCTGCTTCTCCTACACGTTTAAGAGGATGTCTTTGATCCATTTTGTCTTTCTTCTTTTCGTTACCTAATAATCTTTTGGCTAGAGGAGTATCTGTTAAAGAAGGGGCGATAACATTAACTCTTAGTTTTGGAGCATATTCTGCGGCTAATGCTTTTGCAAAACCTTCAATAGCACCTTTAGCGGCTGCTACACTTGTATGGAAAGGCATTCCTACTTTAACGGCAACAGTGCTAAAGAAAATTAAACTAGCCTGTTCTGATTTTTTTAATTGAGGAAGAATGGAATGTATGATTTTTACTAAAAACATAAAATTGATTTGCATATCCTCATGAAATGAATCAGGGCTTAGCATAGTAAATGGTTTTAGGTTAATACTTCCGGGACAGTATACAAAACCATCTAATTGATCAGGTAGTTTAGAGGTGTCAATTTCATCGGTAGAAGCATCATATGGAATGTGAGTAACTTCTAAATTACCTAAACTTTGAGAAGTACGTGAAGCTATATAGACATTATGATTACTATAAAGTTTTAAAGCTAATTCAAACCCTATTCCATGGCTACCACCAATAAGTAAAATGTTTTTTCTCATTATGTTGTTTTCTAAATTTTACAGCTATTATGTTTATCTTTTAATCGTTAAAAGTTCCAAATAGCTCAATTAATTTCTTTTCTCTATAATCAAATATTTCTTTTAATTTTGGTTTTACCATAAATGGATGTACCAATTGTCCTAAAATTCCAAAAGGGACTTTATAATCAATAATATCTTCCATTTCTACACCACCAGGAATTTCTTTGATGAAATGTTTATGGTGCCAAAGTGCGTATGGACCAAATCTCTGTTCATCTACAAAGTATTCTTTATCTACTGAATGGGTGATTTCTGTAACCCATTTTGTTTTAATTCCTGCAACAGGAGTAACAATATATTGTATAATTTGTCCAGCATACATTTTTTTTTCTGCTCCGGATAATATTTTGAAACCCATATAATCAGGTGTGATTGTTTTCAAATTGTTTGGATCAGATAAGAAATTCCATGCCTCTTGAAGGGTAATAGGTAAGTTCTGTTTAGTCTTTAACGTGTATATTTTCATTGTATACCTCTTTTAGGTATAAAGGTACAATCATTTTTGTTTAAATTTTAAACAAAAAAGTTAAACAAAACTAAAAATAAGATTCAGCCCAGGATTTTGCTTCGTCCAGATTTTCAAAAAAAGCAAATGACTTGTCAAATAACTTTTGTTCGATAATTGCCTTATCACGTTCTGTTTTTTTCTTTGAGACAATTGCTAACGCCTTCATGTTAGCTAATTGGCCTCGTTTATATATTTCACCAGATACTTCATGATTGTTTTTTCTATTCGAAATCAAAAGAAACTCTTGATTTTTGTAATAAGACTGAAGCTTTTTTCTAATGATGCTAGCTTTGTCTAAAGTTAAATTAACTCCTTCATTTACGGTAACAATAACATACTTCTCGTATAATTCAATAGAACAAAAATCGGTAGTGTGTAGCTGCATTTAAAATACTAATAAGCTATAAATATATGTTAAATAAAGTAAATTTTGAAAAACTTAGAAAGTTTAAGCACTAAGATTTATTGTTAACATTCTTTGCAGCAGTTGTCTGCTTTAATAACTCTACACGTTAAAACTGCCAGTATAGCTCCTATTATTGGGGCGATCATATATAGCCATTGATGTTCCCAATGCCCAGATAATAGAGCTGGTCCCAAAGATCTTGCAGGGTTCATTGATGCGTTTGTCATAGGTCCGGCAAACATAGCTTCTAAAAGAACAACGCCTCCAATTGCTATTCCAGCCATCATTCCTACCTCTTTGGATCCTGTAGATACATTGATGATAACTAACATTAAAAAATAGGTTAAAAGAATCTCAAGAACAAATGCTCTAAGTGCATCGAAAGAAGGAAGTGTACCACCAAGAAACTCGCTTTCTGGAAATAAAAAGAGTAAAATACTACTGGCTGCGATGGCTCCAATACATTGAGACAAAATATATTTAGGTGCTTCTTTCCATTGGAATTTTTTAGCATATGCAAATGCAATAGTTACTGCAGGATTAAAATGTGCTCCAGAGATATCTCCAAAAGCATAAATCATAGCCATCACAATTAATCCCCAAGTAATTGCAATACCTACATGAGTGACATCACCACCGGTAACCTCGTTAATTGTCATGGCTCCTGTTCCACAAAAAACCATTATGAAAGTCCCTATTGCTTCGGATATGTATTTACGCATCATAGAATTATAAATGAGGACAAATATAAGGTTACTTATTTTAAGTTTTTGTTAACTTTTAATGTATGTGTAATTATTAATTTCGTTTCGATTAAACTAATTAAATACTAAATTTAAACACAATGAAAAAGATCATCTTATTTGTATCAGCGGCCTTACTATCGTTAGGTGTTGATGCACAGGTTAAAGTTCCTCAACCTAGCCCTCTTTCTAAAATAGAACAAGTAGTTGGATTAACGGATGTTGCCATCGAATATTCCCGTCCAAGCATGAAAGGTCGTACTATTTTTGGAAATTTAGTTCCTTATGATAAATTATGGAGAACAGGAGCTAATAAGAATACTCAAATTACATTTGGAGATGATGTAAAAGTAGGAGGCGCTGAATTGAAGAAAGGAACGTATGCTATTTTTACTAAACCTGGTAAAGAAAACTGGGAAGTTATGTTTTATAGCGATGCAAATAACTGGGGTACTCCACGTGAGTGGGATGATAGTAAAGTTGCTGCTAAAATAACTGTAAAGTCTACAAAAATACCGATGAATGTAGAAACATTTACTATTATGTTAAGTGATTTTACTATGGATAGTGCACATATCAATATTTTATGGGAAAATACAGAAGCTGCTATCAAGTTAGAAGTACCTTCTAAAAAGAAAGCGGCGGAGAGTATAGAACTAGTTATGGCAGGACCATCTCATAATGATCACTATCAAGCAGCAACATTTTATAAAGAAACTGGAGATTTAGATAAGGCTAAAGCACATATCGAAAAAGCTGTAGCGGGTAGAGCAGATGCATTCTGGTATCACAGACAACATTCTTTAATTCTTGCTAAAAGCGGAGATAAAGCTGGTGCAATAAAAGCAGCAAAAACTTCGTTAGAGTTAGCAGAGAAAGCTAAAAATGCTGATTACGTAAAGCTAAACAAAGACTCCCTTGCAGAGTGGGGAGCTAAATAACACTCTTTTTTTTCACACAAATCGAAAAGCGCTCTAAATAATAGAGCGCTTTTTTGTTGTTGATATCTAACGATCAGCGCAAAAACTAGGTTGACTATTAGAACAACATCTATTGTCTATAAGGGGATTTTCCAAACATTCTTCATATTCTACTATCCAAGGCCTTCGTACTGGATTTTCACTTTTTACGGACTTTTGCTTATTTTTTGATCTTTCTAAATTTTGATTTAATGTTATAGACAATCCATCTATACTTGTTCGTGTTAGGGTTAAGCGAAATGTTATTGTGCAGAATGATTTTTTCTTAATGTTTTTGGAATAAATAGATAACTGTAAAATATATTATTATCTAAGTATAGTTCAGACCAATTTTATCTCGAACACTATCTAATAGCTTGATTAGCTCTAAGCTTTTTTCAAAAGACATGATATTACTTTCTATGTTTCCTTCTGTTATCATTTCCTGAACGTGTATTGCTTCATAATTATAACCATTAGTTGTTACCGGGAATTCATGTAATTCAGAAACTCCATTTTTAGTAATTGTAATAGAAGAAGGTTCATGAAAACGACTATGTATGGCGATTGTTCCTTTTTCTAATTCAATAACTGCTTCTGTATTGGTTTTTTCAGTAACAGAAGAATATAAAAAAGCTCCTATATTATTTGGGTAGGAGAGTTGCATCGTACAGTTTTCATCAATACCGGTTTTCCCAAATGTAGCTTTTGCTTCAATATTTTCTGGATATCCTAATAAGCTTAATGCTGCGAATAATGGATAGATTCCCACATCAAATAGACTTCCTCCTCCAAGTTCTTTTTTAAATATTCTACTTTCCGGATTAAACTCGCTTGCAAAACCAAAATCAGCTTTTAAATTTTTTATTTTACCAAGTTCATGAGATGTAACAATTTTTAATACATATTTATAATGAGGTAAGAAGTATGTCCATAAGGCTTCCATAAGAAATGTATTATTATTTCTTGCTACAGCAATCATTTCTGTTACTTGTTCTAAATTTAAAGCAAAAGGTTTTTCACATAACACAGCTTTTTTAGCGTTTAGACACATTAGGGTGTTTTTATGATGAAAAACATGAGGAGTTGCTATATAGATTATATCAATTTCTGGATTGGAAATAAGTTCGGTGTAACTGCCATAACAACTAAATGCATTATATATATTACCAAAATCTTTTGCTTTTTTAAGATTTCTACTAGCTACAGCGAATAAGTTTGCATTAGGCACGGTAAGTAAATCTTCTGCAAACTTATGTGCTATTTTACCGCACCCAATAATTCCCCAATTATATTTTTTGTCTTTATCCATTAATTATAGGTTTTATGATTTTTTAGGGGTATTCTCCCTCTTTTTTTATATACAAATGATTATAAATAATTAATTTTTATTGAAATATAATGCTGATTTTTTTATAAATCATTTAATTCTTTAAATTAAATATAAAACACTTAAGTATAAGGTCTAAAGTTTTTGATGTCTTATTTTTTATTGGTAAATTTAAAACACTCACTTTAAAACCAAACCATTATGAATAACCAAATTACGTTTAGGGAATCACCTAATCGTCAAACACATACGCTTCGTTTGAGTCGTATGAAGGATGAACTCACAGCCATGCTTACTGATTTACATTCTTATCGATGTGAGCCTTGCACGCCTGATATGCATAAACAATTTTTAGAATTGGATCATAATGGTAGAAAGCTTTCACAAACTATTAATAAAGCTTCGGATTTATTAAAGGATTCTGTTCAGTTCTCTAAAGAAATAGGGGATGAAGTTTTTGGAGTAATTAAGAAATATCATAAGTTTCAAGAAAATCTATCCTCGTATAGATCAGAGGCTATAGTACATCACTAAACTTAGTGAAAATAATATTCTATTAAGGCCTCGATCAGTCGTATCGAGGTTTTTTATTAAAGATTTGTTTTGGAATATAAAAATTTAAAGCGTTTTTGAAGTAATTATGATAAAATTAGTTGCTAAAAGATTGAAAGTTAACAGGATCAAACTTACCTTCAATTGTTTTATAACTTTTGTATATAATACCAATTATAAATCAAGTGTTTTATTATTGTTGAGCTGCTAGTAATTCTTATATTTGAAAACGTAAAATAATTCATATCATTAATAGATGATGTGAGATACCAAAAAAATATTATAGAGCGAATGAATCTCTTACAAGGTAAAACTGCCATTATCACGGGTGCTACACGTGGTATTGGAAAAGGAATAGCACAAGTTTTTGCAAAACAAGGTGCCAACGTTGCATTTACATATAGTTCTTCTGTAGACGCTGCAACGGATTTAGAAAAAGAATTAAACGGTTTAGGTATTAAAGCAAAAGCATATCAAAGTAATGCTGCAAGCTTTGAAGAATCCGAAAGTTTAGTAAAAGATGTTTTAGAAACTTTTGGAAGTATAGATATATTGGTTAATAACGCAGGTATTACAAAAGATAACTTGCTTATGAGAATGAGTGAAGACGATTTTGATAAAGTTATCGAGGTTAATCTTAAGAGTGTTTTTAACATGACTAAAGCAGTTCAGCGAACAATGCTTAAGCAACGAAAAGGAAGTATCATTAATATGAGTTCTGTTGTTGGGGTAAAAGGAAATGCTGGTCAAGCTAATTATGCGGCATCTAAAGCGGGTATTATTGGTTTTTCTAAATCAGTTGCCTTAGAACTTGGTTCGAGAAACAT
The DNA here is from genome assembly GCF_003443695.1 of Aquimarina sp. AD1. Taxonomy (NCBI): domain Bacteria; kingdom Pseudomonadati; phylum Bacteroidota; class Flavobacteriia; order Flavobacteriales; family Flavobacteriaceae; genus Aquimarina; species Aquimarina sp. AD1. Next base: position 1,504,520 of record NZ_CP031966.1, on the reverse strand, counting down.
TAGAAGTAATGTGATTGCTCCTGGTTTTATCGAAACTGAAATGACTGGGAAATTAGATGAGAAGGTAGTGGATGAATGGAGAAAAGCAATTCCCTTGAAAAGGGGAGGAGCTCCCGAAGATATTGCAAATGCTTGTCTGTTTTTAGCTAGTGATTTAAGTGGATATGTTACTGGTCAGGTTCTTAATGTAGACGGAGGAATGCTTACCTAAAATGAATTTTCCGAAATTACGATTTACGATTTTTTGGATAGTTTTTTAATAAGTTTAAGATCTTTTAAATTTAATGTGATTATTTTCAATTTTCAAAATAAACTATTTAAGAGTGAGAAATCAATGATTTCTTGATAAGATTCTTAGATAGTAATTAATAAGAATGCAGATACAAAATATAGGATTGATTATAGCAGCAGGAGTAATTGCCATAGTTATTGCGCTATTTCAATATATGTACAAAGCAAAAAACAGAAATAAAAAAAATCTGTTTTTTGCTTTTTTACGTTTTCTTAGCATTTTTGCGTTATTAATATTGTTGATTAATCCAACATTTCGAAAGAATACTTATTATATAGAGAAACCTACCTTGGTTTTTGCAGTGGATAATTCTTCTTCTATAAAACATCTTAAGCAAGATGAACAAGTATCACAATTTATTGGTAGAATTAAAGACAATCCAGAACTTAAAGAAAGATTTGATGTAAAATATTATTCTTTTTCAGACGTATTAAAAGATAGTTTAGGCTTAACATTTGATGAAAAGCAAACAAATATCTCGGAAGCATTAGAAAGTTTAGATCAAATCTATAAAAATACAAATGCTCCTACGGTATTGATTACCGATGGTAACCAAACGTATGGAAGGGACTATCAATTTAGTAGTGTTAATTATAAACAACAGGTTTATCCAATAGTTATAGGTGATACAACGGTAGTAACAGATACCAAGATCCAACAACTTAATGTAAATAAGTATGCATATCTTAAAAATAAGTTCCCTGTAGAGGTTATTCTTACTTATTCTGGAACAGGTAATATAAATACAAGTTTTGAAATAAGATCTGGTAAAAATATTGTTTATTCTAAGCCTGTTTCTTTTTCCGAAGAAAATAATTCTACAGTTATTAATTTTACACTCCCAGCTAGCTCAGCTGGTGTTTTAAAATATAGTGCTCGATTAGCACCAATAGAAAATGAGAAAAATGTAATTAATAATAAGAAAGATTTTGCTGTAGAGGTAATAGATCAAAAGACAAATGTTTTATTGATTAGTGATTTAACTCATCCAGATTTGGGAGCTATTAAAAAAAGTATCGAAAGTAACGAAAGAAGAAGCCTTACAATTAGTAGGCCATCAGAAGTAAAAGATATTGAAGAGTATCAACTTATTATTTTATATCAACCAAATGCAAGATTTAGAGCGGTATATGAAAAGATAAAAACTGCTAGGAAAAATTATTTTACGATAACTGGTTCTAAGACTGATTGGGTTTTTCTAAATAAATCACAAAATGTATATAGGCAAGAAATAACTAGGCAAACAGAATACTATTTGCCAAGATTCAACCCTAACTACGGAACATTTTTGTTAGAAGATATCGGTTTTAATGACTATCCTCCTTTGATAGGAACTTTTGGAGAGATACATATGAAATCATCTTATGATGTGTTATTACAAAGAAATATAGGAAACATAAAAACCGGTGAACCCTTGTTAGCCACTATAGAGGATAATGGGGTTAGAGAAGCAATTTTATTTGGAGAAGGTATATGGAGGTGGAGAGCACAGTCGTATTTGGATAATAAAAGTTTTGAAAGTTTTGATGATTTTTTCGGTAGGCTCGTTCAATATCTAGCATCTAATAAACAAAAAAGTAGACTTAATACGATTTCTGAATCATTTTATTATGGAAATTCTAGTATAAAGGTAAAAGCGGAATATTTCACTAAAAATTATGAATTTGATCGCAGGGGTAATTTAAATATAGTAGTAAAAAATAAAGATACAGAAGCATCACAGACAATCCCAATGTTATTAAAAAACAGTTCATATGAAGCCGATCTCAGTAGTTTTGCTTCTGGAAATTATGAATATACAGTAGTGGTTGTGGGTGAAAATATTTCACGATCTGGGAGTTTTAGTATTTTGGATTATGATGTAGAACAACAATTACTTAATGCAGATGTAACAAAACTTAGACAAGTTGCGACTAATACTAAAGGAACTGCCTATTTTATGAATCAAATAGATGGCTTAGTGAGTGATCTGATTGAAGATCAGAGGTATCAAGCAATTCAAAAGAGCAAAGAAAATATTGTATCTTTAATAGATTGGACATACCTTTTGATGATAATTATATTATTATTAAGCATTGAGTGGTTTATGAGGAAATATAATGGGCTTATTTAAAAATTAAAAACTATACACATATATCATGGAAAAATTACCTAAAATAGGGTTGCCTATTCTTATAATTATTGTACTAACGATTGTCTTTATTTCTAAATCAACAGAAACCATTGGCTCAGGAGAAGCTGGAGTGTTGTATAAAACATTCGGTGGGGGAGTTGTAACTGATAAAGCACCTCTTGGAGAAGGGTTTCATCTCGTGTTGCCTTGGGATAAAGTAATTGTTTACGAAGTAAGACAGCAGGAAGTCTTCGAAAAGATGCAAGTACTATCGTCTAATGGTCTAGAAATAAAATTAGACGCTTCGGCTTGGTTTCAACCGGATTATGCTAAACTTGGGTTGTTACATCAACAAAAGGGAGAAAATTATGTTCAACGAGTTTTATTACCGACCATACGTTCTGCAGCACGTAGTGTAGTGGGAAGGTATACGCCAGAACAATTATACTCAAGTAAAAGAGATGCTATCCAGAAAGAAATCTTTGAAGAGACTAAGAAAATTGTAGGGAATCAATATATTCAGTTAAATGAGGTATTAGTGCGTGATGTAACATTACCGCCAACAATTAAGGAAGCTATCGAAAGAAAACTTAAACAAGAGCAAGAGGCATTAGAATACGAGTTTAGATTAGAAAAAGCTAAGAAAGAGGCAGAAAGACAGAAAATTGATGCTGAAGGTAAAGCGATAGCAAATCAAATTCTTAGTGCTTCTCTAACGGATAAGATTCTTAAGGAAAAAGGAATAGAAGCTACTCTTGAATTAGCAAAATCTTCTAATTCTAAGGTTGTTATTGTAGGTTCTGGAAAAGACGGGATGCCTTTAATCTTAGGTAATCAATAAATAAACCCTTTTCTGTAAATAATTACTGCCACTATATTTAATATAAATATAGTGGCTTTTTTTATGCTCTCTTACTACTCTTAGTAAGAGATTTTTGTGGGAATAATACTCTTAAATGGTTTTGATACAGTGAGTTGTGTTTTAAAAAAATGTGGTTTATAAGTATGAAATTTAAAAAAAAATGTATTTTTATCTGTATAATAAGTCAGTTAGTCTTTTATCTCCTAGATTAAGGTAAGAATATTTTTACAACCCTTGTTTTATGATTGAACATAATAATATCTTATCCAAAATTCAATATTTACTTGATAAATCCTACGAGTTTAGGGTTAATAATTTAAAAGAGAGTATGAGATTGGCTAATGAGGCATTGTTATTAAGTCAAGAAGTTAATCATATAGAGTATATTGGAAAAAGCCTAAATATGTTATCTCTGTTTAACATGATTTGTGGCAAAGGTAGTATCGCCTTAGACTATGCAGAGAAAGCTATAGTTTGTTTTAGATTATTAAAAGACGATAGAGGAGTAGCTGATGCCAAATATAGTATTGCAGGTATTTATTATAAAACCAATGATTATCATCTCGGAATGATCTATCTTATTGATGCTTTGGTAATTTATCAAAAGTATGATGATTGGTATAATGTATCTAGGACTCAGAAATCTCTAGGTACAATCTATGAAATTCTAGGAGATGAAAATAATGCTATTGAAGCCTATAAAATAGCTATAAAAGCAGCCAAAAAATGTAAAAGTAAAAACCTAGAATCTAATGTGTATAATCCAATGTCCGGGATTTTGTTAAAAAAAGACAAACCTGTAAAAGCTTCAAGGATGATTAATAAATCTATAAAGCTTAAACAAGAAACTGGAGATGAAAGAGGGTTAGCTTTTGCGATTTATGGACGTGGAAAAGTTTTTTATTATTATAAAGAATATGTAAAAGCAAATAAAGATTTTTTAGAAGCATTAGAAATACATAAAAAGTATAACGAAGTTTTTGGAATAGGAATGTCTAAGCAAAAAATCGCTCAATTACATTTAGAAATAGGTGATAGACAAAAAGCGAAATTTTTACTAAAGGAAGTGATTGCACACGGAGATAAATACAACCTTTCTAGAACTAAATTCAAAGCATGTCATCTTCTTTATCAGTTATATAAAACCGAAAATAAGCATAAGAAATCACTAAAATATTTAGAGAGTTATTTAAAAGAAAAGGATAAATCTATTAATTCTCAGACGCTAAAAGTAATTGAGAATTATGAACGTATTTCTAAAATTAAATACGAACAACAAGAAGAGGGATTAAAGAGAGAGAAAGAGGCAATTGTTTTAAAAGAAAAACAAGCTGAGGAAACTGCAAAGATGAGACAAGAGTTTTTATCGGCAATGAGTCATGAAATAAGAACACCTTTAAATGCAGTTACAAGTATTATTTCGATGTTAAAAGAGAGGGCGGATGAGGATGATCAAAAATTACTTGTTTCGTTGCAGTTTTCTTCTAAAAATTTGATGCGCATTATTAATGATATCTTGGATTTTTCTAAGTTGGATTCCAACAAGATGGAGTTGGAAATACATGCAGCTAATTTTGAAGAACTAATAAATAATATTAGGGATACTTATCTAGGAATGGCTTTAGAAAAAGGTATAGAACTAAACGTTCATATTGATGATAAGTTAACTAAATTTTATTTACTTGATGAAACTAAGTTATTTCAGATTCTTGGAAACCTTGTAAGTAATGCCATAAAATATACTAATACAGGAGCAGTTGATATAAATATTAAATTGATTTCTTCTAAAGGTAGAAAAGATAAAATTTCTTTTAGTGTTAAGGATACAGGTGTAGGTATAGCTAAGAAAGAACAGTCTAGATTATTTGATAGTTTTTACATACCGTCTACTATTACAACTAGAAATAATGGCGGAACTGGATTAGGTTTAGCAATAGTCAAGAAAATTGTAGAGTTATATGGCAGTAGTGTTTTATTAATAAGTGAAAAAGGAAAAGGTTCTACATTTACGTTTGATTTAGTCTTGGAAAAAGCTGAGGAGATTATTAAAATTGATCAAAAGCAAACGGATCAGTTACAGGGTAAAATAGCAATTCTTGCAGAAGATAATGAAGTAAATGCTTTGGTAATGGGGCAGCTACTGAAGAAATGGGGAGTTAAAATTGAAAGAGTTAAAAATGGATATGATGCCGTACAGATAGCTAATAAAGTAAAAGTAGACTTTATTTTAATGGATATTCATATGCCAGAAATGAATGGTTTTGATGCTGCTAAGTTGATAAAAGATTCAAAAAACAAAAATAACCATACCCCTATATATGCCCTTACCGCGGATGTTACTGCTATAAATAATGAGGATTATTTGAATTATTTTGATGGTTTTTTATGGAAACCACTACAAATAGATAGACTTTTTGATACATTAGTTAAGAAAAAAAAGGTATAGTTTTTCTTTTTTTTTTGTACTGTACTTTATGATTCCTGTAACAATTAATATGTTTTATGTACTAATAAATAAAATATATTTATGAGTTACTTCTTCATTACGTTATTAAGTCTCGCAGGTTTTTTGTCTCTTAAAGATGAGAAGGATAAAAGAAGGAAAAACATTTTTCTATTAATCTACTGCTCTTTGATAGCGGTTGTTGTACTTTTTTCTTTTGGAGAATTTATTGGTAAAATGTTATATCAAATTCAATATTCATAGATTATGAGAAAAGTAACGCCATATAGGAATAAGGACGAGGCTATTAAAACATTAGATAATGGAGGGAGATTCTATAACATTCTAACAAAAGCTGATGATGGAGTGATTTCTCAATCGGAATTAGGAAAAGTATCTGGTCTTTTTAGTGATAAACAAAAAATGATTCTTTTTTTAGATTTGGCAACTTCTAATCTAAGTGATAAAGATAGAGAAGAAATTATCGTTGCATTATCAAATGAATTAAGATCTGTTTATGATCAATATGCTATCAAAAGATTGTTGGTCAATGAAGTGATGGAAAAGGGTGAATTATCTACTAATATAGTTATTACTGGTGTTCCAAAGAGAATAGCTTCTAAATCAGACTTTAATGGGTTTATTATGGTTCCGATTGTTGCGGGTAAAGTAACAACATTTTCTATGATTCCAATCGTGGATACGTATGATGTATATGAAATAACTTCTGATGACTCATTAGATACTTTTGTAATTGCACATGCAAAAGGAGGGCAAAGACTTCCTGAAAGGAAAATAAAAGTTGCTGGAGTTTTGAAAGAACTAAAAGCGCAAAAGGATGAAACCGATTCAAAAAAATATTTAGAAGTTATTTATTACTTAGATATATAGTTTTCTATATTCTCAAATAAATAGGATCTAAATGCATATTGGATATTAAAAAAGCCTTTATAAATATATTACAAAGGCTTTAATTTTTAGGGTTGAATTTTTGGATTATTGATTTTTTAGCTTTTCTGCTTGAGCTGTCCAGTTATCACGTTCAATACGACCAGGAAAGAATTGTATTAATTCTGTAACTGTTTCTATATCTTCTTTGGTAAATTTACTTATTTGATCAAAAGTATATATTCCAATACTATTTAATTTCTTTTCAATGAATGGTCCAACACCACTAATCAATTTTAAATCATCTTTTTGTGACTCACTTGCTGTTCCAAAGCTTTCAAAATTTAATTGAGGCTTTTCTGTATCACTCAAATCCTTTTTGACTTCTGCTACTTCAATTGATTTAGGAGCTTCTACCGGAATAGGATTAGAAAAAGTGGTATTAGCCTTTTTGTAGCTATCACTAGCTTTGCGTAATTTTTCTTTCTCTTTATGGCATTGATCTAATTTTTCTTGGTATTTATTTTTAAGAGACCATCTCGATAAAAGCCATCCAAGTAAGAAAGCTATTATTAATAATAAGAGAAGGCACCACCAGTTTGCTTCGTTTAAAAAATCTAACATTTTTATAGTTGGTATTTAGTTTACAATTATTTCTATTCGTCTATTTTTTGCTCTATTTTCCTGTGTGTCATTTGGAGCAATTGGACTTAATTCTCCTTTAGATTTAGCAGTAAATTTGTCTGAAGGGATACCTTGAGAAGTTAGATAATCTCTAACGTTTTGGGCTCGCTTAAGTCCAAAGAGCTGATTGGATTTGGTATCACCAATGTTATCAGTATGACCAGTAATTAATACTTTTTTATCAGGATACTTAGTAAGGTAGTTTTTTAGTTCTAAAGCATAATTAGATAAGGTAGCATCTGGTTTAAAATCTTTAGATCCAAAACTTGAGTATAACGTTTTATTAGCAATACCTTTTTCTATTTCCTCTATTCTGGATTCATCTATTTTATGAAAGTTTAGCAAAATACCACCATTGTATGTACCATTAGCATCATAATCATAGGTATGTAATTTTGCTTTGGTTAGAATTCGGTCTTTGTTTACTCCACCGGTGTTAACTAAAATATCTTTAATAAAATTGGCTCTTGAGATACCAGTTAATGAGTCTGTTTCTCTTTCGGTAGAAGTTTCATACCCATAGATTATTAAGTCTTGATCTTGATGTTGTCCAAGGTAATTAGCTATTTTATTCTCAAAACCATTAAGGCTTTCAGGTATAAAAACATCAAAATTAGAATTGTTGATTTGGATGTTTTTTGGATATCTAAAAACATCCATGTTTTCAATATCCTTTGCATATAGACCATGAGCCAAAGCAATACTATCTTCGTAAGCTTTTTTTGCTTTTGCTTCAATAGCAGGATCTATTTGCTCTTTTACAATAGTAGATCCTTCATCTTTGTTTCCAAGACACCAATTACAGGAGTAGTACCACCACATTCCCAGACAGGCGAATAAGATAAAAATAAAGAACGAAATTAAATTTCTCATATGTTGATGATTAGTGTTATTCTCTTAAAGTTAAAAAATGTTTTCATTAAATTATTATTCTTGAGCGATTTATGTTCCGAAAAAAGATGAATAGCAAAATTTTAAGCTGAAATGCATTTGAGATGAAAAAAAATTTATAAATTCGCAGCGTAGAAAAAATTATGGAAAATATTCTTTTACATCATCATCATTCTTATATCTCCGCCCAGGCGTGGTAAGTTGATATGTGTATAAGTTAATCATATATAATAACCCGTTTGAGCATTTTCAAACGGGTTTTTTTGTTTAAAACTTGTTTTGAACTGACCAAACACAACAATAAAAAAAATGTCAAAAATTAAAATTGCTATTCAAAAAAGCGGAAGGCTTAATCAAGATTCTGTTCAGATTTTAAAAGATTGTGGTATTTCTATAGATAACGGAAAAGACCAATTAAAAGCTACTACTAGAAACTTTCCTATGGAAGTTATGTTTCTTAGGAATGGTGATATTCCTCAGTATTTGAGAGATGGTGTTGTTGATATCGCTATTATTGGTGAAAATGTTCTAGTAGAAAAAGGAAAAGATATTACGATTGCAGAAAGGTTAAATTTTTCGAAATGTAAAGTGTCACTTGCCGTTCCTAAAGATGTGTCGTATAACTCTATAAAAGATCTTGATGGGAAAAGAATAGCTACTTCATATCCCAATACGGTAAAAGAATATTTAAAAGAAAAAGGAATCTCTGCAGACTTGCACCAGATATCAGGATCTGTAGAAATAGCACCTAATATTGGTTTAGCAGATGCTATTTGTGATATAGTGTCTAGTGGTAGTACATTGTTTAAGAATAATTTAAAAGAAGTAGAAGTAATGTTAACTTCTGAAGCTGTCTTAGCTGTTTCTCCTAAAATTACCGATAAAAATAAGAGTTTGCTTCAAAAATTACAGTTTAGAATACAAGCTGTATTAAAGGCTAGAGCTTCTAAGTATGTATTATTGAATGCTCCGAATGATAAGATAGATCGTATTGTTGATATCCTTCCAGGAATGCGTAGTCCAACAGTTTTACCTCTTGCAGAAAAAGGTTGGAGTTCAATACATACTGTGGTCGAAAAAAATAAGTTTTGGGATATTTTAGATGAGTTAAAAGCTGAGGGAGCTGAAGGTATTTTAGTATGTCCTATCGAGAAAATGGTATTGTAGTTAATTTAGAGAAAATGCAGAAGATATATAATCCAAAGAAAAATACTTGGGCGGACATATTAAAACGACCTACACAGACCGTGGCAGATATAGAAAATGTGGTTTTAGATGTTTTTAATGATGTAAAAACTAATGGAGACGGTGCAATAAAACAATATACAGAGAAATTCGATAAAGTATCTCTAGATTCTATATTGGTATCTAAAAAAGAAATAGAAAGCGCCGATCAATTAGTTAGTCAAGACCTTAAAGACGCTATTGTTTTGGCTAAATCTAATATCGAAGCTTTTCATGCTGCTCAGAAAACGGATAAGGTTTCCTTAGAAACAACAAATGGTGTAAACTGTTGGCAAGAGAAAAGACCTATTCAAAAAGTAGGATTGTATATTCCAGGCGGAACAGCTCCACTGTTTTCTACAATTCTTATGCTGGCAGTTCCAGCTACTATAGCTGGATGTAATGAGATTGTGTTATGTTCTCCACCAAATAAAGAAGGAAAAATCAATCCAGCTATTTTATATACAGCAAATCTTTGTGGTGTAACAAAAATATTTAAGGTAGGAGGTATTCAGGCAATTGCAGGAATGACATTTGGCACTCATACAATTCCACAAGTATATAAAATTTTCGGACCTGGAAATCAGTTTGTTACTGTAGCTAAACAATTAGCTACAAAATTTGGAGTAGCGATTGATATGCCTGCTGGACCAAGTGAATTGTTGGTAGTGGCTGATGATACAGCAAATCCATCTTTTGTTGCTTCCGATTTATTAAGTCAGGCGGAACATGGAAAGGATAGTCAGGTGATTCTGGTGACTACTTCTAAAAAGCTTATAGAGCAAGTAGAAAAAGAAGTTACAAATCAATGTAATTTGTTACCAAGAAAAGAGATTGCTGAAGCGGCAATAGCGAATTCTAAACTTATTTATGTAGAACATGACCAAGAAGCTTTAGAACTAATTAATGAATATGGTCCTGAGCATTTTATAGTATGTGTAGAGGATGAAGACTTTTATGTGAATAATATTATGAATGCCGGTTCTGTGTTTATTGGTAATTACACGCCAGAGAGTGCAGGAGATTACGCTTCGGGAACGAATCATACCTTGCCTACAAATGGATATGCAAAACAGTATAGTGGAGTAAATCTAGATAGTTTCATGAAATCAATGACATTTCAGAAACTATCCGCGGAAGGTATCAAAAATATTGGAAATGCCATAGAGATTATGGCAGATGCCGAAGGTTTACAAGCGCATAAGAACGCAGTTACATTGCGATTAGAAAGTTTAAAGGGTATTGACTAAAACGTTATTCGAGTATAGAATTTATAGTAAAAAAGAAGTAAATGAATTGTAGAAATTGTGAAAATATCTTAGCTGATGATGCTGATTATTGTCAATCTTGTGGTGCGAAAGTAATAAGAGAACGTATTACTTTAAAAGGGTTGAAAAGTGATTTTTTCAGTAATGTTTTGGGATTAGATAATCTTTTTGTTAGAACTTTAATTCATTTTGTGACTTCTCCAGATAAAGTTATTTCAGAGTATATCTCGGGAACAAGAAAACGATATATAAACCCATTTGCATTTCTGGTAATCGGAACTGCTGTTGCTACATTTATTTTTAACTTTTTTTCTGATGATTATAGTGAATTGATTCTCGCTACTCAAACGGAATCTTTTTATGAGTCATTATTTTCTATGTCAAACCCCGATATAGAGAAAAACACTGTGGAATATCAAGAAAAATACTTGGAATACAAAAAAGAACAGGCTGAAGCTAATAAAGTTACCCAAAGTTTTATGCTTAAGTATTTTAATATTATAGCTTTTATGTTAATTCCTTTTTATACGTTTTTAGCGGTAATGGTTTTTGGGAGAAAACGGTTTAATTATGGAGAACATCTTGTTATAAACTCTTATTTACTTGGGTTCGGATTGTTTTCTGGTACGTTATTCTTTTTATTAGGTTTACTAATTAGTCCATCAATCTATTTCGTAAGCTCTTTGGTCGTTATCTTTTATTATTTGTTTACTTATAAGAAACTATGTAGCTATAGTATTGGACAAATGATTCTTAAACTATTAAAGTTTGTAGTGGTATTGATCCTGTCAACAATAGTTTTCTTCATATTCGCTATTATAATAGGGATTATAATAGGATATATGAGAGCAATGATTTTTGGATAATTTATAGAATATTAACAAGTAATGAAACAATTAAATTTCAACATAAATAATATAACTCGTGAAAACGTTAAAGGATTAAAACCATATTCCTCTGCGAGAGATGAATACGTTTCAGATGGTTCTGAAATGATTTTTCTGGATGCCAATGAAAATCCATATGAAAATGGAGTAAATAGATATCCTGATCCACAACAACGTAGTCTAAAAGAGGTATTAGCTACACAAAAGGGGGTTAATACAAATAATATATTATTAGGAAACGGAAGTGACGAGGTATTAGATCTTTTGTTTAGGGCTTTTTGCGAACCTAAAGTTGATAATGTTATTACGTTACCACCTACCTATGGGATGTATAATGTATTAGCTAATACCAACGATGTTCAAAATAAAAAAGTTCTTTTAAATGATAATTTTGAACCTAATGTTTCTAAAATATTAGATACAGTTGATCAACAAACAAAGATCATATTTTTATGTTCTCCTAATAATCCTACAGGGAATTCTTTTTCAGAAGATAGTATTTCCCGAATTTTAGAAAATTTCAAAGGGTTGGTAGTTATAGATGAAGCGTATATTGATTTCTCTTCTAAAAAAAGTTGGATACTTAAAATTAGAGAATACCCAAACCTAGTAATAACGCAGACGTTATCAAAAGCATATGGAATGGCAGGGATCAGACTAGGTTTGTGTTATGCTTCAGAAGAAATCATAAGTATACTCAATAAAATTAAGCCTCCTTATAATGTTAATGAATTAACGCAGAAAAAGGCGTTAGATAGAGTTAAAGACGTTAATAAGATTAAAGAAGAAGTAGCTAATATTTTAAAGGAGAGAGAACGTATGATAGATTCCTTAGAAAATATTCAGTTTGTAAAAGAAATTTATAAAACCGATGCTAATTTTGTATTGATTCAAGTAGATAATGCAAATGTACGATATGATCAATTGTTAAAACAAGGGATTGTTATTCGTAATCGTACGACACAACCATTATGTGAAAACACACTGAGATTAACAGTTGGAACTAATCAAGAAAATAAGAAGTTAATAGAGGCTTTAAAAAGTATATAAATTCTGTTCTTAAAGAATACGAATTACAAAAAATAAATTAAAATGAAGAAAGTATTATTTATAGATAGAGATGGGACATTGGTGTTGGAACCACCTGTAGATTATCAATTAGATAGTTTGGAGAAGTTAGAGTTCTATCCAAAGGTTTTTCAATATATGGCTAAAATAGCCGACGAATTGGATTATGAATTGGTGATGGTAACTAATCAGGATGGATTAGGAACTGATTCTTTTCCAGAAGATACTTTTTGGCCAGCACATAATAAAGTAATGACTGCATTCGAAAAAGAAGGAGTCGTGTTTAATGCTGTTCATATTGATAAAACTTTTCCTCATGAAAATGCGGATACTCGTAAGCCAAGAACAGGTTTATTAACGGAGTATTTTGATAAGGAAAATTACGATCTAGAAAATTCATTTGTTTTAGGAGATAGAATTACAGATATGGAGTTGGCAAAAAATCTTGGAGCTAAAGGGATTTTCCTGTCAGAAGATCCAGAGCTTGGAGCAGATGAAATAGAAACTGATACAACAGCCATTTCGGAAAGTATTGTATTAACATCAACAGATTGGAAGGAAATTTATGAGTTTTTAAAGTTAGAAGATCGAGTAGCAGAGATTACTAGAAATACGAACGAAACTAAAATTTATATCAAGTTGAATTTAGATGGTTCTGGTAAAAATGATATATCAACTGGTTTGCATTTCTTTGATCACATGCTAGATCAGATTGGACGTCATGGAGCAATGGATTTAACAGTTAAAGTAGATGGAGATTTACACGTAGATGAACATCATACTATAGAAGATACTATGATTGCTTTAGGAGAGTTGTTTTCTAAAACTCTTGGTAATAAATTAGGTATCGAACGTTACGGGTTTTGTTTACCTATGGATGATTGTTTAGCACAGGCAGCAGTTGATTTTGGAGGTCGTCCTTGGTTGGTTTGGGATGCTGATTTCAAACGTGAAAAAATAGGGGATATGCCAACAGAAATGTTTTTTCATCTTTTTAAATCTTTTACAGATGGTGCCAAGTGTAATCTAAATATCAAAGCCGAAGGAGAAAATGAACATCATAAAATAGAAGGAATATTTAAAGCATTTGCTAAAGCGATGAAAATGGCGGTAAAAAGAGATGCAAATAAAATGTTTTTACCAAGTACCAAAGGAATGTTATAACAAACCAAATTGTATAATTAAAAAGGTCTTGAATCAAGTTCAGGATGCAATAATATGAAGATAGTAATTATAAATTACGGAGCAGGAAATATTCAATCGATCAAATTTGCGATTCAACGATTGGGATATGAAGCTGTCTTAAGTGATGACCCTCAAGAAATAAAATCTGCGGATAAAGTGATTTTTCCTGGAGTAGGAGAAGCGAGCAGTGCTATGAGTAAGTTAAAAGATTCTGGTTTAGATACCTTGGTCCCACAATTAAAGCAACCAGTTTTAGGAATTTGTTTAGGGATGCAATTGATGTGTAATTACACAGAAGAAGGTGATACTAAAGGTTTGGGTATTTTTCATACGGATGTGGTAAAGTTTAATCACGGAGTAAAAGTTCCTCAAATAGGATGGAATCAAATAGAGTCATTAAGTTCTGCCTTATTTAGTGGAGTAGAAGAGAAGGAGTATATTTATTTAGTTCATAGTTATTATGCTCCTATAATGGAAGAAACCATTGCACAATCTACTTACGGAGTAACTTATAGTACAGCTTTACAGAAAGATAATTTCTACGGAACTCAATTTCATCCAGAAAAGAGTAGTGATGCGGGAGAGAAGATTTTGAAAAACTTTTTAGAGTTAAAAATTAATAACTAATAATTATAAAATAAAGCATGAGGATCATACCTGCAATAGATATCATTGACGGAAAGTGTGTTCGCCTTTCTAAAGGAGATTATGATACTAAAAAAATATATAATGAAAATCCATTAGAAGTAGCAAAAGAATTTGAGGCTCATGGAATTCAATATTTACATTTAGTTGATCTAGATGGTGCAAAATCTAAGCATATAGTAAATCATAAGGTGTTAGACCAAATAGCTTCTAAAACGGGTTTAAAAATTGATTTTGGAGGAGGTTTAAAAACAGATGAAGATTTAAAAATAGCTTTTGATAGTGGTGCAAATCAAATTACTGGTGGTAGTATTGCAGTAAAGAATCCTGATATTTTTAAATTTTGGTTGCAAAAATTCGGGAGTGATAAAATTATTTTAGGAGCAGATGCACAACATGAAAAAATCGCAGTAAGTGGTTGGTTGGAAGAAAGTGATAAAGAGCTAATTCCTTTTGTTAAAGAATATAAAAAAGAGGGTGTGTCCTATGTGATTTGTACAGATATTAGTAAAGATGGGATGTTAGAAGGACCTTCTTTTGATTTGTATAGAAAAATGTTGAATGAAATAGGAGATATAAAGCTAATTGCTTCTGGAGGGATTTCAACTTTTGATGAATTACCAAAATTGGCTGAAATTGGATGTGAAGGAACAATTATAGGAAAAGCAATTTATGAGAATCGAATAAGTTTAAAACAATTAGAGAATTATATTCTTCAAAACAGTTAGTAAGTAATGAAAGAGGAAATATCACAAGAGTTTAAGGAGCAAATCTCCTATAGATTGGATGAAAGTCTTAGGATGATTACTATTAGTTTTGATCAACTTTCTGAAGATGATATATGGAAACGGTTTAATCAATCTTCAAATAGTATCGGAAATTTGATGCTTCATCTTTGTGGTAATATTACTCAATATGGTATAGCTTCTCTAGGAGGTTTAGAAGATGAAAGAGATAGGGATACTGAGTTTGAAGCTAAAGAAGGTTTTTTGAAAGAAGAGTTGTTATTAAAACTTAATGAGACTTTAGAACAAGCCAAGACAATCTTGTTCGATTGTACTATTTCTGAATTAATGAGAAAACGAGAAGTACAGGGTTTTGTTTTTTCAGGAATTGGTATAATGATTCACGTGACTGAACATTTGTCTTATCATACGGGCCAAATAGCATTTTGGACAAAACAATTAAAAAATAAAGATTTAGGTTTTTATGAAGGTATGGATCTAAATATAAAAAATAAAGAAAACTAATGTTAACTAAAAGAATTGTACCGTGTTTAGATATTAAAAACGGACGTACGGTAAAAGGAGTCAATTTTGTTGATTTAAGAGATGCTGGAGATCCAGTAGAATTAGCAGATGCATATTCTAAAGCAGGAGCCGATGAACTAGTTTTTTTGGATATTTCAGCTACTGAAGAGCGAAGAAAAACACTTGCTAATTTAGTTCTTAGAGTTGCAGAGAAAGTTAATATACCGTTTACCGTTGGTGGAGGAATATCATCTATAGAAGATGTAGATGTTTTACTGCAAAATGGAGCGGACAAGGTTTCTGTTAATTCCTCTGCAGTAAAAAATCCACAGTTAATTAATGAATTAGCAGGGAAATTTGGAAGTCAATGCATTACAGTAGCTATTGATGCTAAACAAATTGATGGGAAATGGATAGTACATTTGGTCGGAGGAAAAGTACCAACTGAGCTTGATCTATTTGATTGGGCAAAGGAAGTAGAAGAAAGAGGTGCCGGAGAAATTTTATTTACTTCTATGGATAATGATGGAACTAAAGATGGTTTTGCTAACCAAGCTTTAGCAAGATTATCTACAGAATTAAATATTCCTATAATTGCATCTGGTGGAGCAGGTAATACACAACATTTCATAGATGCTTTTAAGGAAGGAAAAGCAGATGCTGCATTAGCAGCAAGTGTTTTTCATTTTAAAGAAATAGAAATAAAAGATTTAAAAGAGGAATTGCGGTTAAATGAAATTCCGGTAAGATTATAACAAAATATAATTCCGGACTTGATCTGGAAACCAAAATATAGATTGATAAAATGGAAATAAATTTCAATAAAAATAATGATGGACTTGTTCCGGCAATAATTCAAGATGCAACCACTAGAAATGTTTTGATGCTTGGTTATATGAATGAGGAGGCTTACCAGAAAACAATAGAAACTAAAAAGGTGACTTTTTTTAGCAGAACTAAGAATAGATTATGGACCAAAGGTGAGGAGAGCGGTAATTTTTTGAATCTTGTAGATCTAAAAAATGACTGTGATAATGACACCTTATTAATCCAAGTAAACCCAGTGGGTCCAACTTGTCATAAAGGAGATGATACTTGTTGGGCACAGAAAAATGTTCAGTCTTTTGGTTTTTTGACAGATTTAGAAAACACTATACAGGATAGAAAAGAAAATCAAGATAATGAAAAATCTTATGTAGCATCTCTCTTTAGAAAAGGGATAAATAAAGTTGCTCAAAAAGTAGGAGAAGAAGCTGTCGAAGTGGTTATAGAAGCTAAGGATGATAACGAAAAGTTGTTCTTAGATGAAAGCGCAGACCTTCTTTTTCATTATTTAATTTTACTACAAGCTAAAGGTTATAAGCTTAATGATATTGTAAAAGTGTTAAAATCTAGAGGTTAAGGGTGTAGGTAAGTGTTGATTTTTGTAAGGGGATGATGTTTTTTTAACATATTTTTATAATTTCGCCGGGCTTTTCGAATACCTGTTAATTTTATTTCGTTTTTATAGGTAACAAAAAGCTTAAAAATGATACTTACAGATAAATAAATTGATTTTGAAACAAAACTACACAAAGTTACTTTTCGTTTTATTAATATTTTTTGGCGGTATTGGAGATGCTTTTTCTCAATGTAGCCAAGAACAAATGATAACCATTTGTGATATGGAGACTATCGATTTCGATTTCGATGGTATTCCAGATGGTATTATTAATTTGTATGATGAAACAGGTATCGTACCGGAATCAGGAGATTTTTGGGAATCTACAGGAATAGAAGAAGGTGAAGAAGGAATAGAAGCTTCTGGAGTTTTAAGATTATGGCAGTTAAGAAATGCTTCTGATGGTTATTTTTTTGAACTTAAAAATCCGAATTGTCCAGATGACTACAGAGTTAGAGTTAATGTCAAACTTGGTCCGTATGCTGGTATAGCAGCAACAACAGGTTTCTTTCCTGTTTGTGATAATGATGATATTTGTACAGCTGGATTTGAAATAGACATTAACCTTTTTGACACATTAGAATCAAGAGAGGGATTCGCTCTTCCTCATTTAAATGGGATGTGGACTTATACAGGTTCTCTACCTTCTAATACGTATATTCTAAGCGGCCCAAACTTTGGTACTACCATTGATAATAATGGCGGTTTTCCTGTTGATAGTGAAGATTTTAGTTTTAGATATACAGTTGCTAATGTGGATACTTGTGTTACTGAATTTGTTGATGTTCAGGTAACTGTAGTAAGACCGGTTACAGCTGGGTATGGATCATCATTCTCGATTTGTGAAGGTGATATTGAATCATGGGATATGGATATTAATTTATTTGATGACCGATTTTTAAATGGAGAAGAATTAGGTGGAAGTTGGGAAGACGATGATAATACTGGCCAAATTACAAGTGCTACGGATGCAGTAATTAATTTGAAAGAGGTCTATGATGCGTTTAGAGCTTCTCCAGAATATGTTCCAGGTTTTAGTTGTATAGATTTTAGTTATACCTATAAGATCAACAGTAGATCTCCAATATGTCCTAATGACGAAGAAACGGTAATGTTTGTTATATATGAAGAGTTAAGGCCATTTGCTCCACAGAATTCAGTGGAAGAAATTTGTCCTAATTCGTCTCCGGCTCAAATTAACCTTTTTGATTTACTTGAGTTTGAACCCGGTTACGTTTATACGGATGGTTCATTAGTGGATGATTTTGCGTATTGGACATTTCTTGGAGGTATTCCTTTCAATGGTGATCTTAATTTAGAAAATAATTTAAATGATACACCAGAAGATGAACAACATTTAGGACCAATTACTATTGCGGGAGCCAGACCAGGGAGTTATAGATTTAGATACGATGTGGTTCCTAGACAAAGCTGTGGTGCAACATTTTCTTATTCCGGTGATGTTTGTCAGCCTATTAGTATAGAGAGCAACCCTTGTCCTACTATTTCTACTATAGTTACAATTGTAATTTTACCTCATGATTATGCAGGAGAAGATACTTTAGATCTAATTATATGTAAGACAGATGCCAATCAATATAGTTTAAGAAGTTTATTAAACTCAGATGGACGAACTATAGAAGAAGGGATTTGGACAGATAATAATAATGGGGGTAACGTAGTTGATGATTTATTCTTGGTTCCTGAAGAAATTAATGACCCAATTTCGTATTCCTTTACACATACAACAACCAACCCTTCTGGGTGTGTTGATGAAGCTTTATTAGAGTTTACAATTTATAAAGAAGCAAATGCTGGAGCAGGAAGTGGTGCCGCTACATCACTATGTTCAGATAATTTAACGGTAACACTTTTCAATCTTTTAGAAGGTAATCCTGATCCAACAGGAACGTGGATTGGACCTTTTGGTTATATGTCACCAGATCATCTAGGTATTTTTGATGCTTCAGATAATACACTACCAATTCTAGGTCCGGGAGATTATGTATATACTGTTGGAGGTAATGTCGGTTGTAGTTCTCAAGATCAAGCAACAGTAACTATAGCTATTGTAGAACCAGTAGAGATTGGTAATGATAGAAGTGATTCTTTTTGTGAAATTGATGGACGTGTTAACTTATTTACAATTTTAGATAATAATACACCAAGAACCGGAACTTTTCAGGATATAGAAAATACAGGTGCTTTAACTCCAGATGGAGTGGTAGAGTTTGATTTATTGCCAAATCCCGATAATGAGGTTAATAAGATTTATAATTTTAGATACGTAATTCCTAACACTGCACCTTGTAATGAATCTTCATTAAATGTAGAAGTACAAATCATAGATTTACCAGAACCGAATGTTCCGGATCAAGAATTCTGTATTCTTGATGGTAAAAGATTAGATGATATTGAAGTGGATGTATTAAATTATAATTGGTATCCTACATTAGAAAGTGATATGCCTATTATTGATAATCCATTACTTTTTGATAATCAAATATATTATATCGCAACTGTAGATGCTGATAATTGCGAGTCAGAAAGAGTAACGGTTGCTGTTAACATTCTTAATATGGGTGAGCGATTCTCTAATGGTGATATATGCGCATTGGATTTCCAAGACGGAGTTTCTCCAGATGGGAATAATCAAAATGACACTTTTGATTTGTTTATTGAAGATGAGTTTAATATCCCAGTTGCTTTTCCGGATTTTGATTTGAAGATATATAACAGATACGGAGCAAAAGTATTTGAAGGAAATAGAAATACTGAGGAGTTCCGGGGAGAAAGTAATGTTTCTATTCGATTGGGAGATGATTTACCATCTGGAACCTATTTCTACATTTTTACACCAAACTTTGAAAACAATTTTCCTATTCAAGGAAGCTTTTACCTAAGCAGATAAACAATGAAATCACGATTAATTTTTAGTATAGCGATAGTTTTCTGCTCGGTATTGTATGCACAGCAGGAACCACAATATTCTCAATATATGTATAATATGAGTACGGTAAACCCGGCTTATGTTACGAACCAGAGTGGATTGATTTCTACTGGTTTATTATATAGAAGACAATGGACAGGAATTGAAGGCTCACCAGAAACAGCAAATGTATTCGGAAACATTCCGCTAAGTGAGAAGATAGAATTAAGTGTTAATTATATAAATGATAGAATTGGTGAAGCAATTAGCACCAATAATAATTTCTTTAATGTTGATTTCGCCTATATTACACGGATATCAGATCGTTTTAAATTATCTTATGGTTTAAAAGTAGGAATTAATAGTTTTAAATTAGATGCTTCTGGTTCTGATGTAGCAGATGATCCTGCCTTTGCTGCAAATAATTCTGAATTACAGCTAAATATAGGAGCGGGGTTATTCTTGTTTTCTAATAATTTTTATGCTGGTATTTCTTCTCCAAATTTATTACCTAATGACGTAGCTGTCGATGGTATTGGTGTTTCTCAATCAAAGACCCATTTATATGGAGTTACAGGTTTTGTGTTTGATCTAGTAGATGAGGTTAAACTTAAGCCATCTATGGTTATAAAGCAGGTTTTAGATTCTCCACTTACATTCGATATTTCTCTTAATTCTTTGATTTATAATAGATTTGAATTAGGAGTCTCTTATCGTTATGAGGATGCTTTTATCGCATTAGCTGGATTTAATATAACGAGAAATCTAAAAGTAGGATATTCATATGATTTTAGTACAAGTGAATTAAGTGGGTATAATAATGGAAGTCACGAAATAATTCTATTATACAATTTCGATTTACTCAATTTTAGTAATAAATATACATCTCCAAGATTTTATTAAGATATGAAAACTAAAATAATATTTGTATTCATCTTATTGATTACACAGCTTATATTTTCTCAGAAAAAGAGTAGAGCAGATCGTTTTTTTAACAATGGAGATTATATAAATGCGGCATTGCAATACGAAGAAGAATTAAATCAAGAAGGATATGAAAAACACATTCTTGAAAATATTTCTATTTCATACTACAATACATTTCAGTTTAAAAAGGCATATAGATATCTTAAGGTTCTGACTTCGGGTAAGTTTTATGGAAAGGATAAGTCTTATGATAACTCATATAATTTTATGATGCATCAAGTACTTTCTTCCTTAGGTAAATATGAAGTAGCTGTTGATTTCCTGGCATTGTATAAAAAAAACCAGGTAACAAATCCATTAAATAAATTAGATGCAATTGCGACAATAGAAGCTTTTAAATTAAAAGATGATGATTATGTTGTGAATTCTGTAGCGTTTAATTCTGAAGCTTCAGAGTTTGGAGCGGTAAAATTAGATAGTACCGTGTATTTTGCATCTGACAGAAGTTCTCATGGTTTTATGAATCAAAAATATAAATGGACGCATAGACCATTTTTAGATATATATACTGTTAAGGTTGATAGCAATAATATAGGAGTCTCCGAAATTGAGGCTCTTTCTGGAGAAGTTAATTCTAAACTCCACGAAGGTAATTTTTGTTTTACTTCGGATGGTAATACTATATATTTTTCAAAAAGTAATTCAGAAAAAGGGAAAAAGAAATTTGATAGTCTAAGAAATAATGCAATTCATTTATATAAAGCTAAAAGAGTTGATGGAGAATGGCAGAAGCCAGAAAAATTAAAATTTAATAATAAAGAATATTCTATAGAACATCCTTCTATTTCTGCAGATGATAGGATGTTGTATTTCTCGTCTAATATGCCAGGCGGATATGGGGATTTTGATATTTATGTTTCCGAAATTAATATGGATGGAACTTATGGAGAACCAATTAATCTTGGTTCATCTATTAATACAGAAAATAGAGAACAGTTTCCGTTTATTTCTAAAGAAGGACATTTGTTTTTTTCTTCTAATGGTCACTTAGGATTAGGAATGATGGATGTTTTTGTCTCTGAATTAAAAGAAAATCAATTTACAAAACCAGTAAACTTAGGTGCACCAATTAACTCTAGCTACGATGATTTTTCCTTAACGTATTATAATGAAAAAGACGGTTTTTTTGCATCGAATAGAAAAGGAAAAACAGATGACGACATCTTTTCTTTTTCTCAGATAGGAGAAATATTTTTGAAAGAATATATGGCGAATTTTGAGGTTAGAGATTTTGCTACAGATAATTATGTTTCCAATGCTGATGTGTATTTACAAAATGCAGAAAGGCAAAAAGTGTACGAATCTACACTAGATTCAATCTCAGCGTTTAGTTTATCAATTTTTCCTGGAAAATATGATTTTAGAGCCTCATCTATTGGATATAAATCAAATATTAAGCCTATTCTAGTGAAAGAAAAAGATAATGAAACTTATGTGATTTATTTAGAAAAGGAAGTAGAACCTGCAATTGTAGAGAATTCTAAGGAGCGACAAACAGAAGCTGTTACTACTTCTGAAGCTACAAACAAAAAAAGAAATGAAGAGCTTACTACAGAAGAATTAAGATTAAAGCTACTTTCGGATAAAGTAGGACCTCCTGTTATCGAAAAGAATGGAAAGTTGTATTTTGATCTTCCACCAATTTATTTTGATTATGATAAATGGAATATTAGAGCAGACTCTAAAAAAGTATTAGATGATTTTGCTTTAAAACTAGAAAAGTATAACACAGTCTACATTAAAATTTCTTCACATACGGATAGTAGAGGTACTGATTCATATAATCAAGTGTTATCTGAAAAGAGAGCAGAATCTACACGTAATTATTTGGCATTAGTAGGTTATGTAAATGCAAGAAGGATGCAGTTTGAAGGATTTGGAGAATCTGCACCTTTAATTGATTGTGATACTAAAAACTGTTCAGAAGAGGAACATCAGATAAATAGGAGAAGTGAGTTCGAGATAACTAAATTTTAAAGAGGTTTAATATAATTCATAATACTTTGTTTTCTAATAAATTAAATTGTATTTTTGCAGCCCTTTTTAGCGAATAAGAGAATATAAAAAGGATAAAAATAATTTAATTTAACGCTTCTGTATACGTTTTCGTATTGATTCTCAAACAAATACAGGATACAAATTTTATCTTCAATGTCTGAAGAAACAAAAAACACAGACGTTCAGGAAGTAGAGGCTCCAAAGGCAGCTCCAGCTGTATCTCCTCAACAAGAAAATCCTGAACAATTTTTAAAAGACTTTAACTGGCACAACTACGAGGAAGGTATTGACCCAATCGCAGATTCTAAACTTGAAGAGTTTGAAAAGCTAGTTGCAGAAAACTTTGTTGATACCTTAAATGATGAAGTAGTTGATGGGACAGTAATTAATATTACAGATCGTGATGCTATTATTGATATTAATGCGAAGAGTGAAGGTGTTATTTCATTAAATGAATTTCGTTACAACCCAGATCTTAAAGTAGGTGATAAGGTTGAGGTGTTAATTGATGTGCGTGAAGACGCAACAGGTCAGTTGATATTATCTCACCGTAAAGCTCGTGTGATCAAGGCTTGGGATAGAGTAAATAATGCTCACGATACTGGCGAAATCGTAAACGGTTTTGTTAAGTGTAGAACTAAAGGAGGTATGATTGTAGATGTTTTCGGAATTGAAGCATTCTTACCAGGTTCTCAAATTGATGTGAAGCCAATCCGTGATTATGATGCATATGTAGGTAAAACAATGGAATTTAAAGTGGTTAAGATTAACCATGAATTCAAAAACGTTGTTGTATCGCATAAAGCACTTATCGAGGCTGATATCGAAGAGCAGAAGAAAGAAATTATTGGTCAATTAGAAAAAGGTCAAGTATTAGAAGGTACTGTTAAGAATGTTACTTCTTACGGTGTATTCGTTGATCTTGGAGGAGTTGATGGACTTATTCATATTACTGACCTTTCTTGGTCTAGAATCAACCATCCAAATGAGATTGTTGAACTTGATCAGAAGTTAAATGTTGTAATCTTAGACTTTGATGAGGCTAAGACACGTATCCAATTAGGTCTTAAGCAGTTGAAAGCGCATCCTTGGGAAGCTCTTGACAACGAACTTAAGGTTGGTGATAAAGTAAAAGGTAAAGTAGTTGTAATTGCAGATTACGGTGCGTTTATCGAAGTTGAAGAAGGAGTAGAAGGATTGATCCACGTTTCAGAAATGTCTTGGTCAACTCATTTGCGTTCAGCACAAGACTTTGTTAAAGTTGGTGATGAAGTAGAAGCTGTGATTCTTACTTTAGATAGAGAAGAGCGTAAGATGTCTCTTGGTGTTAAGCAATTAACTCCAGATCCTTGGACTGACATTACTACAAAATATCCTGTAGGTTCTAGACATACTGGTATCGTTCGTAACTTTACTAACTTTGGAGTTTTTGTAGAGTTAGAAGAAGGTATCGACGGTTTAATTTATATTTCTGATCTTTCTTGGACTAAGAAAATCAAGCACCCATCTGACTTTACAAATGTTGGAGATAAGCTTGATGTTGTTGTTCTTGAATTAGATGTAGAAGGACGTAAATTAAGTCTTGGACATAAACAAACTGAGGATAATCCTTGGGATAAATATGAAAAAGAGTTTGCTGTAGGAACTAAGCACACTAATACTATTGCAGAGATTGTAGACAAAGGTGCTACAATTGAGTTCAATGAAGATATTGTTGCTTTTGTACCTTCACGTCACTTAGAAAAAGAAGACGGTAAGAAACTTACTAAAGGAGATGAGGCTGAGTTCCAAATCATTGAGTTCAACAAAGAATTCAAAAGAGTTGTAGCTTCGCATACTGCTTTATTTAAAGAAGAAGAAGCTAAGATTGTTAAGCAAGCTGCTAAGAAAGCTGCTGCTAGTAATTCTGAGAAAACCACCCTTGGTGATATTGATGCGTTAGCAGATCTTAAAGCTAAAATGGAAAAAGGAGGTAACTAATAATCTCTTTATTTTCATAATAAATACTAAAGACCGTTCGTATGAACGGTCTTTTTTTATAATTTAACTGAAAAAAGGGGTGTTGTTTATACTGGTTTTGGTGTGTTCGAGATTGAATGGTTTATCGAAATTTGCGGTAAATTGATCAATAATGGGGAAAAGTCTGTGGGTCCTACTTTTAAGTATTTTGTTTATGAATTTATCGAATAGTCAGAATATGCATACCGAAGAGGAATTAAAAATATTCAAAGAAAAAGTTAATCAAACCATAGAATTAGGTAGAGCTACTATTGTGGATATTGCGGCAAACGGAATTAGTAACGATACTGAATCTCTTATTAATGACGAGAACGTCCTTATTTCTGTTTGGTATAATAATGCGGAGGTAAAGGTAGAATTCAGGGAACGTTCTCCAATAAAATACCTTGCTTATGGAGAAGAGTTTTATTTTCAGGTTGTTGTAAAAGTGTCTATAGATAGAGTTTCTGGTAGTGGTGGTTCGGTAGTTAGGAATTCTGAGAATGAAACTTCTAGATCTGGTTTTTCTTCAACTTATTTATATCGATCTACTAATAATACTAAAGCCGCTATTGATCATGTATTGGAATTGAATAATACCAATGACCCTAAATATCATATCAACGCATCTTCACAGATATATACTATTATAAGAGAACAAAAGAACTATTATGATATGCAGATCTATGATAGATATTCGATAACATATAAGATCGATAAAAAATCAGGTAAAATATATGATTATAAAAATCCTTATAAAAACTTTTATCCAACACCAGCAAGTGCTCCTAGTTTTCCAATGCCATTTGGCCCATGGATAGAAATAAAAGAATAGTAGTCTTTATTTTTATTGTTTTGTAATAGAAAAGATTATACTGTCGTTTTATTATTGAGTGTTGATCTGGATATTTTAAAACTAGACTTAGGATTGATTAATTCTAAATTTTCATTACTTTTGTATACCAAATGTCTATTTGGAGATTATGAGTCAGAAATTACTACTTAGTGCAAAGGAGATAGATATTATTCTGCACCGTTTGGCTTGTCAATTAATCGAAAATCATACTCATTTTGAAGACACTGTTCTGATCGGAGTACAACCAAGAGGTATCTTTTTAGCGGATAGAATAAAGGAAGTCTTAGTTAGGGATTATGGGTTGTCTAATGTAAAAATGGGACACCTTGATATTACTTTTTATCGAGATGATTTTAGAAGAGGAGAAAAGCCTTTAGAAGCAAATAAAACACATATTGATTTTACAGTAGAGGATAAAAGAGTTGTTTTTATTGATGATGTTCTATATACAGGTCGTAGTATAAGATCTGCATTAACTGCAATACAGTCTTTTGGTAGACCAAGAGAAATAGAGCTACTTACATTAATTGATCGACGTTTTAGTCGTCATTTACCAATTCAACCTAATTATAGAGGTCGGCAGGTAGATGCTATTAATCAAGAAAAGGTAAAGGTCCATTGGGTAGAAAATGGAGGAGAAGATGCAGTTTATTTAGTAAATAATTAAAGTTCAATAATTTCTGAAGTATATTCATACATTAGAAATATAATAACAGAAGAGAAGAATGAGTGAATTAAGTGTAAATCACTTACTAGGAATTAAATATCTCACTAAAGAAGATATTAATCTCATTTTTGAAACAGCAGATCACTTTAAAGAAGTGATTAATAGACCAATTAAAAAAGTCCCTTCGCTTAGAGATATAACGATAGCTAACCTTTTTTTTGAGAATAGTACAAGGACAAGATTGTCTTTTGAATTGGCGGAGAAAAGATTATCTGCAGATGTTATTAATTTTTCTGCAGCATCATCTTCGGTAAAAAAAGGAGAAACACTTATAGATACGGTTAATAATATCCTATCAATGAAGGTGGATATGGTTGTAATGAGACATCCTAATCCTGGAGCTGGTGTTTTTTTATCTAAGCATGTAAATGCAAGTATTGTAAATGCCGGAGATGGAGCACATGAACATCCAACTCAAGCGTTGTTGGATTCGTATTCTATACGAGAAAAATTTGGAGAAGTAGAAGGAAAAAAAGTTGTTATTGTTGGTGATATTTTGCACTCTAGGGTTGCACTTTCTAATATTTTTGCTCTTAAATTGCAAGGAGCAGAGGTAAAGGTATGTGGCCCCAAAACATTAATACCAAAATATATAGACAAACTTGGTGTTACTGTAGAAACAAATCTTACAAAAGCACTCCAATGGTGTGATGTAGCAAATATGTTGCGAGTACAAAATGAAAGAATGGAGATTAGTTACTTTCCATCGACAAGAGAATATACCCAGCAATTTGGAGTAAATAAAAGGTTATTAGATAGCCTTGATAAAGAGATTGTAATAATGCATCCTGGACCTATCAATCGTGGTGTTGAGATCACGAGTGATGTAGCCGATTCTAAACAAGCCATAATATTAGATCAGGTTCAAAATGGGGTAGCAGTGAGAATGGCTGTCATTTATCTTTTAGCTTCGAAAATAAAACAATAAACTTATGATATTCAATAAAGAAGGTTCTACAACCATAATAACACAGGAAAAAGCGACTGTAGTAGAGTTCGTAAAAGGAATTGAAGATAGATATGAATCGATGAAAAACGACAATATTGTAGCTAATTTATTTTCGTTAAAGGATTTATCTGTTAATGATGTAAATGAATTTCTTAGAGTTTCAAACAAACATAAATCAAATAAACGCTCTTTTGTAATTGTTACCGACAAGGTTTCTTATGACGAAGCGCCAAAGGAAATTACTGTTGTACCGACGTTAATAGAAGCTTTGGATCTAATTGAGATGGAGGAAATAGAAAGAGATCTAGATTTTTAAAAATATTTTAATTAATTCTGTAATCTAAAGTAATTTTTTACGTCATAATACTTATGAATAAATTAGCCCCATTTATTCTTGTGTTGATATTCTTTATTTCAGGTAATATTCATGCACAAGACTGGAAATATGACTTTGACGAAGCAATAAAGTTAGCGAAAGAAAAAGATCAAAATATTGTTTTACTGTTTACCGGATCTGATTGGTGTCCTCCATGCATTAAATTAGAAAGAAAAGTGTTTTCTAATCCAGAATTCGAGAAATTCGCAGATGAAAAGTTTGTTTGGTTAAAAGCTGATTTTCCTAAAAGAAAGAAAAATAGATTACCAGAAGAACAAAGCGATAAGAACTATGAATTAGCAGAGCGCTATAATAAAAAAATGGTGTTTCCAGTTATATTGGTTATAAACAAAGAAGGAACAGTTCTTGGCGCTACAGGATATAGGAAGATGTCAGCGAAACGTTATATGGATTTGCTAACTACTTTTGATTCTTTTGGAAACTGATATAGATTAATCTGTTAGATTAGATTATCTTGAGACTTTTTAAATTTAAGAGATATAAAATTGAAAGTAACAATTTTAGGTTGCTACTCTGCGACACCAAGAACATTCACGAATCCAACTTCACAGGTATTAGAAATAAATAATCATATTTTTCTTATTGATTGTGGAGAGGGTACACAGGTTGAACTAAGAAGAAATAAGATTAAATTTTCTAGAATTAATCATATTTTTATTTCACATCTTCATGGAGATCATTTTTATGGACTTGTTGGTTTGGTTTCTACGTTTAGGATGCTAAATAGAGAAAACCCGCTCCATATATATGGACCTAAAGGAATAAAAGAAGCAATTACACTGCAGCTTAAGCTATCTAATTCTTGGACAGATTATCCATTACATTTTCATGAACTTACGAATACAGATTCAGAATTAGTGTTCGAAGACGAAAAAGTAACAGTTCGGACCATACCGCTTCAACATCGAATTTATTGTAATGGCTTCTTATTTCAAGAAAAATCAGGAGACAGAAAGTTATTGATGAGTAAGGTTCTTAATTATGATATTGATAAAGCGTATTATAAATCTATCAAGAAAGGTAAAGATGCTATATTACCGAACGGAGATGTTATTCCTAATGCAGAGCTAACGGATGATCCGGCACCGGTAAAGAGTTATGCCTTTTGTAGTGATACTAGATATGATGAAGATAAAATTTCCTTACTAAATAAAGTAACAGCTTTATATCACGAATCAACTTTTTTAGAAAGTCATAAGCACTTGTGTCAGAGAACTGGTCATAGTACGGCTATCGAAGCCGCCACAATAGCAAGTAAAGCGGATGTAGAAAACCTAATTCTAGGTCACTACTCTACGAGATATGATAATATAGAGAAGTTTAAAGAAGAGGCTTCTACAGTATTTGATAATGTTGTAATAGGAGATGATGGTAAAGTTTTTGAGTTCTAAAGAAAGAAATACGTTTTTTCATATTACATTTAAACTATAAATGTGCTAATTATAAAATAATGAATAGAGATCTTACGGATTATAGAAAATCTTATGATAAAAAGGCTTTAGAAGAAAACGAATTACCAGTCTCTCCATTTCTTTTGTTTTCGAATTGGTTTAAAGAAGTAGAAGAAGCAGGTGGAGTAGAAGAGACTAATGCTATGAGTTTAACAACTTTTGGGTTAGATAGTTACCCTAAAACGAGAATTGTATTGCTCAAACATTTCGATGAAGAAGGATTTGTATTTTATACCAATTACGAGTCTGAAAAAGGAAAAGCTATGGCTGCAAATAATAAAGTCTGTATTTCTTTCTTTTGGCCTAATTTAGAACGTCAGGTAATTATAAAAGGTGTAGTTAATAGAATTTCAGAACAAAAAAGTAGTGATTATTTTAATTCTAGACCAAGGGGAAGTCAATTAGGAGCTTGGGCTTCTGAGCAGAGCAGTATTGTTGAGTCTAGAGTTTTTTTAGAAAGCAAATTACTAGCATTAGAAGAAAAATATAAGGAGAAAGAAATTCCTAAACCTGACTTTTGGGGTGGGTATTGTGTGACCCCAGTAGAATTTGAATTTTGGCAAGGAAGACCAAATAGACTTCATGACAGAATTCGATATGCCCAACAACAAAAAGGTAACAACTGGGTAACAAATAGGCTGTCACCGTAACTAGGTAGAAGTAATTAAATTTCTTATTTAGAAATTAAAAATTACATAATCACAAAACTTGATCTACGGTTTTTTCGATATTCTTCTTCAGAACAGTCTTTACCATCTTTACATTTGTTTACCGGTTTAGCTTCTCCAAAACCAATATAAGATAGAATTCTATTTTCAGAAATATCTTTACTAATAAGATACTTATAAATAGACTCGGCTCTTTTTTGAGATAGTGTAAGATTGTAATCTGTATCTCCACGACTATCTGAGTGAGTTTCTATTTTTATAACCATTTCTGGGTATTCGTTGTTCATTAACGATACGACCTTATCTAATTCTACAATAGCTCTTTCTGTGATATCCCATTTGTCAAACTCAAAATATATTTCATTTAACTTAATAAGGTCATTAATAGTTTTATCTAAAGAAATTGAAGAATCTAAATTAGATTCAGGATCTGTACTGATATCAACAATATCCTCATTGTTAATTCCGGTATTGCCCGTGTTTTCAGATTTATCTGAAGTGCTTAACTCTACTATATTTTTATCTAACTCTTTAGAGCGAGTTGCGAAATCCGTATTAAAATTAGGACAATTTAAACCACTCATATCAACAGCTAGTTTAAGTTGATAATAATCAGGAAGATTACATTTGTTTATATGATTGTATCCTTTACTGAATTTTTTAGTTTCATTAAGGGAACCATTAAACTCAGCAATCACAGGTTGATCTACAATAGTAATTTCGCCAGTTTCATTTAGTAAATCACAACTGGTATTTACTTTAATAGAATAACGAATTTCAAAAGGTTCGCTATCAATTTTCACCATTTTATTAGGTACAGAGAAGCTTACAGTTCTTGTTGATTCATCATAAGATACTTTTATTTTCTTAGAAGGAAGTACAACTGATTCTTTGAAAAATAAAACGTTTTCTGGCAAAATATCTTTTATAACTGTGTTTTTAGCATCGTCATTACCATCATTATTTATAGTTAAACTATAAACAATATCTTGATCCGGTGCTACAATATCATTTGGAAAAACAAAACTATTATCTGTGTAACGAGATCTTTTTATGATCTGAATAGCCGGTTCATATATCTCTACACTAAATGCTACAGCCATCACAGAATAACCGTCATTATCTGTTAATAATCTAAAGCTAGACTTCGTTTGGTTGTTACCTATAATACTATTTCTTGGATTTTTTATATCAAATAAATCAGCATCATACCCAAGTGTGTTTTGACTTGCCGGAACCCTAGAAGTAATATTTTTCCCGTTTTCAGTAATGTTCGCATTAAAGAAATTGTTCATTGGGTTGGTGTTATCTGTAATACCTTTGTACTTATTAGTCTCATTAGACATTACCTGAAAACGATCACCTCGTATTCCTTTATCTCCTTCATAAGAAATAACACCAATTTTTCCGTGAACAGCGCCTTCAGGAATTGTTTGGAAATTATCAAAAGAGAATTCTACCGGTTTTGCTTTGGAATCGATATTAACAAAACCATCATATATATAAAAACGTTTTCTAGGCTTGGAGTTATCTTCATAAATAACAACCATTGTCCATCCGCCTGCTAGACCATTTCCAAGAGTAGCATCATCATTAACTTCTGAAGTGGTGACCGGAATATTTGCAACCGTATAGGTACCCGTAGGGTTTTCCAAATTCATTACTTCTTTAGTAATGTCTTTGTAGCAAGAATATTGCTTAAACAAAGATTTAGAATCATTATAATAGTCATGTATTATTTGAGCATCCTTAATAGTTGAATAAGAATTATTACCAGGATATTTGATTTTGATAGAAGAAATGTCGTGTTCTCTATTCTCATCCGCATAAGAGGCCGTCCAATAAAGTCCAACATGTTTAATAGCAGCACATCCCGAAGTGATATCAAGATCAGCGCTACTAGAATTAAAAGTAGAAGGGTCATTATCAATATCTATGAATCCCATTCTAAATTGATTATTTAATCCTCCATTGTTATAACTCTTATTAGGATCGAATTGATCTGTACCATCATCATTGCTTACTTTACCAAGAATAGTATTAGAGACGAATTTAAAGTCACCTTTGATGGTAAACTCCGTTCTTTTTTCAAGAGGAACTTCTACCTGAGCTTGTAAATTAAATGAAAAACATAGTAGAATCAGCATTATGCTAACATACGTTTTTCTATAATTTATTATTTGATTACTTATTTTTTCCACTTTTCCTTTTTTATTCCCTATTATATATAACTTAAATCTTGTCACTAAATTGCGTTTAATTAATCAGGGTAAACGTCTTCATTTTAAGGGGAAACCGTAGGTAAATTTAAATTTTAACATTTGATTATGTAAGTAAAATCTGTTCTTTTCGATATAAAATACGCTTTTATCGATTAAGTGTAGGGTATTACCCGTCTCATTTTCACATATTTATGTTTTAGTTTGTAAATAATTCCCGTTTCCTTATGGTTTTAGATTCATATTCATGAAAATTATACTTATGGATAGTTTTTTTTTAGAATATTCTTTTTTATCATTTTATTTATAGAATTGTAAATGCTTATTCTTAAACTTGCGTATATAATTTTATTTTACTTAAACTTTTTCTGAAGTATGAAAA
This sequence comes from Aquimarina sp. AD1, assembly GCF_003443695.1. Classification (NCBI taxonomy): domain Bacteria; kingdom Pseudomonadati; phylum Bacteroidota; class Flavobacteriia; order Flavobacteriales; family Flavobacteriaceae; genus Aquimarina; species Aquimarina sp. AD1. Next base: position 1,471,818 of record NZ_CP031966.1, on the reverse strand, counting down.
CTTTATATATTATTAGGCATGCTAAATCCTCTTGGGAGTTTGATTTAGATGATCATAAACGACCTTTAAATAACCGAGGCTTGAAGGATGCTGATTTGATCGGAAAAGAGTTAAAAAACCTTATAAACTCTATTGATAAGGTTATAAGTAGTGATGCGGAGAGAGCCAAAAGTACCGCTAGGATTATATTAAATAATCTAGAGGTTCATGATGCTATATTTAGTTTAGAGTCAAAGCTTTATGATTTTAATGGACATCAGGTGATAGAAGTTATTAAAAATTGTGATGATAAGGTACATGCTCTTATGATTTTTGGTCATAACCACGCATTTACTTCTATAGCAAATCTTTACGGTAGTGAAATGATAGATAATCTACCAACAGCAGGTGTTATAGGTATTCAGTTTGATATTGATAGTTGGAAAGATATAGGTGTAGGAAAAAACATACTGACTCTTTTTCCTAAAGATTTGCGATAAATGGTAGAAAATCAGGTAAATAAATATATAAATCGAGAATTAAGTTGGTTACAATTTAACGCTAGAGTGTTACAAGAGGCGTCTGATGATAGTGTTCCGTTATTAGAAAGGCTAAGATTTATAGGTATATTTTCTAATAATTTAGATGAATTTTTTAAAGTACGTTATGCGGCAATAAAAAGAATTGATCTTGCAGGCAGGGATGGTAAAAATGTCCTTAAAGGTAAAACTGCAAGCGAGTTATTAGAACAAATTACCAAAATAGTTATTAAGCAACAAGCGGAAAGTTTAAAAACGATTAATACTATTGGAGAAAGACTAAAAGAACATAATATTTTTATTATTAATGAAAATCAAGTAACTCCAGAACAAGATAGTTTTATTCGTAGGTATTTTGTAGATAAGGTAAGCCCCGCCTTGGTAACCTATATTTTGAATGATCTAGATAAGTTTCCACACCTTAAAGACAGTGTAGCTTATCTGGCGGTAAAATTAGTGTTAAAAGATAAAGTACCTAAAGAGGGTACGATATCTAAGATTTTACACCAGAAAACAAAGGAAAAAATCTATGCACTAATTGAAATTCCTAAGAATACCGATCGTTTTGTTGTATTACCAGAAAAAGATGGTAAAAAATACATAATAATTTTAGATGATCTAATAAGGTATTGTATGCAGATCAACTTTAGTATTTTTGATTATGTAAGTGCTTCTGCACATATGATCAAGATTACTAGGGATGCACAGCTTGATTTTGACAATGATTTTAGTAAAAGTTTTATAGAAAAAATTTCTAGTAGTGTAAAATCGAGAAGAGATGGAGAACCTGTGCGATTTGTATACGATAAGACTATAGATAAGGATACACTTAATTTCTTAATGGAAAAAATGGGTGTTGATAATGCCGATAGTATTATTCCTGGTGGTAGATACCATAATCGAAGAGATTATATGAATTTTCCAGATTTAGGTAAAAAGGAATTAGTATATCAGTCATTGATTCCGTTAACAATTCCTGGATTAAGTTTACAAGGAAGTCTTCTGGATAAAATAGCTAAAAAGGATTACCTGCAATATACTCCGTATCATACATTTTCTTATACCGTTAAATTCTTAAGAGAATCAGCAATTGATCCAAAAGTAAAGACAATTAAGATTACGATATATCGATTGGCTAGTATTTCTCATATTGCTAGTTCTTTGATAAATGCAGCAAAGAATGGAAAAAAGGTTACTGTGCAGATAGAGCTTCAGGCTAGATTTGATGAACAAGCAAATATTAGTTATGCGGAACAAATGCAGAGAGAAGGAGTAAACTTAATTTTTGGTGTTCCAGGTTTAAAAGTTCATTGTAAAGCTTGTGTTATTGAGCGAGAAGAAAAAGGTAAATTAAAAAGATATGGATTTATTAGTACAGGAAATTTTAATGAATCTACGGCCAAAATATATACTGATTATACCTTGTTTACTACCAATGAAGCTATTTTGAAGGAGACAAATAAGGTGTTTAAATTTTTTGAAATTAATTATAAAGTAAGTAGATATAAGCATTTATTTGTATCACCTCACTATACCAGAAGCTCATTGACTAAATTAATTGATTCTGAAATAGAGAATAGTAAAAAAGGAAAACCTGCTGGAATTAAACTAAAATTAAATAGTTTAAGCGATTATAGTATGATCGATAAACTTTATGAAGCAAGTAGAGCAGGTGTAAAGATTGATTTAATAATTCGAGGTATATGCTGCTTGATTCCAGGAATTCCAGGGATGAGTGAAAATATTAGAGCGATCAGTGTGGTAGATAAGTTTTTAGAACACCCAAGGCTTTTAATATTCGAAAACGGAGGAGACCCTAAGGTTTTTATATCCTCTGCCGATTGGATGAGAAGAAACTTAGATAGACGTGTGGAAATTACCTGCCCTATTTATGATGATGATATTAAAGATGAATTGATAGATACATTCGAAATATGTTGGAGTGATAATGTCAAAGGCCGAAAACTTTCAGAAAATCAGGATAATGGGTATATTCGAAACGACAATGCGAAGGTAAGATCTCAAATTGCTACGTATGATTATTATTTAAGAAAACTAGGAAATTAAATATTTTGTTGACTATAGAAAAATATGGGGCTATTGATATAGGTTCTAATGCTGTTAGATTACTAATTAGTAGTGTACATGAAGAAGAAGGAAAAACTACCCGGTTTAAGAAAACCAGTCTGGTTCGAGTTCCTATAAGATTGGGAGCCGATGTATTTTTGACGAATAAAATTTCTGATGAAAATATTAAAAGGATGATTGACACAATGCAAGCATATCAACTTTTAATGAATACTCATAAGGTAGTTAGATACAAAGCTTGTGCTACATCTGCCATGCGCGAAGCTGAAAATGGCAAGGAAGTAGTAGATCTAATTAAAAAGAAAACAGGAATTCAGATTGATATTATCGATGGAACTAATGAAGCTGCTATTATTGCAATGACGGATCTTCATGATTTAATTAATACTGATGCAACTTATTTATATGTAGATGTAGGAGGTGGTAGTACTGAGTTTACGCTTTATCATAACGGAAATACAATAGCTTCTAGATCTTTTAAATTAGGTACAGTAAGATTGCTTAACAATGTTGTTTCCGAAAATACTTGGAAAGAAGTAGAAAAATGGATAACAGATACTACTAATGGATATTCCAGATTATCCTTAATCGGTTCTGGTGGAAATATTAATAATATCTTTAAGAATAGTGGAAAGAGTAATGGGAAACCGTTATCGTTTTTATATTTAAGTTCTTATTATGATCTTTTAAACTCTTTAACCTATGAAGAACGAATATGGGAGTTAAACTTAAATCAAGATAGAGCAGATGTTATACTACCAGCTACTAAGGTATATTTATCAGCTATGAAATGGAGTGGGGCTAAGGATATTTTTGTTCCTAAAATTGGTTTGTCAGATGGGATTATAAAATCTTTGTACAGTGAAAAACTAGAAAATCGATTAAAGACATAAAAAATCAACTTATCGACTTTTTGTCGATTTATCATTGGAATATTTGGCTTAAACTATCTACATAGTCTTTAAAATTACTTTTTTTGTGTTAAATTGCTTTAGGAACCAAATTGATTATAAATACTTATGTTATGAATAAAATTTTACTTTTACTTTTTGCCTTATTTATAGGTGCTGTTACTATCAACGCTCAGGAATCAAGATACGGAATTAGAATAGGAGCAAATTTAAGTTCTATTAGTTCTGATGATATCACCGGGGATTTAGATGAGAGTAGAATAGGTGTTGTAGTTGGTTTTTTAGCGGACTATAGATTAACAGATAAATTAAGATTACAACCAGAATTTCAATATTCTGGACAAGGAAATAAAGATAGAGACTTACGAGTTAATTATCTTCAATTACCTGTAATGTTAAAATACAATATTACTGATCTTTTTAATGTTCAATTAGGACCACAAGCCGGACTTAAGATATGGGAATGGGAAGATAATCAATCTAGTGATACTGATTTTGGTACGTTTGATTTTGCCGGAGTAATTGGAGTTGGAGCGAATATCACAGATAACTTTTTTGTAGATCTTCGTTATGCTTTTGGATTATCTAATGTTTTTGATGATGGAGCGGGTATAAACATAGATGGAACAAACCGAAATATTCAATTATCTGTTGGTTATAGATTGTAATTACTTTACTTTAAAATCCTTTCTGGTAGTCAAAAAAACCTTTTTTCAAAATAATTTTTTGCTGATTAGATTCAATTAGTAGATCTTTTTTAAGTTTATTAATTATTTTATTTATAGTAACTCTTGTTACCCTAATGTAATTAGAAATTTCTTCTTGATTGAGGGGTATATCAATGATGATATTTTGATTGTTATCCGATATTGATTCAAACTTTTCCATGAATTCTAGAAGAACATTGATTAAACGTTGTTCAGCACTATTATTTGTTAAAGTTCGTATTCTTCTTTCTAATTGGAAATATTGATTCCCTAGTGCAATCAGTATATCTTTATATTTGAAATGATTTTCTTTTATATGATTCCTCACCTGCTGAATGTCAAATTCATATAATATAGTTTCTTCGTTAAGCGATTCACAAAAGTAATTTGTGTACGAATTATCTATAATCGGGTTCGACCCAAAAACTTGCCCTTTGCTTAGTACGAATAGTATTATTTCATCTCCTTTTTCTGTTAGACTACTAACTTTTACAACTCCATTTTTAATGATGTAGAATTTGTTACATATATATTCTTGATTAGTTATAATTTCTTTTTGATCATAGCAGTTCCGCTTATATTGATCGGCTTTTATAAGGCCATCTAATAAATTAATATACATTCTCTTTTTTGATTTTTTACAGTAAATCTTTATGAAATGTTAAAATAATATCGATTTAACGTTTAAAATCACATTTGATTATCATTATTACATATTTTTTTTATGGTATTCATGCCATTTATTATCGCTCATAACTATAATAAAGTAAAGTTTGTGTTAGAATATTTATAACTAAAAAATTGAAGCTGCTATAATTTCGAATCTTATAAATATTAATTTTTAACTCTTAAACTCAAACCAGTTATGAAAACAGTTAGTCTAAAACCAACTTGGACGTTTTTTATCGGAATTTTTGTCTTAATCTTATCATCATCATTTTTGGCAGCTACAAAACCAACTCAAGCTGAAATTAAATACAAAGATTCTGTCGTTAGTTATTTCGGAATTGAAAATGTTACGGAAAAAGACCTTTTAAAAGAAGCAAAACTTATTGATAAAGCGGATCGTCGTTTCGAATCTAAATGGAGGAATAAAGATCCAAAAGGAATTTCAGAAGAATACACGAGCAAAGGTGCGGTTTTTATGAAACCAGGAGTCAAACCTAGAATAGGAAGAATCCAAATTGAAAAAGAATTTTCTCTAAGTGTAAAATCGGTAGATAGAGTTGAATTTTTTCAGGATGAATTACAGTTTTTCGGAAAAATGGATGTGGCCTTTCAAAGATGTCATATGCTTGGTTATTTAGATTCACAAAAAGAGCACGTTTTCGAAGGGTCATATGTGATTCTATGGAAAAAAGAAAATGGCCATTGGCTTATAGAGTATGATATGTTTAATTCAGATCAATAGAATTCCAAACCTTCCTTAAAACACTCTTAAAACTCAATACTTAATAAGAATATAGTGCTCAATGGAGTAATATATCTTACTGTAGTTAAACATGTGTATCACGTTTACTACTGATAATTACTAAAAAAATGAAAAACAATAATAAAGAAATAATATCTGCTGTAGACAAATATGGAACACCAGCATATTTTTATGACGGAGAACAATTGATTACCAATTATCAAAATTTAGTTAATGCATTACCTTCTTGTGTGGATGTATTTTATGCTCTTAAAGTAAATCCAAATGTTTCTTTGGTAAAATTGCTACGAGAACAAGGAGCCTGTACAGAGGTATGTTCTATCACAGAAATGGAAATCGCTCTTAAAGCTGGAACATCTGTTCATAATATCATTTATTTAGGTCCTTGTAAAAAAGATGAAGAGCTTAAAAAAGCCATCGCATTAGACATATTTGCTATAGTAATAGAATCTGAAGTAGAATTGGAAAGAGTCTCTTCTTTTGCTGGAGAATTGGGAGTTACAGCTAATGTTGCGATTCGCATTAATCCAGACTTTTCTGCAGAAGGATCTCCTTGGAAAATGGGAGGTAGGCCTACTCATTTTGGGATTGAAGAACAACAAGCGATTCGTAATTTTAAAACTTATTTGCATACACCGAATGTAAATATTAGAGGTATTCATGTATATAATGGTACAAATATTTTAGAAGCTAAATCAGTATATGAAAACACTAAGTATATTTTAGAATTATACGAAAAGATTGTTGAAAAATACAATTGCGAATTCACTATGGTTGATGTAGGGGGAGGAATGGGAATTCCATATTTTAATAATCAAGAAGAACTAGACCTTAAGGAATTTCGAAACTTAATGGTTCCATTATTCAATAGCTTTCACAAAAGGTTCCCTAACACTAGAATCATTATGGAATCTGGAAGATTTATAATTGGTACCGCAGGCTCTATGGCTGTTAAAGTAAATAATATGAAATTTAATCATGGAAAAACTTTTGTTGTAACGGATGGAGGTACTAATTGCCATTCTGCAGCAGCGGGCTCAGGAAGAGTGGTAAAAAGAAATTTTCCAATGAAAAATATATCTAATCCTGATGATAGTTTTGTAGATAAGTATCAGGTTTCAGGACCGTTATGCAGTCCAGATGATATTATTGGACGCAATATTATGCTTACTAAAGTAAATGTATCTGATATTTTATTAGTTGAGTTGTCAGGAGCTTATGGTCCAACATCTTCTCCTGGACTTTTTCATAGTCATGGGTTCCCTTCTGAGGTATTATTATATCGAGGAGAAACCTACCTTATTAGAGGTAGTGATACAACAGAAGATATTGTAAATAAGCAAATACTAGTAAATTTTAAACAAGAAGAACCAATCTTAAGTTAATTGATATAATAATGGATACTGATAAAATTTTAGATATAATAAAAGACGGTTTACTAGATAGTATTCCGAATATTACTAAAGAAGAGATCTTAATAGAATCTCATCTTAAAAATGATTTAGGAATTGATTCGCTTTCATCTATGTTTTTTCTAACATATTTAGAAGATAATATTAATGGTTTCGAGGTAAACCCTGATAATATAGAAGCCAAACACTTCAATACGTTACAAACAATTTTCGAGTATGTACTTACCGAAATGAGCATAGATGTTTCGGTTTTATAACGTATAAAACTTCCATTTTAATTATTGTAGAGGAATTCTAGATTTCTTTACCGCAAGTACTTATTGATACTCTAATCATTTTAGAAGTATCAATAAGCTACTTGTTAATTCAACTTATAAATATTTTATAATGATACCAAAAATTCAAAATTTCTTGGAAGAATCTGCACACCTATATCCTAACGAAATAGCTGTAGTATTCGGAGAAAAAAGATTTTCATTTTCTAACATAAATAGACAATCCGATTCACTTGCTTCGTATTTTCAAAATATCGGTGTTAAAAGAGGAGATCGTGTTGTACTTCAATTAGGAAATGCTATAGAGACTGTCATCTCTTTCTGGGCAGTTCTAAAAATTGGAGCTATTGTAATTCCTGTAGGAACTGAGCTAAAATCTAATAAAATTGAATATATACTTAATGATTCTGGTGCTATAGTTTTAATCACCAAAGAAGATATAGCAGTTCAGAATATAGAACTATTAGATAACTCAAAGCTTAAAAAGATTATTATTCCTAATAAATCATTAGATCTAGAAGAAACCTTATTTGTTGATTTTGGACGTGTATCTAATAAAACGGAAAAAGAACTTGTTTCTTCGAGAACAATTAGTGTTGATTTAGCTGCTATTATATATACCTCTGGTTCTACCGGTGAACCAAAAGGAGTGATGTTAACTCATCAAAATATGATTGCCGCTACGAATTCATTAAATAGTTATTTGAGGTATAGTAAGGAAGATAAAATTTTATGTGCTTTACCCTTATCATTTGATTATGGTTTATATCAAATGATTATGAGTATTTCTGTTGGAGCAACATTAGTATTAGAAAAAGAATCCACTTGGCCCATATTTCTATTAAAAAGAATAGAAAAGGAGAAAGCAACAATAATACCTGCAGTACCAACGATGATCATGCTATTATTTGAGCAAAATAAGAAACATCGTTTTGATTTAAGAAGTGTACGTTCCGTAACAAATACTGGAGCTGCCCTAACGAGTAGTAATATTCAGATGATCAAAAATATATTTCCAAAGGCTCAAATATTTTCAATGTATGGCCTAACAGAATGTAAGAGATGCACGTACTTGCCTCCAGAAGATATTGACAATAAACCGGATAGTGTAGGGATAGCTATTCCAAATACTGAACTATGGTTAGTGGATTCTGATGATAACAAAATATCTACTCCAAATACAATAGGTCAATTAGTAATACGCGGTGCAACTGTAATGCAGGGATATTGGAATAAACCAATTAAAACATTAGAAAAACTTAAACCAGGTAGATATCCAAGTGAAAAAGTATTGTATACCGGTGATTACTGTACTATTGACGATGATGGATATCTCTATTTTATAGGTAGAATGGATCATATGATTAATTCTAGAGGTATAAAAGTTAGTCCCAAAGAAGTCGAAGATTATATAGGAAATATTAAAGAAGTCAACGCTGTTGTAGTAACAGGTGTTCCTCACGCTGATTACGGAGAAGCGTTATTTGCGTTCATTGTACTTAACTCAAATGAATCAATTACAGAAAAAGAGATTTTATCGCATTGCTCATCTAATTTAGAAAATTATAAAGTACCAGAGTATATTCAGATTATCGAATCAATTCCAAAAACTCCGAATGGAAAATTTAATGTAATTGTATTAAAACAAAGAGCATTAAAAATTATAGAAGAAGCTAATAATACGATATCTATTTAATTATGGAATTAGTATTGGATATAGAAGGTTTTAAGATTAGTGCTAAAACCTGGGGAGATAAGACAGGTCAACCACTGCTTGCTATTCATGGTTGGTTGGATAATGCAAATACATTCGACAAGATAGCACCATTACTTTCTGAGGATATTTATTTAGTCGCTCTTGATTTAGCTGGTCACGGTTTTTCTGATCATCGATCGGTTAATGATTCCTATTATTTGTGGGACTATGCGATTGATATATTGAATGTAGTAAGCATATTAAAATGGAAGAACTTTTCGATTCTTGCACATTCCATGGGCACGGGAGTGGCAGCTATTATTGCGGCTGCAATGCCCGAATTTATGGATAGATTAGTTTTTATAGATGGTTTAGGTGCTCCTTTTGTAATTAATGAGGGGGATGTTGTATCTAATTTTAGAAAATCCACAAAACAACTGAAAATGGCTAAGAAGACCAAGTTGTTTGGTTTTTCTTCAACAAATTCTTCTCAATTTGATACTAGGGAAGAAGCTATTAAGGATAGAATGAAGAGTAACATCAGTAGTATGTCGTATGATGCATCCGCTTGCTTGATAGGGAGATCTTTGTCTCAAACATCTAATGGATATCGATGGCGGTATGATCCGCGTATTGCCTTACCAGAATGTTATAAGATGACAGAAAGACAAGCGCAACTTTTTATTGAAAAAATATCTTGTGAGGTACTTGTTATTTTAGGAAAAGAGGGCCTTTTCTCAAATGGAATGTTTAGCGAAAGGCTTAAGAGGTTTAAAAAAGCTAGTGTTCATTGGGTTACAGGTGGTCATCATCTGCACCTCGAAGAAACACATATAGAAACCTCAACATTAATAAATCAATTTTTACAAACAGAATTTTAATTATGAAAAAGAATATATTAACGATTATAGCATGCTTATTAATGATGTATGCCTCTAGTGCTCAGGAAAAAAAAGAACAGAATAAAACTACATTTGCAACCAAAATCATTCATAATAGTGTTGCAGGTTTTTATCCTATTTTCTTTGGTAACTTTGAAACGAATAGAAATTTTGATATTACCTTTTATACTATTTTTTGGACAAATCCATCTTTTGGAAACTTGCCATCCGGAAGTGATCTATTGTTAGAAACGTCTGTTGGATTAGGATTTAAGTTATTAGATAAATCTTTATATATTAATCCATCTTTTGGTTTCACTAGTGGTAAGTTTTCATCTAATAGCACAGGAACTAAAATAGGAGAAGGAATTGTTCCGAGTGTTTATGTAAATTATCAAAAGGGTTTGATTGATTTTGAAGGATATATATCTTACTATAAATCAATACGAGAAGATGATGGTATCTTGACCAAAGATTATCTTTTAAATTGGATGGCTCCGGGAATAAGTGTTAGTAAGCGTGTAGTTTTAGGAGTTTTTTATGAATCCTTTGGAGTAACGAGACAAGAAGAAGGAGATCCTTTATTAGTATATCAGTGGTTAGGAGGGTCAATTAAACTAAAATTTGATAAAGGAATTGCTTTTAGAATATCGGCAGGAGCAACCTTAAATACGGATGCAGGAACCTCTGATGAGTTTTATAAAGTTTCTGCATTTATACCATTATAAATCATACAGTAATTTGCGTAAAGCGAGTGTAAAAAACAAGTTATACTCGCTTTATACTATCCGTGAATTGATTCTTTTTTACTTAGAGATTTCATGATATCTGCTTCGAAATCCAATAAATCCTGCCATTTTTGATCAACTTCTTTGCGATCTCCATACTGACGGGCAAAGTTTAGAAACATAGTATAATGATTAGCTTCACTAACCATTAAATCTCTGTAAAACTTAGCTAATTCTTGATCTTCTAATTCTTCTGATAAAAGTTTAAAACGTTCACAACTTCTGGCCTCAATCAAGGCTGCATATAATAGTCGATGTACTAATTGCGTAGTTCTACTACCACCTTTTGGAAAAAAAGTAACTAATTGAATGACATAATCATCTTTTCTATCTCGACCTAATGTCCATCCACGGGCAATGATTTTATCGTGTACCATTTTAAAATGACTGATTTCCTCTTTAACTAGTTTAGTCATCTCCTGTACCAATTCTGTATATTCGGGGAAACTAACAATTAATGATATGGCAGTTGATGTTGCCTTTTGTTCACAATAGGCATGATCCGTAAGGATTTCTTCAATGTTTTTTTCTACAATATTTACCCATCGCGGATCAGTTGGGAGTTTTAAACCTAGCATCATCTTGTTTCAATTATAATAAGCAAAATTACTATTTTGATTTTTCTAATGCTAATTAGTCAGATGGAAAGGTTTTTCTAAACTAAGAAATGTTGACTCTAGATCTTAATCATGTTTATCAGAAATCGTAAGTTATATATTTTTTCAATAAAACACTATTAGATATCTAAGTCAAAATCAGACCTTAATTTATCAATAAGAGGATTTTTTTCTCGAAGTTTTTCGTATTTATCTTGCGGAGTAAAAGCATATTTTTTTGATGCCTCTTCGTTTACCTTAATATCAAGTGCAATACTATAATTGTTAAGTTTTTTGTAAAGAAACTGAAATAATCCTGGTAGTGCACTCTCCATATCAGCTTTCATAGAATTATTAGGTAGTTCTAAATAAATTTTACCATCATTTAATGTAGGTATATTCATCGCGAACATAGAACCAATAATACGTTCTCCTTTTTTGTCTTGCATTTTCCCATATTCTTCCCAACCAGCTTGCATTTCGGATTCAGTGAAATCATCACTAGGTAAATTTTTAGGATCAACAATTGTATCTACTTTTTTCTCAGCGTGTTCTTTTTTCTTACGAATACTACTTAGTGATAAACCAGAGGTTCTACCAGTTCTATTTCTAATTACAGATTTGTTTTCCGAAGTGGTTGGAGCTATAGTAGCTGTTTGTTCTGTATTAGTAATTTGAGAAGGAGATTCTTGTTTTTTTTCATCAACAGGAGTGGATGAAACAGATACACCGGGATTTTCTTTAGAAATAGAAATCTCAGATTCACTATGAGCAGCTTTTTCTTCAGCTCTTTCTTTAACTTCTGGAGAAATCTTTACTGGTTGTATTCCTTTTTCCTTGAAATAGTTAGGAGGGATTATGTAAGGCTGGCCTTTTTTTTTTCTCCGTCTTTAGTAAGTACAGAGGCAAGTTGCATTAAACATAATTCGACCAATAATCGCTGGTTACGACTTGTTTTATATTTTAAATCACAATCATTTGCAAGTTCAATTCCCTGAACTAAAAATGGATGTGGTGCTTTTTGTGATTGTTCTAAATATTTGGCTTTTGTTTGTTCTCCAACTTCCAATAGATTAATGGTAGCTTGATTTTTGCAAACTAATAAATCTCTAAAATGAGAAGCCAAACCAGCTATAAAATGATGACCATCAAATCCTTGAGCTAGAATTTCATTGAATTCTAAAAGTAATTGAGGAATATTATTTTGCAGAATTAGATCTGTAGTCTTAAAATACGTTTCATAATCTAATACATTGAGGTTTTCGGTAACAGCCTGTCGAGTTAGATTTTTACCACTAAAACTAACAACTCTATCAAAAATAGACAAAGCATCTCGCATAGCACCATCCGCTTTTTGAGCAATGATTTGTAAAGCATCCTCATCAGCAGTTATTCCTTCTTGCTCAGCTACCTGCATCAAATGATTCTTTGCATCGGTAACTGTTATTCGTTTAAAATCAAAAATCTGACAACGAGATAATATCGTTGGAATGATTTTATGTTTCTCTGTAGTTGCAAGTATAAAAATCGCATGTTTTGGCGGTTCTTCTAATGTTTTAAGAAAAGCATTAAAAGCTGCTTGTGATAACATGTGTACCTCATCAATTATGTAAACTTTATAAGTTCCAACTTGTGGAGGTATACGAACTTGATCGATTAAGTTTCGGATATCATCAACAGAGTTATTAGAAGCAGCATCTAACTCAAAAATGTTAAATGCAAAATCTTCATCTGGATTTTCATGTCCTTGTTGATTAATTGTTTTTGCTAGAATTCTAGCACATGATGTTTTACCAACACCTCTTGGGCCTGTAAATAATAAGGCTTGCGCAAGGTGATTGTTCTCGATAGCATTAAGCAGCGTATTAGTAATAGCCTGTTGTCCCACAACGTCCTTAAACGTCTGAGGTCTATATTTACGTGCAGATACTATGAAGTGTTCCATCGATACAAAGTTAAAAATTGATTGGAAATAAAGAATTACTGTATTTGGTTTTTACAACCGAGTTATTAACAGTTTAAAAAAAACACGAATTACTTATTCAAGCTTTCTATTTATTTTATTTTTGCACGTAAGCAGATCACCTTATCGCTGTTTTGATTTATCAAAAGAGAGGAAAGTCCGGACACCATAGTGCAGTATAGCGGGTAACGCCCGTCCGTCGTGAGATGAGGACAAGTGCAGCAGAAAGTATGTACAGGTAAGGCTGTAGTGAAACCAGGTAAACTCTATACGGTGCAACGCCATGTATACCAACGCTTAAGGGTTGCGCGCCCAATGTTGGAGGGTAGGCGGTTTGATCTTGATAGTAATATCAAGGCTAGATAAATGATAAGGATTCCATCTTTGATGGATTACAGAATCCGGCTTATGATCTGCTTTTTTTATTTCTTTAGTTAGGCATACAATTTGATAAGATTGAATAAACAAGATAAAGATATGCCAATCAAAATCACTTTACTATTTCTGTTAATTTCCTTTGTATCAATCTCCGCTCAAAATCAGATTCCTAATACAGAAGAGTTGTTTGGAAAATGGATCATAGAAAAGGATTCTTATAACAAATTCAAAACGTATCTTATTAATGCTGAATTAGAAAATACTAATGTATCTACAAGGATTAATATTTTTAGAGATGTGTATACAGGAACACTAAAAATGGAATATGTTAAACCGGTGGGGACTAAATATAATACTCCTAGACCTAGATGTGGAAATGGTCCTAAATTGATAAAAAATGTCAAAGGAAATTACGAGGCATATACTGTTTGCGCTTATGATCCGAAAAATGGAAAATTAAAAGTGTTGGACCCTAGTTTTATAGATGGTAAATTGTTTTATGTAAAAAAGATTGGCATTGAAGAAATAGCGCTAATTAAAATCAAATAACTTTTTTACAAATCCTTTAACAAGTAGCAATACTATTTTTCTTGTACATTGTGCTACCAAAAGAAAATTGTATTTATGAATATTGCTATTGTTTGTTATCCAACCTTTGGAGGTAGTGGAGTAGTGGCTACAGAATTAGGAATTGCTCTTGCTAAATTAAACCATCAGGTACATTTCGTAACGTATAAACAACCAGTAAGACTAGGGTTATTAAGTCCCAATATTCATTTCCATGAAGTTACCGTTCCAGAATATCCTCTATTTCATTATCAACCGTATGAATTAGCTTTATCTAGTAAGTTGGTAAATACGGTAAAGAAATATGATATAGAATTACTACATGTACATTATGCTATACCGCACGCATATGCGGGATATATGGCCAAACAAATATTAGCAGAAGAAGGAATACATATTCCAATGGTAACAACATTACATGGTACTGATATTACATTGGTAGGAAATCATCCTTTTTATAAACCTGCTGTTACCTTTAGTATTAATAATAGTGATATTGTTACTTCAGTTTCAGAAAGTTTAAAAGATGATACATTAAGATTATTTGATATAAAAAAAACTATTGAGGTAGTTCCTAATTTTATTGAAGCTAGTGTACGTAAAACTGATTTTACAGATTGTCAGAGAGAGTTGATGGCTAAACCAGAAGAGCGTATAGTTACTCATATTAGTAATTTTAGACCAGTAAAAAGAATTATGGATATTGTAGACATATTCTATAATATTCAAAAAGAACTTCCCGCTAAGTTATTAATGGTAGGCGATGGTCCTGAGCGAAAAGCGGCTGAAAAGAAGTGTAAAGAATTAGGGATAAAAGATCATGTGATTTTCCTTGGTAATAGTAATGAAATTGATAAAATATTATGTTTCTCTGATTTGTTTCTACTTCCTTCCGAGAGAGAAAGTTTCGGTTTAGCGGCTTTAGAAGCTATGGTAAATAAAGTTCCCGTAGTATCAAGTAATTCAGGAGGTATTCCAGAGGTTAATTTAGATGGTGTTTCTGGATATTTAAGTAATGTAGGGGATGTTCAGGAAATGTCTAATAATGCAATTAGTATTTTAAGAGATGACGAAACATTGAGTAAGTTTAAGGAAGGAGCATTTAACCAAGCATTGAAATTTGATATTGCTAATATAGTTCCTTTATATGTAGAATTATATGAGAGCGCACTCGCCGCAGTTTAGAGAAACAAAATAAAGCGCTATTATTTTGATAATAGCGCCTTACAACTAAACAAAAATCAAATCAGTTGATTCTCGAGGGGTTTAAAAGATATATCTTGCAGCAATTCCGATATTGACTCCGAAGTTATCCACATCACTAAATCCTCCAGTATTTTCTATACTATGAATATCATAGGTTGGACGAATACTAAATGCCACCTGCAGTGGAAAATCAAAACGATAATCTACTCCAAAATCAGCTCCAACATATGGAAAGAATTCACTATCTCTATCATTGGTTATTCCAAAACCAAAAATGCTAGTTTTAAAGTCAATATATCCTGCACCTATTCCAGGACCGGCAAACCAATTTAGGTTATCCCAAATGTTATAACTCCAATGAAAGTATGCACCTCCGCGATAGGTGTTAATGAATGAATTTGTTTTCCAACTTAGGTTAACGTCAATTCTATTATGTTCTCCAAACATTTGACGTTGGTATGTAATTTCTGGACCAAATCCTTCATCACCAACAACTCCTTGTGATAATCTAATACCTATAGCACTTTTAGGAATATCTTGTGCCTGAAGATTAATACTAGTTACAATTAAGATGAGAACAAAAAATAATTTTTTCATGATTATAAGGTTTTTTTAATATTTACCTTTTGTATGTAATCGAATGAAAAGGTTAACATATAATCGAAAAAAAATAAAAATCCCTCGACAATAGTGCCAAGGGATTTTTATTATGATATGTTAGATGTACTAAAACTTATATCTTGCACTTAGACCAAGATTAAATATTATATCATCATTTGTGTAATCATCAAAGTAAATTTCTGGTCGAAAATCTAAAGAAATTAATAACGGAAAGTCGAAATTGAATTCAATACCAACGTCTCCCGTTACAAAACCAAAAGTCCCTAAGTCATCCCTATTATCAAGATCATTGTCATAATCGACAAGACCACCACCGATACCAGGCCCAACATACCAGTTTAGTCCTCCATCAATATTAAACACCCATTGATAGATTCCAGTTAATTTAACAGCATTAAAACTATTTCTTCCTTGCACTCCTAGATTTAATTCTGCTCTAGTTTTAGAGCTTAATTTTGCTTGATAAGTAGCTTCTGCCCAAAAACCATTACTTTCACTAAGTCTTAAACCTATAGCATGTTCCGAAATTTCTTGCGCTTGTGCTGTAAAAATTGAAGCAAATAATAAAGAGGTAATGATAATAATACGCTTCGTCATTGTGATATTGTTTTTTTATTGTTATCCCAATATAACGTTAGATCCTTTTTTTTAATATGACTGAATTGCTTAAGGTTTTGTTAATTTCTAATTTAATACAACATATGAATTCTTTTAAAACCTGTCTAAACTTCTTGTAATTTCATATCAGTACTTTCGAAAATTTTATCTGCTGAATTTGCTATAAACCCTGTAAAAAGTTTACCATTCTCTTGTTTGTGTCTAAATGCGAATTCATAATAACAAGAAGTAATCTCTTTGATCCCCTCAATAAATTCTATTTCGATTTTATCTGCTAAAATACTTGATTGTTCAAGAAATTGAGAAGGAGTTCCTTTGATCTCTCCACCAGAAGAGTTCAGTACAAATCCGTTTTCCTTTAGAAAATTATTAAGACTAGTTAAATTTTTAAAGTTGTTCAGTTTATTAACG
This sequence comes from Aquimarina sp. AD1, assembly GCF_003443695.1. NCBI lineage: Bacteria > Pseudomonadati > Bacteroidota > Flavobacteriia > Flavobacteriales > Flavobacteriaceae > Aquimarina > Aquimarina sp. AD1. The sequence goes on along the minus strand of NZ_CP031966.1, from coordinate 1,454,750 downwards.
TCTACTGTAAAGTGATTGGAGCAAAAACCATTAACGTACATCCAAGCAGCATATTCAGATTCTTGTTGTAAGTTTTTATAGATTTCATAGGATGGTGTCTCCCAAACCCTACCTTTTAATATTAAATCATCTTGGTCAAAAATTGTACGCTCGACGTTATCCAATAATTCTTTTACAGTTTTCTGAAGCTGTTCAGTAAAATGATGGCTTAGCAATTGACTTATAAAAATTTTTGGAGCATCCGGATTATCAGCATGTTCGTAATGTTTAGCATACAGTTTTTTAGCTTCAAAATGATATTCATTTATTTCTTTATAACCCATTGCTAAAAATGGTTTAGCGATTACACTAATATTAGTTCTTGGGTCATCAAAAGTTCTAATTGCGATATGATCATTGAAAATCGTTTCATTCTCTTCTGTTAATAGAGATTTAACCTTATTTGCAGATGGAGTTTTATGGGCATATTGTTTCCATAGCTCGTTAAAAAAAAGTGTAGAATTCATTTTATCTGTTTATTTTTATTTCAAAAGTACTACATTTGACTAATTTTATTACTTTAGGTAATTGATTTAATTAATTATTGTTTTTTTTTATGTCAAATTGATTTTACTTTAAAATAAGGTTTCTTATTTATAGTTTAGATCACTCAAAATTTCATTCATTATGAATCATTTTGATTATATAGATCAGCAAATATTATTGCAGATCCGCGAAGATGCTAGAAAACCTTTTTCTCAGATAGCCGAAGAATTAAAGATTTCTAATTCATTAGTACATCAAAGAATTAGAAAGTTAAAAGAGAATCAGGTAATTAATAAAGCCGAGTTTGTTATTGATGAGAAGCAAATAGGATACAAAACCAAATCTTATGTAGGAATAAGGCTTAAAGAAGCTAGATATGCTAGGTCGGTGGTTGATGATTTAGCTAAAATACCAGAAATATTAGAATGTAATTATGTATCTGGTAATTATGCACTTTTTATCCTGATATTTGCATACGATAATCATCATTTACGTAATATACTGTACGAACAAGTTCATCAAATAGATGGAGTTGCTGGTACTGATAGTTTTATTTGTTTTGATACCAATTTTAAACGGCAGATTACGTTAGATTCATTAGTAAAAGGAAAAAAAATATGATAAAAGAGGCTGATCTCATTACTTTAAGTGAACAGTTAGATGGAGAATTAAACTTCGATTTTCTTACCAAATCCTTATATGCTACTGATGCATCTGTATATCGCAGAATTCCTACGGCGGTAGCTTTTCCTAAAAATATATTGGACCTAAAGAAAATTATAAATTTTGCGAACGATAATAGCTGCGGTTTAATACCAAGAACGGCTGGGACTTCTTTAGCAGGTCAGTGTGTTGGAGATGGTATTGTAGTAGATGTGTCTAAATACTTTACTAAAATAATAGCTATCGATGAAGCTAAAAAAACAGTTACTGTTCAGCCCGGAGTTATTAGAGATGATTTAAACCGTTTTCTAAAACCTTATGGGGTGTTTTTTGGACCAAATACTTCTACCTCTAATCGTTGTATGATAGGAGGTATGGTTGGCAATAATAGTAGTGGTACTACTTCTATACAATATGGAGTTACTAGAGATAAAGTAATCGAATTACAAACAGTTTTATCTGATGGTAGCGAAGTAACGTTTTCCAATGTTTCTAAAGAAGGTTTTGAGCATAAGAGGAATCAAAATACATTAGAAGGTAAGATATATGATACTGTTTTTAATGAATTGATTTCTAAAGATGTACAAGAAAATATACATAATAATTTTCCAAAACCAGAGATACATAGACGTAATACTGGATATGCAATTGATGAATTAATTAAGTCCAATGTTTTCTCAGATTGCAAAAAGGATTTTAATATGTGTAATTTATTATCTGGTAGTGAGGGAACATTAGCTTTTACAACACAAATTACGTTGCAACTGGATAAACTCCCTCCTCAGGAGTCATTGATGATAGCTTCTCACTTTCATTCTATCGAAGACTGTTTAAATGCTGTAGAACCAGTAATGAAACATACATTATTTACTTGTGAAATGATGGATAAGACAATCTTAGATTGTACAAAAAACAATGTAGAACAACTTAAGAATCGCTTTTTTATAGAAGATGATCCTCAAGCGATTTTAATGTTAGAATTAAGAGCTAATGATTTAGAAAGTCTTGAAAAACAAAAAATGAAACTGTTGTCTACATTAGAGAATTCAGGATTGACCTATGCGAATCCTATTTTATTGGGAAATCAAATTAATCAAGCCTTAGAACTCAGAAAAGCAGGGTTGGGGTTATTAGGTAATATTATTGGTGATAAAAAAGCAGTAGCCTGTATAGAGGATACGGCCGTAGCTTTGTCTGATTTAGCAAACTATATCAAAGAGTTTTCTGATCTAATGAAAAAACATGATCAAGATGCAGTTTATTATGCACATGCGGGTGCTGGGGAACTGCATTTAAGACCAATTTTAGATCTTAAAAAGAAAACAGATGTTGTGCTCTTTAAAGAAATCACTGATGATGTAGCTAGTTTGGTAAAAAAGTACAATGGATCCATGAGTGGAGAACATGGTGACGGAATTGTTCGAGCAGAGTATATTCCTTTTATGATTGGAGAAGCGAATTATCATGTACTAAAACAGATAAAAACTGTATTTGATCCTAATGGTATTTTTAATCCAGGAAAAATAGTAGATGCCTATGCTATGAATGAACAGTTAAGGTACGAGATTGATAGAAAAGAACCTGAAATAGAAACATTATTAGATTTTACAGATTCTTTAGGAATTTTACGTGCTGCAGAAAAATGTAATGGGAGTGGAGATTGCAGAAAATCAGTAGAATCTGGAGGAACGATGTGTCCTAGTTATAGGGCTACTAAAAATGAAAAGGATACAACTAGGGGTAGAGCTAATACACTACGAGAAGTATTAACGAATAATACCGAACCTAATAAGTTTAACAAGAAAGAATTAAAAGAAGTATTTGATTTATGCATTAGTTGTAAAGGTTGTTCTAGTGAATGTCCTTCTAATGTCGATGTAGCTGCGCTAAAAGCAGAGTTCGAATATCAATATCAAAAAGAAAATGGAACTTCTCTTAGAACTAAATTATTTGCAAATAATAATACGTTAAATAATCTAGGAAGAATAGCACCCAGTTTAACAAATTTCTTTTTTGAAAACACATTTACTTCTGGAATTTTAAAATCTACTCTTGGTATTGCTAAAGAGAGAGAATTGCCATTACTAAGCAAACAGTCTTTAAGAAAATGGTGTCAATACCATTTAAAACTAAAACAACCTAAAAATCCAATTAAAAGCATTTACTTTTTTGTTGATGAGTTTACGAATCATTTAGATACAGATATTGGAATCGATGCCTTGGAGTTGTTAACAGGATTAGGTTATGAGGTAAAAATTACAAATCACAAGGAAAGTGGTCGAACATTTATTTCTAAAGGATTATTAAAGCAGGCTAAAAAACTTGCGAATTATAATTTAAATACTTTTAGAGAATTAATATCCAGTGATATTCCATTAATTGGATTAGAGCCTTCGGCGATATTAACGTTTAGAGATGAATATCATAGGTTAGCTGATGATAAAGAAGTAGCAAAAACACTTTCGCAAAACACTTTTTTAATTGATGAGTTTTTAAAATCAGAGGTTGAACTAGGTAATATTACTTCTGAGCAATTTACAAGGGAAGAAAAAGTAATAAAACTTCACGGGCATTGTCATCAGAAAGCATTGTCTACTATTCATACAACGTTTGTATACCTTAATCTACCCAAGAACTACAAAGTGACCATTATTCCTTCTGGATGTTGTGGTATGGCAGGGTCTTTTGGGTATGAAAAAGAGCATTATGATGTGAGTATGCAAATTGGGGAACAAACATTATTTCCTGCGGTAAGAAAAGCTCCAGAAACAACTATTATTGCTGCTGTTGGAACTAGTTGTAGACATCAGATTAAAGATGGAACAAAACGTATTGCATTGCATCCTGTTAGTATATTAAATGCAGCTTTAATATCGAAAACAGAATATAAATAACCTATAATCAATGTGTTGTGAAATTGTGAATATCTAATAACAAAATTCGTATTGAGAACTTTTTTTAAGATTTATATTTGGCATCCTAAAAAAGTAAATATATGAGCGCTACTTGGTACGAATGTAAAGTAAAATATAGAAAAATAAATGATTCTGGAGTACAGAAAGTAACTACAGAACCTTATTTAGTGGATGCAGTATCTTATACAGAAGCAGAAACTAGAATTAATGAAGAAATGGCAGCATATGTTAGTGAAGAATTTATTATTACTAATATAAAAGTTGCAAATTTTGCTGAGATACACCCTTTTGAAAATTCTGATCGTTGGTTTAAATCAAAAGTATCTTTGATAGCTTATGACGAAGAAAGCGGTAAAGAAAGGAAAACAAATATGTATCTTTTAATTCAGGCTAATGATGTAAAAGAAGCTTTTGACAATACTAATAGTGTTATGAAAGGTACAACAGGAGATTATACAATACCTGCAATTGCAGAATCACCAATTATGGATGTTTTTCCTTATTTTACAGGTGAAGAGGAACAATTAGAAAAATTCAAAGCATTGAGAGATTCTATTCAAGAAGTAGAAGAAGTAGAAATAGATGAAGATGTACCGGCAGCTCCAGGTTTTATAGGAGAAGAAGAATAATATTTTTAAAGTATTAAAACCTAATAGAGGGTTTCTAGAAAAAAGCTTTTGTAGCATATGACATGAATGCTCCAAAAGCTTTTTTTATATAATAATTTTTAATTTGACTAAAAAAGTTAATTTCTCATATATATTATTGTAGAATAATAATTTTAATCTTTTAGTAACTTATTCTAGAATTGATCGTCAAATAGATAATAATTGTTTTATTAAGCAACCACATTATCAATCAAAATAATAATCACATGAAATTATCACAAACAATTAAAACGTTACTTTTAGTTTTCTTTTGTACAGGAATGTTCTTTAGTACACAGGCCCAAAATTTAGAAAAAGAAATTGATGCTATAGTTTCTTCGATGTATTCTGTAGACGAACCGGGTATCTCAATTTTAGTAGCCAAAAATGGAAAACCTATTTATAGAAAGGCATTTGGAAAAGCTAATTTAGAATTAGAAGTTCCTCTCAAACCAGAAAATGTATTCGAAATAGGTTCGATAACCAAGCAATTTACTGCAGTTGCAATCCTAATGTTAGAAGAACAAGGAAAACTTAAAATTGATGACGAAATCACTAAGTATATTCCAGATTATCCTACGAATGGAAAGAAGATTACCGTTCATCATCTTCTAAATCATACATCTGGTATTAAAAGTTATACTGGTATGCCTAGTTTTATGAAATCTGCGCGTACTGATATGACACCAACCGAATTAATAGATGTATTTAAAAATGAGCCTATGGATTTTGATCCAGGAGAAGAGTTTAGATACAATAATTCGGGTTATATATTATTAGGATATATTATTGAAGTAGTAACAAAAGATACGTATGAAAATTTTATAGAGAAGAATATTTTCCAAAAAATAGGAATGAATTCTTCATATTACGGAAGTACTAGTGAACTTATTAAAAATAGAGCTTATGGGTATAAACAAAATGAAGATGCATTCCTTAATGCGGATTATCTAAGTCTTACATTACCTTACGCCGCAGGATCATTGATGTCTACAGTAGATGATCTATTAAAATGGCAAAATGCAATAAGTGCTAACACCTTTATTAAAAGATCAAGTTTAGAAAAAGCAATAAACGGATCTAAGTTAAACAGTGGCGAAGAAATTGATTATGGCTATGGTTGGAGTAAGACCATAATACAAGAATCTAAAGGATATGCGCATAGTGGAGGAATTTTTGGATACACAACGAATGGAATCTTTCTAGAAAATGAAAATGTATATGTAATTGGATTAACTAATTGTAACTGTAAGAATGTACGTGAAATCACTATGAAAGTAGCAGCTACTGTCATAGGTAAACCAATTCCTGATAAAAAAGATGCAGTTGCATTATCAATTAAAGAAGCAAAAAAATGGGTAGGAGCTTATGAGTTTGAAGATAATGTTATAAGACATATTATGCTTAAAGATGGTAAACTATTTAGTCTAAGAGAAGGAGAAAATTCTAGAGAGTTTGAAATATACCAAATGAAAGATGGTTCGTTTATTTTTGATGATGGAACTATATCTTATAATTTTTCGATGACTGATGATGGAAAAAGACAAACAGTATTTAAAACTGCTGATAAAAGTTTTACAGGAAAAGGAATTGATAAAGCTCCTCCTGCAGAAAGAAAGTCTATTACGGTATCAGCAGATATTTTGAAACAATATGTGGGTAAATTCGAGTTACAACCAAACTTCATCATAGACATTACTTTAGAAGGAAATTCAATATATGCAGAGGCTACAGGGCAACCTAAGTTTGAACTTTTTGCAGAATCCGAGACATTGTTTTTCCTAAAAGTAGTACCTGCAGAAATTAGTTTCAACGCTAATAATAAAGGGTTAATAGATAGTTTGACTCTAAATCAAGGAGGAAGAAAAATGCCGGCAAAAAGGATCAATTAGGGATTCTAGATCTTAGTTCAGTCATAATTTTAATATCAAATTATTAGATATCATAAAAGCGGAGTTAAATTTAATATTTTAACTCCGCTTTATTGGTTATAATTAAGCGAAAAATAACTTAATTAAATATGAATAGTTGGTCTTATTTTAATCGTTTAAAGAAGTGTTTAACTTGATCATATATAAAGAACTTGCATCTATTTTTGGCTCTGATCCAGGAAGTATTTTTTGTTCAATAATACCATTATCATCTTCATCGGTAACCGCAAAATCATCATCATTGATACACCCTAAAGTATGATCATCAATAACCCATATACCTTCTAATTTATCGTGTGGATATCCTGTTTTTTCGACAAGATCTGCTATTAAGGTCTTAGTAACAGGAACAATTCCAGCGTTTTCTAACTCCACCCAGGTAGATTCTTCCAGAGTTTTTCCATTAAGTAGTAAACCAAATTCATCTTCGTCATTAGTAGAACTAACATCTGTGGCGTTAGAAATATCTATTTTATAGATATGTTTTTGTACAGTACCTTCTCCAGAAAAATTACCATCTCTTTCTATAACAAGAAATTCTGTATCAGATAAACCAACGATTTCTGAATTTGATAAGTTTGAGTTTTCTTGTCTATAAAGGAATTGTTTTGTTCTAGCTGTTCGTAAGTCAAACACTAAAATTCTAGTAAGATCCGTTCTAATTGTTTCAGGATTATACATAGTAGATTGCATGATACCTACTAAATTCCTTTGATTTGGTGTGATTCCTAATCCTTCCATTCCTCGATTTGGTCTTCGTTTCGCAAATACAGCAGGAATTTTTCTACCTCCATTGTCATCATTAATACCATAAGGAGATATACGTTCAAGTTCTACACCTTCAGAAGAATAGTGTACAATATGAGGACCATATTCATCAGAAACCCAAAAACTCCCATCATATAATGCCACCAAACCTTCTGCATCTAGACCGAAATCATCAAATGGTAATTGGTTACCATCAATATCATAAGGTATCTCTCCTGTAGCTCCTTTTCCTTCAGGATTCGGAATTCCTGAAATAGGATTACCATTTGGATCTTTTAATATGATTTCTTTTTTTAGAATAATATCACCTTCCGAAGTAACAGAGAACAAGCCGATTCTTGGGGTGTAATCTGCGACCGGAAATTTTTTTCCATCCATAAAGTCAGTATTTGGACCTCTATCGGTTATTGCATAAAATTCTCCTTTTCTTCTAGGATTAGCAGTTGCCGCAGAACCGTAACCACCATTTCTAATTTCTACATCCTCTTGGGTAGTAGTTAATACTTCAAAAGGCAGCTCATATTGGATGTTTTCTTCTAAAACAAGTTGAGGTGGAACAGATATTGGACCTCCAGAAAAGTCATCCAAATACTGACAAGATGTAAAAAGAATTAGTACTGCACAAAGCAGCATGGTCTTAAGAGTTTTCATTGGTTTTAAGTTTAGTTATGTAATTAAGAAATTGTGTGAGATTTTTTAAAAAACTAATTAGATCTTTTTTTCTAGAAATGAATTCAAGAAAAATGAAGGTTGTAGTCCTTCAAGGTCTAGAGGAACGTTTTCAATATCTTCATTTAGTTCTTCAGCATAGGCTTCAAGTTGCTGTTGCTGGTAATGAACAAGTTTCCATTCTTTATTATGATATTCTAATGATGTTAGGTTTTCTATCCAATCTCCAGAATTTAAATACATACAAGATCCATTCTTATCTTTATATGTTTTTATTTGTGGTTGATGGATATGCCCACAAACGACGTATGTATATGCATTCTTGATAGCAAGTTCTGCAGCTACTTCTTCAAAATCATTTATGTATTTGACTGCTTTTTTAACGCTATTTTTAATTTTTTTAGAAAGTGAAAATTTTTCCTCCCCCATTCGTAAGAGAAACCAATTAATAAATTGATTTAATAAAATGAGCATATCATAGCCCCATCCACCTAATTTAGCTAACCATTTTGCGTTCTGAATCGAGGCATCAAAAATATCTCCGTGAAAAAACCAAGCTTTTTTTCCATCTAAATCCAAAACTAACTTATCAACTAATTTGAAGTTACCCATCGTAGTATCACTGAATTTTCGGAGCATTTCGTCGTGGTTTCCAGTGATATATATAACTTCGGTCCCTTTAGAAGCAAGAGTGATAATTTTTTTAATGATTTTAAGATGCGGCTTAGGGAAATACCTTTTTCTAAATTGCCAAATATCTACGATATCACCATTAAGAATAAGTACTTTGGGTTTGATACTATTGAGATAATTTAGTAATTCTTTTGCGTGACATCCAAACGTTCCTAAGTGAACATCAGATATAACTACGATATCTACAGTACGTTTCTTCATAAAAATGACTTATTCCTACAAATAAACTACTATATAGTTAAATAATAATTAAGGGATTATGAGCATATTGTTATCTGTGTTTGAATATTTTAACTCGGTATTACTAGAATGTTAAACCGATATTATTATCAAAAAGTTATAAACCATCAAATATTTAATTATTTCTGAGTTATTTTATGAAATTGTCTTATTCTATAGTGTTTTATTGAATAAAATACTTCTATAAACTTTCTTAACAACGCTCCAATAGCTTTGTTTTGCTTTTTTCTTATCCTGAAGTATCTCTAAATTCGTCCTTCAAATCTTAACATTTTTCGTATTGAAAAGTTTAGAATTTTTCTTTCTAATAAAATTTATTTTATGACATTTTTACATTTGAAAGTTTATACATATCGTTTTTTGATTTTTGGCGTATTCGTAATGATGCTATCCTGTGATTCTAAGATTTCAGAAACTTCATCTAGCAATTATCCTAAAGATCCTGTCGAGAATAAAATTGATAGTATCTTGTCTACAATGTCATTAGAAGAAAAAATAGGACAAACGGCGCAACGCGGTAAGTCTAGTAGAGTAAAAGAACTACCAAAAGATCTTAAAGATGCAGTTAGAAAAGGACAAATAGGATCTTTTCTTAACATAATGAATAAAGAGGATGCTAAAGAACTTCAGAGAATAGCCGTAGAAGAAAGCCCTAGTAAGATTCCATTAATTTTTGCACGAGATGTAATCCATGGTTTCAAAACAATTTTCCCTATTCCGCTAGGGCAGGCGGCTTCATTTAATCCTTCATTAGTACAAGAAGGTTCGCGAATAGCAGCAATAGAGGCAAGTACTTATGGAATAAGATGGACTTTTGCTCCGATGATAGATATTTCTAGGGATCCTCGTTGGGGAAGAATAGCAGAATCAGCAGGTGAGGACCCTTATCTTACAAGTAGAATGGCAGAAGCATATGTAAAAGGCTTTCAAGGAGAAGATTTAGCATCACCAACAAGTTTAGCTGCTTGTGCCAAACATTTTATTGGATATGGAGCTGCAGAAGGAGGTAGGGATTATAACACAGCAAACATCAATGATAATTTGTTGCATAATGTATATTTAAAACCTTTTAAAACTGCAGTAGATGCAGGTTCCGCAACTTTTATGACAAGTTTTAATGATCTTAATGGGATTCCGGCATCGGCAAATTCATATATACTAAAAGACATTTTAAGAGAAGAATGGGGGTTTGATGGTTTCGTAGTAAGTGATTGGAATTCTATAATAGAAATGGTAAATCATGGATATGCCAAGGATCAAAAAGAAGCTGCAGAGAAATCTATTAACGCAATGTTGGACATGGAAATGACCAGTACTTCTTATCACGATCATTTAAAAGAATTAATCCAAGAGGATAAATTTTCTGAAAAAGAATTAGATAAAATCGTAAGAAATATTCTTCGAATCAAGTTTAGATTGGGATTATTTGATAACCCTTATTTTGATTCTGATGATACAATATTGTATGATAAAAAACATTTAACGGCAGCACAAAAAACTGCTGAAGAAAGTATTATTTTATTAAAAAATAAGAATAATATTTTACCATTAGGTGCAAAAAGCAAAATAGCTATAATTGGTCCTTTGGCGGATGCGCCTCACGAACAATTGGGAACTTGGACTTTTGATGGAGAAAAAGAGCATACAATTACTCCTTTACAATCATTTAAAAGTGATGATGAATATATGGTACAGTATAGTAAGGGGTTATCGTACAGCAGAGATAAATCGGAGAATGATTTTGGTGATGCAATAAAGACAGCAAAATCGTCTGATATCATCTTGTTTTTTGCGGGAGAAGAAGCAATTCTTTCTGGAGAAGCACATAGTAGAGCTGATATCAACCTTCCTGGAGCACAAGAAGAACTAATTACAGAATTACACAAAACAGGAAAACCAATTATTTTAGTTCTAATGGCAGGAAGACCTATTACGTTAGGAAATATTAAAGATAAGGTAGATGCAGTTCTTATGGCATGGCATCCTGGAACTATGGGAGGTCCAGCTTTAAAAAATATTATTACGGGTTTGGTTTCTCCATCAGCAAAGTTGCCAGTAACCTGGCCAAAAGAGGTAGGGCAAATTCCTATTCATTATAATCATAAAAATACAGGTAGACCCGTAATTCCAGAAGAGTTTGTTCATATGGATTCAATTCCAATTGGTGCCTGGCAGAGTTCTCTTGGGAATACTTCTCATTATCTAGATGCAGGGTTTTTACCAGAATATCCTTTTGGTTATGGACTTGGTTATAGCAGCTTTAAGTACTCCAATTTTTCTATATCCTCAACGAATCCAAAGATAGGGGAAACTATTACTGTAAAAGTTCTAGTGACTAATACTGGAGATGTAAAGGCTAAAGAAACAGTACAATTATATTTTAGAGACATGGTTGGGAGTTTAACTAGACCTGTAAAGGAGTTGCTACGTTTTGAGAAAATTATATTAAATTCAGGGGAATCTAAAGAGGTTGAATTTACTTTTTCGACAAATGATTTAGCTTTTTATGGACCTGACAAGAAATGGATTACTGAATCTGGTAATTTTAAGCTATGGATCGCTAAACATGCTTTAGACGAAGAAAATGAATTAGAATTTATTTTAGAATAATAATTTACTATTGTTAAGGTGTCTAAAAGTATAATATACATAGTATATGGAGTTTCTGGAAGTGGAAAAACTACAGTAGGAAAAGCATTAGCTAAAGAATTAAATATTCCTTTTTTTGATGCAGATGATTTTCATCCAGAAGAGAATATTAAAAAAATGTCAACGGGCTTTCCTTTAGATGATTCTGATAGAGAACCTTGGCTGAAGAAATTAGCGAGTGAAATCGTAGTTTGGAATACAAACAAAGGTGCAGTACTGGCTTGTTCAGCTTTAAAGAAAGCTTATAGAAAAACCCTTCAATCTATCGATTCTAAGTATGTGAAGTGGATTTTTTTGGATGGGAGTTTTGATTTGATTTCAAATCGTTTAGAAGCTAGAAAAGATCATTTTTTTAAAAAGGAAATGCTATTCTCTCAATTTGAAGCTTTAGAACAACCGGAGGATGGTATTTCTATTAATATAGATAAGAGTGTTGATCAAATTATGAGCGAAATTAGAACTACATTAAATACAGATAAATCACAATTAGGGTTAATTGGTTTAGGAGTCATGGGTAAGAGTTTAGCTAAAAACTTATTGTCCAAAAACTTTAAACTTTCTGTATATAATAGACATGTTGATCATATTGAAGTTAATGTTGCTAAAAACTTTGTTGCCGAGGAGTCTAAATACCAAACATTATTAGGTTTCGATGATTTAAAAGAGTTTGTAGATTCTTTAGAACAACCGCGCACAATAATGCTTATGGTTAATGCAGGAAAACCAGTGGACCTAGTTATCGATGAATTATTACGCTATTTGTCCGAAGAAGATTGTATTATAGATGGAGGTAATTCTCACTATAAAGCAACATTAGAAAGAAGTAAAAGACTAGAAGAAAGAGGAATTCATTTTTTAGGAACCGGAATATCAGGGGGAGAAGAAGGAGCCTTAAAAGGTCCTTCGATAATGCCGGGAGGCTCTAAAACGGCTTATAATAGATCAGGGAAATATTTAGAAGCAATAGCTGCAAGAGATAAAAATAATAGGAGTTGTTGTACTTATATAGGACCAGAAGGATCTGGTCATTTTGTAAAAATGGTTCATAACGGAATTGAATATGCAGAGATGCAATTATTAGCAGAAACATATCATATGCTAAGATTTTATGCGCATAAAACTCCAGCTGAAATAGCTACTGTTTTTAACGATTGGATTAAAAAAGGACTAAAAAGTTATCTGTTAGAGATTACTTCGGATCTTCTTCTTAAAACAGAGGGTGAGGATTTTCTTATTGATAAAATATTAGATAAAGCAGGACAGAAAGGAACTGGTGGATGGTCTACAAATGCCGCCTTGGAATTGGGTGTTTCTCTACCTACGATTTCTGAATCTGTAATGGCTCGTAATGTTTCTGGAATTAAATCTGAACGGGTAAAAGCATCTGAGATATATCAACTTAAAACTTCAGATTACCCTGCCAATGATATTGTTTTTATTGAAAATTTAGAAAAAGCTTTTAAAGCTACTAGTATTATCAATCATCACATAGGGTTTCAATTATTAAACGAAGCATCAGCAACATATCAGTGGGGACTCAATCTGTCTGAAATTGCTAGTATATGGACCAATGGCTGTATTATTAGAAGCAATCTTATGGAACAAATGGCTGTGTTATTTGTAGAAAATAATGGGATACCTTTATTATTGTTTCCAGAAGTGGTTTCTACTATGAAATCTACGATAGATTCACTTTCAGAAACGGTGGCAACAGGATTAAAATCAGGTTTTTCACTACCAGTATTGTCTGCAGCAGCAAATTATTTTTTCGCATATACATCTGCGCAATCTTCTGCTAATATTATACAAGCGCAACGAGATTATTTTGGCGCTCATACATATCAAAGAGTGGATCAACCAATTGACCAATATTTTCATACAAACTGGAAAAGCTAATTTATGGATTATCAATTACTAATTGCAGTAGGAGTAGGTATCTTTGCACTACTTTTTATGATTTTAAAGTTACGAATGCAGGCTTTTATAGCCTTGTTAATCGTTTGTATATTAGTTGGAATTGTAGCTGGCTTACCTGCAGATGACATTCTAAATAGCATAAAAAATGGAATGGGAAGTACACTAGGTTTTGTGGCTACCGTGGTTGGACTTGGAGCGTTGTTTGGTGGTTTACTTGAGAATTCTGGAGGTGCACAAGGATTGGCTAATTATATCTTAAAATTAGCTGGAGAAAAAAATGCATCTTGGGCATTGATGATTACCGGTTTTATAATTGCAATACCCGTTTTTTTTGATGTAGCTTTTATTATTTTGGTTCCAATTGTTTATGCAATTGCTAGAAAAACTAAAAAATCTTTATTGTTATATGCTATTCCATTATTGGCTGGTTTAGCAATCACTCACAGTTTTATTCCACCAACACCAGGTCCAGTTGCTGTTGCCGATATATTAGGAGCTAATCTTGGTTGGGTAATTGTTTTTGGTTTTTTAACAGGTATTCCTGCGGCTATTATAAGCGGACCTATATTAGCAAAATACTTAGCTACAAGAATAAATATTACTATTCCTGAAACAAATGACTCAGGTGTTGCAATAAATAACACACCTAATCCTATTGGTATTATATTGATTATAGCATTACCCATTATGCTGATTGTTTTAAAAACGGTTTTATTAGGTGATTGGTTCGGAGAAGATGTATTATCAAAATCGATGGTAAACTTGATTACGTTGTTTGGTCATCCATTTACTGCGTTAATCATTGCTAATGTGGTCGCTTGGTATTTTTTAGGAATCAAAAGAGGTGTTACTAGAGATGATTTATTGAAAATTTCTATGAAATCTTTTAAACCAGCAGGAGCAATTATTCTATTAACTGGTGCTGGTGGCGCTTTTAAACAGATACTAGTGGATACTAAAGCAGGTGAGTTATTGGCATCATCATTACAGAGTTCATATATTCATCCATTATTGTTTGCTTTTATTGTGGCAGCTTTGATACGAGTTTTACAGGGATCAGCAACAACAGCTATGATTGCAGCCGCAGGAATTACATCACCTATTATTCTAGCGGGTGATTTTAGTAACTCTCAGATAGCTCTCTTTGTTATTTCTATAGCATCTGGGGCAACTATTTTATCTCATGTTAATGATAGTGGATTTTGGTTGGTTGGTCAATACTTGGGTATGACAGAGAAACAAACATTTCGTTCTTGGACTGTGATGACTACATTAATAGCTATTACTGGGGTTTTGATGTCACTACTATTGTGGTATATTTTTTAAATATTTTAAGTTGATTTTAAAAAAAAGTTTTCATAAACATATCGTTTGGTTAAAAATTAGTTAACTATTTGTTTTGTAATATGTTATTTTAATTGATATGTTTATTTTAAACGTGTTAATTATTAAAACAAAAGTAATGGAAGCATTAGATAATCTTAAGAAAACTTATAAGGAGATGGATCGTAATGAAAAACAAAAGATCCAAGGTGGGACGCAACAAAAATCAGTAGTAATATGGTCTAGAATGGCAATTACCGAGGAATGTACTGATCATATTTTAGGTTGCTAAAATCATATTTTTATTACAAAAAAAAATAGTTATTTATATAACTCGTTAGTAAAAACAAAGACTTAAAATTACGTTCTTTGTTGAACTATGAATCCAGAAGTTTATAAACACATAGAATTATTATTAGGTAGTATAGGTTTTATCATAGCGTTATTCTTTGGTGCTTTTTTGATAATAACCAAAGAACAGCGATCTAGTGCTAATATATTTTTAGCGATTTATTTATTGGCATTTAGTCTTAGAATTGGTAAATCACTGTTTTATAATTATTTTCAGATAGATCCGATAGTTCGCAATGTATTTTTAGGCATGTTGTTGGCAATTGGACCTTCCTTATTTTTTTATACCAAGAAACTATTTGAACTAAATAAAATAGATAATAAAAGATCAATTTTTATTCACTACATCCCTTTGTTTTTATTCGTAACATTTTGCTGGGTAATCCCGAATAATGATTCTATTTCTTCCAGAATTATATTTTTAGCACTGTTATTTCACATATTAGCATATGGATTGTATACGTTATATTGGATAGTGGTAAATAGAAAAGAGAGAAATGATAAATCGAATAAACTCTATCATTGGCTATTGTTTTTTACGATATTAACGATAATGATGTCACTCATACAGATTAGTGTTTTTCTGGATGTGGTTCCATACTTAAGTACTGCTTTTTTATTTTCTTTGATAATTTTGATTTTATCAATTACCGCATTAAAGAATCCTTTTTTGTTTAAAATGAAGAATGAAAAATATATTAATTCTTCGCTAGACAATGAAAAAGGGATAGAATATTTGAAAAAGTTAATGAGTTTAATAGAACAAGAAAAAGTATTTCTGGATCCCGAATTAACACTAACCAAATTGAGTAAGCGGATTGGAATAACGTCTAAACAATTGTCGCAAGTAATTAATCAAAATAGAAATGAAAACTATTCTCAATTTATTGCTAGGTATCGAGTAGAGGAAGCTAAAAGATTATTGAGGTTGCCAGAATATCATAACTTCAAAATATCTGCTATTGCTTATGAAAGTGGTTTTAATAGTATATCTTCATTTAATACTGCCTTTAAAAAAATAACGAATACTACTGCAGTTCGATTTAGAGAATCTTTGTAAAGATGATTGTGATTCTCCAATTACTAGATTAAAACATTTAGTGTTTAATTTACTTATTATAAAAGCAATAAGGTTGGTAATTAGTTTAGTTTGTGTTTAATTTCAAATATTACTTTTTCAATTTTTTCATTTAAAGTTATTTCTCTTTCTATTCTCAAAACTTTGCACTGTAATAATTTGATCCAATTATTATGAATTCTTAATGATCTCCCTTCAAAATTAGGGTTTTCATATTGATTCGCCCAGTTTAAGAAAGCTTTTGAATTTTGTTGAATCTCTTTGTCTTTTAGAATCTTTTCTCCGTATCGTTCTTTTTCTCTTTTATAAAGACGATCCATTCTTTCTTTATTATTAAGGCGAATAAATACCGCAAGATCAAATGATGTTAGCCATTCTTTTCCCCAACTTACCAATGAACCACTTACAACAACATTTTCATACTTTTTGAAATCTAACTTTAGTTTTTTATTCCGTTCGTTTCGTGGTACTTTTTTCTGGAATGGTGGTTCTGTTTTTTTCCAATAGTAATCATCAAGATCTAAATGAATAAAATTGGCGTGTTTTTCAATTTCTTTAGCTAAGGTGGTTGTTCCAGAACCTGATGCGCCAAATATTAATATTTTCATCTATCTAGATTTTGTTTTAAATAAAAGAAGTCCAATTGATAATATCCAAGCAGCTATACTAAAAGTAAATATTCTAAAACCGGTTAAACTCGTAAACACAAAATCTGTTCCCCCTCCTATAATAGCAAAAATTGTAATAAAAATTCCTAAATTTCCAATCCATTTTGGGTACTTGTTTTCTGCTAAAATAATAATAGAATATACTAGAATGGCTATACAACAGGCAACTATAAAAATATAATCCAATGGAATATTTAGAGCAAAACCATAGTTTATGATTGGTTGTAAAACTTCTAAGTTCTCTTCTGTTTTAGTAGCATATTGATTTAGGTAATGAGGTAGAGTGAGTCCATTAACAAGGGCAGCAAACATAGCAGCAATCAAACCAAAAGAAATGATTATAAATGCAAGAATGGATAATTTCCATTTGTCTAAAAGTGCTATTGTTAAACCATAAAATCCAAATAGTACTATTGGTAAACTGAGAATAGCTAATGAATGAGTAATACGGATCGATTGAGAGATTTTTATAATGTGTTCAATATTTCCACCTGCAGGATGGAGGATCATCGTGAAGATAATTAGAATCGCTCCTGTAATAAGAGCAATACCAGTACTTTTATAACTATAATTTTCCATGTATTTGATTTTAATTGATACTATCAAATATCTATGGTTTATTAAGAAAGATCACTTGATCGTAATCAAGAAATTAGGTAATTCGTTTTCGTACTCGGCTTAAAGTTTCGGGTGTTATTTTTAGAAAAGATGCAATTACTTTTTGAGGAAATTTTTGAAGCAGAAGAGGTTTGTTTTTCAGGATATATGCGTATTTCTCATCAGGAGTATTATTATTGTCGAAAAAAGAAATTCTAGCAGTTGATTCTTCTAAAACTTTACCAATTTGAAAAAATGTTGGAGATATTGCTATTAATTTATGTATTGCATCTATGGTTAGTTCATATACAGCACTATTTTCGTACGCCTGAATTTCAAATTCCGAAGGTTTTCGACCAGTAAAGCTTTTATGATCAATAACCCAATCATTTTGTATTCTTAAATCAATTATATTTTTATCTAAATTGGTATCCATATAATATTGATAAAAACTTCCAGAAATAACAAAGTATAGAGAAGAACAAACCTCTCCTTTATTTAGTAAAAACGCGTCTTTTTTTAGCTCTTTATATATAACTTCATTTTGTAGCAATGATGATTCTTCATCAGAAAACTTTCCAGCTTTATTTAAAAACTCTAGAATAGATGTATCCATTTGCTTTGTGTTTTTCTGAATATAAAGATTACCTAATTAAAAATCCTATTATCAGTATACCATGAAGATGATATTTAATCTACAGGCTGTTTAAATTTTAATGACTCATTTCCATTAGTGATAACAATAGTATATGTTCCTTTTTTTAAACCTAGATTACAGGTTTCTTTAGATGATTTTACCTCTGTAATATCTATAGGTACTGCCATATTTATATTTTCACCTTCTTTAAAGGCTAGAACCATAATAGGAAATTCAATTTGAATTTTTTCTAAATTGATAGTAACATTCTGATTCCCATTTTTAAACAACCAGTCCGGTCTATTGTTGATATACGTTGATGTAGGATGGAAAATAGCAATATCTGACCAAGCATCACCTTTTTTATGTTTTAATGGTTTTCCTTTTTTATCAATAATAACAGAGGATTCTTTAATGTCCAAAGCGTTTAGAAGAGGGAAATTATATTCAGATGTACTTTGTTGACTATATTTTACTTGATTTATTGTCAATGGATCTATTCCTGTGTATTCTGTTAACCTTCCTGCCATTGCTTTTTCCCAATAGTCATAATTTCCTTCTAATGCATGATCATATCCACAATGAATTAGAAATTTTTCATTTGGTTTCGCTTCTATAGCTTTTTGGATATTTTTTGCCTGATCAATTTCTCTGGGTTTTCCATTGGCTTCTTCATTTTTCGTTTCGTAAGGAAAAAGAGTATATCCGATCTCTAGCGCTTCTCTAATGAGGTTACCAAATTGAGGATCTTTCGTATAATAACCAGTTTTTTGTATTGGATATTTTCTAATATTATTAAGAGAATCTAAATCATCCTTGTATGATAACGCTTCAAGCCCTAAGTTTTTATATCCCAAATCATATAATTGTTTTAGAAGTGATTTTGTAAATGAACGATGAAAAGAATTATGGTGAGCTTCATTTATTATGATCACTTGATTTTTTTCCGCTTGTTCTAAAATATAATCATTAGCATTAACCTTAGTATATTTTTGATTTATAGAATCTACTCGATCTTCGGTAAACCCTTTTCGTTTTATTCCCATTGCAATATCCCATTGATTCATTGCATTTTTATAATCTCCTTTAGTTGCGTATTGGGAAGCTGCTATTTGATATTTCCAAGAAACAGTATCTTTAGCTAATTGAGATTCTATTTCAGAAGAAAACATATATTTTGTTTTAAAATCGACCTGTTCGATTATTTTTTCTTCTTTACAAGAGGTGAAAAAAACAACTGCAATTAAAAGATGGAATGTTGCTCTCATAATGGTCTTGGTTATATACTATTTACAAAATCGATAAAAATCTTTTTGTGAAGGTCAAGATCTAAATTAGCAGAAAGAGCGACTCGAACTATATAATCCTTATCACCTTCTTTAGTAGTTCCTTGGGTAGAAGTAGCAGGTATTGTCCAATAACACCCTTTTAGTTGACCATAACTAACACAAAATTTACTTTCATCAGGAATCTCATTGATCATTAGATTGATTAACTTAAGATTCAATGCTCTTTTATATGTTTCTTTTTCATCGTCAGTATCACCTTTAGTAGGAAGATCTAAAGAAAATACAGAAGGAGTAAACCCTTCATTTGCTAATTCTGAAGATACAAAATTGATTTTTGCATATGGTAAATTATTCTCGATAAAACTAACGAAATCACGAGTGTTTTTATAGGCATCAGCAATTCTTTGATTCATAGATGGTAATTGCTTTGCTAATATTTCCATTTGTAGATCAGTAGCTTGATTGTCACAAAGTCGTAAATGTAAGTCTATCTTTTCTAATAAGCTTGCGGATTTGTTATTAGCTACACAATATCCTGCAGTACATTTACCACCACTAGGAAATTTTGATCCACTAACATAGGCAATAGCTCTAACCGAGGACAGTATTTCATTTTCTCCTAAGAAATGAACATTAGGGCAAAATGTTTGATCTAAAATAAATACTGGATCAATAGCAGTTTGACCATCGGTAGTTTTACGTTCTTTACTAAGAACTGCTTCTAATTGAGGAAGATCTGGAACTTCAACTCTTGGGTTTGTTGGGATTTCTGCAATAATATATGGAACGGCATCTTGTTCTGCTATTTTATTTAGAACTATCTCAATACTTTGCACCATATCCTGACCACCATCTACAGGTAAGTCAACTATTTCGATCATATCACTACAAGCAGCAACACGTCTAGCTTGATCATTGGTTCCTCCATAACAGTTTGGAGGAACTACAATTTTTATAGCTTTTCCTTTATGATGTTCTAATGCGTGATCCACCAATCCCATTACAATGGCATATTGCATGGATAGCCCGCTAGATCCAACAAGACCTTTTGCCTTAGTTCCAGTAATTTCTTTTATAGTATCTAAAACAATAGTTTTGTTTTCGTCAATTTTACTATTTAAATCATTAGAAAAAGACTGTTGGGTTAAACTTTTTAGAAAAGCTAAAGTGTTCGCAGGTGTCATCGCGATAGTTTCTCTTCTTCTTACATGCTGAATTTCTGATATATATTCTTTATTAGTGTCTTTGTTTATTAAAATAACACTACCTAAATTATGATGAATGTTTACAAAAAAGTCAATATTAGTTTGTAAATCAAATTGTGTGAGATCATCCTGTTGGGAAACAAAAATTGTACTTCCATTAAACGCTGTAATCTCATCAGTATTTTCTATTTTTTTAAGATCAAATTGATATCCATATACGGTTTTTAGTATATCGGCATCGAAACAGTTAGGTAATTGATCAGTATATACAATTTGCGTGTTTTTACAAGCTAATAAGTTTGTTCGTAGAACAGCCATAATAGGAGTTGTCATAGACGAAAAACTAATTATATTTTCTGAACTTAATTTGTGTAGTTTAGCAATAGTCCATTCTAAAACACAAGACAATGGGTGCCCTAATCTAATATAGTCATATGCTGTTGGTAGTTCATGTAGTGAAGATAGTTGTGCGTCATTATTATTAAACAGAAGTTCAAAACCTTCTAGGAATTGATCTTTAGCCAATGCTTCATTATAGATATCTAGTCGATGTGTTGTTAAATTCAACCAGTCTGCAGGCATATTTTTTACTACCTCTTTTATATAATTTAATATGTTATTGTCTTGCATGATTTTTACCTTTAGAAAGGTGGGTAATATACATTAAATAGAATTTTTTTTAAACCTTTTTATTCTATTGTTTTTATTGTTGGTTATATGAACTTGGTTGTGAGATTACATCTTATTTTTTTAAAGGTGTATTCATCCAATAGTCTAATAGGTTTTGAGGAGTATTTGTTGGGTGGATGTTTTTAGAAATTGGTTTTGTTTTAATCATAAATAATTGATTAGTATTCTTTTCAGTATTGGTGCTAAGCTCTTGAACGAAAAACTCTCTAAATTGATTGTAAGAAACAGATTCTTGTTCATGAACTATATTCCCATAAATATCTTGCACATTTTTAACTTCTATGGATACACCTTTACTACTTAATTTATCAATAGATTGTATCATTTTTGGATGAAAAAAAGCTTTTTTGTCTTCAGGGTAGAGGTATATGCTATTCTTTTTTACACTAACACTATCAATTTTTAACTTTATTTCTTTATACCATAATCGATAATTCTTTTTTTTAAAAGCATCTTTCGTGGATACAGAATTATTAAAAATAAGTTCAAAACGTTTTCTTTCATGATTGATTTTTGCAGTTACGGGCTTAAACTTTGGTGGTTGTAGAACTTCAAAAGCATTATTAAAAGAGATGTAATTAGGATACATTAACCCTTTGTTTGACCTATATGCTACAATGATTTCAAAAAGTAATTTGCCTTGATTTTTTTTAGGAGTTTTTGTAGTGTTAGATTGTTGTCTATCATACACT
Source organism: Aquimarina sp. AD1 (assembly GCF_003443695.1). Taxonomy (NCBI): domain Bacteria; kingdom Pseudomonadati; phylum Bacteroidota; class Flavobacteriia; order Flavobacteriales; family Flavobacteriaceae; genus Aquimarina; species Aquimarina sp. AD1. The sequence goes on along the minus strand of NZ_CP031966.1, from coordinate 1,432,603 downwards.
GCATATTCTAATTTGTAAATTTTATAATCTTGTTTACTTACATAAATTTTACTCTCTACTTTTATATTTTCCTTATTTTTTGAAACTTTAATGGCATATAAAGGGATATCGTCTATAAAAGTTTCTGGTAGAAGTTTAAGTCTATGATTTTTAATTAGATCTTTATTTAAACGATTTACAAAGTCGTACGCATTAATATTATAGTTTCTAATTGCATCGTGTAATCTAAGAATAGTATATTCATTTCCTCCTTGACCATCTAAAGTCGCATTAGAAATAATCTTACTTCGATTAATGTAGTCATATGGTTTTGAAGCAACTGTATCTTTGGGGAAATCTGTATTGTTTTTATAGGAGAATAAAGTTGTCTGCGTATTTTTAAAATCCTCAGTTCCAAAACCTTGATCAAAAACTTTCATTATGGCTTCGTTCATATTTAAATAATGACCATCTTTTACTTGATAATCCCGATAATAGCCAACATAAGAATATGGCGAAAAAGGATAATTTTGTGGAATTCTATCAATGGCAGTTCGAATGATGCTTCTAGCACTTTTTCTTTTCTTCTTTTTTGAAGTTACAACTTTTACTTCGTCTAATAATTCTATTTTTTCCAATAGCCTTATTAAGTTAATCTGATTTGTTTTAAGGTTTGATAAAGGTATTTCTTTCGTTAAATATCCTATAGAAGATATCACTAAAGTATCAGCATTTTTCTTAAAAGTATAAGGGATTCTAAATCCTCCATCTGCGTTAGAGATTAGACCTCTTTTTTTGTTTTTAATCAAAACCGTAGCAAAAGATATTGGAGTTTGATTTTTAGCATTGATTAGTTTGCCATCAATAAATGAATCTTCTTGACCCAAAAGTTGTATTGACTGGGTTATGAGAACAAATACTAAAATATGATATGTTAGTCTAGTAACTTTATACATTCTATTTGTTCTTATGTTAGTTAAAAAAGCTGTTTGATAAGAAAACTGTTTGCAAGATTAATTCTTTATCAGATCCTTATTTATAGGAATTCTTCTATGAGTTTCATCCTTAGTTACTAAGTAAGTATATAATTAGTTATTAGTAAAATGTCAAGGTGCTTTTAATAATATTTTAAGATTCTAAAATAGTATTAGTTGTAATTTTCTCTAAGAATTTGAGAGACTAATGCTTTGGTTATTTTTTTTCCAGTAGTTTTAGTTCGTAACATATCAAATGAATATCTAAAGTCACAACCGTTTTTGAATTCACTACAGCCGTAAGCAGTTTTCCCTTTCAGGATGTGTCCTTTTTTACATTTAGGACATTCCATTTGATCAGGTGTACTGGTCGTAGTAGCTGATTTTGTCTTTTTCTCTTCTAATATAATCCTAAAATGATCATCAAAACGAAGTAGACCTTCTACAAGTCCGCTTTCTGATTTAAAACCTTTTAAGTTAACAGTACATCCTTTTTTTACTAACCTGATATATTGTTTTTCGGATATTTTTTTCCCTAAATAGGTAAATGGTAGTTGAAAACTACAGCCATCTTTAAACGCGCTACAACCATAAGCAGATTTTCCTTTTAAGATTTTTCCTTTTTTGCATTTAGGGCAAAGCTCTTCTATTATTGTCGAAGTCTTTTTAGTTTTTTCTGTATTCGTTTTTTGCGTTTTTTTATCGGCTGTATAAGATATATTAGCTCTTGTTTTTTCCGTTCTTACTTCATACACCAAATGGTCCACCATTTGTTTCATATTTTTAATGAATGCTCCTGCATTAAAAGAACCTTTTTCAATTTCTTTTAGCTGTTTTTCCCATCTTCCTGTTAACTCAGCAGAAATAAGTAGTTTATTCTGAATAGTGTCAATAAGCTGAATACCTGTGCTAGTTGGCAAGATTTGTTTTTTATTACGTTCAATATATTTACGCTTAAATAGCGTTTCGATAATATTTGCTCTTGTAGATGGTCTACCGATACCATTTTCTTTCATAAGCTCTCGCATCTCATCATCATCCACCTGTTTTCCTGCAGTTTCCATAGCTCTAAGTAAGGTAGCTTCTGTAAACTGTTTTGGGGGTTTAGTTTCTTTTTCGAGAAAAGTAGGTTCATGAGGTCCTTTTTCTCCTTTTGTAAAAACAGGAAGAATTCCAGTTTCTTTTTTATTAGGAGCATTTGGATTCTCAAAAACTACTCGCCATCCTTTGTCTAAAATAACTTTGCCTGTGGTTTTAAAAGAAACTGAATCAGCTTTACCGATTACCGTAGTATTAGCTACTTTACAATCATCATAAAATACTGCAATAAAACGTTTTGTAATAATATCATATACCTGTTTTTGATTATACTGCAAGTTTATTTGCTCACCAGTTGGAATAATAGCGTGGTGGTCGGTTACTTTTTTATCATTAAAAACTTTTGATGATTTTTTAATCTTTTTGTCTAATAAAGGTTTAGTTAATGCGCTGTAATCGGTCAAATTTCTTAAGATGCCAGGAACTTTTGGGTATATGTCATTTGGCAGAAAGGTAGTATCTACTCTTGGGTACGTAACAACTTTTTGTTCATACAATCTTTGTACAATTTTTAGAGTTTCATCTGCAGAAAATCCGAACTTAGTATTACAATATACTTGCAATCCTGTTAAATCAAATAACTTGGGAGCATATTCCTTTCCATCTTTTTTAGTGATAGAAACAATTTCAAAATCATTTTTTTTCACTTTATTAGCTAGTAATTCGCCATCTTCTTTTTTTAAGAATCTCCCTTCCTCATAACTAAATAAAGTATCCCGATATAAGGTTTGTAATTCCCAATACGGTTGTGGTATAAAGTTTTGGATTTCTTTATATCTATGAACAACCATCGCAAGACTAGGAGTTTGTACTCTACCGATAGATAATACTTGTTTGTAACCTCCGTGTTTTACTGTATACAATCTGGTAGCATTCATGCCTAATAACCAGTCACCGATGGCTCTAGAAAAACCTGCATAATATAAGTTATCATATTGTTCAGAAGGCTTGAGATTATCAAACCCTTCTTTAATTGCTTCTGTAGTTAATGATGAAATCCATAATCGCTGTATTTCTCCAGAATATCCTGCTTGATTGATGACCCATCGTTGTATGAGTTCTCCTTCTTGTCCTGCATCCCCGCAATTAATTACTAGACTTGCTTGATCAAATAAAGATTTAACGATGTTAAACTGTTTCTGAATTCCTTGATTATCTACAACTTTAGTTTTAAACTTTTCTGGAAGCATTGGTAGATTATTAAGATCCCAACTTTTCCAGTGTGGTTTGTAATCATTTGGCTCAAACAAAGTACATAAGTGCCCAAAGGTATAGGTAACAGCATATCCATTTCCTTCATAATAACCATCACGTTTTGTATTAGCTCCTAAAACAGTAGCAATTTCTCTAGCAACACTTGGTTTTTCGGCTATACAAACCTTCATTAATAGATATTTCTTGTTCGGTCGAAAATTAAGAAATTTTTATATAAAAACGATAGTAATGGTAATTGAGTATATCACGTTTTAGTATACCAGAATCACGATCTTGATAGGAAATACAATGTATATCAGTCAAATTTGTAGAAAACCAATACTCATATGAAAGCAACAGGATTTAATAGAAGAAAATTTTTACAATTAGGAAGCACCTTAGCAGTAGCAAGTACTATTTCTCCAATATCTTATGGAGCCACTTTATTAGACAAAAATGATGTAAAACCATTAGGAAATGATGAGAATATTAGGTTATTTTCTAATGAAAACCCTTATGGACCTTCTCAAAAAGTATTAGATGCTATCACCAATAACACTAATCGAGTAAATAGGTATGCATCGTTTCATTCGTATTCTACAGACACACTAAAAGAAAAAATAGCCAAAATCAATGGAATTGAAAAAGATCAAGTGATTTTTGGTCATGGATCTTTTGAAATATTATGTATGTTAACCAGAACATTTGGACAGCAACGAGATGGTATTATAGTTCCTGCGACTACATTTAATGTTACTGCTGCTTTCGCTGATAGAATTTTTGATCACAAAGTAAAGAGAATACTACTTACCGATGGAATGGATATTGATTTAGAAACTACTAAAAAAGAAATAACTAAGAACACAAAACTTGTATATATATGTAACCCAAATAATCCAACCGGAAAATCACTACCAGCGGCTAAGCTAGAATCTTTTTGTAAAGAATTAGCTACTACCAATTGTACTATTGCTATTGATGAGGCTTATATAGAATTAATGGAATCTTCAAGAAGACCAGATACTATTGAGTTATTAAAACAAAAATATAATGTATTGATTATTAGAACTTTTTCTAAAGCATTTGGTTTAGCTGGTTTACGGGTTGGATATGCAATGGGATTGCCCGAAACGATAGCAAAGTTGAATCATGATTCCTATACTTTTAGCGGATTGATCGGTAACCCTGGGATTGTAGCCGCAATAACTGCTTTAGACGACATTGATTATGTAGATGAATATAGAAAAAAGAATGTAGAAGTAAGAACGTATATGGAAAGTAGCTTAAAAAAAATGGGCTTGAAATATTTAAAAAGTGACACTAACTTTATGTTGATAGAAGTAAAAGATGTTAAACGATTAAAAGAAGAATTAGTGCCATTTGGGATTGCCATTTTTCCGAGTGGAGGAAAACATTATCCAACTTGGGCACGTATAAGTATCGGTACTTTGCAGGAGATGAAAATATTCTTTAATGCTATAAATACTATGAATTGGTTAACATCATAAATCAATAAAAATATTCATTGTGTAATAAAAGAGTTTGAAATCTGAAAGAGTAACAATTTTTAAGAAGCAAATAGCCGTTTTTCTATCAAATTACTATGGCGTTTTTAAAGATTAACAAGTACATTTGTTAAAAATTGTTTTGAATGGCAGGAAATACATTTGGAAATCTATTTAAGGTAACCACTTTTGGAGAATCTCATGGAGTAGCAATTGGAGGAGTAATTGATGGATGTCCTTCTGGAGTAACTTTAGATCTAGAGGCGATACAATCAGAATTAGATCGTCGTAAACCAGGTCAATCTGCTATTGTTACGCAACGTAAAGAACCTGATACTGTAGAGTTTTATTCAGGAATATTTGAAGGTGTAACAACAGGAACTCCGATTGGTTTTGTGATTAAAAATGCTAACCAAAAATCTAAAGATTATTCGCATATAAAAGATTCGTATAGACCTTCTCATGCGGATTATACTTATGATCAAAAATATGGTCTTCGGGATTATCGTGGAGGTGGACGTTCTTCTGCCAGAGAAACTGCTAGTAGAGTAGTAGCAGGTGCTATTGCAAAGCAAGTGCTTTCAGGAATTTCATTTAACGCATATGTAAGTGGAGTAGGATCAATAAAGTTAGATAAATCACATACGGAACTTGATTTTTCGTTGACAGAAAGTAATATTGTTCGTTGTCCAGATCCTCAGAAAGCAGAGGAGATGGAACAATATATTAAGCAAATTAGAAAAGAAGGAGATACAGTTGGTGGATTGGTTAGTTGTGTAATATCTGGTGTTCCAGTGGGATTAGGAGAGCCTGTTTTTGATAAGTTACATGCAGAGTTAGGTAAGGCAATGTTATCCATTAATGCAGTAAAAGGATTTGAATATGGTAGTGGTTTTGCAGGAGCAGAGTTAAAAGGAAGCAAGCATAACGATTTGTTTAATTCGGATGGTACTACCAAGACCAATCTTTCTGGAGGGATACAAGGTGGTATTTCTAACGGAATGGATATTTACTTTAATGTCGCTTTTAAGCCTGTAGCGACTATTATGCAGGATCAAGAAACCATTGATAAGGAAGGGAATGTTGTAAATATGCAAGGAAAAGGAAGACACGATCCTTGTGTAGTACCTAGAGCAGTGCCCATTGTAGAGGCAATGGCAGCCTTAGTCATCGTAGATTATTGGTTAATGAATCGTACGATCAAGAAGTAAGCTTTTAAAATATAAAGTTAATGTTGCGGTAATCTTAATAAGGTTACCGTTTTTTTGTTTTTAATTTATATCTTCGACTTCTTGTATTCAAAAAATTAGATAATTCACATGAAGAAACTAGCATTGCATTGGCAAATAATGATCGGAATGATCGCTGGAATATTATTCGGGTTTTTAATGACACAGTTTTCCTGGGGGAAAGGATTTACAGGAGATTGGATAGCTCCTTTAGGTACAATTTTCGTTAATCTATTAAAGTTAATAGCTGTTCCGTTAATTCTTGCTTCTTTAATAAAGGGTATTTCTGATTTAAAAGATATTTCTAAGTTTAAGAAAATAGGAGGAAGAACAATAATAATCTATGTTTTAACTACCGTTATTGCGATTACTATAGGATTGTTATTAGTTAATGTGATGAAACCTGGAGATGGAATTACTCCAGAAACTATAGAAAAATTAACCAACGAATATGCTAGCAGTTCTAAAATATCTGAACGTATTGCCGAGGCCGGAAGACAAAAAGAAAGTGGTCCTTTACAGTTTGTTATAGATATGGTTCCTCAGAACGCAGTAGCGGCTATGAGTAATAATAAACTGATGCTGCAAGTAATATTTTTCGCTATTTTCTTAGGGATTAGTATGCTACTTATTAAAGAAGAACAATCAGATCCTTTAAAAAAGTTTTTCGATAGTTTAAATGAGGTTGTTTTAAAAATGGTTGATTTAATCATGCTCACTGCTCCGTATGCTGTTTTTGCATTGTTGGCAAATGTGGTTGTTACTTCTGATGATCCAGATATATTATTAGCATTATTGAGGTATGCAGGAGTTGTAGTATTTGGATTAGCGCTAATGATTGTATTTTATAGTATTTTGGTATCCGTAATTACCAAAAAATCTCCTTTATGGTTTTTAAAACAAATCAGTCCAGCACAATTATTAGCATTTTCTACAAGCTCTAGTGCGGCGACATTACCAGTAACCATGGAAAGAGTAGAAGAGCATATTGGTGTTGATAAAGAAGTATCTAGTTTTGTACTACCAGTTGGTGCTACTATTAATATGGATGGTACAAGTCTATATCAAGCAGTAGCTTCAGTATTTATTATGCAAGTGTTATGGCCAGAAGGGCTTACATTTAGCAACCAGATCACTATTGTATTAACGGCATTGTTAGCATCTATTGGTTCTGCGGCTGTTCCTGGAGCAGGAATGGTTATGTTGGTAATCGTATTAGAGGCAATTGGTTTCCCGTCGGATAAACTTCCTATTGGTTTAGCCTTAATCTTTGCTGTAGATCGTCCATTAGATATGTTGAGAACTACTATCAATGTAACAGGAGATGCTACTGTTTCTATGATTGTTGCAAAATCCGTTGGTAAATTAGGGGATCCTAAGGTAAAAGATTGGGATGATCATTATCAGGGATAATAAAGAACTTTAGAATTTATTTGTTATACTTTTTCTAAAATTGAATGCTTTTTCTTATTAATAGGATTGGTAGTTTTACCTTTATTGAAAATTGAGCAATTAAGGTACTATGAATGAAAATATATTCTTAGACGAATCATTGGAAAAAGTATACAATCCTTCAGATTTTAGAGAAATAGGTCATCAATTAGTTGATATGCTAGCTGACCACCTCAGTCAGGTGCAATCGAATAGAGAACAATCTGTTATTAAGTTTGAAGATCCAGAAAAAGAATTATCATATTGGAAAGAAGATATATCTTCTGATACTAGTATAATGGATTTTTATCAAAAAATTCTTGATAGATCTATTCATGTGCACCATCCAAGGTATATGGGACATCAAGTAGCGGTACCTTCTGTAATAAGTAGTTTATCTGGTTTAATGGTTGATGTTTTGAGCAATGGAACTGGAGTCTATGAAATGGGAATGGCTTCTAATGCATTAGAAAAAATAGTTACTGATTTTGTTGCAGATAAGATTGGATATGGAGCTAATTCGTCTGGTTTTCTTACTTCGGGTGGTACATTAGCTAATTTAACAGCTTTATTAGCTGCTCGAAAAGCAAAAGCACCAGGTTCGGTTTGGGAAGATGGACATAATCAGAAATTGGCGGTATTAGTTTCTGAAGAAGCACATTATTGTATCGACCGTGCAGCTAGAATATTGGGATTTGGTTCAGAAGGAATAGTAAAAGTTCCTGCCGATGAAAATTTTAAAATAAATACTTCTTTATTAGAAGAGTATTTAAAAAAGGCAAAAAATAAAGGATTAACAGTTATTGCACTTGTTGGATGTGCTTCTTCTACATCTACGGGTTCTTATGATGATTTAAATGAATTAGCATCTTTTGCTTCAGAACATAATTTATGGTTTCACATAGATGGCGCACATGGTGGAGGAGTCGTTTTTTCAAAAAAATATAGGCATTTAGCAAAAGGAATTGAAAAAGCAGATTCTGTAGTAATCGATTTCCATAAAATGTTACTGACGCCATCATTAAATACAGCATTAATTTTTAAAGATAGTCAAGATTCTTATAGAACTTTTGAACAGAAAGCGCAATATCTTTGGGATTCTCAGCAATCAAGGGAATGGTATAATTCTGGTAAAAGAACTTTTGAATGCACAAAACTAATGATGTCACTAAAAGTATATTCTAATATTAGAATGTACGGGAATGACATATTCGAAAAGAATATCGATCGGTTATATGACTTAGGAAAAGCCTTTTCAAGAATCATAGAGAATAGAGAAGGATTTGAGTTATTAATATACCCTGAAGCTAATATTGTGAATTTTAGATATACTAACATATCAGAGAATGATCTTAATTCGTTCAACTCTAAAATAAGAGAAGAACTGATTTTATCTGGTAAATTCTATATCGTACAAACAATGATAGGAGAGGATCGTTATCTAAGAACTTCAATAATGAATCCTCTTACAACTGAAGTAGATTTTAATGCTTTGTTAGATGAAATAGAAAAAATTGCTAATCCTATCCTTGGTTAACTTATTACTCTTAAGACGCAACCAATTTATAAGTATTTCATCTATTAAGAGAATTAACTAATTGATAACCGGGTATAAATTTTAGTTTTTTCACTTTTAATAAACTAAAAAAATAAACAGATGAGACACTTTTGTATTGTATTGCTTTCGATTATCCTATTCAGTTGTAGTAATGATGATGATAATAATGCCCAGTCATCAACAATTGCAGGAGCTTGGAACTTGGTTAAGGTTTCTGGTGGAGTTACAGGAGTGGATGAGGATATAGAAAAAGGCCTTGTTGTATGGGATTTTAATGAAACTACAGGAATGGTGACTATTAATAATACGATTACTGATTCATCTTTTAATGTATTATTGGATTCAGGAACTTATACCTATAGTATTTCTGCTCCGGCGGATGCTGATATTCTTATTGTTAACGAAATAGTTGTAGGAGGTATTAATTTAGAAAATACATCATTTACCGTAGAAGAAACATTTGAAGATGGTTTTTCATTTCGTTTTGAGAGATAGTTTTATAAACTAGTTTTTATCCTCTAAAAAACAAAAAGAGACATAAGATTTCACCAAAATTTTAAGAGCTATTGTATAGCTCTTTTTTTATGATTTTATATTAACGCTATATTTTTTGATTTAAATATATGTATCTAAATACTTGTTTATTAGTATATTGTGTTTTGTTTACGGTTATTATATATTAAAAAAGGGGGAAAACCCCTATATGATTTTTAGCTAAAGTCCCCTTAATTTGTGCGATAGATAAGTATACTTTTGAACCACACATATTAATAAACTTAAAAAGACTCATTATGAAACGGCTTTTTCTACCAGTAGCTTTGATCTCATTTGCAGTAATATGCCTAAGTATAGTGCATATTGATAATGTAAACAAGCTTGATAAAGAATATAATCAGCTAAGAGAGAAACACCAAATTGATGATAATTCTGATATCGATACAACGATAGAAGAGTTTGATGTAAAATGAAGAGAAGGAAAGGATACGTTACAAACTAATAAACAAGAGGGAACTATTACTTCGGAACTGAAGGAATAAAAGGGAAAACAAAAAAAGTAACGGATAACCACCAATGAACTGTCTTATCTATTTATAGTAAGGCAGTTTTTTTATGCTATATACCTTTGATTTTACCGTTAAGTCTAGGACAAATCCCTATTTAAATGATGTTTGGTCGATGCTTCTAAAAACGTTTTTTTGATAAGTACAATCACTACAATAACGAATTCTAATTGAATTGCTACGAATTCTAAAAGACGAAGGTGAGTAGGGTGTAAACATGATTACTTTTAAACCGTAATTAAAGGATGGTCTTTTTTTGCTCCCAAGTTATTTTAATCCCAAAATAAAATAGATATGAAGCAATTGTTATTACCGGTAGTTCTTATATGTTTTACAATATTCTGTTTAGGATTTGTGCATATTGACAATATGAATGAACTGGCTAAAGAAAAGAGTGAATTAAAAAAAATCGAGAATCAAGAAATACTTTGATTTTCTAAATTATATTTTAACCGATTTAATCAATAAATAGGGCTTTAAGTTCTGGAGTTGGAATTACACAATTATCTCTTTTGCCAAACCATTTATATCTGTTTTTAGCAATAATATCATAAAACCAATCTCTTAGAATCTTCGGAAAAATAAGAAAAACAGAAAGTAACGGATAACCACCAGACAGCCGCTTTGCAATTTGTAGAGCGGCTGTTGATTTATGATAATATGCTACAGATGGTTCGATAAGCAGAATAGTATCTAACTTTGACGTATCTACACCAATCTCTGAAGCCAATTTTTTACCTATATCACTTTGTAACGATGCATATCTAAAAACATCATTCTTATCTCTTTTGATAATGAAATTAACAGCACCATTACATAAGTTGCAAACACCATCAAATAGTATAATCTTCTTCCCTTCAAAATTCATATTAAACAAAGATAAGGACGAAATATGACTTCTAACTATGGATTATAATTTCATTAAGAATCTGACTTACTTTAAGATAATAGAATCGATAACTTCTTTGGTTGTGATTTGCAGATTTTTTGGTAACAAGTTATCTTTAGGAAGTACCGCTAAATACCGATCATTATTAGAATCAAAAACTTGTTTAAATATTGGATCTTCAAATTGGAGCATATCACAGATTTCTTTTATAAGATCTAAGTGATAGATAAGATCAGTACTTCCTAGATGAAAGATGCCTTTTTTACTTCTATTAATTATGTAATGTAATTGTTGTGTCAGTTTAGAAATTGAAGTAGCATTTATAATAACGTTAGGAAAAACTTCTATCAAGGCTTTAAGATCATATAATGTTCTAAGTTCTTGTACACGTGGAGTACTAGCTCCAAAAATCATAGGTATCCTAGCGATTACGTATTTATGAGTTGGTAGTCGCATCAATGCATTTTCAATTTTTATTTTAAATCTACCAAAAACACTTTCACTTAATGTTTTATCATATTCATAAGAAGGATAATTACTAAACGTGTCAAATACATTTGCACTGGATAAGAATATCAATTTAGATTTATTTTTCTTGATCCAATCTATAATTCTATGATGTGCATCGACTTGAGAGTTAAAGTTCCCTCTAATAGCAGAAACAATGATTGTGGGTTTAAGATTATCTAATAATATTGAGATATCTTCTAATTCCATATCATACTGAAAGAATTTTTGATTCTTTTCATAAAAGGGATTATCCGTATGATATGTACCATACGTATCAAAATAAGAATTAAGCTCTTTATATAGAGCGTTTCCTATAAAACCACTGGCTCCTATGATTAGAATTTTTTTCAATACTACGTTATGCTAAAAAAGTTAAGTTTCAAAGATCACTAAACTCTGTAATCTTGAAACTTAACTTACCTTTTATTATTGTTATAAAATAATTATCCTTTGTAAAAAGGTAATTTTATTACTGTTGCTGGAATTGCTTTTTTACGAACCTGAATATGAATTTTACTACCAGGAGAAGCAAAAACTTTAGGAACATATCCTAATCCGATTCCTTTTCCTAAAGAAGGGGACATCGTACCAGAAGTAACTATTCCGATGATATTTCCATTACTATCTACAATATCATAATCATGTCTTGGAATTCCTCGTTCATCTAATTCAAACCCTATAAGTTTACGTTCTGCACCATGTTCTTTTTCTTTTGCCAATGCTTCTGCGTTTACAAAGTCTTTACTAAACTTTGTAATCCAGCTTAAACCTGCTTCTATAGGTGATGTTGTGTCATTGATATCATTACCATAAAGGCAATATCCCATCTCTAGACGCAAGGTGTCTCTTGCAGCAAGACCAATAGGTTTAATTCCGAAATCAGCACCAGCTTCAAGTACTTTATTCCATATTTGTTGTACTTCAGAATTTTTACAATAAATTTCAAAACCACCACTACCAGTATATCCAGTTGCAGAAATAATCACATGATCGATGCCAGCAAAATCAGACACTTCAAAGGTATAGAATTTCATTGCTTCTAAATCCACAGATGTTAAGGATTGCATTGCCTTAGCAGCTTTAGGTCCCTGAATTGCTAATAAAGAATAGTCCTCAGATAGATCTCGCATATCAGCATTCATGGTATTATGACTCTGTATCCAATCCCAATCTTTCTGGATGTTAGAAGCATTTACTACTAACAAATATTTTTCATCAGCTAATTTGTATACAATTAAATCATCTATAATACCACCTTTTTCATTAGGTAAACAACTGTATTGCGCTTTTCCATCTATTAGTTTAGATGCGTCATTAGAAGTTACTTTTTGGATTAAATCTAAAGCATTAGGTCCTGTAATTAAGAACTCACCCATATGCGATACATCAAAAACTCCCACGTCTTTGCGGACAGTTTCGTGTTCAATATTTACTCCTTCATAAGATACAGGCATATTATATCCTGCAAACGGAACTATTTTAGCACCTAAAGCAATATGAGTTTCTGTTAATGCAGTATTTTTCATAATGAATTGATTTGTAGAATTAAGAATCAAATTGACGCCGAAAGTAAAAAACTTTGCGTTGGTAAACAATGCTTTTGTATGATAAATTGTTAACTTTTTCCTAATCAGAAAGCATATAATTATGGATCTAATAATATATGATTGTATTCTCTATGTTTTTTAATAACTTTATAAAGTATCAGTAGTTAATTCACGTATTATGCCAGCAGGATATTCAGGAACTCCATTAGCTAAAAAATTAGGAATAAAAGAGGGATGTACTATTTTATTATATAATCGTCCAGATCATTATTGGAATTTGTTTTCTGATCTTCCTGATAAGATAAAAGAACTGAAAATGGCAAAAAATGAGCAAGCAGATTTTATTCATGTGTTTTGTAAAACAATAATAGAGTTAGAAAAGATTATCCCAATCTATAAAACTGCTTTAAAGAAAACAGGAATGTTATGGGTTAGCTGGCCGAAAGTAAGTTCTAAAATAACCACTGATCTTAAAAGAGAGTTGATCCGAACTCATGTATTACAGATTGGATTAGTTGACATTAAGGTAGCTGCCGTAGATGATGATTGGAGTGGTTTAAAATTTGTTTACAGAGTTTCGGATAGAAATTAATTTTAAATTATTTTTTATTGAAAAGCAACCCAATCCTACATAACGCATCTACATTATAAATAACGCAATCATGAAAAAGTATATACCTCTTATTTTGATTCCTCTTTTATGTGTGTTCTCTTGTAGTAATGATGATGATGCGATTGCTGATCCTGATTTATTAGGAAAATGGCAATTAATAGAACAACTGGTTGATCCTGGTGATGGAAGCGGTACATTCCAGCCAGTAAATAGTGATTTAGAATTAGAATTTCTCCCTGCCGGGGTACTTCAAGTGTCTAATGGAACTTTATGTTTAATAACCATTGGTGGAGAAGGAGATAGCACAGAAAGTTACTCCATTGATGAGAATGTTATAACTGTGGATTGTGGTAATTCTACGAATATTAGTTTCGAAATAAAAGAAGGAAGATTATTTCTGTATTTTCCTTGTATCGAAGCGTGCGCCCAGAAATATCAAAAGCTACCTTAAAAAAAACTATCCTAAATATTTAAGGTATTTTAGAAGTTTAATTAGTAGAAAACAGATAAGGGTAATAATAGAAACTATGGACCCTATTTTTTTCCATTTTTTAACTTTTTCCGGATCTCCAAAGCCTCGTGGTTTTTGAATGTACAACCCATTAGGAATATCTAGAGAGGCGATTAAATCAAATAGTTGATCGATTGTCATTTTACCTCTTAAAAATTCAATGAAAACAGGGTTTTTTCGGATGAGGTCATGATTTCCCTTTTGTTCTATGATAATGTATTCATCACATTTAAATATTTTAGTATAAAGACTCTGAAGATAGGTTAATTTGATATTGTGAATTGGTATTTTTTTTTCTGTATATAAGGTGAAATTTCCAATTTTTTTCTCAACCAAGGTATCATCGCGAATTTGAAAATGATCTTCTAGTAATGCTTTTTGAATATTTCCTTTAATAACTTTTAATTCACCTATTGCTAATTGACCAGAACCACCAAATTCTTCTAAGTAGGTTTTTAGCTGTAAATACTTTTCGTGATTTTCTGCGATCAGTAGATTATCATTCCTTTTTGTTAAAGACAAGCCAATAGTTTGGGCCTGTTCTTCGAAAACTGACATAAACTTTTTTATTAATAACATATCTTAAGATTAATTATTTGTGTGAATAATATATTGTTTAAAAACAGCAAATCCTGTCCATAAACAGAACAGGATTTGCCAAATAACCCCCATCAATTAAGGTAACTAAACTTAACTTAATATTTCTAAATGATTATTGCATTAGTTTTTTAGATAACTCTTGCAATTCAGCTGACTTTGCAGTCATATAATCATTTAACTTTTTTACATCATCGCCAGAAAGATTACCCATAACTTCCTGAGCTTTTGTACCTAATTCTTGTCCTTTTTGACCTAAAGAAGCAAAAGCTGTCATATCCTTACTTTCGACTACTTTTTTATATTCTTCAATATAAGCTTCATAAGAATTTACATACTCTTGTACTTTTTCGTCACTAAAACTTGGCACACCATCAGATGCTGCTGTCGTTGTTTCTTCATTACTTTTTTCTTCTGCTTTTTCAGTTTTTTCAACTTCTTCCGTTTTTTCTGCACTATCAGCAGCGTCGGATTTAGTTTCATTTTTACAAGAAGCTGCAAAAAGAACAGCAATGATTAATGCGAAATTTAAAATGGTTTTTTTCATGATTTTTATATAAGTGTTAATTAATTGGTTTCTATGACCACTACAAAGATATATTGATTGATTCCCTTACCAAACACTCTTTTCAGTGAAAAAAACACCCTGTTTTCAGGGTGCTTCCTTTGATAAGCTTTATGATTTGAATGTAATATATTGATAGTTAATTGTTTGTAATTTGTTGTGCCCCGCTTTTTTAAGTTATAGCTTCTGATTATAGGATTACCATAATTAATAAGGGATAAATCCCCGTTTTTAATAAGTGTAATACCTGTTGATCTCTCATTAGTAGTAGTGTAAGTTTATGGTATCAACTTAAATATATTATATATGAAATCTAAAACAACAATTCTGTGGTGCCTTATGGCACTGATCACTAGCTTTTCGTGGTCA
This sequence comes from Aquimarina sp. AD1, assembly GCF_003443695.1. Taxonomy (NCBI): domain Bacteria; kingdom Pseudomonadati; phylum Bacteroidota; class Flavobacteriia; order Flavobacteriales; family Flavobacteriaceae; genus Aquimarina; species Aquimarina sp. AD1. Next base: position 1,416,973 of record NZ_CP031966.1, on the reverse strand, counting down.
CAAAAGACAAAAACAATCAATCAACAACAATTTTTGGAAGAAAAAGATGGTTGGAAATTGGTTGATGAGCAAACTGGACAAAAATTTACATTAAGTGATGAAATTACAATTCAATTTAAGAAAGCACCTTCACCCAAGGAGATTCAAAGATTAGAAAACACCTATGGGATGAAATTCATGCGAAGTAACCGATTAGGTTTCTATGACTTTAAAATTACTACCAAAAGTAAACTACTCGATTCATATGAGAAAATGAGTAAGGAAGTAGATGCTGAGCAAGTTTTTACGAATACGATGGGTACATATATTTTAACACCTAACGATCCTCAGTTCGGAATACAATGGGGGCTAGAACAAGCTAGTGATGCGGATATTGATGCAGAAGATGCTTGGGATATTACTACTGGAAATAGCTCGGTAATTGTAGCAATTTTGGATAGCGGAACGGATTGGACTCATGAAGATTTAGGGCTTGGTACAGATGGATATCAGAATGTGTATCTTAATCCAGGAGAGGATGCTTGGTCTAATCCAAATGATCCTACTACCGGAAACGGAATAGATGATGATGGTAATGGATTTATTGATGATTGGAAAGGTTGGGATTTTAATAATGCAGATAATGATTCCAGAGGACCTTTTTGGCATGGTACGCATGTAGCAGGAATCGTTGGAGCTAAAACGAATAATAACACTGGGATGTCCGGCATTGCTGGCGGTAATAACGCTGTAGGGTCTAGATTGATGTTAGAAGGAGTTGGAGATTTTGCTCCTAATGCTTCTATTTTGGACGATGCTATTATATATGCAATGGATAATGGAGCAGATATCATTCAACTTAGTTTAACTGTTGGGAGTTCGCCGGCTATAGATACAGCACTACAAGATGCATATAATGCGGGAGTATTTATAGTGTGTGCTGCAGGGAATTCTGGAGCGGGAGCTATTTCGTATCCGGCATCAAATGTGAATGCATTCTCAGTAGCAGCAACAACAAATGCAGATGTTAAAGCAGGTTTCTCGCAATTTGGTCCTAACTTGGATCTTGCAGCGCCTGGTGTAGGGATTCGTAGTACACAAAATGGAAATGTCTATGCCGATAGCGATGGAACTTCGTTTGCTGCACCAGCAGTGTCAGGAGTAGCAGCGTTGATGCTATCAGTAGATCCGACATTAAGTAATCAGGAGATTGAAGATATACTAAAATGTACAGCTGATAAAGTAGGAGGATATGATTATATCTGGAATCCAGCGGAGTTAGGACATTCTCAGGAATTGGGGTATGGTAGATTAAACGCACATCAAGCTGTGTTGGCAGCGAATACTTCAGATATTTATATTAGAGATACCACGTTGGATGATGGAACAGAACCATCTTCGGGAACTATGTACCTTAGTCCAGATATTTGGGTACGTAACGATGATGATGGCGTACTAACCCATGAAAATCCAGAATACAAATTATTGAGTCCTAATTGGGTATATGTAAGAATTAATAGAAAGAATTGCTCTAATATTGATGATGGAGTTTTAAAATTATATTTTAGTAAAGCTTCTACAGGATTATCTTGGCCATTACATTGGGATAATTATTATCAGATGGTAAGTGGTAGCAGCGTATTACACGGAGATTTTATTGGTGATGTGCCAATACCGACATCTCCAGATGATGAGATTATCGTAAAAATTCCTTGGTATCCACCTAATCCAGCAGATTTTATAAACGATGTACATCACTTCTGTTTATTAGCTAGAATAGAATCTGCAACAGATCCAATCGGAGTAGAAGGAACTGCTGTATGGAACAATACCAGAAATAATAATAACATTGCTTGGAAAAATGTGAGTGTCTATGATATCAATGCATTTAATAATACTGCACCTTATGTATTCATTAGAAATGTGGACAAACGAGTTAGAGCTATTAATTTATCATTAGACGTTACAGAGAATAAAACGGGTATACCATTTGAAAAGATAGGAGCTTTTTATATCATTCCTGACGAAAAGTTAAATGAAATTTTAGCAGAAGCAAAGATGGAAGGAATTGAACGGGTAGATAGAAATGTCTATAGGGTATATGAACCCAAAGCTCGTATTTATGAGGTAAAAGCAGAACCCTATCAAACCTTTAGTCTTCAGTTATTGGTAAAACCAGAAGTTGAACTTAAAGAAGGGACCTATTTAAATTATAATATTTTGCAAACTGATGAAAAATTCCAGCCAATGGGTGGAGAACAGTTTACTATAGGTAATTTTGGCGGAAAAGAAGATGGCCGAGAAGAAATCACACAATCAGAAGAAATTAAAACGATAGATTTTAACGCATATCCTAACCCGACACAAGGCGAGGTAACTATACGTCTTAATGATACCTATACTAATGTAGGGATAGTGATCAGAAATATGGCAGGAGATGTTATTTATGCGGATCATCAAAAAGAAGCAGATCAATTTAATGTAGAACTAAAAGGTTATAAAGGATTGTATTTTGTGAAGATTACAGCAGCTAATGGAGAAACCAAAACAATGAAGTTGCTTAAGAATTAATAAATGTATGAATACCCCAAGACTAAATAAAACCGCTCTTTTCCTTAGAGCGGTTTTTTCTGTAAGTGGTAATGGTCTGCAATTCATTCGTCGACACCTTTTTGCTATTTACCGATTTAAAAGGGAAAATTAAGTGAATTACAAGTAGTTTAGATTTGGAAAAATAATACATTTGTTTCCTATGCAATACCTTAAAGACTCTATATTTTATAATCAGGCTATACACGAATTAAATTATCCTTTCGGAAATTTTTATTTATTTGATGGATTTGTGGTTGGTGAGTTTAAAGAAGATACTGTAGTTACTTGGGCTGATCACGCAAAACTTTTGGTAGAAGACTTAACTAATCTTTATGATCACGATGGAGGTAATGTTGTTTATATTACTAATCGTGTACATTCTTATGCGGTAAAACCGAGTGATTGGATTAAGTTTTATAGAAGTGATTATAAAATGAGGGGATATGCAATTATAAGTTATACTAAAAAAGGAATACTAAATGCATTGATAGAAAAACTCTTCATAAAAAGTAGGTTTCGTAGTTTCGAATCTTTAGGTGATGCAATTACTTGGGCTAAAAGCTTAACCAAATCTCCTGTTTCTAAATAAATATTCTTTCGTTCGATATACTATAAAGGATTTTATAGTCATTTGATTTCTTACATAATAGATTACCGATATCTAAATTTACAGTTTATCACGGGAAAATATACCTATATCGAAATATTTCGTGATGGTAACCGTTGTTACATATATTTTTGATATTTTCAGCTTTCCAAATACCAAATTCAAACGCTTATGGCCTTTCAGGCAAAACTATTTATTAATGACGAAGAGCGAAATGTAATTGACAGTACATTTTTATATCAGCAACTGATGGATAGCAATGGTCGTCCTAAAACTACGATTCAGGATGGTAAAATCAATGTTTTAATAGAATCCACTAAGAATGATGAATTGTTTTACGATTGGATGTTTTCTACGCATACCACGTATAACGGATATGTTCGATTTTTTAAACGAGATGGATTTAGTAAACTATTTGATTTCGAATTTGCGAATTGCCATTGTGTTCATTTAGAAGAAAAATTTAATGCAGAAGGTAATAGTCCGTTAAAAATGGAATTGGTATTGTCGCCAGGTATTCAGAGAGTGCGCGGTCAGATTTTTGAAAAAAACTGGAATCCTAGTAATCCTTTTACGAATGCTACACCAATTACAGAGCGGGAGGAGGAAAAAGAACCAGAATCACCAAAGATAATAGAGATGAAATGGCTAGATGAAGATGAATCGACAGAGATAAAAGAAACTAGTAATTTAAAAAAGATGTTTTTATATGCTAGAGTAAAAAATATTGAAGAAGGAGAGGAGCTTAAGATAACTCTAGAGGATGGTGATGGTGATAGCAGTAATGATGTTGTTTTAAGGGGGATAGTTAATGAGAATGGAGAGGTAATTCTTAAAGAATAAAAAATATGGAAGAAAATAATTCTAATAGCGAAAAAAAGTCTACTACCTATATACCTAAAATAACATATAACGGAGAATCATTAAATTATAAAGAAGTTCCGATTATTATAAAAGAAGAAGAACCTTACGAATGCCCATATTGTAAAGAAGAAATAACCGCAGCTCAAATCAAACATGTTGTCCCTAAAGCAAATAATGCTTTTATAAATAAGGTCCTAACTTATTTAAATAAATATAGAAAGGATTATAAATTGGATACTTGTTTGCGAAAAGCACATTTCATTTCACAAATTGGGGCAGAGATGTCGTTTCAAGAAATATATTTGAAAGAAGGCACGAAATATCATCATTCTGCACTTCATATCCATTCCAAATATTTTAAAACAAAAACTGTTATTACCGACTTGGTTTTAAATTCTTTAGAAAAACATCTTACAGATATATTTAAGATAACAGATAAAGATGGAAAAGTTATTACTAAAACCAATGCTCAGCTTAAGAAAATATTAAAAGATCATAAGGTTGAAGTGAATGAAATGAAACTTTATGGTTATACTAATGGCAAAAAGGATAATGAAGAAAATCTAGAAACTGTTAAGAAAAAAGAGAAGAATAAAGAAGGTAAAGAAGTTGAAGTGGTTGATTTTAATATTGTTTTAAAAAAACATAAAACCTTTGGTGTAGAACTTTTATCAAGGGCATATGCTGGAAGATATGGTAATGGAGACGAAATGTCAAGAGAGGGATATATATACAGAGGTAAAGGATTAAAACAAATAACATTTCATGACAATTTAGAGAGTTTTTCAAATTTTAGAAAAAATAATCCTTTTCCGGATGATACACATGGAGACATTGATTTTACTAAAATCACTGATAAAAATAATTTGAAAAGTAAATCAGATTTATTAGCGGATTCCAGTGATTTAATCTTCGCAGTTCAATCTGCTCTTTGGTATTGGATGCGTGGTAATGGAAAAATATATACTTATAGTGATAGTGACAAAGTGTATGATGTTTCTAGAAGAATTAATGGAGGAAATAATGGAATGAATAATCGATATGATAATACTTTAAGAGCTAGAGAAGATTCTGGTTTTAAGGTGTATAAACATTATCAGGAATTATATAATAAAGGGACTCAAGAAGAGAAAGATAAGGTAGTTGCCAATTTGGAATACTTATCAAAGGATTTAAAAACTAACGATACTGCGAAAAAGAAAGGACATAAAAAAAGAAAGGTGAATCTAAAAGATCCTAACGCCTCAATATTACTAGATAAATTACAAAATTCTCCTAAACCTATAAAAATAGAACCTTTAGGGGTTAATCTTATCCCTTTGGAATCAATAATTTCGGAACAAAAAATATCTCTTAAAACAATAACATTCGTAGAGCCTGAAAAGAAAAAGAAGAAGAAAAAAAAGAAGAAGAAAAATAAATGATAAAGTTTTCAATAAATACCATAAAGCTATTTTGGCTCTGTTTGTTAATCAGTTTCTGTACAAGTTCTTGTAAAAGTCAAAAGAGAACTATTTCTGAGATCAAAATTGAACCAATTGAATTTAGTAGGAATTGTGAGAATACAGGATCTTCGCTAAAATATAGATTACCAATAGTTAAAAACTATAGGCAATTAGATGAGATAATTATTAAAAAGTTAATTGATGATGAATTTTTTTTATTTGTTAATTCAGATGATTTAAACGAAGTCAATCAAAAATCTTTACAAGAGGTTATTAAATATGAATTTAATTTAGCAAAACTAAACTGCAATAGTGACGATGCTTTATCTACCTCTAAGGAGTGTGATTATGAAGTATATTACAATTCATCAGAATTAATAAGTATTCAATTTTCTTTAGCTACTATACAATCGGGGTTTGATCAATTTTATATCAACTTAAATTATGATATAGGTAAAGAAGAGGAATTTAAATTATCTGATATAATTGATGATAAAGGACTTGATTTTCTTTTAAAAGAATCAAATAATCAAATAGACCATATATTGGAAAATTATCTTTCGGATAGTCAAATAGATATTGAAGAAAGGAATGAACTTAAATCCTTGAGTTCCGAATCTGATTATAAATTATCCAGTGATTCCTTGAAGGATTACTCTTTTTTGCTAATAAATAAAAATGGAAAGGATGGTATTGAATTAGATTATGATTTTCCCTTTGATTCTAGAATAATCAATGTATTGGGAAAACCAGAATTGTTTTTTGATTTCTCTGAAATAAAAAGGTTTTTAAAACTTGACCTTAAGTGATATGAATTAAATGAAAAAAACGTTTCTTTCTTTAATACTTATTCTATTAATTTCCTGTCATACAACACAAGAAAATAAAGTAACTACCAAGGTAGAAAACGCAGTAGAAAGCATTCCAGAAAAAGTAGAAGCTACTGTAGAAAGAGCAGAGCAGCCGCCTTCGCAAGATACAGAAGAAACTATAGAAGAAGAATCAGAAGCTTTTACGCCTTCACCATTTATATCCAAAATTTTAGAACAACTCGGAGTTCAACCTATACAGGTGTATGAACAATTTGTTGTACAGAAAGTAATGCCTTATGATGAGACCAGTACTATAGTAGTGATTCCTACAGTAGCTAGCCAAGAGTACGATTGGGACGTTTTTACATTAAACAGTTATATTTTGGTGGTAGATTCGGAGACGGCGGAGATCAAGCAACAATTTTATGAAAAAGAAAGTTGGTATTCTGATGCTATTCGTATCGATGAGATATCCATTGACACAGCCAATTATAAGGTTGCCGATGGAAAGCGAGCTTTTGGAATTACACTTTCTTATATAGGAGCATCAAAACCGAATCCTTATAATTCAACTACCATTTCTCTATTTATTCAGGAAGAGAACTCGCTGGTACGAGTGCTAGATGCTTTCGAAATAAACTCTTACTGGGGAGAATGGGATATGCGATGTACAGGAGAATTTACGAGTGTAGGTAAGATCCTGATTATGGACAGTAATCAAAACAATGGTTTCTATGATATTAAAGTAAGTGTGGAAACTACAACCATGGAAACTTTTGAAAAAGGAGAAGATGATTGTGAGGAAAAAGAATCTACTCAAAAATCAAAACAATTGCTCCGATATTACGGAAGTTATCAGTTGTATCAAAAAGTATACACATTAGAAACTGAATCTTCTTGTGGATTAGAAATCAAGCTAGAAGAGAATCAATATTATCTAAAAACCAGTAAACGAGAACATAAGGGAATATTCGTAATAAAAGATGGGTATATTACTTTCCAAGGATTATTAGCTGATGACTCAAAAAAAGAAGTACAAGGCAGTTATGATGATGATGAAATCGTAATACAGAATTACGGAAATGCAATGAATCCGTTTACTGTATTTGGAGAATGTGCTGATCAGAAATATCTTCGTTTGGTAAATAAGGAATAATCTTCGTTGCCCTACTTAGGTAAATATAATTTTATCAAATGAAAAATAGGTTAGGTATCCTTATTTTATTGCTGGCAGGTCTAAGCTATCTTCAGAATAGCAATTATACAATATTAGTGTAAGAATTTGGTCTTCAGAATAACATCCAAACGGATAAAGAAAACACATCTTATTCGCAAAAAGTCTTTTATTGGTAATAATTTTCGGGGAAATTTGCTAGTGTAAAATGGAAAACAGTGGTTTTCAGGGGTGGTTTTATCTTATAGAATTGTTTCCTTTGATATTAAGAACCTATAATACCCCCAAAGTATGAAAAAATCAAGGCTCAAAGAATATGTAGTACCCTATAAAACTTTAAAAACTCAATTTGTTTCACCTTATAACAAAAAAGAAGTTTTACTGGAAGTACGTATGCATAAAAAGATGACACACAAAGGTTTTGGTGAAAAAACATTAAAACAGCCAATCATTACGTTTCATACTACCACAGATCAGACAGAGATCCCTAAAAGGTATTGGACAGAACAAATGATAAAAGCAGTTGATGCCTACACTAAAGAATATCCTGTAATTGATACCAGAAAAACACATTCTATAGTTAGTAAGATGATTTCTTCTATTTCTAGAGTATGGTTGGTGTTGATTCCTACTCATTGATTTTTTATTCTGTTAATGAGATTACACAAAATCAACAATTAATATTATGTTTCTCATGCATTACATAAAACAAAGAAATCTTCCTTAGTTAAACGGTGGTTTTCAGGGTTGATTTTGATCTGAATCCGTGGTTATTTTGAGATGTACAAACTAACAACGCACATTATGCCTATTCTTACTATCAGTGAGCATTTAGAACATTATCAAACACTCAAGAGCCAATTTATATCCCCATATACCAATATGGAAGTGATGATGGAAGTTCGCTTGCATAAAAAGGTTATAAATACAGGCTTGGTTCAAAACATCCAGAAGAAACCCGTAATTGCTTTTTATACAACTACAGATCGAACCGAGATTTCTAAAAAAAAGTGGACGCAGCAAATGAAAAAAGCAGCTGCGGATTATGCTAAACAATATCCAATTGTCGATGCAGGAAAAACATATTCGACATTTGGTAAAATTATATTCTCTACTGCTATTATTGGAGTCATTGGTGCGTTAGCACTGGTTTTTTACTTATTTATGTTTAGTAATCCACAAGCAAAAATGAATATAGAAGAGTTTGTGTCTTTACCTAATAAAGGAGATAAATACTATGGATTTATTAATCAGACTTTAGATGAAAAGAAGACGCCTTTTTTAGCTCATGGTTGGATTAAAGTAATAGCTGTAAATCCTATAGATAGCACCTGTACGTATGTTACGGGTGAAGAAGTAGGAGCGCTTACCTTTGATACCTTAGAAGCAGATCATAGTAATTTTTCTAATACACAGATAAAAGGAAAATTTAAAGCAGATAAGCGAGCTCAAAAAATTTCACTTATATCAGCAGACAAGCGTTGGAGATTCGAATCCCAAGTGATCAGTAATAAAACAAAGAATTATAAAATCACAGCAGAGTAAGCAGCTTATGGAAATACAACAAAATACACCATTAAGTCGCATAAATCCACCAAAAAACAGTACTTTTTTACAAGCGTATCAAAACTTAGAGCAGAATGCCAAAGTTGGGTTATCGATCTTAGGAACCGCAACGTTGTTTTTTACGTTGGTAATAGGAATGGGATTGTACGAAGTTTTTGGGAATCCTTCTAATGGAAATGGGATGCCTTTAAATTCTTTAATAGAACCTCAGTTTCTCGCTATAGTTATTGGTGTAATTATCTCCTTATTTTTTATAGTTTCTTTTCTAAATAAGCAACGAAAATTAGCAATAAAAGAACAGCAAACCTATTATAAGCTTGGGAATGTAGTTCCATTGAATATAGACCAAAAAAAAGCAATTAGACTCAATTTAGTACATATGTTTTATGGCGGAGGTTGGTCAGAAACTTTAGAAGTTTTTCCGTGTAATATTCGGTTAGGAGAACAAAAATTTAAGCCGCAGACATTTGATATACAGTATGATATCTTATACCAACAATATCTTAATGAAGATTGGGGAGTACTTAATAAAGAACAATATCATGAGATGATAGCTCGCTTATTTGATGGGATGCACTCTAAGTGGTTTGCGCAGGATATTGCTTCGGACTCCGCAAATGATATGATTAATCAAATCTCTGGACTTACCAAAGTAGATCCTATGTATATAGAAAAATGTGGTGTAGTAATTAATAATAAGCCTAAGAAGTTGATTTGGGGATTTGATTTGTTTAGAGTTATACCGATGAGTCGATGGGCATTTATGGCAGGTTATATTACGGAAGACGAAGCTTGGAAAAATATACTAAAAGCATCGGAGCTTATTTATTATCTATTTGATAGTCATGAAGATTATTATGACAATTATCGGGTAGGACATGCTTTTTGGAGTAATAATTTTGAAGCTTGCACGGATCGATTACAGAAATGGACCTATTTTAAAGAAAAATGTGATTGGCCCGCAAATAATTTAGCGTGGACACAACCAGAATCTGTAAGGCTACCAGAAAATATGAAGACCAATTTCGAAACACATCTTTCGGAGGTAAACAACCAACAGAAAACCACTATCGGGTTTCGCAAAACAGAGGAAAGTGAGTAGTATGGATTAGGACAATGTGGATAATGAATATACTGGATTTAGACCACACTTAGTTCTTTTATAAGTAAACTCTGAGCTGTTAACTTAGCTTATCTAATTAGTAGCCAAAAGGGAAGGAGTGCCATAGTAGTACATTAACATCAGATTATATATAAAAATGTCAGATATAGGGAAAAAAGCATTTCAGGTTTTAGTAATCATAACTTGTATTATGGTACTATTTACAAGTTTTATAGTATTAAAATCAAGATATGACGATAAAAAGGAAGCTAGAGATATTACATATAAAGCGAAAAAAGATGTTATTAAGGATTTTGACTATGAGTATGCTAAACTAAAGTATTTGGCAAGAGATTGGAGCACTTTGTATGCGAAAATAACCACAGCGCATAACAGAGATACTATAGAACATTCCAAGTATACAGTGTCAGAGTTTCCTAGGAAACACAATGATATAATACGATTTTGGGATCGATTTGAAGAAGATGTTTATATCCAACATTATACAACAAACGAAACGTATCTATCAAAAATATATACAGTAGGGGATACTTTACGAAAAGTTGCTAAACCATATGCTACGCAAAGTAAAATATCGGAGTATTTAGAATTACTTAATATGGCCTATGGGGATATCCTAAATCACACTTCGAAGACAGACAGTGTTTTTATGTATTCATCAAGAGGTAACCCGAAATTTTCAACCTATTTTTATTATCTGGATAAAATTGATCGAGCATACTATGAACTATTATCCGAGCATTATCCAACAGCGCTACATAATCTAATTTATGGCACTAAGGAATTCGAAAAAGACGCTGTTCGTAGTTTGATATATAGACAAACACAGGAGTTAAATACGAATTATAGGTACTATCCAAAGAATCCAGAAATAAAAGAGTTCGAAAAACATATGAAGGCATATTTAGATGTCGAAACAGATTCTCTAAATACCTATATTCTTAAAAAGAATAACAATAAGTTGTTGTTATTAGTAAAAACTTTGCAATTTAAAGAAGACGACAGCTTAGCATCAAAAAAAGCGTATCTCGATGCATTAATAGATGGTTTTACTCTGATTAGAGGCAAACATACAGAGGAAATATATATTTATCTAGAATTTTTTAATGCAGAAACTTTTTATATTGATACTTGGATAAAAACACCCAATGAAGCATATTTTAAGGTAGATAGTCAAGATAATATCCCAAGTATATTATCAGAATTCTACGAAGTGGATGCATATCAATATTATATCAAAGGGTCTTTTCCGCTATTAGATGTCTGGTATCCTAAAGTAGATAAACCTAAATCTTCATTATAATTTTGTACTCTAGCTATTCTCGAATCCTTAACTATTTTCGAACCCTGAGGCTCTCGAAGGGTGACGAAGTGGTAGCCGAAGGGTGATTTTCCGGGCTTCTATGATGAGGATGCTGAGCTTGTCGAAGTACAGCCCTCGAATACAATCGAACCCTGAGCTGTCACACTGAGCCTGTCGAAGTGGTAGTCGAAGGGTGATTCCAGATGAACCGGGTTTCGAGTGCCTCAACCCTCGGGGATGAGAATACTCCCGAACCCTGAGGTTACTCGAAGGGTGAAGTGCCCAAGGGTGAAATCATAGGGTAACAATTGCTTTACTACTGACACATAGTAATATGAATACTTTACTATCATAAGGATGAAAGGATATATGTACATATTAGAATGTAGTGACGGCAGTTACTATACAGGAAGTACAAAAGATTTAGATAGAAGATTGCAGCAACACCAAAATGGAGAAGGAGCTAATCATACAAAAAAACGATTACCGGTTAGGTTATTATACTACGAACAATATGACAGAATCGATACGGCATTCTATCGAGAGAAACAAGTACAAGGATGGAGCAGAGCAAAAAAGGAAGCGTTAATACGGGGAGAATTGGATACGTTACCGGGATTGTCCATTGCCTATCGTGATATTAGGTGACTGAGGCTCTCGAAGTCACCGGATTTCGACTCCGCGGATGCTGAGCTTGTCGAAGTACAACCCTCGGAGTGCGAACCCTGAGCGGAGTCGAAGGGTGAAGTGTCGAAGGGTGACACAACACCAGTATACCCCAATCCTTTGCCAATAGCACTGTCAGTATCCATCGAATGAGTAATTGTAAAAAATAAAATCAAAAACGTATCCAGATATAAAGAAAGCGTTTGTAAACCCCTGTAATGTAATATTTTATATAGAGGTCAGTATGTCAGTAGTGATTTTATGGAGTTGGTGTATTGGCAACTTTTTGCGTAAAATGTTAATTAGTAATCAATTAAAATTAAATTTTAACGAAATATTATCAATAAAAACATAAAATATTGAAATTATCGGTATTGTAATTGACCATACATCACCTCAAATGAATGTTAAACTCAATCTGGATATAATAGTTTTGGTTAAGGTTTATTGTTTGTCTAGAATATCATAAGATTTAATCAATCGTATATAATAGACGTTGCAAAGCAGGGCTTTGAAATCTTTTTCACCAGTATAGGATTTGTTTTACGTTAAAAAATCTTGAAGCCTTGGAAAGATTTTAGTAAAACAAATCTGGTTTTTAGCAAAGCTAAAAAATACCTTGAAAAAGCACCCTTTCTTTTGTTTCGTTTTCTTTGGGTGAGCAAAGAAAATGAAAAGAGGGTTAAATCAATTTTCATTATAACTAAGTATTAAAGAATCCGGGTTAAAAAACAAATGAAGTATGAGTAATGTATTAAACAACCGATTATCGGTAACCGTAGATCCAGCAGCGATCACAGAAGTAAAAAACAGAATTGAGGAAATCAATACACTGTTACCATTTTTAACAGGATTGACTAAAGACGAGCGTAGGACGCTCCCTAAGATCAATCGTAGTAACAAAATCTTTGTAGAAGATACACTAGATAGTATGCGGCAGAATGGAGATATTCTACCCAATTTTATCAATGTAGAAGAGGTAGATAAAGATTATGCGTTATACAATGAGTTAAAGGTATTAGCATTAGAGTTAGCAGAATTATCAGAAAAGGTAAACGATACGCGAATCTTGGCTGGTTCCGAAGCCTATAGCACTTCTTTATTAGCCTATAAGATGTTTGGTGTTGCAGCTAGTAGCGGTGTAGCAGGAGCAGAGGCATTGCATAGCAGATTAAAAGAACGATTTGCGAATAGCCCTAGTACCACAGAAGAGGACATGCCAGATCAAACCGATCAGGGTACGGATGGTAGTGCGGAATGAGACTTCGAGAGCCTCAGTCTCCAGACGTAATCCGAGGGTGAATTTTAGCGAACCCTGAGGTTCTCGAAGGGTGACGAATCGGGTTTCGAGAGCCTCAACCTTTGGAGTGCGAACCCTGAGCGGAGCCGAAGGGTAAGCGGAGTCGAAGGGTGAGAGCCTAGAAGTAAATAACCCAAACACCCTCAATTGTTGGAAACAACAGTTGGGGGTGTTTTTGTGTTCTTTTGTTAAACTATAAACTAGATTTAATATTTATAGGTAAACCAATTTTAAATCCGAAACGCAAATCTTTATCTTCCCCTTTTGGATCTAAGCTAAGATTACTTCTATCTAGAAATGCTTGAAAAGTTAAAATATTCTTTGTCTTATCTTTTGCTTTTAGATTTACTAGAAGCCCTAAACGCATGCGACCTACTTCTATATCTTCTATATCCTCACCACTAGGAAAATTAGTATAAGAATAGCCGACATTACCAAATAAACCAACTGGCCAATTACCGTATTTGGGAAGCCAATACGCCTCAAAACTAAAATCTGATGAAGTACCATATTGATATTTTTTATCACCAACATATGCATCTCTTGTACTGAGCAGAGTTATCGGGTTTCCGTTAATAGAATCTCCAGTGGCTTCTGTAAATCTGATATTCCTATTTCTAAAAGAACTACGATTAGAATTTCTCGATATAGATATTGCGCCTTTAGCATATAGGTTTTTCCACCATGTAATATTAGATTTTGTGTAATAGTTAAGACTTAACGTTGCTCCATAAACATCTCCAAATATTTCATCAAATTGTTTGCTAAAATCTTGTATAGAACTATTTGGTTGATAAATAGTAAAGTTTTCTCTTTGATAAAATGGAGAGAAAGATGCAAACCATAAGGATTTAGAGGTCCAAAGGTCTTTTGTTACTCTTTTTTCTATTCCTTGTAACTTTAATTCGATACTGTCTTTAAGAAATTTTTGAGTAGATTCAAATTCACTAATTAATTTTTCAATGTCAATTTTTTGATCTGCACTAAAATCCTTTTGATCAATTGGCTTTTGTTTTCCCAGATCTATATCTAATTTTTTAATCACATCATTATTGGTAATATCCATTTCTTTTAATGTGTATGCCGGATCAATATCAAATTTTACTAGGTATCTATTTTCTAATGTTGTTTTCTTGGTATTAGTGTCAATAGCATCTGTAACATCAATATTGAGACTTTGTAGCTTTTCTTTTAATTTTTTGTATTTAGAAAAAGTTTCTCTAAGTAGTTTTCTCTTAGCTAAGTAATTTTGAATATAGACTCTCTCTGCTTTTGCTTTATAGTCACCAGTAGAAGTTCTCAGGCCATTAAATTTTCTAGAGGGTCTAAAGAGCTTATAAAAATTAATAGTAAACTTAGAGTTTTTACTTCCATTTCCTTCATCAAAAAAATAGACTCCACTATCTACCGAAAATTCTCCATCTACAGTAGCTATGAATTTAGAATCATTTTTGAGCAAACCACTTGCTTTTATAATGGAATTATTATCTTTTAGTTCAAAAACAAGGCCTTGTTGTGGTGTGTTATCTCCAACTACTAAAAAGTTTAAATCTTCAAAAGATATCTTACTAAATGTTTTGTCAGACACCAAGTTTTTGGTCTTAATAGTGGGGGGGCTTTGTCCAAAACTAAAGAAGGTGATAAAACTAAAAGATAAGATAAAGTAAAAAGATTTCATAAGTAACAGATTAAATTTTGGTTAGTATTAGATGATTATATAACTTTAAATTGTAATACATTTTGTTGTTTGTAAAGCTATATGTATTTTTTTATTTTAGATATACCCAATGCTAGGTATATTGAGGAATTAATTTTATTTTTATATTTGAAGAAATACTAATCTTACCCCAGATTTAATAAACCAACTTTGAATAAAAAGAACCTTACTGAACGTGATATTTGTACTAAATTCATCAATCCAGCTCTTCAAAAATCAGGTTGGAATATGCGAACACAAGTCCGCGAAGAAGTTTCCTTTACAGATGGTAGAATAATTGTTCAAGGAAAATTGTATGCAAGGGGAAAACGAAAAAGAGCAGATTATATTCTATATTTTCAACCAAATGTTCCTATAGCCATAATTGAAGCAAAGGACAATAAAAAATCAGTTGGTGCTGGAATGCAACAAGGGTTAGAATATGCTGAAATGTTACAAATACCTTTTGTTTTTACTTCTAATGGAGATTCTTTTGTTTTCCATGACAGAACTAAAACAGAAGGTGAAATTGAAAAAGAAATAGACTTAGATGAATTTCCATCACCTGATGAATTATGGAATAAATACCTGAATAAAGAAGAATTAACTTCAGATACCGCAAAGAAAATTGTTGAGCAAGATTACTTTTCAGACGAAAGTGATATGACTCCAAGGTATTATCAGCAGAATGCAATCAATAGAACTATAGAAGCTATTGCTAAAGGTCAAAATCGTATTATTCTGGTAATGGCAACTGGTACAGGTAAAACCTATACCGCTTTTAATATTATTTGGAGATTATATAGAGCCAAAATCAAAAAACGTATTCTGTTTTTAGCTGATAGAACAGCGCTGTTAGAACAAACTAAAAATGGAGATTTCTCCCCTTTTGGTAATGATATTATGCACATTATCAAAAACAGAAAAATTGATAAATCATATCAAATATATTTCGCATTATATCAAGGATTAACAAGTAATGACGAATCAAAAAATGCTTACAAAGAATTTAGTAAAGACTTTTTCGACTTAGTCGTAATTGATGAGTGCCACAGAGGAAGTGCTTCTGAAGCTTCTGCTTGGAGAGATGTTCTAGATTATTTCTCATCTGCTACGCAAATTGGTTTAACAGCTACACCTAAAGAAACCAAAGATGTTTCTAATATGGAATATTTTGGAGAGCCTGTGTATACCTATTCATTAAAACAAGGAATTGCAGACGGCTTTCTTGCTCCTTACAAAGTAGTTAGAATTTCTACAACTATTGATGAGGGTTGGCGTCCTACAAAAGGGATGCTAGACAAATATGGTAATGAAATTCTAGATAGAATTTATAATCTAAAAGATTATGACAGAAATTTAGCAATAGATGAACGTACTAAATTGGTTGCGAAAAAAATAACTGAATACCTAAAAGCTACAGATCGTTTTGCTATAACCATTGTCTTTTGTGTAGATATTGACCATGCTAATAGAATGCGACAAGCATTAATAAATGAAAATGCTGACTTAGTTGCTAAGCATCCAAATTATGTAGTGAAAATTACAGGAGATGATGAAGTTGGTAAAATGGAATTAGGAAACTTTACAGATGTAGAAGAACAAATACCAACTATAGCTACAACTTCTAAAATGCTAACTACTGGTATTGATACAAAAATGGTAAAACTAATTGTTTTAGATACTAATATTGGTTCTATGACAGAGTTTAAGCAAATCATTGGTAGAGGAACACGAATAAGAGAAGCAGACGGAAAAGTGTTTTTTACTATTATGGATTTTAGAAAAGCAACTAATTTATTTGCCGACCCAGAATTTGATGGTAACCCAGTTCAAATTTATGAACCTATTACAGAAGAAGATGATGTCGTGCCTCCAGTTAATGAATACATTGAAATTTTAGAAGGAGAAGAATCAATTCAAGAGGATGCTTTTATAGATCCTGATGTCTCAATTGATACAGACGAAGATGAACCAAGAAAGTATTACATTAAAGATATTCCTGTAAGCGTAGCTAATGAGAGAGTTCAATATTATGGCGCAGATGGTAAATTAATAACTGAATCTTTAAAAGATTATACTAGAAAAAATATTTTAAATGAATATACGTCCTTAGACCATTTTATTCAGAAATGGAATAGTTCAGAAAAGAAAGAAGAATTATATAGTGAATTAGCAGAACATGGTATTTTAGTAGATGCTTTAAAAGAAGAAGTTGGTAAAGATTTAGATGTCTTTGATTTAATCTGTCATATTGCTTTTGATAAACCACCATTAACTAGAAAGGAAAGAGCGGACAATGTTAGAAAAAGAAACTATTTTGCCAAATATGGAGAAACAGCACAAAAAATAATTGAAGGTTTACTTTCTAAGTATGAAAACGAAGGTGTTTCAGCTATTGAAGATAAAGGAGTTATTAAAATTAAACCTTTAAACCAAATAGGATTACCAATGGAGATTTTAAGAGCTTTTGGAAAGCCAAAAGATTTTGAAAAAGCAGTAAAAGAATTAGAAAACGAATTATATAAAGACAATATAGCTTAATGAGTAACATAACAACAATAATAAAATCTATTAGAGACATCATGCGTAAAGATGCTGGTGTAGATGGAGATGCACAACGTATTTCACAAATGGTTTGGATGCTGTTCATGAAAATTTTTGCAGACAAAGAGGAAGAATGGGAGTACACTTTAGACAATTATAAAAGTCCTATCGCAGATAAATTTAAGTGGGATAGTTGGGCAGCAGATGATGAGGGAAAAACAGGTGAAGAATTAATGGAGTTTATCAATTCAGAATTATTTCCTGCGTTAAAAGACATTGATACCACTAAAACAGAGCAAGCAAAAATCATTAAAGCAGTTTTTGAAGATACTTATAATTACATGAAGAACGGTACGCTATTCCGTCAAGTAATTAATGAGATTGATAAAATAGATTTTAACAGTAGTGAAGACAGACATACTTTTAATGATATATACGAAACCATACTAAAAGAACTACAATCTGCAGGTTCTTCTGGTGAATATTATACCCCAAGAGCGGTAACACAATTTATTGTAGATATGGTAAACCCACAATTGGGTGAAAGTGTTTTAGATCCTGCTAGTGGTACTGGTGGCTTCTTAACCTGTTCCATAGACCATGTTAGAAAGCAAATAGACAACCCAAAAGCTACTCAAACATTACAAGATTCTATTAGAGGTGTAGAGAAAAAACCTTTACCTCATTTATTATGTACTACCAACTTAATGTTACATGGTTTTGATCAACCTGCGGTTACTAGAGGCAATATGCTGACCAAATCGTATAGTGACTATGGAGTAAAAGACCAAGTAAATATAGTGTTATCTAATCCACCTTTTGGAGGGACAGAAGAAGATGGTACAGAAAAGAACTTTCCCAAAAAGTTTCAAACGAAAGAAACAGCCGATTTGTTCTTAGCCTTGATAATAAAAGTGTTAAAGAAAAAAGGGCGTGCTGGTGTTGTATTACCTGATGGTACTTTGTTTGGTGAAGGTGTAAAAACTAGAATTAAAGAAGAACTATTAACCAAATGTAATTTGCACACCATTGTCCGATTACCAAATGGTGTTTTTAATCCATACACAGGAATTAAAACCAATTTATTGTTTTTTGAAAAAGGAACACCTACCAAAGAAACTTGGTATTATGAAATGCCTTATCCTGAAGGAATAAAGAATTTTAGTAGATCAAGACCAGTAGACATTAAACATTTTGATGACATTAAGACTTGGTGGGAAGACCGTGAAGAAAATGAGTTTGCTTGGAAAGTATCATTAAAAGAAATTAAAGAGAGAAGTTTTAATCTTGATATAAAGAATTCTCATGTTCTGGAGGCTGAAAAGGTATTTACTACAGAAGAACTTTTAGTAAAAATTGACACCTCATTTGATAAAAGTGTTAAGCTATTAGCTGAAATTAAAAAAGCTCTTTTATGAAAGATTGGAAAAAAGTAAAGTTAGGAACACTTTTAACTGAATCTAAAGTTGTTTCAGAAAAGCCAAATACAGATAAACGTCTTAGAGTAAAACTAAATGTTCTAGGAATAGAAAAAAGACCTATTACTAGAGATAAAAAAGGAGCTACAAAATACTATACGAGAAAAGCAGGGCAATTTGTATATGGAAAGCAGAATTTACATAAAGGTGCTTTTGGTATTGTGCCTGAGGAATTAGATGGCTTTGAATCTAGTTTAGATATCCCAGCATTTGATATAGATGAATCTTGTTATCCTGAATGGATTTTTTATTTCTTTAAAAAAGGTGATTTTTATTTAAAACTTGAAACTTTAGCCAAAGGGGTTGGCTCTAAACGAATTCATCCAAAAAAAATTTATGATTTAGATATTTTTCTGCCTTCTAAAGAAGAACAGAAAAAAGTATTAGAGGAGATTGAAAAGGCAGAAGCTAATAATCAAGAATTAGTAAACGAAATACTATCACAAGAAGAAAACTTAACCAAACTCCGCCAATCTATTTTACAAGACGCTGTTCAAGGTAAATTAACTAAGGAATGGCGTGAGAAAAACCCAAAAGCAGAACCTGCAAGTGAGTTACTCAAAAAAGTAAAAGCAGAAAAAGAGCAACTTATTAAAGAAAAGAAAATAAGAAGAGATAATTCAAAGGACACAATAATTAAAGACAATTGTAACTGGACTTTATCTGGATTCTGGTCAACTGCAAAACTATATGATGTATTTAGCTTTATCGACTATAGAGGAAAGACACCACAAAAGTCGCATAAAGGCAAGAGATTAATTACCGCCAAAAATATAAGGTTTGGTTATATTCAAAATAACCCAATTGAATATGTAGATGATGAATTCTATAAAAAATGGATGACAAGAGGTTTTCCTAAAAAAGGAGATATCCTTTTTGTAACAGAAGGTCACACTATGGGATTTGCTGCAATAATTGACTTGAATTTTGATTTTGCTTTAGCACAAAGAACTATTTGTTTTCAGCCGTATTTAGATTCAATAAACACATCTTTTTTCTTTTATTTAATATTATCAAATCAATTTCAAAAAATAGTATTTGATAATCAAACAGGTTCTGCTGCTAAAGGTCTTAAATCATCTAAATTAAAGAAGTTTCCAATTCCGATACCTCCTTTAGAAGAACAAAATGCAATAGTTGAAAAAGTGAATCAACTTCTAGCTAATTGTGATAAGCTAGAACAAGAGATAAAAGCCAGTAAAACCAATGCAGAAAAGTTAATGCAATCGGTATTGAGTGAGTTATTAGGAGAAGAGAATAATGTTTTAGTAAATAAAACAACAGCTAAAAAGGAAATAAAAAAGCCTTCAAGAGAAATCAAATACAATAGTAAAACCTTACTTATGGATTTAGTTAAACTATTAAAAGAAAACGGTAAGCTTCATGCAGAAGACCTTTGGAAAATGTCTAAATTTCCAAATAATATAGATGCTTTTTATGCAGAATTAAAAAAGCAAATAGAAGAAGAAAAAGCCATTAAAGAAGTTGTAAACGAAAAAGGGTATTTAGAACTAGTATGAGAATAGATAAAATCTACATAGAAGAGTTTAAAAACCTAAGAGATTTCTCAATTGACCTTAATGAGGAATACATGAGTACTGTATTTCTTGGTCAAAATGCTGCTGGTAAATCCAATTTATTAGAAGCTCTAGTAATAATTTTTAGAGACTTAGATTTGGAAGAAGAAACTACATTTAACTATATAATTGAATATCAATGCAAAGACAATATATTAAAAGTTGAAGGTGGTAAAAACACAAAAGGAAAATTTCAGTTTTATAAAGGTATAAAACTGAAAGATACTATTGCTTATGACTTAAAACCAATCTCTAAGACTTTAATAAAAAAGAATAAATCAAATTACCTACCCAAATATGTATTTTCTTACTATTCAGGTATCAGCAATCGATTATTGGAACATTTTGACAAACATCAAAAACGATTTTATGATGAATTGATAAAAGGAGTTGATGCACCACCAAGACCATTGTTTTATGCTCGTCAAATTCACAGTTTTTTTGTGTTAATGGCTTTTTATGCGTTTTCAGATAAAAAGGCAAGCGAATTTCTAAAAGAATTTTTAGGTATTGTTGGCTTAGAATCTGTTTTGTTTGTTTTAAAAAAACCCGTTTGGGCAGGAAGTAAAACAGAAGCTTTAGATTTTTGGAAAGCGAAAGGTGTAGTTCGTGAGTTCTTGGATGAGCTGTTTGAATCTGCCATGGCACCAATTGTTCATGAAGATACAGTAAGAGAAGATTTTAGAAGAAGTCACAAACAAGAGCAATTATACTTATATATCTCAAATCAAGAAAAACTAGAAAAGATTGCTAGTAAATACTTAACCAATGCCGAGTTTTTCAAGAGTTTAGAAAGCACTTACATCTCTGATTTAATACAGGAAGTACGTGTAAAAGTAAAGAAGGAAAATGTACATGGAGATATTACCTTTAAGGAGTTGTCGGAAGGAGAGCAACAATTGCTTACTGTAATTGGATTATTACGTTTCACGAAAGAAGAGGAGTCCTTAATTCTTTTAGATGAACCAGATACCCATTTGAACCCATTATGGAAATGGAAGTACATGAACTTATTAGAAAAATATTCAGGTAAAGAAGAAACTAGTCAAATTTTAATGACCACACATGATCCACTTGTAATTGGAGGTTTAACTAAAGAAGAAATAAGAATATTTCAATCAGTTAAGAAAACGGATGTGGAAGGAAAAGAATATCAACAAGTAGAAACCTTTGAACCAGACTTTGACCCTAAAGGATTAGGAGTTGCTGGTATTTTAACAAGTGATTTTTTTAATTTACCAAGTACTTTGGATGAGGATACTTTAGAAGATTTAAATACCAGGAATCGTTTAGTAACCAAAAAAGAAAATACAGGGCTTAGTGATGATGAGACTAACGAACTTAATGAGTTATTCATAAAGCTAAGTAATATTGGAATTAATACTACTGATAGAGACCCAATGTATCAACGATTCATAACTGCCATTAGTCAACGTGAAGAATTTCAAGAAGAAAAAATATCTAAAGAAGATAGAGAGAAGCAAAATAAAATAGCATTAGAAATATTAAACGAACTATTTGATGACCAATAATGAGGTATATTAATTTAGAAGATAATCCCCCGAAGCAAGATTGGATAGAAAGAGCAGATGATATAACTGCAGAATTATTAAATGCAAAAGAAGAAGACAGACAAACTATTATTGAAAAAAATAAAGGTTTATGGTCTGAATTAAAAAGTCATTTAAAAGACCTAAATCACAATAAGTGTTGGTATTCCGATTCTAAAAATGATAGCGCACATTGTCATATCGATCATTTTAGACCAAAAGGAAGAGCGTTAGATGAAGAAGGAAAAGACAAAGGAGGTTATTGGTGGTTAGCTTTTGAGTGGACAAATTTCAGGTATTCTGCACCTGTAGAAAATATTAGGAAAAGAGATTATTTCCATGTAAATGCTAATAAAGCAAATACTCCTAATGATTCTTTAGAAATAGAGGACATTCGTTTTTTAGACCCTACTGAAATTGAAGATCCAACAAAGTTAGCGTTTACTAATGAAGGTATGGTTACACCAAAATCTACTATTCCTGCAGAAAGAAATTATATTCAGGCAGAATATACTATACGAAGAATGAATTTGAATAAATTAGAAATGAAAGAAACTCGTAAGGATAAATTCTTCAAGACTTCGATTCTCATCAAACAAACAAATAAACTTGTTCTCAAACAAGATAAAAACTTTTGTATAGTAAGAAAGGGAGTTATACAAGAAAAAATGAAACAATTACTAGCGTTAGCTTCTTCTACTTCAGAATATGCTTCTGCCGTACAATTTTGTATGAAAAGTGCTGGATTAGAATGGGTAGATAATATTCTTTTAAGAGCCGCATAAATACAAATTAAATATTACAAAATGCGCTTAAAAGAAATACACATTAAAGGAACGTATAAAAATTTATCAAACTTTAACGTTGCTTTAGATGGCATTAGTTTTTTAGAAGTTTTTGTTGGTAAAAATGGTACAGGAAAATCTAACTTTTTTGAAGCCATTTTAGAAATATTTAAACACTTGTCTGAAGAAGATTATCCAATAACCTTCAACTATGCTATCAACTATGAAATTGATGAGGAAACTATTTACTTAGAATGGAAAGATATTAAATGGATAGATCAAGAAAAACAAGATATTGCGCCTGATAAAACCAAACTACCTGAGAATATTTTAGTGTATTATTCTGGTCATAACAAAACCATAGGGAATCTTTTATATACGTCTAACGAAAAACATAAATCGCTTTTAGATAATAAAAGAAAGAATATAAACCTGCTAAGTGAAGTTACCAGACGTTTTACAGGAATTGACGCCCAATACAAATCTTTATTATTGAGTGCTCTTCTTTTGCAAGAAGACACCAATAAAGCAAAGACTTTCATAAAAGACAAATTAGGTATTGCTTCTATTGGCAATGAAATAAGAATAGATTTTAAAAGACCTGAATACGCAAGCGATAAAGGTAAATTTGAGTTTGATGAATTTGATAATGATAAACGTTTTTGGTCGCCAGAAGGTTATTTTAAATCATTACTAAATCAAATTTGGGAAGTCGGTAAAAACGCAACTCAATTTGACATTAGAAATGAAGGTAAAATAAATGAAGATGAGTATATTCTTTTCAGAGGTTTTACTCATTTTCAAGAATCATTTAACAACTATACTCCACTTGAATTATTTATAGCATTTGACAATTTAAAAACCATTGGTTATTTAGATGATATTAAAATCAATGTTACGCTAACTTCAGGAAAGGAAATTAATATAGACCAATTTAGTGATGGTCAGTTTCAGTCTATTTATATCTATGCACTTACAGAGTTATTTAAAGATAAAAACTGCATTACACTTTTAGACGAACCCGATTCTTTTTTGCATCCAGAATGGCAACATAAATTTTTAAATCAGGTTTATGACATTAGTGATAAATCTGCAAAAACAAATCATGTTTTAATGAGTAGTCATAGTGCTGTGACATTAGTTGGTGACCAAGAAAAAAGAGTAAACCTATTCAGATTTCATGAAAACAATTTAAACTGCCATAAAGTAGGTAAAAACTTTGCTGTTAATCAATTATCAAGTCAGTTATTTAAAGTCAATTATGACAAACAGATATTAAGTATTATGCACACGCATAGTCAAGATAAACCAATCTTATTTACTGAAGGCTTTTCGGACCCTATTGTTTTATATGAAGCTTGGAATAAGTTATACGATATCGAAATCCCTTTTGATATTAGTTTTGGTTTTGGTTGTGAATATCTCAGGAAAATATTGACAAGTGATAAATTTCAATCAGAAATGAATGGAAAACCCATTTTTGGATTGTTCGATTTTGATGAAGCCTATAATCATTGGAATTCTTTAAAAACAGATGGTGTTTTAATAGAAAATGACCCATTTAAAGGAATTTGCAAAAAGGTTACAAATAAAAATTCTTATGCTTTTTTAATACCAATTCCTGAAAAGGATGAAATTAAAAGACAAGTTATAAAAGTTGAAGCAACCAAAGAGACATATAAGCATGAATCAAAAGTAGAAATGGAACATCTTTTTTATTCTGACGATACAAAAGAGAAATTCAATACCAAAAACAGTGTTGGAGGTGCACAGATAATTGAAATAAGTGATTCAGCAAAAATGGAATTTGCACAAGACATTATTCCTGTGTTAGAAAAAGAACATTTTGAAATATTGAAACCTATGTTTGATTTGATTTTAACCAAAGTTTAAGGTATTTATAATGACCACTACTGATGATTATAGAATCAAACATAAAATCAGCATTACAAAAAGAATTAATTGACGCTAAGACTACTTGGGTTGCTTCAGCAATGATAAGTAATTCAGGTTGGAGGTTTCTTCAAAAAAACATCCCTTACTCAAGTACTCAATTTTATTTAGTTGGTATTGATTTATCAACGGACCCTAAGGTGTTTGATTCAATCCGTGAAAATTTAGAAATAAATGCAAGAGTTTATGAAACAAAATATACATTTCATCCAAAGGTATATTTAATACAAAAAAAAGATAATTCTTTTACCGCTTTTATCGGTTCTTCTAATACCACAAATTGGGGTTTGGAAAAGAATGTGGAAATGAATTTTCAAATAAATGATCAAGTAGAGTGTAAAAGATTACTCCATTGGTTTAACGGTCTATATGCTGATGGTTTTTTAATAACACAAAAATTTGTTGAAGACTATAAGTCTAAATTTGTTAAAGCTTCGATCAAAGTAAAAGAAATAGAAAGAGAAGCAGTATCAATCAAAACGACTTTAACTAAAAACAAAGGTCAATTTTTTTCTCAAAATCATCATGAAATCTTTAACGAGAAATACCACCGAATAAATAGTGAAAACCTCCAAATGATTAGAAAAGAGGTAAGCATGAAATTTAAAGAATTACACAATGTTATTTATCCTCAATTTTCAGATTATGGATTAACAGATTTACACTGTCATCATAATGCACGAGAAATTGTTAGTAGGCACTTTTTTAATAAGTTTAGCGGCAATTATGTAAGCGCTATGTGGCTGCATTATGGGAAGTCATTACCCCAATTAGAATCTTACAAGAATACAGATACGTCAATAAATAAACCCAATTCATTTATAAATAACATACGAATGCAAGTAATTATCCATGAAGATAGTTTAGGGATTTGGCTAGTATTGGGGCGCAATAACGGAAGCAAAATTGATAGAGAATGTTTTCGTAAAAGGATGAAAAATACTTCTGCTCAAGAAGAGTTTTTTGAGGCATTTAAAAATCTTGACGATAATTATTGGATTAATATCAATAATCGTGTTTACAATAGAGACATAAAAACTGTAAGCACTTTGTTAAAAGAAATACAAAAAGAAAAAATTGAAGAATACTTCGTTATTGGTTGTGATATAAATAGAAATGATAGTAGGCTTTCAAATAGAAATCTGCCAATAACAGTACTTGAAGGGTTTAAAAAATTATATCCACTATATGATATGATGAAGCACAGATAATAAGCTAATGAATAGACCACAAACCATACAAATATTTTTACCAGATGGTTCTCCTAGCAGTATTAAGGAAGCTGAGATTACCAATCGTTTAGTAAAAGCTATTCTTTTTCCTCGTAATAAATTAAAGGAAGTGGGAGAAAGAGAATTGGTACATTTCACTGGTGTATACTTTTTATTTGGTGCTTCAGAAGAAGAGGCCAAACCAATTGTATATATTGGAGAAGGTGAAGATTGCTATACTCGTATACAGGAACATAACCGTAGCAAAGATTTTTGGACGCATTGTATTATAGTAGCTACTAAAACTAACGAGTATACCAAAACAGATGCTAAGTTTTTAGAGCATTACTGTATTAAACAAGCAGAGATTATTGGGCGATATGCATTAGATAATAATACAGGTTCTAAAAAACCATCGTTGCCAGAAACCCGTGAGTATGATCTGTTAGACAACTTTGATACCTTAAAAGTACTATTGGCAACTTTAGGATACCCCTTATTTGAAGAGAAACGTAAGTTGGAAGGTAAAAAAGAATTGTTTTTTTGCAAGGTCAAAGAAGCATCAGCTCAAGGAGAACTTACAAATGATGGCTTTGTGGTATATCAGGGAGGTATCTGTGTATTAAAAGAATCCGCCAAAGCACAGAGTGGATTATTCGATTACGTAAAAAATTAGTTGATCAAGAAATACTTAAAGAAGAGAATGGTTTATTGGTGTTTCAAAAAGATGAAATTTTTAATTCACCTAGTGCAGCTGCCGTATCTGTCTTAGGCCGACCAGCAAACGGTTGGACTACTTGGAAAGACAAGAATGGTAAAACATTAAATGAATTAAAAAGGAAATAAATGGATAAAAACCACAAAACTGAATTCCAAAAACTCATTGTACAGACATTAGGAGAAAAGTATACACTACATAAAACAGAAGAAAGTTCTAAATATATATTGGGGTTTTGGAAACATGTAGATTATGAAGCAGATGATGATAGAGGTGGACGCATAGGACCTGGACCTGTTGTTTTTATAAAAGCTACTAAGGAGTATAAAATGTTGGGCAGTGGTGATCTTGTATATGGAGACTACTTTGATGAGTTTAAAGAAGAGGATGATAAAGATGGTTATGATGGATGGCAATCCATAGAAGAAATAAAAGAAGGGATTTTAAAAAGAAGATTTGTAAACGAACGAGATATTGTAACAGTAGTTTTTAAAGCTATGGAAGAAATAGGGGAGTTCAAATTTAATTTAAACCATGTAGATCCTAGAAAATCGATGGATACCTATATCTTCATATCAGAATCAAAAGAAGCTAGAAATAAGGTTATTTGGTTTTTAGAGTATATTGGTATTCCATACGATATAAAAGAAACTACTAATATCATTTTTGATAGAGAAATTAAATAAGTTTGTAATATGTCAAACAACCAAACCCTTACCATACTAATTATCCTAGGAATTCTCATGAGTCTTACCAGTGTGTTTTTATTGAATTTCACTAGTGTTGCTAATAGTGATTTTCTACTTACTATAGGTATATGGTTAATTGAAATGGGTGGGATGTTTTTATTGCTACACAATGGTACTTTTATTAAAACTGTGTACTCACGCATAGTGATGGGGATGTTTGTTTTGATTTTAGTAGGTACTGTTTTTAAAATTATGCATTGGCCTTTTAACAATATGATTATTATAGTTGGATGTGTTGGTATTGTTTGTGTTTATGTCTTACATTTCACTAAAAAACCGATCAAAAAGCGATTGGATTATTTAAAACTAGCATGGGTAGTACTATTATATATTGGAGCTATACTAAAGTTATATCATTTAATATTTGGAGATTATAGGATTCTTACTGTAGTACTAATGATACTGGCACTTATGGATTATATGTTGCCTAAGATTAAAAATAAGACATTGTTTGATTAGGCATATTCTGTATTAAAATTTTAACACTTGTTTAATCTCCTTATTATAAATAGTATCTTTGTTAGGTAACAAGATGATCCATAACAACTTCTTGCCCCAAAAAAGCGAATTAGATGAAGCCTATATTGTCCTTTTATGTACTGCTGCTATACGCATTGGTAGCTACCTCGCAAGAAATCAAAACATTGGTTCCTTCTGTAGAACTTTTAGAATTCAGTAAAGAAGGTGAGCAGGAGTTTAATAGAAATTGGAAAGCTTGCGAAGTTATCTGGGAAAAGATGCAAAATGGTATCGAGTATAAAGACCTTACTGCTCAGGAACAACAAGATTTAGAGAAGGTAAGTGAGGTGCATAGCGATTATTGGCAAGTAGGTACTGATGGGTGCAGTTGGTATTGTGGTGCTAGTATTGCTAAGGTTTCTGCTTCTTCTTATTTAAAGACACAAGGGAAAACATCATATATTCCCGAAAATTCTCATGATTTTGATTATAAAAATGCTTGGGTAGAGGGAGTTGAAGGATATGGAGTTGGTGAGTTTTTAGAATTTAGTTTTCCTCAGGAAAATCCTAGAATTACTAAAATTAGTATAGTAAACGGATATGTAAAAAGCGAAAAAGCTTGGAAAGCAAATAGTAGAGTTAAAAAACTAAAAATGTATATAGATGATAAACCGTATGCTATTTTAGACT
The DNA here is from genome assembly GCF_003443695.1 of Aquimarina sp. AD1. NCBI lineage: Bacteria > Pseudomonadati > Bacteroidota > Flavobacteriia > Flavobacteriales > Flavobacteriaceae > Aquimarina > Aquimarina sp. AD1. Next base: position 1,388,129 of record NZ_CP031966.1, on the reverse strand, counting down.
TAAAAGATCAAAGAGCAACTAATCATTTTACGGTTGATCCAATTGGTAACGATGATCGCGATAATTATGATGAACTTTCCAAGTTACCGGATTGGACTATCAAGTTTGAAATTCTAGAAGTGTATCCAGGGGAATCATATGATGATACCGTGATTTCAGAAATCTATTTTGATGGGATCGATGTACATTGCTTTGCTGCTGGGACTATGATCACCATGGCTAATGCTACACAAAAACCAATTGAGTTGGTAAAAGTAGGTGATCAGGTAGTATCTTATCATAAACAAACAAAAACCTATATCACTACTATTGTAGAAGAAGTAGCTAGCCCAATACACAACAACCTAGTTACCATTACTTTTGATGACCAATCAACGATAACATGTACCAATGACCATCCTCTATTACGAGCCAATGGAGATTGGGTTTCTTATAATCCTTCGAAAACAATAAAAGACTATGATTATAACCGGGTTTATCAACTAAAAGTAGGAGATGTTCTACAAGGAAATGATATACAACGAACCGTCACATCTATTAAAGCAATTGAAGCAGCGCAGCCTACATATACCATAGTACGCTTAGATAAAGGAACTACTTTTATTGCGAATAATATTATGGCAGGAACAGAACCATTGAAGAAGATAAAAAAATGTGATGTTCATAAATCAAATTGTAAAGTAGTAAAGTAAATAGATATGATCATATACCTTAGTATCATAGAAATTGCATTAGTTGTGTATACTTTTTACGAAGGGTATAGATATTTCAGTTTTAAATATTTATCACTTACTATTGATGCTACTGTAATTTTATGTCAGGCCGATAAGGCTTTTCAAACAGTTACTTCAAGATTTTTAAAAGGAACAAGACAGGTAATGAAAGTAGGACTTTCCTATAAAATAGATGGAAAAAGCTATTCTGAGATTCAAAAAGTTCCATATAATCCTGAGATAAACCTTGGCAGTACAATACCATTAAAGATTCTAAAGAATAATCCTAATGTTTGCAGCCTACATAAGGATATTATTCGTTTAAGAAGATTAATGTTAGCATTGATATTCTTGATATTTTGGTCTGTATTGTCCTATGTTATCCTGAAAACTTCTTAAAGATCTTATACTTATATGTTCTTAAAACTATGGTAATCTTTATTACAGTATGGGCGTTCATAAATTAACTTCTCATTAACAAAAATGATCTAAGAATACTCAAAACCTACTACCATTACCAGGGAGTGGGTACATATATAAGTAGGCATATCGAGATGAGTATTTCGCTTAGGGGATTTATCATAGTAGGTGCTAGTAAGCCAAAGCTTTGCATGGGTTAGTTCTAGTAAAAGGTAAGGGTACTTCTAACGGAAGCATGGCTAGGTGTAAAGAGAAGTAACTCTTGTGTCAGAAGGAAGTATCACTTCTGTTTAACACAGGAACTTCCTATATCAGAACTAGAATGAGAGTAGTACATAAATAGGAGTGAGGCACCTCTGAAGTACCCCTAAAAAAACAAAAAATGTTAAATTTTTATTATAGTATTAGGTGACTGAGGCTCTCGAAGTCACCGGGCTTCGACTCCGCGGTTGTTGAGTTTGTCGGACTTCGACTCCGCTCAGCCCTCGGCTGGTTACATTCTCGAACCCTGAGCGGAGTCGAAGGGTGATTACTGTCGGACTTCGACTCCATGATTACTGAGCCTGCCGAAGTACAGCCCTCTGATGTTCGAACCCTGAGGCTCTCGAAGGGTGATTATTACGGGCTTCGGCTTCGCTCAGCCCTCGGCTGGGCTGCTTACATTCTCGAACCCTGAGCGTAGTCGAAGGGTGATTACTGCGGGTTTCGATTATTCCAGAATCAGTATAAATTTTAATTACTTGCTGCTATTAAGAACTTTTTATAACTATCCGTTAAACCCTAGTTAAATCAGCCTGTTTGCTTGTTTTTGGCGTTCTTGAATATTATATTAAGATATGGAAAAAATATTAGTAGTAGGTGCCACAGGTACCACAGGAAATAAAGTCATTAATGAATTAAATAACCAAGAAAATTTTGAACCAGTTGCAATGGTTCGAAAAAAAGAGCAGCAACTAAAGTTTGAAAAACAAGGCATACAAACCGTATTAGCCGACTTAGCCGAAGATGTTACTCACGTAACTAAAGGTATAGATAAAGTAATTTTTGCAGCAGGATCAAAAGGAAAAGCATTAGAAACTGTAGATCGTAAAGGAGCGATGAAAATTGTTGACGCTTCTAAAAAACATAAAGTTCATAAACTCGTTATGTTAAGTTCTATAGGAGCAGACGCTCCACAGCAGTCTGATAAATTACAAGATTATCTACAGGCTAAAAATGATGCTGATGAATATCTGGCCAATAGCGGTTTAGATTTTACGATTGTTAGACCTGGTACACTGAATGATGAAGTACCAACGGGAAAAATACGATTAGCAACAAGTTTAGATAATAAAAAAGGTTCTATACCAAGAGGAGATGTTGCCAAGGTATTAGTACAGAGTTTAGAAGATACTATTGCTAGAAGAGAAGTTTTCGAAATACTCAATGGAGAACAACAGATTGACAAAGCTTTAGATACAGTAGCTAGTATTCGATAATTGAATATTAACTATTTGTTGGTAAGCATCCCATTAAACGATTATACGTTTAATGGGATGTTTTTTATTCTCGAACCCTGAGCGTAGTCGAAGGGTGATTACTACGGGTTTTCGGCTTCGCGGCTGCTGAGTTTACCGAAGTACAGCCCTCGGATGTTCGAAGGGTGGTCCAATAAAAAACAAAAAAAGCCGAAGCTTACAACACACGGTAAGCTTCGGCTTGCTCGGATTTTCCCCAAAACCCTCGCTATTTATACCCTCGCTATGGTATGAATGTTTACTTCTTCTTGCTTGCCTTTTAATAATACACTTCCTAAAAATTGACAAGTTAAATTGGCATTGATCTTAAGATCTTGAATCAGTTTATCAGAGATTAATAATGGTACTTTATAAGCATTACATTGGCCTTGTATCCTTGCAGATGTATTGATAACATCTCCGTGATAGGCTATTTCTTTTTTTACAATTCCTACTTCGGTTACCATGAGTTTACCACCGTGTAATCCTGCTTTAAACTCTGGTACAACGCCATATTTTTTGAGATAATATTCTGATTTCGCCTGTTTTCGTTGTTGGAAGGCAAAAAATAAATTAACACAGTTGTTATCTGCTAACCCTCTTTTATAGGGCCAACTTAGCACTACTTCATCTCCCACATATTGATAGATTTCGGCGTTGTGTTTAGGAACTACTTTATTTAGGTCATAAAAACAATCTTGTATCAATTGGCTGTATTTAAAATGCCCTAATTTTTCTGCTATTGTGGTAGAGTCCTTTAGATCAAGAAACATAAATATACGTTTCTCTTCTTGTGGGTTTTTATATTTTCCTAAAAGCATTTTTATAAAAACTCCTTTTCCGAATTTTTCGTTGGCTATTTTGATAAAAGAGAAGACAAAAGAGGATAAAACAATATACAGAATAACCGCCCAAAACGATTTATTAAAAGAACACCAACCGGTATGTTGACCAGCGTGTGTACCTGTAAGTGTTGCGAAAATATCTGTAATCACCATAAATACAGTAAGCGTTACTATAAAATGTAATAATGTTCTTAAAATGATATCCTTAGTAAGTGATATTCTATTATTTGTATAGGCATCAAAAATGAAATCCACAGTTGCATATAAAAGCCCAATCATACTACCAATATTAATGAGTTTTACAAAATAATAAAGTGTTCCCAGTGTACCTTCATAGTTTTTGATCACTGCAAGACCTTCTTCTGAATCAATTCCATAATATCTGAATATTGAATATAGTACCATAGCTATTGTCCAAAAAAGTACAGACTGCTTCAGAAGCTGCGAGTATTGTTTTAATGTATGATTCATAACAGGTATAGTTTACGTGATTTTTGTTTTCTATACCTAAAACACATATGTACGAATTCACCCTACCTTTTTTTCGGTTATTAGAAGAAAAAAGATTTCAAATTGGTTTTAAAACACTCTTTTTTAGGTGCTTAATTAGGTTGTAGGTTTTTGCTAATCGTGTGGATATTGACTTCTTTTTGTTTTCCTTTTAATAAAACACTCCCTAAGAATGTAGTAGATAAGCTAGAATTAATGCTTAGATCTTGTAATAACTCTTCAGAAATAAGAAGCTTCACTTTATGATTATTACATTCTGCCTGTATCCGAGCTGATGTATTAATTACATCCCCATGATAGGCTATTTCTTTTTTGATTACTCCTACTTCTGTAACCATGAGTTTACCGCCGTGTAATCCAGCTTTAAATTCTGGAATTACACCGTACTTTTCTTCATAGTAGTCAGCTTTACTTTGTTTTTTTTGTTGAAATGCAAAAAATAGGGATACACAATTATTATTTGCTAATCCTTTTTTATAGGGCCAGCTCAATACTGCTTCATCCCCTACATATTGGTATATTTCTGCTTCATGTTTAGGAACAACAGTGTTTAGATCATAAAAACAATCTTGTATAAACTGACTGTATTTAAAATGCCCTAATTTTTCTGCGATAGTGGTAGAATCTTTAAGATCCAGAAACATAAAAATGCGCTTCTCTTCTTGTGGGTTCTTATATTTACCTAGAAGCATCTTTATGAAAACACCTCTACCAAATTTTTCAGTTGCAATCTTTATAAATGAAAAAACAAAAGACACCATCACTATATAAAGTATAGTAGCCCAAAATGATTTGTTTTCTTTCCACCAACCTCTATCGGTGTCTAAATTAAGATTATAGATGTCTGAAAAAATATCCATAATAATCGTAAATATGATAACGGTAGTAATAAAGTAAAATAAGGTCCTAACGATTAGGTTATATACCAATGATATTTTATTAGAAGTATATTTATCAAATATCAGATCGATGGTAGCATATACAATTCCGATTAGCATTCCAATACTAGAAAAACCCATTAATGCACGTATTGTACCTGTATACCCTCGATATTCTGGAATCATATAGATACCCTCTTCCTCATCAATACCATAATATCTAAATATAGAAAAGAATCCCATGGCTAAGGACCAAAAGAGAACGGATTGCCATAATAAACGCAGGTATTTTTTGATATTTCTGTTCATTTACAAAACAAATGAGATTAGAGAATACTCTAACAAAAATAACTAAATCTTATAAGGCATCCTATAATGAATATAAGGAAGTGAAATCTGAGATAAAATTGTAGAAAATAATGTGGTAAAAATACACAACTGTGTAAGATATACACACTTTTGTTTTTTGGTATTATTCTTAAACCACTGTGATTCAGTAGTGTTTGTGAATGGTATCAATTTTGGTTTTCCAGAGTGGTAACAAAAAAAACATTATGGAGATATCAAGAACAATAGAAATGACAGAAACACCGATAGTGGGAAACTCATTCGGTAATCGAATGAAGAATATGGTCTTAAACGGATCTTCTTCGTTTGTATTGCTAATCACTTTTTTATTATTATTTGGTGCTACATCGTTATTCTATTTTTTACACCCTTATTTTGAACAAATTCGTTTAGAAAGAATGAATACTGTTTGGGGAATAAGTTTAATGATAGCTGGTATTTCTTTGTTATTGATTAAAGTAAGTTTTCTTGGTTATATATTATATCTGTATCTACGCTATCAAACAACTGATACTGTATCTGATAAAGAATTACCATTATGTACTGTAATTGTTCCTGCGTATAATGAAGGAGAATTGGTATATAAAACACTTCATAGTTTAGCTAAAAGTGATTATCCTATCGAAAAATTACAGATTATTTCTATTGATGATGGTAGCCAAGATGATACTTGGGATTGGATGAAAAAAGCAAAAAATGAATTAGGAAACAGAGTTTCTATATACCAGCAACCAGAGAACAGAGGAAAAAGACATGCATTGTACAGAGGATTCAATTTAGGAATGGGAGATGTTTTTATTACAGTTGATAGTGATTCTATTGTAAAAGAGGATACGCTTCGTGTAATGGCTTCGCCTTTTGTTACTAATGAATCTTGCGGGGCAGTAGCTGGTAATGTAAAAGTATTAAATAGCGACAAAGCGTTAATCCCAAGAATGCTTAATGTAAGCTTTGCATTTAGTTTTGAGTTTATACGTTCTGCACAGAGTGCTATTGGATCTGTATTATGTACTCCAGGAGCTTTATCTGCGTATCGCAGAGAAGCAGTTATGAACTGTAGAGCAGAATGGATTACTCAGACTTTTATGGGACAAGTCTCTAAAATAGGAGAAGATCGAGCAATGACTAATATGATTCTAAAACAAGGATATAATGTATTGTTTCAGAGAAAAGCATATGTGTATACGAATACTCCAGAACGTTATAAGAATTTATATAAGATGTTTATCCGATGGGAGCGTAGTAATATTAGAGAGAATATTGCTATGAGTAAATTTGCCTTTAGTAATTTTAGAGAAGGATCGAAAGCTGGTACCAGAGTTTTATTATTAAACCAATGGTTAAAAATGGTAATGGCGTATCCTGCGACTTTATTAATGGTATTTTTTATAGCTACGTATCCAGTTTTATTTTTTAGTTCTACACTAGTAAGTATCCTAATATTTTCGAGTATTCAAGCGTTCTTTTATGCTAAAAAACATAGTCTATCAGAATCTTTATGGGCGTATCCATATAGTTTATTCTATGCATTTACTTTGTTCTGGATTACACCATATGCTATAGCAACTGCCGGAAGAGGTGGATGGCTTACTCGTGACTTATCTAAGAAAGAATTAGAAAAACAACAACAGATAGTTCCTGCAGCTTCTTAACAATATTAATTACCCATTTTATTTCAATTGACCAACCATTTTATTTCCATCAAGGGTCTGAGAATTTTAACCCAAAGAAATTTACAGACCCTGAGGAGATATATTAGGTATAGGATTTAATGGATTATTAGAAAAGTAACTACACAAACTCAACTACACTTTTTTTGCTTATCAATTTAAACTATGATAATCAACCTACCAAAAAGCTCCTCTTCCCCCAATTAGAGGAGCTTTTGCTATTAAAGATATAGTGATTTCTTTTTTCAGGGTTTACAATATCCTTGTTTTCAGGGGTAGTTATTGTATCTGTGATGTTTACTTTTACGTCAATAAATCGAAAGAAAAATAAGCAATTAGAGTATGAGTATTGGTAAGAAGAATATTGTATTGGTTAGTATTATTTATGTAATCTTATGTACTATAGGTTTTAAGGCTTTTGGACAGAATGATACAATTTGGTATGATAAAAATTGGAGGCTATCAATTAAAGATGATGCAGCTTTTTATCGTCCACCTGTTTCTAAGAAAGGAGAATTATATCTAGTACAGGATTATTATATAAATGGCTCTTTGCAAATGGAAGGTACATCCTCTAATGCTGCTAAGGATTTTTGGGAAGGTGTGGTAACTTGGTACGATATAAACGGAAAAGTAATACAATCTTTTACTTATGAAAATAACCGTTTAGAAGGTGATTTCATTACTTATTACAAAGATAAAAAGCTTATTGCTCAATACAAGAATGGACGTTTTGTTTCTGGAGAAGCAAATTTTAATAATGGAACTTCGCAAACCTATATCGTACAGCGTGATAGTATTATGAAAGAAGTTATCTATGATACCGATATAAATGGCGTTAGGTACGAATATTTTAAAAAAAATACGGGAACCTATGTAGATGCCTATGAAACTAAATTCTACGACAATGAAGGCAAGTATATAGGAACTTCTACAAGAGATAAGACAACTGGAAGTTATGAGGGAATATTTGTTACGTATTATAGAAATCCATTTAGAGTAAAAGAAGTTAGAGATTATAAATACAAAAATGGTAGGGTAATGGCTACGTATTATCCTAATGGTGTACTAAGGAATCGTTTTATAGAAGAACCGAAACAAAAAATAGAATATTTTGATAAACAAGGAAATCTATTAAATAGTGTAGGAATTGAAAACCCTAATAAAAGCTGGAGTTTTATAAATGGAAAACGTATGCAGTTTTATTCGAATTACATTCCAGAAGAAATGCATCTTATAGAATATATAGAAGAGTTCAATGAAGTAGGTGATGTGGTCTATATGGAACGTTTTCATAAAAATCAGAAGATAAAGGCGAAGATTTATTTCGAGAATAAAAATAAAAAGGAAGAGATTAATTACGATGAGCAAGGAAAACAATCCAGTAGGCTTACTTATAAAGGGTATAAACCATATCAAGGGACATTAATAGAAAAAGGTAGATCTGTTATATATGACCAAGGAGTTTTAGTAAAAGAGACTAATTATTATCCAGAGACAAATGTTCCGTTCAGTATTTTTCAGAATAGTAAAGCTACTTTTTATGATAAAAATGGATTAGAATTGGGGCATGTGACGTCTAACTCTGATGAATATATGAGTGAAGAAGATGGTACTAGATATAGAATTGATTATAAAGGAAGAATTAATTATGTATCTAAATATTCGGACGGGAATAAAACTTCTGAGAAGACTTATCGATACTTTGATAAAGATACTAGTAAGGTTGGAATCATAGAATATTTTTATGATGGTTATAAAACGTTAAAGGAAGTAACGTTTTATCACGATACGCAAAGAAAACGTTCTGTATTACTTTATAAAAAAGGAAGCAAAGCAAAGGAAATCTTCTATGATCCATCAGGTAATGAGATAGCTACTTATGATCATCAATTAAAGCAAGGAATCTTGTATAAGTATTTTAGTAATACAGATGTGGTAGAGGAATATAAGGAGATGGATAATGGTACATTAGTAAAAAGTAAAAAATATAAGAAACGCTACATGTCTAATGCTAGTAAAGAATATGAATATGTATTAATAGAAGATATAGATATAAATACAAAAGCAGTTTTTTATAAAGAAAGTGGAGAAGTGATTGCAGAGCTGTTATTTAAAGATAAAAAACCATACGAAGGAGTTGCCTACAACCATGTTAATAATTCTTATTTGACCTATAAAAATGCTAAAAAGAATGGAGTGTATAAACGAATGAATTATTCCAATAAATTAATAGAAGAAGGGTATTATATAAATGATAAAAAAGAAGGATCATTCATTAACTATGATTATAAGGGAAATAAATTGTTTGTAAAAAAATACAAAAATGATAGATTAGAAGGAGAAACCGTTTATTATAATGATGAGGGTAAGGTAGTTAGCACACTGATATATAAAAATGGTAGCCCGTATCAAGGTAAAGAAATATTTGGAGGAGAAGAAGTATGGTACGAAAAAGGAGCAATTGTTAAAAAAGAAAAAACAACCGAAAGACAAGTAATAGTTACCAATTACATTTCTGAAAATAATCAAAATGTAGTGGTGTACAGTGCTAATAGAAAAAATAAAGAATATACATATGCAATAAAGGATTATAAACTAGATGGTAAAGTCATCAGGTATGATCTTAATGATAAGGTACTTCATACCGCTATCTTTGATAATGGAGTGATGAAATCAGGAGAGATTTTGATTAAAGAAAACTCTTATAATTTGCGCATATATGAAAAGATATTTATGAAGTTGGATCAAGATGTTTTATCAATAAAATGTTTTGATAAAGAAAAGAATATTGTGTTAGAAATTACGGAAAAAGCTAACAGCTATAAAGAGTTTCCCAATGCAGTAAAACTAGGTTTAAACCTCGGGTATCTGGGTCCGAATGTTCTTTTTTAGTACAAAACTGGAATAGGTTTTTATAAAGTAATTATAGTATATTACCAGCCAATAGAATTTAGATCACAGAATGAATATAAAAGTGTTATTAATTTTCCTAATGATTTCTATAGTCGCTTTAGGACAAAAAAAAGAATGCGATCAGTTTAGAGAAGGTTATTTTAAAATTGAAGATTCCATAACGGGAGTTTCTTTACTCCATAGATTCGGAAATAAACAAAAAGAGTATAATTCTATTTCTAAAATGAAACTCGAACTTTCTGTAGAATGGTCAGCGTGTGGTTATAAGTTAAGATTAGATAAAATAGTTGATAATCCTTATGATATTGATTTAGATACACAATTTTCTATTGATGTCGCAATGTTAGAAACTACAGAAAACTCATATCTTCAAAAGAGTACATCTCCATTTTCTGATATGGTTATACAGACTAGTGTACAACGTATTACCGAAGAAGAATATCATGAAATTTTAACACAACAAAAAAAGATCGATAGGAGTCTTAGTATTGATGATCCCACTTTTAAAAAAGAAGTAGCCGAAAGTATGTGCAATTGCTTTTCAGAAGAGGATAAGACAAATATTGATCAAAGCTTTTTTGCCAATTGTGTTGCTAAAAGTATATTAAATCATCAAGAACAATTAATCTCGATAGCATTACAAGATACTACAGGAACTGATCCGGAGATTTTAGGAAGACGTCTTGGAGAAGAACTTGTACTAACTGTACAAAAAGATTTAATTTATGATTGTGATGAGTATTTTAATTTTTTAGACGGAATAAAAAAAGAAGGTGAGAACAAGAGGTTTGCAAAGGCAAATCAAAAAATAACGGATTCTCTTTCTTATTTAATTGAAGATAATCAAGAATTATCATTGTATAGGAGTAGAGCCGAAAATTATCTAGGGCTTAGAGATTATGAAAATGCAGAAAAGGATATAGACGCTTGTTTTGTTTTTGATCCTACCGATATACAGGCTAAAATGTTGTATGCATTAGTTTTAGAAGGGAAAGAAGAATATGAGAAGGCTGCTGATCAGTATATGGAGATTTCTGAAATAACGGGTAATAAATTTTTACCTATTATCGCAGAATTAACTAAAAGAAAGGCTAAAATGTAATTGTTTTTCCATCCATTGATTAAACATAAATTTCAGATATAGAGTGATTTGACTACAAATAGTATATTTGTAATACCAACTAAAACCAATCACTTTTTTATGAAAAATTACATACTCTTAGTTCTAGTTTTATGCTCTATGACTATAAAAGCACAACTAGAAGACTGCTCTGATTGTGCTACAATTGCGTATGCATCAAAAGACATATCCAAAAATAGTTTGTATCAATTACAACTATTACGAAATGAGATTTTTGCTAGACATCAATATATTTTTAAAGATGAACGTTTGTTAGAACATTTTCAGGAATATTTGTGGTACCAACCAGATTATAATAATCCTGCCGAAATTACTTTAAATGATATAGAAAATACCAACATAGCTCTTTTTAAGGCAGCAGAAAACCGAATTAAGAAAAAACGACAAAGACTGTTTGCAGAATTAAGTGAGTTAAAAAGAGTACTAAGACAAAAAGATACTATTACTATTAATATGTTTTTAGATGATGGTTTATCGGATGGAGCGAACAAAGAAGGAGCTATAGATGAGTTGAATGCTATTTTTTCTAAAATAAACTTAAAAGATGTTAACTGGTATAGAGATGCTGCTATATACAGTGTATCGACAGATAATGGATTTTTAATATGTAAAACAGAATTACTTATAGATGGTAACAAAGTTACGCTTAGTAGAGGTGATCTGGAACATTCAGAAATAATGAAAGAGCCATTTAAATATGGAAGCGATTATTACTCGGAAAGTGAATATAGTTCCCTCTGGGTATTTACATTTGATGGTCAAAAATTAAGATTGGTAGAACATCTTGTTGCTGGATAAACACACAAGAAATAGAACGCTACAGTCTTTATACAGAAGGATAAAATTAATACGATTTTATCCGTTAGAGTTGATGATTGTCAATAGTCTCAAAAAATGATTTTCTGTACGTATTTCCAATAGGGAGTTCTATATTCTGGATCCAAATCGTATCATTATTTATTTTATCAATATGCTTGATAGAAATGATGTATGATTTATGGATTTGTATAAAATTAGATGATGGTAGTGTTTCCTTAAAATGTTTTAATGTGTTATAAGTAATGATTTGTTGGTCTTGTAGATGGATAGCAATGTAGTTTTTTAAACTTTCTATATATATAATATCTTGTAAAAATACCTTGGCATACTTATTCTTTCCGTCGGTTTTAAAAAAGAAAAATTCATCATTATTAGTTTGATTAACTATAGTATCCGAATTATTTGTAGCTTTTATCTTGGAGACCGCGGTATAAAAGCGTTCAAACTCAATAGGCTTAAGTAAATAATCTAAAGCGGCAACTTCATAACTATCCAAAGCGAATTGGGGATAAGCAGTAGAGAAAATAATTTTGGTTCTTTTATTGATAATTTTTGATAATTGAATTCCAGTAATTTCTGGCATTTGTATATCCAGAAAAACTAGATCTACAGATTCTCCTTCTAAATATTTTAATCCCTCTAATGGATTTGTAAACGTATCTTTTACCTCTAAAAAAGATACCTTACCACAATATTTCTTTAACAACCTAATCGCTGCTGGTTCATCGTCAATAATTACACAAGTAAATTGGTCTTTCATTAATAAGTTGTTATACGTTTAGAGTTCAAGTTGCAGGTATGCCTCAAACTGGTTTTCAGTTTTTTGATGTTCTAAAATAAAACTATCCTTATAGATAACCTCTAATCTTTGTTTAATATTTTTAGTACCTATGCCTTGTTCCGTATATGTATCAGAAATATTAATGTAGTTTTTCGTTTTTAACTCTAACGTATGATCGCTGATCACTAATGTAATATTAGCCGGGCGGTTTTTGTCATTGATGATTCCATGCTTACATACATTTTCTATGAAATGTATTAGAATAAGAGATGGAATTTTTTGATTATGTACAAAACCATCTATATGCAATTGCACATGGAAATTATCCTCATACCTGCGTTTAAAGAAATATAAATAATCTTCAATAAAGGTTATTTCTTTATTTATAGAAGTGAAATCTTCGTTTGTTTCATAGGTAACATATCTCAATAATTTAGATAGTTTTAAAATATCACTGGCCGTTTTAGGTTTGTCTTCATATAGTTCTTCATAAAAGTTATTTAAGGTATTAAATAAGAAATGAGGACTTATCTGTGATTTAAGTACAGAGAGTTTTGCTTTTTCTTGCTCGATTTGTAATTGATGTATTTCTTCTTTGTTTTCATTGTATCTAAAAAATAAACACACAACAGCACTAACCAAACAGACTCTTAAAGTATAATAAAAAGAATCCCAAGCGTAGTTGCTAATGAGTTCTGATAGTGGAACATCAAAAAAATAATTATGCCTACCTGTGATATTATATAAGATGATTTCTTCTAAAAAGAAACGCAACCCTGCAAATAATAAAATCATTGCTATGAATACTAAGAAGTATTGAAGGTGTTTTTTCTTAAATAGAAATTTAGGAACACTATATATATAATTTATAATATACACTGTTAATAGTGATATAGTAAATGTGGTTTTAAATAAAAATAAAGTAAAGCTCGAAGAAAAAACATCTTTATCAAAAATGATATAATCTCCAAGTACATCTAGGATAATTATTGCCAATACAATTAATAGGTTGTATAGAAACTCTTTTTTAGTATTCATACTCCAAAAGTAGTTTTAAATACGATTCCTTTTATTCAATTAGTATGAACAATTCTTTTTATAGGATGAACTATAGTTTTTGTTATACAAAAACCTATGTTTTATAATATGTAAGGTTTATAAAATAATAAAAGGTGTTTGTGTAAAATTCCTATTGCACCAGCGTTAAGGCCGTAACATTGTATTGAATTTAATAAATCATATATAATGAAATACAGTCTATTATTACTTATCAGCATTAGCATCACTTTATTTACTACTAAAATAGAAGCTCAGGAAATCTCCAAGGAGAATGAAGGAATTCTTAAACCATATGAAAGTTATTATCCAAAACAGAAAACGAAAGTGCTAGTTGTAGGTACATTCCATTTTTCATACCCAGGTCTGGATTATACCAAAACCAATGATGATGATAAAATCGATGTGCTAAAAGAACCTAAAAAGTCAGAGGTAGAAGAGTTAGTGGCTTATATCAAAAGGTTTAAACCTACAAAAGTTGCCATAGAGGCAAAACCAGATTGGGGGATGGATAAAAAATACGAAGAGTATAAAGCAGGGAAACATAGGGATGTAAGAAACGAGAGTTACCAACTAGGAATGCGAATTGCAAATGATTTTAAGTTAGCCAAGATTTATTCTGTGGATGCTACTACGTTTAGCTCAGAATTAGAAAAGAAATACCCTAAAATGATGAAAGAATTGACGGAAGGGTATGATTTTCAATCTGATGATCCTTTTACGAAAATGACGCAGAAATCCTTCAATGAGTCCACTAAGTTTCCTTCTAAAGTAAAAATCCTTGATTTTTTCAAATATATGAATACAGTAGAAGGACATAGACATAATTATGGCTCTTATCTTGTGGGCGATTTTAAACTTGATAACAATCGAGGAGCCGATTTTTTATCCATATGGTGGTATAATAGGAACTTAAGAATATTTAGAAAAATACAACAGATAGAGCAAACAAAAGAAGATAGAATATTACTCATCGTAGGAAACGGACATGCCTCTGTATTAAGGCATTTATTCGAGTATTCACCAGAGTATGATTTTATAGAATTTAGTAATCTATAGTTTTTATATGAAGACACTTAGTACTAATAAAACAAAAATATCGAGCGTTACAAGCTCGATATTTTTGTTTTATTTAAGTGTGTTTTAAAGCTACTAACTTTATTGTCAATTATTGTTTCGTCGTTACTGCACTCTTCTTTAATTTAATAATGCCTAACCTATTTAATAACAGCATTATATAATAAGTAGGATCTATTTCATGCCATCGTACACCACCAAAGTTAGCTCTACCACTATATTTATGATGGTTATTATGATAACCCTCTCCCATCATTAAGAAATCAATTGGGAGTAAGTTTTTAGAGGTATTATCCACTTTAAAATTAGTATACCCAACAATATGACCAAACCAATTAATAATAACTCCGTGTATAGGTGCCATAAAGAATGCTATTGGAAGAAATAACCAGTGCCACCAAGTGGTAGCAAAAAAATAAAAGAACACAGTATATCCCAATCCCCAAGCAATTCTAGAAAAATTAGAACTAGCAAACGTATCAAATGATTTCCATTGAGGAGTGTTTTTGGTGAATTTTGCATCTAAAGAAATTCGCTCATTATTGATATCCTGATATATATTTTTAGTTCGCCACATCATACTAAACATATTACTATCATACTTTGGAGAATGTGGATCTTTTTCGGTATCCACAAATGCGTGATGCATACGATGCATGACACCATAACCATATGCACTTAGATAATTAGATCCCTGACATACCCAAGTTAGAAAAAAACACATTTTTTCTGTAAAATTAGACATGGTAAATGTTTGGTGTGCTGCGTATCTATGTAAAAAGAAACTTTGAAAAAATAAACCTGTATACCATAATACAAGCATAAAAATAAGAATAGCCATTTTTAATTTAGAGTTGAGTTTGTAATCATTTATGATCCACCATTATCTGGTTTAGTGAGATGGGTGCAAAAGTACATATACTTATAAGATGTATTTAGCTATATGTTGGTTTATTTTTAGGGAAAACTAAAATTGATTCTTAAAAGCCGTGGTTTGGTATTTTAATTAGGTAATTATAATCGATTGATCGTTAGTACAAATAATAAACCAGATCCCATAAGAACCTGGTTTAATTGTATAATCAATTGTTTTATCTATATACAGAATACTGTATAACACAAGAATTGTTTTGTCTGTCATTACACTCAAAATAGATGATATCAGCATCTACAAAAGCAGCTCCTCCAGAACCAACAATTTGTGACACTTGAGCTTGTAAATCGTCTTGATAATGATCAAGGTTAATATCGCTGTCACCATCAACGTAATATACCATACTTCTAAAGTACGTATTTACTACATTAGATGGAGGCCAGTTTCTCGTATACGTAGTGCACTCACGTACATATCTTTCGAATTCTGAAGAAGCATTATCAGAACACCCTTCATCTCCACTTAATGTGCAATTAGCTTTTTCGATAGTTGTAGGGATTTTACTTAATTCTTCAGGTGTAGCAATACGTTGTTCTTCTGTACCAACAAGATCAAAGATAGCTGTTCTGTCTACAGATTCCGCTGATTCATTAAGATCTGTATCGTCGCTACAAGAAACGATTGTTAATGTTAGAAATAATACGCCCAATAATGATTTAAAAAGTGATTTCATTGTAATATATTTAAGGTTAAAAGTTGAAATAAAAGTAAACAACAGTACCTAAAAATGAGGGTGTTACTTTTTAAGAAATCGTAAATAATACGATGTATTTTTAGGGGAATTTTTAACTTTTTTTAATATTTATTTAAGATGCAAATAACATATAGCTTAATAACAGTAATAAACAGTGGTTTTTTAATTTATATGCTGATTATTAGCGAATTGTGTTTTTGAGAAATAATCATTTTGAAGTTTATCAAGTATCGTATTAAGATTCTTCTTAGATTTGATATTCAACCAAAAACCAATATATGATTCAGTCCTATAAACAACGTCCTAAATTAGAAGATAAGTATGATGCTATTATTATAGGATCTGGTATGGGAAGTTTAACAGTAGGAGCTATTTTGGCTAAAGAGGGTAAAAAGGTTCTTATTTTAGAACGTCATTATACGGCTGGTGGTTTTACACATATATTTAAACGCAAAGGATATGAGTGGGATGTAGGTATTCATTATATTGGAGGAGTACAGCAAGAGAATAGCCCTATTAGAAAGTTGTTTGATTATGTTTCTGATGGTAAATTAGCATGGGCCGATATGGGAGAAGTATATGATCGTATTATTATTGGCGATAGATCGTATGATTTTGTAAAAGGTGTTGAGAATTTTAGAAATAAAATACTAAGTTATTTCCCAGATGAAGAAAATGCAATTGATACTTATATTGATTTAGTTTTTAAATCAAATAAGGCAATGGGAGCTTTTTACAAAGAAAAAGCACTGCCTGGCTTTTTACGCTTTTTGATTGGAGGTTTCCTAAAAAGACCATACTTGAAATATGCAGATCAAACCACATATCAAGTATTAAGTAAGCTTACTAAAAATGAAGAATTAATTAAAGTACTGTCTGCTCAATATGGTGATTATGGATTGCCTCCAAAACAAAGTAGCTTTGCAATGCATGCTTCTGTTGCTAGACATTATTTTGGAGGAGGTAATTTTCCGGTTGGAGGTTCCTCTAAAATAGTGGAAACAATAGATCCTGTAATAGAATCTTCTTTAGGAACTATTCTGATTAATGCTGAGGTAGATGAAGTGATTATTGAGAATAATAGGGCAAAAGGAGTAAGAATGATAGATGGTAAGGAGTTTTATGCGGATACAATTATTAGCGGTACTGGAGTTTTTAATACTTTCGAAAAATTAATTCCTACCTCTATTAGTACCAAGTTAGGACTATTAGAACAATTACAGAAAGTTACACCTTCGGTATCTCACGCTTGTTTATATATGGGTTTTAAGAGTTCTCCCAAAGAATTAGAATTACCAAAGACTAATTTTTGGATATATCCAAATGATGGAGATCACGATACGTGCGTAGATCGTTACCTAAAAGATGAAACAGCTCCTTTTCCAGTAGTTTATGTTTCATTTCCTTCTGCTAAAGATCCCGATTGGTCTAATAGATATCCAGGGCGTAGCACCATTGATATTATAACTTTGGTACCATATGAAACTGTTTCGCAATGGAAAGATACCAGATGGATGAAGCGAGGAGAGGATTATGAAACTTGGAAAGAACAGATATCTCAGCGTTTAATGAAGGAACTTTTTAAACAACTTCCACATTTAGAAGGACAGGTAGATCATTACGAACTTTCTACACCTTTAAGTACACAACATTTTGTGAATTATAAAAATGGAGAAATCTATGGAATTGATCATACACCTGATCGTTTTCGTCAGAAGTTTTTACAACCCAGAACACCTATCAAAGGATTATATTTAACAGGGCAGGATATTGTTACAGCTGGTGTTGGTGGTGCTTTATTTGCAGGAGTTGTTACGGCATCTGCAGTTACAGGTATAAATTTTAAGAATAAGATTTTTGTGTAGGTAGATATTTTGCTACAGAATTAATTTATTTTGGCATGCAATTAGGTAAAGAAAATAAGATGTTAGATCACTTGATTTCAGTAGCTTTCAATTAACTTACGTTTTATGATTAATATAGATATACTAGTTATGATCGTTCAGGAAATATAGCAGGTAAAAAGTAAAAACTGCTGGAGAGAAGATATAATAGTACTTTCTAGGGATTTAGATGAGCTAATTTTTAAAAAATAGATATACAGTAGAATTCTCAATTTATTTAATCATTAAGATCCCAGTTATAATCTAAGTATTTTATTTCTGCATTAGGAGTTATCTTTGTTGTAGAAAAGTTATTAATAAACGGGATTATACCTTTTTTGAAATCCACTTTGTACCATTCAAATATTTTACTAATTTCAATGGAGTTTTCTGAAATTTTATTTTTTGAAGAATCGGTAATCCAGCTTTTAGAAAGCATATTTAATTGCGAATTTAATTTAGAAGGAAGAAATGCCCCTTTCATCAACTTAGGACAAGAAATAGCAGCACAGTTAAATGCTACATGTAATCTAGGTTCATTAAAATTAGGGCGTACAATAGAGTTTTCTATTTGATTTAGAGAGTATGTTTTATTTCCAGATTTTATGAATTTCTTATCCCAAGGTTTACCATTATTTATATCCTTAATACTTTTTACGGGATAATTACTGGCTATCAGATGAATTGTAGCAGCATTATACAAATTAAACCAATATGCTAATTTTTCATTTTTGGTCCAATCCTTTTTTGGAGGAGTTACTTCTAAATGTGACAAGTAGATTTCAATGGATTTAATATTTGATTTAAAACCATTATAATTTACTTTTCCAGAAGAGGAGACATGTTTTTTGGTTAAACTATTCCAAATGGTATGATGTGGTCTAACCCTTTCAATATTACCTTTCGTAATCTCTTTTTTTTCTTTTTTATCTCCTGCCTTGGCTTCTTTTGCAATTTCTCTACCCTTAGATACCTTTATATCAGTTTCTGATTCTTTTACTTTATTAGTTACAATAACAGAATCTTTTACTTCTATTTTTTCTTCATTAGATATAATTTGGTCAGAGGTGTGATCGACCATAGCAGTATCTATAGCAGTAGTGCTTTCTGGTTTAATATTAGATTTTTCTTCCTTTTTGTTAGAAGTACATCCGATAATAAAGAGGATAACTAATACAAATGATATTTTTCGCATAGTATTTTGGTTTTAGTACTAGTAGATTAGGCCTTATTAAGATAGGCAATTATTTAATAAAATATAAGCAAGGTTTACTTTATTATTTTTTGCAATCTATAGAAACTTGTATTTCATTTAACCTGTTCCATATTGAGTGATCAATTTCTTTAGGAGATATTCTAAAGATTACTAAGTGTTTATCAATAGAATTACATTCAATATAGGTAGCAATAATATTTAGAGCGACCTCTTTTTTAGTTGTAAAAGCGTCATAGGTCATTACTTTACCAGCATAAGATGTATTATCAATTTTTTCGAAGAAAGCCTTAGTTTCTTTAACTTTCTTGGTAGCATCAGCTTCTGATTTAACCATTCCTTGCATTAATCCGATAAAATAATCTTCTAGTTGTGACTCTAAAACTATATTGGATAATGTTGGTTTTTCATCTAGATACCAAAGAAAGGCATAAGAAAAATAATCCTCAGCACCTTCTTTACCCCAACCAGGAGCAAATCGAACATATTCCGTACCTTTATAATTAATTGATGGTGCAAACGATAATGGAAACTCTATAGTTTCTTTTCTCCAATTATCAGGAGCAGATAGATAGTTAATAGATGATTCTTCTTTTTTACAACCACCAATGAATAACAAAGTAATAATGATAAAAAATGGTATGGTTTTTGGATTTATCATAAGGAAATGTTTATTTTAAGACAATATATATACTAATTGTAAAATTATATATTGTTTTTTATAAATTTGTTAGAAGGAAAGGAAAAATAAGAATACAAAAATTTTAAAATGAAATTATATAAGTTTAGAACATTACTATTATTGATTTTTTGCATTCAGATTTCAGTAGCTCAATCATTGACTGATCAAGAAGAAGCAGAGATTATTAATATCCAAAAGGATATTGTTGGTAAACTAACTGGACATATTCCTATAAAAGGAAAAAAGAAATTGTCTAGTAGAGCAAGTAATTCGGAAAGAAGAATCACAGCTGATTATTTATTTAATTACCTGAAAGATTTAGGGATTAAAGCAAAACGTAATAATTATAACGTTCAAGATAAAAAAGGGAATCAGTACAATGGATCTAACATATATGCCGAGATTCCTGCTACCAATGGTAGCGATGAATATATTGTCTTAGGAGCTCATTATGATACAGCAGAAGGAAGTCCTGGAGCAGTTCATAACGCTACTGGAGTTGCCTTAACTTTATATGTGTCGGAAAAGCTAACCAAGTTAGCTAATCGTAATATTAATTTTATGATTGTATTTTTTGATCAACAAGAAACGAATATGATTGGATGTAGAATGTTTGTAAAAAAACTACAGGATGATAAATACAATGTAAATTCTATGCATCGTGTAGATTATGTAGGATGGGATAATGACGAAGATAGAGCTATAGAGTTATTAGCATCCAATATAAGTTTAGAATCAGCATATCGATTAGAATCTGGTGTACCAGTTTTTAAAAGGAGAGTGTCAACTCCAGAGACTAGAGTATTTTCTACTTTAGGGTATGATACGATAACAATAACTGCAGAGTTAATGAATGGAGATAATTCCCCGTATGTGCACCAGTCCGAAGATAAGTATACAACAGTTAATTTTAGGTACCTAGCATCTACTTCTTATATAGTCTCTAAAGTAATGAAATCACTTTCTAAATAAATTTTAGGATAAATAAAATATTCTAAAAGAGTTTCTTCTTAACTAAGAAGAAACTCTTTTAGTTTGTTATAATCATTGGTTTTGATACTTACTTTTTTCTTATCCATTACTTTTTGAATCTGCGGAGGGATTGATATTTTAGTATCTAAAGTTTCTTCGACAATATCCAAAAACTTAACTGGATGAGCAGTTTCTAAAAATACTCCATATTCATTTTCCTTTAAATTATATTCTTTTAACCCAAGATAACCGACTGCTCCGTGAGGATCTGCTATATACTTTGTCTCTTGATAAACTTCTTTCATAGCTTGTTTTGTGCTTTGGTCATTAAAACTATAAGCAGAAAAACTACTTTTTAAAGATTCGAAATTATTGTTGAATAACTGTTGAATTCTAATGAAATTACTTGGATTACCTACATCCATGGCATTAGATATAGTTGCTTTAGAAGGTTTTGGATCATAATTTTCCGTATTCATATATCTAACAACCGTATCATTTACATTGGTAGCAGCAACGAAGTGTTTGACAGGAAGGCCTAGTTTATGTGCTACAATTCCGGCGCAAATATTTCCAAAATTACCACTTGGAACAGAAAATACAATATCTTTTCCTTTACTTTTCAATTGTTTATAAGCAAAAACGAAATAAAATAATTGTGGCAACCATCTGGCGATGTTGATAGAATTAGCAGAGGTCAATTGCCTATGATCTGTAATACTTTTGTCCAGAAATGCTTTTTTTACCATATCCTGACAATCATCAAATACTCCATCTACTTCTAACGCTGTTATATTTTGTCCAAGAGTTGTTAATTGTCTCTCTTGTATATCACTAACTTTACCAGAAGGATATAAAATCACCACATCGACACCTTTAACCCCAAGAAAACCTTGTGCTACCGCACCTCCAGTATCACCAGATGTAGCGACTAATACAGTAACTTTATTATCATTAGTTCTATTAAAATATTCTAAACAACGTGCCATAAATCTTGCACCTACATCTTTAAAAGCCATTGTAGGTCCGTGAAAAAGCTCTAACGTACCGATATTTTCTTTGATATCAATTACAGGAAAATCAAAACTTAACACATCCCTAAGAATATCCTTTAATTCTGAATCAGGAATCTCATCACCAACGAATTGTTTAATAGTTTGAAAACCAATTTCTATGGTGTCTAAATGTTCAATATTATCAAAAAAAGATGAAGGTAAAGGAGTTATACTTTCAGGAAAATATAAACCTTTGTCTGGCGCTAATCCTTTTATAACAGCTTCAGAAAAAGGTACTTTAGGAGCGTTATTATGTAAACTATAATATTGCATTTTTAATCTAGTTTTAGTATTATGAAACTATAGCAGAAAATTCAATCTCTACTAAAATATTGGGATCAATTAGTTTAGAAACTTCTACCATTGATGTTACAGGTTTTATTTTGCCAAAGTATTCACCATGAGCTTTACCAATTTCTTCCCATTTGCTAATGTCTGTACAGTATATTCTAGTTCTAACTATTTGATCTAAATCAGCATTGAATTCTTTTAGTACATTCTTTACGGACTCAATAATAGCTTTGGTTTGCTCATATTCGTTTTTTCCTGGAGCAGTTGTTCCTGATACTTCAATGATATTACCAATTTTAATGGCTCTAGAATATCCTACAATGTCTTCCCAAGGAGAACCTGTTGCTATTTTTTTAATTTCTTGCATATCAATTTATTATTTTAACTCCTTGACTATTGATTTTAGAAATATGAATATCAAAGTCAAGTCCTGTTTTTGTATACACTTTATGTATTGCGTTTCCCACGTTTTCCGCAGTAATCATACTTTTGCTTAAAGCAAATATGGAAGGTCCAGAACCCGAAATCCCACATCCTAAAGCACCTTCTGCAATGGCGGCTTTTTTAACGTTTTCAAATTCCGGAATTAGAATCGATCGCATAGGTTCTATGATCACATCTTCTAAACTACGACCTATTAAATCATAATCCTCAGTAAAAAGCCCAGATATAAAACCTCCAACGTTACCCCATTGATGTATTGCTTGCTTTAATGTTACATTTTGTTTTATAACGGATCGCGCATCCGAAGTTTTTACTTCAATTTGAGGATGAATAACAGTCATTACCAAATCATCAGGAGTGTGTAATTTTATCACATCTAAAGGGGCATAACTTCGCACTAAAGTAAATCCGCCTAATAGGGCAGGAGCGACATTATCTGCATGTGCATTTCCACTAGCTAGTTTTTCTCCTTCCATCGCAAATTCGACTAATTTATGAGGAGAAAAGGGATGATCCAATAAATGATTTACGGCCCAAACGGCTCCTGCGCTACTAGCAGCACTGCTGCCAATACCACTTCCTGCTTTGATTTTTTTGTAAATTTCAATATCTACTCCTATTTCATTTTTATAATTAGCTAATAAAGCTTCTACAGCAACACCAGCTACATTTTTTTTAGTGTCTAAAGGGAGAGCAGCTCCTTCAATTTTAGTAATTCTTACACCTGGTTTCGAACTAAGTGATATGACCATTTCATCTCCTACAGTATCCAAACAGCAGCCTAAGACATCAAATCCACAAGATAGATTAGCAACGGTAGCTGGAGCAAATATCTTTATACTTTTCATGTTAATATTGAGATTTACTTTTTACCAATTCTTATAATGTCAGCAAATATACCAGAAGCCGTTACTTCTGCACCAGCACCAGCTCCTTTTACAATAAGAGGTTGTTTTGGATAGCGATCTGTATAAAAAAGAACAATATTATCACTTCCTTCTAAATTGTAGAATGGATGATCCGAAGGTATATGTTGTAAACCTACCTTTGCTTTACCATTCTCATATTGAGCGACATATTTTAATCTACATTCTTTTTTGTTAGCTTCCTCAAGAATTTGAGAAAAATGAGCTTCGTTCTTTTTTAATGATTCGAAAAAATCATCAACAGTTGAAGTGTCGAGACTCTGTTGTGGTAAAAAAGCATCCTTTTCGATATCATCTAGCTCCATTATTTGACCACTTTCTCTGGCTAGAATTAAAATTTTTCGAGCAACATCTACACCACTTAAATCAATTTTTGGATCTGGCTCAGTGTATCCTTCTTCTTGTGCTTGTTTTACAACATCATAAAAATTAGTGTCTTCATTATAATTGTTAAATACAAAATTTAAACTACCCGATAATACTGCTTGTATCTTATGTACATTATCACCCGATGCAATTAGATTGTTTAATGTATCTATGATAGGCAAACCAGCCCCTACATTAGTTTCATAAAGAAAAGAAGCACTAAATTTTCGCGAAAGCTCTTTTAATTCAGAATAGTTAACATATTCATCAGCACAAGCAATTTTATTACAGGTTACAACTGCCATACTTTCTGATAAATAGTGCTTGTATACTTTGGCAATATCTGGATTTGCAGTATTATCTACAAAAATCGAATTACGGATATTCATTGCTTTAGCAGTTTCAAAGAATTTTTCTGAATTCGCTTTTTCTCCACTAGCTAATTTTTCTTCCCAAGAATTTAGTTTAATTCCTTGTTCATCAAAAACCATAGTTCTTGAATTAGAAATTCCAACCACTCGTATCTTTAAACGTAATTTATCTTTTAAGTAACTTTTTTGTTGTTCTAATTGTGATAATAATTTACTACCGACATTACCTACACCTGTAATAAATAAGTTTAGTTGTTTTGTTTTTACTTCGAAAAAACGTTCGTGTAATATATTTAGGGCTTTTTTGATATCTTTTTTCCCAATTACAACAGAAATATTTTTTTCTGAAGCTCCTTGAGCTATTGCTCTAATATTTACATTGTTTTTACCTAAAGTGCTAAACATCTTACCACTTAAACCTTGATGGTGATACATATTATCACCAACTAAAGCAACAATAGCAGCATCGTTTTCAATTTTAACAGGATCTACTTTATGCTTTGTAATTTCAAACTCGAAAGCAGAATCTAAAACTGTTTTAGCTTTTTCTGCATCAATAGCTTCTACAGCTAAGCAGATGGAATGTTCAGAAGAAGCTTGAGTAATTAAGATTACATTGATGTTTTCTAGAAATAGAGCTTCAAACAAACGTTTTGAAAATCCTGGAATACCTACCATTCCACTTCCTTCTAGTGATATTATAGAGATGTTATCGATATGACTAATACCGGTAACTGGTTTTGGTCTATTAGTAACTTCTCTAGTTATCAAGGTACCTTTATCTTCAGGTTTAAAAGTATTTTTGATAACAATTGGAATATTTTTATCTAAAACCGGATGAATGGTTGGAGGATAAATAACTTTAGCTCCAAAATGGGACAATTCCATGGCTTCCTGATAAGAAATATGTGATACAGGTTTTGCTTGTTTTACTAATTTAGGATTGGCAGTATACATTCCACTTACATCTGTCCAAATTTGTAATTTTTCTGCGTGTATACCTGATGCTAAAATTGCTGCTGTAAAATCTGATCCGCCTCTTCCTAAAGTTGTAGGTTCTCCAACCGATGTCCTTGCTACAAAACCTGGAAATAGACTGATCTGATGTTTGTTATCCTCGGCATATCGTTTTATTCTAAAATTGGTTTCCTCATAATCAATAGTAACTTTCGAAGCTTCAGTTGTTATTATATAATCTCTAGAATCTTTTAAAACGATGTCTAATCCTTTTACTTTAGCAGCTTCAGAAATTATAAAAGAGGATAGCATTTCTCCAAAACTAGCAATTACAGATTCAGTTTTAGGAGATAACTCACTTAAAAGATATACTCCTTCACACAAAGATTCTAGTTTATTTAACTCTGATTTGACTTTACTGATGATAGAGCTTTGCGAAACCACCGGGATTAATTCCTTGATAGCTTCGAGATGCCTACTTTCTATAGTTGTTAGTGTATTTTTATATTTTTCGTTGTTAGAAGAAGCTTCTTTGCCAGCCTTTATTAGTAGATCTGTAATTCCACCAAGGGCAGAAACAACCACATAAAGAGGTTTGTTTACAGATTGTTTTTCGATGATTTCTATAACTTTTTCTATAGTAGTTGCATTTGCAACCGAGGAACCTCCAAATTTTAGAACGTTCATAATATATTTTTTATAATGATGTATTTAATAAAGCTTTTCGTTAGATTATTTACTTAAAATAAACTAACTACTTAATTTCTATGATATATAAATGATTAACCCCTAAGGGTAATAATAATAGTAGAAGTACGTGTAAATGAAGTGTAGGCGAAAGCCGCTGTTGTTCCTAACGCGAAAAGTAAAACCGAGATTGAAACCGTACTAAACATTAGTTTAATTTATATTTAAGTTCAAATGTATAATTTTTTACTTTTGAACAAAATAAAAACGTTAGTAATCATAAACTTTTATTGATACTTTAATTTAAGGCTGTATTCATTAAGGCATTCTTAAAAAAAACTAATCAAAAAGGATTATCAATGTTTGTAAAATGTATCAAAAAATAATCACTAAAATTTAAACTTGTGAAGATATTTTCCGCTGATCAAATGCGTAAGGCAGACGAAGTAACTATTCAATCTCAAAAGATTACTTCTTTAGAGTTAATGGAAAGAGCTGCTACTCAAATATTTAATGTTTTACATCAACGATTGCAAGGAGCTCCGATTCCGATTCATGTATTTTGCGGTATTGGAAATAATGGAGGAGATGGTTTAGTGATTTCACGTTTGTTAGTGGAACATGGATATCATGTAAAGACATATATTGTAAATTTTAGTGATAAAAGATCTGATGGTTTCCTAGTTAATTATGATCGTTTAAAGGGAATAGGTGTAGAATGGCCTGTGCAACTAAAGTCTAATGAGGATTTTCCAGAAATTAAGCAACAGGATATGGTAATCGATGCAATTTTTGGGATAGGTTTAAATAGGCCGGTAGTACCTTGGGTTATTAATTTAATTAAACATATTAATGCGTCTAGATGTTTTACTTTATCTATAGATGTACCTTCAGGTTTATATGCAGATAAAGCGCCAGATGATCCCGAAGGTGTTATATATGCTTCTACGACCGTTACTTTTCAACTACCTAAGCTAATATTTTTCTTACCAGAAACTGGACAGTATTCCCAAGATATGGAGGTTATTGATATTGGCCTAAGTAGAGAGTTTATATCCCAAACTCCGGGCTTTGCAGAATTAATAGGTAAGAACGAAGTACTTTCTCTATACAGGCCTCGTCATAAATTTGCTCATAAAGGAGATTATGGACATTGTCTACTTATTGGAGGAAGTTATGGTAAAATAGGTAGTACAGTTTTAGCAACAGAAGCTGCTTTACGAATAGGAGCGGGGCTTGCTACTGCATATATTCCAGAATGTGGATATGATATTTTACAATCGTCGGTTCCTGAAGCAATGGTTATTACGGATGAAGAAGATGATTATATATCTAAAATAAAGTTTGACATTAAACCATCCGTTATTGGAGTAGGGGTTGGTTTAGGAACTAATGATAAAACGATTGAGGCATTTGGTGAATTCTTAAAGCAAAATAAAACTAAGTTGGTTATTGATGCGGATGGAATTAATATATTGGCTAATAAGTCAGATTTCTTACAATATATACCCGCAAAAACGGTATTAACGCCACATCCTGGAGAATTAAAACGACTAATAGGAGCATGGAAAGATGATTTTGATAAGATTAATAAGGTAAAGGTGTTTTCTAAAAAGCATGATTGTATTATCGTCATTAAAGGTGCAAATAGCTTGGTTATTTATCAAGACGATATTTATGTAAATACTTCTGGTAATCCAGGAATGGCTACAGCTGGTAGTGGAGATGTGTTAACAGGAATTATTACAGGTTTGATTTCTCAAGGATATGATTCGCTGTACGCTGCAGTATTTGGAGTTTATTTACATGGCAGTGCTGGGGATATAGCAATTCAACAAACTGGTTATCAAGGTTTATTAGCAAGAGATATTATTTCCCACATCGGAAAATCTTATATAGAATTGTTCAAAAAACCGCAACAAGCGCCGCCAGAAGCATAAAATTCTTTAATACACGTTGAAAAATAACGTTTAAAACGTACAATTTTATCAGCTTTTTGTAGTTAATTTGAATATTGATATCCATACTATCAAGAATTAAATTAAAAAAGCAAAAAATGATGAAAAACAAGATGATGGCGATGGCAGCAATCGCCTTAGGATTATTGGGTGTTTCCTGTTCTAGTGATGACGGACCACCTGTAGCTAATGTTGCTATAGAAACAATTGGATTAGAAAACTTAACTGGAGGTTCTACCTACCAAGGATGGTTAATAGTAGATGGTCAAGCGGTACCAACTAGTAGATTTACAAACCCTGCGGGAACTATAAATCTTACAGTATTAGCTTCTGACCTAGCTGATGCTACCGAATTCGTTCTTACTGTAGAACCAGTAGGCGATACAGATAATGTTCCTTCTGATGCTAAAATTTTGACAGGAAGTTTTAATGGATCTAATACTGCGACGCTTAATTTTGCGCCAGTAGTTGCGGATTTATCTAGTACAGCGGGACAGTTTTTTCTAGCTACTCCAACTGATGATGTAGCTGATAATGATGAATTTGGTGTTTGGTTTATGGATGGAACATCTGCAGGATTAACATTACCTACTTTAGCGAGTGGTTGGAAATATGAAGGTTGGGTAGATTTCGGTAATGTAACAGTTTCGACTGGTACATTTTCTGATGCAGAAGGAAGAGATGATGCTAATTTCTTTAGTGGTTCTGGAGGGATGATTCCAGATTTTCCTGGGGAAGATTTTCTTGTACTTCCAAGTCAAATTCCATTGACTGGGGTTACATTTCCTGCTTCAGTAGCAAGTAGAAGAGTTTTTATTACCGTAGAGCCTTTTGGCGATAATGATCCAGCACCTTTCTACATTGAGCCATTAAGCGGAACTGCAGGTATTACTACAGGTCCTTCAAATCCTGTTACAATGACTTCGGATACTTCTATGCCTTCAGGTAGAGCAACGCGACCTAATTAAATCTTATTTTAAGATATAATAACAATACTAAAAGACTCTCGGTTTTTCCGAGAGTCTTTGTTATTTATAATTCTTTTGTTGGAACGACAGTAGGAAGAACCCTTTGAAAGTTTCTTTTGCTTTTACGATCTCTTCTTGAGATAGTGGGTTATTATCCAAAATTAGTCCCGCTAACGGGTATTTTTCAGTTTCATAGGTAATAGGGATTGATACAATCTCATTATTATTAATATGTACCATAAGTAAAGATTTCATACTTGAAAAAACACTAGGGAGCTCTTTAAATTTGTTAAACCCGGCGTGTATTACCCACACACTTTTCATTTCCTTTAATTGATCAGGAAGCGTTTCTAAATCATTATGATCTATATAAAAAAATCGAATTTGATTAAGTTTACTAATAGTATTTGGTAACTCCTTTAGATT
Source organism: Aquimarina sp. AD1 (assembly GCF_003443695.1). NCBI lineage: Bacteria > Pseudomonadati > Bacteroidota > Flavobacteriia > Flavobacteriales > Flavobacteriaceae > Aquimarina > Aquimarina sp. AD1. Next base: position 1,358,632 of record NZ_CP031966.1, on the reverse strand, counting down.
GTTATGATCTATCCATAAAGAATACAAATCGGGTAATTTTCCTAAATGAGAATAACTTGCTTCATCGTGTATCTCATTATATGATAAATTTAAATCTCTTAGCGTATTGAGTGCTGTTATATTCTTAGGGATTTTAGTGAGCTGGTTATTTTTTAGGTTTAAAAACTCAATGGGTAATTCAGAAATTTGCTGTAGTATTTGTGAGAGATCAAAGCCTGGATTATTTATTAATGAAATCTGCTTTAGCTTAGGGAATAGTTTGATGGATTCAGGGATTGTTTTAATATCTAAGCTATCTAAGATTAATACTTCTAGATTTTTATGAACCGAAAGCACCCTGAGACTATTGTCGATATCTAACCCCTTATTATTACTTAGATTAATCATTCTAAGATCTTTTAATTTGGTAATTGAGTTAGGTAACTCTTTAAGTTTTTGATTGCTTAGGTCTAAACGGTGAATTTTTGAGAATTTTTCTAAATTGATTTCTACATGAGTTTTACTATAAAATGTGGTGTAAGTATTACAGCTACTGCAAAGCAATAGAAGACACAGGTGAAATAAGAATTGTTTTTTAATCATCTGTAGTCGTTTTATAAAATACATTTCCGCTTACTTCTATATAGATTTTATCTTTGGTTTCTACTAACCAAGGGAATCTAGGATTTAGCCCTAAACCATCGTGCAGTATGTTTTGTATATATGCTCCTGCTTTTTGGCTATTAATTCCTAGTTTAGAATGTATAGAAAAATCATTTTCTTGATGTGTTACATATCCGTATAAGTTTCCATAAAATAACTCTTTAAAAGGAGGTAGTGTAAACCATACGTTTTTACGTCCATCATCAGAGTTTACTTGATTTCTGGGGGATTGACTGTAATCAGGTCTTGGCGTAAATAAATCAATACCAATCCCAAGTTTTTGTATTGTTTGTGGATCAATTATTTTAGTAAAACCAATGTCCAAAGAACCTGTAACACCATAATCGGTGCCCGCTCCCTTAAATAGTCCAATACTAAAATCATTCTGAAAGGCGAAATGGATATTATGATTTGCGTTACTAAATCGCATAAGAAATGCTCCACGTCTTAGCCCATATGATTTCAAAGATTTAGGAAGATAATCTTTACTAAAACCAAAGCCTAAACCATTAAAACCTCCTTTTCCATTAGGGTTAAATATAAGGGTGGTGTTTAGGTTAGAAATAGATGAACCTAGTAAATTACTGTTTTTACCAATACCAGCTAATGCAAAAAATTCATAAGAATATGCGAGTCCAGAACCGTTAACAGTATGTCGTTTTAAGAATTGATAAGAAGCAAAGGATAATCCAGTTTCCATAGAAATATCTCCATAGTTTAAAGTTCCAAAACCATAAGCTCCTAGTTTTAACCATTGATTTTGATTGCCAATAGTAATTTCTGCCTTAAGCATAACACCTCCATCTGCACTGAAGCGTTGGGAATAGATTAAAGAGCAACTTAAAAATAGGATATAGGTAATGTATTTTCTTAAGGTATTCAAAATCATACTATCTTCTTGGATGAAATGTATTAATTACCTCACTAAGATGGCTTCTGTCCATATGCATATATATTTCTGTAGTCGTAATACTTTCATGACCTAACATTAATTGAATAGCTCTAAGATCTGCTCCGTTTTCTAATAAATGGGTGGCAAAAGAATGTCGGAAGGTGTGCGGACTTATATTTTTATGAATTTCGGCTCTTTCTACAAGTCTTTTTACAATAGTAAAAATCATAGCTCGTGTCAGTTGCTTACCTCTTCTGTTTAAAAACAATGTATCTTCATGTCCATTCTGAATATTTAGATGAGTTCTTATTTCATCCTTGTAAATATTGATGTATTTCTGCGTTACATCTCCAATAGGAACAAATCGTTGCTTATCACCTTTACCAGTGATACTAATAAAACCTTCATCAAAGAAAAGATCCGAGAGTTTTATATTGATCAATTCGCTAACTCTTAATCCACAACCATAAAGTGTTTCGATAATGGCTCGATTACGCTCTCCTTCAGCTTTGCTTAAATCTACCTTAGAAATAATTAAATCTATTTCTTCTAATGATAAAGTATCGGGTAGTTTTCTTCCAATTTTAGGAGCTTCTATAAGTTCCATTGGATTTGTATCTCTATAATCTTCAAAAACTAAATAATTAAAAAAACTTTTTAATCCAGATATGATTCGGGCCTGTGATCTAGCATTTACTAGTTTTGCGGTTTCATATATAAATTGTTGTAGTATATCTTTTTCTATGGATAATGGAGTCTTTTGTATATCGTGTGCTTCTAGATATTTGATTAGTCTTTGAATATCAAGACTATAGTTAATGATGGAATTATCAGAAAGTCCTCTTTCTATTTTTAGATAATGTTCATAGTCTTTTATGGCGTGACTCCATTTCATTTTTCTAATATAAAAAGAAAAACCATCCTGATCTAATCAGGATGGTTTAATAAATTTATAAAAGATAGTTTTTATAGATGAATAGCAAATCCAATATTAAGTTGGAATGCATCCGTATAGAAATCATCATTTAAACTTAAATTATATCTTACTCCAGGCTCAATGCTAACATTGTCTCCAATGAAAAAAGCATACCCACCTTGAATACCAAAGTAAGAAGGATCTTCATCGGCATCGCTACTGATACCACTGTAATCTATTTGTACAGGTATAGACCCTATAACGTAATATTTAGCACCAATTTTATAACTAAACCTATCAACTGCATCAGCATCAGAATTAGCTTTAATTGATCCATATCCTAATCCAGCTTTTAAGGCTAAATTGTCGATAATAAAATATCCACCTTCTAATCCAATATTAAAAATGGATCCTGCATCGTCAGAAAAAGTAGTGAATTGTATACCAGTGTTGGCTGTGTGAGCAGCGCCAAAATTAGTATTGGCTTCAATTAGCCATTTTCCTTTAGAAGTTTGCTCCCCATCCTGAGCATTAGCAAATGTTAAGCTGCATACTGCAAGAGCAGTTAGAATTAATTTTTTCATGATCATTGTTTGTTTAAAGTTGAAACAAATGTATATCAGCTATTCATGAAAAAAACCACTGTTTTCAGGTAGATTTTAAGTAAGATTATTCCTGAAAATAGGGGATGAAAAAAGAAATATTTATTGTTCAAAAAAATAAACTCCATCATAATTATGTATATGATGGAGTTTAAAATTTATATGTGCTCTATATTAGAACTTGTATACTAAACCTAAGTTAATGTCATCTAGATCTAGGCCTATTGTGAAAAGATCAGTTGAATCTGCGGCACCATCAGCTTTGCTTGTAGCATATCCTAATGCACCCCAAAATGCTTCAAGTGCAAAGTTATCACTTAAGAAATAGCTTACACCTGGTCCAACACTTATACCAAATCCATCAGTAGTAGAATCGATTGATGCTATTTCTGTTTTAGCAGATACATAATCAAATCCAAGTTCACCAAAAACAGAAAACTTGTTAGAAGGTGTGAAGTAGTATCTACCAAAAGCACCTGCATTCAGTGTATTGATTTTGGTCTCTCCTCCACCAATTTCAATTTTTTGAGTTGTATAACCAAGTCTGGCTCCCACGGTAATATTTTCGGTAATAAAAAAACCAACTCTAGGAGTAATGCTAAAGGTATTATTTTTATTATCTCCCGTTGATTCTGAGTTATAACCAAAAGATCCAGAAACAAAAATATCTCCTTTAGCGAAACCTCCATCTTGTGCGTTGACAAAAGTTAGTGTGAATACTGCAATTGCAGTTAAAATCAATTTTTTCATAATGTTTGTTTATTTGTTAATACACACATTAGTTACATTGATGATAATTTTGTTACTCCAGTTTTCTATATTTTTTTGATATTTTTTCCTTGTAAAATCTAACACTCTTACTTTCAGTAATTAATAGATTGTTAAATTTTGAAGATTAATTTACTTTCGTCTTCTGTAATAGGTTTTCTCTAGTTTTTGATAGCAGTTTTTTTAGTTACTTACATATGGTTATAAAAAATAAAGCTACTTTTGAGTATCAACTTATTATTAGATTATGAAAAGAAATGTTTTTATTCTCATTGTGATTATTTTTAGTTTCATTTCTGTAAATGCTCAGAAAATTTCTGATGAAGACCCATTATATGCTCGTGCAGGTTTTAAAGGAGGTATAAATTACAGTAGTATTCTTGGTGATGCTGATGATACTAGCGGGAGAGTGAGGATACATCTAGGTGCTTTGGTAGAGTATCCTATTTCAAGTAAATTTTATATTCAAGGAGAACTGTTATATTCAGCACAAGGATATAAGGTAGAAGTAGCTGGACAAGAACAAAAGATTAGTCTAAATTATATTTCATTACCTATTGTAACCAAATTCTATGTTACAGAAAAAATTAGTTTAGAAACAGGCCCACAATTTTCAATTTTAACGACAGTAGGAAATGATGATGTAGCTGATAATGATCCATTTTTTGACTCTTTTAATGATTTTGATTTTAGCTGGGCTGTGGGTGCAGGTTATAAGTTAGAGAGTGGTTTGTTTTTTCAAGTTAGATATAATTTAGGATTAACAAATATTAATGATACTGGAGTTATAGATATTACCAATAGAAATTCAGTTGCACAATTATCAGTGGGATATTTGTTTAAAACTAAAGATAATCGAAGAATCATACGAGAACAATAAGAATGAAACTTTTACTATTAAACGGCCCTAATCTAAATCTTTTAGGCAAAAGAGAACCCGGTATATACGGAAGTCAGACTTTTGAAGATTTTTTTTCAGAATTACAAATGAGATTTAAAGATGTTGAATTAGGATATTTTCAATCCAATATTGAAGGAGAGTTAATTACTAAAATTCAAGAAGCAAATGATACTTTTGATGGTGTTATTCTAAATGCAGGAGCCTATACACATACTTCCATTGGTATTGGTGATGCAATTAAAGCAGTAGATGTTCCTGTTATTGAGGTACATATTTCCAACACTTTTAGCAGAGAGGAGTTTAGACATCAATCGTATATTTCTCCAAATGCAAAAGGTGTTATTCTTGGTTTTGGTCTACAGAGTTATGCATTAGCGATCCAAAGTTTTCTATAAGATGCGTAAAACGTATTTTAATTGGAGTAGTGGTAAGGATTCTTCACTGGCATTATATTATACATTACAACAAAAAGAGTATAATATAACGAAACTAGTTACTACAATTAATGATGATTTTAAAAGAGTATCCATGCACGGATTGAGAGAGTCTCTTCTCGATGCCCAAGCAGTAAGTCTAAATTTACCTTTGCATAAAATAAAACTTTCTGCAAACGTTTCTATGACTTCATACAATGAGGTAATGAAAGATAATGTGATGAATTTAAAATCAGAAGGATATACACATTGTGTTTTTGGAGATATTTTCTTAGAGGATTTACGGATTTATAGAGAAGATCAACTAAGGAGTATTGGAATTCAAGGGGTTTTTCCTCTTTGGAAAAAAAACACAAAAGAACTTTTGTTAGAATTCATTAATCTAGGATTTAAAGCAATTACTGTTTGTGTAAATGCTAAATACCTTGATGATTCTTTTTGCGGTAGGATACTGGATGAATCGTTTCTAAATGATTTACCAGAAAATGTAGATCCTTGTGGAGAAAATGGAGAGTTCCATACCTTTGTTTTTGATGGTCCAATTTTTAGTGATCCAATAAATTTCGAAATAGGAGATAAGGTGTTAAGAAATTACACTCCATCATCTGATGATGATGATAATTGTTTTACAGACGAAGATGATAAAAGCTGGGATACTTCTTTCTGGTATTGTGATTTGATATAATTTGAATTAAATTGTACTAAGTACGTGAATATTTTTTTCTGTTAATTTTTTTAAGTTTAAATGTTAAAATTCATTACTTTCGTTTTAAAAATATTGGTCAACCAATTTGTAGTTAAATATTAAATGAAAGTAAAAAATATTATTATGTCGTATATACTCTTTATTGCGACAATTTTTGGAATACAAGGGCAATCAAAAGTTATCAATATAGAGTCAAGAAGAAATAATGATAAAAGTATAGATATCATTTATGAGAAATCAAAACCTGGTAGTTATACAGTCATGATTGAATTTACTAAATTAGAAAACGCAGATATTACTGCTTATGGAGGTAGATCTTTTAATCAAAAATTTATAGGGACGGTTGATAGCAATAGAGGGATAGTACTAAAATTACGTCGGCGTAATCCAGAACAAGGAATTTCTTATGGATATACTACAAGTTATATTAGGGGTAAATATAATCCTAAAGTAAAGAAAGATTTTGTTTACACATTACCATTCAAAAAAGGAACTAGGATCAAGGTTAAAGATGCTGGTAATCTTTCTACAAAATATTTTGATTCTGAACTTCCTGATAATTGGAAATCCTTTGTTTTTAGAGCAAAAGATAGTGATACTATTGTTGCTGTGCGCAAAGGGCTTGTAATTGAAGTAAAAGATCAATATAAGTTGGATACGGTATCTCATTTTACTTCAAAGAAAAACCAAGTACTCATTGAACATAAAGACGGAACTTTAGCAATTTATAAAGGTTTTTCGAAAAATGGAGTGCTTGTTAAGGTAGGGCAAACTGTATATCCGCAAACTAGTTTGGGAGTTTTTGATGCAAAAGGAAATAAGAGTAACGATAATGTCTTACATTTTAACATTTCCTATTTATCTGATATTAAGATTGATGGTCAAATCAAGAAAAAACTAAAAGATAAAAAAAGTAGAAGTACTTATTTAAATCCGAATTTTTTAACTGATGATGGAGTAATGAAATTAGGTAATAAAGAGATATATACCGTTGAAGTTAATGAGGATGTAATTTTCTCTGAATTTACAAGAAGAGAAAAAAAGAAATATAAAAAAGGAGATCTCTTGATCAAATAAAATTGTAATTAAGGAATAATTAAAAAGCCTTATGAATATATATATTCATAAGGCTTTTTAATTTAATAGTTTATCTATTACTATAAATGTATCACTTCGTCATAAGCGTCAGCAACTGCTTCCATAACAGCTTCACTCATCGTTGGATGTGGATGTATTGCTTTTAGGACTTCGTGTCCAGTAGTTTCTAGTTTTCTACCTAATACAGCTTCTGCGATCATATCAGTAACTCCGGCACCAATCATATGACATCCTAACCACTCACCGTATTTAGCATCAAAAATCACTTTTACAAAACCATCCTTTGTTCCAGCAGCACTTGCTTTACCAGATGCAGAGAAAGGAAATTTACCAACTTTGATTTCGTACCCAGCTTCTTTTGCTTGATTTTCAGTCATCCCAACACTAGCGATTTCTGGAGAAGCATAAGTACATCCAGGGATGTTACCATAATCAATTGCTTCTACATGCATTCCTGCTATTTTTTCTACACAAGTAATACCTTCTGCAGAAGCTACGTGAGCTAGAGCAGGACCGGGAACAACATCACCAATTGCATAAATACCAGGGATATTTGTTTGATACCAGTCATTTACTACAATTTTATCTCTATCGGTAGCAACTCCTAGTTCTTCTAAACCAATATTCTCTATATTCGTTTTGATACCAACAGCAGATAATACGATATCAGCTTCAAGAATTTCTTCTCCTTTTTTAGTTTTTACAGTAGCTTTTACTCCGTCACCACTTGTGTCAACACTTTCTACAGAAGAATTTGTCATTACTTTAATACCAGCTTTCTTAAAGCTTCTTCCAAATTGTTTTGATACTTCTTCATCTTCTAATGGTACCAGATTTGGTAAATATTCTACAATGGTAACTTCTGTTCCCATTGCGTTATAAAAATGAGCAAATTCTACACCAATGGCTCCAGAACCAACTACGATCATTTTCTTAGGCTGAGATGCTAAAGTCATAGCTTCTCTATATCCAATTACTTTTTTACCGTCTTGTGGTAAATTAGGTAATTCTCTTGATCTTGCACCTGTTGCTACTATAATATGTTTTCCTTCATAATCAGAAGCATTTCCATCTTTATCAGTAACGGTTACTTTATTGTTAGCTTTTAATTTACCAAAACCTTCAATAACATCAATTTTGTTCTTTTTCATTAGAAATTGAACACCTTTACTCATTCCATCAGCAACGCCACGACTTCTTTTTACTACTGCATCAAAATCTTTATCGAATTTTTCAACTGTTAAGCCATAATCAGAAGCATGTTTTAGGTAATCAAATACCTGTGCACTTTTTAATAATGCTTTTGTAGGGATACATCCCCAATTTAAACATACACCTCCAAGGCTCTCTTTTTCAATAATAGCAGTTTTAAACCCTAATTGAGAAGCTCTAATAGCAGTAACATAACCACCAGGTCCACTTCCTAATACGATAATATCATATGCGCTCATAAATGTGAATTTTTTGAAGACACGAATTTACGGATAATTCGTTTAATCAAAAAGGGTTTTGCAGATTCGGTTTTCACAATTATACCTTAATAAAATTCATAAAAAAACACTATCATAATGATAGTGTTAATTTTTTTTCATTTTCCTTATCTTTTTGGAATAATAAGGAATAATATTTATTTCTTAATTACTTAAAATTCTAGGTTCAATGCTGATTGTACTTCTTCTAGATTTGATAAATCAATGTCTGTATTTTCTGCAAAAGATGCAGGTACAACAACAACTCTAAATGTTTGATTATTCGTTAAATCAGCTGGCACCAATTCTGGAGCATTACTCTCCAATAATACATCTACATCACCAGAAGTGAAATTAAATCGATATAAAACAGTAATGTCACCGCCATTACCATCATCTAAGAATATAGTAGCTGTAGGTAAAGGTTCCCAAACATCTAAATTATTGTCTACAGCTTCTAGTCTATACACTAGTACAACATCTGAATCAAAAATGTTTTCATTAAAAAAGAAACGATGCCCGAAATCGTTAGCTTGATTAAAATTTGTAGTAAATTCAAAAGTTGTTCCAATGGTATCGAAATCTACGTCATCATCATTTACGCAAGAAGTGAATACAAGTGTTGATAAAAATAAAAGTGCAAAAATCTTTTTCATAATGTGTAATTATTTGTTGTTTCTGATATGAGAACTAACTATCAATAAGTGTTCCAAAGTATAAAATTGATAGTCTTTATGATTTATTGAAATCGATACTTACTGAATTTACACAATATCGTTGACCAGTTTCAGTTGGGCCATCATTAAAAATATGACCTAAGTGACTCCCACAGTTTGCGCATAAAATTTCTGTTCTAATCATTCCATGTGATGTGTCTTTTATATATTCTACATTTCCCTCTATAGATTGATCAAAACTAGGCCATCCACATCCAGAATCAAATTTTGATGTACTTATAAATAAAGGAGTATGGCAAGCCATACATTTATATGTTCCATTTTCTGAATGAATATTGTATTCTCCAGTAAAAGGACGTTCGGTACCTTTTTGTCTAAGTACCCTATATTGCTCTTCTGTGAGATCTTTTTTCCATTCTTCTTCTGTTTTATGAAAAGGATATTTACTCATTTATTTATCTTTTTTTTGGTTCAAAGACTAAAGCGTCTCCATTAATACAATGCCTTTTTCCGGTAGTTTCTCTTGGTCCATCACTAAAAACATGTCCTAAATGTCCACCACAGGTCGAACATAATAGTTCGGTTCTAGCATATCCAAGTTTATAATCTGTATCTACATCTACATTTCCTTTTACAGCTCTATCAAAACTAGGCCAACCTGTCCCACTATCAAATTTATGTTTACTCTCATATAAAGGAGTTTTACACGCTGCACAATAAAATGTTCCAGCGGCATATATCTTATTTAAAGGACTAGAGAAAGGTCTTTCTGTCCCAGCTTGTCTAAGAATATAATATTGATCGTTAGTTAAGATTTCCTTCCATTCTTTATTAGTTTTATTTACAGCATATTCTTTCTTTTCTTTTTTACTATCTTTTTGAGCAGTACCTGAGCAACTTATAGTTAAAATACTGATACATAGTATGATGATTTTTTTCATTTTATTCAAATTAAAGTTCTTGTATCTATATAGTCGTTTATAAGGTACATCAATAACAAAAGATTTATGATTCTGAAATAAATGCCGCAATTTTCTTTATTATTGATTTGTCTCCAAGAATTTTCCGATGACCTAATTTTTCAGTTAATATTATTTTCCCATTTTTAAGTTTACTTTCAATTTCAATTGCCGAACTATAATGAACGTCTACATCGTTTTTATCATGAATTACTAGTGTTGGTGTTTCTATACCTTCCGCAGAAATTCCTCCAGAGTAGTTATCCAGGTCTTCACCATAATGCTGATCAAAATATTGTTTCATTAATTTACCAGTTTTATCTCCTAATTGCAAATTTTTAGCAAAATCCTTAGTGATTTTGGTTATACTATTCGCTGTTCCAATAATAACTAGTTTTTGTAATCCTAATCCAAATTTAGTTGCTCTTAATAATGACATCCCTCCTAAAGAATGGCCAACAGCTGCATGAAATGGTCCATGTGTTTTTTCTAATTGATAGATGGTTTCAATGAAGTGAATCATGTTACTTCTTTTTCCAGGAGATTGGCCATGTGCAGGAGCATCAAAACTTACTGTGCTGTATCCGATATTTAATAGTTGATCAGCTATCATAGAAAGTTGAGTTCCACTACCAGACCACCCATGAACTAATAAAACCTTTTTGTTGGATACTCCATAATTATAAATTATAACTTCTCTGTTTATTTTTTTTATTGACACATTCTCTTTAAGGCTTTGAACAGCCATCGTTTCCTCTCTTTTAGGTCTTTTGTATTTAAAGGGAGTTAGAAATAACCGAGCAGCAAACCTCGATGCTAAAAAAGGAGAAATCCAGTTTAACACCTTTCCAGTATACAGAATAGGTTTAGGAATAAGTAATGCTTGAACTGGTATTAGGTCTTTGTCAATCTTAGCCATGAAATAGTTATGGATTATATTTTAAAATTATAAAGAACAACGCAAGTGATAAGGAATATTATGAATAATTAACACTTTTGAAACTATTGTAAGACAAAACAAAATATATTTTATAAAATCTTTTATATAAGTATAGAAAGTGTTTAATTTTGTAGCTTATTTTTAATCGAGAGCAAATGCGGGTAAATCCCTCTGAAATAGAAAAAAAAGAACAAAAAGTTCTATATGATTATCAGGCCAGAGATATCGATAAGATTTTTGGGCGTTTGCAGGAATTTTCTGGAAATTATAATTTACTATATCAATTACCAACCGGTGGAGGTAAAACGGTAATATTTTCTGAAATTGTTCGAAGATATATTGAAACTACTAAGAAAAAAGTAGTAGTACTTACACATCGTATAGAACTGTGTGATCAGACATCTAACATGCTTACAGAATTTAATGTAAAGAATAAAATCATTAATAGTAATGTAAAAAAATTAGAAGATCAGCATGAGTATATGTGTTTCGTAGCAATGGTAGAAACACTAAATAATCGTCTTAATGATGACCAATTAGAGATTGATAATGTGGGCATGGTCATCATTGATGAGGCACATTATAATTCATTTAGAAAATTATTTCGCTTTTTTGATACTTGTTTTATCCTAGGTGTTACTGCAACTCCTTTAAGTTCTAATATGAAACTCCCAATGAAAGATAATTATAGGGAGTTAATAGTAGGGGATACCATTAGTTCTCTTATAGGAAAAGGTTTTTTGGCTAAGCCAGTAACCTATACCTATGATGTTGGTCTTGGTTCTTTGAAAATTGGTATGAATGGTGATTATACCGTCAAATCTTCAGAAGACTTGTATACAAATGCCTTGATGCAGGATAAATTACTAAAGGCTTATGAGGAAAGAGCAAAGGGGCAAAAAACACTGATTTTTAATAATGGAATTAATACATCCATTCATGTATATGACGTTTTTAATAGAGCAGGATATCCAATACGGCATTTAGATAATACTAATAGTCGGCAAGAAAGAGCTGATATTCTTAAATGGTTTAAACATACGGATGATGCAATTCTGACTTCAGTTAGTATATTGACTACTGGTTTTGATGAACCTACTGTAAAAACTATTATTTTAAATCGTGCTACTAAGTCATTAACATTATATTTTCAAATGATAGGTAGAGGCTCTAGAATATTGCCTAAAAAACCAGAATTCTCTATCATTGATATGGGTAATAATACTGCTCGTTTTGGCTTGTGGAATGGAGAGATTGATTGGCAAACAATATTTAGGTCACCTGATTTCTACTATGATAGTCTTGTTAGTGATGATGAAATTGAGCGTAATTTTAAGTACGTTATGCCAGAAGAAATAAGAAAAGAATTCAATAATTCTGTAGACATAGATTTTGATATTGAAGCTGAATATGCAAATACGAAAAAATATGGTCTACGTAGTAAGAGTGTTTTAGAAAAATCAATAGAACAACATGCTAAGATGTGTGCAGAAAATAGCGAAGATGTATTTGATGCTAGAATTCTTAGTAAATTGTTAGAACATGATATTGAATATCGCGTAAGAAGATATTCCTACTGTATTAGTAAAAGCACAAAAAATTATAGAGATTGGTTACAGGAGGATTATGGAAGGAAATTAAGATCCAAAATCAATCAAATGTTTTTATAATAGTACTTAGATTTTTACTATAAGTTTTCCCTTGTTTTTACCAAAAAATAACATATTTAATGCTTCAGGTAATTTTTCAAACCCTTGTATAATAGTTTCCTGATATTGCATTAAACCATTTTGTACCCAAGGTGTCATTTCTAGGAGTAATTCTTCCATTCTATTATTATAATCTCTCGCGAGCACTCCCGTAATAGTTGCTCTTTTGTATAATATTTTATGTAAAAATCTCGGTCCCATTTCTGGTGTATCTAGTCCACCTGAGTATTGGGAGATTTGTCCACAAATAACTATTCGAGCATTGATGTTAATATGTTCAAAAACAGCATCGGTGATATATCCTCCAACATTATCATAATATATATCTATTCCTTCTGGGGATACTTCCAGTAATTTTTTATATATTTTTTTTGCAGAGGGATGATCTTTGTAATTTATTACTTCGTCTACGCCAATCGTTTTTTTGAGAAATTTTGTTTTTTCATCAGATCCGGCAATACCGATAACTTTACAACCTTTTATTTTTGCAATTTGTACTACAATTTGTCCGACCGCTCCAGAAGCACCAGAGACAACAATAGTTTCGCCTTTCTTTGGTAAACCAGCTTCAAGAAGACCAAAATAAGCAATACGAGCAGGCATACCTAAAACACCTAAAGCTGTTGTAACAGAAACTTCAATAGGATCTAATAAACGAAGACTACTAATTTCGGTAATAGCATATTCCTGCCAACCAGTATACGATAATACCCAATCTCCCTTTTTTAAAGAGGAACTATTATCATTAATGGCCACTATTTGAGCAACAACCGCTCCGCCTTGAACAGTATTTAATGGATATGGCTCTTCCCAGGTATTATGTTTAGATTGTTGGATCCGCATATATGGATCTATGCTAAAATATACAGACTTTAGTAAGGCTTTTCCTGATTCCAAATCCGACATTGCTACAGTGTTTTTGTACAATGTATAATGACTTTTATCGACTAGTTTTTCTGGCCTTTTAGTATAGATCCATTGTCTGTTTCTAAATTCTTTCACGCTTCAAGAATATTTATTTTTAATTGATATGTTTTGTTTAAGAAGAATCAATTTATATTTCTATTTCTCCAGTTAAATAGGGTACAGCGTAACCGCTTAAAAAGACTCTATCTTTCTCTAGTCTACAGTCTAATTCACCACCTCTTTTGGATAATTGTTTAGCTATTAACTTAGTTTTACCAAGTTTTTCAGCCCAAAGAGGGACTAAAGCAGCATGTGCAGATCCAGTTACAGGGTCTTCCAATGGTATATCTGGATTAGCATCAAATACTCTAGATACAAAATCAGAATCATTTCCTTTGGCTGTAATAACGGTACATAAATAAGGAAGTCCTTTTAGTATTTCTAATGTGGGTTCTTCGTTTATAATATCTTCTTCTGAATCAACGGTAATAATTAGATCTCTACCTGCATATGCTTCTATTGGTTTCGATGTAAAGGCTTTATATACTTCTTTGGGAATTTCTATTGGTTTTGGTAGTCTAGAAGGGAAATCTAAAGTAATGGTGTTATTCTTTTCTTTTTTAGCTTTTAGAATACCACTTTTAGAAGAAAATATAACTTCGCTTGCCGAGGCGTCTACATAATTAAAGATTACATAAGCTGCTGCTAAAGTTGCATGTCCGCATAAATCAATTTCTGCATAGGGCATAAACCATCTAATTTCATAGATGTCATCCTTTTTTACGAAGTAACCGGTTTCTGCTAAATTATTTTCAATGGCTATGTTTAATAAATTTTTATCATCTAACCAATGAGGTAAATGACAAATGGCCGCTGGATTTCCTCCGAATAGTTTTTGGGTAAAAGCATCAATCTGATATATTGGAATTTTCATGAATAGTAGTTTTTAATGGTTTGTGGTGAGCTTGTTATACTGATTTAATAGTTTTATGTTTAATATATTTTTAGAATTTGTCCACTATTAGTTGTGGTCAAAGAGTATTCATAAATTTTTACGACATCTTCAATTTCTACAGGAAAATAGCCTGCAAATTTCTTTTCTTTAGGAAAATCACCTGAGATAGCCCCTGGTGCAACTGTGTTTAAGCGAATACCTCTGTTTAATTCTTTTGAAGCCGCATTAACAAAACTATGAATAGCACCATTTACTAAGGATAATGCTACTGCATTAGGTTCATAATGTTCCGCTAAAATACCAGTAGTTAGGGTAATTGATCCGTGATCATTTATATAATCTTTTGCTATGTGTACTAAGTTAACTTGTCCCATCAGCTTACTTTTTATTCCTAGATAATAATCTTCTTCTTTAAGTTCAAAAAGAGGTTTCCAGGATGCTGTACCGGCTGCATTTATAACTGCATCTAGTTTAGGTAATTTTTCGAACAGTTGTCTGATCGATTCTTGATTGGTAATGTCGATAGGATAGGAGTCACTGTTTCTATGTGCTCCATATACTTCATGATGTTCTTGTAGGGATTCGTAGATTTTTTTACCTATTGTTCCTGTATATCCTATTATTAATATCTTCATAATTATATATTTAATTTTGTAAATATGTTATTCTAAATTTTTTATAAATTATCTTTTATTTCATCAATGTATTGTTGTATAATTTTTTCATTTCTTTTGAAATAAGTCCATTTCCCATGTCTAGTTGGAGTTAATAAACCTGCTTTATTCATAATAGCCAAGTAGTGAGAAATAGTAGGTTGTGATAAACCTGATTTTTCTTTAATAAATTGACCACATACGCCAAAATCAAAATGACCGAGTTCTGAATGGGGAGGAAAATTAGATTCAGGATCTTTTAACCAATTCAAAATTTCTAATCTCGTTAAATTAGCTAATGCTTTATTTATTTCTAGTACTTGTTCCTTATCCACTTGTCAAATATACATATTTAATTTTATAAATATGTTTTACTTTGTTAAATAATTATCATTTTACAAAGTAATCTATTTATATATTCCTAATTAATACATTAGTATATCGTTCTAGATTTTTTAATACAATATCACTTCCTTTTACAACTACTTCTAATGGATTATCTCCTTTGTATACTGGGAGTTCCGTAGTTACAGAAAATCTTTTATCTAAACCACGAAGCAAAGAACCACCGCCTGTTAAAAATATACCTGTGTTATAGATATCAGCAGATATTTCTGGAGGTATATTGGATAAAGTATCTAGTATGTGATTTTCTATCTGTGTTATTGATTTGTCAAGGCTTTTGGATATTTCTTTATATGTTATGTACGCTTGCTTAGGTTTACCTGTTAAGATATCTCTTCCTTGTATTGGTGTATTTTTAGGAGGTACTTCTAAAGTATCTACAGCAGATCCGATATTAATTTTTATACTTTCTGCAGTATTTTCACCAATATGCAAGTTGTGTTTCTCTCTTATGTACTGTATAATATCATTGTTAAATACATTACCAGCAATTTTCACAGATTTACCGGCAATTATTCCTCCTAGAGTTATAACAGCTATTTCTGTGGTACCACCTCCAATATCAATTACCATATGACCTTTTGGTTGTAGTACATCAATACCAGCTCCTATAGCCGCTGCCATAGGTTCCGAAATTAGATATATTTTTTTTGCATTTAATCGTCTTGCAGATTCTTTTACTGCTCGCATTTCTACTTTGGTAATCCCACAAGGTATTGCGATAATCATATTATATGATTTGATAAAAATAGCACTACTTATGTCTGATAATTTCTTTATCAGAATTTTAAGCATTTTTTCTGATAGATCGAAATTGGCAATAACTCCATTTCTTAAAGGATAACAGGTTTTTATATTTTTATGAATTTTGCCTCGCATTGAACTCGCTTCTTTTCCAACAGCGATTATTTTTCCGGTAATTTTATTTACTGCTATTACTGATGGCGCATCTATTGCTATTTTGCCTTTATGAGTTATTAATGTGTTAGTTGTACCAAGATCTACGGCTATCTTATTGGTTAAGAAATCAAAAAAGCCCATGTTTGTGTGTTAAGTTAGTATCGATTAGCATTATATAAATAAATCATTCGCTAAAATGATATTATACATTTGGGTTGCTAATTTATTATAACTCTGATATACATATTATATTGTTAGATGTACTGTAGGGTACTGATATTCAATCAGATGTGTTTATTATGTTTTGACCTGTACTATTAATCAAATAATTTAATATATGATGTACTATGTATATACCTGTACTTATAAAGTTAATATTTGGCTCATTTTTGATGGTCTTATCCGTTTTATTTGATGTCTTATAAAATTTTTGTTGCTAACTATCGTTTTCCAGATAGTTTCTTTTATTTTTGCTGCTAATGATGCGTAGATATATATTTTTGGTAATCATTTTTTTTACCACATTAACCTATTCACAGATAGGAGGTAGGTATACTTATCAATTCTTGAATTTGGTTTCTTCGCCAAAACAGGCTGCGCTTGGTGGTAAGTATGTTACTGGTTATAATATGGACCCTACTTCGGCAATGCTTAATCCAGCTACAATTAATATCGAAATGGATAATCAATTATCTATAAATTATGTGAATTATATTGCTGATGTTAATTACGGATCAGTATCATACGCAAAAGCATTCGGAGAAAAACAAAGAGTATTTCACGCTGGAATTACTTATATCAATTATGGTAAGTTTGATGGATTTGATGAGTTTGGAAATGAAACTGGTGATTTTGGGGCTGGAGAAGTAGCAATTTCAGTTGGATACGGATATACAATTCCTAATTCAAATTTTCATGTTGGTGCGAGTGGTAAATTTATCTCTTCCAAATTAGAAGAATACACTTCTTTAGGAGGTGCGCTGGATTTAGGTTTGATTTATCATAATCCAGAATCAAAGTTTGATTTTGGTTTTGCGGTTCGTAATCTTGGAACCCAATTTACTACATATGACAATACTAGAGAGGACTTACCTTTATCTGTAGATATGGGAATTGCTCAAACTCTAAAAAATGTACCTATTAGATGGAATTTTACATTAGAAAATCTTCAGGTTTGGGATGTTGCTTTTAGAAATCCAGCTAGAGATATTACGGATCTCGAGGGAAATGTAGAGGCTGATGATCCTAGTTTTGTAAATAATGCGTTACGCCACGTTGTAGTAGGGTTAGAGTTTTTTCCTGAAAGTGGTTTCAATATTCGTTTAGGATATAATTTTAGAAGATCAGAAGAATTGAGAATAGAAGATCAGAGATCTTTTGCAGGACTAAGTGGTGGTTTTTCTTTAAAATTAGGGAAGTTTAGGTTTGCCTATTCATACGCCCGTTATAATTCGGCGGCTTCGTCCAGTACTTTTGGTGTTAATGTAAATCTTCAATAGTGAATCACAAAATAATAATAGCAATAGATGGGTATTCTTCAACTGGTAAAAGTACAGTTGCTAGACAATTAGCAAGGGAATTAGGATATATATATGTTGATACGGGTGCGATGTATCGCGCTGTTACATTGTACGCTATGAATCAAGGTTATATTGATGAAAATACTTTTGATAAAGATGCCTTGACTCAAAATCTTCATTTGATTAATATCAGGTTCGAAGTTAGTACTATTACTGGTTTAGCTGAAGTATTTTTGAATGATGTTAATGTCGAAAAAGAAATTAGAACACTTAAGGTTTCTAGACAAGTGAGTCCTGTAGCTGCAATATCTTCTGTTCGAAGAAAATTAGTTGAGCAACAACAACTAATGGGAAAAAATAGAGGTATTGTAATGGATGGAAGAGATATTGGCACTGTCGTTTTCCCTAATGCAGAATTAAAGTTATTTATGACTGCTACTGCTAAAGATAGGGCAGAAAGAAGATATAAAGAGCTTGTAGAAAGAGGAGAAGATGTTACTTATGAGGATGTTTTGAAAAATGTAGTTAATAGAGATCATATTGATAGTACAAGAAAAGATTCTCCATTGCGTAAAGCTGAAGATGCAATAGAAATTGATAACTCAAATCTTACACTTGTTGAACAGTTTGATCAAATCCTTACTATTGCTAAAAAAGCAATTGCTAAAGGGAAAAAATAATATCCTTTTCTATGAAACTATAAATAAAAAAGTAGTTATTAGTAAGCTTTAACTTCCCTTAGTTCGTAGAATAGCATTTTTCCTTTAGTCCATTCTATCAATTCCTTTGATTTATTATCTTCTTTTACTAAAAGCACTCTATTTAGAATTAGAATATTATCTCGGAATTTATACCTTAAAGGAATTGTAGTATCAGAAACTGCATATAAGGGAGTTTCTTTTACTATTTGATATTCTTTCCCATTATTCATTACTACAGTCTTTTTAGACTCGTAAATTATATTGGTTTTAGATAGAACTTGCCCATAACCAGATATAGCAATTACTAGAAAAAATGAAAATAAAATCGATTTCATAATTATTGATAGTTTTGGCGGGGTATATTTACGGTAAAACCTCAAAGTTACACAATTTTTTATTTTAGGAAAGTATTTTCCGACAAAGAGAAACAATTAATTTTTTAAGTGTGTTTATCTTTTATTGATAGTACGCTAGGTTTTAAAAAAACCATCAAAACAAATTGTTTTGATGGTTTTGAGAATATTAAAAAAAATTATGTTTTCTTATTTCACAATAATTGCGTGATTAGATAACTTCCCTTCGATATTTAGGGAAAGAATATAAGATCCAGATTGAACTCCTTGTAGGCTTATTGATTTATTATTTATTAATCCATTGGATACACTTCTTCCTTGTAGATCATAAAGTATATAACTGATTTTTAAATTAGGTGCAATAACATTTAAATAACTATTTGAGCTAACAGGATTTGGGTAAGCACCAATCTGTAATCCTTCAGTAGTTGTAAAACTTTCTATTTCTGGACCTCTTGCTGTTCCTCCAACTGAGAAAGTAGTAGATTCGGATCCTCCAAAAGATCCACCAGAAGCTAAAGTAGTACTTCCTGCGGATAGAGTATACGATCCATTACCGTAAGAACAGCAAATCCCATCACCATAAGAATCATTAATTGTAAATGTATATGATCCAGCATCTAGACATTCAGTAATAGAAATTGTAGAACCATCAGGCTGTGAACCGTATGTTCCTCCAGAAGCTACCACTTGATTGTTACTATTGATAATTTGCCAGCTTGTTTCTTCAGGATAGTTATCTAATGTTATAGATAATGTTACATCAGTACAAGAAGGAGGTGTTACGGTACCTGTAGTTAAATTAATGTCATCAACTGTCATATCTCCAGCCCAAGAGGAACTAGTAATACCGTTAAATCTAAGTTGAACTCCAGAACCGGTTAATGATGCTAAATTTACACTTGCATTTTGCCAAGAATTTCCTTGATTACCCGATTCAGACCATAAAGATGTCCAAGTGATACCATTATCATTACTTCCTTCTAGAGTTAATGTTCCCATGCTGTTACCATACATATGATATTGAAAAGTGAATGTTGCTTGAGTAGTTCCGGTTAGATCAAAACAAGGAGAATTTAATATAGCTCTTTTGTTTGGATAGCCATTTCCATTTCCAGATGCTTCAATATACATATAAAAAGATCCTTCCGTAGCACTAGACGGTCCTGTATTTCGTGACGGTGTACCATTAGAATCTCTAGTCCAGTTAATATCATCAGCAGTAGCTTGCGACCAATTTCCTAATCCATTTTCAAAACCTTCACTATATGGGAATGAAGAAATTTCTCCGGTACAACCTGTATTTGGAGTTCCAGCATCAGTAGTAATATTTACTGTGTTACTAAAACTTGATTCATTTCCTGCTGCATCTTTAGCTTTAACTCTAAAAGAATATGCTGTTTCTGAGGATAATCCAGAAACCGTATATGATGTATTTGCAACAGTAGCAATTATAGTATTACCTCTATAAACATCATAACCAGTTACCGCAACATTATCTGTAGAAGCATTCCAGGAAAGATCAGTAGTACTACTAGTTGTGTTAGTAGCTGTTAAACTAGATGGAGTAGAAGGTGCTTGTGTGTCTGGAGTAACTACACCAGAAATTTCAAAGTCTGTGTTAGAAATATCAAAGAAAATATTTCCAGAACCTTTAACCATAATTCTATTTTGAGTACCCTGAACATTAGGAACTGTAATATCATGAGAACCATCATTTGGTACTCCAGTTGCTAATGCTATAGAATATGTGTCTCCTCCATCTGTAGATAATAAAATATCTACATTGGCGGCATTAATTCCATTTCCAGTAGTTCCAGCTACATCCCAAGTTACTGTTTCAGTTGCATTTGCCGACCAACTAACATTGGTATTAGGTGTATTTATTACAAACGGCCCTGCACTAGCAGTAACATTAACGCTCATATCATCACTATTGTTTCCAGCACCACCAGCTTTATTGTCTCTTACGGTTAACCTGAAATTAAGCGTTCTAGTAACATTAGGAACAGCTTCCCATTGCCAAGAAGTAGCTCCTGTTTTTATAGTTTCTAATCTAGGAAAATACCTTTTATTTGATGTAGATGGGTTAAAAGATCTAAATGCAACACCAGATGTTCCAGTAACACTTGGATATGTAGACGAAGCGTTGTTTTCATCTCTTTGTTCCCAGCAATATGTAAGTACATCTCCAGAATTAGCATCAGAGCCTTGACCTTCTAAAACAAAAGGAGTTCCGCTGGGGATAGTATAATTAGATCCAGCATCAGCAGTTGGGATAGCATTACCGGTATTAGTATTTGTTTGACAACTTGTAGATTTTACATAGTTAGTTACCTGTTCAATAGAATAAAAGTGAAAATAAGGATCACTATTCTGTTGAACATCTGTAGCACCAGTTATACCTGCATATCCCATAATAGTAGTTCCACTTCCTGGTTCAAAATGAGCATTGGTACCTTCATTTCTGATTGAAAATGTATGGTTAGCTCCAAATTGATGTCCGATTTCATGAGCTACATAATCCACATCAAAAGCATCACCTATCGGAGTACTTCTAGAAGTAAAAGCACTTCCTTTACTTCCGTTCACACAAACACAACCAATACAACCAGCATTACCATTATCACCTGCTTTTGCAAATAAATGCCCGATGTCATAATTTGCTTCACCAATAACATTTGTTAACGTTGATTGAAGTTGACTATTAAAACTACCGGTATAAGGATCTGTATTAGCATTGGTATAAATAACATCATCAGTATTTCCTATAAGAACCATGGTAACCGCAAAATCGCTTTCAAAAATACCATTTACACGGGTCATAGTTGTATTGATAGCTGCTAAAGCACCAGCTTTAGTTCCTCCATGGAATTCTGTATACTCACCATTTGTTGAAACAGCTAAACGGTAAGTTCTTAAAGTGCTATCGTCAGCATTTTTCATATTTGATGAAGTAGAGTTACTTAAGTTAGGAGTGTCTCCATCCACTAAACATTCAAATTTCTTAACTGTATCAGATTTTTGGTCTCTAGTATAAATTGTATACGTAGTACCATCTGTAGAAATAGGCTCTATAAATACTGTAGGCCCATTACTTAAGCGCATACTTTGCAATCCTAAAGGAGACATGCTAAATCTTACTCTTGTAGTAGGGTCCTCAATACTTTGTCCAGCATATGATTTAATTCCAGGATATTTAGCAGCAAGTTCATCACTAAATACTGGAGCTTCAAATACTCTATAGGATTCCATATTTCCGTCTGCATTTGGTAATGGAATGATAGTAGATGATCCAGTAGATTTTCCTCTTAATGGAGAATTAGCAAGCATTTTCTGAATACTATTTACATCTAATGTAAAAAGAGTGTTCGTTGGTAAGTTCTTTTTAGTTGAAATAACGTTTGAACTTTTAAGGTTTGTGTTTGTTTTTGTCCAAGGATTTTGGGCAAAACTGAGACTTATCATGAATAAGCCCATGATTAAAGATAATCGTGTTTTCATAATTAATAATAAATTGAGTTAGTGGAGTCAAATGTAGATATATTTTCATAATTTTTGTGAAATAGTTAACATAAAAATATACTTTGGTTAATAATTATACTAAAATTGATAATATATTATATGTTTCAATGTCAAATATTCAATTTACAAACCTTTTTTATGGGAGAATTAACTGTATTGATATTGTTAAATTGTTAAATAAGTCATAATTACTTATCGTTAATGGAATACTTCACCGTGAGAGTAGAACAAAAAAAAGACCGCTGTAAAGCGGTCTTTTTAATATATGTGTTATAAGGTCTATCTAATCTATAGATTTGGAATAATTAATTCTTGATCCGGGTGAATTACATCGGGATTCTTTAGAATATGTGTGTTTGCAGCAAAAATTTCTTTGTACTTCATAGGATCTTTGTAGTAATGCTTTGCAATTTTACTTAATGATTCACCACTTTTTACAGTATGTCTATGATATACAGAACCATCTGCTACGTCAATGTCAGCTACAATATCAGATGGAGCTTCTCCACCGATTTCTTTTATTTTATCCCAAAGTTGATTTTTCTCATATTGAGTATTAGCCGTTCCTTTTACTTTAAGAACCCCATTTTCTTCGGATACATCACCATTTTGGATATTTAATTCTTGTCCTAAATCCAAAACGTCTTGATATTTTGCTTTAACCATAACTGAGTTGATTTTTTAAATTATTAATTAGATTTACTCAAATATAATAATTTCTAAAGTTGATTTTATACTATTTACTCATTAAAAAACATCTTATTATCGATGAAATACATAATTTATCTATATTCGAATACTTTTAAATAATTATCAATATGTTTAGAAAACGATACTATTACCTTATTAAACTACAATATTTAGGTTTTAGATATCATGGGTGGCAAAAGCAGCCTAATGTTAATACACTACAAAGAATGGTTGAACGAACCATTAATTATGTCCTAGAAACAAAAGATTTTAAAGTATTAGCGGCTGGACGAACGGATGCAAAGGTATCTGCAAATGAAGCTTATGTAGAATTATTTGTGGATCATAATCCGTTGGTGCTAAAGGATTTTTTTGAGTTATTTAATCAAAATCTACCGCAAGATATCAGAGGTATAAGTATACAGGAAACAGATGAGTACTTTAATATTATACAGCATCCAAAAATTAAAGAATATATATACTTGTTTTCCTATGGGAAAAAATTTCATCCGTTTAGTGCTCCTTTTATGTATAATGTTATAGGAGATTTGGATATTGATAGTATGATGGAAGCAGCAAAACTATTTGAAGGGAGACATAATTTTAGATCTTATTGTCATAGACCTAATGCAAATACGATTTTACACGGAGAAATAATACAATGTGAAATTGTAAAAAATGATTTATATACAGCAAATTTTTTTCCGGATTCGAGTTATTTGTTTAGAGTAAAAGGAGAGGGTTTTAAAAGAAACCAAATAAGATTAATGATGGGGGTGTTATTAGATTTAGGCAAAGGTAAAGTGGATATAAATTTTATTAAGAAAACATTGAATCCTATGGAAGAAGAAATTACTTTAGAGCATATTGTTCCTGGTTCCGGGTTGATTTTAAATACTGTAAAGCTAAAAGAATAACTAAATGAAAGTAGTATCCACTAATATTGGAGAAACCAAAACGATTTCTTGGAGAGGAAAAGAAGTTAAAACGGGTATTTATAAGTATCCAGTTGATGAACCTATTTATCTAGATAAAGAAGATGTAAAAGGTGATCACGTTGTAGATCGGCGTGTTCATGGAGGTGTAGATAAAGCCTGTTATTTATATGCAGCTGAACATTATCCATATTGGAAAGAGAAATATCCTAATCTAGATTGGGATTATGGAATGTTTGGCGAAAACCTAACAGTTCTTGGACTTGATGAACGATTAATTAATATTGGAAGTGTTTATGTGTTGGGAGAAGCGTTGGTGCAGGTTTCACAACCTAGACAACCTTGCTATAAATTGGGTGTACGTTTCGGGACTCAAACAGTTTTAAAACAGTTTATTGAAGCATTAATACCTGGAGTGTATCTTAGAGTTTTAACTCCAGGGGTAGTACAAACTGATGATATACTTATTCCACATGAAATACATACAGATGGCGTATCAATCAAGGATATGTATAAGTTGTTTTATGATCAAAATTCGCATGAAACTTTAGCTAAAAAAGCAATAAATGACCCTTTTGTTACTACTAACAATAAAAAGAATATCCTAAATAGATACGGTAGCTCAATTTCTTAATTGATTATGAATGTAAGAGTAATTGAAAACTTGATTATTGGCGCCGGGCCAGCTGGATTAGCAGTTGCGGGTCGTTTTGTTAAACAAAATGTTCCTTTCGAAATAATAGAAAAAACAGATAAAATTGCTTATAGTTGGCATCATCACTACGATAGACTTTTATTGCATACAGTAAAAGAACTTTCGTGTTTACCTTATTTAGAGTTCCCTGATGAGTATCCTAGATACGTTCCTAGGGCTAGGTTAGTGGCATACTATGAGAATTATGCAGAACATTTCAATATAAAACCTCAGTTTAATATAGAAGTACAATCCGTACAGAAAGAAGATGGGTTTTGGCGCGTAATAACGGATAAACAAAGTTATCAAACAAAAAATGTCATTGTTGCTACGGGAATAAATAGAGTTCCTTTTTTACCTGTTTGGCTGGATCAAGAAAAATTTGATGGTGATATTATTCATAGTAGAGATTATAAAAATGCAATCCCTTTTGTAGGAAAGAAGGTGTTAATCATTGGTATGGGTAATACTGGTGCAGAATTGGCGCTAGATTTAAGTGAACATAATATTGATGTTAGTATTTCTGTCAGGAGTCCTCTTCTTATTGTGCCAAGAGATATTAATGGTCGTTCCGTGCAGCTCACTGCAAAGAAATTAGAGAGATTGCCTTTTGGTTTAGGAAGATGGATTGGAAAACAAGTACGCAAGATTGTTATTGGAGATCTTTCTAAATATGGAATTTTATCTTCTAAAAAAGATCCAATTGATCATTTAAAACAAACAGGAAAGACACCTGTTATAGATCTAGGTACCGTTAAACAGATTAAATCTAATAAAATCAAAGTAATTGGAGATGTTGCGTCATTTTACGCAAATGGGGTACAATTAATAAATGAGACTAAATTAGATTTTGATGTTGTTCTATTAGCAACAGGGTATAGAGCTAAAGTAAGCGATTTTATAGATAACACTGATGGGCTATTAGATCAATACAATATTCCTAAACAAGTTGTCGCCGATGGTAAGCATAAGGGATTGTTTTTTGTGGGTTTTGATAATTATAAATTAGGAGGGATATTAGGAACTATTATAGCGGATTCTAAAACAATTGTATCTAAAATTTTAAAAGATGCGTTATAATTTCACGGTTAACAGTGTTTTATTGAGTATATAGTCTTACTAGATTTGTTAAGTTTTTTTTATCAATTTATAAGAGTTTAATGAAGGATATATTATTTCTATTTTTGCTTGTAGTAAGTAAATCTTTATTTGCTCAGGAACCTCGTCAACCTATAGTTGACTATGAAGAAAATAATCTAATTTTGGATAATTTTCCTGCGATTTCCGAAGATGGTTCTCATTATTTAGCTGTGTATAATCAATATTCGTGTTGTATTTATTTGGGAAATTCATTACAAAAGATAGAAACGAGTAGTGGAAAGATCTTAAGTGAAATTATTATTTCTCCAACTGAAGAGTCCGTTCAATTCACCATTTCTAAGCAAAAATCTATTTATAAAAACATAAAGCATCTTCTTAAAAGTAATCATTATTATACAATGAAAATGATTGACAAATTTAAAGTAATGTATGGAGAAGATAAAGATGAGTTGTATATTATGGTTAATATATCTGATAACATATACGTTAGTAAGAAATTTATCTTACCCAGAATAAACTCTCATGGTTTTTGTTGTAATGGGGGTATCGATATGAATGAAAACTGTTTACTAAATCAAGAAATAATCAATGTTTCTTTTTCGATTAGACATAATGTTCTTTTGGTAGAAACAGGTTTAGATCAGCTTGCAGATGGCTGTGATCAAGGGCCTTTTTATCAAGTGATTCCTATTTCAAAAAATTAGTCGTTTTCCAGAATAGCTAGTGCCAGTTTGATAGAGTTATAATCCATTGCTTGTTCAAAATGCTCAAAATATGGTTTTAACCCGTCCGGATTATCCAATGTTTCTTTGGCTTCTTTTACAGATTTAATATCAGCGTTACTAATAAATTGCTTTAAATCAATGTCTTCTCCATCATTATACAGCTTCATGATATGAGAAAAAATAGTTGATTGTGCTAGTTTTCTTTCTTGAGCGATTTCTTCTATGGACAACCCTTGTTTATATAAATTAAAGGTTTCTTTATGAGAGTTGCCTTTATTCTTATTTGATTTTTTCTTCTTCTTTGTTTTTTCTGTAGAAAAGTCAATGATCGTTTTAATGAATTGATATCCATAGTTTTGCATTTTCATTTTCCCAACTCCATTTATTCGCATAAACTCATCATCACTCATCGGTCTTACTTTTTCCATTTCTTTTAAGGTTGCATCATTAAATATTTGATATGCAGGAATACCAGCTTCTTTAGCAAGACTTAAACGTAATTCACGTAATTTATCAAATAATGTATTAGATGAAACTTTCTTGGTTTGCTCAACATTCTTTTCTTTAATTTTTTCTAATTCGATAAGATTTGCAAGACGTACTTTTTCATTTTCAAAAAGAACTTTTTTTGAAAGTTCAGTAAGTTTTAATTTGTTGTTTAAGTGAAAAGCAATTTCTAAATATCCTTGATTTATTAATTGAATGATATATTGTTGCCAATCTCGCCAAGAAATATCATTCGCGATACCGTAAGTTTTAAGTTGCTGATATCCTTTATCTAGTACTAATGCATTCTGGGCACCTCTTAATACATCGATTATAGTTCCTATGGGTTCTTCTTCTTTAATTCTAGCAACGGTAGATAAAGCTTTCTGAGCAATTATAGTGCCATCAATAAAACTAGGAGGATTATTACATACATCACAATTACCGCAATCCTCTTCTATTAATTCTCCAAAATAACTAAGTAATATTTTCCTTCTGCAACTTAGAGAATCTGCATATTGCTTCATTCTATCTAATTTTGCCATTTGGACTTCTTGATTCCCGGAGGTAGTTGCAAATTTTTGTAATTGAACAACATCTGCATAACTATGAAAGAGTAGTGTAGCAGATGGTAGTCCATCTCTTCCTGCACGACCAATTTCTTGATAATATCCTTCAATGTTTTTGGGTAAATTATAATGAATAACCCAGCGTACATTGGACTTGTCAATTCCCATTCCAAATGCAATGGTAGCACATACAATTTGAATATTATCATTTATAAAACCTTCTTGTACATTGGCTCTTTTTTCGTGTGGAATACCAGCATGATATGCCTCTGCAATAAACCCTTGATTCTGTAGTTTTTCTGCTAACATTTCTGTAGTCTTTCTACTTAAGCAGTAGATAATACCAGAATCGTTAGGCTTGTCTTCTAGAAAATTAAGTATCTGCTCAATTCTTTTATTTCCCGGGCGAACTTCGAGACTTAAATTTTTACGATCAAAAGAAGCTAAGAATTGTTTGGCATTTTTAATATTAAGTTGTTGACAAATATCTTGCCTAGTTGCTTTATCCGCTGTAGCAGTTAGTGCAATCAAAGGTGTGTTAGGGAATCGACTTTTTAGATATCCTAATTGTGTATATGCTGGTCTAAAATCATGACCCCAGGAGGAGATGCAATGAGCTTCGTCGATTGCGATTAAACCTATTTCTATTTGTGATAATAACGAATCTAAGAAATTCAAACTCTCCGGAGCTACATAAAGTAGTTTAATTTCCTGATTAAGGATTTTTTGATAAATTTCTTGTTGTTCATTTTCGTTTTGACTACTATTTACAAATGCAGCTTCGATTCCATTAGACTTTAGTCCATCTACCTGATCTTTCATAAGAGCAATCAATGGAGAAATAACTAATGTAATACCAGAAAGAAGTAAAGCAGGAAGTTGATAGCAGATAGATTTTCCACCACCAGTAGGCATGATTACAATATTATCATGACCATTAAATATAGAATTAACAATGTCTTCTTGTAATGGTCTGAAGCTATCATACCCAAAATATTCTTTTAGCGTGCTTAAAATTTGTTTTTGATCTGGCATAAATGCAAAGAAAGGAAAAAAGCTTTCAAAAAATAAATGATACTGGTAGAGCTTATCAAAATATTTATAGTGATTGATTTTTCTATTTAAAAAGCCCAATGAATAGACATAATAAAGCTTGATTGCTTTTTTGATATCTTAGACATGTTGGTCAATTAGGATAGTATTTCCATCAGGATCTGTTAATACAATACTTGCTGGTCCACTTGTGTTCTCGTCCGCCTCTTTTTGTAATTGTATGTTTTTGTTTTTGAGGTGCTTTTGAATTTCTCTTATGTCTTCAAAATTTTCAAGTTTATTAGCTTTTTGACCCCATCCTGGATTGAAAGTAATAATATTATTTTCAAACATTCCTTGAAAAAGCCCGATAAGAGTTTTCTCATTTTTCATTATTAAATAATTGTTTTTTATGTCTCCTGCAAATACTTCAAACCCTAAGTTTTCATAAAACTCTTTTGAGATATGGATATTCTTAACATTTAGACTTATTGAAAATGCACCTAATTTCATTTTTATGTATATTGTTGTGAATCATAAAATTAATGAAATTTCTATTTATCAAAAGAAGCGTAACTAATGTTTTGAAATAAAATGTATTGAGTATATTATAAAAATAAATCAGAGCTTAAATAACGATCACCGCGATCACAGATGATTGCAACAAGAACTCCGCTATCTATAGTTTCTGCTAATTTTAAAGCCGCGGTAACAGATCCACCGCTGCTCATACCAGAAAACACGCCTTCTTCTTTTGCTAATCTCTTAGCCATATCTGTAGCTTCTTCTTGACTAACTTCTATAACTTGATCCACTTTCGAAGGATTAAATATTTTTGGTAAATATTCTTTAGGCCATTTTCTTATTCCAGGAATTCTTGATTCATCTGTGGGTTGTACACCTACAATCTTAACTTCTTGAGATTGTTCTTTTAGATATGTGGATGTCCCCATAATGGTACCCGTAGTTCCCATAGAAGAAACAAAATGTGTAATCTTTCCATCGGTATCTTTCCAAATTTCGGGACCAGTAGTTTTATAATGAGCTTTCCAGTTGTCATCATTGGCAAACTGATTTAACATAACGTATCCGTCGTTGTTTACCTTTGCTTCTGCATAATCACGTGCTCCTTCGATACCAACATCTGCTGATGTTAAGGTCACTTTTGCACCATATGCTCTCATGGTTTGAACACGTTCTTTGGTAGAATTTTCTGGCATCACAAGTTCAATATCTAAATCAAAAATACCTGCAATCATTGCTAGTGCTATCCCAGTATTTCCGCTCGTCGCTTCTATTAATTTTGTGTTTTTATCAATATCTCCTCGATCTAAAGCAGACTTTATCATGTTATAAGCTGCACGATCTTTTACACTTCCTCCAGGATTATGCCCTTCTAGTTTTAAGTATAATGTTATGTTTGGGTTATTAATTAGGGAAGTAGCTTTTACTAAAGGTGTATTTCCGATGAGATCTAAAATGCTATGGGACATTAAATTACTTTTTTTATCTTGATTTCTGATGTGTTTGATATAATCGAATTTTCTGGTACAGAAGAAGTTATCCAAGCATTACCACCAATAGTACTGTTTGCTCCAATAACAGTAGTGCCACCAAGTATCGTTGCATTCGCATAAATGGTAACATTATCTTCTACCGTAGGATGTCTTTTTACATTGCGAAGCTTTCTATCCACGTATAAGCCACCTAACGTTACACCTTGATATATTTTTACATTATTCTTTATAATTGCAGTTTCTCCAATAACAATTCCTGTAGCGTGATCAATAAAAAATGATTCTCCAATTTCTGCTCCAGGATTAATGTCTGTACCAGTTAATCTATGAGAATACTCTGTCATAAGTCTAGGAATAAGAGGCAATCCAAATTTTAATAGCTCATGGCTTAATCTATAGATCGCAATAGCATAAAATCCAGGGTACGCGAGATAAACTTCTTCAATAGAATTAGCTGCAGGATCACTTTTTATAAAAGAATCTGCATCCTTATTAAGTTTTTGCAATATCTCAGGGAGTTTTTCTAAATATGATTGCCATATTTTACAACAAGGTCTTTCAGTTTCCCAACAGGCAAGATCTACCAACTCTTCAAAAGTTTGTTCAAGTATAGCAATGTTTTTTTCTACTTCTGTGTCAGAATCGAATAAGGTGTAAAAAAGAAGATTAGTGAAATACTCTGTTCTCTCCTTAAGTTTTAGCTTTAGATTAGGATTCTTTTTCTGTTTTTCAATCTTAGCTATAATTTGTTCTCTTTCTTTAGTCATAGTGCCTATTTTGAAAAGTCTAGTAAATATATAGAATAAAGAAATAGAGAAGTCTTATTTAAATACAAATACTTACATTTTTACAATAATAATAACAAAGAATGGTTAGAATTGATAGTAATACATAAAATTTGGTTAAAAAGATAAGACGGTTTGGTATTCTTTTAAGATGAATTACCTTTATAAGGTTTACAAAGAACTCGATCTATACTTATTGTTTTTTATAGATATAGTTAGTGATAAGATTAGCACAGGAAAAAAAACTTAATTTATCAAATAATAATAGCATAAATTATGAAAAAACTCAAAAAGGAAGATATTAAACAAGAGGTGTTTAACTTATATGATGAGTATGCACATAGTAAGATTCAGAGAAGAGAGTTTATTGAGAAGTTGGGGATCTATGCTGTAGGAGGAATTACAGTTCCTTCTTTGATGAGTTTTTTAATGCCTAATTACGCGGATAACTTGATAGTTGATAAAAATGACACTCAATTAGATTCTAATTACATTACATATAATTCGGAAAAAGGGGGAGGAGAAATAAAAGCATTGTTTTCTAAGCCTAAAGATATAAAACAAAAATTAGGTGGAATTGTAGTTGTGCACGAAAATAGAGGGTTAAACCCTTATATAGAAGATACAGCAAGGAGAGCGGCGTTGGGAGGTTTTATTACCATTGCGCCTGATGCGCTATCCCCATTAGGAGGATATCCAGGTAATGATGACGAGGGAAGAAAATTGCAAAGAAAACGAGATCGAAATGAAATGCTAGAAGATTTTATAGCAGCATATAAATATCTAAAACAGCATGAAGAATGTAACGGTAAAATTGGTGTGGTAGGGTTTTGTTTTGGAGGATGGGTTTCTAATATGATGGCAGTAAAAATAGAAGATCTAGCTGCTGCTGTTCCTTTTTATGGAAGTCAACCTAAAGAGGATATTGATAAAATAGAAGCTCCATTGATGCTTCAATTTGCTGGTCTCGACAAGCGTGTTAATGAAGGTTGGCCTGAATATGAAAAAGCTCTTAAAAAAGAAAATAAAGAATATGAGGCTTTTACATATCCGGAAGTAAATCATGGTTTTCACAATACAAGTACGCCAAGATATGACAAAGAAGCTGCAGAGTTGGCTTGGAGTCGCACGATACAATTTTTTAAGGAAAAGTTAGTATAGCGTACCTCAATACAATAAAAATATAATCATTAAATCAAAATATATGGAGATTAGAATTCCTGAATTGGCATTCGAGTTTTTAAAAGATCTAAAAAAGAACAATCATAGGGATTGGATGCAAGAACATAAAAAACGTTATCAATCTAATGAGAAGGATTTGAAAGCATTTTATGCTTCAGTGACGGAAAGGTTAAATGAAGAAGATGAGATAGAGAAAACTAAGGTGTTTAGAATTAATAGGGATGTGCGTTTTAGTAAAGATAAAACTCCATATAATGTGCATAGAAGCGTTAGCTTTAGTCGGGCAGGAGCACATCGAAGAGGAGGATATTATTTAAGATTAGAACCTGGTAATTCTCGCATGGCTGGTGGTTTTTTTAGTCCAGAACCTAAAGATTTATTGCGTATTCGAAAAGAGTTTGAAATGGATGATCAAGAAATTAGAGATATTTTAGATCATTCAGATTTTAAAAAAGCATTTGGAGGTTTTAATACGGCTTATCAAGTAAAAACTGCGCCCAAAGGATTTAGTAAAGATCACCCATCAATTGATTTGATTAAAAACAAATCATTTTTTGTAGAACACAAATTTACCGACAAAGAGGTATTTGCCGAAGATTTCTTGGAAAAACTGATATATCATTATAGGTTATTAAGACCATATTTTGATTACATGAGCGATGTGTTAACAACGGATTTAAATGGAGTTTCTTTAATAGATGGATAATGTAATTTTAGTTGGGTTTATGCGACTACTATCCTATAATTTTAACCACATTTTAATACCAACAAAAAATAAGATATGAAAAGAATAGCAATAAATGGATTCGGAAGAATCGGGAGAGCTGCACTTAAAGTAATTATGGAGGAGCCAGGCTTAGAAGTTGTAGCAGTTAATGATTTAATGTCAATTGATAATGCTCAGTATTTACTAAAATATGATAGTGTATATGGAATTTTTGATAAAGAAGTGAGTATTCAGGATGATCATTTACTTGTAGATGGTCAGAAGATATTATACTTCAATCAAAGAGACCCTGAACAACTTCCTTGGAAAGAAAATAATATTGATGTCGTAATAGAAAGTACGGGTTTCTTTACAAATAGAGAAGATGCAGAAAAACATATTAATGCTGGTGCTACTAATGTTGTGATTTCTGGACCAACAAAAAGTAAGGATACACCAACAGTAGTCCATGGAGTTAATACAGAAGATGGAAAAACAGCTATATTTTCTTGTGCTAGCTGTACTACGAATAATATTAGTCCTGTTGTAGAAATCTTAGGGAGAACTATTGGAATTAAAAAAGCAATATTAAATACTATCCACGCGTATACAGCTTCGCAAACTTTGGTTGATGCACCATCAAAGAAAAATCCTAGAATGGGTAGAGCAGGAGCAGTTAATCTTACACCAACTTCGACAGGAGCAGCAATTGCAACAACAAAAGCGTTGCCACAATTCGAAGGTAAATTCGATGGTATAGCTGTTAGAACTCCTGTACCTGTTGGTTCCGTAA
This sequence comes from Aquimarina sp. AD1, assembly GCF_003443695.1. Lineage (NCBI taxonomy): Bacteria > Pseudomonadati > Bacteroidota > Flavobacteriia > Flavobacteriales > Flavobacteriaceae > Aquimarina > Aquimarina sp. AD1. The sequence continues at coordinate 1,324,786 of NZ_CP031966.1, read as the reverse complement.
GCGATGTGACGTTTATAGCCGAAAGAAACACTACTGCTGAAGAAATTAATGAAATACTTTTAAAAGAAGCTAAAACCGATAGATATCTTAAAGTTTTGGATGTTACCTATGAACCTATCGTTTCTTCTGATATACAAATGAATCCTTTTGCTTCTACTGTGGATGCATCTATGACAAGAGTAGTAGATGGTGATTTGGTTAAAATTATGATCTGGTATGATAATGAGTGGGGTTTTACGAATCAAATGATTAGACAAATTTTAGAACTATAATACGTTATGGAATAAAGTATATCCAAAATCTTATGGTTTTGTTTGTAATAATTTTAACATAAACTAAGCTTTCGTATTATATTTTTGAGAATTCAATATCAAAAACTACTGATTATTAAGAATAAATACGAAGCTTTAGCATGAGATTTTGGATTACTGTACTTTTATTTAATTTAGGACATCAAGTTTTTTCCCAAAAAAATACTGCCGAAAAAAGGTCTTTTATTGTCGGTACCACTTCAGAAAGTATAACAATTGATGGTCAGTTAGATGAAGCTATCTGGACAAAGTTAGAACCTGCTAAAAATTTTACACAGTATTTCCCAAATGATTCTTTACCAGCTGCTGCGCAAACAGAAATATACATGTGTACAGACAAGAAAAATTTGTACATAGGAATTAAATGTTATGCTGCAGGAAATGATTGGGTAATAGAATCCTTGCGTAGGGACTATCGTGCAGGAGGAAATGATAATATAACTTTACTATTTGATACTTTTGATGATCAAACCAATGCATTCTATTTTGGAATTAATCCAGAAGGTGTTCTAAGAGAAGGAACTATAAGTAATGGAGGAAATGTTTTTCAGGATTTTTCTACTTCTTGGGACAATAAGTGGAGAGGGAATGCCAAAAAGTATGATGGCTATTACACGGCAGAACTAGAGATTCCTTTTAGCACTTTTAGATATCCAACACCGTCTAAGAAATGGGGATTTACTTCTTATCGATTTGATACACAGTCTAATGAAATAAGTACGTATCCAGGAACACCGCGAAATCAAGTTGTTTTCACGTTAGCATATCCCGCAGAGATGATTTGGGAAGAAGATCTAGTCACTAAAAGTAGTGCGGTTTCTTTGATTCCATTTGTTTCTACAGGGATCAATAAGGACTATGAGGATAATCTACCAACGGATCAAATTTTTGAAGTAGGAGGTGATGCTAAAATTGCATTAACACCTGGTTTGAATTTAGATTTAACCGTAAATCCCGATTTTTCTCAGGTTGAAGTTGATGAACAAATAACCAACCTAGATCGTTTTGAAATTTTTTTTCCAGAACGAAGGCAATTTTTTCTTGAAAATGCTGATCTTTTTGGACAGTTTGGTTTTTCTAATATTAATCCATTTTTCTCTAGACGTATTGGAGCAGGAGAAGATGTAGTTAATGAAGAATTGGTTCAGAATAGAATTTATGGAGGCTTTCGTATAAGTGGGAAGTTAGATCCGAAGACCAGAGTGGGTTTGCTAAACATGCAAACAGCTTCTAGTAAATCGCAAGGAATTCCAGGAACAAATTTTGGTGTTGGAGTTATACAAAGAAAGATAGGTGTACGTTCTAATATTGGAATTATTGGTGTAAATAAACAAGCCGTAAATTTTGATGAAAATCTAGATACTTTAGATATAAATCGGTATAATAGAATGATAGGACTAGACTATAACTATTCTACTAAGAGTAATACTTGGTTTGGAAAAAGTTTTATTCACTCAACTTTCTCTCCTGATACCGATATGGCGATAGCACAAGGTACAACTGTGAATTATAATACTAGGAAATTTGGAGCATTATGGAAGCATGAATATGTCCACGAAGATTATAATGCAGAAGTTGGATTTACGCCTAGAACCAATTATGTAAGAGTTAGTCCTTCTGCAGAACTTAGGTATTATCCTCAAAATGATTTTTTAAATAACTATAGTTATGGCGCTGAGGCGGATGTCTTTTGGAGACCCGAATTTGGGAAAACGGATCATTTTTTCTCAGTTGGGTTAGGAGGGGAATTGTCCCAAAGATCAAATTTTGGTTTTAATTTAAATCATAGTTATGTATATCTTTTTGATCCATTTGATCCAACAGGTACTGATTCAATAGAGTTGGCTGCAGATCAAGATTTTTCTTGGATAAGTTTTACCGGAAACTATCGTAGTGATCGACGAAAAGTATTTAGTTGGAATCTAAGTCCATACGTCGGAGAATATTTTAATGGTTGGAGATACGGTACTAGAGGAGGCTTTAACCTACGTTTTCAGCCCAAAGGTTTTTTCTCTCTAAATTACGCAGTTAATGTTTTTGATTTACCTCACTTAGATGGCACAAGAGAGACTTATTTAATTAGCCCCAGGATAGATTATACGTTTTCTAAAAGTTTGTTTACGTCTGTTTTTGTACAGTATAATTCACAAAATGATAATACCAACATTAATGCACGAATCCAATGGAGGTTTGCTCCAGTATCAGATTTAATACTCGTATATACAGATAATTATCTAACAGGAAATGTAGATGATCCAATGAATCGATTTGCTTTTGATGTAAGAACTCGTTCCATAGTCTTAAAAATCACGTATTGGTTAAACTTGTGAAATAGTTGATCAGATATCGTTTAGTTTTTAGTATTCTATAGGTATTCTCATAATAGTTTCTACACCATTGTTATTTTTTAGATTTCTGAATGTGAAGTCAAAATTCTTATTATAAAGGGTAAATAACCTGTCTTTTATATTTTTAATGCCCATTCCCGAAGATTCAACATCTTTTATGATCTCTCCATTATTGGTAATGTTAATTAATAATTTATTATTCTTTTTTGAGATACTTAGCTTGACATTAAGGTTTTCTACAGTATAAGAATATCCATGTTTAAAGGAATTTTCAATAATAGGTTGAATAATCATACTTGGAATTAAAGTATCCTCTATATCTTCTTCTATTTGAATATCCATGGTTAAATGATCAGAAAATCGTATTCTCATAATATCGATATATTTATTTAATAATGATATCTCTTGATGTAAAGGAATTAAATTCTCATTTTTAATGATTAAAACTTCTCTTAATAAATCTCCTAAAAAAACAATCATATCCTGAGCTTTTTTTTGATCTTCTATGATTAAAGCAGAAATACTGTTAAGGGTGTTAAAAAGAAAATGAGGGTTTAGTTGAGATTTTAACGCTTCCATTTTAACATTAATAAGTTGTTCTGATAATTGTGCTTTTTGTACCTCCATTTTACTGGTTCTATTAATGTAATAATAAGAATAGATGATGCTTACAAAACCTACATACCCCAGAAAATCACGACCCGAAGAATGCACTAACTCAGATATGATTTCGCTTTTAGATAAGGAAATAGTACTATCTTCGGTAATTATTAAATAAATGACTCCTGATAAAGTAACAAGTAATCCATAAATCCATGATAATACGAAGTGGATGGGAATGATATATACCCATTTATAGTTTCGATTGATCATAATTTTTGTTACTATAAGAATAATGAAAACTATAGGAGTAATGATAATTGTTGTAGGGATTATTTGTTGAATGATTATGCGAAACCATTCGGTGTTTTCAATAGCTCTATCTTCAAGATAATTTAAAAAAAACTCTTGCAGTATCGTCACTGTTTTGTATCCACTGACGTACCCCATAAGGATTAAGAATAGTTTTTTATCTATTAATTTTCTCAATTACACTCCCATTTTGGTTAAAAACGTTTTTTTGTAACTCTTACTAATCCTAAATTGATTACTGTCTTTCATTTTTACATGAATTGCTCCATAGCCCGAGTTTATAAGTTCCTTTATGAAATCAATATTAATAATTGTGGATCGATGGATTCTTATAAAATGATCTGGATTTAACATATCAAGTAGGTTTTGTAGAGATTCCCTAAGGAGGTACTTTTTGTTTTCTGTATATATTTCTGCATAGTAGTTAGAAGCAGTTATATATGTAATTTCATTTAGAGGGATAAATATAGTTCTGTTTCTTAATGGGATAGGAAGTTTTTTGATGGGATTTTTATCCGCAACACGAACATGATTCATTAGGTTGTTTACCTTTTTTTGAAGCAGAGAAGTGTCTTTTTTATGAAAAGCCTCAATTGCTTTATTAACAGATATATAAAACCGACTTTCATTAAAGGGTTTTAATAAATAATCAAAAGCAAAAAAATTAAATGCTTTTAATGCATAAGCGTCAAAAGCCGTTACAAATATTATCATAGGAGCTTTTACTGAAATTTTCTCTAGAATATCAAAACCGGTCATATCTTTTAGTTTTATATCTAAAAAAATAAGATTGGGTTTTAATGTGTCGATCATTAAAATAGCTTCCTTTCCAGTTTTGCATATACCAATGACATTAATCATGGGCTCCGTTCTAAGTAAGTTATTAATTAAGTTCCTTGCTAAAGGTTCATCATCAATAATTAATGCTGAAATTTTCATGTCCCCGATATATCTACATTTTTATTATGCATTTATGGAACAATTTAGACAAAAAATGTATGTCAATCATTTATTAATTGCATTCACATCAAAATATGATGTATTCACTTCAAAAAAAAGGTGATCTACTTCAAAGTGGTGTAGAGATATTACAAAAACAAATAATTTTAAATTGAAATAACGAAAACACATCATCTATTTATTATTTAATTTAAAAGAACAAAAAAATGAGAAAACTTTATGTTTTAATACTAGTTATAGTATCATCGGTAGCTTATTGTCAAGAGGTAACTACAGTTTTAGATTCTCCTGATGCGATTGTAGATGATGCTTTGGCTATAGATTTCAGAGGTAATTTATATGGATCTAATTTTTTTGGAGATTCAGTCTATAAAATTGCACGATCAGGAGAGGTAAGTGTATTTGTATCCGGATTGGCTAATCCTAATGGATTAGCTTTTGATCGTCAGGGTAATCTTTTTATAGCAGAATTTAGTGCCTCCGTTATCCACAAATATGATAAGGAGGGGAATTTGTTAAAAAGTTTTCCTGTAGATGGAATACCTTCTGGAATGATTCAGTCAAGGCATAGAAATTCGATTATTTTTACTGATGTACGTAATAATGGAATCAAAGAATTATTATCGGATGGAACAGTTAGGGTGTTGTATACTGGAGAACCGCTTAATGCCCCAGTGGGTTTAGCTTTTGATAGAAGAGGGATGCTATACATTGGAAACTTTAATGATCGAAAAATATATAAATTAAATACCAGAAGTGAAGAATTAGAATATATTGCTACAGTTCCTGATTCCGGTACAGATTTTCCTTTCTTAGGATTTATAACTTATGCAAATGGTTCACTTTTTGGTACCAATTATGGAGAACATAAAATTTATGAAATCAATCCTGAAAGAATTGATGACGTTTCCATTTTCGCAGGAAGTGTTAACGGGGCTATGGATGGAGATATTACCGAAGCTACCTTTTCTTATCCTGCAGGAATTACAGCTAATAGAACAGGAACTGCATTATATGTTTCTGAACTTAGTGGATTAGGGAATATAAGAAAGATATCAAGCAGACCCTATTTTCCTCGACGTAATTTTAGTGTAGAAATATTACAAAATCCTGTAAAAGATATACTTGACCTTAAATTTAATTCAAAAAACGAAGGAATTATAAATATTCGAATTTATAGTCTGTTAAAAGGTGATTTGATTTTGGAAAGCCAGCAATTTATGGAAAAAGAAGTGTTTAAAACTCAGATTAATATAGAAGATTTTAGAAGAGGAGGATATATTTTAAAGGCAGAAAAGAACGGGAATATTAGAAGTAAAATTTTCATAAAAAATTAAAAATAAGACGAGTAGTTTATAAAATTGAAATAGGAATATGTCATAAAATAAAACATATTCCTATTTTTAATTTCAATATTCTAAATCTGACTTAACCCTCCATCAACTTCTAATTCTACACCGTTAATGTAAGAAGCATCGTCAGAAGCTAAAAATAGTGCAGACTTGGCAATTTCATCAGAGCTTCCGAAACGTCCTAAAGGAACTTGTTCAGCGAATCCTTTTCCCATTTCTTCTACAACATCTTCTGGTAATCCCATCTTGCCATAAAGAGGTGTTTCAATAGGTCCAGGAGCTATTGCATTTACTCTAATACCTCTTGATTTCACTTCTGATGTTAAAACTCTCTGATATGCACGTAATGCACCTTTTGATGCTGAATATATGCCTAATCCATCAAACCCTTTTTGATGAACAACAGAATTTGTAAATAGAATTGTCCCTCCATCATTGATATGAGGTAAAGCTTCTTTAGTAGCGATGATCGGACCTTTTACGTTTATATCAAAAATGTTGTTATAATGTTCTTCTGTAACATCAGTAGTTGGTGTAGGAGTTGCAATTCCAGCATTTAAAAATAATATATCAATTTTTCCATATTTGTTGGTTGCTTCTTCTATAAGCCTTTTATTATCTGCAGCGATACTAACATCCGCTTTGACCGTTATAAAGTCTCCTTTTAGTTCTTTCGCTACTTCGTCAAGAGCTTCTTGTCTTCTTCCAGAAACTACTACTTTGGCGCCTTCTTGAAGATATAATTTAGCAGTAGCTAAACCAATTCCGCTATTAGCTCCTGTAATTACTGCTACTTTGTTGTTTAATTTACTCATGTTATATGTGTTTTATTTGAAACAATCGTTTCAGATTAAGTTAAAAAAAATATTAATATAGTATTGTAAGTACCATTTTGATTAAATTTCTAAGCTCATTTTCATTCGAATTTAGGATTCCAGTCATTCTTAAGCCTTGGATGGATGAATATAAATATAAAGCATATTGTCCAGCAGTTTGTTTTTCGTTAAAAACCTTTTCCATTTGACCATTATGTACAACATCTTCTAAAAGTGCAATCATTTGTTCCTGATTTTGCTCCATAAAAGATTGTATTAAGGGTTCTTGATTGGACATTTCGGATTTACAATTCACGATTAAACAACCTTTATGATCTTCGTCTTCCAATATATCTTTTAAATACCATTCGAAAATTGAGAGTATTGTATCAGAAGCGTTATGTGTATTTACTATTTCTTTACTCATATTATTGTTACCTGCATTTTGGTAAAAAGAAAGTACTTGCATAAACATTCCTAATTTACTTCCAAAAGAATTATAGATACTTGATCGGTTAAGATTGGTAGCATCCACCAAATCTTGCATAGAAGTTCCATTGTATCCCTTTTTATGGAATATTTCAGTTGCTTTTTGCAATACATTGGTTCTATCGAAAGTTTCTACCTTTGGCATACTTTAATGAAATGATCGTTTCAAAATTAATTATAACTTCATTATAATACTGTTATAAAAATACTAAATTTTAAAATTATTTATAAAACGAGTTTCATCATTATGTCCGTTTGCTTGTCGGTACCTAGCATAAAACTATGTTTGTCAAAGGTTTTGAACCCATTTCGTTCATAAAACCTTATAGCATCTGTGTTTTCGTCCCAAACTCCCAACCATATAAAATCTTTCTTCTGATGTTTTGCAATTAGGATAATAGTATCAAGCAATTGTTGTCCAATACCTTTACCTTGATACTCCTTTATAACATAAATACGTTCTATTTCTATTGATTCCCCTTTTATAAGTTCTGTTTGAGCTTTTCCTGTGTTCAATTTAAAATAACCAATAATTTCATCTTTGTATAATGTAAAGAAGAATTTAGATTCTGGATTGAGAATTTCACTTGTGATTTTTTCTAAAGTAAAACTTTGATTTAAGTAATAATCTATGTTTTCGTGAGTATTATGAGGAGGACCAAAGGCATCATAAAAGGTTTGGCGACCAATTTCTAGAAGTTTACGACTATCCTTAGGGAGAACATTTATTATTTTTAGTTCTAGAGGTGTCATTATTATAGATTTTAAACTATTCGTTTAATAACTCTTAATTTATGAGTATATAATCGTTTTTCTCCATTAAAAATCCCAGTGTGATCTATACGATCCACGCGCACTTTGCCGTGTGCGTGGATAATATAGTTATCTTTCATAATAATACCTACATGAGTAATTGCTCCTTCTTCATTATCAAAAAAGGCCAAATCACCAGGCTCACTTTCTTCTATAAAGCTTAAAGGATCTCCTTGTGTTGCTTGCAAAGAAGCATCACGTAATAATTTGTATCCATTTAATTTATAGACCATTTGTGTAAAACCACTACAGTCAATACCAAAATTGGTCTTACCACCCCATAGATAAGGTGCATTAAGGAATAGATAAGCAGTTTCTACCAGTTTTTCTTTAGATTGTATTTCTGTAATCCTATTACCATCATATTGATGTTTAAAAAAATCTAGCGCTCCTAAAGAGGATCCCAAAGCAATTGGCATCAATTGATTGTCTTCACAACTAACAAAATCAATTAAGTCTGCACTGACATCCAACGATTTGGTGTTAAACTCTTTGTATTGGCCCTCAGTGATTTCTATATATTGTTTATTATCGATCCAGCCTTCATATGTGTCAAATGCTAAACGGATTCGACTCCATTTTTTTCGTTTTTCTAAAACTTTAAAGTGTTCACCATACAGAACTTGTGATACCATTTCACTTGGATCATTTGGTTCAAAACGTAATGGCACAATACTAAGATTGCAAATACCGTATAGCATGAATATTTATAGCTACTATATATTAGACATTTAATAAATTTGGATTGCTAATCCTTTTAATTTGTGTTACACACGTTCGATTACCATTGCAGAAGCTCCACCGCCTCCGTTACATATAGCTGCAGCTCCGGTTTTAGCATTATTTTGCTCCAGCACATTCATCAAAGTAATCAGGATACGAACACCTGAGCATCCTAGAGGATGTCCTAATGATACAGCACCACCGTTAACGTTTGTATTAGAATCATTTAATCCAAGTATTTTCATATTTGCCAGCCCAACTACAGAAAATGCTTCATTGAACTCGAAAAAGTCTACATCATCTAAAGAAATACCTGCTTTATCAATTGCTTTTGGTAAAGCTTTTGCGGGTGCTGTAGTAAACCATTTAGGTTCCTGCGCAGCATCTGCATAACTTTTAATTTTTACCAATGGTTTTAATCCTAGTTCAGCTGCTTTTTCTGCGCTCATTACTACGACAGCACCAGCACCATCATTTATAGTAGAAGCATTCGCTGCTGTCACTGTTCCTTCTTTTGTAAAAGCAGGACGTAATGCAGGAATTTTTTCCATTTTTACATTCTTGTATTCTTCATCTTCAGTAATCATAATAGGCTCACCACGACGCTGAGGAACAGGTACTGGAACTATTTCATTCTCAAATTTACCTTCTGACCAAGCTTTAGCAGAACGTTCGTAAGATTGAATAGCAAAGGCATCTTGATCTTCTCTACTAAAGTTATGTTCAGTAGCACATAAATCTGCACAAACCCCCATAGCATTTTGATCATATACATCAACTAAACCATCTCTTTGCATTCCATCTTCTAATGTTTGCGAACCAAATTTATGACCGGATCTAAGTCTTACATAATGCGGAATTAAACTCATATTTTCCATTCCACCAGCAACTACAATATCTGCATCTCCCAATGCAATAGTTTGTGCGGCGTGCATTACAGCTTTCATTCCACTAGCACATACTTTATTAACAGTTGTACAAGGAACAGTATCATTAAGTCCAGCACCTAAAGCAGCTTGTCTTGCCGGAGCTTGTCCATTTCCTGCTTGTACTACATTTCCCATAAATACTTCTTGAACCAATGAAGGATCTAAGTTAATTTTATCTAATGCACCTTTAATTGCGATTGATCCCAATTGAGTAGCAGGAACAGTAGATAAACTACCTAAAAAACTACCTATTGGTGTACGTGCTGCTGATACTATTACAACGTCTTTGCTCATTATACTATATTTAATATGTGTGTTTGTTATTCTGCGAATTTAAGGATTTTTAGAGGATATACATAGCTAAGTTTTTGATTGAATTATTGATTATTAAATAGTATTGAAGTAGTATTTTTTAGACTTCTTCATACTGACTTATTTTTTAGTACTTTTGAGTTATATATACGAATATCCTTGTGAAGAATTTTTTAAATAATTTTTATAAAAATCAATCCTTTTTATATAAGGTTTTTCTTTTTGTAATTACATTAATACTTATCGTTTACTTATTTCCTAAAGGAGGTGTTTTTAAGTATGAATTTACTAAAGGTAAACCTTGGCAATATGAAAATTTATATGCTCCTTTTGATTTTGCTATAGCAAAGACGGAAGACGAAATTATTGGGGAGAAAAAAAGAATTGAGGATAATATCATTCCTTATTTTGAGTATGATACTATCGTATCAAACTTGGCTAAAGATAGATATGAAGCTGCTTTTAAAAGTAATCTAGAAGTATTAGATCAAAGTAGTTCTGGAAAGCAAGCAAAACTTTTTGGTAGAATTATTCTTAATGATATTTATCGATATGGTGTATTACAAGAGGCATATAGTTATGAAAATAAACGACAAATATTTCTTAATAAAGGTAACAAAGCAGAAGCTATTACTTTTGGACAAATATTAACTCCAAATCAAGTAACAACGCTTATTAACTCAAGAATAGATAAGAGTGAGTATACTAAGTTTAAAAGTGGTTTTGTTGCATTGTTTTATGATCTAATTAAGCCAAACGTTACCCTTAATCAAAAATTAACTGAGAGTACCCTCGAAAATGAATTGTCGCAAGTTCTCACAACAAGAGGTAGTGTTTCTAAAGGTAGTAGAATTATAGCAAAAGGAGAAGTTGTAGAAGGCAATCGATTACAAATATTAACATCGCTAAAAGCTGAATATGAATCTCAGGTTTGGAGTGACAAGAATTTTTATTGGATTGTTTTTGGATATGGTATTTTAGTGGCTTTGGCGCTCTTAATGTTATTACTTTTTATTAGAAAATATCGAAGAGATATCTATGATAATAATACCCAGGTAACATTTATAGCGTTCAATGTTTTATTAATGGTATTGATAACTACATTGGTAGTAAAATATAAATCGGATTATATTTATATAGTACCATTATGTATTTTGCCATTAATTCTAAAAGCATTTTTTGACTCGAGACTTGGGTTATTTACACATGTTGTAACTGTATTGATTTTAGGTTTTGTTGTACCCAATAGTTATGAGTATACTTTTTTGCAGATTATTGCTGGAATCGTTACTATACTAACTATTTCGGAGTCTTATAAAAGGGCAAATTTGTTTATTACCGTTGGACAAATTACCGCTATTTATATTGTAGCATATATCGCCTTTCATATTATTCATGAAGGGAGTATTAGTGATATTGATTGGACAACTATAGGATTGTTTGTTATAAGTGGTTTTGCAACGTTAATTGTACATCCATTAATTTACGCTTATGAGAAAATGTTTGGTTTGATCTCTGATGTTTCTCTTTTAGAACTGAGTGATACCAATTCATCTCTATTAAAAGAATTATCGGATAAAGCTCCTGGAACATTTCATCATTCGCTTAATGTTGCAAATATTGCCGAGGCTGCTGCTAATGAGATAGGAGCAAATGTAATGCTTGTTAGGGTAGGAGCTCTTTATCACGATATAGGTAAAATGGCCAATCCTACTTTTTTTACGGAAAACCAAACAGCATCAGGAAATGCACACGACGTTTTATCTCCTAAAGAAAGTGCTAAGATTATTATAAATCATGTAATTCGTGGTATCGAAATAGCAAAGAAAAACAAGCTTCCTGATCGAGTGATTGATTTTATAAGAACACATCACGGAACAAGTACTGTTTACTATTTTTATATGAAAGCTAAGGAGATTAATGAAAATGTTAATATAGAAGATTTTCAATATCCTGGTCCAAAACCATTTTCTAAAGAAACGGCTATTTTAATGATGAGCGATAGTGTTGAAGCAGCTTCTAAAAGTTTAAAAAACCCTACCAGTAGTTTAATAGATTCTTTTGTAGAAAAAATCGTTAATAAGCAAATGGAAGATGGGCAATTTCTTAATGCAAATATTACTTTTAAAGAAATTCAACAGGTAAAAAAAGTATTCAAACGTAAGCTTACTAATATTTATCATCTCCGAATCGAATATCCCGAATAATATTTTAAGATTGGTATGTTATTTGATAAGATAGCTAGTAACATAAACCATCTTAAAAATTTACTATGAAATCTTTCAGAAACTTTGTCATTCTAGTATGTTTACTACTAGGTCTTAAATCACATGGTCAAGTTAGGATAGGAGGAGATGTTTCTATTGACATAAGTATAAATATTCCAGTTCCTGATATTGTAATAGAACAAAGAAAAAATACAACAGTTGATACAAAACCCTCTGCTCCTGTTATACATAACTGTGATCACTTATGTACGCATAATGAAAATGTAAGTTATGGAGAAATTCAAAATCAAAACGGTCCTTTTGGTCGTCAAATATATCAAGTAACTCGTGCAAGATTAGAATCTAATCCTGTTGGTTCAGAAAGTGTTATTTATTTTTTAGATTCTGGAGATGTATTAGAATTAATAATTGTAGCTGCTAATCTTCAAGATTTCAATTACCATACCTATGAAGATAATTGTGATTGTTCACAGCAAAATAGAATATTGGAAGTACTATTAAATAATCAACAAATACAGTTAAGAGATGGAAGTTTATCATTACAACCAAAAAGAAATGGTTTTCACTCTGTTATAAATTTGCATACTGAATTTGAAGGAGATTTTAACGGAACAGTTAATTTTTAGACTAGTATTTTTCATCCATCCAGAAAGTTATAAGGAGTAGTGCTAAAAGAAATATTGGCTTTTATTATTTTTAACAAAATATATAGTAACATACTTTAAAGTTTTGATATTAATTATAGAGGAGCGCAAAATTTTGCACTTATACAAGGGTAGAAGTTATTGTGCTATTAATATTTTTAAAACCTAAAATTTTATTATTATGTTACACAAATTTTTGAAATTAGATTTTGCTGAAAAGATTTCTAAGAACGAACAAAAAGCTATTAATGGAGGAATGCGTACATTAACCAGTATATGTTTTGGTACAGGAACTGGAGGAGGCTCTAGTGTAGGGTTTTCTCAAGCCTGTGTAGGTAGAACAGAAGATACTGATTGTATTATTAACGGATATCAGGCTTCTTGTGCAGGCAATGGAAGTGGAGATTTTTGGTATTTGTAATCAATATCAAATGTAAGTGTAAGAGTTTTTCAGTGATGAAAAGCTCTTTTTTTATTAAAAGCGTTTTACTTCTTCGATAAATATTTTCCATCCATCCAGAAAGTACCAAAAGGAATTATAGAGCATAAGAGTACAATTGCCAAAGTTTTAATATTCCATTTTCTTTCTGCTTTAATTAAAAAAGCAAAAACGATATAAATCAAAAACAGAAAACCATGAGCCATACCGATTACCTTATTTGGTTCTGGAGACGCAAATAAATATTTTAAAGGCATTGTAACGAATAAGATAAGTAGATATGAAATCCCTTCTAAGTAACTGATTATTCTGAAAGCACCAACCATATGTATTATTTAAAATTGAATGCAAATTTAACGCTCAAAAGACATTTAATCTTACTTATTATCTATTTTTTATGATTAAAATCTAATTCGAAGATTTCTAAATCAAAATAGGAGATAGTAGATAATAAATGATCAAAAATATCGGCTACTATTTTTTCATAGTTTTTCCAGATTTTATCATTACTAAATGCATATATTTCTAAAGGAATACCCTGTGAAGTAGGAGCTAGTTGTCTACTCATTATAGTCATATTGTTATTTACATAAGGGTGATTTTCTAGATATGATTCTACATAGCGTCTAAAAACTCCCATATTAGATAGATTTCTACCATTTACAAGAACTTCTTTATTGATATTATTTTCTGCGTTATAAAATTCTATCTTGTTTTGTGAATCTTCTAAGTAATCTGTAATAAGTTCTATTTTTTTTAAACGATCTATGTCATTTTTAGATAGAAACTTAATACTCGAAGCTTTTATAAGAAGTGCTCTTTTAATTCTTCTTCCTCCAGAATCCATCATTCCTCTCCAATTTCTAAATGATTCAGAAGTTAGGTGGTATGTTGGTATTGTAGTGATCGTTTTATCAAAATTTTGCACCTTAACAGAAGATAAATTAATTTCTACTACATCTCCATCGGCACCGTATTTATCCATAGTAATCCAGTCTCCAATTCTTACGGTATCATTAACTGCGACCTGTATACTAGCTACAAAACCTAAAATTGTGTCTTTAAAAATTAATAGAATTACTGCTGACATCGCACCAAGAGCAGTAAGAAAAGTCCAGATAGATTTTCCTGTGACTGACGAAAAGATAAAAATTCCACCGATAGCCCAAACTATGATCATAAATACTTGAACATAACTATCTATGGGTTTATCCTTAAAGGATTCTAAAGATTTTAAAAAATCTCTAAAGGTTCTAAGTACACTTCTTACAATCCATATAGTTAGAGCAATGACCAAAATATCAAAAAGAATCTCTAAGTAACCTTCTGTAGTAGGAAAAGCGATAAATAATTGTGGAAATATCCAAATACTTATGGATAACGGTACTATATGAGATAAATAATCAAAAGTCTTATTCTTTACTAAATAATCATCAAAAGTGTTTCGTGATTTAGAAGCATAACTTTTAAAAAGATTAAGTATTACTTTTCTTATAATTCGATCGATAAGAAAAAGTACGATGAGTAAAATAAATGTTCCTATAAGAACATTTAAATATTCTGCTATGTTTTCTGAAATACCATATGAAACTAATAGTTTATAAAAGTATCGGATTAATTCTTCCATAAAAGAGAATTACAAAATGGTTTTTGATGATTGTTTTAATCGATAATAATATTTACTCGATAAAGTGTTATACCAGATTAAAAATTGCAGCTGCATATAAATAAAATCTAACAAACCTTAACAACCCAAATAGTAAATAGCTAGTAAAGGAATATCTAATCATTCCTGCAGCAATACTTGTTATAGAAAAGGGTATTGGTAATAATGCACCTACTACAATTAAAAAACCTCCCCATTTTCGAGTATTTTTTATGTGTTTTGCCATTTTTACTTCTAGATATTCGTGAACCGAAGGGATCTTAGTTATTGATTTTCCTATAAAATATGAAATAACACCTCCTAGATATGACAATAGAGCTAATATGGATAAATACAATATGGGACTACTCGCTTTATCACTCCAAGCGATAAAAATTTCTGGAGGTATAAGACCTAAAAGAGATTCTGAAGCGAAAAACACACTAAAAACTATATAGTCAGAGTAGTTTTTCGTTACATATAATAAAAGATCGTTAATGTTTATAACAAAGTAATTAACGATTAATAATCCAGCAATAAACAATAGAATGGGAGGTAGTGCCTTTTTAAGACTGGTACCTAAAAACTTATAAAAACCAGTATAACTGTAATACTGATGCAATAACTGCAATCTTGTTTTCTTAACAGATCGGGGATTCATTTTCATAACAATTTTTCCTCAAGGGGACAAAAATAATATTTAATTGATTTTTTGACGTTTATAAAATCATAAAATTTGTCGATAAAATGTTATTATCATTACAACTTTTTATTTTTTGTCTAAATGATTGGTTGTTAACGAAAAAAGTATTTAGTTTAGTATATGTTTTTGAATAAAAAAAGACCTTGAAAAATCAAGGTCTTTTTTTATTTATATATAAAATACTTTAATGGATATCTATTTTAGGCATTTAAGGCATCTCTATAATCAGCCAAATCCATTACATTCATTTTGTTTTTCAGATCTTTCAATAATGAAATAAGATACATAAGACTTTCTACTGGATTTACGTCTTTATCTGTTTCTACTGGAGTTTCATTTTCTTCAATAGGCTCATCATCAGGAATTGGGATTAAGAAGCTATCATTTTCTTCTATATGTTCGTAGGTAAGTCTTAAAACCTTAACCACTAAAGGTACTTGTTGTTCTAAAGCAAAAGTTCTTAGGGTTTTAAGATCTTCAATTAGTGTGTCTGTGTTGATACCAGATTGTCCTAGATCAGTCAGAATTTTGTCTATTAATTTGAGTGCCTTTTTATTTTCCAAGGATGATAAAATTAGTATGGTT
Organism: Aquimarina sp. AD1; assembly: GCF_003443695.1. Taxonomy (NCBI): domain Bacteria; kingdom Pseudomonadati; phylum Bacteroidota; class Flavobacteriia; order Flavobacteriales; family Flavobacteriaceae; genus Aquimarina; species Aquimarina sp. AD1. The sequence goes on along the minus strand of NZ_CP031966.1, from coordinate 1,308,578 downwards.
TAAAAAAATGATTCTGGCAAATTTAACCCTTTATATAAATCTTTAAAATCTTTTAAAACAAATAAATTTATTTTTTAGTGTTAAAAAATAAATCTCTAATTATTATAACAAAAAAAAGAGAGGAATATTCCCCTTAATGTATTGATAGGTAACTGTTTATTCTGTTAAAAACCCTTGTATGCTTGTATTCCGGCTAAAGTTTGAGGTTTAACCGTAACCAAAATTCCTTAATCCTCTTTATCTTTGAAAAGTATTCCAATTACAATTTTTCCCTTACTTTTTTTGTTTTCCCCAACACTTACCTCCTTGAATACAGGAGGTAAGTTCTTCTTGGGGTATTTCGTAATTAAAACAGTGTTACAATTTTATCTTTATCTTCTTTTTTTATCGTTATTAATAATTTTCTTTTTCCAAGCTTATTCACCTTATATACTTTAGTTCCAGTTGTCCAATTTTCTTTTCTTATTGCTTGCGGCATCATGGGAAATCCATAACTAAATTTAGATCCATCAAGTTTCGGTCCTATTACTAAAAAATGATTTCTGCTTAGAGAGTTGTTTTTGATTTTGAATTTAATGTATTCGGTAAGATTGTTTTTTGTTTTATTATTTCTATTTCTATTTTTTTTGGCGTCACCTTTGATTTTTTTTGGCGTATTTAAGATATCTAGTTTTGCATTTTTAGATAGTTTGGCATCAATTTCATTGAGTACCCGAACATTTGCTGATCCCCAACTCCATATATCTATTCTAGCATTTTCTGCAGTTAAATTTGACGCATCTATCGAAGCAACTTCTGCTGCAATACGTAATTCCTTTGTTTTTCCTTCTAAAACTATTTTACCTATAGGTGCGACAACCTGAATATAATCATTATCTAGGTTAATAATTTTTGTAGAATCGTGAGTTCCACTTTCTACTTTTTTTATGTTAGGTGCTCCAATGATAATCTTTACATTTTTAGAGGGTTGTATCCATTCTTTTTGATTTAAGTATAAGGTTCCACCTACTACTTCTTTATCAATGTATTCAAAAAGGTTTGTATCGGTGGTGATAATAAGGGTCTCTTTTTTAGAATTGTCTATGATTACTTGTGCATAAAAATTAATTTTTATGGATTCTATATTTTCTACATTAAAGGTTTTGGTTTCTATTTTTTTGTTTCCTTTTATTTGTCCAATCGTTGTTAAACTGAATAATAATAGTATAGTATTTATAAATGCTTTCATGGTTTTATTTTTTTAAATTGATTTTGGAATTACATTTTCGTTTGATATTAAATGTTTCGTTTTTGATAATAAATAATCAATTCCGAACCTTCCTGAACCTAGTATTAGATTATAGATGGATATCCATAAGAAACCCATCGCTGGTAACATACCCCAAATCCCATTATCCCATTTTTGAAAAAATATTGCGACTAACATTGTACACATTATAAAGAAAGAAGCAATTCTAGTTTTTAAACCCAATGCAAGAAATACTCCACCAATGGCCTCGCTTGCTGCTCCCATCCAAGCAAAGAAAACTGGAAACAAAGCAAAAACGCCTCCGTATTCTGCAATATCTTGGGGGAACCAATCTACTACTTCTAGAAAACCTAAATCTGGTGAACCTTTAGGACTCCAGGGTACTCCAAATTTACTCCCACCAAAATTTACTGCTAGAAAGTATCCACATAATATTCTCGGAAGAGCAAATAGTAAATCAAAAAACCAATACACCATTGTTATTGGAGTTATTATCATTTTAATTACATTTTTCATGATTGAATTTGTTTTAGATGTTTGATAATCCAAATGTCTAATTTCAATACGATTCTGGCGCCCCAAAACGAAATAGGACGGCTCAAATCATAATTTGAGCCGTCCTATTTAACGTGAGTCGATATGTAATTTCGATTATTTTTTCGCCTCTAGTAATACAATTTCATAATCAGATTTTATGGTAACATTTCCATCTTTTACAGTAGCTTCTATTCCTGAATACGTATCCGTTAAAGCTGTACCATCTTTAAAAATTGAATTAACTTTTATTGTTTTTGTTCCTTTTCGTTGATTTAATCCTATTACAACTCCATCAACGTTGCCATCTTTAGTATATTTTCTCGAAAAAACATAAGGCGTTTCTTGTATCATTTTATGTTTTCCTGCACCAATAGACGGATGATCTTTTCTGAACTTACCAAGTTTTTGCCAGTGTAGTAATAATGATTTTGTTTCTTCTTTTTCCAAATCTTCCCAATTCATATTTGATCTTAAAGTAGCATCACCTTCGGTTCCTTCTATGATTAAAGATCTACCAGTTTCATCACCGTAGTAAACTTGAGAGATTCCTGGAGTTAATAATAACTTAGTAGCAGACTCAAAAGTTTTCTTTCTTTCTTTATCAAATGGGTCTCCGTCATCGTGAGAACTGATATAGTTCATAACACTTTTTCCTATAAGACCTGTTTGTAGTGCAGTACTATATTTACTATACAGTTTCTCATAATTTAGTCGTTTAGCATCGTATTTAAATTGAAAATTGATAAGATTATCAAACCCATTTGCAAAATAATCTACTTTACGATCTCCGAAATCATAAAATCGTTTTCCATCGATACCATACCCATATAATTCTCCTAAAACATAAAATTCATTATTGTCAAGTACTTTACCAGGATGATTTTTCTTCCATTCTGCAAATGCTATTTTGGCTTGTTCTGCTAGTATTCCCCAAACACCTTCTTCTACATGTTTAACTGTATCTACGCGATATCCGTCAATTCCAAGTTCCCTAACATAATCAGTTAACCATTTAATGATATAGTTTTTGGGAGATTTTTTTAAACCAGTTTTAGCAAAAAAGATTTCTAATTCATCCATTTCTGCTTCTAATCTTCCTTCTTCTTTCCATTTGTTAATTAACGCTTCGGGTAGTTTTACCTCATCATTATTTTCGGTTTTTACATCGGGAAGATTTTTTACCAATGTACATTTTACTGCTGTTTCATAATCTTTATAAGAACATTGCGGTCCTGTACGAACCCAATCATCTGACCATTTAGGGTCTTTATCTGTTACAGGACCTGTATGGTTTATAACCACATCCATCAAGATTCTAATTCCTTTTTGATGTGCTACATCTACTAATTTCTTAAGATCATCATAAGTCCCAAAATTTGGATCTATAGAGGTCCAATCTTTTGCCCAGTATCCATGAAAAGCATAAGTGTTACCTGTTCCTTCATCTACACTGTCATGAATTTGCTCTACTAAAGGGTTTACCCAAAGAGCATTAATTCCAAGTTTTTCGAAGTAGCCGTCTTCAATTTTCTGAATTATTCCTTTTATATCACCACCTTCAAAACCACGAAGAACACCTGTTTCTTTTGATCGATCTAAAACCTTGTCATTAGAAACATCTCCATTTTTAAACCTGTCCGCTAATAAAAAATATACATTAGCGCCTTCCCAAACAAAGGGTATATTATCCGCTGTAACTGTTGTTGCTGTTTTCGATTCTAAATTTGCTTTTTCTTCTGAATTTGGTTTAGTTTCATTTTTGCAAGAGATAAGAATGCTAAATAAAAGTAAAATGCTAGTTGTTAATAAATGTTTCATGCGTTTGTTTTTGTGCTTCAAAACAATAATTTTCTCAATAAAGAGTATTAATTAAGTATCGAAACGGTAATAAATACTGGTTGAAGTTGCTAATCTATAAAATTGTGTATAAAAAATGCAGTTTGATTAATTGTGAAATTCATAAAAATGATATACTTATGTTTTATTTTGGGAAGCAGAATATTGTGAAGGAGATGTATTCGTTAATTTCTTGAATACTCTATTAAAGGTAGCTTTACTGTTAAATCCGCATTCGTAAGCGATTCCTAATAAGGATAATTGTTGTTGTTTACCTTCTTTAAGCATTGCTTGTACTTCTTTTACTCGATAAGAATTTACAAAATCATTAAAATTCTTATCAAAACCAGAATTAACAGTCTCAGAAACAACAGACGCTGGTATTTTTAGCATTTGTGATAACTGAGTGAGGTTAAGATCTGGATTAAGAAAGGGTTTTTCCTCTTCCATAAATTCCATTATTTTTTTCTTATTTCTAATAACATCACTACTTAATTCAGATGGTGGAGTAGAAGTTGTTTCTTTTACCGATACAGAAAAATTTAAATTATTCAACTTACTAGTATCTGTAAAATATCCTTTTATACCAATATATATAATTGCTACAGCTGTAAAAAAATGATACCACCAACGTTGCGTCCAATGAAGTTCAGTAATAACGGATCCGATAACTCTCTGAAATAAACTATATAAAAAAAGAAAGGAGTAAATAAAAAGAAAGTTCCTAATCCAGTTCAATTCTAGACTATACGTGTTAGAAAAAAAATGTTGAATTTTTTTTCGGTATACATAATATAACTGAATAGTAAATGCTAGATACAGAAGCATCTGAAGGTTTTCTACAACCCCAATAAGGGGTCCAACATATTTTTCGTCCAAAAAAACTTTGAGATAACCATTCTGTGTATCCTCAAAACCTGGTTGCGCAGCATCATAAATGAAAATAGATATTTTGTATACTATATATAAACAAACAGGAATGAAATGTAAGAAGTCTTTTTTTCTAAATTTGAAATTAGAAGTAGTAATTGATTTTATGTAAAAGTATAGTAAAGGACCAATTGCCAATGATAATGCTATGAGCCAATAATTAATCTTGGTATTTCGAAATGTGTCATACCAGTCCATAAAACCAATAGTATAAGAAGTTCTATGATAGCCAGTAATAAAAATTAATAAAGAAAGTATTAAAGCGGATATATGTTTTTTTTTGAAATATCTTACCAATAAAAGAAAAGCAAAAATAAATGCTTGCAGAACCAATAGTAGCAAAGGTGTACTATATAGATTAAATGAAGGGAATTCTAACGGCAACGGAATTGACATAATGCTAATTTAAATAATTCACAGAATTATTTTTTATTTTTTATTTAATTAAAATACTGTTCCTTTGACTATCAATTAAGATTATAATGACGAAATTTAAAGCTTGGATCTCTGCCGCAAGGCTTCGTACATTACCATTGTCAGTATCAGGAATTATTGTTGGATCAGCATTAGCTGGTGGTTTTGGGGTTTCTATTATTTTTTGGTTAGCGATTGCGACTACCTTAGGATTACAAGTCCTTTCTAATTTTGCAAATGATTATGGTGATGGTGTAAAAGGTACTGATAATGAGGATAGAGTAGGACCTCAGCGAGCGCTACAAAGTGGAGCTATATCAGATAAAGAGATGTTTGTAGGCATTGTTCTCACTTCGATTATAACCTTATTTCTAGCTATATTTCTTATTTACGTGTCCTTTGGAAAGGAATATTTCTTTTATTCGATATTCTTTTTTCTTTTAGGCATTGCAGCTATAGCGGCAGCAATAAAATATACCATGGGTAATTCTGCATATGGATATCGCGGATTGGGGGATGTTTTTGTATTTATTTTTTTTGGATTAGTTAGTGTTGTAGGGTGTTATTTCTTATTTACTAAAGACTTAAATGGATTAATTTTTCTTCCAGCTACCGCAATCGGATTATTAAGTTCAGCAGTGCTAAATCTCAATAATATGAGAGATCATGATAGTGATAAAAAATCTAAAAAGAATACTCTAGTGGTTAAATTAGGTATTGCCAAAGCTAAAATGTATCATTACTTTTTAATTCTGGGAGCGATTTTCAGTATGTTAGTTTATCTTATTTATACCTATAAGAATTATTTTAACTTACTGTTTCTAATAGTTTTGATACCCTTATTAATTCATTTGAATAAAGTTATAAAAACAAAGGATACCAAAAACTTAGATCCAGAATTAAAAAAAGTGGCACTATCCACATTTTTTCTGGCTATATTATTTAGTTTAGGGCAGATTTTATAACTTTCCATTACCATTTTAAAACCTTACACAATGAAAATTACTTTTTTTGGGCAGAATACGTTATTGCTGGAAATCAATGAAGTTAAAGTTTTAGTTGACCCCTTTATTTCTGGTAATCCTATGGCTAAAGACAAAATAAAAATTACAGATTTTAAAGTTGATTATATATTACTAACACATGCACATCAAGATCATACATTAGATGCAGAAGCCATTGCAAAGCATAGTAATGCGATTATAGTATCTAATTATGAAATTGCAATGTATTATCAGGATAAAGGTATAGAAGTACATCCGATGAATCACGGAGGTAACTGGGAATTTAGTTTTGGAAAAGTAAAATATGTAAATGCAATACATACGAGTAGTTTTCCTGATGGAACTTATGGTGGTCAACCTGGAGGTTTTGTAATACAAGCAGAGTCTGCGAATGTTTACATCGCTGGAGATACTGCTTTAACCATGGATATGAAGTTAATTCCGCTAACAACAAAATTAGATTTAGCTATTTTACCTATAGGTGATAATTTTACTATGGGAATTGATGATGCTATTATTGCTAGTGATTTTGTAGAATGTGATAAGGTTCTTGGAGTTCATTATGATACTTTTGGATATATAGAAATTGATCATGAGGATGCTAAAAGAAAGTTTAGAGCCAAAGACAAGGATCTTATTTTATTAGATGTAGGGCAGCGTATAGAATTATAATGAAAGCAATCTATCATAAGCATATTTTAGAATTTAAAAGACCAAGTGGAACTTCCAGAGGAGTTCTTAAGACTAAAGAAACTTGGTATATCGTAATTACTTCTAATGGTAAACAAGGTATTGGTGAGTGTGGTATTCTAAGAACGTTAAGTATTGATGATCGACCTGATTATGAAGAAAAACTTAAATGGACTTGTAATAATATTCATTTAGGTGTTGAGCAACTTTGGGAAGAACTCAAAGAATTTCCTAGTATTCAATTTGGTGTAGAAATGGCTTTTAAATCTTTACATAGTGAGTCACCATTTTTGTTATTTCCATCAGAATTTACGAAAGGAATAGATTCGATCCCAATTAATGGATTGATATGGATGGGAGAGAAGGAGTTTATGAAAAATCAGATAATAGATAAGCTAAATCAAGGTTTTGATTGTATTAAAATGAAGATAGGTGCTATTGATTTTGAAGCAGAATTGGAGTTGTTATCATATATAAGATCACAGTTTTCTGAAGAAATTATTGAGTTAAGAGTTGATGCTAATGGAGCGTTTAGCCCAAATGAAGCTTTAGATAAGTTAATAAAGTTGCATAGTTTTGGATTGCACAGTATAGAGCAACCGATAAGGCAAGGGCAATCCGATTATATGATGGATTTGTGCCAAAGAACACCTTTGCCCATAGCTCTAGATGAAGAATTAATTGGTGTTTTTAGTGTAACGGAAAAGAGAAAATTACTACTAACAATAAGACCTCAATACATTATTTTAAAACCAAGTTTAATAGGAGGTTTTAGAGGAACCCAGGAGTGGATCGATATTGCCGAAGAATTAGGAATAGGATGGTGGATTACGAGTGCTTTAGAAAGTAATATAGGATTAAGTGCTATAGCACAATATACCTATACATTACAAAGTAAGATGCCGCAGGGATTAGGAACAGGAAGTTTGTATACCAATAATATAGAAGCTCCCTTGTTAGTAGATACAGGTAGTTTAAAATATCAACAAAATAAGAAATGGGTAGTTTCTTATTTAAATTAAATAATTTGTAGATGTATATAGAGCAAGGAAGAAAAGGGAAATTAGGAATGTGGAAATATTTGCCTGTTCCAATCGGTTTTCTCGGTTTAATTCTTTTTAATTTGATGTTTACTCAGGGAGTTGATATTGATGTACTTATGGCTGAGCAGATAGAAACTTTAGGAAAACCACTATTTTTTCTTATTTCTGTAGGACCTTTTGTTATTTTTTTAGCGGGATTACTTTTTTGGGTAAAGGTAGTGCATCAACAAAGTATAACGTCTTTAACTACATCTAGAAAAAGAATAGATTGGAAACGAGTTCTTTTTATGTTTACACTCATAACACTCTATATTTTAATTACTACTGGAGTTTTATATTATTTATATCCAGAAGATTTTCAGCTTAATTTTGAATTTGATGCTTTTATTACTTTGGCTATAATGGCAATTATTATTGTTCCGATGCAAACTAGTTTCGAAGAATATTTGTTTAGAGGTCATATGATGCAGGGATTAGGTTTAGCTACAAAAACTAGATGGATTCCACTGATTGTTACCTCTGTAATATTTGGTGCTATGCATTTTGGTAATCCAGAAGTAGCTAAGATTGGTCCTCATATTATGGTTTACTATATAGGGACAGGTCTATTTTTAGGTATTATTACTTTAATGGATGAAGGTTTAGAGCTAGCATTAGGTTTTCATGCAGCGAATAATTTAATAACGGCACTTTTAGTAACATCTTCTTGGACAGCTTTTCAAACAGATTCTATTTTATTGTATACAGGAGAACCCGAGACAGGATTGGAAATATTGATTCCGGTTTTCGTAGTGTTTCCAATTTATATTTTAATTCTTTGGAAAAAATATAAATGGTCAGGATGGAGAGATAAACTATTTGGAAAAGTTAAACCAGAAATTCAAATGGAAAAATAACAAATTATTAATATATATTTTACGTAATCATAACCAACGAATATGTAATAAAATTGAAATTTGGGTATGCAAACAGAAGATACATTTTCTACACCTAAAATACATGACAATTTTAGTATTAATAAGCGATCTTTAGATAATTCTGGTCTGCAACGTATCGCCTATAGTTTTAAAAAAGACGGAGAGTTTTATGAACAAGAAGTGGGTAACTTTCTTCTGGATTGGTTAAATGATAAAGATTATATTGTAGTCAAAACTTCAGGTTCTACCGGAAAACCAAAGAAAATTAAAATTTACAAGCAGCATATGATAAATAGCGCCTTAGCTACGGGTGCTTTTTTTAAGGTAAAAGAAGATACAACTGCCTTGTTATGTTTACCGGCTACCTATATTGCTGGAAAAATGATGTTGGTTCGCGCTATGGTTTTGGGATGGAAAATTGATTTGGTTCCACCTAAAACAAATCCCTTGGATACTGTATATAAACAATATGATTTTTGTGCTATGGTTCCATTGCAATTAGATAATTCTATTAATAGATTACATCTTATAAAAAAATTAATTGTTGGTGGAGGAACCGTACCGGAAAATCTTAAAGAATTAGTGCAAGGGGTCAAAACTAAAATTTTCGAAACTTATGGAATGACCGAAACCATCACTCATGTTGCTGCAAGAAGAATTAACCCCAAAAAGAAAGATAAAAAAGATGCTAAATACTTTAAAGCATTACCAAATATAACACTTAATACAGACGAAAGAAATTGTTTGATAATCAAAGCACCCCAGTTAAATGATAAAACAATCATCACAAATGATGTTGTAGAGCTTAAAACATACAAGAAGTTTAATTGGAAGGGACGTTATGATAATGTAATAAATAGTGGAGGAGTTAAATTATATCCAGAAGAGATAGAAACTAAACTTCAGTTATTAATTGGGCATCGATTTTTTATAGCAGCTGTTCCAGATGATGCTTTGGGTGATAAAGCAATTTTGATAGTGGAAAGGGATTATGATATTGTGGTAAAAGAAAATTTAGAAGATGCGATATCTAATTTAAAAGTTTTAAGTAAATATGAAGTCCCTAAAGAGATTCATTTCTTAGCTCAATTTATAGAAACGGATAATGGTAAAGTACAACGAACTAAGACGTTGGAACTTGTTCATAATAATCTATCCTAAATATATTACCAATTTCCCTAAGCTAAATCACCTTTTTACTCAATGTAGATTTTAATTAAGAATCTGTAGGAGTAGTTTTATTTCATAATTAAAACAATAATTATTATGAAACAACTACACTATTTTATGCTTTTGTTATTTACTGTTGGAATAACAATGGGCCAAGAACTAACAATTACAGGAACTGTTACGGATACCAGCAATAATGATCCAATTCCTGGAGTAAATATAACTATTAAAGGAACGAATAAAGGAGCTCAAACTGATTTTGACGGGAGGTATTCAATTCAAACAAATATTGGAAATATTTTAACTTTTTCTTTTATCGGCTATGAAACTGAAGAAGTAAAAATAAAACAAGATAGTTCTATTGTCAATGTAGCTATGAGTATATCTCCCGCACAACTAGAAGAAGTTGTAGTAACTGCACAAGGAATACAAAGAAAACGAAGTGTTTTAGGGTATGCAGTCTCTGCTGTTAGTAGTGAATCTATTAGTATGTCTAGAGCAGATAGAAGGAAAGCTAGAAGAGCAAGAAAACAATCAAAAGCTAATAAGTTAAATGGGAGAGTTTCTGGATTATCAATAACTAATAATGCGGGAAATACGAACTCTAATAATTCTATAAGAATAAGAGGAGCTAACAGTATTTCTAATACAAATCAACCTTTATACATTGTAGATGGTATACCTATAGATAAAAAAAATATAGGAAAGATTCAGAGTATAGATCCTAAAAACATTTCTAATGTAGAAGTTTTGAAAGATAAAACTGCAGCTTCATTATACGGTATAAGAGCAACTCATGGATGTGTTATAATTACTACGCACAAAGGGAATTATAAAATAGATAATAATGAATCATATGAAGAAATAGTAGAAAATAGTTTTGAAAAGGTAAATATGTCTCCGTTATCTACATTTTCTATAGATGTTGACAAAGCATCATACAGTAACGTTCGAAGAATGATTAATAGTGGTCAACAAATACCTGTAGATGCTGTTAAGATCGAAGAGATGATTAATTATTTTGAATATGACTATAAACAACCAACCAATGATCATCCATTCGCAATTCATACAGAATATGATAAAACTCCTTGGAATACCAAAACTCAATTGGTAAAAATAGGATTAAAAGGAAAAGAAATTCCGCAAGATGAAATTCCAGCCTCGAACTTGGTTTTTCTGCTTGATGTATCTGGTTCTATGAATCAAGCTAATAAATTACCATTACTAAAGAGAGCTTTTAAATTATTAGTAAATCAATTAAGAGAGAAAGATAAAGTGTCGATAGTGGTTTATGCTGGAGCCGCTGGAATGGTATTGAAACCGACATCTGGAGCTCATAAAAACGAAATCAATCGAGCATTAGATAATTTGAGTGCGGGAGGTTCTACAGCTGGAGGAGCAGGTATAGAACTTGCGTATAAAATTGCACAAGAAAATTTCATGAAGAATGGAAACAATCGCGTGATTCTTGCAACCGATGGAGATTTTAATGTAGGAATGAGTAGCGATGCGGATATGAAATCATTGATTGAAGAAAAGCGTAAATCTGGTGTATTCTTAACCTGTTTAGGTTTTGGGATGCACAATTATAAAGATAGTAAGTTAGAAACTCTGGCGGATAAAGGTAACGGGAACCATGCATATATTGATACTATGCAAGAAGCTCAAAGAGTATTAGGTAAAGAATTTGGAGGAACATTATATACCATTGCCAAAGATGTAAAGATACAAGTAGAGTTTAACCCTGGAAAAGTACAAGCATACCGCTTAATAGGTTACGAAAATAGATTATTAGCTGATGAAGATTTTGTGGATGACACAAAAGATGCAGGAGAATTAGGCAGTGGTCATACAGTTACTGCGCTATATGAAATCATACCAACAGGAGTTAAGAGTAACTATATTAAACATACACCAGATTTAAAGTATACAGATACTAAAATCACTAAAAATTATGGAGATGAATTGTTAACAGTAAAATTTAGATATAAAAAACCACAAGGAAACAAAAGTATTGAAATGGTTCACGTGTTAAAAACAAATAAAAAGCAAGTTTCTAAAGATTTCAATTTTGCAGCATCTGTTGCTTGGTTTGGTATGAAAATTAGAAAGTCAAGATATATAACGAATAAAAATATCAACGATATTATAACAATGGCAGAAGAAAACAGATCTTTAGATCGTCAAGGTTACAGAGCAGAGTTTATTAGATTAATGTATAGTTATCAGACGCTTTAAAATTAGTTATATTGTAATAGAAAAAGAGACATCTGCAAAGCATTGCAGGTGTCTCTTTTTTATGTATTAAATTTAATATATAAAACTATTAGGTAACATTTTATGGTCTAATGCAATTAACAGATATACTGTTTATTAATTTCAAATAAGATCGATGAAAAATAGTTCTATTACTCTGCTTTTTATTTTGCTGTTTTTTTTTGGTAATTTATTTGGTAACAATTCAGATAGGAAACAGATTTCCATATATTGGGATGCTTCATTCTCTCAAAATAGAGAAAATATAAATAGAGAAATAATTTTTCTAGAAGAGTTTTTTAGCGTTTACAACAATGTAAAGATAGATTTGATTGTATTTAATACCTGTATCCTTGTTAGTGAGGAATTCTTTGTATACAATTCTGATTGGAGTGAGTTAAGAAAACAACTTACAGGAATAAAATACAATGGAGCATCAGATTTTGGGATATTACCAGCTAATAAAGAACAGGATATCTTACTATTATTTACTAATGGTGTCCAAAATCTTGGAGAGTTTAAGACAACACTTTATGGTCCTAGAATAATTACCATTAGTAATCAACTGAATATAGACAAAAAGTTTCTTTATCAAACTGCTTTTTATAACAATGGTTATTATATAGATCTATTGAGTTCTGATGTAAAACAGGCTGTTCAATCTATATATGATAATAAGGTTCTTTCTAAGTTGCAATTTGTAAATTCAAATGAATCTAATAAGAACTATGTATCAGGAATTGTAGAAGATGAAGCTGGACTTTTGGGAAATGTAGATATAGAAATAAAAAATAAGAATATAAAGACAATAACGGATGTAAATGGAGTGTATAATATAAAAGCCAATCCGGCTGACACATTAGTGTATAGTTATACAAATAAAAAAACTGTTATACTAACCTCAGGAAACGCCAAAGTTATTAATGTTAAATTACAAGAAAAAAGTAACAAATTAGATACTGTTTTCATAATGTCAGAAAAAAAGGATACAGAAGTGGAAAAAGTTATAATTGGAGATAGAATAGTAGAAAAAAGATCTTTGGGATACGCTGTGCAAAATATATCTGATCAAAATATTAGTCCCGATGAAGTTAAATTAGGTGAAGCATTAGCAGGTAAATTCTCCGGAGTAGTTATGGGTAATAACAATGATTCAAGCCAAATGATCATTCGTGGTTTTAGTTCAATCCAAGGAAGTAATCATCCTCTCTTTATTATTGATGGGGTTCCTATTTCAAGAAATAGAGGTCTTTCTGCACAAAACAAATCTAGAATGGATTTTGTTGATCCTAGTAATATTGCAGATATTACTGTTTTGAAGGGGTTAGCAGCAACTAACAGGTATGGTTCTTTAGGTTCTAATGGCGTTGTCATTGTTACTACAAAAACGTCTCTAGTGAATTATGAGAAGTCCAATCGAAAAGAAGAGAAAAAGAAAAAAATCAAGTATAATCGTTATAATGGGTCATTAGAATTCCAATTTAAAAAGAAATCTATTTTTATTGAAGTTTTAGAGAATTATAATAATGTGGATATGGCATATGAACATTTTTTAAGTTTTATGGGGAGTAATACAAAAAATATAATGTATTTTATAGATTCAGCTAGTTATTTTTTTGATAATAAAGATTTTGAAAAAGGAATTCAGGTTCTTTCTAATCTTGTGGAATTATATCCTAATGATACTTCTGTATTAAGAGTGCTGGCCTTTAACTTAGAAAAGTATTCTCTACTAGAATATGCAGAGAAGATTTACAAAAGAATTCTACATATTTCACCAAATGACACACAAAATTATTTAGATTTAGCAAATAATTATTATAATAATAAAAAGTATCAAAAGTCTGTTGATTTATTCAATAAGATGTCTAATAATAAGATAAAGGATATTCACACGTTTAATGGACTAAATAGTCAAATTAAGAATGATTTTAAAAGCCTTGTTTCTAATAGAAATCAATCTTGGAATCTAAATAATGTAAATAAATCTAATTTTCTTTTACCAAAATATAAATTAAGGGTTGTTACAGAATGGTCCCATCCCCAGACGGAATTTGAAATACAATATATAAATCCAGAAAAACATTTTTTCACTTTAAGTCATACTAAAGAAAGGAATAAGAATGCGCTTAATGCAGAAATGAAAGAAGGGTTTTTATCAGATGAATATGTCCTGTCGGATCTAAAAAGTGGAAAATGGTTTCTGAATTTAATTGTCCCAGAAAAGCAGGTGCTTAATATTAAGTATCCAAGGTATCTAAAAATAGAAGTATATACCGAATTTGGATTTTCCAATCAAAAAAAGCAAACACACTTAATTAATTTGGATACAGTTGATGGCACTAAAATATTTGCTTCATTTAATATCAAGTGATTTTTTGAAATGTTTCGATTATTTATAAGATTATCATAGATAAGTATGGGGTTATAAATAACCTATGGGTTAATTATTGTAATAGGGATAAAGAGACATCTGCAAAGCATTGCAGGTGTCTCTTTTTTGTAATACTTTTATTCGATATTAATGAACCCACACAAATGAAAAGATTTTTTATACTCCTATTACTAATTTTTACTACGATTTCTCAAGCACAAATTCTTCCAGAAAGAGATAGAGCAGAGGTAATTGATCAAATATTAGCAGATCGTTTTAATAAACTATTACCACAGTTAATGGATCAAACTGATTTTGATATGTGGATATTGATTTCGCGTGAGTATAATGAGGATCCAGTATTAAAGACCATGTTACCAGCAAAATGGCTTAATGCAAGAAGAAGAACCATATTGGTTTTTTATAGGGATAAAGAAAAAAACACAATTGAACACCTTGCTGTAGCTAGATATAATGTTGGTAAGTATATTGATTCTGCTTGGGATAAGGAAAAACAACCGGATCAGTGGAAGGCCCTTACAGATATTATTGCAAAAAGGGATCCCAAAAAGATTGGAATTAATTATTCTGAACATTTTGGAATTGTAGATGGTATAGTTAAAACAGATTATGAAGAATTTATAAAAGAGTTACCAGATACTTACAAGTCTAGAGTAACATCTGCAGAGAAATTAGCTATAGCATGGATAGAAACTAGGACTGAACAAGAAATGGAAATCTATAAAGAGTTAGTACAAATCACACATGATATTATCGGTGAAGCATTTAGTACTAAGGTTGTGAAACCAGGTAGCACAACAACCGATGACGTGGTTTGGTGGTTAAGACAAAAAGTAACAGATATGGGACTTAAAACGTGGTTTCATCCAACTGTAGATATCCAACGGGATAATGAAAAGTTAGAAGATCACATAGTTTCGTTCTCCAATAGACCAAATGATAAAATTATCAAACAAGGGGATCTGATTCATTGTGATTTTGGAATTACATATTTAAGGTTAAATACAGATTGTCAGCAACATGCATATATCTTAAAAAATGGAGAAATGGCTCCACCTGAATTCTTGATTAAAGCATTTGCGGATGGTAATAGAGTTCAGGATATTTTTACTTCAAATTTTGAGACAGGGAAAACCGGAAATGAGATACTATTAAAATCTTTAGAAGAAGGTAGAGCAGAAGGATTAAAACCTGCCATTTATACACATCCTTTAGGATTGTATGGACATTCATCGGGTACAACTATTGGAATGTGGGATTCACAAGGCGGTGTTCCTTTTACTGGAGATTATCAGTTACACGAAAATACGGTATATGCTATAGAACTTAATACTACAGTAACATTATCGGAATGGAATAAAGATATTAGAATTATGTTAGAAGAAGCTGGCTTTTGGGGTAAAAATGGATTTAGGTATGTCAATAAAAGACAAGAAGAATTGATTACTATTCCGAAAAGGAAATAAAAAAAGGGAGTTCCATTATGAACTTCCTTTTCTTTTTATTTTGATTTATATTCTATAATTCAATCTCTTCAGTAGTTCCATCAGGATAGGTTACAAGTGCTTTGTCGTCGCAAGTTCCATCTCCATAATTAATAGAAGCGCTCAACGAATTTTTAGTCATTATTAGAGTACCTGTGGTAATATATCCACAACTAAAAGTACCTTCTAATGTAGGATCCGTTACTAGTGAATAGCTGTCAGGACCTAAGGTTACTATCCAACTACCACCAATAGAATAACTAGCATTTGCTGTCCCAAGACCACTGATTGTATACGTTTTTGTTCCTTGTTCAGAAGCAGTAGTTCCATCAGCCAATGTAACAGATAGGTCAGAGGTAACACTATATAAAAAGTTACCACCATTAGTATCTAAGGAATAGGTAGTACTTTTGCTGCCATTAACAGAGTTTCCTGCAAAGGTTAAATTATCAAAAGTAATCGTTGTAGTAACGGTATTGTTTTCTATTACTACCATTACATTAATTGCTCCACTAATTGTTTCTCCATCCTCTGTAGTACAGTCGGCAAATGTCAGCGTGTATCCAGTATCAGTAATACTGAAATCTGCACATCCAGGTCTACTGAATTTTGAAGATAACTGCGCATTGGATCTATTCGTTGAGATATTATCCAAAGTCATGTTATCAATAAAGTTGGATATTTTTTCAACTTCTAAACTCTTCGTTACATCTTCTTGGGTAATATCAATAGATGCGGTGCTACTGTTGTCATCATCACTACAACTTATGATAAATAAACTGGCAAGTATAGCGATACTTAATACTTTAATTTTTAAAAATGATTTGTTCATTATTTTTGCTTTTGTTTATAAATATTCAACTTAATAATATAGGTTTTAGTATATCCTAAACAATATTTTAAGTATGATATAAACCTTATGTTAGCAAAATCAGATCTTAATTAAGGTGTCAAAATTTAGTTTAGCGGATATTTAAAAGGCGATACCAAATGGTATCGCCTTAAGAATTTCTAAACAGAAAAAATTATGCTATTTGACACATACCCCAAAAACAAAAGAATTCTTCATGTTCAAATCCAGGAATAGAATTTAAAACATTACAATCAGCGCTGCTATAACAGCGCATTCCTGTATTTCCTCCGTTTACAGATTTTTGTTCTTGTTTGTTTAAAATTTGGGCGCCTTTTAGTTGCATTATTTTTTTCATCTTTTTATAATTTATTGATTTGTGTTTCAGTAAACGTTTTAAGACAGTTACTGTTTCTGTCCGTTACTTTTTATAAGCTTATAAATCTTTCCTGCTTAAGTATTATAAGTTCAAAAATGAATGTTATTATCTAAGAAAATGAACAGATAGCAAGCGTTATGGTATTTCCATTGATTATTTTTTCTACTCCACATTTTCCGGAACAACAATCACTATCATCGATGCATCTTCTAGCTACATTTTGACATTCATGAGTACCTCCTTTAATTGATATTTGATCTTCCTTTTTAATTGGAATGACTCCGTTTAGGTTTAAAATTTTATGAATCATGATGTAGTATTTAAAATTTGAATACGTTTAGAAAACATTTCCTTAATAAGAAACCTCTTAGTAATTGTAATTAGTCTAATTGCCCAAAATAACGTTCGAAAGAACAACTTACCCTTCATTTTATTTACCTATTCTTTCGATGGCTTTTTGGTTTTCGCTTCGATAAATCGATTATATAAATTGTATTAATTACAATTTATGGGCAATTTGGATTGCAAGGTGGATCTATTTGGTTTCCGTCTCCACTAGTATATGGTCTACGAACAGTTCTGCCATCAGCCCATTTTCCAGGATCTGGATTTACTACCCAAATACGTAATCCGTTACTGGCAAATTGACTTCGTTCATAAGCGGATGATAAACGCAGTGTAATGACTTGTTGTCCTTGAGCATTTGTTGTTAGTGTGCGGTTAGAACCTCTATAAGTTCCTATAATAGTAGAGCCTGTAGTAGTTCTAATATCTACATAAGAATTGTTATCAAAATTGGAACCCTTAATCCAAATACAATAATTATCATTACAACCAGCTCCTGCACTAATTATATTTGGAGTACCATTTCGTCTTACGATAGCACCATTATAACCTCCTGGGAATAAATTGGTAAAAGGGCAATTATTATTGTAGATGTATTCCTCTACAAAGTATCCGTTCGGGATACCATCTACAGAACATATAAAAAGATATTCTGGATTACTTTTATCACTAATTTCATTCTCTATAAGCTCCTGTTCTTCTATAAAAGAATTATCTTCTTTCTCACAACTTTGAATTCCTATTAATAGAAATAGCACTGTTATTATTCTTAAATAATTTTTCATGTTTTTAATCTGTTTTTTAAAATGATTTATGATTTGCCGGCCAGCTTATATTTGTAAAACTAGAGGTAAATCATTGATTATGAAAAAGAAGAAAAGTCAGTTTTATAAAATTGATGTTGTTTGTAAACAGTATAGCGATCAGGGTTTCTCTATTAATAAAAAAGCGACTTCTAATATTTAAGAAATCGCTTTTTAAATTTGGATGTTTTATTAAAACTATTCTTTTTTTATTATAGTCCCATAATATCTAATATCTCCAGTACTTTTATGTATAAATAAAGAATAATGGTAATTGCCGGAAGGTATTTTATTCTCATCCAAATAAGAAACTTCAAGATGATTTGCTTGCGCTGGAAATATATACCCCTTTTGATAAACTATATTACCTTTATTATCATAAATTTGAATGGAAACAGTACTAGTATAAGTTGAGTTTAAATAAAACCCAAAAGTAACTTTATCTCTAAATGGGTTTGGGTATACCTTTAGATTATTAGAGTTTAATTCGATAGATGGAATTTCATACGTGATTCTATTATTACTATCACCATCACTATATTCTAGAATATCTTTATCCTCATCTACAACTATGTTGATTTTACGTCCCACAATATCTTCATATGTGTAGGAATTGATAAATAATAGTGAATTTGTACTTTCATTGCCTTCAAGTGGCCTAATATTTGTTTTGCCTAGTAAAATTGACTTTTCATTTTCTGTATAATAATATCTAACTTCTGTAGATTCGTTGATATCATAATTTCTTGAATTTAATATTTGACTTTTTATATAGTATCCATCTATTATATATTGATTGAAAGGATTAATAACTTCTGCATGGGTAATTATGTAATCACCAAGCTCATCATATTTATAGATAGAAAATGGAATATTGACCTTATCAATTAAATCAATATAGTTCTCTGTTAGTTTTACATGAAATAGATAATCACCAGAATTCACATAATATTTATCAAGATATATCGATCGACTATCTAATAAAACCCTTTCTTTTCCAATTTGATTAGATATTGCTCTAGTATCAGGATCTGGTCTTGTAGGCGGAATAATTATTGGATTAAGAGTTGTATTTATAAAATTAGGAGATACAGAAAGATGTATTTCTTTTTGCCCAGGTGGTCTGTAAAAACTGGAAGGGTAAATGCCAAATATGTTAATAATTATTTCCCCACCATATCTATGAAGTTTTAGTTCTTCTAGATCATCTTGATTAATGTGTATTTTTCCTGAACTAATATCAATGTTTATATCTAAAATTATTTCTCTGAAATCAAAATGACTTTGCGCAAAAGAATATGTAGAACAAATGATCAAAGAAAATACAACAGGTAGTAGAGTTTTATAGTTCATTTTTATCTCTTTAATTGGTTCATTGTAAAAATAAAGGTTGGGTATGTAGAACTAACTATAATATACTTTTATAAACGTCAATTTTATAAAATTGATCGAATTTCATCTTCAATTTAAGACTTTGTTCCCTTCTTTTCGTTGGTGTTAGTAATCTCAGCATTTACTTTTTTGATATAATAAGAATGACTAAGTCCTGTTTGTTTTTTAAAGGCAGATGCAAATGTATTTACGCTTCCATATCCTAGTTCGCCAGCAATAGCTTTAATGGTATATGACCTAAATTTAGGATCATTATTTAATCGATTTCTAAAATATTTAATCCTTAGCTCATTTATATATTCATTGAATGATTGTTTCCTATATTCATTAATTATTTTAGACAAATAGGTCGTATTGGTATCAATTTTCTTTGCTGTGTTATATAAATTACAATCAATCGTTAAGTAAAACTCTGTTTTTTCTAAAGCAGATAATTTTTGTAATAAATTTTCTATTTTTTTATCAGTGATAAATTCGTTTTTAGTAACTACTGGAATATCTTTTTCTGGAATAGATTCTTGTATTCTTTCTTTTTGTAATTCTTCGTAGAGGAGTTTGTTTTTTCGTTTGGTTTTGATATTGTATATCAACGCTGCGATAGCCAAGGTAAGTGCAAAAAGAAAACTAATTATATAAATAGTATTTTGTGATATTAGATCTTGGTTTTGTTCTTCTAAATTTTTTATATCGTAGTCATATAATTTCTCTTGCGCACTATTTTCATTCTCATACAAAGATTCAATGATTTTATTGTATTCATTACTATACTTATATTGAAGATCTGTATCATTGAGTTTTTCTCCACATTTTTTTGCTAAATCAGAGGCTTCTCTTATTTTTTCAATTTCTAGATTCTCTTTAAGGTGTTCAAAATTTTCAAGCAGTAATTCTCTCGTTTTTTTATATTTTTCTTGTCCAAAAAAACAGGTTGCTATATGTAGATTCGCTGTAAAAAGATTGGGATCATTTTTTTTGTTTTCTTTTAATATATCAGATTTAGCAATAGTTAAATAAGAAAGTGCTTTATCATATTTTTTCTTTCCTATATATGCTTCCCCAATATTAAGGTTAAAGCCAATAATATATGCTTTTAGATTATGTTCTTCGGCATATTGTAATCCTTTGTAATCATAATTTAGCGCTTCATTATAATTACCCTTTTTATAATAACATACTCCAATACCCTGGATAGTAGACAAGTACCTGGCGTCATGATTAGTGTCAGGTTTGTATGCTGGTTTTTGAAGTAATTCTAGGCCTTTTTGTAAAGACGTTAAGGCTTTTTCATTTTGATCTAATCGTATTCGTATTTGACCAATGCTTACTAAATTGTCAATTTCATATTGAGTAAGGTTATATTTTTTTATTACCTCTTTCATCAATAAGTATTTCTTAAGCGCATTTTCGCGATCTCTTTTATCTTGATACGCGGCTCCAGAAATAAATAATCCACGAACTATATAATCTCCATTATCTAATTTTTCACCAAGTTTTGTGGTATTAGCACTATATTCTATTGCTGAATCATATTTTTTATTTAGATATTTCGCATATGCTAAATAATAATTGCCCCAAAACTGAATTGTATCATTTTTTTCTTTGAGTCCTCTATCTAAGTAAATTTTATACCCTAATTCTGCTAGATCTAAATCTTTATTTAAAAGTTGAAATAGATATGACTCTATGGTATCCCTATTTTTTTCATTTAGAATAAATTCGGAATCATTGTTGGATATACTCTTTTCCTGAAAAGCAAATCCATCATAGAATATTAATAAGAGTATGGTGAATACTATAGGCGTGGTAAGAACTCTCATAGACTAAAAGATAATATACCTAAAAAGGAATTAAGATGTATTAAATTATTACTTTACAGTAATTGAGTTTTATTCAATTACTGTAAAGTAATTAGGACGTAATCAATATTGCAGTACAAATAAATTGTAGGTTTATTATACTTGTATCACTCCAAGATTAAAAGGTTTTTCGATAGGAGCGTGGTCAGCTGCTTCAATACCCATAGAAATCCATTTTCTAGTATCTAATGGATTAATAATTCCGTCTGTCCAGATTCTTGCTGCGGCATAATACGGAGAAATCTGCTTATCATAACGAGCTTTAATTTTATCAAATAAAGCCTTTTCATCTTCTTTAGAGAGTTCTTCTCCTTTTTTCTTTAAGGAGGCAGTCTCAATTTGCAATAATACTTTTGCCGCTTGAGCACCACCCATTACAGCAAGTTCGGCACTTGGCCAAGCACAGATTAAACGAGGATCATATGCTTTACCGCACATTGCATAATTACCAGCACCGTAAGAGTTACCAATAACTACCGTAAATTTTGGGACTACACTATTGCTAACAGCATTTACCATTTTAGCGCCATCCTTTATAATACCACCGTGTTCACTTTTACTTCCTACCATAAATCCAGTAACGTCTTGTAAAAAAACCAAAGGAATTTTCTTTTGATTACAATTGGCAATAAACCGGGTAGCTTTATCTGCAGAGTCAGAGTAAATAACTCCTCCAAACTGCATTTCTCCTTTTTTATTTTTGACAATTTTACGTTGATTAGCAACAATACCTACAGCCCAACCATCAATACGCGCATAACCTGTAATTATTGTTTGACCATAACCAGATTTATATTCTTCAAAATCAGAATCATCCACTAATCTATGAATGATTTCCATCATGTCATACTGTTCATTTCTAGCTTTAGGTAATATACCATAAATATCATTCGGGTCCTTTTTTGGTTTTATAGATTTAACTCTATTGTATCCAGCTTTGTCAAAATCACCGATCTTAGAAACAATATTTTTAATAGTGTCAAGAGCATCTTTATCATCTTTAGATTTATAATCTGTAACTCCCGAAATTTCACAATGTGTAGTAGCTCCGCCTAATGTTTCATTATCGATACTTTCTCCAATAGCCGCTTTTACAAGGTAGCTACCAGCTAAGAAAATACTTCCTGTTTTATCCACAATTAAAGCTTCATCACTCATAATAGGCAAATATGCACCTCCTGCAACACAGCTTCCCATTACAGCCGAGATTTGAGTAATTCCCATACTACTCATTACTGCATTATTTCTGAAAATTCTACCAAAATGTTCTTTGTCAGGAAAAATTTCATCCTGCATAGGAAGATAAACTCCAGCACTATCTACTAAATAGATAATAGGTAATTTATTTTCAATAGCTATTTCTTGTGCTCTTAGATTCTTTTTACCAGTTATAGGAAACCAAGCACCGGCTTTTACTGTAGCATCATTAGCAACAACGATACATTGCTTACCACTTATATGGCCTATTTTAATTACAACTCCTCCACTTGGACATCCACCATGTTCTTCATACATTTCATCTCCTGCAAAAGCACCAATTTCTATGGCTTTGTCATCATCGTCTAGTAAATATTCGATTCTTTCTCTTGCAGTCATTTTACCCTTGGCGTGTAACTTTTCTATTCTCTTTTCTCCACCGCCTAATTTTACTTTTGCTAGTTTTTGACGTAACGCGGAGACCAGTAGTTTATTATGATCTTCGTTTTTATTGAAGTTTATATCCATTTGTGTGTATTGTATCTATTGTTTGCACGAAAATACAAAAAACAAGTAGTTTTTAAATCATTAAAATTTTCACCCAATTCATCAATTTCTTTTTTAGTGAAATGTTTAATAAATGTTAACAGATTTATGTAAAAGATTAAATTCTATAACATTTCTATAACAGTTTGCTAACTTTTGATTATCAGATATTTAACACTGTAAAGCTAGTTTTATGGATACATTAAATCCAACTATAAAAAATTACTAATCTATAATCAAATGCTACTATGAAACTATTGAAATTAAATTCGATTTTATACCTACTGTCTTTTGCTGTTTTTATAACAAGTTGTAATGTAGATGATGATAATCTTCATTCGGAAATAGAAACTAATCCTGTTTCTATAAGTGGAGAACTAAAAACTGAAACCTTTTTATATGATAATGAAGGACCACATGATTATAATCCAAATGGGAAAAGGCAAGATGGTTTTATAGAAACTTATGAGTCAGGTTCTAAATCAAGTTATGCAGGAGCAAGTGTTACTTTATCGTCAGGAGATTGGTATTTAAGTGATGCTTTATTAGGTGGTTTGTCAAATGACCGGAAATATGGATCTAAATCTGTGAGAATTAGAAATACAGGCTATGCAATCATGTCTTTTAATATGGATAATGGTGCCGAAACGATTAGAATTCGTCATGCAAAATATGGCAACGATGGTACATCTACATGGAGATTAATAGCTTCTTATGATAATGGTGCTTCTTGGTATTATATAGGTTCTACGGTAACAACAAATTCTACAACGCTAAACACTGTGGCCTTTGATGTGAATGAAACCGTAAGTGTTCGGTATGGAATTCAAAAAATTTCTGGAGGATCTAATAGAATAAATATTGATAATGTTGAAGTAGTGACTAGCTCTACTGGCGGTAATGCTGGAATAGATAGTAATATTACCTTCGGCAACCCTTCTAATGCTGGTACAAGTTCTACTAATTATTACCTTTCTAAACCCGATTTTTCTTTATCTTATAATAATAATACTGGAACTGCTAATTGGGTAAGTTGGCATCTAAGCAGTGCTTGGACCGGGAATACTCCAAGATGTAATTGTTTTAAAAGAGATAATGATTTACCAAGTAATTTTTTCAGAGCTACATCTAGTGATTATACAAACTCAGGTTTTGATAGAGGACATTTATGTCCATCTGCAGATCGCAATGGGTCAGAGGATTCTAATGAAAACACATATTACATGACTAATATTGCTCCTCAAGCTCCGGATAATAACCAGAGAAGTTGGGCCAATTTTGAAAATTATCTCCGGTCATTAACCTTAGAAGGTAATGAGGTTCATATTATTGCTGGTGTAGCAGGAAGTGGAGGAACGGGAAGAAATGGTTTTGCCTCTTCTATCGATGGGGGAAATATTACTGTTCCTGATTCTTTTTGGAAAGTTGCTTTGATTTTACCCAATGGTTCTAATGATATTAATAGAGTAACAACTTCTACTCGAGTTATTGCTATCAATGTGCCTAATGATCAAGGTATAAGTACTGATTGGACTCAGTTTAGAACATCGGTTAATTCTATCGAAAGTTTAACGGGATATGATCTCTTTGAGAATATTGACAATGCTATTGAGTCAGTAATTGAGTCGGTTGTAGATAATGGCCCTTCAAGTTAAGTAATAAATAGATTTATATTTAAAACAGGGACTTAATATTTTAGGTCCCTGTTTTTATAAAATCATTTCATAACTTATTGTTTAACAAATAGTAAAGTGTTTTTATCATCTAAGATCACTCCAAAATGTTATTTTTTGATGATAAAATACCGATATTTGTATGCTGTTTTTGATTTTTCATTAAGAACAGTTAACTAAATAACTTGCTATGGGAATGAATAAAAATACAGTATTAGCGTGGGCCACATTTATAATGATTTTGGTAGGACTTGGTTTAATAGCACTTGGAGCATTTAGATATAGAGATGTCTCTGGTTGGGGTTTTGCTGCTGTTGGAGTTGGTTTTTTAGCTAATGCTTGGGTATTTAATGCTTTAAAAGGTAGAGTATAATTATCCAAAATTCATTTGGATTACTAACAATATTATTAAAATAATTTATAGGGGCTTATGTCAGATGATAAAAAGATTATCTTTTCTATGTCTGGAGTTACAAAAACGTTTAAAAGCGCTAACACTCCAGTTTTAAAGAATATATATTTAAGTTTTTTCTACGGTGCAAAGATTGGGATTCTTGGTCTTAATGGATCTGGTAAATCAACATTATTAAAAATTATTGCGGGAGTTGATAAAAATTATCAAGGGGATGTAGTGTTCTCTTCAGATTATTCTGTGGGATATTTAGAACAAGAACCACAGTTAGATCCCGAAAAAACGGTTTTGGAAGTTGTTAAAGAAGGTGCTGCAGAAATGGTAGCTGTTCTTGATGAGTATAACAAAATCAATGATATGTTTGGTTTAGAAGAAGTCTATAGTGACGCAGATAAAATGCAGAAACTAATGGATAAGCAAGCATTATTACAGGATCAAATTGATGCTGGTAATGGTTGGGAGCTGGATACCAAACTAGAAATTGCAATGGATGCGTTAAGAACTCCTGATTCTGATAAAAAAATTGGAGTTCTATCTGGAGGAGAGCGTAGAAGAGTTGCGCTATGTCGTTTATTGCTTAAGGAGCCTGATGTTTTATTATTAGATGAACCTACAAACCACTTGGATGCAGAATCAGTTCATTGGTTAGAGCACCATTTGGCGCAATATAAAGGAACCGTAATAGCAGTAACTCACGATAGATATTTCTTAGATAATGTTGCTGGTTGGATTTTAGAATTAGATAGAGGAGAAGGTATCCCTTGGAAAGGGAATTATTCTTCTTGGTTAGATCAAAAATCTAAACGATTAGCACAAGAAAGTAAATCAGCTTCTAAACGTCAAAAAACTTTAGAGCGAGAATTAGAATGGGTTCGTCAAGGTGCGAAGGGAAGACAAACTAAGCAAAAAGCTCGTCTTAAGAATTATGATAAATTAATGAGTCAAGATCAAAAACAACTTGACGAAAAATTAGAAATATATATACCGAATGGGCCACGATTAGGAACCAATGTGATCGAAGCTACAGGTATAAGTAAAGCATATGGAGATAAGCTTTTATATGAAGACCTAAATTTTAAACTTCCTCAAGCTGGTATTGTTGGAATTATTGGGCCTAATGGAGCTGGAAAAACTACAATTTTTAGAATGATCATGGGAGAAGAAACTCCGGATAAAGGAAGTTTCTCAGTAGGTGAGACTGCAAAATTAGCGTATGTTGATCAATCTCATTCTAATATAGACCCTGATAAATCTATTTGGCAGAATTTTAGTGATGAACAAGATTTGGTCATGATGGGTGGTAAAGAAGTTAATTCTAGAGCATATTTGAGCAGGTTTAATTTTGGTGGAAGTGAGCAAAATAAGAAAGTTTCCACACTTTCTGGAGGTGAGCGTAATAGGTTACATTTAGCGATGACGTTAAAAGAAGAAGGTAATGTATTGCTTTTAGATGAGCCGACTAACGATCTTGATGTCAATACATTGAGGGCTTTGGAAGAAGGTTTGGAAAATTTTGCAGGATGTGCCGTTGTAATATCTCACGACCGTTGGTTCTTAGATAGAATTTGTACGCATATATTAGCTTTTGAAGGGGATTCTCAAGTATACTTTTTCGAAGGTAGTTTTTCTGATTATGAGGAAAATAAGAAGAAACGTCTTGGAGGTGATTTAATGCCTAAACGAATTAAGTACAAAAAATTAGTACGTTAATATAGTTGCTCAATCAAAATTAAATATGAATCTAACCTTTAAGATATGTGTTTTTCTATTGTTTTCAATAGGGGTATACGCACAATCTGAATTTCCACATGTATTAGTTTTTAAAGACGGTACAGAAATAAGAGGGAAAGTAGTTATATGGGATCGTAATAAATTGGTTTTTAGGAAAGCCGATACTAATGAAAAAGAAGATTATAAGTATAAAACGCTTAAATCGATAGTTGCGTTTGATACGGGTAAAGAATACGAAGGACTATTTGTGTTACGACAATTAAAAGGTACTGATAAAACTTTGCGATTAAAAAAAGCTATTTCTGGAAAAGTAGAATGCTTTTATATTCCAAGAGAAATTTCCTCTGCAGCGTTTGGGTCTGATGCAGTGACGGTTACATCAATGTATTATTTGTCTAAAGAAGAAGATGGTAATGAAGTCATAAAAATTAGATCCGGACTACAATTTAAGAAAACCAAAAAACTGTTGATAGAATATTTTAAAGATTGTCCTGATTTAATTTCTAAAATTAACGAAGGTTATTTTGATGGTAATATAGAGTCTTTAGAACCAATAGTTAAATATTACAATACCAAATGTTAGGTAAAATAAAAGTAATAGCATTCGATGCAGATGATACCTTGTGGGTAAACGAAACTTTTTTTAGAAAAGCTGAAGAAGATTTTTGTGAACTTGTCTCTAGTTATCTCTCTAAAGAAGAAGCAAATAAATTACTTTTTGAAGTTGAGATGCAAAACCTCGATTTATATGGGTATGGAATAAAACCGTTTACGCTTTCTTTAATCGAAGCAGCGTTACGAATAACGAACGGAAATTTGGATGCTAAGCTTATAGAAACTTTAATAGCTAATGGGAAACAGATGCTGCAGGAGCCTGTTGAGTTAATCGATGGGATTGAAGAAACGTTGCAATACTTATCTAAAAAATATCGTTTGGTCATGGCTACTAAAGGAGATTTGTTAGATCAAGAACGAAAATTGATTAAATCTGGATTAGAGAAATACTTCCATCATATCGAAATTGTTTCTAATAAAACTGAGAAACAGTACAAGAAATTAGTGGATCATTTAGATATTGATGAATCCGAATTCTTGATGATCGGAAATTCTCTAAAATCAGATATCATACCAGTGTTAAATATTGGAGCTCACGCGTATCATATTCCTTTTCATACTACTTGGGCTCATGAAGTGCATAATGGAACTATTGATAACCCTAATTTTAAAAGCTTAGATAGTTCTAAAGAATTGTTAGAATTTTTATAATGAAAACAGCGTTAGATCTCACAAATTGGAATAGAAAAGAACATTATGATTTCTTTGGTTCTTTTGATGAACCTTTTTTTGGGATCGTGTCTAACATTAATTTTACAAAGGGATATCAAAAGATTCAAGAAAACGGATATTCCTATTTCCTCTATTATTTGCATAAAGCAGTAAAAGCAGCAAATACTATAGAACCATTTCGATATAGAATCGAGGAAAACAAGGTTTATGTATATGATCAAGTACACGTTTCTGCCACTATAGGAAGAGATGATCATACTTTTGGTTTTTCATTTATAGAGTATGATGAAAACTTTAAAGTGTTCGAACAAAATGCTCAAAAGGAAATAGAGGCGGTTAAAAGCTCTACAGGATTACGACATAATGATAATGCTAAACGAATGGATAGCTTACATGTTTCATCAATTCCTTGGTATAATTTTACGAGTATTTCACATGCTAGACATTTTCAATATAAGGATAGTGTACCAAAAATATCCTTCGGTAAGTATGCTAAAATAGAAGATGAAATCCTTCTCCCAATCTCTGTTCACGTTCATCATGGCTTAATGGATGGATATCATGTTGGTGAATATCTAGAAGAATTTCAACGATTGTTAAATGAGGATGAATAATTAATGTGTATTTTAATTATTTTTCAAAGTATTAAATATTCTTTATGAAAAAATGGGTTTTATTTTCCTTCTTTATTATATGTTGTTTTTTTACAAATGGACAGGATTATACAGATATTGTTCGATTAAATGTTTCTAGAGCCAATTTTGAAGATAAAGGAAAGACCTTTGATACTGATGTAACAAATGTCAATTTTGAAGTTATATACCCTAAAATTATAAATGATGATTTAATTTTGTTAGCAGGGTTAACTGTTGAGCATACGAGTCTAGATTTTTCAAGTGTATTATCCAATCAAAATCTCATAATGACTCGACTAAATGCTGGAGTAAAAATTAACCATTCAGAAAAATGGTCTGGTACCTATGTAGTGCTTCCTAAATTGGCTTCTAATTTCGAAAATATAGGTTCTAGGGATTTTCAAATTGGTGGAATTGCACTTTTGGATTTTCAGTATAATGATAATGTAAGAGGGAAATTTGGACTATACTCTTCCTCAGAGAATTTTGGAACAATTATAACACCTCTTTTAGGTTTCTTTTATAGGTCAGCAAATAAAAAGTTTCATATGGATGCTGTTCTTCCAATTCGTTTAGAAGTAAACTATAAATTATACAATCATTTTAGTTTAGGTTTGGATCTAAGAACCTCTGTTAAATCATATAATTTAGTAGATCAAGATGTTGAGTTTTATGCGCAAGAAGAATCTGTAAGAGTTGGTTTTTACGGTTCCTATGAATTATTTGACGATGCTTTATTAATAAGAGCCAAGTTTGGTTTAGATACTACAGATTATGGTGTTTATGCGTCAGATGATACATCAGGTGTTCAGTTGTTAACATTTACACTTAATGATGATGAAAGAATACGACTGAATAATGAATTCGATAGTACTTTATTTTTGGGATTGGATTTTATATATAGATTCGATATATCATCAAAAAAATAAAATAATTTCGGAAAATTATTTGGTATTATAAAGGGGTATCTATAATTAGATACCCCTTTTGTATATATGATCAAAGTGGTTTATTTAGCGATGTACATATCCTATTACACCTTCATATGAATATCCAGCACTAACACCTTCATTGTAGTTTGTAGTATATAAATGATCTGTATTTGAAGATCCATAAAATCTATAAAGTTTTACTCTTCCGCTTCCTGCGCTGCTATGAATGTATGAAGCTTTCTTAATGTTTCCGTATAGGGTTCTAACACTATAATCTTTCCACCCTTTCCTTAATAAACTAAATTGTTCTGATCCACTCGTGGTCATAACGAAATCTTTATTTCCAGGAGCTAATAGAAAAAAGACCTGTTTAGTTCCGGATGGTGCCGATTGATTATAATCATAGGTACCTAGTTTAAATGGTCTGCCTTCATAAGTTCCAATTCCAACACCAAGGTTTAAAACTCTATACGTGTGTACCGTATTTGATCCTCCAGAATAATAACGGCTAACAGGAGATATCGCAGTTGCTTTGCCATTGATTTCAGAAGTAGTTTCAAGGTCTTCTAATACTATGCTTTCTGATTGAATTTCTTCTTTTTCACAAGAGATAAAGGTCAGTACAGTAAAAATCGCTGTAGATAAGATTGATAATTTTAATTTGCTTTTCATAATTTAAGAATGATTTATTGTTATATACCTCAAAGATGTAGTTTACTAGGTTTTCTTAAATTATTTTGTGGGTTTTTAATGGGGAAATTGTGGACTAATGTAGATGTTTAGGTGATGCGTGTTTAAAAGATAGTTTTTTAATGACAAATCTATTAAAACGTAACCGTAAACTACTTACTGTATTACTGTTTGCAGCTCTATTACTTCTCCTGGCTCCATGTTTTTTAGTAGAATATTTCCAATTCTCACTCGTATTAATCGTAAAGTAGGAAAGCCTACAGCCGAAGTCATTTTTCGTACCTGTCTAAATTTACCTTCTGTTAATGTGATAGAAACCCAAGTAGTTGGTCCATGTCTATCATCTCTTATTTTTTTTGATCTTTCCGGAAAATCAGGAATTCCTTTAATCTTAAAAGCTTTACAGGGATTGGTCATATATTTTTTGCCATCAAAACCAATTTCTACTCCATTCATTAATTTAGATATTGCATCATCCGTAATATCACCATCCACTTGAGCGTAATATTCTTTTTCTATTTTTCTACTACATATATAGTTACTTGTTTTACCATCTGTGGTTAATAGTAATAAACCTTCTGATTTTTCATCTAATCTCCCAATTGCCATCGTACCTTTTGGGAAATCAAAGAGATCTCCTAACAATTTTTTGGAGTTTTGTTTTTGTCCATTGTTTATAAACTGACTTAAATACCCATAAGGTTTATAGATCATAAAATGTCTTTGATCTTTGTTATTGTCTGTTAGCATTATTGAATGGATATTTATTTTTTAATTAAAGCATCAAATGTAATGATTGAATAATTGCTTTGGAAAACTTTTATCTTTTTCAGGTTAACTTTTATGTTTTGTTTTTCACTAAATACTAATCAATTTAACTAATTAAAATAATTATTACTATGGCAATTCATATGATTGGACAGTCGTACCATCAAGATATTATTATCGGTGGTTATGGCTCAGGAAGAAGAAGGAACAGTGAGCCTAATTATTTTGCACCAAATCCTTTAGATTCATGGCAACATGATCGTATAAGAGGTTTTTATCAAGAGGTAGAGAATGAGAATTTAATTGATATACATTATTATAGATCTAATGAGAATGTTTCAATTAATATATATCAGGTAATACGTTCGGAAGTATTATTGTTAGAAAGAACATTAGATTTAATACCTTCCGGACATTTAAGATGGTTAAAAGATCGTAAACCAGCAGGGATTATATTTGCTGATTCTGCGGGTAGAGGTAGATCAGAGCGATATACAGGTGGTCTAAATCCTGGATATGATGATGCAAATACTTCGTTTTTTGATGAAAGTGAAGGCATAATAATTACATACGGAGCGTTATGGCGATATCAAAATATTGGAATTATTCCAACATTAATTCACGAAATTGGGCATGTAATGACACATGCCGGTAAGATTAGTTATCGATTTTT
Source organism: Aquimarina sp. AD1 (assembly GCF_003443695.1). NCBI lineage: Bacteria > Pseudomonadati > Bacteroidota > Flavobacteriia > Flavobacteriales > Flavobacteriaceae > Aquimarina > Aquimarina sp. AD1. Next base: position 1,276,481 of record NZ_CP031966.1, on the reverse strand, counting down.
TTCTGAATCTGATAGAGAAACACTTTCTAACACTAGAGTTTCTAGAAACCCCGGAAGTCTAGAAGCTTTATGTAATGCGTATATGTATTTTATCTGTTATGCCAGTGATATACCAGCAATAAGATTGTTTGGAAGTAGACCAATAATATTAGAAAGAAGTCCACAGACTCGGACTGCATTAAGAAGATGTAGGGCGTTTACTTCGCGAATGTTATCCCCTTATGAGATGTTACGTTTTAGTGAAAGATAGTATTCCTCACGTATTTATATGATAACTTGTGGATTAAATTAGTACTTAATTACTAAGAAATTAAAAAGTATAATTTATCTTTGCAGTAAATAATTACATATTCAATGTAATTAGTCGTTGTAACCGCTGGGTCAATTATTCGGTAAGTCAATAAAGTGATATTGTGATTTTCCAATTGTTTGTTTAGTATTTCGATGACGATTCATTACTTAACAAATAAATTCATATTTATAATACATGGCAAAATCGCAGCAGACTTTTAGCAAAATTGAAAAGGAAAAAAAGAAACAGAAAAAACGCGAGGAGAAGCAAAAAAAGAAAGAAGAGCGTAGAGCTAATTCTAAAAAAGGAAGTGGTTTTGATAGCATGATTGCATATGTTGATGAAAATGGACATCTTACGGATACCCCTCCAGATCCATCAAAAAAGAAAAAGATAAAAGCCGAAAATATTGAAATCGGTATTCCTAAAAAAGAACATGTTGAAGAAGATCCTATTAAAAAAGGTAGAGTAGCATTTTTTAATGACTCTAAGGGATACGGTTTTATTACAGAACAAGAATCACAAGAAAAGTTTTTTGTTCATGTAAATGGCTTAATGCAAGAAGTTAAAGAAGGAGATAAAGTACAATTCGAATTGGAGATGGGAATGAAAGGATTGAATGCAGTTCGTGTAAAAAAGATTTGATAAGTATCTAGCTAAATAAAAAACAAAAAGCATTTGCAGTTAATTTCTTTCTGTAAATGCTTTTTGTTTTTTCAGCACTTTTTTTATTTAGAATACCAGTTTAATTGTACTACTGCTATTTCTGAATTACCCTTAGTTACAATTTCTTTAAACTTAACTACATCACTAAATCCATCTGTTCCTCTATAGTGATAAGGGTATATTTCTTTTGGTTTGAATTCTAATACAGCATCAGCAGCACTCTCTACGGTCATAGTGTAGGGTAGGTTCATGCAAACAAATGCTTTATCTATATCTTTTAGTGCTCTCATTTCAGGAATATCTTCTGTATCTCCTGAGAAATATAATCGCTCTTCACCCAATGTAATAACATATCCGTTCCCACGACCTTTATTATGAAATTTTAGCGCTTCTTCTCTTAAATTATACATAGGTATTGCTTCAATGGAGATTCCATTTACTTCCTTTACTTCTCCATTGTTTATGATTACTAATTGTTTGGTATAATTAGCAGGTAGTTTTTCAGCAACCGCTTGTGGAACAACAATTTTTGATTTTGAGATGTCCAAACTATTAAGTGTTTCGATATTCATATGATCTCCATGAATATCCGTAATCAGAATTATACTGGGTGTTTTTTGATTTTCAAACGCTTTTATCCCTCCAGTGGGATCTATATATATAATATTGTCTTTATATTCTAATACTGCTGTTGCATGTGAGATTGGGATAATTTTTAAGTCAGAAATTGGTTTTTTTATAGATTCTTCTTTTGCATTAGCTTCATCGGTATTTGCTGTTTTTTCTTCTTTTACATTTGATTTACAACTGATTAAAAATATGCTAAGAGCAAAAATGCCAAGGGTATATGTTTTCATTATATGTGATTTTAGTTTCCTTAACAAGGTATAAAATGGTGATAAAACAGGAAATATTTTAATGTAAGATTAACTATCTATCCATAGCTTAATAGCCATAGCTATTACCATTATTACCAAAAATATTTTAACAATTCCATCTCCTTTTTTTACAGACCATCTACTGGCGATCCAACCACCACTGGCATTACCAAAAGCTAACACAAATCCATATAAATAGTTGATTTGATTATTGTATGCAAAAATAATCAATGCACCAATGGTGTATATAAAAACCACTAAAGCTTTTACAGCATTTGAAGAAACTAGGCTCATTTTATTAATGGTACTTAATGCCAAAAGAATAAAAATGCCAACTCCTGCCTGTATGAAACCACCGTATATTCCAATTATAAAAAAGGTAATGATAGAAAACACACGATACTTTCCTTGTATTCGTTCTGTAAAATCTTTCAAATTAATTTTAGGTTTAAAAACCATAAAAAGAACCACAATCAACATTACAATTGCGAGTATCTTATTAAAGGTTTCACCTTTTATGTTGATTGCTATTTTTGCTCCGATTAGCGACCCTATCAATGCAGATAGGCCTAAGTATACACTAAAAATTGATGGTTTTATACCTTTGCTTTTAAATCCAGCAACCGATGTAATACTCTGAATAAAAATCCCGATTCGGTTTGTGCCATTTGCTATTGCTGGTGGCAATCCCATAAAGATAAGCATCGGTAATGTTAACAAAGATCCTCCTCCAGCTATAGTATTTATGACTCCTGCTATAAAACCAACTATTGCTAAAAGAATAAGAAGTAGTGTTTCGTTCATTTAAGTATGTTTCATCCCAAAAATAGGTAAAACCAAAAAATACAAGCGCTTTTTCAAAATCAATTGGTATAAATTATTAAACTGTCGTAGATTTACCAGTACTAATAAAAAATCAACTAGCAATAATTCTTTGAATAAAATAATTCCCATTTTAGAAGCTTTAAAGGGCTATGGCAAAATAACTTTTGCTTCTGACGCTATTGCCGGTATAACTGTAGGAGTGGTGCTTATTCCTCAAGCAATAGCTTATGCCTTACTTATGGGTACACCACCGATATATGGGCTGTACGCTTGTTTAATTCCTTTGGTTATATATGCTTTTTTTGGAACATCAAGACAATTAAGTATTGGTCCTGTAGCAGTAACGGCAATTTTAGTAATGAGTGGAGTAAGTCAGCTTGCAACTCCTTTTACTGAAGAGTTTACTAATTTGGTGATTTTTTCTGGTTTATTAATAGGGATATTGCAGATTGTACTCAGTCTGCTAAGGATGGGATTTTTGGTTAATTTGATCTCACAACCTGTAATTTCGGGCTTTATTTCTGCTGCAGCTATTATTATTATCGTTTCTCAACTTAGTGAATCATTAGGAATTGAAATTCCGAATTTTGATTACCCACATGAATCAATATGGTATGCTATAAAAAACATTTCTTCGATTCATGTAATCACATTAAGTATGTGTTTGGGATCAATAGTAGTTATGCTTATTCTTAAAAAAATTAAAAAATCATTTCCGGGGGCACTTTTTGTTTTAATAATAACAACGGTAATTACAATTATTTTTGATTTAAAAAAATTAGGTCTTTCAGTAATAGAAGATGTTCCAAAAGGTTTACCATCTTTTAGTATTCCTGATATGAGTTATGATTCTATGATTGCATTAATTCCTTCCGTGTTAACAGTTACTTTTATTGGTTATGTTGGTAGTATAGGTATAGCTAAATCCTTAGAGATTAAAAATAGAGATCATATAGTTCGGCCTAATCAAGAATTATTGGCTTTAGGTCTAGCAAAAGTTGTTGGTGCATTTTTTCAGGCAATCCCTTCTTCAGGAAGCTATAGTAGATCGGCTATTAATGATGAGGCGGGAGGAAAGACTACAATTTCATCTATCATCACTGTTATTATGGTGATTATATCTTTATTGTTCTTGACTTCGTTCTTTTATTATATTCCAAATGCTGTTTTAGCGGCTATTATATTAGTTTCAGTTTTTGGATTGATCAATATCAGTGAGGCAAGATATCTTCTCGCATTAAGACGAAGGGAGTTTATCGTAATGTTCATAACATTTATTGGGACATTAGTTTTTGGTGTAGAAAAAGGGATTTTTATTGGGGTCATATTATCGTACATTTTTTTACAATATTATAGCTCGAGACCACATGTTGCAGAATTGGTAAATATTCCGAACACGAACTATTATCGTAATATCAAAAGATTTCCGGATGCTACGAGGTCATCTAGATATCTGATTATTCGATTTGATGATCAATTATATTTTGCTAATACTAGTTACTTTAAGGACGCTATATTAAATCAAATAGATAAAAGAGAGGTGTTACCAGAGTTTTTGATTTTAGATAGTACCAATATCAATGATATTGATAGTACGGGTTTACATATTTTAGAGGATGTTCATAGGTATTTAGAAGATTTAGGAGTGCAATTATTAATCACTGGTACAATTGGTCCTGTTCGGGATTTTCTTAAAAGATCTGGGTTTACGGATAATTTAGGTAGTCAACATAATTTTTTAAACATAGAAGATGCTGTTAATTATACAGATAATAAAACTGTTCAGCAAAATTCTCTAGAGGTAGCAGTTCAGTATAATAAGAAACGTTCTTTTCTTGATTAGAAGATATTATTTTTCATAAACATGCATTTTTATTCCCATACCATAATTCATAAAACCTTTTTGGATTAATGTATTATTTTCGCTGTATTCTTTGTCGAAGCGTTGCCAGGTTCTGTTTTTGAAAAAGATTCTTCTTGTAAACGTAATATTGTTGTCTATTTTGTCGGTAAAAGGAAGTAGTGGTCTAAATGTAGTAGAGACTTTTACGATTCCTTTACGTGTTTCTACTTCGTGGTATTTTTTGGTATGCTGCAGTTTTCCTTGCTTATCTGTATAACCTAATACTTGAACAGAAATAAATATACCATTTTTAGGAACAAATATTTTGTATTCAGAAATATCAAGTTCGAAATTTGTTTTGTCTTTATTTGTTATTCTAAAAATGATGTCGTCACCAGCCAATCTCTTTCCTGGAATACCATTTGTACTTTCATAGAATTGCATTTTAAACAAAGTAGAAAAAGATTGTTTTCTACTAGAAGATCTTTTGGAGCTTTCCATCATCACAGGTAAAAAAACAGAAGCAATTTTAGTTGATTTTATATAATGCCTAGGGAAAAAGACAGCTATTTCTGATTCTACAGTAGGTAGCCAACATCTAAAGTAATCATCATGTATTTTAGAACCTTTTTTCTTTGTCTTGTATTTACCTAAATTTTCTGCTTTTAAAACTACTTCTTGAAGTTCGGCAATATCAGGTGTTAATAAAATACTCTTTGGGATATTATTTGTGCTAAGACCTTTTTCTTTATATCCAAGTGCCGATATATATAATGAATCGATGTCGCTATATCTTTTTTTTGAAAATTTAAAGATTCCACCTTCGTCAGCAAACAATCCATTACCATTGCCAAATGAAATTGTAGCATACGATATAGGGAATTTTTGTACAGAATCTTTGATGGTGTACACTTGACTATATATACCATTGGATATCAGTAATAGAAGTATATAGAGGACTTTTTTCATAGTAGGTTAGGGGACTAAATAGGCTGTTAAAATAGTGAAAATATTTTAAAACATTCTTTATGTTTCATTAGTTACAGAAGTAATAGCTCTTTAATTTCTTTACTTTTTATATTTTGATATAAGCAAAAAAGAAGCCAAAAAATAAGTGAATTATTATTTTAACCATTGTTTTTTAATAATAACATACTCGTTAATGATTAAATAATATTGGTACATACTCTATCTTTGTAAGATTAATAATGTTCCATATTTGGTTTAAAACAAAGAGTATTTGAAAAAAGCAATTTATTTTATGTTACTGAGCACCGTTTCTTTTACGGTGATGAATTTACTGGTTAAATATTTAGTTGGTTTTAGTGCATATCAGTTAGTTTTTTTTAGATCAATCGGAACTTTGTTTTTCACTATGCCATTTTTAATTCACCATAAAATATCAATTCTAGGAAATCAAAAGAAGTTACTAGTACTTCGTGGTTTAGCAGGTGTAACCTCTATGGGATTGTTTTTTATGTCGGTAGAATATCTTAAAATAGGTTCTGCAGTATCTCTACGGTATCTTTCTCCTATTTTTGCTACTATATTAGCAGTTATATTTCTAAGAGAAAAAGTTAAAAATATCCAGTGGTTATTTTTTTTGTTAGCGTTTACAGGTGTTTTAATTATTAAAGGATTTGATGCAGAGATTAATTCTTTAGGATTATTATTAATTGTTTTTTCTGCATTATTTAGTGGGTTTGTATATGTTTTAATTAATAAAATAGGGTTAGGAGACCATCCCGTAGTTATTGTGAACTATTTCATGTGGATTGCTACTGTTTTAGGTGGAATTTTATCTATTTTTAATTGGGAGAAAACTCCGCAAGGTATGGAGTGGGTATTATTATTAAGCTTAGGGATCTTCGGCTATTTTGGCCAACTATTTATGACAAAAGCTTTTCAATCACAAGTTACTAATAAGGTAGTTTCTTTAAAATACATGGAGGTAATATTTACCATGATAGCTGGTATTTTCTTATTCGGAGACCAATATCCTTTGCTTAGCGTTTTAGGTACTATAATGGTAATTACTGGATTGATTCTTAATATGTTTTATAAATCTAAATAGGCAGTGATTATCGTATTTATGATTAAACAATTATCCCAGATTTTTTATTCAATCCACATTGTTCCAAAAACTTATTGGTAAATACTTCTCGCGTATTATCATCAAGAAGCTCGTTACGTGAATCTATCCAATGCTGGACAATAGCAGCGCCATACATTTTTTGTATCCTATTATAGTTAAGATTGAAATTTATTTTACCCCAATGTAGTGTATATGCAATGTTTTTTGCTTCTAATCTATTCCATATTTTGTCATAAAACTCTCTGGTTACTTTAGAGTCAACACCATCTAATTCTAAAACACATGTTTTAGCGAATTTTGTAAAACCTAATAATGCTTTTGTGCCTTTTACATATCGCAAAGAAATTCCTCCAGGAAAAGGATTGCCATTATCAATAATATCCATTATTTCTTGTACTACTTGTACGCTATCTTTAATATCGATTCCGAGGGCCGCACTTGCTACTTTTCCTCTAAATTTAGTATTGTTATATGTTTCTCCAATAGTGCCTTCTAAAGCAGGAGTTTCTTTATAAGCTAAAGGAAATAATAGATTAACTAAGCTTGGTACTAATTTTACAGATAAAGTACCTAGACTGTCCATCATAGTTTGTATTAAACCTAATAAATCATCTCCATATGTTAATCCATTTTGATCTCTTTCTCTTCGTGTATAGTTATCACGGTATTTTCTTTTGTATGCAACCTTAATAAAAACACCTTTGTCGATATCGTTAGGTTTAAAATCATATGGATTTATAAGTATTTCAAAATGGTATAATTCTCGATCTGGAGAAACTTCAGGAAAAGGCATTAAATCTTTAATACCAGAAAAGTTTTGTGTAGTCATTGTATTTTTTAAAGCATCATTATATGCTACTTTATCAATACGATGTTCTTCTAATAAAAATTTGGGTTCTGTTTCTATTAATACACCATGAATGAAACCAAAACTTCCAAAACTTACGATTGCAGCATTAAACATAATATCATCCTGAATTCTTTCTGCTCCTAACCAATTAACAAACTTATCAGACATAATAGGAGTAGACGCTCGCTCTAACCAAACATGCCTATCCTTGCCTACTATTAAGTGTAATCCAACTACAAAATCTTGTAATGCACCAACGTTATAAGCAGCACCGTGTGTTCCTGTAGATAATGCTCCTGCGATGGTTTGACCATTACTAGCACCGGATGCTTTAATGGATCTGCTTGGTCTTTTTTCTTTTTCGAGTTTGGCATTTAGTTGTAAAATTGACATTCCACATTGCGAAAAAAATAAGTTTTCTGGGGTACCTCCATCGTTTAAATAATCTTTTGTTACATATGATTTAGAGATAGAAAAGGAAAGCCTAAGTGATTTAGTGTCAATAATACCTCCTTCAGAAACGGCTACTTTAGAAAAAGACCAACCGCTACCCATTGCTCGCAATCGGATTTTATTTTTAATAGCATGTCCTATTAACCATTGGATGTTTTTAGTAGTAGCCTTATATTTCTCAGAACTTTTAGATAAGAAATGGTTATTTCTTATTTTAAAAGAAGCATTTTTAGTTAATTTTTGAGTAAAATTTTGATGTCTGTTTTCCCAAGAAGTTATTGGTAGTATTTCTATGCCTTTTGGTAATGCCATTTTTAAAGTTTTTAGATAGTTATAAATCTTCGATAGGAGTTTCTACAGGTGCGCATTCCCATTCTATTGTTTGTGGGACTACTATACCAAGAGTAATTGCTGAAATTAAAATATACCCAAGATTGGTTTTGCTAGTAACAGCATTCATTTTTTTAGATTCACATTCTGGGTTGATATCTTTAGGAGTTACTAAACCCCAAGCATAACTCCAAGATGTTTTATGATGTTTTATTATAGAATCATTATCATACTCGCTGACAACTCGTGTTGATATACAACTCTGACAAAGGATTAAAAGCAATAATAATATACTAATTGTGCGTAATTGGATATAATTTTTCATACCTCAGATATTTTATGAGGCAATAAGACGATTGAAGGGTAACTATATTCTTAGTAAAATTATGAATATATATAGTGTGCTAAAAGGGGTTTTTAACTGTATTTTCTTATAAATAAATCAGTTGTTTTTAAAGTATACAAAAATATACTTTATATACTTTTTAATGTGATTGTGTATATTTTAATATACTTTATTATATTTGTATATGTTTTTTTAAAGTATATTTAGCTATACTTTGGAGATATTATTACTTATAAAGTATAATTTTGTATACCTTAATTTATAGATTATGGATTTAAGTAGATTTTCGGATAATGATGTTTTGTTAGAGCTTACGCAACGCGTAAAAAAGAGAAGGCTTAATCTTAATATAACACAAGAAGAGCTTTCTAAAAGAGCAGGAGTACATGTGCAAACGATAAAAAATTTCGAGTCTGGTAAAGCGACAACCTTACTTACATTTATTCAAATATTGCGAGCTTTTGGAGAACTTGATGCTTTAAGTTCTTTTTTGCCGGATCCTGGTATTAGTCCTGTTGAATTATTGAAATTAAAAGGAAAAGAAAGAGAAAGAGCTTCTGGAAATTCAAAAGATAAACCAAACAAATCATCATGGTAGATGTAATAAAAATAACACTCTGGGGAAAAGAATTAGGAGCTTTAAGTTGGGATACTGATAAGAAGTACGCATCTTTTGAGTATTTCTCTGAATTTTTAAATAATAATTGGGAGGTTTCTCCTATACATATGCCTTTAGGCACATCAGAGAGAAGAATATATAGTTTTCCTCGTCTTAACGAAGATACTTACAAAGGACTTCCTGGAATGTTATCAGATGTATTGCCTGATGATTTTGGAAATAGATTGATAGACCAATGGTTGTTACTTAATAATATACCAAAAGCACAGTTTACACCTTTAGATCGTCTATGTTATATAGGATCTCGAGGTATGGGAGCCTTAGAGTTTCAACCTGCGAGAAATTTAGGGAATAAAGTAGCAAGTAATGTGGTAATAGATAAATTAGTTATACTCGCTCAGAAAGTTCTAGATTCTAGAGAACAAATTGAACTTAATATTGATGAAACTGAACATTTAAATGAATTAATAAAAGTAGGTACTTCTGCTGGTGGACAAAGAGCAAAGGCAATTATAGCATATAATTCTAAAACAGGTGAAATTAAATCCGGTCAAACGGATGTTCCTGAGGGTTTTGAGCATTATCTGTTTAAATTCGATGGAGTAAATGATGTGTCTTTAGGAGATCCACAAGGTTATGGGAAAATAGAATATGCATATTATTTAATGGCATTAGATTGTGGAATTGAAATGGAACATTCTCAATTGTTTCAAGAATATAATAGAGCACATTTTATGACCAAGCGATTTGATCGTTTACCTAATAATAAGAAGTTACATATGCAAACATTATGTTCTTTAGCACATTTTGATTATAAATCTCCAGGAGCATATTCTTATGAGAATGCATTTGATATTATGCGACAGCTTAGATTACCGCATCGAGATGCTATTCAGTTATATAAAAGAATGTTGTTAAATGTTATTGCAAGAAATCAAGATGATCATACTAAAAATATTTCATTTCTAATGGATGAACAAGGAGTGTGGAAATTAGCTCCTGCATATGATATTACATATTCTTACAATCCAACAGGGATATGGACTAGCATGCACCAAATGTCAATTAATGGAAAGAGAAACGATTTTACTATCAGCGATTTATTAACTGTAGGGAGTAAAATAAGCTATAAAAATAGCAAAACAGAAATACAACAAGTATTAGATGTTGTAGCTAATTGGAGTTACTATGCTAATGAAGCAGGAATACCGTCTAAACAAGCTAATAAGTTACAACAAGCATTTAGGATAAATTTATAAATGAGTACGAAAAAGAAATCCAGATTAAATTATATAACTACTAAAGGCGTATTTTATATTACGTTATTGGTCATATTTATCACAATATTTCAGGTTTGGCAATTTGGATTAGAAAAGGAAAGAACTATTATCGAAAATTCTATGCTATCCACTACGATACTATCTGTGATATTTTTTCTCTTTATTACAATCGGTCTATATTATGGTGTAAAACTAAAAGATAATTTAGGCAAAATGACGGATCGATTGGATTATGATAGGGAAGGTGTATCTGATTTTTTTAATATAGATACTGATATACCAGATGTTGGTGATGGATGCGAAGGTACAGTATTAAGTATATTATTATGGATTCTAATAACTATTTTAATAGGAGTATTTTTATGGTTGTTTGGAGGAGTGCTATGGAGTGTTTTAATTACATTTTTAGCGATGCTTTATTGGATTTTCTTTAGGGCATTACGTTTGGTTTTTAAAAAATCTCCAGTTTGCAAAGGTAATCTTCCCAAAAGTATTAGGTATGGGATTAGTTATACAGTATTATACAATTTTTGGATTTATATAATAATTTTGATAGCTGAATTTATAAAACAATAATTATCGAGCATATAAGTACCGAGAAATTTGGTGAATTATTTAGGGCAAAAAATTCAAATTTGTTCACGATAAGTGGGGTAAAATGTTTCAATTTAGAAACTAATTTAAGACGCATTGTACTTATATACTCAAATAATAATAAGGTGCTGTTCTAGTTAAAATCTTCTCTGAGATAATACATTAACTTAGATTTGTCTGTAAAACTTTTTATTGCAATAATTTCACCGTTTAATTTATTATAAATTATTTCGGCGAATAAAAAGTCTATGTAGAATATACTATAGTAAAAGTCTCTATTAGCATCGTTTATAGAAAAAAGGTGTATCCCTTTGTTCCAAATGTTACGATATTTCTCTGCTAAATTTTGCGAATTAAACCGCTTCTCTAGGGTAGTTTTTTGCATAAGCATTATGATTTTAAGATTTAAGGCACTACTAAACTACGGAAAAACCGTAACAAAACAAACATTAAAACGGAAAAATTTGAATTTTCCCCATTTATTACTTGTAAATTATTAAAAAGAACTATTTAAACGTTATTGTTAATTAATGATGTAAATAGAATAAAATATTATTTTCGTAGCTTAAAAGTAAAATTATATTGGCTACAGTTTCTCAAAATATATTTCTAACTAGAAAAGAAAAACAACGTTGTGTTTGTTGTGGTAAAAAAATTCCTTTTGGTAAATCGTTTGTTGCAGAAACCGAAGATCATAAAGGTACTTGTTTTGCTTGTTCACCATTTTTGGGATACTCCTTATTACCGGCAGGAAATGCTGCGATGACTAGAAGGTCTAAAAAACACTCAAAACTTTGTGGAGTCGTTTTAAAATGGAATCAACGTAGAAAGCGTTACGAGCGTAAAGGGCAGTTTGTAGAAGAAATAGCAATTGAAAAAGCACGGTTAGAGTGCGAAAATGATAGAGAAGCTAGAGAGCTTAAAAATAAAAAGGCAGCTATTGTAAGAGAACAGAAAGATAAAGTGTATATCTTAAATTTTGCAAATGCAATAAGAAATAAATATCCTAATTGTCCTCAAAAGCGAGAGTTTAAGATAGCATCACATGCTTGCAAGAAACATAGTGGAAGGGTAGGACGTACTGCAGACGCCAAAGAATTTGACCCACAAATGATTGACTTGGCCGTACAAGCACATATACGGCATACAGAGACTAATTATGACGAACAATTTGGTAAAGGAAAAAGAAAGACAGAAATTAGATCAGATGTGCAGTCAAAAATTGAGAGTGTTTTGAATAAATGGAAATAGTAAGTCCTATATTCTAAGTGTAAAATCATTTAAGTTTTTAGAGATGGCAAAAAAAGGTAGAGAGAAAAATACATTAAATAAAGCAAAACATTCAAAGCTTATGAATCGCAAAAAGAATAAGCTTAAAAAAGAAAAAGAACAAAGGGCAGAACGATTAAAAGCGATAGTTCGAAAAGCTAATCAATCTAAAGAAAAAGGCTCTGAAAATGAATAAATGTTATTGTGGTAAAGACAAGTCCTATAATAATTGTTGTGGTACGGTTCATAAAGATATACTAAAAGCTTCGACTGCCGAAGATTTAATGAGATCTCGCTACAGTGCTTTTGTATTAACTAATGGTGATTACTTAATGAAAAGTCACCATAGTACTACACGTCCTTTAAAAGAAAAGAAATCTATTGTTACCTGGGCTAAATCTGTTAATTGGGTTAAGTTAGAGGTTTTAAATACTACAGATGGATTAGAATACGATATGAAGGGAACTGTGGAGTTTAAAGCTTTTTACTTTGAAAAAAATAAGATAGAATGTATTCACGAAAACTCTGCGTTTATTAAAGAAAACGGGTATTGGGTATATCTAGGCGAAGCTTAAAGATTATGCATCTCATAGTTGGTGCTTAAAAACATTTGATCTTTCCAATTCACGAATTTTTAAAGATATTCTTTTCAATAGGATAGTTTAGCAATTGTAATGTTTGTTTTTTCCGGTTTAATGACCGATAAATGGCAGGTAATATCTCTCTTCAGTTTAAAAACAACCTACTCTTTTATTTCTCAAAATATATCTATTTATATCCATTAATATATAAACTTTTGAAGAAAGGAGGGTAACAAAATAATTTCCCTTTTTATATAAGTATGTAAAATCAAAACGCGCGCTTGATAGATACACTTTTTTTGAGGTCGCCGAAAATCATAAAGAGTAGGCAAAATCTAAACATACAAATAATGAAAAAGGTATTCTTATTACCCAAAGGCTTAGACAAATTTTCTACAAAAGAGCTTAAAAATATGGAGGCTATTTTAGGAGGAACTGTAGATGTACCAGATATTATATATTACCCAACTAGTGGTGGTAGAAGATGTGCAGAAGGCCAGGTTTGGTCAGAAACATTACAGAGATGTATTGTTGTTACTGTGGGAAATCCAGTTCAACACAGATAAATGATTTGGTTTTATATCCAAACATATATTGATAAATAGGTTGTTTAATCAACTTATAAAATGCTAAGCGGAGTGGAGTAAACTTGTACAATTTTTATTCTCCAAACTTCGCTTAGTAAGTTTAATATTCTTAACTTTTTAATTCCTTATTCATGCAATTCGATGCCTTAATACTCAAAGTAGCTAGCAGATGTAATCTTAATTGTTCTTATTGTTTTATGTATAATCTTGGTGATACTACATATAAAGAGCAACCAAAATTTATGTCATATGAAATGATTGATTCCATTTTAGAAAAAACGAAACGATATATTCAGAAATATAGTAAAAAGGAGTTCTCTTTTATTTTCCATGGTGGAGAACCTTTATTAGTAGATAAGAAGTTTTACAGAACTTTTGTAGCTAAAGCTAATGATATCAAAAAAATACTCCCTAATGTAATTTTTAAGTATGACATACAAACCAATGGAGTTTTAATAGACAAAGATTGGTGTGCATTGTTTAGAGAATTAAATATTTATCCTAGTACGAGCGTAGATGGCACAAAAGAAGCACACGATATGTTTAGAGTAGATCATCGTGGAAATGGTAGTTATGATCAAGTGTGTAAAGGAGTTAAATTATTAAAAGAACAAATAGGATATGCAGATACAGTTTGTGTAATAAATATCAAAGAAGATGCAGGTACTATGTATGAAAGTTTTAAGAAAATGAATGTAAATTCAGTAAATTTCTTAATTCCAGATTATACACATGATAATTTTCCGTTTGATAAAAATAAAACAGAAATGGCTGATTGGTTAATTAAATTGTTTGATGTTTGGATACAGGATTCTGAACGATATAAGATTCCTATGTTTATAGGATTAGTAAATAGGTTGTTAGGTATTACCGAACAAATAAATAATGAATCTGCCGTTTTGGTCATCGAAACAAATGGAGAAATAGAAGCGATAGATTCTTTAAAAGCTTGTGGACACGGATTTACAAAATCAGGAATTAATGTATTGCACAATGATTTTTCTGATATTAACAAATCTCCTTTAGGGAAATTATATTTTGAAGAAAGTACAACAAAGTTGTGCGCTCAATGTCTTAGTTGCCCTATAAAAGAAGTCTGTCAGGGAGGTAGGTTGGTTCATAGATATAAAAAAGAAAATGGTTTTAATAATACATCAGTATATTGTAATGATCTTATAAAATTTATAGCACATATTCAGAATAGTTTAATGGCTATTTTTCCTGAATTATATAGTCAGAAAAATATAGATCGTATAAAAAGTGAAGAAATTATTCAATATTTGAGTAAGGAAAAAGGAAATTTACCTACAAACTCTATGTTTACTAAAGAGTTAGAGTATTTTGCTACGAGCTAGAATTGAGATTTTATATGATCTGATTATAAAGAACTATTTGTATTCACTTTACTACTAATAGGAAATAATAAATTAATAGTTTCATTATGAAAGAAAATCTTCAAAATAATGATTATTCAATGGGTGAATTTGCTACTGTTGATCAGTGTTCATTAAGAGGACATTTACGTTGTGTATATACTACTGGTAAAGAAGTATATCGAGATGGTCGTAATGGTCGTAAAACAATTCATTGGTGGAGAATGTCTTATATTGGAAGAGCTTGTACCAGAAAGTGGGGTAGACGAGCAGGTGTTTTTTACGAAGCATTGTTTGTAGTCCCTCATTACATTGGAATATTCTTTGGAAACCTTCTTGGATATTGTATGTTTTTAGTTTTAGGAAGTAAGAAATGATTCATCTAATTCATTATTTGGATTAGAATTATTTTGTAAATATTACCACAATAATTGGCCAGTTATTGTGTTTAAGTAATGTTAATTTTATGAAATAATTATGAAAAATTGGCTAATTATATTTTCATTCATTTTTTTTGTTCTTCTATTATTGCTCAAAAGGAAATTAAATTTTCTACTTATTTTAAAACCAATAAGGCGAACTTACGACTTAGTGATTTCTCAAGACTTACTAGATATATTGATTCAATTTCGAAATTAAAAAACGTTGGTAAAATAAAAGTTTTTGGTTATTGCGACGATGTAGGAGAAGAAGCTAATAATCTTATGTTATCTCAAAAAAGATCGGAATTTGTTTCTGAACAAATTAAGATTAAAGCAAATAAGCAGACCGTACTATTTTCCCCTGTAGGCAAAGGAGAATTGCCAATTAATGATGAGAGTAATTTTTCTATTTCAGAACAAAGAACGAAAAACAGAAGGGTTGATATTATTGTTTATTTCAATGATAAGAATCAGATTATTGATGATTATCACGAGAAGGGTGATAGAATTATTTTAGACAATGTTTTATTTCAAGGTGGTAAAACTGTATTCTTACCAAGAACGGATTTTGTATTGCATAAATTGGTGGACGAATTAAAGGAAAAAAAGAAATTACACATACAACTTCAAGGCCATATAAATCAGTTAAAACCTCAGCAGATGGCTGACTCTACATTATATAGACCCGAAGATAATTTGTCTACACGAAGAGCAAAAAAGGTATATGATTTTTTAATTTCTAATGGTATTGATAAAGAACGATTATCTTACGTAGGTTTCGAAGGTAAATTTCCTTTAGGTACATATCCGCAATATAATAGAAGAGTAGAAATAGAAATAACGGATATCAAAGAATAATATAATTCTGTTAAAAACTTGTTTTCTTTTTCTCCTAAAAAAACAAGTTATTTGTTCCCGGAAAAAAAAAGTTGTCATTGGAAGAACAAATTATTACAACAAAGAAGTTTACTCGAAATAATTTCTTTAAGAATACTTATTGCGTATTTAAGGGAGTACGTCTAAGAGAAATTTCTAGGAGAAAACCCCACTACCGAAGTGAATCTGGTAGCACCTATTATTATACAACTAATGGAGTATATCGCCTATCTAATCATTGGGGTAGAGCTGCTAAGTGTAACTGGAGATTGGTCTCAGAAATTCCTGTAGAGATTGATGATCTTCGTTTAGGGTATGCAGATTGGACTGATTTTAGAGAAAATCTAGATCAAGATGTAGATGCATATTATATTGCTGTAGATTTCGAAACCAAAACTGTTAGTTATAAGCATAAGGACAATCCTGCTTATGATCAGATTGCTGTGATACGTCCAGTTGATGCTACTCGTAAATTAATTAAACAGATAAAAACTCTTTTAGAAGATCATAAATGGGCAAAGTACTATGATTACGAGGATTTAGATGAGTTCCGAAAAGAAGTAGTATTGGAGTTAGTAAACACGACAAAAACATTGCACGATATTAGAAGAGAATTAGCATCAGGTTAAAACTATTCGGGCATCATTACATAACTGTTATCGTGAGATACTTTCGGAAATTGTTTGTTTCTCCATTTTTCTTTGGCTTCTTCTAGTTTAGTTGTGCTAGAGGAAACAAAATTCCAATAAATATGACGTTCTTCAGGGAATGGTTGCCCTCCAAAAAGTAATAGATGTGTGTTTGGCTCTAAAATTATGGTACATGTATCTTCTATTTTAGAAACTAGCATATTTCTTTTAGAAATATTGTTTTCACAGGCTTGTATTTCGCCATCTACGATACAGATGCCTATTTCTCCTTTTAGCTCTCCTTTGATTTGTAATTCATATCGTTCTTTACTTTTTACTTCTACCATAAAAAGTTCGGAATGCACAGGCAACGATGATATTCTACCATATCCTTTTCCGGCAACTAACTTAAATTCAGTTGTTCCATCATTCCAAGAAGGGATTTCAGTTTTATCTAAATGATGAAATTCGGGTTCTATATTTTCCAAATGTTTTGGTAGTGCTACCCAAATTTGATATCCGTGTGTTATAAATTCTGTACCGTCTCTCATGTCCTTAGGAGTACGTTCGGTATGTGTAACTCCTTTTCCGGCAACCATCCAGTTCACAGAACCTGGAGAAATACGTTGATTAGTGCCGATACTATCCTGATGCATAATTTCACCATCTAATAAATAAGTTAAAGTAGATAATCCGATATGTGGGTGTTGATCTACATCCATATATTTTCCTTTTTTAATGATGGTTGGACCCATATGATCAATAAAAATGAAGGGACCTACCATTCTTTTTTTTCGAAAAGGAATAAATCTCCCTACAAGAAAATCACCAATATCTCTACTTCGTTCTTCGATTATCAAACCTTGATTAGACATAAAAACAGTTTTTTGTTCATTTTAAGTTTCTAAAATACACTTTTTAACTACAGTATTTCGTTAAATAAGTATTAACGAATGATTGCGATTAAGAGGTTGTTCATACCTTAAAATAATTTACTATCTTTTCCTTGCAATATTAAACAACCACAACTAACCAATGGAAATATTCTCCTCGTATAATTTAATAATCGAAGTTTCTTTAGTCCTTATTTTATCTTTTATTTTTAATGGAATAGCAAAGAAAACTAATATTCCAGCTGTATTAATGTTGATTATATTGGGTATTATTATTCAGTATGCGATTAAAGCATTTGGAGCGGGATCTTTTGATTTTTTCCCGATGCTAGAGATTCTTGGAATTGTTGGGCTGATAATGATTGTATTAGAGGCTGCGCTAGAATTAAAATTGAAAAAAGAAAAATTAGTTCCTATCTTAAAATCTCTTGGGATTGCTTTAATAGGGCTTGTTGCATCTGCATATATTGCTGCGGTAATTTTAAAGGCACTGATTGATGGAATGACGTGGCAATCTGCTTTGTTATATGCTACTCCATTATCTATTCTGTCAAGTGCTATAATTATTCCAAGTGTAGCCGGGTTGTCAGAAGCAAAAAAAGAATTTCATGTGTATGAAAGTACATTCTCTGATATTTTAGGAATTATGATGTTTTATTTCCTTACAGGAAAACTTAATCCCGCAGAGGATGCTGGAGTTTCGGGATTTGCATTTAACTTAATCATTACAATTATTATATCACTAATTGCCAGTTATGGTATTATTTTAATTTTTCAAAAGATAAAAAGCCAAGTAAAACTATTTCTATTAATAGCTGTTTTATTATTGTTATATGGAGTTGGAAAAAAAATGCATTTATCGTCTTTGATTATCATTTTGATTTTTGGTCTAGTAATCGCTAATATGAAATTGTTTTTTCAGTGGAAACTAGAAGGTTTATTGGATTTTGAAAAGGCAAAAACAATTTACCATGAATTACATGTAATTACTGCGGAAACTGCATTTGTAGTACGAACATTGTTTTTTGTGATTTTTGGTATTACAATTACCTTATCTTCTTTATTAAATTTAAAAGTAGCATTGATAAGTATTCTAATTATCATTTCGATTTATTTGATTCGATATGTATTGTTACGATTATTTGTAGGAAAAGATATTTCTCCTCAATTATTTATAGCTCCTAGAGGGTTAATTACAGTATTATTATTTTATGCAATACCAGCAGAGGCCATGATCCCAGGTTTTGAACCAGGAATTTTATTGTTTGTAATAATTGGAACTAGCCTTATAATGACTGGTGGTATGATACGTGATAATAGGGTAAAAGCGGTAGCATTAACTCCTGAAGAGATTGAAGAGGCAGCTGATGCAGAAGTAGCTTATATCATGAATACTACGACCGATCTTAGTGAAATTGAGGATTCCTCTGAAGAGGAAGACGATGATGAAATTTATGAATAATTAGTAGAAATGAAACGATTACATCGGTTAACAGCTATTTTAGTTAAGTTACAATCTAAAAAAATAGTTCAAGCTTCAGATTTAGCAGAGAAATTTGATGTAAGCATTCGTACTATTTATAGAGATATGCTTGCATTATCTGATGCTGGTGTTCCTATAGGAGCCGAGGCAGGTACAGGTTATTTTTTGGTAGATGGGTATTCTCTTCCCCCAATTATGTTTTCAGAAAAGGAAGCCAATGCATTAATAACTGCTGCTAAAATTATCCACACCAATAATGATGAATCACTTATTTCTGACTATAATACTGCTATAGAAAAAGTTAAAGCGATTCTTAATACAACACAAAAAGAAAAGTTAGAACTTTTAGAAAAAAGAATTGTTAGTCCTCCTTATAAAAAATCTCCAGCTAGCACTTATTTATCAACAATCCAAAAAGCTATTACAGATTTGAGAGTACTAGAAATAGAATATACAGCTGCTTCTAAAGAATACACCAAACGATCGATTGAACCTTTAGGTGTATATTTTACAAATACTATATGGGTGTTAATAGCCTATTGTAGATTACGTAAAGATTATAGGGAGTTTAGGACAGATCGAATTATCAATTTAATAGAAACTTCAGAGTTATTCCCTCCAAAATTTTTTACGTTAGAAGAGTATTTTAAAAAATATATGGAACATTAAAAATACTACTGACATAAGGTTGTCACACTCCACTTGTAGTTTTGGTGAAAATTAGAATATGTATCACTTAATCCACACAATTATGCTTAGTATGTTTTTATGCTGCGCAACTACATTTAGTCAAAACCACAACCTTATGAAAGACAAACCTTATTCAATTGAAATCGTATTATTCGAAGTAGTACCAGGGTACTCTGTAGAACAAGCTAAGAAGGCTATAACTTCTTTAAATGATATTGTTAAATTATATGATGGATTTATAGATAGAACAACCGCAAGTAATATCGACGGTAAGTTTATTGATCTACTGTATTGGACAGATATTAAATCGGCTAAGCTAGCTGGAGAAGATATTATGAAAAATCCAAAGGCATTAGAAATTTTTGAAATTATAAAACCGGAATCAATGCAAATGTTTCATATGGATGTTTTTAACCAATTCGAAGAATAATCATATATTTAAAAGAATGTATTATGTTATCAGATTTAAAACCTATTATGCAAACAAATAAAAAGATTCCGGAGCACATAATAAATCGAAAAGGTCCAAGAAGTGCTAAAGATTTAGATTCGGAAGTATTAGAATATTTAAATAAAGGTCTAATTGAAACAGCTAACCTTATGGAATGGTTAGCTGTAGATCAATTAAAATTACTAAAATGTATACTAGATGATTTAAACAAATCTAATTGGTATGATAGTTTTTATGAAGCCGTGTCTAATCAAAAAAAGCCAAGTGCCAATAGCAATACCAAAGTTATAGGCGCAACTTTTGCTCAATTAACCAATGATAATAAAGTCATTGATTATTTGTCTAATCATCCTTCTGATGTATGTAGATGTTGGGCTACTCAGTATTATAGTGGATTAGACATGTCAATCACAGAAAGACTTCACACTAATAAACCATTTGCTGCAGATCCACATTTTGGGGTTAGAGAAGTTGCGATTTTTGCAACAAAGGATTATATAATTCAAGATTTAGATCAATCTATTATGATATTATCTAACTGGACAAAAGATACTAATGAGAATGTAAGACGTTATGCTGTAGAAACGATTAGACCAATAGGAGTTTGGACAAAAAAAATAGATGAACTCAAAGAAACTCCCGAAAAAGCAATTGGTATTTTGGAAGCGTTGAAATCTGATACATCAAAATATGTAAAGGATGCTGTTGGTAACTGGTTAAATGATGCAAGTAAGACAAGACCTGATTGGGTTCTTAATGTTTGTAAAGAATGGGGAGAAAATAGCTCATCAAAAGATACCAAATATATTATAAAAAAGGCTCTAAGGACTATCAATAAGTAGCTTATAGCTAGTTGTTAACCGTTGTCTATTTTTCGACAATTATCATATTATTATCAAATCGAAAATAATGCTGCTAAATAATTATTAAATAATCATTAAATCTTATTCTTTTTAAAATTTATATAGGTAAATGTTTTCAGCTTTTTTATAGCTTTAAACTCCTGTTGGAAGTTATTAACAACAGGTTCATTTGATAAATTTTGCACTAAAGAATAAATAATGAGAGTACTTCATACGAGTTTAGAATGTTATCCTTTAGCAAAAGTTGGCGGCCTTGGAGATGTCGTCGGTTCATTACCAAAATATCTAACGGAACTAGGTTGTATTACAGAGGTTATTATGCCTTTTTTTGATAATTCAAAAATTAATGAGCTTTCTTGTGAAGACATTTATACTGATTCATTGGTTTTGGGATCTAATTCCTTTGATTTTACGATTAAAAAAGTAATATCCTCCGAGTTTGGGTTTCAAATATATCTAGTAGATATAAAGGAATTATTATATAGATCAAATGTCTATAGCTATGAAGATGATACAGAACGATTTGTAGCGTTTCAAATAGCGATTTTAAATTGGCTTTTATCTATAGATATAAAACCTGATATTATACATTGCCATGATCACCATACGGGTCTTATACCTTTTTTAGTATCCCAAGTGGGTGTTTATCAAAGTTTAATTGATATTCCTACCGTACTCACAATTCATAATGCGCAATATCAAGGTCAGTTTTCTTATGATAAATTAGATTATATACCACAATTTGATTTACATAATATTGGATTACTAGATTGGGATCAATGTATAAATCCTTTAGCTACTGCAATAAAGTGTGCTTGGAAAGTAACTACAGTTTCACCAAGTTACATGGAAGAGTTGCAAGGTCAAGCTAATGGTTTAGAAGGGCTTTTATCACACGAAAAAAATAAATGTATTGGAATACTGAACGGAATTGATCATCAGACATGGAATCCCAAAACGGATCCAATGATTATTAGTAATTACGGAAATAAAAATATCGTTTCTGGAAGAAAGGAAAATAAAAATTGGTTATGTAAAGAGTTTGGGTTTGATATAGATAAACCATTATTTGCATTTATAGGTCGACTTGTATATGAAAAAGGAGCAGACCTTCTTCCGAATATTGTTTCTGAGGCATTACAGCATTTAGATATTAATATACTCATTTTAGGATCTGGTGATCCGGCTATAGAGTCAAAATTAAGGGAATTAAAGGAACGTTTTCCAGGTACATATAATACATATATAGGATATGATGAAAAACTATCGCATATTATATATGCAGGCGCTGATTTTTTATTAATGCCTTCTAGAGTGGAACCTTGTGGGCTTAACCAACTATATTCTTTACGATATGGTCTCGTACCTATAGTTAGAAAAATAGGCGGATTAAAAGACACTGTTATAGATATTGGTGATGGTGGTTTTGGGATCTGTCATGATCAGGTAAACGTTCAGGATGTATATAATTCAATTAAAAGGGGAATTGAATTTTATAACGACCAAAATAGATATAGGAAAACACAAAAAGAAATTTTAAAAATTGATCATTCTTGGAATAATTCAGCTAATAAATACATTGAATTATATAAATCTTTAAAACAATCGCACAATGATTAACAAAAAAGTCCTTGCAATTATCCTTGGAGGTGGACAAGGAACCAGATTATCTCCTTTAACCGAAAGTAGATCAAAACCAGCAGTATCTATCGCTGGAAAATACAGATTGGTAGACATTCCTATTACTAATTGTATACATTCGGATATTAAAAGAATGTTTGTGCTTACGCAGTTCAATTCAGCTTCTCTAAATAGTCACATTAAAAACACTTATGTTTTTAGCTCTTTTAGTCAAGCTTTTGTAGATGTTCTTGCTGCAGAACAAACACCTGGTAATAAAACTTGGTTTCAAGGTACTGCAGATGCTGTAAGACAATCGATGCATCATTTTCTTAATCATGATTTTGAGTACGCACTTATTTTATCAGGTGATCAATTATATCAAATGGATTTTAATGATATGATTGAAGCGCATATAGAGAAAGGAGCTGATATCTCTATAGCTACATTGCCTGTTAACCCAAAAGACGCAACCGATTTTGGGATTTTAAAAACTGACGAAAATAGTTTTATCAGTTCATTTACTGAAAAGCCAAATTCTGATAAACTTCCAGGTTGGGAATCTGAAGTAAGTGAAGAAATGAAAAGTGAGAATCGTCACTATTTGGCTTCAATGGGGATTTATATATTTAATAGACAATTGTTAGTTGATTTGCTTTCTGATCCTTCAAGAATAGATTTTGGAAAAGAAATCATTCCTCAGTCGATTGAAGATCATAAAGTATTAGCATATCAATATGAAGGCTATTGGACAGATATAGGAACAATTCCTTCCTTTTTTGAAGCTAATATCGAGTTAGCCAATGATATTCCAAAATTTGATTTATTTGATAATGATAGAAATATACTTACCAGACCTAGAATACTTCCTCCATCAAAAATATCTGGAACACTACTAAATAAATCAATGATTGCTGAAGGTTGCTTAATACAAGCCAAGGAAGTAGAACAATCTGTTATTGGTATTAGATCCAGAATTGGAAAAGATACTATCATAAAAAACACATATATGATAGGTAGTGATAGATATCAAGACATAGAAGAATTGCAAACTGATGATAAGGAGAATAGACCTTATATAGGTGTCGGAGAAAGATGTAATATTAATAACGTTATTATTGATAAGGATTGTAGAATTGGTAATGATGTTGTTATTAATGGAGGGCCGCATCTAGAAGATATTGATAATGAAAAGTATGTGATAAAAGATGGTATTGTAGTGTTTAGAAAAGGTGCTATAATACCAGATAATTTTAAGATCTAAGTATCTATAATTTCTAAATTAAATAATTATAAATAGAATATTCTATTTAGTTAAAATGATATTAATAATATCATGACCATTCTTATATGAGTAAAGTAATAGTACATAGTTTATTTTCTGAATTTGATATTAATCTTTTTAAAGCTGGTAAGCACTATCGATTATATGAAAAATTTGGTTCACATATTATTATGGTAGATGGAGTTCGAGGAACATATTTCGCAGTTTGGGCACCATCTGCTAAATCTGTTTCTGTGATTGGAGATTTTAATTTTTGGGTAGAAGGAGAACATCAATTACACGTTCGCTGGGATAAATCTGGTATATGGGAAGGTTTTATACCTGAAGTAGGAAAAGGTAATATCTATAAATATAAAATTCATTCTCATAATAATAGTATTGTAACTGAAAAAGCGGATCCATATGCACGTAGATGTGAACACCCTCCAAAAACGGCTTCGGTAGTTTGGGAAGATTTATATGATTGGAATGATAATGAATGGATGGCAAATAGAAAAAAACATAATACAATCGATGCTCCTTTTTCGGTTTATGAAGTTCATTTAGGCTCTTGGAAAAGAAAAATAGAAGAAGATCGATCTTTGTCATATACCGAACTGGCAGACGAATTGGTTTCCTATGTAAAGGAAATGAATTTTACTCATGTGGAACTAATGCCTGTTATGGAATATCCTTATGATCCATCTTGGGGATATCAAATAACTGGTTATTTTGCACCAACATCTCGTTTTGGTTATCCAGAGGAATTTAAATTACTAGTAGATAAACTTCATCAGAATGATATTGGGATTCTATTGGATTGGGTACCATCGCATTTTCCAGAAGATAATCATGGTTTAGGCTTTTTTGATGGATCTTGTTTATATGAGCATCCTGATAAAAGAAAAGGATATCACCCTGATTGGAAGAGTTTAATATTTAACTATGAAAGAAATGAAGTTAAAAGTTTTCTGATTAGTAATGCAATTTTTTGGTTGGATCAATTCCATGCAGATGGATTAAGAGTTGACGCAGTTGCTTCCATGTTATTTTTAGATTATTCTAGAGAAGATGGGGAATGGGAAGCAAACCAATATGGAGGTAGAGAAAACCTTGCAGCGATTGAATTCATGAAGGAACTAAATAAAGAGATTTATATTAGTTACCCGGATGTACAAACAATTGCAGAAGAGTCTACCTCTTTTCCTATGGTTTCTAAACCAACATTTCTTGGAGGGCTTGGTTTTGGTATGAAATGGATGATGGGGTGGATGCATGATACGTTACAGTATTTTTCAAAAGAGCCTATCTATAGAAAACATCATCAAAATGATTTAACTTTTAGTATGACTTATGCATTTACGGAAAACTTTATGTTACCGTTATCTCATGATGAAGTGGTATATGGAAAAAGAAGTATTATAGGCAGAATGCCTGGCGATGAGTGGCAACAGTTTGCTAATTTACGATTGCTATATAGCTATATGTTTACACATCCTGGTAGTAATTTACTCTTTATGGGTGCCGAGTTCGGTCAACGAGAAGAATGGAACTTCCAGAGTAGTTTGGATTGGCATTTATTGCAGTACGATTATCATTCTGGAATTAAAAAGTTGATTACAGATCTTAATTCGTTGTACAGAAATCACCCAGCTTTGTATGAAAAACAATTTGAGTCAGATGGTTTCGAATGGATAAGCTATGATGATCATGAAAATTCTGTAGTTGCCTATATTAGAAAAGGAAACAAGACTGAGGATACGTTAGTTGTAGCTTGCAATTTTACGCCGGTACCACGTTCCAATTATCGTATAGGATTATCAGCAAAAGGAACACTAATTCCATTATTTAATACTGATGAAAAAACGTATGGAGGAACAGGGGATTTTATATCTGAAAAGATTTTGATAGAAGATAAAGAATGGCATTATAGAGAATATTCGGCGGAGATTGATATTCCTCCATTAGGAACACTTGTTTTTAAAATCAAGAGTTAATTTATATAACCTAAATTATTTCATGTTTACAATACTATAAGGCACTTTATTAGTTGTAGTTTAAACAATTGTTAATTGATTATAGTTTCAAACGTTTTCGTTGAATGTTTTTAATAAATACTAATTAAAAGAGTTCATTTATTGCAATAGATATCGTTTTTTTACATAACACAATAGTATAAGAAAAGAAACCAACCAACTATGATTACTAATACTGAGTTAGAGATAAAAGGGAACTTATTTCCCGGAAAGATCATTTCCTTTTCACAAAATGTAGATAAGATTAATTTCACTACAGAGAATGGTGTAATTCTTCAAGTAACTATTATAAGAGGAAGTGTAGTGCGTTTTAGATACGCAACGGACAGTAATTTTGAGAAAGACTTTTCTTATGCAATTAGCGAAAAAGGTGTAAGAGGATACAGTGAGTTAGAGGTTAAAGAGTTAGAAGATAAATATGAGATCATCACCAAGAAAATAGTAATTTCTATTGCTAAGGCTAATATTAGTGTTTCCATTAGTGATAAAGAAGGAAATGTTATTTGTAAAGATGATTGGGGATTTCATTGGGAGCAAAGTTATGAGTACGGAGGAAACATCGTAAAGATGAGTAAATCCGCTCCGCAAGGTGAGTGTTATTATGGCTTGGGTGATAAACCGATGCATTTAAACTTAAAGGGTAAACGTATAGAGAATTGGGCTACTGATCAATATGCTTTTGGAAAAGATCAAGATCCATTATATAAAAGTGTTCCGTTTTATATTGGAATGTATGAAGAAAGAGCTTATGGTATTTTCTTTGACAATTCTTTCAAAACATTTTTTGATTTTTGTAACGAACGTCGTAATGTAACTAGTTTTTGGGCGCATGGCGGAGAAATGAATTATTATTTCTTTTATGGACCTAATATGCAGGATGTGGTTACTAGATATACAGATCTTACAGGTAAACCCGAATTACCACCTTTATGGGCATTGGGATATCATCAATGTAAATGGAGTTATTATCCAGAAAGTAAAGTAAAGGAAATTACTACGAAATTTAGAGACTTAAGAATACCTTGTGATGCTATATATTTAGATATAGATTATATGGATGGATTTAGATGTTTTACTTGGAATAAGGAGTATTTCCCAGATCCAAAACGAATGGTAGAGGAATTAGCAGAAGATGGGTATAAAACTATTGTAATTATTGATCCAGGAATTAAGATTGATGATCAGTATTCTGTATATCAGGAGGCAATGGAAAACGATTATTTCTGTAAACGCGCCGATGGACCTTATATGAGAGGAAAAGTATGGCCGGGAGAATGTTTCTTTCCTGATTTTACAAATCCTGAAGTTAGAGAATGGTGGGCAGGATTATTTAAAGAGCTTATTGATGAAATTGGTGTAAAAGGGGTTTGGAATGATATGAATGAACCAGCAGTAATGGAGGTTCCTGGAAAAACATTCCCTGATGATGTACGTCATAATTATGATGGGAATCCTTGTAGTCACAGAAAAGCACACAATATTTATGGTACGCAAATGGCGCGTGCGACTTATGAAGGGATAAAACGATTTGCTTATCCAAAAAGACCATTTGTAATTACAAGATCAGCATATTCAGGAGCACAACGATATACTTCTTCTTGGACTGGTGACAATGTAGCCACTTGGGAGCATCTTTGGATAGCAAATATTCAGGCTCAACGTATGAGTATGAGTGGTATGTCTTTTACAGGAAGTGATATCGGAGGATTTGCAGAACATCCTACAGGAGAACTTTATGCTCGATGGATACAGTTAGGTGTTTTTCATCCTTTTTGCAGAACTCATTCATCAGGAGATCACGGTAATCAAGAACCTTGGACCTTTGGTGAAGAGGTAATTGATGTAACACGAAAATATGTAGAATTGCGCTACCAATTGCTACCATATTTATACACCATGTTTTGGGAATATGCAGAAGAAGGAATACCAATGTTAAAATCATTGGTCCTATATGATCAATTGGATCCACAAACACATTATAGAACCGATGAATTTGTTTTTGGAAATCAAATTTTAGTATGTCCTGTTCAAGAACCTAATGCCAAAGGAAGAAGATTATATATACCTCGAGGTAATTGGTATAATTACTGGACACGTGAATATGTGAAAGGAGGAATGGAACAATGGGTAGACGCAGATTTAGACACGATTCCGTTATTTGTAAAAGAAGGAGCGGTTATTCCTAAATACCCTATTCAGCAATATGTAGGTGAGAAAAAAATTGAAGAATTAAAGCTAGAAGTTTATTATAAATTGGGTAATAAAGAAGTCTCTAAGGTATATGAGGACGCTCAAGATGGTTATGATTATGCTAAAGGGCGATTTAGTTTGCGGAGTTTTGCTTTTACTGGAAAGGAAAATGAAATTATTATACAGCAGCATAAAAATGGTACATTCATCACGGAGTATGAAGCAATGAAAATAGAATTTATAGGATTACCTTTTGTTATAGGAAAAATTGAAATTGATAATGTAGTGGTATCCTTAGGTGATCTTAACTATGATGCTAAAAATAATACCGTAGTTGTTCCAAAAAACTTTACAGAGCTTCATATTGTATCTAAATAATGCAGTTTGTCGATTATAAAAGCTTTACATAGACTATAGTGAATAAATAGATCGTTTTTTATTAAAATGGATGTGTTGAATTTTGTAATTTTATATTACGTAAATTATATCTATCCGTAAATATTATGAAAAATAAAAAAATAGTAGTTGCATTAGGATCTGTGTTTCTTTTTCTATCGTGTGCTACCAACCCTTTTACTGGTAAGCAAACATTGGCGTTAGTGCCTAATTCTCAGATTTTACCAGCAGCTTTTGCCCAATATGATCAGGTATTGAAGGAAAGTAAAGTACTAAAGGGCACATCAGAAGCAGAAATGGTTAAACGTGTTGGTCAAAAGATAGCTACAGCGGCAGAAAGATGGCTTAATGCAAATGGTCATCAAGGTTATTTGAGTGATTATAAATGGGAATATAACCTAATAGATGATAAATCTGTTAACGCTTGGGCTATGCCTGGTGGAAAAATAGCATTTTACACGGGTATTTTACCGATTGCCAAAACTGAAACGGGAATAGCTGCTATTATGGGACACGAGGTAGTTCATGCAATTGCAAATCATGGACAACAGCGTATGAGTGCTGGACAATTACAACAAGTAGCAGGTGTAGCGACAGCAGTAGCTGTTAGTGGACAAAAGGAGCAAACACAACAGATAGTTGGAACAGCATTTGGTTTAGGTAGTCAATTCGGAGTTATGTTACCATTTAGTAGAAGTCATGAAACAGAAGCTGATAAAATTGGATTGACATTAATGGCGATTGCAGGATATGACCCTTCGGAAGCAGCCGAGTTATGGAAAAGAATGAAAGCCAATAGTGGAGGACAAGCACCACCAGAGTTTATGAGTACACATCCATCAAATGATACTCGTATAGCTAATCTCACAGCTTGGGCACCAGCTGCAAAAGCTGAGGCAAGAAAATTTGGAGTTACTAGCTTTAAATAATTGTAAATTCTCAATACTTAAAAAGATTATACTTATTTTAGAAGCTGTTCCGGAAAATTCCAGAACAGCTTTTTTAATATTGATACATGGGAAACACACTACCTAAAGGACATAAGAAATTATTAAATGCTTGGGCTTTTTATGATTGGGCAAATTCTGTATATAACTTAACTATTTCATCTGCTGTTTTCCCTATATTTTGGGGAGCACTAACTATTATTAGAAATGATCAAGGAGAAATAATTAGTGATACTGTTTCTTTTTTGGGATATGATTTTAATAATGATTCTTTGATAAGTTATGTAACCGCTTTAGCATTCCTTATTGTATCATTTATTAGCCCTTTCCTTTCAGGAATAGCTGATTATATAGGTAATAAGAAAAATTTTTTGAAGTTCTTTTGCTATTTAGGAGCATTATCCTGTATAGGTTTATATTGGTTTTCTTTAGATAATTTATTTTTCAGTTTGTTATGTTATTTATTAGCGTTGATCGGTTTTTGGGGGAGTATTGTATTTTATAATTCGTATTTACCAGATATCGCATTTCCGGAGCAACAAGATGCCATAAGTGCAAAAGGATATTCTTTAGGATATATAGGCAGTGTAATACTTTTAATAATAAACCTAGTAATGATATTAAAATATGATTGGTTTGGTTTTGAGAATGAAGGATTACCAACTAGATTATCATTTTTAATGGTAGGTGTATGGTGGATTGGTTTTAGTCAATATTCATATTATTATTTGCCAAAAGGAAATAAAAAGAAAACTTTATCTAAAGATGTTCTGTTTAATGGTTTTAAAGAATTGAAATTAATATGGAATGCTCTTAAACATAATATTAGGTTAAAAAGGTATTTAATTTCCTTTTTTGTTTATAGTATGGCGGTTCAAACCATTATGCTTATTGCTACTTATTTTGGTATTGAAGAGTTAGATTGGGGAGATCAAAATGCGACAACAGGACTTATTATTAGTATTCTTTTAATTCAATTAGTCGCTATTGCGGGTGCTTTTTTAACTTCAAGAGCTTCGGCTAAATATGGTAATATACAAACTCTTATAGTTATTAACTGTATTTGGATTGCGGTTTGTATTTATGCATATACTATTACAACACCAACTCAGTTTTATGTTGCAGCTGCTATCGTAGGTCTTATAATGGGAGGTATTCAAGCCTTGTCTAGGTCTACATATTCAAAGTTACTACCGGAAAATGCTGTGGATACTGCTTCTTACTTTAGTTTTTATGATGTAGCAGAAAAAATCGGCATAGTTATTGGAATGTTTTCTTATGGTATTGTAGCGCAACTAACGGGCAGTGTTAGGTTTTCAATATTGTTTTTTATAATATTTTTCATTGTTGGTGTTTTTCTACTATTTAGAGTTCCAAAGGAAGAAGAGTAAGTGTTTTTTATTTTATATTAATTGGCTTTTTATAGTGTTAAAATCTGTTAACAATGTATAGTTAATATATGATAATATTCTTTGTTTCGTTTTATCTCTTATGTAGATTAGATTTGAACTTTTAAAAACCACAACCGTATGACTTCCCAAAGTAAACTTCATCACTTTTATCTAAAATCTGTGTATTTGATCTAAATTATTAAATGCTCCGATGATATTTTTAATTCAAAATAAGTTTATATGATGATATTTGAATATAAACTCATAGCTTAAATTTTACAGTTAAACATAAATTAATACTCATGAAAAAACTGATATTAGTACTTACAGTTATTTTGCTGGCATCTTGTTCTGCAAGCCAGAAAACGATTATAGCAGCAAAGAAAACCTTAAAAGGGGAATGGTCTTTAGATAAAATATCTTATGACCGTTCTGGTGTGTTTGAGGTTACGTTATATAATGATGCTTCGGCAGAATGTCTAACTGGTGGTATATGGAAATTTATTCCAAATAATAATACAGGTAAATATACAGTAAATGAAAATCAGTGTACTTCTACTGGTGCTCGTAACTTTAGATTTACTATTCCAGAACCATCAGAAAATGGAGATTATAGTTTTCTTTTTAAACCAATAGATGAGAAGAAGAAAAGTACGAATAATAATAAAGGGTATCGCATGACCCTTAAACATTTAGATGATACTACAATGACGTGGACTCAAACAGTTAGCCTAGAAGGAAAACCTTTTGTAATCACCATGAATTTTAATAAACTACAATAAATCAAATCTTAAGATAATGATACGATCAAATTTTAATAAAATAGCAATAGCATTAACTGCTTTAATTATTTTGAACAGTTGTGATGCGGTACAAAATGCAAATAATACGCAAAAAGGTGCTGTTATAGGTACGACTACTGGAGCAGTTCTAGGAGGGGTAATAGGTAATAATGTTGGAAATAAAGAAAATTCTGTATTAGGAGCTATTATTGGAGGTGTTGTTGGAGGTGTTGCCGGTGGAGTTATTGGTAAACAAATGGATAAACAAGCTCAAAAAATAGAAGAAGAAATTCCAGGAGCAGAAGTAACTAGAGTTGGAGAGGGAATTGATATCATATTTGATGAAAATAGTGGTGTGTATTTTGATACTAATAAGTATAATATTAATGCAAAATCCAAGGAGAACTTGAATAAGCTTATTAATATTTTTAAGGAATATCCTGACACTAATATTATTGTAGATGGTCATACAGATAGTTCTGGTGATGATGCTTATAATATGGAATTGTCAAAGAAACGGGCAAATGCAGTTACTAGTTATTTAGTATCTCAAGGTATTAGCACTACCAGGTTAACTACCTATTATCATGGGGAAACATTACCTAAGTATGATAATTCGACTGCAGAAGGAAGGGCGAAAAATAGAAGAGTAGAATTTGGTGTTTTAGCAAATGATAAAATGATAGAAGACGCTAAAAAAATAGATTAAAAAAAGTATAAAAATTTATTAAATCCCCAAAGGAATGTAGTTTTCTTTGGGGATTTTTTCATGCATTTTTTTTACCCTGAAAACAGTGATCTCTTTTTCACTATTTAGGATGTAGTATTAAGGTAATAAGAAGAGGATATTTGTTCTATAAAACATGATAACCTTTTTAAAACCTAAACCTTGAGAACAATTTTCCTTTTTTTGACATGTATACTTTTATATAGTTGTGGAGCTTCGGATGCTTTTACAAGGTCAGCTAAGATTTCAATACAAGGAGTTTGGATATTAAAAGAAGCCAGTTTTGATACCAATAGTAGTGCTACATATAATGTTACTGTATTGAATGGTGTTCCTTTAAAATGTATTGAAGACACAAATTGGGAGTTCATATCCAATAATAATACCGGAAGCTACGCTCTATCAGGGACCTCTTGCCCAGAAATTGGTATTTATAATTTCATATGGTCCATTCCAAAAGAAATGAATGGATTAAAGCATAGCATCTTATTAAAACCGGTTAATAAGAAGATGAAAAGTGAAATAAATAATAAAGGGTATCGTATGGAATTCCATGAATTGAAGGATGATAGAATGACTTGGACTTATGATATGATCATAGATGGAGAAAAGTTTACAATTAAACTAAATTTTGAGAAACAATAATTAAAAGAATTAATAACCAACAAACATAATTTACTACACATGAGATCACACAATATCAAAAACTCAAAAAAACTAGCATATTTAGGAATATTATTAATCACTATCATGAGTTGTAAATCTATGAAAAACGCCGAATTAGGTGGTTTTATAGGAGCAGCGGGTGGCGCCATTATTGGAGGAGTAATTGGAGAGAATATAGGAGAAGAAGGTGAAATTGGTGCCGTCATTGGTGGTATTGTTGGAGCAACGGTAGGGAGTATTATAGGAAATCAAATGGATCAACAAGCAAAAAAGATCGAAGAAGAAATGCCTGCAGTCGTTGTACAAAGAGTAGAAGAAGATATTAATATTGTTTTTGATGAAGAAAGCGGTGTCTATTTTAATACCAATAAGTATGATTTAAATGCAAGTTCTAAAGAAACCATCAATAAATTAGCAGAAATACTTAAAGAATACCCTAATTCTAATATTCTAATCGAAGGTCATACCGATAATGTTGGTAAAGAAGAATCTAATTTTATTCTATCAAAATATAGAGCACAATCAGTTAGAGATTATCTTATAACACAAGGTGTTGATGAAGAGAGATTTACTGTCACTTATTATGGCGAATCACAACCTAAATATCCAAATGACACTTCTGAAGGGAAGTCCAAAAATAGAAGGGTAGAAGTTACTATATCACCAAATGAAGAATTAAGAAGACAAGCAGTTGCGCAAATAAAAGAGTAAGGTTTTGTAATTGAGAATGATAAATCCCGACTTAAAAGTTGGGATTTTTTTATGCACAAAATTTATGTATCTTCAATAAATGAATAGTCATAAGCACATAGTTATTATTGGTGGCGGTCTGGCTGGTTTGACTAGTGCAATACATTTGGCTAAGTATCAAATACCTGTGCTTATTATAGAAAAAGATCAGTATCCAAAACATAAAGTTTGTGGAGAATATATTTCTAACGAAATAATGCCATACTTTGATTTTTTGGGAATAAAATTAGATGATTTAGGAGTAGTAAAAATTTCAGAATTAAATATAAGCACAACAAAAGGTAAAATAATAAAAAGTAAACTTCCTTTAGGTGGTTTTGGTATTAGTCGATATACACTAGATAATTACTTATGGAATTTAGCAAAAAGTTTAGGTGTACAAACACTAAATGATCAAGTTTTAGATGTAGGCTACAAAAAAAACAGGTTTTCTGTAAAAACGGCTAATAATGCATTGATTACTAGTGATTATGTTATAGGAGCTTATGGGAAGCGATCCATATTAGATAAAAAGTTGGAACGTGATTTTAGTAAAAATAAATCTCCTTGGCTAGCAGTTAAAGCTCATTATAAGTCCAGTTTTAATCCTAATACAGTGGCGTTACATAATTTTGATGGAGGTTACTGTGGATTATCTATGGTAGAGAATAATACTGTAAATGCATGTTATCTCGTAAACTATGATAGTTTTAAAAGATGTAAGGATATAGATCATTTTGAAGAGAATGTGCTTAAGAAAAACCCTTATTTAAAAGATTTTTTTGAAAACTCTCAACGAATATTCGAAAAACCGATTACTATAAGTCAAATTAATTTTGATAGAAAACAGCCCGTCGAAAATCATGTTTTTATGTTAGGTGATGCGGCAGGATTAATCCACCCTTTATGTGGCAATGGCATGGCAATGGCTATACAGAGTGCTAAAATCTTATGTGAACTGTTAATTAATAATTATGAATCTAATATATATACATTAGAAAAGATAGAAGAACTTTATTCAAAAGAATGGAAAACAATGTTTTCTAAAAGATTATATGCTGGACGTATACTTCAAAAGATGCTGTTAAATGAAACTATACAACAAATAGGTCAGAAAGTGGCAACTTTAGTCCCGGTCATTGTTCCGAAAATTATAAAGCAAACACACGGAAAACCTTTAATATGTTAGAAAACTTTACGAATAGAAGTAATGAAGCAGAATTAATGGATGATCCCCAGGTTAATGAAAAAGATTTGGCAGTGGCTTTAAGGGATATATCTAGAGTAAATAAACTATTAGGAGGCAATAGTATCACTATCAAATCGGTATTAAATAAAATAAAAAGTAAGGATAATAAATCTGAATGGATTATTACAGATTTGGGATGTGGTGATGGTCAAATGCTGCGACAATTAGCAGATGTATTTAGGAAAAGAGGAATTAAAGCAAAATTAATCGGAATTGATAATAATGATAAATGTTTGTTACACGCAGAAAATTTAAGTAAACCATATACAGAGATTAGTTATAAGAATGCCGATATCCTAACACTGACAAAAGAAAATTTTTCTTGTGATATAATTATCTGCACATTGACATTGCATCACTTTACAGATGAAGAAATAAAGAAAGTACTTAAAAAAAGTTTAGAGTTAGTGTCAGAATCTTTGATTATTAATGATATCCATAGAAACACTTGGTCGTATTATTTATTTAAAATATTTAGTTATTTCTTTATCAAAGGATATATTGCTAAGAATGATGGACTCGTATCTATTAAAAGGGGGTTTAAAAGAAAAGAATTAGTAAGTTTTGCAAAAGATTTAGGACTTACAAAGTATCAATTAGATTGGAAATGGGCTTTTAGGTATCGCTGGATAATCAATAATTAAAAGGGAGTAAAATTGAGTGTAAAAATAACAACAGTTGCTAAACAGTTGCCAAAATATGTAAGGAATACAAAAGAAATACTTCCTTTTGTATCTCATTGGCTTACAGGACAAGAAGATCGTTTTAAACGAAAGGTTCTTAAGATTTTTGAGAATGCCGCCGTCGATAAGCGTTATGGGATTATGAGTATTGAGGAAGTTTTTACTGCAACTTCTTTCGAAGAAAAAAATGATATTTACATTAGAGAAGTAAAAAAACTTGGAGAATCTGCACTAAAAAAAGCATTAGATAAAGCTGGTTGGGATCCAAAATCACTAGACTATATAATTACAGTAAGTTGTACAGGAATAATGATTCCGTCATTAGATGCCTATTTAATAAATTCATTAGATCTTAGGCAAGATATTGTAAGACTTCCTGTTACTGAAATGGGTTGTGCAGCAGGAGTTTCTGGAATTATATACGCTAGGAATTTCTTAGAAGCAAATCCAGAAAAAAGAGCTGCGGTAATCGCAGTAGAATCGCCAACAGCAACTTTTCAACATGATGATTATAGTATGGTGAATATTGTGAGTTCTGCTATTTTTGGTGATGGAGCAGCTTGTGCCTTACTTTCTTCAGAAAAACAATCTGAAGGACCAAATATTCTTGCTGATGAGATGTATCATTTTTATGATGCAACAACTATGATGGGTTTTAAATTGACTAATGGAGGTCTACAAATGGTGTTAGATAAAGAGGTGCCTGAAAAAATAGCTAAATATTTTCCTGATATAATACATCCTTTTCTTTCAAAAAATGGAAAATCTATAGAAGAAATAGATCATTTGATTTTTCATCCTGGAGGTAAGAAAATTGTGCAAACTGTAGAAAATCTTTTTGGTGATCTAGGAAAGAATATTGATGAGACTAAAACTGTTTTACGTGAGTATGGAAATATGAGTAGTGCTACGGTGTTATATGTTTTGCAACGTTTTATGGATAACAAACCCAAAAAAGGAGAAACCGGATTAATGTTAAGTTTTGGCCCAGGATTTTCTGCTCAAAGAATATTATTAGAATGGTGATCAAAATTAATTAGATATAATAATCTTACTATAAAAATATCATGAAAAACCTATTAACTTATATACTCTTTATTATGGTTACAGTATCTGCTTGTAAAGCCAATGATAATGGTGATAACTCCAATATTGACGTAGATATTACTAATGCAGAAGTTACTAATGTGTCTGTTACTGGTAATGAAAGTAACTATTCCTTTAACGTAGAGATAAAAAGCCCTGATTTAGGATGTAATCAATATGCGGATTGGTGGGAAATCATATCCGAAGATGGCACATTGCTATATAGAAGGATTTTAGCACATAGCCATGTAAATGAACAACCATTTACAAGATCTGGAGGCCCTGTAGCGATTAGTGATGATCAAGTAATCTATATCCGTGCGCATATGAATACTACTGGGTATGGGAAATTAGTGTATAAAGGAAGTGTTTCAGGTGGTTTTAGTCAACAAACATTGGAAACTACCTTTGCAAATCAAGTAGAAACAGAAGAACCACTGCCTAGCGGATGTGCTTTTTAAAAACAAAGTAATTTTGACAGGAGAACAGATTATTGAAAAGCTACCATATCAGGACCCTTTTTTATTTGTTGATGAAATTTTAGAGGTAGATGAGCATCAAATAGTAGGTAATTATACCTTAAAGCAAGATGAATATTTTTATAAAGGTCATTTTAAAGAAAATCCAATAACACCAGGAGTTATTCTTACAGAAATTATGGCTCAAATAGGTTTAGTATGTTTAGGAATGTTTATCCTTAGTGAACAAATAAATAACAATCCGGTTAAAGTAGCTATGAGTAGCACGAGTATTGATTTTTACAAATCTGTTCTACCAGGAGAAAAGGTAGTTGTTATTTCAAAAAAGGAATATTTTAGATTTAATAAATTAAAATGTCAAGTCGAAATGTATAATGAAGAAGAGAAGCTAGTTGCTAAAGGGCAAATTGCAGGTATGGTTATTTAGTGTTCGTTAGTATTAATTCTTTAGAATTTTATGAAAAACAGAAGGGTAGTAGTTACTGGTTTGGGTGTTGTCTCATCAAATGGAATTAACGTTTCAATATTTAATGAGTCAATTAAAAGCGGTATCTCAGGAATTAATTATATTGAAGAGTTGAAATCACTTAAATTTTCATGTCAAATAGCTGGAAAACCGAATTATAAAAAAGATTACTTAAACAAATACTTTAATAGTGTCCAGCTAAAAGGATTAAATGCCTCAGGATTAGAATATGGTGTGATTTCGGGTTTAGATGCTTGGAAAAATGCAGGTTTAGAAATCACGGATAAAAAAGAAAAGCCCTTATGGAATGCTGGAGTAATTTTTGGAACAGGTATACTTGGAGTTGATAAATTTAGAGAAGCTATCTATAAAGTCGACGAAGGAAATGTAAGAAGATTAGGAAGTACTTCTGTTATACAAACAATGGCTAGTGGTATTAGTGCTTTTTTAGGAGGAATTATTGGTTGTGGTAATATTACAACAACGAATTCTTCAGCTTGTAGTACGGGAACAGAAGCTATTCTTATGGCTTATGATAGAATCACAGAGGGAAAAGCAGAGATTATTTTAGCAGGTAGTACCAGTGATAGTGGGCCTTATATTTGGGGCGGCTTTGATGCTATGAGAATTCTTCCTCATAAATTTAATGATAATCCTACAGAGGCTTCAAGACCGATGAGTGCTACGGCAAGTGGTTTTGTGCCAGGAAGTGGAGCGGGAGCTATGGTGTTAGAAAGCTTAGAAAGTGCCAAAAAGAGAGGGGCAACAATTTATGCAGAAATATTAGGTGGACACGTTAATAGTGGTGGTCAAAGAAATGGCGGAAGTATGACTGCTCCTAATAGCATTGCAGTTAAACAATGTATTCGTCAAGCGGTTATAAACTCGGGGATTCAAAATAACGATATAGATGCTATTAATGGACATTTAACAGCAACCACAAAGGATGTTGCAGAAATTGAGAATTGGTGTGAAGCATTGGATAGAAAAGGAAAAGATTTCCCATATATAAACTCATTAAAAGGTTTGGTCGGTCATTGTCTAGCTGCATCCGGGAGTATAGAAAGTGTAGCTACAGTGCTGCAGTTAAAAGAAGGTTTTGTTTTTGGGAACAAAAACTGTGAAGATTTACATCCAGAAATTGAAGCTTTGATTGATAGAGAAAAAGTTCCTACTAAAACAGTATTAAAACCTATTAATATTGCGGTAAAAGCTAGTTTCGGATTTGGAGATGTAAATGCTTGTATTATCTTTAAAAAATATTCGTAATCAAAAAAAGTTCATGACAAAAGAAGAATTATTATCTAAACTAAAAACTATTATAAAACCATATGTTCAAAATCAGGAAGGGTTACAACAACTTTCTGAAGCTACTAATTTTATTGATGATCTCGAGATTAATTCTGCAAATTTAGTAGATATAATACTTGATGTAGAAGATGAGTTTGGTATCGAAATAGATAATGACGGTATGGATAAAATGTTAACCGTAAAGGCATCTATAGAAGTAATTGAGGATAAATTAGCTGCAAAATGATAGGTGACGATATTGTAGATCTTAAACTTGCACGAATCCAAAGTAATTGGAGAAGAAAAGGGTGGCTGCAAAAGATTTTTACAGAATCAGAACAAGTCATGATTTGGGATTCTGAAGACCCTGATGGATTAGTCTGGAAATTATGGAGTATGAAGGAAGCTACTTATAAAGCTCATCAACGCCGTTTTTCTATACCTAGAAAATATAATCCTTGGGATTTTGTTTGTTCTGATGAGCAGGTTACAATCGATAATCATAGTTACAAAATAGTTTCTAAACAGAATAACAAGTACGCTTATACTATTTCTTTCA
This sequence comes from Aquimarina sp. AD1, assembly GCF_003443695.1. Lineage (NCBI taxonomy): Bacteria > Pseudomonadati > Bacteroidota > Flavobacteriia > Flavobacteriales > Flavobacteriaceae > Aquimarina > Aquimarina sp. AD1. The sequence continues at coordinate 1,236,733 of NZ_CP031966.1, read as the reverse complement.
CAGATCAAAGTAACTTTATTTCTAAAGTATTTAATGATAATACACTGTTTTATAAAAAAGTATTACAGAATTATGTAGCTGATATAATGGGAGTAAAAAAGTCTTCTATTTCTATTCTTAAGGATATTCATGGAATACCATGTATCAAAATAGATGATAGATCTACAGATATACCGCTTTCTTTCTCTAGTCACGGTTCTTTTTCTTCATTTACCATTGATTTACCTTAGAAGGTTAATAAGGGGCAAAATACCCTATTAAAAACAGTATTTATACCCTTATGTAGTAGTATTATCATTTGTATTTTCGCAACAGGGAAAACAAAAACTAAATCAGTCAAAAATGATAAATACGTTATTAAGTAAAAGGAACACAAAAAAAGATGAGAAAATAAAAATCACTCGTCTAAAAGAAATGAATATTGTCAATAATGAATTCTTGAAATCTTCAGAAAAACTTGCTAAAGCTTATAATATTCACATATAAATAAATACCAAATAGTTTATTTCAAAATAGGGAAATCAAATACAACATCTAATTTGTTTTTTTCTCTTTCATCATGAATATTTACTCCATAATCACTGGTGTAAATTGTAGTTTTACCAAGTAAATTTTTGGTAATATCTAAGGTGAAATTGATAATAACTTCTTTTGAGATACCTTTAATAGTAAGGTTTCCTATCACTTTATAGTTATTGTCACCAAAATGAACTACTTCAGAGCTTTCAAAGCTAATTTTAGGGTATTTCTTTTTGTAGAAGAATTTTTCCCACATTAAATGACCATCTCTTAGGAAGTTACCTGTTTCTAAGGTATTTACTAGAGCTGTTCCTTTAAAATAAGCATTCTCAGGGTCTTCGGGATTAAACGAAATTTTAAAATCTAAACCTCCAATAGTTCCATTGGTATCCTCAGAAATAAAATCAAAGGATATTTTAGCATTTTTTTTATCAAAATCAAGTTTAATAAAATCATTGATTAATGCTTCTTCATGACCAATATAGCCATTGGATCCACTAATCATCTTATCAGCTGGTGGTGTAAATTGACCATATCCAAAAGGAATTAAAAAAATCAAAAAAAGAATTGAGTTTAGGTAGGTTTTCATATCAGAAGTTAATTTTTAAATATATACATAATCAATAATCATTCCAATAGCTTTAACATATCAAACAATGTAAAGTATATGATAATCAGTAAAATAATTATAATTTGATGTTAACATTTCTGCTAAATTCTGAAAATTAATATAACTTAGAAAGGATTTAATTCATCAGGTTACAAATTATAAAAGTTTTGAATATGGAAAATCATAATAAAAAGAAATCCTGGTCAAAGAGAAAGTTTGCTGATTTTCAAAATAAGTATCGTCGATCTTCTAATTTTGGGTATGGATCCAAAAGAGATAAATTCGCTATCACTGGTGATGGAGAACTAGCTGTACCTAGAAAAAAGAATATGGATGATATGAACGCTATTGATTAAAAAATTATTTATTTTTTTTACTTGTAGTTTTCAGATATGTCAAAATCCCTATAGAAATCGCAGCGCAAACCGAAAAACCTAAGAAAAGAGGCAAAGCAGTGTCCTCTACAAATTTTCCTATATAAGTACTAATAGGAACCGCCATTATTGTGCTTAAAAAACCGGTAATAGCAGCGGCTATTCCTGCAATATGACCAACAGGTTCCATTGCTAATGCTCTTAAATTACCAAACAAAAATCCAATCGAGAAAAATTGCAAGCCAAAGAAAATTAATAGTACTAGTACGCTGGGATTAGAATTCCCATAAAACAAACCAAGATATAGTAAAGAAATACCAAAGAAGGAGTAGAGTGAAACAGTAACTAACTTTTCCATTCCATACTTTAGTACTAAAGTTCCGTTTAAAAAAGTGGCCGTACCAATTGAGATTGCTAGTAACGCAAATATATATGGAAATTCATCTTTGAGTCGATATTGTTGTTCGAAAATTTGTTGTGAGCTACTTAAATATACCAAAAAAGAACCGACAATAAATCCCGAAATTAAAGTGTATCCGATCGTAGTCTTGTATTTTATTAATTCTCTTAAACCATCTTTAAATATAGAAGGAGTAAATTTTATACGATTCGAAACTTCCAAAGTTTCTTTTTGTCTTTTCCAAAACCAGATAGATACAAAACCACTAAATATAAGTTGTATGTAAAAAATAGCTTGCCAATTATAATGATCTAGTACAAATTTGCCAAGTGCAGGTGCAATAATAGGTACTAAGAGAAAAACTACTGTTATAAAAGACATAATACGTGCCATATAATCTCCACTGTAAGTGTCTCTAATCATAGCAATAGCTATTGTTCTTGGTGCGGAGAGTCCTATACCTTGTAAAATCCTACCCGCTATCATAACAGCTAAATTAGTTGCGTTGATACACATAAAACTCGCTATTACAAATAGTAATAAGCCGATATAAACTATTGGTTTTCTTCCTAAGCTGTCTGATATTGGCCCAAAAATAAGAGGCCCTATACCGAGGCCTAAAAATATCATAGTAATTAATAGTTGATTGTCTGATAGTTCTGTAGTACCAATATTAATACCTATAATATCTAATGCTGGTAATAGCGCATCTATTGCTAAAGCAACAATAGACATGAGCGATGCCATTAAGACAATAAATTCTAATTGCGCATATTTTTTAAAAAGCATCCGGCAAAAGTAATTTATTTAGTGATGTAGTCTCACATTTAATACCGCTATTTAACCTTTATTTAGGAGCATTTTTTCTATTTTCTAATAAGGTAGAATTTATTGTATATTGGTTTGTATGAAATTGTTTAACGCACAACGTAAAAATCTAATGACAGGTAAAGGGATACAAAAATATTTAGTATACGCTGTAGGGGAGATTATTTTAGTAGTAATTGGTATACTAATCGCAGTGAGTATCAACAATGCTAATGAAATTAGAAAAACCAAAAACAATCTAAATAATATTTAAATAGCCTATCAAGAAGATTTAAAAATAGACACATTAACGGTAGGTCGTGTTCTGGATTTATTAGAAGCTAGGAAACAAACTTTTGATCAATTTCTAAGCGATACGGTAACTATCGAAATGTATAAAAAGAATCCGTCTGCTATGGGGTTAGTTTTGAATTACAGTCCATTCGAACTACAACAAAAAGGTATCAGATTACTTGAAAAGTTCGAAAGCACATCCGAAACTGATAGTCTCGTAACTATGATAGTTGCTAATCACAATGGTTTTGATACTTTATTAAGGGAAACACATATACGAATAGGTAGTGATGTAACTGACAATATGGATTTTTTAAAATATAATCACCCTTGGATTGGTGATCTGTTACAAGGTAAATTAGAAAATATCGAAATGTATAATTATTATATAAGTGATACTTACAAAGCCAGATTGGCTATTCATAATGTACTAGTGTATGGAAATTTAAAACCTATTCTAGATCAATACATGAAAAGTTCAAAAACAATTCTAAGTAAAATAGAAGAAAGGATAAAGGATTAGTGGATATTCTATTGTTGAATTGTAGTTTAAAATTCGTAAATTACGGTATAGATTTTGATGTTAATTTATTGTAAAACAAATAAGTATATTATGAGGGCTGTAGTTTTTTTGTTAATGTTAGGAGGTTTTTTGATAGGGTGTAGTAGTTCAAAAAAAACTGTAGAGTCGACTGCTCAGAGTAAAGCTTTAGAAGCACTGATTGCTAAAAAGTCATTTAATATTCAGTCGGACTGGATGTATCCTTTAGCTACATCTAGTATGAATGTTATAGCTAATAGTGGATTGTTACCTCCAGGAAGTACAGTTAATGGGATTAGTTTAATTGGCAACCCCAATCATATAAAATTTCATGGAGATAGTATTTCTATGGACTTACCATTTTATGGAGAGCGTCAATTACCTGGTCAGTATACACGTAATGAAGGTGGTATTGTGTTTAATGGAGTTCCTGATAGATATGAGGTTACAAAAGATGAAAAACGGCAAAGACATATAATTAAATTTACTGTTAAGAATAACAGGGAATCTTATAGAGTTATGGTAACATTATATCCAAACTGGACTTCCAATATAAATATTAATAGTAGCCACCGCACATCTATCCGGTACAGAGGAGATGTATCTACTTTGGAAAAAGATAATGGATTGGTTACCAATTAAATTATACAGTTTTTAGATAAGGGATTTGGTAATTATTCGAAAGTATTATCGTACTATTGTTTTTTTGGACTAGATATTAGTTAGTAGCTCCTCTATATCTTCTTTATATGTTTGATAAAACTCTTCTACATATGGCCTTCTGCTATTATAACCTTGAGCTAAAAGTTCCCTTGACTTATTCAGTGTTTTTTTTATTTCTAATGAGTTTTTTCCTAAAGCTTTAAGAGTCTTTGCTTTCCAATACATTAGATCTGCATTTTTATTATATTGGATACCTAGCTCAAATTTCCCTAAAGCTTTTTCTAGTTCTCCTGTTTCAAAATATGTAATTCCATAATACATAAATGCTCTGCTCTCTATATAATTTATATCTCCAGATTTTGATTCATGATCAAAGAATTTTTTAAAATACTCTTGAGCTTTAGGGTACTCCTTTTTCATCAAATAAGCGACACCTCTCATAAAATCAATATTTTCAGACTGCGGATAATCTACAAAGTTGGGAGTTAATGCGTCTAGTTCATCAAAGTCCTTAATTGCATTATCATAATCTCTATAAAAGTATAAGTATAAATATCCCCTATATCCTTGCCAAGATTCTGGATCCAGCTCCACGGCTTTTTTATACTTCTTCATAGTCTCAGTATTAATACCACGTTTTACTCTGGGAGCACCCATTTCTCTATGAGGATCAGAGAAGGTAGTGTCTAAAATAATAGCTTCTTGGATATGAAAATGTTCTTCTGGCGTGCCTTGATAATATCCTCCTTTTAAGCCTTCTATAAATTGTTTTGCGTATTTCTGAGAAACCGTCTCAGAAAACTCTTTTTTATATAATTTAGGTGGTTGACTACAAGAACTAATAAATAGTGCTAGACAAAATCCACTAAGGTAAAATATCTTGAATCTTTCCATTGTTTAAAATAAAGGTTATATAAAAGTAAGAATCTCTTTTTTTGTTTCTAATAATACATGGTTTCCATTCTTTTACTTCAGAAAGGATATTATATAGGTGCATACTAGTTTCTTCGGGAAACTGTTTTTTATTGTATTCGAAATCAGCAGATTGATCTGTAGTAAATTTACCAGCTTCTCCTTTACAATTAATAACAAACCTAAAAGTCAAGTAGCCAGATTGGTCCCTTAGCTTGTTAATATCTAGTTTACTAAAGATCAATCTTTTTAAACTTCCTTTTCCACCAATAAATCCAGCTCTATCATTTCCTCCATTATAATAATCTGCTATGAATTCTTGATCAGTACATAGTTCTAACTCTTTATCTTTATCTATGGTTTTATTAAAATCAATATAACCAACACGCTTTATGTTGTGTTTAGAAAGAACGTTAAATTCTGAAGGTAATAATTGCTCTACCAAAACTCTTTCCATCTTAAAAGCATCCGTTGTTAATGTGGAGGAATACAGGCCTAAATCCTGAACGTAAATATTACGAGAGTGAAAATTTGTAACGCTTTTTTGGTTTTCTCCATATACGGTAGTATCTATAATATTCAATGCAATAATTTTAGCAGGTTTTGAAGCTATCATAGTATCTTTGACCATAGTGATGGTTTTGCTCATATCAACATATCGGGACTTTTCATTCACAAGTTTTGACCTATAGTGGACAGTGTCTTTATCAAAAGTGAGGTAGAAATTCTTGTTTTGTTCCGGATATACAGCTGTAAGTGTATCTTTACCATAAATACGTTCTGCACTAACTTCTATCATGTGATTTCCTTGAATATTAAATTGGTTAGAAGATTGCATTTTAAAAGAAGGACCGTATATTTCTCGACTATAGGTACTATCGTTAATTTTTTTGGTTACAGAGTAGTCAATATATGTTCTTACGTTTTGTTGATCTTTTAAATATAAATTTCTATAATATTTATTTACGACACCCGTATTTTCAACTCCTTTCGGAATAAAAAAACGTTCATTAGTAAGTGAAGTTTTATTACAAGAATAACATATAACGCATAATAACAGCAATAAAAGCTTTTGGTACATTGAATTGGTATTGGTTGATTACTAAAGGTAGGTCTAATTTTATGAATACAAAATTAAAAATACACCAATCATAATACCGAATAAAGGGATTAGTTTTTTTCTCTTATTTTTTTCTTTAAAGACAATACCGCCAATAACAACAGCGATTAGTATTTGGCTTCTTTTTATAGCGGATAATAACATGATCAACGCCTCTGGATCTTGTAATGCTTTAAAATAAAAATAATCTGCTGCTTGTAGCAATATTCCAACAGCTACAATAGTCCATCGAAAAGTGAATTTCTTTCGTTTTTCTGAATTATTAAACCAAGTAAAGGATAAAATTACCAATAAAATTATAACAGTATAAAAACAAAACCAAAACTGTAAAGTTTGAGGTGTTAGTATTAAATCCTGAATTAAAAATTTATCATACAAACCACTAGAAGCTCCTAGAAATGTAGCACCGATAATGGCAAAAATCCATTTATTTCGTTTAAAATTAATCCCTTCCTTTTTACCTATTTTAGAATATAAGATTACTGAAAATATAATTAGAAAGAAACCAATCCATTGCAAGAAATTTGGGCGCTCTTGATAAATTAGAATGGCTCCTATGAAAGTAAAAAAAGGTCCAGCAGAACGTATTGGAGTAACGATGGTGATAGGTAGGTGTTTTAAAGCTTGATATGCCAGAATCCAGGAAGAAGCCATAATCATGGATTTTATAAAAATAAAACCATGGATTTGCCAAGGAATGCTATTAATATAAAAGCCTATCTGTTTCGTGAAATTTGGATAAAACTGTGAACCAATAAAAAAAGGTAATAACACTAAAAAACCAGATCCAATGGTACCAAGAAGCACAGGAAAAACCTCATTTCCTTGTACTGCGTGTTTTTTACATAAGTTGTGTAAACCTAAAAATAGTGCTGCTAATAAACCTAAATACATCCACATGCCGCGAATATAAGTTATTAGTAAATTTTATGAATAATTAGGTTTATATATTTCAAATTCCTTTGATTAATACTAAGAATTATTTCCTTTCATTTTTATTCTTTTTTCGATAAAATCGAAAAATACCATTAAACGACAATCGTTAAAATAACTGTAGGAATTATACTTCTGTTATTTTTTATATAACATAATTATGAATATTGTATTTTTTTAAGAATTATTTTGATATTTATTCAATTTAATGAATATATTTGCGGCATCAAACCAATTTATTATTCACGCATAATACTTTTTAACTATTTAACACAAATCAATTAATTAAAACCTTACAATGAAAACTCAACTAAGCTTTACAAAAAGAACGTTATGGCTATTAGTCATAACAATTATGACTACTATTGCACTACAAGCACAGCAAGTCATTAATGCTACATTACAAAATGACGGTAGAACCAGACAATATCGTTTGTATATTCCTGCGAGCTATGATGCCAATCAACCTGCTCCTTTAATTTTAAATTTCCATGGTTTTACTAATAACATTGATACTCAGTACAATCAAAGTGATTTTAGACAATTAGCCGAGGATAATCAATTCATTTTTGTCACTCCTCAAGGTTTAGGAGGCTTTTTCTCTGGATGGGCTATTAATAATAACTTTGGTGGTAATGAGGATGATTTAGGATTCTCAGATGCCTTGATTGATGTAATTCAGCAAGATTATAATATCAACGAAAAGCGAATTTATGCTACAGGATTCTCCAATGGAGGATTTTTTAGTTACAGACTTGCTTGCGAATTAAGTCCTAGGATCGCAGCTGTTGCTTCGGTTGCAGGAAGTATGACTAGAAGCTGGATTACCAATAATCAATGTCAACCACAACATCCAACTGCAGTATTACAAATTACGGGAACGAATGATAATGTAATTTCTATAAATGGTAACGGAACGAATGAACCAATACAGGATGTTATGGAATATTGGTCTGCAGTTAATAATGGAGATAGTACACCAGATGTGATTCAATTAGGAGGAGGATCTACTCGTTCTATCTGGGACAACGGTGATAATGGGGTAACGGCAGAATTTATTAGAGTCCAAGGAAAAGGACATAGCTGGAACGGTGGAAACGTAAATACATCTCAAGAAATTTGGGATTTCTTTTCTAGATTTGATATTGATGGAGCAATTGATGGTACGCCACCACCTCCGCCTAATGATACCTGTTCTGGTGATGTAACTTCTTTTCCGTTCAACGAAAGTTTTGAAAGTAATTTTGGCGAGTGGAGTAATGCTACTTCTGGAGATGATATCAACTTTACCAGAAATTCAGGAGGAACTCCTTCAAATCAAACGGGGCCAAGTAGTGCTACTGATGGAAGTACTTATATCTACGTAGAAGCCTCTGGTAATGGTACAGGTTTTCCTAATAAAAGAGCAATACTAAATTCACCTTGTTTGAATTTTACTAATGTAGATTCTCCAACCCTTAATTTTGAATATCATATGTTTGGTAGTCAAATTAATAGCTTAACAGTAGAAGCAAGAACAAACAATACTGGAAATTGGTTACCAATATTTAGTAGATCAGGAGATCAAGGTAATATATGGAACGAAACAAGTATAGATCTAACGAGTTATGCAGGTAATCCAAGTGTACAATTACGTTTTAATGTATTGACAGGAACTGGCGCTAGTGGATGGCAAAGTGATATTGCTATTGATGCTGTAAGTATCCAAAATGGTACAGGAAATCCAAATCCAACCTGTGATAGTATTGACTTTAATGACTTTGCAATCACCTCTTTTTCTAACCAAGATAGTGCAGGAAATTTCGCTATACAGAATGGAGGAGGAGCTTTATCATTAACTAACAATACTTGGAAATATATTGGTCTTAATTATACCGTTACTGCAAATACAGTAATCGAATTTGATTTTAGCAGCACATCGCAAGGAGAGATTCATGCAGTAGGTTTTGAAGATAATAATTCACTAACATCCTCACGTTATTTTAAGGTACACGGTACTCAAAGCTATGGAGTAACGAATTTTGATAATTATTCTTCTGGTACAACTACTTATGTAATTCCTGTTGGGAATTTTTATACCGGAGCTATGGATAGATTGGTGTTTATCAATGATAATGATGCAGGATCAGGAAATAATTCTATCTTCTCTAACGTAAAAATATATGAAGGGTCTTGTAACGGTTTATCTGCAACAGAGGTAATTGCTAATTTAGATGATAAAAGACCAATTATGGGAACTGATAAAGAAGGTATCGAAGCAATAAAAATGTCTCCGAATCCAACATCTGATCAGTTCTCTCTTCAGTTAAGTTCTCAAAGTACCGAAGATGCTATTGTGCATATATATAATACATTGGGGCAGAAAAAGTATGAAGCTTTATTAACCCCAGGAATCAATAATTTCTCTGCGCGTAGTTTGTCGCTTAGTTCTGGAGTTTATATTGTAAAAATTAAATCAAAGGGTAGCGAAGAGATTACTCAAAAATTAATTGTTAGATAATTCATAACAAACTATCAAACTAATAATTTACAAAAGATGCTTCGGTAATTAATACTGAAGCATCTTTTCTTTTTATACTTTGTGAAATTTTTGAGTAAGTAAGATTGTTAATAATCTGAAATAACATTTCTTATATTTGTTATACTAACAGTCATCATTTGGAATTCAGTAAAAATTTATTGTTTTTTTTTAGTGCTTTAGGAGCCTTTAACGGACTCTTTCTTAGTCTTTATTTTGGGTTTCTAGTTAAGAATAGGAGCAGAGCCACTCTTTTTTTAGCAGCTCTTTTATTTGTAATAAGTGTTCGTGTTACTAAATCAGTTTTCTTAACGTTTTATCCAGGTACATCTTCTGTATTCGTTAGTATAGGTTTAACAGCCTGTTTTTTAATTGGCCCATTTTTATATCTATATACCAAAATTGCTATAAACCCTCACAAAGTTCATAAATGGAATTGGTTATTTCATATTGTTCCGATACTTATATTTATGATTATCATTAGTATTGAATATCCCTATAGAGAATACAAACACTTGTGGTGGCTTAGTCCACCAAGAATATTTGGTTCCCTTTTATTTATCCAATGGACAACCTATACAATCGCAGCTATATATCAATCTAGGAATAGGTTTAGGAAACTTTGGAGTAAAACAGAGAAGATTACTACGCTAGATTTTTGGATCATTAATATCGTTACAGGTGGTTTTATTATTTGGTTAGCATATAATACCACAACATATACTTCTTATATTGTTGGAGCACTGTCATTTTCATTTACCTTTTACATTACTTTGGTTATTTGGATTATAAAACGAAGAAATAGTACACTTACGTTTCTTACACCTATAGTAAAATATGCTAATAAAAAGATAGACCAGGAAAAGGCATCTTCTATTGCCGATAGATTAAATATCTTGTTTGAAAAAGATGAAATACATCGTGACCCTAATCTAAAGTTATCTGATGTTGCTAGTAAGCTAGATATAAAACCGCACGAACTATCTCAGTACCTTAATGATAATCTTGGCTTAAGTTTTTCTAATTATATAAACAACTATCGCATAAAAACTGCCACAGAACTAATTCAAACAAATACACTACTTACTTTAGAAGCAATTGGTAATGAATGCGGTTTTAAATCGAACTCTACTTTTTATACCGCTTTTAAAAAACAAGAAGGAATGACACCATCTCAGTTTAAAAAATCGTGTAAATGATATGTGTATTTTTCTGCGGAATTATAAATCCGTAGAACATCAACTCGTTTTGTATAATGATTTTTGAAGTTTTCAAATAGATTAGCATACTAAATCAATCTTTTAAAAATCGAACAATGAAAAAATTATTGCTATTATCTGTATGTTTAATTAGTTTTTACATAACCTCTGGGCAATCAGACAAAGATCAAATCACTGAAACTCTTCTACATTATATAGAAGGAACCGCAAATGGAGCACCAGAAAGAATAAAAAAAGCCTTTCATAAAGATTTAAATTTATATTCTATATCTAATGATACTTTGAGTATTAGATCTGGTAAGAAGTATATTAGTTATTTTAAAGAAGGTAAAAAACGGGAAAGAGTTGGTAAGATAGTTTCAATAGATGTTGTAAATGATGCAGCTATTGCAAAAGTAGAAATCGATGTACCAACTAGAAAAAGGCTATATACCGATTATATGATGTTACTAAAGGTAAAGGGTACTTGGAAAATTATCCATAAATCATATACTCATATTAATTACTAAGCAGGCCTTAGTCATGTAATTGTATCTCTATAGTTTGATGGTTGTTTTGTTTTATGTCTTCAAGTATATTATTATATAAATACGATCCAATTATTAATTAAATCAAATCTATAAGGTAATAATCGAATATATATTCGATTATTACCTTATATTTGCATTGTGAGAGTAAAAGATGAGCATAAACGAGAGGCAATTATAGCACACACCTTGGATATTGTTTCCGAAAAGGGATTTGCTGGTATAAAAATGTCTACGTTGGCTAACAGAATTGGTATTTCGGTCTCCACATTGTATGTCTATTATAAAAACAAAGATGATCTTATAGTATCCATAGCAAGCGAGTTAATAACTAATATTACTAAAAATAGTGTTCAAGATATTACAGAGGATATACCTTTTAAACTTAGAATGAAAGCTGTTTGGTTATACTGGATTAATTTTAGTATAAATCACAGTAAAGAGATGAATTTTATAACACAAGTAAAAAAGTCGCCGTACTATGAAAAAATTCCAACGGCAATAATAGAAACCAAAAACAGAATTGGAACTAATTTATTTGAGTTAGGTAAGAAAGAAGGACTTATTAGGGATATTGATAATGAAGTTTTGGAAGCTACAATTGGAGCACTGTTATATGAAACTGTTAACCTAATTATAAATAAGAAAATACAGTTAAATAAAAAGGACACGGATATGATGTTTTCCTTTGTTTGGAATGCTATAAAAAGTTAATTTTTTTGTTCATAAAAGAATATTTATTCGATTATAAAGAATCTTTTACATACTTAAAAATTAAATATCCAGCTAATGAAAGATAAGAATCTTAAAACAACTAATGAAAAATAATTTTTTTAAATATTTAAAACGGATGATTGCAGGTATAGGAATTCTTGTTGGCATAGTGCTACTAATAGCTATTTTGTTTATTAATTTAAGTCCTGAGTTTGGAGGTAAGGCAACAGATGAGCAACGAGATTCATATACTTCTTCAAAAAATTATAAGGATGGAAAATTTATAAACACTAATGAGGTAAAGCTAGATATGAGTCTAAGTGATATGGGTAAGAGTCTTATTGGATATTTAAAATCTCAACCGAATACAGTACCCAATGATAATTTACCTATTAAAGAAGTGGATTCTTTGGATATTGTAGAGTTTAAAAAAGAGTCGAGTCTTATTTGGTTTGGCCATTCGTCATTTTTGTTACAGGTTAATCATAAAAACATATTGATAGATCCTATGCTTGGAAATGTACCAGCACCACATCCTATGTTAGGAGGAAAACGTTTTAGTAAAAGCCTTCCGATAGAAATAGAAAAAATGCCTAAAATAGATGCTGTTCTTATTTCTCACGATCATTATGATCATTTAGATTATGGTTCTATTCAGAAACTAAAAGATAAAGTAACTATGTTTTACACACCATTAGGAGTTGGGGCTCATCTACAAAAATGGGGAATAGAAAAGGAACGAATTATAGAATTAGATTGGTGGGAAGAAATTATGTATGAAGAAATAAAATTCATATGTACACCTGCACAACATTTTTCTGGGAGGGGCCTAACTGATAGAGCAAAAACATTGTGGAGTTCTTGGATAATTCAATCGGATAAAGAAAATATCTTTTTTAGTGGTGATAGTGGATATGCGGATCATTTTAAAAAGATAGGTGAGAAGTATGGCCCATTCGATTTTGCTATGATAGAATGTGGCCAGTACAACGAAATGTGGCCAGATATACATATGTTCCCAGAAGAGACTGCACAAGCGGGATTAGATGTTAGGGCAAAAGTAATAATGCCAATTCATTGGGGTGGTTTTAAGTTGGCAATGCATACTTGGAAAGATCCTATAGAACGAGTTAGCAAGAAAGCTAAAGAATTGAATATTAGTATGGTTACTCCAATGATTGGAGAATCAATTTTTCTAAAAGAAAACAACAATCTGAAAAAATCTTGGTGGGAAAATATTGAGTAAATACTATAATTGAGTGTTATACAAATATTTTTTTAGAATACTCCATAAAACTATTTTCAAAACGCTTTAGTTTAGGATCAAGCTTTTCTGAATATAAGACGAATTGACATTTTTTAATACCACGAGTAATAGAAAGGAGTGCAGTATACGCTGCATTTTCAGTCAAAAAACCTGCATCATCAACACTAAATATTTTTAATTGCGAAACACTTAATCCATTAGCTAATAGTAACTTATTTAGTGTTACGGGTGTCGAAATAAGGATATCAAGTCCTTCGAATATTTCTGATTTTTGAAGATCAATATGTAATTCCTCGTGACTTAAATATACTCGTAAAGAGTTATGCTTGGTATATTTTAAGAACAAATCATACAATTCTGTGGCTTTTTCTTTGTTTTTTACAAGCACGATTGCTCTAGGTGCATTACCAACAGCAGTACATTTTAGTTTATGTAAAATAGTAAGAATAAGTGTAGTCGTTTTACCTATATCCGTTGGACCACTGCAAAATACATTAGCGCCACTTTTTATTACAGGAATAGCTTTAGTTTGAAAAGGTGTCGGCAAAGTTATATCTAAGTCCGAGAGCTTTTCCTGTATATCAGCGTGTAATTTTTTAAAAGGCATAGAATTATAAGAGATATCTTTTTAATATAATTTCTCGACAAATATACTACCAACAAACCGAATAAATTAATATTATTACCTGAACTGTGGACTGGTTTCCAAATAGCTATAACTGAGAATTTACAATAAAGATAGTGTAGATGCTAAAATCCTCGTTTTTTACTAAAATCACAAGTGTTTTTACTAATTAGAGCTTTTTTATCTAACTATATTTGTTTTACAAAATGAGTAAAACGCTAATTTCGAAATGTTTGATTTTTAAATTAGTTGTAATGCAAAAATTATAGTTAGTAAAATAATGCCTAGAACTATATTCCAAAATATTGTAATTCAAAAATTTGAGGAAGCAACATCTTTAGCTTTTTGTAAATACACTCCCATACGTTTTTTCGAAATTCTACATATAGAAAAGGGTACAGGAACTATTGTTATCAATAATCACAAAGTTAAGTATAGTGATAATCAACTATTCATCTTAATACCTAGTGATCAATATAATTTAGAAATTGAAACCCCGACAACAGTTTCTGCTGTAAAATTTCTAAATAGTTTTTTTAGTAGCTCTAGCTTAGAAGAAAATGAATTACAACGAAAAGAGTGGTTTAGAAGAATAGAAATAATTTTACATAGTGCAGATAGAACATCTAATTTAAGGCTAAAGTTCAATACTGATCAATATAGTTTAAACTCTTTGTTTTCAGTATTGTGCAATGAATATAATGATGAGAATTTAAAAAATGAAGTCGTACTAAAATCAACGATGCATACTATTTTACATATTATTTCTAGAAATGTAAATTTTATATCTTCAAAAATGTCTAGTTCTAAAATTCAGGACATTATTAATTATATCCATAGTAATATTCATGATTCTGAAAAACTAACAAAAAAGGAATTAGCAAATCAATTTCATATTTCAGAAAATTACATTAGTCAATATTTTAAAAATAAAATGAATATTGGTTTAAAGAAATACATTCTTAATTACAAATTGAAATTAGCAGAAACTCGCTTAAAATATACAGATTTAACAGTTACAGAAATTTCTCAAGAATTGGGTTTTACTGATAGCAGTCACTTAGATAAAACCTTTCTTTCTTATAAAGGAATAACGGCAAAAAAATATAAAGCTAGTTTGAGTACTACCCTATAATTATAGATTCCTCATTTTTTACTAAATCATCTTTTTTTCTTACTAAATCTAGGCTCTAGACTCAGCGTAAATTTGAATTATAATTCATAAACAATAGTTATAATGAAAAATTCACAAGAAGTATTTGAGAGCCATATGAGGGCTGTTGACACATTAGAACCTTCTAAAGTAGCTGAAGATTATACGGATGATGCAATCTTCATTACGCCGGAAAAAACGTATAAAGGAAAACAAGCAATTTTCGATTTTTATAAAGAGTTCCTTCCAAATTTTGATGGTTTTAAGTTTAAAATTATCAAACAAGAAGTCCACGATAATGTAGTGTATTTCGTTTGGAACGGAAAAAACACACATCTAGATATACAACTTGCTACAGACACTTATATCATCGATAATGGAAAAATAAAGCAACACACATTTGCCGCAATTAATAATTAACACTTTTAAATATATACACAATGGACTACAAAAATTTTCAAACATTCACAGCAGAACAAAAAGGCGGAATTTTAACAGTAGATATCAACTTTGGACCTGTAAACGTACAAGGACAAGAAATGTTAGCGGACTTAAGCAGTTTATGTCTTCGTTTAGAACGAGATAGAAGTGTAAAAGTAGTTGTTTTTCAATCTTCTAATCCAGGATATTGGGTATGTCACTATGATACAAATCTCCTAAGGGATATGTCTGAAGAAGCTGTACCAAGAAACGAAGTAAAACTACTTGATTTACAATCAGTATTAGAGCGATTAAGTAATGTGCCACAAGCTACTATAGCAAAAATAGAAGGTTTTGCACGTGGCGGTGGTCACGAGATGGCATTAGCTTTAGATATGCGTTTCGCAGCACGTGGCAAAGCAAAATTTATGCAAATGGAAGTAGGTATGGGGATTTTACCATGTGGTGGTGGAGCATCTCGTATGGCAAGACAAGCAGGATTGGGTAAAGCACTAGAAATTATTTTAGGAGCAAGAGATTGGGATGCAGACGAGGCAGAAAAATTTGGTACAATCAATAAGGCTTTAGATGCAGATGAAATAGGAGCTTATGTAGATGCATTAGCAGAACGTATTTCTAAATTTCCAGCTGAATCTATCGAAGCTTGTAAAAGAGCTGTTTATGCTTCTATCGATTTACCTATCGCTGAAGCATTACATGAAGAAGCCTATCAATTGTTTCAAGCAACTAGCAAAACACCAGCAATAAAGCGATTTACAATTGCAGATGAAAATGGAGCACAATTTGACCACGATAATCAAAAGAACTGGGAAAATATGTTAATTGATTTACAGGAAATCCAAAGAGATTAAGAATTGATTTTATTCAATAATTACAATGGATGCTCAAAAATACCGGGCATCCATTATAAAAAAATAGTATTAAAATGAAAAAAAATAATGCACTCGCACAGGCTCGTGCGCTCACTCTACCATCTCGTGAAGCATCGTTAAAACGTGAAGTATCTGTTTCTCAATTTTGGAACAGCAACCGAAAATTGCTCGAAAATGCATGGGCAGAATGGGAAATCGAAAATAAAGATCATTTAC
The DNA here is from genome assembly GCF_003443695.1 of Aquimarina sp. AD1. Lineage (NCBI taxonomy): Bacteria > Pseudomonadati > Bacteroidota > Flavobacteriia > Flavobacteriales > Flavobacteriaceae > Aquimarina > Aquimarina sp. AD1. The sequence goes on along the minus strand of NZ_CP031966.1, from coordinate 1,220,007 downwards.
TTATTCCGGATGAAACATTACTCGACCCAAGCTTGCTACAAGCTATTAATGACGCGTGGGAAAACCCAGAAAAAGAAAATGTTGTTGCCGACTTATGGAAAGAAATTATTCCAGGTGTTTATTCTGCGCAATTTTTTAATCTTGATCGTTTAACAGAATTTCGTGATTATCTAGAAGCAGTGATAAATTCACAAATTCCTAAACGTCCACCATATGGTATCCAATTAAATCGTTATGGAGTTATGCTTGACCCACGCTCCGAAGGACATCTCGCTGCACCTAATTTTCAGGCATTTTACAATGATATAATGAACCGTTATATGCGTCCGATTGCTCGTTTGTTATTAGGTACTTATGGCTATGATAGCCAAACATTTGGTTTTTCCATTCAATACAACCCGGATAAAGATAAAGATTTGCATGCGCATACTGATGCTTCAGCTGCTACTTTGAATATCAATATTAACTTAGCTGATGAAGAATTTACAGGTTCACAAGTTGATTTTCATGATAAAACTACTGGAAAAATTGTACAGACTATTTTTGAACCGGGTAAAGCAATAATCCATCGTGGTGATGTCCCACACGCTACACACCCTATTACCAGTGGACAACGCAGCAATTTGGTTGTTTGGTTATATGGAGATCATATGCAGATCCCTAGAGGTAATACAAGCAGTTATGGTAATTCTGATAATTCGATATCTAAATTTGATGAACCAAAAAATATAACAGCTCATCAACGTTGGAGTATACCGGACGCACCCAAAGATACTTTTGCGCCATTTTAAAAAGTCTAGTTAATATCTACTTGTATCAAGCGCTATATTGAATTATCAAGTTATCGCAGAAAGGTATAGGAGTGAAGTGGAAGTATATCAAAAAAGGTTATTTTTTCTCGTAGTTTTCGTTTTTCTAGAACCATTTAGTTTTTCATTAGTTCACCTTATTGTTTGCTTTATTATTATTTAGAAATTAATAACTAACTTGCTAGTAACTAATAAACTAATTAACTACCTAAACGATGAAAAGTTTTTTAATAGCTTCTCTCGTCCTTTTTGTATTATACGGATGTGAGCAAAAACAAAAAGCCCCAGACTCAACGCCAACAACGGATACTTTCGTCAAAATGACTAAAGCCGATAGTATTGTTAGTAGAACATTCCCAGATCCTGATAGTCCTGATCCAAAAGTCATGCGGGTGTATGAAAAATTAAACTTTGGCAATGGATATAATAGCTCTACAGGACAAGAGTATTTCGGTGTTTTTGATTTTGATGGTATTGTTAAGGGAGCGGAAATATCGGCAGGAGCCAGAGGAAACACAGGACAAATTACGGTAGATCGTGTTAGCACACAAGAAGAGTTAAAAGAATCATTAGATATATCTGCAAAGGCAGAGTTGGATTTTACCTTAGGTAATTGGAGCTCTCAAAATGAGCTTAAGGTCAATGTGCTTAATGAAACAGAGTTTAGTAGTTTTTCTGATCATTTATTAATTAAGGCAGAATATGTAAATGAACCACTGGTCTTGATCCAACCGAAAATAAAACCAGCTCTCATAGAATTGGCAAAAAATGATCCAGAAGCTTTTATACGTACCTGCGGTGATATGTTTGTTAGCAGAATTTATACTGGAGGTGAGTTATTTACCTTATATACTATGCATACTCGTAATACTAGAGAAAAGGAAAAAGTTGATGTGTTTTTTAAAACTACAAATCAATACCTAGGCGTAAAAGTCAATGGAGAAATTAATGTGGAAAAGGTTAAAGAAAAACAAGAAAGTACAAAAAGTATTAATACTACAATTATTTCTAGAGGTGGTGGTCCAACACCTCGTGATCTAAATATAGAATCATTTTTAGAATATGCTGCACAATTTAAAGAAGATGTAAGTGCAGACAAGCGCGCGGTTATTTTATATGTAGAAATGAGTCCATATGAAAGTATTGCAGGTTTTCCTGATATTGATTTTAGCCAAATTAGAGTTGTACAGCGAAAGGTTTTAGAAGATGCGGGACATCTACTAGCATTAGTTAAAGAAGCTAAAGGTAATATAGAATTTGTAAGAAATAATCCGGATTTGTTTTCCGAAGAGGATTTCACTCAGTGTGATATTGAGGAAGATTTAGCTTCAAATTATGAATCATTATTACAAAGAATGATAAGAGATTGTCGAGAAGATCCAAATTCCTGCTATATAGACGATTTATCCATTTTTAGGGACTACGAAGGATTTAAACCTGACATCGAACTTCCTGAATGGGACGGAGAGACAACACCTCTACCATTGGCTACAGATCAAGGTTGGACAACCGTTTTTTCAAATACTCAAAATGATGCACTTATTTTGTCAATTCAGGGTGATATGGAAATAAAGAGAAATGATAAAACTACAGAAATAGATTGCAGGCAACCCACCCATAAAATAGATAAACGTTTGGTTTCTTATTATAACGAAAATGACACTTTCTGGAAATTTTTATTTGGTGGAGCGCATTATGTACCAGTTTATGAAGAATATACATATCCCTATTACCAAGTACAATATGTGAGTAAAGAAACAAACAAAATAATACAAACATTAAACTATAATGGACCGCTGAAGCCTATTAATGATGTAGAAATCAGAATACGATTAGTTAACCCAAACACGCGGTTATTATTTAAAAAAGGCAATGAATATGTTGCTGTAAGTCCAGATATTATAAATAAAATAGGTTACAAAGCTTCTCCTTTTTATAAAACTATACGTTCTTGTCAGATGGCACTTCCAGTTTCTGCAGTTATTGCGGATGAAAATACAAAACCTAGAAAAGAAAAAAGAACTCCCAAAATGATGAGTTCAAATATGCAAACAGTAGATAGAAATATTAACCGTCCTGCAGTAAAATTAATAGATGGCGTCTATCAATATGATTATTCTGAATACTGGAAAAATAACTAATATTAAAGGTTCTTGTAAAGTTAAAAAGTATGATTTTTATATTAATAGAGTAACATCCATAAGAATAAATAAAGGCAGCAATACTAAATTGCTGCCTTTATAAGTATATAAAATGCTGTAATGAACATTAAGAACCTTACAGTGGGATTCTAATTTGATCCTTACTCATTTACAATAACTTTGGTCATTGATTTCTCTCCTATTTCAGATTCTAAAGTAATTATATATAAACCATTAGAGAGATTACTTACATCAATAGTGTAAGTAGACTCATTGTTTATACGATGCGACTTCAATACTGCACCTGTTGGACTTAATAGTTTTATGATAGCTCCATTAAGCTTAGAAGTTCCTGAAATATTTATCACTGAATTCGAAGGATTTGGAAATGCGGTAAGCCCTAATTCATCAAAAGAAGTTACCGATAACGTAGTTGCACAAGAGGGTTCGTTCGGTGTTAAACTAAAATATATTGTAAATCCTTCAGTTTTAGAAACCATCACAAAATTACCATTATCAACTGTTACAAAATACGAACCATCTAATCCTGCTATTCCACTATTAGTAAAGGTAACTTCTGGATTATCATCAGCAAAAGTCTGTGGCATTTGTACAAAAGATGTATAAGTACTTGTAGTTTGATAATCAAAATTATATAGTCCTTGGTTGTTTAAATCCCAGTTGATGAAAAACTTATAAATATCACTAAAATCAGGTCCATTATCACCAATCACATATACATAATTATAGGTTTCGTTTAAGGAAGGTAAGGCTGCTGCTCTTGGAGTATCAAAAGGACAAACAGTTTCTTCACATTCTGGATCTACTGTTAAACTAATTGTTTCTGTAGCTCCACTGCTAAACGTTCCATCACTAACAGTTAAAGTAACTGTAGCACTGTTTAAATTCGAATATGTATGAGAAACTTCAAGACCTTCTGCAGTGGTTCCATCTCCAAAATCCCAAGAATAGGTCAATTGATCTCCATTAGGATCATAAGAATCTGCTGCACTGAAAGTAACATTAGAGCCACCACATCTTCCATTATCACTTGTAAAAAGAGCTACGGGCGGTAAAGGTTCTGTTGTTGCTCCAAAATCAATATCACTTGTAGAGTAAAATGCCTCAGCGGTAAGTGATCGTTGCCAGATACTATAAAGGACGTGTTTACCTGTTCTTTGCGGTAATATAACATCTATATCATCAACAGATGCCGCTGGTCTTGGATCTGTTTCTACAAGGAGTTCTAGACTATCCCAAGTTAGTGGCTGATCTGGTGTCCAATCTGCCTTTGTTATATACACTCGGTAGTATAAGGTTTCATGTGGAGCAGTGTTGGTCCAGGTTACAGTAAGAGGGCCTGGAGTAACAGGTGTTACTACCCAATCATTTCTTACTTGATCTAATCCGCCATATTTGTCTGGACGTCCGGCACTGGCAAGATTTCCATCCATAATGATATCCATATGCATTCCGCCGGCATCCATTCTGGCAACTTCGTTCCAATCGTATAAAGCTTGTGTACCCCAACCAATTACAGCATCTTGGCAAGCAGGAGAATCTGGGCTTTCAGGACCTTCCTGAAAACAAGCCCAAACACGACTCGGTGGACTGGTTACTGTCCCATGCGGAGAGACAGGTTGTACAGAAGTTAATACTAGGCAGAGACAAAGCCAAGTTTGCCAATGCTTTCTTTTTACATGTAGGTTTTTTAGAGTATTTCTATTCATGACGAGTTAATTTGTGTTACACGATGATATTGTAGTATTACAATAATCATAATGTCTTCGTAACTTAAATTTTAAGAATTTATTGTGAATAGGTTTTGGATGAATCGAAATAGAAGGTTATGATTTCATACGCCTAGTATATTATATAAAGTAAAAACCACTTTAATTTACGATACTATCATTGACATTGACTTTTTTTTGAAGGCTCTTCAATAAAGTTACTGTTTTATTTAATGATATATAAAACGGAAAAAATGCAGATGTTATAAATTATTTTATAAAAAACAATCGAATACAATAAATAGTTACAGTGTACTAATTATTTTCAGGAATAAGGGGTGTTTTTAGATTTTAGTTTATGGAATAGGAGAGTAGGGGAACTCACTTTAGCGAATAATGATTTCAATTAAATAACAGAAAATAACGAATGCTTTATATGAAATCGATCTTATTAAGATACCATTTAAAATGGATTTTATCCTATTTGATCTTTTTTCATTTTTTTAGATTTTCATTTTCAGATAATATTGCAAGAATATATCAATAACTCACAAGGCTCTCATTAATGGTTTTAGATAGAGGTATAAACAATTAGGTCTTTTCATGGCTAAAATTATTGGAAGAGTTAGAAAAGAAAACAATCATTTAAAGATCGAAAGTATATTAATTTTTTATCTTACTAGTCATTAAAACCTTTGATGAACTCTATTAAATTTAACAAAACAGATTATCAGCTTTTGGCAGTCTACTTTTTAGTCTACTGGGTTTGGAATGGTTTTCATCATTTTTATGATACAAATACATTTTCTTTTACAGAATATTTTATTAGTATTCCAATAAGGATCATTCAGATGATTGTATTGTTATGGTTTATTAAGTGGGTCATAGAAACTTTCCTAATTAAGTATAAAAGTTACGTAGGTTTATTTGGAATTGGTATATCTGGTTTGTCTGCTATTGGCTTTTTTTTCTTCTTGTTAAACAAATACTACATTCCTTTTGGTTACATAAAGTGGGAAGAGTTGCCTTCTATTGGTAAGACTATTCTTTTTAATGTTGAAGATTCTATTATTAATGTTTCTATTCCTTTAGTGTTAGTATTCGGAAAAAAATATTATAACTATCGAGAAGATCAACTCAATCGAATTAACTTACAAAAAGAGCTTGAGTTAAAAGTGTTACGTGCGCAATATGATCCACATTTTTTATATAATAACCTCAATACTATTGATGCTCTAGTAGATTATTCTTCTAAAGAAACTATTAAAAAATATATTTCGAATTTAGCAGCATTATATCGCTATCTTATTCATAAAAAAGATGAAGAAGTTGTTTTACTTAATGAAGAATTATCTCTTATAAATAAGTATTTTTTTTTAATAGAAACTCGCTTTGAAGGTGATTATAGTTTTGAAGTTTTTAGAAATGCTTCTAATAAAAATAAATATATACTAAATGGTGCTTTATTGACGTCTATTGAAAATATAATAAAACATAATACTGCGGATAATAAAATCATAATTAGAACACAAATTCATATCGAAAAGGATAAAATTAGAATTGAGAACAACAAATCTAATGCGATCAACATAAAAGAATCTTTAGGTACTGGTTTAGAAAACTTAAGAAAACGCCACGAGTTATTAGGAGATAGAACCATAGAAATAATAGAGGATAAACAAAAGTTTATTTTAGAAATACCTTTACTTAATGTAATAGATTAATACGGCATATTATAATGACTATTTTAATTATAGAAGATGAAAAACCCGCTTATAAAAAGCTATTAAGTTATTTAGTAAATTATTTAGGTGATAACTTTATGCATACTCATGTTCGTTCTGTAAATGAAGGTATTGAAGCGTTAACAAACTCAAATACTTTTGATCTAATTTTTGCTGATATTAAAATATTAAAAGGAACTTCATTTGATATTTTTAGTCAAGTGACTTTTTCGACACCTATTATTTTTTGTACAGCCTATAATGAACATTTATTCAAAGCTTTTCAAACAAATGGGATTGCTTATGTTTTAAAACCATATTCTCAAGAAGAGTTAAATGAAGCAATTAAAAAGTTTGAAACACTTTTTAATACAAAACCTTATAATAAAGACATTTTTAATGACTTTAAGTTATTATTAGAAAGTAAGGAGAATGTATACAAAAAGCGATTTGTTGTAAAGAAGAAAGACGATATAAAACTTATTGATGTTGAGACGATATGTTTTATCGAAGTGTTTGGGGATTTGTGTAAACTATACGACACTAAGGGCATGTTTCATATCATTTCTAAGAATCTAGGAACAGTATACGATGAATTAAACCCCAATCAATTCTTTAAAATTAACCGAAGTCAAATTGTGAATATTAATTTTATAGAAAGTATTTCGCCTCACAGTAAAAATAGACTGTACCTCAAAATCAGTAATATAAAAGATTTAGCGGTCACAAGTACATCTACAACTAAAGCATTTAGGATATGGTTAGAAAACTAATAATTAATCGTCATTTTATCCCTTTTCATTCTATCATTATATAGCTTCACCTTTTTTCTGTTTTTTCGCGCTCAGTAATGCTGCAATTTAGTATCACAACTAAAATGTACATCAATGAAAACGTATTTTACAATCACTTTAATTTTATTTCCTTTAATAATTTTTGGACAAGACAAACCCATTGATCAAATTCCATTTACAATAAATGATAGCGGACTTATAATTATATCATTAAAAATAAATAAAGTGATGGTTTCTGATTTTGTAATGGATACTGGTGCTTCAGTCACAGTTATTGATAATAGTGTCGTTAACCAATTAGGATTACCATTACAAGATCAACCTACTCAAATCACTGGGGCATCAGCCGTTAATAATGATATAAGAAAGACACAAAAGCAGCGAGTGTCATTAAGTAACAATATTGTACTAAAAAATTTAGAAATGTATGTCTCAGATTTATCTCGTTTGGCCGATATTAAAGGGATCATAGGATATGATATCTTCAAAAATTACGTTACTGAAACGAACTTCGACACAAAAACAATTTATTTTTATAAACGAAAAGGGAAACCTGACACTAAAGGTTATAAATCGATTCCTTTTACTGAAGCATTTTGCACACCTGAAATAGATATTTCCGTTTTACTTTCTAATAATGAATCATTGTCTGGCAAAGTGCTTTTCGATACAGGTAATGTGGCATCACCATTTATATTTAACGAGCCGTTTACAAGTAAGTTGAATATGGTATCGAAATTTGAAAAACTCATTATTAAAGAATCTGAAGGGATTAATTCCAAAGATAAAACTAAACAAGGTATTGTTAAAAATATTAAAATTGACAATTATACTTTTTCAGAAATACCAGTATCTCTTTCAAAATCAAAAAAGGGAATGTTATCTAAAGAAGCTTATATGGGCATCTTAGGATTAGAATTCATAAGTAAATTTAATTTTATATTAAACTATAAAAAAAAGAAAATCTATTTAAAACCAAATAAATCATTTAAGGATCGTTTCGATTTTCCATTGAGTGGTATTATTCTGAAATCAAAAAGAAAATCTATATTTATTAAATCCATTTATCAACCTAGTATGGCCTATGATAAAGGTTTAAGAGCTGGTCAGCAACTAATTTCTATTGACGGTATTAAGGAAAAAGACAAACAATTTTACCAAAAAGCGTTACGCAGTGAAGACAAAGTGGTGTCCATAACTGTGCAATTAGAAGATGGCACATTAAAGACAGTACAAATTTTATTGAAACGATTAATTTGATTTTAGAAGCTATAGGAGATGTATGTTTATTAGTTCTGTATTTTCTTTAAAAGTTTACTAATTAAATACCAAAGAATACCTTTTATTAAAACGAGAATGTATTTAGCCGATTAGAAATGTAGGAGGGAAGCATTCTATGATGTGAAAAGGGAATTAGCTATTTCATGATTTCGCTAAAACTTCTAATTTTTCAAATACAATAACCTTATACATAGCGCTTACAGGCACTTTTTTATCTTCAATTAATAAATTGGTTTTAGTAGCTTTTGAAACTCTGTTTAAATTAGCAATGTATGATTTATGTGTGCGTTGAAAATCTGTAGATAATAAAGTAGTGATATTAATGAGTGTCTCTGAAATAAGATACATTCTAGAATCAGTAAAGATTTTCAAATAATTTCCAAAACTCTGAATGTATAAAATTGATGTAAATGAAATATTAACCGGTACACCATCATGTTTTATTTGAAGTTCTTTATTTGGACTATTCTTTTTAGGGGCTGTTATTTTCGATGCCGAAACTTTATTTATAGCTTTTAAAAAGCGTTCAAGCTTTATGGGTTTCAGTAAATAATCTACAACGCCATAATTATAACTTTCTAACGCATACTCCGAATAAGCTGTGGTAAGAATCACTTTAGGTGGTTTTAATAGAGAACGCAAAATTTCCATCCCAGTAAGTTCAGGCATTTTTATATCAAGAAAAATAAGATCAACGTGATTTTGTTGAATGAAATTGATAAATTCAAGAGGATTTCCAGTATTAACTACAATATCAAAATTCTCAATTTTAGAGCAGTACTCTTCTAGTACATTACGTGCTAATAATTCATCATCAACAATACCTATTTTTATCATATTACACCGTTAGATTAATAGTTAAATTTACATGATAATCATTTGCGTTATCAATAATATCCAATGTGTGAGCATTAGCGTACAATAAACCCAAACGTCTTCTTACATTTTCAAGCCCTAGGCCATTTCTATTTGATATTGGAATCATAGTAGGCTTTGAATTAACCACATTAAAATGTAGCGTAGTGTTTTTTATAGTAACAGAAATATCAATTTTACTCCGTTCATTGGTGCTTTGTGCACCGTGTTTAATAGCATTTTCAACAAAAGGGATCAATAACATTGGTGAAATTTTTAATCCAGAAAGATCACCTTCAATCAAAAACTCAATAGTACATCGTTTACTCAGCCTTTTTTCTTCAAGCAATAGATAATTTTCTATAAACTCAATTTCTTCTTTTAATAAAACCGCTTCTTTTTTAGAACTTTCTAATTGATAACGCATTAATTCTGAAAGCTGCATGACAAGATCAGGAGTTTCTAGAGATTGTTGTCTAGAAAGTGAATAAATACTATTCAATGAGTTAAATAAGAAATGAGGATTCACCTGCTCTTTTAAATAAATGAGTTCCATTTCTTTTTGCAATTTTTCTTTCTCAGCATTTTCTCTTTGGATGATCATATTTCTTCTTAAAAAAAAAGCAGCCATACCAGTACCTGTCGTATAAAAATGGAATAAAAAAGTTTTAGTAACACCAGGCCAGCTATTGTTAGCAAAAGCTTCTACATAGGCAATAAAAAATATACTCCCAATAACTAAGAGTACGTATATAATATATCTTTTCTTATCAAAAAAGTAAGGAATAAGAATAAAATGATTTATCCAAATAGCTGCCATAATATTAATGGCATATTTAAGTGCCCATAAAAAAAAAGAAAAAGTCGAATCATATCGATCTATGATCATCCATCCACTTAGTAATTCAAGGATGAGCACCAATACAAAAGCTCCTATGTTAAGGAGTATTGTACGCTGTAAGGACTTTTTAATCATAAACTCATTTAAAAGCTAATAAAGATAGTATCTATAAATGTTAATCATCTTAATTTCTTTATAAAACGGGTATATCAATGACGAAATGGTTTTGTCATTTAATTGTTGTGCTGATCCTTTTAAGCGATTAAAGCAGAGATTTTGATATAGATTTATTGAACATTTATAAATAATTTATGAAAAACAGTATTCTAATTCTCTTAACTATAGTTTTTTTTATCGCTTGTAAAGACGAGGAAAAAAAACATGCTAATACTATAAATACAACAAGTCCAAAATATGAAACGTATAATTATGTTGGATTTACAAAAGAAGAAATTTATGGATTCCATAAACGTATTTATGAAGGAGGCAATTGGACAGAATATGGTGATCTGGAACGATATTATTATTTAAACTTCTCCGAAATAAAAGAACACTCGCGGATACTTAGGTCAGATGTACCAAAAATACTAGAAGAAACACCAAGAGATGATGTAAAAAATTTTATTACACCAACAGATTTGAAAAAAGGCAGTGGGCTATCATTAAATGACTATGTACAGCAAGTAGAAGTGAATGGGTTAATTATAATTCATAAGGGCAACATCGTCTTTGAAGGTTATCCGAGAATGTTCCCAACTGATCTACATATTAATATGATAATAACTCAAGTTTTTGTGAGTACTTCAATAGCCATCTTAGAGGATAACCATTTAATCGATACTAACCAACCTATTGATTACTACTTTGATGCCCTTAAAGGTTCTGGTTGGGAAGGAGTTCCAGTAATAGATATTCTTTCTATGAGCTCCGGAATTGATCGTGTACCATTAGAGAACTATGAGGTTAGTTTTGATCCAATTAAAGATTTAGCTACTGCAAAAGCATCAAAACCTTCTGGAACAGAGTATCAATTTAGCAATGCCGATACTATGGTATTAACATTACTGGTTGAAAAAATTAGTGGCCTTACCTTTCGCGATTTTGTAGAACAGGAAATATGGAAAAAGATAGGAGCAGAATCTAGTGCCCTTTTAGGAATCAATAAAAATGGAACCTCTATTTCATATGCGGATGGTATGTCTACAACACTTAGAGATCTTGCTAGGTTTGGTCTTGCTTTTACGCCTAGTGGTAGAAAGAGCGCAAACCCAATGATTTCTGATGCGCACTTATTTAAAATTCGAGATGTTAATAAAAACCTCAATAAGTCAAAGGATCCAGAGGAAAAGAAATATAGTAGTTATCAATGGGGTGCAGTGTACGAGGATGGTGATTTTTATAAAGGTGCCCATGGAGGTCAAGGTCTTTATGTATCTCCTTCTAAAGATTTGGTTATTGCATTTTACGGAACATCAAATACTGATCGCCAGAGGAATCAACTGGATGTCATTTCGCGACAGCTTTCCAAATCCGGACTGTTTGATCTTGAATAAAACAACATATAAGAGATAGTGTGTCAGTTATTTAAGCTTTAGTTAATTATTAAAAGAATAAACATGAATACAACGAAGTTATTAATATTATTATGTATCATTTCGATACAAGTCATTGTTGCGCAAGAAAATAATGCAAATGGAAATTCAGAAATAGTGAAAGGATCACCCTTAGTATCACCACAAATACAAGTAATACCAATAAAAGACTCTAAAAATAACAGACAATATGAGCTTTATATAGAATTGCCTGAAGATTATTCTGAGAACACTAATAAGACCTATCCTGTCCTTTATTATACAGATGCTGTGTGGCATCGCGAAATACTATCTACTTGCCAAGAATATATTCTTGAAGATGTTATTCTAGTTGGAATTTCTTGGCAATTAGACATAAACTCAGCCCTAAAAAAAGAGAGAGGAGCGCATGTGAGTAGGTTTCGTGATTACTCGATAAGCAAACACAGCAATCCAGAAATTCAAGCAAAATACCAAATGGGTCAAGCCAAAACACATTTAGGCTTTATTCGTGATAATGTCATTAAATATGTCGAAAATACCTATCGTTCTGACCCAAATAGTCGTACGTATTTTGGGTATTCACTGAGTGGTGAATTTGGTGCATATATACTAATGACTCAACCTGATACCTTTAACAATTACATTATTGGTAGTCCAACGATTAAAGATGAAGTTGATTATTTATCTGAACTTAATGCTGAATTTGGACCTTTTGAGACGTCAAATAGAAACTCGAGTCTGAATGCTAATGTTTTTATTTCATATGGTTCCTTAGAAAAAGAGATAGAACCCATCGACACATTTGTTAAATTATTAAAGGATAGAAGAGATGGCGGTTTGGCCGTATTAAAAGAAGTGATTGATGGTACTCATGGAACTGCATTCCCTACAACAGCAATTCGCAGCGCCACTTGGTTGTCATCAATAATTAATCCTATTTCAAGTGATAATTATGACGTCTCATTCTGGGATATGGCGCATCTCAATAATGCATTTGTTACTACAACTCCAGAAGATAGAAAAGACGGGGTATTAGTGGACACATTAGCTGTGAATACTAAGGATCGAAACGCAATTCTTACACTTTCTCAGGAGATTTTTGAAGGCATACATGGAAGCTATGACGCAGTCTTGGTTTCTCACAAAAACAAATTAGTTTTTGAATCTTATTATAAAAAAGGACGTATTAACATGCCTCATGGACAAGCATCAGCAGTAAAAGCGTATACTAGTTTAGTTCTAGGAAGAGCGATTCAAATGGGATACCTATCCATGGAAGATTTAAACAAACCTTTGATTAGTTTTCTAAAAGATATTAATCCTAAAAAAATCACTAAAGGAGCCGAAAAAATTACACTTCATAAAGCATTGACTATGCATGGAGGATTAGCTATAGATAACGATACTTGGAAAGATATTGAGAAGGATTCCATACGATTAAAAGGTCAAGGATTGGTTCAGACGCTTCTGGAGCAAACCAAACCAATAACGTCAGAATCTCAGACATATTTGTATGGTAATTTTAACCCAATGCTAGTCATGACTGTTATTGATGCAGTCGTCCCTGGAACCGCTGAGAATTTTATTAAAACTGAACTACTTGATAAACTTGGTATTACAAATTATAAATGGTCTAATCATATTAGTGGATTGCCAGAAGCAGGTTGGCGCGTAAGTATGATGTCGCGGGATATGATTAAATTGGGTAATTTGGTTCTTAATAAAGGGAGATTACGTGGCGAACAGCTTATTTCTGCAGAATACCTTGCTACAGCCACTAGTGGTATTGTGAAGCCCACAGAGGATTGGATGCCTAAAGACTATCGTTATGGATACTTTTGGTATCAAACACTCATAAAGGTAGGTGATAAAAGTTATGATGCCTCATTTGCTTGGGGTGGTGGAGGACAACGTGTAATAGTCATAGCAGCACTCGATCTAACCATCGTTATATCTGGCCATGATAAAGAAGACAATATAATGACACCAATTTCTGAAATTATTATCCCTGCATTTGATTCGAAATAAATATAATTGCCATAATATTAATTATTTATGTTGATGAATATTAATATAAACTAAAAACATAGTTCAAACTATGTTTTTAGTTTATATTTGCATAAAACTCATCAATCATGAAAAAACGTCTATTTCTTTTCTTCTTAGTTTTAGTAGCACAAGTAGCAGCTCAATCTGATACGATTAAATATTTTAACCATTTAATTTTTCGAGAAACACCATATTCAAAAACAGAAGGTAGGATACCTATAACCCAAGACGAAAGTAAAAACACCAATCATTTTAAGTTAACTTATGATGCTTCAAACCGACTTATTCTTATTGAATATCTATATAAGAATAAGCTTATCGAACTAAATAGGAGTGGTATACTTGATGGCAAAAGAGCTTTAGCTCCCAAAACCAAAATTGAATACATCGGTAATGAAGAAATAAGAACATTTTTTAATTCAGATGGTGAATCCACAGCCAACGGAATGGGAGTGTTTAAAGAAGTTTATGCCTATAACAAAGAAGGGAAGCGAGTAAGCTTAAAATTTTATGATAAAAATGATGCTCCTATTAATAATACTTGGAAAATATTTGAATACAAATGGAAACACATTAAAACGAATACCGTATTAGAGACCAGAAAAGATATCAGTGGAGCTAATGTACCAATGCGTCCTTATTATAAGTTTTATAATGTAGTATATAAGTTCAATGCTAATGGAATATTGTTAGCCATGAATAATGTAGATAAAGACCTAAATTTAATAAATGACGAAACAGGAATAGCTATAGATAAAGCTACATATGACGAGTATAATAATTTGGTTAGTTTCCAATTTTTTAATGCAGAAAATAAACCTGTTATCGGTTCGTTTTTAGGAACTGCAGGAGGATTTGCCACTTATGATAAAAAAGGAAATTGCTTAAAATATGCTTCTATTGATCTAGATGGAAATTATATGTTGGATAAAAGAAATAATGATGCCTATTCAAGATATAAATTTGATACTACTGGTAATTTAATTGAGCGTAGTAGTTTTGACATAGATAGTAAAATACAAAAAAAACGAGGTGTAACCCGTGTAAAATATGTTTATAATCAAGATGATTCGGCAGCATTATTAAAAACAGAATATCATCATACTATACCTATTGCAAAGATTAAAGATTCGGTCTTTATAAATCTCGATAGTACCATTGAAAGAGAAAAATTAGTAACAGATTATAATCAACTATTAACAACCTTAAAACAGCATCCCACTCAATTTGAGTTTATAGATAAAGTGTCTTATACTAATTTAATAGATGCACAACGGAAAAAACTAAAAGACTCAATGACGATAAATGAATTCTATCAAGTAGTAGCTCCCATAGTTGCAAGTTTAGGATGTTTACATACGCGCATAGTTGATAATCGATTTTTTAGCGTACCATATAAATATTGGTTACCGTTGATCGTATGGTTTGAAGATGGTAAAATGTATGCTATAAATAATTGTATCGAAAATATAGCAATGAATGTTGGTTCCGAAATAGTAGAAATTAACGGAGTTGCTGCAAAAAATATATATAAGAGTTTAAAAACAACGATTTCTGCAGACGCTTTTAATGAGCACTTTTATAGAGGAGATTTAAACATCAATTTTTTATATTATTATCACAGTTACTTCGGTTTTAGTAGGACTTATAAGATAAAATTTAAACCTTACAATACCGAAAAAGAAATTACTACTACATTTTTTATTGATGAACCTGCGCCAGGTTATAAATCTAAAATAATAAATACACCTAGGTTAAGTTTAGATGTAAAAAAAGAACATAAGACTGCTATTATAAGAATTAAGAATTTTAGTTATTTTCCAAGAGGAAAACAAAATATTGATTTTTTCAAAGAGAAGATTGACGTTTATATGAAAAAAATCATAGAGGAAAATATAGAGAAAGTAGTTTTAGATTTAAGAGGGAATAGAGGAGGAAACCCTGCTTGCACGAATCACTTATTGTCATATATCACTAGTAAGGAAATAAACTTTTATGAAGATAATGAGTTAAATAAAAGAAGAAATAGACCTGCAATTGTAAAACCAAAAACAGATAATACCATAAGTAATAAAAATATTTTTGTCATAACCAATGGTCGTTCCGCATCTGCTACTGCTCAAATGTTAGCGGTTATAAAGCACAATAAGTTAGCGACTATACTAGGAGAAGAGACCGGAGGAACGTACAGTACACATCCCGGAAGAAGAGTAAAACCTTTAGAAAACACAAAACTAGTTTTACAAATCGGGACAGAAAGAGAATCAGTGAATGTGCCAAAACTACCACTTAATAAAGGAATAATTCCGGATAAAAAAATAGAAATGAAAATGGAAAATATTTTAAAGGATAATGATTTAGTATTAGATTATATTTTTAATCTTAAGTAATACAATAGATATATAAAACACTTATAGTTTATAGGTGTTTTATATAAATTAACTAAAAAAGATTAAAGAGATCTACTATTTTTGTGATTCGTATACATTTCGTAAATCCTAAAGATTTGTTAGAAAAAAGAGAGCAATTACCCCAAGAACCATTAATCGATGCCGATTATTTTATTTACTGTTTAGAAGCAGTTAATGATATAGAAACGAACGAGATTACTGAGGCACAAAAAAAATTAGAACAGTTGACCTCTCAATATGGCGTAGCCAGTATTTATAAAACCTGCGACACTATTGAAGGTTTAGAAGCTAGTTTAAATACATTAGTGCTGGATGATCATAATTTTAAAAATTATGAAATCATCTATTTGGTGATAACGGGCGAAGCAAATAGTATTTGTTTAAATGATTACTATTATAGTTTACAGGAAATTGCAGAAATTTTTGAGGGAAAATTAAACGGAAAGATTTTACATTTTTCTAATGCAAAAGTGCTGGATTTAGACGAAGAAGAAGCACAATATTTTCTGGATATCACAGGCGCAAAGGGTGTTTCTGGATACGGAAATCCATATAATGGAGTCACTAGCTCAAATCTTGATATAACATTTTTTAACTTGTTTAAAGAAGATGATAACATGTTAGATGTTGTAGAAGAGCTGCATCAAAGACATTACAAAATCTGTAAATTCCTTGATTTTAGACTGTATTATTAAATTACAATCTTATATCCTTAAAACTAACGTATTGTGAACTCCTTTATGGTAATTATAATCAAATAATTACCTAAATTATTTATAACCATTCTTCATCAATAAGTTCTTTGTTTAGCATTGCTGCGGTTTTGGCACCCATTCCAACAGCATTAGCTACAGAACGAATTAAGGAAACGTTATCACCACAAGCATAAATACCTGGAACAGTTGTTTTTTGAAAATTATCTACTGTTATATACCCCATTTTATCGATTTCACAGCCCAGTATTTTTGGAATATCTGAGTTTTGAACAAACGGTACTCTTGCATATAACGCGTCAATTTTTATTGTAGTTCCATCTTTAAAAATAATATAATTGAGGTGCCCATTATTTTGATTAAAACTTATAATCTCTTTTTCAATGATAGGAATTTGATGAAGCGATAATTGTTCAGTTTGTTCCTGTGTAAGCTCGGATTTCCCATTGGTATATAACGTTAAATCTTTTGTCCAGTTACTTATAAGCTTAGAAAAATCAAAACCGTAGTCACTATTTCCTAAAATTCCAGTTGCTTTATTTCTTACTTCATAACCATGGCAATATGGGCAATGAATTATAGAAATACCCCAACTTTCTTTAAATCCTTCTATATCAGACATTATATCTTTGATACCGGTAGCAACTATTAATTTTTTAGAATTAAAAATCTCACCGCTTTTTGTGGTTATTTTAAATCCTTTTTTAGTTTTATTACCATGGGATGCGAATCCATTATAGAAAAAAACCGTATCGTAAATTTCGAGGTCTTTTTTTGCTAATCTATTTATTTCTGAGGGTATCATACCGTCTTGAGTAAGAAAATTATGCGAATGGGGAGTTTGCCTATTACATGGTTTACCATTATCAATCACAAGTACGTTACGTAAAGCTCTTCCTAATCCAAGCGCAGCGGATAATCCAGCATAACTTCCGCCTATTATAATTACATCAAAAAGTTTGTCTTTGTTCATATTTTGAAGTTTTTAAATATTAATAATAGAGGAGGAGATGCAATAATTTTAATTGATGCAAAGACTCTATTACATAAATTCTAATAGATTATCTTTTATTTAAATTAAATTATGATGTAATTCATGTATTGCTTCTTCTATTACTGCCATATTGTATTCTATTATCATTTACACATGTCTCAATTATGAGACATAGGTTATTAAATTTTTTTAAGGACTAATTCCTTTTATAAAAGATTTCCAAGCAAATTCTTTGATGTGTAATTTTTCGGTTTCGGTAGTCGTACTAGCATTAACCGTACTGTTTATTATACCAGCATGTAGATTTTGAATCCAATCTATGGTCATTTGCCTGCTAATTATGTTTTTCTTTTGCAAGTCTCTAATTATTTGTGCGAAGCTTTGATAAATATAATCATAGTCTGCGCAGTCTTTATCGCTTTGAGAATGTTTGTGACCAGTTCTTTGATGAAGTTTATAAAAAAAAGAATATTTGGCTCCGCAGTCGATGCCTGCGTGTAAAATATTTTTTAACTGGATCAATGGATCATCAGAACTATTAATTGCTGCTATCATTGCCTTTTTACAACTCATTTCCATTTGACGTTCACAGGTAACAATTAGTTCATCTCTATCCTTAAAGTAACGATGCAATGTTCTTCTTGTAATATCTGCATTATCTGCAACCTTCTGTAATGGTGCAGAAAAATCTTTATTAAAAACTTTAATAGCAGCTTCAATTATTCTTGATCTAGTTTCAATATTCATCCGAATACAAAAGTAATCTTTTTTTACAAAATGTCTCAAATATGTGACATAAATTATTTTAATTATTTTTTTTTCTGAGACAACAGAGATTATCTTCTTTCAATATGCAACAGGTATAATATCACAATCACAATTCTTCAGAGAAAATATAATATTACTTATACGTTTCATGCTTTTGCAAAAGTGCCACATATCCCTTCATAATTTTATTCAATGCATACTCCAAAATAGGTTTTTTCATTCACTTTGTATGCCAACATCGTGATGTAAGTAGGAAACAGTGTCTAAACCTTAGACATTTGCCACGTATTAATATTAAAAACAGTCAATATGAAAAATTACATCCTAGTAGTAGCGATGCTGCTTACAATTCAATATACAAATGCCCAATCTAAAATTGATAAAGATGTGAATACATCAGTTATTAGTTTAGTTATTCTTAATGATAACGGAGATGTTTTAATAAAAAAAGCAACAATTGGTTGGATAACAATGGGTGCATTTTATGAGAAAAGACAAACTATAAATGAAGTTATCGATAGTATCTCAAATAAATATGGAGTATCTATTACAAAACCAAACCTTAAAGGTGTTTTTACTTATAAATTTGACTTTAATAATTCGTTAAGTGTACGACAGGTTTATGTCGCAAAATCTACGACTAATGATTTGCCAACAAATAAAAATGTAGAATTCCGTTGGGCTCCAAAAGATGAGGCCATAGAAAAGTTTAAAGCTACCATTCCATCTTTAGGCGAAATGATAGCGCAAGTTATAGAGTATCCTCAAGTAGTTTGGGGAGGGGCTTTTTTAATTAAAAAAGAAAACAATAAAAAGACTTCTACTGTAATAGAGGATTTTTATCCTATAAGTGACGCTGCTACATACAGAACATCATCATATAATCCTTCAGTTGTAAAAACACTTCAGAAATATATGGAAGGGAGTTCTTATAATAAGAAAGAAATGTTATTAAGTGCCTTTGCAGACAATGCTACACTATATCTAACAAACAGAGATGGAGATTTCAAAAAATACTCCCCAAGTGAGTACGCTGATTTTTTTAAAAACGCTGAAAAAGGGAAGTTTAATGGGAGAGAGGCCAAAATTTTAGATATTAAGATTACAAAAGATATAGCAACAGCAAAAGTTGAAATCGCCGGTCCCAATCGAGCGTGGGTATATATTGATTTATTCTTACTTAAAAAGTTTAAAAATGATTGGAGAATTATTAGTAAAACAGCAACAAGGGTTGATAAATAAGATAGAGAAGAATGCTTTATAAAAGATAATGGAACATCTTTCTCGAAACGACGTTGCCTCTGAGCTGCTACACTGAGCCTTTCGAAGTTTTGTCGAAGGGTGGGAAAATAAGGGAAGCCGATCTTAGGAGATTTGCGATTTCCATAATCTGAAATAGGAGGTAACGGGGAATGTGTGAGGAATTGGATTAATAAACAAAAATTATTTATATTAAAGAAAATCCACAAGAAACGAATCAAATAATTTTGAATTGGTTGAGAATAAAATTTCAACTATTTATAGTAGTTTTTCTTTTTCTAAATTTTCCTTAAGCTTTTTATGTTTTTCCCAAAACTTAATTTCTATTTTCTCAATAGTTTCCTCGTATTTTGGGTGATTTTTCAATTTCTTCAGTAGTGGGTCTTCATTCATGAACAAAATTACCCAATATTGAAAACCATCTTGTAAACTAAATTTATCATAAGCTTCTATAGCTTTATCTGGCATATTTTCATAAAGATAAAGCATGGCTAAACTTGCCTCTTTGTAAATTGACTCATCTTTTTCCAGATAATCTTTGTATTTACTTAAGTATTGTTCAGCTTTCTTAGAAAACCCCATTTTATTGAAAGTGTGCGCTATTTTTATATTTTCTGCAGGATATAGATCAATTTTATTGGTGGCAAGTATGTTTATATATTTTTCATAATAAAATAATGCATTATCATAATCTTCTTGAAAATAATACATCTTAGCCAATTCTTGAGTAATATCAGTACGTGTAGTATCTTTTTGCCACTCTATAAGCATTTTGCTTGTTAAGGTTTTTAAATCCTTGTTATTGGCATAATTTATAAAGTTTTTTAAATAAGTAGAGTAAGGGTTTCTAGGATTATATTTCAAAGATTCTTCAATGTATTCAGAAGCTTTTTTTGTAAACCCATTTTGAACTAAGGCATTACTCAAGTTCAAATAAATATAGCTCTTGGATACAGAATCATTAGCCTCTATATTCAGTTTGATTCCTTGTAATGCATAAGTTAGGTATTTACTAGTATTAGGAACAACTCTAGAATATAAAACAGATAAAAATAATACTACAGAAGAGGCATTAGGATTATAATCGAGTGCTTTTTCCAAATAAGGTATCGCTAACTTAAACTCGTTTACATTTATATAATATAGCGCTTTTGCAATCAGAGGTAATTCTGAAGTAGCATCATACAACAAAGCATTGTCTGCATACTCATTTAATTTGTCTACATATTTTTTTTCAATTTTATTTTCATCAAGATAAAAGTAACAAATGGCAATTTGGGCATAAGCATCAGCATATTTTGAATCTTCTTCTATCGCTTTTTCAAAATTCAAAATACCTTTACGTAATCCTTCTTCACTTTGTTCATTTTGATGTTCTAATCCTTTTAGATAAAAGTCATAAGCTACTAGATTTTCAGTAGGTTTTTTAGCAATAAGTGCAAATTCTTTTGGTGTTACATTTGCTTCTATAGCAAGGGCTATCTTCTTCGCGATGTTATTTTGAAGTTCAAAGATATCATCAAGTACATATTTATATTGTTCAGACCAAATAGGGCTATCTTCATTTGCATCTATCAATTGAATGCTTAGAAGTACTTCATTTCCTATCTTTTGTCCGCTGCCTTCAATCAAATAGTTGACTTGTAATTCTTCGGCGATTTCAGAAACGTTTTTAGGATTGTTTCTATATTTTTCAGTAGATGTCCTACTGATTACTCTTAAATCTTTAATTTTTTGAAGATTATTAAGTGACGATTCCATGACTCCATTAATAAAGTACAAATTAGAATTGTCTTCACTTAAATTTTTGAAAGGTAAAAAGGCAACCGACTTTTCTTTATATGCTTTGGATTCAAAAGAAGTGAACTGGTCTTTAAAAAAGTAAATGATAGCAATGATTGATATAATCGTGATTGCAATAATATATCTATTAATGTTTTTGTTTTTTCTAACGGCTTTTTTGGTTTCTTCTTCCTTATTTGTTTGTTCTGGATTCGATTCTTCTTGTTTTTTGGTTTTTGTTTCACCAGGCGGATATCCATAATATTCACGATAACATTTTGTAAAATAGGACGGATTGCTGAAGCCAACTTCAAATGAAATTTCTGAAGCAGTCAATTCAGTCTCTCGCAACATTTCTGCAGCTTTCTGCAAACGTATCTCTCGGATAAACTGACTGGCAGACAAATTGTTTTGCTTTTTTATTTTCCTCAGTAAACTCGAACGACTCATATTCATTTTAGAAGCCAATTCAGAAACACCAAATTGCTCGTTAGAAATATTTTCTAAAACTGCGGATTTGGCTTGCAATAAAAAAGAATTTGAAGTAGAGTCTTGAGTCATTTTTTGATTAATTAAAACGAAGATAAGTAAAATTTAAACACAGATTTTTAAATCAGCTTTTTCTGATTTTATTATGATTTGCATCATAATTTATAGTCTTGCTACATAATTTATAAGACTGCATTAAACTTCATAACTCTTGATTCATAACTGTTTACTGTTGCTTCAACGTTGATTGCATCTTTGTGTCATCAAATCGAAATAATAATACTTAAAATTTAAAATCATGAAAAATTCAATTAAAATTCAATCAAGATGTTTAGCTATACTTATATGTATTATGGCAATTGCATTTACATCATGTTCACAAAAAAGTGAAACCAAAAACACAACAGCCACTTCAAATGAGAAGATTGCTAAACCTAGTCAAGATATTCATGAAGCGATAATCTCAAATAATTTCGAGGTTGTAAAACAGCATATTGAAAATGGTTCGGATATCAATAAAATAGAAAACATGAGTGGGTCTACACCTTTATTAACTGCAGTGACTTTTAATAGACCTAAAATAGTAGCTGAGTTATTGAAAGAAAATGTTGATTTATCCATAAAGAACAATGATGGCAGCACAGCATTACACACTGCAGCATTTTTTGGAAGAATAGATATGGTTGAACTATTGTTGGATGCTGGAGCAGATAAAACTATAAAAAACAATTTTGGTGCAACACCAAGAGAAACTGTATTAGGTGAATTTTCGCAAATGAAACCTATTTATGAAATGTTAACTCTTCAATTGCAACCTATGGGCTTCACATTAGACCTTAACGAATTGGAAAAGGCAAGACCTGTAGTCGCTATGATGTTGCAATAAAGCATACATATGATTGCTTATTGCATTATCAATCTAAGAATAAACATTAAATACATCAACCAAATTCCCATAGTATGAAAATTGAAAGACGTTATGATATCGATTGGCTAAGAGTTATAGCTATAGCACTTTTATTAATATACCATATTGCTATTGTGTTTCAACCTTGGGCTATGCTTATAGGCTTCATAAGAAGCGACGAAATCTCTACTACCATCTGGCAACCAATGACCATGTTAAATGTATGGCGTATACCTATTCTTTTCTATGTGTCTGGTATGGGTGTTTATTTTGCTTTAAGAAAACGCAATAACATAGAATTACTAAAGGAGCGTGCAAAAAGAATATTACTACCATTTTTATTTGGCATTGTGGCTATAACTCCATTACACATGTTTGTGTTTCAAGATTACTATAGTATAGGTTTAAGTTACTATCCGCATATGGGACATCTTTGGTTTTTAGGAAATATTTTTATTTATGTGCTTATTGGACTTCCCGTTTTTTACGGCATACAAAAAGGTATGTTTTCAAAACTCATAGCTTTTTCAAAACGACTATTTAGCAATCCACTAGGCTTATTATCCGTTAATGCATTTTTTGTTGCAGAGGTATTACTATTACAACCAAAACCTTTTGCAATGTATGCGCAAACCTGGCATGGTTTTGCAATTGGTTTATTAGCATTCTTTTTCGGCTTCCTTTTTATGAAAACAGGAAAAGTGTTTTGGAATTCAGTAAAACGATGGAAATGGCTTTTTCTGGGATTGGCAGCTATACTATATACGGTAAGATATGTTTTATTCGGCGCCGAAGGACCTTTATACTTAACTTCTATTGAGAGCAATAGTTGGATCTTCTCAATATTCGGTTTTTGCCATCAATATCTTAATAAACCGAGTAAGATTTTATCCTATTTAAGTAAAGCCGCATATCCTGTTTATATCATACACATGATTGTATTGTATTTAGCAGCAAAATTTATATTGCCTTTAAACTTGCCAGCACCAATAGCATTCGTGCTGATTACACTTATTACGTTTATCGGCTGCTATTTACTTTATGAGTTTCTGATAAGAAGAATCCCTATTCTTAGACCATTGTTTGGTTTAAACTGGAAAGTAGATATAAAGAAAAAAAGGAGTGAAACTATTGTTGTAAATAAAGCCTAATGCATTGGCTCAAACCTACTTCGTATTTAGAAGAATCATCCTTGAAATTATAAATAAAAGAATCGAAAAATGAAGACTAAAAAAATAAGTTCAAACGTAAAATCATCAAAAAAGAAAACACATCCATTTTGGAGCTTTTTCTGGCTTACTTTTCTTGTCGTTTCGCTCTGGTACGCTTGGTATTCTTTTTACGCACCATCTAATGAAATTGAGTGGGTGACTCTTTCTAATCAAGAATCACTCATCAACAATTCCAATAAATACGCAATAGTGTTTTTTACAGCAGAATGGTGTTCACCATGTCGTATAATGAAACGAGAAGTATTTGCCGACCAAAAAGTTGAAGAGACGATTAATTCAAAATACAGAGCTATCATGATTGATATCGATAATCCAGAAACCAAGGACATTGTAAATCAATACAAAGCTTATGCGACACCAACCACGATCCTTTTAGATCCAGAAGGGAAAGTGGTTAGGCATATTGTCGGCAAAATTGAAAAGGATGAATTCCTTCAAATGCTTCTAAATATTTAATCTGCTCGAAAATTTTAAGTAAAAAAATAAAAGACAAAATGAAGAATCTAATTATTGTACTATTTGCTTTGACGATTCTTAGTGCGTGTAACAACAAAACCAAATTAGGTATAACCCAACAACCAACATTAACCGATTATACTATTGGTGAAAAATGGGTATGGAAGTATAAAGGTGTAACTACCGGAGGAGAAGTTCGCTCGGATGGAACAGATACAAGGGAAGTAGTGAAATTTGGAGAGTTCATAGGTATGACTATCGGCAAGGACACTATTCTTGTTAGCGATATTGTTAAACCAGAGATTAGCGAAACACCAAAGTATGACTGGCCTCTCGAAGTGGGTAAAAAATGGAAGTATGAAAACAATTGGACAAGTCAAGATGGAACTACTGGAAGCCAAAGTCAGAATGCCGAAGTACTATCCTACCAAAAAGAAACGGTAGAGGCTGGTACATTTATGGCTTATACAATCAAATACACTGGTAAAACCACAAATTCCAGAGGATATAGCGCAGATGAAACGGAAGTTTGGTTATATGCACCATCTATAAAAAATTTCATAAAACTTACTCAAAATCAAGGTGATTTTCGGTATGAAGAGGAATTAATTGAATATTCAAAATAAATCAAGGACAACATTAAATAAAATAGAAATTATCAATCAAAACAATCATAAAACGAACAATCATAAAACGAACAATCATAAAACGAACAATTATGAAAACAATCAAAAAACAAATCTTATCAAAACTGGCTTGTGTTGCCTTTGCATTAGTATCTAGTATAACATACGCACAAAACACACATTCAGAATCAACAACACAAAGAGATGGATTCATATTCGAATTCATAGCAGGTGGCGGTATTATTAGTTTAGAAGATAGTGCAGGTATTCAAACTTTTGACCAATCTCAAGGAGCATTTGTTTTTCCAGATTTAAAATTTGGCTACATGTTAAACGACAAACTCGCCATTACAGCCTCTTTACCTGGAAATATATACGAATTTCAGGATATTGACAGGCATTTTGGAGGGCTCATTCCTTCTGTACAATATTGGGTAAAAGATAGATGGTGGATTCATGGAGGAATTGGCTTAGCAATAGATTCGCCAGCGCTATATGATATTAAAGACGATGTAAATGACGATTGGAACTTTGGTTGTGCTGTTATGGCAAGTACAGGGTATGAAATTTACAAAAAGAAAAACTTTGCGCTTAATGTACAGTCTAAACTAGTTCTTGGTCGTGCTTCTTTAGATGGAGATGCATATAGAGATGCAGTAATCTTTAATGTAGGATTAGGGTTTAGTTGGCTATAAGCTTTCACTCGAATTATGTATTAGAAAGTCACATATAAACTTTAGCATTTACAGTATTTCTATACTGAATTGGATTTTGTATTACATAATTCGGGTTTGATATTACTTATTAATAAAATGAAAACATTAAGAATTTATCTACTTACATATACTCTAATGTTAGCACTTATTTGAGAAAAAATGAAACGATTAACAAAATTTATAGATAAGAACATTTCAGGAAAAAAAGTTTTAGGCCTTTTTATCTTGACAAATGTTGTTTACACCTTTATGCTTACTGTTACAATTCCTAAAACAATGGAATTCTCTAAAGGAATGAAATTACTGGATATGATGCCTACAGGATATGATCTGGATTATGTAAGAGAATTATTCAGTTTGCTTGGAGAAAATGGACGTTTAACCTATCTAAACAACCAAATACCTGTGGATATGATTTATCCACTACTATTCGGACTTTCTTACTGTTTGCTTTTGGGGTATTTATTGAAAAAATTGAACAAGTTAAATTCTGTATATAATTTTCTCTGCCTACTACCAATAATTGCAGGAATTGCAGATTATTTGGAAAATATTGGAATTATAGTAATGTTAAAAAACTATCCTGAATTAACAGAGGTTGCTGTAAAATCAACAAGTTCTTTTTCTCTAATAAAAAGTATTTCGACAAGTGTTCTTTTTATAGTCTTGATAGTAACGCTAATTATATTTGGAATTAAAAGAATTAAAAGCAAAAGGTATTAAATATCAATTAATTACAATGTTATAAAAGTAGAGAAAATTAAATTTCTTGAAATAATCAGAAATTTAAATTAATTCAAAAAAATATGATAGACACTCAAACACAAAAGAAAATTCAGAAGCAAGTCAAAATAGTTGGCTTCACCTATTTGGTAACCACATTAATTGGCTCTATAAATATTTTTTTCGTTAAAGCGGGTATTCATAAACCTGATATACTGTTAGAATCAGAATTTCAATTTAGGATGTCTATACTTTTAGACATCACAATGTATGCACTTGTAATGTGGATGGCTGTTGCATTGTATATACTAACGAAGTCTATTAATAAAAATAAGGCTTTGCTTGGTTTTGTCTTTAGGGCAGCTGAGGTAGTTATGGGTTTTGTAATGGTACTTTTATATACTTCACCGTTAATCATTTTAAGTAAAGCAGAAAGCTATCAGTTTAATAATGACACTTTACATTCACTAGCTGAAGTCTTTTTTGATATATATAGAATGGGATCTAATCTTCATCTTATTTTAATGAGCGTAGGTGCTTTTATATTTATAAAGTTATTAAAATGTGCTTCTTATATCCCCAAATGGTTGAGTTATTGGGGGCTTTTTACTTATGCAACAGTATTTATAGGTTTTATATTACAAATCCTATTTCCAGAGACTTCAAAACAGTTAATGGTAGTTATGGTCCCAGGAGCATTTTTCGAACTCATTTTTGGAATTTGGCTTTTGACAAAAGGAGTAAGAATTAATAAGGATTTCTAAAAATAGTGATTAGTAAATCAAAAAATATTAAAAACAGATGCAGAAAAAGTTTCTTGTCTATTGCTTTATACTAATTTGATTTTGAATAGAATCTTGAAGAGTAAATAGAACGAGCAGAAGAATTTGAAAAAAGAAAACAGAATAACTGATAATCTATGATTGATAATAATGAACATAAAAATTTAATTAAGACCGCTAGAATAACTGGCCTATGGTATTTAATGATGGCTATTACAGGAATTTTAGGGTTTATGGTCTTTCATTCTCAAATATTTGTGTCTGGTAATCCTGAACAAACACTGACAAATTTAGTAGAATTAGAATCTACAGCAAGAATTAGGTTGCTATTAGAGTTTGCTATCGTAATATCACAAGCACTTACCGCAGTTTGGTTCTTCAAATTATTTAAAGATAATTATGAATGGGAAGCTTGGACTTTAGGTATATGGGGAATGGTAAATGCTTTAACCATTATGATAAGTGCAATTTCAATAGCTTCAGCAATAGGTATAGCAAACTCTGATATAAGTGCTATGGAAGACCAAGTTTTACTAATTCAGTTGCTACAACATATAATTTCAAATGCTTGGGGAATTGGTGGTCTATTTTTCGGGTTATGGTTATTACCCATGGGATATATAGTTGTCAAATCTAAAAGGTTGCCTATCTGGTTAGGAAGAGTTCTTATTTTAGGTGGTATAGGCTATTTAGTTTCTACAATTATACGCTACGCCGGAATTGATTTTAGTCTCAATAGATTTCTTACAATACCTGCAACCATTGGTGAATTTTGGATGATTGGTTATTTGCTAATTTTTGGAATAAGACGTAATATAAAATCAATAAGAAATCAGTAGTTTATAAAAAAACACGGTTCACCAAATGTTCTCAAAACAAAGGACATAGCGAAACCTATATAGACAAATCATTTAAACTTGATGGCATAGAAAAAGTCCACAAGTATGTTGAAACAGGACGTAAAAGAGGAAATGTAGTCATAGAATCTCTAAATAAAATGATCTGATAAAAATTGGTTACACCAGTTTGCATTGATAGCATCAAACGGATTAAACATAGCAATAAACACCTTTTAAAAATGAAGTATATCTTATTATTCAGTTTAGCTCTACTACTCAATTGCTCTAATAAAACTAAGGCAGAAGAGCATGTATTGGTAAAAGAGGAAGAGGAAAATGAAAATTTAATTTCACTAATAGACCAAATATGGACTACCGAACAAACGCCAATTAGATTAAGAGATTCATTAATAGTTATATACGGTGTAGATTCAGAGCTAGCTAAAGAGCAACAGGTAATTATAGATAAAAATCATATAATTAATGAAAGTAGAGTGAAAAGTGTCCTTGAAAAATATGGCTGGCCAACAAAAGAAATGATAGGAGAACGTGGTAATTGGACCATTTGTAATGTTATTCAACATTCAGATAATGAAGTTCGAATACAATACCTTCCAATGATGAGACAAGCTGTCAAGGATAAAAAGTTAGAACCTCGATTCTTGGTAAGGGCAGAGGACAGAATAGCAACTGAGAGAGGTGATTTACAAATCTATGGTGGACAAATGAAATACTACCCAGAAACCAAGAGTTTTAATTTATGGCCAGTTTTTGACCCAGAAAATATAGATAAACGAAGGACAGCAATTGGGCTGGATTCAATCGCCATATTTCTTAAAAATAGATTTGATTTTGAATGGAATATCGAAGAACAAATAAGAAGAACAAGAGAATTTGAAAAAAGAAAACAATAGCACTTATGAAAACAGCAATTTATACATCTTATGGTTCTCCAGAAGTTATCCAGATAGTTGATCAAGAGAAGCCATTACCAAAACCTAATGAAGTTTTAGTGCGAATTAAGGCATCGTCCGCTACGCGTGCCGATACAATGATGAGAGCAGGAATACCGAAATTTGGCAGGTTGTTTCTCGGTTTTTTTAAACCAAAGAATACGTTTCTAGGAACAGGTTTTTCTGGAGTTATTGAATCAGTTGGTACAGAGGTAACTCAATTCAAATTAGGAGATGAAATTTTTGGAGAAAAACTATTTAGTAATGGCACTAACGCAGAATTTCTATGCATTGCTGAGAATTCAATAATTGCTTTTAAACCCAACAATTTATCACATCAAGAAGCTGCACCTGTTTGTGATGGTTTTCTAACCTCTTATAATTTTTTAAAAGACATCGTAAACATTCAACAAGGACAACATATTTTAATAAATGGCGCTTCGGGAAGCTTAGGAACTGCTGCTGTTCAAATAGCAAAACTTATGGGTGCTACTGTCACAAGTGTTTGTAGTACTAAGAATATTGAGTTGGTCAAATCCTTAGGAGCTGATTTTGTGATCGACTATAAAAACAATGACTTTACAAAAAATACCAATACATATGATGTTATCTATGATTCGGTAGGAAAAACCAATTATAGTAAGTCCAAAAATGCTTTAAAACCTAGTGGAGTATTTATAACGCCAGTTTTAAGTTTAAATATCTTGTGGTATTCAATGAGTAATCCCAAAAGAGTGAAGTTTGCAGCTACAGGTCTAAAAAAAACTGAGGAATTAAAACGATTATTTTTAGAATTAGTAGACTTTTTTAAACAAAAAAAACTTAATACGGTTATTGATAAAACCTACAACCTATCAGAAATTATAGAAGCGCATCATTATCTCGAAACTGGGCGAAAAGTAGGTAACATCGTTATCATAAATCAATAATAATAATTTATCAATCAAAAAACGAACATTGTATGTTTTTTAAATCAAAAGAAGGAAAGGAAAAGATACTAAACCTATATCATCAAAAGTTAAACGGCTTATCAATAGATTATTCTGAAAAATTAATAGATACCAAATTTGGTATAACGAATGTAATACGTGTCGGAAACACTAATTTACCACCTCTTGTATTAATTCATGGTACAGGTGGCTGTGCACCTTTAATTTTAGAATCATTTCCTAATTTATCTTCTAAATACTGTGTTTATGCCATTGATGTGCTTGCTCAACCTAACAAGAGTGCAGAACAAAAGTTAGATATGAAATCTCTTGATTATGGACAATGGTTGTTGGAAGTCATCATAAAACTAAGAATTAAAGATGTAACGTTGGTTGGCTTTTCTTTTGGAGGGTTAATTAGTCTAAAGGCGCTAGAGTTTAGTGAAATATCTATAAAAGAAGTCTTTCTAATAGCACCGGTTTATATTGTAAATGGAAATCCCTTTCTAGGCTTAATTAAGATGTTTATACCACTAAAAAAATTCATAAAAACTAATGATCAACATTACATTAAAAAAGTAATGGATGTCCTTTTTTCTGAATATGACGATTTTGCAGTAGCGTATATGTCAATTACTTTTCAAAATTGTAATATGGACTTTTCATCATTACCTGTTATAGCTAAAAAATTTGCTCAACAAATAAAAACACCTATTACCATTTTCGCCTGTGAAAACGACATTATATTCCCTGGTAAAAAAATGATAAGAAGAGCCAAAAAGATTTTCCCTTCTTTAAAAGAGACCATATTATTAAGTAGGTCTAAACATGTACCAAATGCAACAAATTTTAATAAAATAGAAAAGATAATTCTAAATAAAAATAAGTAATTAGATGGAGATATTTAAAGTAAGTTTCTTTACTTGAGGGAGCAAAAGTATTTATTTAGGCTCTATCAGAACTAATTAATGATTTGTATTTTTATTTGGAAACCAACCTGTGCTCATCGCAGTCGAAGTAGCAGGAGGGGAGTGTAATGTGTGCGGATAAAAGTAGATTTTAAAAGCAGTCTTTTAATTTTTTTAATACTATTTAGTATACCAAAAATAATAATGCTGCAGCCAAAAATTAGCTCTAGCCACCAAAAGAAATCAGTATTTCTAAAAAGAATTATAGATATTCTGATCACTAGATAAGCCATCAATAAATAATTAATTATAGTTTTATTCTTTTCTTTTATAGAAAAATAAATAAGGTTGCCAAGTATTAACAATGCGCTAATTATAATTATTCCTGTATTGTAAGGCCAATGCATTACACGCATTAGTATGGCCATAGTTAATATAGCGCTAAGTATCCAACCAAAAATACCAGGATATTGTTTTTCGATTAAAGTACTTTCCATAATACATATAATCGCTAATAAAATTAATTTTATGTTAGTTATAGGAATCATACTGAAATTTATAGTTTCAGTATGTAATACACTAAACAATATAGTATTTATCAAACTTGGTATATAAACTAAGCTAAAAAAAATTGTAACAATTAGTACATATGTGTTTCTAGACAATCTTTATTTTTTAGTATTTAAATATAACATTAGCTAAAATCTAATTTAAGTAATTAATAACAATAAAAACGACTAGGTTTTAGTTTATAAAGCAATTTATATTATGTAAAATAGAACCTCGAATTTCAAATCGACCTCAGAAAACTTTGGAGAAAACAACCCTTCGGCAAGCTCAGGGTAAGTAGGTAAAGGAGCGTCCATATTTTAGACGAGTTTATAAAATTGATCCTGTGAATCAATTTTGTAAAGCTGCGAGATGGTGTGGCTGGATAATGTTAGCAGTAATAAGAATCATAAACGCTAAAAATGCTTATGCGGAAACTTACATAATGGCAAATTATAGCTACAAATTTCAAACGTGAGGTTTAATCATAAACGCCTTAAAAGAAATATTAATGACCCCAGTAGCTAATATTGCTATGAAATAGAATTACTGTGGGATATTTTACATAGTATTACATTATAGCTACTAATAATAAACAAGCGTGTCGTAAAACGGCTTTGACATAATATCTATCGATATAATACGCTGGCGCGTACTTATATCTGATATTATATGAAATACGCGGTATCCGCCTTTTTACTCATATAAACATATTTGTACTATAATGTACTTGCGTTATGTCACTTTGCTTGGGTAAAGCAAAGTTTTTATACCTCTACAGTTTATTTTAAAAGTTTTCTAACGAAAATCCTCTTTAAAAAAGGTAATGGAACACTTATTACCCGAAACGACAATAGGAGAGTAGGGGAATGTGTGTGGAATGGATACTTATCTAAAAATGTTAAAATTAAGAGTACAAAGTTAAATGTCTACAAATCGATAAGATATTTTAATCGACAATAACATTCTTTTGCTAAAGGTTTTAAAGATTGCCCATCTGGTGTAATTTTATAATCAATAGATCTATTCATAAAAGAAGCATATGTTTCTGCCAAATAATCATTTATTTTCTCTTTTGGAATATTCATTAATTGGTAGATAATCTCCAAAATTGCAAGATGATGAGTACTTAATCCGTCTAATCCTATACTTTCTAAACCGTATAATAATTGACTATGTTTAAGGTCTTGATGTATTAAATCAATGATTAATTGTTCATTTTTCATAGAATTATTTAGTATTTATAGTAGTTTATTTGTCGATTATTGAAAATAAAATCCACTTTTTAAGATAAAATATTCCGATTATAAGAACAAATGTAAACAAAAACGGATAAAAATATTTGTAATCATTTAGAAAACCGGAAAATAATAACTGAATAACTAATTTTATGTTCATAAAATCAGATAATAATGACAGATTTAGGTCTCTACTTATCAAGGAAATCTATAAATAGATCAGATGTTTCTAGAAAGACAGGAATAAGTAAAACACGTCTTAGTGAACTGTCAAATAATAGAAGAACAAAATTACGCGTGAGTGAGTTGTATCTTATTGCACTAGCCATAGAAGCTAATCCTTGTGAAGTATTAAATGAAGTTTGTAAAGATTTAGAAATCAAAAAAAATAATAGTTAGTGTCAACAATTAATAAGACTAAAAAAATAAAGGCTGTTGATTTCTTTTGTGGAGGTGGAGGGATGAGTTATGGTATGCAAAAATCAGGTATTCAAGTGTTGGCGGGCATAGATTATGAAGAAAAATGCAAAGAAACATATGAAGCGAATATTAAAAATGCCAAATTCATAAAAGCTGATGTCTTTGAACTTAAGGTGGAAGATTTAGAAACTGAACTGAACTTAAAGCGTAATGATGACGAATTATTATTAATTGGCTGCAGTCCTTGTCAATTTTGGAGCATCATAAATACAGACAAAAAGAAATCAAAGAAATCAAAAAATTTATTAAAAGAATTTGGAAAGTTTGTAAAATATTTTAATCCAGGTTATGTTGTAGTTGAGAATGTACCTGGAGTACTTAGAATGAAGGGAGAAAGTGGATTAGGTGCTTTTATTAAATGGCTTAAAAAGAATAATTATAAAGTTCATTTCGATGTACACAATACTGTTGAATACGGCGTTCCTCAAAACAGAAAGAGATTTACTTTAATTGCAAATAGAATTACTGAAAATGAATTAGAACCTATTAAAGCAAGAAGAACACTTACCGTCAAAGATATTATTGGTAAGGCAAATGGTTTTCCTGAAATAAAAGCAGGACATATCGATAGTTCTGATTTTAATCATACAGTTCCAAATATTAGTGATATTACACTAAGGAGACTAGAAAAAGTAGAAAAGGATGGTGGTAATCGATTAAGTTTTGCTGACGATCCAGAATTACAATTAAAATGTTTTATAGGAAGAGATTCTTCTTTTAAGGATACATTTGGTCGATTGTGGTGGGATAAGCCATCTCCTACAATTACAACAAAATTCTTCAGTGTATCTAATGGTCGTTTTGTACATCCAGAAGAAAATAGAGCTTTATCACTTAGAGAAGGAGCTTCTTTGCAGTCATTTCCAAAAAGTTATAAATTTATAGGCACCAGTATGGGAAGTATTGCAAGATTAATTGGAAATGCGGTTCCTCCTGAATATGCAAAAAGAATAGGAAAAGCAATCATTAATAATCATAAGAATGCAATTTAGAACTAAAGCTAGGGCAGTAGATCTGCTTGGAAAAGGTCAAATTGCAGATTTACCAACAGCTATAACGGAGTTATGGAAAAATGGATATGATGCTTATGCAGATGACCTAACTGCCGAAATATATTTAGAAACATATAAAGATGTTAATTCTCCTCTATTTGTAATGACAGATGACGGTAAGGGAATGTCTAGAAACGATATTTTTGAAAAATGGTTGGTACTTGGAACTGACTCTAAAAGTAGAGCAACTTTAGAAGACAAAGAAAGTGAAGAAACACTTTGGAAAAAACCTAGAATAAAAGCTGGGGAAAAAGGAATTGGAAGATTATCAGTGGCTTTTCTTGGAAATCCAATGTTAATGTTTACTAAAAAACAAGGTCATCCGTTACAAGCCTTATTTTTTGATTGGAGATTATTAGAAAATTACAATCTATTCTTAGATGATGTAGATATACCAGTAGAAAATATTGAAAATACTACTGAATTTTCAATAAAATTTGAAAAATTAAAAAAGTCTTTTCTTAATAATTTTTCGAAAGACGAAGATTCAGAAGGAAATCCAATTTGGGAAGAAAAACAACTTGAATTAAAAACTGAAATTGAAAACTCAATTGAGAATTCGCAAATTCCAGATTTTTTATCAAAGAAATTACTTAATGACTTATTAAATATTGAAAATGATCACGGTACAAAGTTCGTAATTTTTGAACCTATTGATCAAATAGTAGATTTGACAAATAGTGATGAAGATGGACTTGTTGATAAGCAATTTGTTATTTCCAGTTTATCTGGGTTTACAAATGATTTTAAAGAACATAATAAAATAGTAAAAACTTCTATACCTGTTTTTAAAGAAGAAAATTTTGAATATGATTTTCTAACATCTCAAGGAAATTTTTTCACAGCTGAAGATTATAAATTGGCAGATATTATAATTGATGGAGTTTTAGATGGTAAAGGAGAATTTAAAGGAAAAATCAAAATTTATGATGAAACTATTGATTATTCCAATTTGAACCCAAGAAGAAATGATAGTCGAAATCATTATGGCTCTGTCCCTTTAAAAATAGGTTATTCTCAAGGTCAAGAAAAAGATTCTAAGTTTGAAGGAACTGGATATCAAAAAATTAATCAAAAGGTTACTGAATATGGAGGTCTTTATGTATACAGAGATAATTTCCGTGTTTTACCATATGGAAGGCCAAATGCGGATTTTTTGAATATTGAAGAGCGGAGAAATATTAGAATTGGAACCTATTTTTTCTCATATCGAAGAATGTTTGGTTATATAGATATCTCAAGAGATAGAAATGGTGATTTAAAAGATAAATCAAGTAGGGAAGGTCTAATAAATAATTCTAAATACCGAGCTTTTAAGAGTGATCTAGAAAGTCTATTAATTGATTTAGCTAAAACTTACTTTTCAGATAAAGCAAAGGAATCAATATTTTTAGACAAGAAAGCTGAGTTCAATGAACAAGATGAAGCAATTAAAAAAGACAATAAAAGAGCAATTGAGGAAAAGAAAGCTTTTTCACGATCTTTGAAAGATTGCCCAAAAAAATTTGAACAATATCAAATTGAATATAAATCTATCTTAGAACAATTAGAAGATAAAACAAACGCATCTAATATATTATATTCAGATATTGAAAATTTATTAGATAGACTTCATACTCTTGATATTGAATTTAAAAATTTAATACCAAAAATACCAAAACGCTATAAGCCAACCGATACGCAATTAGATCGTTTAAGTAAATATGAAAATAAGTTATTAAAGTTTAATGATACAATAAAGAATGATAGCGCTCAATTAATGACTAAGGTTAAAGAAAAACTGGAAATCAAAGAATTGAAAATGGAATTCACCAAGAACTATCAAAAATATAACGGCACACTTGAAAAGATAATTACTGAAAATCGAGCACAATTAAAAAGTCAATATGATAACTTACTCAAAGATTTTTCTTTTCGTTCAAGAAGAATTATCGATGAATTAAATTTTGATAAAGATAAAATTGTTAATTCTATAGATTCTAAAGAAAGTGTTTTAATTGAATCTGAAAAGCTAGGTACTAAATTTGAATTCCTTCGAGAACAAATTAGCAAGGAACTATCACCTTTAGTGGATCACTTAAGTAAATTAAGTTTTGATATTGATGAAGAATTAGTTCAAGGTGCTTATAAAGCTGAGTATGAAACTATAAAATATAAGTGGGAGCAAACTAGAGAAACTGCTCAATTAGGTGTTGCTGTTGAAATCATAGATCACGAATTCAACCAGTTATATGCTAAAATAAATAATTCTTTAGAAAAACTTAGTAGTGATAATCTTTTTACAGATGCGGAGCAGTTTCAATTTTTAATTCAAAACTTTAAGCAATTAGAAGATAAATATGAACTTCTTTCTCCTTTATATAGGATTGCAGGAGTTGTACCTAAAGAAATTAGTGGGAAAGACATACACGCTTACTTATTAAAATTTTTCGATAGAAGAATCAAAGATTATAATATAGAACTGAAATGCACACCTACCTTCATCAAAAATGTTTTAAATATCAAAGAACCAGTAATTCATACTGTTTATATTAATATAATAAACAATGCTATATATTGGATGAGAAATAAAGAACATCGAAAAATTTTATTGGATTATAAAACTGATACTGATGAAATTATTATAAATAATTCAGGATTAAAAATTGAAGAGCATCGTTTAGAAAAAATATTTGATATGTTCTATTCTAATAAACCTAATGGTAGAGGGATAGGTTTGTATCTTTCTAAACAAAGTTTAAATGAAAATGGTTTAGATATTTACGCCACAAATGATAAGAACTATAATCAATTAAATGGAGCCTGTTTTGTTATAAAACCAATGTTATAGTATGACTTTAAATCAAAAGACAAAAGAAATAATATTGGATTCTATTAAATCTGCAATTTTCATAGATGAAAAAGCTTTAGAACCATACAAGGTTAAACCTAGAAATCCATGTCCTGAAGTAAATTTATCAATTAATCTTCTTAAAAAATTTAAAGAGAAAGGTATTTCTTTAGCAGTACATAAATTTTCTCCTAATGACCTTGAAAATGAAGAACGATTAAAGTATTTTTTTAAAAGAAGAGATTTGGTACTTTTAGACTGGCGACTTGATGGTAATGATGGAGAAGAGCATTCTTTAAATTTATTATCAAAAATAGTTAAAGAAAAACACATTCATTTTTGTTCGATATTCACTTCAGAGGTAAATATGGATGAAATTATTGATAACTTATCAACTTATTTTTCAGGTTATAATATAGAATATTATCAAAACATAATTGATGAGCTAGATATTTATAGAGATGATAATTTAGCTACTTTTAACCAAATATCATTCAATGATGATAGGTTTAATGGAACCCTTTTTAATGCTTTTAGATTAATTGATGTAGGATTACCACAATTAATAAAAGATTGTACGGGCTTGTCTAAATTTGGAGAAGCACTTATTCAAGTTAATTATGCATTTTCTAATTTACATAAATCTATAATATCGAATCCAAAGTTATCTCATATAAATAGAACAAACTTTAGTTTAAACATTAATAATACTATTATAACTATTATTCCTAAATCTGAAAATAGTGCAATTAAAATTTTAAACAGATTGG
Source organism: Aquimarina sp. AD1 (assembly GCF_003443695.1). NCBI lineage: Bacteria > Pseudomonadati > Bacteroidota > Flavobacteriia > Flavobacteriales > Flavobacteriaceae > Aquimarina > Aquimarina sp. AD1. Next base: position 1,181,802 of record NZ_CP031966.1, on the reverse strand, counting down.
TAGACCAAGTAAGAAAGTCAGAAAATAATCTTTCTCAATTATTAGGTTTAGATATGCAAAATAGCTTTACCAACAACGCTTCTTTTATTGATGAAAATTTATTGAATACTAGTATTGATACATTAATGTATCACCGGAAGCAATTAAAAGCACATAATTTGGATTTGGAATTTAATAATTTCATAAAATCAATTTTATTAGAACATTCAAAATTGAAATTAGAAGATTCTGAACTAAAAATACTTGAAGAAGAGTTTCTAGATAAAATATCAAAGCAAAAATATAAAGTTTCTGATGATGAAATAGCGGTACTAAATGCGTTTTATAATGGTACTGTTTTAAAAGAAAAGAAATTATTAAATTTTGGAGATATCTTCAAAGGAGAAAACACGACTTATTATTTATGCATAACAGCACTCTGTGATTGTATTCTTCATAATGGTGAGAGTAATATAGACTTTAATTATTATTTTGTGAAAGGAAATTCTATTCCTTTAGAAGAAGGTATAAAAAAAGGTGATGGTGGTTTTATTTCTTATGTAAATTCTACAACCTGTATTTTGTGGGGAAATGAATATGTAAAACCAAAACAATATTATGTTGAAAACCCTGAGTTAGTTGATAACAAAATAAGAATAGAGTACAGAAATAAACAAAGAGTTTTAGTTCAAAAAGATATTGAATATGTCTTTACGTTAAAGCAAAATTATGCTCAAAGAATAACAAATCACAGTTTTAATCATCCAATAAGAGTAGGTGTTGATTTTGTTAAAGTTGATTAACTGTATGAAAGCTATTAAGTTGTTATATTATGTAAAATAGAATCGAAAAGTTAAAAAACTGGCCTCAGAAAACTTTGGTATAAACAATAGGTAAAGGAGCGTCAATATTTTAGAGGTTTACTACTAAGGTTTAATCAAAGCTATAGATATTCATTCTATTTCTAAGCGATCTTATGAGTTAGAATGCTTTCTAAAATATAGCGACTGCGCCGTACATTGTTTCCAAAGTTTTGGGAAGCCTTGATTTTTTGTTTCTTTTTCATCAAGGAAAAAGATAATGCAAATCCTAAGAAAAGTTTAATCTGTGTTCTGCATATAGCATGTGCATAGAAATTATCTCGTAGAGTAATTTTATGCTTATGCGGGAACCTTCACGAGAATCGCGTAAAAACTTTTTTCACGTGTGATTGTTCAAATACGCAATTTATAAGTTACCTAAAAGTGTTTGCTTTTTTTTGGTGTGGCCAAGCGTTGGCAAATTGTGTGTAGAGAAAAATGTATTGAGCATTTTTGTTTACAAAACAATAAAGCGGTTGGGCGCGGCAATTTTACATAACGGCAAATTATAGCTACAAATGTAAACGTGAGGCTTAATCATAAACGCCTTAAAATAATTTTTAATGACCCAAATAGCTACGATCATTATGAAATAGAATTATCCTGGGATATTTTACATAGTATTACATTATAGCTACGAATGAGCTTAACGTTTCGCAAATTGGCTTTTACATAATTGCTGACGATATAAAACACCTAACGGTGTCGTTATATCTGCAATTATGTAAAATACTACGTATGCGCCAATTTGCTTCAATAAATACATTTGTACTATAATTTATATTATGTAAAATAGAATATTTTATACCATACCCTATATCAATTTCCTCATCATTATGTACGGTTTATATATAAATTCATCAATTAGTATCAATATTCGTAATTCTCATAAATCGATTATTCCGTACAATCGTACAAGAATTTTCAAATACGCGATTCTCAGCGATTAGGATTTTCTACATCTTTATACCTATATAATTCTTCTTGTAGGCATTTCTATATACATAAAATGAAAACTGTTAAACACAATCCTCAACTAATTCTGATTTATGTTAAATATGAATTTAAAAAATGTTAATTAGTTGACAACAACAATCCTAAATAGTAATTTCATAATTGTTATTGAACCACCCTGTTTTTTTGATACGTAAATTCAATACTAACAATTCAATAACAACATGAAAAAAACAAACTCTAAAACCAAAACTTTAGGTTGGATGATTTCCTACCTAAGAAAATGGTCAACGCCTTTATTGCTGTGCGTTGCCTTTATTTTCCCAAGCCTTCAGACTATTTTTCCGCACGGTACTGTAACAAGTCCTCCTAGTAGAGTCTGGATTTGTTTTCAAGAAAATCCCGAGAGTCCCGATTCGCCCGCCTGTATTGATGCTGTAGCTATGTATGGTACGCAAGCATTATATGACTGGAATGAAGTTGCACGTATGGATGCTAATGGTATGCATCAAGCCATTATTGCAGATGGTAATCTTGCTAGTGCAGGACGTCCTGATAAGTATGGAGGCCTTGATCAAGTACGTGGTGATTGGGTTACCACGCCGGTAACTCCTGGCCCATTTACGGTAACATGGACAAATTCTGCTCCCCATCAAACATTGTATTATAGAGTATATATTACGAAAGCAAGCTGGACTCCGGATCAACCTTTAACCTGGGATAACCTTGAACTTCTGGTAGAAACAGAACCGCGAGAAGCATCTGCCACTGACAATATAGATGTTGTACTTCCTGCAAGAACTGGTAAACACGTTATTTATAGTATTTGGCAACGATCGCTTACAGAAGAAGCTTTTTATTCTACTAGTGATGTTGATTTTGGTCTAACAACAGAACCACAACCTCCTGTAGCATTGTTTACTAGTGATAATGGTCCATGTGGCGGCCCAGATGTGGAGTTTGATGCCAGTGATTCCTTTGATCCTAACGGAGATACGTTGACTTATTCTTGGGACTTTGGAGATGGTACAACTGCAGAAGGTATTACCGTTTCTCATAGCTATACCAATCTAGATAGCGCTACAGTAACCTTAACAGTTAGCGATGGTGTTTTTAGTAGCGGTGTCGTACAAACAATTGACTTAGTAATAGATACCGATTGTGAAGAAATAATTTGTCCTTTTGATACACCAAGAGCCTCTCCTCTACCTTCTGTAAATAGTTCGTATTCAAATATTTATGTATTGGGGGATAACGGCCCTAATTTAGATAATATAGCCAATTGTTCTATCAATTGGGATTTAGGAAACAATGGTTTATACCAATTTTCATTTAGTACCAATAACGGTATTCCGAACTGGTATAATGATTTAATCGAAATATCTACACAAAACTTTAATGCTCCTGGATCACAACTTACCATTGCTGGTTCTAGTTTTGTAGGATTAGATGGAAGTTATTACGTAACCTTAGACGGAGATAATCTGGTGTTAGTTTCTACTACAGGAGATTTTACCATTTATTGCAGTAATTCTGATATAGCTCCGCAATGTGGTGATATTATCGATCCAATAAATACTGCTCCTATAGCTATGCTAACTGCTACACCAACAACTGGAGTTACTCCTTTGGATGTAGTATTAGACGCTTCTGGATCAACTGATGCAGATAATGATATCCTAACTTATAGTATTGATTACGGTGATGGAACTCTTGGATCGGATGCTATTTCTACACATACATACACAACAGGTGATTATATTGCTACTGTTACGGTTAGTGACGGAAATGGTGGTACTGATACTGCTTCTGTTATGATTACAGTTACAGATGATATTATAGATCCACCTACTGGTGATTGTTCTTTTGGTGCGCCAATCGAAACCTCTTTGGTAAGTATAAATACATCTTACGATAATGTATACGTTTTGGGTACTAGTGGTCCAGATTTAAGCAATATTAATTTGTTTACACTAAACTGGAATTTAACTAATAATGGTTTATATCAATTTTCTTTTAATTTAGATATAGCTCCTTGGTATATTGATTTCTCAGACGCTGTACAAAACTTTAATCAACCGAATCCTCAAATTTCTTTGGTAGGTACTGGTATTCCAGGTTTGGATGGAGATTATTTTGTTACTACAGATCAGAGAAACTTTGTATTAGTAGCTAAAGATTACACTATTTATTTTAGTGATTCTACTACAGCACCAGTGTGCGAAACTGCTATAAATAGAGAGAATGAAATAGAAAACACGCTCTTCGAAATGTTTCCGAATCCTGCAACTGGTAGTGTTTCAATAAAAAACACAACAGATTTAAAGAATAGCATCATTATGATTTCTGACCTGAGCGGAAAGAAATTAAAATCAGTAAGAGTACCAACAAGTACTACCGAAATGATAATTGATATTTCTGGAATTAAATCTGGATTATATTTGGTTAATATTTTGTACAATTCTGGTGGTAAACGTAGTTTAAAACTAGTTATCAACTAAGGGCTTGTTCTCTTAGAATAGCATAAATTTTATGAACAACCTTCTAAATTTTAGAAGGTTGTTTTTTGTTATTACATTAAAAAAATTGAACGTTCGTCTATAGGTTTTAAACCTTTATAAAAAAAATCAGGTAAACACATATTATTATTCTACCTTACTAAGCAAGGCGGTCATTCATCATTTATTAAACCTTATAAATCCTTTTTTATCAATGAGATATCTCTTAATCTTTATATGTATTATTTTTTATAGTTGTTCTAATAAAACTCAGAAAACAGATACACCAATACCTATACAAGGTGAATTCAATGAAAAAGATGTGGCATGGTTTTACAAAAATGGAAATTCTAGTATTAAAGGAATAGCAAAGTTTAGATCAAAAGATGGAGATGTTCGTTTTGGAAAACAATTTAGACTAGAACTAAACCCGTATTCACCATATACAAAGGAACGGTTGAATTATATATACAAAAACGATGACGCTGGTTTTGTATATGTCGAAGATGGCATTCCTAAATTTACTCCAGATCCAGAAGGATATCATAAAACCAGGAAAATAATGTGTAATGAACAAGGAGAATTTGAATTCAAAAATTTACCTCCAGGAGATTATTACATCATTGCTTTTATGTTATGGGATGAAACAGGTGGAGGCATTATGAAACATATAAAACTAGGTGATAACGAAACAAAAGTTGTGGAAATGGTTAATTTCTAAGAGAATACAATAATTAGACTAAAAAAAAGAGCATTCAAAAATGAAAAGGAATATACTCACACTTAGGATTCTATATCCATTCTGTATGATCATTGGTATGTTTGCTTATAGAAATTATTCTGTAATAAATGATTTTATTTGCTATATAAATTAAAGGGGACAATTGTGCCCCCTTTATTATGATTTAATGATATGTTATTCAATTATTATTTGATGGGTTTCGTCTTTGCCATTTCCTGTTATCTTTAAAAAATAGTTACCTCCTTTTAAATTGCTGACATCTAATTGAATTTTATTAGCTTTATAGTCCATTTTTATATGTTTAACAGTTGCTCCTGTAAAATCATGTAATGTAATAATTGTAGATTCTACGACTATATTATTTTCAAAACTGAAATTTTTAGTGGTACTCATCCGTTCAATTGTTAATTGATCAGATGTTGGATTTGGATATGCTCTCATTGAATAAATTCCGATTCCAGAACAGCCTGGAATAGATTGAGAACCATAAGCAGAATCTCCACAGGAATTTGTAGCCTGTACTTGAAGATAACCTCCGCCACAGCCTACATAATAATTCAGATAAGAACTAGAGGTGGTTACTTGAGTCGAACCATTAATACCGTAAATTATCCAGTTATAAGGAGCAGAGCCACCAAAAGCTTGTGCATTAACCCAACCATTATTATTTCCATATATAGAAAGCGACATGTTCGTACTTGCACCATTAGCAGTTGCTGTTCTTTGCATAGTATAGGTATTACCACAACCATTAGGAGGTGTCACAACAGCTCTTACCCAAGCGCTTCCTGTTCCATTGGCTTTGAAGGTACTCGGATTTGTTCCTTGTGTAGATGTTCTAGTTAAATTACTACTGCTACTCCAATTAATTGTTGAACCTGCCGGTAAATTGTAAACGGTAACTTTTCTTTCTGTACATCCGATAGTTCCTGGATTACTTGTATAAGCTCCATTAAGTGTATTGGTAGTTTGCGCTCCTGTTCCACAAGGATCCAGCCAGTTGCTTAATCGAGTACTATTTGTACCTCCGCCATTCCATGATAAATTAAATCTTCCGTATTCTCCTCTATTCTGATTACAATACGTATTGAAGGGGTTATAGTTTTGATTCCCATGTAGTTGTCCTACTACTCTTTGATTCTGATTAAAAATTGGACTACCTGAAGAACCATGTTGAACTACGCCATCATCAAAATTGACAAGCCAACGATTATTGGTTCCATTCCAACTTGATACTTGGAAATTATTGTTTTCAATAGAAATTTTCCTTAAATCACCTGCGGGATGATGTATAGATGCACCACTGGTTGGAGTATTTGTTCTTCTATCCCAGCCTGCATAGGTATGGGTACCATTATATTTCAAGCTCTCAATTTCTAAGAGAAGAAAATCGGTATTAAACCACCCAGCTCTAAATATGGCTCCGTTAGAATTAACAAAATTAAAATGACTACTTGTTGTGCTACATGAGACTCTTCTAAAACCAAACTTGAACAACCAATCTTCAGCATTATTTCTTTCACTTGTACTTAACGTTCCATTATTATTGGAATCGGCACAATGAAAAGCAGAAAGAAAATAAGGTCTTAAACTGTTATCAGTGCTATTTAAAAGACAACCGCTACAATGTTCTGCTCCACTAGATAATAAAACTAAAGCTACAGAATTACCAGTTTGCACCCAAGCATTAAAGCAAGCTAGATCATTATTACAGGCTTCAGATGCACCAGGTGTTCCCCAAGTTCTCTCGCTGTTAAGTCCACGATACGCATGTACTACACGTTTTATAGTAAAACTACTTCTATTCTCTGAATTTTTTGGTTCTTTCACATACATAATAACACGATCACCAAATATTAAATCTGTCAAAAAAACACCCTTTTTTTTATTGCTTTCACTTGTTACGGGCCCATAAATCATAGTTCCACTATCGTTATATAAGTAAAGCTCTGCACCATCTGCAAGTTTTAGGTTTTTAAGAACAAAATTAATAGAAAGAGCACCTTTGGAATAAAATTCTGATGACCAGACTCTACCATCCTCAGTATCTGTACCGTCCTTTCCAACGTCTACCCTAATATTGGTATCAAAACTTTTTCCAAATCGATAAGGTCTTGCTTTTTCTGACTTTTCTGTTCTTTTATCTTCTTCAATCAATGTGTTTACATTGAAATCAGGCATTGTGATTAATCTTTGGGTTTTTTGATTAATGTTTAATTCTGTAATCTTTTCTAAAGCATTACCTTCTGGATAATAGTTCGATTCAACCTGTGAAAAAGTGACCTGAATAGTAAGAAAAAACAGCGCATAAATAAAGTGTTTCGTTTGCATAATTGATTATTTATTGGTTAATATTTAATTTTATCTCATATAACTAACATTAATAATCTCACTACTGTTTTTAATGATAAAAACTTCTATTAAAAGCATCTATTCTTTTGATAGCAAAGTTTACTACAATAACGATAAATTATGAATGAACACGACCTGATGTCATGTGATTTAGGGATAGTTTTTAAATTTACAAAAAAAACAATATAAAATATTGACTGTTAAGCACTAAGTATTAAATTTTTAGGGAATTTAACATATGTTTTTTTATTAAATCAATTGAAGATTTTAGAATAAGTTCAGATAGCGTTTAACACCTATTTAATCAAAAAAAAAATAGTATTTGTTATCTGGTGTTATACTAGCGAAAACTTCCCGGGTATAGCTCTCCTGATATTAAAAAATATCATTACCAATGTCCTGTTCCAGGTTCTCCCTTAAAAGGTCCAACCAAATCAGAAGTAATCCATCCTGCATAAAATTGACTAGATTGTGCTCTTACTTGTTCTCCATCAACATAACAATCAAGATGTTGCGGATAAAAAGCGATATGATCTTTTAATGCTTCAAACTCTAAAAATGGATTAGGATATGACCACGCCACAGGAATATTACTCATTTCCTTTAATGTCCAATACACTGCATTTCCTTTCCATTCGCACATTGAACTCTTATTAGGCATCGTAACAAGCGTATTCATATCAATATCATTTTTAGGGATATAATATGTTGGTGGGCTTGCAGTCTCTAATACTGCAAGTGCATTACGAGAATCTACAATCCTAATATCCTTATGATTCACAATTACTGGCTTACTAACTTTTTCAATGATCGGGGGACGAGGAAAATCCCAAACTGATCGCTGATTCTCTTTAGGTTCAATTGCAAATGGAGGTCTTTCTACACCCTTATAATTCCAGTGTTCTCGAGCTTTTCGTAACCAGTCTATCTTTGTCTTAGCTTTCTTATTAGATCCCATAATTGTAGTTTATACAGTATATTTAATTATCACAGCTAAAATAGCAGAAGATCAAATTCATTACGTAAACCCATCCTGATATATAAAATTAATCCTACGACTACCCCACTTTCCTCAAAATATTTAAAGGCGGACTTTGTAACACACTTTTAATATTACTTAATCCAATGAGCAATACTAAAATTACTATACTAGGCAGAAACAGTAAGAATGGAATGCCAGAAGGCACAAAAGGTTCTTCGAATAATAGTGTTGCTAATAATTGACTACTGATTAAAGATAATAGGATTCCAGCCAAACTGCCAAGTATTCCTAAAAATAAATACTCTAGCGCCGTAATACTAAGAATTTGTTTGCTTTTTGCACCCAATGTACGTAATAACACACTCTCTTTAATACGTTGGTATTTACTATTTCGAACCGAACCTATTAATACAATAACACCTGTAAGAATACTAAAGAATGCCATAAAATTAATCACCCAGGAGATTTTTCCTAGAATGTCTTCAATAACAGTATAGATCTGTCTAAGATCAAAGACAGTAACATTTGGAAATTTACTTACTAGTTCTCGTTGCAGTGCAGCAGATTGATTATTATCAGGTACATATGTAGTAAGTACATGAAATTGTGGCGCTTGTTCTAATACGCCTTTTGGAAATACTACCATAAAATTTAACTGTAAGCGTGTCCAATCTACTTTTCTGATGCTTCCAACAATGGTTTCCATCAATACACCTTGTATATTAAAAATAACAGGATCCCCAACTCCTAACTTTGCATTTTCTGCAAGACTTTCTGATATTGAGATGGGAACTTTTTCTCCAGATTTAACTTCTTTTACCCAGCTACCATCAATTATAGATTCTGAAGCAATAAGCGAATCCCTAAAAGTCGTCCTAAATTCATGATTAAGTACCCAATCATTCACTGCAGTAGTTGTATCTTTTCTAATCTCATTACTTAATTTCCCATTAATACTATGCATCCGCATAGTAACAATGGATAGATTATCGATAACTTCTAATCCAGACGGGGTCATGCTCGCAATTACGGCATCACGCTGCTCTGGTTGCACATCTACTAAAATAATATTCGCATTGTCTGAACCGTTATCCAATGCTGTTTTTGTTAATAGTATGTCTTTGGTAAAATATAAAGTACTAATCAAAAAAGTACCAAGACCTATAGCAAATATAAGTACCGTAGTCTGGTTATTAGGTCTAAAGAGATTCAACAAACTCGTTCTAGCTGTAAATCCCCAAGCGGTTGGAAAATATTTTTTAATTACCTTAATAAATAAGGTAGAGATCCCTGCTAAAATAGCAAAGGTGGCAAAAATACCTGCTACAAAAGCAAAAGCAAATAGTATATCTCTAAAGATCCATAGGGAGAATAAAAGAATAAAAAGCAAAATTGCGCCAAAGGTAAATACTCGAATCTTTTTAGATCCTCTAGCTTGTTTTTCTGACACCCGTAACACTTCTAATGGTGATACATACCAAGTAGAAAGTAAAGGTTGTAATGCAAATAATACCGACATCAAAACACCTAATAGTAATCCCATAAAAATTGGCTGTAGACTTATAGAAACTTCTACATCAAATGGTAAAAATCCATCCAAAAGAAATGGAAGTAATTGTTGAAGTCCTATACCCGCTACTGTCCCTAAAATTCCACCAATAAGTCCCATCACAGCAATTTGTATTAGGTAAATCAAAAAAGCCTGTTTTCTACTCGCTCCTAAACATTTTAAAACCGCAACATCTGTTAATTTCTCTTTGATATAGATATGTACTGAACTAGCTATGCCAATGCAGCCTAGTAGTAAGGCTATAAACGCCGCCAAGTTCAGAAATTTACCTAGATTTCCATAACCACGTCCTATTCGTTGACTAGTACTGGTATGCGTATCGAGGTCAGCATTTTCTGCATCCAAGATAGGATCTAAAGTCTTATCTAATTTAATTAGATCTACTTCTGGTGATTCAAAAAAATATTGATATCTCTTTCTGCTGCCCAATTGCAACAATTCGGTCTGTTCTATAAATCGATATGGGATTAGTACTGTGGGAGCTACTGTTGATGAGATTCCAGAACTACCCGGCATTGAATTAATAGCTCCTAGAATAGGAAAGGTAACCAATCCTAACTTGATAGAGTCACCTGGTTTTATATCATATTGCAACATGAGCGTTGCATCCACTAAGGCTCCTCCCCTTTTTTGATACTCCGTAGCTGCAGTAATAGGTTCCGTTTCCAAAGTTCCATAAAAAGGAAAATTGCCTTCCATACCTCGTACTTGTACTAATTTAGCAGCTCCATTTCTTGGAAACGCCGCCATGGATGGGAAATTAACTTCGTAAGCGTCTGCTCCCAATGAATCGATGATAGTCTGAACTTTTTCATTAGGAAGTTGTCTACTATCTATTATAAAATCAGCCCCCATCAATACTTTGGATTGATCCTGTATATTTTGTTTTACATTTTCACTGAATAATTGTATCGAAACTACAGCGGCAATACCAAGAATGATAGATGCCATAAATAATAGTAATCTGGAAATGCTAGATCGTCCATCACGCCACGCCATCTTTAGTAACCAAGCAATATCTATTTTTGAATATGAATCCATTTTCATTATTGTACTAATGTTTTCTCATTGCTTATAATTTTCCCTCCTTTTAATCTAAGTATCTGTTGGGTTCGATTTGCCAAATCAAGATCGTGAGAGATAATAACCAAAGTCGTTCCAGCTTCTTTATTTAATTCAAAGAGGAGCTGTATGACCTTTTCTCCAGTCTCTTCATCTAAATTCCCTGTTGGTTCATCGGCAAATAAAATTGTTGGCTTGTTTGAAAAGGCACGGGCTAATGCGACACGTTGTTGCTCTCCTCCTGATAATTGTGAGGGATAGTGATGAAAACGATGTGATAATCCAACCTTTTCTAGTAACTCCTTGCCTTTTGTAACGGCATTTTTAACTCCTTGTAATTCCAAAGGTACAATCACATTCTCTAATGCTGTTAAAGTGGGAAGCAATTGAAAATTCTGAAATATAAATCCTACTTCTTTATTTCTTAATTGTGCACGTTCATCTTCATTCAATTCCTGAATATTTTGGCCACATAACTCTACAATACCTGAGTCCTGGTTGTCTAATCCAGCACATAGTCCAAGTAAAGTGGTTTTACCACTTCCAGAAGGTCCTACAATAGAAAAGGTAGCTCCTTTTTCGACTTCAAACGAGATATTGTCTAAGACCTTAAGTTTTTTTGAACCACTGCTATAAGTCTTCTCCAGTTCATGAATCTTTAATATCTTTGGCATATTGATTTTCAATTAATTCAATTAGATAATGCAAAAGAGGAAAAATAAGCAAATGGTTTCGTATTTATATACTCGTTATAAGTTGATTTCCTTAAAGTTTTGTTATTTTTTATTCATTAGTTTGCTATTATCCTGTGGAGAAAACACTGCTAAAAAAGAAGAAACTAATATAGACAGTTCTATTGAAAATAGCAGTGACTCAGCTAAAAGCACTCTTACTAAAACCATTCTTTGTTTTGGAGATAGCTTAACTGCTGGCTATGGATTAGATGATATTAATGATGCGTATCCTGCTGTACTTCAGAACAGACTGGATTCTTTAGGTTTAGGGTATACTGTTATCAACTCGGGATTAAGCGGAGAGACGACAGCTGGCGGAAATAGCCGTATCTCTTGGGTACTTAATCAGAAAGTTGATGTCTTTATTCTAGAACTAGGTGCTAATGATGGATTGCGGGGAGTTCCTTTAACAGAAACCCGAAATAATCTTCAATCCATTATCGATGCTGTACGAAAAAAAAACTCAGAAACTACAATCATATTAGCTGGTATGCAGTTACCACCAAATATGGGGCCCGAGTATATTACGGAGTTTAGAAATATTTTTCCTGATCTTGCGCAGAAAAATGAGCTAGCACTGATCCCTTTTCTTTTAAAAGATGTTGGAGGTATTCCAGAACTAAATCAAGCGGATGGTATACACCCGACTATAGAAGGACAAAAAATTCTAGCGAATAATGTTTGGGAGGTGCTAAAAACAGTTTTAAAGTAGCGTTATAATCCTTATTTAACAAAACTCAACAGTTGACTAATAAATTTATAAGAGTTAAAGTTTGGCGTCGCTTGACTAATACTATATGAAAGTGTTGATTTTGTTTTAGGACAATATCCTACGAAAGTATCATAAAACCCAAAATGCCCATAATAAACATCGTCATTTATAATAAATTCATATATACCTAAACCATATCTACTTTCATTTTTTTTAGTGAACGCAACATTAATCATTTTATTCAATGATTTTTTATTGATCAGATTATAACTAAATAATGCTTTTATGAATAGTGCTAAATCAGCATTTGTAGATACAAGTCCTCCTCCGGCCCAATCGAATGATGTGTTTATATCAGAAAAATTTATGTTACCTATATACTGGCTTATTTGACTAGTGTTTTTATTGAACTCTTCATAATATTCAAAATATGTATACTCCATTCCTAATGGTTCCAATATTCGATTTCTAATGGATTGAGATAGCGTAGTTTGATCTAACTGTTCTATAAGTAACCCAAGTAATACGTAATTGATATCCGAATAATACCATCCTTCATTAGGAATAAAGTGAGGCTCATTGTTAAGGTTTTGTTGATAATATAATTCTATAATTGATTTTGGATTATATTGTTTGCTAGGGTTCTGAGCTACCATTCCAAAAAATGTATCTTCTCTATCCTTAAAAATATCAGCAAATCCTGATCGATGTGATAATAGTTGTTTGATAGTGATACGTTCCGAATATTTTATAGTATCCAAAATATGTAAATTTTCAAAATCGAGGTATTCTATATCTTTCAAATACCTGAATACCTTATTATTTATATCTAGTTTACCTTCTTCTTCAAGCTGAAGTATAATCGTTGATATAAAAAGTTTAGTGCTGCTTGCAATTTTAAATGAACTATTTTTTGTTACTGGATTTCCATTTTCTGTAGTTAATCCAAACCCCTCATTATAGTGAAATTTTTGACTTTCATTTTCTAAATACACTAAGATACTATGTACAGGGTTTTCTGAACTATGATTAATTTGATTATTAATTCTAGTACTAATTGAGTCTATTTGTGCAAGTACAAAGTTTGACAAAAAGAATAAAACATATAATTGTGGTTTCATGTTTTTTTAGTCTTTAGTTTCCTCTATTTTACTCCAATTATATATTCAGATTGATTTGATAAAATATAATCAATATTCATGAATTTTCTAAATATTAATTCTCATCATTAATAATGGTAACTAATTTTTCTAATTGCGTATCCTTTCCTTTAAATATTTGTTCTTTATCTACTGATATATTGATATCAGGAACTGTTCCATTGCCATCTAAGGTTTTTCCATTGCGTTGAAACGATAACATTGTTGATACCTTTACTCTAATATTAGAATTGGTTAAATACATTTCTTTTGAGTTTCCACTAGATCCATCAGTAGTTACTCCTACTATTTTTACATTAGGTAAACCCTTATAAGCAGCTGTAAAAACAGTAGCTGCACTAAAACTACTTTCATTTACTAATATATAAACTGGCTGTTTGTAAAAGGTTTTTTTATGCTTCAATACCATATAAAAAGGGGCACTAAACTTAGAATGATCAAATTCTTGCTTAATTTTGTATGTTTTATTGAATTCATCGATTGCGAACCTATCTGAATTTGAGAATTCATCGGAATTATAAGAATACAAATAACGACTGCTCATTGAATGTTCATCAGTATCTATTATTTTATTTGTTCGTAAATATCCAACATTGGCTACCCACGGTGACTGTCCTTGTGGTATCATATAATTTGCAAAAGTTTGTAATATATCTCTGGTTCCTCCTGGGTTATTTCTGATATCTATTATTAAGGCTTTGGTGTTAGAAAGTTCTTTCATCGTAGTTTCTACGAAATGTTCTAAACTATCAACCTTTTTATAATTAAACATCATCGGAATTTTTATATAACCGATATTATCAGTTAATAACCTTTTTAAGCTATCAAACTGTCCAGTATTAGTTGTGTTTTTTATAGCATTGTAATTGGCAATACGAAGTGTAGAAACATATCCTTTGCTATCTAGCGTTAGTTTATGTATATCTTTTTTCTCATTCTTTCCATCTGTAAACACCACTTCTACCCTTTTTAAATTTCTTTTGTTGTTATTAAATAAGAGTGATCCATATTGCTCAATTGCGTTGGCTCCTCTTGTAATTTTTGCTTCTTTTGGTGCTTTTTTATCTCTATAATTATAATTGGTAATTAATGTGTCGATGTGTATTCCGTTAATACTTTTAATATACGGATAGTTCTTATAGTAGTATTGGTACGAATTATTTCCGAATCTTCTTTTGACTGCTATAACTTGTTTATCTAGAACGGTAATCCCAAAAGGTAGTTTTTGCTCATATGATTCATGACTTTTTTTATCAAATGATTCATTTTTTATTGATGCATGTCTATCACCAATCTCTGCCATAACTTTACTCATTTCATATACAAGTTCATCTACCTGAATACTATCTTCTCTTTTTAATATTAAAGCTATAATTTCATCAATCGCTGTATGATAATCAAAATTAGAGAGTTGTGAATAGGATGATCTGTTATTTAGAATTTTTTTGAATTGTTTTATATCTTCAATGGCTTCTGTTTTACCGATACTCTTCTTAGTTTTTTCTTTACTAATAGTGTTCTTTTTACTAGGTTTGGATACGTTATTGTAGTGTAGGCAACGTTGTCTATTTTCAAAAGTGAATGTACCAGTATATGTCTTAGCAACTCCATTTCTAGACAAAACCAAATAAACATCTTTATTTGGTATATAATTTAAACTTCTAAGCACTTCTACAAGGTCTTCTGAAAAACGTTTTTTCCATTTTGTATTATATTCTTTTTTACAAAAACGTATTAGTTCATCTTTATCAAAATAATCTAGCTTTTCGAAATGATACCATTCATTATTGAATTCGACTACTGGCTGATCATTATCCCATGTCACCGCTGTGAAAGGAGATGCTTTTTCTAGCTCAAGTTTTTGTCCAAAACCAATAGTTGTCAATAAACTAATTATTAAAGTGATGATAGTAGTTTTCATTTTTATATGTTTTAAAAGTGAATTCTTTTCAAACATATTTTTATTTATCTACTCATAAAAAAGAAATAGAGTAACCTAGTTTACTAATCGACAAACGTGGTATTATTATCGATTTATCCGAATTATGTTTTAATATATTTACAACAGTCTATCACAATACACATATGTTTCAATTATCAGATAAACAAATACAAGTACTAAACACCCTATTTAATGTGGTTTTTATAACGATTATAGTCTTCCAAGTCATAAGAAAGGCTCTATATACGCTTCCTGATAAATGGCTTTTCTTTTTAACTAGTGATGCTGTAGAGTATTTTATCTTTTCTGTGATTGCCTATTTATTATATTATTATGTATTAAGGCGTAATCAATTGTGGTATAAGATTGGTTTTATACTTCTGTTTATTGTGCTTATCGTATTAGTAGCTTTACTAAAGTCATATAGAATACATAACGAAGTATTATTAGATAGATCATTTGATTTTTCTACAGAATTTATTGGAAAAACTTTCCTGTTTTATTTTCTTATTTACTTTATAAATAGATTAGATTTTTTTAATAGATATAAAAATTTAGAAAACGAATTAAACCAAGCAAAAGGACAGCTGTTAAGAAATCAATTACACCCACATTTCTTATTTAATGCTTTTAATTCACTTTATAGTATGTCTCTAAAAAACAGCCCAGATACACCAAACACTATATTGAAACTCTCTGGGATGATGCGTTATTTAACGGATGATTCTACCAACAAACGGGTAAAACTAACACAAGAATTAAAATTTATTGAAGAGTATATTGCTATAGAAAAAATAAGATTTGGAGATCAAGCAACTATTAAGTTAAGTATTAATGGAATTGCCGAAGGTAAAAATATTGAACCCTTGTTATTAATTACTTTGGTAGAGAATGCTTTTAAACATGGGTTTTACATCAATCATCAAGATGCATTTGTTAGCATTAATATAACATGTAAGAATCATATTATTTTGTTTAAGGTAGAAAACAGTATACTAGACAAGCAGCATTTTAATATAACTAATCGAAAAGGAAAAGGTATAGAGAGTCTAAAAAAGAGATTAGCACTTTCTTATCCTAAGAAACATAATTTAGTTCTACAGCATAACAACAATATATATTCTGCTAATTTAGAAATCAATCTAGGGTAATGAAAAAGCAAACTACCATAATTATTGATGATGAACCATTAGCAATCGATGTTCTGGTTAACTATATAAATAGATTTCCAGAATTTGAAATTTTAAAAACTTTTACAAGTTCTATAGCTGCTTTTAAGTATCTTAATGATAATCCAGTAGATCTGGTTTTTACAGATATTGCTATGCCACAAATTTCTGGTACAGAATTGGTAAAGCTAGCTAAAACTAAGACACAATTTGTAATGGTGACCTCCTATACAGATTATGCAATAGAAAGTTTTGAATTAAATGTCATCGATTACCTTCTAAAACCAGTATCCTTTGAGCGTTTTATAACCACCATAGAGCGTTTTAAACAAAATATTCTAATTCCTGATTCTAAGAAAGATTTGACCTTAAATCCATCTTTTTATATTAAAGAAGGAGATGAATTTATAAAAGTTTTGGTAGATGACATTGACTATATTGAAGGTATGAGAGATTATGCTAAAATTGTATGTGGTAAAAATTATTATCTAGCACTTAAAACATTGAAATCGATAGAAGAGAAATTAAACAGTTTTAATTTTATCAGAATACACAAGTCATATATAATTCCGTTAAAAAAAGTTTCTCAATATAATAATGGCTGCGTGTTAATTAATTCCTTTGAGATTCCTGTAGGCAGTAGTTATAGAAACAATTTAAAAAAGTATCTGGAAGACAATAAACTATAAACAACCCATTCGTACTACTGCTCTGTGTTTTCTGAAATAACATTTTTTAGATGCTTTTATAAAACCACTATTTTAATAATGTTTTTATACCTTCTTTAAGCTCAAAAATAGATTTTACTTCATTAACTTCTAATGTTTTATTAAAAATAACAAGTTCATCCATCAACCCAATATATCCTAATCCTAACATAATTTTTCCGTCTTTAGGTTCCCAAGTAAAAGGATCATTTATATCTTTTATGACTCCTTGAAATGTTCCATTTACATATAGCTTAAATGTAGGGTTTGCTGTATTTACTTTGGAAAAAGTCATAACCACATGGGTCCACTTTCCTTTCTTAAAAGGAGGTCTGCTAATAGTTACTGTTCGTTTTTCCCACTTTGTCACATCATTTTTATTTTCTGGGTTCCAAATATTTAGATCACCCATAGCTCCTAATCTAAATTTTCTTGGATTATGATCAGTAAAATCAACCCATAAGGCAGCATCATTATATCTAGTATCTGTAATGCATATAGGATCACAATACCCTGGCGCTAAGTCTTTATTGGGATCTAATTGTAACCAAAACGATACAGAACCACTCCATGATTTGTTATTATAACCAACATTTTTATAAGCTTTATAAAAAATAACAGTAGTGTTTTTGTCAATGAAATGAAGTGCATCACCAATCATCCCTTTATTTTTAGCTAGGACAACATTAGGGTTATGTAATCCAGGTTTAGCATTATTTAATTTTTTATAGCTTTCTGCAGTATATATCATTCCGTCTCCCTTGGATACATCAGCAGATAATTTTTCATCAAATGAACTGTAAAATAATATATGATTTCTTAATTTATTCTTTTGTGAAAACAGAGTACTCGTAATAAGAAAAATGAATACTCTAAATAAAGATAAAGATGTGATTTTTTTCATTGTATATTATTAAAGTTTTAATTTATATAATTTCATCTATTTTACATTATATCATATTAATAGGTGTAAAATTTTTGTTAGTTTTTTATACTCCACTCTATTGCCGCATGTGAGTGGATTTTTCCTGTGTCAAATATTGGAATTTCTATATCTGATTCTGAGATTAGTATAGGTAATTCGGTGCAACCCAAAATAACACCTTGCGCTCCTTGACTTTGTAGTTCTTCTATAATCTCAATAATTATTTGTTTTGAAGTGTTTGTAAATTGTCCTTTTACTAATTCATTATAGATAATATCATGAACAATTTGTCTATTACTTTTCTTCGGAGTTAAAATTTCTAATCCAAAATCATTTGTTAATGTCTTGGTATAAAAATCTTTTTCCATTGTAAATTTTGTACCTAGTAAGGCTATTTTTTCTAGTCCCAATTTTTTAATAGATTCTCCTGTAGTTGTAGCTATATGAAGGAAAGGAATAGTTATATGTTCAGAAATATAATCACTAACTAAGTGTATGGTATTGGTGCATAGTAATATTATATCCGCTCCTGCCCTTTCTAATTGTTGTGCTGCTTGTTTCATAAGTTCTCCTATAGCATTCCAATCATCGTTAAAAGTTAATCGTTCAATCTCAGCAAAATCTACTGAAATCAAGATACATTTTGCAGAATGAGAGCCACCCAAAAAATCTTTCGTCTTGATATTTAAAAATTCATAATATAATTTTGATGATTCCCAACTCATTCCTCCTATCAATCCAATGGTTTTCATATAAAAGCTCTAATTAATTGATGTTATTTATCCCAAAACTACAAGGAAGATTAAAGTTTATATAATTTTGAAATTGAGATAAATAAAACTATAACTGAAATAATTTCAGCTATGACATATAGGTAAGCAACTTATCTTTGTGTTTATGGAACTCAAATATTTCAGGTTAATTAAAACTATAGCAGAAGAAGGTAGTATTGCTAATTCTACAGAACTACTCTTTTTAACGCAATCGGCCTTAAGTCATCAATTACGTGAGTTAGAAGAACGACTAGGATTTAAAGTCTTTTATAGAACTAGAAATAAATGGGAGTTAACCCAAGAAGGTTCTGAACTATATAAGTTGGCCAATAAGTTATTTAGCTCTATTGATGAAGGTTTTACTGCCATAAGACACATAAAGGAAGGGGCTAAAGGTACTATTAAACTAAGTGCAGAATGTCAATCATTTTTTCATTCTATCCCGGCATTCATTCAAAAAATGGGGATCTTATATCCAGAAATAGATATTGATATAAGTCTTGGAGCAACACATCAAACCATATCACAAGTATTATCCGATGATATAGATATTGCCATTGTGACTACAAGACCAAATTCTGATGAACTTTCTAGTATTCCTGTATTTAGAGATGAGATTTTTGCTATTATGCATCAAGAACATCCATTGAATAATTTAACGTACCTAGATGCTAGTCATTTCGCAAATGTACATTTGTTAATCAATTCATTTCCTATAGAAGGTGTAGCTGTTTATGAACATTTTTTAAGGCCTAATAAAATAAATCCAATTAAAATCTCTGCCATTCCGTTTACAGAAATTACGCTATCAATGATACAAGCTAATATGGGAATTATGTGTGCCCCAAAATGGCAATTAAACTCTTTTAAATTGTCAAAAGATCTAGTATTTAAGGGTATTGGGAAAAATGGTTTAAAAAGAAAACATTATCTAGTAGTAAAAAAGAAACATCGTAATAGAAAATATATACACGATTTTATCTCTAATTTTGAAGAAGATTTTTTAGAAGCGTAATTCATTCATAACACTTGTTATCATTTCATTTTTTTATTACTTATATAATGAATTGTATTAGTTTTTAAATCTTAATTTTCCTGTTTCTATACCTATAGCAGTTTTAGCAAGAATTGTAAAAACAAAAGCTCCCAACGCCCATATACCCAGCGTTACTCCTATTTCAATACCGGAAGGTGTATACTCGGCTATTTTACCATAAGGACCAGGAATAAAGCCTGGTACAATTAAACCAAAACCTTTTTCAATCCAAATAGCAAGAAATAAAATAAAACAACAGAAATAAAGTACTTTAAAGTTATTACGTAATTTCCCAAAAGTTAAGAGTACTGTTGCGAGAACATTTAGAGGAATAGCTGTCCAGATCCAAGGTAATAAAGCTGTTTTACCTTCTAAACCAAAGAATAGATAAACCGCACTTTCACTATGATGTGTAGGAGAATAAAATTCTTTAAACAATTCAGAAACCAACATGATTAAGTTAATCTGAGCTGCAACAGTAACAATTTTTGCTATTTTTTTTATTGTTTTATCTTCTATTTTAAATTCTGTGAAATTTCTAATCATTGCAAGTACCAGAATGATTAAAGCTGGACCTGCAGCAAAAGCTGAAGCCAAAAATCGAGGCCCTAATAGTGCGTTATTCCAAAAAGGACGTGCTTGCAACCCCTGATATAAAAAAGCTGTTATTAAATGGATTCCTACTGCCCAAAATACAGATAAAATGGCACCAGGTACATATACTTTAGGATTCGCATCTTTTCCTTGATAATGTTTAAATAAAATATAAAAAGGAATAGTGATATTTATAAACAAATATCCATTAAGAACAATCACATCCCAAGTAAGCATCGAAGCTGGGAAATTGAAAACTCCAATACCAGGGATCATATGCCATAAAACCGAAGGGCCACCCATATCCGCCACTACAAAAGCTAGACACATAATCAACGCTGCTACAGCTAGACCCTCTCCTATTAAAACCGCTTGTTTAAAATCGATATCATGTAATACATAAGTAGGCATAACGAGCATCACAGCAGCAGCAGCCACACCAACCAAAAAAGTGAAATTAGATATATATAACCCCCAACTTACTCGATCATTCATTCCGGTAACTACAAGTCCTTCTTCTAATTGAATAGAATAACAATACATCCCTACTAACATAACGAATGTTAGAAATCCCATCCAAATAAGGTATTTAATAGAGCCTCTGGTAATAATATCCAAGCTATCCTTAATTAAACTTCCTAAAACTTTTAGTGTACCCATATCAATATTAATGAGGATTTTAATCCATTCATTTTATAATATTTTATATCTGAAATTTGTCAAACTTTATTACCAGTATTAATCCATAAAATACCAAAACTTAGGTTCCGTCCCTAAATCTTCTTTAAGCCTGAACACTTTTTTATTTTCTAAAACCCACCGTATTGTACTATTAGGGTCTAGTAAATTTCCAAAAATCCTAGCACCAGTGGGACAAGCTTCTACACAAGCTGGATCTTTTCCTGATCTGGAACGTTGTACACAAAAAGTGCATTTTTCCATTACACCTTTTTTCCTCATTCTATTCCCTAAATAATGTTGATTTTTATTAATTTCTTCCTCGGGAACTTCAGGTGAACTCCAATTAAATCGACGACCATCATATGGACAAGCTGCCATACAATATCTGCAACCTACACACCAATCATAATCAATTACAACCAAACCATCATCTTCTCTCCAAGTGGCTTGTACGGGGCAGACATCTACACAAGGTGGATTATCACAATGAAAACATTGAGTTCCCATATAAAAATGCCCCTCAGCGGGTACTTCATGATAATAATTATCATCAGCTTCATTAAACTTAAATCCTTCTCCGTCTTTCATTTCATGGATTCGGATATATTGCATTTCAGAATTACGATCCTGATTGTTTTCTTTCACACAGGCATTTACACAATCCATATATCCCTGACATTTAGATATATTGAATGCATACCCAAAAAGCACATCCTTAGAAGCATTCGTAGAGGTCATTTTTATATTTTCCCCTTTTCGTAGTTGATACGAACGCACTAAACGATCCACGGTACCTTTCTTCTCATCATCCGTCATTAGTTTATAGTTTCCTTTAAACTGTTCTTCCCAATCGATTTGCGCTTTTTCTTTACTATCATCTCCAGTAGTTACACTACAAGAGGTACTAGCAGCTCCCGCTCCAATCAATAAACTCGCGGTTAATTTCCTGAATGCAGTACGACGATCCATTTTAACTTCAAAAACTTGATCAAAACCATCTTTTCTCCTTTCGTCACCAATAGCTGCATCCACTGCTGTATCAAAATCTTCATCACTCATTTGATTACTATTATGAGACCCACAATTTCCTGATGAACTACCGCAACCACAAGATCCAGAAGTTTGTTTAGTAGTACTATTCATATTTAGTTTGAAATATTTCTCAATTCCATTCATAGCTTTATATTTTTTTGAAAAATCATACTAAAATGTTATTATATTACTCTCGTTCTTTAACTTTTTGTGTATTAAACCTAGAAGGCCATCTGGATAATATTTTAGGCTTGTGAGGATTGTGACAATTCACACATGTCATTGCTGCTCTGGGCTTAGCCCATCCTCCAATATTTTTACCATGAGCTCCACCTTTCCAATCTTCAAATTGACTACTATGACACTGAGCACATAATTGATAACTTCTATTAAAATCAATAGTTTTACCAGTAAGGCTTTGTAAATTATCCATATCATTACCATTATGGCAAGTATTACAATTCATTATTTCTTGATTAGCATGTTCCAAAACAACATCCCAATGTGCTTTTTTTAACGCTACTCCTTTTAATTCTTCTACTGGTTTAGAATGACATTCGGTACAGGCATATGATGTAATCTGACTTTTGCGATCAGGGATTAAAAATATATGATCACCTTCTGTAATTTCGATAGTTTTAAGATTTCCAATATAGGATTCTGAGGAGATTGATACTCCTTGATATTTTTCACTTTTTGCTTTTATTTTATCTGTTAAGCTATGATATTCATTTTCCTGGTGTTTGCAAGAAATAAGTGCTATCAAAAAAACACAAGTAAAAAAATATTTGTACATTTTTCTATTCATCTTTAGTGTTTTTAATTCTAGTAAAAATATTGGAATCAACTACTTTTCTTGTATCTGGCAGGTGACATTGTCTACAATTAATCCTATCGGGATGTGTTACTCTTATTTCTTTTGGTGCTGCTTGTCCAGCATGACAAGACAAACAATTTTCTCTCATTTGTATTTCGTGTGGAATCATTGGAGGACTTCCAGGTAAAGCACTATTGTTCCCTACTTGTGCAAAAAGCACTTTTTTAAAAGTAGTTTCCTTAAAAAATGATGATTCATTCTGTGCTACGTGACATTGTCTACAATTAATCATTTCTGGGTGAGGCGTTACAGGAGCATATGCATTAAACTTATCAGTAAAGCCTCCATTTTGATGACATTGTAAACATGCTTTTCCTCCCATTCCCCTTTCTCCTTTAATCAATGGATGCGGAATACTCGGTGGAGCTCCAGGATATGCTCTATTATTATAATATGAGTCTAATGTTCTTTGATGAGCTTCATCTATTGGCATATTGAGATAATCTAAAGCAAATTCAGAGCGTTCAAAAACTTTTTTTTCCGAAAAAATAATCGGTAGTGATTGTTCTTTAGCAATAGGAATATAGGCTTCTTCCAGTCCCTTTTTATAACTATATCCCCAATTAATAATGAAACCAATAAAAAGTAAAGTAAATAATAATATGATCCCAAGCCGTTTTTTCATTGTTTACGCTTTTTCTACTTTAACAGCACATTTTTTATAATCAGGTTCCTTGGAAATAGGACAAAAAGAATCTAAAGTGATATTATTAATCAACATATTTTCATCAAAAAATGGAACAAAAACTTGCATGGGAGCTGGTACTCCTCTTTGATCCACAGAAGCTGGTAAAATAATCTCTCCTCTTCTTGTAGTCAATTTTACATTATCTCCTGTTTTTATTTGTAAACGCTTGGCATCATCTGGATGGAGTTCTACATATCCATGGGGCATTGCTTGATGCAATACTTTAACTCTTCTAGTCATAGATCCTGTATGCCAGTGTTCTACGACACGACCTGTTCCTAGCCAATATGGATATTCTTGATCTGGCTCTTCTGCAGCAGGTTCATAAGGGCGCTGCCATATAACAGCTTTACCATCTGGTTTTCCATAAAAATGGAAGTCTTTTCCATTAGAACACGCAGGATCATATTTAGAATTAAAACGCCATTTAGTGGATTTTCCGTCTACATAAGGCCACATAGCACCAGGTTCAGACTTTAGTACTTCTAGCGGAGCCATATTGTGTTTTTTTCCTTCATGATGCCTTCGGTACTCAGTGTAAATTTCTTCTATATGCGTTTCTTCTTTATAATAGAATTGTTTTTGGAATCCCATTCGTTTAGCAACTTCAATTAATTGCAAAGTATCACTCATAGCCTCACCCGGTGGCTCCAACATTTGTTCAAAGTATTGGGTACGCCTTTCAGAATTACCATACATACCTTCGCGTTCTATCCACATCGCAGAAGGTAAAATTACATCGGCAATATCAGTTGTTGGCGTTGGATAAATATCAGACACTACTATAAATCTTCCTTCTTTTTTAGCTCCGTCCCTATAGCGTTTTAGCTTAGGCATTGTAACCATAGGATTTGTTACTTGAATCCACATAAACCTAATATCTCCTCTATCAAGTGCACGAAACATTTCTACAGTATGATATGTTGGTTTTGGATCTATGTTTTCTACAGGAACATCCCATATTTTAGCAGCAAATTCTCGATGTTCTTTATTAGCAACTACTCCGTGAGGAAGTTTATGCGTTAAGGTCCCTACTTCTCTTACCGTACCACAGGCACTTGGTTGTCCTGTTAATGAAAATGGGCTGTTTCCAGGTTCAGATATTTTACCTGTTAGTAAGTGTATATTATAGACCAAATTATTTACCCAAGTACCTCGAGAATGTTGGTTTAATCCCATGCACCAAAACGACATAACCTTTTTATTTGGATCTCCAAATTGTGAAGCTAAGTACTTAATATCTTTGACCGAGACCCCAGAAATTATTGATGCCTTTTCTGGAGTATAATCATCTAGAAAAGTTTTATAATCTTCGAAACTAATTTTTTCAGGTTTGTCTACAAACGTATAATTATCTTCTAGACCATATCCCATATTGGTTAGGCCTTTGCTAAAATTACAATGTTCTTCTACAAAAGTTGTGTTTATCCAACCGTTATGAATAATCTCATAACAAATTGCATTAGCTACTGCTAAATCTGTTTGCGGCTTAAAAAGTATTGATTTATCCGCAGCCATACTTGTACGTGTAGTTCTAGTGGCAAAGTCAATAATTTTTACTCCTTTTTTTAATCGTTGATCTAATAATCTAGAAAATAAAACGGGATGCATTTCTGCCATATTATTACCCCATAGTACGAATGTATCTGCATGATCAATATCTTCATAACATCCCATAGGTTCATCTAGTCCGAAAGAAGTTAGAAATCCAGTAACGGCTGTAGCCATGCATAACCTAGCATTAGCTTCTACATTATTAGTTCCTATGCATCCTTTAAAAAGCTTTGAAGCTACATACCCATCCGGAATAGTCCATTGTCCAGAGCCATATATAGAAACAGCATCTTTACCATGATCTTTTATGGTTTCCTTCATTTTAGAAGCTACTAAATCAAGTGCTTCTTTCATAGAAACTTCTACATAGGTTCCATTTTTTTTAATTAGCGGTTTGGTCAATCGATCTTTCCCGTACAAAGCCAAAATAGAATGATATCCCTTTACACAACACAACCCTTTATTTACAGGTGATTTAGGGTCTCCTTTTACTGCAATTGCTTTTCCATTTTCTGTACCTATTAAGACTCCACAACCAACTCCACAAAATCTACAAGGAGCTTTTTTCCAATCTAAATTTACTCCAGGTGGTATACCTTCCTCCTGCTCATCGGCAAACATAATACCTGGAAACATGGACGCAGCAGCTGTCATAGCAGATAAAATCGCCATTTTTTTTATAAAATTCCTTCTATTGGTAAGTATTGATGTATACATATATTATTGATTTGGAGTATTAAACCCAGAAACCATTGCTAAAAGTTTTAAGCTAGAAATTGTTTTCAACCTTTCTCTTAAAGAATCTTCTTCCGAACCACTATTAGTATCCGTAATAACAATAAGAAGGTTTTGATTTTTAGCAGGAATCACTTGGCAATTTTTAAATGAAGATATTTCGTTTATCAAATGCTCTTTTTTTCCTTGATATGGGTGAGCTAAATAGCTAGTGATAGGCATAAAATATAAAGTTTATTATTAATGTTAAAGATGTACTAATCATTTTGAACATAAAATGACATTCATCATAGTTCATAAGCTAATCGATACTATTTTAAAGCTTTTATATATGCTCACTACAGTACTTGACATTTATAGTATCTATAGTGTTTATATTCTAAACAATCTTTAGTGCTCTTTTCAAAATGAAAAGATTTATACTCCGTTTGTAATGTTGATTTTTATCTGGGTTTACTCTAAAAAAATAAGTATGAAGATATTATATAAGCCCATATGCAAACCTTTTTTAAATTAGATTAAATGTGTGAATATTTAACCTACTTAAATTTAATGTTTTTTTATAAAACTACATCCTGCAGATTAATTAAATTACTAAAAATCAGAATGATTCTAAATAACACCCTATTCTGACAACCAATTTTTAAAGCTTGTAGCTTTAGCTTTACTTACAACAATTCTTTCTTTTGAAACAGGATTAATATTTATAATTAATTTCCCATTGAAATAGTATTTTATATTGACTATGGCTTTCTTTTGAATAATAAATTGTCGATTCGCTCTAAAGAACTTTTCAGGATCTAGCTCTTCTTCAATATCTTCTAATTTTTTATCAATTATATACCCTTTATTTTCAGTAGTTATAGCTTTAACCATTCCTATATCTATAAAAAAATAAGAAATATCATCTGCTGGTAGTGGCAATAATTCATCTTTATGATGTACTAGATACATGTTCTTATATGATTTTGAAGAATTTTGTAAAAACTGAACTACATCATTTATTTGATTAGATACTGTATTCGAGGTTTGTTTTTGGTTTTTAAACTTTGTAATCGCTGTAGCTAATTCTTCTTGATCGATTGGTTTTAATAAATAATCAACACTATTAACCTTAAAGGCTTTTATAGCATATTTATCATAGGCTGTAGTAAAAATTATTGGGACATCGATTGATACTTTATCAAAAATTTCAAAAGAAATGCCATCTGCAAGATGAATATCCATAAAGATTAGCGCGGCATCAACGGTTTCCGAAAAGTACGTTATTGAACTTTTTACAGAATCTAAAACTTTTACTACTTCTATAGACGCATCTATTCTATTAAGAAGGTATGTTAAGTTATCACTAGCTGTAATTTCATCTTCTATAATTATAACTCTCATGTGTCTGTTTTTAAAGGAAGTATTACCTTAAATAAACTATTACTATTATCAATAACTATATGCTCTTTTTTTAATAAGTAATAGCGTTTATCAAGATTAATCAAACCATTTCTTGTGCCTTGTACTAAAGAAGTTCTGGCTTTTATAACATTTTCTACAAATATGCCTTTGTCAGAACTATATACTTTTACTTTTAAGGGGTTTTCCTGAGATATTTCGTTGTGTTTTACGGCATTTTCAACTAGTAATTGAAGTCCCAATGGCGGAATTTCTTCTGACAATAGTACTTGATCTATGTTTATATCTATTTCAAAGCGACTCTGATATCTTGTTTTTATCAACTCTATATAACTCTGTAAAAATTTAAGTTCTTCTTTTACCGTTACCAAATCTCGTTCACCACTCTGTAAAATATATCGGTATAAAAAGGATAAATTATTAACAAACTTAGTTGCTTTGGTATTGTCTCTAATCAAAGAATTTAATGAGTTGAGAGAGTTAAACAAAAAATGGGGGTTTATTTGATTTTTTAATGCGGTTAACTCTTTTTGTAAATTTTGTTGTTTTAAATTTTCGTTCTCTAATAATTGTTTTTGTTGACTAATTTGATACCTAAGAATACTAGCAACAAAAATGCAAATCAATAGAATTACAAAATAAACAAAGTATTGAAGACCTACCTCAGACTCAGATAACGGTTTCCCTATAAAAAACGCATAACCTTTTATAAATAAATAGACAAACCCTAAATATAATATAGTGTTTAAAACTACAGTAATTATAGTCTTACTATAAAAGTTAAGAAATGCATATTTTTCTTTCCAATTTGTATTAATATAAAGAGCTAACAGAGAAAAAATAAAAAAAGAAATAACTCTTAACGAAATATCACCTAAGGATACTTCGCTAAAAGAATCTACTAGCTTGTCAGTGATATGAAAAAGAGAAAGTGCCCTAGGTAGATTAATTAATATAGTGATAAGCAATGCAATCTTAAAAACAATAATATGCTTGACCTTTTTGCTACCTATCATTATAAATTGTCGTTTAATATACCCTATAAATGTAATTAAATTTATCTTGATATAATTCTGAGATTTTTGAATATCCATATTGAATTAATAGATTATATCTTCTTCTGATACATCTAAAATATCTTTTGGACTTATCTGATATTCGTTATAGGTTCCAAACACAGATTCGAATGACAAATCATTATACAATTGTTCTGAAGCCAAATTGTTTAATTCTAATTCTGGATTCCATTTACAAGGTTCTGGGATATTATGGTCTATATTGTTATTACTTTCTATTTTAAACAATCCTACTGTGGTAAACAATAAGATGCTACCTAAAATTGAAGTGGTAAGAGTTACATTTGAAATTTTCATTGTTCTATTTTTTATGACTTTATTTTACAAATGTATGTTCAAGAATAAACTTGGATTTCGCTTTTATGAATGAAACAACCTAAATCGTATATGAATTATCTCAGATGTAAAATGAGGCATATTTTATAGTATTGATTTACAATGATTTGATTTAATTATGGTACATTTAACTATCATATATATTCATAATGAAAAAATTGATCCTTGTATTTTTTTTTAACTTATTTTATTCAGGGTTTTCACAAGAAAACCTAAGAAGTTTTTTATTGATTGGGATTGAATTTACAGAACGAGTAGCTGCCAGATATACAGAACCAATGACTGAAGGTGTTATGTATGGATTAACAGGAGGTTGGTATAATTCTGCCAAAACAATGGATGTATGGGATATGAAATTTTCTATTGTTTCTAATGGTTCTTTTATCCCTAGTGAGAAAGAAACTTTTCAAATAGATGTTAGAGACATTCCAAATTTATCTATAGGTCAAAATGATAGCGGAATGGCTCAAATTCCTACTATTTTGGGAGGTGATTCTGATTTACAATTTATTGCTACAGTTGATGGAGAACAATTCGAATTTACCGCTCCAGAAGGAATAGGACTGATAGATCTAAATTTACTCCCAAATGCTTTTTTGCAATTTAAAATAGGGTTGCCCAAATATACCGAACTTGGAATACGCTATTTTCCTAAACTAAATATTGAAGACATTGGTCTAGAGATTTGGGGAATAGGAATTCAACATCAATTTTCTAAATGGATAAAACCTATAAATGAGTCAAAAATTGCACTTTCTGGTTTAATTGCATATACTACTTTGATAGGGGATTTTGAGTTTGCTTCTGATGGTTTTGTAACGGGAACTAATCAAGAAATAGATGCTACGTTGAATTCTTGGTTATTTGAATTTATCGGATCTACTCAAAACCCAGTATTTAATGTATATGGAGGAATAGGTTATGTATTTGGTAATTCGTCTACGAAACTAAAAGGGACCTACATAATCGAAACTGAAACTGAAACAATATCATTTATCAATCCGCTAGATGTTAAAAACAATGTACGTGGATTAAGAGCGAATATAGGAGCTAGCGTTAATGTCAATTGGTTTGGAATCAACTTGGATTATACTTTACAAGGATTTAATAATCTTTCATTAGGACTAAATTTCAAAATAAAATAAAATCCGCCGGAGATACTTCAAAATCTCCGACGGAACAACCAACGAATCAATCATAAAAAACTTATGTTTTCAATTTTTTCACTATTTGCTTTGCATAATCCTTTGATGTACTTCCTAAACTATCGGGATTTTCTATACTAGAAGTAATAACACATATCAATTGTTTTTCTTCGGGTTTAGTTAAGTCATAAACTAATGTCTCCAAAATATACCTTGTGTTATGAGCAGTAACCTGTGTTATTTGATCTGAACTAATATAAGAGTTATCATAATATCGATAAAACCCTCTATAGTAACCTCTTCCGTAGTAAGGAAAAACATCTACGTGATAGGAAGTTCCTATGGTAACTGTTTCGGTATACTCCTGAGTATCTCTTAAATTTGTAACAACAATTACCTCTATTCCATTATCCTGAATTTCCTTTTTAATCAGATTCAACTCATCTTTATCAACATCACAATTGGTATTAGAGTCAGGAAATAATATAAAGCTTTCAATAGATTCATATCCCTTTTGGTTTAAATTATTAGCCAAATCCCTTTCAAATCTTGTACGGATTATTACATCATTTGTTCTACTTACCACCATGATATTTTTGTTTTTGATATTCGTAGTATTTATATCTTTCCACGAGTCAGTTACTTTTACCGAAGAGCAACTAATCAAGCTCATTATTATTGATATTGTTATTATTATTTTTATGTTAGTTTTCATAATTGTTTAATTTTAATTTCTTTAAATAAATAAAAAAGTATTTTCATCCTGATCATAGCTTCTTGAGCTATTATAAAAATGGTTATGCTGCTTTTTATTTTTAGTTCTATTCACAGTATTTCGAATTATTCTTATTAGCGTTTTCATATCTCTTTCTTTTTAATTACTAATTGCATATCCAGCTCCTCTTCCTAAACTTTTTAATTTTTTATAAAGGTTATCGAACCATTTTTTGATAAGTACAAATTCATTTTCTTGATTAGTACCTTTTTCGGTGTTTGAACTAATTTCTTCTGCTGTAAACATTGTCTTGCTATTATAAACTATTTTAAAACTTCCTGTTTTCATCTTATTTGATTTTATTGTTTAAATATTATTTCTTGTACAAATGTATCCTAAGAAAACAGGTAATATTCTGGTTTTTAAATCCAAACAGCTAAAATTGATGCTAAAACGCCTAAAGCATAAAGTGAAGTGTTTTAAGTAAATTCTATTCATAAGACGTCACATATACACCTAAAAAAAAGCCTTAGGTAATCCTAAGGCTTTTTAAAACAATTTGATTAAATTCTACTCTCAATCTTTTATTAATCCCATAATTATTACGGCATCATTTATTTACAATCTTCTACGTCGTTTTCTTGTTTCATACTCATTTTTCTCATTACGATCATCCTGTCGTTCTCTTCTATCTTCTATTCTTTCTCTATTATCTTCTGCGAGTTCTCTTTTAGTAGCCACAATATCTTGCTCTAATGTTTGGACAAATTCTGAAACTAATCTCTTTTTAGCGATCATTTTTTCTATTTCAGCCTGGTTAAATGAGAAATTGAAATCTTTAAGTTCTTTAAGGATTATTGTCTGACGTTCTGCTCTTTTAATCTGGATCTCAAAATCTTTAATATCATCTCGTCTATCTCTTTGATCATCTCGTTTATTAATTCTATCTCTCGCCATGTCTCTTTGATCATCTTTTCTATCATATCGACCTCGATCAGAGTCTTCACGATTATTTCGTATTTCCCTTCTTTCAGATCTTATTTCCGAAGAACTTTGAGCTATCTCAATTCTAGCCTGTTTTGCTTTTAGATTACTTTGTTCGACTTCTCGAATCATATCTGTTATAATACCTTTTTTTAACAGATTTACTCTTGTAACATCCTTTAAGTCAAAAGATTCTTCAAATAGTTTAATTTTGACTTTTAATGCTTTTAATTCTTTACTATCTCTTTCGAGGTTTTTCTTCCCTTCTATAATTTGCTTCGTATTTTGAATAGCTTCTTTTACATTTTGACCATTTACTGTTAGTCCTATTATTAGAAAAAGAATTACCAAGGGTTTATTATTTGAAATTATCATAATGTGTATTTTAATTAGTTGTTTTCTGATATATATACTACTTCATAAGCTGTATTTCCATCAAAAGTTGATATCTTCTTATATAACATGTTGTTATACTCATAAAACACTTTTCCATCTAGAATCACTTCTTCTGCATCTTTGTGTATATCTTTAACTTGGGTTCCTACAGGTGGTTGTGTGATTTCATATTTTCCCTCTATTTCCTCACTTGTTTCTATTTCTTTATAATACGTTCCTGAGTGGTAATAAACAACAGAGGGTCCAGTTATAATTCTTACATAACCTACTGGCAATACAGTCACTCTAAATCCAACAGGTGGCAATACGATTACATATCCATCACCGTAAACTGTATAATATGTTCCCGAATAGTAGTAGTATGGTAATCCTCTGTAAATTACTCTAACATGGTGTCTGGGCAAAGTAGTAATCACCCGGTGATGTCTAGGATATCTATATCGTGGATTACGATATATAGGTTGCGTACGGTAACCATCGCCTCTAAAACTTCTGGAACTTTGATTGTTGTTTTTTGGATACGTTCTTTCTGAAGTTGCTCTATTTCGACTAGTATTATTTCTTTGTGCAATTGTAGATTCTGTAGCGCTAAATATTAGTAATACTAGACATATTTTTAATATATTAATAACTGTTTTCATTTGATTTTATATTATACTTTTAAACAATTGATTTTCTTAATCTTTCGTCAAAAGTATATTTAGATCTGTTGAAAACAGAGGCTATATAAACTGAAACGTATAAATATGGACCTGAAACAAACTAATAATCCAATGAAACAATTTGGACTATTTATTGCTTCGGGAATTTTAGAGTACCTATTTTACCTTCTCTCAAAATAGTTATGGAAATAGAATCACCCTTTTTTAATGTTTTTATCTTTTCTTTTATTTGATATCCGCTATTATCATTTTCAAATTTTATATCCATAATATCCAAAATAACATCTCCTCCTAAAACTATTTGTTCACCATCTATAATAGCAGGGATCTGTCCTCCTCTTAAGCCCAGTTTTCCGGCTGTACCTTGGGTAGATGTATTAAGAATTAGCAAACCTGATCTTTGAGGTATATTAAGCACTTTAGCAAGATCCCCAGAAATTATTCTTGCATCCATTCCTGTCCAAGTATCTGGATCTTCCATTAATATTTTTTTGGCTACATTAGAAGACACTGCAAATCCAATACCGTCGAATCCCCCAGAAATGGTATATATTCTGCTAGCAATACCAATCACTTCTCCTTTCATGTTAAAAACCGGGCCACCAGAATTACCAGGGTTGATAGCAGCATCAGTTTGTAAAAATTCTACTTTAATAAAATTGTTACTTAAATTTTCTGGAATGTGCCTACCGCTTAAGATTCCTTTTGATAACGATTGTTTGAAACCATGAGGAGCACCTAAAACGAAGATATCCTCCCCTATCTGGACATTGTCAGAGTTTCCAATTTTAGCTACTGTTTTATTATTTACCAAAAACTCATCTTTAATTTTTAATAAAGCTACATCTGCGCTTGGATTAGAAGATATGACTTCTGCCTCATACCTATCACCATCTACAAATTCTACAGTAATTACTTCTGCTGCTTTGATTACGTGTTCTGCTGTCCAAATCAATCCTTCTTTAGAAATTAAAAAACCTGAACCTTGTGATGATTGTGTTGCCAATTTTCTATTAACACCTTCTCCTTGTGATCCAATACTAACGACATCAATAACTACAACCGATGAGTTAATTTTATTGTAGAGGTCAGCTAAATTTTGACTACACATACTTCCTGTTATAAAAAAGAAAATTGCTGAAACATTAAAAAGTAGTCGATTACTGTATACTGAGAAATTAGTTGCTTTCATCTGTTTATCTAGTTTGTAAAGAATACTATATTTTACTATTAATGGTATTTATCTAATCTTAGAAATTAATAATCATTTACTAATAATTCTTATATTTTATTCTGTATTATTTTTAGGAATCTGCCCTATATATTTCCCCACTACAATAGCAGTTAAAATTACTAAATAAAATTGCCCTATCATCCCGATCAAAATAGCTGCTTTCTGCGCTAAAGAGGTTACAGGTACAATTTCACCATATCCTATTGTCATTAAGGTTATATAACTATAATACATCAAACGTTCTGTAAATAATTGAGATTGCTCTACAGTTGCGTTAAGTCCTTCAAAAGAACCAGGATGTACTATTTCTATACTCAAACAAATAAAAAAACTAATTAATCCCAATGATATATAACCACTAATGAGCCCAAAAATTACATTTTTATTAACGATCTTAGCTTCCCATATTTGTTGTATAATTTCAAAAGTTACAATGGTGTAAAACAAAAAGTACACTCCCATATTAAGTAACTTTAAGGGTTGACTTCCCTTATCTTCTAAAAAACCCGCACCAAAAACAATTCCAGATATAATTAGTAAAGCTGTAAAAAACCACATTACCTTTTTTTTCTTGGAAATCAATATAATTCCTGCTATTAAATTGATAAGGAATAGTAAAGGCGATATAAATTTTTCAAAAAAATATTCTGGTAAAATCAGTGACCCAAAAAGAATACTTATCTGACTAAACAAGAACAGTTCGAAGCGATATTTAAATACTCTTTTTATCATATTTATTTTTCAATTATAAAGCATTCTGTATCCTCTATATAATCATAACCTCCTAAATCATTTTTCTCAAAACACTCACTAAATAGTTTAATTAAGTTAATTTCATAGGTCTGCAAAGAAACTTTTAATCGATCTAAAACAGATTGATGTATTTTTAATTTTTCTTTTTTATATCCATTTTTTGATACTAAAAATGACAATTTACGACTTCTTCTCGGGTAAAATAAGCGAACAAATCCTTTTGCCGGGTTGTTAGTTTTATCAAAACGATCTTGGTATACATTGACATTCTCAGGTAATAATTTATATTCGGTAAGCTGATCAATCATCCAGTTTAAGGAAACTCCACTAATATTAGTGTTTTTAGCACCTCCACCTACATCAGAATGAGCGCCAAAAAACCAAACTTCATTCACTACGTCTTCAGGTTTAACTTCTTTACAAGTAGCAACTAATCGTTCTTGAGTAAGCAAAACTGGAGTGAATATGGAACTTCGATTATCATTTAATGATAATGCATGAACTGCTTTTTTTACATTACATAATTGATCAAAATAGTTATTTTTCGGCGCATAATATTCTTCATCGTATTTAGGTATTCCTAGGGCAGCAACAGTATCCCATAGGCCCATAAATTCTATTTTATAATTATTTGGATCTAGGGTATTCTGCTTGGTTATTTTTTTAACATCCTCTCTCCTTTCTCGAAGGTTCTTTTTACTTTTATGAGCATCATAAATTTTTCTAACAAATTGTAATCTTTCTTCCTTTGGAATATGTTGTAAATCTGGAATCCCAGCAACATAAATAAGGCCAGCGAGAATTCTAGATGCATATGCTCCACGACTAAAGCCAAAAATATAAATTTGATCTCCGCGCAGATGATTATAATTTTCTGCAAGATATAGATACCCTTTACATACTTCTCTTTTAATACCAGATCCGGTAATCATTCCCAATAAATCAGCTCCATTCCCTACACCTCTTAAATAAACAGCTCTTATATCGGGATTGTTTTGTAGTGTAGTTAAATTATAAAGCTTAGATACATTTGTATAGCTACTTTCATTGTTGTGCGTTCCATCTAAAAATATTGCTATTTTCTTAGGAGCATTATTTAATTGAAAAGGTTGGTGTAGAATAGGTTCTTTTATTCCGCATCCATAAATTATAAACAACAACAAAAGAATTAATGATTTATTATAATACCACATTTTATGAGGAATGATCATTATTGTTTAAACTGATTAGAAACAATTTTAGAAAAATTGTCGAGTACCTTAGATGCAGACTTTGGATCAGTAATGTCTATTACAGAAACACTTACTAATTGTCTGTCTTTCTCTAAGGTAAGATCGTAGGTTACTGCCTCTAAAATATACGTTTTGGATGTAGGCAAAGTACCACCATTTTCTGGTGCAGAAAGTTTAGGTAAGGTGTTATTGATATCATCTTCATTATTAAAAGCTAGAAAACTTTTACCTTCATACTCTTCGAGTATATTAGCGCGCTGAGGAGTATCTGATTTTTTTGTCTCGATTGTGTTTTTTAAAGATGTAACCAGAACACCTCCGATTCCCTTATCCACAAATAGTTTTATTATTTGATCTGTTTCTTTTGGTGCTGTTCTCTCTTTTTCTTCGAAATCAGGAAATATTTTATGCATCATCACTGCATCAATATTATGATCTTTTAATTGATCGGCTATTGCTGTTTCATATGATTTTCTAATTTCTAGATTAGGGCTTTTTGCAGCGATTAATATTTTCTTAGCTTTTAAAAATTGAAAATCCTTGGATTTCCATGAGTCTATCAACTTAATAGAAGAACAGCCTAAAAAAAATGGCAATATTAGAACAAGTAATAATCTTTTTTTCATTGTATCTGATACTATGCAAGATTAATCTAATAATTCATCATTAAAAGTATATTCTTTATAATCTACTTTATACAATACACTATAGAATGATGGAATATATAACAGTGTAATTACAGTACCAAATAACAAACCAATCATAATAGTTACTGCCATAGGTTCCCACATTTCTCCACCTCCTAGATATAAGGGAATTAAACCCAATACTGTAGTAAATGTTGCCAATAAAATAGGTCTAAAACGCTGAATACAAGCCGCAATAATAGCATCTTGGGGTTTTCTTTTTAATTCATTTTCTTCGATTTCAATGCGATCAATTAATACAATTGCATTATTGATCACTATTCCTGCTAATGAAATTACACCTAGAAATGCCATAAATCCAAAAGGGACACCAAATAATAGTAATCCGATAACCATACCGATAACTCCTAACGGAATTGTAGTTACAATCATCGTCATTTTTCTAAAAGAGTTAAATTGTATGATTAATAGCATTACAATAATAAATGCCGAAAGTGGTAGATAATTAGCTACAGCACCCATATTCTCAGCACTATTTTCTGCATCTCCTCCTAATTTGTATGTATATTCTTTTCCCCATTTTGATTCTTGTTCTTTTAGCCAAGGTGTTATTATCGCAGTTATTTCAGAGGCATTTCCATCTTCCGTTAATTCGCTAGAAACATTAATGGTTCGTGTAAGGTCTAATCTTTTAATTTTAGAATATTGCCATTTCGGAATAATATTAGCTATCTGTAATAAGGGAACACTTTTTCCAGAGTTTTGACCATAGACATTAAGGGTTTCTAAAGAAGCTAGAGATTGTTGTTTTCCTTGATTACTAGTCATTATAATTGGAATAGATTTATCATCTTCTCTAAATTCCCCGGCCTGAAAACCATCTAATACCGTTAGTAATGATATTGCTACATCTTGATTAGTAATACCAGCTGTTTGCGCTTTGTTTTGATCAATGTCTATAACAAATTTCTTTCCTTTTGGTCCCCAATCATCCTTTATGTTTTTAGTTCCAGAAATACTAAAAAGTTTGGATTTTATTTCTTCGGCTATACTTGATAGTTTGTCAGGATTATCTCCAGACACTTTAATTTCTATAGGAGTTCCACTACCACCTGAACCTAATAATCCAACTTTAATATCCGCATCTGGAAATGTATCGAAACAAAAAGCATCTAGCTTTTTTACCATATCATTATTGACCAAAAAAGATGAAGTGTTTACCAGAATATGAGCATAATTTGAATTTGCTTCATCCGCACTATATCCCAAATCATAAGATGAAGGTCCTTTTCCTATATATGAAGACCAATCAACAATACCATCGGACCTCTTTTCTGTAACTTTTAAATTATTCGTTATAAATTTTTCAATACTTAATATAGTAGCTGTAGTACTTTCGATTTTGGTTCCTTCGGGTAAGTTAATATCAATTGTGATCATATTACGATCACTATCTGGGAAAAACACAAACGCTAGTTTTGTAAATCCATACAGTGATAAAAAGAATAGAACTACAATACTAATCAACACTGTCTTTTTCCAAGTTAATACTATTAAAATAAGGTCTTTGTACTTAGATTTTAAGAGGTTAATCATACGATCCAAAAAGCCAATTTTGCCATCTTCTCTTTTTTTGATTTTTAGAAAAAACACACAAAATAAAGTGATAATACTCAACGAAATTATCCACGATGATAGCAACGCAATGGTAATCACAACAAAAATAGGTCCCATAATATCTCCCATTACTGATTCTGCCATAAAGAATGCAAGAAATGCAGCAGAAGTGGTTAATGTAGAAATCAATAAAGGCATAAATAATTCAGCACAAGAGTCAATCGCAGCTTTTTTAACATCAATTCCATTTTCCATTTTTACCATTATGGACTCTGCAACAACAATAGCATTATCAACCATCATTCCTAAAGCCATTATCAATGCAGCGAGTGTAATCTGATTAAGCCCTACATCAATAAGTCCCATAACCATAATCGTTGTAATAGTAACGATAGGTATCAAACTGGCTATTACCATTCCAGTTCTGAAGCCTAAAAAAATAAGCATTACAGCCAGCACAATAGCAATGGCCTGCATTAGATTACCCAGAAAATCATTAATCTTAAGATCTATATATTGGTCTATTGAAGCTAATCGAGATACTTCTAACCCTATAGGGAGTTTCGCTTGCCATTGGGCTAATAAAATATCAATTTCTTCCCCTAATTTTATAATATTCCTTCCTTCTTTTAGTGAAATATGCAATGAAATAGCATCTTTACCGTTGATTCTTACTTTCTGATTAGGAGGGTCAATATATCCTTTTTCTATTTTAGTAATATCCCCTAAACTAACAACTTGTTCGCTTTGCCCAATAGGTATTAACATATTTTCTATATCTGTAATAGAATTAAAATTACCTGTTGGTTCAAGAATAATTCGTTCTTCTTCGATATTTACTTCACCACCAGAATTTAGAATATTAGTACTTGATATAATTCCTTGTAAGGTGCTAGAAGTTAACCCATAAGCTTTTAATTTAGTATTGTCAAACTTCACAAAAACACGTTCATCTTGTGATCCATTAATTTCTACTTTGGCTGCATCCTCTAATTTGATTAAATCATCCCTAAGATCATCTGCCTTTTCTTTCATAGTAGCATAAGAAAACCCGTCGCTAGTAATTCCGACAGCAATTCCAAACACTTCTCCAATACCATCGTCATTTAATTGTGGTTCTACATTATTAGGTAAATCATCAATTGTATTTAATTTACGACGAAGTCGATCCCATACAGATTGTAACTGCTCTGGAGTAACTTCCATTTTTAATTCCACCTGAACAACTGATAATCCAGTTCTAGAAGTACTTGTTACTTTTTTGAGTTCAGGAAGTTCTTGAGCAATTTTTTCTATTTTATCGGTCACCAACTCTTCTACTCTTTCTGGACTTGCTCCAGGAAATGAAGAAACCACTGAAGCTACACGAACTGTATATGGAGGCATACTATCACGAGAAAGTGACGCATAATATACCATACCCATTATCATAATTACTGCAAGGATACTTAAAGAAACACGATTTTTTTCAATGGAAAATTTAGCAAAATTCATAGTTGATTCTTTTGATACTAATTATTGTAATTTTACTTTTTGACCATCTAATAAGGTTTGTAAACCAGCGGTGGCAATTTTTTGTCCTTCAGAAAGCCCCTTTTTAATTTTAAACCCATTGGTTGTAAGTTCTCCAATTTCTATACGATGTTTTTTTACTACTGCAATAGATCCATCTTCTGCCGTAATTAAAAACACAAAATTACCTTCTCCATCTTCTCCAACCGCCTTAACTGGTATTATCAATGTAGCATCCGATTGATCCTGATCACTACTAAAATTGAACGTTACACTAGCCGTCATACCAGGTTTTATTTCTTTGGCAGGATCTGTTATATCGATCTTTACTGGATATGTTGCAGAACCTTCTCCAACAATAGGAGCTATTTCAATCACAGTACCATTAAATTTTTTATCTTCTAAGGAGGATAAAGAAATATCTGGAATCATCCCTAATTTCACTTTATTAATTACATTTTCTGGTAGCCCTACTTCTACATTGGTATGGTCTCCAGCATTTAATATTGCGATTACTTGTCCTGCACTAACATTTTCATTCAATTCACTATTTTTAGCAGCTATGATACCCGTTTTTGGTGCTTTGATATATCCATAACTAATCTGCGATTGCTGAATACCTTTGTTACGTTTAGCCGACTCATATTGATCTAATGCACTTTGGTAGCTGTTTTTTGCAGATTCATAATCACTTAAAGAATTACTTCCTTTTTCATATAAAGATTTTATTCTATCTAAACTTGATTTTGCTGTATTCATAGCAGACTTTGCGCTATTTAGCGCAGAAACTGATTGTTCATATGCAAGATTGGCTTGTACATTATCTAACTTAGCAATTAAATCACCTTTGTTTATTTTTTGACCTACTTTAATATCTAATGTGGTTATAATTCCAGTACTTCTAAAACTCAGTTCGATTTCGTCACCAGCTTTGGCTACACCACTAAAAGTTCTAATATTTTGAGCATCTGATGTTCCTACAACCTGGTATTGTACTGGTCTCAGTACTTCTTCTTTTATGATCTCTTTATCTTTACAGGCACTAAATATTAAAAAAGTTAATACCATCAGGAGTATACGTTTTACGAATTTCATAGTTGTTACTTAGTTATTATTTAGAATATATTGTCTTGCTCTTTGGATAAAATCTTGATTACTAGCTTCTGTATTCATTAAAAAAAAATATCCAATTGCTCTTTCTAATTGCATAGAAGTTAGTAAATAATCATAATTTGCTGTTGCTCTTGCGAGTTGCGCTTGTAAATAATTAGTTTGTGCATCGATTAATTGAATAAGGGGAACTGCACCTTGTGAATAAGCATTTTGTGTAAGATCTAAGCTTTCTCTGGCAGCTTCTTCAGATATTTTAGAAATTTCTATATTGGCAATTTGATTAATTAAATCTAGTAAAATATCATTTACATTTCTTTCTATGTTTAATTCTACATTTTCTTTTTGCACAGATAATTGATCCTCTTGAATCCTAGCGGTCTGTCTATTTATATTTCGTTGATTTTGCTGAAAAATAGGTACCGACAAGTTCAACGCAACATTATATGTGCCATCTGGGCTAGCTGCAAACCCGGAAGGAATAGTTGATCCTTTACCAGATTCCGAGAATGCTAAATCATATTGTCCTTGTAAAGCTACAGTAGGAACAAACCTACCAAGATTATTCAATCGATACGTACGTTGCGTAGCCTTTAAGTTAAAACCAATGTTTTTTAATTCTGGTGCATTTCTTTTTGCTTCTTCTACTAAAAATTTTATCAGCGATGGGCGTAATTTTGGATCATCTAGAATTTCTAAAAAATCTTGATATTTATAATTAATAAATATTCCTTCAGATATTCTGGCATCACTTATATCAAATTCTGTATTTATAGGGTTATTTAATAATTGATTAATTGCATTGAAAGCCTGTTGTTTCTGATTTTCTGCATTAATCAAGCTCTGTGTGTTTTGAGCTAATTGGCTTCTAAAACGTAGTACATCTGATTTACCAGATTCTCCAGCAATAAAATTTTGATCTGCTATATCTAAGTTCTTCTTTGTTACTTGAAGATTCTGATTTTGTATTTCTACATTTGTTTTAAGTATTAATGCATTAAAATAAGCTACTGATGCATCCAAAAGTGCATCTAACTCTGCAGCATTGTAAATTTCTTCTTGTGCTTTTTGCAAGTTTTCATTAATAGTAATACTAGCTCCAACACTTTCGGAATAAATCACTTGTTCTAACGTAACACTTCCTGAGGTAGAAAATTCCGGATTAGCTCCGTTAGAGATCTCCGCAACTTTTGGATCGATATATAGCCCAGTCGCACTAGCAGAAAGATCTGGTAAGTAACTACTTTTTGCGGTCTTAACATCTTGATTACTTAA
This sequence comes from Aquimarina sp. AD1, assembly GCF_003443695.1. Lineage (NCBI taxonomy): Bacteria > Pseudomonadati > Bacteroidota > Flavobacteriia > Flavobacteriales > Flavobacteriaceae > Aquimarina > Aquimarina sp. AD1. The sequence continues at coordinate 1,139,386 of NZ_CP031966.1, read as the reverse complement.
TTCAATATTTATTCTTTCGTTTTCAAGAGAAAGGTTTTTATCCACTACTCCGTTCATGATATCAATAATAGAATATGATGTTCCGGTATTGACATCATTGCTCCCACTTATAAAATCCACATTGGCTAACATACTATAACGTAGCGGAAAACCAATTTGTTTTGCTGTACTAGAATTAATCGAAAGTTCATTTTTGTAATCAAGGTATATTGGGAGTTCTGATAAGTTTACACCATTAATAATAGATTCTACATTAAGCGCAATCCTTCTAAAGAACTGATTTATATTAGTTTCAGGTTGATTAGAAGCTAAAATCCCCTTTTCTACATCTTCTTTACTAAATGCAGAGAATGAAGGAAGTTTTTTTAAATTGATATCAGTTACCAATGATTTAAATTGATTATCATTTAAATAAAATCCACCAGCAAGATAAATTGCATCTACACCATTTAAATCTAAACTAATGTTTCCATTTTTAGGTAGAGGTATAAGCTTATAAGAACCATCGTTTTTGGCAAAATAATCATCAAATAATTTATTTATAGGGAGAATTTCCGGGATAAAATCATCTACAATAATTCCTATATTTTTATAATTAAATAAAGTTTTAAAAACAGTTAGATCATCAGTGTAAGAAAAAGGTGTTATCAAATAAGTAATATTCCTTATTTCGGACGTTTTTTGACCTTCTGGAAAATCATAGAAATCACTATTTGCGCTACCAAAAAGAATAACAGGTTTAGGGTATTCTTCTTCTTTATCAATAATAATAGTATTAATAACCCCAAAAGCCAAAATGATATCAACATCAGAATTTACTAGTGTTTTGTAATTTGATTTTGCTTTTTCTACATCAAACTCATTTTCTAATGCCTCTCTAAAAACAATGGTTGCATCTTGGCCAACAACCCCTTTTATTTCGGCTTTTAGTTTAGTAAGCAAAGGAATTGTCTCCTCAAAAGACTTATCCGCAAGAATACCAATTGTAACAGTTTTTGATGACTGTGAATATCCTATTAAATGTAATATCGAAATTAAAAAAAAGAGTTTTATATTCTTCATATAAAAATGATATGTGTGTGAGATATTAATTTATAATTGATTTAACCGCTTATTTACTGACCATGAGAGTTTATCAAAAAAGTCATAGAAACTTTCATATTGTTCTGCTGGTAAAATTTGTTTTAACTCTTTATTTTGTTCATTTACCAGATTCTTAAAGCCTTGAGTAATTTCGATCTTTGTTAGTTTATGGTCCTCTCCTAGCTGTTTCATTTTTAAGCCGTAATAAGAAGTGATTACATTAAAACGATTTATAGTCTCCTCATTTAAATTAGAATCATCTACTATAGTTCTAAACCATTTTTTTATATAATCCGATTCTTCCTGATTAAAAATAGATGTCTCAGGTTCTTCTTGTTGCACATCAGTTTCTTGCCCTATAACCAAATGAGAATAACATAAAAAACCTAAAACTATATAGAGTTGATAGAATCCTTTAATCATAATTTCATTTCTTATCCCAACCATTACGATTATAAACACTCGTAACTATTTTATCAAAACTTTCTTTATGAATACTAAACTGATCTTCTGTTAATATCTCGGCGACATCTCCATCAAGATTAGTCAGCATTTTTTTAAATTTTATTTTTACTTCATTTTCTGTGAGTTGAGCATCTTTATCGTCCAAGCGAGCCATTTTATTTGTATGATATCCTAAAATCATATAATAATCGTCTCTTAAGTTTTCGGAAAGCTTCATTCTCTCCACTTGTGCTTCCACAAACGCCTGCAGATTATCCTTTTCTTGCGAAGAAAATATTTCTACTTTGTTTTTTTGACGTTCTTCTAATTTTTCTTGCTTGGTTTGACCAAAAGAAGAGATATAGGTAATTAGCAATAATGTAGTGATAATAAGTTTCATGATTTTGTGTGTTGATGTACGATTAAGCCTTGTTAAATTTAACACTTTTTTTACACATTTTTTTTAAAATATAATAAGAATACATCAATATATACCTATTTCGCTTATTTCGAATATCGTTAGTAACAATATTAAGAGTATAACGTCTTAATTAAAAAGGATAAAATGACACCAAAATACTTACAGAAGATAGGCGGATTATGTTCAATTTTTGAAGGGTTAATTTATATTACTGCTTTCATTATATACGGCGGTATTTTAGAATATCCTGACAAGAATGCAACTGCTAAGGAAGAATTAGCTTTTTTATCTGAAAATTATATAACCTTGTCCCTTCTAAATTTTACAAGCTATATTCTTTTTGGTGTATTATTATCAATAGTAGTACTAGCTATTCATAAACGCATAGAAAAGGACTTACCTGATGTCTCTAAATTAGCTTTTGTTTTTGGTGTAATTTGGGTTGGATTAGTAATCGCCTGTGGAATGATAACTAATATAGGGCTTAATTCGATACTTGAAATAGGAAATACATCCCCAGAAAAAGCAATGGAAACATGGTCAAGTGTAAGTATCGTTTCTGAAGGACTTGGTGGTGGAAATGAAATTGTAGGTGGGATTTGGGTATTACTCATTAGCCTCGTTGCTTTCAACAAAAAAACATTTCCTAGACCTTTAACTATCTTAGGAATACTTGTTGGAACTGCAGGTATATTAACAATATATCCATTAGACCTATTCACAGAAATCTTTGGTATAAGTCAAATAATTTGGTTTATATGGATAGGAATAACTATGATTCGTAAACCAGTCTTATAAAAAAAATAAAAAATGGTTTCATATAATCTTCGATAGGAAAACGTTGAATATTCATAAAATAGATTATATATTCATATCATATTTAGAAAATAAAACCCGGAGAAAAGACAACATAAAAATAGATGCATGAGGTATATATCATTAGTACTACAATTACTTATTCTTTCTAGTAGTTGTGCCAATAAGGACAAAAAAGTGGATATAACTATAAAAATAAAAAGTGAGTTTATTGAAGAAAATGTTAAGTGGTTCAATAATGAAGGGAGTTCTAGTATTAAAGGCATAGCAAAATTTAAGTCAAAAAATGGAGATATAGGTTTTGGAAAAGATTTTAGAATAGAACTAAATCCATATTCTGCCTATACTAAAGAACGATTAAATCATATTTATGAAAATGATGATTCTGCTTATGTATATATAGAAGATGGAATTCCAAAGTTTGTTCCTGATCCCGAAGGTTATCATAACACTAGAAAGGCAATGTGTAATGAAAAAGGAGAATTCGAATTTACAGGATTGCCAGCAGGAGAATATTATGTCATTGCTTTTATGTTATGGGATGAGACAGGTGGAGGTATCATGCAGCACATAAAACTTTCGGATAATGAAACAAGAGTTATTGAGATGATTAATTTTTAAAATAAATATGTCTCATAAAATATGGAATACATTTTTAAAGCGAGCAATACCTAGCAAATAGGTACCTTATATCAATTACTAAAGTCAATAAATGAAACAAAGTTTTACATACTATCTAGCCTTAATGGTTATTAAATTGAAGAAAGTAAAAAAGAGTTTTAGCAAAGACCCAATAGATTTTAAGAGATTAAGAAAAGAAGATGTATATAAACCAAAAGGTGGTTTTTTTAAAAAACATCTAACTAGAAATTTTAAAATTTCTGATTCTTCAATAACAGAAATACAACAAAATAAAGAACAGAATAAATTATTGATATTTATTCATGGAGGCGCTTTTATTTCTGGTCCTGCTAAACATCATTGGGATACAATCAAAGCTATTTCTAAACAAACTGATTTTACAATTTGGTTGTGTAATTATCCGAAGGCACCGGAACATAAAATAACTGAAATATCTGACAATATAGATTCAATGTACCGTCTTGCCTTAGAAACTTATACATCGGATCAAATTTGTTTAATAGGCGATTCTGCGGGAGGAACATTAATTACCACACTAACGCAAAGAATAATATCTAATAATCTACAAATACCGAAAAAAATAATTCTTATTTCGCCAGTAATGGATGCATCTATGTCCAATACTGATATAAATGACGTTGATTTGGTTGATCCAATGCTATCAAAATTAGGTATTTTAAGTGCAAAAAAAATGTGTGTGGGAAACTTAGATCTAAAAAACCCAATGATTTCACCTTTATATGGAAGTTTTGAACAGTTTCCAGAAACTATTTTATATATAGCGGAACGTGATATCGCATATCCAGATCAAAAATTAGCAGTGGAGAAATTTAAGGCTGCAAATGTTAATCTCAAATTAGTTGAAGGTACGAACATGCCTCACATCTGGCCATTATTGCCTGTTATGAAAGAAGCTAAAATATCATTACAGGAAATTATATCACAATTAAATAAGGATAAATAAACTAGTTAACAAACAAAACACTTCTCTCCTACTCCTATTTACAAAATTTCGATAGATTTATTATGAATTAGGAGCTGGATAAAACTTTTGGAAATAAAATCACTAGGTCTTTTATTCCCAAAAGTTTTAAGACTACTATTATTTATTGTTTTACAATTTTAATTGTAGATACACTTCTCGACCCATTTATTTTAGCATAATACATACCAGATGAAAGTTTACCTAGATTTATAGTTTCATCATTGCTTGAAATATTTTTTGTTACTACTACTTTTCCGTTCATATTATATACTCGAATAATAGAATTTTCTGCACCTTGAATAGTTACATTATTTATTATTGGATTAGGATATAAAACTACAGAGCCGTCATTAGAAACTTCGGGTGCTTTGGTATCTTCGATAGGTGTAATAACCCATTGCAAATTCTCACTAGTATTCGAAGAATCATACAGGTTTACATTTTGGCCATTACCACCATTGTTACCACCATTAATTGCAAAACCTGGCGCATTACGTTTAATTAATTTAAATGCTCCATTTCCAACGGCCACTTTTTGCCAATGTTGATTCTGATTATTATCCATACAGGTCCATAAATATACATTTTGGCCATTAGCACCATCTTTATCTCCATCAATACAAAAATTAGTTCCTTGTTTCTGATAAGAGTAATATCCATTTCCACGATCAATCTCAATCCATTGTTGATTTACGTTAGCTTCATTTTCTGACCATAAGTAAACATTTTGAGCATTAGCTCCGTCATGATCTCCATCGATAGCAAAACCTGGCGCATTTAGTTTAGTAATATGTACTAGAGTATTTTCTGACACATTATTTATTATCTCATAATCAAAAGTTTCCCAAGTCCCATCTGCGTCTCCTAATGGAAAAAGAGTACTATTGTCTACATTCCAATTGGCTTGTATCCATCCATTATTAAATAAGCTTTTTAAAGCAACTTGATTAGATCCTTTTTGTTCCCAACCAAAATTTTCCCAAGTTCCTGGAGCATTCCCGGTTGCACGGATCGCTGCATTCCTATTTGTTCCAACTACCTGAATATATTTATCAGTACTCACAGATTTAAGAGCAATACAGCCATTAGTATGTTCCTCTACATAAAATAATGCTCTATCAGCTTCTTCTCCGTTAGCAATCAAATTAGAATTACCTTCTGCAATAGTAATCCATTTTTGATCTCCACCAGATTTTCTTAATGCAATCATTTCTCCTATAGGAGCATTAGCAGTACAAATTGGTGTAGTAGGATCATCACCCCACCCAAGTGTTGCAACATCTTCTGATGGGAATTCAGTTTCTGATTTTATTCTAATATTACGGTAATATAATTCTGCTCCTTCGGATTGTATTTGTATTTGACCACTAGTCACAGAATTTCCGTTCCAAGTAGCATCTTGCAAAGCATTAACCATAACACCATTTACATAATGAATAGCTCTATCGCCAATTACAATAATCTCTAATAGGTTCCATTCGCCATTTGGTAATTCTGGATTTGACCCTGCTCTGATTAATGTTCCTGTATTCAGTGGCGCCATTGGCGTAAACGTTAATCCCCCATTATTTTCTGAGGGAACCAAACCTTGTGTACCAGCTAAACCAATATAATCACCCAAATCTCCTTCTTGTACTTGAAATTCAAGAGAAGACTTCCAAACGTCCCAGAAAGTTCCATGATCACCGTTAGCATGATATAGAATACCACTATCTCTAAGTCTATCTAATCTAGGTTCCCATTTTAGTTCACCCCATTTAAATTCCATACTAAGATGGTAATTATCATATTCATTTAATGTAGTAAGACCTCCATATACTTCTCCAGTAATGTATAATTGCTTTTCGCCATTTTCCTCAATTATAGAAAAAACATTGGTAGGATCATTATTTAAACCTAAAGGAGTTCCTGAACCGTTAGTAACATTACTACTACTACCTGGCAAACCTGTTGTACTATGTGGTACTCCCATCCAAACTTCCCAACAATCTAAATCATTTTCTAAGAGATCAGTCCATTGACTTGTTAGGTTATTTCCACAATCATTTACAGGCTCATCTATATCAAGTCTATCAGATACCCATAGTACTGCTTTTTCAACCATTTCTCTAAAAGGTATATTATCGTTATAGGTACTTCCATTATGCCCTAACGCGGTATAAAATGATCTTCCGCCATCAAACTCTTTTAACCAGGTTATAGGTCGTGTCGCATCATAACTTTGGTTACCAGTAGATTGTACTTCTAAGAGGTTTTCATTGGTATCACTTAGCTGTCCGCCATTAAGTTCCCAGTAATACCATTCTTCTTCGTGTTCCCATGTATCACCAACGTTTCCAATATGATTAACAACTGGGTGATTCGCGAGGACATTCATGACACCTGGTAAGTTATTTGATGTATGATTTGGACTCGTCTGTACAATAGCACCTACCAATTCATTATACCAAGGCCAAGAAGATACAGCATTCGTATTTCTATAAGTATCTGTTGCAGAATGAAAACCAAGGAATCCACCTCCGTTTTGTATAAAAGCTTCCATCGCAGCTTGCTGATTATCATCTAAAAGGCCACCTCCTGTAGTATTTGAAAATATAACGACCTCATAATTCGCCAGATTCTCAGTAGTAAAAACAGAAGCATCCCTAGTATTATCAACAGACCAGGTATCGTGGTCAGTATTGGATCCTAATTCTTCTAACATAGAAATGCTAGCATTTATGGCCCCTGTGTGTCTGAATCCATTGGTTTCGTGAAAGACTAAAATATTAAAGTCTTGACCATATGTAAACTGAACTAATAAAGAAAAAAAACAAGTTATCCATATGAGGACTTTGTTTTTACTTGACGATTGAGTTTTCATGAGTATTTATTTTAAATATTATTTCTTACTGATCTTAATAGTAGATACATTAGTATCTCCATTTACTTTTATATAGTACAATCCTTGTGCTAGTGAACTTACATCCATGGTTTCTATATCATTAGAAATATGTTTTACAGATAATACTTTCCCATTGATATCATATATACGGATTATAGAATTTGCTGCTCCTTTAATAGTTACAGTATTTATTACTGGATTTGGATATAAGATTACCTTGCTATCATTAGAGACATCTGGAGCCTTAATATCATCAATAGGTGTAATTATCCATTGTAGATTTTGGCTAGTGTTTAATGCATCATAAAGCTGTATATTTTGTGCATTTGTACCGTTAGAACCTCCATCAAGAGCGTATCCAGGTGCATTTCGTTTAATGAGTTTATACGCTCCGCCTCCAACTGATACTTTTTTCCAATGTTGATTTTGGTTATCTTGAGCACAACTCCATAGGTATACGTTCTGTCGGTTAGCACCTTGACTATTACCATCGATACAATAATCCGTCCCTATTTTTTGATAAGAATAATAACCATTACCACGATCAATCTCAATCCATTGTTGGTTTACGTTGTTTTGATTGGCAGACCATAAATAAACATTTTGACCATCAGCTCCATCGCCCATACCATCTACAGCAAAGCCTGTCGCATTTCGTTTTGTAATATGCACTATAGTACTAGAACCGTTATTATTAGGAGTTATCTCGGTTATAGAAAATGATTCCCAAGTTCCATCTAAACTAGAACTCATAAAACGAACTAAGCCGCTATTGTCGATTTGTAAACGTTGCCGTCCTGAAGGACCATCAGGAAGCGTTATAAAATGTGTATTTGCACTAGTTCCTTGAGTAAAATTATAATAAGTATATGTTCCTGAATTAGTAGTCGCTTGCATATCTGCAAATTCTGAATTATCTGTTCGCAAACGTGGTTTAGTACCTCCAGCTGCTCTTTGTATATGCCAAGATCCATTTCCTTTAGCAACAAATTTCCAGGCTACATCATCTCCTGTAGTCTGCGTAGATGTAGTATATGCATCCTCACTAGATCCGTTAGAAGCTAGTCGAAGATTGTGATATGGATTATCTATATAATAAGTCTTATTGGGATCTGGAGTAAAGCTAGAACTTGGTGGTGGAACAGTATCACAATCATTTAATTGTGAGATACTATTATTAGAACCATTATTAATTACAAGTCCACAACTACTAACAGTATTGCCGGTAGCCCCAGATTCAAGAATAATAGTATATTCCGTTTCATTTACAATTGTTGAATTATCACCATACACTACTATTGCACGTTCTTCGTCTAAATCTAAAGGTCCTGGTATTCTATGAAAGATTATATTGTGGTCATTCCCTAAAATATCTGCTATATTATGAGGTCCAATAGCATTAGGAGAAGGAATAATTGTCATTTCAATATTTTGACGAGAACGACTTAAACGAAAATCACTTAGGGGAGCATAAGTAAAATTACCACTTGACCCAATTATTGTTCCTCCTGCCGGCATATTATAATTAGTTCCTCCAGAACCACAATCAATTGCTTGACTATTAGTTACTGTTGCACTAGAAGCTAAGTAGAGACGAATACCTCCTCTCATTTGTTTTACTGTACAATTCTCGACGGTTACACTTCCTGTATTATTATAAGAACGAATTCCATCTTCAGAAAGAGGATATACATGATTCAAAGGAATATCATACGATTCTTCAAAAGGCAATCTCCAAGAACCATCACCCGCTGGAAACTTGTAATCTGTTATATAAGGTAAATCATAGGTTTCCGTATCATTATATATATCGTTACTTAAACGAATTCTACCTTCTATATAACAATTTTTAATTGTTGTTTCTGAAGCTCCACTTTGCATAAAAATACCATGTCCAAAAGCATAATGATACATTGTGATTCCATCCAGGGTATTTCCAATTCCACCACCATCACTTCCTGTAATTAAAATTCCACAACGCTTGCTCAAACCAAAGGTGTTTTGGGAACCAATACCATATTGACTTCCGTAGCCATAAGGAAAAGATCCTTTTACAATCATTTCAAGACCTTCTACTAAATTCTGGTTTCCCGTAATTGACATAATAGGATCACCTCTTAACCCATATGCCAGATTATCTCGATCATTATTATAAGCACTAAAATCAGTCACTTCATCCAAACCATTCTTGTAGAAATCTTCAACAACACCATTTCGTAAAATATTGTTATCACCAGAAATAATAAAATATACCTCCCTAATAGACCCCACCAAGGTATTAATACGTGCTCCAGTCATATCTATAGTATTACCGGATCCTGTACAATTAATAACTCTAGAATTGCTAGGTAAATCCTCTAGATAGTAATCACCTGATTCTAAAATTATGTTTTGATTACTATTCTGTACCGCTTCACGAAATTCAACCAATGAACTAACAATAGTTTGGGCATTTACTAAAGCATAATTAAAAAACAATAGTATTACTACCATTATTTTACTTATCCTATTTTTAATAATCATCTTTTTTAATTTTTATATCATCTACTTGTTTACTTCTTCACAATTTTTATCGTAGAAAAGCTTCGCGAACCATTCACCTTAGCATAATACAAGCCAGAAGAAAGAAAACTTAGATCTATAGTTTCATTATTATTAGAAACATATTTTGACCATACTTCTTTTCCATTCATATCATATACTCTAATGAGTGAATTATCAGCACCTTCAATAGTTACAGTACTTACTACAGGATTTGGATACATGAATACTGCATTATCTTCGGAAATCTCTGGAGCCTTGATATTATCAATAGGTGTAATTATCCATTGTAGATTTTGGCTAGTGCTTGAAGCATCATAAAGCTGTATATTTTGGGCATTTGCTCCATTAGAACCACCATCAAGAGCATATCCAGATGCATTTCGTTTGATGAGCTTATAAGCACCTCCTCCAACTGATATTTTTTTCCAATGTTGGTTTTGATTATTCAGTGAACATTCCCACAAATACACATTTTGTCGATCAGCTCCACCGCCATTTCCATCTATACAATAGTTAGTTCCCATCTTTTGGTAGGAATAATAGCCATTACCACGATCAATCTCAATCCATTGTTGATTTACATTATTTTGATTGGCAGACCATAAATACACATTCTGTCCGTTGGTTCCATCACCCATACCGTCTATAGCAAAGCCTGTCGCATTACGTTTTGTAATATGCACTATAGTGCTAGATTCATTGTTATTGGTACTTACTTCAGTTATAGAAAATGATTCCCAAGTTCCATTTAAACTAGAACTCATGAAACGAACTAAACCTTCACTATTAATTTGTAAACGTTTTCTCCCTGAAGGTCCATCTGGTAATGTTAAAAAGTGAGTATCAGAACTCACTCCTTGGGTAAAGTTGTAATAAGTATATGTTCCGGAATAACTAGTTGCTTGCATATCTGCAAATTCTGAATTGTCTGTTCGTAAACGTGGTTTAGCACCACCAGCAGCTCTTTGTATGTGCCAAAATCCGTTACCTTTATCTACAAATTTCCATGTTACATCATCTCCTGTAGTCTGTGTAGATGTAGTATATGGATCCTCGCTAGATCCGTTTGACGCTAGTCGAAGATTGTGTGCTGGAGAATCTATGTAATATGTTTTGTTTGGGTCTGGAGTAAATGATGTTTGGGTTTCACAATCATTTGTATTAGTTATACTATTATTGGAACCATTATCTGTTACCGAACCACAAGTTTCTATAGAAGAACCTGTACTACCAGATGCAATTACTATTGGATGCTTAGTATTATTAATAACCTTATTATTCTTGCCATTATGGGTACTTTGATAATCTAAATTTCCATTTTTGAAGCGAACTCCGTCAAGTGTTCCACCAATTTGAATTCTATAATCCGAAGGAAGATTCGGGTCGCCACCGGTTAAGGTTAAATTTGAATTATCCATTCCGATAAAGGCAATACATTTTTGGCCATTATAATAAGGATCTACGGCTGGTATAATTTCAATATCAAGATCCCAGCTATCATTATCATATGTACTTTTAAAAGCGTGCCCATGAGAAATATCTGCTTTGCAATTAATTGCTGTACCACTCCCTAAACCAAAACCTTGCTCACAACCTATAGCTGTGCAATTTTCAGCAATCACAGTTCCAGAAGCATGTGCTAACACTACTCCGGTTCTCATATGTTTTATAGTACAATTACGAACGGTGGGATTAGAGGTTCCTCTTTCGATAATTTCTCCATTTATAAAAGTTGTACCCGCATTATATGCCCGAATACCTCCTTCTCCAGTGCTCATCATATATCCTGATGGGAGTCTATACCCCCAAACAGTCATAAAATCCACATTATCAGCTGGAGAGCCAGTACCTTCTTCTTTAAGCATATCATCAGTGGAGCGCATCTCCCCTTCTATGTAACAATCTTCAATAATTGGATTGCTGGCAGCTTGCATAAAAATTGCGTGCCCATAAGATCTATGGATTAACGTGCAATTTTTGACATGATTAGATTCTCCACGTACTAACAAAGCCGAATGTTTACGATGACCGATAACTGGACCGCCACCTTTACCAAAAGCATCCCCATAACCATAGGGATACGAACCTCGAACAGTCATATGAAATCCTTCTAATAAATTATCAGATCCATCCATAACTATTGTTTGCGCTCTCTTTCTTGGAGCATTATTCCCTACATTAACTAACTTCAGGTTTCTTAGCGTATTATTATTTCCCAAAATCTGGAGTAAATTCACATCTACATTTCCAAAACTGCTTAATACTTCAGTGTCAATATTTATAGTAACGTTGGTAAAATCATAGGCGCTGTTATTCCCTTCAAAAAGTAAAAGCGGATTACTAAAATCTCCAGCAGCAACATCTGCTGCTGTAATAGAATATGTTCCTGGGGCTAATTTTACGTTTGCATTACTGTCATTTAAATAAGGTAATAAGGCTTGTAAAGAATTGACAGTAGTTTGAGAAACTAAATTCCCAATAGTAAAGACTAAAAGAATGAATAGTATTTTTTTCATCATGATGGTTTATTAATAGGTTGTTTAAGAGTTTTAAGTATTGTTTTTGTTATTATGTTGTGGTACTAGGATAATGGTACTTTCCATACCGAACGGATTAATTTTTGAAATAAATTTATGGTTGACAGTCTTATATAAATTAAATCTAGTGTGTGTAGACTTCAGTGTAAAATAATTCTGCTTTTGTATAATTTTCCTAAGAATAGAATGTGTAATAAATAAAGGTCTGCTAGAAAATAACTGTATAGAGGTTACCTGAAATAGTAATACAGTTAACGGTAAAAGAATTGGTAAAAATTGGAGTAGCATAATAGTTACGTTAGTTTTTCAATCATATTATGCAACTTCTTCACCAATCTCCTATAATGCCCTATTACTAGTTGTATCTAGAAAACAAGATTAGAATGATCACATATCTATTACTTATATCATTGTTTTTCAATAAAATATAAACTGGTCAACCAATTTCTAGGGTACTCAAATTTACGCTATCATTAGTAGTTACATTCTCTAAATAATTTTTCGCCCTAATTAAATGAGAATTCGTAAGTAGATCTCTATAATTCGCTTCAGATAATACTATAGGTTTGGTTCTTCACAAACTATACATAACGAAGTACATTGCTTAATTTATCTAAAAATTCATTAATACATAACTCCTAAAAAAAGGATATACTATTTTTTTGAAATGTAGGGTTGGGTAAGTCTATTTCAAATACGTATTAAAAACAAAGTACTAATACTAATAGCTTTAGTTCTTATTAATTAACCTGTTTGATAATAAAAGTAGTTTTATATGAAAAAATATATTCCATCCCTTTGTTTAGTATTAATAATTTCAATTTCATGTAGTACGGACGACTATACAGATATTCCAAGTACTTCTACAGAGTTTATAACACTAAATTTACCAACATCACCTTTTAATTATGCTGATATTCCATTGCCTGATTTTTTCTTAAATAATGAATTACAAGTTGAGGATAATACTCCAAATAATAATGAGATTACTGATCATGGTGCAACCCTAGGTAGGGTTCTTTTTTATGACAATAAACTATCTTTAAATAATACTATTTCCTGTGCATCGTGTCATATTCAAGAGAATGGATTTTCTGATCCAAGACAGTTTAGTGTAGGTTTTGACGGTGGATTGACAGCTAGAAATTCCATGGGATTATCTAACGCAAAATTTTATAATAATGGAAGGTTTTTTTGGGACGAAAGAGCTCCAACACTTGAAATACAGACATTAATGCCAATTCAGGATCTAGTAGAAATGGGTATGACCTTACCAGAATTAGAAACAAAATTAGCCAATGAAGAATACTATACTGTTTTATTTAGAAATGCTTTTGGTGATGAAACCATTACCAGTGAGAGAATAGCATTAGCGTTATCTCAATTTATACGTTCTATAGTTTCATACCAATCAAAATTTGACAATGGATTAGCGCAAAGTCAAAATATAAATAATGATTTTCCTAATTTTACAGACTCCGAAAATAGAGGAAAAACTCTTTTCATGAGTAATCAAACAAGATGTTTTGATTGCCATGCTACTAATGTTTTTGTAGGAGATAATGCGAGAAATAATGGATTGGATGCTACAATTACGGATCTTGGTGTTGGTGGGATAACAGGAAATAATAACGATCTAGGAGAATTTAAAGTTCCATCTCTAAGAAACATTGCATTAACAGCACCTTACATGCACGATGGTCGGTTTGGAACACTTGAACAGGTTATTGAACATTACAATAGTGGTGTACAGAACAATCCGAATTTAGATAATAGATTAACCCAAGGAAACAATGTTCGTCGTTTAAATTTATCTGAAGACGATAAACAAGCTTTAATAGATTTTTTAAATACACTAACTGATGAAGAATTTATAAGGGATGAAAAATATGCTGATCCTTTTATAGACTAAAAATGAAATATGAAAGTATAGTATTTGATTGTTTTTATAAAATTAAATTCCTTTAACAATTTATTATATATTTACCTATAATTAATTGAAAACGATGGATAAATCTTTCTCAGTTTGCGAGGAACAGGTGTATAATACATTGTATAAAACTCACGCTGAAAGCCTTAGAAATCATCTCTATTTTAAGTTTGGAGATTTAGATCAGGCTGAGGATATTGTACAAGAATCATTTATTAAACTATGGGCTAAGTGTAAAACAATTATTTTTGAAAAGGCAGTTGGTTTTCTATATACAGTATCAAAAAATTTATACATCGATTCTTTAAGATCTAAAAAAGTCGTTTTAAAATTTGAAAAAAATAGTTCTCCAATAATGGACAATGAGGACCCTTATTTTCATTTAAGAACTAAAGAATTTAGACAAAAAATAGAAGCTACTATTTCTGCTCTACCAGAAAAGCAAAGAGAAGCTTTTTTATTAAATAGAATCGAAAAACTTACTTTTAAAGAAATTGCGCTAAAATTAGAAATTAGTCAAACAGCAGTAGAAAAAAGAATTGCTAAAGCGTTGGTTAAACTTAAAGAGATAACAGAATTACAAAAACATAATATATAATCAGGTTGGGTAATTTAGAAATCGAAACGTATATAAAATGATTGTAATCAAAAATATTTAAGCGTGGAAAACAAATTTACTAAAGACAATTTAATCACTAGATGGTTAGATAATCGTTTAAATAAAGACGAAAAAGAAGAGCTTGATACGTCTGGAGAATTAGATGAATTAAAAGTAGTTTTAGATGATATTGATACTTGGAAAGTAAAAAAATTTGATACCGAAGCAGGCCTTGAAGATCTTAAAAAGCGTAAAAAACTTGTCATCTCTCCTACTCCTGTGAAAGAGAATAAAACAAGTAAATGGCTTAGTATTGCCGCTAGTATAGCAATATTGATTACTGGAGGATATTTTTCTTGGAATTATCTATTTAATCAAACCAAAACCATAAATACATTAGTTGCAGAATCAAAGACAATAGATCTCCCTGGTGGTTCACAAATTACCTTGGATGCATTATCAACAGTATCCTATAATGAAAAAAAATGGACTGAGGATAGAGCTGTATATTTAACAGGACAAGCTTTTTTTGATGTTGTAAAAGGAAGCTCTTTTACGGTGATGACCAAAGTTGGAAGTATTAAAGTACTTGGAACCCAATTTAATGTAAATGCCACTAACAAAATATTTGAAGTTAAATGCTATGAAGGAAAAGTAAATGTTACCTATAATCAAGAACAAAAAATACTAATAAAAGGAGAATCTATATCCGCAAAAGAAAATAAATTATCTAGTAACTCTCATACTACAAAAAAACCTGAGTGGATCGATGGCTATAGCAAATATAATCAAGTCGTTTTATCGGAAATTGTCATTGATCTAGAAAAGTACTACCAAACAAAAATAGAATTACCTGAAAAATATGAGAACTTACAATTTACAGGTACAATAACTCACAAAGATTTAAAAACTGCTTTAGAAACTTTATTTAGTTCAATGGAGATTGAATATAGTATAGATGATAATAATATCGTGCTAATAAAATAATATATGAATTTGAGGCGGTTCTCATATTATCTTTTTTTATTTACTTTATGGTTTTGTCTAGTTACTAATTCTACTGCGCAAACAAATAATCTCATTAAGTTTTCGGATAAACTAGAACAGTTGGAACAAAAATTTGGAATAAGCTTTTCCTATAACCATACTTTTTTTGATGCGGTTTTTTTAGATCAAAATACTGATTGCAAAAATATTACAGATTGTATCTTAGTAATAGAAAAAATGGTCCCTGTAAAATTCACAAACAAAAACACTTCTAACTATGTAGTATTACCAATAAGAAAGAACATTACATTCGAAGTATTTGATAATGAAAATAATGAGCATATATCTACCTTAGAATATCAGATCAACGAAGAACCAATAGAATATCTTCTGGCTAAGGATAATATGTTTATCTTAAATAATATATTCCCTTTAGATTCTATCCATATTCTTAATTATTCGTATGAGAGTATACGCATAAAAGCCAGTGATTTAATAAGAATAAAAAAAGTAAATCTATTTAAAAAGCAATATCAACTTAATGAAATTATTTTAAGTGGTTACCTAACAAAAGGTATTGATGCTAACGTTAGTGATCATAGCTTACAAATTAACACAGAATCCTTAGGTTTATTAGCAGGAGAAACTGATGGTGATATTTTTAATGTTATAAATAATATTTCCGGAATACATTCTCCAAGTGGGAAATCTGGAAATCTTAATTTTAGAGGGAATACGTATGATCAAAATCTTGTTCAGATAGATGATATCCCTATATATCATTCAGGACATTTTTTAGGAGCAATTTCTCCTTATAATACAGCTGCTATCACTAATGTTGAAGTTCAAAGAAGTATGTTGCCCGTAAAATTTGGTGGTCGTGTCGGAGGACTTATTGATATGACAACAAGTAATAAAATTCCAAATACCACTAAATATGAAATTGCTATAAATACGTTATTTGCAGGAGCAACAGTTAAAACTAAGCTTATAGAAGATAAACTATCTTTTTCTGCTGCTTTTAGGACAAGTTATCCAAGTTTTCAATCTCCAAAATTAGAGGCTATTTCTAACTTAATTTTTCAAGGTAGTAGATTAGAGTCTATTGCAGATGAAGTTAATACTTCTTCTGACTTTAAAATTGATTTTTTAGACATGAATGCTAAGCTAAATTATAAGGTCAATGATAAGCATACAACTTCTTTAAGTTTTATAAATATTCAAAATAATTTATCTGCGGAAATAAAAAATACAGGGAATAATGATCAAGTTGATTTTAGAGATTTAGAACTAGACAATTGGGGTGTTACAGGAAAATGGAAAGCTCATTTTTCTGAAAAGTTTACAACTGAATTAAGAGTTAGTAAATCTAATATGAATCTTATTAGCCTTAGTGAAGGATTTGTATTAGAAGAAAGATCCAATAGAGAAAAATTCGATAATGTAATTTCTGATACTCGATTAATTACTGAAATTATTTATAATTACAATCAAAATACATCTTTAGAAGCAGGATATACCTTAACCGAGCATAAATTGATTAGTAACGAAATTGAAGAAGAAAATGGTGTCGATTCCGAAAGAAGACAAGATGCCATAGTTCACTCCACCTATGTGTCTCTCCAAAAAAATTGGAATGAAAAATTGAATGTTAACTTTGGATTTCATAATAATTACTATGCTCCTTTAAATAAGTTATACATAAATCCAAGGTTATTGGCGAGTTACTCTATAAATAAAAATTTATATCTAAAATCTTCTTTAGGGACATCAAATCAATTCATTCAAAAAAAATTAAATAATGATTTTGATGATTTTAATATAACCAATCAATTATGGTTTTTGCCTAATGATGATATAATGACGCAAAAAGGAATACAAACAATGTTAGGTGGTGTTCTTGATAAGTCTAAATGGTTAATAGATTTAGAGCTATATTATAAAAAAACTAAGGGTATCACTAATAAGTCTAATGATAATCTGGGAAATATTTCCAGTATTGGAGCAAATATATTTATAAAAAAAAAATGGCGTAGACTAGAAAGCTGGATAAGTTATGCATTGAGTAAAACTGAGACCGATTTTAATAATATGAAAACAGATGCTTTCTTTGATCAAAGACATATTATAAATCTAACTGGTATACTAAACCTCAAAAAATGGAAATTTGCAATTTCTTGGGGATATTTTTCTGGAATGCCAGTCATTTTTTCTGAAGAATCAGATTCTGGAAATAATCAAAACCCTATTTCTTCTGATCGATTTGATGCATTACATCAATTAGATTTTTCTTCTTCATATACATTCTATAATCCATCTAGAAACTTTAGAACTGTTATTGGTTTATCTATCCTCAATGTATATGATCAGGATAATACAGTAAATGTTTTTCAAAACACGACAGAAAACACATTCAGAAAGGCAAGTAACTTCTCTCCTAACCTTCAAATTAATTTATTTTTTTAATCCCTAAACAGCAAACAGTCAACTAACAAACAGCTGTTTAAATTCAAAAAAAAACTTACAAAGAAAATAAAATAATATTTTTTTCAAAAAAAGGGTTGGGTAAGAATATGACTCATACGTATTACACATAAACAAGCACATTATAGTTATTGATAGTGCTTTTATTGTGAAATTTATTAATACCAAAAATTATGAAAATAAAGAATTTAAAATTTTCAACACTTTTAATAGCAGGGATATTCATTTTTCAATCATGTAGTAAAGATGATGATTTTATAAATGATATAGATTCTCCTGACATCGATGTTGAATTAACGGATGAAACAACAGAACTTATAGCAGAATGGAGTAATCTGTGGGTATCAATAGATCAATATACAGAAAGTATGAGACCAAATACAGTAACCCGATCTTTGGCATATATTCATTTAACCGGTTACGAAACAGCAGTTCCTTTTATGGACAACTACTCATCCAATACAGACAGATTTAATAATTTCAATATTAACACAAATACTCTTGAAGATGATGTAGATCTAAAACTTGCTTTAAATACTGCTTATGCATTAGCCATAGATCATTTTATGATTAATTTAGAAACTGGTGTAAGACAAAGAATTTCTGATTTTCAAGAAGAAAAAGAAGCAGAATTAACCGAAGGACTTTCTGATACTGAAATAGAAAATTCAGAAACTTGGGGAAGACACGTTGCACAGAGAGTTATCGCTTATAGCGAAACTGATCAAGATGGTGAAGAACAAATACAAAATCCAACCCCTCAAGATTATATAGCTCCAGTTGGCGTAGGTTTATGGGCTGCTAATGAAAATGAAGATGCATGGTTTCCATATTGGAGAGAAGTTAGAACGTTTGCGATAACACCAGAAGAATCAAGTAGTGTAGCATTTTCTTCTGTATTACAACATAGTACGAATCCATCAAGTGATTATTACCAACAAATGAATGAGGTATATGAAACTACCACTACTGCTGCCACTGCTAATAATGAAGATTTATGGATCGCAGAATTTTGGGCAGATGATGTTGAAGGACTTATGATAAGTCCTCCGGGAAGACAATTTTCTATTGCAAATCAATTAATAGAGCAAAATGATTTGGCTTATGATAGAGCATTAGAACTTTTATTAAGACTTGGTTTTGCAATAAATGATGCAGCGGTTTCTGCCTGGGATGACAAATATACCTATAACATCGAGCGTCCAAGTAATTATATTTGGGAGTATATTGATGAAGATTTTACTTCTAACTTGTCTAAGTTTATCGAAGAAACGAATCCAGCTTTCCCAAGTTACCCATCTGGTCATGCTACTTTTGCTGGTGCTGGCGCAGGAGTATTTATAGCATTCTTTGGATCGGATAGTGTTAATTTTACAGATAGGACATATAATGACTTTACCGATATAGAATTTAACGGAACGCCAAGAAGTTTTACTTCATTCACTGAAATGGCTACTGAAAATGCTTATTCACGTGTTCCACTAGGTGTTCATATAGAACAAGATGCAATTGAAGGTTTGCGATTAGGTTATGAAATTTCTGATGCAGTAAATAGCATAAACCTGCAATAAGCAGTTAATTTTAATTGATTACCCCAAAGCAGATTGATGTTTTTTTTAGAGTTGATTTGGTCCTGTAGATGTATTTCTACAGGATTTTTTTTGTAAAATTACTTTTATAGGCCCTACCTAAAGGAATTGTCTTTTGATTACTTAAATATATCTGATTACCAGAAAACTTTTCGATTTTTGAAGTATTAATAATGTAAGATTTGTGTACTCTCATAAAGTTTTTAGAAGGTAAAAGCTCTTCCCAATAACGTAAAGTCTCGGAGGACACGAGTTTTTTATCCTGTAAATGAATTTCTGTATAATCTGTGTCGGATATAATATATGTAATGTCGTCAATAAGAATCCGTACATGATCGAAACCAATTTTTGCGTACACTTCTTTAATTTCTGTAGTATTAGCGTCTAAAGATAACTGTTGTTTTTTGTTTTCTACTTTAGAAACAGCCTTGATAAATCGCTGAAAAGAAAAGGGTTTTAATAAATAATCCACCACATCAAACTCATAACTCTCTAAGGCATAATCCGGAAATGCCGTCGTAAGAATAACTTGAGGCGGATTAGAGAGTGTTTTTAAAAAGTCAATTCCCGAAATCTTAGGTAAATGTATGTCTAAAAAAATAACATCTACCTTAGTAGACTTCATTAGTTGCATAGCTTCAATAGCATCTGTGAAAGTTCCTATGAGTTTTAGGGACCCCATATCTTCTATATACTTTTTTAGAATACGTTGCGCCGGTAATTGATCTTCTACAATGATACAATTCATGGTTCCTTAGACTTTTTTAGATCGATCATTAATTGAACTTCATACATATCTTTATCGCTATTAATATGTAATTCATGTGCCTTTGGGTATAATATATCTAATCGTTTTTTTACATTTTCTAAACCAATTCCACTATCTAAATTATTAGTATTAGTCTGGTTTTTATATGTATTAGAACAATTAAAATAAAGTATTCCATCATGTGTTACCCTAATATCCATATTTATTATGATCCCATCGGTCTGACTAGAACTACCGTGTTTTAGAGCATTCTCAACAAAAACGATCAATATCAATGGAGCTATCCAAAAATTTGCTCGTTCAATATCTTTAGATAGCGTAACTGTGCCTCGCCCTTCTATTTGTAATCGTCCTAAATTGATAAAGTTTTCTAATTGTTCTACTTCTTTAGAAAGAGAAACATATTTTGCTTTACATTCATAAAGCATATATCGTAGTACGCCTGATAATTCCAAGATCAATTCTGGTGTACGAGGAGATTTTTCAATTGCATATGAGTATAAATTATTCATATTATTAAAAAGGAAGTGAGGATTAATCTGTGATTTCAAAAATTGAAGTTCACTCTCTTTTACAGAATCCTTCAATTCTTTAACTTCTCGCTGCTTGATAAGTGCATCCCATCCAAATTTAAACCCTGCCAATACAGACAACGTAGGCAATGTACTCATTAGATTATATATTACGCCTAAAAACTTAGCTCCACGAGTATCCGGAAAATATATCTTTTCTAATATAGATTCTTCAACAAAAATTACTCCCGTCACAACTAAACTAAAAAACAAAATAAACTTTAAATATGCTCCAGGATATAAAAATCTTGGAAGAAGTACATAATTGATGATAAGACCAGCAGTTACAAAATTCAAAAAAAACACAAATTGATAGAATTGTATTTCTGGATTACGGCGGTCAAAAGAATAGAAAATAAATACTACAATGTGTAATATCACTTGGAACCAAACCTCTTTATGTAATAATATGTTTTTCACAATATCTAAAAACTGTACAACAAATATAGTTTATTGATTTTCTAACTATATAATATTGCACCTAATCCACTAAATCAATACCGCAAACGACAAATCTATTGCTGTTAATAACAATCATGTCGTTTATAGGATTATAATAGTTGTTTACCCAAGTAAATTTTTAAAAAACAACTCATCTTCTTTCCTTTGAAAAATCAAAATATAATAAAGCATACAATGAACAATCGGGTTTTTATAATCTTACTTTTTTTTACGGCTACAATCTGGGCCCAAAATAAGGAAATACTAATTTCTGGCACATTAGTGGAAGCAGAAACAGGCCAGCCTATACCCTATGCTACGATTGTTCTAAATGACACAAATTCTAAAGCCACTATTTCTGGTGCAATTACTAATGACAATGGAACTTTCGAGATAAACACTACAGCAGATAATTTCTATATCGAAATCAGCTTTATAGGATTCAAAACGCTTCAACTGCGAACCTTTGAAACAATAGAAAATAGAGTTAGTCTTGGCAAAGTTAAACTATATCAAGATAGCGAAACATTAGACGAAGTTATTGTTCGAGGCGAAGTATCTAAAACAGAATTTAAACTTGATAAACGTGTATTTAATGTTGGAAAAGATTTAAGTACAGCAGGTGCAAGTGCATTAGAAGTATTAAATAATGTACCCTCTGTGAATGTTAACATCGAGGGAGAGATAAGCCTTCGAGGAACTGGAGGTGTTCAGATCTTAATAAATGGAAAACCATCAGTCCTAGCAGATGAATCTAGCAATGCCTTAGGAACCATTACTGCTGATATGATTCAAAGTATTGAAGTAATAACAAATCCTTCTGCTAAGTATGAAGCCTCTGGTACTTCAGGAATATTAAATATCATACTGAAAAAAGAAGAAAAAAAGGGATGGAATGGCTCCATTTCACTTAATACAGGAATTCCCGACAATCATAATGTAGGAGTTAGTCTTAATCGTAGAACAGAAAAGTTCAATCTATTTACCCAGATCGGTGCAGGCTATCGATCATTACCAAGAGATAATGAAGCAATCAACCGTAATTTAGAAAATAATGAAGTTATTTTTAGTGAAGGTGAAAATTTTAGAAATGAGACTTTCTTCAATATAACTTTAGGAACAGACTATCATCTTAATGAATATAATGTATTAACACTTTCCGGAAATTTTGCTTATGAAATAGAAGATCAGCCTTCTGAAACCAATTTCCGCTTTTTTGATGGTGATAATACATTAGTATCACAATGGGTACGTAACGAGACTACTGATGCAACTAATCCCAAATGGCAGTATGAGTTTAATTGGAAAAAACAGTTTAAAAACAATAAAGATCATACTTTTCAATTAAGCGCTTTGGGAAGTTTCTTTGGAAAAGACCAATCTTCTTTATTTGCGGATACCACAATAGAAGGAGAAAATGTTGACAGTAACCAACGTACTGCTACCGATTATCAACAAGCAGACTTTACGTTTAAGGCGGATTACACAAATCCATTAACTAAGGAATACAGTATCGAAACAGGAGCTCAGTATGTTATAAATGATGTAGGTAATGATTTTGAAGTTGAAGATTTAATTGATGGAGAATATGTTATTAATGAAAGTCTTACCAATGATTTTGAATGGATACAAAAGGTATTAGGTGTTTATGCCACTTTATCATATGAAAATGATATTTGGGGGGTTAAAGGAGGTTTGCGAATAGAGAATACTGATTTAGAAACATTATTAGCAAATACGAATGAGGGCAGCTCACGAAATTTTACTAATTTTTTTCCAAGTTTTCATACATCTTATAAGATAAGCGATAAAATTTCACTTCAGGCTGGTTACTCAAAAAGAATTTTTAGACCTCGATTAAGAGATTTAAATCCTTTCTTTAATATCCGAAATAATTTTAATATTAGAACAGGGAACCCAGAACTACAACCAGAATTCACTAATTCTTATGAACTAACTAGCATATATAAAATAGGAAAAGCTAGTTTGAGTTCTAGCCTTTATCATCGTTATACAACAGACGTTGTAGAAAGAGTATCAACGTTTATTGATAATGTAAATTTTAGTACTCCAGAAAATATAGGAACGAATTCATCCATAGGTTTTGAAACAAATGGGAAATATAGCCCTACGAAATGGTTAACTTTTACAGGAGATTTTAATTTCAACTATTTTGATCGTAAAGGAACTTTTGAAGATCAGGTATTTGATTTTAACGGAAATCAATGGTCCACCAGATTAGGTACAAAACTAGGGTTACCTGCTGATATCGATTTAGAAATCAATGGAAATTATCGTTCAGATTTCGAAACTGTACAAGGAAAACAAAGTGGATTTGCCTTTCTAGATCTTGGAATGCGTAAAAAAATATTAAAAGGGAAAATAGTTGCTAATCTTGGTGTTCGAGATGTTTTTGCTTCTAGAATTCAGGAAAATTTTGTAAATCAACCTACTTTCGAAACCTATAATTTTGGACAACGTGGACGCTTTTTTACATTTGGATTAAGCTACGCTTTTGGTAAAGGTGAAGCAGTAACTTATTCTGGACGCAGAAGATAGAATTGACCAGTTTATAGTTAATCGTCAAAGTGTAACGGGTGTCTCTGCACAGTAAGTAATCACTTACTTGATCTAAGCTCATCTTAAAAAGGATCTGATTACTTAAACATTTCTTAGTATTTTGCTCTATCGTTTAGATCTATTGATTTATATCAATACTACAAATATTATTATAGGCAATACAGTATGAAGTACATTATAACCGAAGAAGATTTAAAAAAAAGAAGCCACGGAGTATTTTTTGATTCTGTTAATGTCGATTTCTTACTTTTCATTAAGAAAGAAAAAGAACTTAATAACCCTTTTTTGAGTGACACTAATATAAAACAACTGGAAAGTAATACACTAAAGAATATAAAATCAAGTATTTATAGTTTTGGCATTCTTGGAATAGTATCGCTTAGTTATGGATTATATGTATTTTTTACATTCGCTCCTCGTGTAGCTATCAATTTATATACACAATTTCCTTTAATAGAAAATGGTTCTATTTCTATAGTACTTGGATTGTCTTTAATAGTTGGTTGTGCGTATAGTTATTCTAAAAGGAAAGATATTTTAACCGCAAAAGTTAAATCAAAGATCATAGAACATTTAAAAAAGATACAAAGAGAAAAATCAACTGTAACTGAAAAAAAGAGAAAAAATACCAATCTACAACCTAAGAAAAAGCGAAAAAAGAGGAGGTAAAAATTATTATAAAAACACCTATTCAATTCTTCTACCAAATTTTTCACTAAACATACCCGTCATTGTCACGTCATTTGTATAATGTCGTGTTTTGGAGTATTAGATAACTATAGTTTTGTCCTTATTGATTTAAACAATAGTTATGAATACAACCAAAAGACGATATGACTTAGATTGGTGGCGTGTAATCTCCATCTTTTTAGTTTTTTTACATCATATAGGAATGCCATTTAACGGTGATGACTTTCACATTATGAATACCGAATCTAGTAAACTGTTAGATGATATTATGGTGTTTTTCGAACAATTTAGACTACCATTATTATTCATTATTTCGGGAACAGGAACGATCTTTGCATTTTCTAAACGTAACTGGATTCAATTTACTAAGGAGCGTACAACCCGACTTATAGTACCATTAATTTTTGGAGTATTAGTAATTGTCCCTCCACAAACTTATATAGAAAATATTGGATCTTATTCTTCATTTATAGATTTCTATAAAAATATTTTAGAACATTTAGAGGTCAATCATCTCTGGTTCATAGAAAATCTATTTTACTTATCTATTGGCTGCATTCCAATTATTATTTGGATGAAATCTTCTTATGCTAAATCATTCAAAACGCTGTTAGATATCTTTTGTGCTAAACCTTTAGGAATATTTCTTTTAGTGTTACCATTAATCATTATTAAAATAGTAACTAAACATTATTTTCCTGAAGATGACAAATCCATAACAAACCTCTCCTCTACACTATTTTACGGATATTTTTTCCTAGCCGGTATTATCATAGCAAGTAAACCTACATTATGGGATTCATTAAAAAAATACCGCAAATACAACGCATTTATAGCACTTATTACTACATTATTATTTTATATATATTATTTTCTTCCCAATAATATAGCTGCAACTTATTGGGATATTTCTACACGTTGGGATATTTGGTATGGTTTAACTGTACTTGTAGGTTGGACGATAATAATTACTATGTTAGGATATGGTCAAATTTGGCTACACAAACCAAGTATTTTAGTAAAGATTCTCAATCAGGGCATCTACCCTTTTTACATACTACATCAAACAGTTATTATCGTTATTGGATATTATATATTACAGGAATCATGGAGTATATCTATCAAACTATTAATTCTAGCAATCACATCCTTTATCATCATTATATCTGTATATAAGTTTCTTGTATATCCTTTTAGGATTCCTAGATTTCTTTTCGGAATGAAAAAAAACAAATAATATCTAAAATAGGTTGTGAACTATAAGTAAGATATCCTTAGTTTGTCTTATAATGATATTAGACAAACTAAGGATTATTGATAAAATTATATTGTTAGTATCCGAAATATTAATTATCCCAACGTACCATTTCTTTTAAATCAATTGAATTAAACCAATGGCCTCTTAGCATCACTCCTTCTGGTTCTTTCAAGATATCGAGATCATCAAGAGGATTTGATGGAAGTAATATCATATGAGCAGTATAACCGTCTTTTATTTTGCCTACATAATAATTGTTATCGATAAAATTATTGATATATACCCCAGCATTAGCCGTTCCGGCTTTTAAAGCTTCGTAATTTGTTAATCCAGCTTTAACCAAATTTTTCATCTCATCAATTGCAGATTCTCCTGGTGCAGCAGCTGGAAATACAGTATCTGTGCCTACAAGAATATTAACTCCAGCATTATGAAAATGTTTTACAATTGGAAAGTAAAATTTATAAACTTTCTCTATATAAGGCCTACTCTTTACATCTCTGGACCCATACCAATCAGCTTTATAAATCCTTTGAATTTTAGGATGTAAACTTTTAGTTTCGGGCAATCGTAAAATCGAATCCATTACTTGTGGTTTCCCCCAAGTAAGTTCTATTTTTTCATAAGCAATAATATTTGCAATTAACCATATGTTCTCTTCTGCAGCTTTTGTAGCAAAATCTTTTACTTCTTGCTCATCAAATTCTGTAAACTGAGTATAAATAAATTCCTCGGTATGAGCCATAGATTTTTGACCAATTCGTAATGCATCATCAGCGGTTAAGTTTCTTGGAATATGTCCCATTGCATGAATACCTTCTCTTTTAGCAATTTTCATCATATGTTCAAATTGTGGTATGGTCATTTTCCCGTATATCTTTATAAAATCATATCCTTTTGCCTTGTCTTCGATAATTCGTTCTTCTATTCTATCTAATGTTACTTCTTTATATTGTGGTCTATTCAACTCTTTTACAACTCCACCTCTACCTGCAGTATAAATATCTGGTCCTGTAATTTGCTTATCCTTAATTTGCGCTCTTAGTTTTAAAACCCTCTTTGAGCCTCCCAAATTTAAAACTGTAGTAACACCATTTACAACATATGAACGCATCCATTCTTCTGATTTTTTGCGATGTAAATGAACATGGGTGTCAGTTAAACCTGGGATGAGATATTTTTTATGTTCACCATCAATTATTTTTGCATTATCTGGTATGTTAATATCGTTACTATTACCTAATGCAATAATTTTATCATTTTCTACAATAACTGTTTGTGACATTTTGGTAATAGAATCTTGCATTGTTAATACGTTTACGTTAACAAATGCTTTAATCTGTTCTTGTTCTTTTACTTTATATGTTTGTGCATCTATTGTGAACACGCATATAAAAATCATTATCAAAATAATATATCTTGTATTCTTCATTAATTGGAATTATAGCTGTTGTTGTAATTAGTAGAGGTTATAGTTTCATGAGCTTTCATCAAGTTTAGTAAACCTGAATCCATATTTTTATTGATCAACCAAAACCCTGAACTTAACAAGGAATTTCCGGTGAAGTTTTGTTCTACTAAAGTCAAATTTTTATTTCTATTAATGATCATAAATCGTTCTCCATAACCATCTGTCCAAATTGTATTTGTATCTGAAGCTGTCCACCACTGATAACCAAACCCATCATATCTTCCATAATTAATATGGTTAGTAGTAAGATCACTATAAGAGGATGTACTTTTTGTAATCCAATCTTCTGATATAATTTGTTTACCATTCCATTTTCCATTATTCGCTACCATAGCACCGATTCTTGCAAAATCACGAGTACTGATATAGATATAATATTGTTTATGCATTGTTTTTTTCTTTGGTATAAACCAAGGGCTTCCAATAATTACATTATTCGAATCAAAATCCTGAAGACCAAGTGGCTTGGCTAAATTATCTTCCATAAATTTTCCAATACTAATACCTGTTTCTTTCATAAAAATGGTGCCTAAAACATTTGCATCAAAATTGTTATTAAAAAAATAAGTTCCTGGTTTATGACTTTCTCTTTTTGGTCGTTGAGTTATTTGATTATCATGCTCACCAGAAGCAGGTAAATAAACACCTGATTTACCCATTAATAAATCCCTTATCGTTGCACTTTTTTCTTGGGTAGTTAAAGGAATAAATTCATCTACTTCAAGTTGAGCAAGTGTTTTATCAAGATTTATTAGTTCTTGATCAACTGCTATTCCATATAACAAACTCAGCATAGCCTTTCTAGTCGAATGTCCATTCATTATTTTGTCAGTAGGCCCATACTCATAAATAACTTTTTCATTCTGCATAACCATTATAGCCCTAGTACGTTTAGGTTTTATGGTAGGAGTTAATATGTTATTTATTTTTTCTGAAACAGGAATGCCATAAGTGAGTGCAGTTTCATAATTTGGTGTGGGATTACTAACTTGTGGAATCAAAAGATATATCACAAGTATTAAAATTATAGTACATACACCTAGTATAATTCGTTTTATTTTTATATTCATTATTTTTTCTTTACTTAATTGATATATTGATTTATACTCATTTTTCTACTTCTGTTATTAGCTTCTTTTACAGATTCTAACATATTATCTAGTGTAGTTCGGTTTAGAAGTTTTCCATTAATAATTACTGACCGAATTGTTTTAGTATTAGTGATATCATCTAAAGGATTCTTTTTTAGTATCACTAAATCTGCATTATAACCAACTTCAATTTTACCAATATTATATTGCATCCATTCGCCAGCATGTACCGTTGTAGACTGTAATACACGAGAATTCGTTAAACCAACTTTATTAAGAGAATGTAATTCTTGATGCAATGAAAAACCAGGAGTAGCGCATGCTACATTAGCATCGGTCCCCGCTACAACTATTACATTATGCTTAATTAATGCTTTGGTCATGATATGATGAGCTTTTACATAGGTTTCCCAATATCCTTTAACCCTTTT
The DNA here is from genome assembly GCF_003443695.1 of Aquimarina sp. AD1. NCBI lineage: Bacteria > Pseudomonadati > Bacteroidota > Flavobacteriia > Flavobacteriales > Flavobacteriaceae > Aquimarina > Aquimarina sp. AD1. The sequence goes on along the minus strand of NZ_CP031966.1, from coordinate 1,110,139 downwards.
TTGAAGTTCAGGGTCGTTTTTTGCATTCAAATTCTCGTAGTAATTATTTCCTGGTGTCCACCCTCTAGTAATACTCGATCCTTCAACAATACCTGGATTAGCATATTCTAACGGAATTGTTTTGATAAAACTATCTAATTCTAATTTTTGTTTAGGAAAACTTTCCACTAACCATATTGTAGAAGATACTACGATATTTTTTTCTTTAATTTTAATCGCTATAGTATCAGCTCTTTCCTTCAAAAACTGAAGATATTCTTCTGTTTTATTATAATAAACTACACCAAATTCATTCATGGTGTTTTTAACAATCTCTTCTACATGAGCAAGTTGAGACTGTCCAGAATTGTACAAGCCATCTAATCCTACTTCTGGACCTAAATGACCTATCGCCGGTATATTTTGTTTTACAGCTTCATCTACAATAGCCTCATATATTTCTGGATTTAAATTAGTAAGTTTAATTGCATCATAACCTTGTTCTTTAAATTTACGAACTGCTTTGCGCGCTTTTCTTTGACTTGTATAGGATTTTGGTGCTCCAAACCAACTTTTAATCTTTGATATCATACCTTTTTCACTACCAAGTTTTCTAGTTGCTACATAAAGGTTTGGACTCAATGTTCCACTTTTTGCCTCTTCCCTCCATTCTAAATGTGACTTGTCACCGAACATCTCTCCTACGGTAGTAACTCCGTTAGCTAGAAATAATAAAAGATCATTCTTACTTTTCTTTAAGTGTACATGTGTGTCAATAAGACCAGGTATTAAATATTGACCTGTCCCATCGATATTTGTATACTCATTAGTAACATTAGTTCGTTTATCTATTGAAACTATTTTACCTTCTTTGATTAATACTGTTAGACTATCCAACATTTTAGTACAATCTTTAGATAACACACTAATATTGGTAATTGCTAATGGAGAATTAATAGAATTAAAAATTGAGGTATTAACAAGCTCTGTTTTTGCTCCTTGGTGTTGATTGATTTTCGAATTAATTCGGATACAAGAACCAATACTAATTACTAATATAGCTAGTACTGTTCCCAAAACCCATTTTTTGATTAATGTTTTTTTCATTTGTTTTGATGAATTTTAAATTGACTATTAAAACAACAAAACAACTGTAAAATGAGTAATGATGGGTCTCTCTGCTTCTAAAGAGACAAGAAAATGAGATTAATTTTGATTTATTTTAAACTCTGATGGAGATTGGCCTGTTTCTTTCTTAAATAACCTATAAAAGCTCGCTTTAGATTTAAATCCACATTCATAAGCAATTCCTTCTATTGTATAATCTTTATATAATGGTAATGCTATTAATTGTTTAAACTCTTTAATCCTATAACTATTCACAAAATTATAGAAGGAAATTTCTAAATACTGATTTAACAAAGCTGATAATTTCTTGTCTGTAATATGAATTCCGGATGCTAACTTACTAAGTGTTAAATCTTCATCTAAATAAGGTTTTTCTTTTTCCATAAATTCTACAAGCAATTTTTCGAAAGAAGAAAACTCAGATTCTAATTTTTCATTGATCATTTTCTTTCTATCCTTGCTACCTATAGAACTATCTAATAAAAAATATGGCACCAATACTTTAGATTGCTTAACACCATAATACAATCCATAACAAACAGAAATAGAGGTTAATAACATAATCAAATTTTGAGTCCTCCATCCCAAATAGCCAAATAGCATTTGATATCCAACAAAAAACAGGTCAATAAAAATGATAATAAATGGAGCTATTAAAAGGTATCGTACCCAAATAAAATTATTATGCTCGATATGAGAATAATTACATTTTAATGCTTTTTTAAACTTATCAAAAGTTCTAAAACTGATATAGATATATATTAAATAAATAATATCTAATAACGGTCGCTTGATAAAAAGATATTGTTGAATAACATCGATATAGTCTACAAAATATTCTCCCGAAACCATTGCTATCTTGTATGGAGCAGAAATTAGAATAACAAAAACAATAAAAGGAGTTAAATGAATAATTCCATTTTTTAACACCTTTTTATCATCTAAAAATAGGGATTGAATATATAAAAGTAACAAAGGTCCAAGTGCCAATTTTACTCCATACACAATTAAAAAACTGATGTCTAGTAATATCTCGATATTATGTATCGAAGCATACGATTCTAACAAAACGAAAACCAATAATGCAAAAAATACAATCAAAATTGATTTATGAAGTCCTTTATCCTTTGATTTATAAAAAATATAGATATAAATGCACGAAAAAAGCATTCCTATGATAAAAAGAAAATCGTAAACTAATTTCACTTATAAAGTTTAGGCCAAATATAAGTAGTAAATATTTTTAAACCCATATAATTTTATCATTAGGTTTATTCGAAATATTGTATTATTAATTAAGAATTTTTCTTTCTATAAGACGACGGTGTTACACCTTCAAATTTTTTAAATGCACTATTAAAAGAAGAAAGACTGCTAAAACCTGTATCAAAAGCTATGGAAGAAATTGTGTACTTATCTCCAACATTTAACAGCTTTTTTTTAGCTTCCTGAATCCTGTAATGGTTGATGTAATCATTAAAGTTTTTATTAGAATATTGATTAATCGCAGATGATGTTTGCTGTACACTTTTTCCGAGCAACTTACTCAATTTTATCAATGAAAGATCTGGTTCTAAATATAATTTTGTGTTCATTAGTTTTGATATTTCATCAAATAATGAATAATCATCATTTACATTAAAAGCATTACCGTTTAAATCTGTAGCCTTTAGTTGAAATGCCTTGTAACTCAAGAAATATATAATTATAGAATATACTACAGGTCCAATAATATAGGGAACTGATTCATCCAATATATTTAATACATATGTTATCCAAATAATTATAAAACCAAATGCCAAAAGGTGCAACCAATCAAATATAGCTTTATGAGATTTAGTTATTTTAACCGATTGATATCGATTCTTTGTTTTTTTAATAACAATCCATCCTAAGAGGATATAAAGTGCAAAATGCAGATAAATAAATACCAAACCACTACCAAATATTAAAATAACAAAATCACTTGTTTCATACCATTCTTTAGTAACTAAGAGACTAGCAAAAAACACTAAAAGGAATGGAATAATTTCTATAAAATAATACTTAGGAAGTTTAAAGCCTGGAACAGTCATTCCCAAAATATACCATCTAAAAAAAGGTCCTATTAATAATAAAAAAGCCAATCCTATAAATATAAAAATAGGCTCCAAGTTATTACCAAAATTAAGCATTACAGATTTACCAATCCGGAAAGCCATAAATACTAAAATCAGTCCAAGTAATAAATTAGTAAGCGTTTTTTTCTTTTTAAAACCTATCAAATAAAAAGCGAACAATATTCCGTGCAAGAGTCCTGCGCTGCTAAGTATAATAAGTAAGATATCGGAAAAATTCAATGGACTTTTTTTTCAAATGTAGGGATATTTCATATTCCAATGAAGTATATCCTATATAGAATAAGTTTCTATATAGGATATATAATAACTAGCTGTTTTCTTTTGATTTCTTTTTTGCATACGAAGTAAGGCTTGTTAAACTAATAAAACGACCTATTTTTCCTTGCATAGCTGCAATAATCCCATGTTTTGCAATTAATACTCTAGACATAGGTTGCTTATCCTTAGTATACATTTGATCAATAAGACCTCTAGCCTTTTCTGAACCTTGTTCATGATACGTTTTTAAAACTTTTACGGCATTTTCTTCTCCTGTAACTTTTCTAAATTTAGGCTTATAGCCCAATTCAGTAATCATTGACTCTGCTAGAACCCAAGTAGACCAAGGATTTTGACCGGTAATCAAATTTTTATCTTTACTTATGTTTTCTAGATACATCGTCCCTTCATTAAAAACACCTCCTTGATCAACTAATTTATCTTGTAAAAGAAATGGGAATATTGTTTTTGCATCCGATATCAATAACAATTCTTCTGCATTAGTGAATCCACTAACTTTTTTATTCTCTAGTAAATGCTTCCCGGTATTAAGCGTAACATTTACTAAAGCGGCTGGACCATGACATACGGCTCCGACTACTTTGTTATTTTCATATAAGTTTCTGACTATAGCTTGTATTGACTCGTTGTCTGGAAAATCAAACATAGCTCCTTTACCTCCTGCAAAAAATACCGCCTCATATAGATCAGGGTCAATCTTATCTACAGGAATTGTATACTTAACTTTAAGTTGAGCAACACTATCATTAAGAAACGCATAATCAAATTCTCCCATATCTTCAGCATCTATGACTACAGGAGGTTCTCCTCCTAATGGACTCGCTATATCAACATCAAAACCATTTGCCTGAAAAACATAATACGCTCTAGATAATTCGGTCAATTCATAACCGGTACTTTTTTCAGTATTCCCCATTACATTCGTACTAGTAACGATTGCTAGAATCTTTCCACGCTTATCAATTTTGTTTTTTGATAAATAAGGTAAATCAGACATCTGAGTTGATGTAATGTCTTTCATATTTTCTGATGACGGTATTAACCCCATAAACCACCATCCAAAAATGAATAGAGAAACAATAATACTCCCAAAGGAGATAAGAATCCATTTAAAAATTTTATACTTTTTGAACATGCTATTTGTTTTAAAATTATAGCACGAAATAATAGTAAATACTAGACAAAATATGTCGAAATTATAATTCCGTCAGAGTATATTATACTTTTAAATGGTATTCAACTTAATCAATAAGCTCCGTAATTACTTACGAAGCTTATCTTACAAAACTAATTAATTACATAAAACTCATAAGAGCATATTTAACACAAATTAATTAGACGTAACATTAAAATTGCAAACACCTTTTTTGAGATTTACTATTGTAGAAAACATCTTTATATAATAACTACGTTTATTCATCCTTTTCTTGGTCCTTTGTCTGGAGGAAAAGGTCTTCTCGATCTTTTCTGTTCTTTAAATTCACCCATTAAACATCTGCTGATATAAGGAAAGTTTTCTGTAACTAAATAAATATAATTTCCATTATGTATAATTCCATTACATTCATCTAAATCTCCATAACCCGCTACATATTCGAAATCTGATCCATAGGTACCATCGTGATGACCACCAATAGAAATATCCATACGAGTCATAGGATTTTCATAGCTACAATCTTCTCCTTCTCTTGTTCCTTTTAAAAGTTTATAACTAGGTTTATATATTCCACTTTTAGAATAATATATTGGGTATCCATCGTGAGCAAATCCAATGTGTACCAAATCTTTTCCTGTATCAAAATCAGTAATAATAGAAGTTGGAGTACCGTGATAATGATACGCTCCAGTAGGTTGTACATGCGCGTGATTAAAATCCAAACCTAAATCAATTACATCTTGTAATGCTTCTACTCTGTAATTTTCTCCACTCTCACATTCTACTACTTCTGCAGTTCCCGGTTCGAATTTAATACCATTTAGAGCCACACCTGGTTCTCTTACCCAAACAGCCTTACCGGTATATATTGGATTTAAGGGAAAACTATATGTTTTTTCTTGCGCTTTAATCTTATTTGGATTTCCAGAGTTTGGAAAATCACCTGTTTTATGGTTCGGAAGCGCATTAGTAACCATAATTCTTTTATTCTTAGATACAGTCACTTTGGTTTTTGTTCCATATTTTTCATTAATCAATGAATATGAATCAAAATAATCTACTGCATCTTGATGAGTATGATTGAAGCCATCATGAGAATGACTTGTTTTTTTGAATTGTATATCACTACAACTAATTATAACAATGTTCATGGTAATTAACAAGGAAGGAATTTTAAACTTTTTCATATTTTGTTTATTCTTCTTTTTAATGATTATCTAAAGCTCTTATGATTATTTGGATATTGTTTTAAACCAAAAATCTATAGCAGGTACGGATTCTGTTTTTCTGCCTTTTGACCTACCTTGATCTCCTCCTCCTGGACCATTCCCAGATCTTCCTTGGGGAGCGCCACCATTAGATCTTCCTCCACCTCTTCTGCCACCTCCTCGAACAGAAGCTTGTTGCGTAGGTCTAGTTCTTTCCGAATTATCTCGAGACATCTCAACTGTTTTTACACCTATAGAAAGCTTATTAAAATTAATACCAGATTTTACGTTGATTTTATTATTAGGAATTTTTAAATAATAAATAAAACTGTTTCTTTCTTCATTAACTGCTAAATTGATCGTAATACCTTCATTGTTAAGAAGTGTATTAAACTCTTTAGTTTTATCATAATATTGATACAATGCTTTTTGTGGTGTATTGTTTTTTAGCCTATATCCTATTTGACGTATTATACTATCATTATCAGGAAATTCTCTAGTTTCATTAGGCGTATCCTTATTTCTTCTTGGAGGTCGTTGATTATTGGCTATTGGATAGGTAATAAATACATTCTTTTTCTTTTTACCTTTCGTATCAAAATATACATTTATTCCTTGACGTAGTATAGATGTTGCAACTTTAGAATCAATCGTTTCAATAGTAAGGTATACGTATGCTTCGTCGGTATATATTTGATAAGTTTCGGTATTATTAATTACTGTAGTTGTGTCTATCACAACATCCGCGTATAAAGAAATTGCGAATAATGATTTCATTATAAAGATACAAATGAGTGCCAAAATTTTATTTTTCATAGTTAATTATTTTGAAGGTGCTAGTGGTTCTATTTTTGGGTATATAGAAATTCTTATTAGTATGGTAAGTAGTGTTATACTTAGAATAATCAATAACCATATGTTTTTTATTGATCGTTTATCTTTTATAAATGATTGTGTGTCCATTTCAAAAGAATCAACAAAAGTGTTTATTGTATTTTTAATCAATTCAAAATTGGTTGATTCACTCTTAAAAGAAGAAAGATTTATAACTAACTCATATGGATTAACTGGATTAGAAAGCGTATGTATACAGATACTCCCTATAAAAGTAATAATACAGATTGTTGTTATTAATATGATTTGTTTCATAATCTGTTGATTTGAAATTACACATTAATGACTAAAAAAAACAAGAGAAGTTTAATCGCAAAATTGCATTTTCTATGAAATGCTATTCATTTTCTGCGAAATGAAGATTATATTAAGTAATTACTTAGTTAGATAAGTTACCTATCTAATGGTTGACACAGTTTTTTATAGAATCAACTTTCATTTTTTAAAGATTCATAATCTTTTTTTATTGAATAATATAATTGGGAGTTTTCTAAGTTTTTGATATAGAAAAAGTAAATGTACTGCCAGTTCCCTTAGAAGAAATAACCGAAATATCACCACCTAAATTCCTAACTATTTTCTTTACAGTAGCCAAGCCAATACCAGTACCAACATTGCCATCTCTATCTTCTACTCCTACTACCGTAAAAAGATCAAATATTTTATCTAAAAAATCTTTTGGGATTCCATCACCATTATCCTTTACAGAGAAAATGTATAAATTTTCTTCTTCCTTAAGTGTTATATCTATTACGATCTCAGATTTTGAATTATACTTAATTGCATTTGTAAGTAAATTAATCAGTACCTGCATCAAAGCTGTTTTATTAGCAAAAATTTGATTTACATCAGAATAAAGATTAAAATCAACTTTATGTTCAGAATCGGTTATTTTCTTTAATTCTTCTAATAAAAGATCAATGTCAATCTCTTCTTCATTATTTTTTACAATATCATCACTTTTATAAAACTTAAGAATACCATCTATATAATCTCTAAGCGAATAGGAAGAAGTCCTTAGGTATTCCAAATATTGTAGTGATTCAGCATTAAGGTTATCTTTATTATCATCTTCTAAAAGTTCCGTAAGAGAAATGATATTAGCCAAGGGAGACTTCAGGTCATGAGAAACTACACTTGCGAACTTTTTAAGATCTTCATTTCTTTTCTCCAATTTATCACGGAGTTGGGTTAGTTTTAGATTCTGATATCGTTGTTCAAATAAACTGACTACTTGCTTAGACATTGCAAGCAATGCATTTTTTTGTTCAAGTGTTAATTCTCGTGGCTTAACATCATAAACACACAAAGTGCCTAATTTAAAACCTTCTGAATCAATTAACGGTGCACCAGCATAAAAAACAGCCTGATGCTCAGTTACAAGAGGATTTCCATCAAAACGTTCGTCTTCTCTAGAATCTTTAATTATTGTAATAGGATCATCCGAATTGATAGCATGTCCACAAAATGAAATTTCCCGAGGTGATTCACTAAAAGGAATTCCATGATGAGACTTTAAAAAATTACGTTCTTTATCTAAAAGTGTTATTAACGAAATGGGTACATCGCAGATATACGACATTATTGAAGTAATATTATCATAGCTCTCTTCTGGTAAAGTATCTAATAAATCATACTTTTCTACAGCAGCTTGTCGAAATTTTTCATTTTTAGGTAATATAGGTGCTATCATTGGGGTAAATCTAAAAAATAATCTGATTCTAATTATTTGTAAAACCAAATAAACTATCTGGTTTAATAGTACAAAAGTCGTAATATTTTTGTTTTTCTTACCATAGATCAATTATTAACCGCATATTTATTTTGAAATTTGTAAAAATAATTTCGAAAAACAAAGTTTAATAAACATATATAACTATAAAAATCATGAGGAATTTTGAATTATACGTACCTACTAAAGTGATTTTTGGTAAAGGAGAGATTAAGAAGTTAAGTAATGAAATACCAAAAGACAAGAAGATTTTATTATTATACGGTGGAGGAAGTATTAAAAAAAACGGTGTCTATGATCAGGTAACTGCTGCTCTTAAAGAACATACAGTAATAGAGTTTTCTGGGATTGAAGCTAATCCAGAATATACAACCTTATTAAAAGCTCTAGAAGTAATTAAAACTAAAGACATCGGGTATATGCTTGCAGTTGGTGGTGGCTCAGTCATAGATGGAACTAAATTTTTATCTTCTGCAGCTCTTTATGAAGGTGATAATCCCTGGGATATATTAGCCAAAAGAATAAGAACTCTAAAAGGATTACCATTTGGAACTGTATTAACACTACCTGCAACCGGAAGTGAAATGAATAGCGGTGCCGTTGTTAGTAGATCAGAAACTAATGAAAAAATGGTTATGGGAGGACCTGGGTTATTTCCTGAATTTTCTATTTGTGACCCAACGGTAGTCCACAGTATACCTAAAAGACAATTGGCTAATGGTATAGCTGACGCATATACACATGTTTTAGAACAATATATGACGTATCCAGCAGACGCACCTCTACAAGATCGTTTCTCGGAAGGAATTTTACAAACATTAATTGAAATAGCGCCTTCTGTAATAAAAGATCCTAGTGACTACACCGCTGCATCTAATTTTATGTGGTGTTGTACAATGGCGTTGAACGGTTATATCCAAAAAGGGGTTCCTACAGATTGGAGTGTTCATATGATAGCACATGAGCTTACAGCTTTTTACGGTATTGATCACGCAAGAACATTAGCTGTCATATTACCTAGTGCATACACTAAAAAATTCGAGCATAAAAAAGAAAAGTTAGCTCAATATGCTGAACGTATTTTTAACGTTACAGAAGGTAGTACGGAAGAAAGAGCTAGAGAAGCTATAAAAAGAACTGAAGGCTTTTATCAATCATTAGGAATAGATACCAGATTAAGAGATTATACTGATGATTACGAAGGTTTTTCTAAAAAAGTGGCAAAAAACCTTACAGATCATGGTATGACTGCTTTGGGAGAACATCAAGATATTACGCCAGAAGTTGCAGCCGAAATAGTGGAAATGGCATATTAAATACATATGTATAGATAAACACAGTTAATTACTTTAAAAGATGTTAACTGTGTTTATTTAAAGTGTTACTTCAAGATTAATTTTGTTTTTCATTGAAATAATTTAATCTTATAATACTGTTCATAAAGCACAATATTGTTATAATAATCATTAAAAAAAACGGAGTCTTCGGAATATTATTGAAAAATGAACCAAACATACTGAAATTATGTTCTGGAAAATTGTGAAGAGATCCTATTGCAATAAATAGTAAAATTGAACAAGCGACAATAACAATTTTAAAAGACCAAAAAGAGGACTTTTTAGTATTTTGCTGAACATCAACTTTCTTCATTAATTTATTGATAAAATCATCCGAAGTTTCTACTGTACTTTTTTCTAATATTTTTTTTACATTTTCTTCTTTCATAATAAGTTATTTAAATCATCTCCTAATAACCTTTTTAGCTGGAAATTCATATTTTCTCTCCCTCTATATAAATCTACCTTAATTTTAGAGGTTTTAAATCCTGTAACCTTTTCAATTTCCTTTATTTTATATTCACATAAATAAAAGAGACGGAGTACTAATGCCTCATCCGGGCGCAATTGCTGTAATGCTAAATTTATAAATCTTTTTTGATCAGCTTCATCCATTGCATTTTTTTCTACCAATGGAATTATAAAACCACTCTCTAATTCATCAATATTTATACTATTCTTTCTCTTCTTTAATTCATTATAACTGGTATTAATCACTATACGATATAACCAAGTAGAAAACGACGATTTGAACCGAAATGTGTGCAACTTATTATATACTTTTAAAAACACTTCTTGTAAAACATCTTCTGCAATAACTTGATTTTTTAGTATTGAAATAGCAAGTGATAGTGATACATCTTTATAGGCATACACGAGTTGTCTAAAAGCTGATGCATCACCATCATTTATTCTACGAATTAGATCGTATTCTTGCTTGTATTGACTATTTCTCAAGTCTTTTTCTTATAAAATGAGCAACAATCAATCCAGTAGCTCCAAAAATTAAAATGGTACCCCAAATCAATAAATCCGCGGCATCTTCAGATAAATTAAATGTTGTAAATAACGAGGATACAAATAATCCAATACCTAAACCAAAAATGATACAGCCAATATCTAAATATTTCAATTTATTATTCTTTTGATCTATATATATTCCTTTTTCTATTAATGTCTTCTTTATTAAATACGTATATCTAGCAAGTATGAATACAATCAATACAATAGCTATTATCATTGTTATGAATACAAATACTTCGTTTAAATCTTTCATTTATCTTATATTAAAAATGTTCTCCTAAAAATTTCTCTATTGTTTCCAGTAAAGGAAATAAATTATCTGAATTTGCAAAAATCACAAAACCATATTTTTGGTCAGGAACAAACATCGCATATGCCTGAAAATCATGATTGTTACCTGTATGCAAATGCATCAGTCCATTGGGAGTAGGTTTTTGAGCAAAACCAAGACCCCAACCAGTTTGACCGGTTTCTTTTAACAACTTATTATCAGGTTTAAAATGATTATGTTCCCGTAGCATTTGATCACGTGTAGTCACCTTAATATTTTTCGGGTTCATCATTTCTATTAAAAACAATGCATAATCTTCTGCATCTGAGTGCAAACTAAAACCAGGACCAACTTTTTTGTATTTATTAATTTCTGGGTTTGTTTTTCCTCTTATATGGCCATTTGCAACATCTTCATTATAGATGTTGTTCCAAGTATATATACTTCTATCCATACCGATGGGATGCGCAACTTCTTTTAAAAATAAAGAATCCAATTTGCTCCCCCATCCTATCCCTAACTTAGTACCAAAAGCTGCGCCCAAATGTTGATAAGCTTCTCCAGAATATGAAAAATCTGTACCCGGTTTGAATTTAATTTCAATTGGCTTTCCTTTTACCCAATTAGGAATACCGGAACCGTGGGATAAAATAGTTCTTGGAGTTAAAATCTTATAATCCTCAAATGAGTCTTTATGAATAACTCCTTCAGGAAATATAGGTTCTAAATATGAATATATTGGTTCATCCAAATCCAGCACTCCTTTTTCTACCATTTTCATTAAAAAATATGCGAAAAGAGGTTTTGAAAGAGATGCCCCTTCAAAAATGGTTCTTTTTGTAACCGGTTTCTTAGTTTTAAGATTTGCAAAACCAAATGTATTATGATATACAATAGTGTTATCATTTATTATGGCTATAGAAAGACCAGGTAAATCAATAGAATCCATAGCTTTTTTAATATGCTTATTTAATAAAGCAACATCAATAACTCTTCCATCCGGTACTCGTATTGTTTTACTACTCTTTTGTCCAAAGGACATTGGTATAGATATTAAATAAAAAATCAATATCCATAGTTTTACTGTTCGTTTTGATAAAATCATTTTGATCAATTTAAAATGTGATTATTTTTTTGATTGTGAATTCACATGTATTGGACAAAATGATTTTAAAAAAGGTTACAAATTTATTTTTAAACTAAAAATAACATAGAAAAAGGCAATAGAATTAATTACATTATTTGGCCATTATTTTTATAGAATATTTGTATAAATTCTCATCCAACTAACTTAATAAATGGTTATTACTCAGCCTTAATATGGTCTTCCCTTTCATTTAAAAAAAACACAAAATAATTTTAAATTACTGTTGAAATTTAAGTTAAATTTAAGTCAATTAACCATTTAAATTAACACAAATGAATTTAAAACTCAAGTTATTAACAGCCTTTCTTGTGGTCTCTTTTATGACTCAAGCTCAACAAACCGGAACGAAAGCATTTTACCATGGAAAAGTATCCTCGGTAGAATACGTATCGTCAATCGCATCAAGGCCTAACGATCTTATTGCACCTGATAATTCTGTCAGGGAAGCTAAGGATAAAAGATCATTAGGAAATCAAATTACCTCGGGTAAAGACCCACAAACTGAAAATGATTATTTCTTCAGAAACAAAAACAAAATGGAGCAAAGTGTTCAACGAGCTCCTGCTAGTCTTGTTTTCGATACGTATTCATCGAATTCTCAACCAACTGACCCTTCTATTGCTGTAGGTCCAAATCATGTTTTTGTCGTTTACAACACTGGTTTTATGATTTATGATAAATCTGGTAATCAGTTAGTAGGACAAACATCTCCTAATCCTGCAATTTTTCCGTCAGGTGGTTGTTGTGACCTTACTGCTTCTTACGACAATGCAGCTGACAGATGGGTTCTTTCATTTTTGGGATCTGGTGCTCAAGTAGCAGTTTCTGATGGTCCAAATCCTGTAACTTCTGGATGGTTTGTATATAACATATCAGGAATACAAGACTATCAAAAGTTATCTGTTTGGAGTGATGGGTATTATATCACTGAAAATACAGGTGGAACTAATAAATTATGGGCACTAGAAAGAGATGCTATGTTAGCAGGAGATCCTAATGCGCAAATTCTAGGTTTTAATCTTCCTGGCATAGTGACTAGTGGTTTTTTTAGTCCACAAGCTTTGAATGTTACCAATGGCAATTTACCGGCGCCCGGAGGTGCCACAATTCTATATTTACAGGATAATGCTTGGAATGGCGTATCGGTAGATCATATAAAGGTATGGACTGCTGATGTAGATTGGAATAATCCTAATAATTCTACAGTTTCTAACCCACAAGAAATTGTTACAACTCCTTTTATTAGTGTTTTTGATGGAGGAAGCTTTGTTAATTTGTCGCAACCAGGAGGAGGTACTTCTATCGATGCTTTACAGGCAACAATAATGAATCAAGCACAATTTAGAAAATTTGCAACTCATAACTCTGCAGTATTCAATTTTGTGGTAGATGCAGATGCTAGTTCTGGAGAATTAGCAGCAATTCGTTGGTATGAATTTAGACAAAGTGGTGATAATCAACCTTGGTCATTATATCAAGAAGGTACTTATACAGCACCTGATGGAAGACATGCTTGGCATGCTAGTTTAGCAATGGATGGTCAAGGAAATATTGGTATGGGATATACTTCTATGTCTGGTCCTACTACTCCTTCGACGGTAAGAGTTAGTTCTTATTTCACAGGTAGATTAAGTTCTGATCCTTTAGGAACTATGACTACAGCAGAAGAACTTATTGCTAATGGATCAGGTAATATTCCTGGAACACGTTATGGTGATTATAGTAAAATTGATGTAGATCCATCAGACGATTCTTCATTTTGGTTTATTAATGAATATGTAAATGGTAGTAGAACTGGTGTAGTAGGAAAATTTCAGATTGAAGCTGGAGTTCCGGATACGCAAGCTCCTACCGACCCTACAAATGTAGTTGCTAGCAATATTACAGCTGGTAGTGCTATTCTTAACTGGACTGCTTCTACTGATAATGTAGGTGTAGCTAGATATACTATTTCGATTGATGGGACTGTAGTAGGAACTTCTACAACTACAGACTTTAATGTTACAGGTCTTTCTCCTCTAACTTCATACGCCGTTTCTGTATCTGCAGAAGATGCTGCTGGTAATGTTTCTGGAAATGGAACTACTACGTTTACCACTATCGATGGTAGTACAACTGTTTATTGTGATTCTGCTAGTACTAACGTAAATGATGAATTTATCAGTAATGTGCAATTGAATACAATTAATAATACTTCTGGAGCTCAGTTTTATTCAGATTTTAGTGGTATTTCTACTGATTTAAATGAAGGTCAAACCTATACGGTTTCTGTAACTCCTACTTGGACTGGAACTGTATATGCAGAGGGATATTCAGTTTGGATAGATTATAATAACAACGGAGATTTTGATGACACAGGAGAACTTGTTTGGTCTAAATCCCCATCTACAGACAGTAGTAATAGTGGGTCTTTTACTGTACCTAGTGGAACTTCTGAAACTTCTGTAAGAATGAGGGTTTCTATGAAATACAATGCGATTCCAACTTCTTGTGAGACTTTTACTTATGGAGAAGTAGAAGATTATACAATTAACCTTAGCGCCGATGGAAGCGGTGGTGGTAATATACCACCAACTGGCTATTGTGATTCTAATGGACAAATAACTAGTGATGAATACATTTCTAACGTACAAATAGGAAGTATCAATAATACAACTACAGCTGAGGCCGGTGGATATGGAGATTATACAGCTATAACAACAAATTTAAGTAATACTAACACTATTACTATTACACCAACTTGGACCGGAACAATTTACAACGAGGGATATGCTGTTTGGATAGATTATAATCGAGATGGTGATTTTGATGATTCGAATGAATTAGTTTGGTCAAAAAGCCCTTCTACAGATGCTGTTAATACTGGTAGTTTTACTGTACCATCTGGAGCATCTACTGGAGCAACCCGTATGCGAGTATCAATGAAATACAATGGGATACCTTCAACATGTGAATCATTTAGATATGGAGAGGTTGAAGATTATGTAGTAGTTATAGGAGCTTCTAGCCGTGATGAATTAGTTTCTTTTACAAGAATAGCAGATAAGAGTATCCAGCTTTATCCTATTCCTGCTACTTCGACATTGAACATTGAGATTAATGAAGGAAAGTATGATGAGATCATAATGATTTCTTCTAATGGTTCTATTGTAAAGAAAATAAATCCAGAAAAATCTTCTTTCGGAATTGATATTTCTCAATTCGCTGATGGACTATATTTTGTGAGATTTACTAATTCTAATGGATTAGCTATTACAAAAAGATTCCTTGTTAAAAAGTAATAAATAATATTTATTAGCCAATAAGTATTAGAAAAGGCCGTCGTCACTATGATCGATGGCCTTTTTGTTATTTAAATAAAATTTATCTCCATTGAAGAAGAGATAAACCTATTCCAAAAGTTGTTTGATTATGATTATAATCTATTAAGCTTTCACCATATCCATGAAAAAATTGCGCATGAACTTGTAGTTGATCTAGAACTTTAATAGCGTAATCAAACCGGATACTCCCTCTGTTTTTATTCCCTCCGCGTAAAGAATGTTTTGCTAAAAAACTAATATCGTGTCTACCTCTTGAGAAAACTGTTAGAAATTCAGTTCTACCAACATAATCCTCTATTCCAGGGTTATTATCTTCTATCCTATCTTCTGGTAATCTCCACCAAGGCCTTAGAACGAAACTCCATGAAGGTGTTTCCCAACCGAACTGCAATACAATTCTATTCCAGCTTCTAGATAAAGGATTCGATCTTCCATTACTTTGATGATTAATTCCTATTCCAGCAAATACACCATTCAAACCAAGAATTTTATACGCTGTAGGAAATACTAACATTACTTCAGGCTCATAATTTGTTTCTCTAAACGGTCTAGAAATATTTGCGCTATATAATTGCCATCTAGAAGATTGTGTATATCCCACCCAAACATCACCTCCTATTCTTTTACCAAAAAGATTTCTTACAGCTCTGGTTTTAAAACTTAATTGAAACTTTAACTCTGTATCCGAAAAATCAGATGACTCTTCTGCTAAATTAAGTGGGTTATCACTGGTCGGAAAATTATTAATATCAGTTGTATAATTAGCTACTAAAAAATAAACCGGTTTATAAGGTTCAATTTTAAAACGTTTAATGCTGTCTCCTTTAATTTGCCATCTTTTAGATAAGCTTCCTTCAGAATCTTTCTTAACTACTTGACCATAATTAAAAGAAAACATAAGAACCGATATTATTGTAGTAGTTATTACTTTCCTAAAGTCCTTATCCATCAATTCTACCACTTTTTTCAAATTTATAAAAAAGCCAATAAGCATTGAGATCTTACTGGCTTTAAATCAATCTTTTTATAAAAATCTATTTCTCTATTCCTTCTAGATCAAGCATAAAAGCATACTCTAACGCCACACTTTTATATCTTTCGAAACGCCCAGAAGCACCTCCGTGTCCAGTTTCCATATCACAATCCATAATCAAAAGATTATCATCTGTTTTAAGTTCTCTAAGCTTAGCTATCCATTTCGCTGGTTCCCAATACTGTACTTGACTATCCCAGTATCCAGTTGTTATTAATATATTAGGATAATCTTTTGCTTCTACATTATCATAAGGCGAATATGATTTCATATAATCATAATATTCTTTGTTCTTAGGATTTCCCCATTCATCAAATTCAAATGTTGTTAAAGGGATTGTTTCATCCATCATAGTAGATACTACATCTACAAATGGTACCGCTGCAACGACACCATTCCAAAGCTCTGGTTTCATATTTAAAACAGCTCCCATAAGTAGACCTCCTGCACTACCGCCTAAGGCATACATATGATCAGAACTGGTATACCCTTCTTTTACTAAATAATCTCCAACATCTATAAAATCAGTAAATGTATTTTTCTTTTTAAGAAGTTTTCCATCTTCATACCAATATCTGCCCATTTCCTGACCTCCTCTAATATGAGCCATGGCAAAAACAAAACCTCGGTCTAACAAACTTAATCTAGTAGAACTAAATCTTGGTTCTGTACTACTTCCATAAGAACCATAAGAATATAATAAAAGTGGTGTACTAGCATTTTTTTGTATTCCTTTTTTATAAACAAGAGATATAGGAACTTTTACACCATCGCTAGCTGTTGCATATAAACGTTCTGATACATAATTGTCCTTAGAAAAATTAGAATCTAATACTTCTTGTTCTTTTAAAACAGTTTGCTCCTTGGTATCCATATTATAATCAATAACGCTACTAGGAGTTGTTAACGATGTATAACTATAACGTACAATATTTGTGTCAAAATCCATATTAACACTAGTTCTGGAAAAATATGCTGGATCATTAAAAGAAATATAATGATCATCATTACCATCCCATTTTCTTACTCTGATAGTACTAAGACCATTTTTTCGTTCACTCAGCACTAGATGATTTTTAAAAGCAGTAAAACCCTGTAACAAAACATCATCTCTATGTGGTATCACATCCACCCAATTCTCTTTTGTTGTAGCATTTACTGGTGTTTTTACTAATTTAAAATTTTTCGCATTCAGGTTAGTATTTATATAAAAATGATCTCCAAAATGAGCCACATCGTACTCGAGGTCTCTTTCTCTTGGTTGGATTACCTTCCAAGTAGCATTAGGGGTATCTGCATCTAAATATCTGTATTCTGTAGACAACGTTTGATAGCTCCCACTAATAATATATTTATCCGATCTAGATTTATAAACAAATGTACTGAAGGTGTCATCTTCTTCATTAAATATTAATACATCTTGAGACTGATCGGTACCCAACACATGTTTATAAATTTTGTTTGCTCTAAGAGTGACTGAATCTTTAGAAGTATAAAAGACTGTTTTATTATCATTAGCCCAAGCTACACTTCCTGTGGTATTTACTAATTTATCAGAAAGCGTTTCGTTAGTCACTAAGTCTTTAAAATAAATAGTATATCTCCTTCTAGAAACGGTGTCAACACCATAAGAAAGCATTTTATTATTAGAACTAATAGATATTCCTCCTAATGCAAAATATGCTAATCCTTCTGCCATTTTCGGAGCATTCAACATAATCTCCTCTGTAGCATTATCCTCCAATTTTTTACGACAGTACAATGCATAATCCATTCCTTTTTCGAATCTAGTGTAATAGGAATATCCATTATCATTATAAGGTACAGAAGAATCATCTTTTTTAATACGTCCAACGATTTCATCGAATAATGTTTTCTGTAGACTATCCGTATGCTTCATAGCAGCATCCTTATAATCATTTTCTGCATTTAAATAATCCAAAACATCTTGTGTCTGAGCATCTGGAGTGTCTGCATTCTTCTGATCATCACTTAAACGCATCCAGAAATAATTATCTACGCGGGTATCACCATGCGCTATTAATTCTTCAGCTACTTTTTTAGCCACAGGAGCCTCTAATGATTGATGTCGTTTTTGTTTTACTTTCGTTTTTTCTTCTTCCGTTTTTTTACAGCCTACAAAAAGCACTGAAACGATAAGAAATAGATTGATGATGTTTGTTTTCATTATAAAAGTTTGATTAAAATGTAAAATGAGTGTTTTTAATTATATAAAAAAATTTTAGTATTTGGATTTAAAAATACTAGTATTCTACAACAATTAGTAATTAATTCAATTTTAAATTAAATAAGCCTTATTTCTATCCCACGATTTTTCCGTAAACAATAAACGAATTCTATATAATTATCTACGTATTCTAAAGGCTAAATGATCCTTTAAGAACATATGTTAAATTTATAATTAAAATTGGTTAACCAATTTATCACTTAAAACACTCATACCTTTTTATACAACTAACCAACAACTGCATTATTTATATTAAAAAAAACAATACCAGTAGATTACGAAAAGGAAACTAACTAATAATAAAACAACAACTATATACCAACAAAATGAAAATTTCAAACTATAGCTTCTCAATAATCTTTGGGATATTCCTACTATTCACGAATACTTCTAAGGCTCAAATTCTTGTATCTCATGATTTTGATAACGGCAATCTTGGCCCATTTAATGTATGTACAACTCAAAACCCTAATTATTCCAAAGTAGTTAATGGACGTCTAAAAACTTGGTGGACATCAGAAGGATATAATGGAACACGGATGGACAAAGGAGCCGAAGCTTGCGGAGACCAATGGACAACATATAAAGAAGGATGGTATGGTATGAATTTAGAGTTAGGTTCTGATTATCCTAAAAACAAAAAAGCAGGTATTGCTCAGATTTTTGGATTTATTCCTGGCTTTTGGTCTTGGGAGTCAATGCTACAGGTTGAAAATGGGGACTTAACAATTATTCATAGATCTAATGGAGGAAGCAGTAGTAATGTCGAGGAAGTAGTATATTCTAATTTCCCTTATGAAACAGAGGTCCCAATCGTGATTCATTTTATTTTATCTAATCAAAATAAAGGTGAATTTGAGATTTGGGTCAATGGAGTTAGTGAATACCGAAAAACGAATATAAATTTTGGATTCGGAAATTTTGATAGTAACGATGTGAAGATAGGAAATGTAGATCAAGATTTTGGGTCCGAAGAAGCTGGTTCATTAACAGTTTTAAAAATGGGACAGTATAATTTTCAAGATTCGGAATATGAGACCAATGAAACAAGAACCGTTTATTATGATAATGTTTCTTGGTATAATGGTCCTAACGGATATGATATTGTTAATCCCAGTGAAGATACAGTGGAGCTTTGTGAAAGTCATGATGCATTTTCGCAGATAGAAGCAGAAGATTTTTGTGAACAATCTGGTATACAAACTGGAACTACTAATTCTTTTGTAGGATGGGTAAATAATGGTGACTGGGTACAATATAAAAATATTGATTTTGGTTCTGGTGCAAATTCAATAGAAATGTCTGTATCAAGTGGGACTTCTGGAGGGACAATTGAAATAAGACAAGGAAGTATTTCCGGAACTTTATTGGGAACAGTAGAAGTTACTAATACTGGATCTTTTACATCATGGGAAACTCTAACAGCAAATATATCTGAAGTAAGTGAAAAGCAAGATATTTATTTGGTCTTTAAGGGAGGAAGTGGATATTTATTAGATGTTGATTGGTTTCAGTTTTCGGAAGATACGACAACTAACCTTTGTAATTCACCGTTAACAGATGTAACACCTCCTTCTAACCTTGCTTCTGGTATTAGTTATGTATATTATGAAGGTAATTGGAATTCGCTTCCTAATTTTAATTCACTATCACCAATATCTACTGGAATAGCATCTGCAATTGATCTTAGTAATACGCAAAGTCAAGATAATTTCGGATTAACATTTGATGGCTATATAAATGTACCAAGTAATGGTAGTTATACATTTTACACAACATCCGACGATGGTTCTACTCTTTGGATTGATGGAATTAAAGTAGTAGATAATGATGGATTACACGGTGCACGTGAAGAATCCGGAACAGTTTGTTTAGAAGCTGGATATCATGAGATAGAAGTTCAATTTTTTGAAAGAACTGGTGGAAATGTATTGTCTGTGGCATATGAAGGTCCAGGTATTTCTAAGCAAAATGTACCTACTTATTATGGAGCTACTAATAATACAATTATCATTCAAGAAGATGAAACTGGATTCTGCTCTGCTGAAGGAACTATTGATAACAATCATACAGGACATACAGGAACAGGTTTTATCAATACTGCAAATGCAAATGGCAATGGGATAGATTGGAAATTAAATGGATCAGCCGGATCTTATACCATTACTTGGAGATATGCTAGCACAAGTAACCGATCTGCAAATTTAATAGTAGATGGATCTACAGTAGCTAGTAATATTTCTTTTAACACTACGGGAAGCTGGACTACTTGGGAAACAGAATCAATAACAGTGAATCTTTCTGATGGAATAAAGGATGTACGTTTGGAAGCAACTAATAACTCAGGACTTGGTAATATTGATTATGTACAAGTTACAGGACCAAATGTCTCAGTATTGTCTTGCACAACCATTGGGGAAGATTGTTCAGATTTCTTTGGAGGACTTTCAATTACACAAACTAATCCTGGTTGTAGCAACAATAATGGTCAAATTATTGTCAATTTCGAAGATTCAAATGTGTACACACAAATTCAATTAAGTATTGATGGAGGAAACTCCTACCCTATTACGGTTAATGACAACATTGGATCTTATAGTTTTACAGGTTTGAGCAATGCAGAATATCAAGTAGCTGCTAGATATGCAGGTGGAGATTGTGAATACAATGTGGCGCATCTAATTCTAATTCAGGATTGTGGAGATATTCCTTTAAATCCTGGAGGAGTTTCTTGGCACGACAGTTATGAGGCTAACGGATTTTGTTGGTGTAGCACTAATTTTGATCACAATTTAGGAAGTAAAAAAGTAATTGTTAATGGAACACAATACAGTGTAGTTGATATTTGTGACGAATTAGAAAAACACCCATTATTTAGGTCTAGAAATAATGGAGACAATATCTATAACGATGTTCAATGTGGAAACGGACCGATCAATGATTCGAATGACGAACCATTATGTCCCGGTAGAGTTGATATGGGTGTTGAAGGATGTTTAGTAAGAGGTGTACATTGGGATATGGAATGGCTAGCAAGTAGAGATCGTTTTAAAACAGATAACAAGTTTCCTGAAGATGTAGCAAAAGAATCGCCTACAGTATACCCAAACCCTTTAAAAGAAAATAGTTTACTAAACATAACTGTTTCTGGTTTAGGTTTAGCTCGAGTAGAAGTTTATAATTTAGCTGGTTTACGAATACATTCAGAAAATATTAATGGAAAATCAGCAGCTTTAGATTTACAACATTTGAATACTGGCGTTTATATCATAAAAATACTTGATAATAAACAATCATACTTCGATAAAATAAGTGTTCAAAAATAAGTGTTTTTAAAACTTAAGATGAATTAAATAAAGATTATATTCTTATATAAAAATCTCTTAAATAAGTAAGCCTTTCATTTTTGAAAGGCTTACTTATTTAATCATTAAACATTACCTTAACAAACAAGTTATTCTACTTTTTCAAATAAATCAGTAATAATATACTGCAAATCTTCTGGTGTAACCTGTCTAAAATATGAGAGTAAATCTTTTGTTGTTGCATATCTACCAGACGCGGTTTTAAGCATCCCATTCTGACTGTGCCAATCTTTTATAAAATCCTCTAATGCTTTGTTAACAGCATTTTCACCTATTTCTTGTTGCAATGTATACATAGCTACGGCTCCTTTGTTATAATAGACATAATCTTGATTCTCTACTAATGCCAGTGAAGGTTCTCGCGCATTGGATTTTTTTCGTTTTTTGTTATATATCTCTTTTTGAAATTCTAAAAACTGTTGCACCTTTTCTTCAGAATAATTATTTTTTAAAACCATCAGAGCTGCATATTGAGACAACGTTTCTAAAATCATATGACGCCCTTGTACGTTTGCAGCTTCTACTTGCATACCAAACCATTGATGTGCAACCTCATGTGCTGTAACAAAAAAGGCCATATCCACATCTTGTTCATCATCAATATCTAATACAAATCCTATAGCTTCAGAAAAAGGAATAGTATTAGGAAAAGACTGAGCAAATACTTCGTATCTAGGAAATTCCATAATACGTAATTGTTCATATTGATAAGGACTGAAATTAGTACTATAATAGTTTAAAGAAGCTTTCATCGAAGCCATCATTCTATCTAAATTATATATATGATTATTGTGATAATATATTTCTAAGGATACAGGTTTAGTAAAATCAGTGATAGACGACTCCCAAACATCTTTTCTTGTTTCATATTCTGCAGAAACAATCGAATAGAAGTTTATCATCGGAGAATTCGTTTTATAATGAAAATAATTTCGGTTATTCTCTTCCCATTGTTTCATTAAAGTACCAGAAGTAATTGCAGTTTGTTTATTATTTGTGCCAATAATAGCTTCAAAATTAATTCCATCAGAATCGCCACCAGAAACTGCATTAACCAATTCACGTTCATCCTCTCTCCTAGCCTTATTTTGTCTAGTACCAAGTTTATATTCCTCCCGCTTATCCTCATCACGAACTTCATATTTTTTATTATAACCTATTGTTGGGAACTCCTGATTATTCAAAAAAGTACCATTATTTACTATTTGTGTACTGGAATTATCATCTTCGAATCCTATGGGGTTATAAGATTGTATAAATTTCATTTTAATAGAATCTCCCGGCAGTAATGTTTCGGATAAAGAATAAATCGAATAATCAAATTGACTATATTTAGTGCCTATAGATACATTATTTCCGACGAAAATAACAGAATCCAATTGTACGTGTGATGCTATTTTTTTTTGAATATGAATATCACGTATTGGTTGATCCAATGTATTCTTTAAAATAAAATATCCATGAACTTCATAAGACCTATTTTCAGGAAACAATTCAATATTTAAATTCACTTTGGTAATCTTAGGTTGCGGTATATACTCATATTGTTTTAGCGCCTTTTCATAATTAGCACGAAATGTTATTTCTTCTGAATTTGTCCAATAATCGTTTAGTATATTAATATTATAAAATATATAAACTCCTATACCTATGAATACAAGACTGGCAGAAATAACAAACCACTTTATTGGTTTAGAAAAACGATATCTAATAGTTTTAAAGCGTTTAACTAGTCCCGTTTCTGTTCCTCTGATAGAGAAAACAGCACTAATGACTAATAACAGACTACCAAACACCAACCAATAGCTTTTAATCCAGAGATATGGTTTTAGAAAATGGCCATAACCATTCATACTCGAATATGTCCCTAAAGTTTTACCTCCAAATTTGTACAAGCTATGTTGAAACCCAAAATATTCTGAACTTATATTGATAATGAAAAACAATAATGTGAGTAATATTCCAACAAATTTATTATTACTTATAACTTGAAACAAAAGTGCAATGACGGTATAAAGAACTAAGAATGGTAATATTTCTAAAAAGAACCCAAAGAAATAAACCTTAAGCTCAAAATTATAATACCCGTTAACAATCTGAAACAGTATCCCTGTTATAATTAAGCTTAACATTAATATGATATAAATACTAACGAGAGCAACAAATTTACTAATCAATGGAATGGTATCAGAAATGGGAGTAGCATCGAATATTAAATTTAGTTTAGCATTTCTTTCTTTCCAAATAAGCTCTCCAGAATAAAAAAGAAGAATGATTATAAAGAAATATAGAGACATTTCCTGTAGCTCTTCTACAATAAAATACGTTGCAGGATAGCTATCCACACCATAAACAGTTCCTAAACTCACGGAATTGATCAAAATAATAATCATTCCACAGATAACGATTGCCCAAAACGAAGTCTCTTTTAATAAGGAAATAATATAAAATTTAGAAAGCGCTATTAATTGAAGACAATATGTTTTGATTGTATATTGTGCGCTTATATTAGGTGTAGAATACCCAAGTACTGATAATTCTTCTTCAATATTTGATTTTTTAACCTTATTTTTTTTAGAAGTTTTTGAACTAATAGTAAAGGAAAATTTACGATAACCTATCATTAGAATAATGATACCTAACACCATCCAAAATAACTTATTATGAAGCATCACACCATTAAATAATATTTCTAGCGAATTACGTTCTGTAACAGACCAATTCTTAGAAACTTGAGTAAGTGTTGTTAATGAAAAAGGATCCAAAATAGCCTGTATATATTCGTTTTTTACAGCTTTAGTAAGTAAAAAAAATACGAATAAGAAAATCCCTTGTGTATAAACCACGAGTAATTTTTTACTTAACATCCCAGTAACAAAAAACAAGGAAGCTCCAAAAAATAATATAGGAAGTACTATAATTACAAACGATTGTAAATAATTTATTGGCATAAATGGTAATAAATCTTGATGCCAAGGCATGAGTTCACCGACAATCATACCAAACAATACTGCACTAAAAATGAATAATAATACTGTAAATGATCCTAAAAATCGTCCAATGATATAATCACTTTTTTTAATAGGATTAATGAATAATAATGACTCTACATTATATTGAAAATCACGAAGTACAGGAACTCCCATAATCATTGATGCCATAATCATAAAAATGCCTGTAATGGCTCCCATAGTTTTGCCAATTACCAATGGTGCATTTTTTTTCACCAATCCCATCTCCACTCCTTGAAAAACAAAATCTACACCAACGAGAGAAAACAAAAAAAGAAACACAAAAAACACATATGTTTCTGGACGTTTTGCTCTATATTTAAGTTCAAATTTGAATATTTCGTACCACATAATTTTTGAATTAATTATTAATTTGTGAAAAATAAACGTCCTCTAAACTGGCATTTATAGGAGCAAAACCATTTTTGGGATCTTCATCACTCAGCACATGAATAACAGGCTTGCCCAAAAACAGTTTTTCATTGATAACCTTATATTTCTTTTTATAGATATCTAATTCATTTTTAGCTATTGTTTTTTGATATACTTTACCTTCAATTTTTTGAATAAGCTCTAAGGGTTTTCCTTGTAGTACTACTTGACCTTGATTAATGATTGCCATATTAGTACATAACTCCTTTATATCATCCACTATATGCGTTGATAAAATGACAATTGTATTTTCGCCTATTTCACTTAATAGATTATAAAATCTGTTACGCTCTGCAGGGTCTAATCCTGCAGTTGGTTCATCTACTATAAGTAGCTTTGGGTTATTCAATAAAGCCTGAGCAATACCAAAACGTTGTTTCATTCCACCGGAATATCCTCCTAAGTTTTGATTTCTTACATCATACAGGTTTGTTTTATGCAATAAACTATTTACAACTTCTTTTCGTTCTTTTTTATTAGTTATACCTTTTAAAACTGCTAAATGATTGAGCAATATGTTTGCAGATATTTTAGGATAAACACCAAATTGTTGTGGTAAATAACCAAGAGTTTTTCTAAGTTCATTTTTCTCTTTCAAAACATTGATGTTTTCGAATTGAATTGAACCTGTATCAGCTTCTTGCAGTGTCGAGATAGTCCTCATTAAAGTGGATTTCCCTGCCCCATTGGGCCCTAATAACCCAAACATCCCTTTAGGAATATGCAGTGTAACATTCTGTAATGCTTTTACACCATTTGCATAGGTTTTTGATAAGTTATCTATGATTAGTTCCATACTGTTCGTTTTTTAAATGATTCTATATTTCCAACAAACCTATGATCAAGTAACAAAAGAGGTAAATAATAGTTACTAACGAATTCAAAATAGGGATACAAACACAAACTAGAAATAGCAAATAAATTCATCCCTAGTTTGATCAGGTTTATATAGAGTTAAATAGTGTTCATCAACTTCTTTGGTGGAGATACATTATTTAATTAATATTGAATATGAGACCTAGAATTCTAAAAATCATTTTCTGGCTATTTGCTATATGTACTCCTTTTGTTTTAATCGTTTTAGTGGCCACGGAAGAAGAATTAATTGCCACTCTTTTATCATTCTTTTACTTCAGTATTCTATTTGTTGTAGGGATTCGTTGGGTGTCCAGACAATTAAAGACAATTATTAAACTAAAAAATGAAAAGTCTAAAACTGAATTATTACATCTAAAAAGTCAAGTGAATCCTCATTTCTTTTTTAATACCCTTAATAACCTATATGGTTTAGTAGAAGAAGATTCAAAAAAAGCTCAAGAACTAATACTAAAACTATCTGATATGATGCGGTATAGTATTTATGAAGGACAACGAGATTTTGTTACGGTCAAAGAAGAAATAGAATATCTTAAAAATTATATTGAGCTTCATAAAATGCGTTATCATAAAAAGACAGAAGTCAATTTTAACCTACATATTCAAAATGAAGAATCTAAGGTTATGCCATTACTGTTTATCATACTCTTAGAAAATGCATTTAAACATGGAGTAGAGAATTTAAGGGATGGAGCTTATATTCATATAAATATGACATCTGGAGCCAATGAAATACATTTTGCAATAGAAAATAACTTTGATGCATCCGAGGTTACAAAAGAACCTGGCATTGGTCTCAATAATTTGAAAAGAAGACTAGAATTAGTGTATCCAAAAAAACATTCTTTATCTTTTGCGATAACAGAAGATGTGTATAAAGTACAACTAACCCTTAAGCAATTATGATTAAGTATTTAATTATAGACGATGAACATGTAGCACACGGTATTATAAAGCGTTACTGTGATTTATTACCAAACATGAAATTGCTTCAACATTGTTATGATGCTTTAGAAGCTTTTGAATATATGAACACTAATGAGGTAGATTTGATTTTCCTAGATCTTAATATGCCAAAATTAAAAGGATTCGATTTTTTGAAAACACTTTCTAATCCTCCTAAAGTTATTGTTACCACAGCTTATAGCGAATTTGCTTTAGAAGGATATGAATTGAATATTCTGGATTACTTGTTAAAACCTTTTAGTTTCGAACGTTTTCTAAAAGCAGTAAATAAGGCTACAGCATCAGAATCAAAATCTATTTCCCCTAATCATCTCCGTACAGAAGCTCCTGAAAAAAGTATTTTTCTAAAAAGTAATAAAAAGTACATACAAGTTTTAATTGAGGATATTAAATACTTGGAATCTGCTGGGAATTATGCTAAGGTTGTTACCACTCAAGAAACCATAACTGTAAGAGAAAAAATAACTGATCTATTAGCTACAATAGCCAGTGATGATTTTTTACAAGTTCATAAATCATTTGCAGTAGCCAAAAAACATATAAAAAGTATCGAAGGAAATAGAATTTTAATTGCGGATCAAGTAATACCTATTGGCACTATGTATAAAATGAACATCACCCAATTATTTAAATAAAACTTAGGTATATATCTAATTGATATCGCTAAATACCATCTATTCTATTTAGAATTAACTTTCTATAAGATTTACTTATAGGTAATTTACTATCATTTTGTAATACTATTTGATTTCCATCAATTAACTTAAGTTTATTAAAATTGACAACATATGACTTATGAATTCTAACGAAGTTATCAGATAATTTTTCTAAAAAATCGGATAATGTTACAGGTGTTAGAATCATTTGATTTGTATATATTTTGATATAGTTACCATAAGCTTCTATATAGTTAATAGTTTCTAAGTCTAATTTAATAATCTTCTTATCACTCTTAACATATACAGATTTTGTACTTTTTTCTTTTTCTACAACAACAGTATCCTGAATAGGACTTGTTTGCTGTTGCACTTTTAAAACAGCTTGTAAAAATCGTTCCAAACTAAAAGGTTTTAGTAAATAATCTGTTACCGATAATTCAAAACCTTCTACTGCATACTCAGGATATGCTGTAGTAATAATCACATGAGGTTTGTGACGAATTGTTTTTAATAAACTAATACCAGATAATTTTGGCATATTGATATCTAGAAACAATAAGTCGACCGTATTATCCTGTAAAAACTCCATTACTTCAAACGCATTTTTACAGGTATTTACTACCTCTAAATATGGGATTTCTTTAATGTAACTCTCTATAATTTGTCGAGCTATTGGTTCATCATCTGCTATTAAACACTGTAGTACTTTCATTTAAAAATTAAGATTTAATGCCACTTGATAACAATCTTTTTCTTGTTTTACTTGTAACTTGTATTTGTCTGTATACATCAAATCTAAACGTTTTTTCGCATTTTGTAAACCAATGCCACTTTTTCCTTTTTCAATATTTGTTGTACGAATGGAATCTATAGTATTCAAGCAATTAAAGTTAAGAGAATCCTTTTCTATCTCAATATTTACTGATACTTTGCTTTTTACTCCTTCTAAAACTCCCAAATGCTTAAAAGCATTTTCTACAAAAACAATAAATAGCATCGGGGCTATAATTTTATCAGAAGGATCATAACCTTTAATGTTTAATTGGATATCTGCTTTATCTTCTAATCTTATTTTCTCTAATGAAATATAGTTTTCAAGGTATTTGATTTCTTTCTCTAAAGGAACAAATGTTTCCTTCGTTTCATACAAGCTATATCTTAACAAATCAGAAAGTTTGAGCATCAAGTCTGGTAATTTTTCGGATTTAATCACAGATAAACCATATAGGTTATTCAAGGTATTAAACAAAAAATGAGGATTTAATTGTGCTTTCAAGAGCTTTAACTCAGCCTCTTTTTCTTCCTGACGTCTGTAAAAACTATCTCTAGCCAACTTCAAAGCGGTTCCAAATAGTATTACCAATAGAACAGCTCCAAATATATTTAATAACATTCTCCATTGAAAGCTTTCAAAAAAACTACTTAACAAAGCAACTCCCAAAAAAGTAAAAAATGTAATATTTAAAGAAAATAAAACAACTCCTAGTACCCTTTTATTTGTAAAAAATAGCGGTAATATTTTCAGATTACTGATATAAACAGGAGGTATTATAAAAGCAATAATGGCAGCTGATGCCAGCAATCTATTTTCGGCTTGGATAACCATCAAAAATATAATCATCAAAAACAACCAAACGAGTATGTTTTGTACAAGTTTATTATCAATCCAAGTATCTAATCTTGACATATTAATTTTTTAAATTTTACATTCAAAAATAAGTTTTGGTTTGTGAAATACCACTTTTTCATGATGTAAGAACTAATTTTTTATTCAAGTTGACCTATTTAAGGTTTAAACTGACATTTGTTATTATATCACGATACACCCACCACTCATCATTCTTTTTTCTTTCTATTGGTATAATATATCACTTTTGATCTCAATCAATTAAATATCACATATATGAAATCGCTAATAGAATTTATCATTGAATTAACCATCCTACTTATAGAAAGTATCGGAATGTATTAAAATCTAGTTATTAATAATTTAATAAATAACAAAACATGAAACTGGAAATCAAAAACGTATCAAAAAAATACAATAGAAATAAATATGGGTTGAAAGACTTTTCAATTACTATAGAAAAAGGAATATTAGGGTTATTAGGTCCTAATGGAGCAGGAAAATCAACACTTCTTAAAATGATAGCTACCATCAGTAAACCAACAGACGGTACAATAATTCTAAACAGAAATAACATTCTGAAGGATGCAAACTATATAAGAAAGCAATTAGGTTTTCTTCCACAAGATTTTGGTGTATACCAAAACCTTAATGCCTTTGAATTTTTAGAATACATAGCAGCTTTAAAAGGTATTGGTGGTCCAAATCTTAAAACAAAAATACAACAGTTACTAGAAGGGCTCAATTTACTAGAGGCAGCTAAAAAACCAATAGGAAGCTATTCTGGAGGTATGAAACAACGCGTAGGAATCGCACAGACACTTTTAAATGATCCTAAAATTATAATATTTGATGAACCTACTGTAGGGCTGGATCCAGAAGAAAGAGTTCGTTTCAGAAATCTTATTTCGGATTTGGCGCAAGATTGTATCGTTATTTTGTCATCACATATCGTATCCGATATCGATACCATAGCAGATCAAGTGGCTGTAATGAAAGACGGTACGCTATTATCCCAAGGAAACCAAGAACAACTCATAAAATTAGTTGATCAAAAAGTTTTTGAAATCATTATCAATAAAGAAGAGTTAAAAGATTTTAAGACAAACCATATTATCGTAAGCACGGCTAGAAAGGAAGGAAACTTATCCGTTAGGTATATCTCCGAAAATCCAATGATTGGATCTAAATCTAAAAAAGCAAATCTAGAAGATGCTTATTTATACTTAACAAAAACAAATTAATATCATGAAAAAATCAACAAATAAAAAAACTATAGCAACTATATCTATTACCACAATACTATTAATAATTGCAATTATAATTTTCCTAAAAAAAGCACATATAGGAGTTTATTATGCCTACTAATACCATCATTATGAAAACATTCTTATCAACTATAAAATTTGATTATCTGCAACGAGTTAGAAGTTACAGTTTTCTAATAACCTTATGTATAAGTCTAGCGGTAGCATATACATTTGTACCAGAACCTAATGCCAATTATTCTACTATTAGAATTGCTGATCATGTTGGATATTATAATGCTGCTTGGTTCGGGTATGTTACTGCTATAATGACTAGTATATTCTTATCACTAATTGGCTTCTATTTAGTTAACGGCAGTATTAATAAAGATTTAACCACTAAAATAGGGCATATAACTGCTTCCACTCCAATTACCAATTTTAAATATCTTTTATCCAAAGTACTCAGTAATTTCTTAGTGTTGATTACAATAGTATTCATTGTATTTTTAATGAGTATTTTACTTTTTTATTTATATAATGATGGTTATTCATTAGAAATATTAGACTTTTTAATTCCATATTTATTAGTTCCAATTCCGGCAATGTTTTTTATAGCTGTATTGGCAATAATTTTTGAAGTGGTATTTAGGAAATATTCAGTACTACAAAATATCGGGTTCTTCTTTTTATTTTCAGCATTAGTATTTTCAGCTAATAATGATAAATCACAATTTGCTCTAGACCCATTTGGTACTAAAATTGTAATGCATCAAATGGAAGAAACGGTTAGAAGCATTATAAAAGTAGATGAAAAAACAGACTTATCCATCGGATATGCTATTGGAAATATAAAAGAGACTAAAAAGTTTGAATTTAATGGAATATCATTTCCCACAGTATTTATTATAAGTCGTTTCATATGGGTATTACTTGGTACGATGATGATAATGGTCGTTACACCATTATTCCACAGGTTTAGTATTAAAGAGAAACTAAGAAGTATTAGTTTGACCCCTAAAATTCTGAAGACACAAAATAATCAAGAGATCATAGTATCTGAATTAAAGAAATCCACCACTAATTATGGAATCATTTCTTTAGTCAAAACAGAACTAATGTTACTCTTTAGAAAAGGAAAAAGATGGTTATGGATTATTAACATAATTGGGGTTATATCCTTGGCAATTGCACCTATCAATATAGCATATCCATTGATCCTTCCAGTCCTATGGTTTTTACAAGTTCATAGACTATCAGAAATATCTTCCAAAGAAATATATAATAATGTACATCATATTACATTTACATCATATAAACCATTAAGTAGATTATTAAGTTCACAACTAATTGCCGGAACAATACTAATGTTATCACTAGCTTCTCCATTAATTATAAGGTTATTTATAAAATTTGATTTATTATCCAACGCTCATATAATTATCGGGTCAATTTTTATTGTTTTGTTGGCATCCACTTTAGGAATACTGACTAAAGGAAAAAAGTTATTCGAAATAATATTCTTTATGATAACGTATGCAAACATGAACAAAATACCATTTATGGATTACTTCGGTGGACTAGACCATAATAACGATTATATCGTATCCTTAACAATAATAACTTTGTTTTTAGGTACGATCGGATTCTTAACAAGAAGGCATCAATTAAAAAATTGAAAACTGATATTATAATATCATAAAGTTTATTTAAAACTATTGTTTCAACTACCCACCTTAGTATTTGGTGGGTATATTTTTATATATTTATAACCATATAAACACACACTTATCATCTCATGAAATTTGCAAAATCCTCTCTTCAGTACGGTATTATTTTTACTTTAGCTTTATCTTTTATGGCAGTATCCTGTGGAAAAGAAAAGACTAAAAAGGACAAAACCCAAAACGATGTAGTTAAAAAGGATACTACTAAAACAGTATTAAAAAAAGCATTAACATTTTACACTTCTTTTGACAATGGTACTGATGCAGATTTTTCATTAGGAGATCCTAAAATATATACCGTTCCATCAAGAAAAGCTAGAGATTCTGCCAAAATGGGTTTACACAAAGAAGGAGTTAGTTTATCAGAAAATCAAGGTTTAAAAGGTGGAGCTCTTCTTTATGAGAAGGATAGTAAAGGTTATATTTATTACACTAGTAAAGATAATATCGCTTACAATCAAAAAGAATGGAATGGAGCTGTATCTTTTTGGCTCAATCTTGATCCTGCTACAGATTTAGAGCCAGGATATTGTGATCCAATCCAAATTACAGATGTAAGTTATAATGATGCATCTATTTGGGTAGATTTTACCAAAGAAAATCCTAGAGATTTTAGACTAGGAGTTATTGGAGATAAAATTTCTTGGAAAAAAGATACTACCATATCTGACAATGATGACCCTGTTTTTAAAAATCAATTAATTCCAGTCTCTCAGCCTCCTTTTGCAAAAGGAACTTGGACACATATTTTTATAAATTTTAAAAATTTAAATTCTGGAAAAGGTGAAACTTCTTTATACATCAACGGTGTATTAAAAGGACAGCGAGATAATATTACAGATCCTTTTTCATGGGAATTAGAAAAATCTAATATTTATTTAGGATTAGGATACATAGGATTGATGGATGAACTGTCTATTTTTAACAGAAATCTAACTCAAAAAGAAATATCTACATTATTTGCTCTAGAAAATGGAGTTCACACAATTTTAAAATAACGTTAGCACTACCATTTATTTATTATATGATTAATCCTATGAAAAGCTCAAAAATCACTCTTTTTTGTATTATCTCTTTCCTATTTTTCTCTTGTAAAATTGAAACAAAAATAGAAATTAGTGATGAAGAAAAACGTTGGAAAGAACATTCAATAAATACCACTATTATAAGAGATGATTTTGGTGTACCTCATATCTATGGAAAAACAGACGCAGATGCTGTTTTTGGACTGTTGTATGCACAATGTGAAGATGATTTTAATCGTGTAGAACAGAATTATATTTGGGCTACAGGTCGATTAGCAGAAGTAGAAGGAGAAAAAGCTCTTTATAGTGATCTTAGAGCTAAATTATTTATGACCAAGGAAGAAGCAATAGCTAATTATGAAAAAAGTCCTCAATGGCTTAAAGAATTGTGCATTGCTTTTGCTGATGGTATTAATTATTATCTAAAAACACATCCTGAAGTAACTCCCAGATTACTAACACATTTCGAGCCGTGGATGCCTATGTATTTTAGCGAAGGTTCCATTGGTGGGGATATAGAACGTGTTTCTACTCGTAAAATTAAAGCGATGTATGAAGGTGGTATGGAACTCCCTATGTCAGAGGAGATAGCTTTAAAAAAGGAAAAGGAAATGATAGAACCGCAAGGTTCTAATGGAATTGCTATTTCTGGATCATTAACAAAATCAGGAAATGCGATGTTATTAATTAATCCACATACTTCATTTTATTTTAGAGGAGAAGTGCATGTGGTAAGCGAAGA
The DNA here is from genome assembly GCF_003443695.1 of Aquimarina sp. AD1. Classification (NCBI taxonomy): domain Bacteria; kingdom Pseudomonadati; phylum Bacteroidota; class Flavobacteriia; order Flavobacteriales; family Flavobacteriaceae; genus Aquimarina; species Aquimarina sp. AD1. The sequence goes on along the minus strand of NZ_CP031966.1, from coordinate 1,075,584 downwards.
AGGGTTAAATGCATATGGAGCTGTTACTTGGGGGCAATTCTTCGTATATCAAGGTTTTAATGAAAAAACTGGATGGATGCATACTTCTACCTATACAGATGTTATAGATGAATTCATTGAAACAACTACTAAGAAAGATGGTAAACCCATGTATAAATATGGAGACGAACTAAAATCTATAAAAGAATACGAAGTTGTTTTAAAATATAAAGAAGATGATACTTTAAAAGAAAAAACATTTCCGGCTTATAGAACGCATCATGGTCCTATTACACATCTTAAAAATGGTAAATGGGTTGCAACCTCATTAATGTGGGAACCTGTAAAAGCATTAGAACAATCCTATATACGTACTAAACAAAATGGTTATAAAGGATTTAGAAATATGATGGATATAAAAACGAATTCATCAAACAATACCGTTTATGCAGATGCAGAAGGAAACATTGCTTATTTCCATGGTAATTTCATCCCAGTTAGGGATCAATCTTTCGATTATACCAAACCCGTTGATGGAAGTAATCCTAAAACCGATTGGAATGGGTTACATCCTGTAAATGAAGCGATAATGCTTTTGAATCCAAAAAATGGTTGGTTACAAAATTGTAATTCTACACCATATACCGCAGCGTTAGAGTTTAGCCCAAAAAAAGAAGAATATCCTGCATATATGTCTATTGACAGAGAAAACTTTAGAGGCGTTCACGCTATTGAATTATTGAAGGACAAGAAGAATTATACAATAGATAGTCTTATATCATTAGCCTATGATCCATATTTACCCGCATTCGAAAAATTAATTCCTGGACTCGTAGAAGCTTATGATAAAATTGATAAAACAAAAGAATTAGGCAGTGCTATCGAAATTTTACGTAATTGGGATTACAAAACTTCCGTAGATTCCAAAGCAATGACGCTAGCACATTTCTATGGGACTAATTATGCAAAAAAAGGGAAAAGACCAGAAGAAAGAATTAGTGATATGGCACTACTCACCTATTTTGGTGAAAAATCTCCGTTAGAAGAAAGACTGTCTATTTTTAAAGAAACTCTAGCTCAAATAGAAGAAGACTTTGGAAGTATCCTTCCATGGGGAGAGGTAAATCGTTTTCAACGTATTAATGGAGATATAAAACAACCATTCGATGATAATAAACCTAGCACTCCGGTTGGATTTGCATCTGGACGCTGGGGAGCACTTGCAGCATATGGAGTTCGCTATACTAATAATACTAAGAAAATTTATGGTACTAGAGGAAATAGTTTTGTTGCAGTTGTGGAATTTGGTGATAAAGTAAAAGCAAAAACTAGTTTAGCTGGTGGACAAAGTGGTAATCCGGATTCTACACATTTCGACGATCAAATAGAACCGTATGTAAATGTTCAATTTAAAGAAGCTGCATTCTACAAGGAAGATGTAGAAAAACGTGCTGAAAAAACATACCACCCAGGAGAAAAATAACCTAAACTAAAACAACAAGTTAAATACCATAAGCTATTTAAAATCAATCATTTAAATACTAAAAAACAATTCATTAGATTAAAAATACATTATTCAGAAAATCAATAACCTTTTGTTTTGGCATTTCGCAAGGTTTTAATAATTCGGAAGTAGAAGTGATGTAATAATTTAAACTTATAAAATCATTTCCTTGTAATTCTTTTGCATATATTTTAAAAGACTTTCCGTGATTAAAAACTTCTTTGGTTATGCTATACTTAACATTGTTATAAATCCCTTCGGAATATCCTTCTTTAATATTATTTATTACATCTAACATAAATTTCACTAATACTTATTATTAGGAACTACAAGATAGCATAGAACAACCTACCTTATCTCTTGCCCAATCAGGACGTTTAGCAAACCATTTATCGTATTCAGGTTGTTCACTATAGGGTTTTTTAAGCATTTTATACAATTCATCGATTAACATATAATCACCTTTATCAGCGTCGTCTATAGCTAACTGAGCCATATAATTACGTAACACATACTTAGGATTAATAGTATCCATTTTTTCTTTGCGTTGCTCATCACTTAAAACCTCTACATTCAACCTATTATCATACATTAAAAACCAATCATTCCAACGCTGTAGAACATCCTCTTTTACATCACTAAGTGTATAAAAAGCTTCTGAAACTATTTGCATCCATTGATTATAACTTCCTTTTTTATAAGTACTTAAATTTCTGAAAAAAATAGTCATATCAGTTTCTACAACCTGAAGTAATTCTTCTAATTGTTCTATAATATGCTGATCTTCCGATTGCTTAGTAAACAATCCTATTTTAGATGTCATCATATCGATATATTCATTCTTATAAGAATTTTGATAAGCGTCCAAAATATTTTCTAATGGATCTGCTTCTTCAATTAACGGGAACAACGCATTTGCTAATTGATAAAGATTCCACAGAACAATTTCTGGTTGTGTACCATATCTATAACGTTTAAACTGACTATCTGTGGTATTAGGAGTCCATCCATGATCATATACTTCTAACCATCCATAAGGTCCATAATCTATTGTTGCACCAAGAATAGACATATTATCAGTATTCATAACTCCATGAACAAAACCTACTCGCTGCCAATCTATAACCATCTTCAAACTTCTTTCACTAACTAATTTAAAGAATGAAATATAGGCCTCCTTGCCTGTGTTTGTTATCTCAGGATAAAAGTATTTGATGGTATAATCTGTCAATAATTTCAACGTTGTATGATCTCCATGAGCGGCTAATACTTCAAAATTACCAAACCGAATGAAAGAAGGTGCAACTCTCGATACAACGGCTCCTTTTTCATATGCTGCATTACCATTATATAATATATCCCTTAATACTTGATCACCGGTAATAGACAAAGATAAAGCTCTAGTTGTAGGAACTCCTAAATGATACATGGCCTCACTACATAAATACTCGCGTATCGAAGAACGAAGAACTGCTAAACCATCAGCATTACGAGAATAAGGCGTCTCTCCTGCTCCTTTTAATTGAACTGCCCAACGCTTAGAATTATGTACAACTTCCAATAAGTTAATAGCACGTCCATCTCCCAATTGTCCTGCCCAGTTTCCGAATTGATGACCTCCATAATGCATTGCATAAGGTTTTGTGTTTTTCATCACCTTATTACCGGTCATTATCTGTAAAAACTCTTCGGATTTAGCATCATCTTGACTTAACCCTAAATCTTGCATTACTTCATCAGAAACATGCAAAATTGTTGGATTACTTGTTTTTCTTGGAGTAACATAAGAGAAGCAAGCATTTCTAACCTGTCTACGAGAGTTTTCAAGTATCGGGTCCGAAGGCAATTCTTCAGAAAATGTATTATTTATATTGAATTTCATTATTACTTCTTTTAAAATTAACTTCTTTATTAACAACAAAATTTAATCTCTAATCTTTAATATAAAAATATAGACACAAAAATAATACCTGTAAAAGCTAATGGTACAATAATCATCATATATACATAACTAACTACAAAACCTTTAAGAATTGCTCCAATCCAACTACCTTTATAGAAGTTCCTAAACGCTAGAATTAAATAAATAATAAAGGATAAAAAGAATAATACCTGTAACCAAATAGGAATCTCAATAAACGAATTAAAACAAATTAAAAAACAAAACGATGTAAAAATAAATGTGAAAAAATAAAAACTAAATACCATATGATGTGCAAAGGTTCCTTTTGTCCAAAAGAATATTTTCAACAAAAAAGCAAATAATGGCAGCATTAAGAACATTGTAATAGGAATCGTATCATAAAAAGTTTTTAATATTCCTCCACCCTGTTGCTCATAAAACTTCAATATTTGAGTAAAAAATTTTTTAGTAATCGCTCCATCATTTTCATCAACCCCCATAATCTTGAGTTTCTCACTCTGGGGAGCACCAATAGTTATCAATGAATCTAACTGTTTGCGTTTAAAATTAAATGAGAGATTTGGATTTTTTTGTTCCGCAGAAATCACAGAATCAAGAGCTTTAAGATCTTCGCTTGCAATATTAGCAAGTGCAGCGTTTTCAGTTATTGCTTTTTTAGCAATTTCGATACCAATTGAATCTTTTTTAAAATCTAAAGAATCTAACTTGATATCCTTACTAAATTCTTGCTTAAACTTCTTATTAAGGGTATTATCGGCCTTCCTCACAGTAAATGAGAAAATAAAAAAGAACACAACAGATATGAATAAGTAAAATTGAGCGGGATGTAAGTATGAAAGACGTTTTCCATCTACAAAACGTCTCGCCAGTACACCAGGTTTTGTCATTAATGGTATGAAACTTTTAAAGAAACGAGCATCAACCGCAAAGTAATTTCCAATAGTATTACTAAATAAAACTCCAAAAGTTAATTTATCAGCTGCCTCTTGTCCGCAATATGGACAATAATCAAAGGACCTATCAAAAGACTGTTCACAATTTTTACATTGGTTAGTACTAGACATTTTTTATCAATTTATTAAATGTATAAACGAAATTACAAATATAATTTGATCTATTTATGTTAACATCTATCCACTTAATCTAGAATTAAAACACCATAAATGATTTGATCAAGTCTATTTTTTCAATCACTTAATAAAATCATATATAAATTCTTGTATTTTTGGCTAAATCAAAAAAAATAATATTCACACATCTTTATGAAAAAAGTATTTTCTGTTTTGGCTATAACGGCTCTTATTACAGCTTGTGGTACTACCAAAACAACAACAAAACCGGCAGAAACAAAAAAAGTTGCTAATGATCCTGTAACATATGCCAAAACAATTACATCCGAAGATTTAAAAACTGCATTATATAAATATGCATCAGATGAGTTTGAAGGAAGAGAAACTGGTAAGCCAGGTCAAAAAATGGCTGTTAATTTCCTAAAAGAACACTACATGAAGTATGGTGTTCCTGCTGCTAAAAGCGATGGGAACTATTTTCAAGAAGTACCTCTTGAAGTTGCTGGAAACCCTGAAATCAAGCTAACTGTTAATGACAAATCATTTGCATACAAAGAAGATTTTATATCCTTAAGTTCTGGTAAAACAGATAAAATTTCTATCAATGAAATTGTATATGTTGGATTTGGAATCGATGATGAAAAGTACTCCAGTTATTCTGATGTTGATGTTAAAGATAAAGTTGTTTTAATTAAATCAGGAGAACCTAAAAACAAAAATGGAACTTTTATGGTAACTGGAACTACAGAAGCATCTAAATGGTCAAACATGAGGCAACAGTTTGCTGCTAAGCGTACTGCGGCAATAGACCAAGGTGCTAAAGCTATTTTGTTTTATTTCCCAGAAGTATATCAGATGGCAGTTGCACAATTTACTAACTCCTCTAGCAGAATGTCACTTGCCGGCAATGACGAAGATCCTTACTTTTTGCTTCTCAATGAAGATTTAGCAAAGGCATTTGTTAATGATATTGCTACAAATGATAAATCTAGTGTTATTAAGACGAATTTTTCAATGGATTACAAAAATGTTTCTGAGAAAATAACTTCAGAGAATGTAGCTGCATTTATCAAAGGATCTGAGAAACCTGATGAGATTATAGTAATATCTGCACATTTAGATCACGAAGGAGTAAAAGACGGAAAAGTATATAATGGTGCTGACGATGATGGATCAGGAACTGTTGCGGTGGTAGAAATTGCAGAAGCTTTTGCCAAAGCTGTAAAAGATGGTAATGGACCGAAAAGGTCAATATTATTTCTAAACGTTACTGGAGAAGAAAAAGGTCTTTTGGGATCACGCTATTATACTGATAAAGATCCAATTTTTCCATTAGAAAACACAGTTGCAGATTTAAACATCGATATGATCGGTCGAATAGATCCAAAACGTAAAAGTGAAAATAGAAATTATGTATATTTAATAGGAAGTGACAAGCTAAGTACGGAACTTCATAATATTTCTGAAGAAGTAAATACAAAATATACAAATGTAGAATTGGATTACACATATAATGATGAGAACGACCCTAATCGTTTCTATTACAGATCTGATCATTATAATTTTGCAAAAAACAACATACCAGTAATATTTTATTTTAATGGTACTCACGATGATTATCACCAACCAAGTGATACACCTGATAAAATTGAATATGATTTACTAGAAAACAGAACTAGACTAGTTTTTCATACAGCATGGGAATTAGCTAATAGAGAGAATCGGATTATTGCAGATAAAGCAGAAAAGAAATAACAAAAAGGTATTTCTACTATAATAAAAAAAGAGACTTAACATGAATTGTTAAGTCTCTTTTTTTATCAGTTATCTATTTGTTTTTATATGTTAAGGTTGTTTTTGCTTTAGATGTAGCGCAAAAGTCGCCGTAAAGCCAAAAGTAAAATTACCATCCTGTAAATTAAAATTATTAGGCGTTTGTGTTATAAATACATCTTCTACAGTACTCCAAGCATTAGTCATGTGAAATTGTAGCATTAAATCACTTAACTCCCAGTTTACTCCTAGCGCAAAGGCTCCATAAGTATCTGCAGATTTTATAGGATTCGCAACATAATAATACTCGGATACGATAGATACATGACCGCCTACTTTATATCTTCCTCCAATACCTATGGCAAAATGATTATTAGGATCTTCATCTGATATTGAAGAACCTCTATGAATAAAAGTTGGAGAAATCTGTGCAGAAAATTGAGGAGTAAATTTACGAGCAATTAATACTTGAGTAGTAAACGCTAAACGATCGCTAAAAGATGTATCCTCGAAACCACCATAAATTGGAGACCTACCTTCACTCTCACTTCTATAAGATGCATTTTGAAAAAGAGTTACACTAACAAATGATTTTTTAGATTTTTTACGCTGACGCAATAAATTATATTTCAAAAAACCATCATACACATCTTCTAAAGTGGTCCAACCGAATCCTGTACTCAGTCTATTAGAAATTCCATATTCTAGAGCAATTCTTGCACTCCATTTATCAGCTATAAAACTCTGCCCTTGATAATTAGGTATATTCCAATACCTATTCATAGCCATTACTTGCAAAACACCTTCTTTCCTATTCTCTATGGAATGGCCTATTGCAATTCTTGTAGATTTAAAAGTAGCTATTTCATACTGAGGGACATCTGGATATTCTTTTTCTAAAGTTTCTAATAAATCCTGAGCGTTTATAGAAATACCAAATCCAATTAGCATAACTATGAATAAAAGAAAAAACTTATTATTTCTCATATGGTTGATATTCAAATCTAAATTTAATTGATATTACTTCTGCGATATTGGGTCTAAGAATAGGTGGAATTTTAATTTCAAAATCCTTCACAACGACCTCAAAATCTCCTGTTATGACATGTTTTCCATCGATATTTTCAATACTCGTTTTAATCTCGACCTCTTTTTCTATATCACGTATCGTAAGTGTTCCTTTTACAAACTTCGTCTGAACACCTTTTATTTCTGGGTCATAATCCAATATTTCTCCTTTAAAAGTAGCTTTAGGGTACAAATCTGATTCAATATAACTTTCATTAAAATGTTCATGCATTAATGACTTTTTAAATACAAATGCATTCATAAGCATACTAATCGCTATTTCATTTTTTGAAAGGTCTATAATACTTAAAACCTGATTGTTTTTGGCCTCTATATTTTCTACAGAAGTGTATGAAAAAAATGAAACCTGTCCCTGCCGAGTTATAATCTGATCAGATTTAATATCAGAGGACCCCATATTAGTAACAAGAAAAAGTAGAGCAATAATTTTATTCATTGGTTTATTGGTTGATAAGCATACAATTTAATAAAATAACATCTTTCAGAAAGCCTTTGCAAACCCCTTTTAATTCTATTTTTTGACCTTTTTTCAGATTTTTTACCATCTTAAATTGATCAGATTGCATATCACATAATACACTAGAGTTTTTATTATCACCCTCTAAAACGATAGTATTTCTATCATTAAGAAAAGTAACTTCTTTTACAACTCCAATTACTTCCACAATTTTATCCTTATAAATTAAATTAGCATCATTTTCATCATTTATAAACGACGCCGTTAATTTTTGGGAATCCGTACTTATTTCTGTAGATACATTATTGATATCAATATGTGATGTATTATAGTATTCAATATAAAAGTATGCCCCTGCTATTAATAGAAGACTAAGAAGAAATATCGTTATTTTATTTTTTCTGTTCATTAATTAAAAGCTGGTTTTCATTTATTTATTATTCGAGTTAATTACGATTGCAAATAAAGAGGAATTAATATACTCTTGAAAAAAAAACAATGATAAAGATGAAAAATATGTATTAAAAAGGAAAAAAAGAGATTGAAATGAATTATTATTGTTCGTTGTTTTAAACACTATAGTAAGAAAATATCTTATTTTCGTTTTTTTTAAAATTCTGAGCGTTTTGCAGCTTTTAATTATCTTAAGTAGATACTAATCAATGAGAAAAGATCGATTATATTTTTTGACTTTTATTTCTATATCAGTTATATTTCTAATTATCGCATCATTTGGCGTAAAATACTTTATTAAAGTAAGTGCTAATCAGCTCATCGAAATCCAGTTAGAATCCAGCAAAAGAGAAGCTAACGAGATTTCTAGGTTATCACATTATCAAATATCGGGAGGTATTGATAAACAAGTTGTAATTAAAAACATCCAAAATACAATTGCAAATACACATAATGAAGCTTCTTTTATTTGTGTATTTGATTGGTCAGGAAAAGAAGTATGTCATCCGGACAGAACCAAAGTTGGTCAGAAAGTAAACTCTGATCAATCTCTTATTAAATCACTAAGTGAAGAAGATAGTTCTGATAAACTTTATGATCTATTACTTAATCAAAGAAAAGAAACTGACAGTGTACCTACTATTGATAGATTATCGGAAATTGTATATATAGCGCCAGTAAAAGATTCTGATCTTATTGTTGCAGCGCACGTTAATTTAAACAAGGTTAGTGGTCAAATTAGAAAACTGAAAACAAGTTTTTATACAATTTTTGCATTAATGGGAGGGTTAATTATTTTATCTTCTTTTATGGCTGTTCGAATAATAGGAAGTTATTATGAAAAACAATTAGAGCAAAAAAATATTAACTTAGAAAGTGAATTACTCAATCTATCTAAATTAAACACTGATCTTATTGCTTATCAACAAAAAGTAGTTGAAAATACAGAGGAGGAATTATTAGACTCAAACATAGAGTCTAATACTGAAAATATGAAAGAATCAAGTAAAAAGAGAATTCTTACTTACATTAGAAATGAGTTGATTCCTGTTCCCATAAATAACATATCATACATTTATACGGAAAATACAATAACATATATTGTATGTTTTAACGGTAAAAAATCGACAAGTAATGATAGTTTAGATGACATGCTTATGAATCTGGATACCTCACTATTCTTTAGAGCAAATCGTCAATTTATAATAAGTATTACTGCTATTGCAAAAATTATCAAATACGGAAATAGTCAGCTTAAAATTTTGATAAAAGATGCAGATGTAGAAATAATTATTAGTAAGAATAAGGCTGCTGAATTTAGACAATGGTTAAATATCTAAAAAGATATTTTTTGACTATTAAATAAATTATTTCTTCTTTTTTCAATACTACTTCTCCACTACCTTTAATTTGTTATTTAAAGCTTAAAATCCACTAATTTGAAATGTGATTTAGGTAGATAATAGGTAAACATAGTACCCTTCTAACATCATTTATTCAATATTTAGGATTTAGTTAAACTCCATTCATTATATAAGTTTAAATAAACTCACAGGAAAAAAGAGGGTTGAATATTTCAAGTCTTTTTTTTCCTTTTTAAGGCTACTTTTTCCTTCTCACATATATTTGTTTGATTCTACCTCCTTCATTGCCGGTTATTTGCATCATAAATCATAAATAATCTAAAAATGAAAAAATCAATTTTCTTATTATTCGCTTTCATATCATTATTAACAAGTTGTAGTAGTGATGACAATGATACTATTATCGAACCAGATCCAACTCCTGATGCTAACGCTGTGCGATTGGTTGCAGATCCTGAATTCGGAAATATCCTTACAGATGCTAACGGAATGTCTCTTTATTTCTTTTCTAGAGATACTAAAACACAATCAGAATGTAATAACGACTGTAAAACAGCTTGGCCAATATTTTATCAAGCAGATTTAACATTAGATGATGGTTTAAACGCTTCGGACTTTGGAGTAATTACAAGAACGGATGGGGATAAACAAAACACTTATAAAGGATGGCCTTTATATTATTTCTTTAATGATAATGTAGCTGGTGATACTAACGGAGATAAAGTGGGCAACAACTGGTATATCGCAAAACCTGATTATTCTCTAATGTATGCGGAAGCGCAATTAATTGGTAGAGATGATGCAGGAAATGATCTAAACTTTACTAGTGGCTATGAAACTGGTGATGAACTTACATTTTACATGACTAGTAGCACTGGTAGAACAATCTATGCTTTTGTCAATGACACCAAGGACGATAATAATTACACACTACAGGATTTTTCTAATGATCCAATTTGGCCAATTTTTCATATCGACATCGACAACCTTCCAAGTATATTGGATGCTAATGACTTTGGTACTATCGATGTATTTGGTAGATCACAATTAACCTATAAAGGAAGACCTCTTTACTATTTCGGACAGGATATAGAAAGAGGAGACAACTACGGAGTTAGCGTTCCATCACCAGGTATATGGCCAGTAGTTAATACGGATACTACACCATTATAAAAATTTAAACTTGATATCGTCATATAAATATTTAAGTAGTTAGTTGGTTATAAGAGGAAGATAAGACTTCTTGCTTTCTTCCTCTTATTTTAAATTTTTAAAAAAAATGAATGACCTGTTAAAAATCAAAAACATACTAATAATTACAATAGGTATCACCTTTCTTTCTTGTGAAAGGAATGTAGAAGAAGAATCTGGTATTATTTCAGAAGAATTATGCGATCCAGCAATATCTTTTTCAACTGATATTAAATCAATTATTGATAATAACTGTATAAGTTGTCATGGAGGAAACCAAGCTCCAGATTTAAGAACTTATGAAAATATAAGCGCTAACTCAGAACGAGTTAGAACGCAAGTAGTAAATAGAACAATGCCATTAGGAGGTTCTTTAAGCAATGATCAGATAGAATTGATCCGTTGTTGGATAGAAAATGGAGCTCTAAATAATTAAATCTAATATTATGAATAGTAAAACAAGAAGCATACTTAGTATTTCCATGCTACTACTGATTCTGACAGGGATATTTATTTATAATAATATATATAATAAACCTTTCGTCGATATATCAGAATCTAAACCTAACATATCGATAGAATCTAATGAATTGGTAGATAGCTTTTCTAACAATGAAAATGAAGCAAATGCTAAATACTTAGAACAAATTATTCAGGTTCAAGGTTCTATTACAGAAATAACTTCTGGGAAAAACGGAAATAGCATCATTACATTAGGTAATGATAATACTATAGGCAATGTAACCTGCTACATCTCTTCTGAAGAAAGCTTAAAAACAAACAATCTAAAAATAGGTCAGCATATCAATATTAAAGGCATCTGCACGGGATACTTAATGGATGTAGTATTGGTTAAATGTGTGATTATTGAATAAACCATAAACTTAAAAAGAAATGAAATCTCTATATATATTATTATTCACAATATTACTTTCCACTGTCTCCTTTGGACAAGGAAAATTTTTAACAAAACAAGGATATACTTCTTTCTTTTCTGCCACACCAATAGAAGATATAAAAGCAGAAAACAATCAGGTATTAAGTATTATAGACACATCAACAGGTACAATAGCAATATCTATTTTGATGAAATCATTTATGTTCGAAAAATCGTTGATGCAAGAACATTTTAATGAAAACTATGTAGAGTCTGACAAATACCCTAAGGCAATATTTAAAGGCCAAATTCTGGATTTTAATGCACTAACTAAAAATGAACAAACTGTATCAATTGTTGGTGATATTACTATCCATGGAGTAACAAAAAAAATTGAAACCAAAGGTATAATTGGCAAAAACAAAGAAAATATATTCTTAAAAGGAACCTTCCCAATAAAGGTGGCTGATTTCGAAATCGAAATACCATCCGTAGTAACTAATAATATAGCAGATAGTATAAAAATAACATTTGAACTAGATCACAAACCTTATAAAAAATAATATGAAGAATTTTTTAATTGTTTTTGCACTTTGGGCATTGAGTTCTAATTCATATGCACAAGATCTACTAGACATTCTAGAAGATGAAACACCACAGACAAAAAGTTATACTACTTCTACTTTTAAAGGAACTAGAATATTAAATGGTCATTCTGTAGAGAACAGAAATAAAGGTACTTTAGAATTTGTTATATCACACCGTTTTGGACGAGTTAATCTTGGAATTGATGAATTATATGGATTGGATCAATCTAATATCCGTTTTGCTTTTGAATATGGACTATCTGATAATATAATGTTAGGAGTAGGTCGAAGTAGTTTTGACAAAACATATGATGGCTTTATTAAATACAAATTCTTAAAGCAAAGTACTGGTGAAGGATCATTCCCATTTACAGCATCACTTTTCTCAAGCATTGCTTATAGAACATTAAAGGATTTTGACCCAGAAAATGAGCCTACCTTTAGTCAAAAATTATCGTATGTTTCACAAATACTAATTGCTAGAAAATTTAGTCCTGCATTTTCATTACAAATTACCCCAACTTATATTCATAGAAATTCTGTGAAAATTAATGATGATCCACACGATATTTTTGCTGTCGGTATAGGTAGTAGATTAAAGCTAACTAAAAGAATATCTATAAACGGAGAATACTTTTATACTGCTAATCCGTTGGAGTCTATCGACGCAACAAACTCTTTAGCGTTTGGGGTAGATATAGAAACAGGAGGACACGTATTTCAAATAATTCTATCCAACTCTATTACTATGATAGAAAAAAGTTTCATCGCAGAATCTACAGACAATTTCTTTGAAGGGGATATACATCTTGGGTTCAATATATCTAGAGCTTTTCAGGTAGGAAACAAGAAAAAACGAAAACTTAACAAAATGAAGAATTCCGGAATATAATATCAAATAAAACAAAATGTTTAGAAGAAATTTTAAAGTTAAAGGAGAGGATGTTGATGATTATATGGTAATGCAAAATTCTGCATACATTGCTTATACATCATCCGTATTACTTGCCTTCTTATTTGACAAAGGGTATACTGACAAAAAAAGAAACAAAACAAAACTTAATGTACAGGAATCTATAGAATCCCTAAGCCAAAGAAAACATTTAATGTTTATGCAAGATTTTTTTATAAACCTGGAACTTATTTGTATTGATAATGACAGTCAAAAATTAGCCATTAGAAATCGTTTTTTTAATGCTAATAATGAACTATGTGCAACTATTAATAGCTATTTATATTGGATTGATAGTGTACATCAAGAAATTATCACACCACCAAAAAAAATAATAAACCGATTATTTAATTAAACTATTGGGTTAACCGAAGCAAGGGGGAAAAAATTGCTATGAACATTAGTTAATATTGGATAATTGGTGGTTAGAAAGGCTGAGTTGATATCAACTCAGCTTTTTTTTAATAATTCTCGTTTATTGATTTTATTTAAAATAATACTTTAACAAAATAACCCCTGCAATCATAGAGACTACAGGGATTCAGATTCAAACACAAAATCTATCTATAAATACAAAAGCAACTAAATCTTCTGTTTCTATATCATTAGTTTTGGGGTAAAAAAATTTAAAATTTTTTCTCTGATTTTAAAGTATTTATATCAGTGATAAGCTGATTAATAGATGCTCTATTTAAACCATTATAAATACCTCTTATATGTTTCTTTTTATCTACCAAAACAAAATTTTCGGTATGAAGAAAATCCTCTTTCGTTTTTGTTTCTCCTAAATTCTCTTCAACGAAGTAGGAATTACGTCCTAGATCATAAATTACATCACGATCTCCAGTTACTAAATGCCACTTAGAATTCAGAACACCTTTTAGTTCTGCATACTCTTGTAATATCGGTATTGAATCTCTTTCTGGAGTTACAGAATGTGATAATAATAAAATATCTTCATCATTTTTAAATTCTTCTTGCAACAACAACATATTGGATGTCATTTTTGGACAGATTCCAGGACATGTTGTAAAGAAAAAATCAGTTATATAAATTTTATCATCGAAGGTTTTACTAGTCACAATCTCTCCCTCTTGATTCACTAAAGAAAAATCAGGAATTTTATGAAAATCATTAAGTTCTTTTGCATAAGGAGTTAGCCAATGCGGCGTAAAACTAGCATCCTGATAATATGGTAGTACTTCTACTCTACTCATATTTTCTTTTTGCTTACAACTGAAAAGCAAGCAACATAAAATAATACTATAACTTTTTAAACTGTACAATTTCATTTTCCAACTTATAACATAAATTAGCTCTTTTTAAGCCAAAAACACGTCCGTTTTTTGCTTCGTAGTTCACATATAGCTTTCCATTCTCTAACCAAGCCTGCTGCATTCCATTTTCTTTTCCATTAATCAAATTAGTTCGTTTAGACAGTTGACCATTTGTAAACCATTTTTTTTGAACTCCATTCCGAGTTCCTTTTATATAATTAGATTCTGAAGCTATATTACCATTTGGCCACCAAATTTTTACAACTCCATCAAGGTGGTTAGCTATATAAAATGATTCTTTTTGCAACAAACCATCAGAAAACCATTTTTGAGCTAACCCTTCTTTTTTACCTTCGTAATAACCTACTTTTTCTTCAAGCATTTTATTAGAATGAAACTTTACAGCATAACCAGAAAAAGGTTTTTGCTCATAGTACCATTTTCCTTCACTTGCATTTAAAATCAACAAGTCCTTAGGCACCAAAACATTATTGATTATTTTTTTATCCATATCAACAATATGATTTTCCCTATCTGTTTTACAAGCCATAAAACAGATAGAAAAAAAACTACTTATAAAAAAACATTTAATTAACCGCATTGGGAGTTCCATTAAATGGTCCAGCAAAAACTATATAACTACCTGTATTAGAATATAATTCATTAATAACATGATAATGATACTCAGCTTCTTCTGAATGTTGTGTTATATGAGTATGACCTCCAGAAGCATCTAAATCCGTAGGATACGTACCTGTAGAATTACACTTTCTACCATAGATAAAAAATCCATCCGATATAATCCCGATCAAATTTTCATCATCATTAGACCATGCTCTTGGTTCTAAATGATAATGATATACTCCAGGTCCTATATGTCCTCCTGTATAATCCAAAGACCCTGCTGCCTGATCTAGCGCACCATTTCCTTCTTGATCATTAAAAAGTGCTGCCCCACTTACAGCTATCCCAATTGTTCCCAAAGATGTTGCTGTAGTGTTATTAGCTAATTGTGGATTTGCAGAAACTACTAAAGTAGCAGAAGCATCAAAATTAGGTATTATACTTGGTGTTGAGGCAACATCAGGTTCTTCAATATATAATGCATTACCTTCACCCCAATAAGATGTTGTATGATTGGGTCTTCCTGTAGTTTCAATAACTACATTAGATCCATCCAAATAAATATCTGTCTCATCTGTATCGAATTCTGCAAAAGCAGCGTGCAATTCTGCAACAGTACCATCATCATCCGTTGTAGATGTTCCATTATCATCACCACTACAAGCTATAAAAACGATGCAAACGGTACAAACTAACAATGCCAGTGGAATAATCTTTTTAGATATAAGTTTCGTATTCATCATATTCTTAGATTTAGTTAATTCTATATTATTTTTATAATCTTATTGCTCTCTTCTTGGTGGTCCTTTTCTTTCAGGTTTAGGAGCTTTTTTCAATTCTTCTTTAGTAATAAACCCATCTTCATCTAAATCAATTTTTGCAAAATCTCTTTCTAAAGGTCCTTTAACTTCTTCCTTTGCTAATTTTCCATCTTCATTCTCATCCATCATTTTAAAAATCTCTTCAACAGTAGGTCTTTCTTTTCCTCTCTTCTTTTCATCTTTTGATTGTGCATTTGATTTACACGAAAACAGTAATAAACAAAGTGTCATTAATAATCCTAAATTCAACAAGTTACTTTTCATTTTTTTTATGTTTATGTTTCTTGTATAGACTATAAATTTCGGTAAAAGTATAATGCAAATGAGGAGTTTTCTGTCGACCACATATAGTTTTAGGCGAATGTTCATTTCCATTCTGTGAACGAACTAAAAGATATAGCTCTTAATCATCTATTTTGAAACTCAACTATTATATTTTCATTTAATTTGTACTATGAATAATTATAAAAGGTTTCTTTTTCAAATAATTTTATGGGGAATTATTTGGTTTTTTTTATCATTTGGACAAAATAATAACGAAAAGTTCCTTATCGAAAACTCCATTCTTTTTGCGTTCCAAATTGGACTTATTGGGTTATTAATTTTTTTTATTGCCAAACATTTTTTATTTAAAAAGAAATACTTGTTTTTCTTTTTAATTTCTTTAAGTATAATTTGTGTGTCGGCATTGTCATCATCTACGATATCTTCTAATTTATCCAGTAGAATACTCCCTCCTCGTAATAATCCTAGAATGGTTGATCCACCTTTTAAAAGACCTCCAAGAAGAATAAAACCTCCATCTATTTTAATGGTTCATTTTTCTAATTTGATGATTGCATATTTGATTGCTACGTTTATAGAAACTTTTTTGTTCGCACAAAAAAAGGAAGAAGAAATGATTAGAAGTAAAAACGAAAACCTTCAAACCGAACTAAAACTATTAAAATCACAAATCAACCCTCATTTTCTATTCAACTCTCTCAACAATATTTATGCACTCTCTGTAATAGATTCTGATAAAACACAGCAAAGTATAAGTTACTTATCAGAAATGCTTAGATATGTTCTTTATGAATGTGACCGCCCCTATGTTTCTATCCAAAAAGAAATAACTTATATTAAAAATTATATCAAATTATTTTCTTTAAAAAACAGTAAACCTTATGAAATTACAACAAAGTTTAATGTAGATGACAATACTGTTCCTATTGCTCCTATGCTTTTTATACCATTCATAGAAAATGCATTTAAACATAGTAATATTGAAAAACCACTATCCTTTATAGAGATTGATATAACATCAAACACATCTAATATCAATTTTGAAATAATTAATAGTATTCCTAAAGAAAAAATAATGAAAGATAAAATTGGAGGAATTGGATTAGAAAATGTTAAAAAACGATTAGATATATTGTATCACGAAAAGCACAAGTTATTAATTACCAATGACAATAATATTTTTAAAGTAAAACTAAATATAAAATTAGACGATAATGCTTAGGTGTTTAATAATTGATGACGAAGAGCTAGCCAGAACACTCTTAAAAACCTATATAGATCGATTGGATTATATAGAAATAATTGCTACACTTGAAAACCCACTCGAAGCAATAAATATTCTAAAAAATGAGCCTATTGATGTCATATTTTTAGACATACAAATGCCTGAATTAAAGGGAACTGATTTAGCAAAAATAATCCCTACTACAACTCAAATAATTTTCACTACTGCTTATTCTGAATATGCGTTGGAAGGGTTCGAATTAAATGCACTAGATTATTTATTAAAACCAATCACCTTTGATCGATTTTTAGCTGCTATACAAAAGATAAAAAAGGATCCTAAAACCAGCAATGTCGAAGGAAAAATTACGGTAAAATCTGGGTATGATCTACATAAAATTAAATACAGTGATGTACAGTACATCGAGAGTGATAGTGAATATGTTGTTTTTCATACTACTAATAAAAAAATAATGAGTCATCAAACGCTAAAATCTCTAGAAGAGACATTACCAGAAATATTTATGCGAGTTCATCGATCATTTATTATTAATAAGAACTATGTTACTGCACTAAAAGGAAAAGATCTTTTTCTTACTGACATTAGAATCCCTGTAAGTTCTAGTTATTATGAACTTGTTAAAAATCAATTATTTTGATTTTAAAATAATTCTTTTGTTTTATCCTAGACAATCAGTATTGGCATTTATTTAACTCTAAACATCTTTCATTTTTATTATTTTGTGATCAAGGATTTATTCATATATCATTTATCATGAAAACACTTATCACTCTAACTGTTACACTTATCTTATCATTTTTCTTTGGTCAAGCTCAGGCTAATTCCATCTTAAAAAAGGGTTTTATAACCGGAAATCCAGGTATTATTTCAATACATAAGATGACTTTTGGACCAGAAGGTATTTTATTTATTGGGGATAGTAATGCAGCACAAGTTGTAGCTATAGATTTTAGTGAACACCCTAAATTGGATAACTCGAAAGTTAAATTAGACAATCTAGATAAATTGGTTGCTGATATGATGGGAACCACTATTGATCAAGTTCAAATTACGGATATGGTAGTTAACCCAAATAACAATAATATTTATCTTTCTATTAATCATAGCTCTGGAATACCCATATTATTAAGAGTTGAGGACAATGTCCTAAAGCAAGTACCTCTTGACAATGTGTCTTACACTAAAACTACATTATTAGATCCTATATCTAAAGAAGCAGAAGACCGAAGAGGAAGAAAATTAAGAAAATGGGCCGTTGCGGATATTAAATATACAGATGGAAAATTATTATTATCTGGACTAAGTAACAAAGAATTTGCCTCTACATTTAGAGCTATTGATTTTCCGTTTTCAGAGACACAAAATTATAGTTCTTTAGAAATTTACCACGCTGCGCATGGTAAGTATGAAACACATGCACCTATTAAAACATTTATTCCAACAAAAATCAATGGAGAATTACAAGTTTTGGCTGGTTATACTTGTACTCCATTAGTTATTTTTCCAATGAATAAAATGAAATCAGGAGAACATCAAAAAGGAAGAACAGTGGCTGAACTTGGAAGTGGCAATTCTCCTATTGATATGATAGAAATTGAAAATGAAGGAAATCGATATTTATTAATTTCTAATAGTAATAGAGCATTAATGAAAATTGATTTTAAAGATTTAGAAGCATATCAAGGTGAGTTAACTAAACCTGTAGTAAAAAAAGGAGCTGCCGAAGGTGTTGATTATGTAAATCTTCCATATGTTAATGTACAACAGTTAGATAAAATCGGTAGTAATGGTTTTGTAATTATCCAAAGAGAATCTAACGGAAATCTAGCTCTTAAAACAGGTAATAGCTGGTGGGTAAAGTAATCTGTCCCATTATAAACCTGAACTATTGACTTTTTATTGTGAAACGATATTATTTTGGAATTTTAGCATTAGTTGTTACTAACTTATCGTTAGGTCAAACATCTGAAAATTACATTTTTAATAAAAATGAAGTTATTATACCCAAGAACATATCCGTAGCCCAGGATGTATTTGTTTTTAAAGGAGAAATTCCTGAAGATAGAATAGCTGTTTCTACCAGGATTCTAGGAAAAATTCAGGAAAATCAGAATACATTAAGCTTTACACCCGCAGTACCATTTGGGTGGAATCAAAAGTATACCGTAGTATACAATCATACCATCAACTATTTTTCCTTGCCAGTTCCTGAAGGTTACGAATCATTAAAAATATTAAAAGTGTATCCTAGTACTTCAAGTATACCAACCAATATTTTAAAATGGTATGTTAAGTTTTCTAGACCAATTAATGAAAATAATATTTATAAATATATTCAATTTGTAGATGACTCTAATAAACCTATAGATCGAACAATATTACCTCTGCAAAACGCTTTAATCTCCAAGGATGGAACTTTATTGACCATTTGGATAGAACCAGGAAGACAAAAACGAAATCTAATTCCAAATAAACAGTTAGGGTCTGTGTTCATCCCTCAAAAAAAATATAGATTGGTGATTTCGGAAGAAATTAAAGATCATAACGGCGTAAATATGGTAAAAAACTTCTCTAAAGAGTTTACTACTACCGTTGCAGATAGAAAGAAACCAAACATAAATAATTGGGAAATTAAAATCCCTAACATTCATTCTGTATCTAATCTACTAATAAATTGTGAAAAACCAATAGACTATGGTAGTAGTATTGGTAATATAAAAATACTAGATAGTGCAGGACAACTTATAGATGGTATCTGGGAGCTAAAGAAGGATGAAACAGTAGTTTCATTTATACCAAAAAGAAACTGGAAAAAAGGGAACTATACTATAATTTTTGGACCTAGTATAGAAGATTTAGCTGGTAATAATCTAAATCGCGTATTTGATAATGAAATACAAAAAACTTCAAAAAATAACCATCCATATAAGACGTATACACTAGAATTTGAATTAAAATAAAAAAAGACAGTAAAATACTGTCTTTTTTATAACTAAGTAGGATTTATGTTCTCAATAGTAGTTTTGAGACGAATTTAGGATTTTTAATTGCCTGCAAGTAAGACAAACGAATTACCTGACACTGGCGATACATTATAACTTTTTACATTTTTAAGTGTCTTCATATATTTTTCTGCTTCTACAAAAGCACTTTCTAAAGGACTAACTGTAGATCTTTCATTCAAAGTAATTGTTTTAGAAATTTGTTCACCATTGGTGTATTCTATTGTGATTTTCCATCTTTTTACAGAATGAAAATTTTTAGAGATTAAAGAATTATTCTCTTTAACACTCTTCTTCTCTTTTTTAGTTTTTTCCTTTTCGTTTACTGGTTCGGTTGTCGCATAACCTATAGATACACAAAGTAAAGCAGTAATAAGTAAGAGTTTCATAGTTGATGATTTTTGGTTTTGACGAATATACATACATAATTTGATTAATCAAATTAATTTTTAATAAAATTTTATTTGAATATTAAAAAAATACATGTATGTTTGAATTATGGTAAATAAGAATTTGAAAAAGCTTCTGAAAAAAAGTAAAGGAGCCAAAACGGTATACGGTATTTCTAAAACTTTGGGAGTAAGTCCGCAAGCAGGAGATTATGTAGTAAAGCGTAAAAACTTAGCTAAAGATTTCGAAAGACTCCAAAAAATTGCAGATTATATGGAAGTAGATATAAAAGATATTATAGACAGAAAATATTAAACAACTCCTCTACACATATTATATTCTATTTGTTTATATATAAGGGTTTTATAATGCTTGTGTATTCATTATTAGCATACAAATCTTTTCAAAAAATTATCCTTTAGTATGTAGTTAATTGGATAAATAGAAATTAAACTCAAACTTTATACCTATATTTCCAAAACAAACAACTTATACAACATACTTTTTAATGAGATTAACCTTCATTATTTTAATTTCTTTTTTATTACATAATTCTTCTATTTCCCCTGAAACATATATAGGCAAATGGCAAATAGAAGGAGGTTCAATTATTGAAATTTACCAAAATAAAGATCTTTTTTTTGGCAAAATAAATAGACGCGCCGAGAATCCCATTTCTAATTTTAATGGCCTAGACAATAAAAATCCTGACCAAAAATTAAGACAACGCCCTTTATTAGGAATGGACATACTTAATAACTTAAGTTTTAAAGACGGAGAGTTAGATGGTGGAACAATTTATAATGCTGATAGCGGAAAAACATATACAGTAAAAGTGTGGATTGATTCAGATAACCAAGATAAATGCTATATAAGAGCCTACAAAGGTATTTTATTCAAAACTTTTGAAGCTGTGCGTGTGAAAAATTAATTATTCTTCTTTATACCTGCTATCATAGAATTGATACAAAAAGACTAAGTACTAAAATATCGTCAAAAGTAACTATCCCTCATGTTAAATAATCCTATCATCTTCGTATAAAGTTATATTATTTCTCAATGCATCAAGTACGAATTAAATAAAAAGAGTAGCAACAAGCATAACAATAAAAAACATCCATTTTATGGATGTTTTTTAGAATTAAATTAATGCAGAATAATAACTGCTCTAAGGGTAAAACACAGATTTTTCTTATAAAAAATCAAACAGATTAAATTAAAATAATACAATCTGTTTGACTAAACATTGTACAAACACTCTTTAAAAATAGTACCTAAAGAGCGATAATGCACACATACTAAAAGGGGATGTTCGAATAAATTGGGGCTATTGATTGGGGCCTGAAATTGTTTTATTTTTCTTCTTCTATTTTCTCTAATGTCTTTTTAAGCCTATCTATTTGTACACTTGTAAAATCAGTTCTAAGGTAAGGTCGTATCTGACTCATAATATTCCCTTCTTCTGGGTAATGATGAAGACCTAAAGCATGTCCTATTTCGTGAGGAGCCGTGGATGTGAACAAAAATTCATCAGTAATTAAAGCTCTTTTATCTTTACCTATCCCAGCAATAGCAATTGTATTTGATCTTTTCATTACAAAAATGTTTATTCTGTCCTCGCGGTAATAATCCTGAGTTTCTTGTAAAAAAACACTAGATTCTCGTCCTCTATTATCTTTTAAATCATATAACTCATCACTATTTAATGTTTTTACATCGCCTTTTTCTAATCCGATTCCATATCTATGGAAGAAACTACCATTTAAATTTGCTATAAAATCATTCTCATTTAAATTGTAAGAAGATTTTCCAGACACACCTGATGGCTGAACATATATAATATCGACTTTTATAGTTTTCTCTAAGTTATCCGAAAATATTTGTTCAATCGCGTACGAATCAGAATCATCTTCTGCGGCACAGGAAACAAAAATCGATAACACAAATAGTAGTTTTAATAATTTCATGGCTTGTTGTCTTTTTTTTTGATTGTTGATGCTATATCTTAACTATCTTAGTAAGTCTATTCTTACTGTTATTTAATAAATTAAAATGAGTCTAATCTTTTTAATTAAATAAGCCTTTAATTAAGTTATTACGAGCGTAAGTAATTATTGCTTGTAATCATTATTATTACTTGTGTGAGAATGAGTGTGATAATCGATCAATTCAAAGATAGAGAATAATATCACTTAAATAAGGGGGTATTTTCCCCCATGTATCAATATTAACTATTTATACTATAACACATTAACTTACATTTTAACAAAATTAAATTGTTAACACTAAAACTAGTCTAGTTAACTATAATCCTTTCGAATAAGGCATACAACAAGGAGTTATGGATTTTAACATTTGAAATGTTAAATTTTATAAATTATGGTTAAACCGTAAGTGTAATACTGCAAAAATAACGCATAACTAAAACATGATTAATTAGTACTTTAACAGTAAAAAATGAAAAGTTTAACAAAATTAACAATGCATTTTAACGACATTATATGTTGTTTCAACGAAAGCAATACGTGTTTCACCTTAGTTTTATCAAAACAAAACACTAAAACACAATATTTTATCCAAAATCAATAAAAGATTACAAACTATAAATCAAAAAAAAATGATTTGAATATTACTATATTTGACTTGATTAAATACCTGTATCAATTGCATCCAAAAAACAAACATTATTCTTCGTATAATTTTGAAGAACTTAAAAACAACCATAAGCAACTATCTGATTATTTAATAATCAATCCGCATAATAACAACATCACCATTGATTTTTCTAATAGTGAAGCTGTTTTGGAACTAAATAAAGCAATTCTAAACTATTATTATGAAATTGAGAATTGGGATATTCCCCAAGGATCATTATGCCCTCCCATTCCAGGAAGAGCTGATTACATACATCACATAACTGATTTACTAGCCGATGATATAAATAAATCAAGTCTTGTTAAAGGGTTGGATATTGGAGTTGGTGCCAACTGTGTATATCCGATTCTAGGAGCAAAGATTAATGGTTGGACAATGGTTGGATCTGATATTAATTTAGACTCAGTTTCTTATGCAAGAAAAAACGTAGCATCTAATTCTAATTTAAAAGATCATATAGAAATAAGGCATCAAGAGAACAATGCTAACATTTTTAAGGGTATAATTAAATCAGAAGATTATTTTCATTTTACTATGTGTAACCCTCCTTTTCATTCTTCTCCTGAAGAAGCAAAAAAAGGAACACAACGAAAATTGAACAATTTGTCTAAATCAGATAAAATGATTAAGCTAGAATTAAATTTTGGTGGACAAGCAAATGAATTATGGTGCAATGGTGGCGAAGCTTTGTTTATCAAAAGAATGATTAAGCAAAGTCCTGATTTCAAAAATCAAGTCGGTTGGTTTACATCATTAGTCTCCAAAAAAGAAAATTTACCAAAGATTTATAAGCAACTTAATAAATTAAAGACCATCCATAAAACTATTGAAATGTCACAAGGAAACAAAAAGAGCCGTTTTGTAGCATGGAAATTCCCTAAAGAATAGTACTTATAACTTATTCTGGTGATCTTCCATGAATCTCTTCAAACTTCTCGTCAAAATTCTCTCTTAAATAAGAATTAAGTTTTTTCCTATAGTCATCCTTCAACCAAGATAAAAAATTGTGAGTACTTCTACTGATACATTTTGCATAGCTCTGAATTCTGTGATCAATATCATCTCCTAACATTTTCGCCAATGCAATAGCATCATATACATCTTCACTATTTTCTATACAAATTTTAGCATGCTGAGCTATTGATCTTTCTAGTACTACTTTAGAAGACTCTCCTTTTCGCACAGAATCTAGATACGTTTCTTTAATATCAAAATAAACTTCCTCGGAATTTGCAAACTCTGCTCTTAATTCTGCAGGCATTTCATGCTTAAATTTACTTTCTATATCCTCATCATTAAGGAGCTTATCCATGTAATAATCAGGAGAATTGAATATTTTTTGCCAATCCAGATCAGCTCCCCAAGGACCAAATCTATGATAGTTATTTCCTAAATCAATAACATTAAATGAAGATTTATTCTTTAAAATTCGAGAGCCCCGACCAATCATTTGATAATATAAAGTCAATGACTTTGTAGCACGATTCAAAATAATTGTATCTACCGTAGGTTCATCAAATCCTGTTGTTAAAATACTTACTGATGTCAAAATAGCATCAGGAGTTTCTTTAAACCACTGAAGTATCTGTTTTCTTTGCTTTTTTGTAGCTGTGTTATCTAAATGCGCGATTGGATATCCAGCGGATCTAAAAGTATCATACACATGCAACGAAGTGTTGATACCATTATTAAAAATTAATGTTTTTTTACCTTTAGAATGCTTTTCATATGCTTGCAATAATTGACTTAGCATATTACTATTAGTATATAAATCTTCGGATGATTTTACGGTATAATCACCATTAGACCCAACTTCTAAAGAAGTTAACCCCATGTTATAAGCAAATACTTCTGCGCGTGCTAGAAATTCATTTTCTATTAATGACTCTATAGTTTCACCTACAATTAGTTCATCATAATTGTCCTTCATTGGTAACTTTATATTAGAACTTAATGGTGTTGCTGTAACTCCTAAAATAAAGGACCTCTCAAAAAACTTAAATAATTTAGTAAAAGAATTATAATGCGCTTCATCAATAATCACCAAACCAATATCGGAAATATCCAATTTATCTTCATTCAACCTATTGTTCAAGGTTTCTACCATAGCTACGAAACAACTATAGTTTTCTTGATCATCTAAGTTTGCTTTACTGTCTACTACTTTATTATCTACACCAAAACCTGTAAGCATATTTGATGTTTGCTTGCATAGTTCTATACGATGTGTCATCACTAATACTTTTCTATTGTGATGTTTTAAGTATTGCCTAACAATTTCAGAAAAAATAACCGTCTTACCTCCTCCAGTTGGTAATTGATATAAAAGATGGTAATCCTCTCTAGCATCCTCAAAGCTTTTAAAAATCCTATTTATAGCCCCTTTTTGATAGCTATATAAGTCTTTTCCTGTTTTCTTTTCTTGTAATTCTGTAGTTGACTCCGACATATTTTCTCATTTCTAGGGCTGCAAAACTAATTCCTTTTATGCATTTTTGCAGAATTTTTATCATAAAATATGTCATTATTTTTTTACAATTGGTTGTTAAACAAATAAAATTGGATATCTCAATTGCATTATTCAGTTAATAATTTGACTTCAAAATGTATTTCATCTGATAATAAATTATTTTTTACATTCCCAAAAATACTACCCGATGCATATGTTATATTCCATCTCGTCCTATCAATTATAAATTTAGAGATAAAAATCAGCTTACTGTTATTATATGTTATGTTCGCTTCAAACTCTATAGGTTGTTTAACATCTTTAATCGTTAAATCTGCTGTTATTAAAGCATTTGAATCATCATTGTAAGTTACATTTACTATAGAAAGTTTAGCTACAGGAAAATTCTCTGTATCAAAGAAATCTGAATTTTTTAAATGATCTACTAACATCTCACTATACCCTCCATCTATATTGGCTATGGTATTCATGTTAATGATAAACTCTCCTCCAGTAACCTTTTCTTTTTCTTTAAAAAATTCACCACTAATAAAATCTACAGTTCCATAATGTCCGCTAGTATGGAGTTTATTAAAGCCTTCCCATCTAATTTCACTGTTTTCCTTATCTATTTTTAGGCTATTGCCGTTTGTAGTTTTTGGAATTGGTTTCTTTTCGAGAATATCAATTAATTCTATATCGTAAAGCAATGTAGAATCAGGGTGAGGAAATGTAACCTTTCCCATTCTTTTACTTAAGGAAGGTGGGACAATTAATTTTCGTACCTCTCCTTTTTTCATTCCTAACAACCCTTCATCAACTCCTTTTATCACTTGATTTCCTCCTACTAAAATCTTTAAAGGTTCTTCTCTATTTCTCGAAGTATATACTATAGAATCATTTGTGTACTTAGTTGTTTCGTGAATAAGGACTTCTTGTCCTTTCTCTACAATGGGTCCTGAACCATCTTTGACTACTTTATATTGAAGTCCAGAATCAGTCACAATAAAATCTGTTTCACCAGAACATCCGTAAAACATTATAAACGCGAACATGCTCATATAGATTTTAACAATATTTACACTCAAATTATTAAGTTGAATTCTTACATTAGTTTTCATTAATTTTTGTTTTTAATTTTACTCAAACGAAAGTAATTCTGGAAATACGCTACTTTGCTAAATCAATTGTAAAAAAGTGTATATCAATTGTAAATTTTCCGTTATTTGTAAATAACTGGTCATTTTATGAAAAATAAAGTCAAAATATTAGCCACTACTCTTGTTATATTAATAGCGCTATTCTCAATACATAGTTTTTCTTCAAAAGAAGTTTCCTTTTATCCTGAGAAAATAAAAATTGCGTTAAGAAGTGTTGGTAATAAACTTTTATTAAAAAACAATGATGCTACATCTCTTGTCCTACCAGTAAAAGAAATATCTGATCAAACTTTCGAAGTATCTTTTCAAAAAGAAATATTTATCAACCCTGAAATATTAGCAGAGACTATAGACGCTGAATTTAAAAAAACAGGAGTTCCTTATGATTATATTACTGAATTAATTAATTGTAAAACAAATGAAGTATCCTATAGTTATGAAATATTGGGGCCTTTTAAGGATAATGAAATTTCATGTTTAGGTAGGAATTTACCCAAAAACTGTTATACTATTAAGGTAATCATACTCAACGAAAATACTTCGGCTTTATATAGTGAGATGGGTAGCACTAATACTCTTTATTTTATTATTATCGTTCTGACACTAATAACCGGATTCACTTTATTTAAAAAGAAGTCTGAAGAAAACATTTCAGATATTTCTTCTAATGAAATCATTTTAGGTAAACATATTTTTTATCCTGATCAACAAAAATTAAATATTGATAAGAATGAAATCTCTTTAACCGCTAAAGAAAGTGAACTTCTCGCTATTTTTGCAAAATATCCAAACAAAATTGTAAAAAGAGAGCAATTGATTAAACAAGTTTGGGAAGACAATGGAGTTATTGTTGGAAGGAGCTTAGATATGTTTATTTCTAAATTACGCAAAAAACTAGGTAAAGATTCTGAGGTAAAGATAACTAATGTTCATGGTGTAGGTTACAAATTAGAAATAATCTCATCTAATTGAACCAATACTGACTTTTTTTGAAGGATTTCTCTACATTCTTAACATACTCTGGAATTAGTACCATTTTTTTTCTAATGCTACTGCTTACCCACACTTGGAAAAAACGTGAAGCAAACAAACTTCTTCTAAATATTCTTTTGAGCTTTTTATTTCTTTTTCTAACCTATGCTTCTTCATATCTAAATTGGAATTTTCTTAGCACCATAGTATCGCCTATCGGTTTTATTGGTCCTTTTGTATTAGGCCCATTAATCTTTCAATACATCAAAACAATTTATACATCCAATATAAATAGAAAAAGTTTTATATATAGTTTACTACCGTTTGGGATCGCTTTTATTTTTTATAGTATTCCCCAATATATTTTTGGATTACCTATAGATGAGGAAATAACCTTGTTAAGAATTGTCTCTATCGTTATTCCTTTTCTAGGTATACTACACCTCTCCTATTATCTATTTTTAAGTAATAAGTTATTAAAACGTTTTAAAAAACTAGTAAAAAATAATTATGCCAATTTAAAGAAATTAGATCTAAAATGGTTATCAATATGGATTCGAGGATTCATTGTCTTTTTAATTATTGACCTTGTTAGTGGGGTACTAATTGTTTCTTATCCTATTATGCCTGTTTTCATATACACCAATCTCTTTTATTTAGTATTACTAATTTGGTATATTGGGTATTTTGGTATCCATCAAACTCAAGTTTTTTTGGTTAATGAAATATCACAAAACCCGATTAATGATTCTGCAAACAGATCTAAGTCATTTTTCAATTGTGAATCAGAAGAACTTTTAAACCTTAAAACTCAATTACAAATCAAGTTTAGTGAAGAGAAGCTTTTTAAAGAACAAGATCTTTCTTTGAAAAAAACTGCCGATATTCTGAATGTTTCTGATAAAAAGTTATCACACTTATTGAATATCTGTATGGATTCTAATTTTTATGAATATGTAAATACCTATCGAGTCTCCTATTTTAAAGAACAACTAGAACTTGGAGTTGCCGAGAAATTAACTCTATTATCTATTGCTTTTGATTCTGGTTTTAACTCTAAAGCTACTTTTAATAGAGTTTTCAAACAACAAGTTGGAATGACACCAATAAAGTTCAAAAAACAATTAGAAAAAAAGTCTCAAAGCTTCCATTGAGTCGATTGAAACATTGTTTATCTATTTATTTGCCAATCAAATTAATCTGATAAATAATATCTTATGAATTCAATCTATAATACTAATGATTCTATAACATCAGTTACAAATCAACATCAAAAATCAAAAAAATATATCTTATTAGTACTTGGTATTTCTTGGATTTTCGGATTTTCTACTACTACGCTTTTAGATTTTTCAGATCCTATTGCATACACTATTATAACTTTTATTTACGCATTTATTCCAGCTATTATTGCAATTATTTTTAACAAAAACGAAAGAGGGTCCTGGAAGGATTTAAAATTTTTTAAACCAGATCTCAAAAGTTCATTATATTCATTTATAATTCCTATTATTTATTTTGCCGTCGTTATTAGCATTCAGATGCTCTTAGATATAAGAATTGCAAAAAAATTAGATCAGATTAATCAAACGCCATTAACCCTTTCTCTTTTATTGATATTGGGATATCCCATTACAGTATTTCTAATACTCGGAGAAGAAATTGGATGGAGAGGATATCTTCAAGAAAAATTAATGAACAGTTTTGGAGCTTTTGCAGGAATTTTTGTTCTTGGATTAGTTTGGGGTATTTGGCATATGCCCATTGCGCTTCAAGGCTATAATTTCCCAAATCACCCTTATATAGAAGCTTTTATAACCTACCCACTAGTTGGCATGGCGCTTTCATTAATTATAGCTTACCTAGGTTTTAATCGTTATTCTATTTTTATAGGAGCATTAGTACATGCTAGCAATAATCATTTCGGAGGTACATTTCTCACCTTAACAGAAACTAATAACGAGTTTGCCCATGCTATGATTTTTAATGGTTTTTATGTAATAATCATATTAATTTTCGGATACTTATGGAGAAGAAAAACATTTAAGAACATAAAGTCTTAAAGCCTAAAAACAGGATATCTTCTCGACACTGAGAAGATATCCTATTAAATAAAGCTACTAATGATGCTCTTTTTGTCCAAAAGGTTTAAGTATGATTCCTGCACTTAGTATAAATCCATCTGTAGGAGCATAGATTTCTGCAAACATAGGATCATTAGAAGGAGGCAAAACTAAAGTAGAAAATCTACTCTGCCTTCTGTCCGTAAAATTTTCGAAGTTGACAAAGATTGTCCCCCAATTAAAATTGCGCATTCCTAGCAATCCCATTAAAACATAATCTGTAGTTTCTGAACCATTAGAAAGTAATTGTTTGCCTGTATAATAGGTTTCAAAACCTATTCGCCATTTTTCATTTTCATACATAAAAACACTTCCTGCGTTATGTCTTGCCGTTAATGGTTTTTGTGGGTTTCCATCCAAATAATTTAGTTGAGTATCTATAAAAGCATAATTAAGAAACCATCTAAAGTCTTTATAACTAAACTTAATATTTGTTTCGGCTCCTTTGCTTACAATATTATCATTCGCATTTTCATATTCAAAAAAACCAGTACCAGTATCACTAAGTAATAATCCATCTTGGATAGCAGTTACATAGAATAACTGATTAATAGAAAAATCTATCTCATCCGTAAGGTAGGTCTCATAATTAAAATCAAGGTTTACTCCGTAAGACCTTTCTGCTTCTATACGAGTATCATCAATAGCTAAAACATTATTGAAATTAATTAGTTCTGCTTCTTCAGTAAAGATATCTGGGATCTTATACCCTAATCCACCTCCAATCCTACTGGAAAAGGAATTATCTGATTTAAATAACAATGATACTTTGGGTAACGGAAAAAATCCCCAACCATCAGCATAATCTGCTCTAAAGCCCGTTTCTAATATCCAATTTTCAGAAAAATCATAAATGTTATTAATAAATAATCCAGCAGTTACATCATTCTGATCTCTTTCTAAAGAACTAGAATCTTCATCAAAATCTATGGTATATAAATTAGCTCCAAAAATCCAATCAGTTCTCTGTCCATCTTTCTTATATGCTATTTCTGTAAAAGAATTAATTTGAGTTCCACTAAAATTAATATCTGGAACGATTAAATCACGATTAAAATAAGCGAAACTATTTTTTATGTTTATGGATCTTAAACTATCAATTTCTGTAGTATAGACGGTTTGTGTACTTACTCTTTTTGAAACATTTTCTTCTGTATATAAATTATTATCGTCATTTTCAATCCCATTAACATCTCCTCCTATTCTATCATCATACGTCCCATTTACGCCAAACCAAAACGTAGTTTTATCTGATGGATAGTAGAATAACTTAGGGTTTATAGAAATAGACTTAGTGCGCGGTAAATTACTAAAACCATCATCCTCAGGATCATATTCTTTTTGATAATGACCAGATCCATAGAGGGTAATCCCAAACTTATTATTACGCTTACTAAAGAAAGTATTAAGTGTAGTTCCTAAAGCGTGTGTTTGCGTAAGCATAATATCTAAATCTGGCTCTTCTTCTGGTGTTTTGGAAATTAAATTCACTAATCCTGCAATAGCTCCACCTCCATAAAGTGTAGAAGAACTTCCTTTTATGATTTCAAATTGTTTTAAATCTAAAGGAGGAATATGCAAAATACTAAGACCACTCGAAAACCCTGAATATAAAGGAAATCCATCCCTTAATAACTGAGTATATCTACCATCTAATCCTTGAATCCTTATATTAGAATTCCCGCTACTTAATGATGTTTGCTGCATCTGTATTCCTGTACTTTCTCTTAACACCATAGAGATATTGGTCGCATTCATAGCATTTTTTTCACTTAATTCTTCGCCACCAATAACTTCTATCCTAGTTGGAATTCTTTTTATAGTTCGGGTACTTCTATTAGACTCCAAAAACACTTCCTCTAAAGATTCTCCATTTTCCTTAAGATACACAATCAATTCTTCCGCATATGGAATTTCTACATTGCGTTCAAAAGAAGTGAATCCTAAAAATGAAATTTTAATACTATAATTTCCTTTAGGAATATCATTAATAATTGCCAAACCATCAAGTCCGGTTATACTACCTTTCTCTATATCTTGGATATAAACGGAAGCACCAACTAAAGGTTCTTGATTTGTCTCATTAAGTACTTTTATATTTAAAACACTATTTTGCGCATGAGTATATGCACATAGTGATATGAAGAGCATTACGCTCCATATTATGTTTTTCATTCTAAAATGATATTATTTATTAGATAAATGTATTCTTCCACTTTTATTCTGTGAAAGCCAATATTATATTCATCAAATAAATTGAGGCGGTTGCCAAATATTAGGAAGATAAAAGAAATTGTACTCTGGTTGATCTGTGAAATCATCTTTTGATATGATTGTACTTTTAACCTCTATGTCAAATGGTTTTATTAATTCATAGGTAATGGAGAGTCCACAACAAGTACAGACACATAGGGAAGCACAAGAATCATCTGTATCATCGGAGTGATTATGATTCTTATCAATTATTGACAATTCATCTTGATGCTCTGCATTAAAAGAATCAGAACACGGTGCTATTGTCATAGCTAGCAAGAAAAAAGATAATATTATGGTTAAAAACCTCATGTGTTCTACAAAGATATATGAAATAGATTGCAATGCATACTTCTCTTTAGCTAAAATCCAAATTTGTTTATTACATATTCATTTTAAGAAAAGTTTGTGCTTTATTTATAAGAAAAAAAGGATATTGAGCTAAAATTCTATGTAACACAATCATTAATTATTCTTCTTATACAATAGATTATAAACTAATAATGAAAAAAGAACTATTTACTATACTTAGAGTGTATATATGTAATTGGATATTAAGTCTAATTCTTTTTGTCATAGGTGCTATCGTAATTGCTGATGTTACTTTTATAGATTCTTTTAAGTATTTTTTTGAAGCATTAGAAAGAACTAATTTTCTTAAAGCCATTCATGTTTTATTTATTATAATTTATTGTTGTTTTTTAATCTTCAGGTACTTCATTAGAGTACAGAGAAAAAAAGGTTTCAAATTAATGGCGAAACAACTGTCACTAAGACTCTTTACTCCTGCTATCGTATTATTTGGTATTTATAAATTTATTGTTATTAAAAACAGCTATGAAAACTTCCAATATAACTGGATTCCTACGGTAGAAAACAATAGTGGTATATCTAAAGATTTATATAAAATAGATGGAAAACATCGTGGAATGAATGTTTTTGGTTGGAATTATGATAATGATCATACTAAAGCAATCGATGATTTAGTTAAATCTAACATAGAATGGGTTGCTATTGTTCCATTCTTAGATCAAGAGAATGAACAAACATTAACAATGCGAGTTCCTAAAGAAATTGGTCAATGGTCGCGAAGAGATAGTTTGCATATTAAAACAATTAAAGAGCTAAAGAAAAAAAACATCCATATCATGCTTAAACCACACCTGTGGTTATCTAATGGATGGAGATCAAATATTACACATACGAATGAATCCGATTGGGATACCTGGTTTGACTCTTATCGTGCCAATATGATACATTATGCGGAAATGGCAGCATTAATGAATGTTGAACTTTTTTGTATTGGAACTGAATTAAAAAGCTCGTTAAAAGCTCAACCAAAAAAATGGAATTTATTGGTTAAAGAAATTAAAGCTATTTATAAAGGAAAATTGACATATGCTGCAAATTGGGATGGAGAATATGAGTTTATTGATTTTTGGAATGATATGGATTATATAGGCATTCAGGCATATTTTCCTTTAACCCAAAAACCAAACCCAGAAATTAATATTGTTAGGAATGGTTGGAAAACACATATTGATATGCTAGAATCATTATCCATAAATCATAATAAACCCATCTTATTTACAGAAGTAGGATATAAAAGTGAAGCTTCAGGAACCATCAGACCTTGGGAATGGGGTTCTGCACTGAGTATATTATCTAAACAGAAATCTGATAAAACCCAGCAAATAGCTTTCGAAGTGTTATATCAAGAATTATGGAATAAAAAATGGTTTGCTGGCACGTACATTTGGCAATGGAACACCCAATCAAAAAAAGAAAATGCCGCCACTGATCTTGATTTCTCTCCAAGATATAAACCTGCAGAAAATACAATAGCCAAATGGTACTCCACTAATAATTGTGATTAAAACTTAGATAAAAAGACCGCTGGATTATCACGTGCAATACTATCAAATTCTTCTACAGTAAGGTTACCAGTTGTAGTAGCCACCAAATTCTTTTCTGCAGAATGATTTCTAACCACATAGAAATCGGTCCCAAATAAAACTTTATCACCTAATTTAGGATTATTAATAGTTTGCCTTAACAATGGAAAAATTTGATCATCATGCAGTATATAACTAATATCAGCATATACATTATCATGTTGCAACATCATACTACAAATGATAGAATACCAGTCAACATATTTCCAGCAATCTTGAAGTTTTCTCCAACTAAATTTTTGATTAGCGGTGTATAAAAAATCTATTCCAAAATCTGGTTCTTTTATTAATTCATTACTGTATCCATATCGATCTAGTTCTAAATACTTATTCCACTGATCTTCTCCACCAAAATGAGCAAAACAAATTTTAAGATGAGATAAATTGTATTTCAATTCTGTATTTAAGTCAGTAAACCCAAATAAATCTCTTATATCCTGTCTACATTGGCTTACCAAAATTCTTAATAATTCTTCTTTAAGTAACACTAAGTAATTCATAGGATGTGTAAAATTTAAAGAGAAATCCTTGTTTTTGCGTTGTGGCAATAGTAAAGGTTCATAAATTTCATTTTTAAGGTTTACAATCTCTTTAAAGATTGGATGCGACTCCCATTCCTTTTTCTTTGCTCCTCTGTAAAAGATTGTTCCCTTAATGCAATGTGTCATAATTGGAAGTTGATTATCTGCTGCATATTTCCAAAGTGGTAATAACTCCTCATCAAAAGGGTAATAGCCCAATGCTGGGTATATTTTAAACCCATCAAATTTTTTATCCTCTATATATTCTTTGATAAAACAATTCTCTAATGTAACTGTGCCGTTATTAAAAGCGTATTTAAAGTGATCTTTTTCGTCTTTTATTCTTCTGGGTTCGACAAATACAAATGGAAGAAAAGCATCTTTATTGGTGCTATTTTCCTTTATATCCGCTAATTCTTGCATCTGATTTCGATAAGAGTTTTCTGGTTTTAGTTTACCAGCACCCATATATTCCATATCCATTGGTAGAACAATAAATTTTGTTCCAGGCGGATATTGTTCTTTCATGGATGAAAAAATTTTACTTTGATTTTTATACAAAGTAAATCTCCCTAATAACAAATATCTTTCTAATAAATCTTTGGTCATCTTTCCTGGTAGAATAGCAAAAAATTTGATAGTCTTACTTAGAACAAACCAAATGAAATTACGGCCACTCTTGAAATAACTAAATAGTATGAAAGAAAGAAGAGCTTGCAGATATACATTTTTTATTGGAACCAACAGGTAATGCTCTGTTAACCAAGTCTGGAGTTTAACAATATACCCAATTATTTCATTTTGTTCAGGATTAAAAACAAGTGATAGCCATTTAAATATTATAAAAAACACATGAATAGTCAGTATCATTCCGATCAATGATAATACTCCTGAAAGTAATTTGTTTCTTCTTAATTTAATAGCTTTTAGTATCCTGTTACGTCTTTTTTCTATATAAGGATCCTGATATTTTTTATTATTACTAGATATACTGTTTTTAAACAGCTTAAGGATTAATGATGTATTTAATAAATAACTAAATGGCCAAGGAACAAAGGTTTTAGCTAAATACGGAGGAACATGTTCTCCTCTAAAAATATGGGTGTGACAATTTATTACAGGTTTCTTAGTACAATCACTCATAATCAATTGATTTAAAAAGTGTTATTTATTGTGGTTTATATTAAAGATCAATCGCTACAATATCATCTTCTGGGGTAGGAAATATTGTAGTGTAATTATATTTACTTTTTAAGTAATTCTCATCCCAAATCTCGTTTATTTTAGATTTATAATTAAATATTAGTCGAGTGTTTTCTCCAGAAGATTTTAATATTCTGGCAATAGTTACCTTTTTTGGATGTTTATAAATTCTACCATTGGTAGAAATCACAAAATTCTTACAATTTACTTTATCTAATAATTCTGGACTTGTGTTATGAGAACTGGCATGATGTGATATTTTAAATAATTCTAAATCAATTTTCTCTTCCGGAGCAATTTTATTTAATGCCTCTAGTAACTGACTCGGAAATGCGTCTCCGCAAAACAATACTTTCTTTCCTTCATATTCAGCTAAAAAGGCAATACTACTTCCGTTCCCAGCTGAAGTATCTTCTTCAAAGTCTTCTTTTACCAATTCATCAACATCCGGAAACCCATCTCCAAAACTTTCAATAGCATCTTCTGTGACATCCTCATCGTTAACTTCTAACCCAAATCCTGGATCTAAATTGGCTGCTCTTACTTCCTCTTCCCATTTACCTTTTAATTCTGATAAATGCTTCTGCGCAGGTGATAGAATAGTTAATTTCATACCTCCTGGAAGTGTTATTTTTGGCAACTCTCCTTGATCAACTTTAATAGTATTTCCATTAAAATCGCCATTCCAAGACAAATTATGCTTTAATATCATCGAAGAAAGGCGTTCCCCTTGGACAGCCCCAAAATGTTCTATTACATCTTGAGTATTAGTATTTATATGGCTCCATCCATTAAACCAAAAATCTCTTATCCGAAAAGGTAATTGATCCTCTTCTAATAATCTAAGAATACCTTCTATATGATCTCGATCAATATGTGTAACCACCAATAATTCCAGTTTTTTTTGATCTTCTGGAAGTTCATTGACTAGTTTTTTAATACTATGTCTTGTGCCGCCAGTACCGCCATCAATGAGAATTCGACTAGGATTATCTTCAGAACCATAGGTTATCCAGATACAATCTCCGAATCTCGCCGGCAAAAATTTTATATTAAACATCGTTTTAAAGTTTTCTTTTTCGTTTTCCCATCCTATACATTCTGATCTCATCATCAAAATCCTTTTTAGGGAATTTAATATGTATACTATCCATTTTTTTTCGTACTTCAGAATTATTTCCTTTTAAACCAAGTTCCTTTGCTGCCTTATAAACGGAGTTAAATTTTATTCCATCATTGGATACGATCTGACCATCAGACTCTATTGATAACTTCTGAGAAATTGTATCATCAGTGAATATTTCAAGATTATCATTTACTGGATCAAAATCAGTATCCTGTAACAATTCATTTAATGGAACATCATATATATAGGCAATATGAGAGGTATCTTTTGGAGTTCCCTTTTTTGTTTTTTTTAACGGATTTTTAGGATCTAATCCGTTAAAAGTAGTTGTAGTTGTTGTCCAGTCTGCAGCTTCTGCATACATCTCTACCAATTCTAACGCCTTTTCTATTTCAAGATCCAAATTTTCTTTATTGGATAACATTTTTAAACCTTTCCACAATAATTTTAGTCCTTCTGTGTATAATGGTATCCCTCTTTTTGTAGCTTCTAAAAATCGGAATCTAATTTCATCGATATTTATTTCTCCACTTTTTCTGCCTTCTTTAATAAGTTGCCATGCCCAAATAATAGAGCCATCAGACATCCACGGCATCCAATTAGCTAAATTTTCTGCCCAATTATGCAATCGATCTAATTCTTCTGTTTTCAATAAATAATACCCGCCTATTGCAGCAGCAGCGGGATCTGTCATTTTTCCGTAAAGCAAATCTTGAGCAGAAGATGATTTAAGACCAGAACTCTCATACAAATCTTGTGCTTTAGACCTTGAATCTTGATTAAGTAAGGTCAAAATAGTCTCTGCATGCCAGTTATCAGTAGTAACTGTAACTTCTAACGGGTGTACAATACCTTCAGGACCTTCATTTGGTCTAATAAGACACATTAAATGACTATTTGGTGGCAATGCAATTAATCGCCACGGAATTTTAGGACCTCCAACTTGCAAAAATTGTTGACTTTGTTCTACATCCAATTCGTAACTTACTCCTTCTTCATTCCAAGAGCTAGATTCTTGTATAGGAATCTCAACTACATTCCAATTTTCATTATCTTTTTTCCATAATCGAATCCAAGCCCCTAAATAAACATTATCCACTAAATCTTTTTCTTCGTCACTATGTGTAGATAAATTTTTAGATAAATAAGCCCATTCTTGTGTTTCACTGGGGCTTAAACCAGATAAATCAAATTTTACGATTCCGGTTGAACCAGCTTTTACCATTACAGCTTTTTCGATTTTATTACCAGAAGCAAGTGTTAATATTACTCCATAAACACCTGGAACTACCTCAAGAGTTGTAGAATTATCATAACTCATCCAAAAAGAATGAAGTTCTTCCAATTTTGCATTCAAAACAGTGATTTTCTTTGGAATACGAGAAGAATCATTCCCGTGTGTTATTATATGTATAGATAGATTACTCATTTCGGGAACAGTTAATTTTTTCGTTTGCTATTGCTCTAACTAAGGCATATGTTTCTCCATTACTAAATTCATCACTTTGTGATTCCGTCTGCAGTTTGTAAATTCCTGCGGTCATATTCAATTTCCAAGAGTCAGATTTAGGCTCTTCGGTAAATTCAGTTCCTCCTTCTAAAGCAGTACAAATTAGTTTTGACACATTAGTAGCTTCCACTGGATCACAGGCCACAGACAAATGTGCGGGTGGTGCTTTACTAAAAGTAATCAAACTAGCAGGATCACTAGCCGCATAAATACATCGTTGTTTATATCCTTCTGTAGATTTAACTGTACGAAGAATATTATGAATTTGCGTAGCAATATCTCCAGTATTCACAACCCATTCGGCACCTCTTTTATCAGCTGCATATCCTTGCAAAGCCTTTATTATTGATTGAGTAAAAAAAGAAGGTTTCTTCTTTGGTCCATAAGCTGCTTCATTGTGTGCGGCCGCTTTCATTGTTAAATCATGTTTACAATCTGGTGTTGTCAACAATGGAATATCTAAAGGTATGTCTGGTAAATCTTGTTGAAGCATTTGTGCATTGATTTTCCTACAAGAATCTATAAAAAAGCACTGAGTAGATGCTTTACAGGAATGAAAGGCGTTTCTTGTTTTATTAAAACTGAAACTACCCATCAACCAAGGGTTATTAGAATTAGCCCCAAAATCTTCAGCTAATAAATAATGATCTTTTTTTTCTACACCATGACCACTAAAAAAGAATATAGCAACATTATTCTCATTAATATCACAGCGTTGTTTCCAATCATTATATGCTCTAGAGATATTTACAAAATTTGCCGCTTCGAATTGTTCATCATTGCTACCAGGATTAGGGTCATCTGGTGATGGTGAGATCAATAACTCAATACTTCCTAAAGGTTTAACTAAATCCTTCTGAACATCATTTTCTATTTCTAACAAATGATCTCGAAAAGCTAATGCAGACTTTGGAGGTGATGATAGCTGCCGTAAAAGACCAATTTTTTCGTAGTTCTGTTCCTTTTCTTCAACTCCTCCAGATAAATAACGATATCCTCCAACCCCTATAATTAATACATGAGTTTTTGGTTCTCCATTTATTTGATCATAAATCAATGCCATACGATAGTCTATGTTAATGTATAATATAATTTAAAACACATGTTATAGGAATTATTTAGCTGTTTTATAATTCAATATAAAATCAACACTACTAATTTCTATAATATCAAGTATATACAACATACCCAATATCGGGTATATTGAAAAAAA
Source organism: Aquimarina sp. AD1 (assembly GCF_003443695.1). NCBI lineage: Bacteria > Pseudomonadati > Bacteroidota > Flavobacteriia > Flavobacteriales > Flavobacteriaceae > Aquimarina > Aquimarina sp. AD1. The sequence goes on along the minus strand of NZ_CP031966.1, from coordinate 1,035,579 downwards.
CATACTTATTTAGAATATCTCCAGAGATATGAATCAATGGATCATTTCTTATACTTTAATACTAAAAAATTGGGGAATATATACTTAGTTATGAGGAGTTTCAATTTAGTAATAAATGTTAATCTAAAAAAATAATATACTACCTTTTTAGTTTATCAAACTTGTTTTCAAACATATAAAGGCAAAAATAATGCAACTAAAAGGTTGCTTTTTTGTTTTATTTTATTAAATTAGCAACCTTTTAGTTGCATCATTAAAATCTTAAAACTTTACAAAATGAAAGACGTAATTAGCAAAGAACAAATTTTCACACACTCAATTGATAAATTATGGAACGCCATATCCATACAAGAGGAAATATCAACTTGGTTTCTTCCAGCAGATTTCAAAGCAGAAGTTGGTTATCAATATACGTTTCACTCTCCTGACAAAGAGAACTGTAAACCTATAGTTGGGACTGTTAAAGAAGCAAAGCCCTATACCTTAATATATACATGGACAATACAAGGCACAGATGTTGAAACAACTGTAGTGTGGCGTTTAGAAGAAATAGCTAGTGGTACTAAACTTTCTTTAGAACATTCCGGCATTTCAAATTATGATGGAGAAACTGCTGTAGAAATGTTTACTAGTTTCGATGGTGGATGGGATAACTGTATTAAAGATTTACTTAACTACATAACACAAGAAGTACATGCAGAATAAGATTACCAAAATACTTAAAGCAATTGCTGATCCCACAAGACGAGAAATATTTCATGCGTTGGTCATAGCGACTACTGCCCTGCCAATTACTGAAATATCAAGTCAATTCGAAATGAGTCGTCAAGGTGTTACAAAACATCTAAAAACTCTTGAAAATGCAGGTTTAGTAACAATCAACTCAAAAGGAAGGGAACGTTATTGTAAAGCAGACACACAACCACTAATAGAGATTAATAAATGGTTAAAATTCTACGAACAATTCTGGGATAATGCTCTCGGGAAATTGGAAAATTATCTTGACCAAAAACCATAATAAATATGATCATTAAAAAATATTAATCTAAAACAATAGTATCATATATCTGCACCTTATTCCATAAGGAAGAAGCTTCTTTAATAAATAATAAATGAGCTTCTTCTTTTTGATAAAGGTCTTGCTCTTCTTTTGATGAAAAAGTAACTATTATAGAATACGTATATGTGTTATCCACTACTTCTCGATCTGTACCTGCTGGAGTACCAACAAAATTAGTTTTGGCATACTTTGAGGTATTGAGGAATTTAATAAGAGATTTTTCAAAAAGTTGTCTTTCTTCAGGGTTATCAGGATTATTAAGCCATATGTAAACAGAGTGAACAAAATTTTTATCAAATACTGGCTCTTTCTTACCACAATATAACACCATAAAAATCAGAACAATAAACATTAAAAAAAAGAAATTTTTACCTATGTTGTTATATCTTTTTTGAAGATTCATAATATTAATAATTAGTTAGATTTCTTAAAAATACAAAACAACTAGCAATCTTTATAATTCTAATATATTGAACAATAATTTACAATTGACAACCTAGTGAGATTTGCGTTTGACTAGGTTTCTGCATACATTGTTAGCTCAAAACAACTTAATAATCAATTAATTATGAGTACTACTAACAAATTACCCGTATGGTTTTGGGTCATCAGTATTATCGCACTTTTATGGAATATTATGGGAGTAATGGCTTACTTAGGTCAAGCATATATGACAGAAGAAATACTAAATGCGATGCCAGAAGCAGATCAACACTTTTACAATAATATCCCGGCTTGGGTAACTTCTGTATTTGCGATAGCAGTTTTTTCTGGACTTTTTGGTTGCATTGCTCTTTTGATAAGAAAAAAAATTGCCATTGTACTTTTTATAGTATCATTATTAGGAATATTAGCTCAACAAACCTATAATTTTTTTATACAAGATTTTGTAGAGCTATCAGGTCAAAGAGTATATATGCCAGTTATAATCTTGGTATTCGCTATATTTTTAATATGGTTTTCTAAATTCTCCAACTCGAAAGGGTGGATTTCATAAACCGAAATAAATAAATTTTAGCAAAAAACAACAAATGGTATCTAATTTTAGATACCATTTACACTATACAAAAATCAATTTATTCATTTGATTGTAAGTCTTTTAATATTTCTTCTGCATCATTAATATTCTTTCCATAGCATTTTTTAACCCATTTAGCAAAGAACACGAAAAAGGTAATTCCCATAGGTATAAAAATTAATAATGGCCAGAGGTTTTTAACACCAGTAAACATATCTTTTCCTCCAAGAATTTTAGAAGTAACTGGTAAAATGAAAAAGATTAGTAAAAAACTGAGGTAATAGGATATTTTTTGAAGTGATTGGAATTGTTTTTTATTTTTAGTGTACTTTACTAAAGTATCTCTATAACTATTTTCATAGAAATTAATCCCACTCATTTTATTAATAGATCTTAACGATAGTATTGGTAATATAATTAGTATGATGGCAGATGAAATACCAAAAAACATATTATACCAAGTTTCCAACGTATTAATATTCAATAAAATTAACAATGCCATACCGAAACAAATAATTGTTCCAAATATTTCTGGGTAAGCAATTCTATTCCATTTTTTTCTATACTGTTCTTGTGTCATCATCATAATCATTTTATCTGTTAGTTTTTTTTGTTTTTCTAATTGCCCGCTTATCTCAGACCATACGTGTTGCATTTCTTCTAATTCCATTTACTACCCTTTTTTAACTATTTGAGTTTTTAATTTTTGTTTTATCCTAGATATTCTAGTTCCCACATTGGTTGGAGTCAATCCAGTAATCAATGCAATTTCTTCATATTTCTTACCTTCTAGTAGTAATAGAATTAGCCCCTTTTCTATATCACTAAGCATTTTAATATGCGCATATAGTATTTTTAATTTTTCTTCGAACTCTGTATTATAGTTTTCCGTTTGTTTAAGTACTATTTGATCAATCCCTACTCTATTTCCTTTTCTCTTTTCTTTTTTTAATCTTGTAATCGCTGTATTTAATGCCACTCGATACATCCAAGTACTTACCTTAGCATCTCCTCTAAAAGAATCATAAGCCTTCCATAATTGATATACTATTTCTTGATATAAATCTTGTTGGTCTTCGGATTGATCTGTATAAACTGTGGTTATTTTAAAAATAACTCCTTCATTTTCTTTAATAATCCGAGTAAACTCTTCTTCTTTACTCATATTGAGTTTCTTTTTATCATTAGTGTTTAGTATTTCAAAAAAATCACAAAAAATTAAAAAAAATTAATAAAGCTATGAATTAAATATGCACAAAGTTTGTAAAAACAAAGTGAAATGTTACGTAGAAAAAATATTCGAGTAAATAAATAATGAAAACCTAAGAAAGGAATTCATAAAGAGAAAAAAAAGAAGATTGAGTTATAAATAGTAGTTGAAAAATCACTCCTTAACAACTATTATAGTTGCTTTTACTCCAGTAGTCAAATTCCATTCGTTAGCTGTAATGAGATTACCTTGATCATCGTGTAGCTGAAACTCTGCCGTATTGGGACCAGAAGTACCTTGATTAAGAGCTTCTATATCAATCTTATTAAAACCTTTAATAAGATCTATCTTAAACCCTTCGAATACACTATTTAAATAAACATTTGATCGGATTACATCATCATTTAAAAAGATACGGACTAAATCACCATCTACTGACTGATGATCTCGATAAATAAGATAAACAAATTCTGATTTACTTTTAAAATCTCCTAGATACTGATCTGACTTATACTCTTCCTTTATTTCTTTATCCTTCTGGAACCATTTAGGAACTACCTTAAAATTTGGTTGTAATAGACCATTATCCCCCGTCATATCAAAAGGTTTTTGAGTTCTATTAAACCTTATAGAATCTTTCGGGCTTTTGTATAAACTAAAATTATTTTTGGGTTTAGTCAAACCTGGAGTAAGTTTATATGTACTTGTTCCTAAAGTGCTACTATTATCATCTATTTTTATAGATGATAAAGGCTTTTCAATTTGTGAACTCATTAAATTCACAAATAATAATAATAACACCGATATAACTGTAGATTTCATCTTCCTCACTCCTTTATCAGATATTGTCGTTAAAGATACTCATTCCCTTACTTTTTTTTATTATTAGTTATCAAAAACTCGACCAAACAATCAATATATTCAGTAAACCAATAAAAAAATCACTTTTATGAAAAAAACTCCTTTTTAAATTTGTAAGATAAATCCGATATCTTTTATTTTGTCATAAAAACAACCAATGATCTCTTATGCCATCTGGACTTTATTATCCATCTTAGTTCTTTTTTTAAGTTACAAATGCTATTTATTAGCTTCTAACCTTAAAAAAAAGGACCAAGAACTAAGCTCTTTACAGACTTCTACAGAAAAGAAAGTACAAAAAAATCAAGAGTTTATATCTTCACTTAGCCAAGAATTAAGAACTCCTCTTTATGGAATTATGGGCTTGACTAATATTTTGTATAATGAACATCCAGAATTGGAACATAATAAGAATCTTAAGTCTTTAAAATTTTCTGGTGATTATTTATTGACTCTTATTAATAATGTTTTACAGGTAAATATTCTGGAGTCTGATACAATTATTACCGATAAAAGACCAATTAATCTACGTGAACTTACTCAGAATATTATACACTCTTTTGGTTATGCTACAGAAAACAGTGGTAATACATTGGATTTAGATTTTGATAATGACATTCCAGAAAAATTACATGGAAATCCAGCTATCTTATCGCAGATATTAATGAATCTAATTAGTAACGCTTTGCGATTTACTAAAAATGGAAACATAGTGTTTTCGGTTCATTTGATCAATAAAAAAGGTAAACTTAATAATATATCCTTTAAGATTAAACATGATGGAAACGAAGTATCTGAAGAAGATGAAAAATCTATCTATCAAGAATTCATAGATATAGAAAAGGTAAAAAAGTCCTATCTAGGAACAGGAATAAATTCGACAATAGTAAAGAGACTTGCTAAATCAATAGGCGGAGAAATCATTTTGCAAAATAATTCTCAAGCCGGTTCCGAGTATGCTTTTGTATTAAATTTGGAAGCAATTAACCAAAATAACAAGGGAGCTAATCCAGACGCAAATAACAATAAGCAAAAAGCATTAATTGTTGATGATAATAAACTTAATCTATTAGTTGCAGATAAAATACTCTCCAAAGAAAATTTTGAGTGTACGACTATTGACAATGGTTTTGATGCTATAGAACTTGCTAAAGATCATACTTATGATATCATTTTGATGGATATAAATATGCCAAAACTAAATGGAATCGGTACTACCAAAAGAATTAGAGAATTTGATAACGAAACGCCTATAATTGCGTTAACTGCGGTTGATGTTACGCAACTAAATAGACAAATTATGCAAGCAGGTTTAAACGATTATATCCTAAAACCTTACGACAAAAGCATCCTATTAGAGATGATAAACAAGTACGTAGAAAATTAATATCTAATAGATTACTATTTCTTGTCCTACATTAAGAACAGAATTATATCTTATTTCATTTATTTTACATATTTCGGAAACATTAGTATCATGTTTTCTGGCTATACCGTGTAGTGTGTCACCCTTTTTTACTATGTAAATACTTTTCGTCGGATTTTTAATTTCATCTAACGTTTCTTCAATGTTAGTTTGAACTACAATCTTACTTTGTCTTGTAGAACGGTGAGATCTTGGAGTTATCCACTTTTTAGTAACCACTATATCATTTGATCTTATTTTTGTATCCGGAGAAAAATCAAATAAATATTCTGGGTGAATACTTTTTCCATGATATCTTACTTCTAAATGTAAATGACTACCTCTAGCATTTCCTGATACTCCACCTTTACCAATCACCTGGCCTTTTTCTACAATATCATTTTCCTTAACCAAATATTTCGAAAGATGCGCATATACTGTCTCTAAACCATTATCATGTCTAATAACTACTGTTTTACCATGACCTCCGTGTCTTCTAGCATATCTAACTTTTCCCCTCAATAATGTTTTTACATTATCACCAGTCCTAAGGTCAATATCTATTCCTTGATGTGGCCTTCCCCTTCTCCATCCATATCTAGAAGTGACAACCATTTTATGATCCACTGGAGAAGAAAAGGTTGAGTCTGCGAAATGTAATAAAAAAGGATGTTTGTTTTGTTTATTCCTCCAGTACGTATTGAATACTGTGGTACTCCAATCTTCTTTATAAATCTTGCTAATATCCTTTTTACTAATCGTATCCACCGTATTGACAATGGGTATAACTTTTTTTCTATTCACCTTATATATAGGTAAATATGTTATACCTCCATCTAATACTATCCTTTTATAATTCTGTAGTACTACGTTATCTTCTATACCCGATTTCTGTGCGACAACCGTTTGCATTGTAACACATAATATTATTAATAAAGTTAGTTTTCCCCTATTCAAAAACATGAAATTCCAAAAATTTAAATTCTAAAGTAAAGTTCATTCTGGGCGTTTCGTTTGTTATAAGACGATTTATTTATGGTCTCGTTACAACTAAAATTATTTATTAACCAAACATTAGATTTATTAGCCAAACAGGCTGAAAAACTAAAGCGTTGTAATTCAATTTATTACAAATAATTCGGTGATAAATTTACCGTAAAAATAATACGGTATACTAATTTTAGCAATTTTTTTTAACAATTTTTAAGAATTCAATGTGAAAAGTTTAGTAGGTAAAATTATAATAAAACTAAGAACAAGTAGTTTTAGGTAAGTATAAAAGATTAATTAAATAACCATGAAAAAAGTATTCACATTAATTGCAATATCGGGGGCTTTAATGACCACATCTTGCGTTTCGAAAAAGAAGTATTTAGCTCTAGAAGAGGATCTAAATAATACTCGTAGTACATTACAGAAAACAACAGTTGAAAAAGAAGAATTAGAATCTAAATTTGCTAAAATAGAAGCAAGAGTAGCTGATTATAATGCAAAAATAAATTCATTAAGAGATTCTAATGATGAGAAAATGGTAATGGTAGATAACCTTGCGGTAATTTCTAACAATACTAAAGAAAAAATGAAACAAACATTATCTCAAGTAGATCCAGAAAAACTTCAAGGAGCAAGAACTCTAGAAGATTCAATGAATTTAGCTGTTTCTCATAACCTAAAAAGTTCTTTAGACGATAGTTTAAAAGAGGATGAGGATATTTCTATCGACATTGATAACACTGTTGTGATGATTTCTATTTCTGACAAAATGCTATTTAATAGCGGAAGCTATCGTGTTAGTAACAAAGCAAATGATATTTTAGAAAAATTAGCTCAAGTTATTAACTCTGAACCAAGTCTTGATGTTATGATCGAAGGGCACACTGATCCAAGAACGATTAGCACACCTGCATTAGAAGATAACTGGGACTTAAGTGTAAAAAGAGCAACTTCTATCACAAGATTATTACAAAAGAAGTATAATGTTGACCCATCTAAGTTAATCGCCTCAGGAAGAAGTAGCTATCAACCTTTAGTAGAAAATGACACAGAAGAGAATATGGCTATTAATAGACGTACTAGAATTGTATTATTACCAAATCTAGACAAGTTCTTTGCAATGCTATCATCAAACTAAGAAGAGAAAATAAATTTTAAAAAAGGGATATGTATATGATACATATCCCTTTTTTCATTTGCATTCGTACAATTACAACCTAAAACATCAATTATCTTCTCAACACACATTGATAAAACAATACTGTTTTATGATAATCTATTTTAATCAATATATGTATTAACACTTGTGGTCAATTTACAAGAGCTATGTAACATCTTTTTAAACTTTAGAGCCAAATGTTCATCATTAAACTTCATTGCTTCACTAATACTATTAGACAAGACCAACTCCCCTATTAGATATTCTACAAAATAGGTTTGCTCATCAGTTAACAAAACATATTCAGTCATATAAAATTCTTATTTTGGAACTCTATCATATTTTACATTAAGAATAAAACAATACAGATACACCATTTTTCTACTTCAAATTTAAGTTTTAAGAACCTTACTTTTATCGGCCTCTCATGTTTGTTATCAAATTCTTATTCACAATCTCTCCTAAAGAAATTATAAAGCCTTTTTAAAACAAAACAAAATCATATTTTTTTTGTAACTTATTGATTTTCAATTCATAAAATCACTCCATCATGAAATCCTTCTTATTAATCATTTTCAGCTTTTTCTCCATAAATTCAATTTACAATACGTCTAACACCTCTGATGTCAATAATTTTAACCTAGAAGGTGTTTGGGATCTAAAGCATCAATTTCTATATGATGATCACAATGAAATCTCTGATACCATATTAAATCCAAATGGATACCGACAGGTAAAAATGTATAGTAAAGGAAAAGTGATGTGGACTAGATATGACCCAGCAGATAGTAATGAATGGTTTGGATATGGAACATATTCAATTAAAGGTAATATCCTTGAAGAAAGATTAGAATATGCATCTGGACCAATGATGAAAATAGTAGACACCACTCAAGTTTTTAGATTTGAACTAGTAATGGATAAAAAATCCTATCAACAAATAACAATTGATGAAACTGGTCATTATTCGCAATCCGAAAATTATACTAAAGTAGAATAATTAGTATTTTTACTTTCCACTTCATTCCTTAACATAATATAAAGGGTATTCACCCAACAACTTGGGTTGTATACCCCTTTTTCATTGTATTACTAAAATGTAGTTTTGAAAAATAAATATTTGCACGATATAAAACCACACAAATATTATACAACTATCCCAACAATATTTTTCATAGAGCACTTGATGTTTAAAGGAACACTTTTGCAAGAACTTATCGTAAAATTCAAACTAATCAACTGAAATTAAAATACACTACGATGAAAAAAATCACATTGTTAATGCTTTGTCTTATGGTTCTTATAACCAACTTCTCCTGTCAGAAAAAAGAAATTAATGAAGAAATCCAAGAAACACATAAGAAACCAACTAAAGAACAGCTCACCAAGTTATTTAATATGGGTGTAAATATCGATGATGTTACTATCCAAAAAATCACCACCTTAGATGGCAAAACCCGCACTTATTTAATATCCGGAGATATTACGATTCCTATAGATAAGCTTACATCTTATTCAGATTTAAAATCTTTAAATGGTGACAATAAACAATATAGAGATACTAATTTGGTCTCTCCTAATTATAGGGATATTGATATATTGGGATATACTGGAGGGAATTTTGCATTGACTTCTAAAATGCAAACTGCACTGCGTTGGGCCGTTAACAATTATAATGCATTATCAAATAGTTTAAATTTCAATCTTACTTTTGGTACTGATTTCAACAACGCCGATATGGTAGTTTATAAAATTAATGTAGCTAGTGGTGGCGGAAATGCTGGTTTTCCGAACACACTTGGAGAACCTTATAAATGGGTTAGAATCAACTCTGGAACAGATGCGTTTACAACCAATGTAAATGAACATGTAATAGGCCATGAAATTGGCCATTGTATTGGTCTTAGACATCAAGATTGGTATAATCGTCAAAGCTGCGGTTACTCTGGTCCTCTACCAGCAGAACCACCTGCTATTTGGATTCCTGGAACACCTACATCCGCTTATGCTGATTCTATCATGCAAGCATGTTTTGGAACTACTGAAGATGGAGAATTTACCGATACGGATAAAACAGCACTAAACATTTTGTATTAGTACATAATATTGTAAAAGATACACCTAGTAGGTTACATATTTGAAGTATGTAACCTATTTTTTTTAAAATTATAATTAAACCTTTATTGATTAGCATGGTCTTACTACTAAACACTAAAACATTAAATTATGAAAAATAAAAAAAGACAAAAACTAATCGTACCATTTTTAATGGTATTATTTTTAGTAGGAAGCAGCTTTACTACCGTTAAAATAAAATGGGAACATTTAGGATCTAGAACAGTAAATTATAAAATTGATAGAGATGTTATTAAAGTAACAGCAAAAGATGGTGCATTTAAAAAACTAAAAGTAAAAGTAACCAATGGTTCTATAAATATGCATCGAATAGTTGTACAATATGGAAATGGAGAAAAGCAAGTAATTCAAGTAAAAAAGAATTTCAAAAAAGGAGGTGCGACTAGAATTATTGATTTAAAAGGTAACAAACGAATTATAAGGGATATCACTTTTTTCTATGACACCAAAAATTTATCTAAAAATCGAGCAAAAGTACATGTTTTTGGAAAGCACTGATAAGAAAACAATAACTGAACCTAAATTTGGTTGAAGCATTTCATACGTAACATTAATATGCTTCAACCTGGTTCAGAAATTGATCATTTACATTAACTCATTTTATAATACACACACTTTAAATACGCTCCTTCTTCAAATGTTATTGGGTGATCTATATCGTGATATGTTTTTTCCAACACACTAAAATTTCTTCCACTTTGAGATATGTTTTCATCACATATATTAAAAAAGTCCTCTGATCTTACCCTAGAAGAACAAGAGGCTAAAACTAAAATTCCCTTTTCACCAACCAACTGAGCTCCTAGCCTAGCTAATCTAGCATAACTATTCTTTGCCTTAGAAATTTCACTTTCTCTCTTAGCAAAAGATGGAGGATCAATAACAACGATATCAAATTTTCTGTTATCGCTTATAAGATTTTGCAACCCTTCGAAAGCATCTATAACCATTATATTATGGTCTCCCGAATGCTTGTTTAAAGAAGCATTATCTTTTGCCATTTCTAGAGCCTGTCTACTTATATCAAGACTCACAACTTCTTTAGCATTCCCAGCCAATGCATGAACAGAAAATCCTCCTGCATAAGAAAACACATCCAATACTGTTTTTCCATTAGCAAGATCACCGACTCTCTTTCTATTATGTCTATGATCTAAAAAATATCCAGTTTTATGACCTTTAATTACATTCGCCGAAAACAAAACTCCATGTTCTTCGAACACCACTACCTCATTCTCCAAATCTCCAAAAATTACATCCCCGTCCTTTAAATTATATGTATCACCTCTAGTTTGTAATGATCTGCTTAGTCTCATTACAACAGTTTTACATTCTGTATTTTCTATTAAACAAGGTAGCACCCAATTAATATATGGAAACCAAATATGAGAATACAATTTTATAACTAAAACGGTATCATACACATCTGCAATAAAACCTGGCATTTGATCATTCTCACCAAATATTAATCGATAACTATTTGTCTTTGTTTCTAATAACTCTTTTCTAATACTATAAGCTTGTAAAATTCTATGACCAAACCATTCTTCATTTATTTGAGCTGCTTTCTTAAACTGAATTATTTTAATTCTAATTGGAGAATATGGATCATACAATCCAATTGCAATAATAGTATTCTTTTTGCTGTCATATATAATAGCTAAATCTCCAGCATTTCCTTTATTACTTTGTTTAATAATACTATTTTCAAAAACCCAAGGGTGTCCTCTTTTCACCATTTTTTCTGCAGAGGGTTTAAGTTTTATTGCTAATCTTTGAGTGTTGATTTGCGGGACAATATTCATCATATGCAAGAATAGTAATATTTTTTAGTATACAGGAACTATAATATATAAAAACGGGATTGTATCTGGAAACAATCCCGTTTTAACCAAAACTTTTCTAGCTAATGAACCTATTGAGGAATCGCCATTTTAGACTATTATAGGTGTGACATTCTAACTTCGGGTTTTAAGAGATTTCCATGTGTAATATATATGTTGGTTGACAAAAACATGAATTAAAAAAATAAAGTCTGGTTTACATATTAAAAGTAAAACATTTATACAACTTACGGTTGCGTGTAAACCTCAAAAAAAGTAAACTAAAATAGTCTTATTTACTTTACAAAATTAGAAAAGCGCTTATCCCAAGGAGTATCAGGATAAACGCTCAAAAAAATATTGTTCGAACTTGTAATTATTTAGTAAAGTAAATCTCGCTTTTTGATTGTAAGTTAAATTTAAATACTTTTTCTAAAAAGCATCAATCCCAAGATGTATCAGGATTAATCCCCTTTAAGTATACATTCAACTTTTTTATCTAATAATAGATCTTGTTGACTTCTCTACTGTTTACATCTATATGACGAGCATGACTAAATTTTGTTACACTTTTTTTTTATTATTTTTATTTTAAACATCTGAAAATTAAAATAATCCAGTAAAATCAATACCTAAAGTCCATATTTTTTTTTACGAAAAAATATGTCTCATTATTAATAAATATTAAAAATTACAATTTTTTAGCATTCTTAACCTTACTCTTGGTTAATGCTAATTCCAAAACTTCACTCATTTCTTTAACGTAATGGAATTTTAATCCTTTGAGATACTCTGCTTTAATTTCATCAATATCTCTTTTATTATCCTCACACAACAATATTTCTTTGATATGAGCTCTTTTTGCTGCCAAGATTTTTTCCTTAATTCCACCAACAGGTAATACCTTACCTCTTAGTGTTATCTCACCTGTCATAGCAATACTCTTTTTGACCTTTCTTTGGGTAAATAATGACACTAATGACGTAAGCATCGTAATTCCAGCACTAGGACCATCTTTAGGAGTAGCTCCTTCCGGAACATGAATATGAACATTGTAGTTGCTAAAAATATCTTGATTAATTCCTAAAACATCCGCATTAGCTTTTATATACTCCATAGCAATAGTTGCAGATTCCTTCATTACTTTTCCTAAATTACCAGTAATTGTTAAGCTTCCTTTTCCTTTGGAAAGAATCGATTCTATAAATAAAATATCACCACCTACACTAGTCCAAGCCAATCCTGTAACAACACCTGCTACTTCATTATTTTCATATTTATCACGTTCTAATCTAGGAACTCCTAAAACCTCTACAACATCATCATTACTTACCTTTATATTATAAGTCTCTTCCATTGCTATATTTTTAGCAGCGAACCGCACCATTTTAGCAATTTGCTTTTCCAATCCACGAACACCAGATTCTCTTGTATATCCTTCTACGATCTTCTCTAATTGTACCTTTCCTATTTTTAAATGAGATTTATCCAATCCGTGTTCAACCAATTGTTTTGGTAATAAATGTTGTTTTGCAATTTCAACTTTTTCTTCTATCGTATATCCTGTAACATTAATGATCTCCATACGATCTCTTAGAGCTGGCTGAATTGTATTAAGGCTATTGGAAGTAGCAATAAACATCACTTTGGAAAGATCAAATCCCATTTCTAAGAAATTATCATGAAATTCAGAGTTTTGCTCAGGATCAAGCACTTCTAATAAAGCAGAAGAAGGATCTCCTTGGTTTCCTACAGAAAGTTTATCTATCTCATCTAAAACAAAAACTGGATTACTTGTTCCTGCTTTTTTAAGGCTTTGAATAATACGACCAGGCATCGCACCTATATATGTCTTTCTATGTCCTCTAATTTCTGCTTCATCTCGCAATCCACCTAGTGATATACGTACATATTCTCTACCTAATGCTTCGGCAATAGACTTCCCTAATGATGTCTTACCAACTCCCGGAGGACCGTACAAACATAGTATCGGTGATTTCATATCATTACGCAGCTTTAGTACTGCTAAATATTCTATGATACGCTTTTTTACTTCGTCTAAACCGTAATGATCACGATCAAGGATTTTCTTGGCGCGTTTTAGATCAAATTTATCTTTACTAAATTCATTCCATGGTAAATCTAAAAATAGATCTAAATAATTACGTTGAATAGAATATTCGGCTACTTGCGGATTCATACGACGCATCTTAGACAATTCTTTGTCAAAATGTTTCTTTACATTTTCATCCCATTTCTTATCCTTACTTCTAACCTGCATTTCCTCTAACTCATCTTCATGAGACACACCACCTAGTTCCTCCTGAATCGTTTTCATCTGTTGATGAAGAAAATACTCTCGTTGTTGCTGGCTCATATCATGCTGAACCTTATTTTGTATATCATTTCTTAGTTCCAATTTCTGAAACTCTAAATTCATATACTTCAACGTTGCTAAAGCTCTATCCTTAATACTATCAATTTCTAATATTTTTTGCTTTTCATCAACTGGTAAATTTAGATTTGAAGAAACAAAATTTATCAAAAATGAATTACTTTCAATATTTTTAATCGCAAAAGATGCTTCCGAAGGAATATTAGGACTTTCCTTTATAATTTCTAAAGCCAATTCTTTTATAGAGTCAATAATCGTATTAAATTCCTGATTTTCTTTAGCAGGTCTAGTTTCTGGAACTTCTAATACTCTTGCTTTAATATATGGTTCTTCTTCTAAGATCTCATCTATCTTAAACCTTTTCTTACCCTGTAAAATAACAGTTGTATTTCCATCAGGCATCTTAAGAACTCTTAAGATTCTAGCTACTACTCCAATCTTATTTATATCCTTAGAAGTAGGGTTTTCTACGTCTTCTTCTTTTTGAGAAACTACTCCAATCGTTTTATTTCCATTATTTGCTTCATTAAGAAGCTTAATTGATTTATCACGACCAGCAGTAATAGGAATCACTACTCCTGGAAATAAAACAGTATTTCTCAATGGTAATATAGGAAGCGTTTCCGGAAGTTCTTCTTTATCGATTTCCTCTTCATCTTCAGGTGTCATTAAAGGTATTAATTCTGCATCTTCATTTATTCCTTGAAATGACAAACTGTCAAGAGTTGTTAATTTGGATTTCGTCATAAGTATATATACAAAGTCATTTTGTCATCTAATCAAAATGACATTCTTTAAAAGTTTATTAAATCTAATTTTAGAATCGATAACAGTTGCAAAATAAGGCATTTGTACCTGATTCTACTTAGATAAGTCAATTGTTATGCCATAAACTTCAAAAAAATATTTTTAAAACTGTAACAAAAAGGATCTATCCATATCTTTATATAAAGTAAACTGAAATTTTTGACACTAACCAAACTAAATACTGAGCAACTGATAGAAAGGTGCCGTAATCAAGATCAGAGTGCGCAGATGGAAATTTATAACAGATACTATAAAGCTATGTATAACACAGCTTATAGAATTATAAAAAATTCTGCAGAAGCTGAAGATGTGATGCAAGAAGCTTTCTTAACAGCATTTACCAAACTGTCAATGTTAGAAGACAACAAGGTATTTGGAGCTTGGTTAAAAAAGATAGTTGTTAATTCTAGTCTTACAATATCTCGTAAGCGAAATATTTATGGTGAGGTCCCTTTAGAAACCATTGAATATGCACTTACAGATGAAACAGAAGGGATTGTAAGAGAAGATTTGACTAGTGTTAAAGCTAATACAGTTTTAAATACTTTAAAAGAATTAAAAGAAAGCTATAGTACCGCATTATCATTGCACTTGATAGAAGGTTATGATTATGAAGAGATTTGTGGAATATTAAATATATCATATTCTAATTGCCGTACACTGATTTCTCGCGCGAAAGAAAGTTTACGTAAAAAATTAATAGTTACATGAAAAAGGAAGATGAAATAGACAAGTTATTTGAACGTTTAGAAAATCAACTTGACGTATTTGAACCATCAGTTGATCATAAAGCACGTTTTTTAGAGAAATTGCAGGAGCAAAATAAAGTTGTTTCTCTTACATCTAAAAAAATAAATTGGATAAAACCATTAGCAATTGCAGCTTCTATAGCAATATTAATAGGTACCATATCAATAGCTCCTATATTTAACACTAATGAGAAAGCCGATTTAGCAAGTGTTTCTCCACAAATGGAGGATACTCAAAATTTCTTTACAGTTGCGATCAAAAACCAACTGGAAGAAATTGACAAAAACTCATCAGCAGAAACAACTGAACTAGTTGCGGATGCTATGAAACAATTAGAAAAATTAGAATCTAGTTATGAACATCTAAAAAAAGATCTAGTAGAAAGTGGTAATGATAAAAGAGTAATCAGCGCGATGATTAAAAACTTTCAGAAAAGAGCAACTTTACTAGAAAAAGTATTAGAAAAAATTGACAACATCAACAAAATAAAATTAAATGAAAATGAAACCAATATACTATAAATTAATATACTTACTACTTCTTATACCGGCCATTTCTCTAGCAAATGGAGATATTAGAAAGAAAGGAAAATATACAAAAGAGAAATCTATGAAGAAAGAATTTTCTGTAAGCAGTAATGCTTTATTAAAAATAAGCAACGATTATGGAAATCTAGATATAACTTCTTGGGATCAGGATAAAATCGTAATGGAAATTAATATAAAAGTTAATGGAAATGATGAAGAAAAAGTAATAGAAAAACTTGAAAGTATTGGCGTAGATTTTGAAGCATCTTCACAAATGGTAAGTGCAAGAACTACATTTAACAAAGATAGTAAATCATGGTGGTCTAAATTCTCAGATAGTTGGGGTGGAAATAACCTAAAGCTAGAAATTAATTATACGGTAAAAGTACCAATTACAAACAGTGTAGATCTAAATAACGATTATGGAAGTATAACTCTTGATAAGACAAAAGGGAATGCTAAAATAAGCTGTGATTATGGTCAGATCATTGTGGGCGAATTACTTGGAAATGAAAACTATATAAGTATAGATTACACTCACAACAGTACAATAAAATATATGAAAAGTGGAAAAATTAATGCTGATTACTCAGATTTTATTTTAGATATGGGAGATGAGGTTCTACTTAATGCAGACTATACCAAATCAAAAATAAAAGCGGTCAAAGAGCTTAATTATAACTGTGATTATGGTAGTTTAAAAGTGGAAAAAGCAGGAATTTTTAAAGGAAATGGTGATTACCTAGATACTAATATTGGAAACATAAGTAACAGTGTAAATATCAACTCTGACTACGGATCTATTGATATTAAAAACTTAGAATCAACAACAAACAATGTCAATATTAGAACCGATTATACTGGTGTAAGTATTGGGTATGACTCTACTCTAAGTTTTGATTTTGTTATAAAAACTTCCTACGGAGGAATTAATCTTGATGATAGCATTAGTACAATGAAAAAAAGTAAAGATAATTCCAGTAAAGATTATAGAGGATATCACGGAGAAAAAAACAGTGGAAATTCTATTGATATTTCTACCAGTTATGGTGGAGTTAAACTAAGAAAAAATTAATTCAAATATTCAATCAATTATGAGAACAGTAACAATCATTTTAGGCTTAGCATTATGCAGTATAACATCCGTAAATGCACAATGGTGGGGAAAAGGAAAAAAAATAGAAGGAAATGGTAATGTAGTAACCAAAACCAGAAATTTATCAAGCTACGATCAAGTAAAACTAAAAGGTAGTTTAGATGTCGCTTTAGTTGCTGGAACCGAAGGTAATATTAAAATTGAAGCGGAAAGTAATCTAATTCCTCACGTAATCACTGAGGTAGAAGGTGATGTTCTAAAAATCTATGTAGAAAAAGAATATTATTTAAAACCAAGTAGAAATAAAATAATACTTATTACGGTACCATTTAAAGATATATCGAAAGTAAGTTTGTCTGGATCAGGAGATATTTATTCCAAAGATACTATAAAGGCCGAATCTTTTGAAACTAGAGTTTCTGGATCAGGAGATGTAGGCTTAGAAGTACAAGCTAAGGAAATAGAAGGATCTGTCTCTGGTAGTGGTGATTTAACGCTAAAAGGTTCTGCAGAAAACCTAGAATTAAATGTAACTGGTTCTGGGGATGTGCGAGCATATGATCTTAAAGCTAAAAATGTAGATGCATCTGTGACAGGTTCTGGAGATATTAAATTAACATCTACTCATTATTTAAAAGCACGTGTAACAGGGTCAGGAGACATTGATTATCAAGGGAATCCTGAAAAAGAAGATAAAAAAGTTTCAGGATCTGGTGATATTACAAGACACTAAAAAGAAGCATATTTCAATAATCCGAAAACTGTTTAAGAAGTTTTACTTCTTAGGCAGTTTTTTTTACGTCTAATAATCTTTACTTTTGTAAGTAACTTGATGTAAGCTATTAAGGGATACTTGCATCACATTAAAGTATAATGCTTTAATTAACCCCAAAACAAGAACGAACACGTTGCATTTTTTATCAAAGAAAGAAATTAATCTTAAAGAAATCATTCCGCAAGGTTATGTAGACATGCACTCCCATTTATTACCTAATATAGATGATGGAGTCAAGACTGTATACCAATCTGCTTATATTATTGAACAATTTAGAAATTTAGGAGTAAAAAAAATTATTACTACACCTCATGTAATGCAAGAGGTATGGCCAAATACTTCTGAGATAATTAAAAGTAAACATCAAGAAATGAAACGAGTATTATCTACATTAGATCTTGATATTATACTAGAAGCTAGTGCAGAATATATGTTAGATGATTTATTTTACCAAAGAATTAAAGCAAATGATATTATACCACTACATGAAAAATATATACTGGTTGAAATGTCAACTTTTAGCGCACCAATTAATTTAAACGAACTTCTTTTCGAAATTAAACTAGCAGGGTTCTCTCCTATTTTAGCACATCCAGAACGTTATTCGTTTTATCAAGACCATATGGATAAATACATTGAATTAAAGGAATCTGGATTTTTATTTCAACTCAATTTACTTTCTATTTCAGGATTTTACGGAGAAAAGGTTAAGAATAAATCGCTAAAACTACTAGCTGAAGGTTTTTATGATTTTGCTGGTTCTGATGTTCATAATTATCATCAATTCGAGATTCTTGAAAAAGGTTTTTTACCAAAAAATGCCGAAAAAATTTCGGCATTGATGAAAAAGAATCTATCTTTTAATTAATCTTTTGCTCCATATCCATAACCGTACCCGTATCCTACTTTATCACCTGCTGCATTTAGTAATACGGCCATATTAGGAAGACGTTTTTCTCTATAGAAATTTTCTGGAACTTGAAGTATTCTCTTATCTGAATAATTTTCTCTTACGATGTAAATGCTTAAATCAGAAAAATGCCCAATCAATAAAGTATCCGTTACCAAACTTACTGGTGCTGTATCTACAACTATATAATCATAATTATCTCCTAAATAATCGAACATTTCTTTCACTCTATCATTCATCAATAATTCCGCTGGATTAGGAGGTATAACACCAGAAGGCACTACAAAAAGAGGATCATTTTCTCCTTGTTCATAAACAACATCTTCTGGTTTAATGTCCAAATTCATAATAAAATTGGTAAATCCAGGAGTATCTTTCCCTTTTTGTAATTCAAAGAAATTATGAAACTTTGGATCACGAAAGTCAGTTCCTAAATATGCCACTTTTTTTCCTGATATTGCCAATGTTTTTGCAAGATTAGAAGAAACTAAGGTCTTCCCTTCTCCAGAAATTGTAGAAGTAACAAAAATAATTTTACCCGTTTCCTTATGCGTACCTGCCATTAAGAAACCTAAATTTGTCCTAAGAATTCTGAAGGCCTCTGCAATAGATGATCGGCTATTTCTAGAAACCACAATCTTACTTTTCTTACTTTTAGTTTTTGGTATAGCTCCTAAAATTGGCATAGATAACGATCTTTCTAAGTCTTCTCTAGAATTTACCTTAGTATTGAATAGATCTAATAAATAGATAGTCAAAAAAGGCAACGCAAAACCAAAAAATATCGCTCCAAAATAAATCATCTTCTTATTTGGTGATACTGGGTAAGAACCTAAAGTAGATGCCTTATCAATTACACGTGCATTCGATAATGTGATATGACTTGTAATCTCGGCTTCTTCTCGTTTTTGTAATAAATATAAATATAATTGTTCTTTTATACCTTGTTCTCTTCCGATAGCAGTCAACTCCTTTTGTCTTAGTGGCGCATTATACAATTGACCACTAAAATACTTGTCTTGAGTTCTTAAACTATTCAAACTTATATTAATAGAGTTTTTTGCACCGTTTAAACTAGCAATTAACCCTTGTCTAAGTGAACCAATTTGCTCATCAATATTAACTACAACGGGATTTTGTACACTAGAAGATTTTAATAATCTTTTTCGTTGACTTATTAATCCATTATAACGAGCTACGGTTGATGTAATCGAAGGATCATCAAAACCAAGTGTTGAAGGTAAAATATCATATTTACCATCTTGACTAAGTACAAAACGTCTGGTTGATTCAATTTTTCTTAATTGAGTTTCAAATCTATTGATTTCTTGTAAATTTCTAGAATCAATATCGGCAACTCTCTGCGTTTGTGCAGACACATCATTAGTCAATCCAAATTTAGATTTATAACCTGCAGCTTCATCATCCACTTCAGACAAGTCACCAGAAATTAGATCTAATCTCTCATTAATAAAACCAGCTGTTCTAGCAGATGTCAATTTCTTATTTTCAATAGTAGATTTGTTATACTCCTCTACCAAATTGTTGATGATATCTTTTGCCTTTTCCTTTACTGGATCATTTAAAGACAATTTTACGATTGAAGATCCTTTGCCTATCGTAATAACAGATAATTTATTTCTATAACTCTGAGCTACAATATTTACCGGAGTTATTTTAATATGTATAACTTTTCCTTTGTTTGATTCGATCCCATCAATGTTTGGAGTTATTACGATATCTCCAATACTAGTATTAATGGTCTTTCCAAAAGAGTGATCACTCAATTTCTGTCCTTCTTTATCTACGAACGAAAAAGAAGTCTGCGAATTAATTAAAACTCTAAAATTCTTTGATTTTGTATGAACTATAGAATCTGCAGATAAAAAATTAATCTCAATTAAAGATTTAGGATAATTTTCCGATTCAAGAACCCTACCTTTGGTAAAATATTGAACATTTAATTTCAAATTATTTACCACATTGGTAAGCAATGTTCTGGATTTTATTATCTGAATCTCATTTTCTATTTTATTCTTAGAATCATCTAGTAAACCAAGATCTTTAAAAGCTGACAGTTCTGATTCACTAACACTCTCCTCCTGAGAAATTAAAATTGTACCAGACACATTATATTGCGGTATGGTATAGCGTATATGTAAATATGCCAAAGTTCCAAAAACAACAACACTTAGTAAAAACCAATACCATTTTTTTACATACTTTAAAATCTCATCTCTAAAATTGAAACTTGACTTAGGAGCATCTATAAAGGTGCTGTTATCAGTAGTATTATCGGAATTATTATTAGAAATCATATATTGCCTATCTTAAAATAAGTGCTAATGCAGCTAAACCTACACTTATTACACTCAAAACAATTCCAACTGTTTTATCTTGTCCTTTAGAACTCTTTATTCTGGCGTCATTAGGTTCGACGTATAACACATCATTTTGAGCCAAATAATAAACTGGAGAATCAAAAATAGATTTAGAAGTAAGATCTACTTTATGATAGGTATTAACTCCGTCATTTTCTCGAATCACCATAATATTACCTCTTTTCCCCATAATAGTTAGGTCTCCTGCTAAACCGATAGCTTCGATAATAGTAATTCTTTCGTTAGGAATTGTAAAAGAACCAGGTCGTCCAACCTCGCCTATAACAGTGATTTTAAAGTTTTTAAGTCTAACATTTACTATAGGATCTTTTATATAGATTTTTAGTTTCTCCTTTATCATATCCTTAATTTCAACTCGAGTTAAGCCAGAAATTTTTAATTTTCCTAATACCGGAAAATCAATATTTCCATCTTCATCGATCAAATATGTAGGTTCTACGCCTCCACTTGCAGCAGATGATCCTGCACTATCACCAGAAGGAGAAGGTAAACTAGCTCCTTGCATTAAATTAAAAGGTCTTGCAGCATCCATATCGGTTGCAGAAACTAAAATACTTACTACGTCATCCACCTTAAAAACTGGTGTAAATGAATTCGTAGATTTAATTTTTTCTAAATCTTTCGATTCTTGAAAATAGACAACATCAGTAGGTGTTTTGCAAGAAAAAACAAATGATGATACTACTAATAAAAGTAAAAACTTGATTGAATGCATATTTTAAATTCTTTAGGGCATTTTGATCTATAAACAAAAGTATAATAATATTCTTGTTTATAGCTACTATTTTAAAAAGAAGACTAAACTAATACCTTTTGTACATTGTTATTAGTTTCGTTGTTTTCGATATCGATACTTTCGAAAGTAGAATTCTTAGAAATGAACTCAGGAACAATTTCTTTAAGTTTTCCTACGATTTTATGATCTTGATTAAATAAATTCATAATACACAAATCATCAATCTTATCCATTATTAAAGGACAATCCTCATCATCGTGCTTACTTATCATTATTTTTTTATGGTATGTAGGTAACGTATTTTCTGTATCTGCTAAAAGTTCTTCGTATAACTTTTCACCTGGTCTTAATCCAGTAATTTCAATGTCAATATCATTTGGATAATTAAGTCCTGATAACCTGATCATTTTTTTAGCTAGATCAAATATTTTAACAGACTCCCCCATGTCAAAGATGAAAATCTCACCTCCATTACCCATAGTACCCGCTTCAATTACCAACTGAGATGCTTCTGGAATTGTCATAAAGAAACGTGTAACATCTTTATGAGTTACTGTAAGTGGTCCTCCTTTATCAATTTGTTTTTTAAACAAAGGAATCACTGAACCGTTAGAACCTAAAACATTTCCAAATCTCGTGGTAATAAATTTAGTTTTACTTGTTCTATGTAAACACTTGATATACATTTCGGCCACTCTTTTTGTAGCACCCATTACATTTGTAGGATTAACAGCTTTATCTGTAGAAACAAAAACAAACTTATCTACTCCATATTCTGAAGAAAGATCAGCTAACTTCCTAGTTCCTAAAACATTAATTTTAATTGCCTCACAGGGATTGTTTTCCATTAAAGGCACATGTTTATATGCAGCTGCATGGAATACCATATTCGGTTTAAACCTGTCAAATATTGTTTCTATACGTTGGTGATCTCTTATGTCAGCTACAATTGGCGTAAAATTAGTAACACCTTTGCTTAATAATTCCTGTTGAAGATCATACAATGGTGATTCTGCTTGATCAACTAATACCAAATGTTTATATGTATAAAATGAAGCCTGTCTAACGATTTCACTACCAATAGATCCTGCCGCACCTGTTATTAAAACAATCTTATTATCAAGCTCTCTTTTAATATTTTGATTTTCTAATGCGATCGGAGCTCTATCCAATAAATCCTCAATTTGTATTTGTTTTATTTGAGAAACATTTAGTTTACCATCAATCCAATCATTTATTGCAGGTATAATCTTAACTTTTACAGATAACTTCAGCAAATTATCTGATATTTTAGATAAACGATGCTTGTCTATATGAGGAATTGAAACAACTATTTCTGTAATATTATGTTTTGTAATATAACTTTGAGTAATTGCTTCAGAACGATATACTTTTATTCCATTAATTGTTTTTCCAACCTTTTGTGGGTTATCATCAATAAATCCAACTACAGTTACAGATTTATGAGAATCATTTGTAATTGCAGCCAATGTTATCAAACCAGAATCACCGGCTCCATAAATCATTACTCTTGAAGAATCTCCTAATTTTGATTTTACATATAAGTAACAATATTTAAATATCAAACGACTCGTTGTAAGCGTAATAATATTTAACAAATAATGCACACATATAATTGATACCGGAATATTTAAAAGCTCTGGCATCAATGATAATCTACTAGAAACCATTAAAGCACCGCTTAACGAAATTAATACGGTAACAGCTAAGAACAGATTATAAGCATCTCTCATCCCAGTATGTCTTACCACACCTTTATACGATCCAATTAATAAGAAACTAATCCCAGCTAACACGGTCATAACCGGAACTTGATATATGAAATTAGTTAGATCAAAATCAAATGTAATACCAAATCTAACTACGTATGCCAAAAAGAAATTAAAAATAGTTATTGCAATATCAATAGATAATACAAGCCATTTAGATGCATGCTTATGCGAGTTATTAATTATGTAATCCTTAATCATCTCAATACTTTTTTAATTACCGATACAATTCTAAATAAATCTTCTTCTTCAAGATTAGACCCGCTGGGTAGGCAAAGTCCTCGATCAAATAGGTCATCAGAAATTCCATTGAGGTAGACATCACAATCTGCAAAAACAGGTTGTAGATGCATGGGTTTCCATAGTGGTCGGGATTCTATATTTTCTTTTGCTAAAGCTAACCTTAACTCTTCTCTCATTTCATAAGAAACAGTCGTTATACATGATAGCCATCTGTTAGAATAAAAACCTGATGGTTCTTCTAGAAATTTAATTTCTTCGAAATCAATTAGGTTTTCTTTATAAAAATTAAAATTACTCCGTCTATTAGTAACGTGTTTGTCCAATACTTCCATCTGTCCCCTTCCAATTCCTGCAATGATATTACTCATTCTATAATTGTGACCGATTTCCGTATGTTCATAATGTGAAGCATTATCTCTTGCTTGTGTAGCAAGAAAAATTGCTTTGTTTTTAAGTTCAGGTTTTTTTGCTATTAATGCACCTCCACCAGAAGTGGTAATTATTTTATTCCCGTTAAATGAAAGAATCGCAATATCTCCAAAGGTTCCACATTTAACATTGTGATAAGAACTTCCTAAAGATTCTGCGCTATCTTCCAAAACAGGAATACTATATTTCGAAGCTATTTTATGTATCGCTTCTACTTTATATGGCATACCATATAAATGTACTGCAATAATAGCTTTTGGCTTTTTACCTTTTTTTGCTATTCTGTCTTTTATAGCTAATTCTAGTTGCTCAGGACAAATATTCCAAGTTTGTTCTTCGCTATCTATAAAAACAGGATTTGCACCAAGATATACTATCGGATTTGCTGAAGCGGCAAATGTCATACTCTGACATAATACTTCATCTCCTAAAGTAACTCCCAAAAGTTTAAGTCCTAAATGTAGAGCTGCTGTCCCCGAACTAAGCGCTGCTACATTACTACTTTCTCCGAGATAATTCTCAATGTCATTTTCAAAACCATCAACATTTGGACCTAAAGGGGCTACCCAATTAGTATCAAACGCTTGTTTTACATAGCTTTGCTCCGTTCCCCCCATATGTGGTGAAGAAAGCCATATCTTCTTGGACTCTACTGCATTCATAATTTTCCCCATTAATTAATGAACAATAATTTATCCTCAACAATTACAACATATATGCCGTAATCATCAATTTCTTTATTAATACTCTAAAAATTTTAGGAAGAAGGGGGTAGTACTTCCAACTTGTATTTTTCTCTTACTTGCTTTAACCAATGCTAAAATAGTTTAGTTACATTAAATATCATTAGAAAAACTCATATTTTAGATGGAATACTTAAAAAATGCGTTTAACAGCATAGCTAGTTTGTAATTACATCTAAAACAAGGGGTTTACCGTAAGAAAATTACTATATATTCCTACGTATAATATCCGTAAAAACTTACAAAAAATAATTCAGTATTCTCTAAACTACCTAACAACAGCACTTTTAACATTTTTTAAACAAATTTTATAAAATAATTTATCAGTAATTTCTTACTTATGCTGTTTTGGATATTCTATGCAATTATACTGGTAAATTTTGACAAACTAATGAGGAAATTGCCTGTTTCTTAACAGGGTTTTTCCCCTACCCTAGTTATTAAATACGAAAGAAATAATCCCATTAAAAATGGAATTATAAAAAAAAGTAGATAATTCTTGATTTATTAAATTAATTAAATAAAATTTACACGCTTCAAAAAAAGAAATCACCAAATTGTAATAAAACAAATCCCCCCGAATTTTATATTAATGATTATTCATGTTATTTAATTCTTTAGATTTTTTCATCTTTTTGCCAGTAGTGTTTATAATTTACTGGTCATTATTTAGTAAAAACTTAAAACTTCAGAATTGTTTTATTCTGATGGCTAGTTATGTGTTCTATGGAATGTGGGACTGGCGTTTCCTGTTTCTAATTTTAGCTAGTACAATTATTGATTATATCGTTGGTCAATTTATTCATAAAAACGAATCTAATTATCTTAGAAAAAGGTGGTTATGGGTTAGTGTTATTTTTAATATTTGCCTTTTAGGTTTTTTTAAATATTATAATTTCTTTATCGATTCTTGGATTGATTTTGTTACTATTTTTGGATACGAAATACAAAGTTCTTGGACTTTAAAAATTATACTTCCGGTAGGAATATCATTCTACACATTCCAAACAATGTCTTATTCATTAGACATTTATTATAAAAGATTAAGTCCAACTAAAGATTTTATTTCATTTGCAACGTTTGTTAGTTTTTTCCCTCAACTTGTGGCTGGTCCAATCGAAAGAGCATCCAATTTACTGTCTCAGATTACGGTAAAAAGAACGTTTAATTACGTACAATGTAAAGAAGGATTAAAATTAATTCTCTGGGGACTCTTTAAAAAAGTAGTTATTGCTGATTCTATCGCTCCGATAGTGGATGATATTTTTGCTAATTATCATGATTATCCAGCCTCAACACTTATACTTGGAGTTACCTTATTTAGTTTCCAGGTATATGGTGATTTTAGTGGATACTCTGATATTGCAATAGGTACTTCAAAATTATTCGGAATTGAATTAATGTCAAATTTCAAGTTTCCAAACTTTTCTAGAAACATGGCCGAATATTGGCAAAGATGGCATGTATCTCTATCCACTTGGTTCAGACATTATGTATATATCCCGCTTGGTGGTAGTAGAGTTAGTAAGTTAAAATCTATAAGAAATATTTGTATAATTTTCTTAGTTAGTGGTTTTTGGCACGGAGCGAATTGGACCTTTATAGTTTGGGGAACCATTCATGCTGTTTTATACATCCCTGTTTTTCTTATGGGACGCAATAGAATATACATGAACAACGTAGTTGCAGAAAACAGATGGTTTCCTTCAATAAAAGAAATATGCCAAATGCTTCTAACCTTCTCTCTTGTAACCTTCTCTAGAGTATTCTTTAGATCGGAATCAATTACGGACGCTTTTGGTTTTCTAAAACAGTTATATACTAATTTTTATTTTGAAATATATGAACACCCTTTAGGCTATCGTATGATAGATTATTTTATACTTTTAGTAATCTTTATTATATACGAATTTAGAATTAGGAGAGATGAAAGATCTCCATTTAAGTTTAAATCAAAAATTATTCGATTTGTAATCTATACAATAGTAATTCTTGGAATGCTACTTTTCTTTGATGATAACATAGATCGATCCTTTATTTATTTTCAATTCTAAAGTCATTAAATAATCTAAGTAAAATGAAAAAACTTGTTCTTAAAAGCACTTTTTATTTTTTTCTGATATTAATATCATTGGAGTTGTTAGTTCGCTGTTTTCATCTAGCGAAGGATACCCCAACTCGATTTTTGGATGAATACAAAGTAGAAAAATGGGTTCCCAATCAAAGTGGGTTTTCAGTTACAGGAAACAGAAAACAAAATTTCTCCGAATACCATATAAATAAATCAGGATATAATTCCTACAGAGAGTTTACCCCAACTAGAAATAAAATTGAAATTGCCCTAGTCGGAGATTCTTTTATTGAAGGGTTTCATCAAAATTATTACAATTCGATTGGAAAAAAAATTGAAAATTCTATACCTAATATTGAAGTTTATGAATACGGCTATGCTGGATATGATTTTGCCGATCAGTTACATCTTATCAATGCCTATAAAGAGCAATTCGATAAAATAGATAAGGTTATTTTGGGAATCAAATTTTCTAATGATCTAACGAGAGGTAAATATGCAGTAGTAACAGGGCGTTTAGCCTTAGAATCACCTATGAATAAACTTCTTAAAAAAAGTAAATTATTGGTTTATTGCAAAAGTATAGGTATCCTGGATCCACCGCAAAGATTGGTATACCGATTAATGAACGTTCTAAAAACCAGCCAAAAAAAACCACCTCTAGATAAAAATGAGTTATTACGAATCAAAAAGGAGAAAGAAGATAAGTATCTAGCAAATTTTAATAGTTTAATTAGTGAATATGGTTACGATAAAGATCGTTTTATATTGCTTTTGGACTCGAGTATAACAAGCCCTATTTTTCTTTCCTATTTAAAAGAAAACAACTTTAAATACGTTGATTTTTCAACATATTTTGAGAAAAGTACGACTTCTACAACTTTAATATATGATAGACATTGGAATAACCAAGGAAGAGGTCTAATTGCTAAGGCTATCAGTGATTATATCAACAAATTGGATGAATAAAAAAACTAACAACTAACCTTTTGCATCTTTGACTGTCCAACTATTAGAAAACTATTTTCTTTTTCAGAAAGTCGTAAAACTTTCACATTTTTAACGTTATCGATACTTGTATACAAAAAATCAAAAACCATTCTTCTTAACCAACTATATTCTTGAGTATTATAGTCGACAACAATTAATTCTTTATTATAATTAACATCTTCTATAGGGGCAATTTGATACTCTCTTGCAAGAACAGCAGGGTTTTTCTTTTTCCTTGCCTTGTATTCTTTATATTTTACATACGCTACTTTGAAAACAAATTCCTTAATTTTTACTTTAGTGTATTCTATGTTTCCTTTAATAAACCCCACAATAGATCTTTTAGGGTATATGATTTGATGCTCAAAATTGTATATGTGATTACACCATTCTCTCTTATAACTCAAGTCTCCCATCCCCATTTCATAGGATTTATGATCATTTTCTATCAACCAATCTAATTTTTTATAAATTTCTACACTTCCTAAACTAAACTTAGAATAATCAATATCATATGATGATATAGCACTAAATAATCTGTTCTGAAAATGATGATTTAAAGAAACTATGATAGGTTGGTTGTTATCAAACGCCACAAATAGAGAAGCTTTTTTTTCATTTATCAATGAAAAATACATTTTCTTGTAATAATCCCACCTTAACAAGGTCTGACTAACATCATTACGTTGTTCAAATCTCCTAATCAACATCTTTTCTAAGCAATCCATAAAAAGATCATAGTCTTCCTTTTCTATCGCTCCATAGTATGTTTTATATTCAATATCAAAACACGTTTCTAATCTCTTAATTCTTCTTCGTATTCCCTTAGCATTACTCCGAAAACGATGCTTAATATATGCATCTGCACTTGCAAAATCATCTAAAAAAATAGCGTATCCTTTAAAAAACTGACTTACTTTTTTAACTATCAAATTCTTAGTATCTAAATCTGGTCTTAGATAATCTGGAACAAAAAAAATAGAATGTATACTATTCGGTTTTTCTATAAGAGTAATATCAAAATCTGGGTTAGCCAAAGACTCCACACCTTTTCCCGAACGTATTCCTGAAAATATCTTTGGTATTGAACATTTTTCGAAAAGCTGGAAAAAATAATCTATACTTTCTTTTTTCATCTATTATTCAATCTATAAAATGGAAAAAAATATTTTTTTAGATCTTCCTTCTTAATATTTTTATATTCTTCATCTGATGACATACATAATTGATCGTATATCTCTTGATTTACAACTTTTCTTCCCGTACAGAATACCACATCTTCATCTTTAGGGAATAAAGATTTCTTATTTTTATATAAACCATCACCATCCTTCATCCCACCTCCTAGAACATAATGTTTTTTTCCATTTTTAACGGCCCATTCTATAACTTTTACTCTTAAAAAATCATTAGGTCTATAACTAAAATATTCTGCATTAGTACCTCCTAAAAAAGCGAAAATTATATCCTTATAGTTTATTATCAATTCTACTGAAATTGGTATTCCTTCGTAATACACTACTACAATAGAGAAATTGTCTAAGTTAGATAATATTAAATCCTCAAAATAAGCACTGGAAAAAAAGTAAATACTATCCGCATTATTTCGCGTCATTGTAGCTACATAAATATCATTGAATATCGCTATTGTTTCTTTAGTAATTTGATCCTTATGAAACACCTTGAAGTCTAGATTATAATTTACCGCTTTTCGATAATTATTTCTCACTTTAGGTAAAAATGCATTCCACTGATCCTCAAAATCATCTAGTAATAATCCTTTTACATTAGATAATGTCTCTATTAATGACCCTGAATAATTCTTATGATTTTCGTTTAAACTAAATCTTATAAACTCTGTTACAACCATATTATCACGATACCAGCCGTCTACTTGCATCCAAAATTCGGCTAGATCTTCTGTAGTAACCTGATCACTATAAAGTGGACCACTATAGCCATAAGGACTAATTACATCCTTGTATGGATATTCCTTTCCTTCAATTTTTATCTTTCTTAAGACAAATGGCATCAATATAATAGGAACATCATTTTTTTCAAACAAAAAACATCTTAACTCATCAGAATCTTTCTCTGAATGACGTAAATGTTCTATAGAATAGTACACATTATTATCCCATTCATTTTTAAGAAGTGATTTATACTTCGAAACTTCTGCGCCATCATCAAGATCTTTTATTAATATTTTGTAATTTTTATCCAATGCTAAAGTTGTTTATTAGTAATTCGTTTATTGATTGATTCTTGTGCTAACTGCTCACTACATTTTGATTAAAATAATTATACAATTTTCCAGCTAACAGGTTTGATAACCATATGATTCTGCCACAATGTTCGACATGCCATACAGCTTTTCCATCAAAAATATTACCTGCTAATAATGGACCTACAATATGTAAATTATCTGAAGCTTCTAAAGCGTCATTAACGTCAAAACCAATCTTAGATTCATTTGGAACACATAATTTATTGGCAATAACTTTGCTTAGTAACGTGGGTATGTCCGAAGCCGTTAAATTTGTACCACCAATACAATTAAAAACAATATGTACCGGATCGCTATCGATTTTATTTGTTTTTGATTTTGTATCTAAATATTCTAAAGAATATTGGTTATTATCACCTTTATTTATATTTATAAATCGTCCAGCAATATGTTCAAAACGATTTTCTTTCTTAAGAATATCAATAGTTTTAGAATAATGATATCCCGCACAACGTTGTCTTCTGCCAATATCATTACCATATAAACAAGCAAACTTTTTAAGCTCTTCTGTACTCAATTTTTGTAATAATGAACCGAAGGCACTTGAGATAATATCTACAGTAGATGCTGCTCCCAGATGAATATCGTCTGCTATATCTAAATCCCTATATGTTGCTTCTGCTATTTCTTTAGCATTTAAATCCTGTTGATCAGCAAGAGAAAGTAAATTTTTAGGCGAATATCTTTTTTTACCCTCTTCATCAACTACAGAATCTGGTGACAATCCCTGAGTTGAAAGCAATGTAAACTTGTTGATTTTAGATTTTAGATTTTCTAAATCATTCAATTTATACAACATTTCTAATCCACTGGCATTTGCACCAACGATTAAAGCATTTATTTTTTCTGTTTCTTGATTTTCTAAAAAAGTATCAAGCTTAGTAAGTACATCCTTTAAACAAGGCTTATAAGGGTTATTGATAAAGATTAAATTATCATCTGTTATTAAGTCCTCATTTTTCCATAATTGCAGCGTAGGTAGTGAACCTACTGAAAGAATTACTTTTTCTGAAACGATTTCTTTATTATCCTGGAGGATTATAGTGTATTCATCTCCATTTTTATCTAAGTCTATTACTTCAGAATTAATATAATCTACAGATATACTATTATTTTCTTGCGCTTCCTTTATGTTACTTTTAATTTTTTGATCAATATAGCTCCCAAAAAAACGTCGAGGAATAAATAAATCTTCCCATTGATTATTTTTAAGCCTGTCTTTATGAGTAGAAAGCCATTCTGCCGATAACGCTCCTCCATCCAATCTAAACTCTTCTAACAACCATTCTTTATTATTATTAAGCCAAGCAATAAACTTAGTTCTTTCTGGTTCCGGCAAAAAATTCTTTAGAGAAGTAATTAATAAGACCGAAAATCCAGATCTTATACCATATGGTATTCCTGTATAAAATTCAGGATATTTATCTATAATTGTTAACGATATTCTCTTATCAATCGGGTTTGTTTTTAATTGATCAAGAAAATGCAAAATAGTAAATGACGATGAGATACCAGATCCTATAAAAGTGATATCCGTGTGGTTAGTTTCAAAATCCATAAACTATGGTTTTTTTGTTTTTATTACGCGAGCTGGATTACCAACTACTGTCGTATATTCTGGAACATCTTTAATTATTACTGTTCCTGCCCCTATTAATGTTTCTTTCCCTATTTCCTTAACACCAGTCATAGCAGTAACTCCCATACCTACATAAGCATTTTTTCTTACGTTGATTAAAGCACCTATATTAACCCCAGAAGACATAAAAACTCCATCTTCTAATGTTACATGATGGGCAATAGTACTATCCATATTAATCATTATATAGTTACCAATAGTTGTATGTGGCATCACAATATTACCTGCTAGCATATATACAGCTTCTCCTATAGTAACATCTGGCGCTATAGATACAGTATGATGTAAAAAACCAGGTATTCCATACCCTTCTTTTTTTAAGGTAGATAAATATTCTACTCTTACCGCATTTACACCAATAGGGCAATATACATCTTGAATTTTATTTTTAAATTCATCTAAAAATAAATCCTTATATCTACCAATAACAGGTATATTAATAACATCTTTACCTACAAGATCAGGATTATCATCGATAAAACCGACAATATTAACTCCTGCTTCTTTAAGGTACGAAGCGTATACCTGACCTTGCGTACCTGCTCCTATTATTACAGCATTTTTCAATTTTTAAAATATAGTTTTTAGTGGTTTTTTAATCCTTTTGGTTAATTGTTACCTGTAAAAGTAGGCATATTTACATTTTCTCCGCTGTTTATATCTTCCTTGAACAGAACTTTCTTTGCTGTCATAAAAATAATCTTTAAATCAAGTTTAAAGCTTCTATTCTCAGTATACCAAACATCTAGCTTAAATTTCTCATCCCATGAAATCGCGTTTCGTCCATTTACTTGTGCCCATCCAGTTATACCTGGTCGTACGTCATGTCTTTTTTTCTGAAAATCGTTATATAGCGGTAAATATTTTACTAAAAGTGGTCTAGGTCCTATTAAACTCATATCACCTTTGATCACATTAAATAATTGAGGTATTTCATCTAAAGAATATTTTCTTATAAACTTACCTGTTTTTGTAATCCTATCTTGAAAAGGCAATAATTCTCCATGTTCATCCTTTTTATCATTCATACTTTTAAACTTAATAATCTTGAAAATTTTTTCATTTTTACCAGGTCTTGATTGAAAAAAGAATGGCTTACCATTATTAGCTATCATTAACAATATAATTAAAACTAATATCAATGGTGATAGTATCAAAACACCTATAAAACAAAGTGTAAAGTCTATAAAACGTTTTATAAATGAATTATACATATTAATTTACGCTTGTAATTCGGACTCGATACTATTAAGTAAATCTCCAACATTATTCATATTCATTAAGTCCATTAACTTAAATTTTATATCAAATGTTTTTTCTACTTCGGTTATGATCATCATATGTGTAATAGATTCCCATCCATCTACATCATTTGCTGTGGTTTCATTAGAAAGTTGGAAATTTTCATGTTCTAATACAGAAACAAATGCTGTTTTTACCTTAGATAAAATCTCTTCTCTACTCATCAATTGTTTGCTTTAATTGTTTAATTTATATTAAAATGTTTTTTTAATTCTTTTCTATCAATCTTTCCATTAATACTATGAGGAAATTCTTTTATAAATCTCACATGCATAGGTATCATATAGGATGGCATTTTTGACTTCATATAATCAAAAATGTATTCAGTATCGAACTCTTCGGACTCAATAGCAATTCCAAGCTCTGCATTACCAAGAGAATTGGTAATATCTAACGCTACCATATTCACTTTTTTCTCTGATTTATACTTCGCATGAAATTCGATTTCTGCAAGTTCTACTCTATAACCTCTTATTTTAACCTGAAAATCTGCTCTTCCCACATATAAAAAGTCTCCATCTTCATCTTTTAAGCACAAGTCACCTGTTTTATAATATCTTATATTATTTCCGTTTTCATCTCTAGTAAAAAAACTTTGCGCATTTCGTTCTTCATTTTTCCAATATCCAGGTGTAATCTGTGGTCCACCCAAACATAGTTCTCCAGTCTCACCTATCGCAACTTGTTCATTTTTTTCATCCACTACAAGATACAATGTATCTTTTTGTGGAGTACCAATGGCTATTATTCCATTATGTGATTTAGTGTCTGTTTCCTTATGGTATGGATAAAATCCACTATACACGGTAAACTCGGTAGGACCATAATAGTTAAATATTTTACAATTCGGAAGACAATTACTCCATTCTTTTGCTATATCACTATGTAAAGCTCCTCCGCCAAAACTACAATACCTAACATCAGGAGCATTTATCTCTCCAAAATATGGTCTCAAATAATTAATTATAGATGGAACCATTGTAAGCACCGTAAGTTTTTGTTCATTAATTAACTTAAAAATATAGAAATATTTAATTGCACCCTTGGGAATTGTATACATGCAAGATCCTGCAAGTAGCGGAAACAAATATGTTACAACTGAAAAATCAAAAGTAAGTTCGAACATCTGCAAACATCTATCCGATGGAACTAAATTAAATGTTGGTTCTGCATCAATTGCTCCCACCAATGCCTGAACATTATTAAACGTTATTGGAACGCCTTTAGGCAAACCTGTAGTTCCAGAAGTAAATAAAATATATGCTAATTCATCACCTGAAAATTGCTTAGGTTCTAAATTAATTTCGGCATCTTTTAATTGATTAGAAGCAATAACCTGATAATCATTATACATCGAACTTTCTGATGAATCTAAAACGAATTTAGTCTCTGTAAGTTCAAAAACTTTTGAATTTCTTTCAAAAGGAACTTCTGGATTAACCGGTACGTAAGCTTTACCTTCTAACCACAATGCTATTATACTCGCATATGTTTGAAGATCATCATTAGTAACTAAACCAATAAGTTTTTCTGAATCCTCAATCTCGCTTGCGACCGTTAATCTAATTTTAGATATTTCTAAAGCAAACTCCTTATACGTATAGAAAACACCATTAATACATAAAACATTGTGATCTGCGTGTTTTTCTATTGATTCTTGTAATTGTTTTACGAATTCCATCTGTAGTCGGTTATACTAATTGGTTTAATAAAAATGTCCATCTCGGTTTAACATCGAAAAATTCTCTGAGTCTATTTTTGTGTCATCATGCGCTAATCCCTTTTTAGTCACTTTATGCGTAAAAATTGTCTTATATCTTTTCGTAATCGTATTGGATAACTTGGTGTCATCCGTGAATATGAATGTTCTTTTTTGTTTTACAAAGTTTTCCATCAATGCGTCTACGCAAGCATCATAATTCTCTTCACCCTTAACAATAAAATACTTTATATTAAACTCATTATAATTAATTACATATGATAAAAAACCAATAATTTCTTCTCCTTTAACAATTTTTAAGTTATGAAGATAAATATTATTACTAATACCTGTTTGTAATGATTTATGAGGATGTCTTTGGGGTACTGGAGTCTGTAAGTATTGATTTGCGTCAATCTGCCAGTTAACATACTCTTTATTTTTATAAATTAAATCATTATCTAACAGAGGTTGTATAAAGCTCCAAGTTTCATCATCTAGTTGATTCACATACTCATAAGAAAGATTTTGTACGTTTTTTTTGAATTTTGATGTATTTAATGACCGAATCACCCATCCAGTGAAACTATCAAATCTGTCTAATATAAATTTAAATGATTTTAAAAACTTAAATCTTCCAATTAACATAGAAGCATCTAAACTAAAAAATATGGTATGCCTTAACCTAGAAGCGATTACTTTAAATGGTTGTTTTTCATAAAATGTAGTAACATTCTCCGCGTATGATTTTATTAAAACCTGTTTGCCTGTTAGGTTCACGGCTTCATTATAGATATAAGTTCCTAATACGGTATCCTTATATGACTTATGAACCCACCAGGAAATCATCCAATATACTTTTTTAGGATCTCCATTCTTTACATTCAATAAATCTGGAAACATAAATATAAAAGAAATCATCTTATCCCCTTCATATCCTATTACACCACAATAATCATCCTCCTGAATTCTATTGTTAGCAACTAACCATAATGCCTTACTTTTGGGTAATGGCGCTAGATCATTTTTCCAATAAGTATTATTATCAATAGCTTCGCTTAACATTTTTTTTGTTAAGCCTATTACTTGTAAATCCTTACTCATTTTTTTATTAGTATAATATAACTAGTTAGTTCCATCAAACCATTCTGACGTTAATTCTTTTGATAAATTAACATCTTCTTTTTTCACTACTTTTTTTAAAGTTAGACCTAATATCCTTAGGTCTAACAAAAAACTACAATTCTCAACATACCAAACATCATATTCGAACTTCTTTTTCCAAGTAATGGAATTTCTACCATTAACCTGTGCCCAACCTGTAATACCAGGTCTTACATTATGTCTTTTTTTCTGTGTTTCATTATAAACTGGTAAATACTCAATAATCAAAGGTCTAGGACCAATTAAGGACATATCACCTTTTAGCACATTAATCAACTGTGGAATTTCATCCAGGGATGTTTTCCTAACAAAAGTACCTACGGTCGTCATTCGTTCATTATCTGGTAATAAGTTACCTTCGGGATCCTTTAGATCATTCATAGTTTTAAACTTAATGATACTAAATATTTTTTCAGATTTACCAGGACGTTTTTGTACAAAAAATGGTTTCCCATTATTTGCTATTGCAAGAAATATTATCAAGACTAAAAATATAGGTCCAATACATATCAATAGCATCAAAGAAATGCTAAAATCAAAAACCCTTTTAAAAAAATACCTATACACCTTTTTTCTAGTTAAAAATGACTACAATAAAAATCATGGAAAAAATTCCATGTCATACTTTTATACTTAAAAAACGGGGGAAATAAAATAGATAAACGATAAATGTCTGTCAAGGGGAATGCAGTGATCATCATATCTATAATTCTATCGTTAGAATCGCTGGCAAATATACAATGTATATTTTACTTTTTTAACTTAAATTAACTACTTTTTATTAAAAAACAATTCGAGATTATATTTAAGTTTTTAAGGTTATTTAAGCACTGAATTCATTGATAATAGCCCTTTGTTTACCAGAGTTTAATAAAGGGATTTCTGAGACGTATTCTAATTTTATCAATGCATCTTCTCCCAGATATTCTTTAAACTCCTTTATAAACTCATTTTCTTTTTCAAAAACATTATTCTCAGTTTTTAATTTTATAAGATATTGATCTGCTGTCTTCTGGATAATTTGTCTTTGCTTAACTTCTTTGTACTTATTAATAACCAAAAGAATACTTGTGGATAATATCTCTCCAGATGTACTACGTATCATATCCATCTTTCTCCCTTCTACTTTAGTCAAAACTAACCTTGTTATATTATCATCTTCTATATAATTCATAATACCAATATCTCCGGTATCATATCGAATCATAGGGGTATCATAATTAAATAAGTCTGTAATTACAATTCTTCCAAATGTACCAGGCGTTACTCTAGTATCATTATTGAAATCTAAAATTTCTACATAATAACTTGCCCAGTTAATGATAAAATATTCTTTCTGGGAAGGTTGTTGCGCAATCATTCCATTTTCTGCATTAGAATATCTAGATACCATATCAACATCAAAATATTTTTTCATTGACTTTTTAGTTAATGGATCTAAACGTTCAGACATTCCTATTACAGATCTTAATTTACAATGAATCGGAGTAGAATTTATAGTATCTAAATACTTACATATTTTATCAAATGATGACGCATACCCTAACATTCCTTTATTTGATTTATCGTTCTTTAAAACATTAACCAAATCCTTAATAGAGTCCGATGATAAATCAAATACATCAATTGGAGTAATATTTTGAAAAAAAGATGCTAGTTTATTTTTCTTTTTAAACATATTCCAAAAACGCAAATAGAACAGTTTATATCCAATATTAAACCCACACAACTCAGAAAAATAAATGATATCAGCGGTATTTCTAGTTTTTTTATTAATATCCTGATATACCGTAAAAGAGGCTCCAGTAGACCCACTAGTAGACACCCCTATTTTCTTACTATTCTTATGTTTTTGGGATTGAATTTTCTGATAAGAAGATCTTACAATTTCTTTATTAACCACAGGAAAATTCTCAAGGTTTTCTGGAATGATATCCTTATAAAACACAGTAGATGTTACAGCATGATTTAATACATCTTGCAAAAACTTTGATTGTTTATCAATTATGGGCTTTTTTGAAGGATTCTCTATACTATCTTTGATATCAAGATAATGTCTTCTAATTTTTCCACCAGAAACAAAATCAACTATCCAAAAAGAAATATTCCTAATCTTTTCGTTAACTCTCATATTCTATACGTACTCTTTATGAATAAAGCCCCGAAATAATCAAAGTCACATATTGATATTGTGTGTACAAAAAATGAAATTAAGATAAAACATATTGTGGGTAATACTATATTTTATCAATCTAAATTATGACGATGTTATTTACTTTTCTTGTTTTGGGTAAAATAAGAAATTGTTTCTAAAAACTAAAGAAAAAACAAACTACAATTGTCGATATTCTTCTAAAATTGCGTTCCAAACATGTTTTCGTTCATATCGTTGGCATATCATGTCCCTTGCTTTCAAGGACAACTCATCAGCATATTTTTTGTCAGATGCAAACTTCTTCATGGAGCCATAAAGCGCTTCAGAACTTTTAACTGGTATAATAGTACCATTTACACCTTCTGAAACAATTTCGTTACAACCGTTGATATTGGTAACAATACTCGGTAACCCCATAGATCCCGCTTGCATGACAACATTAGGAAAACCCTCTCTATAACTAGGAAATGCTAAAGCATCAGATATCGAAAAAAACGGTCTAACATCATTTTGCCAACCAACAGAAATAATATTAGGATTATTATCAATCTCATTTTCTGTTTCTGGTAATAGTGGATCAAGATCTCTCTCATACGTTCCTACAAGCAATAATTTTGTTTGCTTATTTTCGGTATTTAACTTCATAAAAGAAGTAATCAACTCATTAATCCCTTTATCTTTTACAAATCTTCCAACAAATACAAAAACAAAATCCTTATCATCAATACCAAGCTCTTTACGTAATTTTGCGTTATCTTGATCTGTATATTTCGAAGGATCAAAATGAGCTGTATCTATACCATTAGAGCTTCCCTCTCCAATTACCTTTAATTTTTTTGCTCCGGTATATTTATTTTCTAAAATGATATCATTAAGACCAAAAGAATTAGGATATATCATTGTTGCACAGGCGTAGGTCATTTTTTCTACCGTATCTAATAACAATCTTTTAGAACCTGTTGCTTCTAACAATGGTAATCCAGCAATAGTATGTAATCTATGTTTAACTCCAGCCAATCTTGCTGCCAACATAGATAGCGTACCAGCTTTAGGAGTATGACTATGAACAATATCAGGCTTTTCTTTTCTAAAAACTTTGTACAATTTATAAACCGCTTTTAGATCCTGAATAGGAGTGATTTTACGAGTCATTTCAATAGGAATTACCTCTATTCCTTCTTGTTTCGCTACTCTATCTAAAATATTTTCATCCTTGCTAGAAACACCGATCACTTCATAATATTGTGACATAAACTTTAGTTGTCCCTGAAGTAATCCTCCTAGAGACCTAGGAACAGTGGTTACACGAATAATTTTACCCTTATTTTTCACTTGTATATTAAAAATGTATGTTTTCGGTGCAAATATATAGATATAACAGGCTATTAAAGTTTTTATTTATATTCTTTTTTAACATACATATTATATATATATTGGAAAACAATTTAGATTCAAAGATTTAATTCACAACAAAAAAGAAAGAAAAAACTTACAATCAGGGAATAAACCCATTAAATTTATGACTCACACACCCTCCATCAGTAACTACATAACTTTTTCTAATTTCAAATCAGATTTTGATCTTGATTTCGAAATAAATTACGGTAAACCCACAACACTTTAATTGTTTAATTATCAATTATTTAAGATTTGTAAATTTTAACATTTTTTTTCGACATAATGCACAATAGTATCGATGAAACTCCGTTAAAAATGAAATTAAAAACCAGAAACACCCCCCAACCAAAATGAAAAAGTTACCCTATTTTCTATTAATTGTATTCACTATAAGCTTCTTTGCTTGTAGTACGGAAAACATCGAAGATGTAATTTCTGAAGACGAAGAAGTTATTGAAGACGAAGACGATGATCAAGAAGAAGAGGAAGATGACGAGATTATCTCGGACACTCTTTGTGATTTTGATCTATCTGGCTTAGCTACCAACTCTACAGTAACAATTGACTGCTTGTTAGATTTAGAAGGACAAACTATTAATTTACCGCCTAATGTAACGTTTGACTTTGATGGTGGTGATATTTTTAATGGTACTCTAATTTTCTCTGGAGGAACTATTGATGGTAGACTTTTAAATTCTAAATTAGGAACTGAAGGTAATGTAAACCTTAAAGATCCAGTATTTAAGTTTACAGCAACTAGATGGGAAAATATTGTGCAAGGACAGACTACATCTGACATTGCATTAAAAAACACTGCCGAGTTCGAAAATTTAATGATCCGTATCAAGGAAATGGGTGGAACAACTTTTGAAACCAACGTTTTTGATGCATTTTTTGAAACTACTAAAGTAACTAGTACTACAGCAGATCAGAATTTTTATGCTTCTGTAGAAGCTATTAATGTACCATCTGACTTTCATTTAAAAATGTCCAATAGCACCAATTTACGTCAATTTCCTGCAGGATCAAGAATTGCAAACGGTGCGGTTTTAGCTGTTAGAGATTCTGATAACGTTACAATCTCTGGAGGAAATATCATTGGTGATCGAAATGTTCGTGAGTATGCAGCTGATGATGTTGGTTTATATGGAACTCACCTTCTTCATGTTCATTCTGGAAGAAATGTAACTATAGATGGTGTTAATTTTATAGAGGGTTCTAAAGGTGCTCTTGCAATTTATTCTTTAGGTTTTAGATTTAACCCTGATTATGTTCCAACATATGGTATCAAGGTTATCAATTGTTCTTTTACAAATATCAGAAGAATGGGTATTGCTCTTACTGATGGTAGTGATATTCTTATTGAAGGAAACACCTTTACCAATGTAGGTCAGCCAATGTCTGGATCTGATGGTGGCGAAGTTGGGTACGCTATTAATATAGAAGCTTTTAGAACTAGAGATGATAATGGTGTTCTTATG
Source organism: Aquimarina sp. AD1 (assembly GCF_003443695.1). Classification (NCBI taxonomy): domain Bacteria; kingdom Pseudomonadati; phylum Bacteroidota; class Flavobacteriia; order Flavobacteriales; family Flavobacteriaceae; genus Aquimarina; species Aquimarina sp. AD1. Next base: position 994,125 of record NZ_CP031966.1, on the reverse strand, counting down.
GAAAATGAAAGAGCTTTTGATATTCTTATTACAAGAAATACAGAAATCAATAGTAGAGTTGGTTTTACTGCTGCAACTATTGGCCAAGATATCACAATTGATGATAATGATATAGAAACTAGATGTATTATCTCATTAGCCTCTGGTACTAAAATTACAAATAACAGATTTAATGCCTCTGCTGCTGCTTCAGAAAGGTTTGCAATTTTTGCCGCTGGTAGTCATAGTGAAACAGTTTTTGATAACGAAATAGCTAATAATAGCATTGTAGGGTATGCGATAGGAATTGCAACTGACACCAATGACATTAATGTTCATGACAACACAATAACCAATGGTGAAATTGGAATTCAATTAAAAGATACTTCGGATTCTATGTTTAACAATAATATTATCAATGTTAATGGAACTGGAATTAGTGCTACAAATACTTTTGTAAATAACACTAGTATTAATGAAAATGAAGTTACAGCTGGTGGATTTCACTTGTTCCTTACAGGATTTAATAATACTACAGAATCTAATGGATATACAATTTCTTTTGAAGGAAATAAATTCTTGAATTCTAAAAAGATTACTATCAATAATGCCAATGGTATTACATTTAAGAATAATGAAGTAACAGGTGGTATTGAATTAGGAACTTCTGCCAATATTGATATCTCTTCAAATACTAAAATAGATCCTAACGATAGTGATGGAATAAGATTATATGGATCACATTCTGACGTTTCTATTACTAATAATAATATTTTAGAACCTTCAGGAGCTGAAAGATTCGACTGTATTAATAATAACTCGGATACTCCTAACGCGATAGTTTTAAGTGGTAATACATGTGCTACTAGATAAGAATTAACCTTTTGTATATATAATTAAGAAGGGATGTCATATTTGACATCCCTTTTTTTTAATTATCCATGCTATTTTGTTGATTTATATGTTCAGAAACAAGTTTAGTAAAATACCTTGCTCCTTTATCATTGAGGTGTGATGGATCATGAAACAAATCTAATTGATTATTAAAATTTTTATCCTCAGAGAAGTCTAATACACGTATCTCCTCTTTATCAGCAATTTTATTAATTAATGCTAAAGACTTATTATTAGAACGTATCTTTCTTAATGCTGGAGAAATTACAAAAACTAAATCGACCTTATTAGATTTTGAATTATCGATAAACTCTTTTAAAGCAAAAACAAAGTTCTCATCAATTTCTTTACTCTGATCATCAATGTTATTTAAATCGTTTTTAATCTGATTATTACGCGTTATACCATGAAGAGGTCTATACCCTTTATAATCTAATTGAGGAGATACATAGTATCGAAGTATATGAATGATTGTAGAGTTTAATAAATATGATTTAAAAAACATCTCTACATCAATAAATTTAGAATTTAATCTAAATATTGGTCTTAGTTCGTCCTTAAACTCGCTGTAATAAGGATGTAAGTCATTAAGTCGATCATAAGCAATATCAGAAGAATACAAAAAATCTTCATCTATATTAAGAATAAATAAATCAGGAGTACTACGTTTTAGAAGCATTTCTTGCATTGCTAAATGATATAACAATTGTTGTCCTTCTGCACCAGCGTTATAAGCTGTAGTATGTAATTGTTTCTCCAAAACTTCAGGCACATAATGCCTATGCGCATGCGAACTTCCAAAAATCAATACTTCTGCTTCTGTTTCATAGATTGTGTGATTAGCTCTGGCATATTTACCAGTTTCTTGCAAAAAGAATATTTGATTACTAACAATTCCTAGAAGCACATCTACAATCAAAATAATTATGACAAACTTTATGATTTTTAAAAATATAGAACTGTATTCTTTCATAAATGAATGCTTAAAATTGAAAATAAATAAATTGACTATGTCCGAAAACACCTAAATAAAGAATTAAATATATTAAGGTTGCATATATAAACATCCTACCAAATTCACTTTTTGTAATAACCGCTACGAATGTATTATTGTTCCAATATTCTCTTTTAAGTTCAATTATAACTAATAAAAAGATAGCTAATACAGCATATATAGAGGCTGCTATATCATCACCACTACCAATATATAACTTACCTGGTTTAGTAAAAATTTTATTAATAATATAAAAAGCATCACCAACACTATTAGCTCTAAAAAAAATCCAAGCAAAACTTATAAAACAAAAAGTACTTATTACATTAAAAACTCCTTTTCTCCTTTTACCATTGCAAAGTATTTCTATGATCAAGTAAATTCCATTAATTGCTCCCCAAATAACAAATGTCCACTTAGCTCCATGCCATAGACCACTTATTAAAAATGTAATGAACAAATTAAAAAACCAACGGTATCTACCAACACGATTCCCCCCTAAGGGTATATATAAATAATCACGAAACCAAGTAGATAAAGAAATGTGCCACCTATTCCAAAATTCGTGTATAGATGTAGAAAAATAAGGTCTTTTAAAATTTGTCATTAAATCAAATCCAAAAAGTTTTGCAGTTCCTATTGCTATTAAAGAATACCCTGCAAAATCTCCATAAATTTGAAACGCAAATAAAATAGTTGCAAAAACTAAACTTAAACCATCATGATACTCTACATTATTATAAACAGAGTTTACATAAATAGCGGTTCTATCGGCAACTACTAGTTTTAAGAAAAAACCCCATATAATTAGTTTTATTCCATAAGAAATTGACTCTCTTGTATATTTTCTTTTCTCTAAAAACTGCGGTAACAAATGTGTAGCTCTTTCGATTGGTCCAGCCACTAACTGTGGAAAAAACGAAACAAAAGCCGCAAAGGATATAAAGTCTCTTGTAGGTCCTAGTTTATCTCTATAAATATCAATGGTGTAGGACATTGTTTGAAAAGTATAAAAAGAAATACCAACCGGAAGAATAATACTTAAGGTTGTAACGTCTTGTATATCATACCCTATAGAACTACATAAGTCAATCCAAGAATCAATAAAAAAGTGACAATATTTAAAAAATGATAATACACCTAAATTAAAAATAACACTTACTAAAAGCCACCTTTTTCTTAATTTTTGAGTATCACAGAGACTAATTCTGATACCAACCAAATAATCTACTAAAGTACTTAAAGCAATTAATGCTAAAAATCTATAATCCCACCAACCATAAAAAATATAACTTGAAACAAGTAATATTATATTTTGAAATTGAAGTTTGCCTTTTTGGAAGAGCCAATAAGCAACAAAAACAATTGGAAGAAATATCAAAAAATCAAAAGAATTGAAATACATGATTTAAACAAGTTCTTTTAAATCTCTATTGTAAAATTTCTTTTTACCGCATCAAATTTTCCATTTGGTCCTAGTGGAATATCATTTACAACATGTATTTGATAGTTTATAGTTTCACCTAACCTATCCTTCATATTGTATATAAGTTTTTGCTTCATTTGTTCATCAAATTTTTCATCAGCAATCAAATTAACTATAATCTCATTAGGACTTTCCTGTACAATTTGACTTTTCACTATTCCTTCTAAGCCTTTATACGCTGTATCCATTCTACCAATATATCCTTTTTCTTTTGTCCACAATATATCATCTTCTCTACCAGTCAATTTTTCTATCATAGGCATTAGACATCCACAGTTACACGTCTTCCCTTCTTCAGAAAGTAACACTGTATCTTCTATATTATATCGAATCAAAGGTGTTTTAAGATTTGTAAAACTCGTAACTACTAATTGAGCAACTTCTCCAGCCTTCGCTTTTTCTCCTTTATTATTTATAAACTCAAAAATTCCCGAATCTGTATTTAAATGCAAATTACCTTGCGTACATTCTGTAATAAAAGGACTACCTTCGCTAGATGCGTATTGATTATATACGTGACAATTAAATGCCTTCTCGATTTCCAATCGTTGATAATCATATAATGTTTCTGCTGTAACTGCAATTGCTTTTGGAGTAAAGTTTAATGTCAAATTATTCTTATTAATGAACCTACTAATAATATAAATAGCAGATGGATATCCATCTAATAAAATAGGTTTAAAACGATTTAGTTTTTTTACATAATGACCTAAATTATCATCTGTTAAATGATATGTAGACATTAGTAGTTGATTCTCGAAATAATTATAAACCCAAAATGGTGGTTTTTTAGAATCTGGTTTTACAATTAACCTTCCAGAAAATCTAACTTGTTTCACTCTCTTTGTTTCTAGGCCAATCGCTTTATGAAACCTTCTCCATAAGGCAAATGATCTATTGATTGATTCCTTATCTAAATAGTTAATCGTAGGAGCACCTGATGTTCCACTGGTATAACCAACCCCATCAGTATTTCGACTTTTATTAACCAGAACATCTGGATTCTTTTTACGTTCTGCTTTGGTAAGAATCGGCATTTGCTCAAGAACATTATAAGGATTCTCCTCTATATCCTCAAGCTCTATTCCTAATTCCTTCATTTTTTCGCTATACCAATCAGAGTATTGAAAAGCTTCGGATAATAATAGAACCAATCTACTCTTTTGATATGCATCTATTGTTTTACTATCCGCCTTCCATAAGTCGACATACTCTTTTAAGAATGTATCAAACTCTGTTGTGTATCGCTGTTTAGAATTTTGAAAAGCCTTAATATTGAGCAATATAAACTTAAAAGGATAAGGCAAACTGTTATAAATTTTCTCTTGCAACTTTCCCATAACTACCGTCTTACTTGTTCTTTATAAAATTCATGAATTTTTTTAGTATTCGAAACAATGTCGTAATCTCCTTTTACTATTTTCTCTGTATTATTATTCTTTTTGGAAGCATCCGTTTCGATTATTTTTCCTGCCCAATATTCTGCAGGTTTATCAATAGACAAAAATTCTATATCATCAGTAAGGCTTACTTCTGTAGTAATACTATCCGAAGCAAAAACTTTGATTCCTGCAGCTTGTGCCTCAATCAATGTAACCGGCAATCCTTCATAAAAAGACGGAAAAACGAACACATCAAACATTTGAAATAATTCCGGAACATCTGCTCGCACTCCTAAAAAATGTACATTATTCTTTATCCCTAAATTCTCTGCTTCTTTTTCCATTACTTTTCTTAGAGGACCATCTCCTATCATAACCAAATCACAATCTGGTTTTTCATTCAATAGGGCTGAGAAAATCTTTAACAAAAAAGCATGGTTTTTTTGACTTGCAAAACGCCCTACATGACCAATTACCAAACGATTCTTTAAATTAAAATCTTCCTTATATTTATTCGCTACAGTAGAATTATGGGCAAACTTTTCTGTATCAATAGCATTATTCATGGTAATAAATGAAGTACTATCTCCAAATAACCATCTCCCAGCTTTGTCGCCACAGGAAAATAGATGAGTAGCATCTTTCTTTACCTTCTTTTTTAGCTGAAGTTTGATTAATTTCTTAAAAGTTTCTTTTTTACTTTCCTTATTGGAAAATAATGACATAAAACTAACATCATCAATTGCAATATGTGCATGGGCAATTCTGCAAGGGATATCGAATTCTTTAGCTATTTTAAGAGGAAAACAACTAAAAGTATTTAAGTGAGAATGGACAATATCATACTCTTTATGTTCTTTAAAAAACAATCTAAGCTTTTGGTAATAGTCTCCTGGGAAAAGTGGATTTATAGGATCAAATCTATAAATTTTACCTCCTAGACCCTCAATTTCTTCATCAAAAGCAGCTTTTTCTTTTCTATGTACTAAAAAATCAAACTGTATTTTATCCTTATCAATCTTTCTATAGTAATTCATGATCATGGATTCTGCTCCTCCTCTATTCATGATCGTAAAAACTTGCAAAACACGTATTGCCCCCATTAGAATTCTCCTTTTGTTTTATATCGTATATATAGGTTTAATAGTATTCCAAATGGTATTGCTAAAACGGTAGTCAATTTTTTTGGAGATTCACTAATAAAAGATCCATTTTTTGTAAAAATTGCACTCGATACATAATGAATTGCATTCTTAAATTGATCTTTAAAGTTTTCTGCTAGTTTCATTCTACTCTTTCTAGAAAAAGCAAAACCTTTAGGATGTCTTCTATATTGTTTTAAGATATTCATACTAGATCCATCTTGCATATATTCTACCTCGCATAATACCTCATTAATAGGTAGTAATTTATAATCTTGATCTATTAATTGATATAAGTACCCTAGAGGAACAAAACGTTCTCCTTCGAAAATAGGATACGGCGGATATTTCTTTACAACCTCGGTTCGATACACTAACTTCTTATCTCCAAGCACTTTGTGTACATTATATAAATCATATAGTGTAGTTTCTTTTATATGCTCAGGAATTTTAGTCCCAATTAATTTTCCTGTGTGATCAGCATCTAATCCTACCAATCCAGCAAATTCTGGTTTATCTTTTATCTTTTCCCAAGCAACAAGAATCTTTTCTATAGCTTCCTCACCTATACAATCATCACTATCAACACATACATTTAATGTAGTTTCAGTTAATCTATATGCCGCATTATGACCACCATGCATTCCTTGATTCTCTTGATAATGATATTGTATATCAATTTTTCTTTCCTTGATCCAAGAAGCTACCAAAGTTTCTGTATCGTCAGTTGAACCATCATCAATAATTAACCAAACAAAATCCTGGTTAGATTGCTTGATTAAACTCTCATAGCACTTATGTAAACAGTAAGCTCTGTTATAGGTTGGTGTAAAAACAGTTATAGTTTTCATTAGTTGATTTGTTGTTAGTGATTATCCCCAATATAAATAGTACATCATATATGTAAATGAAAAATAAGCCAGCATTACTTTCCCTATCATAAAATGCTGATCTTTAAAAAATTGTTTCTTCAAAAATGGATATATGATTATTATTGCCATCATAAACCAAGATAGATAAGCAAATCTATTAGAATAGTTTGCTTTTATAACTAAAATCCAAAAGCCATTACAAATCAAATATGTATTAAGCAACTGGAAGTAAAACTTATCTTGAAAATTCTTTTTATATATAAAGTACCATCCTGCAAATACTGCAAAAGCACTATGAAATAAGAAATCCCATCTAAATCCAGTACTAGCAAATGCATTTGCATCCACTTCTGATGTTAAATACCCAGTAAGTCGATCATCTCCAAAACCTAAACTAGCGAAGAGCGTAACCCATAAACTTCCCATTACTAATGACAATGGAATACAAGCTAACCATCCTTTAAAAAACACTTTAGGGTTGTTATAAAAATTAGTGATTATATAAGCGAAAATTGGCAAGAACAATGTTTTATGAAAAAAGGTAGCAGCGAGAAAGAATAACCCCATAACAACCTTATTTCGGTGGTAGCATAATCCCCATAAAAAAAGTGATGTAGCGGCTCCGTTACGCATACCATTTACTCCATATGTCCAAAATGAAAACGAAACAATAAACATCACAAAAGAATAGTACCAATACTGACCAAATAATGTTTTTGATATTTTATATAATGGAAAAATGTATATAAATGCACAAATCGTAAAAAAAGTATGGGCCGATACAATCTGTGCCAATGTTTTCATAAACACATGCCAACCGTAATCATTTACCTCAGGAATATCCCCTCCTAATCTGTATCTATCAAATGTGACTATATAATTGACGGTATCCCCAAAAATCCCACTAATTGGTCGTTGACCAATATATAAAATCAAAAAGATCAATAGAAAATAACCCGAAAAGTTTACAAACACGATATTTTTGTGCTCATTAATTTGTAAGAGTCGGGTATGTAGTAATGTAAAAACAACCAAAAAGAAGCATAAATTAATATACAACGGGTAGTAAAACTCTAAAGGCACAAAAGTGTTCATTCTACTAATTAATTTTAACCGTTATGTTATTACTATTTTGCTTCACTTCTTAAGGTCTTCTCTTTTGTTTTTTTATAAAAATATAAAATTATACTTTTTTACCATCTTGCTTTATGATTCTTGCTGGATTTCCAACTACAACGCAATTGTCCGGAATATCCTTTACAACCACAGAACCGGCACCTATAGAACAATTATTACCAATCTTAATATCTCCGATAATGATAGCTCCTGTATAAATAGATACATTATTACCAATTGTAGGTCTTTTCCCATTTACTTCTCCTACAGTTACCAAATGATTTACATATAGATTTTCTCCAATTGAATCTGCATTTAAGATTGTACTATAAGGGTGTCCAGTTAACACACCGCCTCCTAATTTTGTACTAATATCAATTCTAAAATACTTTTCCTTCTTACAGTAAATGTTGAGTAAAATCGATACAATACCTCTATTTCTGAAATAGAATAATGTTCTAAAATCTGGAGAGTTTGCTAAAAAATTTAAAAGTAATGATATCTTACTTCCTTTTGTTCCTTTAGCAGTTGCCCACCTATCTATATCCATATCGATAACACCTCTATTTTTACTCGTCTTGTAAACGAATACATGAGGCAACAAAAAAATTTTATATATATTTAAAATTAATGATCTCATTTCTTTGGTGTTAAATCATTAAACATTTTTTGCCAAAGAGCCATGACAGCATCTAACTGGTAGTTCTTTGCATTTTCTCTAGCATTCTTACCCATTTCCTGTATACGATCTCGATCACTCATTAATGTATTCAGTTGATCTACAAATGCATTATTATCATATGGAGGAATCAGGATACCTGTATTTTTATCAATAATATTTCTTGGTCCATATGGACAATCAAAAGATACAATTGGTAATCCACAAGCTTGCGCTTCTAATAAAACTAGAGGAAAACATTCGTTGTGTGATGTCATCACAAAAACCGATGATTGCATCATCTCTTCCTTAATCTTATCTGTTGATCCCATTAATTTAATAGAATCCTGTATACCAGCAGCATAAATCTTATCCTGAAGTTTCTTTACATAATTAGCTTCTCCACTACCAAAAATATGAAGCTGACAATCTTTTCGGGTTTTCGAAAACTCTTGCCAGATATCTATCAAAATATCATACCCTTTTACAGCAGCTATTCTTCCCGCTGTAATAATTCTATTATTAGAAAGGTCTGATACATTATCTGGATAAAAAGTTAACGGATTAGAGATAACGATAGTATTGTCACTCTTATAGTAATTGGATTCGTCTTTATTTAGAATAACCAACCTATCGTATTTTGACTCTACGTAATCCGCAAACTTGAAAAAATATTTTTTAAAGAAACTCGGATTTTTACGCTTTTCCTTCTCAATAAATCTGGAATAATGAAACTCTTTTACTTTTGGAATACCCTTCACTATAAATGGCACAAAATACGTATCTACACTATGACTACAAACAACTACGATGTCAGGGTTTATATCTTTTAATGCAGCTTTTGTTTTAGAAATATGTCTAGGTAGTTTTTTAAGATTTTTTGGATGAAAATAAGATTTCCTTCGATTATAATTAATCCCTAGATCTTTAAAAATCACCCTTTTATCAAAACTATAACAAGGTTTTTCTTCTTTTTGTTCTGTTGTAATAATATGAACCTCGTTACCTTCTTTTTCTGCTAAATAATTAGCTTTTATAGAAAGTACTCTTTCTATTCCTCCGTGTAGATATACTTGATCAATAATAAAGATTATTTTCATTTTGATCTTGGGTTCATTAAATTAGAGAATAACTGATTCCATTCTTCTGCAATAGTCTCAGGTAAATATTTCTTCACTGCTTCTTTTGCCTTAAGCCCCATAGATTTCCTTTTCTCTTCATTCTCTATTAAGGTAATTATCCCTTTTGCAAAAGCATCAACATCTCCATTTTCTATTAAAAGTCCATTCTCTGTATCTGTTATAATATCCGAGGGCCCATATGGACAATCAAATGAAATACAAGGAACACCATACGCCATAGCTTCTGTAAGTACCATACCAAAACCTTCAAATCGAGAAGACATTGTATAGATGGAAGCTTGTTCATATTTTTCTGCTATGTTTTTTACAGGAGGATAAAAATTAATTGCCTTTGTTATATCTAAGTTTTCCGCTAATACTGCTAAACCTTCTGATTCACTAATAGTACCATATATATCTAGTGTCCAATCAGGGTATTTTGATACAACTTGTTTCCAACTCTTTAACAATCGATCATATCCCTTTTGAAAACTATGCTTACCCACCGCAAGTACTTTTTTATTTTCTAGCGTACTTTTTGATTCAGGATAAAATGATAAAGGGTTAGGTATTACTTTTAGATTTTTAAAAGACCATTCATTAAGGTTCCCTTTTGTCAATACTATAAAATGATTGTAGTAGGATCCTCCAAAATTCATCAAACCAAACTTAGTAGCGGTTGTGATTCTTTTGATAATAGATCTTTTTCCTTTTTTAATCTCTACACTTCTAGAAACATGTCTTTCATAAATCATAGGACAAGGTTTTCCTAGTATTAAAGGAACGAAAAAACCTTTTAGGCCATCATCACATACAGCAATTATATCTGGGGTTAAACTTTTAATAACACTACGCAAACCAGCAGCATATCTGTACATTCTAGATATAGGATTACCTTTCGCTTGCACATTATGATATGAGATTTTTGGGCTGAAATGGTAGAACAAGTCCTTGGTTTCTTGATTTAATGTAACTATATGTATATCGTAATTATAATCTTCGGCAAGTTTACTAGCTTTAATAGAAAGTACTCTTTCTAGTCCACCAGGACCATCTATACGATTAACAATATATACAAGTTTCATCAAGTTTTACTTTAGAAAATGTCTGATCTTTTTTTATTACTTTTTTATTACAATATCCAAATAAGGATAACAGAATCCACTGGTTAAATTTTTATTCAGTGATTTTAAAAACTTAATATATCGTAACCCCTTAAAACCTACTTTTAAAAAAGCAGACTTTTCAAATTTCATTAAACTACTAACCACGTTTATTTCTTTTAAAGGCGCAATCGCTACTTCGAACTCATGATAACTTGCTCCTCTTCCCCATCTTTTAAATTTCATCATACTTTCATCATCCAATTCTCTATAAGAATCTTTGAAATTTTTTCTACTAGAAAACTTAGAATAATAATATCCTAAATCATCTGGTAGCCAATCGTAAAAAGGCAATGCGGCAGTATGCGAATCATAATACCACAATCTATTAGGCGTTTCAATAACTGCTAGATATCCTCCTTTTGATAACATACCCCAAGCTTGTTTTAAAGATTCTAATCGTTCACTAACAGTCATATGCTCCAATACGGCATAATAGATAATAAAATCAAATTTTTGATTCTTAAAATTCTTTTCTATTTCCTCTCCATTCACATGATGCAATTCTGCTTCATATCCTGCAATCTTCATTCTATCTTTAGCAACTTCCAAAGCTCCAGCATCAACATCGACGCCAACTACTTTGGCTCCCTGCTCGCTTAAAGCTAAAGTGGAAATCCCAGTCCCACATCCAATTTCTAAAATACTTGCCCCATTTAAATCCTTAACACTATGTAACCAAGGAGCTATTCTATTTCTATTATAATATAATCGTTCAAAAAGCTGTCCACTTATTGCTTGGTTATATTCTTCAGTGGATAATCTACTTTTAGTGTTTCCTCTGTCTAAATAATTTTCCTTAAGCGATTTTGTTAGTTCTTCTAATTGCTCTTTGCTAAATGCAGTATGTTTTTGTTGCATTTTTTTCGGAGCTGTAAAGAATCTATCTTTTAACAGTTTTTTGAATACCCTTTTCATCGTTTGTGCGGTTGATTAGATTTTATTAGTAACTTTTTCTTTTAATGCATTGGCAAGTTCGTGGTGTTTTTCGAGGTTTTTTACGGTTGTATTGTTGGTTATTTTTCCTTCTAATCCAAAATTAGAAGTATATGCTCCGGTTTTACTGTCAATATCAATTCTATTAAATAATTCTAGAATACCATCAAATCGACAAGAGTCTACAAAACTATCAAAGCCATTAACAAAAATTACGGGTGTTCCCATTGCTAAACAAGGCAATGCACAATGAATTCTAGAGGTAATAACAAGTTTTGCTCTTGCATATTTATTCAGTAAATCTACGGCCATATCAAACTTCTCTTCATCTGTATAAATATTAGAAGGTGGTTCTTGGTTAATAAAAGTTGCTGTATCTAATACTTCTTTACTGATAAATTTCTTAATATGTTTATTCTTCTTTCCTAATTTAAAAGCTGATCCATTAAGAATGTTTTTTATCGTAATCTTCGTGTTATAAAATACTTTTTCGGCTCTTGGATAACTGTATAAAGGATCTACGATATAAATATCATCTCCTCTTTCTGAATCATCAACTTTATAAGAATCCAATGTTAAAGTAAGGCATCCTGTAAAATGTGCATCAATCCCTTTTGCTTTTAATGTATCTGCAGTAAATTGATCTCTACATCCTATCGGTTCGTGCTTCTTTAAATAAGCAATACCTTTTTTACTTAGCATTGCAGGAGCAGCGGTATTGTTCATATGAAAAGATACAAATACCGGATCTATATCTTCTGAAGGAACCCAATTATGAATATTGTGTGTAAACCATCCATTCATAATTAACTTGATAGGATCTCCCTTGTATTCTCCTAATCGTTCTCTATTTAATAGCGTATCAACTTTTGGTAAAAATTGTTTAGCTGCTAAACTTTGAATATTATCTCCAACATTAAAGAAATTCTTATTCTCATCGTATGTAAGTAGTCCGTATTTCATGAATTCTACAATTTACCTAGTTTTTATCTATTTGAATTTTCTATATATCTTTTGCAACCAAGGGAACTTATTTCTAATAATAAATTTCAATCTGTTTGTTCCTTTATTTGCATTATTTAATTTTTCTTCTAAAAGCCTGTCCACCTTACCGTTTCTAAAATCATTCATATGTTTAGTTTCGGTTTCAAGATCATCAAAAACAAAGAAAGTATCCACATTTTTAGCTTTTTCCATAAGTTCCCACCAGAAGTATTTTACTCCCTTGCTTCCGGAACCTATATGTAATATTTGATAAATTTTATCATAAACACTACTGTCAACATTAAATCCATATTCATTAGGATTTTGATTATTAAGTATCAATCCTAGTATTGTTCTAAAACATTTTTCGCAGTAGCTACAATTAAACTCCGTTCTTTTTTCAGAATAGCAAACACGCAATCGAAATCTTTTATCTTTCTCTGATGCAAATTTGGCAATCAAGTCTACCTTATCTTGCCTTTTTAGTTCATACCCATCATGAAATACCTTAAAACCAGATCCCCAAGTAATCTTCTCATCAATCTCAGGTGTTGATCCCCAGTCAATATCTATATGATCTGTATAAGAAGAAGCAATATGAACTGAACCATATTTATTTACAAATGACAAAGGTGCAATCGAACCTACAAGAGCTAATCCATGTTGTACTTTTCCCCACCATCCAATATCATTTAACAACAGTTCTACTTGATAGGTATAAAAATCTCTAAGATTCGTTTCTATAAACTCCTTATTATTATCATTTAAAAGCTCTTCGTTCTCAATAAAATCCGTAAAATCATTCCATTGCTTTTTATCCTTAATTGTAATATCAGCTCCGTGAAGTGTTATTAAATCCGGTTTTTGGTCATAGATTCTAATATATGTTGCAAACGCATCTACTCCTCCACTAAAAAGCATTGATGACTTAGATTTTTCTATTGAATTTTTTATTAACTTTTTTGCAACCAATGTTCCTTCAAAACTACTAGAAGTATCTCTTTTAGCAAATTCTTGTTTTATTTTTTCCTGCGCCCTATAAAAATCTTCGTCTACTTCATCTATCTCAATAGTAAAACCAGCAAACCAAGCCATTGGTAATACATTGGACAAAAATGGAATTACTGCAATACTTAATGGAGTTTTACTAACATCTATTTGATATTTAACATAAAACAGCTCATTCTCAGTAAATAATTTTTGGATATTAGCGCCCACTGAATATTCATAGTTAATCTTATGACCGTCTTCTGAATATGTAATTGCATGTAGCTTTAATGTATCCATTTTTTAATTTATTTTCGTTTCAATAATGAAACTATAGGTTTTCTAAATAATTCTCTTTCATATTCTAACATACCAACAAAATACATCATAATCGCAAAAACAATGGTATATGAAACTCCTTTAGCTATAAAATTAAACCATCCTTCACCAGGAATATAGTTAATAAAATACCCTACGGCTATTACCAGTAGAACTACCAATAAAACCTTATGAAATAACTCTTTAAAAAATCGTAGAATATTCAATCCAATTTTATTATGATAATAAAAGTTCATCACATTCTGAACAATCATCCATCCACCGACAAGCCCAACTATCATTCCTACTGCACTATACTTCATTGCTAAAAAACCACCAGCAACAACTCCAAAAATCATAAACACTAGATAAAGAATTGCCTTGAACGATAATTTATTTTTGGCTTCTAATATTGAATTCCCAAAAGCTTGTAATAAAGGTAGTGTATACCCTATCATGATAATTAGAGCAATCATATAAATTTCTCTACATTCTTCTATTCCATACCTACCATCTACAGAAGAATCTCCTCCACCAACCCATAGGTTAATAAATTGTTCCCCATATAACATAAAAGCTCCAAAAATATACATCAAAATAATAAAAGATAACCTTCCTAGTTTGATCATCATATTGGTTAACTCTTCTCCACTAGCATTGTTAACCGACATCTGTGTTGCTCTTGGTAAAAAGACACTAGAAATTGCTGTAGAAAAAGCACCATAGTACGTTCCTAACGCGATTCCTATTCCGTAAATACCCAAAACTTTCGGTATACTAATAGCACCTAAAACCCAACTACCTGATTTCCATTGCAACATATTTACAATCGCAAATAGAAAAATCCAACTAGAATATTTGAAAATTTCTCTAATAAAATCTTTAGAAAATTGATGCAGTTTAAATCTTACTTTTAGTTTCACTAATACATAATAGGCAGACACTGAAATCGTCAGAATATTAAACACAGTATCTACAATAACTAAGGCGATAGCTCTTCCTCCAAAAAACAAGACGGCTACAATAGTTAAAGATCTTAGAATGTATCGAATTATCCCAACGGATTCTGGAAAAACAAATTTTTCGTATCCTTTGCAAATCCCAGTAAATATCATCCCCGGAAGCTGAATTGCTAAGTTAAAAACTAGAATAACAAACATCATTTTTGCTATTCTTAGTTCTTCAGGATTAAACTTCGTAAAGTACGTATCTATAAAGAAGTAAAATATAGTTCCAGAAATAACAACCAATGTAGAAACCGCGAAATAAAGTATCCTAACCGTTCCTAAGAAATTCTCTTCCCCTTTTTTATCTTTCTCCGCTCTATATTTAGCTACAAAACGAACTACTGTATTGGTCAATCCAAAATCCAGTAATGCAATTGTACCAATTAAAGCACCGATAGCATTAAATATACCGTACTCATCCTTGCCCAAATAACTAACTATCAATGGAGTTATAATAATTCCAATAACGTTAATCAAAAAGATTTTTAAGTACGTAAGTAAAGCTCCTTTTTTTAATTGGCTCAATGCAGTTGGTTTAAAGTTATTTTTGTCGCTTTATTTAGAAAGATTATTTCCATTATAATCTTCCGTGCACTTCTTCTTCTTTTAATATTCCTTTTACATCATACAAGACACCATTTGGTTTTAACAATGATTTTAAATCAATGTCCAAGTATTCTTTATGTGCAACGGTTAATACAACAGCATCAAATTTCGAATCAGGTAATTCGGTGATCGTTTCAAGACCATATTCGTGAGCTACTTCTGATGGACTAGCCCAAGGGTCATAAATATCTATATTAGTACCAAAATCTTTAAGGTTTTGTATTACATCAACCGCTCTTGTATTCCTTACATCTGGACAATTTTCTTTAAAAGTAATTCCTAACACCAAAATATTAGCGCCTTTGATTTTGATATCATGATTAACCATTAACTTAATCACTTCCGAAGCGACATACTGCCCCATGCTATCATTTAATCTTCTACCCGCTAATATGATTTCTGGATGATATCCAAATTCTTGTGCTCTTTGAGCTAAATAATATGGATCAACTCCAATACAATGTCCTCCTACCAAACCGGGTTTAAAAGGAAGGAAATTCCATTTTGTCCCAGCAGCTTTTAAAACCTCATTAGTATCAATATTCATGAGGTTAAAAATTTTTGCTAGTTCATTAACAAATGCAATGTTAATGTCTCTCTGCGAATTTTCTATAACCTTAGCAGCTTCTGCTACTTTTATTGTTGGCGCTAAATGAGTTCCTGCTGTAATCACAGATGCATAAAGTGCATCCACTTTTTTACCAATTTCTGGTGTAGAACCTGCTGTAACTTTTAGAATTTTTTCTACAGTATGTAATTTATCTCCCGGATTGATTCGTTCTGGAGAATATCCTGCATAAAAATCCTCATTAAACTTTAATCCACTTATTTTCTCTAAAACAGGAATACATTCTTCTTCTGTAACACCTGGATATACTGTAGATTCATATATAACAACATCTCCTTTTTTTAATACTTTCCCAACAGTTTCGCTGGACTTATACAAAGGCGTAAGATCAGGTCTATTATTTTTATCTACGGGTGTTGGAACAGTTACAATATAATAATTACAATCTTTAATATCTCCAAGATCCGCTGAACAATATAATCCCTTATCCATTTGAGAATTATCTTTCAATACAGACTGTAATACCGTATCTTCAACTTCTAAGGTAGTATCCTTTCCGGATCTTAGTTCGCTAATTCGATTTTGATTAATATCAAAACCAATAACAGGAAATTTTGTTGCAAATAATCTAGCTAAAGGAAGTCCTACATATCCTAAACCTATGATTCCTATTTTAATATCTTTCATTTTTGTGCTTATTTCGTTCGTTAATTGGGTGACCTTTATTTATTTTAAATTATCCCAATACCATTTTACAGCTTCTTTTAATCCTGATTTTATATCGAATTTAGGGTCATAATTAAGAAGTGCTTTAGCTTTATCGACAGAAGCTAAAGAATGTGGAACATCTCCTTTACGTTCTGGTCCTTTCTTAACTTCAACATTACTTATTTTGGAATCAAACTCTGACAAATATTCTTTTAGCAAAGTAACTAACTCATTTAAAGTAGTTCTTTCTCCAAAAGCTGTATTATATACGTTATTTAAGGCTTTCTCATTATCGGAAACGATAGCTCTCAAATTCATTTGAATCACATTATCAATATATGTAAAATCTCTTGAAAAAGATCCATCACCATTAATTACCGGCGACTCATACTTCATAAACTGCATTACAAATTTCGGAATTACCGCAGCATATGCGCCATTAGGATCTTGTTTTCTCCCAAAAACATTAAAATATCGTAAACCAACAGTATCTAAGTCATATGTTCTTTTGAAATTATCTGCATACAACTCATTTACATACTTAGTAATTGCATATGGTGATAAGGGTTTTCCTATTTTATCCTCTATTTTTGGTAATGCCTCTGAATCACCATAAGTAGAAGAGCTTGCCGCATAGATAAATCGTTTAACTCCAGCATCTCTAGCCGCTACAAGCATATTTAGAAAACCTCCTACGTTAACATCATTACTCGTTAGTGGATCATTAATAGATCTAGGCACGGATCCCAATGCAGCTTGATGTAATATATAATCTACACCTTTACAAGCTTTATTACAATCTTCTAAATTACGAATATCGCCTTCGATAAATGTAAAATTTGGATTTTCCTTTAATGCTGTTAGGTTTTTCTTATGGCCAGTAGCAAAATTGTCTAGCCCCACAACTGTACTGTTAGCTTCTAATAATGCTTCGCATAGGTTTGACCCTATGAAACCTGCCGCTCCTGTAACTAAAACAGTAGAAGAACTAAGTAGTTCTAATTGGTTAGTGTTCATGTATTTTTATTTACCCCTTGATTTTTAATCCCCTACGCTATGTTTATTCCATAGACAGCGCGAAATTAATATTAAACAATAGAACACACAACTTAAATTCAAGGGGATTTTAACCCTTAATATTCGCTTAATGTTCCGTTATCCTATAAAAAAATCAATTCACCGAATCGAAAAAATTTAATTACCTGAAAATCAAACACATAAATTCCTACTTGATTTTATTAACAAAAACGTTTTCGAAACACAAAACAGGTATTAATACCTATAAAGTTCTATTAATTCTTTTTCGAATCTATTTTTTGCCAAATATTGAGATTCTAAGCCTGTTTCAAAAGGGATTGGAGTTTCTAAACTAGATACCCTTTTTACCGGAGCATCTAAAAATTCAAAACAATTTTCCATAATCATTGCAGAAATATCCGATGCGATACCTCCAAACATAGAATCTTCTTGTAATATAATTACTCTACCTGTTTTCTTTACAGACTCAAAGATAGTATCAATATCTAATGGTTGTAATGTCCTGAGATCAATCAAATCCGCACTTATTTCAACATTACTTTCCAATGTATCTAGTACCCAATGTACACCTGCGCCATAACTAATAATTGTTATTTGATCACCTTCTTTTAACTTAGCAGCTTTTCCAAAAGGAATTGTATAATATCCTTCAGGCACTTGCTCCCTAACACTACGATATAGTGCTTTATGTTCAAAAAACAATACAGGATTTGGATCTTCTAGAGAAGTTAACAACAATCCTTTTGCATCTGCAGGAAATGCAGGATAAACCACCTTTAAACCCGGCGTTTTTGTAAACCAAGCCTCATTCGTTTGGCTATGAAATGGTCCAGCTCCTACTCCACCACCACAAGGCATTCGCACTACTACGTCTGCAGGTTGCCCCCATCTATAATTTGATTTAGCTAATAAATTTACAATTGGATTAAAACCAGAAGAAACAAAATCTGCAAATTGCATCTCAACAACTGCCTTTATATTGTTAACTGACAGTCCATAAGCTGTAGAAATAATTGCTGATTCGCAAATAGGCGTATTACGCACTCTATTCTTACCGAATTCTTCTAAGAAACCTTCGGTAATTTTAAAAACACCTCCATAATCCGCAACATCTTGTCCCATAATCACAAGATCTTGATATTTACGCATTCCTTCTTTTAAACCATCAGAAATTGCATCTACAAGTCGTAATTCTCTAGTTGTATGATTAGGATCTACTTTCTTAAAATCAAATAATTTATAAACATCTTCTAACTCTTTATTCAAATCAACTTGAACCTTTTCTTCTTCATTTGTTCTTTGCCAATGTTCTTCAATTTCTGCTTTAATAGCGGATTTCTTTTGAAGATCATCTGTTACTGAAAGAATATTATTTTCTATAAGATATTCTATATAATTATCGATGGGATCTTTTAAAGCCCAATGTTGCATTAACTCTTCTGGTACATACTTGGTGCCACTAGCCTCTTCATGGCCGCGCATTCTAAAAGTCTTAAACTCCAATAATACAGGTCTTGGGTTTTGTCGTATACTCTCCGAAATTTTACTCACTTTATCATATACTTCTAATACATTATTACCATCAATAATGTGTGACTCCATGCCATATCCCGCTCCACGATCGGCAAGATGCTTACAATTATATTGCTCTCTAGTTGGTGTGGATAATCCGTACCCATTATTCTCAACACAAAAAATCACCGGTAAACTCCAAACAGAAGCCACATTTAATGCTTCATGAAAATCTCCTTCACTGGTTCCTCCTTCTCCCGTAAATACCGCAGTTGCCTTGTTGTTATTTTTCAAAAGGTTGCCCAAAGCAATCCCACAAGCGACACCTAATTGAGGGCCAAGATGTGAAATCATTCCAACCACATTATATTCTTGTGACCCAAAATGAAATGATCGATCACGCCCATTTGTAAAACCATTAGATTTCCCCTGCCATTGACTAAATAATCTATAAAGAGGAATATCACGACTTGTAAACACACCCAAATTACGATGCATCGGCAATACATATTCATTTTTATCTAAAGCAGCAGTAACCCCTACAGAAATAGCTTCTTGACCAATACCACTAAACCATTTAGAAATTTTACCTTGTCGCAATAAAATGAGCATCTTTTCCTCGATCAACCTAGATTTTAGCATTTTAAAATACAAAGAAATTAATAGGTTGTCGCTGTACTCTTTCCTATCATAGTCAAATAACAATTTCTCTTCTGCCATATTGTTAAAAAATCAGTTAATTCTTATACATGATGGTTTTCTAAAGTAGAAAACTCTTAGTAAATGTAATTATTTTTATCTCAGAAAAACAACCAATATCACAATACTATTAAGCACTTGTTAATTTATCATAAACAATTCTAAGAATTAATTAAATTTACTATGTTTTAATAGTTATATGTTAAAATATAATTATTTTGACAGTTCTGGGTTATATTTTAAAAAAAGACATAATTCATAATGTATTTTTAATGAAATACATCTATTTTAGTTAAAGAAAATAATACCACCATGAATAATATACCAAGTGTAGATCTTGCAGATTTTTTATCTGAAGATCCTTCACGAAAACAAAAATTTGTTGATGAAATAGGAAAAGCCTACGAAGAGATAGGTTTTGTAGCTTTAAAAAATCATTTTTTAAGTGATAATTTAGTAGAAGAATTATATAAAGAAGTAAAAGATTTTTTTGCTTTATCAGTAGCTGATAAACAAAAATATGAAATTGAAGGATTAGGAGGACAAAGGGGATATATTTCTTTTGGAAAAGAACATGCAAAAGGAAAAAAAGAAGGTGACTTAAAGGAATTTTGGCATTTCGGACAAGAACCTTCTAAAGACGCTAACTTAATAGAAGAATACCCTCCAAATGTTATTGTTGAAGAATTAAAAGATTTCAACAATACCGGAATGGAAGCATACCGAATGTTAGAAAAAACGGGGATTCACGTCTTAAGAGCCTTAGCTATATATATCGGATTGGATGAACATTATTTTGATCACTGGGCTAGTAACGGAAATAGCATTTTAAGACCTATACACTACCCTCCAATAACAGAGGAGCCAAAAGGTGCCGTTCGTGCCGGTGCACACGGAGATATCAATTTGATTACACTACTAATGGGCGCTTCTACTGGAGGGCTACAAGTACAACGTAAAGACGGTGAATGGATAGATGCAATACCTCAAGAAGATGAGTTGGTAATCAATGTAGGTGATATGCTAGAACGTCATACTAACAATAAATTGCGATCTACGATCCATAGAGTAATTAACCCTCCTAAAGAACAATGGGGTAAACCTAGATATTCTATTCCTTTCTTTATGCATCCTAGAAGTGATATGAAATTAAATTGTTTAGAAGAATGTATTACGAAAGATAACCCTAAACAATACGATGATATTACTGCTGGAGATTTTCTTCATCAGCGCTTAGTAGAAATTGGATTGATTAAGAAATAGCAACTTCTCATGGATTTAAAAGATCAATTAAAAAATTTATTTCCTCATCATGAACCTGTTGAAGAGGAAAAAGTTATAGAAAAAGAAAATGATATTTGGATGCAAGATGATCCTATCATTTGTAAATATGAAAAAAGAAAAGGAAAACCAATTACTATTTTAGAAGGATATACTGGAGCTGACCACGATTTCAAAAAACTAGCCAAGGAAATAAAAACAAAATTAAGTGTTGGAGGTAGTTTTAAAGATGAACGAATTATTATTCAGGGAGATTATCGGGATAAAATTATGGGTATCCTTAAGGAAAAAGGATTTAAAGTGAAAAGAGTTGGTGGATAAAATCATCATATAATATTATAGAAAACTGAAGATAATTGGGGGCTAAGACATTACATATAACTAATGGCGACACTTTAACTGATCGCCTAAAAGAGCTACATCTTGTAGATGGAGAATTAATAACATGGCGTGAAATGCTATGCGAAGGCCCCACTAGTATAAAAATTGAAACAGAAAAAGCAATAGCAAAGCGAAAAGAATTTCTTCAGAAATATTATAGAATTTCACCCGCTGATTATCAAAAAAAATTTGTTTCTCAGCTAGAAAAACTGAATACTCCTGGAAAATATGATGAAATTATATTATGGTTCGAATATGACCTTTTCTGCCACATAAATATGATAGCGGTAATAAGTCTACTACTCCGAAAAAAAATTAAAGACACTCCAATATACCTAGTATGTAGTGGTCGTGTAGAAAACGTAAAAAAATGCCTAGGTCTTTGTGAATTATCTGATGTACAATTAAAAAAACATTTTAAAGACAAGGTCTTATTAAATATAAATGATTTAGAACTTGCATCTCATATATGGACATTATATTGTGAATCAAATCCCAAAAAGATCGTTGGCCAAATTAAAAAACAATCTTCCTTCGAGTACTTATCAATATGCTTAAGAGCACATTTGCAGAGATTCCCCAATATGCTTACTGGACTTAATATATTAGAGCATAATATCTTAGAAATGGTAGACACTTATCAGATTAAAAACATCAAGCAATTGATGGGGTATGCCTTAGAATACCAAGGATTTTATGGATATGGTGATATGCAAATGAAGCGGGTACTTGCTAGACTTTTTCAGTTTTTTGATCAAACTAAAGAGCGTCTTTTATTATCCGATAGAGGAAAATTAGCGCTACAGCAAAAAAAGAATTTTTACAATACGCAAATGTTAGATTGGCACTATGGAGGTGTCAAGAAATATGACTATCTATATAACAACGAAACACATAATTTATTAAAATTATAATATGGCTATAGCCGAATCTGAACTCATTCTTAATAAAGATGGTAGTATATATCATTTAAATATTAAACCAGAACATCTAGCAGAAACAGTAATAACAGTAGGTGATCCGGATCGTGTAACTCTAGTTACTAAGTATTTTGATACTATAGAACACAAAATATCTAAAAGAGAGTTTCATACTCAAACTGGAGTATATAAAGGAAAAAGAATTACAGTACTATCCACAGGAATTGGAACAGATAATATAGACATTGTTTTTAATGAGCTAGATGCCCTTGTAAATATTGATCTAGAAACAAGAAAGGTAAAGTCCAACCATACTTCTCTCAATATTATTCGTATTGGTACTTCTGGAGCTATTCAATCAGAAATTCCAATTGATAGTTTCATAGTTTCTGAACTTGCAATTGGATTTGATAGTTTACTTCATTTTTATGATAGCAAAGACATTCAGTTTCCTCAGATCTCTGAGCCTCTAATGAAACATTTAGATTGGAATAAAGATAAATCAACACCTTATGTAGTTTCTTTTGACAAAAAATTAGGAAGACATATGCAGAGTGATTTAACTAGCAAAGGGTTTACAATAACAAACGTCGGTTTTTATGGACCTCAAGGAAGAGTATTAAGACTGCCACTCTCCGACGCAAATTTGAACAAAAAAATCGCATCTTTTAGTTATTCCGATAAGAAAATCACAAATTTAGAAATGGAAACCGCAGGTATTTATGGAATGGCAAAATTATTAGGCCATCGTGCTGTTTCTATGAATGCTATGATTGCTAATAGAGCAACCGGAAAGTTTAGTGACAATCCAGAAAAAACAGTTAATGAACTTATCAAATACACTTTAGATAAAATTGTTAGTTACCCAGATTAGATTTAACTTTTACTTAAAACTAAACAGTATCTTATAACTTAACTTTAAATATGGATCAGAATAAATACCCTTTTAAAGATAGAGATGTAAATTGGTTGAGTTTTAACGAACGTGTATTACAAGAAGCAGAAGATCAATCTAACCCTCTTTACGAAAGATTAAAATTTTTAGCAATATTTTCGTCGAATCTTGATGAATTTTTTAGGGTAAGAGTTTCACGCTTACGTCAAATAAAAAAAATCGACAAGAAACTCCGGAAAAAACTAGCATTAAAACCCAACAAACAGGTAAAAGAAATTCTACAAAAGGTAAAAAATCAACAAGAACGATTTGGTCAAATTTTTCATCGACAACTAATCCCAGAACTTGCTAAACATAATATTTATTTAATACAAGAAATAAACTTTGACTTTAATCAACATGCATTTGTAACGGAATATTTCATTTCTAAAGTTCTACCTCTAATTAAATCTGAAATAGTTGACTTATCCAAACCCAAAAGCGTATTTCTCGAAAACAACAAATTATATTTTCTTGTAACATTCGAAGAACAAGATAGTTTTGGACTTGTTAATATTCCATCAGATGACTTAAGTCGATTTATATGTCTTCCAACTAAAAATAACAATACCTATATTGCTTTTTTAGATGATATTATACAACTCAACATGGATCAAATATTTGATAATCAAAAGATTAAAAATTGTTTTGAAATCAAATTATCTAGAGACGCCGAATTATATATTGATGATGAGTTTGAAGGTATATTAGCAGAGAAAATAAAAGAATCCTTATCACAGCGAAACGATGGTCAACCAACTCGTTTATTATTCGATTCTTCTATGCCAAAAGAGGTTAAAAAAAGAACTCGAAACTTTTTTGGTCTTGGTAAAATAGATATGATGCCTGGAGGCAAATATCATAACTTTAGTGACTTTTTTAGTTTTCCTGACCCGACTAACAATCCATTTTTGCATTATCCCCCTGCAACAGAAATAAAACATAAATCATTTGATAATAATACTGATTATTTCGATGTGATTTCTAAAGGAGATCAGTTAGTACATTTCCCTTATATGTCTTTTGATTACGTACAAAACCTTATAAATCAAGCAGCAACAGATAAATGGGTTACAGAAATCAAGATTTCATTATATAGAGTAGCAAAACAATCCGAATTGACAACCTCCTTACTAAAAGCCTTAGAAAATGGAAAAAAAGTTACGGTATTTGTAGAAGCCAAAGCACGTTTCGATGAGGAAAACAATTTAAAATGGGGTAAAATTTTTGAAGAAAAAGGAGCTATGGTTTTCTATAGTTATCCTAAAATAAAAGTTCACTCTAAAATATTATTGATCAACAGAAAAAAAGGAAACGACAATATTTCTTATGCTTATATAGGCACTGGTAATTTCAATGCTAAGACATCAAAAATTTATTGTGACCATGGATTGTTCACTTCTAATCCAGAAATCACAAAAGATCTTATAGAAGTCTTTGAAGTACTATCTGCAAAAATGATATTACCCAGACCTAAAAAATTATTAATATCACCCTTTACCACTAGAGATACTTTCGAAAAGTTAATCGATATAGAAATAAACAATGCGAAAAATGGAAAGAAAGCGGGTATCAAGGCAAAACTAAATAGTTTAGAAGATAAATCGATCATTAAAAAACTATATGAAGCTAATGTAGCTGGTGTAAAAATAGAACTATTAGTTAGAGGATTCTCTTGTTTAATACCTGGGTTAGAAGGAATAAGTGAAAATATCACAGTGACCAGTATTATTGATAGGTATTTAGAACATGGTAGAATTTACTATTTCGAAAATAACGGTGACCCCAAATTATATATTGGTAGTGCAGATTGGATGACTCGTAATCTTGACAAACGAATTGAAGTATTAGTCCCTATAATAAATAATAATTGTAAGCAGGAATTAATTGAAATCCTAAATATCCAATTAAACGATAATACTAAGGCAAGAATACTAGATTTTGAAGAAAACAACTATTATAAAAAGAAAATGGACGAAAAACCGTCCATACAATCTCAATATCAAATCAGAGAATACCTTGGGGAAAGACATTCTCCAAAAAGTACCTTATCCAAACAATATCTTTAAACTAATTAAAAAATTAGTAGCTAACAATACAGCAATAAAAACAACAATTCCGTTTTCTAATGTATTACTTTTTAATTTAGCTACTTTAACTTGAGCATTTTTATTCTTTAAAAAATTCTTTTTCATAGCAAATATTGTTTTTATTTGGGGTTAATTATTTCAAATGTAGTCGTAATTATCAGATTTATATTTCAAAAGTAATGATATTATTTATTATTAAACGACAAAAAGCAAATAAAATCGATAAAATACACTTTTTTAACATTTCTTATACTATACAACATGCATACTATAAAAATTGGCGGTGTTCCTGAGCACTTTAACTTACCTTGGCATTTAACAATTGAAGAGGGAGCTTACTTAGAAAAAGATATCCAATTAGAATGGACAGATTTCCCTGGAGGAACTGGAGCTATGTGTGAAGCATTAAGAAAAAAAGATATCGATATCGCTGTTATATTAACTGAAGGAATCATAAAAGATATTATAGGTGGTAACCCTTCAAAAATTGTCCAAACATATATTCAGTCACCTTTAGTTTGGGGGATTCATGTTGGTCATAATTCTAAATACACAAGTCTAAATGAGTTACAAAACACTTCTGCAGCGATAAGCAGATACGGTTCAGGATCTCATTTAATGGCATACATTAACGCGCAAAACACTGGATGGGATACTACTAATCTGCAGTTCGAAGTTGTTAAAAATCTTGATGGAGCTGTAGAAGCTTTGACAGATGGTAGTGCCGATTATTTTATGTGGGAACATTTCACAACTAAACCATTAGTAGATAATAAGACATTTAGACGCATCGCCGACTGCCCTACTCCTTGGCCATGTTTTGTAATAGCTGTTAGAGAAGAAATATTAAATACAAAAAAAGATCAGCTAAAGGATATATTACAAATTATAAATAATACGAGCTTAGATTTTAAACAAATACCTAGTATTGATAAAACGTTAGCACACCGATATGATCAGAAATTAGAAGATATTAGAGAATGGTTACAAATTACCGAATGGAGCCAATCTATAATAGATCAAAAAACATTAAACGAAATTCAGAATCAATTACTTACGTTAGATATAATTGATAAAACAATAAATTCTAAAGATTTAATTTTTGAAGTTTAAGCAACCTTTTAACTATTTGCTCATCTTGTTTACGTAGGAAAACAAATTAATTATCATGAAACAGATATCAACAATCGTTATTATTTTATTTTCATTTCAAATTTCTTTTGCCCAAAATCAAACTGATCTACCAAAAAGAGACATTAAAAAAAATGAAATTAGTATCAATCCGCTTAACTTAATAGCATTCGGAGCATTAGACATAGGTTACGAAAGAGTTCTTAATAACAATAGCACTTTAGGCTTTGACTTATTTTATAGTCTAGTAGATCGTGATAATGATGAAGATTTTATAAGTACAGACGATATATTTGATAAAGAAATAGCATTTACAACAAGTTTTAAATATTTTTTTGGAAATCGAATTGCTAGAGGGTTCTATGTAGAAGGCTTTGGAATGCTATCTTCTGGTGGACACGAGGAATATATAGAAGTTTTTGATAATCAAGGAAACTTTATCAGTGCCAGTGATGTAGAACAAGACTATACCGATTTTGCTATAGGTTTTGCTGTTGGAGGAAAATTTGTTACCAGAAACGGTTTCTTCATTGATATAGGATTTGGTATTGGGCGAAATTTATTTAGTAATAAAAGTCCGGAAATTATTGTAAGACCAAATCTATATCTAGGATACCGCTTTTAAGTAAGGTTATCTAATCCAATAACATACAATTTTCTCCTTTTATTAGTAGGGTATATTTTTATTAGTTTGTTTTAGGAAAGAAATCAAGATGATTTTAGAATAACATTAGTACTTAAATATCTCTTGATTTTTTAAAAACAAAGACAATAAATTAATTTAAAAACAAACGAATGAGATTTTTTACAACAATAGTTGCTATCATTTTCACATTACACCTAACAGCACAAGAACAATCTAATTCTGCACCAAGAGATATCAATAAAAATGAATTTAGTTTAAACCCATTAAGTATTATTGCTTTTGGAGCTTTAGATATTGGTTATGAAAGGGTACTTACTGATAATACTACTTTAGGATTCGACTTTTTTTATAGGTTTAGCGATGAAATAGATCAAGATGATGATATCATAGATAGAGATGGAATTTATGATAAAGAAATTGCATTGACAGTAAATTATAAATATTTTTTTGGAAGTAGAATAGCCAGAGGATTTTATATTGAAGGATTTGGTATGTTATCCAATGGAGAGCACGAAGAATATGTACAATTTACGGATCCATCTGGTGACTTTATAAGAGGTAGTTATGTAGATATGGAATTTACTGATTTTGCAATAGGATTTGGTGTAGGAGGTAAATTTGTAACAAAAAAAGGGTTCTTTTTAGATATTGGAATTGGAATCGGTAGGAATTTATTTAATAATAATAGCCCAGATATCATCGTTAGACCTGATTTATATTTAGGATATAGATTTTAAAAGTAGGGTATTCCATTATAGAAACGTTATATAATAGAGCGGTAAAGATGGTAAATGTTCAAATTTTTAGTATTTTTTCATCATACCTTAAATTAAATAGAATAAATATTTAAGATATGTTTAATACACACATCTTATGGGCTTTCCGTAAGAAAAGATTGAAATATTTTTGTACATTTGCCTCGCCTACCCCAATAAACCAATTATTAAAATGTACGCAACCTTTTTGGAAAATTGCATCTAATAATTAACTAACAAATCAAACCATGGCAACATTTTTATTAATTCTTGGAGGGCTTATAGCATTCAATTTTGTTCTTTTAAAATTCAGTATGCAATCAGTAGATTCCGAAAAAAAGAAGAATAAAGCAGTAAAATCTGTAACAAATTCTAAAATTAAAGAACCTAAGACTTCCGGTATCCCTAAAGCTGCATAATTCATTTACCATTCTATAGGTAATTGATTTGTACTTTTCAGATATTCATTAGTTTTCCCAAAGTGTTTATTTCCAAACCAATAACCTCGGTTAGCACTTAAAGGAGAAGGATGTCCACTATTTAAGATAAAGTGTTTATTATCATCTATTTTAGCACCTTTTTTCTTAGCAAAACCTCCCCACAATAAGAAAACGACATTCTCTTTATTTTTTGATATATATTGAATTACCGCATCTGTAAGTTTTTCCCATCCCTTACCCTGATGAGATCCTGCCTGATGTGCTCTTACAGTTAAAGTCGCATTTAACAACAAAACTCCCTGATCAGCCCAACGTTTTAAGTTCCCATTAGAAGGAAAAGGAATACTTAGATCTGATTCTATTTCTTTAAAAATATTTACTAATGAAGGAGGAATAACAATTCCACTATTTACAGAGAAACAAAGACCATGAGCCTGTCCTATACCATGATATGGATCTTGACCAATGATCACTACCTTAACATTATCAAAACTACAATAATTAAAAGCTGAAAAAATCTCTGATTCAGGAGGAAAACAAGTTTCTTTTTTATATTCTAATTCAATAAAATCAACTAAACTCTTAAAATATGGTTTATCAAATTCACTTTCTAAGTGTGTCCTCCAACTATTCTCAATATTTACATTCATCTTAGTATCAAAAAAAATCGCAATTGTTTACATTTGCTTTCATATAAAATTATAATAAATACTTTTCTAAAAATAAACTTCTATCAAGTTTTATAATAAAGAAATTAACATAAAAGAATACCTCCTAAAAATTAGGATAACAAGATGATCCGAATTTCAGAAAAAACACTTAAAGATCTAGAATTCCATACGGTACTTAGTCATATCCAAGACTTATGCAATACAGATTATGGAAAAATAAAAGCTTTACAAATTGTTCCGTTATCCACGAAAGAAGAATTACACACATCATTACAACAAGTATTTGAATATAAATCTTCATACTTGAATGATGCAAGAATACCCAATCACGGATTTGATAGTATTGATAAGGAACTACAACTATTAGGAATAGAAAATACTTTCTTAGAAACTTTTAATCTAAAAAAGATTATATCAATTAGTATTACTACTAATGATTTGCTAAGTTTTTTTAGAAAATTTAAAGAATTATACCCAATATTATATCAAACATCATCTGAAGTACCTTTTACAAAAGAAGTAATCAACTGTATCGAAATCGTAGTAGATAAATTTGGAGAAATTAAAGATAACGCCTCTCCTACCCTTAGTATACTTAGAAAAGACATACATGAAGTACAAGGTAAATTAAATGGAAGTTTTGGACGTGATCTTACTAGATACAATAGTTTAGGATATTTAGATGATATCAAAGAAAGTGTTGTTGATAATAGACGAGTACTTGCTGTAAAAGCTATGTACAGACGGAAGGTAAAGGGGTCTATCATGGGAAATTCTAAGACCGGAAGTATTGTCTATATAGAACCCGAAGCGACCTTGCAATTTAGTAGAACATTAAGCAATCTTCAATATGAGGAACGAGAAGAGGTTGTTAAAATATTAAAAGATCTTACAAATAGAATAAGGCCTTTTTCTGAACTATTATCACAATACCAAGAATATCTAAGTCATATTGATATTATAGCCGCTAAAACTAAGTATGCAAATAAATTTAATGGGGTATTGCCTAAAATAACCCAAGATCGAGAAATAACCATTAAAGATGCGTACCATCCTCTACTCTATCTAAATAACCAAGAAAAAGGACAGAAAACACATCCTCAAACAATTTCTTTAGATAAAAACAATAGAATTATTGTAATATCTGGTCCCAATGCAGGAGGAAAAAGTATCACTTTAAAAACTGTTGGGCTGTTACAAATTATGCTGCAAAGTGGTATGCTTATACCAGTTCATGAATATAGTAGAATGTGCGTTTTTGATACTATTCTTACCGATATAGGAGATAATCAATCTATAGAAAATCATTTAAGCACCTATAGTTATCGATTAAAGAATATGAACTATTTCCTAAGGAAATGTAATAACAAAACGTTATTTCTTATTGATGAGTTTGGAACAGGAAGTGATCCCGAATTAGGTGGAGCGCTGGCTGAAGCCTTTTTAGAAGTTTTTTATGAACGTGAATCTTTTGGTATAATCACCACACATTATGCTAATCTTAAAATGTTAGCAAATGAACTTCCAAATATGACAAATGCTAACATGCTTTTTGATTCTAGAACATTAGAACCTTTATTTAAATTGTATTTAGGAGAAGCCGGAAGTTCTTTTACATTCGAGGTAGCACAAAAAAACGGAATACCATATAGCTTAATCAATAAAGCTAAGAAAAAAGTAGAACGTGGTAAAATTCGTTTTGATAAGAGTATTGCTAACTTACAAAAAGAGCGATCAAAACTTCAAAAAACTACTTCATCTTTAAAATCTAAAGAGCAAAAAGCAGAAGATGAAAAAGAAAGATTGGATAAAATCAATAAAAGATTACAAAACAAATTAGAAAGCTACCAGGAATTATACGACAGTAATCAACGAATGATTTATTTAGGACAAAAACTAAATGAAATCAGTGAAAAATATTTTCATAATAAGAAGAAAAGAGAGCTTATCGATGAATTTATGAAAATAGTGCAAGTAGAGAATTCAAAGAGAAAAAAGCAATCCACCAAACAAAGAAGAGCAAAAAAAGCTAAAGAAGAAAAAATAGTCAAAGAAGTAGAGAAAAAGGTAGAAATAATTAGAGAGAAGAAAAAAGAGCAGAAGAAAAAAGAAGAAAAAATAGAAAAAGAAAAGCCAAAAGTAGTTCTCAAAATTGGTGACAGAGTAAGAATGATTGATGGAAAATCAATTGGTACGATAGATGTTTTAGAAAAAGGAAAAGCGGTAGTTAACTATGGGATATTTACTACGAATGTAGCGATTGATCAATTAGAATTTGTAGAACGAAAAAAATAAGAATTAAATAAAAAATAGTTTAATAAAATTCAAAAGCCCACTAACCAAATGGATAGTGGGCTTTTTCGTAGGTTAAGTTCAATCGATTATTACTTCCCTCCTGCTAATAATACAAATGAATTAGCTGATACAGGAGATACATGATAGCTTTTTACTTTTTTTAAGGTCTTTATATATTTTTCTGCTTCTACAAATGCCAATTCCATAGCACTAGAGGAGGCCTTCTCACTAATCTCAATAGTCTTAGAAATAATATCTCCATTAGAATATTCTATTGTCATTTTCCACTTCTTAATTGAATGAAAATTTCTTGATACTAGGCTATTCACGTAAGTGCCTTCCTTATTCTCTTTTTTGTTTTTCTCCTTCTCATTTGTTGGGTTTGAATTTAAAGGAGCTGCATATCCAAATGTTACGCAAAATAATGCAATTACTAATGAGAGTTTCATTTTTTCGAGGTTTTGATTTGTATGATTCGAATGTACAATTATTTTTTGATTATACAAATATTTTTTTAATAAAAATTTATTTGTATATTTAATCCATATAACCATATTAATCAATGATTAACAAGAAATTAAAAAGGTTACTTAAAAAAAGTAAAGGAGCTAAAACTGTTTATGGTATATCCAAAATATTAGGTATTAGTCCACAAGCGGGAGACTATATTGTAAAGCGAAAAGATTTAGCAAAAGACTTTGAACGGTTACAAAAGATTGCTGATTATATGGGGGTAGATATTATTGAAATTGTTGACTATAAAAAGAATAAATAGCCTTAAAACTCTAGCTATTGATATAACTCTTTTTACAGCGAATAGAAACTAAGTATTCTAAATGCTTTTCTTTACTTTTGAAGCACAACAATTCATCTTACATGGAAATTTACCTTTACCTAGCTACCTACATTGTTTTAATTATCGGTTTATCGACTTATATATCTCGATCTTCGAATACAGAAGATTTCTTAATTGGTGGTAGAAATCGTAGTGGGTTAACAATTCTATTTTCAAAATTTGCAGGTGCAATTGGTGTAAGTACCTTAATTACATACACTGGCTATGCCTATAAATTTGGTTGGGGTCTTTTTGCAATGTCTATCGGATCTGTAATTGGTTATCTTCTATTTGCCTTTTGGGCAGCACCAAGAATTAAAAAATTTTCCTTAGAAGGAGTCTTTTATACACAAGGTGATTTACCCGTTTTTGTAACAAAAAATAAAACAACCGGAATAGTTACAAATAGCATAACCATTATCGTTCAGTTTTTTTGGATACTACTTTCCTTAGCCGGAGGAGCAAAAGTAATTGCATACTTTGATTTATTCTCTTATGATATTGCACTGTTAATTACAGCCTCAGTTGTACTGTTTTACGTTTTATTATCAGGGTATAAGGCGGTAATAATAACAGATATTATTCAAGGAATTATTATTATAGCCTTTTTATGTCTTTTAATTTCAGGAATACTCGATATGAGAGATTTCGACAGTGTTCTAAGTACATCAACTAGCGAGACCGTTCAATTGGGTAGTATCATTGGTCTTATATTATATGGTGGATTATCCGTATTTGGATTAGCAGACAGATATCAATTATGTTATGCCGCAAAAGATGTCAAATCTTTGAAAAAAGGTTTAGGTTTGGCAATCTTACCCGTACTGTTCGTTGCATTTTTGCTGCTAATCATTGGATTATATGCGTATAACCAAAATCCAGATCTAGATCCAGATACTGTATTCGTATATTCAATGCAACATTTAATTAATCAATCTTGGATTCCAATATTATTGGTACTTTTCTTTGCGGGGTTAATGAGTACAGCAGACACGTCAATATTTGCTGTTTCATCTCATTTAGTATATAAATCTAAAAAAAATAAAAAAGTTAAATTCCTACGATATGCAACTATAATAACGGTACTAATAGCATACATCATCGCTCATTTTTGGAAAAACATCGTAGATATAACCATTGTGGGTGCAGCCTTAAGAATGACCTTATCAATAGCAATGATCTATGTTATTAATAAAAAAAGAAATCCTGGTCGTTTTATTGCAAGTGCACTAGGAGGTATAATTGGTTTAACAATAGGTCTAATGGCCTTTGGACCTAAACCAACAATAGCAATTACTGTGCTTTTAGGTTCCTTGCTTGGATTAATATATAGATCAAAATAGTCCTGTTAAAGTATCCTTAAACGTAAAAACCGAGAATTTTATCTTTTTATATTTGACGAAATACTCAAAACTATTATCAAATCTTTATTATGAGAAAATTACTTTCTGTAATAGTTTTCAGCGCTCTATTTATCAATATTGCTGAAGCACAACAACCTAAAAAACCAAACTCTGTAGAAATTCATGAGGCCATAAAAAAATTAAACTTTTTAGGTTCCGTTTTATATGTTGCTGCACATCCAGATGATGAGAATACCAGATTAATCTCTTACATGGCTAATCAAGTAAAAGCAAGAACCGCTTATTTGTCGCTTACACGTGGTGATGGTGGTCAAAATTTAATTGGTCCAGAAATAAGAGAATTATTAGGTGTTATAAGAACACAAGAATTATTAGCGGCTCGTAATACGGATGGTGGAGAGCAAATCTTTACTCGTGCTAATGACTTTGGATATTCTAAACATCCCGATGAAACTTTAGCAATTTGGGATAAAAAAGAAGTTCTAAATGATGTCGTTTGGGCAATTAGAAAATTTCAACCCGATGTTATCATAAATAGGTTTAACCATAGAACTCCTGGTAGTACTCACGGTCATCATACATCTTCTGCCATGCTAAGCGTTGAGGCTTTTGATTTAGTAGCTGATAAAAACGTTTATCCAGATCAATTAAAATATGTAGATACTTGGCAACCAAAAAGACTTTTCTTTAATACTTCTTGGTGGTTTTATGGAAGTAGAGAAAAATTTGAAAAAGCTGATAAATCAAATCTTCTAGAGTTTGATACTGGAATTTATTATCCTGACTTAGGACTTTCTAATACAGAAATAGCTTCTCTGAGCCGTAGTCAACATAAATCGCAAGGTTTTGGAAGTACTGGAACTAGAGGCGCGCAAACCGAATACGTAGAACTGATCAAAGGAGAATTACCAAAAGATAAAACAAATATTTTTGATGGAATAGATACTTCTTGGAATCGAGTTAAAGGAGGAAAAGCGGTTGGTGATATTTTATATCAGGTAGAAAAAGACTTCGACTTTAAAAACCCTGCTGCCTCGGTTAATGAATTAATCAAAGCGTACCAATTAATTCAAGGATTAGAGAATGATCATTGGAAAGTAATTAAAACCAAAGAAATAAAAGAAATTATAGCAGCTGTAACCGGTCTTTATATAGAAGCAGTTGCAACAGAAGCCTACACCACTCCAAATAGTGATGTAACTATAAAGATTGAAGCTATTAACAGAAGTAATGCTACTATACAATTAAAATCAATTGATATTTCTTCTATTGGAATTATAGAAAACATTGGAACTAGTCTAGAAACCAATAAAAGAAGTAATTATGAATTAAAAGGTAAGATAATCTCGAATACTAAAAATACGACTCCATATTGGTTAAATAGTAAAGGTACTTTAGGAATGTATAGTGTAAATGATCAAAAACTTATTGGGACTCCAGAAACTGAGCATCAAACTAAAGCTATTTTTAATATAGAAATTGGAGGAATTATTGTTCCATATCTTAAAGACATCGTTTACAAAACTAATGATCCTGTAAAAGGAGAAGTTTATAAGCCTTTTGAAATAATCCCAACAGTTTCTGCTAGCATAAAAGATAAAGTGATTATTTATGCCAATAATCCTTCAAAACAAATTCCTGTAACACTAAAAAGTTCTGAACCAAATATTAAAGGAACGATATCCCTAAAACGTCCTGAAGGATGGAAAGTATCACCGGAAAAAATAGATTTCAAACTAGCTCAAAAAGGCGAAGAGAAAACAGTGATTTTTACGCTAACCGCTCCACAAAACCAAAGTGAAGGGTATATTTCTCCACAAGTAAATATAAATGGAAAGACATATTCTGATGAAATTATAAACATCAATTATGATCATATCCCTTATCAAACGGTAGTATTACCTTCTGAAACTAAAGTGGTACGATTGGATATAAAGAAGAAAGGACAAAATATCGGTTATATCGAAGGTGCTGGTGATGTTGTTCCAGAAAGTTTAGAACAAATTGGGTATAAAGTAACTACCATTTCCCCGGAATCAATTGCTCTAGAAACTTTACAAGCATTTGATGCTATTGTTATAGGAATAAGAGCGTACAATACTGTTGAAGAACTAAAGTTTAGACAAAAACATTTGCTTGAATATGTAAAAAACGGTGGGAATTTAGTAATTCAATACAACACTAATAGAAGGTTAAAAGTTGAAGATAATCTTGGCCCTTATCCTTTAAAACTATCTAGGGATCGAGTTACAGATGAAAACGCTACCATAAAACTTTTAGCAAAAGACCATGCTGTACTAAATACTCCAAATAAAATTACCAATAAAGATTTTGAAGGTTGGGTACAGGAAAGAGGTCTATACTTTCCTAATAAATGGTCCGATGAATACGTTCCTATTATCGCTGCAAATGACAAAGGAGAATCCGAAAAAAAAGGAGCTTTGTTAATTGCTAAATATGGAAAAGGATATTACGTATATACGGGTCTTAGCTTCTTTAGAGAGTTTCCCGCGGGAGTATCTGGAGCTTATAGGTTATTTGCAAATATGTTATCTTTAGGAAAATAATATGTAATATGAGAGATTCAAATACCAAGATAGTTTGGAAAAAACTATACTCAATTGTATTAATTGCTAACGTATTCTATTTGCTTTTCTTTTATTGGATAACTACTGCTTTTTCCTAAAAACAGTAAATAGACCCTTAAAAGTTTACCATATACTATTATTTTCTAATACTTACCACATACAACTAACATATGCAACTTATAGATTGGATCGTATTAATAGGAACTCTATTGTTTATAGTACTCTATGGAGTTTGGAAAACTCGAGGAAGCAAAAGTGTACAAGACTATATCCGTGGAGGAAATGAAGCAAAATGGTGGACTATAGGGCTTTCTGTAATGGCAACACAAGCATCTGCTATCACCTTTCTTTCTACTCCTGGTCAAGCGTTTCATAGTGGAATGGGCTTTGTTCAGTTTTATTTTGGTTTGCCTATTGCAATGATCATTATATGTATTGTGTTTATTCCATTATACCATAAGTTAAAAGTGTATACGGCCTATGAATACTTAGAAAGCAGGTTTGATTTAAAAACTAGAACTATTACGGCTTTTTTCTTTTTAATTCAACGAGGATTAGGAGCTGGAATTACAATCTTTGCACCAGCAATTATACTTTCTGCCGTATTAGGTTGGGACTTGACAACATTAAACATAATTATTGGAATATTAGTAATTGCATATACTGTATCTGGAGGTACAAAAGCTGTAAGTGTTACCCAAAAACAGCAAATGGCGATTATTTTTACAGGAATGTTTATTGCTTTTTTCCTTATAATAAGTTACTTACCCGACAATGTAACCTTTTCTAAAGCTCTAGAAATTGCTGGAGCTAGTGGGAAAATGGAAGTATTAGATTTCTCTTTTGACCTAAGTAATAGATACACCGTTTGGACTGGTATTATTGGAGGTACATTTTTGATGCTCTCATATTTTGGTACAGATCAAAGCCAAGTACAACGTTATCTCTCCGGAAAATCTATAAAAGAAAGCCAGTTAGGGTTATTATTTAATGGGTTACTCAAGATTCCGATGCAGTTTTTCATATTACTAGTTGGAGTCATGGTATTTGTATTTTATCAATTTAATTCCGCTCCTCTTAATTTTAATCCTACTGCTTCTGTAGCTGTAGAAAATTCAGAATATGCGCAGGAATACAAAGAATTGGAAAATAAACTATCGGAAATTCAAAATTATAAAGAGACTTCTGTTAAAAACTATATAGAAGCTACTAATGCTAAAGAAAAGCAGGAGGCTAAAGAATTGATTATAGCTTTAGACAATTCTGACAAAAAAACCAGACAAGCTGCTAAAGAACTAATCAAAGAAGCAAATTCTGATGTAGAAACAAATGATAAGGATTATGTTTTCATACATTTTATTTTAAATAATCTCCCAAAAGGATTAATTGGATTATTATTAGCAGTTATATTATCAGCTGCAATGTCCTCAACAGCTTCAGAACTAAATGCATTAGCATCTACTACTGCTATTGACTTATACA
This sequence comes from Aquimarina sp. AD1, assembly GCF_003443695.1. Lineage (NCBI taxonomy): Bacteria > Pseudomonadati > Bacteroidota > Flavobacteriia > Flavobacteriales > Flavobacteriaceae > Aquimarina > Aquimarina sp. AD1. Next base: position 956,142 of record NZ_CP031966.1, on the reverse strand, counting down.
AGCGAAATATTGGAGAAGAAAAAAGTGAAAAACATTATGTTAACGCTTCTAAATTCTTTACTTTAATATGGGGATTATTAGCAATTTTAGTAGCCTGTTTTGCTAACTTATTTGATAATCTTATACAGTTAGTAAACATTATTGGCTCTGTTTTCTATGGAAATGTTCTCGGTATCTTTTTATTGGCATTTTTTATAAAATTTGTAAAAAGTAATGCTGTTTTCGTTGCAGCAATTGTAACACAAGTGATTATCATTTATGTATGGTGGCAAGATTGGCTTCCTTTTTTATGGCTTAATGCACTAGGATGCGGAATCGTAATGTTTTTAGCAATTTTGTTAGAGATGTTCATTCCAACTAGCGAAATTGAGCTAGAATCTGAATAGTATTAAAGAATACATATATACTCTACTTTATAAAAAATGGTGCTTACTATTAAATTAAGAGTATTACGTTGTGTAAATTATCACCTATATTATACTAAAAATCCACGAATAAAATTCGTGGATTTTTTAATATTACTACTTTACTTATGATAAGCCAATTATTAAGACATAATCATAATATCTATAAATTACATTTTGACATCCTTGTCGTTTTTCTCATAGTTAAATAGATAATCTATATCCATCTCCTTAACATCTCCTAGTTTATTCAATGCATTCATATCTACATCTTTTTTGTTACCTATCACTAGAACATTGTAATTTTCGCCTTTAATATTTTCATTAAAAAACTTCTTAAGATCTGCTAACTCCATATTCTTTATGGTATTATACATTTCTTCCCTATTATCATTATCAATTCCTCTTTTCTTAAGGTTTTCATAAGTCCAAAAGATATTAGATTTCGTTATACGTTGTGCAGCAATTTTCTTTAATGTAGCTTCTTTAGCTTGATTAAACTGTTCTTCTGCTTCTGGCATATCCGTCATTAACTCCATCATTGCATCTACTGCTTGCGGCATTTTATTAGCCTGTGTACCAACATAAGCCATCACATAATCTGATTGACCAACCTCTCTAGCTTGGCTATAGCTAGAAAATGCAGAATAAGCCAATGATTTAGATTCACGAATTTCCTGAAATACAATAGATGATAATCCACTACCAAAATAAGTATTAAATAATCTAGAAGCCGCCATCTTTTTAGGATCAAACTCTGCTCCTTTTGCTAATAAAAGCATTTCACTCTGCACCATATCATAATCCACAAAATACACATTTCCTCCGGTTTCCTTTTCTAAATATTGAGTCTTTTCTGGATAATCCAATAATTCGGATTTTACAATATGATTTTTATCCAAAGAAGCTATAGCTCCATTAACATCATTACCATAATAAAAAATACGTTGTTTAAAATTACGTAATTCTTTTACCTTATCTACAAGTTCTTGTGGATTCATTGCTTGTAATTCTGAAGCTGTATAAATATTACGTAAACGTGAGTTTTCACCATATTTTCCATAGCTCATAAGTCCATTCCAGAAAATGTTACCCTTTTGAGTTTTATTATCCTTACGCCCTTTTAAAACTTTATCTACATATTTATTATATGTTTCTTGATTAGGCACTGCATTATTCCATAAATCTTCTAATAATGTTAAACCTGCATCAAGGTTTTCTTTTAACCCAGAAATCCCAACATACGTTTTATCATCAGCAGTAAAAACATTGTAGCTCACTCCAACTTTATAGAATTCTTGTTTAAGTTGCTCTGGTGTATACTTGTTCGTACCCAAATAATCTAGGTAACCAGCTGCTAAAGACATTTTTGGATCGTGATCTTTCCCCATATCAAAAATGATATTCAGACTAAATATATCATTATTTGGGTTTTCTATATGTGATACAGTTAACCCATTATTTGTCTTATTCTCTTTAATAGCAGTTTTGTAATCGATAAACTGTGGAGATAAACTAGGCGCTTCTAACTTATTAAACTCTTGTAAAAAATTAGATTCCTTGTCCCTATTAAGTTCAATAGGCGTAATTCCAGGATTCTCTACTTTTACAATACTTTTGTCTTCACCTTTAATCTTATGAACTTCTACATAGTTATTACCATAAAGAGTATTTGCAAACGCTACTACTTGCTCTTTTGTAATTTCCTTCATATTATCCAACATCTCTAGGCGACTTTTCCAGTCCTGGAAACCAATAAATGCATCCAAATAAGAATATGCAGTAGAAGATGCATTTTCATATTGTCTAATTTGTGATAAACGTAAGTCATTCACAACAGCGTCTAACAACCATTCTTCAAATTCACCTTTTTTAACCTTCTCAATTTGAGCTAATAATAGATCTCTAACTTCATCTAATGTTTGATCTTCTTTTGGAGTTCCATATAATAAATGGAATCCATAATCATTATCAAAATTTGTAAATGACGATGCATTTTGAACTAATTGCTTTTGATTTAGATTTAAATCGATCAATCCTGCTTGAGAGTTTGCAAGCATATAATCTATAAGTGTAACTATTACTTCTTGCTCAGTTCCTTTACCTTCTGTTCTAAAAGCTACATAAATAGACTCTGCCGTAGGTCCATATACTTCTTTCTTAACAGGAGTTGCAAGTGGCTCTAATTTTTCGAATGTAGGATGCGAAACGTCTTTCTTTTTATATGATCCAAAAGATTCATTTACCTTTTTTATTGTAGTATCAAAGTCAATATCTCCAACTAATATTACTGCCATATTATTTGGTACATAATATTTATCAAAATATGCATGAATTGCCTCCATCGAAGGGTTTTTAAGATGCTCTGATATTCCTATTGTAGATTGTGTACCATATGGGTGTGTTGGATACAAACCTTCTAATACTGCAAAATACTGCTTACGTCCATCACTATCTTGCCCTCTATTAAATTCTTCATATACCGCTTCTAATTCTGTGTGAAATAAACGTAAAACTAACTTACTAAAACGCTCACTTTCTACAGTTAACCACTTATCTAATTCGTTGGTTGGTATTTTATTTACATATACTGTCTGCTCATTAGATGTAAAAGCATTTGTTCCTTCTGCTCCTAATGAACTTACCATCTTATCATATTCGTTGGCTATAGAAATTTTAGATGCTTCTTGAGAAATCTCATCTATCTTCTTATATATTTCTTTTTTCTTTACAGTATCTGTTTCTTTTTTATGTGCTTCATATAAATCCGAAATTTGCTTTAGAAAAACATTCTCTTTTTCAAAGTCTTGTGTACCTATTTTATCAGTCCCTTTAAAGACCATGTGCTCTAGATAATGAGCCAAACCTGTATTGTCAGAAGGATCATAAGTTGACCCAGCTCGAACTGCAATTAACGTCTGGATTTTTGGTTCTTCTTGATTTTTACCTAAATAGACTTTTAAACCGTTATCTAAGGTATACAGGCGCAATCCTGTTGGATCATTTGAAACTGTCTCGTAAGAAAACCCTGCAGGATCTGTATGTGTTTCTACTTTAAGTTCTTTTTCCGAAGTTTTTTCTTGATTTGATGAATTCTTACAATTACTAAGTAATACTACTAAACATAATAGTAAGAGAGATTTTAATGATTTCATTTAAATAGTTTAAGTTACTGTTTCTTTAACATTCTATTAAACGCAAAATGTTAATACATGTTACGGTTTTTAAGAATACTTTAACACACATACCAAAAGAAAAGTCCAAAAGGAAAAACCTCTTGGACTTTATATATTATTAAAAAAGAATTAAATACTCTTTTCTGTATTTATTAGCCTAATACTTCAGCTACTTTTTTACCAATTTCTGCCGGAGAATCTACTACGTGAATTCCACATTCTCTCATAATCGCTTTTTTAGCAGCTGCAGTATCTTCACTTCCACCAACAATCGCACCAGCATGTCCCATTGTACGACCAGCAGGAGCTGTTTCTCCAGCGATAAAACCAACCACTGGTTTAGAAGTACCACTCGCTTTAATCCATTTAGCTGCATCAGCTTCTAACTGACCTCCAATTTCTCCTATCATTACTACACAACTAGTCTCAGGATCATTAATCAATAATTCTACAGCCTCTTTTGTAGTAGTTCCAATAATAGGATCTCCTCCAATACCAATCGCTGTAGTAATTCCAAGTCCTTGCTTAACAACTTGATCAGCCGCTTCATAAGTTAACGTTCCAGATTTAGAAACAATACCTACATTTCCTTTTTTGAAAACGAAACCTGGCATAATACCAACTTTAGCTTCTCCTGGAGTAATAACACCTGGACAGTTAGGTCCAATCAAACGACATTCCTTATCTTTTATATAATTAGACGCAGTAATCATATCCGCAACAGGAATACCTTCTGTAATAGTTATAATAACTTTAATTCCTGCATCTGCAGCTTCCATAATAGCATCCGCAGCGAATGCTGGTGGAACAAAAATAATAGTGGTGTCAGCTCCCACTTGCTTAACTGCTTCTTCTACAGTATTAAAAACTGGTTTATCAAGATGTGTTTGACCACCTTTACCTGGAGTAACTCCTCCGACAACGTTAGTACCATACTCGATCATCTGACCTGCATGAAAAGTACCTTCACTACCCGTAAAACCTTGAACTATTATTTTAGAATCCTTATTTACTAGAACACTCATTGCGTTATGATTTTTTTATTTTTTTTAGCAGTTTCAAAAGTACGGTTTTGAACATTATAGTTAAAATGAAAAATCAAAAAAAAACATTTTTTTAATTTTTTGATTTTATCGAGCTTTTAATAAATTTTTATAAAAAACCGAACCTATTTTCTTAGATATAAATAATCTATTTCGAAAAAAATGATTTTAAATTCTCTTGAGTATTATCTCCTTGTTGACTAATTTGATATCCTCTATATAATTTATCGTTCTTTAATTCCCAGATCGCGATAAAATGTGCTATTGCTTCTTCCTTATCTGGTCTTTCTATTGTCGTAGCAACATACGTATATCTAATAGTTACCATACCATCTTCTTCCAAAAGATGGCTAATTTCACATTTAAAAGTTTCAAATGAACTAGACATTTCCTTAAACATCATCTTAATATCCTCGAAACCTTTTTTATTATAGCCGAAACTGCTGTTCCAGTTTAACTCAACTTCAGGATGTAAATATTCAGAAAAGGCATCTATATTATGAATCAAATCCGTTTGATAAAAGGACTTCACTACCTCTTTTGCTGTTTTACTCATTGTTCTTCAATTTTTCTATTATTTCAGGTATTTGCCTAATGGCTGCGATTTCCTTATATTTTTTTCTGAAATCATCTGCAGGCGTTCCAAAATAACTTTTATTTCCTTCTAGCGATTTGCTAATACCTGACTGGGCAGAAACAACAGCTTTGGTTCCAATAGTAATACCACTGGTAACCCCAACTTGTCCCCACAAAGTAACTTCATCTTCGATTATAACACATCCTGCAATACCAACTTGGGATGCAATTAAACATTTTTTACCGATTACAGTATCATGACCTATGTGAACTTGATTATCGATTTTAGTACCCTCTTGGATCGTAGTATCTCCCGTAACACCTCTATCTATAGTACATAGAGAACCTAAATCAACATTATCTCCTACCACAACTCTACCTCCAGAAATCAATTTATCAAAACCTTCTGGTCTTTTTTTATAATAGAAAGCATCAGCTCCTAATACTGTTCCGGAATGTATTGTAACATTATTGCCTATAATGGTATTGTCATATAGACTTACATTGGCATGAATCAAACAGTTATCTCCAATAACGACATTATTACCAACAAAAGCGCCTGGTTGGATTACCGTATTATTACCAATTTTTGCGGTGTCTGCAACTATAGAAATAGCTTTCTCGAAAGGCTTAAAATATGTAGTTAACTTATTAAAATCTCTAAAGGGATCATCCGAAATCAACAACGCTTTTCCTTCAGGACAAGATACTTCTTTATTAATCAACACAACAGTTGCATCACTTTCCAACGCTTTGTCGTAATATTTGGGATGATCTACAAAAACGATATCACCTGGTGTTACCACATGAATTTCATTCATGCCGAGAACCGGAAAATCAGGGCTACCAACAAATTCCGAAGATATTATGGTAGCTATTTGTTTTAATGTGTGTTTCTGAGGAAATTTCATTCTATCATTACAAATTCAGAATTAATAATTGACTTCCGAATTATTCTTTAATACGCTCTTTATATGTTCCTTTCTCTGTCTCTACCTTAATTTTATCACCTTCGTTAATAAAAAGAGGAACCATAACTTCTGCTCCTGTTTCTACGGTAGCAGGCTTTGTCGCATTTGTTGCAGTATTCCCTTTTACACCAGGTTCTGTAGCTGTAACTTCTAAAATCACACTTGCCGGCATTTCTACAGAAAGAGGCATTTGATCTTCAGAATTTATAATAACAGTAACTACTTCTCCCTCCTTTAACAATCCAGGAGCATCTAAAGTAGACTTCTCTAAAGTTATTTGATTATAATCTTCTGTATTCATAAAGTGATATGTATCACCTTCTGCATACAAAAACTGAAACTTATGAGTCTCAACTCTAACATCCTCAATCTTATGACCCGCAGAAAATGTATTGTCTATTACTTTTCCTGTAGTAACACTTTTTAATTTAGTTCTTACAAAAGCAGGGCCTTTTCCTGGTTTTACGTGTAAAAATTCAATAATCTTATATATATCGTGATTATATTTTATACATAATCCATTTCTAATATCACTCGTACTTGCCATTGTTATTTCTTGTTACTTAATTGCTATTTTATTTATTAATTAGAGAAATATCCTTTCATAATTCCTCTCTGAGAGTTTTTTATGAACTCTAAAACTTCATCACGCTCTGGAGTAGCTTCCATCTCAGCTTCGATAATTGCTACAGCTTGCGAGTTATTATAATTACTTTGATATAATATTCTATAAATAGATTGTATCTCTCTTATTTTTTCTGTGGAAAAACCTCTTCTACGTAACCCAATTGAATTTATCCCCACATAAGATAATGGCTCACGTGCTGCTTTTGCATATGGAGGAACATCTTTACGCACTAATGAACCACCAGTTACAAAAGCATGATTCCCAATGCTACAAAATTGCTGTACCGCTGCCATACCGGCTAAAACTACATAATCTCCGACATTAATATGACCAGCTAACGTACTATTATTAGAAAAAATACAATTATCTCCCACTATACAATCATGAGCTATATGGCAATACGCCATTATCCAACAGTTTTTACCTATTTTGGTTTTCATTCTATCCGCAGTACCTCTATTGATAGTTACACACTCGCGAATAGTTGTATTATCCCCTATTTCGGTAGTAGTATCTTCATCATTAAATTTTTTATCCTGTGGAGTTGCAGAAATAACCGCTCCAGGAAAAATACTACAGTTTTTACCTATCCGAGCACCTTCCATTATAGTTACATTAGAACCAATCCAGGTTCCTTCTCCTATAACTACATTATTATGAATCGTAGTAAAAGGTTCAATAACTACATTTTTTGCAATTTTTGCTCCTGGGTGAACATATGCTAAAGGCTGATTCATTTATTCTGTTTTAATGTTTTAATATATAATAACTGATATACTAAATAATTATTTTGATTTGACTATTTGTGCCATAAGTTCTGCTTCAGTCACTAACTTTCCGTTAGCGTATGCAAATGCTTGCATATGACAAATTCCCCTTCTAATCGGAGTAAGCAATTCTAACTTAAATATTAACGTATCCCCTGGCAGTACCTGCTGTTTAAATTTAACCTTATCAATTTTCATAAAATAAGTAAGGTAATTTTCTGGATCAGGAACTGTACTCAACGCTAAAATACCACCTGTCTGAGCCATCGCTTCTACTTGCATGACTCCTGGCATAACAGGTGCTCCAGGGAAATGCCCAACAAAAAACGGTTCATTCATAGTCACATTTTTCATCCCAACAACATGTTTGTCCGACATTTCTAAAATCCGATCAATCAACAAAAATGGAGGTCTATGAGGAAGCATAGACATAATTTTATTGATATCCATTAAAGGCTCTTGATTTAAATCAAATTTAGGAACTTTATTACGTTTCTCAATTTTTATAATCTTAGAAAGTTTCTTAGCAAATTGCGTGTTTACGTAATGTCCAGGTTTATTTGCTATGATTTTACCTCTTATTCGTGTTCCAATAAGAGCAAGATCTCCTATAACATCTAATAATTTGTGTCTCGCAGCCTCATTAGGATAATGCAATGTTAAATTATCTAATATCCCATTTGGTTTTATAGCGATAGATTCTTTTCCAAAAGCAACTTTAAGTTTTTCCATGGTACTAGGACTTAATTCCTTATCCACATAAACGATTGCATTATTTAAATCTCCACCTTTTATCAAACCATGTTCTAATAACATCTCAAGTTCATGCAAAAAGCTAAATGTTCTAGCATCTGCTATTTCTTCTTTAAAATCAGAAAGATGCTTTAAAGATGCATTTTGCGTTCCTAAAACCTTAGTGCCAAAATCCACCATTGTGGTTACTTGATACTCATCAGATGGCATTACGATAATTTCACTTCCAGATTCTTCATCTGTATATGATATTACATCTTTAACTATGTATTCATCTCTTTCTACTTCTTGCTCTACAATACCTGCTTGCTCTAAAGCTTGTATAAAAAACTTGCTAGATCCATCCATTATAGGTGGTTCAGAAGCATTAAGTTCTATCAATAAATTATCTATTTCTAGACCAACACAGGCTGCTAAAACATGTTCCGAAGTTTGAATACTTACTCCATTTTTCTCAAGGTTTGTTCCTCTTTGAGTATTTACAACATAGTTAGCATCTGCCTCTATAATTGGATTGCCTTCTAAATCAACACGGCAAAAAGCGTATCCATGGTTCTCAGGTGCAGGTTTAAAAGTAAGTGTAACTTCTTTTCCTGTGTGAAGCCCTACTCCTTTGAGCTCTATTTCTTTCTGAATAGTTCTTTGTTTATTCGCAACGGAATTACTCATTGTCATCTATCTTTTTCTCAAGTTTGTATACTCTATCTACAATTTTGGGTAAATTTTTAAAATGTACATAAGATTTATTATAATCTGAGTACCCTAATGCTGGAGAACCTTGAATAGCTTCTCCATCTTTAATATTTCTTCCTATTCCTGATTGTGCCTGAATTCTGACATTATTGCCTATAACTAAATGTCCGGCAATACCAACCTGGCCTCCTATCAAACAATGTTTTCCTATTTTAGTAGATCCTGCAATACCAGTTTGCGCAGCGATTGCAGTATGCTCTCCGATCTCTACATTATGTGCTATCTGAATCTGATTGTCGAGTTTTACTCCTCTTCTAATAATTGTTGATCCAAGTGTAGCTCTATCAATTGTTGTTCCTGCGCCAACATCTACGCTGGATTCGATAATAACATTTCCTGTCTGAGGAACTTTACTGTACTCCCCCTTTTCATTAGGTGTAAACCCAAATCCATCTGCACCAACAATAGCACCACTATGAATAACACAATCGTCACCTATTATTGATTCAGAATATATTTTTGCTCCTGCGAAAACAACAACATTATTTCCTATAGTAACATTATCGCCTATATATACATTAGGATAAATCTTAGCATTTTCTCCAATACTTACATTATCTCCTAAATAAGAAAACGCACCTAAATATATATTATCTCCATACTTAGCTGTTTCTGAAATAAAACTGGGCTGTTCTATTCCCGTTTTATTCATTTTTACCATATTATAATAATCCAACAATTGAGAAAATGCTTTATACGCATCATCCACTCTAATTAAAGTAGTCTTAATATTAGACTCAGCTTCAAATGTTTTATCTACTATTGTAATTGACGCATCAGTAGAATAAATGTATGGAGTATATTTGGGGTTAGACAAGAATGTTAGCGAACCTTTAGTCCCTTCTTCTATCTTTGCTAGTTTTGATACTTCTACGGTTTCATCTCCTTCGATTTCACCATTTAGAATACCTGCAATTTGTGTGGCTGTAAAAATCATTAGCAACAAAAGTATAAAAAATGTGTTAATCTATGTACTTTGGATAACATATAAAATATTTAGTCACTGGTTTTGATAACGCCTTCAAATTAAATTGATCCGTAGCACTCACAATATCAACTATTTTGCTTGATTTATATAAAATATTTATATTCTGTTTATTTTGATGATAAGCCTGATTAGAAATCATTCCTGTAAATATAAAATAACGTGCTTCCTCTTCAGAAATGTTAGATTTTAATCTAAAATCATTTATACGTTTATCTATTTTATCCGCATTAAATGTTTTCTTTTTAATCTTTATACGCAATAAATCTCTATCGATAATCATATTGCACAAATTTCGTAAAACAAAATCTTCAGAAGTTGCCCATTCCTTCATAGCTGATACTATATCATAATCATCCAACTTCGAAAAAGTTTCTAAAACCTCTTTTGTAAAATTATCTGCAGTTATTTTATTTTCTAGAAAAAACAACAAAGGTTTACTAGCATTTAATTTTTCTCCTTGATCAACTAATTCTTTTGCTCTTTTTAGAACTCTAATCAATAGACTTTCGGCTACTATACTAGTTTTATGTAAGTATACTTGCCAATACATAAGTCTTCTTGCTAATAAAAACTTCTCTACCGAATATATCCCTTTTTCTTCAACTACCAATTCATCCTCTTCAACATTTAGCATGGTGATAAGACGTTCACTATTAATGTTACCTTCTGCGACTCCGGTATAAAAACTATCTCGCTTTAGATAATCTAAACGATCCATATCTAATTGTCCAGAAATCAACTGATGCAGGAATTGACGGTGATACTCTCCTTTAAAAATTTGTATAGCGAGCGTTAAACTCCCGTTAAATTCTTTATTGATTTCCTCCATAAACATCAAGGAAATTGCTTCGTGATTTACTTCATTAACTATACTATGTTCCATCGCATGAGAGAAAGGACCATGTCCTATATCATGTAATAATATAGCTATATATAATGCATCTTCTTCATCCGCAGAAATACTAACTCCTTTAAAACGAAGGACTCGCACTGCATTTTGCATTAAATGCATACATCCTAAAGCATGATGAAATCTAGTATGATGCGCTCCTGGATACACTAAATATGATAAGCCCATCTGAGATATTCTACGTAATCTTTGAAAATATCGATGTTCTAAAAGATCAAAAATTAGTTCATTAGGTATGGTAATAAAACCGTAAATTGGATCGTTTAATATTTTGAGTTTATTTCTTTTTTTCAAGTTTATAGTACTTTTATCAACAAATATATATGTATGGATTCAGAATTACGAATTAACTGATATGAATTATACTATATCCTTATATATTGATAAAGTAAAATTGTAATTATTTAAAATAGAAACAGTCACTAAATAAAATGAAACTAAAGAGTAAAAATTATATAAACTATACTCATTTAGTCGTTTTGTGACATAACCATCCGGTAATAACGAATAAAAAAATAACATAATAATGAGCAACATAAAGATACTTTGGGTAGATGATGAAATTGATTTATTGAAACCACATATATTATTTCTCGAAAAGAAAAATTATCAAGTTACCAAATGCCAAAGTGGTACTGAAGCGATTGAAACACTTGAAGATGAAAATTTTGACATCGTTTTTCTTGACGAAAATATGCCCGGACTATCAGGAATTGACACATTAGCGGAGATCAAAGAAAAGAATGACAGCCTTCCTGTGGTAATGATTACTAAAAGTGAAGAAGAATATATTATGGAAGAAGCAATTGGAAGCAAGATTGCTGACTATCTAATTAAACCCGTAAATCCGAATCAAATTTTACTGAGTCTAAAAAAGAATTTAGATCATTCTAGATTAGTTTCTGAAAAAACGACTTCAAATTATCAGCAGGAATTTAGAAAAATAGCTATGGATATGGCTATGGTAAATTCCTATTCTGAATGGGTTGATTTATACCAAAAACTAGTGTATTGGGAAATTCAATTAGAAGATATTGAAGATACCGGAATGTTTGAGATTTTAGAATCTCAAAAAGTAGAAGCAAATTCTCAATTCTGTAAATTTATTGACAAGAATTATCCGGACTGGTTTAACGGAGATGGAGACGCTCCAATTATGTCTCATACACTTTTTAAAGAGAAAGTAGTTCCAGAGTTAAGTAAAGAACAACCAACACTTTTTGTAGTAATTGATAATCTTAGGTATGATCAATGGAAAGCATTTGAACCCATTGTAAATAACTATTACAAAAAAGAAGAAGAAATATCGTATTGTAGTATTTTACCAACTGCAACACAATATGCCCGTAATGCTATTTTCTCCGGTCTTATGCCTGCCGACATGAAGAAAAGACATCCGGATCTTTGGTTAGACGATGTGGATGAAGGTGGTAAAAACATGAACGAGAATGAGTTTCTTACTGCGCAATTACAAAGACTAGGTCTTGACATTAAGCACGAATATTATAAAATCACAAATGAAAGATCTGGAAAAACCTTGGCAGCTAATTTTAAAGGACTTAAAGACAATGATCTAACAGTTGTTGTTTATAATTTTGTAGATATGTTGTCGCATAGTAAAACTGAAATGGAAGTGATTAAAGAGTTGGCTTCGAACGACAAGTCATACAGGTCATTAACCCAAAGCTGGTTTAAAAACTCTCCTTTGTTAGAGATGATACAACAAGCACAGCAAATGGGATTTAAATTATTAATTACTACAGATCACGGGACCATTAATGTAAAAAACCCTTCTAAGGTGATTGGTGATAAGAATACTAGTTTAAACCTAAGATATAAAACTGGAAAGAGTCTTACTTATGAAGATAAAGAAGTATTAGCAGCTACAAATCCGAAATCTATTCATCTACCATCCATTAATATGAGTAGTTCATTTATCTTTGCAAAAGGAGATTATTTCTTTGCGTATCCAAACAATTACAATCATTATGTTGGATATTATAGAAATACATATCAACACGGAGGAGTTTCTCTTGAAGAAATGATTATTCCGTTTGCGGTGTTAAATCCGCGATAAATAAAACATTTATTATAAAAGCGTATGTACTATTAAAAAATATAATAGTACATACGCTTTATTAACTTTGACAAGTCATTCTAAAAACAAACTGTAGTGAAGATAACGTATACCCTAGACGAACTTTCGCAAACTGCACAACACATTATTACCCACTCCAAACATAAAACATTGCTTTTTGATGCAGAAATGGGAGTTGGTAAAACAACCTTAATTAAAGAGATCTGCAAACAACTAGGTGTACGTGATACCATTTCTAGTCCTACCTACTCTTTAGTAAATGAATACCAAGGTGAAGAAAACACCATTTATCATTTTGATTTTTACCGAATACAAGACGAAGAAGAAGCTTATGATATTGGTTTTGAAGAATACCTAGACACCAATGCTTGGGTATTTATAGAATGGCCAGAAAAAATATCCAATTTATTACCAGAAAATAGTGTTAAAATTAAAATTGAGCTATTAAACGATGGTAAAAGAGTACTTTTTTTAGGGTAAAAAGATGTTAAAAAAGTCATTTTAATAAACTTTAACAGAGTTACGCTTTTTCTTACAGCTAGAATAACCTATTTTTATTGTTGTTTTTTACTAGTACTTAATCGATAAAAATATGTTTTTCAACAGGAATCACGTAAGGAATATACTTTTTTGCAGTAACAAAATAACCTTCTTACAGCTTGCAAAACTACAATTTTTTTGAATTGAGCTACCGATAGATTTTCATCTAAGTTTGGGACCATAACTAATTTAAACCCTATAAAGATGAAAATCACAACAACCATTATTTTTAGTTTTTTATTTTCCCTAACAACCTACATATTCTCCGATGTAGATAATGACAACCAGACAAAACTCAATACCTCAACCACACAAAATGACAACACCCAGCAAGGAAAAACTATCTCAAAATCAATCTTATCCCCCAAGAAAAAAATCAAAGTACCTGGCTCTAAGTAATATTGTAGTTATTTTAATAGCTATAATTCCTTTTTTATTTTACATAAATGATATTTTCCCAGATGGTGCCATCTGGGAAAATTCTTTTTTCACTTATCAAAGTAAATATTATGAAAGTGTTAATGTATTTATATGGGTTGTACTCGGAAAACTTATCCCCTTACTCCTATTCATAATATGGTTTTTCACCTGTAAGCATTGGTGGTACCCTGTTATTCTGATTCCAATTTCTCTTTACTCTTTTCAGCTTGTATTTATCATTCTAGAAGATTCAGAACAAATTGATAGTGATCATTTTTATTATCTAATACCAGTTGTAATAATTATATTATGTACGGTATATTCTATGAGAACAAAAATCTTTGATAAAATACATGGTATTGATCTGTCAGAATTAAACTCTTTAAACAAATCGAATAAAAAATCTTGGTGGAATCGATTTCGCTAGTTGTGAAACATTAATAATTTATGTGTATTTAAATATACAAGGGGTTTATTTATGTAATTCTGCATTACTTATATAAACCTTTGCAAATACGGTAATACTAAATTTGGATGCTATCCTTTTTTATTCGTAATTTGAGATAAAGAATATCACACAGATGAGCAAACCAACCTCTCCTTTTACCAAAGAACAGCTTCTACCTCAAGAAGAAATGATTGAAGTCGCTCGAAAAAAAGGAAAACTTTTTATAGGCATACCTAAAGAAACTAGTTATCAGGAGAAGCGAGTATGTTTAACTCCGGATGCCGTTGCTGCGTTAACAGCTCATGGTCATCGAGTATTATTAGAAACTAATGCAGGATTAGGAGCAAGTTTTACTGATCGCGAATACAGTGAGGCCGGTGCAGAGATCACAAATGATACTAAAAAAGTTTTTGGTTGCCCTATTATCCTAAAAGTTGAACCACCATCAATAGAAGAATTAACGCATATCAATCCACAAACAGTTTTAATTTCTGCGTTACAACTAAAAACACAATCCAAGATATATTTCCAAGAATTGGCAAAAAAAAGGATTACAGCTTTAGGATTCGAATTTATTAGAGATGCAGACGGAGCTTATCCAGCAGTTCGTGCATTGAGCGAAATTGCAGGAACGGCAGCTGTATTAATTGCTTCAGAATTAATGAGTAGTTCTACTCAAGGTTCTGGATTAATGATGGGAAATATAAGTGGTGTTCCTCCCGTAGAAGTAGTTATTATTGGTGCTGGTACGGTAGGAGAATTTGCAGCTCGTTCTGCTATAGGATTAGGTGCTAATGTAAAAGTTTTTGACAACTCTATTACAAAACTTAGATGTATTCAGACTAACATAGGACGACCATTATACACCTCAACAATACAGCCCAAAAATTTATTAAAAGCCTTGAGACGCTGTGATGTAGTTATTGGTGCTGTTAGAGGAAAAAACAGATCGCCAATCATTGTTTCTGAAACCATGGTAGAGCGCATGAAAAATGGTGCTGTAATCATAGATGTTAGTATCGATATGGGTGGTTGTTTTGAAACCAGCGAGGTAACCTCTCATGATCATCCAACTTTTGAAAAACATGGTGTAGTGCATTATTGTGTTCCTAATATCCCATCACGATATGCAAAAACTTCATCTTTATCTATTAGTAATATATTTACCCCATACCTATTACAAATCGGAGATGAAGGTGGTATAGAGAATGCAGTTCGTTTTGATCGAGGTTTAAAAAGTGGATTATACTTTTATCACGGAATTCTCACAAGTAAATCTATAGCTGATTGGTTTGACCTGTCGTATAGAGACATCAACCTTTTAATACTATAATTTTAATACCTGAAAACACTAAGGAAAAGGGTTTTTTTATAATCTTCTTTCCTATTTAGAAAGTTTGTAACTCCAAAACTTTCCTTACTTTTGAAGTTTCATTTTAGAAAGATATGAAACTAGCACATAGACTGGGATTTTACTTTTTTGGATTTATTATCGGATTATTTTTACTCCTGTTTTTCTTAGGAGGAAAAAACGCGTCTTGCGACTATTCTCCCAATGCTCGAGTATTAAAAAACATAAGAATTAAAGAGCGTGTATTCTCCGAAGATATTTTAAGTTCCATGCAAATCCATAACATAGATACTGCAGACATCACGTCTATATTAACTACTGGAAATGTGGATTTTGGAAAAAGCAATACTAAATTAGATTCATGTAACACCTATTTTATAGAAGGGCAGATTAAAGAAAAAAATATTGGACTACATATAGCAAATTGTGATTCTATTGCTAGAATGAATGCTTTAGAGATTTTAAAATAATTAGAGTTTCTTACTAATCATCCAAAAATCAAAATCTTCTTTACCAATACAAAATTTATTGCCTTAGGCTCAGGTATTGTTCTTGCTATTGTTTGAGTTTTTGTAGAACAAAAAACTAGAGAAAAAAGAAAATCTATATCCTAACAAACCTTCCCTATCGCTCTCTAGGGTTAGTACCTCTGAACTTTTCTAGTAATTTCTTGAATTTTTCGAGTTTTACTGGTTTATAAACCACTTTGGTACTTAAAGGATATTTTTCTAATAACTTGGTAGGCCTAGATGGCCTTTTAGTAAAACCTCCTCCACAATTTGGACAAACATTAAACAAAACAGTATCCACACAATCTTTACAAAAAGTACATTCAAAAGTACAAATCATTGCCTCTTTACTATCATTAGGTAATGATACATTACAGTTTTCACAGGTGGGTCTAATTTCTAACATACTAATTAAATTTGATTCTACCTTAACTATTATCATTCACATATTGCGATACAGCATTAGGGATTTTAATTTCAGGGTTTAAATTAGATTCCGAAATAGGCTCATATGCAACTTGTTTAATAGGTACGACACCAGCCCAAATTGGTAAATTATGATCTTCTTTTTCATCCACAACACCTTCTGCCCTTACCTTAGCTGAGGCAGTATCTATTTTAATAGCCATTACTAATGTAGCATTAAATTCTTTAGTATTAGGTTTTCTTATATTATTCCAATGTCCCGGAACCATATGATTTAAAATACATTCTAAAGCACTCATCTTCTCTTTAGGATCTTCCACTTTGCGTACATTTCCAAAAACAGTCACAGATCGATAATTCGCAGAATGATGAAATGCAGATCTTGCCAAAATCAAACCATCGAGATGAGTTACAGAAATACTTGCTTTACCTTCTTCCAACAAATTAACGATCATTCTATTTTTTAACGAACCATGAATATAAATCGTGTCTCCTTCTCTTCCATACGCTGTAGGTATCACTATTGCTTGATTGTTCCAAACATATCCTACATGACATAAAAAGGTATCATCCAAAATCTTATTAATTTCCATCTTATCGTAGGTAGCTCTTTTTGCCCCTCTAATTACTTTATTAAGAGGGGTAACTTTATATTCTGACATTACTTGTTCTTTTTTTGATTTAAATCAAAATTAGTAGTTTTATGGTGTATTAAATTAATCCAGTTTGCATATTATGAGTAGTCCGGTAATATTTCCATTTAAGAGCAACATCGATTTAGATAAAAATTCAAGTCGACACCTCTACTTACAATTATGTGATCAATTGATTGGATTTATCAAATCCGGAAAACTAGCTCCTTCTACAAAGCTACCTGGATCACGTAAATTATCGGAAGATTTAAAAATACATCGCAAAACTGTAATCGCAGCCTATGATGAACTAATATCACAAGGCTGGATAGAAAGTATTCCGGCAAAAGGGACGTTTGTTAATCACAATTTACCAATTATAAACCCGAAAAAACTTGCTAATTCTAATAAACCTGTCTCATCGAAAAACATATCGGGGTTTGATTTTAAAAAACGTAAAAACTTATTTATAAAAGGAATAGAAACCATACAAGCTTCTCTTAAAGTAGATGAAGGAGTTCCTGATCACCGATTGGCGCCTATAGAAGATATTGCAAGAAACTATAGAAACATTACAAATAAAAAACATTACCAAGAATTATTAACCTATGGTGATACACATGGTAATTTCGATCTACGCAAAGCACTAGTATCATATCTAAATAAAACGAGAGGGTTAAAAATAACTACGGATAACATTCTCATAACAAGAGGAAGTCAAATGGGAATTTACCTTGCAAGTGAATTACTGCTTGATGATCAGAAAATTATTGTCACAGGGAACACCAATTATATGACAGCCGATAATACATTTATAGAAGCTAATGGTATTATCAAGCAAGTTTCTGTAGATCAACATGGTATTAATACTATGGAAATTGAAAAAATATGTAAAAAAAACAAGATTAGTGCTGTTTATGTTACATCTCATCACCACCATCCTACAACTGTAACTTTATCTGCAGAAAGACGTATGCATTTACTTAATCTAGCACAAGAGAATAATTTTGCAATTATAGAGGATGACTATGACTATGATTTTCATTATCGCAATGCACCTATTCTACCATTGGCGAGTAATGATACCAAAGGGAATGTGATTTATATTGGAGGGTTTACAAAAATTATTGCTCCTGCTTTACGAATTGGTTATTTTATTGCTGCTAAAGATGTTATAGATGAGGCAGCAAGATTAAGGCGTATTATCGATAGACAAGGCGACACTTTATTAGAACAAACATTAGCAAGAATGATCATCAATGGAGATGTCCAAAGACATAGTAATAAAGTTCGAAAGATTTATAAAGAACGAAGAGACCTATTCTGCGGTTTATTAAGAGAGAAGCTTGTTGATTTTTTTGATTTTGAAACTCCAAATGGAGGAATGGCAGTTTGGGTTAGATTAAAACAACCTTATAATTGGGATGTAGTAATGGCAGAAGCTTTAAAATTAAATGTAGCTTTTAATCCCGAATGGAGGCGTTATGACAACAACAACCTAGGACACAATGGAATACGAATAGGGTTTGCAGCTTTAAACAAAGAAGAAATTATTACTGTTATAAATACATTAGAAACCGTTATGAAATCTATTCGATAATTAGATCAAACTTCTTTAACAACCCTTTCATATTATCTTTAGAAAACGTAGCTTTCTTTAACCTATTATTTGTAGGATCTATATCAAAATTAATTGCTGTTCTAAAATCCACTTTTTCTGCATTTGTTTGATCAAAAATAGCAGTAGACAAATCACAATTATTAAAGACAGAACCAGTAATTGTAGCTTCTGTAAAGTCAACACCTATCAGCTTAGATTTAGCAAATAAGATATTCTTTAATTCAAAACCATAAAAAGAAGCATAATCTAACACACAAGCTTTAAACTCTACCGAAAACATAAATGCATTACAACTACTGAAATTTGCTCCTAAAAGTTTACAATTTTCAAAAACACACGCATCTCTAAAAGAAGCCTGTTTCATCATAACTTGGGTAAAATTACAATCTATAAATGTACACTCTAAAAATAGTACAACGGATAAATTTGCCTCTGTAAAATCGCAATTAACAAATGAACAATTATCATATTCTGTGCCTGGTATTTTTTGATTAGAAAAATCGTGATTAGTAAATGTTTGATCTAATATTATGTTATTCATATATGTGATTGTTAGAAGCTATTTTAACCAATAATTCTCAGTACAATTTATATAACAAATTTGTCTAGTATCGTTACTAACTATTTATTTTCCAGGGAGGGTTTTTCCTATTATCGCCAGCAAAATATAAAATAATATTATTTCCATCGGGATCTTTAAGTCTTGCTTCTCTCCATAACCAACTTTGATCTGTTGGTAATAGATCGAATTCTATTCCTATAGATCTTAGCGTATCCACCTCTTTATCTAGTTGTTCCGTTTCAAAATAAATGTAAACACCTTCTCCTTCTGGCAATTTTTCAACTTCATGAATAGAAAAAGTAGCTTCTCCTTCTTTACACTCGAATCTAGCATAATGTGGTAATGCTTTTACAATTAGCACTAAACCTAATTTCTCATAAAAAGAAATAGATTTTTCCACATTTTTAGATGGAACAGTGACTTGATTCAGATTCATAGTTGTTATAATTTTCTTCTTTTTCTTTCTTTAGATAACAAATCTAACTCTCTAGTTGTTTGACCAGCAACCGAAGTATTTTCTTCTGCTCTTCTTATAAGATAAGGCATAACATCCTTTACAGGACCGAACGGTAAATATTTAGCAACATTATATCCTTCTGAAGCCAAATTAAAACTAATATGATCACTCATACCATACAACTGTCCTAACCAAACTCTAGGATCATTTTTTACAATTTTTTGTTTTCTCATCAATTCAACAGCCTGATAACAACTTATTTCATTGTGAGTACCAATGAACACAGAAATATCATTTAAGTTTTCCAATATATATTCTAAAGTAGTATTAAAATTAAGGTCTGTAGCCTCTTTGCTTTCGCATATTGGAGTTGGGTATCCTTTTTCTGAAGCGCGATCATTTTCTTTTTCCATATAAGCCCCACGAACAATCTTCATTCCGATCTTAAATCCGTATACATTCGCCTCTTCATGCAACCTTTTTAAATAAGCCAATCGATCATGTCTATACAACTGCAATGTATTATATACTATCGCCTTTTCTTTATTGTACTTACGCATCATTTTGGCCACTAACTCATCCGCAGCATCTTGCATCCAACTTTCTTCTCCATCAATTAACAGCGGAACATCACATTCATATGCTTTTTTGCATACCTGATCAAAACGTTCTTCTATCCTTTTCCATTCTTGTTCTTCTTCTTTAGTTAATGGAGTACCTTCTGTTTTCTTTTGCCATACTAGAAATCTACCAAAACCAGTAGGTTTAAACACCGCAAAAGGAATTGCTTCTTTTTGATCTACAAAATCAAGAATTTTCAATATCTTCTTAAGCACATGATCAAACTGCTCTTCTTCTTCTTTACCTTCAACAGAATAATCTAACACGGAAGAAACTCTTCCTTTGGCATACATTTTTTCAACAACTGGCAAACAATCTTCTTCATCCACTCCACCACAAAAATGATCAAAAACCGTTGCTCTAATTAATCCTTTAACGGGTAAATGGGCTTTCAACGCAAAATTGGTTACCGCAGTACCAATACGAACAAGAGGTTCATTAGCAATCATTTTAAAAAGAAAATATGCTCTTTCCAGTTCCGAATCACTTTTTAAAGCAAAAGCAGTTTCGGTATTATCAAACAAAGTATGTTCCTTCATTAAGTCTAAATTTTAAATATTCTTAACAATCAACCTAAATTCATTAAAATAACCATAGTATTATTAACTACTAGCTATTTGTTTTAAGATATCTGCAAATATAGAACTTGGAAGTTTATTTTATTACAAATTCTACTTAATTTCACAGCCTGTTAAAACACCTTTTATGAAGCCCATAGTTTCTAAAGATTCTATCGTATATTTTAACGATGAATGCTACACTGCTCTTAATGCTTATTTAGAAAAAGCAAACCATTCTAAAATTTTCATTCTTGTTGATAGTAATACCTATCAAAACTGTTATGCTCATTTTATGAGTAAGATTGAAAAAGAATATGAAGTAGAAGTTTTAGAAATTGAACCAGGAGAAATCAACAAAAACATCGATACATGTACTAGCATATGGAATGTACTTGCAGAATATGGAGCTGACAGAAAAAGTTTATTAATTAATTTAGGTGGTGGTGTAGTTACTGATCTTGGAGGATTTATCGCTTGCACCTATAAACGAGGTATTAGCTATATTAATGTACCTACTTCTTTATTAGCCATGGTGGATGCCTCTGTTGGAGGAAAAACAGGTGTGGATCTTGGGAATCTTAAAAATATGGTGGGAGTCATTAGCGAATCCGAAATGGTTCTTGTGGATACTGAATTTTTAGGAACTCTGCCTGTTAATCAAATGTGTAGCGGTTTTGCAGAAATGCTAAAACACGGATTAATACAAGACAGAGCATATTGGGATAAAATGAGCGACCTCTCTAAGTTAACCACAGATGATTTAGATCAATTAATCTACGACTCTGTAATTATCAAAAATAAGATTGTTTTTGAAGACCCTACTGAACAGAATATCAGAAAATATTTGAATTTTGGTCATACACTTGGTCATGCGATCGAATCTTTTTATTTAACACATCCAGAAAAACCTGAATTATTACATGGAGAAGCGATCGCCATTGGTATGATTTTGGAAGGTTTTATATCCGCAGCACTGCTATCTGTTACAGAATTAGAACTTATACAAATTACTCAAGTGATCCTAGCTACATTCCCCAAAGTTGATATTGACCCCAAAGATTATCCAACTATTATGAAACTACTGGTTCATGACAAAAAGAATGAAAAAGGGAATATTTATTTTGTTTTATTAAATACAATTGGTGACGCAAAATATAACTGTATTGTTTCTGATGATTTAATAATTGATGCTTTTGAATACTATGCTTCATTATAATTTCGGTTTGATTTAATATCTTTAAAACTGAATAAAATCTTACTATCTTGAAAAAACGTCTTTTTAAACTTTTAAAAATATTTTTCACCAGTTTATTGGTAATTGTAATATTTCTAATTGCTATTCTATATTTCTCTTTACATCAAAAAATGCCCAATGGTATCGCAGGAGAAGAAGCTGATAACTTTGCTTTACAAATGCAGAAAGCAGTAAACCACGATAAATTCATTAATACGGACTATATTCAGTGGTCTTTTAGAGACAAAAATCATTATATCTGGAATAAAAAATCTGGAAAGGTCGAAGTAAAATGGGATACTTATCGAGCAAACCTTGATCTACAAAATTCTGAAAACAGTTCTATTACTGAGAATGGAAACTTGATTGATTCTCCAAAGAAAGATAAGTTATTAAACAAAGCACTAGCTTATTTTAATAATGATTCTTTTTGGGTGGTAGCCCCTCACAAACTTTTTGATAATGGAGTGACTCGAAAATTAGTTGATTTAGAAAATGGTAGTAAAGGCTTATTAGTTACTTATGATTCGGGCGGCACTACACCTGGAGATTCTTATCTATGGAAAGTAGATGAAAACTATATACCAACTACCTATCAAATGTGGGTTTCATTAATTCCTATTGGAGGTATCGAAGCTAGTTGGGAGAACTGGAAAACCACGGAAAGCGGAGCCTATTTAGCACAATATCACAAGGCATTAGGTGTTGGAATTCCAATTAGTAATTTAAGAGCTTGGAATGAGTAAACAAGTATTATTCAGTACTCTTTACTTTGTACTTGATTCCATATCTCAAAACAATAGAGACACGTAAAATTTAAACAATAAGACTAATAATATTACTGATATGATATTTAGAATTAGTCCCGCTTTTACCATTTCAGATACTTTTACAAAACCACTAGCAAATACAATAGCATTTGGTGGTGTTGCCATAGGTAACATAAATGCACAACTTGCTGCCATTGTTACAGGAATTAATAAATGAAGCATTGGTATATCTAACCCTAAAGCAATTCCAGCTACTACAGGAACAAAAATCGCTACCAAAGCTACATTACTCATTAATTCTGTCATAAAGAGCATAAAAACGATCAGTAATAGTGTAACAACCAATAAGCTCAATCCTTTATTGGCTGCAATCATATTAGCTACTAGCTCTATCAAACCCGCATGAGATAGACCACTTGCTAATGCTAATCCTCCACCAAATAAAATTAGAATCCCCCAAGGAAGTTTTTGCGTATCTTTCCAAACCAATGTAAACTCTCCTTTACTTAACTTAAAAGGAATAACAAATAAAGCGAAGGCTCCCATCATACTAATTCCAGTATCTGATAATTTTAAACCAGGAAAAAAACCATTAATTGTAGTTCTAGAAATCCATAAAAATATCACCGCACTAAAAATCATTAACACTCTTCTCTCCGTTTGTTTAATTTTACCAAGCTTTTTTAATTCCTGATCAATAACTTCTTTAGAAGCAGAAAAGTCAACAATACGATTAGGATATATCCATTTTACGATCACTAAGTAAACAATTCCGATCATCAATACAGAAAAAGGAAATGCTAGTAACATCCAATTCAGAAAAGAGATCTCTATTTTATATTCATTTTCTAAAAACCCAACTAATACAGAGTTTGGCGGTGTACCGATAATAGTTGCAACTCCACCTACATTAGCAGAAAATGCAATCCCTAACATAATGCTCAGTGCAAAGTTTCTGTCATTTTTAGTAAAACCATCTTCATCATCTACCAAAAGCTGTATCACGGATAAAGCAATTGGAAGCATCACCACTGTACAAGCCGTATTACTAATCCACATACTCATAAAAGCTGTAGCAATCATAAATCCAAGAATCACACGATCAGGACTGGTTCCTGTTATTTTTATAATAGACAGTGCTATTCGCTTATGGAGATTTACTTTTTCTAAAGCCAACGCCATCACAAAACCACCAAAAAACAAAAATACTATTGGGCTACCATAACTTTGTGAAACTGTTTTAAGGTCCAAAACTCCCACTAATGGAAATAATATTAAAGGAATCAAAGCTGTAACCGATATAGAAACTGCCTCCGTTATCCACCAAACAATCATCCAAACCGCTACCGAAATTACTTTGTCGGCAATTTCTGAAACGATAACAATAGGAAGATTGATCAATAGCAAAAATAATATCGGCCCAGCTATTAATCCAATCTTTTTGATGAGTGGATATGGTGTCATTTATTTTTTGCTACTTCCTGTGAATTGTTGGGACTTATTATTGAACAGTACATTAAACGTAGTTAAACTGCCATACATACGGGTAATATATTGCTGTAAGTCAACCTTATCCTGATCATCTATCGCTTTAGAGCTATTAATCTTTTGTTCCATTACCCGGATACGATCTCGAACCATTACAATTTTATGAAAGAAAGTATCAATAGGAATTTCTTTAGAAGCTAAATTAGAATCACCTGGTTCCAAAATTAATTTTCCGCCTTTCCATTTATCAGCGATTGGAACTATTTCTGAGATATCGCTATAACGTTTTAACAACTCTCTAAATGTTTTTTCTACTTCATAGAAACTAATAGTATCAACTTCATCCTCTACTCCATCGATTATTTCAAAATCTTCATCAACATCAATAGTTTCTAATCCATTTTCTATAAAAGTTACCCAATACATTTTTGCAGTAACATTAGTAACTACACCCAATCCATAGGTTGGATGCTTTATTCTAGAGCCAATTCCTAATATCATTAATCTATGTTTTTAAGCTAAAATAAAAAAGTATGACGGTTTTATACACTGATTTATAAAAAATTATAACAGCTATTTAACAATTGTAAAAGCCAGCCTCATTTTACTAACACATTACAAATAACTACATTTGCAATCTTGGTTAAAAATTTATGGCAGTTTCAGAGGAAAATATTGAAGTTTTAGGTGCAAGAGTTCATAATCTAAAAAATATTGATGTAACCATACCCCGTGAAAAACTTGTTGTTATAACAGGGTTATCCGGATCAGGTAAGTCGTCATTGGCTTTTGACACAATATATGCTGAAGGACAACGCAGGTATATTGAAACTTTTTCTGCATATGCCAGACAATTTTTAGGGAGTTTAGAACGACCTGATGTGGATAAAATTGATGGCCTCTCTCCTGTTATTGCTATTGAACAAAAAACCACAAGTAAGAGTCCGAGAAGTACAGTAGGAACAATTACAGAAATTTATGATTTCCTAAGACTATTGTTTGCACGTGGAAGTGATGCCTATAGCTATAATACCGGCGAGAAAATGGTAAGCTATAGTGATGAGCAAATCAAAGATCTTATTCTCAAAGATTTTAATGGAAAGAGAATAAATATTCTCGCTCCTATTATACGATCTAGAAAAGGACATTACCGAGAACTTTTTGAGCAAATTGCCAAACAAGGTTTTGTTAAGGTAAGAACTGATGGTGAGATTAAAGATATCACCAAAGGCATGAAATTAGATCGATATAAAAATCACGATATCGAGATTGTTATTGACCGTCTTGCTGTTAGTAATGATAAAGACAATTCTAAACGGCTGATGGAAACCATTAATACTGCTATGTATCATGGTGATGATGTCTTAATGGTAATTGAACAAGAATCCCAAGAGGCACGTTTCTTTAGCAGAAATTTAATGTGCCCTTCTAGTGGAATCTCCTATCCTAACCCTGAACCAAATAACTTTTCATTTAACTCTCCAAAAGGAGCATGTCCTAAATGTAACGGTATTGGAAATCTGTACGAGGTAAACGTAAAAAAAATTATCCCTGATGATTCTAAATCAATTAAAAATGGAGGTTTAGTTCCGCAAGGACCTCAAAAAAATAATTGGATTTTTAAGCAACTTGAATTAATTGCCCAGCGTTTTGACTTCAAATTAAGCGACCCGATAAAGAATATTCCAGCAGAGGCTATGGAGATTATTCTTTATGGAGGAAAAGAAAAATTCACTGTAGATAGTAAAACACTTGGTGTTAAAAGAGAATACAAAATTGATTTTGAAGGAATTGCCACATTTATAGACAATACCTACACTAATAATGATTCGACTTCTTTACGTAGATGGGCAAAAGATTTTATGGATAATATTCAATGTCCTGAATGTAATGGCTCTAGATTAAGAAAAGAATCTTTATACTTTAAGGTTGGTGAGAAAAATATTGCTGATTTGGCTAATATGGATATAAGTGAATTGGCTGATTGGTTTAAAAAATTACCAGAACGACTAAGTGAGAAGCAGAAACAAATTTCTGGCGAAATTTTAAAAGAAATCAATGCTAGAATACAATTTTTAATTGATGTCGGATTAACTTATCTATCTTTAAACAGAAGCAGTAAATCACTTTCTGGTGGAGAAGCACAACGTATTCGGTTAGCAACACAAATAGGATCTCAATTAGTAGGAGTATTATATATCTTAGATGAACCAAGTATTGGACTACATCAGCGAGACAATGAGAAGTTGATTAACTCCTTAGTACAATTAAGAGATATAGGTAATTCCGTGATTGTTGTAGAACACGATAAAGATATGATCGAGCGAGCTGATCATGTCATTGATATTGGACCTAGAGCAGGAAAACACGGAGGAGAAATTATTAGTGAGGGTACTCCAAAAAACCTCCTAACTCACAACACTCTTACTGCTGATTATTTAAGTGGTAAAAAAGAAATTAAAGTTCCCGAAAAAAGAAGACAAGGAAACGGTAAGAAAATCTCTTTAACTGGAGCAACCGGGAATAATCTAAAAAATGTTTCTATAGATATTCCTTTAGGAAAGATGGTTGCTGTTACAGGAGTTTCTGGTAGTGGTAAATCTACACTGATAAATGAAACATTATATCCTATACTTAATGCATATTATTTTAATGGAGTTAAGAAACCAATGCCTTATAAAAAGATAAAAGGCTTAGAAAATGCGGATAAAGTAATCGATATTAATCAATCCCCAATTGGAAGAACACCAAGATCTAATCCTGCTACATATACCGGTGTATTTTCGGAGATTAGAAATTTATTTTCCAAAACACCTGAGGCAATGATTCGAGGATATAAACCTGGACGTTTTAGTTTTAATGTAGCTGGAGGTAGATGTGAAACCTGTAAAGGAGGAGGTTTGCGAGTTATAGAAATGAATTTCTTACCAGATGTGTATGTAGAATGCGAAACATGTCAGGGAAAAAGATTTAATAGAGAAACCCTAGAAATAAGATATAAAGGAAAATCCATCTCTGATGTGTTGGAAATGACAATCAATGAAGCTTGTGATTTTTTTGATCAAATTCCTAAAATTTTTAGAAAACTTAAAACTATTAGAAGTGTTGGTTTAGGATATATTACACTTGGGCAACAATCCACAACACTATCAGGTGGAGAAGCACAACGAATAAAACTGGCTACCGAATTGTCCAAAAGAGATACCGGAAATACTTTTTATATCTTAGACGAGCCAACAACAGGGCTTCATTTTGAAGATATTAGAGTATTAATGGACGTATTAAACGAATTAGTTGATAAAGGTAATACGGTACTAATAATTGAACATAACCTTGATGTAGTCAAAATGGCTGATTATATTATTGACATAGGATATGAAGGTGGTAAAAACGGTGGTGAGGTAGTAGCAAAAGGTACTCCTGAACAAATTATTAAAAACAAGAAGAGTTATACTGCGAAGTTTTTAGAAAAAGAACTGCGATAAATAATTTCTTCAATTTTGAAAATAAATAAACAAATAACAACAACTTGTTAAACAAATATCAGTTATCAACTGAGGTAATAAAATAAATTTTATGAGAAAAGAACAACATCACAAAGGTTGGAACGAAATAAAAACAAATGATTCTTGGGCTATTTTTAAGATCATGGGAGAGTTCGTAAATGGATTTGAAAAAATGAGTAAAATAGGACCTTGTGTATCTATATTTGGATCCGCCAGGACTAAAACGGATGACAAATATTATCAACTAGCTGTTGATGTAGCTCATAAAATAGTAGATCACGGATATGGAGTTATTACTGGTGGTGGTCCAGGTATTATGGAAGCTGGTAATAAAGGTGCTCATTTAGGTGGAGGAACCTCTGTAGGTTTAAATATTGATTTACCTTTTGAACAACACGATAATCCATACATTGACAGTGATAAAAGCTTAGATTTTGATTATTTCTTTGTTAGAAAAGTAATGTTTGTTAAATACTCTCAGGGATTTGTGGTTATGCCTGGAGGATTTGGTACGCTCGACGAACTATTTGAAGCAATAACATTGATACAAACAAAAAAAATAGCAACATTTCCTATTATTTTAGTAAGTACTGAGTTCTGGGGAGGACTAATGGATTGGGTAAAGAGTACTCTTTTAGATAAATTTGGAAACATAAGTCCTGGAGATATGGATTTAATTCATATTGTAGATACTCCAGAAGAAGTATTACAGATTCTAGATAAATTCTATGGAAAATACAATTTAAGTCCAAATTTCTAGAGACACCTCTTTTCACACAAACTCAACAAACTCAATAATGAAAGGAATATTCATACCCCTTGTACTACTTTTTGGTGTCCAAATTTCTTTTGGACAAGCCACCATTAAAACCATGTTCTATAATGTTCTTAACTACCCCGCTGCCCCTCCAGAAAATAGAGAAGAAATATTAGAAACTATAATAGATAGTTATGAACCTGATATTTTTATGATTTGTGAATTAGAAACAGAAATTGGAGGTGAGGAAATATTAAATGAATCATTAAACGATGATAACACTAATTATTCTAGCGCTCCTTTTTTAAGTAATTTTTCTAACTCCGATGTAGAGCTACATCAATTATTATATTATAATAACCAAAAGTTTACTTTAATAGATAGCCAAAGACTAACAACTACAATAAGAGATATTAACTGGTATACCTTAGAATTAATATCAGACAATCAAGTCGCAAATCCTATTAGAATTGAAGTTTTCGTATCACACTTAAAAGCAAGCAGAGGTACAGAAAATGAGGTTAAGCGTTTAAATATGGTTAATAAATTCATTGATAATTATGAGAATCTAGATGAAGATGCATATGTCATTTTTGCCGGTGATCTAAACGTATATTCTTCGGATGAACCCGCTTATCAAGAGTTACTAAATAGTAACAATAAGATTACCATGGTTGATCCTATAAATAAGCCAGGAAACTGGACTAGTAATGAGACTTTTACCACAATACATACCCAAAGCACCCGTCTTAGTAGTGAAGACTTTGATAATTTTGGAAGCGGTGGTGGATTAGACGATCGCTTTGATTTTATTTTAATATCAGAAAATATGATAAACAATACAGAATTAAGTTATGTTCCTGATAGTTATCTTGCTTATGGTAATAATGGTGATTGTTATAATCAAAGAATTGATGATACAGATTGTACGGGAATATATGATAGTTCATTGAGAGATGCATTATATACTATGAGTGATCATTTACCTGTAGTGATGGAACTACAATCAAACCAACAGTTTTTAAATACTCCGGAATTTACAGAAACAATAAAAAACATACAATTAACCAATGGTAACATTATCCGTGATGAACTGTCTTTACAAATTGATAATACTTTAGAATCAATAGATTTTGAAATATATAATACTTTAGGACAAAAAATAAAATCGTTTTCTGCAGATAGTAATACTATTACTAATATTTCTGTCTCTGAATTAAATCAAGGAATGTATTATCTTGTCCCAACTAATATAAATAGTAATGCCATCAAATTTTTAAAAGTAAATTGAAACTTATCAGAATATTCCATATAATTCTTACTGTATTTTTATTTCTAGCTAATACTTATGCACAACATAATATCGTTATTGATGGAGTTCTCGATACTGAAAACAAGATAATATCAATACAACAAGAGATTACATTTAGGAATACCTCAAATGACACCTTACAAGAGATTTTTTTACATGATTGGGCTAATAGTTTTTCTAGTAAAACAACTCCATTAGGAAAGCGTTTTTCTGAAGATTTTATTAGAAAGTTTTATTTTGCAAAAGATTACGAGCGAGGATCAACTAGCATTGAATCTATCTCTGATCAAACATCAAAACAGTTAACTTGGTCAATTCAAAAACAAGCTCCTGATATTTTAAAATTAGATATAGATACATTATTATCACCAGGAGAAAGCTTTACCTTTAATTTAAAATATCAAGTAAAATTACCTAGCGAAAAATTCACCAGGTATGGTTATCATAAAAATGGAAATTTCAGTTTAAAACATTGGTATATTCTACCTGCTGTCTATGACACAAAGTGGAATACGTATAGTCATAAAAATCTAGATGATCTGTATGCACCAACAATAGATTACAAAATTAATCTTACGCTACCTTCCATGTATCACCTTACCAGTGAATTTGATCAAGAAATATTAACCGATTCAGATGATCCCATTAAAACGATTCAACTTGTTGGCGAGAAGCGAAATGAAGTTAATTTATATGTAGAAAAAGAGAATAGTTTTTATAATATTGAAACGAAGAATATCGAATTCATAAGTAATATCAGGGATAATGATTTGATGCCTGAAATGAAAAGTGTAGCCGTAGAAAAAATTCTAAAATTTCTAGAAAAACACTTAGGCCCATACCCTTTCGATAAAATTTTAGTTTCAGAAAATGATTATAAAAAAAACCCTGTATATGGTTTAAATCAATTACCTGATATTTTAAGACCATTTCCTGATGGTTTTCAGTACGAGATCAAACAACTTAAGGCAATAACAGAAAGTTATTTGGAAAAAACATTAATCATTAACCCTAGATATGATGCTTGGATAAAAGATGCAATACATATCTATATAATGATGGCATATACTGAGCAGTATTACCCTGAAATGAAAATAATTGGTAATCTAAGTAAAGTTATAGGGTTACGATGGTTTCATGCTGCCGACCTAAAATTTAATGATCAATACTTTTTAGGATATAAAAATATTATACGCAACTTTAGAGATCAGGCTTTAAACACTCCACAAGATAAACTCATTAAGTTTAATAAAAATATTGCCAATGCATATAAAGCTGGTGTAGGTTTCAAGTACTTAGAAGATTATTTAGAAGATGATAATATTCTTGCGGAGGCAATCCAAGAATATTTTACTAATAATATATTGAAACAAACAAATTCTCAAGAATTTGAAAAAATATTAAAACGACTTGCCACAAAGGATGTTGATTGGTTTTTTGAAGATTATGTCAAGACGAATCAGAAACTTGATTTTAAAATTTCATCTGTCAAAAAGAGCAAAGACTCTCTAGAGGTTACAATAAAAAATAAGAGAGACAACAATATGCCGATATCATTGGGCGCAACTAGGGATGATGTACTAGTCTCTAAAACCTGGGTTAAAGATATAAAAGGTAAAAAAAAGGTAACAATCGGTAATGAAGATATTGATAAATTAGTCTTAGATTATGATCAAAATATTCCAGAATTTAATCGAAGGAATAACTATAGAAATCTAAACTGGATTTTTAATAAACCGTTTCATTTCACTTTTATACAAGATGTAGAAGACCCTACTAAAAGTCAAATATTCTATACTCCAGAGTTCGAATTCAATAATGTATATGATGGGTTTACTATTGGGTCTAAATTTTTTAATAAAAACATCATTAGAAAAAACTTTGATTACAGAATCAAACCTAGTTATGGGTTTGCTTCTCAAAAACTGTTAGGTTCTGGTTTTTTTCAAGTACGACAGCAAATTGCTGATGATGATCTTTTTTTAATAAGATATTCTTTTAGCGGTAGTAGTTCTAGTTATGCGCCTGGACTATTGGTAAGACGTTTTTCTCCAACGGTACGATTTTCTTGGAGACCCGAAGATTTACGTTCCAATAAAAGTCAAAACCTTAGTATAAGAAGTGTAAATGTTTTTAGACAACGTGATGAGGTAAATCCTGTTAACACTCCAGATTACAGTGTTTTTAATGTACGATATACATATTCTAACTTTAATCTTATAAACTCTTCTTCTTTTAATTTTGACTATCAACTAAATAAAAATTTTAGTAAATTTTCTACGACTATAAATTATAGAAAATTATTTCTTAATAATAGACAGCTTAATCTTCGTCTTTTTGCAGGAGCTTTTATATTTAATGATACCAGTAGAGACGGTGATTTTTTTAGCTTTGCCTTAGATCGCCCTACAGATTACCTTTTTGATTTTAATTACTTAGGTCGTAGTGAAGATACTGGTTTGGTAAGTCAACAAATTATAATTGCAGAAGGAGGTTTTAAATCTCAATTAGATTTTCCGTTTGCAAATCAATGGATCACCACACTTAATGCCAATACTAACATCTGGAATTGGGTATACGCATATGCCGATGCTGGTTTAGTTAAAAACAGAGGTGTTTCTCCTGAATTTGTATATGATGCAGGTATAAGATTAAGCCTTGTGGCAGATTATTTTGAGCTTTTCTTCCCTATTGCATCCAATAATGGTTTTGAAATAAACCAACCTAATTATGACGAGAAAATTAGGTTTATTGTTACGCTAAGTCCTCAAACTTTAATTGGGCTTTTTACCAGAAGATGGTACTAATTCATTAAATAATTATTTCTATAAATAACGCTCGTTTGCATCAATAGTTTTTTCTGGAGTAGTTTCTAGCAAGAATTTCATAAAAATGTACATACTTAGCACGTGTGCTACATTAATAAGAACAGTGAAAATATTATTAAAATAAAATAATTCGTTAATGGGTAATAAAGAAATTATAAATATGCATAAACAAGAAACTATAATTAATTTCAAACCGTCTCTATATGTATCTTGCATATAAATAAGATATGCCACTAACATATATACTGTAGAGCTGAACAAACAAAAAACTACTTCTGGAATAGCTTCTCTGACCATATCAATTAGTAATTGAGAAATAGAAAAAATCAAATATGCAACTAACGCAGAGCTAATTAAAATTGGTATTGATAAAAACGTACTACGTTGAACAGTTTTAATAAATAGATACTTTCTTATAGCAATTGTACAGAATATAAAATACAAAGATGTTAGAATACATATATACGAGAAATTAAATATAAAATCAGTATAAATAAGAACATCACAGAAGATCATAGAAACCAGACTCAACACATACCATAGATTAATCTTCTTAGTATTACATAAATATATAGCTCCAATAGAGAATATGGTTAAAGGCAAGGCATAGGCTAAATATTTCCTGTCAAAAAATGTAGCAACTATAATAACTACTAAAAAAGCAAGGTAAAATAATATGTCGGTGACTTTTATTTTCTTCAAAAATTCACGATTACATTAATAATGATAATTAATATTTCTTCTAAGTTATATTATTTTTTGGATTTGTAGGAAAAAAAGAAGACAAACCTTAATTCCTACATTTACAAAAAACTATTTCAAAATATCTTCACATAAAAACACATTGATTATCAGATATATAAAAACCATTGTACTATTCAAAAATTATAACAAATAGCTATCCTGCTATGCTTATTTTTATAAATGTGAAAATTTTGAGTATTTGTTAATCAAGTCTTAAAATAATACCCAAAAAAAAGAATTCAACAACAAAAAGCTATTTTATATGAATTATCATCAATAACTTTAATACTTCTTATCTTGGAATTGACCTGAATTTTAGCTAAATTTGCGAACCGTAAAAAATCGTTCACATGCAGTCTGAAACAACTATTACACCTAATATTTCTTTCGAAGAATATAAAGATCAAATACTTAGAGATTATAAAATCGCTTTAACGAGTAGAGAGTGTAGTTTGTTAGGACGTCGAGAAGTACTTACCGGAAAATCTAAGTTCGGAATTTTTGGAGGAGGTAAAGAATTACCACAATTAGCAATGGCTAGAGTGTTTCGTGATGGTGATTTTAGATCGGGATATTATAGAGATCAAACCTTTATGATGGCAATTGATCAATACAATGTAGAACAATTTTTTGCAGGATTGTATGCGCATACAGATATTGAAAAAGAGCCTTTCGCAGCAGGGAGACAGATGGGTGGACACTTTGCTACTCATAGTCTTAATGAAGATGGATCTTGGAAAAATCTTACAAAACAAAAGAACTCAAGTTCAGATATTTCTCCTACAGCTGGGCAAATGCCTCGATTATTAGGGTTAGCGCAAGCATCCAAAGTATATCGCAATGAAAAAAGCGTTTCTGAACACACCAACTTTTCAATCAATGGAAATGAAGTAGCATGGGGTACAATCGGTAACGCAAGTACAAGTGAAGGTCTTTTTTGGGAAACAGTAAATGCTGGAGGTGTTTTACAAGTACCTATGGTAATTAGTATCTGGGATGATGAATATGGTATTTCTGTTCATGCAAAACACCAGACTACTAAAGAAAATATATCTTTAGTTCTAGAGGGTTTCAGACGAGATGAAAAGCACGATGGTTACGAAATCATTGTGGTTAATGGCTGGGATTATCCAGCTTTAGTAGAGGCCTATGAAACTGCAGAAGATCTAGCTAGAGAACAACATATCCCAGTAATTGTACACGTAAAGGAGCTTACACAACCACAAGGTCACTCCACTTCTGGTTCTCACGAGAGGTATAAAAGTGAAGAACGCTTAAACTGGGAGCGTGAGCACGATTGTAACAAGAAATTTAAGGAATGGATTATTGATCACAATATAGCAACTGCTGATGAATTACTAGAACTAGAAAAATCTTGTAAAAAGGCAGTAAGGCAAGGTAAAAACAGTGCTTGGAATGCATATATCTCTGAGATTAAAGAAGAACAAAAAGAAGCTTTAATAAGATTAGAAGCAGTAGAAAACAAAAGTGCTAATAAAAACTTTATCTCCCCTCTTGTAAGAACGTTAGCAGATAAAGATGAACCAATAAGAAAAGATATTCTAGAAGCAACTAGAAGAACATTACGATATTTAATTAAAGAAGATTTTCCTGAAAAAACGGCTCTTCAGAATTGGATCAACAATTACATTGCAGAAATCCAACCAAAATATAGTGATCACCTATATAACGATTTTGACAGTAATGCTACTAAGATAAAAGAGGTAAAACCTGAATATGCTGATAATACTGAGATAGTAGATGCCCGTGTTATATTAAGAGATAATTTTGATCAAATATTTAGTAGAGTACCTGAATCTTTAATTTTTGGAGAAGATAGTGGTAAAATTGGTGATGTTAATCAAGGTCTTGAAGGATTACAACAGAAATTTGGAGAGATCAGAGTTTCTGATGCCGGAATTAGAGAAGCAACTATAATCGGACAAGGAATTGGTATGGCAATGAGAGGTCTTAGACCCATAGCAGAAATACAATATTTAGATTACATACTTTATTGTATTCAGGGGCTAAGTGATGATCTTGCTACTTTAAGATATAGAACTTTTGCTAAGCAAAAAGCACCACTAATTGTTAGAACAAGAGGGCACCGTTTAGAAGGTATATGGCACTCTGGATCTCAAATGGGTGGATTGATTCATTTATTAAGAGGTATTCACATTCTTGTTCCCAGAAACATGACTAAAGCTGCCGGATTTTACAATACATTGCTAGATAGTGATGAACCTGCCGTTGTTGTAGAATGCCTGAATGGATATCGTTTAAAAGAAAAAATGCCTTCTAATTTATCAGAAATAAGAACTCCATTAGGCGTGGTAGAAACTGTAAAAGAAGGAAGTGACATTACATTAATTTCTTATGGCTCTACACTAAGATTAGTTGAGCAAGCAGCAAAAGAATTACTATCCGTAGGGATAAACGCAGAGGTAATCGATGTTCAATCTCTTATACCATTTGATCTAACTCACGATATCGTAAAAAGTATTGCTAAAACAAACAGAGTTTTGGTAATAGATGAGGATGTTCCTGGAGGAGCTACTGGATATATACTTCACAAACTTATTGATGAGCAAAATATATATCAATATTTAGATAGTGAACCGCAAACTTTAAGTGCGCAACCACATCGTCCTGCATTTGGAACAGATGGTGATTACTTTAGTAAACCGTCTACCGAAGATATTTTTGAAAAGGTGTATGAAATAATGAACGAAGTAAATCCATCTAATTTTCCTAGGTTAAGATAATCAACTTAGTTAAAAAGGATTTTCTATTTTAATTCGTTTACCTTCTTTATAAGAAATAACGAAAATATTTTTATCAATAACACCAGATTTAAGTAGTGTTTTCCTGAATTCCTGCGCTTCTATTAGTGTTTCGAAAATACCTAAACTTAACTTATAATAAGAGGTATCACTATACACAAGAGAATTCGTGAATTTTTCTGAAATCAAAGAAACTTTTTTATCTGTAAACGATTGAATTTGAACAGAGTAAACAGTGTCCTTATTTATCAAATCTCTGTACATATAAAGATTTTTCAAGTCATTTAAATCAGATTGATCACTTTTCAATTGATTAAGCTGTGTTTTTAACCCGTTAATTTCTGACTGAAAAGAAGAAAACTCCTTGTTTTCCATTACTACAGTATCACCATTATCTCTATCTACCCAAAATACTACGTAAACAATTAACGCTATTGTAAGTATCAACAATGCAGAACATAACATTTTAAGCATCAATTTTGACGCTCTATTTCTCTTTAGTTCAACAGATTTGTCATTAAGAAGATCTTCTAATTTTCGTTGCTCTACTTCAGCTTTTTCTATTTGATAATGCAATGATAAAAGATCTTCGTTTTTAATATCTGGCATTGGTATGTTGGTTTAATGATACTTTATAGGCTTATGGTAATTTTTGTTTGGTTATTTTATAAACAATTCCATCATTCATCTCTAATAGCATAATAGGATTATCTGAGATAATTTTCTGAAAAGCTTTTAAAGGAAATCCTTTAGAAATTTGATTTAAACTCTGAATACGAACCTTATCATTTAGCTCTAATCTTCTTAGTTTGGTATTTGTATTAGAAACATAGTAATTATCATATAAAAAATATAAGGTATCGCCATTTTTATCAATATCATACTCGGCCTCGTTATTTTCTTTTGCTTTTTCTACAGCCTTTCTACCCTTATAATACTCAATATAATCTACTTCAATAAAAATAACACCATTGGTTCTAAACACATTCTTCACGTAACAATGTTGTTTTTTAAATTTTAGTTTTTTAGAGTCATCTTCTATTGTATCCTTAATACTATATACAACAGTGGAGTCAACACTTATTTCAGAATTACCTTCAACACGTGATCCCAGTTTTTCTTTATAATCAGATATATCAGTTTTTAATTTCATTAACTCTTCTTGCAAAGAATCATTCATTTTTTTTATCTGATCTATATTCTCGGGCGTGTCCTTTGCTTGATCTGAATCTGGGTTAAAACCATCCTGATTTAGATAATACATAGTAAAAGACATTCCTATCACTACCAAAAAGAACAAAATCATAAAAATGATACTATTCCTTTTACTTCTCTTCAATTCTTTGGATATAGAAACAAGACGATCTTCTAGTTTCTGCTGTTTCATACCAGATTTTTCAATCCTATATTGTACAGATAGTAATTCGTCTTCTTTATTTTTCATTTCGCATTCTAAATTTCTATAAAATCATTTACACTACTATGGTATCCATTTAATATCTTTAAAATCAGGCTTCCTTTTTTCTAAAAAGGCATTTCTTCCTTCTTTTGCTTCTTCCGTCATATATGCTAATCTAGTTGCTTCACCAGCAAAAACCTGTTGCCCGACCATACCATCATCAGTAAGGTTCATTGCAAATTTTAGCATTTTAATAGAAGTAGGTGATTTTTCTAATATCTCTTGAGCCCACTGATAAGCGGTGTCTTCTAATTCTTCGTGAGGTATAACGGCATTTACCATACCCATTTCATATGCTTCTTGCGCAGAATAATTCCTGCCTAAAAAGAAAATTTCACGAGCCTTTTTTTGCCCTACCATTTTTGCCAAGTAAGCAGATCCATATCCACCATCAAAACTAGTAACATCCGCATCTGTTTGTTTAAAAATAGCATGCTCTTTACTTGCTAAGGTTAAATCACAAACAACATGCAAACTATGCCCTCCTCCTACTGCCCATCCAGGCACTACTGCGATTACCACTTTTGGCATAAATCTTATTAACCGTTGTACCTCTAGAATATTCAATCTATGCATTCCATCCTGACCCACATAGCCTTGATGTCCTCTAGCTTTTTGATCACCACCGCTACAAAAACTATATACACCATCCTTGGTTGATGGACCTTCTGCAGAAAGTAACACAACTCCTATAGATGTATCTTCTTGAGCATCATAAAAAGCATCGTACAATTCACTTGTAGTATTTGGCCTAAAAGCATTACGAACATTAGGTCTATTAAATGCTATTCTGGCAACACCATTTGATTTTTTATAGGTTATATCTTGATATTCTTTTACAGTTTTCCAGTTTATCGAACTCATTATATTTTTTTTATGCTATCAAAAATAATATAATATATTGTATCCAGCTACATCATTATAGTAGTTAAATCAAGTTAAAAAAGTAATATTTTTACATCTTTCATATAAATTAACACAGGTTTTGCACGATTTTTGATATTTTAGACAAAACAGATAATTAGAAATTACTATGAAGATTTTCCCTATCATATTTTTAAGCTGTATTGGCCTTATCTCTTATGGACAAGAAAAGCCCTCATTAACAATCGATTGGGAAACTTGGAATACACATATTGCGGATAACAGTTCTCAATATACACTTGAACATAAAGAAATAACTCCTTCTTTATCCTATATACGAGAACTAATTTCTACTGGAAATTACGTTTTAATGGAAATCAATTTATCAATTGATTTACGTAAGCAGCATCTTGAAAACGAAACACCAATTCTTTTACTTCCTGAAAATAAGTTTATACAATCAGATTATGCGTTCTCTCTTCCTAATAGCACAAATCAAAATCAAAATAATTTAAGATTTACGATAACAGGGAATGGAGGGTACAACACTAATAATACCGGAAAAGGAAGTGTTAAAAACAATGCTTATAGAGATGCAAGTACTTATACAGGAATATACTGCCCTGTAACCGGTGTTCCTTTAACGTATTAAAAAAAGGCTGTGGATTAATTATTGAAACTAATCTACTAAACGAATACCGTCTTTTTCTATCACTATTTTTTTTGCTTTATATAAAGAACCTATAGCCTTCTTAAAGCTTTTTTTACTTAATTGAAAAACATCTTTTATGTCATTAGGATCAGACTTATCATTAAGATCAATAAATCCTCCACTTGACTTTAATTCATCTAGTATTTGCTGAGCATTAGGTTCTATAGAACGATACCCATGTCGCTGTAATGTAAGATCAATCTTTCCATCAGGGCGCACTTTTTTTACAAATCCTTTTAACTGATCTCCTGGCGTTACTTTCTGAAAGATCTCATCTTCATACACTAAGCCCAAATGCTTTTGATTGACAATCATATTCCATCCATAAGGAGATGGATGTGATGCAATTAAATCTACTTCATCATAAGAAGATAACAAGACTAAAGAGTTATCTAAAAATGCATTCGTCTTACTTGATCCAACTAATCTGTTTGTTTCCTCATCTAGATAAACATAAACAAGATACCAGCTCCCGATTCTCATCTTAGAGGCTTGCTCTCTAAAAGGTATAAACAGTTCTTTTTCTAAACCCCAATCCATAAATGCTCCAATATCCGAAACGGTAGTGCACTTTAAATAGGCAAATGATTTTACAGTGGCATAAGGTTCTAAAGTAGTTGCAACAATCCGTTCTTCATGATCTAAGTAAAGAAATACTTTGATCTCGTCTCTAATCATAAACTGATTCGGAACATATTTATTAGGCAATAACACTTCATTCCCTTCATCATCACTAAGATAAACACCTTGATCTCTCTCTCTTACAAATTCTAACGTGTTATATTCACCAAGCTTAAGCATCGTTTTATATTTTTGCGCAAAGATAATTGTTTAATCTTCCTATATATCATATTAAAACAAAAAAAGGTGCTCAATCAAGAACACCTTTTTTGTTTTCTAATATCTGTTATTCTATTTGTATACAGATTCTTTCTTAAAATGCTTTGCTAATAAATAATAAACAACTGCTCTATATTTATTTCTATTAGATTTTCCATATGCATCCATAACAGAAGCAATTGCCTCATCTAACTTTGGTCCATCAGAAAGACCTAACTTTTTAATTAAGAAATTTTTCTTTACAGTTTCTAATTCTGAAGGATCACTCCCAGATACCGTAGCAGCATCCTTATTATAAATAGAAGGCCCACAACCAATAGTAACTTTAGTTAAAAAGTCCATATCCGGAGTTTGACCAATTTTATCTTTAATATCCGCAGCGTACTTAGTAATCAATTCGTCTCTTTTACTCATAAGGTGATAATGTTTTAGGTTTTAGTTAATTTATTATGTTATCTCAAATATAACTTATTTATAAATGAATAATTCATTTATAAATTATAATAAAACTGTTTTTTTAGACAAAATGCTTAAAATAATCGATTAAAACACCATCATTCATTTTTCTAGGAGTAAAAACCTCTAATATTTGAGGTTTATCATTCTCATTATAAAGATTTCTTATTGCTTGTTCTAGTTCATCCTTTCCTTGGACGGTAGTATACTTAAAATTAAACATAGTAGACAATTGTTCTGCTGTTAAACTATGTTTCGTTTCAAAATAAGTACTAAAATTATGGCTCTCAGATTTACCTGGTAAAATTCTAAAAATCCCTCCTCCACTATTATTAATTAAAATAATCTTGAAATTAGAAGGAATAGAATCATTCCACAACCCGTTACTATCATAAAAAAAACTAAGATCACCTGTTATTAACGTAGTAGGAATGCCTGAAGCTACTGCTGCACCTATCGCAGTAGAAGTACTTCCATCTATTCCACTTGTTCCACGATTACAGTATACTTTAAATGAAGGATTCAATGAAAATAATTGCGCATATCTAACCGTAGAACTATTGCTTAGTTGAATCATCTGATCATTAGGAATAAGATCAAACATCATTTCAAATGCTTTGAGATCAGAAAAATCTATTTCTTGCAGATACTTTTCATGTCTTATTCTTCTTTGATTTCTTTTTGCTATCCAAAAAGATTTATACTCATTATCAACAATCTTAGTATCAGGTAAAAAGTCAGATAAGAACGCATTAGGATGCATTTTTATATGCTCGGTTAAGCAAAAATATGTATCATAAGCTTTCTTTTGATCAATATGCCAATGAACTTTAGGTTGGTAATTTCGTAAAAAAGCCTTTATCCTTTTAGAAACTACCATACCTCCAAAAGTCAATAAAACATCTGGTTGTAAAGCTTTAAATTCATCATCACTTAAGGACGTAATTAATTGATCAATACAATTTACGTGGGTTTCATGATGAATATTAGATGTTGTTTCCGTCAAAATTAAAACCGAAGGATCTTTAGCCAAATAATCAATAAACTCCTTTTCTATACTATTAGGAGGGTTCACTCCTATCAATACTAATTTACGCTTAGATGCATTCCATTGCATCAACATGTTAGACCGCAACGTATTTGAAATACGTTGTTCTATATACTCTACAGGAATATTCTTAGGGACTATTGTTGGTTTTATAATTGTATCATATAGCGGTTCATAAAAAGGAACATTAATATGAACAGGTCCATTTCCTTCTATAGCTTTATTAAGCGCTATATTGATCTCCCGCTCATTATGTTTTTGAGCTTCGTGCTGTTTCTGTTTTATTTTAATATCATCTACTTCAATCTCAGGAACAATTTCTGAATATAAATTGGCTGAATATAAAATATGGTTTTCGAATACATTTTTTTGTCGGATCGTTTGCCCATCACCAATATCAATACGTTCAATAGGTCTATCTGCACTTAATATTACTAACGGTACATCACTATAAAACGCCTCTGAAATTGCAGGGTAATAATTTAATAATGCACTTCCCGAAGTACAAACTAATGCAACAGGTTTTTTTATCTGTTGCGCAATTCCTAAGGCAAAAAAAGCGGCGCATCGTTCATCAACAATACTATAGCATTTCATGTTAGGGTTTTCAGTAAAACCAATTGTCAAAGGAGCATTTCTAGATCCGGGAGAAATAACCACATGGAAAATTCCTTTTGCTTCACATAAAGCAACTATGGTTTGAGATAAAGGAATTTTGGAATATAAACGTTTCTTCATTCGAGTCGCTAAATTACAATATAGAGTCAAGTAAAGCCAGTCTTTTAAGGTATTTTAATACAAAACCTTTTTCATTGTTTCGGTCTTTCGTACAGTTTCTTCCCACTCTTTTTCTGGAACAGAACCTTTAGTAATTCCTCCTCCGACGTAGACAATAGCTTTCTCTTTATCTATTTCCATACACCTAAGATTTACATATAGATTAGACACAACACTACCATGGTGATTGATTAACAATTCTCCTAAAAAACCTGTATAATACTTTCGATTATATGGTTCATTGTTTAAAATAAATAATCTAGCCTGTTCTTTAGGCAAACCACATACGGCGGGTGTAGGATGTATCCCTTCAATAATAGAATCAATATCAGAATTTTTATTTTTTAAAACACCGGTAATATCTGTTTTAAGGTGTAATAAAGAACCTGCCTTATATGTATAAGTTTTAGATTTTTTGATATTATGAATTTTTGATGAGAGCTTATTTAAAACAAAATCTGTAACCATAGCTTGTTCTTCAACCTCTTTCGTTCCCCATGTTACATTTAATGAATCCACATAAGGCTGAGTTCCGGCTAAAGCCATAGTACTAAACTCATTTTCTTTTATCATCATTAGAGTTTCTGGTGTAGCACCAAGCCAAGTTCCTACAGCGGGATGATACCATAAATACACAAACGCATTTGGGTAATAATTAATCAATCTTTTAAAAACTTCTAAAGAACTTTTTTTAGAAAAAGAAACCTCTTCTCTTCTAGAAACAACTACTTTTTTAAAAAGCCCTTCATTAATAGCCTGTACGCTATCTTTTACAAGCTGTACATATTTTGTTTTTGCTTCTAGATCCTGTTCGGTAGATAAGATATCTTTCTGAATATACTGCGGTATTTTATTTGTTGATACAACTAAAGAACTATAATATGTACTTTTGTCTTTAGGAATTAGAACGGTTTGCTCTCTATTATCAAATGGAGAAAAAACAAAACCAGCTGTACTATACGAATCTATTTCATATAAATTATTATCATTCTGCAGAAAACAATTTATAGTTAATTCTTTAGATTTTCGATATACTACGAATGGCAGTTGACTATCCATATGGGATTGGATTTTCAGGTATAATGCCAAAATATCCATATTACCTAGATTTTGCTAATGCTATTGTCGTTAACTTTACAATGGAAATTAATTGCTTTTCTTCATTCCGTATTTTTATATCCCAAAGTTGAGTAGTTCTTCCTTTATGCACGATTTCGGCTCTAGCATATACATAACCTTCTCTTATACTCTTTACATGATTAGCTGAGATCTCTAATCCTCTAATATAATACTCCTTTGTATCTAAAAAAATATGAGAAGCTGCACTACCAACACTTTCTGCAAGCGCAACCATAGCACCACCATGTAAGACACCATCAGGCTGATGAACCTTTGATGTTACAGGCATCTTTGCAACCAAATAATCTTTACCTACTTCACAAAAAGAAATATCCAATGTTTCCATTAGCGTATTCTTACACATTTTAGCACATTGCTCCAATATCTCTTCTTCAGTTAACTTCATAAATTTAATTTTAAGTAAAAATAAACAATGGCATTAAATAATTCTAACTATATTTATGTATTATTTTAACGAACGTTCAATAAAATGCCTAAAACCAAAACATCCAAAGCAGAAGTCTTGAGTAAAGTAATCCCTATACTTAGAGAAAAAGGTATCTGCAAAAGCAGTATGAGTGAATTAGCAAAAGCTTGTGAAATTCAAAAATCTCATTTCTATTATTATTTTAATAACAAAGAACAGTTGATAAAAGAAGTCTTAGCTACAGTGAACAGTTATTTTAAATATAATTTATTTAAGGTGATTGAAAACAACACCCTTACTACTGATCAAAAATTAAAAAAAATTCGCATACTCATTGATAAAATGTTCAAAAACGCCAATAGTGGGTGTATTATG
This sequence comes from Aquimarina sp. AD1, assembly GCF_003443695.1. Classification (NCBI taxonomy): domain Bacteria; kingdom Pseudomonadati; phylum Bacteroidota; class Flavobacteriia; order Flavobacteriales; family Flavobacteriaceae; genus Aquimarina; species Aquimarina sp. AD1. The sequence continues at coordinate 911,429 of NZ_CP031966.1, read as the reverse complement.
GCAAATACAGCATTAGAAACAGCACATTTAAACCCTATTTACAAGGAAGAGATTAAACACTTTTTTGAAGATTTCATATCTGGTTTACAACTATTACTAGTCCCTAATTACTCTAAAGAAGAATCCTTATCACTTGCAGAACAGATGGTCCAAGATTTGGAAGGTGGAATTTTATTAATGCGTATTTATAATGACCATAAATATGTTAATAACGCTGTTTCTAGAATGGAAAAAATAATACTAAAATCTTAATTATGAACTCATTTACTATTCAATCTAACGATGGATACCCTATTTCGGCTCATGAATTTGTTCCAAAAAATCCTACTAATAAAACTATTGTATTTGCACCAGCAGTTGCAGTACCCCAAAAGTTTTATTTTAATATCGCCAATTACCTTGCAGAAAAAGGATGCAACGTATTTACATTTGACTATCGCAGTATTGGCTCTTCTAATTCTAAAAGCATTAAATCTTTAAAAAATCACGGATTTTTCTCTTGGGCGATGGATTTTAATGCGGTTTCTAAATATGTGAAAACGAAATTTCCAAATAACACTCAATATATGGTTGGGCATAGTTATGGAGGAAACAGTGTAGGTTTTAGCGATGCTTTCCAATACTATGATAAATACATAACCATAGGATCTCAATTTGGTTTTTATAAACATTTTACTCCTAGAATGCGTTTTTTAATATATTTAAATTTCAAATTCTTCGTTCCAATCACTACTTCCGTTTTAGGATATTATCCATCTGGTTGGTTTGGACTAGGAAGACCATTGACCACAAAAGCAGCAAAAGATTGGGCTGTTTTTTTATTACATCCTGATTCTATGTTACATTTTACAAAAGGTAGCTCCAAAACTTATTATAAAAAGATAAAAGAATCTATGTTACTCATTAGTATTGATGATGATCTTTTTGCTCCTAAAAAATCGGTAGATATCCTTGCAGATAGAGTATACAGCAACGCCCTTACTACAAGAAAACATTTAAAACCTTCGGATTACAATTTAAAAACAATTGGACATTTTGATTTTTTTAGAAAGAAAAATCAAGATATCTTGTGGCCGATAATAGATCAATGGTTTGAACTATAAAAGTAACTAATTATGCAAAAAGAGGTTGTCTATCAATCTACTAACACATTTGATACATTGAATGAATTAACCGATCAAACCAAAACAGTTTGGCTTGTTTTTCATGGAATCGGCTATTTAAGTAGATATTTCATCCGTTTGTTTCAAAGTCTTGATGCTAAAGATAATTATATTATTGCTCCGCAAGCTCCTTCTAAATATTACAAAAACAATGATTATAAGAGAGTAGGATCTAGTTGGTTAACTAAAGAAAACACTGGGACAGAAACTAAAAATGTGCTCAATTATGTAGATGCGATTATGGAATTAGAGAAACTACCAGCTTCTGTGAATTTTGTGGTTTTAGGATATTCTCAAGGAGTTAGTATCGCTAGCAGATGGATCGCAAGTAGAAAAATACAACCAAATGCGTTTGTAATGATTTCTGGTGGATTTCCAAAGGAATTGAAAAAAGATGATTTCACTTTTCTAAACCAAACCACTAAAGTGACCCATATTTTAGGTGAAAATGATCCTTATTTTGAAATCAAAAAAGTAGAAGCCGAAAAAATACGTGTAAAAGAGATATTACCGCTAATAGAATTTAGATCACATCCTGGCGGTCATGAATTAGACATAAGAACTGTTAAAAACATTTTTTGAGCAGTAACATTTTCGGTTATTAAGACATATACTTATAGAAGCTTTAATTTAAATAGCTATTATGATGTCTAAATATTCCTTATTGATAATACTCATCTGCCTATTTTCTTTAGAAATAGTATACCCTTATGAAGATTATTATATCGATCGTGTAACAGGACTAGAGCTAGGATTAGATGGTTCCGAAACAAATAATTTAAGAGTTATTGATATTAGAGAATGGAACTACGTAATTGAAGAAAAAGGAGGCGTCAAATCTATTCCTGGTATACAAGAATTACATAAAAATAGTTCTGTAATTACATTTGATGAAGATCAGATACAAATGGAAGTACAAAGAATTGCTGATGACACTATGGAAGAAGGGTTAGAGAATCAGGTTTTCATAGTATTAAATGTTAATAATGGAAAAGTTTCTGCGGTCAGAGACTGGATACCAGAGCTAAAGACCAATTCAGAAATCATGATTAATACATATGGCGTTGGTAGTAATAGTGCTCCACGGGTAGGAGAAGGGTTAATGCTTCTAGGACAATTACACGGACATCCTAAAGAATTGCAAGAAAACAAAAAAAATATTAGAACTGTTTCTGAATTTGATATAAAAGTAGCCCGAGAACTAGGGATTACAATTTTTGCCGTTGATGCTTTTAACGCATTTGATATTTTTGATTCAAAAAACTCTAAAAATGGTTCTAAATCCCTTCACATACACTGCGTTACAAAGAATGGTGAAGTTAAAAATTTTATTGGCAGAACTATTGGAAAGAACAATATAAACACCTTTAACTTTTCTTATTATTTCGATTCAATTTTAAGAAAAAATAATAGCATAAAAGTTCTATAGCATTACATTAATCAAAGAAAAAAGTATATCCTATTTATAAAGTATCTATCAATCTTCTTGAATTCACTGTATCATAGATAATAGTTAATTTTTGAATTTTATTATCTTCTGAAAGATCTAAAATATCAACTACTTTAAAATTCACTTTTTCATTATTCTTAAGTATCCATTCATAATCAAAAAGTAAGGAAAGTCGATTGGTATCCTTCTCTAAAAATATTCCATCTAAATGAAGTTTGGAAGAATTCGTGTCTGCCGATAAATCCTTATAGAATTTAGCTGCTGATAACGTACCATATAAAGGAGATATCACAATACCATCATCGGTGAATAGGTCTACTACTTTGGCTACGTCACCTTTTTCTAATAAAAAAAGATATTTCCTTGCTACTTCTTCTTTTGTCATCTTTAAATTTTACAAATATCTTTCTTTAATGATTTCTACGTGATGGTTTTGATGACCAGAAAGTATATAACCCGCAGCTCTAGCACTCATAGGGCTACCACTCGCCTCTCCTATTTGACTTAACATCTCTGATGTAAATCTTTTATATAAAGTAATTGAGCTATTCCTTACGGATTCAAAGTCTTCAATAAGATCTTCAATACTAAATGTATTTGCATTAGAATTCGGCACATAAGCATCTTGATCAAAACCAATCAAAGGAGTTTCATCTTTTCTCGCGAACCTAAGTGCTCTATATGAAAATATACGCTCCGTATCAATTATATGCTGTATCACCTCTGCTATGGTCCATTTACCATCTTCATAGGCATAAGTCAATTTTTCCTTAGGGATAGCGTTTACAAAATCAATAAACTTCTTCTTTCCTAGCTGTAGCCCTTCTACGATATTATTACTTTCTGCTTTATCTATAAAACTTCCGTAATATGGATTATATTCTTCTTGCGCAAGTAATGATTGCATATATAACTATTTATAAATTTTGTTGAAATTTACTAATTCTAGAAACATTCATTGATTGCATTAACAGTTATTTATAAGATAAGCGGATTATACTAAATAGTAAATTTATTGTTTAGCATCAATAAACTTTATTGCCTCTATAACATTCTTGTCTTTAGTTAAATCTTGAAAGTTAGCCTCTTTAATAATCTCTATTTCCGGTTTAATGGTTTTTGTAAACGTCGCAGATTTATCTGTCGCATAACTTAATGTTATCGCAGCTTTTGTTTTAAATGGCAATTCAAATAAATCATTAGCAGTAGTCAAACCATAACTTTCCTCTCCGATAATCACCGTGTTTTTTCTTCTTCTAATACCTAAGGCTACAAACTCTCCAGCACTAGCCGTCATTACACCAGTTATTAAAGCAACAGGGGTTTCTGTTTTAGGCCTAGTAGTTGTCTTTACTTGCGCTTGTATTTTTTGATCCTCATAATAAATGCCATTATCAAGTCCCGAACGATTTTTTACATTCCTATCCGCATCTAAATATAATGACACTGTATTATCGCCGATTAAATGGTATAATCCAGCAAGCATGACATTGGAGTTCCCTCCTATGTTTAGTCGTAAATCAATGATCCATCCTTTTATTTTGTTAGAAGTATCCACTTTTATGATGGCATCATATATTTCTTGACTTCTTTCATTTAGTTCCTTTTCTGTCGCATTCAATAATAACATTCCTGGAATAAACACATATCCATAATGATCATTAATTACTTTTATATCAAACTTTGGTTCTTCACTGTATTTTGCCAATAAACTACTGTGTAAATCTTCTTTAGTAATTTGTCTTTTGAGACTACTTTGATACATTTTTTTCTCTGAAAAAAGCAATAAATGATCTCCTTTAATAGTATCAAAAAGTTTCGAGCAAACCTCTAATGATTCCTCGAAAGTACTTTTCTTCAAAGCTTCTTTTTTTACATATGGTTTTATTTTACTCCAGTTAACATTTTTTCGATACAGATAATTAGCTTCTAACTGTTCAAAAAAACGATCATAGAATATATTAATACTATCTTGAACGGATTCAACTTTTTCTTGACTGTAGCTCTTTGAATAAAATACTGAAATGGTAATGATTACGACTAAAAAAAATCTTTTCATAACTATGGTTTTTAAATTTCACTTCTTCAAAATTATAGACCATGAAAAGGAAAACACTTCTAAAAAAACACAAGAATGTCCAGAAAAAAAATATTGGACTTATTCGTTTTTATGATTCTTCTTATACTGCGTAGGAGTTAGACCTGTTATCTTTTTGAATACCGCATTAAATGAAGATTTTGAACTAAAACCAGATTTTTCTGCAATTGCTAATAATGTAAACTTTTTTTCTTCAGAAGAAACCAACAATGTTTTTACCTTTTCGATTCTATAAGTATTTATAAAATCATTGAAAGACATATGATACGTATCGTGGATATATAGGGATAGTTCTTTTTCTGATATATATAACAAAGATGCTAGATCAGAAACTTTGAGATTTTGATTTGTAAAAATCTCTTCTGTTTTCATATAATACGCTATACTATTCCTCAACGCAATATCTGTTTCTTCTTCTTTATGATCTTTTAGGCAAAAAGTTTTAAACAGCAGATTAGATTTTGTAAAACCAATAAAACCTATCCAATAGATATAGATAGAATTTAAAACCAATATTACATAGTAAAACTCTCCGCTATCTTCGAGATTAAAAAGAACTGCAATGATTTGATGAAGTAAATTAAGAATAATAAATACAATAAACATCCAGGAAAACGTGGACAACCATTCCCAATTTTTACGTATTGATAAAGAACCTTTGATGATCACTTTATTCTTATTAATAAATCCTAGGACATATATCATGAGAATTAGGTTAAACGTCAGATAAACAAAATCATTATATAGAAAAAAACCTGTTTGATATACTCTATAAAAAATATATTCATCAATACCACTATGGAGCATCACATACCAATAAGCTCTTAAGATTCCATACAAAATTGCGGGAATAAACAATAGATATTCAACAAAGGAAATAACGTAAGCTTTTTTTTCTATTTGGCTTTTTATATAAAAATAAAATCCCACACCAATAAGATACTTATATGGAAATGGAAAAGAAGTCAAAGGAAGAAAACCTATTGAATTGACATTCATATACAGGAATGCATATGTCAAATTATAAAAGGACAAAGAAAATAAAAACAATATGTAATAATTAAATGCTCTTTTATTCTCTCTTCTTTTAGAAAGTAGATATAAACATAGTGTAAAACCCTGTATTGCACCAAAAAGGACTATAATATTTAATACTGTGTAATTTATGGTGTTGTTTTTATTAGTAAAACGATCAATTAATAAATAAGTCTTTGGATGGTTTTAATAAACTTAATTCTTTGTTCTATAAATATTTCTTGGGTAATCAGAGATTCGTACATTTTCTTTTTGCAATTCGTTTAATGCATTTTTTGCTATCCAAATTGCAGAAGAGCTCTTTAATTCTAATAATTGATTAGCAACTTTTATAGCTTTTTTATTTAAATCTATATTTCTCTTTCCAATATTTCTCAAAGCCCAATTTATCGCTTTTTTCACATATAATCTGTCGTCATTTGCTTCTTTTTTAATGATTGGAAAAAATTGTTCAAACAATTCATTATCTGATTTTTTATCAGCCATACAATAAGCAGCCATAATAGCAAAACCAGCTCTTTTTTCGAATTCGGATTTTCTCTTTGTCCAATCAATTATTTTAGCCAGTGCAAATTTACTTTTAGCAAAAAGTCCCATACAGAAGCTATCACAAATTTCCCAGTTTTCAAAGGTTTTTACCCATTTCTCCATCAGTTCTTCTGTAACATCATTAGTATTAAATAATTTACTACACAACAACCTACCTTCATATATATTACTATCAAAAAGCTGCAAAGCAAGATCATTTCTACCCTTTCCAATATCTTTCGCTAATTCTTTTAGATCTTTATGATATATGCCTAAAGAATTGTGAGCTACAATTCCAAATTTCTTTTCTTTGAAAACTATTTTTTCAGGGTCTTTTAGCTCATTAAGGTATACTATTATTTCATCGTAAGTCACACTAAGTTTTTCTGTTCATAGATTATTCATCCCTACTATTTTACAAAATAAGTAAGAGGATCTTTTATTTTGTTTTCCTTTTCACCCAATTTATTATTAAGGTTAACGCCTTAGGAGAAAAAGTCTGTTCTATTTCGGCATATTCACTTAATGAACCACTTTCTGATTCTTGAAAAAGATGATTTAGATTTTCTAAGGTTATAATTTCTACATCTTGGTTACCTCCTTTTGCTAAGGCATTTTTAATTCCGGTTAAATTTTCTTTTACTGAAACCTGCAGATCTTTATCTCCATTTAGAGCTAACACAGGAATATCAATTTCTTCTAAATATGCTGCAGGTTGGGACCTAATAAAACTAGCTACTTCTGAACCAGTAATCTGTTCTACCAACATTTTTCTTTGATTCTCTGGAAATAGTGCCCCATATTTATTAGAGTAATATGAATTAATACTGTCTTTTAATGAAATATTATCTAAGTCGGAATTCACTACTATATCATAAGCTTCCTTTACTACTTTCTGACCTTGTTGAATTTGTAATTCATTGATTCCAAGATTTCTTTCGAATGCAGCTTTTTGCAAAAGCATTAATTTATCTCCATTTATTCCTGGCGCAGCTAATAAAACTAAAAAATCTAAATCACCCTTTTCTACGGCAACTTTAGGAGCGACAATACCACCAATACTATGACCTATTAGTCCTATTTTAGAATTACTAAATTCCTTTCTTTCTTTTAAAAAATCTATTGCATACTTAACATCAGCGGCTGAGACATTTATAGTAACCGTATTAAAATCTCCTTCCGATTCGCCCACACCTCTTTCATCAAAACGAAATACAGCTATCCCGTTCTTTGTTAATTCATTTGCCAACACAAAATATGGTTTATGACCAAACATATCTCCATCTCTATTTTGTGCACCGCTACCACTAACTATAATAGCCAAAGCGTAATTACCCTTCTCTTTCGGCACTGTTAGTGTTCCACTTAACTTCACGTTATCATCTTTATTAACAAATACTACATTTTCAGAATGATAATTGAATGGTGGTTTGGGTTCTTGAGGTCTATTTAATGTAATAGTTCCTTTCTTAAGGTCTAAAGGAATAGGATGACCGCTTTGCGAAAAATTACCAATAATCTCCATCTTATCATTAAGTTTTCCCTTATACTCTAGTTTAAGATCGGGAAATGAAATAGTAATTATTGAGTCTTCAAAAACTGTGGCTGAAGCCTTAGCGCCGCTCAATCCTTGTTTTAAAATGCTAAGTGTTGATACATAATCATTAGCAACTTTTTCTATATTAAAAGCTATTTCTAACTTATTTCCATTAATATTTACTTCTCCAATCCAATCTCCAGAAATATCTTGAGAAAACGAAAAAACCGTAAAAAAGAAAAAAGAGAAGATGATAAATATTCTATCCATTTGTGTGAATGTTTTATAAACTAAAATAGTATATATTTTATACTCAACTAATTTATACTATTTTAGTTAGTAAATGGTATGAACAAAAAAAGAATGAATAAAACTCATTCTTTTCGAAAATCATTTTAAACTATTGTAGCGAATATTACTCTAATGAAAATGTATACACACCTGTATCCTGATCAAATACAAATTCGGAATTTTGTATTTCTAAATTACTAAAATTGATCACATCACAACATTCTCCTTTAATTCGTTCTGTAGTTAATTCTAAAGCAAATAACTCCGAATTAGAAATTTCTATTGAATAAGCAGTTGCTCCCGCAGATATACTTGTCGAGTTTATTACCAAAATAGTAGTGTTATTTTCATTTATTTCGTCGAAATCAATCGTATTTTGATTATTTATATCTAAAATCATAATATTATTAACCTGAAGCGTACCGTTTGATATAACATTTTCTTCATCTGAATTTACTATTTCAAATCTAAATAAAGCATCTGGAGCACATACTACCAATTCACAATCGCTACTATTACAACTACTGAATAAAAGAACCATCATCAAAATAAGAGAAAAAAAACTAACTTTCATTATTTCATTTTTTAGTTATATCTATTAGATACATAACTTACACAATAGTTGCTTCAAGTATATAAATAACAAATACTATTATCAGATACTCCTAAACAAAAAAACCACAATAACGAAGTTATTGTGGTTTATCTTTTACATATAATCTCCCTAAGCAGAATTACGACTTGCATTAATATTTCCAAATAATGAACGCGTCACCATTTTTTCATAAATTTCTAAATCCTCTGCATCTTCTCCAGTTCTATTAATATCTTGGATTTTCTTTAATGCATATTGCTGAATAGTTAGCAATGGAAGTACAATATTTTCTCTAATATCGATAGAAGCCTTCCCTGCTGGTTCATTTTCCATTAACTCAGAATATCCTGTTAGTTTTAACAATAGGCGTTTAGTAAGTGTATATTCATCATGTATAATATTCCAAAAAGCGCCATATTCTTCATCTTCTTTCATATAAGCTGTTAATTGAAAAAACGATTTAGTCAAACTCATCATACTATTCCCTAACAACGCTCTAAAAAAAGCTGATTCCTTATACAGACTTGTTATTTTGTCAAATTCGTCTCTATCTTCAAAAGTTTTTAAGGCTGTTCCAACCCCATAAAACCCAGGAACATTCTGTTTTAACTGACTCCAACTACCAACAAATGGTATTGCTCTTAAGTCTCCAAAATCTAAACTACTACTTTTACTACGTTTAGAAGGACGACTACCTATATTCGCTTTTCCATAATATTTAAGCGTACTCATATGCTCTAAATATGGTAAAAACTTAGGATGGTTTTTAAAATCCACATAGGTTTGATAACTAATATCCGCCAATTCTTGCATTGTCACTTTATTCTCTTTAGAAAAAAGATTGGCTTCGTTTGCTGTTAGTTGATTCTCTACTCCAGCTCCTAACAATTGTTCTAAATTATATTGACAAGAATCTAGTGTTCCGAAATTAGAACTAATGGTTTGTCCTTGGACCGTTATTTGAATTTGTTCATCCTCGACCGTTGGGCCAAGAGATGCATAAAATTGATTAGTATTTCCTCCTCCTCTAGCTGGTGGACCACCTCGACCATCAAAGAATATTACTTTTACATTATATTTTCTAGAAATCTCTGTAAGTGCTTCTTTAGCTTTAAAAATACCCCAGTTTGCCATCAGATATCCACCATCTTTTGTACCGTCAGAGAAACCTAACATAATAGTTTGTTTCATTCCTCGACTCTTTAGATGCTCCATATAAACTGGATTACTATACAATGTCTCCATCACCTGATGAGATACACGAAGATCAGGAACAGTTTCAAACAGTGGTATTACATCAACAGTAGGTTTTTCCCAATCACACAATCTAATCATAGCAAAAGCTTCCATGACATTAAGAACACTACCATTGTTACTAATTATGTAACGATTTGATCCTCGCTCTCCATTATTATTCTGTATGGTTTTAATTGCATAAATAGATTCTATTGTAGCTCTAGCCATATCATTATCTAATACTGAAGGATCTAATTTTCCTGTTACAGTAGACAATACCTTTATCTGTTCTTCTTCTGATAATGTTTCGTAATTTTCTGGAAAAAAACCTAATCCTAAATCATTAGTTTTCTTTACGATCTCAGTAAGCACACCATGATGTACTCTAGAATCTTGCCTGATATCTAAAGTTCCAAAATGGAAACCAAAAATCTTTACCTTATTAATTAAATCCTGTAATTCTTCTAAAAACAGAGACTGATGTTTACTTATTAATTCTTCTCTTACTTCTAAAAGACCATTCATTAAGGTATATATAGATAAAGGTTCAGCCGTTTTAGCATAATAGAAATTATCATATAAAGCAGACTCTAGAACTCCTAATTTATCCTGCAAATTTCCAAAGGTAATTCTACGTTTTAACTTACGCATATCTCTATAATAATTAATCAATATAGTTTTACGTAATCTTTTTGCAACTTTGAGAGTCGTTTCTGTTGTCACAAATGGATTTCCATCTCTATCTCCTCCAGGCCAAAAACCTAGGTTTATTAGATCGTTTTCGAGATCTTCTCCTTTGAATATATTTTGTTGAATATAGTTATAAATAGTCCCTACAGAATGATAGAATACATTTTCTAAATACCATATTAAACTAACAGCTTCATCATACGGAGTAGGCTTTTCTTTTTTAAAAAATGCAGTCTTACCTAATTGTGCTAGTAATCTTTTTATTTTTTGAGAATCATTATCTCTTATTGCTGTATCAAGATCATGAATAATACCTAATACGGTACCTGGATAAAATTGTGTAGGATGCGCTGTTAAAGTTGGTCTAATCTTAAACCTCCTTAAATACTCCTTTAATTCTTCTAGTTGTCCTTTTGCTTGTGCTTCTTCTTTAATGCTTCGTAGCGTACCTCTTCCGTCCATATTATTAACGATCGGAAACGCTGCATCTTCTATAGCATCAAACAATACTACCTGACGTTCTATATACTGAATAAATCTAAACAGCAAATCATGCTTATCCTTGTCTGAAGGATCATCTTGATAAGATGTAAAGAAGTTTTCTACTATTTCTGAAGGGTTCATCTTTTGATCATACCCTTTTTCACAAACTTCTTTAAAAAGAGGTAATAATACACCTGTATTAGTGATTTCATCAAAAGGTAATGTAATAAATATACTATTGTATATCTGATATTTAGTAAGAACGTTGTGGTTAAAACGATCTATTTTTGGTTGTCTTGCCATAATTGTGGTTACGAATATGGTTGATTAATAATTATTTTACATTAAAAAACCCTCTAAGATGATTTCCTAAAGGGTTTATATGTTTTAATACGATTGCCCTTTACAAATCTTGGAAAATAGAATGCATTAAGCGTTTTTTATCATTAATACTTTCCTCTAGTGATATCATAGTTTCCGTACGGTATACCCCATCAATATCATCTAACTGGAAAATAATGTCTTTCGCATGATTAGTATCTTTTGCTCTTACTTTACAAAAGATATTAAACTTTCCAGTAGTAATGTGAGCTACAGTCACAAAAGGAATTTCTTTAATTCTCTGTAATACAAATTTGGTTTGCGAAGTATTCTGAAGATATATCCCTACATAAGCGATAAAAGAATACCCTAATTTTTTATAATCTAATGTTAATGAAGAACCTTCAATAATTCCAGCTTCTTCCATTTTCTTAACACGCACGTGTACGGTTCCTGCAGAAATAAGTAATTTTTTTGCGATATCCGTAAATGGGGTACGAGTATTTTCGATCAACATGTCTAATATTTGGTGATCTACTTCGTCTAATTTAAATTTTGCCATAGTAATTCTAATAAATTTTCCCGATTAATTACATTGCAAAAATAACAGAAAAATTATCTATTCATACATTTTTTTTCAACTTTTTCTTAATTCTGTTGAGAATAATTCATCATTTAACTTGAATTTTAACAACTCATTTTCCGGAAGTACCTCTACTGTAACGTTTTCGTTAAATATCACTCTTTTGTTACCGATAATTTCTCTGTGACCATAAACATTTCGTAAATCATCAATTTTAACAACTTTTGGAATGAATTTAATATCATTTTGGGATAATTCTTCAGTATACTGGATGGCGATATCAACATTCTTATTATCTAGAATAACATCTCTAATGACTATATCGTAAAAACATTTCCCATTTTCTGGAATATCAAAATAAGCCTGATGCTTATTCCCTAGCACATCATTCATTGAAATATATTGAATAGATGTTACCAATGCATAAAAAATATAAACTCTAGTAGTATCCCGTGTATAATCGTTCTTATAATGTCCAGCTTCAAATAAAATAGTAGGAACACCTAAATCTGATAATGTATCTCCAACACAATTTATATTAAAGCCATCATCATATCTACCAATACCATTAGGAATGTACTTTTGTAATACAGAATTCATTTCTGCAATAATCTCCATAGCTATTTTACGAGACTTGGTAATTGTGCGCTCATTATCACCAGCAGGTGATAAAAAAGAAACAGTAGCAGGTATATTTGTTGTTCCTACACTAAAAATAGTACGTTGTCCGTGTAAATTAAATGCGAAATCTGGTTTGATCTTATCAATTACATTTCTCAATATTACACTTTCCTTTTGACTCCTATCTTGAGCGTCTCTATTAAGATCAATCTGATTATGATTAAGCCTAGTATAAGCCTTTGCGCCATCAGGGCTTAATATAGGTATTATATATAAAGTACAAGAAGCTAATATTTGTTTTGAAACTTCGTTAGAGTCATCGGATAGCATATTCAAAAAATCGAACATCGATTTTGTAGTTGTACTTTCATTTCCATGCATCTGTGACCAGAACAACAACTTCTTGGAACCATTACCAACTTTAATAAGATGTATAGGTGCTTCATTTTCTGAGACACCTAACAGCTCCACAGTCATTCTATTAGAAAGATTATCTATTAACGGACCAATATGACCCAGATGTATGTAACGTCCTGATAAACTTGATTCTTTGTATTTAGTAAATGAACGAGATAATTCATTAATATCCATAAGCATATAAAAGAACCAAAATTACTACTGTTTACCGAAGATTCATAACAAATAGCTTAGTTTTTACAGATGTAAACCTAAGCTGTATTTACAATTGTAAATAAGTGTTATTTACAGATGTAAACATTTGAAAAATGATGTTTGTTTAAGATGTTAAACAGAAAGTTAAATCATCGATTTATAATACTACGGAATTAAGTAATATTTCATTGATTATATCATAAATTATTGCTTTTCAAGTATTAAAATATGTCTACTTATAGTTTTTATTTAATATTAGAATTGTTTATTATTCTTAAAGTTACAATTGTAAACTGTTCTTTTGTAGGGTTTGTTTACCTTTGTAACACATTGCTAATTATAAAACGGTTTACAATGGTAAACACTGCAGCTTTTGGAAAAAGAATCCAAGAAATCATGAAATTTTATCACGTCTCGGCCTCAGGGTTTGCCGATGCTATGGGTGTTGGTCGTTCTTCTATCTCTCATATTTTATCTGGTAGAAATAAACCTAGCCTAGATTTTGTTATGAAGATTACTGAAGCCTACCCTGAAGCAGAGTTATATTGGCTTTTATACGGACAAGGATCATTTCCTAAGTCAAAAATCCCTAAACAAGAACAAGAAACACCTGCACAAAAAGAATCCATAACTCCTACTCCAATAATATCACCTACCGAAACGGAATCAGAACAAGACCTATTTTCACATTCTAATAATGATATACCTTTACCCAAGGATGCTCCAGAAGAAACAATAGCACCAATAATTAAAACTAATTCGACAAATAAAAATATTAGCCAGATAGTGTTTTTTTATAAGGATGGTACTTTCGACGTTTATAAGAATTAAATATCTTAACAACTTTTATACTGGTTACTGTAAAATCTGTTGAAATAGATTTATTTTCGTTTCTCGTTATTATACTTTTATGAAACGATTTATTTTTTTATTATTTATCTCTGCTCTGTTTACAGGATGTTACCAACAAAAACGGGACTGTACAGAATTTCAAACAGGAACGTTTGAATTTGAGACATATCTAAACGGAGAACTTGCTAAAACAACGTTTATACGTAATGATTCTATAGAGATTGATTATTTTCAAGGTAGAAGTGACACCGCTAGTATTCGTTGGATTAATGATTGTGAGTATATTGTAAAAAAACTTCACCCAAAAAACATGGCTGAAGAAAAGGCTATACACATGAAAATATTAACTACAGAAAAAGATACTTATACCTTTGAATATGGGCTTGTAGGTGTTAAAAAAAATAAACAAAAAGGAACTGCCAAAAAAATTAAGTAATGTTTGAGATTTTCGCAACAGCAGATGCTTGGATAGCATTGTTAACACTAACCTTTCTAGAAATTGTGCTAGGAATTGATAATATTATATTTATTTCATTAGCTTCTAGTAAATTACCTGATCAAGAACAAAAAAAAGCTACAAACATTGGTTTGTTATTAGCTATGGTAATGAGGATTGTTTTACTATTTGGTATCTCCCTACTTGTAGCAATGGAGGCTCCTTTTTGGCACATCAATCTTCCTTGGATAGAAGCAGGAATTAGTGGTCAATCCCTAATATTATTTGGAGGAGGAATATTCTTATTATACAAAAGTGTCCATGAAATCCATGAAAAAGTAGATGAAAAAGGGGAAGAAGAGAAAGAAATAAAAGAAAAGAGTTCAAGTTCTTTATCTAAAGCTATTATTCAGATTACATTGATTAATGTGGTTTTCTCTTTTGATTCCATACTTACTGCCGTTGGTATGACTAATGGATTGAGTGATAATCCAACAGATGCTTTGATTATCATGATTATTGCGGTAGTTATTTCTGTTTTAATTATGATGTTGTTCGCTACTCCTGTTGGTCGTTTTGTAAACAAACACCCATCTATCCAGATTCTCGGACTATCTTTCTTAATATTAATTGGATTTATGTTGATAGCTGAAGCTGCACATCTAGCGCATTTACAGATATTTGATTCAGAAGTAGGTACGATACCAAAAGGATATTTATATTTTACTATCGCATTTTCGTTATTTGTAGAGTTTATCAACTTTAAACTACGTAAAAAAGGAAAATTAAGCAGCCAAGAGAGCTAGTTTTACAACTTATAAATCAAGAATGAGTAAACTAAAAGAATTACAAGATCGTAGTCATACTACATGCGAATTATGCGGTGCTACTGATAATCTATCAATATATGATATCCCAGAATCTCCAAATGTAGGATTAGACTCTAGTATTCTTATTTGCTCTATTTGTAAAGATCAAATTGAAAATGTTCTTACAATGAACCCTAATCATTGGCGTTGTCTTAATGATAGTATGTGGAGTCAAGCCCCTGGCGTACAAGTCATGGCGTATAGAATGCTTCATAGATTAAAATCTGAAGGGTGGCCACAAGATCTTATAGATATGCTATATCTGGACGATGATACTTTAGCATGGGCTAAAGCTACAGGAGAAGGTGATGATGAAAGTACTAAGATTAAGCATTTAGACTCTAATGGAGCTTTACTTAATGCAGGTGACAATGTGGTTTTAATAAAAGATCTAAATGTTAAAGGAGCTAATTTTACCGCAAAAAGAGGAACTGCTGTTCGCAATATTTCTTTAGTCCACGACAATCCTGAACATATAGAAGGAAAAGTAAGTGGTCAGCATATTGTCATTTTAACCAAATTTGTAAAAAAGTCCTAATTAATATATTCATAATCAAAAAACTGAAAAATTTTTACTTAAAATTTAAGTAAAAAAAACATTCAATATCCTCAATATTTTTTGTTTCTCATAGTTATTAAAGAATTTTATCTTGATTTCACCTAACTAATTAATCACTTTAAGTAAATAGTTACAACTTACTTAAAATCAATTTTTTGAAACATAAAAAATAATTATAATGAACTTATTTTACAAATCAACATTTCGAATTATCCTTTCATTTTTATTTCTAATATTATCTCTTGGAAATACTAAAGCACAGACCTATTGTATACAATCAGGATCAGAACAAATTGCCGGAGAAGAAGATGGGTTTAGATATGAGTTATGGAATCAAAATTCTCAAGGAACTGCTTGCATGACACTGGGAAATGAAGCATTATTTAGTGGAGAATGGGATGGTATATTGAACTATTTAGCGAGAAGAGGATTAGGGTACAATCAAACACAAGAACATCAAGAAATAGGGAACTTTTTCGCTACATATAACTGTAACTACAACCCTTCTACTTCTTCAGGAAACTCCTATCTATCTATTTATGGATGGACTATTGATCCCCTTGTAGAATATTATATTATTGAAGACTGGCGAAATTGGATTCCATCAATGGCTGATGGAGCAGTATTAAAAAAGTCTTTCGAAATAAACGGAAGTATTTACGATATTTATGAAAACACAAGAGTAAATCAACCATCAATTGTTGGAATCGCTACTTTCCAGCAATATTTTAGTATTAGAAGAGACACAAGAAATAGTGGTACAATAGATATTTCTGAACATTTTGAGCAATGGGAATCTATTGATATGAATTTAGGAAAACTACACGAAGTTTCTTTTGTTGTAGAAGGATACCAAAGTAGTGGTAGTTTTGAGTTTAACGAACTTAATATAATTGCAGACAATACGACACTAGGAATAAACGAGATCAATAACCCCAATTCTTATTTTGAGATTTACCCTAATCCAGCGATTGATGAAGCTTATATAAAGTTTAAAAAAACTAACACAACTAAAAAACTTAAAATCTATGATACTTCAGGTAAAATGGTGTTATCAAAAAACTATGACAACACAGAGAACATAACAAAAATTTCTAATTTAACAAAAGGTGTTTACTTTGTTTCATTAAACATCAATAATCAAAAGGTTGTAGATAAATTAATTGTCTACTAAGAATCACTAATACAATTGTTTTAATTTACTAGAATATTCTTTTTAGAACAAACTTGTCTGTTCTCCATCTCCATCATCATCTTCACCGTCTAACGAAACACCATTATCAGATTCTACATCTCCAGATATCTTTGAATCTGGAGTTACAGATTCTTCCTCAACTACTTCTATTTCTTCTGCTGGAATATCATCCGGCTCATCATACGGTAAAGGATCTAATAAATTAATCTGTCTTACTTTTTCTGTAGTTAATTGGTTTCCTTGTGCTTTTATACCTTTTATTGAAATAAAATCCTCAAGACTTATCTCATCATTTGGTCGCTGATCCTTTCCTCTAATTTTATTATATACTATCTCCGCAATTGGTCTATAATCGGTAGAGACAATTTCTAAAAACGATTTCTGATGATCGGAAATAAAAGTCTCTTCTCGATCCGCATTTTCTACTATGAATCGTTTTACATAATATCTTTCCTTATCTCCATCCCAGTAAATAGCAGAAATTGGTTTCATAGGTTTCCACTTCTCTAAAACTATCATATCAGATCCAAAATGCACTGTAATCTCTGGAACAATTGTCTTCAAAACGCCTTTTTGATTGATTATCAACAACCTATCTTCTCCTTTAAACTCACCTAAAAGCTCTCCTCTTCCATCAACATTCAATCTTCTAACTGTATCATCAAACCAAATCTTACGAGGTTTCAATGTAGAAACCCCTAACTCCTTTAACTCAATTTTTTTAATATTATACTTAGTAACAATATTTCCTTTTACTCCTCTACCCTTTATCAATAAGTCAGAAAAATCAAGATCAAATTTCAGCTTCTTAATACTTCCCGCTTGGCGAAGAAAAATAGTAATCACTTCTGCTTCTCCATTAGGATTAGCAGTAAAATAAGTTGCTTTAGAACCTTTCTTACCTTGGGTTAAATCATATTCTTTATCTCTGGTAACACTAGTAACTGCAAAACGCTTAACATATGAGGCTCCTCCTCTACCATCTTGATAAATCATATTATAAATAGTACGTTTATCTTTCTTTTTAAAGACCGCAACATGAATAATGTCTTTCCCAACAAAAGTCTTAGCATCCACCTTTGTTATCATCATTTTACCATCTGCCATAAAACAAATAATATCATCAATATCAGAACAATCAGTTACATATTCATTTTTACGCAATGATGTACCTACAAAACCTTCTTCTCTATTTACATATAGTTTTGTATTTCTTATAACAACTTTCGTAGCTTCAATATCATCAAAAATTCTGATTTCGGTTTTACGCTCTCTTCCTTTACCATAAGTATCTTTTAACCTCTTAAAGTAAGAGATAGCATATTCTACAAGATGTTCTAAATGATATTTTACCTGTGCTATATCATCTTCTAACGCTTCAATTTTTTGTTGCGCTTTATCAATATCAAATTTTGAAATTCTTTTAATTCTAATCTCTGTCAAACGTACAATATCCTCTTCAGTAACTGCACGTTTTAAGTGTTTTATATGAGGCTGTAACCCTTTATCAATTGCTTGTATTACTCCTTCCCAGGTTTCTTCCTCTTCTATCTCACGATAAATACGGTTTTCGATAAAAATTCGTTCTAATGATGCAAAATGCCATTGTTCTTGCAATTCATTTAATTGAATCTCCAACTCTTTTTTAAGCAGCTCTAAGGTATTATCCGTAGAACGTTTTAACATTTCGGAGACTCCTATAAAATTAGGACGACTATTCTCTTCGATAACACATCCCAACGGCGAAATAGATGATTCACAATTAGTAAAGGCATATAATGCATCTATAGTTTTATCAGGAGAAATACCTCCTGGCAAATGCACTAATATCTCCACTTCAGCAGCGGTATTATCTTCTATTTTTTTTATTTTAATCTTACCTTTATCATTAGCTTTAAGGATAGAATCTATTAAACTAGAGGTTGTAGTAGAGAAGGGTATCTCATTTATAACCAATGTGTTCTTGTCTAATTGTGAGATTTTTGCACGCACTCTAACTTTTCCTCCGCGGTTTCCATCATTATAGTTAGTAAAATCAGCAATTCCTGCAGTTGGAAAATCTGGGAGTATTGTAAAACGTTTTCCTTGTAAATGTTTTATTGAAGCTTCTATCAGTTCAATAAAATTATGAGGAAGAATTTTAGTACTTAATCCTACTGCAATACCTTCGGCCCCTTGAGCAAGAAGTAATGGGAATTTTACAGGAAGATTTATTGGTTCCTTTTTCCTACCATCATAAGATAATTGCCAATCGGTAACTTTTGGATTATAAACAACATCTAAAGCAAATTTTGATAAACGCGCTTCAATATATCTAGATGCGGCAGCTCTATCACCTGTAAGAATATTACCCCAGTTACCCTGCATATCGATCAACAGATCTCGTTGTCCAATCTGCACCATAGCATCAGCAATACTTGCATCACCATGCGGGTGATATTGCATTGTATGCCCCACTATATTTGCAACTTTATTATATCTCCCATCATCCAAATCTTTCATAGAATGAAGAATTCTTCGTTGCACAGGTTTTAATCCATCTTCTATTGCTGGGACTGCACGTTCTAAGATTACATAAGATGCGTAATCCAAAAACCAGTCTTTATACATCCCAGTAACTTTGGTAATCACTTCCTGAGGTTGATGATCCTCTGGGGTTAACTCATTATGTAATTCTTCGTTTTCGTTTTCTATATCCATACCTTTTTCTGGGGCACTTTTTTGTATTCCTTTAGTACTACTCTTCTACTGCGTCTAATTCTACCTTTAAATTTTCGATAATAAATTCTTGTCTACTAGGTGTATTTTTTCCCATATAAAAAGATAGTAGCTCTTCTATAGACTTATCTTTATCTAACATTACAGGATCTAAACGAATATCATCTCCAATAAAATGAACAAATTCATCTGGCGATATTTCTCCTAATCCCTTAAATCGAGTGATTTCAGGCTTTCCAGACAATTTTTCAATAGCATCTCTTCTTTCCTGCTCAGAATAACAATAGATGGTTTCTTTTTTATTTCGTACTCTAAAAAGTGGTGTTTGAAGAATATACAAATGACCTTCTTTAATTACTTCTGGAAAAAATTGAAGAAAAAATGTAATTAATAATAACCTTATGTGCATTCCATCGACATCGGCATCAGTAGCAATTACAATATTATTATATCTAAGATCTTCTAAGGACTCTTCTATATTTAATGCTGCTTGTAATAAATTAAACTCTTCATTTTCATACACAATTTTTTTACTCATATTGTAGCTATTTAGCGGTTTCCCACGTAAGCTAAATACGGCTTGTGTATTTACGTCTCTAGATTTTGTTATTGATCCACTTGCAGAATCTCCCTCGGTAATAAATAAAGTACTCTCTAAATTCCTGTCTTTTTTGCTATCAGTAAGATGAACTCGGCAATCTCTTAGTTTTTTATTATGTAAACTTGCTTTTTTTGCTCGTTCACGAGCCAGTTTACGGATACCAGATAAATCTTTTCGTTCTCGTTCTGCTTGTAGTATTTTTCTTTGCAGTGCCTCTGCTACATCTGAGTTCTTATGTAGAAAATTATCTAATTTTGTTTTTACAAAATCATTAATATAAGTTCTAACAGTTGGCAAATCTCCACCCATCTCCGTAGAACCTAACTTCGTTTTTGTTTGACTTTCAAAAACTGGTTCCATTACTTTTATACTAATAGCAGAAACAATTGATTTACGAATATCACTAGCCTCATAATTCTTACCGTAAAACTCCCTAATAGTCTTAACCACAGCTTCTCTAAAAGCAGCTTGATGTGTTCCACCTTGGGTAGTATGTTGTCCATTCACAAAAGAATGATACTCTTCACTATACTGAGTTTTACTGTGCGTAATTGCTATTTCTATATCATTACCTAATAAATGAATAATAGGATACAACCTATCATCTTCATTAATATTATCTGAAAGCAGATCTTTTAGTCCATTTTCTGAAAAATATTTTTCTCCATTAAAAATGATGGTTAACCCAGGATTTAGATACACATAGTTTTTAAGCATCTTCGCCACATACTCCGTTCGATACTTATAATGTTTAAAAATGGTATTATCAGGAACGAAAGAAACTTTTGTTCCTCTTCGTCTAGAGGTTTCGTCTAGAGTATCTTGATTCGTAAGGTTTCCTTTTTCAAATTCTGCAGATGCAGATTTTCCATCTCTAGTAGATTCTACTCTAAAATACGTGGATAAGGCATTAACAGCTTTTGTACCAACACCATTTAACCCTACGGACTTTTTAAATGCTCTTGAATCGTATTTTCCACCAGTATTCATTTTAGAAACTACATCTACAACTTTACCTAAAGGGATTCCACGTCCATAATCTCTAACAATTACTTTATCTCCTTGTATTGAAATCTCAATCGTTTTACCAGCGCCCATAACATATTCATCAATAGAATTGTCAAGCACTTCTTTTAATAAAATATAGATTCCATCATCAGCTGAAGATCCATCACCTAATTTTCCAATATACATTCCAGGTCGCATACGGATATGCTCTTTCCAATCGAGGGATCGTATATTATCTTCGGTATATTTAGTTTCCTTACTCATAAAATTTTAGGTAGAATGCTTGCTAATATAAGATTTCACTTACTAAATTGAAATAGTCCTCTTACAAAGTAATTAACAATTCTAAATAAGTTTTTGTTGATTATTTGAACTACAATGGATTAATTAAAAAATTGATCGATATTATTAGCAAAAACACTTATCATACTTTTCTAAAGTATGATTTAATATTATAAAATACTTATTCTTTAATATCTTATACATCTAAATTAAAAATAGTGTTTCTACTAAACTAAGTTATTAGATTTCTAAATACACGCATCTTGATAAAAATTAAAAAAATACAAGCTTAAATATTTTTACATCGAAAAAACTTACTCTAAAAAAAAATAAAGCAGTTATGATTACTGAAACCAAACGATTAATATTACGTGAACTACAAGTTTCTGATGCAGAAAAGTTCTTTTCATTAAATTCTGATCCTAAGGTTTTAAAATACACAGGTGATTATCCTTTTTTATCGATTGAAGATGCAAAATCCTTTTTAAAAAATTATCAAGAGTATAATATGAATGGGTATGGACGCTGGGCTGTATTACTTAAAGACACAAATGATTTTATTGGCTGGTGTGGTCTTAAACGAAACGAAGATGGAGATATTGATATCGGTTTTCGTTTTTTTAGAAATAAATGGAATAAAGGATATGCGACAGAATCTTCAATAGCCGTATTAGCATATGGATTTACTCAATTAGGTATTAAAGAAATTATTGCAAGAGTGGCATCAGAAAACAAAGCTTCCATTAAAGTTTTGGAAAAAATAGGCATGATATTTTGGAAAAAAAGTGACTGCAAAGGAATCCCTAACGCTATATTTTACAAAATCAATAAATCTGATTTTCAAAATATTGTGTGCAAATAAAAAAGGTGACCTAAAGTATAGATCACCTTTTAAAAAAATCAATTTTTCAATTTCAATATTATTTTAAATCAAAACGATCTAAATTCATAACTTTAGACCAAGCTGATACAAAATCATTAACAAACTTTTCATTAGCATCTTCTGAAGCATATACTTCAGCAACTGCTCTTAATTCTGTATTAGAACCAAAAATAAGATCAGCTCTAGTACCTGTGAATTTAGTTACTCCCGTTCTACGATCACTACCTTCAAACAGTGTATCATCCTTAGATATAGGTTTCCAAGTATAAGTAAAATCTAAAATATTCTTAAAGAAGTCATTCGTTAATGAATCTTCGCTATCTGTAAACACACCATTATTGGAACCGTCATAATTAGCTCCTAACACTCTTAAACCTCCAACAAGAACTGTCATTTCAGGAATAGATAATGTTAGTAACTGAGCACGATCAATCAATAATTCTTCTGCAGCTAATTTTAAATCACCTCTTAAGTAATTTCTAAATCCATCAGCTAAAGGTTCTAAATGTCCAAATGATTCTACATCTGTTTGTTCTTGAGAAGCATCTCCTCTACCACTTGTAAAAGGCACGTTTACATCGAAACCAGCATTTTTAGCTGCTAATTCTACACCTACATTACCACCTAATACAATTAAATCAGCAATAGAAACATCTCCTGAAAAATCTTTTTGAATCCCTTCATAAACACTTAAAACTTCTGATAAAGCTTTAGGATTATTAACTTCCCAGCTTCTTTGTGGTTCTAAACGAAGACGTCCACCATTAGCTCCACCACGATTATCAGAACCTCTAAATGTAGAGGCAGATGCCCAAGCCGTAGTAACTAATTGCGAAACGGTAAGGCCAGAAACCGAAATCATATTTTTTAAAGATGCAATATCCGAATCTTTAAGACTCGTTCCTGTTGGAATTGGATCTTGCCAAATTAGTTCTTCACTAGGAACTTCTGGACCTAAATAACGAGAAACAGGCCCCATATCTCTATGTGTCAATTTATACCACGCTCTAATAAAAGCATCTTCAAACTCTTCTGGGTTATTACGAAAACGCTGAGAAATCTTTAAATAATCAGGATCCATTTTTAATGCCATATCGGCATCAGTCATCATTAAAGCTTGTCTCTTCGAAGCATCACCTGCAGTTGGTGCTGTAGGAGCTCCAGAATCCGCAGTTGGAGTCCATTGATTTGCTCCTGCTGGACTTTTTGTTTGTTCCCAATCATAATCCAATAATACTTTGAAAAAATCATAATCCCATTTATCCGGATTAGGTGTCCAAGCACCTTCTAAACCACTAGTAATAGCATCATCTAATACTCCTGTACCATACGTATTTTTCCAACCTAAACTCATCTCTTGAATAGAAGCTCCATGTGGTTCGGCTCCTACATATTTATCTGGGTCTGCAGCACCATGAGCCTTTCCAAAAGTATGACCTCCAGCTGTAAGCGCAACAGTTTCTTCGTCATTCATCGCCATTCTACCAAACGTTTCTTTCATAAGTTTAGCCGTCCCCAATGGATCAGACGAGCCATTGGGACCTTCTGGATTCACATAAATTAACCCCATATGAGCCGCACCAAGATATCCTTCGAGATCGCCATCTGCGAAACGTTCTTTATTAGCTAACCATTCTGTTTCATCACCCCAATAAACATCTTGTTCTGGTTCCCATACATCTGCTCTTCCTCCAGCAAATCCAAAAGTTTTTAAACCCATAGATTCTATTGCGCAATTCCCTGCAAGAATCATTAAATCTGCCCAAGAAATCTTTTTACCATATTTCTGTTTAATTGGCCATAATAATAATCGTGCTTTGTCCAAGTTTCCATTATCTGGCCAACTATTTAAAGGTGCAAAACGTTGATTACCGGTTCCCGCTCCTCCTCTACCATCACCAACTCTATAAGTACCTGCACTATGCCATGCCATTCGCACCATTAAACCTCCATAATGGCCATAATCTGCAGGCCACCAATCTTGAGAATCTGTCATCAAAGCTACTATATCAGCTTTAAGTTCTTCATAATTAACACTATTAAATGCCTTCGCGTAATCAAAATCATCACCCATAGGATTCGACTTTGATCCATTTTGACGAAGAATATTTAATTTTAATTCATTTGGCCACCAATCTCTATTCGATGTACCCGCGCCCGCGCTTTCTTTTTGAGGTCCACCCATAAATGGGCATTTACTGATGTCTCCTCCGTTTTGTGAATTATCCATAATATCTATTGAGTTTTAAAGTATGTGTTACCAAATTTAATGAATTGCATTTCTATTACATATAGATTAATTATATATTTAAATGAATTCACAATAAATAAAATCTATGATATATAAACCACAACAAAACTTGTGTAACCAAATGATTACATTTATATTTGTAACCAATCAGTTACACTTTAATAATGAGAAGAGATGTTTTTCAAGCTATTGCAGATCCCGTTAGAAGAGATATCATCTCTTTACTAGCAGAACAAACACTATCTATTAATTCGATAGCAGAAAAATTTGATATTAGCCGACCGGCTATCTCCAAACATATAAAGATCCTCGAAGAATGTGGTATCATATCAATAAATAAAAAAGGTAGAGAAAGATACTGCCTGATTCAGCCTAAAAACCTTGTTCCTGCATTCCTATGGATAGATCAATACAAAAATTTGTGGGAAGAAAAATTAGACTCTTTCGAAGAATATTTAAATAAACTACAATCTAAAACCTAAACAATGAATGATTTAAACAAACGCACATTATCATTAAGTAGAACCTTTAATGCACCAATAGAATTAGTTTGGCAAGCTTGGACACAACCTGAACATATAGCTCAATGGTGGGGACCAAAAGGAATGAAAACTAAAGTTATCTCTCATGATTTTAGTGTTGGAGGAACATGGAAATATTCAATGTTAATGCCTGATAGTAATGAATTTATCTCAGAAGGTGTCTACACCGAAATCATAGAGCACAAAAAAATATCGTCATCTGCTAATTTTAAACCAATGACAGAAGGAGTAGAAATACAAGCGCTATTTGAAAAGAATGGAGATAAAACTAATTTTACTTTTAATGTAGTCCACCCTACCGAAGAATATTGTCTACAACAAGAAAAAATGGGCTTTATGAACGGTTGGGGATCTGTCTTTGATAGACTTAAAGAATTTGTTGAAACCATATAATATTAATTATCAAACAGTTTTTATTATTTATATTACAGTAGTAATTTAAATGTAAGATATCCTTATTAGCCATTTCTTCTGTATTCTAAAAAACTATACCTTTAACAAAAATTGCTAAACCTAAGATATAACAACAGGTATTAAAGTGTATGGAAAAAGAAAACTATTCGGAAATATCTTCAAGTGACAATAAAAAATATGACACCATAATTATTGGATCTGGTGCTGGTGGACTTTCTTCTGCAATTTGCCTAGCTCGTTCTGGTCAAAAAGTTTTAGTACTAGAACAACACGATGTTCCTGGAGGATGGTGTCATAGTTTTTATCTTAAAGGATATCGTTATACTCCCGGAGTTCATTATGTAGGTCTACTAAATAAAGGAGAATCGACCAGTACACTTTATGAAGGCTTAGGAATTGCAAATGATATTTCTTTTTTTAGAATGAATCCTGATGCTTATGAACATTGCTGGATTGGTGATAAGCGAATTGATATGCCTGCAGGATACGAGAATATCAAAAAAACACTAAGTGAAAAATTTCCTGAAGAAGAAAAAGGAATCTCTAGTTATTTAAAACTAGTTAGTGATGTTTGTTATGAATTACAATTAATTCCCAAAGTAAAAGGCTTCTGGGCACATCTAACCATACCATTCCGAACTAAAAACATGGGTAAATACAGTGTATTTAGTTTACGAAAAGTGATTAAAAAACATATTAAAAACCCATTACTTAGAGCTGTCTTAAACATACAAATTGGTGATCACGGATTACCACCAGGACAAGCAAGTTTTCCATTACATGCAGCGGTTATGGGACATTATTCTAGTGGTGGTTATTACCCAATTGGTGGTGGCGGTGCTTTGGTAAAAGCAATGACAAAAGCACTAAAAAAACATCAAGGAGAAATCAGAACTAGTCAAAAAGTAAAACAAATCTTATTAGAGGGTAACAAGAAAAAGAAAGCGATTGGGGTACAATTAGAAAATGGAGAACAAGTTTTTGCAAAAAGAATTATTTCTAATGCCGATCCAGGAAAAACATTTATTGATTTAATAGGGAGAGAGCATATTAGTAAAAAGCTTAATAAACGTTTAAATAAAACGAAATACTCTTGTACTTCATTAATGTTATTTCTAACAGTTGATATGGATATGCGCAAAGCAGGTTTAGACTCAGGGAATATTTGGATGATGGCTCACGAGGATCTTGATACTATATTTGAAGAAACTCAAAAAATTAATATTTTAGAAGGTGATACGTTTCCTGGAATGTTTATTAGTTGCACTACACTTAAAGATCCTATAAGTTTTGATGGTAGGTACCATACTATAGAAGCCATTACTTATATTAACCACGAATCCTTTAATCAATTTAAGAATGAAGATAGTAGACGTTCTGAAGCCTATTTAGATTTTAAAGATCAATTAATGTCTAAGATGATTAAAACTCTAGAGGCAGTTATTCCTGGAATAAAAAGCAACATTGTACAAAAGGAATTGGGAACACCGATTACCAATGAATATTATATAAATTCTACCAATGGCTGTGTTTATGGAACAGAAAAAAGTTTTTGGCAAATAGGACCTTTTGCATATAAAGCAAAAAGCGAAATAGAGAATCTCTATTTATGTGGAGCCAGTGTTTTATCTCATGGTGTTGCTGGAGCTGGTTATTCTGGTGTGGAAACTGCTGCAAAAATTCTAAAATGTAGACAAGAAGATCTTATACAGCCTGATGATTCTCAAGAAATTAAAATTTATGAAGCAGAAGATGACACTGAATATCCTGATTGGATGAGGAAAAAGATTAAGGTTAAGAAGGATCGTCTAGCAGCCGGGGTAGATGGATTTCCTAAAACTTAATATTAAAAAGGATCTCAAATTAAATGTAAAATTCTTAGAATAAAAAAACGGATCAAATTGATCCGTTTTTTTATTCTTTTATACTTTTGAACTATCCTTTTAACCAAGAGTTTCGTAATTCTAATTGTGCTTTTGTTGGATTTTCTATATCACTTAAAGCTTTACCTTTAGTATAGGATTTGGTAAGATTTGTTTTTATTATAATTTCTTTTCCTTCTCTATCCAATTTTACCTCTACCTCATCACCAACTTTCCATTGTAGCGTTCCTTGTAAGACAGAATTTGCATTTAACAAAGTTAATTCTGTTCCATTGATCTCCTTTATTACATCAAATGGCTGTACTCCATTATCCACCCAGAAACTATTTTCAGTAACTTCTTCTGTAAAAAATATAGTTTTCTTATCCTGATCTCCTCCAACTATTATAGAACTACCGTTTCTTACATAATCTGTTTCAATATTTTTTTCACCCACTGAAAGGCCTA
This sequence comes from Aquimarina sp. AD1, assembly GCF_003443695.1. Taxonomy (NCBI): domain Bacteria; kingdom Pseudomonadati; phylum Bacteroidota; class Flavobacteriia; order Flavobacteriales; family Flavobacteriaceae; genus Aquimarina; species Aquimarina sp. AD1. Next base: position 883,246 of record NZ_CP031966.1, on the reverse strand, counting down.
CTTTCCTAAAAAAATCGTTATAATTAATAGGAGTATCTCCAACCACATGTTTGTTTAAGAACTCTCCAATAGATGGATAGGTCATTTCAACAATTTCTTCAATTATTTTATCATCTTCAAAAGGTTTATTCTTACCATATTTTAGGGATAGTTCCTTCATTAGAGATAAAATACCTCGATTTCCTTTGCTTTCTTCTCGTATAAGTATATCAACACACATACCTATCAAAGCTCCTTTTTCATAAACATTTGCATAATTTTTAGCATAAGGTTCGTTTAAAATGTTTTCACTCATTACAGTAAAACTCATCGCATCATCATATAAGTTAGCCGATTCAATTTTACCCATCATCTTAGTATAAAACTCTTCTTCTCCAACTAAATCTTGGTTTATCTGAAAAACACTAGCAAAATACTCTGTAACTCCTTCATACATCCATAAATGTTTAGAAAAAGTAGGATCGTTATAATCGAAATAGTGTACATCTTCTGAGTGAACACTTAAAGGTGTTACGATGTGAAAAAACTCATGAGATACTACATCTATCATTGCAGATGCCAATGCATCCTCTGGTATAGCTTCTGGCAATACGACTACAGTAGATGTGTGATGCTCCAATGCTCCGAAACCGGTAGGAGCAGTCTGCGACTGAGGCGCCAGATATAAATAAATATCATATCTTGGAGTACTATCAATATCTCCCAAATACTTTTTCTGGGCCTTCATCATTTTAAAAACAGTTTCTTTAATTCCAGCTGCAGTGTATGTTTTGTTTGGAGAATATACGCTTAAAACGATTTTAATTCCTCCTACTTCAAACTCTTCTACATCTAATTTACCGTACATCATAGGGTTGTCGGTAATATCAAAATATCTTGCAGCAAAATATTTATCAACTGTAACCGTACCATCCTCGCTTTTTTCAGAGCCAACATTTTGTAAAGCAGAAGTTCGTTGCATTGTCGTCGGAGCTTTTACTTCTAATGCATATTGGTTGTTTTTTAAAACATCAAAATAACCAATAAACCCATGTAAGTTTAACACAAAATTATCTTCTTCAATATTAGTGCCAGAGGGAGAAAAAGGCGTTCCTACCCCTGTATTTTCTATATCATAAGTATCATTAACGTCATACACAATCTTATCCAATTGTTTCGCATTTGCGATCAGCCAAGTATTAGTATCAACCTTTTCCGTTTTCAGTTCAGCTCCATTATAATCTAATGCTCTAAAACCATCTACAAACTTTCCGAAATCACTAACTGCATATGTTCCTTGGACAACCTTTGGAAGATAATATTTAACAGTATCTTGTATAAACCTTCCGGGATTAATAACCACAGGAACTTTATCATCTGTAACCTGAGTTAAATCAACCTCTGTAGTTATTGGAACTTTAGAAGCAATCCCATTTTTTTGATTAACTGATCCACATCCAATTAGCATGACGCTAATGGTCAATGACAATAATACTTTTTTCATTTATTCAATTGTTTATAATGCTAGACGCAAAAAATTAGTGAGCGTTACAACTTTGGTCATGCAAAATATATAAATTGTATAGACTTTAACCTATTTTTGGGCATTATTTACTTATACCTATCACTTTGGATATTAATATTGATACAACCAGAATACGACTTTCTGAAGATCTTAGATCATTTAACCTATCAAAACCTACCATAATATTTTTACACGATTCCTTAGGGTGTATAGAACTTTGGAGAGATTTTCCAAACAAAATAAAACAGTCTACAAACTTTAATGTACTTTCTTATGATCGTCAGGGGTATGGAAAATCAGAAAGGTTTTCAGAAACTAAAAGAAGCAAAGATTATCTTAAAAAGGAAGCTGAAATATTAGCACGATTAATTGATACCCTAGAGTTAAAAAAAGTTATCCTTTTTGGTCATAGTGATGGAGGCACTATTGCATTACTTACGGCTTCTTTATATCCTGAAAAAGTAACTGGTATAATTACCGAAGGAGCACACGTATTTGTAGAAAAAGAAACTTTACAAGGAATTCGCAAAGCCAAAATTGCCTATAAAACAACCAATCTAAAAGATAAGCTGACTAAATATCACCAGAATAATACAGAGGATGTATTTAGAATGTGGACGGAAACTTGGTTATCTCCCTCTTTTCTAGATTGGAATATTGAAAACTATCTTTCAAACATACAGTGTCCATCTTTAATTATTCAAGGAGAAAATGATGAGTATGGAACTTTGGAACAAGTCTACAGTATTGTTCGAAAAACTACTGGAAAATCTAAGTCCTTAATCATCCCTAATATTGGGCACACTCCGCACAAAGAAAATTCTGAAGTAGTAATAGACAAAACGACAAAATTTGTCCTAAATTTATAAATTCGTGGCAATACCCTACTCCTAAAACACCTGAAATCTAATATTTCAGTAATTAAATCTCTATTTTTGAGTTGTCATATCTTATAAAACTCAAAAAATATATTATGAACTTCATCAAATCATTTTTTATTATACTGTTTTTGGGCTCAGTATTAAATGCCCAAGAAAATTTAGAATATCAAAAACCCGTAAAGGAAATCCTAGATTTGGTAGATGTCCCACTCGCACCATCTATACGTATTGATCAGAAAGGAGAACATATGATTTTTCTATATCGAGATGGATATAAAACTATCGCAGAATTATCAGAAAAAGAAATGCGTTTGGCGGGATTAAGAATTAATCCAAAAACAAATATTTCTAGCCGTACTAGTTACTATAATAATATTAAAATAAAGAAAATAGATGGAGAGCCTGTACAAGTGACTGGATTGCCAACTAAGCCTAGAATATCTAATATATCTTGGTCCCCTAATCAAACCAAAGCCGCATTTACAAATACAAGTGGCAATGGAGTTGAATTATGGATTTTAGATATAAAAAATAATAAAGCTAATAAGATAACAGATGCCACATTAAATGCTAATATTGGTTCTCCGTTTAGATGGTTTAAGGACGATTCTTCTTTATTAGTAAAGTTTCTACCTAATAAAAAGAAAGATCTAATTAACGTAGATGAAGCAATTCCTTCCGGACCTACCATTTCTATTAGTGAAGGTACAAAAGCACAGAATAGAACCTATCAAGATCTTTTAAAAAATCCAAATGATGAGTATAATTTTGAGCAATTAGCAACTTCAGAAATATTTAAAGTAAATCTTGATGGTACTAAGAAATCTTGGTCTAAAACAGGAATGATACGTAATTATTCTTTTTCTCCTGATGGAAACTATGTAATGGTCACTGAAATAAAAAAACCATTTTCGTATTTAGTCCCTTATTATCGTTTTCCTCAAGAAACTACTATTTATAAAAGTACTGGTGAAGTTTTTAAAACTGTTAATAAAGTTCCTATTGATGAAGTACGCCCTAAAGGTTTTATGTCTGCTAGAACTGGAAAAAGATCTATTACTTGGAGAACAGATAAACCATCTACTTTAATTTGGGCGGAAGCCTTAGATAAAGGTGATCCAAATATAGAAGTTGAATATAGAGATGAAGTTTTTGAACAAGATGCTCCTTTCGAAAGCACACCAAAATCAATACTAAAAACAATCAATAGATATAGCGGAATTCAATGGAGCTCAGATAATAACATAGCTTTTGCTTATGACTATTGGTGGAATACTAGAAATACGAAAACGTACGTTTTTAATCCAAACGAATCCTCTGAAAAGCCCCAAATAATACACGATAGAAATTATCAAGATCGTTATAATGATCCAGGGAATTTTGTAACTTCTAAAAATGAATTTGGCAGTTTTGTAGTAGACATTAATAAAGGGAATGTATACCTTATGGGAGAGGGATTTAGTAAAGAAGGTCAATTTCCTTTTATAGATGAATTAAACCTAAAAAGTAACGCTAAAAAAAGAGTCTATAAGTCAACTTATACAGATAAAGTAGAAAGTATAAATGGTGCAATTAATCTTACAAAAGGAGAATTTCTTGTTCGTTTAGAATCTCCAAGTGAATATCCTAATTATTATATAAGAAATATAAACGCTAAGGACCAAGTAAAACAAATTACCAATTTTGCTAATCCTTTTGCAGCGCTACAAGGTGTACATAAAGAAGTTATCAAATATAAAAGAGAGGATGGATTAGAATTATCGGGTACATTATATTTACCTATTGGATATGATAAAACAAAAAAGGAAAAAATGCCAATGATTTTATGGGCATATCCTGAAGAATTTAAAGACAAAAAAAGTGCTTCACAATCAACTTCTAACCCCAACGAATTTACTTATCCTTGGTGGGGCTCTATGGTGTATTGGGTTACCAGAGGTTATATTGTTTTAGATGACGCTTCTTTCCCTATTGTAGGAGAAGGTGATGAAGAACCTAATGATTCTTTTAGAAAACAATTAGTCGCTAATGCAAAAGCGGCAATTGACGCAGTAGATAACTTAGGTCTTATTGATCGAAATCGTGTGGCTGTAGGTGGACATTCATATGGAGCTTTTATGACAGCTAACCTATTATCACATTCTAACCTTTTTGCTGCTGGTATTGCTAGAAGTGGTGCGTATAATAGAACACTAACACCTTTTGGATTTCAAAGTGAAGAAAGAAGTTATTGGGAAGCTCCTGAAGTTTATAATACAATGTCGCCGTTTATGCACGCTGATAAGATGAAGACTCCTCTTCTTCTTATACACGGAAAAGCGGATAATAACTCTGGAACGTATCCATTGCAAAGTGAGCGTTATTTTAATGCCCTAAAAGGATTAGGGGCGACGGCAAGACTTATAATGTTACCTAAAGAAAGTCACGGATACAGAGCTAAAGAATCTATTTTACATCTTTTATGGGAACAAGATCAATGGCTTGAAAAATATGTAAAAAATAAAAAATTAGAAATTCCAGAAGGAACCAACTAATTATTTATAATGCTGTCAGAGAAATATCGTTTTTTCTGACAGCATTTATCTTTAAAGACTAAGGGATTAGATTTTTAGAAATGATATCCCTAAGATCATTCTTATTTAATGGCTTATTGATGATATCATTCATTCCTATTGCCAAACACTCTTCTTGTACTTCTCCCAACTCTGCAGCTGTTAGCGCAATTATAGGTGTTGTTTGATCAAACTCTCTAATTCTTTTGGTTGCTTCACTACCATTAAGATATGGCATATTAAGATCCATTAAAATGAGGTCAAAATCCTCCTTTTTAACCATTTGTATAGCATTAAATCCATTCTCTACTATAACACAATCGTATCCTATTAGACTTAATAAGTTCTTAGTAACTATTTGATTAATCTTATTATCCTCTGCTACTAAAATTCTTCGGTATACATTAGTAGCTCCTTTGTTTCGATCACTAGGAGATTGATCCTCTCCATCTTCTAAAATCTCTAGCTGTAAATCAAAATGGAATTTTGTACCTCTACCCTCATTACTTTCTAGATAGACATTACTGTCCATCATTTGTAATAAGTTTTTTACAATAGAAAGTCCTAAACCAGTTCCTTCTAAATTATTTGATTCTCTATCTACTTGAGAAAATTTCTCAAACACAAAGTCCTTTTTATCTTCTGGGATTCCAACACCACTATCCTCTACTTCGTATCTAATCTGTATTGTGTTATTTTCTTTACTTAATATTTTAATTCTAAGCCATATTTTTCCATTCTCCGTAAATTTTGATGCATTTCCTATAAGATTAATCAAAATTTCTGATAACCTAAGCGAATCAACATTAAGCGAACTTGGCAAATCATTCGGCACCTCTAAAATAAGTTGGTTATCTTTACTTTTAGCTTGATACTCAAATGAATTGAGCAAGTTTTGAGAAAGTTTAAATAAATTTGTTGGAGTTTTTGCTAATCTTACCTTATTAGATTCTATTTTACTAATTTGCAACACATTGTTTATCAGGTTTAAAAGATAGTCTCCTGAAAACTTTAATGAACCTAATAGTTGTCGATGTTTTTCCAATACATCTTCATCTTCAAGCAATAAGGAGGTAATTCCTACTACCCCATAAAGTGGTGTTCTTAGTTCATGACTTACTGTAGATATAAACTGAGATTTAACCTGAGTAAGCTTTTCCGCCTCGGCTTTTGCCTCTACAAGCTCTACATTTTTATCTTTTAATACGTCATTTAATTTTTTCTTTGATCTATATCCTATATACAGAAAGAATGCAGTAGCGAATAAAAATATCAATCCCGCAACAGAAATGATATTAATAGTTCTATTGTTTTTAGCCATTTTGGTCTGGTATTCTCTTTCCGTTTTTGCTATTTCTAATTCACGCTCATACTCATCAACACTAAAACTAACTCTTGCGACTTCTATTTGCTTCAAGGTTTCCTTATTATAAACCTTATCTTTATACTCTTGATAACGTTTAATATCTTTATAAGCTTCTCCTAATTTACTCTGCTTTTCATACATTTCTGCTCTAGCTTCATAAATATAAGATAGCTCTAATAACATATTATGTCTTTCAGCTATTCGGAGGGATTCTTGGAAAAACTCTTCAGCTTCTTCCAGATTATCTTGACCTAGCGCTAATTTTCCTTTTAGATAATACACCTCGCAATATCCTTCTACATCTTTATTTTCTACAACTAATTTTTGGGCTTCTTCTAAATAAGGAATTGCTTTATCATATTCTTTTGCATCCACATAGGTCCAAGCTAAATTAATTATAGGAGTCATATACTCTTCAGAATTATTGAGAAGTTTCCCTAATTCTGTAGCATTATTATAATAAATCAATGAGTTTTCTAATTCTTTATAACCATCAGAATACACATTTCCTAAACCATTATTATTCCATAAAATCAATAATGAATCATTTGCTTTTTCAGCATACTTTAGTGACTTTCTGTAATATTGTTCCGCATTCTTATAATCAACTAATATTTGATAATTATATGCCATTAAATAATATGCTTCCGCTTTATAATGATCATCATCTAATTCATGAGCATAATTAACGGCTTTAATAGCATATTCTAATGATTCTTTAACCTTATACTCGAATGTTAAATTATTCGATGTTTCAATTAAATATTGTAAACTATCATTAACAGGGAACCTGGATTCTTGCTGACCATAAATCAGAAGTGGAATAGAGAATATTAGATATACAAATAATAATTTTTTCCTCAAAATATGCAGTTTTGATTAACTAGCAGAGATACTAAATTAAGCTATAATTTACCAACAAAAGTGATTAATATCCTATGTTAATTTACTAAAAAAAGTACAATATGTACTGATTTATTGTTTCAATATTAAAATAAACAAATAAATGACCGATGGTTTTCACTTTTTTCTTGTAGTAATATAAATCCCAAAAATTACAATCCCTGCTCCTATTATTTGAAGTACAGATAAACTTTCTTCTAAAATAAAAAATGCTAATAATATTGTTGATACAGGCCCCAAACTACCTATAATTGCAACATTAGAAGCTCCTAAACGGGCGATTGCCCAAGAAATAAGATATGATGGAATTATTGTAGAAAAAAAAGCCATTAAAACACTAAGCACATATACCTCCAAAGAATAGCTTAAAATATCACTTCTATCAAAAATTAGATATTGAGAAATAATACATAAAGAAGATATAATCATGGCATAAGAGGTAAAAACAACTACTCCAAACTTTGGAATTAACCAGCCACTACCCACCAAATAAATAGCATACGTAAGTGCACTTAAAAAAATTAGAGATACTCCCGAAAGAAGGTTCGGAGTATCTAACTGAAGTTCTTGCCAAAATGTAATTAATACTCCTATATATGTAATTAGTATAGCAACTAATTGTTGTTTCGTTATTTTATGTTTTAGAAATATTCTAGAAATTACTAGCACTAAAGTTGGATATACAAATAAAATTATCCGTTCTAACCCTGCTTTAATATATTGTAATCCAAGAAAATCAAAATAACTAGCTAAATAATATCCAATAAAACCAAAAAACACAATCCACAAATAATCTTTCTTTTTGATCTTTTCTAGAGAAGAGGGTTTATTAAACTGTGCTATAATTATATAAACCGGAAGAGAGAATGACATCCTAAACAACAACAAATGTTCCGAAGTCACCTGATATTTATAAGCCATTTTTACCATGACTGCTTTTGCAGAAAATAACACAACACCAATAATAGCTAGTATTATACCTAATGAGATTTGTTTAGATTTTTGCATTCGGTAAAATTAATCACAATATCTCTTGCAGGTATTACACACATCTAGCAAAATTACGATGTCCAACAAAAAACCTCCTGAAAGTTTTCAAGAGGTTTTTCTATAAAAATAGTATCTAAATATTTTATACATTAAATAAGAAGTGCATTACATCTCCATCATTCACAATATATCCTTTCCCTTCTACTCCTAATTTTCCAGCTTCTTTTACTTTAGATTCACTTCCAAAAGAAACATAATCATCATATTTAATAACTTCTGCTCGAATAAATCCTTTCTCAAAATCTGTATGAATAACACCAGCCGCTTGCGGAGCTGTAGCACCAATTGGAATTGTCCAAGCTCTTACTTCTTTTACACCAGCCGTAAAGTATGTTTGTTGATTTAATAATTTATAAGCAGCTCTTATTAATACTGATGACCCTGGTTCTTCTAACCCCATATCCTGAAGAAACATTTGCCTTTCTTCATAATCGTCAAGCTCCGTGATATCCGCTTCTGTTCCGACAGCAAGAATAATTACTTCAGCATTTTCTGTTGATACAGCTTCCTTTACTCGTTTTACGTGATCATTACCATTAACCGCAGCACTTTCGTCTACATTACATACATATAATACTGGTTTATCAGTTATAAACTGTAATGGTTTTACAAACTCTGCGTGGTCATCTTCAGAAACTTCAATAGCTCTAACAGAAGATCCTGCCTCCAAACCATCTTTTAACTTTAATAATATTGCTTCTTCTTTCTGTGCTTCTTTATTACCAGTTTTAGCGGCTCTCTTTATCTTATCTAATTTCTTTTCGAGAGTTTCTAAATCTTTTAATTGTAATTCTATATCTATAGTTTCCTTATCACGAATAGGGTCTATTGAACCATCAACATGAACAATATTGTCATTATCAAAACAACGTAGTACATGGATAATTGCATCAGTTTCTCTTATATTTCCTAAAAACTGATTTCCTAAACCTTCTCCTTTACTAGCTCCTTTTACTAATCCAGCAATATCAACAATTTCTACAGTAGCAGGTATAACACGCTCAGGGTTTACCAGTTCTTCGAGTTTTTCCAATCTTGGATCAGGCACATTAACAACACCTATATTAGGTTCTATTGTACAAAATGGAAAGTTCGCACTTTGCGCTTTCGCATTGGATAAACAATTAAAAAGTGTTGATTTTCCTACGTTTGGTAATCCAACTATTCCTGCTTTCATATTAATATAACATAATAGCAAATATGATATTTGCTTGAATTTTTGAGAGTGCAAAGATAACGGTATTAACACATAGTATACAAATACTAGTTAAAGAGATTCTATAATTAAAATAAATATTAGTAATCAATGTATATCATTGAATCCTTCATAATATATAACTATACAAAATGTTCTCCTTACATTTTTGTAATTTTACAATACCAAATAGATAAACCTATGAAAACATTTAACAACATTATTGTAATAATTCTATTCCTTTCTGGCTTTATAACATATGGTCAATCTAAAGAAGAAGAAAATAATAATGAAGAAGAAAAATCGACAGAAACTAAACCTAAAGAGAATTCTTCTGAAGAAGTAGTGACAAAAATTATTAGGATTAAAGGTGCTAATGGAGAAGAAAAAGTAATTAAACAACAACAAGTGATTACCAAAAAGAGTGAGGTTACACTTAATCCAGATGAAGAAGATGACGAAACTAATAGAACGGCAGTTTATAAACCTCAAAAAGTTTCTGTGAAAAATGCTGGAACTACCTCTAATGAGAGAATATATAGTAGTGTTCCTGATGGCACTGGTTATATATTAACACTTATTGATGAGCAAGGAGAAAAAATATCCAAAGCGAAACTACTTTCTAATGGATATTATATAATAAACAGTGGTATTAAAGATAATTGTTTAGGACATTTTGATGAGGCAAAAAATCTAGTTCTAGAAACCTATGATACCGTTAAGGATTCTGTTATTACCCTCACCTATAAATTAAAATAGTGTTGTTTTTTTCTTGATTTAGATTAAAAAGATAATTGTTTATACGATTTCAAAAAAAAGCTAAAATTCTAACAGAAAACTAATATATGCTCTTGACTATATTTAAAATAAAAGAACCGCTTAACTAAATTAAGCGGCTCTTTAAAACTATCAAATCAATTTATATTAATTGTCAGGAGATACCTGTAAATCTCTAATCAATACCTGACCGTATACATTAGAATTCTCATGGCTACTACTAGTTGATTGTAAATAACAACCTGCTTTAAAGTAGTTCTCATTAGCATTACCTATATCTACAGATTCAAACAATTCTGCTATTCTATTACCACTATTATTTAAGTTATACAGTCTCACAACCCCATTACTCATAGTTAACTCAAAATAGTATTCAGTATCCATTTGCATATTAAAATTAATGGTTCTTCCACTTCCTTCTATCTCTTCAGTAACATACCCTAATATTCTTAAATCAACAGATCCTGAGTTTTGTCCACTACTTCCTTGCACCTGAACTCTAATAACATCATCGTAAGAATCATCTCTCTCATGGATTTGACCAAATGCTAATTTACCAGAAGGTGGTAAATCTTCAATCTTAAATCTCCATTTCATAGAGTGTTCCGTATTAGTATTACCATTCCAATACCCATCTCCACCATTAATTATTTCTCTTAACTCAGATCTAGGGTTACTAGATCCTCCTGATGTAGGATTTCCTGGGTAACATCTAAAGGCAGCAAACCCATCCTTTTCGAAAAAGAAATGACTTTCATTTTTACTTGCATTATCAGCATAGTTTAACCCATTATCATTACTCCCAACACTTAGATTTCCACTAAAACCATTTAATTTCCAACCACTACCAATAATACTAGATGCAGTTCCACCTGTTGGTGGTGGAGGTGGATTAATAGTACCTCCTACTTCGGTAAAAAACCATTTTTGACTATCCCATCCGCTATAAGCCCATTGATCTGCATTACTTCCATTAGATGTCCCTCCTACTCGTAAACTTTTTCCACTATCTCTATTTTTTAATCTAAAATATCCATTCCCCACAGAAAGTATTTGCCACTGTTGATGTGTTGTTCCTTGATAAGCCCATTGCTGAACATTAGCTCCGTTAGAATTATTGCCTCCAGAAACCTCTAATGATTTACCACTATCTACCCCTTTTAAACGTACGTAACCATTACCAACAGAAAGTATTTGCCACTGTCTATGGGTAGCACTGGTGTTAGCATCTGTTCCCCATACTTGAAGATTTGCACCATTATTGTTACTTCCAGCTGCAATATCTAATGTACGGCCACTTTTTAAGTTTTTAATAGTGTAGATTTTTCCAACAACAGGTGTAGCCTTTGCTTCGAGAGTTTGATCATTAATAATAGAATCCTCAGAATCAATAAATTCTTCATTTTCACAAGAAATTCCAACCAATACTAAAGTAAAGGCCAAGAAAATTTTAGTAAAAAAATGCAAACCAGATGCACTTTTTTTTCTACGAAAAGTTTTCATAATTGTTTGTTTTGAATTATTCATAATATTTGTGTTAAATATTTGGTGCACCAATAATAAAATTGGTCAACCAATTTAGTTATCACAATAGTAAGAATTTAATTACATAACTCAAACGTTTTCGTAAAATATTTATAATTTATTATCAATATTGTTAATATTTTAACCCAAATAAGATTGAATTCACATCTTTTAAAACCAAATATTAACATAAATGTTTTTAAACCAATTCGATAAGCCATGGAAAATTACGAATGAACTATATGATTATAACAGCATCATATATATATAAAAAAGACCGCCTAATTATTAAGCGGTCCTATACACTTTATTTTAAAACAAATTAATTATCTGGAGATACCTCTAAATCTTTAATCAATACCTGACCATAAACATCAGAGCTTTCATGACTACTACTTGTTGATTGTAAATAACAACCAGCTTTAAAGTAATTTTCATTAGCATTACCTATATCTATAGATTGAAACAGCTCCTCTATTCTATTACCATTATTATCAAGATTATATAAAGTAACAACACCATTACTCATGGTTAGTTCAAAAAAGTACTCTGTATCTAATTGCATATCAAAATCAATTGTTCTTCCCTCACGATCTTCAACCTTCTCAGTTACGTACCCTAATATTCTTAAATCTACTTTTCCAGAACTTTGTCCACCATCTCCTTGCACCTGAACTCTGATTACATCATCATAAAAATCATCTCTCTCATGAATTTGACCAAAAGCCAACTTCCCAGAAGGTGGTAAATTTTCTACTTTAAATCTCCATTTCATAGAGTGTTCTGTATTGGTATTACCATTCCAATACCCGTCTCCTCCATTAATAACCTCTCTCAATTCGGATCTAGAGTTACTTGATCCTCCAGATGTAGGATTCCCTGGGTAACATTTAAATGCTGCAAATCCATCCTTTTCGAAAAAGAAATGACTTTCATCTTTACTTGCATTATCTGCATAATCTAATCCGTTATCATTACTACCAATATTCAAAGAGCCTGTAAATCCATTTAACTTCCATCCAGGACCTATAATATTTGCTGCACTTCCTCCCGGTGGCGGAGGTGGACCTTGTGGTGTTGCATTAACAACTCTACTAGCGGAAACATTGCCCGAATTATCCACTGTCACTGTATTAAATGAATAAGAAGTACCATTAACCAAATCATTAATAGTCACACTTTCTCCAAAAGAAGTTACCTCTCCTCCATCATATGTAATTCGCACATTATTAAAATCAGAATCTCCAGGATTATTCCAATTTAAAGCAACAGAACCATTTCCAGGTATTGCACTTAATCCTGAAACTGGTCCTGGAGGCGTTGTATCACTATTATCGTCCTCGTTACCATAAATTTCGGTTTCTATAATACTATTCCAACTGTTTTTAGAATTACCAAAACTAGATATTCTTACAAACCTTGCCTCCACATCGTCAAAATCAAAAATTTCTAATCCTTCTGTCGTTCCGCTACTTCCACTAGTTTTTGCATCAAATACTGTGCTTAATGAAGAAGTAGAGTTACCAACTCTAATTTTAAAATAAGCTTCTCTTTCATCACCTTTAAACCAAGCAATTTTTAAACTTGACACAGTTTTTACCGTACCTAGATCATATGTAATATACTTACCTGTATAGCCATTAGATGACCACCGTGATTCTGTGTTTTCAATTTCACCATCTACTGTATTTTCAGGCCCATATCCAGTTTGATTTCCATTCGCAGAAACACTAATTGGTATTATCTGACCTGGAGCAGTTGGTCCTTCTATCAAAGTACTATTAAGACTGAAGTCATCAAATCTAACATCTCCACTATTTCTGGTTCCTAGTATAGTTACTAAAGAAGCATTACCACTATTAAAGGTGATAGTAATCTCTTCAAAATCATTTGTATCAAAATCATTTGACTGTCCTGCTACAGAAAGTTCTCCATTTCCTTTTACCCAAGCTTTCAGAACATAATCCGTATTTCTACTAACATCAACCGTTTGCTCTATTTTACCAGAAGAATTAGATACTTTACCTGATTTAGACCCCGAATTTTCATCGCTTGAGATCGCATAATAGTCTGGATCTCCCCAATTAACTTCTCCAAGTTCAAATCCAGGGTTTTGAATTGGTATAGAAATCCTAACTTCTGAATCTCCTTTTATAGTTTCTAATAGTTCATCACTAATCTCTTCATTTGTACAGCTTGTCACTGAAATGAATAGTATTAAAATAAAAGCTGAAATAGAAAACAAAAGGGGAGTTTCTTTTCTAATAATTAATGTTTTTTTCATTGTTAATGATTGTTTTTAATGCTTACGCTTGTTAAAAGTTATAGGTTAAATTTAAAATGGTAAACCAATTAAAAAATTGGTCGACCAATTTTTGTGCAATGATAATAATTTACACCAAACGCACAAACGCTTTTATAAATTAAACGGGGAAAAAACACCTAATTATTAAAAGATTAACAAACTCATACATACTTTGTTAAATTTAACAAAATGATCAAGAAGCTATTTTAATTAATTGTAAATGAGGTGTTTAAATTTAAAATCCAATTAAATTTTTCCAGAGTGAATTTAACAAGTACTTAATTAAAGTTTTAACCGTATAACCTAAACGAGTACTAAAAAATAGAATTCGTAGCCAATTAAATAGTATTCGTTTACATCTTATGGTAATCAACTTTGTTCTAATTCTATAATGTTCTGCAGTAGATACCACTTTAAAAAAATATTTAAAATAGAATATTATCAATAAAACTAGATACCAAAACTCAACTTATAATAAATACGATGGCTAGGCATAAAATCTAGATTAATTGAATATCTTTAATTGCTAAACCAATAAATATATTCACATGAAAAAACTCGCACTCATTTTATTCAGCTTATTTACAAGCTTAACTTTTAGTCAACAAATTATTACAGGAACAGTAACTGATACATCAGGATCCCCTATTCCATTTGTTAATATCACTGAAAAAGGTTCGGATAAAGGAACTATAACTGATGACGATGGAAAATATACCATAGCAGTAAATGAAAATGCAATTTTAGTATTTAGTTTTGTAGGTTTTCAAACTCAGGAAATTACTGTAGGCACAACCGATAAAATAGATATTACCTTATTAGAGGGTGAAGCCCTTAATACTATTATCGTTGTAGGTTCTAGAAGCCCGAAACGCACAGCAACGGATACTCCTGTGGCTGTTGATATTATTGATATGCAAGATATTGTAACTAAAAGTGGTAAAATAGAAATTAATGAACTATTACAATACTCTGCTCCTTCTTTTAATGCGAATAAGCAATCTGGTTCTGACGGTGCAGATCACATTGATCCTGCTAGTTTAAGAGGTCTAGGTCCAGATCAAACTTTAGTCTTAATCAATGGAAAAAGAAGACATAGCTCTTCTTTAATCAACATTTTTGGAACTAGAGGTCGTGGAAATTCTGGAACGGACCTTAATACAATTCCTGCTACCTCAATAAAACGAATTGAAATTTTACGTGATGGCGCCGCGGCGCAATATGGTTCTGATGCAATTGCAGGTGTTATAAACATTGTACTAAAGGATAATATTGATAAACTAAGTGGTAGTATTAGTTACGGAGCTTATAACACAAATGCTAAAGGAGATTTTCCTAATGGTACGCCAAATACAGACGGGAATCGTTTGGACACTGAGAATGATGGGAATAGAATCGCCGATGATAAAAGTTTTGATGGTGGTTCTGTTAAAGTAACTGCTAATTACGGTGTTGGTATTGGAGAAAAAGGATACGTCAATTTTACCACAGAATATTTAAGTAAAAATAAAACGCTTAGACCTGGATTTGATTTTAGAAGAGGATTTGGAGAAGCTGCCATTGATGGTTTTAATCTTTTTGTAAATGCTAATGTTCCCCTTTCAGAAAAAACAGAACTATATGCTTTTGGAGGAAGAAACTATCGAGATACAGATGCTTTTGCGTTTACTCGTAATGGAGGCGAACGCGTGGTAACTGAAATTTATCCTAATGGTTTTACTCCAAGAATAACTTCTAACATTATTGATAATTCAATTTCTGCTGGAGTACGAACTGTAACAGACAACGGTTGGAAAATTGATCTAAGTAATACTTGGGGTAAAAACAATTTTCACTATTTCATAGAAGGTACATTAAATGCTTCATTAGAAGAAAATTCGCCTACAGAATTTGATGCAGGAGGGCACAGCTTAAGTCAAAACACTATTAACTTAGACTTTTCTAAGTATTATCCAAAAATGGCTCAAGGTTTAAACCTTGCATTTGGAGCAGAATACAGAACTGAAAACTTCGTCATCTTTGCAGGAGAAGAAGGTTCATATGCTACTTATGACATAAATGGATTAGCAATTACCGATCCGGCAACGCAAACACAACCTATAGATCCTGATAGTGGAGAATTAAGACCAGGAGGCTCACAGGGGTTTCCAGGATATAGTCCTGCTAACGAAGTAGACAGATCCAGATCTAATTTATCTTTATATGCAGACGCAGAATTAGATATTACGGATGTGTTTCTTTTAGCTGGTGCAGCAAGATTCGAAAATTATAGTGATTTTGGAAGCACTATAAATGGAAAATTAGCATTACGAATTAAAGTTTCTGATAATATTAATATTAGAGGTTCTGTAAGTACAGGGTTTAGAGCTCCATCATTAGCACAAATCTATTATAATCTTAGATTTACTGACTTCCAAGGTGGTATTGCTACAGAAACATTGTTAGCTCCTAACAATAGCCAAGTTACCGCTTCTTTCGGTATTGACAGATTAAAAGAAGAAACTTCTTTAAACGCCTCCCTTGGTTTAACAGCTACACTAGGAGATTTTTCTGCTACAGTAGATGGGTATTACATAGACATAAAAGATCGTATTGTTCTTACTGGAACTTTTGAAGCTACAGAAATTGATAATGTTAATGAAGCTCAATTTTTTGCTAATGGAGTCGATACAGAAACTGTAGGTATGGATCTTGTACTCTCCTGGAAAGGGAATTATGATTTTGGAACATTATCTGCGTTATTAGCAGGAAATGTAAACAATATGTATATCACAGCTGTAAATACTAATTTAGATACTGATATTTTCTTTGGGAAAAGAGAACAAGCATTCTTACTTGCTTCTGCCCCGAGAAGCAAATTTGCTTTAAATTTAAATTACAATACGGACAAATTTAATGCTGGTCTTGGTTTGACTCGTTTTAGTGACATTACTCTCGTAGATTTTGTAGATACAGAAGATGAATATGGTGCAAAAATAACAGCTGACCTTACCTTAGGTTATAAATTATCAGACCAATTAAAGTTAACTATTGGAGGTAATAACATCACTAACGAATATCCTGATCAACAAAATGATGGAGAAACTGAAGCTGGTGGATATTGGGATTCCGTACAAATGGGATTTGGTGGAGCTTATTATTATGCTAGATTAGATTTTAGCTTCTAAACAGTTTAAAGTTTATTCTCGATCACAACAAAAGGAGTCGAAAATTATGTGACATCAACGTCATTGTTTTTTGACTCCTTTTTCGTTTCCCCAAATATTTAAACATATTCTTCTTCTATAATCATAGTATTGTAATCAAAATATTCAATACATAAATTTCTTGAAAAGGAATAATCTACGTACCATTAATTTTTATCTGTTTTTATTAACAGATAAAAAAAACCAAAATTAAAAAATAAACCACCCAAAAACTGTCATTTATTCTAAACAAAACTTAAAAAAATAAAGTTTTATCATTTTAGCTTAATTCAGGCAAATATTTAGTGTAAAATTCCCTTTAAAAAAATTACAATAACTGACTCTCTCCCTTTGTTAATATTGATTTATTACTATCTTTATTTTTAAACCAATTTAATTATTATTTACATGAAAAAACTCACACTCATTTTGTTGGGCTTATTTATTTCTATGACCCATGCTCAAAACACAATCACTGGAACTGTTACAGATAGTCAAGGCTCCCCACTACCAGGCGTCAATATTCTCGAAAAAGGTACCAATAATGGTAGCATTACCGATTTCGAAGGAGCCTATAGTATTGAAGCTGATTCTTATGGAACTCTAGTTTTTAGTTTTGTAGGGTTTGAAACTAAGCAAGTCTCAATTAATGCCCAATCGATTATTAACGTTACTCTTTCTAGCGGCTCAGAGCTTGATGAAGTTATTTTAGTTGGAACTAGGTCTTTGCCAAGAAGTAATACTACTTCTTCGTTACCTGTTGATGTATTGCCCGCAAAAGAATTAGCTTCTACTGGTCAGATTACATTTGACAAAGCACTGCAATATAAAATACCATCATTTAATACTGTACAAACTCCTGTAAATGATGCTACTTCCCTATTGGATCCATATGAAATTCGAAATATGGGACCTAGTAGAACATTAATTCTTATTAACGGAAAACGTAAGAACCTCAGTGCATTACTTTATACACAAACTTCTCCTGGTAGAGGTGAAACAGGCTCTGATATTTCAGCTATTCCTACAGATGCTATTAAAAGAGTAGAAATCTTAAGAGATGGAGCCTCTGCTCAATACGGATCTGATGCGATTGCTGGGGTAATGAATATTATTTTAAAAGATAGTTACAAAGATGGTTCGGCGACCTTACGAACTGGTATTACTTCTGAAGGTGATGGAGAAACAATTGGCATAAGTGTTAATAATGGATCTACTATAGGAGAAGACAAAGGTTTCTTTAATTATACAGTAGATTTTTCTAAAGTTAGTTTAGCAAACCGTCCAGGAACAGTAGATGCACAAGGAGAGGCAACAGATTTTGGAGCGGATATCGCAGATGTACAAGCATTTCTAGATCTTTTCCCAGATGCCGGTAACATTAATGGATCTCCTGAAACGGCAGCTGCAAAATTTTTAGTAAATGGAGGGTACGATATTAGTGAAAACACTCAAATATATATGAATGCTGCTTACGTATACAAGAAAGTAAATAGTTTTGCTAACTATAGAACTCCATATTGGCGTACAGAAGCCGATTTTCCTTATTTAGCTGATTTTTTTCCAAATGGTCCTAACGGAGAATATATCGGATATGTTCCTACTTTTGAAGGAGACTTAAATGATTATAACGCTACCATTGGTTTTAAAACCAAAAAAAATGGATGGAATTATGACCTTAGTTACACCACTGGAGGAAACTCTCAGGATTATACCGTAAATAACTCTCACAATCGTAATTCCGTATTATCGCCATCTACTTGGATTGACGCAAATGATAATGGTGTAGTAGACCCGGGAGAACTAACAGAAGGATCAGAATTATATCGTGAAAACAGTCCTATTTCCTTTGATCCTGGAGGTACAAAATTTACACATAGTGTTGGAAACATAGATATAGCAAAACTCATTACCGATGAAATAAGTATTGGTTTTGGAGCTGAATTTAGAACAGAAACTTTTGAAATTATAGAAGGTGATCTTGCTTCTTATGACGGAGGTGGTGCAGATTCTTTTGCTGGTAATAGACCAGAAAACTCTGGAAAATTTAATCGTTATAACTTTGGAGGTTATTTTGATATTTCTGCAGATATTACAGAAGATTTTTTAGTAAATGGTACTATTCGATTAGAAGATTATAGTGATTTTGGTGAAGCTTTTGTATGGAAAATAAGCAGTCGCTATAAATTTTTAGAAGATAAACTGACTGTTAGAGCTTCTTTATCTACAGGATTTAGAGCTCCAACTTTACATCAGATATATACTCAACGAGCTCAATTTTCATTTATTCCTGGTCAAGGTATACAAGTAGGAGGATTAATTAATAACGTTTCTCCTCAGGCACAATTCCTATCAATTCCACAATTAGATGCAGAAAAATCTACAAACTTTACAATAGGTGTTGGTGCTAAGATTAGTAAAGACTTTAATTTCACCTTAGATTATTATAATATTAAAGTAGAAGATAGAATTGTGCTAAGTACAGAAATCGGTGCTACTGCAGCAGGTGATACACCTTTAGATGACGTACTAACAGCTAATAATTTATCAGACGTAAGTTTCTTTGTCAATGCTATTGATACAAGAACATCAGGAATTGATTTGGTAGCCAATTACAGAAACATCGTGCTGGGGCCTGGTAAACTTGGTTTTAGTCTATCTGGTAATTATACAATTCAAAATGAAAGAGATGGAGCTGTAAATAACCCTCAGTTAGTTGCAGATGCAGGACAATCAGTAGTAAATGATACTCAAGAAGCATTATTTTTCACTTCTAGGCCTGAGTTTAAAGCTATTCTGGGTGCCAACTACGATATTGGTAAGTTCGGATTCTCATTAAACAACACATTATTTGGACCTACAAAATTTAGAAATCAAGGATTACAAGATCTAGAAGGACTGGTAGGGGGAGATGCTGCTGATAGCGATGGAGGGTCTGACCTTGGAGTAGAATTTATGACCAAAGTCGTTACTGACCTCGGAATAAACTACAACGCAACCGATAAAATAACATTGGCGTTAAACATTAACAATGTTCTAGATATATTACCAGAATGGGAGTTTAAAGCGCTTACTCCTACTGGTACTGCCGTTCTTAATGATGCCGATGCTACAAAAACTGCATTTAATCTAATAACATTTAATGGTAGATACTCTCAAATGTCATATGATGGTTATCACTTTAGTCAATTGGGAACTATGATAAATCTATCTTTAAATTATAAATTCTAGAACAAATTTTCATTTTAAAATTATGATTCGCTTTATTCTAATTAATTAGAGTAAAGCGAATTTGTTTTTAATACATCGTCTATAGTATTGATATACTTATCAAATTTAATTAGATCATTATGTGAACCACCTTCAATAGTTATCATTTTCTTTTTTGAAGTTAAAATACTTCTAAATAATTTTTGACCTGATGTATAGGGAACTACTCCATCATCGGTACCGTGATAAATTGTAATAGGACACTTTACATTTTCTATAAACGTATTAGATGGGAACTTATATTTCAAAATATTCTTTACTGGAAAAATCGGTAACCAATGTGATGTAACATCTTCCATGGAATTAAATGGAGTCTCTAGTATTAATTTAGAAGGATTATTTAAAGAAGAAACTTTGGTTGCAATACCAGTTCCTAAAGATCTCCCATATACGATCACTTGACTCTCTTTGTATTTACTTAAAACATACTCATAAAATAATTGAGCATCGTCATATAACGAACTTTCTTCTGTTATATTCCCTGTACTTTTACCATAACTTCTATAATCCATTACAACAACATCATATTGTTTATTTACGAAAAAGGAAGCTATTTTTCCCCATCTGGATAAGTTCCCTTTATTACCATGAAAGTATAATATAACTCCTTTGGGATCTTTACATTTAAAATGAAGCGCATTTAACTTTTCTCCATCCGTAGTTTCTAAAAAAAACTCTTCAAAAGAATGATTAAATTGATATATAAAATCTATTGGAAGCTTTTCTGGTTGAAAAATAATTTTATGTTGAAGTAAATATAATAGTCCTAATCCCATAAAATATACAATCAATATCCAAATTATTCCTTTTTTAAGCTTGGACATTTACTTTTTTTGAGGAGTGTTTTACACCGATGCTAGTATTAGATAAATTAATTTTTCTCATTTTAGAATTGATAATTTCTCCTAGCATTTTATGATAGGATTCAAAATTATTGAGATTCTTATGACCTCCTCCAATTACGGTATAAAGACGAGTTAATTTAGGTTTTACTTTTGATAACTTTATACTGGATTTAAAAGGAATTAATTTATCGTGAGTCCCGTGAATTATATGAATAGGGCAATTCACATACTTTAACCATTTATAAGTGGGTATTGGATACCTCATTATTAAGGAAACTGGCATAAACGGAATAAACTTAGCCGCTACCTTACTCAAACTATAATATGGCGCATCCAGTATTAACATTTTAGGATTGTTTATTGATGCTAATTTAGTAGCAAAACCAGATCCCATGGATCGTCCATAGAGTATTATATACTTTTCGTCTACTTTTTCTTTTAATTTATTATAAACGAACTGAAGGTCACGTTTTATCGCTTTAAAAGAACGCCTTCCTGTACTTTTACCAAATCCACGGTAATCTAACATACATACATCATATCCGTGTCTTGTAAAATCAACAGCAAACTTACCCCAACCTTTTATACTTTTAGAATTTCCTTTAAGATAGAGCACCACACCTTTAGGATTCTCTACCTTAAAATGAAGTCCATTTATAATAGCACCATCCCTAGTTTCTAGATTATACTCTTCTACAACTTGGTTGTAATAATAAAATTCAAAATCTTTATCTAATTTCTCTGGTTTGAAAATAAAATATTCTTGCAAATAGTATAAAGCAACGCTAGCAATAATATAAAATGCAAGAATAATAATTGCTGTGTATCCCCAATTTGGCATATTAATATTCTTTAAAAAATGCTTGTAAGTAACTAATTTACAAAAAATTAAAATGAATTGCATAAAAACTCCTGCCGAAGCAGGATCTTAATATTTTATTTTTAATTGACTTATCTTTTATCGTCGAGCATCATATATTCTAAAACGAACACCTACTCGAGCATAGATGTCAAAAAACTTACTATCTACATCGACTAAATTATCCGTAAAATCATTCATTGCACCTACTTCTAGCATAATATCAAACATCTCTCCAATCATCTGAGAAAAACCTACACCATAAACTCCGCCAATTACTAGTTGTTCATACTGATCAGATTCCAAATCTACACCCGCAAATTCTACACTAGTATTTAATCTAAAAGAAGGACCTACATTAATAAAAGGTCTAAAACGATCTTTTCCTCTACCAAATAAATATCTAAATTTAGGATTAAACCCTATCTGAAGAGCTTTTATTTCAGTTTTTGGATCATCAATAAATACTGGATCACCTAGATCAAACTGAGACTGGAAAAGATCTATCTCACTATTTCTTTGTAAAATTTCAACAGAAAAAACAATACTTGTTTTGGCTCGAACACCCATAACATAGCCATAACCAGCGCTAAAAAAGAAACCTGTTCCAAAATCTGAGTCAACATCCTCAAAACTTAACTTGGAAAATGTCGCACCACCAGTTACTTCCCAACGATATTGTCCAAATGAAGTAGTCGAAATAGCAACAAGTAAAATAAAGAATATTAATTTTTTCATAATTTCATGTTTAAATTTGAGGTTAAATTCTTGACGAAAATACTAAAATTTAAAAAACAAGCACAAAAAAACCTGTCGATACTGACAGGTTTATAATATATAAGATCGTTAATCTTTTATTCTTTATGCATAAATGCCTGTTTCTGTAATAAAAACTCTTCTGTTTCTACTATATCTTCGTCTGGAACACAACAATCTACCGGACACACAGCCGCACATTGAGGTTCTTCATGAAAACCTTTGCACTCCGTACATTTATCTGGAACTATATAATATATCTCATCACTCACAGGCTCTTGCGCCTCTTCTGAGTTAACTGCTTTTCCTCCAGGAAGTACGACATCACCTTCTAAATCTGTACCGTCGGCATATCTCCAATCATCTGCTCCTTCATAAATTGCAGTGTTTGGACATTCTGGTTCACACGCACCACAGTTTATACATTCATCCGTTATTATAATTGCCATAGCTCTTTTTTATTCTAAATTTGCAACACAAAAATAACTCGTAAACTAGTGATAAACAAATTAGAAATGTTATTAAATGACCGAATCACCGCATTTTCTGAATTAGGCAAGTTCTTAAGTCAATTCAAAAATACTGGTTATGAGAAGATTAACAACATCAAAAATAACGAAGATTTTTTTGATGGAATGACGCAAAAAATAGAATCTGCCAAACATCATAATGGTTGGTTTACAGAAGAAAACATAGTGTTTTCACTATCGCAATGGAGTAAAACACTTACAAAACATAACCTAGAACAATGGTTATCTTCTTATTCATTAGATCAAATAGAATCGAAAACAATTGGAATAATTATGGCAGGTAATATTCCTTTAGTTGGATTTCACGATTTTATTTCAGTATTAATCAGCGGCCATAACGTATTAGTTAAACAATCTTCTAATGATAATCAATTACTTCCATATTTAGCTTCTTACCTAATCTCCATAGCACCTAAGTTTAAGAATAAAATTTCTTTTACCACCGAAAAACTCACTGGTTTTGACGCCATCATTGCTACAGGAAGCAATAACACTGCACGTTATTTTGAACATTATTTTGGTAATAAACCCAATATAATTCGCAAAAACAGAAATTCTGTAGCTGTTTTAACCGGTAACGAATCCAAAGAACAATTGGCAGCATTAGGAAACGATATATTTAGATATTATGGATTAGGTTGTCGCAGTGTATCCAAACTTATGGTTCCTAAAGGTTATGATTTCGATCTATTTTTTAAATCCATTTATGCTCATAATGATATCATTAACGGTGCTAAGTATGCCAATAATTATGATTATAATAAAGCGGTGTATTTAATGAGCAGTTTTAAGCTACTAGAAAATGGTTTTCTAATGCTAAAGGAAGATACCAGTTATGGTTCTCCTATTGCCACTTTATTCTACGAAACTTATGACACTAAGGATGAGCTAATTCAAAAATTCGAAAAGGATAAAGAAGCTATTCAATGTATTGTAAGTGATGATTTTTCAGAAGAAAGTATTGATTTTGGCACTACTCAACACCCTTCTCTGTCAGATTATGCAGATAACATTGATGTTATTGAATTTTTAACAAAAATTCAATAAATATTTTATCATATTGATAATGATTTTGTTTTAGATTATTAGCACCTTTGTGGTGTTTTTTCTTACTGGTTTAAGGAGCCAGAAAACAATAAGAAAAGTAAATAATAAAAACAATAAAATCACTGATGAAAAAGCACAACTTTAGCGCAGGACCTTGTATTTTACCACAAGAAGTATTCAAAGAAGCATCCCAGGCTGTATTAGACTTTAACGACTCTGGGTTATCCATTTTGGAGATTTCACATCGTAGCAAAGATTTTGTAGATGTAATGGAAGAAGCCCGTAGTTTGGCTTTAGAATTATTAGGATTAGAAGGTAAAGGCTATAAAGTACTTTTTCTTCAAGGTGGAGCGAGTACACAATTCTTAATGGCTGCTTATAATTTATTACAAACTAAAGCAGGATATATCAATACAGGTAGCTGGAGTGATAAAGCCATTAAAGAAGCCAAGATTTTTGGTGAAGTTATTGAAGTTGCTTCCTCTAAAGATGCTAACTATAATTATATCCCTAAAGGGTACAAAGTACCAGAAGGTTTGGATTATTTACATTGCACAAGTAACAATACCATATTTGGAACACAAATTAAAGACTTTCCAACTACCGATGCACCACTTATATGCGATATGAGTAGTGATATTTTCTCAAGACAATTGGATTTTTCTAAGTTTAGTCTAATTTATGCTGGAGCTCAAAAAAACATGGGGCCTGCAGGAACGACGTTGGTTGTTATTAAAGAAGATATTCTTGGCAAAATAGAAAGACAAATCCCATCAATGTTAGACTACAGTGTACATATTAGTAAAAGCAGTATGTTTAATACACCTCCTGTTTTCCCTGTATATACATCTATGCTTACACTTAGATGGCTAAAAAAACTTGGCGGAATAGCTGCCATTGAAGAAGAAAACGAGAAAAAAGCAAAACTTATCTATTCTGAAATAGAGCTAAATCCTCTTTTTAAAGGATTTGCAGAAAAAGAAGATAGATCTACAATGAATGCAACCTTTTCTTTAGTTGATGAAGACCTAAAAGAAACCTTTGATGCAATGTGGAAAGAAGCGGGTATCAATGGTGTTAATGGACATAGAAGTGTTGGAGGATATAGAGCAAGTATGTACAATGCTATGAGTATAGAAAGTGTTGCTGCACTTGTAGACGTAATGAGTGATTTAGAAAGAAAAGCATAACCAACTTACAACAAACCGAAGCTTACTATTCTGGAATAAGAACAAAAAAAATTAAAAATCAAACCTTTAAAATGAAAGTATTAGCAAACGATGGAGTATCACAAAGTGGTATAGATGCCCTAGAAAAAGCTGGATTCGAAGTGCAAACCACCACTGTGGCACAAGATCAATTAGTAAATTATATAAACGATAATGAAATCAATGTACTACTGGTACGAAGTGCTACCAAAGTAAGAACTGATATCATTGACAATTGTAGCTCCTTAAAAATCATTGGTCGTGGTGGTGTTGGTATGGATAATATTGATGTTACTTATGCTAGAGAAAAAGGACTGCATGTAATTAATACGCCTGCCGCTTCTTCTGGTTCTGTTGCCGAATTAGTATTTGCTCATTTATATGGGAGTGTACGTTTCTTACATGATGCGAATAGAAATATGCCGTTAGAAGGAGATAGCAAATTTAAAAACCTTAAAAAAGCATATGCTGGTGGTACAGAATTAAGAGGAAAGACACTTGGTGTAATTGGTATTGGTCGTATTGGACAAGCTACGGCAAAAATAGCAATCGGAGTTGGTATGAATGTAGTAGCATTTGACCCCTTTATTGAAGAAGTAGATATTCCGGTTGAATTTTTTGATGGACAATCCTTAAACTTCAAAATAAAAACTGTTTCAAAAGAAGAAGTTTTGAAACAAGCAGATTTCTTTACATTACACGTTCCAGCACAGAAAGAATATGTGATTGGTAAAACTGAAATAGACCAAATGAAAAATGGTGCTGGATTAATCAATGCAGCCCGTGGTGGTGTTATTGATGAAGTAGCATTAGTAGAAGCGCTAGAAAGTGGTAAACTAAGCTTTGCTGGTCTGGATGTTTTCGAAAACGAACCAAATCCTGCTATAAAAGTATTAATGAATAACAAGATCTCGCTAACACCTCACATTGGTGCAGCAACAGGAGAAGCGCAAGATAGAATTGGACAAGAGCTTGCTGATCAAATTATATCTATACTTAAATAAGAATAGAAAATCTTAAGAGATCATCAAAAATAAAACACCTTTTACGAAAATTCGTAAAAGGTGTTTTTTATTTACCTTATATCGATAAAATTATCGTTTCATCCGGTTTTATTATAAAATAAGGGGAATAAATTCTATAATCTTACCTATAAAAAATGTAAATTTAGATCACATAATAAAAAAATATAAATCATGTCTGGAATTTTAGATCTTTTAAATAGCCCAATGGGGCAACAAATCATTAGCGGAGTAAGTAGTCAAACAGGACAATCCGCAGATAAAACAGGAAATTTACTAAGTATGGCTATGCCAGTGCTTATGGGAGCAATGCAAAAAAATGCTTCTACTCCTGAAGGAGCTTCGGGATTATTAGGAGCGTTATCCGGAAAACATTCTGGTGGTGGAATCTTAGATAATCTTGGTGGTTTGTTCGAAGGTGGAGTTGAAGACAATGTTACTAATGATGGAGCTGGAATTCTTGGACATATTTTAGGAGGTAAACAACCAGCTGTAGAAAATGCATTAAGTCAAAAATCTGGAATGGATGCTGGCTCAGTAAGTCAAATACTTAAAGTAGCTGCACCTATTCTAATGGGAGTTTTAGGTAAGCAAGCTTCTCAAAGTAACGTATCTGATGCCAATGGATTATCTAGTATGTTAGGTGGAATGCTTGGAGGTGGTCAAGGATCTAAACAACAATCTCTTATCGAATCATTTCTAGATGCTGATGGTGACGGAAGTATTCTAGATGATGTTGCAGGTATGGTTCTAGGAGGCGGTCAGAAAAAAGGCGGTATTGGAGGGTTACTTGGTGGACTTTTCGGAAAATAAAATCAAAAAAAGTTTTAATAATTTTGAAAGAGTCTTGATATAAACATCAAGGCTCTTTTTCTATATCGGTACATATGATTATATTTCTATAAAACATTACAAAACGTTAAAAATCAAAAAATATTGATCGACTTTTTGTATTTTAAACGTATGGTAACGAAACAGGTTTTTTTTCTACTTACTCTAGTATTAATCATTTACAGTTGCGGAACAACTAAAGATCGAAAACTAGACACAACATCTACGGCCAATACTTCAGATACATTAAGAATTGCTAATGATGATTTAGAGTACGAAATCATTATCATAGAACCTGGATTTAATAACTGGTTAGTAACACAAAGACCCAGAGGATATTACAATCAACAGTTTTTAGAAATAAGAAATCGTCAATATGTTATAGAATACAATCAAAGAGTAGTTCAACCACAACGTTTTGATCCTAATTTATATATCCAACAAATTAACTATGATCAGCACACTGATTATGGATATGAAGTAAATTATCTACTATATAATTATTTCTTATTTTTTGAAAAACAATACAACCAGCGTTTTTTCGTAAGCAGAGGATAAAGATTTTGACGAGGGAAGTTTATATTGTATTTTTGTTCAATGCAAAAATTCAAAGATCGTTGGGAAATCCAAGCTAATTGGCAACTTATTTTTCCCTTATTAGGACTTACAGGTTTATTGATTTCTTCTTTTTTACTAAGTAAAAGACTTATATCTGGAATTTTTAAATTATCAGAAGACCACGAAGCGTATATTCTCGCTTTATCCTTAATCTCTTTGTTTCTTTTTATTCCCTTATTAGGACTTACTTTAAAAATCTTTAGTGCATTAGAAAAAAAATGGGAAATCAACTATCGATGGGAAATGATAGCTATATTTATTGTTTTTGCAATTACAGGATCTACGGCTGCAAGAGTTTCTGACCCATTACTAACTCTAATTGGATTGAGCAAAGAAACTACGAGTGGCTGGATCTATTGGCCTCTTAGAATATTTTTGATATTCCCTATATACCAAGTTATACTATTAATTGTAGGATGGTTATTCGGTCAATTTAAGTTTTTCTGGTGGTTCGAGAAAAAAATGCTCCGCAGAATGGGCTTCGCTAAATTTCTTGATTAAAAATGTTTTAAAAGACTTATTAGATAAAGTAAGTAGCAATACTTACTATTGAACTATCTCTACCTCAATTGTTTTACCGTCTTTATCAAAAACTTCTTCCTTATTAATTACAAATGTATATAACCACATAATGGTAAAAGATGGAATAATATCAGTACCTGGTATAATCTCTTCTATAAATGTTATTACAGATGCTATTTTTCCTTTTTTTCCAGGATACATATCCAACATTTTTTTTGCAGCATATGGAGCCCAAATGATATCTAAAAAAGGGCCGACAACTGGAATAACCATCGAAGCCATACCAATCAAATCATAAACAATGCCTTTCTTTAGTAATTTATATTTGTTTTTTTTCATAAGTTTCTATTTACTAAAGATATAACAAAAAAAATGCCAAAAAATTGTTATGCCAAATCTGCAGTTATCAATCTTAAAAACTCGGTTCTTGTTTCTATTTTCTCAAATTGACCTCTAAATCCAGAAGTAGTGGTTACAGAGTTCTGTTTTTGCACACCACGCATCATCATACACATATGCGAAGCTTCTATTACAACAGCAACACCTTGCGGTTTAAGTGTTTTATTGATGCACTCTAAAATATCATGAGTTAATCGCTCTTGTACTTGAAGCCGTCTTGCAAAAACATCTACAATTCTAGGCAATTTACTTAACCCAACTATATGCCCATTAGGAATATATGCTATATGGGCTTTCCCAAAAAATGGAAGCATATGATGCTCGCATAGAGAATACAACTCAATATCCTTTACAATTACCATATCGTCATAATCTTCTTTAAACATGGCACTTTTTAATATCTCTTCGGGATCCTGATGATATCCTTGAGTCAAAAACTGCATGGCTTTCGCCGCTCTCTCTGGAGTCTTAACGATCCCTTCTCTACTTACATCTTCTCCTAAATCCGTAATAATCGACTTAAACTTATCTTTTACATCATCAGTAACCTTGATATTATATTCTTCAAATTTATTGTATGGCATTATGCGTATATTAATTCTAAATTTCCTTTTTCAACTTACTCTTAAAAGTATGCTGCAATTTACTTAGTTTTGGGTTAATCACAAACTGACAGTATCCTTGTTTACTATTTTGGTTATAATAATCTTGATGATAATCCTCCGCATTATAAAAAGGTCCTAATGCTGTTACTTCTGTTACAATTGGACTATCAAAAACACCTTCCGTTTGTAGCTTATCAATCATTGAATGAGCCATTTTTTTTTGATTTTCATTTTCATAAAATACAGCGCTTCTATATTGAGTACCTCTGTCCGCTCCTTGCCTATTTAAAGTAGTAGGGTCATGAGTCGCAAAAAAGATTTCTAATAACTCACTATAATTAATAATATTTGCATCGTACACTATCTTTATTGCTTCAGCATGCCCAGTTCTTCCTGTTGTTATTTCTCTATACGCAGGGTTTTTTATAGAACCTCCAGTATATCCAGAAATCACTTGAAATACTCCTTGTAACCTTTGAAAAACTGCTTCTGTACACCAAAAACATCCTCCAGCAAAAACTGCGCTATCTAAGTTATTATTTCCCATAATATTGTTAAAAAATAAATATTGTTTAACGAATGTACATATATAGTAAACAGCCCTAATGCTTTTTAACTTTTCATTAGTACGCCATTCAGATGTAAATCCTAGTTTTGCAGTTGAGTCGAAAAAGTAAGGATTTTTTTACAAAACATGAATAGAAAATTACGCCCTATCCTTAGTGTGCTATTTATACTGCATACTATTCTTTTATTTGGTCAAGAAAAAAAACAAATTACGGCACACAGAATATCTACCTCACCTAAAATTGATGGTATTCTAGATGATCAGGTATGGTTAGATATTAGTCCATCTGGTAATTTTAATATGTGGCAACCTGGTAATGATGGGACTATACCAGAAAGTCTTAGAACAGAAGTAAAAATGGCATATGACGATAAAGCGGTATATTTCGCTGCTTATCTTTATGATGATCAACCGGATAAAATACTACGCCAATTTAGTCAAAGGGATAATGTTTTTGCTCAAGCAGATTTCTTTAATATATCCATGAACACATACAATGATGGAATTAACGAGACACGTTTTTTTATTACTAGTGCCGGAACAATAGGAGATGCCAGAGCTGATCAATTCAATGAAGATTTTAGTTATAATGTAGTATTTGACGCAAAAATATCTTTTGATGAGAAAGGATGGTATGCTGAATTTAAAATTCCATATAATGCTTTACGTTTTCCCGAAATACCAGTTCAAGATTGGAGTATTAACTTTTTTAGACGGTTACAGAACAGGAACGAAACACATTCTTGGAATTTTGTAGATAACGAAGTAGGGCAACGCACACAATATAACGGGCTTGTAAAAGGCGTTAAAGATATAAACCCACCTGTTAGACTTACTTTTTTTCCATTTGTTCAAGGTTTAGCAACTACATCCGACGGAGAAACAGAAACAGATTTTAGTGCAGGACTAGATGTTAAATATGGATTAAGTGATAGCTTTACTTTAGATGCCACTCTAATTCCAGATTTTGGGCAAGCTGCATTTGATGAAGTTAGACTTAACCTAGGACCTTTTGAACAAACTTTTGGAGAAAATAGACAATTTTTCACGGAAGGAACGGAACTTTTTAATAAAGGGCGTATTTTCTTTTCTAGACGTGTAGGTAATGGTCCTACAGGTTCGGTATCCGATGAAGATCTATTAGAAAATGAAATAGCAGAAGATGCTCCTACTAAGGTAAACCTGTTAAATGCACTCAAAATATCGGGAAGAACTAAAGGGAATTTAGGGATTGGTTTTTTTAATGCAATTACTGAAAAAACCGAAGTTCGTATTACCGATACCATTACAGGAAATCAAAGAAAAAAAGTAGTTGAACCTTTAGCTAACTATAATATTTTTGTATTAGATCAACAATTTAATAACAACTCTTCTATTTCATTAATTAATACTAATGTTACCCGAAACGGAAGTGATTTTAGAGATGCCAACGTTACTGGTTTGGTATGGAACTTAGCTAACAAAGCCAATTCTTATCGATTAACTGGGCGCTCTATAGTAAGTCAAGTAAATCTTCCTGGTGACAATATTGGTGGTTTTAGATCAGAACTTGATTTTGATCGTATTAAAGGGAAATGGAGATATGGATTTGGACACGATCTAGCTAATACCACTTTTGATATAAATGATTTAGGAGTAAATTTTAGAAATAATTTCAATAGCTTCCGAGTTAGTACTTCTTACCAGATTTTCGAACCTACTAAACTATTTAATAACTACAGAATTAATCTTTTTGCTAGACATCGTAGATTATATGACCCTAGTGTTCAAACTTCCAATTCCCTTGGTGTCGATTGGTTTTTTGTTACTAGAGAACGTTTTGCTTTTGGAGGTTTTACTATTTATGATTCTGATACTGATGATTACTTCGAACCTAGAGTAGATGGCAGATTTGTAACATTCAGTGAAAACCTTGGTGTAAATCTATGGGTATCTTCAGATTATCGTAAAAAATTTGCTTATGATATTCGACTATTTCATCGTAATTGGTTTGAAGATGATCAACAAACCTACAGCATGAACCTTTCTCCTAGATATCGGTTCTCCGATAAACTTTTAGTTATTTGGACTACGGATTACTCTGTTAGAAAACGTAATTTTGGATATATCGATAATGATGATACTGATGTTTTCTTAGGACAACGAGATATTACTACAGTAGAGAATTCTCTTAGTGCTAGCTATAATTTTGACCCATATAAAGCAATTAATCTTCGTTTCAGAAATTTCTGGAGTACAGCTGATTATTCTGAAAATATTTTTTATACACTTAATGATGATGGTTCACGAACTCAAACAGACTATGACACTACAGAAAATGATCCTAATACAAATTTTAATATCTGGAATTTAGATTTAAGTTTTAGTTGGAGATTTGCTCCAGGAAGTGAAGCTACACTGCTCTATCGTAATCAAATATTTAACCAAGATGAATTATCAACGATTAATTATACGGATAGTTTAGATAATCTTTTTGGTCAACCCATAAAACATACCTTATCATTAAGAGTCGTTTATTTTCTAGATATAAATAATTTAAAAGGTTCTTTTAAAGGATAATCTTGGCGAATTTTAGGATATTAGTTACTTTCACAATCTCTAGAGATATAATTGATGATAAAAGCTAATAATATTCATAAACACTATGGCGATTTACATGTCTTAAAAGGTGTTGATTTACATATAAAAGAAGGAGAAATTGTTTCTATTGTAGGTGCTTCTGGTGCAGGAAAAACTACATTGCTACAAATTTTAGGAACTTTAGATAGAGCATCAAAAGAAAAAGGAAGTGATTTATCAATTAACAATAACATCATAAATTTCCTTTCGGAGAAGCAACTTTCTAAATTCAGAAATGAACAATTAGGATTTATTTTCCAGTTTCATCAACTGCTACCCGAATTTACCGCTTTAGAAAATGTATGCATTCCAGCTTTTATTAAAAAAGTACCAAAAGCGGATGCAGAAAAAAGAGCTAAAGAATTACTTGGTTTTTTAGGATTAGAACATCGAGCTGATCATAAGCCCAATGAGCTTTCCGGAGGAGAACAGCAAAGAGTGGCTGTAGCGAGATCGCTAATAAATAATCCTAAAGTAATTTTTGCTGACGAACCTTCTGGTAATTTAGATAGTGAATCTGCAGAAAATTTACATAAACTATTCTTCAAACTTAGAGATGAGTATGGACAAACTTTTGTTATCGTTACCCATAATGAAGAGTTAGCAAATATGGCAGATCGTAAACTAGTTATGGTAGATGGTAAAATTGTAGACAAGTCATAGATCATTGAACACTTTTTAGAATTTCCGTACAGTACTAAATCCAGTGAAGAAACTTAATAAAACTGAACTCAAAGAATTTCTTGATGAAAAAGCAGCTTTTTATGAGCAGCTGAAATTCATAGAAACTGATCCAGTTCAAATTCCTCATTTATTTACACAAAAAGAAGATATAGAAATAGCAGGTTTTCTTACGGCAACCATTTCTTGGGGAAATCGTAAAAGTATTTTAAAAAATGCTCATAAATTAATGTCTCTTTTAGGTAATTCTCCGCATGATTATGTTATGAACCATTCGGAGACAACACTGGAAAACCTGGAAGGTTTTGTACACAGAACTTTTAATAGCAAAGACCTCTCCTATTTTATAAAAGCATTACAAAACATTTACAATAAGTTTGGTGACTTAGAAAGTTTCTTTTCTCAATATAATGAAGAAGCCTTTTTACAAAATGCAATACATCACTTTAAAAAAGAGTTTTTTACACTACCGCACCTTCCAAGAACTCAAAAACACATTAGTGATCCTCATAAAAATTCTGCTGCTAAAAGGATCAATATGTTCCTTAGATGGATGATAAGAGATGCTGGTCCTGGTGTAGATCTAGGAATTTGGAAAAACATGTCGCCATCTCAATTATCCTGTCCTTTGGATGTACATTCTGGAAATGTTGCTCGTAAATTAAATCTATTAAGTAGAAACCAAAATGATGCCAAAGCATTAAACCAACTGGATGTTAACCTAAGGTTATTAGATCCTCTAGACCCTGTAAAATATGATTATGCTCTATTTGGATTAGGCGTTTTTGAAAAATTCTAGCTTAGAATGGTTCTAAAGAATAACACTGTCTTTACATTATAAACATTAGATTGATGTTTCTTTAATAAACATAAAACCTTTCCATAAAGCTATTAAACTGAATGACAAAGTAAATTTGCTGCAACAAAATTCACATAGTCATGAAAAATTATTTACAGCTTTTTGCGCTAATTTGCGGTTTATTATTAATTTCTTGTAACGACGACGACGATACATCCACACCTCCTATTGGAGATCTTATTGAATTAGAGAGTAGATCTGTTTCGCCTGTTCTTTTAAAGAAAATGTCTGGTTTTACAGATATTGAAATTTACAATTTATTATCTTCTGAAGATACTTACATACCAGACTTTACATATGGATCTATGGCGGATGGAGCCGGTCTACTTCGTAATACAGACGGAACTTATACCCTAATAAACAATATAGAAGCGGATTATGCAATAGCGCGTATTACGCTTGATGAAACATTCAAACCAATAAAAGGAGAACATATACTTAATGCAGTTGCAACTGCTGAAACTGCTCAATGTTCTGGATCTATGATTACTCAAGAAGAGCATGGTTTTGGTCCTATGTATTTATCAGGAGGAGAATGGGGAGGAAACTCTAAGGGAGTTTTTGCAACAGATCCTTACAGAGATCCTTCTATTGCTTCTACTCCAAGAATGTTAACTTCTATGGGGCAATGGTCTACAGAAAATGCCGTTGCTATTGGAAAAGATGCATACCCAGATAAAACTGTAGTATTTATCGGAGATGATAATAGTAATGACGAAGTACCTTCTGGTCAATTAGGTATGTATGTTGGAAACGCTGGTGATCTAAATGGTGGAAAATTATATGGATTAAAAGTAACTTCTGCTGGAATTACATATGAAATGGATATGGAAGAAGGTACAGCATACGATATGGAGTTCGTAGAATTAACAGAAAAAGATATTGATCTATTAGATGCAGAAGCTAAATCTAAAGGAGTTATGGGATTCTCTAGATTAGAGGATATCGACTGGAGAAGAGGTTCTGGGGCTAATAATAGAGAAGTTTATCTTGCTGTAACTGGAAGAGATAAGCCAGATCTTATCGGAAAAGGAACTCGTTCTGGAAGAATATACAAAGTAGTATTAAACGAAAATGATCCAACAGGTGCTGGAAAAATAACTTGTGTATTAGACGGTGATAAAGAAGGTGGTAAAGCAGAAGCTTTTCACAGTCCTGATAACATACTAGTTACAGAAAACTATGCTTACATTCAGGAAGATCCAAATGGTATCCAAGATTTTAAACCTGCAGCTGCTCATTATGCAAGATTATATCAATACAATCTTAATTCTGGTGCGTTACAAGCTGTTTTAGAATGTGATCAAGTAGCTGCTGCAGCTCAAGGATATGGAGCTATAGACAGAAGTTGGGAAATTACAGGAATGATAGATATCTCTGATGTTATTGGAGTTGAAGAAACCTTTATTTTAATTACTCAAAATCATGGTTGGGAAAAAGCTGATGGTACTGCGTTTACAGACCCTAATGCTAATCCTAATGTTGCTGATAGTAGAAAAGAAGGAAGTATGCTATATATCATTAAAGGATTAAAAAGATAATTCATAAATCATATGAATCTTATGCAATTATTGCTAATAAATATAATCAAAAAAGGGGCTTGTCTTATGACGGGCCTCTTTGCTTTTTTTATTCTTTTTTCTTGCGCAAAAGAGGAAAAAAAAGAAGAAACTGCACCGATCTCATTCAATACCAAAATGCAAAAGCAATTTAATAAAGATATTTCTTTAGCAATTGCTCATTTAGATAGTATAAAACAGGATCCTAATAAGATTGAAAAGAATTTTAAAGAATCTAGAAAATACTTTAAAAAGTTAGAACCTGTATTATCTACATTAGATATTGAAAACTATGGTTTTCTCAACCAACCAAATATTTTAAAGGTTGAAGAAGAAGATTTTACAGATATTAAAATAAAGTCTCCTAGTGGGTATCAAGTCTTGGAAGAAGAAATCTTTGTAGATAAAAAAGATACTACAACGATCATAAAACATGTAAATTTAATCGCTAGTAGATTAAAACTTATTCAAAAAAACACAGGATTTGATCACATAAAACAGTATCACTTTCTATGGCTATTTAGAAAAGCAATTGCCCGAATAGCACTTACGGG
Source organism: Aquimarina sp. AD1 (assembly GCF_003443695.1). Classification (NCBI taxonomy): domain Bacteria; kingdom Pseudomonadati; phylum Bacteroidota; class Flavobacteriia; order Flavobacteriales; family Flavobacteriaceae; genus Aquimarina; species Aquimarina sp. AD1. The sequence continues at coordinate 846,652 of NZ_CP031966.1, read as the reverse complement.
TATTACTGGTTTTGATTCTCCTGTTTTAGAAAATTCATTAGAAGATTCTAAAATTGTGTATCAAAGCTTACACACTTATTTATATATGTTTAAAGATGAATTTAAAGACCCTAATCTATTTAAGGCGTGGAAAGAAGAAATACAAGTCACTATGGATTCTCTACAAGGTGATTTTAATGAATTTGATCGCTATCATTTTATCAAAAACAGAACCCATAAACAGTTAACTCTTTGGAATCAAACAGTTTCTGATTGGAAAGTCGAGTTTCCTTTTGAACTAGCTATTAAAAATGATGCAACCTCTCTTTTCTCTTCAGATACTTTTAATGTAACCTATTTTGCAGATAGAAATCAAAAAGCGATAACTCAAGATATGGTATCTTTAGGTAAAAAATTGTTCTATGACACCAACCTTTCTACTGATAAAAAAGTCAGTTGTGCTACTTGTCATCAACAAGAAAAAGCTTTTACAGATGGATTAAAGATATCAAAAGGTGTTACTCGTAATAGCCCTACGCTACTGTATGCGGCATTACAGCAAGATTTTTTCTATGACAAAAGAGCTGGCGGATTAGAAGGACAAATTATCAGTGTTGTAGAAAATGCCAATGAATTTCATTCTGATTTAAAAACGTTAGAAAAAGCTGTTATTAGTAATAAAGAATATGTAGAACAATTTGCTAAGGTATATCCTAATCGGGAAATTAATAATAACGATATCAGGAATGCAATAGCCAATTACATTCGTACTTTGATTCCTTTTAATTCTAAATTTGATAGAAATATCAATGGTTTGGAAAACACCTTATCAACAAGTGAAATTAATGGGTACAACCTTTTTAATGGTAAAGCCAAGTGTGCAACTTGCCATTTTGCCCCTTTATTTAATGGAACGGTTCCGCCTGATTATAAAGAATCAGAGATGGAACTTATAGGAGTTCCTAAGCATAATGATACGATTAATGCTACGATAAGTGAAGATTTAGGTAGATATGCGATTTATAAAACTCCAGAGCGAAAGCATTTTTTCAAAACATCTACAGTCAGAAATGCAGCTTTAACAGGACCGTATATGCATAATGGCGTATATACTACTTTAGAAGAGGTTATGGATTTTTATAATCGTGGTGGTGGCGCAGGAATTGGTATAGAGCAAGAATACCAGACATTACCTCCAGACCCCTTAAATCTTACTAATCAAGAAATTGATGATATTATAGCATTCATGAAAAGCCTAAATGATAATATTTCGGAATCAGAGTATTAGAAAACGTTGTTTAGAATAAATCTAAAAAATAACACTCTATTTACATTCTAAACATTAGGGTAATGATATTTTAATAATGATAAAACATACCTATAAAATGTCTGATCTTTTTGTGTCATAAATTTATGAAAAACAAAATCACACCATCATGAAAAAACATTTAGGCTTAGCTATTGTATCAATAGCATCATTATTAGTAACATCCTGTAATTTAGATGATTTCAGTGGAAATCCTGTTGGAGACAGAATTGAATTCGAAAATCATTCGATTTCACCTGTACTTCTTAAAACTACTCCTGAGTTTGAGGATGTCGAAATATATAATATTCTTTCTTCTGAGGATACATACGTTCCAGATTTTACCTACGGATCTATGGCTGACGGAGCTGGTTTATTAAGAAATTTCGATAAAACATTTACGCTTATTAATAATATTGAAGCAGATTACTCTGTTGCAAGAATAACACTTGATCCAACTTTTAAACCAGTTAAAGGAGAACATATTCTTAATGCAGTTGCCACTGCAAATACTGCGCAATGCTCTGGATCTATGATTACAAGGTTAGAGCACGGATTTGGTCCTTTATACCTTTCAGGAGGAGAATGGGGAGGAAATTCTAAAGGTGTATTTGCTACAGATCCTTTTAGAGATCCAAATGCTGCTTCTGTTCCTAATATGCTAACAGCTATGGGGCAATGGTCTACAGAAAACGCAGTTGCTATTGGACAAAGAGCATATTCTAACAAAACTGTTGTTTTTATAGGAGATGATGATAGTGATAACGAAATACCATCTGGCCAATTAGGAATGTACGTTGGTAGAAAAGGAGATTTACAAAGTGGTAAACTATATGGATTAAAAGTAACTTCTCCTGGTGTTACTTATGAAATGGATATGGAAGAAGGTGTTGCTTATGATATGGAATTTGTAGAGCTTACTGAAAAAAATATTGACTTATTAGATGCCGAAGCTAAATCTAAAGGAGTATTAGGATTCTCTAGATTGGAAGATATCGATTGGAGACGTGGTACTCCAGATAACAACAGAGAAGTTTATCTTACTGTAACTGGAAGAGACAGACCTGATCTTATCGGAAAAGGAACCCGTTCTGGAAGAATTTACAAGGTAGAACTAAATGATATAGATCCTGCTGGGGCTGGTAAAATTACATGTGTTTTAGACGGAGATAAAATTGGCGGTGTTGCTGAAGCTTTTCATAGTCCTGATAATATTTTAGTAACAGAAAATTATGCCTATATCCAGGAAGATCCTAATGGTATTCAGGACTTTAAACCTGCTGCTGATCATTTTGCGAGACTATATCAGTATGATCTAAATACTGGTGCACTAAAAACTGTTTTGGAATGTGATCAAGTTGGCGCTGCGGCCCAAGGATATGGAACAATAGACAGAACATGGGAAATTACTGGTATGATAGATATTTCGGAAACCATAGGTGTTAACAATACTTTCTTGTTAATTACTCAGAACCATGGTTGGGAAAGAGCTGATGGAGTTCCATTTACAGACCCTACTGCCAACCCAGATGTTGCTAATAGTAGAAAAGAAGGTAGTATGTTATATGTAATAAAAGGTTTAGAAAGATAGTTTTTCTAATTACTCTATATAAACGAATCATTTTCTTATTAAAATAGATAAATAAACTCTCTATAAATTCATCGTATTAAATGTAGATTCTAAATTAAATGTTGTAGAAATATTAAATCTTTACTAACATTTAATCGAATACAACGCAGGAAATCATAATTTTTAATATTTTTTTGTTAATTTTATTAAGAATTGTTTCACACCAGGCAATTCTTGATGAAGATGATTATTCCTGAACTCCCCATTAACGAAGATTTTAGAATTGAAGCTTTAAAATCTTTAGGCATATTAGATACAGAGCCTGAAAATGAGTTTGATGAAATAACTGCGCTTGCTGCATATCTCTGCGATACAGAAGCTGCTCTTATATCATTAGTGGATGATGATAGAGAATGGTTTAAATCTTCCTATGGCTTTTCTTCAAAAGAAATTCCCAGAAATCAGTCTTTTTGTGCACATGCCATTTTAGACCCAGATACTCCTTTAATCATACATGATGCTAGGACAGACGACAGATTTCATGATAACCCACTTACACTAGATGGTACTGTAATATTTTATGCTAGTATTCCTCTTATTGACAAGAATGGATTCGCACTAGGAACACTTTGTGTTATCGATAGCCAACCAAAGAAACTTAGTGACAAACAACTAGAGGCTCTAAAATCATTAGCGCATCAAGTAGTTATTCTTTTTGAATTGAATAAAAAGAATAAAGACTTAGAAAAAATAGAAGATAAACTTAGAAAACGTAACGAGTCATTAAAAGAGTTTGCCAGAGTGATATCTCATGATTTAAAAATGCCCTTGGCTAATGTAATTACTACCTCTGATCTTTTAAAATTAAAATTAGCAAACGATCTGGATAAAGAAACTTCAGAGTATTTCGAATATATAAAACAATCATCATTTTCTATGAGTGATTACATTAATGATGTATTGGATCATTATGAAAGTGATAGCCTCGTTCAAAACAAACCTGAATCATTTAAGCTAAATCATCTCTTAAAAGAAATAGCAGAATTATTAAGTATTAAACCAGATTGTACTATTAATTTCCCAGAACCTAATCCTTCATTAAAATCTAACAAATCTGCTTTAAAGCAAATATTTTTTAATCTAATCGGAAATAGTATCAAGTATAATGACAAAGAACATATTATCATTGATATTGAACATTCTGAAGATAAAGTTTTCTATTATTTTAAAGTTACTGACAATGGAATGGGAATTCCTGAGGATAAAATTGACTCGATTTTCGAATTATTTACTACCGCAAATGGAACCGATAGAAGCGGAAACAAAGGAAATGGAATAGGTTTATCAACAGTAAAAAAACTAGTAGTAACTCTTGGTGGTTGTATTAAGGTAAAATCTACACTTGGAGTATGTACCTCTTTTGACTTTTCTATAAAGAAATAAATAGATTTTATTTTATTGTTGCTATACAAGCTTCGGCACATTTTTCTCCATCAATAGCTGCAGAAATAATTCCTCCAGCGTAACCAGCACCTTCTCCACAAGGGTACAACCCTTTTATTTGTGTGTGTTCCAATGTTTTTCTATCTCTAGGAACTCGTACCGGCGAAGATGTTCTTGATTCTGGAGCGTGAACAACTGCTTCATTTGTCAGGTACCCTCGCATGCTTTTATCAAATGCCTTAAATCCTTCTTGTAGTGTTTTATGAATGAATTTTGGAAAAACCTCTCCCATATCTATCGAACTTAAACCAGGTTTATAGGAAGTTTCTGGTAAATCTACAGATACTTTTCTATTGGTCAAATCCACTAACCTCTGTGCAGGAACTCTTTGAGTCTCTCCAGCTAAATGCCAAGAGCGTTGCTCAATACTTTTTTGAAAATACATTCCTGATAACGGTCCATACTTCGAAAAATCTTTAAAATCTTCTAAACGAAGCTCCACAACAATACCACTATTAGAAGTTGGTTGATCTCTTTTGGAAGGTGACCATCCATTGGTAACTACTTCTCCTGGGCTTGTTGCACATGGAGCAATAACTCCTCCTGGACACATACAAAAAGAATACATTCCTCTACCATCAACCTGTTTTACTATGCTATATGGTGATGGAGGAAGATAAGGTCCTCTAACCTCACATTTATATTGTATCTGATCAATTAATTGCTGAGAATGTTCTACTCTAACTCCTAAAGCAAAAGGTTTTGCCTCTATTTCAATTTCTTTCTTGTACAATAATTCAAAAATATCTCTAGCAGAATGTCCAGTAGCTAAAATAACTTTATTCGTTTTTATGAGGTCTCCATTTTGTAGAATTACAGAATCAATTTCATTATTTTTAATATCAAGATCGGTTACCCTAGTCTCAAAATGTACTTCGCCCCCATTTTCTCTTATTTTTTGTCTAATGGCCGCAATAATTGCAGGTAATTTATTAGTTCCAATATGAGGGTGTGCTTCTACCAAAATTTGATCTGTAGCTCCAAAACCTACTAATAACTGAAGAATTCGATTTACATCTCCCCTTTTTTTAGAACGTGTATATAATTTACCATCACTATAAGTTCCTGCTCCTCCTTCTCCGAAACAGTAATTAGAATCTTGATTAACAATATGATCTCTATTTATAGCTTTGAGATCTCTTCTTCTTTCGCGAACATCTTTTCCTCTTTCTAATACAATCGGCTTATAACCAAGTTCAACACATCGTAATGCCGCAAATAAACCTGCAGGACCTGCACCAATAATTACTACCTCACTAGCGTTAGAGACATCCGGATAATCGGGTAGTTCAATTGGTATTTCCTCAAAATCCTCTTGTACAAATACTTTTATTTTCAAATTTACTTTGATCGCCTTTTGACGCGCATCAATAGAACGTTTTAAAACTTGTATGTGTCTAATCTCATCAATAGAAATTCCATTCTTTCTAGACACCATGATCTTTAAACGGTCTGGATCTGCAGCTATTTCTGGTGATACTTGTATGCTAAATTCGTATTGCAAAGGATATATATTCTAAAATTTTCGCGAAGATACAATGTTACCTATAAACAACTCTATTTGTTACGAACATAAATCAGTTTAAACTTTCCGCTAGTATGCTCGCGTTCATCTATTTCAAATTGCTTAAGCGAATTAAACAAAGGAGTCAGTTTTGCAAACCCAAAATTTCTAGAATCAAAATTAGGCTGTTTCTTTAGAATTAATGAACCTACGTCTCCCAAAAATGCCCATCCATCTTCACTTGCAGCGTCTTCTACTGAATTCCTCAATAATCTAATAGTTTTTGAAGTGATTTTATCTAGATTAGATTTATCAGATTTTTCTTTACCATCTTTTTTCTCAGTATCTTTTTTCAAAATTTCTAAATAAATAAACTTATCACAAGCTACTATAAAAGGATCCGGAGTTTTCTTTTCTCCAATTCCATACACAACAACACCGGCTTCTCGCAGTCTCATTGCTAATTTAGTAAAATCACTATCCGAAGACACCAAACAAAAACCATTCACTTTTTCTGAATATAAAATATCCATTGCATCTATAATCATGGCAGAATCTGTGGCATTCTTTCCTGTTGTATAACTATATTGCTGTATCGGATTTATTGCATTTTCTAACAAAATATTTTTCCATTTTGCTAGGTATGGTTTTGTCCAATCACCATAAATACGTTTAATAGTAGGAGTTCCATACTTGGTAATCTCCTCCATCATTTCTTTTATATACTTGGCAGGTATATTATCCCCATCGATTAGGACCGCCAATTTTGTATCTTTCATCATGGTTTTAAAGGTACACAAATACAATAGCTAAAAAAAGAATTCAATAGTAATCTAATGTGCATTAAAGAAATACTAAAAAACACACAACATAGACCTTGGGAACTGCCGTCTGATAATTGGAGATTTTATCAAGAATGGAATAGAGCAATATTCTTACATTGGAAAGTTGACTATGACGAATTAAGAAAACTTGTTCCTAAAGAATTGGAGATAGATTTATACAATGGAGAACCATGGGTATCATTAGTTGCATTTTCTATGGAAAAAATCAGACCTAAATTTCTTCCCTACTTTACTCCTATTTCTAATTTTGATGAAATCAACATTCGCACTTACATAAAATCTGGAAAAAAGACCGGAGTTTATTTCTTAAGCATTGAAGGAGGGAAAATAATTTCTTGCAGTATTGCTAAAGCCATCTCGGAACTTCCTTATCGATATTCAAAAATCAAAAGAGACTCCAATAACTATACATCTAAAAATAAAAAGTATAAAGATTCTCTAAAAATTAAATTTACAGTAGGTAAAGAACTAAACAATAAATCTGAACTTGATATTTGGCTAACAGAAAGGTATGCTCTTTTCCAGGATACTAAAAATTCAATCAACGAATATGAAATACATCATCCAGAATGGTGCATAAACGATATTGACATTAACAATTTAGAGGTTAATTATACTCGTTTCAATGATTTATTAAAAGGAAACCCTCACAAGACAAGTTATTCTAAAGGTGTTCGAGTAATCGCTTGGGGAATGAATAAAAAGAAAAAGGTCAATTATCCATAAAATTATCTGAAAAATGTATTTTGCCCAGAAAAACAAATACTTCGTCGATACTATATATTATTGAGGTAAGAGGAATATGATAAGAAAAAACAGCTCTACACCGTTAGTCTCATTAAAAAAACTTTAACTTTTATTAATATTTAAGTTTCTATATTTGATTTAAACAAACAATCAATATACCCATGAAAAAACTATTTTTTTTAGCCATTGCGCTTATCGGTTTTACCACAGTTTCAAATGCCCAAAGCTTAAAATTTGGTGTTAAAGGAGGTGTGAATTTCGCTAATATAGATTCTCGATTTGACACTGATGCCAGAACTGGTTTTCATTTAGGAGCGGTAGCAACTATCGGTTTACCTGGTAATTTTGCTATTCAGCCAGAAGTTTTATATTCTGCTCAAGGTACTGATGATTTAAAAGTTGATTATATCAATGTACCAATTTTAGTAAAATACAAATTCTTAAAGTTTGTTAGTTTCGAGGCGGGACCTCAGTTTGGTGTTGTTGTAAATGATGATTATGAAGTGGGAGAACCTGAAAGCTTTGATGTAAGTATTGCCGCTGGAGCTGGCGTAACCTTTGGGAAATTCTTTGCACAGGCAAGATATAACCATGGTCTTACAGACGTTGATGATGCTGTTAGTAGTCAAAATAGAACTTTTCAACTTTCTGTAGGATATTATATTTTTTAATAAAAAACAGCTATAAACCTAAAAAAAGGCGGAAGTTAAACTTCCGCCTTTTTTTATGATCTATTTTTTCTGCGTCTATTATAGTTTCTATTATTCCGTTTAGGTTTAAAAGAATTTTGATTTTTCTTTGGTGGCGCAGCATTATAATCAAAAACAAAACTAGGTTCAAAACCTTCTATCACTTCTTTATTTAGTGTTAACCCCAGTAATTTTTCTATTCCCTTTACATAACTTACTTCTTCTTGCGATACTAGAGAAATTGCTTCTCCACTTGCTCCTGCTCTACCCGTACGACCAATTCTATGCACATAATCCTCAGCTATATTCGGTAATTCATAATTAATCACATGTGGCAAAAGAGGAATATCTAACCCACGAGCAGCAATATCAGTAGCCACCAATACTCTAATTTTATTTTGTTTAAACCCACTTAATGCTTTAGTTCTTGCTCCCTGACTCTTATTTCCGTGAATTGCTGCAGATGTAATTCCATTTTTAGACAACTTCTCACTCAATCGATTCGCTCCGTGTTTTGTTCTTGTAAAGATGAGTACTTGTTTCCAATTACCATCAGAAATCAATTTAATAACTACGGTACTCTTTTTTGCTTTGTCTACCTTATATATTTTTTGATCTACCATCTCGGCGGTAGAATTTTCTGGTGCAGCTTCTACAGAAACAGGGTGATGTAAAATCCCATTAGCTAGTTTTTTTATTTCTTTGGAGAATGTTGCAGAAAACAATAAGTTTTGTCTTTTCTTGGGTAATAATGCTAGTATTTTATTGATATCTCTCTGAAACCCCATATCCAGCATTCGATCTGCTTCGTCCAAAACTAAAATCTCAACTTTAGAAAGAGATAAAGCTCTTCGTTCATGTAGGTCCAATAAACGACCTGGAGTAGCAACCAAAACATCCACTCCGTTTCTTAACGCCTTTATCTGAGGATTAGCATTTACACCTCCAAAGACTACCATAGATCTAAGATCCATATACGTACTATAGGCTCTTACATTATCTAATATTTGTGCCGCTAATTCCCTTGTGGGAGTTAATATAAGTGTACGAATTGGTCTTTTTCTAAATGGTTTATCCTGAGCTAATAATTGAAGGATTGGTAATGTAAAACCAGCCGTTTTTCCTGTCCCAGTCTGAGCAGATGCTAAAACATCTTTTCCTTCTAAAATTGGTGGTATTGCTTTTTCTTGAATTGGTGAAGGTATTGTATACCCTTTTTTCTCGATTGCTTTTAATAAAGCATCGGATAATCCTAATGATTCAAATGACATATAAATTGTTTAAGAAACAACAATCTACTACATAATGCCATTTCTGAATATAGCCGCAAAGGTACGTTTAATTTTAGTATATTATTTCACTTCGGGTTTTCATATTTTGTAAATCCCTAAAATGCAGTATATTTCCAAAAACAGTATCTAAATTAGTGAAATCTTGCGCTAAAAATTAGTTAATCATAAACCATCCGTAACAAATCTTATAGTATATTTGACAAACAATAATCAAGAATGCAATTTAAACACCCAGAATTTCTTTATGCTTTATTTGCCCTTCTTATTCCTATTATTGTTCATTTATTTCAATTAAGACGTTTTCAAAAAGTACCTTTTACTAATGTACAATTTCTAAAAGCGGTTACCATTCAGACTCGTAAGAGTTCACAAATTAAAAAATGGTTAACCCTATTAGCTAGGTTATTAGCATTTGCAGCACTTATTATTGCTTTTGCTCAACCATTTTTAGCTTCAGAAGAAATCGTTGGAAAAAAAAGTGAAACTGTTATTTATCTAGACAATTCTTTTAGTATGCAAGCCAAAGGTTCTAAAGGCCCATTGCTGCAGAGAGCGATTCAGGAATTGCTTAGCTCTTTACCAGAAGATGAAGTTGTTTCCATATTTACAAATACAGAAACTTTTAAAGAGGTTACCAAAAAGGATATCCGAAATGACTTACTACAACTAGAATATACTTCGAATCAAATAGCATATAGTGCTGCATACTTAAAGGGAAAACAGCTTTTAGGTAATTCTCCTGAAACTATAAAGCGTATCATTATGGTTTCAGATTTTCAACAAAAAGAGGAAGTTTTTGACATACCTACTGACGTAGAAACCAAAACAAATCTTATAAAATTAACACCTGTAACTCGCCAGAATATCGCTATTGATAGTCTTTCTCTAAGTAGAGATGAAAATAATGAAATGGTTCTAAATGTTTTATTAAGTAATACTGATGCACGTGCTGATAATATTTCTGTTGCTTTTTATAATGGAGAAAAACTAGTTGCGAAAACAACAGCTTCTATTCCTAAAAACAGTAAAACCTCTACAGAATTTAGAGTTGATGAGAATACTAAAATTAACGGCCGTATTGTTATAGAAGATCCTTCATTAAACTTTGACAATTATCGATATTTTACCATTAATACTCCCGAAAAAATAAAAGTGGTAGCTATTAATGAAACTAGTGATAATTTTATAAAAAACATTTATACATCCGATGAGTTTTTATTAATTAGCGCCAAAATAGATGAGTTAAACTATAATGATATTGGTAATGCCAATCTTGTATTAATCAACGAGATTAAGCAAATTCCTGTTTCACTAATTAATGCTCTTAAGTCTTTTAAAGATCTGGGAGGTACTATTTGTTTTATTCCAGCAGCGGATGGAAATCTTGCATCATACCAACGGTTTATAAATAGTTTTTCTTCGGAAAGTTTAATAGCAAAAAGTATTCAAGAAAAGAAAATTACAGGAATCAATTTTTCTCATCCCTTATACAAAGGGGTTTTTGATAAAAGAATAACCAATTTTCAGTACCCAAAGGTAAATTCTTACTATCAGACTACTGCAAATAATACAATCTTATCTTTTGAGGATAGTAGTCCCTTTTTATATGTAACAAAATCCATGTACGTATTTACTGCGCCTATTAATAATGAGAACTCTAATTTTAAGAACTCTCCATTAATTGTTCCCACTTTATACAACATTGGAAAACAAAGTCTAAAACTTTCTGATATTTCTTATAACATAGGACAAGTAAACACCTATGATGTTCCCATTTCGTTAGGACAAGATGGAATTTTATCATTAGAATCAAATGAAGAAAGTAGTATTCCATTACAACAGAGTTTTGCTACCAAAGTTCGAATTACAACAGACGAGGTACCTTCTAAAGCCGGTATTTATGCTCTTAAGGACAAAGAAAAATTGATTCAGCATGTGGGTTATAATTACAATACTTTAGAAAGTGATTTACAATACTATAACCTCTCTACAAACAAAGAATATGAGGTAAGCGATTCTGTAACCACTCTGTTCGAGCAAATAAAAGAAGAAACTAGTATTAACGAACTTTGGAAATGGTTTATTATTTTTGCTTTGATTTTCTTATTAATTGAAATCTTATTATTAAAATATCTCAAATGAATTTCTTATTAAAGGCAGCTACTATTTTTGATCCATCATCGCCCTTTCATAATCAAACAGTAGATATTCTTATCGAAAATGGAATCATTAAAGATATCGATTCGTTAATCGAAATAACAGAAAATGTAGAGGAAATTAAATTAGATACATTACACGTTTCTCAAGGATGGTTTGATAGTAGCGTAAGTTTTGGCGAACCTGGGTATGAAGAACGAGAAACAATAACTAATGGACTGGAGGTAGCTGCAAAAAGCGGTTTTACTAGTATTGGATTAAACCCAAACACGCTTCCCATAATTGACACCAGTGCTTCTGTAGGTTTTCTGAAAGGAAAATCTCTACAAAACGCCGTAGATCTATATCCTATCGGTTCTCTTACAACAAAATCCGAAGGTATTGACTTGGCAGAGCTTTATGATATGAAACAAGCTGGAGCCATTGCTTTTGGAGATTATAAAAAACCTATCAAAAATCCAAACCTACTAAAGATTGCTCTTCTATATGCTCAGAATTTTGATGGATTAGTACTTTCTTTTCCTCAGGATACGAGTATTGCTGGAAAAGGTATGGTACACGAAGAAAAACAAAGTACATTACTTGGACTTAAAGGTATTCCTGCATTGGCAGAAGAATTACAGATATGCAGAGACCTTTTCCTTTTAGAATATACCGGAGGAAAGTTACATATTCCGACAATTTCGACTGCAAAATCAGTTCAATTAATTAGAGAAGCAAAATCAAATAAATTAAATGTAACTTGTAGTGTTTCTGTTCATCATCTATCTCTTACTGATGAAGAATTAACAAGTTTTGACACAAATTACAAGATACTACCGCCGTTACGAACAAGAAAAGATGTAAACGCTTTAATTGAAGGAGTTAAAGACGGAACAATAGATATGGTTACAAGTGATCATCAACCAATAGATGTCGAAAATAAAAAAGTAGAATTTGATAACGCTATGTATGGAACAATAGGTTTAGAAAGTGCTTTCGGAATCCTAAATAATATACTAGATATTAATCATACTATATCACTACTTACCAAAGGAAAATCCATATTTGGAATTGAAACGGATTCCATAGATAAGGGAAATAAAGCTAACTTATCATTATTTACCTCAAAAGGAAGTTCCATATTTAAAGAAGAACACATAGGATCTACTTCTAAAAATAGTGCATTTTTAGAAAAAGCTACGAAAGGTAATACGTATGGAATTATTTCTAACGGACAAATAGTACTAAAATAAACACCTATTCTCATGCAATCAGATTACGAAAAACAAGGTAAAACTGCAGCTATAATAGCATATATAACTATTATAGGTACTATTATAGCGCTCTTTATGAATCAAGATAACAAAAACAAATTTGCTACTTTTCATATCAGACAAGCTTTAGGAATTAATATAGGTTTTTATCTGTTAGGAGCATTAGTAAGTATGTTCGATTCTTGGATAATTTCCTCTTCCTTTTACATTTTTATCTTCGTACTTTGGGTTTTTGGTTTAATAACCGCCATTAGAGAAGAACAAAAAACTGTTCCAATTGTAGGACCCTATTTTCAAGAATGGTTTACATTCGTGAAATAAATAACACTATATAATTATTTATTCCATAAGAAATTTAGTGAGTTTCAAATCAGGAGAAAGCGCGATAACTAGTATTACAGAATCACTATCTGATTGTACTAGATACCTATAACCTTCATCTTGATCCATTAAATCAAATTCTGAAAATTTACCTTGACTATCCATATTTTTGGCGACAAACTCCTTTACTTTATCTAAAGTAAATGTAGTCTGTAAGTCCGCAGAAAATTGATCAAAGATTTTCTGAGCATCATTAGCGTTATACGAACTAATTATAGTCTTCATTGTACTTTCATAATCAACATCTGTCTGGGAAACACCAATATGGAAACAGAAAAACAGACTAAAATAGATTACTTTTTTCATCATTAAATTTATTTTAAGGAGCTTAAATTTAGGGAATATTCCACTAATAATTATCGAAATTAAGTATTAACACGTATTTAAGTAATAAGAATTACGTAATTATCAGTATTGTAAATTAAGAATTTCAAAATAATATATAAAAAAACCTGCGAAACTGATTTCGCAGGTTTTGAATTATGGTATTGTTATTATATGCTATTGTTTTGGTTTTGGACTCCATTTTAGGAAGTTTGGTTTTACAACTAGCATTGCCCATCCCCAGTTTTGTAATCCGCTAGGATCAGCAACTCCTTTTAGGATTTCCATACTATCTCCCGCGAACATCTGAGAGTATCCTATTTTTAAGGTAGCATATGGTAGTATTTTTTGAGTAAAAACTAAATCTAGTTCTGTACCTAAGTATGTATCATCAGTTCCTGCTATATCTTCTGCAGCAGAGAAATAGTGAAGTTTTGCTAATAAACTACTGCTTTTACCAGTTTTGATCACAGCTTTAGCATAGATATCTTGTAGTCCTACACTATTAGCATGATTCCCTACATAAAAGTAATCCATATATCCATTAAATTTATGATTCGTTCCAAAGATTGGGAAGAAAGAAGTGATCTCTCCATCTGTTCCTCCATTATCATCACCACTAAGCAGTTCTCCACCTATTCCGAATAAAGTTTTCCCTGGTTTATAGGTAACCTCTAGACCGGCGTTATATGCCGATAAATCAACTGTTTCTGTAAATTTACCGGTTTGTGCATATAAGTTTAAAGCTATTTTTAACCCTTTAGCAGGTTTAGCGACTAAATGTGTACCAAAGGTTTGTCTATTTACAGTTCCATCAATTGGAGTTTGACCATCGGTATCCAAATTCTGATAAGAATTATTTACAAAAAGAAAACTCCCAGAAAATTTAGCCCAGTCTTTATGTAACCAAGCATAAGCCATTCCTTTGTAATCAAATACAGCTCTTACATTACCATCATTATTAGGATCAAATAAGGTGTTTATTCTACTTACTCCATTTTGATTAAAAGAAAAACCAAAATCTAGTTTTAGGCCACTTTCATTTTTATATTTAATCAAAGCTGCATCATGAAACCTTCCTTGCATTGCCCAATCCAATCCACCAAGTATTCTCTGATCATCATAAGACAGTGCTTGTCGACCTATTTTTGTCGACCATCCACTACCAAACTTAAAATTAATCCAAGCCTGAGCTAAGGAAAAACTATTGTTGTTGTCAGCAGCAGCTATCTGGGGTGTATCTCCCCAAACACTAACATCCTGTACACTAAGATATGTAGAAAACTTGTCTGCAGTATATCCAAATTTTAATCGAGAACGTTGTTGTACAAATATAGCAGCATCTACTCCTGATGGAACAAGATTCCCGAAACCACGTAAATATTCTGCTCTGGGTCTTATGTCTGCATCAATACTAAGTTCTTGGGCCTTTATACTACCTATTAGCAATAAAACACACATTAATAATTGTAGTCTTTTTTTCATATGAATTGGTTTTAAAAAATTAAATAAAAAAAAACGTATTAAAAACTTGTTTAAAATACGCTTTTTTCCCCATTTAAATAACAGGTGTTAGTTATAATTTATATTTTCACTTTTTCATATAAACCTGTAACTGTGTTAAAAGCTTTTGTTAAGTCATTACTGATTTTATACATTTCAGAAGGCTTAAACCCTTGATTCATTAGCTTCTTTTTATTGTTTTTAACACTCTCCCACTTGGTCATTGCAAGCCCTAACTTTTCATCAATTTTCTCATTATTAAAATTAGAAATCAATAACATAGTTATAGCACCATCAATTTCATTAAATACATTATTCAACATCTGTTCAGAATTCTTTGTCTTCAATGTGGTTTGATTTGCAAAATAATACAATGCTAATCTTTGAGAAAGCATACGTTGTCTTCCTGCCATATTAATAATTTGCTTAAGCTCTAAATCGGATTCACCAGAACCGTCATCCTCTAAAAGATCTTGATCGTTTTTATTAGCTCCTTTTGATTCCACAATAACAGCAGATACCACATCATTGGTTGCTTTTAGTAAATCTGTATTTAAATCAATAATCTTTTTTGCATTATCATAATTTGGAGTACTCTCTATAAGTTTTTTAAACTCTACCCAAATACCATTTACCTTTGTAATTCTATCTTTAGTTACCTTGTAACTAGAATTCTGATTGATAATACCATTCTGTTTCTCGAAGATAATTTTACTAGTCAAAAGGTCCCTCTTAGCTTTTGCATCACTAGGGTTTTCTACTAAATACAGGTAGGACTTAGCCATTTTTTGACTTAGCATTCTTTGCTTTCCAGAAATATTAACCGCTTTATTAAAGGTTAACATTCCGTATTTTATGTTTTGTTGTGCACTTGTTGTATTTGTGCTCGACGCCACTATTCCAAATAAGAATAGTAACATTATAGACTTAAATGTAAAATTTTTTTTCATTGTTTAATTTTTATAATTGAGATTAATTTTAATATTCCTCTAAGGATAAATGGGTGATTTTATTATCGGATGATAGTCCTAAAACTAGAATTGTAGAAGAATTTTCGAATTCCATTAAATAACGTTTGTTACCATCGTCATCCATTAAAAAAGAAGATTCTCCCATCGTTCCTTTTTTAGCCTGATTATCAGTAATAAAACTCGTTACTTTGTCCAATGTAAAAGAAGACTGTAAATCTGAAGAAAACAGTCCAAAAAGGGAATTAGCATCTTTTGCATTATATGCATCAGAAATTTTTGTGATAGTCATTTGATAACTATCCTCGGTTTGTGTAAAACTAAAACATATAGATAGTAATAGTAAGTAGGTAATTTTTTTCATAAAGTTTGGGATTTGGTATTAAAGATTAATATTTTACTTAATATTCCATTATTGGAAATTTACGGTTTAACCGTAAATTATTTTGAATAACTGAAACAAAACTATTTCAAAATCCGATTAAATACATACATCTTCGATATAATGCACTTTTAATAAGTTTAGTAGCGCTTATTTTAAGTTTATTGGAAAATTTATATAACAACCTGTAATATTCGTTAGATAATATAAAATTGGTTTTTGCCAAAAAACACTGTTTATTTAAAAATTATTATGGCAGTCATAACTTTAAATATTTGATTTACTAAATAGTTCCTAAGAGCATTCATAAAGTTTATTTTACATACAAATCATTTTTAATATTATCTAAAACTAGATCAAGCTTACGGGTAAACCGTAATTTTGATATGTTTTTAACATAATTTTAACTTATGTTTAACACGATCTTGTTAAAAAAACTGATTTAAACGCTTAAAATGAATCTAATTAATCCAAGAAAAATATCTTGTTGTAAAATAAGAAACACAAAAATCTCGTTATCAATTATTTAGAAAAAAAGCATTTGTAAGCTTAATCCTACCAAAACTAACTAACAAAATTACCTTATAGTGTTTATGAAGAGACTATCTAAAACAATTTCAAAAATTTTAATAATCTGTGCTTTAACTATATTCACACAAATTGGTGGACTGCTTTTCTTTATTTCAGAATTTATGATCTCGAAAAACATCAAAAGTTATCGATTAAAAAAAATTAGCTGGTTTATTGGTTTATATATATTTAGTACTTTTTTAATTGTACCATATCTCGCTCCTTTATTTGGGAGAGAAAAAATTAGAGATAATGATCTTATAGCGTCGTGTACTTTTTTTACCAAATTATGCAATAGAAATTATGTAACTCCAGAATTAAATATCGCCTTACAAAACATAGCTAAAACTGTAAGTGAAAATAATAATAAAATTAAGCTCATATATCTAGATGCTAATTTCCCTTTTATTAACGGATTTCCATTACCTCCTCACCTTAGTCATAATGATGGTAAAAAAATTGATCTCTCTTTTATTTATACTAACAGTAGCGATCAGATCACTAATAAAAAACCTGCGCTTTTTGGGTATGGTATCTATGAAGGCCCAAATTCTAAAGAATATGATCAAATTAAAGTATGCAAGAAAAAAGGATACTGGCAATATGATTTTGCTAAATACTTGACTTTTGGAATTTCAAATAATCAACTTAAGTTTTCAAAAAAAGCAACAAAAGATTTACTTTTGACAATTGTAAATCAGAAAGAAGTAGGGAAAGTTTTTATAGAACCTCATCTAAAAAATAGATTAGGGGTGCAACATCCTAAAATTCGATTTCATGGTTGTCAAGCAGTAAGGCACGATGATCATATACATTTACAACTAAAATAACTTCAATAAAATTGAACCTTAGCTAAAAGAAAATGGAAGTCAAAACTTTATCATTACATCATATCATTAAAGAACCAACTATTAAAAAAGATAAAGCACCTGTTTTATTTATGTTTCACGGATATGGAAGTGACGAAAATGATTTGTTTTCTTTTGCTTCAGAATTACAAGAAGAAGTATTTATAATTTCTGTTAGAGCTCCCTATCCAATGCAACCCTATGGTAATGCTTGGTATGCCATCTATTTTGATGCCGCGCAAGGAAAGTTTAGTGATGATGTACAAGCTATTGAGTCACGAGATAAAATAGCAACATTTATAGATGAAGCTGTCGCAACCTATAATTTAGATCCTACCAATGTAACTCTACTTGGTTTTAGTCAAGGTACAATTCTTAGCTATTCTGTAGCACTATCATACCCTAAGAAAGTAAAAAATGTGATAGCATTAAGTGGCTATTTAAATGAAGATATCCTTAAAGAAGGTTATGAAAACAATGATTTTTCAAAACTTAACATATACTGTTCACACGGTAGTGTCGATCAAGTAATTCCTATAGATTGGGCGAAAAAAGCTCCTGTAAAATTAAAAGAGTTAGGAATACATACTTCACTAAACGAATTTCCAGTTGGTCACGGAGTCGATCCTCGCAATTTTTATCAATTTAAAGAATGGTTGACTAATCATATTTAGAAAAGTAATATAAACCATAATAAGCGATAGTTTTTTTCGTTGGAATAAAGACACTTATCTCAAACTCCAAACATGAAAACACTATCCTCACTACTTGTTTTCGTATTCTTAACTATTACCTTTTTAGGTAATGCGCAGATTACGTATGAAACTGCTTTTCCAAATATAAATTTTGAATTTCCTGTTGAAATACAATCCCCCAATGATGGAACAGATCGAATGTATATTGTTGAACAAAGAGGAAGAATTAAAGTTTTTCCGCGGGTTAATAATGTAGGAGCTAATAGTGTAGATACCTTTTTAGACATATCAGATCGTGTACGTTTTAGAGACGGTCAAGAAGTTGGGTTATTAGGATTGGCTTTTCATCCTGATTATGAGACTAATGGATATTTTTACACCTACTACACCACGGATAGCCCAGTGTCAGGCATATCGGTAAGAATGGTACTTTCTCGGTTTACGGTAAGTACTTCAAATTCTAACTTTGTCGATCCAGATAGTGAATTGGTGATTTTTCAGTTCGATAAAAATCAGAATAATAGCAATCACAATGGAGGTAAAATTGCTTTTGGTCTAGATGAATATCTTTATATATCCATTGGTGATGGTGGAGGCGGAAATGATCCTGAAGGGAATGGACAAAATAAAAATACTGTTTTTGGTAGTATTCTTCGTATCGATGTAGACTTAGATGGAAATAATTCAGTAGAAACGAATCCAGATTTACCAAATGGTAATTATGAAATTCCAAGTGATAATCCATTTGTTGGCACCAATGGATTAGATGAAATATATGCCTATGGAATTAGAAACACTTGGAAATTTTCATTTGATAATGAAACTGGAAGATTATGGGGTGCTGATGTAGGTCAGGGTGCTTTTGAAGAGGTAAATATAATTGAAAATGGAAAAAACTATGGTTGGAGTCGATTTGAAGCCAATTCTGTGGCTAATAGTAATGTAACCATCAATGAACCTACTGTTTTTCCGGTTCATTTTTATAACCGAAATCAAGGAGATCGTTCCATAACTGGTGGCTATGTGTATCGAGGCTCAGAGATCACGAGTCTAAATCCTGATATTAACTCTAAATATATTTTTGGAGATTATGTAAGTGGAAGAGTTTGGGTATTGGATTACAATCCTTCTTCTGGAACAGCTAACAGTACATTATTATTTAATACATCTGGTGAGTTTGTTTCTTCTTTTGGAGTAGATAAAAATGGTGAACTATATTTTAGTGATTATGGAAGTAGTGCACAAATCTATAAACTAGTGGATGGAACGACCACAACACCGGGAACTGCTATAAGTGGTATTGGACAATGGCAATCATTAAATCAAGGAGTTCCCAATGGAGTCATTCAAGCTATCGTAACAGATACTAATGGCGATGTATATCACGCTGGAACTTTTAGTGAAGTAGGAAATATAAGCGCTAATAATATCGCCGTTTGGAATGAATCATCTGGATGGAGATCGCTAGGTACTGGATCTAATGGAACTATTAATACACTTAAAATTTCTTCTAATGGCAATTTATATGCTGGAGGAGCTTTTACTGAAATAGGAGGTGTTTCTGCACAAAATATAGCCGTCTGGAATGGGAACAACTGGTCCGCATTAGGATCAGGAATAGATGGAACAATAGCGTCTATTGAAATTGATGATAATAACAACGTATATGCTGGAGGTGTTTTTGAAACAATAAATGGCAATACTGTAAGAAATATTGCAGTATGGAATGGCACAACTTGGTCAGCATTAACTGATGTAACTAGTGGAATAGCAGGAACAAATAATGAAGTAAGATCATTGGCATTAGACACAGACGGAATACTATATGTAGGTGGAAATTTTGACGAAGCTGGAAACGTTACTGCGAATAGAATTGCTACTTGGAATGGAACTAACTGGGGAGCATTAGGTACAGGAACTAGTGGTTTTGTAGAGGCAATCGCAATAACTCCAACAGAAGTGTTTATTGGAGGTAATTTTTCTATAGCAGGTGGTCAAACTGTTAATAGAATAGCAAGATGGAATAAAAGCAATACTACTTGGTCATCTGTTAATAATGGAGTGAATAATATAGTAAACACATTAATTCACGATGGAAATAATTTATACGTCGCTGGTGCTTTTGACACTGCCAATATTGATACTAATAATAGTGTTATTGTTAATAATATCGCAAGATGGAATGAAACAAATGGTTGGGAAGCATTAGGTACTGATATTAATGTTGGAGTAGATATTAAAATAAACACCATGAGTTTTGCATCCGATAATGAAGGTATTAATACTGTTTTTGCTGGCGGTAATTTCTCTGCTGCAGGAGCTATCAATGCTAGCAATACTGCGCAATGGATATCCGAGAATACTTTAACTATTCCTGAAACAAATGAACCAACCACCTTTTTATACCCTAATCCAACTAGTGGCATAGTACAATTACCTAAAGAAAACGAGTGGATACTTACTAATAATATCGGCAAAATAATTAATAAAGGAAAAAGTACTACTATCGATATTTCTGGGTATGCTACCGGTATGTACTTTTTGAAATTAAAAGACAAAAAGACTTTAAAGATCATTAAAAAATAGAAAGCAAATTTTAACGATATTTATCCCCAAGACCAACTCCTCTTAAGATCATAGGTGTTATTTTTTCTAACCTCGTAGCTTTGGTAGTATCTCGTTTTGCATTAGTAATATATTCTGCGTATTCTTTTTGTTTAAACCGAGGCAACTTCTCAAAACTATTTTTTAGATCCTTATTAGCTTCTAAAATTACTTTTAACTCTTCTGGTATATTAATATTGGTTGAAGGTTTTTTAATTGTTATTTCTTTACCATCTTTTTGATTTTGTATCGCTTCAAGAACGTATTGTAACACTAAGTCTTTTTCTATTTCTTCATAAGAAGAAAATCTCCATTGTCGCAAACCTTTTGTCTTTCCTTCTTGTGCATTAATCAATTTACCTTGATCATCTTTTAGAAACACTCCTTGATGAAACCATATCCCCACATAAGATTTAAATGCTGTTAAACCTATTACATTCTTACCACCTATCATATATGTTGGTGTACCCCACTTTATTGTTTCCTCCATTTCTGTAGAAATCATAATAGATCTTAATAATTCTAAGCTTTTTTTCCAGTGTAACTTACTGTTAATAAAAGCATCTACTGTTTTACTATTTTCCAAAACACAAAAAATATAGTTCTATTTTCTCTCTAAAATAAATATTACTCTGCCAAGTACTCTTTTAATCTTTGTCCTAAAAAATAATTCCAACCTGCTATACAACTCTCTCTTGTAAATTCGGGAATATCAGATGGAAAATCTTCTGTTACTACCAGGGATAACTTAAGTCTAGTTCGATTATCTTCCTTATACAACTCAAAAGTCACAAATGCATCACCCGGATACTCTACATAGCTCCAAGTGTATGTGATTTTTTTATTGAGTATTACTTCGGTTATTTCCCAACAATGTGTATAATTTCTATCTTCGACCTGTACTAAGAATTGAGTTTTAAAACCAACTTCTGGTTTAAATGATCTAATAGCATCAAAAAACCAGGATCTCATTTCCTTTACATCAGTTATTGCTCTCCAGACTTTATTTTCAGGAACATTGTAATATTCTTCAATAATTATGTGTTCATCGGTAACTTTCATTATCTTAAATAATTAAATTTCAATTATTTATTAGCTTTACTAAATTAAACAAGTTATATGTATTAACAAAAAATAATATGGCATTGAATTTGATAAACTATCAAAAAAAACAATTAATGAGAACACTACTTTATTTTGTCTTTATCCTATTCTTATTCTCAGCTTGTTTTCCCACTAAAATAGCACCTACAATTAAAGAAGATAAAGTAATGGTTGCTAAAAAGTTTAAGAAAGGGCTTCCCAAAAGAAATTCCTTTATTTTCGAAGATCCCAAAAATGAAAATGAATTTTACGACTATATTAATTACAAATTTAAATTAGATAATAAAGACGTTCAATGGAATGTTCCTTTCATAGTAAATAACATAACATATTACCTCTCTTTTAACGAAGTAGAGAGAACCACAAAAACAATCAACCTAGCACCCTTGGTAATCGATGCAGCATTAGAAAACAATAATTTAGAACCAGTTTTAGAGAATTCTTACACAAGTCGTAGTGGAAAATGGTATCTAGTACTTACCGTTAATGATGAAGAGTTTATGGATTGTCTTAAAGAAAGTTATGTAAAAAGAGATGAGATTGTTGTATTTCTCAGACAACTTAGAAAAGAATATCTCGCAACCAGCGATTACAGATCTCTATTATTTAAAAAATAAAACTAAATCATTTACCATAAACTCGTCATTCATAGAAATTTTAAAAGAATTTAATGAATCGGTATATAAAAATCAACTAAACATTTGTTCTCTGGATGATTTCTGAAATCACTATGATATATTTCAAATGGAGTCACCTCTGATTTCTTATACCCTTGCTCGTTCATCCAAACAAAAAGACTACTCCAGGCTTTTTCAAAATCTTCGGGAGTGATTTCAAAATGACCAACAATATTTCTCCCCTTTTTAATAATAACTGGGCTGATTTCACCTTCAGAAACAAAAGGTTCGTTCATCAATATACAAACACTCATTCTAACTTTATCTGGTGATGTTACCTTGAAACTATCATGAAATATTCTTGCCATTTTAGTATCAGGGGTTTCCATAATTCCTTTAGATCTCCCCCATTTTATTAACTTTTCAAAAACATTTCCTATCCCTTCTATCCCAATATGAGTAATACTTGCAAAATGTAATTCTGGTACTTCTTTTACTTCGATTTTTGCATTCATTTTAATCCAATTTAAATGATTATTAATGTTACAAATGTATTTTTCAAAAATCGATTCCTCTTGTCCAATCTTGCTTTCTACTTTACTAATCTTGCTAAACTTACTAGGAAGTTGTTTTCTAAAATCGGTCGGACTTACTCCATAAAAACTTTTAAAAGCTCTAGTGAATGAAGAATTACTACTAAAACCATATTGAAGCGATAGCTCAGCAATACTAACTTCATTTTTATGCATAAGCTCTAAAGCGATTTTTTCAATACGTCTTCTATTTACATAGGAATTCAGTGTCTCACCTATTACGGCCTTAAAAATTCTATGAAAATGAAATGGAGAATACAGTGCAACCTTCGCAACTGATTCTAAGGATAAATCTTCGTCTAAATGCTCATCAATATAAATAAGAACAAGATTAATTCTATTTATATATTCTTTATTTGATTGTTCTTTTGAATTAAATTTCATTAAAATATTTTCTTAAAATTAATCCAAGTCATCTCGATCAAAATCTTTAATAAAATCAGTGGTGTTTTTAAAACCTAACTTTTCAAGTTTTTCAAAATATGGTATATAATCAGATTCTTCAAATTCATATGTATCAACATTCCACAAAAAATGTATAATCCACTGATACCATCTTGCTGGGGCTGGATATTTTCTTAAATACGTTATACGATCGTCAAAATTTAAAACTTCTTGATCCAACCATTCATTTAAAATCATTATGTGAGTTTCTCCTCCTCCCATTCTCCAACCGATACTATACGGATGAAGATTAGGTCCGTATATCCAAGGCGGAGGAATATCACCATACTTTTTTGTTAGTTCATTACTGGCTTTTATGTACCATTTAGAATTTTTATATTCTCCCATACATTCGATAAACAATACTATCTTTTAATATGACCTACTTTTTGTTATAAGTTCTTTATTACACCAATACCAGATTGCGTCTTCACTATTAGGTTCATAAGGAGCAAATTTATCGAACTCCATTCCAACTTTTTCCATCACTCTGATCGATGCTTTATTATCTTTAAATGCAATTGCAATTATCTTTTTTAGTTTAAGGGAATCAAAGCCATACTCTAAAATTGCACGAGATGCCTCTGTTGCTATACCCAATCCCCAATATTCAGGTAAGAACCTATATCCTAAATCAATTTCATCAAATTCTGGCAAGTATGCAAATCCTGACCATCCTACAAATTTATTTCCTTTTTTTAAAATAGTAGCCCATCTACCATATCCATATTTTTTATAATCAATAATTCTTGTTTCTATGGCTTTTTTTATTTCTTCCCTAGATTTTACTACAGGTTCTCCTGTATACTTTTGTACGGCAGGATTAGAATGCAGATTGTATAGTACTTCTATGTCATCAAGAGTAATTTCTCTTAATAATAATCTTTCTGTTTCTATTAAAACCTTCATTTTATTGATTATAATATTTTAGGCATACCCTATTGAGAATATAAATATACCTAAAATGTTATACTCAATTGTTCTATCACACTAGAGTTCCATTCAAGCGTAACTGTTAATAGGTTTTCTTTCTCGTTCCAATCAGTTTCAACTATCTTATCTCCTACCTTAACAGATGCTGGAGCAGTTTTTATATTATGAATAATTAATGATAGTTTACGACTGATTTTAGCATAATCATTGCCTGTTTCAGACTTTAAATTTATAGAAAGTGTATCATCTACATTCTTACTATTGAAACTTAAAATCTCATACTTACCTTTTTCATAGGCATTTGGCGTATTTCCATCATCATCATATAATTTCCCAAAACTAGAACTCGTTTGAGCATCGTGATAATAATGTAACGTAAGCTCCTTAGTATTATATAATTCTGTATTCTGGATAGTCTCTACCATAGGAATAAATGCACCTGCTTTTACAAATACAGGAATATGATCCTCTTCGGTTTCTATAGTAATATATCTACCTCCTTCATATTTTTCACCTGTATAAAAATCATACCAATTAGATCCCTTAGGAAAATAAACATCCTTAGATGCTACCCCAGATTTTACTATTGGAGAAACTAAGAAACTGTCTCCCCACAAGTAAGTATTAGAAACCGTTTGTAATTCTTTAGCCTCAGAATCTTCAAAAAACAAAGGTCGCATTAACGGAACTCCTGTTTGATTATTTTCAAAAGCTAACGTATAATTATATGGAAGCATTTGATATCTCATTTCTATACTCTTTTTCGCTAAATCTTTTGTTTTTTTATCATGAAAAACTGGTTCTGGTGCAATATGTTCTTGAGCATGTGGTCTATAAATAGGCTGAAAAACTCCATACTGTAACCACCGAGTATATAGTTCTGCGTCAAATTTTTCTCCTCCAGCAAAACCACCTAGATCCGAATGCATATATCCCAATCCTTGAATCCCCATTGATAAGGCTATTTCGGTTTGAGGTTGT
Organism: Aquimarina sp. AD1; assembly: GCF_003443695.1. NCBI lineage: Bacteria > Pseudomonadati > Bacteroidota > Flavobacteriia > Flavobacteriales > Flavobacteriaceae > Aquimarina > Aquimarina sp. AD1. The sequence continues at coordinate 820,857 of NZ_CP031966.1, read as the reverse complement.
AAACCACCCCAACTTCTATTAACATCTCCCGACCAAGGAATCATCCCAAATCGTTGTGATCCAGAATATCCAGCACGCATCAAAATAAAAGGTCGTTGATTAGGGAAATCTTTTTGGTACCCTTCTTGAACTAATCTCGCCCAATCGTGTCCATAGATATTATGAACCTCGTCAGCAGATCCTGTAGCATGTAATAATGATGATGGATGAACTTCAGGTTCACCAAGATCTCCCCACCATCCTGAGACTCCATATTCTTTAGTATATGTTTTATAAATATTCCAAAACCAATCTTTACCTTTTTGATCATAAATATCAATAATTCCAGTGTTTCCAAAATAGAAATCATATCTAAAAGGATTTCCTAATGAATCTTTACCAAGAACTTTTTCAGTTACAGCTTCTTCCCATTTTTTGGATGTTGATAAAACAAAAGGTTCTGTTATTAAAATGGTTTTTACACCTTGGTTTTTGAAATCATTGATCATTTGTTTAGGGTTAGGAAATGAATCTTTCAAAAACTCTAGATTTCCCATATGCCCTTTGATGTCTTTTCCGAACCAATAAATATCTAGAATTACTGCATCTAATGGAATAGAATCACTTTTAAATTTCGCTATAGTTTCCTTAGTTTCCTTTTCTGAATGATATCCAAAACGACTTGCAAAATTACCAAAAGCCCATCGTGGAGGTAATGGTTGTTTTCCTGTTAGATCAGTATACTGATTCATTAAATCTTTCCAATCATCACCAGCTATAACCTGATATGTCTTTCTTCCATTGATCGTTTCGTAACTCAATGTATTATCTTTTTTACTATCAATATCAAGAAAACCGATCGGAGCATTATCAAAATGAACTGCATATTTTTTAGATGATAGTACTAAAGGCATGGCATAATTCATTAGCTCAGCACGAGTTTCATAACCATAATGCGCTCTATTATATAATTGTAAACGATTACCTCTTCTATTCATTCCTACTACTCTTGCTCCTGCACCATAAATAACTTCATCTTTATCTAAATTAAAATTCAATATTTCTGTAGAATCTGTTTTAAGATATCCCTTGTTCTCTGAGATTAATTCTTTTCCTTTATATATGTAAGAAATATGAAATGGTTCTTTTGTTATATGAACACTGATCCCATCAGAATTGCCGTATACAATACTTTTTTCAGTTTCCTCTACGTTAGCAACAATTCCATTTTCCAAAACAACAGCGTGTGATTTGGGATCAAAAACTTCTCCAGTTGGTATAAATGAAGTTTCAATAATTTTATTAGAATATAGCTTTATTAGATATTTACCATTATCTCTGGAAACTTCAATAAAACCATCTTTTTTATAGCTATCGATATTGGTTATAAAATCACTAGCATTAGGTTTACAAGAAAACGCTAAAAACGTTACTATTCCTGAAAGGAAAAAGAAAAAAAATCTTGACTTCATTATATAAGGGATGTTTTCTAATGTTGATAAGATTCAAATATACTAGAATACCTTTAGAATAAGGTTACAACGAAAGGTGACGATACCGAATTATTGAATTTTCATTCAAAACAAAAAAACACAATAAAAATCACAACACTTCACTATAACGTTTTCGTAACTAACTAGAATTAGTTTAATCATATCGTAATCGATTTCATACAGTAAAAGCATTAACATAAAACACCTAACCTTAACCTAAACATTTGTTGAGATAGACTAAACATTTTGGTAATACCGAAAGATTACTTTTAGGGTATTAATAACCAATTTAATCTTAATCGTATCACACATGAAAAATTATCTTTACTCTATGTCTAATCGACATAGAAAATCAATATGCATTTCTGCTTGCTTAGGTTTTCTAATTTCTTTTTCTGCTTTTGCCCAAACAGAAAAAGATAAATCAACACCACAATTTGATCTACCAAATGACAATTATTATGGTCAAGAAATTTATGCAAAAGGAAAAGGAAAATCTTTTAGAAACTTTGGAGACTTACTATTCTCCAGGGCAGTCTTAGATGCAGCTAGTTTCTCTGAAGGTCCTACCTCTGGTCTTTTAATTGGTAATGGACCTATTAATGAGCAAAACCTTCCTTTTGATAACAAGCAACCTATCCAAGGATTTTCTGCTGTCTTAAATAATATGGACGGAACTTTTACTGCAATGTCAGATAATGGTTTCGGAAGTATTGAGAATTCTGCGGATTATAATTTACGTTTATACAAAATCAAACCTAGATTTGAAACATTTTTTAGAAGAGGCGAAGGAGATATTCAAGTATTAGAATATACCGAACTAAAAGATCCAAATGGACTAATTCCATTTGCAATTACGAATCACTTTAGCCAAGATAGAGTTTTAACTGGTGCTGATTTTGACATCGAATCTATCCAAAGAACTACTAATGGTGATTATTGGATCGGCGATGAATTCGGGCCTTTCTTGTTACATTTTGATCAAAATGGGGTATTAATAGACGCCCCTTATCCTCTACCTGATCTTGATAATGAAGGTAAAGAACTACGTTCTCCACAAAACCCATTTAGTGAAGAAGCCAGTGCTATTAGAATCATGAATGCGATGAGAGCACACGCACAAGTTAATGGCAGTAAAGCTCCTGTAATGTCGCCTTGGTTTGTTATGTTAGATGATAATGATGAAACTACGGTAGTAGGAAGTAGAATGACAACTGCCAATGGATTGGTAGAAGCATCAAGTGAATTATTTAATGTTTCTTCTTTAAATCGTGCTGGTCATCCAGTAGTTGTATACACCGTTAACGATACAGAAAACATGAATCGTTTGTTGGACCTAGACTTACAAGGAATTATTTCAGATCGCCCCGACCTTTTATTAGAAGCTGTACAAAATTTTGATAAGAACCAAGACGGTCGCGCTGATTATATGGATGATAATGGACTTATTGATGTTACTCTTTTTGATGCACAAGGACATCGTGGAGCTAGAAATTTACGTCCAGAAAACACCATACCATCTATGGAAGCAGCATTAGATTATTTGATGCCTACATTAGAAACAGACTGTGGAATCACTTTAGACGGAATCCCTGTACTAGATCACGACCCACATATAGAAGCGGCAAAAACAAGAAAAGTAGATGGTACTCCATATGAATATGAAGATGAAGTATTGGTAAAGAATCTTACATTAGACAGTATCCAAAAAACATTTATTGCAGACAAAATCTTAGCCGGTAGACCTGCACAAACCAATGATCTTTCACTCTCTCCTGTTGCTGTAGCTTTTGCAAATGAAAAAGGATTTATTGATCCTTACGTAATGCCATCATTACAACAATTATTTGATTTTGTAGCGTTCTATGAAGATTATTATAAAAATGGAGAAGGGTCTTCTCATCCAGAAGCTACAAAACGTTGGATGAATGCATCCAAAGTTCGCTTTAATATAGAAACCAAAATTAACCCAAGAACTGATTTGGATGATCGCGGAGACGTATTTTCCGAAAGAACTTTTGGTCCAGAAACGTTTACTAAAGCAATTGCTGATATTATTGTTGCGAATGAATTAACGGATCGTGCAGATATACAAAGTTTTGATTTTAGAACATTATTACTTTCCCAAGAACAGTATCCAGAAATTAGAACGGTTTGCTTATTTGGAGATTTCCCTAAAGTTGGAGATGCTGGCGATGGTACCAACTTACAAGATCAAAATGGAGAAAACACTCCTTGGTTAGCGGGAATGTATTGGCCATATCGAGTGACAAAATTAGACACTCCATTTAATGTAAAACAAAGTGGTGGTTTCGAAGGAATGGCTTTAACTACAGATAATACCACATTATTACCATTACTAGAAAAATCGCTAGAAGGTAGCGAAAATAACAATCTATTAATCCACGAATTTAATCTTGCTAGTAAATCTTATACCAATAAAAAATATGAATATCCACTTAACGAAAGAGCTTCTGCAATTGGTGATTTTGTAATGTTTAGTAGACAAAGAGGATTAATAATCGAGAGAGATGGATCTCAAGGAGATCTTGAAGGGTTCAAAGCTATTTATGAAATAGAACTAGACGAAGATTCTACGATGGTTCAAAAAAGACTTAATGTAGACTTATTGAACATTAGAGATCCTAGGAGAATTTCAGAACCTGGATTACCTGGAGATATAGGAATTGGTAGAGAATTTGCTTTTCCTTTTGTTACTATAGAAAGTGTTGTAGTTCTTAATCCGTTTTTGATTGGTGTTCTAAATGATAATAACTATCCATTTAGTGTTGGTCGACATGTTGGTGAAGGGTTACCTGATGACAATGAGTTTATTTTACTGTGGTTAGACCAACGATTAGGATTGCCTTGGTACAACAAGAAAGATACTGTATTAAGATTTAAAGAAGACGATTTTAAAACATATCCTAACACTTTTACCAACAAGGTGACTTTCTCTTCTATAAATGAAAAGATAAGCGTAGTAAGTATTGATATATTTGATTTGGCAGGAAACTTAGTTAAACAAATAAATTCTACTAAAACAAATGAAAATGGTTTTGAATATATATGGGATGGTAAAGCCGATAGTGGTGCTGATGTATCTACAGGAATATATATTGCAATTATCCAAGCTGATGGAGAATTTATAAAGAAAAAGTTAGTAAAAAAATAAAAACTTAAAATTAACCAACTTACTAGCATTAATAACCAAAAAAAAGACCTGCCATATTAAGCAGGTCTTTTTATTTATACTCGTAATATCTCTTAATTTTTAGGGTATAAGAATGATTGTTCAACTTCGAAATCCACTACTCCATCTTTTCTAACATCATAAATAATAAATAATTGCCCCCAATAAACTCCATCTGTAAAATCTGCTATGATCCATTTATGATTTAATAATCTTACTTTATTAATTGCCATATTACCCTCCATTCCCTCAAAAGGAACAATTGGATTATCAGCTCCTGCTTTATTTTGACTTATGATTTGGTCACTAATAGTTAACTCTAACTTTTTTGCATCATATCCTTGCTCTTCAAAATAATTAATAGCTTCTTCATCACTATCTAATGAAAAATAAGTTAGCTCAAGGATTTTATCTATTAATGAATCTTTTTCTATATCTCTAGATTTTAACTCATCTTCTTTCTCTTCTATTTTTGCCATCAGGTTATCTATCTTACCATCATAAGATTCCTTGGCTTTTTTAGCATTCATAAATTGAAACAATATGAATAATACTGAAAAAATAAATAGGTATAGAAATATTCTACTTCTCATATTAGATTGTAATTTTTAAATTATCGTAGGCTAAAAAAACGTTTTCTGGTAATTGTTGTTGTACTTCTTCATGAAACCCAAGCATATGGCTTATATGCGTAAGATATGCCTTTTCAGGCTTCACTTCATCAATAAACTCTAGTGCTTCTTCTAAATTAAAATGAGAGTGATGCGGTTCAATTCTGAGAGCATTTACCACCAATACTTTCACCCCTTTTAATTTTTCGGTTTCCTTCTTCTCAATGGTTTTTACATCAGTTAGATAAGCAAAATCTTTAAATCTAAAGCCAAAAACTTGTAATCGATTGTGCATTAAATCTATCGGGATCACATCCAGGTTGCCCAGTGAAAATGGTTGGTTAGTTAGTTCATTTTCTATAACACTGGGTGCTCCTGGATATTTATTTTCTGATGAAAATATATAACTAAATCTTGTTCTTAAAGCATTTAATACTCTTTTATGCGCATATACAGGAATATCTCCTTGTCTAAAAAAAAATGGCCGTATATCATCCATTCCCATCGTATGATCGGCATGTTCATGAGTAAAAATTATCCCATCAATCCTATCTACTTCATTTGTCAGCATTTGTTGTCTAAAATCAGGACCGCAATCTATTACATACTGATACTCGTCCCATGAGACTAAGACCGACACACGTAATCTCTTATCTTTTTGATCCTTACTAAGGCATACAGGATGGGTACTTCCTATTATCGGAATTCCTTGTGATGTTCCTGTACCAAGAAATGTAACTTCCATATCGCATATTGACTAAAGGCAAATGTAATTATAATTTTTTTGCTCAAAAAGTAATTCATTTCGACACTTTATTATTTATATCTATTATAAAATGCGAAAAATTGCTTTCAGTTTTTTTTAATAATACTTAATCTATTAGTAACTTTACATAAACAAAAAAAGCCCATTTCGCTATGCCTATTACTATCATGGGAGATAAGGAATTCGAGTCCGTCCCTTCGCTTAAGAGTAAAGCCTTACGAATCAATCTAAATGCTAACATCTATGGAACCTTCGCGGAGATAGGTGCCGGTCAGGAAACAGCACGTAATTTTTTTAGAGCTGGAGGTGCATCTGGTACTATTGCAAAAGCTATGAGTGCTTATGATAAAGATTTTAGTGATGCCATCTACGGAATAGAAGATGATAAACGCTATGTAACCGAGGCTCGATTAAAAAAGATGTTGAAGCACGAGGTACGTCTTATAGAAGAGCGAATAAAGAGAGAAAAACATCCAAATAAATTATTTTTCAGTTATGCTAATACAGTAGCTACAATTGATTTTGCTAAGAAATATAAAGGACACGGTTGGGTTGGTATTCGATACCAAACTAAACCAGATGAAGACTATAATGAAATAATACTTCATATCCGTTTTCATGAAAATGATGCTAAACTACAGCAAATGACCTTGGGAGTTTTAGGAGTTAATCTTATTTATGGAGCTTATTATAAATATGATAATCCAAAAAAATTACTTCGTTATCTATATGATCACTTAGATAAAGACCAAATTGAAATTGACACTATTAATTTTTCCGGTCCAAGATTTAAAAAAGTGGATAACCGATTAATGAGTTTGCAATTGGTTAAAAATGGAATGACCGAAGCGGTAATGTTTGGACCTGATGGTAATAATGTTCTACCCGCTGCTGTATTATATAAAAAGAATATCCTAGCTCTAAGAGGAAGTTTTAGACCAGTGACCAAAGTAAATATGGATATTTATAAAAAGTCACTTAATATGTTCCTTAATGAGAATAAGGTACGTAAAGAGAAAACAATTGAGATTTTTGAAATCACCTTATCTAACCTTAGAGCAGAAGGAGAAATCGATGAAGAAGATTTTATGTCTAGAGCAAGATTATTATGCTCCTTAGGGCAGACTGTAATGATTTCTAATTTCCAGGAATATTATAAAGTTGTAGAGTACTTCTCTAATTATACTAAAGAGCGTATGGCGCTTTCTATGGGTGTAAATAATCTAGTAGATATATTTGACGAAAAATACTATCGACATTTAAGCGGAGGTATTCTAGAAGCTTTCGGAAAACTCTTCTTTAAAGATCTTAAAGTATATTTATATCCTTTAAAAGACCCTAAAACTGGAGACTTAACTACAAGTGAAAACCTTAAGGTACATCCTAGAATGAAAGAATTATATAAATTCTTTAAATACAATGGAAAACTTCAAGATATTGTAGATTTTGATCCTTCTATAATGGATATATATTCTAGAGAAGTACTTCGAAAAATTCAGGAAGGTGAATCTGGATGGGAAGAACAATTACCTGAACTTATTCCAGAAATGATTAAAGAAAATAATTTCTTCGGTTATAAAGAAACCGAAAAAGTACAATAAACAAGTACTTAAATTTTTACATCTTAATAACCACTTAGGGACTAGCAGTAAATACTAATATATTAGTATATATTTCGGTTATATTTAATTCCGAAAACTTAAATATTCTAAGCTATAATTTCTATTGTTACATAATATGTGTGATAATAGAAATTATAGTATTTGATTGTTAAGAATTACTTACAGAACTTTATTTTGACAATTAAAGCATATCCCTAATTCTAATTGCAGAGTAAAGTAAGTAATACTCTTTATTCTATAATTAGTAAGGAAATAGAAAAAACAAATCTTTAGAGAATTTAAAACTTTTTTTACTGACCTATGCAACAAGTATCAATCAAAACCAATCCTGAAATTGCATTGGTTTATAAAAAATACCCTGCCCTAGTTATGGGTAAAATAATGAATCTTCGGAATTTAATTATTGAAACAGCTAAAGAAATAGAAGACATAAAGAGTATTGAAGAAACATTAAAATGGGGAGAACCTAGTTTCTTAGTTAAAAAAGGTAGCACAATAAGAATCGACTGGAAAAAGAGTAAACCCAATCAATACGGCATGTATTTTCAATGCACTAGTAAATTAATTACCACATTTAGAGTTTTATACAAAGATATTTTTCAGTTTGAAGGAAACCGTGCTATTATATTTCCAATAGAATTTGATATTCCAGAAAAAGAACTAAAAAATTGTATTACTGTTGCTTTGACCTATCATAAAGTAAAACATCTACCGATGTTAGGAATGTAAAGAAAACAAAAAGCATATGAATTATAAGTACATATGCTTTTCTGTTTTAATATAAAACACACTCTCAAACAATTTGAGCAGCGTTATCTCTAGTTTTTATTTTGAAATAATTAATTTTTAATCAATTTCTTAACTACACTATCACCTGAATCGTTATTAATTTCAACTAAGTAAAAACCACTAGCTAAAGCTGATATATCTATTGGGGCAGATTGAAATACATTATTCATAATTAGCTCACCTTGAACATTATAAATTTTAATAGATGAAACACCTAGCATACTCGCATTAGTAATATCAACATATCTATTTGCTGGATTAGGGTACAATGAAACTGTTTCAGAATTAAAAACTATATCATCAGTGGATAAAATATTAGCCTGAGTAAGTTCTATAATACCCCAACAAGAATCAAAAGTCCCGATATCTAATATCATAGCACCGGTATTATCGGTTTCAAACAATAAATCAACTGAAGCTTTACCAGGCATATGAAGAGTAGCCCCTGTAATAGCTTTAGGAAAAACAGTTGCTGGAATTTTTATCGAAATATTTTCATGAGCTTGAGATGTATCTTCTGCAGCATTGTATTTTCTATTAATTAGGTGAAGTACATATGGTGCCGATGGATCTTCAGAAGACATTCGAGGAAATGTAGAAACCAGGTAATTTACCCACTCACCATTACGTAAAACATTAATTTTCCATGAAAGATTACCATTTATATTACCAGCATTATCCATACTGATAACATTAGAAGAACTTTGATTGAGTATCTGATTCTGTGCATTAGTTAAGTACTGAACATCACTATCATGAACAACTACATCATATTGCCCTAATTCTGAAACAGTAGGAGCTACAGGTTGATCAGGATCACCAAATATTTTTATATCAAACGAAATATTCCTCTCCACTAAATATTCTAAAGTCTGACGAGCTTTCAAACTACCTGCCATTCCACCTTCCAATAATGAAGCATATACTGAATAAGCAAGTGCTACATTCGAAACTGCTTCATAATCATCAAACAATTCATTGTGATCATGAATGAATTCATAAATATCAGCAAAATTCTCCCATCCGGTATCCCAAGTATTGCTTCCACCTATCCATACTTTTCCAGGAATTGTAAAAATGGAACCTGTGGCATATGCTTGGGCTATCCAAGCACGAGCTTGCCTAGGAGAACTTCTATCATACAATGCTTTAAACGCATCAGGATATGGAAAATAAATTAAAGTTTTATCTAGAGCCTCAGCAGCTTTATAATGTAATAATGGCTCAATTGGTGGACTTGTTGCTATATCACTTGGATGACCATACTCTCCAGCAAGATAAGTTAACCTATCAGAATAAATGTATCCTCTAGGTTCCACAACATTTGTTGTGGCTCCAATCTCAATTCCTGGTCTAATAGTATCAATATATTCGAATAATTTTTCCATCACATCATTAAGCGATTGACGCTGGAAATAAACAAAATCCTTATAAAGTGGAATATTTCCATTAATACTATTTGCTCGGTTTCTATACGTTTGTAGCGTCATTCCACTATTTAATAGAAATTGACGATAATTAAAATTATTAATATTATTAATTCCCAAATTTGTTAGCTCTTGAGCTGTATACTTACCTCTCATATACTCTCTAAAGCCATTCATAGAATGAACAGAGAAATCGCCTCCAAGCCAATGTAAAGTTCGAGTTGCAGATGTTTGTGAATCAAACATCATATGTGTTACAGGTGCCAAGGTCATTCGATCCACCTGATACTTCAACCATTCTAAGAAATCAGGGCCTTGATGACTCATCCAACTATGAATCTGACCATTATATGTACCACCATTATCAGCAGCATTTCCCCAGTGAATATCATCACCATCAAGATTCTTAGCCCAGTATGATCCCGGATCATCCATAAAATCGATCATCCACTTCCATCCCCAATCAAACTCTCCCCGACCAAAATAATACTTACTATCAGCTGTATGATTTTCTACTTTTGTAACCCATTGATTAATAGTCGCATCTGATTCAATACTAGCGTTGGGCATAAAACCCCAAAAAACACCATCGGCTTTATATTTATCATAATTAAATGGAGTTGCAACTGATTCTTGGGTAAATAATACTGTTGATTTTTCTATAGAACCATTTGTTTGTCCTAAGAGATTATATGACATATAGTAAAAAGCCATAGCGAGTAATAATAATTTTCTATTCACCTGATTTCTTTAAAAGATTAAGTAACAATTAGATTAAGGGAGTTTTTTAAATTTTTAGTAATGAACGAACACAAATGGTATAGGGACTGTACATAGAACCATTTTACTATATTTAAAAAACTAAACACAGCAAAAATAATTCGACAAAGTTAACTGCAAGAAATGAAATAGAATTCGTAGTGATTTAATTAGTATTTGTTATGGATTTCTCAAACTATTTTTTCCCAATTAATTTTAGTCTTACTAATTCTAACCTCTTTTTTAGGAAAAATTAAACTAATCTTTAGGCAAAACATTTATCTACTTCAGGTATTTTAAAAAAGAAAGGCATAGTACTTTTCAGTAGATATGCCTTTAAAATCTTATGTGGTAAGCTATTAAAGTATTTGAGCAGCGTGATCTTTGGTCTTTACCTTAGTAATAACCTCTGTAAGAACCGAATTTTCATCTATTACAAAAGTCGTTCTATGAATTCCATCATATTCTTTACCCATAAACTTCTTAGGTCCCCAAACATTAAAAGCCTCTATCACCTTCTTATTTTCATCTGCCAATAATGGATAAGGTAACTCATATTTGTTTTTAAAATTTTGTTGACGTTTTGCACTATCTGCGCTTACACCAAGGATTTCATATCCTTGAGATTGAAACGTCTGATAATTATCCTTAAGATTACAAGCCTCTGCCGTGCATCCTGGTGTGCTAGCTTTCGGGTAGAAAAAAACAACTAATTTTTTTCCTTTATAATCTTCTAAACTAATAGTATTTCCATCTTGATCTAATGCCGAGAAATTAGGAGCTTTATCTCCTACTTTTAATGATGTCATTTTATTACAATTAAATTGAAAACTTAAAAATTTAAGTTTGTTTAAAGTTTTTTGATAAAATTAAAACAAAAAAGACAATTCAACGATAATTTTATTAAAAATTTAAGCTTTAATAAGTAAGATATAAGCTCATAAATATTCATATTTTAGCATAAAATAATTCTATTTATATGACTAAAAAGGAAAAGGTAGATTTTACCATCAAAACACTTAAGGAATTATATCCCAGAATACCAATTCCATTAGATCATAAAGATCCTTATACATTATTAATCGCTGTATTGATGAGTGCTCAAAGCACAGATATTAGAGTTAATAAAATCACTCCTCTCCTATTTGAACGTGCGGATAATCCATACAGAATGGTAAAATTATCTGTAGAAGAAATAAGAGAAATTATAAAACCTGTAGGATTAAGTCCTATGAAATCCAAAGGAATTCATGGTCTATCTAAAATATTAATAGAAAAACATAACGGAGAAGTACCTCAAAGTTTTGAGGATTTAGAAGAGTTACCAGCTGTTGGGCATAAAACCGCGAGCGTAGTAATGTCTCAAGCTTTTGGAGTACCTGCATTTCCTGTCGATACACATATACATAGATTAATGTATCGTTGGGGATTTAGCAACGGTAAAAATGTAACTCAAACTGAAAAGGATGCAAAACGTTTATTCCCAAGAGAATTATGGAACGATCTACATTTACAAATTATTTGGTACGGACGAGAATACTCTCCTGCTAGAGGTTGGGATCTAGATAAAGATATAATAACGAAAACTATAGGAAGAAAAACAGTAATCAACGAATATCTAAAAAAATAAAAGACCCGTTATTATCATAACAGGTCTTTTACAAAGTTTAGTTTTAATTTAGAAGCGCTTCAAACTTCATTTTATTGTAATCTATAACACTTAAAGCCTTTGAATAATTTAAAAGAAAATCTACTGTAATTTTCTTTGGTACTAATTGTTGTTGCTCCTCTTTGCGAGAAGACTTAAAGTAAAATTTTGCCATATTAACTTATCTTAAATTAAGGGTTATTTTTTATAAATAACGACGGCAAATCTACTTTATTGCATAAAAAAATGTTAATTCGTTAAAACGATATTGTTTTTCTCAATAACCTTTCTCAGATTTATCAAAGCATATCTCATTCTTCCTAGAGCAGTATTGATACTAACACCAGTCTTATCAGAAATTTCTTTGAAACTCATGTCTCTATACATTCTCATAACCAAAACCTCTTTTTGATCCTCTGGTAATTCTTGTATTAAATTACGTAAGTCCTCTTCTACTTGGTCTTTGATTATTCTTTTTTCTGCATTAAGATCACCATCACTAATAATAGAGAATATACTAAACTCTCCATTATCCTCAAATTTAGGCATACGATTACCTTTTCTAAAATGGTCTATTACCAAGTTATGTGCAATTCTCATCACCCAAGGTAAAAACTTTCCTTCTTCGTTATATTTTCCAAGTTTTAATGTACGGATAACCTTAATAAAAGTATCCTGAAAAATATCTTCCGAGACATCTCTATCAAAAACTTTAGAATAAATAAAACTGTAAATACGTTGTTTGTGACGTTCAATTAACGTAGATAATGCACACTCATCACCTTTGATGTAATTATTTACCAGAACAGCATCTGATATCTTGTAATCTTTCATACCTATCACTTTATTTTAGTACCAACAAGCTTGGGGCTCGGGCTATGTTAAACTTAAAAGTAATGGTATACTATAGGCTGTTCTTTTTAGATTTTGGTTCAATAATTGGGGCTAATATAGTAACAATCATTGAAAATCAAACTATTTTCTGTTAATTTTTTTAACTTAACTTTCAATATCAATACTTTAGAATACTTCTTTAGTAATCATTATATTTGCCGTCACACCGCATAATTGCTATGATTCAAGACATTACTACCTTAGATCCAAAACATAATATATTAATTAAAGGAGCCAAACTGCATAATCTAAAAAATCTAGATGCAGCTATACCTAGAAATAAATTAGTGGTAATCACTGGGTTATCTGGTTCTGGTAAATCTAGTTTAGCGTTTGATACATTATATGCCGAAGGACAACGAAGATATGTAGAAAGTCTTTCTTCTTATGCAAGACAATTCTTAGGACGACTTAACAAACCTAAAGTTGAATATATAAAAGGCATAGCCCCGGCAATTGCTATTGAGCAAAAAGTGAATTCTACCAATCCTAGATCTACAGTAGGTACTACAACAGAGATTTATGATTATCTAAAATTACTTTTTGCAAGAATAGGAAAAACCTACTCTCCTATCTCAGGTAATCAAGTGAAAAAAGATACAGTAACTGATGTAATCGAATATGTAAAAGAATGTAAAGAAGGTGAAAAACTACTTTTACTTGCTCCAATACATGTAGAAAGTGGAAGAACGACAGAAGAAAAACTTAAAGTATTACAACAACAGGGATATGCGCGTGTAAAGATTAATGATACTGTTTGCAGAATTGAAGAAGCTCATATCACAACAAAAGATACAGTTCATCTTGTTATAGATCGAATTATAAAAAGAGATGAAGAGGACTTCTATAATCGTTTAGCAGATGCAATAGCTTCAGCTTTCTTCGAAGGAAAAGGGACTTGTTACATTGAATCTCTAAAAGATAATAATTCTAGACAATTTAGTAATAAGTTTGAGTTGGATGGAATGACTTTTTTAGAGCCTAATGTTCATTTATTTAGTTTCAATAATCCGTATGGAGCATGTCCTGAATGCGAAGGATATGGAGATGTAATTGGTATTGACGAAGACCTTGTGATACCAAACACTTCTCTAAGCATATACGAAGGTGCCGTTTTCCCTTGGAAAGGAGATACAATGAGTTGGTATAAAGATCAGCTTGTAAATAGTGCATATAAGTTTGATTTTCCAATACACAAACCATATTTCGAATTATCTTCAGAACATAAAGAATTACTTTGGAAAGGAAATAAATATTTTGAAGGTATTGATAGTTTTTTTATCGAACTAGAAGCAAAAGCTTACAAAATTCAAAATAGAGTAATGCTATCTCGCTATCGTGGTAAAACAAAATGTGCAACTTGTAAAGGAAAAAGATTACGTGCTGAAACTAACTATGTAAAAATTGGTGATGCTACATTAACAGACCTTGTAGAAAAACCTTTAAATGAACTTTCTGATTTCTTTAAAAATCTAGAACTAAATGAGTATGATTCACAAATTGGCAAAAGATTACTAAAAGAGATAAATAGCAGATTAGAATTTTTAGACAACGTAGGATTACAATATCTAACATTAAATCGTAAATCCAATACATTATCTGGTGGAGAATCCCAAAGAATAAACTTAGCCACTTCTTTAGGAAGTAGTTTAGTAGGATCTATGTATATATTAGATGAACCAAGTATAGGTTTACATCCTAAAGACACCGAAAAACTAATAAAAGTGCTTCAGTCTTTGCGTGATTTAGGAAATACAGTTATTGTTGTTGAACATGATGAAGACATTATGAAAGCAGCAGATGTTATCCTAGATATCGGTCCAGAAGCAGGTACTTTTGGAGGTCATTTAGTTGCTAATGGTACTTTTGATCAAATTCTAGCTTCTGACTCTTTAACAGCAAAATATCTTAATGGAGATCTAGAAATAGAAATTCCAAAAGAAAGAAAAACTTCTAAATATTATTTAGAAATTATTGGAGCAAGAGAAAATAATTTAAAAAATATAGATGTAAAAATTCCACTTGGAGTTTTTACTGCAATCACAGGTGTATCTGGAAGTGGTAAAAGTACGTTAGTTAAAAAAATTGTATACCCATCTGTACTAAAACAATTAGGCGGATACGGAGAAAAAGCTGGGCAGTTTACAGAATTAAAAGGAAATTATAGTAATATAAAACATGTAGAATTTGTTGATCAAAACCCAATTGGTCGTTCCTCGAGATCCAATCCAGTGACCTATATTAAGGCATATGATGATATTAGAGCACTTTTTGCTAGTCAAAAACTTTCGAAAATTCGTAATTATCAATCTAAGCACTTTTCTTTTAATGTAGATGGAGGACGTTGCGAAACCTGTAAAGGTGAAGGTGAAGTAACCATCGAAATGCAGTTTATGGCCGATGTACATTTAGAATGTGAAACATGTGGAGGAAAACGATTTAAGAAAGATGTGCTAGAAGTAACTTTTGAGGATAAAAATATTGATGATATCCTTACCATGACTATTGATAGCGCTATTGATTTTTTCTCAAAACACAGTCAGGCAAAAATCATAAGAAAGCTTCAACCTTTACAAGATGTTGGTTTAGGATATGTACAATTAGGCCAAAGCTCTTCTACTCTTTCTGGAGGAGAGGCGCAACGAATAAAACTTGCGTCATTTCTAGTAAAAGGAAACACAAAAGACAAAGCCTTATTTATTTTTGATGAACCAACAACGGGATTACATTTTCATGATATCAAAAAATTATTAAAATCATTTAATGAGTTAATTGCTAAAGGGCATTCTATTTTAGTTATTGAGCATAACTTGGATTTAGTAAAATGCGCTGATTATGTGATTGATTTAGGACCAGAAGGCGGAAAAAACGGAGGAATTATTATTGCTCAAGGAACTCCGGAAGAAGTTAGTAAAAATAAAAAATCGTATACTGGTCAATATCTAAAAGATAAACTCTAAAAAACATTAACATAATTGTAATAATATATTCTGTAAAGTAATAAGAAGCATTCCGGCTAAGCTATCCAAATAATTAAAATTAAAAGAATGTCACTTACAGAACAATTAAAAGCTAGTGCCGCTCAATCGGCCAATAAATATCCTGAAACTATTCATAAAATAATGAATAATGGTATCTCGGAACTTATAGATAGTCAACTAGTTAATCGATCTCTAAAAACTGGTGATAAAATACCTGAAATAAAGCTACCAAATGCTGCGGACAAAAATATATCTATTCAAGAATTATTAGTTACTAAAAAAGTAGTATTAACTTTTTACCGAGGTGGTTGGTGTCCCTATTGTAATCTAGAGTTACAAGCTTTACAGGCGCATCAAGATCAATTTGAAGAACTAGGAGCTACTTTGGTAGCAATTAGCCCAGAAACACCAGATAACTCTCTTAATACATCCGAAAAAAATAATTTAAGTTTTGAAGTTCTTTCTGATATTGATAACAAAATAGCAAATGAATTCAATTTAATATTTACACTACCTAAAGATTTAATTGAAGTTTATAAAGGATTTGGAATAGATTTAATTAAAAGCAATGGTAACGAAGATCATCAATTACCTATAGCAGCGACGTATGTAATTGATCAAGATGGAACTATTACTTATGATTTTATCAAAGAAGATTATAAAGAAAGAGCAGATCCTGAGGAAATAATTAAACATCTTAAAAACAAATAGTTAACAACTTTTTGAAAGGTATTTTATTGTAACAAGAAAAAATTTGGCACGCGGTTTGGTTACTTAATAATCAAATAGCGGAAACCGAAAAGCTAATGAGTAGGTAAAAACCCAAAACATTTTAGTTATGAAAAAAATGATACTTTTTATCGCAGCAATGTTACTAATTGGAACAACTGCACAAGCGACCGATCAGAAAAATTCGGATCAAGTTGATAGGGTTACAAAACGTTATCGTGGTTCTCAACCAATTGTATTTGTCGAAGGTGGTATAAAATTCTTTGTATATCCAAATGGAGAAATTGATTTTAAAACTCCTAGAAGACGAAACTATAATAATTCGGATTGGAATACCAGAAATTATAACGCTCCAGGACGTACTAGAGCTTATAGGTCTAACAATCGTTTTACTGTAAGGTACGATTACTACGGAAGATTAAAACGAGTTGGTATTACTACTATAGGATATAATCAATTCGATCAAGTTAGAAGAATTGGATCAGTTTTAATTAGATATAACAGAAGAGGAAAATTAGCTAAGATTGGTGGACTGCGTGTATACTACGGAAAAAGAGGAAGAATACGACATATAGAAGGAAGCATACATCATACAGGATGTGGTTTCTGCGGTGTAGATGGATGTAGTATGACTCATGATCCTTATTATAATTTTAATGGAAGATCAAATCATAGAGATTGGAAAAATCATAATGATGATGATCATAACTATAAGAATAGGAAAAGAAAAAAGAAATATAGTGATCACGATGATGATTGATATAAATTAGTTAGTTGGTTAGTTGTTAGAAAGCCTGTTGTCATTTTTGATAGCGGGCTTTCTCTTTTAACTAAAAATGTTAAGCTTTCTTCTAGGCAATACGATTATTTTATATTTAAGGGAGTAAAAAAATAAAATATTTATATGAAATTCTACAAAATCTCACTCTTAACGATTTCAATAGTTTGTATTCAAATGTCAGTTGCTCAAAAAATGCAATTTGAAGATTATGACCCTCCTTCTACTCTTGTAGTTCCAGAAACTATAATAAAAAAAGCGAAATTTCCTTTTATCGATGTGCATAATCATCAATTTAGAATGCCTACACAAGATTTAAGTGAATTAGTAAGCGAAATGGACAAATTAAACATGGCAGTGATGGTTAATTTATCTGGTCGAGGAAGAGGATCTGATGAACATCTAAAAGGAGCGTTAGAAAATGTAAAAACTAATGCAGATAAACGTTTTATAGTATTTACCAATATTAACTTACAAGGTATTGATGAACCCGATTGGACAAAAAGAACTGTTGCACAACTAGAAAATGATATTGCCATGGGTGCCAATGGTTTAAAAATTTATAAAAGCCAAGGAATGGACAATACAGATAGTAACGGCGATAGAATCAAAATAGATGATCCTAGAATTGGACCGGTATGGGAAAAATGTGGTGAATTAGGAATTCCTGTTCTAATACACGCTGCAGATCCAAAATCATTCTGGGATCCACACGACAATCAAAATGAAAGATGGCTGGAGTTAAAATTACGATCTAGAAGAAAAAGAGATGCTAAGGTTACGGGGGCTTGGCAAACCATTATACAAGAACAACACAATATTTTTAAAAAACATAAAAATACCAAATTTATCAATGCACATTTGGGATGGTATGGAAACAACTTAGCCAAACTTGCTGAGTTAATGGATGAAATTCCTAATATGTATTCCGAAATTGGAGCAGTAATTGCCGAACTTGGGAGACAACCTCGTAATGCAAAAGCATTTTTAACTAAATACCAGGATAGAATCATGTTTGGTAAAGATTCTTGGAATCCAGAGGAATACTACACTTATTTTAGGGTTCTCGAATCTAACGATGAGTATTTTCCTTATTACAAAAGATATCATGCTTTCTGGAAAATGTATGGATTAGAACTTGAAGATGAGGTTCTGAAAAAACTATATTATAAAAATGCACTAAAAGTAATTCCTAATATTGATAAAAGTTTATTTCCAAAATAATACAACTTAGTTAAAACATAAAAATAAAAACCTAACAATCAGTATTTTAGCACCTAAAAACCTTTAACAATGAAGAACACTATAAAATAATCTATTTTTTTGGCACGCTGCTTGATACTATATAAACGAGTGATAAAAACTAATTTTTACACTTCTTTTAAAATCACAGATTATGAAAAATATTGTTTTACTATTTACAGGTTTATTATTAGCTTCTTTTACTGCTAATGCTTTTGAAACAAATACAGAAACCGTTTCTAGATATTATAATTATGGAAAATCATTCATTTTTAATGAAAGTGGAGTTGAATTCTCTGTGTATGCAGATGGTCAGTTTGATTTTTATGTAAACAGACCAAGAAGTGGTGTTAGTGTTAATATCAATCGTCCAGGTGTAAATATTAGTTTTAACTCTGGTTATGATTATGATGCATATGTACAGTATGATGATTATGGTGCTGTAGTGCAAATAGAAAATGTACCTATATTCTATGATTACTATGGTAGGATTAGTCAAGCAGGTGATATATTTATCAACTACAACCGTTTTGGTAGAATATCTAGAGTTGGTGGATTATATGTGAATTATAATAACTACGGTAATTTTGTTAACTGTACTGGATTTATTAACAGCTTTAATAGACATTATACATACAGACCTTTTCACGCTTTCTTTACTGTACCAGTGGTAAGTAGATGTATCGTATTCAACAGACCTTATAGAAGGTTTTACAACCCATATAGATTTTCATATAATGTTTACAGAACAAACTATTATAATGGATACTATGCAAAACCTTATAGAAGTCGTAACTATTACAGACCTAATCAGAGAGTAGCAAGCTATAACAGAGGAAATAGAGTTAGCAGAGCTAGAAGTCTTGATTATAGATCTCGTGACAGAAGAACAGCTATGTACAAGAGAAATGATCGTAACTACAGAACTGTAAATCGTAGTAGATCTACCTCAGTAAATAGAACTAGAGCTAGAGTAAATGACAATGCATCTAGAGGTAGAAGTACACAATCTAGAAATAGAACAAAAGCTACTTCGAGAAGTGTACAGAATAAAAATAGAGCACAAAATACGCAAAGAACCAGAAACGCTGTTACAAGTCGTTCTACTAGAAATGCAGAAACAAGAAATCAGGCACGAAGAGCTGATCAAAATAGAGTTCAGGCAAACCAAAGATCACAAAGAAGTAGAAATACCGTTGCTAATGGATCTAGTAGAAATAACAACAAAGTAAGAACTACGACTAGGAGCAATAGAAATAATAGCTCAAGAAATGTAACAAAACGTTCTAATAACAGTCGATATACTAGTAAAGGAACTAATAGTTCTAGAGCTAAAGTACAAAAACAAAGAAGTAATACTTCTAACAGAAAAGCAAGGTCGAGTAATTCAAGATCACGTTCTGCAAGAAGTAGAAGTTAAAAAATATAAAGAATTTATTTTTTTGGTTGGTTAGTTGGAAAATCCCCCAGAGTAGTATGCTTAGGCACCTCGGGGGATTTTCTTTATTACGGTATTAATATCTTCAGATATTTTAAAAAAATACAATAAAGCAATATAACAAACTCCGATAACTATACTCTTTATACTAATATTTACTATTGGATGAAATTTAAAATCCCAAAAATAAAACCCTATTACAAATCCTGAAATAAACAGTATCGTCAATAACATTTTTGAGGAAAATGGATTCATTTTAAATTTTACCTGAACAATCAATAATTTTGCCAAATTGTAACAAAATACAGCGCTAAAAGTAGCAATAGCCGCTCCTGTTACTCCAAAAACTGGAATACAAACCCAATTAAGAATAAATGCCAGAATAGCCATTCCAATTCCTATATATAATATTAATCGATAATAATCCGAATTAAATAATATGGAATTATTATTACCTAATAAATTATCAAACAATTTAGCTCCTCCAATTAAAGCTACTACCCAGATAAACAGTTCATATTCTTCAGGAATCAGTTTAAAAAGTTCATTAACATTACAAAGTATTAACACAAACAATAAACCACTAATAGCAAATAGATTTAAAGAACTTTTTTTATACAAGGTTCGTAACTGATCAAAATTCTTTTCATTAATCAACTTCGCAGTCAACGGGTACGTAATTTGATGCATTGCACGAGAAGGAATTATTATAACACTAGCGATATAAGCACAGATACCATATTTAGCTACATACTCAATAGGAAGATAACGCTCTATCATCGTTTTATCTAAATCTATTAATAAGGTAGCAACGGAACCAGCCAGTAGAATTAAAAGAGAATACTTTAAAACAGAAATATAGTTTCTAGGGAATGAGAAACTAAACTTAAATTCATGCAATCTCAAAGCATAAGTAACCATAACCACCAACCGTACTATATAAACGAACACTAGTGCATAAATGAATTGATGTACCGTAATTACTTTGAAATATACCAGAA
Source organism: Aquimarina sp. AD1 (assembly GCF_003443695.1). Lineage (NCBI taxonomy): Bacteria > Pseudomonadati > Bacteroidota > Flavobacteriia > Flavobacteriales > Flavobacteriaceae > Aquimarina > Aquimarina sp. AD1. The sequence continues at coordinate 799,507 of NZ_CP031966.1, read as the reverse complement.
ATAAAAGAATCATTAGACAAATCCTAACAAACAATTCTTTCATAATATTCCCAAAAACGCTTTTCAATTTCACTTTGGTCCAAGCAAAAAAGATTTCAAAATAAGACAAAGCGATTGCCAAAACATATATTGTCCATACATAGGATTGGACAACAGTATTATCTTCACTAAAATAATTAAGTATATAAGTATATAGAACTAAACCAATAGTTCCTATTAAAATAGCTATACACAATGGTAGAATAAGCATCATACTCATAAACCTATTCCGTTGTTCCTTTTTTAAATAAGAAGAATAAAATTTAACCAAGGTATTATGAGCACCAAAAGCCATTAAAGGCCATATTAAATTAGAAGCTGAAAGTAAATATGAAACAAGCCCATAATATTCTTCTTCTAGAAATTTCGTAAACAAAAAGAGGGTGTTGATAGCACCAATCCCAAAACCAAAGCAGGTAATGATTACATTTTTTATAGATTGATTTACTACTATTCCCACAATATTAAAGAATGATATTAGCTATTCAAATTTTGAAGCAATAAAGACATTTCTTTAGTAAGTTCTCTCCTACTATATTTTTCAATACCTTTAGTTTCTGCCTCCAGTTTTCCGTCCTTAAATTTAACAAAATAGTCAAGTATAATCTTTTTCATCTCGTTATACTCTTTATAATCAAAAAAATGACCAGAGTTCGTTTCTTTTATCAACTTTGATATATCTGCATCGTTTGGCCCCACTGCAAGAATAGGTCTTCTAGAAACCATATATTCAAATAACTTTCCTGGTATAATACACTTTGTTTCTTCACTATCTATTTCTACTAATAGTAGAACTTGAGACCTCCTTTGTATTTCTATTGCTTCTTTATGTGAAACATATCCTTTATTTTCTATAAAAGGAGACAAACCAGCTTGTTTGATAGATGATAACACATCTTCGCTTACCGCTCCTACCAATCGCAATCTAAATTTTTTTGCAAACTCAAGATTTTCTTGAGTAAGATCATATAGTACATTCCACAGTTTTTCTGGATTTCTTCCGGATAATAAAGAACCAATATGAGAAACTGTAAACTCCTCATCTAATTTTACCACGGAAACTTCTTCAGTGTCATATCCATTAGTAATAACAGAAATTGGTTTATTCGTAATTTCCGTAAATTCTTCTCTGGTTGTATAACTTGTTACGGTTATATGATCCACAGCACTTAGTACTCCCTTTTCTAATTTTTTGTGCTTCTTTATAGATCGCTTAGTCAATTTTAATTTATTATGATATCCAATCGTTGTCCAAGGATCTCTAAAATCTGCTACCCAAGTAAGATTTAACTCAGATTTAAGCTTCTTTCCTATCAAATGAACACTATGAGGAGGACCAGTAGTAATAATTGTATTAATATTATTCTCTTCAATAAACTTAGAAAGAAATTTAACTGATGGTTTGATCCAAAATTTACGGGCATCTGGTATAAAAAAGTTCCCTCTTATATACAGTAAAAGTCTTTGAACAAAAGATTGCTTATTATCATTTGCTATAATTCCTTTACTAATGGTTTTGGTTTCATTTTTAGAAAAAATTTCTGCAAAACGATAAGGTTCAAAAATTGGATATTCTATAACCTGTATTCCTTCTGGAATATCATGGGCCAGAGATTTATCAATTAAAGGATACATAGGATTTTTTGGAACATAAACAATAGGCTCAATTCCAAAATCCCTAAAATACTTCACAAATTTAAGCCAACGTTGTACTCCAGGACCTCCTGAAGGTGGCCAATAATATGTTATAAGTAATACCTTCAAAATAATCTACGAGTTGTCTTCAGAAACTATTTCTTTTCTTTTTCTGTATTCAAAAAATAACGCTCCTAAAAATAATAACCCAAAGATAATAGAACTTGCCAAAGTAATAGTACTTCCTGTTTTTACAACCTGAGGTTCGAACTTAAACTCTATAGTATGTTTTCCTGCTGGAACTTTTAAACCTCTAAGCATATAGTTTACAGGATAAATAGTTTCTGATTTTCCATCTATATAAGCATTCCATCCATCTTTATAATATGTTTCTGAAAAAACAAGAAATCCCGGTGTTTCAGTATATGAATTATATGCTAAATGATCTGGATCTGTTTTGGATATAGAAATACTAGAAATACTATCTTTTGCGGGTTTATATCCTGCTAATTCTTCTTTGAAATCATTTCTTATAACCGCAGTATTCTTAGTATTTATAGTATTTAACGCTTCAAATTCTGTTTTATAATCATCTACAAATTTTAATTCTTCTATAAACCAGGCCGGTCCATTTACCGAAGGATTTTCTTGTACATCTAATTGTCTTTTTTCATTCTGTTGAATCACATATTTTATATTCAACATATTAATAACCTGGAGATTCCCCTTTGCTATATGTCCAAAATAAACATCCTCCATTTTTCTTGGTCGAACTGCAGAATATCCATTTACCGTATTAAAGAAATAATTAGTATGAGAATTATTAAAACCTCTGGCTTGATCTAATACCCTATAATAAGATTTATCTTTTTGAATCTCTTTATCTACTGTGGTTGGTTGAAAATATGATTTATACTCTCTCTTAGAAATAAAAGAATCACTATCAACACTACGGCGATCTACTCCAACCAAATCTACAAGAATAAGAATCCCTACGCCTACTAACATTAGATTTTCTGATAGTTTTTTCTTCAATGTAAACCACAACAAACCACCGATTAACAAAATAAAAATTAAAGAACGTAAGCTATCACTTTTCATAATAGTAATACGATCTTCTTTGATAGCATCAAAAATAGCAGGTTGTTCTATTGCTAATTGTACATCTCCAGGAGATTTAAAACTAAATAAGCTTCCTCCAAACAACCAGAATATTAAACATAAACCACCAAAAACACCAAGAGAGATTAAAAACTTCTTTTGTCTTTCTTGAAATGCCGTTTTCTGGTTAAACAATTGATACAAACCAAATACAGCTGCAATTGGCACAACCAACTCTAGGATCACTTGAATACTGGAGACAGCCCTAAACTTATTATATAATGGAACATAATCTACAAAGAATCGAGTTAAGAAATCTAAGTTTTTACCCCAACTTAACACTAAAGATAGAATGATTCCACCTAGTAACCACCATCTTAGTCTACCTTTTACTAATAACAGTCCTAATAATGCTAGAAACACTACCGTTATCCCAAGATATGGAGGTGCTTCTACAAAGGGTTGTGCTCCCCAATACAATCCCGTAACATTAGCATAATAATCCGCTTGTTCTGGTGGTTGACCTAACTCAATCAATTTTTGATAAAAAGCAGAATCTTTACCCAAATCTGAAGCTCTACCTAATCCCATTAATTTAGGAACAAAAAGATTTAAAGACTCTAATTTACCATAACTATATTCAGTAATATACTCATAGTCCAAACCATTTTTTTCTGAAGAAGTAGTCGTCGCATCCGCTAATAAGTTTTTACCACGGATACTAGTTTCTGCATATTCTGATGTTGATAACAAGGTTGTCGCATTTGTCGCTAAACCTAAAATAGCCGCAACAATTAATATCGCCGATGACTTTAAAAAATGTGGTATTTCTTTTCTTTTAAAAGCATCAATGAAATATGTAACTCCAATTACAAATACGAGTAGCCCCAAATAATAGGTCATTTGGTAATGATTTGCTTGGATTTCTAACCCCATTGCCAAAGCTGTTAATATAAAGCCCCAGACATATCGCTTTTGAAAAACTAACAGAATACCAGCAATTACCAACGGGAAATAAGCTATTGCGTGGGCTTTAGAATTATGTCCTACTCCAATTATTATAATGAGATATGCCGAAAAACCAAAGGCCAGAGCTCCAAGAATTGCCATTTTCCATGGAATTCGCATTACCAATAATAAAATATAAAAACTTGTAAGATATAGAAATAAATAATCCGCAGGTCTTGGTAAAAATCGAATTAAACGATCTAACTTATCCATATAATCATGGGGAAACTTAGCTCCTAACTGATAGGTAGGCATACCACCATATGCAGAATTATTCCAAAAAGTTTCTTTGCCCGTCTTTTTCCGATGGTCTTTCTGCTGTTTTGCCATCCCTTCATAGAGTTTAATATCATTCTGAAATATCATTTTTCCACTAAGGACAGGATTAAAAAATGCAAGTGAAGCAATTATAAAACCTATTATAACAAGTAAATGAGGTATGAATCTTTTTAGATAAGCCATCATGTGCGAAACAATTTACGATTGAAGCGCCAAATTAATCAATTTCCTCAAAATCGATGTACTCACCTACATCTTTATTACCAGATTTTTGTTTAGGCTTTTTATCTATAGTAGTATCATTATTCGGGGAAGATTGGGGTTGTTGATATTGCTGAAATTGCTGTTGAAACTTTTCTCCAGCTTTCTTTGTTACATATCTAAGCAATAGAGGACCAAATAAACGCGTTAGTATCTTTAATCCATAATATATTAATAATAGAATGAGAATTACCTTTAACACCCCTGATAAAGAAGCAACTTGCATATTATTTTTTTTCAAAAATAGGGAACTCTCTATACAATTACATGATGTCAGTCCTAAAAAAATGATAAAATCTGCTATATTTGAACCAAATCTATTGAATATGAGCCCTAAATCTATGCTGCTGTTGATTAGCCTATTCCTGCTAGGCTTAACTGCATCTGCACAATACACTGAGAAAATTAATACTAATAGACCTGGAACTTCACAAGGAGCTTTCTCGGTTGGTAATAATGTATTACAATTCGAAGGTGGATTAGGTTTTGGAAAAGAAAAACATAAACTATTTGACACCAAAACGAATACATTTAATTTTGATTATGCAATAAGATATGGATTATTAATCGAACAACTAGAGATTAATATAAATGGTAGCTTTAGAAGTGAAGGAATTAGACAAACGATTGGAGCAAATGAAGAAAAAATAAGAAGAACAGATTTTGAATTTAATACTATTGGTGTTAAGTATCTAATTTATGATCCCTATAAAAAACCTAAAGAAAATGATTCTATTAACTACGATGAATTAAAAAGTTGGAAAGAACGTTATAGATTTAAATGGAAAACTCTAATTCCGGCTGTTTCTGCGTATGTAGGTATGAACTATGTAAATACGGACAATCCTTTTACATTTGCCAATGATCAAACAATTAGTCCAAAAATTGTTGTTATGACTCAGAACAACTGGTGGACCAGTAATGCTGGAAGCTGGGTATTAGTTACCAACTTAATAGTAGATAAAATAACCACCGATAATCCTGCATATGGTTGGATAATTACCAGTACTCATACTCTGAATGATAAATGGGCTGTCTTTGGTGAATATCAAGGACAAAAAAGTGATTTCTATAGTGATAATATAGTTCGGCTAGGAGGAGCTTATTTATTTAATAATGATTTACAAATCGATGCTAATGTTGCTACAAATTTTAAAGACACTCCTTCTATATTTAGAGTTAGTGTAGGAGCTTCTTATCGATTTGATTGGCATAAGAAGGATGAGATTATAGAAAAACCAGGGTTCGAAAGTGGTATAAAGGAAAAAGAAGGAGAAGAAGAATTAAATAAAAAAGAGAGTGATAGTTTAAATATTGATCAGGAGTTTGAAGAAATAGAAAATGATAGCTTAAAACTAGAAAAAACTCCTTTTATAAATGAGTTTGAAGATGGAAGCCATAGAGATGCTATGGAACAAGACCTTGACGAAAGAAGGACTGAACAACGCCTAGAACGTGAGCGCATAGAAAAAGAAAAACAAGATAAAAAAGATGACAAAAAATTCCAGAAAGAAGAGCGTAGAAGATTAAAAAGAGAAGCAAAAGAAGCTAAGCAAGCAGAGAAAGCTAAAATCAAAGCTGAAAAAGAAAAGCAAAAAATGATTGAGGATATAGATGCTGAATTAGATAAAATGGAACAAGATGAAGGTCTCGATGATGAGTTAAAACAAATTGATGATGAGCTCAAAAAGCTAGAAGAAATGGAAAAAGAGCTCGAACCTGAAAAAGCAAAAGAAGAAACTGAAGAAAAGAAAAAAGCTGGCGAAGAGGAAGAAGATATAGATGCTGCTTATGAAAAGCTTCAGAAAGAACAGGAAAAAGCTAAAAAAGAAGAAGAAAAACGAAGAAAGAAAGAAGAAAAGAAGCGTTTAAAAGAAGAAAAGAAAAGAAAGAAGGAAGAAGAAAAACGCAAGAAAGCGGAAGAGAAAAAGAAAAAGAAGGAAGAAAAAGAAAACGAAGATAATGGTGATGGATAATCCTCTATAGTTTTAAATATCTATTCATATAGAAAGGGCTAAGCAAGTTATGTTTAGTCCTTTTTTAATTTTCACTTTTGTTGTAATAAACAATTAACACTTAGTTCTCAATAATGACGATATCGAATAAAAAACATCTATTTTTTAATATTTCTATCATTTTTTAACATTAAAAATACGTAGGTTAAAATAATTCTCTTATATTTGGTTAACCAATTTGGTTGACCAATTTAAAACTATGAGAATTAACTTAGAAACCGACCCATTATCACCAAAAGATGAAGTAGAAAAGGTGATTTCCAAAATAAGAGATCTAATCATCAATAGACAACTCGAACCAGGAGATAAATTACCTTCAGAAAGAACATTATCCGAAAAATTTGGCGCTAGTAGAAGTCAATTAAGACTAGCCATCCAAAAATTAGAATTTTATGGTTTAGTAAAAAGATATCCTAAGAGTGGAACTTTCGTTTCCAAAATTGGAGTAGGCGCATTAAATTCCATGATGGCCAATATTTTACATCTACAAATACCTGATTTCAAATCATTAGTAGAAACAAGATTAATACTTGAAACGAAGGCTGTAAAACTAGCAGCGATAAGAAGAACTGACAAACAGTTATATCAAATAGAACAAGCGCACGAAGCTTACATAAAAAAATCAATTAATGGAGAAAACGCGGTAGATGAAGATTTGCTATTTCATCTAAAGGTAGCGGAAGCAAGTTGTAATAGTGTTATCAATTCTTTAATGCTGGTGATCACGCCAGAAATAATAACAAATTTTGTAAATAATAAAATTTGTGATGAAACTAATTTCTCTACTTTAATACAGGAACATCAAGATATTGTAAATGCAATAAAAGATAATGATCCAGATCAAGCGATTAAAAGCTTAAAAATTCATTTTAACGATTTATATAATTACTGCAATACTAATTAAAACCACCTAGCCTATGTAGAGTAAATCCAATATTAAATTAATAAAAAAAGGACAGGCAATAACCTATCCTCTTCAATTATTCTGTAATCACTTCAAGTTAGAGGGAGAAGTTAATTAACAAGAATAATAGTACACAATTACCTAAGTAAACATGCAGCTGCAAATATAGCAAATCATAATATGGTTGAAATTTTGCCTTTGTTAATGTTTAGTTAAGTAAAACACAAGTCCAAACAGCTTAAAAAGCAGATAGGCTTATATCTGAAATTAAACTAATCATTGAAACAATTACACATGAATCATAAAATAACTATAGCTTTACTACTATCGTTATTGTATCATTTCACCTCATATTCCCAAGAGAATTATGAGTTAACCGGTACGGTAACATCAATAGAAACAAATACACCTATTCCTGGTGTAAGCGTTCTTGTTATTGGAACATCAACAGGATCAGTAACAGATTTTGACGGAAAATATAGCATAAATGTAAAATCAGGAGATGTAGTACAATTCTCTTACATAGGACTTACCACAAAAAATGTCACTATATCTGGACAGACTACGCTAAACGTATCTATGGAAGAAGATTCCGAAGCACTAGAAGAAATCGTTGTTGTCGGTTATGGTTCTCAGCGTAAGAGTGACGTAACAGGTTCTGTATCTTCTGTAAAGACGGAGGAGTTAAATGCTTTTCCTGTATTGAATGCAGCACAGGCGCTTCAGGGTCGTGCAGCAGGTGTAGTAGTTCAATCTAACAATGGTGGAGAACCGGGTGCCCCTATCAATGTAAAGATTAGAGGAAATACTTCTATCAATGCTAGTAGTGCCCCACTTATAGTTGTAGATGGATTTGTAGGAGGTATCTTTCCACAGGCAAATGACATTCAATCTATTGAGATTTTAAAAGATGCATCTGCTACCGCTATTTATGGTTCTAGAGGTTCTAATGGGGTTGTTTTAGTAACCACAAAAAAAGGTAGAAAGGGTAAATTATCTGTAGAGGTAAATACTACATATTCTATTCAAAACACAGCCAATCGTCTAGATTTATTAAATGCGGATCAATTTGCAGCTTATCAGCAAACCATCAATCCTGGATATGTTCAAGGATCTGCCAATACAGATTGGCAAGATTTATTGTATCGTAGTGGTAGTACTGCCAATCATCAATTTTCTTTTTCTGGAGGAAGTGATAAGATAAATTTTTATGCCTCTGCTACTTATTTTAAGCAAGAAGGTGTGATTATAAATTCTGAATTCGAAAGAATTTCTTTTTTATCAAATATCGATGCACAGGTAACTGATAAGTTAAAGTTGGGAGCTAATATATTTGGTAGTCGAGGAAATAAAGATGGAGTTCCTACACAATCAACCGGTGCTACAGTAAATGGTGGTGGAGATGATGTGGTTTCATTATTATTTCGATTTGCACCAGATCTTGGGGTACAGGATGCCAATGGTCTTAATACAATTAACTCTGTTGGAGATAATGTAGATAATCCATTTGCCATTGCTACTGAGGGAATCGATGAGACAAAAACAGATAATTATAGAGCCAATTTATATGCGAATTACGATATTTTTGAAAACCTTACTTTCAAAACTACATTTGGTTTTAGTACCATTAATGGTACTCAAGGGACATTTAGTCCATCGACTTTAATTACTACAGCTGGAGCTGGTACAGGCGGAAGAGCAACCATCACAAATTCTAAGAGTACAAGTATCTTAAGTGAAAACTACTTAACCTATAATGCAGAAATAGGAAGAGGGAATCTTACTTTATTAGCGGGATATTCTTACCAAAAGAATTCTACAGATAGATTCTCTGCAGGAGCTGAAGGGTTTACCTCAGATTCTTTTTCTTACCACGCATTACAAACAGGATCTACTCAATTGATACCTACTTCTTCTTTTTCTGAAATAGAGATTCAATCTCAATTCGGTAGGCTAAACTTTGATTATGATGATAAGTACTTACTAACAGCTACAGTTAGAAGAGATGGATCATCGAATTTTGCTAAAAATGAAAAATATGCAATTTTCCCATCAGGAGCCATTGGTTGGAAAGTATCAAATGAAAACTTCTTAAAGGACAGTCAAACGGTTTCTAATCTAAAGTTAAGAGCCAGTTATGGGGTAACCGGTAATCAAGCAATTGCAGCATATGGATCACTTGCTAGTTTTGCTTCTGTCTTTACTCCTATCAATGGACAGACTGTTATTAATGTAACACCAAACCAAGTAGCCAACCCAGATCTAAAATGGGAATCTTCCTATCAAACCAATCTTGGTCTAGATTTAGGGCTATTTTCTAATAGAGTTTCACTGTCATTGGATTACTATAATATAGATACCAAGGATCTTATCATTGCAGATTCTAGTCAGCCAGAATTTTTAGGTTTTCTAACTGCTGCAAGTTTAAGAAATGTAGGAGAGATTAATAACAAAGGATTTGAGATTACTTTAAATACCAGAAATGTTAGTACCGAAAACTTTAGTTGGACTACAGATCTTAATTGGTCTACAAACAAAAATGAGTTTGTTAGTTTATTAAATGGTGAAGATATATTCCAAGATGCTTCTCCTGGATATTTTAATATAGATCGTACGCATATCCTAAGAGAAGGAGAAGCTGTAGGTGTTTTTTGGGGATATCAATATAGAGGTGTTTACCAAGGTGGAGCTTTACCAGAAGGAACCGCTATTTTTGAAGGAGGCGAAGCAGGAGATCAATTATTTACAGATTTACCAGATGAAGATGGTAATTTAGATGGCGTAATTACCACCGATGATCAACAAATAATAGGAGATCCTAATCCAGATTTTACCATTGGTATCACAAACACATTTACTTACAAAAACATTGATCTAAGCATCTTTTTTCAAGGAGCTTATGGTGGCGATGTTATGAATCTTACCAATGTACAGTTATTTAACGGAGATTCTAATGCCACTACAGATATATTAAATGCTTGGACTCCAACAAACACAAATACAGATATACCCTCTGCTAAACTTAGAGGGAAACAAATTTCTTCTCGTTTTGTAGAAGATGGAAGCTATATAAGACTAAAGAATATTGCCTTAGGCTACAATTTACCATCAGAGATTACTGATAAGTTACGTATGGATAATGTGAGAGTATCTATAAGTGCTCAAAACCTATTAACCTTTACAGATTACTCTGGATTAGATCCTGAGGTGAACTTTTTAGGAAATGGTGGTTCAGGAAGCCAAAATACATTTAATGGATTTGATTTTGGAAATTATCCAACCGTTAGATCTGTGAACTTTAGTCTTGGTGTAAAATTTTAATCAATAATTTAAAGCATATATTATGAAACAATATAAATATTTATTCTTATTGATAGGATTATCAATAATAGGATGTTCTGACCTAGAAGAAGAACCTGTAGGGCTATTAGCTCCAGATGGTTTTTTTAACAATGTAAATGATATACAGACAGCAGCAAATGGTGCATATGGACATATGACTCACGAAGATTTTTGGGGCAGAAAAATGTCTTTAACATTAATGTTACGTGGAGATATGGTTGCTATTGGAGACCCTACCACAGCAACAAGAAGAATCGAACACGATGAATTCAATGTTCCTGCTGATAATGGAATGATTGATGGATATTGGCTTAGAGTATATCAAATGATCGCCGCTGCTAACCAAGCAATAGCTGGTGCAGAACAAGTAAATGTAGCCGATGAAATAAAAAATCCAGTTACCGCCCTAGCCTATTTTGCAAGAGGGTTTGCGTATTTTCATTTAGTAAGACAATTTGGAGATATCCCTTATTTAGATACTCCAGTAACGAATCTAGAAGAAGCAAGTTCTATTAGCAAGACTCCAGCTGCGGATGTGTATGCAAATATCATTGCTGATTTTGAGTTTGCTAAAACCTGGTTACCAGATAATCAAGCTGCACGATCCATACCTGCTAAATCTGCAGCACACTCCTATTTAGCATTAGTATATTTAACGATGGGTGAATACCAACAAGCCTATGACCAAGCAAAAGGAGTGATTGATAATGAAGGAACCTATAACCTAGGATTAGAACCAGATTTTCAGGATCTATTTGACTCTTCACTAATAGATACTTCCTTAGAACCAATTTTTACATTGGATTTTATTGGGGCAAGCAATGGAGATGATGGAAGAGATTATCAAGCAGCATTAACAGGACTTAGAGATGATCAACAATATGGTCTTGGAGGTGGTTGGTCTGTAGGAGTCCCTTCCTTAGAAGTATACAATACTTGGGATGGTAGAGATTACAGAAAACAAGTGAGTTTAGATACCATAGGAGTTTTTAATATCACAGATCCTGTTACAGGAGTTCAGTCGTTAGAAGAGCGACCATTTACTGTTTTTAAAGAAAGTGGTGCTGGTAGAGGTGTGAATCGTCCACATATTGCAAAGTATACTCGTTCTATCGGAACAACTGCTACCGGAAATGGTAGAGGATCAGAAGCAAATTATATGATGATACGCTATGCAGAGGTGCTATTAATTGCAGCCGAAGCATTAAATGAAGTAAATCCTGGATCAAGCGAAGCTCACGAGTATGTAAATAGAGTAAGAGCTAGAGCAAGAAGTGGAAACGGTGCTGCTTTCCCTGAGGATGTTTCTGGATTATCACAAGATGATTTTAGAACCATCGTATTAGAAGAACGTAAATGGGAACTAGCATTTGAGTTTAAAAGATGGTATGATATCGCTAGAAGAAGAATTGGTAGTGAAGTGTTTAGTGCTTCAGGGTTAGAAGGAGAAAAAGCAAACTTTGACCCTAATCAAGATTACTTATTCCCATTACCAGCAGAAGAATTAGCTAGAAACCCAAATTTAGAACCGCAAAACCCAGGGTATTAATAAAAGTCACAATATTATAAATATATAACCACTATGAAGACATATAATCTGATAAATAATGAATTGAATTAGCCTTTTAAAATCATCGTCGAATTAGTTTATAAAGCTTCAATTAGTGAAATAAATGCAATTAATTAAAATTAGTAAAAATCCTGGATACTAAAGTTGTGTGTGTATAAATAATAAGTAAAATTATTGTTTGTTATGTATCCTTTACTCCATTGATCATTAGTTTGATCAGTGGAGTATTTTTTTTAGAAAAACATTACAGTCAACTATTATAATGATCAAGTTATCGATTGATTTATTAAAATGACCTGTTTACGTTAAGATGTTTGACAAAAGGGTTATATATTTGTTACGAACTAGCGAAGTTGTATGATTACGATTAAAGAAATTACCTCTAAAGCAGATTTAACTACATTTGTTAAGTTTCCTTTTGAATTATATAAAGACTCTCCCTATTACGTTCCTTCTATTATTAAAGAAGAGTTAGATGTAATGAATCCGGCTAAAAATCCTGTTTTTAAAAATGCCGTAGCTAAATATTTTCTTGCATATAAAAACAATAAAATTGTTGGAAGAATAGCGGCAATTATCAATTGGATTGAAGTAAAAGAACAACAAAAGCCAAAAATCCGTTTCGGATGGTTTGATGTTATAGATGATCTTGAAGTAACCAAAGCTCTTCTCGAAAAAGTTGTTGATTTTGGTAAACAAAATTATTTGGAGTATATGGAAGGACCTGTTGGTTTTTCCAATATGGATAAAGCAGGTATTTTAATAAAAGGATTTGAAGAACTTAATACCATGATTACTTGGTATAATTATCCATATTACCAAAAACATATGGAACAATTAGGTTTCGAAGATGCAGCTACTTGGGTAGAATATAAAATAAAAGTCCCTACTGAAACTAAAGATAAAGTAATCAAGTTCGCTAAAATAATCAAAGAACGCTATCAACTTCAATTACTTAAGTTCAAAAAAAGTAAAGAACTTTTAAAATATGCTGATGATATGTTTGATTTACTTAATAAAACATATAGTAGTTTACAAACATTTGTACCGATACAACAGTATCAGATTGAAATGTACAAGAAAAAATACTTACCATATTTAAATCCTGAATATATCACATGTATAGCTGATAAAAATGGAAAATTAATTGCTTTTTCTATTGTTATGCCTTCTTTTTCCAAAGCCTTAAAAAAGATGAATGGCAAAATTTATCCTTTAAAATTTTTGCATATTCTTAAAGCACAAAGAAGAAATGACACTGCAGCTTTCTATCTTATCGGAGTAGATCCCGAATATCAAAACAAAGGAGTTACCGCTCTTATTTTCAAGGAAATGAATGAAACATTTATACGTAATGGTATAGAAATGGTAGAAACAAATCCCGAATTAGAAGAAAATAAAGCTATACAAGCTTTATGGAATGATTACGAGCACGAGCAACACAAGATGCGCAGAACTTACCGAAAAAATCTATAGATAAAACAGGCCTAAAATTATATTAAATCTTTTTTAGCAAATTTTTAATATAAAAAAACTATTATTTCCCCGATATACTGTTATTTTTAGACTACTAATTTTTACTCTAAAAACCATAACATTATGATCAAAAAGATTTTAAATTTACAAGGAGTTAGCGAACTTAAGAAACAAGAAAAACTATCTATTAACGGAGGAAGTAGTCCTTTTTGCAGTTTTGGACCATTGACATTAGATTGTTCTACAAATATCGATGGACGATGTACCTGTGTTAATGGTAGATGCGTTAAAGGTCCTGAATATCATTGTAGATAATAAAAATCATAAAAAAACAGCTGCTTTAAAAGAGTAGCTGTTTTTTTATTCTATTTAAAGGTATTTTTATTCTCCCATCGCTTCTGCTAGGGCCGCAGACATCTTTTTATAAGTACCATTTTCCAATGTTTCTCTTATCGCAGAAAAAGCATTTAATGTATCTTCTATATCCTGCATAGTATGAGAAGCCGTGGGAATCAATCTTAATAAAATCATTCCCTTTGGTATTACCGGATATACAACTATCGAGCAAAAAATTCCATGGTTTTCTCTTAGATCTTTAACTAATGCCATTGCCTCAGGAATACTCCCTTTTAAATAAACAGGAGTAACACAGCTCTGAGTTGTTCCTAAATCAAAACCTCTATTACGCAAACCATTTTGTAATGCGTTTACATTTTCCCAAAGTTTCGCTTTTAATTCTGGCATTGTTCGCAACATATCCAAACGCTTAAGCGCTCCTACAACTAATTGCATTTGTAAGGATTTTGCAAACATTTGAGAACGTAAATTGTACTTAAGGTAATCAATTATCTCTTGATCAGCAGCTATAAATGCTCCTGTACTAGCCATTGATTTCGCAAATGTAGCGAAGTAGACATCGATATCATCTTGCACTCCTTGCTCCTCACCTGTTCCAGCACCTGTTGCTCCAAGAGTACCAAAACCGTGAGCGTCATCCACAAATAATCTGAAATTATATTTTTCCTTAAGCGCAACTATTTCTTTCAACCTTCCTTGCTCACCTCGCATACCGAAAACACCTTCGGAGATTAATAAAATTCCTCCTCCAGTTTTTTGAGCCATTCTTGTAGCTCTCATTAAATTTTTCTCTATGCTCTCAATATCATTATGTCGATACGTATATCGTTGTCCTTGGTGTAATCTAACACCATCAATAATACACGCATGTGCATCTACATCATATACTATAATATCATCTTTACTTACTAATGCATCAATAGTAGATACCATTCCTTGGTACCCAAAATTTAACAAATAAGCGGCTTCTTTATCTACAAATTGAGCTAATTCATTTTGTAATTGCTCATGCAAATCTGTATGACCACTCATCATTCTAGCTCCCATTGGATATGCTGATCCATAAGCAGCTGCAGCTTCTGCATCAACCTTACGAACTTCTTCCATATTAGCAAGCCCCAAATAATCATTGATACTCCAGGTAACTACTTCTCTACCCTGAAACTTCATTCTATTTGATATTGGCCCTTCTAACTTAGGAAAAACAAAATATCCTTCTGCCTGATCTGCCCATTTTCCTAAAGGTCCTTTGTCTTCGTATATTTTATCAAATAAATCTCTCATCTACCGCTAATTTGATTTCTTTAAGTTTGCGAAAATACAGAAAATTGATGTGATTGCATAATTATATTCTAAATCACTACCTCTACCTATTTTTTCACAAAAAAAGCACCTGTAAAATATCAGATGCTCATATTTTTACATTAAATAATTTTACTTAATAAACTGAACTTTTGTAGCATCCTCTTCATGAACACTATCAAAAAATCCTTGTTCGGTCATCCATTCATCACTAAAAACCTTGCTCATATAGCGAGATCCGTGATCGGGTAAAATAATAATTATATTACTATTTTCGTCAAATTCTCCTTGTTCAGCTAATTGCTTTACTCCTTGAATAGCTGCTCCACTAGTATATCCTAGAAACATTCCTTCTGTTTTCACCAATTCTCTAGCCGTATGCGCACTATCTTCGTCACTTACCTTTTCAAACTTATCAATAACATCAAAATCTGTAGCAGTTGGTATTAGATTTTTACCTAAACCTTCAATTCGATAAGGATAAATTTCCTCTTCATCAAACTCTCTAGTTTCATGATATTTTTTTAATACCGAACCATAAGCATCGATACCAAGTACTCGAACTTCACTATTCTTTTCCTTTAAGTATTTTGCAGTTCCAGAAATCGTCCCGCCCGTACCACAACATGCCACAAAGTGGGTAATTTTTCCATTTGTCTGGTTCCAAACTTCTGGTCCTGTTGTGTTATAATGAGCATCAATATTCAGTTCATTAAAATATTGATTTATATAAACTGAACCTTGTATTTCTTCGTGAAGCCTTTTGGCTACTTGGTAATAAGATCTTGGATCATCCGCACTAACGTGTGCTGGACACACATAAACCTTAGCTCCCATGTTTTTAAGCATGGCAATCTTATCTTTTGATGATTTTGAACTAACTGCAAGTATGCATTCATAACCTTTAATTACACTTACCATCGCTAAACTAAAACCAGTATTACCACTGGTAGTTTCTATAATGGTATCACCAGGTTTTAGAATACCTTTTTTTTCGGCTTCTTCTATAATATAAAGTGCTATTCTATCTTTAGTGGAATGCCCAGGGTTAAAAGATTCTATTTTAGCATAGAAATTACCTGGATAGCCTTTCATAATTCTGTTTAATTTTACAAGTGGAGTATCACCTATAAGCTCTAAAACATTATCATAAGCCTGTATATCTTCTCTCATAAGGTTGTGTTTTAAACAAATTTATAGAACTGAAAAAGGGGAGTCTACAAACCGTCACAAAAACGCTACGAAGTTACGTTAATTTTTTTAATTAATTCTTTATACCTTCCAAATCTAATAAAAATGCATATTCTTCTGCAACTTCCTTCAGAGCTGCAAACCTTCCAGAGGCTCCTCCATGACCTGCTTCCATATTAGTATGTAATAACAGGAGGTTTTTATCAGTTTTTAACTCTCTTAATTTAGCGACCCATTTAGCTGGTTCCCAGTACTGAACCTGAGAATCATGTAAACCTGTAGTCACCAACATATTTGGATAATTCTGAGCTGTAACATTGTCATAAGGAGAATACGACTTCATATAATCATAATATTCTTTTTTATTTGGATTACCCCATTCATCATACTCGCCTGTGGTTAAAGGAATACTATCATCTAACATCGTGGTTACTACATCAACAAAAGGAACAGCAGCAACTACTCCATTATATAATTCTGGAGCAATATTTACAATAACTCCCATCAATAAACCTCCAGCGGAACCTCCCATAGCATAAAGATGATTTACATTAGTATACCCTTCCGAAATCAAAAATTTAGAGCAATCAACAAAATCTGTAAACGTATTTTTCTTTTTAAAAAGTTTTCCTTCTTCGTACCAAGAACGTCCTAGATATTCTCCTCCTCTTACATGAGAAATTGCATAAATAAATCCTCTATCTAACAAACTTAATCGAACACTTGAAAAATACGGATCTATAGTAGAACCGTAAGATCCATAAGCATATTGGAGCAAAGGATTAGTTCCATCCTTTTTAATTCCTTTTTTATAGACTAAAGATATCGGTATTTTTGTACCATCAGTAGCGGTAGCCCAAACTCTTTCTGACACATAATTACTTTTATCAAACTTACCTCCTAAAACCTCTTGCTCCTTTTTTACCTCTTTTTCTTTAGATTCCATATCAAAATCAATAACCGAATTTGGTGTCGTTAAAGAATTATATGCATATCTAAGAACTTTAGTATCGAAATCTACATTTGTACTTACATAGGAGGTATATGTTTCATTATCAAAAGGAAGGTAATAATCATCTGTGCCATCCCATCTTTTGATATTAATTTTATTCAAACCATTACTTCTTTCACTTATAACAAGATAATCTTTAAAAATATCGACGTCTTCTAATAAAACATCTTTACGATGAGGAATAAGGTCTATCCAATTTTCTTTTAAGGTATTCTTCTCAGAAACCTTCATTAACTTAAAGTTTTTAGCTTCATCGGCATTTGTCAATATATAAAAATCTCCACTGTAATGAGCTATACCATATTCTAACCCTCTAATTCTGGGCTGAAAAACAACAAATTCTCCATTTGGATCGTCAGCTTTTAAAATATGGTATTCTGATGTTAATGTGCTACTAGATCCAATTACTATGTACTGTTTAGATTTTGTTTTATAAACAAAAGTATTAAAGGTATCATCTTTCTCCTCATAGATCTCTACGTCTTCTGATGAATTTGAACCGAGGCTATGTCTAAAAATTTTATGTGATCTTAAAGTAGCTTCATCTTTCTTAGTGTAAAACAAAGTTTTACTGTCGGCAGCCCAAGTACTTCCACCAGAAGTAGTTTCAATTACTTCTGGATATATCTCACCAGTCACTAAATTTTTGATACGAATTGTATACTTTCTTCTACTTAAAGTATCGGTACCAAAAGCAATTAATGTATTATCTGGACTTATATTTAGTCCAACCATTTTAAAATAAGCATGTCCTTTTGCTTCTTCATTACAATCAAATAATATTTCTTCTTTTGCTTCTAAGGTGTTTTTTTTTCTAGAATAGATAGGATAATCCTTTCCTGTCTCATATCTAGTAATATACCAATACCCATTCATTTTATATGGCACTGATGCGTCATCTTCTTTAATACGTCCTTTCATTTCTTCAAAAAGACTTTCTTGAAAATCTTTTGTATGCCCCATCACCCTATCGTTGTAATCGTTCTCACGTTCTAAATAATCAATTACTTCTGGATTTTCCTTATCATTAAGCCAAAAATAATTGTCGACACGGATATCTCCATGTTTTTCGAGATGTGTAGCTTTTATATCTGCAGTTGGGTTTTGAACTTCTATCTCCAAAGTATTTAATTTATAATAGTTACGCAAAGTTGCAAAAGTAATCGTTAGTAACAATATAATTCATAGAGTTTTCACAATAATCTCTTAGTTTATTAACAGTTAAAGCAGTAATTTTGTTCTTAATAAATCATTAAAAAAAATATCAATGTTTGGAGATATGATGGGAATGATGGGTAAACTAAAAGAAACCCAGAAAAAAGTAGAAGAAACAAAAAAAAGACTAGACACTGTTTTAGTAGACGAAAACAGCACTGATAATCTTCTTAAAGTCACAATAACCGCTAACAGAGAAATAAAAAGTATTTCTATTGCCGACGAGCTACTAAAGGATAAGGAGCAGTTAGAAGACTATTTAATTCTTACACTAAATAAAGCTATTGCCAAGGCAACTTCTGTAAACGAAGCTGAATTAGCAGCAGTAGCAAAAGAAGGAATGCCCGATATTCCTGGTCTGGATATGTTTAAATAAAACATAATAAGCACAAAAAAAAGGAAGCAAATTGCTTCCTTTTTTTGTGCTTATTAATAAAGAACCTATTAGTTATTAATTAATCTAAACTCAGTTCTACGGTTAGCTGCATGCTGACGCTCTGTACAAGAAACACCATCTGCACATCTATTTTTTAATCTGTTTTCTCCGTAACCATTAGCTACCAAACGACTTCCATTTATTCCTTTAGATAATAAATAAGTAACTACGGCCTGTGCTCTTCTTTCAGAAAGACTCTTATTACTTGATTTAGATCCTCTAGCATCTGTATGAGAAGCGATTTCCATTTTAGCTCCAGGGTTATTTGCTAATACCGGCATTAACCTAGTATCAATAATACTCTTAGCTTGAGAAGTTAAGGTAGCACTACCTAGATTCCAATTAATTGGTAATGCAGAATACTCAACTAAAGAACACTCTACTTCTTTCCAAGTAGTTAATCCTCCCTTTTGTGTTAACACTTCTTTACTTACCGATTTAAACGTAGCAGGAACTACAACTTCTTCAGAATAAGCATCTTTAACCATAACAGTCTTAGTTATTGTAGCATATTCTGCTGGTATAACTTCTTCAATTGTTCTAGCTGGCTCAGAAACTACTCTTTTTGTATAAGAACTTGATTTTTCAGCTATAGCATTACTAGTTGTAGTAGCATCACTACTTAATGTTTTGATTGGCACTGTAGTAAATTCTGCAGGATATCCTTTATAACACCAGTAACGACAGTCATCTGGATTACTTGATGCGCAATCAGGTGCTGGAGATCCAAGTTCCCATTGAGCATACGCTGGCTTAATTTCTACCGTTTCTGCTCCTGTTCCGAATTTAGCAGGAATTACTTTTAATGCAGATGCTTTTTGCTTTTTGATAAAAGTTACTGTTTCTGTTTTATATTTTGCAGGTATTACAGTTAACTTCTTTGATTCTTCTTTAACTAATACTTTTTCAGTTACTGTCTCAAAAGTAGCAGGATAAGTTTTTAGCTTTCTATACTCTGGTGTAATTTGAACTTGTACATTCTGATTTTCGTAAACATCAGGTGTCGTACAACGTACATAGCACTTTCCTGGTTCAGGGTTAGCAGGCAAATCTTGAGCCTGAGCAGAAATTCCAGCGATTGCAAGAAGTACTAATAAAAAACGATTTTTCATGTTTTGATGATTTAGTGGTTATTATTATGTTACACTTAAAGTTACGAAATTATATATATCAAAAGGAAATGTTAAAATGATCATTTAGAAAAACTATCCGTTTTTCGACGTACTGTTTTTTTTCTCGATAAAAGGCTTAAAAAAACTTATTTGAATTTTAATCTATTTTTCTTTCTGCGTATTATTCTATATTTTTATCAAAATCATTCTAATATTCTTTAAAAAACTCGACAATATGTTTGAACTCAAAAATAAAGAGGGAAATAGTTACCATTTTACTTTAAAAGCTAAAAATGGGCAAGTAATTTTAAGTAGTGAGGTTTACAATAGTAAAGCTGCCGCTGTAAATGGAATTGCATCCGTACAAAAAAATGCTGCTGAAGATGGTAGATATGAAAGAAAAACTGCTAAAGACGGTAGGTTCTTTTTTAATCTTAAAGCAATGAATGGTCAGGTTATAGGAAGTAGTCAGATGTATTCTTCTGAATCTGGAATGGAAAATGGCATCAACTCAGTAAAAGAAAATGCTCCTGGCGCAGATACTAAAGAGGTATAGAGTTTATTAAATAAACATAAAAAAGCCACTCATTTATTATGAGTGGCTTTTTTTATATTGCTTTTAATTCTTCTAAAAAATACTCATGCATTTTCTGAGTATAATCTAAATGGGTAACAAACCTTAACTTACCTTGTCCCATTCCATAGAAATGAATATTTTTTTTCGCCATTTTTGTAATAAATTCTTCTTCATTTCCATCAATAGTAAATATAATAATATTGGTATCTATTGGCTCTACGTTGGTTACAAAAGATAATTTTTCTAGAACTTTACCAATCTCTTGAGCTTTTTTATGATCTTCTTGCAATCGATCTATATGATTATTAATGGCATATAATCCCGCTGCTGCCATATATCCTATTTGACGCATACCACCGCCCAAAACTTTTCTAATCCTAATTGCTTTTTGCATGATTTCTTCATTACCAATCAACACAGATCCCATAGGAGCACCGAGTCCTTTACTTAAGCATACAGAAATAGTATCAAACAATTGTCCATAATCCTTTGGAGTTTCATTTTTAGCTACCAAAGCATTCCATAACCTTGCTCCATCTAAATGATAGCCCAAATTATGATCATCACAAATCTTTTTTATTTTTTTTATTTCTTCAAAATTATAACAAGCTCCTCCTCCTTTATTAGTAGTATTCTCTAAACACACTAAACTGGTCAAAGGGCTGTGGTAAAAATCCGGCGGATTAATTGATTCTAAAACCTGGTTAGTAGTAATCATACCTCTATGCCCATCAATTAATTTACAAGAAACTCCACTATTGAAAGACACTCCTCCCCCCTCATAATTATATACGTGCGCATACTTATCAGCGATTAACTGTTCTCCTGGTTGCGTGTGCATTTTAATTGCTGCTTGGTTAGCCATACTTCCTGTTGGAAAAAACAGTGCATTGTCCATACCAAACATTGTTGCTATCCTTTCTTCTAAAGCATTGACCGTTGGATCTTCCTTATACACATCATCACCAACCTCGGCTTTCATCATTTCATTAAGCATTTCTGGAGTAGGTTTAGTGACTGTATCACTTCTAAGGTCTATTATCATGTACTACTGTAATTATTTTGTTATTTTATTATTAACACCTGTTTTTTTTAGAAACTACATTGAAAACTTCCAATTGGAGATCCGTCTGGGATTTTTGGTGAAGGTAATGCTTTGAATTTTTCAGGTCTAGAAATAAAATCATCAATTTGCTTTATATAATAATCATTATATATTTTATTTATCCCTTTTTGTTTTTCAGAATTAAGCAAAGTTCTTATTTTCTTTAGAGTTCCAAATGCAACCGCATTCACCTGCGGATAAGTATTCTTACTATTTGTAAGATTCATTAAATGTTTAAGTACATTATTTTTTACAACATACCTAATTTCATTGTGATAATTATTTTTGGATGCAGTTTCAAAAACTGTATTAATAATTTTATCGAACATTTCTTCAGCACCTAAACTATTGGATTCTAAGCTTTTTTGTTGAATCAATCTAGAAATTCTTTCTGGATGTAGCAAAAGTGATAAACTCATATCACTTGCAGTCGAAGCTGCACTCAATGCATCGAATCCAACTCCTGTTTTACTTCCGAAGGATTCTCTGGTACGATTATATCCAAAAGCTCTTGGAGGAAACAACTTTAGTTTATCCTCTGGAATAGCTAATACTTCCGGCGACAAAGTTTTTAATATTTGTTCTAGGGCATCTTTCTGTTCTTTTGCAGAAATAGTTTCTACAATTGTTTGTTGATCTCCTTTGATAGCATAATTATAATTTAGTCCTCCTACTAATTTTACTGCCGCTTCTGTTTGATATCTATGAAAAAAATATAGCGGAACGAATACATCTTCTAAAACCGAATATGGTTCACCAGTTCTTATATTATCTTTAGAAAAGTTATCAATTGCTTTTGCTCTTACTGACAAGAGATTCTCTAATTCAGCAGAAGCATTTTTCCCATTATCCCATAAATGAGCTAAACCATGAGCTCCCCCTTGCGGTCTAGCATCACTATCTGATATAAAACGCAATCCAGAAGCATAAGCATTATCCAAAATTCTATTTAATGTTGATTCTTCATCTGCATCTTCTTTAAATTCAGAATAGCTATATGCCACTGTTACCTTATCCCACGAACCAATTTTAGTATCATAAGCTTCGGAGAAAACTATCTCATCATCATTAATTTTTATCAATGGGTGAGGATAATCCATTACAGAAGCTCTATTACTTGAACTAGCCGCAAAATTATGGGCAAACCCAATAGTATGCCCAACCTCATGAGCAGATAACTGTCTAATTCTAGCCAAAGCCATTTCTAACATTGGTTGATAATTATTATCTCCGTTCGCATAAGGTTTATTAGATAGCGCCTGAGCGATCAAAAAATCCTGACGAATTCTTAAACTACCTAAACTTACGTGACCTTTCAATATCTCTCCAGTTCTAGGATCTACTACACTTGCTCCATAACTCCATCCTCTAGTAGACCTATGCACCCATTGAATCACGTTATACCTTAAATCCATTGGGTCGGCATCTTCGGGAAGCATTTTTACCTGAAAAGCATCTTTAAAACCAATCGATTCATACGCTTGATTCCACCATCTAGCACCTTCCAACAAAGCAGATCTTACTGGTTCCGGAGTTCCTGGGTCCAAATAATAAACAATAGGTTCTTTTGCTTCACTAATTGGTAATTCAGGATTTTTTTTCTCTAACCTATGTCTTCTAATATATCTTTTAACTATTGGTTCTTGTATTGGAGTTGCATAATCTAAATAGGATATAGACAATGCACCACTCCTTGGATCAAATTTGCGTTTCTTATAATTATTATCAGGTAATTCTACAAAAGAATGATGTTGTGTTACCGTAAGTAATTTTGAGTCCGGTGCTACTGACCAAATATTACCTCTTTTTGGGGATCCTTTATAAGTTATCAATGCCTCAAACTCTACATTTTTAGGAAAACCTTTAGTTCTTTCTAGACTTAATGCACTTTTGGTTTTATCTATGCTATAAGAGCCTTCATTTTGACTTTTCAATCGATTTACAATCCCATGCGTATCTTGCAATAAAAAAGGTGTTAAATTAATAATATAACTATCCCCTTTTTTTTCTTTTATCGGAAAACCAAACAAAACCGATTTCGCAAATGCTTGCTCAACACTTTTTTTCTCTAACTTATTTTCTGTAATTGCTCGGTATCTTTGATTAGGCTGTACCAATAATAGTTTGTTTCCTGCCTTTTTAAACTTTACTATAACCCCATCTCCTATCTGCCCTCTATCTAAACCAATATCATTAGATCCTAAACCAGTAGCAAGTGAATGAACATACAAAAAATCAGAATCCAATTTATTTACCTCTAAGTATATTTCATCCTTACTTTGATTATAGTAAAAATTAAAATAACCCTTAAACGGTTTCAAATCTTTTTGTTTTTCTAAAAATTGTCCGGAGAGAAAGTGACTAACTACTAAAAACAAGCAGGTGATATTTATTTTCATTGAAAATGATTTATGTGATTTGCAAAAGCATTAAAACTATAAAATAATAGTAAAATTATTTCCTACTGAAGTGTTAAATCCTATTTTTGTCAAAAATAATTAAAATATGATTAATACTGAGACTTTACAGGATCTTAGGGAGCGCCTGGTTGCGTTAAGGAGGTATCTTTGACATTGATGCCAAATTAATAGAAATAGCTAACGAAGAAGAAAAAACATATGCTCCTAATTTTTGGGATAATGCTCAAGAAGCAGAAAAGCTAATGCGAGCATTAAATGCTGAAAAAAAATGGGTCTCTGAGTACGAAAAGAGCGTTACTCTTGTTGACGACTTAGAAATACTATACGAGTTTTATAAAGAAGGGGATGCTACTGAAACAGAAGTTAATGAACGTCATTCCTTAGCTTTAGATCTTATAGAAAATCTTGAGTTTAAGAACATGTTAAGTGAAGAGGGAGACAATATGAGTGCTGTTCTTCAGATTACAGCTGGTGCAGGAGGGACAGAAAGTTGCGATTGGGCTAGCATGCTTATGCGAATGTATATGATGTGGGCAGAAAAGCAGGGTTACAAAATTAGAGAACTTAACTACCAAGGTGGAGATGTTGCTGGAATTAAAACTGTAACATTAGAAATTGAAGGAGAGTATTCTTTTGGTTGGTTAAAAGGTGAAAATGGAGTACATCGTTTAGTACGAATTTCTCCTTTTGATAGTAATGCCAAAAGACATACCTCGTTTGCCTCTATATATGTATATCCATTAGCAGATGACACAATTGAAATTGACATTAACCCTGCCGATTATGAAATCATAACATCTAGATCAAGTGGTGCTGGAGGACAAAATGTAAATAAAGTAGAAACAAAAGTACAGCTTACGCATTTTCCTACCGGAATTCAGATATCCTGTTCAGATACCAGATCACAGCAAGAAAATAGGTTAAAAGCATTACAAATGCTTAAATCACAACTTTTTGAACTTGAACTCAAAAAACAACAAGCACAACGTGATGAAATTGAAGCTTCTAAAATGAAAATTGAATGGGGATCTCAAATTCGTAATTATGTTATGCATCCTTATAAACTAGTTAAAGATGTAAGAACTGCAGAAGAAACTGGGAATGTAGATGCAGTAATGGATGGTAATATTGACGCTTTCTTAAAAGCATATCTTATGATGATGGGGCAAAAAAATGAAGACTAAAAATTAAAATTATGACAACAATTTATCATAATCCAAGATGTAGTAAATCTAGACAATGTCTTGCAATACTTGAGGAAAAAAAAGAAGATCTAGAAATTATCAAATATTTAGAAACTCCAATAACTGAAAAAAAGCTTACCGAAATAATAACCCTTTTGGGAATAAAGCCTATTGATTTAGTAAGAAAAAATGAAGCTATTTGGAAACAGGAGTTTAAAAATAAAGACTTGACAGATTCTGAATTAATTCGAATTATGTGCGAGAATCCTAAACTAATTGAAAGACCAATTGTAATAAAAAATAAAAAAGGGATTATTGGGAGACCACCCGAAAATGTAATCCAGATCTTATAAAATAAAAAAAATGCTGAAAACATATGTTTTCAGCATTTTTTTATTGAATCATTCAACTATATCATTATTGAGGTATTTCATTTCCTGGCCCCATGTTTTCATTAAATGTTTCTCCAGCTACCTGAATACTAAAACTGGTTCCACTATTTATACTTGTTCCATCTGGAGTATGCGATCCTGTGAAATTTGCTATTCCGTCTGTGGGCATTATAAATGTAAATCCACTTGTTTCATCGCTGCCATCTCCATCAGCATCTAAACACTGAGCTCCGCCAGTTAACCCCCAACAAGTAATTCCAATACCCAAATTAGTATTATTTGTACTTCGAGCTTCTATTACAGCGTTACCACTTCCTGTTCCTCCAGAACTCATCGAAACTTCTACCGTTGCTCCTGCCGGCGCAGTAAGAACACCTGTTAATCTATTAAAATTAATATTAGATTCTACTATTATTGTTCTAACTACCTCTGTCGCATTATTTCCTGCTGCATCCTGTACATTATATTCTATTGTATAAGAAGCTGGAATATTTACATTAACATTACCTGTTGTAACTATTTGAGCAGTTATGTTTCCATCAACATTATCCGAAGCAGTTGCTCCAGAATCGGTATAACTACCTCCTTGTAATATTGTAATAGTAGACGCCCCTATCAAAGTAATAACTGGAGGAATATTATCAATAACTCTTACTATTCTTGTAATTGTAGCAGAGTTTCCAGAAAAATCCTCCACACTATAAGTCAATACATAATCTCCCGGTGTATTAACATCTACAATTCCTGAAACGGTAATATCCGCTGTTAAATTACCATCAACATTATCATTTGCATTTGCACCTGGATCATTAAATACATTACCAATATTTACTAGAAAAGGATTAGTACCTTCTAAAGTAATAACTGGACTTGTGTTATCCACAACATTTACGGTTCTCGTTACTTCTGTAGTATTACCAGAAGAATCACTTACACTATATGTGATAACATACCCTCCAAGTGTATTAACATCAACAGTTCCGGAAGTTTGTATCTGATCAGTAATATCACCATCGATATCATCTGAAGCAGTTGCTCCGGGATCACTAAAAACAACTCCAAAACTTAATTCTAAAGGATTATCACCTACAAGAGTAATTACTGGTGGATTATCACTAATAACATTAACCGTTCTTGTTTCCGAAACTTCATTACCAGCAATATCACTAACCGTATAGGTTAACACGTATTCGCCAACAACATTTACGTTAACAGAACCTGTTAAAGTAATACCAGAACTTATATTTCCATCCACATTATCAGTTGCTGTGGCTCCAGGATCGTTAAAAGCATCACCTAACCTAACCACAAAAGGGTTATCCCCAATAATTGTAATTACAGGAGGAATATTATCCACTACATTAACAATACGCTCAACTGAAGTTGTATTTCCTGATGAATCCTCTACACTATATACTAAAGTATATGAACCAGGAACATTTGTATCAACCGAACCAGAAACTGTGATGTTCGCAGAAATATCACCATCAATATCATCACTTGCTGTAGCTCCAGGATCTGTAAACGAATCTCCAATATTAACCGTTATTTCACTAGAACCAATTAATTCTATAACCGGAGGAGTTCCATCAGGGTCTCTGAAATTCAAAATTAAAGATGCTTCTCTTGATACTGTTACAGTATTAGAATTATCAACTCTAAAATCCAAGGTATGCTCACCTTCTGAAGTTCCTATATAAGTTCCAATACTTGCACCAGCTTGAATTGGAATATTATCTCCAGCTTGATAAGTTTCTCCATTATACATTATATTACCTGTATTAGAAGTTCTATAATTCATTACATAACTAGATGTACCTGTAGTTTCTGTAATAACAAAATTTACAACAGCACCTGAGTTTGTTGTATATACCGTATCACTATCTAAAGTTGCGGTAAACGTAAAATCTGGTGTATCTCCAATTTCAATTTGAAGCGTTTTAGTCTTAGAAACACCTAAACTGCTGGTTACAGTAAATTCTATTTCTACCATTCCAACTGTAAGACCCGTAAATTGCCATGAGGTATCACCTACAGGAATTTCTACTAAGGTTTCTGGTTCTA
This sequence comes from Aquimarina sp. AD1, assembly GCF_003443695.1. Lineage (NCBI taxonomy): Bacteria > Pseudomonadati > Bacteroidota > Flavobacteriia > Flavobacteriales > Flavobacteriaceae > Aquimarina > Aquimarina sp. AD1. The sequence goes on along the minus strand of NZ_CP031966.1, from coordinate 771,510 downwards.
TTGATGTACCATCAACACCAATGCTACCTGTCCCCTGTGTACTTATATCTACAGGAGCTTTAAAGACATATTGTACTTCATAAGTAGCTTCGCTAATTTCTGCTATACTTAAATTTAAGTCAATCTCTCCATTTACATATGTACCTTCAGAAGAAGGTACTACATCAAATGTAAAATCAGTATCATTTACATTATATGTTAGTATAAATTCCTCTTCCCTATCTAACCCATCTTTAATTGTAATTGTAACTTTATTCGTACCTATTGATGTTGCAAGATATTCTATGGTATACTCAGGTCCTTCAGGCAAGTCTACAAATTCATTTTCTACTACTTCAATAGTATTTAAAAAATAAGAACCTGTACCCTCTGTTACATTATATTTTATTTGATAATCTCCTGCCTCTATATCTCCAGCACCAACAATTGAAAAACTTGATTCTTCTTTAGTATCAACGAAAGCATCGATATTAGTTTCACTAAACTCAACTTTAAAAAAAACAACTAAATCCTCAGTAATTTCTTTAGTACAAGCAAATACTAAAAATACAAAGGTTAGTCCTGATACTATATATTGTAAAGACTTTTTCATCTCTTATTTATATTATAATTTTAAACAATTTTATTAAAACAAATCTTCTAAATACTTATTTCAATATTAATTTCACTCCAGCACCAAAGTATGGAGTAAGCTCCCCTATTTCACTATTGAAATGATATGTTTCCTGAATTTTTATGTTAATGGCTACCGTAGGAATTAAGAAAATATCCGCATCCAAACCTGCATAAGCTCCGAAAACTACACTACTAGGTTCTATATTTAATTTTTCTCCGGTTTCTAAATCTTCATCACCATTATTAATAACTTCACTACCTACAGTACCTCCTGCTCCTAATGAAAGTGCGAATGTTCTTTTATTATTCCTAAGAACATCAAAAAAGAAACCTGCATTAAATGCGTAAAGGTTTACCGGTATTTCTATCTCATTAAAATCTAAATTTGTAAAGTTGGTTTGGACACCAAATTGTAAATAATCGAATTCATTTACTTTATAATCCAACGTTACTAAACCTCCAAAACCTCCGTCGACATAACCACCTGTTAAAGACAGCGCCATTTTATGACTTTGAGCATACATTGAAATCGAAGAACTAAGAATAAACGCTACTACCAATAGAGACTTATTCGTCAAAAGTTTTTTCATAAACCCTAATTTATTAATTTGTATTACTATCTATTTAGCTTTTTTTTTAGCAAAATTTGTTTACAAAACTAAAAAACCCTAACGTATTTCACACTATAATTATTGCCTCATTATTGTAACTAAATTCGCTCAAATCCCAATAAATATGCAGTATAATCAACTTTTTGTTAAATTAACTTAATTATTATAACTCATAATGCTTTGATTATAAATAATATACATTATTTAACACGTATTTAACCCTTATGCATATAGCCTAATTATATTTTTGGGCACCCAATCAAAACAGAAAGTATGAGAAAATATATTTTAGTGTTATTAGTCGTATTTTTAGGATTTTCGTCTTTTGCGCAACAAAAAGAAGTAAAAGTAACAGGAAAAGTCATTGATAAAGAAACTAATGAACCTTTAGAATATGCAACAATTTCTTTCTTTAGTATTAAAGAGAATAAAATTGTCACAGGTGGAATTACTCAAGCCAATGGTAGTTTTAATATTCAAGTACCAGCAGGAATATACAATATTTCTATAGAATTTATCTCATTCAAAACAGAAACACTACTAAAACAAAGAGTCTTTAAAAACACTGCTCTAGGAACAATTGGTCTAGGACTCGATACTGAAGCTTTAGATGATGTTGTCGTAATCGCAGAGAAAACTACAGTCGAAATAAAACTTGATAAAAAAATATATAATGTTGGTAAAGATCTTACAGTTAGCGGAGGTACTGTAAGTGATGTTTTAGACAACGTTCCCTCTGTTTCCGTTGATGTAGAAGGAAATGTTGCTCTGCGTGGAAATGACAATGTACGGATATTGATTAATGGAAAGCCATCTGGTTTAGTAGGATTAAATAGCACAGATGCTTTAAGACAACTACCCGCAGAATCTATAGAGCGTGTAGAAGTTATAACTTCTCCTTCTGCTCGTTATGATGCCGAAGGGACTGCAGGAATCTTAAACATCATATTAAGACGAAGTAAATTACAAGGATTAAATGGAGCTCTTACATTTAACACTGGCTATCCTTTACAAGCTGGTGTTTCGGGAAATTTAAATTATAGGACAGGAGACTTAAATTTTTTCACGACTTCTGGGTACAATTATCGTGAAGTTCCCGGTAATTCATTATCTGAGACACAATTTTTCAATTTTGATTCTGATACTCAGGTTGATGAACCCGATACTTTTTTAAATGAAAAAAGAGATTTCGACAGAATACGTAAGGGTCTTAACACTAATGTAGGATTAGAATGGTATATAAATGATAGCTCATCCATTACAGGGTCCTTTTTATATCGTTCTAGTGATAATGAAAGTAACACATCTAATTTAATAACAGAACCTGATGCTAATGGTAATATTTTAAGCAGTAACCTGCGTTTTGATCCTGAGGTAGAAGATGACATCACTAAACAATATTCTATTAATTACAACAAAAATTTTAATGACAGTGGTCATAAATTAACTTTTGATTTTCAGATAGAAAACAGTGAAGAAGAGGAAGACTCTAGAATTACTCAACAAAATATTTCTACCATAGAATTGGTAAATACTTTAGAAAAACAAGATCGTATTCTTATCCAATCCGATTACGTATTACCTATAGGAAAGAAAAGTCAATTTGAATTAGGTTATAGAGGAAACTTTAATGAATTAGACACTGAATTCTTGGTTCAATTTGATGATAATGGTATTGTAACAACAGATACTAATTTATCTAACAATCTAATTTTTAAAGAACAAGTAAATGCTGCTTATACTCAATTTGGAAGTAAAGCAGGAAAATTTTCTTACTTACTAGGACTTCGATTAGAAAGCACAAGAATAACTATCGATCAACAAACAAGTGGTGATTTTAATAAAAAAATATATACCGATATATTCCCTACCATAAATTTAGGATATAAATTATCAGAAAAACAGAGTGTAACACTTGGTTATAACCGAAGAATAAGAAGACCTCGATCTAGATTTATCAATCCTTTCCCCTCTAGGTCCAGTGCTACCAACATATTTCAAGGAAATTCGGATCTAAATCCTAGTTATTCCAATGTATTTGATCTTGGGTATTTAAATAGAATGGGAAAACTTACTCTTAATTCATCTATTTATTACAATCGTTCTACCCAAATATTTACTTTTATCGCAGAAGATACTGGTGACACCGCTACTATCGGAGATGGAACTATAGTTCCTATTATTAGAAGAAATCCTATAAATTTATCCAGTTCTGATCGCTATGGATTTGAATTTACCTTAACCTATAATCCTAGCAAGAAATGGAGAATTAATGGTAATTTTAATGCTTTTCAAAACAACATAAAAGGAGATTTTAATGGACAAAATTTTGATGCAGATAATTTTAGTTGGTTTGCACGTTTAAATAATAAGATTACCTTGCCTGCTAAAATAGATTGGCAAACTACTGCCTTTTATGCTGGGCCTAATGAAAATGCTCAAACCAAAAGCGAAGGGTTACTAAGTGTGAATTTGGCATTTAGTAAAGATCTATTTAAAGAAAAAGCTTCCTTAACTTTTAATGTTAGTGATTTATTTAACAGCAGAAAACGCCAAAGTGTATCAACTACCGAAACGTTTGTTACAGATAGCGAATTTCAATGGAGAGAACGAAGCTTTACCATGTCATTTACATATAGATTTAATCAAAAAAAGAAAAGACAACGATCTAGAAATAATTTCAATGGTGGCGGCGAAGAATTCGAAGGAAGGCCATAATCAACTGATCTAAAAACAACTCTAGTATTTATAAATAAAACCAAAATTCAATAAAATTAAAAAGAGGGAAATGATTTAATCATTTCCCTCTTTTTAATATATAACTAAGTCTATTATTATCTAAGCTTCTCCTCTAGCCTTTCTTTTAGCCTCTTGCTTTAATTTAAAGTTTTCAATAGTAGCTCCAAAAATCCAATAAGGAACAACAAATGTTAACAAGAATATCATTAACCAAAATCCAATAGTAAGGATCGTTAAAAATGCTAAGAAACCAAGGTATTGATCAAATTCGAACATAATAGTAATCTAATTTCAATTTTTGCCAAAGATAACAACTCTTCTTTTTATCTCATAGCATTAATATAAATTATTTTTAAAACTAAAACTTAAATCAATTTCCTCTTTAAAAAGTACATTCTTTATTCAGAAAAAGCTCTACAAATTCTTAAATTTGCCGTTCGAAAAACAAATCATCACTGCTATGGAATATAGAATAGAAAAAGATACAATGGGCGAAGTAAAAGTGCCTGCTGATAAACTTTGGGGAGCACAGACGGAACGTTCCAGAAATAATTTTAAAATTGGGGCACCTTCATCAATGCCATTAGAAATTGTATATGGTTTTGCATATCTAAAGAAAGCTGCTGCTTTTACCAATTGTGAATTAGGAGTACTTCCCATAGAAAAAAGGGATCTTATTGCACAAGTATGTGATGAAATTCTAGAAGGAAAACACGATGATCAATTTCCTTTAGTAATATGGCAAACTGGTTCTGGCACGCAGAGTAATATGAATGTCAATGAAGTTATTGCTAATCGTGCGCATCAAATAGCTGGAAAAACAATAGGAGAAGGTGAAAAAACAATTCAGCCAAATGATGACGTAAACAAATCTCAATCTTCTAATGATACTTTTCCAACAGGTATGCATATTGCTGCCTATAAAAAAATTCTAGAAGTTACAATACCTGGTATTACTCAATTAAGAGATACACTTAAAAAGAAATCAGAAATTTATAAAAATGTTGTGAAAATTGGACGTACTCATTTTATGGATGCTACTCCACTTACAATAGGACAAGAATTATCTGGTTATGTTTCTCAATTAGATCATGGACTTAAAGCTCTGGAAAACACATTACCACATTTAGCAGAAATCGCTTTAGGTGGAACTGCTGTTGGTACCGGTTTAAATACTCCTAAGGGTTATGCTAAAAGAGTATCTGAGTTCATTGCTCAGTTTACAGGATTACCATTCATAACTGCAGAAAATAAATTCGAAGCACTAGCAGCTCACGATGCTTTTGTAGAAACACACGGAGCATTAAAACAAATTGCTGTTTCTTTAAATAAAATAGGAAATGATATTCGTATGTTAGCTTCTGGACCAAGAAGTGGAATTGGTGAACTTATCATTCCTGCTAATGAACCTGGAAGCTCTATTATGCCTGGAAAAGTAAATCCTACTCAATGTGAAGCATTAACTATGGTTTGTGCACAGGTTATGGGTAATGATGTAGCTATCAATGTTGGTGGAATGCAAGGGCATTTTGAACTAAATGTTTTTAAACCCGTTATGGCTGCAAACTTATTACAGAGTGCCCAGTTAATAGGTGATTCTTGTGTTTCTTTTGATGTTCATTGTGCGCAAGGAATAGAACCAAATCAAGCGAGGATTACAGAGTTATTGAATAATTCATTAATGTTAGTTACTGCTCTTAACACAAAAATAGGATATTACAAAGCTGCAGAAATTGCTAATACTGCTCACCAAAATGGAACTACTTTAAAACAAGAAGCTGTTGCATTGGGTTATGTTACGGAAGAAGAGTTTGATCAATGGGTTAAACCAGAAGATATGGTTGGTGCACTGAAATAATAAATTTCACATCATAAAATAAAGCCAGATTGTCAATAAAATCTGGCTTTTTTGTTTTTTCTAATTAAAAAAATTAACATCATACTAACTATCGTAAAATATTCGTTATTCTAGAAATCAACTAACTTGTAAATCTAAGTTCACACAAAATCAAAAAATAATATGTTCTCTTTTAAAACCAAAAAAAATAATCTAATTCAAAAAAAAGCCACCAATTTCCTTTTCATATTTGGTTTTTTTATTGGTGGAATTGCTCAACAAACTATAAACAGCACTTTAGAACATGACGGAATAACAAGAGAATACATTTTATATGTTCCCGCATCATATAGTAATGGATCTTCAGCTCCTTTAGTCTTTAATTTTCATGGATACACATCCAACGCTAATGATCAGATGTTTTATGGAGATTTTAGACCTATTGCAGATACAGAAGGTTTCTTAATTGTTCATCCTATGGGTACTGTCGATAACTCCGGAAATACTCATTTTAATGTAGATTGGGGTACTAGTACTATTGATGATGTTGGTTTTACGGAAGCATTAATTGATGAAATATCTTCAAATTACACTATCGATGCTAGTAGAATTTATAGTACCGGAATGTCTAATGGAGGTTTTATGAGTTATAAATTAGCTTGCGAGCTTAGTGAGCGTATTGCAGCTATAGCTTCGGTTACGGGGACAATGAATAAAAACCAACCAAATACTTGTAATCCATCACATCAGATTCCAGTAATGGAAATCCATGGAACATCTGATACAACTGTACCTTATGAAGGAGCAAATTGGATAGAATCTACTCCGGATGTAATGAGTTTCTGGGCAAATTTTAATAATTGCGAAACCTCAGCAGAAATTACTAACCTTCCTGATACTGCTCCCAATGATGGTTCTACTGTAGAATATCAAGTATTTAAAAATGGAGATAATGGAGCACGTGTTGAACATTATAAAATAAATAATGGCGGACACAAATGGCCTGGATCCGTGTTTAATTCTGCTGGAACAAACTATGATATTAACGCTTCTGCGTTAATTTGGGAATTCTTTTCCAGATATGATATAAATGGAGAAATTACTACATTAAGTATTGATGAAGTTAATGGTGATACCAAAACCTTACGTATTCATCCTAATCCTGTAGGCTCTATTATTACAGTAGATCTTAAAATACAGGAACCTTTAGATTATTCTATTTTCACAATTGAAGGAAAACTAACTTCTAAAGGAACTATATCAATTACAAATAATACCATTGATGTTTCTCATCTTGTATCTTCGACGATTTACTTTTTAAATATTGGAAATACTAGTATAAAGATTCAGAAAAAATAAATATCATTTTTTTCTAATCGGCTTACTAAGTACTGTTTAACTGATCTAAATATTCTTTTAGGCTTAAAGATTCTGACACGTTCATTTTCTTCTTAATCCTACTTCGAGAAGTCTTTACTGTATCAGCAGATACGCCAAGAATACTTGCTGTTTCTTTGGTGGTTAAATTAAGTTTTGTGAATATGCAATATTTGATCTCTGTATTTGAAAGCTGAGGATGAGCACTTTTAAGACGAGTAACCATACCTGGGTATCTCGATTCTATTCTATCACTAATAGCAGATAAGTTATCTCCAGACACCATTAAGTCCTTTACTTTCTTTTTTAAAATTTTTGTATTTGGGTCAAATTTATCAAACTTATCAATTTCTTTTTTTATCTCTGCAAACATCTTTTGACGGTTAGCTATTGCGACTAAAGTCATATGCAACTCATTTTCCCTTAATTCAACCTTATCTTCTAAAAGTTGTTTCTCGTTCTTTTTTGTCTCCTTCAATTCTCTATTGACTTTAATATTTTTGAGTAATAAGAAAAAACATAAAACTCCTATTAATGATATAATTGCTACTCCTGTAATTATATTGCTCTGCCTTTTATTTTTTGAAATTAAAAGCTTATTCTCTATATCCAGTTGTTTGTTTAGTAATTCCTCTTCAATAAGTTTAAAACCGATCTCATTATTTTTGATAACAGTTTTATTATTTAATGAAGTTAAACTATCCTTAATAGCATAATATCTATCTTTGTTTTCTTTAGCCTTTTTCCAAAAATTTTCTTTAGAATAAACTTCTGAAAGCTTTAGATAGCTCTCCATGCTTTTCCGGTCATCTTTTTCTCTTTCTATATGCTTTAAAAATAGTATCTCCGATTCTTTCAATCTATTCATACCTAAGTAAATCATACCTAAATAGAAATCTTTGTCCCAATTAAAATCATTATCCACTAAATAATAAACTCTTTCTGCTTCTTCACTTTTATTCATAAGTAAATAAACATCACAAATGCTAATTAAAACATTATTCTTAATAAGATGATGCTGATACGTTTCTGAAATCACCAAACCTTTATTTAACCAGATTAAAGCTTCTTCATATTTTTTTTGTCTCTTTAAATTCAAAGCTATATTTTGATGTAATTGACAATAATGAATAGAACTTTTTTCAAAATCTGGATCCATAAGATTTTGCATATAATAATTGTTAGCTAGCTCATAATCTCCTAACAAACTATAAGTAGAGGCTATATTTATTTGTAATGCACGTAGTATGACATTATGTTTATCATTACCCTGTTTCTTATAATAATTATATGATTTAAGATAAAACTCTAATGATTTTTTATAATTTTTAATTCTACCATATATACTTCCTAATGATAAATAGGAATTGTACAGTTGTTTATCTAAGTTATTTTTTTTGCTGATTCTTATAGAATTATTGATATGGTAAAAAGCACTATCAATTTCATTCAACTTTCTATAATAAAAACTTAGTATTAAATGCATTTTACTAATCCCCCTAGGGTAATCTATTTTAGTACTAGCATCAAGAATATTGTATAACTTTTTTGGTTCATTATAATTTTTATCTAGTACAGATATCAAACTATCAATTTCATTAGTTTTAATGATATTATTTCCTGTTTGTGCAAACGAAAAAGTGGCATAAAAAAACAGAAAGAAAATCACTCTCAATCTTCCACTATCTCCTGTTTTTTTATTTAAATGATATTTCTTTTTGATAGTATGTTAGTTTTCGAATTATCTTTTTATGAAGATATTCCTTGTTCTATATTAATAAAGTAAAAAAGTCATTTTTATTTTCAAAAAAATACCAAAACAAAACTAACAATCAACAATACACTAACGAACAGTATTTTACACACCAAAAAACAATCTTTTGTTTACCTTTTGTCAACCCCAATAAATCATTCTGATTACACAAAATCAACCTTTTAATAATTGATTTTCTTTTAAATACAAATAGTTTTACAATTCAAGTAATTATCTATTATTAAACCCAGAATTAATTTTAGTTAATTTCTTCTACATCATTTAACTATAAAATAATGCCTATGTAAAAAATTTCAAAAGCTTACAAATACAATCTTTTCTCCCTCTAGTATTAAAAAGTATTGAACAATCTGATATAGTTAAACTTAAATAATTGCTATGTTTCTATTCATTTAATATGATTGTTCTTTTCAAAATTCACTAGTCCTTTTCTATAAGGATCTTAACATTAATACTAACGTTTACAAAATCATGAAAAAAACTAATCTCAATAGATATTTCTATCTGTTACTTACCCTAATCTATTTCTCACCTTCAGGATATGCACAAATGATAATGATGTCGGACATTATTCCTGACAATACTGCAACTCATACTTCTATGAAAACTGGAGACTGGAACGACCCAAACACCTGGAATACCGGTTCCGTACCAGGTTTAGCCTCCATTGTAGTTATTAGAATGGGAGATACTATAAATTACAATGTAAATAGTAACGCCCATATATTCGCAATACGTAACGAAGGTACAATGGTTTTTAGAGCCCCAGGAGGCGCTACAAGAAAATTAGTTGTAGACACCTTCTTTTGTGGTATGATGTCTAATTTAGATATTAAAGCAAATCGACCAACAGATGGTACCATTGATATCCATTTTAAAGCGTTTGACATAGAAAAAAAGAAAAGAGGTGAAATCGGAGGAAATGGATGGAATGCACAAGCTAGGAGTCATTATTCTGATGAAAAACGAATGAATGATCATTTTGGAAATCGATTGTTTAGCGATGGTCCAGGTGTATTGGGTAGATATGAATGGGATCCAACACAAGCCACATTAGGTTTGATGACTATGAATGAAGTAACTATTCTTGGACAAGAAAAAACACCATTCCTAAGAACTACAGGACCTACACCTAGAAGAAGAAACAAAACAACTCTTGAAGGCACTCCTACAAATTGGAATATAGGAGATGATGTGGTTTTATCAGGTACTCAAGGTATATTTAGAGTTAGAAATGATGGTATCAGAACACAGGACGAAGAATTCATAATAGAAGCCATCAATGAAGGAACCAATGAAGTAACTTTTAATACACAAACAAGAAATTCGCACCAAGGAATCCCAGAAAAAAATCTTTTTTGTCATTTATCAAACTTAACCCGAAACATTACTTTTAAATCAATAGATTTTACCGATGATAATAATAATGTAAATGATGATATTACTCGCAGAGGCCATACTATGTTTATGCGAACAACAGATGTTAAAATTCATTTTGCAGCCTTCAAGGATCTTGGTAGAAGTAACAAACATAATATACTTGATGATTTTAAATATAGATTAAGAAGAACAGGCAGAGTAGATGAAGATGGAAAACCATTTGTTCAAATAAGAAATTTTGTTGAAGAAAAAGCAGATTCCACAGATATCGAAAATCAAAGGGGACGATATTCGATGCATTTTCATAGAATGAAAGACTCACAAACCAAAATGGCCGAAGCACATGGATTAGCCGTCTGGGGCTCTCCAGGTTGGGGTATGGTACATCATGACAGCCATGCTTCTTTTGCTAATAATGTTGTGTACTTTGTGGATGGATCCGGTATGGTAGCAGAAAGTGGTTCTGAAACGGGAATTTGGGAGAACAATCTGGTTACTACCGCTAGACCAGATGGAAGAAACTATTATTTTGCCGATATGGATAGAGATGCTCCAAGTGCACTTAACTCAATAGTATCAGACCTCCTAGATGATGATTTTAGAATTGGAGAAGCATATGGTTTACAAGGAAGAGCCGTACGAATGATAAATAATGTAGCTGCCTCATCAAGAGAAGCCTACGCTTATGATGGAGGTGGAACGGTTTTAAGCTTAAGAGATAAAGTAAGAACTAATGTGTACCCTGAAGATATATTTCCACTGCAAGAATACATAGATCCTGCAGCTGCACCATTATTAGAATTTAATAACAATGAAGCCTATGGATGTAGTAGTGGATTCAGATCTAAAGATAGAGCTGCTCAAGCATTTCATCACAATTTATCTATCATTGACAACCACACCACTTGGAACACTGGTAGAGCAATGTATATAACCACTAATTTTGGTTATATGGTTCGTAACGCAAATTATTACAATGGGGATAGTGCTGGACTTGTAGGTGGTGATATGGATAATTTATGTTTGGTAAATACTACGTTCCATAATTGGAGAGGTGATGGATTTACAGATGGTCGTGGAACCAATTTTAACCCTGATCATAAATTGAATTTTGTGAATGTACGTATTCCAGGATTCAATAGAAATAGAATTTATGGACAATTGGATCGAAGTAATGAAAATGTATTCAATACTTCTGTATTAGAAGCAAGTGTAGATGTAACCTTTTCACGTGATAGTGATATGGATACTCGAATTGATGTAAATACTAACGACTACACTGTGATAGTGAGCGGAATGATTACAGATAGATTAGGAACATACCCTTTTGGGCATGGATATACAGATAGATTTCCTACTATAAGAAACAGAACATATGACTTTACAAATAAGGAAACTCTAGAAGATTATGTAAGACAATACGGTATTGCAGAAGATTCTAGAGGTACTTACACTACAATCACAGAATTTATATCGGATAGAGCAACCGGAGAAACTTTTGGTATCGATATTAGAATTAACATTATAGGACTTAATGCCGAAGACTATCGAACGGGTGATGAGCCTGAATTAACTGTTCTGCAACCTACGGAAGCAACCACACTATTCGCTGGAGATGATATGATAGTCAGAGCCGAGGCAAATGATCCTGATGGAATAAAAGAAGTCCGATTATATGTTAACGGTGAGCTAATAAGAATAGACACTGAAGCTCCTTATAGTTGGGGAGGTAATTCTTCCTTACAAAATGTTACTGAGGGCCGTTATAGAATTAAGGTAGTTGCCATAGATAATACAGGTCAAAGAACTAAAAAAATTATCGTACTTAATGTATTACCAACAGCATTAAGAGATGCAGGATTTGATAAAGATAATACAGGAGCTATTATGGTTACTCCAAATCCTGCAACTGGATCAAATATTACTATATATCAAAAAGGAAATCTATACCTAAGATTGTATGATATTACTGGAAAAAAAATAATGAAATTAGATGTAAATTCTAATGAATTAAATCTAGATGTATCTGATCTCTCTAGTGGATTGTATATCATAAAGTCTGACAAGATAAGTCGTAAATTTATTGTTAAATAAATTTACCTCTCTTTCCATTAGCTAATTGATAGCGTTTATAATTAGTAATTATAAACGCTATCAATACTTCCCTAAAAAAATATAAATCACATAAAAATATAACAATGAAACTAACTAAAAACAGAGTAGTAAGGATATTACTCTTATTCATAATTCTATTAATAATTTCTAATCAAAAAATTAACTCACAATCTATTGAAAAATCAAGTGTTTTCATTACAAAACCAGAAAATAATAGCATCCGTAATGAATATAATGTCACTAATATAGCTTGGGGATTCTTACCTCTTGCAAATTTAGAAGCACAAATGAGTTCATTTATTAATCTAGCTGAGCAAATCGACAATGAAGGGCGAAAACTTCATGGAAGAATTGAATTTGACGCTGGTTGGTTAAACTTTGCCGAATTCTGTATAAAAAATGAATATCCAGTTCCTAATCAATATTGCTCAACAATAGAAGAAAATTTTTATCAATATCCATGGTTTGAAGGCAAAACACATCTGTTTAGAGGTCGAACATATAAACCTTTTTGGATATCTAGCCATTCACCAGCTTTTATCGCTTTTTTAAAATATCAAATAAGAAATGTTATAAAAGCACCAATAGATGTAATGCTTATGGATGCACAAACATCTTCTGCACATGCCAGTTTAAGTTATAATTTAGGAGATTTCTCAGAGCATAGCTTAAAAGCTTTTAGAAATTACCTTAAGAATAAATATACTATCAGTCAACTTACGGATTTAGGGGTGAATGATATTAACACATTTGATTACAGACAATTTCTAAAGCAAAAAGGAATTAATACTGATCAAAAGTATATCAATAAAGTTAAAAGTCATAGTAATACTCCAGTACCCTTATTTGATGATTTTCAATTGTTTCAAAATGAATCAATTAAACAATTAACTATAGAAATGATTGACTATGCCAAAAACCTGAAACCAACTTTGTTATTTGGAACATCCTCCCCTTTGCAAGAAAATTTAAGAGCTACCAATATAGCAGAAGTAGATTATTTCATGCTCGAACAACCTATGATTACAAAAACGTTTAATAGAGAGCCTGAATTAAGTTATAAACTAGCAGAGATTATGGATAAAAGTGTAATCTTAACTGCTTTACCATCTAACTGGAATGATATCCGAACTAAAAAAATAGGAGAAGAAAATGGATTACAATGGATTGCAGAAGCATATGCTAATGGTGCTAATTTTATCTTACCATATAATCAATATACAGGTAAGGATGCTAACTATATCCCAACTATAGATTATACCGGAATCTCCAAATACATAAGAAATAATGCAACACTATTAAACAAATACAAGGCTGTAAAAGGAAAAGTAGGGGTAGTTCAATTTTGGGAAGGAGGAGCACAATACAATAAAATGACAAATGATATTTGTAATGCTCTAAAACAAGCAAATGTAACCTATGATATTATTCCTGTTGGAAAAGTTTATATTAAAAATAATCCAACTTTTAATCAAATAAATACGTACGAAAAAGTAATTATTGCAAATGATGTATATACAAATGGCTTATCTACTGGATATCCCATCAAAAACACTCTAGACAGACTTAACGACAAATTATTTAAATGGCAACGTAGTTCTTCGATAGAAGATATTACAACAATTAAACAAAGCTTAAGCACTAATATAGAAATACAAAAAAATAATCGCCTCATAAATGATAAACTTACTGTATTACCCCGTATTTCAGAACCAAACAAACCCTATGTTGTTCATTTAGTAAATCAAAGTTTGGATCCTGATTCTGGAAATCTAATCACCTACAGTGATGTAACGTTAACTTTGGATGACGATTTATTCGAAAATAGTATTACATCTGCTAAACTGTTTTTGCCAAATAATACTGTTCAGGAATTAGAAATTACAAAAGAAAATTCTAAAACTAGTATTAAAGGTTTAAATAATATAAAATTCTGGGGTATTTTAGAATTAAAGCACTCAGGAGATTCTGATACAAATGAACCTCCTGAATTAGTGATTTCAAAACCAAAAGATCTAGAAACTATAATAGATCCAGCACAAGAGATAGCCATTGAAACTGGAACTATTTTTGAAGGTGATAATATTGTCATTGAAGCAGAAGCAAATGATCCTGATGGAGAAATCCAAGAAGTAAGTCTATTTCTTAATGGGGAACTAATCAGAACCGATACAGAAGCTCCTTATAGTTGGGGCGGAAATGCAAAATTAAAAAATGTAGAAATAGGAAACTATAGATTTAGAATAGTCGCAATAGATAATCTAGGAAAAAGAACAAAAAAGATAATTAAACTTACCGCTTTACCCCGCTCTCTTAGAGGTTCTGATTTTGACGAAGAGAATACAGGAGCTATTATGGTAACTCCAAACCCTGTTTCGAAAGGATCAGGCATCACTATCTATCAAAAAGGAAATAAGTACCTACGATTGTATGATGTAACTGGAAAAAAAATAATGAAATTAGATGTAAGTTCTTATCAATTAGACTTAAATATCTCAAAATTATCTAGTGGTATGTATATCCTTAAATCTGATACCGTTACTAGCAAATTCATCATTCAATAATATTGTTACTCCGCACACAAAAAAATTTGGTAACGTGTATAACCAATTGTTATACACGTTGTCAATATTTTAATTAATTACAAAATTCTTAAACCCAAAAAATGAAAACTAAAACAAATTACATTGTAAGTTCGAGCTATATCATATTATGTATACTCGGAGTACTTTTCTCATTAAAAGGAAGTGCACAAAACCAAATCAATCTAACGATTGATTATAACCAATCAACATCTTTACAAAAAAAAGTATACGGTTATAATGATGAGCATATACACAAATCATACTACTCTACAAACGCTACTTTTAAAAAGGTATATAATGATCTTGGAAAACCTACACTAAGATATCCAGCTGGTACTGGCTCAAATTACTTAAACCTATATACTGGTTTTGCAGAAGGTTGGTCAGGCATAAGTTCAGAGCAGTTTGATCAACGTGTGAATGGAGTGAACAATGCTCTTTACGCAAATGGTAAAGGGAGAAAAGAAGATGGTGGCAAAGGACAAGATTGGAGAAAATTTGCAAAATTTATAAAGACCGAAAATGCAAAGACCACTTATATAATCAACCTATCTACAATGACCCTAAATGAGAACAGACAAGTTCTACAAGGCATTAAAGATATGGGAGCTACAATAAATTATTTTGAAATAGGAAATGAAGTTTTTTTCTCGGCATATGAACAACCGTATCCAAATGCAACTTCCTATTTAAGGAAGGCCAAGCAAGCCTCGATTATGATTAAGGAGATCTTTACAGAGGCTAAAGTAGCAGTAGTATTACCCGCTAAATTCTATACAGACAAGTCCTTTTTAGACGGTCCTGCTCCTTCTGGTAATAGATTAGAAAATTGGTACGAAGATATAATGTCAGAAGATTGGTATGATGCGTTAGCCGTTCATCTATATGCAGAGACAGGTATGAGCAGTAGTGTAAATCCCGCAAATTACTTATCTTACGAAAAGTCGTACACATACGGTATATCTCATAATGATAATAGGTTACAGAACACTTTTGAAAGATTAAAAAGAGATTTTCCCACCAAAAAAATATGGCTTACAGAGTATCACACAGGAGGTTTTAGCGGAAATCTGAGGCAATATAAACTAAGACTATCGTATTTAGGAGGACTTTTTAACGCTAATTTCATGATGAAACTTTTCAGCAATCCTCAAATCGAAATAAGCAACTGGCACTCATTTCAACAATGGTTAACATTTAGATCAAAAAAAGGAGAATTAATGCCTGAGGATTTTGAATACGATGAACTTGTCAACTATTCTTTTTTCAAAATGTTTAAAGACCCTGTAAAGAAATCAACTAAATATATTAAAACCGAAATTGAAAATTCAAAAAAATACGATGGTCTTGGAAAATTTGAAGGTAAATATGATGAAGTAGATGCCGGTACTTTTTATAATCCAAATACTAAAGAAGGATATACACTCATATTTAACAAAAAAGGAAATAACTACAAATTATCAAAATCTTCTTTTGAAAATAATCTTGATGGAGAAATTTTAGAGTTTAAAGAAATAACACCAGATAAAAGTCAAAATCTTATAACAGCCATTAATGATACCTCAGAAAGTGCGAGACTAAGAAAAAGTATTTCCAATATTAATCCCGTAACAGGAATATATAATTTAAGACCATATTCCATGTATGTCGTACACTTTAAAAGAAAAGAAACGGTTAATACTTCTCCTGAATTAAACTTTATTAGTCCTGTAAATAATGTAACATTAAATACAGGTAGCACCATAAGTGTACATACAGAAGCTTCTGATGATAATGGTATTGATAATGTAGCATTATACATTAATAATATATTAATAAGAAAAGATAATGCTGCACCATATATCTGGGGTGGTCCCGAAGGAAATGAAGCTCTAAAAAACCTGGAAACTGGAATCTACACACTAAAAGCAATTGCTACAGATAATTTAGGAGCTACTACTACAAAATCAATTATAGTTAATATTGAAGATGAAATGATAGATAGTAATATACCTCCCGAATTAATCATCCTACAGCCTACAGAAACTACTACGCTATATCAAGGAGATGATCTAATAGTTAGAGCGGATGCTAATGATCCTGATGGTATAAGAGAAGTCAGATTATATCTTAATGGAGAATTAATTAGAATAGATACTGAAGCTCCATATGGTTGGGGAGGAAACCCTTTGTTACAAAATGTTACAGAAGGTCGTTATAGAATAAAAGTTATCGCAATAGATAATACAGGTCAAAGAACTAAAAAAATTATCGTACTCACTGCATTACCAAAAGCACTAAAAGATGTAGGATTTGACAAAGAAAATACAGGAGCTATTGTGGTTACTCCAAATCCTGCAACTGGATCAAATATTACTATATATCAAAAAGGAAATCTATACCTAAGATTGTATGATATTACAGGAAAAAAAATAATGAAATTAGATGTAAATTCTCAAGAACTAAACATAGACATATCAGAACTATCTAGCGGACTATACATCCTTAAATCGGATAAAACTAGTAGGAAATTTATCATTCAGTGATCTAAGAATTGAAGAAAATAAATAAAAAACCGGATGCATAAACATCCGGTTTTTTGTCCCCATTATTATAACTAAGTATTAGAATTTCCCCCAAAATTCTAATATACTGTTTCTTCCAATTGACAATCACATCCTATCTGTGTATCGCATGGCTACAAGCCTTCGGAAGTTCTTTTAAAAATTTTTTTAAAAATTTGAAATTTATACGAAATGGTTTCATAATATTTTGTGTAAAATTGTTTTATATAATCTGAATTTTTATTTAAAAATAAATTTAAGTGGTCTTTTTAATCATATGAAATAATGATATTATTTATTATTTCATATTTAGCTATTATATTATCTATGAATAGCGTGACTGCTTGCTTTAGGTAGTTCTTGTAAAAAATCTAAAATAAAACGAAAGTTAATGCCCAGTAAGTTCATAATGCTGTATGTGTAAAAATTATTAGTTTATCCTTATTAATTATTTCCGGTACAAATATACTTCAGGAATACAAACAGCGCAATGGGGGAAAACACCCGAAATGCATAGTGAGATATCCCCTAAAAACAATCAAAACACTAAAAACCAGATATTTACGTAGTTTTATTGTATTGAAAAAATATTTAAAATAGCATCATTTTTATAAAATCTATTATAATTTCAGGTGTTTTAATGAAAAACATAAAGCTATTTTTATTTATTATGTAAGTAATTCTAAAATATTATGAAGAAACTATTCTTTATCATTAGCACACTTATTCTTTTGATCAGCTGTAATACTAATAACGAACCTGAGCAAAAGAATAGAAGCCCAATACAATCTAATAATAGTAGTTACATTAGTGATCGTCAATTACAAAATCAGAAATTCGAAAATTATAGCTTTAAAAAAGAATCACAATGGGATAGTTTACATAAAAGAGTACACAAAAAAATAATTCACAAAAAAGGAAAGGTGCATCCAGATATAAAAACATTTGGCTGGCATATATACGCTAACGGCTCTTCCTATAAAAATTATAATTTTTCCATGTTATGGGGGCTCTCCTATTTTTCTTATGAGATACAACCAGAAACAGGCTGCTACAAAAGTATTCATCAATGGAAAACTACACCGCTAATTGATAGTGCTAAAACAAAAGGCTGTAAAGTGTTCTTATCAGTTTCTAATTTTGGTGGTAAAAACAACGGTACATTCTTAAAAAATCCAAAAGCTCAAAAAACACTAATAGATAGTATATCAAGTTTACTCGCTTTTAGATCTGCAGATGGTATAAATATTGATTTTGAAGGAGTATCAAAAGAAGATAAAGAAAACTATACTAATTTTATTATCGAAATTTCTAAAAGCCTAAAACAAGATAATCCTAATTACATGATATCTCTATGTCTTTATGCAATTGACTGGAATGATGTTTTTGACATACAAGCTATTGATACATATATAGATTTTTATACATTAATGGGATATGATTATTATGGTAGTTTTAGTAAAACGACAGGACCTGTAACTCCTTTTAAAACAAGTCAACTATTTGGAAATGGCTTAGAAACATCTGTTGATTATTATAACAAGAAGGGGATACTTCTTAGTAAACTAATTATTGGATTGCCTTACTACGGAGCTGAGTGGTATACTAATAGTTCTGAAATAGGTGCAATAGTTAATAAATTTAAATCCCATCCAAGGTATCATACGATAAAGAATATATATATGGACTCACTAAAAATACCAGTTCAGTTTGATAAAAAAAGTTCTTCAAGTTACCTGATTATTGAAGATAGCAGCAAAAAATACAGACAATTATTTTTCGAAGACACTACATCGCTATCGATTAAATATGATTGGATAAAAAGCAATAAAATAGGAGGCGTTGGTATTTGGGCACTAGGATATGATGATGGTTATACGGAATTATGGGATTTATTAAATGAGAAATTTTCAGAATAACAGTAAAATATAAAAACCCAGACACTTTGTACCTGGGCTTTTTAACTTTGGATAACTATTTTTAAACAGTTTCTACTTCTAAAGCATTGGCTATATCAACCTTTTCCAATGCTTGCTCTAGATCCCATATCAAATCTTTAGCACTTTCTACTCCAATAGACAATCTCACTAATTGATCTGTAATATTCATCTGTTGTTGCTGTTCTTCATTTACACCAGCGTGTGTCATAGTTTTAGGGTGTTCTGATAAACTTTCCGTCCCCCCTAAGCTTACTGCTAGTTTCATTAATTTAAGATTATTAAGAAACATAAATGCTTCATTCTCACCACCGATAATATCAAAAGAAACCATTGCTCCTGGAGCAGAACATTGTTTCGTATAAATACTATGCGCCTCTGTTCCTTCTTTTAACAATCCTAAATAATACACTTTTTCTACTTTAGGATGTTTATCTAAATAATCAGCTACAATCTGAGCATTCTTAGTTTGCTGATCCATACGTACTTTTAGTGTTTCTAAACTCCTTAACAATAGCCAAGCTGTATGCGGACTTACCATATTACCTAAAAAAGTACGTAAAGTTTTAACTCGGATCATTAATTCCGCATTTCCTAAAACCGCTCCAGCAATAAGATCACTATGACCTCCTATATATTTGGTAGCAGAATACAATACCAGATCCGCACCACACTGCAATGGATGTTGCCATAAAGGTCCCATATATGTATTATCAACAGCAACCAGTGCTTTTCGATCCTCTGTACTATATTTAGCAGCAATCTGACTAAATTTTTCTATATCTACAATATCATTGGTTGGGTTTGCCGGGGTTTCTAAATAAATCATAGAAAGTTTATCTGCCTTACCCGAAGCTTCTATCATTTGCTCCACTTCTTCTATACTCTGGTTTGGCATTACCCCAATAGTATCAACTCCTATTTTATCTAAGAAATGATGAATAAAGTGATCCGTTCCTCCATAAACTGGATTACTATATACCAATAAATCACCTGGCTTTAAGAATTCTAATAATACCGTACTAATAGCAGACATTCCACTCTCAAATACAGCACAATCATCTGCTTTATCCCAAAGACATAATCGGTTTTCCAAAATTTCTAGATTAGGGTTATTAATTCTACTGTAGATCAATCCCAATTCTTCCTTTTCTGATTTCTCTCTTAGACCATAAGCTAATTCAAAAAATGCTTTCCCCTCTTCTGCTGTTTTAAAAACAAAAGTTGATGTTTGAAATATTGGACATTTAATGGCTCCTTCAGACAACTCTGGCTTATAACCATATGTCATCATTAAACTCTCTGGATTAAAATTGTGATCTTTCATTTCTTTGGTTTACTGTATTTATTAATTGTTCTAATGAATTTCTATAGAAGAAATAATTAGCGTTTATAACTATATAAAATTAGTTATAAAAGAAATTAAAACTATTTTAATGTCAAATTTTAGAAATAAAACACATTATTATAACTTAAAAAGAATTTTATTCTATTTTTGATTACTTATGACAATTGAAAAAGAAAAATATTATGGATAAAACAGATCGATCTATTCTAAATTTATTACAAAAAGATGGAAAAATAACAATCAAAGAGATTGCAGAAAGATTAAACCTTACCACCACTCCTATTTTTGAAAGAGTAAAAAAATTAGAACGTGAAGGATTTATCAAATCGTATAAAGCGATTCTCGATAGAAAAAAAGCTGGTTTACAACTTATGGTGTTTTGCAATGTAACTTTAAATCTTCACCAAACAGATTATCTTAAAAAATTTGAAAAAGACATTCAGCAATTTCCAGAAGTTGTAGAATGCTACCACGTAGCCGGAATGTTTGATTATCTAATTAAGATATATGCAGAAGATATGGAAAGCTATCAGTATTTTCTTTCTAATAAATTAGCTTCACTAGAAAATATTTCTAAAGTACAAAGCTCGTTTGTGATGACTGAAGTAAAAGATTTTTCGTTTTTACCAATTCCTTAGAAAAAGCATCTATAATACCTCTGCAGTAGGATTCTCTATTGTCTTAGTATTCCTAGTTCGGATATAATTTATAAACAACAAAAGTAGAATCACTAAAAATATCCAAGAACCTATAATAAAAATAATTACTCCTATACTTTCAAACATAATTCCTCCTAGAACAAGTCCGAATATACTTGCTAAACTTCCCATACTATTTCCATATCCCTGAATTGCTCCTTGCATCGTTGGATTCCCTGTTTTTGACAAAAGGGATAAAAAACTTGGCCACATAAGTCCATTTCCAAGTGACAATATCGTATTTGCTATATAAAGCACAATTAAGTTATTAAAGGAGAGAAAGAAAAAGCTTAGAGATAAAAATAGCGCTCCGATAATAATTAATATGATATTAGAAACCTTACCTGACAAGAAAGACAATAATGGACCTTGTACTAGAATCATTATAAAGCTAGAATACGCAAGAAACATTCCTAAATCAATTGCTGTCCATTTTAATGTGGTAGAAGCATATAAAGGCAAACCAGCATAAAATAAACTAAAGGCCAAAAATGTCAAAAAATAAATAGTAAATAATAATGGAATTCCTTTTTGGTTTAATACTCCTTTCAATGTATTATTATCACTACCCTCTTCTGCAGAATTATTTGCAAAACAATCTTTATGCTCTACTTGAAAAAACTTTCTGAAAGATTTAAAGTTTAAACTTCCTGTGTCTACCATACACGGATTGCTTTCTGGCAATCTGATAAAAATAACTAGAATTGCTATTAACGAGATAATAGCGGCTAAACTAATAGGTAATATTTCTCCTAAAACTGTGGAAGCTAAAAGGCCTGCTACAGCAGGTCCTAAAACAAAACCTAAGCTTGTGGAAGCACCCATCATTCCGAAATTCTTATCTCTATCTTCATCTGTTGAGACATCTGATAAATAAGCATTAGCAACAGATACATTACCTCCAGTAAAACCATCAAAAATCCTTGCTAAAAAAAGTAAAACCAATGGCAGTGTCATAATATAATTACCACTAAACCCAGAATCAGAAGACCATAATGGTATTTTTGGAAGAATTAATGCTATTAAAAACAATAACCAAGCTATAAATGTACCTGCTTGGCTAATTACTAAGACTTTTTTTCTTCCTATTTTATCAGAAAGTCTACCTAAAATTGGGGCTCCAATAAATTGAAAAAAAGGATACGTAGCACCTAAAATTCCATAAACAAATCCATTGCCCCCAAGATCCGTAACGATAAATATAAGAATAGGAATGACAATACTATATCCTAATATTCCTATGAAATTAACTAAGAGTATTGGAAAAATTGATTTCCTAAAGAAACGAAACATTTTCATTTATTAAATGTAATTGATTCAATTCCTAATTTAGTTAAAATACCATTAATTAGTATTAATATGTATGTTTCATAAAAGATCAGAAAATAGAATACTAAAAAACATAAAATTGTTTGGGATAATTTTAAAAGTTAAAAAGTACATACTCAAAAAGACTGATTTTTTATTTTTACAGGTAAAAGAATAAAAAGTAAGTCTAAATGAATTCAAAAATTACTATATCTCTATTTTTAATTTCTTTAATAACTATTTCTAACCTATTATCCCAGGCTAAGAAAGAAGCTTTTAAATCAGAATTAAAAGTGATTGTAGACAACGATATTTTTGCAGTTTTTCGTGATTCTGATCGATACTATTCTTATGGTATGGGAATAGAATATAGTTTTAACACTACCAAATTCTTAGGACTACAAAAACTATTTAAAAATAAAAAAGATGTGTTTTATTCGCTGGGTGCAAAAATTGAAGGATACACTCCGTCGCTAGTAAGAATATTTGCTGCTACTCCAGAAATAGAAGATAGAGATGATTTTGATCGTCCATTTGCTGGACTCTTATATGTATCATTAGGAACAACGTATACCTTTGAAAGATCTTTCTTAAAATCTGAAATTTTGACCGGTATCATTGGGCCGTCATCACAAGCTGGAGAGATACAAACTTGGTTTCATGAAAATATTACTGATGATCCCGTGTATGATGGTTGGCAGTTTCAATTAGAAGATCAATTCATATTTAATTTAAAAAGCTCTTTCACCTATGACTTACACCCTAATTCTAAATGGTTTAGTACCTACGTGGGTGGTAATGCTTATCTAGGAAATCTATACATTAGAGCTACTCCTCAGGCTGGTTTTAGAATTGGAGAATTTGAAAGTATTACTAAATCTAGTAGTTTTCAAAACTCATTATTATTACCTAAAAAACATTCCGAATTATTCTTTCAATTTAATGCAGAAACACGTTTTATTGCATATAATGCAACTATACAAGGTAATTTATTCGATGAAAAAGCTTATGGGATAGATGATCTAAATAATATTTCTTGGCATCTACGAAGTGGGTTGTATTATTCCTTGAATAAAATATCAATCAATTTTATTTATCACTGGTCAACAGGAGTATTAAATAGTACAGAAAATCATGGATATGGTACATTTAATATCGCATACCGTTTCTAATAAACGAGCAAAAATTTAATTCATTATTTTTACAAGTAATTCTTTCAGAATATCTCCTGGAGGAAGACCTGTAGCTCCTACTCCTTTACTTTTAACATCTGCTTCTCTTAATAGCGCAATAATTTGACTCACCTTTTTCATAGGATAATTACGACTGGCATCAGAATAATCACTTACAAAATATGGATTGATTCTTAGTGCACTGGCAACACTACGCTGAGATTTATCCGGTAATCCATGATACTGTAAAACCTGAGAAAAAAAACTATAAAGCAATGATATGGTAACTACCAATGGATTATCTTTAGGGTTCTGGGCAAAGTAATTGATAATTCTAAATGCCTTCATAACATCTCTAGTACCTATCGCCTTTCTTAATTCAAAATTGTTAAACTCCTTACTTATTCCAATATTTTCTTCGATTTTATCAGCTGTAATAGGTTGCCCTTTAGGAATAATCAGTTTTAGTTTTTCTAACTCGTTATTGATTTTGTTTAGATCTGTCCCCAAAAACTCCACTAACATCTGAGACGCTTTTGGTTCTATAGTGTATTTTGATCCAGCTAAAACTCTTCTTATCCAATCAGCTACCTGATTTTCATATAGTTTTTTACTTTCATAGATAATACCATTCTTAGCAACTATTTTATATAGTTTTTTTCGTTTATCTATCTTTTTATATTTGTAACAAACTACTAAAACTGTAGTTGGCTGAGGGTTTTCTGCATAATCCGCTAATTTCTCAATGGTTCTAGAAAGATCTTGTGCTTCCTTTACAATAACTACTTGACGTTCTGCCATCATTGGATATCGCTTAGCATTAGAAACGATATCTTCTACGCTAACATCACGACCATATAAAACCATTTGATTAAAACCTTTCTCCTCTTCTGCAAGCACATTTTTATCAATATATTCTGAAATTTTATCAATATAGTATGGTTCTTCGCCCATTAAAAAATAAATAGGCTTAATATTTCCATTCTTAATATCGCTTACTATCTGTTTTACTTCATCCATTCAGAAAAAATCATCAAATTTGTGCTATGCAAAACCTTAACTTTCCAGCATATCAGTTCAGGTTCAAAAGTAGCGAAAATAAAGTTTCTATTTTTGACAGAATACGCAAAAAATTTATCATTCTTACTCCGGAAGAATGGGTAAGACAGCATACAATTCATTATTTAATTGAAGAAAAGAAATATCCAGAAAGCCTTATTAATGTAGAAAAGTTGATCAAAGTTAATGATCTTAACAAGCGTTATGATATTATTGTTTTTAACCCAGATGGCAGTATCTATTTGATTATTGAATGTAAATCACATTCTGTAAGAATTACGCAAGAGGTGTTTGATCAAATAGCCAGATACAACTTAGTCTTGAACTCAGAATATCTTATGATCACTAATGGTCTGGACCATTATTATTGTCAAATGAATTATCAAGAAAAATGTTACACTTTTCTAAAAGATATTCCTGATTATAAATAGCTATTTATTATTATTTGCTTTTTATTTGCATCAGTGAATATAGCTATTGTCATATTAAATTGGAATGGGCGTTCGTTATTAGAACAATTCTTACCATCTGTTGTAAACCATTCAGAAGGAGCATCAGTGTATGTTGCTGATAATGCATCAACTGACGATTCTATAGAATATATTAAAACATCATTTCCTGAAGTACAAATTATCCAAAATGACAGCAATGGAGGATATTCTAAAGGATATAATGATGCTTTAAGCAAGGTCGATGCTGATATTTATTGCCTGCTAAATAGCGATGTAGAGGTTACTAAAAATTGGCTTACCCCTATTGCTGAAGCTTTTAAAAATTCTAAAAAAATTGGTGCAATACAGCCAAAAATTTTAGATTATAAAAAGATGAACTATTTCGAATATGCAGGTGCAGCAGGAGGGTTTATTGATAAATTCGGGTACCCTTATTGTAGAGGAAGAATTTTTGATACACTTGAAGAAGATAAAGGTCAATATGATGATACTTTAGATATATTTTGGGCAAGTGGCGCCTGTTTATTTATTAGGAAATCAGTTTTTGAAGAAGTTGACAAACTAGATGAAGATTTCTTTGCGCATCAAGAAGAAATCGATCTTTGTTGGCGAATACAAAATAATGGCTACCTAATTAAATATATAGGAACATCAAAAGTATACCATCTCGGTGGTGCTACACTAAACGCTATGAATCCAAAAAAAACATTTCTTAACTTCAGAAATAGTTTACTTATGATAGTAAAAAACACTTCTGGAGTTTTTAGTTGGTATATTATTTTAGTTAGATTACTGTTAGATGGAATTGCAGGTGTTAAATTTTTATTAGAAGGAAAACCCTCACATTGTTTAGCAATTCTTAAAGCTCATTTCAGCTTTTACAAAAATTTGCCAACTTTTGTTAAAAAACGTAAAAAATCAAGGGCTACAAGGAAATATTATTCCGTTTCTTCCGTTGTATGGCAGTATTATATTTTAAACAAAAAACTATTTAACCATTTGTAGGGTTATATTCATTAAATTATTGTTAATGGTACGATAATGCGTCACAATTTTAATAATTTTGAGTTATATAACCAGAATAAGACTAAAAACAGATTTTCTAATGAAAAAAGTAATGATTATCGGAGCTTCAATGGCTGTATTATTATCTTCTTGTGTATCACAGAAGAAATTTACAGATCTAGAAGCCAAGCAAAAAGAAACCCAAGATCTTTTAAATACCGCAACAGTTAAATTAAATAATTGTTTAGAAGAGAAAGCAAGTGAAAGTTCTGAATTAAAAGTTTTAAGAGATCAAGTAAGTAATCTTAAAAATCAAAATTCAGCCCTTTTAAATAATGTTGGTAATTTAGCTACATTATCTACCAAAGAGGCTGAGAACCTAGAGAGATCTTTAGAAAGTATTAAAGAAAAAGATCTACAGATAAAAACAATGAATGATGCACTGAATAAAAAAGATTCTGTAACATTAGCATTGGTTACTAGTTTAAAAGGAGCTTTAGGAAACCTTGCTGATGAAGATATTGAAGTAAATGTGGAGAAAGGTGTAGTTTATGTATCTATTTCTGATAAATTATTATTTAAGAGCGGTAGCTACAATGTTTCTACAAGAGCAAAAGAAGTATTAGGTAAAGTTGCTAAAGTAGTAAATGATAAACCTGATATCGAATTCTTAGTAGAAGGACATACAGACAATGTGCCAATTAAGAACAAAGTTTTACTTGATAACTGGGATCTAAGTGTAAAAAGAGCTACTTCTGTAGTCAGAGTTTTACAAAAAGATTTTGGTGTAGATCCAAAACGTATGACTGCTGCAGGAAGAAGTTATTATGTGCCAATAGCTGATAACAATAGTGCAGCTAATAAAGCTAAAAACAGACGTACAAGAATTGTTGTACTTCCTAAATTAGATCAATTCTATAATATGATCGAGGATGGAATGAAAAAAGCAACCGAAGGCGGTAATTAAAAAAATATAAAGTATTTTTGAAAAGGGTTAATGTTACTATTAACCCTTTTTTTATTCTTTATTTTAAGAATGGTATGAAAATTGGATTTTAGTGAATAAAAAAGCCCTTGAGCTTATTAGTTATTAATATTTATAAAAAATAATGAGAAAATTATTTATTGTCGCACTTCTTCTTTGTTTTACAACCATAAAAGCTCAGAAGAACTCGAACACTTCTATCGGTGAAAATGAAAAACTTGTATACACCGCTTCCTATAATATGTCTGGCTTATTAACTAATTTGGCACAAGTAACCATGCAAACCACTCGTGTTAATACAGGAAAAAGCAATTATCTTAGGTTAAAATGTAGCGCTTCTACTTATTCTAAATGGGACTCTTTTTTTAAAATTAGAGATGTATATGAAGCATATGTAAACCCAGCTAATCTTACACCTTATTTATATAAAAGAGATATCAATGAAGGTGGATATATAAAGAAGGAAAAATATGTTTATAGTCATAAAAAAAAGACTATAAAAGCTACTATGCAAAAGAAAAAAGAACCTAATACAAAGGTTTTAAAAATGAGTGGTAGTACGTATGATGTAGTCTCTACTTTATATCATATTCGTAATATGGACATAGAAAAAGCACCGGTAGGTACCAACCAAAAAATAACAATTTTATTTGATAGAAAACCTCAAACTGCATATCTAAAACTATTGGGTAAAGAAACTATTAGCACGAAAACAATGGGAAATAAAGAATGTTATAAAATAGCAGTCAATAATAACTCCCTTAAAGGAACTAATAAAAACATTGTTTACCTTACTGCGGATAATAATAAAGTTCCTGTATTAATTAAATTTAGTATTCCAGCCGGAACCGGACAACTAAGCCTAACTCAAGCCTCTGGATTAAAAAATTAAATCATATGAGAATTGTACTAATATCTATAGCTGCCATAGCTGCTCTTTTAGGAATTATAATGGCAATACTGCCATTTGGAACTATAGGTGTATTGCCTGGTATTGTTTCTTTGTTAGCTGGTATTGGAGCTTTTTATATTTCTAAGAAGAAACAAAAACCACAAAAACTATCACTCCTATTTTTAACTATTGGAGTTTTAGTAATTGTAGCTAGTGGATCTAAATCATTATGGGTAAAAGATGAAATTGCTGTTGATGAAGAATTTGAGCAAAAAGAAGAACAAAGTAAAGAAGAAGCTATAGAAGAACTTAAGGAAATAGAAAATGAACTTGAAGAGATCGAAGGAGATCTAGAAGAAATTGAATCTGAATAATCTATACCTAAAGGTCTTCCATAACTAAAACTTATATTATTTAGCTAAGTCAATAACCATTGCGGTATGCTTAGCTAAATTTATTTGTTCTAAAGTATCAAACTTTTTTCCTGATAAAATATCTTTTCCTTGACTATATCCTTCTAATGATTCTTGAAAACGAGCTAACTTAAAACTCTTATAATCTTTATCACTATTATTAATAATAATCATTGTGTTTTCTGTATCTGTATATCTAAAATATACATATACATTATCAATCGGTTGGTAATGCACTAGTTTTCCGTTATGAATAGATGATGCATTTTTTCTCCAATTAAGAATTGTTTTCACATATTCAAACAGATCATTTTCTTCTGTAGTTCGACCTTCTTTAGTAAAAGCATTTCTATCATCTTCTTTCCATCCACCAGGAAAATCTTGTCTTACTTTACCATCTGGTCTCCTATTTTTCATTAGAATCTCATCTCCATAATATATCTGGGGAATTCCTCTAGTAGTAAGCGTAAACACCATACTTAGCTTCAGTTTATTTACATCATTATCTAATAAAGCCAATAAACGATCTACATCATGATTACCATTAAAAACTTTATTATTTTCAGGGTTTCCGTATACAAAATCTTCTGCTAGTGTTTTATACAACTCAGAAATATCTCCATTCTTTCCAAAAGCTCTTAACATTGAATAATATAAAGCATAGTCGCTAACACTGCTTACATTAGAAACATATCCATCTCTATTAGCTCTATCATTATTCCAATAAGATAAATAAGATGCTCTTTCTGCCCAGGTTTCTGCTACCATATAAAAGTCAGGATATTCTTTTGTAAGCGCTTTCATCCATTTAGACATTGCTTGTTTATTAGGATATGGATATGTATCTAATCGAATTCCATCTATTTTGGAATATGCAACCCACCAAATAGAATTCTGAATCATATAAGTAGCTAGAAATTCATTTTCTAAGTTTAGATCCGGCATATTAATATCAAACCACCCTTTTGTTAGTAAATTAAAATCACTTTCAGAAGCATAAGGATCAGAAGCGGCTATATTTGTAAAATTACTTTTAGTAAACGTATCCCATTGGTTTACCCAATCTTTTGATGGTAAGTCTTGCATCCACCAATGTCCGGAACCACAATGATTAAAAACTTGATCCATAATTACTTTCATACCTTTTTCATGCGCTACATCAACAAAGGTTTTGTATTCTTCATTTGATCCTAGACGAGTATCTGTTTTATAAAAATCAGAAATTGCATATCCGTGATAAGAATATGTTGGCTGATCATTTTCCAAAAATGGATTTAACCATAATGTAGTAACTCCCAGTTCTTCTAAATAATTAAAATTATCAAGTATTCCTTTCAAATCACCTCCATGTCTACCATCTTCATTATTTCTCTTTATCTTTTCCTTGGTGTCTTTTGTAGAATCATTCGAAGTGTTTCCGTTTGCAAAACGATCTGGTGTAATTAAATAAATCACATCAGCAGGTGTAATTTTTTGTCCTACTTTTCTATCTTTTACCTTTTGTTTTAGTTCATAGTTATAACTAAAAAATTGATCTTTATTTTCAAATTTTATGGATATAGTTCCAGGCTGAGTATTCTTAAAAATGCCAAGATCTATAAACAAATAATTTGTGTTTTCTACTTTATTGACTTTTTTTAATTGAACTCCAGGGTATTGAATTGTAACGTTATAAGCACTAATATTCTCGCCATGTAACAATAATTGTAAATCAGGGTTTTCCATTCCTACCCACCAAAATGGCGGTTCTACGTGAGTTAATAATTCCGATTTCTGTGCTTGCCCTAAAAAGGAAACTAGGGTTAAAAGAAATAAACGTAAAAACACTTTTATCAAGTATGTACTCATAAATATCATTTTTTTAATTAATAAACAGCTAATTACCAAGCTTCAAAAAAAATGACAACTTCATTATACAGAAAGCGTGATCTAAAGTATAAACAGTTAAGAATTAAATAAATGATTGAAATATAAATTTTTAGCGTTTTCGAAGAATAATTAATGTTGTACGTAATAAATTGAACGTAATTCGTCCTTAACTTTGTTATTTCATTAAAATTTTTGAGACTTTAGCTCTTCGTAAACAACTTAATGACAAACACATTTTTTAAAAATATATTTTCTCACAGATTATCTAAGCATATACTTTACTGGGTAGGCCTCATCATATTTTTTGGAATTACTTGGGGAACATATGATAATGATTATGTTCGTTCATTTACTATTCAAACTTTTGGTTTACCAGCAAGAATGGTACTTGTCTACATATCTATATACATGCTAATCCCCAAATTTCTATTAAAAAGAAAGTTTATTTCTTTTATAGTTTCTTACCTCATTTTGTTATTAGTAACTAGTATTTGCATCCAAAGACCTATAATTTATTTTTATGTAGAACCTATCTACTTTCCTAGTTGGAACAGTGAAGGCTATTTTACAATAACAGAATTAATGAATACAATTTTAGATGTTAATATTGCCGCTATCATTCCCTTAGGTTTTAGTTTTTTTAAATTCTATTATAACTCACAACAAAGAACCTTAACTCTAGAAAAAGAAAAAATTGAAACCGAACTTATACAATTGCGTAATCAAGTACATCCGCATTTCCTATTTAACACACTTAATACTTTATATGCATTAATCATAAAAAAATCGAATACAGCAGAAACCGCAGTATTAAAATTATCGAAACTCATGCGATATATGTTATACGAGGCCAATACCCCTAAAGTCTCATTAGTAAAAGAAATAGAATATTTAAAAAATTATATCGATCTTGAAAAATTAAGGTTCGAAGATTCTATAGATATTAGTTTTAACTCTGAATCTGACAAAGATTATCAAATATCACCATTTTTATTGATCCCATTTGTAGAAAATGCTTTTAAGCACGGAACTTCTTCTTCAAAAGGATCCTGGATTGTCATTAATATATTTACCAAGAAAAGAGAACTCATATTACAAGTAGAAAATTCTAAATTTAGCGATACCAATACAGATCATGATTCAGTTGGAGGTATCGGTTTTAATAATGTAAAAAAGAGATTACAATTGTTATACCCTGATCAATACTCATTAAAAATAGATGATAACGAATTATCATATGAAGTTATTTTAAAATTAAATCTCACTAAAAATCTCTAGATGAATACCAAAATAAAATGTCTTATCGTCGATGACGAACCATTAGCTAGAGAAATAATTGAAAATTATATCTCTAGAATTAATCATTTAGAACATATAGCTTCTTGCGCTAATGCATTAGAAGCATTTAATATTATTACTAATAAGAATATTGACTTAATTTTTCTAGATATCCAAATGCCCGAAGTAACGGGAATTGATTTCTTAAAAGATCTAACTCCTTCTACTCAAGTTATTTTTACAACAGCATATAGTGATTATGCAGTAGACGCTTTTAATTTAGAAGCTATAGATTACTTATTAAAACCTATAGATTTTTCACGATTCTTAAAATCAATTAATAAAGTATTAAAACGTTTGGACTCTGCTAATAACATTCCTCCAACAATTAACAATACAGAAGAAATTGACTATCAAGATGTTTTTATTTATCTAAAGGTGGAAAAGAAAATGCAAAAAATATTTCTAAAAGATATCTTTTATATAGAAAGTCTAAAAAACTATATCAAAATTAAAACCTCTGAGAGAGAAATAATAGCGTACAAAGGTATTAGTACCATAGAAAATACACTTCCTAGTAAAAAATTTCTAAGAGTACATCGATCTTTTATCATTGCTATTGATAATATCGACGCTTTTTCTACTACTGAAATTGAAATTAAAGGCATCAAAATTCCGGTAGGTCGAAACTACAGAGAATCAGTAAAAGAAACACTTGGATACTTTTAAAAATACTAGGGTTAAATTAGGTATTATCCATTTAAAAATTCATCCGTTTCTAAAGAAAACTCTTCTATTTCAAAAGAAAACTCATTTACTGTATTAGAAAAAGAAACTATAAAAATTGCTGCTACTACTAAATAAACTTCTACTACTTTATTCATAATTATACGTTTTTATCGATTCATTTATCTTTTAAAGGTACTTTATATAGCATAGAATAAAAACATCAAAATTGACCATTATCTATGCGATTTTAACCAAAATATAAAATGAAAAAAGCAGCGTGGTTAGTGCTGCTTTTCAAGTGGTTGAGTTAATAATAAAACAATTAAATACTAACTTTCTTTATAAACGTTCTGTCCTTTAATGCGAAGTAAAACTGATATTCTCCTTTAGGCATTTTAGAAAAATCATATGTTCTTTTTAATACTTCTTCTTCATTTCCTATTACTTCTTCCAATACTCTAAACTCGTTATCATAGATGGTAAGATTAACTGGTGACTTTTCAGTATTATTAAACATTACTTTAATAAATTTACTTTCTGCGCGAACCAATGGTTTAAATACTGTTACTGCTGACGTGTTAATCAATGAAACTCCTTTTTGGTTTTTTAATAAAGGGGTTACTTTTATTTCATATTCAGCTTCTGTTTCTACAAAATACACTCCATCTGGTACATTTCCTAGGTTAAAGTACTTCTGATAACTTGGTGTTGCTTCTAAAGTAACATTGAATAATACTTCACCGTGGTAATCCTTAAGGAATAATTTTTCTCCTTTTATAACTTCTGTCAATGATACATTAACCATCGACGAATTAGTGATCTCAACTGAAACTCTTCCTGCTGCGTTAGCAACACTGCTTGTAATGATTACTAGTGCAATCAAACATAGGTTAATAACTCTCTTCATAACTTAAGGTTTTTGTTGTTGTTAATATTTTACACTGCAAATATATGACAGAGAATATGTCTATAAATACATCTATTTTTGCATATATATGTTCTATATTAACCTATAAAAATCATAAAAACCCCCTTAAAGCTAATTTAACATATGATTTCACATATTTAACAATAAATTAATACTTTAAATATCTTATATTTACAAAAATCTAATATGGAGAAAATTCCCTCAAAATGAAAAAAAGTATTAAACCTTCTTTAGAAAAAATTCTTCCTGAGTTTGGTAGTTCATTTTTTTATGAAAACTTCTCTCAAGAAAAAATGAACAAAGCCCCTATTTGGCATTACCATCCAGAAATTGAAATTGTATATGTCAATGGGGGTACAGGAAAACGTCAAATAGGTAGCCATATGTCCTACTATAGGAATGGAGCTTTAATGCTCATTGGTTCTAATCTACCTCATTGCGGTTTTACAGACAGTCTAACCCTAAATAAGAGCGAAACAATTATACAAATGTTACCCAATTTTTTAGGAAACTCTTTTTTTAATATCCCAGAAATGGCTGGAGTAAATCAATTACTAGAACAGGCAAAAAAAGGTATTGTATTTCATGGAGATACTAAACGTAGAATTGGTGCCCGCATTGAAGCTTTAGAAATGTTAGATCCATTTGATAGGTTATTAGGGATATTGAAGGTATTTAAAGAAATGCAACAAACTAAAGACTATTCTATTCTTAATGCAGAGGGTTTTGTAATTGAAACCTCTTTGCAAGATAATAATCGAATTAATCTAATTTTTAATTTTGTACAAGAAGAATTTACTAGACCAATTCCACTAGAGGAAATTGCCGATAAAGTAAGTATGAGTGTACCAGGATTTTGTAGATATTTCAAAAAAAACACTGGAAAAACTTTTATTCAATTTGTAAATGAATATAGATTAGTACACGCTGCAAAGTTGTTACACGAAAAACAAACTAGTATTACAGATATTTGTTATGAAAGTGGATTTAGTAATTTTTCACACTTTAATAAACTTTTCAAACAATTCTCAGGAAAAACACCTAGTACTTATAGAAATGAGTTAAAATATGTAGTCTCTTAAATAATATCAATTGCTCCTTTTCCTTCTCGCACAAGAACAGGTTCTCCACTAGTAAGATCTATAACGGTAGATGCCATATTACCACCATATCCACCATCTATAACCACATCTACTAGATTATCCCATTTTTCTAAAATCAGTTCTGGATCAGTCGTATATTCTATAACTTCATCTTCGTCATAAATAGATGTAGATACTATAGGATTCCCTAAATTTTCTACTATAGTTTTACAAATATTATTATCTGGAACTCGAATCCCAACGGTTCTTTTCTTTTTAAAAACTGTAGGTAAGTTATTACTTCCGGGAAGTATATATGTATAAGGACCTGGAAGTGTTCTCTTTAACAATTTAAATGTGCTATTATCTATTTGCTTTACATAATCCGATAAATTGCTAAGATCACTACAAATAAATGAAAAGTTCGCTTTAGCCAGCTTAACTCCTTTAATTTTTGCAATACGCTCTAAAGCTCTATTATTCGTAATATCACAACCTAAACCATATACTGTATCCGTAGGATAAATTACTAATCCACCACTTCTTAGGCTATCAACAACCTTTTGCACTTCACGAGGATGAGGATTCTCGTTATATAATTTTATTAGTTCTGCCATATTACCAAAAAGTAGATAAAGATACGGTTTTAAAAGAAATCACTATCTCAAAATACTTGTATATATTAACTGAGTCGTTTATCCTAAGGGCACGAAATACAAAATTTTAAGTCCAATTATAAGATTAAAAATATTATATTATTCGTGTATTGTTATTTATTGATATCAAATAAATTACTTTCGCGTATAAAATTAGTATAATAGTGACTTTTAGAGATCTAAATTTAAGTACACAACTCCTAAATGCATTGGATGACTTGGAGTTTAAAACCCCTACTCCTATTCAGGAGCAAGCATTTTCTGTAGTAATGTCAGGAAAAGACGTTGTAGGAATTGCACAAACGGGAACTGGTAAGACATATGCTTATATGTTACCTATTTTAAGAATGCTAAAATATTCGGTACAACAAAATCCACGAGTTTTAGTATTAGTTCCAACAAGAGAATTGGTAGTTCAGGTAGTTGATGAAATTCAAAAACTTTCTACATATATTAATGTTAGAGTTACCGGAGTATATGGAGGGACAAATATTAATACTCAAAAACAAGTAGTATCAGAAGGTTTAGATATCGTAGTAGCTACGCCTGGACGTTTATATGATCTAGCAGTAAGTAGAGCATTACAGCTAAAATCTATTCAAAAAATAGTGATAGATGAAGTCGATGTAATGTTAGATCTTGGTTTTAGACATCAATTAATGAATATTTTCGATATACTACCTCAACAGCGTCAAAACATCATGTTTTCCGCGACTATGACGGAAGAAGTGGATAAAATGATTTCTGAGATATTCCGAGATCCTAAAAAAATATCAGTTGCCAAAAGTGGTACTCCTTTAGAAAATATTAAACAATTTGGATATAAAGTTCCAAATTTCTATACCAAAGTAAACCTATTAGAACACTTATTAGCTGATAAAGAAACTTACCATAAAACATTAATATTTGTCGGGTATAAAAAGATAGCTGATCGTTTATTCGAAGCATTAGAAAAAAAATACAAAGAAGAAATTTGTATCATACACTCTAATAAAACACAGAACTATCGACTAAGAAGTATTGAGCAATTTAGAAAGGGTGAAAATAGAATTCTTATTGCTACGGATGTAATGGCCCGAGGATTAGATATAGAGAATGTAAGTCAAGTAATCAACTTAGATACGCCTGAATATCCAGAAAACTATATGCATAGAATTGGTAGAACTGGTAGAGCAGAAAAAGAAGGAGTTTCCTTTGTTCTTACTACAGAAAAAGAAGAAGAGTTCTTAGATGCAATTGAAGGGTTAATGGAGATGGAAATAGCACAACTACCTCTGCCTGATTCGATAGAAGTATCCGATCAATTGACACCTGAAGAACAACCTAAAGTTAAAGAAATATACAATCCTCACAAACGTCCTAATGATGATGAAGCTGGTGCTGCATTTCACGAAAAATCTGCAAAAAATAGTAAAGTCAATTTAGGAGGAAAGTATAAAAGAGAAATCAAAAAGAAGTATAAAAAACCGAAAACGAAAGGTGATAAAACTTTTAACCTGAAACATAAAAAAAAGAAAAAATAATTTCTTGAAAGAAAATTAATGAATTCCTATAAACCAATATGATTAAATAAATGATGATTGTATGAATGAAACTAACAGTGAAAATTTGCCTCCTAAAAATCCTAATAATTGGTTACAACGATTAAAAGATGAAAGTTGGGAAGCTGAGCTATTAGTCTCTGCAATAGCAATTTTTGGTACATTCCAATTATTTAAAGTTATTAATTGGGTAACAAATATGTTTATTGATTGGTTAGTCCCAGAACAATATATTGTTGGTTATTTCATATCATTTATGGGACTTTTAGCCGTGAGTATTCTAGTATCCATGTTTGTAATTCATTTTTTACTAAGAGCTTATTGGATTGGATTAGTAGGATTAAACTCAGTATTCCCAGATTATAGTCTAAAAGATAGTGTATATTCAGAAATTTACACTAAAAGAATATTAGCTATTCTACCTAAATTAAAGGATTCTATTCAAAAAATAGATGATTTATGTAGTGTAACCTTTTCTGCTGCTTTTGCAATCTTACTCATCTATACCTATTTGGCAGTACTCACTACTTTTTATTTATTTCTTTATAACTTTCTTGTAAAATTCATACCTCCTAGTATCGCTCTAATTCCAGCAATAGCTTCACTTTTTTTAGCATTATTTCAATCAATATTTGTAATGGTTGCCAATTTAAAAAAATATAAGCAAAATGAAAAAATGCAAATATGGCTTTTCAAAATTGTGAAACTAACTTCTATCATAATATTAGGGCCACTTTATAAGTATCTATTGCAGATCACCATGAGTTTTGCTTCTAATTTCAAACAAAATAAAGCGCTAATTCGCTATGTTATTTTGTTTGTACTATCCGGAATTTTTGTTGCTTCTTATCAAATTTCTAATACTAATATTCTATATCTGGCCAAAACAAGTTATTATTTCGATAGTACAAAAAACTACGCCGGTTATTATGAAACCGAAAATAAAAATATAGACTTTCTATTAACTCCAGAAATTAAATCAGACATCATAGAAAAAAAAGTTTTAAAATTGTTTATTCCAATATTTGAACACGAAAAAACAATAAGAAAAAATACTTGTCCTGACTTTGAGAATAATGATAGTATTTCAAAAAAAGAAAACAGTTTAAACAACAAGATTAATTATCTCAATTGTTATCATTTATACAATGAAGTTTTTCTAAATAACATAAAACTTACTCCGAAATATCGAAAATATTATCACCCTCGAACAAATCAATTTGGTGTTTTGGCTTATATAAAGCTTTCAGATATTGAGGAAGGTGAACAGATAATTACGATTAAAAAAAACTACGAAGACAAAGAACATAACTCCGAATGGAATATCCCTTTTCAATATATAACAAATAATTAATGGCTTCAGTATTTGGACATGCATTAACAGCCTATGCTTTTGGAAAAAGTTTCAATAAAGAATTAGGAACATTTAAGCTTTGGGGATTAGGTATGCTCTGCGCTATACTCCCGGACGCTGATGTAGTTGGTTTTAAATTCGGAATAGCCTATGAAGATTTTTGGGGGCATCGAGGGTTTTCCCATTCGCTTGTATTTGCATTAATCCTTGGCTTTTTAATAACGGTACTATTTTATAATAAAAAACTAAACTCCAGAACTGGAATATTTCTTATACTCTATTTTACTATTTGTACTGCTTCACATGGAGTTTTGGATGCTATGACCTCTGGTGGTTTAGGTATAGCTTTCTTTTCACCTTTTGATAATACAAGATACTTTTTACCATGGAAACCGATACAAGTATCACCCATTGGAGCTAGTAAATTCTTTAGTACTTGGGGCATTAAAGTATTGTTAAGTGAATTAGTATGGATCGGAATTCCATCAGGTATTTATATATTAGCTATGCGTTTTTTAAAAAGAAAAAAGTCCTTTTAAATACATGACTAGACAGCATATAAAATCGATCACTTATATATTACTTGTATTTATTATGTCCTGTAAGCCTAAAGAAGAAGGGGATCTAATAAAAGTTTCTGATAACTTAAAGCTTGCCAAAATAAATGATCATAGCTATGTTCATATTTCTAAAATTTTTCTAGATAATGGCAAGCAATATGATAGCAATGGCTTTATATTCCTAAATGATGACGAAGCATACGTATTTGATACTCCTGCTAATGACGTTGCTTCTAAACAATTAATAAACTGGCTACAAAAAGAAAAAAACACAACAATAAAGGGAGTTGTCTTTAATCACTTTCATAGAGATTGTAATGAAGGGATGGATGTCTTTAAGAAATATGGTATTCCATCTATTGCATCAAAAAAGACAGCTAATTTAATGTTAGAAAAGAAATATAATCAACCGGACGAAGTCTTCGAAAATGAATTGATTTTAAACGTTGGAAACAAAAAAATTGTGAATACTTTTTTTGGAGAAGCTCATAGCAAGGATAATATAGTTTCCTTTTTCCCAGAGGATAAAATTCTTTTTGGAGGATGTATGATAAAAAGTCTGAAAGCTTCAAAAGGAAATTTGGCAGATGCCAATGTTTCAGAATGGTCAAACACTGTTCGTAAAATAAAAAAAGCGTATCCTAATATTGAAGTTGTAATTCCTGGACATGGTTCATATGGAGACCAAAGCCTTTTGGACTATACTATTTCCCTTTTTAATGCCGAAAACTAACTTATGAGAGAATTCCAAAGCAATAACACTTCCAACGATAAAAAGAAACCAAAAGTTACTATTTTACAAGCATTTAAAACTATTATTTGGCCCAGACGTGGTTTAGTTTTTATAGGGTTAATATTAATTTTTTTTAATCGAGTTGCCGGTTTAATATTACCCTGGAAAAGTAAAACTTTATTAGATGACGTCGTTCCAAGTAAAGATATGGGACAATTGTATGAATTACTTATCATTGTGGGTTCTGCAATATTAATCCAGGCAACTACATCATTTTTACTAACTAGAGTTTTAAGTGTACAGGCTCAATATCTGATTTCTGAGCTTAGAGCTCAGGTTCAGAAAAAAGTACTCTCCCTACCAATCAGCTTCTTTGACAATACTAAATCCGGTGCTTTAGTATCTAGAATAATGAGTGATGTAGAAGGGGTTCGTAATTTGATCGGAACTGGTTTGGTTCAACTAGTTGGTGGCATATTTACAGCAATTGTATCTGTAGTCTTACTTGTTGACATCAACGGATGGATGACTCTTTTTGTTCTTATTCCTATAACTTTATTTGGTATTGTAGCTCTAAAAGCCTTTAAATATATCCGCCCTATTTTCAGGAAAAGAGGTGTTATTAATGCCGAAGTGAAAGGAAGATTAACAGAAACACTTGCTGGTGTTAGAGTTATTAAAGGCTTTGGTGCAGAAGAACAAGAAAGTAAGGTTTTCGAAGAAGGTGTTGATCGACTGTTTCAAAATGTAAAAAAGAGTTTGACTGCAACTGCATTAATGACCAGTTCTTCTACTTTTTTGTTAGCTGGTATTGCCTCTACAGGAATTATGGGTATTGGTGGTTATTATATGATGGAAGGAACTATGACTGCTGGTCAATTTCTATCTTTCACTATGTATTTGGCTTTTATGATTGCTCCTATTGTTCAAATGAGCAACATAGGATCACAACTTACAGAAGCATTAGCAGGTTTGGATAGAACAGAAGAGTTAATGAATATGGACCCTGAAGAAGATGAAAAAAATCGAACGATCAAACTCGAAAATATAAAAGGAGATATTATTTTCGATAATGTATCCTTTTCATACGAAGAAGGAAAAGAGGTACTACATAACATTAGTTTTAAAGCATCTTCTGGTTCGGTTACCGCTTTAGTAGGAAGCTCTGGTTCTGGTAAATCTACAATTGCGGGCTTATCTGCTACTTTCCTTAATCCAAAATCTGGTCTTATCACAATAGATAGTCACGATATTTCTAAAGTGAACCTTAGCAGTTATCGTCGTAACCTAGGAGTAGTATTGCAA
This sequence comes from Aquimarina sp. AD1, assembly GCF_003443695.1. Classification (NCBI taxonomy): domain Bacteria; kingdom Pseudomonadati; phylum Bacteroidota; class Flavobacteriia; order Flavobacteriales; family Flavobacteriaceae; genus Aquimarina; species Aquimarina sp. AD1. Next base: position 730,630 of record NZ_CP031966.1, on the reverse strand, counting down.
GACGAATTCTTATTTGAAGGTAGTATTAGAGATAATATTCTTTTTCCGAGACCTAATGCTACTGAAGAGGAATTACAGCAAGCGGTAAAAGCTGCTTATGTAAATGAGTTTACTGATCGATTTGATGACGGGCTGGATACGTTGATAGGCGAACGAGGAGTTAAATTATCTGGTGGTCAAAGACAACGTATAGCTATAGCACGTGCTATTCTTGCAGATCCAAAAATCATTATTTTAGATGAGGCTACATCCAATTTAGACACTGAAAGTGAAGCGCTGATTCAAAAAAGTTTAAACGAATTAATGAAAGGTCGAACGACATTTGTAATAGCTCATAGATTAAGTACTATCAAAAAAGCGGATCAAATTTTGGTTATTGAATCAGGAGGTATTGCAGAAAGAGGAACTCATGAAGAACTTATCCAAGCAGAAGGAAGATATTTTGATTTATACACCTATCAGGCTAGAATCTAAAATATTACATATAAAACGCTAAATATTATTACCTGTATAGACTTACATTATTAGGCACAAACAGAACATTAGATATACTTGCCTCCGATGCATTAAAAAGTGTCTAAATACACCTATTGATAATCTAACATATAATACATAAGAACATAAATACTAAAATTTATCAAAACTTGTCGTGATTAACTAATTCATGCGACTGATTTAGAAAATTGGTCCGATGAAAAATATATTTATAATATTACTTGTTTTATTAAGTCATAACATTCTAATACCTCAACAAAGGACACTAAAGAAAGTTCCCAAAGAGGATCATCAATATTTTTTAGACTTCTTTACATCAACAAACCCCAAAGTACACAAGCTTGCTATAAAACATATTGAAACTAACTGGTCAGAAAGTTTTGAGATTCTAGCTATAGAATCTCTTTATTTCCTTAACCATCAATCAACTACTTTTAAATTATTTAATATTCTAAATAAAAAAACTAGAAAAAATTATGGATATGATTTTAATAAATGGTATCAATATATCTGGAATAAAAAACCTACATATACCAAAGAATACTATTCCTTTAAAGCAGCATTGCACAAATCATTAGATAGTCGATTTAATACTTATTTTTTAAATCGTGAAAATTTATCTACTATTAGATTAGATGAGGTTCGATGGGGAGGTGTTATACAAGACGGAATTCCGCCACTTAGAAACCCTAAAATGATTAGTGCAAATAACGCAAGATATCTTAACAACAATGATATTGTTTTTGGTATTTCTGTTAATGGAGATGTCCGAGCATATCCTAAACGAATTCTAGCTTGGCATGAAATGTTTACGGACACCGTTGGAGATACTCCTGTTGCTGGGGTATATTGTACACTTTGCGGAACTGTTATTCTATACAAAACCGAAAAAGATGGTAGCCAATATCAAATGGGAACCAGTGGTTTTCTCTATAGATCAAACAAACTAATGTATGATCAAAAAACACAATCTCTTTGGAATACTCTTTGGGGAAAGCCTGTTATAGGACCATTAGTCGAAAAAAGGATTGAACTAGAATACTTAAGTGTAGTTACTACAACCTGGGGAGCTTGGAAAAAGCGACATCCTAATACTACCGTTTTATCTTTACAAACTGGCCATAAAAGAGATTATGGCGAAGGTGTTGCTTATAAAAACTATTTTTCAACAGATCAACTAATGTTTTCCGTTCCCAAAAAAGATAAACGATTAAAAAACAAACAAGAAATACTAGCAATAAGATTACCTACTGAAACTGATGAAAACATTGCAATTTCTTCTAAATTTCTTAAGAAAAACAACATATATCAAAATCAAATTAATAATAAAAACATTACTGTATTTACGGATAAAAGTGGATCACATAGAGTATACTTCACAGCAAAAACTAAATTTACCTCCTATAATAAGCAATCTACCGCTACCGATCAAAAGGGAAATACCTGGACCATATATGAAGATCGTTTAGAAAATAATAAAACTAAAGAAATAGCATATCGTTTACCTACACATAATGCGTTTTGGTTTGGATACAAAGCTGCTTTTCCCAATACAAAATTAATTAAATAACAAGGCCTCCTTTTTTAGGAGGCCATTTTTTGATTAAGATTACTTCTGACTAAAAAGAACTAAACCGCTTGTAACGCTTCTTTCCTCAATTGTTTAGCAGCACCTACCATAGTTTTAAGAGCTTTTTCTGTTTCTTCCCAACCACGGGTTTTTAATCCACAATCTGGATTGATCCATAATTGATCCACAGGAAGGTATTTTTGTGCTTTATGCATTAATTCTATAATCTCATCTTTATGAGGAACTCTTGGCGCATGAATATCATAAACGCCTGGTCCTATTTCATTAGGATATTTATAATCTGCGAAAGCATCCAACAACTCCATTTGAGATCTAGAGCATTCAATTGTTATTACGTCTGCATCTAAATTTGCTATTTGATCAATAATATCATTAAATTCAGAATAACACATATGGGTATGTATTTGTGTAGTATTGGATACTATAGATGAGGCAATTTTAAATGATTGAATTGCCCATTCAAAATAATCACTATGATATTTACTCTTTAAAGGAAGACCTTCTCTTAATGCTGGTTCATCAATCTGAATTATATTAATCCCATTATCTTCTAAATCCTTTACCTCATCTCTTATCGCTAAAGCTATCTCATTACAAGTTATAGATTCAGGTTGATCATTTCTTACAAAAGACCATTGCAAAATAGTTACAGGCCCTGTAAGCATGCCTTTTACCGGTTTTGAAGTTAATGATTGTGCGAATAAAGTCCAATCTATCGTCATTGGATTTGGTCTCTTTACACTACCATAAATAATAGGAGGTTTTACACAACGAGATCCATAACTCTGGACCCAACCGAATTTAGTAAAAGTAAAACCATCTAGCTTTTCTCCAAAATATTCTACCATATCATTACGCTCAAACTCCCCGTGAACTAAAACATCCAATCCTATTTCTTCTTGCCAACGAATTACTTTTATGATTTCTTCTTTTATGTATTCTTCGTACTGCATTAAAGAAATATTTCCTTTTTTATATTGATATCTCCAACTTCTTACTTTTTTTGTTTGTGGAAACGATCCAATAGTCGTAGTTGGGAAAACAGGTAGGTTTAAATTTTTATGTTGCACTTCTTTACGAAGGTTAAAAGAATTTTTTCTTACTATATCCTGCTTCGAAATTGCTTTGACTTTTTCATCAACCTCTGAATTATGAATTCTTTCTGAACTACTCCTATTCGCATGAGAAATTATGTTTTTTTCTAATTCTTCAAATACTTTATCTTCTTTTTCTAAAAGAGTAATCTCCTTTAAAGTAACTACTTCTTTTAATTTTTGTTTTGCAAAAGATAACCAGTCTTTAACCTCTAATGATAATTTCTCATTATTTGCTTCTAAATCTAAGTCACATGGTGAATGAAGTAATGAACAAGAAGGTGCTATCAAAATAGTGTTTTCTTCTCTCTTTCCTTTCGCTCTATTTATATATGATAATGACTCTTGATAATTGTTTTTCCATATATTTCTTCCATCTACAACCCCTAATGAAAGATGTATCCGTTCGGGAATACTATCCAATACACTATCTAATTGTTCTGGACACTTGACTAAATCAATATGAATCGCATCAATAAGAAGTTTATTTGCTATTAATTCTAAATTATCTTGGATACTCTCAAAATAGGTTGCTATCATTATTTTTAAATCCGGAAAAGAGCTTTTTAATTTAAGATATGCTTGATTGTATACTTCTTTCTCTTTTTTGGTTAGATCAAGTGCTAAAAAAGGCTCATCGAATTGTATCCATTCCACCCCTAAAGAAACCAATTTCTTTATTAAATCTATATATACTGGTATTAACTTATCCACTAGATCAATTGTTTCAAAACTTTCTCCTTTTGCTTTTCCTAATAACAGATAAGACACAGGACCAATTAATACTGGTTTTGTTTGTATACCAATTTCTTTTGCTTCATAAAACTCATCAATTACTTTCGTAGAAAACAAGGTAAACTCTTGATTTTTATAAAACTCTGGAACAATATAATGATAGTTAGTATCAAACCATTTTGTCATTTCCATCGCTGTAATATCATAGCTATCCTTTTGATATCCTCTAGCCATTGCAAAATACAAGTCTAAATAACTAAGCTTATTAACTAATAGGCTCTGATATCTTTTGGGGATCGCTCCAACCATCAATGACATATCTAAAACTTGATCATAAAATGAAAAATCATTAGACGGTATTAAATCTATACCTGCTTCTTTTTGTAATAACCAATTCTCTTTTCGGATGTTTTTTCCTACTTGTAGTAAATTCTTCCTACTAGTTTTTCCAGACCAATATTGTTCTGAAACTTTTTTTAATTCCCTTTCGCTACCAATACGCGGATAGCCAAGATTGTGTGTAAGCATAACTTTAAACTTTTAAAAATTAATATTAATTTTTAAAGCTCTTTGTATAAATTAGTGTGCTTATAGAAATGAAGAGAATTAAAATAATGCATATAGTTATATCACCAAAAAAGTCAAAAACCCTTTTAGTGTGCATCAAACTTAACCAAAACTTCAATTCGCGAAAGCATAGTCAATTCAATAATAGGCAGGTCTCCTGACTTATAACATTTTTATCATCCTTCCCATTTTTTATAATAAAACAGTGGATATAAATTGATAAAAACTATATGGTTACTTACAGTTGCGCGACAGCTCGTGATTCTCACACGATTCCCTATTAATTCACAATTAAGCAAAACCTATATTGGTTGATATAAAATTTTATCTAAAGAACTTTAATTCTACATAAAAATACTTTAAATAATCTGATGACACTCCTAAAACAGCATTAAAAGAAGATTATTTAAACATTCTTAATTTAAAATCAATCTTAATTTAGGAATTAATAATTTTAATATCAAAATAATTAAGATTATGGAGAATAACATACGAGGTGGTGACTCACCAGTTCCTTGTCAATTAGAAGCTAATAAAAATTACGCCTGGTGTACCTGTGGTCATAGTGAAAACCAACCTTTTTGTAACGGAGCGCATAAAACAACTGGAGGCACTCCTCCAACTATTTTCACTGTGGAAGAAGCAAAGGAAGCATATTTATGTACCTGTAAATTAACTAGTAACCCACCATATTGCGATGGATCACATAAATAATAGAAAAACCTCTGTTTATTATTGTAACTAGAGAAACAGAGGTTTTTTTAATATTATTTATTTTCTTTTAAAAGATACTTTATTTCCATTTAACTCTAATACCATTGTACTTTCATCTGTATTAAAGTTAATAGTCGCTCCTGCTCTATCTGATTTAAATCCATTCTTCTGATATCCAACTAATGGAAATGTAGGACCATCTTTAGCACTGGCAATCAACGTTGTATTTTCTTTTGTAAAAGTAATTTGAAAAGGGAAGGACTTGCTAATATAAACCCCTAAAAAAACATCCAATTCTTCTGTAGCAAACTCTAATGGTGCATTAAACACTGGAAGTTTATAATCCTGATCATAATAGCTTTTTAATACATTTACAATACAATTATTTGGTGACATTACTACTCCATTACCTATATAAGAAACCACTATTTTTTCCTCTGGCAGGTACATTGTAAGGGATTGGAAACCATCAATACCTCCATTATGACCATAGGCTTGTTTTCCAAAAAAGGTCTCTCCTCCTAGACCGATTCCCATTCCTGTAGATGTATCCATCATAATTTCTAAAGAGGCATTTGATACTAGTTTCCCAGAAAATAAACTATTGTAAAAAATATTAACCTCTGTTGGTGTAGATACTATTGCTCCAGCTCCTATCGGCACGCTCATATCTGTATGTTTTTCTATTTTAACCCACTTATTATCATTCTTAACATAAGAAAGAGCTTCATTGTTACTTGTATCAATATTTTTTCCATAAGCAGTTCTTTTTAGACCTAAAGGGTGTATTATTCTCGACTGCAAAATTTCTGAATATGTTTTACCTTCAATTTCTTCGGCGATGTACGAGAGTAACAAATAATTCGTGTTAGAATATGCTGTCTTTTCTCCAGGTTCAAAACTCCCTTCTTTTTTCAACAATCTATCTATCATCTGTTTTCTAGTATTAGGTACAATCATCCATTTCATAAAATCTTCATCCTCTGTTAGATTAAATAAACCGCTACGATGACGCAACATGTGTCCAATTGTTATTTTATCAGCATTAGAAACTTTTGGGAAATAATCACTTAATAAGGTTTCTAACTTCAACTTATTTTCTTCTATTAACTGCATAATTATTGTTGCTGTAAAAGTTTTAGTAATAGATCCTATTCTATATATTGTCTCCGAATTTGCTTTTATTTTATGTTCTAGGTCAATATATCCTATCGAAGTATTATAAACTTCTATTCCTTCTTTGTAGATAGAAACACTTCCCATTCCTTTATCATTAGCATCCAATAATTCAAAAAAACTGTCTAATGTAGATTTATTAAATGTTTGTGCCTGTATGGTCACAATGTTTATCAAAAGAACTGTTATTATTACTTTTCTAATCATATCTATCTTATTTATTTGTTTGAAAAATAACACACGTTAATACCTGATCAAAAAACATTTTGATCTATAATAACATCATGTTTATTAAGTGTTTTTGATATTGATAACCTAGTGAGGTTATACTATTTTTGGTAGGTAAGGTTACTGTTATTTATTCGGATTCTTTGCTAATCCAAGTAAATACTATTGAAGCAGCTCTGGAAATTACAAATACACAAAAGCCAAAAATTGGAGGAAGTGCGGATACTTTTAAACCTCCTGCAAAAACATCAGTAGATATTTCGCTAATTGCCTCCATTTTGTCAAACATCCCCACAATACCGATAAGTTGTCCAAGCATTCCCCATACTACAGAAAAAAGACCAATCGAATTTAGTAATTGAATGTTCTTATTAAGTCCTACGTGATTTTTACGAATAGAAATTACTGCTTTAACAATTAAAAAAAACACTAGTAATAACATGATTAGAATAGGGAACATAAAAAACATTCCTCCTTCTTCTAAACGTTGGAAAAACTGAAAAAAAAGAATTGGATTTTGTGATTGAATAATGGTCAATGATATCATAGTGTATATTTTTTTTTAAATTAAACATACTCAAAACTAGTATCTAAATTCTCTGAAATATTTTTTTTGCGCTTGTTTACCAAATTTGTTGTGTTTTTAACATAATCAATACTTACTAGAGAAATATCCTTTTCTATTATGTTATAACGGTCATTAAAATGGTTATTCGTCCAAAAATACATTATGAAAAGTAAAAAATACTGATATTGTACTCCAATATGATCTCTAAAGATACAATTCTTAAAAAAATTGCTTCCATATTACTACACGCTATTTTTTGGGTAGTAGTGTTGTTTTCTTACACCTATTTTTTTGGCTACAATACTAATGATATCAGTTATGTTTTCTCCTTTTCTTTATTTCTAATGCCAGTAACAATAGGAACTACATACGCCGTAACAGACATCTTAATACCTAAATATTTAATTAATGAAAAATATATTTTATTTATAATTTATTGTATTTATACAATAATCATTTCTACCTTTTTTATAGTAATTTCCTTTTTTTATGGATTGATTTTTTTATCATCACTAAAATATGAAGGAATGGCACCTATGACCAGAAGTCCTTTTTTCTTATTTATTGCGGTCTATTTTGTTGTTTTTATAGCAAGTGCATTAAATCTAGCACAACATAATTATAAGTCCAGAACAGCTAATCAAGAACTTAAAAACAGAATTCTAGAAGCACAACTAAAATTAAAGGAGCAAGAATTGAATTATCTGAAGATGCAGATACATCCTCACTTCTTATTTAACACCTTAAATACCTTGTACGGATTTGCGCTAGAGAAATCCGATGACACTCCAGAAATGATATTAAAATTATCTAATTTATTAGACTATTTATTGTATCAATCTGACAAGCCTTTGGTTTCATTACAAGAAGAAATAAATCATATTGAAGACTATGTAGCCTTAGAGAAAATGCGATTTAGTGATGTTCTAGACATTTCTTTACAAGTTGAAAATATAAAAAACACTATACAAATAGCTCCAATGCTATTAATCCCATTTGTAGAAAACAGTTTTAAGCACGGTCAAATTGTAGATCAAAAATTATCTATCTATATCCATTTAAAATATATCGATAATGAAATTCATTTTTTAATAAAAAATTCTATTCACTCTTTTACAGAAAAAAGTAAAAAAGGAATTGGGTTAAATAATATAAAAAAACGATTATCATTAGTATATCGGGATAATCATGAACTTACCGTTTTAGAAAATCAGAACTGGTATACTGTACAATTAATATTAAAAAACTTAAAAGCACCTACTAATGAGTTCTAAAATATCATGCATCATAGTAGATGATGAACCTACTGCTCGAGATATTATTGCAAGTCATATAGCAAAAATCGATCGTTTAGAAGTTGTTGCCATATGCAATAGCGCTTTAGAAGCATTTAATCACATTAATTCGAAACAAGTAGATCTTATTTTTTTGGATATTAATATGCCTGAAATATCCGGAATTTCATTTGCCAAATCTATCAATAAAGAAATTAAGATTATTTTTACTACTGCTTATAGAGAATATGCCATAGAAGGTTTTGATTTACACGCAGTAGATTATTTACTAAAACCAATTTCTTTCGAACGATTATTAAATGCAGTAAATAATTATTTTGAAACTCATCATAAAGTATCCTCCACAAAAACTCAAGAAACAGTAGTAAACGATTTCATTTTTGTAAGATCGGACCGAAGAATGAAAAAAATAGATTTCTCAGAGATTATTTATATAGAAAGTTATAATGATTATCTAAAAATTCATTGCGATAATGCAACTATTGTTACCAGAGAAACTATTAGTAACATAGAGGCTAAACTGCCCGTAAAACAATTCATGCGAACCCACAGATCATTTATTATTTCCATTAAAAAAATAGATTCTTTCTCTAATGAAGAATTAGTTCTTAATAACAAATCAATTCCTATTAGTAGAAATTATAAAACTGAAGTTCTAAATAGATTAGAGAACATATAAAAAAATCCCACTTCTAATTAAAAGTGGGATGATATATAAGATTTAAAAAAGTTCTTTTTAAACGTGTAATGGTCTATTATCTGTTGCAGCTAATGCTGCTTCTTTAATAGCTTCTGTAAAGGTAGGATGTGCATGAGACATTCTACTAATATCTTCTGCAGATGCTCTAAACTCCATAGCAGTAACAGCTTCGGCAATTAGATCAGCACAACGTGCACCAACCATATGAACTCCTAATACCTCATCTGTATTCTCGTCTGCAAGAATTTTCACAAACCCATCTAAATCGGCGCTTGCTCTTGATCTACCTAATGCTCTAAACGGAAATTGTCCAGATTTATACTTAATTCCAGCTTCTTTAAGTTCTTCTTCAGTTTTACCAACTGCAGCAACCTCTGGCCAAGTATATACTACTCCTGGAATCAGGTTATAATCAATATGTGGTTTTTGTCCAGCTAATATTTCTGCAACAAAAACTCCTTCTTCTTCTGCCTTATGAGCTAACATTGCTCCTTTTATTACATCACCAATGGCATAGATATTACTTACAGAAGTCTGTAAATGATCATTTACTTCTACCTGTCCTCTATCCGTTAACTTTACTCCTGCAGCTTCAGTATTTAATCCATCGGTATATGGTTTTCTACCAACAGATACCAAACAATAATCACCTTTAAACTCTACAGGATTTCCTTTTTTATCATCAGCAGTAATCGTTACTTGTTTTGCTGTAGCCTTTACTCCAGTAACCTTATGCGATGTATAAAACTTCACTCCTTGTTTTTTCATTACCTTTTGTAGTTCTCTGGATAATGCTTTATCCATTCCAGGGATAATTCTATCCATATATTCTACAACAGAAACCTCAGCTCCTAAACGACGATATACTTGTCCTAGCTCCAATCCGATTACACCTCCACCGATAATAACCATATGTTTAGGTACTTCTTTAAGCTTTAAAGCCTCTGTAGAAGTGATCACTCGTTTCTTATCTAACTTGATAAAAGGTAAAGAAGATGGTTTAGAACCAGTAGCTATGATTATATTCTTAGCTTCAATTGTTTCTACAGAATTATCAGATTTCGTAATATTTACGTGTGTAGCGTCCTTAAAAGATCCAACACCTTCATACCTATCAATCTTATTTTTTTTCATTAAGAAATCAACTCCACCTGTGGTTTGATCAACTACAGCTTGCTTACGAGCAATCATTTTTTCAAGATTGATCTTTACATCACCCGGAATTTCAATTCCATGATCAGCAAAGTGCTTTACCGCATGCTCATAATGATGAGAAGAATCTAGTAATGCTTTACTAGGAATACACCCTACATTAAGGCAAGTCCCACCAAGTGTTGAATATTTTTCGATTATTGCAGTTTTCATTCCCAGTTGTGCGCAACGGATAGCTGCAACATACCCACCAGGTCCAGAGCCAATTACGGCTACATCATATGTACTCATAAGAGATTTTTACGTTGGCATATTAAATTCGAATAACAAATGTACAAATGTTTTGCTTCTTACAGAAGCGAAGATCTTGTCAAATTTTTATTAAAAAAGCAATATTAGTAGTGATTAAAAAGTTATACATTTAGTCCATTGATAAACTTATTAGAAATTAGTAATTTCTCTGAGTAGGTTTGTCAATCAAATTTTAATAAAAAACAGCTATTAAATAATGCGCTACTTATCATCTCTTTTTCTTCTTGCTATAATAGTTTTGTGGAGTTCTTGTCGTAAAGATTTTGAATCTGGACCAAGTACTGGAAATCTACAATTCTCTACAGATACTCTATTTCTAGATACTATTTTTACTAATATTGGATCTAGTACATATAGTTTTAAAGTATATAATAGAACTAATGATGATTTTACGATTCCTAGTATTGCTTTAGAACGTGGAGAAACTTCCAATTATAGATTAAATGTAGATGGAATTCCTGGTAAGTCTTTTGAAGACATTCAGGTTTTAGCTAAAGACAGTATTTTTGTTTTTGTAGAAACCACAACAGATATAGCACAACAGACAGGGGATTTAGAGTTTATATATACAGATCGTATTCTTTTTGACCCTAATGGAAGTCAGCAAGACGTAGATCTAGTTACTTTAGTTAAAGACGCTGTATTTCTATTTCCATCTAGAGATGAAAACGGTATTGTAGAGACATTGCTTTTAGGAGAAGATGATAATATGGAAGAAATAAGGATAGAAGGCTTTTTCCTAGAAGATGATCAATTAAATTTTACTAACGAAAAGCCTTATGTGATTTATGGTTTCGCAGCTATACCTCCAGATCGAACCTTAACTATTGATGCAGGAGCAAGAATACATTTTCATGATCAGTCTGGAATTATAGCAGCTAATAACTCAACGTTATTGGTAAATGGTGATGTGAGTAGTGATCTTGATTTATTAGAAAATGAAGTAATTTTCGAAAGTGATCGATTAGAGCCTGGTTTTAGTGATATTCCTGGTCAATGGGCATTTATCTGGCTTACCGCTGGAAGTACTGGGCATCTTATTAATCATGCAACTATAAAAAATGGTTCTGCAGGTATTATTATGGACTCTAATGATGGAGGAGCAGATCCGACACTTACTATCACTAATTCTCAGATTTACAATAATTCCGCGTATGGAATATTAGCACGAACTGCTAATATTTCGGGAGAGAACTTAGTCATCAATAACTCAGGAATAAATTCATTATACGCCTCTTTTGGGGGTACTTATAACTTTAATCACTGTACATTTGCTAACTATTGGAATACTAGTTTTAGGGATACTCCAGCAGTAGCATTTGATAATATATTTGTGGTCACAGATGAAAATGGAACTATAACGGAAATTCTTACAGAAAATCTTTTAGAAGCAAACTTTACTAATTGTATTATTTATGGCAATGAAAATATTGAATTAGGTATCACTAGAGCTGAAGGAACAATTTTTAATTACAACTTTACCAATTCTCTTATTCGTTTTGAAGATCCTACAGGACAATTCTTAGATAACCCGTTGTATGATTTCACAAACAATAGTTTATATGAAAATACTATTTTTAGTGAAAATCCTGACTTTAAAGATCCATTTGATAATCTATTAAATATTGGAGAAGACTCTGCTGCTAATGGGCAAGCTTCTACTCCTACTATGGGTACAGATATCTTAGGAACTATGCGTAGTGCTACCGCTCCGGATATTGGAGCCTATGAAAGTGTTATCTTTGAAATGAATGAGAATTAAACAATATTAAAAAACAAGCATCAAGAAAAAGAATAACATTAAGTGTTTTTGGAGATAATAGATATTCTTCAAAAAATAACTTTAGTATCTGATAATTCATTTTTGATACGTTCTTTTTCCGTTTGGGAAAAGTTATTTTTACTTAATTCTAAAACCTTAAGCGAAGAAAATCCCTTTAAATCTTTTGGCAAAAACTTCAAATTGTTATCTCTAAGTAATACCACTTTAACATTTGGACAGTCTTTTAAAAAAGTAACTAATTTTGAAATAGAAAGATTAGGATTATTGTCTAACATCAAACCTTCAAGACTGCTTAACGAATTTAATTTTTTAGGAATTACAGTAAGATCATTTTCAGATAATGCCAAAACTTTAAGCGAATTAATACCACTTAAAACACTGAATACTTGCTCTAAATCTAGATCAGGATTTTTTTTAAGATGCAATTCTGTAAGTTTATTTAAATGCATAAAATTGCCTGGGATATTCTTTAACTTATTTTCGCTTAAATATAGAAAGTCAAGATTTTTTAGCCCTATTAGAACTTCAGTAGCTTGCGCTATGTCTAAATCCGGATTATTAGCCAAATCAATTTCTCTAAGATTCGATAATTGAATCAAGAATTCAGGCAATTGTTCTAATTTATTTGCTCTTAAATTTAATACTGACAACTGATGTAATTGCCTAAATTCTATGGGTATCGTAGAAAGCTTATTACCTTTTAGGTTTAAGAGTTTTAACGTATTCAATCGTACAATCTGCTTTGGGGTTTGCGTTAGATTACAGTCAGTCAGATATAAGGATTGTATATGTTCTAATTTCTTTATTTTCGTAGAAAAATCCTCCAACTCATTGCAATCGAGATATAAAGAGGTTAGTTGACCTTCCGCACTAATAACTTCTGCAATAGATGTTTTTTTATCAACCTGCGCGAAACATATAATTCGAAATAGAAAGAAGCAAGTAACAAATTGTAATTTTCTCATTAATATATTCTTATTAAATATTTCTTTTCCATAACTGTTAATTATCAAATATAATATCTTTTATTCTCAATTATCGAAATTATATGTACCTTCTCATTCTTTATCTTTAGTGCCCATGAATTCATATTTATTTCAATCAGAGAGACTTGGTTTCCGAAACTGGGATGTTAGTGATGTAGATGTTTTTTTTAGTGAAATCAATAACGATGACGATGTCATGGAATTCTTCCCGTTTAAACCTACACGAGAACAAACAAAAGAATTTATTTTACGTATGCAACATATGTATAGTAAAATCGGTTTTTGTTATTTCGCAGTAGACTTATTAGAAACTAAAGAATTAATTGGTTTTATCGGTCTTAGCGAACAAATTTACATAAAAGAACTAGGAACTTTTGTTGATATTGGTTGGAGGCTTAAAAAATCAGTTTGGAGAAAAGGATATGCTACAGAAGGTGCAGTAGCTTGTTTACAATACGGTTTTAAGCATCTAGGGTTGAATACAATTTATTCGGTAGCTTCTGAGACAAATATAAACTCCATTGCTGTAATGAAGAAAATTGGAATGCAACAAATTAAAACATTTGATCATCCCAAATTAGTTAACTATCCTGATTTAGTATCTTGTGTTTTGTTTTCTGTAACTTCATAAATTATTCTATTATGTCTTCTAAAAACTACTCCTTATTTTTAGTTATTACTTTTCTAACAATTGTTTTTCAATCCTATGGACAAGAAGAATTATTAGATGATAATAGTATTAGTAAGGAATTAGATATTCTTTTCTCTAAGGAATTTCCTACTAACGAACCAGGTGCCGCTGTACTTTTAATAAAAGGAAAACGAAAAATATTTGAGAAAGCATATGGTATTTCCGATATAAAAACAAAGGAAAAAATTACTCCTAATACAGTATTTAATACAGGTTCTATTTCTAAAACATTTGTAGCTAATGGAATTTTGATACTTCAAGAAAGAGGATTATTATCTATTGATGACCCTATTCATAAATATTTTCCTGATTTCGTAAACCCTGAAATTGCAAAAAAAGTAACAATAAAACATTTACTATCACATACTTCAGGATTACCGGACCTAAGAAACGTTAGAGAAAATCCAGAATATTTCATTACCGCTAAAGACACAGCTAATTTTGAACCTATAAAGCAGGCAGATAACCTATTATTTGAACCAGGCGAAAAATTCAAGTATTCCAACCCATCATATAACGGATTAGCATTAATCATAGAAAAGGTAGCAAAACAAAAATGGCAACAATTTATAATTGATAATATCTTTATTCCTTCAGGAATGAATACCAGTAAGATTACGGATGGAGATCATCCAAAAACAGGAGTTGCTCATGCTTATAACAAAGACCAAAAAGGGGTTTACCAAGAATCTGATTATGGTGAAGTACCTACTTTTGCTGCATCTGGTAATGGTGGAATATGGAGTAATATTAATGAATTAGTTAATTATGAAAAAGCACTACAGAATCAAGTTTTTTTATCAGCAGAAACAGTGAAACAATCTAGAACCGTTTTTAATCCTCCAAATTGGAATGATACCACAACTCCTAATGTCGGTTATAGTTGGTTTTTAGGATTAAATGGAATTCTTAGATCTAATATCGATAAAGAAATTACCACTCCTATTGTTTCACATACTGGATCTCAAGGAGGCTTTAGGGCATTCTATATTTCATTTCCAGAAAAAGAAATTACTTATGTAATGTTAGCGAATCGTCCAGTAGATAATTTTAGTAATATTATAAAAGAAAGCTTCATACTATTCCTTAAATATGCTTTAATTGATTAAAAAATAAAGTTATGCCAAAAACGAAACACCTAATAACTTGTCTTACATTTCTATTCCTAACATTTTATTCCTATGGACAAGAAGAATTATTCCACCAAAAGATTAATCAAGATATGTATGGTAATTTTTCTGAAGCCTTTAAAAATTTAGATTATTCTTTATTTGCTTCTATTCATAGTAAGGAAATGATCAGAATATCTGGAAGTGGAGGAGAAATTAAAAAAGTGCAAGATTACCTAAATGGTTATAAAAAAAGATGGAAGAATCCAAAAACAACTGTTTCAATTATAAATTTTAGACTGTTAGAAAGGATAACTTCAGATACTTTAGTTTCTGATCGTGGAATATATAGAGCATCATATACCAATGACAAAAACGAAAAGAAATTTTTCTATGGAAAGTTTCATGTATTACTACGACTAGAAAATAATACTTGGAAGATACTAATCGATTATGACTCTGATGAAAAAGGTACTATAAACAAGCAATCCTACGATGCTGCTTTTTCTCTTTCAGATTATCAAAAATACTGGAAAATCAAGGATTGATATTTTCTTGTTGATACATGTAATAATTTATATCGTTATTTATAGTATGAAAAATATTACTCGAAAAATAAGAATCCTACTTATACTATCATTAGTAATGCTTAACATCGGTTGTGATCAAATTTCTAAAACCGTGGTAAGACAAACCATTGCTTCTGATCAAAAAATTGAAGTGTTTAAAGATAATTTTATTTTGACTAAAGTAGAAAACAGTGGCGCTGCCTATAGTCTTGGATCCGACTTAGCTCCTTTTTTAAAAGTCATTCTATTACAACTATTACCAATACTTGTTTTAGTTTTTTTATTGCGATTAATACTAATCAAGACTACCTATTCTAAAGAGACTATATTAGGCTTCACCTTCATTATTGGTGGTGGTATTGGTAATCTGTACGATCGCATTGTATATGGATCAGTTACCGATTTTATGATTATGGATTTGGGTATTATAAAAACTGAAATATTTAATATGGCAGATGTTTCTATAATGATAGGATCATTTATCATTATTATCGTATCCATTTTTAGTAAACAAAGTTCTTTTTTTAAAGAAGTAAACAATTAATATGAGTTGGATTAAAGAAATCTCATTCGAAAATGCTACTGGTCAGTTAAAACGAATATATGATCGGGTCAAAGGACCTAATAATAATATTGATAATGTACTATCAATACATAGTCTAAGACCTCATACACTAGTTGGACATATGGGATTATACAAAAATGTATTGCACAATGCCAATAATACCTTGCCAAAGTGGTATTTAGAAACACTAGGCGTATATGTAAGTAATTTAAATCAATGCGAGTACTGCGTAGAGCATCATGCTGCAGGTTTAAAACGTTTGTTAAAGGATAACGCTAAATACGATATGGTGATTGATTCTATTAAAAAGAACCAAATGGATCTTGTATTTAGTGATCAGTATTTAGAAGGAATACGATATGCTTACAAATTGACATTATCGCACAGCACTATAACCCAATCTGATATCGAAAATCTTAGGAATCATAAACTAACAGATGGAGAAATATTAGAAATTAATCAAGTAGTAAGTTATTTCAATTATGTAAATAGAACCGTAGTTGGGCTTGGAGTAAATACAACAGGAGATATCATTGGTTTATCTCCTAATGATAATGATGATCCAGAAAACTGGGGACATTCGTAAAAATATATAGCGTTTTGCAAGGTTCCGTTTAACTAGAAAAAATATTTTCCGTCTATCAACTAGATTTACCCTAATTATATATCTATTCGGTCTTTTTTACTAGTTTACTTGAGTTAGGTTCTTTACACCCGCATGGCAATTCGTCGCGATAATCGCAGTATAAGGTGATATACATTTTTTTATCCTTTTTGTGTTTGTTATAAAATTCTTTTAAATTAATAGAATACCTTTTTTCTCCATCAACCTTAAAATATATTTCGTGATGAAAAAGAATATCATTCAAAATTGTCACTTCAAAATCTAAAAAATGTTTCTCTTGATTAGTAATAAAATTATCTTCATAATAAGGCAAAAACAAATTTGTTAATTCAGATATTTGCCTGTTCAAAGAGCCAATCCCAGAAGCATTCCTAGCATCTTCATAAAGTTTTTTATCTAGCCAAGGAAAATCCTTACACGTTACCGTAAAAGGTACAACATCAACATTCCACAAATCAAAAGAAGCATCAAAAACAACAGGAATATATACTATTTTCACAAGTTTTAGAATATTATAATCTAGATATACCTGCTGTACCGGTTTCTCTCCTTCAAAAACAAATTGATCTGGTGTCACAATACCAATGTCGTATTCTGTGTTTTTTGTAGGTTTTCCATTTTCATCTCTATGAAAAACTGGTGGTGAAGCGATGTAATATTTAGAAACATAATAGGGTGCATTTGTTTTTTTATCTATTTGATACCCATAAGGTAAGTTCTTAAATACCTGATCCTTCTTGTTCCACTCTAAACCGCTTGGAGCATCACTCCAGTATTCAATATCTTCATTTGAAATAATAGTATTACATCCTAATAAGGTTACTCCTTGTTGTTTATATTTTTCTTGTGGTATAATTTCCGAAGCACCAACATTAAAATTTACATATGCTGTGGTTTTAGATGGAAGAGTATTCTGAGCAATGATCCTCGAAGAAAATAGTAATATCAATATCATATATAGATTTTGATAATTCATAAAGTCAGTTTTATATTTCACAAATTATGGTAATCAGTAGTTATATTTTTTTAGTGATATCCAAGGTAATAAACAGGTATATGAGAAGCTATGAGTGTTTATACGTGTTTTTCTAACAGGAAATTACAACATAGAGTTAAATGAAGTTATTTAGGCTATTAACATCTATTTCAGTTTACTATTTCATTATAATTTCATTGTTTAGGTAGTCTTCTTAACCCGTATTTATAAACATACGCCATAAATCCAATTATTATCAACATTCCCAGAGCAGATGGAATATACTGACTATGTGGTTGATATTTTTCGAATACTGTTCCGATAAACGCTGATAAAATCCCTGCAAAAGCGCTCGTCATTTTATAAATATGTTCATATACCCAAATTCGATGTTTCTTATATTTTTTCTTAGGAATTAGATATCGTAAGAAATCATAAGTAACGATAAATAATAATGCTCCTACTGTACTATAAATTATGATTGGAGACCAAATCATTCCAATTGACTTAAAATAATATAGAAAATAAGCCAAAACCAAAACACTAACTATGGCAACTATAACATCAATTATTTTAGGAGTATTTGACTTTAATAGCAATATTCTATATCCAGAAAAAGAAACATAGCCGCTTAATATCGTTACAACAAGTAAGAATGTGTTTCTCCCAAAAACGAAGACTCCAATCAAACCAGTAAAAATAACTATAGAAATAAATCCTAAAAAATACTTCCCACTTGTATTGTGCCTCTTACCTCCTTTGATCGTTACTAAAGCGATAATCCCCAGTAACAACGCTATTGAGCCTGCTACGACATGAAGCAGAATGTTTGACCTGTGTAATATATCCATATCTTAAACTTATTTAATTAGACTAATTCGTCTTCAATGTTAAACTGAGTCTAAACAACTAAAATATAAACAGTTGTAAAAGTTAAATATGGTGAATGGTCGAAATTATTGGTGAGTGATAGATAAAGTTGGGTGAACGATTTTAATAAAATTAATAATATCTCACCAAAGAGATTTTTTTTCTTTTAATCTTGTTATTCAATTTTAATTAACTTTCGAATTGTTGTCGAATATCCTTTGCTACTTATAATGGAAGCTAACTTACTCTCAAATATGATCATATACCGACCATTTAAATGAGGTTTTATTTTTCTAATATGACTTTCATTAACAATATATTTTCTATGCACTCTAGAAAAATTTTTACTTAATCTGTTTTCAAGAAAAAGTAACGAATAATCACAAAGCCTTTTTTCTCCTGTTGAGATATACACAAAAGAGTAATTATCAGAGGCTTCAAAATAAACCACATCCTCGATTGGAAATAAAAGAATATTATCTCCTTGTTTTACAGGAATACTAGTAATACAGTTTTCAGAATCTAAAAGTTCAGTTTCCTTGCTTTTCAAAGTATCTAAAGGCACTTGATTTTCAACAAAATTGGAACTTTTATTTTTTACTAAATTATTTTTAAAAAAACTAACACCTAAAACCAAAGAGATAATTCCATTATACAAATACATTTTACCTGAAGAAAAGAGTAGAAATTGTTGACTTTGAAAAACTAATGATCTGATAATATGTTCTATCTCTGTAGCTAAAACACCAATTAGAAAAAAAGTGATAAGTATAAATATATATAATTTACTTTTTGATTTAAAATAATGTTTAAGCCACGATTTATTCAATATGATAACTACTAATGTATATCCTACTATAAAACTTGTCGCTAAAGCCTGAATACTCCATTGAATCCAATTTAAATTACCATTCATGATATAATTAGCTGTCCCAATACCCAAACCGACAAATACAATGTGTAGTAAATATCTGTTCGCTTCTTTAAACTGAAATGGTACAATAATCATTATTAGATAATCTAGTTAGTGTTTATAATTAATTTATGTTAAATATTTATATAACTATCGTGTTTGGTTAAGCTTATCTTATATTTTTAAGTTCGTTAGGTTAGAACCAATCAAATAAGTTTAAATAGACAAAGTAAAAAAAATAAAACTTAGAGAAATTCTAAAAACTACATTAAGTTTAATTATCGTTAAGTAACTTTTATAAATGATCAACAGAAATTTTACTGTTGTTAATATTATTTGAATGCAATACTCTACAATCAATTATATAATTTATAAGCTCAAATATTCCTTTAAGATTAATTATCAATTCATCACCTTTTTTTTCAATTAAATATATACAGTTTTCATTTTTAATTAATTCTGTTAATTTATTCTCTCCACTAGGTTTATTCTTTTCTACAACACATATAATACCTAAGGGTTTTCCACAGTGGCTTGGTTTTATTTTATTGAGCTTGGTAAGTTTTTTTTTAAGATCGTCTAATCCTTTATCATAATCCGTTTTTTTTATTTCAATAATACTAAAAACACTATTTTTAGGTACTAGGGCAAAATCGTATATTTTAAATATTGGAGGTAATGGATTTGAAGAATATATAATAATGTCTAATTGAGGTAATTTATCCTTTTGAAAAGATTCAGGAGAAATAATTCCACCTGTACATAATTTTAAGGGTAATATTGATTTTTCAATGAATTCCATAACAACTTTTTCAGTGTACTGTCCAATTAAGGCAGTGTTTTTGGTAAATTTCATTATAGAATCAACTGAACGAAGGGATTGACCTAAATTTTCAGCATATTCTTCAAAATATTCCTTAGTCATCATAATTTTAACAATAGTATTACAAATGTAATATTACGGATATTTAACCTATATATCTAACCTTATCCATTGGTCATTGTATAATTAGTTTCTTATTAATGGGTAATTCTTCTATCAAAAACCCCCTAAATTGAAAAAATAAAGGGGGATATTCTTATTTAAAAATTTAATTACATCAACAAAATGGAAATAAGTCCAAGTTTTTGAAATGTAAGCAACTATTACTTAATTCTTAATTAATCCTTGGCCTTCTATCCAAGGTGCACCAGCAATTTTTAACTCATTCTCAAGCGCTGGTAACGTAGAATCTATAATGGGTTGTAATTTAGCTTTCACTTTCTTTAACTGACTCTGCACTGTTTTCAAGAAAGTCTTATGTTCTTCTGTTGGACCATATGTATTACCTAAAAATCTTCCTAACGAACCTCCATTACTAGCCGTAGGATTAGATCGTTCTCCAATTTGATCCTTTATTTTATCACCGTTAAGTTCTTTATCAATGTCTAGTAAAGCTATTTTAGTTTCATTTAATCTCTTATACAAATCATCAGATGAAGTAGTTGCTTTGTTGAAAGCTCTTAACATAGCAGCAACTGTTTGTTGGCTCCTTGATAATGAGATATTGGTTGCGGTTAAATCCTGTTGGAATGCAAAGGTAGCTTCTCTAAACTTATCCATTTCTTCATATGGTTGTCTAGGTAATGCCCCTTCAAACAAAGGAGTTACATTAAATGATTCCGGACCTTGTAATACGGTAGTGACACCATCAATTCGCTTTAATAATGTCACCGTATAATTTCCTGGTGTAACCATAATTCCTCCTCTACGAAATCCACCACGAGTATTTCGTGGTGCTCTCAAACGTTCTCCATTTTTACGAGGATAGGTTAAATTCCAGTTAACACGATTAAAACCTTTTTTGTTCGTGCCTTTTACAGTATTTACTATCTTTCCATTTTCATCTTTGATAACCAATTGCAATAAAGGACCATCCTGTCTTTCTTCATCTTCAAGAGCTTTCCATCCAGGAAATTTAGCATTTCCTTTTTTTTCTTTTTGTTTTCTTATCTCTTTTTTAGACTTGATTTTAGCTGGCATATAATACGTAAAATTAGCCCCAAAGGGTGGATTTTTAGCAATCCATTCTGCATCTCCTTGACTGCCAACTCTACTTGCTTGTCGATACCAATCTACTTTCTTAACAGGGAATAAAGTAGCTTCTGTAGTATTCATACTTTTATTAAAATTACGTAATGGCGTAATGTCATCCAAAATAAATATTCCTCTACCAAATGAACCTGCTACCAAATCGTTTTCGCGTCTTTGGATTGTGATATCTCTAATTGGAATTGTTGGCATCCCTCCTTCTAATTTAGTCCAATTAACACCGCCATTAGAAGTAAAGTAAACTCCGAACTCAGTCGCAGCAAACAATAAATCTTTCTTAACATGATCCTGAACTAATCGCCAAATCAGTAATTTATTTGGCAAGTTCCCATTAATTAATGTCCAAGTTTTTCCTTTATCACTACTTTTTATAATATAAGGTTTATAGTCACCATATTTATGATTATCCAACGCAGCATAAACTACATTAGCATCAAAAAGGTCTGCCCGTACATCATTAACAAAAGGAGTCGTAGGTAATCCTTTAATTGTATTTAGTGTAATTTTTCTCCAAGAAGCACCTCCATCTTCTGTTACCTGAATTAAACCATCATCTGTACCTGCATACAACAATCCTTCTTGTTTTGGAGATTCTGCTAATGAGGTAATTGTATTATAATTAGACATTGCATAAACATCCCAGGCATTATCCCAACTCTGTGGTTTATCATAATACGGAAAAGTAACACGTTCTTGATTCAGCGTTAAATCTTTGGATATAGGTTCCCAACCATCTCCTCTATTTTCTGATTTCCAGACACGTTGAGAAGCAAAATAAAGTCTTTTGGGATTATGTGTACTTACTACGATAGGAGCATCCCAATTAAAACGTTCAAATGGATCACCTTCTCTCGCTTGAGGTTGAATAAAGACAGTCTCTCTTGTTTTACTATCTATTCGCCACAGAGCACCCTGTTGGAATTCTCCATACGTTATATCTGGATTTCCAGGTTCCGTAGCAGTCTGCGCCCCATCTGCCCCTAATGTTTTCCACCAATCTGCACTTGCGATACCATTAGAAATAATAGTTCTAGATGGTCCTCCATGAGATCCATTGTCCTGAGTACCTCCATAAACATTATAGAAAGGTAGAGCATCATCTACCGCTATTTTAAAATATTGCGTAATTGGTAAATTTCTAACATATTTCCAACTTTTGGTATGATCAAAACTTTCATATAAACCACCATCAGTTCCGATTAATAAATAATTAGGGTCAGATTTTTTAAAAACCAAAGCATGACTATCACTATGCTGATTAGATCTAGGCATATTCGTGAATGTTTTCCCGTGATCTGTTGAAATCAAAGCACTATTATTCATCATAAAAAGTGTTCCTTCCTGATGAGGAGATGCAATTAATTCTTGATAATAATGAGGTCCAGTACCTCCAGAAACAGCATCTGATTGTTTACGCCAAGTTGTACCTCCATTAGCAGACATATATACACCTCCTTTTCTTCTATCTAATTCGATAGCTGCATAAATAACTTCAGCATTAAATGGAGACATTGCTAATCCTATTTTACCAAGATTTGATTTAGGAATTCCATTCTTGAGTGGTTGCCAAGTTTCTCCTCCATCGGTACTTTTATGAAGCCCCGATCCAGGACCACCTCCTAAATAACCAGCGACTGTTCTATGTCTTTGCCAAGTTGCTGCATACAAAACATCTGGATTATTTTGATCTATAAGCATATCGGTAGCACCAACCCATTCTTGATCTCCAAGTGTACGTTTCCAAGTTTTTCCACCATCACTTGTTTTAAAAACACCTCGATCACCACCCTTACTCCAAAGTGGACCTTGGGAAGCAACCCATATAATATCAGAATTTTCAGGATGAATAATGATCTTAGAAATATGTTCAGAGTTTTCTAAACCCATATTTTTCCATGTTTTACCGTCATTATGACTTACATAAATACCATCACCAAAACCAACATGACGTCCACCAACGTTTTCTCCGGTACCAACCCAGATCGTATTAGGATTATTAGCATCAATAGTGACACATCCTATAGAGTATACCTTTTGTTTATCAAATAAAGGAGTCCAAGTTGTTCCAGAGTTTGAAGTTTTCCATACACCTCCTGATCCTACAGCTACGTACCATATGTTTTCATTTTCTGGATGAATAGCTATATCTGCTATTCTTCCTGAGGTCATTGCTGGACCAATATTTCTAAATGCTAATCCACTAAATGGATTTTTGGATTTCTCCTTAAGTTTTTCTTGAGAATGTACATTAAAAGTTATGCTAAATGTTACTACAAAAAGCATAATGAATTTGAAAAAAAGATTCATTTGTGTGAGTTATTTTGGTTTTATTAGTTGAATAAAATATGCTGCTGAAAAGAAGCGGATCTGAAATTACAAAATAAGTATTAAGGATCTCTTGGACACCTTAAAATTTAAGAATACTTTCACTTCCTATAGTATATGTCTGTTCCTGCAGGAAGAAGAAACTTAAAATCACTCTTACAAAAAAATGCGTGACATCTAGCCACGCATTTTAAAAATACATCTTTTTAAGAATTATATTATACCACAAATAATGGTTTATCAGCCATCATTGCATTTACATCATTTGCTATATTGTGCAATTCTTCTTCGTTCTCTACATTATTTATAACTCTATCAATCAATTCTACGATTGCCAGCATATCATCTTCCTTTAATCCACGTGTAGTAACAGCAGCAACACCAATACGGATACCAGAAGTTACAAATGGTGATTTATCATCAAATGGAACCATATTCTTGTTCACAGTAATCTCTGCAACTCCTAATGCTTCTTCTGCTTGTTTTCCTGTTACATTCTTATTTCTAAGATCAATCAACATCATGTGATTATCAGTACCATCAGAAATTACTTGATATCCTTTCTTAACAAATGCTTCTGCCATTGTAGCAGCATTTTTCTTTACCTGGATAATATAATGTAAAAACTCATCCGTCAATGCTTCTCCAAAAGCAATTGCCTTAGCAGCAATAATATGCTCTAAAGGACCTCCTTGATTTCCTGGGAATACTGCACTATTTAATAAAGAAGACATCATTCTCTTCTTACCACTTTTTAAGGTCAATCCAAATGGGTTTTCAAAATCTTTACCCATTAATATCAATCCTCCTCTTGGTCCTCTTAATGTTTTATGTGTAGTAGTTGTCACAACATGACAGTGAGGTATAGGATCTGCAATTACTCCTTTTGCAATCATACCCGCTGGATGTGCTATATCTGCTAATAGAATTGCACCTACACTATCTGCAATCTCTCTAAATCTTTTATAATCAATCTCTCTAGAGTATGCAGAAGCTCCCGCGATAATTAACTGAGGTTGCTCTGCAGTAGCAATTTCCTGAATTTTATCATAGTTTAATCTTCCTGTCTCCTTCTCTACTCCGTAAAAAACAGGATTGTATAATTTACCAGAAAAGTTTACAGGAGATCCATGAGTAAGATGTCCTCCATGAGAAAGATCAAATCCTAGTATTTTATCTCCAGGTTTTAAACAAGCGTGATACACTGCTGTATTTGCCTGTGATCCAGAATGTGGTTGTACATTTGCATATTCGGCTCCGAACAATTCCTTCGCACGATCGATTGCAATTTGTTCTACTACATCTACTACGGAACATCCTCCATAATATCGTTTTCCAGGGTACCCTTCTGCGTATTTGTTTGTTAATACCGAACCGGCAGCCTCCATAACTTGTTCACTTACAAAATTCTCTGAAGCAATCAATTCTAATCCATTAATCTGACGCTCTTTTTCGTCCTGTATTAAATCAAAAATTTGTTCGTCGCGTTGCATGTTTATTCTTTTATAAAATAGATGCCCAAAAATAGGAACATTCCTTAAAATAAGTTAATGGAATATTAATAAATATGAACATTTTCTTCACAATTAGAAATATCACATTTTTTAATTAACTTTCACATAAATAACATATCTAAAACATTCTAAAATTATATATTTGATCATAAGAAGTACCAACAACTTATTAAAAAAACGACAATGCCCATAACTGCAAATAACCCAAATAGAAAAACCTGGATAAAAACTCCAACGAATACGGATTTTCCTATTCAAAACATACCTTTTGGAGTCTTTCTTACCAGAGATGATGTAATAACTATAGGAACCAGAATCGGAGACACTGCTATTGATCTTGGCGCTCTTCATCAACTTGGTTATTTTGATGAAATTCCATTGACCGATGACATATTTTTACAGGATTCTCTAAACGATTTCATCTCCGATGGAAAAAAAACTTGGAGATTAGTTCGTAATAGAATAGCTGAAATTTTTGATGCTGAAAATGATGCATTAAAAACAAATAAAGAACATTGTAAAATTGTACTTTTTACTTTAGATGAAATAGAAATGCAACTGCCGGTCACTGTAGGTGACTATACAGATTTCTATAGTAGTATTGAACACGCTACTAATGTAGGCACAATGTTTAGAGACCCTGATAATGCTTTACTTCCTAATTGGTTACATATACCTGTTGGATATCACGGTCGTAGTAGTTCTATTATTCCTTCAGGAATTCCGGTACACCGACCACAAGGTCAAAAATTAATCAACGGAACAGAAAAACCAATTTTTGGGCCATCCAGATTAGTTGATTTCGAATTAGAAATGGCGTTTATTACTACAGATGCTAATCATCTTGGAGAACCCATTCCGATTGAAGAAGCTGAAGATTATATTTTTGGTTTAGTTTTATTTAATGACTGGAGTGCTAGAGATATTCAAAAATGGGAATATGTTCCTTTAGGTCCTTTCTTAGCTAAAAACTTTGCTTCGTCTATATCACCTTGGATCGTAACCTTAGATGCTTTAGAACCATATCGTGTTGCAGGACCAAAACCTCTTAAAGAACAACTTCCTTATTTACAATATAAAGGAGATAAAAGTTTTGACATTAATCTAGAAGTTGCGATACAGCCAGAAAAAGCTAAAGAAACAATTGTTTCTAAAAGTAATTTTAAACATATGTATTGGAATATGTCTCAGCAATTAGCACATCACACGATAAACGGATGTCCTGTTAACTCCGGAGATATGATGGGTAGTGGTACAATATCAGGTCCTACTTCAGATTCTTATGGTTCTATGCTCGAGTTAAGCTGGAGAGGAGAAAAACCTGTACAACTAAAAGAAGGTGGTAGCCGTAAGTTTATCGAAGATAATGACACCGTTATTATGAGAGGACATTGCGAAAAAGATGGTGTCCGAATTGGGTTTGGCGAGGTATCTACAAAACTGCTTCCTGTATTCAAGAAATAGAAAAAACTATCATTAGATAAAAGACCTCAAAATTTACTTTGAGGTTTTTTTATTACCTTTTGGCATCAAAATTGAATAGGTGTCCCCCAAACGTATTACATTATGAAAAGAATTCTACTTTTATTTTTAGTTACAGTTTTTACATTTTCTTGCGGAGTTAAGAAAGGTGCTTTTGAAAACCTTGACTCTGGTAATTATGATCAGGCAATTAATACTTCTATAAAAAAACTGAGAGGAAATAAAAATAAAAAAGGAAGACAAGACTACGTTATTATACTAGAAGAAGCATTCGTAAGAGCTGTTGATCGTGATATAAATGCTATTACTTTTCTTGAAAAAGAAGGAAATCCAGCTAATCTAGAAAAAATTTATAATTGTTATAATACATTAAAAAATAGACAAGAAAGAATTCGTCCATTATTACCTCTTTATCACGTAGAACAAGGACGTAACGCTAATTTTACTTTTGATAATTATGATCAAAGAATTTTAGATACTAAAGAAAAATTATCTACCTATTTATATGATAGTGCGAAATCATTGTTATCTAAAGCAAGAAGAAAATCAGACTATCGTAATGTTTATAATGATTTAATATATCTAAATAAGATAAGCCCAAATTATAAAAACACAAATGATTTAATAGAAGAAGCGCACTATAAAGGAACTGATTTTGTTAAAGTAGCTATGAAAAACAACACCAATGTTATTATACCTAGAAGACTAGAAGATGACTTATTAAATTTTAGTACCTACGGATTAAATGACCTTTGGACAGTGTATCATAATGAACCGCAAAATTCTATTCAATATGATTATTTAATGGAAGTTTCTTTTAGAGAAATAAACATTTCACCTGAGCAAATTAGGGAAAGACAATTAGAAAAAGAAAAATTGATAAAAGATGGATGGGAATATCTTTTAGACGAAAATGATGAATTTGTGCGTGATGAAGAAGGTAATAAAATCAAAGTTGACAAAATGGTTACTGTACGATGTGAATACTACGAATTCATACAGTTTAAAGAAGCGCAAGTAGCTGGTAATGTTCAATATAAAAATTTAAAAACAAAACAACTACTAGATGCTTTCCCACTATCTAGCACCTATGTTTTTGAACATGTGTACGCCAATTATAATGGAGATAAGAGAGCTCTAGATGATGATTTAATTCGTTATTTAGGATTACAAGCAGTTCAATTTCCTACCAATGAACAGATGGTTTATGACTCTGGACAGGACCTAAAGAATAAGTTAAAAGGTATTATCACAAGGTATCGTTTTAATTGATCTAAAATAATTATAGCGAATGATATCAAAGGACATCTTACTAGAAGCTGGAGCCACCTTAAAAGAATATATCCGTGGTGAACAGCTTTTTAAAGAAGGTGATAATGCGCGTTATTATTTTCAAGTATTCTCCGGAGAAATCAAAATGAATAATTATAATGATGATGGTAAAGAATACATACAAGGTATTTTTGATACAGGGAAAAGTTTTGGAGAACCTCCATTATTTGCAGATTTCAGCTACCCAGCGAATGCAGAAGCTATTTCAGATGCAAAAGTATGGCTATTGCCGAAAGATACATTTCTTAAAGTTTTAGAAAACAATCCATCTATTCATCATAAATTTACGAGCACACTTGCTTTACGTCTTTATTATAAGGCTATGATGGTGTCCGAAATTTCAACCCAAGAACCGGAACACAGAATTCTAAGAATTTTAGACCATTTCAAAAAAAATAATCAGGATGGTTCTACAAACTCTTCTCTTTACAAAATAGAGCTCACTAGACAACAATTGGCAGATTTAACT
The DNA here is from genome assembly GCF_003443695.1 of Aquimarina sp. AD1. Lineage (NCBI taxonomy): Bacteria > Pseudomonadati > Bacteroidota > Flavobacteriia > Flavobacteriales > Flavobacteriaceae > Aquimarina > Aquimarina sp. AD1. The sequence goes on along the minus strand of NZ_CP031966.1, from coordinate 701,702 downwards.
GGCCTAAGAGTTGAAACTGTGATTAGAGCTGTTAAAAAATTAGAACAAAAAGAAGAATTGGTAATCATAGAACGAAAAATATATCGATAATCTTCTTCCCTTTATGATTGAGATCATAAATTGGAGCTCCTTTCCTGAAATAACTTTACACATAACTTTAAAACAATACGTTATGTATTCCAAATTATTAAAAGATTTCAGAGAAATGTATATGGCCTATATACCATTAATGATCATTTTATCTAGCTGTTTAGGATCTGTAGCTGCGATGTATATCTTAATGCAAGAACGATCCTCAATGCAAGTAATTGAATTAACCATCTGTGTTATTATTTGCATGACATTTAATGCATCTATTCTTGCTCAAATGAAACCAAAAGTCGTTTTTAATTTACTAATCGCTAGTCTAACAATCAATACACTTTTAGTACTACTAAACTTTGGGTATTATTCTTAATAAGATAATATTATGAAACAAATAGAAAAAAGAGATATTGAAACCAGAGAAGATATTTTTAACCTAGTATCACAGTTCTATGATAAAATAAGAAAGGAAAATATATTAGGCCCAATTTTTAATCAAGTAATAAGTAATTGGGATGAACACCTTAATATATTAACTGATTTCTGGGAAACTAATCTATTATTTGTAGCCAAATATAAAGGAAATCCTATCCGAGTGCATCAAAAAGTTGATGCAACTTTTCATGGGAATATAACAGAAAAACATTTTGGTATCTGGTTAAATTTATGGTTTGCAACAATTGATGAATTGTATTACGGAGAAAAGGCCCAAACTGCTAAAAGAAGAGCAAGGAAAATGTCGACACACCTGTATATAAAAATGTATGAATCCAGAATATTACAAAAAACTAAATGTCCTTTTCTTAACGAAAAGAACAACGGCATTTCTTAAACAAATTGATGTAAAACTTGTGGTGTAATAGCACTATGCGAAGCATGGTGTACTGTTATTCCATTACGAATTATTATGAATTGAGGAGATTCATGAAATACCTGAAACTTAGCCGAAATCTCTGAAGATATATCTCTGTGATTTAATAAATCTAAATAATATAAATCAACCTCATTTTCGGAAAGATCAAAACTACTTTCAAAATTTTTAATAACCATTCTACTAATTCCACATCTAGTAGAATGCTTAAAAATCGCTTGTGTTTTAGTCACAGAGGCTTTAGCAATCGTATCTAACTGCTCTAATGATTTCAACTCTTGCCAAGGTAGTGCTTGCTTTTCTTCTTTAGGTTCTTTGTCCTCTGATCCAAATATTTTACCAAATAATCCCATACATTTCTTTTCTTAATACAGCTACAAACTTAATTAAATGATTTCTATTTAATTGATAATTATGCTTTTTTGTCGAAACAGAATCAGTAACTTTACAATAAGTCAAAAAGTCAGCAAAAACAATAGTTTTAAAGACATTTTGACATCTTTTTTTCATCGGAATACTATTTGATCCTACTGAATCAAAATAAAAAGATTACTCATGAATTTTAATAATTTCACTATAAAATCACAAGAGGCTATCCAGCAAGCTCAGCAGCTTGCTCAAGGTTATGGCCATCAACAAATCGAGAACGAACACATTTTTAAAGGCATATTTAATGTAGATGAAAATGTACTCCCTTTTCTTTTGAAAAAATTGAATGTAAATATCAATATATTACAACAAGTATTAGATAGTACATTAGAAAGCTTTCCTAAAGTAAGTGGCGGAGATATCCAATTATCACGTGAGGCTGGAAAATCTTTAAATGAAGCCAACATTATTGCTAAATCCATGGAAGATGAATATGTATCCATTGAACATTTAGTAATTGCCATTTTTAAATCTAAAAGCAAAATTGGTCAAATTTTAAAGGATCAAGGTGTTACCGAAAAACATTTAAAAGAAGCCATAAATGAAATCAGAAAAGGAGAACGCGTAACTTCGCAAAGCGCTGAAGAAACATATCAGTCTTTAAGTAAATATGCTAAAAACCTTAATGAATTAGCGGAGAATGGTAAATTAGATCCGGTAATTGGAAGAGATGAAGAAATTCGTAGAATTCTGCAAATTTTATCTAGACGAACAAAAAACAACCCCATGCTGGTTGGAGAACCTGGTACGGGTAAAACAGCTATTGCAGAAGGACTAGCACATCGTATTATTGCAGGTGATATTCCAGAAAACCTAAAGGAAAAACAGATTTATTCATTAGATATGGGTGCCTTAATTGCTGGCGCAAAATTTAAAGGAGAGTTTGAAGAACGATTAAAAGCAGTCGTAAAAGAAGTAACTTCTAGTGATGGAAATATCGTATTATTTATTGATGAAATACATACTTTAGTTGGCGCCGGAGGTGGACAAGGAGCAATGGATGCTGCTAATATTTTAAAACCAGCTTTAGCACGCGGAGAATTAAGAGCTATCGGAGCAACCACATTGGATGAATACCAAAAGTACTTCGAAAAAGATAAAGCCTTAGAACGAAGATTCCAAAAAGTAGTTGTCGATGAACCAGATACCGAAAGTGCTATTTCTATCCTTAGAGGAATTAAAGAAAAATACGAAACACATCATAAAGTAAGAATCAAAGACGAAGCAATAATTGCAGCAGTAGAATTATCTCAAAGATATATCACCAACAGATTTTTGCCAGACAAAGCAATTGATCTTATGGATGAAGCTGCCTCTAAACTAAGAATGGAAATTAATTCCAAACCAGAAGAGTTAGATGTATTAGATCGTAAGATTATGCAATTAGAGATTGAGATAGAAGCTATCAAACGTGAAAATGATGAATCAAAATTAAAATCTCTCAACGCTGATCTTGCAAATTTTAAAGAAGAAAGGAATGAAATTTTTTCTAAATGGCAAAGCGAAAAAGAAGTTGTAGATGCTATTCAGAATACTAAAACAAACATAGAAGAATATAAGTTAGAAGCAGAAAGAGCCGAACGAAACGGAGACTATGGACAAGTCGCCGAACTACGTTACGGAAAAATTAAAGATGCTCAGGAAAATTTAGAAATATTACAAGAACAACTAAGTCAACAGCAGAGTAAATCTTCTTTAATCAAAGAAGAGGTTACCAATGATGATATTGCAGAAGTAGTTGCTAAATGGACTGGAATTCCAGTAACTAGAATGTTACAGAGTGATCGTGAAAAGCTTTTAGTTTTAGAAAAAGAATTACAAAAACGAGTTGTAGGACAAATAGAAGCTATACAAGCAGTAAGTGATTCTGTAAGAAGAAGTCGTGCAGGACTTCAAGATCAAAAAAAACCTATTGGATCTTTCTTATTTCTAGGAACAACAGGAGTTGGTAAAACTGAACTAGCAAAAGCACTAGCTGATTATCTTTTTAATGATGAAAGTGCAATGACTAGAATTGATATGAGTGAATATCAAGAACGTCATTCCGTAAGCAGATTAGTGGGTGCTCCTCCAGGATATGTTGGATATGATGAAGGTGGGCAACTAACCGAAGCAGTAAGAAGAAAACCTTATTCTGTAATATTATTAGATGAAATCGAGAAAGCACATCCGGATACTTTTAATATATTATTACAAGTTTTAGACGAAGGCCGATTAACCGATAATAAAGGTAGAACAGCTGATTTTAGAAATACTATCATAATTATGACTAGTAATATGGGGAGCCATATCATTCAACAAAAATTTGAAGCTGTAAAAGATGTCGATATCGCTATGGAAAGTGCTAAAGTAGAGGTCTTAGGATTATTAAAGCAATCAGTACGTCCAGAATTCTTAAATAGAATTGATGATATTATCATGTTTACGCCATTAAATGAGACACACATAAAAGAAATTGTAAAATTACAATTAAGAAATGTATCTCAGATGTTAAAGGAACAAAACATAACTCTTGATGCAACTGATGAAGCTATTAATTTTCTATCTGTAAAAGGTTTTCAACCAGAGTTTGGTGCTCGACCAGTAAAACGTACTATACAAAAAGAAGTGTTGAATTCATTATCCAAAGAAATTCTAGCCGGTAAAATATCCACAGAAAGTATTATACTTCTTGATGAGTTTGACAACAACTTAGTATTTAGAAATCAAACAGATCTTGTACTATAATTGATTGAAATGTTAATTAAATCATAAAGAAAAGAGCTTGTTTTCTGTTGAAAACTGGCTCTTTTCTCTTTTTTTTAAGAAAAAGAACAATAGCATAACCTATCACAGTGTCAATTTATTATGGTTTTACCGTAGTTATTAACAGATGTATTCTTACACGGTTGATAAGTATTTCTTACAAAAAACAAACTTTTAAGTAAATTGCTCCCTAATGAAACCAACTTTTGTATTATACTTTTGTGTACTTTCTTTTACCCTATCGTTTGGTCAAGACCAAAAGCAAATTCTCGCTGATATAAAGAGTAAATATTCTCTTATTAGAGAACTTGTGGATAATAATACGCTTAGACAATATCATACAGATTATACCTGCGAAGAATCCTTAGAAAAAGGTGCCATTACTTTCTATTATAATAGTCGTGAATTAAAGCATATTATTCATCAATATACCCAGGGACACGTTTCTTATAAAGATGAATACTATATTTGGGATGATCAGTTATTCTTTGAATTCTCTATTCATAAAGTAAAATATAAAGATTATGAAAAGAATAGAAAAAAGAGAATAGAAAAAGTGGATGTTGTACTTACATTAGAAGAACGATTTTATTTCGATAATTTCGTTCCTATAAAATGCCAATTCAAGGATTTTGAAACTAGAAGTAATCGAATAAAAAATCCTAAAACCAACTACGTAAGAAATCAAACTACGGATTGTGATCAATCGAGTAGAATAATCGAAAAATATTACATCCTACTAGAATATCAAGATCTCGATATTGTGGACGCTTGTGCATTACCAAGAAGTATTTCGAAAATTGTGTCTGATGATATTATTTATAGCAGTTTAGGTAAGAATTAAGACTATATCACTTCACGATAATTCTTTTGATCACAGAAGTATTATTATAATTAAACTTCATTAAGTAAAACCCCGAAGATATATTTAAATTAACCTTTGTTGTTTCATTAAAAGATTGAGTAACTAACATATTACCTAAAGTATCATATATTTCTAAATCTCCTTGTTTCCCTTTGGCAGACACCATAATATAATCATTAGCTGGATTAGGATATAATAAGAACTCTGACACTTCATTTTCATCTATAGATAAGGTATTAGACCAAACTTCTCCTATATTGTTACCCCATATATATTCTACAAGATCTGGTTGATCGATAAATGGATTACGATTGAACTGCCAATTATAAATAACATTATTACGATTCATTTCAAAATCATCTGGAGGATCGTTTCTATGCCAATCTAACAAGGTAGTCAAATCCCCAAGTTCAGATATCGTACTATCCGTATCGTCCGGAAAACCATTAACAACTTGTAGCGCTTTATACCTAGTTACAAGGAAAAAAATACCTCGAGCTACATCACCTTTCCAACTACCTAGATTACCTGTTGGGCCATTGTATTCTCCATAATGCTGATTTCCTCTAGAACTATTCTCATTAGAATCTGTAGCTCTTAAACCATGTGCATCAGAATTAGCGTGACGTAATGAATCTGCATTTGTTGTAACAAAACCAGAAATACCATCCGCTATATCATCAAACTCTCTAAAATCTTGAAACTCACCTCTAGATCTAGGATACGTATGTTCTCGGTTCCAAGTTTCATTTATATCGGTTAATCCTGCAAAATCTAATTTAGGGCGTTGTTGTTCTGTATATAAAAGCCAAACTTGATTACTGTTTTCTGGACTTTGATCTGCGCTACCTAAAATTTCTACAATATCTGCGTACGAATGTGTTCTTACTGTAGTCGGATCAGCTATAATATCCTGAATAGCCTGAACCAAAGCCGCATCTGCTAAACCTTCTAAAGAATTATAATAATCTAATGGTGCCGTACTGGCTACAATACCAAATGTAGGATTTAAAGGTGTTCCCCAAGAAGCAACAGTGAAATCGTTATCTATAACTCGTAGTTCTTTATTATCATTCAGACGAATAAAACCTGATGGAATGGTACCAAAAGTAATTTTCATAACTTCATCTCCTTCATCATCCACATCATCAATCAGTTGAATTGTATTAGTCACTGTATTCGTTCCTGCAGCAATAGTTACGGAAGTATTACCTGAATAATCTGCCATGGTAAAGCTTTCATTAGTAATAGTAACATCAAAGGTAAGGTCACTCGTTACATTTGTTTCTGTCGTAAATACCATATCAACATTATCTCCTTCATTATATTGATCAAAAGAAGTAGTTATTGAAATACCATTAAATTGAGTACCACTTCCATCATTAAGTGCTCCTGGAGTAGGAGTTTTTACCTCGTATGTGCCATCATCCTTACGTTGGATGGATTCTGTAGTTTTATTATTATTCTCATCCTCATTGATTTGTTCCATAACCCCCAATAAAGTCATAAGGCCTGTATCATCAGCATCATCCGTGTCATGAATTAGTGCATCTAACAAATTAGTAGTCGTTGCAATAGTTCCTTCGGGAAAATCTGTATCATTTCCTATATAAATAGCTACTGCATCTGCCCCATTCTGTATAATATTCTCTGATAACAAAACATCAGGTACCGGAGAAACTTCAGGGCCACCAATTAAAAAAATCCCGTTAGCATCTGTGGTATATCCATCAAGATCCAATGTAAAATAACTTGCATCCCCTCCACTTGTTGAACCATTAAATAAAACAACAACAAACCCATTTAAAGAAAAATTTGGAGCATCGGATTTCAATTCTATAAATTCTTGAGTATCTGTACTAGGTGTATCAGCATCTAGCTCGTTAATTACAACCTGAGCAAAAGAAAGTTGTACGAAAAGCAGTATAACAAAGAAAGCATAAAGATTTTTCATAATCGTAAAAATTAGCATAGCAATATAGGCATAATACTTAGTGTACTAAGTTATCTTTATATTAAAAATTTGATTCTCTAGAAACAATAAAACTAAAATGTAATGTTAAAAGAAAGTTTTAAAATATACCAAATGGTATATTTTAAGTATATTTGACATATTAAACTTCTTTACATGCTTACCAAAGCCGAAAAAACTTCAGAATTTATAGTTCAAACGGTTGCCCCTATTTTTAACAAAAATGGATATGCGGCCACTAGTTTGAGTGATATTACTAAAGCAACTGGTTTAACCAAAGGTGCCATTTACGGAAATTTTAAAAATAAAGAAGAATTAGCTATTGCAGCATTTACGATGACCGTCAAAAACATGCTAAGACGTATAACTGATCATCAGACACTTAGTAATTCCCCTATTGAAAAGCTATTTCTTATTACAGATTTCTACAGAAACTATTATAATTATAGTCAAGAATTAGGAGGATGCCCTGTACTTAATATGGGAGTGGACGCAAAACATCAAAATAGTCCTCTCTTTAAATATGTGCAGTACACAATAGATAAAATTCAAAATAATCTTGCACTACTCATTGACCAAGGAAAACAATCAAAAGAAATTAAATTTGATATAAATTCTATAATCTATTCAAAAAGATTATATACCATGATAATTGGAGCGATATTTATGACACATACCATGGAAGATAATAGTTATTTATTACAAACTATGGACCAAATAGACACTATGATTCTTAATGAATTGAAACTATAAACATTTTTTTTAAATCAAAATATACCAATTGGTATAAAATTAAAAACATTATGACAACATTACCAAAAACCTTAGAAAGTAAAGCAAAAATCAGATTTCAGCATTGCGATCCATTCAACCATCTTAATAATGCAGAATATATTAACTATATGATTAATGCTAGAGAAGACCAAATAATTAACTATTACGATTTAGATCTTTTTAAAATGGCACAAACCCAAGGTGTAAGTTGGGTTGTAGGGAGTAATCAAATCGCATATTTACGCCCCGCATTGTTGATGGAAGATGTTATCATTAACTCTCAACTTATATCATTCTCAGAAAATGAATTACATGTTGAAATACGCATGTGGAATCATAACAAAACTGAACTAAAAGCCGTTATGTGGAGTTCTTTTGTGCATTTTAATTTATTAAAACAAAAGCGTTGGAATCACACTCCAGAGCTGATGGAATTGTTTAATTCTGTATTAAATCCATTAGAGGCTAATACCTTTAATCAAAGAATTTTAGAACTAAAACCACAAAAAGTGTAACATATAGTTAGTTAAGGAGTCTTATATATACATCAATCAACAAAATCTAACCATTATGAAGACTTCCGATGATCTTGGCTCCTCTCACAAGAAGAGAAGTTCATATTTTTTTATTGCATTTTTTGTAATTGCAATATTTTCTATGGCAATAGTAGCGTGGAAATTAGGAGTATTTGAATAACTTTCTAATAATTTAGAAAGTTATTCAAATACTCCTAATATATAATATTAATCAAAAAAAGTAAAGAAATTAAAAATGGCTCTGTTATCATAACAGAGCCATTTTTAATTCTCTTTTATTACATCCCTAAAATAGAAGAAAATTCTCTCCTGCAGGTCTTACATTTAATTTTTAATCCTAATAACTTATTATTTCATCGAAAAGCTAATATTCGCTATACTAAATAATAGTTTCTATCGTTTCGCTAAAATCTGGTTAACCAGCAACAATTAAATATATTCAACTCCTCAAAAACAAATTATGAAACTTAACTTTACACGTCAAAAACAATTATCTACTCTAATTCTCTTTTTAATTTTTAATTCTTTTAGCTATGCTCAAACAGTAGTCGAAAGATATGGTAGGCTGCAAGTTAATGGAAGCCACGTTACTGCAGAAAATGGAGAAAAAATCAGTCTAGCCGGTATGAGTCTATTCTGGAGTAATGCTGGTGATGGTGGCGATTTTTATAATAGTCAAACAATAAACCATTTAGCCGATGATTGGAAAAACCCCATCATTAGAGCAGCTCTTGGTGTTAAAGAAGATTGGGATGGAGGTACTGGTTATATAGATAATACTGCAGCCCAAAAAGCTAAAATTAGAACTGTTATAGATGCTGCTATTGCTAAAGGGGTTTATGTAATCATTGATTGGCATACACACGCTGCGGAAGTGTATAAAGATGAAGCTGTAGCATTTTTTACAGAAATGGCAGAATTATACGGGAATAATGATCACGTTATCTATGAGATTTATAACGAACCTATAAATCAATCTTGGAATGATGTTAAAAATTATGCTAATGATGTAATTGCCGGAATACGCTCTAAAGATCCAGATAACTTAATTATCGTTGGAAGCCCAACTTGGTCGCAGGATGTAGATCAGGCTGCTGCCAACCCTATAACTGGGGATCCTAACCTAGCTTATACTTTACATTTTTACGCTAATACTCATAAACAGTTTTTAAGAGATCGAGCATTAGCTGCAATGAACAGTGGGATTGCACTATTTGTAACAGAATGGGGTACTACCGATGCTAGTGGAAATGGTGGATACAATCCACAAGAGTCCCAGGTCTGGTTAGACTTTATGATTGAAAACCACATAAGTTATGTCAATTGGACAGTTTCTCATAAACCAGAAGATTCTTGCGTTGTAAGTCCTAATATGGGAGTACAAGGATTGATAAATGGAAACCTAACAACATCGGGTATTTTTATTCGAAATCATTTACTAGCACGAGCAGCAACCTTAAGTGTTGATGATTTTACTATTAACAATGAAAAACTATCACTGGATCAAAATCCAGTAAACGAAATTCTCTCTATTAATTCCAATACCGTAATAGATGATCTAACCATTTATGATATGAACGGAAGATCTGTTTTTCATAAGGATACAAATGAGAACAATCCTCAAGTTAATATTAATACTCTAAATTCAGGTAATTACATTTTAAAAGTAAGTTCTAATAGCAATACGACTACCACAAAATTTGTTAAACACTAGTTTTATTAAATAACTTATAAAAATTTTACTTGTAAAGCCTCTAAGAACTATCTTAGGGGCTTTACTAATTTTATAATGAATACTTTTATTTTGCGCTTTATTTTCATAGTTCTAATTACAAAAATTCTAGTTTCTTGTGCTAGTATACCCAACAACACAGTTAGTAACTCTCTAAAAATAAAATATCTGGATGAACACGTAATCTATAATGATTCTATTTTTGAAGGAAGTAAAATTGGAGGGCTTTCTGCTATAGAATATCATAAAGAAGAAGACACCTACTACCTTGTCTGTGATGACGCAAAAAATCCAAGATTTTACAAAGCCAAAATTTCTCTTGATAATAGTATTATTAATAGGATTGATATAAGTCGACTAATCAAAATAAAAGATCAAGAAAATCAATTTCTGGAGAACAATGTAGCTGACTTAGAAGCTATCAGGATATATGATAAAAATAAATTTATATTAAGTAGCGAGGGATCTATAAAAAACAAATATGATCCTACCATTTTTATAACAGATATTGATGGGAATTACAAAAGTAAATTGCAACTTCCCTCCTATTTTTTAACAGGTGATAATTCTAGAAATCAACCAAGACATAATGGAGTTTTTGAAGGACTTGTCAATGATATAAATAACAAAGGATATTGGGCCGCAATGGAACTTCCGTTAGAACTTGATGGCGATGAACCAACTTTTGATAAATCTGGAGCTCCCGTAAGAATTACTCATTTTAATGTAAAAACAAAAACAGCTGACTTTCAATTCACTTATCCACTAGATAAACTAGCGAAAGATCCTAAAGGAAAATTCGGTGTAAATGGAGTTACAGGCTTATTACAACTTAATAAATCTCAATTTATAATTATAGAACGAGGGTACGCCGCAGGTTATGGTACACAAGGTAACACGGTAAGAATATATTTAGCAAATATAAAAGACGCTACTAATACCGTGGCGTTTGAATTTTTAAAGAATAAAAAATATCAATTAGCAACTAAACAACTACTTTTTGATTTCGAAACTATTAGAAATCAACTAACAAATCAGATTGTTGATAATATAGAAGGTATTACTTTTGGCCCTATATTAGCAAATGGAAATCAATCGTTATTGTTAATTTCAGACAATAATTTTAATCCAACTTCGGAACAGATCAATCAATTGATATTACTTGAAGTACTGAAAAACAAATAATCATGAAAACTAAATACATCTCTACAGCTATTTTATTACTAGGTATTGTTTTTTCGAGCTGTGCTCAAAAGAAATCTGAAAATGTTAGTACCACTACTTATATTTTGGTGAGACATTCCGAAAAAGATCTTAGTGATCCAACCAATAGAAACCCAAACTTAACTGAAGAAGGAAAAAAAAGATCTGAGAACCTTGTTAGTATACTAGCCGATTTTAAAATTGATAAAATATACAGTACGGACTATGCCAGAACCTTGCAAACTGCCAATCCTATATCAAAAGACCGAAATATTGAAGTGTCCATCTACGACCCTAGAAAACTGTATAATGATAAATTTCAAAAAGAAACACTAGGAAAGACATCCATAATCGTTGGCCATAGCAATTCAACTCCAACCTTTGTTAATAAAATTATGGGAGTTGAGAAATACAGCGCTATTGATGAAAAGAACTATAGTAAGCTTTTTATTATTAAAGTAACAGGGGATGTAATAACAGATACTGTTCTTAATATTAATTAACAACAATCATTGTCATCATAAACATAAATATCATCTAGTTCTATTTTAGATAACAGTTTTAATTTATCCTTATCAAACATGGAATCTAATTCTGATAAAGGTGTCGATAAATTGCCAGCCTTATAATTATTATAATCAACGAATCTAATTCCATTAACTACCCTAGCATTGTATGCTTCTCTAAAACGAATTCCTCCTCCATCTACTGCATATTTATATGCTAAATAATCAATTGTGAAATTTTCTTTATGAATCCAATACATGAATTCATCTTCATAGTCAGTACCTCCACCTTCTTGATCAAAAGTAACTTTAATTTTATAGTAAGCCGAGCCTTTTAACTTAGATTCGCCTACAAGTTTCTTATGAACAGCTGGGGCATTTAATCCATATGGTAAGTTTGCAAAATAATGCACCGAATTTACACCATCACTAATTTTAGTTACCATCGAATCCACAACTTTAACTTTACAACTTTCAATAGTCCTAGACAAACCTTTATTGCTTAGAATATCATGAGTCATACCATCATTGCTAAACAGTACTCTTTCTAGTTGATACTGTCCATTACTACGTGCGCTCCTGTATTCTTTTCCTCTAAAAGAAAACCTAATCATGACATTATCAAATTTTGCACCTCCTGCATTCTCTATAGCTTTATCCACAATTTGCTGGGCATTATATTGAATCGTAGGTGTTGTAAAAGAAAGTAAAAACAATATCCCGCATAAAAATGAAAATTTCTTCATAATTTTTTTATTAACTTAAAGACTAAAATAGTTGTTACACTATCAATAATTCCAATAATTTTGTTAAACTAAAGACATAATCGTACCATCTATATGTTCATAAATAGTAATGTCGTATTAGGCGAATTCTAAGCACAAAACTTTCATCGAATGCTTCAATTTTAAGTTTATTTTTTTTTAAATATTCAAAAAGATAATTATTTTGCAATCCCTAAATCTTATAAATACTATGAAATATATATTATTGCTTTTGGTTTGTATCGCTTCGCAGCCCTTATTAGCTCAAGATACTGCCACTTATGAGAAGACAACTAAAGCCTTCCAGGAAAATTTTAACGCGCAGAACATAGACGCAGTTTTCGACTTGTATTCTGCTGAAATGCAGGAAGAAATGACCAAAGAAGGTGTCACTCGTTTTATAAAAGGATGTCACTCACAATTTGGTAATTTAAATACGCTAACGTTTATTGAGTCTGCTGAAGGAATCAATAGTTATACAGCAGCTTTTGACAATATTAGTTTAGTGATGGAATTAAAATTAAATTCTGACGGTAAAATTGCTACCATACAATTTCAAGAACCTTAAAACTTTTTACTACAATATAAATAACAAAGCTTTCTTTAGGGAAAGCTTTTTGTATTTTTGTAGTCTTTGCAAACTTTTTGCACATATAGATTATGAATAAGAATAAAATCAATATACTTAATAGGAAAGCTAAATTCGAATACGAATTTTTAGACAAATATACAGCTGGAATTAAATTAGTAGGGACAGAAATAAAAGCTATTAGAGAAGGAAAAGCAGGTATTACAGAAAGCTTCTGTGAGTTTCATAATAATGGGGAACTCTTTGTTATCAATATGAATATTGAAGAATATTCTCACGCCACCTACTTTAACCATAATCCTAAAAGTGAACGAAAATTATTACTAAACAGGCAAGAATTAAAAAAGCTAGAGAAAGAAGTTAAAAATTCTGGTCTTACCATTATACCTACTAGATTATTTGTAAATGATAAAGGTTTAGCCAAATTAGACATCGCCCTTGCTAGAGGTAAAAAACTTTATGACAAGCGTGAAACTATTAAAGATCGAGACAATAAACGTGCTCTAGATCGCATTAAAAAGGATTATAAGTAATCTTTTTAGGTAACAACCTTATTCACTCATCATATCACCATATGCTCTCTGTTCCTCTAACTGCAATTTAAGGTTTTCAGGATCTTGATCTAAACGTTTTACTGCTTCAATATAACCTGGATGATCGCTATACTATAAACTTAAGAAAGCATAAGAAGGTAACGATAAAAACAAATACCCTAGAAGAAGAAAAACGATAACTCTAGGTAATAACCTTTGATAAAAAGGTCTTTTTTCCTTTATAATTTTAATAAACCCTATTATAAAAATAACGTTCAGTAAGTTAACTCCAATAATCAGCATTTCTTTACCAAATGGCCAACGAAACATTTTAAATAACAATCCTATTAATAAAATAGAAATTGAAACTCCAGTTAATATCGCTCCAATTATCCTCCAGATCGAAATACCTTGGTAAGATTCCTTTTTAAAAACTTTTCGAAAAGGTACTTCATTAAAAATAGCAAAACCGAAATAAAAATATAGACAAGAAAATCCTAATAAAGAAATAATTGTGATGGTACTCCCAAAAGGATAATCAAGCAAATAAATTAAAAAACCAATACTAATAGTAATAGGTAAAATATAGAGTTCTAATTTTCTCATTATCCTGTACTAATTCTTATCCTCTAACAAAGGTACAAAGCGAAACTCTCCAAATTCATGTTTTTCAAACTTGGTTTCACTTTTACGTATAAATAAAGTCATTACCTGTGGATCGTTACCAACAGGAATTACTAACCTACCTCCTATTTCTAATTGAGCCAATAATGGTTTAGGGACATAAGGAGCACCAGCTGTTACTATAATACCTTTATAAGGAGCAAACTGTTCCAAACCTTTATATCCATCTCCAAAAGATAAATGTTTAGGGCGATATCCTAGTTTTGGTAAAAACAGTTTCGTTTTTTTAAAAAGCTCTTGTTGTCTTTCTATACTATAAACTTTACAGCCCAATTCACACAAAACAGCAGTCTGATAACCAGACCCTGTACCTATTTCCAATACTTTATCACCTCGCTCGACTTCCAACAATTCTGACTGAAAAGCAACAGTATATGGTTGAGAAATAGTTTGGTCAGCCCCAATAGGAAATGCTTTATCCTGATAAGCGTGATCACCAAAACCTGAATCCATAAATAAATGCCTAGGTATCTTACGTATAGCAGTAAGAACAGATTCATCTTTAATTCCTTTGTCGATTAACACATCGACTAGCTGTTTTCTTTTTCCAGCGTGTTTTAATGTATCTTTAGATTTCATTAGGGTAGATTAACTCCTCAAAGTTACATAAACAAATGGTATCACAATAGATAAATTCTTTGATTATTTACGTATATAATGTTTCTTATTATTTTACCAAAGAAGCAATTTTATTTTCTAACTCAGGAACTGTATTTGGTCCGAAACCTGATTTCCTTAAAACAGTTTTTCCATTTTTGTCAATGACCATATTCGTAGGAAACGAACTTACATCATAACTGGAAATAATTTTCTTACTCTGTGGAATAATCTGATACAAGAAACTGTGTTTTTCTAAGAAAGATTCAATATCAGATTTTCGATCAAAGGAAAAAGCTAAGAAAACTACATCTTGATTATTTTTATACTTTTCGACGATTTTATTCAAACCTGGCATTTCGTAGACACAGGGTTTACATCGTATAAACCAAAAATTCATAACTACCACTTTACCTTTAAGATCGGATAAAACATATGATTCATTATCCATATCTACTGCAGAAAAATCAATAAACTTTTTACTCAGATTCTTCTTTTTCTTAGCTTTTAGAATCCTAATACTCTTAAACTTAGCGCCAGCTGAAGGAGTTTTGTCGGACATTTTTTTAATCATGATCGCAACAACCTCATTATTTTTATCTGTATAAAACTGTGGAAAATAATTATTAGATGCTAAAAATGAATCGGCTTGCTTCATATTTATGAGATTTCCCTGCAAATCATAAAAAGATACATCTTCTATATCTTTCTTAAAATCAATTCCATTTTGAAGATCTTTTTCCCCTACCTCTATTAAATTACTCAATGCATCCTGACCTATTACATGTAAGCAAAAAATCATTGAGAATAAAAAGAAGCATAATACATTTCTATTTTTCATCTCTTTTTTTTAAATAATAACATAATTTTTAATCTTTTCAAAATTTAAATTCATTGATCCTTTTATAGTTTACGATATTTCAAAAAAAGAATACTCTAAATTCATTATCAAAATCTTAACAATTTAAAATTGCGATTTTCAAAATGGATCATCGCTTAATTTATAAATAATACTATTTTTGTGTAAAATCTTGAATTATGCTCAAAGCCGGAGTACTTGGCGCAGGACACCTTGGAAAAATTCATCTACGTCTCCTGAAACAATCTAAAAATTATGAACTGGTTGGTTTTTATGACGCCAGTGAAAAACAAGCAAAAGCTATTGCAGAAGAATTTGGTTATCAATTATTCAATTCTGTAGAAGAGTTGATAGCAGCTGTGGATGTTGTAGATATTGTAACACCAACTTTTGCTCATTTTGAAGTAGCCAAACAAGCCATACAAGCTGGAAAACATGTTTTTATAGAAAAACCAATTACCAATACGGTTGAAGAAGCTGAAAGACTAATTGAGCTTGCTAATATTCATAATGTAAAAGGTCAGGTTGGCCACGTAGAACGTTTTAACCCAGCATACACTTCCGTTTCTAAAAAGATTGATAATCCAATGTTTATCGAAGCACACAGATTGGCTGAGTTTAATCCAAGAGGAACTGATGTTCCTGTTGTTTTGGACTTAATGATTCATGATATCGATGCAATACTAAGTGTTGTGCATTCTGATGTAAAACATATCAGTGCCAGTGGAGTATCTGTAATAAGCGAAACTCCTGATATCGCAAATGCTCGTATCGAATTCGAAAATGGCTGTGTCGCTAACCTTACTGCAAGTCGCATATCTTTAAAAAACATGCGAAAAGCAAGATTTTTTCAGAAAGATGCCTACATCTCTGTTGATTTCTTCGAGAAAAAATGTGAAGTAGTAAAAATGAAAGATGCGCCAGAAAAACCTGGTGATTTTGATATGATCTTGCAAAATGCAGAAGGGATAAAAAAACAAATCTATTTTGATAATCCAGAAGTTCCTTCGAATAATGCAATATTAGATGAACTAGATACTTTTGCCGAAGCTATTAATAACGATACGACTCCTATTGTATCCTTGACTCAAGGTAAAAAAGCACTAGAAGTAGCATTACAGATTATTGGATGTTTTAAAGACGACCAACAATAAAAAGCATAAACAAACAAAAATACACCATAAAGGTGAATCACAACAACTATAATTCATGAAAAACGTAGCAGTAATTGGTGCTGGAACGATGGGTAATGGAATTGCCCATACTTTTGCACAAAAAGGTTTTAAAGTTCAATTAATTGATATTTCTCAGCAGTCATTAGATAAAGGATTGGCAACAATTACGAAAAATCTCGATAGAATGATTGCTAAAGAAAAAATTTCTGAAGCTGATAAAGAAGCTACTCTTGGTAATATTTCGACATATACTAGTATCAAAGAAGGTGTAGAATATGCTGGTCTTGTGGTAGAAGCAGCTACTGAAAATGTTGATTTAAAACTAAAAATTTTTAAAGACCTAAGTGAAGCATGTCCAGAAGACACAATCTTAGCTACAAATACTTCTTCTATATCTATTACTCAGATTGCAGCAGTTACAAAAAGACCAGATATGGTCATAGGGATGCATTTCATGAATCCTGTGCCAATCATGAAATTGGTAGAGATCATAAGAGGTTACAACACATCAGATGAAGTAACTAATACGATCATGGAAATGTCCAAAACGTTGGGCAAAGTTCCTGTAGAGGTTAATGATTATCCTGGTTTTGTTGCGAATAGAATTTTGATGCCTATGATCAATGAATCTATTGAGACTTTATATAATGGCGTTGCTGGAGTATCTGAGATCGATACAGTTATGAAATTAGGAATGGCTCACCCAATGGGACCTTTACAATTAGCTGATTTTATAGGATTAGACGTCTGCCTTTCTATTCTTAATGTAATGTATGATGGTTTTAAAAACCCAAAATATGCTCCTTGTCCATTGTTAGTTAATATGGTAATGGCAGGAAAACTTGGAGTAAAAAGTGGTGAAGGTTTCTATGATTACTCAGAAAGCAGAAAAGCAGAAAATGTAGCAAAGCAGTTTGTATAAATTGGAAGTAAAAGATATGATTGTTTTATGAAAAAATATCTTTCAATTACTTTAATCGTATTGCTATCACTATCGTGTAAAAAAAAACATATAGTAGTTTCTAAAGATACTTCATCTGTAAATAATCTAAAAACTAAGATTCAGGTTCAAAATAAATATGAGATATACGATTCATTATTCAAACAGCATGAAGAATTTATTTCCAAAGACTTTGATTTTCCTGTAGGTAAACCGAATGCTAGAGGATATTACAACGCTCAGAAGTTCACAGAAAATAATCATTTAGGTGACGATTGGAATGGTGTTGGTGGTGGTAATTCTGATCTTGGAGATGCCATCTTTTCTATAGGAAATGGATATATCTCTTTTGCTGATAATATTGGTGGAGGCTGGGGAAATGTAATACGTATTATTCATCAGTACAAAGGCAACTATTACGAATCTGTATATGCCCATTGTCAAACCCTCAAAGTAAAAAAAGGAGACCTTGTTAAAAAAGGAGGATTAATTGCAACTATTGGAAATGCTGATGGTATGTATTACGCGCATTTGCATCTGGAGATAAGAGATGATATCTTTATGGACATTGGTGGTGGATATTCTGAAGATACGAAAGGATATTTGGACCCTACTAAATTTATAAACAATAATTAATGGCAAAAATAAACCCGTTCAAGGCAGTTCGTCCTACAAGAGATAAGGTAAGTTTGATTGCATCGCGATCTTACCAAAGCTATACTCCAGAGGAAAGGGATTCTAGAATGGATTATAACCCTTACTCTTTTTTACACATTGTTAATCCCGGATATAAATATCATAAAGAAATCTCAGGAGAAGAACGATATAAGCTTGTTCGTAACAGGTATTTAGAATTTAAAGAAGATGAGATCTTTATGCAAGATGAAACTCCATGTTTCTATGTATATAAAATTGTGAATCGCGAGCAAGAATCCTTTTGCGGGATTATAGCCGCTGCTGGTGCCGAGGATTATGAAAATGACATCATCAAAAAGCATGAAGATACATTAACAGAAAGAGAAACTACGTTTAAGCAATATCTAAAAACCGTAGGATTTAATGCAGAGCCAGTACTCCTAACCTATCCGGACAACGATACCATTACAGAAATAATCGAAAAAGTCATTCTGGAAAGAGCAGAATACGAATTTACAACCACCTATCGTGACACACATTATTTATGGAAAGTAGAAGATAAAAAAAGTATTGAGCAAATTCAGTCGACTTTTGACAAAATGGAAACCATATATATTGCTGATGGACATCATAGGTCTGCTTCTTCATATTTACTTTCAAAAGATTTAGCATCAACTAACGATAAACATAATGGTGCTGAGCCTTATAACTTCTTTATGAGTTATTTAATACCTGAATCAGATCTAAGAATTTATGAGTTCAATAGATTAATTAAAGATCTTAATGGATTATCCAAAGAAGAGTTTTTAATTCGTTTAGACGAATGGTTTAGGATAGAAAATCGTGGTATTGAAGTATATAAACCATCGAAACCAAATCATTTTAGTATGTATTTAGATGGCGAATTCTATTCACTATACCTTAGAAAAACTATCTATGAATTTACAAATGCACTAGAGGAACTAGATGCACAGATTTTGTTTAAAACAGTATTAGCTCCTATACTTGGTATTCATGATCTTAGGACAGACACCAGAATAGAATACTCTCACGGAAAAAATGATATTGTATATGTAAAAAGTAAAATAGATCAAGGAGAATTCGAAGTAGGTTTTGGGTTATTTCCAGCCACTGTAAATCAAATGAAGAAAATAGCAGATCAAGGTTTAAAGATGCCTCCAAAAAGTACATATATTGAGCCAAAGCTAAGGAGTGGTATTACTATTTATGAATTCTAACCTGCTGTATAAAGTTATAACTAGATAGAGACTAATTGTTATTTAATTTTGTAATTTTAGGTATCTTTGTACCTTATGAATTCTATTGAGGAGAACCTAAAACACATCCAAAAAACACTTCCAGAAGGAGTTACTCTTGTTGCTGTATCTAAAACCAAACCAATATCTGACTTAATGGAGGCTTATGAAGCCGGCCAAAGAGTTTTTGGAGAAAATAAGATTCAGGAAATGACTCAGAAATGGGAAGAGTTACCAAAAGATATTTCTTGGCATATGATCGGTCATGTACAAACCAACAAAGTGAAATACATGGCACCTTATGTTGATACTATCCATGCTGTAGACAGCCTAAAACTTCTAAAAGAAATTAATAAGCAAGCTCTTAAAAACAATAGGAATATTAATTGTTTTTTACAGGTCAAAATAGCGAAAGAAGAAAGTAAATTTGGACTTAGCGAAGCAGATGTAATAACACTATTAAAATCAGATGATATTAAACCATTAACCAATGTTAACATAAAAGGATTAATGGGAATGGCAACTTTTACCGATAACAAAGAACAAATCATAAACGAATTCAAAAAAATTCAATCTCTCTTTAATGACCTTACGACCGACAATCCTACTTTTAAAACATTATCGATTGGTATGAGCGGAGATTATAGACTTGCCATCGACTGTGGTAGTACTATGGTTCGCATCGGAAGTTCTATTTTTGGAGCTAGAAATTATAGTCATTAAAAAATAGTACTTTAGATCAAAAATAAATGAATTTATAAAAACTACCCCACAGAAACCTATGATGTATGCGATTTTAGATATTGAAACTACCGGAGGAAAGTATAATGAAGAAGGAATTACGGAAATTGCAATCTACAAATTTGATGGTTATAAAGTTGTTGATCAATTCATTAGTCTAATCAATCCCGAAAGACCTATTCAACCATTTGTTGTAAATCTTACAGGGATTAATAACAAAATGCTTAGAAATGCTCCTAAATTTTATGAAGTAGCTAAACGAATAGTAGAAATAACAACTGACTGTATTATCGTAGCTCATAATGCATCTTTTGATTATCGTATTCTAAAAACAGAATTCAATAGACTTGGTTTTGATTTTGAACGTCAATCCTTGTGTACAGTAGAATTATCCCAAAAACTTATTCCGGATCAAAAATCTTATAGCCTAGGTAAACTAGTTCGTAGCTTAGGTATTGCCATTTCTGATAGGCATAGAGCTACTGGAGATGCACAAGCTACCGTAAAGCTTTTTAAATTACTATTATCAAAAGATCTAGAAAAAAACATTCTTAAAGAAACAGTAAAGTTAGAAACCAAAAGAAAGGTAGATGATAAACTACTTAAGCTTATAGAAATTGTCCCAGCTTCAACCGGAGTTTACTACATGCATCGAGAGGATGGTACTATTATTTATATAGGAAAAAGTAAAAATATCAAAAAACGAGTTACACAACATTTTACTAACGACAACAGAAAATCCAAAAACATTCAGGATGAAGTAAGTAATGTAACGTATGAAATTACAGGAAGTGAATTACTTGCTCTTTTAAAAGAAAATGAAGAAATAAAACTTAACCGCCCAAAATACAATCGAGCTTTAAAAAGAAATAAATTTGATCAGGCACTATATCAATTTACAGATGAAAAAGGATATAAAAATCTCGTGGTAAAAAAAGTAGATCGGAATAAAAAAAGCATTACCACTTTTACAAACAGACAACAAGCCAAATCATTTATGCATCGTTGGACCGAAGAATTTAAGTTGTGTCTTAAATTAATGGATCTGGACAGCAGTAAAGGGAATTGTTTTAACTATAGTATAGAGAAATGTAATGGTGCTTGTTTATTAGAAGAACCAGCTGATGATTATAATATTAGAGTTCAAGAACTTATAGCTCTCAATTCTTTTGAAGAGAAAAGTATGATGATTATTGATCGTGGTCGAGAGATTGATGAGCAAAGCGTAATTTTAATTGAAGAGGGTAAATTTATAGGAATCGGGTATTTTAATCTAAACCATCAGATTAATAATATCGATATATTAAGATCTATAATCACTCCTATGAACCATAATCGAGATGCTCAACACATTATACAGAGCTATGTAAGACAGCACAAAAGATTAAAAGTTGTATTATTAAATAAAAATAAAATAAATTCTGAGGAGTAACATTTCTTTCCTAAAGCCTAATAACATTCAAAAATCACACGACAACAACAATAAAAAACTAGTTATTTTTTTAGTACTTTAGTTAAAATTATCAATTTTGAATCAGAAAATACAAACCAGAAACTGGAAAGAAAAGTTACACGAAGTCATCTATGAGGCTGATACTCCACTGGGTAAAATATTTGATGTAATACTATTAATCCTAATACTATTAAGCATCATTTTTGTCATGATGGAAAGCGTTAAAGGCTTACCTGAAAAGACTTATGAATTTTTATATTATGCAGAATGGATCATTACGATTTTTTTTACATTCGAATATATCGCGAGAATAATTTCTATAAAAAAACCTTCCAAATATATATTTAGCTTTTATGGAATCATTGATTTTTTATCAACCATACCTCTATATTTATCATTTTTCATAGTTGGATCTAGCGCACTACTTACCGTAAGAGCATTAAGATTACTTCGTATATTCAGAATTCTCAAAGTCTCTAGATACATTGGAGAATCAAATAAATTGGCAAAAGCCATTAAAGATAGTAGAGCGAAAATCTTGGTGTTTTTATTTGCTGTTGTTGTTGTCTGTATCATTACAGGAACTTTGATGTACATCATAGAAGGAGAAGAAAGTGGTTTTAAAAGCATACCGATTAGTGTTTACTGGTGTATTGTAACACTAACAACGGTTGGCTATGGAGATATAGCTCCTGTTACACCCGTTGGTCAACTTCTTGCTGCGCTTATTATGATTATGGGATACGGAATTATTGCGGTGCCTACCGGTATTGTTAGTGCAGAATATTCTGCAAGTCAAAAAGCAGCTATTGTTAATATAAACTCTCAAGTTTGTTCAAATTGTAACACTAGCAAACATCAAGATGGAGCTAAATTCTGTCATAACTGCGGACATACTTTATTCAATGACTAATACCCTGATTGTAGTTGTAGGTCCTACTGCCATAGGAAAAACTAGCTTAAGCATTAAACTAGCTCAAAATCTTGATTGCGAAATTGTTTCTGCAGATAGTAGACAGTTTTATAAAGAAATGTGTATTGGTACAGCAGTTCCTAGTTCCGAAGAACTGCAACAAGCAAAGCATCATTTTATACAACATAAAAGTATACACGAAAATTACTCTGTTGGAGATTTTGAGAAAGAAGCTTTAGAAAAATTAACGGAACTCTTCAAAGAAAATAAATATGCCATTTTAGTAGGAGGTTCTGGATTGTATGTAGATGCAGTTACTAAGGGGCTAGATAGTTTTCCTAAAGTATCGGGAGCTATTAGAGAAGCTTTAAAGGAACAATATCATAAAGAAGGAATCGAAAGTTTACAACAAAAACTAAAGCAGCTAGATCCTTTCTATTATGAAAAGGTTGATATCCATAATACACATCGTGTAATGAGAGCGTTAGAAATTTGTATTAGTAGTGGAAAACCTTATTCTTCTTTCATCACCAAAACACCAAAAAAACGATCTTTTAATATTATTAAAATTGGTATTACTGCAGAAAGGCAAATCATATACAACAGAATAAATGAAAGAGTTGATATAATGATTAATGAAGGTCTACTAGAAGAAGTAAAAAGTTTGTATCCCGATAAATCCTTAAATGCACTAAATACAGTGGGCTATAAAGAAATATTTGAATATATGAATGGTAAATCTGATTTAGATTTTGCTATTTCTGAAATCAAAAAAAATACCAGACGTTTTGCTAAGAGGCAACTTACCTGGTTTAAAAAAGATGAGAAAATAGTATGGTTTGATTATCTATATAATCTTGATAACATATTATCATATATCAAAAAAGTCGCTACTGAGCTTGGCTTGTAGCGACTTTTAATATATTATTACCGTTATCTACGACTCATCACTACGTACAACAAGTCTGAATCCTTCTCCATGGATATTCAAAATTTCCACATTTTCATCCTTCTTTAAATATTTTCTAAGTTTAGCGATATACACATCCATACTTCGAGACGTAAAGTAATTATCATCTCTCCATATCTTTGTAAGGGCTAGTTCTCTAGGCATCAAATCATTAAGATGTAATGCTAGCAAACGTAATAATTCATTCTCTTTAGGAGATAGTTTTATAGGATCTTCTTCTCTAAAAGTCAAAAATCTTAATTTTGAGTTTAGATGAAATCCACCAATTTTAAATTCAAATTGCTTACTATCAGCAACCGACTCAGTGCTTTTGCGCTGCATGATTGCCTGTATCTTCATTAACAAGACTTCGCTATCAAATGGCTTATTTAAATAATCATCTGCTCCAACTTTATATCCTTTTAAAACATCTTCTTTCATAGCTTTTGCTGTTAAGAAAATGATAGGAACTTCTTCATTTTTATCTCTTATCTCTTTTGCTAGTGTAAAACCGTCCTTATAAGGCATCATTACATCCAGGATACACATATCATAATCATCCTTTTTGAATTTTTCGAAGCCTTCCATACCATTTTTAGCATGTACGACATCATAATCATTCATAACAAGGTAATCCTTTAGTACTGTTCCAAAATTAGGATCATCTTCTACAAGCAAAATCTTTTTGTTTTCTGTTTCCATATTTTAAGATATTAACGGTAATTTAGTTATAAATGTGGAGCCTTTTCCCCGTTCGCTCTCCACCCATATTTGACCGTGATGGTCATCTATAATTCGTTTTACATAGGTTAATCCAAGTCCGTGACCCTTTACATTATGCAGATCACCAGTATGCTCTCGAAAGAACTTCTCAAAGATTTTTTTCTGAGCCACTTTACTCATTCCAACTCCTTGATCACGTATCTTAAGCACTATACTATTCTTCACATTTTCTGTATAGATATCAATTTTAGGTGCTCCTTCGGAATACTTAATTGCATTATCTAAAACATTTACTACTACATTAGTCATATGACTATCATTGGCTAAAATAGAAGATTTCAATGCTCCTAAATGTGTTTTTATATACCCTTCTCTATTCTCGACAATTAAAGACACATGTGTTATTCCATCTTCAATAATATCGTGTAATTCGAGTGGTTCTTTCTTTATATTTAATTCATTTTTTTCTAACTGCGATATTCGTAAGACATTCTCAACCTGTGTTAACATTCTCTTATTCTCTTCGCGAATCATCGTCATATATCGCTTACGTTTATCTTCATCATTTGCAATTTTGGGGTTTTTAATTGCATCTAACGCCAGATTAATAGTTGCTATGGGCGTTTTAAGCTCATGAGTCATATTATTTATAAAATCTGTCTTTATCTGCGATATCTGTCTTTGTTGTAATAATTGAGATAAAGCACTCGAATACGCTACCACAATAACCAACGTAAAAATAATTGACAAAATCGCCATCCCTTTTATAGTCGATAATATATATCTATTCTTACCTGTAAAGTTCACATATAACTGATACAAGCTAGAACCATCTTCATTATTTACAAACAAAGGCACTGCAAAAGTGTTCCCATCACTTTCATTCGCACTAAAATCATCAGAACGTACTCTCGTAGCTAATGCATTACTATAAATTGCATATTCGAAATCTACTTTCATATCTCGTTCTGCTAATTCCTTTTTAAGTAATCTTCTTACTTCTTCTTTTTTCACTCTTCGATGAATAGGGATAAAGTTTGCTAACTGATCTATTACAATTTCATAATCTCTTCTCTGTAGATCTGTAAGCGTACTCAACCTATCTAACTTAGACTTGGATCTATATCTTTTCTGATAATTTTCTTTCTCATTATCTATCAATTCAGCATTCCTATTCAATATATCTTTAAGCCTTACCGTATCTATATTAAAGTCTATAAATGACGAAAACAATTTAGAATCTTCTTCTAAAACGCCATCACCAAAAGCAAACGATCCTTTATCAAAACCTATGTTTAAGAGCTGTTGAATTGTTTTGTTATCCGGTTGTTTGATACTATCTAATATCTCTTGTAAGGGATAATACATTTCTTCAAACTCACGATACTCAATTTTATTAGAAACAGAAATCAATATTTGCTTAGCATTAAAAGAAAATTGTTCTCTATTATTCTCTACTGTATTCTGTATCCAATATCCCTGAACAAAAATAATCCCAATTAAAGACAAACTCATCAATAGGATCAGCAATGCGAATAACCTTTTATTCATAGGTCAAAAGTAAGACTTTAACATTTAGCTACTTTAGGGTTTAACCAAATGTTAACAAAATGAAAGATTAGGAAAATAACACAATTAAAGGATAACTTTATTATGGATTTTTTTAACTTGAAGCCATGTTTCTTCTAATTTCGTATTAATTATAACGAAATCTGCCAATGGAATCTTTTTTGAATCCTCCCATTGATTTTTAAGTCGTGTAAGAACCTGCGATTTTGTAGTATTATCCCGCTTTAAAACTCTCTGTATTCTGGTTTCTTTAGGAGCTGTTATCAGAATTGTGTAATCACATTGCTTGTATCCACCATTTTCAAATAATATAGCTGCTTCTTTTATAACATACTCGGATTTCTGCTCATTTTTCCATTTAATAAAATGATCAGCAACAGCTGGATGCACTATACTGTTCAGTTGTTTTAGTAGTTCCTTATCATTAAAAACTTTATCAGCAATAAATGGTCTATTTAATTCCCCATCGATATAAGATTTCTCTCCCAATAATTTTACTATGTGATTCTTAACCCCCAAATCTTCATTCATCAATTTTTTAGCCTCATCATCAGCTATATAAACCGAAACCCCAAGCTCGGCAAACATTTTTGCCACCGTAGATTTCCCACTTCCTATTCCTCCCGTAAGACCAACTACTTTCATACATTAATTTAAAATAACAAATTGTACTTGTTTATCTTGTAAACGAACATCATGAATAGATGTTGGCATATCTACCAATTCTAGAATTAAAAATGGACTATCGGCAGACACCTTATTATAATCAGCTATAACCCTGAAATCTCTTAAACTAATCTCATTGTATTTATCCAAACCAACTCTATAAACTACTTTTACTTCTTTAGGAAAGATCTTCACCTCTTTATCTTCAGGTATATTCATTAATGTTATAGGTATCTCTTGGCTTCCTTCTGTAAACTTACTTACCAAAATATTAGCCTCTATTTCCTTTGGAACAACACCAATTCTAGAAGGTAAACTGTCTGTTTTAATGGACAATGTAGTATTATAATCAGTATTTAAACCTTCTAACTCTAAATTCTCCGTTACAACATAACTTATAGTATCTATTATTCTTTTTGGACCACTAATAGTTATTGAATCAGGAGAAAGAACAACTCCTTTATCACTTCCATATCCTGGTGCATATAAAAGTTTCTTGGATATTCGTATAGGAATTTTCTTTTCTAGGTTAATATCTAGCTTAACTTTTAAAGTATCTTTTTGCACAGAAAGTATTCTTCCTTTAAAATTTAATTTATTCTTTAAAGACTGATTTGCCTTATCTACATAAAAATAATAATCATTACTACTTTCCGTTTCTACTGCACTTGTAATATCTAATTCTAATCTAGGTTTACTCCATGTATGATTAATTAACCTAAAACCATTTCCATTTAAAGTAAGTTTTAATGTTTGGTCACTATCTTCATGTAGAATTCTATCATTTGGAATATTTGTGTATTCGATATCAACCTCTACTTCTTGTGTGTAATTTTTAGAAAATTGTATAAAAAGCCATAAAATAGAGGTAAATGCCAAAAAAAACAGGAATGTTTTGACATTATTTCTTTTTAAAGAAAATCTATTCAATTTGGTCTTAGGCATAGGTGATTACTTTAAAAAAAACAACTTCTTAAATTTTTGTTCAGGATTTTTTTTGAGCAGATGAATATAATAATAAGATTTCAAGAAACCTTTTCCATAACCATAAAATTGAACCCAAACAGCCATAACTGATTGAATTCCTATAGAAAGACTGTGGTAATTAATAGTGGCATTTATAAAAATAATTACAAAATATAGTATCCAGAATGCAATGAAATACCAGAATCCTAACAAAGCTGTAATCATAGCAAATATGGTATACAAAACAAATAACGTAGGAAACCAATAGGTAATTTTAGAAGTCTCAGGATGCCATAAATTTAAAATTGGACGTACTAATCCAAATTTATTGACCTGTATATAAAATTTGTTCCAAGAGATTCTTCTTTTATGAAATACCTTAGCGTCTGGTATCAATGCCGTATCGTACCCCAATTTCCAAAGTCTAATTGTAAGATCTGGGTCTTCTCCAGGATGGATATTACCAAAACCTTCTGAAGCTTCAAAAGCTTCTTTGGATATCCCCATATTAAAACTTCTGGGCTGAAACTTACCCAACGTATTTTTCCTACCTCTTATACCTCCTGTAGTCAGATAAGAAGTCATACTAAAACTTATTGCTTTCTGTAAATTCGAGAAGTTTTTATGGGCATCATCAGGACCACCAAAACAATGCACAAAATTTGTAGACAAAAAATCTTTTACTTTACGTAAATAATTCTTTGGTAAAATCACATCACTATCCAAAATAAGGAAGTAATTTCCTTTAGCTTTTCTCATCCCAAAATTGCGAGAATCACCAGGCCCCGTATTATTTTTTTGGTAATAACTAATTTGCAATTGACTGTCATAAGACTTAATTACCTCCTCTGAAGTCTCTGACGAACCATCTTCTATAATTACTACCTCATAAGCTTGATCGTATTCTAATTCGATCATGCTACTTAACAACTCGTCTATTTCATTAGGCCTATTATATACAGGTATAACAAAAGAAAAAGAAATATTCATTAGGCAAAGGTAAGTAAACAAAACATCCTATGTAATATAGAAATTAGGATTTTGATCTATCAAGGATAATACTAAAATTAAAAAAGCTTAATCCATAATGAATCAAGCTTTTTGTTATATTTAAACGTAAATCAATACTATTCTTCGTCGACAAATTTTTCCATCACCATCTGACTCACTCCCATGTTAGAAAACCCTCCATCGTGATATAGATTTTGTAATGTTACCTTCTTTGTTAAATCAGAAAACAACGTAATTGTATAATCTGCACATTCATCCGCTGATGCGTTACCTAGGGGAGACATTTTATCGGCGTATTCAATAAAACCATCAAATCCTTTTACTCCTTTTCCTGCTGTAGTAGGCGTTGGTGATTGTGAAATTGTATTCACTCTAACCTTTTTATCTCTACCAAAGAAATAACCAAAACTACGAGCTATCGATTCTAGATACGCTTTATTATCAGCCATATCATTATAATCAGGAAAAACTCGCTGAGCAGCCATATACGTAAGAGCTACGATACTACCCCACTCATTCATTGCTTCTTTCTTGTACAATGTTTGCATTGTTTTATGAAACGATAATGCAGATACATCCCATCCTTTTTCACTCCAATCATAATTTAGATCCGTATAGTGACGTCCTTTTCTAACATTAACTGACATCCCGATAGAGTGTAAAACAAAATCCAATTTTCCTCCTAAAATCTCCACTGATTTCTCCACAAGATTTTCTAAATCTTCTAACGATGTTGCATCTGCAGGTATAATTTGAGAATTTGTTTTCTCTGCAAGGTCCTTGATAGCTCCCATACGCATCGCAACTGGAGCATTTGTTAGCACAAAAGTTCCTCCTTCTTCAAAAACACGTTCTGCTGTTTTCCAAGCTATTGAATTTTCATCAAGTGCGCCAAAAATTATCCCTCTTTTACCTTTTAATAAATTGTAAGACATTTAATACTCAATTATAAATGATTTATGAATGGTAAAGATAACAAAACGTCCTAAACCTAAACCATACTCTATAAACTTTAGTTTAATTATTTAACAATGATTTGGCATGTGTTAAAGCAGAATCAGAAATGTCCTTACCACCTATCATTTCTGCAATTTCACGGACTCTATCTTCTTCATTTAGTAATCTAAGTCTAGTGACTGTAGTATCATTTACATCTTCCTTGTAGACTTTATATTGACTCTGTCCATTTGCCGCAATTTGAGGTAAATGAGTAATACTAAACACTTGAAGATTTTTACTCATAGCCATCATCAAATCCGCCATTTTATGTGCAATTTCTCCTGAAACACCAGTATCTATCTCATCAAAAATTATTGTCGGTAATTGCGTATATCTAGAGAGTATTGCTTTAATAGCTATCATAATCCTAGATAATTCTCCTCCAGAAGCAACTTTCTTTAACTCTCCATATACACCTCCTTTATTGGCAGAAAATAGAAACTCTAAAACTTCTTTTCCATTAGAGAAGTATTTTTCTTGTAAGGTTAAAGCTGTTTTAAAAGTGGCATTGGGCATTCCCAAAGCACTTAAAATACCTTCTAATTCAGATATTAGTTTTGGTAACGCTTTTATTCTTTTATTATGAATTCTAACTGCGAGCTCGTCTAACTGTTTTTGTGTAGTTGTTATATCTTTTCTAATATTTTCTATAGTCTCAGAAAGCGATTCTGTTTTAGCTACTTTTTCCTGTAAGTTTTCTTTTATTACAATCAATTCTTCAATGGAGGATACAGTGTGTTTCGTTTGAAGGTTATGAATAATTTGTAATCGTTGACTCAGTTCTTCTAATTGCACAGGATCTGCATCTAAACCTTCAAGTTCATTCTGCAAAGAATCATGTATATCTTCTAATTCGATAGAAACACTTTGAATCCTATCCGATAACTCTTTTAAAGTCCCAGAATACTGGGCCACTTTAGAAAGACTTGCTTTTATTGTATTTAGAAGGTCAGAAACCCCAACTTCTTCCGAAGAAACTAATGAAACAGAAGAAGACAGTCGCTCTTGTATCTCTTCGATATTATTTAACGTCTCATAGCGCTCTTCTAACTCAGCCTGTTCTCCCGTTTTAAGCTTTGCTTCTTCTAATTCGTTCAGTAAAAAAGAATTGTAATCGTGTTCTTTTGTTAGCTCCTGTTGACTCTCTATTAATGCTTTTTCTTCTTTTTCTTTAATTTTTAATAAAGATAAGCCACGTTTATAAGATTCTATTTCTCTACCACAATCTGATAAAGCATCCAGTACTTCAAACTGAAAATCATTGGTAGTAACTTCTAAGGTTTGATGCTGACTATGAATATCAATTAATCGGACCCCTAACTTATTTAAAGAATTTAAAGTAACTGGTGTATCATTAATAAAAGCTCTTGATTTACCAGACGGCAGAATCTCTCTTCTTATAATAGTTTCTGATTCATAATCTAAATCTTCTTCTTCGAAAAACGTTTTAAGTTTATACTTTTCTATATCGAAAACACCTTCGATACTGCATTTTACGGAATTATCTTTGACACTTGATAGATCGGCTCTTTTCCCTAACAAAAGCCCTAAGGCACCTAAAAGTAAAGACTTACCCGCTCCGGTTTCTCCAGTAATTGTAATTAAACCGGCATCAAAAGAAACCTGTAGTTGTTCAATTAAAGCGAAGTTTTTTATTGAAAGACTTCTTAACAAAGGATAGTAATATTTTTATTATTTATTAAAGAAAGTAAAGATACTATAGTTTTAAAAAGATTTCAATTTCAAGAAGAAAAACTTATAATTTTATCTCTGCCCAGTTAGTAGCATAGGTAGGTGCTATTCTACTTAGTATCGACATAGTCTCTGCAATATTCATTGAAGGTCCTCCAGAAAGGATTTTTGAAACCTCATCCGCTTTTGCATCAAAAAACACTCTCATTATATATGAATTAGGTCTGGTTCTATGTAGTCCTTCGAGAGTTTTCATTGATTCTAAAATAGACTCTTTACCTTTTTTAAGATCATTACTCATAATATCCAGTCCTTCTCTGTGATAAGAATATAACGCAGTTCTATATCCGTCAAAAGTACCAGATAATAAATCATCATTTAATCTAAATCTAGTTTGGGGACCATCTTGACCGTTCCAACCAACTGTATTACCTCCTTGAGCGTTCCCTACTATATTTTTAGCTTCTTGATAATATGCAGTTCCAGAATTTAATTCGAAAGAATCCGCATCAACTCCCAATATGGTATACAAGTAAAAAGCAACTACAGAAATAAGGTTTGATTCAAAATTGTTAGGATTATAATTTAAAGGCTGGAACTCTAAGTACTGAAAATTAAACTGTTTATCATTAATATTCAATATAGTAGTCTTATAATTAGAACCATATATAGGTCTAGAAGCTTGAACTTGCACCGTAGCATTAAAACTATCATTGCTATTTCCATTAATGGTAATAAAGAAACTGCAATCTATTCGTTCTTCAGTTCGATAATCTAACTCAGTCCATTTTGTATTATTAATAAACTCTGTAACCGATCTTTCTAATGTCTTATAAACTTGTAAATTTGGATTTCCTGTTTGTTCTGCATTTACCACCACTGTGGCATTAAACTCTTGAGCATTAACTATAATACCAAATAACAGTATAACAAATGGAAAAATTTTACGCATTACGTTGTTCATTAATTTCATTAAAAATATCCTGTGCAACCTCAGTCTTGGTCTTTAATTCAAACGCTTTAATTTCTAATTTATGATTAATAAGTGTTACTTTATTTGTTTGCCCTTTAAAACCAGCACCTTTATCATTAAGAGAATTAAGTACAATTAGATCCAAGTTCTTCTTCTCTAGTTTGCCTTTTGCATTTTGTTCTTCATTCTCTGTTTCTAATGCAAAACCAACTAAAAATTGATCTTTTTTCACAGAACCCATCCATTTAAGGATATCAGTAGTGCGCTCTAATTCAATGGAAAAGCTAGTATCGGATTTTTTTATTTTTTGATCAGAAACATTCTTTGGTCTGTAATCTGCAACCGCCGCAGAAGCTATAGCTATATTGCAATTTTCAAATTCTTTAGTTACCGCTTCATACATAGAAGCTGCACTTACAACAGGTATTACATTTATAAAGTCATGAGAAACCTTAAGTGAAGAAGGCCCCAATATTAATGACACCTCTGCTCCTAGATAAGCCGCTGTTTTTGCTAACTCTATCCCCATACGTCCACTAGAATGATTTCCTATAAAACGAACTGGATCGATAGCCTCATATGTTGGGCCTGCTGTAATTAAAACTTTTTGCCCTTTTAAAGGTAATTTTCCTAAAATATCCTCTTCTATAAAACGAATTATAGTAGCAGGCTCCGCCATTCTACCTTGTCCTACTAATCCACTTGCTAGCTCTCCTGATTCTGCTGGAATCATGATATTACCGAAAGACTGAAGCTTTTTGAAGGTTTCGTGTGTTGATGGATGATTGTACATATCTAAATCCATTGCCGGAGCAAAATACACAGGGCATTTTGCAGATAGATAAGTCGCCAAAAGTAGATTGTTACTACTACCAGTTGACATCTTAGATAAAGTATTAGCTGTGGCTGGTGCTATAAGCATGATATCCGCCCATAACCCCAACTCTACATGGTTATTCCATTCTGCGTTCTCATCTTCTTCATCATAAAAGGATGAATGCACTGGATTCTTAGATAATGTAGAAAGTGTAAGTGGCGTTACGAAATCTTTTGCTGCAGGAGTCATTACAACCTTTACTTGTGCGCCTGATTTAATAAAAAGACGCACCAATGAAGCTGTTTTATATGCAGCAATACCAGCGGTAACACCTATAAGAATTTTTTTACCGCCTAATATTGATGACATACTTATAACGATTCAGAATCTGTCTTTGTATTTCTGAAGTATATTTTACCATCTAACCATT
Source organism: Aquimarina sp. AD1 (assembly GCF_003443695.1). Taxonomy (NCBI): domain Bacteria; kingdom Pseudomonadati; phylum Bacteroidota; class Flavobacteriia; order Flavobacteriales; family Flavobacteriaceae; genus Aquimarina; species Aquimarina sp. AD1. Next base: position 668,050 of record NZ_CP031966.1, on the reverse strand, counting down.
CTTGCGCTGCAAGAGAATGTGGCTTAGGTAATCTTTCATAAAATTTAGAAACTTCTATCTGTTCTTTGTTTTCAAAGATTTCTTCTAAACTGTCATTGTAAGTAGCAAACTCATCTAACTTTTCTAAAAGCTCTTTTTTTATATCAGTATTAATTTGATTGGCTCTTTTAGATATTACAGAAATTGCCTCATAAATATTACCTGTAGGCTGATCTACTAAATTCTTATCAATTGTAGTAGTATTAACAGGCGCATTACTTTTTTTCAAATCCATCTTCTCCTAAATTTTCTATTTATATTGTTCTAATCGTGTCTTGATATCTTCTGATATTTCTTCTGCATCCGCAGTAAACTCTCCTTCTTTATAATACTTTTTATAATTATTATAAAAACCATTAGCAACTTCAAGTCGTTCTTTTACAAGTACATCATAACTCCCAATTGCAAGTAAATATTGAGATTCTAGCTTGTAATATAATGCTTTTTCTCTAAAAGTAGAACCAGGATAATCTATTAAATAGTTATCAAAGGCATTAATAGCTACTTTATAATTCTCTCTATGATGATAGCGTTTTGCTATTTCAAAAGCTTTTTTCTCCTTTTTATTTCTTAATTCTGCAACTAAGCTATTAGCTTCCTCAAGATTTTCACTATCTGGAAAAGCATTAATATATGTTTGTAATTTTTCTAAAGCTTCATCTGTTTCCGTCTGATCCAAACTATATCTTGGAGAAAGGTAATAATAGCTTTTTGCTCCTTTATAAGAAGCCTCTTCTCTTTTATCACTATTAGGATACGACTTAGCAAATCTTTCAAACTGATAACCTGCAAGATAGTAGTCTTCCAAATTATAATACGTATCAGAATAATAATACATCACTCTTTCTGCTTGTGGTTTTCCTCTAAACTGAGGTACAATCTGTTCAAAAAGTCGTAATGCTTTTTTATACTTCCCTTCTTTATATAACTCTTCTGCTAATTTATATTTAGGTCCAACTTCTTCTGCTTTGAGTACTTTTTGATACTCACTACAGGAACCAAAAGCTATCACTAAAATCAGCAAAAACAAAAATTTCTTCATATCTTAAAAAACATCTGGCAAAAATAGATATTTCTGCCGTATTACAAAAACTTTAATTCATCTATTAAAGAACTAAAAAAAGACGGGGTTGTTGCAAAAGAAAAAAGAAAAAAAGAACGTTACTTAATCTATTCATTACAAGGTTTTTGTTTCTCCTATTTTATCATGATCTAAAACAGTAAAGCCCTCTTCATCGTAATGAAAAGCTGGGATAAAAGCTTTGTCAATATTTAAATTGTGTAACATATAAGAATGCACTTGATGTACTTCTTGAGCAAAAGACTCATCATAATACGTAACTAATATTAAAATTTCTCCGTGTAATTGAGGTAATTCTTCTTTTTTAAATTCTGATAAAGGACTCGATTCATTAATTGGATGAACTACTGTCCAAGTTGTTGGTAAATATGTAATTTCATTTCTTTCTAATTTTAAATTGTAAAAGTTATTTACATATTTATCATTTTCGGTTTTTTGAGATAACGCCAATGTAACCTCAACTTTTGGACGAATCATAACATTTGTACTCCTGCTCATTAATCTAAACATAATACTATTGACATTATTATGTTCTCTTAAAACCATAATATCGCTAAACCTAATACTTGATTTAGGCTTAGAAAATCTTCCATACAACAACCCAGTAATAAAAGAAAAACTTAACAACCCTATCAAAGCCTCAATCGAAGAAATAACACCAAAAACTACTCCTTTTGGAGCCATTGCTCCGTACCCTACAGTAGTTACAGTCTGAGCAGAAAAAAAGAAGGCTTTCATAAAATCTCCTATAATACTTCCGGTTGGAACTGTTATCGCAGAGATTCCAACTAATACATATATAATAGCGAATACTGAATTTATAAACACATAGCCTAAAAACACCCAACAAAAGAATTTAAACCAAGATATACTTATCAAGTAATTATAACTCCTAGAAATGGATGTACGTCTATTGAGATGTTTTATATTAAAAGAACCATCTTTATTAATAAATCGTTTCGCTCTTTTATTAGACGAAAGACCAATACCAGGATCTTTTATTTTCTTGGCCATAAAAGCTTATTAATTATTCTTTATATAATCATCTATTCTATCTGCTAAATTTTTAGAGACTGGAATTAAAGGCAGACGCAAATGATCATCACAAACCCCTTTGTTCTTTAAAATATTCTTGATTCCAGCAGGATTGCCTTCTTCAAAAGCATAATCTAACACTGGTAATAATTTATATAAGATTTCAAAAGCTTGTTGTGTATCTCCAGAAAGTCCCAAACGGATCATTTCTGAAAACTCTTCTGGAAACCCTTGACCAATTACGCTAATAACTCCATCTCCACCTGCAGTAACTGCTGGTAATGCTAAAGCATCATCCCCAGAAATAACAAGAAAATCCTTTGGACGATCCTTTAAAATCTTTAACACTTGTGTAAAATCACCCGTTGCTTCTTTAATTCCAACAATTTTATCTAATTGCGCTAATTTCAAAGTCGTTTCGGCAGCCATATTGGTTCCTGTTCGGGATGGAACATTATATAATAAAACTGGCAATGGTGATTGATCATTAATAATTTTAAAATGTTGATATATACCTTCTTGAGTAGGTCTATTATACATAGGAACCACAGATAATATCGCATCAAAAGCTGACAATTCCGTGTCTTTTATTTCTTGGATAATTGACGCAGTATTATTTCCTCCTATACCAATTACTAAAGGTAATCTCTTTTTATTTACAGTAACAATATGATCTACTAAAGCCTTTTTTTCGTCCTTAGAAAGCGTAACTGATTCTGCAGTCGTACCCAATACTACCAGATACTCTACTCCACCATTAACACAAAATTCTACTAAAGATTCAACTCCATCAAAATCAATTGAACCATCATTCTTAAAAGGTGTAGCTAATGCAACACCAGTTCCTTTCAGAAAAGCACTCATATTATATAATCTGTAAAATTTTTAAATATTTTTTTAATTCGGAAATAAAGAGATTTATGTTCTGATCTGCAGAACCAATAACTAAATCATTTATGCGGTTATCAATTTCTGCAAAACCAACTTTAAACTTGGCCTTAGAAGCTGCCGCTACATAATCTAATTCTTGTTTACTTTCTGAATAAAAGTTGATCAAAACATCATATTCCTCATTTATAAAATCTTTTAAAGAATTACTTTTAACAGCTCCACCAACACCAAAACTTTTATCATTATAATAGGCTGCATCTTTATCATCAGAAATTTCTTTCTGATCTTCTTTATATCCCATTACTTTTAACCTATCAGATTTAACGCCTAATTCATTAGCTAACTTAACTAATGACAATACATTAACAGATTGAGAGGCATCAATTAAAACTGCTAAACTTTTAATACTAGAAACCTCTTTTGCTCTAGATTTTCTAGACTTGATATGAGATTCAATGCTTTTTTTTAGTGCATTACGTTTAAGACCCTTTAAAATCATTTATAAAAAAGATTAAGTGACAAATGTAGCTATTTTACATCTTAAATTCATGTAGAAGAGCATAAGAAAATTGAAAAAAACTAAATAATTTAACTTTTAGTTATATAATTAACATTAGTGATAAATCTGTTTTATTCCTCGATTCATCTAAAGGTTTAGACATCCTTTAAATAGTTATCCTCTCTATCTAGCAGTCTTGCTTCTATCAAAAATTGCAAGAAAAAATACAACCCTGCAATCTCTGCAATATTTGCTAATATTGTAAACTCCCTAGCATAATAATAAAAATGATTAATTAATAACAAAGCATTCACAAACAAACAGCAACTCGCTGATATAAAAAGTTTAAAATTTCCTTGATACCTATCTGTAATATAAATAAAGAAACAGACCCCTACAAAAAGAAGAACTGCAAAAAGAATTGCGAAGAAAGTAACAATAGAATCCATAAGAACAGGAAGCACTAATTGAGACACCGAAAAAATCAAATATGATATTAAAATAAAACTTATAATAATAGGAAAAGAAGCTAACTTCTTTAATTTAATATCAGCTAGAGAGATATAACTTCTTAATAAAAATATATTTATCAAATAAAAAGAAATGATCAACATCCCAACTACATTAAAATACTTATCAAAATCAGCATAAACTAATGTATCATTAATAGCAATAGCAATCATACTAAGGATATAAAAAACATTTACAACCTTAGTCTTAATAATATAAATAACTATAAGAGAAACTGGAACTAATGGCTTGACATATATCAAATGTATTCTTTCACAAAAAAAAGCAACCAAAATAACCACAACATAAGAAAAATAAAACAATACATATGACGGGCTAATGGGTCTCAATATTTGCAAATGTTATTTTTAGTGAATATTAATATCATTTCAAAATACTAAATATCAACAATTAAATTAAAAAAATTCTACATCATCTGGTTTCAAGTCCTCTTGCTCCACAAAAAACTTAACCAAAAAATAGTGCCCAAATAATTGTAAAACATTTGTAATAACTACAAACACATCGAGGTATACATACATTTTATTTAATATCGTCAAAATATTTACAATAAGAAAGCAAGATGCCGCTATCATTAAAGATGAACTCACTACAGTTTTACTGTTTAAGTAGATATAATAACAAAAACCAATAAATAATATAAACAAAATTATAAGGATATTGAGATAAAATTGATCATCCCCAACATTTAGAGAAATCATATCTGCTACTGAGTAAACTACATAAGTAATTAAACTCATAGTAATCCCTAATTGAATGGTAAAAATTCTTTTCAGTTGTATTTTCACTTTCTTTAAACTCTTCCATAATAACATCATATTAAAACAATAATAAAATGACATCAGAACATTAATTACTCTAAAATATTTTTTGAAATCTATAACAGACAATACCTCTGATATTAAAACTATCATTAGCGCTATTAAAACTAGATATCTTATTTTTTTTGCAGCAACTAAATAAAAAAAAGACAATGAAATAACGACAAGAGTTTTGGTATAGACTAACCAAGGCTCATGAAAAATAGAAGTCAGTAATAACATAACTCCTGAAATATACAATAATCTATATGCTAATTTTATTTTATCCAACTATACTTCTTTATACTTTCTAAAAGCCTTCAAACTCTTCAGATTTCAAATATTCATATTTTGTAATCATATAATTCACTAAAAAAACAAGAGCTAAAGGCTGACATATTAAGCGAATAACTTTTAGCTCGCTAGATTGAAGATAAAACTCATCAATCAATAAAACAAAATCACTAAATGAAAAGTTTAAAATTGCCAAAAAGAACCATAAAGACTTTTCTGATCTTATATTTATATAATGCATTGCCCCTACGATAAGCAAAACATACAACAATAATAAATGTAGAAAACCGATTAAACTTAAATTCCCCATTGGCTCTCTAACTACCGAATATGTAATAAAAAAAATTACTGTATATAATAGACTTCCTAGAACTAGCGTAAAAACATCTCTGCGATTATACTTAAAAGATTTATGATTATAGTAAAGAAAATAAAACAACATAATGTATCCAATTATACGGACAAGCATCCTGTGTTTTATTGTTCCTATTTCAGTTATTAAGTGCATTAACTCCGAAATGAAAAATAAAAATAGCACAAGAATATGCACCGGTTTTATTTTCTTACTTTCTAGTATATACTTAAATGCTATTGATATAAACAATAAAGATGTACTGGCACTACACAACAAAGAATTCTGAAATAAGAATCCTAAAACCTGTAGCACAACCAAAAAAGAAATTATAAATTTTAGTAGTTTTCCCTCATTCATTCGATTTAGGCGGTATAAAAAAAGGGAGAAATCCCCATCATACACTATATTAAACAATTTTTCCTTTTGTTAATATACTAAATTTCAATTAAATGATTAAAAGCAAACAAAGAGCTATGTTTTAATTTTTAGCGAATCCGAACTAGAAATCTTAAACTTTACCAAAAAGAAAACCGCCAGTAACTGATAGATAGCATTAATTATCTTAAGCTCTAAAGAAGGAACATAAAACTTATCTAATGCGAAGCAAGCATCACTTATAATAAAATTTAAAATAGCAATTGTAAACCAAAGAGACTTAGGAGATCTAATATTAACATATTGAAATACTGCTCCAATTAATAAAAAATATAGAATGATAATATACACAATTCCAAAAGGCCTTATATCCCCCATCGACTGATTAGTGACAGCATAAATTTGATAGACAATAACCGTCCAGACTACTAAAAAAACTCCTAGATAGACCAAGTCTGTTTTATTATAATCTATTTGCTTATGATTTTTAAACAAGAAATAAAAAAGAATGAAATAACTTAAAGTATAGCTCAATAAAACATACCTAAACCCATTCTCTATTCCCGTTAGTAAAAATATATCCCCCATAAAACAAAGAAATAATACCAGTACAAACAGAGCATCAACCTTTTTTACATTAAACCAATACAACATAAAAAACAAAGGCACTGTCATTGGTTTTGAATACAACTCTATGGTTTGATTTTGTAGTATTGTACTCAAAACACATAAACTACCGGTAATTAACAGTAATATTTTTATGAGGGTTCTTATTTTCATTATTCAATTAAGTTGAGAAAATCATCTTCACTTATAATCACAATTCCGAGTTTGTTTGCTTTTTCTAGTTTACTTGGCCCCATATTCGCTCCAGCAACGACATATGTTGTCTTTGAAGAAATTGAGCTAGAAACTTTTCCTCCGTTATCTTCTATTAATTTTTTGAGTTCATTCCGAGATACTTTTTCAAAAACTCCAGATACTACAAAAGTTTGACCTTTTAAAGTCTCTGTTTGATTAGCCAATTTATCTGCAGAAATTTGCAATTGGACTCCGTGACTTAAAAGCTTTTCTACAAGCGTTTTATTAGATTCTGAATTAAAAAATTCTCGCACACTTTGGGCAATTTTAATACCAATTTCATCTACATTAACCAATTCTTCCTCAGTAGCAGCTATAATTGCATCTATAGTTTTATAATGTTTAGCCAACTTTTTTGCTACGGTTTCTCCAACATATCTAATCCCCAAACCAAACAAGACTCTCTCAAATGGAATTTCTTTAGATTTTAAAATTCCTTCTATTAAATTATCCGCACTTTTCTCAGCCATTCTCTCCAAAGGAATGACTTGTTCTTTTGTTAATTCATATAAATCCGCATAATTAGTAATCAGACCTTCTTTTACCAAAAGAGCAACTGTCTCACCTCCTAAACCTTCTATATCAAGAGCCTTACGAGAAATATAATGCTGTATTCTTCCAACAATCTGTGGAGGACAACCATAAATATTAGGACAATAATGCTGTGCTTCTCCTTCTTTCCTTATCAAATCCGTACCACATTCTGGACAAGATGATATATACTGAGTAGGAATAGAATTATGGTCTCTTTTAGTAAAATCAACACTTACAATCTTTGGTATAATCTCACCTCCCTTTTCTACAAAAACAGTATCATTTTCTCTGATATCTAATTTCTGAATTTGATCTGCATTATGCAATGAAGCTCTTCTTACAGTTGTTCCTGCTAATTGAACAGGTTCTAAGTTAGCCACAGGTGTAATTGCTCCTGTTCTACCTACTTGATATGTAATCTCATTAAGTTTAGTAACCGCCTGTTCTGCTTTAAACTTATACGCCATAGCCCATCTCGGAGCTTTAGACGTAAATCCTAACTCTTCTTGTTGTTGTAGATTATTTACTTTAATTACAACGCCATCAGTCTCATAAGGTAAATCTCTTCTTTTCTGATCCCAAAGATTAACAAACTCTAAAACCTCATCTATAGAATTAACTAAACGAGATTCTTGAGGCACCTTAAACCCCCATTGCCTAGCTTTTTCAAGACTTTCATATTGTGAAGAAATACCTAATCGATCTCCAGCAAGATTATACAATAAACAATCTAAAGGACGTTTAGCGGTCTCACTACTATCTTGTAATTTTAAACTTCCTGAAGCTGTATTTCTTGGGTTCGCATAAGGCTCTTCTCCCGCAGCGACACGTTCTTGATTCATCTTTGCAAAACCCTCATAAGGTAATACGATTTCTCCCCGTATATCAAATTTAACCGGATAATCACCTTTAAGTTTTAAAGGAACCGATTTAATCGTTTTTACATTTGTGGTAACATCATCTCCTTGGATCCCATCACCTCTAGTCACTGCCCGAATTAATTCTCCATTTTCATAAGTCAAACTAATCGAAGCACCATCATACTTTAGCTCACACGTATAACTTACATCTCCATCCACCAACTTCTTAATTCTAGTTTCCCAATCCAACAAATCTTCCTTAGAATAAGAATTATCTAACGAATACATCCGTTGTTCATGAACAACTGTATTAAAATTCTTAGTAACTTCTCCACCAACCCTTAATGTTGGTGAATTTGGATCATAAAACTCAGGATGTTTTTCTTCCATCTCCTGAAGCTCTTTCAGCTTCATATCAAATTCATAATCACTTATCGTTGCTGCATCAAGCACATAATAATTATAATTATGTTGCCTTAACTCTTCTCTTATTTTATTGATTTGCTGCTCTATACTCATTACGCTGCTATCCGTATTTTACTTTATTTTTTATGTCCCTTCAGGTTTTAACCATTTAGGTACCTGAATAGGTTTAAACGCTTTCATTTTTTGCAAAAGACGATCAATATCATCTTCTACTATCAATAAATCATAATTACTCTTTTTTAAGAAACCATTATGAACCATATTTTCTAACATTAACAACAGGTGATCATAAAAACCATTGGTATTCAAAAGACCAATCGGTTTTTGATGTAAACCCAATTGAGACCAAGTAATAATCTCAAATAATTCTTCTAATGTTCCAAAACCTCCAGGTAATGTGATAAAACCATCACTAAGCTTATGCATTTTCATTTTACGTTCATGCATATTATCAGTAGTTATCAATTCTGTTAATCCTAAATGGACTACTTCCTTTAGCTTAAGAAAATCAGGAATAACACCAATTACTTTACCATTATGAGCAAGTGCACCTTCGGCTACTTTACCCATAATACCAATCTTTGCAGCACCATATACCAATACTATATTTTCTTGAGCTAGCTGTTGCCCTAATTGCAAAGCTTGCTCCACAACGTCAACATCATTCCCTTCACTACTTCCACAAAAAACACAAATAGAAGTTAAATCATTCATAGATTTTTAATATTTTTTTTAATTAAACCTGCTTGTATCATTCGATCATTTCCGTATAAATCTTTACGAAGATTAACAGCTTGATATCCCTGTTCTTGGATCATTACTTTAGTTTCTTTTCCAAGATATTGATTAATTTCAAAATACAACAAACCACCCAAAGCCAATGAACTCTTAGCTAATTCGGTAATTTTTTTATAAAAAATTAATGGGTTTTCATCTGAAACAAAAAGTGCTAAATGAGGCTCATTATCCAGCACATTAGGCTGTATTTCTTTTTTTTCAAGTTCTCTAACATATGGAGGATTAGAGACTATAACATCATAATCACCATCTAAACTATCCAATTCAAGAGCATTTGCTTTAATAAAATTTACCTCCACATCATTATCAGCAGCATTTAACCTTGCAATCTCCAATGCTTTTTCTGAAACATCTATGGCATATACTTCTGAATTTGGTATGTTTTTAGCAAGAGAAATCGCAATACAACCACTACCGGTACCTATATCTATAATTTTTAGTTTTCGATTTCTTTTTTCACCTTCTTGATTCTTTATAATCCAATCTACCAACTCTTCAGTTTCTGGCCTAGGAATCAATACATTTTTATTAACTTTAAATAACAATCCATAAAATTCTGTATCCCCAATGATATACTGAATAGGATCCTGATTAAACAATCTTTCTTTTGCAGTAGCAAAACAAGATATTTTATCATCATTAACCTCATTACCTAAAGCCAAAGCGATATCAACACGCCTCATATCTAAATACTTTTCGGAAAGCATATAAAAAAAAGATTCTACTTCTTCTCTATTATAAAGCCCTGCCAAAGAATCTATAAAATCTTTTCTAAGATCTTTAATTTTCAAACCTACAAATCTTTAATCATCCAAGCTTGACAACTATAATGTCCTGTATCCCCCATCGGTGCATCTAAAGCTTTAAATCCTACTCTTCCGTACAACTTTCTAGCTTCTTTCATATAAGGCATAGTCTCCAAATAACATTTAACAAACCCTTGTTCTTTTGCAAAATCGAGACATTTACTCATCATTTGCGAACCTAAACCTTTTCCTCTTGCTTCTGGCAGAAAATACATTTTTTGAAGCTCACATATTTCTGAACTTCCTTTTTCTAATTGGGCAATTCCCGCACCGCCAATAATCTTACCATCATCTTCTACAACAAAATATTTTTTTCGAGGAGCATCATAAGTTTCATACATTACATCTAATGCTTCGTCCTCATAAGCTGTCCCGACCTTAGGAACTCCCATCTCAATCAAAACATCTCTAATTACTTGAGCTAAAGCTTGGTTATCTTCTGGTGCAACTGAACGAATTTTTATCGTACTCATTATAATATTTAAATACTACTTTTGTTAATCTAAAAATTAATGACTTTCATCTTTTTATATAGATGAAATATACGTTAAATCCATACAGTAATCAATGAAGAAGCTTTTATTATTATCAACAATATTTCTCATAATTTCTAGCTGTTCTATATCTAAAAAACCCGAGTTTAAATATATTACAAATATTGATGTTAAAAATGTCAGTATGCGTAATATAACAATACAAGCAGATGCAGTTTTTAATAACCCTAATAACTTAAATGGTAAACTTTCTATTGATGACATCAGAGTTTTTGTTGATAACATAGATGTAGGTTCTATTTCTTCTAAAGAATTTGATGTCCCATCTAAAAAAGAATTTACGATTCCATTAGAAGGAACATTTTCACTTTCTAAGATTTATGAAGAAAACAAAAATAGCCTTCTTAATAGTGTAATTAAAATGGTACAGACAGATTCTCTTCTTATTCGTTATGAAGGAAACATTAAATATCATTTCGGAAATTTTTCTTATCCGTATAAGATCAATAAAGAACAAGAAGTAAGTTTAAAATAGTTAGAGTGAATACACTACACGAAAAATACATAAGACGTTGCATTCAAATTGGAAAAAATGCATTAGGTAATGCCAGACCAAACCCGATGGTTGGTTGCGTTATTGTTCTTGACAATATGATTATAGGAGAAGGCTACACTAGTCCATATGGAGGTAGTCACGCTGAAGTAAATGCAATACAATCGGTAAAAGACACAGCTTTATTAAAAAAAGCCACTCTATATGTAACTCTGGAACCATGTTCTCATTTTGGAAAAACTCCTCCTTGTAGCGATCTTATTATAAGGCATCAAATACCAAACGTAGTTATAGGAACAATAGACACACATAGTAAAGTTTCTGGAAGAGGTATCGAAAAACTTAAAAATGCTGGATGCAATGTGACTCTAGGTGTTTTAGAAGTTGAATGTAGAAAACATCACAAGCGTTTTTTTACATTCCACAATAAAAAACGCCCCTATATTATTCTCAAATGGGCACAAACTATAGATGGATTTATTGCTCCAGAAAAAACAACAAAAAGAGCTCCCGTGTGGATCACAAATTCTTACTCAAGACAATTAGTTCATAAATGGAGAGCAGAAGAACAAGCTATCCTTGTTGGAAACAAAACAGTAATAGAAGATAACCCAAGACTTACTATTAGAGATTGGTCCGGCACCAACCCTGTAAGAATAATAATTGACCTTTATAACAAAATCCCAAAAGGTTCTTCTATTTTAGATAAAACCGTAAAAACAATTGTAATTACAACTAGTGATTACAAACAAGAAAATGAGGATACTGTTTTAACATATGAGATGATTGATTCTAAGAACAATGTTCCTCAACAAATTTGTAACATCCTTCATTCTAACGAGATTCAATCTGTAATTATCGAGGGAGGTAATTACACCATTCAATCATTTATCAATGAAAACTTATGGGATGAAGCAAGGGTATTTACAGGAATGAATAGTTTTCTAAAAGGAGTAAAAGCTCCTGCACTTGAATCTAAACGAACCTCAGAGAAAAAAATAATTGACGACACCTTAAGAATATATTATAATGATTAAAACTATTATTTTTGATTTTGGTGATGTCTTTATAAATCTAGATAAGTCAGCTACAATAAGGGAACTTACAAAACTTGGATTACCTCTCTTCACAAAAGATCTAGAACACTTAAATGAATCCTATGAAACTGGAGAAATTACAACTAAAGAATTTATTAACCATTATCAAAAATTACTTCCCGATGCTTCTGAAAGAAAAATAATAAATGCTTGGAATGCTATTCTAAAAGATTTTCCAAAACACCGCTTAGAGTTCCTTCAAAAATTATCTAAAAACAAAACATATCAGTTAATTTTATTAAGCAATACAAACGAATTACACATAAATTGGATAAAGGAGAATATCCCATTTTATTATGATTTTAAATCTTGCTTTCAAACATTCTATCTTTCACATGAAATCAATTTAAGAAAACCTAATTTAGATATTTTTCAATTCGTATTAGACAACCATCAATTAACTCCATCAGAAACTCTTTTTATTGATGACACTTTTGCTAATACAACTGCAGCTCAGGAGCTAGGAATTAATATATGGAATAATGACCCCAAAAAGGAAGATATTACAAATCTATTTACCATAAAATCTAATTTGTTTTGATATATCTATTACTAAGTATACTCGCCTCTAGTTGGATTTTAATAACTTTTAAATTATTCTCTAAATACAACGTAGACACATTACAGGCAATTATCATTAATTATATTGTTGCTTCATTATCTGGATTAGTCGCATACCCTAAACCGATCACCATAACAACTATCATAAAATTTGATTGGTTTTATGGAACGATTGCCTTAGGGCTTATCTTTATATTAATCTTCAACTTAATGGCAATTACCACTCAGAAGAGTGGTATATCAGTAGCAGCTGTAGCAACTAAAATGAGTGTTGCTATTCCTGTTGTATTCGGGATACTTATATATAAAGAAAATACTGGAATATTAAAAATAGTAGGAATCATATTAGCTTTAGTTGCTGTTTATATGACCTCGATAAAAACTAACGATGGGATTTCTATAAAAAAAGAAAATCTAATTTACCCTTTTCTAGTTTTTATAGGAAGTGGTATCATAGATACAAGTCTAAAGTTTATGGAAAAGAATTACGTTTCTGAAATAGATACAGCAATTTTTTCATCATCTATTTTTGGTTTTGCAGCAATAATAGGAGTATTTGTATTAATTTATAAAGCAATTACTTCTAAATTAAAAGTATCCATTAAAAATATTATCGCAGGAATTTGCCTAGGTATCCCAAACTATTTTTCAATATATTTTTTGATTCAAGCATTACGTAATCCTAATATGGATAGTTCTACTATCTTTATAATTAACAATGTTGCCATTTTATTAGTGTCTACATTTGCTGGAATTTTCTTTTTTAAAGAAAAATTAATTCAAAGAAACTGGATAGGGATTATACTAGCAGTTATAAGTATTTTATTAGTTACTTTTTCTATTTAATATCAAAAGAATTGAACACTACAGACACTTACAAGACAATAACTGAGCCAGGAGAAGAGGTTTTATTTAAGGACAAGAACAGTAAATTCTTTGGATACTCATTTCCTATAATTTCGGAAGAAGAAGTAAAATCAATCATAGAATCATTAAAAAAACAACATCATGCTGCTAGACATTGGTGTTATGCTTGGCAACTTGGCACCGAAAACATAAAATACAGAAGTAATGATGATGGAGAACCTTCTAACTCAGCAGGCCAACCTATTTATGGACAAATTCAATCCTTTCAAGTCACAAATATCTTAATAGTAGTTGTTAGATATTTTGGTGGTGTTAAGCTTGGTGTTGGAGGGTTAATTAACGCTTATAGAACAGCAGCACAATTATCTCTTCAATCTTCTAATATTTTAGAAAAAACAATCGATATTAAATTCTGTATCACTTTCGAATATAAAAACATGAACAAAGTGATGCGAATTATAAAGGAGCGTCAACTTAAAATTACCAATCAAAAATTAGAATTAGACTGTAAAATATTTATTTCTGTAAGAAAAACAATAGCTAATGAAATAAATGATCTTTTCTCTACGTTGTACGAAGTAGAAATTAAACGAGTAGACGATTAAACTCTTTTTCTATTATGTTTAGTAAGTAAGGTGGGCATAAAATTGGTTTTCTGGTTTCGGCATCTACAAATACCAATGTTGAAGAAGCAATTGTTAACAATTCTTCATCTTGATTGTAAATTTTGTAGTCAAAAATGATACGAACTGTAGGAATTTTCTTTAAAAAAGTTTTAACAGTTAATTCGTCGTCAAAGAATGCAGATTTCTTAAATTTAAAATCTAATGTAAAAACAGGAAGCATAATACCGCTTTCTTCCATTGATTTATAGGAAACACCCAGTCTTGATAGCCAATCAATACGGGCTAACTCTAAATATTGTGCGTAGTTACCGTGATGGACTACTCCCATTTGATCGGTTTCGGAATACCTAACTTTAAATGATGTTTCTGAACTGATTGACATTTATTTTATTAAAAAAGTATGATTAATATAAAATTGCAATTATCTAAGTATGCGAAAAAAATAATTAAAATTCAACCCCAAAATCGTTTTTTTTTTACATTTTTTGTTCACATATTTGTCTTGCAAAAAAAGAAGGAACTTTTTCAACAATTTTCCGTTAATAACCTAATAAAAGTAATCTAACCACTCTAATGAATATAACTGCGCAATCAGTTTGGGATAATTGTCTGTCTTTTATAGAGGATAACATTACCCCGCAAGCTTTTAAAACCTGGTTTGAACCTATTAAAGCTGTAAAGCTTACGGATAGCGCTTTGAGTATTCAAGTACCCAGTAAGTTTTTTTATGAGTGGCTAGAAGAACACTACGTAAACCTTCTTAAAGTATCTTTAACTAGAGAACTAGGAGAAACTGCAAAGTTGGTATACATTATTAAAATGGAAAATACGTATGGTAACAAAAAACCATTTACTGAAAAGATTCCTAGTGCTAATAGAAAAGCAGTGAGCTCTCAGGAAGTTGATGTGCCAATCAAAAGCAAAAATCCTGAATTAAAAAACCCATTTGTAATTCCTGGAATTAGAAATGTAAAAATTGAATCTCAGTTAAATCCAAGTTATAATTTTGAAAATTTCTTAGAAGGAGACTCTAACAGACTAGCAAGATCAGCAGGAATGGCTGTTGCTAACAAACCTGGAGGTACTTCTTTTAACCCTTTATTAATTTTTGGAGGAGTAGGATTAGGTAAAACCCACCTAGCTCATGCCATTGGAGTTAACATTAAAGATAATTATCCCGAAAAAACAGTCTTATATATTTCTGCTGAAAAATTCACTCAGCAGTACATCGAGTCTGTAAAAAAGAATAATAGAAATGATTTTATTCATTTTTATCAAATCATCGATGTATTAATAGTAGATGACATTCAACTATTATCGGGAAAAGCTGGAACACAAGATGTATTCTTTCATATATTTAATCACCTACATCAAAACGGTAAACAAGTAATTCTTACTAGTGACAAAGCTCCTGTAGACATGCAGGATATTGAACAACGATTACTTTCACGTTTTAAATGGGGATTATCTGCAGAGCTGCATCAACCAGATTTTGAAACAAGAATCTCAATTATAAAAAACAAACTTTATCGTGACGGTGTAGAGATGCCTGAAGATATTGTGGAGTTTTTAGCAAACAACATAAAAACCAATATCCGCGAATTAGAAGGCGCTATTATATCATTAATTGCTCACTCCTCCTTCAACAAAAAGGATATCACAATAGATCTTGCAAAAGCTATTGTAGACAATTATGTTAAAAACACAAAACGAGAAGTATCCATAGACTACATACAAAAAGTAGTTAGTGACTATTTTCAAATGGATGTAGAAACATTACAATCCAAAACACGTAAACGTCATATAGTACAAGCAAGACAGTTAGCCATGTTCTTTGCTAAGAAGCTAACAAAGGCTTCATTAGCAAGTATTGGAACACAAATAGGAAAAAGAGATCACGCTACTGTACTTCATGCTTGCAAAACTGTTGACAACCTTTCCTCTACAGATAAGCAATTTAGAAAATACGTAGAAGATTTAGGCAAAAAGCTTACCCTCTAAAATCCTGATTTACATGAAAGTTAAGATCTTAATGGTATGCCTAGGAAACATATGCAGGTCTCCCTTGGCAGAAGGCATTCTAGCATCTAAACTAGATTCTGAAAAATTTCAAGTAGATTCAAGTGGCACAAGCAATTACCATATTGGAGAACAACCAGACAGAAGATCTATTGAAACTGCCAGAAAACATGGGATAGATATTACAAATCAAAGAGCTGCTCAGTTTAAAGTCAGTGACTTTGATCATTACGATTTCATCTATCCAATGGATAATTCTAACTACCAAAACATAATAAAACTTTCTCGTAATGAAGAAGATCGTAAAAAAGTAAAGTTAATTTTAAACGAATTACAACCGTATCAAAATCTAGATGTTCCAGATCCGTATTATGGAGGAGATCAGGGTTTTGAAAATGTTTATCAAATGCTAGATAAAGCATGTGACCATATTGTTACAAAGCTATAAAAAGAGACCTAGCCTAGAAAACAAAGTTTTTGTATATTTAGAAACAGTTAACCTAATTTAAATATACTATTCTTTGAAAACAAAATTAACTTTTCACCAATACCCACATTATTTCCAAAGCATATCCAAATTCATCATCTGGATCACAAACCCTAAGAATAGCACACAAAATTCAATTAATCAAAAATTAGCTACTAAATAAACATTATGGAATCAAAACCCCTAGATCCTAAAGGAAAATTATATTTAATCCCAACTAGATTAGGAGACGACGTACCATTAGAAGTACTACCTATCTCTATAAAAAAAGTACTAGAACAAGTAAATCATTACATCGTTGAAAACGAAAAACCCGCAAGACGCTTTATAAAAAAAGTAAGCCCTAGCAAATCACAACGATCCTTAATTATTCATTCAGTAAACAAATACACTGATGCTTCTGAAATACCAAATTACTTAGCTCCCTGCCTCAATGGAGAATCTATTGGATTATTATCAGATGCTGGATGTCCCGGTATTGCTGACCCAGGAGCAGAAGTAGTAAGGTTAGCACACGAAAAAGGAATTCAAGTAACACCTCTAGTTGGACCATCATCTATATTTCTGGCTATGATGAGTAGTGGTATGAATGGACAAAATTTCAGCTTTAACGGTTATCTGCCAATTGATAAAAACGAAAGAAAATCTACTATTAAGTTTCTTGAAAAAAATTCTCTTGAAAAAAATCAAGCTCAAATTTTTATAGAAACTCCTTACAGAAATGATAAAATGTTAGCCGACTTATTAGCCATTCTTAATCAAAATACTAGATTATGTATCGCAAGTGATATCACGTTAACTACAGAGTATATAAAAACTAAAACTGTAGAAGAATGGAAGAATGAGCAAATTGAATTACACAAAAAACCTACAATATTTATTATCCAAAGAGATTTCTAGTAAAAATTAAGCTTTTGCCTTTCTATTAGGAACAACGAACGATGTATCAAACCCAGAAAAACGCTTCATGTAATATCGGATTGTTGTACCAAAAGCATCAGCAAAACCATCTACTCCACCGCTGCGAAGATATTTTTTTACTGCACCTGGTCCTGCAAGGTGTGCTGCAGCAAGTACACCAGACTCCGTAATCATAATACCATTCATTCTTTTACCAGCAAACCATTTAAGATCTCTGCGTAAAATCCATTTATTCCTAGAAAGGTTTGCATAAAATGCTCTTTCCTGTAATTCTGGAGTAGAAAGAAAAATATTTTTATTTTTTATACCGATCAACTGAAGAGTCCCTATACCAAATTGATACTTTCCCATGTATCCAAATTGATTTACAACACCGTAGTCTCCTCTAGACTCTTTAAAAGCTACAGCTTCTTTAAAACCTACATATGACTTACCTAACTCTGGATAAACGAAATTACTTATTAGATCATCGTTAATTTCATTGTAATCAAGACCATCCTCTATTTCATTAAAATTAGGAGCGATATAATAAAGATCTAATCCAGCGGTACTATACGAGCTTAGATCTGTGCTATTTTTTGGTTTAAAACTTACTAAAACGATTCCCCCGATTGTAAGAATTAAAAAAAGTCCAATTATCCTTTTTATCATATAAAAAATTTCTAAGTAGACATCAAAAAGATGTTCCCCTCTACTTAAATTTTTGCGGTGCAAATATACAGCTTTTTTTCAAACCAAGCACTATAACATGTTAAACTTATTATAATACTGAAAAACAGGTGTTTACACATAAAAAAGAGTTAAAAAAAGTACTAAAAAGTCAAAAAAACTCTTAAATATTGCACTTAAACGTCAAAGTAAGAGTTTTGATCGATTAAAATCACACAACAAGTTTGTTAGGTAATTAACAAGATTCGAAAAGAAAATGTTGATAAGTTAACACTAGAAAACGTTTTTATCTACAATCCGGAATGATTTTTTCCTACAAAAAGAACCTTAGAAATTCTATCTATTTACTCCTTGTTTATTAATCCAATTGATGTATTGTTTTTTATTTCTATTGTGTTGAGCCATTGTTTTAGCAAACTTATGATATCCAAAGTTTTCTACATTAGCCACAAAGAAGTAGTACTCATGATTTTCATAATTAAGCACTGCATCAATAGAAGAAATATCTGGCATAGTAATAGGTCCTGGAGGTAAGGTGCTGTACTTATAAGTATTATAAGGACTGTCTAACTCTAAATCTTTATAAAGTACTCTTTTAATAACCATATCCCAGTCATCTCTATGTTTTTTCAATGCGTATATAACTGTTGGATCTGCATCGAGTTTCCATCCATTTTTATATCTATTCATATAAACTCCTGCCACCCTTGGTCGTTCATCTACCTTAGCTGTCTCTTTTTGGACAACAGAAGCAATAGTAGTTATTTCATTAAATGTTAAACCAATACTTTTCGCCTTACTTGTCCTATTATCATTCCAAAACCGTTTATACTCTTTCAACATTCGGCTTCTAAACTGCTCAGCAGATGTATTCCAAAAAAACTCATATTTATTCGGAACATACATTGCTAGTGCATTATCAATTGTAAAACCTTGTTCAGCTATAAAATCCGAATCTTTAAAAGCTTTTAATAAAGACAAACTATCAGCCTCTATCTGTTGAGCAACTCTAGCCGCTAGGTTTTCCAATCTTTCTTGATTATTAAAACTTAGTTGAATTGGTGTGTTTTTACTTCGCAATAAACCTACAATTTCATTATTATTTAATCCTTTTTTAAGAATATACCTTCCCGCTTTCACTTTATTAGTATACCCTTTTTTAGCAGCTATTTTATCAAAACTGGAAGGGTCTTTTAATAAAGGATGTATAATTTTTCTTAATTCTGGATATGTTGTTCCCGAAGGTATAAATACTGTTGTTGTTTCAGAATCAAAATTTGTATTAGGAGAAAAAACTGCCTGATACACATAATACGCAAACAACCCACCACCTATTAAACCAATTAAGGCTATTATTAATAATATTCTTTTAATGTACATATATATGTTGATATAATAATTCATCCTTGTACATACCAGATACAAGGTTCCATTCTTTCTTTACTCCTATATTTATAAACCCTTCTTTCTCAAACAACCTTATACTTGCAACATTATCTTCTGCAATGTTAGCGTATAATTGATGTAACCGTAAGTGTGTTTTACCGTAATTCTTAATAATGCGTAGAGCTTCTTTACCATATCCTTTTCCGCGGTGCTCTTTTTCCGCTATTAGAATACCTACTCCTGCCCTATTGTGAGTCGGGTTAAAATCGAACAAATCAATAAGTCCTAATGTAGCTCCATCATATGAACAAATAACGAGTCGTAATTGTTTGGCATCATAAATATCCTGATGTGCATTCTCTAAATATTGTTTAATCAAAAATCTAGAGTAAGGAGTTTGAGTTGTACTCATCTCCCATATTTGCTCATCGTTTTCAATTAAATAAACAAAATCTAAATCTTCAGGTTCTAATGCCCTCAGATAAATATGCTCACCTTTTAATGTCAACATGTGATCTCTCCTTTAAAAACTTGTTCTGCTGGACCAATAAGAAATATATCTTCATAACCATTAATAGTTTCCTTAAAAGTTACCCTTAATTCACCTCCAGGAGTTTTTACACTAACTTCTTCTTTATCCGTCATTTTTGTTCTATGCATAGATAATGCAACTGCAGTTACACCTGTCCCACATGATAAAGTCTCATCTTCTACCCCTCTTTCATAAGTACGTACAGAAAATAAATCATCAGATTCTTTTTGCACAAAATTGACATTACTTCCTTCCTCAAAATACGGAGATCCATTTCTAATTTCACGACCAATATTGGGAACATCATAAGAAACCAAATCATTTACCATAGTTACATGGTGTGGAGAACCGGTATCTAAAAACAAATGTGAATCATATTGTTCGATTTTGGAAACATCCTGCATTTGCAAATAAACTACCCCATTCTTTATTTCTGCCTTATGCTTTCCGTCAATTGCGGTAAAAGTAGCCCTGTCGTCAACTACATCTAAAAAAGCTGCAAAAGCTACCAAACACCTTCCTCCATTACCACACATGGTACTCTCATTACCGTCTGCATTAAAATACACCATAGTAAAATCATCTTCTTCATTTTGAGGAAGTTCTAGCAACATTAAACCGTCTGCTCCTATTCCAAATTTTCTGTCACAAAGTCCTGCGAATAATTTGGTATTATTTTTGGACAAAATTGATTCTCTATTATCAATGATTACAAAATCATTACCGGTACCTTGATATTTATAAAAAGTAAGGTTCATTATTTTATTCAATTATAAAGAGCAAAGGTACAAAGAAAGTAAACATATAATCGTTGTTAATGGTCCGTTAAATATCTAAAAAAAATATACTATAGTTGTAATTTTAATAGTTATTAAGAGTCTATATTATAGTACTAGTCAAATTAAACGAAAAAAGAAAAGAAGATGAAAAGATTTTTTAGCTTATTGGTTGTAGCTATTTTAGCAGGAGTAATGACATTGGGAGCATATAAAATGTTTCTCGAACCTGAAGCGGTTGTTATTACTAAAAATGAGACCACACAAAAAACAAATTTAATCCCAACCGCGTATACTGCAACTAACATAAATACCGCGGGCACCAATGTTGATTTTACTGTTGCTGCAGAAAAAACAGTAAATGCCGTTGTTCACGTTAAACAATATGGAATTTCCAAGACACCAAGGAATCTGATGGAATACTTTAGAAATGGAGGAACTACCGAAAGAAAGATTCAAGGTGCTGGATCTGGTGTTATTATTACAGAAGATGGATACATAGTTACAAACAATCATGTAATAGATGGTGCCACTGATTTAGAAGTTACATTAAACAATAATAAATCATATAAGGCAGAGGTAATAGGCACTGCTCCACAATCAGATATTGCATTAATTAAAATCGACTCCGATGAAAAATTATCCTATATCCCTTTCGGAAATTCAAATACAGCAAAAATTGGAGAATGGGTGTTGGCAGTTGGTAACCCTTTTAACCTTACATCTACGGTTACTGCTGGTATAATTAGTGCCAAATCAAGAGATTTAAATGAATATGATGGCAATTTTCAATCATTTATACAAACAGATGCAGCCATCAATCCAGGAAATAGCGGTGGGGCTTTAGTAAATATACGAGGAGAACTAATAGGTATAAACACAGCAATTACATCACAAACCGGAAGTTATGTAGGATATGCTTTTGCTGTACCCTCTAATAATGCTCGAAAAATTGTGGAAGATATATTAGAATTTGGAGATGTACAAAGAGGAATATTAGGTATAAACGGAGATAATCTTACTAAACAGGTAATGGAAAAATATAACATTAATGAAACTCAAGGTGTTATCATTACAAATGTAGGTGAAGATAGTGGCGCTAAGAAGGCTGGATTAAAAGAAGGTGATGTTATTAAGGAAATAGATGGATTAAGAATTAAGAAGTTTGCCGACCTAACAGGTTATGTAAATAGCAAAAGTCCTAATGACATTATTAATGTGAAAATAATTAGAGAAAATGAAGAACTTAATGTACCTGTAACTTTGTCCAAATATGTTATCCAAAGATATAGCATTGAAGATGTCGGTGTAGAAGTAGCGAATCCAAATCCAGACTATTTAAAGAAATTTGATTTGGACCATGGAGTAATCATCAGCAAAGCACTAAGTCCAAAAATGCAACGATATAATCTAGAAGGCTTAATTATAAGTGAGATAGACAGCAAAAAGGTAAAAGATGTTTTACAAGTAAAACAAATTATAGAAAGCAAATATCCAGAAGAAGACATTACTATCAGCTTAATTGATCGTAATGGAGAAAAGAGAGAGTTTGTTTTCCAAAATTAGAAGGAACGTGAAGTAAAATCAACAATCCCATTACTAACAAAAAGTAATGGGATTTTTTTATTTAAAAAACTTTACGAAAACGTTTGAAATTCATACTTTTGCGCGAAATTTCAAGATTCTAAAAACACAACACATTATGAGTTCTAACGAAGTTTATGAGAAAGAACTTGCCTTTCAGGCAGACAGACGCCGTGCTACGGTAGCATTTATTAAAACTGTGAGTGACCTTTGGTACGATAATTCTATTGAGTTAGTACTATTTCGTAATCAATTAATTGATAAAAATGTAAGCGAAATCCTTAATCTGCATGAATACGCTGGTGAGTTTGTTCAAAAACCAATTTCGATTTTTGATTCTGTAGAAATTGCACAAGCAATTAAACTGATGGATTTACCTCCTGCAAAATTAGATATCGGCAAACTTACTTATGAGTATCACCTTGCGGGTAATGAATATGATTCTGCGACTAGTTTCGTAATGAACAAACTAAAAGATGCTAAGAAATTTAAAAATATATCTCCAAAAGATGTAGTTCTTTATGGATTTGGAAGAATCGGGCGTTTAGTTGCTAGAGAACTTATGACTATTACCGGAAAAGGCAGTCAATTAAGATTAAGAGCTATCGTAACTAGAGGATCAATTACAGAAGATGTTTTAGAAAAAAGAGCTTCTTTATTAAGAAATGATTCAGTACACGGAGAATTTGCTGGATTAGTAGAAACAGATATTGCAAACAGTTCTTTAATAATAAATGGCACTACAGTAAAAATTATTAGCGCTAACAATCCAGAAGATATAGATTATACTTCTTATGGAATAGATAATGCCTTATTAATTGACAATACTGGAGCATTTAGAGATAAAGAAGCTTTAAGCAGACACTTAATAGCAAAAGGAATAGACAAAGTATTACTTACCGCACCAGGAAAAGGGATTCCTAATATTGTTCATGGAGTAAATCACCAAGAGCACAATCCAGATAAAGTAAATATTTTCTCAGCTGCTTCTTGTACTACAAATGCAATTACACCAATTTTACAGGCAGTAGACGAAAGTTTTGGAGTAATAAATGGACACTTAGAAACAATACACGCATATACCAATGATCAAAATTTGGTAGACAATATGCATAAAAAATATAGAAGAGGACGTGCAGCTGCATTAAACATGGTAATTACTGAAACTGGAGCTGGCAAAGCTGTTTCTAAGGCATTACCAAGTTTTGAAGGTAAACTAACTTCTAATGCTATTCGAGTTCCAGTACCAAACGGATCTTTAGCTATTCTTAATCTTAATTTAGAGAAAAACACCTCTAAAGAAAGTATGAATGCTATTATTAAAAAATACGCTTTAGAAGGAAACCTAGTTGAACAAATTAAGTATTCATTGGATAACGAATTAGTATCTAGTGATATCGTTGGATCATCCGCTCCATCAATATATGATAGCAATGCAACAATTGTAGATACTAAAGGTAATAATGCTGTGCTTTATGTTTGGTATGATAACGAATATGGATATAGTCATCAAGTAATCAGACTATCCAAATATATAGCAAAAGTAAGACGTTTTACATATTACTAGTAATTCCAACTATTATAATAATTCTTAAAAAGTCGTTATCCTCAAGATAATGACTTTTTTGTTTTATAAACCTAACAAACAAATGGTTTGAAAAACAAAACTTTTCGTAAATTTCAAAACACTAAGAAATATGATTAACCATACTCCTTTTTAAATCTTTTAAATTACCCACAATATCGTATATTTATTACCGTTACAATTAATTAAAGACTAACGTAAAAAAGAATAGAATCTTGAAAAGTATATTGATAACTTCCTTAAGCAAGTAAAATAAAGTTTATGTAATATACTCAAGGTTTTAATCAACCATTAAAAACAACTAAAACTCACACATGAAATTACCAAAGTACCTATTAGTTTTCATAGCTCTATTCCCCATCTTTGAAACCATTCAGGCACAAGAAGATAATCTTACTGCAGAACAAGCATTACAAAATGAAAATATTAAAACTCAATTTGATGTAGTCATTAAAAAATCAGGAAAATATCAAGAATATAAAGTTGTTAAGCGTGTATGGTTAGATAAACTAAAAGGAAATACAATAGATTCACTTAAAACATTAGAAGATAAATTAAACAGTTCTAATCAAAAAATAACAGAACAGCTAACCTCCATTTCTAATCTTGAAGCTTCTCTAGCCAAAACCAATGAAAACCTTACTACGGTTACAGAAGAAAAAGATAGTATGACATTTTTAGGAATACCGTTCACAAAAGGTAGTTATAAAACTATGATGTGGACTATTGTTGGTGCACTTGTAGCGCTTCTTGCTTTCTTTGTTTTTAAGTTTAAAAATAGTAATTCTGTTACTGTACAAGCTAAAAAAGCTTTAGCTGAAACAGAAGCTGAGTTTGAAGATCATAGACGCAGAGCTTTAGAAAGAGAACAAAAAGTGATGCGTAAACTTCAGGATGAAATCAACAAACAACGTAAAACCGGAGCTAAGTAATCCAAATATCTGGATTTTACCATATTTGTTTTGCATCTTTGCATTCTTAATAAGAAAAGATGCGCATAGACATAATAACCGTTGTACCCGATATTCTTAAA
This sequence comes from Aquimarina sp. AD1, assembly GCF_003443695.1. Lineage (NCBI taxonomy): Bacteria > Pseudomonadati > Bacteroidota > Flavobacteriia > Flavobacteriales > Flavobacteriaceae > Aquimarina > Aquimarina sp. AD1. The sequence goes on along the minus strand of NZ_CP031966.1, from coordinate 642,675 downwards.
AGCCCTTTTGAAGCTTCAATTATGAAGCGATCAATAGAAAAAGGTTTAGTAGAAGTACAGCTCCATAATCTTAGAGACTATACCACTGATAATTACAAACAGGTTGATGATTACCAATTTGGTGGTGGTGCCGGCATGGTAATGATGGTAGAGCCAATAGATAAATGTATTTCTAAACTAAAAGCCGAAAGAACTTACGATGAAATCATTTATATGACTCCGGATGGAGACACGTTAAACCAAGGAATTGCAAATCAACTATCTCTAAAAGGGAATATAATAATTCTTTGTGGCCACTATAAAGGTGTTGACCAACGAGTTAGAGATCATTTTATCACTAAAGAAATATCAGTTGGAGATTACGTACTATCTGGCGGAGAATTAGGTGCTTTAATACTATGTGATGCAATCATTAGATTAATCCCCGGAGTATTAGGTAATGAAACCTCTGCGTTAACAGATTCTTTTCAAGATGACTTATTAGCTCCTCCAATATATACAAGACCTGCAGATTACAAAGGATGGAAAGTCCCTGAAGTACTGACATCCGGAAATTTTCCAAAAATTGAAGCTTGGAGAGAAGAACAAGCATACCAGAGAACAAAAGAACGAAGACCAGACTTATTAGACGATTAGTTTCTGATTTTTAATGTTAATAAATCTATAAAGCGTTTCAACTAAAGACAAAAGATATATCACTGAGATTTAGACAAATAATCAAATATCATCTTTACAAACAATATTACCAAAAATACTTGCAAATCATTAAATAATAGTTATTTTTGCAGCCTGATTGAAACAACCTCTGGCGAGAATCGTGAATGTTGCTTTAATAAAACATAAGTAAACTACTTCAAAAATGGAAGATTTAGTAAAATTCGTACAAGACGAGTTTGTAACAAGAAAAGAGTTACCTGAATTTGCAGCAGGTGATACTATTACAGTATATTACGAAATTAAAGAAGGAAACAAAACACGTACTCAGTTTTTTAGAGGTGTTGTAATCCAAAGAAGAGGTTCTGGTTCTAGTGAAACTTTTACTATCAGAAAAATGTCTGGTACAGTAGGTGTTGAACGTATTTTTCCGATTAATTTACCAGCTCTTCAGAAAATCGAAATTAATAAAAGAGGTAAAGTTCGTAGAGCACGTATCTTTTACTTTAGAGAACTTACAGGTAAGAAAGCTCGTATTAAAGAAAAAAGAAGCTAATTCTTTCATCTTATATAATATTAAAGGTTGTCATATGGCAACCTTTTTTTATGAACAAAAGTTAATAAACTAGGTTCATAACCAGTTGATAACTAAAAAGATACAAGATGTCAATCACTTGAATCTTTTTTCTTAACTTTAGTATATAGAAATAATATAGTATAAAGAGATGACACAAGGATTCTTAATATATTTTTCTAAACTCGTTCTTTGAACATTTTACATAAACCATCTTAAGATTAGGATAAATATAAAACGAAAGTTATTTTTTTGAGTACATCGTTGAAATCACTTTAAGGGTTCTCTTTAAAATCATTTCAGAATGAAATTCATAAGAAAAAATTAAGTTTTGACACCTTTTTAATTTTAAGTGGCATTAGACTATTCGGATGAGAAACTAAAAAATTACATAAGTAATTTAGATACAACAGCGTTCGCAATAGTCACCTGAGTAGTATTTTCTAGTATGATTGTATTTTCTTTCGTAAATTAAAACTACTCAAAAACAGAGGTAACAGTTTTGGTATAAATTAACGCAAGTTATTATTTAATAGCGGGTAAAACAGCTAACTAAATTATTATTTCTGAACGAAAGCCATATCAAGATATTCGTATTATGATATGGCTTTTTATATTTAAAATTATTCTCAAATTAAACTACTTTTTTTACGACAACCATTTTTTACCCCCATTCTTTTTCAAAGATTTCTAATTCAATCTCTTTAACTCAAAACTAACAATGTACCGGTTGCATTTGCTACCCTATATTTGTATCTTCGCGCTCGGAAAATCTTACAGCGAATAATATTTTTATACACGTAGTGTTCCTCGAATATTTTTAGAAAGGTTAATATTATTTGTCCAAGAAAAATTAAACGACTAATTGTTTCCTTAATAGATAGTATAATACATAAGGTATTTTACCAAAAGTTCTGATAAATATCTTATTCAAAATCAAAAAATATGGGAATTGAATCCTCAAAAATTGTTTACACAAAAACTGATGAAGCACCTGCGTTAGCTACCTATTCTTTTTTACCTATCGTAAAAAAGTTCACCAAAGCCGCAAATATCGAAGTTGAGACTAAAGATATATCTCTTGCAGCAAGAATTCTAGCTATTTTTCCTGAGAACCTTTCGGATAAACAAAAACAAGCAAATGCATTAGCTGAACTTGGCGAATTAGCTTTAAAATCAGAAGCTAATATCATCAAGTTACCCAATATTAGTGCTTCAGTTCCTCAGTTAAAGGCAGCTATAGCAGAGTTACAATTACAAGGTTTTGATATCCCTAGTTATCCTGAAGAACCAGAAAGTGATACTGAAAAGGAGACAAAAGCTAAATATGATAAAATTAAAGGAAGTGCTGTAAACCCAGTATTAAGAGAAGGAAATTCTGATCGTAGAGCCCCTAAACCAGTAAAACAATATGCAAGAAAAAACCCGCATTCGATGGGTGAATGGAGTAGTGATTCCAAAACACACGTAGCCACTATGGCCAGTGGTGATTTTCGCTCTAATGAAAAGTCAGTTACAATTTCTAATGCTGGAGATGTTAAAATTGAATTCGTTGATGATAATGGTAATACGACAGTATTAAAAGAACAGACAACATTACTTGCAGGAGAAATTATTGATGCTACAGTAATGAGTAAAAAAGCACTGATTTCTTTTCTAGAAGAACAGATTGCTGATGCCAAGCAGAAAAATGTCTTATTTTCATTACATATGAAAGCGACTATGATGAAGGTGTCAGATCCCATTATTTTTGGTCATGCGGTTGAAGTATTCTTTAAAGATGTATTCGAAAAGCATAGTGAAATTCTAGAAGAAATAGGTGTTGAAGTCAATAATGGTTTTGGCGACCTTGTTAATAAACTAAAGAAAATATCAGATGCTAGCAAGAGAGCAGAAATAGAGGAAGATATCAAAGCTTGTTATGAAAATGGTCCTCAACTAGCGATGGTTAACTCTGATCAAGGTATTACCAATCTCCATGTACCAAGTGATGTTATTATCGATGCTTCCATGCCTGCAATGATCCGTAACTCTGGACAAATGTGGGACGCAAAAGGTAATACTCAAGATACTAAAGCTGTTATACCTGATAGTAGTTACGCGGGAATATATCAAGAAACTATAGATTTCTGTAAAAAACATGGAGCTTTCGATCCTACAACTATGGGAACTGTCCCTAACGTTGGTTTAATGGCTAAAAAAGCCGAAGAATACGGATCTCATGATAAAACATTCGAAATAAAAAGAACGGGTACCGTTCGTGTTGTAGATGGTGCAGGTACTGTTTTAATAGAACACCCTGTAGAACAAGGAGATATCTGGAGAATGTGTCAGACCAAAGATGCTCCTGTAAAAGATTGGGTAAAATTAGCAGTAAGTAGAGCAAGAGCAACAAACACTCCTGCAATATTTTGGTTGGATAAAACAAGAGCTCACGATGCTAGTCTGATCGAAAAGGTAAATACTTACTTACCAGAACACAATACAGAAGGATTAGACATTAGAATTATGTCTCCAGTAGAAGCTACAAAGTTCTCTTTAGAAAGAATAAAAGATGGTAAAGATACTATTTCTGTTACCGGAAATGTATTACGTGACTATAATACGGACCTCTTCCCTATTTTAGAACTTGGAACTAGTGCAAAAATGCTTTCTATCGTTCCGTTGATGAATGGTGGAGGTTTATTTGAGACTGGTGCGGGTGGATCTGCTCCTAAACACGTCCAACAATTCAATAAAGAAGGACACTTACGTTGGGATTCTCTAGGTGAGTTTTTAGCATTAGCGGTTTCTTTAGAACACTTAGGAGAAGTTAATAACAATCCAAAATCGCTCATAATTGCTGAGGCATTAGATAAAGCAACAGAAGAGTTTTTAGAGAATAAAAAATCTCCATCAAGAAAAGTAAACGAACTTGACAATCGTGGTAGTCACTTTTATCTTGCTTTATATTGGGCACAAGCACTTGCTGAACAAACAAAAGATAATGATCTAAAAGATGAATTTGCTTCTATCGCCAAGGAATTAGGAGAGAATGAATCAATAATTATTCAAGAATTAAATGATGCTCAAGGAAGCGCTGTTGATATGGGTGGTTATTATTGGCCAGATGTTACTAAGGTTTCTAATGCAATGAGACCTAGTAATACATTAAACAAAATCATAGGATAATATATAAATCAATCTTATAATCTAAAAAGCCTGTAAAACAAATGTTTTACAGGCTTTTTTAATTTTTTAAAATAAAAAAATAAAAAAGATGCAACCCTTTACTTTTTGTCTTGTCAATAGTAATAACTAGAAAAGAAAAGTAACTTTAAAGAAACTTACAATCAACTCTAATTAATTGAAAACTAATATTCTTTATACACATAAAGATTTGATAGAAAAAAGCAAATCTGGTGATCGAAATTCGCAGTATAAGCTATATGAGTTATATGTAGATGCCATGTACAATGTAAGTATGAGAATAGTAAGTATAAGAGAAGATGCAGAAGATATTATACAAGATAGTTTTGTTGATGCTTTTAAAAACTTGACATCTTTTAGATACGAAAGCACCTTTGGTTCTTGGTTAAAAAGAATAGTAATTAATAAAAGTATTAATCATTTAAAATTAAAAAAGATACCAATTACTCCAATAGATAAGCATGAATATCATATTACAGAAGAAGTTAAAGAATCTATTAACACTAGGGATATAGAAAAAATAAAAAAGGGTATTACAAAATTGCCAGATGGGTACAAACAGATTATTAATCTGTACTTAATAGAGGGATATGACCATATTGAGATTTCAGAGATATTAGAGATTTCTAGCTCTACTTCTAAATCACAATATCATAGAGCGAAGAAAAAATTAATTCAAATCATAAATACACAAGCATAAAATGGATGATTTTGAAAAACATATAAGAGAAAACAAACTTCAGTTTGATGAACATAAAGCAGATAAAGCTAAACTTTGGGAACGTATCGAATTAGAGCTGGATACTACTTCTAAAACTAAAAAGATAAAAACCTTAAAACATTGGAATTCTCCTTTTCTGAAAATAGCGGCAAGTATTCTTATCGTTCTTGGAGTGTTTTCTTTAATGAATCTATATACAAGTTCTACAAACAGCATAACAAAGCAAAATCAAGCAGTTAATCAAGAACTACAGGATATTGACACCTATTATAAAGGACTTGTTTCATTTCAGGTTGAGTTAGTAAAAAAGAATTCGAAACTAACAGAAAGCGATAAAGAAGATTTTCTTTCTTTCATGGATGAATTAGATAAAGAATATCTATTGCTAAAAGAAGAAATGAAAGAGAATCTAAATAACGAGTATATCCTTGAAGCCATAGTTCAGAACTACAAAAAAAGAATTGAATTAATAGAGAATCTTCTAGAACAAATTAAAGATTCGAAAAAATCCGATGAAAATGAAGGATATATTTTATAAGAAACTAACCATATTAGTCTTAATACTTTTTGCCGGGCATTATATAAATGGTCAGGAAAAGTTATCTAAATCAATAGAAAAAACCTACGATTTTTCAAATGCCGGAGAATTACAATTAGAAAACAAATATGGGAATATCATAATCAACGGATGGAACCAAAATAAAATCAAAATTACTATTGATATTACGGTTACTAAAAAAGATAAAGAAGATGCAGAGGAGCTTTTAGAAAGAATACAACCCTTTATAAACACATCTGATGATTTCCTAACCATATTTTCAAATATTGAGGAAAAAAGCGACAGTTTTTTTTCTAAAATATTTAATCGTGTTAATCCCTTTGATTTTGACAAAGGAAATATACAAATTGATTATCAAATTAATCTTCCAATAAATGCAGAGATACAATTAACCAATAAATTCGGAGATATTATTATCAGTGATTGGAATGGAAAATTAAAGACTGATTTACAACATGGAGATATGTGGATTAATAATGATGTTGTGAATGCTAATATTAAAATGAAATTTGGCAAACTACATACAAAATCCATTACCTACGGTAAGATTGATCTAAAAAATAGTGAATTTGATCACGAAACTTCTAAAAACCTTAGAGTAATAAGCAGCGGATCAACAATCGCTATAAAAAAAGTTAATGATCTAGAAATATACTCTAGTAAAGACAAAGTTTCAGTAGATGCTATTGAAACGATTAAAGGTGAATTGGAATTTACTAATATTATAATTGAAAAGTTGTTTGATAATATTAATCTTACGATGGATGTGGCAGACTTTAGAGTAGAACAAATCGTAAAATCGAATGCAGATATAACTATAGATCAAAAATCTTCAGAAGTTAACATCAATATTTCAGAACTTAATTTTGATTTTAATGCTTCTTTAGAGCAAGGTTTATTACGAATTCCTAAAACATTCAAGAATATAAAAAACAAAGTAATTGACAGTAAAAAAAGACTACGAGAAATCCAAGCAACATATGGCATAGAAACAAACAAAGGAACTTTTCAAATAACTGGTAGAAAAGGAGTAATCATATTAAAAGAATAACCAAAATCATTTATCAATCTAATAAAAAAACAAATCAATACTCATGAAAAAAACAATCAAAATACTTATTACCTTTTTATTAATTAATATAGTTAATACGTATTCACAAGAAAAAAACGATGGCAATTATTTAGAATTTAATGACCGTAAAAATATTGTCCATGGAGTCTACCTTGGTTTTAGTGCTAGTTATGGAGAAATTGATGGAGAAGACACTGGGTTAATAGGACTTAAATTAGCTTATGTAGCTAACAGAAAATTCGAAGTAGGTTTTGGTATGAAAGGTTTTTACTCTCAACAAAATCTACCAGGAATATCCATTTCTAACGATGAAGACCTAATTGGGGGATATGCAGGAATGCACTTAGAACCTATATTCTTCAGTAAATCAAGAGTAAATTTATCATTCCCTTTACTAATTGGAGTTGGAGGTGTTGGTTATATAGACGGTCAATTAGATGAAGATGATGAATTTAACGAGAATGAGTATGACTGGGATGCTGTTTTTGTAGCTGAACCTGGAATAAATCTACTATTTAATGTTTCTAGGTTTGTACAACTAGAAGCAGGTGTAAAATATAGATTCTCTAGTAAATTTAATATCCATCCTAATGGTATAGATCGAATCAATGGATTTTCTGCAGGAATAGGTGTAAAAGTTGGCGTATTTAATCTAGGTAAGAATAGATACAGAAAAAATGCTCCTAAAGAATAGAATAACCTAGTCTCAATGCATCTTAGGATCAAAACTCATCCAAATTAGTATCCCAAAATTTAAATATAATCTATGAAACCATTGTTTATGAAACATATAAGAAGATTTTTAGTAGCTTTAATTATACTAATAACAAATCAAACAAGGAGTCAAGAAACTGACAACAAAGATTATATAGAATTTAACGATCGAAAAAACATCGTACACGGTGTATATCTAGGAGTTGACGTGGGATATGGTCAAATTAAAAAAAATGAGACTACCTCAGCCGGAATTAAATTAGCTTATGTAGCTAACAAAAAAATGGAACTAGGAATAACGGCAAAAGCTTTATTCTCTGATTTAAGTTCTGTAGATCGTTCTTTTGGAGGAGATTTTGATTTATTAGTTATCTATGGAGGGCTACATTCAGAAAATATCTTACTTAGTACTTCAAAATTCAATTTTTCGTTTCCTTTTTTAATAGGTATGGGATATGTAGAAGGTTCAGGGCCTTTATTCAAAAGTACAGATATAACATTGATTGTAGAACCAGGTGTAAATATATTATATAACCTCTCTAGATTTATACAATTCGAAGCAGGGATTAAGTATCGATTTTCAACACCAATCGACCCAATACCAAACATTTTAGATAATATTAATGGATTTTCTATAAATATTGGCTCTAAAATTGGAGTATTCAATCTAAATAAAAACAGATATAAAAAACAACCTCCTATAAATTAACTAAACAAAAAAACATTCAAAAAGAGACATTAAATCAATAGATAATCCCTATTGATTAGGCTCCGTATTGACTTTAAAGTATTAATATAAATTTTATTCCAATGAAAAAAAGCGCATTATTAGTAGTAATCCTAATTTCCTGTTGTCAATTATTTTCTCAAGACTCTAAAATTAGTTTTGAACTCAACTATCCAATTCCATTTGGCGACAACTTTCTTGGCGACAATTACGTTGGAATTATTGATGTTGGTGCGGATTATAGGTTTGTTAAATTAACACCTGTAAAGATAGGAGCTTCACTAAATGGTAACATATTAATAAATGATAAGTTCGAAACCTCTGAAACTACGGCATACATATTACAACCTAGAATATTTGGAGAGTTAACTATAGAATCAATTAAAAAACTTCGCCCTTCAGTTGGAATAGGATACACCGTAATGATATTAGATTCATCAATCACAACAAATACTGGAGAATTAAATGATACTGAAACTTTAAATGGATTTAATCTCAATGTCGGAATTGCGTATAATATCACTAAAAAGTTTTTTGCTCAAATTCAATATGATTTCATTAGGCTTTCTGAAGAAGATAATGTACCAGATATTGCATTTAATAGAAATGCAAATCTTTTAAAAATAGGATTAGGTTATAGACTCTAAAAACCAAAAACCATATTGCTGTATAACAGCTATTTAAACCAAAAAAGTTACTATATCAAGAATATACAAATACCAAAAATAGATTCTATACATCCGGTTTTTTTAGGCACAAAAAAGATTACAAACATAATTAGGCATAAAAATTGATACAATGATTTTATATAAGAAGGAAATGTTACCAAAGCCCCAAATGAAAAATAAAGTTATTCTAAGAACCAAAAAAATAGATACTAACTATGTATTTTCAGAAAACAACCAAGTATATCTTAAACGCAAATCAAGTATTAAATCCTCAAATAGTAATACTTTATACACCGAAGAATGGTTTCCCATTAGTTTTTGCTGGAAATCTTAACTAGAAGTGACATATTACAATATATTTATATACTCTAAATACGTAACATATTTTAGATTAGAGCGTCTACTCTATAAATGCTACTGAAAAAACTTTCTTTTGAAAAAATATCTCACTCTTAATATATGGCTGGTACTACTATGTTTACCAGCTAATAGTACCTTGATAGCTCAAGAAAAATTTACGATTAACGGTACTATTTCGGAACAATCTAGTAATGAAACATTAATTGGTGTTAATGTACTTTTTCCAGAAATGGGAAAAGGCGTGGTAACCAATGAATATGGATTTTACTCTATCACTTTGCCAGAAGGAACCTATAAACTACAAATCAGCTACCTAGGCTTTAAAGATATTGTACAAGAAATTGTACTAAATGAAGATAAAAAACTCAATTTTCAACTAGCGGAAGCTTCCGAAATGTTGGATGAAATAGTAATAACAGAAAATATTGAAAAAGTAAATATTAAGAATCCTCAGATGAGTCTTAATAAACTAACCGCAGGAACGATCAAACAAATCCCAGTTGTACTCGGTGAAGCAGATGTAATTAAATCGATTGTACTCCTTCCAGGAGTAACTAGTGGTGGTGAAGGTGCTTCTGGTTTTAATGTTCGTGGTGGTGCTGCGGATCAAAACTTAATTTTATTAGATGAGGCCACTATTTTTAATTCATCACACTTATTTGGATTTTTCTCCGTATTTAATCCAGATGCAATTAAAGATATTAAACTCTATAAAGGAGGAATTCCCGCAAAATATGGAGGACGAGTTTCTTCTGTTTTAGATATTTATCAAAAAGAAGGAAACAGTAAGGAATATCATATTAATGGTGGACTTGGACTTGTTTCCAGTAGGTTATTAGCAGAAGGTCCTATTGTAAAAAACAAAGGAGCTTTCTTAGTTGGAGGAAGAGCATCATATGCACATCTTTTCTTACCATTAGTAGATGATGGTAATGATAATGTTGCATACTTCTATGACCTCAACACTAAACTGAACTACAAAATAAATGAAAATAATAATCTATTTCTCTCAGGATACTTTGGTAGGGACGTCTTTGCTATAAGTGAAAGTTTTAGAAACACATATGGGAATACCGTTTTAAACCTAAGATGGAATCACTTATTCTCGGATAAATTATTTTCTAATTTATCACTTATCTATTCAGATTATTTTTATGGATTAGAACTTGACTTTGTTGGTTTTGAATGGGATTCTGGGATCAGAAATTTTAATTTAAAGTATGATTTAAAACATTATTTAAGCGATAATTTTCAACTTAATTATGGAATCAATAATATATACTATCGATTCAATCCTGGTGAGATCAAGCCTAATAGAGATGACTCTGGAATTATCAGAGATAAATTAATTGACAAATACGCTAATGAATTAGGCGTATATATTGATGCAGAACACAAGATCTCTAATAAGTTATCATTACAATATGGTATCCGTCTTAGTAACTTTACAAGGTTGGGTCAAGATGAATTAAATATTTATGAGAATGATAATCCTCTGTTATTTAATGAAGAATTACAAATTTACGAAGCCGCTAATCCGATAGGCACAGAAAAAATTAGTAGAAGTGATCAAATTAAAAACTTCACTAATCTAGAACCCCGATTAGCCTTAGCGTATATATTTAACGATAATACTTCGATAAAAGCTAGTTATAACAGAATGGCTCAGTATCTACATTTATTATCGAATACTAGTTCCCCTACTCCGCTTGATGTATGGACTCCTAGTGGGAAATATGTAAAACCGCAATTGCTCAATCAATATGCTTTAGGTTTCTTTAAAAGTATTAAAAATGATGCATACTCTATAGAAACAGAAGTCTTCTATAAAGACATCAAAAACAGGATTGATTATATTGACGGCGCAGAACTAATCGCCAATGATGCCATTGAACAAGAAATACTTAATGGTGAGGCTAGAGCTTATGGTTTAGAACTTTTATTAAGAAAAAATGAAGGCAAGTTCAAAGGATGGTTGGCCTACACATTGTCTAAATCAGAACAGCGGACAGTTGGAAGAACTCCTGTCGAAACAGGTATTAATAATGGCCAATGGTATAACACACCTTTTGATAAAACACACGATATTTCTTTTAATGGGAGTTATGAGTTAAACAAAAAATGGACGTTTAATGCTAATTTTTTATTCCAAACAGGGCAACCTACTAATTACCCATCTGGACAGTTTGAGTTTCAAGGGTTGGTAGTACCAATTTATGATGGATTAAGAAATGATCAACGACTTCCATCTTATCACCGAATGGATATTTCTGCTACCTTAACACCACGAAAAAATAAAACTCGTAAATGGCAAGGTGAATGGGTATTTAGTATTTATAACCTATACAATCGCAGAAATGCTGCATCTATAGCCTTTAGTCAAAATACAGAAACTCGGGTAAACGAGGCTGTAAGAACCTCCATATTTGGAATCGTACCAGCTATCACCTATAATTTTAAATTTTAACACAATGAAAAAGTTATTATATCTTATAATCGGACTTTCTATAATCACAAGTTGTGAAGATGTTATTGATGTTGATGTTCCAAATGGAGAACCAAAATTAGTTATAGACGCATCTTTTGAAATTTATTTAGATGAAACTCCTGTTGATGCCTTAGGTGGAGTACGACTTACATTATCAGCTCCTTTCTTTAATGACGGTGTTCCTACCGTAAGTAACGCAACGGTATTTATTACCCATCTATCAGACAATTCTGTTGTTAATTTTATAGAATCATTAAATGAACCAGGATTCTTTATTCCAGAAGACCCAAATTTAATACCAGAATTTGATATAGATTACGAACTTACGGTGATCTATGAGGGAGAAACCTATAAAGCCACTACACAATTAATACCGACAGTTGCGATTGATAATGTGGAGCAAGGAGATGGAACTTTATTCGACGGTGATGAAACTGAAGTTATTGTTTTCTTTACTGATGAAGGGAATAGAGAAGATTTCTATCTATTTGATTTTGATTTTAATTTATATCTTCCGAGCGAAGATCGTTTCTATCAAGGTGAATCTTTTAATTTTTCCTATTTCTACGAGGATATGGTTGGCGGAGAACAAGTAACTATAAAAATTCTTGGAATAGACGAACGATACTACAACTATTCTAATATACTAATCGAACAAAGTGAACAAGATGGAGGAAATCCGTTCCAAACACCTCCTGCGCAAATACGAGGAAATATTATAAACACCACGAATCCGGATAATTTTGCTTTAGGATATTTTAATCTATCTGAGGCAAATCGTTTTCAATTTACAATTGAAGAGTGATCAGGAAAATCAGTATTTTTGAAGCATGAGTTTTACTAAAACAACCGAACAGGCTTCAAACTACAACCATCTGGAAAAGATGAGTATTTCTGATTTGTTATCAAATATCAATAAAGAAGATAAAACGGTACCAGATGCTGTAAAAAATGCGATCCCGCAAATTGAAAGTTTAGTTTCTAAAATTGTTGAAAAACTAAAAAACGGAGGAAGACTCTTCTATATGGGAGCTGGAACTAGTGGTCGATTAGGTGTTGTGGATGCAAGTGAGTGCCCTCCTACTTTCGGAGTCTCATATGATTTAGTTATTGGGTTAATTGCGGGTGGAGATCCGGCTATCAGAAAGGCTGTAGAATTTGCAGAAGATGATACAGAGCAAGGATGGAAGGATTTAGAAGCAAATAAAATCTCAGAAAAAGATGTTGTTATTGGTATTGCAGCATCAGGAACTACACCTTATGTAATAGGAGCTTTAGAACAATGTAATGCCGCAAATATTATTACTGGTTGTATTACTTGTAATGAAGGAAGTCCTTTAGACAAGACAGCCCAATATCCAATTGTAGTAACCGTTGGTCCAGAATTTGTAACTGGAAGTTCTAGGATGAAAGCAGGAACTGCACAAAAATTAGTATTAAACATGATATCTACAGCTACTATGATACAACTAGGAAAAGTAAAAGGTAATAAAATGGTAGATATGCAACTTAGTAATAATAAACTAGTAGATCGAGGTACACGAATGATTATGGATGAGCTAAAAATAGAAAGAACATTAGCTACAGAATTATTAAAGAAACATGGAACTGTTAGAAACGCAATTGATAATTATGGAGCCTAAAAGAACAGATAAAGAATTATTAGGTAAAGGTATACAACGTATGGCAATTGCGTTGATTTTTATGTTTATTAGTCCAGTGATTATTCACTCTGCTTTTAAAAACCAAGATCATTCCTATTATTATCCCATATTAATTTTGGGATTAGTTGGGGCTGCATTCGCTATATTCATGGCATTTAGAGGATTAAAAACTATTATGGATTCTATTTTTGGTAAAAAATAGAATCCATAATAGTTAAACTTTAATTATCAAAAAAAGGTTAGTAACCTCCTACAATTTTATTATTCTCGATCCTCTCTTTCAGGTCACTAATATATTTTAATGCATTTTTATTTTCGTAATCTGTATAGGCTCTTGTAGCCCATTCAATAGCCTTGGTATAATCTCCTTTTATTTCATTATAGAAAGCCATGTTAAAGCAAGCCTGTCCGGCAATTTCTGGATCTGAATTACTAGTTTCTTTTTCCCACAATTCAGCTGCTCCATCCCATTGCCCTGTTTCTACTTTTCGTTTTGCAATTTCAAAATTCGGCGTCGCTTTCACATAATAATCTCTATATACATTATCCTTATAGGGTAATAATCTCAACGCATAATCACTACCAATTTTCTGACTAATTTGTAGGACTGATTGTTTTCTATTCGTAGCAGCCTCAATTGCTTTTATTGGATTAATTCCTTTTCCTACAGATTTCGTTTTCTCATTAACTGATAGTTGATCGCTGATTTTTTTTCGAATAGGATCATATATACGCCATCCCGTTTTTATCTTAGTTTCTATATTTACTTGGTGTTCTACACCAGGAAGTTCTAGTCCTAATGGTCCTTCAATCTTCTTGTTTTCAACAGTGTATGAAGCTTTAGCATCAGTATCATATATGGCTAAAGTAAAAATCGCATCTACATTATTCGTTTTACAAAGTTTATCAATTTGGTCCCAACTTATGGGTGATGGAAAAATACCTCCTCCAGGATTTTCTTTTAATGACATCGGTAAGATCGTTACTTCTGTAAACCTAGGATTTTGAAGTAATGCTGTTTTTAAAGAAATAATGGCTTGCTTAGCTCCATCCTCATCGAGTTTTGCTCCTTCAATTGATAATATTTTATCTAATTGATCTAATCCTACATTATCGTCAGAAGGTACGCTTCTATTAAGTATTCCTATTTTTTTAACAGATGAATCTAACGTAACAATTGGAGGTTTTATGACTTCTGTCTTCAATGACTTTTTACTTCCACAGCCAATACTAATAAGTAAAACTAAAGTTGAGATAATAATTTTATATGTGAGTATATTTTTCATTTTTAGGTAAATTATGAATTAGACATATAGCGTCAATAAGAAATACAAAAAATGGAAAGGATGGTTTTCCCCAAAACCATCCTTTCCCTAGAGATATTAAAATAAACTATTAATTTGTAGAAAATGCCCAGGTATTCCCATTGTTGGTCGCTCCTACGGCTAAATCTCCATCTTCTACTGAAATACCAGTTGTAGATTGACCTGCAGAGGCAGACACAAAATTATTTCCAGAACCGGCTAAAAAAACAAGTCCACTAATTGAAGGTACCCCATCACTAAAACTAATTGTATATGTATTACCAGATACTGCAACAGTAGCAGTACCACTTGTATTAATAATTGGACCTGAACCATCACTAGGAGTATATACTAAGTTACCTGTATAAGATGTTAGTACTTGTGCAGGAAGTGTAACAAATTCCTCCGCAGGTGTTCCATCATCATCACTACCACAAGATGAAATGAATAAAACAGATAATACTAATACTACTTTACTTAAGTTTTTCAAAAAATTGTTTTGAGTTTTCATTGCTTTTAATTTTAAATAATTATTAAACCTGAGGTAAACTTAATTTTATTCTTATCTAATAAAATTAAGCTGTGGACATTTGAAGAGATTTTGTTGACCAACAGTAAATCTTAAAGGAACATTGTTATCTCACTATATACTTTATCCTAAGTGTTCAGTATATTATTTAAAAACACATCATTGTTTATTATCTATGAGATAATTACAAAGCATTTCTTTAAAACCACAAAATTTACTACAAACGTCCTGCTTTAGTAACCATTCATCCTCATTCCAAAATTATTTCCCTCTAATAATCTTAAATTAAACTAGTAAACTGGATAATTCCGATATCAATATAATTATGGCAACTGACACACAAGTACAAATATTTATAGATGGTGATCCCATTCCCGCATTTAAAAAACTCTCTCTTTCTCAAGAAATAGATGCACATCATAGTTTTGAATTAGTCTGTAGAAAAGATGTGCTAGAAGAAGTTACAGATCATATCTCTGGAGAGAGCATTAATTTTTTGGGCGCTATATTTCTATTAAAAATACAATCCGTTAATGGCTTTTCTGAAAATGAGATATTAGAATTTAAAGGTATCGTTACATCCATTAATACCGTAAAAGGATTCTATCAGAAAACCGGTGATCTCATCCATATACTAGGCAAAAGTTGTAGTATAATTACGGATGATGGTCCTCATTATGCATCTCATCAAGATATAGGAATTTCAGAGATTTTAGAAAAAACGTTTACTGGATATGATAAAGGAATTCTACAGTATAACATTTCTCCAAAAAAAGTTACTCCAATACATTATAGTGTTCAAAAAGAAGAAAGTGCTTTCCAGTATGCGAGTAGACTAGCTGCACAGTATGGAGAATGGTTTTATTATGATGGATCTAAATTAGTTTTTGGAAAACCTGAAAACAAAGAACCTATAAAACTTCGATATGGTTATGATCTATTAGAGTTGTCCATGAAATTAGAAACTATACCTAACAACTTTAAATATTTCACCAATGATTACCTAACAGATAATTTTCACGAAGTAAAAACCGCAGAATTGAATTCTAGTTCTAAAGGTTTTATTTCTACAATTAATCAAAAAAGCAATAAACTATTTCAAAAAGAAACCCAGATTTTTGTGAGTGCTCATGATGATCCACAGATGAAATCACGTATAGATGATCAAATATTACATCAAAAACAGGCTAATGAAGTAAATCAAATAAAAGTATCCGGAAAAAGTAGTAATCCAAGTATTTCTCTTGGCAGCAAAATATTAATAGATGGAGAAACCTCTTCATATGGAGGCTATAGAATCACCAAAATAACACATAATTGTGGAGAAAATGGCAGATATGAGAATAGTTTTGAAGCTATCACTGCAGAAACGGATGTATATCCAAAAACTTCTATTAAAGCATATCCAAAAAGTAAATCACAGACAGCTGTTGTAGTGGACAACGTGGATCCAGAAGGAATGGGTCGTGTAAAAATACAATATGCTTGGCAAAAAGAAACAGGAGAAACTTCTCCTTGGATTAGACAAGCTAGTCTAGCTGGTGGACCAGGGCAAGGAATGTATTTTGTACCTGAAAAAGGAGATGAAGTAATCGTAGATCACGAAGGCGACAATGCAGAACTACCTATTGTAAAAGGTAGTGTGACCAATGCTTCTTCTGTTCCAGAAAGTTTTAAAAGTGGTAATAATCATCTAAAAGCCATCAAAACGCGAAGTGGTAATCAAGTAACGCTTAATGATGCAGATGGTAGTGTTACCATTGCTGATCCTAGCGGGAATACCATTGTGATGGGTGGTAATGGAGAAATTACCATTAATGCACCTAATAAAATTACCTTCTCCTCTACTGACATTGCCATAGAAGCTAGTAATAATTTAACGATGAATGCAGGTAGCAATGTTGCCGCTAGCGCCGGTAGTAATTTTAGTGCTAGTGCTACTTCCAGTATTCTTCTTAACGCAGGAAATAGTCTAAGAGCTAAAGCTAAGTCTACAGCCTCTCTAAGTGGTAAATCTGCAAGGGTAACCGGTAAACATGTTTCTATTACTGCCTCGGTCATGGCAAATATACAAGCAACCATTGGTTTAACACTAACTGCTCTAGGAATTGGTGTTATTGGTGGAAAAACTAAAGTAGTTGGAAAATCAAAATGTTCCGTAGATGGCGGAGAAGTTTCTATAAATTAAAATATATGGCTAGACAATATGTTTATAATGGTCAAAAGATTAAATGTTCTTTCGGAAAAGGACCCGCTAATTTAATAGCTAACCCAAAAAACATAAAAATATCAGGCGCTATTGCTGCCACTGATAAAGATGTTATCTTCGAACGTTTTGGTACTTGTACCTGTCCGAAAAACACATTACGTCAATGTGTCCCTCTATTGAACAAATGGAAAACCAATACTGTTACAGAAAATGTAAAGAATGGCAGTTCAGGGTTTTTACTTAGTTCTAGTCAAACTACTTGTAAAACCTATCCGGAAGGTATTGTCCAAATCGATCTAGAAGATATCTCTGAATCAGAAAAACATGATAATTTCGCAAATAAAAATCCTGAAGATTCAGAACAAACAGATGTCCAAAAACCTTCAGAAACGGATAAGAAGAAAAAAAGTCTTGATGAATACTCAACAGAAGACTTTGTAAGGCCAGCTCAAAAAGCTATAGATAATGGAGAAGAAGTAATCACTGATGAGAGTAAAAAAGAACAAGAAGCTTTTTGGGATAACGCTGGAAAGGAAATAAATCGTCAAAGAACGAGTGCTCAAGCTTTAGATAATAAAAGTGAAAATCCAGATCCATCATCAAGAGCACAATGGGCTAGAGATCTTGAAGCTGGAATGCCTCAAAAATCGGTGTATCTGGAAGCAGGAGAAAGCGTAGAAGGTTATTTTAAAAGATTAGGAGGGTATGGCTGGGGAGCTGCAAAAGAAGGATTTTATGAACCAGTTGTTGGTGGAGCTAAACTTGTTGTTGGAGTAGCTACATCTGTTGATGATATGGCAGCTTTTGCTTTTTATAGAGACCCCAGATATCTTGCATATTTGAATTGGAAAGATACTGATGCATTTTATGATCGATTAGCACAAAATGAATTACAAAATCAACTCATCAAAGAACAGATAAAAAATCTACCTAGTGACATAAAACAAAAATATGTTGATGATTATACAAAACTCAATGACGTAATGGTCACAGGAGATGACTTTGCTGCTGGAGAGGCTGCTGGTCAAATGGTTGTAAAAACTATTGTTCCTATCTCTGGAGTTTTAAAAAAAGGAGCTAAATTATTCGACCCTGAATTTTTAAAAAATCTTAATCTAAAAACTGCGTGGTCTGGTGTTAAAGGTGAAATTTTCAACCAAGTAACCGGAAACATTTATGGTACATTACCCTATGCAAAAGAACTAAAACACGTTTGGAATACAGCAAAAACTTCTAAGGAAAGATACCAACAAATGAGAGAGGTTATGAAAGCCTTTAATGAAGGTAAAGATCCAACTCAAATACATAAAACAAACGCTTCTCCTGAAACCCCTAAACAAAAGCCAGAAGAGACTACAGACGGTAAGGCAAATAATCCTGAAAATTCTCAAAACGGTTCACAGAATACAAATAAAAACAGTGTATGTAAAGGCGATCCGGTAGATGTAATTACCGGTGTAAACATCTACGATTATGTTGATTTTGAAATCCCTGGAAATATTCCCATCAGCTGGAAAAGAATTTGGTACTCAGACTCTGCTTATAAAGGTCCTCTAGGTCATGGTGTACATCATAATTATGATATACATCTTACCACAAGACCAGAAGATATACTACTCACCCTTGGTGATGGAAGACTTGCTTTTTTCTCTTTACTTAACAATGAAAAAAAATCAGAATTCAATAGAACAGAAAAACTTCAACTAACCTATATTAACTCCTCTACTTATCACCTTTATGATTATAACGATCAACTTACTTATGTATTAACTGATCACTCGAGAACTTATAAGATTTCCAAAATCATAAAGGATGGGCAAACCAATATCCAATTTAATTATCAAGATGATTATCTCGATGAAATCGTAGACACTGCTAATAGGAAAATCAAGATTCATTATGATACAGCACAAAGAATAATAGAAATCACCCAACATCATCGATCTGAAAAACGAACTCTGGTAACTTATGGATATAATGAAGCTGGAGATCTAGCGAAAATTACAGATGCTTCTGGTAAATCGGTAATCGCAGTTTACAAGAATCATTTAATGGTTTCTAAAACGCATCGTGAAGGTGCTACTTGTTATTGGGAATATGAATCATATCAAACTGGTGCTAGGTGTACTCGTACTTGGTTAGAAGGAGGAACTTTAGACTACAAATTTAAATATTATGAAAAACACAATGAGGTAAGGGATTCTTATGGAAATAGAACCATTTATCATCATGAAAACAACATTCCTGTAAAAATTATTGATCCATTAGATGGTATTACTATCAATGAGTATAATCAATTTGGCGAACTAATAAAAACAATAGATCAGGAAGGATTACAAACGCAATACACATATGATACTCATGGCAACCAAACATCAGTCCGTTACCCAGATGGAGCTGAAGTAGAATCTTCTTATGATGATAAAGGGAATTTACTTTTACAAACATCACCAGAAGGAGGCATCTTTTCAAGGTTCTTCAAAAACAATAAGTTGAATACTATTATGTATCCAGATCAAACTATGCAAACTTTTGAATATAATGAGCATGGTTTAATTTCCAAAATTGCAGATGCAAATGAAAATCTAGTGCAGCTTTTTTATGATAATGATCATAACTTAAATCGCATGATTTCTCCAAACGGAGAAGAATCTTTCTGGGAATACGATGCTTGGGGACGATGTATTAAAACGATCAACCCTGCAAAACATCAACAGCAATTTTCGTATGATCCGTTAGGTAATTTATCTACAATAAGGTTACCCGATAAAAACAAGATACAACTAGAATATGACAGTTATGGAAGAGTTAGAAAAGCAATTGATAATGGAAGAATTCTTACATATGAATATACATCTCAAGGAAATTTGAAATCCAGAGAACAAGACGGTCGAAAAGTTTTGTTTAGATATGATAAAGAAGAACAACTAATAGGTCTAATCAATGAACATAAAGAATCCTATCATTTTACTAGAGATGCATTAGGAAATATTATTAGAGAAGAAGGTTTTGATCAAATTACTAGAAATTTTATACGAGATAAGGCTGGAAAGATTATTAAAGAAGAAAAATCTAATCATAAGTTTAGTGTCTATGAATATGATAAAGGTGGCCGTGTTTCTAGAATTGAATATCATGATGATTCCTGGGCTACATTTGATTATAATAAAGATGGATTATTAACACAAGCGGTCAATCCAAACTCAATAGTAAAAATCAATAGAGATGAAGCCGGAAGAGTTATTTCCGAAGAACAGGATGGGCATACGATATCCTTTAGCTATAATGACAAAGGACAGCAATCTAAAACACAAAGTAGTTTAGGTGCTTCCATACGTCTTAAATATACAGAACTCGGAGAAGTTTCATCCGTAAAAGCTAAAAATCACGATAATAACATATGGAAAGCTAATTTTAAATACAATAGTCTAGGTATGGAAACTGAACGTTCTTTACCAGGCGGAATAAAAACTAATTGGAGTTATGATCAGGCAGGACGACACAAACAACAGATTGTTCAAAAACGAGAGGTCGAAACTAGACGAAGAACTTACACTTGGGATGTCAATCATAAACTAAAGAAAATTGTAGATAACCTAGCTCAAGGAATTGTCAATTTTGATTACGATGATTTCAATAACTTGGCTTGGGCTCAATATGAAGACAAATCCTATGATTATAAATTACCAGATGAAGTTGGTAATCTATACCGAACAAAAACTCAAAAAGATCGTACATATGGTGCCAATGGTCAACTATTAACCTCTGGAAATAAAACCTACGAATATGATGATGAAGGAAACTTAATTAAGAAATCCTCTCCCAAAGGAACTTGGAAATATGATTGGAACGGTAATGGAATGCTTAAAAGTATCTATCGTCCAGATCGAAGTGTTGTTGAAATGGAATATGATGCACTGGGAAGAAGAACAACAAAAATTAGTAAACAGCATCTATCAAAGAAAACAGAAAACAATCCTGACTTAATTACTCGTTTTGTATGGAATGGGAATGTCCTCTTACATGAATGGCACTATAATCTTAAGAACAAACCTAAATTAAGTATTGATGCATCTGGTTTATTATCAAAAGATAAAAAAGAACCTATAGAAAATCTTATTACTTGGGTTTTTGATCAAGGTGGATTTAAACCTGCGGCGAAAATAACAGAAAATGACACCTATTCTATTATTACAGATCATCTCGGGACTCCTATAGAAATGTACAATAGTAATGGAGAAAAAACATGGCATGCAGAATATGACATCTATGGAAAAATTCGTAACCTTGTAACAGGTTCATTGCAGGATTGTCCGTTCCGTTTTCAGGGTCAATATGAAGATTCTGAAATTGATTTATATTATAATCGTTTTCGATATTATAATCCTGAAGAAGGAACTTATATTTCTCAAGATCCAATACGATTGGCGGGTAATAATCCTACGATGTATGCGTATACTTATGATAGTAATGCTTGGGTAGATCCTTTTGGGTTAGACACTTATTACCAACTATTAGATGATAATGGAAATGTGGTATATCATGGAATTACAAAGCGAGATGTACAGATAAGAGTAGGTGAACACATCAAGGATGGTAAAATATTTAGCCAAATAAGTTATTTAGATGATCTAACAGATAGAAGGACTACTCGAAATTTAGAAGGATCGGCTTTGTATCATGAACATGTAAATGAAAATAATCTTCTACTTAATAGACGTAGGACATCGAATAATAACCCAGGTTTTTATCACGGGTATAATCCAGACAAACTTAATAGCGATGAAGTGTTTTTTTCAGAAAAAGAAATGGAAGAACAAATGAAAAATGCTAAAAATGGTAGAATTACTGATACAGGAAAAATAAAACCCTGCTGATAATATGAATATGAAAAAAATAACTTTTTTAGAAGAGAAATTCAAAGAAATAGAGAAAATATCAGCAGATGAAATTCTCTCGGTAACCAAAATTTTAGTCAGTGAATCCTCTGGCGAGTTTAATACTTTAAGAAAAGATTTTTTTGAGAATGAAGATGTTATCACAAAAATCATGTTTTTAGCAAAAAAACACGAATCAGATGATAAAATATTAAATAACATTATTAGTACGCTTGGATTCTCAGCGACAATGTATAAAATAAATAATGAAGAGATATTTAATTTATTTAAGAAAAATATAAATCATAGTAGCAATAAAATAAAAATATCTGTTGCTAGGTTTATTCATAAGCTACCTCAATTTGATAATTATGACGGTAAATGGGATTACATTATATCAATGCCTAAAATCCCACCTAAAAAAAGTTCTGGTTTATTTTTTTTCCACGCAATAAAAAAGAACTTCGATAAAATTCCAGATGAGTATAGGGAAAAGATTATTAATAACCTAAACAGCCATATTGAAAAAAACAATTTGGTAGAAGATACAAGGAATAAATATCTTAGTCTAATTGAAAAAATTCAGAATTAGTACCTCTAATAAATAATGGTATATCAAATTAAATGAAAACCTACCTAAAAGATATCATCAAAGAAAATCAACTCAATGGCATTATTGTTAATAAAAATGAGGTGGTCGATTATTTTAATAATCTATCTCCAGATCCTAATTCATTCATAAGTATCATTAACGATCATAATGATGTGCTAAGGTTTTCGTGGATTGCTGAGCAAAAATGGCTGGTAGAATATCCCATAATTACGAATCAAATACATCAACAAAGATATGCCAATGAATCAGAGTCTTTAATATTGATAAATCGTGTTAATGACAATGAAAGTTTTGATCATTTTGATAGTTTTATCCAAGTACCCGTGCAAGAATTCACTCTAGACGAAGTATTAGAATTTAAAGAAGAGGATCAATATCTACTAAGAGAAGAAGAACCTCCTACGAAAAAGGTTATTATTCCTAAAAAAACAATATCAAAAAAGAAAAAAATCTCTAAACCTTCCATAATCCTCGGAGATATAGTAATTCCTAAAGAAGAACCCAGAATCAAATCTATTACTAGGGTTCCTACTAAAAAAAAGAAAAAAACGTCACCTCTTAAACAATTTAAGGAGTCTACCACGGAATTAAAAAAAGAAAAACAACAACCTAGTACAACTAAAGTTCCTATAACACCAGTAACTAAAAAAGTTCCTAAACCTAAACCAACCAAAGATAAAACTAATCATACCAGTCTTCTAAATCTTGGAAAAACTACAAAACCAAAAAAAGATAATAAACCTTCTTTAGTAATGGGAGAACAACTTGGTAAGGATCGAAAAAAGCATAACCCTCCTACTCCACCCAAAGTAAAAACTAAATCCAATACAGTTGATAAAAATAAACCAGCAAGTAATGACAATAGCCTATTTAGTATCTAAATAGTTTTATATATCCTATTTCAAATTATATTTTTAAAAGCTAATAATAATTCTCTTTTTTTATTCTAAGATTACTTAAAGTTTTCTGATACACTTATCAAACATATAACTACAGTTCTATTCTTTTAGAAAACTCCACATCAGAATGTAATTCATCCACAATTATAGACTTAAAATCCACTGTATAGATATTATCATTTTTCTGATTAATATCTTAAATACACTTATTACATCGTGTAATAAAATAACTTAATATTTTACATTATGATAAATAACTTATCAAACTTAGGAACATCTTTAACTAAAGAACAACAAAAAACAATTAACGGAGGATTATTACCATGTCATAATAATAATGACTGCATCGATCTTACTGCCAGTTATAATTACCAATGTGTTTCTGTTCCTAGTTCGCCATTTGGTAAATTATGTATTTTAAGATAATACCAAATACTAGTATTTCAATAACTTAAATTTTCGCACAATGAAAAAAAACATATTAAACTTAGAAGGAATAAAAATCCTCAACAAAAAAGCTCAGAAGACAGTAAATGGTGGATACGATGGATGCGATTGTGGAGTGGTCACTAATATGCCTTTCTTTTGTCCACATAGAAATTGTAACTAAAAACGCTGTTTTTAGATTAAATAGAAATGTAAAACCTCATCAATATAAACATTGATGAGGTTTTTTCTATAATTGATTGATGATATCAAATTAAAATATTATATTATTCTAAAACCATTAGCTCATATGCAGGTAAATAGGTTTTTACATTACTAAACTCTGTATTAAATAATCTTACACGATATGTTCTTCCTTCTGGCAAGTCTATATTTGGTACCGAAGGTGATATAAGTTCATACGATAAATTATTAGTTCCATTAATGAATTGCTGTGTCGCAGTCTGGTTAACAAGAACCTGATCTGGAGTATCTTCTCTATTTAATACATCTTCAATATTCACTTCATGGATTTCAAAACCTATTTCTCCAAAATCTAAATCAAACGGGCCGTCACCATCAACAAAAACGGGATCAATAACCGCATCCAAAACAACATCTATAAAAAATAGAGAACTAACACCTACTTCTGTGGTATTAAAACCGTATTCAGAACTTACTCTCAGATCTCCACATTCTCCCTCGCTAATAATGATAGCTCCTAGATCTTGTAATTTACAAACCTCCTCAGGAATTTCGTTAAGCATTAAATTTCCAGACACATCCAATATATCCAAAATCGTTAATGCGCCTAGTTCCATAGGGATATCAATAATCTTATTATTACGAAGATTAATTGTTTTTAGATTTACCAACTCACCTATTCTAGCACTAATTGAATTAATATCGTTATTCTCCAAATTTAAATCCGTTAGTTGAGATAACATCCCTATTTCATCAGGAATAATACCGTCTTCATTAGTTAAAAAACCTATATTGTTATTGGATAAATCTAGTTTTTTAAGTGTCGTAGCTTCAGAAATACTACTAGCAAATTTTTGTATTCCTTCACTTCCCGTTATTGTTAATGAATCTAATTTTGTAAAAACCCCAAATCCTTCAGGTATAGTCGTAAGGTTCTTATTATTAATAAGAGAGATGCTTTTCAAGTTTATTAATCTAAAAAAACCTTCAGGTATTTCGAAAAAATTATTATTTGTAAAATTTAGTTCCTCTAAAAGTGTAAGCTGACCTAGATCGCTAGGTATAATATCTAACAGAATATCTTCCAAAATCAACTTTTCTAATTGGTTCAAAGATCCTATACCTTCAATTTCGTTAATACCAATTCGATCTAAGCTAAGCTCCTTTAAATTAGATAAAGAAAATAAACCCGGTAAAAAATCATCCGCTTGTACTGTCAAATTAGTTCCTCCTGATAGTGATAAATTTTCCAGTCTTTTTAGGTCAAACAACTCATTTGGAATATTGCTTAACTCATTATTTTTAAGTTTTAAAACTGTTAGATTTTCTAATAAATTAATTGTTGGAGTAAGTACCTTAATTCCTTTGTTTTCTATATCTAGCCCAATTAGTTTATTATTCTCAATAATAAGTCCTTCCCAATTATTAATATTATCTAAACTATCACCCCAATTAAGGGTGTTACCTGGATTATCCTCTACTATTTTTAATAACACATTATTTACATCTTCGAAATCATCTTCTATGATGGTTGTTATAAGATCTGCTTCAATTTCTTTAGTACACGAAATAATTAAACACGTACATATTGCAAAAACTCTCAAATATAAATTTCTCATAAATCAATATTTAGCTTAAAGACTACATCTATTAATACAAATATGTTTGAAAAATTGATCATTTAATTTGATTAGTGGTCTAATGACATAATTTTGTGGATGAATGATTCTTTTTTTTAAAAGCTTATAAAAATCGATATCCAACATAAAAACATCTCAAACAAAAAACCCTAAAAACTATACATTAATCCATAAAATCTAAACCAAAATCCTCAAAACAATACGTGACATTACAATAAGCTTTTAATTCGTTTTCTGAATGCTTCCCAAAATTTTGAAAAACAAAATATTACGAATGAATAATCAGAGAAGAATTAAAAAACCAATTCTATATATATCACTATTTACTTTTGTGCTGTGGTCATATTCAAATTCATTATTAGCTCAGAGTCATAAAGTAGCATTTTCTATAAATGGAGGTATTGTCCAAGATGGTTTTAGCGGAATGATTACTGGGGATTATAAAGTTAATGAGTTTGATTATATCCAATTTAATTTACAAGGTAGTTTTACAACATTAGAACAAAACAATATTGACATTCCTATAAATACATATTCATTTAATGCAGGATTCTTTTTTGATATACTTAGGAACAACTCTAGAACATTTGCATTTGCATTAGGCGGCGGCGGTACTATTGGATATGAAATTATTAACGATGGTGATAATAACATAGGAAACAATCAAATATTAACTGTAGAAACAGAAAACCTCATCTATGGAGCATATGCAGGTGTAGATGCTGATATTTTTCTTTCACCAGTAATCACTTTAAATATAAAAGTAAATGAAACCTATCATTTTAACAGCGAAATTGGTGAGCTTACTCCATACGCAGGCATAGGAATTAAATTAATCTTGAAATAGGAAACAAATAATCGTCCTATTTTATAATAAATAAAATATAACATAATGAAAAAACCAGGTCACACCTTATCCATTAAAAGCTCATTATTGATGTTATCTTTATTGGTCATGCAATCTTTTACAATAAATGCACAGACTAGCACAAAATTACCCGAACAATTAATTACAAAATATACAGGTGTTCTTTCTGCAAACGGAAGAGCAACAATGGTAAACACCGAGGGTACTTGTACTATAAAAACAAAAGGATATAGAACATACGCTTTTTATTTTAGTGATGGAATTCCTTCTATATCAGGTATAAAGTTTATTAAAAATGATGACACTTATACGTCCACAGTTATTTATAATGGTAAAAACCTAGCTATTACAGTTGATGAAGAAGGAGATCTTATTATAGGATCTACAGCTGCTAACACAATAGCTTTTTCAGGAAGTATTAACGAAGGTAATAACACATATGATGATACCAATACAATAACTGGTAATAACATTCATTTAAACACTGCAGGATCAGAAATAACGAACAACAATGGTAACTTATCATTAAGCACTGGGAATACAGGGATTTCAATAGCAAATGGAAATGTTTTATTAGAAACCGGAAATGTAAGTATCAATACAAGTTCCAATAAAAAAAGTGGTGCTACTAGTTGTATTTTAGAGCATAATCATAGTTATGGGGTACTATTAAACTGTAATTCTTCGGAAATTAGTAACCTTCCTAGAAAAACTATTGGTATCTATAAAGGAAAACTCGAAACTTTCGGTACCGAAACAAGAAAAGGAATATGTACCATCATCGAGACAGGTTGCAAAACATACCGCTTAGACTTTAGTAATGACATACCTTCCATTCACGATGTCCAATTTGGAAGAAAAAACGATTTTGATGAATATACCTCGGTTATAGTAGAAGGTGAATATTCTTCAGCAATAGAAATTGATATGACATTTAATGACCTAGAAATCGACGGAGAAATTCTACGAGTATCCTTTGATGGAAAGAGAAATTAACAACGAGACTCTTGTTTGTGTATTGAAAAAAGATTCGCCAAATTAAAATCATATGTTTGACGAATCTTTTTATGGAATTATATGATTCTTATTCTTTTATATAGTTCATCTTTATAAGTTCTACCAATTGGAATATGATGATTTTGAATTTCTATAGTTTGATCTTGCTCATAAAACGAATCTATCTTATTCCAATTTACAATATATGATCTATGAGTTTGAACAAAAAAATTACGGTTTAATGCTTTTAATAAACTAGTTATGGAGTGACGCACTGATAATTTTTTATGATCCGAAGTAATAATAGAACAATAGTTTTTAGAATCTGTATGCGCAAAAATAATAGTATCAATTGCTACCTTAACTAACTTATTCCCACATTTAATAAATAAATGGGTTGACTGTTCCTTTCTCTTTTCTTTTATGAGTCCCGTTTCTTGTGGTTCAGGAAACATTAATGAATTTTTATAAAAAGAGTTTACTTTTTTAGTTAATCCTAAACTTGCGTGTTTGGATTTAATATAAAATCCAATAACAATACCGTCATCAGTATGTTTAATTATCTGTTTTTGTATGGTAAGTGATGCATTGAGATTACTTAGCGATGTGTTTTTTAAATCCTTAAGATCAATATCTAATTCTTTTAAATAAGCATCATCCGACTCTAGGTTATAGGGTTTCATAGTATTTGCTTTTTTGATGTTCACTTTATCAAATCTAATCAGGGTATAAGCTAGAATACAAATACTTATTATTGGCATTTATAAATTAAGAGTTGAAATTTATAAATTTCAACTATCTATAAAACACTATAATTATTTCTTTAGATCACTATTAAATCTTTACATTCGTATGATATAATTTATTATCAAAACAACACTGTTGAAAAGGGCTCTACTAATGAAGATCAAAAATCTATCTATAATTTATGTAATCATATTGTTATTGACAGGTGAATTTGTGGTTGCGCAGGATAATTATATAGAGCTCGTAAATCTTATAAGAAAAGAAAAAGTAGATTCTTTAAAAGTAAAAATTGCCCAAACACATCTTAATAGTGCTATTCGCAAGTCTGACACATTAAATATGGCAAATGCTTACCTATTCTTATCTCTTTATCAGCCTAGTAAGAAGGTTGCCTATATAGATAGTGTCATTAGTATTACCAAAAGTAAAAACTATTTAAGATTCCCATCTGTAAGTTATTTACAAAAAGGTGTAATTAAATATGAGCTAGGACAATATATAGAAGCTCTAGAACTTTATGTAAAAGCATCTGAAGCTGCTAAAAAAAGTGGTAATGATAGAATATATTTGATAGCAAAATTTAATATCGGATTACTAAAAAATATGTCTGGTGATCGAGAAGAAGCACTAACTATTTTTAATGAATATATAAACTTCATAGAACAAAAACCCGAACATCAAGATCAATTCAATTACAACCGTGTGTTATTTGCACTAGCAGATTCTTATATCCATACCAAAGACTTAGCGCTAGCAAAAACAACTATCGAAAAAGGAATAAAAGAAACCTTAAAAACAAATGATTCTACAGTTTACTCATATATTTTAGTAACATCGGGAATACATCAATATTTGCTAAACAATTATAGTAAAGCAATTGATAGCCTAAAAAAAGGAAAAAAATTGATTACCAAGTTTGATGATTCAGAAACAAGAATTGCAACCTGCGATTACTACATTGGCAGAAGTTATAAGGACTTAGGAAATGAAGAAAAAAGTATTTTTCATTTTAAAAAAGCGGATACGATACTAAGAAAAACAAAAGATGTAATCCCAGATATTATTAATATTTATGATTATTTAAAGGCTTTTGCAAAATCCGAAAACAATTATGAGTTACAACTAGAATATCTTAATACGCAATTAGAACTTGATAGCATTAGACATGCAAATCAAGTAAGCCTAACAAGAAATATTACTAAAAAATATGATGCTGCAGAACTAAAGTCAGAAAAAGAAAAACTCATAAAACAATTTGAAAGAGATACTTTTTTAAAGAATAATACAATTAATTTTTTAATTACATTATCCATAATTTTGGTATTGATTGCTATTTATGGTTTTAGAAAAAGTTATCTAAACAAAATACGCTTTCAGAAATTATTAAAAGAACAAAAGCAACCTAAAGTAGATCAATCAGAGATTATTAAAAATGTCAATGAAGAATTAACTAAAAAACCTGACATAGATATTCCTACTGATGTAATAGAAACAATTTTAAAAAAGCTTCATGATTTTGAAGATAAAAAACAATTTGCAAAAAAGCATTATACACTCAATTCTTTAGCGAAAGAACTACAAACCAATAGTGCATATTTATCAAAAATCATCAATGTCTATAAAAATGTAAATTTTGCAAATTACCTGAATAATTTAAGAATTGATTTTGCAGTTGATCAACTTAGTTCTAATAAGTCATTACGATCGTATACAATACAGGCTATTGCAGAAGAAGTTGGTTTTAAAAATGCGCAATCATTTTCTTCTGCTTTTCATAAAAAAACAGGCATATACCCATCCTATTTCATAAAACACATAAAACCTTAATATTCAGCACCAAAAATACTTTTTGTTATCTTGAAATTTATAAATTTCAAGAATATTTACGTGTATTATTATGACTAAAATTGTAGATTGTGAAAACACAAATCGAAACAATATGAAAAGGGGAAAACTTAAAAAATTGAGTTTGGATAAAGTCAAAATTGCTCAATTAAATAATACACATGCAATTTGGGGTGGTTCTATACCTACAACTTCAACTGAAATTCCAACTATTACAGAACTTACAGGAACTCATACTAAAACATGTGATGATATTGGCACACATACTTCTACTAAAACGGGTGCTGGGAGTAGTATTTCTATCTGTATGGAATGAAATTTTTATATCTACACTACAAAACATGTACTATGAAAAAAAGAAATAAATTAAGCTTAGACAAAATTAAAATAGCTAAACTGAATAACCTACGATCTATTGTTGGAGGATCATTCTACGATATACAAGATGGTACGGTACTTATAGATCCAAATGATTTACTCACAGTTGGAGATACAAAAACAACTTCTACAAAAACAGGTGCTGGTAGTATCGGTACTACTGCAACTGACACTAATATTTAAATAAAATTTAGAAGTTTTTTAATAATAAATATAAAATATCAGTATCCATTGATTTGGATAATATAGTAATACTTTAACTTTTTTGAAAAATGAAAAATAGTCAAAGAAAAAAAATAAGTCTAGATAAAATAAAAATAGCTAGATTGGATCATCTTGATAAATTTAATGGAGGATCACAAGACACTACAGATCAAGTTACCAATATAGTCAATTGTTTTACAAAACTAACCATTTGTAAAACTCAGGGGGATTGTAATGTTTCTACTAAAACTATTGCTTTAAGTGGTGATATTCATTGTTTAACAATTTAATTAAGAAGAAAAAGGAATATTATTTATCGAAGTAAAGAAGTTAGATCACCTTTAAGCGTCTATAAATATACTCTTTAAAAGTCCGACCAATAGGAATATGATGTCCTTGTATTTCTATGGTTTGGTCATATTCATGTAATGAATCTATTTTATTCCAATTTATAATATAAGATCTATGTGTTTGTACAAATTCTAAGCTTTGAAGTTTCTTACTTAATTTTAATATAGAATATCTTACAGATAATTTTTTGTGATCTGTAGTAACTATAGAACAATAGTTTTTAGAATCTGTATGCGCAAAAAGTATCGAATTTAAATTCACTTTAATCAGTTTATTTCCACTTTTTACAAATATATTCTCTGGCTCATTAGTTCCGTGATTTTCTGAATTAATCTCTTGTTTTTGAGCCAATATTAATGCAGCTTGTAAATCATCTTTATTTATTGGTTTTGTTAGATAAGCTGCTGGATTGATGGTTGCAGCTTTACTCATTACATCCTTATCATTGTCTGAAGTAGCAAAAAATACTGGTATTTCATATAGTGTTTTAATCTTATACCCTAATGCAATACCTGATTCTCTCCCATTTAGATGAATATCTAAGATTACTGCATCTGGTTTCAACTCTCCTATCTGTTCTTGTGCCTCAAATGGATCACCTGAACTACCAACACAAAAATATCCCAATTCTTCTAAAGTGATTTTAATATCTTCTAGATGAAATATATCATCTTCTACTATATAAATATTCATGATCTGTATGCTTTATTTACGCTGATAAAGGTTTAGAAATTGCCCCTTCTTCTTTAGTCAGCGATATGGTTATGGGAATGCTTAAGTCAAAACGTGTGCCAATTCTTTTTTCTGAAGAAACATTGATAGTTCCATTATGCATTTTTATAAAGCGATAAACTAGGTTAAGCCCTAGCCCTGTTCCTTTTTCACCTTGTGTTCCTATAGTAGATTTTTTTTCTTCTAAATTAAAAAGGTTTTCTAGTTTACTCTGAGACATTCCTACTCCTGTATCAATTACCGAGCATAAAAACATATCATTTTTGTTTTTAAATTCTATTCGAATATTTCCTTCTTCGGTATATTTTAATGCATTGCCTATCAGGTTTCTAAAAATGACATGAAAAGCTCCTTTATCAAAATTAATAGAAAAATCATCTTCATGTTTTAATTCTATTTTGGTTTTCTTATATATAGCCTGTTGGTTATATGATGATATGATCTCTGTTAACTCTTTATTCACAGAAATTGTCTGAGGATTCATTTTATATCCATTCATTTGTTCTAATGACCAATTCAATAAATTATCTAGCATATTGGATAAACTCTCTGAGTTTTGTTCTAGTGCTTGTGATAGTTCTATTGTTTTTTCATTATTCCCATTTTCTACATGATATTTCAATATTTTACCTGATCGTTGGAAAGGAATTATCATACCTCTAAGATCGTGTGCTATAATAGAAAAAAGACGATTCTTAACTTGATTTGTAGAAACTAATTCTTTCTGTTGTTTTCTCAACTTTCTAAAAGCCCAAGCTCCAATTCCTAACAACAAAAACAAAAATGCAGCTGCTATTAAATACAAATTTTGTTGGGCTTGCGCTTGTTTCGTTATTTGTTCTTGCTCTTCTTTTTGTTTGTTAAGAGTCGCTATAGCAAGTTCTTTCTTTTTGGTGTCATACTTCTTCTCTAAATCTGCTACTTTAGTTTTTAATTCTTTATTAGAAATCGAATCTTTAATAAAATGATATTGTTTAAAATGAACTAAAGCTTTATCAGGATTTCCCGTATTTTCAAAATAATCACTTTTGTAGTAATGTAGTGCTTTTTCAAAAATTAGTATTTTAGATTCTTTACTTTTCTTTTCTAATAAATCAATAAATTTTTTAGCCTCACTATACTTGCCTTTTTTAAGGTTTATTTTTGCCATTCCATCTATTGCAGAAATTAACATCATATTATCTATCACCTTAATAGATTTGGCATCTAAAACATATTCATAAGCTTTTTTAAAATAGATTTCTGCTTGATCATAGTTTTCTACATTTTCAAAATAAATTGTTGCTTTTGTGTGAAGTCCATCTGCGATAAAACCTTTATTATTTAACTTTCTTGCTATTCCAATTGTAGAATCTACAGAAATAAGAGCTTCATTAGTTATATCTAATTTTCTTTGTACATCAGCCATTCTTGAATAGGTAAGCATTCTTATAAAGTTATTTTCGGTTTTATAAGATTCTTCTATAGCTTTTTCAAAATATTTTATAGCTATATCATGTTGTTCTAATCTTTTATAAGCCGAAGCTAGCATAGAATAACAAGCATCCAACTGAGATGATTTGCTTTCCTTTTCTAAAACTTCAACAGCCTTTAGAAAACTATCAACAGCATGCTCATACTGAGATAATCTCATAGAATATGTCCCTTTATTACCATAGCAGGAAGCTAAAAACTCTTTAAGATTATTACGCTCGGCAATAATTACAGTACTATCCGTATGACTTAAAGCTCTTTTATAATCTGCATCTATATCTGCGAGATATGCATGAGTTTGATGATAAAATATCCAATTTTCATTTTCTGGATAATCGACTAATATTTTTCTTGTCTTTTTCAGGAGCAATTCTGCTTCCTTTTTATTTCCTTGAAGAGCAAAACTATAAGCTTTCTTACCATATGCAGATGATAATAATTCTGAATCATCGACCTTCTTAGCCAGCTTAATACCTTTATCTAAATAATAAATAGATGAATCTACATCTCTTTGATTCAAAAACATATAACCCCTAGATATTTGTATTTCTGCTTTGCATTTTTCATCAACTTTCTTAATCATTTCTCTACAAAACTTAAATGCTACCTCATAGCTTTGGATAGTATCCATTGTTTTATGCCACCGTTTGCAATGCTCATTCTCTGTTTGAGAGTATATAGAGAACGATACTAAAAAACTAAATAGTAATAACAATAATTTTTGCGGTATCATATCAAGTAGGTATTTGGTTTTAAAAGTTTTATGCAGAGATTGCCGTATGATCTATTTTTTCGTAAAGTTTATATTTTATCAAAGGGAAATTTAGGTCAAATCGCGTACCAATTCTTTTTTCTGAAGAAACACTAATCGTTCCTTTATGCATTTTTATAAAGCGATAAACAAGATTAAGCCCTAGCCCTGTTCCTTTTTCACCTTGTGTTCCTATAGTTGATTTTTTTTCTTCTAAATTAAAAAGATTTTCTAGTTTACTTTTTGGCATTCCAACTCCAGTATCAATTACCGAACATAAAAACTCTTCATTTTCGTTTTTATATTCTATTCGAATATTTCCTTCTTCTGTATACTTTAAAGCATTACCTATTAAATTTCTAAAAATTACATGAAAAGCTCCTTTATCAAAATTAACGGAAAAATCTTTTTCGTATTTTAGTTCTATATTAGTTTTCTTGTAAACAGCCTGTTGATGATATGATGATATGATCTCTGTTAATTCTTTCTTTATAGATATTATCTGAGCATTCATTTTATAGCCATTCATCTGTTCTAAAGACCAATTCAATAAATTATCAAGCATATTGGATAAACTTTCTGAGTTTTGCTCTAATGATTGAGATAATTCTATTGTCTTTTCGTGATTGCCTTTTTCTATATGATATTTTAATATTTTTCCTGATCGTTGGAAAGGAATAATCATTCCTC
This sequence comes from Aquimarina sp. AD1, assembly GCF_003443695.1. Lineage (NCBI taxonomy): Bacteria > Pseudomonadati > Bacteroidota > Flavobacteriia > Flavobacteriales > Flavobacteriaceae > Aquimarina > Aquimarina sp. AD1. The sequence continues at coordinate 607,549 of NZ_CP031966.1, read as the reverse complement.
TAAGATCATGTGCTATAATAGAAAAAAGACGATTCTTAACTTGGTTTGTGGAAACCAATTCTTTTTGTTGTTTTCTCAATTTTCTAAATGCCCAAGCTCCTATTCCTAATAGCAATAACAAAAAAACAGCTGCTAATAAATATAGATATTGCTTAGTCTTAGCTTGTTTTGTTATTTGTTCTTGCTCTTCTTTTTGTTTGTTAAGAGTGACTATTTCTAATTCTTTCTTTTTAGTGTCATACTTTTTTTCTAGATCAGCTACTTTAACCATTACTTGTTCGCTGGATATAGAATCTTTTATTGAATAATATTTTTTTAGTTGATTTAAAGCTAGAAATGATTGACCTGTTTTTTGATAATATCTACTAGAAACTTGATAGAATTTTTGTGTATAATGTATACTATTAATCTTATTAGTTATATTCTCAAAAGATTTCAAGTAACTTTTTACTTTTTCATATTCTTTTTCGTGAAGATAAATTTCTATTAAACCTCTAATGCTAGCATATAGTGTTGAATCATCTTTAGATTTTTTTGCTATTTGGTAAGCTTCTTTAAAATATATCTCGGCTTTATCGTTTTGTTTAAGATATTCGAAGTATATCCATCCTTTTTCCTTTAATAGTTCAGACATCTGAACATAATCTTTTTGATCACGAGCTAATTTTAAAGCATAATCAGCAACTCTAATAGCATCATCATTTTTATTTAATTTCTGATAACATTTAACCAGTTCTGAATAACATAATAATAAAACATAATTATCTCCTCTTTCCTTTGCAATTGGAATACTCTTATTTATATATTTTATTGCAGTATCATAATGTTCCCATCTTAAATAAGTACGTCCTAAAAAATAATATATATCCTCTAAATCTAAAATATTATTTTGACCTTCTTTAAGCTGAATTGCTTTTAGTAAATTTTTAGCTGATTCTTCATAATTAGATAAATTAAAGTGATACAAACCTATGTTTTGATATCGAGTTGGTATCCCAATTTCATTATTAGTTTTATTTAAGAAACTGATAACTGAATCTGCATATATGATTGCTTTATTATATTCGTTACTTTTTCTTGCTATTAATTCTTTCGTATTATAATAAAGAATCCACCCATCATTTTTAAAATCTTTATCCAATATCTTTTTAGCTTCATCTAACCATACATAAGCTTCTTCATCTTTATGATTTTGAGATAATAAAATACTAGCCTTTTCTATATACAAACTTGAAAGTGATTTCTCTTTTTTGAGGCTTTCTCCAAGCATTATAGCTTGATTACAAAATCTTAATGCTTCATCAAACTTTTCGATATACTTATATGTGTGAATCAATGCTAAGTAAATTTCTATCTTACATTCATCATTTACTTTAGAAATAGCTTGATTACTAAGTCTAAACAATGATTCTGAGCTTGAAATTGTATCCATTTGTTTTCGCCACAACTCACAATCATCATCTAAATTCTGACCATAAATAACAACACTTGTAAAGAAAGCAATAAATATGTATTCTAATCTAACCATAGTAACTACTCTTATTTACCTCTTACATATTATTATATATCAAAGATAACCTTAGAAATTTATCCTAAATATATTATGCAAACTTTTTGATAAATACATTTAAGAATAAAAACTTCTAAAAAAATAATCTTATCTATAACTTTTAAAATTAGTACATTACTGTGTGACAACTATATATTTCACATAAAACATCTAATATTATATTGTAAAGCAATAGAAAATAAGTCTTTCTAATTACCAATATATACATTATATATATTGAAAGTATATATAAAATACAAACTACTACATATACATTATATAAATAAAAATATCACTTATAAAAAACAGAATAAATTATAAATAGAATAAATTAAGCAAGTTACACTCTTCTATATTAGATTCCTTCTCGCTTATTTACAGGAGTAGTAGGATTATAGCCAAATCCTGAGATTTTAATTTCTACATTAAGTTGATTAAGAATATACCCTATTGTAGCATAGTGATGAATTGCATGGCTATTTGCGTGCGCAAGAATGCTTTCTAAAGTATAATTGACTGTAACTTTTCCTTGTCCCATATTATCAGTAACATGAATCAGGTAATCCGTATTTACATCAACATAAGAAAGTAACGTTTCTTGTAGTGTATATATATGATCTTTTGTTGCTTCTATATTTGTAGATAAAATTTCATCTCGCTTACGAGCAGTAAGATCAATATCATTAGTATCTAATCCATTAATAATACAATCAAAAAAATCCAATGTATGTCTCATATGAGAACCTATACTAGAATAGTATGGCCCTACAGAAGCATTACAGTAAGTTTCTAAAGTTATTGCGTCTAATAAAGCAATAGCATTATTTAGATTATGGTTTATCGAAGATATGATAAGTTCTTTCATAGGGAATTATGGACGTAATATACATAATAAACTTACATAATAACTTTTGTAAAACGTTAAAATTATAATTTACATAGGTACTATACAATACGTAACGACTAACTTCGTTATGAGTGAATCAAATGATGAAAACCTTCATTAAACAGTAGGATATCTATCACTTTGTTTATGGGTAACCCATAAAAATTAAGATAAAGTACGCATTTCATCGATTAATGACGTTTATTTTTGGATGTTACTTAGAAAATATTGTATACTTGTACTGTTCATTAAAAAGCCCCATAAAAATGAAAAGAATAGCATCCATCTTATTTTTACTTTGTTTTATTCCCCAGGCCAATGCCCAAAATCTTTATGAAGATGCTTTAACTGCTGCTAGTTATGCATATTCACATTCTAAGAAAGCGCACGGAGCTAATAATGTATTTCACACTCAAGAATATGCTGATAAAGCAATAGAAGCTCTTGAAAAAGTAGAAACTCTTGCTGATAAATGTGGTTGTGAAGAAGCTAATGAAACAGCTTATGAAGCTAAAACTAATATGGTAAGTTCACTAGATCAAGATACTTATGAGCGAAGCAGATATTATGCAAAACAAGCAAAAGATCTTGGTCCTAAGTTATTAGAACAATTAACAGACTGCCAAGCAAATAATGGTAGTAGTGACTCTTATGTAGTAGAGACTGTTAGTGAAGAAGAAGAAGCTATAGCAGTTGCTTCTGAAGAAGTAGCACAGAAACAAAAAGAATTAGAAGAACAAAGACGTCAGTTAGCAATAGAACAACAAAAATTACAACAGCAAATTGCAGAACAGCAAAAAGCTAAAGCAGAATTTGAAGCTCAACGTGCGGCAGAACTAAAAGAACAAACAGCAGTAAAAGCTAAAGCAGAGCAAGCGTTACAAAAATTAGAAAGTGCTTTACAAGAATTAAGTATAGCTTTTGATGATGAATCAATCTTCGAATCTCAAAAGGATTATTTAAGAAGTGAAAATGATTTACAAAACGAAACTTTAAATGATACAAAAAGTTTTTATGTAAATAGAGCTAAAGAACTTACTAAAAGTGCTATGCAACAATTCGCTGGATACACAGAAAATTAATACAATTGAATTTTATTTTGTAGCCCCAAAATAAAATTTTTTAGAAGCGACATCTTAAATTAAGATGTCGTTTTTTTTTATCTAATGTGAATAAAATTTAAAGCCATACATTAAATATTATGGAAATATTCCATAAATTTGGAAAAATTCCATAAAACTAAATATTGAGAACTATATTACATCTTGATCTTGATACATTTTATGTATCTGTAGAACGTCTTATTGATAGTTCATTACAAAAAAAACCTTTACTAGTAGGTGGTATTAGTGATCGTGGTGTTGTAGCAGCCTGTAGCTATGAAACCCGAGCATTTGGTATACACTCAGGAATGTCTATGAAGATAGCGAAAGAACTATGCCCAGAAGCTACAATCATAAAAGGTAATGCGGGTACATATAGTAGATACTCTGATCTAGTTACAGAAATTATTAAAGATAAAGTTCCTGTTTTTGAAAAATCAAGTATCGATGAATTTTATGCAGATTTATCAGGAATGGATAGGTTTTTTGGTGCTTATAAGTATGCCTCAGAGCTTAGACAAACAATCATATCAGAAACCGGTTTACCAATATCTTTAGGTTTTGCTCAAAATAAAATAGTATCTAAAGTAGCTACTAATGAAGCGAAACCTAATAATCAATTAAAAATTGATTTTGGTACGGAAAAACCTTTTCTAGCTCCGTTATCTATAAAAAAAATCCCTATGGTTGGTGACAAAACTTTTCAAACACTTCGTAATCTAGGAGTACGGCAAGTAAAAACAATACAAGATATGCCTGTAGATGTTATGAAAAGAGTTTTAGGAGTAAATGGATTAACTATATGGAAAAGAGCAAATGGAATAGATAATACTCCCGTTATTGGTTTTTCTGAACGTAAATCTATTTCAACAGAAAGAACATTTGATAGAGATACCATAGATGTTTACAAACTACGTAACATTCTTATAGCAATGACAGAAAACCTTTCTTATCAATTGCGTAGAGGAAATAAACTATCTGCATGCATTGCAGTTAAAATCAGATATTCTGATTTTAATACATATTCCAAACAACTTAAGATTCCATACACCAGTGCTGATCATATTCTAATTCCTAAAATTTTAGAACTATTCGAAAAATTGTATCAAAAAAGATTATTAGTACGATTAATAGGTATCAGATTTAGTCATCTAGTAACTGGAAATTACCAAATAAACCTATTTGAAGACAATGAAAAACAACTTAATCTATACAAAGCATTAGATCATATTAGAAGTCAATACGGAGATCGTAGCGTAATTAGAGCTGTAGCCATGGGATCTAAAACTATTGGCAGAATGCAAAATCCATTTAATGGTCAACCTCCAATTGTATTAGCACATAGAAAACAATAAACATGTACCTTAATTGCCATTCGTATTATAGTTTACGATTCGGAACTTTTTCCGAAATAACATTATTAGAACTTGCTAAAGAAAATAAAGTAAATGCCATAGCTTTAACAGATATTAATAATACATCAGCTTGTTTAAACTTTATTAGAAAAGCGAAAGAATATAAAATCAAACCTATTGTAGGTGTTGATTTTAGAAATAATCATCAACAACTATATGTAGGTATTGCTAAAAATAACGGAGGATATAAAGAATTAAATGATTTTTTATCCTACCATTCTCACAATAAAATTGAATTTCCTAAAAACGCTCCACTATTCAATAATGTTTTTATCATATACCCTTTTAAACAAATTATAGAAACAAAAAAAAATAATTTTTCATCAAATGAATTTATAGGTGTTTCTATAAAAGATTTAGCTAAACTTAAGTTTTCAAAGTATCTAAAACTAGAAAGCAAGCTTGTTACATTACAACCTGTAACTTTTAGAAGTAAAAAAGATTTTAATGCGCATCGTTTACTAAGAGCTATCGATAATAATATTCTATTGAGCCGTTTACCAGAGAATCAACAAGCATGTTTTTTAGAAAAAATGATCCCCAATAATGAAATTAAAAAACAATTTATTGAATTTAATTTTATCATAAAAAATACCGAAATCATACTGAATCAATGTAATGTAAATTTCAACTTTTCTAAAAACAAGCCATCATTAAATCAAAAAACCTATACTGGAAGTATAGAAGAAGATAATCTCTTATTAAAAAAATTATGTGATAAAGGGCTTCCATATCGATATAAAAAACCAACAAAAAAAGTACTCGATAGATTAAAAAAAGAACTTCATTTAATTACTAAAATGAATTTTGTTTCTTATTTTTTAATTAATTGGAGAATTATTTCATATGCTCAGGAAAAAGGATATTACTATGTTGGTCGTGGTAGTGGTGCCAATAGCATAGTAGCTTATCTTCTAAAAATTACAGATGTAGATCCTATCGAATTAGACTTATACTTCGAAAGATTTATAAATTCACATCGTACTAGTCCTCCAGACTTTGATATTGATTTTTCTTGGAGAGATAGACAGGATATTACACGATTCATATTTTCAGAATTCAAAAATGTCGCATTACTCGGAGCATATGTAACTTTCCATTATAAAGGAGCTGTAAGAGAATTAGGTAAAGTATTTGGTTTACCTAAATTCGAAATCGATAAACTTAGTGAAGGTAATTATGATTACAATTCTTTAGATCATATCCATAAACTAGTAATTGTTTATAGTCAACTTATACAAGGAATGCCTAATTATATAAGTATTCATGCAAGCGGTATATTGATTAGTGATAAATCACTTCATAATTATGCAGCTACCGATGTACCGCCCAAGGGTTTTCCTACGGTACAGTTTGATATGATCATTGCAGAAGATCTTGGACTATATAAGTTTGATATTTTGGGGCAACGTGGACTCGCTAAGATTAAAGAAGCAATACAGATTATTAAATATAATCAACCAGAAAAGGCAAACTTTGATATTCATGATATAGATAGCTTTAAAAAAGACCCTAATATCAATGGTTTAATAAGAGATGCTAAATGTCTCGCCTGTTTTTATGTAGAATCTCCTGCAATGCGTATGCTCTTAAGTAAGCTCAAAACCGATAATTATTTAGGATTAGTTGCTGCAAGTTCTATTATACGACCTGGAGTTGCTAAAAGTGGGATGATGCGTGAATATATCTTACGAGAACATGATATCGAAAGACGAAAAAACTCGCATCCTATTATGTTAGATCTCATGAAAGAAACCTATGGAATTATGGTATACCAAGAAGATGTAATAAAAGTTGCTCATCTTTTTGCGAAACTAACCCTTGATGAAGCTGATGTGCTACGCAGAGGAATGAGTGGTAAATTTAGATCTCGTAAAGAATTTAAAGAAGTACAAAAAAAATTCATTCAAAACTGTAAAAATGAAGGGTATGAAGATAAATTAACTTTTGAAATATGGAATCAAGTAGCCAGTTTTGCTGGATACGCTTTTCCAAAAGGACATTCTGCTTCTTATGCAGTAGAAAGCTATCAAAGTTTATTTCTGAAAGCCTATTTCCCTCTAGAATACCTTGTAGCTACTTTAAATAATGGAGGTGGATTTTATCGGCCAGAAGTATATCTACATGAAGCAAAATTATTAGGGGCAAAAATCCTAACTCCGTGTATTAACACTAGCAAATACGAGCACATTCTGATAAAAAATCATATTTATCTAGGATTAAACATGTTACGCAATTTAGATTATAAGACTGTAGAACTTATACTATCAGAACGCAAACGTCACGGAACTTATTTATCACTTAACAATTTTGTCGATAGAGTACCTATAAGCATTGAACAAATAAGTATACTGATAAAAATAGGTGCATTTGCATATACACAAAAGAACAAACACGAATTATTATGGGAGGCACATTTTAAATTGTACACTACGCTACCTGATCATAATCAACCTGTTTTATTTAAAGAAAAACACACTGAATATCAATTACCAAAGTTTCAAACATCAAAGCTAGAAAACGCTTTTGAACAAATTGAATCATTCGGATTTCCAATTTGCGGATATTATGAAATAATGGCATCTAAACCTGTGAA
>NZ_CP031966.1:0-595000 GCF_003443695.1 Aquimarina sp. AD1 | reverse complement strand
CGAATTAAACCACATGCTCCACCGCTTGTGCGGGCCCCCGTCAATTCCTTTGAGTTTCATTCTTGCGAACGTACTCCCCAGGTGGGTTACTTATCACTTTCGCTTAGCCACTCAGACCGAAGTCCGAACAGCTAGTAACCATCGTTTACGGCGTGGACTACCAGGGTATCTAATCCTGTTCGCTACCCACGCTTTCGTCCCTTAGCGTCAATACATTATTAGTGATCTGCCTTCGCAATCGGTATTCTAAGTAATATCTATGCATTTCACCGCTACACTACTTATTCTAACCACTTCATAATGATTCAAGACCTGCAGTATCAATGGCAATTTTCCGGTTGAGCCGAAAACTTTCACCACTGACTTACAGACCCGCCTACGGACCCTTTAAACCCAATGATTCCGGATAACGCTTGGATCCTCCGTATTACCGCGGCTGCTGGCACGGAGTTAGCCGATCCTTATTCGTAGAGTACCGTCAGAGTTCCACACGTGGAACTGTTTCTTCCTCTATAAAAGTAGTTTACAACCCATAGGGCAGTCTTCCTACACGCGGCATGGCTGGATCAGAGTTGCCTCCATTGTCCAATATTCCTCACTGCTGCCTCCCGTAGGAGTCTGGTCCGTGTCTCAGTACCAGTGTGGGGGATCTCCCTCTCAGGACCCCTATCTATCGTTGCCTTGGTATGCCGTTACCATACCAACTAGCTAATAGAACGCATAGCCATCTTATAGCAATAAATCTTTAATGATTAAATGATGCCATCTTATCATACTATAAGGTATTAATCCAAATTTCTCTGGGCTATCCCTTACTATAAGGTAGGTTCTATACGCGTTACGCACCCGTGCGCCGGTCGTCGTCAAGTGCAAGCACTCACGTTACCCCTCGACTTGCATGTGTTAAGCCTGCCGCTAGCGTTCATCCTGAGCCAGGATCAAACTCTTCATCGTGTATTCTTAAATATTATTTAACAATAACAACAGGAATTTTAAATCGTATCTCAAAAATGCTTCTAGTCTTAATTCTTATTGTAATATGATCGTAATTAAATACAACCATAATACGCGCTGTCAATCAATATATCAATGAACTTTTTTAACTAACTGAAAACAATCTTCATTGCCAGTCGTTAATCGAAAATTAACAAGGAATCGAACCCTATAAATGAACCTAATCACTCTACTCCAGTACAACTTTTATTCTTATGAACTTCGCTTGTTTCTCAAAGCGGGTGCAAATATACAACCTCTTTTTAATTCCACAAAACTTTTTTGAAAAAAATAAAGTTTTTTTTAGAACCTGAACCAAATCTACAAAAGCATCTAAACCTCAGTAAAACCTAACTCAAACAAACAAAATCAATCTCAATGAACACAACAAAACAATATCCCGTTTTGCGGGTGCAAACATACAACCCTTTTTCTAATCAACAACAACTTTTTTGAAGAAAATTTTAATCTTTTTATAACAACCTAGAAACATACGGTTTACACAAACAAAAAAATAGAAAACAATCCACAATAAATCAAAACAATAATATCAAATTAAATAACAACCTGTCCTTATTATTATACCACATTAATAAAACAACTTAAAACATCTATTAAATTGGCATCTACAGCAAACAATAGCATATTAATATTTTGATAAATCTAGTCCTTAATTATTGTGAGGATTTTATTATCGTATTATCTTTGTGTCTTAATAATTTAAAGAATAATGATCAAGATTACATTACCGGATGGTTCGGTTAGAGAGTTCAGTGAAAGTATCACTGCTATGGATGTCGCAAAAGACATTAGTGAAGGATTTGCAAGAAATGTTATTTCGGCAAAATTTAATAACACTATTATCGAAACCTCAACGGAACTAACTACCGATGGAAATTTGGTTTTATTCACCTGGAGAGATAAAGAAGGGAAACAAGCTTTTAGACACTCTACCTCTCATGTTCTTGCACAAGCTTTAGAAGAATTATACCCAGGAGTTAAATTATCTATAGGACCAGCTATAGACAATGGTTTTTATTATGACGTAGACTTAGGAGACAAAACTATTTCTGAAAAAGACTTTAAAGCAATTGAAGACAAAATGTTAGAAATTGCTAGAGGAAAACATGAATTTAAAATGAGATCCGTTTCTAAGTCTGATGCTCTCGCTAAATACAAAAAGGAAGGAAACGAATACAAACTAGAATTGATAGAGAATCTAGAAGATGGAACTATCACATTCTGTGATCATGATACTTTTACTGATTTATGTAGAGGAGGACATATTCCTAATACTGGTTTGATCAAAGCCGTTAAAATAATGAGTGTTGCTGGCGCGTATTGGAGAGGTGACGAAAAAAACAAACAACTTACTCGAGTTTACGGAACTTCATTCCCAAAACAAAAAGAACTTAAAGAACACCTCGCACTATTAGAAGAAGCTAAGAAACGTGACCATAGAAAGCTTGGAAAGGAATTAGGATTCTTTACATTTTCACAAAGGGTTGGTCAAGGATTACCTTTATGGCTACCTAAAGGTGCAGCTTTACGTGAACGTTTAGAGCAGTTCTTAAAAAAGGCTCAGAAAAAAGCTGGATACGAAATGGTGGTAACACCTCATATTGGTCAAAAGGAATTATATGTTACTTCTGGTCATTATGCAAAATATGGGGAAGATAGTTTTCAACCAATAAATACTCCTGCAGATGGTGAAGAATTCTTGCTTAAGCCAATGAATTGTCCTCACCATTGTGAAATATACAAGAGTGGACCTTGGTCATATAGAGATTTACCTATACGGTACGCAGAATTTGGGACCGTTTACAGATATGAACAAAGTGGTGAACTTCATGGACTTACACGAGTTCGTGGTTTCACACAAGATGATGCACATATATTTTGTACACCTGATCAATTAGATGATGAGTTCAAAAAGGTTATAGACCTTGTTCTATACGTTTTTGGTTCTTTAGGTTTTGAAAATTTTACCGCACAAGTATCATTAAGAGATCCTGATAATCCTGAAAAGTACATTGGAGATGTTGAAAACTGGGAAAAAGCAGAAAACGCAATTATAAGTGCTGCAAAAGACAAAGGTCTTGATTATGTTATTGAAAGCGGTGAAGCTGCTTTTTATGGACCTAAACTTGACTTTATGGTAAAGGATGCTTTAGGAAGAAGTTGGCAATTAGGAACTATACAGGTAGACTATAACCTACCAGAACGTTTTGATCTTGAATACAAAGGCAGTGATAACGAAATGCATAGACCAATAATGATCCATAGAGCTCCTTTTGGTAGCATGGAAAGATTTATCGCTATTTTATTAGAACATACAGCTGGTAACTTCCCTTTGTGGTTAATGCCTGAACAAGTTATTGTCCTATCAATCAGTGAGAAATATGAAAAATACGCTGAAAAAGTTTTAAATTTGTTAGAAAATAACGAAATTCGCGCCCTTGCTGACCATAGAAATGAAACTATGGGTAAAAAAATTAGAGAGGCAGAAATGAAAAAAATTCCTTACATTGTTATTGTGGGGGAGCAAGAAGAAAAAGATAACACAATATCTGTTAGAAAACATGGTGGAGAAGATATTGGAGCGATTAGTATTGAAAAGTTCACTGAAATAATCACCGAAGAAATAAGTAGAACGTTAAAACCATTTAACGGATAATAAAATAAATTTTAAGTTTAATTTAAATTTTTAAGTCATAGCAATAAGAAGAAGAAGGTCTCAGAAACCACTAAGAGTAATTAAAGAAGATGCTCACAGAATCAATCACAAAATTAGGGTTGACGAAGTACGTCTTGTAGGCGACAATGTAGAAGTTGGTGTATATCCAACCAAAAAAGCACTGGCACTTGCTGAAGAGCAAGAATTGGATCTTGTAGAAATTTCTCCAAAAGCGGTACCTCCTGTTTGTAAAATAATGGACTATAAAAAGTTCTTATATGAACAGAAAAAAAGGGACAAAGCTCTTAAAACCAAGGCGACTAAGGTCACAATAAAGGAGATTAGATTTGGACCTAACACAGATGAACATGATTACGAGTTTAAGAAAAAACACGCAATCAAATTCTTAAGTGAAGGAGCTAAATTAAAAGCATATGTTTTCTTTAAAGGTCGTTCTATAATCTATAAAGATCAAGGTCAAATCTTATTATTAAGATTAGCCCAAGAATTAGAAGATTATGGTAAAGTAGAGCAAATGCCAAAATTAGAGGGTAAGAGAATGATTATGTTCATTGCTCCAAAGAAATCAAAATAAAAAAGAAGCTTTTTTTAAAGAAAAGCTCTAAAGATAATAAGTGAGATTATTATAAAAACAAGGATACAATGCCTAAAATGAAAACAAAATCCAGTGCTAAGAAGCGTTTCAAGCTTACCGGTACTGGTAAAATCAAAAGAAAGCACGCTTTTAAGAGTCATATTTTGACAAAAAAATCTAAAAAGCGTAAGCTAGCTTTAACGCACTCTACGTTAGTGCACAAAAGCGATGAAAATAGTATTAAAGAACAATTACGTTTAAAGTAATCGCTTTTTAATCAGGTTAAAATTATTACAAACCCAGGAGTTGGGCCTTTAGAAATTAGAGATCTAATATTTAGAACTCAAATTAGCAAAAAGACGAAGAGTCAATTTATTGACCGCCTACTACTAAAAAATTTAAAATTATGCCAAGATCAGTAAATTCTGTTGCGAAAAGAGCTAGAAGAAAAAGAGTTCTTAAGCAAGCAAAAGGTTACTTCGGACGTCGTAAAAACGTTTGGACAGTAGCGAAAAATGCAGTTGATAAAGCAATGTCATATGCTTATAGAGACCGCAGAAACAAAAAAAGAACTTTCCGTGCTTTATGGATTACTCGTATTAATGCGGGTGCTCGTATACACGGTATGTCTTATTCTCAATTTATGGGAAAAGTAAAAGCTAATAATATCGAATTGAATCGTAAGGTTCTTGCCGATTTAGCGATGAACAACCCAGAAGCTTTTAAAGCAATTGTAGAAAAAGTAAAGTAATTTTTAAATAAAATATTTTCTCACTTATAGTAAAAACCTCATCATTACGATGGGGTTTTTGCATTTCTAAAAGCATCTATTAAAAAACTAAAATTTAATACCTTATCTATATGACTAACCAATAATTAGTATATAGCGTTAACATACTTACACACTACAATCTTAGCTTCGTAAAAATACCTTTTCTATAATTCATTTAACACTCGTCTTAGTATATTTGCCTCTATGCTTAAACAAATTACCAGTATACAAAATCCAAAAATAAAATTCTTAAATCAGCTTAAGGAAAAATCCAGAATTCGTAAAAAGGAAAATCGTTTTTTTATTGAAGGAAGACGAGAAATCTCCCTTTCAATTTCTGGCGGATATAAAATAGAACATATATATTATTGCCCATCCATTATCACTTCTGAAGAAATTACAGGAATTCTAAAAAAAGCTAATGACCCTATTGATTTATTTGAAATTACTTTAGAGATTTACCAAAAATTATCTCATCGATCTACAACAGAAGGTATTATAGCAATTGCAAAATGCAAAGAAATATCACTTCAGCACTTAGTACTTGAAACAAAAAACCCATTAATTTTAGTTGCAGAATCCCCAGAAAAACCGGGAAATATTGGTGCGTTATTACGTACTGCGGATGCTGCAAAAGTAGATGCGGTTCTAATTGCAAATCCTAGAACAGATATCTACAACCCAAATATAATTAGATCAAGCGTTGGGTGTGTATTTACTAATAATGTAGCAACTGGATCCACTTCTGAAATTATCTCCTTTCTTACTGGTCAAGGTATTGATATATATGGAGCTGCATTACAATCCTCTGAAAATTATTACACACAAGATTATACTAAACCTACTGCCATTGTCGTTGGTACAGAAGATAAGGGCTTAACCGATGAGTGGTTGAATAACACAACACAAAATATTAAAATCCCAATGAGTGGTGTTATAGATTCAATGAATGTTTCAGTAGCAGCAGGAATACTAATTTTTGAAGCAAAACGACAACGTGATTTTGTTGTGTGATACTTAAAAAATCATTAACTTACTAAACCTACAAATCCCAAAGCTACAAACCTATAAAAATGACGTCAAACACGCTCTTTCAACTATTGATTGCTATTATTGTAATAGTATTTCTAATAGATTCTTTACTGGATATTTTAAACGCCAGACATTATAATAACGATATCCCTGATGAACTCTCTGATGTATACCCTGAAGATGAGTATCAAAAATCAATAGCTTATAAAAAAGCGAATTACAAGTTTAAGCTAATATCTTCTTTAGTTTCCTTATGCATTATGCTTATGTTCTTTTACTTAGATGGTTTTGCTTGGGTAGATGCTATAGCAAGAAGTTTTTCAAACAATTCTATTATTGTAGGACTTCTATTTTTTGGTATTATAATGATTAGCAGTGACATTTTATCGACACCTGCCGCATATTATAAAACCTTTATTATAGAAGAACAATTCGGGTTTAATAAAACAACTATCAAAACTTTTTTTATCGATAAAATCAAAGGCATTATTATGATGATCATTGTTGGAGGTGGTCTTTTAGCATTAATTCTGTGGTTTTATGAAATTACTGGAAAATATTTTTGGGTTTATGCTTGGGCATTAATTTCTATTTTCACATTAGCCATGAATATGTTCTATGCTAAATTGATAGTTCCATTATTTAACAAACAAACGCCTTTAGAACCAGGAGAATTAAGAGATACAATTCAAGAATACTCTAATAATGTTGGTTTTCAATTAAGAGATATTTTTGTAATTGATGGATCAAAAAGAAGTACTAAAGCGAACGCTTATTTTTCTGGTTTAGGTAGTGAAAAAAGAATCACATTATACGACACACTGATTAAAGACCTTAATAAAGAAGAGATTGTAGCGGTATTAGCTCACGAGGTTGGCCACTATAAAAAACGTCATGTAATAATGAATCTTCTATTATCAATTTTACTCACAGGAGTAACGTTATGGTTTTTATCTTTGTTCATTGCGAATCCACTTCTTTCGGAAGCATTAGGTGTAGAAATACCTTCATTTCATATTGGATTAGTTGCTTTTGGAATTCTGTACAGTCCAATATCTGAGATAACTGGGCTTATCATGAATGTTGTTTCCCGTGCTTTTGAATACCAAGCAGACGACTATGCTAAAAGTACATATGATGGTGAAGCCTTGATAAATAGCTTGAAAAAATTATCTAAAAACAACTTAAGTAATCTAACACCTCATCCAGCAATGGTGTTTATTCATTACTCGCATCCGACTCTTTTACAAAGGATTAAAAATATACGCAAATAAATGAGGTAAGATAGTCTTGGTGGTTACAATTCTTAATTGTATTTTTAACTCTTACTCGATGTTTAGAATCAATTATTTTTAACCGTTAAGTAAGCACACAATCACATTAAAACAGGCTTTCAAAGTAAACTTTATAGTATGACCGAAGCCGCTATAGAACAGGAAAACAAACAAATTGCTAAGCAATACAAGGAATTGCTTCGTATTAGTTATCGAGACCTTAGTAAGGACGATAAAAAATTAATACGGCAGGCATTTGATATTGCTGTAGATGCACATAAAGATCAGAGACGTAAGAGTGGAGAAGCCTACATCTTCCACCCTATTGCTGTTGCCAAAATAGTAGCAAGTGAAATAGGACTAGACGCAACTTCTATAGCCGCAGCATTACTTCACGATGTAGTTGAAGACACAGAATATACTTTAGTAGACATTGAGCAAATGTTTGGAGAGACTGTAGCTCGTATTGTGGATGGGTTAACAAAAATATCTTCTCTAAAAAAGGATAAGGATATCTCTCTTCAGGCTGAGAATTTTAGAAAAATGTTACTTACTCTTAATGATGATGTAAGAGTGATTATTATTAAAATAGCCGATCGTTTACACAATATGCAAACGATGGACGCAATGCGTCCTGACAAACAAGTTAAAATTGCATCGGAAACCTTATACATTTATGCACCATTGGCACATAGAATAGGGCTTTACAACATTAAAACAGAATTAGAAGATCTAGGATTAAAATATACAGAACCTGAAGTTTACAAGGATATTTTAGAGAAAATTAAAGAAAGTAAAGAAGAACAAGATGCTTATATAAAACGGTTTTCTAATAAAATAAAAGAAGGACTTGATAAAGAAGGTTTAGATTATGAAATCAAAGGAAGACCAAAGTCAATTTTTTCAATCAGACGTAAAATTCTGAAACAGAATATTTCATTTGACGAAGTTTATGACAAATTTGCCATAAGAATCATATACAAAGCAGATGATATCGAAAACGAAAAATTCATCGCTTGGAAAATATACACGATCGTTACTGACTACTATCGTCCTAATCCTATTAGACTAAGAGACTGGATTTCTCAACCAAAATCTACTGGATATGAAGCATTACACATAACTGTAATTGGTCCTGATAGTCAATGGGTCGAAGTGCAAATACGCAGTGAACGGATGCATGAGATTGCAGAAAAAGGATATGCTGCGCATTATAAATATAAAAACACCGAAGAAAAACAAGATCAAGGGCTTGATGGCTGGTTAAATAGATTACAAGAAGCACTAGAAAATTCTGAAACAAACGCAGTTGATTTTGTCGAAGAATTCAAACTTAATCTGTACGCAAAAGAAATCTTTGTCTTTACTCCTGAGGGAGATTTAAAATCCTTACCAAAAGGAGCAACAGCATTAGACTTTGGTTTTAGTGTACATACAGAAGTTGGACTGAGAACTAGAGGAGCTAGAGTAAATAATAAATTAGTTCCGTTAAGTCATGAACTTAAAAGTGGAGATCAAGTAGAAATTATTACTTCTACTAAATCAAAACCTTCCTCAAACTGGTTAGATTATGCAACTACCGCTAGAGCAAGATCTAAAATTAAATCTGCCCTACGTGATGAAAAGAAACAGATAGCCGAAGAAGGAAAAGTAGTTCTTAAACGTAAACTACGTTCCCAAAAAATAACCATGGGAGAAAAAGTAGTTAACGAACTGGTTCTATACTTTAAACTCAAAACTAGTCAAGATCTTTTCTATAGGGTTGGTATCGGAACTATTGATAACCAAAAAATTAAAGAGTTTGCTACTACGCGTAGCAATGTCTTCATGAATTTTATTAAAAATAAAATTCGACGAGGAAATGCCAAAGATGTAAATAAAGATGAAATTACGTCTAAGTATGATCTTTTAGTGTTTGGTAAGGATTCTGAAAAATTAGAATACAAACTATCCAATTGCTGTAATCCTATAGCTGGAGATAATGTTTTTGGCTTTATAACAGTTAACGAGGGCATAAAAATTCATAAAAAAGATTGCCCTAATGCATTACAGCTGCAGAGTAATTATGCATATCGCATTATTCAGGCAAAATGGATCGATTCTAGTCAAGAAGTATTTAAAGCAGTTATTAGACTCAATGGTATTGATAATATTGGTGTAGTGAATGAAGTGACCCAAATCATATCCAATAATATGCATCTTGCCATCTACAATATGAACTTTGATACAAATGATGGCGTATTTACAGGTAAAATTACTGTAGGTGTTAAAAATAAAAACACCTTAAAAACAGTTATTCAAAACCTTTCTAAGGTAAATGGAATTGATAAAGTAATTAGAGAATAGCTCTTTCTATTTTTTATTAATAAGTATTTATAATTTGGACTCGAACTTGTAAAAAATAATGTAAATTTGCTTTTTTAAGCATTATGAGTACCAAAACAACTACGCAAAACGATCAGAATATCGTTAAGAATGTGTTTACTAGTTTTCTAGAGGAAAATGGTCATAGAAAAACACCTGAGCGCTACGCTATACTTCAGGAAATTTATGAAAGTGAAGAACATTTTGATATAGAATCACTTTATATAAAAATGAAAAACAAAAACTATCGTGTTAGTAGAGCAACACTCTACAACACTATAGAGCTTTTATTAGACTGCAAACTAGTTCGTAAACATCAATTTGGTCAAAGTCAGGCTCAATATGAAAAATCATATTTCGACAGGCAACATGATCACCTTATTTTAACTGATAGTGGTGAAGTCCTGGAGTTTTGTGATCCAAGAATACAATCCATAAAAAAAACAATCGAAGAAATTTTTGACGTAGAAATTACAAATCACTCACTATATTTCTACGGAACCAAAAAGAAACCCACTAATCAAGAAAACTAATGGCGGTAAACTTATTACTTGGTCTTCAATGGGGAGACGAAGGTAAAGGAAAAATTGTAGACGTTCTTACAAAAAATTATGATATAATTGCGAGATTTCAAGGAGGACCTAATGCAGGACATACTTTGGAATTTGATGGTATCAAACATGTATTACATACGATTCCAAGTGGAATTTTTCATGATAAAGCAATCAATTTAGTAGGTAACGGTGTCGTAATTGACCCAGTAATATTTAAAAAAGAATTAGATAATCTTGCTAAGTTTAATTTAGATTATAAATCAAAACTTGTTATATCAAGAAAAGCACATCTAATATTACCAACACATAGAATTCTTGATGCAGCATCCGAAGCTTCTAAAGGAAAAGCAAAAATTGGTTCTACTCTAAAAGGTATTGGACCAACGTATATGGATAAGACCGGTAGAAATGGTATCCGTGTTGGAGATCTAGAACTAAGTGATTGGAAAGAACGTTATAGAAATCTTGCTAACAAGCACGAAGCTATGATAGATTTCTACGATGCAAAAATTGAATATGATTTAGAAGAATTAGAAGCTGAGTTTTTTACAGCTATAGAGACTTTAAAATCTTTGACTTTTATTGATAGTGAAGAATACCTATACCAAGCACAAAGAGATGGTAAGAAAATATTAGCAGAAGGAGCACAAGGATCTCTATTAGATATAGACTTTGGAACATATCCTTTTGTAACATCTTCTAATACAACTGCTGCAGGAGCTTGCACAGGATTAGGAGTTGCTCCTAATAAAATCAAAGAAGTATTCGGAATTTTTAAAGCATACACCACTCGTGTAGGAAGCGGACCATTTCCAACAGAATTGTTTGATGAGGATGGAGAAACTATGGGCCGTGTAGGTAATGAATTTGGAGCTACAACCGGAAGAGCACGAAGATGCGGATGGTTAGATTTAGTTGCATTAAAATATGCTGTTCACGTTAATGGTGTTACTCAATTAATGATGATGAAAGGTGATGTATTAAGTGGTTTCAAAACTCTTAAAGTATGTACTGCTTATAAATATAAAGGAGAAACGATCACTCACCTACCCTACAATATTGAACCAGAAAATGTAACTCCGGTATATACAGAAATGAAAGGTTGGTCAGAAGATCTTACTAAAATGTCTGATAAATCAGAGTTTCCAAAAGAGTTAAATGAATACATCGATTTCTTGGAAAAAGAATTAGAAACACCAATTACTATTGTTTCTGTTGGACCAGATAGGACTCAGACAATTCATAGATAATTTTACACATAAATTATTATAAAATATATTCCTCAAGCAGTAAAATGCTTGAGGATTTTTTTTTCATAAAGCCAAAAGCTCACTTCGAATACAAACGGTTTGTTTATTAACCTCCCAAATTTTCTATTCCGGAATATGGTTGATTAATTATAATTCAAAACCTTTTTTAGCTATATATATTAACTATACTTTTAGTAAGTTTTAAGAGTAGATCTTATATTACTTTTAAGAAGAATAGTATATTTGCAGCGAATTTGAAAAACCCTTAATTGAGAGTCTTTTTTTCTATATTAATATTCATTGCTTTTGCTTTAAGACCAGCAATAGAAATAAGTAATGTACTCTACTATCAGTTAAATATTGACACCATTGTAGAAAAATATTGTGTTAATAAAGAAAGGCCAAAATTAAACTGTAACGGAAAATGTTATCTAATGACTCAAATGAAGATGAGTAAGACGACTTCTGATACCCAAAACAGTTCTTTAACGGTTATTGTAGAAGCTTTTATTCCTCTCTTTTTTGAAGACAATATAATTCAAATCAAAAACATCTCTCAATTCTATTTTGAGGATAATTCTAATTGGAAACCAATTCACTTACACACTAAAAATGTTTCCAATAATATTGATCGCCCACCAGAAGTTTCTTTCTCTTAATCACTTAAGTAGTGATCTTTTTTTTAGTGAAATCGGCCAAGAATTATTCTAGGTTGATCAACTCTATATATTATTTATTTAAAGTTGTTTTAATCAAGTTACAATATCTGTATGTGATAATTTCTTGAATAAACAGCTATACAACTACAAATCATTTATCAAATGAAAAAATATATCTATGTCATTATTATAATGACAGCACAATTTATATCTGGGCAGGAAGAAAGCAAAGAAAATAAATGGTCAGGATCAAGACCTGATGGACACGCTCCTATATCCGTAATGGGAGATCACACACACGGAAAAGGTGAATTCATGTTTAGCTATCGCTACATGTATATGAATATGGAAGACCTTAACAGAGGCAGTGAAAATGTAGGTTTCTCTAATGCGTTACGCCCTAATGATGTATATATGGTTACGCCTACAAGTATGCCAATGAATATGCATATGTTAGGAATGATGTATGCGCCAAGTGATAAAATAACCTTGATAGCAATGGTAAATTATCTATCACAAGAAATGGATCACCTTACTGCTATGAACGGAGTATTTACAACAGAATCTTCTGGATTTGGCGACACAAAGATTGCGGCTTTATATAAATTCTTTAACAAAAACAAACAACAATTACACGGTCAAATAGGAATATCCATACCTACCGGTAGTATTGACGAAAAGGATGTTACTCCAGCTTCTACTCCAAATGAAGTGATACTACCCTATCCTATGCAAATTGGGAGTGGAACTTGGGATACTGAAATTACTCTAACCTATTTAAAACAATGGAATATTCTTTCGTTTGGTACACAGGCAAGAACTACACTTAGGGTTGATGAGAATGATAATGAATATCGTCTAGGAAATAAATATAGTTTAAACAATTGGGTAGCTATAACTGCTACTAATTGGTTAAGTTTTTCTGGAAGATTTGAATTTGGCGCTATTGATAAAATAAACGGAACTAATCCAGATCTAAATCCAATGATGGTAATCACAGCAGATACTGCTAATTCCGGAATGACCTATGCGAATGCAGGTTTAGGTTTTAATTTATATGCTTTTAAAGGGAGTCTTAAGAACCTTCGTCTTGGTTTTGAAGCTGCTATTCCATTATTCCAAAATATGAATGGAGTACAATTAAGAAATAAAGAAACCATTACGTTAGGCTTTCAATACGCCTTATAACATACTTACTTAAATAATTAACGAACTAGGTGTTCATCTATTTAATGATGATCCTGCCTATATTTTACATATAATGAAAAACGTACTAATGTTAGCTATATTCCTTGTTTATGGAATTCATAGCTACGCACAATCTTTTCAAGGAAAAGTTGTAGATAATTCTAACAATCCATTACCAGGAGCAACAATAATAGCATCTAATACTACTACAAATGGAGTGATGAGTGATATCAATGGAAGCTTCACAATAACACTTCAAAATTCAAATCAAGTTACCATTAGCTTTTTAGGATATACAACTAAAACGGTTTCTCTTACTAGTGGTGTTAACATTATTCGTTTATCCCTTGATAACGTAGCATTAGAAGAAGTTTTTGTGACTTCTGCTAGTAGAGAAATTCAGAAACGTTCTGATGTTCCTGGATCTATCGCTACTATATCCGCAAAAACTATAGAAGAGACAAAAGCTTTTGGTATCGATCAATTGGTGAATCAAGTACCCGGAGTTTTTATGTCTACTTCTAGAGCTGCTAGCAATGAACAGCATTTTATGGCGGTTCGATCGCCTATTTCTACAAAAGCTTTGTTTTTGTATCTCGAAGATGGATTGCAAATACGACCTACCTCTGTATTTAATCATAATGCATTATTAGAAATGAATGATATTTCTTATGATCGCATAGAAGTACTTAAAGGCCCCGCATCTAGTATTTACGGTAGTGAATCTATTGGAGGTAGTTTTAATTTTATCACCAAAAAACCAACAGAAAACCTTAGTGGTAGCTTAGGATTCCAGACGAATGATATTGGATTAACTCGTTATGAATTAGAAGTTTCTGACAGAACCAGTGATAAGTTTGGGTTTTATTTAGGAGGACATTATGTACAACGAAAAAATGGCCCCATAGAACATAGTGATTATGAAAAACTAGCTGTTACATTTAAGACGGTGTATGATTTTTCTACAACTACAAAATGGACAACAGTTCTAGATATTGTAGATTACAGATCAGATATGACTGGCTCTTTAAGTGAGTCTGATTATTTTGGTGGTAATTTCGAAAGTGATCAAACCTTTACTGAACGAGAAGCTTTAGCTTTTAGACTAAGAACGACATTAGATAAATTCTGGAATGATCGTAACAAAACCTCTTTCAATTTTATTTTTAGAGATAATACAATGGATCAAAATCCATCGTACAGAGTACGCCAATTTAGAAACCAAGGCCAATTGACTGGATTTGGATCCGGAGAAGTAAACTCTAACCAATTTAAGAGTTTTGTAGGTTTAATACAACATAAACTAGATTTCAACTTTGCTAACTCTTCTTTGATACTAGGTGCTACAGGTGATTTTTCTCCACAAAAATATGTAGCAGAAACAACTAGTGTTATTGTTGACACAGAAACAGGAAGGAATACAGACTTTATACTCAACTCAGGAGATTTTATATTGAATTATGAAGCAAATATTTTTAATTATGCTGGATTTCTACAATATGAAATATCGCCAATAGAACCTTTAAAAATTACAGCTGCCATACGATATGATGGATTCGAATATGACTATGACAATCAAGCCAATGGTACTGTAGGTGTAGAAGATGCAGTAGATAATTTTAATAATCTTACTCCTAAATTAGGAATTAACTATAATTTTTCCGATAGAACTGGGATCTACGCTAATTATTCTCAAGGGTTTACGCCTCCACAAGTATCCACATTATATAGAAATCGTAATCAAGTACAAGGTATCAAACCCAGTAGATATAATAATTATGAAATTGGAGGGTATTATTCGCTTCCATCAAAACTTACTTTAGATGCTTCAATATATGTTTTAGAAGGAAAAAACACACTTATTACGCTTCGAGATGATGATGATAATTTCTTTAATACAAATGCCGGTAAGACTAGATCTTACGGAGTAGAATACGGCATTACTTATAAAATCCTTAAAGAATTATCCATTTCACACAACGGTAGTTATGCGAAGCATGAATATATCGACTTTTTTGATTCGGGTATAGATTATTCTGACACAGAAAGAGAAACTGCTCCTAGCCTATTAGGGACTTCTGCTATCACCTATCGCAAGGGTTTTGGAAACCTTGGCTTTAGCATATCAGGAGAACACGAACTTGTAGGAAGCTATAATACTAGCTTTGAGAATCAAGTAGAAAATGATGATGGCTCTTTTAGTACAGCCACTTATGATGGCCATAACGTTTTTAACCTTAGAGCATCATTAAGTTATAAAGGAATTGAAATATGGGGGCACGCTTTAAATATTTTCGACGAATTGTATGCCGCAAGAGCTTCATATAACCGATTTAGAAATGAAAACAGTTTCACCATAGGAAATCCAAGAGCTTTTCATCTTGGAGTTCGATATAATTTTTAAAACCAGATGTTTTAAAATATAATTATGATCTACTGTCATATTAAATATGTGTTTAAAGAGTCGACATCTCTACAATTGGTATGTATTTACTGTTTTCTATTATGGGGTAATAGGAAATAATGACAGTAGATCTTTTTATAAACCTCTGATAATTATAAAATCATGAAAAAAAATTCAAAACTTAATAAATGGCTTTGGAAATGGCATTTCATAGCAGGATTAATATCTCTTCCATTTATTCTTATACTTTCTATTACCGGAATTATTTATTTATTTAAATCTGATTATGAGACTCCGAGACAAAAACACATAAAAGAAGTAGTTGTTACAGATAGTCCTATTTCCCTACAAGAACAATGGAAGATAGCTAATGAACTAGCTATTAAAAAGCCAAACTCTATTGTTATACCTAGTTCACCTAAACAGGCTACAGAGTTTGTCTCAGGCAGATTTGGTGGTAAGAGTAGTTTATTTATAAATCCATATTTGGGTACTGTTTCTGGTGAGATCGTTGCCAAACAAACGGATATGCATACGGTTCGAAAATTACACGGAGAATTGTTAATGGGTAAATTTGGTACTAAAATCATCGAATTGATTGCAAGCTGGATGATTGTTTTGATACTTACTGGCTTATATGTTTGGTGGCCAGAAAGGGGATGGAAATTAAAGGGATATTTTATACCAAGAACGAATCTAGACCGTAGAACGTTTTATAGAGATATTCATTCCATTTCGGGTTTTTGGATATCTATTTTATTAGTAATGATCTTACTAGGAGGTTTTCCTTGGACAGACATTTTTGGAGAAAATTTCAAAACCGTTCAAAAGTTAACAAATACTGGATATCCAACAACCTGGAGAGGCCATCAACTAAAATCGAATATTACTGGAACACCATTAACCTTAGATCAAATGGTGCAAAAAGCAAAAACTATAAAACTTCCAGGTGAGGTAACGGTAAGTTTTCCTAAAGGACCTAAAGGGGTATTTAGTGTATCTAACTTTAATCCTTCTGATTTAAACACCCAACAAAAAATACATTTTGATCAATACTCCGGTGAACCCATTCTAAAACTTACCTGGAAAGATGTAGGAGTTTTAATGCGCGCAAGAATGTGGTTTATGGCGTTTCATCAAGGTCAGTTCGGTATCGTTAATTGGTGGTTAATTCTTCTTACTGCGATCACGTTAACCATAATGAGTGTATCAGCCATTCTATCTTATTTATTAAGAAAACGAAAAAAAAGTTGGGGAGTTCCAAAAGTTCCTTCATCTTTTAAAGTTGGATATGGAATTATAATCCTACTTATACTACTATCGTTAGTATTCCCATTATTTGGAGCAAGTCTATTATTAATTTTAGGAATGGAATACCTAAGAAAAAAACAATCTCGTAAAATTTCCTAATCTATAATATATCAGAATAATACATATTCAAAAAAGTAATACATTTGAACTATTAAAAACCAAGACCAATGAAAAGTAAAAACATATATTTCTTAATATTAATTACCGGACTTCTAACAAACTTTGCGTGTAACAAATTGTCTCAAGAAGAGCAAGAGTTCGATGCTTTGATGCAAAAAGTAATTGACGTACACGATGAAGTAATGCCTAAAATGGGATCTATGAGCTCTTTAATAAAGGAATTGGAACCTAAGATTGATACCACTTCCGTTGGAAAACCATATGAAAAAGCACAAAAAGATCTTAAGGATTCTTATGATTTTATGATGGATTGGATGAGTGATTTTAGCTCTAAATTTCCTCACGGTGAAGAAAATACCGTTGATGACATGGAAAAGTTCACCGCAAAAATGAAAATGCTACAAGAAGAAGAAATCAAAGTTAATAAGTTGAAACAGCAAATTAATTTGAGTATTGCTAATGCCGAAAAGCTTTTGAAAAAGTCATAATTCTTCTTTCTACATATAGTTTCTAAAATTGTTTTATTTTTGCTGCTGCAACAAATCGCTTAAACCAATGAGAAAAATTATTTTATTAGCCTCTGTACTATTATTTACCAATTCGTTTGTACATGCACAAAAAAAGAAAGACCTAATTGCGGAAATTGATAAGCTTAGACAAGAACTAAAAGGCACCCAAGGAGAGCTCACAGAAGCCAAAAAGAATGAAAGAGTAAGCGAATCTAAGGTTAAAACTATGGAAGCGCAAGTAGCTGATCTTAAAGAAACCAACGCTAGTCTTTTGGCTAACATGAATAGTTTCACTGAATTATCAAATAAAAAAGCTACTAACTTACAAACGTCTCAAGAAATCATTAAAGCAAAAGATAGACAACTAAATGTTATTAATGATGCTATTACTGCTAATGATTCAACGAATTTAGCTGTATTTAGTCAATTTAAAAACGCCATTGGAGGCGATAATATAAAGATTAGCGGAAGTACTATATTTATAATTCTACCTAATACAACTCTTTTTGGAGAAAATGACAAAAATTATATTGTAGATGATAAAGCGAAACCAACTTTAGAAAAAATAGCTGCTACATTGAATGCAAATCCTAATCTTACTATTACAGTAGAAGGAAACAGCAATGCACTAAAGCTTGATGGAAAAAAACTAATTGACAATTGGGATTTAAGTTCTAGACAAGCTGCATCAGTAGTTAGAGTACTTCAATCTGATTATAAAGTAGATCCAAAACGCATGGAATCTTTAGGTAAAAGTGAATACGGTACGGAAGGTATAGAAACAATAACTCGTATTATAATTGATCCTAAATTTGATCAGTTTTATAACCTAGTTAAAGATAATATGAAAAATTAGTCTTTTAAAAGAATCTAATAATACAAATTAAAAAGCCCAACTAGTAATTACTAGTTGGGCTTTTTAATTATCATGATTAAGAATTTAGTAACTTATACTATGAATTAGTGAGTTTTCTATTTTTAAATTCTGTTGGATTCATAGTAGTATGTTTCTTAAAAAACTTAGAAAAATGTCCTGCTTCTTTATATCCCAATTCGTAAGCAATCTCTTCTGATGTTTTATCAGAATATAGCAACAATCTTTTTGCCTCTAGCACTATACGTTCATTAATTGTTGCCAATGGCGATTTATCACTGTATTTATTAAATAAATTAGACAGTGTCTTAGGTGATTTAAACAACAGCTCTGCGTATTCCGCTACTTGATGTTTTTCTCGAAAATGTTGTTCTATAAGAATATTAAATTTTCTAATTATGTCTAACTGGTTATTCGGAATCTCAGATTCTGGTAAGTCTTCCTTAATTAATCTTCTCGATTTTATCAAAAACCTTTTTAAAAGTGTCTGAAGCATTTCTCCTTGGATCTGATCTTTATTTTCAAATTCTTCTCTAAAAGAATCAAACATCGTAGAAAAACTTACTTTTTCTTTTTCATCAAGGGATAATATTTGCGGAACTGAAGAACCAAAAAACAAAAAACCATTACAAGATACTTCTTGATCATGATCCCTTATACAATAAAATTCTCTATTAAATACCAGCGAAATAATTCCATCCGTATTGTTTTCTATTTCTAATACATTAAGTGGAGTACAAAAAATAATTTGATCTTTTTGTAATTCTATAAGAGATCCATCTATACGAAAACTCACTTCATGATCTTTACTCCATATAATCTTATACAACCCTTTATTTCTGAGTAAATCTAGTGATGAAGAACAATTAAAATTCGTAAGAATAAATGAGCTCTCATCTTTTATACTTGAATAATCTAATCTCATATTCAAATTAACAAATAAATTTTATCAAAAAAGAAAAATCTACCATTCTTAAGGAATAATTATCATTACAGAACCTCTATTACCAGACTAACTTTGCATATATAATTAATCTTTAAATAAAATACATATGGAAACTACAATAGAAACCAATTTAAAACATGTTCATCAATTATTAGCTAAGGGAGCTTTCATCGAAGCAATGGAAACTTATTTACACGATGATGTAGAATTAAGAGAAAGCAATGACAAACCTAAAAAAGGAAAGGAATTCAATTTAAAATTTGAACAAGATTTTATTGATAACCAGCTTTCTGAATTTATTAGATATGAGGTTAGAAATTACGCCGTTAACGGAAATCATTCTTTTTATGATGCTATTATGGAACTGAAACTTAAAGATGGAAGTACTATGCTTTCTGAACAAACAGTAGTAACAGAATGGAAGGATAATAAAATCTATAGAGAGCGATATTATCACGCATAAGAAATCTTCTTTTTAAAAAGAAAACTTCCAATACATATTAAGATCCAATCAATTATTGATTGGATCTTAATATGTAAATACGTTAATAACGATATTCCTTTCTAAATTCTAAAGGTGTTTTATTTGTTTTTAATTTAAATACCCTAGAAAAATAAGCATAGTCCTCATAACCTAAATTTTGCCCTATTAATGACAAAGAGTTATCAGAGTGAACTATTAATCGTTTTGCTTCTAACATGACACGTTCTGTTATCAAATCTGTTGTAGTTTTATTCAGTGTGTTTTTTGCAATTCTGTTTAAATGTTTTGGAGAAATGCTTAGTTTTTCTGCATAAAACTTAGCTGATTTTTCATTTTTATAAAACTGTTCTATAACCACTTCTAGAGAAGCGAGGGTTTTTAGGTACGTTGGAGTTGATGATGAACATTCCGTCTTTCTATTAATATACAAACGGGATAAATCAATATAAATTAGATCTACTAAACTCACTATTTTATCCTTATTAAAAACCAACGTTTGGTTATATTCTGAATTTACTTGTTCAAAATATGATTTAATTACAGGCATCTCATCTTTAGTTAAGTACAAATAAGGAGGGTTTTTATATGAATAATAAAAAGGAAATCGTAAAAGTTTTTTGTTAGAAAACTGAAATTCATAAAAATCTTGAGAATGAAAAAAGATATACCCCTCTGGTTGTTCTTGAAATTTCCAATAATGTGTCTGGCCAGGCATCAAAAAAAATACACTTCCCGGTTTTACAGTATAAGAATCAAAATCAACCTCGTGCAGACCAGAACCTCTCGAAAAAAACACACATAAGAAAAAATCATGCTTATGTGGCTTATGAAAGATGTTCTTGTTTTTAATTAAATGATTTTTTAGATCATTACTGTAAAAATCGGTTAAAGATTCTTCCTTATCAAATTGCGTTATATTTAATATTGGGATCATTTAAATATATATATGTCTTAAAAGTACAAAAAAATGCAACAAACCTATGAAAACAAAAACGACACGGATTACTAATTTTGTAATCAAATAATGCATTTAATCATTTTATTTTAAGAATGAGTAACAAATCACAAAAGTCGTTAACTTACAAATTAAGAGCAGATGAATTTTTTAAAAGGAACAAAAGCTTATAGTATCATAAAAGGAACTTGTCCAGTTTGTCAAAACGAAAGTATGTATTCTAAGAAAAATCCATATTTAATTAAGGATACGCTAAAAATGAATGAACGATGCAGTTCTTGTAATACAAAATATAAAATTGAACCTTCTTTTTTTTATGGAGCTATGTATGTTAGCTATCCAGTAGGTATTATATTTGCCGGCACCGCCTTTATTCTGTCTTATCTTTTACTAGGTATCAACCTGATACCAACCTATTGCATAATTGTAGCGGTTATGATAGTTTCTCTTCCCATAATTCTTAGAATATCTAGAAACATTTGGATCAACTTTTTTATGAGTTATAAATAACTACGGGTTTAACATACAACATAAAACAACAACCCGTAAACAGCTAGTATACTTGCAAAAAAACAGCTTTCACTGAATAAAACCATCCATTCACAGAAAATAAAAAGTCATCTAGCAATACTTACAAACGTTCTACTGAAAGCTCCATTTCCTTCAACAATATTAGTCGTAATTATCAAGTTATTTCTTTTGAATTCGCTTAGCTAAGTATTTAAAGAAATTTTGATTTTGGATCAATCTACATTGTGAAGATATTATAAATATCATTTTAGAATTCGACACTTACTTTTTTAAATATTATTTGACGTCGAAATAATATTTAGAAAGCCGTATTCTCCAATCAGAAATGATAGAGCACGGTTTTTTAATCTAACAATTAACTATACAATTTATGAAACTATCAAACTTTAGAATACTACTAGTATTCTCTATTACGGCTATTTTTATACAATCTTGTTCATATGACAATGAAGAAATAGACTCAGAAACATTGGATACTGAAACCATTGATGATCTAAACAAAGGTCCTAATGAATCTGATACCACTATCGATTTGATCACTGACTGGAACTCTTTATGGGTCGAATTAGATCAATACGCATTCGGGATGCGACCTAATGCAACCGCTAGAGCTTTAGCGTATATACACTTAGCAGCATATGAAACTGCTGTGCACGATATGAGAGGATATCGTTCTATAGAAAATAGACTGGATGGATTGCAAATAAATGATCGCGAAAGAGATAGAAATATCAGTCTAGACTTAGCATTAAACACATGTTACGCTATTGTTATGGATCATTTTATGAATAACATTGATCCATCTATAGACAATAAGATAGGCCTACTACAATCTGAATATGAAGATCAACTTTCGCAAAGATTAAGACGACGAGATATCAGAAACTCTATCGAATGGGGAACCCACGTAGCAAAACAAGTTATTGCTTATAGTCAAACGGATACAGAAGCAGAAACACAAATTTTAGAACCACAACCACTTGATTACGAACCGCCTGTTGGTCCAGGTTTATGGAGCTATAGTGCAGAACCAGAACGTGGTTTATTTCCTTACTGGGGAAAAGTAAGAACTTTTGTAATTTCTTCTGAAGAAACTACTAGTATTCCTCCACCATTAAATTATAGTACAGATCCAAATAGTGATTATTTTGCAGAAATGAATGAAGTGTACACAGTAAGTACAAGAGCTGCAGAAGAAAATAATGAAGAATTATGGATCGCAGAATTTTGGTCAGATGATGTAGAAGGTTTAATGGTAAGTCCTCCTGGAAGACAAATTGCTATCGCTAATCAATTAATAGAAAAATACGATCTTGATTATGATAGATCATTAGCTATGCTCCTTAAACTAGGTTTTTCTTTAAATGATGCAGCTGTTTCTTCATGGGCTGATAAGTATGAGTATTTAGTAATGCGACCAAGTGTTTATATTCAAGAATTCATTAACCCTGATTATCAAACAAACTTATTTAAATTTATTTTTTGGCCAAACCCTACATTCCCAGGATACCCATCTGGTCACTCTACATTTGCTTCTGCTGCTGCAGGAATATTCATAGATGAGTTTGGAAACGATACTAATTTCACGGATCGAACACACGAAGGTAGAACAGAATTCTTAGGTCAACCAAGACAATTTGATTCATTTACAGAAATGGCCGAAGAAAATGCTTTTTCAAGAATTCCACTAGGAGTGCATATTAGGATCGATTGTACAGAAGGATATCGTTTAGGGTATGAAATATCCGATGCAGTAAATAGATATCGATTAAGAAACTAATCATATGTTCAAACTTATTCTAATATAAATTGATCTTATATTATAGTTTCTACGTATTCTGTTTTAATGATCTTTTATAAAAGAAGAGATAAAAAATCCAATCAGTAATGATTGGATTTTCTTTTGTCGGGTAGAGAGGATTCGAACCTCCGATCTCTGGTCCCCCAGACCAGCACTTTAACCGGACTAAGCTACTACCCGAAATTTGGGAAACAAATATAAAAATACTTTTGTTATAGAGAAGGGTTCTTATTCTGTTCTAAAATTTTAATCATTTTAAACGATTTCAAGAGATGAAATAAACCCGGAAGAATAACCGCTCCACCAATAATTAATGATATTCCTAGTACATTAATCACACTATCAGGAGCTATTTGATCTAATAAGCTTATACTTCCATTTTTACTAATAATAATATTAGGAAAATGTGATATTAATGCAGCAAGTAAAATTAAAAAAACCTGTAATCCAGCAAAAAGTCTGCTTAGCACTCTCCTACCCTTTTTTATAGTAAACCAAAGAGGTATTAATAATATTCCCGAAATTATCATGGATACAATAGCATAAGGATCTGTGATAAAATTCTTTACAAAAAAATAATCATCGACATATCCATATATAAAAGTTATCAAACCCATAACAAAAACTACAATGGTCGCTATGGCTGCTTTTCTTATATAAATATTTTCTTTTCCATCTTCAGATTCACCAATAAGCAATACTGATGATAAGAATGCACATAAAGCTGCAAAAAACAATCCCACTAAAATACTAAAAGCATTAAACCAAGGTTTTACAAAAATCTCGTAAAAAGTTAAATTACTCACATCTTCGGAAAGCTGAATTTGACCGCTAATTAATCCCCCAAATACCATCCCTAAAAATATCGGGGTAATCAAACTCGATATTTTAAACATAGCATCATACAATTTTTGAGAATTATCAATTATCGCATCATAATGTCTAAAAACAAAAGCAACTCCTCGTAGCGTAACTCCTAATAACACTATTGTTAGAGGAATATGTAGATTAACTACCAATATATTGTAATATGCAGGAAAAGCAATCCACAAAATAACGATCATAATGATAATCCATATATGATTTGCTTCCCAAACAGGACCCATTACTCTATAAATTGTTTTCTTTGTTATTTTTTGATTCTCTTCTGAAGAAAACAGTTCTACAATCCCTGCTCCATAATCTGCACCTCCTAAAACCACATATAAATACAAAGAAAATATCAAAAAGAATAATACTACATACAACATAAACTAATCATTTTTGGCATTAAGAACTTTAATTTGGCGAATCATCAACCAAGTAACGGCAACAGATAGTGCTAGATATACTACTATATATGTGTAGAAACTAAAAACGATTCCTGGCATTGGAGTCACCGCATCTTTAGTTCTCATTATTTTATGAATAATCCAAGGTTGTCTTCCTACTTCCGTTACAATCCATCCAGCCTCTAAGGCTATAAAACCAAGAGGAGCTAATAAAACAAAGAGTATCCAATATTTATTATTATTCAACCATCTTTTCTTTTTTAAAGAAATAAAATATAACAGTCCCGCAAGCATCAATATTCCCCCAATACCAACCATTGTCTGAAAAGCATAATGCACTATAGGAACATTCGGACGTTCATCCTCTGGAAAATCATTCAACCCTTTAACCTCAGCATCAAAATCTCCAAACGCTAGAAAGGATAGCATCCCAGGAATAGCAATTTTATATTTTACTACTTGGGTATCTGCATCAACGATACCGCCCAGATATAATGGAGCACCTTTTTCTGTATTGTAGTGTGCTTCCATTGCCGCTAATTTCACCGGTTGTCTCTCCGCGATATCTTTTGCTGATATATCTCCACTAATTGGTTGTAATATTGCAGCAATCGCTCCGAATGTTAATGCAATTTTAAAAGCTTTGGTATGCAGTGCTACCTTTCTTCCTTTATATACTTGATACGCATGAATTCCTGCTACAGCAAAACCAGTTGCTGTAAAAGCAGCTAATGTCATATGTAATGCCTGGGTAAACCAAGCCGGATTTAGCATCGCTTGTACTGGATCAATATTTAAAAACTGACCATCTATATAATCAAATCCACTAGGAGAATTCATCCATCCATTTGCTGCTACAACCAAAATTCCAGAAGCGACTCCGGATAATCCAATTATAACACCAGTAAACCAATGAAATTTTTCTGGTAATTTATTCCAACCATATAGATAAAATCCTAGCGCTATTGCTTCTACAAAAAAAGCTGCCCCTTCTAGTGAAAAAGGCATTCCTATAATAGGACCCGCATGCTTCATGAATTCTGGCCATAACAAACCTAATTCAAAAGACAAAGCAGTCCCTGAAACTGCACCAGTAACAAAAAAAATTGCCACTCCTTTTTGCCAAGCTTTTGTTAGCGTTAAATAAATTTGATCTTTAGTTTTTAACCACTTATAATGTGACACCACCATAAAAAAAGGCATTACCATTCCAATACATGCAAAAACAATATGAAATATTAAGGTAAATGCCATCTGGAGTCTTGCTGCATCAAGGTTTTCCATAGAAAATTTTTAGAGAAAGAATGCTATTCTAATTACTCTATAAAGATACGACTCAAAGCCCATTCTAAGAAGAAAAACAGTAAGTCTTTTACTTTTTTTTCCATTAAATTTTAAAGCTTACAAATATTAAAAAAACATAAAATCAAACCCATTATAAATCTATTAACATCTTCTCATAAAACTCAATAACTTTTTGATGATTATAAGTAGTATTTCTTAAATACACTTATCTTTAATAACACTTTACATTGAAATCTTTATTTTCGTGGAAAGACCAATTTATTTTACACAAATGTAATGGACATAATATCTATTAGAAAAATACTTATATGCATAACATTATGCTATTCTTTTCTTTGTATTGGGCAAGAATCGATTAGTATACAATTAGATAGTGCTATTGATTCTTTAGACGCTAATCCTAATTATTCTTATAGCGTTTTATCCAAAATTTCTAGAGATAAAGAACAACAAGATTCCATAAAATCTAAAGCCAAACTTTATCTAGGAAGCTACTTCAATTCCATAGGTGTTGTGGATTCATCTATGTATTACACAAGAGCCTCCTTAATCCACTTAAGAAATAAAAAACATTTAGCACAAGCATATAGATTATTAGGTTCCAGTTTTAGACGAAGCGGTAACATGGATGAAGCTATAGAAATGTTATATAGAAGTCTTAAGATTTCTGAAGAAATTGATTATATAGAAATGATTACTAAAGTCAAATCTGATTTTGGAATTTTAAACGCTAATAATGAAAACTATGATAAATCTATTCAGTTTTTTGAAGAAAGTAATGCAGCCACTACAGATAAAAAAATCATTTCATCTAATTACATAAATATAGGAGCTGTATATTTTAGAAAAAAAGATTATGACAATGCAGAAAAATTCTTTCTCAAAGCTTATGAAATGATTCCTCCTAACACCTCTCCAAAGGCCTCTGCTACGTTAGCTTTAAATATTGGAGATGTTTTACACGAAAATAAGAAATATGAAGAAGCTTTAGCATATTTTAATGATAGTAAAAAGATTGCTGATCTTCATGGTTTTAAAGACAAAAGTATCAATGCCATAGTCCACAAATCTAAAGCCATAGCTGCACTGGGAAAACCGCAGGAAGCTATTAACCTACTAAATAATAGCTTAGCTCCAGCAAAGCTGATCTCAAATTTAGAAATACAAAAAAACATTTATGAAAACCTAACGAATATTTACACTTCAATTGATGATTATAAATCCGCAAATCTAGCTTTAAACAATTTTCATACTTTAAAAGATTCTATTAGTGATAGTAGACAAAAAAAGACAATAACTGAATTAGAAGTAAAATATGAAACTGCAACTAAAGAAAAGGAAATTTTACTTTTAAAAGAAGATCAACTCTCTAGCGAAGCAGAAATAAAACGACAACGTTTATTAAGACGGTTTTATATTATTGGTTTTATCATTGTTCTAATCCCAATTATTGGTTTACTTCTAGTATATTATCAAAAACTACAAGTAAAAACAAAATATAATGCTCAGAAAGAAGAAATCAATCGCCAGAAAACTGCTTCTTTTCTAAATGAGCAAGAATTAAAACTGGCAAACACCTATGTAATCGCTCAAAACGAAGAACGAAATAGAATTGCAAGAGAACTGCACGATAGCATTGGAGGAAATATAGCAGCTATAAAATTACAGATGATTAACATCGAAAAAGATAAAAAAACACAAGCTACGATTATCGATCAATTAGATAATACATACCAACAAGTTCGAGAGATTTCTCATAATTTGATTCCAAAAAAAATTAATCAAACTGCATTTGCCAATTATATACGAGAATACATCGATACTATAGAAAAAGTTACAGATCCAGACATTACATTTATACCACATCCAATAGAGAAAATTAATACAATTAATGATAATCAAAAAGTAGAAATTTTTAGAATTATACAAGAACTAATGACCAATGCTCTTAAACATGCTAAAGCAAGAGTCATTGAAATATGTCTTAATGCATATAATGATTCTATAGAAATTATTTTTGAGGATGATGGTATTGGTTTTGATTCTAAAAAGGAAACAAATGGTATTGGTTTAGAAAATATAAAAAAGCGCTTAACGTTATTAAAAGCAAAAATCGACATTGATTCTGCTATTAATCGTGGAACGGCTATACGGATTGAAATACCCATTGTACTAAATGACAAAAAGTAATACATATAAACTAGTAGTAGCTGATGATCATAAAATGTTCTTAGATGGTCTCTTAAGCATCATATCACACGAATCTGATTATGAAATTGTGTATACTGCTAGTAACGGTTTGGATCTTAAAAAATATTTAGATATTAATACTACTGATCAAATTGATTTAGCGATATTAGATATTAATATGCCAAAAATGGATGGGGTAGCATTAAATCATTATATCAAAGAAAACCATCCCACTATTAAAACTCTTATTGTTAGTATGTTATCTGAACCTCAGAAAATTTATGAATTAACACAGGCATCGGTTAATGGATATATCCCAAAAAATGCTAAAAAAGAAGAGCTTCTTAAAGCAATTGAAACCATTTTAAAAGGTTCTAATTATTTTTCAAACAGTATCAAAGAAGCTTACACAAAAAGTATTTTTGAGCAAAAGCAGCATAACGAAATAAATCTCAGTAAGCGTGAGAAAGAGATATTACAGCTTATCGCAAAAGAATATACTACTCAAGAAATTGCGGATCAATTATTTTTAAGTAAATATACAATTGAGGGATATCGTACAAGTTTGATTTCTAAGTTGAATGTAAAAAATGTAGTTGGACTAGCTAAGCACGCTATTAAATTAGGTTTAGTTGATTAAAGATTAATCTCTAAACCTTTTACATACATCCTACACCAGCATCAATTACAATTTCAGTCCCTGTATTTACTAAATCACATACAGCATTTGGCATAGAAAAAATGTTATTTTCCGAAATATCCAATACTTGTAAATTTATCAAATTACTAAGTTTAACAGGTATTTCTTCTATCATATTCGTTTTTAACAACAGGTTTTCTAAAAGAAATAAATCCCCTACGTTCTCATTAATATCAACTAAATTATTTCCAGATAACTGAAGTCTTCTTAGATTGGATAGTTTTGTAATTCCTGAAGGAATAGTACTTATACCTGCATTGTAAATATCTAACCTAGTTAATGTCTCTATTTCTAAAACATGATCTGGTACGGATCCTAATTGATTGGAGGAGATTCCTAAACTAGTTAATTTAGATAGGTTTGTTATTTCTTGTGGCACCTCTAATAATTCGATATTATTAATGAATAATGTATTTAATTCCGAGAGTTCAAACAGTTCTGAAGGCAGTGTTTGTAAAGCATTATTAGACAAACTCAAATATCTCAGTTCTGTAAGTTTATTAATATCAGCTGGTATATCTACTAACATATTGGTATACATTCTTAGATCCGTTAGTTTTTCTAGGCTAAAAAATTCTCCTGGAATTATTTCTATCTGATTTCCACCGAGATTCAACACTCTTAAGTTATTAGACAAATCTTCAATCTGTCTTGGAATTTCTGTAATCATATTACCTTCTAACGATAATGTTTTAAGGTAAAACAAGTCACAGATTTCTGGCGGTAATATGGTAAGCCCTTTTTCATCTAACTCTAACCCTATTATCTTCTCATCTATAACTACGATACCTTCCCAAGCAGAAACATTGTCACTAGTTATATCCCAGCCAAGTGTATTATCAGGGTTTTGATTAAAAATAGTAAGTAAAATCTCTTGATCTGTACTAGCAACAACTCGTACTCTTACTGTATAGTCTGAAGTTGTACCATCTTCTGCAATCACGCTATAATTTAAAGGATCGGAAAAATCTACAAAAATATCTGTACCTTGGATAATGGATGCAGATTCTGAAACTTTTATATTGGGTTTCAATGCTCTAACTGGAGTACCATATGGTAATACTACAGATATTATCTTATCATTCTGATCTATACGAGCACTAACATCAATCTCTAATTCTTCATTATCTGATGAGAGAAATGTAAATTCTAATATTTCTTTTTCGTTATTTAGTAAAATAACATCTGACCCATCTATTTCTTTAGAACAAGAAAATATGATCAAACTACACATTACTAAAAGTAGGTTTTTATAGGTTAATAAGCCCTTCATAGGTATTGGTTTTAAGAGTTTTATTATTTGTGTGATATCTCTAAATCAAAAGTAGGAAATAAGGCTAGCGCGTACATCCATGATTTCCATAGAAAACATCCCCTGAAAACCACTGGATTTAGTATAGTATTTTTATTCTAAACGGACAGTTTTATAAAAAAATCATTTAATCAGAAATAAAACCAAGGTTACTCTTTTTTCAATTTGTATAACTTTTTATTAGTTTCACCAATAAGAGAATCTAAATGAGGGCTCTGCAAGAAATATTCTTTATCCTTGTAAATAATAGTTCCAAGATTTAGTTGTCCATTCGCATTATTTTCCACTAAGTCTTGTTGCACTAGATCAATAATATTTTTGCTCTTTTCAATAGGAATGAGTGAGTAGTCTTCTTCCTCGATATAACTAAACAACTTGAATACGGTAGAATCCTTAGAAATATTTATACTCATAGAAGCCCAAGCTCTCGGATCTGCTGACTCTTCTTTTATCCTTAAAAAGGCCCCTTCATAACTACCGTACCAATGCGATGAAATTTTTGAAGAATTTACTTCTTTATATTTTTCTGTATAACTTTTTTCGTCTTTAAGTAATGTTTGAATATCATTTTTAATAATCTGTTCAGAGTCACCTGAATCTATTTTGGTTAATAATTCTAATTCCTGTAATTTATCATTTACCTCAATATATAATTTCTCAGTTTTTTCATCAAAACAAAATAATCCTTTGTCAAAAGATTCGGTACCATATTCCCCCAAATATATTATGGAAGCCTTTTCAAACTTATAAGCTGCATAGGTAGCAAATTGTTCAGTGAATGAAGGAAATAATACATAACCACGATCCTTGTAGTTTCTATTTATCAAAAGATGAATGTCTTTCTCAGCACTTTCATAAGAATTATCGTAAAAGAAATTAATATTGACTAAATGCCATTTCGCATCTTTTTTTGATTGATTCTGAACTTGAATATAAGCCCTTTCATCTAAGTACTTTATAGTTAGGTGTATTGGTTGATATTGGATAGATAAAGTCTTAATTTCAGATTCATAATCAGATTTCCCAATAAAGACAACCTCTTTAAAGATGGTTTCGGTAATTTGTTGCCCAGTTTCGTAAACAGTTTTCTCATTGCTAATCGCAGTTTCCTTACTTTTGGGATCGAAACACGAAATCAGTAATAGTGCCACTAGTATTAGATATTTGATCATCAGCTTCATTTTATTGGTCTTTAAGGTGTTTTTCTTGTAATTTTTCAGCACCTACATATTCATTGATATAACCTCTGTTTTTTTCTGTGGTTTGTTCTATTTTCTCTGCTTCGGATTGCTCACTAAAATGCTTATACGGTACATAATAAGCTGGATTATAACAGTATCTAGTACCAGAAGGTTTTGAATATGTCGAAAAAATTTCAAAGTGTAAATGTGGTGCGTGCGTACCATCTCCCCCTATTCCTGATCTACCACATTTGCCTAAAACCTGACCAGACTTTACTTCTTCTCCAAATGAAAATTCATTTACACTATCTAAATGAGCGTAAAAAAGATAAATGTCCCCATTTTCGTTCCAATCAGACCCAGATTCATCTTCTCGTGTCGACTTATGTGTATATTGTCTTTTCAACGTCAAAAAGGCCTTTGGGTCCTTGACTTTGATTGTCACTGTATTCCCGTAACCACCGTGCCATCTTCTATTATATATGGTTCCGTCTACGCAAGCATAAATGTTGCTCCCTGTTGTTGCGAACAAATCTAAACCTGAATGCTTTCTATTAACTTCTCTCCTGACATCATCACCAAATAAACCCCATTGCTGTGCTACAATACCAGCATTGCCATTTTGAAAATAATTGGTAGAAATAGGATTATCAACAGGATCGTGCCAACCACTTGGTTGATCATTACAACAACCATAACCAAACTCTTTCAAAAACCCAGGCTCTAAATGTAAATAACTTTCTCCTGCTAATTCTTCTTTCAAAAATGTTTCATAATGTTCTAAAACTTTTTCCATTGGAGTAGCAGGCTGTAATTCTCCCCTAAACCTATATCTACTATTATCACCTACATGAGGTAAACTTGCCCAAATTCTACTACCACAGTTTCTTGTTGTTTCTTCTATTTTATCATTAATAATATCGTCGATAAACGTGGCGCATCCGCTATGATGTTTCATAAGAGCTAGACAATATAAATCTTGATTCATCTCATCAAAACCGGTTATACCATATTTCTTGGCATAATCTCTATTTTCAAAATAAACTCCCGTTTTATAATAAACACCAGAACTATTTTTTTTAACCTCAAAACCATTCCATTCCCACCAAGTATATTGCATTATTTGATAAGCTCCTGCTGCAGAAGAACCAGAACCTGGTCTTAAACCAGGATGTGTACTCATATCGCTAAATTGAACATTTCCAAATCTAGTTGTATAACCTCTTTGAGGATCTATTGGATTACCATCCTTATCTATTTCTCCCGTTCCTTCACCTATTCTTAACATTCGCATATAAGCTCTTACTTTTGCTTCACATTCACAAATATCTCCTATTCTAAAATATGTCGTATCATCTTGGTTCAAAAACTCTTCATTATGCTCTTCTTCTCCTCCATAAGCATGTGCCTTTAACCATAAAAATTCTGTTTGCGATCCTTTTTTATATTTGGGAAACACAAAAGAAGTAGTATTATTGTACGTACTACCTTCTACCAAAAGCTCAATAATATCTTCCTTCTTTACAATATGATCCGTTAAAGTATTATTACTATTGTTTTGAATATTTGTTGCAATAGCATCTGCATCTCCAGTGACCGAAAATTGATTTTTCACTTGATAGGAATGCATCCCATCTTCAGTACCACCCTTCAATTTCTCTGTCCAAGTTTGTAAATCTTCTGCAGATTTAGGGCGTAATTTTATTTTCTTTTTGGCTATTCCTTCTTCTACAACAGCTTTGATCTCGGTTATCTCGTTTTCTTCTGCATCCTTTTCTTCAGATTCTTCTGAAGTAGTTTCACTTTCTTGTTGGGAATCTGTAGAAGCTGAGCTTTCATCTATAGTCTCATTGTTTTCAGAAGTTTCTGTGTCTCTTGTCTCATTAGTACCACCTTCCATTCTTTCTTCATTGCGAGTATGGGTTTGATTTTCCCTAGCATTCTCTTGCTCTTCTTCTGGCATCTCTAAAACTGGTAACGGGGCATCTTTTGCTACCAATAATTCTTCTTTTTCTTGTATAGTGATTGTAACCGTTTCTTCATCAAGATTGGTGGTTTTTGCTACAATGAATACTTCACTGCTTAGCGGTGCACTATCAATTTTTTCATATTCGGGAATCATTTTGTAAGTAATAAAACTGATGGTATCTCCCTCACTATATGTATCCTTAGTAATACCATTCAGAATGGCTTCTTTTGTTGTAAACTCTTTCTTAGCATTCAATATACTTCTTGTATTTTCTAAGATATAATCAGCATCACCTTCTTTATTTCCTTGATTTTCGGGGTAATTCTTATCGTTTCCAAATCTATATTCATTGTAGGTTCCCGCTACTTCTTCTCCTTTTTCTACAAATATTTCTTTGGCAAAATAAGCATCATTAATACCATCTTCTTTAGCATCATTTGCTGCAGTAGAATTATCTGCTAATTCCTCTGTTGGTTCTTCTTGTCCGGAAGATTCTTCTTCTTCGGTTGTCTCTACATCTGTTTCGGTTGTTGGTTCCTCATCTACAGCTCCTTGACTATCAGGAACCAGATTTTCTGGTCGTGCTTCTGGACGTATTACAGGTTCTGTTTCTATTCCTCGTAAAACTTCTTCTATTTCTGCAGCCATATCCTTATCTGGAACAGGAATATCTGGTGTAGATGGAATAAGTGTATCTTTTACATTTGGATAAGCAAAAACCCCCACTACCACAACTACTGCAACCACTGCTATTAATAGTAACATATTAAAATGTTTTAATAAATTATAATATAAGTTCTATAGATACATCCTCAAAATGTATGTTAGAATACCAAAAAAAATCTCCACCTAGTTCTTGATCTTTTCTATAATTATGATAATTGGAAGCTGTAATTTTAAAACTCTCTTCTTCTATTACAGGTTCTTTACTAAAAACCACTCTATCTTTATCTATAATTTCGCAATAACTTAAAGACATCTCTTCATTATCTCTATTAAAGGTATATTGATCCTTTATATAAAAACCTAGACGCTCTATAAGAATTCCTATATGATCTTTCTCTTTAGTTATTTTACCTAAAGCAATTACTCTAAGCACGCAATCTGTAAATAATAAACCATCCATCTCATCATCAATCCCATCAACAACATACTCTTGTAACGATGCTTCATAAAAATGAAAGGTGTCAAATTTAGGCACTAACATATCATCTATATTCATTATTGTAGTAGCTATGCTGCCAAAATCATATATCCTCTCCTCTCGATAAATATCAATAACTTTCTGTATCTGATTGACCATTTTTTTTTTGATTTCATTTCTGTTAGATCTAGATATTTGAGCTATAACTTTTTCACAATGTTTTTGATAGAAACTCTTAAACAATGACGAAGTCTCTAATAAGGTTGTAAATTCTATATAACTAGTTTCTGGGTTTACTATTTCTGCATTATCTTCTGATGGTAAACAAAACCATTTGCTATGAGCTTGTTTAGCTTGTCTATATCCAGATATCTCTAACAATTCTGGTACATATTTTATAAAATGTACCCTATAGGGATTCGGAATTGAATTTTCTTCGTTTCCTATACAAACTGAAAAATAGAAATCTATACAATTTGGTAGTGCACTTTCTATACTCTTTATATATTTTGCTACTCTAGTATAATACCAATAATCTATATCCAAAAAATAAGCATTCTCCTCTAGCTTAATATTCATAGGGTCAGAAGTGTAAATCAGTACTTTATTACAATTTAGGAATGGGTTTTTTGCATACGCCTTTATGGCGTATTGATCTTGCTTAATTCCTAGCTCTGGTAGGAAATTTAATGTTACTCTATTTGTTTCAAATTGAAGTATCATAAGAAATTAATTAATTCGAGAATTTTGAAGATGTCAATGTGGTAGATACGGGTTCATCTGGAGTTATTCCATCTACATCAGTTGATTCTATAGCTTCTGGTTCTGATTTTTGAATGTGATCTTTAATTTTAATAGTTGCTCCACCATAACTACATTTTATAGTAGAACACTCTAATAAAGCTTTATTCCCTTGAATTAGAATTTCTCCAGTATTTATCCATTTTATAGGAGCTATAATTGCTTTACATGGAA
The DNA here is from genome assembly GCF_003443695.1 of Aquimarina sp. AD1. NCBI lineage: Bacteria > Pseudomonadati > Bacteroidota > Flavobacteriia > Flavobacteriales > Flavobacteriaceae > Aquimarina > Aquimarina sp. AD1. The sequence goes on along the minus strand of NZ_CP031966.1, from coordinate 559,660 downwards.
TTTTTTGTTTTGGGCTTTTTATACATTTACCACTAAATTTTAAATTAGCTTTTGTTTTATCCTTAATATTAGCCCAGGTTTTGTCTTGTAATTTTATCGAGTTAGAAGTCACCTTTAGTTTCCCAATAGGTTTGGTACATAAGGGACACTCGATTTTTGCACCATTGCAAACGTATTTCTTTCCACTCATACCTTTTGTTTTATTATACTTCTTGCTTTAACTGATAATTCTGAATTTTTCTATAATTTTCGCCGTACTCTGTCACAATATTAAGAGTAACACTATCAAAAACACCCATCTTTTTATCGTATCTATATTCTCCTTTGTAATCTGTCAATTTAATTGTATTAGCATCTAAAATATTTTTTCTTTTAAATAAGTTTTGAATTTTAGCAGCATACAGTTGTTCTTTATCTAAAACTCCAGAAATACTAAGAAGTGTATTATGATCATCTTCTTTTTGAAGTAATACTTTTTCTCGTATTGATAATGGCAACTGATATACCATATTTCCGTGTACGCGCGTTCTACTTTGAGCTTCTTTTGGATCATTAGAATGGTAACCAAATAAATCATTAAATAGTAATCCGTATAATCGATATTGTAAACAATCCGAAATTAACTTATCGTGATGGAGTATTTTTTTTTCAACTCCTATTAAATAACGTTCTACTGCTTGCCCCCTATATCTTTCTTTTAATTTCGGTTTATAACTCTTCCAAGTATCTATAATTTCTCTATGGTTTAGAATTTCGATTAACTCTCCTTTCCAATTCATACGAAATTCTATACTTTTTAATATCCCATAAATTTCCTTGGTTAAATTTTCTTGTTTTTTAAGTAAAGAGCCTAATTGCATCTCTATATTTTTTGTAACAATTTTTACTGTAAAAAACATAGGGTTACATTCTAAAATCTGCACTTCCATATCTTTAGTAAGTTTTTGCTGTTCCAGGCGATTACGGCAGTTAATTTCCGAATGTATTTTTTGATGATAGTTTACTATTCCACTGATAGGTAGTATACTAATTGCTACTTGATCTTCTATAAATGTTCTCATTCCCTAACCTTTACTAATTTTAACATCAGAATTACCTTGTAACGTGGAAATACCTTTGGCATGCATTGTTAAATCTCCAGCCACAGATATTAAACTCGTACTACCCGCGGATTGCATATACGCCATATTAACGTTAACCGATTTTGTTTGTGATGCAAACTCTATGCTTTTGCTCGTATTGATTTTATGAGTTTTATTTATTCGCTCCGTTTTATCGTTCCCTACATTAATGTCTAAATTTTCATCTACATTAATCTCCATGTTTTTAGAATTCAATGTCATGGTTTCCAATGCAGTGATGGTAATGTTATTATTGGCGGTATCAATATGAATTAGATTTTCATTCTTATCCTTTATAGTAATAAACTCCCCTTTATCAGTATCATTTAATTCAATGGTATGGCCACTTCGAGTTCTAATAGCTTTTACATTGTTTTTATCTGTTTTCCATCCTGATGGATTCTCAGATCCATTATACAATGCGCCCATGACAAAAGGCCTCTCTGCATTTCCACCCTCAAAACCTATTAATACTTCTTCTCCTACCTCTGGAATAAAATGAAATCCTTTATCTCCTCCAGAATGCGGAGTCATTACACGAAGCCAAGGCGTGTAAACTCCCAGCGGTTTTTGCCAATTTAATTGTACTTTTATTCTACCTATTCCTTCTGGATCATCATTAGCGGTAACTGTAGCGACCTCAGTCTCACTTTTAGGTATCTTAAAGATATTTGTATTAGGATATACATCTTGATCTACTGCAATTCCTTCAAAAAAATTTATATACTTCCCATTTTCGGTTGCTGTATGCGTTATTTTGATAATTCTATAAACGCCTTGATCGTTATTTTTTTCTTTTATTTTTACTATTCTTCCTAAACTAACACCAGGATTATCACTTTTACCGGTAATAATTACCTGTTTAATTTCTTCTGCCTTTTTTTGTTCCTTTACTAAATTACCAAGTCTTTGTTTAGTTTGAGTATCATTATAAGTATTTAAAAATACTTGTGTTTTATGAGGGAACATTTCTTTGCTTTTATTCGAAGCAAATCCATTATGCCCATTAATAGAACTTGTAATTTCTGAAGTGCCAACTTCATGTTTCTCATTACTTAGATAATCATTAGTAAAAAAAGAATAACTATTAGATCTAGGCTGTAAACGTCTAGAAAATTCTTGAAGATCAAACCCATAAGTTAGTGCAACTTCTTCTGAATTTTGAGGTTCTCCAAATATTAAATTTTCGCCATCATAATAAAACCATTCTCCGTATTGAGCGGATAGCCTACTCGCAAATTGAAAACTACTTTCTCCTTGCTGCACACAATAATGCAATGGATTATTAAATCTTGTAGTTATTGTAGTATTTAATTTTGAACGATCATATTTCTGAAAAACATCCGTAAGAATGGATGTTAGGTTTTCGTCACTAAATGATGCATAATGAGGCCCATCATCTGTAAGTATAGAATTACTTTTAGCATTGATTAAAATAGAATCTCCCATGGATTGATGAAACCCATTGGTCACTTTTACTTCTGTAACAACGCCATTAAACTTTAATTCTTTATAAACATTAACGGAATCTAATGATGAAATAGAAATAATAATAGTTTGCCCTAAAAAATCATTGCTTTCATCCTCATAAAGATCAGAAACCTTTTCTAAAACATCTTTACGACATAAAATTTCTAGTGTATGATGATCGTCTATTTCTTGCTTAAGTGTAAGTTTCTTAAATGCTTTTATAGAAACTCCCCCAATAAAAATTTGGATATTAGATTGAAGTGCCATTGCTGAGTTTTAAGATTAATTTGTGTAACCAATTAAAGTAACAAGCTATTATTCTTATTAACTAAATGTATTCAATGACAATAAATTAGGTTTCGAAGAATAAACAATAGTTCTTTTTGGTTATTCCAAATTTAGAAAACAACACCTCTTAGATCAACCAGATATTCAGTGAAAATATACCCCTGAAAACCACTATGATTATCAACGGTTCGTTACTAAAAAAAATAAGGATTACCCGTAAAAAGATTAATTAGACTAAAAAAATAAATGAGAAATTATTTGATCCCAATCAAATAGAAAAGAAAAACTGGATATAAAATAGATTCATATCCAGTTGTTAAAAGTATGTAGTATACATTTTGTTTTGGGGTTTAAATTGGTAAAAGTCTATCTATGAATTGCATGACTACTAGCCGCTGGTAATTCTTGTAAAAACTTTCTTAATATACTCCAATTGATTTTTAATGAAATAAAATTTGTCATGATTTCCTTTTTTTAAATTAATAAACATTTTTCAACCGATATTTTTATTGCCCTATCAGTTGCTTAGTAATTTTCAAAACGCGTGCCAAACTTTTCCTAACTCAAACAAAACAACAATAAACTACTGAAAAACAAATAATTAAATCGTTAAAAAAAATATTCCAAAATTACTTTACTAACTTAAAAAAAGTACTCATTTTAAAAACACACTTGATATTTAATCAAAAAAAAACCTGTTAAGGATATTCTCTAACAGGTTTCTATTTATTTCAATAAAATAATAATCTATTTAACCATTTTCATCACCTTCACATTCTTATTAGAAATTATCTTTAGAAGATAAATCCCCTTAGGAAGGTTTGCTGTATCCATGGTTATTGTATTTGTTTTGTTATCCTTGATAAGTGTAGTATTCGTATTCTTTCCTGCAAGGTTAAATATTTCTATACTAACACGATTATCATTCATATTTCCGGTAAAAGATAATGTCAAGGATTCAGTAAAAGGATTCGGCCAAGCTTTTACTAGCTGCAATGAGTCATTTCCCGGAACTTTATCGGAAAAAGAGCCTTTGATATCATCTACAGATGGACACTCATTAGGACAACTATCAAACCATTGATTATCATACCAACCATTACTAGTCCTAAATATGTCATCACTTTGTGATCCTCCATTATCATTAAAAACAATTCCTACTTCAACAGATTCATCAATTACATAAGAATACCAAGGGGATCCAATAATCTCATTCATCTCTACTCCGGGCCAAGCCGGAGCTCCAGATATCGAAGTATTTGCATTTTTATCATACAAATAAATAAAAGCAGTATTCCAAGAAGAAGGCTTTTTAAAATAAACATCAAATGAAGTATCAACAATTACTCCCGGACATTCTCCAGGACAGGTATCTGTCCAACTGCTATTATACCAACCATCTGTTCTTCTGACCAAATCATCCGTCTGAGATCCTCCGTTATCATTAAAAACAATACCAACCTCAACAGATTCTTCAATTGTATAAGAATACCAAGGAGAATCACTTAGTTGAGTCATTTGTATTCCTGGCCAAGCAGGAAACCCTGGAATTGCTGCATCCGCATTTCTATCATATAAATAAATATAACTTGTACTCCAATTATCAGGTTTTCTAAAATTAACCGTATATCCAGATACATCTTGGATAGTATAATTCTTACTAATTACTGCAGAACTTCCCGTACTATTTATAGCAATTGCATTTAATTCGGTAATTCCTACCTCAGATATTATAAAAGATCCATCGTACAAAGTACTTGTAACATCAGGAACTGATCCATCCAAGGTATAATATATAACTCCAGAATTAGTAGCATTCATACTAACTTGCACATTTCCAATAAATGTACCTGAGTCCGGAGAAACTGTCAACACTGGAGGTTGTGAAATAGTAGGGCATTCACTTGGACAACTATCAAACCATTGATTATCATACCAACCTTCTGTTACTCTTGTTAAATCGTCTGTTTGATCTCCACCATTATCATTAAAAACAATACCAACCTGTACATCCTGATCAATATTATAAGTAAGCCAAGGAGTACCTTCTACATTATTCATAATAACTCCAGGCCAAGCTGGAAATCCAGGTAGTGCATCTCCAGTATTTTGATTAAATAAATAAATATTTGCAGATGACCAACTAGATGGTTTTTTAAAATAGACATTAAAAGGTTCTCCATCACCTATTACATAGTTACGTGTAATAACTTCTGATTCATTTCCTTCTGTATCGATAGCTATCGCTCTTATAATAGTCGTATTACTTATATCAAAAGATGAAGAATATAAAGTACTGGATGCAGTAGGATTAGAACCATCGGTAGTATAAAAAATAGATGTAGCCGAACCTGAAGAGGATGTCGCACTCATCGTTACCAATAAAGGTTCAGTATAGAGTCCTGATACAGGGTTTATAGATAATGTAACATTATCAATTTGTATTGTAGAGGCAGGAACTCCAATTAAAACTAAACCAAAGCTAGTACCGAAATTTACATCACCTCCAGAAACCGTTGCTACATTTCCTGAAAAGTAATCCTTTAATTGCGTCCCATCCGGCCACATTCCAAAAACATCTAAGGAGCCATTAAAATCTCCATCATTTCCGGAATATACTAATGTCTTATCTGAACCTTCGGCTCCATTATATTCTCTTTTAAAAGTATATGGACTATCCTGTAATTTACTATGTCGCCCTCCTCCTACAGAAATATGTTCTCTTCTAAATCTTCCTAATTTTTTAAAATGTTCTAGTGTAAGATACGCTTTAGAATTAGTATTAGACAGCTCATTAAAATTCATATTAGAACGCAATGTAGCATCACCAAATGCACCTCCTCCGGGTGTTAACGTTCGTGCAGTCTCATCTCCATAATAAATTTGAGCTGGACCAGGAGTAAGCAGTAATTTTGTACCTGCTTCAAAAGTCCTTGTTCTGTCACGATCAAAAACTTGTTCTGTATCATGATTCGCTAAAAAATTCAAAGCACTTTTTCCACTACCCAACTGGTTAAAAAGCAAATTATCGTATTTACTAAAAATACTTTCTAACCCATCATTTGCATTAAATCGAAACTCGAAATTAATCAAATTGTCAAATCCATTGTCATAATAGTCTATATTAAACCCATCCCCGGTAAATCTTCTTCCCATACTTGGAGCCATATAGTTAAAGATTTCTCCAGTCATCCAGAAATCTCTATCATCAATCTTTTTATTTGGATTATTATTCTTCCATTCTCTTAGTGCAATTCTGCCTTCTTCTTCCAATTCTTTCCAAACAAATTCTTCTACATGTTTTACGGTATCTACTCTAAAACCATCTACTCCAAATTTTCTAACGTAATCAGTCAACCACTTAATTATATACTGTCGTGGAGAACGTGATTTTCCTGTTCTATTGAAAAAATCATTCAACTCTGCTTCTTCTTCTCCTCTTCTACCTTCATTACTCCATTTATCTAGTAACCAACCTGGCAAACCAACATTGTTATTCGATTCTGTAAGTATATCCGGTAAATTATCAACTAACTCGCATGGAATATTACCTCCTGGACCTTGGAAGTTACAAGTCGGATCCCTACGAACCCACTCATTAGGCCATGATTGATCTGCAGAATTATCTGGGCCAACATGATTTAAAACCACATCCATAATGACTCTTATACCATGCTCATGAGAAACATCAACAAATTGTCTAAAAAGATCTTCAGATCCTAAATTTTGATCTATTGTAGTCCAATCTTTTGCCCAGTATCCATGAAAAGCATATCCGGCATCACCGATAGATCCATGAATATTTTCATAAGGTGGTGTAATCCATATTGCACTAACTCCTAAATCATCAAAATATCCTTCATCTAATTTATTAATCAACCCCTGAAGATCTCCTCCTTCAAAGCTTCTTAGTGCAGGTCCGTTTCTTTGTCTTCCATAAGAAAAATCATTAGACGGATCTCCATTTTCAAAACGATCTGTCAAAACAAAATATACATTAGCATTCTCCCAAGCGAAAGGAAGATCTTTATCTGATTGTGCGGTTCCTAATTTGGGGATCAATAGATAGAATAATAGACCCCATAAAATTGTTTGTTTCATAATAAAAAGTGTTTGTGTGTGTGTTAAAATAATTGAGGGAAAAATCCCTTTTTGTGTAAAATATTCAAACGTTATAGTAAAGATGTTTAAAAAAACTCTTCACCATCACAAACAGGCTATCTTTTTTGTTACGCAAACGTTTGAGTGTTAATATTTATCATGTTTAAATGATAACATCTCATATTTATAGTTAAAAAACCACCAAATACCTAATAAAAGAAAAATACACTCAGCATCTATAACGATTCTTAATTTATTACATTTCTAAAATTTATCAATATTATTTTAAACAGTTTCTATAATCTAAAACCATTCATAACACAACACTCTTAATTCAACTCAATTTCTAGGACAATTAAAAGTATTTGTTCCTAGTTTATTTTCTCCACACTATACTCCTTCTTAATTAAAAAAGCTTTTCTCTTTTCAATAAAAAAAACCTGCCAAGGATAATCACTTCCTCAACAGGCTTCTTACTTCAGCAAAATAATCGTTTATTTAACCATTTTCATCACCTTCACATTCTTATTAGAAATTATCTTTAGAAGATAAATCCCTTTAGGAAGGTTTGCCGTATCCATGGTTATTGTATTTGTTTTGTTATCCTTGATAAGTGTAGTATTCGTATTCTTTCCTGCAAGGTCAAATATTTCTATACTAACACGATTATCATTCATATTTCCGGTAAAAGATAATGTCAAGGATTCAGTAAAAGGATTCGGCCAAGCTTTTACTAGCTGCAATGAGTCATTTCCCCGAACTTTATCGGAAAAAGAGCCTTTGATATCATCTACAGATGGACACTCATTGGGACAACTATCAAACCATTGATTATCATACCAACCATCACTAGTCCTAAATATGTCATTACTTTGTGATCCTCCATTATCATTAAAAACAATTCCTACTTCAACAGATTCATCAATTACATAAGAATACCAAGGGGATCCAATAATCTCATTCATCTCTACTCCGGGCCAAGCGGGAGCTCCAGATATTGAAGTATTTGCATTTTTATCATACAAATAAATAAAAGCAGTATTCCAAGAAGAAGGCTTTTTAAAATAAACATCAAATGAAGTATCAACAATTACTCCCGGACATTCGCTAGGACAGGTATCTGTCCAACTGCTATTATACCAACCATCTGTTGTTCTGACCAAATCATCCGTCTGAGATCCTCCGTTATCATTAAAAACAATACCAACCTCAACAGATTCTTCAATTGTATAGGAATACCAAGGAGAATTATTGAGTTGAGTCATTTGTATTCCTGGCCAAGCAGGAAACCCTGGAATTGCTGCATCCGCATTTCTATCATATAAATAAATATAACTTGTACCCCAATTATCAGGTTTTCTGAAATTAACAGTATATCCTGCTGTATCTTCGATAGTATATATTCTATTAATTACTGAAGAACTTCCTGCACTATTTATAGCAACTGCATTTAATTCATTAACTCCTAAAGAAGAAATGACAAAAGATCCTGAATACTCTGTACTTGTAGCATCTGGGACTGATCCATCCAATGTATAATATATTACTCCAGAACTAGTAGAACTCATACTTATATCTACATTTCCATTAAACGTACCAGAACCAGGAGAAACTGTTAACACAGGAGGTTGTGAAATAGTAGGGCATTCACTTGGACAACTATCAAACCATTGATTATCATACCAACCTTCTGTTACTCTTGTTAAATCGTCTGTTTGATCTCCACCATTATCATTAAAAACAATACCAACCTGTACATCTTGATCTATATTATATGTAAGCCAAGGAGTATCTTCTACGTTATCCATAATAACTCCAGGCCAAGCTGGAAATCCAGGTAGTGCATCTCCAGTATTTTGATTAAATAAATAAATATTTGCAGATGACCAACTAGATGGTTTTTTAAAATAGACATTAAACGGTTCTCCATCACCTATTACATAGTTACGTGTAATAACTTCTGATTCATTTCCTTCTGTATCGATAGCTATCGCTCTTACAATAGTCGTATTACTTATATCAAAAGATGAAGAATATAAAGTACTGGATGCGGTAGGATTAGAACCATCGGTAGTATAAAAAATAGATGTAGCCGAACCTGAAGCTGTTGCAGATCCATTCATTTCAACAGTTACAGTATCAGTATAAACTCCTGAAATTGGATTTACAGATAATGTAACAGAATCTGAAAGGTCAAAAGGCTCTCCAACCAAAACAATTCCAAAAGTTGTTCCAAAAGTTATAGTTCCGCCAGAGACTGTTGCCGTTGTATCAGAAAAATAATCCTTAAGTACAGTTCCATCTGGCCACATTCCGAAAATATTAAGTGCTCCTTCGAAGTCATTATCTTGACCCTGGAATACTAATGCTTTATCATTTTGACCATTACGATTATATTCACGCTTAAAAATATAAGGAGCATCACTTAGTTTCTGATGTGAACCTCCACCGATGGAAATATGTTCTCTTCTAAACTTTCCTAATTTCCTCCAATGTAATAACATGGCATCATCTATAGAATCCCAATTCATATCAGAACGATAGCCAGCATCCACATATGTTGTAGCATTAAAAAACTGACGTCCTGATTCATCACCATAATAAATCTGCGCTCCACCTGGAGATAACAATAACTTTACAGCTCCTTCAAACATATTACCCGTGTAGAATTCACTAAAGTCATGAGATCTCAGATAGCTTATCATGTTGTACTCTCCAGGGGTACCAAAACCACCATCATTATTATTTAGTTTTGCAGCAAAAGAACTAAATATTTCTTCCTGACCTAAATCGGTATAAGCTTCTTTCGGAGAACGAAAATTAATCATACTATTGAATTTTCCTACGGTAAAATCATCTGGTAATTGATCTCCAACATTACCTATTATATTTACCCCAGAATGCTCTCCAGTCATGTAAAAATCTAAATCATCCAATTTTTTAGTTGGATTGTTTTGTTTCCATTCTTTTAACGCTGAAACAGCCTCATCTTTAAGCTCAGCCCAAGCATCAACACCTACATGTCTTTCGGTATCTACTCTAAATCCATCAATTCCATATTCTCTAACCCAATCGGTTAACCATTTTATTAAGTAATATCTCGGAGCTCTAGGTTTCCCTGTTCTAGCAAAATATGCATCCAATTCATCTATTTCTTGTTGCCTTCTGCCTTCTACATCCCACTTATCTAATAACCATTGCGGAAGATTAACTGTATTAAAGGATTCCGTTCTAATATCCGGTAAGCCAAAAAGAGGAGTTGTTAAATCATCACAAGGAAGCTCTCCATTCTCAGTTCCGCATTGTAATCGTACCCAATCTGAAGGATAATCTTCATCGACAAACTCTAACTGTCCATTTACACTCTTATATGTTCTATAGCCAGAATGATTCATTACAATATCTACCAATACTCTTATTCCGTGATCATGTGCCGTATCAATAAACTCTTCAAAATCTTCAGCACTTGTAAAATTAGGGTCAAAGGCTGTCCAATCATTTGTATGATATCCATGATATGGATAATCTCTGAATGCTGGATCATCTGCAGGTGGATTATTAAATCCATGTCTATTCTCTACAACTGGTGTAACCCAAATAGCACTAACTCCTAGCTCATCAAAATATCCTTCTTCAAGTTTTTGTGTAACTCCAGAAATATCTCCTCCATGGAAATCCAATTCATTGTTTCCACTATCCTGAAATCGATCAAAGTTAGAATCATTAGTAGTATCTCCGTTATTAAAACGATCCGTAATAAGGAAATAAACTGTAAGATTGTCCCAAGAAAATGGGAGATTTCTTTCTGACTGTGCACTACCTACTCTAGGTATACATAAGCACAATAATACCCCTAAATAGAGTAATTTTCTCATAATTAAGTTTGGTTTGTGTGTTAATAAAAGACGCTCTAGAAAACATCCCTTTTATAAGGGAATTACTCAAACGTTGTAATAAATATTTCTAAAAAAAAACGGGAAAATATAATTATCGAAGAATCGATTTTACACGAAAACGATTGAGTGTTGATATTTAATTCTTATAGAGTTAAAATTATGAAGAATGATTAAAAAATTAGCAAGGAATATAACAAATAATCTGTTTTGTTAACTCACAAACCTAATTCTTAAAATTCTTTAATTATTGAAGTAAAGAATTAACAAATTATAAAAACAACAACATTAATAAACCAGTAAAAACAAGTTTTTAAGGATATCTAAAGACTATCTATAAGCTAGTGACAATCAAATAAAAATCTTTTAATACTATAATTTTAAAAGACAAAAATGCGAGTATTAACTTATCACTTTTAACTTCGCAAATCTTAATAAAAGCTTTTTTATACCTCCATTCTCAAAATTAATTTCAGCTTTTTTATCTTGCCCTACTCCTTCTAATTGAAGAACCTTCCCTTTTCCAAAACGCATATGTTCTACAATAGTTCCCGGTACTAAATCTCCATCAAAAAGATTTGTTTTAGGAGTACTTGTTGTTCCATTAGACACAGGTCTTAGTTTTCGTAATTTACGTAGTTGTTCTTCTGATGGTTTATGAGAAACCGGAGGTGATCCAGAAACAGGTTTTTTAAGTCTTAATTTACTTTTATCAACTTCGCCAAAAATATCAGTATCCACTAAAGGTTTATAACGATAAGTATCGACTGGAGTGATATATTCTAAATATTGATCATCAATTTCTTCTATAAAACGGCTAGGTTCTGCATCTACTAATTTCCCCCATCGATAGCGAGATTGTGTATAAGTTAAATATGCCTGCTTCTCGGCTCTTGTAAGTGCTACATAAAACAGTCTTCTTTCCTCTTCTAACTCTGATCGGGTATTCATACTCATCCCAGAAGGAAATAAATCCTCTTCCATACCTACAATGTACACGTACGGAAACTCTAATCCTTTTGCTAAATGTATAGTCATTAAAGCTACTCTATCATCATCTCCAGTATCTTGATCTAAATCTGTAGCTAACGCTACATCCTCTAGAAACTCAGCCAAAGTTCCCGTCTCGTCAGCTAATTCTTTCTGTTCTTCAACAAAATCACGAATACCATTTAACAATTCTTCTATATTTTCAATACGGGCAATTCCTTCAGGTGTACCGTCCTTTTTAAGTTCTTGTAGTAAACCAGTATTTTTAGCGACCATTTCGGATAACACAAAGGCATCGGAACTCTGATTAGTTACCTGAAAACTCTTGATCATATTCATAAAGTTTTCAAGTCTAGTTTTTGTACCACTGTTAATCTTAAGATTAATACGATCCAAATTTTCTATAACTTCAAAAATAGATCGATCATAATGATTGGCAGCTACTACCAGTTTATCCACAGTTGTAGCTCCTATTCCTCTTGCTGGGTAATTGATAACTCGCTTTAAAGCTTCTTCATCTTTTGGGTTGATAATCAACCTAAGATATGCTAAAACATCTTTAATCTCTTTTCTTTGGTAAAACGATAATCCCCCGTAAATTCTATATTTAATATCTCTTTTTCGAAGTGCATCTTCCATAGCTCTGGATTGTGCATTTGTCCGGTAAAGAATAGCAAATTGACCGTTAGTCAGTTGATGTTGCATTTGATTTTCGAAAATAGAACTTGCTACATATCGACCTTCGTCCCCATCAGTCAACAACCTGTTTACTAATATTTTAGGACCAGGATCATTAGCTGTCCAAACAACTTTATCAAGTTTTGTTTTATTTTTGTCAATTATAGAATTTGCGGCTTCAACAATATTCTTTGTAGATCGATAATTTTGCTCCAATCTATACTGTTGTACATTATCATAATCCTTCTGGAAATTTAGAATATTATTAATATTTGCTCCACGAAAAGCATATATACTTTGAGCATCATCCCCTACTACACATATATTCTGAAATTTATCTGATAATGCTTTTACAATTAAGTATTGTGAATGATTTGTATCTTGGTACTCATCCACCAATATATATCTAAAACGATTCTGATATTTGGCTAAAACATCTGGAAAACGGTTTAATAATTCATTAGTCTTAAGTAATAAATCATCAAAATCCATGGCACCTGCTTTAAAGCATCGATCTACATAATGCTGATAGATTTCTCCCATTCGCGGTCTTTTTGCCATGGCATCTGCTTCCACTAATTCAGCATTCTGAAAATATGCTTTTACCGTGATCAAACTATTTTTATACGAAGAAATACGAGACTGTACTTGTTTATATTTATAAATATCTTTATCCAATCCCATTTCTTTAATCACTGAAGAAATTAGTCTCTGAGAATCTTGCGTATCATAAATAGTAAAGTTAGATGGATATCCTAATTTATCAGCTTCTATTCTTAATATCTTAGCAAAAATAGAATGAAACGTTCCCATCCATAGATTCTTTGCCTCACTTGCACCAACAATATCAGCAATACGTTTCTTCATTTCCCGTGCTGCTTTGTTGGTAAAGGTTAGAGACAGTATATTAAATGAATCTACTCCTTGATTCATCAAATAAGCTATTCTAAAAGTAAGAACTCTCGTTTTTCCTGATCCAGCACCAGCAATCACAATCATAGGGCCATCTTTCTGCAGTACAGGAGCACGTTGTGCATCATTCAATCCAGCTAAATATTCTTCCAAGTTTTCTGTGTTTTATAAGCCTCGAAATTTAAGTAAACTATCTATTTTATTGAACTAATATTAATGATACTTATAAACAAGTCATCAACGTCTTACCTACATTGTCTCCAACCAAATTTAAATATCAAATGACACCTATTTCTTATAGTATTGATAATTTTTTAAGTAAAAAAATCGTTTAAATGCATTTTTGTAAGATAAAATACATATATTTAGCATAATTAATAATCTTAACAGATTATACAAACCCCAAAATTAACCTAATTTTTTTCCTATGTCCCCAAACATAAATCCCCAGCCTATAGAAAAAGAACAAATAAAGTTCCTAACATTTCCAAAAGAGGATGTCCTTAATAAAAGAAAAGATCAAATAGATAGAATTCTAGAATTACAAAGAGCACTATCGTTAGGAAATTTAGAGCGTCAAAAAGTAAGAATTGTATTTGTTGATAGTAAAGGTTTAAAAAAAGTAGAAACCACTATTTGGGGAATTACTGATAAGGAAGTAATTCTAAAACAAGCTACAATAATTCCTTTGGAAAGAATAATAAGTATCTCTTAAAAATTTTAAGTGTTATTGCCATGAAAGCTCTCAATATTTTCTTAATGATATATTGAGAGTTTTTATTTATCAATTTTCAAACAATAAACTCTTTTCAGAGATGTTATGTTGATTATTAATCAACGCATAACCATTTTACTAAAAAAAAACTAATAAACCTATACTAATTAATGATTTAAAGAAATCTAAAAATGATTAAAATCTACCTCAAAAGTTTCATCTCAACCCTTTTTATAATTAATACTTTTGCTACTTATGCGCAGCAAAATTCTTCACAATTAATTGCAGATAATGTGGAGGGTCTTATTAAAAATCTTACTACTAAATCAAGGAGTTTTTCTATTAGTTTACCTGCAAAAAATGCTTCTGTATCCTTAACAACTAAAGTAGAAGAGGTTCAAGATGATCAAACTACTTACATCGGAAGTATTGATAACGAAAAACTCTCCACTTTTACAATATATAAAACAAAAGATAAAATAGATGGGACTTTAGTGCTTAGAAATAATAAAACGGGGTATGAAATTTTCACGAATGATCTAGGAAAGGTATACATAAAAGAAGTTGATATTAATTCTCTAGTTTGTATAGACTTTGAAGCAATTAAAGAAGAAAATCAGTTAAACAAAAATGATACGTCTTCGAGAATGCCTCCTCAATTAGAAAGTCTTCCTGGAGCGTCAGGAATTATTTATTTAGATTTTGATGGAGAGGTCGTTTCTGGAACAAGTTGGGTAAGTGGAGGAACAATTAATGCGCAATCTCCAAATTTTTCTGATCAAAAAATAATAGATATTTGGAAAATAATGGCTGAAGATTTTAGTGCTTTCAACCTAAATGTAACTACTAGAAGAGATTTATATGATGCAGCTCCACAAAACAAAAGAATGATGTGTATTTTTACTCCTACTAATGACGCAGCGCCTGGTTCTGGTGGTGTAGCGTATTTAGGTTCTTTCTCTTCTACTAGGACTGATAATCCTTGTTGGGTATATAACTTATCTACAAGAGCCGCTGGAGAAACTGGATCACACGAAGTAGGACATACATTAAGACTAAGTCATGATGGTAGGCCTGGAGAAGAATATTATGCTGGTCACGGACAATGGTCTCCTATAATGGGATGGAGCGCCAGCAAACCAATAGGCCATTGGAGTATGGGAGAATATGATGATGCTACACAACAACAAGATGATATAGAAATTATCGCTGGATCACAAAATGGTATCGGTTTTAGAGAAGATGATCATAAAGATGTTCTAGCAGAAGCAACTCCTATTCTGGTAGATACGGATGGAAATGTCAGTGCTGATCAAAATTTTGGCTTTATTCATAATCGTACCGATAAGGACATCTTTTCTTTTGTAATTGAAACAGGAAATGTATCCTTCAATTTCAATCCCAGCCCAGACAACCCTAATCTTAATATACAAGCTCGTATTCTAAATGGTATTGGAGAAGAAATTGCTACTTCAGACCCTTCTGGTCTTAGTGCT
Organism: Aquimarina sp. AD1; assembly: GCF_003443695.1. Taxonomy (NCBI): domain Bacteria; kingdom Pseudomonadati; phylum Bacteroidota; class Flavobacteriia; order Flavobacteriales; family Flavobacteriaceae; genus Aquimarina; species Aquimarina sp. AD1. The sequence goes on along the minus strand of NZ_CP031966.1, from coordinate 543,996 downwards.
AATATTGATTTAGATCTTACGTTTGGAACGTATTTTATAGAAATTGATGGTGTTGGCGAGGGTAATCTAAGTAATGGATATTCTGATTACTCTTCTATCGGTAATTATTATATATCTGGTAAATATATTCCGGGTGATAATAATCAACCACCAATAGCAAATTTTGAAGCAGCAACAAATTGTTCTACAGTTAATTTTAATAGCACCACAATAAATAATGTAAATACATATTCTTGGGATTTTGGAGATGGAAACACTTCTACAGAACAGAATCCAACTCATACTTATGCCAATAGTGGAACGTATAGTGTATCACTTACTACATCCAATAGTGCTGGTGAAGATACTAGACAAAGAGATGATTTTATTACTATTAATATTCCGCAACAACCAATTGGCGAAAATCAAAGTATTTGTATTGGTGAATCCGCTTCTTTAACTGTTACCGGAAATAGTGAATTTGAATGGTATGATGCTCCAACTGGTGGAAATCTATTATATACAGGAGCAACGTATGAAGCTAATACTTTGCAAACAAGTCAAACGTATTATGTATCAGGGTCCTTTGATAACTGTACAACAAATACTAGAACGGAAATACAAGTAATTGTCGAGGAGAACCCACAACCTCCTACCCTTTCAATTCCGGACACCAAAAATCTAACAGTAGAATCAATATATGCACAATACCAATGGTATTTTAATGGTGTAATGATAACTGGAGCTAATGATTCTCAGTATAGACCCGATCAAATAGGAGATTATAGTGTAGAAGTTTTTAATGAAACTGGCTGTAATGCTATTTCATCAATATTCTCAGTAGATTTATCTCAATTAAATCTAAGTCAAGGATCCAGTGTTTTCAATTTTTATCCAAATCCTACAAGAGATATACTTATCATTGATGGACTAACTATTAACGAAAAAGATATAAGAATTGTAAATACATCTGGACAAGTCGTAATGAATACGATCATACAGCCTCAAGTAGATTTAACTAAATTATCTAGTGGACTTTATATGATTTTAATAAATAATAAATCTGTTGGTAAATTCGTGAAACTATAATAAAATTAAGCCAGCATCAAAAGCATATTTTTAAAATATAAAAATATGCTTTTTTGTTTCATAATGATCAAAAATGCATTTTAACTTTCCTTTAATAGATTTTTGAATATCTTTAGAAACCAAAATTACTAGGCTTGAAACACACATTTTTATTTCTCCTCGCTTTACTCCCTGGGATGCTTTTTTGTCAAAAAGAACCCATAAAAGGAACTATTATTACAGAATATGGTAAAACATACGATGTTAAGAACCCAGATTTTAAAACTGATCTCGCAAATGATTTAAAAGCAGTTTTTGATGTAGGGCGATCCTTTAATGATAGTACTAAAGTAAATCCTTTAATAAATACAGCTGCCAGATATCTTAACATGCACGTACATGCTGGAGTATCTGTAAAAAAACTTAAAGTTGCGTTAGTAATACATGGGAGTGCCGCTAATGATATATTAAATGATGAAAATTATAATTCGAAATTTGGTATCAATAATCCTAATACTGCTTTAATTTCTGCACTTGCAGAAAAAGGAGTTCAAGTTATTTTATGTGGGCAAACTGCGGCTCATAGAAACATTTCTAAATCTGATACACATCCAAAAGTAAAATTTTCGTTATCGGCAATGACTGCTTTAGTGCAATTACAAAATAAAGATTTTAGACTCATTAATTTTTAACTCAACGTACTTTATGAAAAACAACATACTAATCGTCATACTTCTGTTATGTTGCGGTATACAGGCGCAAAAAATAGACCCTTCCATAAATTCTATGTCAGAAAAAGTAGAAAGTAAGGTGATAGAATGGCGAAGAGATTTTCATCAAAATCCAGAACTATCGAATAGAGAATTTGAAACAGCAAAAAAAATTGCAAAACATCTAAAAAGCCTTGGTATTGAAGTAACAGAAAATGTAGCTAAAACTGGAGTTGTAGGAATTCTAAAAGGTGGTAAAGAAGGAAAAGTCGTCGCTTTAAGAGCAGATATTGATGCATTACCTGTAACGGAAAGAGTAGAAGTCCCTTTTAAATCGACTGTAAAAACTACTTTTCTTGGTTCAGAGGTTGGTGTAAGTCATGCTTGTGGACACGATACGCATACTGCAATATTAATGGGAGTTGCAGAAGTTTTAAGTAAGAATAAAGAAAAGATAAGTGGTACTGTTAAATTTATTTTTCAACCAGCAGAAGAAGGTCCACCACCAGGAGAAGAAGGTGGTGCTAAATTAATGATCAAAGAAGGGGTTCTTAAAAACCCGGATGTAGATGCGATCTTTGGACTTCACATAAATTCAGGAACACCAGTAGGAATGATACGATACAAACCAGGTGGAACCATGGCTGCTGTAGAGCGTTTTGTAATCGATGTAAAAGGAAAACAAACTCATGGATCTGCTCCATGGACAGGAGTTGATCCTATTTTAATTTCTGCAAAAATTATTGACGGTTTACAAACTATTATTAGTAGAGAATCTCCTTTAGTAGATGAAGCAGCAGTTATAACAGTAGGAAAAATAACTAGTGGTGTACGATTTAATATTATACCAGAAAGTGCAGAAATGATTGGTACGGTAAGAACACTTGACCCAAGAATGCGTCAAATGATTATACGTCGTATGAATGAGATGGTTCCCGCTATTGCTAAAGCGTATGGTGGAGAAGCAACCATAACTTTTCAGAACAATACTTCTATCACTTATAATGATCCCGCTCTTGTAGCAAAAATGTTGCCTACCATAGAAGGAATTGCTGGAAAAGAAAATGTAATTTTATCCAAAGCTACTACCGGAGGAGAAGACTTTTCGTATTTTCAAGAAGTGGTACCTGGTTTTTACTTCTTCTTAGGAGGAAAATCACCAGATGAAAAAAAAGCGGCTTCGCACCATACACCTGATTTTTATATTGATGAAAGTGGTTTACTATTAGGTGTAAAAGTGATGTCGCAATTAACATTAGATTATTTAAATGCTCAATAATTTTAATTAATAAATGGATACTGTATTAGATTTTATTAGTTCTATATCTTGGTGGATGTGGATTTTAATCGCTCTTATATTCATTGCGATTAGAGATATATTCTTTAACAAAAAACATACGGTTAGTCATAATTTCCCTATCGTTGGACACCTTAGATACCTTCTGGAAAGTATCGGGCCAGAAATGAGACAATACTTTGTAGCTAATAATAGAGAAGAACTTCCTTTTAATAGAATTGAAAGAGGATGGGTATATGCTTCATCTAAAAATGAAAACAACTATGAAGGGTTTGGTACTGATCGAGATATTTATCAGCATCAACATATTTTTATAAAAAATTGTATGATTCCTTTTCAGATGAATACGGATCATCCTAATAAGCTTGATAAAACCTTTTTACCTTGTGCAAAGGTAATGGGAGCATATAATCAACGTAAAAAACCATATCGCCCCGCATCTGCAATCAATGTCTCAGCGATGAGTTATGGTTCATTATCCGCTCGTGCTATTGATTCTCTTAATAATGGAGTAAAAAAGGCAGGTGCTTATCATAATACAGGAGAAGGTGGATTATCACCATATCATAGTAATGGTGGGGATGTTGTTTTTCATTTTGGCACAGGGTATTTTGGTGTTCGTACAGAGGATGGAAACTTTTCTATGGAAAAAATGAAAACTTTAGTTGAAAAAAATCCATTTATAAAAGCCATCGAAATTAAACTTTCTCAAGGAGCTAAACCCGGTAAAGGTGGTGTACTCCCAGGTGCAAAAATCACATCAGAAATTGCTAAAATTAGAGGGGTAGAAATAGGTAAAGATGTCTTATCACCTTCCACTCATAAAGCTTTTAAAGATGTTCCAGAATTATTACAATTGATTGAGGATATAGCTTCAGAAACGGGATTACCTGTTGGGATCAAAGCCGCAATTGGTAAAACTGAACAATGGGAACTACTTGCGGAGTTAATGGTAAAATCTAATAGAGGCCCCGATTTTATTACAATTGATGGTGGCGAAGGAGGAACAGGTGCTGCTCCCCCAAGTTTTGCTGATCACGTATCGCTACCTTGGATTTATGGTTTTAGTGCTATTTATAAAATATTTCAAAAACACAATCTAACAGATAGAGTAGTTTTTATCGGTAGTGGTAAATTAGGTTTTCCTGCAAAAGCTGCCATGGCTTTTGCAATGGGGGCAGATTGTATTAATGTAGCTAGAGAAGCAATGATGAGTATCGGTTGTATACAAGCGCAAATTTGTCATACTAATAAATGTCCTGCAGGAATTGCTACACAAAGTAAGTGGTTACAAAAAGGAATAAACGTACCTCTTAAATCTGATCGACTGGCGCAATATTTTAAATCGTTTCGGAAAGAACTAATAGAAATAACCCACGCGGCTGGATATGAACATCCTTCTCAATTTACAATGAAAGACATTGATGTAAATGTGGATGATGGTGAGCTCACAAAAACCTTAGAACAATCTTTTAAGTATAGCAAAACCCCTGTAGAATTTACTTGTACTCAAGATTTAAAAGATTGCGCTCATCTTGGAGGAAATTATAAAGAAATAACTAACAAATAGTAAAACAATATACATGAATCTCGAAATTATTCCATTACTAATCTCACTAATACCTTCTCTCTTTATTACGATATTGGCACTCTTTTATTTCAAAACGCATACAGATAATGAAGAAAAGCGAAGACGGTTTTTATTACATCAAGAAAATCAAAAACAAGCACTTCCTTTAAGATTACAGGCTTATGAGCGCATGGCTTTATTTTTAGAAAGAATTTCTCCTGGTAAGCTATTACTAAGAACGGCTCCTATAGATGATGATAAAAAAAGTTATGAATCATTATTGGTAAATACAATTGAACAAGAATTTGACCATAATCTTACCCAGCAGATTTACATATCCGATGAATGTTGGAATATCGTAAAAGCTGCTAAAAATGGAACTATTGCTTTAATTAGAAAGACAGTAATGAAAGAAGAAATAGACTCTGCTAATAAAATGAGAGAATTTATCCTAACAGAGATCATAGAAAAAGGTTCGCCTAGTGATACCGCTTTATCTGCTATTAAAACTGAAGTTGAAGACTTATTTTAATCGTATTTAGAATTTCACATATAATCAATATCCTATTGACCTGAAACAAATAAAATCATATATATAAAACATTAAAATTATGTTGACTGATATTAATCCCAAGCTACCAATGAGAAATAAAAATGTTACTAAAGGTTTCTATATTGATAAATTAGGGTTTAAAGAGTTTGGGAATACTAATTTTAATGAATATTTAATGATCGAAAAAGATGAAATTCAAATTCATTTTTTTGAGTTTAAAAAAATCGATCCTAAAAAAAATTATGGACAAGTTTATATTAGAACTAATAACATAGAACAACTATATCAGACTTTATTAAGTAATAATGTAAGTATCCACCCGAATGGAAAATTAGAACCTAAACCTTGGGGACAGAAAGAGTTTTCTTTACTTGATCCAGATAGTAACCTTCTTACATTCGGTCAAGCTATTTAAAAAACGAATAAATAATTGCATATTATTATCTCTTCCCTTGTTGTAGCTGTATTTTATATTATTGAAGTTATTTTTAAATGGATTTGAAATTATATATACCAAAAATTGTCACTCTTTTTATTGGGCTATTCATGTTTTCACTTTCCAGTTCAATGGTAAGCATAACCAGTCCATCTACTATTGAATCTAGTATTATACCAATTTCAATTAATCAGAAAGGGGAAATACTATGTAAAACACGTTTTTCAAAAAATGAAATGGGGGCTTATAGTCCAATGGAAATTCAATATGGATTTTGTATTATCACAAAGGATACAATTAATGAATTCATAACTAAAACCCTACTCCCTACTCCCGAATCATCATATTTTAAACAAAAGGATTATTGGGATATCATCTTTAAATCAAAAACAAACCAACAACAACTGGACGAAATAAATAAAATAATACTAAAAAATAAATATAGCTTTTCATTAACGGATCTAAATATCTTTAAAATCAATAAAGTACTTTCTATTTCTAAATTTGAAAAGAATAAAAATACTTCGCTAAAAAACAACAAACAGAAAGGATTGAAGGGTGCAAAGAGTAAAGAATATTTTAGTGATAAAAAAATACGGGTATTGTATGATTTTGGCAACATAGTAATTCTTGAGAATGATAATAATATTGATCAAAACGAATTAGAATTGGGTGCTAATTTTGACTATCATAATTCTTCAAACATCACTACAGATAATAATGGTAACAATATAAGTTTAGGATTTGATATTAGTCAAGTAACGGGTATATTGATCATTAATAATATAAATCCAAAATGAAAGAAACTCTTTTAGGAATATTGATTATTATACATCTTGGATGCAAAGGACAAAACAAGGAACAAGTTTTACATAAAGAGACTCACAAAACAACTAGAGCTTCTTATCAACAAAAAACCAAATACATACAAACATTAAAAGAACTAAAATTAGCAACTGATTCGTCCAAAAGTTATGAATCAATAAAAAGCGGCATACAAGCTAAAAAGCTAGATTACAAGGGATCATCAACTGATTCCTTATCTAATTTATTCACAATTTCTTTAGTAAATCGAATAATCCCATTTTGGGAAGGTACAGAATGGTCTTTTGAAGGACATACATCCGTCCCGAAGAAAGGGAAAATCGCTTGCGGGTATTTTGTTTCAACAACTCTAAAACATATTGGTGTAAATATCAATAGGTATAAACTAGCTCAACAAAGCCCAATTAATGAAGCACAAAGTTTAGGAGTGGAATCTAAAGTCTTGAAAATTTCAGAAAATTCTATTGATCAAAATATCTCTAAAATTAACTCGACTCTAACAGAAGGAATTCATTTTATTGGATTTGATACTAGTCATGTTGGATATATTCTAAAAACAAAAGATCAACTATATCTAATTCATTCAAATTACATTGATTCTAAAGGAGTAGAAATAGAAAGAATTGAAGATTCAGATGTTTTTGCTTCTTATTCCGTTTATTACATTTCTGAACTTAGCACCAATAAACATCTTTTAAAAAATTGGATACAAGAAACTGAAATTCAAGTAATCAGTGCAAAATAAAATCCAATAGGAAAGCACATAAAAATAAAAAAAGCACTCCTAACTTAATCACGCTATAAAAAGATGATCTTTTTTTCAATCTTGATACGTTTATAAATACTAAAAGACATTTTTTCTTGTTATAAAACATATGTTTTACTCTGTAAAACAATAGTACATACTCCTGTGTTTGATGAATTTGCTTAGAAGAACCCAGACACTCTTCTAATCAAGCTGTCCTAAACCAGAATATTTAATTGGAAGCTGTTCATCATTCTTCCTCCTTTTTACGCACGGGTATTTATAAATATCAAGAAGACTATGTTTTCTTGATAAGCAAGTCATTTGTATAAGTGAATCAAACCATTATCAACAAATTCAATATCAAGTCAAATGAAAAAAATTGCACTCTTAAAAACAAAAAACCAACATTATTTTAAACAAAAGCAACACAGCTTTTTAAAAATACTTAGTTTATTTCTACTATGTGTTTTTTATCATAATACTGCATTCTCGCAAGAAAATGAATCATACCTTTTGGGAAATGAAAAGACTTTTACACAAACCTTTTGGAATAAAAAATCTGACATAATTACGCTCGACGTTTCAAAAGATATATCCTATAAAGGAAAGATCACCAAAACAGAAGGAAACACAGATACATACTCTATTATTGGAAGTATAAATGATGATAATACTTCTACATTTCATATTACAAAACAAAATAATATCATTTCTGGCCATATCGTATTATACAAAGAAAAAATAGCATATCGATACTACTCCGATGATGTGAACACTGTTCTCGTTCAAAAAATCGACATTCATAAAGTTCTTTGTATAGATTATGAAAAAGTAACTTCAGAAGAAACTAATACTAATAAAGCATCTTCTAGAGCACCTATATTATCTAGTCTTCCTGGATCTGCATATACCGTATATTTAGATTTTGATGGAGAAGTAGTTAGTGATACCTGGTGGGTTAATGGAGGTACGATTAATGCACAACCAACAGGATATAGCGATGCTAAAATCACAGAAATATGGAGAATAATGGCCGAAGATTTCAGACCTTTTGATATTAATATTACTACAGATAGAACTGCTTTCGAAAGTACTCCAATCAATCAAAGGATGATGTGTATTTTCACACCTACCACAGATGCAGCTCCTGGATCCGGAGGTGTCGCATATCTCAATTCTTTCTCTAATACCAATATAGATAACCCATGTTGGGTATATAATAGTGGAACCAGGTCAGCTGGAGAAACAGGATCTCACGAAGTTGGTCATACCTTAGGCCTATCGCACGATGGTGTGCCTGGAAATCAATATTATGCTGGTCATGCAGATTGGAGTCCAATTATGGGATGGAGTGCTAGTAGACCCATTGGACAATGGAGTAAAGGAGAATATGACAATGCAATTACACAAGAAGATGATATGGCAATCATATCAGGAAATAGAAATGGTTTTGGATATAAAGAAGATGACCATTCGGATGACATAGCACAAGCCACACCTATACAAGTAAGTACAGATGGAACCGTTAATCCATCATTACATCAAGCCTTAATTTCTACAAAAGGGGATAAAGATTTATTTTCTTTTATTACTGCTGGTGGCGAAGTGAATTTTAATATTGATCCAGATCCATTTTACCCAAATCTAAATATCCAGGCTAGAATAATTAGTGGTACAGGAGAAGAGCTTGCTATCTCTAATCCAACTAATAGTCTTAGTGCTAGTATTAATGCTACATTAGCGGGAGGAACATATTTTATAGAAATCGATGGTGTTGGAGAAGGAAATGTTTCTAATGGGTATTCGGATTATTCCTCTGTTGGTTTTTACGAAATCTCAGGATCCTATGCTCCCGGAAACAATAATCAGCCTCCTATTGCTAATTTCGAGGCATCTATAAATTGCGATCAAGTACGTTTTTTAAATACGTCTATCAATACAATTACTTCGGTTTCTTGGGATTTTGGAGATGGAACTACTTCTACAGAACTGAATCCTACGCATACCTATACGACAAACGGTACATATACGGTTTCACTAACAGCGACTAATACAATAGGGGAAGATACTAATACCAAAGAAGATTTAATCACGATCAATATTGCAACATTACCAGAAAACATGAACCAATCCATATGTCCTGGAAATACCACCACTATAACAGCATCGGGTAGTTCTGGTTACATCTGGTATGACGCTATAGATAGTAATACAGCTATTGCTACAGGTGCCGACTTAGATGTTTCTAATCTTACAGAAGACCAAACATTTTATGTAGCAGGAACTATTGAACCTATTATATCTGCAGTAACTGGAATACAAGACATATCATCTAATTCTGGAGATATTCATCAAGGAGGGTTTAATCTAGTTTTTGATGTAAATCAGCCTATTATCCTTAAAAAAGCGAAAGTAATAGCAGAAGGATCTGGAAACAGAACATTACAACTTATTGATGCGGCTGGAACTGTACTAGAAACAAAAACTATAAATATTCCTGATGGAGAAAGTATCATTGATATCAATATGAATATTCCTGTAGGAACAGATTTGGAAATAGGTTTTCTTGAAGAGGCAAATCTTTTCAGAAGTAATGACAATATTAACTATCCTTATATTGTAGAAAACGTAATTAATATTAAAAGAAGTTCTGCAACCACTGCGCCAGAAGGCTTTTACTACTATCTATATAATTGGGAAATTTCTACTTTAGGTGGATGCCAAACTACAGAACGTGCAGTAGTCGAAATAAGTATCTCAGATGCTCCAGCATTACCAACAATGAATATTAATGCAGAAACAAATGAAATTTCGGCGGTAGAACCGTATACCTCATATCAATGGTATTTTAATAACCAAGAAATAGAAGGTGCTACCGGTTCTAGCTACATAGCCGAAGAAACAGGTACTTACGCATTAGAAGTATTTAACGATGTTGGATGTAGCATATTCTCTGAGAATATTGAAATTCAGCCATTATCTATTATCGATATTGAATCACCAGAAAATCAAATCATCTTATATCCTAACCCGGCAAGAGAAATCTTAAATATAGGTGGAGTATCTGCATTAGAAGATAAATATTCTCTAAAAGTAGTAAATAGTTTAGGTCAGACAATCATAAATAGATCTGATATTCCTGAAACTTTAAATACTAGTTCTCTTCCAGAAGGGTTATACTTCTTACTTATCAATAATAAATTAGTAGATCGATTTATTAAAACAATAAATTAAGAATAGTATCGAATAATCTTATGTAAACTAGGCCATACTAAGTTTCTTTATTTTAGACTTACTTAGTATGGCTTACTTATAGTATAAACACAGCTAGAAAATTACCCTGCCATATCAATATTTTTTAATTTATTTTCTTCTGCTTGCTTTGCTTTATCGGCTGCATATTCGAATCCTTGCTGCCACCAATTACGCATCAATTTTTTATTAAATACAAGTGAGTTTTCTGTCAATTTAGAAGGTGTATAATATAAATTGAGTACTACATTTTTATTTTTTGCAGCCAACTTTCCTACCACAGTATCGTGACCTTCTACCTGATCAAACATAAAACTAAACAAGTTTACCATTAAAGAAAAAGGATTCTTACCTAGTATTTTATTATGTTCCATATTTTCGGATTCTAGGATAACAGCATCAACTTCGGTAGCACCTCTTTTGATTGCTTCTCTAATAGGAACCATTGAACCAAAGCCACCATCAGCATATTCGCAACCATTTTTGGTTACTAAACTCATAAAAGGAACATAATTACAAGATATCCAGATCCAATCACAAAAATCCTCATAAGAAAAATCCTTTATAGACTTATACTCCGTAGTATTTTTTGTTAAATTAGATACTGTTACAACAATGTCTTCCACCTTTTTTTTAGCAAGTTCAAACTCTATTTCAGAAAAATTTCTACGAATATTTCTTCTAAGATTCTTGCTTTCTCCAAAGGTTCTTTTTCGCTTCAGGAATTGTACAACCGTGTTAAAGAAATTAATTGAAACAAATTCTCGATTACCTTTCTTTCTGGTTCTAAAAGGATTTACACTAAAAATAGTACTTTGATTTACATTGGTATAGATATCATATACTTTATCAATGTTTCCTAATGCTAATTGAGGTATTAACAAACTTCCGGTAGAAGTTCCGAGAAAAAGATCATACTTCCTTCCTTCCTCCTGCATTAAATATTGAGCTACGCCACCTGCGTATGCTCCTTTACTTCCTCCTCCGGATATGACTAATGCGCGCATATATTTTGATTATAGTCTATTTGATATATTTTTTTCTTTGGCAAATTCATAGCCTTTTTTCCACCATTTTTTCATTTTCTCTTTTTCAAATACTAATGAATTCGTGGTTAATACTGTAGGTGTGTAATATAAATCCATAGCCACATCTTTTCTAGTCGCTATAAATTTACCAATTCTAATATTTTGATGCTCTATAGTATCCATCATAAAATCTACCATACTCGTTATTAGAGTAAATGGATTTTTTGTAGGCATGCGATTAAGGTAATTAATTTCGGTTTCTAGAACAATCACATCAACCTCTGTAGCCCCTCTGCGAATAGCTTCTTCTATAGGTACCATCGAACCCAATCCTCCATCAACATAATCACAATTGTTTTTCCTTACCAAACTCATAAAGGGTGGATAATTACAAGAAATCCATATCCAATCACAATACTCCTGATATGTACACTCTTTAATAGATTTATACTCTACTTCATTGGTTGATAAATTTGTCACCGTAATAATAACATCCTTATCAGTTTGTTTAATTTTATGAAAATACGTTTCTGTTACTGATTGCTTAATAAGATCTCTAAGGTTTCTACTATCCCCAAAAGATTTATTACCTTTTATTAAATTTCGGAATACATTAAAATGATTAATTGAAATTTCATTGTACCCTCTTTTCTTTTTAATAACAAAAGGGCAATTTCTAAAAATTGAAGATTGATTAACAGAAGTATATATATCTTTGATCTCTTGTATTTTAGCGAGAGCTAAATGAGAAATCAAGAGACTACCAGTAGATGTCCCTACATATAAGTCGTATTCCCTTCCTAAATCCTGAATTAAATACTGTGCTACTCCACCTGCAAAAGCTCCCTTACTTCCTCCTCCGGAAATTACTAATGCACGCATATCATAGTTTATGGGGTTAATTTCTTTTCTAAAAACTCTTGTTGCCTCTTCGGCAAATTATTCTTTAAATCTACATATTTCTTTTGAAAATTAGGACTCTTCAAAAGGTTATCCAAAACTTTTCTACAAAAGTTTCGAAATCTCCAATTATAATGTACCGCTCCATCAACAAGATCTATAAGGGATTGGTCGGAAAAAGCCTGTAAACTTTCTAAATATGTAAAAGCATTTTCTCTAGTACTAAAATGATGTTTCGAAGATGAATACCCTGATAATTCTGTATAAAAGTCTTGATGCTTCTCGCTTTGATATTCTTTGGTACTTAATGCTAAGACCAACCACAGAATTCGAACATTTTTATCATTAAATCCAATGATATCTTTAGTTTGCTCTAAATATCTACTTCGCTCCGAAGGAAAATTAGCCCATAAATGGTATAGTGCCGGTTCTATAGTAGCATATGATTGATCTTCTAATAAGGACTCATACTGTTTTTGTAAACTTTTAGGAATACTACTCATCGTATTGGCAATTGCTTGTCTAACATATATGTTATTAGTCTCAAATGCTTTTGTAAACAATGCCAATGCTTCTTGTGATGTATCTCCTTCTAATTGATAGATCACCTCTTGACCTAAATATTCGTTTATGGGAAAGTCTAAAGCTGTTGCTAACGTTCCCCATTTGCCCGCAATGGGTTGCGTTCGCTCTGCAGCAAGATTTAAATATTTTTTAATAAATGTAGACTTTGTCAATATATCTAGTGCTTCTTGCGAAGGAAACTCAATTGCTTCCAACCATATTTTTTGATATTCTGATAAATCTGCGCCACTTACTTCTTCAGCAATAGTAATAAAATCAGATGTGGTCACATTACCGTATTTATGTTTCTCTAAATAATTATTAATTGTTACCTTAAAATGCGCTTCACCAATATCATTTTTAAGAGCGTGTAGTGCCCAGGCACCTCGCTGATAGAACGTAAGAGAACTGGCCTTAGGATCTAATAAAGAAGTAGCATTATTAGCTTTAGATTGCTCTGTAAGTTGTTCTGCACTTTCATATAATTTATACTGAAAATATTCTTCACCAAAAATTTCTCTTTCTGCTAGCAATGCGTAATACGTAGCAAACCCTTCTTGAAGCCAATGATGTTTCCCTTCTGTTTCTGTAACTAAATCACCAAACCATTGATGAGCTAATTCATGAGCATTTACATTAATATAATTACGATCATTGAAACCAATATTATCAACTACAAAAGCATCAGAAAAAATCGTTGTTCCTGTGTTTTCCATCCCCGCATATAAAAAGTCTTTAACCGGAATTTGCTTATAATTTTGCCAAGGAAAAGCATATCCAATCTCTTTTTCGAGAAAATCAAATAGCTGTTTACTGTGCTTATAAGTAGGTTCGAATTTGTCTTTATCCTCTGGATAATAATACATTTCTAATGGAATACCACTTTCCGAGGTTTCCACCACTTTTTCATATTTACCAATAGCCAATGCTAGTAAATAACTACTCATAGGGTGTACCATATCATATTCCCATCGTTGGATAGAATCATTTACCGCTTGCTTGCTAACTAATTTACCATTAGCAATTACTTCATAATTTGAGTTATAATTGATTGTCAAATCAAATATGACCTTCTCATTCATATCGTCAAAACTAGGTAACCAATTAGATGTGTATTTACCTTGTCCTTGCGTCCATATTTGATCATTACCCTGATAATCATTTAAGAAATAAAGTGCCTTTTTAGGAGCAGCTATATACTGTATTTCGATAGTTTGCTCAGCTCCTAACTTAAAATCAGAAGTGATTTCTATTTTTTTATCATCATATACTACATCTATCTTCTCGCCATCTAATAAAACATTCATAATTCGCATGTTTTGTGCATCAATAAAAATAGATTGCGTAGGTTGCTTTATCCGAAAGGTATAAATTACTCTTCCTTCTACTTTTCTATAATTCGCATCTAGAAATATATTTACCTTTCCTGTTATAAAATCTACAGAGGATTGTTCTTTTTTTGTGTTTTCAAGTAAACTATCTACTTGCTGAGCATTGATTCCTATGGAAGCAACACTTATAATTAGACATAAAATAAATCGCATATCATTCAATAATCAAACGTTCTGCCAAAATAACGATTTTACTCTGGTTATGTGACAAATTTTACATTGAAGATTTTTATGATTAATAGTATCTTCGCTTTAATGAATCCTAATATTTTACAAACTCCAATTGATTATCTAAAAGGTGTTGGACCATCCAGAGCCGATCTATTGCGCACTGAGTTAGGAGTACATACCTGTCAGGATTTAGTAAACTTATTTCCAAATAGATATATAGATAAAACGAATTACTATAAGATAAGTGAGTTACAACGTACTTCTGCAGAAGTACAAATGGTTGGTAAAATTGTTCACATTAAAATGGTAGAGCAAAAACGAGGAAAACGTTTAGTGGCAAAGTTCATAGATGATACTGGAGAAATGGAATTAGTCTGGTTTAGAGGTCATAAATGGATAAAAGAAAACCTAAAACTTAATACGCCTTATGTTATTTTCGGAAAAACTAAGTATTATAATGGTTTCAGTATGCCGCATCCAGAAATGGAATTACTTTCGGAACATGAAAAGAATCTGAAAGTGATGATGCAACCAGTATATCCTTCAACAGAAAAATTATCAAATAGGGGTATTACTAATCGAGTGCTGAGTAAGATGATGCAACAATTATTTTTGGATACAAAAGCACGATTTTATGATACACTTTCTGAAGAAATTAGATCAGAACTAAAATTAATTCATAAAAGTGAAGCAATTCTTAATATTCACTTTCCTAAGAATCAGGAATTATTGGCTAAAGCGCAATACCGATTAAAATTCGAAGAATTATTCTATATCCAATTACAATTAATTACTAAAAAGTTAATCCGTAAACAAAAGATTAAAGGATTTCCTTTTACCGAAGTCGGTGATTACTTCACAAATTTCTATAACAATCATCTCCCTTTTGAACTCACCAATGCGCAAAAACGAGTGATTAAAGAAATTCGAAAAGATATTGGCAGCAGTGCCCAAATGAATCGATTGTTACAGGGAGATGTTGGATCAGGTAAAACAATTGTAGCCTTAATGACAATGTTATTGGCTATAGATAATGGATTTCAGGCATGTTTAATGGCTCCAACCGCGATTTTAGCCAATCAGCATTATCAAGGAATAGTAGAACTAACCCAAGAATTAGACATCAATGTACGGTTACTAATGGGTAGCTCTAAAGCAAAAGAACGTAGAGAAATCCATCAAGAATTAGAAGAAGGAACATTACATATCCTTATCGGAACTCACGCTGTTTTAGAAGATAAAGTAAAATTTAAAAATCTAGGTTTAGCGATTATAGATGAACAACATCGATTTGGAGTTGCACAACGTTCTAAATTATGGCATAAAAACACCTATCCTCCACATATTTTGGTAATGACAGCAACACCCATCCCTAGAACGCTAGCGATGAGCCTTTATGGTGATTTAGATATTTCTGTTATTGATGAATTACCACCAGGTAGAAAATCTATTAAAACAGTACATCGATATGATAGTAATCGCTTAAAAGTTTTCAAATTCATTGCCGAAGAGATTCAAAAAGGAAGGCAAATATATGTAGTCTACCCTTTGATTCAGGAATCAGAGGCTCTGGATTATAAGGATCTAATGGATGGATACGAAAGTATTGCACGCTCCTTCCCTACTCCCAGCTATCAAATCTCTATAGTACACGGCAAAATGAAACCTGCAGATAAAGACTATGAAATGGAACGTTTCGTAAAAGGCGAGACGAATATTATGGTTGCTACTACAGTAATCGAAGTAGGTGTTAATGTGCCTAATGCCAGTGTAATGATTATAGAAAGTGCAGAACGTTTCGGACTCTCACAATTACATCAATTACGTGGTCGCGTAGGTCGCGGTGCAGAACAGAGTTTTTGTATATTAATGACCAGTCATAAACTATCATCAGACAGTAAGACAAGATTAGAAACCATGGTACGCACCAATGATGGTTTTGATATTGCAGAAGTAGACCTAAAATTAAGAGGTCCTGGTGATATTATGGGTACCCAACAAAGTGGCGTTCTTAATCTTAAAATAGCAGACATCGTAAGAGATAATGATGTGCTGCAAACGGCAAGATATTACGCTATGAAAATTCTAAAAGAAGACCCAGCATTATCTCTAGAAAAAAATAAAGTACTATTATTTACTTATCAGCAACTTGCTAAACATAAAAATATCTGGAACTATATTAGCTAGGGCGTCCGAGCGGGCTATCCATTATATCTTTTTTTTAGAGCAGTGTTCTTCGAGAACCTAAGAATACTGCTCTAAAAAAAAGGATGCCATTCCTATCCCTGACGCAATTAAGCCTTATTCATATATGATTGCCATTGGATTAACACATATTTTTCTTTTTCGTTCTCCTTAATAGTCAAAAAACCATATTCATAACAGAATAAGTATACCTGTCCTTTATTATTTTTCCAATAATGAGTGAAATACTTAGGATCGAAACCTTCTTTTAGAAGCTTTTCTTTACGAATAGTTACTAACCCAGCTTTATTATAGTATTTTAAAACTTTTCGATTCTTTTTTAATTGTTTGTCTATTTTTTTAAATAAAGAATATTCTTTCTCTTTATTTTTCTGATAATAAAAAGCAGACCTGCAATAAGAAGAACAGAATTTTTTTCCTACCCTTCCCTCGATTTGTTCTTTACAATACGTACACTGTCGTTCCATAACACACCTTTGTAAGATAGTGTCTTCAAACCCATAAATGTTACCTATCCATCGAATTAAACGTTTATTAAACGTTTAATTCGATGTCTTATATTGTGATTGATTATAAAACAATACATCTTTGGAACAAATGAAACATATTAGTAAAAACATCACCTTAAAACACTTAATGATTGATCAACAAAAAATGATTGGTTTGCAATTTTATCCGGATAAAATAATCCAAGCTTTAATCAAAGAGCTACCTAATCCTAGGTGGAGTAGTCAATACGGAATGGTATATATTGTGAATACTAAGAGAAATTTAGATTTAATTTTTAATAAGTTTAAAGGGGTAGCCTGGATCAACACTAATACTTTTTTTAAAGATAAACCTTTATCCAATGACAACAAGGCTATCGACATTAACTATTACAGAAATAGGGAAAAAAGCGATAACTTTAGATTTTGCCCTGATACATATTTACTAAAATTAGAATTAAAAAAATATGCGCCTAACACAGTTAGAGCTTATGTTAATGCTTTTGAAACATTTATAAACTATCATAAAACAAAACCATTAATAGAGATCAATGAAAATGATATTAGACAATATCTACAATACATGATTAATAACAACAAATCTGATTCTGCCATAAATATTGCTGTGAATAGTATCAAATTTTATTTTGAAATTGTACTAGATATGCCTAATCGTTTTTATCAAATAGAACGACCACGGAAAAAAGAAAAACTGCCCGTAGTAATAAGTAAACAAGAGGTTAAATCAATGATCAATCTTACGACTAATATAAAACATCGTGCTATTATAAGTTTATTATACTCATCAGGTATGCGACGTGGTGAGTTATTAAACCTCAAACTTACTGATATTGATAGTAAACGAATGCTTATCAAAATTCATGATGCAAAAGGCGGAAAAAGTAGGATAACCTTACTATCTAAGAACATTTTAGATGAATTACGAACATATTTTAAGGAATATCATCCAAAAACATACTTATTTGAAGGGCAAAAAGGTGGGAAATATGGTGCTAATAGCACTTTAAAACTTGTAAAAATGGCAGCAAAGCGTGCTAACATAGAAACCGAAGTCACACCACACGTATTACGACATAGTTTTGCTACTCATTTGATTGAAAGTGGCACTAGTATTAGATTTATCCAACAACTATTAGGACATAATTCTATAAAAACAACAGAAATCTACACTAACGTATCTACCACCTATTTTAATGAAATAAAAAATCCATTAGATGAACTCTGATAAAGGAGATATATCACTACTTTTACGGATATACAATTGTTATCTGTAATTGCAATGACTGTAACCAAATATCATATTGAATTGTATAAAAAAGTTGGAGGTGATGTAGACCATCTTCAGCGAATAGGAACTTCCGAAGAAAAAAGTATCGCCAATCAAAACATCATTGTAGAGATGGAAGAACTTGTTTCTAATTTGGAATTAATAAAAAATGGAATGACCTCGAATCAATATGAGGAAGAAATAAACGCAAAGCTTGACAAATTATGCATTGATGATTCCATAATTGTTGAATTGAAAAAACTAAAATCATTTAGATAGAATTTATGAAACCATCTTTGGAATTACCGAAAACTTTAAGAGCTCCTGAAATTGATGAAGTTCCTATGAATTCATCAGTAAGTGAACGTTTAAAGCTACGAGAAACAGCAAAAATTGTGGAAGGATTCAAAATTCTACCAAAAGACAATAATCCGGAAAACAAAGAATTAGCTTTTAATTTCTACGCTGAAATTAATATTGACAACTCAAAACTTTGGGATTTAATACTTGAATTGAGCAATCAGATGCCAGATGAAATTTCATTGATTTTTAATCATTCTGATTGTGACCCTGAATACGGAAAATATTCCGACAAAAATCAAACTCTTGACTTTCTTTCTAAATATAAGACTGAAATTATTTCCGACACTTTTATCGATATTGGAATGATTTTTCACTCGGATTCTGAATTAATCGAAATTTTTGTTCCTGATTCTAAATACATAAAGTTTTGGGGAGTTGATCAAGAATCATTTCTCAAATCGATGGATAAGTTTGACCTTAAAGAAATTGACGGAATTGAATTTGTGGATGAATATCCAAAAGTTAGAGAACCTTTAAGATTATTTGATAAAAATACAACAGACTCGAACGAACTGATTGAATTATTTAGGACAAATTTTAAATAAAAAAACAGATAACACTATATAACAAAACATAGCTGCCCTTTAGGTCAGCAACGTTTGTTATATTAAACGTTAGTGGTAATTAACAAGAAAAATGAAAATAATGCGGTTAATTGGATACTGGAAAAGTGGATTTGAAATATCATTGCCCCATCCTATTAATTTTGTTGACTCTGAATGGGATACTAATGAGAAAAGTAAAGTAATTAAACATCTAAATAAATCGCATTTTCTTCCTGGTGTTGCTGCTGGATATAGCTATTGTAGACTATGTGACAAAACGGATAATGGATGCCGAGAAAAATCTGACGGTCAATTTGTTTGGCCAGAAGGTTTCTTACATTATGTGGAAGAGCATAATGTTAAACCACCTCAAGAATTTATAGATCATTGTATTAATAATCCTCAAATTCAAATAATTGATTGGAATCAAGAAATAGAATTCGATAGAAAATGGTGGAATAAACAGTGTGGGATGGAAACTCCAGAGTCCAAATCTTTCATAGACCCCTATGAACACACATATCCTAAATTTTATAATGTAAAACTCAAGAATTTTGATAATGATAAATTCAAATTAGAATACAGAAAATTTCTAAAAGATGTCGCTAATATTTTAGATACTACTGTTATTGAGATGCATCGCAAATTATCAGATGAAACTAAGGAACTAATTATTACGGAAAATGATGCAAAAAATATTGAAAAGCTTAGCAATAAAAATCTTTTTTTGAATATAAAAAACAACCACTAACACTATATAACAAAACATAGTTACCCTTCGGGACAACAACGTTTGTTATATTTACCGTTGTACAACATATGACAAAAATTTTGACCATATTATTCTTATTTATCACTCTGTTTTGTAGTGCTCAATCTGAAAAAGAAAATACTATTGAGATTAGCGGAATAATTTACTCATCTGTAAATAACAAACCATTATCTGATGTTATTGTTTCGTTTGATTCTAGATCTAGAGGAGCTTCAACGAATGAAAATGGAGAATTCAAATATGTTTATCATTTGAGATCAGGAGATAGTATAGAAAAAATTGAGACTATTGCGATGGGCTACAAACCATTGGACACCATAATAAATGTGAATAGTGGAAAAAATATTAACTTTAATATCATACTCAAACCGCATCTTGGAATTAACCGTCAACAAGCTCTTGATCATATAGAAATTGGAAAAATTAACTTATTGTTATCCGGAGGAATAGCTCCAGTGGTCTATCAGTCCGACGAAAAATTCTCTAAAAAGTACAATCTGAACTTTGTGGAGTTTGGATGCGAAGCAGTTGCTGAGGAAAGTCTTTATGAATATAACAAAACCGTTTTCGAATATCTTGACAAGAAGTACGGAAAAAAATGGCGTAAAGAAATACGGAAAGATATAATCGGATTAAAAAACAAATAAAATACGTTGTACAACAACATATATGTGCCATAGCAACTAAGTGATCAATCGGATGGTTGTTGTATTTTTGGTAAGGCGCAATGCTTGCAGAAAGTAAAAGTTGGCAATCAATGCGCAGTTTTTGTCGAAAACAGGGTAACATTTTGCTCTGCTACGACACATATATTAAACGTTGTAGGTAATCAATACAAAACAAACAATTACTTTTTTTTAAACTCTAAAACTAAATCTGTTTTGTAAAGTATAACTATAAATAACAGTTATGACTATAGTTATTAATCTAGATGGTGTTGGATAAAGTTTCAAAAAATCAACTAAAAATTTCATTGCACAATAACTTAATAAGATTGCTCCTATTCCAACAATAAAGTATCTGAAAAACTGAGCTTTAACTGATAGTGTTGAATTTTGAAAAGTAATATATCTACTGAGTATAAAACCAGTTAAAAACGTAATTGGAAAGACAAAAAACAAAGATGCTATATGCGGACTCAGAACAAAAAAGCCCATATCTACATTTTGTTTCGAGAAAATAAAATTATAGAAAACAAAATATAAAAAAGTATCAAAAACTAAATTACTACCTCCACAAACTCCATATCTATAAGTTTTCAAAGGAATGAATCTTTGAAACAAAAAATAAAAAGAGTCTATAATACGGATTATAATCTTTATCATAAAATCAAAGACGCTAAACTAATCAAGTAATACGCAACTGAAAAGAAAAAAATGATAATTGCTTAAACAAACTACCTACAACACGATATATATGTCATAGCAGCTAAGTGACCAATCGAATGGTCTTTGTATTTTTGCTAAGGCGCAATGCTTGCAGAAAGTAAAAGTTAGCAACCAATGCGCAGAAAAATCAAAAAGCAAGGTAACATTTTGCCCTGCTACGACACATATATTAAACGTTGTAGCCAATTAAACGACAGAATGATAAAGGATAAAATTTTGGGAGAAATTTTGGCGAGAAAAAACTCGGACAAAACAGTTGTTGTTTCAATTTGCGGAGCTGCTGATTTGGGGAAGTCCTTTTTGTCCCAAGAAATATCTGAATCATTAAGAAAACTGAATTTTAAAGTTGCCCATTTGACTTTAGACTCGTACTTATTAGATAGAGTGACAAGAAAGAATAAAGGAATTAGTGGTTATCAGACAGAATCATACGATTTAGAAAATGCCTTGAGTGATTTGATTGTCTTAAAAAATGGCAATTCCATTGAATTTTATCCTTATGACCATTCAATCGGTAAATCCAGTTCGAAATCCTCAAGAATGGGTGAATCTGATATTGTGATTTTTGACGGACTACATTCAATGCACCCTTCTTTTATTTCAAATGTTGATATGACTGTTTTTCTTTATACCCAAGACAGGTATCTGAAAACTATAAGAAGTGAAGCGGATTTAGCAAAACGGAATTACACAATTGAGTTCTCTAAAAGTATATCAGAAATTGAATTCAATTTATATAAAACCAATGTAGAGCCCTATAAAAGTAAAGCTGATTGTCTATTGTTTTTGGAATCCAAATGGAAATATAATTTAACAATAACTGGCTACAACACTATATATAGCAAATAGGGCTATTAGTGTTTAATCAAAAGGCTATTTTCTATTTGCAAAGCCACCAAATCTTTTGATTTGGTATTAAAGAGAAAAATTAAAACAAAATGCAAAAGATTTGGCTTGTGGCTAAACCGAGAATAATCGCTTGTTTTATGCCCTACTTGCCATATATTTAACGTTATGCACAAGCTAGTGAAATCTGAAAAGCAGTATGAATAATCGGACGGGATAATGGTCAACGACATGAGTATTTTTGTGATGGTAAGTTCTAATACAAAGATTCTCCCCTATCAGCATCTGACGGAATAAAGGCCATCGAAATTTTGTGATGGTAATCGCTAAACCCAAAGTCGCAAAGCGATCGCGGGAATTTGAAAAAACAGAACGCAAATAGTACGCAAGCAATCATCGCTTTGCCTGGACAAGTTTGCAAAATAAAGGCTGAATAAAAAAGCCAGTGCATAACAAGATGTATAATTCATAGCGGCGGAAATTCCTAACGGAATTTCACGCAGGTTTACTAATTTTGAACAATGCGGAATATTAGTTTTAGATTGTCCCGCTACAAAATCATACATTAACCGTTGTAGAACATTAACCAAAATAAATTCAAAATTAGAGTAACATTTTGCTTCTTTTCGACACATACTTATAACCGGTTTTAAAATATCTAATAAATTAAATTATGAAATTAAAGAATTTAGCTTTTATCATTATTGTCTTTTTATATAGTTGCGATACTGAAGAAAATGATTTAGAAGAATCAATAAATGAAGATTCTATTGCTTTTACTATAGCTATTTCAAATCTTGAAAATAAAAATGGAGTAATAATAACTGAAAATACCGTAACCTTCACAGAAGATATAACAATACCTGAAGATGTTGTTCTCAATTTTAATGTTAGAGATCGTATGATCATTAACTCAGATGTTACAGTAACAATCAATGGTATAATATCAGCTGGAAAATTTCAAATATTTGAAATAGCAGATGGAGGAAAAGTAAATGGTTGTCCACAAATTGAATATATTACCCCTCAATGGTGGGGAACAGACGATTCAGGATCTACTCCGGCATCAGACAATTTTCAAACTGCAATTGAATCCTTTGATTGTATTAAAAAATTTGTATCAAGTGGAAAATTTCTAGTTGATAAAGAAATTTTGTTAAATATAGATGAAAGAAGCTATGATTTTACTGGAAGTCATTTTATAGGAACAGAAATAGGAACTTTATTTGGTGCAGGAGGGTTGGTAACAATCGGAAATAGAAATTTTAATTTTGATAAAAATTATTCTGTTGAAAATGTAACTGTCCAAGGGGGGATATTTGAACCAAAATATAATCACGATAATTCTTTGTCAATCTTAAATTCTAAGAACATCAAAATATCTGATATTACTATATTCGGAGATAAAGGTCTAAGAGGAATAGCTCTTCAAACACCAGGAGAAAACCTTGTAAATAACCCAATTATTGAAAATATAATTATCGAAAACATTCTGCAAGAAGGAGGTGTAAATGTTATAAATATTGACTTGAATCACGGTTTAGTTAAAGATGTTATAATAAACAATGTAATTGGTTCAAGTATAAATGAAATTAATCCTCAAAACAATAAGCGAGAAGCAGCTTTTAGATGTAGTGGTCAAATAAGCCCTGAAAGTAATGAAATTAGAATAGATGGATTAACAATTGATAATGTACTTCTTGACGAAGTTTATATGGGATTTAACTTAAGAGGTATTAAAACAAGTATTTCAAATGTAGAAATTGATAAGGTTGATTTTAGAGGTTTTAATATATACGGAGCAGAATCGTTGAGTATAAATAATGTTCAGATAAAAGGTTCTGGGGCTAATTTCTCTACTACTGGCATATACATTGATCATTTTGAACCTATTAATGGATCCGATATTAATCTGAGTAAAATAGAGCTTACCGGGGAATTTGGGTTGGGTATATGGAATAGATCAAAAGAAGTTTCTTTTACTAATGTCTATGCTAATATTAAATCAAACAATACAGTTATTAAAAATACTG
Organism: Aquimarina sp. AD1; assembly: GCF_003443695.1. NCBI lineage: Bacteria > Pseudomonadati > Bacteroidota > Flavobacteriia > Flavobacteriales > Flavobacteriaceae > Aquimarina > Aquimarina sp. AD1. The sequence continues at coordinate 519,576 of NZ_CP031966.1, read as the reverse complement.
GTGATAATTGTGTTTACTCAAGTTTGTATATTAAAAATAATGAATCATCTCCGATACATGCTGCCATTTTTAATGGGTTTGAAAATAATGATATTCCATCTATAGGCATAAATGCGAATTTTGACGGAGTAATTTTAGGTAATTTTACTCACGGAGTAATCAACCAAGCTCAAAACTCTAATTTCAACTTTCAGTTTGACGGTACATTCAATAATGGAGCTTTTTTTACTTTCTACAATGCCAATGGGTACTCAAGTGTTTATAGAGCTAATATGAATTTAAGTTCTAATTCAACCCCCATAAACAACTACAGAAATGGAGATTTATATGAATTATATGTTTATGATCCTATAAATAATATATATGTGCTAAATCCATAAACGTTCTACAACAGTTTGTATAGTTCATTTGCTACCTTCGGGAAGCAAACGCACCATACAAGAGACGTTGTAAGTAATTTACTAACCCAAGAAACTGAATGGAAAAAATTCAAAATCAGAAACATTCAAGAGAAACTATCTACTACTCTATTTCACGAATGTTGGAAAGAGCATCTTATTATGGATTTCGAGCTCTTATGGTTCTTTATATGGTTGGAGAAACGCTGAAAATGGAAAGAACTGAAGCATTAAGCATTTATGGCTGGTTTACAGCTTCTTTAGTCTTTTCTCAAATTGTTGGAGCTCTTTTTGGAGACTTACTAATCGGAAATAAAAAATCAATAATTATTGGTGGAATTATTCAATCAATAGGAGCTTTTAGTTTGTGCATTCCTTCCACAACTGGACTTTATTTAGGTTTGTTTCTTGTCGTTTTAGGTAGTGGTTTTTTTACCCCAAATATCATCTCAAATTTCGGAAAGACATATCTGAATAAGACTAAACTATTAGATTCAGGATTTACGATATTTTATCTCGCAATAAATTTGGGTTCCTTCTTAGGAATTTTACTAATTGGATATTTAGGAGAAACATATGGTTACAATATCGGATTTATTATATCTGGAATATTAATGTTAGTCTCAATAATTCCTATTCTTCTTTCAAAAGAAAAAAGATTGGATGAAATTGAGAAAAATGAGTTTCCAATTTTTAACATTTTAATTGCATTTATAGTTGTTGGGTTATTTTGGGGATTTTACGAATTATCAAGCATTCGGTCTTTTGATTTACAATTACAATTGAGTGAAATATCAACTTTAGGTATTCCAAATCATTTATGGCAATCAATCAACTCTATTTTCATTTTACCAATTAGTATAATCTCAATTATTTTGTGGACTTACTTTTACAGCAGTCAATTCTTTAAATTAATGTTTGGATTTATTTTTGGAGTAATATCATTCGGAATATTATTCTTCATTCCAGAAGTACCGACTGAACAGCATACTGTAACTTATTTGATTTCATTACTTTTTCTTTCAATTTCGGAAATTCATATTGCGCCAATAATTGATTCAATTTTGACAAAATATTCTAATCCAAAATATTTAGCAATTCTAATTAGTTTGGTATTTCTACCAACGAGATTAATTTCCTTAGTTTTTGGACTGTTTAACGATAAATTATATGAAAATCCAATGTTAGGATTGAAAATTGGAATAGTTGGAATGACTATTATCGGAATTGGACTGATTGGATATGTAGTGTGGAATAAAAACTACCTACAACAACGTGTATAAAACATAGCTAATAAATGCTAAACAGAAAGGTTTGTGCTTATCTGCAAAGACCGCCAAATTTTTAATTTGGCTTTTAAAAAATGAAAAATTAAAAACAAAATATAAAAATTCGACTCTGTGTTAATCCGAAAAGTCGGTGTCTTTTTTTCACGCCACGTTTCATACACAAGCCGTTATGCCTAATTAAAACAAATCTCAGATCGAAATGAGTAAGGAATTAGAACTATTACAATCAGAATTAAATAATAGTTACCCCGAATTAATTAAATTAGAAAAGAATGCCCTTGTTGCTCAACCAGAGCCCTTCTCCTCTACATATGATCTTTTATTAAAAAATGAAATGAGAAGTTGTACAATCTCATTGTATGGATATGAAAAAATTCATAAATGCGTTTTTGAATGGGACAATTGCGCAATATTTGAAATATTTAGTGTCGACGTAAAAAGAATTGGAGAAATTATATTGGATTGGGTATTTAAAAAATCAATGCCATCTAAAATGAAAAATCAATTTCCTGAAATAGAATTTGGTTTACTTGCTGAATATTATGAAAAGGGAGAAGGAATAAAAGGTGAATTTATTGAGAGCTGGAATTCAATTGAAGAGTTTTATATTAGTTTTTCTGATAGTTGGAAATCAAAAGGAGAAGATGCTATAAGATTGATTAAAAAAATGAGAAAAGTAGGACTTGATGAAAGACTTAGAGCTGGACAATCATTATGGTTTTTTATTCTGTCAAGGTCGAGAAGGCACGGTTTAGAAGAAAATGCTTCTTATATCGAGATTACTTTTCTTGGTGATGATAAAATGTCGATAAAATCCAATTTTAATGGTAAAAAAACGAGTTTGGAAAGTAAAGTAGAATATGAAGGATATCTACAAGATAGCATCAAAAAATTGTTAATAGAAAAAATAAAATAAAAAGGCATAACAGGTTGTATATTGCATATGCTGCCTTCGGCTAGCAAACGCATCATACAAGCAACGTTAGAGCATATTATAAAAAACACTCATCTGAATTGGATATAAACTTCACAAGATTAATAACAAATGGAGAGTTTGGTTTTCTAAAAATCGGACAAAATAAATCCGAAATTGAAAATCAAAATCTTGTTCCTGAATGCTGGCTGAATAATGAGTCTAAAGAATCCTCTAGAATATGGAGATATGGGAATTTTGAACTGCATTTTGATGATAAAACTCATCTAACTGGAATATTCAATGATTACGTTGACGAACTTGACGGAGGAGAAAGTTTAAATGTTATGGATAATTGGATTCTAAAAAAAGGCATCCACCCTACTCTTGATGAAGTAACTAATGAATTGACTTCTAAAAAACTTAACTTTTCAAAGGACACGGACTCTTTAGGATTAATTACGATTAAATTAAACAACGGAGTATATATGATATTTGAAAATCTGAATGAAGGACGAGAAATATCTCAAGGAGATTACGGAATGACTGTTATCGGAAAAAAATAAACATGCTCTAACAACATATATGTGGTCATAGCAGTTCGGTGATAAATCGATTGGTTCGTGTATATTTGGTAAGGCGCAATGCTTGAAGAATGGAAAAGTTAGCAACCAATGCGCAGAAAAATCGAAAAGCAAGGTAACATTTTGCCCTGCTACGACACATATATTAAACGTTGTACACAATTATGAAAAAAAAATTACTAATAATATTGATATTTCAACTTGGAGTTTTAGTTGCGCAAGAAAATAAATCTTTAATTGGTGAATGGAGAGTTGTTTCAGTTGATAATGGAGAGGTATATCTAAATGTAAAAACGGATTCCGTTTCTACCACGGCCGAATTTGATAAGAAACATAAAACTAAAGTATCTCATCAAGATGGAATAGCGGAAATCAGAGCATTCTCATCTAAAAATGAGTTCATATTTTCGGAAAATGGTGAATTCAGAGTTTATATGAATTCAAAAAGAAAGACAAAATATTTAGATGGAAATTTAAGCCTTAATGTCAAAAGTAGAACAGGGAAAGAAATGCAAAAAGAACTTGAACTTGAATTTATTAATGAATTACTTTTAGTTCAGTTCAAATTTATAGCTATGAGAGGTAATAAACCGACTGAATATCTGCTTGAACGAATATAACAACTGTGTACAACAACATATATGTGATCATAGCAGCTAATTGATGAATCGAAAGGTCGTTGTATTTTTGGTAAGGCGCAATGCTTGCTCGAAAGTAAAAGTTAGCAACCAATGCGCGGAAAAATCAAAAAGCATGGTAACATTTTGCTCTGCTACGACACATATATTAAACGTTGTACAGCATTATGAATATTCAGAAACTAGTTATCATAATTGGAGTTTTAACAACTTTAGCTTCTTGCTTTAGAAAACCTAATATGGAAAATATTATTCTCTATGCGAATAGGGAAGCTCCTCTCGGACATGTGCATCTGACAGTATTCAAAGACAGTACTTTTGAATTTGAATTAAGTGGAGTCACAACAAGCAAAATATGGAAAGGAAAGGCTGTTATTAAAAAAGATTCTATTAATTTCAATTATTACGACTCAATTCCTGTGGTTGGTAAAAAAGCTTACTATAACAATAAATATGTTGAATATTTAGAAAAGTTAGAAAGAGTAGAAATTAAGTTCAATAAATTAAAATCTGAGAAAAAAAACGCTGTAGAGCATTAAAAAACAATAAGATGGGATTAGATTCTGTAGAATTGGTAATGTCTATCGAAGACAAATTTGGAGTAATTATTCCAGATGCAGAATATGCAAACATTAGTACGATTCAACAAATGGCTGATGCAATCTTTCAAAGATTAAAACTGGAACCGAATAAGAAATGCTTATCACAAATAATTTTCTATAGAGTAAGACGTGCTTTTGAGGAGTTTGGTAACGAGAAGCAAAGTATTTCACCAAATACTAAAATGATCGATTTACTCAACAAAACTGATCTAAAATCTGATTGGACTAAATTAGAGAATCGAATTGGACTAAAAGTCCCAGATTTAGTTGACCTAGATTTTAACAGCACTTTGAACAAAGAAGTTCGCTTTTTAGGTTTCAAAATATTTGATCGAACGGAACCTGTAGCAGAAAATACTTTGCGAAAACTTACTGATTGGATTATTTCAATGAATTCCGATGAATTGATTCCCATCGAACGTATTTCGAGTAAATACGAAATAGAAAGAATTATTTGTGGAATAACGGAGGATAAAACAGGAGTTCCGATAAGTGAAATTGAATTGCATCATTCCTTTACAAATGATCTGGGAATAGATTAAATAAAAACGCTGTACAACAACATATATGTGATCATAGCAGTTAAGTTATGAATCGAAAGGTTCGTGTATATTTGGTAAGGAGCAATGCTTGCAGAAAGTAAAAGTTAGCAATCAATGCGCAGAAAGATCAAAAAGCATGGTAATACTTTGCTCTGCTACGACACATATATTAAACGTTACCTGCAAGCCGAACAAACCAATGAAAAATATTTTAACATTCATTCTTATAGCATTTTTACTAACTTCTTGTTCGAATCAAGAAAAGCGGATAATACTATTAGAAAAAGAATTAAATATTGAACTTGGGAAAGATTATAAAATAATTCAGGATGACGATGTTTCCCATAATGGGTTTGAAAGTTATTACACTCTAAAACTGAAAATAGAACTCAACAAAAATGACCTCGAAAGAATTGTTAAACAGCTAGAATCTGAACCATATTTTGATCAACTCGGTAAATTCAGAAGTGAAACTGGACGTTACAGACTCGCAGGGCAAGAGAATATTGATTATTTTGAAAATGCAACTGACTCTTTAAAAAGAACAAAATATCGAGGGAGTTGGTTTAAAACAAATACTGGTTTTGAATTTATGGACTTGGGAAATAAAATGGAACCAATTGATGCGGAAATTAATTTAAAAGAACTTACTCTTAAATTTGAATTTAGTCATTTATAAAAACTGAACTCAATAGAAAGCCAGCAGGTAACATGGTGTATATAACATAGCTAATAAGTGCTAAACTGAAAGGTGAATGCTTATTTGTAAAGACCGCCAAATTTTTAATTTGGCTTTAAATAAGAAAAGATAAATCAAAATATAAAAATTTGGCTCAGTGCTAAATCGAAATGTAGTACATTTTTACACGCTACGATTTTATACACTAGCCGTTACCAGCAAGCTCAACAAAAAATATGCAAATGAACATTTTACAGAAAATAGCAAGACGAATAATCAAAATTTCCTTTGACACTTCCGTTAGGACAATTGAATATTTCAGTAAAATGGACAAATACCACAAACAAGTGAATGAATTAAGGGAACTAGAAAGTGGAACTTTAGGAAAAGAAATAGCCAATTGTCTGGACGAACATAATCTAACTTTAGTTCCTAAATACGAAAGTCACGATTTAAAACACGTTTTGCTAGATTACCAAATGACACCTGAAGACGAAATCCGAATGCAAGCTTTTATGGTAGGAAATGGAAATTACTCTATTCCGTCTTTTACTATTTTAACTTTTGGAGCAATTTTACTTCCAGACTTATGGTGGACTTTTTACTCGGACTTTAAAAAAGGAAAAAGAAATATTGGAATTTCGGAATGGACGATCGAAAAATATGCTACTCGAAATCTTACAGAATTAAGAGCTGAATTAATAATATCGGAACTAGAGCAAAAAACAACATTGGATATGAAACAAGTTACTAAATTTGGGGCTTTTGCTTCTATAATTGCAGGGGTTTTTGGAATGTTATTTTGTCTTCCATTTTTGTTTTCGTCGAATATCGCTGATTTAGTTGGAGCTGGATTTCCTTTTGTTGGCGGAGCAGTTTTAGCTGTTGGTGGACTTTTAGCTTTATCTAATTTATCACGACCAAATAAAAGCCAGCCGGTAACAACATATATGTGATCATAGCAGCAAAGTGATCAATCAAAAGGTCTTTGTATTTTTGGTAAGGCGCAATGCTTGCAGAAAGTAAAAGTTAGCAACCAATGCGCAGAAAAATCGAAAAGCAAGGTAACATTTTGCCCTGCTACGACACATATATAAAACGTTATAACATATAAAAAATAAAAATTATTAATTATGATTAATAAAACTATTTTCAATTTAATATTTATTGTTACTTTCTTTAACTTATCATTCTCTCAAGTAATTGTTTTCAAAAATTTCTCGGATTTCAGTGATAAAAAAGGGGAATTTTACGACGACTATTTAGGTTACAAGCAATCAAATAGTAACTTCAAATTAGTTTTAAAAAAGCAAGGAAAAAAATATAAAATTGATCCCGAAGAAATATGGGGGTTCGTATATAAAGATGCTCTATTCCGAATGGATATTGAAAATGGTGGAAAACTTCCCGTTCGTGTTATTTCTGTTGGAAAACTTGTTTATTATGAAAATGGAAAAGCTCACTTAGATATGCTATTGGATGATTCCTCAGAAGGTTCTTATAGTCGATTTGATGGTTATTCCTGCTATATCTCACAAAATCTAAACTCTAATTTAACACCAATTGGACGATGGAGTACTTTAGTAAAACGCATTAGACTTAAGAAAAAACTTAAAGCTTTTAGAAAGGAAAATCCAGAACATGAATCGTTTTTTAAGTGTTTAAGAAATTATAAAATGGAAACCATAAGAAGATGCATATCTGAATACGAGAAATAAAAGTTTCTTATTGAATACATGTTATAACACTATATATGTGATCATAGCAACTAGGTGATGAATCGAAAGGTTCGTATATTTTTGGTAAGGCGCAATGCTTGAAAAAGGTAAAAGTTAGCAACCAATGCGCAGAAATATCGAAAATCAGGGTAACATTTTGCCCTGCTACGACACATATATTAAACGTTGGCAACAATTCTAATTAAATGAAAAACTTTTTAATTTTATTAATGTTTTTTACTTTCAACAAAATGGTTTCGCAAGAAACAATTGAAATGAAGGAAACATATATTGACAATAATTTAGTTTACCAAAGCATTAATGACAAACTCTTTACTGGAATTGCTCAAAAAAAACGGAAAAACGGACATTTAGTTTATGAAGAGGAATACGAAAACGGAATTATTCTCTCAAGTAATTTGTACTATAATGGAAAAGAAAAAAGAGTGTCCAATAAGACAATATACAATCCAAATAAGCCATTAGTTCTTTTACAAGAGCATAAGTATGATTTAAAAGGTGAAATTTTCGAAACTGTAACTTATAATAACGACGGAATAAAAATTCTTCTAGAGCAGTTCGAAAAAGAAAAACTGACTTATAGCTGTCAATATTTAGGGAAAAAGAAAAACGGAATTGAATATTGCCTAAATAAAAACGGAGTTGAAACTCAAATAGAATATCGAAACGGAAAAAAAGTAAAATAACTGTTGCCAACAACATATATGTGTTCATAGCAGCTAAGTAATGAATCGAATGGTTCTTGTATATTTGGTAAGGCGCAATGCTTGCAGAAAGTAAAAGTTAGCAATCAATGCGCAGAAATATCGAAAAGCAAGGTAACATTTTGCCCTGCTACGACACATATATTAAACGTTAGCATTAAATTGGACAAATTGAACAGAAAAATATCATCTGACCTGACCAAAATTTTTCAAATCGCATTTATTGGAAAATTTCTGACTTTATCTGTTATATTTTTCATTACACTTTTCATATTTGACGTAAAAACTAATTTGATAGTTATTACTTTATGGATTATTGGTTTCGTTATACTTCGTCAAATTGGAATAACTAAATTGAAAACCATTTATTGGAATGAACAATCATTAAAAGTCGGAAATCGGAATTCTCAGACGACAATTCTATTTGCGGACATTAAAAAAATAAAAAGGACCTTTCTATTTAATGATTTTCCATTTAAGATAAAATTTATGGACTCTGGAAAGGTTAAGGAAGTATATTTTCTTCCAAAAAGCAGTGTATTTCAAGACTTTTTGAATGAGAATGAACTGATTGAAAAGCTTAAAAGTGAAATAAAAAAATCTAATGCTAACAATGTATAACCGCAATTACGGCGGATTCGACTACGTCCGAATCCACTCGGAATTGCTAACGTCAGTGCTAAACCGAAAAATTTGAGTACTTTAACCCGTAACTGACGGTTATACGAGACCGTTAGCTTGCATTAAAAAAAAGTGAAAGAAATAAATCAAATAATTCACCTAACAGAGTCTATAGAAGTAATAAAATCTATACTATCAAGTGGATTTTATACATCTTACGCTAAAGAAGTTTTTAATGGAAAAAATATTTTAATTCCGATGATAAGTTTTGCCAATATTCTTTTTCGTGATATTGGAGAAAATGAAGTTGTAAACTATGGTAAATATGGGATTGTTTTCGAGAGAGATTCAATCATTAAAAAATTTGATTTAAATCCTGTCTTTTATGTAAAAAACAAAAGTGATTTAGAAACAACTTTTAAAACAAACTTTGAAAATTCAATAATCCCGCAGACTTTAAAAGTTGCCAAAGATTTTTATACTGATTGCAATTGTGAAAAATTTACTGACTATATAAACTTTAACCCTATAAGTAATGAGGTTAAAAATCTACTAAATACACTAGATAAAAATGTTAATGATGAATTTATAAATTCCCTGAAAATAATCTTTGAAAATTATTACGAGAATTCACTAAAACAAATGTTGATTTTAAAACCATATTCAGTAGAAAACAAATCTGGAGAAACAAAAATTGCTTACAACGAACGAGAATGGAGAAAAAGCTTTTTCGACTTAAATTTTATATCTGAGATAACGCCAAAAGGAGAAAAGAATAAAGAATACGAAAAGTGGATAAATACTTCCAAACCTCATTATAAAGAAAAATATATCCAAAACTTTGAATTAAGTGATATAAAATTAATTTACGTTGAAAATGAACAGGAAATAAATGATTTACATGACTTTATAAAAGAAAACTTCGGAAATAAAACAGTTGAAGTTAAGACTTTAACTGAATGTAAAAACATAGAAAACGCATGCTAACAAGGTATAAAAAACATAGGGCGGTTTTGGCTTCTCGTGAGGTCTATGTTTCCTTATGAGGTCGCCAAATTTCCAATTTGGCATTTAGAGAAAAATAAAAGCAAAATATGTAAATTTGGCTTAGTAATAATCCGAAATGTAGTGTTTATCACCTGCCCTACGTTCCTTATACTAAACGTTGTAGCACATTGAAACAATGAAATCTACTAAAGAAATAATATCCGAAATAGAATCTTTTAAACCCGTTGATGGGAATTGGCTGGGATTGGACGAGCTTGTTAATAAACTTTGGGAAAGTGGAAATCCTGAACTTGGAATCAATGCGCTCTTCGGAGTTTTTGAACGATATCCAAATGATGACGGAGCTGGTGTTTTCTGGACGATCCTACACGGACTAGAGACGTTAAATTATGAAAAGTTTTTGTATAATTCTCTAATGGACAAACCATCACATATGGGAATTAATATGCTAAAACGAATTGAAAATACTGATTCTAAATTCCTAGCTGGAAAATCAATAACTGAATTAAAAGAATTTATCAAAAATAGCCCAAAAGCTGATTCGGAATTACTATCTGAATTGTAAATAAAAAACGTGCTACAACAACATATATATGCCATAGCAGCTAGGTGATTAATCGAATGGTTCTTGTATTTTTGGTAAGGCGCAATGCTTGCAGAAAGTAAAAGTTAGCAACCAATGCGCAGTTTTTGTCGAAAATAGGGTAACATTTTGCCCTGCTACGACACATATATTAAACGTTGTAAACAATTCCCTCTATTTCCTAAAAAATTAATTACTTTGAGGAAACGTTTTACGGAGGGAATCGGATTAAAAAAAGTAGTTGAATTTCAATTAATTACAAAAACGTTACTCAGAAGTATGAGACAAACAATATTTTTAGTATTATCACTGCTGATTTTCCAAATAGGAATTTCACAAAACCTAACTGAATCTGATTTAGTAGGAGAATGGGACTTTATAGAATTGCAAGATGAGAATGGAGAAAAGCAGACTAAAATCCCTCTGATTAGATTTGGAAGAGATATGGGAATTGAAAATGTCAATAGAGATAGTTATGTATTGAATGATGACGGAACTTATAAAAGTTTTAACCCTTTAAATACGTCATATGGTACTTGGTTTTTTGACAAAAAAACGAATGCAATAAATCTGGAATTAAGAATTGAACCCGATAGCCCATATTTACCTTCTCTAAAAAAAGCAAAAATTGTAAAAAAAAGAAAGGATGGATTTTACTATCAAAAACCTGTACAGAAAAAAATATTGATTTTTTCGAAAGACGGAATGATAATAGCCGATAGAGAAAAATACGTGTTGATTTACAAAAGAAAATAAACAATTATGAGTAAAACATTTAGCTTATTATTTTTCCTTGCGATTAGTTTGACTTCGTTGGGACAAAGTTTTGATAAGGGACAAATAAATGGAATTTGGAAAGTAAAATCTATAACAGAAAAACCAACAAGTCCTCAATTTAAGCCATTGATTGAAGGATTTAAAAATGCAAGTTTTGACTTTAATGAGAATGGAGATTTTAAATTGAGTACTTCTTCTCCATCTGAGTTATTCGGAATGATAACACAAATGACAAATGGAACTAAATGGTTATTTGAACAAAACAAACAATTTATCAAAATTGGGAATAAAGATGATGGCTATTCAATTATGGGAATTTCTGTAAGACAAACCAGCGGAAAGAAATTGTTTCATCTCGATGAAAGTGGAATGACACTTGAAGTGGAAAAAATAAAATAAAGTTTACAACAATTTGTATAATGCATATGCACCCTACGGGATGCAAACGCATCATACAAGAGACGTTGTGCCCAATGCGATTTGTGAATTTTTCTTCGTGTCTAATTCTTCATTTTGACGTAAAAATCTTTGTAAAAAAATTAGACGAAAAACTTATAAAACTGGGTAATTTTGACATAATGAAACCTAAAAATATGACACGATAAACTGACGTAACACGCTTAAAATTTGACGCAAAAACTAAATAATCTGACATAACTCAACAAACTACTAAACTTGATATGCGATGTACTTTAACTGAGTAATCTTAAACCAGATAAATATCCTAAAATGAAATTGTTGTAAAAACCGTATCTAAAAAAAAACTGCGCACAACAAAACCTATAATTAATGCGGGAGCCTGTAAGAGTCGAAATGTTGGCTGATTTGCATCGTCGCAAAAGCTTTTTTCTTATTTTTAAACCACAAACTAAAAAACGCTAAAAGCTTGTGCTCGTGCTAGGTTTGAAATTCTACGAATTTCTGCACCGCACTAATCATAGCCGGAACGTTGTATAGCATTCGAAATAATTAAAATGAAATATCTAAAAATCATATTTTTTAAAATATCTTTCCTAATATTATTTGTTTCCTTTTCAAATTGTGCATCCTTTCCAAAAAATAAAATAAACCCAACATTTTTAAATACACAGAACATAAAATCTTTAAATGGAAAATTCAGTATCGTAGCAAAAGAAACTGATTCCATTTCCAAAAAGTATTGGGTTTATAATAATTTCTTCAAAGAAGTTGACAGAGGTCAATCAAAAAATCATTTTAAATTCAATTCACTTAAAACTTACTCTTTCGGAATAGATATTTTAGGTGATAAAAATATAAAGATTAGTTTTCTCGAAAACAATGCAGGCATAAGGGAATTAATACTTGAATACAAACTTAAAAAAGATGGTTATCTTTATTTGAAAAACCGGAATTTAAAGTTTGTTGGGATTCCATACATTATGGGTAGAATTGATATAAAAAAAATGAGAATTACCCTAGATAAAAAAGGGGATTTAATTACAGAAATCGCAGAACATAATTCTGGTGCTGGTTTATTGATTATGTTTCTTAATTGGACAAATCGAAATTACACTCATAACTATGCAGCAATAAAATAAACGCTATACAACAAGACATATAAAATCAGAGCAAAATTTTAGTGCTAGATCGGAAGGTAATTTACTTTTTGCAGTGGCGCTATATTTTTATAAATTGAATAAGAAATAAAAATGCGCAGATAAATCGATTGGTTCAGGCTTGTTTACCTTGCTCCGATTTATATATTTGGCGTTGTACAGCATTAAAATACTCAAAAATGAATAAAATATTGATTTCACTTGTGTTTATACTCTTTTTATCAAATATCTATTCTCAAGATGATTATTTAAAATTACCAAGAACAAAAACTAATTGCCCAACAATTATCATCGAAAAAGACATTATTGCGAATGAAAGTGCTATCGGAACAACAAAAGAATTGATTACCGAAATAAGTGTTTTGAAGGACAAACCAAATCGTAAAGAGCACAAATTCTTTAATCTGACTGAAAATGGAATTATCTTTTTCAGTTTAAAGAAAAAAATTCCTTTTAAAAAACAATCTGAACTAAATGACTTTTTCGGAATTGAGAAAAATAGTGGAGTTTATGTGAATGGTTACTTATTAGAAAGTTCTGATTATAAAATCGCAACTGAAAGTATTCTGGAAGTTGAATTAGTTGAGCCTAATTCTGAAAATAAATTAAAAAACAAAGCGATTAACATCTGGACTTTGACAAAAGAAGAACGTACAAATGGTTGTAAAAAACAGAACGTCAATTAAAGAAACGTTGTACAACAACATATATGTGCTCATAGCAGCAAAGTGATCAATCGATTGGTTGTTGTATTTTTGGTAAGGCGCAATGCTTGTAGAAAGTAAAAGTTAGCAACCAATGCGCAGAAAAATCAAAAAGCAAGGTAACATTTTGCCCTGCTACGACACATATATTAAACGTTGCCAGTAATTAAATGAACGAAATATTATCTAAATATTTAAATGTAATTGAAGTTCCTAAATGGGAAAGAAAAAAACGTAATAAATTATTACAAAACTGGAATGAGCAAACACTGACTGAATTACCTTCATATAAAGAACTGAAAGAATTCGAAAATTTGTGTGAATCTGAAGGATATAGATTCGATACCTATTTTTTTATGAAAAAAATTTATATTCCTGTGTATTATAATGAGATTTTTTCCAAAAAGAATATTGATGCCTTAATGCGTATTTATGATAATTATAGCTCTACGTTTTTTTTCAGTAATCAAGCAAGAGAATCATTAAAAAATGAACCTGTTGATTTATTAAAACTAGGGTTAGAAATTGATCCAAAAAACAAAAGATTACTTAAAGACAAATATAACCGCTATATAGGCGGTTTTGAAAATGATATTCACGAAGTTCCTTGGATAGTGATTTTTGGACAAAATAGCGCAAGTATTGAAGAAACAGAATTGCTTTTAAATAAAATAAAAGATTTTAAATTGTTCTGTTTAGAAAATAACTTTGACATTCCAGAAATAAAAATTAAGAAATATGAGTTCTATTTCAACACGTGGAAGACTTATTTAAAAGACTTTGTCAAAAAGATGGATTATGAAACTTATTTATCTAATCATAAGCTTTCTGAATGGATTAAAATTATGAAAAGTGAACCTGAAAATTTAAAAACGTATGAGTTTTTATTAAACAAATACGAAAGCTAGAAAAATAAAACTACTGGCAACAAGGTGTATAAAACATAGCTGGTAAGTGCTAAATCAAAAGATTTGTGCTTATTTGTGAAGTCCGCCAAATTTTTAATTTGGCTTTTAGAATAGAAAAATTAAAAATAAAATATAAAAATTTCGGCTCTGTGTTAAATCGAAAAGTTAGTGTCTTTTTATTCGCTACGTTTCATACACAAACCGTTACCTGCAAGCAAAAAATGACATTACTTTGATTAACACAATATCTTCTATAACAATATTTGTCTCATTATTTATAGCGTTCTACTTATTAACGGTTCGAACGAAAACTAAAGTTAGCAATTATCTTTTTTCAATATTTTTAATTCTGATTGCCATAGATACCAGTGGAATTATCTTTGAAAAGATAAATTCAAAATCATACAACCTTATAATTTTTAGAAGTACATTTTCTTTTCTACAAATACCTGTTTTATACTTATATATAAAATCTGTTTGCTATTCTGACTTTAAATTAAAACCAAAACACCTAATACATTGCGCTCCTTTTGTATTGGGAAACTTATTGTTTTTTCCAAGGTTTTACCTTGTTGATACTGTAGATAAAATAAACTTCTTACAACAATATAAATACATGTTTGAAATACAACTCAATCATGTAATTTTTCATTTACAGTTTATATATTACATTATTATTATTTTCTTAACCCTAAGAAAAGTCAAAAAAATCTATTTAGAAAATTACTCTGGAGTTAGTATTAAAACATACGATTGGTTGTTTAAATTTACCGCAACCCTATCTTTTATATATATAATAGCACTATTAAAAAACATTATTAAATTCTCTCAATTTGATATTGTTTCTACTTACTTTAAAATAGGAATACATTTATTAATATTTCTTCTAATTTGTTGGTATTTATACAAGGCTTTAAATAACCCAGAACTTTTTAAACAAATAGACTCTACTTTAAAACTTATAAAAAATAGTATTCCTCAACAACAACCAAACAAAGAAGTACTAATACATGAACAAGAAAATATTGAAAAACTAAGAAATTATATGAAAGAGCAACAATCTTTTCTTAATCCTTCTTTAACAATTCAAAATGTTTCCGATGAAATTGAAATTCCGGTTAAAGAACTTTCGCTATTAATCAACCATAAACTAAATCAACATTTTTATGATTTTGTAAATTCTTATAGAATAAATTATGCTAAGAATTTATTAAGTGACTCAACTCAAAATAAGAGAACAGTTCTGGAAATTTTGTATGATTCTGGTTTTAATTCTAAATCTTCTTTCAATACTGCTTTCAAAAAAGAAACTGGAACAACGCCAACCTCGTATCGTAAAAACCTTATAATCAACACCTAGTAAATATTCGGTCTTTTATTACAAAAGATTCGAACGATTATAACAAAAAAAATGCGTTCGAATAGTTTTAATCGGTCGCATAGGTTTAAATACTTCATCAAATTTGTCTCATAATTTAAAAATCAAGAGACATGAAAAAACATTTGATCATTTTATTAGCTGCATTAGTAATTAGTAATTTTTCTTTTGGACAAAACTTAGTAACAAAGATAGATTCAATCGTAAAAGATAATTACAAAAAACACCCAGAAGTAAGCATTAGTGTAGGTTATATTCATAATAACAAAGAACAGTATATTAATTACGGAAAAATTAGCAAAGAAAGTTCAATGAACGTTAATGAATATACCGTTTTTGAAATTGCATCAATAACTAAAGCCATAACCGGTAATTTAATAGCTCAGGCAGTAAATGAAGGTAAAATTAAATTAAACGGTTATATAGAAAACTATTTACCAAAAGATTTTATTATACAAAAACAACTTAGACGCAAGATAACAATATCTGATTTAGCTTCTCATCAATCAGGGTTAGCTGATCTTGATTGGAAAAAACTTATCTCTGAAAACCCTCAAGACCCATTAAAAAATGTTAATCGTAAAACTTTTATTGATATTATTAATAATTGTAGTGAGTTACCTGATTACGGTACTTATAGATACCATACCACTGGTTTTATGCTTTTAGGGGAAATATTAGAAGAGGCCTACGGAAAAAGTTATGATGAAATTGTACGAGAGAAATTAATTCATCCAATAAAAATGAAAAACACTTTAACAAAAGAGTTTAACATCAAAAATATTGCAACGGGTTATAATCGTAATGGAATTAAGCAAAATCTTATGCTTTGGAATTCTGGTGCGCCTTCAGGTTTAATTAAGTCCTCTTCTAAGGATATGATTAAGTATTTAAAAGAAATATTGAATGACAGTTCTGAAATTTCTAAAGCAGGTATAATGACAGAAAAAATATTTTACAAAGCAAAAAAAGGACCTAGAAAAATAGGTTTAGGAATTAATATTTATAATAATGAGACTAACACCTTCTTCCAGAAGACAGGAGATACTATGGGGCAATCTTCTATTTTCTGTTATAATAGAAAGGATAATTGGGGTATAATTATTTTAATCAATCAACAAAACCCAAAAATGAGAAAAGAATTGTGGAATAAAATTTATGAGACTACCTTAAAATAACTTATGGATAAAACCAGCAGGTAACAATGTATAAAAAACATAGGGCGGTTTAGGTTAAATTTAAAAATATCTTTTTATGTACCAAAATCGCCAAATATAAAATTTAGCATTTTCAACATGAAAGATAAAAGCAAAATATTATATTTGGCTTAGTACCAAACCGAAACGTATCGCTTATCACCTGCCCAACGTTTCTTATACTGAACGTTAGTAGCAACCTCAAAAAAATGGAATCTGATTATAAAATACCAATAAGCATACTTAAAAAAAGGGTGGCGGAAATAATTACCGAATTAAAAATAGAGCGAACGGAAAGATTATTATCTGAAAAGCAAATACTAGATAATGCAATTAAATGGCTGGGTAAAGTTGAGAAACTTAATATTGACCCAAATAAACAGATTGTGAAATTACCCGAAACTCTAACTCGAACCCCTTCTTCTGAATATAGGATTGTGGAAGATCACGAATCTGAAGAAAAACAAAACTGGAAGGAAATTAAAATTGACGAAAAGAAAATCAGACCTTTACCTGGAAGTTGGTTAATCTTAAACTAAGCACGCTCAACGAAAAAAAACAAAAGCTACTAACACTATATATGCGATCATGGCTTATTTGGGATTAATCGAATGGTTCTTGTATATTTATGTAGGCGCAGTGATTTTAAAGCTGAATTAAAGTATAAAATCTGCGCAAAAATGTCTAAGGTTAGGTAACAATTTGTTCCGCCACGACACATATATTAAACGTTCTATACCATTTGAAAAAAACATTCTTAATCATATTGACCTTAATTGGATTTGTAACATTTGGGCAAGAAAATAAACTTGACCAAATTAATAATGTAGTTAATTCTATTGAATCGGACTCGACTCTTACGGAATCGGAATTTGATTGGGTTGAATTAACTGAAATCGCAACTGATGGTGGCGGAATTTTAAAATTATGGCGAAATAAAAACCAAGTCTTTAAAATCATAGAGGAAATTGGACTTTCTTACGGACGAATAAGAACTACGATTTATTTAGAAAGTGGATTACCAATCAAAATAGTAGAAACCGAAGAAAATTTCGGACATAAAAATGGCGAATTAAATTATAAGGAGCTAAATGAAGTATTTAAAGCGACAATTTATATTTTCGACTGGGAAAATGATAAAAGCAAAATTGAGCGAATTGGGAAAAGAGTTTTAAGCGAAGGTAGTTGCTCTACTTTCGATTACGAACCTATTTTAGAACGGGTTAAAAAAATAATTAAATGATTCCAGCGGATAGTGGATTTTCAATATTGTATTTCGCTTATGCAATTTTTTTGATTCTAATTGTGTTCGGCTTGTTTTTTAAATCAAACAAGAAGGAATTCTGGATTCATCTAATATTTTATTCTTTATATGCCGGATTGATGATTTATGTTTTCAGCGAAAAAGAAAATTTCCAAGGAGGTGGATCATTAGTTGTATTATTTTATGGATTTATTTTTCCGATTTTACATTTAGTTATTTATGGGATAATCAAATTGATCAAGTATCTCCGTAAAAAAAACGGTATAGAACATTATATATAAAATCAGAGCAAAGTTTCGTGTTAAACCGAAAGGCAGTTGTCTTTTTGCAATGGCGCTAGATTTTTATAAATTGAATAAGAAATAAAAATGCACAGATAAATCAATTGGTTTAGGCTTACTTGCCTTGCTCCGATTCATATATTTGGCGTTGTAGCTAATTAAATCAAAGTCTGTAAATGACAAAAAGTGACTTCATAAAATCAGTAACGAAATTACTAAAAGACAATGCTAAAGTTTTAGTATTAGTTAGAATCCCTAACTCTGGAAATAACCGAAACTATTTCTTTATGGAGAATTCAAATGAATTAGATGAACTTATTAATGAGAGTAATGAAAGTGACTCAATAACTGTATTCAAAGAGGTTAATGAATTAAATAATGGAATAGTAACTGAGGATTTTATAAAAACCGTAACGGAATCTCAAGTCGAAAATAATTTTGATCCTGAATTGTTAATTGTAAATAATACTTACAAAGAATATAAAAAAAATGGTGGTTCGGAATGGAATACTGTTGAGAATGTTAACGAACTCAAAGAGATTATGACGGATACTATTGGTGAAAAAATGTCAATAATTTCGGAGCCAGACTTTTGTGACGAAGTAAATACATTTCATTTGTATGTTCCTGATAAATATGGCGTAAGTAAATCTGGTACATCTTATTAAAAAACTAGCTACAACACGATATATGTGATCATAGCAGCTAAGTGATGAATTGAATGGTTGTTGTATTTTTGGTAAGGCGCAATGCTTGCAAAAAGTAAAAGTTAGCAACCAATGCGCAGAAATATCGAAAAGCAAGGTAACATTTTGCTCTGCTACGACACATATATAAAACGTTGTCTATAATTCCCTCTATTTCCTGAAAAATTAATTACTTTATGGAAACGTTTTACGGAAGAGAGCGGATTAAGAAAGTGTTGATTTTTAAATAATTATAAAAACGTTACTCAGAATTATGAAAACACCTTTTCTAATATTCATATTGTATTTCTTGAATTTAACAACTGTTGAAATTGTTGGTAAATATCAAATAGAAAATGACTTATCATTTGATACTCTTGAACTAAAAGATGACGGAACTTATGAATACTTATCTCGTGGAGATAGTTGCTGGACTTGGTCTGATATTAAAGGAATATGGGAATTAAAAGAGGACGTTCTTATTCTTCATCACAATTACTCTTACGTAGAAAACGCAACGGAATATATTGAACAAACTGATGAAATTTCTAAAGACTTTGTAATAGTCCAAATAAAGGATAATTTTGGCAAATCGATTTCGGATTTTGAAGTCAATTATTCATCTATAGACTGGAAGAAAAAACAGACTAAAAAAACTGATGAAAATGGAATTGTAAAATTTGATAAATATGGTGTCATTTATAACAAAAATGACTCTGCAAGTATTCAAATTAAATATCTCGAAAATGGTAAAGAAAGTTCAGAAAGCGCCGTAGTTGAAAGAAATTCTGACCGAATTACAATTAATATAAATAGTGAACCAAAAACTATTCATAAGAGAGAAAAATACAGTTTTGAATTCAAAAAAGGAAAATTAAAATCAATTGAATTTCCTTATGTTGATGAAATAAGTAGCTATAAAAAACTATAGACAACAATTTGTATAGTGCATATGCCGCCTTTGGCAGGCAAACGCAACATACAAGAAACGTTATCACCAATTAGTTGAATGATAGAAAAAAGAATCTCAGATCGAATAGAATACTGCTTAAAGAAGGGTAAGAAAATTTCTTTTCTAGTAGGAGCTGGAATTTCTGCAGAAAGTGGAATTCCAACTTTTCGCGGTGAAGACGGTTACTGGGTATCTGATTCTAAAAACTATAAAGCTCAAGAAATTGGAACAAAAAGGTTTTTTAATATAGCTTCTCACGAAGTATTGAAATTCTATTTGTATAGGAAATCTATAACTGAATTTGCTAAGCCTAATCAAAGTCATTTAATGCTCAAAGAGATTGAATCTTTATTGAATGATAATTTTGCTTTGATTTCCCAAAATGTAGACAGCTTGCATAAAAAAGCAGGTAATTCTGATAAAAGAACATATCTAATTCACGGCGATCACGATTTTATGAGATGCGGAGATGAATGTTCCAATGAATTATATCCTTTCCCAGAAGGAATTAAATTAAAAGGTAGACAAAAAGATCAACTAACCGAATCTGAAATTGAATTTTTAAAATGTCCTAAATGCAATGAAGATTTAAGACCTCACGTATTGTGGTTTGATGAATATTACAATGAGAAGTTTTTTAAAAAGGATAGTGTACTAAGAATTTCAAAAGAAACGGGAATATTATTTGTTTTAGGAACATCTGGAGAAACTACTCTTCCACAAATAATTGCTAAAAATGTCTTAGCTAAGAGTGGAACTGTAGTAGAAATAAATATTAATGAGAGTTATTTTTCGGAGCTTTTAAGTAACAAAGCAAACGGAATTGTAATTAACTCTAAAAGCACTCCATTCCTTAGTGAACTGAAAACTGAAATAGAAAAAAAGGTGATAACACGATATATGTGATCATAGCAGTTAGGTGATCAATCGAATGGTTCTTGTATATTTATGAAGGCGCAATGCCTGCAGAATGGAAAAGTTAGCAACCAATGCGCAGAAAAATCGAAAAGCAGGGTAACATTTTGCTCTGCTACGACACATATATAAAACGTTGTGTACCATGAAAACTAATAACATAAATGAGTTTTTGGAAGAAAATATTTGGAAAAACTAATGAGAACAGTAATAACAAAACTGAATCTCATTTTGATAAATATAGACGTGAATTGAATGAACTAAATTTGAAATCAACATCAGATTTGGAAAATTTGGTTAAGCCTTTAATTAGACAAGCAACCAAACTTGAGATTTCACCTGCTTCAAGACCTCCAGAAAATTCGCAGATGAATTCTCACTTTGGAGGTAACCCGTATTTTGAAAAAGGAGAAAAATGGCCTGTAACGAAAAAAGGTAAAAGTTTAGATTTTATTTTTCAGGTATTTAATAAGCCAGAATCTCAGTTACCTGACAACATCGAGCTAATCCAATTTTACTATGATTGGGATGAATTTCCCTGGGACACTTCTGATGACGGATGGTTAGTGAAAGTCTACAAAAAAATTGATCCTAAAAATACTGAATTTATAGTTAAACCAATTGATTTAGAGAAACCTAAATATTGTGAAATAATATTTGAACCTTCAAATTCATTACCAGATTGGGAAGGAATCAGTGAATATGACTATAATGCCCAAAAATTGTCTTGTATTTTAAATGAAGATCAACCTTGGGATAATTATGGGAAAATAGTAGAAAAATTAGTTGGTGAACAAAATTATCAAAGTCAACTTGGTGGATACCCTAAATGGATTCAAGGAGAGTCAACTCCTAAAGATAAAAATGGAAACAATATGAAACTCCTATTTCAAATTGATTCCGAGGAAAATGCTAATTTAATGTGGGGTGATTCTGGTTTGATTTATGTTTTTTATGATCACGAATCTGAAAGGATTGATTTTAATTTACAATGTTATTAACTAAAATAAACGGTACACAACAATTTGTATATTGCATATGCCGCCTTCGGCAGGCAAACGCAACATACAAGAAACGTTACAGCACATATGATGAAAAAAGAAATAATTCCAATACTGATTTGTATACTTCTCCTACTCTACTCAATCGGAATTACACTTCTAAAGGATTATGTACTAAATTATAAACATTATCTAGGAATAGCTCTCATTGGAATCTCAACAATACTTTATTTCAAGAATAAAAAGATGTTTGTTTATGTATTCGGATTGACATTGATACTCGGAATTATAAACTTAATAGATATTTATTATTGGGAAATTGTATTCAGCATTGGTCCCATTAATTTCAATCCAATATTTTTGACTTTATTAATTACATTCCTTGTTTTAAATAAAAGACAACTAAACGAAATGTTTCCCGAAAAGAAGTTGACAGAACAATATCTGAGGAATAAGAATGTAGAAACGGAAAAACTAATTGAGAGTTATCAACGAAAGTTCCAATCAAAACCTGAATCAGAATTGAAAAGTATTGCGGATGAAAATAGCGGTTATGTGAACGAAGCAAAAACTGCAGCAAAACGCATTTTAAAAACAAAAAACATGCTGTAACACGATATATGTGATCATAGTAGTTAAGTGATAAATCGAATGGTTCGTGTATATTTGGTAAGGCGCAATGCTTGCAGAAAGTGAAAATTAGCAATCAATGCGCAGAAAAATCGAAAAGCTAGGTAACAATTTGCCCTGCTACGACACATATATTAAACGTTGTACAACATATCCAAAATAAAGAAGTATGCAGAATATTTTTAAAACTAAACGAAAAAAAATAACTAACGATACTCTTGGAATTCTAACATTTAAAAAGTCTAATAAAATTGATGAATCTTACTGGAACGTTGATCGTAAAATAAATTCTATAAATGAATTAGTGCGATTTTATATTTACAACAATATTGATGGAATTAATGACAAACAAAAACAACTTACCCTGTTAATTGAAAATAAATACCCTGAATTGATTGACTCATTACAAAGTTTTTTAAATCAACAAATAAAAAAACTTGACTTTAACCATTCAAGTATATCCATTGAAAAAGATTTAGATGTTAGCTTTATCAATATCCCTAAAAATCCAACGGAATTGAACAAATGGGAAATCAATTATGTTGAGAAAAAAGGGTTTACTATTTACGGAATTGAAATTGAGAATTGGAATCCTATTGATTTAGGAGTTTCCGCATAAAAGACGTTGTACAACAACATATATGTGATCATAGCAGTTAGGTGATCAATCAATTGGTTCTTGTATATTTGGTAAGTCGCAATGTTTGCAAAATGGAAAAGCTAGCAACCCATGCGCAGAAAAATCGAAAAGCAAGGTAACAATTTGCTCTGCTACGACACATATATTAAACGTTGTGATTCATTCTAGAAGCTCATAAATATGACTAAAATTAATCTCCAAACTTATAAATTGTATTATAAATATGACGGACAAGCGGAATGGGAAGAAGACTCTAGAATAAGAAAACCTAAAGATGTTCATGAAGGAATAGGAAATGACTTTCATATAATAAGTACAATATCTAACAATTTATTTATGATCAAATCAGGATTGTATAGTGCGGAACTTATGTAAGGAATGAAAAAGGAAATTGACGAGTTAAAAATAAATCTGACGGACGAAGTATATGGATATATCGAACTCGACGAAAAAATATTTCCAGAACCAAAGCAAAACTTTTTACAACGTATTTTGAATAAAAATAAAAAATGAATAAAAAGAGATTAAGTGTTGCAGCTAATTTAGGAGCTCCTTCCTATAAAATGCTATTGGAATTAGGTTATGAAATAACTATAGAAGGTAAAACTTGGATTGCGGAAAGTGATGATTGGATTCTTAGATCTGAGGGACCAATCGAACTTTTAGGGCTAGCTAATATCGTGGAAAAAAAAGGAGAAAATTGGAAAGTAACCGATAGCGAAATTGCTGAATTTCTTAAAAAAATTGAATAAAAACGTATCACAACACTATATATGTGATCATAGCAGCTAAGTGATGAATCGAATGGTTGTTGTATTTTTGGTAAGGCGCAATGCTTGCAGAAAGTAAAAGTTAGCGACCAATGCGCAGAAAAATAGAAAGGTAAGGTAATATTTTGCCCCTGCTACAACACATATATTAAACGTTGTGATACATATATGAAATCAATAGTTTTAATATCAATTTTATCATTATTTAATTTGGGGTTTGGACAAAATACTGGAGGATACTTTGATTATGAAAAAACAAAAAGCTCTCTACCTGAATATGATACCAACGAAAATTTCATAAAGGAATTAGAGGGAAAATATAATGATTCTCTTTTATTAATAGTTCGTCCTTTTCAAAAACGTATCTCCGATGCTCCTCATATGGATTATTCTCCAACGGAATTAAAAATAATGCAAGATTCGATTCAAAAGTTGGAACTAAAAATAGAAACCTTTCGCAAATCAGCTATTGAAATTCTTGAAAAGAAGAAAAAAGAACTTAACAAATCCATAGATGGAATAATATTTTCCTCAATAACGGACTTTTGCAAACTCAAAAATATTGAATTTTTAACACCAAAAACTGAACTGCTTTTTTGTGATCAATGTATCGATTATACTAATGAATTGATTGAATTTATGAAACTAAAAAAATAAGGTATCACAACACTATATATGTGATCATAGCAGTTAAGTGATCAATCGAATGGTATGTGTATTTTTGCAATGGCGCAATGCTTGCAGAAAGGAAAAGTTAGCAAACAATGCGCAGAAAAATCGAAAAGCAAGGTAACATTTTGCTCTGCTACGACACATATATTAAACGTTACCACACATCAGAGAAGTATAAAGTTTGAAAATAATTTTTAAAATATTAATTCTAACATCCCTCCTATCGAGTTGTTCAAATTCGAATCGAGATTTAATAATTATCCAAAATGATTATGAAATTGATTTGACTGAATTGGACTCCGTTCGTGAAAATCTAAACGGATTTTGGGTTCCTGAAAATCAAATTGATGCGGAAGAAATACTCTGGCTAGATTTTCATAAAGAGAAAAATTCTGCAACTTGGGAAATTATACCATACAATGAACAAATAAAAAGAACCGAATCACTTCCTTATAAATCTTGTCCTACTATGGTTGAATTGATAAAACTGAACGGAAAAACTCAAATGGAATTTGTAAGTTTAGGAGGTTCAAGCACAACCGAAATCCAACATTTGACAAAAACCAAATTTAAAATTGACGGAATAACCTACTTGAGACATAAAGGTTATGATTTTTTGAAATCTTGGAATGTTCACGGATATGAAAACTAAAAGTAAAACGATACTAACAATATTATTTACGATACTGATTTTAGCATTTGTCATTTTATCAATGGGAGCTGGACACGGAACAAATTTATTTGCTAAAATATTTTATCCATTCACAATGATAATCGCAATTTTGTCCAAAAATGGAATTGGAATTTTTCCAACAATATTAGCAATTGTTCAAATTCCCATTTATGCTTTAATTATGACTAAAAGACCTAAATGGAAATATTACCTAATTGGAATTCATATAATTTCGGCAATTATTTGTCTGTATTTACCAACAGAAATTTTTAGCGGATAAAATGAAAAAAGGAATTTTAAAAACATCGTTGTTTTATGGAATAGGATTTGGAATTGCAGGAATTGCTTATGCGATTATTGGAAACCCATATATTCACGCTCCTGGATTTCATCATCTAATTTTATTTTTGACGTTAGTTGTTGGACTTATTTGGACATTGACAAGCACTGGGATTTTCTTTTTTAAGGAAAGAACTGATAAGTTAAAAGGTATAATAATTTCTAATAGCTTAATTATAACCTGCTGTTTTTTATACGTAGCAATTCCAATTTATTTAGACTCAAACAAAAAGACATTTATTGAATCTGATTTTGTTCGGACTGAAGTCAAAGGAGATACAACAGAATTATATCATAATGATAATCTAATTTATATAAAAGTTAAGGACTCTGTCATTTTAGACTTAAGATAAAATAAAAGGAATAAAAAACATGTGGTAACAACACCTATGCGATAATGCGGATTAGTGTTTAATCCAAAGGTCATTGCCTATTTGGTTTGTCGCCAAAGGTTTAAATTTAGTATTTTAGAAAATATAAAAACAAAACATAAACTTTGGCTAAGTGCTTGCTCGAAAACCAATGGTTTTTTGCTCCCGCACTACGCATAGCTAAACGTTGTAACAAATTTAAAAAAATGAAATTCTCGAAATATTCAGCAATTCTGATTTTGTTTTTAGTCTTAAGTTCATTTCATAAAACTGAGCCTATAACATCGGATTTTCTATTTCAAAAATGGATTTACAAGGATTACATAAACGAAAATTTGATATATGAAAGTAATCGGAAATTTAAAAAAGGTAAATCTGGAATTGAATTTAATAAAAATGGGACTATACTTCGCAAACAGAATTCAGGTTGGTGCGGAACTCCACCTATAGAATATGAAACAGTTTCTGGAACTTGGAGAAAAATATCTAAATCTTTACTAGAAGTTGAATACAAAAGTTGGAATGGGTTAAATAAGGATACGTTGGAAATTATTGAGTTGACAAAATCAAAACTTACTCTAAAACCTATTTATACTCTGGCAACCGAATAAAAACTTGTTACAACAAAACCTATAAACAATACGGACTTAGTTGCTTAAGATATAAACCCGGAATATCGACCAACACCGCCAAATCTTTTGGATTTGGCATTAAATAAAAAAAGAAAAAGCAAAACAAAAAGGTTTGGCTACGTACCAAACGGAAAGCAAACACTTATTTGCTCCCGTACTGTTCATAGCTCAACCGTTGTAGTGCATTTAAAATAAGATGCTAAGAAGATTATAATAGATGAGAACTTATCCAGAAAACACTGAAGAACTAGAAAAAAAACACAGTTTTAGTTTTCCTTTAGATAACAAAAAGTTAGAGCTTATTCATAATAATGTAATTTTACGTAATGATATTGCATTCGTATTTTTCAAATCAAGAATTTTAAATTCACTGAAAATGCAAAATCTATTCGAAAACGAATTATCCAGCGAGTCATTTTTGGACAAAAAATTTAACCAAACAGACAGACTTAAAATTTATAAAGCAATAAAAAACCGGCTTCCTCAGCCGATTAGTGAGAGTAAGAAATTGAGTTTATATTCTTTGTTTCATTTAAATGAAAAACCAAAAATCGATACTAGAGTATTAACAATTAAAAACTTAATTTGTGATTTAATCAAGCAAAACAGAGTAACTATTAAAGGAGAATTTGAAACTTTTTTTAAAGGTGAGCTTGATAACTTAAAATACTAAAAACGACACTACAACAATATATATGTGATCATAGCAGCTAAGTGATAAATCGAATGGTCTGTGTATATTTGGTAAAGCGCAATGCTTGCAGAATGGAAAAGTTAGCAATCAATGCGCAGAAAAACCGAAAAGCAAGGTAACATTTTGCCTCGCTACGACACATATATTAAACGTTAGCCACAATATATCATAACCTTCAACGATTGATGAATACTATTGAAATCAGATTAGCGAAAAAAGAAGATGCACAATTTATAGCTCTACTTGGGAGAATAACATTTACGGAAACATTTGGACATTTTTTTAGAGATCAAAAAGATTTGATCGATTACTACAATTTGACATTTTCAGTTCAAAAAATTGAAGATGGAATTAAGAAACCAAACAACATTTTCTGGATAGCTTTTGCAAATCGATTACCAGTAGGATATGCAAAACTTAAACTAAATTCCAATTCAGAATTTATTGAATCAAATGACGTTTGCCAACTTCAGAAAATCTACGTTTTGAAAGACTTTCTGTCAATGAAAATTGGATTTGAATTACAAGATCTTCTCTTGAAAAAAGCCAAGGAATTGAATTTTAATAAAGTGTGGCTTTCCGTGCTTAACAGCAACGAGAGAGCAATAAATTTTTACAAAAAAAACGGGTTTGAAAAAATTGGTGATCACGATTTTCAAATTGGTAAAGAAAATTTCGAATTTATTGCAATGAAAAAAGAACTTTAAAATACAGTGGCTAACAATGGCTATAAGTAATTGCTTGGGTTGGTAAGTGCTACTCGGAAAATTCTCCGAATTTTCCTCACTCAATACCTTTTTGCTAT
The DNA here is from genome assembly GCF_003443695.1 of Aquimarina sp. AD1. Taxonomy (NCBI): domain Bacteria; kingdom Pseudomonadati; phylum Bacteroidota; class Flavobacteriia; order Flavobacteriales; family Flavobacteriaceae; genus Aquimarina; species Aquimarina sp. AD1. The sequence continues at coordinate 491,411 of NZ_CP031966.1, read as the reverse complement.
CTTTAAAACCTTAAGCAACTACTCATAGCCGAACCGTTGTGATTCATTCTAGAAGCTCATAAATATGAATAAAATTAATCTCCAAACTTATAAATTGTATTATAAATATGACGGACAAGCGGAATGGGAAGAAGACTCTAGAGTAAGAAAACCTAAAGATGTTCATGAAGGAATAGGAAATGACTTTCATATAATAAGTACAATATCCAACAATTTATTTATGATCAAATCTGGATTATATAGTGTAAAACTTATGGAAGGAATGAAAAAGGAAATTGACGAGTTAAAAATAAATTTGACGGACGAAGTATATGGATATATCGAACGGAATGAAAAGATCCATCCTGAACCAGAAAGGAACTTTTTTCAACGTCTTTTTAAATAAAACTTAAAAGAATAATTCTAAAATGACATTAAAGGAAACAGCTCTATGGTTATCATCAAAATCAATTGAAGATAAAATAATATTCAGTGAATTATTACTTTCTGATATGACCGTGATGAATAGAGTAATTTGGGATGACCCAAAATCAACAGATAAAACTAAGGTTGAATGCTTAAAATGGTCTAATGAGTTAGCTCATAGAGTTTGGAACACGTTATTTGAACTCAAGCGTGGAGAAGATAATAACTCAGATAAATCATTAATTGATAATATTAGCTTTTACGGGAAACAATCTGAAAAGTTCGCTGGTCATTTAGGCACAACAATTAACGGAACAATAGAAAGATATAATTACTTTAAATAAAAAAAACGTATCACAACACGATATATGTGATCATAGCAGCTAAGTGATGAATCGAATGGTTCGTGTATATTTGGTAAGGCGCAATGCTTGCAGAAAGTAAAAGTTAGCAACCAATGCGCAAGAAAAATCGAAAAGCAAGGTAACATTTTGCCCTGCTACAACACATATATTAAACGTTGGCAAACATTAACGAAAAAACTCACTACTAAACAAGAAACTACAGTTAATTGAAATGAATATTGAAAAAATACTAAAGCAAATAGGAGAGATTTACTCACCATTATCCAATAAATGTCTACAAGAATTCATTTCTAATTCCAAACTAATTACTTACAGAAAAGGAGATATTGTTGTTAGAGAAGGGCAGTATTCTAAAAAAGTATATTTAATTATTAAAGGTTGTGCAAGGGCTTATTATTTGAAAGATGGGAAAGACATTTCCGATTGGTTTACCTTTGAAAATCAATTTATGGCTTCTATTATAAGTTTTTTTAGCGACCAACCTAGTCCGCATTACGTAGAGTTTGTTGAAGATTCTACAGTCCTTGAATTTTCAAAAGAAACTGTAGACTTACTTTCAAACAATTTTCACGATTTTGAGAGATTTATTAGTAAAGTAATTATAGAAACTATGTTAGGGCTTTGTGAAAGGTTGCATACTATTCAATTTGCAAAAGCAGAAGAAAGATATCTGAACTTAATAAGTATTTACCCAGACATTACACATCGTATATCATTAACCCATATTGCTTCCTATTTAGGCATTACGCTTGAAACATTAAGTCGGATTCGCAACCCTAAAGTACGAATTTGATTTATATCAAATGATATGACTTCCATTAAAATGACCTTTGTAAAAAGATTTAAAAATGGAAGATTTAAACAGTCAACAAAAATCAGTTTTTGGCACTTGGTGGGAAACTATTAGAAAATGGTTTTATCCAACTTGGTTAATTTACGAAACCTCAATTCGTTTCTATGAATATTCTTTAGGTGTAAGTAACTATTTCATAGAACAGCAAGAAAGTATTGGAGTACTTTTTGCTCAAATTTTGGCAATTACTTGTGGAATAACAACATTCCTAATCTGCTCATTCTATTTAACTATTCCCTCCTGCATTATTCTTTATAAGTTTTTTAAAGAAGATAAACTTACAAACCCATTTTTACATAAAATCAAAAAATATTTCTAATTCAAAATTTTAAAAAATGAAAAAAATATACATAAAAATTGCAGGTATAATAAATCTTTTAGGTGCTATTCTTCATACCATAGGTGGTCAAATGGAATTGGTGAATCCACTTTTAGATAGCAATATTAGTATTCAACAAAAGAGTGAATTAGCCGCAGCGTGGCACATTGTAACTATCCTTTTATTTTTGACTTCTTACATCATCTTGAAAGTCGGGTTTTTAAAAGACAGTAATCAAGAAAAAGAACAACTTAAATCTATAGCTGTTCTTTATATTTTATCAGGAATTCCATTTATAATTACCAGTTATATATATAATGCTAATGCATTTCAATGGATATTATTAATGCCTATTGGTTTTCTACTCTTAATAGGTTTACAAAAATCATCTATTAAAAAACAAAATCTTTAACTTATTTATGGACCACTATATATGTGTTGCAGGTCTTTTATGTTTTATATTAGGATTAGTACACTCAATACTTGGCGAAGTTTTAATTTTTAGGAATTTAAGTAAGTCAAAAAAAATAATTCCCACAATTGCAACGTCTAAATTAAAGGTAAAACATTTTAGAATTATTTGGGCTACTTGGCACTTAACATCATTATTTGGATGGTGTATAGGTGCTATACTTCTTATGGTGGCAACTAAATATAATATACAAACTAATGAGTTATTTCAATTTATATTAACATCTACAACAATAACAATGTTCTGCTCTTCCCTTCTGGTTTTTATTGCAACAAAAGGAAAACATCTTGGGTGGGTGATTTTATTAATAATTGGAATTTTAACTCTATTAGAAATCTTAAAATAATACACAAATGAGTAAACGGGTAGCATTAATAATCGGTCATCCAGATAAAGGAAGTTACAATTTCGCTTTAGCGAAAGCTTATAAAAAGGGAGCTGAATCATCAGGTTGTGAAATTAGAGAAATCAGTATTCAAGATTTAAATTTTAATCCAAACCTGCAATTTGGTTATAGAAAAAGGACTGACCTTGAACCTGATTTATTAAAAAGTCAAGAAATATTAAAATGGGCAAACCATTTAGTTTGGGTTTATCCTGTTTGGTGGGGCTCAGTACCTGCAATTATGAAAGGCTTTTTAGATAGAGTATTACTTCCAGGGTTTGCATTTAGTAAAAGGAAAGACTCTTTATGGTGGGATAAACATTTTACAGATAAATCGGCAAGATTAATTTGTACATTAGACCAACCTAGTTGGTACTATAAATGGTTTTATTCAAGCCCTAGTCATAAGGCAATGAAAAAATTAACCCTTAATTTTATTGGAGTAAAAAAAGTAAGAACTACAACCATTGGTCCTATCAGGCTTTCTAAAGAAAATTTTAGAGCAAAATGGTTGAGAAAAGTAGAAAAGCTAGGTCAAATGGCTAAATAAAGGAAGTAATATATAAAATAACGTTTGGCAACAACGTATATAAAAAATAGCGGTTTAGATGCAAATCTTAACCGCTATTGCCTTTAAATAAGTATATTGCTATTTGAAAAGTTAGTACCCAAAAACCCGCTACTTTTCATATACAAAACCGTTACCCATCATTAAAAATGAAATCTGGAATAAAAATAACAGATAGTGAATTAGAATTTATAGAATTTTCTTCAAAAGAAATTGGACTAGCTTTATACTGTAAATCATTTAAAATGAATCTGGAGGAAATACAGTTAATTGGAATAAGTCCAAGAATGGTTTTAGATGATGAGACTCTTTTTATACTTATAATTGATAAATTTAATAGAATATATCCTTTACCTGATGAAATTCTTGGAACAAATGGGCTGAAAAACCTTGAGAAACACTTTGACTTATACCCTATCCAAAAAGAATGGCAAAAATTTGAACATAATGATCATTATGGTAAAGTTGACAAAGTAATTTATCCAAAAGAAAAATATTGGAATGATTTATTTGAGAAAGATTGGAAATTAAAGATCAGAGTTCTTTATAGCTGGTTAGTATCGAAATCATTTTATGGAAACTTGAATAAAAAAAACGTTGGGTAACACTATATATGTGATCATAGCAGCTAAGTGATCAATCGAATGGTTGTTGTATTTTTGGTAAGGCGCAATACTTGCAAAAAGTAAAAGTTAGCAACCAATACGCAGAAAAATCGAAAAGCAAGGTAACAATTTGCCCTGCTACGACACATATATTAAACGTTGTAGAGCATTGAAAAAATGACACGAGAAGAGTTAATAGAATTAGTAAAAAGTATTATAACCGTTGAAAACAAGACGGAAAAAGAAATTGACGAGCTACTTGAGGTATTGAAACGAAATGTTCCTGACCCAGAAGTATCTGACTTGATTTACTATGATGAGTTGACCCCTGAACAAATAATTGACAAAGCATTAAGTTATAAATCAATTCAATTGTAATTTTGAGATTAAATTTACTTGTAATACGAACATCCTATCCCGAAATTCTAAAAGAACAATATGAAAAGCTTGGGTTAGAATTTGATTATCATCGACACGGAAATGGCCCATTTCATTACGCATCTGAACAAAACGGATTTGTGTTTGAAATTTACCCTTTGACTAAATCAATGGAAAAGGCTGACAATTCATTAAGACTCGGATTTGATATTCAAGAACTGAAAACGAAAATTCGTAGTTTAGAAAACTCTAATTGGAAAATATTATCAGAACCTAAAGAAACTGAATGGGGTTTGACCGCCTTAATTCAGGATTTAGATGGACGAAAAATTGAATTAAAAAATAAATAAAAACGCTCTACAACAACATATATGTGGTCATAGCAGTTAAGTGATGAATCGAATGGTTGTTGTATTTTTGGTAAGGCGCAATGCTTGCAGAAAGTAAAAGTTAGCAACCAATGCGCAGAAAAATCAAAAAGCAGGGTAACATTTTGCCCTGCTACGACACATATATTAAACGTTGTAACACATTCACAAAATAATGAAGATAATTTTCACCAACTTAATTTTTTGTCTATTTACTATTTCTATTTTTAGTCAAAAAGCTGAACTTTTTGATACTAACAATTCGAATTTAATTGACAACGATCTTTGGGAAGTTTCGGTAGATAAAAATGGAAATAAATATTTAGGAACAGTAAAATTTGGGCTAATCAAATTAGAAAATGGTGAATTCAAAAATCTTAATAAAAATAATTCTATAATTAAAGGGGAGTCAGTAACGCCAATTTTCACAGACTCTAAGGGAAATATTTGGTTGAATTACTCAAAACCAAATTCAGAAATTGCTAAATTTGACGGAAAAGATTGGACTATCTATACAACTAAAGAAATTCCTGTTTCAAACATTTCTGTCATTGATTTTGCAGAAGATAAAGAAGGTAACATCTATTTTGGTGGTGGAAATGGAGTTTTTAAATTCAATGGAGTTTCTTGGTCAAAGGTTAAAGTTTCAAAAAAAGGAATCACAGTAAGAGCAATAGATGTGAATGATAACGGAGAAATTGCTATCGGACACAATTCTGGGCTTTTAGTTTACTCAAACGGAAAGTGGAATACTTATGACGATAAAAATTCAGAATTACAATTATCTGTTGTTAGAGCTGTAAAATATATTGACAATAAATTATTTGTCGGTTATGGTGGTGGATTTGGAAATGGAGGATTATCGATTATCAAAAACGGAAAATGGACTCATTTCAATAAAAAAAATTCTAAAATTCCTGACCATATGGTTAGAGATATCGAAATTGATGGTAATGGAACAATTTGGATGGCTACAAATAACGGAATGATTAAAATGGTTGATGGAAAAATTGAACCTATATATTTCAGAGAAGGTAGATATAAAAATACGATATTGGACATTGCAACTGAAGGAAACATTCTTTGGATTGCAACAAATTTTGGATTGATTAAAATAACGCAATAAGTACGTGTTACAACACTATATATAGCAAATAGGGCGATTAATGTTTAACCAAAGGTTGTTTTCTATTTGGAAAGTCGCCAAATCTTTTGATTTGGTGTTAAAAGGAAAAAATTAAAACAAAATAAAAAGATTTGGCTTGTGGCTAAACCGAAAATAATCGCTTATTTCCTGCTCTACTTGCCATATATTTAACGTTACCCACAATATAAAACACACGAAAAATTCTGAACATAATGAACAAATTTGATTTTGAAAATAGTATCTCAGAAAATAAAAATTATCTAATAGACTTATCTACTGAAAAAGATAACTCTGAAGATTTACAGTATTTAGTGAATAATTTTTGTGGTACTATTGTGAGAGATTTTTCAGAAATCCCAAATACTCTAAAAGAAATTAGAATTTACATAATTGGAAGTCTTGAACAGGTAAAAAACGAATCAAGAATAGCTTTTATTGTTAAAGAGTTATCTTCAAATTATGAGCATTTGGATACGGGAAATTTTTCAATAATTGAACTTGGAAAAGTTCCTATAAATATTCATAATGCAGGAGTTTTTTACAGACGTTTTTTTGATGATGATGATTTCTTTACAAAAATAGAATCTGAACATAAATTCCAGAATTTAACAGAGTCTAATAAGCAATCAATGGCTTTAAGAAAAGGAATTTATTTAAGTAAGGTTATTAAAGATAAAAAGGATGCTCTACATTTTAATTTGCTAAGATGTTCAAGTAACTTAACTGGTCCTACAGATAATTTAAGAAAGACTGACATTCAAATACTAAATACATTAAACCAAGCTATAAAGTTTGATTTTGAGAAAAAGACTGAATTAAATCATATTCTCGCTCAAATTTATTTGAACAAAAAAAACGATTTAAATTTAAAAGAAGCAAAAGCAAAAATCAGTGCGCACTCTGATAAAACTAAGGATATGTCAAAAGAAGGACTTATCACTTTTTGTACCTTCTACGATAAAGCAAATTTTGAACATTTATCACCTTCAAAAACAGATAAATTTGACTTAGTTTATAAAAAATCAAGTGGATTTACAAAACTTCTTTTTAAATTAAAAAAAACAGTTGATGATGAATCTTTAGTAAAAGAGTTTAGTGTAACATTATATCCTAATTCAGTTTTTTCGATTCCTCTTTCTACAAATAGGCTTTATACTCACGAAATAAGACCTTCGGTTTTAAACATTGATAAAATCCCTATTAGAATGGGTTATGTTATTCGTTGTTCAAACTTAGAAGCTGTATATGAAGATAATAAAACTTACATAAAAGAAAATGGAAATCGAATCCCTTTAGAACTTATGAATAATGAGAATATGGAAGATTTAAGAGATTCTTATTATAAAGAAAATAAAACTGAAAAAAATGTGAATTATGGGAAAGTTCATTTTAGTATGAATTCTGGTGATTATAAAAAACCAATTTACTAATGAGTCAAAATGAATTTATAAAAACAACCTTACCTTTTGAGTATAACCTTTTCAATGAATTATCTACCAATATTAATTTTGAAAACGTAGGAAAAGGAAGATTAGGAAACCATTTAGTAAAAGCCAGTGATAAAGGTATTCCTATCGTTAGAACAACGACTCAATATAATATTCCAGCTCATAATTTTTCTTCAATACATAATACAATTGTAGATACTGTAAATAATAATCGAGAAAATTTGCCTTTTATGAATTTCAATAATGCTCTAATAGAAATTTATGATTCGAGCTATACTAAAATGAAATATCATTCAGACCAATCTTTAGATTTAGCACCTAACTCTTACATAGGGCTTTTTTCTTGCTATGAAAAACCAAATGAGTTAACAGAACAAAGCATAAGAAAGCTAAAAATAAAAGACAAAACAACTAATAATGAATTTGAAATTCTCCTAACTCATAACTCCTTTATATTATTTTCAATATCAGCAAATTCAAGATTTTTTCATAAAATTGTTTTAGAACAAGTTCCAAAACAAAAACCATTACAATCTGAAAATAAATGGCTTGGAATAACTTTCCGAGAGTCTAAAAATTTTATTGAATTTAAAAATAATCTACCCTATTTTACTAACGGCAAATTATTGGAACTAGCAAATGATCTTCAGAGAAAAGAATATTATATATTAAGAGGAGAAGAAAATAGGAGTATGGATTTTGCTTATCCAAAAATCGATTATACACTTAGTAAAGCAGATACTATTATTCCAAAAAACAGTATCACTATCTAAATCAGAATTTCAAAAAATAGTAAACCAATTTATGATTATTGCTTTTGACACATACTACTATGACAATAAAGCCAAAACTATAGGTGTTAGCTTCAATAAATGGGAAAATAATACGCCTATTGAAATTTATAGCGAAATAATTGAAGGGGTAGCAGAATACGAACCTGGCTCTTTCTATAAAAGAGAAATGCCTTGCATATTAAGCTTATTAAAAAAAATCAACTTAGATCAAATTGATTTTATTATTGTTGATGGTTATGTCATATTAGATGATGATGGGAAATATGGTTTAGGCGGACATTTATATCAAAACCTAAATGAGAAAATTCCGATTATTGGAGTTGCAAAATCAGGTTATGATTCAAATAAACTAAATTCGAGGGCACTTTTACGAGGAGAAAGTAAAAAACCTCTTTATATATCAGCAGTAGGAATAGAACTAGACTTAGCCTTTGAATATATAAAATCAATGCACGGAAATTATAGGATGCCAACTCTACTTCAAATAATGGATACAAAAACAAAAGAAAACTGTGGGTAACAATTTGTATATTGCATATGCACCCTGCGGGATGCAAACGCAACATACAAGAGACGTTATCGGTAATTACAAAAACCCATCAATTTTAATATGAAACAATATGACTTCCTAAAAAACAAATACGGTAAAAACTTATTAGTTGATTTGGGGAGAATTGAAACATTAGAAGGATATGTACTTTCTAATGAACAACATTTCATTACATTTTACGAAGTCTTATTCATCTCAGAAGGTAATGGATTCTATAGTTTGGATAATCAAAAAGTTCCTTACAAAAAAGGAACTGTTATAGTTACACTCCCTAACCAAATACGAAAATGGGAAGTTAGCAAACCCACTAAAGGTTTTAGTTTTTTCTTTGAAGGAGAATTTTTAAACACATTTTTTAGAGACGATGTGTTTTTGAATCGCTTTATAATATTTTCCTATAATCGTCCCTCAATTCAAGTCCAATTAAATAAATCAAACTTCAAGAAATGCCAATGGGTTTTTAAAGAAGTAGAAAAAGAATTTAATTTACTAAAAGGAGACAGTTCACATATTTTTAGAAGCTTGCTTTATTATTCCATTAGCTTAATAGATAGAATTTACCGTGAAAAAAATCAAACTTACAAATCTGATTATAATCAAATTATATACAGGTTTCAAAAATTATTGGACAAACATATTATTGAATGGCATACTGTAAGTGAATATGCTTCGGCTCTTAAAATAAGTCACAACCTATTAAATAAGTTATGTAAAAAATATTTATTAAATACTGCACTACAAATTATACATGAACGCTTAATGATCGAGGTAAAAAGAGAGGTGCTATTTTCAAACAATACGGTTAGTGAGATTTCGAATCGGCTTAATTTTTCTGATGTTTCAAATTTTAATCGTTTTTTTAAAAAAATGACAGGTCAAACTGCAAATCATTTCAGAAAAACAATCTGACCTAGCAACCTACTGTTTTATTACATTTTTTATAATACCACCATCAAATGCTAATATAGGATTCGCATCACCGTATTTGACAATAACTGATGAAGCACAAGTGTTTGTATTAAAATTGTAGACTAGAGTTATAAAATTTTTCAATTTTGGTTCATTCCAGTTAACCATATAAACTCCAGAATCTAACTTTCTTGATTTATAAACATAAGTCTTTGGTGGCTTCCCAGCATTTCTTCCTGCAATCCATTGATAGGTTAATTTTCTTCCATTAAATGAAATATCGACAGCAGCTCCTGTCTGATATTGATAAGTAAAATTATATCCGTCTAACAAATACTCTTCTTTATCCAAGCTATTCGATGTTTGAGAAAAAGAGAAAAGACTAAAAACAAGCATTACTAAAAACAATATTTTTTCCATAACTATAAAATTTAAATTAAATGATCACAGCAAAGAAATGAAGGTTTGAAAAGAAAAAACAGGTCAATTTTCAATAAACACTATCTATTTTATGTATTAGAAAAAAACCGATAATGATAGTTCTAATTAATTATGGTTTCTGTCCTAGCCGAAATGTTTGTTAATTTATATTATAATAAAAGATTTTTCTTATACCAGATTTACCATCCTTTAATTCTAAATAACAACATAATAATAGCCCAATTAAAACGTAAACAAACGTCAACTTTTCAAAAACCAATTGAACTAAGCTAAAGATTGTTTTATCAAAATAATGAAAAAGCAACCCTATTAAAAGAAAACTAGAATTCATCAATTAACTTTAGATGTTGTGAAAATTCTTATTTGATATTTTTTCTTAAATAGATATTTAAATATTATTTCACTTCTAATCTTTTTTTATTTATTATTAATTAGCGCTATTAAGATTATAATACTTTAAGGAAAAATAGTTCTAAGTTTTTTCTGTGCTTTTAATTCTACAAAACGATGTGTTAAATATGAAGAACTAATTGTGGCGAAAAATAAAACAGTGAGCCAAATAAAATGATCTACAGAAGTGGGCTCACTCTCTGGATAATGTGGTTTATAATATAACTCAACCCACATTCTTCCGAATCGCATCAACCAAAAAATGTGTATTAAATAAATGGAATAGGAAAGATCACCTAAAAACACAAAAGGTTGTGCATTCAGTATTCTAGATGGCAAACCATTGTTTAATGCAGCACACAATAAAAAAACCGAAAAAAAAGGAATTATTAAAATTAAATAAATATCAAAATGTAAATTAAGTACTACTCCAATTCCAATTAAAAACATCATCCAATCACTAGCCCAAATGGATTGAGTGTTGTTGAGACTTTTATAGAATTGATAGATAGATACGCCTATAGAAAATTCGAATAAGCAGCGAAAAGTACTAGTAATTCTCCAAATTGGAGTACCTGCTGCATATTCTTTAGTAAAATGGTGTATTAATATTAAAGCAAAAAGACTTACAACAAGCGCTAAAGCAGTAATTGTATTTTTATTCTTATTAATAAAAGGGATAACTAAAATAGCTAATAGGTATATCCACCACTCCGAAGCTACTGACCAAGAAGGTACATTCCAAGACCATCCATCAATAAGACCTATGGCATCAAGGAAAAATAATTGCAAAACAAAATCATTAAAACCAGAAGGTGGTTTTAATTTATCTGCAAACTCAGGAACAAAGACAAGTAATGCTAAAAAATGAATTGCAAATAAAATCATGATGAAAAAATGCAATGGATATATTCGACTAAATCTTGCCCAAATATATTTTTTAATTACCTTTTTGTTTAAGTTACTCAATTGTTGACTGTACACATGACATATTACGAAACCACTTAGAATAAAGAAAAAATCTACCCAAAGGTCACCACGAGCTATAAAAAAGGTGCTATTTGTCGATATCAACCTAGGAAAACCTTGCATCATTAAAAATGCATCATAGTGAAAAAACATTACCATAATTGCAGCAATACCTCGCAATGGTGTGAGAGAATCTATAAATTTTATTTGTTTCATTTTGCAATATTTTTATTCATATAGTTAACTCAATTCATAAACTAATGGACTAGATTTAACAGAAGCCTCACAATTATCAAAAAGCAAGCGACAATAAAAAAAATTATTATATATAAAATATTAATATACCAATAGTTACCTCTAATAAATGAAGATCTTAAAAGAATAAACAGGTCAATTTTCACTAAATACTATCTATTTTAGATTTATTAGAAAAAAACCGATAACAAGGGCTATAATTAATACGGGGTTTGGGGTTTAATCCAAAGTTTAGCGTATTTTTATAAAGTCCGCCAAATCTTTTTGATTTAGCATTAAAATAAAAAATTAAAGCAAAATAAAAAGTTTTGGCTAAGTGCTTAATCGAAAGTTTACTACTTTTAATTCCCGTACTAACCATAGCCGGAACGTTACAGCCAATACCCGAAATACTTTATAAATAGTAAAAAACTTAAATGAGAAAAAAACTAAAAATTATATTTCTTACAATACTTTCATTAGTCCTATTCCTCTTAGTACTTCTTTCCATTCAATATACACCTACCTATGTTTATCGACTTATAACAATGAATGTCGCAGATGTTTATGATTATAAGAACTTTGAAAATCACGAGATTCAGGGAACGAAGAGTACCAATACGTTCATTTCTCAGCCTAAAGAGAAGTATATAGAATCCTTATTCGAAGAACTCGTAACTAAAACTGGATTTAATAGCTTTGAAGAGTGGGCAATCAAGTCTAAAACTACTGCGTTAATTGTCATCAAAAAAGACACCATAATTTATGAGAAGTATTTTAATGGATTTAATAGAGATTCCTACTTCCATTCTCAATCTGTGGCAAAATCTTTTATATCATTTTTAATAGGAACTGCTATTGATGATGGTCTAATTAAAAGTATAGATGATCCTATAACAAATTACGTCCCTGAACTTTTAGAGCGTGATCAGCGCTTTAAAAAAATAACTATCAAAAATTTACTCGAAATGCGCTCTGGACTTGCATACAATACAAGTCTTATACCTTTTACCAACATTCATTCTCCTTGGCACGACGAAGCGGTTGGGTACTATCATCCCAATGTTCGAAAGCTGTTACTTCAGAATGTAGAAATTTCATCCGAACCGGGAAAAGATTTTCAATATTCCAATTATAATACAAGTTATTTAGGATTAATTCTAGAAAGAGCTACTAACTTAACTGTATCCAATTATTTGGAGCAGAAACTATGGTCAAGAATAATGGAATATGATGCGCTTTTCTCCTTAGATAGTAAGGAATCTAATTTTGAATATATGCCAAGTCGTTTGATTGCCCGGGCGATTGATTATGCACGTTTTGGTCAGCTTATGCTCAATGAAGGTAATTGGTATGGTAATCAGATTGTATCAAAAAAATGGGTACAAGAATCTACCCGAGAAAACAAATCAATTCCACGGGATATTTATCCAAAATGGTTTGGAAGAAGCGACAAAAGAATTTATTACAATTACCAATGGTGGGGTCATGTAAATAAAAACGGTACTTATCATTTCTATGCAAATGGAAATCTTGGACAGAACATCTACATTATTCCCGAAAAAGAAACTGTAATTGTTCACTGTGGTAATTCACTTCAATATTACAGTAGTGATTTTGATTTATGGAATGTTGCTTTACAGTTGAATTAGAATTAAATAACAGTAAAGATTCAAAATAAAAACTGACTGTAACACAGTGTATAAAACATAGCTAATAAGTGCTTAACCGAAAGGTTTGTGTATATTTAGAATGTCCGCCAAATTTTTAATTTGGCTTTTAAAAAGAGAAAAATTAAAAACAAAATATAAAAATTCGGTTCTGTGTTAATCCGAAAAGTTAGTGTCTTTTTATACGCTACGTTTCATACACAAACCGTTATAAGCAATACCCAAATCATTTAATGAATAAAATAGAAGACAAAGGCTTAATCATAAAAGCTGCTGATGTTAAAATAAATACGGAAGCTCTAAATTCTGTAAATGGAAACTTTATTCTTGATTCAATCTTAACGAACAAAATCGAAGGGTCATCAATAAACAAAAGCTCTAAATACGTTGAACTAAACAAGGAAATTATTAACACGAACCATTTCTTGCTTATGCTTCAATTTGCTTTCAATCAGCATAAACCTATTTCTATATCTCCAGATAACATTTGGTTATTAATCTGCCAAGGATTCTCTGAACATATTAAACTTAATTCGGAAGATTTTAAAGATATTATAGGAGTGAACGAAAAGCAAACAATTCAGGTCAGAAGAGATGACTTTGTAATTGGAGAGGATAATCCGTGGGAACAAATTTTTCCTGAATTCACTAATAAAATTACGCAAACAATAAATGAAGGTTTATACTCAAATATTGTTTTAGAATTTTCCACATCAACAGAAAAAGAAATAAATGCCTTCGAAATAGCATTTATGGATTCAATGTCAAACTATTTTGATTATGAATTTGCCTCTTTATGTGGAATTCCAGAAATAGAAATTAAAGGAACAATTGAAGATTATATCAAGATAATAAATGCTATAGAAGAACTAAAAAAATACAATTTGGAATGGTGGATAAGTAGTGTCACTCCAAACATTAATAAAATCATACAAACTTTGAAAGGAGAAAGTAATACTGACTTTTGGAATTCGATATACAAAGAAAATAATGAATCTGGAGGTCCTTTTATTACTGGCTGGATTGCTGATTTCTTTCCATACTTAAAAACAAGTATTACTGAGCAGAATGGCAGTATCGACTTTAGTCAACAATCTATTTCTAAAGACCAAATCTTGAAAACTATTCAAATTGACGATTTGAATTTTGACAATTATAAGATTCATAAAGTACAAATTAGAAATCCTAGATTAACTAACTCTAATGATTCCAAATTAAAACTGGATGATTTTCCATCAGGTCTATCAATAGTCCCTTTTAAATGGAATTATATTGACAAAGAATTCGATATGAATTTCGTTTCAGGGTTTATGGGAATCAAGGAATCAGAACTAAATAATTCCCTAAATACTGATATTAATTGGATTGTAAATAGAAAGTAAAAAAAGCTTATAACAATTTGTATATTGCATATGCACCCTGCGGGATGCAAACGCAACATACAAGAACCGTTATAAACAAGCAAAAGATTGAAATTTAAAGATGCTTATCAAAGATTTACAAGAAATTCTATATCTGTTATAGGAGATTCTAAAATTTTGAATGTAAAATCATTACTTGAGTTAATGGTTAACGAATACTTAACAATAGAGATTGACAAAATTGACAAGAATAATCCTGACAGGGATATGTTGCTATTTGAATATGGAAATTATGACTGGACGGGAGAAGGTGAAAAATTCAATCTATCTCTGAAAAGACAAATATTCGTAGAAAACTCAGATGAATGTGGTTTTTATGGAATTCGAATTTATTATGACACTAAAAAAATTGGACAAATTAAAAGTTTTTCAAAATGGTGTATGAACTCAAATTCTAGCACTGAATGGAAATCTGTAATTGAAAACACTGACGGAATTAAAAAAGCAGAAAAACTTGAATTTTTAAAGATGGAATTCGAACTGGAAAAACCGTATTAAAAAAGCCAGTTTATAACACTATATATAGCAAATAGGGCGATTAGTGTTTAACCGAAAGGTTATTGTCTATTTGCAAAGTCACCAAATCTTTTGATTTGGTATTAACAGAGAAAAATTAAAACAAAATACAAAAGATTTGGCTTGTGGCTAAACCGAAAACAAGTACTTGTTTTATGCCCAATTTGCCATATATTTAACGTTGCCACCAATTAAAACAAACATTCTTGAGTACAATAGAATTTCATAAAACAACAACGAAAGAACTGCTCGCAATTAAAGACAGAGTTCGGAATTTAATAAATCATTGGGGAGAAGACGGTAGATATAAAGAAGCCGTAATTAAAACAATGATTCAGCGATTTTTACCTGAAAAATATCGAATTGGAACTGGATTTGTTGTTCGTCAAACAGCAAACAGAGGAAATCACGAATCTTCTAATCAAATTGATTTGATAATTTACGACACAGCATATCCAATACTTTTTAAAGAAACGGATTTTGTTATTTTAACACCTGATTCGGTAGTTGGAATAATAGAAGTTAAAGCGAATGCTACGAATCAAGGTTTAGCAAATATTGCGCGAAGAGCAAATGAAAATGGGAAATTCATTTTTGAAGAGAAAACGGACAAAACAAAACCTCTATTTAATGGAATTTTTTCTTATGAATCTACAGTAAACAATGTAGAAACTGTTTCAAATGCAGTAAATACAGCTTGGGCTGAATTTAACGAACAAGTAAATCGACAAAAATTTTGTGTTAATCATATTTCGTTAAATCAACATTGGTTTTATAAATTTTGGGAACACGAATTTGATGACGATAATCTTGCTCATTATTTTTATGAAATTAGAGAATTATCTTTCTCATTTTTATATCAAATTTAATGGATTGGGTAAGCGGAAATTCAGTACTTGAAAATAGCAATTTATGGTTTCCAGTTGACAAATCTGTTCAAGTAAGAAACCGATTCTGAAAAATAACTGGTGGCAACAATGTATATAAAACATAGCTAATATAGGCTTTTCGAAAGGTTTGTGTATATTTACGAAGAACGCCAAATTTTTAAATTTGGCTTTTTGAGAAAATTAAGATAAAAGAAAAATTTAAAAATTCGGCTCGTGTATAATCCGAAACGATAACGTCTTTTTGCGCGCTACGTTTCTTATACTCACCGTTGTACCTCATTGAAATGACCTTGAAAACCGAATGAAATTGTTCCCTAAAAAATACTATTCAATACAATTGCTAAATGAAAGTTCAATCGCAATTTCCGAATTGAAAAATCATACTTTGTTGGATGAACAATTTGTTGTTGACTGGAATAGTCAAGCATTTATTGGAAAAATAAATAATACTGAATTTGAAATAAAATTATCAAAAAAATTATACGGAACATTCTGCATTCTTAAAGGAAAATTAGATAACAAAAATGGAATTTTGGAAATTGGAATAAGTAAAATGATAAAAATCTTGTTTTATATTATCGTAGTATTCATTGGAACTGGATTGATTGCGGCTATAATTCAAAATAAACTTGAGGTATTACTTCTTCTTTTAATGACTTTAATAGTTTTTAGATTTATTTTTATAGAATTAGGATTCAGAATTACTTCTAAAAGTTTATTGAAAAAACTGACTGAAATAATCGGAATAACTAAAATTAAAAACGAGGTACAACACGATATATAATGTCATAGCAGCTAAGTGATCAATCGAATGGTTCCTGTATTTTTGGTAAGGCGCACTGCTTGCAAAAAATTAAAGTTAGCAACCAATGCGCAGAAAAACCAAGAAGCAAGGTAACATTTTGCCCTGCTAAGACACATATATTAAACGTTGTCTGTAATTCAAAAAATGGAAACTAAATTATTAAATAAAATAATATCTAAACTTGAGAAGAAGGAAGTTTCCTTTGACAATGGGCTTTCTGAAAAAGAAGTTTCTGGAATTGAAAAGATTTTTAATATAAGCTTCCCTGAAGATTTAAAATTGTTCCTAAAATCGAAATTACCTGTTTCAAATGGTTTTGTTCATTGGAGATATGGACTTAACTCTGAAGAAGGAAGGAAAGAAATAAATGAACGTTTAAATTGGCCTCTTGAAGGGCTTCTTCACAGTATTAAAGGTGGTTATTTTTGGTTTGATAAATGGGAAACTAAACCAAGTGATTTTCAAAGTCAAAAAAACATTGTGCAACAGGCGTTTAAATCATACCCAAAACTAATACCAATATACTCTCATCGCTATATACCTTCCATACCAAAGGAGGTTGGAAATCCTGTTTTTTCTATTCATCAAGCGGATATTATTTATTATGGTAATGATTTAGCAGATTACTTCTCAAACGAATTCAAGTTTGAAGTTCCTGAAAAGTTCGGAAAAGTTTTATCTCCTAAAAAAATTAATTTTTGGAGTGATATGGTTGAAGGAAATGTATAAAAAACTACAGACAACAACATATATGTGATCATAGCAGCTAAGTGATCAATCGAAAGGTTGTTGTATTTTTGGTAAGGCGCAATGCTTGCTCGAAAGTAAAAGTTAGCAACCAATGCGCAAATAAATCGAAAATTAGGGTAACAATTTGTCCTGCTACGACACATATATTAAACGTTAGGTATAATTAAAAAATGACGAAAGAGAAATCAAATACCGAAATAAAAGAACCAAAATCTGATCTAAGAAAAAGAGCTGACAAAATAAGAGATTTGCGGTGTGAAAATTTGATAGCGGTACTTGAGGAACCAACCGACATAAAAAATATTGGAACAGTTGTTAGAAATATAAATGCACTTGGAGTTGAAAAACTTTACATTATTGACAGTAAGAAACGGTTACCAACGGATTGGGAAGAAATGCGAGAACGAAAATCATTATTGAAACCATCAGTTTCTGCTATAAAATGGAGCTTTGTAAAGACTTTTGAAAGCACGGAAGAATGTTTTGAACATTTAGAGAACAAAAGGTATATATCAATAGTAACTTCCCCTCATATAAAAGGGCAAAACAATACTTTCTTACATAATGGCAATTATACTCAAAAAAGATTAGCCGTTTGGTTCGGAAATGAATCCCGTGGAATTAGTGATTTTGCTGTGAAAAAATCTAATGCTTGCGTTCAAATAGAAATGGCTGGAATTATTGAAAGTTTAAACTTGGCAACTAGTACAGGGATAGTATTATATGAAATTACTAAACAACGGAGACAGTACCAACGTGAAAATAAAAGAGGTCGGAAAATTGATCCTAAAGTAACTACGGAATGAAAACTATACCTAACAACATATATGTGATCATAGCAGCTAAGTGCTTAATCGAATGGTTTCTGTATTTTTGGTAAGGCGCAATGCTTGCAGAAAGTAAAAGTTAGCAACCAATGCGCAGAAATATCGAAAAAAAGGGTAACATTTTGCCCTACTACGACACATATATTAAACGTTGTGTAGCATAAACAAACTGAATGAGAAAAGTATATTTTATTCCCTTAATATTAATTCTAATATCAAATAACGTCTTAAGTCAATGTTATAAAAGTGCATATGATGTATTAGAGGAAAAACTATGTCTTAAAGATGGAAGTTTTGAATTTGAATTGATAGACCCACTTGATCCTAACATAATTGTAAAAGGAAAGTACATTAAGAATAATGACACTCTAATATTTAATCCTGGTATTAATCAGTCGGAATTGGTAGCCTCTAATAGTAGACTTGAAACTTATGAGCAAAATGGTAAGTTTATTAAATTGGTTGACAACAATAAGAAATCATTGAGCTTCGTAAATCTTATTATGAATGGTAATCATAAAACCACTAATAAAGACGGTTTGATACAAATTAAAACTGAGTTCCCAAAAGAACTCGCAGTCAACGTTTCTCGGATTTCGAACGAAATGTGGCCGAATCCATATCAGAAACAGTATTTTGATATTAAAACTGGCTATGAGTCTGGTAATGGGAATCTACTTATCATTGAGCTGAACTTAGAAAAGGAATTTAAAAAATCGTTTGAACACGAAACTAAATTATTAATGAAGGATGAAAAGTTATACTATGTACTTAGCGATGGTAAAGTGATGGACTTCTATTTCAACAAGCTTAACTAAAAACGCTACACAACATTATATATGAAATCAGAGCAATTTTAGGCGAGATCAAAAGGCCATTTACTTTTTGCTATGGCGCTATATTTTTATAAATTGAATAAGAAATAAAAATGCGCAGATAAATCGATTGGTTCAGGTATGTTTGCCTTGCTCCGATTCATATATTTGGCGTTGTGTATAAGTTAACCAAACTTTATGGAAAAAAACATTTTAGCGATATTATTACTTCTAATCTGTTTTACTACGAATGGACAAAATCTTCCTGAACTAGAATTACGAGAAAACAAAAGTATTGAAATACCAGAGAAAATTGAATCAAAAGAAATTGCAATCATTTTTGAACAATATGGAGGTTGGTCTGCTTATAACATTCTAACATATTACATTTTTAAAAATAATGGGGAAATTATTTCATATAGAAAACAAATACCTAAAAGTTATCTAAAAAAGAAAAAAGAACTTAAAGAAACCTTGACTGAAATAAAATTGACAGCAGAACAGATAAAGGAACTTAAAAAAAATATTAAGTCTGAATTGACAATTGATTTTCAAAATTATTCTCAAAGTAACTTTAAGAAAAGTAAAAATTCTATCGGAAAATGCATAATAACAGATGCGACAGGATACAAATTGACATTTTTACAAAATGAAAAACAGAACACATATAAATACTATGCGCCCAAATACCATTTAAACAATTGTAAAGACAAAAATATTAATATAAATGTATTGAGAAAATATCTTGAATTAATTGAAATGTGGAAACCGAAAATATAAAACCTATACACAACACGATATATGATGTCATAGCAGCTAAGTGATTAATCGATTGGTTCTTTTATTTTTTGATAAGGCGCAATGCTTGCAGAAAGGAAAAGTTAGCAACCAATGCGCAAGAAAAACCGAAAAGTAGGGTAACAATTTGCCCTGCTACGACACATATATTAAACGTTGCTAACAATGAAAAAGTATGAAAAATAGATTTAAAAAATTGTCCATATAAACAGAAAAATATTCTCTGAACTCACTCTTTTTCTTGCGGAACTTCAGAATTAAAAATTGAATTTGATAGAACAAAACGTGAATAAAACTTTGCGGAAACCCTGAACTGTTTGTAAAGTTGAAAAATAAGGAACATGTTATCTGGAATCATAATTTTACAGAACAGAACGTGAACAAGGCTTTGTTAAATTTAATAACCCGAAAAAGATGCTAACGCGAACGAAAGTAAACTCGTTGAATGAAATAAAAAACACTGTTTGCAACAAGGTGTAAAATTAATTGCTTGGCGGATTTTCCCTCGGGGGAAAATCTCGCTGACGAACTAAAGTCCGTCTTTTTTATTAATTTTACGCTTAACCTAAACAGCAACTAACATTACACGAAACGTTATCTACAAATGGAAAAATAGAATATGAGAATAATTGCACTGATGCTAGTTCTAAATATATTTGGAGTTTTAAATGCCCAGAACCAAACTACAAAGAAAGAAGTTCTATCTATATTCAAGGAAACTCTTGTTAAATCAAGAAATTTTGTACCAGAAGCAACAAATGAATGGTTCTTTGACAACACAAATAATGACTATTCAAAAAAGGATACAATTATTTTAAATAGTGCTAGAAGTTTTAAAAGAGATTATTGTAAAATAATAAATTGGAGTTTTTACTCTAACAACAAATTTGTACTAGAAAAAACTGACGAATGTAATGAACCACCAACTAAGTTAGTTTCAAAAAATAAAGACTCCATAAATATTAAAATTAAGGAACTAAATAATGCAACTTATTTAAACCTCTACAATATCAAAGGACTTTTTGAAACTTATAGAATACTAAGTTTAAAAACCAATAAGACCTCTGATCAAGATAATACTTTTGATTATACCTTAAAACTTCTTAGAATTGAATAATATCAGTAGATAACAACATATATGTGATCATAGCAGCTAATTAATGAATCAAATGGTTGTTGTATTTTTGGATGGCTCAATGCTTGCAAAATGAAAAATAGCAACCAATGCGCAGAAAATGTATGTGATTAGGTAACATTTTGCTCTACTACGACACATATATTAAATGTTATGCACAAATAAATGAAACATTGTCATTTAATAACATCCAGTACTTTTTCTTTTCAAGAATCATTTGAAAATACTTTAATTGAGGTATTTGACTTAACAAAAGTTTCTATAAAAGATTTATTTAATAATAAATTGAGAAATGACTCAAAATCTGAATTGGCTATTAGGATTAATAAATGTTTACAAAATGAAGAATTGGTTTCAACTGACTTGATTATGGAGTTAATTGCTGAGAATATCAAGGAAATTACAAACGGAATTTTAATCACAGGATATCCTCGAACAAAAGAGCAATTTAATTCCTTAGAAATATTACTATCAAAGTCTAACTTTAAAATAAGTAGATTATGGATTTTGGAATTAAAAAATATTGAAGATCTAATTTCGGCTAGGAATTATGAAGATGTTGCTGAAGAAATGAGAGTAAAATTTCGAGACACAATTAAGCAGAATAACGAAATAGCAAAATTAATTGAGAACCCAAAAATTATCTCAAAATTTGATCTTGATTATCCTGTGAATTGGGAAATGGATGAAATAAAAGAAAAAATAAAATCAGTGCATAACACGATATACATGTCATAGCAGCAAAGTGATTAATCGAAAGATTATAGCATTATTGGTAAGGCACAATGCTTGCTGAATGGAAAAGTTAGCAATCAATGCGCAGTTTTTGTCAAAAATAGGGTAACATTTTGCCCTGCTACGACACATATATTAAACGTTACCTGCAAGCTGAAAAAACTATGCTACAAGATTCAATAACTCTGAAAAACCGACATCTAAAGTTCATAAAAACTGTGTCTGAATCGGAAATAGTTTATGGCTTGAAAAGTAAAAAAGGATTTGCTACTTCAAGTTCGACACAATACGAAGAAGACAATGGAAACCCAATCGGAATGATATGCTTTTGGGCTGAAAAAGTTCGAGCCAAATCTTGCGCCAAAGACGAATGGAAAAAATATAGAGTGACCGAAATTTCATTAACTGAATTTATAGAGAACTGGTGTATCGGAATGGCAAATGACGGACTATTAATCGGAACTCAATTTGACCAAAATTTATTTGGATACGAAGTCGAACCATTGGATTTGATTTTGGAATTGACAACTGAATTAAAATCTAATGAAAAGGATTTGAACTTTAGAAAGTTTAATGGAATTGATGGTTTGGAAAAACAAATAAAAGATATAATAGAATAAGACAGTAATGAAATTCTACAAGCCTCTTTTTTCAATAATTGCAATAATTATCCAATTGATATTATCTCTAAAACATCATTCTGAACATATTGAGTGGGTTAAAGAGATGGAAAAAACTGATCCTGATTTTTTTGGTTTGATTTGCTATAATATTACCTATGACTCTTTATTTTTATTCGTTTTTATAATCGGATTTTATGAAATGCTAACTAAACCAAGCTGGTTTAAAAATCTAATCCGAATATTTTTAGTTTGCATAATTTTAGGAGCTGAATTTTCAGGGTTTATTCCAATCGATCAATTTTATTTTGGTGTTTATAATACAGCTTGGTTTTCTGCTGTTGTTGCCTTTATATTGGCTCTATGGAAAATATTGAGAAATGCTGATGAAAAATGGGCTAGAAAAAAGAAAGCCAGCAGGTAACACCGTGTATAATTAATTGCTTGGTCACTGCCGACTTACGAAAATTCCGCTGGAATTTTCTATCTGTGATTTGTTTGTTAACTTAGTTGCTTAACCACGCAACTAACCATACACAAACACGTTGTATGCAAGTTTAAGAAAGAATATAGAATCACAATAAATAAATTAGGATATTATGAAAAATAACATATTGAAAGTATTTTGTTATAGTGTCATCATTATTTTAATGAGCTGCCAAAGTTCTAATAAAAATAAAGAAAACATCGTAGAAACCAATGAGGTTAAGTTTATTGTTACAGACACATATCAAGACAAATTTTATAATGAAAAGGGAGAACCAATTTCTAAGCCTGGTGAAGACCAAGATTATTATGGTCAAGATGCACAGTTTAATGGTATTGCTCCTTCGTTTAAAGACAATAACGATGGTACAATAACAGATTTAAATACAGGATTGATTTGGCAAAAAACACCCGATTTTAAACGTCATAAATTTTACGAGGCCTTTACTTATGTTGATGAATTGGAAATTGGTGGTTACACCGATTGGAGATTACCAACCATAAAAGAATTATATTCAATTAGTAATTTTAATGGGCAACTTGTTCCTGAAGATATGACTAAGTCGCAACCTTATTTAGACACTGTTTATTTCGATTTTAAATATGACCAACGTATGTTTTTCGCCGGACAATATTGGTCTAGTTCGAAATATGTAAAAGGGCCATTACAAAATATAAAAATGGAAGGAGCTTTTGGTTTTAACTTTGCTGACGGACATATTAAATCATATGAAACAGGATTATATTTTAACGGAAAAGAAGGTGTTAGAGCACCCGGGTGTTTTGTAAGAGCAGTTCGTGGAAAAGAAAATATATACGGAGTTAATAAGTTTGTCGATAATAAAAACGGAACCATAACTGATAAAGCAACTAAATTAATGTGGCAAAAAGTTGATAATGGTAATACCTATGATTGGAAAGAAGCTCTTCTTTACGCAAAAAACAGTGAACTTGCAGGATTTACAGATTGGCGTTTACCAAACACTAAAGAATTACAATCCATTGTAGATTACAGCAAAAAAACAATACCTGCAATAGACGAAAACTTTTTTTCTTGTACCAACAATGATAGTTGGTTTTGGACAAGTACAACACAAGGAGATTTTAAATATACTGCCTGTTATGTAGCGTTTGGCAAAGCTTACAGCAAAGACAACAGCAAAGTAATAGATTATTATGATTGGCACGGAGCTGGAGCTCAACGTTCTGACCCAAAATCTGGAAACATTGAAGATTATTTAATGGAATCGGTTAATGCCGCAGATTTGATTAGAATAAAAAATTATGTTAGACTAGTTAGAGATAACAACTAAGAAAACCAGCATACAACAATGCATAAAAAACATAAGTGATTCAGTGGTTTACGAAACTTTGGTGCATTTATTCAGCTCCGCCTAATCTGCGATTTGACGGGTTTGTTTAATATTTTAAATTTGTGTCAAAACGCAAATTTGGCTCAGTGCAACTTGACAGGTATGTGCTTCGAAATCACTTACGTTTCTTATACTAACCGTTGTAAAACATTTGAATACTTGTTTTACTCATTGAAAGCTATCGCTGACTCATTATTACTATTAGAAAACAAAATAGGCTTTTAATATTGTGTAATCAAAACGAAAAAATGAAACTAATGATTACCTTAATACTATTGATTGGAATTAATTTCAATGGAAATGCACAAAATGATTCAATCAAATCGACCGAATTGGATAAATTATATATTCAAGCTTTAAATAGCAGATTTGACCTTTTACTTTCGAGTGGTTGGAAGTATATCGAGCTTAATGAAAATGGTAGGCGGATTTCTAAACTAAATGTATCTGAACAATACAAATTCTTGACTAATGAAGAATTGATTGACTTATCCATTAAAAAGAAAAAAACAATTCGAGTTTTGAGGTTGACTCACAAAATAATTGGAACTGATACTGTAGATGTGAATTTTGGAATTGTAAATGTGACTGGAAAACGAAAAATTCATTTCAACAACGGATTGAAATTCAAAAAGGTGGATTTTGCCTTGAACTGTGGCGGAGGAACAAATGGTTATGTGCCTGATATGAGATTTGTGCTTAACCGAAAGAAAAATGATTGGGAATTAATAGATGGAAAATATAAAATACCAACTGAATAAAAAACGTTTTACAACAACATATATGTGCTCATAGCTGCTAAGTGATCAATCGAATGGTTGTTGTGTTTTTGGTAAGGCGCAATGCTTGCAGAAAGGAAAAGTTAGCAACCAATGCGCAGAAATATCGAAAAGCAAGGTAACATTTTGCTCTGCTACGACACATATATAAACCGTTGTATGCAATTTGACAAAAAAACTAACAATTAATGATTGAATTTAATGGATGGGCAATAATCAGAGAGTCATTTCGAGAAGAAGATGATGATGACGAACTATTGAATTTAATTGTAACGCAAATAGAACAAAAAATATCGACTGAACTAGACTATGGAAATGAAATCTATTCACTGAAATGTTTAAATGGGACTTACCATTTGTCAATTATGGTAAATCATAACCATCGAGTAGAACATGTAATTGATTTCTTTAAGTGGATTGCGGAAATATCAAAAGGTTCTTACGGAATTTTATATGTTCAAGACGATGAGGATGTTGATAGAGGAAACGAAAACGAATTCAAAGTTTGGCGTATGAAAAAAGGCAAAGTGACAGAATTAAATGACACTTATCTTTCGCCACTAAATCCAGAAGTTGAAGAATAGTATTTATGGACAACGAAATACTTGATATTATAAATAATGATTTTAAAATCGAACAGAGGAATTCAGTGATTAAAGAATTATCTTCAATAAACCTGAATCACGTTATGGCAGAATCTGAATATAATTTAAAGAATACAAGAATGTCTATTTTGTATTTAGCAAAAGGAGAATATTCAGAAGTTGTGGAATTGACTAAAAGAGCGAAAATCGATTTTCGAGATGTTATTATGTGGGCAACAGAAGAAAAGAATTTAAAAAACAAATAAAAACTGCACACAACAAAGACTATAAGTAATTGCTAAGTTAAGTGCTAAACCACGCAACTACTCATAGCCGAGACCGTTAGCCAAAATTAAAAACGAATGATATTTAAAGGACATTTTAACCCTCTAAACGCACCTCTTGATTTCAATAAACTAACAATCTTCGAAAATAATAATGAAGAAAGATTTGTATGTAAGGAATATATTTATAATCAAGGAAAAGTTTTAAAAATTACTGACCATGTAAATGGAATTATCTCAGAATATGACCATCTAAATGATAATGAATATATTATTAAGTTTTACTTGTTCGAAGATTCTGTTTCAGATAAAGTTTTTGATTCAATAAAAGAAATAACATGTGTTGATGGAAAAGAAATAAAAGAAACGCTCATAGATATCGTAGAAAGTAAAGAAGTTAAAATTTACACAACTGAATTAGAATATTCTAACGATTACCTAATGTTTGAACGAACAATTTATCATACTGATGGAGAAGAATATAAAATAAAGCATGAATGGAATGATAAAAAAACAATTAATAATATCATTCATTTAGACGAGCCAGACAAAGTAAAATATTCATTTAACAAAAATCGTTTTCTAACTGAATGTCTTTACTTTAAATATGAAGGAAGTGTAAAAAAAACAATTTATGAATATAAAAATGATAAATTATTCAAGTTAGTTCAATTTCCACATCTTGAGTATAAAAAAACTATTTTAGGTAAAATCAAAATTATTGACGAAGCTCAGTTTATGAATGAAACTGAATATTATTATTATGACAATGGCCTACAGGAAAAAGAAATCATTAAGGATTATGAGACAAAGGAAATACAGAATATTATTTATTACGAATATGAAAAATAACTTTGGCTAACACGGTGTATAAAACATAGCTAATAAGTGCTAAACCGAAAGGTTTGTGTATATTTAGAAAGTCCGCCAAATTTTTAATTTGGCTTTTTAAAAGAGAAAAATTAAAAACAAAATATAAAAATTCGGCTCTGTGTTAATCCGAAAAGTTAGTGTCTTTTTGCACGCTACGTTCCATACACAAGACCGTTAGAGGTAATCATTAAAAATAATTCGGTATTGAAAAACAAAATAATAGCTTTAATTGTATTCTTTAATTTCATTGCTTGTTCGACTTATTTTGGTAAAGAAGATGGAAAGGGGAAATATCAAGTTAATGAAAAACATTGGACATTAAAAAACATATCTAACACAGGAATAAAAAGAGTTTTAGATACTAAATATTGGTATATTCCTGAATACTCTTTTACAAATCAAAGTTTCTTTTTTAATTATAACAATGAAAAAAAATCATACAATGGAAGAAATATATGGTTTTTTGACAGTGGTCACGTTTTATTTTTCAGTAATTATAGCTTGGATAATAACAAAATTGAGTTTTTAAAAAATGGACAAAGCGATATAGATTTTGGGAGTCAAGGTTTTTATACAGTTGGCTCTAAAGAATTCGAAATTGAATATTTTCAAAGGTCAAATGTATCTATCGCTGGAAGCATGGATAGATATTATTATCAAGCATCAATAGAAGGGAATAAGCTATACTTGACTAGAAAATCCCCTTTTAAAAAAAATGTTTATCATCATTATGTATACACAAGGGAGGCTATTCCAGAAGGATTACTTGATATAAAAGCAAATTGGTAAAAAACCTCTAACATCATATATGAAATCAGAGCAAAGTTTAGTGCCAGATCGAAAGGTCATTTCCTTTTGCAGTGGCGCTAGATTTTTATAAATTAAACAAGAAATAAAAATGCGCAGATAAATCGATTGGTTCAGGCATGCTTGCCTTGCTCCGATTCTTATATTTAGCGTTAGCGGCAATATGAAAAAGGTAATTCAATATATTAGTTTATTCTTAGTTTTGGTAAGCTGTTTTCCTAAACAAAAAGATGCTGTTACCGAAATTGAATTACTTAATGATATATTCGTTGAGCTAATAGGAACGGAGTATTATTATGAGAAACTTCCAATTCCTCCAATCCCTCTACAATATGCTAAAAACTGGCAAGACTCGATAAGTCACAAAATTCAAAAGGATAAATTTGACGAAGCTTTTAATAACCCAAAATTGGAAACAAAAGAATTGGTATTAGGTCTCGACCCTTTTCATCTTAATTCAAAAAAGGAATTTAGAAGTTGGAATATTAAAAAATCATCATTCCCAAGAATGTACTATTCAGATACTCTACACTCATTGGATTTTGACCAACTCTTCACTCAATTGGTGGACAGTACAACATTTAAGAAAGGTAAATTGGAACTGAATAAAATATCCCAAACAGGAAAATATATCATCAAGGATTTAAGAAAACTGGAAAAACAAAATAAAAAGTATTGGAATAATACAGATTATAGGTTCATTGGGGCAATAAGATTCTCTGATTTTAAAATAAACCCAAAAAACGATAGGGCGGTTTTCTACTTTAATTTTACTTGTGGAAGTTTATGCGGATCAGGCGAAATAATATTCTGTCTCAAAGAGAATGGAAAATGGAAAATTGTGGATAGGAATACGCTTTGGGTTTCATAAAAACAACCGCTAACAACATATATGTGTTCATAGCAAATAAGTGACCAATCGAATGGTTATTGTATTTTTGGTAAGGCGCAATGCTTGCAGAATGGAAAAGTTAGCAACCAATACGCAGAAAAATCGAAAATCAGGGTAACATTTTGCTCTGCTACGACACATATATATAACGTTACCAGCAAGCAAACTCAATATAAAGCTTAATAAACCAAATGAAAAAACTAATTTTCTTAATATTATTGAATGTTTTGTTATACCAAAGCTATGGTCAAACAAATAATTCTATTCCGAAAATACTAACTAAAGAGTTAGAACAAATTTATTCACAAGGTCATATTAATGGATTCTCTGTAGCTATTGTAAATCAAGATGGCATTCTATATGAAAAAGGGTTTGGGTACTCTGATATTAAAGCAAATAAGAAATACACTAATAATACAATTCAAAATATTGCTTCTATTTCCAAAACTTTTATTGGGATTGCATTACTTAAAGCTCAGGAACTTGGAAAACTTAACATAGACGACTCTATAAACAAACACTTGCCGTTCAATGTAAGCAATCCATATTTCCCAAATGAACAAATTACAATACGACAATTAGCAACGCACACATCTAGCATTAAAGACCCTTCTAGATATGAGAAGAACGGATATATTTTAAAAGAAAAAGAGAACAAGGAAACTAAAGTAAATAACAATTTTCGCTCACCAGATGAAAAAATAGTTCTTGATGAATTTTTAAAAAATATTTTAAGTGAAGAGGGAAAATGGTACAAAAAAAATAATTTTTTAAAGACAAAACCCGGAGCAGTATTCGAATATTCAAATATTGCCGCAGGATTAACCGCCTTAATAATAGAAAAAGCGACAAATCAATCATTCGACAAATTCACGAATGAACATATTCTTGAACCTATAGAAATGTCTGTCACAGGGTGGTCTTTTAATGAAGTAGATTTTTCAAAACATTCTAAACTATATCTAAACAATGAAACTGAATTAGCTTTTTATCAATTAGTTAATTATCCAGATGGCGGTTTAATTACTTCATCAAGTGACTTGGGAAAATATTTAACTGAACTAATTGCAGGTTATAGTGGAAATGGGAAAATCTTAAATAACAAAAGCTACAAAGAGTTATTTAAACCTCAATTGACTGATATAAATTATACAGAAAGAAATGAAAATGTTTACAATGATGAATACAATATGGGTATTTTTATGGGAATATCTGCTCACGGACAAATAGGTCATACTGGTGGTGACCCAGGTGTTGCAACACACATGTTCTTCAATTCTGAAACCAAAATCGGAAAACTACTTATTGTAAATACCGACCTTAAAAAAGAAGGAATAAAAGAATTTATCGACATATGGAAAAAATTAGAAGAATATGAAACTAAATTATAAGCCAGCTGGTAACAATAGCTATAATTAATACGGGGTATGGTGTTTAACTCAAAGTTTAGCGCTTTTAAACTAAGTCCGCCAAATCTTTTTGATTTGGCTTTAGAACAAAAATATAAAACAAAATAAAAAGTTTTGGCTAAGTGCTTAATCGAAAGTTAACTCCTTTTAATTCCCGTACTAACCATAGCCGAGACGTTGTACATAATTAAATCAAAGGAATACTCAAATTCAGTGTTTATTATAACAAAAATATGAGAACTCAAATTGCTTATTATAATGTAAACAGGTTTACATTATATGTTATATATAATTCCATTTTTCTCATAATATTTATCTACATTTTAATAATCAATAACAAAAAAATTGAGCTTCTAGGAATTATTATGTTGGTAGTATTTATAATAGGAACCTTATTTGATGTTATGTGGTTACTATTTGGTAAAATTCAACTAAGTATTGATAAAGAACAATTTGTAATTCAAAAGAAATTGTTTGACATAAAACTCTTTAACAAAAAAATACCCAGACCATTCGATGTCGAGTTAGTTTATGATCTTAAGTCTGATTACTATCTGGCACGTAATCCATTTAATTGGTTTACTTTTTATCATAAAACAGGACTTAGGTTTATGAAAAAAAATGGTGTTTTAATATATGAAATAGGACTTAATGATAATATAGATGCAAAATTAATATTTGATAAAATAAAATAAAAATGTACAACATTATATATAAAATCAGAGCAAAGTTTAGTACCAAATCGAAAGGTAATTTCCTTTTTGCAGTGGCGCTAGATTTTTATAAGTTTAATAAGAAATAAAAATGCGCAGATAGATCAATCGGTTTAGGCTTTTTTGCCTTGCTCCGATTCATATATTTAGCGTTGTAGCCAATTAAAACAAATGCTAGGAATCTCAACATATAAACCAAAATTTCATACTACTGCCGAAAGTTTTAAGAAGGAGTTTAGCAAAACTCTATCTAAACTTATTGGAATAGGAATTGAGCGATTTTGGATGATGTGGAATACAAAAGAAGATGAATGGCTAACCGATGGACCCATCATTCTAGAAATTGACGGAAAAAGATTTGAATTTACCGCTCATCAATTGGACGAGTTTAGTTTGACAATAAATTCATTTGAATTGACTGAAAAATTAGACTGGTATGGTATGGGAAATGAAATGCCACTCATTTGGAAAGAAAACGGAAAACCTGAACTCATTCGAAATTTAAACAAACCAATTGTTGACATCAATATTTTAACTTTTAACTTTGTAAGTGAATCCCTAGAAAGTGGAAAAAAACACGAAACTGGAGATATGCTCACCGGAATTGAATTCGTGCTTGAAAAGGAGAATGCATCTGACAAGAAAAACTTCTTTACTATTTTTAATAATCTAGATCAAAATGGAATGGATAACATAGAAATACAGCAAGAAGATCAGATAAAACGAATAAAAATATAACTGGCTATAACAACATATATGTGATCATAGCAGCTAAGTGATGAATCGAATGGTTGTTGTATTTTTGGTAAGGCGCAATGCTTGCAAAACGAAAAAAATAGCAACCAATGCGCAGAAATCGTCGAAAGTTAGGTAACATTTGCCACAGCTACGACACATATATTAAACGTTGCCAGTAATCCCGAAAAACCGAATAATGAATAAAATTAAGGACATAAATTTTGGAGATTTTCTATCGTTTAAAGCTTCTGACGGATTTTATCGAGTATTATTTTGTTCTAGTGTTCAAAAGTCAAGAAGTCCTTACTATTTCAACTTTTCTGCTACAACAATTAGGACAAAAGAGAAACCTACAATAGCAGATATAAGAAATTCAAAGTATTACGGAAAAGGGAATCGAAATGGACATAGGTTTGAGGAAAATGAATTGGAAAAAATATGGAAGTTCCACCCAGAAATTAAACCTAATTATTTAGGAACTTATGAACTGCTGATAACAAGAAAAGATTTTATGTCTTTTAGAGAAAAATTCGAACTGATTTCAAATCTACCCATACTAGAAAACTTAAACCAAAATGGAAGTGGTGGAATGAATGCAAGTGATTTGAATGTCTTGGATGACCTTTTTGTCAACCGAATTGAAATATTTATGAAAGAACAGAATCAGAAAAAGTACCTTACTGAAGCAATTCTTAAAATGGAATATAAAATAAAAGCACGTACTGGCAACAATGGCTATAATTCATTGTGGCAAAGAGCTAAAACAATGTTTAATTTATAAATTGAAAGTCTGGATTTCGGCGGAATAATCCTGCGGATGATTCCACAACGAAATCATAGCCGAGACCGTTACCAGCAAGCAGAAAAAATGGATTATACTCAAAAAACAATATTAATTTCTTTTATACTTATTTTCCTTTCTGTAAAAATGTTCCCATGCACTTGTGGATTATCTAGATTATCTGACAAGCAAAAATGGGAAATGGAAAATTCGGAATGTATATTCATTGGAGAAGTACTCGAAATTGATAGTGCAAATCATACATATAAAGTAAAAGTTGTTGAATCTCTTGACGGAGGAGATGAAGTAGAGAATATATACTTAGGAAAAAATTGGACATCCTGTACTCCATATATTGGAAAAAAAGGAAAATGGATCATTTATGGATATATGGAAGAAGGATTTTTGAGGTTAAATCTTTGTGGAATAAGTAGAAGTTTTAATTATCCAGTGGTAAATCCTGCTCCACCTCCTTTCCCTCAACTTAACGAAAAACCTAAAAGCAAAATAGAGCGTAAGAACCAATCTAAAAAACGAAGATCGAAAGATATTGAAAAAGGATTGACTGAATTAAATGCAGAAATAGATGTTTTACGCAAAGTAAGAGATAAAAAAAAGTAGCCAGTTGGTAACAATATATATGTGATCATAGCAGCTAAGTGATGAATCGAAAGGTTCTTGTATATTTATGAAGGCGCAATGCCTGCAAAAAGGAAAAGTTAGCAACCAATGCGCAAGAAAAACCGAAAAGCAAGGTAACATTTTGCTCTGCTACGACACATATATTAAACGTTGGCAACAATTAAAAAAACATTACAAATGAAAAAAATATTACCAATTATTCTCACAATTTTCATTTTTTCTAAATCATATTCACAATGTGGACAATATATTGAAAATAAGATAAGTGCTCTTTCAGACGTTAGGTTCTGGGATGAAAATAATGGCTTTGTAATAGGAGGTTCTTCATTACTGACAACCAATAATGGAGGAATTTCTTGGGAAACATATGAACTACCACATTACCAAGCTTTTTATTATAACCCATTAAATGATATCGAGTTAATTGATTCTAACAAAGCATTTGTTTTTGGTGCAGATGGAATTATTCTTTTCACTGAAAACAATGGAATAGATTGGGAAAGAAGAATAGGAATTACAGGTCTAGAAAATTTTACAGGAGTTGATTTCATTGACAGTGACATAGGTTATTTAGTCGGAATAGATGATTATTTAGTTAATGATACAGCTTTTTTATACAAAACAACTGATGGTGGAAATTCTTGGTTAGAAGTGACATCAAACATTTCCTCAATTGATTTTGGTGATTTTAGTCCTAAAGATATTTTATTTCTAGATGAAAACATTGGTTATGTTTGGGGAAGTAATAAATTTTATAAAACTACTGATGGTGGTGAGACATGGGAAGAAGAAAATAATCCATCAAACTCATATATACAAAAATTACAATTCATTGATTCTCAAACTGGGTATTTAAGTGGAGGAAATTCCATTTATAAAACTGTCGATGGTGGGAATTCTTGGACACAAACAAATTATTATGTCGAATGGACTACTGGAGCATTTACAATAAAAAATGATTTCTTATATTATTCAAGTTATGTAGTTAATGGAATTAAAAAAGTTAATATAAATAATGATAGTGAAGAAAGTGCAAATATCAACCAAGATGGTTTTTTAACTGACATATTTTTCACGAATGATAATGTTGGATTTGCTGTTGGTAAAAAAGAACAAGGGTCGCCAAACATGGGGAGATTCATTTTTAAAACAATAGATGGTGGAGTAAATTGGACTCAACTAGATAGTGGTTCGCCTAGAGAAGGAAATTCTAATAGTGCTAGATATTTTAAAAAAATTAATGAAAATGAGTATCTATATTCAGTTGTAAGTGGTGGCAACTATACTCATTCTTCAATCTTAATCTCTGAAGATAAAGGTTCTAGCTGGAAAAAAGTCTATGAGACAGATGACGTCGTCGGCTTTACTTTGTATGCAGAAGGTGATTATATTAGTCATTGGAGATATTCCAATCCAAATAATTATGGTGAAGGATATATTATATCTGAATCTTTTGACAAAGGAGCAACATGGGTAGATGGTCCAATTTTAAATATTACTGATTTGCCAGCTGACACAAACTATTCAGTAAGTAAACTTACCCAAGTATCAGTAAACGATTTATATGTTTTTGGGTTTGGAAACATACATCATTCAACTGATAAAGGCTTAACTTGGAGTTTAATTCCAACACCTAGTGATGTGACAACTAGACAATATCAGTTCATAGATGAAGATAACTTTATGTTATATGGTAGTTCTACAAATTCAGAACCTATAGTTTATAAAACAAACGACGGAGGAACAACTTGGGACTTTGTTGCACAGATTTCAGGCTATTCTCACAATCTTCAATATGATAGATTTGACTATAGTAACCCAAATAAAATATATTTCTACCCTAGATATCCAGGAGGTAAAATTTTCATATATGATATTCCCAACCAAAACCTTATTGAAAGTAATATTTCATATTATATCAATAAAATAAAAGCAATTGATGATGATTCATTTATGATACTTGATAATAGTGGAAATCTATATATTTCTCATGACGATGGATTAACATGGTCTCAGCGATTTTGGGCTGATTATAATAGCTCTTATCCAAATATTTACGTAGAAAATGAAGATAATATTTTCTTATGGGACTATAATTTTATTCAAAATCTAAAAACATATATACCTTCTGAACTTGAACTCATATTTGGTAATGATAATACTTTAATTAATACAGAAGAAGAATATATAATACCTGTTGATTTATTTTCAACAACTGAATGGTTACTAGATAGTGGAGGAACGTTAATAGTAGATAATAATTCGAGCTATTATAAAGTTAAAGTTTTATGGGAAACAGAGGGGTTACATACATTGAAAGCAAAAAAAATAAATGACTGTGGAGAATCTACATATACGGAAATTAATGTTGTTGTAAACACGGAATTAAGTATTGAGGATTTCTATGAGCAACAAATTGCAGTTTACCCAAATCCGTTTGATGAAAATATTAATATCTCTGTACCTGAAAGATTTGAAAACAAAAAATTATTAATATCAATAACAAATATTTTAGGTCAAACAGTATATTCAAAACAACAACATTATTCATCTCAAATAATCGAATTGAATAATATTCCTAATTCCATAAATTCAGGTATTTATTTTATAAAAGTTGAATCAGATAATTCTTCTATGACAAAAAAAATAATTAGGAAATAAAATAACTGTTGCCAACACTGTGTATAATTGATTGCTTTGGCAAGTGCATATTTTGAAAATTCCTTCGGAATTTTCTCGGGTTCGTAAAAGTTTGTTAATTTAGTTGCTCAACCACGCAACTAACCATACACAAACACGTTATAGCCAATTAAACAATAGAATATTATGAATAGAATAATACTACTTATTTCAATATCTTTCTTTATTAATGCCAGTTCAGCGCAGACTCTGAAAACACCTTCTTTTGAAGATGTCATTTCATTAAGATCTGTTTCTAATGCTGTGACCTCTCCTGATGGGAAACATATTGTATTTATAACTCAATCTGTAGATTGGAAGGAGAATAGATATGACAGGGAATTATGGCTTTCAAAAAATGGAGAAACTCCGTTTCAAATTACAAATAACCTTAAAAATAGTAGCAGTAACCCTAAATGGTCGCCAGATAGTAAATGGATAGCTTTTTTGTCGAATAGAGGTAAAAAAACTCAAATACATGCTATTCGCGTGGCTGGAGGAGAATCTTTTCAAGTCACTAAAAATGAAAATAATATCTCTAATTTTGAATGGTCTCCAAATGGTCGAAAAATTTCCTTTCTACAATCTGAAGATAAGTCTAAAGAAGTAAAAAAACGAAAAGAAAAATATGGAGGCTTTGCTGTTGAAGATGCTGAATATAATTTAAATCAACTTTGGGTTATTGATTTTAATCCAAAGCAGTTGCACTACATGCCATTACCAAATCAGATTAAAGATTCTTTATATACAGAAAAGCTTGAACCAAAATTATTAATTAATGATAAAACATTTTCTATAAACAAATTTAAATGGTCTCCTGATGGAAAAAAAATCGCTTTTGAGCACCAACCAGACCCTCTTAGAAATACGTTTTTTAAATCCGATATTTCAATCTATGATATAGCGTCTAAAACTCATAAAAAACTGATTAATAATAAGAGTTATGATGGATTAGTAAATTGGTCACCAGATGGGAAGTCAGTTCTTTATCAAACCAGTTTAAACGATAGTACTTCTAATTATTATTTAAACGGAAAATTATTTAGAATTAATGCAGATGGATCGGATAATAAACAATTAGCACAAAATTTTGATGAAAATTTATCTAGTATACAATGGAACGAAAATGGAATATTCGCTATCAGCTGGCAAAAGACGGACAGATCTCTTATAAAAATAGATCCTAAAAATGGTAATTATACAGCTCTATCATTAGGTTTAAAAAGAATCTGGAATTACACTTTTTCAAGAGATGGGAAGCATCTAGCATATACAGGTGTTAATGATAATAATTTAACAGAAGTCTATTTTTCAGAATACCTATCAAAAAACACTCAACAAATAACAAACTTTTCAAATCAAATTGATCAGTGGTCTGTTGCGCAGAGTGAGGTTATATCTTGGAAGAGTGAAGATGGACAATTAATTGAGGGAGTATTACATAAACCAATGGATTACGATCCAAATAAAAAATATCCATTATTAGTTATTATTCACGGTGGTCCAACAGGTATATCAACACCAAGCCCAACACCTTCTTATGTATATCCAATGATTCAATGGCTTAACAAAGGTGCTTTAATTTTAAGACCAAACTATCGAGGATCTGCAGGATATGGTGAAATATTTAGATCGTTAAACGTTAAGAATTTAGGTGTTGGAGATTCTTGGGATGTGTTATCAGGTGTTAAGCATCTAGAGAGTGAAGGTATTATTGATGGCGATAAAGTTGGTTCGATGGGTTGGAGTCAAGGAGGTTACATTTCAGCCTTTTTAACAACAAACTCAAAAAAATTTAAGGCTATTTCTGTAGGCGCTGGAATTTCTAATTGGATGACTTATTATGTCAATACAGATATTCACCCCTTTACTCGGCAATATCTAAAAGGAACTCCTTGGTCCGATAAAGAAGTATATGAAAAGACTTCTCCTATGACAAGAATAAATAATGCTTCTACCCCAACGCTGATTCAACATGGTGAATTTGATAGAAGAGTTCCAACTGCAAATGCATATGAATTATTTCAAGGACTCCAAGATGTCGGTGTTGAAACAAAATTAATTATATATAAGGGTTTTGGGCATGGTATAAATAAACCAAAAGAACGATTGGCAGCTACTTGGCACAACTGGCAATGGTTCGCTAAGTATATATGGGATGAGGAGATTGAATTACCTAAAAAATAAAAAAGGCTATAACACTGTATATGAAATCATAGCTCCCATTCGGTCGCTACGCTTCATATACTTACCGTTATAAGCAATTTCTCAAAAAATACGGGTAACAATTTGAAAAAATAAGACACTAATAGGAAAAAGAGAAAAATGAAAAAACGATTAGGATACTTTATCATTACGATATTATTAGTATTGAGTTGTGAAAAAGATGATATAAATATTCCTCAGGAAAATTTTGATTTTATACCATCCAATATTGAAATTCCAGAAAATGGTATTTTTAATGAATTAGTTAAGATCAAGGGCGAAAATATTGTTTTAGATTCTTTAAAATTTTATTTTGATGATATTCGTGTTTTCGAATTTTATCAACCTCAAAAAGATTCTATTTTTCTAAAAATACCTCGAAATCTAGAAAAAATAAATTCAAATTTCCTCATTTATGTTAAAACAGGGGAAAGAGATTCATTAATAACAAGTAAAAGTTTTAGCTTACGACCACCAAAAATTAATGGAGTTAATAAAAGTGCTACAACATTTGGTGAAGCCATTACAGCTTATGGTGAGGATTTTGATACTACCGAATTTACAGAGATTTATGTAAATGATGAAAAAGCTGAAATTTTATCTAGCTCCAAAGATTCTATTCAATTTATAATTCCAAACGAAATACTTACAAATAATCTTACTCTGAAGGTAAATGCGCAATTACAAGAGGATATTCTTGATAACTCTTTGAACCTAAAAGAACCAGAAATCATTCAAATATTAGATAAAGTTCATATAGGTGATAGAATCACTATCAAAGGGGAAAATTTTAATCTTACACCAGAATATTCAAAAGTAATTCTTAATAATGAACTCGAAGCCTCTATAGAAAATATATACAATAATGATTCACTAGATATTAAAATACCTCTTGGACCTTACAAAGAATTTCAGATCAATTCTGTAAAATATTCAACCGCAGGAATGGAGACTACCTATTCAAAACCAATAGAGATAATTTCTGACTATATTCTTTATGCAAAAAACAATCCTTTATATATTCGAGAAACGTTTCAACATGATGGTAATATTTTTTCATTAGGCTCAGATCAAAATTCTTCTCAAAATCTACATTTATGGAAATTTGATATAGAAAATCAAATGTGGTCAAAATACTCAGATCTAAATATACCCGATACAATTTATGCTGCCAACATTTCAAACAATGGAGAGATGTATATTTATTTCCCTTTTGAAGAAAATAATAATTTTTTAAGTATTAATCTCTTTTCAGAAGCGATAAGGTATTTACAGAACTTTCCTGGTAAATCTAGAGAGTATGCTATATTAATCCCTTTTTCAGGAAAAGTATATCTTGGCAAAGGAATAACTGGGGGAACTTATAATCCTTCTGAACTACATAAAGATTTATTTGAATATGATGAGGTATTGAATTCTTGGATTGAAGTAAATACAGATAATTCCATTGTATATTGCTATAATGATTATGAAGAAGTTAATGGACAATATTATTTTTTTACTCCGGATTTTCATAATCCAGATTTCCCTACTAATGACTGGCCAGAATCTATTGTGAGATTTGATGTTTCAAGTTTAAAATTTGTTCGGGAATATGATGGTTGTACTAGTTGTCATACAGAAGAGCTTTTTGAATATAAAAACCAACTGTTTTTAGGTGTTTCAAATACTGGTTTCATTCAACTTTACAATTACTTTAATAGAAATGAATATTTGTCAATAAATGGAGGAAGATTTTATAATCATCCAAGTAAATTTATATCAGTTCAGGATAATGTATTTTTTTATTCTAATGTTACTAATTATGTTGGCGCTAATGATGGATTATATATGATGAATCCAAAATTATTAGAAACTACTTTTTTATAATACAAAGTTTATAACACAAATGTATGAAGTCATAATAACCTCAAGGGATATTCTGACTCATACATTAAACGTTGGCAATAATTATGAACAAACTTTACTGCTTAGCGATTTCAATTTTTATACTTAGCTGTAATAATGATAAGTGTCTTGAAAAATACGCTACGGACACTTCTTGTTTTGATAGCTTGATAGAAAGGGATTTGACTTCTTTCCAAAAGGAAATTTATTTTTCAGAAAGGATTAATTGTTTTGAATGGGACAGTTTGGAAGTTGGATAAAGAGGTTCGTACGAAAATTATCCCTGTTTAAATTTCCATCAAATATGTGAAAAAGGATGTGGAACATATTTGGGCAAGGACTTAGAGAGCCATATGGATTGGTTGGACAGAGATAGATATTGGACTTTTATATATTTTTATAAAAATGGAACTTTATTGAATGACGTATTGGCTGTTCCTCTATCCAATTACTTATTTGATAAATTGAAAGAGAATAATGAATCAAATCTATTTCGGAAAATAAAATAACTGAAATAAATAACTATTGCCAACAACGGCTATAGCAAATAGGACAATAAGTGCTTAATCCAAAGACCTATGTATATCTGAAAGGTCGCCAAATCTTTTAATTTGGCTTTTAGAAAAACAAGATAAAACAAAATGCAAAAGATTTGGCTTAGTGCAAGACCGAAAGTAAGTGCTTATCACCTGCCCAACTTGCCATATGTTAAACGTTAGGCTTTATTAACTAAACTAAATGAACATACCAAAATATTTATTTCATTATTACGAACTTGAAAACGGACCATTCCGTAACATTACCGAGTATGGTCATGAAAAAGCTGAAAATATTCAAGATAAAATTACGGAAGGATGGAATAGTAAAAGACCTGAAAACTATCTTGATTTGAGATTCTCTTTAGAAAAAAAAATTAAAGATGGTTTTATTTTAAAGGGAGGAAGACCCAACAGGAAGGATCCTTTTTACTTTACTTTAGGAAAATGTGAGTTTGCAAAATCTTGGTATGTAAATCCAGGGGTCATTAAAATTCCACTAATTGATTTTAAACCTGAGCATATAAGTTTTACGTATCCTGACAGTATGATTTCTTATCAGTTTCATGATGAATCTAAACTTAAAACTTATCGAAAGAATTGTAACGGTCAAATTTTCTTGTTGGATGAAATAAATGATCTTATTGGAGAGTATGGACTTCCTAATGAAGAAAAATCTCAAACTGAGGAGAGGTTTAAATATGATAAATATATAGAAGCTCAAGTTTGGGATGATCAAATAATAAAAAAATATAAAACAAAAGCCTAATACTATATATGATGCCATAGCAGCTAAGTGATCAATCGAATGGTTGTTGTATTTTTGGTAAGGCGCAATGCTTGCAGAAAGTAAAAGTTAGCAACCAATGCGTAGAAAAATTGAAAAGCACGGTAACATTTTGCACTGCTACGACACATATATTAAACGTTGTACAACATATAAATTACTCTTGCGAAAAAATTTACAATGCTAAAAACTCTGACTTTAATTTTACTATTATTATGTCTGTTTTCTTGTAAACGAAGAAAATGTTCTTTACCGATTGTTGAAATTGAAATGATCAACAAAACGAAACACTCTTATGGAGGAAAAAACTCTTTGACGATTACGGATAAAGAAAAAATTAATAAAGTTGAGTCTCTTTAAAAAAAACTTAAAACTGATATTTCTAACAAAACTTCTGCTAAAAATAATTTTGGATTTATAGAGGTTTTATATTCAACCGCTGACTGTAAGAACGTTGAATTTTTTAATATAATGCTTACTAAAAATTCTGGAGATTTAATTCACTATAACTCAGATAATGACTATGATTACGAATACTTCAAGAATGATGAAATTGTTCAATATGTAAAAACGGAAATGATAATGTCAGAAGTTAGAAAGAATAAATAAAATACGTTCCAAAACAACATACATGTGATCATAGCAGCAAAGTGATCAATCGATTGGTTTGTGTATATTTATGAAGGCGCAATGCTTGTAGAAAGTAAAAGTTAGCAACCAATGTGAGGAAAAATCAAACAGCAAGGTAACATTTTACTCTGCAACGACACATATATTAAACATTACCCTATATTGCCAATGACAAAATTTACACCTCCTATTTCTGAACGCACTACTAATGATTTAATAAAGATTATTTATTTAAGTGAAGATAGTTGGAAAAAAGAAGCTATTACTCAAGCTAAACAAGAGCTTCTAAAACGTAGGGTTTCGCAACAAAAACAAGAAAAAATAATTAAACAATGGGAAAGAGAAACCGATAACTGTATAATTGAATTAAAAAAGACACATAAAAAAAATACATCCGAAAGTTATTCTAAACTAAGAATGTTATACATTTTCGCAGTTGCTCCTTTTATTCTTTTAGGTAAATGGACTGTTGGAAAAGATCTTATTGAATTACGCAATGAAAACTTTAAACTAAAATATAAACAACGACTAATTTTGCTTTTAACTGGAACACTATTTTGGATTACATTTGTTTTTTATGGGTTTAAAGCATCTGAAAAGAAAAGATTAAGACTATCACCTGAAGATAAAATCGAAATATCTGACTGGAAAAAGAAACACGGATATGAATAAAAAAACATTGGGTAACACGATATATGTGATCATAGCAATTAAGTGATGAATCCAATGGTTATTGTATTTTTGGTAAGATGCAATGCTACCTACTAAGAAAAGTTAGCTACCAATACACAGAAAAACGAAAAAGCAAGGTAACAATTTGCTCTGCTACGGCATATATATTAGACACAAGCCACCATAAAAAAGACATTCTGATGATAACGAAAATTCCATTTATAATAATCACTATCTCGTTTACAATTCTATCCTGTAAAGGAATCGAAAAAGAAAAAACCAAAGAAACTGTATTATTCGAAAAGACAATGCAACACCAAGATTATATCTTCTCTACCTTGGTTTCTAAAAATGGGAAAATTGTTTTTGAAGAATATTATAATGGAAAAACTAAAGATAGCCTTTG
Organism: Aquimarina sp. AD1; assembly: GCF_003443695.1. Classification (NCBI taxonomy): domain Bacteria; kingdom Pseudomonadati; phylum Bacteroidota; class Flavobacteriia; order Flavobacteriales; family Flavobacteriaceae; genus Aquimarina; species Aquimarina sp. AD1. The sequence goes on along the minus strand of NZ_CP031966.1, from coordinate 448,666 downwards.
CGATGTGCAGTCTTTAACTAAAGGAATTATGAGCATTCTCATTGGAATAGCAATTGACAAGGAGTACATAAAGAATATCAATGAACCTATAGAAAAGTATTTTCCAGAAGAATTTAAAAATTTGACGGATAATAAAAAGAATACTATTACAATTGAACACCTTTTAAATCAGACTTCGGGGCTTTCATGGAAAGGATATTTAGAACACCAAGAATGGTTAACTAATGAAAATCCTATTTCTTTTGTCTTGAAAAAGAATTTAGAAAACAATCCTGGAGAAAAATATAACTATAACTCTGGAGCTACTCATTTATTATCTGTTATCATAAGTAGAGCATATGGAAATTCGACATTAGATTTTGCCGATCAATTTTTATTTAGCCACTTAAACATTTATGATACAAATTGGCAAAAAAGAAATAAAGGATACTATGACGGAAGTGGACTTGGTCTCAAAATGAAACCAATCGATTTGATGAAAATAGCTCAATTGTTAGAAAAAAATGGAAACTGGAAAGGAAAACAATTAGTTTCTAAGGAATGGATTCAAAAACTATTCGATAAAAATGAAAAATCTTCAACTAAATGGGGTTTGAGAAATTCTAAACATGGATTTTGCTGGTATCAATCTGAATTTAAAGGTAATAAAATTGATTATGGAATGGGTTATGGTGGACAATTTATAATTATGATTCCTAGTAAAAAAATAATTATTGTTACAACTCACAACCATGATACACCAAACGGAATTGAACAACAGATTAAATTCTTAAATGGAAAATTACCAATACTGATAGAAAAATACGATAGTTAACACACTGCTTAACAAGTATTCAATCAAAAAAATATAATCATTTACAGAAATTTATGAATTATTTATATTTTGTTTTTAAGAATAAAAAGCAAAATATAAATAATTCGGCTCAGTGTTAATCCGAAAATTTAGTACCCTTTTGAAAGCTACATTCCATACTCTAACCATTAATTGCAACAAAACAATGATATGATGAAAAGATACTTTGTCGTAGTCCTAACTTTAGTTTTCTTTCTTGATTTATCAGGACAGGAAACCAAATATAAACCTGTTAAATACCCTGTAACTTATGAAGCTAAAATTGACTTAATTTATACTAAAATAGATGATTGGGAAGGGCGCATGGATATTTATTTTAATCCCGTTTCTCAAAAACCTACTCCAATTGTGATTAACATCCATGGAGGAGGTTGGAATCATGGTGTTAAAGAATCTAAAACTGGCTTTTCTAGTTTTTTTAAAGAAGGGTTTGCTGTTGCAAATGTAGAATATCGTTTAGTTAATATTTCAAAGGCTCCAGGAGCAATTGAAGACATACGATGTGCTCTACTCTATTTGCATAAACACGCTAAAGAATTAAATATTGATCCTCACAAAATTGTTATCATGGGTGGTTCTGCCGGAGGACATTTAGCTCTCATGGCGGGTTTGTTGAATAATAATAGAAAGTTTGATAGAAACTGTATATACGATGGTAATATTAAAATAGCTGCCATTATTGATAAATATGGACCGACCGACCTAACTCTACTGAAAAATAAAGGTTCTGTGAAAAAATGGTTGGGTGATGGTTCTAAAAATAGAAAGTTTATTGAATCTGTTTCGCCATTGTATTATGTAGATAAAAACAGCCCTCCTGTATTGATAGTACATGGCACTAAAGACCCAATTATTCCTTATGAACAGTCATCTCTTCTTTATGAAAAATTAAAGGCACATAATGTTAAAACAGAATTCATATCAATTGAAGAAGGAGTCCACGGTAAATTTTCAAAAGAGCAGCGCTTAATGTTAAATAAAAAAACGTGGTCGTTTTTAGAAGAACTTGAATTAAAAAAGAATCAATAAAATTCATAAGAGACATTAAAACCACACTCGAACAAAATAACCTGGAACGGCAACTTATATAATTAATTACTTTGAATAGTATTTATTTAGGAAATTTCGCAGAACTATTTTATAGCTTACAAATGTTTACTAAATTAGTTGTTTACAGGGTCACTAACTATATGTGACACGATTCGAATAATTTAGAAAGTGGCTAAAAAAGAACTCCTAATTCAAACAAAATCTAGGAATAAGAACTTAGGAAAAAAAATCAAAAACGAGCTTGAATTGAACTATAACCAATCACATACACTAATACTTAATAATGTAGCGAGGTTTATTGATTTAACCGAGTTAGAAAAGCAAAAATATCTTTCGTTACTTACAGAAATAAAAGTTAAAAAGAAGACATTTTTAATGCAAGCAGGTGATATTACTAAACATGAGTACTTTATCACCAAAGGGTGCTTAAAAGTTTACACCTTAGATGAAGATGGTGCTCCACATATATCCATGTTTGCTGTAGAGGACTATTGGACTGGAGATATGGCTAGTTTTATGACTAATGAACCTACCTCCTATTTTATAAAGACAACTGAAGATTCTGAATTATTAGCCATCTCTAGAGCTAATTATGATTTACTATTTAAAGAAATACCAAAATTTGAAAGGTTTTATCGTATTCTTTATCAAAGATCGCTTATAAGTTACATAAGACGTTCTAATCATGGTATATCCTTAACTGCAGAAGAAAGATACATCGAGTTCAAAAAGAAATATCCAAAAATTGTCAATAGAATTACTCAAAAAGACTTAGCCGGTTATATCGGCATTACACCAGAATTTATGAGTAAAATTATTACAAAAGTCAATAGAATGTAAAAATCTTAAACTAGTTCATTTTTTTTCATGTATTCCTATCGGAATTTTGAAGCATGAAAAAAATAATTCTCATTACCTTCATTTTAACCTTTGGATTTGCAAACTACCTGCAAGCACAATTTACGCAAGTAGAACTGTTTTCTGGTTTTGATAAAACAGATTTTATAGTATACGCTAGTTATACAATTAACAAGAGTAAGACCTTTAGTATTAATACACTGGCTTTCTTTCAAAAATTTAGAGATGAAGAAAACCAAGTTTTTGATGAGACAGGTGTACAACCAACGGTATTTTGGAATATTAATGAGAATATCTCCATTGGTCCATCTCTATATTACAATAGTTTTTCTGGGTATTCAGAACGTTTGTCAGCAAAGTTCGCTATAAAAAATTCACGAGTATTATTTGTAATTATCCCTACAGTAGCACATTCTGATCAAAAGGAAGCTAGCTATACCGAGATATTTGCACAGTTTGAGTTTAATACTCCAATAAATAAAAAAGCATCTCTTTGGTTAAACGGTCAGTTTTTAACCGTATGGGATGAGTTTAAAACTCACTCTAGAAGTTTCCAACAATTACGTTCTGGTGTATCATTCAATAGGCATAAACCTATAAAAAAATCATCTTTCGGACTGTATTACCGAACAACTTTATAAACAATTTTAAATAGTAAACCTTATGAAAAACTTGATAAAAAAACTTTTAAAAACGCACCCAAATATTGGGTTTAGCATCGCACGATTAACACTTGGTTTAGTCATATTTCCTCATGGCGCACAAAAATTATTAGGACTCTTCGGGGGTTACGGGTATTCAGCAACTATGGAGGCATTGACTACACAAATGGGTTTACCTAGTATTGTAGCTGTCTCAGTAATCATGATTGAGTTTTTTGGGGCTATTTCGTTAATCATAGGAATCTTTAGTAGGTTTTGGGCAATATCACTTGCGGGAATGTTCCTAGGCATCATTTTTACCGCGCAGTTAGAACACGGCTTTTTTATGAATTGGTTTGGTAATCAAGCGGGTGAAGGTTACGAATATTCTCTTCTAATTATCGGTCTAGCCTTAACAATAATAATACATGGTAGTGGAAAATATTCCATAGATCATCTAATCTCTAAAAAACAATAATTATGAAAAAAATAATCACAATAGCAGGTACTAATAGTCAAAAATCAATCAATAAAAGTTTACTATCCTATACCTCTAATTTATTAGAAAATGTAAAAATCATTTCAATCGACTTAAACGATTATGTTTTACCAATATATGGAGTTGATTTTGAAGCCGAAAATGGAGTACCTACTGCAGTTAAAAGATTAGATGAGCTACTGAATATTGCTGATGGTTTTATTATATCTCTTGCCGAACATAATGGGACTTATGCGGCAGTATTTAAAAACACCATCGATTGGTTATCTCGAGTAGACATGAATATATGGCGAGAAAAACCTATGCTTTTAATGGCGACTTCACCTGGCGATAGAGGTGGTACTACAGTTTTGCAAGCTGCTAAGACATACTTCCCCTATTTAGGAGGTAAAATAATTGCAGATTTTTCATTAGCCAATTTCTATGATAATTTTTCAGAAAACGGAATTTCTGATAATGAATTAAAAGAAGAATTGAGTCGAAAAACCCTTCTTTTTGAACAGAAATTAAATAACTAGTTTCAATAACTAAAAAACTATTGTCGCCATCGCTAACCATCACACAAGTCTATCTTTTAAAAAAATAAAGTGATTATTGCTTTTTACACAATTTTTAAGTTGTTGGTTTTTTAGTATCAATAAGTTCTTTGAAATTATGAAAATTACTTGCTTAGATTAAAAACATAGTCTCGCAACAGATTCACAGTATACAACTAGTTATTAGTTGGCAAAGCGAATTCTTAGGATTTTATTACCTTTAATCCTATGTTTGGACAAGACATTTTAAAAAATTAAAAAGTTGCAATTGTCAGTTCAGTAAGAAAAATGAAATACTTTTCTATAAGTCTATACCTCAAGATAATTAATTGCGCCATAGCAGAGGGCATGTCTAGGGATGATTTTATCGATTTACCTACTTCAATAGATGCAGCAAAGCATTTACAGGTTGTTGCCGCTGAAGAATTTCTAGATTTACACGAGCTACTAGATGATAAACTTGGACCAGGATTTGGGGTTCGGGTAGGCCAGCAAATGATTATTGAGGATTATGGTGTATTAGGACTATCATGGCGTACTTGTTCTAAAGTAGGAGAAATCTTTGAACGTAGTGATCGTTATTTTAAACTCCTCTCAAATACATTTGTATGGAAAATTAAAAAAGAAGGAAACATTTCTCATGTTATACTCAATAGAGAAGCACATCGAAGAGGTATGGAATTGTCTACAGAAGCTAGCTTATCTGCCACAGTAGTTGTACTGCAAGCCATGTCTGAAAAAGATATCTCTCCGATCCAGGTTAGTTTTAAACACAGCCCGCCCCAAGACTTAACCAGTTATAATACTGCTTTTAAATGTCCAATACTTTTTAATCAATCTCGCTATTCCATAAGTTATAAAACGGCTGACTTAAACTTAAGAACTGCAAAGGCAGATGTCAGTATAAATAATTACTTACTAAAACAGGTAGATGAAAACACTAAAGGCATCAAAATACCCGGTAATAAGTTTGTACGCGATGTAGAATCTCTAATTAAAGATGGGCTTCCGACAGGTATCCCTGCGATTCAAAATATCAGTGAACTCCTAGCCATGAGTAACAGAACACTGACCAGAAGGCTTTCTGAGGCAGGTGTTACCTATAGGGATTTAGTGAAAAGAACTCAAGAAAAAATCGCTAAAGACATGCTACATGATAAAAATCAAAGTATTGGTGATATCGCATTCTTAACAGGTTTCTCTGAACAAAGTGCTTTTAATCGTGCTTTTAAAAAATGGACTAATCAAACTCCTTCAGAATTTAGGAAAAATAATTAAAAAATCCTTTTTGGCGTAAAATGTCAAGAGATTGTCTTTAAGTGTCAAAAAACTCTTTTGAACACTTGGCACCTTTGTATCATCAAATTAATAACACCATATAATGATGATAACAACAGTAAAATTAATAATAGGATTTTTTACAGTACTAACTATTAATTCAAAAAACACTTACGAATTGATTAAAGAGAATACGGAATCTATTTCGGTATACACTTTAAATTATGTAGTAAAAGATTCTAAAGCTGAAGCATTTAAAATCTTAGAAAGTAAATGTAATGTTTGTCATTACAAAAAGAATAAAAGACGTGTGTTCACATTAGAAAACATGAATTCTTGGGCTAATGATATCTACAAGCAAGTCTTCATAAAAAAAAGAATGCCTAAGGGCAAAAAAATAAAACTCAACTCTAAGGAATATCAAGAATTATTAACGTGGATAACGTCTACAAAAACATCAATTAATGGAATTTAAACTAAAATTTATCGTGTTAATGCTCGGTTTACTATTTACTGGTCTTACAGCTGGTTTATGTTTTACTTGGTCTAATGCTGTTACACCTGGTATTGGTCGACTAGACAACTTAACCTTCTTAAGGTCTTTTCAATCAATGAATAGAGCAATTATAAATGTCCGTTTTATGGTAGTATTTTTTGGTCCTGTCATATTACTCTTTGTAAATACCTATTTATTTAAAAACAACAATATAAGTTTCTGGTTATTCCTTACGGCTGCAATACTGTTTTTTGTTGGCATCGGCTTAGTAACCATTTTTGGAAACGTTCCATTAAATGAGGTTTTGGATACCTCTAACTTAGAAACTCTTTCAAAAATTGAATTGCACGAGCTTCGAAACAAATTCGAACAACCTTGGAATCGTTGGCATACCATAAGAACAGTATCATCATTTAGTGCTTTTACACTTTTAATCATAGGCATGCTTTACACAAAATAAGACAAGGTATCAGCTTAAAAAAATAATCAATCAAAAAACGAACAATCATGAAACAATTAAGAGCCATAAGCATTGGGGTTATTATCTGGATTATTGGAGTAAGTATTTACACAATTTCCTTCTACATCCCGATTTTAGAGGACCCAGAATTTCAGGCAAATATTTTATTGTCCTTAGGAATTCTACCTGTAGTGTGGTTAGGAGCAAAACTATATTACAGAAAAAAAAGTACTATAAAAGGATATTGGTTAGGGGTGATTTTCTTCTTAACCGCAACGGTTTTAGATATTCTAATTACTGTACCTTTTTTAATAGTTCCTAATGGAGGATCCTATTATAGCTTCTTTGCTGCTGCTGGTTTTTGGCTCATTGGAGTAGAGTTTATAGCAATGAGTACCACGTATTGGTATACTAAAGTTTTTAGTAAAACAAATACTGCAAATTGCTTATAAAAGTAAAATCAAAAAAATTAAATAATTAAAACACAATTAATATCAATTTAAAAACGAATAGAAATGAAATCAGAAAACATTTTAGTTATCGGAGGAAACGGTAAAACCGGTCGCCGAGTTGCAGAAAATTTAACAGAATTAGGCCATAATGTACGCGTTGTTGGACGAAAAACAACCCCAATGTTTGATTGGGAAAACACAGATACCTATGACGCGGCCTTAAAAAATATGGATAGAGCCTATATTGTGTATTATCCGGATTTGGCAGTACCAGGTTCAAGAGACGCTATCAGTACACTTACTAAAAAAGCTCTACAAGCTGGCTTAGAAAAAGTGGTGTTACTTTCTGGAAAAGGTGAGACAGAAGCCGAAGCTTGTGAGGATATCGTAGCAAACTCTGGTTTAAACTACACTTTGGTTAGAGCATCGTGGTTCAATCAAAATTTTAGTGAAGGTGCTTTCTTAGAATTTGTACTCAATGGTACTGTTGCATTACCAATGCCAGATGCAGAAATCCCATTTGTCGATGTCAATGATATAGCGGATGTAGTTTCTAAAGTCATCGTAGATGATAGTTATAATGGACAAACCATAACTGTAACAGGTCCTCAAAAAAGAACTTTTAAGGAGGTGGTTGAAATTATGGCTGAAGCTAGTAACAAGCATATTCAGTTTGTACCAATTTCTATTGATGAGTTTAAGGAAGGTATGAAACAAGCAGGATTACCTGATTCGTATGTATGGCTCTTCGGTTATTTATTCCAAGAAGTATTAGGAAATCCAGAGAACCAAGAAGTATCTGACGATGTCGCCAAAGTATTGGGTAGACCAGCTATAGATTTTGAAACCTTTGCTAAAGAAACTGCTGCAACTGGTATTTGGAATCAAAGCGTCACGCAAACATTGTAATAAAAAACAATCATACAATAGGGCCTTTAAGTCAATTAACAATTAAATTATTGGCCCTGTTGTTAATTGTAGATGAACAGTAATTATCAATTGAATATAGAGTAGAAATAATAAAACACATAACATGAAAAAGAAAGATAAAAAATTAGGTCTTGTTTTTGGAGCAGGGATTGGACTTTCTGTAGGAATCTTAACCGGTAATATTGCTATTGGATTAACGCTTGGAGCTGGTGTAGGTTTAATTTTTGGAACCGTTATTAAAAATCACAATGAAAAGATTTATTAAATACACCTCGCTATCGGCTGCCCTAATTGTTTTATGGACAGTAATGATTTTTTTAGGTACCGACCAAGGTTGGTGGCATACACCATTCACTGAACAAAAAGAGTCTACAAAGTTTATAGCATCAGTGCACAAAGAACTTAAAAAAGAATTTGTAGGCAATATGGCTATGGCTATATTTAAAGATGGAGCGCCAGTAACGGAATCTTTCCATTCAAAGAATACTTCAGTTAACCGAAATACAGTGTTTCAAGTAGCTTCTCTTTCAAAATTTGTCTCGACTATTGGGGTTATGCGATTAGTTCAAGAAGGGAAATTAGATTTGGATGTTCCCGTATCTAACTACCTTAAACGTTGGGAATTACCACCTAGTTCGTTTGACAACAATAAAGTTACGGTTAGAAGACTACTTAGTCATACTGCAGGATTGACCGATGGACTTGGATACTCTGGTTTCGAAAATTTAAAAGATGTGCAGTCTTTAGAATCTTCACTTACCAAAGCAAAGGACGCTGACCAAGGTAGAAATGGTAGCACGCAAGTAGGCATCTTACCAGGAAGCGAATGGCGATACTCTGGAGGAGGATTTACATTGCTTCAACTCATTGTAGAGGAAGTGAGTAGACAATCTTTTGATCAGTATATGAGAATAGAAATTTTTGAACCCTTAGGAATGCAATCGTCTTTCTATCAATGGGATGAAAAGTTTCGTAACAAACTCTGTGATTTTTACAACGCAGATGGTTCCAAAGCGCCTCATTTTTATTACACCTCTCTGGCTGCAACATCATTATATACAACATTAACCGATTTAGAAAAGCTTTTCGCTCTTTTTAATATAGAAAAAAGCACTCTAAAACCATTACAGCCAAAATATCAAAGGATGATGTGGCAAGCTGAAGCAAATAAACTTGGTGCTCCTATATATGGTCTTGGCACCTTCCTTTTCGCAGAAATTGATAATGGACAATTTATAATAGGACATGATGGTCAAAGCAATCCACCTATTAATACAGCCTTTCGATATAATCCAACAAATGGAGATGGTATTATCATTTTGACAACTGGAAACTCCGATTTTGCTACCCGAATTGCAAGTGATTGGGTATTTCTAAACACTGGAAAAGTAGATACTTTACTATTTGCGATGCAACAAAATAAGATGGTCAGTAATGTAATAATAGGTAGTGTAGTAATCATACTGCTAATTATAACTATTTCCCTTTCGCGAAAGTACTATAAAAGAAAAGTAACCCATAAACATAAAATTATATCTACGTCAAACGCAATATGACGTTTGCAGAAAGAAAACCTATAGAAAAAAAATAATGCACACTCTAATGCATTTGCTGATTTTACTAATGATTATTTTAAATCTAGTAAAACACTTAATATTAAAGAATTAAAATTAAAAAAAGCTTGGAATGTTTCTGATAACTGAATAAATTTTAAATGGAATTTTTAAATTAGCTAGATGAAACATTTCAAAACACTATCATCCTTCTTAAATTATATTGAACTCCCTCCTCCAGAGCATCCTATGCTCAGTGTTTTCTCTACTAAAGGTGAAGGTTTTTTACCTTGTCCGAAAGAAAGTTCGCCTCCTATTACAAATGATTGCTATTCCATTAGTTTGAAGAAAATCGTAAAAGGTGATTTAAATTATGGAAGAACAAATTATGATTTTACAAATGGTGTTTTGTTTTTTATTGCTCCAAGACAAGTTTTACAATGGGATAATAGTGTATTCTATGAACAAAAAGGTTTTTCTCTAAATTTTCATGAAGACTTTCTGAAAGGAACAGAATTGGCGAAGCAAATTAAGAAATATAGCTTCTTTTCGTATTCTGTAAATGAAGCGTTACACCTTTCGCCAAAAGAAGAAAAACAAGTAGAATCCATTGTAGAAAATATTAATATTGAATACCAGAATAATCAGGATGAATTTAGTAAAGAAATTATCATTTCTCAATTAAGTACACTTTTAAAATACGCCAAACGCTTTTATGAAAGACAATTTTTAAATCGCAAAGAGTTATCAAATAATCTACTAGAGCAATTTAATCAACAATTATCAAAGTATTTTGATTCGGGGCAATTGCAAGAAAAAGGTATTCCAAGCATAGAACAAATTGCAGATCAACTATCCGTTTCGCAACGTTACCTGAGTGATACGCTCAAAAAAGAATCAGGAAAAACTTCTACTGAACATTTGCAGTTGTATTTAATTGATGAAGCCAAGAATGTGTTACTAAATCCCAACAAAACAATTTCTGAAGTTGCCTATGAATTAGGTTTTGAATACCCTCCTTATTTTTCAAGATTATTTAAAAAGAAAGAAGGTATCAGTCCTAAAGAGTATAGAAAAAAATACAAAATGAATTAAAAAATGAAACATGCTTTATTTGTAATATTAACTCTTACAACTCTGATTTCTTGCAAATTAAATCAGAAAAAAAAAGAACAACAAGAACCAAATGGACAACGACCATCTTCTGCGCAATTAATTGATGAATTAGACAGTAACAAAGATGGAAAATTATCCAAAGTGGAAGTCAAAGGACCAATTGAAGATGATTTTAATAATATCGACAGTAATAATGATGGCTTTTTAACTTTAGAAGAGTTAAATAAACAAGAGAATAAGCCATCAAAAATAGCAAATACAAATAAGGATTTGTCTAATGAAATTGATTCCTCTATGAAGGTAATTCCTGTAAATACAGATTACTTCATTTCAGAAAATATAATTGACAGTATTAAAAAGGAAATGGTTGAATTAAATGGCATTAAGACACTATGCTACGTCATTAAAACAAATTCTCAAGCAACTGAACATGAAATGGGTCCTTGGTGCCCTCGACATATTGAAGATGGGATGGAGAAAGCAGGAATTTGGTTTAAGGATGATAAAGTTTATGATGTTTCGGGACACTTTATTTCCAAATTGAACGAATTTTATAGTGATGACAAATGGAAATTATATAGAGAAGATGGAACTATTAAAGTTACCGACACCGAAGAAGGTTGCTTGGCGGCGGCAAAACCACAAGTAGAGGAAAAATATCATAACTATTGTGTAGAATGTTTGCCAGAATATTTTAAAGATCAAATAACAACCTTTGTGATTCCGGTAACACCAAAATATATAAAAACTACTCAAAATTTTGGAAGAGGTGGAATAGGCATTGCTTTCAATGGAGTTAAATATGACCCACCTGCTCCAACACATGCAATATTAGCGGCACATACCATTGCTCCTTTGGACGACCACGGAGGTCACGTAAATCCACATGGAGGTTATCATTATCACGCAGTCACTGGCTCTACTAAAGAAATTACCCAAACTAATTCGCACTCCTCTATGATTGGGTATGCAATTGATGGTTTTGGAATTTATGGTTTGATAGATAAAAAAGGTAATAAATCCGAAAATTTAGACGAATGCGGTGGCCATTTTGATGATGAACGAGGATATCATTATCATGCGGGCGAACCAGGAGGAAACCAAATTATAAAATGTTTACACGGATTACCTGGCTATACGCAAACAAAAGAATAAAAAATATGAAACGAAGACTTTACATATGTGCATTAGATAAGGTACCGTAACCAAATCGTTAGCTGCAATGTCTAATATCTGGAATTAATAAAAAAGGTAATGAACGAACTTTATACCAATTTAGCCGAAGTTTATGAAGCAATGTACTCCTCTTTTATTGATTACAAGAGTGAATTCGAATTTTATGCAAGTATTCTTAAAAAAAACGATAAAAAGCAAGTACTAGAATTAGGAAGTGGAATCGGGCATTTGGGTAATTTCTTTCAAAAAAATGAATTTGAATATTCTGGTATTGATTTAAGTGAAGGAATGGTCAAAATTGCCAAAAGAAAATATCCCAAGTGCAAATTCTCAAAGGAAGATATACGTTCTTTTAAGTTGGATAAGCAAGTAGGAAGTATGCTAATGGTAGGCAGAACTATCAGCTATCTATTGACTAATAAAGATGTTTTATCCACTTTTCACAATGCATACAATAATCTTAAAGAAAAAGGAATATTTAGTTTTGACTTTATTGATGCTGAAAAATTCATACCCTCAATTCGGCATAGGAAAGAAGTCTTTCATAATGCAATTTATGAGAACGAGGAATATCTAAGAAAAAGTATATGGAATATAGACTTAGATAAAGGAATGACCTTTAACTGGGAATCTCACTATTTCAAGAAATCGAAAGATGGCTTAAAAGAAATCGGAATAGATAAATCAGTGATTAGAACTTTTACTAGAGAGGAAATTAGAATATTTCTAGAGCTTAATGATTTTAAAATAAAAGAAATCATATCGAAAGAATCTTACGCATTTCCAACATATGTAATCGTAGCAGAAAAGTGATGTATTATGCACATAAAATAATTTCTTTTAAATCTTTTAATTTTATATTATTTTCTTCAAAATCAATTACGGAATTACGTTTTGTTTAGATTTAATTTAATTTTATTCTAACAATATATTTTTTTCAATTTTAATTCGTTTATACGTTAAATTAAAAAGCTGCATTTGCTGTTTTAACCTTAAACCAACTAAAATAACCTCAATGAAAAAGATCACACTTCTCTTGGCAATTATTACATTATCTGTAATAAAATTAAATGCTCAACTTACTCTTCCATATACTTTTGAAAATAACTCAAGATATGCAGATGAAGATATTTATATTGGATTAGTTGGTAAGATGGAACCTACTGGTGATGTTTGGATGAATATAACTAATAGTTCTTTAGTAGCTATGTCTGCTGATGATAATACTGTAGATGGACCGGAATGGAGCGAACCTGCAGGATGGAAATACCCAGATATTTTTACCAAATTAAGTGAGATTACAGATAAAAAAATTCTAATCCCTCACGGCTTATATGCTTGTAGAATTTTTATTTCCTTTGAATCGCCTATGTATTTACGTTTTCATGAAACAGGTGGTTACGCGGGTGCTAATTTAAATTCAGAATCAGACCCTAATGATGGGATTCGTTGGGAATTGGTTGAATTAACTTGGGGAGATGCTGGTTTATGGACCAATACTAGTCGTGTTGATGCGTATCAATACCCAATGGGATTAGAAGTACATGGGTTTTCTGGCGGTGTTACAGGAGAAACTTACGAAGACTCCTATAACGACGCTGTTAACGGAAATGGAACTCCTCAATTTAAAAAAATTGGCGAATTATTATCCCATGATGAAATTTTAGCCGCTTGGGATGAAAATGTGAGTACTGATTATTTGGTTGCCAAAACAATAAAAACGCATTCTTATGATGGAGAACCTATAATAGAACAACCATCTAAAGTAGATGAATTCCCAAAAGATGTTTTAGACGCATATATTGATGATATTTGGGAGACTTATAGTATTCATGACTTACATATTAATATTGGAGACCGAGGAACATGGGTAGGTAGGATTAATAATGATAATCAATTTATTTTTACCGATCCGGCTGATGGAACTATTGCCACTATTTATGACAAACCTACAACGGTAAATGCAATAGAAGGTTCTGGCTATTTAGCTTATACTCCTCATGATGCTAGTGTAAATACTGAAGCGTATAATGAAGATTTAATGATTCAGGCACAAATGGCCGCTGCCATAAGTCGACATGCTATTTATACAAATATCACAGATGAAACTGTTCAATATTCTCATGATGCAACTCGTTTTTTTCAAATAGAACCTTATAACGAATACGTAAGCTTTTTTCATGATGACGTCATTAGTTTTGAATCTCAAACATATGCATTTGCTTATGACGACGTTGGTGATCATTCATCTACAATTCAATCTACATTCCCAACAGAAGTAAAAGTAATTATTGGTGGATATTCTGAAGATAATGTTTTATCTAATGCCGAAACATCAATAAATGATGAGTTAATGATACTATATCCAAATCCTACAAATGGAAACAATATTATTCTATCTGGTATAGAAAATGATGTTATGATAGATATTTATACTATTGAAGGAAAACTCATTAAATCCGAAGAAGCTATAAGCACTAAAAATATCCAAATCGAAACCTCTAATTTAACTAATGGTCTATATCTAGCTGAAATAAATAGTAAAGACAATAAGTATACTAAAACATTCAAGTTTTTAATAAACTAATAAAGTATATAACATCCTGTTTGTAGCAATTCTTAGAATCCTATTTAAAATCATCCACTTGGATATTAAATACCGGTATTAATATTAATATTATTTTAAAATCGTTTTGGTGGGATTTTAAATCTGTATTGACTGAGGAATTGATTTTTCGCGGAGCACTATTATATATTATAATCCAAAAAATTGGCTCTAGAAAAGGTATTTTAATTTCTGCAATTTCATTCGGAATTTATCATTGGTTTTCTTTTGGTATTTTAGGAAATATTGTTGCCATGATTTTAGTGTTCATTGGAACTGGATTGATGGGATACGCTTGGGCTTGGGCCTTTTCTAAAACTAAATCTATCTTATTACCTTTTGGACTTCATTTAGGTTGGAATTTTATTCATAACACCATATTTTCAAGAGGTCCGCTTGGTGAATTAGTACTAATTTCAAAAGGCGGGACTGAATTAACTGATTGGATATCTTTATTAAATTTCGTCAGTGGTCTGGTGATAGTCCCTATATTGATACTAATCTACGTTAGGTATTTTGTAAAACAAGAAACAGAATTTACATCAATTAATTAATAAAAAGTTTTGCTTAGTGCTTAATCTAAAAATCAGTAATTTTAGTTCTGTATTAACTATAACCTAACTCTTAGAGCCCACTTCTAAAACATCAAATGAAAAAACATATATTAATTCTAGCTTGTTTCTATTTTGTATACGGGATTAAAGCACAGGAAAAAATTATGGTGAATGCCATCAATCGCGAATCCACCTCACTTAATGGTTATTGGAAATATATTGTAGATCCATATGAAAATGGGTTTTACAATTATAGATATGAACCATTTGAAAATCAAGAAAATCCAGGAAACGGTGCTTTCTTTACCAATGCCAAACGTAAATCAAAATCAGATTTAGTGGAGTATGATTTTGATAAAATGGATAGCCTTAAAGTTCCTGGCGATTGGAACTCACAAAAGGAAAAGTTATTCTATTATGAAGGTACTTTATGGTATAAAAAATCGTTCGATTATACTAAAAAACAAGAAGATAGTAGAGTATTTGTCTATTTCGGGGCCTCAAATTACGAAACCGACGTTTATCTCAACGGAAAGAAATTAGGTAAACATATTGGTGGATTTACTCCATTTCAGTTTGAAATTTCCAAATTATTAAAACCTAAAGGGAATTATATAGTAGTTAAAGTTGATAACAAAAGAAAAAGAGATGCTGTTCCTACTTTAAATACAGATTGGTGGAATTATGGCGGAATTACACGAGAAGTAAAGCTTATAGAAACTAGTAGTACGTTTATTTCTGACTATCAACTTTATTTAGACGATGAGGATACTAAAATAATAACAGGTCAAATAGAGTTAAATGGCTTTAAAAAAGCAGAACAAGAAATTACAATCAATATTCCGGAATTAGGTATTAATGAAAAATTAAAAACAGATCATACTGGTAAATGTACTATTAAATTAAAGTCCAAAAACATTAGATATTGGTCACCAGAATCTCCAAAATTATATGATGTAACAATTAGTACGCAAGAAGATAAAATATCAGATCAAATTGGTTTTAGAACCATAAAAACAAAAGGGGCAGAAATTCTAATTAATGAGAAAAGCTTATTTCTCAAAGGTATTTCTATTCACGAAGAAAGTCCTATCAACGGTGGT
Organism: Aquimarina sp. AD1; assembly: GCF_003443695.1. Classification (NCBI taxonomy): domain Bacteria; kingdom Pseudomonadati; phylum Bacteroidota; class Flavobacteriia; order Flavobacteriales; family Flavobacteriaceae; genus Aquimarina; species Aquimarina sp. AD1. The sequence continues at coordinate 432,506 of NZ_CP031966.1, read as the reverse complement.
CGATGTAATTCTAAAGAAGACGCAAAAAAATTATTAGAATATGCTCAAAGTTTAGGTTGTAACTATGTCCGATTAGCGCATTATCCTCATAATGAGTATATGGTTCGATTAGCGGATAAAATGGGGATTTTAGTTTGGGAAGAAAACCCTGTTTATTGGACAATTTCTTGGGATAATGAAGAAACGTATCTTAATGCTCAAAATCAGATTTCGGAAGTCATCAGACGAGATAAAAACCGAGCAAGCGTAATCATTTGGTCAATGGCTAATGAAACCCCTAATAGCGATACTAGAAATGAGTTCCTTACCAAACTTGCTAAATTTACCAAAGAACAAGATCCTACTCGTTTGATTAGTGCGGCTTTAGAACAGCACGATTATAACGGTAATCCTAATACAAGAACAATTGACGATCCATTTGCCGAAATTGTCGATGTTTTAAGTTTCAATCAATATATAGGTTGGTATGATGGTGAAATAGAAAAATGTCAGCGAATCAAATGGAAAATTACTCAAGACAAGCCTGTAATAATTTCAGAATTTGGTGCTGGAGCTAAATATGGACTGCATGGCGAAAAAGATGATAGATGGACAGAAGAATATCAAGAATTTCTATATCAAGAAACATTAAAAATGGTTGATGGAATAGAACAATTAAAAGGAATATCACCTTGGGTTTTAGTTGATTTTAAATCTCCCAGAAGAGTTCTACCAGAAATTCAAGATAACTATAATAGAAAAGGGTTAATTTCGGAAAAAGGTGAAAAGAAAAAAGCTTTTTTCGTCCTCAAAGAATATTACGAGACAAAAAAATAAGGTAACCAATGAAAATATCATATGGAAAAGCAAAACTAACGGACTCTTTGAGAATATCAGTTTTATTGAAAACAATTTACATTGAAACCTATGCTGTTGATGGAATAACATTTGAGTTTGCAAATTTTATAACTAAAAGGTTCTCTTTAGAGCTTATAGAAAACATCATAAAAGAAAATCCAAATAGACTTATTATTGCTTATCAAAATGAAAATCCAGTTGGTGTTGCCGAAATAATCTATAATAGCACTTGTCCTATTAGAAAAATAAAAGTTCCCGAGTTAAGCAAATTGTATGTTCTAAAAAGATTTTATGGAAAAGGAATTGGATATGGGTTAATTAACGAGGCAGAAAAAGCAGTTAAAGAACATGGATTTACTGAGTTTAATCTTGAGGTTTATATCAAAAATGATAGAGCAATAGCTTTCTATGAAAGACAAGGTTATACATCAATTGGAAATGTAGATTTCCCTATGGAATCTAACACCTATGAAAATCTAGTAATGAATAAAGTATTCAATTAATAAAGCATAGTTATATTCCTATCACTAAACTTTTTTTTAATAAGTATGAAGAATTAAATCATAAAAGAATACACAAGTAATGATATATTCTTCTACCCGATTTTACTGTTAAAAAATAGTAAAACATTTTTCAATTTGCTACACATTATGTAGCTTTGCTATCAATAATGTAGCAAATTAAACTATGTCACTACCCACACCAGGAAAACCAGTTAGAGGTTCAAAATCAGGAAATCATTTAATGGCACTATTTGACTTACTAGGAAGAAGTTGGTCGATGGGAATTATTTGGAGACTACAAGAAGGATCTTGTACATTCAGGGTACTTCAGGACAGGTGTGAATCTATTTCGCCAACAACATTAAATAGGAGACTGAAAGAATTAACCCAATCATTTTTAATTGAAAGAACAGTTGATGGATATGCGCTTACCGATAAAGGGAAAGAAATTTTCTTACTACTAAAACCTTTAGAATCCTGGGCAAAAGATTGGGCAAAAAACTTTGACACCAATGAATAGAATACAATCCTATAGCAATTATGACTTTGATAGAGCTGCTGAACTACGTGAAGTTGACACAAAATTTCGTGAGGTTTCTTATATCCCAATTTTTAAGAATGACTTTTTTATAATTACATCAGCCTTAAAAGATGAAGTGTTAATGAATATCCCTTTGGAATTAGCCTCTTTAACTAATCAAAAATATTTTCTTGGCGTATCTAATAATAAAAAAATTTGGTGTATTGATTTATCAGAAATTGAGCTTTCGACTATAGCAAATTTTATATCATATTCTAAATTACTATGTGTACGAGATTGTTTCCATCTCATTAATGAAAGAGAAGCTTCGTTACTAGCATATGCTAAAGGAATTACAAACTGGAACAACACGCATCAATTCTGCAATAATTGTGGTTCTACGACAATCAGAGAAGAAAAAGGGCATAGAAGAAAATGCATAAACAATCTTTGTAATTCATTACACTTTCCAAGAATTAATCCAGCTGTAATTGTATTAATAGAATACAAACCAAAAAATGGACCTCCACTATGTCTATTAAATATGCACGAAAAAGAATATGGTTATATGTGTTCTCTATTTTCGGGGTTTTCAGAAATTGGAGAAAGCCTTGAAGACACTGTTAAAAGAGAAATGAAAGAAGAAGTAAATCTAGCGGTCACCAATATAGAATATATCGGTTCTCAACCTTGGTCCTTTCCATCATCATTAATGTTAGGCTTTTCGGCAAAAACAGAAAGCAAAAATTTTACTATCGATAATAAAGAAATAAAAAAAGCACAATGGTTTTCTGCTAATCAAATCAACAAAATGGTGCAAGAAAATAAACTTGTGATTTCTAAAAAAGACTCTATCTCAAATTATATAATACAATTATGGATCGAAAAAAACAGTTAATCTAAATTAAAAAGAAAAATATGAAAAAAGTTAATGTAACAATCGTAGCTACAATAAATCAACAAGGCAAAGAGGCATTATCTCATTACTTAGAAAAAGTAGGAATTCTATATAAAAAAGTAGATGCAAAGCCTGTAAATAAATTTAAGGTCTCTAAACCTCTTATAGGTGATTACACTCCCAGTTTAGTTTCTATAATGGAATTTCCAGATATGAAATCATTACATGATGTATTTGATAGTGATGAATATAAAGAATTATTACCTTACCGTGAAAAAGCTTTTTCCAAACTAGAAGCTTATATTAGTGAGTAAATCTATTCATATTATATCTATCGTTTAGTTAACATTTAATTCCTTAGAATTCAATTATAAAATGAACAAAAAATTTCCGGTTTTAGAATCTAAAAGAGTAATCTTAAGACAGTTTAATGATTCGGACTTAGAAAACGTTTTTAAAGGGCTTTCGCACCCAGATATAATTAAATATTATGGCATTAGTTATAATAGTTTAGAGGCTACAAGAGAACAAATGTCTTGGTTTGCTGATCTGGAAGAAAATGAAACCGGAATTTGGTGGGCTGTCTGTTCAAAGGATGATGGAAGTTTTCTAGGTGCAGGTGGATTAAATAATATGAGTAAAGAAAATAGAAAAGCAGAAATTGGTTTTTGGTTACTGCCACAAAGTTGGGGAAAAGGTTTCATGACCGAAACAATGCCACTTATTGTTAATTACGCATTTGATACTATTGGATTACATAGAATTGAGGGCTTTGTAGAAACCGAAAACATAAATTGCAAAAAAGCTTTGGCAAAACTTAAATTCAATTTAGAAGGTACAATGCAAGACTGCGAAGTTAAAAATGGAGCATTTATTAGTTTAGATATTTATTCTAAAATAGCTAATGAATGAACTATTCTATCTAATAATAGTTGACCTTTTAGACTAGCAAAAAATTGGAAAGTAATAGACTTGAAAAATGGTAAGAAAAAATAATGAAATAACCCTCGATTTTTTAGATCACGTAGCCATTAGAGTAAAAGATTTGAAAATCTCAAGTGAATGGTATCAAAAAGTATTAGGATTAAAAGAATACAAACCACCTGAATGGGGTGAATTTCCCATTTTTCTGCTTTCCGGAAAATCTGGAATTGCATTGTTTCCGGCTGATTTAGATGATTCTAAACTTAATTTAAATTCTAAAAATGTAAAAATTGACCATTTTGCCTTTAATGTTACAAAAGAAAATTTTGAAAAAGCTAAAGAACGATATACAGAATTAAATTTAGACTTCAACATTCAGGATCATCACTATTTTCATTCAATTTATACAAAAGACCCAGATGGACATAAGGTCGAATTGACGACCATTGTTGTCAATGAGAATGAATTCTATTCCAAATTCAAATAAAAAACCGTGACTAATAAAGATTAATATACTTTTGTCTTTTACCCAAAATAGTACAAGTAATTAGTAAATGGACCAAAAATGAAAATTCAAAAATTAAAGTTATATACAAATAAACTAGATTTAGAAAAACAATTCTATTCAAATACTTTAGGATTTGAAATACTTGAAAGCACAGTAAACCACTTTACATTAAAAATTGGATGGAGTGAATTAACTTTCGAAAAGTCTGAAAAGGATTATAAGTACCATTATTGTTTTTTAATCCCATCCAACAAACTAAATCAAGCAATAAAATGGATGGAAAAAAGGGTTCCCATTTTAGACTTAGAAGAAGGAAGAAAGACCCAGAGATTTGAAAGCTGGAATGCTGATTCATTTTACTTCTATGATGCTAGTGGAAATATTGCTGAATTTATCGTAAGACATGAACTGAAAAACGCTATTGATTCTGATTTTAAAATTTCGGATGTATTATGTGTAAATGAAATTGGAATGCCTACAAGTGATGTAAAAAAAATGAATAATCAACTTCAAGAAAAGTTTGGAACAAAATTTTGGAAAGGTGATCCTCTAAGATTTGGAACAAATGGTTCGCAAGAAGGATTATTTTTACTACCAAACTATAACTTAAAAGATTTTTGGTTTCCTACTTCCATTAAAATTAAACCAGAACCATTTAGTGTTACAATAAATAATAATGATCAAACATTCTATCTAGAATATAAGAATGAAGAAATAAAAAAGTACTCCTAAAAAAACAACTATCAATTAATATAGCTTTTATTAATTGACCCAATATTTTGAGTTATTAACCTTATTGTTAGCTAAGTATTCAAACAAAAAACGTGTATATTTAATTACTAATTCTACATACTGTTAGTAATTAAATTACAACACATGAATAGAACTTTAAACCTTCAGAAAAGTCTAGCCATTTTAGGGATTCCTGTATTGATTATTGTTATTATGATACTTCTAACAAAATCGTCCATATTTACAAAAAACTTCAACAGTTTATCTATTGCAATTACATTTGATTTATTATTAACCGTTCCCTTTATATATTTTCTGCAAATTAGAAAAACCAACATTCCGAAAATTACTATTCTTTCATTTGTGATTATCGGTATGGTAGTTTGCACAATCATAATTCCTTCCAACAATCAATATTATTTGGATCTTTTTAAGACTTGGATATTTCCTGTTTTAGAACTTTCTATAGTATCATATGTGATATACAAGTTGACTAGGTTTATAAAGCGTTATAAAGTAAATAAAAATGGATCTGTAGACTTTTTTACTGTTCTAAAGGATACTTGTAGGGAGATACTTCCTAAAGCCGCTGTAATACCTGTAGTCACAGAAATTGCTGTTTTTTATTATGGTTTTATTTATTGGAAAAAAAGAAACCTCAGTAAAAATGAGTTCTCTTATCATAAAAACAGTGGAACAATATCTTTATTAATTGCTCTTATAGTTATTATTGGGATAGAAACAGTTGTATTTCATATTCTTCTTGCAAAATGGAATCTCGCTGCAGCTTGGATTTTAACTTTTCTTAGTATATATTCTGGTATTCAGATTATTGGTTTTATCAAATCGATGTATAAAAGACCTATTTCTATCGAAAATAATAAATTATTCCTTCGATATGGAATTATGAATGAGACTATTATTGAGTTATGTAATATTGATAGCATAGAAATCTCATCAAAAGATATTGAATTATACAAAATTACCAGAAAACTATCATTTTTAGGAGCGTTAGAAAATCATAATATGATTATAAGACTAAAAGAAGAAAACACCTTAATTGGGCTTTATGGAATTAAACGTACTTACAAAAATTTAGCAATACATATTGATGACAAAAATGAATTTAAAAATCGAATAATTAGTGTTTCTAATCGATTAAAACTAGATGCAACTTTATAATATAATACACGATCTAAAAAACTTCATAAATTGTTGTTTTTATAAGTCCTTTACCATCTGCTGTATTAATTGATAGTAACTCTTTTTCTTTTTTTATTTTAAAATTAAAAGGTGGTGCTAATAAATTTATTCCGCTTTGCTTTTTTAATCTGATTCCTTGCCCAGAAATCACATCTGTATTTGGATTAAAAATACCTTTTGGTATATGCTCTGTAAGAATAACATACTTAAAATCATATAGCTTATTCACTACTTGTTTTACTTCCTTATTTGACAAATGTTGTAATACTTGCCGTACTATCAAACAATCTGCAGAAGGTAAATCATCGACCGCAGCATCTAGACAATGAAACTCTAAATTTTGTTGCTTAAATTTTTCTTTATTGTACGCTATTAGTTCTTCTACTATATCTATTGCAATATATTTCTTACTGTATTCAAACAATTGCTTCCCTATATTAAAGTCACCACAACCAATATCACATACGATCAATGGTGTCTTAAACGACGTTAGAAATGATATTATAGCATCTATATAAGGAAGTACAATCTTAGGGTTATGAGATCCATCGCCAGAATAAAAATCAAATTCTGTACCTCCCCAAAGTTTCTTTTCATAAACCTGAGCCATTGCATCTTTTGTTGGCCAAGGAGTTTTCTTTTTATTCATATCTGTTTTTCTATTCGTCTTTAAAAACTGCTCCTGTAAACTATTAAAGGGATTCTCTTCTAAAAATAAAAATATAATATCGAAACAAACTTACAGATTATGAAGTATAACAACCTCTTAAATTGTTTGATCATTATTATAATGACAGCTTCAAAAAAGTACAATTAGTAGTCTTTTTTTTGTAGCATCAAAACCTTCATTCTACTTCATCTTTGCATTGTATTAATCATTAAATAAACAAAAAGATGAATATTAAAGACCAAGTACAAAAAATGGATGCAATCGTAGCACAAGGTGCTATTGTTGACGCTGTAAAAGATTTTTTTGCAGATAATGCAGTAACTGCTGATTACGGTAATAATGGAACAAATGGAAAACCTGAAATGGTAAAAAAAATGGAAGGTTTTGCTAATGCTATAGCTAAGGTTAATGGAATTACACATCATCATACCATTGTTGATAAAAATATTTCTGCTTCTGAATTCACTTTTGATTTTGATATGAAAGATGGCAGTAAAATATACTGGCACGAAATTATACGTCGAATTTGGAATGACCAAGGAAAGGTTACTCAAGAAACATATTTTAACGCAGAATAATTAACATCAATAATAACATTTAAATAAAAACATTATGAAACTTATAAAATCATCATTAATAATAATCGCACTAATTTTTACCGCTAATTTATCTGCACAAGATAAAAAAGCCAATAACGTAGACAATAGCAATATAGCATTACAAGGATATAGCCCAGTATCTTACCTAGATCTAGGTTTAGCGCAGAGAGGAAATAAACAATATAAATCAGAACATCAAAAAATCATTTATTATTTCACCTCATCAGATCAAAAACAAGCTTTTGATAACAACCCTGCCAAATATCTGCCGCAATATGGAGGATTCTGTGCATTCGGTTCGTATGCAGGTGCAAAATTTAGAGTTGATCCAACAAAGTTTATTGTTAAAGACAGTAAGTATTATCTATTCTTAAATAACGTAGAACTAGATGCCAAACAATTATGGTTAGCTGAAAATAATCATAATAAATTAAAAAGTACCGCTGATAAAAACTGGAGTAAACTAAGTAAAACTCACAATTAATTTTTCCATCACCTCAAATTTAAAAATCATGAAATTTGTAACCAAAAGAATACACGCATTTTTAGATTATCCTGTTGCGATTATATTAATATTACTACCATATATACTTGGTTTAGGAAGTTCCAATCCAATGGCGCTATATGTTTCTGTAGCAACTGGGGTTGCAGCTTTTATATTGACCTTATTAACAGATCATAGTTTAGGAGTATATCGTATTGTACCATATAAAGTTCATTTAATTGTAGATTTTTTAGTAGCAATTGTATTTATTATCGTTCCTTTTATTTTATCATTCCAAGGAATAGATGCTTACTACTATTGGATAAATGGTGCAATGGTTCTTATAGTAGTAAGCCTACATAAACCAGAAATATCTGTCTGATATATAAATATTTGATCAAATAGATTACAGTAATAACATTAATGAGTAATAACCGTTTGAATCCTAATTTAAGCGGTTATTGCTTTTATATATTATAATTAAAAAAGCTATCATTAATATCTTGAATGATTCATTCTAAAACTTCTTACACTTTTATTATCTTGCTTTTGAATAATGAATTTCTTGTTAATCTTGCGGGATCCACTATAAAAGATCCAGAAAGTGTATATTGTAAATTGAATGCATCACGTCGAAAAATTTTCACCAGAACTTAATAAAGTATACTTTATAGAAAAACATACGTTAATCCACATTTTATCGGGTAACGGAAGTATTCAGGTTGATTTTAAAAATTATTTTGACTGGCAAGAAAAAGCCATTTTTTTAGAAAAAGGACAATACATCAAATTTCTATCGGACAATTTCACTATCAGAAGAATTGAATTCTCGAACAAAGATAAATTCTATAATACAGAAGTTCGAGTATTATTTAAACATCTAATATCTTTAGGGTATATTGATTTATTAGAATGTGACGAATGTAATAACTTTTTATCAGAATCAACGTTAACAGATAATTCCTCTAATATTATAGATATTTCTTCAAAACAATGGTACTGGCAAAACCCTTTTAAAGCAAACAAAGAAGAATATCAGATTATTTTTGATATTAAAGATATTATTGATGAAGAATATTCTAATAATTTAACCAGTAACGATCTAGCAAATCTTATTAATGATAATGGATATAATGCCCAGGCACTTATTAAAAATAAAGTAGGATTGTCAATTAAAAATTTAGTTAGCTCTAAAAGATTACAGGAAAGCCAAAAACAAATTGCTTTTACCGATAAGAATATTCAGGAAATCTCTTATGATTTAGGGTTTAAGGATGATGCTTATTTTAATCGTGTTTTTAAAAATTCAACTGGACAAACGCCTAAACAGTTTCGAGAAAACTTCGATTTTGAAAAACGAGATACATTTACCCAAAATATTCTAGAACTTTTACAAAAATATCATACTCAAGAAAGAGCTCTAGAATTTTATGCTGATAAAATGAATCTATCTATTAAAGCGCTTTCTAGTAAAGTTAAATCTAAAATGAATATCACTTTAGGCCAATTAATCAGATTAGAACTTATCAATACTGCAAAATTTATGCTCATTGAAGGGGAATCTATTTCTGAGATATCTAGAACCTTAGGTTTTGAAGAACCTAACCATTTTACTCGGTTTTTTAAACATTATCTAGGTATTTCACCAACGGATTTTAAATCAAATGTTTAAATAAAAAATCCTAGCCAATATCCTGTTTACAAAATGTATCCGATTTGTAACAATTCAGCCAAAACATATAACAATTCGGTAATTATAATTACTTTCATACTACGTATCGCAGTAGCTTTCGCATAAATTAATATATTATGTTTTTAAGCGCTATAGGTATTGTTCATTTCGCCTCATCAATAATTTCATTATTATTTGGAACTCTAGCTTTAATCAAACCTAAAGGCACCAAAAATCATAAGAGAATTGGTTATATCTATACCATTGCTATGAGCGTTTTACTGGCAACTTCTTTTATGATATATCGATTACATGGAACATTTGGTGTACTACATTGGTTCGCAGTAATTAGCAGCATCACTTTATTATTAGGAATTATACCAATGTTCATAAAAAAGCCAACAAATTATTTACAACTACATCTTAGTTTTATGTATTGGAGTGTGATAGGATTGTACTGTGCATTTTTTGCCGAAGTACTTACGAGAATACCATTTATGCTAAAGGTTAATAGCAACATAATCCCTATTTTTTATTCATTAGTAGGAATTGCTGCAGCAGTAGTTAGTATAATAGGTTCAATTTATTTTAGAAAATATAAAGAATCTTGGATGAGTCTTATAGAAGATTCTACAACTAAAAAATAAACGCTGTATTTCTACAGCGCTTACAAATGATACAATGACTTTTATTTTGGCATTACAACATCACCAATTACATGAATCACTCCGTTAGAAGCCATTACATCAGTTTTTACAATTTGGCTATAATTACCATTTTGGTCTTTTAGCCATATTTTTCCATCCTTTTTCAGAACTTTTAATTTCGCACCATTCAGAGTAGTTAGTTCCGCTTTTCCACCGCCACTTTTCAATGCTTTTACTACAGCTCCAGCATCAATTTTACCTGATACTACGTGATATGTAAGAATTGAAGTTAACTTTGCTTTATTAGCTGGTTCTAATAAAGAATTTAAAGTTTTAGAATCAATCTTTGCAAAAGCATCATTCGTGGGAGCAAACACTGTAAATGGGCCATCGCCTTTTAATGCTCCTACTAAATCTGCTGCTTTTACCGCTGTAACCAATGTAGAGAAATCATCTACCGAAGCTGCCACATCTACAATATCTTTTTTTGATTGTGCAAACATCGATTGAGATACTACGAATAAGAAAAGAGTCGAGGTAATAAAAATTAGTTTTTTCATGATTTTATTTTTTAATAATTAAACAATGTTAAACGCGCTTTTCATTATCATATACACAAGTTTGTTTCGTTTGGATGAGTTTGGATGAGATTTTTTTTAAATTTGAAGAAGTCAATAATAAATGAAAGACGATTTAGAGCTCATAAAAAGATTACAGAATCAAGACACAAAAGCGTTGTCTAAGGTCTATGATCTATACTCTGGAGCGATTTATGGCGTAATTTTAAGAATGTGTAAAAATGAACCTTTAGCACAAGAATTATTACAAGAAACATTTATGAAAATTTGGCAAAAAGCAACTACTTATGATTCAGAAAAAGGAAAGTTTTTTACATGGTCCTACCGAATAGCTAGGAACCTTACGTTAAATTCTTTAAGAAAAACAGAAACCCTCATCCAAAATGAGGATTTAAGTGTATATAAAGATAGAAGTACTTCTGAAGAAGAAATAGATACAAAAGGGATAGTAGGTTCTTTAAAGAAATTAGAACCTCATCATCAAAAAGCTTTAGAACTTGTATACTTTAATGGACTCACTCATAGAGAAGCTCATGAAGAGATGAATGTACCATTAGGAACATTCAAATCGTATATAAAACAAGCTCTTAAGAAATTGCGTGAATCTTACAAAGAAGAACTTATTATCGTATGGATTATTATTGAACTGATGAGATGATGGATAGGAATACAATAAAAAATACAGGAATACTAGAACAATATCTATTAGGTGAGCTTTCGGAGAAGGAATCTATAGAAGTAGAAAATATTCTAAAAGAGGATGATGAGTTGCGAGAATACTTTAGCAAAATGGAAGATGATATGGAGCAAATAGCTTTAGAAAATGCCATCTCCCCTCCCACTCATTTAAAAACAGTACTATTTAATACGATAGAAAAAGCTACTATACATTCTGATGAAAAAGTAATTCCATTACAAAAAACAAAAAGAACATCTTATAATTTTGCAGTTGCGGCAAGTTTAGCTACCCTATTTTTATTGAGTTCTAGTTGGTTATATAATCAATGGAAAGAGACAGAACAGACTATAGTAAATTTACAACAAGAAACAGATAATTTACGAACCAAATTGGTAAATATAGAAGGAGATTTAAAGGAAACGAATGATTGGTATCGAGCGATTAATAAACCCGATGTAGTTCAATTGGTTTTAAAAGGAAATGAAAAATCACCTAATTCTGCTGCTGTTGCTTATGTTAATCATCAAAACAAAGAAGTTATATTAAACCCTCAAGGACTTTCTAAGCTAAAGAACAATAATACTTATCAAATGTGGGCGGATGTAGATGGAGAAATGATAGATATGGGGGTTATTTCTTCTGATGCTGAAATGATAAAAATGAAATACATAGAAAATGCTGAATCATTAAACATCACTATTGAACCAGCTGGTGGAAACGATCATCCTACGGTAGAACAGCTTATTTCTAATGTGATTTTATGATAAACCATTTTTGAAACTTTAGTATCCTATGGACAAAGCACTACAAACCATGATAAGTAACATGCCTGAAAAAACAGGTAAATCATTAGATGAATGGAAAAAAATTCTACAAGAAAAATCTTTCGCTAAACACGGAGAAGCTATGAAGTTTTTGAAGGGTGAACATGGAGTTACACACGGTTTTGCTAATACCATTATTGCGCTATCTAAAGAATCAAACGAAACTCCGGATGACTTAGTTACGAATCAGTATAAAGGAAAAGAAACTTTATTACCAATCTATCAAAAACTATTAGCTGTAGTTAATTCTTTTGGTACTGATGTCATAAATACTCCTAAAAAAACAAGTGTGAGTATTATCAGAAAAAAACAATTCGCACTTATTAAGCCAGCAACTAAAACAAGAATAGATCTTGGTTTAAAATTAAAAGACGTACCAACAACAGATCGATTACTAAATTCTGGTCCTTTTGGAACAATGTGTACTCATAGAGTTCAATTAACAACTGTAGATCAAATAGACTCAGAACTTACAGAATGGCTAAAAGAAGCTTATAAAAAGGCTGAATAACAACCAAGCATTTAATGTTATTTAATATAAACAACTATCTATCACTACATTACCATATAGTATACAATCATCAATAAAACTTTATATTTTATTTATGAGGTAATTCAAATGTTCAGGACAGTTTTATCAAGATATTGCTGTCAAATTAGAACACTCATAAAATAAAATTTAAATGAACATTACATTAGATCAAGCAGAAAAAATAATTAATGCTGCAAAAGCAAAATCAATTGCGCTAAACACTAAAATGAATATTTCTGTTGTTGATGCTGGAGCAAATCTAGTTGCTTTTGCACGCATGGATGGCGCATGGTTAGGATCTCTAGATATATCATTAAAAAAAGCTAAAACAGCGCGATTTTTTGATATGAATACAGGTGTTATTGGAGAGTTATCACAACCAGGAGGCGCTTTATATAATATAGAACATTCTAATGGAGGTTTAATAACCTTTCCCGGTGGAATACCTATAAAAAACGAAAAAGATGAAATTATTGGTGCAATCGGAGTAAGCGGTAGTACTGTAGAAAATGATCACGCGGTAGCAGAAGCTGGAGCTTCAGCTCTATAATTTTTTATAAAAAGGTGTAGATTATCTAAAAACAAAACTTATATAATCTACACCTTCTAATTTCATTCTTAGGCATTACTAATAGTATAAATATGAAAAAAATAGTTAGCTATATCTGGCCGCTTACCCGAAAAATCTCATCTAAGATCAACGGAACATTGGAGATTACCTGGATGAATGGTAAAAAAGTTTTGGATAGTGAAATGGCTAATTATTCCTACGGTTCATTGCAGCGTATTTTAGATTATGGTTTATCTAAGATATACTTTGATAGTAAAGCAAACATCCTGTTGTTAGGAATGGGGGGAGGAAGTGTCATAGAGACATTAAAAAAGAAGTATAATCATAGAGGACATATTACCGCTGTAGAAATTGATCCAGTTATAATCAAACTAGCAGGAGATGAATTCGATATTATTCAAAGTAATAATTTATCTATTATATCTGACGATGCAGCTAATTTTATTAAAAATTGTAAAAGTTCTTTTGACCTTATCGTTATAGATATTTTTATTGATTTAGAAGTACCGGACAAATTCTATACAATTGAATTCTGGCGTTCTCTCATAAAACAGTTGAAATCAAAAGGAAATATCCTTTTTAACGCCGGAATCCAGTTAGAAAATGATACCGATATACAATCAATAATACGAACATACTCTAAAGAGATTGAATTTCAGTTACATGATAATGTTTATGGAACAAATACCCTTCTTATAGGTAGGAAAAAATAGTATCTTCGTTTGAGATATTTATTTCGTCCTTCATGAATGCAAAAAGCCTTAGCACTACTGCTCAAACGATAGCATCCTATATCCATAGAACTCCCGTATTGACATCTAGACTTATCAACCAAATATCTGGTGCGGATCTTTATTTTAAGTGCGAAAACTTTCAGAGAATGGGAGCTTTTAAAATGAGAGGTGCTACTCATGCTATTCTTAAATTATCAGAGGAACAAAAATCAAAAGGTGTTGTTACTCATTCTTCCGGTAATTTTGCACAAGCACTATCTCTATCCGCTCAAATTTTAGGTGTTAAAGCCTATATCGTGATGCCATCTAATGCTCCACAAGTAAAAAAGGACGCGGTTAAGGATTATGGAGGAGAAATCATAGAATGTCCTCCTACCCATAAAGATAGAGAAGAAACCGCAAGTAAAATTCAAAAAGAAAAAGGAGCTACATTTTTACATCCATATAATGATCATAATGTTATATTAGGACAAGGGACTGCTGCATTAGAATTATTAGAAGATTACCCAGATTTAACATATATATTTGCTCCTGTTGGTGGTGGTGGATTAATTGCAGGAACGTCATTAGCAGCAAACTTTTTTGGAAAAAATTGTAAAGTAATTGGTGGAGAACCTTTTGAAGTTGATGATGCATACCGAGCATTACAAAGTGGTACTTTAGAAATTAATGAGACAACTAATACTTCTGCTGATGGACTTAAGATGCCTCTAGGTAATCTTACTTTTCCTATTATACAACAATACGTTTCGGAAATTATTCGGGTCGATGAAGAAGAAATTATAAGTGCTATGCGTCTTATCTGGGAACGTATGAAAATCATAATAGAACCTTCTTGCGCTGTTCCTTTAGCAGCTTTACTTAAAGAAAAAGAACGTTTTAAACATCAAAAAATAGGAATTATTCTATCCGGTGGAAATGTAGACCTTAGTAATCTTCCTTTCTAAAACCATTTTAATACTTATTTAACAAAGCCTAAAAAACCCTTATCTGTAAAGGTCTCAGCAACAAAACTCCTAATAAATTAGTTCAACTACTAATAGATTAGTTGTAAAACTAATTTATTAGGAGTATGTTTGTTCTATCAAATTGAAAATCATGCAAAAGTTAGCTAAACGAGAAGAACAGATTATGCAGAGTTTATGGAAACTCAAGAAAGCTTTTATTAAAGAGATTATTGAAGAGCTACCAGATCCGAAGCCTCATTATAATACCACTGCCACTATCGTGAAAATTTTAGAAGAGAAAGGTTTTATTAGTCATAAGGCATTTGGTAATAGTTTTCAATACTATCCTTTAATTTCAAAAAATGATTATCAAAAAGATGTTTTGGGAGAAGTTGTCAATAATTACTTCGATAACTCACCTTTAGCATTGGTTAAATTCTTTGCTAAAGAAGAAAAAATAAATACTGAAGAGTTAGAAGAAATTATTAAACTCATTAAAAGCAAGAAATAATGGCGTATATCATCTACAGTTCAGCACTTATAGGTTTGTCATATTTGATATATAGATTATTCCTATCTAAAGAGACTTTTTATCACCTAAACAGAGGAGTATTACTTAGCTTGATGGTGATCTCATTTTCCATACCTTTTATCTCGGTACCAGAAAATATATCTTTTAGAACGGCCTTATTTCAGAAAGAAATTATCGAAAATCCGGTACCTAACTTGGTTGAAACTAATGTTTATAACAATGAAGACTCAGTAAGCTTTTCTGAGAATACAACTACCATTACTGCTACTGAATCAATAAACCCTTCTATTATTTCTTTGGATTGGAAATCAATAATTCTCTATATCTATATTTTAGGTGTAATGGCGTTTGGAGTTAATTTTTTAATTCAATTGATTGTATTAGTATACAGAATGATAAAGTTTCCTACTATCGAAGTTGATGCATACAAAATTGTAGAAACGGATACTAATCATGCACCTTACTCTTTTTGGAATAGGATATTCATCAATCCAAATCAATACAATCCAGATACATATTTGCAAATACTAAAACATGAACAATTACATATTTCCGGAAAACATAGTTTAGATATGTTATTAGTAGAATTATTAGTTACTATACAATGGTTTAATCCATTTGCCTGGTTATATCGTAAGGCCATTGACAATAATCTAGAATATCTTACGGATCACGGTATGCTTATTAAAGGGGAGAATAAAGAAGTATATCAAATGAATTTATTAAAAGTATCAACCCCAGATATGCCTACAGGTTTGGCAACAAGTTACAATCAATCATTTCTCAAAAAACGAATCATTATGATGAATTCCAAAAAATCAACAGCAAAATCAGGATGGAAATACCTAATCATTATTCCATTACTGGCAGTAACCGTATTATCATTTAATCCGGTCAGTATTAACACATCAATCGACGAATCTATTTCTAATGAATTAGAAACCCCAAGTGATGAACATTTTAAAGAGTCCAAGTTTAAAAATGACTTTACCAAAGGAGCCTGGGATGCAGAAGAAGGAGGCGGTAAACTCTGTATTATGTATAGAAATGCAGAACCTCTAAAAAGAAGTTATTGGTCTATAACGCGTTGTTACGATCCTTCATTTTTTGCCGATTTCCCATCGGGTAACAAACAAAAATTCGAAATTACACGAGATGCAGGAACTATGGTATTTAGTGGTCAATACGAAAATGGGATTGGAGATGGAAAATATACTTTTACACCCAATACAAGTTTTAGCAGCGCATTATCTAAACAAGGATTTAAGGTAGATAATGAAGAGCTTGTACATTGTTTTCTTACTGATTTTGACAATGCTTATTTGGCTTATCTAAAACAAGAAAACCTTTCTCTAGATCAAGATGATTTTGAAGATATCATACACAAAGGACTTTCTTTGGAAAAATTAAAAATGTATAGAAAAGAATTATCCAAATTAGGATATACAGATTATACTATGAATGAGGTAAGTAAATTAAACTTATTTGATGTAGATGTTGCCTATATAAAATTCATTAACAACGTTAATGGTCAACAAGCTACATTAAAAGAAATTACGAAAGCTAAAATTCATAATCTATCTCCAGATTTTATTAAATCTTATAATGACAATGGATATAAAAAGATGTCATTAAATGACTATATGAGACTAAAGATTCATAATGTATCTCCTGATTTTATTGCCGATTTTAAAAAAGAAGGATACACAAATATTTCAGCAAAGGAGGCACAGAACCTGAAGATCCACAATGTGACTCCACAATATGTGCAAGCTTATAAAAACGTTGGATACAAAAACATTACTCTAAAAGAGGCTAAAAACCTAAAAATACATAATGTAACACCAGCATTTATAAGCAGTTTTAAAACATCGGGGTATCCAAATATCACATTAAAAGAAGCTAGAAATCTTAAAATACATAATGTAACACCAGACCTTATAAAATCTTATAAAAAAGCAGGGCAAACCAATCTTTCCTTAAAAGAAGCCATTAAATTAAAAATTCATGGAATTTCTCCTGAACAAGCAAAAGCTGCTCAACAAAACGGAAAATCAAGTTCTTCTACAAGTAGTTCGGGAAAAGGATATCAAGAAATTAAACAAAACCCTAATGACTTTATAAAACAATTTAAGGCACTTGGTTATGAAAACGCTTCCGTAGATGATATCATTTCACTTAAAATTCATAATGTGACTCCAGAGTTTATAAAAAAATATCACGCCGCAGGGTATAAAAACATTCCTTTAGATAAAGTTGTAGGTTTAAAAATTCATAATGTGACTCCAGAATTCATTAATACCTTTAAAAAAGCTGGATATCAGAATATTTCTATAGATGAAGCAATGTCATTAAAAATACATAATGTATCGCCAGATGTTGCTAAAGAGTATAAAAATATTGGATATAGTAATTTAGATATTGACGATTTGATGTCTTTAAAGATTCACAATATTTCTCCTGAATATATTAAAGAATTTAAAAAAACTAAGTTTGGTAATCTTCCTTTAGATGATATTATGTCTTTCAAAATACATAATGTAACTCCAGAGTTTATAAAAACATTTGAAGATATAGGTTATAAGAATATCACAGCTGATCAAGCGCAAAGTTTAAGAATTCATGGAGTAACTCCAGAGTTTGTAAAATCATTAAAGGAACAGGACAATGATGTCTCTCTTGATCAAGCAATCAGAATAAAAATTCATTTTTAAATGAATATTGTCAAGAACTAATCTATCATTTATACATTCATCAATCATAGAAAATGCTGTTACTAATAGTCTGTAACAGCATTTTTAATTAATCTTAAACGATTAGGCAGACATTCTAAATCATCAGATATAATCAAAATCTATATAGAACTTAGATTATTTGTGTATATGTAATCCTATTTGCCTATGTATTCTGAGTGAATTGTCTTTTTCTCTTCTCCAATATGAGATCCCAGATCCTGTGGTATTACCTGAAAATCCTGGCACCGTCCAATCTACATAAAACCCTCCATATTTGATATATCCATTTTCTACTTTATCATATGCATACGTCATAATTTCAAGGGAATCAATTTTTGCGGGATTCTGATAATATGCTTTATAATGATCTAACAAAACAGCTTTTCCAGTTTTAATGGTATCGGCGAATGGCAAATACATTGTATCGTCGGTATATGAATCTGCTGTTTTTTCAGGAATTCTAGCAATTACATTACTTTTTCCCAAAGTTGTATAGGCCATCAATTCTCTTGGTATCTCAATAGTTTTTAGTACAGATGTACTTGCTTCGGGAACCAAAAATACTTTAGGATCATCAATATGCTCTAAATAGCCTAATGCTTCTGCGCGTATCATTAGTTTTCCATTTACCATCTTTTTCCAAACATTAAAATACTTTCCTTTTAATTTTTTCGAGTTTTCAAAAACCGTGGTAAACAAACCTATTTCTATAATTCTATTAGAAAATTCTATAACATCAATCGTTTCCCTATGATATTCTTTAATATTCTGTCTCGCAAATATAGTGTCATAGTATATTTTAATATTATCACTATGAACTATTAATGGATTGTAATCCGTAAATAACAAAGATTCTTGATCATACAAATCATGTATCGCTTCAAAAGAACTTGTCTTTATTGCTGTACTAATTCTTTCATTATACTCTTGCAAAAGATCTTCCACCCTTTCTGATTCTTGTAATTCATCAATCTTATTACTCTTTGAGTTTTTACAAGCCAATAACGTTGCTAATACAATAGTTAGGACTATGAAATTTTTCATGTTTTGTTTTTTTAAATTCTCAATCTAGTTTAAGAAGTCATATTAAAAATCACTTTCCAAATTTTTAAAGAATCGTTTTTTATCCTTCTAAAAACAAATAAGTTTTTAGTACTAAAAGTATTCGATGTTTCGGTATTTGCTGGATAGAAAGTTCCAGTTACTTTGCCCTGCATCACTACTATTTCTTGATAAGAGTGTATCTCTGTTATTTCGTGTTTCATATCAGCAAAACCAAATTCTTTTTCTTTATCAATATGTGCTATCAATGCCATTTTATCCGTAATTAAAGGCTGATTCGGAGCCATATGAACGAGATCATCTACCCAAACTTTCATTTTATCTTCTGTAGAAATAGTATGATTATCTAATATTTTTAAAATAGCCATCACGGATTTCTGATCTTTTTCTATAGAAAAATTTTGTTTTTCTTTTTGATTATTACATCCCGTTCCTAACAATATAATTATCAATATTATTGTGATATTTTTTATCTGCATAAGTATCAATTTAAACATTCATTAAAAGGATAAATGTTTGTTTAAAAAAGGTAAAACTCTTGTGACTAAGCGCCCTTCATCTCCCCAATACTTATTCCAAGGATCTCCCACAAATTCTTCTCCCATATGATCTACTCCCAAATCCATCAGTTTTTTACTAAACCTACGATTAGAAATTACGTGTGCTTGTGTTTGATCAAATCTTGCCCAATCAAATGCAATTGCGGTAAGGTTTCTTAAATTATCAGCATACTCATCCAACCGTTCATCGAGATGAAATTCTCTTTGCTCTTTTCTTATATTTTTTGGATGAAGTTGTAAAACGTTATTTTCATCTTTTTCAAATAGAAAATCACAAAACAAAGGAGATCTATTTGGATTAGGAAGAAATGCCTGGCATACACTAGTAAAAATCTTAGTCCTAATATCATCACCTACTTCTTCATAAGATCTTGCCACCAACACTTTATCCCAATCAACGCCCAAAGAAATTCTTGGTAAATACCCCGAACCAGTAGCTACTGGATGCAATGCATAAACAATATTAAAAATTTCTGGATGCGCCATAGCAACTTTTAATGCTCCTCTTCCACCCATAAAATGACCGATTACCGCTCTGCTATTTTTATCAGAAATAGTTCGATACTTGTTATCTATAAAGGGAACCAATTCTTCTGTAATAAAATCTAGCCAAAAACCACTTGTACTTGAATTTTCAAATAGACTTCCAATGGTTGGCGATGTGAAATCAGGCACTACCAGAATAAATTTTTTAGATTTATTTTCTATGATATTCTTATCAATTATTTCTGGAGTTTTATGATCAGAAACCACCTGATTTGGATTCTCAAATAAACTATGGAAATAATAGACTACTGGATATTTATTTTTTGATGATGAATAACCTGGCGGAAGGTAAATTTTAATATTTCTAGTAGTATTTAATCCTATTTTATTTTTAGCTAGAATCCTGGACTCAATAGTGTCATCTATAATACTACCCTTTATTTTATATTGTGCAGAAGTAGTATGAATACATAAGAATATTAGACAGGATGATATTGATATTTTCTTCAAAAAAGTAGTATACATAATGGAGTTCTTTATGGATGGATTAATTTATTTACTTAATAGTTATAATCATACGTTGATATCTGTCTTACAATTTTTAAGGTCCCATTAGATGCTCTCCGCCATATCTTTATTCCTTTACCAGTACTAATGCCAGAATGTTCATTATTTCTCCAATTGGCTATATGACTCGCATAATTCACTACATAATCTCCTAAGTCATTTATGTAGTTGTTTCTAATATTTAGTTTCTCGAAAACTGGAAGTTCTACAACGTGATCTTTGATAAACTTATCTAGTGCAGCTTTATCCTTAAAAACTGGCTTATAGCTAAAAAAAGCGATAGCATCATCAGCATATAATTGCGCCCATAATGTATGATCTCTTTGTGCTATAAATTGCTCTGTGAAATGATTAATACTTGCAATTTCGAATCTAATGTTACTGTTTATCGGAAGATGCTCCTGATATGCCAAAATAGTACCTGGAATATTATCAAACTTTAATTGTTCAGTAATATCGGTATGATGGTTATAATTCCATATTTCTGAAAGTAAGGAAATGTTATTTTCTTGTTTTACCCATATATTCATATATTTTCCATTAAGTTCTTCGACTACACCTCCCTTTTTTAATCGAATTTTCATAACAAATTCACCTAATACACAAATCTGAGATCCTAAATCCAGAGTTTCAATATTCTTTCTTTTGTACTCGATAATAACAAATCGATCAAAGAATGCTTTGTAATATCGCATTGCATTCTTTTTTCCTATAAGTGTTTTTTGAAAAGCGGGCATCAGATAAATGTCATCAGAATAATAGCCTTCTATAATCTCTGGAGTAGCGTTTATCATTGCTTTATTACTATCCTCAACAAACCTATTTAGAGCAGTATTAATATCATTCTCACTGATCATTTTAGTCTGAGCTATTATCATTAAGGTATGTAGTAAAAAAAATAGCCAGAATAGTCCATCTCTAATTTGTTTCATACAGTTTTAGTTTTAGTGGTTTCAACTAAAATATTCTGAAAACGAACTTAGTAACTCCTGAAATTGACAAAATCATTATAAGTATTGATATATAACAAAAATGACGTATTTGCTTTCATAAAAGAGCACAAAACAAGATCAACACACTTTCATCAATAATTTGAATACGTTCATCAATAAATTAGAACCTCAACTCATGTTTAAAAACTATTTTCTTATTTTAATAGATTGTAAATGATATGATTTATGTCGATACAATTAGATACTATAAAAAACTCTAAAATACTTATTGGTTTATACCATTATAAGGCACATCATCTAGTGTTTTGGTTTGTTTATCATTATATGTGGTGGGCAATTGGTATTGGCAGTGCTAAAGAAGCTGCTTATAACATTTTTTTTTCGCCATATAATGTAAAATTTTTGTTCTATTTTATTTTTCAAGCTGCAGCTGTATATTTTAATTTATACTACTTGATACCTAAGTTTTTAGAGAAAAGAAAATACTTCACATACCTCTCCTTTTTTAGTTTAACCATATTAATTACCGTATTAATCATTACTGCTGGTTATTTTGTTGCAGCTTATGTTTCTGATACTACCCTTACTGAATTATTTGGTGAGCAAACCTTTGTTTCTCTATTAAAATCAGGTCCTTTATCTTCTACACTGGCTAGTATGACATTGGCGATGAGTATAAAATTGACTAAAAAATGGATTAAATCGCAGCAACAGCAACAGTTATTAGAAAAAGAAAAAATAGAAACAGAGCTTAAATTTTTGAAATCTCAATTTAATCCTCATTTCTTATTTAACACTATCAATTCCATTTTTGTTTTAATTCATAAAAACCCGGATATGGCCTCAGAATCATTAGCCAGCTTTTCAGATCTTATGCGGTATCAATTATATGAATGTAATGAAGCCAAAATTCCTCTAGAAAAAGAGATTGATTATCTTCATAATTTTATTAATCTTGGGAAACTTCGTCTTGACCAAACAGTAAAAGTGACTACTTCGATCAAAGATCAAATGTACGGTGATTGGTCTATAGCACCCTTTATTCTAATGCCATTTGTAGAAAATGCTTTTAAACACGTTTCTCAAGGTATAGATCAAAAAAACTGGATTGATATAAAACTTCATAATACAGAAAATGAAATCATATTTGAAATAACAAACTCTATTAATTCCTATGATAATTATACAACGGAAGATCTTATGAAAAATAATGGAATTGGATTAAAAAATGTACAAAGAAGATTAGATTTAATCTATAAAGATCAATATGATCTTGATACTAAAAACACTAAAGAATTGTATCGAATAGCACTTAAATTAAAGTTGAACTCACACTCTGTTTCTTCTGAAGATGTAATTACATCTATGGCGACATTACAATCTTAAAAAAGATAATTATGGTTTTAAAATGTATTGTAATTGATGATGAACCACTGGCAAGAGAATGTATAACAAATTACATTAATGAAGTAGATTTTTTAGAGTTACAAGGAACTTGTAGTAACCCTTTGGAAATTACTAAAATTAAAAATGCTCACGAAGTAGAGTTACTTTTTTTAGATATTCAGATGCCTAGAATGAATGGAATAGAATTTTTAAAATCTATGAAGTCTAAACCTTTGGTAATAATCACAACTGCTTTTCCTAACTATGCTTTAGAAGGTTTTGATTTAGATGTAATTGACTATTTGCTAAAGCCGATCACCTTTACTCGTTTTTTTAAAGCGGTATGTAAAGTAAAAGAGCAATACATTCTCTTACAAAATAACACTAATATAAACTCTAACAAAGAAAATAAAACCGCCAATTATGTTTTCATAAAATGTGATAGCAGTTATAAGAAAATATACTTTGACGATATTCTGTTTATTAAGGCTATGCAAAACTATGTAGCATTCCATACATCTGACGGAAAAAAGCACCTCTCATTAATCCCCCTAAAAGAAGTAGCAAAACAACTTAATTCTGAAATGTTTATGCAAGTTCATAAGTCATTTATTATACATATTCATAAAATTGAAGCTATCGAAACAGAAGGAATATCCATAAAATCTCATCATATTCCATTAGGTCGAAATTATAAAGAAGCTATTATGAAAAAGATAGTAAATGATAAAATTTTAAAAAGATAATCACATTCTAACCTTGCAAAAAGGCTGCTAACTGAATAGTTAGCAGCCTTTTATTAACACTAATATTGAATATTAGATTCTAAAAAACTAAATTCTTGGTAAGTCTCCATCCCCTTTAAGAGGTAAATTAGAACTTCCCATAAGATATGTATCTATATGATATGCCGCTTGTCTACCTTCTGCGATAGCCCAAACAATTAATGATTGTCCTCTTCGCGTATCACCCGCTGCAAAAACACCTTTTACGTTGGTAGCATAATTTTCTTCTGTAGCTTTTATATTTGTTCTTGCATCCATATCAATACCTAATTGTTCTGCAATTGTAGGTTCTGAACCAGTAAACCCTAATGCCAATAAAGCTAACTCACATTTCCATTCTTTTTCTGTATCTGGAATCTCTTTTAAAGTAAAACGACCATTCTCTTTTACCCATTCAACTTCAGATGTTATTAAACCTCTAAGATTACCATTTTCATCTCCCAAAAATTCTTTTGTAGAAATACTCCAATTACGTTCCACTCCTTCTTGATGTGAAGAACTCGTTCGTAATCTCATTGGCCAAAAAGGCCATGGTTGATTAGCAGGGCGTTCAACAGTACCTTTACCCATGATTTCAAAATTAGTCACAGATGTTGCACCATGTCGTACAGAAGTTCCAATACAATCTGATCCTGTATCTCCACCTCCGATTACGATTACATCTTTATCCGTTGCAAGAATTTCTTCGCCTAAATCTTTAATCCCATCGACTCTACGATTGTTTTGTGGAAGAAAATCCATAGCCTGAACCACTCCTTTTAGATCAGCTCCTTTTACCGGTAACTTACGTCTTACTGTAGCACCTGTACATAATACTACAGCATCAAAATCAGCTTTTAGTTGATCCGCTTTAACATCTTTACCTATATGTGTATTTGTTTTAAAAACAATACCTTCTTCTTCTAAAACAGCAACTCTTCGATCGATTACATTTTTTTCCATCTTAAAGTCAGGAATCCCATATCGTAACAATCCTCCTACCTTTTCATCTCTTTCGAAAACAGTTACTAAATGTCCAGCTCTATTTAACTGTTGGGCAGTAGCCAATCCAGCAGGTCCAGAACCTATAACTGCGACTGTCTTTCCTGTTCTCTCTTTAGGTAGATTCGCTTTTACCCATCCATTTTTAAAAGCTTCTTCTACTATATTTTTTTCAATATTTTCTATCGTTACAGGATCTTCATTAATCCCTAGAACACAAGCTTCTTCGCAAGGTGCTGGACATAATCTACCCGTAAATTCTGGAAAGTTATTAGTCGAATGTAATATCCGAGCTGCCTTTTCCCATTTACCACGATATACAGCATCATTAAAATCAGGTATTAGGTTTCCTAATGGACATCCACTATGACAAAAAGGGATTCCGCAATCCATGCATCTTGCACCTTGATTTTTAAGCTTACTTTCCTCCATTGGCACAGTAAACTCCTTATATCCTTTTATACGATCTTTAACAGGCTGGTACTGTTCAATCTCTCTTTCAAATTCTAAAAATCCAGTTATCTTTCCCATGTCTATTATCGTTTATGCTTGTGCTAATTTTTCTTCTTCTAATCTTTTTAAAGCCTGCTTGTATTCCTCTGGGAAGATCTTAATGAATTTTGGTAATTCGCTCTCCCAATTCTCGAGAATTCTCTGTGCTAAAGGACTTAGTGTTGCATTATAGTGTGATTCAATTAAGTTTTTAAGTTCTATCACATCTTCTGGTATTTCTACAGGATCCAAGTTTAGCGCTTCTTTATTACAATGCGCTTCGAATGTCTTTTTATCATCATATATATATGCAATACCTCCAGACATCCCTGCGCCAAAGTTTCTTCCTACTTCACCAAGGATAACGGCAACTCCACCAGTCATATATTCACATCCATGATCTCCAATACCTTCTACAACAGCTCTGGCACCTGAGTTACGAACACAAAAACGTTCTCCAGCCTTACCATTAATAAATACTTCTCCATCTGTTGCTCCATATAATGTGACATTTCCTGTAATTACATTGTTTTCTGGAACGAGTGTTGCTTCATCTGGAACTTTAATAATTAACTTAGCTCCAGAAAGTCCTTTCCCTAAGTAGTCATTTGTGTTTCCATTTACGATCATTGTTAATCCCTTGGTTGCAAAAGCTCCAAAACTTTGTCCAGCTGCACCTGTGAAATTTAATTTCAGTGTACTTTCTGGTAATCCTTGTGCTCCATAAATTTTAGAAATTTCATTACTAAGAATAGCGCCTACTGCTCTATCAGTATTTGTAATATCAAAGTCTAAAGTGGTCTTTTCTTTTCTAAACAACGCTTGATGCGCCTGTTCTATAATTTCAAAATCTATAGATTTTCCTAATCCATGATCTTGTATTTCGGAATTGTATATACCTACTCCTTCTGAAGCTTCTACCTGATGTAATATTGGTGAAAGATCAACTCCTGCAGTTTTATAATGTTCGATAGCTTGCTTACGATCTAATTTATGTACTTGTCCGACCATTTCATTAATCGTTCGGAAACCAAGCTGAGCCATAATTTCTCTTAGTTCTTGAGCTACGAAATACATGTAATTTACTACGTGTTCTGGTTTTCCTTTAAACTTTTTACGCAATGCAGGGTTTTGAGTTGCTATACCTACAGGACAAGTGTTTAAATGACAAACACGCATCATAATACATCCAGAAGCTACTAAAGGAGCTGTGGCAAATCCAAATTCTTCTGCCCCTAACAGACAAGCTACTGCTACATCTCTT
Organism: Aquimarina sp. AD1; assembly: GCF_003443695.1. NCBI lineage: Bacteria > Pseudomonadati > Bacteroidota > Flavobacteriia > Flavobacteriales > Flavobacteriaceae > Aquimarina > Aquimarina sp. AD1. Next base: position 405,641 of record NZ_CP031966.1, on the reverse strand, counting down.
CCTGTTTTTAATTGTCCATCACACTCTAATACAATACGACTACGTAGATTATTCCCTACTAAAGTCTGTTGTGCTTCGGCTATTCCTAATTCCCAAGGCAATCCAGCATGCTTTAATGATGTTAATGGTGATGCTCCCGTTCCTCCATCAAATCCAGATATTAATACTACGTCTGCCTTTGCCTTTGCTACTCCTGCTGCAACAGTTCCTACTCCTACTTCCGAAACTAATTTCACATTAATTCTAGCATCTCTATTAGCTGATTTTAAGTCATAAATTAACTGAGATAAATCTTCAATAGAATATATATCGTGATGTGGTGGTGGTGAAATTAATCCAACATACGGAGTAGAGTTACGAGTTTTAGCAATCTCAGGGTTTACTTTTGGACCTGGTAATTGCCCCCCTTCTCCTGGTTTAGCTCCTTGAGCCATTTTTATCTGTATCTCTGCAGCATTGGTTAAATAATTCGAAGAAACACCAAATCTACCTGAAGCAACTTGCTTGATAGCGCTATTTTTCCAATCTCCATTTACATCTTTATAAAAACGTAGTGGATTCTCTCCTCCTTCTCCCGAATTACTTTTCCCACCGATACGATTCATAGCAACAGCCAAGTTTTCATGTGCTTCTTGACTTATTGACCCATAGGACATCGCTCCTGTTTTAAAGCGTTTTACAATTTCTGTCCAAGGCTCTACCTCATCTAGTGGAATTGGATCATAGTTAGAGAATTCTAATAATCCTCGAATGGTCATTAAACTTTTAGACTGCTCATTAATTAAACTTGCATATTCTTTATAAGTTTTAGGATCATTATCTCTTACTGATTTCTGAAGTTTAGCTACAGAAAGCGGATTAAACTGGTGTTTTTCACCATTTCGTCTCCATCTATATTGTCCCCCAATTTCTAAATCTAAATCAGCATCTACTTCTCTTTCTATGTATGCTCTTTTATGACGTTTAGCAATTTCCTTTTCGATTTCGTACAATCCAATTCCTTGAATTCTAGTAGCAGTATTTGGAAAATATTTATCTACCACTTTAGTATTAATACCGATACATTCGAAAAGTTGAGAACTACGGTACGAATTTAAGGTAGAGATACCGATTTTATTCATCACTTTCAATACGCCTTTACCTACAGCCTTATTGTAATTATTAACCGCTTCTTCTGCAGCTAACTCTGTAATATTATTGTCTTCAATTTGTTCCTTGATAATTTCATTTACCATATAAGGATTTATAGCACTGGCCCCATATCCAAATAATAAAGCAAAGTGATGTACCTCTCTTGGTTCTGCAGATTCTATTATGATACTTACTTGAGAACGTTTCCCTAATTTCTGTAGACCACTATTTACAAAAGAACAAGCTAATAATGCCGGAATCGGTGCTCGATGCTTACTTATATTTCTATCAGAAAGTATTATAATATTACTTCCATCATCAATTGCCTCAGATACCTTTTGTAAAGTAGCTTCTAAAGCATCTTCTAACCCATTAAGCCCTCTATTAATATTATACAACATAGAAACAGAAGTTGCTTTAAAGCCTTTATCTGAATATGTTTTGATCTTATCTAAATCTTCTTTAGAAATTACGGGATTCTGAATCTTTAGTTTATTGCAATGCTTTTCATCAATATTAAAAATATTATGATCTGCTCCTAGTGTTAAACTAATATCTGTAATCAGTTCTTCTCGAATCCCGTCTAAAGGAGGGTTGGTTACCTGTGCAAATAACTGTTTAAAGTAATTGTAAATTAATTGCGACCTCTGCGAAAGTACAGCTATTGGTGTATCTGATCCCATAGAACCAATTGGTTCCTTTGCTAATTGACTCATCGGAACGATAATCGTATCAATATCTTCCTGAGTATATCCGAATACTTCTTTACGTTTACCAATAGTTTCTTCACCCAAAAACAAAGGGCAATCATTATATGCAATGTCTTTTAAGTGCACTAGATTATTATCCAACCATTCTCTATATGGATGTTTCGAGGCTATTTCTTCCTTTATTTCTTCATCATTAATAATTCTACCTTCATCCATATTTACCAAAAACATCTTACCAGGCTCTAATCTCCCATGAAACTCTAAATTGCTTGGTTCTATATCTACTACACCAGTTTCAGAAGACATAATTACATATCCATCTTTAGTAACGGTATAACGAGAAGGTCTTAATCCATTTCTATCCAATACTGCTCCAATATAATTACCATCAGTAAACGGGATAGATGCTGGGCCATCCCAAGGCTCCATTGCACATGAATTATATTCATAAAATGCCTTTTTAGCTTCAGACATTTCTGAGTTCTTCTCCCAAGCTTCTGGCACCATCATCATCATAACTTCTGGAAGCGATCGTCCAGTCATCAATAACAACTCTACAACCATATCCATAGATGCAGAGTCTGATTTTCCTTTAAGAACTACTGGTAGTATCTTTTTTATATCATCTCCAAACCAATCACTGGCTAATAATTCCTCTCTAGAGCGCATTCTGGTTACATTTCCTCTTAAAGTATTAATCTCTCCATTATGACACATATATCGGAATGGTTGTGCTAAATCCCAGGTAGGAAATGTATTTGTAGAAAAACGTTGGTGTACCAAGGCTAACCTAGTTACCACTTTTGGATCCATAAGATCTGTATAGTACAATTTAATATCTTCTGGCATTAATAAACCTTTAAATATTAAAGTCTTTGTAGATAAGCTTGGTAAATAAAAGAACTTATTCTCTGACAGTTTAGAACTGTATATTTCATGTTCTGTAACCTTACGAGCAGTAAATAACTTTAAATTAAAGTCAAAATAGCTCTGCTCCCTATCACTTTTGCCAATAAAAATTTGTTTAATCGAAGGTTCTGTAGTTGCTGCTATTTCTCCTAAATGTACTGTATCAACAGGTACGTCTCTCCATCCCAAAAGAACAAGACCTTGATCGGTGATATTTTTTTCAAAAGTATCAATACAGTATTGTCTTTGATTTTCTTTTTTAGGTAAAAACACATTACTTACAGCATATTCTCCAGACTCAGGTAAATTAAATGAACAATTTTCTATAAAGAAATCATGTGGTATATCTATCAGTATTCCCGCTCCATCTCCTGTTTTTCCATCAGAGCTTACAGCTCCACGATGTTCTAATTTTTCAAGAATTTCTAGTGCCTTATGAATAATATCATTAGACTTTTTCCCTTCCAAGCTACAAATAAATCCGGCACCACATGCGTCGTGTTCGAATTCTGGCAGATACATTCCTTGTTTCTTCATATTATTTCCGATCTAAAGTGTTTCAAGTTGTTGAAATTAACAAAACCTTAAGGAAGGAGAAAGAAAAACCACTTATCGAACACCACTTTTTGGAGCTCAATAAAAAAAGTACTATTTAACTAATAGAATCCTAAAATAAGGACTTCAAATTACGAATTTAATAACGCGATTTTTGGTAAAAAACACCAAATAACATAGGGGTTTACAGCATTATAAGGCCAATAGGTACTAAAGAAAACGTTTTCGTAAAAAACAAAAACACCTAACTGCGAAATCCTCATTTATTTCTTCAAAAAATACACACCCCCAATTTTTTAGGGGGTAAATATTTTAAAATGATAAAAATACCTTGATTACCCTTCAAAATTTTGAGGCTAAAGAGTAATTCACATATTTTTGACATAGATTTAACATTAATTTTAACTTTTTAGTCTTTATGAAGAAAATAGAAGCAATCATCAGAAGATCAAAATACCGTGTTGTAAAAGAAGCTTTACACGAAAAAGGTATCACATTCTTTTCTTATTGGGATGTTACTGGTGTGGGTAATGAGAAACAAGGACACGTATATCGTGGAATCTCGTATAGCACCACAGATATCCAGAGACGTTTTTTATCTATCGTGGTAAACGATGAATTTGAAGAAGCAGCCGTATCGGCAATTCTTGAAGCTGGTAAAACAGGAGAAGTCGGAGATGGAAAGGTATTTGTATCCGATATCAAAGAAGCATACAGAATTCGTACTTCTGAAAAAGGAGGTTCTACACTATCCTAACCACCACACACACACAAATTACCAACTGAAAACAAAAAATAACTTTTAATAGTCAATTATATAATGGAAATGTTAACTATAAACAACGTATGGATGATGGTGTGTACAGCACTAGTCTTTTTCATGCATTTGGGTTTCTCTTTTTTAGAAATTGGATTAACTCGTCAAAAAAACACAATTAATATTCTTTTCAAAAATGTATTCATCATCTGTGTAGGTTTATTATTATACTGCCTAGTAGGATTCAATTTAATGTATCCAGGATTTGGAGAAGGTGCAGCAGGATTTATTGGATTTGCTGGATTTGGATTGAGTTCTCCTGTTGTAGAAGGAGCTTTAGACTTAACATATAATGAAGGGTATACATACTGGACTGATTTCTTATTCCAAGGAATGTTTGCTGCTACTGCAGCTACTATAGTTTCTGGAGCTGTTGCAGAACGTATAAAGCTAGGAGCTTTTATGATTTTTACCATAATATACGTAGGTGTTGTATATCCAATTGTAGGTTCTTGGCAATGGGGAGGTGGGTTCTTATCATCATTCCAGATTGGTGAAGCTGAAGGTTTTTATGATTTTGCCGGTTCTACCTTAGTTCATTCTGTAGGAGGATGGGCTGCTTTGGTAGCTGTATGGTTATTAGGGTCTAGAATTGGTAAATTCGGTTCTGATGGTAAACCTAAAGCTATACCAGGACATAACATCCCGTTAGCTGCTGCCGGTGTTTTAATTCTATGGTTAGGATGGTTTGGATTTAATGGCGGTTCTGTACTTTCTGCAGATGCTGCTGGAACATCTCTTACCCTAGTAACTACATCTCTTGCTGCTGCTGCCGGTGGAGTTGTTGCATTTTTAGTTTCTACATTATTATACAAGAACTACGACTTAACAATGTTCTTAAATGGTATTCTAGGTGGACTAGTAGGAATTACAGCTGGTGCTGATCAAATGACACCAACAGATGCTGTATTAATTGGAGCTATTGCTGGTGCTATCATAGTATTTGGTGTAGCATTGATTGACAAATTAAAGCTAGATGATCCTGTAGGAGCTATTGCTGTTCACTTAATCTGTGGTATTTGGGGAACATTAGCTGTTGGAATTTTTGGAGCAAAAGCAGGTTTTGACCAATTCTTAGTACAAGGAGTTGGAGTATTAGCTGCTGGTGGATTTTGTGTAGCTACCTCATTTATTATCATATTTGCATTAAAGAAAACTATCGGTATTAGAGTTTCTGAAAAAGAAGAAATTGATGGTCTTGACGGTCATGAACACGGAATGGATGCTTATCCAGATTTTAGATTAAATCAACACTAGAATTTAATTCAACTTATATATTTATAAAAAGGGTCGATTTACAATCGACCCTTTTTCTTATTCATTATTTTATAATGTCCATGGATAACGGATATGATGGCTCTTCTCCGTTACTAGCTTTAATTGCATTTATTATAGGAAATACTAAGCATAAAATACCTATAACAATTAATCCTAGAATTCCTACTCCAAATAATAGTATTAACGGTATACAAACAATTGCATAAATAAACATACTTATCTGAAAATTCATAATTGATTTTCCGTGATTATCCATTGCTAATACTTGTTCTCTTTGTGTAAGCCATAATATTAATGGTACTACAAACCCTCCGAACCCGGTTACAAGGTCTAATAATTGTGATAAATGGGTAATGACTAGTAATGATCTGTCTTGTCTCATGATTTCTTTTATTTTTGGTTGATGATTGCTTTACAGAATTGCTAATTTAATTAGCAACCTATGCATATATGACGAAATATTGAGCGAAACGTTACAGTTACATCTATGTATAAGAGAAAAAATTACAAAAAAAGCACCCTAAAAACCTAGGGCGCTTCTCTATTTTAGTAACTAAATTTAATTCTATATCATTTATTAATTGATTATTAGTTTTTGTGTTATAGATTCTCCGTCGCTCTCTATTCGAATTAAATAAATACCTAATCCTAATGATAAATTCTTAGCAGAAATCGTGTTTGCTCCTGGTTGAAGTTCTATCTCAGCTTGTTTTTGACCTAGAATAGAAAATACTGTCGCATTTGCTTTTTTAACAAACGGATTAAGATATATCGAAAAATTATTCGTCGCTGGATTCGGTGCAATTCTTACGTCATTAAATATACCTTCTGGTTCATCTCCTAAAATCGCTTCAGCAGATTCCAAATCAGCGATTAGACTTTCTGCATTAGCTGATTGTCCACAAGAACCTTCATAAATTTTAACATCAGAAAAAGTAGAGTTGTTACCACTACCCGCGTCATTATCATTTATAAATACTAACCTGTCCATATTTCCGGTATAAAAATTACCTACAGGAATCACATAAGTTGTAGATCCACTGCTGTAATTATCAAAATTAGTCACACCATAATTCTGGGTTCCATGAACTTTAAAATATCTGCTAGAGGTCAGCGTATTATCATCTTCAAAACCAACTCCGTGGATTTCTCCTTGACTACTACTACTAAAAGTAAACTCAATAACCGTATTAGCTGTTACATTATAATTAAAAGGAATAAATTTCCAAGTATTATTAGTCATTGATATCGATGCTCCTCCATTACCTATAGAAAAGTTCCCTGCAGAATCTTGGTTAGAAAAACCTGTAATTGCATAATCATTAAAATTTAATGAATCACAAGTCGGCGGTGGTGGTGTATTACCATTAGTTATGCTTAGGTCATCAATTGTAATATCTCCTTGCCAGCTAGTACCTGTAACTACATTTAATCGTAATTGTACACTAGAATTACCCGCATATGCAGAAAGATCTACGCTTGCAGCATTCCAATCAGCACCTTGATCTCCAGATCTAGTAAATACACTACTCCAGTTCCCAGTATTATTAGTTCTAGCTTCAACATTTAATGTTCCTACCGCATTTCCGGTCATATGATATTGAAAGCTTATTGTTGGAGAAGACACGCCATTAAAATTTAAACAAGGAGCATTTAAGATTGCTTGTTTATTTGGATATCCAGTTCCATTACCTGAAGCTTCTACATAAATGTAAGAATTACCATCTACTGCTCCACTAGGTCCTGTTCCATTAGAAGGAGTACCTCCTGAATTTACAGTCCAATTAATATCATCATTAGATGATTGTGACCAAGCACCGATAGATCCTTCAAAACTTTCGCTGTAAGGGAAAGATGAAACATTCCCTGAACACTCATCTGTTGGAGGTGGCGGCGGTGTCCCTAACCCCATTGCATCCCAAAAAGCAGGAATCGTAGCTCTTTCTCCGGAATTAGATCCTCCAGATCCAGAACATCCTCCATATGCATGCACTCCAACAGCATTACCCGTTGCTGTATCTATAATTGGGCTACCAGAGTTACCTCCTGTAGTATCTGTTCTATATCTTACAAAAGTATTTGTCGAAGAGCTTAATGGTCCAGTGTGAATTTGTTGTGTTTGATTATCAATTCCTGTATCTGTTCCGAAACCAGTTATTGTGATATTAGCTCCAGGCGCATCCTGTGTCACATTGTATGATGCTCCTTGCCCTTGAATTGGCGTTTGACCTGTTTGAGAATTCGCAAAACCATCAAAAACTGCCCAGTCATTTGCCTGACTCGGACTATTTGGATATGGTGATACAAAATTTCCTATTGGATATTGATCTTCTGGTCCAGGATGTACTATCGTTCTATCAGGATTTGATTTTGGTACATTAAATTCGATTATCTCAGCTCTACTACCCACACAGTGACCAGCAGTTACTAATTTACCATTTGTGATAATCCAACCTGTACATCCTATTGGAACAATTCTTCCAATAGCATCATCCGCAGAATCCACCCTATCATCGCTAGATCCGCATTGTGATTTTACAGTAGGATCAAGTTCCCCAACACTTAATTCCGAAATATTAATTCCTACTGATGAATCGTTTGCAGCTACCGATAATGTAACTGTAACTGCATCTCCGTTAAAATAAGCACTAGAGTTATTCCAGTCCTTTATAGTTTTGGATGTTAAGGTCTGAGTTGCTCCATCTAGTTTTGAAGTAATAGTAATTGTACTATTATTACCCAAATTTACGTCCTTAAAAAACAGACGTAGCCAAGTAGCTCCTGTTTCTGAAACTTCTTCGGTAATCACTTGTGAGTTATTCTTACCCACAACTCCATCTGATTTTAAGGTTAAATTATAAGGAGTTTCATGTCTTGCTAAACTCTGCGTCTGAGCATAATTGACAAATGGAATTAGCATAAATACTACGCAGACGGCAGCAATAATTTTGTGTTTTAATAGTAGTTTCCTATTATTAAATGAGTTTGTGCTGTGAAAATTCATAAAAATAAAAGTTTTAGTATATAGAAATTAAATTTAGTTACTAAATCAATTTTGTTTAAGGTTAGTTACTCCTTAAACATATACTCCATATAAATGCATTTAAAAACTATTAAATTACATCTACTTTATTTCCCTTTATTTTTTGTCTTAGAAATCTATTAAAATTTCAACCCCAGCAATAAAAGTAAGGAAGAAAATTTTGTCTACAAAAAAGTTTGAAGTCTAAAATGAAATGTAAGATTATATTATGTCTATTTTTGTACTTTCTATTAGTAAAATATGATTTCACAAGATACCATAGTTGCTTTAGCTACTCCAGCAGGAGCTGGTGCTATAGCAGTGATTAGAGTTTCGGGAAAAGATGCAATTAGTATTTGCGCTCCCCTATTTCGTTCTATTAAAGGAAAAGATCTAAATAAACAAAAAAGTCATACAATACATCTAGGTCATATTATTGATAATGAGCGTATATTAGATGAAGTATTACTCTCTTTGTTTAAAGGAACGACTTCTTATACAGGAGAACCTACTGTAGAAATATCATGTCATGGGTCAAGCTACATCCAACAAGAAATTATTCAGTTATTACTTCGTAAAGGATGTAGAATCGCTAACGCCGGAGAATTTACATTAAGAGCATTTATTAATGGTAAATTAGATTTATCACAAGCAGAAGCAGTGGCAGATCTTATCGCTTCTGATTCTGAAGCTTCTCATCAGATTGCTATGCAACAAATGCGTGGTGGTTTTAGTAATGAAATTCAAAAACTGCGGGATGAGCTTCTCAATTTTGCATCATTAATAGAACTAGAACTTGATTTTTCCGAGGAAGATGTAGAGTTCGCTAATAGATCGCAGTTTCAGGATCTAATCTCTCGGATCACCAAAGTTCTAAAGCGACTAATTGATTCTTTTGCTGTTGGAAATGTAATTAAAAATGGTATTCCGGTTGCAATTGTGGGAGAACCTAACGTTGGTAAATCTACGCTATTGAATGCTTTATTGAATGAAGAGCGGGCTATTGTTTCGGATATTGCTGGGACAACGCGTGATACCATTGAGGATGAAATTAACATAGGGGGTATTGGATTTAGATTTATCGATACTGCTGGTATTAGAGACACTAAGGATATCGTAGAAAGTATAGGAATAAAGAAGACTTTCGAAAAGATTGAGCAAGCACAGGTGGTTATTTATTTGATTGACAGTTCTGCATTAACCGTTGATAGTTTAAAGTTATTAAAAACTGAAATCGGTAAGATCAAAAACAAATATCCGCAGAAACCATTAATTGTTGTAGCTAACAAAGTAGATAAACTTAGTGAATCCGAGATTTCATCATTAACTTCAGAGATCGAGAATATACACCTGTTGTCCGCCAAACAAAATATTGGAGTTGAAGAATTACAAAGTAAACTCTTAGATTTTGTAAATACAGGAGCTTTAAGAAATGACGAAACTATTGTGACCAATTCTCGTCATTATGATGCTTTATTAAAAGCTTTAGAAGAAATTCAAAAAGTACAATACGGTATTGACAATGGTTTATCTGGAGATTTAATGGCGATTGATATTCGTCAGGCATTATATCATTTTGGTGAGATTACCGGTGAGATTACTTCTGATGATTTGCTTGGTAATATTTTTGCTAATTTTTGTATTGGGAAGTAGTTTAGATAATACTTCTCAACTCTGCTTTGTTATATGATTATTTATTTAAACTTATAATGCAATAAACTTAAATACAAAAAGTAGATCACCTCATTGTATTATCCATAATTATTCTGAAATAATTATTGTATTTTCATTCTATGAATGCAACAAGCTATACTCAAGGTATTTTACAATATATTCCTTTCTTTTATGTAATCTGGTCAGACGATTTATTATCCTACTCGGAAATTTCTGTTGTAAAGACAGCAATCCAAGGAGATGAAACATTAGGCAAGGAGGACAGAGGTGTTCTTACAAGTTGGTTAAACCCTAATGACCCACCTAAAGATCAAGAGCTAAAAAACTGGAAAAAAACAATAACAAATTCTTCCATTAAACTAGTAGAAAGTGAAGTGCATCCACTGGCAACATTCAGCCAAAATTTAGTTTGTTATTATCAGTCAGCATGTCCTTTTAATACACATTTAAAAGATATAGAAATAAACCTTGGTATTCAGCCCAACCACTACAGGCATTTATTTGATTTAGAAGTAGTCCAAGAAACATCGGCTGAACATTATGAAGCTTCTGCTATTGACCAGATTCTAAAGGGCGAGCACACCGATGTGGTTGATGCTTTTAGAGAAGTTCTTAAAGATCCAATTTTTGATTGGGATATCAGGAGAACCAAAGAAGAATTTAGAGAACACGTATTACAACAAGTAAAATTCTTAGCCAAAGAAGGATATGGAGCTATGGCGTATCCAGAAACCTATGGCGGCACCGAAGATATGCCTGGATATGCAGCTATTTTTGAAAATCTAATGTATGTAGATGGAAGTTTAGCGATAAAGTTTGGGGTTCAGTTTGGTCTTTTTGGAGGAAGTATTCAAAAATTAGGCACAAAAAAACATCATGATCAATACCTAGCAGATACCGGAAAAACAAAACTATTAGGATGTTTTGCCATGACCGAAACTGGACATGGTTCTAATGTAAGAGGTATTAAAACTACTGCAACATATCATAAAGAAACAGATAGTATAATTATACATACGCCAGGACAAAACGATAATAAAGAATATATAGGTAATGCCTTAGATTCTAAGATGGCATCAGTTTTTGCCCAATTAATTGTTAATGGTAAGAACGAAGGAGTACATGCTATTCTGGTTCCGATAAGAAATAAACAACACGAATTAATGCCTGGAGTCACTATTGAGGATAATGGTTATAAATTAGGACTTAACGGAGTAGACAACGGAAAGATATGGTTTCATCAAGTGCACGTTCCCAGAGAGAACTTATTAAACAAATATGGAGATATTGATGCAAATGGCTCATATCATTCTGATATCAAAAATCCAAACAAACGTTTCTTTACGATGTTAGGCACATTAGTTGGAGGTAGAATATGTGTAGCTCGCGCTGGACTAGGCGGAGCTAAAAAAGCCCTAGCAATCGCTGTTAGGCATGCTTTAAAAAGAAGGCAATTTAATGATAGTATAAAAATCCAAGAGGATCTCCTTATGGATTACCCCACACATCAATTACGCCTCACACCGGCTGTAGCAACTTGTTATGTATATGATATTACATTAACGCATATGATGAAAATCTACAGTGACAAATCAGTAATAGATAAACGAAAAATTGAAACTCAGGCAGCTGGACTTAAATCCATAATTACCTGGTTTGCAAATGATACGATACAAGAATGTAGAGAAGCCTGTGGTGGAAAGGGATATTTAATAGAGAATCAAATTGCTGACCTAAAAGGCGATGTAGATATCTTCACCACTTTTGAAGGAGATAACCATGTATTACTATTATTAGCGGCAAAGGGTATATTATCAGAGTTTAAATCTGAATTTAACAGTGCCGGTTTTACGGCTGTGCTAAAATTACTGGGAGCTAGACTTAATGATAAATTAAGTACTATAAATCCTGCTTATACTAACAATGTAGACAAGGATCATCTGTATAATCCTAAATTCCACAAACATGCATTTGATTATCGAACCAGAAGACTTACGTATACCTTAGCAATGCGAATTCGTAATTATGTAAAAAAAGGAATTCCCTCGTATCAAGCTTTTCTAAAAGTTCAAACACATTTATTATCCCTAGGAAAAGCATATAGCACTGAATTGGCATATAGCACTTTTACAAGTTTTGTAGATACCATAGAAGATAAAAAATATCAACAGTTGTTTCAGAAAATAGGTACTTTGTATGCATTACACGAATTAAGAAAAGATGCATCCTGGTATTTAGAACAAGGATATATTGGTAGTGCAAAATCAAAAGCAATTCGAAACCGTGTAGAGCGGCTTTCTACAGAATTAAGACCGCATATAAAAACATTAGTTGATGGATACGGAATTCCAGAGCATTGTATGAGTGCTCCAATAGCAATCTAAAAATAAAAAACCAGTAAATAAACAATTCATTTACTGGTTTTTTTAATAACTATATCTATTTTTATTTACTCTTGTTCCGAAACTTCTTCTTCGGCCTTCTTTTTATCTTCCTCAATCATTTTTTTATCCTCATCAGTAATACGCTCGTGTTCTGCAGCTATACCTTTATGCTCTTTCTCCATATGCTCATGTTCCGCTTTCATGGATTCATGTTCAGATTTCATTTGCTCCAATGTAATCTCTCCAGAAACATGTTTTGTTTCTAATTCAGCGTGCTTTTCTATCAATGTCTGATGATCTTCAATAAGTTTACCGTGTTTGGCTAATAAATCTATGTGACTCTTTTCTGTTATCAAATGAATTGAATCATTTTCGATTGTTTTATGAGCAGCTACCATCTGCTGATGATCATCTTTCATAGTGTTATGTTCTTTAGCCATAGTTTCATGAGAAGCTTCCATTTCTTGATGCTTTTCTACCATAGCTTTATGCTCAGGTGCTTCTGCGGGGTTTTGTTTGCAAGACACAAATAAAAGAACTGTTGCAATTACTGCTAATCTACTAAGTGTTTTCATGATTTTAATTAATTGGTTTACGATTCAAATGTATAAACTATTTTTTTACTGAATTATTTTAGTTTTGCTTTTTAAAAAAATTTAAAAATTCCCTATTCCCTAACAATCTAATTTGGAAAAATTTCCTTTATAAGTAAGGTTTGGATTAATCAGAAGACAAAATGGTGAGGTATACTTTTTTCGAATTTTATGAAAAAAAAGTACTTATGGTCAAAAAATCATTATTTTCGATAAAGTAAAGGAATCCGAATACGATAGCATGGAGATTAAAAAATCAAGAAATACTGAAAAACAAAATCTTGTTAAAAAAATCCTTTCTGACACGGAACATGCAATGTCTGCTGAAGAAATTATGGCTACTATGCCAATAAAAGTTAACAAGACCACCATATATAGAATTTTAGATCGATTTGCCGATAAAGGAGAGGTTCATTTCGTAACTGGCAAAAATGGAAAAGCGTATTATGCACTTTGTGATACTAATTGCGGAACATCTCATAAAATTCATAATCACATACATTTCGAATGTCAGACATGTAAAGAAGTAACTTGTCAACCCAATACACTACATATCCCAAGCTTAGAAGGGTTTACAATCCAAGAGACTCAATTTTTAATTATTGGTATTTGTAATAAATGTAAATAAAGAGAAACCATCAGCTCTCCAGCCAATGGTTTCGTAACTACACATCCCAACGTAAAAATAAAGACTGTGTCTTTTATCTTACTGCTATAGGATAGTTTTCTCCTCTGTTACTTACAGTACCAGATGTTCTAGGTCCGTTATTTCTAGCATGCATAATTCCAGCTACGTGAGGTGATGCCATTGATGTACCACTCAATGTTGCATAACCACCGTTTAAATATGTACTTCTAACGCTACTACCTGTAGCAATAACATCAACAGGATTCATATTGTAATTTGAGAAAGATGAGAATCCTTGACTACAAGTCATAGAAGCTACTGTGAATATATTAGTTCCATTCACACAAGCTGGTTGATAGTTTGCTGAATTAGCACTACTATTTCCTGCTGCAATAGCAACTCTAGTTCCTGCATTTCCAAGAGCTAATAATGCACTTCTGTAAGAAGAATTGTTTGCACATCCTGACCCAAAGAAACCTCCTAAACTTAAGTTAGCTACATCACCAGCTAAATCATATTGACCAACGTGGTTGATTCCATTTAATATTGTAGAAGTACTTGTACCACCACTACATCCAAAAACTCTTACTGGCACAACTGGTGCTCCAGCAGAAACTCCTACTACACCAATACTATTGTTTATAGCAGCTGCAGTTCCTGCTACGTGTGTTCCGTGACCATTACAATCATTAGCGGATCCACCTACAAATGATCTAGCATAAGTAGTATTTGTAACTACATTAAGGTCTGGATGATCTAAATCAATACCAGTATCGATTACCCATATCCAAGCATTACTACCAGAACCATCAGCGGCTCCACCAGCTCTAGTAATACCACAAGGTGTTTGCTGAGCCATTCTTTGTGATTGATCTCCAGAAACTACTTCTTCGATATCGAATTTAGGCAATTCTACCACTCTATCGTACTCGATCGCTGCAATATTAGCGTCTTTAGATAATTTTTGAAATTCACTATCGCCTAATTCAATAGCCATCCCCGAAATTTTGGTAGTATAGTAACTTAATACTTTAGACTGATCCAAATCATTTTCTGATAAGATGTCATTCATTTTTTTGATAGATACTTCGGAGATCTCTCTAACCGAATTTGCCTTATCTTCTCTACTCGTAAAAGATCTTTTTTCTAAAACTTTCGATGCAGGTTCTATTTTAGAATCTTTAAACACTACAATATACTGTCCGGGAATTATTTTCCCTTCAGTACTAGTAGGTTCTACAATAGTTTCTGCAGTTCCATCATTAAAATTTTCATTTTGACATGATGTGAATACCATAGCTGAGAGTAGTGTCCCCACAGCGATTTTACTTAAATTTTTCATATTGAGTTAAATTTGTGTTAGGCGCAAATTTATAAATTCAAACGAAAAATTTAATATGGTAAAACCGTATGCTATTTCGTTAACAATTAATAATTAAGATAAAAAATTGCATTTAAAAATAATTTGTTGCAACTTTGTTGCTTTAGTGATAATAATGGTTTCAAGAAGAATTAACAAAAACAAAAACCAGTACAAAAACACATAAAACTAAAATAATTAATCAAAATTAATTAACATTTAATTAACACTATTTAACTAAATTTTCCAAAGACAAGTACTTCTAAAGGTTAAAAACTGTTTAATTAACTAAAAATTATATTAAACAAAGTGCCACTTTTTCGAAAACATAGTAAAACAAAATAGCTTTATTAAATACTTTATTATCTAAAAAAGCTTATTAGTTATCATATCTAACCAATGAGGTTGAACTTTTATAAAAATATAATTTCTCTTTTTTTAGTTACAACTTTTCTGCTTTTAAGAGTTGTTAGTGCACACGCATTTTCACATTTTTCCGATGACACGTATCCAGATACAAATTGCGAATTATGTGAGATCATTACAGCATCAAATCAGCTTACACCTTTTATAGGTGATACTACCGAAGAAATAGAACAAAAATCTACAGCAGATTATCAAGAACATAAAGTAGATTTTAGTTACGAAACATCTAAATATAGTATAACACTGCCCAAAAGTGTTTACAACAAACCTCCTCCAACACTTTAAATTAGAGTTAAAACACTTTATTTTTTGCTTATTCTTTTACGATTATACAGTGATATATAAAATAACTCAACTTTTCCTGCTAGAAAACCTTATTTCAAATTTTTCTAATCTATAACAATTTTACTCATTATCAAGAAGGTTCTCTATCAGGTATAAAACCTCTCAATATTAAGATTTACATCAAATAACATTATTAATAATTTAAAACTTACCATGATTACTAAAAAAGAAATTGAAAATGCCCAAAAAATTTGGGGAGAAGGAGTTGTTCAAATAGGTGCACTTCATACAGATAGATCAGCAAATGAAACTTATACGGAAAACTTCGTAAATGATTTGTATGATTTTGACAACAAAGAAGTATTATTTAAACCAACTAAAGCTGCAATTGACCAGTTTAGAATTACTAAAGAAGGTGCGATTTCCTATTTTATTGGTGGTAATTCAAAATTTTCTGAAGATAAAGGTTTTGCTCTTCAACCTTGGACACAGGTTAGGTTTGAAAATGCAGCCTTAATATTAGAAGAAAGTAGGGCGTTAGCCATGGGGAATTATTTTTTTACTGATACAAATGGACAAGACACTAAAGTTGAATACACTTTTGGATATCGAAAAGATTCCAACGGAAAACTAAAAATAGATGTACATCATTCATCTTTACCATTTAGCATAGTAGAAAGTGTATGACTTTTAATAAACTAAAATCAGGTAATTCTCTGTTTTTGATTTGCCCAACGGACCATATAGAAGGTGTTTTAAGACAAACTTGTAGTAATGAAGCATTTTTCTATACGGCCCTTGGGGCTAATTTTAGATGGGATATTGATACTCAAGAAAACCTTATTTCTGTAATTAAAAATCAAAACATTACTCAAGTTATTTTTATAACAAAAAACACAAATATTTTTTACAGAGAAGTACTTGAACCAGAAATCGAACCCTTTTTCAACGCTAATAAAACCTTATTACAGCTTGATAAAACGTTACCTAAACATTTCTTAAGTCAAAGTCATCCAATATTGAGAGTAATGCTTTTGGCCTCCAGACATTTACAAAAACAACGAAAATACATGTTAGACACTCCAATACTGGGAAAAGCTTTAAAACATCACAATGTTATTACCCAAAGTTTTGTCTACTATTCAAATAACCAAATTTTTTATCCTCCAAAAACAATCGAAAATAAGGTTTTGTTATATGGTAAACTATCTCCTAACTAAAAACTAGGTAGCCAATTGTACAAAATGAAAATTATCATAATAATTAAAATACTGTAATTATGAAATTCTATCAAATATTACTTCTCGGATGTCTATTGCTATTTTCTACATCATTTAGCCTAACACATCCAATAAAGCTAACCTCATCATTAATTCAATCTTTTCCGGAAAGTAATATTTTAGGAGTAGAATGCAGAGTTTTTATTGATGATTTTACTTTTAGTATGAACGATACATTTACTAAAAATTTTAATGCATCAGACTTATCCGAAGAAGATATTGAAGGAATTGAGAATTATTTTAAAAAGTATTATAAAATAATCATTAATGATAAAATATACACCCTTAAATATATTTCATCAGAAGTTTTTGAAAAGCATAATGTTTTATCAATTAAGTTTTCCAAAAAAATTCCGGTGATAAAAGAGGGAGATCAAATTTGTATCGAAAACACACTTTTTTTTCAAGAATTTGACTTTTTACAATCGAATAGGATGACTGTTCGTATACCTCCATTTATTTCAGAAGATTACTTCGAAGTTACATCACTAGACAAACCTATAACTCTTAATTTATAATACCCTAATCCTAATGGATAATTTAAGTTCTTTTTTTATTAATGGATGGCATCATATCGTAGATATTAATGCATACGACCATTTATTATTTGTAATGACATTATGTGCTGCTTTTAAACTAGAGCAATGGAAGCAAATATTAGTAATCATTACCGCTTTTACTATTGGGCATAGCGGAACTCTTATTCTAAGCGCCTTAGATATAATTCCGGCAAATTCCAAACTTATAGATATGCTCATTCCTTTTACCATAATGTTAACTGCATTAGCCAATATTATCAATTACAATAAACACGGTAAATTTTCTGATACTAAAGTAAAATATAGCATTGCCTTAATTTTTGGGTTAATTCATGGATTAGCATTTGCCAGCAATTTTAAATTTATGCTATTTAGTGATAGCATAATTATGCCACTATTGGCTTTTAATATTGGTATCGAGGTTGGACAGTTATTTATTGTACTCCTTTTTATGTTATCCCTATGGATATATACTCAATTTATTAGGGGAGAACATTTAAAATGGAACCTGTTCATTTCGGGAGCTGGTTTTGGAATTGCTGCCACGATTTTATTAAACGCTTTTAATGATATACAATAATAGACTATGTTAACAAAGGAGTTTTAATATGTTTAAACAAATAGCTATTTACTTAATTCTTTCATTTTTGTTTGGATCTTGTGGGGCACAAGAAAAAAAAGAAGAATCTGAACTTATTATTGATCGAAAAAAAATTGATGCAACTTTTAACAAAGATGTATCTAAGCTATTATTAGATCATTTATACGTGGTTGTAGATAGCATTACTTATGAAAAATTAATAAAAAACAATAGCTGGAAAAGTAAATATGCCTCTATAGATATAGGATTACCAGATTTTGCTCCCGCAGATCATAAAGTATCTACCTGTTATTTACGAGGACATCAACATTATATTGAAATCTTAAGTCCAAAAAATAACTATAACGAACCTGTAGGAAAAAGTGGAATTGGTTTCTCTTTAAAAAACAATGACGAACATTTTCATTTGGGTGTTAAACCAAAATTAAAAACTACTAAAGACTCGCTTCTTTATGCTATGGAAACTGTTGAGATGCCTTTGGATGATCATAACCATACCTGGTTCAAGGCTTTTTACACACCAAGTCCTGGCACATCTTTACACACTTGGTATGGTTTTTATAACCCAGCTTTTTTAGATAACCTTCTAGGCAAAAGACATACCACATATTCACGGGAAGCATTTCTTGAATCTACGTATACTGATGAAAAACTTTTTAACGGGATTAAAGAAATTCATTTAAGCTGTATCCCAAATGATTATCGCCGCGTAACCCAAGAACTAAGGCATTTAGGTTGTAAGCTATTAGAAAAAAACGGAAATACTCTAACCATAGCTAGCGGTGACATTACTATTAATATTCAACCCTCTAATCAGATCGAATACAGTCAAATTACCAAAATAATTTGTCAATTAAACGAAAAAGATAACAGCACGATTCAATTAGGTAATGTTACCATAACCAATCAAGGGAATGAATCTACATGGAATTTTGATAAACTTCATAAAAACAATTTTTAGAAAACACTGTAATATTATTTAAAATTAAAACAAAATGAACAAAAAAACTCACTATCAAATTATTGTAACTCTTCTTTTATTTTTTGCTATTACATCCTGTAAACAAGAAAAAAAGGCTCCAGAAACTACTGATGAGTTAGAAACAGAAATTACTGAAGAAGCCGAAGTAGTACAATCTAAAATTATCTTAGAGAAATTAGAAGGTTCGCCTGCATATAAAGACGCCGCACTTATTTTAGATACTTCTGATGAAATAGTCGCTAAAAAATCTGGAGAAATGGATTTCTCTTTTAACGTTGAAAATTATGAATTAGGTGCTCAAACTAAAGGTCCAAACGCACAAAAACTAGCAAATTCTGGGAAAGGACAACATATTCATTTTATCCTAAATAATCAGCCCTACTCTGCACACTATGAACCAAATTTTAAAAAAGAAATACCTGATGGCATTCACCATTTAGTTGCCTTTTTAAGCCGTTCATTCCACGAATCAGTAAAGAACGAAAATTCTGTAGTTGTTCGTAAACTAGTAGTAGGAGAAAAACCTGAGGATAAATTAAACCTTAATATGGAGGCACCAACACTAATTTATAGCCGACCTAAAGGTGAATATACTGGTGACGGCACAAAGGAAGTATTATTGGATTTCTTTGTACTAAACACAAAACTTTCTAAAGAAGGAAATAAAGTTCGTGCAAAAATTAATGGCACAGAATTTACAATCACAGAATGGGTTCCTCACGTTATCAAAGGGCTTCCTATGGGAGAAATTACTATTCAACTAGAATTAGTTGATGAAGCTGGAAATGTAATTCCAGGGCCATTTAACAAAGTGACTCGTAAGATCACCTTAAAAAACTAAAAAATAAAGCCCATGAAAAAATTACCTGTAACTGTATTAAGTGGCTTTCTTGGAGCAGGAAAGACAACACTTTTAAATCATATTTTACATAACAAAGAAGGATTAAAAGTTGCTGTTATTGTAAATGATATGAGTGAAATCAACATTGATGCACAGCTTGTAGAAAATGAAAACACCTTATCTAGAACCGAAGAAAGACTCGTAGAGATGTCTAATGGTTGTATTTGCTGCACCTTAAGAGAAGACCTAATGGTGGAGGTAGAAAAATTAGCCAAAGAACAACGCTTTGATTATTTGATTATAGAAAGTACTGGGATTTCGGAACCTATTCCTGTAGCACAAACCTTTAGTTTTACTAGCGAAGATGGACAACTAGACTTAAGCAAGTTTAGCTATGTAGATACCATGGTTACTGTTGTAGATGGTTATAATTTTCTAAGGGATTTTTCTAGCCCACAATATCTAACAGATAGAAACCTTACTAATATTGAGGGAGACGACCGTACTATTGTTAATCTATTAACTGATCAAGTAGAGTTTGCCAATGTTATTTTGCTAAATAAAGTAGACTTGATAACGGAATCAGAATTGAGGAATTTATATGATATTATCCATAAATTAAACCCAAACGCTCGTGTTATTCCTACTCAAAATTCTCAAGTATCAATACGTGAAGTAATTGATACAGGTTTGTTTGATTTTGAAGAAGCAGAAGCATCTGCCGGATGGATACAGGAACTCGAAAATGAGCACATCCCGGAAACCGAAGAATATGGGATTGGTTCTTTTGTTTATCGAAAATGCAAACCCTTTCACCCTGAACGTTTTTTAAAATTTGCTACAGATCACTTTCCTTCAAATATTATTCGTAGTAAAGGATTATTTTGGCTTGCCTCTCGTCCCGACCAAGCCCTTATTTGGGGTTCTGCAGGAGGTTCACTCAAAACAGATCCAGCTGGGGTATGGTGGGCTTCGATGCCTTTTAGTGAACGAATCACTTATGCTTCGTTTTTAGATAATCAAAAAATGATTGAAACTGAGTGGGATCCTACATTTGGCGATCGTAAAATCGAACTCGTATTTATTGGTCAGAACATTGATGTTGATCTGGTAACTAAACAATTGGATGATTGTTTGATTACAAAATCAGAACTTGACGAATGGAAAAAAGGAGTATTTGCTGCAAATGATCATTGGCCAATTCCTAATTACGAAGGATCATCCATCTAACATATAAAACTGAAAGGTGTGAAATAACAATAAATCCGGTTAACTAAAAGCTAACCGGATTTATTTATACTCTATATATTATTAGAATTTTATACAACCATAGCAGTTCCGTCTGAAGTTTTATTTTTTTGGCTATCAAAATAAAAATCTATCCTACCTAGGTACAGACCGTAACACCCAACCTGATTTACCAGCACATTTTTATCTTTTCTATTTTTTACTACTGTTGGTTCTTTTAGAAAGGTATGCGTATGTCCACCTATAATTAGATCAATGTTTTCTGTAGCTGCCGCTAGGCTTAAATCACTCACTTTATTTGGCTCGTTTTTATAATCATATCCTAAATGAGATAAACATATAACCAAATCACACTTTTCTTCGTTTTTTAATACAGCACTCATGTCCTGAGCAATCTCTATTGGATTAAGATAGTTAGTCTCCTTATATAAATCTTTCATTACAAGTCCTTCTAACTCTATTCCTAAACCAAATATTCCAATCTTAATAGAATCCTTTATTATTATTTTATAAGGCTTTACGAACGTATCCATAACTGTATTAGTAAAATCATAGTTAGCGGACACAAAATTAAATTTTGCATAAGGCAATTGTGCATGCAATCCTTCAATCCCATTATCAAAATCATGATTCCCTATAGTTACTACATCGTATTTAAGCATACTCATCAACTTAAATTCTAGCTCACCTCCGTAAAAATTAAAATAAGGAGTTCCCTGAAAAATATCACCTGCGTCTAATAACAAAGTATTAGGGTTCTCTTTTCTTATATTTTCGATAATTGTAGCTCTTCGGGCCACTCCTCCTTTATTAGAATTTCTACCATCATTTGGCCCAAAAGGATCTATATGACTATGTACATCGTTTGTGTGTAAGATGGTTATCTTTTTCGCGTTACTCGCAGAAAAAGAAGATAAACCTACACCTCCAACTGTTAACAAGCCAGCCGTTAATGCAGAATGTTTTACAAATTCTCTTCGTTTCATCGCTTTATTTAATTAGTTGGTTTGTAAAAATCTATCGTCAATTTTCGGTGCAATTGTATCTACTTTTTTAAAGTAGTCAATCATTGCATTCCTAATTTTATAATTCAACTTATGAGCCTTGCCCGCTTTTTTAAAAAAATACATCTCACTACCACCATGATACAGATAATCATTAGTTGCTACGAAATAAACCTTGTCTTCGTTAATTTCCATATCATTAATCAAAGCTTTCACGATATTAAAATCTTCATCAACGGTCAATTTTAATCCAGAAATAGGATGTGCTTTTCTAGATTTTTGTAAATAGGAAATCAATTCTTTAATATGGGCGCCATTCATTTCCACAACTATGATACTATTCTCAAATGGCATCACCTGATAGGCAGTACGTGCGGTAACATTACCTTTTGGAATTGGTGCTCGTATTCCTCCTTGATTTAATAATACCATATCAATGGCACTTTTAGTTTTTGAGATAAAAAAAGGATTGGCTTGTTCTAATACGATATCGGCCATTAAATTACCAATAGCTGTATTAAGGTTTCCATCTCTTTTAGAGTAAGTTTCTGGAGCATACGCCAAGGTACTATCCAAAGTCTTATTTACATGTTCTTTATAAGGTTTTATAAAAGCCTCCACATCTGAATTATCCAGAGTAGTATCATTTATTTCAATTCTCACTCCTTCTACTTTTATAAGATGTTCTTTTTTCTTACAAGATGAGAAAACCAATATGAATGTAAGCAATAAGAAACTCTTATCAATCATATTTTTTCGCAGGTAATTATGATCTATTATTTTATCCATGTATTATAAAACTTGATTAATCCTTTCTCTAGCAGCTAATGTATAATTTTAATTCTATTTTACTGTATCAATCTAGCGGTTGCTTTTTTCAATATATAATTACAGTGATCAACATCATCCGCATTTAATTCTAGTATTCCCGTTACTTCTATTATTTGGTCTGTTTTATAGCCAGGTTTATTTTTAAAAATCACTTCTACAATAGTTTCAGGACCAGCTCCCCCGCAGAAAAAACAAGATGACATTGGATTTCTAGAAACCATAAAAAACTCTTCTTTATAAGAAAAATCTAAAAAATAACCCCTGATACTAATTTTGGATCCTTCATAAGACTTTATTTTAGGCCCAAATGTTGGTTTCAAAAAATAATCATCATAATGTACATTATAAATATCTTGAAAACTAACATCTGTAAAATCATCCCATAACAATTTTTGCTGAGCCATAAGATGAAGTGGGATACTGAAGACCAGAAATAAAAATACTTTACGCATCGGCTAAAATTTTAGAAATATTTAATTTAAATAAAGAATAAGAAGCAAAAATTGTAGCAAGTATTGTGGTAAAAAGTACTAGAGTGAATATAAAAAACTCTTCTGTATCAGGTATACTTATCTCCAATTGATACTGATATACCTCCGAAGCTAAGGTTGCAAATAGCAAAACACTTCCTCTACCTAAAATCCATCCTAAAATGCATCCAATGATGGATAAAGAAAGTGCCTCGTAAAAAACTAATTTCAGCAATTGAAAGTTCGTTGCTCCATATGTTCTTAATAAAGCTAATTCATGTTTTCTTTCTCTAACAGTCTTTATTAGGTTAGTAAAAATACTTAACCCTGCTACAAGTAGTATTGCTATGGCAATTCCATTAATTGCCTGAAAACCAACACCTAAAAATCTCAATAATCGGTCAATCTCTAATTTTGGAAGTGCTGCCTGTAATGAGCTATTTTTATTGATAGATCTAGAAAGTTGCAAGGCCCCAATAGGGTTTCTGAAATTTAATAATAAAGCTGTAATTTCTTTATGCTCTTCCTCGTGCTCTGTATGTTCCTCACCTTCGATGTGTTCTTCATCTGATGGATGCTCATGAACTTCCCAAATACTTTCAAGATTTGTTATAATAAGATCATCCACTACTGTTCCTGTAGACACTAAAATTCCACTAACTACAAAAGGTTTATCATCATGAATATCAATTTCATTTTGTATCAACCCATGAGAACTAACAAAAGTACTTCCAACGCTAAGGTTTAAGTTACTAGCTACTTTACTACCCAATACCGCTTCAAAATTTTTCGTGTTTAGTTTCCCTTCTTTACAGGTAGCATTATATTTAAGTAAATACTGACTAGAAGTTCCTAAAATCTTATAACCTTTATAATTATCACCATAAGAAACAGGTATAGCTTCCTTTATCATAGGATTTTTACTTATCCTTAAAGCTTCATCTAGAGATATATTTCCAGTTGGGTTATCTATGTGAAAGATAGTCGATAATACAAGTTGCAAAGGACTTCCTTTTGCCCCAACTACCATATCAAATGGTTTACTATTTTTCTCTAGATGATGATTAAGCTGTTTGCTTATTTGTAAAACAAAAGTAGCTAACAAAATACTTAACGTTAATAGCAAAACGCTAAGCATTGTATTAAGAGGTTTTGAAATGAGATTTTTAAACGCTAAGTATAACAAATTTAGAGGATTATATGTTTATCAAAATGTGGTTTAACTCTTTGATCATGGGTGATAATGACCAAATTACTTTTGCAAATCTGAGCCTCTTTTTTTAATAAGGAGATGACCCTCTCACAATTCTTATCATCTAAATTAGAAGTAGGTTCATCTGCTAAGATTACCTTTGGTTTATGTATAATCCCAAGAGCAATGGAAAGTCGTTGTCTTTGACCCTCGCTTAATTCTTGAACTTTCTTATTCCTAACATTCATTAAATCTAATTTCTCTATTAATCCTATTCTCCTTTCTTGATCTATTGTTTTTTTAGACAGTTTCTCACGAATTTTAATGTTCTCTAATAAACTTAAAGACTTAATAAAATATGCTCTTTGAAAAATTATTCCTATATGCTTACCTCTGAAATTATTTAATTGATTTCTTGTAAGTTGTTGCACACAAGTATTACCAATAAATACATTTCCTTTTTTTGGAACTAAAAGACCAGCCATGATATGTAACAACGTAGTTTTACCAATACCTGAGTCTCCCAAAATCAAAGCATTTTGTTCAAATGATAAATCTATGTCTGGAAAATAAAAAGTATTAGTTTTTGTGTTCTTATATGCAAACCTTAACGATGTCGTTCGGATCATAAAAAAGTTTTGTCAAAAATAAATAAATATTATTAACGCAACAAAGTTGCGTTTGTAAATTATACACTATCTTTGCCCTCATTAAAATATATACACTTTTACTTTGAATATTTTACAAATACGCAGCAACTCCGATACCTTAGGTATTATAGCCAGTAGCTTATGTTTAGCACACTGCTTAGCAACTCCTTTTTTATTTCTAGCCAATACCGGCTCCACCTTATTTCAAGATGGACATTCTTTATGGTGGAAATCACTGGATATTATTTTTTTAGGGCTTTCATTTATCGCAATTCGTCAAACCACTAAAACCACCACAAACCATAGAATAAAATATGCTTTTTGGTCAGCTTGGACGATGTTGTTATTTATTATAATGAATGAAAAACTATCAATTATACCGCTTCCTGAAGAAGTTATTTACGTAGTATCTTTAATATTAGTAGGATTACATTTTTATAATAAGAAGTACTGCCGTTGTAAAGATGAAAAATGCTGCACAAATTAATGCATAATGAGCACTAAGAATCAAAACGAAATAGAATTAATTGGAGATGCGCATATTTCCAATTCAACAGAAACTCCTTTACGGGCAAATGCTTTTGACACATCTGATGAAGACAAAATTAAAAACATACAACATCATTTTGCTGAAATCATGAAAGAGTTAGGACTTGATCTAACCGATGACAGTCTCTCTGGAACTCCTTACAGGTTTGCGAAAATGTATGTAAAAGAACTTTTTTACGGTCTAAATCCAAAGAACCGCCCTAAGACTTCCATTTTTGAAAATAAATATGGATATCAGAAAATGTTGGTTGAGCAAAACATCAATATTGATTCTTCTTGTGAACATCACTTTTTACCAATTGTTGGTACCGCACATGTGGGATACATTCCTAAAGAAAAGGTAATCGGGCTATCAAAAATCAATAGATTGGTAGATTATTATGCCCATCGTCCCCAAGTACAAGAAAGATTATGCTTACAAATTTTAAAAGACTTACAAGAAACTCTAGGAACTGAGGATGTGATTGTAGTAATACAAGCTAAACATCTTTGTGTTTCCTCAAGAGGAATTAAAGATAAAAGCAGTTTTACGACTACCATCGAATATAGAGGAAAGTTTATTGAACCGGATACTAGAAAAGAATTCTTTGATGTTATAAACAAACCTTTTGAAAGTATTTAAATGTTAGAAATCATTAAGTAAAAACCAATAATGAGATATAAACTAACATTACTTTTGCTTTTCACTATTTTTAAGTGTTTTGTTTCTTTTTCCCAAAATGGGAAAATTATAGAAAAGGAAAGGTTAATTTTAAGTGATTCTATAATTGCCAAAATCCACAAGGCTGATTCAGCCATGATTAAAGCACTTAAAAACATTGAATTTTTTCGAATTACATATCTATCAGACTCTCTTAAAGTTAAAGGTTTTATCGTTAAACCAGTTCAGAAAGGTAGTTTCCCTTGTATCATTTCAAATCGCGGAGGTACAGGTGAATTCGGGAAATGGAATGAGACTGGAGTGGGTTTCTTTTTAGGAAAACTTGCTAGTTGGGGATATGTAGTCGTGGCAAGTCAATACCGAGGTAATGATGGTGGTGAAGGACAAGAAGAAAGAGGCGGAAAGGACGTAAATGATGTACTAAGTCTTGTTAATACTTTAGGAGAAATTGATAATGCCGATACATCGAGAATTGGAATAGAAGGTGCTAGCAGAGGAGGTATGATGACATATCTTTCACTTAAAAAGACATGTCAATTCAAAGCTGCCGTTGTCCTTGCGGGTGCTGCTAATGCTTTCGAACATCTCGTACATAGACCCGATTTTGAAGAGCATGTATATGCCAAGGTTATTCCTAATTATTATGAAAATAAAGAAAAAGAACTCAAAGCACGGTCGGCAGTATTTTGGGCTGATAAAATGTGTAAAACAACTCCAATGTTAATAATGCAAGGTAGCGCTGACTGGCGTGTTCCGGCAACAGAATCACTAGAGTTATTGAACAAGTTGTATGAATATAAACATCCAGTTCGTTATATTTTATTTGAAGGAGCTGATCACCGAATATCTGAATTTAGAAAAGAGTTTTTTGCACAAACCAAAAGCTTTTTTGACTTTTATGTAAAAGAGCTTAATGATTTACCTAACATGGAGTTACATGGCGGATAACCTTCTTTTATTTAAAAGATGGATTAGTATTAAAAGTGTTGTATTGTTATTCGGAAATATAATCCCCGTCTAATCCAGTGGTATTTTACTCCTTTATTAATCTTCTTTAACCATATAAAATTTTACTTTTTTATTAAAACATGGAAGCTATAATTACAATTGTTGGTTTTTTGGGAGCTGGAAAAACGACACTTTTGAAGCATTTGGTAACAAGCTATATCAAGAATAATTGGAACCCTTTTATTGTTCTAAATGATTATGAAAATGCAAATCTCGATGCACTTCAGCTTATCGATAAAATTGATCCTAAATGGATAAGAGCCCTTACAGGTAGTTGTATTTGCTGTAGTGGTATTAATGAATTAAGAGATCATGTAAACCGAATTCCAGTACGTACTAATGGAGTTACTTTAATCGAAGCCAATGGCACTTCTGATGCATGTGCGCTAATGGAGTTCTTAGGTGTTGGACTTAACGATAGATTCTTACCCCCTATCCAGATATCCGTTGTTGATGTAAAAAATTGGCAAAAAAGAGGAGAATATGATGAGCTAGAAGCAAATCAAGTACAAGTGTCTTCATTGATTATCCTAACTCATCTTGAAAAAACAACTAAAAATAGACAAACTCTTGTTAGGAAAGAATTAAAAGCACTCAACCGATTCGCCAAAATTTTAACAATGGATGAAATTGATGCCACACTGCTTCGTGAACTTTTGCCTTCTAAAAACATCGCTCAAAAACTTGATCATCAAAAAGCGCATTGGTCTTCTTGCTCCACAGATCTGCCAGATCTGCCCAACTTAGATTGCATATATACTATCTGCAATGCATTACCAAAAAGTATACTAAGGGTAAAAGGTTGCACAAAAATTGGAGACGAAAAAAAGTATACTTATTTTGAACGTAATCCAGATGGTCAAGTTTTTATTCGACCATTTAACGGCATACCTATCACAGGTCCAAAACTTCTTACTGTAGGACCGGGAAGTGAATCTTCATTATTAGAAAAAGTTATCCAAACTAGTCTTAAAAAATAAAACTAAGACCCTAGTAAAATAAAAAAGAGTATCGCAGTAAATAGACAATATGCTCTACATATTCTTTATAAATATACCAATCTATTTCCAAAAATGAATCAAATAATATTTGTGCTAATACCACAGAATTTTAAAATCCATTAACATAATATTAACGCAACAGTGTTGCAAAAACAAATATTATAATTAAGTTTGCAACATAGTTGCTTTAAATACTCTTTTACAGTATAAACTATATGTTTTTTGATCAATTGTATAATTTGATTAAGGAACAAAAAGGGCTTAACTCTCAATTAAAAAAAACTCATATGCTTAAAGCAATAAATCTCACCAAAACATATGGTAAACATCAAGCACTTAGCCAATTAAATTTATCAGTTGATAAAGGAGAAATATTTTGTTTACTAGGTCAAAACGGTGCCGGAAAAACAACTACTATTAATTTATTTTTAGGCCTAATTGAATCTACTAGTGGCGAAGCTTTAATTAATGGAGTTACCGTTACACCCAATAATAACAAAACCACTAACATGATTGCATACATCCCTGAAGTTGTGCAATTATACGGTAATCTATCTGGTACTGAAAATTTAAACTTCTTCAGTAGATTGGCGGGTTTTAAATACTCAAACAAACAGCTTTCTGACTTTTTATCAAAAGCAGGACTACAAGAAAACGCACATCAAAACAAGCTATCCTCCTACTCCAAAGGGATGAGACAGAAAGTTGGTATTGCCATTGCACTTTCTAAAAATGCGGATTACATCTTCATGGATGAACCCATCTCAGGTTTGGACCCCAAAGCCACACTTGAGTTTACCAAAATTTGTAAAGAATTAAGCAATGACGGCAAGGCTATTTTTATGGCTACTCATGACATTTTTAACGCAGTCAATGTAGGAACAAAAATTGGAATTATGAAAGAGGGACAACTTGTACATACTTCCAATACCGACTCTATAACCGCAACTCAACTACAAGATTTATACTTAAAAACTATCTAAACGTAAAACAAATCAATTAACACACAATGAAACTTTTTAGATTATTACCCACCCTTTTATTTATACTATTTGGTTGTGCCACATTTGCACAAGTAAAAGTAACAGGAACCATCGTCGACGCCGAAAATACTCCAATAGTCGGAGCTACCATTTTATTAGAGAATTCTGAAAATAATTTTGGAAAACTAACTAATAGATCTGGACAATTTGAAATAGATGCTCCTTCTGGCAACTACAACCTAGAAGTGAGATATTTAGGATTTCAATCCTATAAGAAAAGTATCGAAATAGGTGATGATTCTACATTTGACGTAGGAACTATTCAATTAGAAGCAGGTACTGAGCAATTACAGACTGTCGAAGTTGTCGGTCGTGTAAGAAAAGATTACAATAGTGATTATTCCTTTTCTGCTACCAAAATAGCTATTAAAAATAAAGAATTGCCTCAATCGGTAGCTACAGTAACTAAAGAACTTATTGATGATCGTCTAGCATTTCAATTACCAGATGCTGTCAAAACAGTAAGTAGTGTATCAGCGACGGGATTATATAATCATTATAACATTAGAGGTATAACTCAAGCTGATGACGGACAAATGCTTAATGGAATGCGTACACGTCAATATTACTTTTTACAACCTATAACATCTCACCTTGAGCGTGTAGAGGTTATCAAAGGGCCTTCTTCAGTAACTTTTTCTAGTGCAGATCCTGGTGGAACTGTAAATATGGTAACTAAAAAACCATTGACTGAAAAAAGAAATTCAGTAAGTTTAACAACAGGGAGTTTTGGAACTTTAAGAGCGACAGCTGATTTCACAGGACCATTGAACGAATCTAAAACTTTATTATATCGTTTTAATGCGGCTTTTCAAGAAGCAGATTCTTTTAGAGATGTTGTAAATAACAATGCTATTTTAATCACTCCTTCTTTAAGTTATATTCCTAACGATAAGACCTCACTTAATGTTGAAATGATTTACAATAACGCCGAGGGTAATTTAGACAGAGGTCAGCCAATTTTTGGTGCAATTAATGGCGAGTTTGATTTGAATAGCACACCAATCACAAGAAACGTAGGTGCATCAAACGATCACTATAAAACTAAAGAACTCATATTCATGGCTAATTTTAGTCAAAAGTTTACTGAAGACTTTGGCTTTAATGCACAGTTCATGAAACAAACTTGGGATGAAGATTTAGCTGAGCATAGAGTTGATGGTACAGCCGTTGATATTGATGGAAATGTGATTCCTACACTTGCTAGAATGCGATATGACAAAAGACAACAATTTTGGGAAACAGATAACTTTAGTGCCTATTTTAATTATGACATCAAAAAAAATAATATTACCAATAAATTATTGGTTGGATACGATGCTACGAGATGGGAAAGAAAAATTGGAGCTGGATTCCTTCGCGCAAGAAGATATCTAACAGTTGATGGAGGTCAGGCTAATTATGACCCAACTAACCCTGGTAATTTTCAACAAATGGTTGTAGATGGTGTAACTATGCCTGTACCAGCTGTTCCACATTTTAATTTAGAAAACCCTTTTAATGGAGCCAGAAATACAAATAGTTACAATCTTGCTGAATTAACAATTCCTGCAAATTTAAACACTTCAAACGGTATCTATATTCAAAACCAATTCAAAATTGGAAAATTATCAGCATTAGTAAACTTAAGGTATGAGTGGTTTACAGACATTTTTGATTACAAAAATGATGAAGAAGAATTTAAAACTAGTGCTTTTGTACCTAGACTTGGTGTAACTTATGAAATTACAGATGATATTAGTGCGTATACAACATATTTAGAAGGATTTCAACCACATACGAATACAGTATCATTATCTCCAACTGCAGAAGGTTTTTTCTGGGCAGCCTCACCAAGTAGATTCGATCCATTAGAAAGTAGTCTAATAGAAGTAGGTGCTAAAGGAGAATTTTTAAATGGAAAAATCTTTGCCAACTTCGCAATTTTTAATGTTACTCAAAAAAACATCTTGCTAGGAGACACCTACGATTTAGATAATTTAACAACAAGAGGAGAACAAAGAAGTAGAGGTTTTGAAGCAGATATATCAGGTTATATACTACCAAATTTACAATTAACAGCTTCTTATTCTTATACAGATGCTACAATTGAAGAAGATGCTATCGCAGAATTTATAGGAGCTCGAATCGGTGGGGCTCCAAAACATAATGCAAATTTTTGGGGGAGATACGATTTTAATTCAATTTCATTTTTAAAAGGAATTGGAGTTGGTTTAGGTGCACAATATGTAGACGAAAGATTTACGTGGTACAATCCTACATACGATACCAATAGAGTATTATTACCAGAATACACAATATTTGATGCAGCTGTATATTACAAGCCTAGTTACATCAATATGCAGTTAAGCCTAAAAGTAAACAACCTATTTAATGATACTTATTGGTTAGGTGGTCTTAACCCTTCTAGACTAGGACCAGGTGCTCCAAGAAATATTTTGTTAAATGCAACGTATACATTTTAAAGAATGAAACCGATATGATTGGATCAATCATATCGGTTTTATATCACCATTGACAAACAATAAAAGCGAACATATGAAATGGGTTAATATTAAGTTATTCGTATTAAACTTTTGGCATAATGCAACAACTCCCAAGAGTTTCTATCTATTGTATTCCATTTTTATAGTATTAACGTGCTATGCCGCTGTTAGTGGTGTGAAAAATCATATTACACAGAATGAAATTCGATTAGATCATCAAGTCAAAGCTAGACAGAGTTGGGAGGCTAACCCAGATAAGCATCCACACCGAATGGCTCATTTTGGAACTTTTGCTTTTAGAATAAATGCTTCCTTAGGAATATTTGATCATGGGTTAGAAAGTTTTACTGGGAATACAGTTTTTTTAGAAGCCCATCGACAAAATAGCGTAAACTTTTCTGAAGCTACTTTTTCTACAGGTATGCTGCGATTCGGAGAATTAAGCTTATCATTATTATTACAGCTAGTACTTCCGTTGGTCTTGTTTTTTTTAGGATTCTCTAGTGTTGCAAAAGATCGCCAGAATGGAACGCTAAAAATGTTATTGTCCCAAGGAGCTACCTGGAAAGAGATCTTATTCGGAAAATCTCTCGGACTTTTTGCTATTTCTATGTTGTATTTTATTCCCGTTTTTTTGACAGTAATTATTGCCCTTTTGATTTATGGACAACAAGGTGCTAATGATTTTCTTTGGCTACGGTTATTATTCATAAGCTTTGGCTATTTAGCTTTTCTATTTATTATATCAACCTTAACCATCATTGTTTCTGCAAGCACCCATACTTCAAAAGGTGCTTTACTTAGGTTATTAGGTATTTGGTTACTATTAGTGGTGTTATTACCAAAATCTGCACAAGCTATGGGTAATTATTGGTTTCCTACTCCTAGCAAATTAGCATTTCAATCTGCTATTGAAAAAGAAGTTGTTAAAAAAGGTGATAGTCACAATCCTAATGATCCACATTATAATAATCTAAGGGACTCTGTTTTAAGTGTTCATAATGTTAAAAAAGTAACAGATTTGCCTTTTAACTACTCAGGTTTTGTTATGAGAGAGGGAGAAAAAATAACGGCTAATTTGTATCGAAAGCATTATAAAAAATTGATCTCTATTTATAACAGTCAAAATGATGTAACCCAGTTTTCATCATTTATCAATCCTTTTACTGCTATCAAACAATTATCCATGATAATGTCAGGAACAGATTTTTCATCTTATATTGATTTTCAAGATCAAGCCGATACGTATCGTTATCAGTTAGCTCAAACTATGAATGAATTACAAATGGAATATATAAGTCCAAAAAAAGAAAGTGGATCTGAAGGAAAAAAACATGTAGTTGATCATGAACATTGGTCAGAATTTAAAGATTTTAGACACCAACCAATGATTTTTTCTAAATCAATTAAAGAAGCTTCTCTTACATTGATCTCCATAACATTATGGATGTTATTTGTCTTCTGGTTATTGTTATTCACATCAAAAAAAGCAAAAGCTATATGACAACGTTAAAGTTATTTTTACAGCAATGTATCAGATCTAAAGAGGTCCGGATAAGTTTATTGCTTATTACACTTTTAGGTATAATTAGTATTGTTATTGGCAATAAACATCTGGAGAGACAACAAGATGCAATAGCAGAAGTAAAATCATATCAAGCACAACATTTTGATCGACAAGTAGCGCTGCATAATGAAGACTTAGGGTTATTACTATATTATGCAAAATTCGCCTATATAAACAACTTAAACCCATTAGCTGGACTATCCATTGGTCAGTCAGATGTGAATCCTACTGTAAAGCGAATTACTATTAAGACTTTTGAAGCTCAAAAATATGATACTGATTTGGTAAACCCAATGAATTTACAATCCGGTAATCTCGATCTATCATTTGTAATCATTTATTTATTTCCATTATTAGTCATTGTGCTATCTTTTAATGTTCTTTCTGAAGAAACAGAAACTGGTACTTGGCGATTAGTAACCATACAAGCGAGATCTAAATTAGGGTTCATTATATTAAAGCTTTTAATCCGAATGCTATTATTATATGCTGCACTAATCGTTCTTTTTTTCATAGCAAAACTAGTGCTTAATCTAACTTTTGACCGTAACTTATTTTGGATGTTAGGGCTATCAATGTTATATATCCTATTTTGGTTTACGCTTACTTTTTTTATCATTATTTTCAAGAAATCTTCTGGTTTTAATGCCTTATTACTTTTATCAGTTTGGCTAGTACTAATCATTCTTTTACCTGCTGGCATTAATGCATATGTATCAACGAAATATCCGGTCCCAGAAGCATTAAGCACAGCTATAGCACAGAGAGATGGGTATCACGTTAAATGGGATACCGATAAATTAGCAACTATAGAGAAGTTTTATGAACACTATCCTCAATTTAAAAGATATGGATATCCTACAGATGGGTTTAACTGGTTATGGTATTACGCCATGCAACAAATGGGAGATGATGACTCTAAAAATCAACAAGAAGCTTTAAATGAAAAGATAAAGCTACGTGAACAAACCAGTAATCAAATTGCATCAATAATTCCGAATATGCATATACAACTAGTTTTTAATCGATTATCTGGGACAAGTATGAGTCAACAAATGGATTATCTAGAAGCTACTGATGCGTATCATGAAAAACTAAGATTGTTTTTTTATCCAAAAATATTTGAAAAACAACAAGCAGAGACTATCGATTGGAAACAATTTACTCCAGAATATTATGAAACAAACACTAAGATATCACCTGTAAGAAGTATGATTCCAATTGTAATTGCATCCATATTTATGATTTTGATTTCAATACCAAGAATAAGACGTTTATAATTCGAATAGTAAGCTTTGTGTCTCTTTACATTGTTGGTATCATACCAACATTCATAATAGTTTCACCTTTATTAATAGGAGGAGTACCAATCATATAAAGGATCATTCCATTTTGTGATGCTTTAATATTTTCTAATGTATTGCCAAAAAAATCAGTTATGTATCCAACTGGTTCTCCTTTTTTAATAAAGTCCCCTGCTTTTTTATCAGAATAAAAAAGTCCAGTTGATAGACTTTTAATTGTAAATCGCTTCGCTACGATTATTGGTTTTGTTGAAACAGATTCGTCATTAGAGCTAGAGCTCATCATGTTAAGATGAACTAATAACGAAAACATTCCATCAACAATTCTATTCGTTTCCATTTTATCAGGAATCCCCAATTTACCACACTCAATATCAACCGAAGGTATTTTACGATGAAATGCTTCTTGTGAACAATACAAACTAGGTGTCTGGAGTCGTTCCTTTTTAATATTAAAAATGATAGTATAATCAAAACCCATTGCTAAAGCCATTTCTTTTCCTTTTCTAGAAACTTGTGGGAGCGCTTCGCTCTGATACCATGCATTATAAGAACGTAAATCTTCTGGTGCATCCCCAGCATGTATATCAACAAAGAAATTAGATCTTGCGATTACTTCTTTGGTAAGTACATCTGCCATGCGTTCGGTTATAGATCCATTAGCATCGCCAGGAAAAGAACGATTTAAATTCTTATTATCCAATGGATTTAAAAATGGGCTTCTACCTAAAAAAGCTGGTACATTAGCTATTTGCACTAAGATAATCGTACCTGATAATTTTGTTGGGTTTATTTTTTGATTCAATTGTTGAGCTGCAAGAATAGGTGGATATTCATAGCCATGAACTCCCGCTGTGATTCCTAAAACAGGCCCTGATTTTAATCCATGAAATATAGTAACAGGAATATAGGTACTATCCTTATCACTAACTACAGGTATTTTGAAATTTTCTTTAGTTCCTGGTTTGATAGATTTATTTTGAAAAATAAAAGAATTTTGTGCTATCCCATTAGCGACAAAAAAAATAAAAACGTATAACAAGAGTCTTGTGTTGAGCATATAAACAAAGATAATTAAGCTTATACAAAGTAAATTATAATAAGCTTTTATACATCATTATTATAATATAAAGTTTTGGTAAGTTTTATTAAAATTATGAAAGCTATTATAAAATACATAGACTATTAAGGTGATTTAAAATTTAGATATGAGTAAGAATTTTGTTAGTGATATAGCGTTTAGTGCAGAGGTAAAAAAGCGACAGGAAGAAATGGGGTCCAGAAAAACTTATCAAAAAATGGCAGAACGTCGTGATTGGCAGGATGAGATAAATGATAGTCTTAGATCTTTTATCAGTTTAAGAGATTCATTTTATATGGCTTCTGTAAATGCTAATGGGCAACCTTATATTCAACATCGAGGTGGACCTAAAGGATTCCTTAAAATATTAGATAAAAAACACTTAGCATTTGCTGATTATTCTGGAAACAGGCAGTACATATCAGTTGGTAATTTTGACACTAACACTAAAGTTCATCTTTTTTTAATGGATTACCCTAACAGGATGAGAATAAAAATTTGGGGAGAAATTGTTACTCACGAACCAAATAACCCACTTTTACAACAGGTACTTGATGAAAATTATACCGCCGAAGTAGAACGTATAATAAAAATTAAAGTTAACGCGTGGGATATCAATTGTCCTCAACATATAGAACAAAGATTCACAACCGAAGAATTTCAACCTCGTGTAAAACAACTTGAAAATAAAATAATCGAATTAGAAAAACAGTTAAAGGAACTTCAAAAATAGAACTATAAAAAAGGATAATTAAAAACTAATTATTTTTCCGCTTTTATATAACAAAATATAATTGCCAATTTAATCTCTAGAATACTAGACTAAACACGGTACCTTCATTTTCTCTGCTATTAACCAAAATTTTACCCTTATGGAGTAACATTATTTGTTTACATAAACTAAGTCCTATTCCACTACCTGTAGATTTACTTGTGAAAAACGGAATAAAAATACTATCCATAATATCTTGAGGAATCCCAGAACCATTATCATATACTTTAATAACTATATTTCTATTTGGTTTTTGTTCTGCTAGTACTCTTATTTGTGGATCTGGTCTATGCTTACACGCATCAACCGCATTAAGAATAAGGTTAATTAGTACCTGTTCTATAAGGTAGCTATCAATATCTAATTCAATTTTTGGAGGAGTAACCTTAAACTCAATGTTTATATTTTTTACATCTAGAGATGGTTGCATTAATAATTGTATCGTTTCAAAAAGTTCGGTTATTTTTTTTCTATCAAGGTTTAAGTGTGTTACTTTACTAAGACTTCGATAGGTCTTAGCAAATTTCAATAGACCTTCACTCCTATTCTTAATTGTTTTTATACCTGAATTTAAATCTTCAATTTCTAATGGATAGTCATCTGGATTATCAAGAGTAAGCTGTAAATGCGACTGTAAAGTATCTGCCAAAGACGAAATAGGCGCTATAGAATTCATAATTTCATGAGTCATTACACTCAACAATTTCTTCCAAGCTTCAGATTCATTCCTATTTAGTGTATCATCTATATTTTGTAATACTATAAGCTTAAATGGATCTTCTTTTACCTGAAAAACGGTATCAGAAATTAATACTTTTATTTTCTCATTTTGAACCGCGATAGAAATTGAATTTGGTTCTTTATGATATGTTTCAAATATAGCATCATATAGATCTGGTTTTCTTCCTTCTACAAAACGAATATTCTTAAACGAAGGAACATCTAAAGTTTCTCTAAAAGAATCATTAGACCATAATACATCTCCTGTTTCTAGATTATAGGCAATAATCCCAATATCTACCATTTCTAAAATCTTCTGTAGATATACATATTGGGCTTCATTCTTAGAGTTTATTTCTTTAATCGTTCTATTAACTTCATTAAAACCTTTATATAAAAACCTGATATCCTTTGGTCCTCTATCTTCTGGGAACCATCTAGAAAAATCTCGATATTTAACAGCTTCAAAAAAATCATCCATCACTACAAAACGTCTTTTCACAAAACTATATGTAGAATATAAAAAGTATAAAATAACGAAGCTAATTATAGTAATACTACTGGTATACTCTTTATCAATAGTATACACAAGACCTAATATTAGAGCTACCAATATTAAAATCCTAAAAAAGAGTCTGGCAATATAACCGTTATAGTTCATATTTATCTAGCCTTCTATATAATGCTGCTCTGGTTATTCCTAACTCTTTTGCAGATTTTGAAACATTCCCTTTATTTTTTTCTAAAACAGTAAGAATTGCATTTTTTTCTAAACTATCTAAATTCATTGTGGTGCTAGAAGTTTTACTAGTCTGTCTTTCTATGGAAGAAAACACCAAATCTTCTGGTTTTAAGGAAGTACTATCAGCCATAATTACGGCTCGTTCTAAAACATATTGTAATTCCCTTACGTTACCAGGGAAATCGTGATTTTTTAATTTAGAAATAAAACCAGAATCCAATGAAAATTGGCTTTTATTGTATTTATCAGCATATACGGATATAAAATGTTTTGCCAACAATGTAATATCCGTTCCTCTATCTCGTAAAGGTGGCATTACAATATCTACCGTATTAATTCTATAAATTAAATCTTTTCTAAACTTTTGCTCATCTGCTAATACTTTTGGTTCAATATTAGTAGCGCAAATAAGTCTAATATCAATTGATATAGCTTCATTAGATCCTAGTGGAGTAACTAATCTATTTTGTAACACAGTTAGTAAACGTACTTGCTGTCCTAAAGTAATATTACCAATCTCATCTAAGAATAATGTTCCACCATTAGCAGCCTCAAACCGCCCTACTCTATCTTCTTTAGCATCTGTAAAGGCACCTTTTTTATATCCAAATAACTCACTCTCGAACAATGAAGATGTTAATGCTCCAACATCTACTTTAACAAAAGGTTGATCTCTTCTATTAGAATTATCGTGTAATGCTTTTGCAATTAAATCTTTACCAGTACCATTTTCTCCTAAAATCAGAACATTTGCATCCGTAGGTGCAACCTTTTTTAGTTTTAAAAAAACATCTTTAATTGCTTCGCTTTCGCCTATTATTGCACTTGTTCCTACCTGAGATGATTTATTATCAGAAGCATTGGATTTTCTAGCCTTTAATAAAGAACTAATCGTGTGTATTATTTTTTCATTTTTCCAAGGTTTCACTAAAAAATCAGAAGCCCCTTCTTTTAATGCTCTAATTGCTAAATCAATATCCGCATAAGCAGTGATTAACACCACATCTGTTTTTGGTTTCGACTTTTTAATTTCATTTAACCAAAAAATACCTTCATTTCCGGTATTGACCAAACCATTAAAATTCATGTCAAGTATAATAATATCAAAACTCTTTTTATTTATCTGAGCTCCAATATTACTTGGGTTTTTTTCGATTACCACCTCTTTCACCAAAGGCTTAAATAAAAGACGTAATGCAGTTAGTACATCTACATCGTCATCAATAACTAAAATCGTAGCTTCTTTTAATACCATTGATACAATATTACAATATTATCTGCAGCATATAAAAAATAGAAAAATAAAATACTAAAGATTCTTAAATGTACTATTTCCGAACAGAAAGTGTATCGAAATCGAACACTTTTATTTTTATAAAAAATCATTAAATACTGATAATCAGCACCTTGTTTTTTTGGCACCATCTTGACTACATAAGAAATGAACACAAATAAGATGATAACCTATAACTAGATAACACAAAATAAAATGAGCAAATCAATTCTAATATTAATAGTAAGCTTACTGACTATAAAAGATGTTTGAAAATCTATTAACCAATTCGAAAAAAAAATAAAACAAAATCAACTAATAAACATCAATAATCAAAAGACCTGACATGGACGTTCCAATTCAAAAAAAGAAATTCTCAAAATCACGTGTAGCAATGTTGATAGGTGGTGTACTACTCCTAGCACTTTTAATATTTGTGTTTTCACAATCAATGGGTGGTTCTAAGTTAAATGTAGAGAAAGAACGCATTGCAATAAGTACAATTAAAAAAGATGTATTTCAAGAAAACATACCTGTTAATGGAATTGTATTACCAATTACAACTATCTATCTAGATGCTTTAGAAGGTGGAAGAGTAGAAGAAAAATTTGTAGAAGATGGTGCCATAATGAAAAAAGGAGAACCAATATTAAGATTGTCAAACACCGATCTAGAATTAAGTCTTATCAATCAAGAAACTTCAGTATATAATTTATTAACTCAAATGCAGATTTCTCAAAATGCTGCTCGTCAAAACACAATCAATCGTCGTAATCAATTTACCGATGTAGAAAACAGTTTGATAGAAGCTAAAAGAGTATATGAATTAAATAAAAGATTATATGATAAAGGAGCTGTAGGGCGACAAGAATATGAATCTTCTGCTAATGATTACAAATATCAACAACAACGTATGCAACTGGCTAAACAAGTATTAAGTCAAGATTCTTCTGCTACTAAACAAGAAGTTAGTCAAGCGCAGAGTTCATATGCTAGAACACAAAGTGCTCTAGAACTAATGAGAAAAAAAGTTGGTGATCTTGTAGTGCGTGCCCCAGTAGATGGCCAATTAACATCACTAGATGCAGAAATTGGACAATCAAAAAACAAAGGAGAACGACTAGGGCAAATTGATGTATTAAGCGGATTTAAAGTAAGAGTAGATATTGATGAACATTATATTTCAAGAATTTATAATGGCCAAAAAGGAACCTTTGCCTTTAATAATGAAACATATACGTTAATCATAAAAAAGGTATTTACTCAGGTAAACAATGGAAGGTTTCAAGTAGATATGCAATTCGAAGGTAATGTACCGGAAGGAATAAGAAGAGGGCAAAATCTTCAAATCCGAGTAGCACTTAGCGCAGAAAAACAAGCACTATTAATTCCGAAAGGAGGATTCTTTCAAAAAACTGGAGGTAATTGGGTATATAAAATAACAGAAAACGGAAACTCAGCATATAAAGTAGCTATCCGATTAGGTAGTCAAAATACAGAATACTATGAAATTATTGAAGGGTTACTACCTGGAGATAAAGTGGTAACATCAAGCTATGATAGCTTTGGAGACACTGAAGAATTAATATTAAAGTAAAAAAAGTCAATTAAAAAAACGAATAAAATGATACAAATTACGGACTTAGAAAAGTTTTACAGAACTGAAGAAGTACAGACCATAGCACTAAACAAACTATCTTTTAATGTTAAAGAAGGGGAATTTGTTGCCATCATGGGACCATCAGGGTGTGGTAAATCAACGCTACTTAATATTCTAGGGTTATTAGATGATCCCGATGGAGGAAGTTTCAAATTTAATGGTCAAGAAGTAGCTGGATATAATGAGCGTAAACGTTCGGATCTTCGAAAACATAATGTAGGTTTTGTTTTTCAAAGCTTTAACCTGATTGATGAACTTACAGTTTTTGAAAATGTAGAGCTTCCATTAATCTATACAGGTGTTAAACCAGCAGAACGAAAAAAACGTGTAGAAGAGGTTTTAGAAAAAATGCAAATCATGCATAGACGTAACCACTTTCCGCAGCAATTATCCGGTGGACAACAACAACGTGTAGCAGTAGCAAGAGCTGTTGTCAATAACCCGAAACTTATCTTGGCAGATGAACCTACAGGTAACTTAGATAGTACCAATGGTAATGAAGTAATGGATTTATTAATTGAATTAAATGAAGCGGGCACCACAATTATCATGGTTACACATAGTGAACATGATGCTAAATATAGTCATCGAATCATAAGAATGCTAGACGGACAAAAGGTTACAGAAAACGTATTAGTATAGAGGTCATCATCAAATCATCAAAAAACGAACAGTAAATCAGTAATTATGTTTAAGAATTATATCAAAATAGCATTTAGAAATCTCCTTAAAAACAGAATATATTCCTTGATTAATATTTCTGGTCTAGCCATTGGTATGGCAGTGACTATTATGATTGGACTTTGGGTTACAGATGAACTTAATTACAACAATTATTTTAATAACAAATCTACCGTTGCTCAGATATTTCAAAGTCAAACCTTTAATGGAAAGACTGGAACTGGGCCTGCAATCCCAAGGCCTTTGGAATTCGAACTACGTGAAAATTACAATGACCATTTTGAACATTTAGTAATGTCTTCTTGGACCAACTCTTCATACTTACGATATGGAGAAACTAGTATTTCACGTTCAGGTAATTTTATGCAAGAAGGTGGCCCTAAAATATTAGATTTAAACATTTTACAAGGAGTAAGACAAGGGTTAAAAGAAAACAATTCTATAATGCTATCACAATCTACTGCAAAAGCATTATTCAATAAAGAAAATCCTATTGGTAAGATAATCAAATTACAGAATGAAACAGATATGATCGTTACCGCTGTATATGAAGATGTTCCTATCAATAACTCTTTTGAAGATATGCATTATATCAGTCCTTGGAAATTTTATACTAAAATGCAACCTTGGATAGAAAATGCAAAAGATTCTTGGGGTAATAATTCTTTTCAACTGTTTGTTCAGATTAACAAAAACACAACAATGGAAGCTGTAACTTCCATTATAAAAGATGCTAAGAAAAAAGTAGCAGAGGACGAATCTAGATTTAATCCGCAATTAATGCTATTACCAATGGATGATTGGCATCTACGTTCTAATTTTGTAGACGGTATACGCAAAAATGGACGTATAGAAAATGTTTGGCTTTTTGGGATAATTGGGCTTTTTGTTTTATTACTTGCTTGTATCAATTTTGTCAATTTAAGCACAGCGCGTTCAGAAAAACGTGCTACAGAAGTTGGTATTAGAAAATCTATTGGCTCTAAAAGAGGACAACTTATTTTTCAATTTTTAAGTGAATCATTTTTAGTAGTTGTCTTTTCTTATGTATTAGCCATTATAATGGTATTACTCTTCTTAAGCAGTTTTAACAACCTAGCCAGTAAAGAAATTGTATTTCCTTGGAGTAGTATCCAATTTTGGGGTATTTCTTTAATTTTTATCCTTATCACTTCCTTCTTATCAGGTAGCTACCCTGCTTTATACTTATCTTCTTTCAACCCTGTTGCTGTATTAAAAGGCACATTTAAAGCAGGTCGTTT
The DNA here is from genome assembly GCF_003443695.1 of Aquimarina sp. AD1. Classification (NCBI taxonomy): domain Bacteria; kingdom Pseudomonadati; phylum Bacteroidota; class Flavobacteriia; order Flavobacteriales; family Flavobacteriaceae; genus Aquimarina; species Aquimarina sp. AD1. The sequence continues at coordinate 362,421 of NZ_CP031966.1, read as the reverse complement.
TGCAGCATTGCCAAGAAAAGTATTAGTAGTTACACAGTTTACTGTTTCCATTGCTCTTATAATAGGTACACTCATAGTTATGAATCAAATAGAGTTCAGTAAAAACAGACCTGCAGGTTATAGTAAAAAAGGATTGGTACAAATTCCAACATTCAGCCCAGAATTCGAAGGTAAGGCAGATATTATGCGTAATCAATTTATCGCGTCTGGTGCTGTCACGGAAATGGCAACCACCAGTAGTCCCACCACAGCAGTTTGGTCTAATCGCGGAGGATATACTTGGGAAGGGAAACCAGAAGGATTTCAAGAAGATCTAGCATATACCGCTGTTTCGTATGAATTTACAGAAGCGCTTAATATTGAATTAGTAGCCGGCAGAGGCTTCTCTAGAGAATTTGCTACAGATTCTAACGCCGTAATACTTAATGAAACAGCCGTTAAGTATATGGGGCTAAAAGATCCAATTGGAAAATATATAAGAGATTCTGATATAGAAGATCCGGAACCTCCAATGCAAATTATCGGTATTATGAAAGATATGATTGTGCAATCACCTTATAGTCCTGTAAAACAAGCAATGTACGTATTTGATAGACATAATAATGCTAGTTATTACAATGTACGTTTAAACCCCGATAAAAGCATAAGTAGTAGTTTACAATTAATCGAAGAAATATTCAAAAAGAATTTTCCAAACCTCCCTTTTGATTATCAATTTGTAGATCAAGAATATGCCAAAAAATTTAGAGCAGAAGAGAGAATTGCAGGTCTTGCCAAAGTATTTACAATCTTAGCTATTTTTATAAGTCTTTTAGGTTTATTTGGCCTAGCTTCTTTTGTAGCAGAACAACGTACCAAGGAAATTGGTGTAAGAAAAATACTTGGAGCTTCTCTAGGTAATTTATGGATGTTACTTTCTAAAGACTTTATAACCTTGGTAATTATAGCACTCTTTATTGCCGCTCCGATTGCTTATTATTTTATGAGTCAATGGTTACAAAAATTTTCTTATCGTACAGAGATCTCTTGGAATACATTTATTATAGCAGGTTTTGGAGCACTTATTATTACAATCATAACTATTAGTATACAAGCCATAAAATCGGTCACAGCCAATCCAGTCGATTCATTACGAACAGAATAAATAAATCAATCAATTTATCACTTTAGACAAATCAAAAAACGAACAGTAAACTAACAATCATGATCAGGAATTATTTTAAAATAGCATGGAGAAACCTTTGGAGAAGAAGAGGTTTTACATTCATCAATATTACGGGGTTATCAATAGGAATGACGGCTAGTTTTCTTATGCTGCTATATGTTAGTTTCGAATTAAGCTACGATAGCTTTCATAGTAAAGCTGATGACATTTACAGAGTAGTTGCCGATATTAAAACTCCTTCTGATAATATAGAAGCTAATATTACTGCTTGGGCAGTACCACCAAATCTAGAGAAGGATTTTCCTGAAATAATTTCTGCGGTAAGAATTAATGATTTAAATATGATTGTTCGAAAAGGCGATCTAAAATTTAAAGAAACAAATGCTATTGCTGCTGATTCTAGTTTTTTCTCTGTTTTTGATTTCGAACTACTACAGGGAAGCCCAAAAGAAGTATTAAAAAAACAATTCAGTGTCGTATTATCTGAAACTACAGCTAAGAAATATTTTGGTGATCAAAACCCTATTGGTAAATCCTTAAAAATAACTGAAGAAGGTTATAATTCTATTGTAACTGGAGTTATGAAAGATTTTCCTGAAAACTCTCATATACAAGCGGATATAATATTATCATTAACAACTTTTACGCAGCATTTAGATAAAGAATTAGATACTAGATGGGGTAGTTATGACGCTGCAGCTTACATTTTAGTGAATTCTAATACTGACCCTGATCAGCTTGCTTCCAAGTTTCCTGCTTTCTTAGAAAAGCATAGTGGTGAATTCATGAAACAGAGCAAAATGTTTGTAACTCTAAATTTAGAACCTCTAAAAAGTTTATATCTAGAATCCACAAGAGGTGGAACTAGAGGTGGCAGTATGACTAATGTGTATATATTTTCTATCATTGCCATTTTTATTCTTCTTATTGCATCTATTAATTTTATTAATCTTACCACCGCTCGTTCTGTAGAACGAGCAAAAGAAGTAGGAATTAGAAAAGTAATGGGAGCAGAAAAACAACAGCTATCATTACAATTTATTGGAGAATCTATTATAACTTGTTTATTAGCCTTTTTAATAACAACTTTATTAATCATTATAATCTTACCATTTTTTAATGAAATTGCTGGAAAAATAATTAGTGAAGGTCTTTTTTCTAACTACGTCAATATAATTAAACTATTAGGTATTTCATTAGCTATAGGAATTTTTGCTGGAATTTACCCTTCAATAGTTTTATCATCTTTTAAACCAATACAGGTTTTAAAAGGAAATTTTTCTACTGGTGGCAAAGGTGTTCTTCTTCGAAAAAGCTTAGTAATTGTCCAATTTACTATTTCAATTATTCTTATAACTGGTACGATTATTATTTATAATCAAATGAAATATATGCAAAATCAGGAATTAGGATTCAACAAAGATCGTTTACTAATTCTTGAGGCTGAATCTTCTAAATCACAATTATCGCTAAAGCACGCTATTGATAAAATCCCTGGGGTTAAATTTACAAGCTTAGGATCTAGTGTTCCTGGAGGAGGAAACTCATCTGCCTATTCTGAAATAGAAAATAAAGCGGGGGATCTTCAAATTGCAAACTTAGATCTCTATTTTGTAGATCACGAATATATCCCTCAATTCGATCTTAAAATAATAGCAGGAAGAGCTTTTTCTAAAGATTTTGCTTCTGATTCTACGCAAGCAATGATTATTAATGAAGAAGCGGTAAAACTTTTGGGATATAATGATCCGCAAAATGCAGTTGGTGCCAGGTTCAAGCAATGGGGTCGAGAAGGTCAAGTAATAGGTATTGTTAAAGATTTCCATTTTAATTCATTACACGATAATATTGGTCCACTCACGATGCGAATGGAGCGAAATAGAAATGATTTAATTACAGTAAAATTAGCACCTAACAATATAAAAGAAACCATTGGCGAAATTGAAAAATTGTGGGAATCTTTTTTACCTGAGCAACCATTTGATTACTTCTTTCTAGATGATTCTTTTAATGAACAATATGAAAACGAAGAACGATTCGGCAACCTATTTTTATACTTCGCTAGCTTAGCTATATTAATTTCTTGTTTAGGATTACTTGGACTTGCAGCATATAGTACCTTGCAACGAAGAAGAGAAATCGGAATTCGCAAAGTAATCGGAGCTTCTGTTTCAGAAATTGTAAACCTTCTGTCTAAAGACTTCTTAAAACTAGTAATGATCGCTTTTGCTATCGCCTCTCCTATTGCGTGGTATGTTATGTACAATTGGTTACAAGACTTTGCTTTTAGAATAGACATAAAATGGTGGATGTTCCTTTTATCAGGTGGTTCTGCTATATTAATTGCAATACTAACAGTTAGTTTTCATGCGGTAAAAGCTTCCTTATCAAACCCAGTGAAAACATTACGAACAGAATAAATCAATCAATTTATCACTTTAGACAAATCAAAAAACGAACAGTAAACTAACAATCATGATCAGGAATTATTTTAAAATAGCATTTAGAAGTCTATGGAAAGATCGAACCTTCTCCTTCTTAAATATTATAGGGCTTACAATAGCATTTGGGGTAGCTATATTGTTATCTATGTATGCAGTTTTTCAACTTTCCTTTGATCGTTTTCATGAAAAAGGAAACCAACTTTATCAAGTATATTCAGAAGATAGCACTCCCAAAGGGCTTAAAGCTAATATTGCAAAACCAGAGCCTTTTGCAGCAGCACTTCAGAATGAAACAACTGGCATTAAAAGGATTACACGACATAGTGGCTCGGGTATTCTATTAAGTCATCAAGGCAAACAACTGAATATGCATGCATCTTATGTAGATCCTGATTTTTTTGATATGTTTAGCTTTCCAATAATAAAGGGAAATGTTCAAAATCCAATAACCTCAGAATCTTCCATTGTTATTACTGAAGAAGCTGCAAAACGAATATTTGGAGCAGAAAATCCTATTGGGCAAACTGTTACAGTTTTAAGAGATGAAGAAGAAGTACCATTTAATGTTACTGCCATTGTTAAAGATTTTCCTGCTACAAGTTCCATGGGTTTTGATGTTGCGCTCAATTTTAAAAGTCAATCGAAGCACGCTTACGCCAGAACTATAGGGAGATGGGATATGTCGAATCACGAAGTTTATATACAACTCTCTAAAGAAATAACACCTGAACAGCTAGAGAAAAGCACGGTAAATTTCACCAAACTGCATTATAAAAGTCAGATTGAACATGCCAAACGTGACGGTGCACAACCTAATGCGGATGGACATTATAAACAAATTAAACTATTGTCATTTCCTGACACTCGTTTTGCTAATTTTAATCAAGGTATGGTAACTGTAAATCGTAGTATGCCATATTCGGTATTAGGTATTGCTATTTTGATTGTATTTATCGCCTGTATCAACTTCATAAATATGACCATCGCAAAAAGCTCGCAAAGATTAAGAGAGATTGGAATGCGTAAAACGTTAGGAGCTAATAAATCGCAACTGTTCTTTCAGTTTTGGGGTGAAAGTATTTTAGTCTTTTTGGTATCTACAAGTCTAGGAGTTTTTACTGCTTCTTTATTGTTACAACCTTTTCAGACATTATTTAAAACTAAAGCTTCTTTCGAAACCTTATTGAATCCTTATACATTATCTGGTTTAATTTTAAGCTTGGTAGTTATCACAGTAATTACTGGAGGGTATCCTTCTTTATTAATGAGCCGATTAGGCACTTTGCAAAGTCTAAAAGGCAAAATAGAAAGTAGTGGAAAGAATCATTTAAGAAACAGTTTAATAGTATTGCAATTTGGAATTGCTATAGTACTCATTAGTGGAACACTGGTGCTTTGGAATCAGTTAGAGTTTATGCGCACAAAAGATTTAGGATTTAATAAAGACCAGGTAATTGCTTTTCCTCTTAATGGAAAACGTAATGATCAGCAAGCTTTGAAACTACTTCGAAACAAACTTGAAGCCTATACAGATATAGTTAGTATTACAGCTTCCAATAATATTTTAGGTTTTGGAAAAGACGGAAATCGTTCTACCAGTGTTTTAGGTTTTGACCATAAAGGTCGTGGTATAAATACTCACATGTTAGTTGTTGATGCAGACTATGTAGAAACCTTAGATATAAATCTTACAGAAGGTCGTTCTTTTCGAAAAAACTTAGCCAGTGATAGTTTATCGGTAATCATCAATGAATCGATGGCGAAGCAATTAAACGAAAAAGATATTTTAAACACAAAAATCATCTTAGAAGATTCTATAGCGTTTTCGGTAGTAGGAGTTATAAAAGACTTTAATTTCCAGGAACTCGATCGAAATATTGCACCGATGTCGCTTTTTGCATTACCTAATTGGAATTTAAGACACGTATATGTAAAAGTATCACCTCACAATCTAGAACAATCCTTTACGAATGTAAAAGCTGCATGGGCATCCATAGAACCTAATGCAGAATTCCTAGGATCATTTTTAGATGAAAACATCGAACGTACACTACACAACGAGCGCTCAATGATAACTATGATTGGTAGTGGTTCTATCCTTGCAATTATCTTAAGTTGTATTGGTTTATTTGCTATCTCACTTCTAGTAGTGGCACAACGCAGAAAAGAAATTGGAATCCGAAAAGTAGTGGGTGCCAGTGTCTCAAAAATTACAATGATGCTCACTACCGACTTTTTAAAACTTGTACTCATAGCATTCATAATAGCTACTCCCATCTCGTGGTATTTTTCTTCTCAATGGCTTCAGAATTACACCTATCGTATACATCTCACCTTTTGGATTTTTCTTACAGCAGGAAGCATTGCAATCATAATTGCATTGGCTACGATTAGCATAAAAACGATCAATGCTGCTATACAGAACCCAATAAAAAGTCTTAAAACCGAATAAATCATCAATCAAAAAACGCACAATCATGATAAGGAATTATTTTAAAATAGCTTGGAGAAATATACGGAAGCAAAAAGTATTTTCTTTGATCAATGTAATTGGTCTTACTATAGGTTTAAGTGTATCATTCATTATTGGTCTAATGGTATATTATGATTACAGTTTTGATAAGTTTCATACCGATGGTGACCAGATCTACAGAATCGTTACAGATTTTCACAGTCCAGAAGGAACATTCTATAACTCAGGTGTCACGGTAGCCTTAGAAGATGCTATAAAAGATAATTCGAATTTTGAAATAGTAAGTGGCTTCTATGTTGAAAGACCAGCAAGTGTTCAAAACAAGGAACAAAACATCAAATTAAAATGGCCAAAACATGTGATTTTTACCGACCCAGATTATTTCGATCTTTTTCAATATAACTTTATTGCAGGAAATCAGTCAACTGCATTATCAAACCCAAATAATGTTGTGCTAACAGCCGAAAGAGCTTCCGATTATTTTCCTGATTTATCACCGAATGAAGTTATAGGAAAAACATTAATTTACAACGATTCATTAAATATTACGGTAACAGCAGTCGTAGAATCTTTTAAAGAGCGAACAGATTTTGTTTTTCAAGAATTTATCTCAGGTCCAACACTTCTTAAAACAAGATTAAGAGGAAACTTCTTAGACAAGAATTGGAATTCTACTGATTCTAATTCACAGTTATTTGTTAAGGTAAATCAACAAGCAAACTTTCAAAAAATACAGGAAGAGTTTAATGCTTTGGCAGATGAACATTTAGATGAATACTCTCGTAGCCACGGACAATCTAAAGAGTTTAAATTACAAACTCTAAATGATATTCATTTTAATAAAAACTATGGTGTTTACGATTGGACACAAGGGCAAGCCAGCAAACCTTTATTAAGAAATCTAGCACTTGTGGCATTATTTCTATTATTACTTGGATGTATTAATTTTATAAATCTTAATACTGCTCAAGCAACAAGGCGCGCAAAAGAAATTGGAATAAGAAAAACATTAGGTAGTTCTAGAAAACAACTAATTAGTCAATTCTTAGGAGAAACATTTTTATTGGTATTATTTTCTACTATACTATCACTAATATTATCAAAATGGTTACTTAATCTTTTTTCAGATTTCATAGCCGAAGACCTAGATTTTCAGTTATTCAGCAATCCAATAATTATCATTGGCATCGTAATACTTGTAGTAATAATCACCATACTATCTGGTTTTTACCCTGCACTGGTACTATCAAAATTTAATACTATTACGGTCCTGAAAAATAATATCGCAGTCGGGGAAAGAAAAAATGGGCTTAGAAAGTTTCTTACTGTTTTTCAGTTTACAATTGCTCAAGTTTTTATAATAGGAACCTTATTAGTAGGAAAACAAATTAATTTTTTGCTTAATCAAGATATGGGGTTTAAAACAGATGCTGTTGTATCGGTCTATAGTCCTAGAGGAGAACGACAACTTGATAAGAAGAAACGATACTTACAAAAGTTACAAAGTATTCCACAAATTAAACAATTAAGTTTAGGAGGTGCGCCACCAGCTTCTTTATCTTCTAACACTACAACCACCAATTACAAAACTGAAGAAAGAGATGTTCAATCAGATTTACAATTCATTTTTGGGGATACCAATTATTCAAAACTTTTTGAACTAGAATTATTAGCGGGTAGAACATATAGAAACGATACTATAAAAGAAATCGTTATTAACGAAGCAGCAAGAAAAGTCTATGGGTTTAAAACACCAGAAGATGCCATCGGAAAAAGAATAGACTTCGGAGATTATACTGTTCCTATTGTAGGTGTTATGGCCGACTTCTATCAACGTTCATTAAAATCAGAGATTCGTCCAATGGCATTACGAGGTGATTGGGACAGAGATGTTTTTAGTCGATTCCAAGCAGTACATATCGCTTTCCAAAACACCAATCCCGACGATTTGCAATCTACATTATCCAAAATTAAATCTGCATATGGTGATGTATACACAGATAAAGAAGACTATCGTATCGATTTTATGGATGAAACTGTAGCTAAGTTTTATAAAAGAGAACAAAAAGTTTCTAAATTATTGAATTGGGCAACAGGTTTATCAATTCTAATTAGTTGTTTAGGACTTCTTGGATTAGTAATCTATACTACCAATAGAAGGGTTAAAGAAATTGGAGTTCGCAAGGTTTTAGGAGCTTCATTATTACAGATAAACACATTGCTATGCAAAGAATTTTTAATTCTAGTAGGTATTGCATTTATAATAGCAACACCAATTGCCTGGTATGGAATTCATAATTGGTTACAGGATTTCGCATACAGAAGCGATATAAGTTTTTGGACATTTTTAGTAAGTGGATGTTTAATGATGCTATTCGCATTATTGGTAATAGGTTTTAAAACCTTTCAGGCAGCAAATGCTAATCCGGTAAACTCATTACGCACAGAATAAATCATCAATCAAAAAACGAACAATCATGATAAGGAATTATTTTAAAATAGCTTTGAGGAGTCTTCAAAAGAATAAATTACAAACAATAATCAACTTACTTGGATTAACTGTTGGGACTGTCTGCTGTTTAAGTATTTTAATTTATGTATTTGCTCAATTAGGGTATGATGATCATCATAAAGATGCAGAAGCAATATATCGGGTAAGAACCATTATTGAAGATCCTAACGCAAAACTATTTAATGCTGCTTCTAGCGGTCCTCCTATTGGGTTTGCTATGAAAGAAGATTTCCCAGAAGTAATTGAAGCTACTCGATTAGTATATATGGGTGAAGGCACCGAAGATTTACTTCGCACAAGTGATGGTACGGCAGGATTTTACGAGCCTAGAGGGTATCTTGCAGATCCCACAATATTTAACATTTTTAATTTCAATTTACTCGAAGGTAATCCAGATACTGCTTTGGTAGCTCCCAATACTGTAGTATTATCTTCTAGCTTAGCCAAAAAACTATTTGGTGATGTGCCTGTGCTTAATAAAACTATTATTTCTGGTAGTGGAGAACAACAATTATCACTAACTGTAACTGGTGTTTTTGATGATAGCGATCTAGAAAAATCTCATCTAAACCCTAATTATTTAGTCACCATAAACACTCCTGGGTTAGGACAGTTTGTTAGAACCGTTCAGAACTTTGCTACTCAAAACTTTATCTATACCTATGTAAAGTTAAATAATCCAGAAAATGCGTCTTTAGTTCAGAACAAATTACCTGAATTTTTAGAGAATCGTGGTGCAAAAGACTTTGCTGCTTTTAATTTTAAGAAAGAACTTATCTTACAAAAAGTGAGTGATATCCATTTACATTCCAAAGGTATATCTAGGCAAATCGGTCCGGTATCCGATATTAGCTACTTATACTTATTAATTACGTTAGCACTATTCATACAATTAGTAGCTTGTGTTAATTTTATCAATCTAAGTACTGCAAGAGCTAATAAACGTGCTAAAGAAATTGGTGTTCGCAAAACTATCGGTGCAGATAAAAAATCATTAATTGGTCAATTTCTTGGAGAATCTATTCTATTATCCCTATTAGCTACCGTTGTTAGTATTCCATTAACATGTATTTTATTACCTCTAGTGAATCAACTAACCCAAGGAGACATAAGTTTCTTAGCAATTCTTGACTGGCGTGTATTATCAATACTTCTTGTAATTGGTATTCTAACGGGCATTATCGCTGGGATATATCCAGCTCTTATATTATCTTCTATAAAGCCAACTCGTGTTTTGAAAGGAGCCGTCACCGCTGCTGTCGGTGGAACTTTTTTAAGAAAAGGCCTAGTAGTTTTTCAATTTGTAATCTCAATTGGCCTAATCGCCACGGTATATATTATCACGGAACAAGTTCGTTATGCTCAAAATAAAGATATGGGTTTTAATAAAGATAATTTAATTGCAGTTCGTTTAGGAACACAAGAAGCCTTTACTCAATACAATACTTTAAAAACAAATATGAGTAAGATTCCTGGAATAAAATCCATTTCTGGATGTAATATATATCCATCTCAATTTTTACGTGGAGATGTAGGTGCTTATTTACCTGGTAACGATCCAACGAAACCTTTATTGGTAAAAGTAAATGGTATTCAAAGTGATTATTTAAAAACAATAGATACCGAATTATTAACAGGTAGAGGACTAAAAAGTCAGGATAGTAGTCGTGTAGTAGTAAATAAAGCCACTATTGATGCATTTAACATTTCAATAGAAAATGCGGTAGGTACAAACCTTTCATTTTCTACAGGTGGTGATGTACAAACTGTAGAAGTGGTTGGTATCACAGAAGATTTTCATTTTGCTTCATTAAAAGAGGAAGTAGAACCAATTATGCTTTTTCTAGATATTAGTTCAGAATGGTTGCTTGTAAAAACGAACACTTCTGATTTCGAAATGATTCTTAATCAGATGGAAACTGTATGGAAACAAGTAAATAAAACTACACCTTTTATTTACAATTTCATTGATAAAGAAACAGAAAAATTAATAGCAGAAGAAAAAAGACTGGCAAATATTTCGATTGTATTTACTACCCTAGCAATCCTAATAAGTTGTCTTGGATTATTTGGCCTAATCTCGTTTATGGCAGAACAAAAAAAGAAGGAAATCGGTATCCGAAAAGTTTTGGGAGCAAGTGTCAGTACAGTCATGAAAATGTTAACAAAAGATTTTTTCTTACTAATACTTATTGCATTAGCCATTGCTACTCCTCTATCCTACTATTTTATGGAAAACTGGCTACAAGATTTTACATATAGAATTTCAATAAGCTGGTGGGTTTTCCTAATAGCAGGTATTGTAACAATGACTATTACTTTTTTAACGGTTAGTATACAAGCTATTAAAGCAGCAACCGCCAATCCTGTAAATTCATTGAGAACGGAATAAATAAAACAATATTTCTGCCCTTGGCAGGTCAAAAAACGAACTATCATGATCACTAATTATATAAAAATAGCTTTCCGTAGTTTACTTAAAAACAAAGGATATAGTTTCTTAAACATTTTTGGTTTAGCCATTGGAATTACGTGTGCTAGTCTAATTTTTCTGTGGGTAGAAGATGAATTAAGTTTTAATGAATCCTTCGCTGATCAGGATCAAATATATTATATTCCTACCAATCAGAACTATGACGGAGAGTGGCGAACTTTTTATTCAACACCTGGGCCATTAGCACAGGCTATGAAAGATGAAGTTCCTGGTGTAATTAAAGCAACTCGATCAAGTTCTGAAGAACGTCTTTTTACCGTTGGTGATAATGCTATCAATCGACAAGGAAGATACGCTGATGTAGATTTTTTAGAAATTTTTAGTCTAAAATTTATTGAAGGTACTAGAGAGAATGCTTTTAATAATCCTGAGGCCATTGTACTTACTTTAGAAACAACTGAGCAACTTTTTGGTAAAAATGCGAAAGCATTAGGTAAAACTATCAAAGTAAACAACAGAGATAATTATGTCATAACCGGTGTTATAGAAAACCTTCCTACCAATGTTACATTCCCTTTTGATTGGGTTGCTCCTTTTGAACGATATCAGGATGGTGCCGAATGGATGAATGAGTATGGCAGTAACTTTTCTGACACTTTTGTAAAATTATCTCCTGAAGCTAATATTGCGGAAGTAGATAACAAAATTAGAGAAATTATACCATCAAAAAATCCGAACACCGATACCTACGCCTTTTTGCACGCTTTAAAACATTGGCATTTAGAATCTAAATTCGAAGGAGGAGAAAAAGTCGGAGGAAGAATTAAGTATGTTCGTCTCTTTTCTATAATAGCTTTAATCATCATGTTAATAGCTTGCATTAACTTTATGAATCTATCTACAGCTAGAAGTGAAAAAAGAGCTAATGAAGTTGGAGTAAGAAAAGCTATCGGATCTAGTCGTCCAAAATTAATGATTCAGTTTGTAATAGAAGCACTTATGATGTCTTTATTAGCATCTATTCTAAGTATTTTTCTTTTATTACTGATATTACCACAATTTAATATTTTAATAGAAAAAGATCTGGTATTAGGTTTATCCAATCCATTACATATCGCTATTTTATTTATCACAACCATTATTAGCGGATTATTTGCTGGTATATATCCAGCATTCTATCTATCATCCTTTAAGCCTGTAGAGGTCTTAAAAGGAATAAAAGCTACTAGTGGTTCTGCTTCCTTTATTAGAAAAGGACTTGTGGTGGGGCAGTTTACAATTTCAATCGTCTTCATTATTTGTACTATACTAGTTTACCAACAAATTCAGCACGTAAAAAATAGAGATTTAGGATATAATAAAGATCAACTAATTAGAATGCGTGCTAATGGCAATATAATTGAGAAGTTTACAGTGATAGAACAAGACCTAAAAAACACAGGAGTTGTAAGCGGCGTGGCATTAAGTAATTCTCAAATTTTATCCGCAGGAAATAATGGTTCTGGCTTACAATGGCAAGGAGGAACCGATACAGAAGATGTTTTAATATCATATAGGCATGTCAATTCTGACTTTTTTAACACAACTGGTATAGAGCTTATAGAAGGAAGAGGTTTTAAGAAAAATCAGAGCTTGGATAGTACTAACATCATAATTACTCAATCTCTTGCTAAACTTATGGGAGAAAATTCTCCTATCGGAAAAACAATCACTGCCGGTGATGATGTTTTACAGATAATAGGTGTTACTAAGGATTATCAATATGGAGATATGTATGCTTCTAGTGATCCTGTTATATTTTTTAATAATCATAACTATGCCAGATACTTCTATATAAAGACTAAATCAGGTGTAGCTATGGAAGATACCTTAGCTTCTATCGAGAAAATTATGAAAAACAACAATCCTGCATTCCCTTTTGAATATACTTTCGTAGATGAGGCGTTTGACGCAATATTTAAAAGTGAACAGCTAGTTGGTAAATTATCTCAAATATTTGCATTACTCGCAATACTTATTTCTTGTCTGGGTCTTTTCGGTCTAGCTGCTTATACTGCAGAACAACGTAGTAAAGAAATTGGTGTTCGAAAAGTCTTAGGAGCCAGTGTAACAGGAATTGTAAAACTATTATCTAAAGATTTTTTGAAACTGGTATGTATCGCTATTGTATTAGCTACACCATTAGCTTGGTTAGTAATGAGTAATTGGTTACAGGAATATGCCTATCGAATAGAAATTAACTGGGTAGTCTTTATTATTGCTGGATTTGTTGCTATTATAATTGCATTAGCTACCGTAAGTTTTCAAGCATTTAAAGCCGCGATAGCAAATCCTGTGAGTAGTTTAAAAACTGAGTAATAAAAACGTACGTTATGATTAGACATATTTTTTTAATCGCTATTAGAAATCTAAAAAATAACAAAGTTAATTTTATAATCAATATTACAGGGTTATCTACTGGATTAGCCTGCGTTTTATTAATTCTTCTTTGGATACGTGATGAGAAAAGTGTTGACACTTTTCATAAAAATAAAGAGGACCTATACCAGGTCATAGCTAATTTCGAGGTAGAAAATAAGATCATCACTATGGATAACAATTCTTTTTTGTTAGGAGAATCCTTGGCAAAAGAATTTCCCGAAGTAGTATCTTCTACTGTAATTAATGCAGATTTCATAACACCAAAAGGTATATTTTCTAATCTAGAAAAAGAACAACTAGGGCAAGGTATTTTTGCAAGTTCAAATTTTTTCGAAAACTTTTCTTTTGATCTTTTAATAGGAGAAAAAACTACCGTTTTATCAAACAAAAAAAACGTAGTATTATCAGAAGAATTGGCAACAAAATTATTCAAAACTCCCGAAAATGCTATTGGAAAAATACTAGATTGGGATTATAAATGGAGTGACGGTTCAAAAAAAGTTACTGTTCAGGTCTCTGGAGTGTTTAAAAATGTTCCAGATAATTCTACACTTCAATTTGATTCAGTTGTACATTCTGATTTACTTAAAGAAACTTCACGCTGGGTCACCGATTGGAAAAGTGGTTATGCCAAAATTTTCCTAATCCTACAAGAAGGAACAGATATCAATAATTTCAACAAAAAAATTGCAAAACATCTATCTACTAAAGTTGATAATAGAGAAATGTTCACACTCTTTGTTCAACAATTTTCGGAAAGGTATTTAAAACAACCTTACCAAAATGGAATACAAGTTGGGGGTCGTGTAGTTTATATTAGATTATTCGGAATGATAGCATTTCTTATTTTGCTTATTGCCTGTATAAATTTTATGAATTTATCAACAGCTCAAGCGAGCAAAAGGTTAAAAGAAATTGGTATTAAAAAAGTTCTCGGTGGTCGTAAAAAAATATTAATAGCTCAATTTATTGGAGAGTCTTTTGTCCTGTCATTAATTTCTTTACTGGTAGCCATTGTCATTGTTATTTTAGTATTACCATATTTTAATACTATTACAGCCAAACATATCGAACTAACTATTAATCTAAATATTATAATCTCACTTATTGTATTATTAATATCCACAGGGTTTTTAGCAGGTAGTTATCCTGCATTTTATTTATCTAGTTTTAAACCTATTTATATATTAAAAGGAAAATTAAAAAAATCTTTTGGAGATGCATGGATTCGCAAAGGTCTTGTAATTTTTCAGTTTACATTGGCAATTGTTTTCATTATTGGAGTGTTTATAGTGAATAATCAGATCAACTTTGTAATGAATAAAAACTTAGGATACGAACGTGATCATATTCTTACTTTTTCTTATAATGGAGATGATACTAAACTAGACACTTTTATCAATGAATTACAAAACATATCAGAGGTTACTTCTGTTTCCTTTATAAATGGAAGTATCCTAGAAGCCAATGATAGTCAAAGTGGATTTTATTGGGGCAATCTTCCTTCTGATAAAAATATTATGTTTCAATCCCCTAGAGTTGGATATAAGTTTACAGAAGTAATGGGTATTCCACTTATAAAAGGGCGAAGATTTTCTAAAAAATTTCAGGATGATTACACCAAAATCATTATAAATGCTTCTGCTGCAAAACTTATGGGGTTACAAAACCCTGTGGGCACTTTAATAGATCAAGGAAATAAAAAAGTGGAAATAATAGGTGTCGTAGAGGATTTTCAATATGGTTCTTTACACAAAAAATTAGAACCTCTTATTTTAAGGTTTAGAAAATTTGGTACTGATATAGTACTAAAATTAAGTGGGTCCCAGACAACTACTGTCTTAGATCAAATCGAATCCATCCATAACACTTTTCAACCCGGATATCCTTTCGATTTTTCATTTTTAGATGCTGATTATCAGCAACTTTATGAAGCAGAACATAAAATTGCAACCTTATCAAAAATATTTACCCTATTTGTAGTATTAATCTCTTCTCTAGGGCTTCTAGGATTAGTAATTTTTAATGCTGAACAAAGAAAAAAAGAAATAAGTGTAAGAAAAATTCTAGGAGCAAGTGTTCTGGGAATTGTAAAATTATTATCTAAAGATTTTTTAAAACTCGTTTTGATTGCTATCATTATTGCAGTTCCAATTGGTTGGTTACTAATGAATCAATGGTTACAGGATTTTGCATATCAGGTACAAATAAACTGGTGGATTTTTATTATCGCTAGTTTAGCAGCAATCTTAATTGCTATAATAACAATAAGCATTCAAGCAATAAGAACCGCTCTAGCCAATCCTATTACATCTTTAAGATCTGAATAAATAAGTTTTAGAGTGTTCGTTTTTGAACAAAAAGTGTATCAAAACCGAACACATTTAATTTCAAAAACAAATTCAACTTTCTGTTTTTCAGGTTTTTATGATTTTGGCATCATCTTCACTATATAGATATCAAATTCAACAATCAAAAAATAAAATCAACGTCGTGATCAGAAACTATCTTAAAATAGCATGGAGAAATCTCATAAAAAACAAAGGGATTACTTTTATCAATACAGCTGGACTTTCATTAGGAATATGTTGCTTTATTCTTATTGCTTTATTTGTAACGGATGAAATAAGTTATGATCGATTTCACGAAAAAGCAGATCAAATTTATAGAATCAATTCTGATATACTCTTTGGCGGTACCCAAATGAATATGGCGGTGAGTTCTGATCCTATGGGAGCTACTTTGAAAAAAGATTATCCTGAAGTAGAAGAGTACACTAGAATATATGCTTCTGAAGGATCTAGATTAATCAGAAAAGGAACGGAACTTATAGAAGAGTTTTCAGTTGCTTATGTAGATTCTACTTTTTTTAATGTATTTACATTTCCCGCCTTAAAAGGAAATCCTAAAACAGCATTACAAGCGCCAAATACAGTCGTATTATCAGAAAAAGCAGCTATCAAATACTTTGGGAATGTTGATAATGCCATTGGTGAAACTTTAGAAACCAACAGTAATGGTAAGACCTTATATAAAGTTATGGCTGTTATAGAAGATATGCCAAAAAACTCTCATTTCCGGTTAGATTTTTTATTCTCTATGGAGAACGTTGATTATGGTTTCGGAAATTATCTAAGTCATAATTTCCATACATATGTTGTACTAAAAGAAGGTACAAATTATAAAGAGTTCAATACCCATTTTAGGGAAATTGTAGCAAAATATTTATTACCACAAGTATCTCAATACATGGAAGTTAAAACCATAGAAGATATTGAAGCCGCTGGTAACAAAATTGAATATTCCCTAATTCCTCTTAAAGATATTCATTTACATTCCTCTCGTAGTATAGAACTTAGTGCTAATGGCTCTATAAAGTATGTATACATTTTTTCTGCTGTTGCTTTATTTATTCTTCTTATTGCTTGCACTAATTTTATGAATCTTACAACAGCCAGATCATCGGGTAGAGCAAAAGAAGTTGGGATTCGTAAAGTATTAGGAACAGAGAAAAAATCATTAGTATTACAATTCTTAAGCGAGTCTACACTTATTGTAGTATTAGCACATAGTATTGCCATTATATTTGTATTTCTTTCTTTGGATTGGTTTAATAACATCTCCGGCAAGGAAATCTCAATAAAAGCATTACTACAACCACAATTTCTGGTTTTCTTAATTCTACTGCCTTTTATTGTTGGACCTTTAGCAGGTATTTATCCAGCATTTTTCCTTTCTAAATTCCAACCAATAACCGTATTGAAAGGAAATCTATCTAAAGGGGGAAACAAAAACAACTTAAGAAATTTCTTAGTCATTTTTCAATTTACCACCTCGATCGTGCTCATTATTGGAACCATTGTGGTTTATCAACAACTAAAACATATCCAAACTACCGATGTGGGATTTGACAAAGATCAAGTATTAATTGTAGATAATGCTAATTTATCCGATGAAACCCGGAAATCATTAAAATCAGAGATAGAACAATTTCCTGAAGTAAAATCAGCTTCTTTTGCAGGATATATTCCAGTTTCGAAATCTGCAAGATCTGATACCACTTTTAGCACAGAAATAGTTGCTACTACAGAAAACGGTTTTAATATGCAATATTGGAGAACGGATTATGATTATATAAAAACTATGGGAATGGAGCTTATCGCTGGTAGAAATTTCTCTCGTTCTTTTGGAACCGATTCTACCGCTATCATTCTAAATGAAAAAGCAGTAGCGTTAACAGGTTTTAAAGATCCAATTGGTAAGAAACTATATAAAACCACAGATACAAAAGAAAAAATAATTTATACGATCATCGGAGTAGTAAAAAACTTCAATTTCGAATCTTTACGTCATGATGTAGGACCTTTAAGTCTTAGATTAGGTGATAATAATTGGAGAACCGCATATCGATTTAATACAAGTGATGTAGAAAGTTTTATTAGCAAAATTCGTAATAAATATGAGACTACCTCTTCCGAACTAGCATTTACCTATAGTTTTTTAGATGATTCCTTCCTTGATATGTATCAGCAAGAAAAAAGAATTGGTACAATTGCTTTGATTTTTACCGTACTTGCTGTTATTATCGCTGCTTTAGGATTATTTGGATTAGCCACTTATATCGCAGAACAACGTACCAAAGAAATCGGAATACGTAAAGTTCTCGGAGCTTCTACGGCAATTATCGTAAAAATACTATCTAGAGATTTTATAAAACTAATTGTATTTGCCTTTTGTATCGCGACACCTATTGCGTGGTGGTTTATGAGCAGTTGGTTACGAGATTTTGCTTTCAGAATTCAACTAAATTGGTGGGTTTTTGCACTCACAGGTATTATCACTCTGCTAGTTGCAATCATCACACTAAGTTTTCAGACTATCAAAGCAGCTATCGCAAACCCAATTAAAAGTTTAAAAACAGAATAAAAATTAATATCATCAATTCAATCATATAAACGAACATAAAAACTCATTCATCATGAAACATTTAAAATATTTTTTGGCTTTAATTGCGCTATCTATTGCACAATTAATTTTTGGACAAACAAAGAAAACTGTTACTACTTTTAACAAAGTAATCATCAGCCCACATATAGAGGCAACTTTTGTGGAAAACAATCAAGAATCTGTAATCATAGAAAAGAGTACCGAACCAGAAGACAAAATAAATATCGAAGTAAATGGAAATGTACTTCGTGTCTATCTAGATGATGCTAAAGAGACTACAAAAAATAAAACAGTAATGATTAATGGCACCAAAAGAAAAGTACCTATTTATAAAGGCAAAGTACTTACCGTAACCATAAACTATAGACAACTTACTGATCTTTCTATTAGAGGAGAACAAGCTACAGTTTGTAAAAGTAAGATCACCGCAGAAACATTTCGATTAAAGGTTTATGGGGAATCACAAATAATTTTAAACGATGTAAATTTTGAATACTTTGATGTTGATATGTATGGAGCCAGCACATTAGCTATCAAAAACGGATCTATCGAAAATCAGAAAATAACAGCTTTTGGAGAAAGCACTTCGGATCTACTTGCCGTAGACAATAAAAATACTAAGCTAAAAGCCTTTGGAGAGGCCGAATTTAAAATTCAAGCATCTGATCGTATTAAACTTACAGCTTTTGGAGAAGCGAAATTGTACTACAAAGGTGATGCGAGCATTCAAAAAGGTTTAAATATTGGAGACGTAGAAATATCAGAAATTCAGTAATATTATGATTACAAAAATGAATTCAATTTCAGAAAATTATGTCTGTATGAGACGAGAAAACCCCAGAATATTTAATACCATTCGACCAAGACGCATCTCTCAGAAGACTCTTAAAAAATTAAACTGATTATTTTTTACACCAACGAAAAACAACATAGATAATCATCATCAAAAAACAACTATGATTTTACAACTTAACAATACATCAAGAATAATTAATTCAGGTGGAAAAAAAATAGCATTACTCGATGCTATCGACCTAAAAGTGCAAGAAGGCGAGTTTATTTCATTAATGGGACCATCCGGATCCGGTAAATCTACATTATTAAATTGTATCGGCATGCTTGACAATTTTACAGAAGGTAGTTACGCCTTTTTAGATGAAGCCGTGCATACCATGAAAGAAAAACAACGATCTAAACTATACAAGGAATACATAGGCTTTGTCTTTCAGGCGTATCATCTCATTGATGAATTAAATGTTTATGAAAACATCGAAACTCCCCTACTCTATAAAAACGTAAAATCTTCAGAAAGAAAAGCACTCGTAGCTGATATGTTAGATCGTTTTAATATTGTGGGTAAAAAAGATTTGTTTCCATCTCAATTAAGTGGTGGACAGCAACAATTGGTAGGAATTGCAAGAGCATTAATTACTAAGCCAAAACTAATTTTAGCTGATGAACCAACCGGAAATTTAAACTCTAAACAGAGTACGGAGATTATGGAGTTATTTTCTGAATTAAATAAAGAAGGTGTTACAATAATACAAGCCACTCATTCTGAAAAAAACGCTTCTTATGGATCAAGAATTATTAATCTTTTAGACGGACGTATCGTCTCTGAATAACCTAACAACTCATGTCACTGAAATCAATTATATGTATCAGTGTCTTTCTTTTACAATTCCTAGGATTTACACAAAGAAAAGACGCAGAAAGGTACTCCCTAGCCCAATGTGTAGATATAGCACTAAAAAATAATCTGGACCTAAAATCTTCGGTTCTAAATGCAAGTACTGCCAAAATTAATCATAGGCAGGCCACAGCAAACATTCTACCATCATTAAATGGGAATTATAATATAGGTGTAAATAACGGAAGAAGTATTGATCCGTTTACCAATGATTTTATAAATCAAGAACTTACTTTTTCTAATGCACGATTAAATCTCGACGCTACTATATTCAATGGTTTTAGATTATTAAATACAGTTAAGCAACAAAGATTAAATAGACAAGCTTCTGAAATGGAAATAGAAGAAGCTAAACAAACATTAATTCTTAATGTTACTTTAGCATATCTACAGGTACTAAACAGAACAGATATATTAGCATTAGCCAAAGCAAGATTAGTAGCGACCAATAAACAATTAAAACAACAAGAAGATTTATATAGTGAAGAATCTGGAAATCCAGCTGATTATGCCGACATAAAAGGTCAAAAAACTATTGATGAAACTAATATACTAGCGGCAGAAAGTGATCTAAACAGTGCAAAATTAAGTCTTACTAGATTGATGAATATCCGTGAAAATATTGATGCTGACAAAACATCTATTTTATTAGATTTTGAAAAATACGAACTTTCGTCTGAAGATGTTTTTAATGATGCAATGAAAAATTTAGCCACTTTTAAAGCTAAAGAATTAAGAGCAAAAGCAGCAGCAAAAGGAATAAAAGTTGCTAGAGCTCAATACATCCCAGAAATTTCATTTTTTGGACAGTTAAACACCAACTATTCTAGTGTTGCAGAAACATTTACTGAAATTGGATCGAGTATTGTAGAAACAGGAGATTTTGTTACCGTTAACAATGAAGAAATTTCGGTTTTCACTGAACAATCCCAGTTTAGAGGAGATAAAATTGAGTATTTGGATCAATTTGACAATAATTTGAATACAGTTGTTGGTATCGCGGTTGATATTCCTCTTTTTAATAGTTTTAGAGCAAAAAACAATGTAGCATTAGAAAAAATTAAAGCAGAGGAATCTCTTATAGAATTAGAACGAACTTCATTAGAAGTAAAAAATGCAATTGCCCAAGTCCATTTTGATATGCGGGCTGCATTTAATAGATATGAAAGTCTACAAAATCAAGTAACAGCTTTTGAAGAATCTTATCGGGTAAATGAAATTAGATTTAATAATGGAGTGTCAAATTTTATTGCTTATATAACAAGTAAAAATAATTTGGATAATGCAAGAACCAACCTCACCAATGCTAAATATGAATACTTACTTCGGGTTAAAATTTTAGAGTTTTATAGAGGTAATACTTTATAAAGATAAAACTATATCATCTCACCAGAAGATTGAATATTTAGTTCTACACGTTAGAACAGAAAAACATCTTATGTTCTTATAATTTCTCTCAAAAAAACAAAAAAGAGGCTGAAATTACTCAGCCTCTAACTAATTCAAAACTATTTATCTATTTTTAATTTAAGGTAGCAATAGGAGCTGTATATCCTCCTTTACTTACGGACCCATCTGTTCCTGTACTGTTACCTCTTAATAATAATATTCCTGCTACGTGTGGTGACGCCATAGAGGTACCTGAAATATTATTAAACTGACCATTTAACCAAGTAGACCAAACTGCTGTACCTGGAGCCCAACGATCGACACTACTACCAAAATTTGAACCAGAGGCAGGAGCATCTACATTAGTCATATTTCCAACACACCAAGATCGGCTAGTTATTAACCTTTGTGGTGAATAAAATTGAGTATCATCGTTACTGTTACCCGCTGCCATAGCTCCATAAGTTGTATTTTCTAAATTTCTAAACGTGTCGTCTATTGCCTGAGATGTAAATCGATTACGGAAACCTACGCTATAGTTCCAAGTATCTCCATTACCAGCATTGTTAGCTACATAGTCTATTCCTGCAAGAATTCCATCTGTAGCACCACTCCCTGCGGCATTTAAAACTCTAACAGAAACTACAGTTGCTCCATAAGCTACGCCAATAACTCCAGAACCATTATTTCTTGCAGCAACCGTTCCTGCTACATGAGTTCCGTGTCCATTTTGATCTTGCCAAGATCCACCAACAAAACTTCTACTTCTGCCAGTGTCTATGTTTAAGTCACTATGTGGTGCAATACCACTATCTACTATCCAGCAAGTTCTTCCTGCACCGTTAGCTCTACCTACTCGATTTATTCCCCAAGGAAGAAATTCTCCATTAGATAACTGTGAGTCATTAGTCACCGCTTTATTTTGTACTGTTGCCGGTAGTGTACTTACAGGTTTTCCTATTTTAACATCCAACTTTTGGATATAGTTAGGCTCTAAATAAGCTACTTCAGGATCGTTCCTAAGCAAATCAGCTTGCTTCTCGGATAAGTTTTTAACCGCAAATCCCTGAATAGCAGAACTATACGTTTGCTTTATATTATCTTCTGCTATTGCATATTTAGATAATGTTTGCGCCGATTTTGTTTTCATTTCTGCGCTTTTTCCAGAAATAGACTGATCTTCTGTATAAACTACTATATACTCTCCCGGTATCGCTTGATCAGCTCCTATAGCATCTACATTTTCAATTTCTGATTCTAAATCTGTAATTCCTTCTCCATCTTTTTCACAACTGTAAAAAAGAAAAGAAAATACTGTTACTGTGCTTAAAATTCTAAGTCTAGTTTTCATAATTTTTAATTTTGCGTTAAGTTTTAATTTTAGTTTTAAATTAAATGTTGAGTTCTAATAAAATTAGACTAACAAAATTATAGATTATTAACAACAACAGAATACGGGAAACACACAACAACCAAAGGGCAACACTCTACTCACTGCCCATGAATACTACAAAAAAAGTCTACACTACCAATAAAGCAACATAGTTGCATTATTGAAAATCAACAGGTTGAATCAAAAACCAAGAATTTCAGAAAAAGGAAAAAATAACAGGGAATTTACCCCTTAAAAAAATAAAAAATAAGTGAGTTTAACACTTAATTAACTGTAATTTGGCGAAAAAATAAAATTTATTAAGACTAATTCTAAAGAATTTAAATAAAAAAACTCCCAATAAATCATTCAATTTTCATAATTCAACCTAAAAAACTCCAAATTATACCTTAAAACTAATTATTGACTTGTATATAATTTTAAAACGCTTTCAAAGTCAATTTTATCATTAATTTCATAAAAATAATTAAGTTGCCATTTTTGGGTTTGTTGCGCCTGTTTACTTTTCGTGATGTCCCATTTAGGGTATACTCTAAATGCTCTTTTTCCTTCTTTTATTTCTGTTGATATAATCCCCTTTTTAATCAATAAAGATTTTGGAAATACAAATTGCCCCAACTTATTCTTTTTACTTACATTAACTATATAGAAGTCTATTTGATCAGATTTATCATATGGTTCGATAGGTCCATTCTCTTTTCGTTTCCAAAAAGTTACGAATTGCCCCACTTTTTTTGGTGTAACTTTAGCAGTTCTACTTAGAACATTTTGTCCATTAAGCTTAAATCTGCAAGCAGAATATTCTTGACTTTCTGATTCTTTTACATAATCTAAAATTTTTAAAGAACATCTATCATACACTTTCTTTTTTATCTGACTAAGATTATCATCCATGCGTTTAACTCTGTTTGTTTTTTCAATTCATAGGGTAATTAATAATATATACCATGTCCCATTTCAGTTTGTATTAAGCTCATATAGATGATCCTTATTTAAAAAATATTATGATCATTCTTAAACGTTTTAAACTCAATAGCATTTTTACTAAAATCTAAAATAAACATTGTTTGTTGTTCTCCTTTTTTATTTTGATATCTTTTTTGAGGCTTAAAAACAAAATCTACTTTATGATCTTCTAATCTATTTTGTATATCCCGAAATACCTTTCCATCTACAATACAACCAAAATGCGGAATCGGAACTTTAAGGTTCTCCACTCTTCCGCAATAATCTAATTCTGGTATTGCATCCGATACATGAGCAGAAAGTTGATGTCCAAAAAAATCAAAATCCACCCAATATTCTGTTTGTCTTCCTAATTTGCAGCCAAGTATGGTGTGATAAAATGAAATAGTACTTTCTATATCCTTTACCTTAAATGCTATATGAAATTTTGTATCCATTTTACTAATACCCTTTATGTAACGAAACCCTATTTAATAGTTCTCTATCATCTAAAAATCGCTTATAATTTTCTACAATTTTATTTGTCGCACTTTCTACATTAGTTAAACTTGCCACGTGTGGTGTTATTTGAATTTTTGGATGCTTCCAAAAAGGATGCTCTTTTGGTAATGGTTCTATTCTAAAAACATCAAGAAAAGCACCGGCAAGTTTATTCTTATCAAGTAATTCTATTAAATCTTCTTCTACCAAATGTTCACCTCTTCCTACGTTAATAAAAATTGCATCGGTAGCTAATCTCCTTAATGTATTTCTGTTTATAATATCTCTAGTTTCATCAGTTAAAGGCAATAGATTAATCAAAACATCAGATTGACTTAAACAAGAATCAAATGCATCAACTCCATTGAAACTTTTTACTCCAGAAATTTCTTTTTTCGAATTACTCCATCCCTTTACGGTAAATCCTAAATCAGCAAACTTCTTAGCTACATATCCCCCAATACTACCTAAGCCCAAAATTGTAATGGTCGTGTTTTCAATAGATTTATATTCTTTTTGATCCCAAATTCTCTTTTCTTGTTGTTGTACATATCTTTTGGTATTCTTTAATTGCATTAGTACAACAGTTAGCAAAAACTCCCACATATCAATAGACAATTTCATATCCACCATTCTTGTAATAATAATGTTTTCTGCAATTGTTTGCGAATTAGTAATATGATCTATAGAGGCACCCACAGATTGGATGACTTTTATGTTTGGGAACTTCTTCAGAATATCTTTTTCTGGTTTCCAACAAATAACAAAATCTACAGCAGCTACATCTTTTACATTTGGATATATTTCAATACTAGTAGTAACTATTTTTTTGCTTAATACCTTCTTCCAAGGTTCTGGATCTTTATTATTAAAAATTATAAGAATACTCATGAACAAGAATTTTACACAAAGGTAGACTAAACCCTATACACCAAAAAGTTGAATCGTCGAAATATAACTATATTTACCATCGAAAAACTGAATTTAAAAACAAAAAATCATCGATTCCATGATAGATACTATAGATAAGCAGTTGTTAGACATTTTAAAAAATAATTCACGACTATCATTTGCTGATTTAGGGAGAACTATCAATTTATCTCCTTCATCCGTTAGAGAAAGAGTTCAAAAGATGGAAGATTTAGGTGTGATTCAGAAGTATAGTATTCAAATTGATAATAGTAAACTTGGATACGATTTAGAAGCTTTTATATTGCTTAAAGTTTTTCCTGGACAATTAGCTCATATTCTTAAAGTAATTAAAAACTTCCCCGAAGTTAAAGAAGCACATCGCATTACAGGAAACCAAAATATACATCTAAAAGTTGTAGTGAAAAATCAAACTTCTTTACAAGAGTTATTGGATAAACTAATGATTCATGGGGATACTAATACGTTTCTTATTTTATCAAAAGTTTAATCTTATATTTTATATTCTCTTCGATAATGAGTATAATATTACTGTGGTCTGTTTTTCTATAGATTGTTTAATTACATTTGCTTTTGATTAAAAATCTTGCTTTAACTATATTTAGAGCAACTAAAAAATACTTTTAATGTCTTACTCCCAAAGTCTTTTAAATTTCATAGATTCCGGTTCTACCTCTTTTCACGTAGTTTCTAACTTAAAAAAAGAATTGATTTCTCGGAGCTATCAAGAATTATTTGAACAGGACATTTGGGATTTAAAGAAAGAAGAAAAGTATTTTGTAACTAGAGCTGATGGCTCAATTATAGTATTTAGAACTCCTAAAAAATGGTCTAATGATTATTCTTTTAAAATCATTGGTGCACATACGGATTCTCCTTGTCTAAAAATAAAGAACAATCCCATTTCTACAAAAGAAGGATATCAATTACTAAATATTGAAATCTATGGAGGTGTTTTATTAAGTAGTTGGTTTGATAGAGATCTTTATTTTGGCGGCAGATTAATTATAGAAAATGAAACAGGTGTATTAGAGCAAAAACTTATTACGGTAGAAAAAAAAATACGAATTCCTCGTTTGGCTATTCATTTAGACCGAGAAGTTAATAAAAAAGGATTTACTCCGAATCCGCAGGAACATATGTTCCCCGTTATTGGATTGTCTAATGAAATTAATTTTGAAAATTGGTTAAAGGAAGAAACCGGAGTTTCTGGAACAATTCTTAGTTGGGATTTATTTTTATTTGATGCAGAAAAATCAAGTTTTGGGGGTATTCATGATGAATTTATTTACGCTTCTAGATTGGATAATTTAGCAAGTGTCCATGCCTCGTTTGAAGGTTTAAAAAAATCTACTATTGCGGATAACGAAGTACAAATGGCCGTTTATTTTCAGCATGAAGAAATTGGTTCTGAATCGCAAAATGGAGCAAATTCTAATTTTTTAGAAACTACATTAAAACGCATTCACTCTTCTATTTCCTCCAAGGAAGAGACTTTTTTTCAAGCTGTAGCACGTTCCTTTTTTATTTCTGCAGATATGGCTCATGCAGTACATCCAAACTACACGACAAAACACGATGCCAATCATAAACCATTACTTGGTGCTGGTCCAGTAATTAAAAGTAATGCCAATATGCGTTACGCCACAGATGCATTTTCTATAGCTAAATTTAAACAATGGTGTAAAAAAACAAATGTTCCTTTTCAGGATTTTTGCAGTAGGAATGATATCGGTTGTGGTTCTACTATAGGTCCTATGGTTGCCTCTAACATCGGAATACCAACAATTGATGTTGGAAATCCAATGTTGTCAATGCATAGTATTAGAGAAATGTGTGGAACACAAGATCATGAATATATTATTGATGTTTTTACTGAATTTTACAAAACCTCATCTTAGATATATTAGTCTTGGGATCTTACATCCATTAATGCTTTATACATTGCATCAAGAAAATCTTGTTGTTTTTTATCATCCTTATCATAACGCTGGTATAACACGCTACAACCTTCTATATCTAATATATTAGAATTATTAAAAGACCAGTCATCTCTATTCTTTACAGTGATACCAAGATCACAACCTTCTTCTTTCCATTTTTTGTAAAATGTAGTTTCATTATCAGGCGTTACTTTAAAATTTGCATACACACTATAACCGCTCATATCTTTATTATAAAACTTATGAATAGCACTTATCGGTACACCTCCCCAATTTATAGTTTTGTTCTCTGGTAGTCTAAAACCTGTAAGGTATTTTTCATTTAATATTGAACCTTGCTCTCCTTTTTTTAGGAAGTGTTTTTCATACTCTAACTTGGTTCCTTCGGGTATTGTTACCCCTTTAACCGTAACCTGCTCCGTAGTTATAAAAAAAGGATTGTTAGGGCGTGGACCATTAGGGTTTAGGGTAAGATTACAGGCCGTAAGAAAACTTATAATCATTATGATAAAAGATAATTTTAAGAGCTTCATGAATTGTTATCTATTTTTTTCTGTGGAAAAACAATTTTCCTTGAACATTATAGGTTCTTCGAACTATAATATTCATATAAAAATAAACAAAATGTACACAATTACTATCATATTAGATTTCTTCAATTTTTATTTTTATTAGAAACAAACTATTGCTAAACCCTTACTTTTTCTTCAATGCTTTTTTTAAATTTTCTTGATAAACAGAAAGATCAGGAGAGTTGTCAGTTTTTGCAAGCTCTACTGCTTTTTTATAGTTTTTTATAGACTCATCATAGCTCCCCAGATTCATTAATCCTTCTGCATAGCTATCAAATCCATTTGCAGATTGTGGATGTAAAATAGTATTAGACTTAAATATACAGACTGCAATTTTTGTTTTTTTATGTTCCATCATATATTGATATCCTAGAGCATTAATTTCCCATTCTTCAATAAGTCCTTTTTCCTTACAATCTTTTAAAGTCGCTAATATATTTTTTTCAGAATTCACTTCATCATATTTCTCTAATTTTGATAAAAGATTAATAAAAGTATTGGTGTATAATCCTTTTAATTTCTCTCTAAATTGATCTGCTCCTTCTTTTGCTAATTCATGTGCTCTATTATATGACTCATCTTTACTTACTTTAATTTCAGGAACTACACCTACGCCTTCCCAATTTGTTTTAGTAATTGGATTAATAGCTTTTCCAGTTGGAATAAAAACACTTAAAAAATCATTAATTGGAACGGTACCACCTGGGTTAGCCCCTCCTCCTGTAGTTTGACCTATAATAGTCGCTCGTTTTTGTGTTTGCATGTTATATGAAAACTCTTCAGCACCAGAAAATGTTCTTTCACTTGTAATTACAAATAGGGGAACATCTATCATTTTTTTTCCATCCACCTTATCAAGTGTATGAAAATCAATTGTTCTATCACCTTCTCGGAAATAAAGGCTGTTTAAGTGAATATCGCCTTTAAAAAAATAACTACATAGGTATTGAACCATCTCAGGATCTCCACCACCATTTTTACTTAAGTCAATTATTACCGCATCTGTATTTCTGATAAGTTTCATGTAAGCATCTGCAATTACTTTTCCTTCTTTAAAATAAGTAAACCCTCTTAAATCAAGGTATCCTATATTTCCTTCTAGCACTTTAACATTATGAAAACCAGCATTATACTCTTTTTTTCTTTTGAGGTTAAAAATTTTCTCTTCAATAAGTCGTTCCGATGTCATAGCGGGAGCCTCGTATGGCGGTTGACTCATAATTTTCATATGTTTATCATTATTGATAGACTGTACCGATTGCGTTAGAGCGGTTGCAAAACTTTCATTAGATGTAAACTGATCAAAATGTCCTTTCTTAAATTGTTCCTTTATATGTTCCTCTGTTTTTTTTGCAATATCAGGAAAGACGTATTTATCATTCATCAAATCAGACAGGGTATTAATCACCTCTTTTTTATATTCTATGCTTAACACACTATCCTGCGAATAAATAAAGATATTACATAGTGATAGGGTTAAAAAAAGAAAAATGCATTTACGAATTACCATCATTGTTTTTAGATTTTAAACGAAATTAAAAAATAGAGTTTTTATAAAATTGTAAAAAAGTAAATGGTAAAAAAAAATCTCAAATCTATTATGATATAATAGGATCGTATTGATTAGTAAATCGTTTTGTAATATTAAGATTTGCAATTTCTACCAGGTTTGATTTTTGAGCAAAAAACTTAAATGGTGTTATATTAAAAATTGCATTGAAATCTTTAATGAAATGTGCCTGATCATAGAACCCAGCCTCTAAACCTATTGAAGTTAGACTCATATTCGGAAATTCTTCTCTTAGTTGAAGTATTCTGTTCATTCTCCATATTTGTGAAACTTTTTTTGGAGAAAGCCCTACTTTATTTACGAAATGTTTATGTAAAGTCACTTTACTTACATTAAATTCTTTGAACAATTCACTGATCTGTATACTACCATGTCTAAACATTATAAAGTTTAACTGAGCTCTTAAACTTTCATCTACTGACATTGTTTTTGATAACAAACCATTAATAAATTCATTAATAAGCTGTTCTTGTATTACAGTTTTACTTTCTATAGAAATTCTTTGGATAAGTAAGTGTGCTATATTATCTAGAGAGAAAATATTTTCTAGATTAACTATAGTATCATTAAAATTTATGAGTGGGTTCTTGATAAGATTTGCAAAAGCAAATGGTTTAAATCTGACTCCTGTAATATTAACAGCTCTTTTGGACTTAAAACTTAATGAAGTATTTGTTTGTCCAATAAAGTAAGCTCCGGGATTTAATCGTTTCCACTTGGTGTGCAAACTACTCCTTACAATACTATGAGAATCAATAAATATTATATTAAATGTACAAGTCGGCAGAAACATTTCTAAAGCATCTTCTGTTGGCTGTTTCTCAAAAAAAATATGCCAATAACTTTCTATATGATGCGAAAATAAATGATCTGGTAATGTTTCTTTGTATTCCATTTTTAATATATAACTATTATATGCATCCTAGTTTTATTATTATTAAATAAAATCTTAAAACAAATTCTGACTTCATTGATACTAAATCATACACCGTTGTTACTAGTGAATTATTTACCTAAAATTAGATTTTATATTTCACAATTTACACCATCTTCTATATTCATACTAAAAATAGTAAAGTGTAACCTTTCATAATTTGATTTCTCTATAATTTTCAATACCATAAGAAACTAATAAGCAATAAAAAAGTTCTAATTAATTTCAAAGTAAGTGGTTTATATCCGTTTTAAAACTCATCAAAAATGAAGCCAGTTTAGAGTAAACTATTTAAATAATAATACTATTGGTTACAGAGAAATCTTTCAATCCATCAAATAGTTATAGATTTAATCCGCAAATTGTACTCTTATAAGAGGGCTTTTAAAAAAACTTAATAGTACTTTACTATTCATATGAAAGCTAGCAGCAATTGATTCTGTAAAGTTTTTGAGTTCTATTATTTTTTCTGAGTCATAATAGACCCCATTCATAAGTACCCCATCAATTTTACTAGTATGGGTAATATTTTCTAGAGGATTATGTTGTAATAGAACCAAATCAGCTACTTTTCTTTTTTCTATACTCCCATAAGAATCTTCTTTTTTTGCATACTTAGCAGGTACTATAGTAGCACTTTGTAGAGCTTCGAGGTTTGTTAATCCACTTTTTGTTAACTCAATCAATTCTTCGTGAATACTAAACCCTGCAAATATATACGAGTCTGTTACATCTGTCCCAGTCATTATTGGCACTCCGATGCTATTAGCCAATCTCACTTGATTCATTGCCGCTTTGTAAAAGTTTTGGCTTATATCTTTAGTTTGATCATCCATATTTCTTGAAGCATTATTATTAGTATCTATACCCCACCATAACCTTTTTCTAATTCCTGTGATATATTTTAAATTAGGGTTTGCTACGTAGTCTTCGAGATGCGCATTCGCTTCAAACTTTAACGTTTGTAAGGTTGGTGTCCAATGGGCATTTTTTAATTGCATTAATTTCATAAGTTTAGTAGCAATCTTTGGATCAAATTCATCTACTAACCTTCTCTTTGATTTAGAAAAATAGCTTTTCCAATTATTAGGGTTTTTTAAACTATCTGCTTCCGGAAATGATTCGAACATAAAAATACGACCATGTTCGAAACTACGTTGTCCTAAATTAACAGCCTCCTCCAAACTAAGAAACATTGGTTTATGCCCAGCAATATGCATTTCATACGATGGTGCTTTTTTAGCCAAGGCTTTATATGATTCTTTTGGTATTTGCTGATATACCTTAATAAAATCTACCTGTTCTTTTTTATAAAAATGTAACAATGAATCTACCTGTTCTGGGGTATCTAGTTTAAAAAAATCTGGAAATCCATCAGGTACACTAGAAGCTCCATCTATTTGATAACTACTTTGTAAAACATATCTCGGCATAATTCTTTTATACGCATTCAATTCAGCATTCCATTGTAACCGTTCTCTACTACCTACCCAATAGCTATCTTTACGATCTAATTGCCCAGACATGTCTCTAATTCCTGTAATACCATTGGCTATGTAAAGTGGATGATGTAACCAAGGAGAATGCTGATTTGAATGTGTATGCATATCCCATAAACCTGGAATCATATATTTATTAGTACCATCAATTATTAATGAATTAGAATTTTTAACTAAAATTTCTAAACTATCAATAGCAGCAATGATATTATCTTTTATTAATACATTTCTGTTTTCTAAAACTTGACCAGACTTTACATCTATAATATTTATTGATTTTATGAGTATGGTATTATGTTTTACCGGAAGAATCAGTTTTGGCATTGGCCAAAAAGCTCCAACCATAATTAGTAGTATTAGAAATGATAAAATACCTAATAAAATTTTCAGAAATTTAAATAGTTTCTTTTTCATTATTATTTGAATCTTTTATAATCTAGACTCTATACTTAAAAAAATGTAACAACATCTTTACGCTACATGCGTAAAAATTTTGTTCACAATTTTCCAGTTGTCATTCACTTTCGTTAGCGATAAATAATCATAATAGTTATAACCTAACATAGGTACGCGTAGTTTTACCATAGCTACATTTCCTATAATATCAATCCCAACAACTTCCATTTTAAATGTTTCGTTTAAATCATTAGGGCTTTTTCTTTCTTTAACACCTTCCAAATATTCTATCACACTTTTCTTATAAGGAACTCCGTTAATATCACCATAGACAAACATATTATCCGTAAAGCAAGATGCTAGTTTATCAACCTGTCCATAAAAAATGCCTTCGAAATAATTCGTTATTACCTTTTGGATATCTTTTATATTATCTTTATACATAATTTCTCTTTTTTAAATAGCGTGCCCAACTGTATGACCTCCTGCTACGTTAATAGTCTCACCTGTGATAAAATCAGAAGATGCTAAATAGTAGGCAGCTTCTGCTATTTCATTAGCTTCTCCTATGCGATTTAATAAATGTAATCCAGCTAAACTATCAGCATCTTCAATTCCCATTTTTCCTTGTAAAGGACTTCTAATAATTCCAGGAGCTATTGTATTTACTTTAATGTTATTTTTACCAAACTCTGCTGCCAACTGTCTTGTTAATGAATGGATAGCTCCTTTGCTTGTTAACGGCGCAGTTGCAGGAAAACCATCAATAGCGTGATCTACAAGTACAGTACCTATATTTATTATAGAACCGTTTTGTTGTTTTATCATTTCTGGAATTGCCGCTTGTGTTGTAAAATAAGTTCCTTTTAAATTAACATTCCAATAAAGCTCTAAATCCTCTTCTTGAACATCTAAAAAAGGTTTTGGAGCAAACAGACCTGCATTATTTATTAAGACATCTACAGAGCCAAAATTTTCTTTCGCTAGACGTACTAGTTCCCGACCTGTAAATTTTTTACTAATATCTCCAGCCAAATACACTGCATTTTTTGGTGATCCAAGTTCTTCATACGTTTTTTGTAAATTCTCTTTATTAGATGAGTTCATAACTACATTACTATTTTGCTCAATAAAATAAGCTACTATAGCTTTTCCAATACCTGTAGAGGCTCCTGTAATAATTATTGTTTTGTTTTTCATGATTTAAATTTTTCTGAATTTGAATATTGTTTTGCATCTACTCCCCAATTATCAATAGGGATTTCTTCTATAACCACGTGCGTGGTTTTAGGGTTCTTGTCCAATACATCTGCAAGCAATTGTGTCGCACCTACAATTAACAGACGTTTTTGTTCTTTGGTTACCTGTTCATCGGTAACTTTGATGTTGATATAAGGCATCTTTTTATAGTTTTAAATTAACACTACAAAGTTGAGAGGAATCAGAAGAAATTATAAGGAGGTATATCACTACTTTAAAGTGATCTATGTCACTTTATTAGTATGAAAATTAAGTTTTATAAAAAATTAAACTATGGGTTAAGTCTACTCAAGGTTTCTCTAGAAACCCCTAAGTAAGAAGCTATAAGTTTTTTAGGGACTCTTTGAAATAGTTCGGGATATTGTTCTAGTAATAAATCATACCGTTCCTTAGCAGAATTTTTTAAAAGTGAAAGGATTCTTTTTTGTAAAGCGATACGACCAAACTTACTTTTTTTTGCCCAAAACCGTTCCATTTTATGCATTTGAGATGTAAGCTTATCCCTATTCTCAAAAGAAATGTATAACAACTCGCAATCTTCTATACAATCTATGTATATATTCGAGGGAGTCTGTTTTACAAAAGATTCATAGTCCGTAATCCACCAATGTTCCATTGCGAATCTAAGAATATGTTCCTTACCATTATCATCTAAAAAATAACTTTTTACACACCCTTGCGTTATCCAATATTCTTTTTTTACCACTTCCCCTTCTTGAACAAGATATTGATGTTTCCGTTTTTTATCAGTTTCAAAATGAGTTAAAACAAAATCAAATTCTTCATCCGTTAATTCAATTATCTCCTCAATATGTTGCCTTAATGGGTGTTTCATTTAGCTAATGGCTCGTAGTCCTAATTAGTAGTAACGTGTTTCGTGAAATTGCTTTTGGCGGAGGTAATTTACAAAATAAAAAAGAATAGCAATTCGAATAAAAAATCGAGTTACTATTCTCTATAAATGGAATTATGAGTCTTTATTTCTCTTTTCAATTATAAACTAGCTTCACCAATAAAAAAATATAGATTTTTTAATGAGGTATCTCTTTTAGGAAATAGTGCTTGCATTCGTTCATCTGCTCCCATTTGTTGTAAACCTTCCATTGAATCAAAATAAAAACGATGTATTTCATCTGGTTGTGCAATATCTCCCTTTGATTGAAATGGTGCTATAAAACGTTCGAAATGTGTACCGAATTCTGGCATTATCTCACAAACTTCATCATGATAATCCTCAAATTGCTTTTTATATTTCTCCCCTTCATTAAAGTAAATTAAGGCAATACCATAGGTTTTGGTTTTATCACCCTTTTCTTTCTTAAATTCAAAATCAGTGTTCCTACTCGTAAAAACTGAAATATTTTTAAGTGAAGGAACAGCATACTTATTTCTAATTTTTATAAACTCTGGATCTTCATTAAACATATTAAATACTTCCATACTAGGATAACTGGCAAAATGAATTTCATCAGGCATTTCTATTTTTCCTTTTGCTAGTATTTTTGGTTTAATAATACGTTCTATTCTTCCTCCATACTTCTTCAAAATAGCACCTCCCTTCTTCTTGTATTCTTCAAAACGTGTTTCTTCACCTTCTTTTATATATACCAAAGCAACATTTACTATTTCTTGATTTTTTGTTTCCATTTCACTCATATTTTTGGGATTGTTGTTTGAGTTTTGTGCATTCATAATACTTGGTAATAGTAATAACACTAAGACCGTAAAGCTTATTAACCTTTTTAAATATTTCATTTTTTACGGATTTAAATTAAGTGCTCCATTTGTAAAGCTTCCTTTATCAAATTTTCTTGAATTGGACTTACTATACTATTCAATTCATTAGTATTATAATCTACTCCGACAGCTTGTCTAATTGGTCTATTTCCTTTTTCCATTTCGACCACTTTTAAAATAGCATTTGGAATTTCTTGCGGATTAGGTGATTCATCACTTTTATAGAATTGATCAAAATTTTGAAGCATTGCTTTCGGAACATTGGCCATTTCTCCATAACTTTCTAATGTAGTTTTATCTTCTTCCTCGGGCCCACTATATAATAGCCCAGATGGATATGGCCCAGGTTCTATAACAGAAACATCTACCCCCATAGGTTTTAGTTCATATTTTAATGATTGAGAATATGCTTCTAAAGCAAATTTACTAGCACAATAAATCCCAAAATATGGAAAAACCAATCGTCCTGCTAAAGATGAAATATTGACTATCAATCCATCTGAAGATTTTTTCAAAAAAGGAAGAAACGCTTTGGAAGTTCGAATCACACCAAAAAAATTAGTGTCAAATTGTTCCTGCGCTTGCTTTATACTATATGCTTCTGTAATACCTACATACATTACACCAGCATTATTTACTAAAACATCCAATCCGCTTTTTTCTTCAGTAAGAATTCTAGCTACTAAATCATTAGTAGATTTATCACTAGTTACATCTAATTCTGCTATCGTAATTGAAATCTTTTCCTCTAAAGCAATTTTTTCAAGTTCTTCTTTTTTAATTCTGTTTTTTCCATTGATATCACGCATCGTTGCCCAAACTCTATGTCCATTTCTAGCTAATGTTAATGCAGATAAATAACCAAATCCGTTACTAGATCCTGTAATAAGTACTGTTTTCATTTTTACATATTTTTTGTTACTGATGCAAAGATGAGAATAGAGAAAACGGAAGTGTTTTAAGATTAGTTCAAAGGTTTGTCTAAATGGGTCAACTTATAAAATGTTGGAGAAATTCCATATTTATTTTTGAACGTTTTTGAGAAGTGAGAAGCATTCGTAAATCCACATTCATAAGCGATATCTGTAGTTCTTAAATCTGTAGATACAAGTAGCTGTATAGACTTTTCTAATTTTTTCTCTCGTAAATACGTGGCTGGGGATGAATTGTATATTTTTCTGAATTCTCTTTTGAAACTAGATAAACTTTGATTATTCAAAATTGCTAATTCTTCTAAAGATATATTTTCATAATAATGAGCTTTTACAATTTCTCTAAGGGAATATGAACTTGGACTAAATAGGTTAGAGAGTATCGATCGAATCGCTGGAGCATTTGTCGTCTGATTTAATAATAAAATGATTTCTTTAAGTTTTAGAATCAATATTTCTTCCGTTACCAAATCAGGATTTTGAAAATAAAACAAAATTCCCTCAATATATTTTCGAATTAAAATATCGCTATTAAGCTTAGACATACCTATGTCTAAAGGTAATTTTTGTGTAAGAAAATCCGGAAGTTTATCTTCATAGATTTTCATCAAAATATCAGGATAAAAGTGTACGGCAAGTGCTTGATATGTATCAGAAACTTCCGAAGAACGCATATTACAGGTATAGTTACCACATTTCATTAAAAGAGATTCTTGAGCCTCTATTTTAAGTCGTTCGGTTTCAGAAATGGAGTCATACTCTCCTTTTAGTATGTACAAAAAACAAGCCTCGTTTGGCATTAAATTTGGCTTTTTGTATGGTGGTTTTAAAATAATAGTTTCAAATAGTAGTTTTCCAAATAAGTCTATGGTTTTATAGTCTTGTACCATTTTCTTTTCTTGTAAAGATAGTTCTTACAGGTTGTTTTAAATTTTCTAATTGAGTCATTTTGTTGTCAATTTGGGTCATGTTTTAGGTTTTCATAAAAATAATTTTTTGCTAGCTCTAATTTTTATCAAGATGTAATTTCATTTCTAACTGCTCTAGATTATTTTCAAGTCCTATTCTTTCTAAAAATGCATTTACAGGTTTTGAGCTTTTATCTATATTAATAATAGAAAACTCATCCCCATATCTTTTAATTAATTCGTGAATTAAAGTAGAAGCTATTTTTTTATTTCTGAAATCTTTACTTACCGCTATTTGCTGTAATCGTTTATTACTTGGACTATAAATTATATAACCTATCAGTTTAGAATCTATATAGGCACCTAACGAAACATTGATGTTTTTTAATTCATCTACAACATTATTAGAATTTTGCCAAGTAGGGTATATATCCCAAAACGTTTTCATTAAGTCCCAATTATAATCTTCTAACACCCTAACAACTATATAGTCATTTGTATGTAATACACTAACCTTCCCTTTATAGCATAGTAATGCTCTTTCAATTTTATAACCCGATTTTTTATATGAAGTAATAGCCTGAATATTTTTAGTTATAACTTCTAGTTGCAGCGTATCGATTCTCTTTTCCATTAAAATGGGTAAAATAAATTGATACATTTTTTTTGTTAAACCAACACCTCTTTTTTCTGGAATAACTCCTGTTCCTCCATTATATACTACTTTTTTATTATCGATTATATCATATCCGTGCAAAATAAACCCTATCAGGCTTTCTTTTTCGTAAACTCCTACCGATATATTAAGATCTGTCTTATCGGCTAACATTTTCGAAATTAATTGTTCTTCAGATAGTCTAAAAGGAATAAAATAGTCCGAAAAAGATTTGTTGAATACATTTAGAATATCTTTTTTATTAATTCCCTTTAAGGTTTTAATTTCCATTTCCTAAATTTCTTAGTTACAACTACATTATCATTATTTTCCCGAATGTACCAAATTATTCTTTCGTTTATGTTTTTAAGTTCCCTCCTAACAATTGAAAGATCAAATTTCTCATCACATATAGTTAATTTATCTAATCCATTTTTTGTAATCAGTTTTCTTTTTTTAATTTCTGATATTTAATAGCTCAGTTTCTAAAACTGATTTAGCATTAATATCGTTTGTTGTCAAATTTCCATTTAATAAATTATTTTGTTCATAAGGATCGTTATTTAAATTGTAAAATTCTTCACTACCATTGGCGTTTTCGATAAGTTTATAATTCCCATTACTTATAGTCCAAAGATTATTAACCCCATCATCTTTTTCTGAATATTGATAATCTCTTATTGATACGGCTTCTGTAAATAAAGATATAAAGCTTTTACTATCATGAATTTGATTTACCGGTACTCCAGCAATTTCAGAAATGGTGGCAAACAAATCAGAACTTACAATTAAATTATCATCATTTCCAGTTCTCGAGACTCCTTTACCAGAAATAAACATTGGTGTATTTATCCCTCCTTGATTCAAAGAACCTTTTGCAGTAAAAAACGTGTATGGAGATTGTGCTACTTCATTCGGACTTCCATTATCACCAATAAAAATAATTATAGTATTTTCTCTTTCATCTAGAGGCATATCATCTAATAATTCCCCTATTTGATAATCCATTCCTTCAATCGCAGCCATATAATATGGTGTTTCATCCATTCCGCTTAAAAATGAAGGTAAGTTTCCTTGAGAATGCATTTCATTTGGTGGTACATGAAATGGTGTATGAGGAGCATTATAAGCCAACCACATAAACCATGGTTTATCTTGTTGATGTATCCAATCATTGGCCAAGTCAGTAATCTTTTTAGTTACATATTCTGTTTCTACATTACTTACTCCATTTTCCGTCAATTGCCAATTATAGTAACTCTGAGGCGCACCTCTTATAATCCCGGAGTAATAATCCAAACCAAAAATTTCAGGGTTTACTACTGTATTACCTCCTGATAAATGCCATTTCCCTACTATTGCAGTTGCATAATTACCATTTGTTTGATCGTTTATATATTTCTGTAAGCTCGTTTCTGATAAATCAAGTTCGTCTCCTGCCCATTTAACACCCGTTCTATAACCATATTTACCAGTTAGAATAGATGCTCTGGTTGGCGAACAAGTTGGATACGTCCAAAAATTGTTAAAAGACAATCCCGAATTTCGTATTGCATCAATATTAGGAGTACTCGGTTTTATGTTACCTTCGGAAAAACCATTAATAGCATCCTTACCTAAATCATCAGCAATAATAAAAAGAATATTTGGAGAAATTTCAATTGGGTTCGAAACATCAATAACCACCTCATCTCTATTACAACTAAACAATGTAAAAAACACCATTAAATACAGTAGTTGTTTAATATTATTCAAATGGATTACTATATTTTTCATCAGTTAACATTTGGTTGTCGGTTAATGTATTTAAAAAAGCTATTAAAGCCTCTTTCTCTTCTTCTGTAAAATTAAATTGGCCAACTTGTCCCTCTGAATTTACTAAAGGTGATATGAGACTTTGGTGGTTTTGAATCCCTGAACTATAATGTTCAATTACCTCTTCTAAGGTTGCAAACCTTCCATCATGCATATATGGTGGACGAATAGCGATATTTTTCAATGAAGGAACTTTAAATTTACCAATATCATTAGGGTTAGCTGTCGTTTCATTAACTCCTAAATCAGTAGTCGAAATTGCGTCCAATCCGTTGGTTGTGGCAAAAGTTGTAATTCCACTAGGAATTGGAGTAACTGTTGGAATAGGAGCTACAAAAGCTTCAGACACATGACAAGCGACACAGTTAGCATTCAATCCATTTGTAAGTGGTCGAGGCATATAAAAAAGTCTTTTACCTTCGTTTTCTTGTTCTGTAAAATTTGGAAAATCTACAATTGGCGAATCTACATCACTCCTTGCTTGATCGTATTTTGATGTTGTACTAACAAGACTTCTTATAAATTGTGCTAATGCTCTAGAGATTCTATCACTCGTTATATTCTGATCTCCGAAAGCATCTGCGAACAAACTCCAGTAATAAGTTTGTTCAGCTACAATATTAGTTAATTCTTGAAGTGTCAACCCCATTTCTACCTCGTCTTGAAAAGGCATCAACACTTGCTCTTCTAGAGTTGCTGCTCGTTCATCCCAAAAGAATTTCCCTCCTTCATAAAATCGAGCATTTACGATTCCCATGGAGTGCCTTCTGGTAAGTCCGCCTTCAAATCCTTTACTCAGAATATCTGGATCGGAAAATCCATGTTCAGCTTTATGACAAGAAGCGCAAGAAACGGTACCGTTTGCACTTAGTTTTTCATCGTAAAAAAGTACTCTTCCTAATGTTGCTCCTGCATCTGTTATGGGATTATCAATTGGTGTGTTATCGAATTCGATTGCCGCTTGAAACTGAAATTGATCAGGAAAACTATTTTCAGTATAATGTTCAGGTAATACGATATTGGCATAATTAAAAAATACGTCCGGAAGATTTATTTCGGAACTAGAATCTTCTTCTATTGGTACATAATCTTCTTGATCGTTATTACTACAAGAATTGAATAATAAAGCTATTAACAATAGTGATAGAGACATTAAATTTTTCATAAACTAAACATTTTAGTATAAGTTTAAGACTTTGACTATACCAAAACGTTTAATACGAAAACTTTTTATTTTACTTTTATTAATGCTTTTTCACTCCTAGTATCTCTAATATATTGACCATAGACTATTTCTGTATTCCTAACCAGATTAGTCATCAAAGAGCCAACTTAATATTTTGACAACAGAAATAATAACTAAAAATTATTATCACACGAACAAGTATGAGTTTAAAAAAATGACATAGAATAGAACCTTATTAGGGTTTGATAAATTGAGGAAAATTAGTTTTCATATAAACTGGTAGCAATAGTTTTATCCAATTTATACAATTCATACATCTGTTTTTTCATATAAGATTCAGGGGTGCTCTTAAGAATTAAGTTTCGAATGACTTCTATAAACCTATTTGTTATTGCGATTTTTGAGGTGAGTCTCGATTGTTTCACTAATTTTTCAACTTTTGTCTTTCTATAGGTATAGAGTTTATCAAAAGCTATTTCCGTATTATTAGTTTCTTTAATAAAATTTGACAAATAAAATGCATCTTCAATTGCTTGGGCACCTCCTTGTCCTAAATCTGGTGTCATGCTATGTGCAGCGTCCCCTATTAGGCAAATATTTCCTGAATTCCATTTATTTAGTAATTCTAAATCAGAAAGATCTCCTCTGAAAATTGTCTCGCTAGGTGTATTTTTAATAAGATCAGTTACCAATGGATCGTACTCTGAGAACATCCTTGTTAGAAGATTCTTTATAGTTTTCTTATCATCGGTCAAATTAGGCGCACTCAATTTAACAGCAAACCAATATACTTTCCCTTCGGAAATTTTAGATACCCCAAATTGTAATTTTTTACCCCATAAAGTAAAACCTACAGACTCTAATTGAGCGTCTAAATTATAGTTAGAAATACCTCTCCAACATGTTTGCCCTGAGTATCTTAATTTACTATTTGGAAATAATTGCTTTCTAATTTTAGAATTAATTCCATCTGCACCAATTATAGAATTAGTATTTACAACAGAGCCATCTCCAAAATGTAATTCATAAGATTTTTCGCCGTTCTCAAGGTATTCCATAAATTCTTTCCCTAATCTAATATTTTCTTCCTGCACGTATTTATATAAAATCTGCTGTAGCTTTCCTCTATGAATTGCCATAGTAGTGTAACCGAATTTTTCTTGAACAAAATCTTGTTTAGAGTCTGATATCGGTTTTAACTTATGATTAGCTACCATAATCCGGTTAAAAGTATTTCCAGTATTCTGAATTTCCTGCAATAAACTAGGGCTAATCCATTCTAAAACTTGCAATGCATTTGGTGATAACCATATCCCCGCTCCTACTTCTTCTAAAGAAGCAGCTCTTTCATATAATGTATATGGAATCTTTAATTTATCAAAGGATAAGGCAGTTACTAACCCCCCAATTCCGCCACCGATAATCGATATGTTTTCTGTCATGAATTTATCTTTTTAACCTATCATATTATATTGAAGTTTCAACAAATTTTCTGTGCTCTTTACTTATTAATTTTTCTAACAAATCAAAAGAATCAACATAACTTACTAAGCTACCATTAGATGAAATAAATTTTCCATTATGGATCACCGAAATTTTGCTATCATCCACTACTTCCAAGTTCGGATATTTCCTTTTTAGATATTCTCCACCATCAACATATGTAATTATTACCCCATAAAATAAAGAAAAAACCCACTAAAACCTGCAAGAGTTCCTAATACGTAAACAACCCCTATGAATACTCTAAAAGTTTTATGACCAAACATATTATAAAACATTCTTTGATTTCCACTTTCTGGGTCAATTGCCCAATTCTTATTTTTTACTGTTCCAATGAACAAAACAAGAAAAACAATACCAATGACAAGGTATATAAACTCTGGAAACTCCGTGAAAAAATCTTTTATGTTATTTAATATTTTCTCCACTATTATTTATCAGAATATTATTGTTATGAATATATTGACAATGTCGTTGCACAAGAAATTTAATGTTTAAAAAAATCATAGTTCGTGTTTTGTACAAAATAAATTTTTGATTTTCC
Organism: Aquimarina sp. AD1; assembly: GCF_003443695.1. Taxonomy (NCBI): domain Bacteria; kingdom Pseudomonadati; phylum Bacteroidota; class Flavobacteriia; order Flavobacteriales; family Flavobacteriaceae; genus Aquimarina; species Aquimarina sp. AD1. Next base: position 319,723 of record NZ_CP031966.1, on the reverse strand, counting down.
AACGAACTAGCAACTCTCTTTTTATGTAATTATGCTTTAGTGTTTTCTTTTATAATGTTCAAAGTTTCATTTACAAAATCCGTTTTACCAAGAACATAAGAACCCCTATCATTTTTAAACTTAGATGCTAATTCTAATTTCAAACTTTCATATTCTTTTGCACGTTTATTGTTAGCGTTTAGATAATCTCTGAAGTCAATTTGTTTCCACATTACATTATCTTTCGGACACATATGGATATGAAAAATTTGTTCTTTAGTTCCATCTAAATTATATCCTTTTCCGAATGAAGAATACTTTTCGATATTTTCTCTTGCAGGAACTTCGAAATGTGAATAACCTAATTCTATAAATTGATCTATTAATTGTCTATCGAATAATAGTTCTTTAGGAATTTCGATCATTAAATCAATATATGGTTTAGATTTTATGGTAGTAATTGATGAACTACCAAAATGTTCTATTCGCAATATTTTTTCCTTTCCTACTCTATCTAAAATCCGTTTTTTTTCGTTTTCATAAATGTTTTTCCATTCGGGATTATGCTCAACCAATTCAATTGGAAAAAGCGTATTCCAATCTTCTTTGGTTAAATCATTTAAAGTCTTTTTCATTAGGTATCTATTTTTAGTTCATTTTAAAGCGCCAATATAGGTATCTTAAAAAGATTAAATGTTACCATACTTTTCTGTTTTCTATATATTGATTAGTAACTTTAAATTCTACAAAAAATACATTCACCTAAAAATACGATAAGCAGTTAATTAAATACACATTAACAGCCACACTATTTTAATGATAACCTTGGATTAATCTCTTCTACCTTTAGTAATATCTTTTAAATCTCTATGGATAATCGATAACAATTCTTTCAATATTTCATCGACGTCATCCAACAAATGATCTTTGATTTTAATTTCGGGGATTACACCTTTGTCTTCCTTTTTAGAATTAACACGCTCAATTAAACCTTTAGACACATCTATTATTATGTCTGTTTCCGGTAATTTATAGCTGAAAATTGAAGCATATAAATTGGCATATTCCGCTGTTTCTTCTCCTACGATGGTTCCAAAGTTATAATCCTGTATTTGAGCTGCTGTAACAGTAGATTGTGAATAAGACTGCCGATTCACTAACACATAGACCTTACCTTTAAAACGTTTTAATTCAGGTTGTGGTTCATAAAACCCAAAATCATAATTATATATTTTTCCATTTTTATGTTCTAGTACAGATCTCCAAAAAGCTTCGGTTGTATCTTTGGTTTGTTGTACATGTTCTTTTAGTAATTGACTAGTTTTAAGTTGAAATTTTGAAAACCACTTAAAAGGTTTATTCGCAATATAAGACACCATATAATCACTAAATGAATCATTTCCACCTGGATTATTTCTTAAATCAATAATAAGATTTTTTGTTTGGCTTTTTTTAATTTCAATAAAGGCAGAATCTATAAACTTTCTATAGTCATCCTCATTACCTGCAAAACTACCAGGGTTTAAATAAGCTGTCTTTGACTTAAATCTAAATACTCTTTTGTGATTTATTATATCATCCCTTTGCATTTCAAAATCTTCCAAGGCTTTTATGGCATCTAAACGTATTTCTTTTTGCTTGCCTTCTATAAAAAGTTCTATGTTAAAAACTTTTTGTTCTCCAAAAACTTGCCAATAGAATCTTGACAGCGTTAAAGACTCAATTTGTGCATTCTTTAAATAGGATCTTTCAGCTGAAATCTGAGGATAGATTTTTTGCAAAACCTCATCAATTGATCTGCCATTAATACTTTTCAATTCAGCACCGATTTTAATGTCATTTTTTGACCAATTTTTTCTAACTAAGGCTTTTCCATCTTCAAAAGCAATCTCTAATGGAAAAATGGTGCCCCCAGATTGAACGTATTCCATATATATAGAACCTGGGAACACAATTCTAGTATGGGCATTGTTTGCTGCAGATATAACTTTTTGTAATAGTGATGTTGTTTCAAGAAGATTAAAAGAGTCTTTTTTTATTTCACTTCTTACAATTTGATAATTTCTCTCAAAATCATCTTTTGATGTATATGCATATAAGTTAAAATGTGTGTTTTCTAATGAGTGGTACAAATAATCTAAATCACTAAGAACTTGTCCTTTTTGAAAATTTGTAGTTGCTTGTTGAGCATTTATAGTTCCATAAAGAAGTATAAAAATTAAGGGAATAATTGTTATGTTTTTTTTCATTAATTTTTGGATTAAGCACCTTTAATCACATCTTACATAAAGAGTAATCGATGCTATTTTAATTGTTTAAGCCACAATATTAATCCCTAAAAAGTTATTAATCGTCCTACTGCTTCTTTTCGGACGTATTTTCAATTCCCTTAAGATATTGACTTGGAGTTAACTGTGTTGTTTTCTTAAAAACATGGTTAAAAGTAGATTTTGAATTAAAACCACATTCATATGCAAGACCTAATAATGATAGTTTGTCCTTATCAGAGGATTTTAAACGTTCTTTAAATTCTGCCACACGATAAGAATTGATTAAATCATAAAAGTTTTTTGAACAATTTTGATTAATCTTTAATGAAACTATCTTGGGCTTCATTTGTAGTAATTCGGAAAGCTTAGTTAAGTTTATGTCCGTACTCAAATAAGGCTTTTCATTTTGCATTAACTGTTCCAATTTTTCAATAAATTGAGTGTCTTTTTTTATTGGTTTTTTTACCTTTTCGGATGTATCCACTAAAACTTTCAACGCCAAAGATGATTCTTGTTTTCTAAGGTATCCTTTAAAAGCGATCCAGGTACAGAGTATGGAGAGGACAACGAATGTAGGAAGAAAGTAATATTCTCTAAGGCTTCTATCAAAAACAAATCGGTCAATTTCTGTTATGATATTCCATAGAATAAAAAATGATGCATAAATAAGTATAGGGATTTTTAACCAGTCAAATGAATGCTTATCCAACTTAGCATAATATTGCTTTAGTAAAACTTGGTGATTAAAGAGTAACCGTAATGATATAATACTGTAGGTAATGATAGAAATAACACCTATCCATTGTTCTATTAAATATACATAACTTATACTAGGAATGGGGTTTTCATACAAACCATCCGCTCCATTTCTATAAATTGATGTTCTATAAAAAATAAACTCTAAAACCAACGGTAAGAAATGAATAAGATGTTGTTTTGAAAATTTAAATGATGTATTAGTAACACTTTTAGTATAAAAATACAGTGCAGGACCAATACCATAAAGCATTTCTAGCTGAATATATCTAAAAACATCAAGCATATTATGATCTTTCAAAACATTAACTAAGACAATATTTAATGCCATAATAGCATAAAAAAAAGTCAACATCGCTAAAAACTTCTGAGCCAATATTTTTGGGCGTTTAAAAAAAATTAATGCGCTTAGTACTATCGCCTGTAGTGCAAAAACACTAATAATCGTAAATAAAATGGAGTTTGATGTAATCATTTACAGCATTACTTATAAAGATATCTGTACGTCATTATTTTCGTAAACAAATTAGTAGTAGTGAAGTTAATTCCCCTTTTTCTTACCTAATGAAACCTTATAATCATCAATACTTCCTTTGATCTTTAGGTTAAGGTATTTTATTTTTTCATCCGGATCTACTTCTACAATTTCATCTTCTTGTGCTTTACTAACAACAGAATCTTTCTTTTTTCCGAATAACTTTTGCCAAGAAGCTTTTCGCACAGTTTTCCAAGGAATTCGTACGTAATAATCAATATTTTGGTTACTGTCATGCGAACCAGACAATTCCATATGCCCCAAAGTAGATTCGATCCGCATAGCAGGAATATTGATCTTCCCTTTATTTATATCCAAGCTGTTTTGTAAAGTATCAAATCGAATATTTTGTAAGTTTTTATCTCCCATATAGTCAGAAAGCGCAAGCATTGGATCATAATTTTTTAATCTCCCATTTAGTACTTTCACATCCATTTCTATGGTAGATTGATCCAGATCCGGTACCATATCTGGATATACCCTAATCTTACCTTTAATTCTAGATGTAAGTTTTCCTTGTAGATTTTCGGAAACGAGATGATCTTGTCCAAAATTTTCAAACTTGAACAGTAGTTTATCTAAATCTACGTTATTCATAACCAAATCTGGTTGCATATAAATATGTTCTGGATCGCTACCATTAAAATAACCACTTAATCGAATATTTCCTCCAGCTGCATCCATATCTAAGGTATCTATATAAATGTAATGATTGGGTGTTGTTCTGATATCCGCTTTAATATTTTGAAGATCTATTCTATGGTAAATAAAGTGGGTGATATCTGCCTTAAATTGCATGTCCGTAAACGGCAACTCATATAAATTAAAAGCTTCTGCATGTTCTTTTACATCAGCAGTTGTTGAAGTCACAACTTCTGTTGATTCTGGAGAGCTCACATCAAAGTTAAAAAGCGCATCATAGTCAATATAATTTGCTTTTACTGAGAGATAATTATCTCTTTTCTTTATTTTCTCATCTTCACCCAAATAGTAATTAAGGTCAAAATTAAAATTAGTAGTTCCTATTTCGCCATGAAAATCTTTTATTACCACGTGTTCATCTTCATAATGGATATTTCCTCTAAAATTATCAAAGCGTAGTGGGTGCAATTCCATTTTTGTATCCAACTTGTCTAAAGCTAAGTCAATGGAATGCAAAGCAGAATCTCTATAATGCATACTAGAAGTAAGGTGCAATGCCAAATCATCAAAAATTTCATGTCGATATTCTTCAGGAACATAATTCTCTCCCTTATACGAAAAGACATCTTCTAACCTTAACTTTTTAGAAGTAAGGTTGATATCTAAATCAACATCTCCATTAAGTTGGGATTGCATCCAAAAAGCATACTCATGTATAAGCCCATCAAAATGAAAATCACTATCATCTATATATCCTGTAAAATCAACTATTTTGAGATCCTTATCATCTATTAACACATCTGCGTGAAAATCATGTAGTTTATGTGGATAATGCTTTAAATCTGCATATAAGCTATCGATAAAAAATTCACCTTTGGGTAAATATTTAGATTCTGTAAAATCTTTTGCAGAAGCTTTAAAAGAAAGGCCTAAACTCAATTCTTTTATTTGTTCATCAAAACCAGTTTTAGTAGTATCCTGTGCTGAAAAACCAGTTAATTCGGCAATATCTAAATACTTAGAAGCGATATCTAAATGAACATCTACTGGGATGTTCGTATGATGTACAATTGCAGGTAAATCCGAAAGAAAACCACTTACAGATAGATCTGACTTCCCCATCAACAGTTCAAACTTATTTAGAGTTGCTTCTTTACCATTCATTACTAAATTTACATTCAGATCGTGCAATGGAGCTGGAAGATCTTTGGCTATTAAACTTAAGTCTTTTACAATCAATTCTGTAAAATACGCTTGATTCAGTTTCTGTAAAGCCTTTTCGGGTTCATCAATATCTATAATATCGTGAAAATTCATTTTCAATGAAACCTCTCCTGAAGCATCTTCTACCTGCTCCAGTTCAAAAAATTCTGTAATAAAATTGAGATTAAAATTTGAATTTATTTTCATATCCACTTCTGGAGATTCAAAATTCTTCACAAAAATAGACCCTTCAAATTCTCCTTTTTCTAAAGATGCAGTCATATCCGTTAACGAAAACTCCATCGTACTTACATCTCTATTTTTTCCATTTGTAAAATGACCATTAAATCCCATATTATCAATCTTCTTCCCTCTTTTAGTATTTTCTAGGAAAGCTTTCCCAGCTCCGAAATTGGCGCGAACAAAAGGCGTATTTCCTTTATTAGCAGGCCCTTCAATCTTAGCGTTAAAATAAATTTCACCAGCGTTTCTGTATTTCTCTAGTACAGGTATAACATCTGTTGGAGCAAAAGCAATCAACATATCAAAATTAGGCTTTGTTCCTTTTATAGAAAGGTTTAGATCTACATCATTCTTCGTATCTATTGATCCTTCTAGCTCAAAATCACCATTTTCCATAACAATCCCAGAAGGTTCTATGTCAAGAATTCCAGTATATTCATTAAATAACACATCTGTATGCACTTCGAAATGTTTATTATGAATGAAAGTGGTATCTCCATCTTTGATCACATTCAACTCAAAGTGGGTATCTATATGTCCAGCGATGATACTATCTTTTTGGCTAAAACCACCGGTACCAGCGTACATGAATTTTTCGACATCTGTATTTGTAGCCTCATCTAGAGTATGGATGTCTAGACTTTTAAATCTAATTTTTTTTAGATGAATATTAGTGGATGGTGTTTCTGTTTTAGAAGTACTCGCTAAGGAGTTTTGAATATTCGTCGTATTATTCTCATGAATTACAATATTAAAAACACCTTCTTCTATAACTAAAGACTGAATGTCATAATTTCCTTTTACTATATCCCATAGATTAAAACCAATGTATATATCTTTTACATCCATAATGATGGGTGCATTATCTTCTTTAGTTTCAAAGATTTTTACATCATATACTTTAATAGAAATGTATGGAAAGTTACTAAAAAGAGATAATTCACTTTCACCAACACTAATAAGACCTTTGTGTTCTTTGTTTAGTTTTGCTATCTCCCCTTTAATAATTTCGGATTGATTATTCTGAATATATAATATGAGGGCTCCAATTACCACAATTGGGACTACGATTAATCCTAATAAAATTCGTTTCCAGAATTTCTTAATTTTCACAACAGCGGTCTTTTAGGGTTAACAAAAGTCTTTGACGTTAAAAGTAACGAATTCGTATGAAAAAATCTTATTTCGCATACGAATTCCTATATGGTTTAACAGCATTTTTTATCTAGCTTATGTAGCATAAAAAATCTATTACTGTTTTATTAAATAAATAATTACTAAACATAAGCCCTGCAGAGTAATCTTCACACCTCCCTCCTACTTATCATAAGGCATAAAGTTCTCCCAATACCAAGGCATCCAAGTATCGCCCATCGCAACTTCTAGTAATTCTTTAAAAATACTTTCGGCATTGGAACTGTTGGACATGATTATAATTCCTAAATCTTGTGATGGATAAAATACGGTATAATGTTCCCAACCCTTAATATGTCCCTCTTTAAAAACTGCTTTTCCGAATGGTGTTTTATAGGTTCCAAATCCTAGGGCATAGCTTAATTGGATATCACTGTTTTCTGTCGTTTTTATTAATCGATTTTTACCAAATTGTTGCTTAGACTCAATTCTTATTTGTGGTTTAAAAAACTCCTCATACGTTATTTCACTAAGTCCCTTTTGGGCTAACATCGCTTGTATAAACTTGGCATAATCTTCTGGCGTTGTATCCATACTACCAGCAGCATATTCTTGATTTCTTTTTATTCGTTTTAAGGTTTTTCTTTTCTTGTAGTGACCAACCGCATAGTTCATATCAAATCTTTTTTGCCAAAGAAAACTTGTCATATCCATCTTAAATGGTTTAAAAACGTATTTTTCTGCAAGTTGCTCTAGATTAGTTTTAGTGATTTGTTCTACAACAAACTGAAGCAATTGAATACCTTCTCCTGAATAACTATAAAAAGTTCCTGGTTCCAATTCGATCTCCAGCGGGTTTTCCATATCAATCCCTGATTTAGTGATATATCTCCAGTTTGGAAACCCAGTAATATGCGACAAACACATTCTTGCGGTAATTTTCTCATATCTTTTATCGGTTTCTAAATCTTTAAAACCTTCATAACTGTGAGCAAATTCATAGGAATATAAAGGGTTATCTAAATATTCTACTAAAGGTTTGTCTAAATCAATCTTTTCTGCATCTACTAATTTCATAACAATAAATGCAAAAAGTGGTTTACTAAGAGAAGCAGCATAAAAATTATGTGAAGTTTTTAGTTCTTGCTTATCTTTTAAATTTCTGGAACCGTATGCTTTATGAAATAAAACACTGTCTTTAGTAACTATTGCAATTGTAAGACCGTGCACATTTCCAGCATTTTTTAAATGCATAATTTTATTGTCTAAAACTGAGGTAGAGATTACTGAATTATCTATTCTTTTGATAGATTGAGCATCAATATTAAAACTAACGACTAGAAATAAGAATGAAATGAAATATCGTGTTCTGACCATTGTTAAAACCTATTTTAGATTCCTTTATGATATAATAGACGCGTATTAAGATCAAATGGTTGCCTTAACAAGTAAAAAAGATACGAACTTGGTAAAACAGTTTATTATAAAGCTATTAAAAGAATTGAAAGTATTATAATAAAATTAATTAAGATTGAAAGAACATTTATTTTTATATGCAAATTATAATTTCTCAAATATTTTTTAGCTAAAAAATCAATAATCAAAAAAAAGAAAGCAATGAAAATAAAGAAAAAGGGTATTACAAACCCAGTTGGAGGAGTGTGACTACTACTTATTCCATGCTGAATAATCGAATAGATTGTAAAACATATTCCTAATAGATATAAAAAGGATTTAATTATTCTGTATATGTCCATTTCTTAGTACCTTCCTTGATATCACTGCTCCCAATAGTTTAGAACTAGCATATCATTTTGCTTTAGACACTTAAACTCTAAAATCAAATGAAACTAGATCTATAACTAGATCGTATACTTTATTACGGGTATGGTTAAAGGTTATAAACTAACTGTAGTGAAAGTTGCTAATGGGTATCCTTTAATATTCATATTCTAATTTCTCTTTGATTTCTAATAGTTCTTTTTCTTTATCAGGAAACATAAAAAAGAGCTTATCTAACAGCTCTTTAGCCTTGTGGCAATTTTTAAATTCACTTTCACATTGAAAGCTATATGATCGAACGAGTCTGTAATTAATTTCATAGTTTTTTTGGAAAACTTCTTTTGCTTGTTCATAGTAAAAAACAGAATTAGACCATTTTCCTTTTTCAAACCACTCATCTCCTTTTTCAATAAGTATTAAAAACTCATTTTCCTTTTCCTGGAATTTAAGTATTTCTATACTCTCTGTATCTACAGTGTTTTGCCGGATTACATTAATTGTAAAATATGTAAAAACACTTGTTATAAGTATTGCGATACCAATTAGTATTTTCTTTTCTTTTCGGTTTTCCTTTCTTATTTTTTTTCCTATTTGTTGTATTTCTTCCTCGGAAGCTTTTTTTAAGCTTGATTTTCCTTCAGTATCTTTTAAGTTTTCTTTTTCTAATAGTACTTTAGACCTCAGTAACGTTTCATTATTACGTAAGCTTGAAATCACTCCTCGAATACTTTCTCCTCCTAACATATTTTTAACTATTTACTTACGGTGAGATGTAAACAATTAGATACATCCCTACTAATATGTAGATTCAAAATTAAATTTGTTACAATAATTTTATGGAAAACAATCAAAAGCAACATACGATTTCTCTCTACTTCTAATATGAATAATCAGAAAATCAAGAACGTTTTTGAAAACTTCAAAGAACTGTTTCACCTATTGTAAGGACGCTCATTAATCCAGTTAAAACCGCGAGAGTTCAAATTAAATTTTTCGTGATCTTTTCTCGAAAATATGATATGTAATGTATCAGAGTCTATAATTCCATCCAATTCAAGAAATTCTGAATTGGGATTTTTATAACTGAAATTATAATGTTCAGCTTCCGAATCCTTTTTATGTATCATTATTTTTTGAGATGTCGAATCTGTTATGAACTTATATTGATATTTTAGATCATCCATTGTTTTTACAGTTGCCTTATCTTTTAAGTCCACAATAAGATAACGCCATCTATAATTATCTGTAATTAATGGTTGTAATGTATCTCCATTTTTAATAAAATATGAAGCCTCCCATATACCATAGAGTAATGGCTTTTCTCTATTGTTCCCTCTATGACTTTCTGTGGTATAAAAATTAAATGAAATTAAACTAACAAGAATAAATAAACCAATGGATTTTATCCAAAATATGACTTTATGATATTTGTTGTTTTTAACAGGGTGATAATAAGTAAATACATCTACTGCTTTATTTTTAATAAATACTTTTAAAAACCTATCGTCAGTTATAAAAATCACCAGAGCCATTAACACTAAATGAACCGAAAATAATTTCACAGGAATGTCATAACAAAAATTCATCATGGCCACTTGCGCCATTACTCCAATAATTATAAATGAGCCAAGTGTTTGTGTTCGTCTAGGAATTAATAACAAACCACCAAGTACTTCCATAAAACCAACAAATACATTAAAACCTTTTGAAAACCCCATATAAGTCCACGCTAATCCCATTGGCGAAAAATCACCTAAAGGGTCGAGCAAATGAGTCAATGAAGCTGATGGAAACTGAAGTTTAAAAACCTTAACAAAGCCATAAAGAAGCATTACAGCTACTAAAACAATACGTAGAAATACTAAAAACCAATAAAAAAGCATATTGTAGCTCTTACGGTTTCGATCTAAAATGCTCCAAATAACAACGGTTATTAATGTTAAAACTACAGTTACAAATAATGTCAAATATGCAAAAGTGTGATCTCCACTACCATTACCACTTACCTCATATTCGTAGTTTACTTTAAAAACTTCTTTACCAATCCATCTAAATGGTACTTCAAAAAGTGGATTTAATAACATTAGAAGTATATAGAGAGTAAAATATGTAAATAGTGCTCTGAATATTAATTTGCTTACCGTATTCCAATGTTCTTTATATTCTTGCGTCAATAATTTCATGGATGATTCCTTGTAGATTATTATAAATTATTAGTATCCGGAATTAGTAATGTGTTACAATGGAGTAGTATATAAGATTTACTATTAGAAAACTCAATATTTTTTCTATCCGTTATTTAAAAAACATAATGATATTGTAAAACTTTAGCCTTACTTAGTAGATCGGTTAGCATTACGTTTTTTTATAGTAACCAAAAATAGAATCAATTGTAAAATTGTATTAGGCAATATCGCTAAACCTATTGATAAAATATTATGTGAACCTAACGACATGTTTGATCCAAATTTTAACCATAAAAAAATAGCAATAAACATTAATAAACTAGGGAAGAAAAAAGCAAGAATTTTTTCATTATTTATTTCTTTAAAGGGTTTATAAAACAAATAAGGTAAATAGGAGATTGCAGCTATTACACAGTAAGAAAAAGCTAGAATAATGATCAAACATCTTTCGCCTTCGCAATTTATACTCAATAGAAATCCAGTTAGTATGTTTGCTAGTAATGCTATTAAATATTCCCTCCAATTATTCATTTATAATAGAATTCATTATTTTTCTTGGATATTTTTACCACAAACTAATATCCTTTTTTACTAGTTAGGGACTAACAAATATTACAAACCTCCATTAGATAATTTAAAACAACCTTACCCTAAAAAAAAATATAATGGTTATCCACTAGTAACAAAATGACGTTAGCTGTATCGAATTAATCCGTTTCACTACAAAATTTGTTTAGATCAAAAACTGTCATTGCACCTGCATATCTTTTAATTTCTTTTCCATTTTTTAATAAAATGAATTGAGGCAAACCTCTAATTTGAAATCTATCTAACAATTTTCTATTTAAATCGGCATTAACTTTAGCGATTTGTATATTCTTTGATTCATTTGCGAATTTTTCTATAGTAGTGTTCATCATCAAACATGGACCACACCACTCAGCCCAAAAATCGATTAAAACTAGTTTTTCCTCTTTCAAAACTGAATCTATATTTTTACCATTGAGATGAATGATTTTAGATTTATTTTTCTTTAAGAATATTTTCCTATATAAGAATCTAAAAGGGAAGGTAAATGCTGAGACTATTGTTGAAGAAAAGAAAATAATAAGAGCAAATATATAGTTTACAATTGTTGAAATATTTTTCTTTTCTTCAAAGTTCTTTTCAGAATCATTTTGGTATTTAATAAGCTTTTCTATCATTTCTATAATCAAGTACAACTCTGGAGTATATTTATGTTTTCATTATAATAGATTACCAACTACTCTCTATAGTTTATTTAGCTTTAAAAATAGCATAAAATCCCGATCAAACAAGATCGGTTACCCTTTTCTATATTTTCTTATGAGTATTGCTACTTATCGTAAACTAGCTGTAGCAGGAGAACCAGATAAATATTTAACTTGATTTTTTCTTAACTCCAATAATTAAAAGCCACAAACCAATTCCAATTTCGCCTAATGCATGAGGAAGACTTGCTATTGTTGGAATTATTGTTTTTCCATAGGAATCTGGATAAAGAAAGTATCCTAAAAAATCTATCAAGTAACCGAAACATCCAACTATGAGTAGAATTCCAAAAATTTTAGGAATAAAGCCAGATTTTAAAACTAAATAACCAAATGGAAGTAACCAAAGACCCCAAAATATTTGAACAATGCTAAACCCGTTATAATGCGATCTAAGAAGTATTAAAAGTTTTTCAGCCTGTATATCTGTAGTGTTAATTCCTACTTTATTATTAATCAAAGAAATGATATCAAGTTTAGGTATTAAGTTAACATATGAAAATGCAACACTTACTAAAACTAAAACAACCATTATAATTGCTACTTTATTATTGACTTGCTTGAGCAATTTGTATAGAGAAAGTGATAAAAAGATAAAAATAGTAATCATACACAAATCACTCAATATTCCTATTTTGAATAGCAATTCATTTGTAGTGATATTATTATGAGTTTCCAGGGCATTGTCTAAGGCATAAAGTTTTGACGGAATGTATACAAGACTAAACATTCCACATATAATCATAAGAATATATAGTAAACCAGAAACTCTAGCATCTTTTTTCATTGAAATCATATTAATTGGTTAGTTTCTTGTAAGACGATTATGAAGATGATTTGTTACGCCTCTCGTTTTGAAAGCTTTACTTCTAAGCTGTCACTAATCTATGATTAATGTAACTCGCAACTTTGGAAACATCTTTTATAAAACAATCATACCAAACAATATCTATCACTCTTTTATTGATTTTCTTAGTAATATCAATTCAGCAATAGCAGTAAATTCACCAGTATTCTAACAATCAATTACACAAGTTGCCGGCAATAGTTCTTTCACTTATTGCCGCACTGTTACGTACATGGATATCTTAGCACCTTTTGTTACATTCCAATTGCCTACACTTGATGAACGCCCAACTGCCCTTCCTAATAATTGCCCGTTATAATTAAATGGTGCTTGTTCATTATATTCCTGAGGTAAATATTCTATTGCAATAAAGACAGGGGTTTCATATTTCAAATCAAATTTTTTCAAATCGAATGTATTCCAGCCATTTATTATCTGTTTTTCAATAATGATATTACTAGCACCTATTTTCTCAAAAGGAAGATTATCTTTTATGCTGTAAAAATTTATTCTAAATTTTGCAGCATCGATATTTACATTAGAGAGTGCGATACTTACATCTAAGAGTTTTGAAGGTTTTTTTATTTTGAGTTTTTTAGCAAATTCTTGAATATTATTATTCTGATTATTATCGGCCCGAACATCACCTACAACGAAACTAACATACGATGTAGTTCCTAACTTTTTTTCTTTTGTTTTCTTTGAAATAATTGTGACTTCATCTAAAGACACCAATTTCTGATCAAGAACAAATTGGCTGATGCTTTTTTCAACAATATCAGAAATTTTAATAGTATGTTGTTTATAGCCTACATAGGAAAAAGATAAACTATCGGATTTATTTTCTTCTTGTATTCTAATACTAAAACTTCCATTTTCATCGGATATAGTTCCTGTATTTTTATTTTTAATTCCAATATTTACATATGCTAATTTTTTATTATTAGCTCCCTTAACTGTTCCTTTTAAAGTTAAATTTTGGGACCAACAAATATTAGATAGTACTAATAAAGTCAAGAAAAATTTTAAAGATAATTTGTATTGATGCATTTTTTGTTTTTTTAATTATTTTCCTTTTTATTTACGAGTCAATTCGTACGTTACGTCAGGTTGTATTATAATTAATTTCTTAAAAACTCCATTTTTCTCATTTTTGAATTCTAATTTATAGCCTTCTAATATTTCAGAAGAAAATTCGTGTTCTCCAGTTGGAACAAATTCATATTCTTGGCCTTCGGATACGAAAAGATAAATCTTAGTGTCATTCTCTTTTGTATGCACCCTCATTATATTTCCTGATATTTCATACTCGCCAACATATTTCTTTAAAGTATCTGCATTTACAGATATGATCTTTGGTTCATAAACAGTAGCATCAGGCTTCGGCTCTACTCTTAATATTGCTTCAGAAACGTTGCCATTTCCTGTCATTTCTTCATTAATCCATTGTATATACTGCGATACTCTTGTATAGTTTTCTACCACACCATAAAGTCCTTCGTCTCCTCCTTTTGTATCTTGCCATGAGCTAATTCCTGCCAAGTAAACGGTATTGTTCTTTACAATAAAAGCAGGTCCGCCACTATCACCTGGACCACTAATGCCTTCAAATTCTGTAAGATATTTTGTTTGGGTATCTGGATGATCAAATGTCCATGTCAACCAATTTTTAGTTGCTGTTTCAATTCTATTGGTAGCACCTCTTTGTTTTCCATCGTTACCGTTTATTCCAATGAGTCCATCACCTTTATTTCCTCTTCCAACCATGTACACGAGCTTGTCTACTTCGTCTTCATCAACATATAATTTAGCTTGCATCGCATCAATAGGTTTTGTTTTTAAATGTAATAATGCAATATCTTTTAATAAAGAATTATCGGCTTGTGGATCATCCCATTCCTTATACATAATAACCTTATCTACTTCTATTTCGACATCGTCTATGATCACAAAGTGTTTTCTTCCATTTTCAAATTTTTGCGTAATTCCTACGGCGCAATGAGCTGCAGATAAAACCCACTGATCCGCTACAATGGTACCTTCACAATCAGGTAGATTTAAATGACATATATATTTTTCGAACTTCTTGGCAAGTTTGAGAAACTCGGCTTCATCTTTGTCATGTCTGGTTATCATTACCTCACGCTTGTTACTAATTGTATAACTAAAGCTTACTGATATTAATGATACTATTAGAAACAATACGATTGAATTTATTCTTTTCATTTTAGTTTTTTGTATTAATTACTCCGTTTTACAGGGAACAGTTTTAAGTATAGTGCTTTTACTCTGCTAGTAAAAAGTTTGATATTCTTTTTGCTATTGAAAAGACACGTAGATCCGATTTATTACTAAGAATAATTATTGTAATTTCTTTTTTAGGATACATCCACAAGTCTGAACTAAACAAGTCACTCCCACCAGCGTGACGAACTATTTCGTCCTCTAAATCTTTATTTACAATTCCCCAACCATAGCCATAGTGAGCATTTCCACCATTGTATTCAAAATGAGGATAAAGATATTTAGATGTTGTTGCTTCATCAAGTACTGTGTAGTCACGTATTGCTTGACTCCAGAGCAGTAAGTCACTTGCTCTTGTTAGAATACCTCCATTTCCTTTGAGATTGAGATACGGACCATTGTCACTCCAATTCTCTTCATTAGGTTTTTTAGCTTCCGTACTATCTACATAACCATTAGCAATTTCATTATTTTTCCAATCAGGAATTACATAGCCAGTATGGTACATTTTCGAAGGTTTAAAAATTTCTTCATTCAAAAAGGTTTCATAATCCATTCCGCTAGCTTTTTCAATTATTAATGCGAGTAAGCTATATCCCATATTAGAATAATTAAATGCTGTCCCAACTGGACTTATCAGTTTACTACTAAATACTTGGCGTAGAAATTCCTCTTCTGTAATAGTGTCGTAATCACCTCCTATCCCAGCTGTTAAACCTGAAGAATGTGTGAGTAACTGATGGATGGTTATATTTCTTTTGTCGTTAGGAACGGCATCAAAGTATTTTGATAGTTTATCGGTAGTAGCCAGCTTATTTTGCATTGATAATTTTAGTATTCCTGCACCCGTAAACTGTTTGGTAATAGAACAAATATCAAAAACTGTATTTACGTCATTTAGCCCATTGTCTTGACTATTTTTTCTCCCATATGCCTTGTTAAATATGATGTTGTCATTTTGAGCAATTAAAATAACACCTGAAAAATCTCTCTCGGTAAGTTTCTTATCTAGGGTAGTTAAATCATCAATTCCCATACGAACCGCTTTTAACGTTTCATCAGGCTGTATTAGAATTAATTCATTAAAAGTGTCATTTTCTGCTTTCTTAAATTCTACCTTGATTTCTTCTTCGGTTCGAAAAGAAAATTTGTGTTCTCCAGATGCAATTAATTCACTTTCTCCTTCAAAGAGTGTGCTAAAATAAAGCTTCGTATCATTTTCTTTTTCTTTGGTATAAATATTTATTATGACTCCTGCTTCTTCATACATATACTCACCAACATATTGTTCTAAAGTACCATCAGCATTTACATTTGTAGCTTTTGGTTTACTAGTATTTGTACAACTAAAACTCATTAATGAAAATGATAGCATTAGAAATAATATCATTGTGTTTGTTTTTTTCATGATTTTCTGTTTTTTGATTTACTACTGCGAATGTAGATCTCAAAACGGAACTAAAAGCTACTATTGAGGTTGGAGAAGTACTGAAATAAAACAGTTTTACGAATTAGGACGTTTTATGAACCAAATCGTACTATAAATTATAGAAATGTGTTATTTGATTAAATTCTTCAATTGGATAAAGAAAAACCTAAGTTTTTATAACTCAGGTTTTTCTTTGTACAACTATTATTTTAGAAAAAGAAATAGCCAATAGATAGCTGAAATACTCCATTTCTATTTTTGTCTGAAATATCATCTATATCATTTATATTAGATAATCCTAGATTATATCTTGCGCTAAAATAAAGCCCGTTATCCAGTTTATAGCCTACACCAAAATTCACTCCAAAATCCATGGTTTTAAACTGATCTTTATAATCTTGAGTACCTCCTTTAGTAGAAAGTAAAAAACCTATTTGAGGTCCTGCTTCTAAACTCAATCCTTTGGTCACATAATATTTTGACATAAATGGAACATTCAAATAGTTGAGTGCTATAGTACCCTCAGAATCAACACTTGAACCATATCCTTGTCCGGAATACATCAATTCTGGTTGCAAAGAGAATTTGTCTGAAATCTTAATTTCAGCCATAACTCCCAGATTAAAATCTGTTGTCCAGCAGATTTCAGAGTTGTTCGCTCCTGTAAGTGTTGCAAAATTAAGACCTCCTTTTACTCCTAAGTTAAAGTCTTGGGCATTAACTTTAGATAATGCTAAAACTATTATAACTGTTATCAATACTACTTTCTTCATAAATTTACGTTTTTTGATTTATTCGTGTAAAAGTAAATTTCAAAAGAAAGCAAAAAGCTAATTTTGAGGTTGGTGAAGTACTAAAACAAAGGATTTACACGAATTAGGACGTTTTTTTGAGCTTTCTATAGGCTCCTGGAGACATTCCTAGACTAGAATTGAATGTTTTGTAGAAAGCACTTTTAGATTTGAAACCTACTTCCATTCCGATAGCCTCGACAGAGTATTTATTAAATACCGGATTATGTAATATATTTTGAGCCGCTTTCACTCGGTATTCATTTACAAACTGAACAACACTTTTATTAGTTTCATCGTTTATAATCTGTGATAAATAGCCTTCATTTGTTTCTAATCGAATTGCTAAATCGTACCTGCTTAAAAAAGGATCTTTAAATAATTGCTCCTCTTCCATTAAGGTATATAGTTGGGTAACAATTTTAGAAACAGTAGTTTCATTTATTATCCTTTTGGACTTCGCATTACTTTCTTTCTTAGAGGATAAATATTGGTGTATTTCGTCTTTTTGAACAATTACTTGCAGTTTGAATACGCCATAATACAATATCCACCAAGATAAAATCGACAGTAGAATTCTTAAGAGATTAGCGCTGTACTCCGACTCAAAAAAGGTTACCTCTATATTGGCCAAAAGCCAACATATGATAATACTGGTGATGAAAAAGTTTAATCGTAGTAACCAACGTTTTTTCTCTTTTGAGATCGTGTTCGATTTTGTTACTAAATGCCTGCTCCAAAAGATTAAAAACAAATTATAACTAAACACCGTAGAGAGCTTGATATAGTCTACAACAACTGCAAAATCAGAATCATATAGATGAAAAACAGTGTCTAGATGAAGAATAATTTCTATAATAAAAGAGCAAATGAATGGAGCATACAACCACTTAAACCATTTTTCTTTTAGATACTTGTGCTCGATTTGGATAAGAAAATATATAAATAGAGTGACAGCAACGAGATACTCTAACATGATAAGGCCTAAAAAATCTAAAATGAGATTTTCCTTATCCGACCAACTCCCTAAAAAAGTTAGATTAATTAGTAAAAATAATGATAGCGAGAGATAGTTGTTTGCACGACTCTTATAAAAAGACGTAGTTACCAGTGATAGGCATATGAAACATCCTAAAACTCCACTGGTAATAACTACCAAATTTAATGTAGTTTCATTCAACTTGTCTGAAAATTAAGTGCATTCTATTTTTTAATATGGATTCATCTACAACCCTATTTTTCTTTTATAATTAACTGCCTTGTTATATCACGTGTTGCAAAATTTTTAGAATAAAATATTCTAATGAATCTCTAAAAGATCATCGTGACAATGAATTGAGTTAAAGAATTCAGTTGTCGTTCGTTTACAACTAATATACTATCAGTTAAATATATAATTTCCAAAATAGATATCCATAGATTTTATGAGAATGTAAAATATATTTTCTAAGCATCATTATAGAATTATTGCCATAACTACTTTACCATTTCTCTTGAGAGCTTTTAGATCAAATTAGCGATGAAGACACCAAAACATATCACTACCAGCTTGGATAAGTTAAAGGTGTGACCTTCGCCAGTTTCAAACAAAATAGTTGTAGCAATATGTAAGAATATACCGATCACTATAGCATTAACAAAATCTACATATTCAGTAGCTAAGATCATATTATTAGATATATAGGTACCCAAAGGTGTCATTGTCGTAAATATGACTAAGAAACTAATAATTTGCACTTTGCTATACCTAGATTGTAATAAAAAGATAGTTATTAATGTCGCTATCGGGATTTTATGAATTAATACACCATATATCATATCATTGTGATGATGAATAGGAAACCCTTCTAAAAAACTATGAATACAAAGGCTTATAAATAGTACCCAGGGAAATTCTTTATCTTCTTTATGTGTTTGTACATGACCATGTTCTATACCTTTAGATAAAAATTCTAAAATAATTTGCAGTAAGATACCGCACATGATAAAAAGTCCGGTTTGCTTGGCACCTAAGCCATGATACACCTCTGGCAATAAATCAAAAAGTGTTAATGCTAATAGAAATGCACCACTAAATGATAATAAGAGTTTAGTACCTATTGGTTTTTGTTTTTTGGTTACAAAAGCAATAATAACACCGATAACAATGGCAAGAACTGGAAGTAAATACGTATTCATAATTATATCTGTAAAAATTTCACCTGGGTCTATTTTTATTTTTTCTATTCCTTAGTATTCTTCACTTTTGTAGAATAGGTTTTGCTAACAATCTTCCAATTCCCATCAATTTTTAGTAGATGCATAAAATCAATGTAAGAAAAAGTATCATACTCTAGTTCTAACTGAGCATTGGCTGCATCTCCTGCTATATTTATGGCCATAATGCTCGTTTTTGTTTTTATAGGATCATTTGCGTTGACATATTCGCTTAACGCTTCAATAGCATTTACATCCTCATATTTTTTTTCTACCCACTTCATGGTAGCATTGGGATGGAATGCCTTTTCAAAAGACGATGCATTGTGTGTAGTCATTCCGTCAAGGTAATAATTAATCGTTTTTTCAATCAATTGTAGATCGTTATTTTGTGCTTGCACTTGTGTCATAAATATTGTGATTAAGGTGAATACGAAAAATATTTTTTTCATGATAAATTATTTTAAATTTCTAATTCGAAAATGTTATGGGCGTAATGCAACTTTAAGCGTTCCAGAAGAACGATCACGCATTAAGTCATACCCTTTTTCTGCTTCTGATAATGGTAAAATATCGGTAAAAATCTTGCTAGGGTCAATAACTCCTCTTTCTACTATAGGAAGTAATTTTTCCATATATGCGGCTACATTTACAACACCAGTATGAATGGTTATATTTCTAAACAAAGCTGATGAATAGGGTTGTTCTACAGGTTCATAAAGATGTCCAAACCCTAGTACACTTATAGACGCACCTGCCTGAGTCATTTCCATACCTTGTGCAATTGCCGTTTTATTACCCACAGAATCGATTATAGAATTTGCACCTCGCCCATCTGTAAGTGATTTTACAAATGCTACAGGATCTTCATTTTTTGAGTTCACTATATGGGTCGCTCCTATCGTTTTTGCTAATTCTAATCGACTATCGTGACGCCCTACCAAAATAATAGTAGATGGACCGAATAATGTAGCAGCCATTACTGCGCTTAAACCTACTGCACCATCACCAATCACGACTACAGTTTCTCCTGTTTTGATATTCGCATTTAATGCTCCATGATAACCGGTAGCAAAATTATCTCCTAATGGAAGAACTTTTGTATCGTGCTCATCACCAGTTAACCCTTCTGGAAGTTTAAATAATGAAGAATTACCGTAAGGAACACGTATAAATTCGGCTTGACCTCCCTGAATATCATCTCCTCCATGTTCTGCAAATAATGGAGTCCCAAATAAACCTCCATGGTCACATGCCGAAGGTAAATCCCGCTTGCAATAATAACAATCTCCGTCAATAAACATAGCCGAAGCTATGACACGATCTCCAACTTTTAATGAATGAATATCTTTACCTACTTGGTCTACGATACCAACAAATTCGTGGCCTATTCGCATCCCTTTAAACAAACCCATTTCTGGCCCATTTTGGGTAAATTCTAAATCTGCACCACAAACACCTGCAAGTGTAATACGTACAATAACATCATCATCTTTTAATAATTGTGGCTTTGGTATATCTACGACCTCAATTTTTGCTCGTTCCTTATACACTACTGCTTTCATAATAAAAATATTTACTTTTTTTATTTTTAAAAAGAATACAGTTTCGTTTTATAGAACTAACGCCTCATAAAACGTAAACTAGTATCTGTCAATTATTGACAAGACAAAGTTGCGCCATAGTTGACTAAACAAATATGATATGTATTAAGAAAAAAGCTTGACCTATATCAAGAAGTAAAATTGATTTATATCAATTTATTTATGATCGTGAGCGAATTCTACTTATTGATTCTGGAGAAATGCCTAAGTATGATGCCAATACGTACTGTGGTACTCTGTTTGCAATTTCTGGGTATTTATTAACATATTCCCAATATCGTTCTTCTGTAGTTTTACTAATATTAGAAATAGTTCTTTTATAAGAATAGGCCATAGACCTTTCTGTAAATAATCTAAAATATTGAGATAAAGCATGTATTCTACTACAAAGCTCTTCCACATCTTCATACTTCATTTGTAGGATTATAGAGTCCTCAAGTGCCTCTGCATAATATTCTGCAGGAGTTCTATGTATATAACTATAAAAGTCTGTAAAAAAATAATCTTCTATTGCTATGATTACCGTATGTTCTTTTCCTTGATCATCTAAATAGAAAACTCTAACCGCGCCTTCTACAATATAGTTTCGATATTCAGACACAAACCCTGGTTGAACAATAAATTGCCTTTTTTTTACCCTAGTGGTTTTTAATATCGAAATAAATTCCTCTATTTCACTATCTGATAATTCGACATATCTGGCTATGTGATCCAATATCCCCTTGTATTCACTCATCAATTTAGGTTTTTGACTCTTGTCGGTAATGTGTTTTTTATATTGTTTGTTGTGTGTTTCAACAACTAATTTAGTAAACTACTAACCGAATAAGAAATCTATGAGATTTTTCTGAAGTAACCAAGTACTAGTTATGAATTATACATGTTGTTTTGCAAAGTTTCATTTCGATTATGTTTTTATAAATTATAGCAGACAATATCTCTTGTCTTGTCCTGAAATAGGTTTACACAAAAAGTGTGAAAATATAGAAAGATATTCAAAAACATCAACAACAAAATGGCAAAATAGGTATAGTGAAGAGTTTAAAGATTTCGTTTGCAACGAATTTTTAACAGGAACTTTAAAGCGAAAAACAATTGAAGATAAATATAATCTGGGTCACGGAACATTAACAAGCTGGTTAAAAGACAAAGGATATGATTATACAAACCCAAGTATAGTATCTTTACCAGTAATGGCAAATCAATCAAATAAAACTTCAGACAACAAAAACGAATCTGTATCTCAATTAAAGAGGGAACTACAAGAAGCTCGATTATTGGCCGAAACTTACAGAAAAATGATTGAGGTTGCAGAACAAGAATTTAAAATAAGAATTGTAAAAAAGTCCAACACCAAGTAATCCAAGAGATGAAAACCCTTTATCCAAAAGTAAGTTTAGGCAGGTTCTGTCGATTACTTGGTGTTACCCGACAAGCATATTATCAGCATTTTTGGTATCGAGAGCAACTAGCTTTCGAAGATGAATTAATTGTTTGTGAGGTCTTAAAAATCAGAAAGAACCATCGTCATATGGGAGGAAGAAAGTTATACGAGCTTTTACAACCCTTCTTATTGGAACATCAAATTAAGATGGGAAGAGATAGGTTATTTGATGTTTTATCTGCTAATCACTTATTAGTTAGACGTAAGAAAAAACAAACAATAACCACAAACTCATTTCATAGATTCAAGAAGTATTCGAATCTTATCAGAGAACTTGTTCCTGAAAAACCTAATCAATTATGGGTTAGTGACATAACTTATTGGAGAATTGAAACAGGCTTTGTGTATATAAGTTTTATCACAGATGCATATTCTAGAAAAATAGTTGGATATCATTTAGCTGGTAGTTTACAAACATCTGAGACAATCCAAGCGTTGAACATAGCAATATCGAATCTCAAAACAGATATTGATAGTACCTCTAAACTTATACATCATTCAGATAGAGGAACTCAATACTGCAGTTATGAATATGTGAAATTGTTAAAAAACAATAACATTGAGATTAGCATGACAGAAAATGGAGATCCCTTAGAAAATGCAATAGCAGAAAGAGTGAATGGTATTATAAAGGAGGAATACCTAAACGATTATCAAGTAGAAAACATACAAGAAGCTACAGAATTATTAGAAACTGTCGTGAAGTTATATAATAACGAAAGACCACATATGAGTATAGGAAACCTTACCCCAAACCAAGTACATCAAAACAATATAAAAACTAAAAAACTATGGAAGAATTATTATATAAAAAATCCTATTATTGTAAACTAATAATAGGATTAAGAATAAGTTGTAAATCTATTTTAGGATTAATATAAAATATGTAAACTTTTTTTAGGACGAGACACTACAACTGTCTCTAGTTGCCAACTAGCGATAGCAGGGTTTTCTTATTCATTATCGGAAATAGTTCATTTCCTTTATCCTAGTTTTTCATAAATCAATTCCTGTTCATCGATTTTAAATAGTATTGAATACTTATATTTTTTTTGAGAAAACTATATTTTCATACGCTTTTCCATTGACAAGAAAGTTTAATTCTCCTATATTTTTGAATTCATTTCTTTCATAGAATCTAATGGCTCTATTATTTTTTATGTAAACCGTAAGCCACATCGTATCTAATTGTAATGCTTTTATTCTTTCTTCAACAAAAGTTAGAAGTTGCTGTCCAATTTTTAATGGAATAAATTCATTTTGAATAAAGATTCTTTCTAATTGACAACTATTTTGAGAGGCAATATTTTCATTTTTTGCGTTTACCACCAATTTTGCATAACCAGCAGGTAAATCATCTACATAGATAATATAGAAAAGGTTTTTAGGATTGCTTATATCTCGTTTCATTTTAGAAACTGAAAAATTCTCGTTTAGATATTTTAATAAGTTGTTTTTATCCTCTATATAATGCCCATGAGATTCGGCCCAGGTTACTCTTCCTAAAAGTGCTAAAATCGTTATATCCGTTTCTTTAGCTTTTTCTATTCTAATCATTTTCCATCCTTTTTAATTGTCAATCGTCTTAAATGATATCCATGCAGAAATACAGCAATAGTGCATCCTACAATTATTGGAGTTGCACTAATTATTGTGCCGTATAAAATGTAGACTGCATTAGCGATTAACGAGATTAGTCTTAGTTTATACTCACCTTTAGTGGACATTGAGTATAAGTTTATAACTAAACCTCCATAACCAATACAATCAATTAAAAATGGATTCATGTTTTATCTTTTTTCTATTTGAATATTTAAAATTGGAAACTACCTATCCAAAATCAACAAAACAAATATAGAACGTAAAAATCCATTTTTACATTACAATCAAATTAATTGAACTATATTTACATTCGATTGTATCGAATAACACATAAAATAATTTTGATTACAAATGGATATATTAGACAGAAAAATATTAGAAATGCTGCATATCAATGCTAGAGAAAGCTTTGCTACTATTGGAAAAGAAGTTGGGTTGTCTGCTCCCGCAATAGGTAAACGTGTTAGACAAATGGAAGAAGAAGGCATAATCGAAGGTTATGTTTTAAAGGTGAATCACGAAAAATTAGGTATTGAGACTAAAGCATATATAACATTAGTAATGCACCGAGGACCTGCAGGAACATCTGATGCTATAAAACAAATAAGTACGATGGAAGAAGTACAAAGTTGTGATAGAATTACTGGTGATGATTGTTTATGCATTTTAGGTTATTTTAGAAACAATAAGCATCTTGTTTCCTTTCTTGAAAAAATCGCTGAGTATGGTGCTTCTAAAACGAGTATTATTTTAGAAGTATAATACATTTCTTATGAAGGGTAAAAGGGATGTATTCTTTTAGAAATATCATATTAACTTTAATGGACAGAAACGTTCGGTTTTATTGGGTTATGGTTTTATCATTCTTAATTTTTTAGTTTGTTGAAAGATAATTTACCATCCATTGCACTCCGAATTTATCAGTAAATGTTCCAAAGTATGCTCCCCAAAATGTATCCTCTAATGGTGATGTTATTGTTCCTCCTAATGAAAGCCCATTAAACAACTTAATAGCTTCTTCTTTACTCTCTGGACTGATTGATATATAATAATTATTTCCAAACGTTAGTGATTGTCCGTTGGATTCAAGTACATCAGTCCCCATAAGGAAATTCCCAGGTCCTATTGGTAATCCAACATGCATTACTTTTCTCTTGTCTTCTTCCGACATTAAATCATTTTCAGGCATATCTCCAAAACGTCTTATTCCACCAACGAATTCACCACCAAATACAGATTTGTAAAAATTAAATGCTTTTTCAGTGGTCCCCATAAAGCTTAAATAAGTATTGATTGTTGCCATATTCTATTTTATAAGCAATTAATATGCAATGTTTTACAAATTATTTCATTATGTATTTAAGTTACTAATTTAGCAAATACAATCTCAATTCTTTGTTCTTGGAGCATTAATTTAACTTCTATTATTAGTTATTTAAAGATCTGTCTATTTTTATAAATCAAAAATGATAGCCTATAAAAAACCAAAAATTGTTTACGAATTTATGCGATGAAATTGCAGTCTCTCCCCACTTTGTTTCGGGAATATCATTGACGTAATATCTCTAAGCTGACGTTAAGTTTACAACTAGTGTACCACGCAACTTTAAGCATATCATTTATCAAAAATGTATCAAACAAGATTTAAGACTCTTTAGTGTGTTTTATCACGAATATTGCCACTAGTTAGAAACTAGCGGGAGTGAAGGTCGTTAATTTCTTTAATGAATTGGAATAGTGCTAAGAAAAGTCCAGATTATAAACAGAAATTGTAGAGGAATTCTAAACCATAAATATGCCAGACCGCTTCCGTCAAATGTTCCTTTTTGGTAATTTATATTATTTATTGAAGCATAAATATTAGCTGGTAACATTAGTAGAAGAAAAATAATTAGTGTCCAACCAGATATATATTTCAATCGCGGAATAAGAAGGCTTATTGCAAGTAAAATTTCAAATACACCTGTTAGATGAACGAATACCCCTTTATATGGAATAAATTTAGGTATCATCATAGACATTCCTTTGGTAAATATAAAATGTCCAATTGCTGTAAACACCAACATTATCGACATTGCAATTCTTCCTGATAATGCAAAATCATATTCCTTGTTTATAATTTTGATAGCAAACAAGGAAATTACAAAACTTGATAAAAGTATAATTAAAGGTTTCATATAATAAGATTATTGAAGTACAAAAGTCAACAAGGAATTCCTAAAAAAAATTGACTTTGGTTAAGTAATAGGTTTCTTATTTATTTCACTTCTTAACCAAAGTCAATTTATAACTTTATAGATGGCTATAGATTTGTATTACTATGTAAAATACAAAACTATGAAAGCAATGACCAAAGCTTCGGGGATTGCATACCTATTAATTTTCATTTCCGGTTTCTACGCAAACTTTGCAATTCTAGAAAATCTGGTAGATTTAGATAATAGTGAACAAACAACCTTGAATATTATAAATGATTCCATTCAATTTAGACATGGGTTGATTGCTTTTTTTATAATGCTAATTTTAGATGTGTTTTTGATCTGGTCATTATTTAAAATCACAGAACCAACTCAAAAAATAGTACCATATATAGCTTCCTTATTTAGAGGTTTACACGCTTCATTTTTTTTAGTTGCTCTAGTCCAATTAAATAAGATCTATACTATTACTTCTGGCAAAACAAACTCTTCAGAGTTACAAACTAGGGTAATTGATTTGTTCAAAAAATTCGATGAATTTTGGACTATCGGTCTTCTATTTTTTGGAATCCATTTATTATCACTTGGTTTTTTGGCTTTTAAATCTAATTACATAAATAGATTTATTAGTTTTTTATTGATTATAGCCGCTTTAGGTTATTTTATTGATGGATTATCAAAACTATTTTTAGTTAGCTATAATGAATATCAATCTTATTTTCAGGCAATTGTTGTTTTTACTGGTGTAATTGGTGAGTTGTCATTTACGATTTGGTTATTGGTTAAAGGCTTTTCACAAAAAACCTTTAATATATGATATCTTTAAATAACTATGTAAAAAAGCGAAATGGTGTTCCGCTTGGACATTCGAATTCTTTAGGTAATATGTTTAAAAGGTCTTTGGGCGCCAACTCTTTTGATTTGTTTTGGGTACACTGGAATCCAATATGGAACTACTACCTCAATAAATATATTTATAAACCATTAAAAAGAGTATGTCATTCGTATGTAGCTCTAGTCTTAACGTTTGGTTTTTCAGGATTTGCACACGATTTAGCTGGTCTTTTAATTTACACAGAATTATCTTTCCTATTTACCATTTGGTTTATAATTATGGGAGTTTTAGCAGCTGTTTTTAAAAGGAATAAGATTTATTATAAAACACAAAAGAAAGAAGTTAACTATGGTTTTAATGCAATATTAATTGTCAGCAGTTTTTTACTAGCAAAGTGCATACTAAATGGAATTTATTTTTTTAATACGTAACCAATATCAATTATGAAAACACTTATTAAAATATTAATAATCTCGATACTCATACTTTTTACAACAACTCAAACTATAGCGCAGAATGTTACTAAGACGCATAAGGACTCATTAGAAATTGGAGTCCAAAAATACTATGATGTAAACCTTAAGACATTTCAAGCTAATTCTACAATAAAAGATATTGACTTAATTTTTGAGCTTTTTACTGATGATTTCACATATGTTCATCCAAAATATGGAGGTATTTATTCTAGAGAAAACTTGTACAACGGTTATGTTCGAAATCAAAAAAATGGAGCGTATAATGGAGAAATCGTGGATATTAAAATAAAGAATAAAATTGTTGGACTCAATGTTGTCATGGTTAAAAGAAGCTATATGTTAAAAAACAATGGAAGAATTGAAGAAGGAGAACCGCAAGTGACACTTTTTGAATTTAGAAAAGGTAAAATCTCTAAAATATTTGAATATTGGTAGTAAAGTAAAAACAACTATTAGGATCTATTTTTCATAATCCTTTTTCTAATTCTACTTAATGATTCTGGTTTTACACCGATGTAACTTGCTAAATAATATAATGGAACTCTATTTAACAGCTTTGGTTTATCATTAAGTAAACTTACATAGCGTTGTTCGGGTGAAGAGATTAAATAAGCAGCCAAAGAATCCTGTTGTTTGCCCAAGTCTTCTTCTACTGAAGTTCTACACAAGGCTTCATACTTTGGCACTTTTTCTATAAGCTCCTTTTCTTTATCCTTATTTAAAACAGCAAGTTTACAATCTTCTATACATTCAAAATAGTGTTTCGCAGGAGATTGTTGATGCAGACTTGTAAATGAAGCGATTGATGTGCCTTCCTCGTAAAAATTAGTTGTTATTTCATTACCATCGATGATATAATATTTACGAACTAATCCAGATAAATTTTGATATGATTCTTTTGAGACTTGACCTTCTTTTAATAATATTGTCCCTTTCTCAAAGGTTTTGATTGGAATACAATCTTCAACTATTTTAGCTTCTTCATCAGAAATCTCTATTGCTTTTCTAATAAGTTCTACTATTTCACTAAACATTATGCTATTTTTATCTTATTTCAGTTTTATAGCCAAATTAAAAATTTGGCGGTCTTTGTTAAAAGTTCTAAAATTTTGGTCAAGAACTGAGCCCTGAATTAATTATAGCCCTTGTTACTTATTGGTTTTTTATTTTTTATTACAATAGCACAAAAGATTACCCATATAACAAACACCAACTCTACCATTCTTTGATAAAGTCCGATATATTCAGATTTTGAGTTAGAAACTAATATATATACAAGCAACATACTAATTGCGCCAAATACAATTGATTGTAAAGAAAACGTATTATTGAGCCCTTTTTTTAATTCAAATCCAATTAAAATCATAAAAACAGGAACAAATAAATAAGTTAGTATACCCACAAAATTATGAATTAGCTGAGAAGAACTAGGATCAATTAATTCTTTATTACAACCAATGTCACAAGGAAATATTCCAACAACTACTGTAGCTAACCCATAAAATATTCCGATTCCGCGAAATCCTATTTTCAGTAGTTTAGACGGTGGAAAATATCTCACTCCAAGAAAGCAAAATAAAGCAATAAGAATACCACTTGGAATATAACCAAATATTCTAAAAAAAATTCCATATTTAGTATCAATTGCATAAGATTCACTTATATATTGACTGAATATGTTATAATTTTCAATTAGAAATCCACCTAAAATAGAAGAGACTACAAAAAGACTAACTCCTAGTATTCCTATAAAAAAAGTGATTTTATTGTTCATTCACTATTATTTTAGGTCTCTTTTATGCACTTGCAGGTAAGGTCTTCGTATATGACTAGTTCCAGCCCAGGTACTTAGTACTAGCTACACGAAAAATTAATTGTTTTTATAAAACTAGTAATTTTTTAGGTAGGAAGCCTGATATTAGTTCTATGTGTTTTTATTAGCAGTTGATTCAATTACACCTGACCAATCTTGAGATCGAATCCGGATATTTTCTAAGATTAAAGTAAAACGGATAGTTTTAGACTTTAATTAGTTTATACCTATCGTAATGCAGCGAGTCCAAATTTATTTGAAATCTGCGATTAGTTTCACATTTAAAGAGGCTCAAATTGTAGTCCCAGCTGTTGTTTTATAACTAGTGTGCTACGTAATTTAGATATATCATTTATAAAAAATGTATCAAATAGGGTTTAAGACTCTTGGTTATGTTTTCTCATGAGTATTGCCACTAGCCGCAGATTAGCGGTAGCGAGTGGAGCAAATGAACTATACGAATTGTTAGCAGTTGTATTATTTTCTTTTTAGGTCAGTTATCAATAATGGATTTTCTTTTTTTAACCTATCTAGCACAATCTTAGTTTCACCAGTCTTAGGGTTTTGCTTCAATTGCTCATATTCTTCCGTTGTAATTCCTACCATCTGTAAAAACTGAACATTTCCATTAGGTGTCTTAATTGTTCCCATTTCAGGATCTTCAACGAAAGCAATTGCAATAATATTAGTTTCCGTGTTTAATCTAATAGGTCCATTTGCAGGTATAAAATGATATTCTTCAAACCATTTTTTACTATTAAAAACATATTTTGCAAGATTTTGCATTAAGGAAATCACCCATTTAGGATCTTCGTTATCTTCCTCAAATGGGATTAGTCTAAATGTAAACTCAAATCCCCATCCACTAAATTCCTCTTCACAATTATCCAGATCATAGTACAAGTTAGACATTCCGTAAGACACAAAATGATAATGGTTATTTTGATTTTTACTTTCATAAATACTAACTCCATCTAATGGATCTTCGCCACCAAGCATATATTTGATAACTGTTCCATAATGTTTAGGTTCTTGGTTTGGGTATAGTTTTTCTGTCAATTTATCCAAACTTAACCACCCAACAGCTTCATCTTCTTCAAATTTTCTTTTATATTCTTCTTTAGTCATTTCTTGTTATAACTACTAACGTTTTATATATGTTGTATTTACTTCCCAAAGGGAGGATATGAACTATACAAACTGTTACACCTAGTTTTCATTTTTTTTGAATTTCAAAATAGATTCATTTTTAGGATTGTAAAGATGAAGTTCTTTACCGTCAAGTTTTACAATTTTTATGAATTCAGTTTTGTTTTCACTTTCAATGACAAGAGTCTTTTTATCTTTTTCGATTTTCCAAATACCAATAAGTTCTATATCAAGTGGTGCATTGTTTATGAACATTCCATCTTTTTTGAATTCGTAATTAACGACCTCATCTTTATTGTGTTTAAGTATTACCCCACTCTCTTTTCCATCTTTTATTCGTCCATTATAAAACCATTTTCCAAGTAAGTTTTTCGCAATTATTTTTAAGCCTTCTATTTTATCTAGTGAATTCTGTTGAATCTCAATAGCAGCCTTTTGGTCAGATTTTATTAATTGCCATGCTCTATTTTTCTGTTTGAATATGATTTGATTTTTACTAATCTTTTTAATTATAACTTCATATTTATAACCTTTTGATGAACTGAATTCGTAAGTACTTTCGCTAATTAAAGACCATGTTCCGCTTTCTGATTTCCCCATTACAATTTGAGTATAATTATTTTGGTCGAATGAAAGAGTCATGTCTTTAAAAAATTCATTAGCCATTTTAAGTCCTTGTTCATCTATTTCAATATGGTCAGGGATTTTTTCATATTTCCATTTTCCTGCTAAAAAATCCTTCTGCGCAAAAGAAAATGAAGTTATTAGTAGTAGCGTTAAAATTAATAATCCTTTTTTCATGTTGTTTATTAAGGTTAGGTGTAACGTCCATTCTATGATGCGTTTGCATCCTCGGGATGCTTATACATTATACAAATTGTTAGCAATAGATTTTGTTATATTTATTTAGTAAATAATCTTCATTATCATCTTTTCCATAAGCATCCGCTTCTGTTATATGTCCGTCAATTCCACTAATTCGTGTGATCATTTTACCTTGTCTGAAAACTATTTGAAGTCCATGCTCTTCTTCCCACTCACAATTACATTTTATACTCACATAAATATCCTTATCAGACCATATTCTTCGCTCTACGTGAATCTCATTAAAAGTTATGTAATTCCATATTTCTGTTTTATTCTTTATGTCAAGAAACTCTTGAAATTCATCTCGATATTCTTCTTCAATTCCATTTACAAATTCAATACAACTTTTATGTATCAAATTCGTAATGGTTTCATAGTCCTCTATTTTTGTCAAATTCTCTAATGCACTATCAGCTTCTGTTATAAAATTCAAGTCTTTTTCAGGAACAAATCCAGTGAATGTAACAGGTAATTCCTCATTTTTTAAAATAGGGGCTTTTAAATTCCCACCATACCACCATTCATCAAATTCTTCATCCTGTTCAAGTTTTCCCACAATGTTCGAGTTCATTGATTTGTTTTTCAAATTATTACTAACGTTGCGGGTATGTTGTCGTAGCTGACGTTAGGAGGCTATGCAATATACCCATTGTTGGCTACCGTTTTATTTGCATATTTGGATTAACTACAGGTAGAATAGCGCCATTTAAAAATGTACCTCTAAAAATCCCATACATAACTCCTCTAAGTGTAGAAATAGAAATAGAGTTTAACGTAGTAACAACACCTTGAGGTAGGTTTGGTGTATTTGTTTTTTCATCAAAGTATTGTTTGAAATTTTCAACATAGTATAAGCAACTTGCATTGACGTGACCTAATTTATCTTTAGAATTGTTATCTAACACATCAATGTTTAATGTTACTATAACTAATTTTTTTTCTAAATTAAAACTGTGCTGTGCCTGCAAATCAAATCCAAATACTGTATTTCCATCGATTCTATTCTTTGGTCTTACAATACTTGTATCAAGAATTTCAATACCTTTTATTTGAAAATTAAATGGTTTTTCTTCAGACATAATTTAAGCTCGATATTCTGTACAATTATTAAAGGAATTTGATAAATTAATTTGATTTGAATTTAATATATAATCCAAACTGCTAAATGAATCAAATCCATCTGTCTTGTTTTCTAAAACTGGAAAACTAAATTCTATAGTGATTTTTTGTTCTATCGTTTCAAAGAAATTGATTTCCAAAACTTCTCCTATTTCTACTAAAGTGTCTTGAGTAAAATTATGAGTTCCACTTAACCATTTAGTTATAATGCTCGGGCTTTTCATATTTAGCGCTTCTAATAATTTGGTATTGTTCCACCCTTTTGCATCCATAGCTTTGCGGATTTTCTCCGCATTAAGCATACGCTGTTCAATTTTTTTCATTTCTACAGGCGATATTTCTTCTAAAATATCGTCTATAAAGTCAAAATTTTCTTGTGCAGATTTATTCATAATTATAGTTTTCTATTATTAAGTCGCCTTCAAAATCTAAGCCATCCTCACTAAACCAAATTTCTTTGTCTTGCATTTTTTCGGTAATAAGTTTTGATAAGTCTCTTAGAATAAAATTTTGTTTCTCTAAATTTTTATCTTCTTGGAAAGTTCTAATAGATTTTGGTTTGTGACCACCACTACCAAGTATTACAATTTGAGAGCCATAACGAATACAATATAATCTTAAGTTACTATCTTCTTTGTCATACAAGGCGCAAACACCATCTCCAGGGTTGCCTTCGTAAAGTTTAAAAAAGTCTTCTTTCATACCTGTTTTAAACCCCATAGTTTTTAAACGTCCAACTATATCTTTTATTTCACTTTTAAATGAATCATTATTATCCATTACAAAGTTTTTGAACGCTGTTGTTTCTTCTTCATCAATTAATATAGTATATATAGAACCCTTTGGTCCACTAAATTGAGGTACTTTAATCAATTGGCATTTCGAAAACATATGGCTTGCAAATATATGATAATTTTACTTATAAGTGAAATTTTGTAGCGTTTAAACAATTTTAAAAGTTTTTGTAGCAATAAAAAAAGGAAAAAGTATTAAAATATCTGTCTATTGATAGAGTGAATTCAAATGGTAGCCAACATGCGGATATAGTTACCTTATTAAAAGTATATTTTCATTTGTAAATGATTACAAACACTTACAAATGATTATTACTAATACTTATCTTTTTTTGTTAAGATCTAAAAATAGGGTAAAATTTCCCTAAAATCCAAATAAGATATATTCTTTTTATCAAGAAATCAGCTTTTATAAAATAGGGAAATAAGCATCTAGTTAGGTAGTTTCTATTTTGGGCACTAGCCATAGATATCCCATACAACATAGAAAGAAGATATATAACCCTATTGGATTTATGGGTGCTACAGGAGCCCTTGTTGCTGTGGCTGTAGGTATGGATCGATCAAAGAAGCGACTGTTTTGTTGCATCTTATCATATACCAACTGTGATCGCCAAGCGATGGTATCCGTCACATAATACTCCAATACCGCACTACTGTCTTGTGCAATCGAGATTTGGTGCCAACCTAGCTTTTTAGGATAGGTGGTTCCCTGCCAACGATTGGGTATGTGTATGTCTTGCTGCATCGCTATGCGATATCCATCTGCTATTATTACTTCTGGTGTAGCTACTTTGGTTCTAAGCGTAGCAATATAGGGTTGATCTTTTATCGCTAATAATTGGTTGGTATCCCAATCTACCTCAGCAATTTCTTTTTTAGCAATTGCTGTAAGTATTCCTGCCCATAGTTGTTGATACTCTTGGGTATTGCCATCCAAAATCAATTCATAAGTACCCCCTATTACCGTAGTGCCTACTTTTCCTTTTCCTATATATTTATATCCAGAAATGATCTTCTTATCTGTATTGCGATGTACGGCTAGAATCTCTGTTTGATTATTAAAAACAAAGGGATAAGTTGTTATCTTGGTTTTTGGTGCAATAGGTAGCTTCGTTTCTGTACGTTTTACCGATATATAATCAAATCCTGCAAATCCTTTTCTGGATCTAAAGGAGGTTTCATCGGGCTGGATAAACACGCCCAATCCTTGTTGTCTTACTGCATTCTTTAACGCTGTGGTCGCATTTCTTCCAAGATTCTTGATTGTATTAGCATCTAAGATCACCAGATCAAAGGGACTCAGGTTTTTCTCGGTAAAAGCACCCATCGGTGTTCGGTCTCTATTAAAATACTCGAACTTATACTTTCCTTTGGTTATTTTACTCTTTACCAATACCTCGTGGCCCATTTCGGAGAGGTAATTTTTTAGATACTTGGTCTCAAACGTAGGAAAGTCATTAACGATCAACACTTGTAATTTTTTACGATCCTGCACCTTCATTGGAATTGGATCCTTAGCTACTATTTTTCCTGCAGCGTCTTTTTCGGTTACCCAAAAGATATAGGTACCACTCGCTTTTAATTTGGTACGTAAACTAAAAGATTGTTCTGCATCTGCAACCAAGTTAATAGAATCCAGGCCATTGCCTCCAGGTCCTTCTAGTACCAATCTATTTCCTTTTATTGGATTATTATAGATCCCTTCTAGTCCAAACTCTGCTCCTACTACTTTTTCTTGATCATATGTATATCTAATGATTCCTGTGGGGATATCTCCAGACACATACTGTACCTGATTATTCGCTAGCTGCCAAAAATCAAAAGGCGCTACACCAGATCCCAATACAAAAACGGTATCAGAAGTTGTTGCTTTCCCAAAAATGGGCTGATTCTCTATATAATCAACCGTCTGTAATCGTTTATATATTTTTTTTAAACTGTCTAACTGTGATCGCTCATATCCTGGAGTTAGTAGTGCTACTTTGGTGTTTTTAGGCAGTATCGATCGAGCAGGTTTTAGCGCGATGATCGTTATAGATATCACGGCAAGAAGCGCAACCGTGATTCTGATCCAAAACTTTGGTTTTCCCCAGAGAGGTAATTCTTTCCAAACAAAAACTAACCATAGTACCAGCGCACTACACCCAATCTGCCACATCCAATTACTATGTAAAAAAGTAATATTCTCAATCATGAATTTCTAACTCTTTTACTAATAAATCATTTATTTCGCTCGATTGCTGTGCTGTTTTTACAGGATTTGGTGATACTGCTGGTAGTGCCATAAATAGTCCTTTTTGCAATGCAATCAATGCTTCTTCTGGGACTGTTACATCTTCAGAAATCCATTTTAGCTGTTGTAATGTTTCTAGGTATTTTCCTGGATCTTCTATCGCTTTTATGGCTAGCTCATTTCCGGCTTTGCCAAAAAGTTTTTTATCATCCTCCGTAATCCCCGTTTTTTCTGAGATGAGTGCTTCTAATCTAGCGATCGATTCACGTATTGCGGGATACAGATCTTCTTGTTCTAGTTCTTCTGTTTTTCTATACCCAGCTACCTTATCAGTTTCGCCCGTCAATCGTTTATCTTCTTTGATGGGTGGAGGATCGAAACCAATGCGATGTACATAAATACGAGCGCTATTTTTAATATCCTGGATTAGTTTTAGCGCTCTGTACTGATAAGGCAGTGATTTTTCTGGTGTGTATAATCGTAAATACAGTTCTGCATCCCACATTTCATTCAGTGCTTGGCGTAACTTGCTCTTTAGTGATTGTGTAAAGAGTGTAGACTCTTCTGGATCATCATGATTATGTAAATATTCTTCTAGAGGGTCTTCTTTTTTTTCTTTTTCCTCTACCAGATTATGTTCATTATGACTATCGTGTTTATGGGTGTATTTTGCTAATGGATCTTCTTCCTCGTGTCCTTCTTCATGACCGTGTTCTTCTTCGTGCTCGTGCTCATCATCATGTTCATCACCTTCTGTCATACCTTCTGACTCTGATTCATCTCCCATAAATTCCGCATACTTAAGGCGCAATACTTTCTGATCAAAACCTAACTCGTTACTTCTGGATTTATACTCTTGGGTAGTCATTTTAGATTTGTCCTTAAGAAGTTTTTCGGTATCTATAATCAATTGTCGTTGGCTTCTAAAATAATCTGGCATCAGGTCTACTCCCATCGTTCCTTCTACCGCAAAAGTATCGGAAATGGTATCCTTAATTACTGCAAAAAAGGTTTCGCTTCTGGAAATATTGGCTTTAGGTCTTTTGCGATCCAAAGCTTCTACATAAAAATACAGCTCATCACCTGGTTCCATATTCATCTGATCTAGGTCAATCCTTTTAGAAAGGTTTAGATTTTTATTTCCTGTAGTTACGTTGCTAAAATTGAGTTTCTCTTCTCTAAATTTTACCGATTCACCAGAACCTTTGCTCACTGTAGCAATAATATAGGCATCTTCAATCCCATAATCATCTTTAATTTCTGTGATAAAGGATACTTTTTTAGATTGCTCATAATCAAAAGAAGTAAATTGTTTTATTCCTTTAATGGCCACAGTAGGACTCTTATCTTTTGTCACTTCGATAGCATACAAATCTGACACATACGAGTTGTTTTGGTGATCTGTAAACTTAAAATTATAAAATCCAGAAGTGCTAAGCACAGTGTTCCCTTTATATACTCCATCGATCTGTTCCATAGCATACCTATTGTCTGCACTTTCTATAGTCACTTCTTTAATCTCTTTATCAAACTGTATCTGCCAAGATATGCGCGATCCTTCTACCGCTTTGATATCCATTGTGGTTGTTTTGGCAGCAGGAAGTTGTGTATATCGTGGATATGTAATAAGTAGTTCTTGCTTTAGAATTTTTGGCGGTGCTGTTGAAATCTCAGTAGAATCCGTGGCTGTAAAAACAATGGTTTCTGGAATAGTTTTGGGCTGCTGAGATTTTTGTATTGCTCCAAATAGATCAAATTTGTATAACACAAAACCGATCAACACACATACAATTACCAATACAATTCCTCTAATCAAATGATGCGGAGGTTTGATGGTTTTTAGCTTTGTGATCAATACATCCTGGATTCTGTGTTGCTGTATTCTGGCTAAACCAGATAAATGTTCTTCTGATGCTAATAGCAGACTCGTACTATATTCTGTCCCCTCTAAATGCAGATCGATATAACTAGCAATATTTTGTAAACTCTTTTTCCATGGTTTTATGATCATTGCAGCAATACTTGCTACCACAAGTAGCGCAATCACAGTCCATAAAACACTAGAAGAGACAACATATACAAGAATTGCAGGACCTGCGGCATATAAGATCACTTCTAACCAAAGCATCAGTTGCCATCGCTGTCTAAATTCAACTAATATATTATATCCTGATCTCACTATTGTTTTCTATATTTTGCGATACTTCGTTCTGCTATCAATCCAATTGCTACTAATAACCACAACCATTTAGAAATATCTAACAATTCATATTGTTTTTTATCTCCTGCACTCACCGAAGTTATGGGTTCAAATTCTGATATATCAATACTTCGCATATCATAGTTACCGATATCTAATTTTTCTTCTTTATAAAAATCAAACAATTGCAAAAGTTGTTCTGACAGGTGTTTATCAATACTATTCTCTCTATTCAACGGTTCTGTAAGGTAAAAAATGGTGCTCGAAATCCCTGCTTCAATAATAGTATTAGCAAATGTATCCGGACGATACACCAATAATTTTGTTGTCGTATTAGGAGCACTCGCTGTAGATAACCAAACTACCAAATCATATTCTGAATACGCTATGTCTTCTGTTGCTGTTCGTATTTCGATATCTATAGTTCTCCTTAGATATTTTGATATTGCATTTAGCGATGCTTCAATATATTTTTTTTGAGTTTTTAGACTATCTGTATACACCAACATCACCTTCGCTGTTCGTTCCGCTGTAAGTGCTACCGTTTGCTCTTTTCCTTTAGCCGAAAAGACTAAACTATCATTTGTTCTAGTATACCCGAGTGTATTGCTATTCTTCGCTACTCTTTCTTTATTAAAAGATGCTACATTTTGATCACTTGTCATTGAGAGTATTTCTACTGTATCTTTTGTTTTAGTTACGCTGAGAACTCTTTCTACAGATTCGTTATTATCCAATGCGATCCAAGTACTATTTTTAGAAATCGTTGGTCGAGCTCCTTTTAACCCGGTTATCTTTGCGCTTATAAAAACAACAATACTATCGGAACGCAATGTTTCCATATCCTTTGCTAATTGCCAATAGTTAGGTGTTTCGTCATTTTTAAAATCAAACTCATCTTTATCCAACTCAGGGAAACCAGTCTTTAAGAGTCGCAGCGATGTTCCACTTTCTAGAGTATCTACAATGGTTTGTATCCTCTGATCTTGTACCAACGTAGGTTCTATGATATATGTTATTGGAGTCGAATTCGCTCTTTTCTTAATTTGAAATCCAGCAATTAGGAAAACTAACATTGCTATTAATACCATTCTAAGAATTAGTAGTAATAATTCATTCAATTGGATGCTTCTGGATTGTTTAGAGTCTGATTCGCTTAATAATTTAGTACTACCTACTTTTATTGTTTTTCCTTCTTTTTTACTCCAAAGGTGTATGGCCAAAGGTACCAAGAGTCCTAATAATGCCCATAAATATGTAGGATATAAGAAAGACATATCAGATTAGATTATTTCGTTTTTTAAGGAACACTTGTAACGCCTCTCCGATATGATCATTTAATTTAAACATATGATAACTAATATCGTTCATCAATAAAGTATCTTTTGTAGTACTGATCATGGCCTCTAAAGCCTTTAAGTATTCTTTTTTAGCGGTCTTCGTATCTATTTTTAGCTTTGCTCCTGTCTCTAAATCCTCGAATGTTACAGTTCCTTTATAAGAAAACTCTAATTCATTATTTCCCATAAGATGTAATACCACCACCTCGTTTCTAGGGGTTTTTAATCGTTTTATAAAAGAAGTTAACTCTTCATCATGCTCGTATAAATCTGTTATAAAAAAAATGAGTTCTTTATGATTGCGGTCATGTAAGCTTTTTGATGCATTTGGATTCGCAGGCCACTTGCCTTTATTCTCTATATTGGCCAGTTCTAATAAAAAGCGATTGTAATGCTGTT
Organism: Aquimarina sp. AD1; assembly: GCF_003443695.1. Classification (NCBI taxonomy): domain Bacteria; kingdom Pseudomonadati; phylum Bacteroidota; class Flavobacteriia; order Flavobacteriales; family Flavobacteriaceae; genus Aquimarina; species Aquimarina sp. AD1. The sequence continues at coordinate 280,118 of NZ_CP031966.1, read as the reverse complement.
TCTGGATTTTAGGATATAAATCATATAAACGATCTTCGTTTAATCCAAACAATCCAATAGCATCGCCTTGTTTTTGAGACATATATCCTAATGAAGCTACTAATACTCTGGCATAATCCATTTTAGAAAGTTCCTGCTCTTTGTGTAACATAGAGTTACTAGCATCCAAAATAAATTTTATAGAAATATTGGTTTCTACCTCCGATTGTTTGATATAATATCGCCCTGATCTGGCCAGCATTTTCCAATCCAGCAATCTTAGATCATCTCCTGGTTCATAATTACGAAATTGAGTAAACTCCATTCCCGAACCTACATTACGACTATTATTTAGTCCCGACAAATACCCATCAACAATCACCCTCGCTATAAGCGATAAGCCAGAAACACTTTTTATCAGTTCTGGTTTTAATAATTGATGATAGTTTTGTCTCACTTACTTCTTTTTTCTAAGCTCATACTTTTATATCATCTAATAGATGATGTGTAACATTATCAGGTGTAATACCCTCTGACTCTGCTCTAAAATTGACAATAACTCTATGTCTTAAAACAGGTATGGCTACGTGTTTAAGATCATCTAAAGTCACTGATAATCTTCCTTTTGCTAATGCTCTAGCCTTAGCCGTTAATATCATTGCTTGACCAGCACGTGGTCCTGCTCCCCAATTGACCCATTCCTTCACATAAGAATTCGTTGTTGTTTCTGGTCTGGTAGCTCTTATAACTTTACTGACAAAAGAGATCAGATCATCGCTTATAGGGACTTCTCTAACCAAATGTTGTAACCTAATAATATCGTCCCCCGAAATTACTTTATTCAAGGTTTCTTTTTTCGAACCTGTCGTATTTTTTAAAATTGTTGTTTCATCTGACTCCGTAGGATACCCAATTTTTATGTACAATAAAAAACGATCTTGTTGTGCCTCTGGTAATGCAAATGTTCCTGATTGTTCTATTGGATTTTGCGTAGCAAGAATAAAAAATGGTTTGTCTAATTCATATGTTTTTCCAGAATAAGTTACTTCAAACTCTTGCATTGCTTCTAACAAAGCCGCTTGTGTTTTTGGTGGTGTACGATTGATCTCATCCGCCAATATGATATTAGAAAAAATAGGTCCTTTATTAAATTTAAAAAACTTCTTTCCTGTGCTATAATCTTCTTCTAGTATCTCTGTACCAATAATATCAGACGGCATTAAATCAGGCGTAAACTGTATCCTCTTAAAGTTTAAATCAATGGCTTGAGCCAAAGTTCTAATCATTAAGGTTTTGGCTAAACCAGGAACTCCTTCTAATAGTGCATGACCACCTGCAAGAAAGGTAATTAATAGTTGTTCTATAGTTTCTTCTTGGCCTGTAATAACCTTCCCTATTTCCTTCCTTAATTTCTGAAGTTTTTCGGTAAGAATATGTACTTCTTGTTCTATATCTACTAACTCTTTATCCATATGAATTCTATCTTTTATGATGTTAATGCATACATCACGATATTAACACCAAATCGGGTATTGTCTATTTTATACCACCGTTTATTTCTAAAATCATAATCCCATTCGCAACCATAATCCTTGTTACTGAATAAAACTCCTATCCTTCCGTTAATAACTATTGCTTTTAAATAATCATGTACAATATCATCTCCCCATCCATTTAATTCCTGAGATGTAGTTGGAGGTCCATCTTCAAACTCAAAAAACACCTTATAAATTTCGTGATTATTAGGTATCTTTTTTAACGCTTGTGGACCGAAAATATCCCCCATCTGCCTAACAAAAGACTTAGAAAATAACCCATCAATATCGTGATTACAATCATCTGCAAAAACAAAACCACCGTTGTTTACATACTTTTTAAAGTTTTCTCTTTCCTTTTTAGTGAACTGTACTAACTTATGACCAGAAATATAACAAAATGGACTTTTGAAAATTTCATCACTACTTAACGAGATGATTTTTTCTTGAGTGTCTACTTTTAAGGTGGTATACTCCACAAGAGAATTTAACAGATTAGAAGGCATCCTTTGGTCTACATCCCAATCTCCTGATTCGTATTGTAATCGTGTAAAGAAAAATTTATTGCTCAATATGAAATTAACTAGGTATACTAAGGAAACAATATAGATTATTAAATACTAAATGATCTAAAATTAAAGTTAATTAGGATTCTCTTAAACCAATTACTACCATTAGAGCGTAATTAAAAAATATGTGATTTACACTATACATTTTAACTACGCTCTATCTGATAGTTTCTAATTTTTAGTTAAGACAGTACTACAAGATTATACTGCATCAGAAAGACTGGTAAAGGTAAAGTCTCGTATCTTCATATAAGGCACCAGATTTCCGTCAATCCTAACCTGCTTTCCTAGAGTTTCTAGGTTATTTAGCATAATGATTGGGCTCTCGTTAAATCTGAAATTCTTAACTGGATATTTAATCTTTCCGTTTTCTATATAGAAAGTTCCATCTCTGGTTAGTCCTGTGTATAATAATGTTTGTGGATCTACAGTTCTGATATACCATAATCGCGTAACTAAAATACCTTTCTTAGTTCCTTTGATAAGATCTTCTAATGAAGCATCACCGCCTTGCATAATAAATCCATTAGGAAAAGGAACAGGATCTACTCCTTTTTTCTCTGCCCAATAACGACTATATGCTAGGTTTTTCACTACTCCATTTTCTATCCAACTTGTCTTTTTAAGTGGTTGTCCTGAACCGTTCCAAGTTCCTGTAGGCACTTCTGGATTTAAAGGGTCTGACCATATATTCACTCGCTCATCTACGATCTTTTCCCCCATTTTGGTTCCTCCTCCTTCTTTAGACATAAAACTACGTCCTTCATCTGCCGTACGTGCATTAAATGCAAACGCCATATTACCTAAAAGACCAACTGAAGCTGCTGGCTCTAAAATAACCGTATATTTTCCTGGTTCTATTGCCTTTGCTTCCTTAGACATTACTGCTTTATTGATCGCTACGTTTGAGGCTTCTACTGCATCAAACTTAGAAATATCATTGTAATCTCTAGTCACCCAACCAGATCCAGTACCATCATTACTACGCATAGTTACTGTAAAACTAGCATCTGTAAATTGGTTGTATGCAAACAAACCACTAGAGTTCATCATTGCGCTAAAACCTGCGGAGTCGTTAAAAAACCCCGCTGCAGTAACATCCTTAGCAGCAGCTGGTTCGATACTGCTATTAGCAACTTCTGCACGATATTCTGGTGATACCTTTGCTGTGGCTTCTTTATATGTAATCGATTTATCGTATGTCTGTGGTCCCAGTGGGGCCATAAATTCTGGATTCTCTGGAGAGAGTTTTGCCAGTTCTTCGGCTCTTTTTACCACTTTTTTTAATGATTCATCATCAAATTCATCAATCGTAGCTGTACCCGATTTTTTTCCAAAATTAGATTGTACAACCAAGGTTTGATTCGATCTGTGTCCTGCTGTAGACACTGTATTTCTAGCATAACGGATATTACCGCTTTCGCTTCCGCTTAAATTTACTTCACAAGCATCTGCAGTAGAAAAGCTCAATGCCTTTTCCATAATCTGTTTTGCTTCTTCTTTGGAATATATTGCCATGATATTTTTTATTTGTAAATAAGACTGTGATTTAAATTTTTCTACCTGTGTTGATCACATTCACGCCATTAAAACGTGTAGTAGAACTTCCGTGAGATACAGCACTTACTTGTGAAGGCTGTCCTTTACCATCAAAGAATGATCCGAACATTCGGTAATCATCTTTGTCACATATCTTAGCACAAGAATTCCAGAACTCCTGTGTATTAGATTGATACGCTACATCATCTAGCATACCCACAATTTTTCCGTTTTTGATTTCAAAAAATACAGTTCCACCAAATTGGAAATTATATCGTTGCTGATCTATAGAATAAGAACCTCTACCTGCTATGTAGATTCCTTTTTCTACATCTTTGATCATATCGTCTATAGAATACTTCTCTTTTCCTGGTTCTAAAGAAACATTAGGCATACGCTGGAATTGTACATCATTCCAACTCTGAGAATAACAACATCCATGAGATTCTTTTTGGTCTATCATATGAACCTGATCACGTATTGCCTGGTAATTGGTTAATACACCGTTACGAACTAAATCCCATTTCTTAGTTTTTACTCCTTCATCATCATAGCCTACAGCTCCTAAGGATCCTACTTGGGTTTTATCTGCTACTAAGTTTACAATATCACTACCGTATTTAAAGTTTTTAGTCTTCCATTTATCTAAGGTAGCAAAACTTGTTCCTGCATAATTGGCTTCATATCCTAAAACTCTATCCAACTCTAATGGATGTCCAACAGATTCGTGAATTGTTAACCCTAAATGATTTGGTTCTAGTACTAAATCGTATTTACCAGCTTCAACAGATTTAGCAGTTAACCTTTGCTTCGCTTGCTTAGCTGCCAATGTTGCATCTTCTATAATATCATAACTTCCACGATATAGTTTGAGACCTTCAGGGCCTTTTAATTTTTCTGAAGCTAATCCGTCCATATACTCATACCCCATACCCATTGGAGCACTCATTGCTTGGCGTGATTTAAATTTACCAGTACCTTTATCAATTGCGGTAACTGTAAATGTTGGCCAGATACGATGTACATCTTGATCAATATATGATCCATCTGTAGATGCAAAATATTTCTGTTCATTTACCATAAAGAGTCCAGAATTGACATAATTAGCTCCGTTCTCTAATGCTGCTGCATTTGCCGATAATAGTAAGTCTACTTTTTCGGAAACTGGTACATCTTTAAAATCCTTTTTTATAGGAGTTTTCCAAGATACTTCTCCATGTGATTTTACTGGAGCCAGTTTTACTTCTTCTTTTTGAAATTTAGAATTTGCTTTTGCTATTGCTACTGCTTGATCTGTAGCTTTCTTAATTCCGTCTTCGGTAACACTATTGGTAGATGCAAATCCCCAAGTACCGTTAACAATTACTCGAATTCCGATACCAAATGATTCTGTATTAACTACGTTTTGTACTTTATCTTCTCGAGTAAATACATATTGGTTTAAATACCTACCTATTCTGGCATCGGCATATGTTGCTCCCAATGATTTTGCAGTATTGAGTGCGACATCCGCCATCTTTTTCTGAATGGCAATATCCATTCCCGGATTAAGCAATGCTTCTGCGGGAATATCATTTCCCAGAAGTAATGAAGGCATCATTAAAGCGCCTGCTCCTAATCCTGTGTATTGAATAAAATCTCTACGTTTCATAAACCTCTTTTTTGATTGAGTGAATATTAAAATAAGTCTGATGAACTTTTTCCTGTAAAAAACACTTTAACTAATCAATTACTAGAAGAGATTACTAAAGTTTTGTTACAAGACTAACTTCCGTTAGCTTTAAAAGTAGAAAAATAATATTAAACTTCCATACTCTGAAAGAGGACTACGATTAAATCCACAACGTAGGATTCCGCAAAGTAGCTCTTTCAACCAACCAACCATAAACAACTGACAAACAATTAATTAACTTTGTTTTAATAATTAAATAATTCTCAAAGAAACACACCAAAAACAACGAAAAAATCATTAAAAACACACATACTTAAACTTTTGTTAAACTTTTAAGCTCTTCCTTATTAAATACACAAAAACACGACTAAATAGATCAAGCTGAATAATACAAACCACAAGTTAGGGCAATACGTTCTAAAAAAGGAGATGAATGTATTGTCTTTATAATAAGCTTATTATTAACATGAACTGTTAGAATATTTTGTAATTTAACCTTCTAAATTTCCAACATTATATGGATACTCTTTTATCTTCAATTTCAAAATGTGACGTATGCGCCCAAAAATTAGAATTAGGTCCGAGACCTATTATTTCTGCTAATACACGAAGTAAAATTGTAATTATAGGACAAGCTCCAGGAAGTGTTGTTCATAAATCCGGAATTCCTTGGGATGATAAAAGTGGACAAAATTTAAGAGCGTGGATGGGAATTGATAATGACACTTTTTATAATTCTGAAATCACAGCTTTAATTCCAATGGGTTTTTGTTACCCTGGAAAAGGAAAATCTGGTGACCTACCTCCTACTAAGGAATGTGCTCCATTATGGCATCAAAAATTACTAAGCAATATGAAGGATGTAGAACTTATACTATTAATTGGTACCTATGCACAACAATATTACTTAGGAAATAAACTTAAAAGAACACTTACAGAATCTGTGAAAAATTATAAAGAATACCTACCTAATTATTTTGTACTACCACATCCATCTCCAAGAAATAATATATGGCAGGCTAAAAACGAATGGTTTAAAAAAGAAATAATCCCCGAATTACAACTTCACATTAAGTCGATTATCGCATCATAATTCATATAACATCTTAAAAAAATAGCTGTCTTTCTGAACACCTATTTTTATTAATGCAACAACTTTTATAAACAATATTAATATTATTACAGAATAGTATATCTCGTTATTCCTGAGCCTCTCTAAGCTAAGAAAATAAAATGCTAAATCCTTAAAAAATAGTTAATTATAATCGAGACTATATTAATTCTATCTTATCTTTAAGAAAAAACAAAGCCCCTATATCTTTTTAAAAAGATCATTTACAACTGTATTGTTTATTTTATTTCACTTTTATAAATATGAGACACACTCCCTGAGTGTCTTTTAAATTGTTCAGGGAATTAATCATTTTTAAAATAATTATCATCATGAAAAAAAAGTTGTTAAACCTGGGGCGAACACTAGACAGAAATCAGCAAAAAAACATTAAAGGAGGTATGGTTGGGCCTATAGAAGTAGGTGATGAAATAATATCTGATTCATGCTCTAATCGACCATGTGTATTAAATTCTAATGATTGTCCTGCTGGTGAAGTTTGTACATCATTCACTACCAGAAAAGAATTTAGCGGAGGCGGTACCACGGTAGTTTGGTATGAAAATGAAAATCTTTGTGCTTGTTAAAATGCATTTAGTTTGAAACCAGAAGTTTGAAACTTCTGGTTTTTATTTTTTATAAAGACTATGTTAGTCAATATCTCCAAAGCTATATTAGTGAATTAAAGTTATACTAAATATCTTTCTTTAATAATGTCAATATGCCAAATCTCATGACCAATAATTGTAAATGCTGCTGCACGAGCAGACATATCCCCTCCACTAGCATTACCTATGTATGCTAACTGATAATCCGTAACACTTTTAATAAAGGAAATAGAACTCTGTCTCACTATTTCGAATTCACTTATCAATTCGGTCATCGATTTTTGATTCGCTCCTGAAGGATCTACATATATATTCTGATCATACCCTGCCAAAGAAGTTTTATCATTTCTAGCAATACGGAAACATCGATACATGAATACACGCTCAGTATCTATTAAATGTTGTAAAATTTCTTTTGGACTCCACTTATTATTATCATACCTATATTCTTGCTTATCTGTAGAAATCGACTCAAAAAAGATTTTTACAGTATTTCGACCTACTTCGAAACCTTCTCTCAAATCTTGTTTTGGAGATACTTTATCAATATATCTACCATAATATCCATCATATTCTTTAGAACTCAAATCTCCGTTATACATTTTTTACATTTTTAGTATATCTACAATGATATTACTTCTTAAAAAAATAATTGTAGTCCAGTTTTTATATAATGGAGATCCCAGTCCTATTTATTTGCAATAAAAATATTATCTATTTATTTTTTTGAAAATAATAGATTATCAAATTATAAAATGGATAAAAACTTAAAAAACAATGTATTTAATTAGTTAAATATTTGAAGTAAACACAACATTTGCTAAAAAAACATCTATTTATCAAAACCAAGTATAATCATCATTTATCATTTCATTTATTTCAGTTATATATAAGAGATGATAAATGTGGTTTTTTTTTATATATTTACCCCAAAAGTGTTAAATTAAAGGCTAAATAGTTTATTTTTTTATCAAATAGTCTAAAACATTTTTATTATTACAATAAATATTGAGTTATGGAATTAATGGAGAAAGCACGTGAGTTTGAGGGCAGAAGTATGAGCAATATGTCCACTAGTGATCGAGTTGAAGCATCTAGAGAAGCAAAAGATCTCGTTTTGAGTCTTAATGAAATCTACAAACAAAATAAAGATCCGGAGATCATGGAAATGATGAAGATCATCACTGCTAAAAAACAAAAAATTGAAAAAAGACTTAAGGGTAGACCTGAAGTTTAAAAAACAATGTATATGATAAGTAAACTATATAGTATAGTTTACTTATCATATATTACTTATTAATTACTTTGTTATTATTCTGGAATCGTAAAGTAAAAGGTTGTTCCTTTTCCTTCTATTGATTCTAACCAAATTTCGCCGTTGTGAGATTCTACAATTTTCTTGCAGTGCGCTAATCCTATTCCAGTACCTTGGTATTTTTCTCTGGAATGTAATCTCTGGAAAATTGCAAAGATTCTATCTTGATGAATTTTGGGAATTCCAATTCCATTATCCTTAACTGAAAACTCCCAATATTTTTTGGATGGGTTATCTTTATAATGTTTTTGGACAGCTCCTACTTGAATTTCTGGAATAGTATCGTCCTCCATAAATTTGATCCCATTACTTACTAAGTTTTGTAACAATAATCGTAATTCTACAGGATTACCATTAATAATAGGTAATTTTTTTGAATCTATTTTAGCATTAGTCCTTTCCAAAATATTTTTAAAATCTCCTTTTAGTTCTGAAAAGATTTTATTCATATCCACTTTTGTAAAATCCCTCGTTCTACCTAATCTAGAATATTCTAATAAAGAATCTATAAGCTTCTTCATCCGAATACTAGCGTCCTTTATGAAATTAAGGCTTTCCTTTCCGATATCATCAAAACTATCGCCATAATCCTCTGATATTAAACCTATAAAACTGGAAATTGTATTTAAAGGTTCTTGCAAATCGTGACTAGCGATATACGCAAATTGTTCTAGTTCTTTATTTTTTGATTCTAGCACTAATGATTGCTCGTGTATTTCTTTATTCTTTTCCTCTAGGGACGCATTCAATCTTTTTTTATTGAGATAACTTCTATAGATAAAAAAACCTCCAATTAGAATTAGAGCGATCAACGCAATTAAGTACCAATTAATCTTTTTTTGATTGTCTATCTCTGAACGTTGTTGTTCTAAAATTTCCTCTTTTTTTCTAATCTCTTCATTCTGTTCCTCCAAATACTCTTGTTGCTTTTCAATCTCCTGAATACTCGCTTCAATCTTTTTTTCTTGAGTTTTTATAAATGCAACTTGATCTTGAATATTTCGCTCTAGCTCTTTTTCTATAAGTAATTTTTCTTCGTATTTCTTTTCTTGTATTTTACTTTCACTTGATAGCTTTTCAATCCAATTATTTCTATCTATTATACTCCCTTGGATTGTATCAATAGCCCTTGCTTGATTTGATATTTTTTCTTCTTGTTGCTTTATTTGTTCTTCTTTATCCTTAATAGCAACCTTCTGCTCCTCATTTTCGTCTAAAGCTTTTTCTAAGGATTCTTCTGCTGTTTTAAATAAACCTTTCCATTTTTGAGAAGACGTAATTGCGTATTCTTCTAACGAGGGAGCTATTACAAAACCTTCATTTTTAATTCGATTTACATTAATCTCGTATTCAAAAGAATCGCCAACATTAACCATGTTGATCATAGAAGAATTATAAAAGTAATCTTCTGTAACTAGTAATATATTTTTTTCTGAAATTTTGCCAAGAATATAATTGATATCATAATTATACTTATTATGAACATATAACAACTGAACATCTTTAATACTTTTTACAAATTGAAAACGAACAATTTCTACCGGCTTTCCAAAAATCTTCCTTTTTTGAGCCATTGATTTTAGGTCGATGATTGTTCTATCTGGTCCCAAAACCCCAATTTTAAAAGTATCTATCTCATCTATTTCTGGCCAGCCTACTTGTTGCGCAAAATTATATATGAATATGGCACGTTGTAATCTTTTCACTTCTTCATTAGCTGTCTCCTGAGCAATAAGGTTGTTAGCCCCAAATACGGAAAACCAGGCTAACAATGCGATTAAAACATATTGCCTATTCCATTGAATACATAAAAAAATACACAAATTATTAATCATAACTTTAACAATAACCGAAGATAATAATTAGCACCATTAACTCCGAATTGTTGTACTCTTCTGCTGTAAACAAAATTGCCGTTACTAGTATTTGCTGAATGTTTATGTCTATCTGGATAGACATTAAAAATGTTGTTCCCTCCTAGTGTACATTTCACATAATCATTAATCTGATAAGAAACTGCTAGGTCGGTTGTTAGTTTTGGAGAAAATGTTTGATCACGAGATTCTATATTTCCGGTATAATTATTTAGTACCCAATTTGATTGATCTCCATCATCTGGATGTACAAACTTTACTTCTCCAAATAAAGTATTAACCATTTGTAATCGAAATTTACCAAACTCATACGAAAATAAAGAGTTTACCTTATAATTAGGTTGCGCAGACTCTACTCTTGCAATCTCTTCTCTATTAAAAAGTACGTCCTCTTGACCAATAAGAGAAGGAGATACTTTTATATTTCCTTTTACCTTAGTACTAGTAATATTAGCGCCTAAAGAAGCGCCTAATTTTCCACTACCAAGATCTTCTTTATAATGTATTGCTAGATCTCCTCCTGATGTTTTAGAATCAATAGCATTGGTAAAAAACTGAGCCGCACCTACCCCAAATGGTTCAAGAATTGTTTCATACCCTTCTGCAAATCTACCAGAGAGTACAATTCTGTCATCAATATTAATTAAGTAGTAATCAAAAGTAAAAGTGAAGTTATCATTCAATTTTCCACTTACTCCGGCACTAAAATGCTTGGATAATTCTGGTTTTAATTTATCAATCTGAAATGCTTCTGTTGCTACAGCACTTTCATTATTAAACGTCCCTACCTGAATACTTTCTCCATTTACAAATTGTGTACTAATATTTTGGAAAAATACTTGATGCAATGATGGTGCTCTAAAACCTGTAGAAAATCCTGCTCTAACACTTATACCATCATTAATTCTATATCTACTTGATAGTTTCCAGATAGCTTGTCCTCCAAAATCATTATAGGCTTCATATCTTGCTGCTGCTTTAACCAATAATTTTTCTGATATGTTAGTCTCAACATCAAAATAGGCGGAACTATTTGTTCTAAAACGATTTAGTTCATTTTCTGGTTGAAAACCAGGAAAAACTTGAGCTCCGGCAGCTCTTGGAAGCTCATCTCCAAATTCATCAAAATAGGTACTACCACCTGCTATATATGATGCTTCTTCTCCTGCAATAATTTGATAATTCTCTACTCGTAATTCTGCTCCGAATGCTATATTAACTCCTTTGAGCCAATCAAAAGTTTTAGAAATATCTAGATTCGTAGTATTTTGTTGGTACTCAAACCCGCCGGCATAGAAAGTTCTGGGCGAGGCTACTCCTAACGAAGCATTATTAGAATTATTTACTGTATAATCTAAACTATTGATACCAATAGAGTGACTAAAATCTACATTCCATCCATTCTTGACTCCTCTAATTCCACCTGCCACTACATCATCCTGAATATCTGTTAATATCTGAGGAGAAAAACCATTAGGAAATAACTCTGGAACTACTCTATCCTGATCCTTTGGGAAACGATAAAATCCAGCTGCCATCCCTTCTCTATAATTTCTTCCTCCTTGTAGGTAAAATGTTGCTTTTTCGGACATTTTGATTTCTCCATTAAATGCCAACGTAAGGTTTTGCGTTTCTGCACTTCCAATTTCCATAACTCTATTTCCGGAATAGCCTGTTTGGTCAAAGAAATTATTTTCTTGGATCAACCTCTGATCTTCTACAAGATCTTCAGTATATACAGTACCTGTATAATCTCCAGCCCTATTTATCGACTCTCTATCTCTATATTCGGCAGTCACATTGATATATCCTTCTTTTCCAATTTTTAATCCAAAATTAGCCGCAGAATACGTAGTAAAACCATCTCCTTCTGTCGTAATACCAACCCTATTATCTATATTAATGACCTCTGTTTGTTTCTTTAAAATAATATTTATCACACCTGCTATTGCATCTGATCCATATTGCGAAGTTGCTCCATCACGTAATATTTCTATTCGCTCTATAGATGCTATAGGAATCGCATTAAAATCAGTCCCCACTGTACCCCTACCAACAGTTCCATTTACATTTAACAAAGAGCTATTATGCCTGCGTTTCCCATTCACTAATACTAAGATTTGATCAGGTCCTAAACCACGTAAAGTTGCTGGATCAATATGATCCGTACCATCCGCTATGGTTTGATTAGTAGAGTGAAAAGATGGAACTAAATAATGTAAAATATGGCTTAACTCTATTTGTGAAGAATTAGTAATCTCCTGAGGAGAAATAATATCTACAGGTGCTGTTGTTTTAAGTAAAGATCTTGGTTTTGCTCTGGAACCTACTGAAATGGGTTGATCTATAGAAAACCCCGTTTCTAGAACAAAATCCAACTGGGCAGTTTCTCCCACATTTACGGTTGTAGTCTTGGAAACTGAGTTATACATCACAAATCCAGCGGTAAGAACATACTCGCCTTCTTCTACATCAAACGTATAGTTTCCATTTACATCCGTTGTAGTGTTTTGATTAGTCCCTTCTATACTAACTCTTGCTCCCGGTAAACTACCAAATTGATCGGAAACATTCCCAGAGATAGTTGCTCTAGATTGTGATAAAGTTATTTGACAAAAAAAGAATATTGAGGCGATACAGGATATAGTCTGTAATCTAACCATAAAGGTAATTTTAAATTTATTTCCTATTAAAACGTTTGTGTTCTTAAACCGTTTGTGCAATATAAATAATAAAAAACAAAAGTTTCTTAAAACTAATGTTGTTTGATGGATTTAAAGAAAGAATACTTTACTCTACCGGAATTAATTCTTCATTAAAGTATTTAGTTATAATGCCATCTACACTAACTCTAGATAACATTTTACCACTAAATTCTTTAATTTGATCAATAGAACCTGCTAATTCTTTATCTTCTTTTGTCAGTTCTGCTCCAATCATTAAAATGATCGTTGTATTCTTTAAAGAGTTTTCTAAGTCTTGAAATTTTGATAAAAATTCCCAACCATCCATTACCGGCATGTTAATATCTAAAAAGATAATCTCTGGGACTATTCCTGATTGGATAATCTGTAAAGCCTCTAAACCATTTTTAGCGATCAATACCTCATCAACATATCCAGTTTTTGAAAGTACGATCTTATTAAAAAAAATAGTTGCATCACTATCATCGACTAAAAGTACTTTTGCTATTGTTTTCATTGGAGTGGGGTTTAAAAAAATGTCTTTTAACTACTTTATTTAAAGTTGGGAATGATAATGGCTTATTAACAAGATCTTTTACAAAATGGTTTTCTTTGGATTTCTCTACATCTCTAACATCAGAAGATGTGGTAAGTATTATAACCTTAATACCTTCTATCACTTTTTGATTTAGTTTGGAATACTCAATTAAGAATTCCCAACCATTCATCGCAGGCATATTAAGATCAAGAAAGATTAGATTAGGTTTTAATTCGGTTCCTTTTTCGACGTCATTTAGATATTCTAAAGCAGCTTTACCACTCTGTCTTACCATTATGTTATTGAAACTATTATGTTTTGATAAAACTTTGCTATTGAAGTAATTAGTAGGCTTATCATCATCAATCAATAAAACGCAATCAATTGGATTATTCATAATATATTTTCGTTGGTTTCGCACAAAAGAAACACATCTATATTAAAAAACAATCTTCAACAAAATTCTAAACAGCTGATTTACGATTAAAAGCACAAAAAACACGATAAAACGTATTTCACATTAAAAAAAAGTAACTTTCTGGGAAATTTAAGATCATTCCTAAAAGATTTAAACAGCTATTAACTTACCGAATCTTTAAAATATGTAGAAATAATTTCTAAAACAATCTCTTTGGTTAACATCTTATCCCTAAACTCCATAACTCTTGAAAAAGATGTTAGTTTTTTTTCCTGCTCCGTACTTAACTTAGTACCTAACAATATCACAATTACTGAGTTCTTACAATGTTCTGACAACCCCTCATATTGTTCTAAAAACTCCCACCCGTTCATTACAGGCATATTTAAATCAAGAAAAATTATATCGGGAACAGAACTCGTCTGGATACTATGTAAAGCTTTTTCGCCATTAGTTACTAACACGACTTCTTCAACACAATCAGTTTTTAGGATTATTGTTTTATTAAAAAAATTGGTTGCCTTACTATCGTCAACTAAAAGGATCCTTTTTAACTTATTCATTTAGGCAAAAATATAAAAAACACTTAAGCTATCTAAAGAGTTCTAAGCTTAACTTTTTACAATATTTTTAGTAAAATGTTTTTCTATAACATTATCTAACAAATCCAATGATAATGGCTTATTTATAAAATCATCTACTGAATGATTTTTTATTGACTCATTAACGTCATCGGGATTAGAAGATGTAGATAATAAAATCACTTTAATCCCATCTGTAGTAATCTTATTTAGCTTAGCAAATTCTACTAAAAACTCCCAGCCATTCATAGCTGGCATGTTAATATCTAAAAAAATAAGATCTGGTTTCACTGCTTCTTTATTCTCAACTTTGGATAGATACTCTAATGCAGCTTTCCCACTCTGCACCGTATTTACATTATCAAAACTATTATGTTTAGTAACTACCCTTTGATTAAAGAAATTTGTGGCCTTATCATCATCGATTAAAAGCACACAAGTGACTGATTTCCCCATAAAAATTTCCAATTACACTCAAAAAAACTAAACTTATTCGACATACACACCATAAAACCAGACTTTTCGAAACAGTTTTCGTTTAAACACAAGATTTACACGACAAAACAACATTAAATGTTTACCCATAATAAAATTACGGTATTAAAGCTTTAATAAATCGTAAAATCAAAATTGACAATCGTTTAACAAACTACTATTAAAAATAAATGTAAATTTGAATGCTATTCAGACAACAGTTTGTCAAAAACATTGGTAAGGGATTTATGCTTGACAAAATAAAAAATAGTTGTAGAACAACTAAACTTCATTATTCAATATTTCAGAGTACTAATGATGTTCCTTCTAAAGATTGGAATAGTGTAAATAATGAAAATAATCTTTTTCTTACACTAAACTATCTTAACACTTTAGAACAGACATTATCAGAAACTATTGGATTTCGATATGTTTTATTCTATGATCAAAATATCCCTGTAGGAATTGCTGTAACACAACTTATAAAATTTAACACTGAAGATTTAAAGTTTCAGGAGTTCCCTTGTCGAATAAGTGACGCAATCAAAAATACTTTTATGAAAAGTATGGATGTGAGAGTACTTGTCTGCGGAAATCTTTTTTCTTGTGGAGAACATGGTTTTCTGTATGCTCCTCACATTAGTTCTAAAGAAGTGTTTGAAAGTTTATCAGATGCGTTACGAGAAATTCGAAAATCAGAAAAATCAGAAAAGCCATCATTTATATTATTAAAAGAATTTTGGCCTTCTTCATTTAATCAAAGTGATTATATTAAAAGACAAGATTTTAGAGAGTTTAGCATCGACGTCAATATGGTATTAAAAATACAACAAGACTGGAATAGCTTTGATGATTATCTGGATAGTATGAAAACTAAATTTAGAACAAGAGCTAAAAAGGTTTTTAAAAAGTCTGCTGATATCATTGTCAAAGATTTTACGGATGAAGATATTAATACATATCATAAAGAAATAGACGCCTTATATCTTTCTGTTCTGGATAAAGCTGATTTTAAAATTGGAAAACTTAATGCAATTACTTTTGAAAATTTAAAAAAGACGCTTCAGGATTCGTTTATTTTTAAAGCGTACTTCTTAAAAGATACCCTTGTTGGTTTCACCACTTCTTTTATTCTTAATAAAATTGTAGAAGCAAATCATATTGGTATTGATTACAAATACAATAAGTCTTATGATATTTACCAACGTATGCTTTATGATTATGTAGATCTTGCTGTATCTAAAAAAGTAGACGAATTAAGATTGGGTAGAACAGCAGAAATCATAAAAAGTTGCGTAGGTGCAAAACCCGTAGAAATGAAATTATATGTTCGTCATGGAAATTCAATTTCTAACAAATTATTAAAACCTTTGGTTGATTTCATTTCTCCCAGCGAATATGAAGTAAGAAATCCGTTTAAACTTCAGTTAAGTTAATAATGGATTCATTAACTCAGATTGTACTCGGTGCTGCTGTTGGTCAAGCTGCTATAGGAAAAAAAGTAGGAAATAAAGCTATGCTTTGGGGCGCAATTGCTGGAACGATTCCCGATCTAGATGTTTTAGCTAAATTATTTTTTGACAGCGTTACTTCTAATGAATTGCATAGAGGGTTTTCACATTCTATTTTGTTCAGTATACTTATGGCTCCACTTCTGGGATGGCTAGTGAGTAAAATATATAAAAACAAAGAAGCAGATTGGAAAGATTGGACCAAGCTTATGTTTCTTAGTCTATTTACCCACCCTATTTTAGACGCATTTACGACTTGGGGAACACAATTGTTTTGGCCTTTAGATTATAAAGTGGCTTTTCATAATATTTTTGTAGCAGATCCTTTATATACTGTCCCGTTTTTAGTTTTTGTACTCATAGCTATGTTTTACAAACGTACAAATCCTAAAAGAAAGTTTTTTAATAATCTAGGATTGTACTGTAGTAGTTTTTATATGTTGCTTACTTTGGTATTACAACAAATTGCAGAATCTAATTTTACCACTAATTTAGAAAACCAACATCTTACATATAATCAAATACAAACTCGACCTACTGCATTAAATAGCATTTTATGGACAGCCAATATAGAAACTGACGAATCCTTTCTTATCGGATATTATTCCTTACTTGACGAACCAGATATTATTAATTTTACTGAGTTTCCTAAAAACCATTATTTACTAGGTGAAGCAAAAAATGATCCTTTAATTCCGCGTCTAATTAAATTAAGTGAAGGTTGGTATACGATCGAATCTGATAACGATAAATTATACTTTAATGATCTTAGATTTGGACAATTAGGAATGGGTAAAGATGCAAGTCGTTTTGTCTTTAGCTACGAATTGTATTATAATCAAAATGGTAATTTACAAGCTAAAGAACGTGAACGTAATGTGGAAGAAGCTTCCCCTATGCTTAAAAAACTCTTTTCTCGCGTACTTGGGAATAAATAAAAAAAAGAGGATTAATAATAGGTATAAACCCTCTTCTTTTATTGTTAAATACATTAGGTAAACTCACAAATAATGCCTCCCATTAATGCTAGGCACACAGTCCAATACCCAACATTTACTAGTATATACTTCACTCCCTTTCTTTCGAATAAAGCATTTGTTCCCAACACAGGTAAAACTAAAAATATTCCAGCCATTGCACCGTGCAAAGCACCATGTTTAAATGTTCTAAAGTTGGTTCCATATTTATTCATAAAATCCTGAGTATACTGATAGATTTCTGTCCCTTCCTTAGTTAAGTCCGGCTCATTCATTAAGCTCTGAAAAAAACCATTTTGATGTATTACCATAGTAGGAAGCGAAGAAGCCAACATAAGACTTAGAATAAGAGAAACAATAAAAATTACAGCCATGTTCCCTCCTTTTAAATCTTCTGTTGTAAATCCACAAGCATTCATCCAAGCAGTACCAAAAACCTTTGGGTTATACCATATAAACCCTAATACTATAGGTACAAGAGCAGCGATTGCAACTATTAATAAATTAAATTCCATATTGGTTTGTTTTTTAAGTTGTTACTCAAATATAGCGAAAATGAATTTTATCAAACATCACCAAACCAAGTAGGCTAAACGGAAAGAAAAGATTAGCAAAACTACTCCAGTTATCCTAAAGAATATTTTCAATCTATAAGGAGATATGAATGGCTTAAGCTTATCTGAAAGAAAAACTTTCAGTAAATCTATAGTCAATATACCGGTTAGAACAGCTGTCAAAAAAACTAAAAACGCTATGGAATCTGAATATTTTTCATGTCCATATTTAAACACTGCAATCCAAACAATAAATACAAAAGGATTAAAAAAATTAACGCTAAATCCTTTGATAAAAAAAGAAGTCCATTTTTTAGAATTAATAGATATATCATTAGTAATTACAGCTTTTTTAAGCAGATAATTAATTCCCAATCCAAAAAGTATAACACTTCCTATAATACCAATCCAAAATTGATTCTGAGTTGCTGTCATAAAAGTAGAAAGTCCATAATAACATAATAAAACACATATGACATCACTGACTATAATACCAAAAGCAACAGAAAACCCTGCTTTCACACCATACTGAAAACTACTATTGAGTAACAAAAAAAATACTGGACCAACAAAAATGATCATCGCTATACCAATAAAAAATCCTTCAATAAATGACATACATTAAAATTGTTCCAGAACATACATAATTATATATGTTATGTAAATATAGATATAATCGTCTGCTTTTTTAACCAACTATTTTAAGAATATAAAAGTACAAAGTGATCTCTCTGAAACCACAACAAAACCTTTTTGACACCTTTTTACAACCCTATTCTTTAAATATTTCAACCTTCTCTTTTTTTTTCATTTTCTTAGAAAAGACACCCTTTATCAAACATTTTTTAAAAATTTCACAAGAAATACCTATGATGAATATAAATACCTATATTTATCGACCAAATTGAATGGTTTATTTATGAGTACAAACTATAAAGTAAAAGTAAATAAGGACTTTGAAACTAGCTTATCTGAAGATACTATTTTGAAAGCCAATATTATTGAAACTTCCAATTCAAAATTTCATGTTATTAACAATAATCAATCCTATCATACAGAAGTTATAAAATCTGATTTTGTTAATAAGAACTATACAGTAAAAGTAAATTCTAATATCTATGAGGTCGATATATCTAACTCATTGGATATGATGATTTCGGAAATGGGTTTTTCTATTGGTGCGTCGAAACAAGTAAACTCTATAAAATCTCCAATGCCTGGGTTAATTATAGATATACAGGTAGAAATTGGTCAAACCGTTAAAGAAGATGACTATTTACTAGTTTTAGAAGCAATGAAAATGGAAAACATTATTACTTCTCCAAGAGAAGGAACTATTAAATCCATAGCTATCTCTAAAGGAGATGCAGTAGACAAAGGAAAATTATTGATTGAATTCGAATAAAACCTCAAAGTAAGTTTAAATCAAAAGACATATCATAAGTTCTAATACATTATGAAAAAAATACTTGTTGCAAATAGAGGAGAAATTGCCATTAGAGTAATGAAAACCGCTCAAAAAATGGGAATTAAAACAGTGGCTATATATTCTACTGTAGATCGAGATGCTCCTCACGTAAAATTTGCTGATGAAGCAGTTTGCGTTGGTGAAGCACCTTCTAACGAATCCTACTTGTTAGGTTCCAAGATTATTGCATTTGCCAAAGAATTAAATGTGGATGCAATACATCCTGGTTATGGATTCTTAAGTGAAAATGCTGATTTTGCAGAGGAAGTAGAAAAAAATAACATCACTTTTATAGGACCAAAATCCAAAGCTATTAAAGTTATGGGTAGTAAGCTTGCTGCTAAAGAGGCAGTAAAAGCATATGACATACCTATGGTCCCAGGTATTGATGAAGCAATTACTGATGTTGATAAAGCTAAAAAAATTGCACTAGAAATTGGGTTTCCCATTCTAATAAAAGCTTCTGCTGGTGGTGGTGGAAAAGGAATGCGTGTAGTAGAGAAAGAAAGCGAACTAGAATCACAAATGCAACGTGCTATAAGTGAAGCTATTTCTGCTTTTGGTGACGGATCAGTATTTATCGAAAAATACGTAGCATCTCCAAGACATATTGAAATACAGGTGATGGCGGATACTCATGGAAACGTTATTCATCTTTTTGAAAGAGAATGTAGTGTACAACGAAGACATCAAAAAGTAGTGGAAGAAGCTCCTTCTGCTGTCTTAAGTCCAGCTTTGAGATCCGCAATGGGCGAAGCTGCTGTTAGAGTTGCACAAGCCTGTGATTATGTTGGCGCAGGAACTGTAGAATTCTTATTAGATGAAAACCATAATTTCTATTTCCTAGAAATGAATACTCGTTTACAAGTAGAACATCCTGTAACAGAACTAATAACGGGCACTGATCTTGTAGAGCTACAAATAAAAGTAGCAAGAGGAGAAGAACTTTCTATTAAACAAGAAGATTTAAAAATAACTGGACATGCATTGGAATTAAGAGTATATGCAGAAGATCCATTAAATGATTTTTTACCTAGTGTAGGGCACTTAGATACTTACACAATTCCGACAGGTAATGGTATTAGAGTAGACAATGGTTTCGAAGAAGGAATGGATATTCCTATTTATTATGATCCTATGTTGTCAAAATTAATCACTTATGGTGATAGCCGAGAAGAAGCTATTCAATTAATGATTAAAGCCATTGATCAATATCATATAGAAGGTGTGCAAACAACCTTATCCTTTGGCAAATTTGTGTGCAAACACGAAGCGTTTGTATCCGGTGCTTTTGATACTCATTTTGTAAAAAAATATTACACCCCAGAAGTGTTAAAATCCGAAATGGAGATAGAAGCAAGAATAGCAGCGCTCACAGCCCTAAAACAATATAAAAAAGATCAACAAGTATTACGTTTACCAATTCGCTAACATATGAACTCTAAAATAAAAACTTTACAAGAAAAAATTGATCTAGCACATTTAGGTGGCGGTAAACAACGTATTGAAAAACAACATCAAAAGAAAAAATTAACCGCTAGAGAACGTGTAGATTATTTCTTAGACGAAGGATCTTTTGAAGAAATCGGAATCCTAGTTACTCACAGAACAACGGATTTCGGAATGGAAAAAGAAATCTATTATGGTGATGGTGTAGTAACAGGTTATGGTACCGTACATGGAAGATTAGTATATGTATTTGCTCAGGATTTCACCGTTTTTGGAGGTGCACTATCGGAAACACACGCTGAGAAAATTTGTAAAGTAATGGATCTGGCAGTCAATGTTGGAGCACCTATTATTGGATTAAATGATTCTGGTGGAGCTAGAATTCAAGAAGGAGTGCGATCCTTAGGTGGTTATGCTGATATTTTTCATAAAAATGTACAAGCTTCTGGAGTAATTCCACAAATTTCTGCTATTATGGGACCTTGTGCCGGTGGAGCAGTTTATTCTCCAGCTATTACCGACTTTACTATTATGGTAGAAGATACTAGTTATATGTTCGTAACTGGACCAAATGTAGTGAAGACTGTAACCAATGAAGAAGTAACTTCTGAAGAATTAGGTGGAGCTAGCACACATTCCTCAAAATCGGGAGTAGCTCATATAACTTCATCAAATGATATAGAATGTCTAGAAGATGTAAAAAAGTTACTGAGTTATCTTCCTCAAAATAACCAAGAAACACCAAAAGCTCTTTCCTATGAATTATCTGATGAAAAAAGAGAAGTTCTAGCAGAAATAGTACCGGATAACCCAAATAAACCTTATGACATGCATGAGGTTATTGAAGGAATCATTGACGAAGATTCTTTTTACGAGATTCATAAAAATTATGCTGAGAATATCATCGTAGGTTTTGCCAGAATTGGTGGAAGAAGTGTTGGAGTTGTAGCTAATCAACCTATGTTTTTAGCAGGTGTTTTGGATGTAAATAGTTCTAAAAAAGCTGCACGTTTTACACGTTTTTGTGATTGTTTCAATATTCCATTACTTGTTTTGGTTGATGTACCTGGATTCTTACCTGGTACAGATCAAGAATGGAATGGAATCATAGTACATGGAGCAAAATTATTATATGCACTAAGTGAAGCAACAGTTCCAAAAGTAACGGTAATAACCCGTAAAGCGTATGGTGGTGCTTATGATGTAATGAACTCTAAGCATATTGGAGCGGACCTTAATTTTGCTTGGCCAACTGCGGAGATAGCTGTAATGGGGGCAAAAGGTGCCAGTGAAATAATTTTTAGAAAAGAGATCAAAGCTTCGGATAACCCTGAAGCAAAACTTGCAGAAAAAGAAGCTGAATATGCAGATAAATTTGCAAATCCATATAGAGCAGCACAACGAGGGTTTATAGATGAAGTAATTCTTCCAGAAGATACTAGAAGAAAACTAATTAAAGGATTTAGTATGCTAGAAAAAAAATCTGTTGATCATCCAAAAAGAAAGCACGGTAATATTCCTCTATAATATATATAAGTAGTATCCATAACATTTTTCTATTTTTACGATATTATAAAAATAGATGTAGACCCCATGAATAATAGACAGCTTACTAAATTTGCAATCTATGCAATTGCTGTACTTTGTGCAGCACTTATTAATGAGTTCGTGATTAAGTATGTAAAAAAGCATATTCATGAACAAGGATATCTTTTGGTAATCATAGATATGCTAATAGTGGTGTTAATTTTTGCACCGGCTTTTGCGCTAGTTTCTAAATACACTAAGAAACTATCCAAAGCCTATTTAAAAACATCTAAGAAAGTTTCAAGTAGCAAAAATGGGAATCTGTTAGGTTTTACTGTAGCGATTATTATTTTGTTTATTCTTTTTGCGTATTTACGACATAATATTAATGTGATTCAGGATTTAAAAACTATAATACCTTAGTTTACTAAATTGTTAATCTGATCTTGTCGAAGACTTTAGAATCTTTGTTTTATTAATTTTACTTCTACAAGTTGGGTATAACAAAAAGGGAAATATTACTTTTTATTAGATGGTAATAAATAATACAGGTTTAAACGTCACAAATCGTTATTCCTTCTTTTAGCGCCTCTAAACTATCTTGATACGTTGGAATAAACTCTTGAGCAACATAACCTGTAAACTTATTAGCTACAATAGCTTTCATAATAGCTGGATAGTTTAATTCTTGAGTGTCATTTATCTCATGTCTTCCCGGAACACCACCCGTATGATAATGAGAGATATAATTTTTATATTTATTAATGGTAGCAATAATATCTCCTTCCATAATTTGCATATGGTAAATATCATAGAGTAATTTAAAATTAGTAGAACCAATTTTATCAACCAATTGAACTCCCCAAGGTGTATGATCACATTGATAATCTTTATGATCTACCTTACTATTAAGCAATTCCATTACTAAAGTAACATCATTCTTTTCTGCATGTTTTACAAGTGGTTCTAATCCCACAGAACACTGTTCTAAACCTTGATCAGAAGAAATACCATTCTTATTACCCGAAAAAACGATTACCTGTTTTATACCCGAATTAGACGCTTGTGAAATGAGATTGAAATATTTTTTCTGAAGTTCCTCATGATTCCTAGGATCATTAAACCCTTTAGTAATACTAGCAAAGGTATCTGTTGCCAAAGAGCACTTAAGTCCTTTTTTTATAACAACTTCCCATTCATACGGTTTTAAAAGATCAATCGCCTTAATACCTATATCGTTTGATTTTTCTGCAAATTCTTCCAATTCGATATTACCATAACACCACCTACATACCGCGTGATTTATATTTCCTTTCAAACTATTTTGAAAGGAATTCGAAATGTCTCCTGATATGGACTGCGGTATTACGACACCTCCAAGACCAATAGCACCAATACTAAGAGAAAGGTTCTTAATCGCTTTTCTTCTATTTAATTTTGACATTAGCTTTGAATTTTTTTTTAATGTATCACTAATTTAATTAATGATTTGTTAATTGTATTGTTAAAAAGCAAACAAACTTCTTATATTAGAACCTGAATTTGATGATATTAATTTTATAACTATTAATTATTATCATTTTTAGCTAAAACACCTTTCTTCCAGAACAAGAAGAAAACAGACAAACAAAACTACTATCAGAGCTAACAATAGTGCTTGTAAAATCACTATATGAGTTATATAAATTAATAGAAGTCTAATACTATTTCTATTGATTTATCCTATTCATTATTATTTAATTTATAGACCGTCTGTAAACATCAAAAAAAGTATGGAACAAGAACCTCAATATGACGCAATTGTCGTAGGAACAGGAATTAGTGGTGGCTGGGCTGCCAAGGAGCTTTGTGAGAAAGGGCTTAAAACACTGGTATTAGAGCGTGGCCGTATGGTTACCCATATCGATGATTATACCACTGCCAATGAGGATCCTTGGGATTATGATTTGAAAGGTGAACCTTCAAGATCTGAAATAGCCGAACAACCAAAACAACATCGTACAGGATACGTAACTGATAAAGCACATCGTCATTTCTTTGTTAATGACCTAAAACACCCCTATAATGAAACCAAACGTTTTGATTGGATACGAGGCTATCACGTGGGAGGTCGATCATTAATGTGGGGAAGGCAAAGTTATAGACTATGTGATTTTGATTTTGAAGCAAATAAAAAAGAAGGGATTGCCGTTGATTGGCCAGTTCGTTACAAGGATATTGCTCCTTGGTACGACAAAGTAGAAGAATTTATTGGTGTTAGTGGAGAAAAGCTAGGATTAGAACAACTACCAGATGGACAATTTCTTCCTCCAATGGAACTAAATTGTGTAGAAGATCATCTAAAAAAGAATATTGCTGAGAATTATGAAGATAGACTTTTAACTATTGGAAGAACTGCACATATTACTGGCACCAAGACGTTTGAAGGAAGGATGAATTGTCAATACCGTAATCGTTGTATGAGAGGTTGTCCTTTTGGAGCATATTTTAGTAGTAACTCCTCTACTCTACCAGCGGCAGAGAGAACTGGAAATATGACTTTACGTCCTAATTCTATTGTTCATCAAGTATTATATGATGATAAGACAGGAAAAGCAACTGGGGTAGAAGTAATAGATACGATCTCCAAAGAAAAGATACAATTTACTGGCAAAGTTATATTTCTATGTGCATCAGCAATTGCTTCAGCGAGTATATTAATGCAATCGAAATCAGAACGTTTTCCGAACGGAATGGGTAATGACTCTGGAGAATTGGGTCATAACATTATGGATCATCACTTTAAAGCTGGTGCTTTTGGAAAATATAATGGGTTTGAAGACAAATATTTCAAAGGTAGAAGACCTAATGGAATTTATATCCCTCGTTTTAGAAACATAGGAGGAGAAACTGACCAAAAGAATTTTAAACGTGGATATGGGTATCAAGGAGGCGCTAGTCGTTCTAATTGGGAAGAAACTATTGCCGAGCTTGGGTATGGTAAAGAACTAAAGGATAAAATTTTAGAACCTGGTGGATGGCGTGTTGGACTTATGGGATTTGGCGAATGCTTACCATATCACGAAAACAAAATGAGTTTAGATTATAATAATTTAGATGAGTGGGGATTACCAACAGTAACATTCGATGCAGAGTTTAAAGAAAATGAACTCGAAATGCGAAAAGATATGATAAAACAAGCAATGGATATGCTTACCAAGGCTGGTTTTACAGATATACAACCTTGGGACGATATTGGAGCTCCTGGTTTAGGAATTCACGAAATGGGAACTGCTAGAATGGGTAAAGATCCAAAAACATCAGTTCTAAATGCAAACAATCAAATCCACGCAGTACCTAATGTATATGTTACTGATGGAGCATTTATGACTTCTGCCAGTTGTGTAAATCCATCATTAACCTATATGGCATTTACCGCAAGAGCTGCAGATCACGCAGCAACACAAATCAAAAATAACGCTTAATCTTAGTACTATGAACAGAAGAGAAGCATTAAAAAACATAGGGTTATCAGCTGGATATATTGCCGCTACCCCAACAATACTAAGTCTATTACAAAGCTGTCAAAAAGAATATGTATTGGATTGGACTCCAGAGCTACTATCAATAGATGAAGGAAAAGCTTTAGAACAAATAGTAGATCTTATTCTTCCGGAAACGGATATTCCTGGCGCAAAATCATTACATGTACCAATGTTTATTGACAAATTTATCAATCAAGGTGTAGAAGAAGCTGAGGAAACACAAATGTTTAAGTACGGTGCAGGAGTTATCTTAGATGAACTGGGCGTTAACGAAGAAAAAAATGTTGACGATGTAACCATAGAAGAATACGATGCATTGCTAGCTAAATATTTAAAAATTTCTAAAGAAAAACGAAAAGAATACTGGGAAGAAATGGCCATGATAAAAACTCCTGAAGATTTAGAAAAAGTATCTAAAGAAGCAATATCTTTTACTTTCCTTTCTTCTGTAAGAGATCTATCTATTTATGGATTTAAAACATCAAAAGAGATTGCAGAAAATGTACTTAACTATCTACCTGTACCTGGAGAATATATTGGTTGTGATTCTGTAGAAAACCTAACCGGCGGAAAAGACTGGGCTTTATAAAAATTACCTAACTAAACTTAAAATTATGTACAAAACCATCCTTAAAGGGCTTTTATGCTTGCTAATCATTAGCTCCTGTAAGAAAACTACTAAAGAAAATACAACAATCGAACAAGAAGAAGAAAAAATCATAGAAGAGCCAAAAGAATCAGTACCTTTTTTCGAACTATCACTAGCGCAATGGTCACTTCATAAAGAAATACAATCTGGGAAATTAAATCCCATGGATTTTGCAAAAAAAGCAAAAGAGTTAGGTTTTTCTGGAGTAGAATACGTTAGTCAATTATATTCATACAAGGATGCAAAAGATCCTAAACTAGCATTACAACAACTTTTGGATTCTTTAAAATCAGAAAGTAACAAACATAATGTACAGAACCTTCTGATTATGGTAGATGGAGAAGGAGACTTAGCGGTAATTGACGAAAAAGAACGAAATCAAACTGTAGAAAATCATAAGAAATGGGTAGATGCAGCTCAGTTTTTAGGATGTCACTCGATACGAGTAAATTTATTCGGTACAAATGATCCAAAAAAATGGGTAGAAGTTGCTACCGATGGGTTGACTAAATTATCAGAATATGCGGCTACTAAAGATATCAACGTAATTGTAGAAAATCACGGATATCTTTCTTCTAATGGCTCTTTACTTGCAGAAGTGATGCGAAATGTAAACAAACCAAATTGTGGTACGTTGCCTGATTTTGGTAATTTTTGTTTAGAACGCGAAGGAGGCGAACGATGGGGAGCTAAATGTGTTAAAGAATATCCTAAATACAAAGGAACTGAAGAATTAATGCCATTCGCAAAAGGAGTAAGTGCTAAATCCTATGATTTTGACGAAAATGGAAATGAGACTACCATAGACTACAAAAAAATGTTAGAGATTGTTAAAGCATCAGGATATCAAGGGTATATCGGTGTAGAATATGAAGGTGATCGATTAAGTGAAATTGATGGAATTATCGCTACACGTGATTTATTAATTAGCCTTTCTAAACAACTAAATTAACCAACTACTATACTAACTATGAATAAATTTATTCAGTTTCAGTTATCCTTACTAATGTTCTTAGAATTCTTTATTTGGGGTGGCTGGTTTGTAACCATGGGTATTTATTTACCAAATTCTTTAAACACAAGTGGCGGAGAAATAGCTATGGCATATTCTACGCAATCTTGGGGAGCTATTATTGCTCCATTCATCATTGGGCTAATTGCTGATCGTTTTTTTAATGCAGAACGTATCTTAGGAGTACTACATCTTATCGGAGCAGTCTTAATGTATCAAATGGCGAATGCTACGGATTTTTCTATTTTCTATCCATATGTATTAGGTTATATGATTGCCTATATGCCAACACTTGCTCTAGTAAACTCTGTATCATTTAATCAAATGACAGATCCTGCAAAACAGTTTTCATTTGTACGAGTTTTTGGAACTATAGGATGGATTATTGCAGGTCTTGTGATTAGCTATGTCTTTCATTGGGATTCCGCAGAAGGGGTTGCTAATGGAATGCTAAAAAACACCTTTCTAATGACTGCTATAGCCTCTGCTATCCTTGGCGTATTTAGTTTCACTTTACCTAAAACACCACCTAAAATTGGTAAAGATCAAAAAGTAACAATTTCAGATATTTTAGGATTAGATGCAATAAAGCTTTTAAAAGATAAAAACTTCTTAATGTTTTTCTTAGCATCCATACTTATATGTATTCCTCTTGCATTTTATTATCAGCATGCTGGGCAATTTTTAGGAGAAATAGGTGTTGCAAATCCGGCTGCAAAAATGACCATTGGTCAAATATCTGAAGTACTATTTATGTTACTTCTACCATTTTTCTTTAAAAAATTTGGATTCAAAAAAACAATATTAGTAGGAATGTTAGCTTGGACAATTAGATATTTATTATTTGCCTATGGTAATTCAGGAGAGCTTGCTTTTATGCTTATTGTTGGTATTGCCTTACACGGTATTTGTTATGATTTCTTCTTTGTTTCGGGGCAGATTTATACCGATTCTAAAGCTGGAGAAAAGTTCAAAAGTGCCGCGCAAGGCCTTATTACTCTAGCTACCTACGGATTAGGAATGTTAATTGGATTTTATGTTGCAGGAAAAATTACGGATACAAACCTGATTTCTGAAGGGCAGCATAATTGGAATAGCATTTGGATATTCCCAGCTATTTTTGCTGCTACAGTAATGATACTATTTGCTGTTTTCTTCAAAAACGAAAAAATAGAATATAAAGAAAACTAATTATGTCAAAACTTAAAATGGGAATGGTCGGTGGTGGCACTGGATCATTCATTGGTGATGTTCATCGCAAAGCCGCTGGTATTGATGGGATGATTGAATTAGTTTGCGGAGCTTTTTCTTCTAGTAAAGAAAAAAGCCTTATCTCGGGAAAAGAACTAGGGATATCAGATAAAAGAATATACGGCGACTTTGAAGAAATGATTGTTGAAGAAGCAAAGCTTCCAGAAGAAGAACGAATGGATTTTGTAGCTATTGTTACTCCTAATCATATGCATTTTCCACCCGCAAAAATGGCTTTAGAACATGGATTTCATGTAATTTGTGATAAACCTCTTTCTCTAACATTAGATGAAGCAATTGAATTAGAAAAAGTAGTCACTTCTTCCGGAAAAGTATTTGCATTGACACATAACTATACCGGGTATCCAATGGTGAAGCAAGCAAAAGCTATGATTGCGAAAGGAGATCTGGGAAACATCCGAAAAATTAACGCTCATTATTTACAAGGATGGCTTTCTACTGCGGTAGAAAAAACCGGTCAAAAACAAGCTGCCTGGAGAGTGGATCCTAAACGTTCTGGTATTGGCGGTGCTTTAGGAGATATTGGAACGCACGCAGAGAATTTAATAGAATATATATCTGACATTAAAATTAGTTCTATTGCGGCCGACCTTACGGCTTTTGGGGATGGACGAAGTCTAGATGATGATGGTAATATATTACTACGATTTGAAAATGGTGCTAAGGGAATCATGTCTTTTTCGCAAATTGCAACTGGAGAAGAGAATAACTTAGGTATTAAAGTCTATGGTACTAAAGGTAGTATAGAATGGTATCAAGAAAATCCAAATCAGCTTATTGTAAAATGGCTAGATCAACCCAAACAAATATATACTCCTGGCGGTAATGGAACATATCCAGAATCATCAGAATATGTTAGGATTCCGGCAGGACATCCAGAAGGATATTTAGAAGGATTTGCAACAATTTACAGAAGCTTTGCCAAAGAATTAATAAATTTCAAGAGTAAAAAGAGGATTTCTCAGCATTTAGATTTCCCAACAGTTATTGATGGTGTTAGAGGGATGAAATTCATCTATGCTGCTGTAGAAAGCAGTAAAAATAATGCTAGCTGGACTAAAATTTAAAAAATTATGAAAACGATAAAAGGACCGGCAGTATTTCTTGCACAGTTCATGGATGATAAAGAACCATTTAATTCATTAGATGGATTATGCAAATGGGCATCTGATTTAGGATATAAAGGAATACAAATACCCACTTGGGAAACTCGGTTAATTGATCTAAACACTGCAGCAGAAAGCCAAACATACTGCGATGAATTAAAAGGTAAAATAGCCGATTATGGTTTAGAGATAACGGAATTATCTTCACATCTTCAAGGACAGCTAGTTGCAGTGCATCCTGCTTATGATTTAATGTTTGATAACTTTGCACCTGATAATTGCAAAAATAATCCTAAAAAACGTACAGAATGGGCTGTTAATCAAGTTAAGAATGCAGCAACCGCTAGCAATCGACTAGGAATTAAGGCACACGGCACATTCTCAGGTGCATTATTATGGCATACCATGCATCCATGGCCGCAACGTCCAGCAGGATTAGTAGAAATGGGGTTTGAAGAATTAGCTAAACGTTGGTTACCTATACTTAATCATTTCGATGAACAAGGTGTAGATGTTTGCTATGAAATTCATCCTGGTGAAGATTTACACGATGGAATTACTTTTGAAAGATTCCTAGAAGCAACAGGAAATCATAAACGCGTAAATATATTATATGATCCTAGTCATTTTGTTTTACAACAATTAGATTATATAGAGTATATTGATCATTATCATGAATTTATAAAAGCTTTCCACGTAAAAGATTCAGAATTTAATCCTACAGGAAAAAAAGGAGTTTTTGGAGGATATAGTGATTGGATAGATCGAGCTGGACGCTATCGCTCTCCTGGAGATGGACAAATTGATTTTAAAACAATATTCTCTAAACTGACGCAATATGGTTGTGATGTTTGGGCAGTTATGGAATGGGAATGTTGTATCAAATCCCCTGAGCAAGGAGCCAAAGAGGGCGCCCCATTTATTCAAAATCATATTATAGAAGCCACTGAGAAAGCTTTTGATGATTTTGCTGGAGCAGAAATCGATAAAGAACAACTAAAAAAAATATTAGGACTATAACCAACAGAACATCATTATGAACAAAATCATATATCCACTTTTAATTTGCGCTATCATTTTTTCCTGTAATGAACAAAAAAAGGAAGTAAACACTGTCTCTAAGATGGATACTGCAAAAGATGAACAACCTCCTACCCCTAAAAAAGAAATCACCGATCCTAAAGAAACTGAGGTATGGGAACCAGAACCTAAAGCAATTTCTTTTGATAAAACCAATATTCCTTCAGATGCAATTGTACTTTTTAACGGAGAAAACTTAAGTCAATGGATCTCGACAAAAGATAGCACTACTGCCGGATGGACAATCAATACTGATAAAACAATGACAGTAAAACCCGGAACGGGAGATATCCAGACGAAAAATAATTTTGGAAGTGTCCAATTACATCTAGAATGGAAAGCTCCTAATATTGTAGAAGGAGAAGGCCAAGGAAGAGGAAATAGTGGCGTGTTTTTTCAAAATAAATATGAAATACAAATTCTGGACAGTTATCAAAATCGTACCTATTCTAACGGACAAGCTACTTCTATTTATAAACAACATATACCTTTAGTAAATGCTACCAAACCGAATGATCGATGGCAGACGTATGACATTATATTTCATCAACCAGAATTTACAAATGGTAAAAAAGTGAAATCAGGATCATTTACTGTAATTCACAATGGAGTCTTAGTACAAGATCATGTAGAAATATTAGGTAGTACAGAATATATTGGTCCTCCTAAAAATGTTCCACATGGCAAAGGGCCTATAAAATTACAAGATCATAGTAATCCAGTACACTATCGAAATATTTGGATTAGAGAATTGAATTAACTATTGACTTTTTATAAAATCCTGAACCTCTCTATCACTAAAAACAGGATTAGCACCTGCGCTACCCGCTACCATAGCTCCGATCGCACAAGCATAATTTACAGATAATTGAGGTTCATTTTTTTCTACTAATTTAGATATTAACGTTGCTAAAAAAGAATCTCCTGCACCAACAGTATCTACTACTTTTATAGTATATCCATCATTATGATAAAAAGAATTATTATAATATAACGTTGCTCCTTTTCCTCCCTTGGTAATACAAATTTGAGAAGTATTGGTATATGCCGCAATTGACTTAATCTGTTCTTCGAGAGTGGATTCTTTTATTCCAAAATGAATACAGATCTCATCCAATTCTTCATCATTCAACTTAATAAAGTCTGCTCTTTTCATTAAATCATTAAGTAACTGTGCGTCGTAATGTGGTGGTCGAAGGTTGACGTCTAAAATTTTAAACTTGGCTTTATTAAGAAGTTTAAACAAAGTATTTCTTGAAACATTATTTCTAGCTGCTAAACTTCCAAAAATAAAAGCATCCGAAATATTCACTTCTTCATCCGCTTTTTGAGTATTTTCTATAAAATCCCAAGCAACCGGACGACTAATCTCATAGGAGGCTGTTCCTTCTTTATCTAAAGAAACCAAAACTTCTCCAGTATGATATTGATAATCCTTTTGAATCGTATCTAACGATAATCCCTGTTTATTTATATATTGGATAATGTCTTCCCCTAAGTCATCGTTTCCCACTTTAGTAATAATCGAAGCATCTATCCCTATAGTTTTTAATCGTAAAGCAACGTTTAACGGTGCTCCTCCAATTTTTTTATGATTAGGAAATATATCCCAAAGCACTTCTCCGAAACAGGTGATTTTCATAATTTTTAAATTTAAACTAATATATTAATTATTAAAGTATCGTACATAAAAAACAACCCTCAGCGGTTAACTACTCCGCTGAGGGTCTAGGTTGAAGCTAAAAAAATTAAACTAACTCAACTTACACTCAATTAACTGCTCCAACTTCTCTTATATACTTTATATCTATTTAAACAGATTCTAGCTTTTTCTTTATATCATCTAAACACAAATTATTAATACTACCTAAATGACTATGCTTTGTATTCTTCTCTGGCTTATAATTGCCATTTTCAATATCTAATCCTATTTTTACATAGGCATCTCTAAAGGACATTCCTTTCATCACTAATTCATTTAATGTGTCTACACTAAACAAATAATCATATTTATTATCATCTAATATTGTTTCATTAATCTTCACATTTTTCAAAGCATAGATAGCCATTTCTAATGATGCCTTCAGGTCCTGAATTGCAGGGACAATTCCTTCTTTAAGTAATTGTAAATCTCTATGATATCCGCTAGGTAAATTATTAGTCAATAAACTTAATTCATAAGGTAATGCTTGAATTTTATTACACTTCCCTCTAATTAGCTCAAATACATCAGGATTCTTCTTATGTGGCATAATACTAGAACCAGTTGTAAATTCTGAAGGGATACTCATAAAATCAAAATTCTGACTCATATATAAGCAAACATCCATCGCCAGTTTAGATAATGTTCCTGCCACACTACTCATTGCAAAAGCTGTAGACTTTTCGGATTTGCCTCTACTCATCTGAGCTGCAACTACATTATATTTTAAGATTTCAAAACCAAGTTCTTTAGTAGTGAATTCTCTATCTATAGGAAATGAACTCCCATATCCTGCTGCACTCCCTAATGGGTTTTGATCTACAACTTTTAATGCTGCATTTATAAAATGTAAATCATCTACAAAACTCTCTGCATAGGCAGAAAACCAAAGTCCAAATGAAGATGGCATCGCAATCTGAAGATGCGTATATCCCGGTAACAAAACTTCTTTATATAATTCTGCAGCATCTAATAAATTCTCAGACAACTCTTTAATTTGGGATTTTATTTGCAATAATTCATCTTTCAGGTATAAATGCATTGCTACTAATACCTGATCATTTCTAGATCTAGCAGTATGAATTCTCTTTCCAGCATCTCCAATTTTTTTTGTTAGTTCGAATTCAATCTTAGAATGTACATCTTCAAATTGATCTTCAATTATAAAAGTCCCGTCTTCGATCTGCTCAGCCAATATTTTTAGTTCTATTTCAATTGTAGAAATATCCTTATCAGTCAGTAATTCTATCTTGTGTAACATCTTAGCATGTGCTAATGTAGCTCGAACATCATATTTAGCTATTACTAAATCTAATTGTCTATCGTTACCGACAGTAAAAATATCTATTTTTTGATCTGTTGGTAATCCTTTATCCCAAAGTTTCATACTATTCCTTCTAAAATTTTAATATACAGCTCTACGCCCTCCTTAATCTCATCTACATAAATAAATTCGTCAGCCGAATGCGATCTTGTAGAATCTCCAGGACCTAGTTTTAAAGATGGACAACTTAACACCGATTGATCCGAAAGTGTCGGCGAACCGTAGGTCGTTCTCTCTAAAACAATTCCTGATTTTACAATTGCATGATCTTTTGGTATTGATGAGGAACCTAAATGCAAGGATCTAGGTTGTACCTCGACATTATTTGGCATTGCTTGTTTAACTATTTCTAAAACCTCTTGATTTTTATATTTATCATTCACCCTAATATCAATTACAAGATTACAATGAGATGGAACCACATTATGTTGATTTCCTGCATTGATTTGGGTAACGGTCATTTTAACTTCTCCTAAAGTTTCAGATCCATTTTCAAACATATAATTCTTAAACCATTCAATTACTTCTAGTGTATTATAAATAGCATTATCATCATTAGGATGTGCTGCATGACTAGCTGTGCCTTTTACAGATACATCCAATACCAACAAGCCTTTTTCTGCAATTGCTAATTGCATCAATGTTGGCTCTCCAACAACTGCAAATTCTACATTTTTTAGATACTTCAGAATACTTTTCAACCCTAAAGGCCCACTACTCTCTTCTTCTGCAGAAGCTGCAATTACAAAATTATATTTTAAGTCATCTCGATCATAGAAATAGGTAAATGTAGCAATTAATGACACCAAAGAGCCTCCCGCATCATTGCTCCCTAATCCATATAATTTACCGTCTTCGACAAATGCTTTAAAAGGGTCATTGGTATAATTACCATTAGGCTTTACAGTATCATGATGAGAGTTTAATAATATTGTAGGTTTGGTTTCATCAAAATTTTTGTTGTATGCCCAAATATTATTGTTCTCTCTTTCAAAAGGAATATTATATTTATTAAACCAATCTTCTATCAACAATGCTGTTTCTTCTTCTTCTGAAGAAAAAGATTGAGTTTCGATCAGTTTATGTAATAGCTCAATAGCTTTATTCGTTAGTTCTTGTATCATTTTTATAGACTTAAAGTCGTATGTTTTATCGTATTATCTTTTATAAAATCTGCATTTGCTATATGTACTTTACGTACGTTCTTTTGTAATGCATCAAAACAGTTCTTCAATTTTGGTAACATCCCATCCGAAATTGCCTCGGAATCTCTTAACTCTGTATACTTCTCTAAATCAATATATTCAATAACAGATTCTTTATCATCTATGTCCTCCAAAACTCCTTTCAATTCAAAACAATAAAATAATGACACATCAAAATATGTTCCCATCGCTGAAGCAACTTCTGAGGCAATGGTATCCGCATTAGTATTAAATAATTGACCATTCTTATCGTGTGTTACAGCACAAAAAACTGGTGTTATTCCTAATTCTAAAAACCCTTTGATAGTCTTACCACTTACATTTGTAACATCACCAACATATCCATAATCAACAAATTGTGGAGGTCTTTTATCCGCAACAATTACATTTGCATCTGCACCTGTTAACCCTAACGCATTACAATTATATTTTTGCAAGCCAGAAACGATGGTCTTATTCAATAAACCTGCGTATGTCATTACTACAATATCTAAATTATCCGAAGAAGTAATTCTACGACCATCGATCATTTCCGTCTTAACTCCTAATTTTGAAGCTAACTTCGTTGCTGATTTACCACCACCATGAATTAATATTTTGGGCTCTTCAATTTTTGAAAAATCTTCCAAAAATGAATCCAAAACATGTTTGTCTTCGATAATATTACCACCAATCTTAGCCACTAACAATTTTTGTTTTTTCATCCCTTAGTTTTTTCTAGAATTTTCTTTAAAACCAATTGAGCAGCATATGTTCTATTATTTGCCTGTTCTATCACAATGGAATTATCACTATCAATTACCGCATCATCTACAACTACATTTCTTCTTACTGGTAAGCAATGCATGAACTTAGCATTATTAGTTAATTTCATTTTTTCTTCAGTAATTTTCCAGTTTTGATCCTGAGATGTTTTTCCATACTCGGCATATGAGCTCCAGTTTTTTACATACACAAAATCTGCGTCTTTCAATGCATTTTCTTGATTGTAATCAATGGGCACCTCATTAGTAATATGACTGGCTAACTCAAATCCCACAGGGTGGGTAATTACAAAATCTGCTTCCATTTGCTGCACCATTTCTACAAAAGAATTTGCAACTGCCTGCGGTAAGGCTTTCGGATGCGGTGCCCATGATAATACAATCTTTGGTTTATGTATTGGTTTATTTTCCGTGATCGTTATTGCATCAGTTAATGCTTGTAGAGGATGACCAGTTGCACTTTCCATATTAACTACAGGAATAGTTGCATGTACCATAAAATTTTTTAGTACATTTTCTTTATAATCATCTTCTCTATTTTCTAGTTTAGCAAATGCTCTAATTGCTAATACATCACAATATTGAGAGACTACTTGGGCTGCTTCTTTTACGTGTTCAGAATTACCTTGATCCATTACTGTACCATCACCATATTCCAGAGACCAACCTTCTCCCGTAAAATTCATTACAATTACATTCATTCCCAAGTTTAAAGCAGCTTTTTGAGTACTTAAACGCGTACGTAAACTAGGATTAAAAAACAACAAACCTATTGTTTTATCAGCTCCTAAAACCTTATTAGATAAAGGGTTTTGTTTTAATTCAATCGCTTCATTCACCCAAGTATCAAGTGAATCAACATCTTTTATTGAAAAGTAATTATTCATTATACACTGCTTTAACTATTTTGGTAAAAGGAACTTTCTTATCTATCGCATCTACCATAAAATTATCTTCTAACCCATTTACAATCCAAGTTTCTATGGCTTCATTTTGGGTAATACTCGCTGCCTGCACTTTGGATTGCATTCCTCCAGTTCCGTGTGTAGAGATAGAGGAAACAATTTCATCCGCTAATTCTTTCATATCATACACCTCATCTATTGTTTTAAAGGTTTCATTCTCTATTGATTCTTTAGTACAAATACCATTGGTATTTGTAGCTATCACTAATAAATCTACTTCTAATAAACAAGCTGTCAATGCTGCCAATTTATCATTGTCTCCAAATTTAATTTCATCAGTAGCTACAGTATCATTTTCATTAATGATAGGTATGTAATTATTAGCCAATAATACATTTATTGTATTTACTATATTTCTCTTAGATTGTTCTCTTTCAAAATCGGAGTAAGACAATAAACATTGGGATGTTAGTAATCCAAGATCTCTAAAACTTTCTTGAAAAATCCTCATTAAATGAGGCTGTCCAATAGATGCCAATGCTTGTTTTACATTAATTTCTTTCCCATTACTTTCTAAGTTCACAAATTGTTTAGCCACAGCAATAGCACCAGAACTAACAATTACAAATTCATATGCATCTTGTAAAGCAACAATCTGTTTACCTATATCTTCTATCTTACCTCTAGATATATGATCTGTTCCTTTGGTTAAAACATTAGACCCTATCTTTAGTACGATACGCTTTTTATCTGATCTGTCCATCACCATGTATATACCATTTATTAGTAACCAAATGCTGTAATCCTATTGGACCTCTTTGATGCAATTTATCTGTACTTATTGCTAATTCTCCTCCTAAACCTAATTGAAAACCATCGGTAAATCTTGTAGAAGCATTATGATATACTGCGGCGCAATCTACGTTGGTCATAAAAGTCTCAGCTTCTATCTGATTTCTTGTAATAATTGCTGCAGAATGTCCCCCGCTATATTCATTTATTGTAGAAATTGCTTCTTGCGCATTCTCTGTTTCTCCAATAACTATCTTATAATCCAAAAATTCTTCTTGCCAAATACTGTTATCAGATATAGGTAAAACTTCTTCATATTTGGATAAAGAAGTATCCCCTAATATTTCTACATTGAAATTTTTAAGAGTTGTAATAAGGTTTTTCACGAAATCTTCCTTATTAGGAAGATTCTTATCAATTAGAACTTTATCCACTGCATTACATGCTGAAATTTTATCAATTTTTCCATTAATAATATTATCCAAAGCCAATGCCTTATCCGCTTCATTATGGACATAGACAAAGTTATTACCTCTTCCACTAACAATTACTGGGCAAGTAGCGTGTTCCTTTACAAATGCAATCAATCTTTCTCCTCCTCTAGGGACAATTAAATCCACATTTTGCGTTGGTTTTTCCAGAAAAGATTGTGTCTCTAGTCTATTATAATTTAAGTATGTAATCCAATCTAAAGAGATAGTCTCTTCCTTTAGTGCTTGATGCCAAAGTTTTGCTATTGCAAGATTAGAGTGTAAGGATTCTTTTCCTCCTTTTAGTAAAATTTTATTTCCTGATTTAAATGCAATTCCAGCTGCTTCAACTGTTACATCTGGTCTTGATTCATAAATAATCAATACTGTCCCAAAAGGTGCTGTTTTATTGTACACTTGCATACCATTATCATGAGTAAATCGGAATCGCTCTACCCCAATTGGATCTTCTTGATATGCCAATTGCTTGAGAGCAGCAATCATCACTTCAATTTTATGGTCATCCACTTTTAAACGGTCACGCATTGCAAGATCACTCCCTTGATAAGATTTAAGATCTATAAGATTTTCATTTAGTATTTCATCCCGGTTTTGATCCACTAAAATTGCCATCTTTTTCAATACTGAATTTCTTTGTGATATATCTAACACTATGCTCATAATCATATCTTTTGTAACACCAAAATATCTTGTAACGCTTTAATGAATTGGTCTATTTCAGATTTTCCAATTGTTAGTGGCGGGAGTATTCTTAACAACTTCTTATTCATCGCTCCACCAGTAAAAATATGCTGATCATAGATCAGTTTTTTTCTAAGGTCTCCTACTTCAAACTCAAATTCTAAACCTAACATTAGCCCTCTACCTTTTACTTTTTTGACTCCAGGAAGACGAAGTGCTTGAGAAACAAAATAATCACCAGTTAGTCTAGCATTATCTATTAAGTTTTCTGTCTCTAATATTTCTAAAACCGAAGATGCTGCTATACAAGCAAGATGATTTCCGCCAAAAGTTGTACCCAACAACCCATAACTAGGTTTTATATGTGGTGCTATCATAATTCCACCTATAGGAAAACCATTTCCCATACCTTTAGCAATTGAGATAATATCTGGAGTAATTCCATGATGCTGATGTCCAAAGAATTTACCTGTCCTTCCGAATCCAGCTTGTACTTCATCTAGAATAAGAACTACGTTGTTTTCTTTACACAACTCTTCTAATCCCTTAAAGAATTCAGTAGTTCCTTCATCTAAACCTCCAACTCCTTGTATAGGTTCTATAATTACGGCACATACATCTCCTTTTTTTAATTCAGTTTTTACAACTTCTAAATTATTTAATGGTAAAAAAGTAACTTTTTGTTGTTGATTTAAAGGAGCATTGATCTTTTCATTATCTGTCGCAGCAACTGCTGCAGAAGTCCTACCGTGAAAACCATTCTGAAAAGAAACAACTCTCGATTTCCCTGTGTAAAAAGAAGCCAATTTTAATGCGTTTTCATTTGCTTCAGCTCCAGAATTACATAAAAACAACTGGTACTCTTTGTATCCAGATAATTGGCCTAGTTTATTTGCCAATTCTGATTGCAAACTATTATGAACAGCATTCGAATAAAACCCGATTTTTTCTATCTGTTCTTTTAATCTTTTAACATAATGTGGATGCCCGTGACCTACTGAAATTACTGCATGTCCTCCGTATAAATCCAAATATTCTACACCATTTTTATCAATAACAATACTGTCATGCGCACTAACAGGTTCGACATCATAAAGTGGGTATACATCAAATAGTTTCATAGCACTTTATTTTATAGTATTAATTTTCTCATAAGAAGCCATTACCCCTTTTATAACGGATGAGCTCAATCCCTGATGCTCCATTTCATTTAACCCTTCTATTGTACATCCTTGTGGCGTAGTTACTTTATCAATTTCTCGTTCTGGATGGGTACCATTTTCCGCCACCAGGGTTGCCGCCCCTATGGCTGTTTGCACTGCTATTATCTGGGCTTCGTGTGGATGAAATCCCATCTGGATTCCTCCTTGTATCATTGCTCTAAGAAATCTTAAAAAGAAGGCGATCCCACTAGCTCCAAGAACAGTCGCTGCTTGCATCAGTCTTTCTTCAATTACTAAGGTCTCTCCAATAGTGTTAAACATCTTTTCTACAACCAATAATTCTTCTTTAACATTATCATTAGCTGCAATACAAGTCATCGATAATTTTTTTGACGCTCCAGTGTTGGGCATTACCCGAACTACTTTATTACTAGGAACTACCTCATTAATTTCT
Organism: Aquimarina sp. AD1; assembly: GCF_003443695.1. Taxonomy (NCBI): domain Bacteria; kingdom Pseudomonadati; phylum Bacteroidota; class Flavobacteriia; order Flavobacteriales; family Flavobacteriaceae; genus Aquimarina; species Aquimarina sp. AD1. The sequence goes on along the minus strand of NZ_CP031966.1, from coordinate 239,611 downwards.
TCAATAGAAGTACCTGTAACTGTTGAAATTAATATTTGATCATTACTTAATACATCTTTAATCTCTTGTAAAACAGCATCCAACTGTCGAGGTTGCACACATAAGATTACCCATTTAACATCTTTTATAGAAGTAATAATATCTTGCGATGTTGATACACTTAGCTTTTCTTCTACTTCTTTTAAATTATATTTTGATTTATCTACTACGATAATATTTTTCGCTTCAAATAAATCACTATTTGCCAATCCAGATATTATAGATTTACCTAGATTACCTCCTCCTATGATCGTTATTTTATTCATCTTAAAATGCACTTGCTTTTAATTCTAAACCTATTTTTTCTTCTAATCCAAACATTAGATTCATATTATGAATTGCCTGTCCAGAAGCTCCTTTAATCAAATTATCAATCACAGAAGTAATTAATAACATCCCATCTTTTTTAGTAACATGAATAATACATTTATTTGTATTTACTACTTGCTTCAAATAAATTTCTTGATCTGATATAACTGTAAATTTTGCATCCTTATAAAAAGAATTGTAAAGTTCTTTAGCCTCTTCTTCGGATCCGTCATATCTAGTATACATTGTAGCATAAATCCCTTTACTGAAATTACCTCTGTTGGGAATAAAGAAAATTGGAGATTCAAAACTAGTTTGCAATTGTTTTATACTCTGATGAATCTCATCCAAATGTTGATGTGTAAAAACCTTATAACTAGAAAAATTATTATCTCTCCAACTAAAATGTGTAGTACCGCCAGGCATTACTCCAGCTCCCGTACTCCCAGTAGTAGCATTTACGTGAACGGTATCTATTAATTTACCCGAAAATGCAAGTGGTAATAAACTTAATTGAATGGCTGTTGCGAAACATCCTGGGTTTGCTATGTACTGCGCAGACATGATTTTGTCCTTTTGTAATTCTGGCAAACCATATACGAAATCTTTATTTTGAAATTTATGATCCCTCTCTAACCTAAAATCATTTCCTAAATCAATGATTTTGGTGGTCTCAGAAAATGTATTTGTTTCTAAAAAAGCTCTAGATCTTCCATGCCCAAGGCACAAAAACAAAACGTCTACATTTGGATTGATTGTATCTGTAAATGAAAGAGTGATATCTCCTAATAAATCAACATGCTGTTTACTAACAGGTACACCTGCATTAGTCGTGCTAAACACAAAATCTAAATCAACTTCTGGATGGTGAACCAACAATCTTAATAATTCACCAGCTGTATATCCAGACCCTCCTATAATTCCTACTTTTATCATGACTCACTAGGATTTACATTGTGATATATCTTATTTGCATTCCCATAGATTTTTATAAAACCTTTAGCATCATCAGAAGTCCAAGAATTATTCATCTCACCATACTGACCAAAATCCGATTTCATCATATCAAACTCTGACTCGATTCCTTCTAAAGTAAAATGATAAGGTTTTAATTTTACGATTACGTCACCTGTAACTGATTTCTGAGAATCATCGAGAAATACTTCAATATTTCGCATTACAGGATCCAAATAATTACCTTCATGCAATAACATACCATACCAATTAGCTAATTGTTCTTTCCAATATTGTTGCCACTTTGTCAACACATGCTTTTCAAGTAAATGATGGGCTTTGATTATTACCAGAGGTGCTGCTGCTTCAAAACCAACTCTTCCTTTTATACCTATAATAGTATCTCCTACATGAATATCTCTACCTATAGCAAAGGCGCTTGCTAATTCTTCTAACTTCTGAATGTTTTTAACTGGTTCATCTTTGATTCCATCTAAACCAATTAATTCTCCTTTTTCAAAATTTAACGTGATCGTTTCTTCTGTTTCTTTTTTCAGTTGACTTGGATATGCATCCTCTGGCAAAGCATTTTTAGATGTAAGTGTCTCTTTACCTCCTACACTCGTTCCCCAAATACCCTTATTTATAGAATATTGTGCCTTTTCCCAGCTATAGTGTACCTGATGTTTTTTAAGAAACTCTACTTCTTCTTGTCTAGAAAGTTTTAAATCTCTTATAGGAGTAATAATTTCAATTTCTGGAGCCAATGTCTGAAAAATCATATCAAATCTAATCTGATCATTTCCTGCACCCGTACTTCCGTGCGCGATATATTTTGCTCCAACTTTTTTTGCGTAATTAATTACTTCAATTGCCTGAAAAATTCTTTCAGCGCTTACAGACAAAGGATATGTATTATTTTTTAATACATTACCAAAGATTAGATATTTAATAGCTTTCTGATAAAACTCGTTTAATATTGTTTTATTTACATGAGAACTACTTCCTAACTCATACGCTCTTTTTTCGGTTTGTATGAGCTCTTCATCAGAAAATCCGCCTGTGTTTACTAATATTGTATGAACTTCTAATTTTTTTTCATGAATTAAATATTTTACACAATACGAGGTATCCAAACCTCCACTATATGCTACTACTACTTTTTCCATAACAACAACTGTTTATTGCTTGCTAGCATTGTTTGTTTTATTTTCTTTAATCTTTTTAATACTTTTTTATCGTACCATTTTTCTTTTTTCTTCACTTCAGTAGAAGGGTCATATAACATACCAGTGCATAAACACATTTTATGATCTTTAGCTTTTAATATATCGTAGTTTGTACAAGTCTTACATCCAGCCCAAAATTTAGGATCATTGGTTAATTCTGAAAATGTAACTGGTTTATATCCTAAATCTGAATTTATTTTCATCACGGCTAGTCCTGTAGTAATTCCAAAAACTTTAGAATCAGGATATTTTTTTAAAGAATAATTAAAAGTAAATTCTTTGATTCTTTTGGCTAATCCCTGATTTCTATAATCGGGATGTACAATAAGACCTGAATGCGCAACATATTTTTCATGACCCCAAACCTCTATATAACAAAAGCCTGCAAACGTTCCATTACACAATGCTATAATTGCATTTCCATTTTCCATCTTTCCTTTAACATAATCAGGTGTTCGTTTAGCAATACCGGTACCTCTTACTTTAGCAGAATCCGATATTACATCACAAATCTCCTGAGCGTATTCAAGATGATCATTAGTGGCTATGATTATTTCTATCTGTTTCATCCGTTTGTTTCTATAACTCTTTCTTAATGCCAGATGCAATTATGAACAACTTTTCTATTGATAAAAATTCATTTTGTACATGAATTATAAATATCAAAAAAGTGTCAATACTTAAAATTTAAAAGATATGATTCCTGAGAAGATGCGAATGTAGTTTATGTCAAAAACCAATTATAAAAGAATATTCTTTTAAAAGGAATTAATAACTAAATCGAAAAAAGGAATGTTTTTCTAAGGGAAGTAGGACGCACCTACTTCATAATAATTTTAAACCCCCAAGGGGCGACGAAAACGGCGTATAGATGATATATTAATATCAACTGATTTGTTCAAGGATTGAACTTTAACTTCTCTAATAATAAATGTTGGCGTTTTCATAATAGTAACTCTAAATCGTCGGCCGTAGCCCCTTTCGTTAACTAGATGGTACAATATTACGCAAAAATAATTTCTAGTTTGAAATAAAAAAACCAATTTATCAAAGAATTATCATTTTAATAAAATCAACATCCCAATTCCTTATAAATCCTAAAAAAACAATAATAAATTTACATTTTACTCATTATTAATGATTTAATAATACCTTAAAACAAAATATAATTTATGATGATTAAATAAATAATTTGTTCAACTACATAATATAATAGGTAATAATTCTAAAAAAACCGAACTAAAGGGGTATCACAACAAGCTACCCCATAAATAAATATGTAGTTTATAAAATACCGATATCACAAAACGAAAAGCATATAGAATGTGTTTTTAGTTAAAAAACATTACTTTTTTTAAACTTTCATAAGATTTTTAACATATAAATTTTGTGATAATAAAAAAAAACAATACTTTTGGTTAACCAGATTGGTCAACCAGTTAAAATCAAACCCAGTATATGCGATTAAAAACAGAGAAGGAAACGGAAGTTATATCCAACTCCAAGAAAGGTTCCGAAGATATAATTATTTCTAAAATTAGGGAATTAATTGTTTCTAAGCAACTTGAACCGGGTGATAAGCTTCCTGCAGAAAGAGTTCTTGCCGAAAAGTTAGGTGTAAGTAGGAATCAATTACGCCAAGCAATTCAACGATTAGAATTCTATGGGTTGGTTAAAAAATATCCCCAAAGTGGGACAAGAGTATCGAATATAGGAGTTACCGCACTTAACGGAATGATGACTGATATTTTACAATTACAAGAACCTGATTTTAAATCCTTGGTAGAAACAAGATTGATACTGGAAACAAATGCTGTAAGATTAGCTGCCACAAGAAGATCAGATGAACATTTACGTCAAATACAAGCAGCACATGAAGCCTACAGTGAAAAAGCAATTAATGGTCTAAATGCGGTAGAGGAAGATTTAATGTTTCACCTTAAACTTTCTGAAGCTAGTGGCAATAGTGTTATTAACTCTTTAATGTTAGTAATTACTCCAGAAATCATTACCCACTTTGTTGCCAACAAAGTTTGTAATAAAGATGAAAATCATTTATTAATTAAAGAACATCAAGCTATTATAGATGCCATTATAGATAAAGATCCAGATAGAGCGGTTGCTAAACTAGAAGAGCACTTTAAAGATTTATATAAATTTTGTTATGATTAAGAAAATCAAAAAAAATAAAGGAAATAAATCTAATACCAATCGAATATGTAACACAAACAATAAAAACTAAAAAAAGGGACAGCTACCACACTAATCCCTTTATTTTCGAAACTTTACTTAGTTTAAAAAGTAAAATCATTACTATAATTACTTATAGATAGATAAAAACAAAGATATAAAAAATAGATAAACGTCATTCCGTTTATGATTTTTTATGATTTGTTTATAAAGTAAGTAATTACAAAAAATAGGTTTTGCTTTTAAAATTGAAAACAAATCAATTAATGATTTAAACTAAAGCATTAAAAAACAAAAATAATTACTTATGTATTTCAAAAAGATTATAGCAGTCTTCCTGATTGTTCTATCTCATTGTACGTTGCTTGCTCAAGATAGCATTACATTAGAAGGAACAGTAACTTCTCGGGAAGATGGAATACCAATACCGGGAGTTAATGTATTGATATTGAAATCCAATACGGGAACTACTACGGATTTTGATGGATTTTATCAACTTAAGGTAAACAAAGGTGATGTCGTTTCATTCTCTTTTACCGGAAAGAAAACCATAACAGTGGCAATCGATAATCAAACTACACTTGATATTGCTCTAGAAGAAGAGGCATCCGAACTAGAACAAGTTGTCGTTATAGGATATGGAGTTCAGAAGAAATCTAGTTTAACAGCTTCTGTATCCAAATTAGAAAACACCAATTTAGATGAATTGCCTTATTCTGATGTTTCTAATAGTATAAAAGGTAAAATTGCCGGAGTTCAGATTAGAAATACCACTGGTAATGTTGGTGATGAACCAGAAATAATAGTAAGAGGTATTGGATCTATAAGTCTTAGTTCTGCTCCACTTGTTGTTGTTGATGGATTCCCTTTTGATGATGGACTTCAATTTATAAATCCAAGTACCATAGAATCTATAGAAGTATTGAAAGATGCGAGTTCTACGGCAATATATGGATCCAGAGGAGCGAATGGTGTTATCCTTATAACTACTAAAGAAGGAAAAGCAGAAAAAACTTCTTTTGAGTTCAAATCCCTCTCAGGTTTTAAACAAGCTGCAAGAAGTATTGATATCATAGATGCAATTGCATTCTCTGACTTAGACCGAAGTAGAGATCAATTAGTAGAAAATTTTAATGCTCAGCAAGAAAATAGAGAACCTAATTTTGTAAATTATGATAATGTTCAAATAGGAAAAAGAACCATTGCTCAAAACATTGGCGGTCCTACTAACTGGCAAGATGAAGCATTGAGAAACCCTGCTAGGATTGACAATTATCAGTTAAATGTTTATGGAGGTGGAAGCAGAACAAACTATTTAATATCTGCAAACTATATTTATAACGAAGGACTTAGAAAAGATAATGATTTAGAAAGATTAAACTTATCAGCTAGACTTAAATCTAAATTGTCAGACAACTTAAGTTTTGATTTAAAAATAAATCCTTCTTATACACTTACAAGAAGATCTTCTATTAATTTTACAGATACAGGAAGATATGAAACTTGGATTCCTGTTAGACATAATCAATATACATCCGATTTAACAGGACAACCTGTCGGAAGTTTTGCACACGCTTTACATTTTAGAAACCTTAATTTTGATTATGTAGATCCAGTAACTGGTTTAACAGAAAATACAGGTAATATAGAAAACCTATGGTCTTCATCTAACTTTAATCCTATATCTAGACAAGAAGCCAGCAGACGTAATCGTTTTGAATATAGATTACTTGCTAATGGTTCTGTGAAATGGAAAATAGCTCGAGGGCTTACTTTAAGATCTTCATTAGGTGGTTATGTAAGATACCGTACAGGAGAAGAATATTTTGGTTCAGATGGTGATAGAGACGGAGAAACAGAAGGGATTTTAGCAGATCAACTTACTGTTAAGTACATAAATGAGAATACATTAAACTACAATAGAGATTTTAATGGTCATGATATTGGATTATTATTAGGTATCACCTACGAGAATACTACAGAACGTCTTAGTAACCTTAGAATAACTAATTTTGATGATGAGACTATAACGACTCTTAACGGTGGAACAATTATAGATCTAGATAATACATTTACTTTAAAAGATAAAACCGTATTATCTTCATACTTAGGAAGGATTAATTATGCTTATAAAGATCGTTACTTAGTATCTTTAGCAGGAAGAGCCGATGGCTTCAATAAGTTTGGTAAAAACAACAAATATGGATTTTTCCCTTCTGTATCTGTGGGATGGAATGTAGCTAACGAGAATTTCTGGAGAAATAGCATTGGTAATACAATTAATAACCTAAAGTTAAGGTCTAGTTGGGGAATTAGTGGATCTGCTCCTGCCCTATTTGATTTCTTAGCACCAACCATAGTAGATTTCGGAAATTACAGTATAGGAAATACTGGTGGCGTAACAACGGGACAAGGTGAAGTAGATTTTTTACAAGGAAACCCTGATATTACCTGGGAAACAAACACTGAATTTAATAATGGTATAGATCTAGGTCTTTTCAATGGTGCTGTAAACCTTACCGTAGATTATTATTATAAGCTATCCGAAAAACTTCTGTTAAGACAACAAATTTCCAATTCAACTGGTTTTGATGAGCAATGGAATAATATTGGAAAAGTTCAAAACTCAGGATGGGAATTTGATTTATCTACAAATCTTGGAAGAGGAAAATTAAAATGGCAAGGGAGTGCTAATATCTCATTTAATGAAAATAAACTTATTTCATTCGGTGGATCTGAAAGAATAATTAATAATGGAGAGCGGACTGATCAATATATTACTCGTGTAGGAGAACCATATATTCAATTTTATGGATATCAAACTGATGGTATTTTTCAGAATGCTGAGGATTTAGCCAATAGTCCAAGTGGTATTGCTGATGCAGTTGGAGGACTTAAAAGAGTAGATGTAAACGGTGATGGAGTTATTAATGAAGATGATAGAACTGTAATTGGTGATCCATTTCCTGACTTTATTTGGGGTTTCACTAACACATTTACATACGGAAACTTAGATCTTAATTTCTCTTTCCAAGGATCTCAAGGAGGTGAAGTTGTTTGGGGTGAAGCATTTTATAATGAAGTTGCTCGATATGGAGCTACATATGCAGAGGACCAATGGTTTAATGAAAATATCCCTGCTAGCAGACCTGGAATTAGAATTGGTGTTCCATGGTTAGAAACAGACTATGCTGTTCAAGATGCTTCTTATATATCATTAAGAGAAGTAGTACTAGGATACTCTATACCTACTCATTCGACTAAGAAAATGGGATTAGAAAAAATGAGAATTTATATCTCTGGACAAAATTTATGGTATCAAGCTGCAGATGATTATTTAGGTAATAATCCCGAAGGAAACACAGATAGAAACAATGTTTTGATCAGAGGGTATCAAAGAGGAGTTACACCAGTGCAAAGGCAACTAGCACTTGGATTAGATATCAATTTCTAAAAAGCAATTAATGATAGTCTATTTCATATTTAATTAGCAAAAGCTAATTCCAATGAATGAAATAACGGACTAAAAAATATACATAATGAAACATATTTTTAAACTTCAAAATAGATTCATAAATTTTAATATTTATGCATTGTCATTGACATTATTGATGGTGTCTTGTGATCTAGAAGAAGAAGTAACTTCTTTTAGAACAGATGACAACTTCTATCAAGACCAAGAAGAGTTAAATAGAGGAGTAATTGCTTCATATTCTAGTTTATATGATGTGATGGAAGTAGAATGGAATATTACAGAACTTCGTTCTGATAATACATTTACAAATCCAGATAGATCTCCAGAATCAGATGCTCCTCGTTTTACATTGGATCGACTTACAGTAGATACCAATAATTCGATAAATCAAGCTTACTATGCTAATTGTTACAAAACAATAGCTTTAGCTAATAGAATCATAGCTAACATCGATGTTGCAGTTGATGAAGACTTAAGAAATCAATATGAAGGTGAAGCCAAATTTCTTAGAGCGTTAATGCATTTTAACTTAACAAGGTTATATGGTAGTATTGTGATTGTAGATAGAGTTTTAATTGGTGAAGAAGGTTTTCAATTATCTCGTAGACCTCAATCAGAAGTATATCCTTTTATTATTCAAGACTTAGAAGATGCAATCGCACTTTTACCAGAACAATACGATGATTCAGAATTCGGTAGAGCAACAGCAATAGCAGCAAGAACTATATTAGGAAAAGTTCATTTAACGAATCCTGATAGAGATCTAGAAGCTGCAATTACTCAGCTAGAATATGTTAGAGACAGAGGAATAAATGATCTAGTTACCGATTATGATAACCTGTTTGAACCAGGTGATGAATTAAACAATGAAGTAATTTTTTCTGTTCGATATGAACAAGGACTTATAGGTTTAGGTTCCCCTTTTCCGAACTTCTTTGCTCCTTTACAAAGTGATGGAAACGTAGTTTTTGGTAATGGTGATGGACTTAATGTACCTACAGAAGATATATCCGATTTATATCTAATAAATGATTCAAGAAAACCTTCATCCATGGCGGACAGTTATATTGCAACTAACGGAACTGAAATCTTTAACAAGCACGTTACTAAATACAATTCGGCATTTAACGCACTGGATGATGGTGATGTAGATTGGCCAGTTACAAGATTTGCTGATGTGCTATTAATGCTTTCTGAAGCATATGTAGACGCTAGAGGAATTTCTGAAGCCTTAATCGAACTAAACAAGGTAAGAACACGTGCTGGTCTAGATGATCTATTAGAAGCTGATGTAAACTCTAGCTTTGCTTTTAAATTAGCCTTAGAAAATGAACGACGTCTTGAGTTTGCTTTCGAAAATCATAGATTCTTTGACCTACTAAGAACTAATAGAGCTTTGACTGTAATAAATGAACATTTTACAACAGAGTTTGCTTATAACAATCCAGACAATCCTGATCTTGATGCAAGTCCTATTTCGGATTTTCAATTACTATTACCAATACCACAAAGAGAAATTGACCTAAACCCTAATTTAGCTCAAAATATAGGTTATTAATGATTATAAATAAGCAACATATCATTACTACAATAGTATCCATTCAACTATTCTTTATTGGATGTACATGTTTTGCTAATGAGATTAAAGTAGCAACTATTGATGAATTCAATAATGCTATAAAATCTGTAAAAGCAGGAGATCGTATAATATTAAAAAATGGAGAATGGAAAGATGTAAAATTAGTAGCTAAAGGTGAAGGAACATCAGAAAACCCTATTATTATAGAAGCAGAAGAATCCGGTAAGGTAATCCTTACCGGAGATTCCAACCTAAAAATAGCTGGAACTCATTTATTAATCAAAGGGTTGTGGTTTAAGAATGGTTACACTTCTGGAAAATCAGTGATTTCGTTTAGAGTGAATTCTAAGGAATATGCAAGTCACTCCAGACTTACTGATTGTGCAATTACATATTACAATCCAAGTAAAAAATCTATCGATTATAAATGGATAAGTGTTTGGGGTAAAAATAACAGAATAGATCACAACTATTTTGTAGGGAAAATTAACTCTGGCACTACTCTAGTTGTATGGTTAAAGGGAAAAGAGCATATAGAAAACAACCATCGAATTGATCATAATTATTTTGGAGAAAGACCTACTTTAGGTTTTAATGGTGGGGAAACTATTAGAATTGGAACTAGTAAAAATTCATTATTATCTTCCAGAACAATTGTAGAGGATAATGTTTTTGAAAAATGTAATGGAGAGTTAGAAATTATTTCTAATAAATCAGGTAACAACGTATATCGTAACAATCTCTTTTTAGAAAGTGAAGGTGTCTTAACATTAAGACACGGAAACAAGTGCCTAATAGAAGGTAATGTATTTATAGGAAATCAAAAACCAAATACTGGTGGTATAAGAATTATAAATGCAGGTCATGTTGTTAGAAATAACTTAATGATGAATCTTACAGGTGATGGTTTTAGAGGGCCAATAGTTGTAATGAATGGCGTACCTAATAGCCCTGCAAATAGATATCATCAAGTTAATGATGTAAAAATTCAGAACAATACTATCATAAATTGTTCTCCAATTCAACTTTGCGCTGGTAGTGATGAAGAAAGGTCATTAACCCCAATAAATACAACCTTTTCTAATAATATCATATACAATGATAAAAATGGTGATATAGCAACAATACATGATAAAATAGATGGATTTAATTTCTATGGGAATATTTTAGATACTCAGAAAAATTTTGATCAAGAAGGCTTTACAAAAATGAAAGTAAATTGGGATACATTTGAAGATATTCTTTACATCCCAACTGAAACGAACGAAGAATTAATTAAAAATTCGAAACCTGAAGCTAAATCACCTAAACTGGATATTACCGGAGCAAAAAGAACTACTTTCATTGCTGGTGCTTATAACCTAGGAAATAATAAGTTCCCTAAGGCATTGATTCTTAGAAGTGGAACCTCTTGGGACTCTAAAACAAAACCTAAGAAACTTGTGGCTACATCAGAAATCATTGAAGTAGAACCAGGTTTAGGAACATTGCGTAAGGCATTAAAAAAGGCTTCTTTCGGTAGTATTCTAAAATTAAAATCTGGAGAATACATTCTAGAAAAAGGAATAAAAATTACAACAAACATTACTATTCAAGGAGAAACTAAAGGTAAAAAACCTATATTAAAAGTAAAAGAAGGTTTAGAAAAAAACCCAACATATTTCTTTAGAGTAGAAGGTGGTAATAGCTTATACTTAAATAATTTAGAAATTTCTGGAAACTTAAAAACACCTATAAAATATGCTGTAGTCTCTCCTGACAAAGGTGTCGCCGAATCATACTCTGTATTTATTGACAATTGTCATATTCATGGGTTTAAAAACAAAAAAGGGGGTAGTTTTTTCAAAGGATACAAAGGAACTTTTGCAGATACTTTAAGTATTGCTAATTCTAGAATTGAAAACTCATACCGAGGGATCAATCTTTCAGAAGAAAAAGAAAGTTTCGGAAAATATAGTGCTCAAATAGTACGTATTAATAACACAATTTTTAAAGACATAGAACAATGGGCTTTAAATTATTATCGTGGAGGAACTGACGAATCTACTTTAGGAGGTAATCTTTCTGTACAAAACTCTGTGTTTAGTAATGTGGGAAATGTAGAAAAAGGTACCGTGCTTAGAACCAAGGGGATTGTAACAGTAAACATCAAAAATTCAGTTTTCGAAAAAAGCTACAAAGTAATTAACCCTGTTAACTTAAATGGAAGCAAGAATAAGATAAGTAACTGTGTCGTTTTTGATTGTGGCACTGTAAAAGCAACGAAAGGAGCATCTGAAAAAAATGTAATATATAAAAACCCTAAATGGGAAGATAAAGAAAAATTCATTCCAAGTGAAAAATCGCCATTGCGAAAAGAACAACATATTGGACTGAAATGGGATACTAAAAAATAAAATTAACACAATAGAATTATGAAAAATTACGAAGCATCTTTTAAGAGAATCTTAGCAGGTCTATTGGTTTTCTGTTTAATGTTGATATTTGTAATATCCTCGTCTTGTGATGCGGATATCGAAGTGGATCAAACTGTTGAAGAAATAGAATCTGCAACTCCAATAATCTCTAATTTTTCTCCATCTAGTGCAGAAATACTTGAAGAAGTACTTGTAGAAGGGGAATTTCTTCAATTTGTGGATAGAGCAACCATAGGTGGAATACCTACTGAAATTAAAAGTAAAATTAGTGATACTCAAATTTTACTAAGAATCGACCCTGCTGTTATTTCTGGGCAAATCGTACTTATCAATGATTTAAGTAGACAAGGTGCAGAAAACTTGGAATTTACAGCTACTTCTACCGAAAGTTTAACTGTATCGTATCCTGTACCATCAGTAACGAGTGCAATCCCTAGTGAGGCTACAGCAAATGATTTACTAATCATAGAAGGAGCTAATCTTGGTGTAGTATCAAGTGTTACTTTTGGAGGCGTAGCTGGTGTTATATCTTTTCAAGAAAATGATGTAATTGTAGTAACTGTGCCAAACCCAGGAACTCTAGATCCTGTTGCTATTAATTTAACTTATAATAGTAATAGCGGAGAAATTGCACAGGAATTAAGTTCTTCTTTCTTAGTTAACATACCAACACCAGAACCAGATAATGTGCCTAGAATAATGGCTAGAGATAATATGGTAACAATCACAGGAGCTAATATCAATTTTACAACATCTGTTACAGTTGATGGTATTGAGGCAACAATTACTACCTCTCCTACTGATTTAACTTTTATGGTTCCATCTGGAGTAACAACAGGCATATCTGAAGTTATCATTACAGATACAGAAATGCGTCAAACTGTGTTTAATATACCATACATCAACGGACCATATTACGAATATTATGATTTTGATACGAAAGCTTTAGAAACTGTAAGAGATAATAAGAATGGTGATCCTACTGAAGTGGTTTTATCATTGGGAGAAGACGAAGCAGAACAACCAAGATTCCCAGGAATGACAGAATCTTTTGGAAGTAGATATTTGCACTTAGATTACCCTAAAGCTACTACTAGTACTTTAGCCTCTATATATTGTTATGATTTTAGCGATGATTTTGGAACCGAAGAAATGGGAGAAGAATCAGCTGCTTTATTAGATCCAGCTGGTAGATTTGGCGGAAACCCTGTATTACATTTCTGGATGAGAATTAATGGAGCAAACTGTAGAACAAAAATATATCTAGGAACTTCAAGTGCTCAGCGTAGAGAATCTAATGGTCCTCTTTTAGACACAGGAGGAGAATGGGTATTAGTTGCTGTAAGACTTAATGGTTTTATGGATAGTGCAGCAGATTTTTCAAGATTTCATTTCCGTCTTACAGCAGGTAGCTCTTCTGATAATATACCAAGATCAGCTGATTACGATTGGATAATTGTAACCGACAGAGTATTAACAGAGTTTGGAGCTGTAGATTACTCAGCAGCTTCCATTACGGATGAGACTAACTGGAAAGATCAAGGTTAAAAAACAATAAATAACGAATTTTCATAATATTATAAATGATCCAATCACCTTTACATACTATTCGGTTAAGGTTAGGCATTCTTTGCCTAACCCTAACTCTTAGTATTCTAAGTTTTGGCTGTACCAAAAACGAAAACACAGCATCAACCAAAACAGAGATTAAAAATCAAAAACCAACACTTTCTTTATCTACTTCTGAAGCTAATGAAATAAAAAAATTACTAAACACTAATGATGTTTTAAAAGTCTCCTTTGAACAACATAAAGAAAAAGCAGACAAAGCAATTAAGAATGGTATTGAAGTGCCTATTCCAAAAGATCCTGGTGGTGGATATACACATGAAAAACACAAACGTAATTATGGAGAAATGTATTCTGCAGGAATTTCATATATAATTACTGAAGACACTAAATACTCCAAGTTTGTTACTGATATGTTATTAGCGTATGCTAAAATGTATCCTAGTTTACCTTTACATCCAAAAAGTAAAAAAAATCACCCAGCTGGAAAGCTTTTCTGGCAAGGATTAAATGAAAGTGTTTGGTTAGTTAATTCAATACAAGCATATAATCTGGTAAGTGATGTAATTTCTGAAGAAAATAAGAAAATAATAGAAGACCAAGTTTTTAAGAAAGTAGCAGAATTTATTAGTGTTGATTCTAAAAAAACCTTCAATAAAATACATAACCATGGAACCTGGGCAGTAGCGGGCGTAGGTATGACAGGATATGTTCTCAAAGATCAGGATATGGTCGACCGTGCTTTATACGGTAGTAATAAAGATAAAGAAACAGGTTTTCTTAAGCAGATAGATATGCTTTTTTCTCCGGAAGGATACTATTCTGAAGGTCCTTATTATCAGCGATATGCTATGATGCCTTTTATGCTTTTCGCTCAAGCTATCCAGATCAATCAACCTGATCTTAAAATCTTTGAATACCGAGATCAATTATTAGGTAAAGCGGTAACCACAGTATTGCAACTAACTGACGAAAATGGAGCATTTTTTCCTTTTAATGATGCATTAAAAGAAAAGAACTATTTAACCAGTGAATTGATATTTGCCAGCAATATTGCCTACGCCTACTATAAAGACAGCTCGCTACTGCCTATTACTTTAGCACATGAAAAAGTCAGCATATCAGGTGCTGGACTTGAGGTAGCTAAAGCTCTGAAAGATTATAAACCAAAATCGTACGAAAAAAAACCGCTACTAATTACAGACGGAAAAGATGGAAAGGATGGAGGTTTAGCATTATTACGTATGTCTAATGGTAAAAAAGACAAAAAACTTACCACCGTTTTTAAATTTGCTTCTCAAGGGATGGGACATGGTCATTTTGATCGACTGTCTATATTTCTGTATGATGGAAAACAAGAAATTTTACAAGATTATGGCGCTGCAAGATTTTTGAATGTAGAATCAAAACAAGGAGGAAGATATCTACCAGAAAACAAAACGTGGGCAAAACAAACTATAGCGCATAATACAGTTACTGTAGATGAGTCTTCTCAATTTGGAGCTAACGTAAAAGCATCGAGTAAAGTAAATCCAAAACTTCTTTTTTCAAACTTGAAAGATAATAACCTTCAAATTGTTAGTGCTAAAGAAGAAAATGCATACCCAGGAGTTCATATGCAAAGAACACTGGCCTTAGTTAAAAATGAAGCTACAGAAAGACCTCCTTTCGTTATAGATGTATATGCAATTACTGCTAAAGAAGCTCATCAATACGATCTAAACTTTATGTATCAAGGACAAGTAATGGAAACTAATTTTGAGTATCTCAAAGAAAATACATTAGATCCACTTGGAATTAAGAATGGATACCAACATCTATGGAAACTAGCCGAAGGTAAGAGTGATCAAAATTTTGCAACGCTAACTTGGTTAAACCAAAATAGCTTCTACTCTATCTCAAGTCTAATAGATAAGGAAAGTAATATGGTCTTTGCGAGTCTAGGAGCTAACGATCCTAATTTCAATCTTAGAAATGAAGCGTCATATATGCTAAGAGAAAAGAACAAGAAGGATCATGTTTTTGTAAATGTTATAGAACCTCACGGGAATTTTGATCCAAAATTAGAATCTGTACAAAATCCACATTCTGATGTTAAAAATATTGAACTGATCTATTCTGATAATAACTATACTATCGTAGAAGTGAAATTCAAAAATAATGAAAGTTATACACTAACGGTCGTTAATCAAGAACACGACCCACACAAACAACATGAATTGACTATTGGTAATAAAACATATCAGTGGACAGGCAATTATAATTTAAAAACTAACTAAACAATGAGCTACTCAAAAATTAAGAGTGAAGTATTCTTTGTAACCAAAGACAAACCATGGGAACAAGCCGCAGAAGGTATTACACGTCAAATGATCGGATATGATGTTAATATAATGATGGTTAAAGTAAACTTCGAAAAAGGGGCAATTGGATACATTCATGACCACTTTCATTCTCAAACAACATATGTTGAATCTGGAAGTTTTGAAGTTACTATCGGAGATGACAAAAAAGTATTAAATGCAGGTGATGGATTCTTTATTCCGCCTAATGTTCCTCATGGAGCAGTATGTTTGGAAGCTGGAGTTCTTATTGATGTATTTAGTCCAATACGCGAAGATTTTTTAGAAATTTCACACGAAAAGAAGTAATTAGATGACTAAGCTAAAAGGATTACGTTGGTGGATCATTGTGTTAATTTTCCTAGCAACAGTTATTAATTATATCGATAGGACTGCATTTGCACTTTTATGGCCCGAAATGGGTAAGGATTTAGGGATGGATAACTCCGATTATGCTCTAATGCTTAACTTCTTTCTCGCTGCATATGCCATCGGTAAATTTGCTTCCGGAAAATTGTATGATGAAATAGGTACCCGTTTAGGATTTACAGTTTCTATTATTGTATGGTCTGTAGCTTCTGTCTTTCATGCATTTGCAAGAGGACTTGTTAGTCTTTCAATTTTTAGAGTATTACTAGGTTTAGGAGAAGCCGGAAATTGGCCAGGAGCTGTAAAAAGTAATGGTGAGTGGTTTCCTATAAAAGAACGTGCAATTGCTCAAGGTATTTTTAATGCCGGTGCTTCTATAGGAAACGTAATTGCACCATTTATTATCATATTCTTATACACACAATATGGTTGGAAAACCACCTATATCATCTTAGGTTTTGTTGGTATATTATGGGTAATTCCTTGGTTATTTATTAATAAAGCCAAACCAGAAAAGCACCCATGGATTACTGATGAGGAAAGAGCACTTATCATAAAAGATAGAATAGAAAAAGTTGAGCCAGAGAATGAAGTAAAAGAAAAAGGGTTAAGTATTGGCCAAATATTAAGCCATAAAGAATCTTGGGGAGTTCTATTCTGTAGATTTTTTATAGAACCAATATGGTGGTTTTTTGTAGGATGGATGCCTATTTATTTAGGTGCAAAATTTGGATCTGACATTGAAGAAACTAAAAGTATTTGGATTTCCTATTTAATGGCAGCTGCGGGTAGTATAATAGGTGGTATGTTTACAAAAGCTTTAATGAAAAAGTTCTCTGTAGATGCATCAAGAAAAATAACAATTGCGTTAGGAGGTATTCTAATTTTAATCGCATTTGTATCCATCATTAACTTCGTTACAGACCAGAACTTTATGATGTTCATATATCTTGCTGGATTAGCATTATTCGGATTCCAATTTGCGATTGGAAACATCCAAACGATTTCTAGTGACTTATTTAGAGGTCCTTCTGTTGGAACACTAGCAGGATTAGCAGGAACTGTAGCGGCAGTATCGCCAATGATTATGAACTGGTTTGTCGGTCAGATCACCACAAGTTCATATACCCCAGCATTTATAGCAATATGTGTTTCTGTAATACTTGGGGTCTTATCTATTTTCTTGTTTATCAAAAAAATAGGACCTGTAAGAAAATAATACACCAGTATAAATTGGTGTAAATTAAAATTAATCAACTATCAATAATTTATAATTAATAAAAAGAAAAAATGAGTTTAAAAGGAAAAGTTGCCATTGTAACTGGTGCCACCGGTGGAATTGGTTTTGAGGTTGCTAAAAGATTAGGTAACGATGGATATACTGTAGTTTTAAATGGTATAGAAGATGATAAAGGAGCTGAAAGAATCAAAGAACTTACAGCGCTAGGAATAACTGCCGAATATTACGGATTCGACGTTACAAACGAAGAAGCAGTTACTTCTAATATTGTAGCTATTGGAGAAAAATATGGTAAAATAGACCTACTGGTAAATAATGCTGGTGGATTAGGAGGAAGATCTAGATTTGAAGGTATGACTACAGAATTTTATCGATCTGTAATGGCCTTAAATTTGGATTCTACATTTTTTGCTTCTAGAGCTGCTATCCCATTTTTGAAAAAAGGAGAAAATTCTTCAATCATTAACTATACATCGAATGCAGGATGGACTGCAGGAGGTCCTGGAGCAGGAATTTATGGAACATCAAAAGCTGCGGTTAATGCAATTACTAGAGCGTTAGCAAAAGATTTAGCAGAATATGGAATTAGAGTAAATGCGGTATCACCAGGTACTATAGATACTCCATTTCATGCTCAAATTAAATCTACAAAGCCTGAGGTTTTCGCATCATGGAAAAACAACATTATGTTAGGAAGATTAGGACAACCAGAAGATGTAGCTTCTGTAGTTTCTTTCTTAGCAAGTGATGATGCTGCTTTCATAACAGCCGAAACTATCCAGATTGGTGGTGGACAAGCATTAGGTATTTAATATAAAGAAACATATAAAATGAAAAAAGTAGTAACCTTTGGAGAAGTTTTAATGCGTATTGCTCCTTTAGGGAACAAAAAATTAAAACAATCTAACCAATTAGAATACTACTTTGGTGGAACCGAAGCCAACGTAGCGATATCGCTCGCTCAATTCGGGAACAATACACAACATATTACAGCAGTATCCAACGATTTTGTTGGTGATGCAGCAAAGAGCTACTTGCAGAAACTGGGAGTAGATACTGGTTTGATTATTGACTCGCGTCATCCTCTGGGATTATATTTCCTGGAGGTTGGTGCAGTCATGCGATCAAGTACTATAGCGTATAACAGATCTAACTCCGCTTTTTGCAATATAAATCCCGAAGAAATTAATTGGGAAAAAGCTCTAGAAAATTGTGATTGGTTCCACTGGACAGGTATTACCCCTGCTTTATCCCTAAATGCATTTAAAGCACTAAAACAAGGATTAGAAATTGCTAATAAAAAAGGAATTACAATATCCGCAGATCCAGCATATAGAAGTGGTCTCTGGAATTATGGTCATGAAGCAAAAAATATACTTAATGAATTGGTAGCATTGTCCAATATTTTTATTGGAGGTCCAAATGAAATTAATGAACTTCTAAACACTAATTTCTCCTTTACTAATGATGATTTTATCGAAGCCAGTAAACTTCTATTACAAAGGTATCCTAATATTAGAGGAGTATTTGATAAAACAAGAGTTTCTCTTAATGCTAGCTGGCATAAGATAAAAGCTAGAATGTGGAATGGACACGAATTTTCGGAAACCAATGAATTAGAAATAACACACGTTGTTGATCGAATTGGTACTGGTGATGCTTATGCTGCAGGATTAATTCAAGGTCTATTGCACTATGATGATGTAAAAGCATTGCAATTTGCTAATGCATCTTGTGCTTTAAAGCATACTATAGAAGGAGATGCTAATCTAGTAACAGAAGCTGATGTACTAAGTATCATTGAAGGTAATATATCAGGACGAATAAAAAGATAACATGGCACAATATACACGAATTGAAGTTGCACAAGTAATGGGAAACACAGGAGTTGTTCCCCTATTCTATCATAAAGATATTGATATTGTAAAAAAAGTAATCAAAGCAAGTTATGATGGAGGTGCGCGAGTATTTGAATTTACCAATAGAGGTGATCACGCACAAGATATATTTACAGAGATATCAAAGTGGATTGAAAATGAATTACCTGGTATGATTTTAGGAATTGGATCTGTTGTTGATCCAGGTACAGCATCATTATTTATACAAAAAGGAGCCAATTTTATCGTATCCCCTATTCTAAATTCTGAGATAGCAAAAGTTTGTAATCGCAGAAAAATTGCGTGGCTTCCTGGTTGTGCAACACTTACCGAAATAAATTATGCAGAGGAGTTGGGAGCAGAAATAGTAAAAATATTTCCTGCAGCGCAAATCGGAGGAGCTGATTTTGTAAAAGGTATAAAAGCACCTTGCCCATGGACAAGTATAATGCCAAGTGGAGGAGTATCACCAGAAGAAAAAAACCTTACAGATTGGTTCAATGCAGGGGTACACTGCGTAGGAATGGGATCTAAGCTTATTGCGAAAGATGAAAACGGAAACTTTGATTACAATAAAATAACTGAATTAACTAAGAGTTCATTAAGAATTGTTAAAGATTTAAAGCGTAATAATCAATAGTTTTTGTGCATTTATCAATCTAAAGGCTCGTTCCGAATAACAAATTGCTAACAAATCAATTGAATCACATGATTTTCAACAAAAATTGTGTTAAATAAAAATAAATCTATATATTTGGTTGACCAATTTGGTTAACCAAATATAAATTTCACCCAATTTTCAAAATAAGACAATTATGAAAAATTTATTACTTACCTGTATGATGTTAACTATGAGCATTGCATTTGCTCAAATTCCTTCGGGATCTGGGGTATATCTTAACAAACTAATTGTTAGCCCTAATGGCGATGATCTTACTAATGAATATATCGAAATTCGTGGTACTCCTGATGCCGTGATTCCTTCCGATTTATATCTAATTAATGTTGAAGGTGATGGAGAAGCTAGTAGAGATGATTACGGAGAAGTTGGTGAAGTAATTCAACTAGGTGATGGAACAAGAACTTTTGGTTCTAATGGCTTTTTAGCGATTGTAGCCAACTATACGGATGAAAATACAAATGTGGTAACAACAAATCCATATACTAGTGTCATCGCAGCAGGAACAACCATAGTGACTATAGAACTTATTGGAAATGATGTTACAGGTTCTTCTAGTAGTAATGTTTCTTCATTTACACCAGATATCGGTTATGATGGAAATTTCGAAGATTGGAGTGCTACATATATGTTAGTACAAGCTCCAAGTGACCCAAGTGGTGTTGATATCGATGCAGATAATGATGGTGTTATTGATGCAACTGGAGATCATACAATGTGGACTCGTTATGATTCTGTTAGCTTTTTAGATGAAGATGATTTATTAGATTCAGGAGACAATGGTGAGTTTGGATACGGCCAAATTATAGTTGTTAGAGATTTAGCAGAAAACTCTAGTAATGGTATTTTCACTGATACAGGAGCAACTGTAATAGAAAACACAGGTAGTAATGTACATTTCTGGGGAAGACAAGGAACCTCTACAGGTTTTACTACATCGGATTGGATAGCTGCCTCATTTGATGGAACAGGTCCTAATTGGGAATTCTCAGGTAACACTGCAAGAGTATCACCTGCAGAATTTGCAAGCTATATTATTCCTAGTGAAATATATGGAGCCCTAAATCCTACGGCTGCTACTCTATCTATAACAGAACAAGAATTAACCGACGATATTTCATTTTTCCCAAATCCAACTACTAACGTAATTAATATCAGCTCTAAAAATGATATTATTTCATCTATAGAAGTAGTAAACGTAACTGGTCAAATATTAATTCAAAAAGAAAATGATTTAGACGTTATTGATTTAACATCTTTCTCCACTGGATTATATTATATGAATATCTATGGTGATGGAGCTAAGATTACCAAAGCGATCGTTAAAAATTAAAAAATACTTTTTAAACAGTTTGATTTTAATTTGAGTTTAGATAATATCCTTGCATATTTTTGCAAGGATATTCCTATTAAAACCTAAATTTAATACCCCATAGATAATGAAACCTTTTACAATAATTTTTATTCTATTTATAAGTTTTGGTACTCAAGCTCAGATAACATTAGATGCTGACGGTCCCGGCAATACCTATGAACTTATTAATAGCGTTTTTGCACCAACAAGCGGAAATGTCATAGAAGCACCCGGAATTACTGGTAGTACTTGCGATAACCATTCTACCTATTCTGGTACAGATGGAAATCGTCATATTGATGAAGTATTCAATACAGACTTAGGGGTTAATGTATTTAGATTTATCATGCATGTTAATGAAGATATTGATCGCGACAAATGTTCCACTACAGATCGCCAGCGCAATGAAATTAAAACTTACGCTCCTTCTCCTGATAATCTTAAAGGAGTAATAGGAGAAACTGTGGAATACAAATGGAAATTTAAAATAGATGCAAACTTTCAACCTTCCGGAAGTTTTACTCATTTTCATCAATTAAAATCTGTTGGAGCAGATTCTGCAGAAGAAAGTCAGCCTCTGATTACCTTAACTGCTAGAAAGGCAAGCCCGGATCGATTAGAATTAAGATATGCACCTACTACTTCACAATCTACACTTACTACAGTCGATCTATCTGTATTAAAAGGAAATTGGGTTGAAGTTCTTGAAACTGTTACCTATGGAGAAACTGGAAATGCTTCTTATAGCATTATCATCACTAATGTAGATTCGGGATCAGAAATATTAAACTACTCTTCTTCTTCGCTTAGAATGTGGAAGACAAATGCAGATTTTATTAGACCAAAATGGGGAATCTATAGAAGTTTAAATTCTGCCTCAGATTTAAGAGATGAAGAAGTATTGTATGCTAACTTTTCCGTAACTGAAAACCCTACGCTCTCTGTACCAACAATATCAGAAAAAGAATTGTTTGATGTATTTCCGAACCCTACTAAAGCAGTAATAAGTTTTAATTTTTTCGAGAACACAAACGACTACACAATATCAGTTATAGGTGGGTCAGGAAAAATTGTCAAGAAACCACAAGAATTAAAAACTACTGATCAGCTAGATATTAGTGATCTTTCTAATGGAGTCTATTTTATAAAAATTATTGATAAGCAAACTAATACCTTTTCTATAAAGAAAATTGTAAAAATAGATTAATAGAAGTTTAAAATAAAAAACAACATATTATGAAATTTGCTTTTGTTCTATTTGCTCTTTTGACATACATTTCTTCTTATGCTCAGGTCTCTCTTACTGCTGATGGCCCAGGAAACACATATGAGCTTATTACTTCTAAATTGGCTCCAGGATATAATCCTATAGAAGCGCCAGGTATGGTAAGAAAAGATTGTGATAACCATCTTAATTATGGTAAGCACATTAGTGAAGTTTATGATGATGAACTCGCTAAGAATGTATTTAAATTTGTCATTCATGTTAAAGAAGACAATGACCGTTGCAAAACTTTTGATAGACAACGTAATGAAATAAAAAGCTATAAATCATCACCAGATAATCTAAAAGCTACGATTGGGGAAACTGTAGAGTACAAATGGAAATTCAAGATAGATAAAAACTTTAAGCCATCTAAGAACTTTACGCACCTCCATCAATTAAAATCTGTAGGAGAAACAGAAAAAGCAAAACCTATTATCACCCTTACAGCTAGAAAAGGAAGTGTTGATAAATTAGAGCTTAGACATTCTAGCGGAAAAGATCAAAATACACTTAAAAAAGTAGATTTGGACTTATTAAGAGGTAATTGGGTAATGGTTACAGAAAAAGTTACTTACGGAAACTTAGGTAAAACCTCTTACGATATATCTATCGCCAATATAAAAACAGGGAAAATAATTTTGGAATACCAGAGTACTAACCTACAAATATGGAATGCAGGTGCAGAATTCGTTAGACCAAAATGGGGAATCTATAGGAGTTTAAAAAACGCACAAAACCTTAGAGATGAAGAAGTACTATTTGCAGATTTTTCTATTAAAGAAAGTAAATAGTTGACATTAGCAGAATTAATCACCTATAAAAATATTTTTTCGCTCTACAGATCAAAGACTCTACTTAAATTAAACCCAAAGAAAAAATCACCATCTCCCCAATCTCCAGATCCTTGACCTAAGAAACCATTTTCAAACATAGGTTGTGCATTTGTAAAATGAACCTGAAATACATGACCTCCTGTTTCTATATCAAAACCTATTGATAATGGATTTTTAAAAGTAGAAGTACTACTTCTATTAAAATGATATCCGTAATCTACATTAAGACTAAAACGTTTCGTTAATTTGTAACGACCTCCTACTCCCATAATAAATTGAGAATTATCCTGATCATCAAATCTAACAAAATTTTCATGTAAATAAGACGGTGCTAGTTCTAATGAAAGTCTTTTACTTACCTTTCTAGAAATTAAAACCTGAGACACATAAGATAATCTATTATTAAATTCTAATTTAGGTAATTGATTTTTTTCTAAACCTGTATTAATCGTTAATAAATTATATCCAACAATAGTAAAAGGGAATCCGTTTTTTTTCTGTCTTGTTAATCTATACTTAATATGGGCTCCATAGGTTTTTTGAAAAGAGCTACGAGCAATCCCAACATTTAGTCCATCCGTTATACCATAAATAAATTTAAGTTGAGTAACGGCTTGATCCAATCCAAAAAAATCATCAATTCCATTTTCTACACTACCAAAACGGTGAGCAACTACAAAAAATAAACTACGTTTATTAACCAATTTTGTAGATTCAAAATTTACAATCTTAAGTCCCTTAAAAGTAGATGTAACATAATTATCTTCTTGAACATCCGACTCTAACTCATTTAATAAATCATCTTGAGCAAGTGTAATATATGGTAGTAAAAATAAAATGAATAAGAGTTTTTTCATGAACGAGGTTTTAAAATACTATAAAAAGAAATTATTTAATAATTGATGCTTGGTCTAACTTAACTACTTCTAGAAGTTCGTCATAACCGATGCATCTGCCCTTTATGATATATTGTGAACGTAAACTAGATGCAGTAATATTGTGATCAGTATCAAAAGTGCAATACGCAGCTTCATTGAGCATTAAAGAATTAGTTTCTATCTCTGTCACTTCTCCTTTAACAATAATTGTTTTATTTAAATACTTTTTAGAAGCTGTATCTGAGCTTTCCGAAAATTCTCTTACCAAATCAGTAGCATCAACTGTAAATTCCGCTTTTTCCTCCTGAATATCCCTATGAGATTGATACACATATTTATATCCAACAAAAGCCGCAATTCCTAAAATTAAAATTACTATAAGTAGTTTTTTCATTGTGTATTTTCCGTTTAAACTTGTTTTAAAAGTATGAAAATTATCCACCTAATGAAACATATTTTTGCATATCAATTAAATTTGATCTAATTTTTACCTTCCAAAACTAGAACTCAATAGGCAATTTATGAAAATAAATATTTTAAAATTTTTGATTTTTTGTATGATTTTATTCAACATAAGTTGTGAAAATGATAGCGAAAAAGATTTAATAGATATTACACCTGTTACGTTGGTTACTTATAACAATAATGTAAAGGCTATCGTTGATAGTAACTGTACTACTTGTCATAATGATCCACCGATTAACTTTGCTCCTATGCCACTTTTAACTTTTGATCAGGTAAAGGAGGCTGTGGATAACAGAGGGTTACTAGAGAGAGTTTCTTCAGAAGATATTAGTTTTTTGATGCCTTCTGGAGGTCCAAGGTTACCACAAGCGACCATTGATATTATATTACAATGGAATACTGATGGATTATTAGAACAATAAAACCATATACCCATGAAAAATATCTTATTCTTTTTATTAGTATTTATTTCAGGATCTATTCTTGCGCAAGGAAAATTTATTACCAAGAAAGGTACTATTAGTTTTGAAGCTTCTGTGCCATCTTTTGAAGAAGTAAAAGCTAAAAACAGTACCGTAACTGCCATTTTAAATACTGATAACGGTGACTTTGCTGCTTTAGCCTTAATAAAAGGTTTCAGGTTTAAGAATGCTTTGATGGAAGAACACTTTAATGAAAACTATATTGAATCTGACGATTATCCCAAAGCAACTTTTAAAGGTAAGCTTGTAAACTTTGACATCAGTAATATTCAAAATGAATATGCGATTAAAGGAACATTATCATTACACGGAAAAACAAAGGAAATCGAGGTAAAAGGCGTAGTCAATAAAGATGGTGATGATACAATTTCTATCGCTTCATCTTTTATAACAAAACCTGAAGAGTTCGATATTAAAATTCCAAGTATCGTTAGTAAAAAGATCGCTGATGATATTTCGGTATCGCTAAATTTTATTTTAAAAAAGAAATAGTTTTTTAATATTTCAATTTTTCAACTTGAAATATTCCTTTTTTAAATCTAATTTTTCCTTTTTAGTACATTTTTATTGAATGTCTGTATCATAATCTTGTTTATTAGCGCTAATAAACTGTTTGAATATGGTTTCATTCAAAAAACCATATTATTAATATATAATCAGGAGCTATGTAAATAACTATATAATCAACATATTCAGATTCAAACACACTAATTAATTATTAAAAAATGATATAATATTATTTTTAATAACGTCTAATTAAAACTCAACTCTCGGTGAAATCTCTTAAAACGTTGCTATATTTTTCCATTTTTAAATATCCTCTTTCAGCCGAAGAGATTTATTTGTTTTCTGCTGCCTCTGATCAGAGTGAAATCAAAAACGAACTTGAATATCTCAAAAAAAAGGGAGTTATTTCTTATGATAACAGTTATTATTTTCTAGATGGAAACTTACAATCTGTTTCTCGTCGTATAGAAGGAAATAAAATGGCTAAATCTGTTATGCAAAAAGCAATTAAAAAAGGTACTTTAATTGCTAAGTTTCCTTATGTAAAAGCTGTTGGTATTTCTGGCGCTTTGTCAAAAAATTATCATGATAAAGATGGTGATGTTGATTTTTTTGTGATTACAAAATCAGAACGTCTATGGGTTGCAAGAACGCTATTAATGTTGTACAAGAAAATATTCTTATTCAATTCCAGAAAGTTCTTTTGTATCAATTACTTTATAGCGGAAAATTCATTAGAAATATCAGAAAAAAATATATTTACGGCTACCGAATTATTAACGTTAATTCCGGTTTCTGGAGATTTCACTAGTTTCTATAGACAAAACCAATGGGTTTCTAACTTTTTACCCAATTTAGAAATAGGTAAATCTTCCGTCAAAAATTTAAAAAGTAAGCCTTTAATAACTAGAATTATAGAATTAATACTAAACACTAAAATCGGAAATAGTTTAGAACGTATTTTTCTAAAAATGACATTAAAAAAGTGGAATACTAAATTTAAGACTTTACACAAAGATGATTTTGACATAGCAATGAAATCAACGGATGGGGTATCCAAACATCATCCTAGAAATTTTCAGAAAAAGGTCATTGACAGGTTAAACAAACGGTACAATGAATTTCAATTAAAATATAATATAGAATTAGAAAAAGAGCATGCTTGATATTTTGTTTTCACATTCTTATTACTACCCTTTAGATCTTAAACAATGGAAGAATCAAACACCTTATCCTCCATTAGGAACTATATACGCTGCTTCTTTAATGCGAGAAAAGGGTTTTACGGTTGATCTTTTTGACACCAACCTAAGAGATAACCCATATGACATTGAAAAAGAAATCATAGAAAAGAAACCTCGATTTATGGTTTTATATGATGATGGCTTTAATTACTTGACAAAAATGTGTCTAACTACTATGCGTGAAGCCGCTTTTGAGATGATGAGAATTGGGAAAAGCCATAATTGCACTATAATTGTCAATAGTTCTGATGCTACAGATCATTATCCTAAATATTTATACAATGGTGCTGATTATATTATCCAAGGAGAAGGAGAACTGGCTTTATTAGAACTTATTTCGGCTCTTAAAAATGAGCAACCAATAGAAAAAATTAAAAGCCTTGTATATAAAAAAGATGAAAACACTGTTACTAATCCTAAACGGGAAGTTTTAAAAAAACTAGATGAGTTACCTATGCCCGCATGGGATCTTGTGGACATTAATTCTTATAAAAAAGTATGGCATGATGGAGGTAAAGAATTTACTCTAAATCTTGCTACTACCAGAGGGTGTCCATTTAAATGCAACTGGTGCGCTAAACCAATTTATGGAAATAGATATAATACGCATTCTCCAGAATATATAGTAAACCACATACAATATTTACAGAAAAACTATGATGTCGAACGTTTCTGGATGTGTGACGATATTTTTGGTTTAACTCCAGGATGGGTACAGAATTTTAATCAAGAACTAAAAAACACAAATACTACACTAAAGTATTACATCCAAAGTAGAGTTGATTTATTACTTAAAGAAGATACTATAGATGCTCTTGCTGAATCTGGATTACAAGAAGTTTGGGTTGGAGCAGAAAGTGGTTCTCAATCCATCCTCGATGCTATGGATAAAGGAACTAAAGTAGAAGAAATATACAATGCCACAACGTTACTAAAAGAGAAGAATATACGAGTAGCATTTTTTATTCAATTTGGTTATCTCGGTGAAACCAAAGATGATATTTCTAAAACTATAAAAATGATAAAAGAACTAGTTCCAGATGACCTAGGTATATCCGTATCTTATCCACTTCCGGGAACTAAATTTTATGATAAAGTAAAAGATGATCTTCGATTCAAAGCAAATTGGACAGACTCGGATGATTTAGCCATGATGTTTAAGAGTACTTATAATTCTAAATACTATAAAAAACTACATAGATATGTACATAAGGAATATAGAAAAAGTCAAGGACTACGATTCCTAAAAGCTACTCTAAAGAGTCCTTCTAAAATTTCTACTAATACACTAAAACGAATATCATATTTACTGTATTATTTCCCAAGTGCATATATGGATGCTCAGATTTTAAAAAGAATGGAACATATTAATGAATGAGAGTTTTGACATAGCGGCGATAACCTATGATACTACTTTTACTCATAGTAAAATTGGCAAACTCCAAAGAAACTTGGTGTTTGATCATTTGACAAAAATGCTTCCGCCAAATCAAAAATTAGATATTTTAGAAATTAATTGTGGTACCGGTCATGATGCAATATGGCTAGCTGAACAAGGACATCGTGTTATTGCTACAGATATATCATCAGAAATGATTTCAATCGCTAAATCGAAGCAACATAACCAGATCAAAGATCTAGAGTTTCTACAACTAGATATTAACAAGCTAAGCACATTAAATTCTGAACAGCCTTTTGATTTGATATTTTCAGATTTTGGAGGATTAAATTGTCTTTCTCCAGATCAATTAAAAGAGTTTTTTATAGCCGCTCAGGCAAAATTAAAACCAAATGGCATAATTGTAGGAGTTATTATGCCTAAGCAATGTTTGATGGAGAATATTTATTTCACGATGAAAGGTAAATTCAAACAAGCTTTTAGACGTAATACTGATAATGTAGTCATAGCAAATGTCGACGGAGTCGATGTAAATACTTGGTACTATAATCCAAAAATGATACAGAAAATATCTAGCAAATTATTTAAAACAAATGAATTAAAACCCATCGGATTATGGATCCCTCCTTCTTATCTTGAATCGTTTTTTAAGAACAAGTCGGGAATTTTAAAAATCTTATCAAATCTGGATATGTTTTTCCGTCGTTTCGCATTCCTATCAAAATATAGTGATCATTATCTAATCTCCCTCATCAAAAAATGAGTATAGTTCTTACCCACGCATATTATCTAAGTACAGATCCTAAGGAACAAAGGATCATGAAACCCTATCCTCCTCTAGGACAGCTTTATATTTCTGGATACTTAAAAGAGCACGGTTTAGAGAATTATGTTTTTGACACAACATTTAGCTCTAAAAAAGAGCAACTAAGTTTTATAGCATCCAAGAAACCAGATGTAGTAGCTATATATGCAAATCTAATGACTAAAGTAGAAGTCATTAAACTTATTAAAACACTAGTTACAGAAGCTACATACGGTTTCCCAAAAATAGTACTAGGAGGTCCTGATGTTACTTATAACACCGAAAATTACTTAAGATCTGGTGCTCAATATATCGTAATCGGTGAAGGAGAAGAAACGTTATATGAACTCCATCAAGCCATTAAAAACAAAACTGATATAAAAGCTGTTTCAGGAATTGCGTATTTAGATAATGACAAAGTAGTAAAAACTACTGCCAGAATAAAAATGAAAGATTTATCAGTGCTTCCACTCCCAAACCGAGAAGCTATTGATATGCAAAAATATCTTGATACTTGGAAAAATAACCACGGACAAAGTTCTATGACCATTAGTACTCAGCGTGGTTGTCCATATACCTGTAAATGGTGTAGTACAGCAGTTTATGGACAGAGTTATCGAAGAAGACCTGCTAATCTTGTAGCACAAGAATTAGCAATGCTTAAGCAGAACTATAATCCAGATACTATTTGGTTTGTTGATGATGTATTTACAGTAAGTCATAAATGGTTAGCAGAATTTCATAAAGAAGTGATACAACAAGATGCTATTATTCCTTTTGAATGCATTACCCGAGCAGAACGTTTAAATGATGAAGTTTTACAACAGTTAAAAGAAGCTGGTTGTTATCGGATATGGATTGGTGCAGAAAGTGGTTCACAAAAAATAGTGGATGCAATGGATAGACGCGTAAAAGTTGAAACTGTTAGAGAAGCCATCCAGAAAACTAATCAATTAGGTATCGAAACAGGAACTTTTATTATGGTAGGATATCCTGGTGAAGATGAAAAAGATATCGCAGAAACCATACATCATCTAAAAGTAGCGAACCCTACTCATTTCACAATCACTGTTGCTTATCCAATAAAAGGAACTTCTCTATATAATGAAATCGAAAATGATATCACTATACAACCGGATTGGAATACCTCAACAGATAGAGACATTGATTTTAAAAGAACTTATCATCGTAAATTCTATGATTTTGCTGTAAGAAGAATTGTTAATGAAGTAAACTATTTTAAAAACAGAAATAACCTAAAAGAAAAATTAAAATTAAAAGTAAAATCGATAGCCGCTTTACTACTAATGAAATATTATAAATTGAGATAAAATTCTTTATTTAAAAATGGATGATATATGATTAGTGTTGTAATACCAACCAGAAATAGATTAGAATCTTTAAATAGAGTATTAGATTCTCTATATAAACAGGCTCTAAAACCTAAAGAAATAATCATTATTGACTCCAGTGATCAAGCTTTTACAACTAAAGATCTCATTACACCTCCTAATACTATTAATTTAATTTTGGAGCGATCCACTCCTTCAGTTTGTGAACAAAGAAATATCGGTATTAAATTAAGTTCTAATCCTATTATTTTATTAAGTGATGATGATTTAGTCTTCGAAGAAGAATATATAGTAACATTATATGACTATCTGAAAAAAAATCCCTCTAAAAAAGCTGCTAGTGGAATAATTTTAGAAAAAAACGCAAAAGATGAATGGGCATATGCCAATGAGATTTCTGATATAAAACTAATTTATAATTGGTTCTTTGGTCTTTCCATCTTTTCTGATTTATCTAAAAGTAAAAGAGGCAATATTCTTGTTAACCGAATAAAAACTAAATTATCTAACAAAGGAAACCAAATCTCAAAAGCAGGATGGCCTATTTTCGTAAACTGGAATAAAGATGAAAATGATTTTCCTTTTTTTTCATTAATGGGTGCAATGATAAGAAAACCTGAAGAAGATTTATTTGATCCCGTTTTCGTATTTAATGGTATTGGAGATAATTATGATGCTTGTATTAAATTAGGTTTCAATATTACCATTTTAAAAAAGACAAAAGCCTTTCATCACAAGGAAATAACGAATCGAATCAGTCCAAAAGAAGGTTTCTATTACCGAACTTCAGCATTACATTATATACTACTTAACAATTCTAATTTCTCAAGTTCAAATCGTTTATTTTTACTTTGGTCCTTGATTGGAGTTTTAATTCCAAACTTTCTTAAAATGAATACAGAAATGATAAAATATAATCTGATATTAATCTTCAGGATATTATTTAAAAAAAATCTATATCAACAAGAAACCCTTAATAATATCAGCACATAACAATAATTAAAACATTTCATTTCAAATTTTGAAAAAATTAATTGAACATATAAAATATCTAATTCCTCAATCTAAAAGGAAAAGACTTCCCTTTTTCTTTTCTATTTCTATTGTCAATTCAATTTTAGACTTCATTTCCATCGCGTTTTTAACACCATTTATTCTATTAATAATTGATAAAAAGAAAGTAGATGATTTTTTGGTTTCCCATTTTGGTATTACTTATCAAGAAAAGCATATACTATATGCCCTTATAATTCTAATAGTTTTTTATTTACTAAAAAATTTACTCCAAACCAAAATTGTATCCCGACAATCAAAATACCTCTACTCTATTGGTACTTTGTTATCTGAAAAACTAGTATCCAATTTTACCTATGGAAACTATGAAAAATATTACCTCATCGATAAAGGAGAATTAATCAGAGATTTTCATAAACTTCCAACTATTTTCGTAACTAATATTCTTATCCCGATTTACCACTTAACATCAGAAATAATTATAATATCTATGATTATGATAGCAGGATTTATTCTTAATCCTTTGGCAACTATTTTTTCTATAATTTTTGTCTCTATTTCTGCACTATTATTATTGTTTTTGCGTAAAGGTAAAACACAACGCTTTAATGAAATCATTTCTAAATCATATAGAGACACCTTAAATAATTTAATGAATATCTTAAACGGAATCATCGAAATAAAAAGTTCTAAATCAGAAAGCGATTTCATTAATCGATTTGGCAAATCCTATGAGGAACAAAATGATACATTAGCTTCATTAAGTACTTTTAAACAAAATAATGTACGATATCTAGAAGTAATGACAATTATTTTTATTTCATTTTCTATTGCTTTCATACTATTAAACTCAAGTTCAATTAAAGATCTGGTATTACTTTCTTTTTATGGAAGTGCCGTTATTAAAATTATTCCGTCATTCAATAAAATCATTAACGCGTACATAGATTTAAAAAGTAACAAACACGCGGTTGATATTTTAGCATCTTACAAATTTGACCAACCTAATGAACTAAATGAAAATCTGTTCGAAAATTCTTTACGGTTAGAAAACATTAATTTTAATTACCCTAATAATGATTTAATTATATCTAATTGTAACTTAGAAATAAAGAAAGGGGATTTTATCGGAATTATGGGTAAATCTGGTTGCGGAAAAACGACCTTACTACATATTATCTGTAGAATGCTTCCATTTAAATCTGGTAAGATCATATTAGACGAAAATGTTATTACGAATACAGCATCGTTTCCTTTCGTATATATGTTATCGCAACATTCATTTATTTTTCAAGGAACATTGATTGAAAATATAACAATGAATAAAAAAGAAGATATTGATTATAACTATATAAATCACCTCTTTGATAGTTTTGATCTAAAAGATTGGTTTCTAAATTTAGACGATGGTTTTAATACTGTATTAAACATTGATAGTAAAAGTATTTCTGGTGGGCAAAAACAACGTTTAGCTTTGATTAGAGCCTTATATACAAAACCAAAAATTCTATTACTTGATGAAGCTACAAATCAACTAAATGAAGATTTAGAGATAAAAATTATGACATATTTAAAAAGTAGAACAACAGAAAATGAATTGTCAATAGTTGCTGTTTTTCATAATAAAAACCTCTCTAAATTTGCAGAGAAACATTACACATTTCAAAACAGTAATCTCATAAAGGGATGAAGAAAAAGTTGTTATTTATTACACCACTATTTCCAGGGAACAAAAATGAGGATACTATCGTTCCTTTTATTTATCAATTCTGTAATTACTTAGATACTAATTTTGATGATCTAGAAATAGATATAATTACACTCCGATATCCTATTAAAAAAGAGGAATACAATATTAACTCTATTAAAGTGTATGCAATTGGAGGTGGATTTAAAACCAAATGGAATAGTATATTGGTGATTAGTAAAGCCTTTATAAAAGGTGCCAAACTTTTTGGCAGAAATGACTATGACGGAATCCTATCTTTCTGGTATAGTGACACCGCTATTGTTGGTAAGTTACTTAGGATATTTTTTAGAGTTAAACATTTTACTTGGTTGCAAGGACAAGATGTAAAATCAAATAACAAATACTTTAAACTCTTCAGGCCATCCGCAGATCAATTGATTGTCGTCGGAAAAAACCATCAAAAGGTTTTAAAAAAACATTGGGGTATTACCGCTAAAAAAATTGCCAATGTAGCTGTAGACACCAATAGCTTTCCGAAACTGAATATTGGATCAAGAACCATTGATATTATTGGTGTAGGAAATTTAGGCGCATTAAAAAATTATTCTTTATTTATTGAAATCATTTTCGAATTAAAAAAAGTGTTGAATACCATAAATGTTGTTATCTGTGGGGATGGAGAAGAAAAAGAAATGCTTACTACTAAAATTAATGCGCTAGGACTAAGAGAAAATATTACATTAATGGGGTATGTACCCAATAACAAGGTTCGAGATCTTTTAAACAATAGTAAACTGTTACTACATACTTCTCAATTCGAAGGGAATTCTATGGTTGTTCAAGAAGCTCTGTATAGTGGTTGCAAAGTAATTAGTACATTCCCTTTATCAGAAAACATAACGAACTTTTTCTATGAAGATAATAAAGCGGATTTAATTAAAACATCAATGGATTTATTAAATAAAAATCAAGAAACTCAAAGGATTAGGCATTTTAAAATTGAAGATACCGCAGATGTAATCTATTCTTGTTTTTTTGATTCTAAATAATGAAACGTTTGATAAATATCTTCAGCTATTGCTTTATGAGTCAATTTATCTTCTACACATTGCAATAATTCTGATTGTTTTTTAGAATAATCTATAGTTTTTGTTTCACAAAATGCATTAAATAGTTCTTCTCCATTACCTGGTGCAAACAATAAAGCACAGGCTCCATTATTAGTCATATAATTAAAAGACGGAATACTAGTTACAATCGGAACACAACCACACGTCATTGCCTCTGCAAGTGCAAATCCACTACCCTCATAATGAGATCCCAAAACAAAATACTCATGAGTTTGATATAATAACTCGATTTCTTTTCTATCTAATTTCCCTATAGTATTAACTGCTTGTTTTAAAAGTGTACTTGAGCTTAACAAGTCATTTACTTCTTCTAATAATTCAAACTCATTATATACCATCGTTAATGTAGCCAAAGGTTCTTTAACTAGGTATTTTTGAAAAGCACTCAAAACAGTAATTGGATCTTTATTCTTATCCAATCTCCCGACCCACAAAAAGGATTCTTTCTTTCTCTTAATCTCTGGGTTGAATGTAAAATTGGCAGCACCTTCCATTACTTCGAAAACTTTATTATTATCAAAAACTCCAGACGCTACCCAATCTTTGGCATTTTCTTTTCCTGTAAAAAAATAACCATCTATATATTTATCAGCCCAAGTATATATTAATTTCTTTAAACCTTTGGGCGCTTCAGCATATCCTTGAACTTGAACCAAAATTATTGATTTCTTACGTAATTGTTTCCGTAGAAAATAACTATACCTCCCATATCCCATTCCATGTATTAAAATGTAATCTGGTGCTAACTTATTTATGAAATTATGGTATAAAAAAGGAATACTATATTTTTTTATTTTCCTTCCTTTATAGAATAGATAATGAACTCCTTCTTTTCTCATAGAAAAATTAATCCCAATCCTATTCAATGAAATTGTTTGTGTTTTATCCTTCAAATACGGAAGGTACCCTAAACTATAATTAAACTTTTTAATTAATAAATCCGGTTTTTTTATCTTCTCTGAATAGTAATTTAAATCTAGAAAAACCTTATTCATACACAAAAACTAAAAATTTAATCATAACCAAATCTTTCTTTACTATAATCTATGATTACTAAATACTTTTTTTAAAATCACTAGATATTAAAGATTATGACTAAATTTAATTAAATATCTAATAATAAACTCTTGAGACTTATATTAAATTCTATTTGTCGTTTTTTTATAAAATCAACAATTGTTTGACCTATAATTCTTCTTTACAAGTATGAGAAAAAAAATTAAGGATTTCATTATCATTATCTTCATATCATTCCTTTTATTAGTAATATTAGAAGTCATCCTTGGTTTTTTTTTCGAAAACAGAAAATTTCAACATCAATCTAATAAAATAGACCGTGTCTTAGCATCCAATTCATATTCTGAAAAAGATATTCCTTTTATAAAACAGTTTTACAATGATTACCATAAGCTAACCTATGAATGGGATCCATTTACGGAATATAAACTTAAACCATATACAGGTAAAGCAATAAATATTGATGTACAAGGTAATAGAAAAACTATCAATGAAGACACTATCATAACTGATTCTACATATACTATCTATTGTTTTGGTGGTTCTACTATGTTTGGCGAAGGAGCTAGAGATATAATGACAATACCGTCATTATTATCCAAAAAATTAAAAGAAAAAGAGCCAACAAAAAAATTTCATATTACCAACTACGGTGTTCCCGCTTATAGCAGATCACAAGAAACTGCACTATTAATAGAAGCTTTAAAAAAAGGAAAAAAACCAGATATTGTTGTTTTTTATGATGGTTTTAATGAAGTACTTTTAAAACACCCTAATTATTTAAAAAACGTTAGGGAACCAATAAAACAGTCATATGATGCTATCAAAAAATCTAACAAACAATTCATATTAGCACTTAAATCAAGTAATGTTAATATGGGTATTAAAAAACTACAAAACAAATTAAAGCACGTAGAAAAAGAAAAATATGATGTCATCATAAACGACTCTATACTTGATGAAATTATAAAAGGATATAGAAATAATATTAAAATTACGGACGCTATCAGCAATCAATATCGTTTTAATATCTTTAATTACTTACAACCATCTGTTTATACCAAGAAATTAAGAACCGAATATGAAAACCTTCAATATAACAAACATGAAGGTTTAGATAAGGTATTTAATAAGTTATATCAACAATTAACAATTGATTCAATATTACAAAACTCAAATAACTTTATTAATATCAGTAACTGTTTTGACACTAGTAAAGAAAATATATTTATTGACAATTGCCATATTTCTGAATATGGTAATTCTATAATAAGTGAAATTATTGCTAATGATATTATTACATCAATTAATAATATCAACTAGCTTAGGACTTATATATCATCATTAGAACATCTCATTCAATGAATCATAATTTATTTAAAAAGAAGTACTTAATCTCTTTATTTAAAAAATTGATTTTAATATTTGGCTTTACATTCCTTCTTTTGGAAGTAGTACTAGCTATATATACGAAGAATAGCAATCTTAATATTGAAATCCCTACATACTCTTTAGAGAATACACAGAGTTTTTGGTATGACATTAATAAAAATTTTGGAACCTCTCATCTCCCAAATAATAATTATAGGCAAAAAAAAACATGCTTTGATGTAACTTATCAATCCAATTCCAAGGGTTTTAGAGATCAAGAAAGAGCTATAAGAAGTTCTAATAAGAGAGTATTGGTTCTTGGAGATTCATTTATCGAAGGTGTAGGTGTGTCTAGAGAATTCAGACTATCAAATCTATTAGAAAATGAAAAAAAAATACCACACTTAAATTTTGGAATGGCAGGCAATTTTGGATCTACACAATATTACATGTTATATAAAACATTAGCTAGTTCTTACACTCATGATGCCATTTTAATAGGTGTTTTACCTGCAAACGACTTTATTGATGATGACTATGAAATAAACTTAAAAATTAATTCGGACCGATATCGACCATATCTCGTTGGAGACTATCCGCATTATTCATTGACCTATCATCTGGATAGCATCCATAAGTCAAGAGTGCATACTAAGAAACTTAAACCTATTAAAAAAATATTTAAAAATTTCACATATTCATACAACGTTCTTTTATATGCTAAATCAGTATTAAAACAATCTATAAAAAAAGATAATAAAATAGTATCTGAAGATGAAATTCCCGGATATTTTAATTATTCAGAAAAGCAATTAAATCGCCTAAAGTATTCATTAGAACAGATTAAATCAATAGCTGGGGAAAGAGAAGTTATGGTTTTTACAATTCCAGTATTAAGAGATATTCAAAATTACAAAAAACATAAAAATAATCCTTTAGGTAAAGAAATGTCCGCTTTTTGTGAATCTATAGGAATCAAATATTTGGATCTTCTTTTAGAAACAGATAAAATTTCCATAAAAGATTCTGAAGAACAGTTTTTAACTTGTGATGGGCATTGGAGTAAAAAAGGAAATGTTTTTGCTAAAAAACATATCCAATCTTTTTTTGATTATTACAATTAATATCCATTACATATTAATCAATTGATTAAACAACTCGTATTCTTCTGGATATTTAGATGTATCAACATCAATGTACTGTGAGTTATTAATAATTTTTCCTTCTTTTATATTAGCACTAGGATCCCCACTGGTACCTGTAAAATTAAATGTTTCATATTCCGATTTAAGTGGTGTAGACATCTCTAAAAACTCACTTATTTTATCTAAAATTACATTTGGTGCACGCACTAACTCCTCAGAATTTATAACTAAACACTGATCATTAGATAATTTTTCTCTCAGTTTTATTAGGTAAGACATCCGATCATGATAATATTTTTTTGATTTATCATCTGACCATGGTGTATAATGTTTTTTAGTAAGTGCCATAATACTAGCTACTGATGGATCAGGAGGTCGTGTCAGAATAATCACTTTAAAATTCTTTTTTTGAAAAATCTTTGGATTGGGAGTTTTCGAATTATGATTTATTTGATCTACATAGGTTTTTTTAAAAAAATTAACAGACCTATTCTTTAATAAGGTCTTAGATTTCATATAAAGTAATTTTAAATTACTCTCATATATCGCGTTACTTTCTCCAAGTCCCACCATAGTAGGGTGTGATAAAAGAATATGAGTCAACAAAGAAGACCTACTCCTCATATGCCCCATTACGAAAAGATAATCTGTTCTTTTAGTTTCCATTATAGTGTGTGGGTTTATACCTAGTATATATCATATTCTAAAAAAGTAGCTCTATTTATAATTTTTCAGGTTCTGTTTTAATAAAACTATGCTCTATCATTTTTTTTAATGAGCTCTGATAATTTATTTTTTCAGTTGGTATATGTAAGTCTACCTGTTTAGGAGGTTCGTATGGATCATCAATCCCTGTGAAATTTTTTATTTCTCCTTTTAGTACTTTTTTATATAATCCTTTGGGGTCTCTTTCTATACAACCTTCAATAGAACAATCAACATAAATTAGTTTAAAATCAAAACCGCGACTTTCTATAAGTTTCTTAGCATCTAATCTATGGTCATTATACGGAGCTATAAGAGAAACAATAACACTGATTCCTTTCTTAAGATAAGAGATCGATAACTCAGCCGTTAACATTAACTGCTTATGTCTATCTTCTTTACTAAACCCTAAATCACAGTGCAATGCCTTGCGCAGATCATCTCCATCTAAATGAAAAACTTTATTTTCTCTACTTGAGTAGTAATTTGTTAAACCTTTTCCCAAAGTAGTTTTCCCACTACCTGACAAACCCGTTAAAAGAATAAAAACTGGTTTCAATTATGCTACTATTTTAATTATTAAAATGATCGTTCTTTTTATATGTATTTTTAAAATAAAGAATAGACAAAGGGTGATACAACAGAATTCTCCGTGAAAACTAATAAAGCCCCTAATAAAACCAAAACAATAATAATTGGGATCAACCAATACTTTTTTTGACGCATCAAAAACTTCAAAAATTCTAAAAATATCCCTGATTTATTCATTACTAATATAATTTTTCATAATCGATACTTTCTTCTTTATCTATCCATCCAATAGTTGTTTTTTTCTTATTTATAATCCTTAAAACAAACGTAATTGGAAAAAAAAGTAAATAATAGACTATCCCTAAAATAACAAAAGAACTGATCTCTCCCAAAATATTACCTACAAATAACCAAACGAATAGAAAAGGATAAAACAGCATTGGTAACAAAAGCGTAATTATTGACACTCCCACAAAACCAATGGTCGTATTGATCTGTTTTGCATTAAATATGAATCCATCTTTATATACCGAGACACAAAAAATTAACAATAATAACACTAATACTAATCCTCCAAATTGTCGTTGTTTTCTTTTAGCATTGCTATTATCCTGAACAATATCTATCACACCACTAATCCAACTCATACTGTATTTGTTTAGAAAGTGTTTCACTTACATTCCTATTCCTTTCTTTATATATTATATAATTACCTAATACCAATATATCCATTTCAGTCTGAAAAAAACATCTCAACGCATCTAACGGAGAGGCAACTATAGGTTCGCCTCTAACATTAAATGATGTATTAATCAATACAGGGCAAGACGTTTTATCTTCAAAAGAAGAAATTAATTGGTGTAACAATGGGTTTTCTTCTGAAGAGAGCGTTTGAACTCTAGCTGTGCCATCTTCATGAATACAAGAAGGTATTTTTTCTTTCTTATCACTTCTAAATGTAAAAAGCATGTATTTAGAAGATATACTATCCAAAAACCAATCTTTAGCTTTTTCTTCTAATACTATGGGAGCAAAAGGTCTAAACCCTTCTCTTTTTTTGATTCTCATATTCACATGCTTTTTCATATCACTATATAACGGACTTGCCAAAATACTGCGATTACCCAAAGCTCTGGGTCCAAACTCCATTTTACCCTGAAACCAACCTATTATTTTTTTGCCTTTAAGCTGATCCGAAACCTCTTCACATAACTCCTTATCATTTACTAAACTATAATCAATCTGATGTTCCTTTAAAACAGCTTCTATAGCATCATTACTATAACCAATTCCTAGATATGCTTGTTCTGGTAATGTATTATCGATATAAGTTCTTTCGTTTTTTAAATAATGATACCATCCCACGAAAGCCGCTCCCATTGCTCCTCCACCATCTCCTGCTGCTGGTTGCACCCATATATTTTTAAATATATCTTTAGTAAGCAACTCTCCATTTGCTTTACAATTTAGCGCTACTCCTCCTGATAAACATACATTGTCTGATTTAGTTATTTTCTTTGTATACCTAAGTAATTTTACCAAAAAGTCCTCGGTAACCGATTGTATAGAACTTGCTACATCACAATAAAACGATGTCATTTCTTCACTTGGTTTTCTAGCTAATTGTCCTAAAACGTCGCAAAATGCCTTGTTAATTGTAGTTTTTCCTTTATCGAATGAGAAATATTTAAGATCTAAATGTATTTCTGCCTGATCTGTAATTGTAACAAAATGTTTTAGAATTAACTCCTTATAAATCGGTTTACCATACGGAGCCAATCCCATTAGCTTATACTCTCCAGAATTAATTTTAAAACCACAATACTGTGTAAATGCACTGTATAAAAGCCCAAAAGAATGTGGGTAATGTTGTTCTTTTATAATCTTTACTTCATTATTGTTACCTAAGCCTATAGTGGTACAAGCCTTTTCTCCCACTCCATCTATCGTAACTATAGCACTTTCGGAAAAAGGTGAAGAAAAGAAAGCTCCTGCTGCGTGTGCTTCGTGATGTTCAGAAAATAAAACGTTACCTGTAAATGCTAATTCCTTTTTAATAATTGCGGGAATCCAAAGTTTGGTTTTTGTCCAAGATTTAATAGATTTTCTAAAAAAAGAAAAACCAAAAGGTGTGTTAGCTTGAATAGAATTAATAATCCTATCAAATTTTAAAAAAGGTTTCTCATAAAAAACGATTAGTGATATCTCTTCTATCCCTATGCCTGCTTCTTTTAAACAAAACTCAATAGCCTTTTTAGGAAAAGAAGGATCATGTTTTTTTCTAGTAAAACGTTCTTCTTGAGCAGCGGCTATAATTTTACCATTTTTAAGTAAGCAAGCTGCTGAATCATGATAAAACGCTGAAATTCCTAAAATATAACTCACACTCTATTCGTTTGATAATAATTCCTCTTCTAAAAAAGTGCCTAAAACCTTTTGACCATACTCGTTTAAATGAGGATCGTTAAGATAATAAAGTCTTTTCTCTTTCGTATCTTTTTCT
Organism: Aquimarina sp. AD1; assembly: GCF_003443695.1. NCBI lineage: Bacteria > Pseudomonadati > Bacteroidota > Flavobacteriia > Flavobacteriales > Flavobacteriaceae > Aquimarina > Aquimarina sp. AD1. The sequence continues at coordinate 197,651 of NZ_CP031966.1, read as the reverse complement.
CGTAATTGTTCTAATGGGTTTAGTAAAGTCACATTTTTATATTGTTGTATATCCAAAGAAGCTTTTTCAAAAAAACCATATTCCATTTTCTTAAATTCAGTTTCATCAGAAAACTTTGCTCCCAATTCACGCATATTATTGAAATAAAAAGAATTTAACTGCGAACAATGTGGGACAAAAACAATAAAGACTTGGACATCAGTTGGGATTCCTTCTATAAATTCTTTTAATTCATCAATCCAGATAGCATATCGGTGTTGAAAACTCCCTTCTGCTGTTACTGATTTATATAAGTATGCTGAATCCGACTTAAAATATAATTTACTTCGCTGATTATAATCCTTTACACTAAATCTTTGATCATTAAACATCTTATTAATTGGTGCAACGCTCGATTTAAAATGCCCTAACCGATAATTGACATAAGAACTACTCAGAAACATATCGGATACATCCCAATATACATTTCTTATCAAGGGTAATTCTTTATAGTTGGTCAAGTGATCAACATCTATAAGATCATTTCCTACATATACTTGATAGATAATATTTTTTGGCTGATATTTCTGTATTCGTCGATTTACGAAAGTATTAACCTGCTTCACTCCTATTCCTTGTACGCCAGAATTTATAAATGTTTTATCACTAGAACTCCTTAGGTACTCAACATAATTATTTGTTGTGGCAGAAAAAGAATCTCCAAATACTAAATAATCTATATCCTTAGATTCGATATCATTAGCATCATTTAGAGAAGTAAACTCTGCTTTATAAAAATCAATAAAAGAAAACCGATACGATAGTTCGAAAAGAAGAAACACAATAATCAGAATAATCATTGTTTGATATAACCATCTTAAAACTTTCTTCACACCTTGGAAAATTATCTAATTATCGTTTCTAAATCTCACATGCTTGTAGCATAATCAGCAGCATAAATTGAAAAACATCAAAATCGTAAAGAGTTCTTTTTATCAAAATCTTCTTTAGTAATCGGCTTACCATTAATTGTGGTTGTATCCCAATCTTGTGTTATTTTCCATATACCATTGATCTTTTTTAATACAATATGGAATTGACCATACAAGTATTGTGTCTTATTATCCGCAGTTATTCCTATTTTATAAAAACCAACTTCATACGAAGTATCGTCATTGGTATGCCTACTATCGAACCAAAAATCTAATTTTATTTGTGTATTACTTTCTTTAGAAGCTTTTAGACGTTCTACATTCTTACTCTTAAATACATTCTTGGTATCAATCCCTTCTGGTGTAACACGTAATACCTCATCTGCATATATCTCGTTTAATGATACTGCATCTAACGCTTCATACGCTTTCTGGAACGGTTTCCAAACCGTTTGATCAATTTGTTTTTGGATTTCTAAACTATTCACCTGTCCGAGCATAATCGAACTAAATAACATAAAAACAGGAATAAAAAATCTAATCATAATATATGTATTGGTAAAAGTATAAAGTTAAAACTTTCTTTAGTCTTAAGACTTAATTATTAACAAACAAAAAAACCCGCTGTTATAGCGGGATTTAAGATTCTATATTTTATTAAAATTACTTACTCAAGTACATCTTACGTCTTGAATATAGATCGTAAAACTGATCATCTTTAAGATCATCAATAAATAAAATACTTTCTCCAGTACTCTTCATTTCTGGTCCAAGTTTCTTATTTACATTCGGGAACTTATTAAATGAAAATACAGGCTGTTTGATTGCATATCCATCCAAATGTGGTTTGAAATCAAAATCCGTAACCTTCTTCTCTCCTAACATTACCTTAGTAGCATAATTTACATATGGTTCACCATACGCTTTCGCAATAAAAGGTACTGTTCTAGAAGCTCTTGGATTTGCTTCTATAATGTATACAACATCATCCTTTATAGCAAACTGTATGTTAATCAATCCAACAGTATTCAATGCCAATGCAATTTTATGCGTATGGTCCTTAATTTGTTGCATAACAAATTCTCCAAGGTTAAATGGTGGCAAGGTAGCATTAGAATCTCCTGAGTGTATCCCGCAAGGTTCAATGTGTTCCATAATACCAATGATATACACATTCTCTCCATCACAGATTGCATCTGCTTCGGCCTCTATAGCTCCATCAAGGTAGTGATCTAATAATAATTTATTATTCGGTATTTTGCGCAATAAATCAACAACGTGTTCTTCTAATTCTTGTTTATTGATCACAATTTTCATTCCTTGACCACCAAGTACATAAGATGGACGTACTAATATTGGAAAATCTAAACGATCTGCAACCTCTAAAGCTTCATCAGCCGTTTCGGCAATATCGAACTCTGGATAAGGAATGTTATTTTCTTTTAATAAAGTAGAAAAACTACCTCTATCCTCTGCTAAATCTAGTGATTGATAGGTTGTTCCAATAATCTTAATTCCATATCGATCAAGCTTTTCAGCAAGTTTTAAGGCTGTTTGCCCTCCTAACTGAACGATAACACCTTCTGGCTTTTCGTGACGAATGATATCATATATATGTTCCCAGAAAACAGGCTCAAAATATAATTTATCCGCTGTGTCAAAATCGGTAGAAACTGTTTCAGGATTACAGTTAATCATAATTGTTTCGTACCCACATTCTGCAGAAGCCAAGACTCCGTGAACACAACAGTAATCAAACTCAATACCTTGACCAATACGATTAGGACCTGAACCTAATACTACTATTTTCTTTTTATCAGTAACAATACTTTCATTAGCAACAATAATCTCTCCGTCGGCCGTCTGTGTTTCAGCCTCAAAAGTAGAGTAAAAATATGGTGTTTGTGCTTTAAATTCAGCAGCACAAGTATCTACCAACTTATACACTCTATTGATTCCTAACTCGTCTCTTTTGTTGTATACTTCACTTTCATAACAACCAAGCATATGAGCGATCTGTCTATCAGCAAATCCTTTTTGCTTAGCTTCTAGAATCAAATCTTTGGTTAATGATTGGATTGTATACGTTGAGATTTCTTTTTCTAATAAATATAATTCTTCATACTGCTTTAAGAACCACATATCTATTTTAGTAATCTCGTATATCCTACTAAGCGGAATACCCATTTGGATTGCATCATAGATCACAAAAACTCGATCCCAACTAGCGTTGGTAAGTTTTTCTATTATTTGATCGTAATCTTTATATCCTTTTCCGTCTGCTCCAAGACCATTTCTCTTAATCTCTAGAGACTGAGTAGCTTTATGTAAGGCTTCCTGAAAAGAACGTCCAATTCCCATTACTTCACCTACTGCCTTCATCTGCAGTCCTAACCTTCTATCAGATCCTTCAAACTTATCAAAATTCCAACGAGGTATTTTTACGATTACATAATCTAATGTTGGCTCAAATAAAGCCGACGTAGATTTTGTAATTTGATTATCTAATTCATCCAATGTATAGCCAATTGCTAATTTAGCCGCTATTTTTGCAATAGGATATCCTGTAGCTTTAGAAGCTAATGCCGAAGAACGAGATACGCGTGGATTAATCTCAATTGCTATAATATCTTCATTTTCATCTGGACTTACAGCAAACTGCACATTACATCCTCCTGCAAACTCTCCTATACTTCGCATCATATGAATTGCCATATCACGCATACGCTGATATGTTTTATCACTAAGAGTCATTGCTGGAGCAACGGTAATAGAATCACCTGTATGAATCCCCATAGGATCCATATTTTCGATCGCACAAATAATTACCACATTATCATTAGCATCTCTTAATAATTCTAATTCATACTCCTTCCATCCTATCAATGCTTTATCAATCATTACTTCGTGGATAGGAGAAGTCTCTAACCCTCTAGTCAATAATTCATCAAACTCTTCTTCTTTATATACAAAAGATGCCCCAGCACCTCCTAGTGTATAAGAAGCCCTTATTACTAAAGGAAAACCAAACTCCTGAGCAATTTCTTTCCCTTTTAGGTAAGATCCTGCAGTAGCTTGTGGTGCCATTCCGATTCCGATCTTAAGCATTAGCTCTCTAAACTTCTCACGATCTTCTGTTATATTAATGGCATCTATATCTACACCTATTATCTCTACATCAAAATCTTTCCAAATTCCTTTCTCATCTGCTTCAATACAAAGATTTAAGGCAGTTTGACCTCCCATAGTTGGCAGTACCGCATCTATGTTTGGATGATTTTTAAGGATTTCGATAATAGATTTAGTATTCAATGGTTTCAGATATACATGATCTGCCATTGAAGGATCCGTCATTATAGTTGCCGGATTAGAATTTATCAATATGGTTTCTATTCCATCTTCACGTAAAGAACGTAAAGCTTGTGATCCGGAATAGTCAAACTCACATGCCTGGCCAATAATGATTGGTCCTGATCCAATGATCAATATACTTTTGAGTTTTTCGTTTTTTGGCATTTTGGTGTTGGTATTGAAATTTAAAAAATAATTTAGGAATCAACTAGATATAAAAAAAGGCGTTACTCCTAAAAGTAACACCTTAAATATTTTCGTCGCACTACAATCATTAGTGCTTATGTCTTAATTCTGAAGAAACAGATAGCTTCTTTCTGCCTTTAGCTCTTCTACGAGCAAGGACCTTTCTACCATTAGCAGAAGCCATACGCTCTCTAAAACCGTGTTTGTTTTTTCTCTTTCTCTTCGATGGTTGAAACGTTCTTTTCATTGCTATCTATCTTTATATATCTTCTTGAAATCTCTTTTTTGTAAAACTAGTTGGAATCTCATCCCAAAACTGCGGGCAAATATACGAAGAGTTTTTACTTTCACAAACCTAAATATCAAAATATTTATAATTGTTTTTATTACCTTTGCCGCGACAAAAAAAATAATACATTTTATGTACAACAAAAACATTAAATTAGTAATTGCAGCATTAATTGTTGGTACTGCCATTTGGCAAATCATAGAAGGATATATTGGAAATGGAATTATGCTGATTTTACTAGCCTCGATTTTTGTCTTTTTATATTTTAAAAACGAATTAATTTTACTTTCATTCTTAAGATTACGTAAACAAGATTTTCCAGGAGCAAAAAAATGGTTAGATAGAATTAAGAACCCTGAAAGTGCTCTTACCACTAAGCAACAAGGATATTACAACTATCTTTTAGGTATTATGTTATCACAAACAAATATCACGCAAGCAGAAAAATATCTCAAAAAAGCTATAAAATTAGGGCTATCCATGAATCAAGATTTAGCCGTTGCTAAACTTAATCTTGCAGGTATTGCCATGACCAAAAGAAGAAAAAGAGAAGCTCAAAATTTACTTACCGAAGCTAAGAAATTAGACAAGCATGGTATGCTAAAAGAGCAAATCACTATGATGAAACAACAAATGAAAAAGATTTAGGCACACTAATTGTTCTTATAATTACGTTATCTAGTAGTTCAAAGGGTAAAATAAGGGCAGTACTAAATCTATAAATAATGTTTTAAGACACTAAAACTGTTATTTTTAAAGACTTTATAGTACATTAGCTCGCGTAATAAAGTTGTAATGAAGAAAATATTAATTCTAGGAATACTTTTTTTATATATAGGAAATGTTTTTGGACAGCTAGAAAGAAAGATTCCTTTTTCAATTGCTGTTGCAGCCCATATCAAAAAATATAATTTAAAAAGTAATGAAGCATACAAGGATCAAGATCTAGAATATGCTAAATTCTTATTTGATTCACTTGTTCAAAATCATCTGGTTGGAACTTATATGGATGATTTTAAGATGAGTCCCTTAAAAGGAGAACCAATCTCTTTTAAAGAAATTGAAAAACCTATATTCTTAATTACATATGCCACTTGGTGTGTTCCTGGTATTGGAGAAATACCAGCATTGAATGACTTATCCGATAAATTTCATGATCAAATAGATTTCATTGTCTTATTCTGGGATACTAAAGAAAGATTAAAAGAAAAAGTTGGAGAGTATAGCGAAAACATTCAACTCTTATATGTAAATGAGCTTACGAACCAAAATTCTTATATCATTAATAACCTTAAACACTCTCTTGGTTTTCCTATGATGTATTTTATGGATAGTGACAAAAAATTATTAGATATTCGAAAAATTGTCACGCACCATTCTAGCGAGACTCTTAGCAACTCTTACACAATACATTACAATTCATTATCTAAAGGTGTTTCTCTTTTAATAGCAGATCTAGACGCTAAAGGAGCGTTAGCAACTCCTGCAGAAGAAGATAAAAAAGATCTTAAAATAAAAGGAGATACTAGAACACAAGAAGAGCGTGATATTGATGAAGAATACGAACGCTACAGACGAGAAAAAGATTCTTTAAACAATCAGCGCGGTAATAATAGATAAAAACTTATCATCTATTTCCCAAAAATCATTTTTAATGCTACAAGTAAAAGAATCCCTCCAAAGATTTTTTTCAATGTTGCTTGATTTAGAGAAATTGCAAATCTACTACCCAGGTAGCCTCCAACTATAAAAGTAACTGCCATTATAGCGGCGAACTTCCAATTTACGTGACCTTCTTTATAATAATTAAAAGCGGCTAATAAAGTTACTGGAACCGAAAGAACTGCTAAACTAGTTCCTTGTGCTTGATGTTGCGTAAAACCAACCCATAAAATTAATAGTGGTATCATTACTACACTTCCACCAATTCCCATAGTTCCACTAAGAAAACCAGCTAATAAACCTATAACCACTAATGAAATAACCGTCATTGTATCCATAACACAATTTTACAATAATTGTAGTTATAGCTCTAAAAAAATAGAACAATATTTAGTAAAATTAATGAATACTACTGTCCGACACCTGTTTTATAATATCCTTCTCTAGGGATTTTTATCAAATATTCCTTTCCAGTACCATTGTTAAGATGAGTTTCACGTAACCAAGGGTTATGTAATTTCAAAATCTTATAATTGATATTATATTTAGCTGCGAACTCATTAAAATCTACTATTGGCTCATCAACTAAAACATTAAAAGTAGGAATATACTCGTATAAATCATTTTTAGTAAAGTTAAACCCATACTTTTTAGGATTACTTAGGATCTCTTTTACTGCCGTAATTCTAAAAACATACCTTCCTGTTTCCTGACCTAAAAGAAGATCGTAATATGTAGTAGCATTTTGTCTTTTTAATTGCTTATTTATTCCTCCAGGACCAGCATTATAAGCTGCTGCTGCCAAAGTCCAGCTTCCAAAACGCTTTTTTGCATTCTTTAAATACTTACAAGCAACTCTTGTGGATTTTTCGATATGGTATCGTTCATCTACATTATCGTTTACCTCCAAACCATATTCTCTTCCAGTATTTTTTAATATTTGCCAGAAACCAGTAGCCCTAGCAGGAGAAACCGCTTGTGTTAAACTACTTTCTATAACTGCTAAGTATTTAAAATCATCCGGAACACCTTCTTCCTTAAGTATTGGCTCTATAATTGGAAAATACTTATTTGCTCTTTTAAAAAGCAATAAACCATTTGATTGCCAATAGGTATTGACCAATAGCTCTCTATCCATTCGTTCTCGAATATCTGGGTTTTCAACTGGCACTAATTCTCCAGCAAAATTCATGTTATCAGGCATAGGAACGGCGTAGACATTGTAGTCATTAATCAATTTTTCTTCTAAAAGTTCCTGTGCAATAGGTTTCTGAGGCTCTTGTTGTGTAGCATTTACTAGGATACTGAAAGTAAATAGTACACCTAAAAAAACTAACATTTTTCTTATCATCTTCATCTTTAAGTAGGTTTTATTGGGGAATAAATTCTTAAGTTTCCAAAATAATGTAAAATATTGGAATATTGGCTATTAATTCTCAATTATTTCTGGAAGATGCTTGTTAAACCAGCGTGCTCGATTAATAATCATCACATGAGTACCCTTTTCTACCGTTATACAGTTATCAATGTAAGAAATCGGAAAAACGATATCTTTACTACCATGGATATGAATAATTCCATCAATAACCTCTTCTTGATCCCAACAAACTATCTTTTCGATTGCCCAATCCAGATACGTCTTATCATTTACAGATAAATACTTTTGATACATTGCAGCTCTCTTTTTTGCAAAATCACCAAAAGCCAGTTTTTCCCAATTATCTATTTTAGAAACTAATGACGTAGGCATTAATTTATAAGCTTTTGTCTTTCTGACTAACCGCATTCGTTTCGGAAGTTCATATTTTGTCTTAACACTAGAAATCACAACTAATTTCTTAACATTAAGATACTTACTCATTTCCTGAACCATAATCCCTCCAAAAGAAACACCTATAAGAACACATTCTTTATGTTCAATCTCATCACACATTCGTTTTGCATAAAATTCTATAGATTCATTCTTCTCCGGAATCTTCCAGGGAATCGTATATGTTCTATATTTTTCTTCAGGGAGTTTTATATATTCAAAAATAGATACGTCTGCAGCCATACCAGGAACAAAATAAACATGGGTAACTTCCTTCATACTAGGTATTTTAACAATGGTTTATACGTTTAAAGTTCTAATTTTCTTATCTTTGCAGCTCAAAACTATAGTAATACTTTATCAGAAAAAAGTAAACAGGATATTAAATTATTGTAAAAGGGAAAATTTTAACTAACAAATCTTAGTTAGGCTAAGTAAGTAATACTAAAATTGAATCTTCTGGACACCTTAATTTTTTATAATTGATATGAAATTTCTGAAAATGAAAACTATTTGTTTTAAAACCCATTTTAATTTTTATCAATAGTAAATTAAAAAAAATATGGAGAACATGAGCGATGTGGAATTAGAAATAGTAGACAACGAATTTTTGAGACAATTCGAAACTACTATTGAAGGTCAAAAATCAAAGATCGAATATGCTCAACAAGAGAGAAAAATATTCCTTACTAAACTCGTGATGAGCGAGGAGCAAATGGAAAAGGGATATTCCGAAGAATTTATAGTAGCTGTTTTTAATATTATCGAAGAACGTAATATTAGACTTGTTCCTACAAGCCCTATTATCGCAAAATTCATGCGAAAGAATAGAAGAAAATACAAAGATTTACTTCCTGTTGGAATCAACATATAGAAGTATCTTTAGAAACATAAAAAAACCTGCTATTCAGCAGGTTTTTTTTATGTTTCTATAAGTACTAATTTCATCTAGTATAGACAAAAAAAACAACTTGTTTTAGCTTAACAATCATACATGCTTTTGAATCCTTAAAATGTATTACTTTAAAAACTCAAACCGCACCAAACCATCATCATCAATATCTGTTAGCTGTACTCCACATAATGTATTTACATAAGAAGGATCCCAAGGCATCTTTACCTTTACATAATTCTCTGTAAACCCATGAATATATCCTTCTTTATTTTCTGACTCAAACAATACAGTTCTTTCTGTTTTCAATTGGCTTTCATAAAAAGCTCTACGTTTTTTAACAGACAAACCTCGCAACATTTTACTTCTCTTCTTTCTAACATCTTGTGGAACTACATTATCCAATGAAGCTGCTACCGTATTCTCTCGTTCAGAGTAAGTAAACACGTGTAAATAAGAAATATCCAATTCGGACAAAAAATTATAAGTGTCCAAAAAATGATCATCTGTTTCTCCTGGAAAACCAACAATCACATCAACCCCAATACACGCATGAGGCATTACTTCTTTTATTTTCTGCACACGATCTACATACAAATCACTTAAATACCTACGACGCATTAACTTTAATATTTCGTCATTACCAGACTGTAATGGAATATGAAAATGAGGTACAAATGTTCTTGATTTTGACACAAAATCAATCGTTTCATTCTTTAAAAGATTTGGTTCAATAGATGAAATACGAAGCCTTTCTATACCATCTACTTCATCAAGAGCTTGTACCAATTCATAAAAAGTATGTTCGTGCTTTTTATTACCAAACTCCCCTTTTCCATAATCACCAATATTAACTCCAGTAAGTACTATTTCTTTAATACCTTTTTCTGAAATCTCTTTTGCATTTTTCAACACATTGTTTAATGTATCACTACGAGAAATACCTCTAGCCAATGGAATCGTACAATATGTACACTTATAATCACATCCATCTTGAACCTTTAAAAAAGCTCTCGTACGATCACCAATAGAATAACTACCTACATAAAAATCTGCTTCCTCTATTTCGCAAGAATGAACTTCTCCAAACTCATTCTTAGACAAATCATTAATATAATCAGTAATTTTAAACTTTTCTGTAGCTCCTAATACCAAATCCACTCCATCTACTGCAACTAACTCTTCTGGTTTTAACTGAGCATAACAACCAACCGCTGCCACAAAAGCATCCGGATTTACCTTTTGCGCCTGTTTTACAATCGTTTTAAATCTCTTATCAGCATTTTCTGTAACAGAACAAGTATTTATTACATAAATATCAGCATTTTCAGAAAAATCTACACGATCAAAACCTTCATTATTGAAATTTCTGGCAATGGTAGAGGTTTCTGAAAAATTCAGTTTACAACCCAATGTATAAAAAGCTACTTTCTTTCTCATTACAATTATCACGTCATTTCTGCAAAGACAGAAATCTATTTATATTTACACTTGTTTTTAATCAAAAGATCCCGACCTTTGTCAGTATCTTAATTAAAAGCCGTCAAAGATACCAACAATAATCCGTTTACTAAAATTGAAAATCAACCAATCAACTTATATAATTCACTATTTAGCAATAGTTTACCTCTGCACACTGTGCTTTTCTTGCGGACCCCCTTCTGAAGAAAACAAAGATCATCTAGTATTTAGATATAATGAATACTCTAACACACTTACCTTAGATCCAGCATTTGCTCGTAACCCATCTATTATTTGGCCTACTAATCAATTATTTAATAGCTTAATTCAACTTGATGATTCTTTAAACATACAACCCGATATAGCCAAAAACTGGAAAATTTCTGATGACAATTTAATTTACACCTTCACATTAAGAAACGATGTAAGGTTTCATAAACATGCTGAATTTAAAACTACAGATAGTACAAGAATCGTAACTGCTAATGATTTCGAATACAGTTTTGATAGATTAAATGATCCAAAAGTAGCATCTCCCGGAAACTGGGTTTTAAAAAATGTAGACACGTACAAAGCAGTCAATGACACAACATTCCGGATACAATTAAAAAAGCCTTTTCCAGCATTTTTGGGTTTAATGAGTATGCGCTATTGCTCAGTAGTTCCAAAAGAAATTGTTGAATTTTACGGAAGTGACTTCAGAGCGAATCCAATTGGTACTGGACCATTTAAATTTAAATTATGGGAAGAGAACGTTAAATTAGTCTTACGTCGTAATGAACTATATTTTGAAAAAGACAAGAACGGGAAACAATTACCATACTTAGAGGCTGTAGCTGTAACATTTTTACCAGACAAACAAACAGAATTTTTACAATTTGCGAAAGGAGAAATTGATTTCTTAAATAGTCTGGATGCATCGTATAAAGATGAATTATTAACTCCAAGTGGAAAACTTAGAGATAAATATAAAGATCAAGTAAACTTATCCAAAGGGCCATATCTAAACTCCGAGTATCTTGGATTCTACTTGGATGGAGATAAAGATGAAGTAAAATCCAAACTACTACGCAAAGCTATCAACTATGGTTTTGACAGAGAAAAAATGATTACGTATCTAAAAAATGGTGTTGGAACTCCTGCCACGAATGGTTTTATTCCAAAAGGTTTACCCGGTTTTAATAATCAAAAGGGATTTACCTATAACCCAAAAAAATCTCGTAAACTCATTAAAGAATATATCAAACTTACCGGAAACCAAAACCCAACCATTAGCATTGCAACCGATAGTAATTATCAAAGTATTTGTGAATTTATACAACGTGAACTAGAAAAGATTGGACTTAACATTATTGTAGATGTGATGCCGCCATCCACCATCAGAAAAAAGAAATGGAGCGGAGAATTAGATGTATTCAGAGCGAGTTGGATTGCGGATTACCCAGATGCCGAAAATTTCTTATCACCATACTATAGCAAGAATTTTACACCTAACGGTCCTAATTACACACATTTTAAGAATGAAACTTTTGATCGATTGTATGAAGAAAGTTTTTCTATTAAGGATATAAAAATACGGGAAGCGTATTACGCGAAAATGGATTCGATTGTAATCGCCCACGCTCCAATTGTGCCTTTATATTACGACCAAGTAGTTCGTTTTACTAGGAAAAATGTTAAAGGATTAACCAATAACCCTCAAAATTTCTTGGTTCTAAAACGCGTTTGGAAAGAAAAATAAAGCCATTTAACAATTAGTTATAAAAATTAAATGGCTTTCTTATACGTAAAAACAATTAGTTACTAACTTTATAAATTACATTTTTACTTTTTATAATATAAAGACCTTTTGGCAACTCATTTATTACCTCTTTTTCTTTTTTAGAATCATTCACAACCTCACTAGAATGCCTTGTTCCATTAAAGTTATAAATCTCAATAGTGTAATTTTTCATATCGGAAACATCATTATTAAATATTATTCCAGAAGCAGCGGATTTAACTTCTATTGGAATGCTAACATAATTATTGGAAACATCCGATTCACCTAAATTTTCAATCACATCAATAACCAAATAATAGTTTCCAGGTGCTACGCTAAAATCAGAGAGCACAAATATTTGGTTTGTCAAATATTCCTCTCCAGAAGCTAGATTTGGTATTTCAATAGTCTTTTCAACAGCATTAACCCCCAATAAACTATTATAACCAGTAGACATGTAAAAATTAACCTCTGTTTTTTTAGAAGAAGTCTGACCTATGTTTCTAATCAACAACTGAGTCTCAACAGTGTTTCCTTCTGTAGACATTAAGTGCTTTCTTATAGGAAAAGTACCTCCAGCAAAATCAGGGTTCAAAATATCTAATTGACTAGGGCACTCAACGCAAGCACTATACACATTTACGTTAGACTCTTTCAAAAGAATATCATAATTTGAAGTATCCTCGTTTTCTTCTTCCTCTTCTTCTTCCTCAATATCATCACAAAACCTCGAAAAAGGTCCAGAAAAAAAACCAGAGGCATCAGTGAAATCAGCATTCCTATGAGCTGGAAACATATCAATGACCTCATAATAATTATCATATTGAGAATACAACATTCCTTCTGACAATACCACAGGTAGTTTTAAATTAATATCGGTTATATTACCAACGTTTTCTACACATTGATTGTACCTAGCGTCTTCTAAAGTACGACCTCTAGACATCAAGCTATATCTTTTAAAATCGGTTAAATCACACTTTGTAAGTATAGTTTTTTCCGTCCAATAAGTTCTATTTCGTGTTATATTTCTATATTGTCCTTTAACTTCTATATTCATGTAACTATCTGGCATATTCACATATACAACACCTGTTTCATACACTTTTGACCCATCTGTCAATGTTCTTACTACTCTATCTAAAGTTTTTGAATATGCAGGGTTCAAAGGAGGATAACCATACTGATTTTCTTGAGACTGCCTATAACACAAAACATTCACACGATTTACTCTTGAGTTTGTATTAATAATTCTAAGCCTAAAACTCTCTACACAGATACCATCAGAGTCAAATTTTTTATCAAAAACTTCTATATCTTGTGAATAAATATTCACAAAACTAAACAGCCCTAAGACAACAAGTAATACTTTTTTCATAATATGATTTAAATTGTTCAAAAATTAAAAAAAACAAAATTAACCTAATAAATCTGTTTACCAACCAAACAAAATAGGGATAATTCCCTTTTTATTTTAAAAAAATTCTTTTAACAAAAAACTTATGAATTCATAATAAAAAAGGCAAAATATGTATTAAAACAAAGATCAAATTATGAAATCTGTTAAAAAAAACACCCTAAATTAATTGGTACTTGGAACTACACAAAAAGAACTAGAAATGGAGTTACAGAAGATACTATCGGCGCAGAAGAATGTGATGAAACTACTGTATTTTGTGCAAATGATACAGAATTATTGGTAGAAAATGCTTATTGTGATACTCTTTTATCACTTCCTATAACATTTAATGCTGATGGTACTTATACTTATGTAGGACAACCAATTACACCAATTTGGATTACGAAGCTACAAGAGAAACTTGTACAGCAACTTTCGAAACTGAAGCTAAAGAATTATATAGTTCTAGAGGGAATTGGGCATATGATGAAGAAGAAGGAAAATTAACTTTAGTAGAGTTTGAATATACAGAAACTGTTAATGGAGATCCTTCAACAGGTATCGAAGAAAACGGATATCTTTTATTTGATGGTAAAGCAACTGTAACTGACAGTCTTATTATCGAAGGAGATTATGACGATGACCAGGAGACTTACACTGCAGAATTTCATTTTAATAGATAACATTTCTTTTATCTAAATACTATAAAACTAAAACCCCATCTTTTTTATTAAGATGGGGTTTATATCACTCATAACTCTTTCGCCATATTTTTGTTTTTTCAAAAATATGTTCTAAGATTTTTTGATCCTCTTCCGTTAATTCGATTTTACGTCTAGCCATCACTACTTTTGCTACTTCAAAAGCTTTTTTAGTAAGATATGTAGTAAAACCACTACTTCCACCCCAACTATAACTAGGTACAAAATTACGTGGAAATCCACTTCCAAAAATATTGGCATTTACTCCTACAACCGTTCCTGTGTTAAACATTGTATTAATACCACATTTAGAGTGATCCCCCATCATCAATCCACAAAACTGTAACCCTGTTTTAGCAAAACCTTCAGTTTCATAACTCCATAATCGCACTGGAGCATAATTATTTTTAAGATTCGATGTATTGGTGTCTGCACCAAGATTACACCACTCTCCTAATACTGTATTCCCAATAAAACCATCATGGCCTTTATTAGAATATCCAAACACCACAGAATTACTAACCTCTCCTCCTATTTTAGAATGAGGTCCGATTGTAGTTCCTCCATATATTTTAGCACCCATTTTTACAGTAGCATGATCACACAGCACAAAAGGTCCTCTGATTAAACTTCCTTCCATAATCTCTGCATCCTTACCGATATAAATAGGTCCTACAGAAGCATTGAGCGTAGTAAACTCTAATTTAGCACCTTCTTCTAAAAAAACATTTTCTGGTTCGATTACATTATTACTTTCTGGTATCGGTTGACTTTCTCTATCCTTAGTCAACAAATCAAAATCTTCTTTGATTGCCCGTTCATTTTTAGAAAAAATATCCCAAGTGTATTTAACCGTAAACACATCGTAATTATATTGTATCACTTCATACACATCAAAATCTACCTCTTGATCTTCTTTTGCATAAAAAGCAATTGGCTCATCATCATAAAAAATAGCTTGATCTGGCTCTAAATTTGAAACCATCCTTACCAAATTTTCTGTGGGAAGAAATGAAGCATTAATCATCACGTTCTCCTCTAATTCTACCATTGGATATTTCTCACTAAGATAATCCTCTGTAATTGTAGAAGTAGCATACCCTAAATGTTTTTCCCATTTCTCTCGAATAGTCAAAATTCCGATTCTGATATCAGCAACAGGTCTGGTATACGTAAAAGGAAGAAGTGAGTTTCTAGAAGCTCCATCAAAAAGAATATAATTCATAGCTATAAAAGTGAAAAATTTGTATTGCGAATCAAAAATACGGTAACGTATAAAAACAAAAAAGCCTTTCTGAAAAGAAAGGCTTCTTAAAATCGTTGTGTACTAAATTACTTTTTGAATTTAGCATATTTGTTTTTGAACTTGTCGATACGTCCTGCAGTATCGATAAGTTTAGATTTACCTGTATAGAAAGGATGAGAAGTTCTTGAAATTTCTAATTTCACTAACGGATACTCAACACCATCAACTTCAAGTGTTTCTTTAGTATTCGCAGTAGATTTAGTTAAAAAAACTTCATCATTTGACATATCCTTAAAGGCAACTAGTCTATAATTATCTGGGTGAATATCTTTTCTCATTATATAATATTATCATTTTCGAGGTGCAAATTTAAACATTTTTTGTAGAATAGCAATATTTAAGTTATTATTTTTTTGTCTAAAATTAATTTAATTAGCTTCTTCATCTTCTCCACTTTCTTGACATGAAAAAAGTTTAATTAATATTGATATTAAAGAATCAGTTCCATCTGGAGAAGAAGAAGTTGTGCAATCATCATTCTTTGATTGACTAAGAGAATTTGTTTTCGCTAAGGAAAGATATTCAATCACTACATTCCTAAGTTCATTTTCTGTTAAATTTAATGATACTACATAATAATACAATTCTACAAATTCAGCACTTTGCTGACTTAATAATTCTTGTTCGAGTTCTTGCATTTCTTCTTGAGTTAAACCAGTTGAAGATTTTAATTGTACAACTTCAACATATTTAACAAAACTTGGAGAAGGAATTACATCTCTAGCAAAAAATTCTACAAGGTTTTTTACTTTTAATTCTTGTTCTTCTAAAGATATTTCATTATTATTTTCATCGGTAGAACAAGAAGTAAATAGAATAAGCATAAAACTTATTAGAAAGAATAATTTTGTTTTCATACTACAATATTTTGGGAGTTAAAAAGTTATAAAAAGCAGCTAAAATACACATCTAAATTATTGTCTTTGACTTGTAAAAAACAATAAAAACAATGGTTTAACCGTAATAATATAACGTAAATATAGCATTTTTTATTTAAAATGGTCTAAAAAAATAACAAAACAACTATCTTATAATTAACATTTTATTATATTTGAGCAAGAATTTATGCAAACAAACACCCTGTTAAAAAATGAAAGGTAAGATTATTCCTATAAGAGAAACCATTATTAAATTTGGTGTAATTTTTGGAATAGCAAGAATTATTTTTAGCCTTACTTCCTATCTAAGCGGTTACTACGCCAATCAGGGCTTAGCTCATTTAATTATCCTTTTTTTGATTACGGTTATTAGTATAGTTATTGGTCAGCTAATATTTAAAAAAAGTAATAATGGATTTATTAGTCTTGGGGAAGCACTGAAAATTAGTATTGGAATTTCTCTATTAGGTGGTCTAATGGCTGTTTTATGGAAAGTCCTTTTGATAAAGGTTATTGATCCTGAAATAATAACTCAATTAGAGGATAATCATATAAAAAGAATAGCTGAGACTTCTGCAGATTTCACTCAAGAAAATATTGAAAGAACATTAGCTATCAATAAGAAGCATTCCTCTTCCTGGAGAATGATTACAAAAGCTATTATTGAAGATCTTTTTTATGGTTTTTTATTCGGACTCATTTCCGGCCTCATCATAAGTAAAAAAAGAGATCCATTTAAGTAACCCTACTCCACATTTAATTATACATATCAATATTTTTCTGAGCAAAATGTAACAAATTCGTAAATTTGTGTACTTATGTGTTATATCTAAATAACCAAAACTATATAATTATGGAAAAATCTGTTAAATCTAATGCTATATCTCTTGGAGTTATTTTAGGAGTAGTCCTATCACTTGTAACTGTTCTTGCCTATACAGTATACCAAGGAATGTATACTAATTGGATGGCCGGAATTGGATTATCGCTAATGATCATCGTCTTTGGTATCGTTTCTGCAGTAAAAAGTAGAAAGTTACTTGGTGGTTTTATAGACTTTAAAAAAGCATTTACTTCTTATTTAATAACCGTTGCCATAGGAACATTAATTAGTACAGTTGTTACTATTTTAATATATGTTGCAGTTGATCCAGATGCAGCCACGGCTATTAACGAACAAATTATAGAATCTACTGTTGGTTTCATGGAAAAATTCGGAACACCAGAATCAGAAATTGAGAAAGCGGTAGCAAAAATGCAAGAAGAAAATCAATTTAGCCTTGTTAATCAAATAAAAGGTTGGTTCTGGGGAATGCTTATATATATCATTATTGGATTATTAGCTTCTTTAGCAATAAAAAAGAAAGAACCTTTATACTAGAACACACATAAAGTAAAAAATACAATTGGATTGCCTAAACGGCAATCCAATTTTTTTATGTAATTTTCTATAAATGGAATACCTATATTTGTCAACCAAATCATTTTACTAAAATATCAATGGGGGTTTCTCATAAAAATTTTCTTACTTATATTATTATCATAGCTATATCCACCGGTATCGCTAGAGTAGCGTTGGATTACCTATCAAGAATATTAAACATATCTCCCATCCTTTATTATCTTACTTTTTTAATTGCGTTAATATTGGAGATTGTTATCATTATATATGTAATCAAAAAATATAAAACACATAAAAGTGTGCTAAATATTACTGATGCATTAAAAGTTGGGATTATAATAATGGGTATAGTTGGCTTGTGTTACTGTTCTATGGCATATATATATGATGTTTATATAGATCCTGATTTTCAAACTAATATGACATTACGTTTTACAGAACAGTTTACTCCAGAACAATTGGATCAGGTAAAACAAAATTTAGAAAATCAAGATAGTAGTAAATCCTATATCGGTGTAATCATGTATACCATATGGTTCATATTTATTGGAGCTGTGATATCATTAATTGCAGGTTCTGTTTTTAAAACTAAAGTAGCATCATCATAGTATGGATATTTCTGTAGTCATACCATTGCTTAACGAGCAAGAATCACTTACCGAACTTTATAATTGGATTGTAAAAGTGATGCAATCCAAGCAATATACGTATGAAATTCTTTTTATTGATGATGGTAGTACCGATAAATCGTGGGATACTATTACCTCTTTATCAAAAAAAGATCAAAATGTAAAAGGAATACAATTCCTTAAAAACTATGGTAAATCGCAAGCGCTACACGCAGGTTTTGCAGAAGCGCAAGGAGATGTAATCATTACTATGGATGCAGATCTGCAAGATAATCCAGAAGAAATTCCGGAGATGTATGATATGATCATTAAAGATGGATACGATTTAATATCTGGTTGGAAAAAGAAACGGTATGATTCTGTAATTGCTAAAAATTTACCCTCTAAACTTTTTAATGCAGCTGCAAGAAAAACATCTGGTTTAAAGTTGCACGATTTTAATTGCGGATTAAAAGCATATAAAAATCAAGTAGTTAAGCAGGTAGATGTTCATGGAGAAATGCATCGTTACATACCTGTATTAGCAAAAAATGCAGGATTTAATAAGATCGGCGAAAAAGTTGTTTTACATCAAGCGAGAAAATATGGTAAAACTAAATTCGGGATGAACCGTTTCGTAAATGGGTTCTTAGATTTGATCACCATTTGGTTTATGTCACGTTTTGGAAAACGACCTATGCATTTCTTTGGTCTGATTGGTACAATTCTTTTTATAATAGGGTTCTGTTTTTCATTATATTTAGGGATAGATAAACTCTTTATAGAAAAAACAGGAAGATTGATAGCCTCGCGACCAGAATTTTATATCGCTTTGACATCGATGATACTAGGAACGCAGTTTTTCTTAGCTGGCTTTCTAGGAGAAATTATGTTAACCAGCAAACGTGATAAAGAACGATATCATATTTCTGAAAAAATACATTTATAACCCTCTATTGTATAATAAAAATATAAACGAACACCCCTTTTATCATTAGATTATTAAATAACTTAAATTTAACGTGGATCTTCCTTTTTACAGGAATTTTCTAACAAAATTAAATAATACTTTTATCAACAAAACCTAAACAAATGCAAGTTTCAGAATCCTTAATCCACACTAGAGTTGAAGAATGGTTATCACCTGTTTTTGACAAACAAACGCAAGAAGAAATTGTAAAACTACAACAACAAGACTCTGATGTATTAAAGGAGAGTTTTTACAAAGACTTAGAGTTTGGAACTGGTGGTATGCGAGGTATTATGGGAGTAGGAACAAATCGCATAAATAAATACACCTTAGGAAAAAGTACACAAGGGTTGAGTAATTATTTACAGAAACAATTCCATGGTGAACAAGCAAAGGCAGTAATCGCATACGATTGTAGAAATAATAGTGATACACTGGCACAATTAGTAGCCGATGTATTTTCTGCTAATGGCATACAAGTTTATCTATTTTCTAGTTTGCGACCAACACCAGAACTTTCGTACGCTGTAAAAGAATTAGGATGCCATTGCGGAATCGTACTAACTGCTAGTCATAACCCTCCTGAGTATAATGGATACAAAGTATACTGGCAAGATGGAGGACAATTAGTACCACCACAAGATGGCGAAATCATTGCCGAAATAAACACTCTGAATTATGCTGATATTAAGTTTGATGCAAATACAGAACTTATAAAAATAATAGATAAAGAAATTGATACTCCTTTTATAGAGAATAGTGTAAAGAATGGAAGTTTTGCTGCTACACAAGAAGCAAAAGATAATACGACCATTGTATTTACCTCACTACATGGCACATCCATCACTGCGGTTCCTGAAACTTTGAAGAAGGCAGGATACAGCAATGTACATATTGTAAAAGAACAGGAAGTACCTGATGGTAATTTTCCAACGGTAAAATCTCCAAATCCAGAAGAGCCAGAAGCACTTGCAATGGCAACAGCACTTGCCGAAAAAGTGAATGCCGATATTGTAATCGGAACAGATCCAGATTGCGACCGACTAGGGATTGCTGTTAGAAATACTAACGGAGAATTACAATTACTTAACGGAAATCAAACCATGATTGTAATGACTTGGTTTTTATTAAAGCATTATAAATCAAAAGGAATAAAAGGAAACGAATTTATTGCCTCTACTATCGTATCCACTCCAATGATGAAAAACCTTGCAGCAGCATATGAGGTAGAATACAAAGAAGTACTTACTGGTTTTAAATGGATCGCTAAACTTATTAAAGACTTCCCTGACAAACATTTTATTGGTGGTGGTGAAGAGAGCTTTGGTTTTATGGTAGGTGACTTCGTTAGAGATAAAGATGCCGTTACCTCTACCCTTCTGGCCTGTGAGATTGTTGCGTACACAAAATCTCATGGAAGTTCATTTTATAAAGAGCTATTAAACCTATATGTTGATCACGGCTTTTACAAAGAAAACCTTGTTTCTCTTGTAAAAAAAGGAATAAAAGGAGCTGAGGAAATCAAGCAAACAATGATCGATTTAAGAAACAATCCTCCTACCGAGATCGCTGAAGAAAAGATTGTATTAATTGAAGATTATCAAACAAGCATAGCAACAAATACTTTATATAAAACTGAACATTCAATTGAAATCCCAAAATCTAATGTATTGATTTTTTACACTGAAGCAGGAAGCAAAATAGCTGCAAGACCAAGTGGAACCGAGCCAAAAATTAAGTTCTATATGAGTGTACAAGAATCTATTGACGATTTGTCAGCTTTTGATACTGTGGAACAAAAACTGAATACTAAAATAGCAGCAATCAAAAAAGATTTACAATTAACTTAAATGACGGTTATTACCGTTTCTAAAATAATTAATGAATTACTTTAAACAAATCCTTCGCTTTGCGAAACCTTATAAAATATATGCAATATTAAATATCATATCAAATATTTTCTATGCGCTATTTGGAACACTTGCAATGGTATCTTTATTCCCAATGTTAAATGTTCTTTTTGACCAGACTAAAAGAGTTAGTCAAGAGCCTGAATGGAATGGTATTTTAAACATTAGAGAATACGCGGAAAGTTATCTTAACTATTTTGTTACTCAAAAAGCAGAACAAGGAAATGATGATGTACTCCTATTTATGGTTGTATTAGTCATTACTATGTTTTTCATGAAAAATATCTTTAGCTATTTAGCTATGTATTTCATTACGTTTTTAAGAAATGGAGTATTAAAAGATATTCGAAATGAATTATATCAAAAAACAATAGACCTTCCTCTTTCCTACTTTTCAGAAAAAAGAAAAGGAGACACTATCGCCAGAATTTCTACAGACGTATTGGAGATTCAACATTCCTTTTTATCAATATTAGAATTGATAGTAAGAGAACCGCTAATGATTATATTCACTATATGTGCAATGTTATTAATTAGTGTGAAGCTAACGATATTTGTTTTTATTTTTATTCCAGTTTCAGGTTTTTTAATTTCCTTAATCGGAAAAAAACTTAAAAAACACTCTGATAAAGTTCAGAAAGAGCAAGGGTACTTTCTATCCATAGTAGAAGAAACGTTAGGAGGATTAAAAGTTATTAAAGGGTTTAATGCCGAGAATATTTTTGGGAAAAAGTTTCAAGAATCTACATTAAGGTTTTACAATTTTTCGAATTCACTATTAAATAGGCAAAACCTAGCATCGCCTACAAGCGAATTTTTAGGAATTACTGTAATAGCTATACTATTATGGTATGGTGGTCAAATGGTACTTGTTGAAAAATCTTTAGACCCAGGTCTTTTTATTGTTTATATGGGACTTGCATATAATATTCTAACTCCGGCCAAAGCAATTTCTAAAGCAAGTTATGGAGTAAAAAGAGGAAATGCGGCAGCAGAACGTGTATTAGAAATTCTTAATACAGAATCTCCATTAAAAGATAAAACAGAAGCTACAACTAAAAACGACTTTACTACTGATATAAAGCTAGAAAATATTTCATTTAAATATGAAGAAGAATATGTTTTAAACGATTTTAACCTTACTGTCCCAAAAGGAAAATCAGTAGCCTTAGTTGGTCAATCAGGTAGTGGTAAATCTACTATAGCAAACTTAGTGACCCGATTTTATGATGTAAACAAGGGAGCTATAAAAATTGATGGTACTGATATTAAAGATATTACCAAAAATTCTCTTAGAGGATTAATGGGCTTAGTTACTCAGGACTCTATTTTATTTCATGATACTATTAAAAATAATTTGCTAATTGGTAAAGAAGATGCAACCGATGAAGAGATTATTAATGCTCTAAAAGTTGCTAATGCTTGGGAATTTGTAAAAGAAAAACCAGAAGGACTTAATTCCGTTATTGGTGATAGTGGCGATAAATTAAGTGGCGGGCAGAAACAAAGGCTTTCTATTGCAAGAGCAGTACTTAAAAATCCGCCTATAATGATTCTGGATGAAGCTACCTCAGCATTAGATACAGAAAGTGAACGTTTAGTTCAATCTGCCTTAGAAAATATGATGAAAAATCGAACGAGTATTGTAATAGCACATAGGCTATCAACTATACAAAATTCTGATTTAATCGTTGTAATGCAAAAAGGACGTATTGTAGAACAAGGAACTCACGAAGAACTTATTGCTAAAAATGGTGCATACCAAAAACTAGTTACCATGCAATCATTTGATAATTAAAATCCAGATTATCAAATACATATAAACAAAAAAGAGCGTCTCCACGCTCTTTTTCTTCACACAAATCATCTTAATTTAGGGGCTTAATCTAAAATTAAAACTCACTTTTATAAAAACCTTCATTTTGGGGGAAATGAAAGTACTAACTCATTTTCACAGTGTAAAGATAGAACTATTTTTGTATAACGCAAACAAAAAATGTATTTTATCTGTAAAAATGTGCTTTTTAACATTTAAAAATACATAAAACAATTAAAAAGTAAGTAAAAACCTACTTTTTTGTTACTTATCAAATACATATTATTTAATTATAGTATATGAGGGCAAATATGCGTATAAACAAAAAAGAGCGTCTCCACGCTCTTTTTCTTCACACAAATCATCTTAATTTAGGGGCTTAATCTAAAATTAAAACTCACTTTTATTAAAATCTTTCATCTTGGGGAAAATGAAAGCGTTAACTCTTATTTACAATGTAAAGATATTATAATTTTTTAAACTCGCAAACTTTATGTGCTTTTTATCTATAAAAAATGTATTAAAACATAAAAGTTAAATCAAAAACAACAAAAAAGTAGTATTTTTCTTACTTTAATAATAAAAAAATAAGAAACTAAAAAAACAATGAAAACAAAAAAAAGAGTGCGGAAACACTCTTTTAATTGAAACAAATCATCTTAATATAGGGGCTTAATATAAAATAAAAACTAAAATTATTTTTTTGAACTTTACATTTAAAAAATGTGAAAGTATTTTTTCTAAATTACAATGTAAAGATAATACATTTTTTTAATAAAACAAATTTATTGTGTATTTTATCTAAAAAATATATTGTTTTAACCTAAATAATATAATTATTCCTACAAATTCTTACAAAGAAAATAATTCAACATCATATTAAACCTTTTTTTGTTATTTTAGTCTAATAGTAAACTAGCGTATACTAATCATTACTTAAATCATTATTTACTATTGAATATTCAAGAAGAGGACTTACTTATAGCGTTACAAACAGATAAAGACATAAATAATGCCTTTACTAAGCTTGTATCTATGTATAAGCAACGGTTATACTGGCACATAAGAAATATGGTCAAAAATCATGACGACACCGATGATATCCTACAAAATGTCTTTATAAAAGTATATAAGAACATTTCAAAATTTAAAGGGGATAGTAAACTATATTCTTGGATGTATAGAATTGCAACCAATGAATCAATCACCTTCTTGAACCAAAAAGCAAAAAAGTATAATATTAGTAATGAAGAACTACAACAACAACTTATTGAAAACTTAGAAGCCGATGTATATTTTGAAGGAGATGAAATCCAACTTAAGCTACAAAAAGCAATAGCATTATTACCTCAAAAACAACAACAAGTATTCAATATGAAATATTTTCAAGAATTAAAATATAAAGAAATCTCTGAAATCTTGGAAACTAGCGAGGGAGCTCTAAAAGCTTCTTACCATCTAGCGTCTAAAAAAATTGAAGAATATTTAAAAACTAATTAAACCTTTTTACATTTACAGCGTCCTAGATATAGTGAAAAAAAATAATTTACATAACAAAAAAGGAGGATTTAAAGTTCCCAGTGATTATTTCGAGAATTTCGAAGAGAAACTTTTTGAAAAAATTTCTAAAGATGATCAAGTCAATTCTGCACTCCCCAATAAAGCTAACTCTGGTTTAAAAGTTCCAGAAAACTATTTTGATAAGCTTGAGCGCGATATATTTAAAAACGTAAATTCTGAGAATCAGGAATCCTCTATACTTGCTGGTAGTATCAAAACAGGATTAAGCGCTCCTGACAAATACTTTGAAAATGTAGAGAACACTATTCTACAAAAAACAATAAATACCAATCAAGAATCTAAAATAATATCACTTTTATCTCGGAAAAACATTTTATATATCTCTGGTATAGCTGCTATGATAGCTATTATAATTTCTATATCAATAAATAAAGGACAAGATTCTTTTAGTTTTGATTCTGTTGATATAGTAGATATTCAAGAATATTTCGATGAAGGAAATGCAGAATTTAGTGATTCTGAAATTGCAGAATTATTAGACGAAGAAATTAACCTAACGAATACATTTAGTGACGAAGATATTACTGACGAAGAATTAGAAAACTATTTATCAGATGAAGAATTAGAGGATGAAATTATATATGTTGAATAAAAAAGAGCACATGAAAAAGATATTACTACTATTTATTATCGTTTTTACTATTAACTTCTCTTTTGGTCAAAGAGGACCTAGAGGAAAAGTAAAAGCTTTAAAAATAGCTTACATAACGGAACAATTAGATCTAAGTAGTAAAGAAGCTCAAGAATTTTGGCCTATTTATAATGAGCATGAAGAAACTATGGAAAACCTTAAAAGGACAGAACGTAAGTCTCTTAGAGCCATTAAGGAATCTAATGGTTTCGAAAATCTAACTGAAACACAAGCAAAGGACTTTTTAAATAACTATATAAAAGCGGAAGAAAAAAAACACCTAATGCGTAAAAAACTAATTACCGATTTAAGACAGGTGATTCCGCATAAAAAAATCCTAAAACTGGTAAAAGCAGAAATGGACTTTAATAAACGTTTATTAAAACAACTACGAAATAGACGTCAAGGAAAGTAAAAAAACAATCTATTATCATAAAAAAGTAAATGAACTCTATTGATCATTTACTTTTTTTGCTTTTAAAAATCAATTTTGCCATTCTATTTTTACCTGCTGCAATCGCTATACTATCATTAATAAATCGTATTGTATAAAAGCTTTCTGCGCTTATATCTTTCCAGGTATTTCCGGAGTCATTGGAAATAGATATTCCTGTAAAACCAACCGTAACAATCTCTTTTCCCTCACTATTAGGTACATATCGGACACAACTCTTATAACCCGCTCCTACCCCATCCGCAATTAAATTCCAAGTTTTTCCTCCATCAGTTGTAACGGCTTTATTTTTTTGATTTGCTTCTGGCTTTGTATAATCTCCTCCGAATATTATTCCAATATTCTTATCATAAAAGTCCAATGAATACGCTCCTTTAGTCTCTGTACCTTGAATTATCGGAGTTTCTGAAACACTCCAAGTATTACCTTTATCAGAAGAATAAAATACTCTAGATTTAATTCCTCCTGAAGCCATCCAAACATCATCCTCTATTATTTTTATATTTCCGTTACTTGCAGCAAATGCAGCTTCTCCTTTTGCAGTCTTTGGTAATACATCGCAAGAAACTTTATTCCAGGTTTCTCCCCCATCTTTGGTTCGTATAACTGATAAACATCCATCGGTAGGATCCCCCATTGCTATTCCATCGGTATTATCCCAAAATACCATAGAATCATAAAATACTTTATCGTGATCCTCTTTGTATACTAATTTTGGTTCCCTACTTTGCTTGTTAACCTTATATAATAATGCTGGCGATTCAATACTTAATACAAAAAAATCGGTCTTAGTTTGCGCAATAGCTCTAAATTGAATTTTTCTTCCCTCAAAATCTAAAACTGAGATTTTTTTATTCTTTACGTTAAACTCATTATCAATATCAAAAGTTCCATATATCCCATTACTACCAGCAAAAATTAATTGATTATCACTTATATCGACAGCTCTAATACTAACAGAATCATCATAAAAAGGTGACACCTCGACAGCAGAAAAATTATGATTAACAACTATAGGTTTTTCAGAACTACAACTAAAAAGAAGTATCAAAGTAATTAATGATAGTAAAAATCTCATACCCAATATTTTTAAACCAAATATAACACTATTCTAAAGCAAAGGATTACCTTTGCAAACCCTAAAAAAATAAAGGATGCGTTTACATAGAAATCTGGTCTTTGCTGTAATTGATGGACTCAATGAAATTTTTAATGAAGAAGCTTATGCGGATAAGGTAGTTCAGAAATTACTAAAACGAGACAAAAGATGGGGTTCTCGCGACAGAAGTTTTGTTGCAGAAACCGTTTATGACATTGTACGATGGAAACGTCTTTATGCAGAGATTGCTGATGTTTCGGAACCATTTTCAAGAGAAAATCTTTGGAGGATTTTTGCGGTTTGGGCGACACTTAGAGGAATTACTTTACCCGATTGGAAACAGATTGTTCCTACACCAACAAGACGTATCAAAGGTCGTTTCGACGAATTAAGTCAAATTCGCAAGTTTAGAGAATCTATTCCTGATTGGATGGATGAATTAGGCGAAAAAGAGCTTGGAAAAAAATGGGAAAAGGAAATTGCTGCTTTAAATGAACAAGCACCTGTAGTACTTAGAACTAATGCATTAAAAATATCTAGAGATAAACTTAGAAGTATCCTTGAAGATGAAAATATAGATACCGAATTTATAAAAGGATATTCATCAGCGCTTCAGCTCACAGAAAGAGCTAATGTCTTTTCTACAGAAGCTTTTAAAAAGGGATTCTTCGAGGTACAGGACGCTTCTTCTCAATTGGTAGCCGATTTCTTAGATGTAAAACCTGGTCAACGAGTAGTAGACACTTGTGCCGGAGCAGGAGGAAAAACACTACACCTGGCTGCTTTAATGGAAAATAAAGGGCAAATAATTGCCATGGATATCTATGGCAATAAGTTAAAAGAACTTAAAAGAAGAGCAAGAAGAGCAGGTGCTCATAATATAGAGCCAAGAACTATAGAGAGTTCTAAAGATATCAAGAAACTACATGCCAAAGCAGATCGCGTTTTAATCGATGCTCCCTGTAGTGGATTAGGTGTTTTAAGTAGAAATCCAGATGCTAAATGGAAATTGCAACCAGAGTTTCTAGATAAAATTAAACAAACTCAATCACAGATTTTAGAAAGTTATTCTAAAATGGTTAAACCAGGTGGAAAGCTGGTATATGCAACTTGCTCCATACTTCCTTCTGAAAATCAAGATCAAGTTAAAGCTTTCTTAACTAAAGAAATAGGAAAAGGTTTTACTTTTATAAAAGATAAAAAAGTGCTTTCTTCAGAATCTGGATATGATGGATTTTACATGGCATTGCTAGAAAGAAAATAACTCAACTTACGTAACAAACAATGAAAACAAAACTACTTCTTATTGCACTTTGTACATTTTATATAGGATATAGTCAAGTTCCTACCGGATATTATAATTCTGCTACTGGATCAGGATATACGCTAAAAACACAATTAAAAAATATTATTGATAGTGATAATGATGGATTATCTCCAGAGTTTCAATCAACAGATCCCGGATATAGCGGGCTGTACACTACATATGTAGCGTCAGATTCTGACTCATATTATGAAAATAACGGAAGTGTACTAGATATGTACTCAGAAAACCCGACAGGAGCTGATGATTACGAATATACTCACTTTACAGATCAAGACCCTGGATCTGGAGGAACTTCAGAAGGAGAATTTTACAATAGAGAACATATAATACCACAATCTGTTTTTAATCAAGTAACTCCTCAACGTTCAGATGCTCATTTTGTGGTTCCTTCTGACAAATTCGTAAATGGTGCTCGTGGTAGTTTACCATTTGGAAGAGTGGAAACAGCTAACTTAACTACCACAAATGGTTCTAAAAGAGGGAATAATGTAAATTCAGGATATTCAGCAGGATATGCAGCTACCGTTTTTGAGCCAATAGACGAGTTTAAAGGAGATATTGCCAGAATGCATTTTTACTTTGCCACTCGCTATGAAGATGACGTAGCTGGTTATTCATATACCATGTTTAATGGAACAAGTGATCAAGTTTTTGATCAAACCTTTTTAAACATTCTTATAACTTGGCATAATCAAGATCCTGTATCAACAAGAGAAATCGACAGAAATAATGCAATTTTTGGAAGACAGAGTAACAGAAATCCATTTATTGATCATCCAGAATACGTAGAAATGATATGGAGTACTGTAATTGATTCAGAAGCTCCAACATCACCTACTAACATAATGGTATCTAATGAAACTTCTAATAGTATCGACTTGTCTTGGACAGCTTCTACAGATAATATAGCCGTAACTGAGTATGATATATATGTAAATAGTGTTTTTAATAAATCTGTTTCTTCTACAACAACCACAGTAGGTGGTTTAAGTTCGGAAACAACATATGCTTTTACAGTATTGGCAAAAGATGCTGCAGGAAACGAATCCTCTCAAAGTGCTCCTGTGAACGGAACCACATTAACTGGCGGAACTGGCGGAACTGCTTGTGCTACAGAAACGTTTGGTAATATTGGAGCCGCTTCTAGTTCATATTCCGAACGTACTTGGACTGGTGATGACGGAGGAGAATGGACCGCTACGGATGCCAGAACAGACCAGACATTAACTGCAAGTGCAATTACTATTAGAAATGGTGAACTAACTTCTTCTTCAATTTCTGGAGGAATTGGATCACTTACTGTTACTACGCTAAGAGCCTTTAGTGGTGGTACAGGAACATTTACCATTAGAGTTAACGGAACTGAAGTAGGAACAATACCTTATAGCGATGTTCAAGAAACGACTACTATTAATAACATCAATGTAACTGGAAATATTATAGTTTCTTTTACTGATAAAGCTACAACTAGTGACCGAGTAATTATTGATGATTTATCCTGGACCTGCTATGATACAACATTAGGGGTGGATGATCTTGATCTGGATAACCTTATAACGGTATATCCAAACCCTTCTTTAGATAGAAGACTGACGATAGACATTTCAAATAGTGTAAATAATGAAGTAAATGTTTATGATATTACTGGTAAGCGAATAGTCTCTAAAAAGAATATTGACGAAACCATTCAATTAAATAATTTACCTCAAGGTGTGCTGCTCTTAGAAATTATTTCTTCTAAAAGAAGTATTACCAAAAAGGTAATCATACGATAAAACGAAAAGCGGCTAGAAAAGCCGCTTTTTTTTATTTTTAATCGTTGTTTAAAATTTAGTGAATAACTCTATCATTACGATAAAGTTTTATACAATACTTTCTTAAGAAAAGTAGTAAATTTGCAGCTTATTAAAAACAACACAAAGTCTGGGAGCATGATCCACTTCTTCGGAAACCAAAATGAGAAAGTATTTGCAGTACAAACCACTGACGAAATCTCAACAGAAAACATCAAAAAATTAGTATGGTTATTTGGCAACCAACCTAAAATCTCAACGGCGTCTATTGACGCTTTTTTTGTTGGTCCACGGGCCGCTATGATAACTCCATGGAGTACCAACGCAGTGGAAATCACTCAAAATATGGGGATATCGGGAATTATCAGAATTGAAGAGTTCGAAGCGGTTACTGAAAATTACACTGATTTTGACCCTATGCTTTCGCAAAAGTATTCTAATTTAAACCAAGATATTTATACCATTGATATTGAGCCTGAAGCCATTCTAGAAATTGATGATATCGATGTATATAATAAAGCAGAAGGTTTAGCATTAAGCGCAGAAGAAGTAGTGTATTTAGAAGAAGTTTCTGAAAAAATCGGAAGAAAACTTACAGATTCGGAAGTCTTTGGTTTCTCTCAGGTAAATTCAGAACACTGTAGACACAAAATATTCAACGGTACTTTTATCATCGATGGAGAAGAACAGCCAACCTCTCTTTTTAAATTGATAAAGAAAACTTCAGAAACAAATCCTAATGATATTGTTTCTGCATACAAAGATAATGTAGCTTTTATAAAAGGTCCTAAGGTTACTCAATTTGCGCCAAAAAGTGCTGACAAACCAGACTTTTATCAAGAAACACATTACGAAAGTGTAATCTCACTTAAAGCTGAAACACACAATTTCCCTACTACAGTAGAACCATTTAATGGCGCTGCTACAGGTTCTGGTGGAGAAATTAGAGATCGTCTTGCAGGTGGAAAAGGTTCTTTACCGCTAGCGGGAACTGCTGTATATATGACCTCCTATTCTCGATTAGAAGAAAATCGTCCTTGGGAACAGTCGGTCGAAAAAAGAAAATGGTTATATCAAACTCCAGTAGATATTTTAATCAAAGCTTCTAATGGAGCTTCAGATTTTGGTAACAAATTTGGGCAACCCTTAATTACTGGATCTATATTAACTTTTGAACACGAAGAAGATGCTCGTAAATTAGGTTTTGACAAAGTTATTATGCAAGCTGGTGGTATCGGATATGGTAAGAACGAACAAGCACTAAAGGACAAACCTGAAACTGGTGATAAAATCGTTATTCTTGGTGGAGAAAATTATCGAATTGGTATGGGTGGAGCTGCAGTATCTTCTGCAGATACTGGGGAATTTAGTAGTGGAATCGAATTAAATGCAATCCAACGTTCTAATCCAGAAATGCAAAAACGTGCTGCCAACGCTATTAGAGGTATGGTAGAAAGTGATACAAATACTATTGTTTCTATTCATGATCATGGAGCTGGAGGTCATTTAAATTGTCTTTCTGAATTAGTAGAAGAAACAGGAGGAAAAATTGATCTTGATAAATTACCTGTTGGAGATCCTACCCTTTCTGCAAAAGAAATTATTGGTAATGAATCTCAGGAGCGTATGGGATTAGTCATTGGGCAAAAAGATATTGATACTTTAGAACGTATAGCTGATCGTGAACGTTCTCCAATGTATCAAGTAGGTGATGTTACAGGTGATGATCGTTTTACTTTTCAATCAAAAACCAAAGGTGATAAACCAATGGATCTTGCACTAGAAGATATGTTCGGTAGTTCTCCTAAAACGATCATGAATGACAAAACAATTGATCGTAATTATAAGGAGATATCTTATCAAAAAGAAAATATTCATGACTATCTAGAACAAGTATTGCAGTTAGAAGCTGTTGCTTGTAAAGATTGGCTAACAAACAAAGTAGACCGTTGTGTAGGTGGAAAAGTTGCCAAACAACAATGTGCTGGACCCTTACAATTACCACTTAATAATTGTGGAGTAATGGCTTTAGATTACACCTCTAAAGAAGGTATCGCTACATCTATTGGACACTCCCCTATTTCTGGACTTATTAATCCCGAAGCGGGAAGCAAAAATTCTATCGCAGAAGCTTTAACCAATATCGTTTGGGCTCCACTTAAAGATGGATTACAATCTATTTCTCTATCGGCAAACTGGATGTGGCCCTGTAAAAATGAAGGTGAAGATGCCAGATTGTATAAAGCAGTAAAAGCAATTTCCGATTTTGCTATTGATTTAGGAATCAACGTGCCTACTGGTAAAGATTCTCTTTCGATGAAGCAAAAATATCCTAATGAAGAAGTAATCTCTCCGGGTACTGTAATTATTTCTGCAGCTGCCAATTGTAATGATATTACTAAAGTGGTAGAGCCAGTTCTTCAAAAAAATGGTGGAGATATCTATTATATCAATTTATCACAAGACAATTATGAATTAGGTGGTTCATCTTTTTCACAAATAACAAATAAAATTGGTTCTAAAGCTCCTAATATTAAGGATGCTCAAAGTTTTAAAAACACTTTTAATACTATCCAACAACTAATAAGAGAAAATAAAATAGTTGCTGGACACGACATTGCTTCTGGAGGGTTAATTACTACACTACTTGAATTATGTTTTGCAGATATTAATCTGGGAGCAACCTTAGACCTTTCTAAACTTGGAGAACAAGATACTATCAAGTTACTATTTGCTGAAAACGCTGGTATTGTATTCCAAAGTGCTAATAATTCTAATATAGAAGCTATACTTTCTCAGAATAACATCCAGTTTTTCAATATTGGTACAGTAACCAATAAAGCTTCATTAGAAATTAAAAATGTAGATGATTCTTACAATTTTGATATCGAAAAACTTAGAAAAACTTGGTTCAAGACATCGTATTTATTAGATCAAAAGCAAACTGCCAATAATCTAGCAAAAGATCGTTTTGAAAATTTTGAAAATCAAGCTTTACAATATAGTTTCCCTAAACATTTTACAGGACAGCTTCCAGTAATTATTAATGATCAACCAAGACCTAAAGCTGCTATCATCCGTGAAAAAGGAAGTAATTCTGAGCGTGAAATGGCAAATGCTATGTATTTAGCAGGTTTCGATGTTAAAGATGTTCATATGACTGACCTAATATCTGGTCGAGAAACATTAGAAGACATCCAATTTATTGGAGCTGTAGGTGGATTTTCTAACAGTGATGTTTTAGGTTCCGCAAAAGGTTGGGCCGGCGCTTTTCTTTATAACGAAAAGGCAAATACTGCACTCAAAAACTTTTTCAAAAGAGAAGATACCTTATCCGTAGGGATTTGTAATGGGTGTCAATTATTTATGGAATTAGAAGTAATCAATCCTGAGCATAGCGAGCATGGGAAAATGCATCATAATAATTCTCATAAACACGAAAGCAATTTTACTTCTGTTAAAATACAAGAAAACAATTCGATTATGTTATCCACATTAGCAGGAAGCACATTAGGAGTATGGATTTCTCATGGTGAAGGGAAATTTAACCTTCCTCTTTCTGAGGATCAATATAACATTGTTGCTAAATATGGGTATGAAGGATACCCTGCAAATCCTAATGGATCAGATTATAACACTGCTATGATGTGCGACACATCTGGACGTCATTTAGTAATGATGCCACATATAGAACGTTCTACATTTCAATGGAATTGGGCAAATTATCCCGAAGGAAGACAGGATGAAGTATCACCTTGGTTAGAAGCTTTCGTAAATGCTAGAAAGTGGATTAAAAATCAATAGTTATACGAATTCAGTACATTATTAGTTTAATCTGTTTAGGGTTTATTATAGTCTAACTGTTATATATCTATACTAGTTAGATTGATCAATGGAATATTACGATTGAAGATTTAATCAGTATTTTTATCCCATTGCTATTAACTATTTTAAAACCTAAACACCTAAACCCTTGAAAAAAAAAATTATTTTCCTGTTTTTTTTGGTCTCGGCCACGATTATAGCGCAAACAAAACCGTCATATAGCAGAGCAAAAATTATTTATAATACTTCAGCTAATTTTAAGATCTTAATGGACGCTGGAGTACCAATGGACCACGGACAACATAAACGAGGGATGTTCATTATTTCCGATTTTTCTAATGAAGAGATTCAGACTGCAAAAGATCTTGGGTTTAATGTAGAAATTATAATTGAAGATGCAGAGGCCGATTTTATACTAAGAAATGAGATAGCGAAAAATCAAAAAGCGATTCAGAATTTAACATGTCCGTCCGGAAACGGAACCGTTAACAACTACCCAACTCCATCTAACTTTTCTCTTGGATCTATGGGCGGATATCTAACTTATCAAGAAATGTTAGATAATCTTGATGCCATGCGAGTACAATACCCAACATTAATTTCGGCAAGAGCGGACATCGGTACATTTGTTACGAATGGTACACCTGATAATTCCGTTTCTCCATCCATAGGAGGAAATACAATACAATGGGTGCGTATTTCTGATAATCCTGATGTAAATGAAAACGAATCTGAAATATTATATGATGCCATACATCATGCGAGAGAACCTGCAAGTTTATCGCAACTCATCTATTATATGTGGTATTTATTAGAGAATTACAATACTGATCCTGATATTAAACAAATTGTAGATAATACTGAGTTATATTTCGTACCTGTCATAAACCCAGACGGATATCTTTATAATCAAGTAACAAATCCAAACGGAGGTGGATTATGGAGAAAAAATAGATTCAATACACACGGGGTTGATAATAACAGAAATTACGACCACTATCCTAATGGAAATTCTACAGCAGCTACTTGGGGAGGTCCAGGCTCATCTAGTAATACAAATGATCAAACCTATCACGGCACTAGTGCTTTTTCTGAGGTAGAAAACCAAGCAATGAAGTGGTTTACTGAACAACACGAGTTTGTTATTGCTTTAAACAACCACACTTTTGGAGAGTTATTATATTTCCCATATTCCTATGCCGCCAACACGCCAACTCCTGATGAGGATATTTTTATTGCAATAGGAACCGAACTTACTTCTCAAAACGGTTATAACCCATTAAGAGACGCTCCATTTGCTGGTGATAGTGATGATTTTATGTACGGAGGTGTATCATCATCTCACAATAAAATATTTTCTTTTACTCCAGAAGTTGGGACCTCCTTCTGGCCTGCTTCTAACCAAATAGATGGGATCTGCAAAGAAATGATGTATCTAAATCTTACTGCTGCAAAAATGACTAACAATTATGCACAATTAGAAAGTATAGGAAGTCTTTTTGTAGGAGAAATGACTTCTTTTAATGCAGAGTATACACTAAAAAGACTTGGTATAACAGGAAATGGAAACTTTACTGTAGCTATTATACCAATATCAAATAATATTACTAGCGTTGGTAACACTAAAACGTATAACAATACCCAAATCGGAGAAGATATTACAGATAATATCCAGATCAACGTTGATAATACAATAAAAGTTGGTGATGAGATCTCTTATACTATTGAAATAGATGGAGGTACGATTACTGAATCCATAAATGTCATTAAAAAATATGGATCATTACAGAGTATTGTAAATAATGACGCTAATAGTTTAACAGATTATACGCAATCTGGATGGTCCACAACAACAACTACATTTGTTTCTGCCAATGCATCAATAACTGAATCTCCTACTGGAAACTATGGCGCTAATGAAAACAAAACAATTGAACTTACCCAAAGTATCGATCTTACCACAG
The DNA here is from genome assembly GCF_003443695.1 of Aquimarina sp. AD1. Lineage (NCBI taxonomy): Bacteria > Pseudomonadati > Bacteroidota > Flavobacteriia > Flavobacteriales > Flavobacteriaceae > Aquimarina > Aquimarina sp. AD1. The sequence continues at coordinate 161,663 of NZ_CP031966.1, read as the reverse complement.
CGGCTTTTGCTAATGTTCAATTTAATGCCAAATGGGATATCGAAAATAATTGGGATTATACTCAATTTGAAGTTTCTATCGATAATGGATCTTCTTGGACTCCTCAATGTGGAAAATTTACCAACTCGGGAAGTACAAATCCAGGTCAACCAACAGGAGAGCCTCTATACGATGGAACTCAAACGGATTGGATATTAGAAGAAATTGATCTTAGCGATTATTTAGGAGAAACGATTAAAATACGTTTTCAATTTGTTTCAGATAGTGACATCGAAAGTGATGGATTCTTTTTCGATGATTTAATAATAAATGGTATCAATGAAAATGTATTAACTATTGAAGAAAATTTATTTTCAGAATTCAAAGTTTTTCCAAACCCCGTAAAAGATCTACTACAAATATCAGCAACTTCTTCCTCCAATTTCAATCTACATTTAAGAAATGTCATTGGACAAAAGGTTGCTACAAAAAACAAAGTTTCTGGAAATCAAGAATTTGATATTTCAAAATTAAATGTAGGATTGTACTTTTTAACGATTGAAATGGAAGAAAACGTCAAAACTTTTAAAATTCTAAAACAATAATTATTCAATTAAATCCCATAAAACTTAAGGAGTTATCAAAAGATAGCTCCTTTTTTTATATATTAGGGTTGTGTATTGTTAGATTTTTTATAATTTGCGAAACTATGCGCGCATAGTAATTTTCAAAAAATTCTCTATAGAATAAAAAGTACGAGAATTTTAAGAATATAAAATAAATTTTGTGCAACTTTATAATAACGGTTAACTATCATTTTTCTTAAAAATACAGTTAACTGAAGGTCTTTTAAACAGAGTAAAAATATCTGAAACAACGTATGAATACAATTACTAGATTATTTGATTTTCCGCATTATCAATTAGAAAAATACAACTTAGACAAAGCTTTAATTACGAAATATAATGGTGAGTGGGTTGCAACTTCAACTAAGGAGTATGTAGATAAAGCAAATCAGATCAGTCGTGGTCTATTACGATTAGGAGTTAAGCCTAATGATAAGGTCGCAATTATTTCTTCCAATAATAGAACGGAATGGAATATTGTGGATATTGGAGTTTTACAGATCGCTGCACAAGATGTACCTATCTACCCTACTATTTCCCAAGAAGATTACGAATATGTTCTAAATCACTCAGAATCTGTTTATTGTTTTGTATCTGATGATGAAGTTTTACAAAAAGTAAATAACATAAAAGGCAATGTTCCTTCATTAAAAGGAGTATATTCTTTTAATGATCTTGATGGATGTGATAGCTGGAATAAAGTATTAGAACTTGGTAAAGATGATAGTAATCAAGAAGAAGTAGAAAAAATAATGGCTTCTGTTAAAGAAGACGATTTAGCTACATTAATTTATACTTCTGGAACCACTGGGAGACCTAAGGGTGTAATGCTAAGTCATAAAAACATTGTATCTAACGCTTTACATAGCTCTACGAGATTTGCAGATTTTGGAGGAGAAGTTAAAGCATTGAGTTTTTTACCGGTTTGCCATATTTATGAAAGAATGTTAATGTATCTATACCAGTATAGAGGTATTGGTATTTACTTTGCAGAATCTCTAGAAACTATAAGTGACAACTTAAAAGAGATACAGCCGGATATGATGACTGCTGTTCCTAGACTTCTAGAAAAAGTATATGATAAAATTATTGCTAAAGGAGCTGACCTCACTGGTATCAAAAAGAAATTGTTTTTCTGGGCGGTAGAGCTTGGTCTTGAATATGAACCATATGAAGCAAATGGTTGGTGGTATGAAAAGAAATTAGGTATTGCCAAAAAATTAATATTTAGTAAATGGCAAGAAGCATTAGGAGGAAATCTTAAAGTAATAGCTTCCGGTAGTGCTGCTTTACAATCCAGACTAGCTAGAGTGTTCAATGCTGCTGGTATTAACGTAATGGAAGGTTATGGATTAACCGAAACGTCACCTGTAGTCTCCGTTAATGATATTAGAGACAGAGGGTTTAAAATTGGTACTGTTGGAAAAATGCTTCCGGATACCGAAGTAAAAATTGCGGAAGATGGAGAAATTCTTGTAAAAGGTCCTCAAGTTATGATGGGATATTACAAAGATGAGGAAAAAAGTAAAGAAGTATTAAAAGATGGATATTTTCATACTGGAGATATAGGAGAAATAGATAATGAAGGTTTCTTAAGAATTACAGACCGTAAAAAAGAAATGTTCAAGACTTCAGGTGGAAAATATGTAGCGCCTCAAGTAATCGAAAACGCAATGAAACAATCTCGTTTTATTGAACAAATAATGGTAATTGGAGATGGAGAAAAAATGCCAGCTGCATTTATCCAACCAAATTTCGAATTTGTAAAAGACTGGGCAAACCGAAAAGGCATATCTATTGGAACTACTAATGAAGAAATTGTTAGTAATCAGATAGTAATTGATCGTTTCCAAGAAGAAGTAGATGAACATAATGAAAAATTTGGAAAATGGGAACGCATCAAACGATTCGAACTTACATCTGATGAATGGAGTATTGAAGCGGAACACCTTACCCCTACAATGAAATTAAAAAGAAGAGTGATCAAGGCAAAATACCAAGATCTATACAGTAAAATTTATGGCTAATTCAATTCACTGATTACAAATGTATAGTGTAAAACTTTAACTTTAAATCAGTAAACTCCTCATTTTATGAGGAGTTTTTTTATTAATTCAATAGAAAAACGTAAATTACTTACTCTTTTTTTGATTTTTTACACAATTTATTATGCGTGCATAGTAAATTTTTCTTACCTTTACTGCATAACAAATTTTCTGAATGAGAGAAAAAACGATTGATTATGCACTACGAGCTACATGGATGGCAGTTGCCAAGATGTATAACGAAGAAGCAGGTAAAAAAGGTAGTACAATGGCAACAGGTTTTGCTTTAATTAGCATTGATCCTGAAAACGGAACACCATCTACCTCATTAGGCCCTAAAATGGGTATGGAAGCCACCAGTTTATCTAGAACTTTAAAAACCATGGAAGAAAAAGGATTAATCTTTAGAAAGAAGAATCCTCAAGACGGCCGTGGTGTTTTAATTTATCTAACACCTTTCGGTGTAGAAATGAGAAATTTTTCAAAAGACGTAGTTTTTACATTTGATCATGCCGTAAGAAAACATGTTTCTAAAGAAAAGTTAGATACTTTCTTAGAAGTATTTCAATTGATCAATGATCTCATTGCTACGAAGAAAATATACACAAAACAAGAATCTATAACATCTTAACAACCAGAAGTTAAAAAAAATGAAAAGAGTCATTAAAAAAGTTGCAGTAGTTGGTTCAGGAATTATGGGATCCGGTATTGCATGTCATTTCGCTAATATAGGCGTCGAAGTACTATTGTTAGATATAGTACCAAGAGAATTAAACGACAAAGAAAAGGCCAAGGGTCTTACATTAGAAAGCAAAGTGGTTCGTAATAGGTTAGTAAATGATTCACTAACCGCCGCTCTTAAGTCTAAACCCTCTCCTATTTACAGTCAAAAATTTGCAAATCGTATCACTACGGGTAACCTAGAAGATGATGTTGCAAAAGTAGCAGACGTAGACTGGATCATAGAAGTAGTAGTAGAAAGACTGGATATCAAAAAACTAGTTTTTGAAAACCTAGAGAAACATAGAACTCCTGGAACACTAATAACTTCCAATACCTCAGGTATACCAATAAAATTTATGAATGAAGGAAGAAGTGAAGATTTCCAGAAACATTTCTGTGGAACACATTTCTTTAACCCGGCACGATACTTAAAATTATTTGAGATTATTCCTGGTCCAAATACTTCTACAGAAGTTCTCGAATTCCTTAACGGATATGGAGAACAATTCTTAGGAAAAACATCAGTAGTAGCTAAAGATACTCCAGCTTTTATTGGAAACAGAATAGGTATTTTTAGTATTATGAGTTTATTCCATATGGTAAAAGATATGGGATTAACTATAGAAGAAGTAGACAAATTATCAGGTCCAGTAATAGGACGCCCTAAATCTGCTACTTTTCGTACAGTTGATGTAGTAGGGTTAGATACTTTAGTACATGTGGCTAACGGTATTGCAGATAATTGTCCTGATGATGAACGTCACGAATTATTTAAACTTCCTGCTTTCATCACTACAATGATGGAGAACAAATGGTTAGGGAGTAAAACAAAACAAGGATTTTATAAAAAGAGTGTTTCGCCAGAAGGAAAAAAGGAAATCCTTTCTTTAGATCTTGACACTTTAGAATATAGAAGCAAAAAAAGAGCTTCATTTACTACTTTAGAAATGACCAAGACTATTGATAAAGTAGTGGATCGTTTTAAAGTACTTGTAGCCGGAAAAGATAAAGCAGGCGAGTTTTATCGTAAAAGTTTTGCTGCATTATTTGCATATGTATCAAATCGCATCCCTGAAATCACTGATGATCTTTATAAGATTGATGATGCCATGAAAGCAGGATTTGGATGGGAACACGGACCTTTCCAAATATGGGATGCTATCGGAGTAGAAAAAGGAATCGAAATAATGAAAGCAGAAGGGTACGAACCAGCTGCTTGGGTACATGATATGATCGCTTCAGGAAGTACTTCTTTTTACACTGTAAAGAATGGAGCTACTAATTATTACGACATTCCGAAAAAGGAACAAGTAAAAGTTCCTGGACAAGACGCATTTATCATTCTTGATAATATTCGTAAATCATCAGAAGTTTTCAAAAACAGCGGTGTTGTAGTAGAAGATCTTGGCGATGGAATCCTTAATGTAGAATTCCAAAGTAAGATGAATACTATAGGTGGTGATGTACTTGCAGGATTAAATACAGCTATTGATATGGCTGAAAAAAACTTCCAGGGATTAGTTGTAGGTAATCAAGCCGCTAACTTTTCTGTTGGAGCAAATATCGGAATGATTTTTATGATGGCTGTAGAGCAGGAATACGATGAGCTAAATATGGCTATTAAGTATTTCCAAGATTCTATGATGCGTATGCGTTATTCTTCGATCCCTACAATTGTTGCTCCTCACGGCATGGCATTAGGTGGTGGATGCGAAATTTCATTGCACGCTGATAAAGTAGTTGCTGCTGCAGAAACCTATATGGGATTAGTAGAATTTGGTGTTGGTGTAATCCCTGGTGGTGGTGGATCAAAAGAAATGGCTTTAAGAGCTTCAGATCTTTTTAAGAAAGATGATGTAGAACTTAATGTATTACAGGAACATTTCTTAACTATTGGTATGGCTAAAGTATCCACTTCTGCTTACGAAGCATTTGATACAAACTTACTTCAAAAAGGAAAAGATATAGTTGTTGTTAATAAAGATCGTCAGATCGCTACAGCGAAAGCATATGCAAAATTAATGGCAGAACAAGGATATACACAACCTGTTAGAAGAAAAGATGTAAAAGTCCTTGGAAAACAAGCACTAGGTATGTTTTTAGTTGGAACAGATTCAATGGAAGCAAGTAAATATATCTCAGAGCATGATCATAAAATAGCAAATAAGTTAGGATATGTTATGGCTGGAGGAGACTTATCAGAACCTACCCTTGTAACGGAGCAATACCTATTAGATCTAGAGCGCGAAGCTTTCTTGTCTTTATGTACAGAACGCAAAACGTTAGAGCGTATTGAACATATGCTTAAGAAAGGTAAACCTTTAAGAAACTAGAAAAAAGAAAAAGAAATGAAAACCGCATATATAGTAAAAGCATATAGAACAGCCGTAGGAAAAGCGCCTCGCGGAGTGTTCAGATTTAAAAGAACTGATGAGTTAGCTGCTGAAACAATTCAGCATATGATGAAAGAGCTACCACAATTAGACAAAAGCCGTATTGATGATGTTATTGTTGGTAATGCTATGCCAGAAGGATCTCAGGGTCTTAATATGGCACGTTTAATATCATTGATGGGATTAGAATCTATTGATGTACCAGGTGTTACTGTAAATAGATTCTGTTCTTCTGGAATTGAAACCATAGGTATGGCTACTGCAAAAATACAAGCTGGAATGGCAGATTGTATTATAGCCGGTGGTGCAGAAAGCATGAGTTCAGTTCCTATGACTGGATACAAAACAGAATTAAACTATGATTTAGCAAAGTCTGGTCATGAAGATTATTATTGGGGAATGGGAAATACTGCAGAAGCGGTTGCCAATCAATTTAATGTTTCTAGAGAAGATCAAGATGAGTTTGCTTACAATTCTCATATGAAAGCTTTAAAAGCGCAAGCAGAGGATCGTTTTCAGGATCAAATTGTTCCTATCAATGTTGAACAGATTTATGTTGATGAAAATGGTAAAAAAGCTAGCAAATCATACACCGTAAATAAAGATGAAGGACCACGTGCCGGAACTAGCAAACAAGTATTAGGTAAACTAAGACCTGTATTTGCAGCTGACGGAAGTGTGACTGCTGGTAATTCTTCTCAAATGAGTGATGGTGCAGCTTTTGTAATGGTAATGAGTGAGGATATGGTAAAAGAATTAAACCTAGAGCCAATCGCAAGACTTGTAAACTATGCTGCAGCCGGTGTAGAGCCTAGAATTATGGGAATCGGTCCTGTAAAGGCTATTCCTAAAGCATTAAAACAAGCTGGTTTAAAACAAGATGATATCGATCTGATTGAACTTAATGAAGCTTTTGCTTCACAATCATTAGCGGTAATGCGTGAGCTAAACATCAATCAAGATATAGTGAACGTAAATGGAGGTGCTATTGCTTTAGGTCACCCACTTGGCTGTACTGGAGCTAAACTTTCTGTTCAGTTATTTGATGAGATGCGCAAACGTGATATGAAAGGTAAATACGGAATGGTAACCATGTGTGTTGGAACGGGACAAGGTGCTGCAGGTATTTTTGAATTTTTGAACTAAAAAAAATAGAATAAAGAAATAACACTAATAAAATGAGTACAGAAACTTTAAATAAAGACATTCTTAGAGGAGGACAATTCCTTGTGAAAGAAACGAAAGCTGAAGATGTATTTACTCCAGAAGATTTTTCTGAAGAGCAAAAGATGATGCGTGATAGTACCAAAGAATTTGTAGATAGAGAACTTTGGGCACACTGGGAAAAATTCGAATCAAAAGATTATGCTTTTACTGCAGAGTGTATGAAAAAAGCCGGAGAACTTGGTCTTCTTGGTGTTGCTGTACCAGAAGCATATGACGGTCTAGGAATGGGATTTGTTTCTACAATGTTAGTATGTGATTATATATCAGGTGCTACAGGATCATTTAGTACTGCTTTTGGAGCACATACAGGTATTGGTACTATGCCAATATCATTATATGGAAACGAAGAACAAAAGAAGAAATATGTTTCGAAATTAGCTACTGGAGAGTGGATGGGAGCATATTGCTTAACAGAACCAGGCGCAGGATCTGATGCAAATTCTGGAAAAACAAAAGCTGTATTATCAGAAGATGGTAAACATTATTTGATCTCAGGTCAAAAAATGTGGATCTCTAATGCAGGATTCTGTAATGTAATGATTGTTTTTGCTCGTATTGAGGATGACAAAAATATCACTGGATTTATTGTAGAATATGATCCTAACAATTCTAACGGTATCTCATTAGGTGATGAAGAAAAGAAATTAGGTATCCACTCCTCTTCTACTCGTCAAGTTTTCTTTAGTGACACTAAGGTCCCTGTAGAGAATATGTTATCAGAAAGAGGTAATGGATTTAAAATTGCGATGAATGCTTTAAACGTTGGACGTATCAAATTAGCAGCAGCTTGTTTAGATGCGCAACGTAGAGTAATTGGAGAAGCTACTAAATATGCTAATGAGCGTATTCAGTTTAAAACTCCAATTATGAATTTTGGAGCAATCAAATCTAAGATCGCTGAAATGGCTACGAATACCTATGCAGATGAATCTGCAAGTTATCGTGCTGCAAAAAATATCGAAGATAGAATTGCTATCCGACAAGCGGAAGGAAATACACATCAAGAAGCTGAATTAAAAGGAGTTGAAGAATACGCTATCGAGTGTTCTATACTAAAAGTAGCTGTTTCTGAAGATGTTCAGAATACTACAGATGAAGGTATTCAAATATTTGGAGGAATGGGATTCTCTGCAGATACTCCTATGGAATCTGCTTGGAGAGATGCTCGTATTTCTCGTATCTATGAAGGTACTAATGAGATCAACCGTATGTTAGCTGTAGGTATGCTAGTAAAGAAAGCAATGAAAGGTCATGTAGATCTTTTAAATCCTGCTATGAAGGTTGCTGATGAATTAACAGGAATTCCTTCTTTTGATACTCCTGATTACTCTGCTTTATTTGCAGAAGAAAAAGAGATCATTGCAAAATTAAAGAAAGTATTCTTAATGGTGGCAGGAGCTGCTATGCAGAAATTTGGTCCGCAATTAGAAGAGCACCAACAATTATTAATGGCTGCCTCTGACATTCTAATTGAAATCTATATGGCGGAATCTACAATTCTACGTACAGAGAAAAATGCTAAGCGTTTTGGAGAAGATTCTCAAGAGATTCAAATTGCAATGTCTCAATTATACTTATATAACGCAGTAGATATCGTTATTAAAAAAGGAAAAGAAGGAATCGTTTCTTTTGCTGAAGGAGATGAGCAACGCATGATGTTAATGGGACTTAAACGTTTCACTAAATATGCGAACCAACCAAATGTGGTTGCATTAAGAACAAAAATTGCTGATAAAGTAGCTGCCGAAAACGGATACTGCTTTTCATAACAATAATAATATATCCGTTCCTAAGGATTAAAACTAGGAAGTTGTTTAATTTTGATTTAAGAAACCGTCTTTCTGTTGGGGAAAGACGGTTTTTTTATTTATCAAATTTTATCTACCCTCTACATCCACGTAATACTCCAAAAAGGAAATCATCAGCAGCTTGCGCATATTCATCTCCACAATTACGATCAAAAGGATTCGTACTTCCACCTAATACACGTCCGCATTGATCATGATCTAAACAATCTTTAGTCCAAGCACTAGCGATAGAAAAAACACCCGGACAACCAGAACCGCAACGGCCTAAACAACGATCACCATTTACTAATTCACGATCTCTATATATTTGGCCTTCATTATCATCGTACACAGCAGTAACATATGTATTTTTTCTAATACAAGTTATTCCATCATCATTACCTTTCACTAGATTGGTTTGGTTCCCTTTAAAAACAATTTTTTCGTAACTATAATTACTTGGAGATTTAGCCCAATATTCTAGTAATTTCAATAAGGTGAATTCTGCCATCGTAAAATCATCCACAGAACCATCCTTAAATAGATATGCAGAGATCTCTTCTCCTATCATTAATAATGTTTCTTTCTCTTTACTAGATAACACAACATTCTTACCATCGATTTCAATAAATTCTGTATCATAATCTATTGAAGCGACTAGCCTTACATCATTTATCGCTACTTTAACAGTATAATAATTCGATTTTTCTACAACTTTATATGCTATCTGGAAACCGTTAAGTTCTTTTTTTCCTTCTAATTGATCTTCTTGATGAATTTCTAATCCAATTGTTTCATCATTATTGGAGTCCTCTTGATTATCACAAGAGTTTAATAAAAATAAAAACAAAAAGATGTTTACTAAAAATTTAAATTGAATTTTCATGATTTGATATATTTAAGTTAGTTATACTAAAATACTTTACTAATCTAAATTTCTTACTACCAAATGATTATCAAAACATTAATCTAATTTAATATTATGGAAATATCACATTATAGTTCATTAAGAAATTTTTAAAAAAACAATAAATAAGTACGCTAATAATTCATTAAAAGAGCCTCAAATTTTTACAAATACAATAAACAACTGTTAATTATATGTTGTTTTTCAATATATTATGTGAAATAACAAGAATTTATCAACACGAAAACGTTATAGTAACTTTTCAGAAGATAAGAATTGAATATTTCGTAATAACTTAGTAGAAATTTAACACAAGAAACACTTTTACAAACTAAAACTTATGAATTATGAAATCAATTTCCCCTCCTCCGAAAATTTCGAAATTATTTGAGCTACTCTAATTAAATAAAATAGTTCTATTAACTAATCAGTCAGAATAAATAGAACCTGTTTTTTTGAATAAAAATTTTGAAAAAATCACTTATCTATAGTCGTCATAATTACTGTTTTTATAATTAAGAGCACCAAACTCTTGATTATCTTTTCATTAAAACAAACAAAGTAAGTTTCGCTGGTTGTCAGACAAACTTCTATTTTCTTGTATATATACGTCTTTTCATAAGTTATTTATTTCATATTCTTATTTAACTAAGAACGAAAATTTGCGAAAAAAACTTACTCACTTATTACAAACTACTGTTTTCAACAGAACAAAAAATCTTAAAATGAAAAGAAAAAACCTCTTAAAAATCCTGGTAAGCTTTTTATGTTGCTTCCCATTTTTACAGTTACAGGCACAAGATGAAGATGTAATGTTTCAGGCTTTTGACTGGAATGTACAAAACCAACCTGCAGGTCAAACTTGGTATGATGTTGTTTCTAGTGTTAGAAATACCATCAGTAATGCAGGAATTGACCTAATCTGGATGCCTCCTCCAAGTAATTCTGCCGCCCCACAAGGATATCTGCCTAGAGAGATTAATAACTTCGATAGCGCCTATGGTACTACTAATCAACTGAAGTCATTGATCGATCAATATCATAATTTAGACATTAAAGTAATAAGCGATATTGTAGTGAATCATCGAGTAGGTACTAACGACGCAGTTACATTTACAAATCCGGCTTGGCCAACATTTTATATTACAGCCGATGATGAAGGTAGAAATTTTGTAAATGGTCCCGTAGAGTTTAGTATTAATAATGATTTTGTACCTGGATTTGATTTAAAAGCAGATGGTTCTAGTGGAGGATTTGCAGCTGCCAGAGACTTAGATCACAGAAATCCAGCAGTAAGAGCAGAGATTATAAAATGGATGAAAAAGTTACAAGATGATCTTGGTTTTGATGGATGGAGGTATGATTTTGTTCACGGATATGATCCTATATATAATAAAGAATACAACGATGCTACAAACCCTTACTTTGCGGTAGGAGAATTACTAGAAAGTAGCAGAGTACAAACGAATAATTTTGTGAATAGAACACAAGGTTCGTCTTCTGCTTTTGATTTTAACACAAAAGTAAGTTTACAAAATGCGATTAGAGATAATAATTTATCTTATTTAAGAGATGGTCAAGGTAGGCCTTCTGGTATGATGGGTATCAATCCATCTAAATCAGTTACTTTTCTTGATAATCATGATACTGGTTTCGCACAACAATGTTGTGGCTCAAATTTTGTTTTTCCAGGTGGAGAGACAAATCTTAGAAAAGGATATGCTTATATTTTAACACATCCTGGAAACCCAATGGTATTCTGGACTCATTTCTTTGATACTGGCGCAGGCGTACAAAATGCTATTAAGGATCTTATTGCAGCAAGAAAAAGTGTAAGAATTCACTCTGGATCTACTATAAGTATTGATGAAGCAAGAGGAGATTTATATGCCGCTTACATCGATGGAAGATCTGGAACACTAGCAATGAAGCTAGGATCTGGTAATTGGTCTCCTAACGGAAGTGGATGGACACTACAAACTTCTGGTACTGATTATGCGGTATGGACACAAGGTGCAAATACTGGTGGCGGAGAAACGGTACCTCCTTATACTGTTAACTTCTTTAAACCATCAGGTTGGGGATCTAACATCAATGCTTATGTATTCGATTCAGGAGCAAACGCTACACTTCCTGGGACTAGTGATTGGCCTGGAAACAATATGACGAACATTTCAGGAACAGATTGGTATTCTTTTACCATTACTCCTCCTGCAGGTGTTTCTGCAGCAAATCTTAGAGTCATCTTCAATGATGGAAATAACCAAACTGATGATCTTTCAAGAAGTACCAATGGATGGTACCGAGGAAATAGTTGGTCCGACAATTGTCCTAGCGATTGTAGTGGTAGTGGATCAGGAACAACTAATGATGTAACATTAAACTTCCAAAAACCTGGCGGTGGATGGGGTACTAATACCAACATGTACTTATATAATAAATCCACAAACCAAACATTGTCTGGAACTGCAGGTTGGCCTGGAACAATTATGAACAACTTAAGTGGTACATCTTGGTGTAGAAAAACGTTTACATTACCTAATGGAGTTGCTACAAATGATGTTGGAGTGGTTTTCAATAATGGAAATGGTCAACAAACAGTTGATCTCACAAGAGGTACCGATGGATGGTTTATAGTAACCGGAAGCAGTAATGGAAAAAGAACCGGAACTTGGTCTAATAACTGTACTAATAATTGTCCTTCTAACAGAGCAATGGAATTAGCTGATACAGCTGATAAAGAGAATACTTCCATCATAGAGAAAAGTATTGTTACTCTTTGGCCAAATCCAATTAAAGATAGAGGTACATTAAGCGTAAATACATCAGAAAATGGTGTTTTAAAAGTTAGTATCTCTAATATTTTAGGTCAAACTAAAACTATATACAGCCAAAACACGCAAGTAGGGAATCAAACTATAGAAATTAATTCAAGTGATATGCGAGAATCCGGCATCTATTTTGGTACCATAACATTAAATGGTAAAAAACTTAAAAGAATTAAAATTGTAAAACAATAATTTTTTTGTCCTAATTACTTACCAATAATTATCACAAGTTGATATGTTAGTCAAAAAGCGGTCGTTTTAATAAAACGACCGCTTTTTTAACCTTATTTAATTCTGATATCTTTTCTATTAACTTTACAAAATCTTAACTTTTATATATCGCCAATAAAAAGCGTATTGTTTTTAATATCTTTCCACTCTTTAAAAATTCAATTTATTAACTATAATACTCAAACTTTGAAAAAAATAGCTTTCATTTTATCTCTAATTATATTGATATCTTGCAAAAATCAAGAACCAAAAAGTTCTGATAAAACAATTGCAGATTCAACAGAAAAAACTGCACTTCCAAAAAAAGAAAAAAAAGATCATCAAATTCGAGATATTAAAAAAGCAGAAATAGCTCCCAACGTAGATGGAGATATGGATGATCCAATCTGGAATCAAACGAAATGGTATCCAATGGATCAGAATTGGATTGGGGAATTTCCAGATATCAAAGATTTCTTTGGCAGGTATAAAATGACTTGGACTCCAGAAGCTTTGTACATTTTAGTAGAAATTAAAGATGATATTTTATATGATCAATATAAAGACCCACTTAAATTATGGTGGGATGATGATTGTGTTGAGATATTTATAGACGCCGATAATTCCGGAGGAGAACATCAATACAACAACAATGCGTTTGCATATCATGTAGCATTGGATGGTAATGTTGTAGATCTAGATTCACAGAAAAAACCATTACTTTATAATAATCATGTAAAAATGAAACGTACAACAAAAGATGATGTTTCTATATGGGAATTCGAACTGACCGTATATGATGATACTTACCAAGAAGGTAAAGCCAATGATCCTGTGGTTTTATCTAAAGATCAAAAATTAGGTTTCGCTATAGCCTATAACGATAATGATACGAGTAAAGAAAGAGAAAATTTCATGGGTTCTGTCTTCGTACCTGGCGAAGATAAAAATCAAGGCTGGATTAATGCTGATATCTTCGGTACTATAGTTCTTGTTGAGTAAAATAATTCTCTAAAAATATAGAAAAGGAATTTTCCGTTGTGATACTCTTATAACATTGTTTCCATCAATTGTTCATCTTTAGATACGTCTTCAGAAAAATTAACTGCGGTTTCAATAAGTGCTAAATGAGAATATGCTTGCGGAAAATTCCCTAACAATCTTTTAGACTTAAAGTCTATATCTTCACTAAAAAGCCCTAAGTGATTGCTATAAGATAACAATTGATCAAACATTGCTTTTGCTTTTGCTTTCTCTCCTATTTTATTTAAACTATTGATAAACCAAAAACTACAAATAGTAAATGACGAAGAAGGCAACCCAAAATCATCTTTATTCTTATAACGATATAATAACCCATCATTACATAATTCTTTTTCTGTAGCTTTTACAGTACTTATAAATCTTGGATCCATTGGCTCTATAAAACCATAAGATTCCATTAATAACGTAGAAGCATCTAAATCAGAGGATCCGTAAGATTGGGTATAAGCCTGTACCTCTTCATTCCAAGCATTCTTATAAATATCATTATAAATCCGATCTCTAAGCTCAATCCACCTCGTATTATTTTCTGTTTTACCAATAAGCTCTCCTATCTTAATAGCTCTATCTACAGCCACCCAACATAACAATTTAGAGAATGTAAAATGTCTTTCTTCTGTTCTAAATTCCCAAATACCTTTGTCTGGTTTTTCCCAGTTTACATTTACAATATGAACAATACTCTTACTTATGGTCCATAAACTCTCACTATCATCTACGGCGCAATCAAATTTCACGAATTGTTGGTAAATTACATTCATCAGAATCCCATAAATATCATTCTGTTTTTGATGAAAAGCAGCATTACCAATACGTACGGGACTAGAATTTTTATAACCGCTTAAATGATCCAATGTTTTCTCCGTAAGATCCTTTTCGCCATTAATACCATACATAATCTGGATCTTTTCATCTTTATCTGGTATAATATCTATAATAAACTGAAGAAAACGTTGCGCTACCCTTTTATGTCCTAAATCAGAAATCACTTTTATTACCATAGAAGCATCTCTAATCCAACAAAAACGATAATCCCAGTTACGAACTTCTCCTATTGTTTCGGGTAAAGATGTAGTCGCAGCAGCCAAAACAGCTCCAGATTTTTCATAACTAAGTAATTTAAGTACCAATGCACTTCTTAGAATCTGATCATTGTAAACTGCATACGAAGTAGTTTTCTCACTCCAATTCATCCAGTACACACGTGTTCTCTGTAATTTAAGATAACATAGTTCTAAGGATTGCTTTAGAATTTTTTCGTGATAACTGATTAAAAAATAAGCATTACCAGATAAAACTATCTCTTCTGAATTTAAAATAGCTTCTAAATCTAAATCCGAATAAAGGTATAAAGTATCATATTTATCTTTATCTGTTATACTTTTTATATATTCATCAGTTTTTTTAGAATAAGTTTCCTCTTTGGCATACTCCAATCTAGGATTATATCTAACTCTAAAAGATGGCTTTCCTGAAATCAATTTAATATATCGTATGATATCAGCTGGTGTATGATAAGTACCATCTTCATTCTGATATCTAGGCATAAAATCTATACTTTCGAAAGCATCTGTGCCATTATTAAATTCGGTAACTAAAATATTTGTTTTGGCGATATACTTTTGGGAAATAGTATATTCATCTGAAACTAAAATTTCAAAAGAGCCTCCTTTTTTTTCATCTAAAATTTTTGCAAAAACTGACGAAGAATCAAAATTTGGCAAACAACACCAATCAATTGCTCCTTGTTTAGAAATCAACGCTGCACTTTTACAATTCCCTATAATTCCGTAGTCCAAATTGTCCATATAACCTCAAGTTCTTTTAAATAAACGTACCTTTATTCACTGAACCGAAATTTAATCAATCAAATTTAGTCAACCAACTTTCGCCACCCTTTATGAGCAAAACTATCATAATCTCAAATCGACTACCCTTACAATTAGAAATTGACAATAATTCTATTAAAACTACTCCAAGTGTTGGAGGATTAGCAACAGGAATGAAGTCTGTGCACTCCGGAAGTGATAGCATTTGGATAGGATGGAGTGGTCTAACCGAAGAACAATTAGACACTGAAAAAAGAAATTTAGTTAATAATGCACTAAAAAAACATCAATGTGTTGGTGTACCACTTACAGAATTAGAAATAGATGGATTCTATTATGGTTTTAGCAATAATACTTTATGGCCATTATTTCATTATTTTATGGAATATACAGAATTCAACAAAGACAGTTGGGAAGTATATCAACAGGTAAATCAAAAATTTGCAGATGTAATAATAGAAAATCTCGGAGAAAATGATACTATCTGGGTACACGATTATCAACTATTATTGCTACCTGAGATGATTCGCAAAAAGAAACCGAACGTAACTATAGGTTTCTTTTTACATATTCCTTTCCCATCTTATGAAGTCTTTAGAACGATTCCTTGTAGAGAAGAACTATTAAAAGGATTACTGGGTGCCGATCTTATTGGTTTTCACACCTATGATTATGAACGTCATTTCCTGAGTTCAGCCCAAAGAATTTTAGGATTAGAAATTAACTTCAATAATGTTCATATAGATAATAGAATAGTAAAAGTAGATTCTTTCCCAATGGGAATTGATTATGATAAATTTCATAATGCCGCTACTATTCATAATGAAAAAGAGAAAAAAGATCAAACAGAGATACAGCAAAAGATAGATGAACATTTAATAAGTGGTGATCGAGCTAAACTTATCTTATCTATTGACAGACTAGATTACACCAAAGGAATAGCCAACAGATTAAGAGCTTTTGAATATTTTCTGGACAAATACCCTCAATTTAAAGGTAAAGCAAGACTTGTAATGCTTGCAGTTCCATCTAGATCAAATGTTCCACAATATCAACTACTAAAAAACGAAATTGACCAATTGGTAGGTAGAATTAATGGAAAATTTTCCGAAGTTAGTTGGACACCCATTTGGTATTTTTATCGTTCTATGCCTTTTGAAAACTTGATTGATTTATACACTTCTAGCGAAGTTGCTTTACTTACTCCTATTAGAGACGGAATGAACCTTGTAGCAAAAGAATATATAGCCTCTAGAGTAGATCAAAAAGGTGTTCTTATTTTAAGTGAAATGACAGGAGCATCAAAAGAAATGAGTGAAGCACTTATTATCAATCCTAATAACTTTGAAGAAATAGCAGATACACTAAAATTTGCTTTAGAAATGCCGGAAGAAGAGCAAATAAAAAGAAATAAAGCACTACAAAAACGGTTAAAAAGATATAATGTAGAGAAATGGGCAAATGATTTTATGGAGTCTTTAGATGCAACTAAGACTACTGCTAAGAAATACTCTTTAAAAAAACTGACGCCTTCTATTAAAAAGGATTTATTTAATGATTATAATACTTCAAAAAATAGAATTTTATACATTGATTATGATGGTACTTTAGCACCTTTTGAAAAAATTCCTGAGAATGCAAAGCCAACTCAAAAAATATTTGATATTTTAGATACGTTACAAAGTGATGATCGTACCAAAATAATTTTAATAACTGGAAGAGATAAATTCACCTTTAACAAGTGGTTTGGTCATAAGGATTATACCTTAATTACTGAACACGGCGCTTGGCTAAAAGAAAACAATAAAGATTGGGAACTTTTGGAACGAGTTAGTAATGGTTGGTTCGAATCAATCGCCCCAGTTTTAGAATCGTTTACTGATAGAACACCGGGTTCTCTTATAGAAGAAAAAAATTATTCATTAGCTTGGCATTTTAGAAATGTAGATCCTGATTTAGGAAAATTAAGATCCATGGAACTAAAAACAACCATACAACATCTAATAGCTAATCACAACCTAGAGATTCTAGAAGGTGATAAAGTATTAGAAATAAAAGTTAGTGGCATTAATAAAGGTAAATCAGCGTGTAAAATGCTAACTGAAAAAGAGTATGATTTTATCTTTGCCATTGGAGATGATTGGACAGATGAATACATGTTTAAAGAATTACCTTCTTCTTCGTATACAGTTAAAGTTGGACTTAAAAAGACGATTGCTAAATATTATGTAGAAGATACAAATCAAGTTCACGAATTATTAAAAGAATTTAATAACCAATCATAAGAACACATATCTGAAACCAAAATTTTATATACTTCCGGTAATAATTATTGCGCAGTTTTTCTGTACTTCACTGTGGTTTGCAGGTAATGCGGTAATTGATGATTTTGCCGCTCAATTTAGTGTAGCATTTAATATTCTTGGATATCTTTTATCCACTGTACAATTCGGATTCATTGTTGGTACACTAACCTTTGCCTTACTTACTATAGTCGATAGATTCCCTCCTTCTAAGGTGTTTATGATTTCGGCAATTCTAGGAGCACTTTGTAATATTGCCTTGTTAATACCTAATATTACCGTATTAAATGTATTAACAGCTAGATTTGGTACAGGTTTCTTTCTTGCAGGAATCTATCCTGTAGGTATGAAAATAGCATCTGACTACTATAAGGATGGATTAGGAAAAGCCCTTGGATATTTAGTAGGTGCTCTAGTTCTTGGAACCTCGTTACCACATTTGTTAAAAGAACTTTCTTGGAATAGCGATTATAAAATTGTAATACAATCTACAAGCCTTTTAGCTGCTATTGGAGGAATTTTAATCTTTATTTTTGTTCCTAACGGTCCTTATAGAAAACCTGTTTCTAAACTTCAATTAGGTGTAATAACAGAGCTTTTTGGGATTGTTAGTTTTAGAAAAGCTGCTTTAGGATATTTTGGGCATATGTGGGAATTATATGCTTTTTGGGGGTTTGTTCCGATATTATTAAAAACATATGTAGAACAACACAGAATAGGAATTCCCATTTCATTTTGGTCATTTATCATTATCGCAGTAGGTTTTTTCTCTTGCATCATTGGCGGATATATTTCTTTAAAAACGGGTAGTAGAAAAGTAGCTCGATATTCACTTATTATTTCTGGACTATTTTGTATTACCTCTCCCCTATTATTCCAGTTAAACACAGAAATCTTCTTAGGATTATTATGTCTTTGGGGAATGGTCGTTATTTCAGACTCTCCTCAATTTTCGACTTTAGTTGCGGCTGCAGCTCCTCCAGAATTAAGAGGAACAGGACTTACTATTGTTAATTGTATAGGTTTTGCTATTACCATCATAAGTATTCAGTTACTTTCATATGCAGTTACCAAAATTGATCCTATATATTTATTTCTATTTTTAGCAATTGGTCCAGCCATTGGATTATATAGTTCAAGAAAACAATTACTATAAACTCTTAACAAATACTTAAGAAAATACTTGATAATTCAGTGTACTTTAGAAAACAAAACCGATGCAAAAACATCTCTCATTCATACTACTATTACTTGTTTTTGTAGTATCCGCACAACCAAGTACTGAAGTCTATTTGTTTGATATTTTCGTAAATGGAGAAACATTAGAGCTAAAAAACAAACGAAACATTTCTAATAACGAAGGATATGACAATCAGCCTTCCTTTTACAATGATAATATTGTACTTTTTGCTTCTACTAGAAACAAACAAACCGACATTGCCAAATATAATATTAGAGATAATAAGATAGATTGGATTTCTGAAACAGCAATAGGTAGCGAATATTCGCCTACTAAAATTCCAAATCAAAAGGCAGTATCCGCTATCAGATTAGACACGACAGGCACACAGTTATTATATCAATATGACTTTAAAAATGGAAAGCCAACCGTTCTTATAAAAGATCTAATTATCGGTTATCACGTTTGGTTTAACCAAAACACATTAGTTTCTTCTGTGTTAGAAGATGGAGGATTATCATTAGTGGTTTCTAATCTAAAGACAAAGGTAAATAAGACTTTTCAGAAAAAAATAGGCCGATCATTGCATAAAATACCCAATACGCCACTGATTAGTTATATTAGTAAAGAAAATAAAGAATGGGAAATAAGGTCGTTAAACCCAATTACCGGTGAAACTGAAAAAATAATTAACACAATACCTGAAGCTGAAGATATGTGTTGGTTGATCAATGGAACTATTCTAATGCCAAAAGGGAATACTATTTTTAAGTTCAACCCTAAAACGGATACTCGTTGGAGTATCTTTCATACATTTCTTGATAACGAAATTGCTAATATTAGCAGAATTAAATCCAACGAAATAGGAACAATGCTCACTTTAGTATCAGATGTTTCACCAGAACAAATTGTACAAAAACAACTAGATGCTTATAACAAACGAGATGTTAATGGCTTTGTAGACACATATTCGGATAACATAAAAGTGTATAATTATCCAAATGAATTGATATATGAAGGTAAAGAAAAATTAAAAAGAGGGTATGCTTCTTTTTTTGAACAAACTCCAGACTTACATTGTGAAGTGAAAAAACGGATTGTTTATGGTAATAAAGTAATTGATGAAGAATTTCTGATTATGAATGGTCAAAAGAGAAAAGCTGTAGCGATTTACGAAGTAGAAAACGGAAAAATTGCGAAGGTTACTTTTATACAATAAAACCGATTGAATTAGAATTGTATCTAACCTTTATGATCATTAAACAAAACTAGGAAGTCAATCAAATCAAAAAAGACCTAACTGGTTTATTATGATTATTTTCTTAATATTTGTTGATAATAATTTATAAAGCTAATCATTATTGGAGAACAAAATAGAACTCATAGAAAGTATTGGAAAAATAGTTGTTTTTTTAATGCTATTACTTTCCATTTTCCTATTTACTGTCAAAACAAAAAACAAATTATCTAATAAATTATTTGGAATATATTTATTAGTAGTTGCATTCGATCTTACAGGGCTGTTTTCAAATAAAATTTTAGAGTATCCAAATCTTAATATTTTAAAAGTATCTTCTAGTCTATTGCAACTACCTTTATTTTATCTTTATGTACTTTCCGCTTGTTATACTAACTTTAGAATAAAGAAAAAGCATAGTATACACGCCTCCCTATTCATTCTATTTTTATTGCTCTTTAAAATAACAGGGTTTTCCGATCAAAGTTTAATGGTTTTTGAAATAATTGGTGAGCTACAATTCATTGGTTACATCATCATTGTATTTATAGTTCTCAAAAAATATAAAACCGTTTATCTTGAAAACTATTCTAGCACAAATTACGTAGTTTATAAATGGTTATTTAATATCACAGCTTTTTCTTGTTTTGCACATAGCTTTGTAATTTTAAGATGGTATCTCTCTAACTCCACTTTTCAAGGATATATAGTAAATATAAATGTATTGATTAGTATTATGGTATTAATCATTACCATATATTTTGTATTAAGTGCTTTATATCGTCCAGAACTTTTTACCGGTATAAACATGAATCTGAAACCGCTAACTTCGAATTCCCCAAGTGAGTTGTCAGAAAAAACCACTCCTATTGAAGATGAACATTTAAAGAGATTACATTCATTTATGGAAAGTGATAAACCTTATTTAGATTTTGAACTTACACTACAGAAATTGGCAGTCCAAATAGATATTTCAGAAAAAAACTTATCTCTTCTAATCAACAGACATTTAAATAAACATTTCTTTGATTTTATAAATGCTTATAGAATTGAAGAAGCTAAAAAATTATTAAAAGATACTTCATTAAATATTCAACAGATTATGTATCAAGTGGGATTTAATTCCAAATCTTCGTTTAATACTGCCTTCAAAAAACACACATCAAACACACCTTCAAGCTACCGTAAATCAATAACTTAGGAACGTTCGATTTAAAGTCGAACCTTTTTATATGGTAAAAAAGGTTCGACTTCTTATACCCGTACCATTTCATCTTTTTGAATACTCATTTTTGTGTAGAAATCAAAAAACAAGTAAAGATGAAATCAATTTATGTAATCACACTCTTCATATTCTTTCAATATTCTTTTAGTCAAAAAAGCACCTCTGAATTAAACGGAATTGAAGATGACATAAAGCTATGGATAGAAAAATATCAAGCAGTTGGATTATCTGTAGCGGTAGTAAAGGATAATGAAATTATATACTCAAAAGGCTTTGGATATAGAAATCTAAAAGAACAATTACCCGTAACAGAAAACACTGTTTTCCCAATTGGTTCGACAACCAAAGCATTTACTGGTTCACTTTTGGGCATCCTAGCATCCCAAAACAAAGTTTCACTTAAAGATAAACCTGCTAAGTACATTCCAGATTTTGAATTCTACAATGATAAGATGAATAATTTAATTGCCATTGAAGACTTACTAAGCCATAAAAGTGGTATTGGGAACCAAGGTACATCAGAGGTGTTTTTCCCTGACAAAAATAAACTCAAAGTAGTCCAACGATTAAAGTATCTAAAACCAGAAGGCGAAATTAAAAACAGTTTCGAGTACAGTAATATGGGATATACGTTAGCTGGGACAATAGTTGAACAGATAACAAAGAAAAGTTGGGATACCAATATCCAGGAAATGATATTCAAACCTCTATCTATGAATAATTCATATACCGAACTCGAAGAAATCAATAAATCTGATAATTATTCTTTACCCTATGGTTTATATAATAAAAACATAGAGCAAGTAAAGTTCGAAATATACAATTCTATCAGTCCAGCTGGAGCAATAAAAAGTACCGTAAGCGATCTATCAAATTGGATGTTAACTTGGTTAAACAATGGAACTTTTGAAAACAATGAAGTTATCCCAAAAGCATATGTTAAGCAGGCAACAAGGCTTCAAAATATCAAAAATGGAGATTATGAAAGTGATTCCTTTTTACACGGAGATGGATTTGGATGGCGTCTAAAATCTAGCTATGGTCATTATAGAATAGACCACGGTGGTAATACATTTGGGTTTAGTTCTTCCTTAGTAATGTTTCCTTTTGAAAAAATAGGCATCGTAGTTCTTAGTAATCAAGATAATTCTTTGTTACCGCACCTTATAGCGGATATCATTACAAGAAAATTATTTAACATCGATCCTGAGTCAGCATACCCAGTAAAAATAAAAGAAATTTTCAAACCACTTCCCTATCAATCATTTAATAAAGAGAAAATGCCGACCCACCCTTTGGATAATTTTTGTGGAATATTTGAAGCAAAAGGATATGGACGTATTAAAGTTATCATAGAAAATGAAAAATTATACGCGGTATTACCTAAATATAAATTCCATTTACAGCATACAAATCACAACTCATTCTTTTTTAAACCGACCAAAAATTTTAAAGATGTTTTTAGTCCTCAATTCGATTTAAAGTTTATCAATGATCTGAACGGAGATATCTCCGGTTTACAATTATTCTCACAAAAAGAACCTATTACATTTAAAAAGCACTAAAATCATAAATCAAAATCTTATGAAAACCATATATATAAAATGTATTCTTATAATAATACTAATACAACCAATATTAATAAATGCCCAGTCCATACGATCCATAGATTCAGAAAAAATAACATCTATTTTAGAATCTCATTTCGATAAAAAAAACCCAGGTGGAGCTTTTGCTATAATACAAAAGGGTAAAGTTATATTCAAAAAAACAATGGGATTGGCTAATGTAGAATATCAAATACCTATTGCGGATACGACAGTTTTTAATATTGCTTCCAATTCTAAGCAAATGACCTCACTATTAACTTTAATCTTACAAGAGGAAGGGAAGTTGTCCATTAATGATGACATCCGAGATTATTTACCAGAACTTAAAGAGCTTCCTTATAAAGTTACCATTAAACAATTAATGAATCATACACACGGATTGCCTAATGTTGATGAATTAGCCCAAATAAAAGGAATCAGAAAAATGACCTATGAAGAGGTTATAACTATGCTATTTAATATAAGACAATTTAATTTTAAGCCAGGAAATGATTATCAGTATAACAACACAGGTTTTGTTTTACTTTCGAAAATCATTACTAATGTAGGCGAAAAAACGTTCCAAGAACAGCTCAAAGAAAAAGTATTTAATCCATTTGGAATGGATTATAGTCAAGCTGTAGACAACTACAATCAGGTAATCCCACATAAAGCATATTCTTATACTTCTATAGAAAATAATATTATAAATAATTCTGTAAAAATTAGCACAATAGGATCTTCAGGAGTATATGCTAGCTTAAATGATTTAATAGTTTGGGCTAAAAATTTTACAAGAAAAAATTCTAAATATCAAAAACATTTCAAACGAATGCAGAAAGAAACTATTCTAAATAACAATAGAGTTATAGAATATGGTCTAGGAATTCAGTTTGAAAATTATAAAAGCATTGATATTGTATTCCATGGCGGAGGAACGGAAGGTTATAGATCTTATATTTTACACGCTCCAAAACATGATTTATCATTAATCTTCTTATCTAATGCTGGAGGATTATCAGGGTATGAAATCATATATGATTCCTTAGAAATACTACTAAAAGATAATTTAATAAATAAAAAAGAGCCATCATACAAGGGTGATTTATCCTCTTATGAAGGAATTTATGAATTAAATGCTAGTACATATTATAATATTTGGGAAGAGGATAATTCATTATACTTTGGAACTCATGGAACATCCGAAAAAACAATGCTCCCTAAAACAGGAAAAAACGTGTTTGATTTTGTTTTACCTTATTCTAAATTGATCTTTAATGAGGATAGTTTAGACTTGCGTTTCCTAGATTTTTCTTTCAGGGCTAAAAAAGTAGATCTTCCAACCATAGATAACTCTAATATTGATCTTACCAAATACATAGGCATCTACAAAAACAAAGATCATAATGCAATCTATGAACTTACGATTATTGATAACAAACTAATTGTAAAACACACTATAAACGGAACGTTTTCACTCAACATATATTCTGAATCTATGATGAATGTAATAAATAGCTACTTTGGTAAAATCGACTTTATCTTTAATTCTGAAGGAGAAGTTCTTGGGTTTAATTTATCAAGGCAAAACCTAGTCGGGCAATTTTTTGAAAAAAAAGACTGATCATTACTAACACTGTACTTCTTTACATTCAATTACAAAAACTAAAACATGAGACATCTATTTTCTATATTCTTACTAATACTATTTTCTTGTAATAATGCAACAGATACATCTACTAACACTATCCCAAAAAACGAAGTATCTAAAATTCATAAGGACACTACACTAAAGAGAAAATTAGAATTAATTGGAATTGAAGATCAAACACTAAGACTCATCCTTCAGGATTTAACAAAAAAATTTGATGTTGTTATAAATTCTTCTCAATTACCAAAATATAAACTTAAATAAAACTAGAGTCTTAAAATCTGTAACTAAAGATTTTACCTAAAGTCTTTAGTTATATTTATAATTCTAATAAACTATGAGAAAAATAATTTCATTACTCGTAATAATCATAGCACTTACAAGTTGTACAAATAAAAAAAATATCTCTGAAGAAGATAAGAAACAGATCATATCAGAACTTAATGTTATTGATATTCTTGATCAAAAATACGCCGGTATACCTCCTACAGCATTAAGAGAAAAACATGGTTACGAAAAAGCTTGGGAGATTTTTGAACGTCAAAGAGATAGTATTGGAATAATAAATCAACAAAAAATTAAAGAATTATTTAATAAATATGGTTATCTCGGAGAACGCAAAGTTGGACAAAAGGCTTCGACAAGTTTTTGGCTTCCAATTCAACATGCAGATAACGACATCCCTTTTCAGCAAGAAATGCTGACAGCGATGGAGAAAGAAATTAAAAACGGAAGTAATGACAAGTATCACTACGCGATGTTAGAGGATAGAATTCAAGTGAACCTAAATAAACCTCAACGTTTTGGCACCCAATTAACATACAATAAAAATGGACAAGCGATACCAAAAAATGGTTTGCTAGATTCTACAAATATAGATAGCATAAGAAAAGAATATTCTCTTCCAACTTTAAAGAAATATTATAATGAAATGACAAAGTCGCATTTTGAAATGAACAAACAAATGTTTCTTGAAAAGGGAATTACAAAACCCCAGTTATATCAATAAAACATAATGAAATGTAATAATAATTAGTTCAATTACGATTATCAAAACCTTTTACAAACGTTACCTATATCATCAATTAACATTTTAAAGAGTATCTTACAAAGTATTGAACGCGAATTAATACTACTATGCAGGTAATTTTAGGTGCAAATGGAATAATTGGAGAGGAATTGGCCAAAGCATTACGATCCAATTACACGAAAGAAATTAAACTAGTTGGACGGAACCCCAAAAAAGTACATATAGATGATATTTTGTTCAAAGGTGATCTGTTACAAGCAAAAGATGTTCATAACGCTGTAGAAAATGCCAAAATTGCGTATCTAACTGTAGGGCTCCCATACCGATCTAAGATTTGGTTAAGAGATTGGCCTATCATCATGAAGAATGTAATATCTGGTTGCAAAAAAAACAACTGTAAACTTGTATACTTCGACAATACATATGCATATCCCCAAGACAGCAAAATTCAAAAAGAAGATACACCCCTGCAACCAAAAGGTAAAAAAGGAGAAGCAAAAAGAATAGCTGCAGAACTTTTATTAAATGCGATTAATAACAAAGAAATTAATGGAGTAATATGTAGAGCACCTGAATTTTATGGGCCCGATAAAACAAAGGGAATAACGAATACACTTATTTTTGATGCGCTAAAAGCCAATAAAAAACCAAAAGTATTTTTAAAAGATAATGTCTTAAGGACCTTTATTTATACTCCTGATGCTAGTAAAGCAATGGCTTTGATCGGGAATACTCCAGATACATATGGTCAAACTTGGCACCTTCCGTGTGATGAAAATCGATTAACATACAAAGAAATCATAGAACAAATCTCGTTACAATTAGATCGAAAAATAACATACAATACCTTAGGAGGATTTATTCTAAAAGTAGCATCAATCTTTAATCAAAACATCAGAGAAACTCAGGAGTTATTACCCAGGTATAAGATTGATAATATTTTTGATTCTTCTAAATTCAAAAATCGATTCCCTGATTTTAAAATAACTTCTTATCAACAGGGTATTAGCAACATAATTAAAGATTATAAGATTAGGTAAAAGAATAGAAAAAATGAACTACCATAATAAGTCATTTCGTCCAATACAAAATTCAGAAAATGGGGAAACAACAGAAGAAACAATTTTTAAGTATAAACAGGAAGGTACAATCTTAACTTCGGAATATAGTGGTGGTCAAATTAAAAAAGGACACCTAATTGGATTAGTGGATGAAAACGGAAATATCGAAATGCGTTATCATCAAATAAATAACAACAAAGAGTTAATGACTGGAATCTGTTTTTCGAAACCAGAAATATTAACTAACGGAAAAATACGTCTTCATGAAACTTGGGAATGGACATCTGGAGATAAATCAAAAGGAAAATCCACTTTAGAAGAAATATAAAAAATACCTAAAGTATAATCTGTTTATAATAAATCTGATCTTTTATTATAAATATAAAAAAACAGGGTAACATTTTTAGCTATAAAGCTACTTACAATAAACCTTGTTATATCTCATGAAAAATACAATCATACTGCTAATCATAGTTCTAACTTCTAACTTAGTACAGGCACAGTTTATAAAACAAAAATCTATCAATGCTCAAATTGGTTACGGATTAAGTGCTCCCTATAATAGTGTTGATCAAGTTGTTAATAATGGTTTTTTTATACAAGGAGAATTTGTACTTAAAATTACTTCCTGGGTTGAGTTCAAACCTTATGCAGGCTTTATAACAACTAGTTCTAATGGAAAAGATATAAATGATAACCCAACCGATGAAAAAGCCGAGACAAAAGCTTTTTTACTAGGTGGAAAAGCAAGATTGAGAGCACCAATTCCTTGGGTAGCACCTTATGCCGAAATTGGGATAGGAACTTCTATCGGGAAATTTGAAACAGTAACAGCATTTGATAATATTGATAAAAGTGGAGTGATTTATCACATTCCTTTCTCATTTGGATTAGAGCTAGGAAAAAACCATAATGTAGATTTAGGCTTTGCCTATTATTTTCAGCCATCCGTTGCGCAATACGTTGGAGCATTTACCCTAGGTATTACATTTCCATTAAATTAAAAAATGAAAGCTAACGATATAATTCTCCGTGTCATCAATTTTTGATACCTTAGAAACCATACTATTTTCTAAAAGATATTAGTCCCCAATAGGATATAACTCAATTATAATATCAATTTATAAAGTACAATATAATCATACAAAATTATAACTCATTATGAGACTAAATGCTGGGATTCTGACTAAAAAACTCAATGAAACAAAATCTTTCTATACTAAAAATTTAGGCTTCCAAATAAAGTTTGAGAATGAGTTTTATCTTCTGCTCAAGACTCCCAATGAAAGAGACACTTTGAGTTTTTTATTACCAAATCATCCAACTCAACAATCCTTTTTTCATAAACCTTTTCTAGGAGAAGGAATGTATCTAACAATTGAAGTCGAGGATGTAGATACCTTTTACGCTGAGATAAAAAACAAAGGAGTGGAAATAAAAGTAGATTTAAGAGATGAACCTTGGGGCGAAAGACATTTTGCTATACAAGATCCAAACGGTATTGGAATTGATATTGTAAGATATACAGAGCCTATTGATGATTAATTATCATTAGGTGGTATAGCAATTAGAATTTGAACCAATAGTTCTCTAATTTGGTTACATTGCAATGGTAACCATCAGTAATATCCATAAAAGTTAATAAATCAAGTAACATTACACCGCATCGTGAGACGTATATTAAAATACAACCAAAATCTAAATCTAAAATATCAGATACGGAATACAATTAATGTGTGAATTCAATTTAAATATTTTTAATCTTCTTATAATAGCATCTGTATTTATAGGAACTACGTTTGGACTACTATTAATTCTTACTAAGCGGATAAACAAAAAAGCCAATGTATTACTTGGGTTACTTACGTTTATCATTGTTTTATGGAATATTTGGATATTAAGTTTAGATTTTCAGGTAACCAACTATCTCCCAAATTTTCACTTAATACCATTACAGTACTCTCTAGCTCTAGGACCATTATTATATCTATATGTAAAAAAAATAACCAACTTTAATTATCGTCTTTCTCAAAAAGATATCCTTCATTTTTTTCCTTTAGTTATAGAACTCATTATACATTTTGTAATTAGTCGTGATGCACTAATAAATAACACCATTGGTATTGAGACGATTACATATCTTCAATTAATGCCTATTGTACAGTTTCTTGCTATTGTATCTATTGTTACTTACTGTATATATGCACTAAAAGAAATTAGAACTTATCATAGATGGTTAAACAAAAATTATAGTAATAACGATGCATACAGTTTACGATGGCTATATAGATTAATTATCATATTTGCCGTACTTTGGTTCTTATGGACACCATATACTATTATAGATTATGCTCTATTTAATTTCCAGTTAGGACTAGCGGATTATTATCCAATTTATGTGTTACTGTCAATTGTTACTATTTGGATTAGTGCCGAAGCCTTTTTGAGACCAGAAGTAATTCTATTAGAAACCAACAGAGAAAATAATCTCGAAAAAGAGAAACCATCAGAAGAAATCTCTAAAAAAGCATCTTGGTTAAAAGAACAAATGGCAACCAATCGATTTTACCTTAACTCAGAATTGACATTAAAATCCTTAGCAGAAAACCTTGATATGCATCCTAATATTTTATCTAAAGTTATTAATGATGGATTAGGTAAAAATTTCTCTGATTTTATAAATGAATATCGCGTAAACACTATCATAGAAAAATTGCATAGTGGTCATTATGATCATCTCACGCTGTTAGGTCTGTCATTTGAGTGTGGTTTCAATTCGAAAACAACTTTTAACCGAGTCTTTAAAAATATTAAAGGAGTAACTCCTTTACATTATAAAAAGTCTATAAAAAATGACTCAAAACATCTTTAAATGAGTGCCATTATATAATCTGGAGCTTTTAAAAACCTTGATAAGTCTATGTTTGTGGAATAATTCAATTATCAATCAAATATAAAATAAAAAATGAAATCAAATTATTTAGTACTAATTACATGCTTACTAATAGCTTGTAATACCAGCAAAAGTTCAACTCCAGAAAATTCTCAAACAAGAGAAACTGAAAAGCTACATTTTTCTAAAGTTGACTTCAAAAAAAGCCCCCCTACATCAGATAATTATATCAAAAGTTTTACATTAAACAAGGATGCTTTTCTGAACATTCATTTTACTTTAGAACAACCGCTTATAGAGAGCCTTAAATTATTAGCTCCTACCCTATCCCAAGATCAATTATTAAACAAAGGGAATTTTCAATTTTCATTCTTAGTCAATGGTAAAAAAGTTCACGTAGAAAATCTAAATAAAGGTGCAGGAACTATAGATGCTAAAACAACCAAACTTAAATATATGGTTCCCTTACTCTATCCTAAACAGATTGATTTTTGGGGTTGGTTCACGTGGTTAAGGTTCATGAAATTAAGTGGTGGACAAGATATATTGACAGAAGGCAATCATTCCTTAACAATCGAGGTAAGACCTTATTTAAAACAGGAAACAGTAAAAGTAGGTGCTGTTTTAGCTAAAGGGACTATCTCCATTAAAGTAGCTAAAATCCAAGTAGATGAAAACCTAATACCTGTTCAAAAAATCCAATCAAATAGTGGTTGGGAAATATCGAAAGATAGTTTCGATAATCGCAAAATAGAAGCGTTAAATAGAAAAATTGCTGAAAACAGATTCGAAAACATTAATGGAATCATAGTTATAAAAGAAAATAAACTTCTAATAGAAGAATATTTTAATGGCGAACATAGAAATAGTCTACACGATTCTAGATCTGTAGGAAAATCATTTGCTTCTACAATGTTAGGAATTGCTATACAAGATGATTTCATAAACAATGAGAAGGTTTTTCTAAAAGATTTTTACAATTTAAAATCCTTTAAAAATTATAGTAAAAAGAAAGATTCAGTAACCTTAAAATCTCTTCTAACAATGAGTTCAGGATTTCTTGGAGATGATAACGATTATAGTAGTCCCGGAAATGAAGAAAACATGTACCCAACAGATAACTGGGTTAAATTCTCATTGGATTTACCCATGGAAAAAAGTAAAAAAATAGAAACCGATTTCACTTACTTTACCGCAGGAGTAGTTATTCTGGGTGATATCATTCATAAATCTGTTCCTGATGGATTAGTTTCTTATGCGGATAAAAAACTTTTTAAACCACTTAATATCACTAATTATAAATGGCAATATACTCCTCAAAAAGTTGGTAATACCGCGGGAGGAATACAACTACGAGCCATTGACTTTGCAAAATATGGACAATTATACAAAAACAAAGGTACATGGAATGGTAAACAAATTATAACCAAAAAGTGGGTAGAGAAAAGTTTATCAAAACAAGTGTCACAAGCAGCTGCAGGTATAAAAGATGGGTATTATGGATACCTTTTCTGGAATAAAACATATAATGTTAATGGAAAAGACTATGAGGTTTCTTTTTGTAGTGGTAGAGGCGGAAACAAAATTTTTATATGTAAAGACATTCCTTATGTAATAGTTATAACTTCTTCTGCATATAATAATCCTAACGCACATCCTAATGCAGACAAAATAATGAAAGAATACATATTACCTGCAATCATTAATAACTAATAAAGTTAGCAGATATACTATAGAAACATAAGGCGGTTTATAAATATTCTTTAAGGTTTTACTAATTAATAAAACCGTCTTATGTGTTTTTAGATAACAAAACACAAGCTAATGCAACATGTGATTGTAATGAAACATCAATTTACATAAATAATGATCTGGCCATGTATTAAGAAAAAGCTATCACACATTAGAAGTTTAACAACATTTATCTTACACTAATGTATATATTTGATATTACTAGTCATTAAACAAAATGGAAAAATTAAAAAACTGCATTCTAAGTCAAATAACTATTGAGAAAAACTCAATGGATACTATTCTTTCAGTTTTTGAACCATTAGAAATTACAAAAGGAGAATTTTTTCTAAAATCGGGAAGGGTTTGTCGACATATGGCTTTCATCGAATCTGGTTATCTAAGAATGTATGACATCGCAGATGGAAAAGAAATAACACTATGGATTGGTAGTAGTGATAAATTTATCACTTCGCTTTCAAGCTTTATTTTCCAAACAACGAATAACTGGAACATACAAGCAATTACGGACTGCAAACTGTATGTAATTAACCGAGAAAATCATTTTAAACTGAATAAAACCGTGCCTAAATGGTTAGAGTTTGATAATATGCTCTTGGCACATTCTTTTGCATTATTAGAAAAAAACATGTTTGCTCAATTACATACTACCGCAAAACAACGATTTAGAAGTTTACTAAGTGAAGAACCAGACCTTTTTAAAAATATTCCATTACAATATATAGCATCTATGTTAGGAATTACTCCAGAATCATTAAGTAGGTTAAGAAGAATGAATTAACTATCATTTGTCAAGAGAGATTAAACTTTGTTTATAGAAATTTGCTAAAACAAAATCTCATTCAAATGAACAAGCTACAAAATGCCTTAAGAATCAATGCCTTTTTCTCGAGTACATCAGGCATTATTTTGATTATATTAAATCAACAAATTGCAAAACTATTCGGTACCAGTAACACTACCGTTTTTTGGATAGTGGGAATCGTATTGATTTACTTTGCTTTGACCATCTGGTTCGAAATCAAGAAGCAACGAAAATCAGCAATCATTTGGATTATAACACAAGATTATATCTGGGTGCTTGTTAGCATACTACTCGTTACATTTAATCCTTTTCAAATTACCAAAACAGGGAACTTAATAATCAGTATTATTGCGTTAATTGTTTTATATATGGGCGTAAATCAAATGATCAAACTAGATTCAATCAACAAGTAACTTCCCGTAAGCCCAATAGATAAAACTAATCACTTTTGATAATAATTGTTCTAAAAGGTTCTATTTCCTAAAAAATAATAATGATTTTTTTTTAAAAACGTATACTGTACTAGCTAAGTGTACGTTTTTTAAATAGAAACAAAATATAAACTTAATCGGAAGTTCATTAGTTTTAATTCCCATTCTAACCCAACCAAGATGTTAGAATTTATTTTGATTATTTAAAAAAATAAATTTAACCATTATGAAAACCTACAATATGACTAGTCTCTTAAAAAATATAATTGCATTCGTGCTACTCTTATTTAATTGTACATTAGTATTAGGACAATCTATTAATTATACAGCATCTACAGACATTATAGCAAACCCAGAAAGGGGATTACAAAAATATTCTATTACATCTAGTGAGTACGCAACGACTGTAGATTTTAGCAACTTATCTGTTAGCACTTTAAATAATTGGAAAACAAGTACGGACAAAGTAACTGTTGTATACCGTTATTTTCTTTTAGATGCATTCTTAAATTCAGATATTAACACTACTTTTTTAGATAATATACAGGGGGATTTTGATAATGTAAGAACTGCTGGTCTTAAAATAATTGTGAGATTTTCTTATTCTAATTCACAAGGAACTTCGGCACAGCAACCAACCAAATCACAAATATTAACGCATATTTCTCAACTTTCTACAGTATTAAACACCAATAAAGATGTTATTTTTTCTGTTCAAGCGGGTTTTATTGGTACTTGGGGAGAATGGTATTATACAAACTCTACAGAATTTGGTACCGATGGTAGTATCTCAGAAACTCAATGGGCTAATCGCAAAGAAATAGTAGATGCAATGTTAGCAGCTACACCAATAGAAGTTCCCATCCAAGTTAGATATGCCGCTATTAAAACTACGATGTATGGTGATACGCAACTAAATGAACAAACTGCCTATCAAAATAACGAAAATGCTAGAATTGGATTCTATAATGATGCGTTCTTAAATGATTTTGGTGATCAAGGAACTTACGGAGTGTCATCGCAATGCGAAAACCCTGTTGGGGCAATTGATTACTCTTATATTTCTAACGAAACCAAGTATTTACCAATGACGGGAGAGACTAATGGTATAAATACTTGCGATAATGGTTTTAGAACGAGCGGCGCTAATGCGTTAAATGAATTAAACTTAACCAATTGGACAACCATAAACAGAGATTACTATACACCCTTTTGGACTCAGGCAATCAACTCCGGTCATTATGATGATATTGTAAAAAACGTCGGATACAGATTTGTTTTAAATTCATCAACGATAACGACTAACAATAGTGATTTTGACCTAAGTTTAGATATCACAAATGTCGGTTTCGCAAGACCTTTTAAAAAAAGAACTGTATATCTAATTTTGAAAAATACAACTACAGATGAAATCATTACAGAAGTGATCGACACAGATATTAGAACTTGGGAATCTTCTGTTTCAATAACACAAAATTTTGATTTAGGGTTAACCGGAACATTTCAATTATATCTTTGGATGCCTGATACTGAAGCATCATTAGCATCTAATTCTGATTATAGTATTCAACTTGCAAACACAAATACTTGGCAATCTGAAACAGGCTACAATAACCTACTACAGACAATATCTTTAAACAACACACTTAATGTTGATGATTTTTCGATTACAGACAATTTCTCAATCTATCCAAATCCGGCATCCGATATTATTACAATAAAATTAAAAAAATATGATAGTGCAGAACTTGAAATTTTTGATATTAACGGCCAATTAATCAAAGAATTATCTGTATCTGAAGATTCTCAGTTAAATATTTCTGACTTATCAAATGGAGTGTATTTTTTACGTTTAAATAAAAACAAATTAGTTACTCGTAAATTGATAAAAAAATAAACATTATATTTTGTAATAAATCGTAATCACCATCAGTAGATCGTAGTCGTTATACGTACTGTTAATGAAACACAAGATTCTGATTATTCGAAGAATATAATGTTTAAAAAATCTAATAAAAACATAGAACAAAAGGATAAAGCGAATTCCAAGTTAAAAAGAATTGATAAACACTATTTGTATGCCGAAATTCAAAGTATACTTAATTTAGAAAAAGGGTTTTTATTAACCGTAAAAAACCTCTTGATTAAACCGGGGCAATCTGTTCGAGAATTTATACATGAAAATAGAGAAAAGTATGTAAAACCGATGCTATTCTTAATTCTCACTTCTGTGATTTTTACATTTATTATAAATTCATTAGATATAAATTTTAGTCTTTTTAACATTGATAAAGTTCGAGGTTTCAGTGGAAAGATCCGGTCCAAGGAAATTGGAGATTGGACTCAAAACAACATTGGATATTCTCAACTTGCAATGGGTGTTTTTATTGGATTATGGATAAAGTTATTATACCGAAAATCGAATTACAATTTCTATGAAATACTAGTTCTTCTATCATTCATTTTAGGGGAATCCTTTATTATTTTAGGAACTTTTATTCTTTTAACGACAATTTTAAAAAGTCCAATTATAGGAGTAATTGGTATTATTATGTATTTTGTTTACATCGTTTGGGGAATTGGCCAGTTTTACGGAGAGAATCGGATCGTAAATTATCTAAAATCACTTTTAGCATATGTATTAGGTAATATTACTTACATGATGCTAATGGCATTATTAGCATATATTTTTAAATTTATATGATTAAAATAATACCCCCTCTTATAAACTATATATCTAAAGAACATTTAATAAACCAGTGCTGAAAGAACATCTTTATCATATCAAAACTGATGACAATGAACTCATAGCTCTTTGGAAATTGAGTTCTAATAATATATCTGGTAAACATATATTTTTAACTCACGGGACATTTTCTAATAGAAAAATATGTGACGGTATAACATCATATTTAATTGAAAAAGGATTTACCTGTTGGATAATGGAGTGGAGAAATCATGGAAAAAGTTCAAAAACCAAAAAAGAATTTAATTTTGAAACCATTGCAAAATTTGACATTAAATCAACATTCAATTTTCTTCTAAATGTTCAAAATATAAAAAAAATAGATTGTTTAACTCATAGCGGTGGTGGTATTATCTTAACAATGTTTTTGATTAACAACCCAAGTTATAATTCCATGATTAGTAGTATTACTTTATTCGGAGTACAAGCATTCGGAGCTGGAGAGACATTGAATAGTAAAATAAAAATAGTATTAAGCAAATATATAACCGCTTTATTGGGAAAAGTTCCTTCGAAAGCTGCAGGTTCTACAGAACAAAGCGAAAGTTATTATACCATGAAACAATGGTTTGATTGGAATTTAAAAAAGAACTTTATTGGAGCAAACGGCTTTGATTACTTAAAAAGGATGAATAGTATCAATGTGCCAATTTTATCAATTTGTGCACAAGGTGATGACTTTATAGCACCAAGGAAAGGTTGTGAAAAGTTTCTCAATGCATTTGATAACAAACAGAACAAACTTCTTTTCTTCTCAAAAGAAAATGGAAATTTAGAAAACTATAATCATAGTCGTATTTTAAAATCTCAAAACTCAAAAAAAGAAATATGGCCCATTGTAACAAACTGGATTACCCAAAGAAAAACTGTTACTTGATACTACAGAATTAATTATTAAATTAGAAATATAAAAACCTAAAGAATAAAACTAACACTGATAAACAAAGGGTTGTAAGTATTTATAATTAATTATAAGTAGCGAAATAGTAACTATACGATCATTTTGGGTAGACATTTCGAAGCAACTTAAAATAATTAAGAAAATGGCTAAAAATAAAACCACAGAAACAGAAGTAAACGTATTTGATTTTATCGAATCATATGTAGACAACGATCAAAAGAAAGCTGATAGTCATAGATTAATAGAATTAATGAGTGAATGGTCTGGTTTTGAACCTAAGATGTGGGGACCAACTATAATAGGTTTTGGAAGCTATCACTATAAATATGCAAGTGGTCATGAAGGTGATGCTCCTTTGCTAGGATTCTCACCACGTAAAACACAATTTTCACTCTATATTTATTCAAAAACAGAAAAAAGTGATATTCTCCTGACGGATTTAGGAAAATTTAAAATGGGGAAAGCTTGTATTTATTTTAAGAAACTAGCTGATTTAAATATTTCAATTGTTGAAAAACTGAGTATGGAAACAATCGCATATTTAAATGAACATCATGAATGTGCTTGTAGAAATTAATAACAATTGTAAGCCAACACTATTCAGGAATCTATTAAACGAATTTTATATTAACCGTTAGCACCAATTAATTTAAAATCAAATAAAAATGAAAGTTACTGTCGAAAAAAATGAAAAAGTTGCCAATATGATATTTGCTTCCATTTACCCACTTTACCTTAATAGGTTGGAAAAAAATGGTAGAACAAAAGAAGAACTCAACCAAGTAATTAAATGGTTTACTGGTTTTGATGATGATTCTTTACAAATGCTTATTAATGAAAAAGTAACCTTTAGAACATTTTTTCAAAAAGCTAAAATAAATTCAAACGCACACTTGATTAAAGGAGTCGTTTGTGGTTATCGAATTGAAGAAATAGAGGATGAGTTTGAATTATATAAGCAATGTAGGCGCATGGAAAAGCTGATTGATGAATTAGCGAGAGGTCGCAAAATGGAGAAGATTTTGCGAAAAGAAAAGAAATAAAAACTGATATTAGCTATAACCATAGAAAATGAAAATCCCGAAAATAAAAGGAATAATCGACAGGCGCATTCTTATCAATTATCAAGTTGACGAGGAGATCTTGGAAAATTATTTACCGAAACCTTTTAGACCCAAACTTATTAATGGAAAAGGTATTGCTGGAATATGTTTAATTAGACTAAAAGAAATCAGACCGAAAGGATTACCAAAACAAATCGGAATTTCCTCTGAAAATGGAGCTCATAGAGTTGCAGTTGAATGGAATGAAAATGGAAAAATAAAAGAAGGTGTTTACATTCCAAGAAGAGATACGTCTTCTAAAGTAAACTCTTTAGCCGGAGGTACTATTTTTCCCGGTATTCATGATCTTGCTGAATTTACGGTTAATGAATATGACGGAAATTATAATGTAGCGTTTATTAGTGATGACAATACCTCTTTATCAATTGAAGCAAGTGAAACAGACAATTGGAACGAAGAAAGTGTATTTGATAATCTAAATTGCGTCTCAGATTTTTTTGAAAATGGATCAATTGGTTATTCTCCTGACAAAAATGACTTTGACGGATTAGAGCTTAAAGCATATAACTGGAAAGTATCCCTCTTAAATGTAAAAAAAAATCACTCTAGTTTTTTCGAGAATAAAACTATTTTTCCAAAAGATTCTATAAAATTCGACAATGCACTTTTAATGAAGAATATTAAACACGAATGGATTGGATTAGAAAAAATAAAAGCATCTAAATCTATATAAAAAGCGGTTTATAGCTGTCTCGAAATAACTTATAAACAACATACCACAATAAAGTATAAAACAATGTTTAATCAGAATAGTTCGATTACTAAAATCTACTACTATTTTTAAGCTAATCCGTTGTATAATTAAAGAAAACCAAAAAGTATACGTATTTCGAAATTCCGTATAAGATTCCAACACATCATTGTACTGATCTTTGCTCTATTATTTTAAATAAAAAAAAGATCAACATGAGTATCAAAAACCAATTTGGAAAAAAGGGATGGACCCCTGATAGAATCACATCACTTAAAGATAAAACATTTGTTATCACGGGTACTACAAGTGGTACAGGATATGAAGCAGCAAAAATATTGTTATCCAAAGGAGCAAAAGTAGTAATGCTTAATCGTAATCCAAAAAAATCAGAGGACACTATCGCAACATTAAAACAAGAACTTAGTGATACTATAGATGTATCCAATATACGTATGGATTTGGCAGAACAAGCTTCGGTAAAAAAAGCAGTAGAAGAAGTTCTTAAGACAGTTCCGCGAATCGATGCGTTAATGTGCAACGCGGCCATTGCTCAAGTACCAAAACAAACCTTAACCGTTGATGGTTTTGAAAGTCAGTTAGGTGTAAACCACTATGGTAACTTTTTACTACAAGCGTTACTTTATCCAAGAATTGAAGAATCTAAAGGGCGTATTGTGACTGTAGGTAGTATGGGATATAACTTAGGAATTAAAACCATACAATTCGACGATATGAATTGGGATCAAAATTACAGTCCTAATGGAGTATATAGCCAAAGTAAATTGGCGCAAATTATGTGCGTCTACGAATTACAAGATCGATTGAAAAAAGCAGGCAAGACCGATGTTAAAGCGTATGCTTGTCATCCAGGAGCTTCCAGAACATCATTAATCAAAACTAGTGGTAGTCTAGTTACTAGATTCGTGTGGCAAATAATGAAGTTGACTCCAATGGTACAATCTGCAGAAAAAGGTTCGTATCCCGAGTTAATGTGCGCCACAGAAGATGATTTAGATCAAAAAGGATTTTACGGACCTACAGGAAGAGGTTATTTTAAAGGTCCTGTTGGCGAATGTTCGTTAGAACCACACGCAAAAGATAAAACTGTAGCAAAAAAGTTATGGGAAGTGTCTGAAAAAGCGATAGGGTTAAAATGGAGTTTATAAACTATATAATTGAAAAAAAAATAAAACATGGATATTCTAAAAGCATCAACAGACTGGGCAAAAGCTGAACTTTTTTCGACACCATTTTTCATTCTTTTCGGAGTAATATTTATAGCTGCAAGCTTAGGTTTTTGGCAATTGGGAAAAACCGACATGGCAAGAGCTTACATAATTCCAACATTGGTAGCCGGCTCGTTATTGGTAATTATTGGGTTAGGGTTATTTTTTACTAATAAATCAAGAATTACAGAATTTAA
The DNA here is from genome assembly GCF_003443695.1 of Aquimarina sp. AD1. NCBI lineage: Bacteria > Pseudomonadati > Bacteroidota > Flavobacteriia > Flavobacteriales > Flavobacteriaceae > Aquimarina > Aquimarina sp. AD1. Next base: position 122,020 of record NZ_CP031966.1, on the reverse strand, counting down.
AAAAGCCTACAATAGCGATACTACAACTTTTGTTACTTCAGAACTCCAACGTACCCAAAGCACTTTAAACGAATATAAAAACGTTGTTTTTACTGCTGTTCCCATAATTATAGCAGCTTGTGCCCTCTTCATTTTATTTATTAATACACCCATTTGGCGTGCTAGTATGATTACCACCATTGCCATGTTAGTTGTTATTTTATTGATTGACGGCACTGCCCATGCGAGAATTGATGTTTACCAGAAACAACTATTAGCAGTAGAAAAAGAATTGAAAAAATGAAACATTTTAAAACATTATCAGCTTATCTAGAATATCTGGAACTGCCTAGACCAGAACATCCTATGCTAAGTGTTTTTTCTTCTATTGGAAATAATTTTTTGCCGTGCACTAAAAAGAGTTCTCCTCCAATTACCAATGATTGTTATTCTATTAGTTTAAAAAAAATTGTAAAAGGAAGTTTAACATATGGGCGTACCAAATATGATTTCACCAATGGTGCTCTATTTTTCATCTCACCAAGACAAGTATTACAATGGGATAACAACATGATTTTTGAACAAAAAGGATTTTCCATCAACTTTCATGAAGATTTTCTGAAAGGAACTGAATTAGCACATCAGATCAAAAAATACGGATTCTTTTCATACTCAGTCAATGAAGCGTTACACCTATCACCCAAAGAGGAAAAGTTGATCGAAGACATTGTAAAAAGTATTGATATAGAATACCAAAATAATCAAGATAGATTTAGTAAAGACATCATCATTTCCCAACTAAGTACTCTTTTTAAATATACCAATCGCTTTTACGAGCGACAATTTATCAATCGAAAAGATTTTTCTAACCATCTCCTAGAACAATTTAATAAACAACTGGAAAGCTATTTTGATTCAGAACAATTGCAAAAAAATGGAATCCCTAGCATTTTACAAATTGCCAATAAACTCTCAGTTTCGCAGAGATATCTAAGTGATACGTTAAAAAAAGAAACAGGAAAAACTTCTACCGAACATTTACACTTATACCTAATCAATGAAGCTAAAAATATTTTGCTGAACCCTAGCAAAACCATTTCAGAAGTAGCCTATGAATTGGGGTTCGAATACCCACCTTATTTTTCACGACTATTCAAAAAGAAAGAAGGTGTCAGTCCTACGGAATACAGAAAAAAGTATAGAATGAATTAAATCAGCTAATGCAACTTAAAGTATGTAATAGAGATGATTGTTATAATAAAAAGTAATATCAAAGTACAAATCATAAAGTATAGAAATCAATTAGAATTAGTAGACAAACAAGAAAAAGTTTAAATTGTACATCAAGTTTTATATACAATTCGTTGTGTAACGCAAAACCTTGAAAAGAAATAAATTCCAATTAATCTTTAAGCATATTATGAAATCATCTATTTTGAAAAAAATAATTTTCACTTTCTCCTGTATTATAATATGTAGTGCATCAATTGCACAAGATAATGACTACAGTTACTTTGGTTTACCCAAACCCAAAACAATTCCGCAAGATTTTAATCCTGAAATATTAAATTTAAAAGAGAGCTTTAAATTTAACGTTGAAATTAAAAAATGTGATGAGATCTATTTCACCACTATTGATTCAAAAGAAAACATCTACATATCAAAAAAAAATAATGGAAAATGGAGTGAACCAAAAATTGCATCTTTTTCGGATCCAAAGTATAGTGACGCTGATCCTTTTTTGACTAAAAAAGGGGATAGAATATATTTTATTTCTGAAAGACCAACCAGCCAAAATGATGAAAACACGGATTGGAATATCTGGTATGCTAATAATGAAAATGGTATGTGGGGAAAACCCAAGCCACTTCCTGAACCTATAAATTCAAAAGAATTTGATGAATATTTCTTCTCGATTTCAGATAAAGGAAATGCTTTTTTCTCATCTAACAGAGCTGGTGGTCAAGGTTCTTTTGATATTTACACTGTAAAAGTATTAGGCAATAATACGTTTTCGGAACCAAAGAATGTAGGTCAACCATTAAGTACCGAAAAATATGAATTTGACCCATATATTTCAAAAGATGAAAGTTTTATAATTTTCTCAATCAACGAAAATGGTAATAGCAGTCTTTACTATAGTTATAGAAATAAAAAAAATAATTGGACAGAACCTCAAAATTTGGGAGATCAAATTAACATCACAAATCAGGATTTTGCGCCATCACTTTCTAAAGACGGAAAATTTATTTTTTATTCAAATAATGGAAAATTAAAATGGGTTAGTTCTGAAATAATAAGGATCCCTAACTAGAATATCTCACAATATTACTTACACATCATTATGGTTTTGTTTCACTCTTAAATAAAAGCTTGATTTAATAATATATGAAGATTGTAAAAAAATTATTTAAATGGCTTTTATTTATTTTACTAATTCCAATTTCCTATTTAATAATATCATTGATTCTATCTGCTATAACAATCAACTCAAAAACAAGTAATAACGATTTAAGTAAATCTATTTACTTAAGTACAAACGGAGTTCATTTAGATATTATATTACCAGAAAAAGATATAGATAGTATGCTCTTATCAGGCATCAAATATGAGAATCTAGAAAAATACATATCATTCGGTTGGGGAGATGAAAACTTTTATATTAATACACCAACTTGGGGAGATTTGACTTTTAACAATGCATTCAAAGCAATGTTTTTGAAAAGTACGACATTAATGCATGTAACTCGATATAAACAAAAACATTCAGATTGGGTTGAAATAAAAATAAATGAGATTGAATTGCAAAAATTGAATACTTATTTATTAAATACCTTTGAGAGAAATGAAAAAGGAATGAAAATTTTATTAAAAAATAAAGGGTATTCTTCTAAGGATGACTTTTATAAATCTAAAGGAAGTTACTCTTGTTTTAAGACTTGTAATAGCTGGGTAAATACTGGATTTAAAGAAAGTGGGTTGAAATCTTGTCTTTGGACGCCATTTGATTTTGGGCTTTTGAATAAATACCAATAAAAACAAGTTAACCCTAAACTCCCGAAGATAATACTCTAGAAATTAAGCTAAATGATCAGTATGCTTTTTATTTGATGTATAGTTTGTTAAACTAAACAATCATGATTACCATATTATAAGAGACATTGTAAATCAATTAAAAACCGTAGTCATAAATTGTAAGTGAAATGTAAGACTATCTGTTATTAAACGAAAAATAGCGCAACTTATCGAAAACAAGGAATAATATGGAAAAAATAGAGTTAATTAGGTAACAACAATACTCGCAAAAGCACTAATCTATAGAACCTAAAAAGAATAATTGTTTATGGCACTTCAATCAAAATTAGATATCTACATCGGAGATACGCCTATTACTTCATTTAAGAAATTTTCTCTTCGACAAAAAATTACAGAACACCACGATTTTGAATTGATATGTAGGACAGATGTTTTAGAACAACTATCAGGTGAGATGGTATCTCAAACTAAGAACTTTTTAGGGGAATCCTTTGTGGTACAAATAAAACCATTAGGGTTTATAGGTGGTTATAAAGAATTAGCATTTAAAGGTATTGTAACTTCTGTAAATAGTACCAAGGGATTTCAAAACAGTACAGGTGACAGCGTTGTAATTTCTGGTAAAAGTAGTTCTATTATAGCAGATGATGGCCCACATTATGCATCGCATAACGATGTTCCTCTATCTGATATTTTACAAAAAACATTTCAGGGATATGACATTTCTATGCTAGCCCTTTCTTTTGATCCTACTAAAACAGATGCTTTGCATTATAGCGTACAGCAAAATGAAAGCTCTTATGAATATGCAACTCGTCTTGCTGCCCAATATAGCGAATGGTTCTATTATAACGGGAATACATTAGTTTTTGGAAATGCAAAGTATGATACCGTTCCTTTATCTTACGGAATTGATTTACAAGAGTTTTCTCTTGAATTGGCTCCAAAACCTAATAAGTATAAATACTTCACTAATGATTACTTAACTGATGAACAACACGAGAAATCAACAGCAGAAGTGAATACCGGTGTTAATGGATATAATCAGTTCACTAATGATAAAAGTGAAAGTATATTTTCTAAAGAAACTGCTGTTTATATTAACTCCTACGATGATGCCAAATTAAAGCAACGTCTCGATACACATGTAATACAACAGAAAAAAGCTACCATAGTAAATCAAGTAATCGTAAAGGGAAAAAGTGATAATCCTGGTGTTAACTTAGGAGATGTAGTTACAATACAAGATGATATGACAGGATATGGTTCATTTAGAATCATCAAAGTTACTCATACTGCCTCAGAAAATGGTAAATACTATAATGAATTTGAAGGAATTACAGCAGAGTTAGATGTATATCCCAATACAGATATGATGGCATTTCCTAAAAGTGAAACTCAGGTAGCTACTGTAATGGAAAATGTTGATCCAGATGGATTGAGTAGAATTCGTGTTCAGTTCCCTTGGCAAAAACCGTATGGAGAAATAACACCTTGGCTACGAGTCGTTTCCCCACATGCAGGTGGCGAAAAAGGATTTCATTTTATTCCTGAAAAAGGAGAAGAAGTTCTTATTGGTTTCGAAGGAGGAAATGCAGAACGACCATATGTAATGGGTAGTATGTATACTGGTACCGCACAACCGGGAGCTTTTCAGAGTGATGCAAATGATATCAAAGCAATTCAATCCAGAAGCGGTACGAAATTAGTATTAGATGACAAAGAAGGTTCTACAACCATAACGGATCAAGGAACTGCTGGTATAAAACTAGATGGGAACGGAGTAGCAGTAACAAATGCTCAAGAAAGAAATGAAGTCAATATAGCGGATAAATCTTCTCTTTTTATAATGGATAAAGATGGAAACATTGTTTTTGAAGGTAAAAAACAATTCCAAATAATAATAGGAGAAAGTTCTTTGATTATGGATAAAGAAGGAAACATTGCCATTAATGGTAAAAATATTATTATTAATGGTAAAGAAAGTGTTGATAATAGATCTAGTGGTAGTCAAGTCTTACTAAATAAAAATGCAAAAGTAACAGGAAGTAAAGTAGATATTAACTAATCTGAGTTTTACCACTAAATATGTCTGAAAAAAGAAAAAGAAAAAGTTTTTTGTTAGATGATGAAGAGACTAATTCATCTGTTATTACAAATCACAAAATTGAAGTATCTGGAGAACGACTTAAATACAGAACTGTTCAGTCAAACTCAACCAAGATAGAAGATGAAATTAGGAGTCACTCAGAATTAAAAAAGCAGTATAATATAGACCTAAACCTTCCTGATAATCGAGTAGCAGTACTTCTTAATGATCTACACTATGAGTTTATGCCACCGGTAATGGATAAGGTATATGAATTTGTTTCTAAAACCGAACATATCAGAAACAATATACAGTTTAGTTTAGATACCAACGGTAGATTGAATAAAATACTTAATCGAGAAAAAGTATTTCAGAATTGGACTGATCTAAAAGAGAATGGTCTTAAAGATATTGATTTCATTAAAAATCTAAAAAAAGATAATCCAGCTCAATATAAAAATATTCTTAGCGAGGGTGATCTACAATTCGCCACTACTAATAATAAACTAGAACTGGATTACCAAAGAGATTTATTGTATTTAGTTTTATTTGACAAGCATATTAAAGCTGTTGATCTAAGTAACATCCCTTCAGAAGAATATATATATACCTCTCAGTTATTTCCAAAAGTTCAGATACCAATGGAAATTAGGTACGATGTGATAGAAGAAAATGAAAAATCTATTACCTTAAGAAAGGTAGCAGATAGCATATTAGATGATACCTTATTAAAAAAGATAGAGGAACAATATAATATATTACACAAACCTTTAATTAAATATAGTTTTACAGAATATAAACTTACATTTAGAACACGTTATACTGTTGATAAAAATACCAGAATTATTAATGATGCTGAATTAACAATCATAGAAGATGTAGAACATAATATCCAGAGTACTTGTAAGTATAATCTAAGAAAACTTGATTAAGGTATCGAGACATACACATCATATAGAATCTATAAAGAAAAATTTATTTTTAAAACAGTAATGTATCGTTCTGAAGCACTTGCTCTTTTTATTGCATGTTTCGTTTTGGTATCCGGTATAATACTACCATTCTTATTAATGCATATATTTGAATTAAACGAATGGTATGAAACACTTTCTGGATTAATGAAGAGAGTATACAAATATGGTTTTGCAATGTTCTATCTATCCATAATGATGGCAATTCTCTCAACAATTTTCTTTAAAAAACTTATTATAGATTTAAATCAACAAAGAATATTTATAAAAACGAATTCGCAAAATATATTCATTGATACTCCTCTAAAGGATTTAGAATATATTAGTATTGTTGAGTATACTAAAACAGAAACAGATGGTGTTTTCTATATAAAGTTTAAACAAAAAACTAGCCGTTCATTATTTTTAAAAACTTTGAAGAAGAATTTTCATAAAAACAAGAACATATATTACCAAGAGTTTTTAGCTTTCAAAAAGCATTTAGAATATTATTTACAAAATTCCGGTTATCAAACTATTAAAGAAAAAAAGAAAAACAAAATCATCAAAAAATACGTACTAAACGATTCTCAGGAGTTATAATATTTTGGATAAAAAAATAACACACATGCAAAAAAAAGAGTTCGAATTCAAAGCTTTCATTTTTCGAAAATATTACCAAGCCGTTTTGGTTTTCCTTACGGGAAGTTTTCTAATAATTGGATTACCTTGGTTTATTATAACTGAGCTACTTTTTACTAGTTTAGGAAAGGTATCACTATTTCCTACACTTATAATTTATACTATTATAATCACTCCGTTTACTTGGGTATTTTTTAAACTTCTATTTCATTTCTTTTATTTGAAAACGTATGCCTTAGTAGGAGATAAAATTCTTATTAAGAGAGGTCATAAAACAATACTAGAATTAGATAGTAAAAAAATAACTCAAACCATTATTCGCAAAAATGATAACACTTCTTTAAAAAATCGTTACCGAACAATTGAATTAATCTGGAGTAAAAAAAAGCGTTTAAAAATTGTTAGTAGGGATAAAAATCAGGAAGGTGTTTTTAATGATTTTATCGAATCATATTTATCTTTTTTTAATATAGATTCTAATTCTTTGAGTAAGCAATTAATAAATAAACAAGGAGATTATAAATTAATATATAATCATTAACTTTTTAGAATTCAACTAAAATGAGCAGTTATTTACCAGAAAAGACTTTTGTAGTTTGCACCATGCAAATGAGTCCAACCAAAGGACAATTACTAGCAGATCCAGATAGAAGAGATATAGACGTTCTTCATTCTAAAAAAGATGTTGCTCTCTTAACAGAAGTTGATTTAATCTTGATGAATGATTTTGGCTGTCAAAATAAATGGCAAGGACCCGCTGTAAAAGCTGGCTTCATTGCCGGTTTTTTTGCAGGATTAGCTATAGCTGCAGCAGTAGCTTTCAGTGTTTGTACATTTGGTGTAGGAGCTATAATTATTGGTGCTGCGGCAATAGCTGCAACTGCTTATACCTATGCTGCGGTCAAATCTAATAGCACAAAATGTACACCACAATTAAAAACTTGGGTCAATCCACATCCTACCGTATCTTTTAATAAGTCGGCAGCCGTTACACAAACCTCATTTATGACTTGTGGTGCCGGCGGAATGTTACAACCCTTTATTAGCCCATCTGCTGCAAATTCTGCTGCAAAGAGAATCGCTTGGTCGAATCGAGGAGAAGTTGGATTATCTGGTCTTATTTCTTTTATGTTTGGAACGTCTGTAGGTTACACTCTAGGAACTTCTGGTTTCATTGCTGCTGGCGCAGAAGCTGGAACAGGAATATTAGGAGCATATCTAGTTTATGCCCCTATTACTTATGGAGAGAAAAAAGGTATGCGTAATTGGTTTAAGAGCGATACAGGAGATACAACATACGATCGTTTGATAGCAAATCAGGAAAGTAATGAACAACCGGAATGGTTTGATTTTACATATGATACCGCTGACGATGATTACAATCCTACTGGGCTAAAGGATGCTTCAGGCAAAGCTTATGATCGTTCTGTAGAATTGTTTAGAATCAATCAAAATGATAGGTACATAGAACGTATGATGAATGTAGAAGGTACTCAAGCAGAACAAAGAGCAGCAAGAGAAGCAATTGCTAAAGAAATGTCAAAAACCAAATCTGGAGCAGAAGCCGTAAGAGAAATGCGAAGAAAAGGTAGTGGAGAAATTTTGCCAAGAACAAAAACGCAAACAAAAGGAAATAGAGCCACTTCAGCTCATAGAAGCAATGCCCGAACAGCGAGATCTCAGGCAATATGGGGAACTAAAAACAAAGGATATTCTAATGGAATAGCTTTTAATGGTGTTGCTTTAATGTTACCCTTATTGGTAACTCCTTTAGATGAATATACAATAAAAGCAGCAGCAGATTTTGCCGAGGAAGATATTGCCAATGGTAGTTCTATATCTTCAACCACTCATTAGATATGTAAATATTTAATTTGATGCCTATTTAATGTTTAGAAAAAACAATCTAAATTTACTTATAAAGATAGGATACGGTTGTAGTATTCTAATAGGAAGTTTATTATTAATACTTGTTCTTATATCCATTTTTTCTAACAGCCTTAACTTTAGCTTTAAACTGCTTTATCTTATAATACCCATGATATTATATATGATATACCTAAAGGCTATCGTCGAAAAACATTATATCAAATTGGTGAGTAAAGAAATCTCTAGTTGGCAAGAAATCTCCTTAAAAATAGATAAAGTAATAACCTCAGAAGTTCTTAAAAAGGTTTTTAACTATTATGGCATGGGTGCAAATGTTTATGAATACTATATCACTTTTTTCAACGAAGAACTTGCCAAACACATAACAATTAGCTCTATAGGCTACAAACCTACATATGACATCATATCCAATTGGAAAAACAGAATGATTACCGTTTTTATGAACACCGAAAATATACATAAGAAATATAATTATAATGAAAAGAAGAAAATAAGCAATGTAAAAATTTTCAGGTTCGTAAAAGACCGCCATAACTTAGAAACAACATATAAACAAAGTGTTCATGAGTTTGTTGCTAATAAAAGACAATTAGAAGGGCTTTTGATAATTTTTATACCGCTGTTTATAAGTTTTTTCTGTATTTATTTAATAATTCAATTATGAAAACTACACAATTACTTTTTTTAGGTTTGGCTTTTTTTATTATCAGTTGCTCAGAATCCATTACTACTACCGTAGCTAAGCAAGCTTGTCAATGTATTGAGAATGATACCGCTAAAGACACTAGAGTTTGTACTAATAAAGCTATTATTGATAACAAAGAGGTTTTAGAAAATGAGTATAAAGAACAAGGCATTTCTTTACTAAATGAAAACAATGAGGTAAATCCATTTTATTTTCAATTAATATACATGACAATGTTACAAAGTGAATGTCCTGAATTAACTACAGGTAAATAGATTGGAATGATAAATTAAAAATGTGACTTTGATTCTCATTTATTCTTTATTTGATAGAATTATTAATGATGCTGAATTAACCATTATAGAGGATATAGAACATAACATTCAGAGTATGTGTAAATATAGTGTAAGAAAGTTGTAGATTAAAAAAGGGATGCTAGTATTAGCTGTTTTATTGATCATATTTTTTATTAGCAAAGATTTATTGTTTATTGTTAAGCCATATAAAAAGCATTCAATTTCGTCACTTTTAAAGGATAAAATAATAAAAGACTCTCTTTCATATGAATTTACAACTGTAACAATTAATTCTGTAAGTGAAATATATGGATTTAAGAGTCAACCAAACAATGTAGTCTTTGGCGTAAAATATTTCAACGCAGATAAATCCTGTTGGGTTAAAACTTTAGTGGATGCACCTTATCTTTTATTTATAGGAACCAATAAAAAGGAAGGTGAAGTTATTGAAGTTCTTTATGATAAAAGTGCGGATTGTAATACTAATAAAAATGCTATTTACGTACCGAATCAAAAAGATACCAGAGAAGTAAAGTATATTAAATTGATAAAAATAGGTGTATTATCATTATTTATTATTTTTTTAATTCGAGATATTTTTTTTAAAGCAAAAAATAGAACAGAAAAATAGTACTATAACGCATTACCAATAGGTTATTTATCTAGAATATATTGAATGAAAAAAGATATTTAAAAAATTAGTAGTAGGGATAAAAATCAGGAAGGTATTTTTAGTGATTTTACCGAATAATATTTATCTTTTTTTGATATAGATTCTAATTCTTTAAGTAAGTAAATAAGGAGATTAATAAATTAATATATAATCATTGGTTTTTCAGAATTCAACTACAATGAGTAGTTATTTACCATAAAAGCAGCTGCAGATTTTGCCGAGGAAGATATATCAAACTTAGCTTACTCCTTAAAATAGGTTACAGTTATGGAGTTCTATTTGTTGGTTTATTACTAGTGCTATTATTAATTTCCATATTCTCAGATAGCTTTAACTTTAGTTTTAAACTCCTATACCTTATCATTCCAGTAATGGTATATCTAGTATCTATAAGAGTTTTTTGTTGAAAGATAGGAATAGCAATTGATCTTATAAATTTGTTAAGGAGCAGTAGTCAATGATACCTTTTACTTAAATTAGGCGATCAAATTAATACACATGAAGACAATTTTCACCTCAACACTCTTTTTATTTTCTATTATTTTAACTGCTCAAACCGATCAAAGAATATATGATATTATTGATGCTGTTTCTTCGGAAAGAATTGAAACAGATATAAAAAAATTAGCTGGATTTGGCACCAGACATACCTTAAGTGATACGATATCCGAAACTAGAGGAATTGGTGCTGCAAGAAGATGGATCAAATCAGAGTTTGATAATATCTCTAAAAGTTGTAACAATTGCTTAGAAGTATTTTATCAAAAAGATTTGGTAAAAAAAGGAGCTAACCAACGTATCGTTAAAGATGTGATGGTAGTCAATGTAGTAGCAATACAGCGTGGTACAAAATACCCTAATCGGTTTATTATGATGAGTGGTGATATCGATTCACGTATTACTGATCCTACTAATTTTACTGATGATGCTCCTGGAGCTAATGATAATGCAACTGGAATGGCCGGAGCTATAGAAGCCGCCAGAGTTTTATCCAAATATAAATTCGAAAATAGCATTATCTATGTTGGTTTATCTGGCGAAGAGCAAGGTCTCTTTGGAGGAAAAGGATTAGCAAACTTTGCAAAAACAAAAAATTGGGAAATCATTGGAGTAATGAACAATGATATGATTGGAAATATCAAAGGAGTAGATGGTGTTATCGACAATAGAACATTTAGGATTTTTTCAGAGCCTACGAATCTCACTGATGATCAAAAAACAGTAGAAAGAAGACGTTTTTATGGAGGTGAAGTAGATGGAATATCCCGTCAGTTAGCTCGGTATATTCATAAAACTACTAAAACATATATGCCAGAAATGAATCCTATGATGGTTTATCGTTTAGATCGTTTTGGTCGTGGTGGCCATCATCGTCCATTTAATGATGCTGGTTTTGCTGGAATCCGTATTATGGAAGCGCACGAAAATTATACGCAACAACATCAAGATATAAGAGAAGAAGACGGTATTAAATATGGAGATGTAGTTGAACATGTTAATTTTGAATATGCCGCAAAACTCACAGCTGTAAATGTAATTAATATGGCGAGTATCGGTTGGGCGCCTCCCGCTCCTACTGAAGTTAAAATCGGAGGGATTGTAGAACCATCAGTTAAATTTAGATGGAAAAAATCAGATGACCCTAATATCAAAGGATATAAAATTTACTGGAGAGATACTACTTCTCCTACTTGGGATCATAGCCGATTTGTTGGCAGTGTAGACAACTTTACGTTAAATGGTATTGTTATTGACAATTACTTTTTTGGTATATCTGCAGTAGGAAAAAATGGTCATGAAAGTCCAGTAGTATTTCCATCTGGGATATTTAGAAAATAAACTATTTCTAAGTATATTAACCTTGCTAATTTAACCACACAATTCATGAAAACCTTAAAGATTATAGCTGTTTTTGCACTTCTTTGTATAATTTCTTGCAAACAAGAATCTTTCAAAGAGAAAACATTCATATCCAATGATATTGCCTCATTATTCCCTTCTGAAACAAAAGGAAAGGTTATAATACATGAAAATTTTAAATCAGAACACGTAATCCCAAGAAATGTAGAAGTATTTCTTCCGGATGGATATGATGCTAATTCCAAAAAGAAATACAATGTATTATATATGCATGATGGACAAAATGTTTTTAACTCAAAAACATCATATACAGGCATTGATTGGGGTGTTGATGAAGCTGTTGATAGTTTGATTAAGATCTCAAAGATTAAAAACACGATCGTTGTTGCTCCTTGGAATACGGTAAAAAAACGGTTTTCTGAATATATGCCTAAAGCTCCTTCTGAAGCAACCAGTAGTGCAGAAGTGAAAGCTGCTTTAAAACAAAATACGGGTTTTGATGATTTGTATTCTGATCAATATCTGAAATTTTTAGTAGAAGAATTAAAGCCTTTTATCGACAAAACATATAATGTTTATACTAAGATGGAAAACACTAGTATAATGGGATCATCTATGGGAGGATTAATTTCATTGTATGCGATCTGCAAATATCCCGAAGTCTTTAGTGCAGCAGGATGTGTATCAACGCATTGGCCGGTTCCTGTTTTAGGAGAAGCATATATAAAAACCCTACCTTCTACCCTTCCAGATCCTACAACTCATAAAATATATTTTGATTTTGGAACAGAAACGTTAGATGCCCAATATGAACCCTATCAAAAACAGGTAGATCAAATGATGATAGATAAAGGATATACCAAAGGTGAAAATTGGATTACTAAAAAATTTGAAGGTGCTGCGCATGATGAAAGGAGTTGGAATAACAGAATACATATTCCACTAGAATTTTTATTACAATAAATTAAACAAAATGAATAAGTTTTTCTTTACGGTCTATATTGTTTGCGGACTATCACCAATATTCTCGCAAACCTCACTTTTTGATGAGCATCAAAAATTTACAAGACAAGATTCTTTAAGAGGTTCTATTACTCCAGAACGCGCTTGGTGGGACCTCACCTATTATCATTTGGACATATCAGTAAATCCTGATAAAAAATTAATAAAAGGAAAAAATACAATTCATTATAAAGTATTAAAAAATCATAATGTACTACAAGTGGATCTTCAACCACCATTAGTTATAGAAAAGGTAATACAAGATGGAAAAGAACTAAAAGTAACCTCTGAAGAGAATGCCCATTTCGTTACGCTTTCCAAAAAACAAATAAAAGGAAGCATCAATTCGATAGATGTTTATTACAGTGGTAATCCAAAGGAAGCCGTTCGTGCACCTTGGGATGGAGGAATTTCGTGGAAAAAAGACAGTAACGGAAAACACTTTGTTGCTTCCTCTTGTCAAGGATTAGGAGCGAGTGTCTGGTGGCCTAATAAAGATCACATGTATGATGAAGTAGATAGTATGTTAGTAAGTGTTACCGTTCCAAAAGGGTTAATGAATGTGGGTAATGGAAGACTTCGTAAAGTAGAAGAGCGCACGCTCAATACTAAAACATTTCATTGGTTTGTGCAAAACCCTATCAATAATTACGGTGTAAATATCAATATTGGTGATTACGTACATTTTGGAGAACAATATGATGGAGAAAAAGGCAATCTTGACATGGATTACTACGTATTAAGGGATAATCTTGAAGATGCCAAAAAACAATTTAAAGATGCTCCAAAAATGATGAAATCTTTTGAGCATTGGTTTGGACCTTACCCTTTTTATGAAGATAGTTTTAAATTAGTAGAAGCTCCATATTTAGGTATGGAACATCAGAGTTCTGTAACCTACGGAAATAAGTACGTAAATGGCTACTTAGGCAATGATTTATCTGGTACTGGTTGGGGATTAAAATTTGATTTCATTATTATACACGAATCCGGTCATGAATGGTTTGCTAATAATATTACCTATAAAGATATCGCCGATATGTGGATTCATGAAAGTTTTACTGCGTATTCAGAAAACCTATTTTTGGATTATCACTATGGTAAACAAGCTTCTTCCGAATATGTAATAGGTACACGTCAAGGAATTAGAAATGATAAGCCAATTATTGGAAGATATCACGTAAATAACGAAGGATCTAGTGATATGTATTATAAAGGAGCTAATATGTTGCACACCTTACGTCAACTAATAGAAGATGATGAAAAATGGAGATCTATTTTAAGAGGATTAAATAAAGATTTTTACCATCAAACCGTTACTACGAAACAAATTGAAGATTATCTAAGTAAAAAAACCAATATTGACCTAACAGCTTTTTTTAATCAATATTTAAGAGATACAAGAATACCTACTTTAGAATATAGTTTTGACGATAATGGATTAAAATACAGATATATTGATATTGTTGAAGATTTTGATATGCCCGTACGTTTAAAAATAAACGGAAAAGATCAATGGGTACAGCCAAATACAAAGTGGCAAACGCTAAAAGTAAAAACAAATGAAATTGTAATCGATCCTAATTTTTATATAAATACCAAATCTATATAATGAAAATTTATTTTCCTCAATGGCAAGGATCTGGAACCGGTAAAAATATAGAAGATGGAGCCAAAGCCATCTTAGAGTATCTTAATGATCCAGAATTTGTTCATATCCCATTATCAAAAATAGCAGCTGGAAAAAATGGAGAAAGAAAACATCATATTAATAATTATGATGCAATCACAGATCAATTGACTTGTCTAAAAACACAAATTGACCAAACACAACCAAACACAATCAAAACCATTGGTGGGGATTGTGGATTAGAAATTGTTCCTGTCTCTTACCTTAATCAAAAATATCCTAATCTAGGTGTAATTTGGTTTGATGCACATGCCGATATAAATAAACCTTGTGACTCCCCTAGCTGTAACTTTCATGGTATGCCATTAAGAACATTATTAGGAGAAGGATCTGATCATATGAACCCTTTATTGTTCTCTACAATTAAAGCGTCGCAAATACATTATGTCGGCTTAAGAGATATTGATGATACAGAACAAAGTAGAATTGATAAGGGAGAAATTTATGCCCCAAAAAATATAAATATTACAAATTTGATCGAAACTTTACAATCAAAAAATATTACAAAACTATATATACACTTTGATTTTGATTGTCTAGAACCCAATGATTATAGTAAAACATATTATCAGGTAGCTGATGGTGTTACCATTTCAGAATCTGAAACTTGCATAAAAGCATTACAAGAAAATTTCACTATCGTTGGTAGTAGTGTTCTAGAATCAATTACCACAGATATTTCTGAATTACACCCTATTGAAAAAATTATTAATTTATTAATGAATACCTAAAAACTATGTCAGGAGGTAATTGGAAAGATATGCTATTAGCATCGCAAACAGGTGATCTAGAATTGGTGAAATACTACGTCAAAATAGGAGTTGATATTAATTACCAACATCCGGAAGCTATGACAACACCACTTATCGAAAGTCTTAGGTTTGGAAATCTTGACATTGCTAGGTTTTTATTAAAAAATAACGCAGATGTACATGCTAAAGAAGGGTTTAGTGGAGATACTGCATTGTCAGTAGCAACCGAAAAGCAAGATCAAAAGGCTATAAACTTATTACAACCTTATCTAAAGCCATAAATTAACACCTAAAAGTCAATTCTTAATAAATGACCGCATATATTATATCATTTATAGCTGCCATTATACTCGGGATGTCTAAATCTGGATTAAAAGGAATGGGAGTTCTTATTGTTACATTAATGGTATTAGTTCACGGAGCTAAAGCTTCAACCGGTATTGTGTTACCTCTTTTAATTTTTGCGGATATACTCGCTGTTATATATTATAATAGACACGCTCAATGGAAATACCTTATCAAATTTCTTCCTTGGATGATCGCTGGCGTATTGGTTGCTGTGTTTGTTGGAAAAGATCTTAGCGAAGATGTTTTTAAAAAAGGAATGGCAATTATCATAATCATAAGTGTTATTATTATGTTTCTTTGGGAACGTTATGAAAAGAAAAATATCCCAACCGCTATTTGGTTCGCTGGATCAACTGGTTTCTTAGCTGGATTTACTACAATGATTGGGAATTTGGCAGGTGCATTTGCGAACATATTTTTTCTTGCCATGCGCATTCCAAAAAATGAATTTATCGGAACCGCTGCGTGGTTATTCTTTATAATCAATTTAATCAAGTTACCTTTTCATATTTTTAGTTGGAAAACGATTACCTACCAATCAATATTTACTGATTTATATTTAATCCCAGGAGTTATACTAGGGTTTATAATTGGGCTAAAAGTGGTGAAACTTTTTAAAGATCATCAGTATCGAAAGTTTATTTTGATCATGACAGCTATCGGAGGAATCGTAATTCTATTTCGATAATTTAAATCCCATATCCATGTTATTTAAGATAACTTTCTCATATGTTTAAAGCCTTATGCATTACCTTTATAAGAAAAGGTTAGCTATGTTTACATTATTTAAGAAAAAATCAGAGAAAGAACAACTTCAAAAAAAGTACCGCTTGTTAATGGAAGAATCCTATAAGCTTTCCCACACGAATCGTAAGGCAAGTGATAACAAACAAGCTGAAGCCGAGGAAATTTTAAAACGAATAGAACAACTTTCTGAGTAATACAAACGTTTTAAAGCAAAAATGATCAGTCATATAACATCATATATATTTACTCTTTTAATGACATCTTCCTTACTTATTTTTGATTTTAATAAAAATAGCGATTTATCAAATTGGACCATAGTAAATGATGTCATTATGGGTGGTGTATCTAATAGTACTCTAGAAATTAATCCTGATGGAAATGCTGTTTTTTCTGGTACTGTTTCTTTAGAAAACAATGGTGGATTTTCATTGGTTCGGTATCGTTTTGAAACTTTAAAAGTACAAGGATATACTAAGGCCATAATCAGACTAAAAGGAGATCCAACTACATATCAGTTTAGAGCTAAAACTAATTCTAATGATCGATATTCTTACATAGCAATTTTTGAGACTACCGGTGAATGGCAAACTATTGAAATCTCATTATCCGAAATGTATCCGGCATTTAGAGGAAGAAAATTAGATCTTCCTAATTATCAAACTGAACAAATGCAAGAAGTTGCTTTTCTGATTGGCAACAAAAAAGAAGAAAAATTCGAACTAGTAATTGATATAATAGAATTAAAATAAACAACCACTAACTCTTCTATTCATTTCACTTTCAACAACTTCATCTGTAATGATATCACTTTTTATTCGACTAATTGAGAAAAAATATGAATAAAGGCTTTGGGATTCTTTTTTTTAACATTCTAGTATTTTTTAGCTGTTCTACAGATGACCAAATTCTATATGACCCAAATGCCGAAAGAAATCCTCCAGTAATTGCGCACAATGGTATTTTCGCTGACGCTGATTTATGTCAAGAAGCAAAGGATTTATATACTAGATTAATTTCTTCTACACAAAAAGGAATTGCTTTTGGAAGGCAAGAAGCTTTCGGAACAGGCAACAATTTTCCCATGCCTGATAAACTTGATAATGATTTTTTTGAAGTTGCTAATGATCATCCAGCGATTGCTGGTTTTGACTTAGAACTTATATCGCTTCAAAACACCTTAGTGATTGATAATTTTATAGAAAAATTTACTAATGCGGTAGTAGAGGCGCATGAAAATGGAAGTATTATCACCATGAGTTGGCACGCAGTAAATCCAAGCCATATCCAAGGTTTTGATCGAAGAGATACTGTAGTCCAAGACATGCTAGAAGGTGGAGAATTTAGAGACCTTTTTTTAGAGTCTTTAAGAAAAGCAGCTACTCTTTTTAAAAATTTAAAAGATTCAGAAGGAAAACCAATACCGGTATTATTTAGACCTTGGCATGAAATGAATGGTGATTTCTTTTATTGGGGCGAAGGCTTTAGAACTACACAAGAGTATATTCAACTATTTAGAGATACAGTTACCATTCTGTCAGAAGACTTAAACGTTCATAATTTGATTTATATATATTCTCCCAATTGGGTCTCAGACGCTTCAGAGTATATGAGAAACTATCCTGGTGATGCCTATGTAGATATGTTTGGTGTTGACGTATATGACTTTATGAATGGGAGATTTTTACAAAACTCACTAAATAATTTGCAAATAGTAGAAAGTATCGCAACTGACAAAAATCGTCTTTTTGCACTTACGGAAACCGGATTAACTAATATAACTCAAGATACTTGGTGGACAGAAAGTCTTTATAAAGCAATTCGCAGTAGCAGTATTTCGTATGCTATGGTATGGCGTAATGATACACCTTCCTTTTTTCACGTTCCTTTTTTAACGCACCCCTCAGTTAATAATTTTAGAGATTTTGTAGAAAAAGAGACCATTTTATTAAGTAGCGAAACCAAATAAAAAAATATCATTTTATATTGATTCTAAGAAGTTATGCTTTTAAATCTATTTCTTTTAAACTCTCCATTCTATTTCTTTCTAAGAAAGCATCAATAGTTTCGAAATGCTCAATTACTCTTTTATTTTTAAATTCAAACACCTTATTAGATAATCCTCTTAAAAAATCTCGATCATGCGATACCAATATCAATGTCCCATCAAAATTTAACAGTGCTTCCTTAAGAACATCTTTGGATCGTATATCTAAATGATTCGTTGGCTCATCTAAAATAAGAACATTTACAGGTTCTAAAAGTAATTTAACCATTGCCAATCTAGTTCTTTCTCCTCCAGAGAGTACATCCACCTTTTTATCAATATGATCGCCACTAAACATAAACTGACCTAATATATTCTTAATTTGTGTTCTTACATCTCCTTTTGCAACTTCATCGACAGTCTGAAAAACAGTAAGGTTTGGATCCAATAATGATGCCTGGTTTTGAGCAAAATATCCAACTTTAGCATTATGTCCTAGATCACACTGACCTTCAAAATCAATTTCTCCCATAATTGCTTTGATCATAGTAGATTTTCCTTCACCATTTCTACCTACGAAAGAAACTTTTTCTCCTCTCGCAATAGACATACTGGCATCTTTAAAAACTACATGATCATCATATTTCTTGGATAGTTCTTTAGCTATAACAGGATAGTCTCCAGAACGTGCAGATGGTGGAAATCTTAGTTTCAATGAAGAAGTGTCTATTTCATCTATTTCTATAATATCAAGTTTCTCCAGCATACGTTCTCTAGAATTTACCTGATTTGTTTTAGAATACGTTCCTTTAAACCTTTCTATAAATTGTTTTGTATCAGCTATAAATTTTTGTTGTTCCTGATATGCCTTTAATTGGTGAGAACGTCTTTCTTCTCTTAACTGAAGATAATGCGTATAATTAGCCTTATAATCATAGATTCTTCCCATAGTAAC
The DNA here is from genome assembly GCF_003443695.1 of Aquimarina sp. AD1. Lineage (NCBI taxonomy): Bacteria > Pseudomonadati > Bacteroidota > Flavobacteriia > Flavobacteriales > Flavobacteriaceae > Aquimarina > Aquimarina sp. AD1. Next base: position 102,442 of record NZ_CP031966.1, on the reverse strand, counting down.
CTCTATTGTTCTATTGGTTATATTATCTATAAATGCCTTATCATGAGAAATCACAATAACTGCCTTCGCCTTATTGAGTAAGAAATCTTCTAACCATATCACAGATTCTATATCCACGTGATTCGTAGGTTCATCTAATAATATAAGATCTGGTTTTTGCAATAATATTTTAGCAAGCTCAATTCGCATTCTCCATCCGCCGCTAAATTCACTAGTTGGCCTTGTAAAATCTTCTCTCCTAAAACCTAGTCCTTGTAATGCCTTTTCTACTTCTGCATCATAATTTACCTCTTCTATTGCATAAAATTTTTCTCCAAGATCTGTAACTTTTTGGATGATTCCCATATATTCATCCGAATCATAATCTGTACGAGTTTCTAATTCTTTGTTCAATTGATCCATTTGATGCTGCATATCATGAATTTGACCAAACGCTTTAGACGCTTCTTCAAACACTGTACAATCATCATCTGTTAACAAATGCTGTGGTAAATAAGCTATCACAGCTTCTTTGGGACAACGTACATTTCCTCTGGTAGCTTTCTGTACACCTGCAATAATCTTCATCATAGTAGATTTACCTGCTCCATTTTTACCCATTAGGGCAATCTTATCATTTTCATTAATCACAAAAGAAACATTACTAAATAATGTCTCACCACTAAACTCTACAGCAATTCCATCAACAGAAATCATATTATCATATTTTTAAAGGTGCAAAACTATAAAAAAGCAGGTCACTACAAAGAAATTATATGAATATCAATTTCTACTACCTACTTTATCATTATTACAAATTGAAAAAAAAGATAGAACTATAGAAATCCATATAACCTTAATAATTAGGCATATTAATTAATATTAATGGAAATCTAACTATAAACCACCGGCCAACAAGGGAAAATAACCCTAAAAATATCGGGGTAACAACTACTCATAAATAGCTATTTACTCATTTTAAAACAACCACTTACATACTAATTTTGTTTTCAGAAAGACAATTCCGGAAGCCTTTCATTAATTAAATACTTTTAAAACCAATAATTATGAAAAAATCAATTTTTAAAACACTTGCCATTGCATGTACCTTTGGTATTGTGTTTGTAGCTTGTGAAAACAAAGAAGATGAGTTACAAGATGAACAATTACAGGAGTTACAGGAAACTCCTACCAAAAATGCTGCATACTTAGATGAATTAAGTGAAACTTCTTATGAGGTAGCAAAAATTCAAAAAGATGGGCACGAATATCATTTTATTGCATTAGGTGATAAAGATGAAATGATTGTAGCAGAGACATTATACGGAAATGCTTCTAAAAATGCTGAAGAAAGTCTGCATAGCATAGAACAATCTCCTTTTAATCTTTTTATTGCATTGACATCTAATTCTGTGTCCGTACCAGAACGCGTAGCAAAAACAGCGAAAGGTTTAGAATTAGAACAATCTGGTAGAAATATTGAAAAAAATGGTGCTTTATTAGAGATCAAAGATCCAAATTACGCAGAAGCTATAGACCAAAAAGCTTGCTATGATATAGGAGCTACTGATTTTAGAAATATTTATTGTGGTGGAGTTCCTGTTGTATCAACACCAACAGATATACGCTTCTGCGATAATGGATTATGGACTTCATTAACACGTAATTCTTATTATGGTGGTGATTGGAAAGAATTAGATGATACGTATACGCGTACTAACGTAGTTTGTGGGTTAACCAGATTACAATTTTATGCTTGGGAAAACACAGCTTCTTGGCCTTTTAGCGATTGGAAATGGGTATTAAAATATCAGGTAGACTTACCGAATGGATACTGGTATTACTATTACTATACTTCTACAAATACTGAGAGACAAGTAAAAAGAACACGACCAACTAGTAGTGGGTCTTTTAGAGCCTACACTAGATTCTATTAGACGAACATATTACACAAAATAGTGAGACCCATTATACATTTATGTTAATGTATAATGGGTCTTTTATTTCACTAAAATTAGTAACTTTCCGTTTAAAATTAAAACCCTACCAATCTCATGATTACCAAACCAGAACTATACTTTAAAAATGATCAAGAATGGCGTCGTTGGCTTCATGAAAATCATACAAGTTCTGAAGGAATATATTTGATTTTTTATAAAGTAGAAAGCAAACAACCAAGTATGCGTTGGGAAGAAGCTGTAAAAGTAGCACTCTGCTATGGATGGATTGATTCTACGGTAAAAAAACTCGATAATGAAAAAAGAAGACAGTATTTCTGTCCTAGAAAACCTAAAAGTGTTTGGAGTAAAGTAAACAAAACATATATCATGGAATTGATCAAAAACAATTTAATGCAGGATAGTGGTCTAAAATCTATTAGTATTGCAAAAGAAAATGGATCTTGGACAGCATTAGATAATGTAGAAAATGGAGTCATCCCAGAGGATTTACAAAAAGCATTTAATACTAATAAAATAGCATACACCAACTATTCTAACTTTGCCCGAAGTTATCGAAAAAGTTACCTTTACTGGCTAAATCAAGCCAAACGTCAAGAAACTAGAGATAAAAGGATTTTGGAAATTATCAAATTTTGTAAAGCTAATATCAAAACTAGAGATGGTGGTAGATAAACCAAATACTAAGAAATACCACTTTTGATCCCATGATTCCCTACATTCCATTAACAACACTTTAAGACATTTTGTTGTCTAATTCATTATTTTCGATTCAGATAAATCAAATACCATGCACAAACACATCATAACTACCCTATTCTTAGGGCTGTTTCTAATATTTAATACCCAAGCACAAAAAGACAAAAAAGAAGATAAATGGGATGTTTCTAATCCTAATGGTCAGTTTAATTATAAAGATCATAGTTTTACGACTGATGAGGGTACCTGGATGAATCTAGATGTAAGTCCCGACGGAAAAACTATTGTTTTTGACCTTATGGGAGATATTTATAGCATTCCTATAACGGGAGGAAAAGCCGAAACCTTACGTACAGGAATTCCTTTTGAAGTACAGCCTCGTTTTAGTCCAGATGGATCAAAAATATCTTTTACTAGTGATGCAGGTGGTGGAGATAATATTTGGACAATGAATTTGGATGGAAGCAATCCCAAGCAAATAACTAAAGAAAAATTCCGATTACTAAATAATGCCTATTGGATGCCAGATGGTAATTATATCGTTGCTAGAAAACACTTTACATCACAACGGTCTTTAGGAGCTGGAGAAATGTGGCAATATCATATTACGGGAGGATCTGGAGTACAACTAACGAAAAGAAAGAATGATCAACAAGACGTAAACGAACCTAGTATTTCATCTGATGGAAAATATATGTACTATAGTGAAGATGTTTATCCCGGCGGTTTTTTTCAATACAACAAGGATCCAAATAAACAGATTTATGTAATCAAACGATACGATTTTGAAACTGGAAAAACCACAAGAATAACTGGTGGTCCTGGAGGAGCTGCAAGACCACAAATTTCAAGAGATGGAAAAAAATTAGCATTTGTAAAACGAGTACGAACTAAGACAGTATTATATATCCATGATTTAGAAACTGGTGAAGAATGGCCCATTTATGATCAATTAAATAAAGATCAACAAGAAGCTTGGGCAATTTTTGGGGTTTACCCCAATTTTAGTTGGATGCCAAATAACCAAGAGATTATATTTTGGTCAGCAGGAAAAATTCATAAAATAAATGTGGAGAACTCTAATGTAACTAATATCCCTTTTACTGTAGATGCTACTCTAAAAATAGCCGAAACTGTACATTTTAATTCCCCAGTATCTCCAAAAGAATTTACCGCTAAAGTTATTCGTCATGCTGTTACCTCTCCTGATAAAAAAACATTAATATTTAGTGCTTTGGGGCATCTATGGAGTAAAAAATTACCTAAAGGAAAACCACAGCGATTAACAACGCAGAATACTGATTTTGAGTTCGAGCCAAGTTTTTCTCCTGATGGTAGAAACATAGTATTTGTAACCTGGAATGATGAAACATTAGGTGCTATTTGTAAAATTCCAATTACTGGAGGAACTCCTATAAAACTAACATCCGGAAAAGGTATCTACAGAACTCCTTCATATAACCCTTCTGGTAGTTTAATTACATATCGAAAAGAAGGAGGAAATAATGACCAAGGAAGAAGTTTTAGTAAAAAAACTGGTATTTATACCATGTCTTCTTCCGGAAGTAATTCGAAATTGGTTTTAAGAGAAGGAGAATATCCAACTTTTACGAAAGATGGAAAACGTATTTTCTATCAAACAGGAGGAACTTACTTTGGAAGTCTAACGAAAGAATTGAAATCAGTAGATCTTAATGGACAAGATAAAAAATCGCATATAAAATCAAAATACGCCAACCGATTAGTTCCGAGTCCTGATAATAAATGGATCGCATTTACGCATTTGCATAAAGCCTATATAGCTCCTCTAATTATTAATGGAAAAACAATTGACTTAGACAATAAATCAACCTTAGTACCCGTGTCACAAATTTCTAAAGACGCTGGTATCAACTTACATTGGTCTAAAGACAGTAAACAAATATTCTGGACACTAGGAGATGAATATTTTTCAAATAATATTAAAGATAGGTTTATCTTCTTACCAAACTCTCCAGAAAAAGTAGGAGAAATAACCAGCAATGGGACTCCTATTGGTTTAATTACAAAAACAGATGCTCCAACCGGAAAAATTGCCTTCACTAATGCACATATCATCACTATGGAAGGTGACAATGTAATTGAGGAAGGAACTATTATCATAAATGGAAATACGATAGAAAAGATTGGAAAAACAAGTAATATTAGCATTCCACAAAATGCAAAAGTATTCGACGTTAGAGGAAAAACAATTATGCCTGGTATCGTAGATGCACACGCACACGTTGGAGCATTTAGGTATGGATTAACGACGCAGAAGCATTGGCAACTATATGCTAATTTAGCTTTTGGGGTAACAACTGCTCATGACCCTTCTGCAAATACGGAAACTGTTTTCAGTATTTCGGAACTACTAAAAAGTGGAAAAATGGTGGGACCTAGACTCTACTCTACTGGTTTTATATTATATGGTGCGGACGGGGATTTTAAAGCAGTTGTAAATAATCTCGAAGATGCCAGATCTTCCATTCGTCGAACAAAAGCTTTTGGAGCTAAATCCGTAAAAAGTTATAATCAACCTAGAAGGGATCAGAGGCAGCAGGTTATGCAAGCCGCTCGTGAATTAGAAATTAATGTCGTTCCCGAAGGAGGTTCTACTTTTTACCACAATATGAGTATGATCATGGATGGACATACAGGTGTAGAGCATAATATACCAGTAGCGCCAGTTTATAAGGATGTATATGAATTATGGAAAACTAGTAAAACTGGATATACACCCACATTAATTGTAAACTACGGAGGAATGAATGGAGAATATTTCTTCTACCAAAAAGGTAATATTTGGGAAAATGAAAAATTATTAAAATACACACCAAGATCTATCGTAGATGCTAGATCTCGTCATAGAACAATGGTTCCCGATGAAGAATATGAAAATGGACATATTTTGGTTTCTAAAACTGCGACAAAATTGACCAATGAAGGTGTCAAAGTTAATTTAGGAGCTCACGGTCAATTACAAGGTCTTGGAGCTCATTGGGAACTATGGATGCTTCAACAAGGTGGTATGACCAATATGCAAGCATTGCAAGCTGCAACCATAAATGGTGCTAATTATATCGGTGCAGGTAATGATATAGGATCGCTTAAAGAAGGAAAACTAGCGGATTTAATCGTTCTAGATAAAAACCCTTTAGAAAATATTCGAAATACAGAAACAGTAAAATATACTATGGTTAATGGAAGATTATATGACACAGAAACCATGAATGAAATTGGAAATACAACAAAAGAAAGAACGAAATTTTGGTGGGAAAATTCTAAATCTAACAAAGCTTTTCCTTGGCACGAAACGGCTCAGAGTTTTATGAAACCAGGTTGCGGGTGTCATCTAGGTCATAATTAAAAAGAAAATAGACAATCAAAAACAAAAAATATGCAATTAGCACAGGTAAATATTGCTGAAATGTTAGCCCCTATTAATGACCCTATTATGGCTGATTTTGTAAATAATTTAGATCGCATCAATGAATTAGCCGAACAAAGTGATGGTTTTGTATGGAGATTAAAGGGTGACGAAGGAAATGCGACTGCATTAACAGTTTTTGACAATCTTTTTTTGATCATCAATATGTCCGTTTGGGAAAGCATGGACGCACTATTTAGCTTTACGTATAAATCAGATCATGTAGCAATATTAAAAAGGAAAAAAGAGTGGTTTCATAAAATGCCTAGAATGCATATGGCATTTTGGTACATAGAAAATGGTCACGAGCCTTCTCCAGAAGAAGCTAAAGAAAGACTATACTATTTACAAGAGCACGGAGAAACTCCGTATGCATTCTCATTTAAAAGTAAATTCACAAAAGATGATGCTATCAATTATCAAAAACTATAAAATAGCCTTATGTGTAATTACACTTCTAAGCACTTTAAGTTGCTCTAAAAAGGAAAAAAAACATTACGATATTGTAATTTCTAATATAAATCTGGTAGAGATTGAAAATGGAAATATTACAACTAAAACTGTATTTATCAATAATGGAAAAATAATAAAAATAACGTTATTAGATAGTGTTGACACCTATAGAGCAAAAAACAAAGTAGACGGAACGAATAAATACCTTCTACCTGGATTTTGGGATAATCATATTCACCTTAGAGGAGGAGATTCTTTGGTAGAAGAAAACAGGAATTTACTTCCTCTATTTATTGCTAATGGAATAACAACTGTAAGAGATGCAGGTGGAGACTTAACATTAGAAATTTTAAAATGGAGAAAAGAAATAAGTGATAACACATTGGTTGGACCAACTATCTATACTTCTGGTCCTAAGCTAGATGGATCAAATGCCACTTGGGCAGGTTCTTTACCTATAGAATCATCAGAAGATATTACCAAAGCATTGGATTCTTTAGAAAAAATCCCTTCAGATTTTGTAAAAATATACGACAGCAGAATTTCTAGGGAAAATTATTTAGAAATATTAAAACAAGCCTCGGCTAGAGGCATCATATCTTCAGGTCACATGCCGTTTACAGTAGAGCTTAATGAAGCTGTAAATTCTGGTATCGGAGCAATTGAACATTTATATTATGTCTTAAAAGGGTGCTCTTCTCAAGAATCCGAAATCACTCAGGCCATTATTCGTAAAGAATTAAGTTTTTGGGATGCTATGGATGATTTAATCATAAGTTATAATGATTCAATTGCTCAACAAACATTTAAAGATCTAAAGAAAGCGAACACTTATGTTGTTCCGACATTACACATCGGAGACATCCTAAGTTATCTGGATGAAGTAGATCATAGTAATGATCCTTATCTAAAAATTATAGGGAAAGGAATTATTAAAACCTATGAAGGTAGAATCAAACGTGCATTAACGGCATCTGATGAATCTAAAAAATCAAGAAAAGAATTAAATACCTTTTTTAAAGGTTTAACTAAATCCCTGCAAGATGCTGATGTAAAACTTTTGGCAGGTTCGGATAGTGGTGCTTTTAACTCCTACACATATTCTGGAATTTCATTACATAAAGAACTAGAAGCAATGGTATCAGCCGGTTTAACCCCTTTAGAAGCAATACAGACCTCAGCATATCACGGATCTCATTATCTTAAAAAAAATGAAGTTTCTGGTACAATTAAAATTGGAAAAGTTTCTGATTTAGTTATTCTTAATAGTAACCCGATACAAAATATTAAGAATACTAAAGATATTTATAAGGTTATTAAAGGAAATAAAGTTTATGATCCTAAAAACATGTAACTTGATTAACTTATAATAATATATCTGATTTTTTTTAGGTCCAGAAAAACAACTATTTATGGATGCAATCAAAAAAATAAAACCATTAGGATTTACCTGGGAAACTCCAGATCCATTTTTATTCTGTGCTTATCATGAAGATCAATACCCTAAAGGAAATGAAGAATTAGGTCCAAATGCTTCTCTAGAAGGAAGAAATATTGGGCAAGATTTTATTATCAAAGATGGTTGGAGAATGTATCACGGTAGTAAAGTACCTGGTTTTCCTGCGCACCCACATCGCGGATTTGAAACTATAACAATTGTGCAAAAAGGACTCGTTGACCACTCCGATTCTTTAGGAGCAGCTGGACGTTTCGGTAATGGCGATGTGCAATGGATGACTGCTGGTAGAGGTGTGCAACATTCTGAAATGTTCCCTCTATTAAATTCCGAAGAGGAAAACCCCTTTTTACTATTCCAAATTTGGCTTAATCTTCCTAAAAGTAAAAAAATGGTAGCCCCACATTTTAAAATGCTTTGGAGTGAAGAAATACCCAAATTAAATATCGCTGATGAACATGAAAGGACAACAGAAATAACCTTAATTTCTGGAAAAATAGAAAATCAAAATGCTGCAGATCCAGCTCCGAATTCTTGGGCATCCAATTCAGAAAACGAAGTTTTAATAGCTACTATAAAAATGGCACCGAATGCCCAATACACATTTAAGAAGGCATCAGAAGGAATAAATCGTTCTATTTTCTTTTTTAAAGGAAATGAAATTGAAAGTGATGGATATAAAATCCCAGTAAATCATGAACTTGTTACCATCGCAAATAAAGATTTGACAATAAATAATGGAAATAAAGAATCTCATTTATTACTTCTTCAAGGAAAACCAATTAGTGAACCTGTTGTTAAACAAGGTCCTTTCGTAATGAATAGTCAGCAAGAAATTAGAGAAGCCATTATAGAATACCAACAAACTCAATTTGGTAAATGGCCTTGGCCTAGCTATGATCATGTACATAATAGGTCTAAAGGACGTTTTGCCTTGTATCCTGATGGAAGTCAAATTATTAAAGACTCTTAAGTACTCAAAAGCAATACTTTACACCTTTACAACTATAGTTTTAAAAGTAGTATCCTTTTAAAACTACTATTAAAATACTATCTTTATTAAAGGGAAAGAAAAAAGTTAAGTATTTAAACTGTAAATTCATATGCTAAAAAAAGTACTGTATTTCTTCCCAATCTTCCTTTTATTTTTATCTACATTATCATGTTCGAAAGAGACAGTTATCAATGACTTAGAAAAAGAATGGTTAGAGAAAAATGATAGTATTATTGTTGCCATATATCCATATTACCCGCCATATCAGTTTGTAAATGAACAAAATGAAATTGATGGTATTTTCATCGATTATTTAAAACTGATTGAGCAGAAAATTGATTACAAATTTCAAAAAAAACGTTATGATCATTGGCCCAAATTAATACACGATGTAAAAAACAATACCGTTCAATGTATATTAGAAATCCAAGAAACTAAGGAACGAAAATCATATTTAAACTTTTATGCCCCATTATTTAAGTCCCCTCATGTAATTGTAACTAGAAGGGATGCTAATTTTGGAATTAATATTAATAGTTTAACGGATAAAACTATTGTATTACCTGAAGATTATGCCATTACAGAAATTTTAAAGCGTACTTATCCAAATTTTAATATTGTAACTGAAAAAGATGAACAAACCTGTTTAATTAAATTAAACTCTGGAGTCTATGATGCTTACATAGGACCTAAAGCTTTGGTTAATTATTATATAAGGATAAAGAAATTAAATGATATCGAAATAACTTCGGACACTAACTTAGATTATGAACCCGGTTTTGCCGTTAATAAAACTAACACAACACTACATAACATTTTTTCTAAAGTACTATCCAATATAACAAAAGAAGAAAAAGAATCAATCTTAAATAATTGGTACTATAGTAATGTTACCCCTTTTTATCAAACTCCTACTTTCTGGATAATGGTATTCTTAATTACATTATTATTGTTCATTTTAGGAGCTTCTTTCAATGCGTATCTAAAATATAAAATTAAACAGAAAACCGAAGAATTAATAATTGCAAAAGATATTGCTGAAGAAAGCAATCGCCTAAAAACAAATTTTATCTATAATATTCCGCAAGAAATAAGAACTCCTATGAATGGAATTATAGGACTTTCAGAATTTTTAAATGATAACAATTTAAGTGCAAAAGAGCGACAAAAATATACACAAATGATTATTGGAAATAGTAAAGAATTACTATCAATTATCGATAATATTTTAGAAATTTCTCAATTACAAACTAAAAGATTTACTCTTAGGCTAATCGAAATCGATCTTCGAGATGTATTTCATACATTAACTTCTCAATATCAAGTAAAAGTAGAAGAAAAAAATATTAAAATTAATATTAAAAGTAAACTTACAAATTCAGAAAATTTAGTTTTAATGGATCGTCCAAAACTAAACAAGGTTCTGAACGTTTTTATGGATAATGCAATTAAATATACCGATAATGGATCTATTGATATTATGTACTCCATAATAGATGATTTTTTATCTATTTCTATTAAAGATTCTGGTATTGGGATTGAAGAAAAAAAGAAAAATAAAATAATTAATAGCCTAGATCCAACAAAAAACTCTATAAATCTAATCGAAAAAAATATTGGATTAGGGTTAGGACTTACTATTGCTAAAAAAAATGCTGATTTTATTGGTGGTCAAATTACAGTAATAAGTAAGGAGCATGAAGGAACCACGTTTTTATTAAAAGTTCCATATAATCAAGTCAAAAAGAATAGTTCAAATACAAAGAGGACGGATGATAAAAACTCCATTAAGAAAGAAAAGAATATCATATTAATCGCCGAAGATGGTGAAACTAACTTTTTATTCCTTAAAACAATTCTTACCAAAATGAACGATTATGATTTTACAATCTATAGAGCAAAAAATGGTCAAGAAGCTGTAACCATTTGTGAAGAAAATGAGAATATTGATTTAGTTCTTATGGATATTAAAATGCCGATTATGAATGGATATGATGCTACCGCCTATATCAAAAAAATGAGACCCAATTTGCCTATCATCGCTCAAACTGCTTATTCCATAGAAGACGATGTACAAAAAGCTTTGGATGCTGGATGTGATGATTTTGTTTCTAAGCCTGTAGATAAAAAAATATTAAGACCGATGTTAAATAAGTATTTCCCATTATTTAAAAGTAGAAATAAGACTTCTAACACTCCATAATATATGCTAAAAAAGATAACTAATATTTTTGTTTTCTTCTGTTTAATTATCGGAATAACATCTTGTTCTAATCAAGATATTCTCGACAAAAATGAAAGAGAGTGGCTGTTACAACAAGATACTATTTCCGTTGCAGTATATGCGTACTATCCTCCTTATCAATTTATAAATAAAAAAGATAGTATCGATGGTATTTTAGTAGATCACTTCGGTCTTATTGAAAACAAAATTGGTTATCGTTTTCGAAAAAAATATTATACAAATTGGTCAAACTTAATCGAAGATGCTCAAAATAAAAAAATTGATATAGTATTGGAAATGCAGGAAACTGCTGGACGAGAAAAATATCTAAATTTTTACACTAAATTTTTCGAAACTCCTTTCGTTTTAGTGGTTAAAGAAGAGGTCGATAGCACATTAAAGCTTAATGATTTTCTAGATAAAAGGATTACAGTCCCAAAAGGGTACTCTATAGACGACTATCTTAAGCAAAATTATCCCGATTTAAATATTAAGAATTATCCTGATGATATTACCTGTTTACTTAAATTACAATCAGGAGAAGCGGATGCATATATTGGCGGAAAGGCATTGGTCAATTATTTAATAAAGTCTGAAGGTATTACTGGGTTAAAAGTTATTACAGAAATTGATTACAGTTACATCCCCAGCATAGCTGTTACTAAAGACAATAAAATATTAAACGAAATAATCGCTAAAGCCACACGTACTATTACTGATGAAGAAAAACAAGAAATACTCGACAATTGGCTTTTTGATGTTGTAAAACCATTTTACAAAAAACCAAAGTTTTGGATCATTTCATCAATTACATTCTTCGCCGCTCTGGCAAGTATTATTTTAATACATTTTTATTTAAAGTTTAAAATCAAACAAAGGACCAAAGAACTTCAAATTGCTAAGGATAAGGCCGAAGAGAGTAATAGAATTAAAACTAATTTTATTCAGAATATCTCGCATGAAATTAGAACTCCTATGAATGGGATTATGGGCTTTTCAGAATTATTGAAATCTGGAACAATAACAGAGGAAGAAAGGCAAGAGTATACTAAAATTATTATTGAAAGTGGTAAAGATTTAATTCACTCCGTTGACAATATTTTGGAAATTTCTGTATTAGAGACTAAACAAAGTAAAATTAGATTTACACCAACGAATTTGGAAGAATTACTTCTAGAATTAATTTCCGAGTATTCATCTAAAGCTAATGAAAAGAACTTAAGTATTGAGTTAGATCACAAAATTCCAAAAGAAAAAAGCACAATTATTACAGATCAACCAAAACTATATAAAATATTGAGTGGCTTAATTGATAATGGTATTAAATTCACCCATACTGGTTCAATAATAATCTTTTCTTATCTTGTACAAGATTATGTTGCTATATCCATAAAAGATACCGGAATAGGAATAAAACCAAAAGATCAAGATATTATTTTTAAGAGTTTCTCACAATCAGAAAAAGAAATCTCTAAAAATTTTGGAGGTCTTGGGTTGGGCCTAGCGATTGCTAAACAATATACCGACTTAATCGGAGGAAATATTTCCTTTATAAGTAAAGAAAACGAAGGAAGTTCCTTCTTACTAAAAATTCCATATACCCCAATGCAGAATAACGCAGAACTAGCTACTAAAAAAAAGGAGAAATAATTCCAGAAAAACATGTCATACTAATTGCTGAAGATGGCGAAATCAACTTCTTATTTTTAAAAACAGTTTTAACTAAGATGATTGATTTCGAATTTGTTATTTATCGTGCTAAAAACGGAAAAGAAGCTGTAGAAATATGTGAAGGAAACGAAAAGATTAATTTGGTTTTAATGGATATCAAAATGCCTATTATGGATGGTTATGATGCGACAAAGCGTATAAAAAAAATGCGCCCAGATCTTCCAGTTGTAGCTCAAACAGCATATTCCACCGAAGAAGATATAGAAAAAGCATTAGCAGCAGGATGTGATGACTTTCTTGCTAAACCAGTAGATCAAAAAATATTGAGACCAATATTAGATAAGTACATTTCTATATTTAGAAATAAACAATAGTATAAATAATGTCTTTTGAACATCAGTATGCTGGTTTTATAAACAGCAACCTATTATGGAAAGATAACAGTCTTTTTGAACTTTCTCAGTTTGATTTACGCAACTCAAATAGTAATTCTTTCGAAGAATTTTCTATTAACATTGCACCTAATGAAGTATTAGGAAAAAGAATTGAACACTTTTTTGAACATTACATCCATAGTACTAATGATTATAAATTGATATTAAAAGGTCTACAGATATTCAAAAACAAGATAACTATTGGAGAATTAGATTTTATAATAGAAGATTTACGTAAAAAAAACATTTTACACATTGAATTGGTTTATAAATTCTATCTATACAACCCTAAAAAAAGTTCTATTATCTTAGAAAGATGGATTGGTCCTAATCAAAAAGATAGTTTATTAGAAAAAGTAACCAAATTAAAAGAAAAACAATTACCGCTACTCTATCGTTCTGAAACTGTATTAAAACTTCGAGAACTAAATATTGATCCAAACAGAGTACTACAAAAAGTGTGTTTTTTTGGAAATTTATTTGTTCCTCTATCCTATCTAAACAAGAAACTTACTGATCTAAATAATAGTTGTATACAAGGATTTTGGATACATGAAAAAGATTTTACATCAGATAATTATGGCTCTCGACAGTATTTCATTCCAGAAAAGAAAGATTGGATCACACACCCAAAACATCATAAAGTTTGGTACTCTCATACGGCAATACTAGAAGTACTTCGAATCCAACTTCTTAAAAAAAAATCCCCATTACTTTGGATAAAAAGTAATGAAGATTCTTTTGCCAAGTGTTTCATTGTTTGGTGGTAATAATTTTATGATTATAAGTCATTTATATAACTACCGTATAAATCCTTAAACCTAAAACCTTCAGACAGTCGATATTTGCTTAATTTTTTATGTTCCACTAACCCCCATAACAAGAATTCTTTCATAAAATAGCTGTCTTTTTCATCTATATCATCTTGATATTTTTTAATGAGATTGTTTAACGGAACAATTTCATCTAATTTTTTCTTGTAATCTTCTTCAGAAATTTCATCCAAAAGCTCAAAACCGCTTTGTTCAAAAAACCAGTCAATCAACTCTTGATATGGGCTTCTCTCACTCTCTCTTTCTAACTTCTCAATTTTTGGAAAAAAATCGGCGAATAATGTTTTAATAGAATCAGAGATTAAAGTATGAGCTACAGATGCTGCTCCTTCTTGCTCACCTTCATATACTAACTCTACTTTACCTGTTATTGCCGGAACTACTCCCATAAAATCACTAAGTCTTAAAAAAGTGTATTCGTCTCCAGATTTAAGAGCTCTATACTCTGCAGTACTTAATAAATTTTCGTATGCAGTAATACTCATTCTAGCACTTACACCACTTTTAGCATCGATGAATTCACTTTCTCTAGCCTGAAAACTAATTTGCTCTAATAAATCCTTTGCTAAATCAGGCACATAAACTAATGTACTTTGTCTAGAATCTAACTTTGCTTCTTGCTGGGTAATTGTTTTGGCAATCTCTATACTTTCGGGATAATGTGTTAGTATCTGAGAGCCAATTCTATCTTTTAGAGGAGTTACAATACTACCTCTATTGGTATAATCCTCTGGATTTGCAGTAAATACAAACTGCATATCTAACGGCAATCTAAGTTTAAATCCTCTTATTTGAATATCTCCTTCTTGCAAAATATTAAACAATGCCACCTGAATACGAGCTTGTAAATCAGGCAACTCATTAATTACAAAAATACAACGATTGGCTCTTGGGATCATCCCAAAATGAATAACTCTATCATCTGCGTAACTTAACTTTAGATTCGCAGCTTTTATTGGATCTACATCACCAATAATATCAGCTACAGTAACATCAGGAGTAGCTAATTTTTCAGCAAACCGATCATTTCTATGCATCCAAGAAATAGGGGTATCATCACCTTTTTCTTCAATCAACGTAACCGCATATCTTGATATCGGGTTAAACGGATCATCATTAATCTCAGATCCAGTTACCACTGGAATCCATTCATCTAATAAATTAATCATTTGTCTTGCTAAACGAGTCTTTGCTTGACCTCGCAAACCTAATAAATTAATATTGTGCCTGGATAATATTGCTCGTTCTAACTCAGGAATAACAGTGTTTTCATATCCATGAATTCCTGTAAAAGTATCCTCGTTATTACCAATCTTAGTTCTTAAATTTTCTCTAAGTTCATCTTTTATACTTCTACTATTATATCCCGACGCTTTTAGTTCTCCAAATGTTTTTATATTCTTAAAATCCATATTTTCTTTTCCGAAATATTCTTTATTTATAATCTTTTTTATCCTTTAATTCTTTTTTTTCTATTCGCTTCGTAATCTTCAAAAATCATCTCACCGAGTCCTTTTAAACCAGTATAAAAAGCTTTACCTTGATTCGCATGGGTAAACTCTCTAACAAACTGCATTAAATAAGGATCTTGCGCAATCATAAACGTAGTAATAGGTATATGTAATTTTCTAGCTTGCTGTGCCATCATATAACACTTATTCACAATATTGCGATCCAACCCATTACTATTTTTATAATACTGTCCATCTGGCATTCTTAAACAACTAGGTTTCCCATCGGTAATCATAAAAATTTGCTTATTTGTATTACGCTTTCTTCTTAACATATCCATAGCCAACTGCAATCCTGCAACAGTATTCGTATGATAAGGTCCAACTTGTAAATATGGTAAATCTTTAATTGCAATTGGCCAAGCATCATTTCCAAACACCAAAATATCTAAGGTATCTTTCGGGTATCTTGTAGTAATAAGTTCTGCTAATGCCATTGCCACCTTTTTAGCAGGAGTAATTCTATCCTCGCCATACAATATCATACTATGACTGATATCAATCATCAATACAGTACTCATCTGCGCCTTATACTGTGTTTCTTCTACAACAAGGTCATCCTCAGTAAGATGTAAATCTCCCATACCATGGTTAATCTGAGCATTTTTAAAACTTTCTGTAATTGATATTCTTTCTAATCCATCACCATATTGATAATTCCTATATTCTCCGGCGTGTTCGTCTCCTCTTCCTGTATATTTAGTTCTATGATTTCCTGATCCACTACGCTTTAAATTACCAAAAATTTGATCTAATGCTCTTTTACGAATTGCTCTTTCTGTCTTAGCTGTAATAGACATTCCACCTTTTCCATCAGGTTTGATTTCCTCTCGGATATATCCTTTTTTCTTTAAATCCTCAATAAAATCATCTAATGTGTATTCTTCTGTGGTAAGTTTGTACTCTTTATCCAATTCTCTCATCCAATCCAAAGCCTCATCTAGGTCGCCAGAAGTGTGAGTAATAATCTCCTGAAAAATATCAAAAAGCTTATCAAATGGAGATTGCTCAGGTGCTTCATAGTTTTTAAAAGCGAACCCTTTTTTTAAAAATCCCTTTTTCTCTTTCATTATATAAATTTAGCATATTTTGTAAAAGATATATACTGAACTCAATGCTAATAATAGATAATTAACAAATGTTTTGGAATTGTTCTGGCTTAAAGACACTTTTATCTAAAAACAATAAACACTAAACAATTCTTATCTTTGAGACATCAAGTATATTTTTAAGAATATATTCTTATAATAATCAAAAATCATCTTACTCAGTTTATGAAGAATTCATTCCTATTATTACTCTTTCTTTTTCCATTTATAAATTATAGCCAAAATGATATCGAAAAAGTAAAAGCTACAATTTCAAAAAGTGAAATTGAAGGGCACATTTATTTTTTGGCATCTGATGAACTAAAAGGTAGACAAACTGGAACTGCTGAGAATAAAATAGCTGCTCAATATCTAGCTAATATGCTACGTTCTTATGGAGTAAAACCCGTTACAGAAGATAAAAGTTATCTTCAGAAAGTCGTACTTAATTCAGTATCTCAATTTGATAAAGCAGAACTGAAAATAAAAAATTTTAGTACTTCAAAAATCGTAACAATAAATAAAACGAATACATCCTATTCTGGTTCATTGGCATTTGTTAATTATGGTTTCGAAAAAGACTATGCTAATGTAGATGTAAAGGGTAAAATAGTTGTTTCATATTCTGGAACAAAAGAAAATAGTAACCTAAGATTTGCCTTTTCTAAAACACAAGAGAAAATCAAAATTGCAAAAGAAAAAGGTGCCATTGGCATTATTGAGCTTAATAATATAGATAATAGAACTTGGTCTCAATTAGATCATAGTTTTAATGGAGAAAAAATGTATGTTTCTGAAGAAGACACATCTAATAATTTCACTTATTTATGGGTAAATGACCAAAAAGAAGAAATTAGTAAATTCTTTACAGACAAAAATGAGGTGAATGGATCAATTAATATTCAAGGTATCAAGAAAGGTAACATAACTACTCAAAATGTTGTTGGAATGGTTGAAGGAACGGATCCAAAACTTAAAGATGAATACATTATTTATTCTGCTCATTATGACCATGTGGGTATAGGGAAAGCTGTCGATAATGACTCTATTTATAACGGAGCAAGAGATAATGCAGTTGGAACTGTTACAGTATTGTCTGCAGCGAAAAATATTGCTAAGTATCCAACTAAAAGGTCGGCTTTATTTATATTGTTTACCGGAGAAGAAAAAGGATTACTAGGTAGCAAATGGTATGTAGAAAACCCCTTGATTCCTTTAAATAAAATGGTATACTGTTTTAATAGTGATAATGGTGGATATAATGATACTAGTATAGCCACAATTGTTGGTCTAGAACGAACTACTGCGTCGGATGATATAAAGAAGGCTGCAACTCCTTTTGGACTCAAAGCAATTGATGACCCAGCTCCTGAACAAGGGTTATTCGACAGATCAGATAATGTACATTTTGCTGCTAAAGGAATTCCTGCTCCAACATTTAGTATGGGGTTTACTGCTTTTGACGAAGAAATAACAAAATATTATCATCAGGTAACCGACAATCCCGACACCTTGGATTATGATTATCTTTTAAAATTCTTCCAATCCTATGTGTTGGCGTGCCGAAATATTGCTAATAACCCTAAAACACCTTTCTGGGTAGAAGGTGATAAATACTATGATGCTGGTATAAAATTATATAACAAAAAATAAATTGTCATTTTATAATCGGTTCATATGAAATCAATTGTTTTAATTAGTTTTATAAGTCTACTTATGATATCCTGTAGTCAGCAAGATCCTTTAGAGAAAATCTTAAACTCGGATACACCACAAATAGCAAACGTAAGTAAGAATATAGAGAAATACGAAGTTCAGATTTTATATAGTCAAATCAACCGAAATAAAAAAGGTCAGGTAACATTTACGGATTACGAATTTAATGTTTCAGATAGCACCTATTTTTATCCAGCAAGCTCAGTTAAATTCCCAATTGCTTTACTTGCTTTAGAAAAATTAAACACGTTACAAAAAAATGATATCCCTATTTCTAAAGAAACTAATTTTATTACAGAACAAGATTCTGCATACTCCTCTATAGATAAAGAAATCATTAAAATTTTTGCAGTAAGTGATAATCAAGCCTACAATCGATTATTTGAATTTCTTGGACAAGATTATATCAATCAAAAGCTAAACTCTAAAAATATCAATAGTAGAATATCTCATCGGTTATCGACTAATAATGCTTCTAATACTAAATCTCAATCATTAATTTTTAAAAAAAACATACAAGATAGTATTCCATTATATAAACAATCAGGTATAGAAAATTTACCTAGTGCCGAATTAGCATTAAAAGATGTACTAAAAGGTAAAGGTTATATTCTTAATGATTCACTAATCTCAACTCCAAAAGATTTTTCACAGAAAAATTATCTTCCGTTAAGATCATTACACGGGCTAATGAAACGTATTCAATTTCCTGATACATTTACTCCAAAAGAACGTTTTAAAATCTCAGAAAGGGATCGTGATTTTATAATTAAAGCGATGAAGACACTTCCATATGAAGCTGGTTACGATAAAAAAGAATACTACGATGGATATGTTAAGTTTTTTATGTTTGGTGATACAAAAAAAGATATTCCTAAACATATAGAAATCTACAATAAAGTAGGATATGCTTATGGTTATCTTACCGATTGCGCGTATATTAAAGACACAAAAAACAATGTAGAATTTATATTATCGGCTACAATACATGTAAACGAAAATGAAATCTATAACGATGATAATTATGAATATGATAAAATCGGAATTCCATTTCTAGCGCAATTAGGAAGAATGATCCACAACTTAGAAAAACAAAAAAGTAAATAATTTCGTTTCTAAAACGACTTTTCTTTAACAATTTCTCAAAATAAACCCTTAATCACCCGATAAAATCTCAAACTTTAAGAAATATTGATCTTTTTTTAACAAAATTATATATTCAAAAGACATCTAATGAACTAATTTTATAATCCCTTAGTTTTAAGAACGCTTAAGTTTAGTACAAATAACAACAAAATATGGTTACACATTTTATAATTAAGTAACTATATACAATACAATAAGTATAGTATATAGTTTTAAAAACAAGAACATATGAAACAATATATACTATTCTTATTATTATTTACCTTCGGCTTATTATACCCTAATAATCTTTTTATAACATCAAATTCTTCAATGATAATTCAAAATCAGATTGATAGAAAACTATCTGAAGATGAAGAAAAAAAACGTGGATTAGATTTATTAGCCACTGAAATTATTGAACAAATTGATGAAATTGATTTAAGAAAAATGGCTCGATCTGCCATTTTTGAAACTTCTTATGGATTTAGATGGAAAATGGTCAATCTTCATACAGGAAATATTATTATCATAAAAGTTGATAAGAATTTTAAATTAATTTCCGCCAGAAATAGTAAGAAAAAGAAAATAATGACCCCCTAAAATATAGATCGCTAGGCTAACATTGTTTTTAAATTTTCATAATCTTCTAAATACTCCCAATAGATAATTCTATCAAATGCATATTTGATCAAAATATACTTCTCGCTTACAGACAATATTCGATCTACCGAAACCAATTTTTTAGACGGAGATTTTACCTCAACTTCTTCTATTATTTCTTGATTTCTTGCATCAAATCCATGCACGATAGTATGATTATGCAAAGTAAGTTCTATAAATTTCATATTATTAGTATTTAACCTCTTCAAATGTAGGTATTTTCTAACTTAACACCCCTTTAAGAGTTTCGCATTTTCATTTTCTTAACTTTAGCTTTTTAATTAGATAATCAATCAAAAATGTTAAAAAGATTTTTCCTTTTAAGTCTTATAATTTTTAGTGTTTCTGGTTTTTCTCAAAAAAAAATATCGGTCATCTATACAGGGAATATGGGTGTTTATATTTCTAATGGAGAATCTTCCGTATTAATCGATGGATTACATTCTAAATATGGAGATGATTATCTTTTTCCTCCAACCTCCTTGATTAATAAAATACATACAGATTTACAACCAGATGTTATACTATTTACACATCATCATGGAGATCACTTTAGTACATTACTTTCTAATGATTATTTAAATTTTAATAAAAAAGCTGTTTTATTTGGGCCTAATCAAATAACAGAAAAAATAACTCCTTTTAATAATCGATTATTTACAATTGCTACTTCAGATTACAAAAAACAGACCATAAAAATCAAAAAACTTGATATCACAGGTGTAAAAATCAATCATGCAGGAAAAAGACATACAACCGTAGAAAATATAGGTTACATTATTGATTTTAAGTCAAAAAAAGTTCTACACGTTGGTGATACCAATTGGATGAATGATATTAATTTATTTAACCGATTAAAATTGGTAAATGATGGTATTGACATTGCAATTCTTCCTTATTGGATGTTATTAGATAATAATGCAAGTCAACTGATCAAAAATCATATTAACGCCAAACAGATTATCGCTACACACATTTCACCTAAAATAAAGAAACAAGAATTACAGGATTTAAAGAAAAAATATCCTGAGGTACATTTTTTAACAATACTAGAAGAACAAATTCAATTATAATTAACTCACTCTATAAAATGAAAAGATTACTATTTCTATTATCTCTTACCCTAATATCCTCTATTTCTGCACAAGAATTTTCTATGGATTATGTAAAAAAAATACATCCACGTAATATTGGTCCGGGTGGAATGAGCGGACGTGTTACCTCTATTGATGTTGTTACCTCTAATCCGGATATTATGTATGCAGGAACAGCCTCTGGAGGGTTGTGGAAATCTACATCTGGTGGAATTAAATGGAAACCTATTTTTGACAAGGAAGTTACCGCTTCTATTGGTGCAGTTGCAATTCAACAATCAAACCCTTCTGTAGTTTGGGCAGGAACAGGAGAAGGTAATCCTAGAAATAGTCTTAATGGAGGTTACGGAATTTATAAATCTTTAGATGGTGGTAAGAACTGGAAATTGATGGGGTTAGAAAAAACTCGTCATATCCACAGAGTAGTAATAGATCCAACCAATCCTAATATTGTATATGTTGCGGCTATTGGTTCTCCTTGGGGAATACATCCTGAAAGAGGAATTTTTAAAACAACTGATGGAGGAGAAACTTGGAACAAAGTTCTTTCTGCAAATAATAAAACAGGAGCTGCAGATCTAGTAATGGATCCTACCAATCCTAATAAATTAATTGCTGCTTTATGGGAACACAAACGTGACCCTTGGTTTTTTAAATCAGGAGGTGAAGGTTCTGGATTATATATTACTCATGATGGAGGAAAAACTTGGCAAGAAAGAACTGATAAAGATGGATTACCAAAAGGTGATCTAGGACGAATTGGAATTGCTATAGCTAGAAATAAGCCTAATATTGTATATGCATTAATTGAGGCTAAGAAAAATGCCTTATATAAATCCGAAGATGGTGGCTTTAATTGGAAAAAAATTAATGATAAAAACGACATTGGCAATCGCCCTTTCTACTATTCAGAAATATATGTAGATCCTCAGAATGAAAATAGAGTATATTCTGTATTTACCTATGTAAATGTATCTGAAGACGGTGGAAA
Source organism: Aquimarina sp. AD1 (assembly GCF_003443695.1). Lineage (NCBI taxonomy): Bacteria > Pseudomonadati > Bacteroidota > Flavobacteriia > Flavobacteriales > Flavobacteriaceae > Aquimarina > Aquimarina sp. AD1. The sequence goes on along the minus strand of NZ_CP031966.1, from coordinate 80,105 downwards.
AAATTTCAAGCAGTTAATGCCAGCTTATGGTGTTGATAATGGAGTGCATCCAGATCATCATGCTTGGTGGATACATCCGCAGGATGGTAATTTTATGATCGATGGTAATGATGGAGGTTTAAATATTACACGAGATGGTGGAAAAACCTGGAGATTTATAGGAAATCTACCTGTTGCGCAATTTTATCATATTAATGTAGATAATGAGTATCCTTATAATGTTTATGGAGGTATGCAGGATAATGGTAGTTGGAGAGGTCCAGCATATGTGTGGAAAGCTCAAGGAATTAGAAATTCTTATTGGCAAGAAATATCTTTTGGAGATGGATTTGATGTAGTACCTGATAAAGATGATTCCAGATATGGATGGTCTATGAGTCAACAAGGTTTTGTTAGCCGTTATGACTGGATGACCGGTAACAATTATACAGTTAAACCTACACATCCAGATCCTGAAGTAAAGCTGCGTTTTAATTGGAATGCTGCTATCAATATTGATCCTTTTGATAATAACACATTATATTTTGGAAGTCAATTTGTACATAAAAGTAAAGACAAAGGGTTAACTTGGGAGGTAATTTCTCCTGATCTATCCACCAATGATCCAGAAAAACTAAAACAAGCAGAAAGCGGTGGTTTAACAATGGATGCTACTGGAGCAGAAAATCATTGTACTATTTTAGTAATAGAACCATCTCCTTTAGAACAAAATATGCTATGGGCGGCAACAGATGATGGACGTGTTCACATTACTCAAAATGGTGGTGCAAATTGGACTGATATTTCTAAAAACATTAAAGGGCTACCTAGTGGTAGTTGGATAGTTCAGATCAAAGCTTCCAATAAGAAAAAAGGAGAAGCTCTTTTAGTAGCAAATGATTATAGAAGGTTTAATTACACTCCGTATGCGTATAGAACCGTAGACTATGGTAAAACTTGGGAGCGCATCGTAGATAATGGTGATGTTCAAAGTTATGTTTTGAGTATTGTAGAAGATCCTATTGAGAAAAATTTACTTTTTCTAGGAACAGATGATGGATTATACATTTCCTTAAATTCAGGTCGCAAATGGACAAAATGGACCTCTGGTTTCCCTACAGTTTCAGTAAAAGACTTAGTAATACAACCTAGAGAACATGATTTGGTGATAGGAACGTTTGGTAGAGCTGCTTGGGTCCTAGATGATATTAGACCCTTACGTGCTCTAGCCAAAAATAAAAACATTCTTACTCAGAAATTACAATTATTTAATCCTCCAACTGCATATCAAGCTGCCTATCAACAACCAACAGGAAGTCGTTTCGGTGCTGATGCCTTATATAACGGTGAGAATCGTGATTTTGGCGCACATATTTCCTTTTTTGTAACCGTAGAACAAAAAGAAGCGTCTAAAAAAGAAAAAGATAAAAAAGATGAAAAAGAAAACAATGAAGAGGAAATAGATGAGAATGAAGAAAAAAAGGTTAAATGGGATTCTATACATCTAAAAATATATGATGGTGATCGACTTATCAGAACGCTTAAACAAAAAACTCCAGATTCTACTGGAATTCATAAAATGCGATGGTTTATGGATGAAAAAGGAGTAGATCGACCATCTAGAAAAATCCAGAAATCTAAGAGAGAACCTGGTGGGGTTACAGTTAAACCAGGGACTTATAAATTACTAATGGAATATGGTGATCAAAAATCAGAATCTAGTATCGAAGTTAAATCTGATCCAAGATTACAGATTTCTCAGCAAAATATAAATGAAATATACGATGCTTCCAAAAACCTAGAATCTATGAGACAAACCGTCGCTGATGCAGTTAAGCAATTGGTAGAAAGTAAAGAAGTAGCTTCTAAATACCAAAAAGAACTTAAGAAGTTAGATAAAAAGAAGTTTAAAGATCAAATTAAGTCTTCTAAAGATATTATTAAAAAAATTGATTCTACCATAGCTATTTATTTAGGCAAAGAAGATAAAAGACAAGGTATTACTCGTAATCCAGAAGTAACTGTGATGCAACGCTTAGGTACTGCAGGATGGTATACAGGAAGCAGACAAAATGGCTTAACAGTTACCGAAAAAACTTTGATAAAACATGCTAATGATGCATTAAAAGAAGCTTTAGATAAAACAAATTCTTTCTTCATAGAAGATTGGAAACCTTATCAGGAAGCTATAGAAAAATTAGAGACTTCTCCGTTTAAGGAGATAAAAACTTTCACAATCAAATAAAAATTCTTAATCATGAAAAAACTCATTATTATAGGAATTGGAGTACTACTACTCCATTCCTGCAAAGAAGAAAAAAAAGAAGAAGTTGTTGCTCCTCCTATTGCAATTGAAGAATATTCAATTGAACAATTTATGGACAATGAAAATGCATTTTCCAACGGTTTTTCTAACGATAAATCCAAAGTTCTTATGACCAGTAACCGCTCTGGTATTTATAATATGTATACCACATCGGTTAAAGGTGGAGAATTAATTCCGGTTACAAAATCTGATAGCTCTTCTGTTTTTGGTATTTCTTATTTCCCAGAAGATGATAGAATACTATTTAGAATGGATGGTAATGGAGATGAAATATATAAAATTTTTCTTAAAGACAGTTCTGGTATTACACGACTGACTCCCGAAAAAAATGTGAGAGCTCTATTTAGAGGTTGGTCAAAGGATGGAAAAAGTTTCTTTTATGGAAGTAATGAAAGAGATCCTAAATACATGGATCATTATGAAATGAATATTGCCGATTTCACTTCTAAAATGATCTATCAGAATAACGATGGAATGGATTTTGGCGGTATGTCTGAAGATAGAAAGTACATTGCACTTACTAAGGCAGTAACCACAAACGATGTTGATTTGTATTTAATGAATACAGAAACCAAAGAAAAAACTAAAGTCAATGAGAATATTAGCGGTAATCAACCTCAAGATTTTTCTCCAGACAACACTTCATTCTATTATACCACCGATGATAATGCAGAATTTAGTTATTTAATGAAATATAATCTTGCAGATGGTACAAAAGAAAAAGTAGCAGAAAAAAATTGGGATATTAATTCATTTTATTTCACTAGAAATGGAAAATATCAAGTAATGTTTACTAATGAGGATGCTAAAACTGTAATGGATGTAAAAGAAGTCGCTACTGGTACAGATGTGGCATTTCCTTCATTTGAAAATAAAGAAATTTCAAGTGCAAGTTTTTCTAGAGATGAGTCCATGGCATTTTTAAATGTTTCAGGTTCAAGTACTCCTAGAAACGTGTACTCTTACGATATGGCATCTAAAGAATATTATCAATTAACAGATGTATTAAACAAGGATATTAACGAAGATCACTTAGTAGCGTCAGAAGTTGTTCGTTTTAAATCTTTTGATGGTTTAGAAATTCCTGCGATATATTATAAGCCAAAACAAGCTACTACAGACAATAAAGTTCCAGCATTGGTATGGGTGCATGGTGGTCCTGGAGGGCAATCTAGACAAGGTTTTAGTTCACAAATTCAATATTATGTAAATCACGGATATGCAATTCTTGCCGTAAATAATAGAGGAAGTAGTGGTTATGGTAAAACGTTCTATAAAATGGACGATCAAAATCACGGAGATAAAGATCTAAAAGATTGTGTAGCCGGAAAAGATTGGTTAGCGCAACAAGATATTATTGATGCCAATAAAATAGGAATTATTGGAGGTTCTTATGGAGGTTACATGACGATGGCAGCCCTAACCTATACTCCTGAAGATTTTAAAGTGGGAGTTAATATATTTGGAGTTACTAACTGGTTAAGAACACTAAAAAGCATTCCACCATGGTGGGAATCTTTTAAAGATGCTTTATATACAGAGATGGGAGATCCTAATACTGCTGATTCAGTAAGATTACGTCAAATTTCACCATTATTTCATACTGAAAAAGTAACAAAACCTTTAATTGTTTTACAAGGAGCTAAAGACCCTAGAGTTCTAAAGGTAGAATCGGATGAAATAGTCGCTGGAGTTAAGAAAAATGGTGTTCCTGTAGAATATGTATTGTTCGAAGATGAAGGACATGGGTTTGTAAAAAAAGAGAATCAGATCGAAGCCTATGGAAGAATCCTAAAATTCTTAGATAAATATCTAAAAGAACCTGGATCAGAAATCATTAATGACGGAAAATCTGAAACTAAAACTGTAGAATCAGAATCCTAGTATTATATTATTGCTACATATATTTATGAAAAAAACAATTGTATTCCTTACAATACTAATGAGTATTAACTATATCAGTGCTCAAGAAACTGGAGAAGACGACTTAGGCGCTTGGTATATGTATTTTGGAACGAATCGAATAACGGATAAATTAAGTATTCACTCAGAAGCTCAATTTCGTTTCTACGAAGTAGCTAATACTTTTAATCAATTATTACTTCGAACCGGTTTAAATTATCATCTTACAGAAAATGCAATAGCAACTATTGGATATGGTTATATCAATACAGATGGTACTTTCTCGGATATTCCTGGTGAAGAAAATAGTAATGAGCATCGAATTTTTGAGCAATTTATTCTTAAAAATGAAGTAGGAAAAATAAAATTCGAACATCGGTATCGATTAGAACAACGATTTATTAGTACGCAAGTTGATGATTTCACCGAACATCGCGCTAGATATAGATTACAACTGACATATCCTTTTAACGAAAAATGGTTCATAAATGTTTATGATGAAGTTTTTATTAATTTACAAGAGCCTATTTTTGGTCAAAATCGTTTGTATGGTGCAGTTGGTTATAATGTAAAATCAAACTTTAGTATTCAGTTTGGGTACTTAAAAAATCATTTTACTGGTATCAACTTTGATCGATTACAGTTAGGTATCATCTATAATACCGACTTCAGAAAGAAAGAATAAAAGATACAGTTAAAAAGTATTGATATCTAATTGGGCCTCTGATCACTTTTATCTTGTTAAAAGATTAAAATTTCCAAAGGCTCAATTAGAAAATAAAAAGCTTCATTTTTTTTAAGCTCTTAAAAAAGAAAACTATGGCACTTACAAAAAAAGATAATCCAGCATTACTACTTATTGATGTACAAAAAGGAATCCACAATCCAGGATATTATGGCACGGAACGTAATAACCCTAACGCTGAAAAAAACATAGAGGCTTTATTAAAAAAATGGAGATTAGAAAGTTTACCAATCTATCACGTAAAACATTGTTCTTCTAACCCAGATTCTCCATTGGCCAAAGGGAAAATTGGTAATGAATTTCAAGATTTTATAGTACCACAACAAAACGAACCGGTTATTGAAAAGGATGTAAACAGTGCATTTATAGGTACAGATCTCAGAACACAATTAGAAGATGCAAATATTAAAAACGTAGTTATTGTAGGATTAACCACAGAACATTGCGTATCTACCAGTACCCGAATGGCCTCTAACTATGGGTTTAATACTTTTCTAATTGAAGACGCTGTAGCGGCTTTTGATAAAATTAGCTTTAGTGGTAAAAGATATAGTGCTCAAATGGTACATGATATTGAAATTGCTAATCTCAAAGATGAATTTGCTACGGTTGTGCTAACGGAAGAAATAGTTAAACTTTCTTAGTTTAATTAATCAAACATAAAAACCTCTCCTATTTCTTTAGTAAATTAATCTTCTATTACTAAAACACTAACGGAGGCCGTTTACAATATAAGTTATCTAAAATTGGGTACTAAAAATTAGAGACATATTTTAATCTTTTAAGAAATACTATAATTTGCTAAAAAAAATGTTTATAAGTTGTTTTATCGACATTATTTGCTTTTTATCGATGAAAATATTATATTTACGGTAAAACCATAATTAACAATTTTACGTAATTTTCCCCATTTTTATTAAAAAATAGTTCTAACGGTATAGCCATAATATGAAAAAGACATATTTATTACTAGCAATAATAACATTATCAAGTTTTATATCTAGTATACACGCACAAAAAAAACATATAGATCATATGGTATGGGATCAACTTCTACTATTAAATGTATCTAATGATGGTAAAGTAGATTATAAAGGGTTTATTAGGGATAAATTTTTATTTGACAAATACTTTACATCTTTATCCACTAACTATCCTTCAGAAAATTCAGAAAACTCTGAGAAATTAGCGTATTGGGTAAATCTATATAATGCTATTGTAATGAAAATGATAATAGATCACTATCCCATTAAATCAATAAATGATCTTAAAAATCCCTGGAAGAAAAAATCAATTGAAATAAATAATATAAAATATAGTCTCGATGATATTGAGCACACAATTTTAAGAAAAATGGATGAACCTAGAATTCACTTCTTACTTAATTGTGCTGCAACTTCTTCTCCAAAACTATGGAATAGAGCTTATACAAATAGAAACATTACTAAAGCCTTAGAAGAAAGGACTATTGAATATATTAATGATCCTTCTAAAAATATCATCACCAATAATGAAGTGAACATTTCAAAAGTATTTGATTGGTACGCTAAAGATTTTGATAATGGAGATATTAAAAGTTATATCAATAGATATTCAAAAGTAAAAATCGATAAGTCATCAAAAATAAATTACTTGGAATATGACTGGAGTTTAAATGAGAGAGAATAACTTTTCTTAACTATAAATAAAAAAAGCCCTTTATTAAAAACAAAGGGCTTTTCTAATTTCTATCTAAAATATTTTAAAACTAAGGAGTACCTACAAAATCAGTAACGACCCAATTAGATCCATTATATATAAGACTTATACTTTCGTTTTGATTCAAGACAGGATTACCCAAAGAAGCGGGTAAAAGAACCTGACTTGGAAATATCGTTATGGTAGTAGTAGGATGAATATTAATCAAATGTACCTTTTGCCCAGTTACTCCTCCAATAAATCCAAAAACAGTAACACTAGAACCATTATTTATAAGTACAATAGATTTATTTGTTAAATCATACCCCGTAAAATTACCAACACTTGTTTCTGTAAATACAGGAGTTTGTACAGCTCCCCCTACAGAGAGAGTTTGCGCAGTCAAATCGGTAAAATTAGCATCTCCATTAATACTCAAAAGATTTGAAGGATCTACGATTCCATTATTTACCGATCCATCACTTTCAATTCTCATTCTGATATTTTGCTCTGTTTCGAAAATAATACTACCATTCGTATCTGCATCATTATCTGCTCCAATAGTAGTACTTCCTATATTAGATGTAGTTGCTGTACCTGTTCCAGTAAGATTAGTAAGGTTTGCTCCACTACCAACAAAAGAAGTAGCTGCAACACTACCGTCTACTTCGATTTTTTCAGTAGGAATCAGATTCCCTACATTAATGTTTCCATTTGCATTTATTTCCAAAGATTTATCTGGTGCTCCCGCCATAACCCTAAAAGGGATTCTATTAGCAGTCGTATCTAAAACAGCGAAATAATTCTCTCCATTATCAGATATATCATTGATTTTTATCACCCAATCATTAGTTGGAAAACTTGCACTAACACTCGTATCTCTAAACCAAATACCAATAGTATCATCTGATAAAATCATATCATTTTCTCCAAAATCCATTCCGGTCATTACATCATCGCCTATGGCTACTCGGTTTTTAACAATAGATTCTTCAATAAAAACATTATTTCTCGTATTAAAAGTAATGTCACCAGTTCCTAAAGATTTTAATGTTCCAGTATTATCATAATAAAACATAAATCCTTTAGCACTTCCTTCATAAAAAAGAGAACCAGGAGTTGCTTGTGCTACTTCATCATTCATATTACTTAAGGTAATCCCATCTTTAACTCCCAAAACAGCATTACCAAAAGCAGTAGCATCGGTAAAACCAATACCAACTTTTGCAGTATCATAATACACATGATCTCCTATTTTTGACCATATAATATCAAATGCTGTTCCCGTAGTAGTTCCAAATCCTGGAAAAGAAGTTTTAGCCGTATTAACAGATACTGTTGTTAAAATCTGATTTAAATCTACAGCGGATGTAATACTTAAAAAATTTACCTTATCGCTTTGTTCTGTGGTTATTGTCGTAGGTGTATTAGTTAAATTATTGTAATCTATACTCAAGGCTCTATCTGTATTCTTACTGGTAAGTCCAAAAGATGTACTTAATAATTGAGACGTACCTACTATGTTATAATTAGTTCCTCCAGCAGGGTCGGTTTCCGTTCTAATAAAGTAAGAGTCACTTCCCCAATCGATTCCATTTAATGATCCGGAAACAACTGTTCCATCCCCTATTAACAAACTCACAACTCCTGTAAAATTAGTCATAGGATTATGAACTTCACTATATACTGTAGTTCCAGTTGCACTGCCTTGCACTATACTAATTTGTACAGATATGCTAGCATTAATAACCAATGCGTCGGAGGCATCTCGTATAATAGCTTGATAACTTAACTTTTCTGGTGCCTGTGCATATATACTTGTCGTAATTATTAGCAAACATAGGCTTATAAATAACTTTTTCATCTTCTTATTAGTTGTTAAGTCCTACACAATACCAATTAGTTCCATCATAGATAAATGTGGCACTACTATTAGCCGTCAATAAAATATTCGCATTTCCTGCCAACTGAAAATTCTGTGAGATAGTTCCTGCATTATGTTCGAATGTTACATCAGAAGTCAAAACGGCAACTATTACAGATTGCCCTGTGATACCGCCCGAAAATGCCTGAATTGAAGAAGCTGCTTGACCATCAAACGTAACAAAACTCTTATCTGTTACATCATAAGTTGTAGGAAAAGTTGTAGCTGATATTTCTGCATTAGGTGTAATCGCAATCCCTTGAACCGAAACATTACCATTAAGTGTCATATTATCTACTTTGGCATCCCCAACTACTTCTAAAGCTACCGAGGGAGTTGTTGTTCCAATACCAATAAATCCAGTATTACTAATTGTCATTCTGGTTGTATTTTGGGTTTGAAAAGCAATTTCTCCAACAGTATCTGCATCATTATCTGCCGCAATAGTAGTATCTCCTGCATTAGTAATACCACCAGTACCTGAAGCTATTCCGGTTATTCCAGAGCCATCTCCTACAAAAGAATCTGCTTTAATTGCTCCTACAATTTCTAATTTATTGGTTGGTAAATTTGTTCCTATTCCAACATTACCATTAGCTGCGACAAACAAAGAATGTTCAGCCGCTCCGGCCATAATTTTAAAAGGCGTTGTTGCTCCTGTAACATCTACAATCGCAAAATGATTCGTACCTCCATTCGAAGATTCATTGATTTCTATTTGCCAATCATTAGCTGGTAATGTCCCAGAGATATCATCACTATCATCAAATAATATTCTTAGATTATTTTCTGTAAGAAGAAGTGTATTAAATCCAAAGTCAACACCAGATGTTGCATCTACACCCACTCCTAAACTATTCTGAATAATTACATCAGTACTAATAGTAGCATCTCCATTCTCAATACTCCATAATCCACCAGTATATGTAACAGCTCCTGTATTGATAGTTACATCTGTATTGGTATTGTCTATATAATGAAAGCTTCCATTACCTGTATTGTCATAATATAAACTTCCAGGAACAGTTCCCGCCGGAGTGCCATCAAACAAAATTGGGCCTCCTACATGTAATTTTGAACCACTAAAACTGCTCGATTCATCCACACCGACACCAACATTCCCTGCATTATAAAAGATATCGTCAGTTACAGATTTTGTCCATATCACATTATCTCCTTCTAAAGCGGTACCAGGAACAGTTCCAAATCCAGGAAATGTAACTTTGGCATTGTTAGCTGTTACGTCTGTTTGTAATTGATCTAAATTTACAGCCGATGTAACAGTGATAAAATCGACCTTTGCAGCTTGCTCTGAAGTTATTATTGTCGGTAGATTTGTTAATGAATTATAATCTGCAGTTGCTGCAACATCTGCACTAGCTGAATGCAAAGCATAGGGAACACTTAACAATTGATTAACTATCGACAATGTATAACTCGTTCCTCCTGTTGGATCTATTTCTACGTTTATGAAATAGGGTCCAGCAGACCAATCAATAGAATCAAAACCAGCAGCATTTCCAATCACTAAATTGGCCAGTCCATTAATATTGGTCGTAACATTCTGATTCTCCGAATAAACAGAAGTACCAGAAGCAGATGTCTGCAGAATATTAATTTGTACTCCTACATTTGTATTCCCTACAACAATATTATCTGCATCTCTAATGACAGTTTGATAGTTAATTCTATATGAATTTTGTGCCGTAATACTTATTGTACACGCAAAAATTAAAAAAGTAATTATTTTATTCATCGGTTTATTTTTTTATGATTTTGAAAGTCTTTAAAGAGGAGTTTAGCTTCTTCACTTTTAAAATATACGCTCCAGAAGCATAGGAACTCATTTCTATTACATTAGTATTACTATCAATAGCTTTACTAATAATTAATCGCCCATGAATATCATGGATTTCGAAACTTGTATTTTCTAAATCAATCTCATCGATGGAAAGAAATAATCTGTCCGTGGTAGGATTCGGATATGTACTAACATTAAGTTGTACTGATTCGAACTCTGGATTGCTCAACGTTTCGATTTCAAAAGCCTGTTGAACTCCTTCGGATAACGATCCACTTGCATTCTGGATGGTTGTATAAAAGGTTTGTCCAACAGAAAAACTTGATGTTCCACTTGTTCCTGAAGCATTTCCGCTACCAGAAACAGTATTCTCTTGTGCGATCATCGAGGTGATCCCAAAAGAAAAAAACATCAAAACCATAAGGGGTATGTAATTATGTTTCATATATAAATGTTTTAATATCTTAAAACTACGTAAATTAAATCCCAATTAGACCAAAAAGAATCATTAGTTACCTAGGTATTTATACCTGTTTTTTTATTTAGTCATCTTAAAAAAAGTATTTTTCCCCGATATTATTACCAAAAAAATCTGTTCTTAACTTTATATAATGGCTGCTTCTTTTTATTATATTAGACCCCTATGAATACTATTGATATTAGGACAGTAGATGTGGTACAATATATACAACCACTACGCGAAGGTGGTTCTCTGCCTGCAATCGTAAAAGCAGATGATGAGTTTCTGTATGTATTAAAGTTTAGAGGAGCTGGTCAAGGTAAAAAGGTTTTAATTTCTGAACTCATCGGTGGCGAACTAGCAAGATCTATCGGGTTAAAAGTTCCGGAATTAGTGTTCATGAATCTAGATGATTCCTTCAGTAAAACTGAACCAGATGAAGAAATTCAGGATTTACTTAAGTTTAGTATTGGACTTAATCTAGGTTTGCATTTCTTATCAGAAGCTATCATGTACGATCCATTAGTCTCTATTGCAGATGGAATGACTGCATCAAAAGTAGTATTATTAGATAGCATCATTAGTAATATTGATAGAACTGCAAAAAACACAAATTTACTTAATTGGAAAAAAGAATTATGGCTTATCGATCACGGTGCTAGTTTTTATTTTCATCACAATTGGAAACAGTGGCGAAATCATCTAGAGAGAACGTTTCCTATTATAAAAGATCACGTATTGCTGGAACGTGCTGATAAACTACCACAAGCAGCCAAAGAGATTACATTACATATGACTCACGAAAAGATCGATGAAATTATTACCAAAATACCGGAAGATTGGTTAATCGATGAGTCTGAGGACTTAAGTCCAAATGATATGAGGGCTGCATATATAGAATTTATTCATAGTAGACTTTCTAAAATTGATGAATTGGTAAAAGAAGCTGAAGATGCAAGATAGATGTACATTTGAATACGCAATTATACGATTCGTTCCCAAAGTGGAACGTGAAGAATTCTTTAATGTAGGGGTCATTCTATTCTCTAAAAGAAAAAAATTTCTTAAAGTCAAATATCATATTGACCCAAATAAATTAAAAGCTTTTTCAAGTGAAGTAACCTTGGAACATTTAGAGGAATATCTTAAATCCTGGGAATTAATTAGTATTGGGGCTCCTTCTGGTGGAGCAATCGGAAAATTAGAACTATCAGATAGATTCCGCTGGTTAACCGCTTGTAGAAGTACAATTATACAAAGTTCTAAAACCCATCCGGGAATATGTCACGATCCTCAAAAAGAACTAGATCTTCTTTTCGATAATTATATTCTATAACTTCTATCCTCTACTAACTATCTCTTTTTAGAAATATTAATGATGAAAATACGGTAACAAAACGGTCTTTTTTAATACTTATACACTATAAAGATCATAATCGTATATGAAAAAAGTAATACTATATATTATTCTAATAGGTATTGTAGCCGTAATTGGTTTTTTTGTTTGGTTCTTTGTCTTTTATCTACAAGTTCCTGCATTAAAAATTCCTAAAGATGCTAGTCAAACAGAAAGAGTTACGCAAATAGATAAATGGTTAGAACAACTTCATACCGACAGAAAATTTAATGGAGGTGTTTTAATTACAAAAGAAGGAATTCCGCTATTAGCAAAAACTTATGGATTCACAAATGTGTCGAGAAACATCAAACTAACCAATAAATCTTCATTTAGATTAGCATCAGTATCTAAACAATTTACTGCTAGCGGTATTATGCTACTAAAAGAGAGAAAACAATTAGATTATGATGATCTTGTAAGTACCTATATCCCAGAATTTCCTTATAAAAGAGTAACTATTCGACACCTATTAAATCAAACTTCAGGAGTTCCAGATGCATATATGAGTCTTGCAGAAAAGAATAAAGATAGTATTGATATTCTCACAAATCAAATAGCTATAAATCTGTTAGTTCAAAATCATCCAAAAGTTAATTTCGAACCTAATGAGAAGTACCAATACTCTAATACAAATTATATTTTACTAGCCAGAATTATAGAAATTATTTCTAATCAATCTTTTGAAGATTTTATGAGTGAACGAATTTTTACTCCATTAGGAATGAAAAACACCAGAGTTTGGAATTTACTATCCAAGGATACAACATTTAAACATAAAACTGATGGTTTTGAAGATATGGCAGGAGAGGTTAGAGAGATTAAACCCACATTTATTGATGGCGTTGCAGGAGATGGTGCTGTTTTTAGTAGTATAGAAGATTTTGTTATTTGGGATCAATTCTGGTATCAAAATGATCTTATCAGTGAAGAAAACTTGAAAGAAGCTTTTAAAAAGCCCACTTTAAATAATGGTAAAAAATCGAACTATGGATTTGGTTGGGTGATTCTAAGCGAAGATACTGTAATGCACAATGGAGTTTGGTTAGCGGCTAATTCTTATTTTGTAAGAAACACTAAAAAGAAAACAAGTTTTGTTCTTCTAGATAATTCTTCAAATTTATTTTTTAATAAAATCATTAAGAATTTAAAATAAAGAACCTCCACTAAAAAATAGCTAAATCAAAAACGTTAACACATTTTTAACCCCTATAGAAAGTTAGAAAAGCTCAAAAAAAACGACATTTAATAAAAACAACAATCACATGAGCCTTTCTAAAATTTCTTTTACTAATGCAGAAGGTCAGACACTTTCTGGTCGTTTAGAATTACCTGCAGATCAACATCCTCATAACTTTGCTTTATTTGCGCATTGTTTTACATGTAATAAAAACTTAGGAGCGGTAAGAAATATTAGCAGAGCTCTTACCTCACAAGGATTTGGCGTATTACGTTTTGATTTCACAGGTTTAGGAGAAAGTGAAGGAGATTTTGCAGATACTAATTTCTCTGGCAATGTAGAAGATTTAATAGCTGCAGCGGATTTTTTAGCAAAAGAATACCAAGCGCCTTCCCTATTAATCGGACATTCTCTTGGTGGTGCTGCCGCAATTTTTGCTGCTGCAAAAATTGATTCTATAAAAGCTGTGGCTACAATAGGTGCTCCTTCTGACCCTACTCACGTACAACATCTATTAAGAAGTGGTCTTGAAGAAATTGAAACAAATGGTAAGGCAATCGTAAACCTAAGTGGAAGAGATTTTACCATTAAAAAGCAATTCCTTGATGATCTTGAAACAAAATCATTACCAGCAGTAGCTAAAAACCTGGATAAAGCTCTGTTAGTAATGCATTCTCCACAAGATACTACCGTAGGAATTAGAAATGCTGAAGAAATATATCATGCTGCCAAACATCCAAAAAGTTTTGTAACCTTAGATGGGGCTGATCATTTATTAATGAGAAAAGAAGATTCTTTATATGCTGGAAAAGTAATAGCAGGTTGGTCTACTAGATATGTTGATATCCCTGAAGAACCTAGACTAAAAAGTCAACACCATGTAGTAGCTAGTCTTGGAAACGACGAGGGATACACTACCCAAATGAAAGTAGGAAATCATTATATGGTTGCCGATGAACCCGAAAGTGTTGGTGGTCATGATTTTGGCCCGTCTCCTTACGAGCTAGTTTCCGCTGGACTATCTGCTTGTACGGCTATGACTATAAAAATGTATGTTGCCAGAAAAGGTTGGGACCTCCAAAATGTAGAAGTACATACAAGTTATGATAAAAAACATATAGAAGATTGTGAAAACTGTGAAGATTCTACTGCCAAGATAGACACTTTTAATAGAGAGATTAAACTAGAAGGAGATTTAGATGAAAAACAAATTGCAAGAATATTACAAATTGCTGATAAATGCCCCGTTCACAAAACATTGCATTCTGAAACGCAGGTGATTACTAAGTTGATTTAATAATCGTAATTAAATTTAAAACAAATAAAAAAGGGAAACTATACAGGACTCGCGTTTCCCTTTTTTCCATTATGAAAGTATAAAACTTTTTAACCTTTTTTTTATTCTGACCAATATCTTAATGTTACTTCAATCCATCCTTCTGGAGTTTCATTTTCTGAACTCACCTCAACAATTGCAGAGGATGCTCCATCAAAATAACCATCACGAGCATCAAACTTATATGTTCCAATTGGAAGACTTTCGAAAAGCCCTACTTCATATCTTGAATCAAAATAAATGACTCCTGTTTCTAAATTAGTAGCTCCATATCCAGGTAAAGTTCCTGCGGGAATTTCCTGACCAGACCATTCATCTACTAACTTGATAATTACATCAAATCTTACTTCACTTTTTTCTTCAGTTATTGATGTGATTTCTTCCATATTATTTGTTTCCATTTCACAAGAAGAAAAGAAACATAATACGACTAGAAATGGCATCACCTTGATCAATTTCATAATACTATTGGTTTAAGAGTTAAAGTTTAAATTTCTAAATAAAAATCAAATATTGGTTTACCTAATGATTATCAAAATGTTATCTAACACTTTCTTAAATTCATATTATTCATTACTTCAAAAAAAACACTAATCCATAATTGGATTAGTGTTTTTTGATCAATTTTATTTTTTTATCAATCGTTTTGTTTTGATAGTCTTACCATTACTATCTTCTATTGACAATAAATATATTCCTGATTTCTGGGTTCCAGATAATGAAATAGTAGTTTTATCAGCACTAGGCTCTACTATTTTATTATACACAACCTTACCTTGCAAACTGTAAATCAAAACTTTATAATTTTCTTTTAACTTTCTAGAAATAGTAACATTCAATTGATCAGTAAAAGGATTGGGATATATATCAAAAGTCAAATCATTCTCTAATTCTTCTAGTGGTGGAGATAGTATTTTAGCAACATCAGTATTAACTCTTACTATTCCGCAAGCCCCCAAGTTAGTCCAATTGGAGGATGTTCTTTCATACAAATAACCTTGATATGTTACTTGATCTCCAACAGCATAGCTAATGCCACTTTGCCAAGGAGAAATACCTAAGCAAATATCTACAGGATCTGTATCCGAATCTGTAGTATAAACAACAACTAAACGCGCTGCTTTATCAGAACCTCCTTCATACGAGTCTGCTACTCTCTTTGCAGAAGTGCTAGTTAAACTTACACCTTTTCCTCTTATAATAAAAGAAGCATTATTACCAGAAACCCAGTTACTTTTATTTACCAGAAGTTGAACTATATTCTTAAGCTCAGGAGTTCGTTGTCCCGAACCGTTCTGACCACTTGACCAAGAATTAGGGCTCCAAATTACTTTATTAGAAAACACCGATCTATTAGAAACACTATAGTTACTTGTGCTAAATGCAGAAGAATTACTACTATCATGTAAAGCTATTTCTAATTCTGCATTGGCACTATTACTTTCATCAGCCGTAAACTGAATATATGCGTTAGTGATTGTTGCATTTTTAGGTAACGCTAGCGACTGAAATCTAAGTCCTATTATTTGATTTCCTGCATTACTATAACTATCATAAACTAATTCTAAATCACTACTATTTGTATACACATCTCCATTTTCTCTTTCTTCTACATCATCATTACCATTGCTAATAGCCACTTCTATTGTGCCACTATCTGGATTAGGATCTACTGTCCCCTTATTAATGGTAACTACACTTCCGTTAGAAGGATTCCATATATCTAAATTCGAAGGAACCTGAAATACATTGCTATTAGATACAGAACCCACTTGCGAAGCATTATCTACTCTTATAGTTCTAGTTTCAATCTTATTTTCATCAATAAAAATCCACTTAAACTGATTAAATCTTGCAGAATTTCTTGTCCAATTTTTATTATCATCATTAGAACGTAGAGGAGCTCCCCAACATCCTTCTCCAGCATATACTGTTCCGTTCTGATCATCTCTTATAAAACCCTCATCACTTCCTGATCCTGTAGATGGTCTCACAGGCCAAGTAGTTTTTACGGTATGTGCATCACACTCTATTACTAGTTTGACTCCTTTATCGTAGAACAATTGGGACCAATTGCTATACTGACTGTTTCCTTCTGATTTATAAGATACGTGTGGACGCATTGGTTTATGATATTGCGCGATTTTCCAAATAACATTGGTATTTGAATTCAAATCATTACGTAACCATGTCGTTTGATTACCTGAAATAGAAATTTCTGTATTTAACGTATATGTCCTAACAAGATTATCACCAAAAGTTAATGCATAATATACACTTGATGATGGCGTATCAAATAAGTTATAAACACTGTTATTACTATCTTCATGATTCCCTCTTGTTGCTACAATTGGAAACATTCTGCCATCGGATGCAGTTGTTAATTGCCAATCATTAAACCAAGTTTGCCATTGACTATTAGTATCATCATCTGTCATATCGCCTCCAAACAATACTGCATGAGGCTTTAACTTAGCAACCAAACGATTTGCATTTTGTCTCGGAGTTCTGTTATTTCTAGAATCACCACCCGCAATAAAGGATAACCTACTTTTATCAGCTGGAGCTGTTTTAAACCAAAAACGCTCACTTGTACCTTGACTATCTCTAATCACAAAATAGTAGGCTGTATTAGGCTGTAAGCCTGTAAGTCTAGCGAAATTATTATTCATTCCTTTGTATGAAACTGTTCTATCTGGTGACTTAGAGTTTGGATAATTATTATAATTAGTGCCATAATCTGTAGTCCCAAAATAAACAGTAGGATTGCTACCAGATGATTGATTCCATCCTACAACTATCGAAGTGGAAGGGTTACCTCTTAGGGTCAGTCGATATTTATCATTAGATGCTTGCAATTGAAGCCCTAATAGTATTAAAGTTAGTGTAATGAATTGTTTCATTTAATATGAAGATTAAGTTAGTTTTCTCAAATTTAGGATATCATGTAATTAAAAAAATCTAATTCTAGATTTTTAATTAATCCTTAATTTTAATAGTTTAAGATTACAAAAAGTATAACCTTGAATTTACAATCTATTAACATCTTACTATGTTACTTTGTGCAATGAAAAGCAATCGAATAGAATTACTTCTTAAAATTAGTGTCTTCTTAATTTTCTTAGGTAGATCATTACAACATTTGTTTTGGGATGCTCCCTATCGTACCTTTTTCTGGGATGAATCGATATTACAACCCATAGTCGAAGGTTTTTTTAATACTCCTTGGCAAGACTATGCCACTAGTCACAAAACAGATAGCGCTATACAAAATGGTATAAAAATCAATGGCCTCATATATCTTATCGCTGCAATCTCCGCTCTTGTAATAAAAAAAACGAATCTAAAATGGTTTCGAATTCCCATCATATTTGGTGGAATTAGTTTGCTATTACTAACACTATTAATGACCAAAGAAAAATTTTATCATTTCGCTCAATTTTTTGAGCACAGTATTCAGTTTGGTTTACCATTTGCTTTATTATATAATTATTCTAAAAAACTGAATCCTCTAAGATTAGTTGTTATACTTAAAATTTTGGTAGCTTTTACCTTTTTCTCCCACGGATTATATGCTTTTGGGTTTTATCCCGTTCCTGGAAAATTTGTAGATATGGTTATACAAATATTTGGATTTTCAGAAGGAACGTCTATTACCTTTTTATATATCGCAGGCATTCTTGATTTTATAATTGCAATTTTAATTTTCATACCTATACCTCGACTTCAATTATATACTTTATGGTATGCAGTACTTTGGGGATTACTTACAGCTTTTGCCAGAATAGTTGCTAATTTTTATTGGGATTTTCCAATTCAATCCATTCATCAAAATTTACATCAAGTATTGTATAGAATTCCACATGGACTAACTCCGCTTTTAGTAATCTTAATAATTAAAAAGTATTATTATGAAATAAAGAAGACCGCCTTTTCGGACGGCCTTCTTAAAAAACTTAAGATTTAAATTAAATCTATTTTATTATAAATCGTTTAGTTTCTCCTTGAACTTTTAATAAGTACATACCAGTTTCAAGATTACCAACACTTATAGTTTTACTATTACTTAAAGTACCTTGTCCAACAACTTGTCCAACCATATTCATAATAGAATATGTATTATTAGTACTCTTAGTATCCTTCATTGCAATCTGTAATACTCCACCTCTTTGTAGTGGGTTTGGTGAAATTGTGAAAATAGAAATTCCTTCTTCATCTTCGGTTCCTATAATAGGAGTTGTTGGTCCGAAATCTGCTACTAAAGCAGCCGATCCATCACAAGATCCTTCATAGATCTTAACATTAGAGAAGATTGAATTATTTCCTGATCCTGCGTCATTATCATTAATGAATACCAATCTATCCATACTTCCTGTATAGAAATTACCTACTGGAATTACGTATGTTGTTGTACCACTAGAATAATTATCAAAATTAGTTACCCCATAATTCTGAGTACCGTGAACTTTAAAGTATCTAGTAGAAGTTAATGTATTATCATCTTCAAAACCAACACCATGAATCTCTCCTTGAGAAGTACTGCTAAAATCAAACTCTATAACCGTATTAGCAGTTACCGTATAACTTAGAGGAATATACTTCCAAGTATTATTAGACATTGATAGTCCTGCTCCGCCATTTACAATAGAGAAATTACCTGCAGAATCTTGATTAGAGAAAGGAGTAATAGAGAAATCATTGAAATTAATTGACTCACAAGTTGGTCCTGGATCAACAGTACCATTAGTAATACTTAAATCATCTATGGTAACATCACCTTGCCAGCTAGATCCTGTAATCGTATTAAGACGTAATTGTACACTAGCATTTCCTGCATATGCAGAAAGATCAACACTTGCAGTGTTCCAATCTGTTCCTTGAGCACCAGATCTACTAAATACACTTGTCCAATCTCCTGTATTATCTGTTCTTGCTTCAACGTCAAAAGTTCCTATTGCACTACCAACCATATGGTACTGGAAACTTAATGTTGGAGAAGTCAATCCACTAAAGTCTAAACAAGGTGAATTTAAAATTGCTCTCTTATTTGGATATCCTGTTCCATTTCCTGAAGCTTCTACATAAATATAAGAAGTACCATCAACCGCACCACTAGGTCCTGTTCCATTAGACGGAGTTCCGTTAGAATCAACAGTCCAATCTAAATCATCTCCAGAATCTTGAGACCAATCTCCAATATTTCCTTCGAAACTTTCGTTATATGGGAATGATGCTATATCACCAGTACACTCATCACCTCCAGGTCCAGGTCCACCGCCATCACAAGGATTAACAAAAGATACTATCTGATCAGAATTTGTATTAGTACCTCCATTACTATTTTCATTTGCATCCTGACCAACTCCTCGATCAGCAAATGCTTTCCAGATAATACATTCGTATTGCCCTCCATATAAATCTTGATCTGCTTGAAGAATACCATCTCTACCAGAAACGAATCCTGGGTTATTAGCTGTATTTTTTAATCCTTCAGTTACTAATGCCAAAGCGATATTATTACCTCCTGTTCCATTGTAAAAATCTGGATCAAATCCTTCTGCGTCGATAAGACCCCAAGTCATATCCCATAATACAGTTGCAAAAGCGTATCCTACTCCATGAGGAACTGCCAATCCATTTATATCTGCATAATCCGTATTGTTTACAGATCTATCTATAGAATATGGAGTTGGACGAATACCATCTCCTGTAGTTGGTTGATTTAAAGCATATGTCCCTATTCCTCGAGCATCTGTACCAGAATCACCAGCTTTCATAGTAAGCATTAATCCAAACCAATCAGACCATCCTTCACCCATTTGCTCAGAACCTCCTAAATTATTAGAAGATGGGCCTCCTACTAATCTAATAGAAATACCATGACCATACTCGTGTGCAATAATTCCATTATCTAAATCTCCATCTCTATCAGGATTTGGACTTGTCCAAAGGAACATTTGCATTCTAGGATTACCTCCATCTCCTGGAGTAGAAAAATTCGCATTATTACTTCCACTTCCATCTTGTGCATCAGCATTTACAGAATCGCTTCCAGCACCACCATTTCCATAATTATTTTCTTGGAAGTTTCCACTAGCTTCATCAAAACCATACTGATAAAACACATCGTGCATAATATTATTCCAGTAGAAAAGATTTGTTATTGCTGCATCATCATATGCTGTAGGTGCTTGGTTAAGATCGATAGGAAAGTTAAAATCTAAACTAGCTCCTCCATCAGGAGAAAAACCTGTACCATTGTTCCCATTTCTATCTTCCTGAGCCCATACATTATTACCTCTAGTAATTGTAAATTCGGCCCCAGCACTACCATTCGTATCATGCCATCCAAATGGAGAAGCATTAAGATCAGCTGGATCGGTTACTATAGAACGATTACCATGACTAGGACTTTCTACAGGCATTGCATATACATTATAAGAGTCAGGAGCAAACGCTGCTGACGCTTCTGACTTAGTTTTAGCTGTAGGAGCAGGAACAATTGGCGTTTCTTTTTCAAATAAAACAGACGCTCCGTGATTGTGATTTTCATGATCAGGAGTACCAAAATTACAAGTTATTACCCAATCCTCCGTATATAAAATTTCACCAGTAGTAGCATCTACATTAGCATTCCACCAATGTTGACCGTCTTTTTGATATAAACTAACACGCCAAGTTAATATCAATTGATCATCTTGCTTGATATAAACTTGTTTTGCCTCTATAGGTTCTAAAGTAATTCCAGAATTTTCATAAACTAATGATCCATCAGATTTACTTTTTGATCTCACCAACTGAGGAGATTGTAAATTGTGAGCTCTAGCAACATTCATAATTGCCGTCTCTGCTGGAAGAGAGGCTTTTGCAGAAGTAACTTTGGACTTAAGATCCGATATAAATTGATTTATCTTCCAAGTTACTTCATTATTCTTTACAGTAAGTTTATATGTAGCATACTGTATTGGAATTCCCTGATAACGCTGTTGTACATATACGTGCTGTATATCGGGATTTAAAGAAGGAACCACATCGGTTACTTCCCACTCTGACACATCGTCTGATGTTAGTGCTGATTTAGCTGTTGTGCTGTTCAGATGGTTTTTAACTATACCATCCATGATGTTTTGTGCAAACATTGCCTGGCCTATCAACATAGTTAATAGGACAAACGAGTACATTTTTCTCATATGTATAAAATTTGAATTTGTGTTAACTAAAATTAACAAAATCAAAAACATCTTAGACACAAATCTAATATCATTGAATAAAGTTTAACAATTTCACATTTTCACTGAATTTTCCCTAAAACAAAAATTCAGGTAGTTATTTAAACTACCAATTGTTAGTTAACCTACATAAATACTAGACTTTTTATTTTTTTTTAACATATCGCTACACATATACTGATAATCAGAATAATAACTATACCTTTTTTTAATTACGGGATACCTGTAGATTTTTTTTTTACTTTTTTTATTAAAACAGCACTTTATAAGTTATTTTAGATCGATTTGATTAACGAAACAAAAAAAACATTAAACAACTTATTCTAATACATAAATATTTTGACTTAAAACATTTATATGTTTTTGGTTAAAACAAAAACATATTACTATAACTTTTCAGATAAAAAAACTATTTGGATAACTGTATTATAGAAGAAAACATAAATATATAAATGAAAAGCCCAGTTTTTATTACCTCCTTACAATCATCACATAGCGTACTAATTCCTTTGGAAATTGCCAAATCATTTATTACTAACAATCAGAAAAGAGTAATTATCGAAATAAGTTTTAAGGATACCCATATTAAATTTCACGCAGCTTTATTAAAAAGAAAGGAACAATTTTATGTTATGTTTAGTCAAAGAAAACAGAAACAACTTGGTGTTCTACCTAATGATTATTTTAATATACAATTACTAGAAGATACTTCTAAATACGGTGTAGAAATGTCCGAAGAACTAGAAGCCGTATTACAAAGTGATCCTGAGGCATCTGATATATTCGAATCACTTACCGCTGGTATGAAAAGAAGTTTAATTTATTATGTACTACAGTTTAAAAACTCTCAGACCAAAATAGACAAGGCTTTGATCATTACTGAGAACCTAAAACTTGGTATAAGAGACAAAAAACAACTTATTAAAAAGCTATAATAGAAAATAATTAGGTTGGAAAAAGGAAACTAAGTTCTTTTAATCGACGCAACCTTTATAAATTCTTTTCATCTTTTAATCAAACAATCAAAAGATGAAAAAAACAAAATTAATTATTTTTGGCTTACTACTCATAAGCCTACAAAGTTGCTGTCCTTTTCTGGTAGATTGCGACAACAACGATGATGATTTCCCAATAGACCCAGCATTTTCGCAATATGAACCTATATTATTAGATAGAAATGATTTCGAAAATTCAGTTTCTTTGAAAGATCCTATTTCAATTAATACTTCGGGTAAAATTTACAGTAAGGATAATTTACTTTTTATCAATGAAGTTCATAAAGGTTTTCATGTCTATGATAACACAGATCCTACATCCCCTACTCCGTTAAAATTTCTTGAAGCTCCAGGATCAACTGATTTAGCGATTCGTGATAATATGATATACATTAATCAAGCTACTGATTTAATTGCAATAGAATATAATAACACTGACGGTATTACACTTACTAAAAGAGTAATCAATGTATTTCCGGAAATGCGGTCCCCAGATGGTTTTTTGCCTTTCGATATACCTGAAAACAATGTTGTAATAGGATGGATATTAATCAACTAACGCCAAATATTATGAAAAAATGTATACTTATGATACTCACTTCCTTTATTATTTTTAGTTGCGATTCCGATTCTTCTAACGACTCTTTATCTCCAATAAATAATGATGGAATTGGTGGATCTTTAGCAACCTTTACGTTAAAAGGAGATTATCTATACACTGTAGATAATACGGATCTTACCGTATTTAATATTACTGATATCAAAGATCCCGTACAAGTTAACACCATACCGATTGGTTTTAATATCGAAACACTTTTTAGTTATAAAGACTATTTATATATAGGATCAAGAAACGGAATGTTTATATATGGATTAACAAATCCAGAATTTCCCGAAAAACTTTCTCAAGTAGAACATTTTACCGCTTGTGACCCTGTTATTGCAAATGATACACATGCATTCGTTACTTTACACTCCGATACATTTTGTGGTAATAATCTTAATGTCTTACAAATCTATGATGTTACCACTATTACAGAACCCATTCTGATCAATTCCAGAAACCTTACTTTCCCAAGAGGATTAGGGCTTTATAACAATTTCTTAATTGTTTGTGATGACGAAATTAAAGTCTTCGATGTTTCTGATCCATCAGAATCAAATCTGGTTACTTCGATTAACAACAATGCATTTGATGTCATTATATCTGGGAATTTATTAATCGCAATTGGTGAGACAGGGTTATATCAATATAGACTTACTCCGGATGTAAATTTAGGTATAAGTATTACTGAATTAAGCACAATTAATATTTAACGAAATCTAAAAACCTCTTAAATCCTTTGCTATAAGCTAAAACAGTCCTATATTAGTTTACTCTAAACGTAACAAATCATTAAATTATGAAAACTCTAAATCTAGTGGTAATTGCTTTTCTTACTATTGTTGTTCTTAGCTGCAAAGGAGATAAGAAGGAAGGAAAGGAATATGATAAAAAAGTAAACGAAGAAATCACAGAAGAAACTACTGAGGAAAAAGAAGATAAGAGCGAGATAAAAACATTAGCGATCTCTTTAACACCAAAAAGTGATAGCAATGTATCTGGTAATATTACTTTTACAGAAGAAAGCGGTATGGTTACTATGGTTGCTTATTTAAATGGATTATCAGAAGGAGAACATGCGATTCATATTCACGAAAAAGCAGACTGTTCTTCTGTAGATGGTAAATCTACCGGAGGCCATTGGAATCCAACTATGGAACCTCATGGAAAATGGGGAGCTTCAAAAGGTTACCACAAAGGAGATATTGGTAACTTTAATGCTGCTACAGATGGTAAAGGATCTATCACCTTCGCTACAAATGAATGGTGTATTGGTTGCGAGGACAAGAAAAAAGATATTGTAGGTAAAGCTATAATAGTACATCAAGGAACAGATGATTACACTTCTCAACCTTCAGGTGCTGCCGGAAGTAGAGTTAGTTGTGGTGGAATTATAGAATAAGAAATAAAACTTTATAAAGTAATTAAATATAAGAAGAGTATATCCATAAGATGTGCTCTTTTTCTTTTTTTAAAGAAAAGCAGTACTTTAGTAATATACGAATGGACTTTGCATGCAGCCAAAAGAATTAATAATTCAGTTACAACAAAAAAACGAAAAGGCATTTCAACGTATATATGAGATGTATTCTGAAAATGTTCTAGGTATTATTTATAGCATTCTAAAAGATGAGACTTTATCTGAAGAAGTATTACAGGATGTATTTATAAAAGTTTGGGATAAAGCAGATACATATTCCGAAAAAAAAGGACGTTTTTTTACTTGGATACTTAATATTGCTCGAAATGCTGCTATTGATAAAACAAGATCTTTAGGGTTTAAAAATTCTCAACAAAACCAAACTGCTGATTCTTTCGTAGATATATTAGAAGATAAAAATAGTTTCTCAAGTAAAGTTGACGCTATAGGTATAAAAAAGTATATAGAAATACTTGAACCTATTTGTAAAAAAGTTATTGATTTATTGTTTTTTAAAGGGTTCACACAAAAAGAGGCTTCAGAAGAATTAAACATTCCAATTGGAACGATTAAAACTCGGAACAGAATTTGCATTAATAAATTAAGAGAAGTCTTGGCTGTATAATTATGGATATAGAACAATACATATCATCTGGAATATTAGAGCTTTATGTATACGGCGCATTATCCGAAAAAGAGAATGCCGAAGTATACAAAGCTTTAAAAGAACATCCAGAAATTGAACAAGAAGTAAGAGAGATTGAAAAATCTCTTATGCAACTTTCTGTATCAGCAGCTCCTTATAACCCAGAATCTGTTTTTAATCGTATTAAGGAAAAACTAAATCTTACGGATAAAGAAACAGATGTGATCCCTATTACTCCTAAACGAACAAATTGGACTACGTATATTGGTTGGGCTGCTTCTATCGCTTTGTTAATTGGATTATTTATTCAGTTTAACAAAAACAAAACACTACGTCAACAAGTTGTTCAATCACAAATAGAGCAACAGCTACTCGAAGGAAAAATTAATATCGCAGAAGAAGACCTATCTAAAGTCAAATCACTTTTAAGTGTATTACGTGATAAAGATGTATTACAGATTCCTTTACAAGCTCAACAAGTGGATCCTACAGCATACGCAGCTGTCTATTGGGATAAGGAAAAACAAACTACTTACATAGATGTTGCTGGATTACCTACTCCACCACCAGGTAAAGTATATCAAGTGTGGTCTCTAAAATTGGATCCACTTACTCCAACTAGTTTAGGTATTTTAAACAAGTTCGCAGAAGATGGAATCAAAATATTCTCTCTTACAAACACTAATGATTCAGAAGCTTTTGGTATCACTCTAGAACCAGAAGGAGGAAGTGAATCTCCTACTATGGAACAACTATACACTCTGGGTATCGTAGAATCATAACATTTATCATTTTCTCAATTACGGGAAACTTATAATTAGCTACTAAAGGTGCTTTTAGCTTTTTCTTATTGCTTTTTTTGAAGTATTTTTTACTAAAAAACACGTATAAATACGCTATTACAGTTATTTTTTTTGGGGTAATTTTAGTCTATTCGATTATAATATTTTGCCTAAGCAAATACTAACTAAATAACTAACAAATGAAAAAATCATCTTTTAGCAATGTAGTACTACTACTTATAATGGTAGCTATAATTATTTCTTGTAATAAAAAAGAAAAAAAAGAATATACTACAGACTCACCAAATGAAAATACCGAGACATTGATCGCAGCAGTAACTCCAGTAAACTCTAAACTTCCCTCTGATGTTTTACAATCTTGTGTAGTAGATGCTTCTAGTTTTGAATCTTGGTTTAAAACTAATAGTGTTTCCAAAAACGGTATTGTAACGCCTGCCAATAGTGTAACCTTTAAACACCTAAACAATTGCGATTTTTATAAATGGTCTGAACGAATGTTTCTTTGGATGACATCTCCAGTAAAACAAGGTGATTATAGCAATGGTACTGTAATAGAAACACCTGCTTTTTATACAGTTTCTCCAGTTGTAGATAAAGAAAGAACATTAATTCCTCATGTACCAGGACAATTGATTAGTGCAGTTGCAAACACTCAAAAAAATGATCCTTTAATTGATACTGAAGAAGGTCAAGCGACTGATGATGTGTTATTAGCACAAAATGGATCTCTTTTATATTATATTACTATGGTTAATGATGTATATGCTCAATTTTTGACAGGTGCCAAAACAGGAAAGCTTTATGACAATGAGTTTCCCACAACCCAAACTACCTTAGATAGTATTACAGCATTTGCTAAAAGTCAAGGAGTAACATTAAAAGATCCTGAAACCCTGGCCATCGAAATCAAAACATCTTGGGTAGAGGCTGATAGTATTTCTAAATCAGATATTGGTACGTATATCACTATGGATGCTATCATCCCAACATATACTAAAACAGATACAAAATGGACACCAAATGGAACTAAAACAGCAAAACTTGCTCTTGTAGGAATACATATTGTAGGTAGTACCTCAGGGCACCCAGAAATGGTTTGGGCAACTTTCGAGCATGTTAGTAATGCTCCAAATTTAACCTATGAATACGTAAACAATGCTACTCCACCAGCCACTATTGCCGTTGCAGCCGATACTGGAAATGATTGGTTACTAAATAGTAATAGTGCGAGTGGTACCTACAATAAATCTCATATGACTTATGATAAAGGAGATATCATTGCAAACACAAAAACAAGTCCAACACAAACCATTACTCCTAGTAATACTAAGATGACAAAACCTTGGGGAGTTGCAAATACTGGCGTTCCAAATCCTGAAAATAAATCAGTCGCAGCCTCTAATAGTCAAATCATATCTACCAATAATAGCGTTCTAGGACAATTAACGAGTGGAGATATGCGTAAAAATTATATCTTTATTGGCGCTACTTGGACAAATGATGGTGCTGCACCAACCGGAAAAAGTTATTCCGAAACCTTAACAACTAATGGAGTTGCTATTGGAACAAGTCAATTAGCTAATAGTACAATGGAAACCTATGCCCAAAACGGAGCTGCATACAGTGAATATGGTAGTTGTTTTTCCTGTCATTCTAATTCTAAAACACCTGGATTAAAACCAACAGACCTGAGTCACGTATATCAAGCTATACAGGCCTTAAATGAAACTAAAACAGTGAATACACCATAAAAATTCAATAACATACTATATCCTATCATTCTCAGTATGAATCATAGGATATAGTATATATTCTATGACTTTATCTCCTATAAGCTAAGTTTTAATCATCAAAATCTCCACCTCCACCCGTAGGAAGCGTGTTTAGAAACTCATCAAAATCTGAAATTTCATCAAAATCTCCAGATGGTATAGAAATATCTATTTTTGATAATGCTCTAATAGAAAACTCTGAAACATCTGTAGTTATATGAATGTTCAGATCTACTCCTTTTTTAAGAATTTGTAGTCCCATATTGAGCCATTTATTTTTAGATAATTTTTCTAAATCTGTTTCTTTTTTAATCGTAGAATCTTTTTTACGTAATATGTTTCTTGCTAACTGATCAATAGCCTTCGTTTGTTTTCCTTTTATTATCGAATCATTACTAATTTCAGAAAAGGTGGTTTTTACATCTGATTTTAAAGGGAAATTAATCTCATCAGGAAGATTTAAAAAAACCATATCTAATAATTCCCGTTTTACCTTTATTTCTTTAGAATCGAATATATCTTGTTTTAGAAAATCCGTATCATCATGATATCGTGTAAAATCACAACTAAACTCCTTAATTATCGTAGAATCTTTTATTTGCTCAATCAATCTGTAAGCCGGTAATAGTTTAAAAGTATGATCCACAGGAGATGGTATACCACTTGGCATCACTTTATTTTCTAGCTGCGATTTATAATCTTTAATACTAAGTGTATGTTTATTTCTTTTGTCACTGAATTTATCAGCATAATACATTACTACACTGTCTTTTTTTAAATCAATAATGATGCCTGCATAATTATCCAATACACTATAAACACCTCCCCATCTTTGCTCTCTTTTTATCTTATACTCTGATATAAAATAAGTAGTATGTACTTTTGTTAAATCGCCGTAAAGTCCTCTAGATTCTGATAGTTTAATTTCACCTTCAAAATAAGGTCTATTATCTTCTTCCGTATTATCTATGTTCTCGGAATTACCTTCCTTATTACTACTTAAAAAATTACACGAATTAAGTGCCAAGGATAAAAAGATAAAACTATAGATGATTATTGTAGGTCTCTTCATTAGATAGTTTTGATTGTCTGATTTATGGAAACATTACAACCAAAGATATGCTTAATTGTAAACGCGCTTCCCATTTTCAATAAATTAATTAGATAAGATCTAAACATGATATTCTTATTATCATCTCTTTACTTATTCTTTATCCATTCCGTTTTTTTAATTTTATACCAATTATGAGATACTCCTTCATAATCAAATCTGTCGACAAATGTTAAACCGATTTTCTTTAATATACTATTAGATGCTAGATGATTTATATCTGCAGCAGCACCAATCTCTTTTAAGTCAAGTCTTTCGAATCCATATTTGAGCGATTCTATTGCTGTTTCCGTTGCAATTCCAATTCCCCAGTATTTTTTTCTAAGTCTATAACCTAAATCATAATAATTAAATTCTTTTCGTAAATCTTGTTCATATTTTAATCCAGTCCAACCAATAAAATCTTCAGTTTCCTTATCAATAATTGCCCAACGTCCAATTCCATTTTCTTTATATTGAGTTCTTATAAATTTTATTACTTGTCTTGCTTCTTCAATTGTTTTTATAGGTTTTTTTCCTAAAAACTCATGGACTTCAGGGTCCGAATCAAGTTCAAAAATTCCTTGTACATCATATTCCTCTAGATCTCTTATAATTAATCGTTCTGTTTCTATATGTACTTTCATTATTATATCAGTTTTTTAAATAATTCGTAACCATTTTTATATAAGTAATATTAAGAATATTTCACCAATATATCCATACTAAGAAGAAAGAGCCTGTTCCCCCTATAAACAAGCTCTTACTAACAACATCAAAAAACAAAACCAATTAACTCAATTATCTTTTCGATACTTTATTCTATTCATCATTATATTCTAAAACCTATATGTTATTCCTGCTTTTGCAAAAAATGGTGTGCCAGGTGTAAAGTGAATTTCTTCTTCTGATTGAGTTTCGTTTGCTAACCTAGATTCTGTAGCAAATTGTGTTTCGTTCCATTCTGTATCAAATAAATTCTCAACACTTAATGAAAAATCAAATTGCTTCCATCTGTAATTCAATGACATATCAATCACCATATATCCTTTTGCTTGGATATTATTATCTTCTGTTGCCGGGCGATCTCCTAAATACCTGAAACGTATCCCGCCAGAGAAATTATGTAAACTCTCTATTCTTATTCCTCCTGCAGCAGTAAATTTTGGAGCTAAAGGAATATAATCATTACCATTTTGCTCTTCTATACTTCTGGCATATGTGTAGGTCGCATCCGAGTCTAAAAACAACCAATCATTTACTTGATATCTTCCACTAATATCAATTCCGGTTCTTCTAGTTTTCCCACTAGGTTCAACTACTCCTTCATCTCCCACATATACAAACTCTTGTTGCAATCCTAAATACCAAAGTGTCGTATTCAAAAATACTTTTGAGAAAGGTTTCCAATTCATTCCAAAATCTATACCATATGAATTAGGTAAAATTTCTTCTCCATTTCGGGCAGTTACTACTCTAGTGTCATTACCGTGAAATCCAATTCCTGATTTTGCAAAAAAATGTAAGTTATCACTTGGATCGTAAGAAATTCTCAATTTAGGTGATATAATAGATTTTGTCTCAGATAGAACAGTAAAAGGAGCCAATAATGCATCCTCGTAGACATATTTAAAATAATCCAAACGAACAGCAGGTGTTATTTTTAGCTTCCCTAAATCAAAAGTTACATCTGCAAAAGCATATGCATTTGTTTCATTTACATCTCCTAAACTTACACGTTCGAGGGTTTCATTCCTATTAACTGTTCTGGATAATTCATTATCATCAATCGTATCATTCCGCAATCCGATTCCACCATTTAATTCTAACTCTACTTGATCCCAATATTTTCTAGAACTAAAAACACTATTAAAACCAAACAATTTTCTGCTTTCTTTTTGTCTAATTTGATCTCCATTTACAGGATCATTAAGGAAAAAAGTGAAATTAGAATATAATTCGAAGTCATACATTGTATAAAACACATTGGTTCTAAACGTCGAGTTTTCTGCAATAAAAGTATCGTATGCCAGATTAAAGTTCGTTCTAGATGTGATTCCACCTTCTGTATCATCAATAGCTCCAAATCTCGAGATAACACCTTGCGCTACTGCCCTATTTGGTATTTGTCCAGAAGCATCCCAACGACTTGTAAAATGTGAAGCTGTGGCTGATATTTTTTTATTATCTGATAACTCCTTAGTATATTTCCCAACTACATTAATTCTATTAAAATTCTGAGGCGAATCAAAAGGACCATCACTCTCTAGATATTCTAATGCTAATGTGGCATTTTCTTTAGGAGAAGTACCTAAAAGATTAAATAAGCCAACTGTACGTATAGTATTGAAATCTCCTGCTTCTACTTTAATTTTATTATTAGTAAAACTTTCTTTTGTTTTAAATGCTACATATCCAGCTGTATTAAAGTTTCCCTGATCAGCCGTGTAAGATCCTTTTCCAAAACGTATTTTATCAATAGTTTCAGGAATAATAAAATGTAAATCTGCATATCCTTGTCCATGGGCATGAGATACCATATTTACTGGCATACCATCTACAGAAATTGAAATATCTGTCCCATGATCAACGTCAAACCCTCTTAAGAAAATCTGTTCTGCCTTACCACCACCTGCATGTTGACCTATAAATAGGCCTGGGACTTTTTGTAACAATTCTTGAGAAGAGCTTACCGGATTTACTTTCATATCTATTTTATTAATCAGCTGTAATGGATTAATCTCCTGTTTTAAGACCAACTCATCCAACTGAAAAATTTTACTTTCTAACATTATTTCAATCCCGTTATCAAAATCGACTTGTTTAATAATTAAGTTTTTCGTTTCAAAACCTAATAAGCGTATGGTTAATGTATCATCAATTGCTACTTTAGGAAGTAAAAAAGTTCCATTTTCTAAAGTGTGGGTATGGCTCTCAGCATGATTATTATATACATACGCTTCGGAAAGAGCCGTATCAAATGCATCAACAACTTTTCCTTTTAAAGTTTGATTTTGAGCGTAAGTGTGTAAGCCGAATATCAGCGAGAATATCACAAGTATATTTTTCATGGTATTTTTTAATAATTTAAAAGAAAGTAATTTTTACAGATTCATTAATTCCTTAGAAATAACAGGTCCTAACTCATAACTACTTTCCATCAATTCTTCAATTATTGGACTTACTTTTTCTGATAAATTATTTGCTTTATAAATCTGAGCAATATGAAGATTCGCTACAGGTTCAAATGTCTTATTAACTATATAATTCTCAGCAATCGACAATGCTTCTTTATGATCTCCTTTTAAATTTAATATATATGCCTTTAAATCATAAGATTGTGGTGTTGGACGGTTCTGTATTTCTTCTTCAGCTATAGCTAATGCTTTATCATACTCACCATATTCTTCTGCAAGGAACAATGCCGTATGCGTATTATACATAGCACCGTATTTATTATCTTTAACTGAATTATAATATTTTATTAGATTGATTTTTTTGACAGTATCATTTTTATGAAATTCTGCTATCTCTGCTTTTAATAAAAAATAGTCCGGGCTTTGATAATCAGACATAACCGCATCAAGAATTTTTAACGCTTCTTCTGGTTTATGCTCATAAGAATATATAATCCACGCAATACCTTTTTTTGCATATGCATTAGAAGGATCAATTGCTAAAGCTTTTAAATAATGATCATAAGACTCTTCTATTCTACCAGCATGACCATAATAATCAGCTAAATTGGTATAGGACCATAATTGCAACCCTTTGTTTTTACTACTCTCTGCAATTTTCAATGCCTTTTCCATATTCCTAATAGTGGCATCCAAATTACCTTTATAATCATTCCATTTAGCTAAACGAATTAGAAAATTATAATCACTTTGATTTGTTATTTTTTGTAAATACTTCTCCGCATTTTCATATTCTCCTAGCTCCATAGATATATCAAACAGGACCATTTCTGTCGCCTTACTATTTGTTTTTAAAAGATAAGCACCTTGTGCTGCTTCTTTTGCTTCAATAAATCTATGTTGGGATATATAATTATGCGCTAATGCTAAAAGATACCCTGATTTTCCAATTGCTGCTACATCTACAGATTTTGTTAATGCTTTCTCAGCTAATTTAAGATAAGCTATATCTCCAGTAGAATGAAATAGTTCTGTATATGCAGTTGCAGCTGGTGCTAAAGCTGTAATCTGAAGACTGTCTGCTTTTATTCTAGAATTCCAAAATTGAAGCTTTTCTTTAGTTTCTTTTGTTGTTTGATTATTCTGTTCAGCAAAATATACCGCATAATCTTCTGGATTCGTAATAGTTGCTTCTTCTTTTTTACAGGAAACAATAAGTATTCCTATTAAGAGAACTATGATGCTATTTGATATTTTCATTTGTTTTGTTTTTTGAGTTTAAACCATCATTCTGAGCCTACTATATTGACCTTTATTAAGGTATACAAAATCATTTGAGGGCTGATTTAGCTACAGACAGGCTCAGCTTGACAGCAAAGAATGTGGTTTTACTTACGAACCGTGTGGTGACTCTAAGTATGGGAATGTATCTGAAGGTGTCTCCCCTGAATTACTAACTCCATCAGTAACAAGTATTGGTAAATCTGGAGTTCCATCATTATCTAAATCTTGTCCATTAAATCGATCTCCTGTTTGTCCACCAAATAATAAGATTAACGATACATCAATCACATCATCTGTAAGATTTCTTCCAGTTAATACGTTAGTCCCATCAAAATAAGTTGTTGGTACTCCTGGAGCGACTTGTAATACATCTGATGCTAAAACCATAGTTAAGGTTGTAATGTCTAATCCTAAAATATTGTTCTCATAAGTTGCTCCAAATGCATTATGCAGCCCTGCTAATTGAGTTTCGAATAATGATTGAAAGTTTGCTCCTTGTTCTGAAGGGATCGTTACATTAAAGCTATTCTCTATATCAGATGTTGCACTAAAAACCGTATTGATACCAGGACGTCCCATTTGATCTTCTTGCGCAAAGGTTCCGGAGAAATCCAAAACTATAGGTGGATTAACTACGACCACATCGTCATCATTACTACAGCTTGCTAATCCAACTAGTATGATTAAAGCAACCGATATATTTTTTAATTTATTTAGTTTCATAATATCTATTATTTTAAAATTCTTGATTATTGTTTTCTTTTTGCTTCTGCCCAAGTATTAAATACTTCAACTCCTGTTCCTGCTGGGTGGCTAAATGTCCCTCCTAAAAGTGAGTTAGGCACTTCTACGACTATCGATAATATATTAGTTCCATCAAAATCATCATTACCAGGGTTATTAAATCCTCCAGAAGCCATTCCACCAATAATGGCATTGAACTGATTGGAGTCAAAAAAGAAAGGATCTTCTCTTAAACCTGCGAAATAAGAAATTCCATTTGCTTCTGATGTAGTGGAATTAGACCCTGTACTTATTGCAACTTGACCTAAGTATTGTGTATCATCATCAATAGTACTATTCAAACCAGTCTGTGAAGGTTGATAAGGGCCAAAAAAATACATCACACCATCTCTAGGTATAGCTTGTATCACTAGATCTTCTAACAGATCGCCATTATTGTCGATGTTAATTTCTACTAGAACGTTTTCATCAAAAGTTGCCGAGCTTCCTGGAGCTAACAACCCTTGAACATTTGCTACAAACACCGTATTATCTGGATTTGCTCCTTCAAAAGCATACAGATCCGTAATGTCAGCGGTACTTCCTACAACTGCTGGAGCATCTATATGATCTGCTGCCATAAAAACTGCTCCTAGGCTAAAGAGACCTCCTAGAATAAATAAATTTGTTTTTCTAATCTTGTTCATTTTATTTAATTTTAAATGTTTACGCTATTACATACGAGGATAAAAAGAACACGGTTTTCTCAAGTGTGTTAAAAATTTGTTAACTATCAATTTATAGATCTAGATTATCGTTGAATGCCGTTAGATGAAAAATAAATTTACCTTTGTGCTAAACCTACAAACCTATGAACCCATCAACAGCTGGTTGGATAGATAAATTTCTGAGAGATTTTGATATAGATTCTCTTTCTTTATCATCACTAGATGAATTATATCCAGAACTAAGGAAGGTAGGTTTTATATATGGTACTTCTGTAGAAATAGCTTTGTCATATGATTCAGAAATCATATACTCAGAAGAAGAGAAAACCAAGATAAATCTTTTTACTGCTTTGGTAGTTACGTATTATGATACTATCGATAATGGAGATTCTAAAGACTGTATTAAAGCTTTAATAGAGTTTTATGAATACTTAGATACCAAAAAATCTTTTTTCTCCTTTGTCAATGCATTGACAACTAGTAAAAGTGAGAAACTAGAAAAAATAATTAATACTAGGATTCAGACGAATGAATCTATTTTCAAAAAGAATTTTAGTCATTTACTAACAAATGCCTTATTGTTTATTGATGTTCTAGCTTTTGAGCATTTTTTGATTCATGATATAAACCCCATTGAGTACGCTGCTTCTCTAGAAGAAACATTAACAAATATTGTTTTTCTTGCTCTAAATTCGAAAATAGAAAAAGATGATTACTATGAGTTACTAGTTAAGCTTTTTGCTTCTTCTGTACGATATACCAAGGTAAATACTGATGAAGATGCTAGTTTTGATCAAATAGATTTAGATACGTACACTGATGAATTAGAGAAAAGATATATTCTAGATCTAACAAGTTTGGCTGTTTGGAATGATAAAGAAATTGATTTAGGAGAACAAGATTTTATGCGTGCATTAGGAGCAGAACTTATATTACCAAATCAATGGGTTAGAGAATCCCTACATTCTGTGCAATCATTTGTAAAAGAGCATAAAGAAGAAATATCTTTTTTTAATTATTCTAATCCGGCACACCACTTTTATAAGCAAACCTCGAGGACTGTAAGTATCTTAATCCTTAGAAATAAGAAAAGGTTAATTAAGGAAATTTCTGAAAGTAAGGATTTAATGATTTTATTAGGTCAATCTGCGGTTAGAGATTTATCTAAAGAGGAAAAACAACAAATGAAGCAGCAATTACTAGATGTATGCAAAACGATTCCTTCTCTTGCAATTTTTATTCTTCCTGGCGGTAGTTTATTATTACCACTATTAATAAAATTTATTCCTCAGTTATTACCTTCTGCATTTAACGAAAACAAATAAAAAATCCTGATTTAATCAGGATTTTTTATTTGTTGTTTATACTTCTAATTTCTGAAGTTCTTTATAATTCTTTTTTAACCTTCTAGTCAGTATACCATAAATCAATCGATATAACAGTGCTAAGAGTCCTATAAAAATAGCCAATACTATCACAGAAGTCACTATAACCAGATAAATTGGAACTTCTTGATCTGCTGACTTGCTAGTATAAGCATCTGTATAAAATGCCATATATGTGATTACAACCAATGTCGTTATCGCAAGAAAGCTTATATTAATCCATACATACTGTTTTACTGTCTTTCTTGTATTTAGAATATTTTTCATCAAAACAGCTGCTGAATCTGTTGTCTGGATATTTTTATAATTTAGATAAAACCTGATCATAAAGTATAGTAATATCCCATATGACAATATCGTTGTAAACATTGAAAAGCCTTCTAAACCAAGAACCTCTAATTCTTCGTATTGACCAGTTAATCTAACTATAATATCTATTGATGACCATACAATAAATTCTAAAACACTTATGATAAAAATCCATTTTACCATCGAAGATGATTTTTTCAATATCATCTTGTAGATTTCATTATATGATAACTTCGGAAGCGCTTCGTCTTGATTCTTCCAGTCTTTTTTTAATAATTCTAATTCATCCATGCTTATGGGTTTAATATTTTTTTCAACTTCGTTTTCACCCTATTCATTTTCACTCTTGCATTTACTTCAGAGATTCCCATAGTCTCTGCAATTTCTTTATATGATTTGTCTTCCAGATATAGAAAAACTAACGCTTTTTCAATATCATTTAATTGTTTTACTGCTGCATACATTAACTTAAGCTGTTGTTCTATTTCATCATCATACTCTTCTGCCTTAATTTTGAAATCCATGGCGTCAAAATCAGAAGTCTTAATACTTCTTTTTGATTTACGATATAATGTAATAGCCGTGTTCAAAGAAACTCTATACATCCAAGTACTGAATTTAGAATCTCCTCTAAATTTTGGATACGCCTTCCATAACTGGATAGTAATCTCCTGAAACAAATCATTATGTGATTCTGCATCATTCGTATATATCCTACAGACCTTGTGCACAATATTTTGATTTTGCTCAAGATTAGTTACAAAACTATGTTCTAATTCTTTATTCACTTCAGTTAGTTACACCTAATAAGTAGGTAATAAAACAAATACGTTACACATTAAAAACTAAAATTTACACATATTATAAATATCCTTTAATAAAAACAAACAATAAAAAACTAATAATCAGGTAGTTTATCACATAAAAACAACAAAAATAAATATTCTGTAGGGTATATGATATTATCATTTTATCTTTGTAGAACAACACTTTATTTATGAACATTCCTTATACTAATTTACCAAGATTAGTGATTATCGGAGGTGGTTTTGCAGGAGTTGCATTGGCCAGAAAAATGGTCAAAGAAGATGTACAACTCGTACTATTAGATAGACACAATTATCACACATTTCAGCCTTTATTATATCAAGTTTCTACCTCATCTTTAGAGCCTGATTCTATTGCGTATCCTTTAAGAAAAATTGTAAAGCGTGGAAAAAACACGTTTTTTAGAATGACCGAGGTAAGCTCTATAGATCCTAACGAAAAAAAAGTACATACAAACATAGGTAGTATTACTTATGATTATTTAGTTATTGCCACTGGAGCACGAACTAATTTCTTTGGCAATGAAACTATCGAAAAAAATGCGATGCGAATGAAAAATCTTCCACAAGCGTTGAATTTACGAAGCTTATTGTTAGAAAATCTAGAACAGGCAGTTATTACTACAGATCCAGAAAAGAGAAAAGAATTATTACGTTTTGTATTAGCCGGTGCAGGACCCACTGGTGTAGAATTAGCAGGAGGAATTGCAGAATTACAGCTCAATGTACTTCCGCGTGATTACCCTGATATGGATTTTAGTGAAATGGAAATTCATTTAATAGAAGGAGCGGATCGCGTTTTGCCTCCTATGAGTACAAACGCATCGGAAAAAGCCTCTAAATTTCTTACAAAAATGGGGGTTCGTATTCATACCAATACACAAGTAACTAATTATGAATCAAACTTGGTATCTACCAATACTGATCTTTCTTTAAAAACTGCAACTTTTATATGGTCAGCTGGAGTTACTGGTGCTCCGGTAGAAGGATTGCAAGCAGATACTCTTATACCAAGAGCAAATAGATATAAGGTAAATGAATATAATCAAATCGAAGGTTATAATGATGTATATGCTATTGGAGATATTGCTTTGATGCAAACAGATGAATATCCAAAAGGACATCCTATGGTAGCCCAACCAGCAATACAACAAGGAAATCATCTAGTAAAGAACCTTAAAAGGCAATTAAAAGGAATGCCAATGATTCCTTTTAAGTATTTTGATAAGGGATCTATGGCTACTATTGGTCGTAATAAAGCTGTTGTAGATTTAGGCAAATTCCGTTTTGGAGGATTTTTCGCCTGGTTTGTTTGGATGTTTATACACTTATGGTTTTTAGTCGGTTTTAGAAATCGTTTTGTTACGTTTTTTAATTGGACGTATAACTATATTAATTATGATAAAGCTGCAAGACTTATAGTAAGACCTTTTAAGAATAAAAAAGAAAATGAAGTAGAACGAGTGTAATTCTATTTAAGATCATATTCTAATATTGATTAAATAGCTTAGAAGGTAAATCTTTAAGTTCTTCTCTAGTAATTTTTTCTCCTTCGGTTGGTGGTTTAATATCTATAGTATCCGAA
The DNA here is from genome assembly GCF_003443695.1 of Aquimarina sp. AD1. Classification (NCBI taxonomy): domain Bacteria; kingdom Pseudomonadati; phylum Bacteroidota; class Flavobacteriia; order Flavobacteriales; family Flavobacteriaceae; genus Aquimarina; species Aquimarina sp. AD1. Next base: position 40,842 of record NZ_CP031966.1, on the reverse strand, counting down.
GAAAGTAACTGAATTTTGTGAAAACGGACTGTTTTCTTTCCTTCTTTTAATTCTAGAATAAGTCCAGGTAATCCATAATATCCTTTTGGACCATGATTAGCTATAATCTCTTTAGTATACCAAGCTTCTACCCTTTTATCAAAGTTGTTTAGTACAGCTTTATAACATACATATTGATCAATTTTTTTGGTCTCTTTTGTTAGTGTCCATTCTTGCTTATCCAATACCTCTTCAATCAAAAATTCTCTTCCTCTAAAATCAAACTCATGTACTTTTAAATAGCTTGTTTTCTTATTTTGTGATTGGTCTATGTAAATTACTTCAGAGTCATAATAGTTAATTCGTACATTTTTAAAATTATCTCCTTTTTCATTAGTTCCTTCCTGGGAAACTGTATCATTACCCGCCTTATTCTGTGGATAATACAATGTCTTTTTATTCTCTAATTTCAATACGGTAATATAATCGTACTTGGGTATTTTTAATGATTTTTGTTTATTTCTCACAGTATGGACCTTTAATTTCGATAAAAGATCTTGCATTTTTTGCTCATGTACTTGAATAGAGTCTTTATTTTTTTCTGCTTTCATTGCAGCTTTTAATTGTATTATCTCAATAGCAAGCAATTCAATTTCTTTCTCACCAGAATGATCATATCTGGTATTCACCTGAGACGGTATACGTTTCTCTTTATAAAACACAGTCATCTGCTGAGATTGCGTAGTAATAGAAAATAAAACAATGATTAGTAATAATAGTTTTTTCATTTTTCATTTTTGATGGGCTTAGAGATCAATTAATCAATTTTTTCTCCCAAAGCTGTAATGATTTTCTTTTTATGATTATGATAAAGTAAGATGTGTTCCTAAATTCAAAGAAAATACAACCATAGCATCTATTTAATATTCATTAAACAACTTAGAAGGTAAATCTTTAAGTTCTTCTCTAGTAATTTTTTCTCCTTCGATTGGTGGTTTAATATCTGTAGTATCCGAAGAAAGTAAATGAATTTTGTGAAAACGGACTGTTTTCTTTCCTTCTTTTAATTCTAGAATAAGTCCAGGTAATCCATAATATCCTTTTGGACCATGATTAGCTATAATCTCTTTAGTGTACCAAGCTTCTACCTTTTTATCAGAGTTGTTTAGTACAGCTTTATAACATACATATTGCTTAACTTTTTTTGTCTCTTTCGTTAATGTCCAACGTAAATCTATTAGCTTTTCCTCTATCAAAAACTTTCTACCTCTTTGATCAAATTCATAAATCTTTAACGAACTGATTTTTTGATCTTTCTTATGATTTATATAAATAATTTCTGAATTATTATAATTAACCCGTTCATCTACAAATTCACGGCCTGTTTTATTTGTTCTGGTATAGGATACAGTATCATTACTAACCTTTTCTTGTGGATAGTACAATGAATTTTCATTCTTAACCTTTAGAACAGTAACAAAGTCATATGCTGGAATATCCAAAGATTTCTTCTTAGTTTCTTTAAAAATTTTCATAGAATGAGCAGACATTTTATTCGCTTGCTCCTGTATCATTTGGCGAAATATATCAGTAGAATCTTTATCCTTATCAGCTATACTAGCCGCTTTGATTCTCTTTATTTCATCCATATAAATCTTAAAGTGTTCTGTATCCATCGGTGCATGACGTCTCGAAACCTGAGCGGGTTTTCTTTTCTCTTTATAAAACACAGTAATTTCCTGACTTTTTCCTAAAAAGGAAATAAATAAAATGATTAAGAGTAGTTTAATTTTCATCCGTTTCTAATTTCTATTATAACTATAGTATATATCTAAGTGTTATATTCATTAAAAATGTTACCCTTTAATTCTTATAAATTCCCTGTAACATCTATTTTATATTTTAACAATTCATCAATGTTCATTAAAAAGTAACATTGGAATATCTTCTAATTCTTCTCTAGTAATTTTTTCTCCTGTATTCGGTGGTTTTACTTTAAAGCCATCTAGTGTATAAAGTATTCTATCTATAACGATAACTGCATCGTCCTCCACCACTTTTACTATTAATCCCGGTAAGCCCCAATATCCAGCTGGACCAAATGAACTATCTATATCTTCTGTATACCATACTTCTACAGGTTTTTGGTTTTTAGTAGTATATACCCCGTAAGATCCGGTAAATTCTTTTTTTAACGATTTAAACAATAATGCTTTTTTACAAGTATACCCAAACATTTTTTTGGTTTCATTGGTTTTTTTCCAATTTAATTTAGATAACTTTTCTTCAATTAAATATTCTTTTCCATACGCATATTCAACACTTGATTTTTTCTTTTTACGCTTGTTGACATACACAACTTTATACTCTTTTTCTGATGTTTCTCTACTTATAAAAACTCGCTTACCTCCTTTCCCATAAGTAACTGAATTATTTATTGTGTCATTATATTGTCGTTCTATAGGATAATAGATTGACTTACTACCATCTATTCTTAGTACGCTGTTGTATTCATAACGCTTCAATTCGTTACTATGGTCTTTGGCTTTATCTCTTATCAATGACATATCATCCTCTGTCCTTGGAATAATATCTAACATAGAAGATCTTAACTGCCTATAATTCGCTTTTCTGACTTCGTTATAGAAAACGGTAAATTCTTGCGCATAATTCCCTACACACATAAATAGAAAAATTGATAATAGAAGTGTAATTTTCATAAAGATATTTGTGTACAAAAAGCAAAACTAAGAAATTAGTTGAATGATTCAACTAATTCCTTAGTTTATTTTATTATTATCATTTTTCCCGCAAACAACATTCCATCCTATTATTTCAACAGTTGAGTTATATTCAATTTTATCATCTGCTTTTTTGCTTCAATTTTGGGGTATCAATTAAAAACAACAAAAGAACAGATGAAATCATTACTAACCATAATTTTATTACTCACCATATCATTTTTACATGCGCAAACTACCATTTCAGGAACCGTTACAGAACCATCTGGCGCTCCTATTCCTGGGGCTAATATTTATTTAGAAGGCACCTACGACGGGGCATCAACAACAGATGATGGCACATTCACTTTTACAACCTCCGAAACGGGAGAACAAATGTTGATTGTATCTTTTCTTTCTTTCGAAACTTATGTATTCAGTGCCTCTGTAAACAAAATGAAAGATCTAAAAATAGTACTAAAAGAAGATGTAAATTCTTTGGGAAGCGTTATTCTTAACGCAGGTACTTTTTCTGCAGGAGACAATAGTAAAGCATCAGTATTGACTCCCTTGGATATTGTTACTACCGCAGGAGCAGCCGGAGATTATATTGGTGCCTTCCAAACCTTACCAGGAACATCTACTGTGGCAGAAGATGGTCGACTATTTGTAAGAGGTGGTGATGCTAATGAAGCTAATGTTTACATTGATGGTTTAAGAGTCTTTCAACCTTTTTCAGCAACAGCTAATAACATTCCTACTCGTGGTCGTTTCTCTCCTTTTCTATTTAAAGGCACCAACTTTTCTACAGGTGGGTATTCTGCAGAATATGGAGATGCTTTATCTAGTGTATTACTTTTAAATACCATTAATGAACCAGAACAAGAAAAAACAGATTTATCTTTTATAACAGTTGGTCTTGGTGTAGGAAACACACAAAAATGGGAGAAAAACTCCTTAAGTATCAACGCATTTTACCTTAATCTAAAACCATATCAGGAAATCATTTCTCAACGTGTAGATTGGATTAAACCTTTCGAGTCACTGTCAGGTGAAGCTGTTTATAGACATCAATTTAATAATGGTTTATTCAAATTATACGGAGGCATAAATTACGCTGATTTCCAATTAATTCAGGAAGATATTAACAGACCCGAAGGAATCAATTTTGGACTTACTAATAGAAATCTATATCTAAATGCCTCTTATAAAGGTGATCTAAGAAATGATTGGACATTAGCTACTGGAGCAAGTTTTGCCAATGATTACAATGACATAAAAATTGAAGAAACTAATGTTGATAATGATGATAATAGCGCACATCTAAAAATAAAACTAAGAAAAAGATTTAGTAATCGATTTAAACTAAGTTTTGGAGCAGAACAATTCTTAGGTAATTTTAAAGAAGAAGCAAATGCTCAATCCTTTGGGAATTTTCGGAGTAGTTTTAGAAATAACAGTACTGCTGCTTTTTCTGAAGCTAATGTATTTTTCAATAAAAAATTAGCAATGCAAGTTGGATTACGAGCTACTCACAATGCTTTACTTGATGTTACGAAGATATCTCCTAGGGCTTCTTTAGCGTATAAAATTGCAGATAAATCTCAAATTTCTTTAGCATATGGAGATTTTTACCAAACGCCTCAGCAAGATGTCCTTAAATATAATAGTTCATTAGACCCAGAAAAGTCATCACATTATATTCTTAACTACTTGTACCAAAATGATGGAAGAACCTTACGAGCAGAAGGGTATTATAAAAGCTATAACAGTTTAGTCAAATTCGATACTGACTTACCAGAATTTGACAGTTTTTACAACAACAATGGAGATGGATATGCAGCTGGATTAGACCTTTATTGGAGAGACAATAAATCTATTAAGAATTTCGAATATTGGGCGAGTTACTCCTATTTGGATACAAAGAGAAATTATAGAAATTACCCAGAACGTGCTACTCCAAATTTTGCCGCAAAACATAATCTATCTGTAGTTGGAAAATATTGGGCTAAAGATTGGAAATCTTTAATCAGTGCTACCTATAATTTTGCTTCTGGACGTCCATACACAGATCCAAATACTATTAACTTTTTAGGTGAAAAGACAAGAACATTTAATTCTTTAAATATGAGTTGGGCTTATCTAATTAGTCAACAAAAGATTTTATTTGTATCAGTATCTAATGTGTTAGGTTTTGACAATGTATTTAACTATCAATACGCCAATACTCCTAACATTAATGGTGATTTTGCTAGACGTGCTATTAGACCAACTGCTGATCGTTTCTTTATAGTCGGTTTCTTTTGGACAATCAGTGATAATAAAAACGATAATCAATTGGATAATCTGTAATACAATTCATCTCAAAAAAACTACAGTTCGGTATTATTTAATTCCAAAACACACCCTATTAAAGGATCTTTACAATGTAAAACAACCAATACTATGAAAACATTAATTATTATACTTACCATTTTTACAATTACAACTACCACTGCTCAATCGGCCTACGAAAAAGGAATGGGAAAAGCTTTTGAACTTTGGGGACAACAAAAAAATGATGAAGCTGCCAACTTATTCGAAAGAATTGGTAAAGCAGAAAAAGACAACTGGCTTCCATTTTACTATGCTGCTCAGATCCATATTGTAAAGACGTTTGGAACTAAAAATGCAGAAGAAGTAGAATCTCGTCTTACAAAAGCCCAAGATTACCTTAATCAAGCCAAAACTTTTTCTAAGAATAACGCAGAAATCCTAATTATGGAAGCAATGTTAAATACTGCATATGTAGTATATGATGGAGCAAAATATGGAATGACACATTCTGCTAAAGTGGAAGAATTATATCAAAAAGCAAAGATTATTGAACCTAAAAACCCAAGAGCAATATTATATCACGCAGAATGGCAAATGGGAGCAGCAAAATTCTGGGGTAAAGACCCAAAAGCCTTTTGTTCTGAGATAGAAAAAGCTATCTTGTACTTTGATACGACGTCTTCTGCCATACCTTTTTATCCAAGTTGGGGAAAAGATCAGATAGCAAGAATACAAGAAAATTGTAAGTCATAAACAAAACAATATTTAGCATATATGAATACCCGAAAAGACATAAAGTTTATTGTAATTGTTTCTCTAGTAATTTCATTAGTAGTTGCTGTATTAAATTTATTAACTAATGGTTTTAAATTCGAAGAGGTTTTTACGGTCTCTTGGTTTGGAATTAACTTTATGTATAGTTTCTTTTTATGCTATATAAACACATTATATTTTCGATTCATCAATTATAAATTCGAATGGAAAAATAAAGGAGTTAAAAGAATAGTAATTGGTGCAGGAGGTTCCATTATTATCACTATGATAGGGTTTGCAATTTGTGAATTTATAGCAGCGGTTATTATTCTAGAAAGACAAACTGTCGAGGAGTTTTTAGCTGACCAATCATTTAAAGATTATATTTTCCCTTTATTATTTACTACAGTAATTTCCTTATTCTTTCATGCAATGTATTTCTACAAAGCACTACAAGAAAAAAAGGTAACTGAACAAAAAATAATCGCAGGAACAGCGTCAGCAAAGTTTGATGCACTAAAAAATCAGCTTGATCCGCATTTTTTATTCAACAGTTTAAATGTGCTAACATCTTTGATAGATGAAAACCCAAGAATGGCTCAGAAGTTTACCACTTCCTTATCTAAGGTGTATCGATATGTTTTAGAACAAAAAGATAAAGAACTAGTAACTGTAGATGAAGAATTAAAATTTGCAAAAACATATATGACCTTACTAAAATTAAGGTTTGAGGATAGTATCATTTTTGAAATGCCAGAATCTGCAGGTAATTCTGAAGCAAAGGTAGTACCACTATCATTACAGATTTTATTAGAAAATACGATCAAACATAATGTGGTTATGCCAGATAGACCTCTACATATAAAAATTTATGAGGACGATGGTTTTCTAATTGTAGAAAACAACTTACAACCTAAAGAAGTTATAAAGCAAAGTAGCGGAGTAGGTTTAGGAAATGTGCAACAACGATACGGATTACTAACTAAAAGAGAGTTTTCGGTATTCAAGACAGAAACGGCTTTCATTGCAAAGCTTCCAATATTAACAAAAAAAATAACATCAATCGATATGACAGCATCACAGAATATAGAAATCGTTAAAGATTTAAAATATAAAAGAGCGAAAGACAGAGTTAAAAAAATGAAAGAATTCTACGGAAGTCTAACAGCATATTGCATCGTAATTCCTTTTTTAATATTTATAAATTATAGAACTACAGGTTTTGGCCTTCCTTGGTTTATTTTTCCGATGGCCGGATGGGGATTAGGATTACTTTTCCATTATGCAGAGGCTTTTGACCATCATCCAATATTTGGTAAAGATTGGGAGAAGAAAAAAATTAGAAAATATATGGACGAATCTAATCGAAGAAATTATGAATGATAATGATAAAAGAAAAGCATATAACAGTGCTAAAAAAAGAGTTAAGGAGGAACGAAGTTTTTTTTCACACGTCGCAGTGTATGTGGTAATGAATATAATAATCATAATTTTTAAAATAAAAATTGGAGATTATGTAAATAGTGAAAATTATGACAATTACCTGCCATGGAATCTATTTAGTGCTCCGATATTATGGGGAATTGGTTTACTGGCACACGGATTATGGACATTCAGAGGAAAAAATGGATTAGGAAAATTATTTAGTAAATCCATCTTTGGTAAAGAATGGGAAGAACAAAAGATTGAAGAATTTATGAACAAGAAGAATGACATCTAAACAAATGGAAAATTCTGAATTACATAAAAGATATTCTAAAGCAAAAAAGAGAGTTCAAGACGAACGATCTTTCTTTACACACCTTGCCTTGTATATAGTAATTAATATGGTGATTACTTATATAATTTTACAACTAAAACACCATATATATGACGGATATTTATTTTTAAACCTAATTAGTTCTCCTGTCATTTGGGGAATATTCTTACTTGGACACGGGCTATGGGTTTTTGGAAATAAAGATGTATTAAGAAAAGCATCAAAACCATCTTTTTTAAGCAAGAAATGGGAAGAAAAAAAGATTGAAGAACTAATGCAAGAAAATAACTAATTCTAAAAAATATAACATGGAAAACTTAGAACGACAAACAAAATATAGAAGAGCAAAAAAGAGAGTCCAAGAAGAAAAAGGTTTTTATAGCCATTTTACAGCGTATGTAATTGTAAATGTTTTTCTACTTCTGATCAACTCAGATTTCATAGATGAAGGATTTAATAATTGGCTAAATTGGAATTTATACATTACTCCATTTTTCTGGGGAATTGGTTTATTCTTTCACTGGGTGAAGGTTTTTAATCCAAATATAATTTTTAGTAAGCAATGGGAAAAACGAAAAATCAAAGAACTAATGAATGAAGATAACACTATAGATTATCTATAGTGATCAAAATCATTAATCAAAAAACAACAACAATCTAAAACTATTCATTATGCAAGACTATGAAGAAAAAGACAGATATGAACTAGCTAAAAAAAGAGTGGATGATGAACGAGGTTTTTATACACACCTAACGTTTTATATTGTTATTAACATAGTTATATTAATCATCAACACTAATTCGGACAATCAAGGATTTAAAAGCTGGTCACAATGGCACTTATACATTACTCCTGCACTCTGGGGAATAGGGTTATTGTTTCACGGATTAAAGGTTTTTAAACATAATTTCATTTTTGGAAAGAACTGGGAAGAACGAAAAATCAAGGAACTAATGGACGAAGAAGATACACCAGATGTATCATAACATCAATCAAAACTAACACTAAAAAACTAATCATCATGAAAGATTTCGAAGAACAAAAAAGATACGAACGCGCAAAAGAACGAGTAGACGAATTAAAGAAATTTTACAATAACCTATTTTCCTATGTTATTGTTATAGGCTTCTTAGCTGGTCTAAATTACTATCAAAATGAATGGCGTTATGCCTGGTTCTTATGGGCTGCATTTGGTTGGGGAATCGGTTTAGCTTTCCATGCTGTTAAAGCATATAGAATTAATCCTATGTTTGATAAAGATTGGGAAGAACGTAGAATCAGAAAATATATGGATGAAGAAGATAAAGAAAAGCAACTTTGGGAGTAAATTATGCTCTTTCTATATTGTTTATATAATCCAATTTTGATAATGAAATTAAAGTAGGTAAAAATGAAAACACTCATCCATCTTATTATTATATTTTTTATAGGTTTACTTAATGCTCAAGAATCTTTTATCATTAGAGATGTAACTATTTTTGATGGTGATAAAGTGATCCCAAAAACATCCATTCTTGTAGAAAATGGAACTATCTCTAAAGTTGCCAAATCAATAAATCACAAGACTACTGTTATTGATGGAAATGGTAAATTTTTAATGCCTGCAATGACTAATTGCCACGTACACGCTTGGGGAGTTCCTATTTTACAACAAGCGGCAGGAGCTGGTGTATTTAATCTATTGGATATGCATGGTGTTGAGCCATACCAAGGAATGATGAAGACCTATAGAGATTCTACAAATTATGCTCGTTTTTTTGTAGCTGGATATGCTGCTACCGCTCCAGAAGGACACGGTACGCAATATGGTTTCCCTGTTCCTACCCTAAATAGACCAGAGGATGCAATTAAATATATAGCTGATAGAGTAAAAGCAGGTGTAGACCACATTAAAATAATCGTTGAACCATGGAAACCTTCATTATCGCACGAAACCGTTAAAGCGATTATTGATGAAGGTCATAAAAACAAAAAAAAGGTAGTAGTGCATGTTTCTAAAATGAATGACGGATATCAAGTGCTAACTAATAATGCCGATGGATTGGTACATATCTGGAGAGATACTCCAATGCCAGAAGAGCAGTTACAACAATTAGCAAAAGAAAAAGATTTTTTTGTGATCCCAACACTTCTTGTATCAATAGAAGTCCAAAAGAAACGAAGAAAAAAAACCGCAGAAGAAATTGAACAAATAGAAGCATTTTTAAAAAAAGAAGTAAAACGATTATACGATGCAGGAATCCCTATTTTAGCAGGAACCGATCCTCCGAATGTAGATATTAACTATGGAACCGATCTTTATAAAGAGTTAATCCTGATGTCAGAAGCAGGTATTCCAAATAAAGAAGTCTTAAAAGGAGCTACCTCCTTACCAGCAGATAAATTCGAATTAGGAAAAATAGGATATATAAAAGAAGGGTATATTGCTGATCTTTTATTATTAGATAAAAACCCAATAGAAGATATTAAACATATAAATACGATGGTATCTATGTGGAAAGCTGGAAAAAAAGTACAAACAAAAAAGTAATTTTAATTAAACATATGAACGTAATAATAATCGAAGACGAAAAACCTGCTGCTAGAAGACTCGGACGTATGCTAGATGATCTAGGTATTAAGATCAATACAATGCTTCATTCTGTTAGTGAATCTATTGAATGGTTTAGTAATAATGAACATCCTGATTTGATATTTTTAGATATCCAATTAAGTGATGGGTTATCGTTCGAGATTTTTGACGCTATTACAATTAAAAGCTCGATTATTTTTACAACTGCCTATGATGAATATGCATTAAAAGCCTTTAAGTTAAATAGCATCGATTACCTACTAAAGCCAATTGATGATGAAGAATTAGAAGCTGCTGTAAAAAAGTACAAGGATCAGATATCACCAGGTCAATCTATCCAAGTAGATTTTGAAGACATTAAGAAGCTGCTAGTCAACCCAATAGATCGAGTATATAAAAAACGTTTTACTGCTCGCGTCGGTCAGCATCTTAAAATCTTTTCTGTAGAGGATATTGAATGTTTTTATTCAGAAAACAAAGGAACATACCTTCATACGAAAGAAAACAGAAACTATCTTATCGATACCACGTTAGAATCTCTAGAAGATGAATTGAACCCACAACAATTTTATAGAGTGAATCGCAAATTCTATGTAAATATAAATGCGATAAAAGACATTATCTCTTATACCAATTCTAGATTACAAATCAAGTTGAATCATTTTAGTGAGCAAGAAATCATTGTAGCACGTGAACGTGTAAAAGATTTTAAGGATTGGTTGGAGTAGACAAAAAAAACCTTAAGATTTAAAAATCTTAAGGCTTTTAGGAAAAATAATAATAAATAAAACTACAATTATTCTTCTATATCGCTACAATTCCTTGTGTATTTGTATCTGGAAGATTCCCTGACTCCTCTCCTATTGGGCTAAGCGTTTGTCCATTAACTCCAAAGATTCCAATAGTACCATCTAATCCATATAACTGGTATAAGAAAGCTCCATCATCAGAAATCCACATATCAATCCATCCTTCTGTAGTTCCGAATGCAGCTCCTGGATCTGTAGTATTACCTGTAGCTCCCACACCTTGAGCAGCTGTTTGATCTAACAAGGTTACTACACCATTATTAAAGCTAAAGGATGCCAATCCAGCTTCTATAGCATTTGATACAAAAAATGTATTTTCATCTGACGTAAAATCTAACCAACAAGCGGTTCTTCCTGTGTTTCCTTCACCTGATCTAACATCTAAGTTAACATCTACAAGTTGATCTCCATCAATTCTCCACGTAGAAACAGAACCATCTTGTAAAGCTGGAAATGCTGGCGGTGCTCCATTATATTGAAATTCTCTAGCCTCAGTAACAACTGCATATAATTCTCCATCTGTTCCTCTAACAATTTGAGATCCAATTGCCGAAGGAAGGTTCCTTTGCTCTGCATTTCCTCGTAAAGTAGAAGTAGCACCATCTAATCTAGTAAGTGAACCTCCATTAATACCAAATAAAACTACTTCGTCTTGATTACCCACTGCAGTACTTCCTGTTCCTAAATTATCTGTAGCACCTACATCTAAACCAGCAGCTCCTGCATTAATAGAAGCAACGATCGCATACGCTCCACCAGGAGCAATATACACACAAGACGGTCTGTTATCTAGATTAACAGAAGCTCCAGCAGATTGAAAAGTTCCATCATCTAATAACCAAAAAGAATCTAAAGTACCTCTATGCATTGGCTCTCCTCCATCCAAAAACTCTGAGCGCGTAATATTGGTTACTAAAACCAAACTATTTACTCCTGTCATACTTTCTGGAGCAGGATAAGAATCTATACTATTTGGACCTTGGGCGGAAGTTGTCTGAAGGACAGGATTTCCTAAAGAGAAATCATCGTTTACTGGCAATGCAGAAATTGTATTACTACCTGCATTTACTGCTAAAACAAATGCATTATCTCTTGTTTTGGTAATTGCATATGCTGAGATTAAAGGATCTAATCCTTCTCCTCCATCAAAATCACCACCATTTCCTCCTGTAGCAACGGGTCCTATCGGCGTAAGTGTCCCATCTACATTTCTGCCATAAGTTACAATAGTATTAGGTCCCTGTTCTACCCCATCTACCTGTCCTTCACCATTTGTCATTGCGTATACCGCTCCTACAAAATTATTAGTTTCTTCTCCCCCATCTGGAACGAAATTATCATCATCGTTACACGAAGTGAATATTAATGTTGAGGCCAATAGTATATATAAGCTAAATTTTAGATTTTTCATTTTGTTTCTTTTTTTGAGTTTTGAGTTTTGAGTTTATGTTTACGTCAAACTTTGCACATTGCCTTTTCATAAAACAAGACAATGATTAATTGCTTTTACACACTTTTATTCGGCCGAATACAATGCAAAATCAAGAAATGAAGTATTTTAATTTTTAAGTTTCTTGACTGATATTTGGTACGTTTTATACTTTCTGTACTTACAAGTCTAAAAGAGTCTATCGAACATAAAAAGAAAATAAAAAGGTAACAACAAAACTCGTAAAACATTAAAAATCAAATATTTAATTAAAAATAAAATATTTACACAGGAATTGTAAAACCTATAGCTTTTAAAATAACATTAACATTTATGTTAGATATCTTTAACAAATAAGTTTTCTTAGGAATGTTAGCTAGCTAACATAAGTCACTATCAATTCATCGTCAAAACATACTAAAACTAGAATAAAAAAGATTTTAATACAATCAGGTATAGGCAACCCTCTTTAAATATTAAAGTTCTAAGTAGTTCTATAATTTTGCGCAACCATTTCAATTTTTCACATCTTATAAAAAAGCAAAAGACAATGAACAAACCATTCAAATTAATCGTTATCCTAATATCTTTATTATTTACAAGTGCACAGATATCTTGTGATGACACTAATAATTGTGAAGATGCTATCTGTACATTAGTACTGATTAGAATTTCGGTATCAATAACTGATCAGGATCAAAAGCCTGTTATTTTAGACTCCTATGAAGTGATTAATCTAGAGAATGGAGAAAATATTACCGTTTCATTGTCCCCAGCCGAACAAGAATTGCAACTTGGACAATACCTATTAGTCGAGGATGATGTGCTTGGAGTAAATCAAGAGCAACAAATTCAATTTAGAGGATTTATTAATGATCAGCAAGTTATTAGTAGTGACTATACAGTAAGTACTGATTGTTGTCACGTAAGCTTAGTATCAGGGGATTTAGAACTTACACTTTAAATAAAAATGAAAACAGCTATAGTCTCAACCAATTTTGGCACTTTAGTTATTGATTCTGAACATTCAATAAATCGGAAATATTAAAATATTCTAATATTCCCATTGTCTTTTCTTGTTCAATTCTTCTTCTGCATCTAACTCTTCTTGCGGAATTACTTTAAGAAAAGAGGAATGTTGTTCAATAGCAAATTCTAATTTGCTGACAATATCGTCTACAGTATCATTTTCGTAATCAAATTTTAATGGTTCTTTAATAACCATTGACTGAAGAATTCCTCTTTTTTTGATTCTAATACCTTTTTTATCAAATGATCTTCTAAAACCATCAATTACTATTGGAATTACTATAGGCTTATATTGCCTAATAATATGTGCAGTCCCTTTACGAATTGGTTTAAATGGTTTAGTAGTTCCCTGCGGAAATGTAATCACCCATCCATCTTCTAAGGCTCTTTTGATATTAGTAATATCACTCATCTTTACCTGGCGATTGACATCCTGGCCTTTTTCCCTCCAAGTTCTTTCTACCGTAATAGCACCTGCATATGCTAATATCCTTGCAAGTAAACCGGCATTCATGGTTTCCTTAGCGGCTACATAATAAAGATTAAGTTTAGGTTTCCATAAATATCCAATATTTTTTATTGAATCTGTACGACCACTTAAACTAGCATTAAAAACATGGAACATGGCAACCACATCAGCGAAATAAGTCTGATGGTTAGAAACAAATAATACATTATTATCAGGAAGCTCTTTAAAAATCTCACTTCCTTCTATTTGTAACTCATTAAAGCCTCTATAACGACGATGCGTCATAGATCCCATAATTCTAATAAGCCATTTTTTTAGGAATAATATATGTCCAAAAGGATTTCTTTTAAATAATCCCATAAATAATTTTAGTTTATTAGCATCTATTATTTTCAAGCAAAAAAATTATCACTTCTGATTATTAGTTAGTTATACTTAAAACTAAATACAATTAATTAAATAATAGATAACAATTCAGTTAAATTCTTCTAAATATTAAGAAGAAAATGGGAGCCAAATATACAAAATCATCCCTCTAACGCAGATTTTATAAACATTTTAAGTTCACTAAGCATCATAGCTGTGGCACCCCAAACGATGTAACCATTTAATTCAAAGGAAGGTACTTCGATATTTTCTGCATAAGAAGTAGACAATTTTTTAGAAATTACATTGCTTTCATCTAACAATTGGGATATAGGTACTTCTATTATCTCAGCTACTTCTTCTTCTTGTTTTACGAAATTAGGTAATCCATTAGAAACTCCCATGAATGGATGCACCCAAAAATTAGATGGAGGTATATACACTTTGGTTAATTGTTTCAATACCTTGATTACATCAGAATTTACCCCTATTTCTTCTCTAGTCTCACGTAACGCAGCTTCTTCATAATTTTTATCATATTCTTCTACCTTACCACCAGGTAATGCTACCTGTCCCGAATGTACTCCTTCATACGTTGGTCGTAAAATTAATGCTAAATGTGTAATATTCCCTTTAGGATAAAAGAGCATCATAACGGCTGCATCTCTAGGATTTTTCTCCTCTATCTTAATTTTATAAAGCTCCTGTTTTCTAATTTCTGGAGCCATAATAAAATGAGAAGATTCTCCAGGCACCGACATTTTCTGTATTTTTGGTATTAATTTTTTAAATGTTTCGAATGTCATTAACCCGATTGATTTTAGTATTTGGTTTCGTTAGTCTTTTTATATTCTATAGTTGTGAAGATACACAATCTAAAAAAACTAAACAGACAGTTGTAAAAAATGAAAAAGACAATTCTGAGCAAAACACTATGAATCAGAAAGATTTACTAAAAACTACAAAAAAAGAAAAAAACAATATTTCCAAAACTATAGATAAAGAGCCATTTAAACTGACCAATACTAACATGAAAGAGTTTTTATTAAAATATGGTAAAGAAAACCCAGAAACTCTTGTTCGTATTAGCACCAAATTTGGAGATATTGATATTAAACTTTATAAAGAATCCCCTATGCATCGTGCTAACTTTATTTATCTAGTTAAACAAAAATATTTTGATGAGACTTTCTTTTATCGTGTTGCCAAAGGTTTTGTTATTCAGGGTGGAAATAGTGACCGTACTCAAATGGCTCAAAAGCGTCATGATATTGGAGATTATACATTACCTCAAGAACCAATAAAAGGTCTTAAACATAACAGAGGATCAGTGGCTTTATCCAAGCAATGGGTAAACAATCCTTCTAATCGCTCTACACCTTATGAGTTTTTTATTGTAATCGCTAAAGAAGGAGCTCCTCATCTAAATGGAGAACATACAATCTTTGGGAAAGTTATAAAAGGTATGAGCGTGGCTGATAAAATCTCTAATGTTCCTGTTGATGGCAGTGAATGGCCTAAAGAAAACATATTTATCAAGGCAGAAGTAATTAAATAAATAGCTGTCTAAAAAATATATCATCTTATAGACAGCCATCATTAATAGTTTAGCAAGGATCGGCTATTGTTTCGCACTGACAAGTATTACGAGTACCTACTGCGTGTTTTACACGCTCCTTATATGGCCCCATAGGATGTGCCAACCCTCCTTTTAGCTTTGAAATAGTTTCTTTACGCAATTCTAAGTGTTTAAAACTCTTTGCTTTCATGATATTTGATTTTATGATTTATATCAATATATCAATCATCATAAAAATTTGTTACCCTAAAAAAATAGATTGATACTTCAGTTCTATTTCTGCGTATAATAATTATAATCCTCTAATACTTTAGATAAAAACTGTATTGGTTTTTCTTGCGGTGTAACCTGCATAATGCTACTCACTTTGTTAGATAATTGCAAAATAACATTATGATTTCCATTTCTTTTTGCATCTTGGTAGATGCCTTTAATTTTACGCATCTCACTATCGTCAAACACCGTTACTTGTGGATACACAGGTTTATAATCATCTGGAATATCTACTAAAATAGTTTGATGAAATCTTACCTTTTGTTTTTCACTAATTACTGTTGTTCCTGCCGCCATATCTCCTAGTCTCTGGCCAGTTCCTTTAAATAATATTGCAACTACCGCAATTCCTCCTGACGCTAATGTAATATCAATCAATCTAAGTAACCATCTTATTAAATATCCAGAAAAAGCAGGTCGAGATCCGTCTAATCTTACAACTCGTATCTTCATTGTTGCTTTTCCGGGAGTTCTCCCATCCCAAAAAGTTTCCCATAATAAAAAGTAAAGAAAGGGAGGTAAACCTATTACCATCCAGAATGCCCACTCATCAGCCATTCCCAAATCCAAAGCTGCTACAATTAAAATTACAACAATAAAATACGCGATGATTATCAACAAGTCTACTAAATATGCTAAGATTCGTTCCCCTATTCCAGCAGTATTTTGCTGTATACTCACATTTTGAGCTGTTTCTATTTGAAAATTATCCATTAATTATGTTTCTTTGAAGCTCCTAATTTTTGATCCATGCGTGAGGCGGCTTTTGTGAAGCAAAATAAAGATAAATGGTTAAAATTTGAAAGTGTTCTGCTTAATAATGCGCAAATTACTCCAGATGAACTCTCTAGTTTATATATTGAGATCACGGATCACTTAAGTTACGCAGGAACCTTTTATCCTAAAAGTCAGACATTTAACTACTTAAACGGATTAGCTTCTAACGCTCATCAAAAAATTTATAAAACTAAAAAAGAAAAAAAGAATCGATTTTATTCTTTTTGGGTTAAAGAGTTCCCTTTGGAGTTTTATAAATACCAACGACAACTGCTTATTGCCTTTTTGATTTCGGCGCTTTTTACTGCTATAGGAGTCTATTCTTCTGCAACTGATGGGGCATTTGTAAGATCAATATTAGGTGATGGTTATGTAAATATGACCCTAGAGAATATTGAAAATGGCGATCCAATGGCTGTGTATAAAAAAATGGAAGAAACCGATATGTTCCTAGGTATCACCATAAATAACATAAGAGTAGCTCTAAACTGTTTTATACTTGGTATTCTTTTCGGAATTGGAACGATCTACATGTTGATGCAAAACTTCATTATGTTAGGCTCTTTTCAATACTTTTTCTATGAAAAAGGACTTCTTTGGGAGAGTGCACGCACCATTTGGATACACGGTACTATTGAGATTTCTGTTATTATTATAGCAGGATGTGCAGGGTTGGTAGTCGGTAATTCTATTTTATTCCCAAAAACCTATACCAGATTAACCTCTTTTGTAAGAGGTATTAAAGCAGGGTTAAAAATTGTAATTAGTACAGTTCCGTTTTTTATTATCGCAGGTTTTTTAGAAGGTTTTGTAACTCGACATACCGAAATGCCAGATTGGTTGGCGATTTTTATTATTGCTTTATCTTTATCATTAATTTTATTCTATTACGTAATATACCCAAGACAATTATATAAAAAATCAATTTCTACAGATGAATAATAATTACATTGAATTTAAAAAGAAAAGAGAATTAGGCGATATTCTTACAGATGTTTTTGTGTTTTTAAGAACTAATTTTAAACCTTTATTTACGGTCTTATTTAAGACAACTGGAATCGTTTTGGTTATCCTTCTTTTATCTATTGCATATTACACCCATGCAACTTCTAATTTTATGGATCCTTTTGCTCTTGGTGGAGGCGCTGGTAATTTAAACATGTTTAATTCTGGCTCTTTTTTGATATCAGCATTTGTGATGATAATAAGTATTTTAATCTTTTACGGATTAGTTTTTGGTACCGTTCTACATTACATAAAAGAATACTCGGATAATCAAGGGGTAGTATTACAACAATCGGTTATCAATGGAGTAAAAAAAGATTTAGGAAGTATCATAGGGCTTTCAATTCTTTCTAGTATTATGCTAGTAGTAGGATTTATGCTATGTGTTATTCCAGGAATATACTTGTATGTGCCTTTAAGTCTTATTTTTCCTATTTTGGTTTTTAGAAAATCTGCAGTCTTCGATACGATCAGTGAGAGTTTCGAATTAGTGAAAAATGAATGGTGGATAACATTCGCAACACTTCTTGTTATTGGATTATTATCTTATGTGATAAGTATGGTATTTTCTATTCCTGCAATTATGTACACATTTTTTAAAACCTTTACTGCTGCATCAGAAGGTAGTTTTTCTGATCCATCCAGTATGTTTGATTGGGTTTTCATTCTACTAAATACGATAGCTTCTGTTCTTCAATATATTATTATCTATCTCTTTACAGCAATTTCCACTGCTTTCATTTACTTTAATCTAAATGAAAGAAAACATCACACGGGAACATTAGAACAAATTGATTCTTTAGGTAAAACCGAATAATTTGAAACAACTAAGCTACTTTCTTCTTTTAATTTTAATTATACCTTTTTCTATTTCTGCTAAGATTCAGGACAGTATATCTGTAAAACAATCTGAAGAAATCGTATACGATTTAGACTCTAGTAAAGAAATTAGAGAGTTTAGTTCCGATAAAATTAAAGAGTATCGCAATGAAGAAGATTTTAACTACACCGAGTATGAAGAACCCGATAATATTTGGACACAATTTAAACGATGGGTTGGACAATTATGGGGTAAATTTCTTCAGTGGATATTTGGAGTAGGAGAAGTAACTGGTTTCTGGGCTGTTTTATTCAAACTTTTACCTTATTTAGTCATAATAGGTGTATTGTTTTTATTAGGATGGCTATTTATGAGAGTAAACCCAAGAGATATGCTTTTTGAAAAACAAGAGGCACCTCAAATCATACTTACAGAGGATGAAGATATCATCCAAAACCAAAATATAGAACAATTAATCCAACAAGCTTTGAAAGCTAATAACTATAGATTGGCTATCCGGTATTATTATTTATCTGTACTTAAACAATTATCCGAAAACGAATTCATAAACTGGGAGTCTCAAAAAACGAATACTGATTATTTAAAGGAACTAACTGATAATTCATTAAAAAATAAATTTCAGAATATCACAAGACTATATGACTTTATTTGGTACGGAAGTTTTGATATTAACCAAACATCGTTTGAACAAGCAGAACAAAAATTTAAATCGATTACTAATAGTATAAGATCCTAATTTGCTAACTAAAAAGACTAAAATATTCATTATTGTAATTATTGCCTTAATAGGTCTTCTTACCTTTTTAGAAGCAAGTGAACCAGAACCCATTAATTGGTTTCCTAGCTATGCCAAAACAGATAAAATTCCGCTAGGCACCTTCGTTTCTTACAATATGATTAAAGAAACTTTTGATAAGAGTACATTAAAAGATATTAATAAACCGCCTTATGAATTCTTATTAGACAATGATACGATTAGTGGAACATACTTTTTTGTAAATGGTTCTATAGATTTTGATAGCGCTGAATTGGATCGAATACTAAACTGGGTAGAAAAAGGAAATACGCTATTTGTATCTTCAAAATCTATTAGTAGTAAATTATTAGATACACTATCTATTGAATTAGATAACCTAGTATCCTTAGATGATATTTCTACGCAACCGATGGTCGAACTAGTAAATAAGAACTTAAAAGTAGAAAAACCATATCATTATGATCGCGACACCTACAATCCATATTTTAGTGAGATAGATACTACAAGCACTACGGTTCTTGGACTTACTCAATTATACAATGACACATTACAAATTAAAAACCCTAAGCTGAACTATATTAAGCAACCTTTTGGTCAAGGTGAGATACTACTACACTCTTTTCCAGAAGCTTTCGGAAACTACTTTATGTTAACTGATAACAATTATGAATATACCCAAAATTTATTGAGCTATATTGACTTTAAAAAAAATATTCTTTGGGACAATCATTACAAATCAGGAAAAACATTCTATAGCTCTCCTTTGTTTTTCTTATTACAAAATAGATACTTAAAATGGGCTTATTACATCTTACTGATTGGAGTGTTACTTTTTGTGATTTTTGAAGGAAAAAGAAAACAAAGAAGTATCCCGATTATAACACCTCTAAAAAATCAAACATTAGCTTTTACTAGAACGATTAGTGCAATGTATTTTGAGAAGGAAAAGCATAAAGAAATTGTAGAAAAACAAAATCTTCTTTTCTTAGATTATGTTCATCATGATCTAAGAATACCTACAAATACTTTGGATGAAAAAACTTTGTTAGACATTTCTGCAAGAAGTAATAATGATTTTGAAGATACCAAAGCATTGTTTACATACTTTGAGGAACTTAGTAGAAAAAGAATAATAACTAAAGAAGAATTAATTCGACTATATAATATGATTAGCGAATTTAAAAACAAATCATAACGGAAACGATATAAAACATACTCTTAAAAAGAGAAAAAACGAAATCATATGGAAAACGAAGAGTTACAAAATGATGCTCAAAAAGCTCCCGATAACACTACTCCTTCTGAGGCTACTCAAGAAAGTATTATTCCAACAGAAAAAACTTCAGAAAATATAAATTTTGAGAATCGTATTGATCTTAGCGAATTACAACAAGCAGTAGAAAGACTAAAATCAGAACTAGCTAAAGTTATTATCGGACAGCAGGATTTTATTGAATTACTAATTGTATCTCTATTATCCAATGGACATGTTCTTATAGAAGGGGTCCCTGGAATTGCCAAAACAGTAACCGCTAAGTTGTTTGCAAAAACCTTAGAAACCAACTTTAATAGAATTCAATTTACTCCAGATTTAATGCCAAGTGACGTATTAGGAACTTCTGTTTTAAACATGAAAACTAGTGATTTCGAATTCAAAAAAGGGCCAATATTTTCTAACATGGTTTTAATTGATGAGATCAACCGTGCTCCTGCAAAAACTCAGGCCGCTCTATTTGAAGTAATGGAAGAACGACAAGTTACTATAGACGGTATTAGGTATATAATGGAACCACCTTTTATGGTACTAGCAACACAGAATCCAATCGAGCAAGAAGGAACATATGCTTTACCAGAGGCGCAACTAGATCGTTTTTTGTTTAAAATCAAAGTGGATTATCCGTCGTTAGAAGAAGAAGTAAATATTCTAAAAACGCATCACGAAAGAAAGACATTAAAACCATTAGAACTAGTAAATTCTGTAATGACTCCTGAAAAACTTGCAGAATACAAGAAAAAAACTCAAGAAGTTATTATCGAAGAAAAAATTATAGGATATATCGCAGAAATTGTTACCAAGACTAGAACACATCCTCATCTATACCTTGGAGGTTCGCCACGTGCTTCTATAGCGGTAATGAATGCTTCCAAAGCTTTTGCTGCAATTAATGGTAGAGATTTTGTAACTCCAGAGGATATTAAAAAATCCTTGTACCCAGTTTTACGACACCGTATTATATTATCACCAGAACGTGAAATGGAGGGAATGACTACAGAAGATGTTATTGAAATGATTATCCAATCAGTAGAAATACCTCGTTAACTGTGATCAAATTTTACAAATCCTTATATCTAAGTTCACGAGTATTTTATATACTCGCTATACTATCGGTGCTTTTTTTAACATCTTATTGGTTCAATGTATTGTATCCAATAGCTTGGTTATTATTATGGGGATTAGTAGTTACCTTTTTATTTGATATTGTTATTTTATTTAATACAAAAAAAGGTATTGAAGCAAGTAGGTTGTTGCCTGAAAAATTTTCTAATAGTGATCTTAATGCAATACCTGTGCGAGTTAAAAGTAACTATGCGTTTACAACATTTACAGAAATAATAGATGAGATCCCTATCCAATTTCAAAAAAGAGACTTTCTAAAGACTGGAGTAATACCTCCAAAGTCAACTTTAGATTTTGAGTATTCATTAAGACCGGTTAAAAGAGGTGAATATGTTTTTGGCCATCTACATGTCTACACTATGACCAAAATCAATTTGGTCAAAAAAAGATATAGCTTTGACAAATCAGCTATGGTAAAGGTGTATCCATCCTTTATACAAATGAAGAAGTATGATTTTTTAGCTATTGATAATAAATTAACTCAATTTGGGCTTAAAAAAATAAGACGTATTGGCCACACAATGGAGTTTGAACAGATTAAAGAATATGTAATTGGCGATGATGTACGAACAATAAACTGGAAAGCAACTGCCAAGCATGGAAACCTAATGATCAATCAATTTCAGGATGAAAAATCACAACCAATATATTCTATAATTGATGAGAGTCGAGTAATGAAAATGCCTTTTAAAGAGTTAAGTTTATTAGATTATGCTGTAAATAGCACACTAGCTTTTTCTAATATCGCTCTCAAAAAGAATGATAAAGTAGGAATGCTTACTTTCTCTAATTCTGTCAATAATTTTTTACCTGCCAGCAGAAAGAAAACCTACATAAATAATGTGTCAGAAACATTATACAACGTTAAAACCCAGTTTTTAGATTCGGATTTTGGATTGTTATACACCCATGTAAAAAGACAAATTAATCATCGTAGCTTACTTTTATTATACACTAACTTTGAGCATATCTCCGCGTTAAAAAGACAACTTCCTTATTTACAAGCATTAGCTAAGAAACATTTATTAGTAGTTATATTCTTTGAGAACACAGAATTACATCAATTGATACATCAGAATGCGGAGGATCTCCAAGCTATCTATGATCAAACTATTGCACAACAATTTGCCTACGATAAAAAAATCATGGTAAAAGAGCTACAAAGACATGGTATACAAACGGTTCTAACATCCCCAGAAGACTTAACTGTAAACACCATTAATAAATATTTAGAGATCAAAGCTAGAGGGCTTTTATAATTCCTCAATCAAACACTATTTACATTTCATCCATTAAATTCTACAATTGGGTGATATACTTTATAAGAGTATCCAAGTTTTATAGACTTTTGAATCATCAAAACGAAATAATAAAAATCAAAAAACTAAACTCTTATGAAAACTCTAGTATTATTTTTAGCAATGACAGCCATACACTTTGTAACTAATGCACAAGACACCAAAGGGATTACTATCACAGTAACAGTACCTAATGTATCGAGTTCTGATGGCGCCGTACTTTTTGGATTATATGATGAAGCTACTTTTATGAAAGCTGCTCCTATTAAATCAACAAAAGGAGAAATAAAAAATGGTATCGCTAAAATAACTTTTAAAGATATTCCTACTGGAGAGTATGGTATCTCTTGTGTGCACGATGCCAATAATAATGAAAGAATGGATTTTGAAGAAAACGGAATGCCAAAAGAAAGTTATGGAGTATCTAACAACAATATGAGCTATGGACCACCAATGTGGAGTGATGCAAAATTTGAAGTAGGTAACGAAGATCTAGAATTAGAAATTAGGTTCTAATATAGAATAACATATTCATCAATCAAGAAAAAAGGGTTTTACTTTATAATATAAGTAAAACCCTTTTATATAATAACTACTAAATATTAATCTTCACAATTCGTTTCACTAGCATCCCTTAGTGCTTCTTCCAAATCAGCATCTTCAATAAGTGGACAATCGTCCAATGCACTCAAATATGCTATCGATGCAGCTTTTAAAGATTCACAATTTTCTACACTAGGGTCATTTCCATATCGCTCTAGTGCAGCACTATAATTTTCAATTGCATTAATGGCGATACAACCTCCTGTAAGATCTTCTAAAATTTCCTCTTCTGAACAAGAAGTTAATAACGCACCAATACTTAATCCCAATATCACTAAAGATTTACTTACTATTTTCATTTGTTAAATTTTTAATTATTATAAGTTTTATTGTTTAGTATGGTTAAATAGAGAGAGGTCAACATTTTCTTGAAAAAATTTCAATAGAAAAAACAAATTTTTAGTATATCATTAATAAGTTTTATCAATAGCTTTCCTATTTTTGTCATCCAAAATTAACAACATGACCATTACACAGCTACGATATGTATTAGCAGTTGCTGAACATCAAAATTTCACAAAAGCAGCAGAAAAAACGTTTGTTACTCAACCTACATTGAGTATGCAAATTCAAAAATTAGAAGAAGAACTAGCTATCCTAATATTTGACCGAAGTAAAAAGCCAATTGAGCTTACAGAAGTGGGTAAAAAACTAGTACAACAGGCTAGGAATATAGTTAATGAAAGTGAACGAATACAAGATATAGTTGATCAACAAAAAGGGTTTATTGGAGGAGAATTTAAATTAGGAGTTATACCAACGGTAATGCCTACTTTATTACCTATGTTCTTACATAATTTCATAAAAAAATATCCAAAAGTAAAACTAAAAATTGAGGAGCTAACAACTGAGGCTATTATGGAACGTTTGCAAGACGGACATCTTGATGCTGCAATTGCTGCAACTCCTTTACAGAATGAAAGTATTAAGGAGCGTGTGTTATACTATGAGCCTTTTGTTGGCTATATACCTCCTAGTCATCGATTAAATAAAAAGAATAAAATAGACATATCTGATCTAGATATAGACGACATGTTATTGTTAGAAGATGGGCATTGCTTTAGAGATGGAATTGTAAACTTATGCAAAACCCAAAAGAGCTATGACGAAGATCATTTTCAGTTAGAAAGCGGAAGTTTCGAAACATTGGTTAAACTATCTAATGAAGGATTAGGAATGACACTATTACCTTACCTACATACATTGGATATCAATGATAAGGAAAAAGGAAATCTACATTTTTTTAACGAACCTTCTCCAGCTCGAGAAGTAAGCCTTATTTTTCACAAAAGTGAGTTAAAAATGCAAATTATAGAAGCACTACACAGTACAATCGCTGGTGTAGTAAAAGGAGCAATTACTTTTCAGAATGTTCAGATTATAAGCCCTATATCAAAAATAAAAAGCGACTAAAAAGTCGCTTTTATAATTTTATGATTTTAAATAAATTAAACAAGGTTCTAACTCTGGTTTGTTAAGTGCCAAAGATTGAATCCAAAGTTTTAATTCTTCAATCTCGTGCGGTAGTAATCTGTTTAGTGCTTTAATTACTTCCTTTGTAAATAGATTTACATCAAAACTAACCTTTTTCAGTACAGTCTTGGTATAATCAAACATTGCTCTCGCCATAAATTAATAGGGGTTTAAATGTTAGGTTTAATACAAGTAATTGTAGGATAATACTTACAGTTTTTAAAGTTGTTACAACTAATATAGTCAAATAAAACTAAAAAACCGTCTTTTAACCCTTATTTAACTTTACTAAAAATTGTTATCGCCATCTAAAAGATCACCTAAACCACCTAAAATACTACCTTCTCCTCTACTTTTGCCTCCTCCTCTAGGAGCTAATGCTAGCACTCTATTTGCTAACCTACTAAATGGTAAAGATTGTATATAAACCACTCCTGGGCCTGTTAAGTTCGCAAAAAACAATCCTTCGCCTCCAAAAATCGTGTTCTTAATACCCTTTACCATTTCTATATCGTAATTAACACCTTTAGAAAAACCTATAATACATCCAGTGTCTATTTTCAATGTTTCTCCTACTTTTAATTCTTTTCGAGCAGTAGTTCCTCCTGCATGTACAAAAGCCATTCCATCTCCTTCTAGCTTTTGCATAATAAACCCTTCTCCTCCAAATAAGCCTCTTCCTAATTTTCTTGAAAACTCGATCCCAACAGAAACTCCCTTAGCTGCACAAAGAAATGCATCTTTCTGACAAACAAACTTACCACCATATTCTGTAAGATCTATAGGAATAATTTTTCCTGGATACGGAGAAGCAAAACTCACTTTCTTCTTCCCCACAACTTCATTATAAAAAGCAGTCATAAAAAGACTTTCGCCAGTAAGTAAGCGTTTTCCTGCTCCAAAAATCTTTCCCATAAACCCTTCATTTTTCTGGGAACCATCTCCAAAAATAGTATCCATCTTGATACCATCTTCCATCATCATAAAACTACCTGCCTCTGCAATCACTCCTTCTTGAGGATCTAGTTCTATTTCCACATATTGCATTTCTTCTCCATAGATGGCGTAGTCAATTTCGTGTGCTGTCATATTTAATTATTTATTTTATTGATTAATGAATAGTCTCAATATATAAGTTACAGATTAACACAAAGTGTTACAGAATTTAGTATCTAATAAATAAAAATTAATAACCTTTTACACTTAAACCTACTTGGTTTTTAATCTAATTGTCCATTCAAAATTAAATGTAGAAACTTCAACACCTTGTTTATTTGTCCCTATAGATTTCATCCATACAGTTTGTCCTTCTCCAGTTTTAATAGTTTCTTGGATAGCTTCTTTAATCAAATGACCGTCATTACAAATAAATGTGATCCTACCTGTGGCTTTTTTTGTAAAAGTTGCATTATTATTTGCTACCAACATGGATATTTTTTTGCCACTTTCTCTAATTTGACCAGAAACCATGGCACCTGTACTCATCTCTGCAGCCATACCTTGTACCGCCCAAAACATGGAATTAAAAGGGTTTTGATTCATCCATCTATGCTTAACGCTTACAGTGCAACTAGATTCACTAATTTGTTTTACACGAACACCACAGAGCCAAGCAGAGGGTAACTTAAACATTGTGAAGGTGTTAATTTTTCCTGGTGTAATCTTCATAATATGATATTTAATTGTTCTAAAATATTGAAAAAGAATGGACATACAAAATCGCTTTAAATCATAAAATTATGTTAAAATATGGTACTATGTTTTGCATAATACCTTCTTTTAACCATATATTTGTATAAGAAACTATTATATACTTTAAAAAAATGTCAACTAACAACCACAATAACATCGCTACATTTATGCACTTAGGAGTGTTTACTAAGTACTTTATTCCATTCGGTAATTTTATTGTTCCCATACTTCTATGGACTACCAATAAAGAAAAATCCGATTTTATAGACGAACACGGAAAAGAAGCAATCAATTTTCAGTTAAGTATTTTATTATACACTGTTATTTTAGGAATGATATCCTTTCCATTTTTTATGTTCAACATACTTGGAGATGCTTCTTTGTTCGATATTTTTAATCATAATGGATTAGATCTTCACTTTTCTAGTGATGGTGGATTTAGAACATTAATAGGCGCTTCTTTTGTAGGAGTTATTGCTTTAATTGGTTTCTTTTTAGAAATCATTTTTATCATCTCTGCTGCGATTAAAGGAAATAAAGGTGAGCGATATAAATATCCATTAACAATACGCTTTATAAAGTAATTTTAACATGAACTCATCAATCAATATAAAATATGTTTTAATTACAGCTATAGCTGTGGTATCCTCCTTCTTTTTTCATGAGTTGGCCCACTTCATCACTGGGAAAATTTTAGGATATGAAATGGGAATGACACTTAACTCTGCATTCCTGAAGGAAGGAGAATATCAATATAGTTGGCATCAACAATTAGTAAGTGCTGCAGGTCCATTATTTACAATAATTCAGGCTTTTGTCATTTTCTATTTTATAAAAAAAACAAATAATGAGTATTGGTATCCATTTTTATTCTTTGCTTTTTACTCTAGAGTATTAGCTATGATAATATCTATTTTTAATCCTAATGATGAAGCTAGAATTAGTGCTTGGTTAGGTCTAGGATATTGGATTTTACCATTATTAGTAAGTTTTACATTACTCATATTAGTAATTAAAACATCAAAAGAGCAGAGATACAATTTAAAATTTAACTTAATCAATTATCTTTTATCAACTGTATTTATTGCAGGGGTTGTATTCTCTGATCAATATTTATTTAAATAATAATCATCAATCAATTATTAATCAAAAAATGAACAGTTTAACTTTTTAAAAATCAGTTTTATGAAGATCGAAAACACAAAAGCGCAAATGCGCAAAGGTGTTCTGGAATATTGCATACTTTCAATTCTTAAGGACGATGATGCTTATGTGGCAGAGATTTTAGAGACCCTTAAAGATGCAAAGATGTTAGTTGTAGAAGGCACAATATATCCCCTACTAACCAGACTTAAAAATGCAGGCTTACTAAGCTATCGCTGGGAGGAGTCAACATCAGGACCACCACGTAAATATTATGGACTTACAGAAACAGGAAAACTTTTTCTTAAAGAATTAAACACTACTTGGGACGAATTACAAAATGCAGTAACCATAGTTACTAAACAAAAAAAGAAACAAAAATGAACAAGACAGTCAATATAAATTTAGCAGGCATATTTTTTCATATCGATGAAGACGCTTACTTAAAGCTGCAGCGCTATATTCAGGCGATAAAACGTTCGTTTACCGACTCTCAAGGTAGAGATGAAATTATCGCTGATATCGAAGCTAGAATAGCAGAACTTTTCAGTGAAAAAATAAAAGATGAAAGACAAGTAATAGGCATCAAAGAAGTTGATGAAGTAATCGAAGTAATGGGGCAACCCGAAGATTATAGATTGGATGAAGAAATTTTTGAAGATGAACCAAAATCATCATACCAAAGAACTACCAAGTCTAAACAATTATTCAGAGATACTTCTAACTCGTATGTAGGAGGTGTAAGTTCCGGGTTAAGTCATTACCTAGGTATAGATCCTATTTGGTTAAGAATCGCATGGATATTATTTACTGTATTCTCTAGTGGTGCATTTATTCTTATATATATAGCATTTTGGATTTTTGTACCAGAAGCAAAAAGTACTGCAGATTACCTAGCTATGAAAGGTGAGGCAGTAAATATCAGTAACATTGAAAAAAAAATCAAGGAAGGATTTAATGATGTTGCAGATAAAGTTAAAGACGTAGATTATCAAAAATATAGTGATAAAGTAAAAAGTGGATCTACTAGTTTCTTTGACGCCCTTGGAGATGTACTATTAGTAGTATTAAAAATATTCGTAAAATTTATAGGTGTATTACTTATAATAGTTGCAGGTATTACTTTAATAAGTCTTTTTATTAGCTTATTTACTGTTGGTACTTTTGGATTTATAGAAACACCATTTACTGAATATATTGATGTTGTCAATCATCCTAATATTCCTTTATGGTTGGTATCATTACTTACATTATTTGCAGTAGGTATTCCATTTTTCTTTTTATTCATTTTAGGATTAAAAATTGTAATCAATAATCTAAAATCAATAGGTACACCAGCCAAGTTAGCTCTTTTAGCTGTTTGGATTCTATCTGTAATAGGATTAACCGTAGTAGGGATTCGTCAAGCTACTCAAGAAGCTTATGATGCTGAAGTAATCGAAGATTCGAGAAACTTAAACATACAATCAAACGACACTTTAACTATAAAAATGGTTGGAAACAACAGATATGTAAGAGGTTTATATCACAGAAATGATTTTAAAATAAAAAGAGATGAAAATGATAATAAGGTGATTGTAATTCAGGATGTAGAAGTTTTGATTAAAGAAAACAGAGAGGATTCAACACCAAAATTAATTATTAGAAAAAATGCAGAAGGAAGTAGTTATGATGGAGCAAAAGAAAGAGCTGCTGCAATCAAGTATAATTATGACATAAAAGGGAACACCTTATTATTAGACGGGTATGCTATCACTGATTACACAAATAAGTACAATGATCAAGAAGTTGAAATCATAATTTCTATACCCGAAGGGATGACAATATATGCAGATGATAATACCTCTGGTTTTAATAACTCTTGGAAATATAACGATTATCTAACTATTGATGGTAAAGAAGGTAAATATCTAAAACTAATAGATGGAAAACTTAGTTGTCTAGACTGTCCAAAGGATGAATGGGAATACAATGAATGGGAAGAAGATGATAAGGATTCTGATGACGGAGTAAAAATTAATATCAACTCTGATGATGACAATGCAAATCTTAAGATTGACGAAGATGGAGTACAAATCAAAAGTGAAGAAGTAGATATAAAAATTGACGAGAACGGAATAAAAATCAAAACCGATAATTAGTAACAATCAAAAAACGAACAGTTTAACAAATTAAATCACTTAAATTATGACAACACTAGCTAAAATAATAGTAACCATATGCTTATCTGCATTATGTTGTTCTTGTAACATAGCCTTTAATGGAGTTAGAGGTCAGGGAGATGTAATTAAAAAAGAAAAGACCATTAACGAAAACTTTGATACTATCAAATCAAGTCGAGGTTTAGATGTAGTTTTAACGAATAAAAAAGATAGAAAAGTAATCATTGAAGCTAATGAAAATTTACATCAGCATATAGAGGTATATGTAGAAGGCGAGACACTATATATCACTTCTGACAAAAACATTTATCAAGCAGACGAGAAAACAGTATATGTATCATATGATAAACTAGGAAAAATATCTGCTACTAGTGGTTCTAAAGTAACATCTCAAGGAGCAGTTGTACAAAAAGACCTTGCAATTAGTGCAACAAGTGGTGCAGATATTGAACTAAAAGTAAAAGCGGAAACGCTTACTACATCTGTAACCAGTGGAGCAATGATGGATCTATCCGGAAAAGTAAACAACCATAATGCAAGCGCAACTAGTGGTGCTGATATTAGAGCTAGTGAATTATTAAGTTTAGTATCAGAAGCAAAAGCTACTAGTGGTGCAATGATTAGAATCCATGCTAAAGATCAATTTACAGGAAAAGCAACTAGTGGTGCTAATATTAATTACTATGGAGAACCTGGAAAAGTTGATGAAGTAGAAAATTCTGGAGGAAACGTAAAAAGAAATTAAACAAATATATAACCAATAAATTCAACCACAGACCAACCACCAACCAACCAAAAATCGAACCACCTGAAAAGCTTCCATTGTTGACAGACAAGTTATTTAGATATTTATGCTTTTTGGGTGGTTTTTTCTTTTCATCATTTTAAAAATCAAAAAATGATCACACAAAAAGTAATTCAGAACAAATTACCATTCATTATTCTTGTTACATCATTAGTTGGGCTTCATATCTTTTGGGAATATCATTATAATAATGGGGTAACGACACATCATCTATTAGCCCGAGAAGATTTACCTGGAATATCAAATTGGTGGGGATTATTATCAATCCCCTTACTAAGTTGGATTTTGATTTCCTTAAGTAAGTGGCTACATAATAAAAACTCAATTACCTACAGCTTATCAAAAATCGCAAAGGGTTTTATTGGAGGATTAGTTTTCGGAATATTAATAGCTTTATTATGGGAATTAAGGTTAGAAAACATTTTACAATATGCTATTTGGACGCCAATTATTCTAGCTTTTTTCATTCCAATATATCTTCCAGGAAATTTACTGGGTTTTATACTTGGACTTACCTATACTTTTGGAGGGATCTTACCAATAGGTATCGGTTTAGTTCTCATAATAATATCATTTATGATATGGACCATTTTTAGAAAATGGATCCCAATTATACTCCAAAAAATCAATCAAAAAAATTAATCAATCAAAAACGAACTATCATGTTAAAAACAATTTTAAGTAAAACTCATAAACTTTTATTTATAGCGTTAATTCCTTCACTTCTAACCGCACAAAATAATTCTTCATTAGAAGAAACAATTCTAGAGCTAGATAAAAAATTCTGGAAATCATATAACACTTGTGACATTACTACATTTAAAACTTTTTTTGTAGAAGATTTTGAGTTTTATCACGATAAAGGAGGGCTTACTTCTGGACTTACTAAAATGATGTCCAGTGTAGAAAATGGATTATGCAATCCAGAAAACCCAAGAGTTCGCAGAGAAGTTGTAGAAGGTAGTGTACAGGTATATCCTCTAAATAATTATGGTGCAATTATTACTGGAGAACACGTTTTTTATGTTTCAGAAAAAGATAAAAAAGAAAAACTTGTTGAAATAGCTAAATTCACTCACGTTTGGCAACATAAAAATGAACAATGGAAAATGACTAGAGTTCTTAGTTACGATCACCAACCAGCGCCACAAAATACAGACAAAAAAGAAATTTCCTTATCAGATAATATCTTAAATAAATATATAGGAACCTACCAAGCGCCACAAACGGGAACAGTAATTATTACCAAAGAAGAGCAACATTTAGAAGTAAATGCTGGCAAAATGAACGCAATAGTATACCCGCAAACAGAAAATTTATTTTTTCATAAACAAAGCCCTCTCACCTTTGAGTTTATACAAGACAAGAACAGTGTAGTCTCAAAAATGATTGTACGCGAAAATGGTAAAATAGTAGAAGAAGCGAAAAAAGTAAAATAATACCTTAAATAACATTGCCTTGTTAAACGTTTTTTTTGCATTTGGTAGAAAAAAAAAGCCTCTAATCCCATAGAGGTTATTTTTTTGGTACGCCTTTTGGAATATGTCCATTTGTAAAATTATCTTTATAGTACAAATATGATTTGCACGGATAATTTTAGCAAATTAATTATACTGAAATGAAAAAATTAAAGTTTAAAAATAAAAACTTTCACACTATGAGAACTTGGATGCTTATTGCATTATTTATTATTAGCTTAGGAAATATACATGCTCAGAAAGAAAAAATAAAAGGGAACAAAATTGTTGTTACGGAGCAAAAATCGGTAGATGCCTTTCATACCATACAACTCAATGATAATTTTGAAGTAACATTACAAGAAGACAGTGATAATATAATATCTATTGAGGCAGATAGTAATTTACAGGAAGTAATCAATATAACTGTACAAGATAGCATCTTAAATATTAAGTCTGATAAAAGGATCAAACGCTCAAAAGCACTTAATATTAAAATCAGTTATGCTCAAGATTTAAAAAAGATAGTATCTTTTAATAAAGTACAACTTAAATCTACTTCTTTAATAAAAGCTTCAAACATAAGAATCGAAAGTAATGATGATTCTGAGATGTTTCTAAGTATTGAAGCTGATAAAACAAGTAGTATTACAAATGGCAAATCTAATGTTGATTTACATATAAATGCAAATGAAGCTTTTTATCAAGTAAATGATGACTCTGAACTTAAAGGTATCGTAGAAGCAGATAGCCTAAAAATAGACTTATATCAAAAAGGATATGCAAAATTAGAAGGGAAAGTAACTTCGATGCTATTAAGAGCCGATGGAAATACTGATTTCTATGGTGAAAAATTAATCACAGAAAAAACTTCAATAATTGCTGAAGGTTCTACCGATTGTTATTTAATAGCCAATGAAGAAATTACTATTGAAGCCAAGGATGATTCAGAGATTTACCTTCTTGGAGAACCAAAAATCAATATCCCTGTATTTACTAATGAAGCTATATTGTACAAGAAAAAAATAGATTATAGTCCTGGTTTACTAAAACTATAATAAAAAAACACCTGATATGTATTTAATACATATCAGGTGTTTTTTATCGTATCGATATACTATTATTTACGCAGAAACTTCTTCACTAGTTTCTATTGTAGCAAGATACCTTTCTGCATCCAATGCTGCCATACAACCAGTACCTGCAGCAGTAACCGCTTGTCTATATTCTTTATCCTGAACATCTCCAGAAGCAAATACTCCAGGAATATTCGTTTTTGTAGACTTACCTTCTGTAATAATATATCCAGTATCATCCATATCAATCTGATCTTTAAAAATATCAGTATTAGGTTTATGACCAATAGCTATAAACAATCCTGTTATTGAAATTTCAGACTTATCTCCAGTTTGATTGTTTACCATACGCAGACCATCTACTACCTGATCTCCTATCACCTCATCAACTTCTGTATTATAAAGCACTTTAAGATTTGGAGTATTATTTACACGATGTTGCATAGCTTTCGAAGCTCTCATATAATCTTTACGCACAAGCATCGTAACACTAGAGCAAATATTAGCCAAATAAGTAGCCTCTTCTGCTGCAGTATCACCAGCTCCTACAATAGCAACATCTTGTCCTTTATAAAAGAATCCATCACAAACTGCACAGGCAGAAACTCCACCTCCACGTAATTTCTGTTCGCTAGGCAAACCTAAATATTTAGCAGTGGCACCAGTAGATATTATTACAGCTTCTGCTTCGATCTCTTTCGTATTATCAACTGTAACTTTATGAATACCTCCTACTTCTTTACTAAATTCGACAGAAGTAACCATCCCTATTCGGACTTCAGTTCCAAAACGCTCGGCTTGTTGCTGTAATTGCACCATCATTGTAGGTCCATCGATTCCCTCAGGATATCCCGGAAAATTATCTACCTCAGTCGTAGTAGTTAACTGACCTCCTGGTTCCATACCAGTGTACATAATTGGTTTTAAATCTGCTCTGGCTGCATATATTGCTGCAGTATAACCTGCAGGTCCTGAACCTATAATAAGGCATTTTATTCTTTCTATAGTATCTGACATAATCTTTTCTATTTAACTGATGTAAAAGTAGCAATTTGATGATAAACCTTACACTAAAGTTATTAAGAATTGTTATTCATATATAGATATCCTAGATAATCATCAGAAAGATGAATCCGAAAAATCATAATTTCAATTAGATACCCTACTTTTATTCCAAAATAAAAGAAAATGACACTTTTCGATACTTTGGATATTTTAGGAACTATTGCTTTTGCTATTTCTGGAGCTTTAAGTGCGATGAATAGAAGATTCGATCTGTTTGGAATCTTTATTATTGCATTTGTCACCGCTATTGGTGGTGGAACTCTAAGGGATGTGTTAATTAGTGCAACACCTGTATCCTGGATGCAAAACACTGTAAACTTGTATTTAATTGGAGGAGTAACTATGCTCTCTATTATATTTAGAAATAAATTAAATTATTTAAAAAAATCCCTCTTCTTATTTGATACCATAGGATTAGGTATTTTCACAATCATCGGTGTAGAAACAGGGATACAGACCAATTTAGCTCCTATTATTTCTATAGCTTTAGGAGCCATGACAGGATGTTTTGGAGGTGTTATCAGAGATATACTATGTAATGAAATACCGGTGATTTTTAGAAAGGAAATTTATGCAACTGCATCTATTGCCGGAGGAATATGTTTTATGATTTTATATACACTGAACACTCCAATTAATCTTACATATATAATTACAACCTTATTAATTATTATTATTCGACTAATTGTAGTAAAATACCAAGTTGCATTACCAATGTTTACGGTAAAAAACCATAAAAGCTAATATCATTAAAAATGAAGACGCATTTTGATTTAGATGATTTAGAATTTATACGATTATTCAAAGAAGGCACTCTGAACCCTTCTTTATTCAATCATGAAGCACACCTAAGACTAGCTTGGATATACATAAGTTTTAGTGATGCAGATACAGCCTGTAAAAAAATTTCTAATCATATTTTATCATATGTGACTAAATTAAATGCAACCGATAAGTTTAATAGAACATTGACGATTGCAGCAGTTAACATTGTAAACCACTACATACAAAAATCTAAATCGAATAATTTTAAAGGATTCATTACGGAATTTCCCGATTTATAGAACAACTTTAAAGAATTAGTAAATGCTCATTATAGTTTCGATATTTTCAACTCTAAAGAGGATAAAATGAATTATTTACCACCTGATTCACTACCTTTTTCGTAAATATTAACACATATTTTTCAACTATGTATCAATATACATTTTTAAAAATACTTTCATGGATTTTACTGGATAGTTATTGAATTTCAAAAATTATTCAATCTCCTGTTCTTTTACTTGGAAATCGACTCTTTTTAGGCTATGTTCGTACACTCAGAAAAGACATTACACAATGATTATCGAACCAAGAACTCGCGGTTTTATCTGCTTGACAGCACATCCTAAAGGATGTGAACAAAATGTACTAAATCAAATCAATTATATTAAATCTAAAGGATCTATTGAAGGTCCAAAAAATGTACTAGTTATAGGAGCATCTACCGGGTTTGGTCTTGCTTCAAGAATTACTAGTGCTTTTGGTTCTAACGCTGCTACAATAGGAGTTTTTTTAGAAAAACCACCTAAAACAAATAGACCAGCCTCTCCAGGATGGTATAATACTGCTGCATTCGAGACACAAGCGCATGAAGCCGGATTATATGCCAAAAGTATTAATGGAGATGCATTTTCTAATGAGATAAAAGAGCAAACCATCGCTCTTATCAAGAAAGATCTAGGCCAAATTGATTTAGTAATTTATAGTTTAGCTTCTCCTGTAAGAGTACATCCAGAAACTGGAGTAAAACATAAATCCTCTTTAAAACCTATTGGAGATTCTTACACAAATAAAACTGTAGATTTCCATACCGGAAATATATCTCAAGTATCCATAGAACCTGCTACTGAAGAAGACATAGAAAATACAGTGACAGTTATGGGGGGAGAAGATTGGAAGTTCTGGATTGATGCTTTGCAAAAAGAAAATTTATTAGCTCCAGAAGCTAAAACAATTGCCTATTCTTATATTGGTCCTAAGTTAACTGAACCTGTATATAGAAAAGGAACTATTGGTCGAGCCAAAGATCATTTAGAAGCAACAGCATTTGATATTACTGATTCTCTTGCTGATATAAACGGAAAAGCATATGTTTCTGTAAATAAAGCGCTAGTAACACAAGCTAGTTCAGCTATTCCTGTTATTCCTCTATACATTTCTTTATTATACAAAATAATGAAAGAAAATAATGTTCATGAAGGATGTATAGAGCAAATGCAACGTTTGTTTGCAGATCGATTATATAACAACAATGAAATCGCTACCGATGACAAAGGCAGAATACGAGTCGATGATTGGGAAATGCGCGAAGATATTCAAGCAAAGATAAAAGAGCTTTGGGATAGTGCCACCACAGAAACGTTATCAACTATTGGTGATTTAGAAGGATACAGTAATGATTTCTTTAACTTATTTGGGTTTAAAGTAGCTGGAATCGATTATACCAAAGATGTAAATGAAGTTGTTGAAATTCCAGGATTACAATCTTAATTTAACTTTATTCTTAGTAAAGTATAGATCCCTTGTTACGTGCGGTAATAAGGGATTTTTCGTTTATAGTATTAAAAGGCTAATAACTTCTGTTTTGCGAAAATCCTTTTCTCTAAATTATACTCTAGTTAAACTTAATAACCATTAGCAGAAAATTATAATGATTCATTGATTTTAGATCAAAAATGCAACAAAACTTCATTGCTTAAGTATTTATGCATGAACGGATACAATCATTACATACAATTTTCGTTATTTTGCAGACAAATTACAGATACTTGAAAAATACATTTTTCTATATAACTTTTACACTTCTTTTTTGCACTATCTCGTTTGCTCAAGAAGGTAAAAAAATCAAGGTTCAATCAGATCGTACCATTAAAAACGAAGAACGTTTTCCCGGTGCAACGATTCTTGCCAAAGTAAAAAAACAAGTTTATATTGAACACGAAGGCATTGAAATATGGTGTGATCAAGCCGTTCATTATGGAGAAGATAAG
Source organism: Aquimarina sp. AD1 (assembly GCF_003443695.1). Lineage (NCBI taxonomy): Bacteria > Pseudomonadati > Bacteroidota > Flavobacteriia > Flavobacteriales > Flavobacteriaceae > Aquimarina > Aquimarina sp. AD1. The sequence continues at coordinate 3,204 of NZ_CP031966.1, read as the reverse complement.
TTTGTAAGAGCTTTTGGTAATGTAAAAATGAAGCAAGGAGATACGCTTACTATGACAAGTGCTTATGCTGAATATAATGGTAATAGTAAATTTGCATATGCGAGAGAAAAAGTCTTTTTAGAAACCCCATCGAATACATTAACAACAGATACACTATTTTTTGATCGATTACGTCAGCAAGCTTATTACAGAAGTGGTGGAACAGTAAAAGATTCTTCTAACACACTTACTAGTAAAATAGGAAGGTATTTTATGGACAGAAAACAATATTCATTTAATACAAAAGTAAAAATTGTTAACCCAGAAAATACGGTAGATTCTGATCGTTTGGATTATTATACAGATAACGGTCATGCATATTTATACGGACCATCAACAGTAAAAGGAGAAGAAAGTACACTCTATTGTGAGCGCGGTTTTTATGATACTAAAATAAAGACTGGATATGCGATAAAAAATGCTCGTATTGATTATGATAATCGAACTGTTTTTGGTGATAGTATATTTTATAATAGTGCCATCCAATTTGCATCAGCCACCAATAACATTAAAGTATTAGACACTGCCAATAATTCTATTATTACAGGTCATTATGCGGAAGTTTTTAAGGACAAAGATTCTGTTTTTATCACAAAAAGAGCATTAGCATCCACCTTACAGGAAAAAGACTCGATCTACATTCACAGTGACACGTTAATGGTTACAGGGAAACCAGAACGTAGAATTATGAATGGTTTTTATGATGTTCGAATTTTTAAAAGTAATATGAGTGGTAAGAGTGATTCTATTAATGTAGATCAAACCACTGGATATACTAAAATGGTAGGTAAACCTATTATTTGGTCTCAGCGAAATCAAATGACCGGTGATACTATAAAGATTATATCAAATACTGAAACTGAAAAGCTTGATTCACTGGTTGTGTATCAAAATGCATTTTTAGTCCAAGAAGACACCCTAAAAGCGGGTTATAATCAGGTGAAAGGTCAAACGTTATATGGATTATTTAAAGACAATGAAATTTATCAAGTAGATATTGATAAGAATACAGAAACTATATTTTATCAAAGAGAAAGTGAAGGAGAACTTAAACTGATTGGTATTAATAAAGTATTATCGAGCTCGATAAAATTACTACTAGAACAACGAGAAATTGTAGATGTCTACTATTATCAAAATGTAGACGGAACATTGTATAGAGAAATTGATTTGCCTGAAAATGCTAGGGAACTATCTGGTTTTAAATGGAGAGGAGAAGAACAAATACTTAGTAAGAAGGATCTTTTTAGAGGAGAAACACCTCCCAAGTTGACAAAAATAACAGGGATACCACTTCCTGTAGAAGATGATGACTTCTTTGATGAAGAAACTATAAAGCGTCTAGAAGAAAACAAATCCGAAGGTTCTCGACTATTAGAGCAAAAACTTGAAGACGCAGAATTAAAGGAAACTAATGAAGAGTTGGATGAAATTCTAAAACCCAAGAAAAAGACTAAGGAAAACACAAAAGCCAAAAAGAAAAATGATACAACTTCTAAAAAAGAATTACCAAAAAAGGTAGCTTTTGTGGACCATGATCTTAATCGTACGGCAAGACAACGAGATAGCATTACAGTAACAACGTTAAAAAACAAAAAGACTTTAGATAGTATTCAAGAAAAGAAATAAACAAGATTCTTTTTAAATCTTTTCTTTTTTTAAACATTAAAATAAGCTATCGAAAACTTCATATTGACTTAACTTTACGAATGTGAAAAAAGATTTCTTTACTTATCAAGCGCAAACTACTCCACATCCCTTGGCAATGGAAATTTCGCATGCAGAAGGGAGTCATATTTTTTCAACTGAAAACAAAAAGTATTTAGATTTTGTAGCAGGTGTATCTGCCTGTAGTCTTGGTCACAAACATCCTAGAGTTGTGAACGCTATAAAAGAGCAACTTGACAAGTATTTACATGTAATGGTTTATGGAGAATATATTCAAAAACCGGCAGTGGAACTTACCAAATTACTAGCTTCTCTTCTACCCGATCCTTTAGAAAAAACATATTTAACAAACTCAGGAACAGAAGCAATAGAAGGATCCTTAAAATTAGCACGAAGAACTACTGGAAGAAGTGAAATCATAGCTGCTAAATTAGCGTATCATGGTAATACTATGGGATCAATGAGTGTTATGGGTTTTGAAGAACGAAAACAAGCTTTTAGACCTCTTATTCCGGATGTTTCGTTTATTAATTTCAACAAGGAAGCTGATATACAAAGCATTACAAATAAAACTGCAGGTGTCATTCTAGAAACCATACAAGGAGGAGCTGGATTCATTGAGCCTATTAATGATTATCTTAAAAAAGTTAGAAAACGCTGTAGTGAAGTTGGCGCTTTGCTAATTCTAGATGAAATTCAACCTGGATTTGGTCGTACCGGAAAACTGTTTGGATTTCAAAATTATGATATCATTCCGGATATAATTGTTATGGGAAAAGGAATGGGTGGTGGATTACCAATAGGAGCTTTTACAGCTTCTTCTTCAATGATGGATCAATTACAAGACAATCCAAAACTTGGTCATATTACCACATTTGGAGGCAATCCTGTCATCGCGGCTGCCGCTTTGGCAACTTTGCAGGAAATTACAGAAAGTGACTTAATGGCAGCAACATTAAAAAAAGAAAAATTATTTAGATCGTTCTTAGTACACCCTTTGATAAAAGAAATAAGAGGTGTCGGGTTAATGTTAGCTTTAATAACACCTTCTGCTGAAATAACAAATGAAATTGTTTTAAGATGTCAAGATAAAGGATTAATACTTTTTTGGCTTCTTTTTGAACCAAAAGCAGTACGTATTACGCCTCCTTTAACGATCTCGGAAGAAGAAATTAGTATCGGTTGCCAAATAATCATCGACATATTGGATGAACTTGTAAATCATAAAAACTCAAACATCGATATTGATTAATTCATATAAATTCCTTATATTTAGTAAGCTATCTTACCATATCACACATCCAGTAGCATCCAAAGGCTTTTATTTTTTAAAACTGTAATCCATTCATTTATAAATGGTACGCATTTTGTTAATTAGTTTGTTAACAAACAAATGATTTCCGAAGCAGTATTATACCAATTCATTTGTAATTTTAATACAGAGGAAATCAATAATGCCAATATAAATTAAGTAAGGTGTTTTGTATTACTCTTAAT